>NZ_MOOY01000009.1 GCF_001931685.1 Pararhizobium arenae | reverse complement strand
TGGCAAACGCTGTCCTTGCCCGTAACACCGCATGGACACCAAAATACTCACATGCATGAAACATGGTTGCTCCCCGTTTTGACAGGGAGAAGGGACAAGCGGCAAACTCGGTCGTCCCCTCTCCCCGCCGGCGGGGAGAGGGCTAGGGTGAGGGGCAATGCCGCGCAATCCGCTCAGATCATTTCGAGCGGCTTCTTTCGTTTTGGCGGGGCGAATATCGCATCAAGTGCCGCCAGATTTTCCGGCGTGAGGTGAATATCGGCGGACGCCCGATTTTCCTCCGCCCGCTGGCGCGAGCTGGTTTTCGGGATGGCGATCACACCGGGGTGGCTGATGACGAAGGCGAGCGCGATCTGAGCAGGCGTCGCCTGATGGGCCTTGGCGATGTGCACCAGCTCCGGGTGGCGCAGAAGCCGGCCTTCATCCAGAGGCGAATAAGCCATGATCGGGATGCCACGCTTGGCGCACCACGGCAGGAGATCGTATTCGATGCCGCGGCGGGCGAGATTGTAAAGGACCTGGTTGGCGGCACAGTCGCTGGAGAGGCGCTCGAGGTCCTCCATGTCATCGACATCGAAATTGGAGACGCCCCAGGCCCTGATCTTGCCGGCCTTGGCAAGGCGCTCGAAGCCTTCCAGCGTTTCGTCGAAGCCATAGCTGCCGCGCCAATGCAGGAGGTACAGATCGATATGATCGGTGCCCAGCCGCTTCAGGCTTTGTTCGCAGGCGCGCACCGTGCCGCTGGCGCTGGCATTGGATGGCAGAACCTTGGAGACGATGAAAGCCTCGTCGCGCCGTCCGCGCACGGCCTCGCCAACCACAGTTTCCGCTCCGCCATTGGCGTACATTTCGGCGGTGTCGATCAGTGTCATGCCGAGATCCAGCCCGTGGCGCAGGCTGTCGGCTTCTTCTTTCGCGTGATTGCGGCTCTCGCCCATGTGCCATGTTCCCTGGCCGAGAACGGGGACTTCGATGCCATTCGGGAACTTGGTCGTTGGGATTAGGGAGGTCATGGGCGGTTCCTTTGAATCTTGCTTTCAAGATAGGGCGGGCGACCATGTTTCATAAGAGCGGATTCGGCAGTATTTTCACGAGGTGTAACGCCCGTGAGCGTTTCTTGTCACCATGACAAGTTTCGGGTGGCGGTGCGCAATAGGTCAGTTATGTTGACCTAAATTCAGTCCTTGAAGGCTGATGATAAATTTCGGGAGGTTCCATCCATGCAGGCCGACACGCTTCTGGCGTTGTTTCTCTTTGCCTTCACGACGTCGATCACGCCCGGTCCGAACAACATGATGCTGTTTGCCTCCGGCGTGAACTTCGGCTTTGTGCGCACGATCCCGCATATGATTGGCATCGGAGCAGGGTTCCTGTCGCTGCTGGTCGCGGTCGGGCTTGGGCTGGGTGCGCTGCTGCATTCGGTGCCACTTCTCTACACCATCCTGAAATTTGCCGGTGGCGCTTACCTGGTGTGGATCGCGTGGAAAATTGCGACCTCGCGCAGTCTTTCCGATGGCAGGACCGGTGCCGTGCCAATGACCTTCCTGCAGGCAGCAGCGTTTCAATGGGTCAATCCGAAGGCCTGGGTCATGGCAGTCTCGGCGATGGCGACCTACACGAGTGAAGACAGCTACCTCACGAGCGTCTTGATCGTCGGGCTGATCTTCGCGATCGTCAACGTGCCGAGCGTTTCCACCTGGGCAGGTTTCGGCTCGGCGCTCAGGCAATGGCTGTCCGACCCCGTGCGTCTCAAATGGTTCAATATCACGATGGCGGTCTTGCTCGTCGTCAGCCTTTGGCCGATGCTGAAATAGCACCGGATTCGTTTCCTACAGTCAGCGAGTGTGCCATGCACGATCACGACAACCACGATCATCACCACCACGGCAACGAATTTTCCGACATGCAGGCGCGGGTCAAGGCGCTGGAAACCTTGTTGACGGCCAAGGGCCTGATCGATCCCAAGGCGATCGATGCCATTGTCGAGACCTATGAGACGAAGATCGGGCCGCGCAATGGCGCCCGCGTGGTGGCGAAGGCCTGGGCAGATGCAGAGTTTGCCCAGTGGCTGAAGGACGATGCGACGGCGGCGATCGCCAGCCTCGGCTACACCGGCCGGCAGGGCGAGCATATGCGCGCCGTGTTCAACACGCCGGAAACCCACAATCTCGTCGTCTGCACGCTTTGCTCCTGTTACCCGTGGTCCGTGTTGGGCTTGCCGCCGGTCTGGTACAAGGCACCGGCCTATCGCTCTCGCGCCGTCATCGATCCACGCGGGGTGCTTGCAGAATTCGGGCTGGCGCTGCCGGAGGGGCAGGCGATCCGGGTTTGGGATTCGACGGCCGAACTACGCTATCTCGTTATTCCCGAGCGGCCGGAAGGCACGGAAGGCTTTAGCGAGGAGCAGCTTGCAGAGCTCGTCAGCCGCGATGCAATGATCGGTACCGCGATTGCGCTGGAGGCTGCCTGATGAACGGGCCGCACGATCTTGGCGGTCAGCACGGTTTCGGCCCGGTTGCGCCTGAGAAGGACGAGCCCACTTTCCATGCGGAGTGGGAGAAGCGGGCGCTCGGGCTGACGCTCTCTTGCGGGGCCTTCGGGGCCTGGACGATCGATGAAAGCCGGCATGCGCGGGAAAACATTCCACCGGCGACCTATCTTTCAGCGAGTTACTACGAAATCTGGCTGCGCGCCTTGCAGACGCTTTTGGAACGCCATGGGTTCGCGAGCACCAAAGAGCTTGCGAGCGGTGTGATGACCGGGCCGGGTGCCACGCCGAAGCGGGTGCTGAAGGCAGACATGGTCGAAGGCGTGCTGGCAAAGGGCGGGCCTTGCGACAGGCCGGCGGCGGGGCCGGCGATCTACAAGCCAGGCGACAGGGTGCGCACCCGCAATTTCAACCCCGAGACCCATACGCGGCTGCCGCGTTATGTGCGAGGCCGTGTCGGCACTGTCGAGGCGGTGCAGGGGTCCTTCGTGTTTCCGGACGACAACGCCCATGGCAAGGGCGAAAATCCGCAGTGGGTCTACACGGTCGTTTTCGATGCGGCTGAAATCTGGGGTGAGGGCGCGCAAAAGGGACTGACGGTCTCGATCGATGCCTGGGAGAGCTATCTTGAGCCTGCATGATGTTTCGAAGTCGTTGCGTGACGTGCCCGGCCTGCCGCTGGCGCAGGATGGCGGGCCCGTCTTTGCCGAGCCCTGGCAGGCGGAAGCCTTTGCGATGACGGTCAGGCTGCATGAGCGCGGCGTGTTTTCGTGGAGCGAATGGGCGGAGGTTCTGTCGCAGGAACTTTACCGGCCGGGGCGTTGTGCCGATGGAAGCGATTACTACGAGTGCTGGGTGGCTGCGCTGTCGCGCATCCTGTCGGAGCTTTCCATCGTGCGAGGCGATGATCTCGAGCGGGCTACCAAGGCCTGGCAGCGGGCCGCGGAAGCGACGCCACATGGAAAGCCGATCGTTCTGGAGAACGACCCTTTGGGGAAGGGCGCTGCCTGACAGGTGGCGTCTGCGGCCTGTTTAAGGCAGCGGTTTGGCGCCGGTCCTGGCCGCGACGAAACGGGCAAGGCTTGGGCCGATGGCCATGATCAGCAGCAGGCGAGCCGTCTGCAACGACATGACGAAGGCGATATCGACATTGCTGGAGGCGGCGATGATGGCGATCGAATCCATGCCCCCGGGGCTGGTGGCGAGATAGGCCGTCAGCGGATCGATGCCGAGCGTGCGGGTGAGGATGTAGGCGAGCACACCGGAAAAGCCAATCAGCACCAGGATGGAGATGACGGTGGGAAGAAGCGCGCGGCCAACATGGGTGATGATCGGCCGGGTGAAGCCGAGGCCGATGTTCCAGCCGAGCAGCGCATAGCTGATCGCCAGCAGCCATTCCGGAATATGGATGACGATGAGGCCGCTCATGCTCAGCGCCGCGCCGATCAGGAACGGAAAGAGAAAAATGCCGGCGGGAACGCGAAGCTTCTTGCCGAGAAAGCCGGCAATGGCAGCAACCGCCAGGGTCTCGCCGAAGGAAATCGGGTCGATGGGCCCGAACCAGACGATGGCCGGACCTGTACCGTCTATGCCAGCCCAATAGCGCGCCACCAGCGAAGCGGCGGCTGCGACGAAGACCACGCGCAGATACTGCATGAAGGCGACGAGGCGGGTGTCGGCGCCGTAGGCATCCGACATGACAAGCATCGTCGTTGCAGCGCCCGCAGACGAGCCCCAGATGGCGGTGGTGCCGGGCAGGATGCCGAGCCGGCTGATCGCATAGCCCGACAGCGTGCTCATAGCGATGACGGAGCCGATGATCGCCAGAAACAGAGGAGCGTTGGCCAGCAGGTTGCCGAGAATGCCGGGAGAGATCGATTCGGCGATCATCGTGCCGATCAGGGCCTGCGCGCAGTAATACAGCGGCCGCGGCAGGCGGATCGTGGCGCCGTTGATGCCGCAGAGGGCGCCGGCGACCATCGGACCCATCAAGAGGGCTGCGGGGATTCCGGTGAGTTCGAGGAGGCCTGCAAGCACCACGGATACGACGAGCAGCAATGCCCACTGTCCGGCCGGACGCCAGCGACCGATCCCGGTTTTGAGCGGAGCCTTGTCGTCCGCTGTTTCCACCTCGCCGGTTTCAACCGAGGTTTCTTCGGGGTCGGGATGGGGAAGTTGCGGTGATGTCACGGGCGGTCATGTCCTTTGCCGGAACCCAGATAGCGGGATCATCCGCGTTTTCCAAGGAACATATGCCGTGGGTGCGAGATATCGGGACGTGACGGCTGCATCCTATGCGAAGAGCGCCGTCGCGCCGGTGACATAGACGATCGCGATGCCGACGGCGGTGCCGACGACCTTTTTGGTCTTTGCCAGTGCGGCAACGACCAGCAGGATGTAGTAGATCATGTTGAGCCCGGCCCAGAGCCCGATATCGGCCGGCGGCCACGGCGTCGTGACGGCAGAGATCGTGTTCGGAACCTGGGTGATGAGGTTGCTGATCAACACGCAGAAGACCACCTCCTGCCGGTGCTCCATGATGTGGCGATCCAGCGTGTCGTTTTCGGTGGCTTTGGGGAAGACCTGTGTGGCGGCGAAATAATAGAGCAGGGCCACGAGCGCCACGGCAAGCGCTGTGATATATTTGACGTCGGCAAGATCGCGATAGGCCCAGGCGTTCATCCAGAAGGTGATGAGATCGACGAGAAGCAGCGTGCCGAAAAGCGGCGCCACAACCCCGATCCTGCGGCTGTGGCGTTCATCATAGGCGCGTGAAAAGCCGGAGACAACTTCGGCCACGGCGAGGCCCAGGAGCAGGCCGTAGAAGCCGAACATGAAGCCAAATGCGTCGCTCACCGAATCCTCCTGAAACGCCTCTGTAATTCTTTGACGATCAATGCCTTGGCGGCAAGGCACTCTGAGAACTTGCGGGCACTTGCCCACCGGAGATATCGGCCGGCCTCGTTCGGCGCTTGCATCTCGGCCCCGAATCCTGCCACTTCGGGCGATGGAATTCGCACCGCAACAGGATGAGGCGCTCAAAGCCGTCTCGCAGTGGCTGAAGGAAGGGCGCAAGCCGCTTTTCCGGCTGTTCGGTTACGCCGGTACCGGCAAGACGACGCTAGCGCGGCATTTCGCAGAGCATGTCGATGGCGACGTGCTGTTTGCGGCCTTTACCGGCAAGGCGGCGCAGGTGCTGCGCTCCAAGGGCGCGAGCAACGCCAAGACCATTCATTCGCTGATCTACCGTCCGCGCGGTGAGGAGGAGGTTTCCAACGAGGAGACCGGCAAGACCTCGATTGCGCCGATGTTTTCGATCAACAGGCAATCGCCCGTCGCCAAGGCGGCGTTGATCATCGTCGACGAGTGCTCGATGGTGGACGAGGCGCTGGGGCGTGACCTCATGAGTTTCGGCACGCCGATCCTCGTTCTCGGCGATCCGGGCCAGTTGCCGCCGGTGTCGGGCGGCGGCTATTTCACCAATGACGAGCCGGATTTCCTGCTGACCGATATTCACCGGCAGGCACGCGACAACCCGATCATCAAGCTTGCCATGCAGGTGCGCGAGGGCAAGGAAATCATGCACGGCGACTATGGCAGCACCGCGCGGGTGATTTCAAAGGGTGACGTGACACAGAGCCTGGTGCTGGATGCCGATCAGGTGCTTGTCGGCACCAACAAGACCCGGCGGCGCTACAATATGCGTCTGCGTGAGCTGAAGGGTTTCACCACGGACTATCCGCAATCCGGCGACAAGCTGGTGTGCCTTCGCAACGATCCAGCCAAGGGATTGCTGAACGGTTCGCTCTGGCAGGTGATGACATCCTCGCGGGAGACCGTAAAGCCGGGCATCAACCTGATGATCCGGCCCGAAGACGACGACATGGATCGCGGGGCGGCGAAGATCAAGCTGTTGAAGCAGGCGTTCGAGGATGTCGAGGGCGAAATTCCGTGGTCGACGCGCAAGCGTTACGACGAGTTCGACTACGGTTATGCGCTGACCGTGCACAAGGCACAGGGCTCGCAGTGGAACAATGTGGTGCTGTTCGATGAAAGCTGGGCGTTTCGCGACACGCGCGAGCGCTGGCTCTACACGGCGATCACGCGGGCTGCCGAGACGCTGACGATCGTGCGCTGACGGTCGTCAGTCGGCCGAGACGAACCCCATCAGCACAGCCTTTGCCACCGCCTGAAAACGGTTGTGACCGTTGAATTTGCGGATGATATCGGATTCGAGCGTCAGGACGGCGGTGAGGTCCATGTCCATCAGCGTGGCGATGCGGGTGGCGGGATAACCTTCTGCCATGAAGCCCACGCATTTGAGCTCGATCGGTGACAGATGGATCGGCTTGGCTTGCGGCTGATCCAGCGCGCCTTCTTCGGCGGATTCCAGCAGTTCGCTCACACGCTGCATCTGCCGGCGCAAGATCGATTGCTGGGCGGCCAGTTCGCGCTTGTGGCCGTGAAGAGCGTCGCGGAACATCTGCGAGGCTTCCTCGCGGGAGGCCGCGGAGAGGAGGGCGGCCATCAGCTCCTGGATCGCGACGATGGGCATGTCGATCTCGCGACAGGCATTGATGACGGCCATGCGGCGAATGTCTTCAGCACCATAGACTCGCATCGGACCCATGCGGTCTGCGGTCAGCAAGCCCTTTTCCTCATAGAAATGCAGGGTGCGGTGGGTGACGCCGAAGGCATCGGCCATGTCGGCAATGCCGACCTGTGTGTCCGGGATAGTGCCGGGCAGCGGCAGTATGGGCAGGAACGAGCCTTCTGCGCGCGGCTGCGGCGCGAAGGTATTCTGTTTCATTTCTTCCGGCATGCGAGTGACAGTCTCCACAATGGTCCAATTCGCGGAAAGGTCGGTTCGGCATGAGGTTCCGCTTGCGCGGCCTTCAGCCAAAGCCTGCTCTTCTTCGCTTTGCACGCCACCGGAATGGCTACGACAGACCACTGTGCTTTGCCTGACGAGCAATCAGGCTTCTCCACTTCCCAGCCTATGAATACACGCGAGGCGGGAAGCTGAAAATTAGTAATCTTAGGGATAAAATCGCGTTAAACTGCCGGAAACGAGCCGGATTCTCGTGAAAACCAGGATGAAAAAGCTCAACTTTGAGCCGAATCGGCCCGGTTTTCCCGATTATCGATCTATGCTGGCGGGAAGCGCGCCGGCGCTGACGATGAACTTCAGCGTGTTGCGGCGGTCATTGGAAAGCGCGTCCTGGCATTTGCGCGCGTCCTGGAACGCGACCTTGGTCTGTTCGCGCCGATAGGTTTCGGTCAGCGACATGCAGTTCATCAGCGCGCTTTCGAGCGCGTGCGCCCTGGCATAGCGATATATCTCTCCGTCGAGGCCGAACACGCGCGTTGCCAGCGAAACGCTTTCGAACAGCATGTCGCTTTCGTCCTCCAACTGATCCCGGTCGATCGAGAGGGCGAAAACGCTGTCAGACGTCGTGTTGTTGGTGACGCTGATCTTGATGCCGTCGGCTTCCTCGTCATCGGCGACGGTGATGGTGAAGGCCAGCTGCGAACTGCGCAGGCGCGTTCCGAGCGTCGTGATCGTGCGGAAATGCGAGGCCGCCGAGCGAAGCGTATCGGCAAAGCGGGCCGGCAGGCTGTTGCGTGGCCATGCGCCGTTGATGGTCACCTGCGGCAGATCCTGCGCGCGCTCGAACCGCATGCTGCCCAGCGCCGGCGGACTATTCATGCGCAGATTGGCGTTGACGCTCATGGCCGGCGTGGCGAGCGGACCGACGATCAGCAGGGGCAGGATCGACAGCAGGGCGAAATGCGAGGACATCGGCGCCGGCAGCCAGGAACGTCGTGCCCGCGTTGCGGCCGGAGGCATGGCGACGGGTGAAGCCTCGGCAGAAGTCGAGGACGGCAATGGTGCTGCGGGTGAAACGGCCTCAGCCTGTTGCACGACCACTTCCGCCGGTGGGGCTACCTGATACAGGTACTCCGGCACATAGCTGCCCTTGGGGATAAAGATGCGCCATTCCTCGTCCTTGCCTTCCCCTGAATAGTAGCTGTCCAGAAGCTTGCGCAGCTTGCCGGCATGAACCCGCACCAGCGGATCGCCGTCGGCATCGAATGCCATGGGCCGGGCGAAGACATCGATGGCGATGGTGTACCCCTTGAGATGGGCGCCGCCACCTTCGAGTTCGGTTTCCACGACATACTTCAGGAAAGCCCGCAACCGTTCGGAGCGCGCAAAGCAGGCGCTCGCAAGAATGCGCTGCAGCGCCTCACGCAGAACGGCTGTCGGAGGGCGGAGGCTATCGTGCGGTTCGGGGCTCATCTTTCGCCGGTCCTTGGCTGCCGGGCCACATGGCAGTCATGTCTTGCGAAAAGGGGCTCGATATGACGAGCAAAACGGGTCATTGGATCGATTTCAGTCCTTCCTGGGGTCATCTCCGCGCTCGCTAGGCACGACTGGAGATGAATTGGTATTAAATCGGAATTTGCACTCCTTGTCAGGGGCTTTGTTCCATTAAATTTTCATTGGATGTGAAATAAGCGTGAGACTTTAGCTGTACGCGTTCAGGACAGGCAATCGATTGCGGGGGGCACGAGGACGCGATAGAAGGGGCTGCCTTCAACCGTCAAACGCTTCGAAAGTGCTGAAATGGCTGCGAAACTGTCTGTGAACATGAACGCCGTCGCGATGCTGAGAAACCGCCGGGATTTGCCCTGGCCGTCCGTGATCGGGCTTGGCCGGATCGCCCTTCAGGCCGGCGCGAGCGGGCTGACGGTTCATCCGCGACCCGACCAGCGGCACATCCGTTTTTCCGATCTTGCACCGATTCGCAACCTGATCGACGACGAGTTTCCCGAAGCGGAATTCAATATGGAAGGTTACCCGAACGCCGAGTTTCTGGAACTGGTGGAGCGCCACCAGCCGGAGCAGGTGACGCTGGTGCCGGACGACCCGGCACAGGCGACGTCCGATCATGGCTGGGATTTTCGCGCGAATGAAACGCTTCTGGCCGATGTTATTTCCCGCCTGAAAAAGAGCGGCCTGCGGGTCTCTGTGTTCGCCGATGGTGTGCCGGACGAGGAAGCTCTGACGATTGCGAAGCAAACCGGCGCTGATCGCATAGAGCTTTATACCGGCCCCTATGGCGGCTGCTTCGATGACGAAGACAAGGCTAAGACGATCGCCATCGAGCTTGGAAAGACGGCTGAGATCGCCCATGGCTTGGGCCTTGGCGTCAACGCCGGACACGATCTGACCGTCGACAACATGCCGTTGCTGGCGAAACACATTCCGATGCTGGATGAAGTCTCGATCGGCCATGGTCTCACGGCGGATGCGCTCGAATACGGCATGGCGGAAACCGTGCGCCGCTTCCGCAAGGCATGCGGCCAGGCTATTTGACCCGGCCGCACGTCGTTTCGGATTAGCCGGCGAAAGCGGCCTTGTTGGTTTCGAAGAAGGTTTCGAGCGTCGTCAGCGGCTTGCCGGCAAGGGCCTCTGCATCGCCGGTGACCATGTCGATCTTGCCTTCGCGCGTGTTGGTATCGAAGGAGACGACGACCGGGATCAGGAACGGCGGAAGACCGGCGCCTGCAAGACCGGCGCTCAGTTGTTCGTCGGTGACATCGACGACATCCAGCGGTTTGCCGACGATCCGGGAGCCGATGGCCGCAATCTCTGCCGCAGTGCGGGCAACCGGGCCTGTCAGGGTGTAGGTTTTGCTTTCATCGGAAGCCGACAGCATGGCGCCCGCTATGGCGGCGGCAATATCGGCGCGGGCGATATGGGCGATCTTGCCGTCGCCGGCAGATGTGTACCACTTGCCGGCGCCAAAGGCGTGCGGCAGGCCCATGAAGAGATTTTCCTGATACCAGCCGTTGCGCAGGATGGTGTAGGGCAGGCCCGTGGCCTTGACGGCCTGTTCGCTGCCGAGATGCTCATGAGCAAAGCTGACCGCCGAGTTGTCCGGGTTCGGCATCGACGTGTAAAGGATATGCTTGGCGCCTGCGGCCTTGGCGGCGTTGATAGCGGCGGTGTGCTGGACGAGACGCTTGCCGGGCACATCCAGTGCATCCGTCGAGACGACGAGAACGCGATCGGCACCAGCGAAGGCCGTTTCGAGCGAGGCCGGGTCATCGAAATCGGCGCGGCGGGTCTGCACGCCCTTTTCGGCATAGGCGGCCAGGCTGCCCGGATCACGCGAGGTGGCGATGATGCTTGTCGCTGCTACCTTGCCGGAGGTAAGGAGCGCTTCGAGCACGAGACGTCCGAGCTGGCCGGAGGCGCCGGTGACGAGGAGTGTTTCGGACATGACTGTTTCCCTTGATTGTCCCGAAACCGGTGTCTTTCTTGCTGAAAGTTCCGATTTGAGATATGGTTCCTTTTTGAGACCATATCTTATTTCGTGAAGCGCCCACGGATGTAAAGATGGCAGTTTTTGATGCCGTAGTTACGTCGAGGTAACCCAGGCGCTAAAGTGAAGGAAATCAGCATGAACCAGATTGCCAGGACAGCCCGTGCCGAGAAGGTAATGGTGATCGGCGGCGTGACCTATACGATGTCGAATTGCCCGGTGCGGGACGTGCTCGACAATATCGGCGGCAAGTGGAACACGTTGATCATCCAGGGGCTTGCAGATGGACCGGTGCGCTTTTCGGCTCTGCGACGGATGATTCCCGATATCTCCCAGCGCATGCTGACGCAGACACTGCGCGATCTCCAGCGGGATGGCTTTTTGAAGCGCACGGTGTTTCCGACGCAGCCGCCAAGTGTCGAGTACGAATTGACGGACCTTGGACGGTCGTTTCTGGCAATCGTATTGCCGGTTGTTGCGTGGTCGACCGAAAATCACGAGCAGATCAGGGCCGCGCGAAAGGCTTACGACGAGACGGTGGCGTAGAGCAGCGCCCTTGCTCGCGGATGGCTCCCACGATATCACCCGAGGTTTGTTTCCAAACCACGGGCGACCGTGTTTCCTTGAAAGAAAATCTTTCTACAGGTCGAAGTTGCTGGCTGTCAGCTTGAGAGCGTCATCGAGGCGGATAATGAAATCCGCCTTGCTGTCGCCGTTGGTGTCGCCTTCGATCCATGTATCGGAAGTGTCCTTCGTATAGCGGAGTTCGCCTGCGGCGCCGCTGAAGGCTTTCGTGCCGATGAAAGCAAAATCCTGCGTGCCGGACTTGCCCGAGTTGGCGTCCCAGCGGGTGAGGTTGATGCTGTCGGCGCTCGTGAAGTCGTAGATCGTATCGGCGGTCGTTCTGGTGCTTCCGGTATCGCCTTTTTCGAACAGGAATATGTCCGCGCCCAGATGGCCGTAAAGCTTGTCCAGGCCCGCGCCGCCATCCAGAACATCGGCACTGTCGCTGCCGTGGATCGTGTCGTTGCCGCGACCGCCGATCGCTTTTTCAAAAGCGCGGATTTCAAAGAATGCGCTGTCGGTCGAGGCTGTTCCTGCCTCGAGATCAATGTTCAGCGCTTTCGTGAAGGCTGAGAAATCGGCGGTATCGAAGTCCCTTGCTCCGGCAAGGTCGTCCGAAATGCCTTCTCCGGCGTAGATTTTCCCGGTGCCGCTGTTGGCCGAAAACTTGACGATGTCGGCATCGCGCCCGAGGTCGATCAGGCCGAAATCGCCGGTCCCGACATTGACCGTGTCGTTGCCGCGCCCCATCGCGGCCGAGAAAAGATATCCGTTACCGGTGGTCAGCGTGTCATTGCCGCGTCCCATGTCGGCGTAGCCGATCTCGCCGTTGCCTGTCATGGTCAGTTTGTCATCGCCACGACCAAGCATGATAGAATTGGCGTAATAGCCAATGCTAACGGTATCGGCGCTTGCATAGCCGCTGATGGTCCGCACCTCGACGTTTTTAAGTGTGACCGTGTTCGGGCCGGCATTCGAGAGGGCGATGAAATCGATATAGACGCGGGTGTCGTCATCGGCGCCGGTCGTAGCGTCCGTAATCACGGTTTTGGTATTGCCGCCAAAATTCAGGAAGGATGCACCCCAGCTTTTGCCGGACAGCGTAAAGGTTACCGACCGAACCGGATCGGTGTTGGGTACCCACGCGTCAATCACGAAAATGAAGCGGTCGTCCCAAGTATAGGTATCAGTTCCGAGCTTGAAGCTGGTTGAGCCGTTAAGAGTTACGCTCGTATTTTTTGTAATTTTGCTCATTTAAAGTTCCCCTCTAGTCTTCGGACCCAGGTTCTGGGTGATATCGTCTCAGAGAGTGAACGGTTCAAACAACAATAAAAAATGAAACCGCATCGCCAAACGAGCCGTGTTGCTGCGGTGTCATCTGTCGCATCAAGTAATGCGGAAATCAATATAGACGGAAAGATTTAGTCAGAGAGTTGAGGTCACAGCCGGAATTCAGATTATAAAGGCATATTGCTCGTATTTTGGAGCCTTCTGTTGGCATCTGTCCAGATGAGTTCCTATCAGACAGACACCAACCGTATCGCCGCTGGCGTTAGGCCGCGTCGCGGTCCACACAAGCCTCATCCGCCAAAGCAAACTTCACTGCGGCGCAGGCGTGGATGCGGGTCGAATCGAAACCCGGCAAAGCGAGGTTTTCCGGGTCAAGGATCATGCAGATTTCTGTGCAGCCGAGGATGATGCTGTCGGCACCGTTGGCGACGGCTCGGTCGATGACGGCAAAGAGGGCTTGGCGGGAGGTGTCGAGAACCTTGCCGGCGCAGAGTTCAGCGAAAATGATGTTGTGGACCGTCGTGCGGTCGTCGGCATCCGGCACCATGACGTCGATACCATGGCTTGCCATGCGGCCGGTATAAAAGCCGTGCTCCATGGTGTAACGCGTGGCGAGCAGCAAGGGGCGTTTGAGGCCGGCGTCGCGGATGGCGCCGGCTGTCTCGTCGATGATGTTGATGAGGGGGATCGAGGTCGCAGCCTGCACCTCGTCGGCGATGAGATGCATGGTGTTGGTGCAGATCAGGGTGCAGCCGGCGCCGGCAGCTTCCAGGCTAGAGGCGACCGTCGCGAGGCGGTTGGCGGCCTCGTCCCAGAGACCGGCCTTCTGCATATCGACGATGGTCTGGAAATCGACAGAGTGCAGCAGCACCTCGGCCGAATGCAGCTCGCCCAGCTGCTCGCGCACCATCTCGTTGATCAGCTTGTAATAAACAGCCGAGCTTTCGAAGCTCATTCCGCCGATAAGACCGATCTTGCGCATGTCGATGTTCCCTTGTTTCCGATTAAGGGTAGTGTGCCGAAGCTTCGGTGGAAAGTGATTGCGTTGTTGGATGGCGAAACGCAGATTTGCGCTTATGATTTGTGTGATATCGACGAACTGCGCTTCAAATTTGTTCGGGGTAGAATTTCAACGGAGAATCATCGCGTGCTGGACGAACGGGACAAAAAGATACTGACTCTGTTGCAGGACGACGCGAGCCTTCAGATCGGCGCGTTGGCCGAGCGGGTCCACCTCTCCGTGTCCGCCTGTTCGCGCCGCATCCAGAGGCTTGAGGAAACCGGCTACATCGCGCGGCGCATCGTCGTGCTCGACCGCGAGAAAATGGGGGTGCCGACGACGGTCTTCGCGCTGGTGAAGACCACGCATCACGCCGATGACTGGATCGATCTTTTCCGCAAAGTGATTGCCGATATTCCGGAAATCGTCGAAGCGCATCGCCTGACGGGGAACTACGATTACATCCTGAAGGTCGTGCTGCCGCGGGTCGAGCACTACGACACCATCTACAAGCAGATCGTACGCAAGGTGGAGCTGTTTGATGTTTCAGCCTCCATCTCCATGGAAATCCTGAAGAGCGGGGCCGGGGTGCCGGTGGATTACGCCCGGTAAGGACCGTGACGGCATCTGGCGAGGTTCGAGACGGTCTCCGGCGTTACTCAGGGTCATCCAGGTTGTTGTCATTCTCGCATTTCGAGATCGACAACTGCCGGAACCACAGGATGCGGGTGATGCGCTCTTCGTCCGCATCGGTTTCCACCTCCATGCAGGCGCAGGCATAGCCGTAATTGCCATTGGTGCGCACGTAATCGCCTTCGGAAATGTCGGGGATGATATCCATACCTTCCGGCTCGTAGCCGCCGCCCTGTGTCATCATCGTCCAGCTGGCATCCGCATCGTCCAGCCACCAGTTGCCGGGGGTCGGGTTCTGCAGCCAACCGCAGCGATTTTCGGTGGCGGAAGAGGAAACGGCGGTCGCTTTCACCTTCTTGCAGTTGAACATATCGCCGGATGCCATGGAGAGCCATTGCATCGAGCTGCTTGTCACACTGGAGAGGCCGATCTGGTAGTTGTCGGGCATCGTGAGAATGTAGTTTGCGCCATCCTTCTCGACCTTCTCGATCGGTAAAGGGCCTTCGCCCGGATCGTAGGTATTGGCGGTGAAGGTGAAGGTCGAGACTTCGCAATCCCAGGTCCCGACATAGGGGGCATCCTCGGCTGCGGCGGAAAACGCCGAGGCGATCAGAACCGCCAAGGCGGCCAGCAGAGTTTTCATAGTTTCGGTCCTCCCCTTCATTGAACCTGATGTTGCCAATCTGATTCAGTTTTTCGAGTTATGCTTTTGGTTTGAAATAATTTTCAGTTGTTGATCGCCGTAATTGCCCAGTGCGAGATCGCGCAGTCGCCGTCATCGCAGATCGCGCCCATCCAGACGGCACCATTGGCCAGCATCACGCCATCGCTGTTGACGAACAGATCGTCGTAACGCTGACGGGCGACGGCACTGCGGGTTTCCTCCATGACCAGCGCATCGAAATTATCGATGAAGTCCTGGGCGTTCTGGATGTCGTAAACCTCGCCATTGGCATTTACGGTCAAAGGATACTCGGCGAGGTCCGCGATCGTCTCGGCATCGCCGTCGCGCATGGCTTGGGTGAGGTTGTCGAAGGGACCGGTAAATGCCTCCGCATTGCCGTGCAGCTGCTCGATCCGGCTGTAGACTTCGCCCTCTGACTGAGCGCGTGCGGGAGACGAAACTGTCGCGAGGGCTGCAACCAAGGCAAGCGCGCGTGAACTTGCAGCAATGAAACGGCGGTGCGACACAGTGGGTTTCCTCAGACTATGTTTTTCCAGAGAGACTAGCGGAGCGGGCACAGGAACGGAAGGTGGGAGACCCGGTGCCGTGATGCCCATTTCGGGGGTAATCCAAGATGCTTTTTCGAGCGCGAGAAAGCCGCTTGACGGCATCAAAACTTTGCGTCATAAGCACGAACCGTACCGTACGGTACTGATTGAGGAGCTTGTTGTGCAGATCGCCGTCCACTCGAACCAGTCGGATTTTTCGCCGCGTCAGAACGCTGTTCTCGACAGCGCGTTGCGACTGCTTGTCGATGGTGGCGAGAAGGCGCTTACAACGGCGGGCGTGGCCCGTGCCGCTAACTGCTCCAAGGAAAGTCTCTACAAGTGGTTTGGCGATCGCGACGGCTTGCTGTCGGCCATGATCGGGTTCCAGGCGAGCAAGGTTCGCACGTTCGAAGCCCATGCCGGACGGCTCGATGCCGCCAAGCTGCATGAATTGCTGGTGACCTTTGCCCATGATCTCTTGGACGTGCTGGCCGGTGACGTTTCTCTGGCGCTCAACCGTCTGGCGATCGGGCAGGCGAGCCGGGATGGCTCGAAGCTCGGCCATATGCTGCAGGAGCGTGGGCGCCGCCAGATCGGCAAGCGGGCAGGGGCGCTTCTCGAAGCAGCACGCCGCGCGCGGCTGGTGCGTTTCGACGATGCGGACGAAGCTTATGGCACGCTGTACGGGCTGATCGTCTCCGACCTGCATCTGCGCATGCTGCTCGGAGAGCCTATTTCCGAGAAGGACAGGAATTTCGACCGAAGGGCAGAGCGGGCGATCGACGCCTTCCTCCGGCTCTACGGCACGAACGAGAATTCGGCCGCGTCCTGAGGGACAGGCCGGCAAGACAATGGACCACTCAAGACAAGCAACGGGAAGGAACACTACAATGCGCGTCTATTACGATCGTGATGCTGACCTCAACCTCATCAAGTCCAAGAACGTCGTCATCGTCGGCTACGGTTCGCAGGGTCGCGCCCACGCGCTGAACCTGAAGGATTCGGGCGCCAACAACGTCGTTATCGCTCTGAAGGCCGGCTCCGCCACCATCAAGAAGGCCGAAGCCGACGGCTTCAAGGTCATGACCGTTGCAGACGCCGCCACGTGGGGCGACCTGATCATGATGGCAACCCCGGACGAGCTGCAGGCCGACATCTACAAGGCCGAGATCGCTCCGAACATCCGTGACGGCGTTGCGATCGCCTTCGCGCACGGCCTCAACGTTCACTTCGGCCTCATCGAGCCCAAGGACACGCTCGACGTCGTGATGATCGCACCGAAGGGCCCGGGCCACACGGTTCGCGGCGAATACCAGAAGGGCGGCGGCGTTCCCTGCCTCGTTGCTGTCGAGAAGAACGCTTCCGGCAATGCGCTTGACCTCGCTCTCTCCTACGCCTGCGGCGTTGGCGGCGGCCGTTCGGGCATCATCGAAACCAACTTCAAGGAAGAGTGCGAAACCGACCTCTTCGGCGAACAGGTCGTTCTCTGCGGCGGTCTTGTCGAGCTGATCCGCGCCGGCTTCGAAACGCTGGTCGAAGGCGGTTACGCTCCGGAAATGGCCTATTTCGAATGCCTGCACGAAGTGAAGCTGATCGTCGACCTGATCTATGAAGGCGGCATCGCCAACATGAACTACTCGATCTCGAACACCGCTGAATGGGGCGAATACGTCACCGGCCCGCGCATCATCACCGAAGAAACGAAGGCGGAGATGAAGCGCGTCCTGAAGGACATCCAGACCGGCAAGTTCACCTCGGACTGGATGCAGGAATACCGCTCGGGTGCGGCCCGCTTCAAGGGCATCCGTCGCGTCAACGATGCGCACCAGATCGAAGAAGTTGGCGCCAAGCTGCGCGGCATGATGCCGTGGATTGCCAAGAACCAGCTGGTCGACAAGGCCCGCAACTAATCGATCGTCTCCCAAGACATCTGCGAAAGCCGGGGCTCGTTCCCGGCTTTCTGCATTTTGGGGTATCGCTGCCGGCAGCCTTGGAACGATGGTTGCAGTGCGGAGACTATATTCAAGGCACTGGTTTCGCTTGCATTTTAGTGCACGAGATTGCTGCGGTGCAGTATAAATTTATGATTTTATTGAGGAAATTCAGTTGTAAAATCGTCACATGAGGAACAGACTGATGGAGCGTCACGTTTCACAATCGGGAGGATCGTGTGATGACGACCATTATGAACTATTTCGCCTGGTTTGATGCAGTAATACTTTGTGCCATCGGTGTTCTCGTGCTTTTGAGCCTCTACACCGGTGAGGATGCGGGCGAAACCTGAGCCGGCACTTTCAGGCTCCGAAAGTAACCATTCTGCGTCGCATAAAGGCGCTGCATGAATTGCCTTAACCTTTGACAGCAGGCCTGTTCGGGCATTTTATTTGATGCCTGATCGAGACTGCAGAAGGTGAGAATTTGCCTCTTCGCGAACGGCGAAATTTAGGTCAGCAACATTGACTTAATTCGTCCGGCGTGGTCTTGTTTCCGTAAAATATAATCTTGAGGAAACATCCAATGCTGGATTGGGAAAAAATCTTCGCCACGCGCTCCGTTCGCATGCGCGCGTCTGAAATCCGCGAACTTTTGAAGCTGCTCGATCGGCATGATATCATCTCCTTCGCAGGGGGTATCCCAGACCCGGCGCTGTTTCCCAACGAAGAATTCCAGTCGGTCTATTCCGAAATCTTCAGCGGCCCGACGGTCAGTGCGGCGCTGCAATATTCCGTGAGCGAGGGCTATCTCCCACTGCGCCGCTGGCTGTCCGACGAGATGGCGAAGATCGGCATCACCGCCGGCCCGGAAAACATCTTCATCACGTCCGGCTCGCAGCAGGGGCTGGATTATATCGGCAAGCTGTTCCTGTCGCCGAACGATACGGCGCTCGTAACCTGGCCCACCTATCTGGGCGCATTGCAGGCTTTCAATGCCTATGAGCCGAAATACGATCAGCTGACGCTGAACGGCAATCGCACACCGGATTCCTATCGTGCTGCGGCTTCCGACGCCGGTGGCTCGGTGAAGTTCGCCTATCTCTCGGCCGATTTTTCCAACCCGACCGGTGAAACGGTCGATCGGGAAGGCCGCGAGCGCCTGCTTGATCTGGCTGCCGAACTCGATATCGCCATCATCGAAGATGCGGCCTACCAGTCGCTGCGTTACGATGGCGAGGCTATCCCGCCCATCCTCGCGATCGAACTGGCGCGCAATGGCGGCGACATCGAAAAGACCCGGACGATCTATTCGGGCAGCTTTTCCAAGACGCTGGCGCCGGGGCTCCGTGTCGGTTTCACGGTTGCAAACTCGCAGGTGATCCGCAAACTCGTGCTGATGAAGCAGGCGGCCGACCTGCACTCCTCGACGATCAACCAGATGGCGATTTCGCTTGTTGCCGAGCGTGGCTTCGACAAGCAGGTCGAAAAGATCAAGGCCGTCTACAGCCATCGCCGCGACTGCATGCTGGCGGCGCTTGAAAAATACATGCCGGAGGGCGTGCATTGGACGAAGCCGGAAGGTGGTATGTTTATCTGGCTGACCCTGCCCAAGGGCATGGACGGCGCCGAGTTGCTGGCGAAATCGCTGGAAACGGCGAAGGTTGCGTTTGTGCCCGGCAAGGCGTTCTTCGCCGATGGTTCGGGTGCGAATACGCTCCGCATGAGCTTCTCCTGCGCCAACGATCAGATGATCGAGGACGGTATCTCCCGCCTCGGAACGTTGATTCGGGGCGAGACGGCTGCTTAGTCAGCTTTCGTTCGAGGCGTGTCTCTGCGCGCCTTACCCGTCACGCTTGAGCCAAAAGGTCGCCGTGGGTTTCCATCGGCGACCTTTTCCGTTTCGTGGGCTTATCGGGAAAGCACCGCGAGGGTGCATTCGTGGATCAGATCCGGCAGCACCTCGAAGGTGTAGCCCATGTGCACCCGCTCCCATTTCTGGTGATAGTCGCGTCCCCATGGACCGATATTTACAACGGGGTAGGAGAGGGCGTTTTGCGGGGTCGCATCGACAAAGGCGGGAACGGGCGTGTTGGCCTTCAGCGTTTCCGACTGCGCCGTGTCTGGCCGATGACCGAAGAAGCTCATGTCGGAAATGCCGGCGAAGAATTGCCGGAAGCAGATGCTGGTCTGATGGCGATCTTCAATCAGGGACGCGGCCACTTGCAGACGTCTCGCAAATTCCTGTCCGGCCTCTCCGAGATCTCCGGTATGGACGCGTGGATAATGCAGCGTCGAAAAACCAACCACGACCAATGGACCTTCGAGACCGGTTGCCGTCAGCAGTTCACCCACCACGGCTCGGGTGGCCGAAAGCGGCTCGTCACTGGTCGCCAGGCTTTCCTCAAGGGCTGCTATTCTCCGGATCGTATCGCCGTCGGCCGTTTCCGCCGCCAGCTTGCGCAGTTCCCCGAAGCTGATCACGCGGCCTTCGGCGCGGACATTTCGTTCGATGCCCTGCCGTGCGAAGAAGGCATCGCCGTTTTCCTTCTGCGATTGCAGCGCCCTGTCCATGGCCGCGGTGGCAATGGCTGAAAATTCTTCCAGGATGTCGGTCGGCGAGCGGCGATGGGTAAGCCAGTTGAAGGACAGCCAGACATGGGCGGGCGTCGTCACCTCATAGCCGTGGCGCACATCCTTTGCCTCAAGGCAGACGGGCGCCGGCGAAACCTCGCCATGAGCCTCGTCGCAAAGCGCGCTGTTGAATTCCACCGCCCGCATGATCTCGGCTGCAATCAGGTGGGCGCTGACGCCGTCATAGGCATAACCTGCATGGGTCGGGCGCCCGGCGACGAAGGCGAAGGGAGAGAATTTACCGACCGACCCGAGATAGACCGCACGTCCCAGCCCGCCATCGCCATCGTCGCCGCTGGCGTCCAGATTGATGCCGCCGACGATATCGAGATCGAGCTGAGAAGCGATGTCCGGCAGTCTGTCACGCAGGCTGCGGATGCCGCGCGAGCGGTTTTCCTCGTCGGGTGTCGCGATAAAGAGGAGGTTTCCAGGTCTTTGAGCGAGCGCGGCATAACGCTCCAGCGCGGCGATCCCTGCGGCAAGGCCGCTCTTCATATCGAGGAGGCCACGACCGGCGAGGAAATCTCCGGTCAGCAGGTCGGAAAGCGCCTTTTCCTCGACGGCATTGCGTGACTTGGCGGAAAGCTCGGCGATCAGCGCTGTCGTGAGTGCCTCGGGCTCGCAGGCGAGCGCGGACAGCGTGGTGTAGTTGGCAATCGACACCGTGTCGAAATGGCCGGCCAGGACGAGGCAGCGACGGCCTTCGCCGCGAACCAGCGCGAAAACATTCTGCCGCGCGGGGGAGCCGTGACTGTCTCGGGCAAACACATTCTCCGGCGTGTCGTAAAAGGCGGGAAGGCTGCGAAGCAGGCTCGTCAGCCGTGACGAGAATTGGGCCTCGCCGTCACTGCCCGTCACGCTGGGCCAGCGGGTCATTTCGACGGACAGTTGCCCGGCGCGCGAGAGGCTGCCCGTCTCTATGGCCTTGTTCACGATGCTTCTCCTCAACGAAATCAATCTTGTTATGGGTCGCCGAGGTCTCGCGCCACTTCAAGGCGAAAAACTTCGCGTTCCGCCTTGCTGCACGGTTTTCTGCGGGTGGATCAATCCCTTGCGAGAACGATGATGCGGTCCTCTGGCCCGAATTGCAGTGTCTCGGATTTCAGCGGATTGACCACGACGCCGCCGAGATTGCGGTGATCTGGATCGTTTTCGCGCTGCCGGCGATAACCGATCGCAACCTCGCCGCGGCGCAGGGCCGAGAGGCAGATCGTGTAGAAGTTCACGGGCTGATCGGTCGCAACATAGTCCGAGACGGGCCGCATGTAGATTTCCGATCCTTCCTCGTCGAGCAGGTCGTCGAAGATTGCCGCCATCGAGGCGTTTTCCGAGGCCTGCGCCAGCATGAGGCTCACCAGCTTGTTGCTGACGACGAAATCGTCGGCGCGGGTGACTTCGGCAAGCTCGCGGTTGCGCACGTCGGTCATTTCGCTCACCACCGCGATGTGCTTGCCGGCGCGCTCGGCGATCTTGCGCAACTGGAGAAGGGTGACGAGCGTGCGGGTGTCGGCGGGCTGCGGCGCCATGTTGTCGCTGTAGCCAAGGACAAGGACGTGATCGTAGCTCGGGATGTCGAGGGCTTCGAGCGCGGTCCGGTTTCCTGTGTCGATCACGCTGTATTCAACCGCCATGTGGTCGTTGGCGACCCTCAGCGATGCGATGTCGTCCACCAGCTGCGGCGTATCGGCCGCGATGGTCAGCAAGGAACCCGGCGCAACGTAGCGCGAAAGTTCGAACGTGATGATCGGGCCACGGCGGTTCCAGCCCAGGATCAGCGTGCGCTCCGGTTCGGGCATACGAGGCTCGGGGGCCCGGATCGCGTCCTTGTCTACCGCGAGGTTGGCATCGCCGGTTTTGATTGCGGCATCGTCCTCGGCGATGATGACGGCTTTTTCGCCGGCAAGGAAAACGCGGCCGGCGGCCGGATTGAGGTGGACGGCACCGCTCTCGTCGCAGACGCCGATGAGTGTCGAGGCTTCGTAGGCCATGACGGCCGCTGCAAAGGATTTCCCGACCAGATCGGGCTGTTCGAGCGTGTAGATTTCGCAACCCTCGAAATCGAGCAGTTCGGAATAGACGCCGCTCAGGCCGGTCTGGCGGCTGGAATGCACGACGATGCGTGAAATGAGATCGTCGGCCAATACCAGCTGCAGTTCGCTGCCGCCGACGATGCGGGCGACATCGGCATTCCTGCTGTCGCGGATTTCCGCGGCGATCTGGTAGGGCTTCTCGCGGCGCTTCGGATCGTTGACCAGCGCCAGCACGGTCTTGATGACCTGTGAGTCCGGATCGTCGCCCTCCGGCGAAAGCACGATGATGGAGCGGGACGTCTGCGGGTTGACGATCGCAAGGTCGTGAAGATCGGTCGGGTCGCCGTTGCGGCAGATGATGCGCGTGTTGCGCAGCTCCGGGATCTTGTAAGCGATCTCGTCTTCCATCTCCACCTTGTCCTTGCTGGCCATGATGACGATGCGCGGCTTCTTGCGGCTCGCATTGGCGATAACCAGCTCGGAGATGACATCGAAGATCGAAGGCGACCAATTGAGGATGATCGTCTGGTCCTTTTCAAGAACCACCGAACGCCCTTTTCGCAGTTCGTCGAGCTTGTTTTCCAGACCCGAGCTCAAAACGCCGATCAAGGCGGAAAAGATGAAGATGCCGACGATGGTGACCACCAGCGAGACGCCGCGGAAGCCCCAGCCGATGTCGCCGCCCATGGTGCCGGCATCCATCGTGCGCATGAGCGATTCCCAAGAGCCCTCGATGAAGCTGACGGGCTGACCACCTTCGGGCGCGATCTGCGTGATGGCAAGGAATGCGCCGGCAAGGACGATGACCATCAGCGATATGATCGCGAGCCAGCCGATCAGCGCGACCGGCCCCGCAGCCATACTCTTATCGAACTGATAACGCAGCCGCTCGCCCCATCCAGGTTGCCTGCCCATGTTTTCTCCCAACCCATGCCCCCGAAGACGCCATGTCGCAGGCATCTCGAAAACTATATTATAGTTTCAATCAATTAAGGTGATCTAAAACAGCGTTTTGGCGCTAGCGGGCGCCGGAGCACTGCCAGCGGATGACCCGGCAGCCGCCGGAATGGCGTGCGCAGGACGCAAGGGCCGCGCTCTGGGCGAGGTAAGGCGTTTCCGCCCAGTCGGCGCCCCAGCCCTGGGGGCCGCGCGCAACCGCGCCGCAGGCGTTTTTGAACCATATGGCGACGCGGCAATCGGATGCGTGCCTGTAGCAATTGCGCTGCGACACATCCTCGGCCTCCCAGCGCGAGGTGAAGTCGAAGGACCAGCCGGTTGCTCCGTTCGCCGGCGACAGCGAAATCGCGCCGTAAAGGTCTGCCCGCGCCGCACCGGCGCTCAGCAGCATGGTCGCAACCACGATCAGCGTAAGTCTCATCATTGCCATTGTCCCCTCCATCATGCCAGCCCAGCGGCACAGCCTGTTATAATCCGAGGAGAAACGGGCGAAAACGGCAGATTATTCAGGGATCTGCCATTCACCCAAATATGGTGCGTCTGCCGGTCGTTCCGGCTTCATCGAGCCGTCATTCGACATTTGCAACCGAATGGCTACAGTCGCAGTCACTGTGCCGGCGGTCGCCGGATTCGATATGGATGCCCTCATGCCGCTTCGCCTTGCCACTTTCAACATCGAAAACCTGATGAGCCGATTCGATTTTTCCGGCTATCGCAACCAGTTGAAGCAGGATCGGGTTTTGCGGCTCTTCGATGTGCGCAGCGAGGCGGAATATCAGCGGCTGGAAGAGGCGCGGACGATCGCGCATACCGACGATACGCGGCAGATGTCGGCGCTGGCGATTGCAGATTGCGACGGCGATATCCTCTGCCTGCAGGAGGCCGACAACATGGCGGCGCTTCAGGCTTTCGAGTACGGCTATCTCTTCCGCATGGTCGGCAACGGCTACCGCCAGAAATACCTGATCGACGGCAACGACAGGCGCGGCATCGATGTCGCCGTGCTGGTGCGCGAGGAAAGCCGCGACGGCGAACGGATCGAATGCATCGACGTCAGATCCCATGCCGGCGTCACCTATGCGGATTTCGACCTTTTCAACGACACCCTGGCAGCGACCGAGCTGCCGGGAGACCGCATATTCCGGCGCGACTGCCTTGAACTCGAGTTTCGCATCGGCGGGCGGCCGCTGACGCTGTTCGTCGTGCATTTCAAGTCGATGGGGCCGGCGCGCGACGGGCTCGACGGACGGATGGCAACCATGGCGGTGCGCCAGGCGGAGGCGCGCGCGGTCCGCCGCATCATCGAGGACAGGTTTGGGCGGGGCGAGGGCGCTTCAAGTGCGTCCTTCGCGATCTGCGGCGACATGAACGATTATCAGGAGCGCATCGATATTCGTGGCGACAGGCGGACAGGCTACACTTTTCATCCTGCCCGGGAGGCGGAAAGCGCACTCGATGTTTTCAGCCATGACGGATTTGCCGAAAACGTGATGCGCCGCAGGCCGGAACTGGATCGCTGGACGCTGTTTCACAGCCGCGGGCCGCAGGAGCGCCATCTCTGCCAGCTCGATTACATCTGGCTTTCGCCTGCGCTGGCGGCAAAGAACCCGGCGGCGGTGCCCGACATCATCCGTGGCGGGCAGCCGTTTCGCACGATCTTTCCAAAGGGGCAGGAGGTCGAGCGCTATCCCCGCATCGGCTGGGACAGGCCGAAGGCCTCCGACCACTGCCCCATCGTTCTTTCCCTGGATGTTTGATGATGCTGATGAGCAATTTTCATGACTGGCCCGAAGCCGGTGCGATCTTTCCGGTCTCGGACTTCGACCTGACGGTCCTCGATACGCCGCATCCCTACGAACAGGCCGAAGCGCAGGCCGCGGCGCTCAACTGGCAGGCGGAGATCGCCCGCAATCCCGCTTTCTTCAACGGTCGCATGGTGCTGCCGCGGGCGATCATGATCCGTCAGGGCGCAATCCGTGGAGAATGCCATCTCGTCGATTATTCGACGTTCCTCCTCTGGCGGAAAACGAAGCCACGCGACAAGGCGGTGCATCTTTTCGGCCTTCCTGTGATCCTGTCAGCCGATGGCGCGGTCATCGCCATCCGAATGGGACCGCACACCGCCAATCCCGGCCGGGTCTACTGCGCCGCAGGCTCGCTCGACGCAAGCGATATCGTTGAGGGGCGCTGCGATGTCGAAGGCAATATGAGGCGGGAAGTTGCGGAAGAAACCGGGCTCGATCTCGCCGCCGCCACAGCCGGAGAAAGCTTCTGGGCGCTGCACGCCGACAGCGTCGTCACGCTCTTCCGCCTCTACCGATTTTCGCAGACTGCGGACGAACTTGTGTCGATCATCGAGCGCCATGCCGCCGATGATCCGCAGCCGGAAATCGACGCGGCGATGGCCATCACGACCGCCGATCCGACGCTTTACGACTATCCGCCGTTCATGCCCGGAATCCTGAGCTGGATTTTCGCAGGCCATTCGAAAGACACGGGTGACGGATGAAGGCCTTCGTCCTATGTTCGCCTCTGCAACGGAACGATGCCGTTGAACCTGAAGGAGAAGTTCGTGGCCAGACCCTACGCGATCTATGACGTCTTCACATCCGAACGGCTGACGGGAAATCCGCTGGCGGTGGTCTTCGAGGCCGACGGTCTGGATGATCGGAAGATGCAGGCGATTGCGGCGGAGTTCAACCTTTCCGAGACGGTGTTCGTGTTCCAGCCAACCCAGCCGGGTCATGCGGCGCGACTGAAAATCTTTACGCCGGGAAGGGAGCTGCCCTTCGCCGGCCACCCGACGGTCGGTGCGGCAATCGCAATTGCCGAGCGGAAGAACGGGGCATCGAACCAGGACATCGTTCATGTGCTGGAAGAAAACATCGGGCCGGTGCGTTGTGCCGTGAGGCTGAAGGCGGACGCCACGACGTTTGCCGAGTTCGATCTGCCACGAAAATCGGTCCGGCTCGATGCCCATTTCGACCGGCAGGCGCTTTCCGATGCGCTCAGTCTCAAGTCCACCCAGATCGGCTTCGAGAACCATGTGCCCTCGTTCTGGAGCGCGGGGGTCCCGTTTGTGATGGTGCCGCTGCATGATCTGGCGGCCGTTTCCGCGGTGGATTTCGATCCGGTGGCCTGGGAGCAGCTGGCGCCGCTGGCGGATGGCATTTTGGCCAGCGCCTATCTCTACTGTCGTGGCGGCGTGAACCACACGGCGCGCTTCCACGCCCGCATGTTTGCGCCCGGGCTCCGCATGATGGAGGATCCGGCCACGGGATCGGCCGTCGCTGCATTTTCGGGCGCTATCCATCACTTCGATCAACTGATGGATGGGCATTATCCGGTGCTGATCGAGCAAGGGGTGGAGATGGGCCGGCCTTCTCTCATCCATCTGCATGTTGATGTCCACAAGGGCGAAATCGCCACTGCCCGCATTGGCGGGGAGGCGGTCAAAATCGCCGGTGGAGAACTTTATCTCTAAAAAACATTGGCTTAGATTATCTGAGGGATTTTTTTTCGGGTTTGCCAAAAAAAATGATCTTCCGAACTGGACAATCCCGGCCAAGCCCTTTATACGCCCAATCACACCGCGGCGACGCGGTCTGGACGGGTGATTAGCTCAGTTGGTAGAGCAGCTGACTCTTAATCAGCGGGTCCACGGTTCGAGCCCGTGATCACCCACCATTTTAAATCTGATAGCTTGTTTTGCTAAAGTGGTTTGAGCGCTTCTAGAGCGCTCTTTTCCGCTTGTGCTTCGGCTCGAAAATCGTGCTGTCCACCGTTCGATTTTTACGGGCGCGACGAGATTTCCCAACCATATGCAAATTGCGCCGGACAGCGATGACGTCGGCTCACTGCTCGTCCTTCACAGCAAATTCCCGTCGCACGATGCCGTGGCGCTGGAGCTTGTCGTAGAAGGTCTTGCGGGGGATCCCCAGCGTCGCAAGCGTTTGCTGCACGTTGCCGTCATTGGCGGAAAGCGCGTCGCGGATGATCTGTGCTTCCAACCGGTCGAGCTGTTCAGGAAGCGAACCGGACGGGCCGTGCGTCTCCGATGCCTTGGACGCGGTGGCCGTGGACGGCATGACGCCCAGAACGGCGCGTTCGGCAAAATGCGAGAGTTCGCGCACATTGCCCGGCCAGTCATGCTCGCGCAGATGCCGCAGGATGTCACCGGAAAGGGCGGGTGCCTCACGCTGAAAGCGCTGCGTCGCACGGTCCGCGAAATAGCTGAACAGCAGCGGGATATCCTCCCGCCTTTCGCGCAACGGTGGGATCGAAAGCGACACGACGTTCAGGCGGTAATAGAGGTCTTCGCGAAAAGCCTTGCGCTGCTCCGGATCGGCAAGATCGACTTTGGCGGCCGCAACGATGCGGATATCGACGGGGCGTACCTCGTTGGTGCCGAGCGGCGTCACCTCCCGCATTTCCAGGACACGCAGCATCTGGATCTGGGTGGAGGGCGGCATGCTTTCCAACTCGTCGAGGAACAGCGTGCCGCCGCTCGAATGCTCGATGCGACCGATACGTTTCTTCTGGGCGCCGGTAAAAGCGCCGGGTTCGTGGCCGAAAAGCTCGCTCTCGATCACCTGTTCGGGCAGGGCTCCGCAGTTCAGCGCAACGAAATTGCCCTTCGCGCGACGGCTCCAGCCGTGCAGCAGGCGGGCGACCACCTCCTTGCCGCTCCCAGTCTCGCCGGTCACCAGCACGTCGACATCCGTATCGGCGATCTGGCGCAGGGTCTGGCGCAGGCGGTCCATTACCAACGTCTGGCCGATCAGAGGAAAACCATCCTCCGCCTGCCGTGCCGCCTCCTTCAGGCGGCGGTTTTCCATGACGAGGCCACGTTTTTCCGCGGCCCGGTGTACGCACTGGATGAGCCGCTCGGTCGCAAAGGGTTTGGCGATGAAATCGTAGACACCATCCTGAATGGCCTTCACCGCCGTTGGGATATCGCCGTGGCCGGTGATGAGGATGACGGGAATTTCCCGGTCCAGATCGCAGATGCGTTCGAAAAGCTGCAACCCGTCCGTGCCGGGCATGCGAATGTCGGACACAACGACACCGGCAAAATCCATGTCGAGCGCCGTTAGTGCCTCTGTCGCCGAACTGAACGGCGAGACATCGAAGCCGGCGAGTTCCAGCGTCTGGGCGGTAGCGCGCAGCAATGGCCGATCGTCATCGACGAGGAGAACGGGTGTCGTCACGCTGGCACCTTTCTGAGATGAACCTTGAAGCAGGCGCCGTCTTTATCCGTCTCGACCTCCAGCCGGCCGCCATAATCGGAGACGATATCCTTCGTGATGACGAGGCCGAGGCCGAGGCCGTTTTCCTTGGATGTGTTGAAGGGTTCGAACAGCGAGCTGAGGATTTCGGATGAAATACCGGGGCCGTTGTCCGCGACGGACACGATTACGTCCTTCTCCGCCACGGCGAAGGAGACGTTCACGCGCCCATCCTCACGATCCTCCATGGCCTCAAGCGCGTTCTGGAAGAGGTTGATGAAAACCTGCTCCAGCCGCAATCGGTTGCCAAACACACAAAGGCCCTGCGGCATGTTGGAAACGATCAGGCGGTCCATGCGCCCGGTAAAGCGGCTGCGCAGCAGCATGACGGCGCCGTCTATTACCTCCTGCAAGTTTACCGGTTCTTCGCCGGAGCGCCCTTTGCGGGCAAGCGCCTTCAGATCTTCGGTTATCGTCGCGATACGGTCGGTGAGGCCGGCGATGAGATCGAGGTTCTCCAGGACCGGCTCAGGCTTGCTGCGGGCGAGGAAGACTTTCGAATTGTCGGCGTAGGCACGGATCGTGGCGAGTGGCTGGTTGATCTCGTGGGCGACGCCGGCGGCGACCTGACCGAGGATCGCAAGTCGGTTGGCCTGCACCAGATCCTGTTGCACCGCCTGCAGCTTCGTCTCCGTTTGCCGGTGATCGGATATCTCGGCCTGCAGGCTGTCTCGGGCGAGGCTCAGATCCCGCGTGCGCTCGATCACGCGCCGCTCCAGTTCCTCGCGCGCGGCCTGCTCACGGGCGGCGTTGGCGGAGGACGTCTGGCGGCGGCGCAGCCAGATTGCGGCAAGGATCGCGATTGCGCCGACGGCCAAGGCGGCCAGAAGCTGTACCTCCCGCATGCCTGCCGCAACCGCATCGGAAACCGGCACGAGATATTCGAACCGCCATGGCGTGGTCGCCACAGACGTCGTGATGCGCAAATAGGATTGCGCGCCGCCACCTGGCTGCACGGCGCGGATGATGTTGCTCTCCTCTGTCTGCGTGAAGGGCAGCGGCGCAAGCGGGGCTTCGCCGAATTGCAGGCTCTCGCGGATGGCGGCGAGGCTTTCGGTCGGCAACGGCTGCGTGGTCATGAAACGCCATGAGGGAATGCTGGTGATCAGCACCACATGATTGGGATCGACGACGTAGGAGGGGCGTTGCGTCTCCCGCCAGTCCTGCTCGAGCCGGTCGAATTCCATCTTGACGACGACGACGCCGAGCGGGGCGTCGGCCGGGCCGATACGATGCGAGATATAGAGGCCCGGACGATTGCTGACGGAGCCGAGCGCGAAATGTTCGGCCGTACCTTCCTTCATTGCGCGGGAGAAATAGGCGCGGAAGGAATAGTCGTTGCCCACGAAACTGGTCGGCTCGCGCCAGTTGCTGGCGGCAATCGCCAGGCCCTTGCGATCGACGACATAAATGACCGCAGCGCTGGTGCCAGCGACCAGCTCTTCCAGCTTGCGATCGAGCAGATTTCTCTTTCCGGCATCTGCGCCGATAAGCGCATCCTCCACGTCGCGGTCGCGCGACAGGAGAAAGGGGAGGGCGCGTGGTCGCTCCAGTACGGCGCGCAGCAAGGCGACCTTGAGATTGGCATCCGTACGGCCCTGTGTCTCCAGCGTTGAAAGGGCACTGGCCCGGCCGTAGATGCCGGCCGCATAAAGTGCCGCCACCGAAGCCAGAAGCAATGCCACGGCAAAAGCCATCCATTGCCGCCGGGGCGTATGGAAGGGACTTGCGAGACGTTTATTCAAGACGGTTGCCATCGCTCATTGTGGGCATAAATCCGCACTTTTGCAATTCATGTCGTGCGGAAAATCGCACACATGATCCTGTAGATCTCCGACCTTCTAAAATAACCTATATTTTATAATGGCTTAAAGCGCTTGATCAGCTTGGCACGGCCCTTGCTAAGCATCTCTCCAGTTTTAGCAAGTCACCCCGGGAAGAGCCGCTTTGCCGGTTGGGGTGCGAAAGGAGGAAGCCGTGCAAATCTCGTCTGCAGCCGCGGAACCACGCGACGCCAAGCCATTCTACACCCACCTCTATTTCCAGGTGATCGTTGCCATCATCGCCGGCATGCTCGTCGGCCATTTTTATCCGGATTTCGGCGCCGGCCTGAAGCCGCTGGGCGATGCCTTCATCCGGCTCGTCAAGATGATCATTGCTCCCGTGATCTTCCTGACGGTCGCGACCGGCATTGCCGGCATGTCGGACCTGAAGAAGGTCGGGCGTGTCGCGGGCAAGGCGATGCTCTACTTCCTGACCTTTTCGACGCTGGCGCTGGTTGTCGGCATGATCGTCGCCAATCTCGTGCAGCCGGGCGCCGGCATGCATATCGATCCCGGCACGCTCGATGCAGAAGCTGTCGCGACCTATGCGACCAAGGCGCATGAATCGACCATCACCGGCTTCCTGATGAACATCATCCCGCTGACCATCGTCGGCGCCTTTGCCGAGGGTGACATCCTGCAGGTGCTGTTCTTCTCGGTGCTGTTCGGCATCGCACTCGGCATGGTCGGCGAACAGGGCAAGCCGGTCGTCGATTTTCTTCAGTCGCTGACCGCGCCGATCTTCCGGCTGGTCGCCATCCTGATGAAGGCAGCCCCGATCGGCGCCTTCGGCGCCATGGCGTTCACCATCGGCAAATACGGCATCGGGTCGGTCGCCAACCTCGCCTTCCTCATCGCCACCTTCTATCTCACCGCGTTCTTGTTCGTCTTCGTCATCCTGGGTACGGTTGCCAAGTACAACGGTTTCTCGATCCTGGCGCTGATCCGCTACATCAAGGAAGAGTTGCTCTTGGTTCTCGGCACGTCGTCTTCGGAAGCGGCCCTTCCGGGCCTGATGCAGAAGATGGAAAAGGCAGGTTGCAAGCGTTCCGTCGTTGGCCTGGTCATCCCGACCGGCTATTCCTTCAATCTCGACGGCACCAACATCTACATGACGATGGCGGCGCTCTTCATCGCGCAGGCGATGGATATCCCGCTGTCGATCGGCGACCAGATCCTGCTCTTGCTTGTCGCCATGCTGAGCTCCAAGGGCGCTGCCGGCATCACCGGTGCCGGCTTCATCACCCTTGCGGCCACGCTCTCTGTCGTTCCCTCCGTGCCGGTCGCCGGCATGGCGCTGATCCTCGGCATCGACCGCTTCATGTCGGAATGCCGCGCGCTGACCAACTTCGTTGGCAATGCCGTCGCCACCATCGTCGTTGCCCGCTGGGAAAACGAGCTCGATGTCGAAATGCTCAATGCGGCGCTGGCGGGTGGCACGAGCGAGACGCAGGCGGAAACACCGGCGCTGCAGCCGGCGGAATAAGGCGATCAAAAGTCAATGGCCGGGTCCTTCTTGCGAAGGGCCCGGCCATTTGCGTGCGGATATTCAGATGAATGCACGTCCGGAGTGGCTTGATCAATCGCGCTCGGTGCGCAGGTTGGAAACCACGCGGCGGTTCTGAACCTTGCAGGAGCGATCCGTGCAATCGCGCACTTCGCGGTCATTGCCGTAGCCCTTGGCCCACATGCGATTGGCCGCCACGCCCTTGGAGGCGAGATAGGCCATGACCACATCGGCGCGCTTCTGGGAGAGCGTCATCATTTTGGAAGCGGAGCCGGAATCATCGGCAAAGCCTTGCAGCTTGATGAGCCAGCGCGGGTTGCTGTTCAACCAGACGGCCTGTTTGTCGAGCGTTGCCTTGGCGACCGAATCGAGCGTCGACGAATCCTGCGTGAAATAGGTGCGCCGGCCGACATTGAGGATGAAATCCTCTTCGCTCCCCGCCACCACGTTCTCGAACCCGGGGGCCGGATCGTTCGTCTGGCCGGTCATGGGCTGGGCGGCGGGCTCTTCCACCTCTGCCAGTTCGGTTGTGTTGCACGCGGTAAGGCTCAGGAGTATGGCTGCCGCGAAAAGCGGCCTGAAGAAACCGGTTACGAAAGACATGGGGTATTTCCTTATTCGACCGGAGTTGCGTCGCTGACCTGGGCAGGGGCCTGGTCTGCAATATGGGGCAGAACCTGGACAGCCGTGCCGATGGGGCAACGCTGGTAAAGGTCGATCGCATCCTCGTTGAACATGCGGATACAGCCGGAGGAGGCGTCCTTGCCGATGCTGCCGGGCTCCAATGTACCGTGGAACCGATAACCGGTATCGACGCCGTCGCGCAGCAGATACATAGCGCGGGGGCCAAGCGGGTTCTTCGGGGAGCCGCCCTCCACCGATTCCGGCAGGTCGGGATGGCGCTTGCGCATTTCCGGCGGCGGCGTCCACTTCGGCCACAGGGCTTTCTGGTCGATCGTCGCCCGGCCATACCACTTGAAGCCGTCACGGCCCACGCCGACCCCGTAGCGGATCGCCGTCTTGTTCTCCATGATCAGGTAGAGAAAATGATGCCGCGTATCGACGACGACGGTGCCGATCGGCTCGCTGCTGAAATACTTGACAACCTGGCGGTGCCATTTCCTGTCGATATTGGCGAAGTTCGTGGCTTTGTAGGTGACGCCGTTATCGACGGCGGTGCCCGAAAAATAGGATGCCGCAGCCGCCAATGCCGGCTTGTGAACCGCGCTGCTACCGATTAACGCCAAACTTCCAAGTAACGTCGTCCTGCGGGTCAACTCCATCGGCAATATCCCCCAAAAGCCAAGCAGAGAAGCCTCAGTAAACCAGATTTTTCATTTGCTACAACCGAAAACTCATCTGTCGACCGCCGGAAATGAAAAGGCCGGCGAAGCTTTGCGCTTCGCCGGCCTTTCAAATCCTGCCGGGCTGCCGTTCGACGGCGGCCTTAGAGGCGCTCGAGATAGGCTTCCGCCACATCCAGCGCACGGCCGATCGTCACGTCCATATCGAGATACTGGTAGGTTCCAAGGCGTCCGACGAAGGTGACCGACGTTTCCGCGCGCGTCCGCTCTTCGTACTGGTCGAGGAGTTTCTTGTCGTCCAGCAGGCGGATCGGATAGTAGGGCGTGTCGCCTTCGCCGCAGGCGCGGCTGTATTCACGGAAGGCAACCGTGTTCTCGAACTTATCGGCTTCCCAGGGGGCGAAGTGCTTGTGCTCTGAAATGCGGGTAAACGGCACGTCCTCGTCCGGATAGTTCATCACGGCCGTTCCCAGCATGTCGCCCGTGCCACGCACTTCTTCGAAATCCAGTGTGCGATAGCCGAGACGGCCGAGATCGTAGCGGAAATAGCGATCCAGCGGGCCAGAATAGAAGACGTGGGCGAACTCTTCCGAGAGGCTTTCGTAGCTGCAGTTCAGGCGGACCTCGATGTTCTCGTGATCGAGAATGCCCTTCACGATGGCGCTGTAGCCATCTTTCGGCATGCCCTGATAGGGATGGTTGAAATAGTTGTCGTCATAATTGAAGCGCAGCGGCAGGCGCTTCAGGATCGAGGCTGGCAATTGCGACGGCTCGACACCCCATTGCTTGCGCGTATAGCCGCGGAAGAAGGCGTGGTAGAGCTCTTCGCCAACAAAGCGCAGCGCCTGCTCCTCGAAGGATTGCGGATCCTCGATGTCCATGCGCGCACGGCTCTCGACGAAGGCGCGGGCTTCCGCCGGTCCCATCGTGGTGCCGAAGAACTGGTTGATCGTGTGCAGGTTGACCGGCAGCGAGTAGACCTTGCCCTTGACGGTTGCTTTCACGCGGTTGACATACGGCATCATCTCGCCGAAGCGGCGGATATAGTCCCAGACGCGATCGTCGGCGGTGTGGAAGATATGCGGCCCGTAACGATGGATCATCACGCCGGTGGCCGCATCGCGCTCCGTATGGCAATTTCCGGCGATATGCGCACGCTCGTCGATGACAAGAACCTTCTGGCCCTTCTCCGCCAACTCCCGCGCAATCACCGCGCCGCTAAACCCCGCCCCGACGGCACAAACTCTCAGCATGAACTTCCCTAACCCTAGATATCTGCGATTCTTGTTGGCAACAGCGTTACTACGGAGCTTGAGCGCTCGCCAGTCAGCTTAGGACATGAACAAGGGAGTGATCAAATACCGTGTCGCCGTGCAGCACAGGCTTGCCAAACTTCAGGGACTTCAGGCTGAAACTATGTGTAAGTTCTCGCTGACGGTTGCTTAGCAGCAATGTCGAATTGCGGACCTCCCAGTAGAACTCGTTTTTGCTCTGTATGCCCGCGATGGTTCCATCAGCCAGAAACCTGACTTCTTCAGTGTATGGGGGCTTGCCCAGCAGGCCAAAACTCCAGTTCTTTTTGCCGATCATGATATCGGACAACTCTCCATCATCCAGTTTGACGGGAGAAATTCCAATCTTGACATCAATCGGAATATCGAGCGCTGTCGTCAGCCACAATTTCGACAATGCCGCCGTTCGGCTGATGAGTTGATTGACTTGCGTATAGTCGATGGGCGTCACGAACCGGCGACGTCCAGCAATCGCGTTTGCATCGAACGTATGCCGCGCAAAAAGGCCTGTAAGCCGCAACAGAGAGTCGATGCGCGTCTGGCCGCGATGCATCTTCGCCGTGGTTACAATCGCAAAATCTTTTTCCATCTTGATGGACATGACCGTGCCATGGAAGGAATCAGTGACCACATAGGAGCTGTTTGCAAACAGGTCGACAAACTCCTCGACGCCAACATTGTCTTGGGCTTTTTCCGCCAGGACGCCAAGTCTTTCGATGTTTGCAGTGCGGTTGTGGGCGAAGCCGTCTACCACGACCTTGATCTCCAGACCGAGTTTCGCGGCCAGACCCATGATGCCGTTTATCTTGTCCTCGCTGGGATCGAGAATGTAGGCCAGCAGGTAGGGTTTCTCGCCAAGCTCGATCTTTGCGTCTGTCCCAAGGGCGCGTATGTCTTCTGAATCGATCGTCAGAAGCGGGTCGGCGTGCCATTCCGCCGGAACGCCATACTCCGTGCGCATCAAATCGACACCACTGTCCTCCCGCACCGAAATGGCGTTGAAGCGCTTCATCAGGTTCGCGATCCGCGGACGTTCCTCCGCGGGTGCAAAATCGACAGCATGACCGAACGATACTGCGTTGGCGATCTTCCGCTTGTTTGCGTCGATCGCCGACATGTAGAAAAACTCGTCGTACAGGCGGGCGATATGGTAGTTCCAGACTTGGTCGCTACCGACAACGAACGTATCGGCCAGTTCGTTCACCGAACGCGCGTTTGAAGACTGCAACAAGTGTGTTTCATAACCTTGTTTGGCAATGAACTGATTGTTGTGAGCTTCCGGCCTTTGCTCATCGCTCATGCTGGCCGGCTTGTTATCCGGCAGATATTGGACCATCACCACGGACTTGCCCGTGGCTTCAATCTGTTTGCGCAGTGCATAGTAGGTCAGCAGGCTGCCATAGTTCAGCCCGTACCACACGCCGAGAATGGCGACGTCGTATTTTTTCAAGGTTTCCCCCATAGCTCCGAGAGTTTGAGCCATGCCAATATCAGGAATGTTTGACGAGGACTTCATCAAGGCCGATGCGCTTTGATCGCGGGATCATAACTTCCGGATCGAAGTGACCAACGGCAATGAAGGCAATGAGAATTTCCGACTCTGGAAGGTTCAGTATCTTGCGGATTGCGTCCTCACGTTCCTTACTCATCGCGGTGTTGAGCGAGCATCCACCGAGACCAACCTGTTCAATTCCGAGCAGGAGCATCATCATGAAAAGGCCGCCGTCGATGAACGCCTGATTCCGTTCGACCGCAGCGACAAAAGCCGAGAGATCACTGGTAACCAGAAGCAGCTTTGGCGGCATTTTATAGCCTCGGAAACCGCCCTGAAGGTCGAGCACCGCGCGCATGGTATCGACATCGTCGAATTGATGAACGCGGGCGGGCTGCCTGTTACAAACGGACGGAGCCTGCATCGCGATCTCGACTGCGCGCCGAATATCTTCATTCTTGACCGGTTCCGACGTGAATTCACGAACGCTACGGCGTCCAAAGGCGAGTTCAAGAAAGTTGCGGTTCTGAATGCTGTCAAGCACCGGTTCGCGATCAGCATGCGCGGCTACCGCACCGCCGAGTGTTTTGTCGGCCTTATTGATTTCGGCCTGCACAGCAGGACTGAAAAGTTTCATAAAGTGCGACACATCTACTCCGGCTTCCTTATGGCGCTCGAAGTACGAATGCATCACCGATGCTGCTATCTGGAAGAATGAATCCTGAGTGCTATGACCCGCAGCAACCCATTTGTTCATCTCGGGCGCGAGCTGAGACATGGTTGCTTCACCGAAGCCTGGACGAAAATTGGTCGTACGGCTCAAGCCTTTCTCGAAGCCGTGGCTGTAGTACATCATAAGCGAACGCGCATTTGCGATGTTCCGCGAAACCCTATGCTGGGCATAGGCGCCGATAAAACGGTCATTGTCCGCTTGACTCAGTTCTCGGGCAACGAGGGCTGGATCCCGACCGGCTTTGCCCGCCGGGATGGCCGGCGCGTTGGGAACTACAGCGTCCGGCCTGATGGATTGCACCGTGATTGTGGCAATATCCGCTCCGGCATTTACGCCACTGAAATGAACCGCGCCGAACATGATTTGCGTGAAGCCGTCGCCGGGGACCATGAAGCTGACTGTATCCGTGCGTCGGACATCGACCTCCGGGCCGACCGGAATGGTGCCGACGACCTTAAATTTTCCTGTTTCGGGATTGCGGATATGAAGATTTACAGAACGGGAAGATGTTCTTAGCGTCCATTCGATCGTCAACTCATAAGCGGTATTTGCGCGCAAGGGAACGGGCAGGTCAGTCCAGACAAGATTTCCGCGCACGGCAGCATCAGCCGACGCTACGGCGATCCGTGTTGCACGAGCAAGCGGCTCCGTTCGCCATACTTCGTTGTTCGCTGTAAATGTCGGTCGATCAAGTTTAAAGCGCTGCTTGCTAAGCTGGTGCTTCAGAAAATCAACGACCTTCCCAACGGCGTTTGCAGGGCCACGGAACTCCACGCTGACGGTTCCACCGGTATCGACAGTTTTGGGTTTAGAGGCCACGGTCGTTTTGGGTTCCGAAGCGCCGATCGTGTCCTTGACGGGTTTTTCAAGGGAGGCCTTCAACCAGTCCTTCGATTCCTTGACATGCTTGTCGAGCGCGCTGGTGATTTTTGCATAGTCCATGGGCGCCAGGAAGCGGGCGTCCTTTTTGACGATCTCTTCCGGTTTCATCGTGAATCGGTCGCGATTGCCGATCAAACGGAACATTGAATCGAAACGCACCACCCCGCGTCGCTTGTTGCCAATCGATGCAAACGGCTTCTCGAACTTCAATGCAAAAGCTGTTCCGTGGAACGAGTCGGTAACAACGTATGAGCAGTTGGCGTAGAGCTTCAGGAAGTCGTACGTTTCAATACCTTCCTCGACGGCCCCCGCAATATCCATCTTCTTCTTATTCTCTTCGAAGAGGTGTGGCCAAGCATCCAGAATGATCCTGATTTTCAAACCCAGTTTCTTGGCAACGTGCTCTATTGCAGCCTTTTTTTCCGGAGTTGGATCAAGGATGTAGGCGAGCAGGTATGGCTCAGACACATCTAGTGTCGATCGCGCCGCGAGCTCCCGGTATTTTTCGGTCCCGGTTAGAAAGATCGGTTCAGCAACCTGTTTAGCCGGCACACCATAAGTATCGCGCGCAATATCGACACCGACGTCTTCCCGGACCGAAATCGCGTTGAAGCGCTTCATCAGCGCCGAAATTTTCGGAACTTCTTCCGCGGGTGCAAGGTCCTTCGCATGGCCAAACGAAGCGGCGTAGGAAAGCTTACGCTTATCGTCGCCAGCAAAATCAAGGTAAAACGCCTTTGCGAAATGCTGCGAGATGCCGTAATTCCAGACTTGGTCAGAACCAATTACGAATGTATCCGCAATCTTGTTCAGCTCTTTGACCGTCTTCTGGCTATACAGTTTGCTTAGATTGTAGTGTTCGCGAGCGAAGCGAATAGCATGCGTATTCTGGATTTCGGGATCGCTCGCCTTAGCTCCGATTTTCGAGACCATCAGAACCTTCTTCCCGAAAGATTCGATCGTCTTGTAGAGGCTGTAGTAAGTCAGAACTGAGCCGTAGTTTGCACCAACACCAACGCCAACAACCCCGACGTCGAATTTTTCCTGCTTCTGATCAGCCATGCTAAGTTTCCTGCTTAATTTATCGTGTTGGTCGCTACGCTACGTTTAAGGCGCTTAAGGCTATCAACTCACGAAGTCACGCAAATATTTTATGTCGCCATGATCTGTCGACTGGTTACATTCTGTTTTCATATTCGGTTTTTTGGGCACTCTTCGGGAGGTCAGCATACGCGTTACTCGCATCGTGTCCTTTGATAATTTGGCCCCACTAAGCCCGTCGCGATCGTCATTGATTGCATCAGGTGTATTCGGTTGTGGCCAAAAAATGTTTCGATCTTCAGGCCGTCATTCCAAAACGGCGCTTCCAGGCGTCCTTGGCCGTCATGGTAGACGAGGCTCCGGTGTAGCGTTTCCGCAGGTTCTCATATTCACTCTCTAGGCGCTTCGCCAGGGCGAGGAACTGTTTGCGGTTTTCGAAATAGAGCTTCTTGTCGATCTTGCATGTGTAACCCTTACCGGTCGACGGGTCGAGGGTGACGGAATAGGGGCGCAGGAAGGTGTCGTGCTCAATTGCGCGGACATCCAGCGGATAAAGAACAGCCCGTTTGTAGAAGAGTTTTTCCGGGAGGATGTGGCCGTTGAACGTCACGCTCCGCCAGAATGACATCCACGGGCCCTTGTTCCGGCGCGGGGAATGTTTCGTGAGGCGTGTAATATCGATCGATACGCCGTCCTGCACCTTTTCGCGGATGGTCATGCCGGCGATTTTCTTTCGCTTTTCGGCCATGTCTACATTCTGTTCCCAGAAAGCATCTCCCGCCAGCACGTCCTCGATTGCAAGGTTGACGGCTTGGGCAGATTCGTAGTGGTAGCTGTTGTTGAAGCGGTTGAAATAGCGCTCGGCCATCTTGCGGATGTTGCGCTTTCCGATCTCGAGATCATCAAACGTCAGGTGATGGACGATGTGATAGCGCATGTCGAGATAAAGGGTCAGCGGCGACTGCTTGGTAAAGAAGTCTTCCTGATGCGACGCAACGCCGGGCATCGTGATGATGTCGAAATCATTCGAAAGCGAAAAGTAGCTGTCGTCGCCGCGTACGAAGAACGGGAAAGGCCAGACTTTTACGGATGACACGGGAAAGCAGAAATACCACCAGCCCGCATATTTGTTCTTCGAATGGCGCGGTTGCCCGACCGACATCGCCACAACCTCATGGAAGTTGCGCAGATCTCGGCCGTTGTCGATCGGACGGCAGCTGCGGTCGAATGTGGCACCGTTCTCCCACATGCGCCATTTCTGGCTTTCCGTGATCATGGCGCCGCTGACGGCCAGGTTTTCAGACGCCGAGAACTGCAGCACAGAGATTGTCCGGCGAAGAGATTCCGGAAAGAAACTGGCATCGTCGTCCATGAACAGCACATGCGACGAAAGCTGGTTGTCGGTGACTTCCATCAAGCCGCGCGTGAAACCGCCGGCACCGCCCAGGTTCTTGTTCTTGATGACCCGGCCCTTGCTGAAGGGGATGCTGTCGGTATCGCCGCCATTGTCGATTACAAGGAGCTGGAAACGAGGGAGAAGGTCGGGGTTGGCATCGAAATAGGCCTGAATCCGTTTGCCTGTCGTCTGAACCGCGTCATTTCTCTTGAAGGTCGTAATGACGGCAGTCAGCGTAACGTCCTTGTTGGGCTTTCCTACAATATTGTAATCGATGCCGTGGATGACCGTGTCGCGCACGGCGATGATTTCAGCATATACCAACCCATCAAAGGGGAGAGTGGGCAAGCGGACGAACTCGCTTTCGCCTTCGCCAAGCTCTACTTTGCTGTTGTAGAGGTGCTCCCAGCTTCTTCCGTGTCGCGCCATGACGAACTGTAGGTAGAACTCGCCGGTGGCCCGGATTTCCACCGTTACCTCGCGATCTTTCAGATCATAGAGATGAGCCGGAAACGCGTTGAAATAGCTGTTAAAACTGATCCGCGCGCCGCGCTGAACGAAATAAGCTTTGCGCAGCGTATCATATCCCGCCTGGCCGTCACCGTGGTGGTAAAACAGCGGATATTCGCTGTTGATTCCGGGCTCAGGCGTGAGAAGCCGCTGAACGAGAGACGTTTCCACCACCTGCAACGACTGTAAATCCTTGGTTTGGATTGGCGTAATTTCGTTCATTCTTTCAAACGTCCCAATTAAAAATCGCTAGCTTTCAGCGTCCGGCAGCCGGCTAGTCCATTGTCGAAAGATGGCTAAGTAGCCAGCCGACTAATAAAAGTAAACCCTGTCTCTCCAGTCTGGAGGTCCACTTTTGGGGGACCGTTAGTGCGTCCCAGAGCCTATCTAGTGTGACTGAACTGCCGTCTGCGCAGCGTTCGAACATATGTTTCTGGCAAAAACGTGAGCACCACACAGAGAGGAAACTCAGCGGGATGCCCGCAGCTGGCGCCAGGCAAGTTTGGCCGCATAAGTCTCCGGCCAGCGGCCGTTGACGATCTTGCTTTTTACGCTGAGATACCCGAGCGCAATTTCAAATGCCAGCCGCAGTTTGCTGCGTGTCTCCGCGCCGCCCTTGAGCCTGCCGCTATAGACGATCGGCGACATCGGCTGGATGTGGTGGCTTGCAAATGTTTTTGCCCGCTCCTCGGCAAGGCTGATGCCCTGACTGTTCATCTTGCCGACAAGATGAAGGTTGCGGGGGCGACCGTGCAGCATGGGATAAAGATCGACGATGGCCACTTTCTCGAAAGGCTCGCGAGCGATGGTCTGCCACACCCAGTCGATCCCGAGCGCGGCGTGCTTTCCTTCCAGCAGCGGCAGTATTTTCACGAGGAAATCCCGCCGCATCAAAGGCATCATCAGCTCAACGAAATTCGTCCTGCGAAGCCGGAACCTGGGATTTGCGATTGTCTCCCGGTAGGCGAAGTAGCTTGACGGCAAGAGCGCCGGCTGAGCCAGTTCAAGCCCTTCGCTGGTGCATAGCTTTAAAAAGTCCAGGGCGGTCTCTGGCTGGGTTTCAATATCGTCGTCCGGAAACCAGAAGTAGTCGTAGGCATTGATCAGATCAGGGTTCTGATGAAAGAAATCGACAATGCCGACCCATTTCCCGCCGCGGAAGTGATGCACGTCCGGTTCGGGTTGATTGCCATAGGTGCTGCAGACGAATGTCGCTATGCCGTCAAGGGCTGTCATCCACGCGGGCGCTTTGGCCGCGTGCTCCAGACGACAGACAACCAGCACCTTCACCACCTGATCAACATCCAATCGCAGCCGAACATAGGGAAGGTGGAGTAGCTTCGTTGCCATTCGGCGTCAACCGCGCCGGATCGCTGTCAACACGGATGTTGCCGGTTTCGGCAGATGCGACAACTTCAAGCCAACCGATTTTTCTCCAGACGTCCATCGACAATGGAACGCAAATCTCCAGTGTGGACCTCAGTCACCGGCGCGCATTTGCCGGATCGATCGTCGCACGACTTCGGCGATCTCGCCGAGTTGCTTCGTCAGCGGCGTCGAGTTGCGCCAGATCATGCCTATGGTACGCGACGGCGGGGATGTCGGGAAATAGGAGATGGAGACCTCCGCGGAGCGGGTCTCGATCGGGACGGCCATTTCCGGAATGAGGGTTACGCCGATGCCGGCGCTGACCATCTGCACGAGTGTCGACAGCGAGCTTCCCTCCATCACCTCCCGTGGGCGAGCCGAGCCGATCTTGCAGAAGGACAAAGCCTGCTCGCGAAAACAATGGCCTTCTTCCAGGAGCAACAGCCGCATTTCGCGCAGGGCCTCGCGCTCCGGCACCGGTTTTCCCTTGTCTTCCGGGCGCCGCACCAGAACGAATTCCTCGTCGAAGAGCTTCAGTTCCGTAAGCGACGGCTCCGAGACGGGCAGGGCGACGATCGCGAAATCGAGATTTCCCTGGTTCAGCTCCTGCACCAGCCTGGATGTCTGGGTTTCGCGCACCTCGATCTGAATGCCCTCGAATGCGGCGTTCAAATCCTTTATGATCGCCGGCAAAAGATAGGGTGCCACCGTGGGTATGATGCCGATCCTGAGGCGTGCAAGAAACTGATTGCGGGATGCTCTTGCGAAGTCTGCAAGCTCCTCCACGGCATTCAGGACGCCACGAACGCGCAGGGCAAAGCTCTCGCCAAAGGCCGTAAGCCTCACCTCGCGTGCGTTGCGTTCGAAGAGGTCGTTTCCGAGTTCCTCTTCAAGTTCCTTGATCTGCATGGACAGCGCAGGTTGCGAGATGGCACAGGCATCCGCAGCGCGCTTGAAGCGACCATCGCGGGCCAAAGCTTCAAAATAGCGTAGCTGTTTGAGTGTAACATTCTTCATCAGATAATCTTATCGGGACAATCAAAAAATCCAACTTAAATTTATGAGTGGCTTTCTATAGAAGGGTTCTAAAGAGGGTGACGCGGCTTAGGACGCGCGGCAGGTCCTCGAAGACATAGACGTAACCAAGGAGAACGACGATGGACCAGAAAACTGATACTGCCGGCAAATGTCCGGTTGCTCATGGCGGCGGGCATACGCCGCGCGGCCGGTCGAATCGCGACTGGTGGCCGGAGCTTCTGGATATTCAGATCCTGCACACCCATTCCAAGCTCTCCGACCCGATGGGCGAGAACTTCGACTATGCGGAAGCCTTCAAGTCGCTCGACCTCGATGCGGTGAAGCAGGATCTGCATGCCCTGATGACCGATTCGCAGGATTGGTGGCCGGCAGACTTCGGTCACTATGGCGGTCTCTTCATCCGCATGGCCTGGCACTCGGCCGGCACCTATCGCATCACTGACGGCCGTGGCGGCGCCGGCATGGGCCAGCAGCGTTTCGCGCCGCTCAATTCCTGGCCGGACAACGTCAACCTCGATAAAGCCCGCCGCCTGCTCTGGCCGATCAAGCAGAAGTACGGCAACAAAATCTCCTGGGCTGACCTGATGATCCTCACCGGCAATGTCGCGCTGGAATCCATGGGCTTCAAGACCTTCGGTTTCGCCGGCGGCCGTGCCGACGTCTGGGAGCCGGAAGAGCTCTACTGGGGTCCAGAAGGCACCTGGCTCGGCGACGAGCGCTACAGCGGCGAACGCGAGCTGGCAGAACCGCTCGGCGCGGTGCAGATGGGCCTGATCTACGTCAACCCGGAAGGCCCGAACGGCAACCCTGACCCGCTGGCTTCCGCCCGCGACATCCGCCAGACCTTTGCCCGGATGGCGATGAACGACGAAGAAACCGTGGCGCTGATCGCCGGCGGCCATACCTTCGGCAAGACACACGGCGCGGGCGATCCGTCCTTCGTCGGCGTCGATCCGGAAGGCGGCGAACTGGAAATGCAGGGCCTTGGCTGGGCGAGCAAGTTCAACACCGGCGTCGGCAAGGATGCGATCGGTTCCGGTCTCGAAGTGACCTGGACCTCGACGCCGACCAAGTGGAGCAACAACTTCTTCTGGAACCTGTTCGGTTACGAATGGGAGCTGGAAAAGAGTCCGGGCGGCGCCCATCAATGGGTTGCCAAGGCTGCCGGCGCAACCATTCCGGATGCCTTCGATCCGACGAAGAAGCATCTGCCGCGCATGCTTACCTCGGACCTCGCGCTGCGCTTCGACCCCGCATACGAGGCGATCTCGCGCCGCTTCCTTGAAAACCCGGATCAGTTCGCCGACGCCTTTGCCCGCGCCTGGTTCAAGCTGACCCACCGCGATATGGGTCCGAAGGCCCGTTATCTCGGTCCGGAAGTGCCGGCAGAAGACCTGATCTGGCAGGATGTGATCCCGCCGGTCGATCATCCGCTGGTGAACGACGCCGAGATCGCCGAGCTGAAGGCCAAGGTTCTCGCATCTGGCCTCTCCGTTCAGGAACTGGTTTCGACCGCCTGGGCCTCAGCCTCGACGTTCCGCGGCTCCGACAAGCGCGGCGGCGCCAATGGCGCACGCATCCGCCTGGAGCCACAGAAGAATTGGGAAGTCAACGAACCGGAGCAGCTCGCCAAGGTCCTTGGCGTTCTTGAAGGTGTCCAGGCCGACTTCCAGGCATCCGGCAAGAAGATTTCGCTTGCCGACCTGATCGTGCTCGCAGGCGCTGCCGGCGTTGAAAAGGCCGCCAAGGCTGCCGGTCACGACGTCACCGTGCCGTTCACGCCGGGTCGCATGGATGCTTCCGAAGAGCAGACGGATGCCGCCTCCTTCGCCGCTCTGGAGCCGCGTATCGATGGCTTCCGCAACTACGTGAACGAAAAACGCATCCAGTTCATGAAGCCGGAGGAAGCCCTGGTTGACCGCGCCAAGCTCCTGACCCTGACAGGTCCGGAAATGACCGTTCTGCTTGGCGGTCTGCGCGTCCTGAAGACGGGTTCGCCGGAGCATGGCGTGTTCACCGACAAGCCGGAAGTGCTGAGCAACGACTTCTTCGTCAATCTGCTCGACATGGCGACCGTGTGGTCGCCGTCCGCAGACACGAAGGGCGTCTATGAAGGTCGTGACCGCACGTCGGGCGAACTCAAGTGGACCGCCACGCGCGTCGACCTGATCTTCGGTTCGCACTCGCAGCTGCGCGCCTTCGCAGAGGTCTATGCCCAGTCCGATGCCAAGGGCAAGTTCGTCAAGGACTTCGTGTCTGCCTGGAACAAGGTGATGAACGCCGACCGTTTCGATCTCGTCTGATCGATGAAACCGGTGTCCGGGCAGGGTGACTTGCCCGGACACACGATCTTCTGGAATAGGATTTTACGGCTTCCTGTGTCGGTAGACTGAGACGCTGCCCTCCATGGCTTCCAATCGATGAATGCCTTTGCGTCCTGACGTTCAAGGCTTCGGCAGACCTCCTCTGGCTCTTCGTTCGATTGCCGCAAAACGGCGCCAGCCAGCTTTCCGGTCATTATCATATTTAATAGCGCTGACGCGGTCGAGGGCTTACCGTCCGGCGTGGTGGCGTTGTTTGCCGTCGGGCGAACTGTTCGAGGCTTGCGCCAAACTGATCCTGCCAGCGAAAATCAGGCACGTTTCATGGACAAAGGCGAGCATGACGATAACATCGCTTTGATGATTCGTGATGGTTTTCGGAGGCGTTATGCGCGTCATTTCTAATATACTTCTTGTCGCAGCCTCGTTTTTCGTATCGTCTCAGGCCACTTATGCGGGTGATATAGTGGATGAGGTTCGCATCGGTGTTGGCGGGTTGCTCGAAAGTTCGAGCTCGCAGCAGAGCGGTCTTCTCGGATCGGCGGAAATCTACTTCGCCCCGTTCGATTCATCCTATACCGGCATCGGCAAGATATTTCTGGAACCGCGCGTGCAGCTTGGTGTTTCCGGCGGGACCGACGCCGTGGATCAGGCCTATGCGGGCCTGAACTGGCATGTGCCGATCACCGAACGGTTTTTCGCGGAGTTCGGTGCCGGCGGCACTGTCCACAACGGCAATCTCGATAGCGGCGATGGTCCAAGACTTGGCTGTCGTTTCCTGTTCCGTGAGCATGCCTCCCTAGGTGTTGCCGTGACCGACAAGGTCAATGTGCTCGCAACGATCGATCATTCTTCCCATGCCAATCTCTGCGACGGCCCGAATGACGGGCTGACCCATGCGGGGCTTCAGCTTGGCGTGAAGTTCTGACAGTGCCGACCGGCGGCGCTCGGCCGCTCGTTGCGATAGCCGATATCTCCGGCATTCCACCCGCCTTCGTGCGTATCCCGGTGCCAATTTCGGGTGTGCTTGAACCAAAACAAGCACCGTTCGGATGAAGGCTTCCAGTGGCGATACACAGAAATTCGCTGTCGTCGAATGGACTTCGGCGCGATCCTCCATATGTAATTGTATAGACCCGCTGCGTTGGGAGAGCGTTTCGGGGGGAGGAGAAATATGTTTGATTTTTCGCTCGGCGAGACGGCGGATGCCATTCGCGAGACGACGGCGCGTTTTGCTGCCGACAAGATTGCGCCGATCGCAGCCGACATCGACCGGACCAACAGTTTTCCACGCCAGCTCTGGCCGGAAATGGGCGCGCTCGGGCTGCACGGCATTACGGTCGAGGAAGAATTCGGCGGGCTGGGGCTCGGCTATCTCGAGCATGTGGTCGCTATGGAGGAGGTTTCGCGGGCTTCGGCTTCCGTCGGGCTTAGCTACGGGGCGCATTCCAATCTCTGCATCAACCAGATCCGCCGCTGGGCGCGGCCCGATCAGAAGAGCCGCTATTTACCTAAACTGATTTCCGGCGAGCATGTCGGCTCGCTTGCCATGTCGGAGGCGGGGGCGGGGTCCGATGTCGTTTCCATGCAGCTCAAGGCGGTGAAGAAGGGCGACCGTTATGTGCTGAACGGCACGAAATTCTGGATCACCAATGCACCGCATGCCGATGTGCTGGTCGTCTATGCCAAAACCGATATGGCGGCGGGGCCGAAGGGCATTTCCGCCTTCATCATCGAGAAGGGCACGGCGGGGTTCAGCGTTTCGCCGAAACTCGAAAAGATGGGCATGCGCGGCAGCGACACGGCGGAACTGGTCTTCACAGATTGCGAAATCCCTGCGGAAGCCTTGATGGGGCGTGAAGGAGAGGGCGTGAAAATCCTGATGTCCGGGCTCGATTACGAGCGGGCGGTGCTGGCCGCCGGACCGCTCGGGATCATGCAGGCCTGCCTCGATATCGTGCTGCCCTACGTGCGGGAGCGCAAACAGTTCGGCAAGCCGATCGGCGATTTTCAGCTGATGCAGGCCAAGGTCGCGGATATGTATGTGGCGCTGAATTCGGCGCGATCTTACGTATATTCCGTGGCGCAGGCCTGCGATGCCGGGCGCACCACACGCGCCGATGCCGCCGCCGCCATTCTGCTTGCCAGCGAGAATGCGGTGAAAGTGTCGATGGAAGCGATCCAGGCGCTGGGCGGGGCGGGCTACACCAGGGAATGGCCGGTGGAGCGGTATCTGAGGGATGCAAAGCTCTATGATATCGGCGCCGGCACAAATGAAATCCGTCGCTACCTGATCGGCCGGGAGCTTGTCGCTTCATGACGATTCTCTCCACCGCCGTTGACCGCGACAGCGACGCATTTCGTTCGAACCATGACGTCAATCTGGGGCTTGCCGAGGAGCTTCGGCGACAGGCTGGGCTCTCTCGCGAGGGTGGGCCGGCGCGGGCGCGAGAACGCCATACCGCCAAGGGCAAACTTCTGGCACGCGACCGGGTGCAGGCGCTGCTCGATGCCGGCAGCCCTTTTCTGGAGCTGGGGACGCTGGCGGCGAACGGAATGTATGACGGCGAGGCGCCGGGTGCGGGCATCGTCACCGGCATCGGCCGGGTCTCGGGCCGTGAGGTGATGATCGTCGCCAATGATGCGACGGTCAAAGGCGGCGCCTATTTTCCGATGACCGTGAAAAAGCATCTGCGGGCGCAGGAAGTGGCGCTGGAAAACCGGCTGCCCTGCGTCTACCTCGTCGATTCCGGCGGGGCGAACCTGCCGCATCAGGCGGAGGTCTTTCCCGACCGCGATCATTTTGGTGCGATCTTCTACAATCAGGCGCAGATGTCGGCTGCCGGCATCGCCCAGATCGCCTGCGTGATGGGAAGCTGCACGGCGGGCGGCGCCTATGTGCCGGCCATGTCCGACGAGACGGTGATCGTGCGCAATCAGGGCACCATCTTTCTCGCCGGCCCGCCGCTGGTGAAGGCGGCGACGGGGGAGGTGATTTCGGCCGAAGAGCTGGGCGGCGCCGATACCCATGGGCGGCGCTCCGGCGTGGTCGATCACGTCGCTGAAAACGATACCCATGCGCTGATGATCGTGCGCGATATCGTGGCGCGTTTGAACCGGGTGAAGAGCGTCGATATCGAGCTTGCCCCGCCGCGCGCGCCAAAACTCGATCCGGCGGATCTCTACGGGATCGTGCCGCAGGATGTGCGCATTCCCTACGATGTGCGCGAGATGATCGGGCGTATTGTCGATGGTTCTGAGTTTCATGAGTTCAAGCAGCTTTACGGGACGACGCTGGTCTGCGGCTTTGCCCGTATCTGGGGCATGCCGGTGGCTGTTATCGCCAACAATGGCGTGCTGTTTTCCGAAAGCGCGCTGAAGGGCGCGCATTTCATCGAGCTTGCCTGCCAGCGGCGTACACCGCTGCTGTTCCTGCAAAATATCTCCGGCTTCATGGTGGGCGGGAAATATGAGGCGGGCGGCATCGCCAAGGATGGGGCAAAGCTGGTGACGGCGGTTGCAACCGCCAGCGTGCCGAAGGTGACGGTGCTGATCGGCGGCAGTTTTGGCGCGGGCAATTACGGCATGTGCGGCCGGGCTTACCGGCCGCGGTTTTTGTTCACCTGGCCGAACAGCCGCATCAGCGTCATGGGCGGCGAGCAGGCGGCCTCGGTGCTGGCAACGATCCGGCGCGACGCGATGGAAATGCGCGGCGAGGCCTGGCCGGTGGCGGAGGAGGAGACGTTCAAGAGTATCGTCCGTGAGGGGTATGAGCGGGAGGGCAGCCCCTACTACGCGACAGCGCGGCTCTGGGACGATGGCATCATCGACCCGATGCAAACGCGCGACGTGCTGGGGCTGGCCTTCTCGGCTGCTCTCAATGCACCGATCCCGCAAGCGCCGCGCTTCGGCGTCTTCAGGATGTGAGGAAGCCATGTTCGAAAGCTTGCTGATTGCCAATCGCGGCGAAATCGCCCGCCGCATCATTCGCACCGCAAACGGTTTGGGTATCCGCACGATCGCCGTTTATTCGGAGGTCGATGCCGGCTTGCCCTACGTAAGGGAGGCGAGCGAGGCCGTCGCAATCGGGCCAGCGCCGGCGCGGGAGAGTTATCTCTCGGTGCCGCGGCTGTTGGAAGCTGCGGCGAAGACCGGGGCTGCGGCTGTTCATCCGGGCTATGGTTTCCTTTCGGAAAATGCCGAATTTGCCGAGGCGGTGCAGGCGGCCGGCATGACCTGGGTTGGGGCGCCGCCATCAGGGATCCGCGCGATGGGACTGAAGGATGCGGCCAAGGCGCTGATGCAGCGCGCCGGCGTGCCGGTGACGCCGGGTTATATGGGGGACGATCAATCCGATGAGAGGCTGGCGCGCGAAGCCGGCGAGATCGGCTACCCGGTGCTGATCAAGGCCGTGGCCGGCGGTGGCGGCAAGGGCATGCGGCGGGTGGATGAGACCGGGGATTTTCTGGCTTTGCTTGCTTCCTGCCGACGCGAGGCGGCGTCTTCCTTCGGCGATGATCGGGTGCTGATTGAAAAATATATCCGCAATCCGCGCCATATCGAGGTTCAGGTCTTTGCCGATAGCCATGGCGATACCGTGCATCTGTTCGAGCGGGATTGCTCGGTGCAGCGACGCCACCAGAAGATCATCGAGGAAGCGCCAGCACCCGGCATGGATGCGGCGACGCGGGAGGCGATCTGTGACGCAGCTGTGAAGGCTGCGCGGGCCGTCGATTACATCGGGGCAGGGACGGTCGAGTTTATCGCCGATGCCTCCGAGGGACTGCGGGCCGATCGCATCTGGTTCATGGAGATGAACACGCGGCTGCAGGTCGAGCATCCGGTGACCGAGGCGATCACCGGGGAAGACCTTGTGCTTTGGCAGTTGAAGGCGGCGGCCGGCGAGCCGCTGCCGAAGACGCAAGGGGAGATCGCGATGCGCGGCTGCGCAGTCGAGGCACGGCTTTATGCGGAAAATCCGCAGACCGGATATCTACCCTCGACCGGGGTGCTGGAGCATTTGAGATTGCCCAAAAAGGTGCGCGTCGATAGCGGCGTGGAAGAGGGCAACGAGATCACCAGCTTCTACGACCCGATGATCGCCAAGATCATCGCCCATGGCCATGATCGCGACGCGGCCCTCGACCGGCTGGCGAAGGCTTGTGGCGAGATCGAGATCTGGCCGGTGAAATCCAACGCCAATCTGCTCTTCCGGATTGCCGAGGATGAGGATTTTAGGGCACGGGCGGTCGATACCGGCTTTCTGGATCGCAAGGGCGGGAAGCTTGTGACGGAGGAGCCGGAACAGGCCGTCATCGACGCGGCAGCGGCGAGCCTTTCGCGACGGAATGAGAGCGATCCATGGGGCGCGCTGACCGGTTTTCGCATTGCCGCCGACTTTGATTTCCGGGTGAATGTGCTGGTCGGCGACAAGCCTTATGTCGGGCATGCCGGAGGAGCCGGCAGCGCCGTCGCTTTCGGCGGGGACACCGTGCTCTTTCATGAAGGGGCCGCCTGGCAGCTTGGCCTGCCAAGCGCCAGCCGCGTCGAGGCCGCCGATCACGGTGGCGATGGTGCAATCCTCTCGCCGATGCCGGGGCTGGTCACCCTGGTCGAAACGACGGAAGGCGCAAGCGTGCGCAAGGGAGACCGGCTGATGACGATCGAGGCGATGAAGATGGAGCATAGCCTGAAAGCGCCCTTCGACGGCACCGTGAAGGGTTTGCGTGCCGCCGTCGGCATGAAGGTCAGCGAAAGCCAGGTGATGGCGACCGTCGTGAAGGATGAGACGTGATGGCGGGGCGTTATTTCGATGAATGGGCTATCGGTGACCGGATCGCCCACGATATCCGCCGCACCGTGACGGAAACCGACAATCTGCTGATCACCACGCTCACCCACAACCCGCAGCCGCTGCATCTGGATGCCGAATATGCCGCTGGGACCGAGTTTGGGCGAATCGTCGTCAACGGCACTTTCACCTTTGCGCTGACGGTCGGCCTGTCCGTAGGCGATACGACGCTGGGCGTGCTGGTCGCCAATCTCGGTTACGACAAGGTGGTGATGCCAAAGCCGGTGTTTGTCGGCGATACGCTGAGGGTGGAGACGGAAGTAACCGCGCTCCGTCCCTCCGGTTCGCGGCCGGGTGCGGGCATCGTCACCTTCGAGCACACAACGTTCAACCAGCGGGACGAGGTCGTCTGCAAGATGCTGCGCACCGCGCTGTTGCAGAGGCGACCGCTATGAGACTGCGCTCGCTGCTCTTCGTGCCGGGCGATCGGCCCGAGCGATTTGAAAAAGCTGTCGCTTCGGGTGCGGATGCGATCATTCTCGACCTTGAGGATTCGGTGGTGGCCGCCTCGAAGGATAAGGCGCGGGAAGCTGTAGGTAAGTTTCTCGCTGAACATAAATCAGGCTGCGCGGTCTTCGTGCGTTTTAGTTCTCTGGAAAGCGACGATCTGGAGAAGGACCTTAGGGTTCTGGCCTCAGGTCTTCCTGATGGGCTCGTCTTGCCGAAGGCGGAAGGCGCTGCCTCGATGCGGGCGCTGTCGGTGCATGTGAGCAAGGTGGCGGGGGCAACGCTCCCGATCCTGCCCATTGCGACGGAGACGCCAGCGGCTATTTTTCAGCTTGGCACCTATACGCAGGTTGGCCCGGAAATCTGCGGGCTGACCTGGGGAGCCGAGGATTTGCCGGCGGCGATCGGCGCGCTCTCGGCGCGGGAAGCGAATGGGGATTATACCGAGCCTTACCGGATGGTGCGGTCGCTGGCGCTCTTTGCCGCCCATGCCGCCGGGGTGCCGGCCATTGAGACGGTTTACCCGGATATTCGGGATCTTTCGGGGCTGGAGGCCTATGCGCGGCGTGGGCGGCGGGATGGATTTTCCGGCATGCTGGCGATCCATCCGTCGCAGGTTGAGGTGATCAACCGGGCGTTCACGCCGGGAGAAGAAGAAATCACGCGCGCCCGGCGGATTGTGGCGCTGTTCGCTGAAAACCCGGGGGCAGGCGCCATCCAGCTCGACGGGCGCATGCTTGATCGCCCGCATCTGAAGCTGGCCATGGCGATCGTTGAAGCGGTTGACGGGTTTTGACACTCTGTTCACAGCTGCGGCATCGGCGACGAGCCGCGTTGTAAGTTGCTGGTCTTGAACCTACATATGGCCCGACCCCAAAGGACAACGTTCTCTGAAAAATCATTCGAGGAGAGTTCTCAATGACAGTCTACACCAAGAACCCGGATGCCATCGCGAAGCTGTCGCCCGAGCAGTATCGCGTGACGCAGGAAAGCGGCACAGAGCGTCCGGGCACCGGCGAGTATCTCAATAACAAGAAGCCGGGCATCTATGTCGATATCGTCTCGGGCGAACCGCTGTTTGCCTCGTCGGACAAGTACGAATCCGGCTGCGGCTGGCCGAGCTTTACCAGGCCGATCGAGCCGGCGCATGTGAAGGAACTGCGGGACGTCTCGCACGGCATGGTCCGCACCGAGGTTCGTTCCAGCCATGGCGACAGCCATCTTGGCCACGTCTTCCCGGATGGCCCGATCGATCGCGGCGGCCTTCGTTATTGCATCAATTCGGCATCCCTGCGTTTCGTTGCCCGTGAAGACATGGCTGCGGAAGGGTATGGAGACTACATCAACCAGGTGGAGGATATCTGATGACGACTGAACGCGCAGTTCTGGCCGGCGGCTGTTTCTGGGGCATGCAGGATCTGATCCGCCGTTTCGAAGGCGTGGTGTCCACCCGCGTCGGTTATTCCGGCGGTGACGTGCCGAATGCCACTTATCGCAACCACGGCACCCATGCCGAGGCGATCGAGATCGTCTTCGATCCGGCAAAGACCAGCTATCGCCGTATCCTGGAATTCTTCTTCCAGATCCACGATCCGACCACGCTGAACCGGCAGGGCAACGACCGTGGCCTGAGCTATCGCTCTGCGATCTTCTACGAGAACGATGAGCAGAAGCGGATCGCCGAAGACACGATCGCCGATGTCGATGCCTCCGGCCTGTGGCCCGGCAAGGTGGTGACCGAGCTGAGCCCTGTCGGCGACTTCTGGGAAGCCGAGCCGGAGCATCAGGATTATCTGGAGCGCATACCGAACGGCTATACCTGCCACTTCATCCGCCCAAACTGGCGTTTGCCGGTACGGGGCGAGGCGCAGAAGGCCGCATCCTGAGCTGATTGACGGGCAACTGACGTTTTGAATGGCGCCGGGCCTCCTATGACCGGCGCCATTTTGGTTTGCGGTAACGTTTTGTGCGCTATGGCTGACCGCTCTTGGCGCGGGGCGGCAAATATGAGACAGGGATGCCAGTTTTAAATCCCTGCGCCGCGCAACTTCTGCGCTTGCCGCCTGAGTAAGTTTCATGCTGCGTGAATTTTTTGCCTACTATCGTCCCTATCGTGGGTTGTTCCTGCTCGATTTCGGCTGCGCCATCCTCTCCGGGCTGCTGGAACTCGGGTTTCCGATGGCGGTGAAGCTGTTCGTCGACCGGTTGTTGCTCAGCCAGGAGTGGGTTCTGATCGCGGTTGCTTCGGCAGCGCTGCTGGCGGTTTACGTGGTCAATACGGGGCTGATGGCGATCGTCACCTATTGGGGGCACATGCTTGGCATCAATATCGAGACCGACATGCGCCGCGTGGCTTTCGATCACCTGCAGAAGCTTTCCTTCGGCTTCTTCGACAACCAGAAGACCGGCCATCTCGTCGGCCGCCTGACCAAGGATCTTGAGGAAATCGGCGAGGTCGCCCATCACGGGCCGGAAGATCTGTTCATCGCCTTGATGACCTTCGTCGGTGCGCTCGCGCTGATGGTTTCGGTCAACTGGAAACTGGCGCTCATCACCGCCATCGTCGTGCCGCTGACGGCTTGGGTCACCAGCCGCTACGGCAGCCGCATGACCAACAATTTTCGCGCTCTGTATGGGCGGATAGGCGATTTCAACGCCCGCATCGAGGAGAATGTCGGCGGCATGCGGGTGGTGCAGGCCTTCGCCAACGAGGATCACGAGCGGGCACTGTTCGAGAAGGACAACCAGAACTATCGTCGCACCAAGCTCGACGCCTATCGCATCATGGCCGCGAGCACGTCGCTCAGCTACATGAGCATGCGGCTGACGCAGATGATCGTGCTGATCTCCGGCGCCTATTTCGTGCTGGCGGGTGAGTTGACCGCGGGCGGCTTTGTCGGCTTCCTGCTGCTGGTCACCGTCTTTTTCCGGCCAGTGGAAAAGATCAACTCGGTGATTGAGACCTATCCGAAGGGCATTGCGGGCTTCCGCCGTTTTCGCGAGCTGCTGGATGTCGAGCCGGATATTGCCGATAAGCCGGATGCAATCCATGTCGATCACTTGAAGGGTGATATCGTCTATCGCGGCGTTTCCTTCGGCTATTCCGCCGACAAGCCGGTGCTTGTGAACATTGACCTGTCCATCAAGGCCGGCGAGACAATTGCCTTTGTCGGGCCTTCCGGGGCCGGCAAGACGACCATCTGTTCGCTCCTGCCTCGGTTCTACGAGGCGACGGCAGGATCGATCAGCATTGATGGTATCGACATCAGGGACATGACGCTGACGTCGTTGCGCCAGCAGATCGGCATTGTGCAGCAGGATGTCTTCCTGTTTGCCGGTACCATCCGCGAGAATATTGGCTATGGCCGGCTGGGCGCCAGCGAAGCCGAGATTCTCGAGGCGGCCCGTCGTGCTGAGCTGGATGGGGTCATCGCCAGCATGCCGAACGGTCTCGACACCATCATCGGCGAGCGCGGCGTCAAGCTTTCGGGCGGCCAGAAACAGCGTCTCGCGATTGCCCGCATGTTCCTGAAAAATCCACCGATCCTGATCCTGGATGAGGCGACATCGGCGCTCGACACCGAAACCGAGCAGGCCATCCAGCGCTCGCTGGCGGAGCTTGCCGAAGGGCGCACGACGCTCATCATCGCCCATCGCCTGGCAACGATTCGCGAGGCTGACCGCATCGTGGTGGTTGACAGCTCCGGCATTGCCGAAGAGGGGCGCCACGGACAACTCTTGGCGGCCGGCAGGCAGTACAGCCGTCTCTACAGGGCGCAGTTCGGCGGGCAGTGAGCGGGCCGATCGTAGAGGGGAAAATGTGGCGATTGCCACGATTTGAACCTGTTTTGCATGGGATGACCGCTTCGTCGGCAGGATCGCAGTCATGAATCGGGTATGATATTCGAATTGATGTTGCGGCTTTCGCCGTCGGCGATTACGACAGATCGCTCCCGTTGATGAGTTGCAGGACAGGTGAAGCCTTGATCGATCCCTACGAGATAGTCGGTGTTGAGCGCGGCGCGGAGACGGCGGTTATCAAGAGCGCCTATCGTCGTCGGGCCAAGAGCCTTCATCCTGACGGTGGCGGCGACGTGGCGGCGTTCGACCAGCTGAAAACGGCCTATGAGCTGCTGCTCGATCCTATCCGCCGCAAGGTCTATGACGATACGGGATATGATCCCGCCCTTGTCGATGCGTCGGATCGCAAGGGGCTTCTGGTTCTCGAAACGCTTATAAACGATGTGTTGCTGGACGAGCGTGAGCCCGGCAGCTACGACCCTGTGGCCGCCATGCGGCGCAAGCTTTCCGACGAGATCGTCAGCGCCCGTTTCCATATCCTTGAAATGGAGCGCCATCGCAGCCGCGTGCGCAATCACATGGGCAGGATCGGTCGGCGTTCCGGAGCCGACGTGCTGGGCAGCATGCTGCGCTCGCGATGCGATTCGATCGGCGAGGCCATCACCAAGGCCGAGGGCCAGATCGAGGCGATCGAGAAGGCCTACAGCATGCTTGAAGGTTACTCCTACGCCATTGAGGCGGACGTCCGCAACGCCGCGGAATAGACATCACGCGATCAGGCTCGATGCCAAAAGCACGGAAAAGCCGAGCAGCACGGCGGAAGCCACGCGTCTGAGCGCCGAGGGTGCCACGGATTGCACGCGTCCCAGACCCAACGCGCCGAACAGCAGCCAGGATACGGACGCAAACAGGATAAGAACGGCAAACAGCGCCAGACTGCCGGCGATCTCGAAGAGCGTTCCATGCGGCATGATCACGAGCCCGATGATGATCGCCTTCGGGTTCAACAGGGTGGTGAAGAACACGGATCGGAAAGAGACGCTGCCGAGGTCTTGGCGCTGCGGCAGCCAGAGCCTGATCGCCAGGAACAATATCCAGGCCGCCGAGCAGGCCTTCAAGGCGATCGCAACCATCGGATAGGCCGTCAGGAAACCGGCGGCAACAGTGGCCAGCGGCGTGACGACCAGCAAATAGGCGGATATTTCCGCTGCAACAAGCGGCAGCGCGCGGCGAAAGCCTTGTGCAGCGCCGCCGATGGCAAGCAGCGTGTTCGTCGGCCCCGGCGTCAGCAGCAAGGCGAGGATGGAAAGCACGAAAGGCAGAAGCGGCATGTTGTCTCCGCGCATCAAGGGCGTTTTTCAAACGTCCTAAATCGAAGACACATCATTTGCCTTGATCGAGCGCAAGCTTTTTCGTTGAGAAGGCTCGATCCTGCCGCTCGTCGCTTCAGTGCGTCGCAGGAGCCGGAGCGCTGTCCGAAAGGAAGCGGAAAGTATCATCGAGAGCCGAGACCAGCGCGTTGGTCAGCTCTTCGATCTGCTCATCGCTCAGGTAGAAAGCGCGTTCGCCGGCTTGGGATGGGGGAAGTTCAGTGGTGTGTGACATCTCATTGTCTCCAGATCGAATTCATTTCGACTGAAGGCACTGTATAAACAGGGGCTTGCGCCGGGCTGGCGTTTCAAGTCGCAGCCGGGACGTAGAGGATTCGCGCGCAGGCTTCGAGCGTTATTTTTTCCTTGCGTGCAAAACGGTCCTCGGTGTCAGTGGCGTGCGGTGCCGAACTGCCGCTTTATGGGCGCCACGGCAAAGGTCAGGATCAGGATCGTCACCGCCCCGACAACGATTGCGATAACTGCCTGGATGGCCGAGGTGGCGAGCCATTCGATAACGCCGTGTGCCACGCCCGCTACGCCAGCGACCTGGGCTGCAAGCCCGTGGATCACGTCTTCCGGCGCATGGTATCCGAGCTGGGCAAGGCCATGGACCAGAATGCTGCCGCCGACCCAGAGCATCGCGGCAGTGCCGATGGCAGCCAGTATCCGAAGAAAACCGGGCATGCCGGCAACAAGGCCGCGCCCGAACAGCCTTACGGGCCCGGCCGACGATTTTGCAAGGACAAGCCCGATGTCGTCGGCTTTGACGATAAGCGCCACGACGCCATAGACCGCGAGGGTGATGAGAATGCCGACGGAAGCCAGGACGGCCGCCTGGGTGTAGAAACTGGATGCCGAAACATTGGCAAGGGTGAGTGCCATGATTTCTGCCGACAGGATGAAGTCCGTGCGGATGGCGCCGGATACCTTCTGGTTTTCCAGGGCGGTGGGATCGGCGGGCGCTGCCGAGATTTCCTCTTCATGCTGATGCGCAGCGTGCGGAAACAGCGCCTCATACAGTTTTTCCGCGCCCTCGTAGCAGAGGTAGACACCGCCCAGCATGAGCAGCGGCGTGATGACGAACGGTGCGAAGTACGAAAGAAGCAGGCCGATCGGCAGAAGGAAAAGCAGCTTGTTTTTCAGCGATCCAAGCGCAATCCGGCCGATGATAGGCAATTCGCGTGCAGGTGACAGGCCAACCACGTAACGCGGCGTGACAGCCGCGTCGTCGATGACGACCCCTGCAGCCTTCGCGCTCGCCTTTGCCGTTTGGGCCGCAACGTCATCGAGGGACGCGGCTGCGAGCTTGGCGATGGCCGCGATGTCGTCGAGAAGGGCGATCAAACCGGTGGCCATGGGATGTCCTTTTGTCTTGGCGATGCAGGCAGACCCTAAAGTTGTGAGATGACCGCGACAAGTCACTTCAAGGGTTTGGCGGAAGTTTTCGTTTACCTTCCGGCGCGTAAGGAGAGCCGTGCCCTATGTGCAAAATCAGATCGCGGGAATGTGATGGCTGAAAACCTGCTGATGACATGATTGTCGCGACAATGGTTTGGTAGTCAGTGAAGGGAGCGCGGCGGCAATATTGCTGCTTTGATGCTTTCACCCTCCGGAGGAGGAGAATATGACCGCTTCAACCTACAATGAGACCCCCATCATGCCGGGTGAGCTTGAGATGCTGCACGGCCTCCTGCGATCCATCTGCCGCGACAAGTCGATTGACGTGCAATCGCAAGAGGGTACGGCAGCCGCAAAAGAACTGATCATGCACTTCCAGAGCGGTGTGCACGACGGGTCTGCTCTCAAAAGTGCCATGAACACGGCCTGATATATTCGCCAGTTTAGACACAACACAAATTACGTCGATCCGAGGAAAGCAGCCGACTTCCGAGGCCGGCCGCTCGATCGTGCCGTCTTGACCTGCAAGTGGTGTCGTTATCCAAACCGGTCCATCTGGAAATCGACAGGTGCGACCGTACCGTTTAACCGTCCGGTTTTCTGAAGCGCGGATGTGTCAGTAGAGAAGCTTGTCGCGGCCAGCAGGAGGCCAGCGCCGATAACGAATCCAAAAGCGATATAGGAAAATTTTGCGAGCATGTGAGATACTCCCGTTTCCAACTGCAAAAGCAACACCGCAGTTGCTGATTGGTTCCATCAGGCTGGGAAGATTGTGATCTCTCGAAGTCCGATGCAGAATTATACTGCGAATCTCGGCAGGCAGGAAGATAGGGCAGACGCGACCTTCAGACAGGGTAAATATCGCCGTTGGCGATCTCGGCGATGTTCTACGGGTTTCTTACCCTTTGCCTCAATCGGTTCTTCTGAAGGTCAGGCTCTCGGCTCGCCCCCTGGCGGGTAATAGCTTTTCTGTTTGAAAGCAAAGACATGGCCGCAGCGGCATCGGATCATGTGTTTTGCGGGATCACGCGCTGGCCGTTCTGTCGAAAATCCGACGGGCAGGGAATCGACCTTGAAATCCGGATCGCTCCGACTGCTTTTGTCAGCTTCAGAGACCTCGGCGTAACCTTCATTTCGGCATCGGGCACATTCAAGTTTGCGTGAATATCGGTCGCGCGCTGCCATGGTTTCCTGCCGTTCATCAGATTCATTCCGGGAGGTAATGGATGATGCGTTTCGGTTCAAGCCGTGACGTGACTTGTCGCACGCGCAACCGTGTAGCGGAGAGCTTGCTCATCAGTCCGAAGAACAGGGCCAGTTCGAAGATGCCTTGAGACCTGCGGGCAGCTTTGTATCGGCATCGCCGCAGGCAAGGTCGATCTGCTGCTGCTGGAGGCCGGTGGCGGCTGAAAGATCCAGCCCCTCGATACGGGTCAGGAACATGAAGGCGCCGTCGAACGCCATGGGCCCTTCGACGACAGTGCCATTGAAGATCGCGCGCGACAGGTTGGCATAGGCGAAGCTGGCATTGGCGATCGTCGCCTGACTGAAGTCCGTGCGGCCGAGTTCCGCCTTTTCGAAATCGACGTTTTTCAGCTGCGCTCCGGCAAAATTGGCGCGCTGCAACTCGGCGCTGACGAAGCTTGCGCCCTCTGCGGAAATCTTCCCGAAGTTGGACCGGTACGCCTCAACGCGGGAGAAATTGGTTTTGGAAGCCGTCGAGCCTTCAAACCAGGTCCTGACCATGGTCGCCTTTTCCAGATTGGCGCCGCTCAGGTTGGAGCCGGAGAAATCTGTCTGCGAGAAATCGGAACTGTAGAGGTTCGCGTTCTGCAGGTCGCTGGATTGCAGCTCGACATTCTTCTTGTTGCATTCCTGCCAGTCCACGCCGGCGGCGGGTGATCCGGCGCATTGTGCGGCCATGGAGGGTGTGGCCAGCATCGCTACTCCGACGGCGAAAAGCAAAGACGCAAATCCTGTTCCTGCTGACTTTATATCCACACGCAACGTCTGACGGTTCATCAAAAGCTCCACCGCTCAAGCGTCAGGCCACGACGCTTCCTCGCCCTCGTCCTTACGCCAAAGCTTCATCCCGCGCCAGATGCAGACGCGGCTCTCGACAAGGGATCGCGGGAACGTGAAGGGCTACAGGGTGTGATAGCGGCGATTGAAATAGATGAGCGCCTGACCGCCTTCGTTTTCCCGGATCGAGACGACCTCGCAGATCAGGATGTCGTGCGTCCCGCCGTCCGAGACGGTTTTGATCCGGCAATCGAGGGACACAAGCGCATCTTCCAGGGCCGGCGCGCCTGTTTCCAGCGTCGACCATCGTGCGCCGGCAAAACGCTCGGCAACCGGCGTCTTGCCGCCGAAGAGCCGGCTTAGCTCTTCATGACCGTGTTCCAGAATGTTGACGCACAGTACGCGGTTTGCATCGACGGCAGGGTGTGCCGAGGACGTTCGATTGAGACAAACGAGAAGGGTCGGCGGATTGTCGGTGACGCTGCAGACGGCGGTTGCCGCAAAGCCGGCCAAGCCGCCGGGACCGTCCGTCGTGACGATATTGACGGCAGCACCAAGCCGCGCCATGGCGTTGCGAAAGTCGGCTTTGCGGTCATCGGCGCCAAAATCTGCCACGGCGGGGTTCGAGCGCTCCATCGTCGAGGAATATGCAGTCATGAGCGAGGCTCCGGTCGCGTGAGGAAATTGATGACGGTTTCGTTGAACAGGTCGGGATAGACGATGTTCACGGCATGGGCGCCGAAATCGAAGAGGGCCAGTTCTGCCTTTGGCATGGCTTCCACCAGCGCCAGAGAGCGGGTGTAGGGCACCAGCAGATCGTCCTTGGTCGCGACAACGAGGGTTTCCACCTCAAGGTCTGCGAGGTCTGCCTCGATATCGAAAGCTCGCAAGGCTGCGATCCTGCGCAGCACATTATCACGCCCTTGGAAATGCGCGATTCCATGGGCTTCGTCAGCCGCCATGCGCTCGGCATTTTCCGACATCCAGACGGCCGGGTAGAGGAAGAGCGGCTGCGCTTTCACAAAGGCTTCGATCCCGGTGTTTTCAAGCAGCGCGATACGGGCGTCAAAGCAGCGGCCGGAATGCGGATCGGCCTTGCCCCAGGCGTTGATCAGGATCAGGCAGTCTATGAGGTCGGGATGGCGTCTGGCAATTTCGAGACCGATTAGGCCGCCAAGCGCATGGCCCATGAAGTCAAAACGTGGAAGCCCGAGCGCCTCGACGATTGCCATGACATCGTCGGCCATCGCGGCGATGCCCCCATCTTCCGGAACGGTGCCTCCGGTTCGTCCCGTGCCCCGATGATCATAGGTGACGACGCGGAACCGTTCGGTGAGCGCCGGCAACTGCGGGGCCCAATAGGTGCCGGAGCCGCCGAGGCCGGACGACAGGACGATCGTCCTTGCCGCTTCGTCCTGTCGTCCGTGAACCTCGAAGTGCATGGGACTACTTCTTGCCGATATGGGCGACTGTGGCCATCTCGACCAGCGCATCCGGTTTCACGAGGCCGGTCTGAACGCAGTAGCGGGCCGGCTTGTCGCCCGGGAAGTATTCCGCATAAACCTTGTTGAGCGCGCCGTAATTGGCCCAGTCCGTCAGGAAAATGTGGTTCATGGTGACGTCATCCATGGTGCCGCCGGCGGTTTCGATCACGCTCTTGATCGTTTCCAGCACATGGCGCGTCTGCGCTTCGGCATCGCCGACATGGACCACATCGTTGTTTTTGTCGAAGGGCAGGGTGCCCGAAACGTAAAGGATGCCGTCGGCGAGGGCGCCGGGCGAGTATGGGGCGAGCGGCTTCTGGGTGCCGGTGGGCACGACGATAGTCTTGGGCATGCTGTTCTCCTCTTTGATAATTGGGTTCAGACGTCGGCGGGTGCTGCCTGGCTGATGGCACCGCAGAAGTCGTTGACGGTCGCGACCCAGCCGAAGAATTTCTCGACATTGTAAACGGTTGCCTGCTGGATGAAGTCCGGGCCCAGATGATGGGTCGCGTCTTCCAGCATCACGCCGAAATATTCGAGGTGGAAGGCATCGCGCAGCGAGCTTTCGACGCAGACATTGGTGGCGATGCCGACGAAGACGAGGTTGCGGATGCCGCGGGCGCGCAGAACGCTGTCCATATTGGTGTTGAAGAAACCGGAATAGCGCGTCTTCGGCACGAGGATATCGCCGGGCTGCGGCTGAAGCTCGTCAACGATCGCGTAATCCCAGGTGCCTTTGGCGAGCAGTTGGCCCTGCAGATCAGGATTGGCCCGCATGTGCTTCAAGGCGTTGGATTTATGCCAGTTGGGCGAGCCGGGGCCGCCGGCCTCGATGTAATCCTTGTCCCAGCCATTCTGGAAATAGACGACCAGAACGCCGGCGGCACGGGCTGCATCGAGCGTCTTGCCGATATTGGCAATCGTGCCCTTCGCACCGGAAATGTCGAAGCCGGCGAGATCGACATAGCCACCTTCGGTCGAATAGGCATTTTGCATATCGACGACGACGACGGCGGTTTCCGATGGCTTGAGCGTGATCGGTTCCGGGCGGGCCGGAAGGGTCACGCTTTTCGTCAGTTCAGGACGGGGCTGGTAGCCTGCCACGACAGCCTCGCTCATTCCGCGGCCTCCAGCATCGGCAGGACGTGCTGACGGCTCTTCATCAGCGGCTGCACGTATTTTCCGAATTTCTCGACACCCTCAAGGAAGTCGTCAAAGGTAAGCATGACGCCGCCGGTGCCGGGCACTTCGCTCATCTCGTCGAGCATCGCCGCCACTTCCCCATAGGAGCCGATCAGCGTGCCCATGTTGATGTTGACCGCCGAAACCGGGTTCGACATATGACGCACGTTCGTATCGGAGCCCGATTTTGTATCCGCAGCGCTTTGCAGGCCGAGCCATTTGATGGCTTCCTCGTCGGCGCCGGCCTTGTAGTGTTCCCACTTCGCCCAGGCTTCCTCGGATGTCTCTTCCGCCAGCACCATGGTCAGAACGAAGGAGCGGACGTCGCGGCCGGTCTTTTCCGTTGCCGCCAGCAGCCGCTCGTTGGTCGGGGCAAAGGCCTTCGGCGTATTCACGCCGACGCCGAAGCAGAAGCTGTAGTCGGCGAACTGGGCCGAAAACGCCATGCCGGAATTGGACGAACCGGCGCAGATCAGCTTCACGTCGCCTTCCGGGATCGGCTTCATCCGGCAATCATCCATGGTGAAATGCTTGCCTTTGAGATCCGACTGGCCGATGGTCAGGAGATCCTTCAAAACGGTCGTATATTCGGTGAGGTATTCGTAACGGTCGGAGAAGTAGTCGTCGCCCGGCCACAGGCCCATCTGGCTGTATTCCGGCCGCTGCCAGCCGGTGACGAGATTGACGCCGAAGCGGCCGCCGGAGATCGAGTCGATGGTGGTGGCCATGCGCGCGACGATGGCGGGCGGCATGATCAATGTGGCCGCTGTGCCGAACAGCTTAATCCTGGAGGTAACGGCGGCAAGGCCTGCCATCAGCGTGAAGGATTCGAGGTTGTAGTCCCAGAATTCCGTCTTGCCGCCGAAGCCGCGCAGCTTGATCATCGAAAGCGCGAAATCGAAGCCGTATTTTTCGGCCTTCAGGGTAATTTCCTTGTTGAGTTCGAAGCTGGGCTTGTACTGCGGCGCGTTCTCCGAAAGCAGCCAGCCATTGTTTCCGATCGGGATGAAGACGCCGATTTCCATGAGCCTGTTCTCCACATTGTCGCTGCAAGCGAGCTTTTCTGATGAGAACAAGAAAGCAGGAAGCGTGCCAGTTTGCGTAAACCTATAAAAATCAATGCCTTGCGTTTCTCGCTGATGCAAATATTTATCGAAAGGTCAAAAATTTATCGAATGATAAAAATTTCTGCGCAAAACTTGCGTTCGCATGCCTAATTTTTCCGCAAGGTGCATGCGTTGTCCTTTTCGGGGCATTTTGCTTTAAGCTGGTGATGTGAGTGTTCCCAGGGCAAAGCGCCACTTGCCATCAGGGGGCATATCCGCAAATGTCCGGTCTTTGATTTTATTGATTTTGTCGGGGAAGTGCGTGCATCACGATATCGCATTGATTGCCACGATCGCCGTTGGATTTGTTTCGGCGGCTGTGCTTGGATATCTCGCTGACCGGCTGCATCTGCCGCCTCTGGTCGGTTATCTGGCGGCGGGCGTCCTGATCGGTCCGTTTTCTCCGGGCTTTACCGCCGATGGCGACATCGCCGCCCAGCTGGCGGAGCTTGGCGTTATCCTGCTGATGTTCGGCGTCGGCCTGCATTTTTCGGCTTCCGACCTGAAGGCGGTGCGGGCGCTGGCGATACCTGGCGCCGTGCTGCAGATCATTTTCGCGACGCTTCTCGGCATGGGGCTTGCCCATCTTTTCGGCTGGAGTTTTGGCGGGGGGCTTGTCTTCGGCCTTTGTCTTTCCGTTGCCAGTACCGTGGTTCTCCTGAAGGCGCTGGAGGAGCGCAATCTGGTAAATTCGCCGGCGGGCCGCGTTGCGATTGGCTGGCTGATCGTCGAGGATCTGGCGATGGTGCTGGTGCTCGTGCTGCTGCCGCTGGTCGCCGAACTCCTGGGCGGACATGCCGTCGGTCATGGCGATGGCCATGCCGTTCCGACGGATGCGTTGGGCATCGCGTTGAATATCGTGACCACGCTTGCCCAGGTCGGCGGTTTTGCCGTCGTCGCCATCTGGCTCGGCCCGAAGACGGTGCCGTGGATGCTGACGCAGGTCGCGCGCACCGGTTCGCGCGAACTGTTTACGCTCTCCGTGCTTGCCATCGCGCTCGGCATCGCGTTCGGTTCGGCTGTGCTGTTTGGGGTTTCCTTCGCGCTCGGGGCGTTTTTCGCCGGCGTCATCATGAGCGAGAGCCATCTCAGCCACCGGGCGGCAGCGGACTCCCTGCCGCTGCAGAACGCGTTTTCGGTTCTCTTTTTCGTTTCTGTCGGCATGCTGTTCGATCCGACCATCCTCATTCGCGAACCGCTCGAGGTTCTGGCGACGCTGGCGCTGATCACGGTCGGCAAGTATCTGGTGTCGATCGCCGTTGTGCTGCTGCTTCGCTATCCCGTCGGCATGGCGCTCGCGGTGGGGGCGGGGCTTGCCCAGATCGGAGAGTTCTCGTTCATCCTCGCCGGTCTCGGTATTTCGCTTGGCCTGCTGACGCCGGAGGGACAAAGCCTGATCCTTGCGGGCGCAATCCTCTCGATCACCATCAATCCGGTCATCTTCTGGATCACGGGCGAGTTGAAGCAGCGGATCCGCACGGCATACCCTATCTGGGCGGCGCGGCATGGCAAGAAACGCTTCGAGGCCTTGTCTTCGGAGCTCGCTTTCATCCAGGCGCAGCAGGAGGCGCGGCATCGCCAGCATCACATGAAAATCCAGCATATCATCGAGACGTTCCCGTTGTTCTCGTCGATCGATGAGGCGTCCCATGAGGAATTGCTGCTGATGTTCCGCCCGCATTCGGCATCGCCGGGCGACCGCATCCTCAGGGCCGGCGACAGGGGTGACTCGATGTACTTCATCGCCTCCGGTGCCGTCGAAGTGCAGGTGCCCAAGGGGGAGATCAGGCTGGGAGCGGGGTCGTTCTTCGGCGAGATGGCGTTGCTGCTGGGGACCCGCCGCACCGCCGACGTCGTGGCCGTCGATTTCTGCGAGCTGTTCATACTGGAGCGGCGTGACTTCAACGTTTTCATGTCCCGACATCCGACACTTCGGGCGGCCGTCAACGAGATGGCGCAGGCACGCATGAAGATGAACGAGACGGTCGAGGAGGCGGAAACTTAAGGGTGACAACGGCTGTGTGAGGGCCCGGAGGTCGTCGAGCACCTTTGCCCGCCTGGGGAACCTGTGCTTTGACCGTGCGTTAGGCTTCGGTGAATTGCACGACAATCAGGAGAAGACCCCATGAACCGCCTCCTCACACCGATCCTCGCCGCCACCGTTCTAAGCGCCTCGGCTGGTCTCGCCTCGGCTGAAATGCTGGCAACGACTGCGACCGATATCACCGTCCACGCCGGCCCCGGCTCCCAATATCCGGCGATCGGCGTTGCGACGCGCGGCAGTTCCGGAGCGCTTGATGGATGTATCGCCGGCGAGAACTGGTGCCGGATCGACGTCAACGGGATGCGCGGCTGGGTTTACGCCGAACAGCTCATGATGGATTACAATGGCGCACAGGTTGTCGTCGAGCAGCACCGCACCGATCTCGCGGTGCCTGTCGTCAGCTACGAGCAAACCGGAACCGTGGCGACGCCTGCGCCTGGCGACGAACTGATCGGCCGCGTCGAGGGCGATGTCATCGTTCCACCTGCGGAAGTGCGTACCTATATCGACACAACGCCGGCTGCGACCGTATCCTACGAAGGCGATCTGGTCGTCGGCACCATGCTGCCGCCCGGCGTTACCGTCGCTGAAGTTCCCAACTACCGCTACAGCTATGTGCGCCTCAATGACCGTCCGGTCCTCGTCGATCCGCAGACCCGTCGTGTCGTTTACGTTTACGAGTAAGTGAGGTGACGACACGCGGGCTGATGCTTGCGGTGCTCGGGGTCGTGGTTGGAGCGATCCTGAGCATACTCGTGGTCGAGCATTTCGATCAGGATGCGGGCTCGCGCAGCACGCAGCCGCCCGACCCCTTGGTGGTAACACCGGAAAACGCTGCCCAAGAGACCCAGTAAGACGGCTAATTTGCCGCCAACTTGTCTATGTCGGCTTTCCCGAAGGATTTCACGGCATCCAAAATGGCGGGTGCCATCAATGCTGCTCCGGTATCTGAAAGATGATCGTCGTCGAAATAGTAGATCGTGTCCGCATCGAGACTGTTTATGCATCGACCGACCAGTGGTTTGCCGCAAAAGGCATCGGCAGGCTTGATTTTCCGAAGGTTGGGATGCGAAAGACCGTCAAAGGCGGCGGTCACCTTTTCATTGCGCTGCCGATACCGTTCAAGGCTTGTGCTGAACTCCAGAGGTGATCCATTCAGCGCTGCCTTGGCGACGATACCCGGCACATCCCAGCCTGCTTCGGGAACGGGATAGACCAGAACAACATTGAATCCCCGCTTCAGATAGTCCTGAACATCCGCAACGTATTTCTTGAGGACACGATCCTTGCGCTCGGGGCTGTCGCGACCGGCGGGCTGGTCGCGCCGATCGTAGAGATCGACGTAGAGCGGTTTCAATGCTTCGATCCCGCCCTCGTCATTGTCGAAGGGCGTCCCTTCCACATATAGCGTCCATCGGCTCAACATGACGACCGTCTTGATGTCGCTGCTGCGGATATAGTCCTCAATGCCCGAGAAGAAGGAATTGCAGCGCAGCTTGTATTTCGCGTCGAAGACATAAAACCCGGAAAAGCCGACGCAGGCGGAATGGGTCATGACGTAGAGATCGGCGCCCGCCTTCTCAAATACGCGCATCGTTTCGCCCGCCATCGCCGCAGCGTGAGAATCGCCGATGAGGATCGTATCAACGGTTTTCGCGCCGGGTGTCAGGCAGTCCGCCACCGGATGCTCAAGCTTCGCTTCACCTTTGTCGTAGAGGCAACGGGTCATGATCGGGTCGGGGTTTTCCTGCGAGGCAAGCGCTTTCAAGGCGCCCGGCGGCAGGCGGAACTGCAGGCCGTTGTCGCGTGTGGCGACCATGCCGATGCCGATGAAAAGCGCCGCAAGCACACCGGTCGCGCCAAGAATGTGTGCAGAGGAGGGCAGAAACGGTATCGGGCCTTTGCGGAAAGGGCCTTCCACGTAGCGCCAGGACAGGTAGGCCAGCGGGAAAGTCAGCGCAGCCAGGGCTATGAGCACCGTATGTGACGGCTCGGTCAGGAGGCGGATGCGGGCAAAGGCAAAAAGCGGCTGATGCCACAGATAAAGGCTATAGCTGATAAGGCCGATACCCACGAAGGGGCGGGTGGAGAGAAGCGCCGCCGTCCATGTTCCCTGCCAGCCGTAGAGCACGATGAGCACGGTGCCGACCACCGGCACGGCCGTATAAAAGGACGGATAGGGTGTCGCCGCGTCATAGACGAAAATGCCGACGCCGATGAGGACAAGCCCGAGCGCGGACAGAAGATTGCTGTTGCGGGCGTAGCCACCTGATACCAGAAATGCGCAAAGCGAACCGGCGAGCAGTTCCCAGGCGCGGCTTGTCGGCAGGTAGAAGTTGGCGGTGGCGAAGTTTGCCGAGCCGTACTGCGCCAGGGCGAGACTGAGAAGTGCTGTTATCGCAATGGCTGCGATCACGACCGGGCGACCGAACCGCCAGAGCAGCATCACTGCCAGCGGGAAGACGACGTAATATTGTTCTTCAACCGCCAGGCTCCAGGTGTGCAGAAGCGGCTGCAATTCCGCCGATGGCGCGAAATAGCCGGCTTCCTGCCAGAAGAGCACGTTCGAGGCAAAGAGGCTGACGGCAATCAGGCTCGCGCCAAAATCTTCCATCTGCGCCGGCAGCATCCACGCCCAGGCGAAGGGCAGGCAGCAGAGCAGCACGAAGGAGAGGACGGGAACGATGCGCCGGGCCCGACGCTCGTAAAAACGCAGGATCGAGAAGCCGCCTTTCTCCTGCTCGGAGATGATGATCGAGGTGATGAGGTAGCCGCTGATGACGAAGAAGATATCGACGCCGATGAAACCGCCGCTGAAGGAACTTAATCCTGCATGAAAAAGGATGACGGGAACGACGGCAACGGCGCGGAGGCCGTCGATCTCTCTTCTGTACTGCATAGTGCCCCGCTGCGGAAACGGCCTTGCATCAACTTAGAGCAGAGGAAGACCGATTCCGTCAACGTAACCTGCCTGTGTTACTGCTGATATATCAGCGACTTCGGGAAGAAGCCGGCGGAACATTGGCAGTCTGATCGTGTCCGATCAGACTTGAGCAGGCGTCCGGTTTTCGTTTGGCACATCCCTGAAAAGCCGCCAGCGGGTCGGCCGGAAAGCGATGCGGGACTTGTCGGTCGCGGCCTTCTCCGGCGGCAACTCGATCTCGACCTTGCAGTTGGCAGCACCGATATCGAGTTCGACATGGCGCGTGCCGGCAACACGCCGGCTAACGGTGACAATACCGGCAATGCAGCCGCCGCAGCCGTCCAGCAGTTCGATATCGTGAGGGCGGAAATAAAGCTGGGCCGGGCCGTCCGGCTCGCCGGCAGCGCTGAGACCGATCGACCGATCCTCGATCCAAAGCTGGCCGTTTTCGACCCTGACCGGGATGATGTTGGACTCGCCGATGAAGCCGAACACGAAGGGCGAGTTGGGCGTGTCGTAGATTTCGTCGGGGGTTCCGACCTGCTCGATACTGCCCTTGCTCATGACGACCACACGGTCGGCAAGCTCCAGCGCTTCGTCCTGGTCATGGGTGACGAAGACCGTGGTGTGGCCGGTGCGATCATGGATTTCGCGCAGCCAGCGGCGAAGCTCCTTGCGGACCTGGGCATCGAGGGCACCGAAAGGTTCGTCGAGCAAGAGGACGTTCGGTTCCACCGCCATGGCGCGGGCGAGCGCAACACGCTGGCGCTGGCCACCGGAAAGCTGGGCCGGATAACGCTTTTCGAGGCCGCTCAACTGCACGAGATCGAGCAATTCAAGCGCGCGCGCGCGGATTTCGGCTGCCGGCGGACGGCGGCTTCCCGGCCGAACCTTCAGGCCGAAAGACACGTTGTCGAGAACGGTCATGTGGCGGAACAGGGCATAATGCTGGAACACGAAGCCGATATTGCGCTCCTGCACCGTTTTCTTGGAGGCATCTTCCTCGCCGAAATAGACGGTGCCCTCTGTCGGGCTTTCAAGGCCGGCGATCAGGCGCAACAGCGTCGTCTTGCCGGAGCCGGATGGGCCCAGCAATGCAATCAGTTCGCCCGAGCGGATATCGAGCGAGACGTCGTTCAGCGCGGGAAAGCGACCGAATTCCTTGCGAATGTTTTGTACACGAACTTCCATATGCGATTGACCTTTCAGTGCCGGCGGCTGGCGGCGATCTGAGCGCTGAACTTCAATTCGAGCAGCGACTTCAGGACGAGGGTAACAAGCGCCAGCAGCGCCAGCAGTGTCGCAACCGCGAAGGCGGCGACGAAACTGTATTCATTGTAGAGGATTTCGACCTGCAGCGGCATGGTATTGGTCAGGCCGCGGATGTGGCCGGACACCACGGACACGGCCCCGAACTCACCCATGGCGCGTGCATTGCAGAGCAGGACGCCGTAAAGCAGGCCCCATTTGATGTTGGGCAGCGTCACGTACCAGAAGGTTTGCCAACCGCTCGCACCGAGCGAGAGCGCCGCTTCCTCATCCGCCGTGCCCTGTTCCTGCATCAGCGGGATCAGTTCGCGGGCGACGAAGGGGAAGGTGACGAACACGGTGGCCAGCACGATGCCGGGAACGGCAAACAGAATCTGGATGCCGTGGCTCTGCAGCCATGGGCCGAGAACGCTGTGCGAACCGAAGAGCAGAACGAAGACGAGACCTGAAATGACCGGCGACACTGAGAAAGGCAGGTCGATCAGGGTGGTGAGGAACGCCTTGCCCTTGAACTCGTATTTGGCGATCGCCCAGGCGGCCGCAACGCCGAACACCAGATTGAGCGGCACCGAGATGCCGGCGACGATCAGGGTGAGGCGGATTGCCGAGAATGTTTCCGGGTCCTGCAATACCGTTACGAACTCGCCGGGGCCGTTGCGGAAGGCTTCGGTAAACACGGCGGCCAGTGGCAGCAGCAGGAAAAGACCAATGAAACAGAGCGCGATGGCGATCAGGCCGTAACGGGCAATGCGGCTTTCGGTGGTTGCCGTCCGAACCGTTTCGCTGGTGTGGTGGTGAACCTCATGCGCGGAGGTATCAAGCGCCATAGCCGTACCTCCTTCTGCTCCAGGCCTGGATGAGATTGATAATCAACAGCATCGCAAAGGATATGATCAGCATGACCGCCGCGATGGCGGTGGCAGCGGGATAGTTGAACTCTTCGAGGCGAATAACGATCAGAAGCGGCGCGATTTCCGAGACGTAGGGCAGATTGCCGGCGATGAAGATCACAGAGCCGTATTCCCCGACGCCACGGGCGAAGGCGAGCGCGAAGCCTGTCAGAACCGCCGGAGCGAGCCCCGGCAGCAGCACGCGGCTGATTGTCTGGAAACGGGTCGCACCGAGCGTTGCTGCGGCTTCCTCCACTTCCTTGTCGATCTCCTCCATGATCGGCTGCACCGTGCGAACCACGAAGGGCAGCCCGACGAAGACGAGCGCGATGACAATACCGAGGGGCGTGAAGGCAACCTTGATGCCGAGCGGCGCAAGCAGGCTGCCGATCCAGCCGTTCGGCGCGTAGATTGCCGTAAGCGCAATACCGGCGACGGCCGTCGGCAGCGCGAAGGGAAGGTCGACAACCGCATCGATGATGCGTTTGCCTGGAAATTTATAGCGGACGAGCACCCACGCGAGAATGACGCCGAAGACGACGTTCACGGCGGCAGCGGCGAAAGCCGTCCCGAAGGAGATGCGAAGCGCATTGACGGTCCGCTCATCGGTCGCGAGCGACCAGAAAGCAGGCCAGCCAAGCGCACTGGTGCGCCAGACGAGCCCGGAGAGCGGGATGAGAACGATGAGAAAGAGCCATGACAAAGTAACGCCGAGCGCCAATCCGAATCCCGGAATGACGCTCGGCTGTCTGAATTGCCACCGCCTAGCTGTGCTTGCGGTCATAAAGAATTATTGCCCCGGCTTGTAGATCTGGTCAAAGAGCCCGCCATCCCCGAAATATTTCGGCTGAGCTTCCTTCCATCCGCCGAATTCGTCAATAGTGACGAGCTTGACATCCGCAAATCGTTTGGTGTCCTCGGGGTCGGCCACCTCCGGCTTGAAGGGGCGATAGTAGTGCTTGGCGGCAAGCTTCTGCCCTACATCCGAATACAGATACTGCAGGTAGGCTTCCGCCACCTTGCGGGTGCCCTTGGCATCAACATTGCCGTCCACGAGGGCGACCGGCGGTTCAGCCTTGATCGAGATCGAGGGCGTCACGATGTCGAAGTTATCCGGCCCAAGTTCCTCAAGCGAGAGATAGGCTTCGTTTTCCCAGGCGAGAAGCACGTCTCCGAGGCCGCGCTGGACGAAGGTCGTGGTCGAGCCGCGTGCGCCGGTGTCGAGAACCGGAACATGCTTGAACAGTTCGGTCACGTATTCCTGCGCCTTGGCGTCATCGCCGTTGTTCTGGGCACGCGCCCAGGCCCAGGCCGCCAGGAAGTTCCAGCGTGCGCCGCCCGAGGTCTTCGGGTTCGGCGTGATAACCTGGATATCGTCCTTGATCAGGTCGCCCCAGTCCTTGATGCCCTTCGGGTTGCCCTTGCGCACCAGAAACACGATGGTCGAGGTGTAGGGTGCGCTGTTGTTTTCGAATTTGGTCTTCCAGTCCGCCGGGATCTTGCCGCTTTCCTTGGCGATCGCGTCGATATCGGCTTCGAGCGCCAGCGTTACGACATCGGCTTCAAGGCCGTCGATCACGGAGCGGGCCTGTTTGCCCGAGCCGCCATGCGAGGTCTGGATCGTTACCGTCTCACCCGTGTCGGTCTTCCACTTTTCGGCGAAAGCCGTGTTGAACTCCTTGTAGAGTTCACGGGTCGGGTCATAGGAGACATTGAGAATAGTCGTGTCGGCATGAGCCATCCCCAGGCTGCCGATCTGCATTGCGGTGGCCAGCAGGGCCGCCGTGATGAGTTTGGAAACTGAATTCCCTCGCATGTCTACCTCCGTTGTTAGCAGGCATACTCTATTCATTAGGTAGGATATTATAACGCAGAACTTTTTGTTCTGCTTGCCCGCCGGGAAAAGTCGTGCCCCAACAGAGGAGGTCTCTGGAAAACAATTTGCCGTCTTAGTCGTTGATGGCCGAGAAAATGTCCTGTTCCTGCCGCGACACGATCTTCAGACTGCGATCCGGCTCGATCCTGTAGATTTCTTCGATCCGCTCGCCGAACGGGCCGTAGAAATAGTGCGTGAAGGTACTGCCGATGGGCGATTTGGTCAGTTTGGTCCGTGGCTGGCCGCTATAGGTGATGCTTCCGGGGATGGGCTCCAGGCCCGGGCCTCCGTCTCCTGCCACGCACGATGTCACGAACAAGGCGCCGAGCGCCACGGCAAGGATCTTCTTCATGATGCAACTCCGTGATGGGTGACCATTATAGTTTAATCCATCGGACATAGCGCGCCACGCGGTTTCTGCCAGATTGGCGCGGCGGTGCGGTGTGAGAGAGACGCATGCGAGAGTGGAAAGACCGCAGGGCGATGCTATGTGTTGGCGCAGGCAGTTTCAGCCAAATCCGAAAACGAGGAACCAACAGTGCCCGATGCAAATGGTATGTGCGCTCCGGAAGAGATTGTCAGCTTCTGGTTCGATGAACTCTCCCCGGAGGCATGGTTCGCGCCCGATTCCGCGCTGGATGCCCAGTGCGACCGTCGCTTTCGCCTGACGCATCTTGCCGCTTCGCGTCATCTCGACGACCGCTGGCGGGCGACGCCTCTGGCGCGGCTGGCGACGATCATCCTCTTCGATCAGTTGCCGAGGAATATGTACAGGGCTTCGCCGCTCGCCTTTGCAACCGATTGTCTGGCTTTGCGCGAAGCGAGGCTGGCGCTTGACGCCGGTGCCGATCACGGGATGTCGGTGGATCAACGGGCGTTTTTCTATCTGCCGTTCGAGCATTCGGAGGATCTGCGGGACCAGATGGACTCCGTGCGTCTGTTTTCCGATCTCGCCGATCCCCGCTACCTCGATTTTGCCATCAGGCATTGCGAGATCATTCGCCGTTTCGGTCGCTTCCCGCATCGCAACCTGATTCTGGGGCGGGTTTCGACCGAAGCCGAGCTTGCGTTTCTCACCCAGCCGGGATCAAGTTTCTGATGCCGCTGACGGAGGGCAGGGCTTTTGCATCGCGGCGCGATAAATCCTATGCACGCAGCGATGAATGCCATTGATTCCGGGATGCCCGCCGGGCGGCCCTTCAAAAGGACCTGTTACTGCTGATGACGTTTCGATTTCGCGCCGCCTTGCTCCTTGCTTTCTCGCTTGGCTTTGCCGTTCCGGGCAACGCGCAGCAGCAACAGCCGGTTCAGCAGCCACAGACACAGCAGACGCAACAGAGCCAGCCGGCTGCGGAGCCCGCGGTTGCGCCGGCATCGGATCAGGCAACCCAGCAGCTTGACCAGGCAACCCAGGATCTCCAGCGCCTGACGGATGCTGTCAACAAGGCGCGCGAAGACGATAGCAAGCTCGCGGAACTCAAGGTGGAAATCGATGCCGTCGGCAAGCGCATCATCGGTGTTTCCGTATCGACACGCCCGCGCCTCGACGAAATCAAGGCACGGCTGACCGAACTCGGCGATCCGCCGGCGGAAGGCGCGCCGCCTGAGGCCGATGTCGTCACGGAGGAGCGCAAACGGCTCGCCGCAGAGCGCGGGGCCATCAATGCGCTCACCGGTTCGGCGGAAAATCTTTCCATCCAGGCGACGAAGCTTTCCAATTCCGTCACCGCTATCCGGCGTGACCTGTTTACCAATGCTCTTCTGAAGCATAGCGAAATTTCCTGGGATATGTTCCGCGACGCGTCTGCGGCGCTTGTCACCGAGGGGCAGGCGTTTCGGCGCACGGTCGGGAGCTGGCTCACCTTTGCCTGGAGCTACAAGCGTTTCGCGCTGCTCGCCTCCATCTTCCTTTCCCTGTGTGCAGCGCTGGTGCTGGTGACCGCTACCCGGCGGATTCTCGATCCCTTGACGAGGCGTCGTGCCGAGCTCGAGGAGCCGGGCTACATCACCCGGCTCACAGCCGCATTCTGGACGACGATGGTGCCGACGCTTGTCGCCACCGTTTTTGCCGCGTCTACATACTTTTTTCTCAACACGTTCAATGTCCTTCGTCCGGATATTGCGCCGCTTGTTTCGGTGGCGCTCGGCCTTGGCGTGGCGCTGACCTTTGTGCTGCGCCTGGCGCGCGCGGTTCTTGCACCGCGCAATCCGGCATGGCGGCTCGTGCGCGTGTCCGATCGGGGCGCCTCCCTTCTGTTTCAGGCGATCCTGGTCATGACGCTCGTCAACGGGCTCGATTATTTCTTCGGGAAGATCAGCGAGGTCCTCAGTTCGCCGATCCTCCTGACCGTCGCCAAGAGTTTCATCGCCACGGTCATTATCGGTCTCGTGCTGATGTCGATGGCGCTGATCCGTCCGATGGTGCCGGGCCCCGACAAATCCGAGAGTCTGGGCGAACCCTGGCCGCGCGCCATGTCCGTCGGTTTTGTCGTGATCGGAGCGGGGCTGATCCTGACGGCCCTTTCCGGATATGTGGGGCTTGGCCGCTTCATCGCCAATCAGATCGTGACGACCGGCGCGATTTTCGTGACCATGTATATCGGCATCCTGAGCGGCAAGGCGATCGCCAAGCAGAATGCCCTGGCAGGCACCATCGTCGGGCGCCATCTCGAACAGCGTTTCAAGCTGGAGCAGGTGGCGCTGGATCAGGCCGGCCTGTTTCTGGGCCTCACGGTCTATGCCCTCGTCATTCTTTTCTTCGTGCCCCTCATCCTCCTGCAATGGGGTTTCAAGGTCGCCGACATCGAGTCCTGGGCCTTTCGCTTCTTTACCGATATTCGTATCGGCAGCATCACCATTTCCATCGTCGGCATCGTCGCCGGCATCCTGTTCTTCGTTGCCGGTTACTTTGCTACGCGGGCCTTTCAACGCTGGCTCGACGGCAGCGTTCTGGCGCGAAGTCGCGTCGATGCCGGGGTCCGGAACTCGATCAAGACCGGTGTCGGTTACCTGGGGGTAGGGCTTGCGGGGCTGATCGGCATTTCGGCGGCGGGCCTTGATCTTTCGAACCTCGCCCTGGTGGCCGGCGCCCTGTCGCTCGGCATCGGTTTCGGCCTCCAGAATATCGTCTCGAATTTCGTGTCGGGGCTGATCCTGCTTGTCGAGCGGCCGTTCAAGGTGGGCGACTGGGTGGTGACGGGCACAACGGAAGGGTTCGTGAAGCGGATTTCCGTGCGCGCGACCGAAATTGAGACCTTCCAGCGCCAGACCATCATGGTGCCGAACTCCATGTTCATCAACGCACCGGTGGGTAACTGGACGCACCGCAACAAGCTCGGGCGAACGGATATTCCCGTGGTCGTCGGCTATGAGGCGGCACCGCGCCGGATCATGGACGTTTTGCTTGAGATCGCCGACGCCCATCCGCTCGTATTGAAAAACCCCGAGCCGATCGCGGTCTTCGTCGCCTTCGCTGATGCGACCATGACGTTCGAACTGCGCATCTATCTCGCCGATATCGTCAACGGAACCGGTGTGAGAAACGAGTTGCGTCTTGCCATTTTCGAGCGCTTCCAGGCGGAAGGGCTGGGCAAACCTTTCAACATCCAAGGCGAGGCCGGGGCGACGACCGCTGAGACGCAGGCCGAAGACGACGAAAATCAGGATGTGCCGGCACCCGAGGCCTTGGCTCCCGCTGCGGAGGAAGCAAAGGCACGCAGCGCCAATCGCCGCCGTCCGCGCCGTATTGTCGGCACCGGCACAAGCGACGCCTCCGACACCTGATCGGGCTTATTCAGCCCTCATTCAGCACGGCCTGATTATATCTCTAGGCATTCCCGGGAAACGGCGTCTATTCTGTTTCGGCTGGGTGGCCTGCATCCTGGCCCAAAGCGGGTCGGGTGCGTCTTGGGGGCGGCACGGAGCGTGCCGGTGTGTCGATGAAGCGTTTTTTCGCTGCTTGTCTGATGGTTGCCGCTGTGGCGCAGCCTGCATTTTGCGCAAACATCACGAATAAGGATGCGGAGGCTGCGGTTCTTGTCATCGTCGAGGGCGAAAGCCGGATGGAAGTCGCGATCGGCCCGGGTAGTACCGAAGCGTTATGCCCGAACGGCTGTTTCGTCACGACGCCGAGCGGCGACCGTATCGGTCTCGACGGCAGCGAGAACGTCGATATCGTCAACGGTTCCGCCGTGGTGAACTGACGAGGCCGGCGCTCCTGGCGCCCCCGGCGCGCTGAAAATAACCGAAAACAACTTGCGGTCTTATTTCAGCGGTCGATTAACGACTGCGAAAAGCTTTCGGCGTAGCTTGTTTGCGGGGACAATCCTTTCAGATGGGCGATCGATGTCATTTTTCGGCGTGTCCGGGATGTATTATTCCGGTGAATCCTTGCAGCAGTACCGTATTGTGCTTGCTGAAGACTCCAACCTTTTCTCGGCAATGGTGTCGAAGCGGCTGAAGGAGCTGTTCGATATCGATGTGATCGTCTGCAAGGATTATGACGATCTTCAGTTTGCCGTCGAGAATGCCACTTTTCCGGCAACGCTGGCGATTTCAAACATAAACCTGCCGGGCGCCGAAAACGGCGAGGCGCTTTCCTATCTCATCGATATGAGCGTCCCGACGATCGTTTTCACCGGCACCTACCAGGAGAGCACGCGTGATGCGCTCTTGGCCAAGGATGTCGTGGATTACGTCATCAAGGACAACGTGTTTGCGGTGGATCTGCTGGCGGAATCCGTATGCCGGTTTCTGACGAACCACCGGCATCATGTGCTCATCGTCGATGACAGCCCGACGGCGCGCGCACTGCTCACGACCCAGCTAAAGCGCTACAATTTCCGGACCAGTTCCGCAGAAAGCGGCGCGGTCGCACTGGAAACGCTGAAGAAAAATCCGGATATCGCTCTGGTCATCACGGACTACAACATGCCGGACATCGACGGGTTCGAGCTGACACGGCGCATTCGCAGCAGCTACGGACCGCACCAGTTGCGCATCATCGGCGTTTCATCCTCATCGAACCGTCTGCTCTCGGCCCGCTTCCTGAAAGCCGGCGGCAACGACTTCATGATGCGGCCGTTCATCAACGAGGAATTCTATTGCCGCGTGAACCAAAATCTGGACACGTTGACGAAAATCCAGAGCCTCGGTGCGAAGGTTGCCAAGCGCGCCTGAGCGGCTTTGCAACTTTTTCGACCGGGCGTTGCAAAAAATCAGGTATCCCTGCGTAAAACCATTGTTTTTACGGGGTACTTTAACCAAATCGCAATCGGCAGTCGTTTTGATTGCATCAAGGAGAATCGAGGGGTTGCGCGAGAGGAAATCAGCGCTGCCCTTCACGATACAAATAAGAGCTGACGTTCAAAACGAGACGCATCGGCTCACTTCAGATTGGCGGGAACGTGAGCTTTCGCATTGGGCCGGGGCGGGATAGCAACGTGCAGAAGCATGCCGACAGACGCATGCTTCTGATCGAGGATTCCCGCATGTTTTCGACCGTGCTGAAGCATGGCCTGGAGACGCTGCATGGCCTTTCCGTTACCCATTGCTCGACCTTTGCCGCGGCCAGAATGGCCATAGACGACAATCCCGGTGAATTTGCGGTCGCCGTCCTGGACCTCAACCTGCCGGATGGCCCCAATTGCGAGGCTCTGGATTACGTAACGTCCCATGGGATCGCGGCGATCGTGTTCACCGGCAGCTTCAACGACGAGACCCAAAGCGAGGTCTTGAAACGCGGTGTGGTGGACTGCGTGATCAAGAGCCAGCCGGATTCGATCAGCCAGGTCATCTCGGTGGTCGACAGGGTGCTGACGAATACTTCGACCCATGTGCTTCTTGTCGATTCGAAAAAGGAATCACGTTCGGAACTGCTCACCATGCTGCGCCAGCAGCAGTTTCAGGTTTCGCAGGCCGTGGATGGCGCCGGCGCGCTGGCGACGCTCGACAGCTTCGAGGGCATCGATGTTGTCGTGACGGATCTTGTGTTGTCGGATATGACCGCCCACACGTTGCTTGCGGAAATCCGCCAACGGCATGGCGAGGACGGCGTCAGCGTCGTGGCATTGGCGGGCGGCGACGATCGGCAGCAAGCGGCCCGCTTCCTTCAGAACGGCGGCACGGAGTTTATCCCGAAGCCTTTTCTGGTCGATGAGTTCAACAGCCGGATCTACCACGTCGCCAACATACGACGGCGCATCCAGATGCTGCACAACATCGCGGCACGCGACTACCTGACCGACATCTACAACCGGCGCCATTTCTTCCAGCACGGGCCACGCCTTGTCGAGCAGTGTCTGCGTCGGGGACAATCCACCTCGATCGCCATTCTCGACATCGACCATTTCAAGCGATTGAATGACACCTATGGGCACGAAGTCGGCGATCTCGTGTTGAAGGCCGTGGCCGGGCGTCTTCGCAGCCTTGTCGGCGAAGCTCACCTTCTGGCGCGGTTGGGTGGGGAGGAATTCGGCATTCTCTTCAACAATCTTGCCGTGTCGGACGCCAATTCATTCTGCGAGATGTTGCGCGAGGATCTGGCGCAGGCCAAGGTGACGGCGGACGACGAGGAACTGACCGTGACCGTTTCGATCGGGCTTGCGACTGTCGAAACACAGGAATCCTTCGACAACTACCTCAACGCCGCCGATCAGTTTCTCTACATGGCCAAATACAACGGCCGCAACCGGATCGTCTCCGAGCTGACGCTGCTGCAATCGATGAGCGCCTGACGCTCATCGTCTTCAATCACAGCCAACTGTATTGCAGACCGCGTTTATCGCGCGGTCTGGAGCGTCAGCTTGCGTTCGGCACGTTCCTGCTGGGGTGAGCGATTGTAGAGTTCGCGATAACACTTCGAGAAGTGCGATGCGGAGACGAAGCCGCAGGCAACGGCCACTTCAACCACCGGCATGGCCGATTGCACCAGCAGATGGCGGGCGCGGTCCAGCCGGATTTCGAGGTAGTAGCGTGCAGGCGAGCGACCCATTTCCTGGCGGAAGAGGCGTTCGATCTGGCGGCGCGACAGGCCGGCGCTGTCTGCGATATCGAGCAGCGACAACGGTTCGGAAAGATTGCCTTCCATAAGTTCGATGATCGACAGAACCTTGGAGTTCTGGACGCCGAGGCGGGCGCGTAGCGGCAGACGCTGGCGGTCGTGCGGGCCACGAACGCGGTCGGTCAGGGCCTGTTCGCAAACCCGGTTGACGAGGTTTTCGCCAAAATCCTGATCGATCAGGTTCAACATCATGTCCAGGGACGCTGTGCCGCCGGCGCAGGTGTAGATGTTGCTGTCGATTTCATAAAGATCGGCATAGACGTCCACCTGTGGGAAAGTCTCGGCAAAGCCGGGCAGGTTTTCCCAGTGGATCGCGCAGCGCTTGCCGGTCAGCAATCCTGCCGACGCCAGCACATGCGCGCCGGTACAGAGGCTGCCGACGGAGACGCCGCGATTATAGACTTCACGCAGCCAGGCATTGACCGACTTGTTCTGGAAATCCTCGACATAGATGCCGGAACAGACCAGAACCATAGACGGGCGGTTCTCGTTGCCGAGAAACTTGCGCTCGTCCATCAGGGAACTGTTGACCTCGATGCCGATACCGCTCGATGACAGCACCTGCTGGCCATCGGTCGAGGCGAGGCGCCATGTGTAGGCCTCATAGCCCAGCATGCGGTTTGCAATGCGGAGCGTCTCGATGGCCGCGGAAAACGGCAGCATGGAAAAGTTCGGCACGAGGAAGAAAACAAGAGAACGCTTCTTGGAAAGGGGCTTGGTCATCGGCGAGTTCCATGCGCTACGGATAGCTCAGTTCAGGGTAAAGCCGGACAAACGGCTTGCCTGATTGCGACATTGGCATGGACGGCTGCGACTGCATAGTGTTTATTCTGCGGCATGCCCGGCGGGTTGCCTAATATGGCATCAGAATATCGTAAGCTTGCCTGATTATTGCGCTGCAAACGACAAAAATGTCGTCTTTGAAGTGTTTGACGAAAAATTCCGAAACCGGCAACTTGCGATCGCTGCGTGGGGGCCGCTGCATCCTCTCTGCAGGTGTCGGAAACAGGCCACTCCAACTGCGACATGCGTCTGGAAGCAAAAAGGGCATTCCGATCGTGTGGGAATGCCCTTCTTCAACAGCTGCAGTCTTTGGGAGGATGGGAGGCTGTCTTGTTCTGTGCAGTCGACGTCATCGTGTCGCTGAATCCGCCTTGGCGACGTTATGTCTTACGAGACCATCGGCGGACGGAAAGCCGATATCCTTCAGCGTGTCGAAGGAAAGGCCTTCGAGAGCCCGCTCGGCGCGGTGACGGCGCCAGGAGGCAAGCATGCGATGGCTCAAGCCGCTGACGCCATGAAGAACGCCTGCGACACCGGTGGGTGAACCATGGGAGGTTTCGAAGCTGTGAACTGACATTGTACTGGTTTCCTTTTGAGAGTTCGTCAAAAGGTCGCGACCATGAAACTGTAATGCCGCAACCTCATTCATCATTCAAGAGAATATATTTGATGTCTTTCATCACTTCTCTTGATGCTTGCTGCTGATGTCCTGGCGCAGGTTTTCCGGAAGTTTTCCGATTTCTTCCTGCGTCAGGCGCCGCGTTGCCGTCACCCGCTGTTCTGCAATCTTTTTGAGAGCCCAGTTCGTGAGCGAGCGGATTGCATCTTCCATAGCCAGTGGGGGCGAAGGGATGTTCGAGGCGGTGTTCCGCATGGCCTTTTCCTTCAATCTCAACTGTATGCCTTGACTATGAGCGCGCATGCATGTTCAATCAAACGAAATGAAATCAAGTTATCTTTCAGAAAAACTGATAGATGAGGTCGCTATGAATATGATGCTCCGGCACGTGCTGCCGCTCCTCGAACTCGACGTGTTGAAGACGTTCGTCGCCATCGCCGAGACCGGCAATTTTACGACGGCGGCTGAAACCGTCTATCGAACCCCCTCGGCCGTATCGATGCAGATCAAGAAGCTGGAGGAGACGCTGGGCTGCGTGTTGTTCCTGCGTGATGCCCGGTCCGTGTCGCTGACGCCAAAAGGGGAGGTGCTGCTTGGTTTTGCCCGGCGCATGCTGGCGCTGAACAACGAAGCGGTCTCGCGCTTCCTGTTGCCGGATATGAACGGCATCGTACGGGTCGGTGCGCCGGAGGATATCGGCGAGCGCATTCTGCCGGAAGTGCTGAAACGTTTCGCCGAATCCTATCCCAACGTGACGGTGGACGTGACGATCGGCACCAGCAACGTCATGCGCAAGCGCGTGGACGAGCACCGCATGGATATCGTCATTTACAACAGCTTCTTCGATGACGAGAGCAGCGCCGGGGAAATTCTGGTGCAGGAAAAGCTGGTCTGGGCGGGCATCCGCTGCGGCACGGCCCATACCAAGGACCCGCTGCCGGTCTCGATGTGGGAGGACGGCTGCGTCTGGCGTGCGGACGCCGTCGAGCGTCTGTCACGGGCCGGCCGCCGCTTCCGGGTCGCGTTCCTGAGCGCGCACACCACCGGCCAGAGAGCGGCCATTCAGGCAGACCTCGCCATCGCGCCGCTGCCGCGTTACCTCGTGCAGGGCGAACTTGTGGAGCTGGGTGATGCGGAAGGCCTGCCGGAGCTTGGCCAATATAATATCGGCCTGAAGGTGATAGAGGATGCGCCGGCGCCGGTGCTGGCCGTGGCAGAGCATGTGCGGGCCGCGTTTATCGCGCTCAACTGATCCGGACGATGGCTTGGTAGCGGCGCATCCGCCGCTAACCGGCGCTTTCTGCGGCCTGCCTCAGCCACCGCATGACGCGGATTTCGTCCTCTTCCATCCAGCGCAGCAAGGATGTGCTGCGGCTGGCGCGCATGCGCGCCAGTTCCATCAGGGCTCCCGTCTCGAAATCCTCAAAGACACGCGGATGGATGTAGGACGAGCGGCAGACGGCACGCGTGTTGACCAGCCTTGATGCGACCTCATCGATCACGGCATTGACCTGTTGTTTCAGTTGTCGCTGGCTCGTCGGAGGCTCCATCGTGGCCAAGGCCGTTGCCGCCATATGGGTCGCGCCCCAGGTCCGGAACTGGCGTGAGGAAAAGTCGGCGCCGGCGGCCTCGCGTATATAGGCATTTACATCCTGCGAGCGGATGGAATGACGCTTTCCGTCCTCGTCGAGATACTGGAACAGCTGCTGGCCGGGCAACTCCTGCAGGGTCTGGATCGCGCGGCTGATGCGCCTGTCCGTATGTTTTAGGCGCCATTCCTTGCCGGATTTACCCTTGAAGTTGAAATGCACGCTGGATCCTTCGATCTTCACATGCCGGTTCTTCAAGGTCGTCAAGCCGAAGGAGCCGTTCTCGGCGGCATAGACGGGATTTCCGATGCGGATAAAAAGCCTGTCGAGTAGAAGCACAACGGTTGCCAGTGCCTTCTCAAGGCCGGGCTTTCGTTGCCTCAGATCACGATCGACCTTTTCGCGTATGCGGGGGAGAGCTGCCGCGAAGGTGGGAAGAAGTGCGAATTTGTCACGGCCTCTCTCGACGTGCCATTGGGGATGATAACGATACTGCTTGCGCCCCCGCTGGTCGTAGCCTGTCGCCTGCAGGTGGCTTAAGGGATCGGGCGAGATCAGGACATCCGTGTAGGCCGGTGGAATGGCAAGTGCGGCGATGCGTTTCAGTTCGTCCGGGTCGGTTATGCGTTTGCCATCGTGGTCGTAATACAGAAATCCGCGTTTGCCCTGTTTGCGGATGATGCCGCGTTCAAGGTTTGCGAGATACACGAGTTCCTGCGCCGCCTCGAGGGCGGCATTGTTCTGATCGATGAGGGTTTTGAGGGCGACAGCTTGATCCACAGTGTCGCCAAAACGCAGAAAGCGAGCCGGAGTTCCGGGGATCCTTCACATTTTGCGTCCGTTCTGCCTCGCCTATTCGCGGCTGCGTCTGCGTCGGCGTCCGCCACCTTCGCCGCCATCGTCCGAAAGCACTTTTCGTTCCGGCAATGTCACGACGCTGGCAAGCTTCGGAAACCTGTCGACCTTGTTCGGCATCGCCATGGCATAGACGAAATGCTCTTGAAATTTCGATTCAAGCGCCGTCTCTATCTTCTCGATTTTCTTGACGGTTTCCTCGATCTCGCGGCGGTGGCCCCGGTTGAGGAGCGCCATCAGCGCGCCGGTACCGGCGGCATTGCCGACGGCCTTGACCTCATCCAGATCGCAATCCGGGATCAGACCGAGCACCATCGCGTATTTCGGATCGATGAAAGAGCCGAAGGCACCTGCGAAGCGGATCGTATCGACATGCTCGACACCCTGCTTTTCCATAAGCAGCTTGATGCCGGCATAGAGCGCTGCCTTGGCGAGCTGGATGGCGCGCACGTCGTTCTGCGTCACGGTGATGCGCTGGTCGCCGTCATGCAGCAGGTACGAAAAGGTGCGACCGTTCTGGATGATGCGCGGGCTGCGCTCGGCCATGCCGCCATCGACGACGCCATCCTCCGAGATGATGCCGGAGAGGTACATTTCCGCGACGACCTCGATGATCGCCGAGCCGCAGATGCCAGTCACGCCGACAGCGGCAGCGGCCTCGCTGAAACCATCCTCATCCGACCATTTGTCGACACCGATCACACGGAAACGCGGCTCCAGCGTCACCGGATCGATGCGCACGCGCTCGATTGCGCCGGGAGCCGCGCGCTGGCCTGAAGAGATCTCTGCACCTTCGAAGGCCGGACCGGTGGGGGAGGAGGCGGCGACGACGCGTTCACGGTTTCCGAGCACGATTTCGGCATTGGTACCGACATCGACGAGCAGCATCATACGATCCTGCCGGTAGGGTCCTTCAGCAAGGGTCGCCCCGGCGGCATCCGCACCGACGTGGCCAGCGATACACGGAAGCAGATAGGCGCGCGCGCCGCGATTGATGTCCAGGTCTATTTCATGGCCCCAGTATTGCAGCGCGCCGGAAACAGCGAGCGCGAACGGTGCCTGCCCGAGTTCCGTCGGGTCGATGCCGAGGAACAGGTGATGCATAATCGGGTTGGCGACGAAGACGGCATCGAGAATATCGTGGCGATCGACATTGCCCTCTTCGCAGACCTTGCCGATCAGCTGGTTGACGGCCTCGCGCACGGCCTTGGTCATGGCCTCGCGACCATCCGGGTTCATCATCACGTAGGAGACACGGCTCATCAGGTCTTCGCCGAAGCGAATTTGCGGGTTGGATGTGCCCGAGGAGGCGGCGATACGGCCGGAGAGCAGCGAGACGAGGTGCATGGCAATGGTCGTCGAGCCGATGTCACAGGCGATGCCGTAGGCTTCGTTCTTGAGGCCCGGCCAGAGGCCGACGATGAACGGGCGCGAGCTATCCATGTCGCGGTGGATGGCGGCGGTCACCGCCCAGTTGCCCTTGCGCAGGATGCCCTGAAGCTGCGGAATGAGGTGCGGGGCGATCAGCAGGTCCTTCCAGCCCCAATCCTTCTGAAGCACGGCCTTCAGGCGGTCGAGATCGCCGAGCGGCTTGTGCATGTCGGGTTCCTCGACCTCGACATAGCAGAGCTGGACAGCGGCGTTGCGCTCGATGACGCGGTCGGTTGCAGCCTTGCGCACCACCTGCGCATTGATCACCGTATCCTGCGGCACATCGACGACGAGATCGCCGAGAATCTGCGAAGAGCAGGAAAGACGGCGGCCTTCCGGCAGGCCGCGAATTTGCTCGTAGCGCTCTTCCTTCGGCCCCTTGGGCGACAGGTTCTCGATCTTCGAGACGATCTGGTGCTTGGCGAAGTTGCCTTCCTGCACTGTGATCTGGCAGCGCCCGCAGGTCGCGCGCCCGCCGCAGACGCTTTCCACATAGACCCCGAGCGAGCGAGCCGCATCCAGCACCGGTGTCCCGACCGGGAAACGACCGCGCTTGCCGGAGGGCATGAAGAGCACGAGGGGATCGCTGCGGTTTTCCTTGGGCGACACGATGGGGTCCTTTTATTTCGCCAGAGGTTTACTTGGCAAGGCGACGGGCGTTGGCGCGAATGCGTTTGCCGTAGGGTTTGAGCGCCGCGACCGCAAGGCGATCGGAGGCGTCCATGACGCTGGAACAGCTTCCGGTCGAAAGCGACGCCACGGCGTCGATGCCTTCCTTCAGGATTGCGGTGTTCAATGCAACGAAGCTTTCGGCGGCTGCCGAGAGCTTTTCCGTGACCATGCGATTCGTCTCGGCAGCGCTGGCGGTGGCGGTCGAAAAGTCTCTCAGACGGGAAGACATCACCAGCGGCGCCTGAAACCAGAAACTTGCGACCTCTTTCAGAAGCTCTGCACTCAAAAACATATTCTTTCTTTCCTGGTTCTGTCCCCCATGTGGACCGGAGGACAGCATGTCGTGAGATGAGACGCCTTCTGGCGCCTCCTGTTTATTCAGAGCGTGCGCCGGCGCCGGCGCGGGCTGCACGTCCACCACGGCGACCGCCACCCGCTGCCGGAGCAGCAGACGCCGCGGCTGCGGGGGCACCGGCTTCCGCCGGCTTGTGGTCGCGGTAGGTCATGATCCAGTTGGTGCAGTTCTGGTCGGTGCCATTCAGCACGTTGGCGGCACGTACGGCTTCCATTTCCTGCGGGCGGCAGGGGTTCATGATCGCGGACGTCATGCCGGCGCCGATCACCATGGGGATGAAGCCGGCATTGATGCCGTGGCGATGCGGCAGGCCGAAGGAGATATTGGAGAGGCCGCAGGTGGTGTTGACCTTCAGTTCGTTGCGCAGCCGGTAAAGCAGCTGGAACACCTGACGGCCGGCATCGCCCAGCGCGCCGATCGGCATGACCAGCGGGTCGACGACGATATCGTGCGGCTTGATGCCATGGTCCATGGCACGCTCCACGATCTTCTTGGCAACGGCAAAGCGCACGTCCGGGTCCATCGAGATACCGGTCTCGTCGTTGGAGATGGCAACGACCGGTACGTCGTATTTCTTGACCAGCGGCAGGATGGCTTCGAGCTTTTCTTCCTCGCCGGTCACGGAATTGACCAGCGGGCGGCCCTTGGCGACCTTCAGGCCGGCTTCGATAGCGGCGGTGACGGAGCTGTCGATCGCGAGCGGGATATCGACGAGGCCCTGAACGATTTCCAGCGTCTGGACCAGCAGGCCCGGCTCGGTTTCGTTCGGATTGACGGAGGTCACGCCCGCATTGATGTCCAGCATGGTGGCGCCCGCGGCGACCTGCTCCAGCGCATCCTTGATGACCGTATCGAAATTGCCTTGGATCATCTCGGCGGCGAGCTTCTTGCGGCCGGTCGGGTTGATGCGCTCGCCGATGACGCAGAAGGGCTGATCGAAGCCGATGATGATTTCGCGGGTGGCGGAGGCAACAATGGTACGGGTCATGTCTGATCCTCTGTGGGCGAGCGCTTTCTTAGTAGTGCGCCCGGGTGGATTGTCAAAAGGCCAGGCCCTTCGCCGTGCCCGATTGTTTCGTTTGTGGTGGAAAACCCCGTTTTCCGGCGTTTCCGGGGGGCAAGTCGGGTTCAGTGCGGATGATGTGCTGCAGTCTCTGCCATCTGTTCCTGATTTTCCGTCTTGCCGTCCTTCAGATCCTCTATGCGCTGCTGCACCGTATCGTCACCCGGATTGCGCTCGCGCTTCCAGGGCGTGCGGCCCTTCAGCACGCCCGAATCGTGGACGATTTCCGCGACATATTCTTCCTGCCGGTAGGCCATGACATGGATGCCCGAGACGCCCTTGATCTCCTTCACCTCGTTGATGATGTCGATGCAGAGCTGCTTGCCTTCCTTCTTCTGATCCTGTGCGCCTTCCAGCCGCTTGATCACCGCATCGGGAATGTGGATGCCTGGCACGTTGTTCCTGATCCAGTTGGCGGTCTTGGCCGACGCCATCGGCCCGACGCCGACAAGGATGTAGCATTTCTCGTCGAGGCCGAGATCGCGCACGCGGTCCATGTAGCGCTTGAACATGGGCACATCGAAGCAATACTGGCTCTGGACGAATTGGGCGCCGGCCTCGATCTTCTTGGCGAGCCGGAGCGGCCGGAAATCATAGGGTGGCGCAAAGGGATTGATCGCGGCGCCAAGAAAGACCTGCGGCGGCGTGGTCAGCTTGCGGCCGGACAGGAATTTCGAATTGTCGCGCATCGTGCGTACGGTTTCGAGCAGCGACATGCAGTCGAGGTCGAAGACCGGCTTTGCGCCCGGCTGGTCGCCGGCCTGCACGCCGTCGCCGGTCAGGCACATGATGTTGGTCACGCCCATGGCGGCGGCACCCAGAACGTCACCCTGAATGGCGATGCGGTTCTTGTCGCGGCAGGCGATCTGCATGATCGGGGCATAGCCCATGCGTGTCAGCAGGGCGCAGATACCGACGGACGACATATGGCAATTGGCGCCGGAGGCATCGACGGCGTTGATGCCGTCCACCCAGCCATCGAAGATCGCGGCGCGCTCGTAAACGTCGTCGGGATTGGCGCTGTCCGGCGGGTTGAGTTCGGCAGTGACCGCGAATTCGCCGCGACGCAGGACGCGCTCCAGACGGCCGCGCGAGGAATGACCGGGCAGGGGATCAAGCGGAAGATGGCGGCCGAGCGGGTTTTCGTCGATATGGGCCATCATGCGTCCTTTGCGGCGGCTTCTTTTGCCTCTGCAGCCTGCGCGGTGACGCGCAGCCAGGAGGAGGTTTCGCGCAGCGACTGGTTGACCGGCTTCTGCACGTTCATGATCGCATCGCCCTTCACCATGTTCCTGGAACCCTCCCAGGCCTTGACCCAGACGCAGGGCATATCCGGCTCGACTTCGCAATTGCCGTTGGCCCGTACGCCGCCGCAAGGCCCGTTGCGCAACTGCTTGGGGCAGTTCATGGGACAGGACATGCCCGTGGACGACAGCACGCACTGACCGCACATGCGACAGTCGAACAGCAGGCCCTTGACGTTACGCTCGACGAAGGTGATCGGGGCTTCGACGCGGTTGTAGCCCAGCGCCTTCCACAGCGGATGCAGCAGCAGGAAGAGATCGGCGAAGCGGTGGTAGAACCATTCGAGGAAGCGTGAATGGCGGACGGACCAGAGACGGATCGTATAGCTGCGGCGAGCGCGACGGTTCGGCGAAACACCGGAGGGCGTATAGGCGCCGGTCGTGGCTTTCTTCGCCGGTGCGGCATTGCCTTTCACGGGTTTGTCTGCTGGTTTGAGGTCAGACATTGTCCCGGCCCCCGGCCTTGACCAGCGCGACCAGACGCTCCTTGTCATAGGCCGCCTCGATTTCGGCTGCGGCCTCGTCGGCTTCGGCTTCGAGGTCGTCGGAGACGGGAACCGGATCGGCCTTGCGCCATTCCGCGAGGTAATCGTCGGTTTCGGCAGCACCCGTGCGCATCGCGGCCATGTCGATGGCTTCCGTGAAGCGCAGCGAAAGCTCGCGCTTGGCGTTTTTGCGGCCCTGCTTGATGATGACCTGCGCGGGAATATCGCGCCAGTAAACGATAATGCGGTCTGCCATGCGCGTCTGTTCTCCTCTGGTCCGACAATGCGCAACTCGGCGCAAGCGGGCGCATCTTGGCACGACGCGGGACGTGTCCAAAAGCGACCTCTCAAAAATCGCTGAGGATTGTTACCAGATGCCGCGGGTCAGGCCGTTCCAGGCCCAGGTCCAGATCGGCGGGTGATACCATTGCTGCGAGGGCGCATCGCTTGTTTGCGGCATGAGCCTGCCGGTGAGCGCGTCTTCCACCGCGCGGATGGCGATGCCCGTTGCGGCGGCGGTCTGCAGCAGCGGATAGGTGTGCATGCTGTCGTTTCTGGCCGGCGTGATGCGCTGCTGGTAGAGAATGCCGCCGGTATCGACGCCGGCGTCGACCAGATGCACGGTCGAGCCGAAGTTATCGAGATCGTTCCTAACCCGAGCCCAGTAGCCGCCCATCAGGCCGCGATATTGCGGATTGATGCCGGCGTGGAAGTTGATGACGGGGCAGGTGATGGCGGCCAGCGTGGCCGGGGTCAGCATGCGGCAACTGACAAGGAAGATCGCGGCCGGACGCAGCCTCGCAATATGCGACAGTGCCTCCGGCGAATTGATACTGTCGATCCGCGTTACCGGAATGGTGTCGTTTGGCGCGTCGTTGACGCCGTATTGGCGAACGATCTCTTCGGCACGCTTTTCGGTGAAACGCTTACCGAATTTCGAGGCGGCCATGGTCGCAAACTGGCCGGCAGCGGTGATGTAGCCCAGCTTCTTCGCCCGTCGTTTGAGGAAAAGCTTTTTCGATTCGGGCTGTTCTTCCAGCACCGACACATCGGAAAAGCGCTCGGCCAGCGCATTGATCAGGATCTGCGGATTGCGCCCACCGGCGGTGACGACGAGGATTGGCTTTTCCATATCCGGTCTCTCAGAAGATCAGGGTCAGCAATGCGCCGGCGGCAAAAACGAGCGTGCCGACCAGCACGAGGGAGGCGGCGCCGATCACCAGGCTGGCTGCCAGGCCCAAGCCGTCACGCTCGGTGAGGGCGAAGCCCATGACGGCGAGTGCGAAGGCCGGGAGCCAGTTGCCGAACGGGATCGGCAGGAAAATGATAATCGCGAGGATGAGTGCGAGCACGCCGATCAACCGTTCGGACAGGCGGCTGCTGACAAACCAGAGGCGCGGTTTTACCAGTGTTTCCGCCCGTCTGAGCCAGGGCGTGATGCGGGATACGAGCGTGCGGAAGGAATCTCGATCGAAGGCATAGTCGCCCATGCGCTTCGGCAGGTGGATGCGGTTGTCGCGCGAGGTGACCATCTGCCAGGCGATGAAGATCAAGGGCAGGCCGAGAATGAAGGTTGCGCCGGGGGGCAGGGGGATAAGGTTTGGAAGCGCGAAAACGACGAGGAACGCGCCGAAGGAACGGTCCTGCATGGCGATCGACAGATCACGCAGCGTAATGCTTGGCCCGGAGCGGGCGGCAAGATCGTGCAGGATGTCGGAAAGTTGCGCATGATCCGCGGCCTGCGCTGCCTTGGTCTGCTGTGCGCGGGCTTGCGCACCGAGAAAAATGTCTGTCATCCCCGTGGCCCTTTTTTGTTTATGGGCCAAGTCTGCGGGGCGGCGATTACGATGGAATTAAGGGGGAGGCGGGCAGGTGGCCAAACTCACCTTAAGCCTAACGAAGCGTTGCCGATTCAGGCGCTTTTCAGTGCGGATGCCAGGTCGCCATAACCTGTGAAGCGGTACTCATAGGCAAGCCCAAGCCGCTCCGCCGCTTTTTCCGCCCGTTCTTGCAGGTCTTCGTCTTCCCGCTGAGAGAGATAGACGAGCTTTTTGTAATGCCCGAAATACATGTCGCGCAGTTCCGGGTGCCGATCGAGGCCGAGCGGCTCGATGACGAAAGCTTCGAATTGCCGGACGAGGAAGTCGGTCAGAAAGAAGGACGTGAAATCGTCCTCCCAGCGGCGGGCAAAATCGTCATTGCCGGCGAAAAAGGAATAACAGTGCGGTCCGGCGATGCGCTCGACGCCTTCTTCTTCGCACAGCCGGTCCAGAATGCCGCCTGTTCCGCAATCGGCATAGGCGACGAAGATGCGCTCGAAACCCTTTGCGCGGGCCTTTTCGATCGCGTCCTTGACCCCGGGGGTGATCTTGTCGGGCGTGTTGTGCCAGATGGCGGGCAGACAGACGAGGTCGATGTGATCGAGCCCGTTCGCCTCGCAGACGGCCAGAATTTCGCGCGCGATCGCGCCACAACCGATGATGTGAACTTTTTCGCGTTTCGTGCGTTCTGCGAGCGACATCATCATGTCTCTCCAATGTCCTGTCTCAGTGTAAGGAACCCTACCATGACTGCAAAGACCATCGCCACCATCGGTATCGTGCTCTTCTCGATCACCACGCTCAGCGCCTGCGGCAACACGATCCGTGGCGTGGGACAGGATACGGCAAATGCCGTCGATGCCACCCAGGATGCCGGCCGCAGCGTAGAACGCGCAGCCAACTGATGATTGACCGCTAGTTCGCCCATTCCCGTCACGGGCGAATATAAGAAAGCCGGCCACGCCGTTCATGGTGTGGCCGGCTTTCTTGCGTAACAATGCGTGCGGGCGATCAGGCGCCCGAAAGCTGATTGTGCTTGCGCTTCATGAAGTCCTTGGCCGTTTCCACCGCAACCGCGGCGTCGCGGCAGTAGGCATCGGCGCCCACGGCCTTGCCGAATTCCTCGTTCAGCGGTGCGCCGCCGACGAGAACGACGTAGTCGTCGCGCAGGCCCTTTTCCTTCATCGTGTCGATCACGACCTTCATGTAGGGCATGGTGGTGGTGAGCAGCGCCGACATGCCGACGATATCCGGCTTCTCGCGCTCCATAGCTTCCAGATAGTTTTCGACCGGATTGTTGATCCCGAGGTCGATCACGTCGAAGCCGGCGCCTTCCATCATCATGCCGACGAGGTTCTTGCCGATGTCGTGAATGTCGCCCTTGACCGTGCCGATCACCATCTTGCCCTGCTTCGGCGCGCCGGTGGCGGCAAGCAGCGGGCGCAGGATGTTCATGCCGGCCTTCATGGCGTTGGCGGACAGCAGAACTTCCGGCACGAACAGGATGCCGTCGCGGAAGTCGATGCCGACGATACGCATGCCCTCGACGAGTGCCTGGGTCAGCACGTCGTAGGGCGCCCAGCCGCGGCTGAGCAGGATATTCGTGCCTTCCTCGATCTCCTCCTTCAATCCGTCGTAGAGGTCGTCGTGCATCTGCTGCACGAGCTCTTCATCGGAAAGCTCCTCGAGAATGATATCGTCATCTGCCATGATAGGTTTCCTCGGTTCCCGGCGGGATATCACCCGACACTGGCACTATACTTAGCTTTCGCCGCCGCAAAAGCTCTTTTCGATTGCGACGTCGCATGCGATGAAAAACGACGAAGCTTTCCCGGCGCTGGAATTGCCGTGGGCGTTGTGCATGGGAAAACAATATTTTATCAGGCGCGCTTGAAAACGACGCGGTAAGACGACGTGTCGCAATCTGCATTTCGGGCCTGTCGGGCTTGCGCCATCCGGCGACGCATTAAGACCCGTCCGGCAGGCATGCCTTGGTAGCATAAGACCATCATTCAAGCGCAGGATGCTGCGTGGGAGAGGACAGAAGACATGAGCGACGTGACAGAACAGACAGCGGATACCGGCGGTCGCCGCGCGCGTGGTGAGGGGCGAGGCGCTGCGGCAAGACGTGCGTCGCGCACCGGTGGCGGTCCCGCTCCTTCGCTTCCCTATATCACCCGCAAGATTCGCGAATACGAGGTTCTGGACGAGGAAGGCCTGGCGCTGATCGAGCGCAATGCCGACCTCATTCTGGAAGAGATCGGCATCGAGTTCCGCGACGATGCCGAGGCTCTCGAACTCTGGAGAGAAGCCGGCGCCGATGTTCGCGGCCAGCGCGTGCATTTTCCCAAGGGTCTTTGCCGCGATCTGCTCAAGACTGCGCCGAAGGAGTTTACCTGGCATGCGCGCAATCCGGAGCGCAGTGTCCACATCGGCGGCAAGGCGACGGTGTTCGCGCCGGTCTACGGCCCTCCCTTCGTGCGCGATCTCGACGGCAACCGCCGTTACGCGACGATCGAGGATTTCCGCAATTTCGTGAAGCTCGCCTATATGGCGCCGTCGATGCACTCTTCGGGTGGCACGGTCTGCGAGCCGGTCGATATTCCGGTCAACAAGCGCCATCTCGATATGGTCTACAGCCATATCAAATATTCCGACAAGCCGTTCATGGGCTCGGTGACAGCACCTGAGCGCGCCGAAGACACGATCGCCATGGCCAAGCTCGTCTTCGGCGACGACTTCGTCGAAAACAACTGCGTGACCTTGAACCTGATCAACGCCAACTCGCCGATGGTCTTCGACGAAACCATGCTCGGTGCCTTGAAGGTCTACGCGCGTCACAATCAGGCGAGCGTGGTGTCGCCGTTCATTCTGTCCGGCGCCATGAGCCCGGTGACGGTGACCGGCACGTTGACGCAGATTCTGGCGGAAGTTCTGGCCGGCGCCTCCTTCACGCAGTTGATCCGCAAGGGCTCGCCCGTGCTGTTCGGCACCTTCGCGGCCTCGATCTCGATGCAGTCGGGTGCGCCGACCTTCGGCACGCCGGAGCCGTCGCTGGTGTCCTATGGTGCGGCCCAGCTCGCCCGCCGTCTGGGTCTGCCGTTCCGTACCGGCGGTTCGCTCTGTGGCTCGAAGGTTCCCGATGCGCAGGCCGCCCACGAATCGGCCTCGACGCTCAACATGACGCTGCTGGCCGGCACCAACTTCGTGCTGCACGCCGCGGGCTGGCTCGAAGGCGGTCTGGTGTCGTCCTATGAGAAGTTCATGATCGATCAGGACCAGCTCGGTATGATGCAGAAGATGGCCGAGGGCGTCGATCTTTCCGAAAACGCGCAGGCGCTGGATGCCATCCGCGAAGTTGGCCCCGGCAGCCACTATCTCGGTTGCGCCCATACCCAGGCAAACTTCCAGACGGCTTTCTATCGCTCGGCACTCGCCGACAACAACTCCTTCGAGCAGTGGGAAGTGGAAGGCGAAAAGCGGATCGAGCAGCGTGCCAATGCGCTCGCCCGCAGCTGGCTTGACCATTACGAGGCCCCGCCGCTTGATGCCGCGATCGATCAGGCGCTTCTCGACTACATCGCCAAGCGCAAGGATTCGATGCCCGACGCTTTCACTTGAAGAGAGCCCGAACGCGCCAGGGAGCAAGGCGGCGCGGCGCAGGTGGCTGATTTCATCCAGAAAGAAGTCTGGCGACCGCATTATCAGACCCAGGGACCGAAGCCGAAATGACCGGCCCGGCCAACAACGATCATTTGCTTGACGACCTCCGTGCGGCTCTTCAGCCGCACGGTCTTTTTTTACGCGGCGTGGTGAATGTCGATGAGCAGGAAAACGCCCCGTATCTTGAGGAGGGTCGGCAGGCAAAAAGTGTCGTGCTCGTCGGCAATGTCGGTGGTTCCCTTTGGCGACCCTTTTCGGCCTGGAGAAGCGCGCAATCCGATCTCGGCGGCGAGCACCCGCTCGACAACTGGTCGAAGGCGGTGCTGCGGCCGCTCTCTCGGCAATTTGGCGCTACGGTCTATTTCCCCTCCGATCCGCCATGGCAGCCATTCCAGCGCTGGGCCATGCAGGCGGAAGGATTGACGTCATCGCCCCTCGGCATTCTCATTCATCACCAATACGGTCTCTGGCACGGTTATCGCGGCGCTTTGGGCTTCGGGTGCTCGTTCGCGGTGCCGAGGCATCAGACGACCCAACATCCATGCGAAAGCTGTGCGGAAAAACCTTGCCTCACACATTGTCCTGCCGCGGCAATTACTGGCGAGGGGTTTCAGTACCAACCGTGCCGCAGTTATCTCAAAACCGAGTCGGGAGAGACGGGCTGTATGCAATCAGGCTGTCTCGCCCGCGCCGGCTGTCCCGTCGGAGCAGATTATCGCTATCCGCCGGAGCAATTGCGGTTTCATATGGCGGCACTTGAACGTTGAAGCGCCTCGCTTTTGCTTCCGTCCGCGTGCAACTATCGATTCTTTCGTAACAGGGCATCGATATGCTTCGCCTCTTTTGTCTGGGAATTGCCATGGCTACTGCCGTCGATGCCGCTGAAGCCGCCTGCGAAACGGTGTCCCACCTCGGCCAGTCCTACGCCGTCTGCCGCTTCGATCCCGCAAAGGACAATATCCGTGTCGTCCATCAGGGTCGCGACGGCGAAGCCTATGGCGCTTTCCAGCCCCTGGTGGAAGATCTGCGCCGCGAGCAGGAGTATCTCGTCTTCGCGATGAATGGCGGCATGTACGAGGCGGATCTGAGTTCCGTCGGCCTGCTGGTCACCGATGGTGTCGAGCGTAAGGCGGTCGCGCGCCGCAATGGCTGGGGCAACTTTTACCTCAAGCCCAACGGCATCTTCTTCATCGAGGACAACACTGCCGGCTTGATGGAAACCGAGGCGTATCTCGCTGGCAGCCATAAACCGGATTTCGCCACCCAGTCCGGTCCGATGTTGGTAATTGATGGCGCGCTTCATGCGGCATTCCTGCCGCAAAGCGACAGCCTGCAGATCCGCAACGGCGTCGGTGTCGATCGCCAGGGAAATGTGCTGCTGGCGATCTCGCTGGAAAAGGTCCGCTTTCACGATTTCGCGACCCTTTTCCGAGACACGCTCGGTTGTCCGAACGCGCTCTTTCTGGACGGTTCGATCTCAAGCCTCTACGCGCCGGCGCTGAACCGCTACGACAACGCGCATCCCATGGGGCCGATCATTGCCGTGGTGCGCAAAGTGCCCGGTGCGCCCTGACGGGTCAGACCTCCGGGTACGCGCGCTGAAGTCCGCCCGAGCGGCTGAGGCCGTTGCGAAATGCTTGATAGGCGGCATGCTGGCCCGAGCGCGCAACTTCCATAAGACGAATCTGCAGCCGGGCCGGGGCGGCGTTGCCGAGCCATTCGCCGAGTTTTTCAAGCTTCAGGGAGTTCAGAAAACGTCCGCCGGAGGCTATGTCGAGATGGCGGTAAAGCCCCTCCAGCAGATGATCGTCCTGCACAGGGTTCTGCATCAGGAGCTCGATATAGGAACGATCCGGCTCGGCCAGGGTTGCCAGTTTCTCGGCAACTGTATCGCGATCGGGCAGGGTGGTCATGCACGTTTCCTCGTTAGTTCGTCTTCGGTTTCGTAATATCGGAAGGGTGTCGTCCGCGGCGGCAGCGTTGCAACGTCGAGGTGGTCCGGCTCCAGCCCTTCCCGGGCGCGAGCGATCATCATGGCGTAAGCGGATTCCAGATGGCGGGTGAAGCGTTCGGTATCGAACAGCGGCGCGCGAAACCGGTTTTCCGCCAGTTTCTCCTTCATCGCCCTGAGCGCAGCGTGGTCTGTCGCGAGACGCGTGCAAAGCGCCACGTAATCTCGTGCGTTTTCCGCGATGAGTTCGGGAACGTCGAGGGCGGTCAGCAGGCTTTCGGAAACCCGGGAGGCGAAATGTGTCCCCTTCATCGTCGGCACGGGCAGGCCGGCCCAGAGCTTGTCCGAGGTGGTGGTGTGGCCGTTATAGGGAAACGTATCCAACCCGATGTCGGCCGCGCGCAGCCGGGCGATATGAACCTCGTAGTCGGCGCCGTCCGTAAACAGGATACGGTCTCTCGCAATGCCGTTCGCCTCGACGAAATTCAGCATGTTGTCCCGGGCGAAATGGTCTTCGCAGAGCATCCACAGCACGCTGTTGCCCGTTGCCTTGAGGATTTTCATCCAGAGAGACGCGGTTGCCGGCGTCACCTTGCGGATCGCGTTGAAGGCCGCGAACACGATGGCGTTTTCTGGCAGTCCCAGCTGCCTGCGCGAGAGTGCCGGCGGAAGAGCGCGCCAGGTGTCGTCATTGGCCTGATAGCTTTCCGGCATGCGGCAAAGCTTTTCGTGATAATAAGGCTTGCTGGTGTCCGGCGTTACGATGCGGTCGGAGATGATGTAGTCGCAGTCGATACCCGTCGCGCTGCCGGGGTAGCCGAGGTAGGCGACCTGGATCGGTGCTGCCCCGCGGTTGACCAGGCCGGGACGGGCATGTTTCGTGTGCCCCTTGAGATCGACCAGAATATCGATCCCGTGATGCCGGATGAGGTCCGCCGCCGCGTCATCGGAGAGGTGGCCGATCGGCACGATCCTTCCATATCTGCGGCGCAGTCCGCCATCCCTTTTCAGCAGGCTTTCCGGCGTGTGGCAAAAGAGCGTGACATCGAATTTTTCCGGGTCGTGCTGCATCAGTGCGCCCTGGAAAAGGCGCATCGTCGCGTGCTGGTCAATGAAATCGGCAGAGAGGTAGCCAAGTCTGATCTTGCTTGCGAACGTATGGGGCATGCTGCGCCGCTCGGCACGAGATTGCGCGGTAAAAGCCTCCGTATTCGGCACCCGTGTCTGACGCGCGTTGATTGCTTCGTCCGCGCACCATGTGATGTGGTCGAAAGGCTTTTCCACGGCAAGGTAGCGATTGTCGCCGTGTTTGAGATAGGTGAGAAAGCGCTGGTCCTCGGCGGCACATTCATCGAAATTGAGCGCGCCGTGCAGACAGCGACGGAAGGTTTCCTCCGCATCGGTGCTGAAAGCGCCCGAGCGGGCAGCGATCCGCGCAGCCTGCAGGGCTTTTCGGGTCTGGCTCGTCCGGGTCAGCATTGTCGCGGCCATCAGCTTCAGCATCTGGCCCTTGTCCGGAGCGCTTTGCGCCGCCCGTGTATAGAAGCCGGCCGCCTCCTGGAACTGCTCCATCTTCGCATGGCACTGGGCAGCCAAAAGCAGGGCTTGCGTGGTCGCGTCGCTTCGCTTCAGCAACGGGGAAAGTTGAAGCAGGCATTGCCGGTATTTGCCGGCTGAATAGTTTTTCAGGGCACTCTGGAAGATGGCAGACATGGATATTCCATCGCTTCACGTTATCTCAGCCAGCACTAACCGATGAGGCTGGGGTAAAGCTGGCGTCGTTGCTGTTTGACGTAAGCCTCGCGTAGCCAAGAGTAGCTATTGAGCCGTGACCGATAAATCGCAGAGCATTGCTCCATGACTCTCCTTACGATCTACATGCCCAGCAAGCGTAGCCTCGAGGGCTCGCATCAAGCGATCGAAAGCGCCTTGGCCTACGCCCGACACGTCGACGCACGGCTCATTGTTTCCGACAACTCCGGCGATGCTGAAAAGAGGCGGTGGCTGGAGACGCTTTCACCCCGGCTTCACTATGTTGCATCCGATGCGGTGAGCGCACCGGATAACTGGAGGCCGGCTTTCGGCACCGTCGAAACGCCTTTTCTGATGCCGATGGGGGATGACGATCTGATTTTCTTCCGGGAGGATGAGAAGGCCGTCGATCTTGCAACTTTGCCCGAAGATGTCGTTGGTGTCAGGCCCGCCACGCAGATCTGGACGCTGACGGATGGTGTCCGTCACACCGAACGGTTCACCATCGACGCAGACACGCCCGCTGATCGGCTCATCGACTACGGCCGCAAGGTCAAGGGCAACAACAGCATCTATTACAGCATATTCCGAACCCGGCCATTCCTCTCGGTCATGCGGTCCTTCGTGGAACATCATCCGACGACGGGCGGCTACATAGACTGGGCCATCTGTCTGTCGTTGTTTGCTGCGGGCCGCGTGGTTTTCGATCCGTCGTTCACATACCGCTACGATCTGGGGCGCTGGTCCCGCACGGAAACCCTCAACGAGGCCAAGGCGAAGCTCTATACGGATGCCGGACTGCCGGCCGATACGGAAAAATTCTGGGGCCTGCTGCTGTTCCTTGATCTCTATGTCTTCCTGCACCGGCTGCCGCTGGACGCATCCCAGCGGGAGAATGCCAACGTCGTCAGCCGTCGGCTGTTTCTTGCGGCTTTTCTGCGCAGCGTTATCGAAAATCCCGATCGTTTCGATGAGATGACGCGCTATATCGTCGACTTGATCGCCGCAGAACAGCGGCTTGATTCGATCTTCCAGCTTTCAGTCTATCTGACCGACTGCATCAAGCCGGGCCTCAAGGACGGATATGTCCGCTATTATCAGGCCGTCTCGACGGCCTGATAGCGCTGCCGGCTGCGGATCAGCTGCGACGACGGTTGCCGCGTTCGCGCGTGGGCGCCGGCGCCGCCGCGTTGGCCGTCTTGTTGCGCAAGGGGCCGATGCGCTCGATGATGACGTCGAGTGTCGGGCGTTCTCCCGGCGTATAGTTGTCCAGAGCCCCGCGCATTGCTGCGAGATGTTCGCAGGACGTGCCGCAGCAACCGCCGATGATGCGGGCGCCCGCGTCGCGGGCAAGGTTCGCATAGTCCGCCATCAACGGCGGCGTGCCGGAATAGTAGATTTCCGAGCCGCGGAACTCCGGTATGCCGCAATTGCCCTTCACGACGACGATCGCGGTCGGATCGGCCTCGGTCATATCAAGCAGGGATGAAATAATATCGGATGCCCCGACGCCGCAGTTGGCGCCGACGGCAACCGGGCCCTCGCCGATATCACGCGCAACCCCATGGATATCCTTCGGGTGCAGGCCCATCATGGTCTTGCCGGCCGTATCGAACGAACCGGTGTAGACGAAAGGTATGCCGACTTTGGTTGCGGCTTCCGCAGCGGCGCGAATTTCGTCGGGCGAGGACATGGTCTCGATCCAGGCAACCTCGGCGCCGCCGTCCTTCAGGCCGGTGATCTGTTCAGCGAAAGCCTCCACCGCATCTTCGTAGCTCAAAGCACCCAGAGGAATCAGCAGTTCCCCGGTCGGGCCGACGGAGCCCGCCGTGATGACCTTGCGGGGTGCCTTGTCGGCGACCGCACGCGCGATCTCGGCGGCACGGCGGTTGAGGTCGTAGACACGGTCCTGCGCGTTGTGCAGCTTCAGGCGATGGCGCGTGCCGCCAAAGGAATTGGTGAGGATGATATCGGCACCGGCATCGACGAAATCCTGATGCAGCTTCGTGATGTTTTCCGGCTTCGCCTCGTTCCACAGTTCCGGGGCTTCGCCAGCCTCAAGACCCATCGCAAAAAGGGACGTGCCGGTTGCGCCGTCGGCGAGCAATACGCCCTTGGTAGCCAGAAGTTCCGAAAGGGGATTGGTGGCAACGCTCATCTTGCTCATTCCTGTTTCAAATTGAATGAACATATAAAGATATCTTTATGTGGATGCAAGCAATGTTACGACTTCGCCTGTCGTAGATCGAGCCTCGCCGCCATGCCAAGCCCGAACACGGCGAAAGCCGTCAGCATCCATTGCGGGTCTGCGCGGTTGAGGATGAAGGATTCGAGCATGCCGTTATAGGTCATGAAGACGATGACCATGACGCAGAAATCGGCGAAGTTGCTGCTGCCGCGGCGCGATGCGCGGGCGTAATCGACAAGCGGTTTCAAAAAGAGCACAGCGAGAATGATACTGCCGCCCGGAATGCCATAGGTCAGCAACGCATCGAGAAAGGTGTTGTGGGCGGATATGATGCCGCGCACGTCCCAGCTTGCCTCGAAATTCGCCTCCATGGCCATGATCACCGGCGATTGCCAGAAACTCGCGAAACCGTGGCCGTACCACGGATTGGCCGCGATGCTGTCGGAGGCGAACTCCCAGATCGCGTCGCGGCCGGTAAAGGTGTAATCCTCAAGGATCGCCGCCGTCGCGGCCTGCAATGCCGGCGAATAGATCGTTCCGACCGTCAGGCAGCCGATCACCACCGCAAAGATCAGGTGCACCGCGATCATCAGTCCGGGGCTTCTGACGGCGCGTCCACCCAGCACGATGCCGATCGCCAGGGGCAGGAAGCCGATGGTCGTCTTGGAGCCGGTGTGCAGCACGAACAGGATGGCGAGCAGCGCGATTGCGGCACCGCGGCGACGTGCGCCCGCCCGGAAGCAGTAGATGCCGAACATCGCAAGGACCGAGAATACCGGCGCGGTTACGTTCTTGTGCGACAGGTGGCCGCGCCAGAAGCCGGCGTGCCAGGCTTCGGCGGAGGTCGCCTGATGGATCGCCTGCTGCGGCAGTAGAACCAGAGCTGCGTAATTGATGAGGATCAGCAACAGCACCGCATTCGCCGCCGCCTCGGCAAAATCCTTCTCGCTGCGGGGGAGCGTCAACACGCCTGCCACGATGGTCATCGCCACGAGGCTCAACGTCACGCCGCGTGCAGACGCGGTGGGATCGTAGGACTGAAGGCAGGAGAAATACGCGATGCCGAAAAGTACGAGCCAGCTCGGCGAGACAAGCCGGCCAAGGACCTTCGGCTCCACGATCGACATCATGGAGAACAGGGAAAGTCCGCCGAGGCCAAGATAGCCGATCTGGTTGACGACGTTCGCCGTGCTGGTCGAATTGGGATCGCCGGGCGCGCCGTCGCCCTGAAACGGGTTGAGCGTCAGAACCATGATGAAGAGCCCGAAGCCGGAGAGCAGCATCGCCAGGCTGCGGATCAATCGCACCATGCGATCGTCGAGCGGCTGAGGAATGGAGATCCTGGCGGGTGCGGCGGACAAGCGGAACGGTTCCTGGCTCAAGAGGCTGGTATTGCAGCCTGCACACTGCTGCCGTTATGGTTAAAGCGGAGTAAAAGTGGCCCGTCGCTCGGCCGCGTTGGCAAAGCATTCACCCTTCCGCGTCATTTCGATGAAACCAGAGCGGCAAATTAACACGTCCTTTTTGGCTGATGCCTTATGCGCATGGGAAAGCATTTTGGGCGCACAGGCGCCTGACGGGCGGAGCGTGAGCATGGCCAGTTCTGAAGCATCAAGGCAGGCGGGTACCGGGACTACCGTCCGGCCGGTGCGCTTTCTCGCGCTCGATTCCTGGCGCGGCATCTGCGCTCTTCTCGTCGCCGTCATGCACTTCCCTGCGGCCGGCCCGATTTCCGACAGCCCTTTCATCCGCAACGCCTACCTGTTCGTCGATTATTTTTTCGTCCTGTCGGGTTTCGTGATCGCGCACGGCTACAGTCAGAGAATCGCAACCGGAACCGATTATTTCCGCTTCGCCCTGCTGCGGCTTGGACGCATCTATCCGCTTCATGTCGCCGTGCTCGCGCTCTTCCTGGGCTTTGAACTGCTTCGCTGGGCCGTGCCTGCCTTGCGAGGAGACGCGGCCGCACCGTTTTCTGAGGGCATGACGATTGCGGAGCTGTTTTCAAGCCTCGCCTTGCTGAATGGAGTGGGCTTCGATACGCGTCTGGTCTGGAATAGCCCTAGCTGGAGTATTTCCGCCGAGATGTGGACCTATCTGTTCTTCGGCTTTGCCGTGCTGGTCCTTGGACGGCGTCACTGGCTTGCCTTCATCCCGGCGATCTTCGTCGGAATGATCTCGATCTGGTCGCTGTCACCGCTCTATATGGACACGACCTGGCAGCTTGGCCTGATCCGCTGCGTTTACGGCTTCTCGCTTGGCGCCTTGCTTTATCGGTTCGCGGGCGGCTACTTGGTCGCCTTTCATCAGGGGCGTCCGGATCGTCCTGCTGCGCTCGCCACGGTGCTGGAGGTTGCCGCGCTGGCCCTGGTGGTGCTTTTCGTGACGTTTGCAGGCAAGGGGCCGGCCAGCGTTTTCGCGCCCTGGGTATTTGCCATCGCGATCTGCATCTTCGGTCGTGAAGCCGGTCATGTCAGCCGGGCGCTGAAGGCCACGCCGTTCCTGTGGCTCGGCACGCTGTCCTATGCCATCTACATGGTGCACATTTTCGTGCAGTCGCGACTGATCAATGGGGGCAGTCTTGCGGGAAAATTTACCGGGCTGCCGATCGTCGGTGATTGTACCATGGGCGGGGAGGCAGCCTACGGCTTCGGCCCTCTCGGCGGTGCGTTCGGCACGGTGATGATGCTTGTGATGGCGTTGGCGGTGATCGTCGCTGCGGCCGTTGCGCACTTCCTTGTCGAGAAACCGTTCATCGCCCTGTCGAAAGCGGCGGCTCAACGTGTGGGAAGCCGCGAAATGCAGAACGGACGCAAGCCGAAGCCTGCATCCGTTTGAGATCGTTACGACGGTCGCGTTTAAGCCGCCTGCCTCTCATGACTGACCGGGGTCACCATCGCAGAGATGATCGCCGAAAGGTCAACCGATCCGAGCGGCTTGCCGTTGACATCCACGACATGGGCCACCGAAACCTTGGCCATGGTCATCATCCGCGCCGCACTTTCAAGCGCGGTGCCGACCGTGATCGGAACGCCTTGCGGATTGCCGGAAAGCGGCGACATGATCGTCTCGACGTGGATCACGCGGCCCCGGTTCACTTCCTTCACGAAGGCGGTGATGTATTCGTCGGCGGGGTTGAGCACAATCTCCTGCCCCGTGCCTTGCTGGACAACTTTGCCATCGCGCAGAATGGCGATCTTGTCGCCAAGGCGTAGCGCCTCGTCGAGATCGTGGGTGATAAAGACGACCGTCTTTTTCAACTCCTTCTGGAGGTCGAGCAGTACGGTCTGCATATCAACGCGGATCAACGGGTCGAGCGCCGAATAGGCCTCATCCATCAGCAGGATGTCGGCATCATTGGTCAGCGCCCGGGCAAGCCCCACGCGCTGCTGCATGCCACCCGAAAGCTGGTTCGGATAGTGGTTCTCGAACCCCTTGAGGCCGACACGCTCGATCCAGCCTTGCGCCCGCTTGCGGCTCTCACCGTCGGGCACGCCCTGGATTTCCAAACCGTAGACCGTGTTTTCGATAACGGTCCTGTGCGGCAGAAGCGCGAACTTCTGGAAGACCATCGCCGTCTTGTGGCGGCGAAATTCACGAAGGTCGTTCTCGTTCATCTTGCAGACGTCTACGCCGTCATAGAGCACTTCGCCGGCCGTCGGGTCGATCAACCGGTTGATGTGACGGATGAGCGTCGATTTGCCCGAGCCTGAAAGCCCCATCACCACCATGACGCCACCGGCGGGCATGGAGATGTTGATGTTCTGAAGCCCCAGCACATGGCCGTGCTTTTCGTTGAGTTCGGCCTTGCCGAGGCCGTTCTTGACCTGTTCGACAAAGGCTTTTCCGTTGGGGCCGAAGATCTTGTAGAGGTTCTTCACCTCGATCGCGTGACTAGCCATGGATGACCTCCGAGTGCTTCTGCAGCCGGCGACCGTAAGCCTGGCTGGTGCGGTCGAAAATGATGGCGATCGCTACGAGCGCAAAGCCGTTGAGGAAGCCGACGGTGAAGAACTGGTTGTTGATCGCCTGCAGCACGTTCTTGCCGAGACCGCCGACGCCGACCATCGAGGCAACGACGACCATCGCCAGAGACATCATGATCGTCTGGTTGATGCCGGCCATGATGGTGGGAAGGGCAAGTGGTATCTGCACGTTCTTCAGTCGCTGCCAGCTGGAGGAGCCGAAGGCATCGGCGGCTTCGAGCACTTCCTTGTCGACGAGGCGGATGCCGAGATTGGTGAGGCGGATCATCGGCGGGACGGCGTAGATCACCACCGCAATCAGGCCCGGCACCTTGCCGATGCCGAAAATCATCACGACCGGTATCAGATAGACGAAGCTCGGCATCGTCTGCATGACGTCGAGGACCGGATTGACGAAGGACTGGACGCGGTCCGAGCGGGCCATCAGGATGCCGATCGGAATGCCGATGATGATGGCGATGAAGGTACAGACCGTCACCATCGCCAGCGTGACCATCGTGTCGTTCCACAGCCCGAGCAGGCCGATAGCCAGCATCGACAGAGCGGTGCCGATGGTGATGCGGATGTTGCGGCTGCCGAAGTAGACGATCGCAAGCATGGCAAGAAGAATGATCGGCCAGGGCGACGTGACGAAAAGACGTTCCAGAAAATTCAGGAACACCTGCAACGGCTGCACGGCCGCATCGATGATGTCGATATAGCTTCTGACGAGTGCCTTGAAGCCGTCATCGATGCTCTTGCGCGCCATGCGGATCGAGTTGTCGCTGAAGGCGGGAAATTTACATAGAAATCCTGGCAATACTTCGCAAAGTGCCATTCCTGTCCCCTTTGTCTACCGGAAGTTATTGGCCGTTTGCTCCGGTCTCGGCGATCAGGATCGCATCGACCTGGACTGCATCCGACGGGCACTGGGAATCTTGGCGCTCCCTGCGTGCGGTCACTGTTTTGACATGATCCGCCGCGGCGTTATGCCCGGTTTGCGACGTTTGCCTTTTCGTGACGGTAAAAATACCGACAAGGCCTGATTGTTTTACGCCGCGCATCAAAAAAGACCGGCCAGGCAAGCCCGGCCGGTCTCCTATATTAAAGAGCGGCCTTGATCTTCTCGGCGACATCCGGAGCGACCCACTTGGTCCACATATCCGGGTAGGTTTCGAGGAAGTGCTTGGCTGCATCCTCGTTGGTGCCCTGGTTTTCGTCCATCCAGGCGAGAACCTTGCCCACCGTGCCGTTATCCCACTGGCGGGTCTTCATGTAGTCCATGGCAACGCCGGCCTTTTCGGAGAATGCCTTGGTGACAACAGTGTAGACATCCGAAGTCGGATAGGAATTGACCTTCGGTGCGGCGCAATCCGGAACCGCGGTGCAGGCGTCCCAGTCCGCCTTGTTGTGCTCGACGCCGAAGGAAAGCTTCGTCATCTCGTACTTGCCGAGGATAGCCGTCGGAGCCCAGTAGTAGCCGAGCCAGCCGGTCTTCTTCTCGAAGGCGTTGGCGATCGAGCCGTCGAGGCCCGCAGCCGAGCCGGTGTCGACCAGCTCGAAGCCGGCCTTCTCGGCTTCTGTCGCCTTGTAGAGGTTGGCGGTCGAAACCTGGCAGTTCCAGCCCGACGGGCAGTTATGAACCGCAGCCTTGGAAGCGTCTTCCGGCGCCGGGAACAGCTCGGGGTGCTTCAGCGCATCCTGAACGGTCTTGATGTCCGGATGGGCATCGGCAAGGAACTTCGGAATCCACCAGCCTTCGACACCGCCTTCGGAAAGCAGCGGCGCGGCCTGGATCAGGCGACCTTCGGCGATTGCCGCATCAAGCGCGGTGCGAACGGAGTTGACCCAGAATTCCGGCGCAACGTCCGGCTCTGCCTTCTCGTTCATCGAGGTGAAGGTCGGCATTGTGTCGCCGGTGACGAGCGTCACGGTGCAGCCATAGCCATTTTCGAGAACGAACTTGTCGACTTGCGCTGCTACGCCTGCCGAAGCCCAGTTCATTTCCGCGATGCTGACGTCACCGCAGTCTGCGGCCTGTGCCGATCCGGCAATCGCATAGAGGCCAGCGGCGAGAAAAGTGGAAGCGAGGAGCTTCTTCATGTTTAAGACCTCCCAGTCTTAATGCAGTGATCGAACACCGGGCAGGGTCGGGATACTGCATGTCCCGGTCGCCCAATTGCATGGTCTGCTGCAGTCGATGCCAACCGGCAAAGGGTTGGTCATTCACCCCTGCGACGACCTCGGAGATACTCTTTATGGTCGCGCGGAAGTGCTGCGCGCCTTTCTCTTCTTGCCGTCGAAAGTCAGCCTAAGTATTCCGCAGCAGAAATCAACCGCCACACGCTGCGCCCTCGTGACAATGTCTACGAAAACGCCGGCAAAGGGCGCGTGCAAGTTGTTGAATTATAACAGTGGGGCCGAAAAATTGGGCAAAAGCCCGGCGGTCGGGCGTAATTTTGCGGCTGGTTCACAATCTCGTTGCTTTGCCTGTTTCATTGTAGGCGGATTGTGTCCCATATGCGTCCTCGCCAGATTTTTTGGTCTTTGCGAAAAAAAATCAAAAAAGCCGTATTTTATCGTGCGACGACGCTCTTAATAACGATCCGGTAACCCTGTCAGGCTAATTGTCTTCGTGCGGCGGGGGACACTCGCTGCCCGGCCGGATCAGGTATTGCGTCCCGGACGGTGTGCTGGCGAGAGATCGCCAAGCCATGCGTACTTTTGGCAAGCCGCACGTTTCCGAACCCGGACGTGCGGTTTTCGCGTTCAGGCGCCTGTCACAATGTGCCAACTCAAGATTGTCGCTGCCATCAAAAGAAAATGCCGCATCTCGGCTGCGAGATACGGCATAAGTTCACTTGGGAGAGGGGTGTGCGTGCGATCAGCCGACGCTGCGGGTGCGCACAAAGCCCAACGGACCCAGCGGTGCCGACATCTCGGTGTTGCGCACGCGCGACTGGCTACGCGGTGCGCATGCGTTCCATGCGATCTGGACGAAGTTGGGCTTGGAGAAGATGAACAGCATGGCAGTTTGAACCCTGGGTGGCGGGCGAATGCGCCCGTGTGATTTCGATGGCGCGGATATACGCTCAGCCGAGGGGAAAATCGAGATCAAATTCGCCGCTTGATGTCGCTTTCTGAACACCATGCAAACATTGCATATCTCGTGGGCAGGGCTGCCCGAATTTGCACCACCGCGACCCAAGAAATGCGGGCTAAATTGCGGCAAAGCATGGCTTTTCAGTGTTGCGCTTCGATGCTAGGAAAATAGTCATGACCAGATCGATCATGCTTCAGGGAACCGGCTCCGATGTCGGAAAAACGGTACTCGTTGCGGGCCTTTGCCGGCTGGCTTCCAACCGCGGCCTCAAGGTCGCGCCCTTCAAACCTCAAAATATGTCGAACAACGCCGCGGTTTCCGACGATGGAGGCGAGATCGGCAGGGCGCAATGGTTGCAGTCTCTGGCCGCCCGCGTTCCGTCATCGGTACACATGAACCCCGTGCTCCTGAAGCCGCAATCGGAAACGGGCAGCCAGATTATCGTGCAGGGACAGGTGGCGGGTGCGGCCAGGGGGCGGGACTATCAGGCTCTGAAGCCGAAGCTGATGGGCGCCGTCATGGAAAGCTTCGAGACGATTAGCGCCGGTACCGATCTTGTCGTCGTCGAAGGGGCGGGGTCTCCAGCGGAGATCAACCTGCGGGCCGGCGATATCGCCAATATGGGATTTGCTGTCAGGGCCAATGTTCCGGTCGTGCTGGTCGGCGACATCGACCGGGGCGGGGTCATCGCCTCGCTGGTCGGCACCCATGCTATCCTGCCTGACGAAGACCGGCGCATGATCACAGGTTATTTGATCAACAAGTTTCGGGGCGACGTGTCGCTTTTCGACAGTGGCCTTGCGGCGATCAAAGACTTCACGGGTTGGCCATGTTTTGGGGTCGTGCCGTGGCTGAAGGCCGCCGCTCGTCTTCCGGCAGAGGATTCTGTCGCGCTCGAACGCCTGGCGCGCGGCAAGGCGGCGGCGCTTAAGGTTGCGGTTCCGGTTCTCGCCCGCATTGCCAATTTCGACGACCTCGATCCGCTGGCCGCCGAGCCGGAGGTCGATCTCGTCTTCGTGCGTCCGGGTGAACGTTTGCCGGCGGATGCCGGGCTGGTCGTCATTCCCGGCTCCAAGGCGACCATCGCCGATCTCGCCGATTTTCGAGCGCAGGGCTGGGACCGCGATCTCGACGCCCACATCCGCCGTGGGGGCCACGTCATCGGCATATGTGGCGGCTATCAGATGCTGGGCGAAAGGGTTAGCGATCCGCTCGGCATCGAGGGGACGGTTCGCGAGGTCCAGGGCCTCGGCCTGCTTTCGGTGGAGACGGAGATGGCGCCGGAAAAGACGGTGCGAAACTCCAGCGCATGGTCTGCCCTCTATGATGTGGCACTGAGCGGCTATGAAATCCACCTTGGCCGCACGACCGGTATCGACACCCAGCGTCCGGCCGTGCTGATCGACGGGCGTCCCGATGGGGCGGTCTCCGCCGACGGCCGCATTTCAGGCACCTACCTGCATGGCCTGTTCACGAGCGACGCCTATCGCGCTGCGCTGCTGCGCGGCTTCGGCATCGAAGGCGGTGGTTCGAACTATCGGCAGTCCGTGGACACGGCGCTTGACGACGTCGCCTCGGAACTGGAAGCCGTTCTCGACCCACGCTGGCTGGATCGACTGCTGTCGCGTTGAAACCCTATATTTCCCCGGAGGCCTCGCGCCGCCGGCGGTCCAGTTCTTCGCTGTAGCGGCGAAGCGTGTGCGCCTCCGTCAGCAAGCCGATGACGCGGCGCTCGACGAGATTGTTGACCACTGCCAGTGCGTCGCTTTCCGTCTTGTCGAAGAGCGAGACCGCCTGCTTCGCGTTCATGGTCGGCTGCAGGAAATCATTGCCCAGCCTGACGAAGGAGGTAAGGCTTGTCTCCGCCTTTTCCTCGGTCGGGTTGGCGTAGACGTCATGGACCTGAACGAGCCCGATATAGCGGTTGTCCTTGTCGACAATCACGACCCGCTGGGTTGAGCCGAGGGGAAATTCCTGTCGGAACGCTTCGAGAGTGAGGTCCGACCTTGCCGTCCTCACATCCGTTCGCATCAGGCGATTGACGGTCAGGTTCCTGATCCAGCCGACGTCATGGGCGCTGCGGATGCTTTCGCCGCGCAGATGGAAGCGCCATGTGGCGAAGGAGTAGCCGAAGGTGGTGCGCACGACCAGCGAGGAGGTGATCACCGCGGCGAGCACCAGCACGGTGATCGGAAAGTCGCCGGTGATCTCCAGCGCCAGGAATGTCATCGTCAGCGGGCCGCCAATGACCGCGACCGCAAGCGCGCTCATGCCGACCACCGCGTAGATGACCGGAGTCAATGTCGCGCTGGCAAAAATATAGGGTGCGCTGTAGGCAAAGAGTTTTCCGAGCAGCGCCCCCATGAACAGCGAAGCAAAGAACAGGCCGCCCCTGAAGCCCGAGCCGATGGAAACGGCGGAAGCGACGGATTTCAGCAGCAACAATCCGATCAGCATGGGGATGGTGGTTTCGTGCGAGAGATTGAGATGAAGCGCGCCGTGACCCGCGGACAGGACCTGCGGTGACACGATCGCCAGCAATCCGACGACGATTCCGCCCAGCGCGGGCCGCAGGACGGAGGGGATGGCGCTTTTGCGGGCTACTTCCTCAGTGAGCGAAACGCCTTTCATGATCAGAATGCCCATGGCCGCGCACAAGGCTCCCAAAAGAAGCGCGGGCGGGTAATCCGCGGTCATGACAGAGCCGAACGAGCCGACATCGATCGTGAAGTCGCCGCTCGACAGGTTCTGCGCAACGATATTGGCGACCAGAGCCGAAACGACGACCGGCGTCAGCGAAACGATCGTGTAGGAGCCGATGATCAGCTCGAAGGCGTAGAATGCGCCGGTAAGCGGGGCGTTGAAGGCGGCGGCGATCGCGCCGGCCGCGCCGCATCCGAGCAGGGTGCGAAGGTCCGATCGCCGCAGTTGCAACAGAACGCCGATCTTCGAAGCAAAGCCTGAAGCGAGCTGCGTATAGCCGGCTTCCAGGCCGACAGATGCGCCGAAGCCGTTGGAAATGAGGTTCTGGACCGCGACGATGATGCTGTCCGTTAGGGAAAGGCGGCCACCATGGAGGGCGTTGGCTTCGATCGGGTCGACGATCGGCCGCTTGCGCCAGCGTTGCAGGATGAACAGCACGAGGCCAAGAACCAGCCCTCCGAGAATGGGCGCCAGCAGCACGGTGCGGTCCGCGCCGAAATCGGTGGAACTGAGACGCTGGTCGTCGCCGATTCCGAAGACCAGTTGGTGCAGGCCACTCGAAATCCAGCTCATCAGGGACACAGCCAGCCCGGAGGTGATCCCGACGATGAAGCCCGCGGCCACAAGACCGATTTCGCTGCGCCGGGCGAAGGCCCGCATGCGACCGACATCAAGGAGTACGGACAGGAAACCCAGTCGGCGCAGGTCTAATTTGGGAACACGCATCGGTATTTTCATCGGTTCTACACAGGCGGCACGAAGGAGGGCTCTCGGGAGCCTTCATGTTTGTGGCGGGACATAGCGCTTTGATTGACACATTCCAACCGAAAGCCTAATCATCGGCCATGGATGGTTCCCGGATCGCCTGGGCGTTTCGGGAGTAAATGGGAATGTGACGGGATGGACCCAAACAGGGCATCCTCATCGCAGCCGACCCCGCGACTGTAGAACGGTCAGGGTCCGCCATCCGGCAGGGATCAAACGGACGGAGCGGTCGCATGGTGCGGCCGGCGTGCGCCAACTCCCTACCGGAAAAGCCACTGGAGACTGTCGCGATCAGCCGGGGTGGGACGCCTCTTTTTCTACGAATCGTCCGCCTTTTCACGACAGAACCTCCGGGAAGGCGAGGCGGGCCCGTTCGCGTCTTGAGATGCGTAGAGCCGTGAGCCAGGAGACCTGCCATTCTGAAAGGGCATGAGCCCGAACAAGGGAGTGTCGCTCCCGGCGCCAGCACGGAGGTTGTCTTGGCTCTTGAGAATGTTACGAACCCGCATATGCCGGGTTTTCATCGCTGGCCGGGCAGCATCATCTGCTCTCTGTTGTTGTGGCAGGGCTGAGCGAGGCCATGACATCCCCTCTAGGTCCTGTGCTGGTGCTCGGCGGCGCCCGCTCCGGCAAATCCTCTTTCGCGGAAAAGCTCGTCACCGAAAGTGGCCTCGACCGTCATTATATCGCGACCGGTCGCGCCTGGGATGAGGAGATGCGCGCGCGCATTTCCGCCCATCGTGACCAACGCGGTGATGGCTGGACGACCCATGAGGAGCCGGTCGATCTTGTGAGCGCGCTCGTGGAGATCGACGCCGCGGATTGCGCCATCCTCGTCGATTGTCTGACGCTCTGGGTCACCAACCTGATGCTTGAGGAGCGCGATATCCAGTTGGAGTTTGCGCGTCTTGGCGATCTTCTGTCGCGCCTCAGGGGCCGCGTTGTTTTTGTTTCCAATGAAGTCGGTCTCGGCATCGTGCCGGAAAACCGCATGGCGCGGGAGTTTCGCGACCATGCCGGGCGGCTTCACCAGTCTGTCGCGGCGCGTTGCGCCGAGGTGTATTTTATCGCGGCAGGATTGCCGCTGAAGATGAAGGGTTGATCATGTCCAATTCGAATGCCGCTCACGGGAAAATCCCGGCCACCGTCATCACCGGCTTCCTCGGTGCCGGCAAGACGACGATGATCCGCAACATACTGGAAAATGCGCAGGGCCGCCGCATCGCCCTCATCATCAACGAATTCGGCGATCTCGGCGTCGATGGTGACGTGCTGAAGGGCTGCGGCGCCGAAGCCTGCAGCGAGGACGACATCATCGAGCTCACCAATGGCTGCATCTGCTGCACTGTCGCCGACGACTTCATCCCGACCATGACAAAGTTGCTCGAGCGTGACGGTCGCCCGGACCACATTGTCATCGAAACCTCGGGCCTCGCCTTGCCGCAGCCGCTCATCGCCGCCTTCAACTGGCCGGATATCCGCACCCAGGTCACGGTCGATGGCGTCATTACCGTTGTCGACAGCGCCGCTGTTGCCGCCGGTCGCTTTGCCGATGATCACGACAAGGTCGATGCGCTGCGTGTCGAAGACGACAATCTCGATCACGAGAGCCCGATCGAGGAACTGTTCGAAGACCAGCTAACCGCCGCCGACCTCATTGTGCTCAACAAGACCGATCTGCTCGATTCGACCGGTCTTGCCTTCGTGCGCAAGGAAGTGGAGAGCCGCACCCACCGCAAGCCGGCGATGATCGAGGCGAAGAATGGCGAGGTTTCCGCCGCCGTGCTGCTCGGCCTCGGCGTCGGAACCGAAAATGATATTGCCAACCGCAAGTCTCACCACGAGCTGGAACATGAAAACGGCGAGGAACACGATCACGACGAATTCGACAGCTTTGTCGTCGAGCTCGGGGCGATCGCCGATCCGGCGGCCTTCATCGAACGTCTGAAGGACGTGATCGCCGCCCACGACATCCTGCGCATCAAGGGCTTCGCCGATGTGCCGGGCAAGCCGATGCGCCTGCTGATCCAGGCTGTCGGCAGCCGTATCGACCAGTATTTCGATCGCGCCTGGGCGGCCGGTGAAACCCGCGGCACCCGCCTCGTCGTCATCGGTTTGCATGACATGGACGAGCAGGCCGTGCGTGCTGCGATCGCAGCGGCGGTCTGATTTGATGCTTGCTGTATCCTTCCTTTCATCCTTGCGACCAAGCCCGCAAAGGCTGTTCTTGTCGAGCGAGGGGTCGCTGCTCGTTCCCTCTTCTCCCCGACGGGGAGAAGGTGGCGCGCAGCGCTGGATGAGGGGGATGGCTGGCTTCGGGTTTGCGGCGAAGACCCCCCCATCGCCTCACATGCGTTCGGCACGTCTCCCCGCTGGGGAGAAGAGGGAGACTGCGGCTGACGCAATGCTTCCGATTTTTTGGAGAATGCAATGCATCTTCTCCTAGCCCAGAAAGGCACCATCGCCGATGGCGAGGAGGCCATTGATCTCGGCCAATCGCCGGGCGATATCCTGTTCCTGTCGGCGGCCGATACGGAGCTTGCGGCGGTTGCTGCCGCCTGCCGTGGCCGGGATGCCGGGCCAAGCGTGCGCGTCGCAAGCCTGCTCAGCCTCAAGCACCCGATGTCGGTCGATACCTACGTTGAGCGAACGGCCCGGCATGCGAGGCTGATCGTTGTCCGGGCGCTCGGTGGCGCGAGTTATTTCCAGTACGTTCTCGAAGCGCTGCATGCAGCGGCCGTGACCCATCGCTTCCAGATCGCGGTGCTGCCGGGCTACGAAAAGCCCGATCCCGGCATCGAGCATTTCTCAACGGTCGCTGCGGCGGATCGCGACGCGCTCTTGGCCTATTTCACCGAAGGCGGCGCCGACAACATGTCGCGTTTCCTTGCCTATGCCGGGGCGCTGGTTGGGGGGACGGAAAAGCCTGAGCCGGCCGCACCCTTGCTGAAGGCCGGCATCTGGTGGCCGGGTCACGGCGTTGTTGGTGTTGATGCTTGGAAGGGGCTAGTGAATTCGCGGCTTTCACCCCCCTCTGTCAGCTCCGCTGACATCTCACCCTCAAGGGGGGAGATTGGGCCGAGAGGCGTCCCCCAGCCGATCTCCCCCTTTGAGGGGCAAATGTCCGATAGGGCAGAGGGGGGTACTGCCTCTGCGGATTCGACACGTCCGCTCATTGCCATCTGCTTCTACCGCGCGCTTGTCCAGAGCGGCGAAACACGCCCGGTCGAAGCTCTCATCTCTGCTCTTGAAGCGGAGGGCGTCCGTGTCCTGCCGGTCTTTGTCGCAAGCCTCAAGGATGCCGTTTCCGTCGGCACGCTTCAGTCGATTTTCGCTGAGACGCCGCCGGATGTTGTGATGAATGCCACCGGCTTTGCGGTCTCTGCTCCGGGCGCAGACCGCAAGCCGACGGTGCTGGAAGCATCCGGCGCGCCAGTGCTGCAGGTGGTCTTCTCCGGCTCCTCGCGGGCCGCATGGCAGGCTTCGCCGCAAGGGCTGATGGCACGCGATCTCGCGATGAACGTGGCGCTGCCGGAAGTTGACGGCCGTATTCTCTCCCGCGCCGTGTCCTTCAAGGCCGCCGCTATCTATGACGAAAAAGTCGAGGCGAACATTGTCGGCCATGAACCGCTCGATGACCGTGTTCGATTCGCCGTGAAGTTGGCCGTCAATTGGGCACGCCTGCGCCGTCGTGCGCCGCATCAGCGCCGCGTGGCAATCGTCATGGCGAATTACCCCAATCGTGACGGCCGTCTCGGCAATGGCGTGGGCCTAGATACGCCGGCCGGCACCATCGAGACGCTGCGGGCAATGGCATCAGCCGGCTATTCCATCGCGGATATTCCCGAAAACGGCGATGCGCTAATGCGCCACCTGATGGCCGGACCGACGAACTTCGCAGACAAGACACGCGAAATCCGCGAAACCTATTCTCTCAAGGATTACAAAGCTTTCTTCGCGTCGCTTCCCGAACAGATTCAGGCTGACGTTACGGCACGCTGGGGTGAGCCGGAAGGTGATCCCTTCATTCTGGCCGATGTCTTTGCGCTGCCGCTGTCGCGCTTTGGCGATACACTGGTCGGCATTCAGCCGGCGCGCGGCTACAATATCGATCCGAAGGAAACCTATCACGCGCCGGACCTCGTGCCGCCGCATGGCTATATCGCGTTCTATGCCTTCCTGCGGGAAAGCTTCGGCGCCGATGCCATCATCCACATGGGCAAACACGGCAATCTCGAATGGCTGCCGGGCAAGGCACTGGCGCTGTCGCAGACCTGCTACCCGGAAGCGATCTTCGGCCCGACACCGCATCTCTATCCCTTCATCGTCAACGATCCGGGCGAGGGCACGCAGGCCAAACGCCGCACCGCCGCCGTCATCATCGATCATCTGACGCCGCCTTTGACGCGCGCCGAAACCTATGGTGCGCTGAAGGATCTCGAAGCGCTCGTCGATGAATATTACGACGCTTCAGGCGGTGATCCGCGCCGGCTTCGGCTGCTCAGCCGCCAGATCCTCGATCTCGTCCGAGACATTGGCCTTGATGCTGACGCCGGTATCTCCGCTGGCGACGCTGAGGACAAGGCGTTGGAAAAGCTCGACGCCTATCTCTGCGACCTCAAGGAAATGCAAATCCGCGACGGCCTGCATATCTTCGGCGTGGCGCCGGAAGGTCGATTGCTGACCGATCTGGCTGTCGCGCTCGCCCGCGTGCCGCGCGGTCTGGGCGAGGGGCGGGATCAGAGCCTCAACCGCGCTATAGCGGCCGATGCCTGCCCGCAGAATGATGGTGCTGCCTTCGATCCGCTCGATTGCCCCATGGCTTTACCATGGAACGGGGCGCGGCATCCGCTCTTGCAGGCCGTTTCCGATGCTCCCTGGCGCACGGTCGGCGATACGGTCGAGCGCATCGAACTGATTGCGCTGCAATTGGTCGATGGAACGGTAGCGCGCCCGGCGGATTGGCTGAATACGGCAACGGTTCTGGACGAGGTGCACAAGCGCATCCTGCCGTCCATCACCGCCTGTGGCAGCGCCGAAATGACGGCCTTGCTGCAGGGGCTCGACGGCCGCTTCGTCGCCCCCGGTCCCTCCGGCGCCCCCACACGCGGCCGGCCGGACGTGCTCCCGACAGGACGTAATTTCTATTCCGTCGATAGCCGCTCGGTTCCTACACCGGCAGCCTACGAGCTTGGCCGCAAGTCTGCCGAACTGTTGATCCGCCGTTACCTGCAGGATCATGGCGAGTGGCCAACCTCCTTCGGCTTGACGGCCTGGGGCACCTCCAACATGCGCACAGGCGGCGACGACATCGCCCAGGCGCTGGCGCTGATCGGTACGAAACCGGTCTGGGATATGATGTCGCGCCGGGTCACCGGCTACGAGATCATCCCGCTTGCCGTGCTCGGCCGCCCGCGTGTGGACGTCACCTTGCGCATCTCCGGCTTCTTCCGCGATGCCTTTCCCGACCAGATTGCTCTGTTCGACAGTGCCGTCCGCGCCGTGGGTGCGTTGGGAGAGGATGATGCCGACAACATGATCGCCGCCCGTGTGCGCGCGGAATCAGCAAAGCTTATGGCTGGTGGTATGGCTGAAAAGGAGGCGACACGCCGCGCTTCCTTCCGCGTCTTCGGCGCCAAGCCTGGTTCCTATGGAGCAGGTCTTCAGGCTTTGATGGATGAAGACGGCTGGCGAGATCGTGCGGATTTCGCCGAGGCCTATCTTACCTGGGGCAGCTATGCCTACGGTGCCGGCGAAGATGGGCGCGCCGAGCGCGGCCTGTTCGAAGCCCGTCTGGGCTCGATCGAGGCCGTCGTGCAGAACCAGGACAACCGCGAACACGATCTGCTCGACAGCGACGACTACTACCAGTTCGAAGGCGGCATGAGCGCTGCCGTTGAAAAGCTTGGTGGCGCCCGCCCGACGATCTATCACAACGACCATTCCCGGCCGGAAAAACCGGTTATCCGCTCGCTGGAAGAGGAGATCGGCCGCGTGCTGCGCGGGCGCGTCGTCAATCCGAAGTGGATCGCCGGCGTCATGCGCCACGGCTACAAGGGCGCCTTCGAGATCTCGGCGACGGTCGATTATCTCTTCGCCTTTGCGGCCACCACCGGGGCGGTGCGCAGCCAGCATTTCGAGGCGGTCTATCAGGCCTTCATCGTGGATGAGCGGGTGCGGGATTTCATGGAAGACAAGAACCCGGCCGCGCTTCGCGAGATGAGCGCGCGGCTTCTTGGTGCAATCGACAGGGGTTTTTGGTCGCCGCGCTCCAATTCGGCGCGCTTCGATCTGGCAAGCCTCTCCGGCGCGATGCCGGAATTGATGAACGGGAGATGACGATGAGCGAAGAACAGGAAACCGGCACCGAAATCGTCCACGACGATGCCCGTCACGCGATGAAGATGGCCAAGAAGAAGACGGCCCGCGACAAGATCATGGCAACCAAGACCGATCAAAAAGGTCTTGTGATCGTCAACACCGGCAAGGGCAAGGGCAAGTCGACCGCCGGCTTCGGCATGATCTTCCGCCACATTGCCCACGGCATGCCCTGCGCTGTCGTGCAGTTCATCAAGGGCGCCTGGGAAACCGGCGAGCGCGACCTGATCGAAAAGCATTTCGGCGATGTCTGCCAGTTCTACACGCTGGGCGAGGGCTTTACCTGGGAAACCCAGGACCGTGCCCGTGACGTCGCGATGGCTGAAAAAGCGTGGGCGAAGGCCAAGGAACTCATTCTCGACGAGCGCAATTCCATGGTCCTGCTCGACGAGATCAACATTGCATTGCGCTACGACTACATCGATGTGGCGGAAGTCGTGCGCTTCCTCACGGAAGAAAAGCCCTACATGACCCATGTCGTGCTGACCGGGCGCAACGCCAAGGAAGAGCTGATCGAGTTTGCTGACCTCGTCACCGAGATGGAATTGATCAAGCATCCCTTCCGCTCCGGTATCAAGGGGCAGAAGGGTGTCGAATTTTAATCTGACCTTCTACAATCCGAGCCAGATCCGGATGGGATGGCTCGGGTCGGCCAGCAGTCGGGCTGCCAGCGCCAGCGACGTGATCACCAGCAGCGGCTTGATGATCTTCGCGCCCGACTTCATCGCAAAGCGCGAGCCGACCTGCGCCCCGGCAAACTGGCCAACGCCCATGACGATGCCAACCTTCCAGAGCACGACGCCATAGGCGATGAACACGCCGAACGCGCCGAGGTTCGAGCCGAAGTTTAGGAACTTCGTATGTGCCGTCGCCTTCAACACGCCGTAGCCGGCAAGCGACACGAAGGCCAGCATGAAGAACGAGCCGGTTCCCGGCCCGAACACGCCGTCGTAAAAGCCGATCGCCGGCACCAGCGTCAGCGAAAACAGAAACGGCGTCATTCGGCTGTGGCGATCGAGATCGCTGATGCTTGGTTTGAAAGCGAAATATAGAGCTATCGAGACAAGCAAAAACGGCAGGACAACCTTGAGCACATCGCCCGGCACGATGGTCGCCAGCAGCGCGCCGAACACCGAGCCGAGTGCTGCCATCAGCACCATCGGCAACTGGCTCTTCAGGTTGACGTGGCCGCCGCGCGCATAGGCGATGCTGGCGGAACCGGAGCCGAACAGGGACTGCAGCTTGTTGGTACCGAGCGCTTCCAGCGGGGGAATGCCCGCAAGCAGCATGGCCGGAATGGTGATCATGCCGCCGCCGCCGGCTATCGAATCGATGAAACCGGCGAGAAAGGCAGCAAGAAACAGGAAGAAAAGGATGTGGTAGGTCAGTTCGAGCACGGGGGAGACTCTGCAGGGCAAAAGGGACGTCGTGCTTTGGCAGATATCGCCTTGAGATGCAAAGCATTGGCGATCACGTTTCCTCCGGGTTAGATATTTGGAGAGACATGCTTTTTCGCCCATGCCGCTGTTGTCACGGGATATGGCGCAATCCGGTTTGACCCTGCCGGGGCAAGGGGGTAAAACCGAGAGATATGCGATAGCGTCCGCCCGGCGGACCGGAAAGATGTCCGATGTGGCCGACCTTGAAGGAGGGGCTTTGCATCGGGGCTGTCGGGGCGGTTGAGACTTTCCATTCGCTTCGCAAATCCCGGACGCGTCGTTGACTGATGTCGTGGGGGAGCGCGTGAATGGCAGGGCAGATAAACAACCGACGCTCGTCGCGGCTTGTTCTCGGGCTCGGCTGTGAGCGCGGCACGGATACCTCAGAAGTGATTTCCCTTGCCGAAGATGCCCTGAAGCGTTGCGGCCGTTCTGCCGGCGACGTCGTGCTTGTGACATCGATCGATAAGCGTGCCAGTGAGCCGGCCGTGATGGAGGCTGCCCGGCATTTCGGCGTGCCTCTGCACGTCTTCCCCGCGTCTTTGCTTGAGACTCTGACCCCCCGTCTTGCCACTCCGTCCGCCATCGTTTTCGCCCACACCGGCTGCCACGGCGTTGCCGAAGCTGCGGCGCTGGCGGGTGGCGGGCAAGGGGCGGAGTTGATCGTTCCGAAGCTGAAATCGCAGAATGCAACGGTGGCAATAGCTGAGTCATATCAAGTGCTTGCCGGTCGGCGTTCAGATTTTGAATCGACAACTTCAGAAATCGATTCAAGCGCATCGCCGCTTCTGGCGGAGCCACGGTCATGAACGGTCTCTTCCAGTCTCTTCCGACGATCGATAAGGGCAGCGTCTGGCTCGTCGGCGCCGGTCCCGGCGATCCCGGCCTCCTTACGCTGCATGCCGCCCATGCGCTCAGCCATGCGGATGTCATCGTGCATGACGCTCTCGTGAACGAGGATTGCCTGAAGCTCGCAAGGTCCCGTGCGGTGCTCGAATTCGCCGGCAAGCGCGGCGGCAAACCCTCGCCGAAGCAACGCGACATCTCGTTGCGTCTGGTGGAACTCGCGCGCCAAGGCAAACGTGTGCTGCGGCTGAAGGGCGGGGATCCCTTTGTCTTCGGCCGTGGCGGTGAAGAGGCTCTTACTCTGGTGGAGCATGCCATCCCCTTCCGCATCGTTCCGGGCATAACGGCCGGCATCGGCGGCCTTGCCTATGCCGGCATCCCGGTGACCCATCGCGAGGTCAATCACGCCGTCACCTTTCTCACCGGCCACGATTCCTCCGGTCTTGTGCCGGACCGGATCGATTGGGAGGGCGTGTCGCGCGGCTCGCCAGTGATCGTGATGTATATGGCGATGAAACATATCGGCCAGATCGCGCGCAACCTAATCGCCGCCGGCCGTCGCGTCGATGAGCCCGTCGCCTTCGTCTGCAACGCCGCGACTTCCCATCAGCAGGTTTTGGAAACAACGCTTGCAACGGCGGAAGCAGACGCTCGGGCAGCCGGGATCGAGCCGCCGGCGATCGTCGTTGTCGGTGAGGTCATCCGTTTGCGGCCCGCCCTCGATTGGCTCGGTGCCCTTGAAGGCCGGGTGCTGACGAGCAACGGCGTGGACGGCCGTTTCCTGAAGGACCCGGCGTGAGTGGCATCCTGATCGCAGCGCCGGCCTCCGGTTCCGGCAAGACAACGGTGACGCTCGGCCTGTTGCGCGCGCTTCGCCGGCGCGGGGTTGCGCTGTCGCCGGGAAAGGCGGGGCCTGATTACATCGATCCCGCCTTCCATGCCGCAGCTTCCGGCGAAACCTGCTTTAACTACGATCCCTGGGCCATGCGCCCATCCTTGCTGATGTCTCAGGCTGGCCGTGCCGGGGATAAAACGCTTGTCGTCGAGGCCATGATGGGCTTGCACGATGCCGCGATGGATGGGCGTGGCTCGCCGGCGGATCTGGCTGCCATTCTCGGTCTGCCGGTCATTTTCGTGGTGGATTGTGCGAAGATGGCCCATTCGGTCGCCGCGCTCGTGCGAGGATATGCCATTCACCGCAATGACATCCGCGTGGCTGGCGTTATCCTCAACAAGGTCGGAAGCGACCGCCATGCCGCCATGCTGCGCGGCGCTCTGGACGCCATCGGCATGCCGGTTCTCGGTGTTCTGTCGCGCGATCCAAGGCTCGCCATGCCCGAACGCCACCTTGGTCTGGTTCAGGCGCAGGAACATGCTGCGCTGGACGGCTTCATCGAAGGCGCCGCCGCGCTTGTCGAAGCCGGTATCGATATCGACGCCGTCATCGCAACCGCAAAAACAGCCGGGGGCGGCCATGCGGGGGAGGTTGCGACCATCCCCCCACTGGGTCAGACGATCGCCGTCGCGAAGGATATCGCGTTCTCTTTTGCCTACCCTCATCTTCTGGAAGGTTGGCGTCGGCAGGGTGCGGAGATTTCCTTCTTTTCGCCGCTTGCCGACGAGGCGCCATCAACGGATGCCGACGCGGTCTATCTTCCCGGGGGGTATCCGGAGCTTCACGCGGGCACGCTTTCTGCTGCGACCGAATTCCGCTCAAGCATGGATGCCGCACGTCAACGCGGCACCCGGATTTTCGGGGAGTGCGGCGGCTATATGGTTCTCGGCGAAGGGCTTGTCGCGGCCGATGGCGGTCGCTACGAAATGCTCGGTTTCCTGCCGCTGGAAACCAGCTTCCTCGAACGTCGCCGCCATCTCGGCTACAGACGGGCGGAGCCGCTGGACGACCTGTTTTTTCAAGGCCCCCTGATGACGCACGAGTTCCATTACGCCACGATCCTGTCGGAGGGGACAGCCGACCGCCTCTTTGCCGCAACGGATGCGGCCGGTAATGCACTGGGTAAATTGGGGCTGCGTCGCGGGCAGGTGGCCGGCTCCTTCCTGCATCTGATCGACCGGGGTGAAGCGTGAGCCTTCCGCCGATCATTCACGGTGGCGGCATTACCGAAGCCGCGCAACGATACGGCGGTTCTCCGGCGGACTGGCTCGATCTGTCCACCGGCATCAATCCCAATCCCGTTGTCTTGCCGGATATTCCGCAATCGGCCTGGCACCGCCTGCCGGACCGCCATCTTCTCGATACAGCCAGCGAGGCTGCACGCGATTATTATGGCAGCGGCGCAACGTTGCCGCTTGCCGTGCCGGGAACGCAGTCGGTGATCCAGCTTCTGCCGCGCCTGCTGCCTGCGGGCAGCCCTGTTGCAATTCTCGGCCCGACCTATGGCGAATATGCTCGCGTCCTTCGCGCCGCCGGCCACGTCGTCGATGAAATTTCCGATCTCGATGCGGTTTCCGCACAGCATGGCCTCGTGATCGTCGTCAATCCCAACAACCCCACGGGCAGGCTGATTGATCGAGAGGCACTGGCGGATCTGGCCACGCAGCTTTCGGCGCGGGGCGCAGTTCTGCTGGTGGACGAAGCGTTCGCCGACACTTCGCCGGAAAGCAGCGTTGCCCGGTTCGTGGACATGAACGACAATCTGATCGTCTTCCGCTCTTTCGGCAAATTCTTCGGCCTCGCCGGCCTGCGCCTCGGCTTGGTGATCGCGTCGCAGGATGTGCGCGCGTTGTTTCGCGAGTGGCTCGGACCCTGGGCTGTTTCCGGGCCTGCGCTCGTGATCGCCTCGCATCTGATGATGCAGGATATGAGCCCTACCCGCGCGCTCATTGCCCGGCGAAGCCGCGCACTCCAGGGCGTATTGCGCGATGCAGGGCTTGCCATCATTGGCGGAACGCCGCTTTTCGCCTTGGTCGAGCATGGAGATGCTGCTGCTCTTCACGCCGCGCTCTGCCGGCAGCATGTCCTGACACGCAGGTTCGACTATGCCCCGACCTGGCTTCGCATCGGGCTGACACCAGACGGCGCCGGTGATGCGCGTCTGGCGCAAGCGTTGCAAGAGGCCCTGTGCGAAATCGGTAGGGCAGCATGAGCGAACTGCTAATGATCCTTGCCGCCGGCATCCTGCTAGACCGGTTTGTCGGCGACCCTGACTGGCTCTGGCGGCGTTTCCCACATCCAGTCGTTCTGTTTGGCCATGCCATCAGCTGGTTTGATGCGACGCTCAACCGCAACCGCTATACCGACTATCAGCGCCGCATGGCGGGCGTCGCCACCATCCTCTTCCTTCTGGCCGCAAGCCTGCTGGTCGGGGCAGGTCTTCATCATGCCCTGATGTCGCTTGGTCCTCTTGGCTGGCTTGTGGAAGTCGTTCTGGTTGCCGTCTTCCTTGCCCAGAAAAGCCTGTCTGATCATGTGATCCGTGTGGCTCAGGGGTTGCGGAAGGATGGCCTCGCCGGTGGCCGGCGGGCTGTGTCGATGATTGTCGGCCGTGATCCCGAAACGCTCGATGAGCCTGCGGTCTGCCGCGCAGCGATTGAAAGCCTTGCGGAAAACTTCTCCGACGGCGTCGTCGCCCCCGCCTTCTGGTATGCGCTGTTCGGTTTGCCGGGCCTGCTGGCCTACAAGATGCTCAACACCGCCGATTCGATGATCGGTCACAAGAGCCCCAGATATCTTGCCTTCGGTTGGGCATCCGCCCGGCTGGACGATTTCGCCAATCTGCCGGCAGCGCGTCTTTCCGCGTTGCTGGTCGCAATCGGCGCATGGGCTCGCTTTGGCCGTCACCGTGCGCGAAATGCGCTCGATATCGCCTTCCGCGATCATGGCCTGCACCGCTCGCCCAATTCCGGCTGGCCGGAGGCGGCCATGGCGGGTGCACTCGATATCCAGCTGGCCGGCCCTCGGATCTATGCGGGTGCAAGGGTGGATGAACCCATGATCAACGGTGCCGGGCGCCCTGTGGCCACGCTGCTCGACATCGAGGATGGCGTAACGGTTTTCCATGGGGCGGGGGCGGCTCTTCTTGGCCTTGTTCTGGTGTGTGCTGCATTCCTGTTTGTCCTGTAGACTGCGGCGGCGTTGCCCAATCTATTAATGCCTCGTTTGCCAATCGGCTTAAGTCTCTGTCATTCTGATTTCTGTATAGGTCTCAACTATACTGTTCCATGTGGAGCACAGTATAGGAGAGGGACCCGAAATGCGCCGCGTTGTTATGGCCGCCTTGGCCGTTCTGTTTATTCCGTTTTATTCCGCCACGGCATCCGCCGCCAATCTTGTTGCCAAAATCAGTCTGTCGCAGCAGGAAATGACCGTCACCCAGAACGGTATCGTTCGTTACCGCTGGAAGGTTTCGACCGCGCGAAAGGGCTACGTCACGCCGCAGGGCAGCTGGAGCGCTAAATGGCTTTCCAAAAACCATCGCTCGCGCAAGTACGACAATGCGCCGATGCCCTACGCGGTCTTTTTCAACGGTGGCTATGCCGTGCATGCGACCTTTGACCTGAAGCGCCTCGGCCGCCCGGCTTCGCATGGCTGCGTTCGCCTGCACCCCGACAATGCCGCCGCGCTTTTTGCCATGACCCGTCAGGCCGGGCTCCAGAACACCCGCATCGTCATTGCTCGCTGAATTCCCGGGAGTTTGGTCGTTTTGGCAACACCGTTGCCAAAACGGAAACTCTATGCTTGCAACCCCATTGGCTTTTGCGCGTCATTTACCTATAGGTTCGCCCAAACACGGATTCTAAAGAGGTTACGGGCGTGACAGCTACATTCGACAAGGTTGCCGACATCATCGCAGAGACCAGCGAGATCGATCGCGAGACGATCACGCCGGAAAGCCATACGATCGATGATCTCGGCATCGATAGCCTCGATTTCCTCGACATCGTCTTTGCGATCGACAAGGAATTCGGCATCAAGATCCCGCTCGAGCAGTGGACCCAGGAAGTCAACGAAGGCAAAGCCTCGACCGAGGAATACTTCGTTCTGAAAAACCTCTGCGCCAAGATCGACGATCTGCGCGCCGCCAAGGCCTGATCGGCCAAAGGCACGGTTTGAACCAATCGATGCCGCCTGTCGCGTGTTGCGCTTGACAGGCGGCATTTGCGTTTTTACTTGACGGCAGTGATCACGCCTAACGCGCGCCAGTTTTGTTTTCGAAAAAGCTGTCGTCGGCCGGACCCGCAGTGGGTGCGGCACCATCAAGTTGGACCTAGATGCTTCTTGAATATTTCCAGATGATCGACCGCGTCGAGACGGTGGATCTTTCGGCCCGCACCTTGACCGCCCGTTCGGTCGTGCCGGCGAAGAGCCCGGTCTTCGAGGGACATTTTCCCGGCTATCCGATCGTCCCCGGCGTGCTGTTGATTGAAACCATGGCGCAGGCGTGTGGCTTCCTGGTCCTCGCCGCAACCGATTTTGCCGCCATGCCGCTCTTGATGTCCGTCGACAGCGCCAAGATGCGCGCCTTCGTCGAGCCGGAAGCGGTGCTCGATATCGAGGCGTTTCTGGAACATGACGGTTCGGGCTTTGCCGTCGTGAAGGCCAAGATCACATCGGCTGGCAAAAAAATCTGCGATGCGCAGTTGAAGTTGCGTACCATTCCCTTCGATCAGGTGCCGCTCGGCCCGATCGTCAAGAAGCGCGCGGGCGAGGTGGGTCTGTTCGAGGCCCTGTCCGCACGGCCACAGGAGTAGCCATGTCCCCGGTCAAGCCGAAATCTCCAAACGACGTCGTCATCACCGGCGTCGGTATAGTCACCAGTCAGGGTGTCGGCATCGAGCCGCATGTCGCGCTTCTAAGCGCTGACAAGGCGCCGGACGTGATCGTGGAGACAGAGCGTTTCGCCCCGTATCCCGTGCATCCCCTGCCGGCCATCGACTGGTCGCAGCAGATCGCCAAGCGCGGTGACCAGCGTCAGATGGAAAACTGGCAGCGCCTCGGCGTCTTCTCCGCCGGCCTCGCGCTCGACGATGCCGGCCTCAAGGATGACCTCGAAGCCTGCGGCAGCATGGATATGATCGTCGCTGCCGGCGGCGGCGAGCGCGATATCAATGTCGATTCGCTCATCGTCGACGAGGCTCTGAAGCGCAACGACCGCGAACAGCTCCTGAACGAGAAGCTGACGACCGAGCTTCGCCCGACGCTGTTCCTCGCCCAGCTTTCCAACCTGCTCGCCGGCAATATCTCGATCGTCCACAAGGTCACCGGTTCGTCGCGTACCTTCATGGGCGAGGAAGGGGCCGGCATCTCGGCCATCGAGACCGCCTTCGCCCGCATCAAGGCCGGCCAGTCGACCCACACGCTGGTCGGTGGCGCGTTTTCTGCCGAGCGGCTGGACATGATCCTCCTCATCGAAGCCATCCAGGGCCATGCGCTGGATGGCTGGAGCCCGATCTGGTCGCGGCCCGAAAGCGGCGGCATGATCCTCGGCTCGGTCGGCGCCTTCCTTGTGCTGGAATCGCGCGAACATGCCGAAGCGCGCAATGCGCGCATCTACGCGACCATCGACGATATTGGCGGCGATCGCGGCAAGCGCGACGACGGCAAGCTCGAAGCACGCCTTGAAACGCTCGCGGCCAAGGCCGCCGATGCTGCCGATACCGTCGTTTTCTCCGGCACCACCGGCTTCCCGGACCTCGCGGCCCGTGAAAAGGCGTTTGTGGAGGCGAAGCTGCCGAAGGCGGCATTGCGCGGCTATAGTGGCCTCGTTGGTCATGGCCTTGAGGCCCAGTTCCCGCTCGGTCTTGCCTTTGCGGCGCTGACGCTCGGTTCGGGTGCCAAGGTGCCGCCCTTTGATCCGGCGGAAAAATCGCTTGCGAGCCAGCCGAAAACGGCTGTCGTCACCACCATCGGTCACGCACGCGGCGAAGGTGTCGCCGTGCTTTCTGCGGAATAAGGAGCGACTGCCATGAGCGACGCTTACAAGGATCATCTCGGCCGCCCGATCATCGCCGTCACCGGCATGGGTGTCATTACCTCGCTGGGGCAGGGGGTTCAGGACAACTGGTCGGCCCTGACCTCGGGCACATCCGGCATCCACAAGATCACTCGTTTCCCAACCGAAGGCCTGTCGACGAAGATCTCGGGCACCGTCGATTTCATCGAGCTGCCGGCGGCAAACGCCGTCGAGCGCTCCTACGCCATGGCCCGCGAAACGACGCTGGAGGCTCTGGCGCAGGCCGGCATGTCCGGTGATTTCAACGGCCCGCTGTTCCTCGCGGCCCCGCCGATCGAGCCGGAATGGAGTGCCCGTTTCGAACTTGCCGATCGTTCCGGCCCGTCCGAAAAGCCGGGCGATGCCTATAACCGCTTCCTTGCCGCCATGCGCGAGCGTCCCGATCCGGTCTTCCACGAAGCTGTCATGTTCGGCTCGATCTCCGAACGACTGTCCGACCGCTTCGGCACCCGCGGCTTGCCTGTCACGCTGTCGACGGCCTGCGCCTCCGGTGCCACGGCCATCCAGCTTGGCGTCGAAGCGATCCGTCAGGGCCGCACCGACCGGGCGCTGACCGTCGCGACCGATGGGTCCGTCAGTGCGGAAGCCCTGATCCGCTTTGCTCTGCTTTCGGCGCTTTCCACCCAGAACGACCCGCCGGAGAAGGCGTCTAAGCCCTTTACCAAGGACCGTGACGGCTTCGTCATTGCGGAAGGTGCTGCAACCCTCGTTCTCGAATCGCTCGAAGCTGCAGTCGCACGTGGCGCCCGCGTCTACGGCATCCTCAAGGGTTGCGGCGAGAAGGCCGATCTCTTCCACCGCACACGATCTTCGCCGGACGGCGGCCCTGCGATCGCGACGATCCGCGCGGCGCTGGCTGATGCCGGTATCGACGAGGCAGGCATCGGTTACATCAACGCCCACGGCACTTCGACGCCGGAAAACGACAAGATGGAGTACCTCTCCATGTCGGCCGTCTTCGGCGAAAAGCTGCCGTCGATCCCGGTGTCGTCCAACAAGTCGATGATCGGCCATACGCTGACCGCCGCTGGCGCTGTCGAGGCGGTGTTCTCGCTGCAGACCATGCTGACAGGCACCCTGCCGCCGACCATCAACTACCAGAATCCCGATCCGGCCATCGTGCTCGATGTCGTACCGAACGTGAAGCGCGACAGCCAGGTTACCGGTGTCCTGTCGAACTCCTTCGGTTTCGGCGGCCAGAACGCCAGCCTTGTCATGACCGCGGAACCGGCATAGACAGCCTCTTGATTTTGAGGTGAGGGGTCCTCTGGCTTGTCCCGAGGACCTGCTGACGTCCCTCTAAGACCGCTGGTAGATGCTCGGGACAAGCCCGGGTATGACGACGATCCGCATAAAGAAAGAACCGAACATCATGCGCGCCCTGCAACTGCTCGATGACCGCAAGCTTGAAATCACCGATCTGCCGGAGCCGGACGCCCCTGGCCCAGGCGAGGTGACGCTGCGCGTCAAGGCCGTTGCCCTCAACCATATTGACGTCTGGGGCTGGCGCGGCATGGCATTCGCCAAGCGCAAAATGCCGCTGGTCATCGGTGCGGAAGCCTCGGGTGTGGTCGAGAGCATTGGCCCGGGCGTTGCCAATGTTCTGCCCGGTCAGCTCGTCTCGGTCTATGGCGCCCGTACCTGCGGCCTTTGCCGTCCCTGCCGCGAAGGCCGCGACAATCTCTGCGAACATGTCGGTGGCGTGCACGGCTTCCATCTGGATGGCTTCGCCCAGGAGAAGATCAATCTGCCGGCGCGCCTGCTGGTGCCCGCCCCTCCGGGCATCGATGCTGTCGCTGCAGCGCTCGCGCCGGTCACCTTTGGCACCGTCGAGCATATGTTGTTCGACAACGCCAAGCTCGAGCCCGGCGAAACCATCCTCGTCCATGCCGGCGGGTCCGGCATCGGCACGGCGGCGATCCAGCTTGCCAAGAAGATCGGCTGCACCGTCATCACCACGGTTGGATCCGATGACAAGATCGAGCGCGCCAAGGCGCTCGGCGCCGATCACGTCATCAACTATCGCACGGATCGCTTCGAAGGTGTGGTGCGCAAGCTCACCAAGAAGAAGGGTGTCGATGTCGTCTTCGAGCACGTCGGCAAGGATACCTGGGCGGGTTCCATGCTCTCTATGAAACGTGGCGGACGCCTCGTCACCTGCGGCTCGACCTCGGGTGTCTCCACCGACATGAACCTCATGATGCTGTTCCAGCAGCAGTTGAAGCTCTTCGGTTCCTTCGGCTGCCGCATGGAAAACATGGCAAACGCCATGCAGAAGATGGCGCGGGGCCTCGTGTATCCGGTCATCGACACCGAGGTGAGTTTCTCGGATATCGACCGCGCCTTGGAGCGCATGGAATCGCGCCAGGTCTTCGGCAAGATCATCCTGCGCGTGGATTGATCCCTGTGAAGATGCTGCTCACCCGACTGGTGCTTGCCGCGCGCAATGCGCGGCAATGGCTTCTGGCGCAGATAGCATTTCTGCCGCTCCAGGTTCTGAAGCTGTTGCCGGCGGATGCGGCCCTGAATTTCGCAGATCGTTTCGCTCGCTTCGTCGGCCCGAAGACGTCGCGTCACAAGCTGATGTCGACGAACCTGCGCAATGCTTTTCCGAACAAGAGCGAGCCGGAACTTCTCGATATCGCGATGGAAAGCTGGGGCGGCATGGGCCGCATGGCGGCGGAATACGTCTTTCTTGACAAGCTGTTCGATTTCGATCCGGAACAGGGCAAACCTGGTCGTGTGGAAGTGTCCGGCATTCCGTTGTTCGTCGAGTTGCGCGACAATCCGCGTCCCTTTATCGTCTTTACCGCCCATAGCGGCAATTTCGAAATGCTGCCGGTGGCCGGCGCGGCGTTCGGTCTTGATGTCACCGTGCTGTTTCGCCCGCCCAACAACCCTTACATCGCGCAGAAGGTGTTCGAGTTTCGCCGTGCCCGCATGGGCAATCTCGTGCCGTCGCATGCCGGTTCGTCGTTCACCTTGGCCCGCCAGCTTGAGCGCGGCAAAGCCGTCGGTGTCCTTGTCGATCAGAAATTCAACAAGGGCCTGAGCACGTCGTTCTTCGGTCAGGACGTCAAGACCAATCCGCTGGTCGCCAAGCTTGTTCGCCAGTTCGACTGCGATGTTTACCCGGCGCGCTGCATCCGTCTGCCGGGAAACCGTTACCGGCTGGAACTTGAACCGGCGATCGAGGTTCCGCGCCGCGCCGATGGAGGCGTCGATGTGCAGGGCATGGCCCAGCTTCTGAACAACACCGTGGAGCGCTGGGTGCGGGAATATCCCGGCCAGTGGCTCTGGTACCACGATCGCTGGAACATCAAGCGCCAGTTGAAGGATTGAGATATCCCGGGCGTACCATTTCGGCACATTGCGGCCTTGCGTTGTGTTCGGCACCAGTTCAACTTTGCCCACATTGGTTGTGATTCCCGACAGCACTAGCGCGCCTTCATCGGCGCGTGTCTCAGATGTGTAACATCGGAATTACCTAATTTATTTCTGCGGTAACGTTTCAGGTCGAAGCGCCGGTGTTGAACGCACCCCTGTCGCGTGTAAACTGCTACTTATTGCTGAGGGGTCAACTGCTTCGTTCATGTCGGAGCAGGGCAAATTTTTAAAGTGTAGAGGCCGCTGGGATGGTATTTACCGGGGCGGCGATGGGGTGGACAATTGAAATCGCTTATAGAGCTTTTCTGGTTCAAATACGCTCAGTTGCAACAGGCGGCACGCGCTGGTGACGATCTGGTGATGGAGATACTGGGGCAGGAGATCGATCCGGTCCTGACATCGATCTATGAGGAAGTCGCCACGACAGTATCCGATGCTAGGCTGCAATTTGAGTTCGTGCTCGATCTTATCCAGAAGGAAGTGGACGACACGTCCAGCGTATTGCGCCAGCGCGAAGCTTTGTCTCGTCTTGCCGACCGCTATTTCGGTACCGAGGGATACACCGCATTGCAGGCGCATCCCGTCACGGTACCGTCCATTCGAAAGGCGCGCATGGACGAAGGCTTTCTCAACGAGGCCATCCTGGATTGCATGCCGGACCGGATCGCGGTGATTACGCCGGACTATCGCTATCTCTATACGAACCCCGCCAATGCCGAGCGGCTTGAAGAGCGTCCGATGGATCTCGTCGGCCGCCATGTCGTGGAATTCGTGGGCCTCCAGCGCTTTGAGAAAAGGGTCAAGCCCAATCTCGACAAATGCTTCCAGGGTGAGAACGTCGATTACACCTTCGCCAAGGAGATGGACAGTCGCACGGTTGTCGTGCGTTGCCGCATGACGCCATGTCGCTCCAGCACCGGCAAGATCATCGGCGCGATTCTCATCCTTCAGGAAATCGCAGACAGGCGGCGTTCGATCGCCGCCTGAGTGGGTTATTTGTCCGACCACACGGCCAGTTCATAGCCGTCGGGATCAAGAAATTGGAAACGCCGCCCGCCGGGGAATGAGAAAATAGGCTGGCTGATCGTCGCACCTGCCTTTTCGACCTTCGCCTGCGCATCCGCAAGATCGTCCGCGTAGAGGATGACCAACGGGCCACCGTTGCGGATTTCACCCATGGTCGTCAGTCCGCCGGTCAGTCGCCCGTCTGTGAATTCGCAGTATTCCGGACCATAATCCGTAAACGACCAACCAAAGGCTGCGCCATAAAACGCGCGTGATCGGGCGATATCCGCAACCACGAATTCGATGTTGTCGATCTGGCGATCGTTACCCCTCTGGCCCATGGTCATCCCTTTCCATCAGTTCTTTGAGCGTCCTGAGGTCTTTCATGACCCATTGTGCATTGCGTTCGAAATCGGCGTCGCTCATGCTTGGCTGTCTGAGCAGCAGGAACATCACCTCGGCGCCGTCGCCGTTTGCGACGACGCGCATCGCGTTGTTAACCTGACGGCCATCCGGCATCGTGACCAGGTGATCGATGACGCCGAAGTCATTGGGCGGCGCGAAACGCACCCGTGCCTCGCCCAATGGTCCTGATGTCAGCCACGCGTCGCCATCCCTTCGCAGCCCGTCGCTGAGGCCGGACGCCCAGCGCGACATCGTCAGTGGATTGGCTGCAAAAGCGTAAACGTTATGCCACGGGCGAGCGATGCTCGCGTGGATGACTCTGGCCTCCATGATGGACATTCTGCCTCCCATTCCGTGTTCCCGGATATAGAGCGGATAGTATTGTTTTCACTCAAAAACATAACCACCAACGGCCCCTGATATTCACAAAAACTTTACGTGCGTATCAGCGCCTGCGGAAAAGCCCTGTCAACGACAACAAGTGCTTGTCGTTGCTCGATTTGAATGCCAAAACTCCGTCAGCGAAAGCATGGGCGGCCAACCTCCCATATCTCGGCCCCATGCACGCATTCACGAAGCGGAGTTGTCTGCCCCCCGGACAAAAACTCCCAGTCTTACGGAGGCACACTAGTGGCACAGGCGGAAATCGGCCTTATCGGTCTCGGCGTCATGGGATCGAATCTGGCGCTCAACATCGCGGAAAAAGGCAACAAGATCGCAGTCTTCAACCGCACGGTTGATGCAACGCGCAAGTTCTATGCGGAAGCCGGCGAGTTGCAGGGCCAGATCGTCCCCTGCGAGACGATCGAGGAGTTCGTCGCCGCCATCCGCCCGCCGCGCCCGATCATCATCATGATCAAGGCCGGCGATCCCGTCGATCAGCAGATGGAGCTCCTGAAGCCCTATCTCGAAAAGAACGACATCATGATCGATGCCGGCAACGCCAACTTCCGCGACACGATGCGCCGCTTCGAGAACTTGAAGGACTCGGGCCTGACCTTTATCGGCATGGGGGTTTCCGGCGGTGAAGAGGGGGCGCGCCATGGTCCGTCCATCATGGTCGGCGGCACGGAAGATAGCTGGAAGCGCGTCGAAAAGGTCCTGACCTCGATCGCCGCGAAGTACAATGAAGATCCGTGCGTTGCATGGCTCGGCGAAAACGGCGCCGGTCATTTCGTCAAGACCATCCACAACGGTATCGAATATGCCGACATGCAGATGATCGCCGAAATCTACGGCATCCTGCGCGACGGGCTGAAGATGAGCGCCACCGAGATCGGCGAAGTCTTCGGCACCTGGAACAGGGGCCGCCTGAATTCCTACCTCATCGAGATCACCGAGAAGGTCCTGAAGGCTGCCGATCCGATCACCGGCGGCCCGATCGTCGACCTGATCCTCGACAAGGCCGGCCAGAAGGGCACCGGCAAGTGGTCCGCCATCGAGGCGCAGAACATGGGCGTCCCGGCAACTGCTATCGAAGCTGCCGTTGCCGCGCGCAGCATTTCCTCCATGAAGGAAGAGCGCGAAGCCGCTGAAAAGGTCCTCGGTCTTCCCGGCGGTGAGCTGGATATCGCCGACAAGGCAGCCTTCGTTAAGGATCTCGAAAGCGCTTTGCTTGCTGCCAAGATCGGCGCCTATGCACAGGGCTTTGCCGTCATGTCTGCCGCTTCGAAGGAGTTCGGCTGGAACCTGCCGATGCCGACCATCGCCCGCATCTGGCGCGCTGGCTGCATCATCCGCTCGCAGTTCCTGGACGAGATCACCACGGCCTTCACCAAGGACCCGGATGTCGCTAACCTGATCGTCACGCCCGCATTTGCCGCTATGGTCAAGGAAACCGATGGCGCGCTGCGCCGCGTCGTTTCCGCTGCTGTTCTCGCCGGCCTGCCGGTTCCGGCGCTGGCCTCGGCGCTCGGTTATTTCGACAGCTACCGCCGCAGCCGCGGCACGGCCAACGTCATCCAGGCGCAGCGCGACTTCTTCGGCGCGCACGGCTTCGACCGGACGGACGGCAAGGATTCGCACCACGGTCCGTGGGGCAGCGGCCTCAACGCCTGATCGGTGTTGTCGATATAAATGAAATCGAAACGGCCGCTGATCGCTCAGCGGCCGTTCTGTTTGCGTCTGTCCTCACGCGAAATATTAGGCTTCGTCCGGGGGGTAGCTCAACGTCTGCAGCTCGCTTGCCGGTTGCCCGTCGATCCGGGCGATGACGGCCTTTGCCAGTTCGCGTCCGGCCAGCCTGAAATTCTCCCGCATCGAAATGACTTCCGGCCGCAGCCAGCGAATGATGTCGTTGGATTGCTTCGAGACCATATCGACATCGCGGCCGAGTTGCAGGCCGGCAGCCTCGATCCCGGCGACCAGAGCCACCGCTCCGCCGCCACTGCCTGAAATCACGCCGTCGGGAGCCCCCGGTGCCCGCATCGCGGCTTCGCAGGCGACACGGATTTCATCAAGGCTGTGGTCGAGATCGACGGTATTGAACGGCACGGCCGTTGCACCGAAATCCCGCAAGCCGCGCTCGAAACCGGTTCTCATGTGCATGTGATAGGTAAGGCCCTGCGGCGGATGGAGCAGCATGATCCGCCGCCGTCCGCGCTCGACCAGTCTCCTGACGGCGTCATAGGCAAAGCGCTCGTTGTCGAAATCGTGGAAGGGGTGCACGAGGCCCATATCGGTGCGACCATGTGTGCCGAAGGGGAAGTTGCGCTCCATCATCAGCGCCACGCGTGGATCCTTGGGCTCCGTGCGCGAGATGATCACGCCGTCGGCAGCGCCCGTCTCCAGGACATATCGCACAGGATCCAGCGGGTCGCTTTTCATGCTGTAGGGCGTGATCACGAGATGATACTGGGTCGTGGCGAGGACTTCCGAAATGCCGACCACCATCGGGCTTGTGAGGCCGATGAACTCCTCTTCGAGGCTCAGGATCAGGCTGATGACATTCGTTTTGCCGGTGCGCAGCCTCACGCCGGCGCGGTTTGGGTGGTAGCCGACCTGCCGCGCCACCAGGCGCACCCGCTCCTTCGTCTCGGCGCCGATGTCCGGGGCATCTTTCAGCGCACGCGACACCGTGGTGATGCCCAGCCCCGTCATAAAGGCGATGGTTTTAAGGGTTGGTCGATGGCCGGCCGCGGGTGGCGCGGCCGTATGTTTTTGTTTGCTTTTCTCGTCCATGCCCCGACATGCCTTCCAGATCCGAGGTTTGTCCGACTGTCGGACCTGCAAGGTTATTCTTGTGGTCTGATGATCGAGTCCGAAACCCTAATGAGCCTGCTTATATACGATTTGTAACAGCGGGGCACTGGCTGGCTCCGCGATGACGAATTTGCGAAATCTGTAACGATACAGGTCCTCTGTCGAGAGGTTTTTTGCCTAATCTTTCTCGCGTTAAACGCGAAGTAGAATGTTGCGGTGCATTGCGCGATGTATTGCGCCGCGAAGGGATCGGGTTTGGCGCCTGCTTTAAAATTCGGCAAAAATAACCGGTAAACAAATATATAGTGCGAGTATTATGAGCGTTGTGCATTGCGGCGTGGCGGGTCATGGTCTGCGGCAGATGTCGAAAAAAACAATCAAAAATTGTTTCATTTTTTTGAATCGTATTTTTTTGGTTTCTCTGTTGCGTCTGAAAAACAGTTGGTCTACGCTTTTACGGTAACGTTACAGTGAGGGAGGAGATCTCATGAAATTGCGTTTGTTGGCTGCTGCACTGGCGGCAACTGTGGTGCTTCCGCTCGGCGCGGCTAACGCGACCGACCTTGAAGTCACCCATTGGTGGACTTCGGGTGGCGAAGCTGCGGCTGTCGCCGAACTCGCCAAGGCATTTGATGCGACCGGCAACAAGTGGGTCGATGGCGCCATCGCCGGTTCCGGCGGTACCGCTCGTCCGATCATGATCAGCCGCATCACCGGCGGCGACCCGATGGGCGCGACCCAGTTCAACCATGGCCGTCAGGCCGAGGAACTGGTCGAAGCCGGTCTCATGCGCGACCTGACGGATGTCGCGACCAAGGGCAACTGGAAGGAAGTCATCAAGCCGGCGAGCCTGCTCGACAGCTGCACGATCGACGGCAAGATCTATTGCGCGCCGGTCAACATCCACTCCTGGCAGTGGCTGTGGCTTTCCAACGGGGCCTTCAAGCAGGCCGGCGTCGAAGTTCCGAAGAACTGGGACGAGTTCGTCGCTGCCGCTCCGGCGCTGGAAAAGGCCGGCATCGTGCCGCTCGCCGTCGGCGGTCAGCCCTGGCAGACAGCCGGCGCGTTCGACGTGCTGATGATTGCCATCGCCGGCAAGGATACCTTCCAGAAGGTGTTCGGCGACAAGGATGCCGAAGTTGCGGCAGGTCCTGAAATCGCCAAGGTCTTCAAGGCTGCCGATGATGCCCGCCGTATGTCCAAGGGCAGCAACGTTCAGGACTGGAACCAGGCAACCAACCTCGTCATCACCGGCAAGGCCGGCGGGCAGATCATGGGTGACTGGGCGCAGGGCGAATTCCAGCTCGCGGGCCAGACGGCTGGCACGGACTACACCTGCCTTCCGGGTCTCGGTGTCAACGAAGTCATCTCCACCGGCGGCGACGCCTTCTACTTCCCGGTCCTTGAGGACGAGGAAAAGTCGAAGGCACAGGACCTGCTGGCGGAAACGCTGCTTGCCCCCGCAACCCAGGTTGCCTTCAATCTGAAGAAGGGCTCGCTGCCGGTTCGCGGCGACGTCGATCTCGCTGCCGCCAACGACTGCATGAAGAAGGGTCTGGACATTCTTGCCAAGGGCAACGTCATCCAGTCCGTCGACCAGCTGCTTTCGGCCGATATCCAGAAGCAGAAGGAAGACCTGTTCTCCGAATTCTTCGCCAATCCGTCGATCACGCCGGAAGACGCGCAGAAGCGCTTCGCAGACATCATCGCATCTGCAGACTGATCGCGATCGTGTCGTCACGGCTCCGGCTCCGCAACAAGCGGGGCCGGTTGTATCCGCCTCACGTATGCGGTGCCCTGAGGACGTGATGACATGCCTGTCCGCGGCAGAAGGCCCCTGAAGAGGGCCGTGCGCGGCGAGGTTACGCGAGGGGATACAGAGGAGCGCCGAGCGCCCGGTTCCCGATTGTAGAAGCGCTTGCGATACCGGAGGAAATCATAATGGCGGGACACGCGAAAACCGACCGACCCAACCAACTTTTCCGCAATCTGAATTCAAAGATTGCTTCCATCCCGATGATCCTGACGGCGGTCGTCATCTTCCTGGGCGGCACGCTCTGGACGGTCGTTTACTCGTTCACGAATTCAAAGCTGCTGCCGCGGCTGAACTTTGTCGGACTGGACCAGTATGAGCGCCTCTGGGCTGCTCCCCGCTGGATCGTTTCAATCGAAAATCTGGCTATTTACGGCTTCTTCTCGCTGATTTTCAGCCTCGTCATCGGCTTTTTGCTGGCGGCGCTGATGGACCAGAAAATCCGCTTTGAAAACACCTTCCGGACGATCTTCCTTTATCCGTTCGCACTCTCCTTCATCGTCACCGGCCTTGTCTGGCAGTGGATTTTGAACCCGGAATTCGGCGTTCAATCCGTCGTTCGGTCGCTCGGCTGGACGAGCTTCACGTTCGATCCTCTCTATACGCCAAGCATCGTCATCTATGGCATTCTGATCGCCGCCCTGTGGCAGGGCACCGGTCTCGTGATGTGCCTGATGCTGGCGGGTCTGCGCGGCATTGACGAGGACATCTGGAAGGCCTCGCGCGTCGATGGCATTCCGGCCTGGAGGACCTATGGGCAGATCATCATCCCGATGATGCGCCCGGTGTTCATTACCACGCTCGTCATCATCGCGTCGGGCATCGTCAAGGTCTACGATCTGGTCGTGGCCCAGACATCCGGCGGTCCCGGCATCGCATCCGAAGTCCCGGCAAAATACGTCTACGATTATATGTTCCAGGCGCAGAACCTGGGGCAGGGCTTTGCCGCCTCGACCATGATGCTGATCACGGTCGCCATCATCATCGTGCCTTGGGCCTATCTGGAATTCGGGGGAGGGCGCAAGCGTGTCTGATATCGCAATCAACAAACCGGTTGTCGCCATGAGTGGGCCCAAGGGCAGGAAGCCCAAGCCGCTGCTGTCGCCGCGCAACATCATGATCTACGGCACGCTGTTCGTCGCCGCCGCCTACTATCTGCTGCCGCTCTACGTGATGGTCGTGACCTCGCTGAAGGGCATGCCCGAAATCCGCCTCGGCAACATCTTCTCGCCGCCGGTGGAAATCACTTTCGAGCCCTGGGTAAAGGCTTGGGCAACAGCCTGCACGGGTCTTAACTGCGACGGGCTTTCGCGCGGATTCTGGAACTCGGTTCGCATCACCATTCCTTCGGTCATCGTCTCGATCGCGATTGCCTCCGTCAACGGATACGCACTGGCCAACTGGCGGTTCAAGGGGTCGGAACTGTTCTTCTCGATCCTCGTCGTCGGGGCCTTCATTCCCTATCAGGTGATGATCTATCCGATCGTCATCGTGCTGCGTGAAATGGGCATTTACGGTACGCTCACCGGCCTTATCCTCGTGCACTCGATCTTCGGCATGCCGATCCTGACGCTGCTGTTCCGCAACTATTTCGCCTCGCTGCCGGAAGAATTGTTCAAGGCGGCGCGCATCGATGGGGCAGGGTTCTGGGCGATCTATTTCCGGATCATGCTGCCCATGTCGCTGCCGATTTTCGTCGTGGCGATGATCCTGCAGGTCACCGGCATCTGGAACGACTTCCTCTTCGGCGTCGTCTTCACCCGGCCGGAATATTACCCGATGACCGTGCAGCTCAACAACATCGTCAACTCGGTGCAGGGCGTGAAGGAATACAACGTCAACATGGCGGCAACGATCCTCACTGGCGCTGTCCCGCTTATCGTCTACTTCGTCTCCGGACGTCTCTTCGTCCGCGGCATCGCCGCCGGTGCTGTGAAAGGCTGATCCCACATGAATTCAAGTGTATCCATCAAGGACCTGTCTTTGAACTTCGGCGCCGTCAGCGTGCTCGAACATCTCGATCTGGAAATCCGCGACGGCGAGTTCCTCGTCCTGCTCGGCTCGTCCGGCTGCGGCAAGTCGACCTTGCTCAACTGCATCGCCGGTCTGCTCGATATCTCCGACGGCCAGATCTTCATCAAGGGCAAGAACGTCACCTGGGAAGAGCCCAAGGACCGCGGCATCGGCATGGTGTTCCAGTCCTATGCGCTCTATCCGCAGATGACGGTGGAGAAAAACCTCTCCTTCGGCCTCAAGGTCGCCAAGGTGCCGCAGGCGGAAATCGACAAGCGCGTGGCCCGTGCCGCCGAGATCCTGCAGATCCAGGCGCTCCTGAAGCGCAAGCCGTCGGAGCTTTCCGGCGGCCAGCGTCAGCGCGTGGCCATCGGCCGTGCGCTGGTGCGTGATGTCGACGTGTTCCTGTTCGACGAGCCGCTCTCGAACCTCGACGCCAAGCTGCGTTCGGAACTGCGCGTGGAAATCAAGCGGCTGCACCAGTCGCTGAAGAACACGATGATCTACGTGACCCATGACCAGATCGAGGCGCTGACGCTCGCTGACCGTATCGCCGTCATGAAGAGCGGCGTGATCCAGCAGCTTGCCGATCCCATGACCATCTACAATTTCCCGGAGAACCGCTTCGTCGCTGGCTTCATCGGCTCGCCGTCGATGAACTTTTTCTCTGGCGAGATCGTCGATCGCGAGGGCCACAAGTTCGTGCGTGTGAATGGCGTGGATTTCGGCCTCGATGCCTATCCGGCCCGTTCGCCGATTGAGGCTGGCCGCAAGGTCACCCTCGGCGTCCGTCCGGAGCATGTGAAGGTCGACGAGTCTTTGCCCGGCGGCGAGTTCCACGATGCCGTGGTCGATATCGAGGAACCGATGGGCGCCGACAACCTGCTGTGGCTAAAGCTTGCAGGGCAAACCATGTCGGTCCGCATCGCCGGTAGCCGTCGTTATACGCCCGGCACGCCGGTCAAGCTCAGCTTCGATATGTCGATGGCGTCTGTCTTTGATGCTGCGACGGAAAACCGGCTTTGAGATTGCGGATCCGCCCCCCTCTGTCGGCTCTGCCGACATCTCCTCCTCAAGGGGGGAGATTGTTCATTTCCCTTGAGGGCGAGAGGCGCATTGCAATCGCCCCCCTTGAGGGGGAGATGTCACGGAGTGACAGAGGGGGGTAAGAGCCGCGCTCCCTAACCGCAATTGCATGCCCACAGATTCTGAAAGTCCCACCCATGTCCGCACCCACTATCAATCTCGATCTTTCCGGCACCTGGCAGCTTGCCAGCGCAGACGAGTCGCACGCGCTGACCGCCTCCATTCCCGGCGACGTCCATAGCGCGCTGCAGAAGGCCGGCGTCATCGCCGACCCCTATGCCGGCCGCAACGAGGATGATGTGCAGTGGGTTGCTCACAAGGACTGGGTGCTGGAGCGTAGTTTCACGCTTGATGGAGGCGATCTTCCGGGCAACTGGTATCTCGATATCGAAAGCCTCGATACCGTGGCCGAAGTTTACGTCAATGATACTCTGGTGCTGCAATCGGACAATTGTTTCCGCCGCTATCGTCCGGATGTCTCCACCGCCCTGAAGGCGGGCGAAAACCTGCTGCGCGTCGTCATCCGCTCGTCGATTGCGGCGGGCGCGGAACGTCAGGCCAGGCAGCCATTCTACATTCCCTATTCCACCGGCAATTCGCCGATCCCGAACGGCAACATGCTGCGCAAGCCGCAGTGCCATTTCGGCTGGGACTGGAACATCGCGGTCGCACCGCTCGGCATCTATGGCAGCATCGCGCTCAAGAAGATGGCCGCCGCCCGCATCGAGCATGTTCTGACAAAACAGGTGCCGCAGGAAAACGGCGCCGTCGATCTGCAGGTGACCGTCACGCTGCACGCCGCCGAGCCCGGCGTCGTCTCCCTCGATCTGTCGCTGGATGACCAGAAGGATCACCTCGATTGCGCCGTCAACGGGGGCGAGACCATCATGACCCACGTTTTCTCCGTCGAGAAGCCGCGCCTCTGGTGGCCGGCTGGCAGCGGTGAACAGGCCTTGAGCGAACTCACGGTTTCCCTAGGCGGAGAAAGCGTAACGAAGCAGATCGGCTTCCGCACCATCGAGCTCATCACTGACAAGGACGACGCCGGCAGCCGCTTTGCCTTCCGCATCAACGGCCGCGAAATCTTCTGCCGTGGCGCGAACTGGATTCCGGCCGATGCCCTGATGTCGCGCGTCAGCCCCGAGGGCGTGAAAGACCTGCTGCAATCGGCCGTCGATGCCAACATGAACATGATCCGCGTCTGGGGCGGCGGCTTCTATGAACCGGACTGGTTCTACGATCTCTGCGACCGGCTGGGCCTGCTCGTCTGGCAGGATTTCATGTTCGCCTGCAATCTCTATCCCTCGACGCCGGATTTTCTTGAGAACGTTGCCGAGGAAGTCGATTATCAGGTGAAGCGCCTCGCGTCGCATCCGTCGATCGCGCTCTGGTGCGGCGATAACGAACTGGTCGGCGCGCTCAGCTGGTTCGAGGAAAGCCGCAAGGATCGCGACCGCTACCTCGTCTCCTACGATCGCCTGAACCGCACCATCGAGGTGGCACTCAACAAGGTCGCGCCGCATCTCATCTGGTGGCCCTCGAGCCCGGCCTCCGGCTATCTCGACTATGGCGACGCCTGGCATGCCGATGGCTCCGGCGACATGCACTACTGGTCCGTCTGGCACGAGAACAAGAGTTTCGACAATTACCGAACCGTGCGTCCACGCTTCTGCTCGGAGTTCGGCTTCCAGTCCTACACCTCCATGTCGATCGTGAACCAATTCGCAGAGCAGAAGGACCTCAACATTGCGTCCCCGGTCATGGAAGCGCACCAGAAGAATGCCGGCGGCAACGAGCGCATCGCCGGCACAATGTTCCGCTATTTCCGCTTCCCCAAGGATTTTGCGAATTTCGTCTATCTGAGCCAGGTCCAGCAGGGCCTCGCCATCCGCACCGCGGTCGATTACTGGCGCTCGCTCAAACCCCATTGCATGGGCACGCTCTACTGGCAGCTCAACGACACCTGGCCGGTCGCCTCCTGGGCAAGCCTTGATTATGGCGGCAACTGGAAGGTCATGCACTACATGGCCCGCCGCTTCTTCCAGCCGGTCGCGGTTGCCGCGATCCCGTCCAAGGATGGCAAGGAGATCGCCTTCTCCATGGTCAATGACACGGCCGAGCCGGTGACCGTCGAACTGCAGACCTTCCTTGTCTCGCTGGATGGCAAGAAGACCCCGCTGACGGCCGCCGCCGGCACCTGCAGCCCGGATCGCGCCGCAACGCTGCTCGCCATCCCGGCGAGCGACATCTCCGCTGATCACCTGCTCTTCTGGTCCTTCGAAGCCTCCAACGGCATGCGCGGCGAAGGCCACCATGTCACCGGTACCTACAAGGCGCTGGAGCTGCAGCCTTCCGGCTTGTCGCTTTCGTCGCGTCCGCTCGGTGATGGTAGCTTCGAAGTTACTGCTTCGGCCACCAGTCTTGCGCTGCATGTGATGATCGAGGCCGATGTCGAAGGCCGCTACTCGGACAACGCCTTCGACCTGACGGCCGGCGAGAGCAGAACCATCCGCTTCACGCCGCGTCAGCCGGTCGAGAGCCCGGTCTTCACCGGCTACGATCTCAAATCCTGCCAGGGCAACGGTTGAGGAGAGCGCCATGCTGCGCAGCGAAGTCAATGCGATCATCGAAAAGAGCGATGCCTTCATGCGCAGCTTCGGCTTCGTGCTGCCGCCCTTCGCCTATTGGCGGCCCGACGAGCTGAAGGCTCACGCTGCCACCGACAGCCCGTCGATCCGCGATGCCCGCCTTGGCTGGGATATCACCGATTTCGGCAAGGGCCGTTTCGAAAGCTACGGCCTCGTGCTCTTCACCCTGCGCAACGGCACATCAGATGCGCTCGGGACGGGGCAGGGCATGGTCTATGCCGAAAAGCTGATGATCACGGCCAAGGATCAGGCAAACCCGCTGCACCGCCACGCCGTCAAGACCGAGGACATCATTAATCGCGGCGGCGGAACGCTGGTGCTGCAGATGTACAATTCGCTCGCCGATGGTTCGGTCGATGAGCACAGCGATGTCGTGGTTGCCACCGATGCGCGCCTGCGCCGGCTGACGGCTGGTTCGCTTCTGAAACTCGCGCCGGGCGAAAGCGTCACCCTGCTGCCTGGCAACTGGCACGCCTTCTGGGCGGAGGGCGCCGATGTGCTGATCGGAGAGGTCTCCACCGTCAACGACGACCTCACGGACAATTACTTCCGCGAGCCCGTCGGCCGCTTCTCCACCATCCAGGAAGATACCGCTCCCAACCACCTGTTGGTGTCGGACTACGACACCTGGCTCAAATAACATACGAGGAGGAATACCCATGAATGACGTCAGCTTCCAGCTTTACAGCGCCCGCAATTTCCCGCCGCTGGGCGATGTGCTGAAGACGGTCGGCTCGCTCGGCTATACCCAGGTCGAAGGGTATGGCGCGCTTTACGCGGCCCTTGACGACAGTGCGCTCGCCGCCCTGAAGGCAGACATGGACGCCGCCGGCGTCACTATGCCTTCTGCCCATTTCGGCCTCGATCTTCTGGAAAGCGATCCTGACCGCGCCATCGCCATTGCCAAGACGCTCGGCATCCGCGCGATCTATTGCCCCTACCTGATGCCCGACCAGCGCCCGACCGATGCCGCCGGCTGGCGTGCGTTCGGCGAGCGCCTGCAGAAGGCCGGCGAGCCCTTCCGCAAGGCTGGCCTCGATTTCGGCTGGCACAACCATGATTTCGAATTCTTCGCGCTGCCGGATGGCTCCGTGCCGCAGGATCACATCTTTGCCGGCGGCCCTGATCTGTCGTGGGAAGCGGATATCGCCTGGGTTATCCGCGGCGGCGCCGATCCCTTCGCCTGGATCGAGAAATACGGCAAGCGCATCACCGCCGTCCACGTCAAGGACATCGCCGCTGCCGGCGAGAACGCGGATCAGGATGGCTGGGCCGATGTCGGCCACGGCACCGTTGATTGGAAGGGGCTGTTTGCCGCGCTCTCCAAGACGCCGGCCAAATATTTCGTTGTCGAGCACGACAACCCGAAGGACTACAAGGCGACGGCCGAGCGCTCGATCGCTTCGATCAAGACCTACTGAGAGAAAGCTTTTGATATGACAACAGAACTTGGCGTCGGCATCATCGGATGCGGCAATATCTCCACCACCTATTTCAAGCTCGCACCGCTGTTCAAGGGCATCAAGGTCGTCGCCTGCGCGGATATCAATCCGGCAGCCGCCGAGGTTCGTGCCTCTGAATACGGCGTTACCGCCCAGACCATCGAACAGCTGCTGGCCAATCCCGAGGTCGACATCGTCGTCAACCTCACCATCCCGGATGCACACTTCCCGGTTTCCAAGGCGATCCTCGAAGCCGGCAAGCATGTCTATTCGGAAAAGCCGCTGGTGCTGTCGCTGGAGCAGGGCGAACAGCTGCGCGGCATCGCCACCGCCAACAACCTGAAGGTCGGCTGCGCGCCGGATACCTTCCTCGGCGGCGCCCACCAGCTGGCGCGTGATTACGTCGATCAGGGCAAGATCGGCCGCGTTACCTCCGGCACCTGCCACGTCATGGGTCCCGGCATGGAGATGTGGCATCCGAACCCGGACTTCTTCTTTCTGCCCGGCGGCGGACCGATCCTCGATCTCGGCCCCTATTACATCGCCAACCTCATCAACCTGATCGGTCCGGTCAAGCGCGTCGCGGCTCTCACCTCCATGGCGAACCAGACCCGCACGATCACCAGCGAGCCGCGCAAGGGAGAGGTCATACCGGTCAAAACCCCGACCAACATCCATGCCCTGCTCGAATTCCAGAACGGCGCGACGATCACGATTTCCGCCAGCTGGGATGTATGGTCGCATCGCCACGGGAACATGGAGCTCTACGGCACGGAAGGCTCGCTCTTCGTGCCAGATCCGAACTTCTTCGGCGGCACGGTCTCGGCCAGCGGTCGCGACAAGGATATCCAGCCGCTCGAAATGTGGGATCACCCCTTCGCCGTCGCCAACCAGGAGCATCCGCAGGGCCCAATGGCGAACTACCGCACGGCAGGTCTGGCGGATATGGCGCTCGCCATCCTCGAAGGCCGCGATGCCCGTTGCTCGCTGGAGCGCGCCTTGCATGGCGTCGATGTCATGGTCTCGATCCTGAAGTCCGGCGAAACCGGCCAGTTCATCGAGCTGACCACCACCTGCACCCAGCCGGCTGCGCTTGGCATCGAAGAGGCGAAGGCGCTTCTGCGCTAACAACTTGGCGGGAAGACCGCGGATGTCGCTGTCTTCCCGTCTCAGGCGTTCAGATTACCGATCGTCATCCTTGGCCTTGTGCCGAGGATCTTCCAGCCCGTCGTTTCAGCTCGGCCGGCAGATGCTTGGGACAGGCCCGAGCATTACGGAGGAGGGGCGAGAACCTAACCGCAAACGCGGTTTGTATGAGTATTGCGCTAACCTCAGACGATGAACATCCCGTCCGTCAGTCCGTGGCTGGATGAAATCGATACGCTCTGATGCAGCGTGACAGTCCCGTCAGCATTGTCATCCGCATAATAGAGCGCCATTGTGCCCGCGCCATTCTGGCTGGTTAGCTTGTAGTAAAAGTGTCCGGCGTCAGCCGCCTTGCCCTTGAAGGCGTCGAATGACAGCGCATCGAAGGCGGTGAGATCGAAGCGATCGGTGCTTGTTGCGTCGTTGACGATGATCATCGTCAGCCCGACATCTGGATTTTGTCGCGCCGTCAGCACGATCCTGTCCGATCCTGCTCCGGTCTTGAACGTCAGCGTCAGGTCATCGTCACCAAGGGAGAAGCGGTAGGTATCATTGCCGCTGCTTCCCTCGAAGGTGATGCTGTCGCCACCGGCCGGCAGCTTCGCCTCATCGATCTTGAGCGTGTGCGTCAGTCCCGATTTCAGGTTCGTGTAGCTGTCGATGTTCTTGGTCAGGCTCTTCAGGGAAATTTCGGTTCGGATCTTACCCCTGTCGCTGTCGATCACGCGGTCGCCGGTGTTGTCGATGACATAGGTGTCGTAACCCATGCCGCCGTCCATGATATCGGCGCCTTTGCCACCATTGATAACGTCTTCACCTGCGCCTGCCGACACGTGGTCGTTGCCGTCGCCAAGGTCGATCTTATCCTTGCCCTTGCCGGTGAAAACCCAGTCGTTACCGCCGCCGGTCTTGACCGAATTGTTGCCGTCGCCGGCCATCACCAGATCGTTGGTGTTGCTTTCATTGCGCCATGTCCTGGAATCCAAGGCCGAATAGCTCGCGACGCCTGCCGTGAACGTGTCATTGCCGGAGCCGCCAACCTGCACGAAATGCAGCGCATTGCCCTCGGCATAGGTGTCGGCGAGCAGTTTCATATAGCTCGAAATTTGTGCTTCAAACGTCTGCTTGCGCGCCTCGGCGATGCTCTCGGTCGTCTTGCTTGTGTTGTCGAGTTCGCTCGTCAGAATGATCTTGTCGCGCGCTGCGATCTTCTCGTAGACGCTTGTCATGCCGCCAGTGCGATCGAACAGGAAGTCCATCGCCTTCAGCACATCCGCCACGTCCTTGCGGTCTCCGGGGGCCAGAATGCCGACCTTGTTTGATTCCGCCTCGCGCCGGTTCTGCAGGCCGCGCGAGGCGTAGTTGGCGTGGTTGTAGCGAATCTCGTACCAGAAATGCGCGTGATTATCGGTCTCAATGGCTCGGGAGATGCCGGGGCCGATGAGCGATGGAGAATTGTAATAAAGCGAGAGCAGGGCAAGCCGCTCCTGCGAGGCCGCAGGCGGCGAAACATGGTTTTTCGCCAGCGCCGCAATCATCCCCTGTTCAATGGAAGAGAATAGCCCCGAATAGCCCTTGAGCTTTGCTTCGAGAAGACGGCTTGCCTGCGTGTCCGTCAGCCACAGGGATTGCAGCGCCTTCTTCTCGGCGGTCGTTCCGGCCTTGCCCTGGGATGTGTTGATCAGCGTGACATCTTCCGCCGTCGTCGGCGTCTTGTCCTTCTTCCAGGCTTCGATGATATCCAGCCCGCTTTCCTGCAGCTTGGAAAGCTTGCCGTCGGTCTTGCCGGTCAGCGCAAGGCGATAGGCCTTGTCGATCTCGGTGTAGGTCATGGCCTTGAGGTTCAGCCCATAGCCGACCGTCGGGTTCTGCCGGCTGTCGTCATGCATGGCGCCGGCCAGCGAAGCGGTTGTCTTGCCGATCAGGCCGGCGTTTTCCCATGTCTTCAGGAAGGCCGCGGCCTTTGAAATGAAATCGTTCCTGTCGATTTTCGTCAGGCCTGTCAGAGCCATGGGAAACCCTTGCGAGCATGTTCGCTACCAAATCGAGCGAGGACTTTGGATTGACGTTCCGTCATTTCAAGGTCGCAAAAAATCCTTAACAATCAGCCCCGGTCGGCATTGGTAATCACCATCAGCCTCTTGTTTCGACAGGCTGCGCCATGTCATATCCACGGCAGGTTAAAACGATTGAACGTCATGGGAAGAGGGATCGGACATGAGCTGGCAACCGGCGGAAAACCGCTATGAAAAGATGAAGTACAATCGCGTTGGCAAGTCGGGCCTGAAGCTTCCGGCCGTCTCGCTCGGCCTGTGGCACAATTTCGGCCACGACACACCGCATGACCGCAAGATCGATATGTGCCGCACGGCGTTCGATCTCGGCATCACCCATTTCGACCTTGCCAACAATTACGGCCCGCCTCCGGGCTCGGCCGAAACGGCTTTCGGCGACATTCTGCGTACGGAATTTGCCGGCCTGCGCGACGAGCTGATCATCTCCTCCAAGGCCGGTTACGATATGTGGCCGGGCCCGTATGGTGAGTGGGGCAGCCGCAAGTACCTGATCGCCTCCTGCGATCAGAGCCTGAAGCGCATGGGTCTCGATTATGTCGACATCTTCTATTCGCACCGCTTCGATCCGGAGACGCCGCTGGAAGAAACTTGCGCTGCGCTCGATCATATCGTGCGCTCGGGCAGGGCGCTCTATGTCGGCATCTCGTCCTACAACTCGCAGCGCACTCGCGAGGCCGCCGCGATCCTGAAGTCGCTCGGCACCCCGCTTCTGATCCACCAGCCGAGCTATTCCATGCTCAACCGCTGGATCGAGGACGACAAGCTCACGGATACGTTGGATGAGGTCGGCGCGGGTTCGATCGTGTTCTCGCCGCTTGCCCAGGGCATGCTGACGACCAAGTATCTGAACGGCATCCCGCAGGATAGCCGCGCGGCACAGAACCACTTCCTCAAGAAGGACTTCATCCGCCCGTCGATCATCGAAAACATCGTCAAACTCAACGGCATCGCCGAAAAGCGCGGGCAGACGCTGGCGCAGATGGCCATCGCCTGGGTTCTGCGCGGCGGCCGCATCACCTCGGCTCTGATCGGCGCCAGCCGTTCGTCGCAGATCATCGATTGCGTGAAGGCGCTGGAAAACGATACGTTTACGGATGCCGAACTGGCCGAGATCGATGTCTACGCCAAGGAAGCCGACATCAACCTCTGGACCAAGTCGGCAGAACTCGAATAGGGCGGTTACGTCGCACAAATGAATGCGCCCGGAGTGAAAGCTCCGGGCGTTTTGCGTTCTGGCTATCGTTGCATTTTGAGACCTGTCAGGGCAGCGCGTAAATCCGCGGACGGCGAATGTCGAGGAAACCTTCGGTCTCCGCCTTGAACGGAAATTCCGGCGCTGTGTCGAACTCGACCGCCTGCCCATTGCGGGTGAGGGCAAGCACGCGGCGGGAATCCGGGCGATCGATGACCCGGATGATGGTGGCTGGAATACCGTGCCCATCCTCCCGCCAGGCCACATCTGCAGGGCGGAAGAAAAGCTCGGCCGGACCGTCCGGCAGACCGTGGGCGTCAAAGCTCGTGTCCTGGAAGCTGGCCTTGCCGCTCTTCACGTCCACCTTCAGCCGGTTGGCGTCACCCAGAAAGTTCATGACGAAGGCATTTTCCGGCGCGCGGCAAACCTGTTCCGGCGTTCCGGATTGTACGATCTTGCCCTTGTCGAGAATGACGACGCGGTCGGCGAGATCGAGCGCTTCCGCCTGATCATGGGTCACGAACAGCGTGGTGATCCCGAGTTCGTCATGGATTTTGCGCAGCCAGCGACGCAGATCCCGGCGCACATTGGCGTCGAGCGCACCGAACGGTTCGTCCAGCAGCAGCACCTTCGGATCGACCGCGAGTGCGCGTGCCAGCGCCACGCGCTGGCGCTGGCCGCCGGAAATCTGTGCGGGAAAACGGTCTCCCAGCCCTTCAAGCTGCACCAGTCGCAGCAGATCCCCGACACGCTCGTTGACATCGGCCTGCGAGCGTTTGCGCTTTGAAACCTTCATCCCGAAAGCGATGTTCTCCGCCACGGTCATATGCGGGAAAAGCGCATAGTGCTGGAACACGAAACCGACGCCACGGTCGCGCACCTCGATATGGGTGGCATTCTCCGCCCCGAAGTAGATTGCGCCGCCATCGGGATACTCGAGGCCCGCGACCATGCGCAGGATTGTCGTCTTGCCGGAACCGGAAGGCCCCAACAGCGCAACGAGCTCGCCGCTGTCGATCTCGAGCGAAACGCCATGCACGGCGCGGAAGGTCTGGAACGTCTTGGTGACGTCTTCGAGACGGATTTTCACGTCAGGGTCTCCGGTTTCTGTGCCGCGCCGGCAAGCGAGGGCCGGCGCACGCGCCCGGCACCGCGCCGCTCAAGAATGACCTTTGCGATCAGGGTTACGATCGCCAGCAGAGCAAGGATCGAAGCGGCCGCAAAGGCGCCGATGGCATTGTAATCGTGGTAAAGCAGTTCGATGTGCAGCGGCAGCGTGTTGGTTTGGCCGCGGATATTGCCGGAGACGACCGACACGGCGCCGAACTCGCCCATCACCCGCGAATTGCAGAGGATGATGCCGTAGAGCAGCGCCCATTTGATGTTGGGCAGCGTCACCGAAAAGAACGTTCGAAACCCGCTGGCGCCGAGCGATGTCGCGGCTTCCTCAAGATCGCGCCCCTGCGCCTGCATCAGCGGAATAAGCTCGCGCGCAACGAAGGGCGCGGTCACGAACATGCTGGCGAGCACGATGCCGGGCAGTGCAAAGAGGATTTTGACATCGGCCGATTGCAGCGCCTCGCCGAACAGGCCCTGCAGGCCGTAGACAAAGAGGTAGGACACGCCAGCAACGATCGGGGAGATGGAAAAGGGAATTTCGATCGCGATCAGCAGCAGGCGACGACCCGGAAAATCGAATTTGGTAATCGCCCAGGCGGCGGCAATGCCGAAGGCGGTGTTTATCGGAACCGCGATGAGGGCGGTGACTGCCGTCAGGAAAATCGCGTGGCGCGTATCGGCTTGCCCGATCGTCGTCGCGAAGTAGGCCCATCCTTTGGAAAAGGCTTCGACACCGATCACGATCAGCGGTGCGACAATCACGAGCGCTACGAGGATCAGCACGATCGAAATGATGGTGCCGCGAAACAGCGGGTTTTCGCCGATGCGGGGCGGACGCTTCTCAGCCATCGTTCAGCCCTTTTCCGTGTAGCGCAGGGCGCGGGCCTGCAGCAGATTGGTCACGGCAAGCATCATGAAGGCCGCAATCAGCATAACGGATGCAATCGCGGCTGAAGCCGGATAATCATATTCTTCCAGCCGGATAAAGGCGAGCAGCGCTGTGATCTCGGTCTCGAAGGGCTGATTGCCGGCAATGAAGATGATTGCGCCGAATTCGCCGAGGCTGCGGGCAAAGGACAGCGACAGCCCGGCAAGCAAGGCAGGCACGAGTTGTGGCAGCAGGACCCTTGAGAAGATTTCGAGGTCGGTCGCGCCAAGCGTCTGGCCGGCTTCTTCCAGCGCCGGGTCCAGCTCTTCCAGCACCGGCTGCACGGTCCGCACGATAAAGGGCAGGCTGGTGAAGGCCATGGCGATGATGATGCCGAGCGGCGTATAGGCGACCTTGATGCCGATCGCCGACAGGGGGCCGCCGAACCAGCCATTCGAGGCAAACAGTGTGGTGAGCGCAATGCCGGCAACGGCTGTGGGCAGCGCGAAGGGCAGGTCGACCAGCGCATCGACAATCCTGCGGCCAGGGAAACGGTAGCGCACCAGAACCCAGGCGAGCGCCATGCCGAAAACGAGATTGAACAGCGTCGCGGCAGCCGCGCAGAGGATTGTCACGCGATAACTCGCAACGGCGCGCTCGGAGGAGACGATCCGCCAATAATCTTCAGGCCCGAGACTGGCCGCCTTGAAGACCAGCGCGCCGAGCGGCAGAGCAATGATGATGGCCGCATAGACCAGCGTGATGCCGAGCGTCAGAGGCAGACCGGGGAGAATGCGCCTTGCCAAGAGAATACCCTATGCTGGAACACCGAGAAGCCGCGGCGGGCATCTGCCCGGCCGCGGCCCGGTTTTTCACAAATCCCTGTGGGGATCAACGGCTGCCGTAAAGTTTGTCCAGCGTGCCGCCTTCGTCGAAGTGTTCCTTCTTGACGGCATCCCAGCCGCCGAACACGTCCTCGACCTTCACGAGGCGGATATCCGGGAACTGGTCCTTGAATTCGCCGGCGACCTTTTCGTCGTTCACCCGGTTGCCGTTTTCAGCAAGGATCTTCTGGCCTTCCGGGGTGTAAAGGAAGTCGAGATAGGACTTTGCAAGCTCGCGGGTGCCGTTCTTGTCGACCACCTTGTCGACGATCGCCACCGGGAATTCGGCCAGCAGGCTGACTTCAGGCACGACGATGTCAAACTTGTCTTCGCCGAACTCCTTGGCAATACCCTTGGTTTCGGCTTCGAAGGTGATCAGAACGTCGCCGGTCTCGCGCTCGACGAAGGTCGTCGTTGCGGCGCGTCCGCCCGTGTCGAACACCGGAACGTTGTCGAAAATCTTCTTGATGAAGGCTTCGACCTGCGCCGGATCGTTCTCGAATTTTTCCTTGGCGTAGGCGGTGGCGGCCAGATAGGTGTAGCGGGCGTTGCCGGATGTCTTCGGATTGGGGAAGATCACCTTCACATCGTCCCGGACCAGATCGCCCCAGTCCTTGATGCCCTTCGGGTTGCCTTCGCGCACGAGGAAGGCGGGGAAGGAGTAGTAGGGCGACGCATTGTTGGCGAAGTCGCTCTTCCAGTCTTCCGAAACAAAGCCGCCCTTTACCAGCGCATCCACGTCCGTCACCTGGTTGAAGGTCACGACGTCGGCCTCAAGGCCCTCGAGGATAGCACGCGCCTGCTTGGAGGAGCCGCCGTGGGACTGGTCAACGGTGACGCCCGGATGCGCCGCGACGAAGGCCTCGTTCACGGCCACGAAAAGCTCGCGGGAGATGTCGTAGGAAGCGTTGAGCAGCTTGTCGGCGGCAGCGGCAGGAGCAGTCAGCGCGGCAAGGGCGACACCGATGAGCAGAAGGCGTTTCATAAAGGCGTTTCTCCGAAATGTTATTTGCTCGACACCATAGGCAAACTCTCCGCGCGATCCGAGGAACCGTCGCCTGCAAGCCTTCGTCCAGGAGGAAAAAATTGCCCCGTTTTTCCATGTGCGGGAAACGCGACGGGTGCGGTCTCGCAAATCCGTATTGTCTGCCGCATTGGACGAACGATATCGTCAGGCCCGGCCGTTTCGAACCGCTGCAGGCTGTGATTTCCGTAAGTCGCTGCAAACATTGAATTCCCTTCTTAGACAAAAGTCGAAGAAGGCATATTTTCCTGTGACTGGACAGGCGGGGGGGACCGTGTAATCTGGCGTCCGGAACCGAGCCTGGCGTATCGCGCCGGAAGGTTGCGAAACGGCCAGATGACAGCGCCGGCTCTGGGAAATCCGATGTTCCCGGGTTCGGTATCTGCGGGGAGGAGCAGTCTCGAATGGCGAGGCTGTCCGCAAGAAAAAGAGAAGAGGAGAACACATGGATCGTCGTTCATTTATCAAGCGCGCCGGCATCGGCGGCTTGGGTGCCGCTGCGGGTGCAACGCTTGCCGCACCGGCCATCGCGCAAACCATCCCGAAGGTCACATGGCGCCTGACGTCGTCGTTCCCCAAGTCTCTGGACACGATCTATGGCGGCGCCGAAGTGCTGTCCAAGTATGTGTCCGAAGCGACCGACGGGAACTTCCAGATCCAGGTCTTCGCCGCCGGCGAAATCGTGCCCGGCCTGCAGGCCGCAGATGCCGCTGCTGCCGGCACCGTCGAAGCCTGCCACACGGTTTCCTACTATTACTGGGGCAAGGACCCGGTCTGGGCGCTCGGCGCTGCCGTTCCCTTCGCGCTCAACGCCCGTGGCCACAACGCCTGGCAGTATCACGGCGGCGGCATCGATATGTTCAACGAGTTCCTGGGTGCCCAAGGGCTTGTCGGTTTCCCCGGCGGCAACACCGGCGTTCAGATGGGCGGCTGGTTCCGCAAGGAAATCAAGACCGTTGCCGACATGCAGGGCCTGAAGATGCGCGTCGGCGGCTTTGCCGGCAAGGTCATGGAAAGCCTCGGCGTCGTGCCGCAGCAGATCGCCGGTGGCGATATCTATCCGGCGCTCGAAAAGGGCACCATCGACGCTGCCGAATGGGTCGGACCTTATGACGACGAGAAGCTCGGCTTCTACAAGGTTGCGCCGTACTACTACTATCCCGGCTGGTGGGAAGGTGGCCCGACGGTCCACGTCATGTTCAACAAGACCGCTTACGACGGTCTGCCGAAGTCGTATCAGTCGCTGCTGCGCACCGCCGCCCAAGCAGCGGACGCAAACATGCTGCAAAAGTACGACTACCTGAACCCTTCGGCGATCAAGCGCCTCGTCGCAAACGGCGCCAAGCTCAGCCCGTTTACCCCGGAAATCCTGTCGGCCTGCTTCGATGCAGCCAACAAGGTTTACGCCGACATGGAAGCCACCAACCCGACCTTCAAGAAGATCTGGGAATCGATCAAGGCCTTCCGCGGCGAGTATTACCTCAACGCCCAGATCGCCGAGTACAACTACGATACCTTCATGATGATCCAGCAGCGCGGCGGCAAGCTCTAAGCTCACCTCCGCTGAACGAAGTCATCTTATCAAAAGAAAGCCGCCTGTGATCTCGCAGGCGGCTTTCTCGCTTTTGCTAGACACGTAACCACCGTAAGCTCATCTCGTTGCCTTGGGAGGAGAAAGACATGTCGAGCGAGTTTTCACCGGTCATGCTCGGTCCCGATGGCGGAAGGCGCTACGAGATGGGCGCCATCAGCGCCGTCTTCAAGGCGGATGGCCCCGAGACCAACAACCGATTCTCAATCTCCGAATGGTGGTTGGAAGCCCGGAATGAAGGCCCGGGCGCGCATAAGCACGACGAAAGCGACGAGATTTTCTATGTGATCGAAGGCACGGCCAGCATTCTCGTCGGCGATGGTTGGCACCAGATGCCGCAAGGCTCGGTCTGCGTCATCCCGCGCGGTACCATGCATGATTTCCGCAACGAAAGCACCGCCCGCATGGGCCTGTTCAACGTCTTCCTGCCCGGTGCCTTCGAGGAAATGATGCCCACGATCGTCGACTGGTATCGCGAGAACCCCGCCAAGCCATTGTGATCCGGATGAAAAGCAAGAAAAGGGCGGCCCGATGAGCCGCCCTTGAAGTTTCCCCTTTGATCTCAGTTGAACGACGGTGGGGCAGTGAGGTCGGGTGCCTTCTGCTGTTCCGTGCCGCCATTCGCCGGGGGCTCGGCAGTGCCGCCGTTGTTGTCCAGCGGACTTCCGCCGGGCAACTGCAAGCCGCCGGGAAGCCCGAGCCCGCCATTGCCATCCGCGGGCAGGCCAAGACCACCACCAGCTCCGCCGAAACCGGGCACCTCGATCTTGATCGTGTTCGGATCGACGCCTGAGCCTTCGCCCTTGTAGTGCATGACCATCTGCGGGAACATGATGGTCAGCGCGACCATGATGATCTGGATGCAGACGAACGGCACGGCCCCCCAGTAGATCTGGCCCGTCGTCACCGGTTCGATGTTCTTGCCAGTGATTCGATCGAGATAGGGCACCTTCGCCGCCACAGACCTCAGATAGAACAGGGCAAAGCCGAAGGGCGGGTGCATGAAGCTCGTCTGCATGTTGATGCCGAGCAGAACGCCGAACCAGATGAGGTCGATGCCCAGCTTGTCGGCTGCCGGCGCCAGCAGCGGCACGATGATGAAGGCCAGCTCGAAGAAATCGAGGAAGAACGCCAGGAAGAAGACGAGCACGTTCACGGCGATCAGGAAGCCTGTTTCCCCGCCCGGCATCGCGACCAGCAGGTGTTCGACCCAGAGGTGTCCGTTGACGCCGTAGAAGGTCAGCGAGAACACACGCGCACCGATCAGGATGAACAGCACGAAGGCGGAGAGCCGGGTCGTCGCAGCGAGCGCGCCCTTGATGACCTCCATGCTGAGGCGGCCTTTGGCGGCTGCCATGATCAGCGCACCGACCGCCCCCATTGCGCCGCCTTCCGTCGGCGTTGCGATGCCGAGAAAGATGGTGCCGAGCACGAGGAAAATCAGCGCCAGCGGCGGAATGAGGACGATGATGACCTGCTGCGCCAGCCGCGACATGGCGTTGACGTTGAAGGTCTTGTCCGCAAGCGCGAAGATATAGATTACGAGCGTGCCAACGGTTGCGCCGAGAATGTCTGCATTCTCGCCCTGCGTCGGCGAGAGATAGACATGGGCGGTATAGGCAATGGCACCTGCCACGATGAGCGCCACAATGAGCGATGTGACCCCCGAGCCCAGCGTGCGCGCCTCAAGCGGCAGGGCCGGCATCGAGTTGCGGTTCGCGAACGACATCAGCAGGATGTAGCCCATGTAGAGGCCTGTCAGCACCATGCCCGGAATGAGCGCGCCGGCATACATGTCGCCAACCGAGCGGCCGAGCTGGTCGGCAAGAACGATCAGCACGAGCGACGGCGGGATGATCTGCGCCAGCGTGCCGGAGGCTGCGATAACGCCTGAGGCAATGCGGCGGTCATAGCCGTAGCGCAGCATGATCGGCAGCGAGATCAGGCCCATGGCGATGACCGAGGCCGCCACCACACCGGTTGTCGCCGCCAGCAGCGCACCGACGAAGATAACCGCATAGGCAAGGCCGCCGCGGATCGGTCCGAACAGCTGGCCGATCGTGTCGAGCAGGTCTTCGGCCATGCCGGATTTCTCCAGCACGATGCCCATGAAGGTAAAGAATGGGATGGCGAGCAATGTGTCGTTGGACATCACCCCCCAGAACCGGTCAGGCAGGGCCGTCAGCAGCGGCCAGGAGAGGTTGATGCTGTCGGACATCGGAGCCAGTTCGACGCCGATGATGAAGAAAAGCAGGCCGTTTGCTGCAAGCGAAAACGCGACCGGGTAGCCCAGGAGCAGGAACACGATCAGCGACATGAACATGATCGGCGCGAGGTTTTCGGCAATGAACTCGATCATGGACGCGCCTCCGGTACGACCACGTCGTCAAGGGGCGCATGGGTCGGCACATAAGGTGCCGGATCTTCCATGTTGCCGGTCATGATCGCAATCTTCTTGATGATTTCGGAGACGCCCTGCAACGCCAGGAGGACAAAGCCCACCAGCAGAATGCCTTTCGCCGGCCAGATGATCAGGCCACCTGCGCTGGAGGATACCTCGCCTGAACGATAGGACATCAGCACATAGGGAACGAGGTAGTAGACCATCAAAAGCACGAAGGGCATCAGGAAGAGAAGATGCCCAAGCAGGTCGATCCAATGCTGGACCCGCCGTGAAAACTGGCCGTATACGATATCGATTCGGATGTGTTCGTTCTGGCTCAGCGTATAGGCGGCCGCAAACATGAAGGCCGCGCCGAACAGGTACCATTGGGCCTCGAGCCATGAGTTGGACGAGACGTTGAATATCTTTCGAACCACGGCATTTCCGGCGCTGACGAGCACTGCGACCAGAATGAGCCATGAAACCGCCTTGCCGATAAATTCGGTCACGGCGTCGATCGTTCGGCTGATGCCGAGAAGTGGTGCCATTAAATCCTCCCCGCAGGGTTTGTTCCTCTTTTTTCCTGCACTGTTCAGAGTGCCGATTTCGCCGGGTCTTTCAAGGGAAAACGCCGGCTTTTGCAATGACTGCTTTATTGAGCGCGACTAAAGTCGAATATGCGCAATTGCTCGCTCGCCGGTCGGAAACCACGCCTGTCACGGGGTGTGTGACCTTCCTGCAACGTTACAGTTTGAGTTTTCAAGCGAAGCATTGAATCGCGCCTCGCAGTCTTGTTCTACGGTTTCGTTTGATGCTGGATGCCGCGCAATAAAAGAGGAGGTCGCATTCATGGTCGCAACAATTCGCAACCCAATCCTTCCGGGCTTCAATCCGGATCCGTCCATCTGCCGGGTCGGCGATGACTATTACATCGCCACATCCACATTCGAATGGTATCCGGGCGTGCAGATCCATCACTCCCGCGACCTGGTGAACTGGACGCTGGTGCGACGGCCGCTTGAGCGGGCAAGCCAGCTGGACATGCGCGGCAATCCCGATAGTTGCGGCGTCTGGGCCCCCTGCCTGTCCTACGCCGATGGCCTGTTCTGGCTGGTCTACACCGACGTCAAGCGCTTCGACGGCAATTTCAAGGATGCGCACAACTACATCGTGACCTCGCCGACGATCGAAGGCGAATGGTCCGAGCCGATCTACATCAATTCCTCCGGTTTCGACCCGTCGCTGTTCCATGATGACGACGGCCGCAAGTGGTTCCTCAACATGCAATGGAATCACCGCACGGAAAGCTACGGCGGTGCGCCGAAGCATCCGGCTTTCGACGGGATTCTCTTGCAGGAGTGGGACCCTGCCTCGAAATCCCTTATCGGCCCGATCCGCAACATCTTCGCCGGCAGCACACAGGGGCTGGTGGAAGGCCCGCATCTCTTCAAGCGCGATGGTTGGTATTACCTGACCACCGCCGAGGGTGGCACCGGATACGATCATGTGGTCACCATGGCGCGTTCGCGTACCATTGATGGCCCTTACGAAATGCACCCGCAGGTGCACCTCATAACCTCGAAGGATCACCCTGAAGCGCCGCTCCAGCGCGCCGGTCACGGTCAGTATATCGAAACGCCGGACGGACAGGTCTATCACACCCACCTGACCGGGCGCCCGCTCGCGCCGCATCGCCGCTGCACCCTCGGCCGCGAAACTGCCTTGCAGAAATGCGTCTGGAAAGAGGACGGCTGGCTTTATCTGGAGCACGGCGGCGTCGTGCCCGCCGTGGACGTGCCGGCCCCGGCGGATGTCGCCGTCATCGCGAAGCCGACGAAGGTCGCCACCGATTTCGATAGTCCGGATCTGCCCTTCGAATTTCAGTGGCTGCGCACTCCGGTTCCGGCGCGTCTGTTTTCCTTGACGGAAAATCCCGGCTCGCTTCGGCTTTTCGGTCGTGAAAGCATCGGCAGCTGGTTCGAGCAGTCGCTCGTTGCCCGCCGGCAGGAGCACCATTCGTTCCGGGTGGAAACGGTCGTCGATTTCGACCCGGACACCTATCAGCAGGCCGCCGGCCTGACGCACTACTATAACCGGCACAAGTTCCATGCGGTCGTCGTAACCCTGCATGAGAAGCTCGGTCGCGTCGTCACGATCTTTTCCTGCGATGGCGACTTTCCGCATGGCCGCATGACATTTCCGGTCGAAAGCGGTGAGGCAGTGCCGGCAGGCCGGGTGCATCTCGCCATGGAAATCCGAGACAACGACCTGCAATTCTTCTGGCATGCCGATGGTTTCCGCGTCTGGCGACCGCTCGGTCCCGTGCTAGACGCTGGCGTCGTCTCCGATGAAGGCGGCCGTGGTGAACACGGTTCGTTCACGGGCGCATTTGCCGGCATGTTTGCCTTCGATACATCCGGGCGGGCGAAGGCTGCGGATTTCGATCGTTTCTCGTATGAGGCCTTGTAAAGACTGCAATATCCTCGATCGTTTGATGAGTTAATGCTGATAAGTATTGGATATCATTACAAATATGTAATGATATCCTTCAGTTTTCATTCATCATGAGGCCGCTAGTTAAGGGGTGTCAAACACGAAAGGACACCCCGATGAAACGTCTGTTCATTGCTCTGGTCGCAAGCTCTTTCCTTGTGGCGCCCACGGCTTTCGCGCAGCCTCAGTCGGCCTCGTTCGAGGTTGCTCAGGTCAAGGAGCGGCATGTCGAGCGCAACGTCTACAAACACGGAAACACCAAGATCGTCGAAAAGAAGGTCGTGGTGAAGAAAAAGCGCTGGTCGCGCGGCCATCGCATGTCGCAGACCGAGCGCCGCCGCACCCACACCGTCAGCGACTACCGCCGCTACAAGCTGCGTCAGCCGCCGCGCGGCCAGCAGTGGGTGCGGGTCGATAACGACTTCCTGCTGATCAGCGTCGCCACCGGCGTCATCGCTGGCATTGTTGCCGCGAACTGATTTCAGCGAAAAGCCGATGTGCGCGCCGGCAGGGCGGGCACATCGAAATGCTCGGGCGGCAACCTGTTCCGGGCCCGAGCCGCCATGGTCTCATAGGCGGTTTCCAGATGCCGGCAGAATCGTTCGGCATCGAAGAGCGGCGCCCGGAAGCGGTTGTCCGCTGTCTTCTTCTTCAGGAGATCGCGCTCCTGCGCCGATCCCGCAAGATGCACCGCAAGCGCCACAGCGCCATCCCGATCATCCGCGACCAGTTCCGGCACGCCAAGCGCCGTCAACAGGCTCTCGGAAACACGCGATGCAAAATTGCTGCCCTTGAACGTCACTACCGGCAGGCCGGCCCAAAGCTTGTCGGATGTCGTTGTATGGCCGTTGTAGGGGAAGGTATCGAGCCCGATGTCGGCGGCCTGCAGCCGGGCGATATGGCTCGTATAATCCGTCTTCGGCGCAAAGATGATCCGCTCCGCGGAAACCCCGCGGCTTGCCATCGCCTTCAGAAAATTGCCGCGCGCCAGTTCGCCGTCCACCATGACCCACAGCACGCTGTGTGGCGCCTTGACGAGAATGTCCGCCCAGCAGTCGAGCACGGTAGGCGTGATCTTGCGCTGGGTGTTGAATGCAGCGAAGACGACCTTGTCTTCCGGCAGTCCCAGTTCGGCGCGAGACCTCGCCGGGGGCAAGGCGCGGTGAACGGGATCGTTCGGCTGATAGCTCTCCGGCATCCGGCAGAATTTCTCGTAATAATACGGCTTGGAACTGTTCGGCAGAACGATCCGGTCGCCGATCACATAGTCGCAATCGACATCGACCGTGCTTCCGGGGAAACCGAGCCATGCCACCTGCACCGGCGCTACCATGCGGTTGAGAATGCCCGTGCGCGAACCACCGGTATGCCCCTTGAGATCGACAAGAATATCGATGCCGTCGCTGCGAATGGCGTTGGCCGCCTCGGCATTGCTCATCCGCCCGATGTGCACGATCCGGCCCCAGCTCTTGCGATTGCCGCCATCAAAGCCGACGAAGCGCTCCGGGGTATAGCAGTAAAGCGTGATATCAAACCGCTCCTTGTCATGCGCCGTCAGCACGCTCTGGAACAGCCGCATGGTCGCATGGTCGTCCCAGAGGTCGTTGGAGAGATAGCCGATCCGGATTTTGTCAGCCCAGGCGTGGGCGCGCATGCGCCGCTGGCGGGCGAGTGTCACGATGTCTGCCCCGGCCGTGGCCGTGTTGTTGGTCGCAAGCCTGTTCAGTCGCTCGTCGCCGCAGTGCAGAAGGTTCGAGTAGCCCGTTTCCCCACAGAGCATGGCAGGCCCGGCAGCCATGGCGCGCGGCCAGAAATCCCGCTCGATCGCTTCGATCGCCTCGTAGTCGCAGAAGTTGCGCGCCACCGACAGATATTTGAACTGTGCGTAAGGATCGTCCGGATCGAGCGCCGCAATCTTCGAAAACAGCGTCAGCAAGATCGGATCGCGCTCTTCCTCCGCAAGCAGTCGTGCGGCAAGCTCGATGTGCTCGCGCCTGTCGCTCGTCACCAGCACCGGCGCCATGCGCCCGGCAATTGCCGGGTCGCCGCTTCGCAGGCAGGATTGCGCGAGGATATAGGCAAGCTCGACGTCGCCCGGCAACGTTTCCTGCAGCTTCAGCCCGATCAGTTGCGCGGCATCGTCATTGCCAAGGGCAAAATGAAGGGCGGCGGCTTTCCTGAGAAACAGATTGGCCTCCGCGCTGCTGGAGCGAGCGGCCTGCTCGAAGGCTTCGGCCGCTTCCGCAAGCAGCCCGAGTTTTTCGAGGGTAGCGCCGAGCAGCGCGAGAACGTCAGGGCCGGGTGCGTTGCCGAGTGACCCGTTCAGGATCGTCAGGGCCTCGATGTAGTCGGCGCGCTCATAGGCTGCCGTGGCTGCGGCGAAACCGTGGATAGTCATGGCTCATGCTCCTGCTGCGGCCCGTCCGGCAGGGCCGCCTCTTTCAGGAGCAATCTGCCCTGCCTTGCTTGCGCGAGGCAGAGCCAAGGGCCGTTTTCTCAGCCCGCCGTGCCAAGGCAATCGTTGAGCGATGTCCCGATATTTTCCATCAGCTGGAAATACAGGTCCGGTCCGGCCTCGAGCGTGCCGGCTTCCGGATCGAGCACACCAGATTTCGCCGGCGTTCCCTCAAGCACGACGTTTACAAGCTTGGGCTCGAACTGCGGCTCGCTGAAAACGCAGGTCGCACCCAGCGATTTGATCTTTTCGTGAATCTGCGACAGCCGCTCCGCACCCGGCAGGGTTTCCGGGCTCACGGTGATCGACCCTGCGACCTTCACGCCATAGCGGTGTTCGAAATACTGGTAGGCGTCATGGAAGACGACGAAGGGCTTGTCCTTGATCGGTTCGACCTTGGCGGCAAGGCTTGTGTCGAGTGCGTCGATACGGGCATTGAGTGCTTCGAGATTGCTGCGATACCGCGCCACATTGGCGGGATCGGCCTTTTCCAGCGTTGCCTCGATTTCCTTGGCCATCGCCTTTGCGTTCATCGGGTCGAGCCAGAGGTGCATGTCGAATTCGCCCTCGTCGTGATGATGGGCTTCGGCATGATCTGCACCGGCTTCGCCGTCTTGGTGATCGCCGCCATGGTCAGCGCCGTGTGGATGGCCTTCCTCGCCCTCGTGTCCATGATCATGGGCTTCAAAGGCGCCTCCCTCGCGGAACTTCAGCTTGGTCAGGCCGGGCGCGTCATCGAGTTCGACAATCTTGGCATCGCCGCCAAGCGATTCGAGCGGCTTCTCAAGGAACGCTTCCAGCCCATGCCCGACGAAGAAGACGATATCGGCATCCTGGAGCGCCGCGGCATTCGAAGGCTTCATGCTGTAGGTGTGGGGGGAAGCCGCACCTTCGACAATGAGCGACGGTTCACCAACGCCTTGCATGATCGATGCGACCAGCGAGTGGATCGGCTTGATCGACACCACCACCTTCGGCGCCTCGGCATGGGCGGCACCGGCCCCGAAAAACATCGCGGTGCCGAGAAGGCCGGCTGCCATAAGCGCGCGGGTGGGACGGTGAGGGATGGAACGGAGGGGGAGGGAGGCTTTGGCGAACATTGGGGGGCTCCTGACTTGTATCTTGACGTAATGTTATTACATCAATTGCGTTATGCTATAACGTGTGGCATAGCGGCTGGCAACACAAACTTCGGAATTTTTTCATGCTGAATATCCGCCCGCCCCAGGATGCCGCTCCGCTGGTGACGCTTGCCAATGCTGGCGTGCGCCGCAATGGCCGCTGGCTCGTGCGCGGGGTTGATTTCTCTATCGCACGCGGCGAGATCGTCACGCTCATCGGTCCCAACGGATCGGGCAAATCGACGACCGCAAAAGCCGCCATCGGCGTTTTGAAGCCGGATGAAGGCCATGTCTCGCGCCTTGCGGGCCTGCGTGTCGGTTATGTGCCGCAAAAGCTCTCGATCGATTGGACCCTGCCGCTCACCGTAGAGCGCCTGATGACGCTGACCGGCCCGCTCAGCCGTACGGACATCGATACCGCACTGCATTCCACCGGTGTTGCCCATCTGGCCCGCTCCGAGGTTCAGCATCTGTCCGGCGGCGAGTTCCAGCGCGCGCTTCTTGCCCGCGCCATTGCCCGCAAACCCGATCTTCTCGTTCTCGACGAGCCGGTGCAGGGCGTGGATTTCTCCGGCGAGATTGCGCTTTACGATCTCATCCGCCAGATCCGCAATCGCACGGGGTGCGGTATCCTGTTGATTTCCCATGATCTCCATGTCGTCATGGCCGAGACCGATACGGTCGTCTGCCTCAACGGTCACGTCTGCTGCCGTGGCACGCCGCAGGATGTGAGCCGCAGTCCTGAATACCGCAAGCTTTTCGGCGGCCGCGCCGCCGATACGCTTGCCGTCTACAGTCACCATCATGATCACACCCACCTGCCGGATGGTCGCGTGCTGCACGCCGATGGCAGCGTGACCGAGCATTGCCATCCTGAAGACGGCCACCACCACGATCATGAACACGATGACGTGCATGATCATGCTGACGATTGCGGGTGCAGCCACCACAGCCGCTTGCATGGCTATGACAACAAGGAAAGCGGCCATGTTTGACGATTTCTTCACCCGCGCCTTGGTCGCGGGCATCGGTCTCGCCATCACGGTCGGTCCGCTCGGCTGCTTCGTGATCTGGCGGCGCATGGCCTATTTCGGCGATACGATGGCCCATTCGGCGCTGCTCGGGGTCGCGCTATCGCTGCTGTTCGATTTGAACCTGATGCTCGCCGTCTTCATCGTCGCAGCCGCCGTCTCGCTGCTGCTTCTTTTGTTGCAACGGCGTGGCGCTCTTTCGACGGACGCGCTGCTCGGCATTCTCTCGCACTCGGCCCTGTCGATCGGCCTTGTCATGGTCGCCTTCATGACCTGGGTGCGCATTGATCTCGTCGGCTTTCTGTTCGGGGATATTCTGGCGGTGTCTGAGGCAGATATCGATCTCGTGTGGGGCGGCGGCATCCTCGTGCTGTTTGCGATGGTCTATCTCTGGCGGCCACTGCTGGCGTCGACCGTCAACGCCGAGTTGGCCGAAGCCGAAGGCTTGCAGCCCGAGCGAACGAAACTCTATTTCATGCTGCTGATGGCCCTGGTGATTGCCATTGCCATGAAGATCGTCGGGATCCTGCTGATCACCTCGTTGCTGATCATTCCGGCGGCCACGGCGCGGCGCTTCTCCTCATCCCCGGAAATCATGGCCGTTATGGCCTCCGTCATCGGCGCGCTGGCTGTCACTGGCGGGCTCTTCGGCTCACTGCATTTCGACACGCCCTCCGGGCCGTCTATCGTCGTTGCCGCCCTTTGCCTTTTCGTTGTCAGTCTTCTGCCATTCTGGCCGGGCCGGTCGTCGGAAACGGCCATTCATTCCATCCATGGAGGACATCACTGATGGCTGATCATCAATTGACCCGCAACCAGAACCTTGTCCTTGATGCGCTGAGCCACGCGGATGCGCCGCTCAGCGCCTACACCATCCTCGACAAACTGCGCGATCATGGTTTTCGCGCACCGCTTCAGGTGTATCGCGCGCTGGAAAAGCTGCTGGAGTTTGGCCTTGTCCACCGGCTGGAAAGCATCAACGCCTTTGTCGCCTGCGCCCACCGTCACGATCACGCCCATGAGCACGGCGTTACCGCCTTCACCATCTGCGAGGATTGCGGCAACGTTACCGAGCTGTGCGATTCGGTTATCGAGGAGCGGCTCTCCTTTCTTGCGACCCAGCAGAAGTTCAAGACGGAGAAGACCACCATCGAGATCAGGGGCCACTGCCAGACCTGTGCCGCGGCCTGACGTCGGCAATCGGTCACTCTGCGTACCGTGGAAAGATACCAGCAATCTGCCGTCTCATCGCCGTGATCGTTATCAGTCGCTTTTCAGCTCCTGCAGAACGCGATGCAGGGGCGCGTCCGAAATCTGGATGACGCCCGCGAACGGGATATCCATGTCCAGAACCAGGTAAAGCGACATGGACATCAGGAAGGCTGATATGATCAGCACGGTTATGACCAGCCCATTGTGTGGCGCCCGGTAGCCGAAGCTTGCAAAAATCAGCGTCAGCCAGGCAACCAGCATTCCAATCAGAGGCTTGGGGATGACCCCCTCGGATTGTTCGATGATCTTCCAGCGCTGTTCGACAATGCTGTTATATTGGCGGCGCAGATCGATCAGGATCGTATCCTGATAGGTATTGGACGGCGTGATTGCCGCTATTGCAACGCCGAGGCTGCGCAAAGCTGATTCTGCACTTGTGCCGGATTGATTGGTTTGCGCTCGTGCCGGGTGAAGAATCGCTTCGCTCACATAGGTGGCGAGATGATCTCGGGCGCTCTGTGCGGAATACCCCATGTCCCGCAGGCTGCGGTCAAGCAGGATGAGGCTTGTCGCGTAGGAGTGCACGTTGCCGTCGATATTCTCGTACGTGTTCTTTGCGGAGTTTATCAGTAGTCCGAAAACGAGTGAGGTCATCACCACGAATATGTTCGCCACCAGCCGGACGACATTTGTCGTCTCGTCGCTGCGGTGCTGACTGGCGAGGCGTGGCGAAAATCTCAAGGAAATGATCGCAATGCCCCCGAGGAGGATGAAAACAACCGCCGCTGTCAGAAGTTCAGCCACAAGTTCACCCGTCGAGCCTCTGAAGGCTTGTTGAAAAGCGTTGCCAGTTGCGGATGTAATTGGCAGCCGATTTCCGCAAGCCCGCGACAGCGTCATCGTCGAGTATACGGATGGCTTTCGCGGGTGCTCCTACGATTAGTGAGTTATCGGGGAAAACCTTGCCTTCCGTCACGAGCGCGTTGGCGCCGACGAGGCAGTTATTGCCGATGACCGCACCGTTCAAAACAGTTGCGCCCATGCCGATCAGGCTGTTGTCGCCGATGGTGCATCCGTGCACGATCGCCCGGTGGCCGATTGTGCAGCCTGTCCCGATGGTCACGGGAAAGCCCGGGTCCACATGCACGACCGCACCTTCCTGGATGTTGCTGCACGCTCCAACCGTAATCGGTTCGTTGTCGCCTCTCAGGACTGCTCCAAACCAGATGCCGATATCCTCACCCAGCCGGACATTGCCGATGACATGCGCATCGGGTGCTATCCAGTAGCGTCCTTTGCTGGGTATTTCCGGCTGTTGGTCACCGAGGGCGTAGAGGGGCAAGATTTATCCTTTCCGCCCGCCCACGCGAGCGCTGGTTTCGAATCAGACGACTGAAAGCGACAGTGTCGTTATGCCGTCGATACCGCAATTGATACGGTCTCCGCGGTGGACTGCGCCGACACCGGCGGGCGTGCCGGTCAGGATGACATCGCCCGGCGCCAGAACAAAAAGGCGGGAAAGCTCGGCGATGATTTCCGGAACCTTCCAGATCATCTGATCGAGGTTGCCGTCCTGCTTGATGACGCCGTTCACATTGAGCCATATGCGCCCCGACGACGGATGACCGACCGTCTCGACCGGCAGAATGGGAGAGATCGGTGCGGAGTGTTCGAAAGCCTTGGCGATTTCCCAGGGGCGTCCCGCGGCCTTGGCCTCCGCTTGACGGTCGCGACGGGTAAAATCGATCGCCACCGCATAGCCATAAACGCAGGCCATCGCATCTTCCAAACCGATATCGGCACCACCCGCCTTCAAGGCGATTGCCATCTCGATTTCATGGTGCACGTCTTCCGAAAGAGGCGGGTAGGGGAATTTGTCGTTTCCGAACAACAGATTGTCCGGGTTCTTCTGGAAGAAGAACGGCGCCTCGCGGCTGGGATCGTGCCCCATTTCGATGGCGTGATCGGCGTAGTTCCGGCCGACGCAATAAACGCGCCTGACCGGAAAACGGTCTTCCCGATCGGCAACGGGCAACAAAACAGGCTGAGGAGGGGGGAAGACTGTAGACATGGGAATCCCGTTGGCATGAGCGATGCTGAAGGATAGCATCGCTTAGCCCGGCGGGAAAAAAAACTTCAGCCGCAGATGTAAGCTTGCAGCTGGTCGCGTGTCAGAAGCCGGCCGCCGGAGCGCGCGTTCTGTTCCGGATGGGTGTATTCGAGACTCGGGACATCCGGCAGTTCAAGTGCCTGCCTGACTGTCATGATACCGACGTCACGCCTGACGCTGCCCTTCAAGAGACTGACTTCAACAATACGGTTCAGGTTCTCCGCATGCATGATTCTCTCCCTGTTTTGTTTTTATGTTCCGCAGTAGCGGCTGCGAACTTGTTTTTTTTATGAGGCACCCTAATGGGCACGATGCCACATATATCGAATCGGAAACAGTGGTTTTCGTCTTCGCGGCGTAACAATATCAGTCAATTGCGACAGCGACGTGATGAACCGTTTGCGGATGGAACCTTTGGGCTGGGCAGTCGTTTTGAGACCAGCGAAGAAAGGAGACTGTCATGGCGAATGTACGAAATATCAGCACCGGTTTTACCGGTGAACTTGCAGACAAGGACAGCGTTTCCCAGAAGGCCAAGGATGCCGCCCGTTATGTACGCGAGGAAGCAGATGCGGTTGCCCTGACCGCAAGGCAGCACCCATCCGCAGCCGGCACGGCGGCACTGTTGATTGGCGCGACCGCGTTTCTCGCCGGTTACCTCTTGGGTTCGGCCTCATCGCCGCCGCCTCGCAGCCGGTTCTGGTAAAATGGTGCGCCGCAATCAAATACCCTTGAAATTTTGCGGTGCAGCATTATACTATCAGATGTCGTGATCATCACTCCTCCTCCCAGATGGTCACGCCTTATCGATGGCTATCCTCCTCCCAGCCGTCGGTCCAATTGGAAGCCTGCCGCACCTCCTCCCGCGGCAGGCTTTCTCGTTTCAAGTCCCCCGTTTACCACTGCCCAAGCGGAACCAAATCGGCTATCATGCGTTCGTGTGGTGGCAGAATATTTGAGGAGGTATTGATGCCGCATACCAAGTGGGAAAATCCTGTCGAGGTGCGTTCCGATAAGAACGGTCTTCTGACCGTCCAAGGCCCCTTCGACGCCCTGATATGCCTGATGGATACATGGCCGGACCTGCGCGGACCGAAATATGTCGCGGCGCGCAGCTTGTGCCGTGCTGCGCTCGATGGTCGGCGCTCTCCGGAGGAAGCACGCGAGGTCTTCATTTCCGCCGCTCGGGAGGCGAAATTTACCGCTCACTGACGCTCAGCCGTAAAGCAAGACGACGGATCCGTGCGTCTCTAGCGACGTCCGGAAGAAGAGTAGCATGCTGAAATGCGGCGGGTATCACGGCCCGCCGCTTTGCACTGATTTGGTTACCATCTCGCTTTTTCCAGCCATGGGCTGTATAGAGCGGGCATGAACACGAAGCCTGATCCCGCGTATAAAGATCAATCCGCCGCAACCGGCCGCTATTTTCAGCGACCGGTGTTTGCGATTGCCCCCATGATCGACTGGACGGATCGGCATTACAGGCAGCTGGCGCGGTTGCTGTCGTCCCACACGCTGCTTTACACGGAAATGATCGTGGCGGATGCGATCCTGCGCGGTGACCGGGAGCGGTTGCTGGGGCACGACGCGGCCGAGCGGCCGGTGGCTTTGCAACTAGGCGGCAATGATCCCGGCAAGATGGCGCAGGCGGCGCGGATCGGCGAAGAATTCGGGTATGCCGAAATCAACATGAACGTGGGCTGCCCGTCGGATCGGGTGCAGTCCGGGACGTTTGGCGCCTGCCTGATGCGAGAGCCGTCGCTGGTGGCGGACTGCGTGGCGGCGATGAAGGCGGCGGTTTCGATACCGGTGACGGTGAAGTGCCGGATCGGGGTGGATGACCAGGAGCCGGAGGTTGCCTTGCGCGATCTGGTTGGCCGGGTTTCCGCTGCGGGAACCGATGCGGTCTGGGTGCATGCGCGCAAGGCGTGGCTGCAGGGCTTGTCGCCGAAGGAGAACCGGGACATTCCGCCGCTGGACTATGGCATCGTGCATCGGCTGAAGGCGGAAAACCCCGATCTTTTCATCGGCATCAATGGCGGGCTTCAGACTTTGAGCCAGGCCCTTGAGGAGCTCAATCGGGATACCCCGCTCGATGGCGTCATGCTCGGTCGTGCCGCCTATCATGATAGCGCGATGCTGACGGGCGTGGATCAATATTTTCCGCATCCGGTGACCGGTGCGGCACCGGCGGTGCGCTCGCCTGAAGAGTTCAATGCGCAGGGGCATCTGGTCTCGCCGGACTTTTGGCTTAATGTCCGCGATGCGATGATGGCGCATGCGGCGGCGCATATCGGCCGGGGCGGGCGGCTCAACCATGTCACGCGCCACATGGTCGGGCTGTTCCAGGGGTGGCCTGGTGCCCGGCGCTACCGGCAGATCCTTTCGACCGACGCAACGCGGGCAGGGGCCGGGCCGGAGGTCATTGCCGCTGCCTTCGACACGGTGCTGACGGCGGCGGCCGAGGTGCAGGCGGCGGAATAACGCTCGGCCGTCAGTCTATCGCGGATTCGATCTCCGGGGATGATGAAGGCTACGAAAATTCAAGTCCCAGAAACGAAAAACGGCGCCCGAGGGCGCCGTTTCCGTATCCGGTATCAACCGAGGCTCCGTGCGCTTCTGCGCGTTTCCTGACGGAAAACCGCGCCGCACTTATCCTGGAAATGCTTAGGCCTGCAGGTTGACGGCCTTCGGGCCCTTGCCCATGCGATCCGGCTCGGTGTCGAAGGTGACCTGCTGGCCGTCCTTCAGGGTCTGAAGGCCAGCGGCCTGAACGGCGGAGATGTGGACGAAAACGTCCTTCGCGCCGCCTTCCGGCGTGATGAAGCCAAAACCCTTGTCCTGGTTGAAGAATTTTACGGTGCCCTTGGTGGCCATGGGAGAAGTCCTTGTTTTCCCTTAGTATTGTGTCCAGACCCCCGGAAGGGTGAGGACGTCTTAACTTTCCGCTCAACGCGAAAAGGCAGTCGAGAAGTCACGATAACGGGGAAAGAACGTCTACAGCACCTCATTCATTGTGGTGCGCCCGGATCGCGCCGGGACCATACAGCCAGTCCAGTCTCCGGGATTGAAAACGCCCGAACGGGGGAATAGGTGGCAGCTTTCCGGCGAAAAGACAAGTGAGAAAATCCAGAAAAAACACGCCGACGTTTCCCATATCCCTTAGATTTCAGTGGTTTGCTGTGTCGCTTTTGGCGGTGTCCCGTTTTTGGGCGCGCGGCGACGATACAGCGCCCGCCGCCACGCCCGCGCCTCCGGGTAAAGCCGGTCGCCCCGCGGCAGGCTGGCGGCGATGATTTCGACGGCCGCCTTGGCCTGCGCGTTGAGGCCGGCCGCTTCCTCGCCCTGGCGCAGGAACGAGCCCGGATAGAGCCACAGCGCCCATTCCCGCGCCAGATCGCGCAGGCTGCCGTAGACCGCCAGCTGTTCGCTGTCCAACTCGCGAAGGCACCAGGGGGTGTTGCCGGCATTGCGGTCGACGAAACGGCATCTGCGCCGCTGCCGACACTCGCGGCTGGCGCAGACGAGAATCGGCGTGGCCAGCATCTCGGCCGTGTGCCTCTGGATCATGCTGTCGAGCCTTTGCGAGATGCGGCTGAAATCCTTTTCCATGACGGTCCTCCTGTTTCGGACATGCGTTTTCGGCCCCGCCGTGTGCGGGTTGTGGGTCAAGCGGACGGGGCGCTGGAAAGGGCCTCGATGGAAGTGGTGGTGTGGCTCTCGCCAGCGCCCCGTTCAGTGGTTTTTGCCCGCAACTCGGATCCCTCTGCTTCCCTTTCCTGAGAAAGAGCGTTGTGTGCCGCACAGGCACGCCCGAAGCGAGAATCGGAACCGGCTTTCACCGGCCCCGCCGTCTCCGGAAGGGGACCATTTTCTGCGGACCCCGAAGGGATGGCTTTGCGTCTGCTCCATCCACCCGGCACCGGCCCCGCCTCGCCATCACGCCTGACGGCCTATCCTTGCGACGGGACGAGGCCAGTATGGCGCGGTCTTTTGGCGCGGGGATTTGCGGGGATGAGATTTATTCGGTTTGGGCGGGAGGGGGCGGCATATCCCTTCTCCCCGCGCGCGGGGAGAAGGTGCCCGACAGGGCGGATGAGGGGCGACATAAACCAATTTGCCTCTTGATTTCAGGCGTTTGCCCCTCACCTTAAAGCGAGTCGCGATCTTTCAGATTCGCTCAGACGCTTTAGGTTTTTTGTTTTACGCATGTCTTTCCGCAAAACCGCGGCACACTTTTGCGGGACATGCTTCAGCCCTCTCCCCGCAGGCGGGGAGAGGGGACGATCGCAGGTGCGGCGCCTCACTCTGCCGTCTTGAACAAATCCACGAGGCTCCAGGGATACTCGCCCTGCTGGTTGGCGATGTCGTCCACCTTCCAGCCGCCATGCTCGTAGGTCAGGGTGTAGAACAGCGTGTGGCGGCCGAAATTGTCGAAGGAGACTTCGACCTCGGCCGTCCTGTCGAGGATGATCGGCGCGCCGATTTCGACATTGCTCGCCTCGCCATCCTGACCGTCGATGACGGGATCGAAATCGATGGCGCCGACCTCGCCCTCCGGCGTGTTGTTCCAGTCGTCGGTGAACATCTGGTTCAGCGCATCGGAGAAGAAGTGCGTATAGGCCGTCGCGGCATTGGGGTCGTCGTCCAGCCCTTCGCCGCTGTAGAGCGCCTGCAGCAGGGCTTGCGGCGTCTTGTAGGGACCGGCGGCGAGGCTCGGGGTGGCGAACAGGGCGGCGAGAAGGACGAGGAGAGTAAGGCGCATGACTGGACTCGGGCTGGGGTGAGATTTGGCCGGAGATTAGCGGAGCGCGGTGGGGGTGGCTATGTGTGCGGCAGCTGCTGAAATGTTCATTTTGGGGGCTATCGCTGTGCCCTTGTCGCGCCCGGGCGATCGTATTCTCCCGTTAGCCCTTCCACTGAAGATATGAACTGAAACGCTGCGATTGGACGCTGAGTGCGATTGCAGTGGATACAACCCCAGCAATGCCCGGATGTTTGCCAGATTCGCGGCGTGCGACATTTATCAGGATGTTCTGAAGAACCGCGAAATTTGCAACGCAGGACCGTTTATCGAGGAAGATAATTGTGAGGCGTGCAAGTAACAATGTTGTATTCTGAATGATTGTAAGAAGCGCATTGTACCTGCGGCGGACGGAAGTTGCCCATCTAGGGCGTGTTATTACTTGCCTGCCGTCTGCGGAATTGACAACAATAGCGTAACTGGAGCGACGGTCTGAATTGACACCTACTCCAAGATTGATTTTGCAACTTAAAGCGGTGATAATGTTTTTAGGGGAAACAAAGAATCAGTCCAGATGTCGAAAGCTAAAAGACGAGCTACGTTTGCCACTGGCGCGGCCCTTGCAGGCTTTATTGGCGGCTTCATATTCAGCGCTTTCCTGCTCTCCGCTTTTGTGAAATGGCAGGAGCCACCTCGATTAGATTTAAATTTTGACGCCGCAACCACTATCGTTGTCGTGTTAACAGCATTGCCTTTGATGCTTACAGCTTTGGGCATAATTATTGCCGTGGTCGGTGTCTTTGGCTTCGGCATTCTGAAAACTGAGGCATTCAATGCAGCCTTCGAGCATGCCCAAGAGCAGTTGGGGGAAGATGGTGACCTCCGCCAGATCATCGAGGCGCGAGTCGATGTCATTGTGGCCCGCTCACAAGCCGGGCGTCGCTCTGTCGATGATTTCCCTAATCCGGAATCGGAGTATGGAGAATGATGCGTAATTCTCAAGAATGGGATCGGTTGCCGAGTGATATACGCAACGTGATCGCCAGTTTTCAGGACCAAGTCCCAGTTAAGATTGGCGAACTTGCTAAATATTTTGGGCTTGAGGTGAAGATATCTACGTTGGATGTAGGTATTTCTGGAATGATTTTTCCCTCTGGGAATTTATACAAAATACTTATCAATAAACATGAACCATCGTATTGACGTCGATTTACCTTGGCTCACGAATTGTCTCACTATTTTTTGCATAAGCATATGATAGGCGATGGCATAAGTGACAATGTTTTATACAGATCTCGGCTTAGTGATTCATGTGAAGCTGAAGCCAACAGATTGGCGTCCGACATATTGATGCCTGTTAATAAGATAAAAGAAATAAAGTCGGATTTAGAAGTGAATCGTATGGCTGATGCTGTTTCATTGCTTGCGACTCGATTTCAAGTTTCTGAGGACGCAATGCGTATACGTCTAGGGATGAAGTAATGTTGACGTATATTCCAATCTTATCAGTCCGTCCTGCGGAAGTTGTGGCTTTGGCTGAATTGCCTGATTTGGCGAAAGATAGGCTGGTGCCTTTGATCCTAATCAAGCCTTGGCTCGGCTCCGGTACTTTAACCCGCGGGATAGATAAGATTAGGCATGCTTTATCTTCACGTCGGTGGTTTGCTGAGCTTGATCCTGAATACGATCCACCACTCGCCGCTGAATCATACGCCGAAATTCAGAATCTGCGAAACGCTAACAATGGTTTTTCTAATTGGATCGCGTTTGTAGAGGCAGTTCACGGGGCAATTCCTGTGCTGCAGCTTAGAGGCGCTATATCTGCTGCTGTTATCTTAGAACAAGTCGATAGAGCGGCTGATTTGGGAAGAGGAGTTGGTGTTCGAATAGATCGAACTTTTGCTGATCGAGCACTTCTATCTATTCACCCCTTAATTGATGTTCTTTCTCAACGGCCTGGAGTAAACTTTACGATCATTATTGACTACGGTCAGCGTGACGCAAGGCTGTTGGTTAATGTTATACCAGCGTTGCAAGATGTAGCTTACATCAGAGAACGTCTGCCCGCTGCGACAATATCTCTGTCGTCAACGACCTTCCCTTCCGCTTTCACTGGTAACATTTCGCAAGAAATATTTGAACGTAGCTTTTTCAATGTCGTAAATTCCGAAGCTGGTGGTCTAGTATTTAGTGACCGCGGCAGCGCGCGGGCTATGGAGCAAGGTGGTGGTGGGGTGCCCCGACCTCGCATTGATCTCCCTACTCAGTCGCAATGGAATTTTTATAGAAGCGATTGCGTAAGAGATGACGGCGAGACCGACGAGGAATTCCGTGCGCGTCGAATTGAGGCTTATGGGCAAATGGCTGATCACGCTATTAGGAGCGTCGATTGGGACGAAAGCCTTAACATTTGGGGTACGCAATTGATAAAGATTACGCAATTGCGAAGCGAGTTTGGCATTACATCCCCAGCGAAATCAACCGCATGTCGCATAAATATCCACCTTACCAGGCAGTCGCTTTATGGCGCTGATTTTTCCGCTCAAGAGTTGGAGGAAGAGTGGGCTGATTGAAGGGTTTTGAATAGTGATTCAAGGTCATGTTGGTATGCCAGTCGACGTTGTTCCGCCTTTGTTCGCTTCATGTGGTTCGGGTTCAAGCTTCTGATATAGCATTCGGTAATTTCCAATCCTTCAGTTTTTCTAATTTGTTCTTGAGTGTATTTTTTTAGTAGAAATTTTTTATAGTATTCTTCTGTAGGCGTGAAGTCGCGCCTTTTCCTGATCATTGCTGGAAATATCCGTCGCTCAAGCGATTCTTTAGATATGTTCCTTCTTCGCCCCTTAAGAATGGTGATGATGCTATTGTCTTCAACTATATGAAGTCCCACGTTTTCTAATATGCAAATTTCTCTTGCAACTTGCATGTGTCTTTTTGTTGTTACTACTTCAACCCTATTGTAGCACTCTTTAAGAAATTTTATTTGTGCACTAAGTCGTGATAATTTATCTTTACTGCTTTTTATCTCTATTGCTACTAGTTCTTCTGTGGATACGTACGCTAGGTCTGCTCTCGCCTTGCTTTTATTTGAGCTAAACTCGTTTATAATTATTCCATCCGAAAATTTGTTGTATTTTTCTTCTAGCCAACTCGCGCAGGCCATTTTTATTTTCATCTCGTGGAGGTTGTTTTGGATATTCATTTTAGCTGTTCACCTAGGATATGAAATCCTACTATCATATATCTTATCGACCAGTTATTTCCCCGGCCGCCCCGTCTTGCCCTTTGTCCGCCCCTTCCGCTTCGCATCTCCCCCATCCTCATAGCTCCCTGCACCAACCTTGCCGCGTACAAGCGGGCGGGCGTCGTCGGCTCGGGTCGAGCCCGAGGATGACGGAGAGGGGGCGGCGCGTTCGGGCTGGCCTTCCAGCAGGGGTGAGAAGCGTTTGGTGGATTTGGCGGCGTCCGGCTTTTCCGGCAGGTTGCCCCTGACCGGCTTTTCGGTGCGGCCGACGGTCATTTCGTCGAGGTCGTTCTTGCGGAACAGCGGGCGGGCGGTGTCTGTGCCCGGGCCCATGTCGTCGAGCGAGGGTTTGGCGAAGTAGGAGGGGGCGGAGGTTGTGGAACCACCCCCCTCTGTCGGCTTTGCCGACATCTCCCCCTCAAGGGGGGAGATTGGACCCGTGGATGCCGTGCCTTTCTTTTTCCTGGATGAGCCTTCCATGGCTTTGGCTTCTTCCCGGGCCATGGGATCATCCATGACGGCAAGTTCGGCGGCCTTGAGGCGCTTGATCTCGTCGCGGAGGCGGGCGGCGGTTTCGAAGTCGAGGTCGGCGGCGGCGTTGCGCATCTGCTTTTCCAGCGCATCCAGATGGGCCTGCATGTTGCCGCCCACCAGCTCGTTGATGCCGCCCTTGACGCCCTTGATGCCGATATCGGCGCGGACATGGTCCTTTTCGTAGACCGAATCCAGGATATCGGAAATCTTTGCCTTCACCGATTCCGGGGTGATGCCGTGGGCCTCGTTGTAGGCCATCTGCTTTTCGCGGCGGCGGGCGGTTTCGTCCATGGCGCGCTTCATCGAGCCGGTGATCTGGTCGGCATAGAGGATGACCTTGCCGTCGACGTTTCGCGCCGCGCGGCCGATAGTCTGCACGAGGGACGTTTCCGAGCGCAGAAAACCTTCCTTGTCGGCATCAAGGATGGCGACCAAGCCGCATTCGGGGATATCGAGGCCTTCGCGCAGGAGGTTGATGCCGACGAGCACATCGAAGGCGCCGAGACGCAGGTCGCGGATGATCTCGATGCGCTCCAGCGTATCGATGTCGGAGTGCATGTAGCGCACGCGAACACCCTGCTCGTGCAGGTATTCCGTCAGGTCCTCGGCCATGCGCTTGGTGAGCACGGTGACGAGGGTGCGGTAACCGGCGGCGGCGGTTTCGCGTATTTCGCCCAGGACGTCGTCGACCTGGGTTTTTGCCGAGCGAACCTCTACCGGCGGATCGATGAGGCCCGTGGGGCGGATGACCTGTTCGGCAAAGACGCCGCCGGACTGTTCCAGCTCCCAGGCTGCCGGGGTCGCCGACACCGCGATGGTATCCGGGCGCATGGCGTCCCATTCCTCGAAGCGCAGCGGGCGGTTGTCCATGCAGGAGGGCAGGCGGAAGCCGTATTCGGCGAGCGTCGCCTTGCGTCGGAAGTCGCCTCGGTACATGCCGCCGATCTGGCTGACGGAGACGTGGCTTTCGTCGATGAACAGGAGCGCGTTGTCGGGGATGTATTCGAACAGCGTCGGCGGCGGCTCGCCGGGACGGCGTCCCGTGAGGTAGCGCGAATAATTCTCGATGCCGGCGCAGGAGCCGGTGGCCTCGAGCATCTCGATATCGTAGCGGGTGCGCTGTTCCAGCCGCTGGGCTTCCAGCAGGCGGCCGCCTTTTTCGAGCTCGGCGAGGCGCAGTTTCAGCTCTTCCTTGATCGACTTGATCGCGCCGTTCAGCGTCGGGCGGGGGGTGACGTAGTGGGAGTTTGCGTAGATTTTCACCGATTTCAGGTCGCCGGTCTTCTGGCCGGTGAGCGGGTCGAACTCGGTGATCGCGTCGATCTCGTCGCCGAACATGGAGATGCGCCAGGCGGCATCCTCCAGGTGGGCGGGGAAGATTTCGATGGTATCGCCGCGCACCCGGAAGGAGCCGCGCTGGAAATCCATGTCCCGGCGCTTGTATTGCTGGGCGACGAGATCGGCGAGCAATTGGCGCTGGTCGAGCCGGTCGCCGACCTGCATCTGGAAGGTCATGGCGGTGTAGGTCTCGACCGAGCCGATACCGTAAATGCAGGAGACCGAGGCGACGATGATGACGTCGTCGCGCTCCAAGAGCGAGCGGGTGGCGGAGTGGCGCATGCGGTCGATCTGCTCGTTGATCGAGGATTCCTTCTCGATGAAGGTATCCGAGCGCGGCACGTAGGCTTCCGGCTGGTAGTAGTCGTAGTAGGAGACGAAGTATTCGACCGCGTTGTCGGGGAAGAAGTTCTTGAACTCGGAATAGAGCTGCGCGGCAAGGGTCTTGTTCGGCGCGAGGATGACGGCGGGGCGCTGGGTGGCCTCGATCACCTTGGCCATGGTGAAGGTCTTGCCGGAGCCGGTCACGCCGAGCAGCACTTGGCTGCGCTCGCCGTTCTGCAGGCCCTCGACGAGGTCCCGGATGGCGGTCGGCTGGTCGCCGGCGGGCTCGTACTCCGATTTCATGACGATCGGCACGCCGCCTTCGGACTTGTCCGGTCGGGCGGGGCGATGCGGGGTCCAGAGCTTTCCGTCCTTGAACAGCGGGTTGCCGCTCTCGATCAGCGAGGCCAGGGCCTCCACGGTGGCGGTGACGCCGTTGCCGGAGGTCAGCTTGTCAGCGTCCTCCAGCGAGATATCGAGGCCGGAGACCGGATTGAGGCCGGCGGCGGCGCGGGTTTTCGGATCGGACGAGGCGCCGATGGAGACGCCGCGGGAGGTTTTCTGGACGGAGGTTTTCTCGGCGTGCTTGCGCGCTTCGTTCTCGACCTTCTTGCGGTGCTTGCCGGCCTTGGAGGCAACGTCGTGGCGGGTCTCGATGCTCTCGGCCTCGGCCATGCGCTGCAGCTCTTCGGCCCAATCCGAAACATTGGACGAGAGCGGCGTGCCGGTCAGGGCAGCCTGCGGGGCTTCCTCGAAACCGGTGGCGGGGCGAGCGGGTTTTTTCGGCGCTTTTGACATCAGGGGAATATGGAGAGAGTCCGGCCATAAGAAAAGGGGGAATGAGTACAAAAAGGCAACGAAATCCGACGTCGCCGGATATTCCGGAGGTTGGGTCGCAGATTGCAAAATCGGCGGGAAACGCCGGAACTTTCGAGGCGAAAGCGCCGTTTTCCGAACCGCCACGCGGGCGCATCCATTTCGACCCCGCGGCGGCAGTTTTCGACAGGCCCTTCACCGACAAAGATCAGCGAGATCGGAGCGCAGCATGCAGACTTCCCAGGGTATGGTCGCGGCTGCGCCGCCGGCCGCGGTTCCAGTTGGCGGGACGATCGCCGCGCTGGCGGCGCTGAATTTCTTTCTGGCTGACGCCCGCGACGGTCTGGGGCCGTTTCTCGACGCCTATCTCGCGACCAACGGCTGGTCGCCGTTTTCCCTTGGCATGATCGCGACCTTCGGCGGCGTGCTGGGCATGATCGCCACGCCGCTTTTCGGAGCGCTTGTCGACGGCACGCCCTATAAACGGTTTCTGGTGATCGCGCCGGTCCTGCTCGTGACCGCGCTGGCATTGTGGACGCTGGCGACGCCCACCGTCGCCGTCGTGATCGGCGGACAGACGGTGACGGCCATCGTCGGGGCCGTGATCGGTCCCGCAATGATGGGGCTGACGCTGGGGCTCGTCGGCGAGGCGGCCTTTCCGGGGCAGGTCTCGCGCAACGAATTCTGGAACCATGCCGGCAATGTCGTCTCGCTGGTCGGCGTCTATGTCGCCACCGCGCTGTACGGCATGAACGGCATCATTGCGCTGATGATCGTGACCGCAATCGGGGCGGTCGTCGCCACATTGCTGATCGACCCCGCGAAGATCGATCACAAGGTTGCGCGCGGGCTGGCGTCGGACGAGGGAGAGCTCGGTCCCTCCGGCTACTCGGTGCTGCTGTCGAAACCCGGCCTGCTGGTGCTGGCGGTGGTGATGCTGGTGTTCCATTTCGGCAATGCGCCCGTCAGCCGGCTGGTCGCCCAGCAGTTTTCGGTAGAGCTTGGCACGCCGTTCCGCACGACGGCGCTGATCACCGGCGTCGCGCAAATGACGATGATTGCCGCCGCCGTCGCGGCGCCGTGGCTTATCCGACGCTTCGGGCTGGCGTCCGTGTTCATCGTCGCGCTTTGCGCCCTGCCGCTGCGCGGCGCAATCGCCGGTACGGTGAGCGATTTCTGGATGATTTACCCCGTACAGATCCTCGACGGGCTTGGCGCCGGGCTGATCGGTATCGCCACGCCGATTGCGGCCGAGCGCATCCTCTCGGGATCCGGTCGTTTCAATGTCGGTTTGGCTGCCGTGATGACGGTGCAGGGCATCGGCGCATCCTTCAGCAACATCGTCGCGGGCTGGCTGGTGGAGATCGGCGGTTTCGCGCTTGCCTACTGGGTTCACGGCGGCGTGGCGGTCGGTGCTCTGCTGCTTTTCCTCTTCTGGCGCCGAAGCGTCGCGCCGGCCTCCGACTGATCTGAGAGCGCAGAGGAAGATCGGGTGCTGCGGCCGGTTTCATGCTATGGTGTTCTGCCGATGGGGGGCAGAGCCTATGGCCAGGGCATTCGACGAGGCGAGCATCATGCCGGATGCGGCGACGATGGAGAAAATCCATGTCGCCATCGACGAATACAATGGCCAGCGACCGGCGGTCCTGCAGGAGATGGAGCGGCGGCGCTTGCCGACGATGGTGCCGTTCGGGGTGATCTGCGCGCTGGTGCTCGGCGTGGTGGTGGCGCGCTTCCAGGAACCGCGCTTCATCGGTTTCGTCATCGGTGTCATGTGCCTCGTGGGCTACTTTCTCTGGAAGGAAGCCAACCGGCCTATGGCGCAGTTCCGCCAGACCCTGCGCGACCGGATGCTGCCGGTGATCTTTGGTTTTGCCGGGCAGATTCGCTACCGCAACGGCACCGAGCCGAAATTCATGAAGCTGCTGCCGAAGCCGGGGTTGATCCGCTACAACGGCGCCCATTACGACGATCTCGTTTCCGGCGTCTATCAGGGCATGGATTTCACCCTGTGCGAGGTGCGGCTGACGACGGGCGGAAAACACGAGCGGGACGTGTTCAAGGGCGTGATCGTCTATTTCAATCCACCGCATGCCTTTGCCGGCCGGCTGTTTGCCGCCAAGCGGCTTTACGGGTTCAAGGGCTTTGTCGACGATCTGTTCGGGGATCGCAGTCTCGAAAATATCCGTAGCGGTTTCGGTGAGCTGGATGCAAGCTACGATTTTCGCACCGATCATCCCGAACGGGCGACGCCGCTTGTGGTTGGCCCGATCGCGCAGGCGCTGAACTATCTGGCCGAGGCGTGGCCGGACGACATCGTCAGGCTGGCGCTAATGGGCGGCGATGCCTTCCTTCTGGTGCCGACAAAGAGAAACTTCTTCGAGCTGCCCGGCCCGCGCGAGGATATCGACTGGCAGCGCCATGTGCGGCCTATGATCCGCGATCTCATGACATTGCTGGCGGTGGCGCAGCTGGTCTGCCGGATCAACGTGCCGCAGCCGATCGAGGCGCGGCACCGGCCGCAAGACTAGGCCAATGCCATTCAGCCCATGCTGTTCTGAAAACGGCGCTTCCCCGCGCTTCCGGTGCTCACGTACCTGAAGTACGCAGCGCTCCGGGTCGCGGAAAATCATCATTTTCGCCACGGCCTGAGCTGAATGTGGATTGGTCCTAGGCCCGGCAAAGAAGCGGGTGCTTGACTTCCTCGACGACCGATTTAACCCCGGCAGGAAACCCTCATTGTCAAAGGATTCGCGCCGTGCCCTTTACCCTCAACGCCGCCGCCGTCTGGCCGATCGTGCTCCTGCTGCTGTCCAACGTCTTCATGACCTTCGCGTGGTACGGACATCTGAAGTACACGTCTTCGCCGCTCTACATCGCCATTCTCGGCAGTTGGGGCATTGCATTCTTCGAATACTGCCTCGCCGTCCCCGCCAATCGCATCGGCCATACGGTCTATTCGGCAGCCCAGCTGAAGACGATGCAGGAGGTGATCACGCTTCTGGTTTTCGCGGGCTTCTCGGTGTTCTGGCTTAAGGAATCGCTCACCTGGAACCACGCGATCGGCTTCTGCCTGATTGCCGGTGGCGCTGCTTTTGTCTTCAAGGGGTAGAGCGTTCAGGACAGGTCCGGGCAAGGCTTTGATTACAAATTGTCCATGTCTTTATCCTGCCCCGTTTACGCCTTGAGAAGCGTTATATCCTTCCGGGACCGGAACCGGAGAAACAGATGAGCCTTTCCCTGTCGACCATGGCAATGCTGCGTTACGGCTATGGTTTTCGGCCGGGCGAGAAGCCGGCGGAAACCGCCGACGACCTCATCGCGCAGATTGCTGTCGGCACGGCGCAGTCACCGCTCTCTCCCCTAGGCGGGGTTGCCGAACGGCGACGCCGCATCATCGAGACGGAAGCGATGCTGCGCAAGGCGCGCAGGACCGCTTCCAAGGACGAGGTGAGCACACTGCAGGCCAAGGTGCGGCGCGCTTCCCTGCGGATGTGGGTGCAGGACAGCGCGGCGCGCTTCGTTCAGACCGTGACCTCGCCTTTGGGATTTTATGAGCGGCTGGTGTTCTTCTGGAGCGATCATTTCAGTGTCAGCGCCAACAAGAACAACCTGCTTCGGCAGCTCGTCATGGTCTACGAAGCAGAGGCGATCCGGCCGAATGTCGGCGGGCCGTTTGCGGAACTGTTGCGCGCGGCGATCCAGCATCCGGCCATGCTCCGCTATCTCGACCAGTCTGTTTCCTATGGCCCGACGTCGCCGGTCGGCGTTAAAAAGAAGAAGGGGCTGAACGAAAATCTGGCGCGCGAGCTGCTGGAGCTTCATACCCTTGGCGCCAACAGCGGTTATACCCAGACGGATGTGCGAAATGCCGCGCTTGTGCTGACCGGCACGGTGATCAGCCAGAAGCGCATGGAAATGGACTTCAGCTCGAAATTTGCCGAGCCCGGCACCCATGAGGTTCTTGGTGTCGCGTACGGCGACGACGGTCGCGGGCCCGGCGACATGCTCCAGCTCATCCAAAACCTCGCACGGCATCCGAAGACGGCAGACCATATCTGTCGGAAGCTCGTTGTTCATTTCATCAGCGACGATCCGCCAAGCGATCTCGTTCAGGCGATGACCGATACATGGCAACGTACCGAGGGTGATCTCACCGCGGTCTATTCGACGATGCTTGCCCATCCCGCGGCGTGGCGGAACGAAGGCACCAAGGCCCGGCAGCCCTTTGACTTCATGATCGCAGGACTGCGCGCCCTGGACGGAAACGGCGACGTGGAGCGCTTTTTCCTGTCGATGACCGGTCCTTCGACATTTTCCTTCGAAGGCGAAGACGGTGCTGTGCGGCGCAGCCGGTACAGGGCCGGCCGCATGCTGGGGTCGCTGGCGTTGAAGCGCATGGGGCAGCCTCTCTGGCAGCCTCCCAGTCCGGCAGGTTTCGAAGAAGGTTTTTCCGCATGGGTCACCGGGGGGCAGCTTGCGGAGCGTCTTTCCTGGGCGCGGACGGCGGTGGCACGGTTCGGCACCGACCGGGATCCGCGGGAATTTCTGAAGGCTACACTGGCGGACGCCGCCCGCGACGACACGATCCGCGTGGTCTCGCAGGCGCCCGATCAGGCGACGGGCATGATGCTGGTGCTGGCGTCGCCCGAGTTCAATCGCCGCTGAGGCCGATTGCGCCTTATGGGGCGCGATCGGAGCCAGCGCTTATTTTCGCATGTACCTGGAGGCTGTGATGGCCGATACCTTGATTTCCCGCCGCTCTTTTCTTGCATCCGCCTGTTGTGCGGCGGCGGCTCCGGTGTTTACGCCGGTGAGCCTCATGGCCATGCCCGGCGAGCGCCGATTCGTGACGATCGTGCTGCGCGGAGCGATGGACGGGTTGGATCTGCTCCAGCCTTACGACGATCCCGCGTTCGCCAAACTGCGTCCGAAGCTGGCGTTGACGCCAGACAAGGGGCTGTTCGACCTGGACGGGCGGTTTGGCCTTCACCCGGCGGCGGCTGATCTGATGCCGCTGTGGAAGGCGCGGGATATCGCCTTCGTGCATTCCGTCTCCACACCCTACCGGGACCAGCGAAGCCATTTCGACGGTCAGGACATTCTGGAAAGCGGCGGCGGCCATGTCCGCGAACAGCAGAGCGGATGGCTGAACCGGACGTTGGCGGCCATTCCCCGCACCGCCTCCCGCCGAGCGATCGACATCAATACGTCTACCGAACTGATCCTCTCCGGTTCCGAGGCGGTGGATGTCTGGTCGGCCGATTCCAATTTCGGCTCCATGCGCGAGGAAGCGGATTTTCTTGCACGCCTCTATCAGAACGATTCGGATTTCGCAGCCGCCCTGGCGGAAGCGACCCGGGCCGACGGAAAGGCCTCCCGGGGTATGGTCGATGCCGAAAAGAGAACCACGGCAGCGGATGTCGCGCGTGTCGCTGCACAGATGTTGAAAGCGGACTATCGCGTCGCGAGCTTCTCGATCACGGGCTGGGACACGCATGTCGGTCAGATTCAAGGCTTCGCCCGACCGGCGAAGGAACTGGCATCGGCGATCATCGCGCTGAAATCGGGGCTGGGGCCGGAGATATGGAACCAGACTATCGTTCTGGCTATGACGGAGTTTGGCCGCACCGTGAGGCAGAACGGTTCAGGCGGGACCGATCACGGAACCGGTGGCGTTGCCCTGGTCGCCGGCGGCGATATACGAGGCGGGCGGGTGCTGGGGCGCTGGTCCGGTCTTTCCGACGACAAACTGCTCGACCAGCGGGACCTGATGCCCACCGGCGATATCCGCGAACTGGCGGCCGCAATGATCTCGCGGCAATTCGATATCACGCCGGATAAGCTGACGAACACGGTGTTTCCCGGGCTGAGCTTCGACCGATCCTCGGATTACCTTCGGCTGCTTTAGAGCCTCTANAGCATCGCAACGACGCCAGAGACCAGTCCAATGCCACCTCCGGTCGGCTTCTCGGGCTTTCCGGCGGCGTCGAGGCCCTTGACCGATGCGCAAGCATCGCTCTGCGGACCTCTCCTAGCCGGAAAACCCGATCGAGCCGATCCTATAGGTTCCTATCATCGATCCTTGGTATAAGATCAACTCTCCGGCGGCACCGGCGTTGGACTGCCTTGGCCATCCAGCGCCACCATCACGAAGACGGCGTCGGTGACCTTGTCCATGCGATCCGAGAGGTAGCGCTGCGCCCAGACCTCGACATTCAGCGTGATGGAGGTGCGACCGACCTTGACGATATCCGTATAGATGCAGAGCGTATCGCCGATCTTGACCGGCAGGGCGAAGGCCATTTCCTTGACGGCGGCGGTGACAACACGGCCACGCGCCCGCTCGGCCGCGCGAATGCCGCAGGACAAGTCCATTTGTGCCATGACCCATCCGCCGAAGATGTCGCCGGCGGCGTTGGCATCGCCCGGCATTGCGAGGGTCCTGAGGGTCAGTTCGCCCTTCGGCTTGGTCATGCAAGTCTCCGTTTCCGCTTTTCGGCGACGCTACAGCGTGTCGCAATCTTTCGGATTACTCGTCCGCTTCAGGTTTTTGTTTTTACGCATGTCTTTGCGCAAAACCGCGGCACAGTTTTGCGAGACATGCTTAGCCCATGCCCTGCGCTGACGCCAGACGGCGATACGAAACGCGGAAAGGGGGCTTTGCGTGGTTAACGCGCGGTAAAGAATATATTCCAATTTGTAGCAAGTTGTTTGTTAGGAAGTTTGAAAATAGCTGGCGGTATCATGCCCCCAAAGAGGTAGGGGATTTCCACGCATGAAGAACTTTCGGATTTCGGTGCGGCTATACGCATTGGTCGGACTAGCATTGCTCGCCATGGCCGGCGCCATGACTTACGAGCTGTTCGAAGCGCAGGACAAGCTTGTGGCCGAGCGCAAGGCTATGCTTGCTTCGATGAACGACAATGCCGTCACCGTCTTTGCCGCCTATCACAAGCTCGAAGAGGCCGGCACGCTGACGAAGGAGGAGGCTCAGAAGCGGTCCATCGAGGCCATCGGCGCCATGCGCTACCAGGACAGCGGCTACTTCTGGATCAACGACATGCACCCGACGATGGTGATGCATCCGGTGAAGCCGGAACTGAACGGCAAGGACCTGACGGCAAACAAGGATCCGAACGGAAAGCATCTCTTCGTCGAGTTCGTGAAAACCGTGCAGGCTTCCGGCAAGGGTTTCGTCGACTACTACTGGCCGAAGCCGGGCGCTGACGAGCCGGTGCTGAAATATTCCCATGTCGCGGGCTTTGCACCCTGGGGCTGGGTCGTGGGCACAGGCGTCTATGCGGACGATCTTGCCGCCATGTTCCGCGAGCGTCTGATCACGATCATTGGCATTTGCGGCGTGGCCGCCGTGCTGATCCTGCTTGCGGCCTTCGGCATCGTGCGCAGCGTCGTCAAGCCGGTGGAGCGGCTGAAGGCTGCGATGTGCGATGTTGCAGACGAGAAGGTCGAGAACGAAATTCCGGAAACGAACCGGCGTGACGAGATCGGCCAGATGGCGGCCGTGCTGGTGGAACTGCGCAACTCCGTGCGGGAACGCATTGAGCTGCGTGAGCGCGAAATCGAGCAGCAGGCGCAGCTGGACGGCGAACGCCGCGGCAACGAGCAGCGCACGCGCGCCAGCGCCGAAAGTCAGGCTGATGCAATGGCAACCGTCGGCGGCGCGCTGGAGAAGCTGGCGAGCGGCGACCTGACGGCCGAGATCGGCCGCATCTCGCCGGAATACGGCAAGCTGCGCGACGACTTCAACACGGCGGTTGCCGCTCTTCGCGACGTCATCGGCTCGATTGCCCGCTCGACGGATGTGGTGAACGGCAGCGCTGGCGATATTTCGCAAGCCGCCAACAACCTGTCGCGGCGCACTGAGCAGCAGGCGGCGGCGCTCGAGGAGACCGCGGCGGCGCTCGACGAGATTACCTCGACCGTCAAGAGCGCCTCCGAGCGGGCGGCCGAAGCACGTGAAATGGTTTCCGAAACCAAGTCCAGTGCCGCCAAATCCGGCGATATCGTTCGCAACGCGATCACGGCCATGGGGCGGATCGAGGGCTCTTCCAGCCAGATCGGCCAGATCATCGGCGTGATCGACGAGATCGCCTTCCAGACCAACCTGCTGGCGCTGAACGCCGGTGTGGAAGCGGCGCGGGCGGGCGAGGCGGGTCGCGGCTTTGCCGTCGTCGCACAGGAGGTTCGCGAGCTTGCCCAGCGTTCTGCCAATGCCGCCAAGGAGATCAAGACGCTGATCAGCACCTCGGCCGGCGAGGTGCAGACGGGCGTGTCCCTGGTCAAGGCCACGGGCGAAGCCCTGGTCGAGATCGAAGCCTTGGTGAACCGCGTCAACGACCATGTGGCGTCCATCGCCACGGCGGCGCGCGAGCAGGCGACGGGCCTGCAGGAAGTCAACACCGCCGTCAATTCCATGGACCAGATGACCCAGCAGAACGCGGCGATGGTCGAGGAGACGACGGCTGCCAGCCAGACGCTGGCCCAGGAGAGCCAGGAGCTGAAGCATCTGCTGCAGCGTTTCCGGCTTGGCCAGTCCGCCGGCCGCGAGAGCTACGGCCGGGCTGCCTGACCCATCTGCAGCCGGAATATCAGAGGCCCGCGCCGGATGGCGCGGGCCTCTGTCATTACATGTGGCCGCCGCCCGCTTCGAGCGCGGCGGTATCGTCGCCGGGATGGGTGAAGAGCTTGCCCTTTTCCGCCCAGAGCACGGCGAGGATCGTGACGAAGCCGAAGGCTGCGAAGCCGGCGAAAATCGGCTGGACCGTGCCGTTGAACATCTGACCGACCGCACCACCGATCAACGCGCCGCCCGTCGTCGAGACGAAGCCCGTGACGGCGGTTGCCGTGCCGGCGAGATGGCCCATGGGCTCGAGGCTGATGGCGGTGAAGTTCGTGGCGATGACCGCGAAGAACATCAGCAGGATCGAAAACAGGATGTACGAGACCATGAAGTCCGGCTTGCCGTTCAAGGCCAGCACGAGGCCGAACACGGACAGAGCGGTGAACAGGATCATCGAGACATGCGAGATACGGCGCATGCCGAAGCTGCGGACGAAATAGCCGTTGGCGAAATTGGCAACGGCGATGCCGCCGGCGGTACCGGCAAAGGCGATCGGCAGCCAGTCGCCGAGGCCATAGACTTCACCGAAAATCTGCTGGACGGTGACGATATAGGCGCAGATGACGGCGGTGAACAACGTCAGGCCAATCATGTAGCCGCAGGTGATGCGGTTGGTGAGAACGGTGGCAAAGCCGGAGAGGACGGCGCTAACCGAAAGCGGCAGACGTTCTTCGACGGGAAGCGATTCCTTCATGCGCAGCATCGCCCAGACGCACAGAATGCCGACGGCGCAGCCCAGCAGGATGAAGATCCAGTGCCAGTTGGCATAGAGAACGATGGCCTGACCGATGGAGGGGGCGACGATTGGGATGATCATGAAGACGATCATCACATAGGACATGACGCGCGCCATTTCGCGGCCGCCGAAGCAGTCGCGCACGATCGCCATAGTGGTGATGCGCACCGCGGCCGCACCGATACCCTGCACAAAGCGCAGCAAAAGCAGCATTTCGAAACTCTGGGTCATCGCCGCGCCAAACATCGTCAAGGCGAAGAAGCCGAGGCCGAGGATCAGGATGTTGCGGCGGCCGAACGTGTCGGAGAGGCTGCCGAAAATGATCTGCGAACAGCCGAAGCCGAGGAAAAAGACGGCGATGACGAGCTGGGTGTCGTTGGCATTGGCGACATTCAGCGACTGGCCGATGCTCGGCAGCGCCGGCAGCATGATGTCGATGGCGAGCGCAACGCTTGCCGTCATCAGCGCGATGGTGATGACGAACTCGAAGAAGCCGAGATTGATGCGGGCGGCGCCTGTGGGCGCTTCGCTGGGAGCGGTGGTTGTGGTGGTCATGACAAAACCTGTGTCGTCTTGGGAGGGACGGAATTTCGGATCAGTGTGTCGGGGTATGCGGCTGGAAAAGCTTTCCCTTCTCCGCGATCAGCACGAAGACGAAGCCGATGACGGCAACGGCGAAAAAGCCGAAGGCAAGCGGCCGCACGGTTCCATCGAAGGCCTGGCCGATGGCCGCGCCGATGAGACTGCCGACGATCGTCTGGGTGAAGCCCAGGACCGACGAGGCCGTACCGGCGACGCGACCGAGCGGCTCCATCGCCATGGCGTTGAAATTGGCGCCGATCAGGCCGAACTGGAACATGGCGCAGGCGTAGATGACGACGAACAGCCAGAAGGGGAGGGGCATGATCGATGCGGCGGCGATCCACACGAAGCTCGCGAGCGTGAAGCCGACGAGGGCCGAGTGGGAGAGCCGGCGCATGCCGTAGCGATTGACCAATTTCGAGTTGGCGAAAGAGGCGACGGCCATCAGGCCGGCGAAACCGGCAAAGGCCAGCGGGAACCAGACGCCGAGATCATAAACACCCACGAGAATTTGCTGGGCCGAGTTGATGAAGCCGAACAGTCCGCCGAAGATGAAGGACATCGCCAGCGTGTAGAACAGAGCCGTCCGGTTTGTGAGGACGATCCGGAAGCCCTCAATGATCGCCGTCGGCGTAAAGGGGCGGCGATGGTCATCCGGCAGGGTTTCCGGCAGTTTGACGATGACCAGCGTCGCGACGAAAACCGCGAAGATGCAGATGGCGACGAAGATCATGTGCCATTCCGCAAAGATCATGATCAGCTGGCCGACGCTGGGCGCGATAACCGGCACGATCATGAAGACCATCATCACCAGCGACATGACCTCTGCCATCATGCGGCCGCCGTAGACGTCGCGGACAACCGAGACCGAAATCACACGCGTCGCGGCGGCGCCGATGCCCTGGACGAAACGCAGGGCAAGCAAACCCGCAAACGTCGGCACGAAGACGATTGCCAGCGCGCAAAGCGCGTAGATGCCGAGTCCCGCCAGAAGCGGGATCTTGCGGCCGAATCGATCCGACAACGGACCGAAGAAAAGCTGCGCGAGGCCCATGCCCAGCAGATAGGACGTGATGACGAACTGGCGCTGGTTCTCATCGCTCACGCCGAGGCTCGCACCGATCTCCTGCAAGCCGGGCAACATGATGTCGATCGAGATCGCATTGATCGCCATCAGCATCGCCATCAGCGCAATGAACTGGGATTTGGGAAGAGCGGGCAAGACTGCCGTTTCAGACATAGTGGTCGTCATTGCGGATTCCTGACGCGGCGGATGGCCGATGCAATACGAAGGCGCCACGCTGCCGAGGGCATGCCGGGACGTCAAAACTTGAAACGCGCAAATTCGAAAGCGCTTTCAAAGATGAATATTATAAACGCCGCGGGCTGAGGCGTCCGACGGCAGGAGGTTTGGAGCAGCCTTCGAAGAAAGCTGACAGGTGGCGCGATAACGCGCAATCATCACCGAATGATGACACCAGGATCATTCATTCGCGTCGGAAATGCTGAACACGACCCGAAAGTCATACGGTTCGGAGAGAGAAAGGCGCGGGCGCCTTCCTCGATCTCGCTACACCATGCCTCAGGCAGCGCCCTTGACGGAAATGCCGTTTTCTTCGAGGTGCGACTGAAGTTCGCCCGCCTGGAACATCTCGCGGATAATATCGCAGCCGCCGACAAACTCGCCCTTGATGTAGAGCTGCGGGATCGTCGGCCAGTTGGAATAATCCTTGATGCCCTGACGGATTTCGGCGTCCGCGAGCACGTTGATGCCCTTATAATCCACGCCGATATAATCGAGAATCTGGACCACCTGGCCCGAGAAACCACACTGCGGGAACTGCGGGGTGCCCTTCATGAAAAGAACGACATCGTTCGTCTTCACTTCATTGTCGATGAAATCGTTAATTCCGCTCATGTCAAAATCCTTCGTTACCCGATTCAAGGTCGGGCAGGGTCGATTGCCCCTAGATAACATGCACAGGGGTCGTTTACACCCGCCTGCGCAACAAAAATTGATGGCTGTGCCTGAACAGTCACGCCGACGTGAATGATCGGTGGTTCAGGTTTTAGCTCTGCTGCGCGCAGCAGCGGTACGACGGCGGCTCACCTGCTTTTTCGCGGGCTTTGCTTTCGGCTTGGCCTTCGTCCTAGTGAATTGGCCAGACGCATTGCGCGTCTGGCGTTTCGTGCGCTTCGACGTGGTTTTGACGCCCGTCTTCTTCAGCACTTCCTTCAGGACGCTTTCGACGACGCCCGTGACCAGTTCATTGATCAGGTTCGCCATCGCGGCTTACTCGGGCGCGGAGGTTTGCAGAGCGAGTGCGTGAAGCACGCCGCCCATGTTCCCGCTCAACGCATCATAGACCATCTTGTGCTGCTGCACGCGGGTCTTGCCGCGAAAGGCCTCGGCCACCACCTCGGCGGCGTAGTGATCGCCGTCCCCGGCCAGATCCCGGATGGTGACTTTCGCACCCGGTATGCCAGCTTTGATCATGTCTTCGATATCGCCAGGGGCCATCGGCATCTTAACTACTCCTTGCACTTCACTCGGCAGCGATCTGCCCAGTGCCATCCATGAAGTCAGGGAACCACGATTCATGGGCGGAGCGCAATTCCAGAATTGCAAGCGGGCGCGCTGCCCCCAGAACGACTTCCGTACCGCCGGTGCGGCCGATGACCGGCGCATTGACACCGGCTGCCCTGGCGCGCTCGGCAAGCTGCTCGGCATATTCAGCCTTGACGGTCACGACGTAACGGCCCTGATCCTCTCCGTAGAAGACAGGGATCGGATCGCGGCCAGCAACGGCATCGATCTTCGCGCCGATGCCGGACGCCATCGCCATTTCGGCAACGGCGAGCGCGAGACCGCCCGACGAGCAATCGTGAACGGCGCTGACAAGGCCGTCAACGATGAGGTCGCGGACAAAATCGCCGGTCTTGCGCTCATGGGCGAGATCGACATGCGGCGCCGGACCATCGGTGCGGCCATGGATGTCGCGCATGTAGACGGACTGGGCGATATGAGTGCCGAGACCTTCCGGTGCGCCGACGAGCAGGATATCATCGCCTTCAGCAGCAAAGCGGATGCGGGCCATGGTCGCCCAATCCTTCATCAGGCCAACGCCGCCGATGGTCGGCGTCGGCAGGATGCCCTGGCCGTTGGTCTCGTTGTAAAGCGAGACGTTGCCCGAGACGATCGGGAAATCGAGCGCGCGGCAGGCTTCGCCGATGCCCTTGATGGCATGGACCAGCTGGCTCATGATTTCCGGGCGTTCCGGGTTGCCGAAGTTCAGGTTGTCGGTGGCGGCGAGCGGCAGGGCGCCGGTCGCGGTGATGTTGCGCCAGCATTCGGCAACGGCCTGCTTGCCACCTTCATACGGATCGGCTTCGACATAGCGCGGGGTAACATCCGAGGAGAAGGCCAGCGCCTTGCTCGGATGACCATCGACCCGCACCACGCCGGCGTCGCCACCGGGAAGCTGCAGCGAATTGCCCTGGATCAGCGTATCATACTGCTCGTAGACCCAGCGGCGCGAGGAGTTGTTGGCCGAACCGACGAGCGAGAGAAGCGCATCGGCGACATCCGCCTGGGGCACATCGTTCGTGGCGAGCGGGGCAGGGGTGACGGCCGGTGTCCAGGGACGATCATATTCCGGTGCCTCGTCGCCCAGTTCCTTGATCGGCAGGTTGGCGACTTCCTCGCCCTGATGGATGACGCGGAAACGCAGGTCGTCGGTTGTCTTGCCGACGATCGCAAAATCGAGGCCCCACTTGACGAAAATCGCCTTGGCGACGTCTTCCTTCGATGGTTCCAGAACCATAAGCATGCGCTCCTGGCTTTCGGACAACATCATTTCATAGGCCGTCATGCGCTCTTCGCGCACCGGCACCTGATCGAGCTGAAGCTCGATGCCGAGGTCGCCCTTGGCGCCCATCTCGACGGCCGAGCAGGTGAGGCCGGCAGCACCCATGTCCTGAATGGCGATGACCGCGCCGGTCTTCATCAGCTCCAGGCAGGCTTCCAGCAGGCACTTTTCGGTGAAGGGGTCGCCGACCTGAACGGTCGGGCGCTTTTCCTCGATCGACTCGTCGAACTCTGCCGATGCCATGGTTGCGCCGCCGACGCCGTCACGGCCGGTCTTGGCGCCGAGGTAGACGACGGGAAGGCCGACGCCCTTGGCTTCCGAGAGGAAGATGGCGTTCGACTTGGCAAGGCCGGCTGCGAAGGCATTGACGAGGATGTTGCCGTTGTAACGGGCATCGAACTCGACTTCGCCGCCGACGGTCGGAACGCCAAAGGAGTTGCCATAACCGCCGACGCCGGCTACGACGCCGGAAACGAGGTGGCGGGTCTTCGGATGATCCGGTGCGCCGAAGCGCAGCGCATTCATCGCCGCGATCGGGCGGGCGCCCATGGTGAAGACGTCGCGCAGAATGCCGCCTACGCCGGTCGCCGCACCCTGATAGGGCTCGATATAGGACGGGTGGTTGTGGCTCTCCATCTTGAAGACGACGCAATCGCCATCATCGATATCGACAACGCCGGCATTTTCGCCCGGACCCTGAATGACGCGCGGCCCCTTGGTCGGAAGCGTGCGCAGCCACTTTTTCGAGGACTTGTAGGAGCAGTGCTCGTTCCACATGGCCGAAAAGATGCCAAGCTCGGTAAAGGTCGGCTCGCGACCGATGAGGTCCAGGATGCGCTGGTATTCATCGGGCTTCAGGCCGTGCGAGGCGATGAGATCTGGGGTGATGGGACGGGTGTTGGAAATGGTCATCGTGTTCCACTGGGTCCGTTGGGCGAGCCGGGAGCCTCGGCGCGAAGCCGAAAGCTCGGCCGCGAAGAGGCGCGCTTTTGCGGTCTCTTTAGCCTATGATGTTCTGCGGCGCGACAGGAAAATGCCCTTGCAAACAGTCATTGCCGGGGTTTTTGATCACGCTCAGGCGAAACTGTCGTAACCGGCCCGGCCGCTGTCCAGAAGACGGCGCAGGGTCAGGAAGCCGCGGCGGACCTCTTCGCGGGATGGCGAGGAAAAACCGATGCGCACCCGGTGATAGGCAACATCGGTGCGGCCGGCCTTGAACTCGTCCTCATCATCGACAAGCACGCCTTCCTCGAAGGCGGCGTGCTTGAAGGTTCCGGAAAGCCAGGGCTCCGTCAATTTCAGCCAGAGGAAGGGCACGTTGGGGTTTGAATTGAAGTCAAGCCCCGCAAAAATCTCCTGCGCGATCGCTTCCCGCGCCCGGATTTCCTCGATGGTGCGGGCGCGCAGGCGCGCCGCTTCGCCGGAGAGCACCATTCGCGCGCCAAGTTCCGCCATCAGGAAAGGCACGCCACCGCTCACCATCTTGTGGGCAATGCGGATGCGCTGGCTGAAATGCGGCGGGCAGGCGACCCAGCCGCCGCGAATGCCGGCGGCAACGGATTTCGAAAGGCCTCCGACAAGGAAGGTACGATCCGGTGCGAGTTCGGCCAGCAGCGGGGTCATGCTGCCGGTCATGGCGCCATAGAGATCATCTTCCAATAGCCAGACGCCATAGCGGCGGGCGATGTCGGCGATGGCCTGGCGTCGTTCCAGCGACAAGCTGACAACCGTCGGGTTCTGCGCCGTCGGCATCAGGAAGGCGAGTTTCGGATGCTGCTGGGCGCAGACCTTCTCAAAGTCATCCGGGTCGAGGCCGTAATCATCCGAACGCAGCAGGATCGTGCGACGGCCGATCAGCCCGGCACTGCGGCTGACCTGAGAGTAGGTGAGGTTTTCGAACGCGATCTTGTCGCCGGGCGCCGTGACGGCCGCGATCACGGCGACCGCGCCGGCGTGCGCACCGAGCGTCGGGACAATGCGCTCGGGGAGGGGGCGGAAAGTGCCTTTTGCCAACCACTGGCTGCCCGCCTCGAACCAGTGTTCGGGAAAATCGCGGGTATAGCTGGCAATCTCGGCGTGATGCTCGCGGCTGATATCGACGACGATCTTTTCCAGCGATCGGCCTTGGCCGATATCGGGAGCAGCGGTGCTATCGAAGCGCAGCTTTCCCGGTGGCGCCTTGATCGGCCGGGTGCCGGCAAGCGCCGTCGTCAGCGGATCGGCCTGCTCGGCGGGGCGGCTTTCCGTGTGTTCCAGCACATAAGTGCCGCGACCGACTTCGCCGCTTACCAGGCCGCGTTCGCGCACGATCTGATAGGCGCGTCCCACCGTGCCAAGCGTCACCCCGATATCGAAGGCGAGGTTGCGCTGCGGCGGCAGCTTTGCGCCGACCGGCAATGTGCCATCCGTAATGGCGTGCTCGATCTGCTCTGCGATGCGGGCATACATCGGGCCATCGCCTTGTTGGGGGTCTGGAATCCAATTTGTCATGGTTACAATTCTGTAGATTGAAACAATCAATGAGTCAATCAATAGTCGGACATACAAATTGTAATGGTTCAATCAATGTCTGGGTGATGCAATGGTGGCAATAGATACAATTTGCGGAGGCGCAATCCCGCCATCGCTTTCACGTCAGAAAAAGCGGCGATTTTTCAGGGCATTGCTTGATTGGATAATCGTCTGTGGCCAGAAAAGACGTAGCCGATTGGCGTTGAGCGAGATGTCGCCGGAGCAATTGCTCGACATTGGTGTCACCGCGGACGAGGCGCGGCAAGAGGCGGCGCGGCCATTTTGGAATTGAATTCAAAGGCTAGTTTTGAATGAGATGAGGCCGCCGGCTTTCCGGCTGCCTCGAACCCGGGTCAATCCTTGTTTAGAGGATCTCCAGCACCTTTTCCTTTGGACGGCAGAGGCGAACGCCTTTTTCGCTGATGACGACGGGGCGTTCCATGAGTTGCGGGTGTGCAATGAGGGCGTCCAGCAGGTCGCGGTCCGTCAACTCGGTGTTGGCAAGTCCGAGTTCGGTGTAGGCCGCTTCCCTGGTGCGCAGGAGTGCGCGGGGGGACAGATCCATCGCCACGAGCATGGCGAGCAGCAGTTCTCTTTCGGGCGGGGTTTTCATGTAGTCGACAACGATCGGCTCGGCGCCTGCCTCGCGGATCATTTCGAGAACTGCGCGGGACGTGCCGCAACGGTTGTTGTGGTAGATGGTAATGCTCATGGTCATGCCTTTTTGAATGCGACGGGTAGCGCCAAGAAGGTCAAGGAATGATGGACGCCAGCGGTGCCGGTCATTCGCATCTAAAGTGATTTCATGACGGGGATGCGAAGCTCTCCCTGCTGAACGACGGGAGGATTCGGAGCCGGCGTCGAGATGAGCTTTTATCAGCGCGGATTGAAAAGGAACTCGCTAGAATTAGCCAGGCCAGAAATCGCAGGTTGCATTCCCGCGCAATATTGAACGCGATAGGACAAAAGGCGACTCACGTTCGAGAGTCCTGAAGCCAAGTTGTTCCAGTTTTGACGGTTGGACCGGGTCGCTGTCAGGCGGCGCTCTTGCAGGTGCTGTTTCCCGTTGACCAGCGACGGATATCCGAGGTCATGCGAGCCCCGATCGCTTCGTTGAACAGCGGGCCGAACGCCTGCAGGCGAGCAGGCTGCCCTTCTGCCTGGACGACCGCCAGAGGGCGCGATTCCGGAGAATTGCGCTTGACGATCAGGATGCGCGGACGACCTGAGAAGGAGTTGAGTTCCGGCGCCAGACGATAGGCCTTGAAAGCCGGGTCGTTCGACTTGAACCAGCAGCTGCTGGCGGCCAGCGCGATCCGCTCCATCGTCGGCAGGGCGGCGGTGTTGCGCGCCGGTGCCGGCGGCTCCGTCTGGCAGCCGGCGAGGGTTGCAAGGCCGGCAAGGGCGATCGACAGGCGGAGGGATGAAACAGCGCGCATGAGCAGCCTCGTTCTTAGCGGGGCACAACGCGAATCATGTCGCGTCGTGCGGTCAGCTGCCTTCTAGCAAGCGAAGGGTTAAGCGGCGATTACGTCGAGGGCCGAGGCGAACAGGCCGCGGCCGTCGGAGCCGCCATGGGCCGCTTCGATCAGGTTTTCCGGATGCGGCATCATGCCGAGAACGTTGCCGGCCTTGTTCATCACGCCGGCGATGTCGTTCAGCGAGCCGTTCGGATTGGTGCCGTCGGCGTAGCGGAACAGAACCTGGCCGTTGTCTTCGATCGCCTTCAGGGTTTCGCTGTCGGCAAAGTAGTTGCCGTCGTGATGGGCGACGGGGCAGCGGATGATCTGGCCGGCCTGATAGGCGCGGGTGAAATCCGTGTCCGCGTTGACGACTTCAAGCTTGATCTCGCGGCAGACGAACTTGAGCGAGGCATTGCGCATCAGGGCGCCGGGCAGGAGACCGGCTTCAAGCAGGATCTGGAAGCCGTTGCAGACGCCCAGAACCTTGACGCCGGCTTCGGCCTTGGCCTTGATCGCCTGCATCACCGGCATACGGGCGGCAATCGCGCCGCAGCGCAGATAATCGCCATAGGAAAAGCCGCCGGGAATGACGATGAGATCGACATCCGGGATTTCGGTTTCCGTCTGCCAGATGGTCACCGGCGCCTTGCCGGAAATCTTGGTCAGCGCCGCGATCATGTCGCGGTCGCGATTGAGGCCGGGAAGCTGGACGACTGCAGATTTCATGGGTGCGGTTCAAACCTTGCTTGGGCCTCGGCGAGCTCGCGCAGTTCGAGGCGATTTTCAATACGGTCGAGGCGGGTTTCGTGACGCGCGAGCGTGGCATAAATATTGTTTATGTCTTGCTGGATCACGATCATCGTGCTGCGAATGTTGCCCAATTCAGACTTCATGCTCGAAATCTCAAACTTGAGATTGGACAGATCCATCTGCATTTTCTTGAGCAGTTCGTAGATCAGATCATTTGTAATGTCTGCCATCGACTATTTTCCTCAACCTTCAGGAGAGGGAAATAGAATAGTTCTCGATTACCGTGTTAGCCAGAAGTTTTTCACACATGGCCTTGAGGTCGGCTTCGGCCTTCGCCTTGTCGGCGGTTTCGATCTGAAGGTCGAAGACCTTGCCCTGGCGGACATGGCCGATGCCGTCGAAACCGAGGGCGCCGAGGGCGCCTTCGATTGCCTTGCCCTGCGGGTCCAGAACGCCGTTTTTCAGCGTCACAGTTACTCGTGCGTTGATCACTGTCGATTAATCCTGCTTACTTGACCAAAACCGGGCCGGAGCCGCGTGGCGGTTCGTTCTCGTTCATGATGCCGAGGCGACGGGCGACCTCCTGATAGGCTTCGACCAGACCTCCGAGATCGCGGCGGAACCGATCCTTGTCGAGCTTTTCCTTGGTTTCGATATCCCACAGACGGCAGCTGTCCGGCGAGATTTCGTCGGCGAGGATGATGCGCATCATGTCGCCTTCGAACAGGCGGCCGCATTCGATCTTGAAATCGACGAGCTGGATGCCGACGCCGAGGAAGAGGCCGGAAAGGAAGTCGTTTATACGGATGGCGAGCGCCATGATATCGTCGAGTTCCTGCGGATTGGCCCAGCCGAAGGCGGTGATGTGCTCTTCGGAGACCATCGGGTCATCCAGCGCATCGGCCTTGTAGTAGAACTCGATGATCGAGCGAGGCAGGATCACGCCTTCCTCGATGCCGAGGCGCTTGGCAAGCGAACCGGCGGCAACGTTGCGCACGACGATCTCAAGCGGAATGATCTCCACTTCCTTGATCAGCTGCTCGCGCATGTTGAGGCGGCGGATAAAGTGGGTCGGAATGCCGATCCGGTTCAGGTGCGTGAAGATGTATTCCGAGATACGGTTGTTCAGCACGCCCTTGCCGTCGATGATGTCGTGCTTCTTCTTGTTGAAGGCGGTGGCATCATCTTTGAAAAACTGGATCAGCGTGCCTGGCTCTGGACCTTCATAAAGGATCTTGGCCTTGCCTTCGTAAATACGGCGGCGACGATTCATCAATGGTGTCTCTATAGTTTCCGGCACGCTTGGGCCGCGCCGATATGCATTTCCTAAGCGGGTCCATAGCGGAAAAGAAACGATTTCACAATCGGCGTCTTACCCCGTCCCCGGAATTCGCGCCTTCAGTCTACTTCAAAGTCATGAAAGCGAAAAACTTCGCATTGCACTTTTGTCATGCTTTTGGTTTATGGGGCGCAGGCCGCTAAGGCAGTGAATTTCTAGGGAGATCGAACATGACCGGTATGCAGGATCGCGAAAAGGCATTCGAAGCGAAGTTCGCGCTGGATGAGGAACTGCGTTTCAAGTCCGAGGCGCGCAGAAACAAGCTGATCGGCCTGTGGGCTGCCGGTCTGCTTGGCAAGCAGGATCCCGAGGCCTATGCCCGCGAGGTTGTTGCAGCGGATTTCGAGGAAGCGGGCCATGAAGACGTCGTGCGCAAGCTGCGCGCCGATTTCGATGCTGCCGGCGTAGCGCAGACCGACGAGCAGATTCGCCACAAGATGGTCGAGCTGCTTTCCGAAGCGATCTCCCAGATCGAAAACGGCTGATAGCGCGACATTTCTCATCGAAACGCGGCCGCCCGTTGATCATCAGCGGGTGGCCGTTTTCGTTTTATCGTTCAGCGCAAGGCCGATCGGCTGGGGGAACCGCCGACCTGCTGGGGCCAGTTGCAGGCGCGCGCGAAAGCCTCGAAATCCTGCTTTTCCATCGGTTTTGCAAAAGCATAGCCCTGCAGGACATTGCAGCCCAGTTCCTGCAAGATGACGGCATGCGCGATCGTTTCGACGCCCTCGGCAACCACTTCCACATTCAGAGAGTGGCCGATATCGATGATCGAGCCGACGAGCCTGCGCTGTTCCGGCATATCGACGATCGGCTTTACCAGCGCGCGATCGATTTTCAGACGCGCGGGGCTGAGCTTGAGCAGGCCGATGATGGAGGCGTGACCCGTGCCGAAATCATCGATCTCGATGTCGATGCCGAGCGCCTTGAGCGCCGCGATGGTTTCGGAGACGCCGTCTTCCAGTTCGTCAAGAAAGATCGATTCCAGCAACTCGAAGGAAACACGCCCCTGCGGGATGTTCTGTTTTTTGAGGTTCTCGACGAGATCCGGTTCGCGCAGGCGCCGCGAGGAAACGTTCAGCGATACGCGTGCGACCGGCAGCCCCGATTGTTCCCAGTCGGCAAAATCTTCAAAAGCCTGAAGTGCAATGGCTCGGTCGATCGTTGACAGCGCGTCGATGTCCTCGGCGATTTTCAGGAAATGGTCGGGCGTCAGCAGGCCAAGGCGCGGATGGCGCCAGCGCACCAGCGTTTCGACGCCTGCTAGGTCCAGGGTTTTTGCATCGAACTGCGGCTGGTAGAAGGGGATGAACTCTCCCTCCTCGATCCCACGAATAATATCGTCTGCGGTGCGCTTGGCGTGCTGGATCTGGGTCTGCAGGTGCGCTGTAAAGAATTCGGAGCGGTTTCTTCCCAGGTTCTTGGCGCGGTAAAGCGCGATATCGGCGTTCATCAGGGATGAGCGCGCATCGTGCGCTTCGTTGCCAACCCATGCGATGCCGGCACTGGCGCCGAAACGGCAGAGATGGCCCTGATAGGGAACCGGCCGCCGCAAGAGATCAACGACACGATTTGCCATCGGAACGATATCGTCGGCGGAACTGCGGCTTGCGCAGAGAATGACGAACTCATCACCGCCGATACGGGCAACGAAATCGCCGGCTTCAACGGCTCCTGACAGAACCTGCGCGGTGTGAACGAGCATTGCGTCGCCGGCCTGATGACCGAGCGTGTCGTTGATCTGCTTGAAGCGATCAAGGTCGATATGGATGATGGCGCAGTAATCGGTCTTGCCTCCGATCCAGTCATCCAGCTGCTGGTCCAGATATCTGCGGTTGGGAAGTGCGGTCAGATGATCATGCAGGGCGTTGTACTCGATGCGTGCCTTGGCCGCTTCAAGCTCTTCGTTGCGGGCTTCCGCCAGCTGTCGGGCTTTCTCGAGTTCGTTGCGCAGCTCGATGTCTTCCGTCACATCCCAGTTGGCACCGACCAGCTTGCGCTCACCTTCGGTATCAACAAAGGCCATGGACCGCGAACGGATATACCGGACCGAGCCGTCCGGGCGCACGATGCGAAACGCATTCAGGAACGGCTCGCCGGATGCGATGCCTTCCGCGATGGTCCTAAAGGCCTGCTCATAGTCGTCTGGATGAAGGCATTCCTCGAAGATCGCACGGGAGGGATCGGTCGTTTCCGGATCGAAGCCATACATCCGGATCAGCTCGGCATCGCGAACAGCGCTTCCGCGGTCCAAATTGGCTTCGAAGACGCCGATCTTGGAAATATCGAGTGCTAGCTGCAGCCGGCGTGAAATCTCTTCCAGGCGGCCCGCATTGACTTTGCGCTCGGTTATATCCGTGTCGGTCCCGATGACCCTGGTGGGCCTGCCATCCGGCCCCCATTCGATCGAAGCCCCACGGCTTTCGATCCAGACATAGTGTCCGTCCGCGTGGCGCTCCCGGTATTCGAAGACGTTGAATTCGACTTCACCTTCGTCCTGGCGGCGAATGCATTCGAGAACCCAGGCCCTGTCGTCGGGGTGGACACTCTCGATCCAGACATCGAGTTCACCGTTGACGGCCGCATCCGGGGACAAGCCACGAATTCTTTTCCAGGCCGCCGAATAAAACAGGTCATTCGCCTGAAAATCGTGGTCCCAAACGCCCTGATGGGCGCTGTCGAGGGCATACTTCCACCGCCGCTCATGCGCCTGAGAGACGAGGAGCCTGCGCATCACGCCATCAATCGGCAATGCCTGCAGCTGATAGTGCCGCGTTCCGTCTATGTCTTTTGCCGAAATGGAGGCTTGCAACCAACCGCGTCCGGGAGATTTCAGCTCGCACAGGGCGACAGGTGCACCGGCCTCGTCCAGCGCGGCGATGGCCTGACGAAAGCTGGACGCGCACTCTTCGCTGAGAACATCCTCGAGATGAGCAGGGGGTGCTGCCCCCGGCAGGAGATCAGACAAGGCTGCATTTGAATGAAGGATGACGCCTTTGCCGTTCAGCAGGCAATACGCGGCCGGCATGCCGTCAAGAAACGCTCGAACGGCTGGATCGGTGCTGGCAAGATCGCTCGGCTTGCGCGTGCCTCTGGTTCTGGATGTCGTCACGTCCCGGCCGTCTGTCGAGTAGATTGGGCCCTATTGTCTACATCACTTGTGAAAGTCAGATTAATACGCTGAGGTACCGCCGAATGTCACGGCGATACGGGAGATTACGCATTACACCTGCAGCTTGCTCAGGAACTGCGCGAAAACCATGGTGCCTTCGGGCCATGGGCCGTGGCCGGATTCGCTGTTAATGTGCCCGGATTCGCCGGCATCGACAAGCAACGATCCCCAGGCGTTGGCGATATCGCCGGCATGATCATAGGAGCCGAAGGGGTCGTTGCGGCTGGCGATCATCACCGAGGGAAATGGAAGCGGGTCACGCGGATAAGGGCCGAAGGTCATCAGATGCTTCGGGCGGATCTTCGGATTGGTGACTTCGGGCGGAGCAACCAGAAAGGCGCCGGCAATCTTCTTCTCCACATGGGGCAGGGCATGGATCGCCGTGGCGACGCCGAGCGAATGGGCGACGATCACCACCGGCTTGGCTGAGGCATTGACCTCCTCCACCATGCGCGCAACCCAATCTTCGCGCACCGGCTTTGCCCACTCGGCCTGTTCCACGCGGCGGGCGGAGGTAAGCTTGTTCTGCCAGCGGGTCTGCCAATGGTCGGGGCCGGAATTGGTATAGCCGGGAACGATGAGGATATCTGCGTCGGATGCTTTCATAGTAACGGCGATGTGAGGTTGTCGGTCTTTGAAGTCAAGTGATGGAAAAGCAAATCGGGTGTATACTTATCGCATAAATGATCGATTCCGGCGCCATCGCAGGTTTCGAAGAATGCGGAATGTCACGATACCAGTTGCGCCGGCTTCGTCCTTGCATACTGTTTTCGGATCGACGCGGCGCAGATTTTCCCCGGAGGAGATCTCGTCATGACAGCATTTCATGTAATGGCCGGCGCCGAAGGCACCGTTGCCCATCCCGGTATCCGAAAGATCGGCGTATCCGACGTCTTCGACGCGCTCGCGCGCGGCTGGGACGATTTTTGCGAAAAACCGTCTCACTACGTCTTTCTGGGGCTGATCTATCCGATTGCCGGTGTGGTTCTGGCGGCGTGGAGTTCCGGAGCAAACATGCTGCCGCTGCTCTATCCGCTGGTCTCCGGTTTCGCCTTGATCGGCCCGATTGCGGCCATCGGACTCTATGAGATCAGCAGGCGTCGGGAAGCGGGCATGGATACATCCTGGTATCACGCGCTTGAGGTTCGCCATTCCCCCGCCATGCCGTCGATCCTTGCAATCGCAGCCATGCTGTTCGTGCTTTTCGTGGCCTGGCTGGTTGTCGCGCAGGCACTGTATGTCCAGATGATCGCCGAGGAGCCGCCGCGTTCGTTCATGGCGTTTTTGAACGGTATTCTCTACACCGAAGCCGGCTGGAACCTCATCCTTGTCGGCAATGCCGTCGGGTTCGTGTTCGCGGTCGCGGTGTTGTCGACGGTGGTGGTATCCTTCCCCTTGCTACTGGACCGGGATGTCGGCGCAGTCAGCGCGGTGCAGACGTCTATTCGGGCAACCCTGGTCAATCCATTGCCGGTGGCCGTCTGGGGGCTCATCGTCGCCGCTGGCCTCGTGATCGGGTCTATTCCCGTCTTCGTCGGCCTCGCCGTGATCATGCCGGTGTTGGGGCATGCCACATGGCATCTCTATCGAAGGATGGTGGAGCCTGAGAGGTTGGCCTGATGGAAAAAGCGCGCCCTTGAGTTCTCATGGCGCGCTTTGATGCCGTCAGCGGATGCGAGGCCGCAGGCTTCCTGCGTCCTCAGCGAAAATATTTGAAGTAGGACGAGACCTGCGCCGAGGTGTTGGACGACGACAGAAGACGGATGCCGATCTTGTCGCCGCGATACCAGTGGACGATACCGCTCATATGACCGAGTTCTTCGCTCTGGATGGTCACTTCCTGACCGGTTTTCGCATCGATATCGAAATAGAGCTGGAAACAGATCCCGGCGGGCGACAGATCCTTGACCACGCCTCGGCTGCTCTTGCCCTTGCAGGTCACTTCACCGGTGAATTTCGTTTGCGTTCTCTTGGCCTTGCGTTCGACAACCTGCTGATTTGGCATGTCTTGCCTCCCGTTTTTTCATTTGAACGGAAGCTTTTCATACAAAGCTGAGAAATCGATTGAGAAAACTGTTCGGATTTGACGCAACTGGCTCAAAGCGGAACGGAAAGGCGCCGGAGCGGAAAGGGGAGCCGCCTGGCTCCCCTTGATCCCGTCAGCCGAACACGCGGCGGAAAATCGTATCGACGTGCTTGGTGTGATAGCCAAGGTCGAATTTTTCGCGGATCGTCGCTTCCGGCAAGGCGGCGCGTACTTCCTCGTCAGCGAGCAGCTCTTCAAGGAAGTCCTTGCCCTGTTCCCAGACCTTCATGGCGTTGCGCTGGACGAGGCGGTAGGAATCCTCGCGCGAAACCCCGGCCTGGGTCAGCGCCAGAAGGACGCGCTGCGAATGCACGAGCCCGCGGAACTTGTTCATGTTCTTCAGCATGTTTTCCGGGTAGATGACCAGCTTTTCGACGACGCCGGCAAGGCGGTTCAGCGCGAAGTCGAGCGTGATCGTCGTATCCGGGCCGATGGCCCGCTCCACCGAAGAGTGCGAGATATCGCGCTCGTGCCAGAGGGCCACGTTTTCCAGCGCCGGGACGACAGACATGCGCACGAGGCGAGCAAGACCGGTCAGGTTTTCGGTCAGCACAGGGTTGCGCTTGTGCGGCATGGCCGACGAACCCTTCTGGCCCGGCGAGAAGAATTCTTCCGCTTCCAGAACTTCCGTGCGCTGCATGTGGCGGATCTCGACCGCCACGTTCTCGATCGAGGAGGCGATGACGCCGAGCGTCGCGAAGAACATGGCATGACGGTCGCGCGGGATGACCTGCGTCGAGATCGGCTCCGGCTGGAGGCCAAGCTTTTCGCAGACGTATTCCTCGACGCTCGGATCGATATTGGCGAAGGTGCCGACGGCGCCGGAGATCGCACCGGTCGCAATTTCGGCGCGGGCGGCAACGAGGCGATCACGGTTGCGGTTCATTTCGGCATAGAAGCGCGCCAACGTCAGGCCCATGGTCGTCGGCTCGGCGTGGATGCCATGGCTGCGACCGATGCGAACGGTGTCCTTGTGTTCGAATGCGCGCGCCTTGAGCGCTGCGAGCACGCGGTCCATATCTGCGAGCAGGATATCGGCGGCGCGAACGAGCTGGATGTTGAAGGTCGTGTCGAGAACGTCCGAAGAGGTCATGCCCTGATGGACAAAACGGCTGTCAGGTCCGACAAACTCCGCGAGATGGGTCAGAAAGGCGATGACGTCGTGCTTGGTGACGGCTTCGATCTCGTCGATCCGCGCGACGTTGAACTCCGCAGCGCCGCCCTTTTCCCAGATGGTCTTTGCCGCTTCCTTCGGGATGACGCCAAGTTCGGCGAGTGCGTCGCAGGCATAGGCCTCGATCTCGAACCAGATGCGGAACTTGGTTTCAGGCGACCAGATGGCGACCATTTCCGGCCGGGAATAGCGGGGGATCATGGGCTCTTCTTTCGTAATTGGATGAGTTTGGCTGTGCCTCTAGCAAAGATGGGCGGCAAGCTCAACGTTCGAGTACGTGTGGGTGGGCGGATAGCTTCGGGCGGGCGAGCCACAGGCTTGCGACAGCCAGTATGACAACTCCGAACGGCACGAAGAGACGAACGCCCATGACCACGAACTGATAGACCGAATTCGCGCCGGTAAACAGGAACTGGTAGACCCAGATGCGCGTGCCGAAGGGGGCATGCCAGCGCTCGTAGAACTGCCTGTATTGCATGGCGAAGAGGAAGGCCGTCGCCAGGACCGTGAACACCGTGAGACAGAAGAAATAGGCTGCGAAACGCGCATCGGCGCGGCGACCCTCGGCGCAGAAGCGGGCGAAGGAAAGGGCAAACGGCCAGGCCAGCACGCCGCCGCACAGATAGAGCACGAGCACGGAAGCCAGACGCGACGTTTCCGCCCGGTTTTGAAGATAGAGGGCACCGAAGGCTGCGGCCGCCATCAGCAATCCCCATGCGATTGCGCCGAGAATGATTTCGCCGCCGCCCGGCGCCGTTCGCTTCAAACGCAGCAGGATCCGCGTCGTCGGGCCTGATTTCCCGTGTGCGTCGGCACCCTTTTCAAGTCTCATGGCATATCCGTCACGGGCACGGCGATCCAGCGGCCGTCGCTGCCTTCGAAACCGTAACGGACCACCTGAACCATCACCACATGAACGGACGCGCCGCCGAATGGATGATGGATGGCCACCGCACCGATCCTGTAATCCGTCGGGCACCCGCGGCTTTCTGGCAAACGTTCGTCGAGATGCAGTGTTCGGGAGGAAGGCTTGCCGTCTTCACGGGTATAGGAAAGTCGAAAACCCTTGGTATCGCCGACAAGTCCGGCGCAGTTTTCAGGCGCGGGAAGCGGAACGTTTTCCAAGGCCAGCCTATAGGGCTCGCCGACGGGGGGCAGCGCCGCGTGGGCACGGTAGGCTAATGTCTTGCCATCGCCGCCTTCGGTCACTGGATTGTAGGCCGCGAGCAGACCGGGATTGTCGGAAACGCCGTAGCGGTTCAAGACGGCTGAGGCTGCCTTCGCCGACTGGGCGCGGACAGAGCCGAGCGAGGCACGTTCGTCGTCGATCCGCGAACGCACGGGCGTTCCTTCCAGAAAACGGTCGGCCTTCGTGTCGATCATGTAGATGTTGGAATAGGGGAAGCCGGAGCCGTCCTGCACGCCGTATTCCTCAAAAGCGAAGATGGCGCCATCCGCCGAAAAACCGATCGTCTGCAGGGAGGCGATATCCCCTGCCGACGCAGGCGCGACCGTGAGCGCAAGCCAGCCCGCGATCCATGCGATCCTGCGGGCCGGCGCGGCCATCAGCGTCCAGCCTCCGCAAGGGTGCGCAGCGTGCCGATCATGTCGCTGTAGGCTTCAATCTTTCCGCCCTTGAAGATGGCGGAGCCTGCAACAAAGACGTTGGCGCCGGCAGCCGAGATATCGGCGATCGTGTCGGTGGCGACACCGCCATCCACCTCGATATCGATCGGACGATCGCCGATCATCTTTTTGATGGCACGGATCTTGTCCAGCACCGACGGCAGGAACTTCTGGCCGCCGAAGCCGGGATTGACCGACATGACAAGAACGAGATCGACGGTATCGAGGACATATTCGATGACGCTCGGCGGCGTTGCCGGGTTCAGCGATACGCCCGCCTTCTTTCCAAGCGCGCGCACGCTCTGCAACGAGCGATGCAGGTGTGGACCGGCCTCGGCATGAACCGTGATGATGTCGCAGCCCGCCTTGGCGAAGGCTTCAAGATAGGGATCGGCCGGGGCGATCATCAAATGGCAATCGAATGTTGCCTTGGTGAAGGGGCGCAGCGATTTGATAACGTCGGGGCCGAAGGAAATGTTCGGCACGAAATGCCCGTCCATGACGTCGAGATGCACCCAGTCAGCGCCGGCATCCGTCACATCGCGCACTTCCTGGCCGAGCTTGGCGAAATCGGCCGCGAGAATGGAAGGGGCGATGCGGATTGGCAGGGTCATGATGCTTGGGCTCCAGAGTTTCCCGGGCAATACCACCGCTCAGCCATGCAAACAATATTGCAGGCGCATTTCGCCGTCAGCGTGGTGAACGCGCCTCATGCCATAGCCTTTATCTGGCTCCAGCACGGTAGGATATCGCCGTCATCGGACGATGCGTCATGCACACCGCGCGCGATGGCGCGTGCCATGGTCGACGCGGCAAGGGCGCAAAGGGTTATGAAATCCTGCTCGTCGGGCCTCGTTCCGCTTTTTCCGGTCGCGAGCGCGAAAACGATATCGCCGTCGAATGGCGTATGGGCCGGCCACAAAGCACGCGCAAAACCATCATGGGCGGAAATGGCGAGCCGCTTGGCCTCTGCCTTCGTCAGGATCGCATCCGTTGCGATCACGGCGATGGTCGTGTTGCGCATCCCGTTTGTGTCTCCGCCCATCTTGGTGCGGATGGCGCGGGCTTCCCGCGGAAAGGGATGAGGCATGCCCAGCCCGCCAAACTCGTCGCCTTCCTCGAAGGGCGCCGCCCAGAAGTGCGGCGTGGCGGTAATCGTTGCCGAACCGAGCGCATTGACCGCGACCAGCGCACCGATCGTCACGTTGCCGGCGACTGTCGAGGCGGTGCCTAGGCCTCCCTTCAGACCGGCGGTCAACGCACCAGTACCAGCGCCGGCGCTTCCGGTTTCGAAGTCAAGCCCGGCGTTGCGGGCGGCCTCGTAACCGAGCTCGCGATAGGGCGGATATCGTCCCCAATCCTTGTCGCCGCCATTGAGGAGATCGAAGAGAATTGCGGCCGGGACGATCGGAACGCGCACCGGACCGACGGCAAAGCCACGGCCGCTTTCAGCCAGCGCGCTTTGGACGCCCGAGGCGGCATCAAGCCCAAAGGCTGACCCGCCGGAGAGCACGATGGCATCGACGGACTGAACCGTGTTGTGAGGCTCCAGAAGATCCGTCTCGCGCGTGCCGGGCGCGCCCCCGAGCACCTGACAGGCCGCAACCGAAGGCTCGTCGCAGACGACGACTGAAACGCCGGATTTCAATCGCTGATCCTGGGCGTTGCCGACCTTGATGCCGGCGACATCGGTGATCGCATTTCGGATGCCCGCCTTCATGTCAGCGTTCCTGATCACCGGTTTTGCTCACTGGTTCTGCTGTGCCGGCTCAACGAAGCGATGGTTGCGCCACACCAGCAGCCGGTAGGGGGAGGGGGTGAGCTCGTGATCCGGACCGAAACGCACGGTTCCGATCGCAGTTTCAAACTGTCCACCCGCAACGGCGTCCCGTAGCGGCAGGTTCTGCGCGGAAGACGTGTCCTTGGCCGCCTCCAGGATCGTGACGGCCGAGAAGCTTGGAAGAACATATCCTTCCGCCACGATGCCGGCTTCGGAAAATTCCGTCACGATTTTTGCGGCGATCGGGTCGCGGGCATAATCGGGTAAGGCGACCGCCATCACGCCTTCCTGAAGCGGCACGGGCTGGTCGGCTGCGTTCAAGACTTCCGATCCGAGAAAGGTGAGGCCGCTGTTTTCCGCCTTGGCATCCCTGGCGATGACGGCCATGTCCGATCGATCGCCGCCCACGAACACATGGGTTGCGCCACTCTTGATCAGGCGCCGCACAAGCGAGACCTGCTGCTCCTGAGACGGGCGGAACGTATCTGTGAAAACCGGCGTCAGACCCGCTTCGCCGATCGCGGTCTTGACCGCCTCGACAAGTTCCCGGCCATGAATGGTGCCATCGTCGATCAATGCGAGCGGCTTGTCCTTCCAGCCAGAAAGGATGACCTCGGTGATCTTTTTCGCTTCGGCTGCCGCATTGGGAACAAGCCGAAAGAGAGGCCAGTTGTTCTTGAGTGCGTCTTCCATGAGGATATCGGAGCGCACGCTCACTGTGATCGCCGGGATGTTGGCGGCCGCCAGGGCAGTGAGGCTCGCCTCAAGGCTTTCCTTGCACAGAAATCCTATTGCCGCTTCCGCGCCGCTATCGACAATCGCTTTGCCCAAGGCGTCGTTATCCGCGGCTTCGCAGGTTTCTGCGACGGTGACGATCTCGCTGCCGCGTTCTTTTGCCTTAAAGGTCGCGCCATCGAGAATCTGCTTGCCCAGAAGCGCAAAGGGTCCGCTCTCGGGAGCCACGACTGCAATCTTCAGGCCTGCAGCGGACGCCGCCGACGTGCTGAGAAGCGTGACCAGGGCGAGATTGGCAATCAGTCTACGCATAATCATCCTATTCAGAGGCTGCCGCGAATACGTCATGGACGCAGTCCATTGCTGTTTTACGGATGCGGAGGATGCGGTCAAAGGAAAAAGATCGTCTTGCGGTATGCGTTTTCGTGATTGCGGCTTACATATTGTCCGTCAGCGTCTATGTGTATGCCGTCAAATCCCTGGAGAATTTCGTGTCGCGTCCGCTTGCCCTCGATCCCCTTTCCTATCGCGATGCAATGAGCCGGCTGGCAGGGCACGTCCATATCGTTACGACCGCCGAGGGGAGCGTTCGCCGCGGTGTCACCATCACCGCGGCGTGCTCGGTATCCGACGATCCGCCAACGGTTCTCGTTTGCCTCAATCTTGCCAATCCCAGAAACAGGATATTTGTGGAGAGCGGCCGCTTTGCGCTCAACGTACTCGCGGCCGACCAGATGGACCTCGCCCACGTTTTTTCCGGGCGAGACGGGATCGAGCCGGAACTGCGTTTCGATTACGGCAACTGGACAACGCTTTCGACGGGGGCGCCGGTGCTTTCCCGTGCGCTTGCCGCATTCGATTGCGAGATAATCGACAGCAAAGCAATCGCCACGCATATGGTGCTTTTCGGCAAGGTGATGGCCATGGAAATCGGCGATCCCCGCGAAGCGCTGGTTTATTTCCACCGCGATTACCACACTCTTTGATGTTGGTCACACGACATAGGCGAAAGGCCGTCCGGTCTTTAAGAACCGGACGGCCTTTCGCTTGCATGTTCTCTCAAGCGTTTCTGACAACACCTTTTACCGTGTCTTTCCTGGAGACTTTAGCCACCGGTGCCGGACTGTGGTGTCGGATCCTGATCAACGGGCGCTGGCTGCTGAACATCACTGCTGGGCGTTGTCGGCGCGTCGGTTGCGGTCTCCGCCGGCGTCACCTGCTGCGTCTCAGTCGCGGCGTCGTTATCGGTGCTTTCACCGAAAATTTCGGCGCCCGCCCAGGCGACGAGTGCCAGCAGCAGGCCGCAGACGAGGACGATGAAAATAGGTTTCCCTAAAGGCCCCTGCCGAGCTTCTGTCGTCGTGGCGCGGACCTTCTTGTCCGCTTCCGCGCTTGCAACGCGATCTCCACGTTCATCGATGTAGGTCGCCATGACATGCACTCCTTCGCATATATTTCTTGCTGTGAAGGAGAATGGAAAAAAGCTGGAAAAGTTCCTCGCAAGCGCGAGGCGATCTATCGGCCGCGCTTACACTTTTATGTCTTTGTTCTTTGGCAGACCCGCTGCGTGCATTTTTGAGAGGCGCACCGTGTCGCATCGACCGGCTCATGCACAATCACTTTTGACATGCGCAGGCGAACAGCTTCCCAGCTCATGGGCGCGCACGGCTAAGAAACGACCCGACGTGGAAATTTTCAAGGGAATACAGAGAGTTCGTCTTGGTGAAAGACTTTGGAGGCCTCGCCCGGAATTGAACCGGGGTACAAGGATTTGCAGGCCTCGCAGGATGCAGGAAAATCAACGTTTGTTATGAACAATCGCGGGTGTTTCGGCATTTTCGGCCGATTTTTCAGCATTGTTTTTGTTCATAATTTTGGGCTGTTCATAATGGCCGAAACGCTTCTTCGTGGCGTTGAGCGTCCGCAGTTCCGTCTCTTTTGCATAGCCGCTGTAGGCGCGCGAGGTACGGTGCCGCGACAAGGCCCGGCCTTCCCCTTCGGTCAACCCGAGCTCTTCCAGTTCGGTCATTCCGCCGTGGCGGGCCTTGTCCAGCGTGAAACCGGGCATGCCGACCTTCGCGGCCAGCGCGGCAACTTCCTGTGTCAGGTAGCCGCCGTCACCGAAGAGGTTGCCGTTGTGTTGCGCCACGATCGAAACGCCGTACCGAGGCACCTGCTTCAGGATCTTCTCAGCGTCGGGATAGAGTGAGACGAGCTGGCCGTCATCGTCAATGAACTCAAGCGGGTGCAGCGCCGGCTCGCCCGTCTTACGGTGACGCACTGAAATCTTGTCCGGATGCGCCGCGCCACGATAGCCGGTCCACGCGGCATAGCCAGCGCCGATGCTGGTAGGGCGCATCAGCCATTCAAATGCCAGTATGGCAGCCGCGGCCAGCTCACCGCGCTTTTCTTTGATAGCCGCGTTGGCGAACCTGTAGACCGTCGCGCGATCGACGTAACCCTTGATGTTCTTCACGCGCTTTTTGACCGTCACACCTTCCCACGGGTTTTTCGTGTCCTGGCGAAACATTTCGGGGTAGTGCGGTATCATGCGCTTCCACATCGTCTTGCAGTAGGAAACGACTTTCTCGGCCGAGCGCGGCGCGTCGGCAAACTCTTTGTAGATCTTCTCTGCGGTGCGAACCGACACCTGATTGATTTTCGCGTCACCGATCCTGACTAGCAGGCCAGATTTTTCCGCTCTGATCTTTGTGTCCGAGACGCGGTCCAGGATGCGCTTGTAATCCGGCCGGCTGAACTCCTGCACGTTTTCAAGAAAGCTGTCATGGGAGAGGTACGTGTTGATCAGCCACTCGATGCTGCCATATCGGCTGGTGTCCACCTCATGACCGCCGCGCCGCTCGACAAGCCATGCGTCGAGCCTATCGTTCCAGAGCTTGGCCGCCGCGTGCAATTCTTTGACAGAGAGGTTTTCACCGAGCGGTGACGCCTTGTAAGGACTTCCGAGCTTCCGGTATCGCATCGGGCAGATCCAGTAAAAACCGGTGGCGCCGCTCGCAAGCGTGCGAAACGACGTGTAGCGAGGCATCTCCATCGGGACCATCAAAGTCCCTCCGGGTCGCCGGCGCTTACGGCCGATGCCGGGTTTATCACCTGGTCTATGTCCACCTTCCGCCAAGCCCGGAATTTCCCTTTCCCGGACCCAACGTCAATGAATGGCTCGGGCCAGATTTTCCCGACCCTGCTCAAAAACTGTTCTACCGTCCGCTCCCCAGCATAGGCAGCGGCATGTTCGTCTCGTAAGAGGGCGGGCCAACAGCCCGCCGGGATCTCGGCAGTGCGTCTCATTTGTCCCCGTTATTCCCGCTATTCACAAGCCAATGAAGGTCACGATCGCGCCAGCGTTGCAATTCCACCTTGGCGTGACCAACGATGCCTTTGCGCCTCACCCCGCAGAACTCTTCCACTGCGGCTTCCGTCAGTAAGGCAAGCTGGGTTCGGTGCTTGAGGACGTGGCGAACGAAAAGCGTTCCTGCATCAATGTCCCGCTTCAGCGACGGACAATGGCGCACGCACTCTAAGGCGCAGTCTTTATGCACCAGAGGTTCGACTTGCATAATGCAGCCACCTTGGGCTCCGCTCACGCGGAAGCTCGCATGCGATAGAGAGATCTTCGTGCGACCCGCAAGCGGACGAGCGCAAAGGTCGCAGCGCTCGCATATGATCAGTTCGCGTTGACGCGTCATGTGGGGTTTGCCGAAAATTGGCTTGCCGGTGCCGCGCGCCTCGTGATCGCAGATGGCAGGAACCTTTGCATGCGGGCAGGTGGCGATGAACATCTGGGCCGCTTCGCCACTCCAGAGCGCTGCATAAGGGACGGGGACCGCTCCCCAACTTAACTGCTGATGTCGGAGGGTCACATTCACGCTTGCTGCTCCTCTGGTTCATCGTGACGATGATCCTCGATCGCCGCGTCGAGCAGCGAGCGAAGCCGGATTAGCTCGGGGTATGAAAACGTGACGGTGTTGAAATCTCCGTTGCCGGAGTTGAGCAGCTTGAACCGGTCGCCGTGGACCGTGATCTGGATCGGGCCCATTTTATAGCTCATCCGTGCCGCCCCTTCCGGACAAGGCTTTTGCATCGCCGTGGCGGTAATTTGCCCAAGGGTCGTCATGCCAGCCCCCGGTCAGGCGGTAAAACGGGCGCTCGTCCCATTTCCCGCGATTGACCTGCTTGCAGCCGCGAATAGCCTCCGGGTTGCCGTCGGACACGTCCCTGAAAACGTGGTAGGACGGCGTCTGAATGCCTGCCTCATCCGCTTCCTTCAAAAGTGCTTCGAAGCGCTCCTGCCATTCGAGGGGCATGGCTTCGAGAGCTAGACGGGGAATTACGAGGTAAGGCGTGCGGTACAGGCGCGAGCCGAAAACGTCGCTCATAGCTCTGCCCTCGCGGTTGCCAAGCACTTCTCCCACATAGCCGCCGGGATGACTGTCGGGTCCATGCTGCGCGTCAGGACTTTGCGAACCTCGGCTTCGGCGCACTCGTAGTCCATCATCAGTTCAATTAGCTCTTCCTCAACCTCATCGTTGTCGCCGAGGGTCAACTTGTCTTCGAGCGTCAGACACTCCTCGCAGACAGCTTCCTCGCCGACGGCACGGGCGCCGCTCTCGGCATCGCATTCGTAGCTGCAACGGCTGCAGCACGCACCCATGCCTGCTCTGATCCAGTGATGTGCCTTGATCTCATCGACCTGAAGCCCATCCATGGCCTCAGCGCGGGCAACGTCGATCTCGGCGCTAGAGAGCTCCTTCGCGAGCTTATCCTCCGGAAGGGTGAGCGCCCGGCCGATCTCTTCTTCGTTCCAGCCGTGGTAGTGCAGGAGCTGGCGCAAGGCGTCGAGCCTGTCCTTTGCGTGGAATGGGTGCCAGTCGAACTCGCCATAGTGGCCGCCGACCCATATGGTTGTCACTGATACGGCGGCTGGCGCTGTTGCTGCCAACAGCTGCGCGGGGATTGCTGGCGTTACGGCAAGCGCTGCGGCGCTAGTCAAAAAGGCGCGACGGTTAAGCATTGGTCCCTGCCTCCCTCTGTGAGGGTGATGGGGGGTAGCCAGCTCCGCCATTTCTTGGCAAAAACCTGCAGCCTAGAAACGGACAATGCGCAAGTTCATGCCCAAGCCGAAATTTTCTTACCCTTCGCAATGGACTATCTTGGACAGCAATGAGGCTGCTGAAGCTGAGGCAGAGCTCCACCGAGAGATGTCGAAAGAGCACATTCTCTACGGGGCGAATACCAAGGCAATTGCAAAACGCACGGGCCGGAGCGATTACCTCTTCCAAATCCCCGACAATGTGTTTGCTCAAATCCATCTGACATGGAGTGTAGAGAACGCGCCAGAATGGCCGTCGACGGACCTTTATTATTCGATGGAGGAATGGAAAGACGCGTTCGAAGAAGAATTTAACGCCCCTCCTATCAAGTAGCATATGCGCTGCCAAACTCTGTGCGGGTGGCAGCACGTTCGTGGTCCTAAAGGAAGCAAATGCTTGCCATCTACAGCTAGCGCCCTGTACCTGGTGAGAGACAAAGGGATGGTCGAAGAGGCGTGAGTTATGGTTTCCGCGTAATGCCGACGCCGATCTTCGTTCAACAGATTGGAAGTTTATGTCAGAGCTGGACAGCCTCAATGGCGACAAGATGCGATTACCCGTGAATAAATATGACCTAGACGCTGTTGAGAAACTCGGAGCAGCGGATTTTCCCGCCATCACCCCACTACTCGACGGCCTAGCCGCTTGGATTGCCGACGGTAATTGGCCCGTGGCGAAGCCGATCGCTGATCTGTTTGTTGCAACTGGTGCTGCCGCAATTCCTGCATTGCGCCGGGTACTGCAGGGAAATGACGCGATCCACCAGCGTTTTGCGCTTCTTTTGGTCATCGATAGACTTCCACCCGCTACTGCTGGGCTGCTTCGTAGCGATCTGGAGCAGATGGTTAGGTCGCCTACTCTGGACCAAGTTAGGGAAGATGTTGCGGAGCTGGCTGAACGTATCCTGCGGAAACTACGGGTCTGACGAATATGATTGTTTTGGCCCCGGTCGAGGCAATGCGTGCCTGCCATTTGATCAACGGGTGGCAGTGTTTCCGGTGATGGCGCCCAGGCTACCGCTTTGGCTTCGATGACAAGTTCAGGATTGACTGACGCCCATACGAAGCCGTGACCGCTGAAGCAGCGTTCCCACCGTACAGGGATGGTCACAAGGCACTCGTATCCTTCCGGTCGATTAGCTTCCTCCGGGGGCAACCACTTCCCGGCGCGGCGCTGGACGGGTTCGCCCCTGCGGCGCAAATGCTTGTAGCCTGCGATATCGCACTCTGGGCATACTTCTACGGTCCCTGCGGTTTCTGATGAGGGTGAAATTGGGGCAGTGTCCGACGCGGGAACGTCGCTGGTTGGGGAATTGGAGAGAAACCTTTGATAATAGGCCTTAGCAGTTTTCCAGTCCCAACCGATGCGGCGACCAATTTCCGGCCACTCTTCACCGTCGTTAAGCATCGCTTCTATAGTCGGGATGTGGCCTTGTGCTTCGAGACCGAACACAATCGGAACTGATGAGGGCGTCGCCTCTTCGAACGCATTTCCTACGCCGATCGACAAAACTGGCCCGAACTGCGTATTGAAGTGGTGTGGGTTACCCTTCAATTTACGCAAATTGCCGGAAAATACGACGGTAAAGCACTCGTCACCCTTTGCGAGTTCTTTCGCAGGCGGCAGGGGACCGGATGCGGGCCAGAATGTCACCGTCTCGCCGCTGCTTGTGCATTCCATGATCCACTCGGCTATACCGCGGTCATCAGCATCAATTGGGGCATGCCAGCTTGTCAGATGCCCGTCGGCGTCTCGGCTCTCGGCTTGCCAGCCTTGTGCCCGCAATTCCTGACTGGTCTGGAGGTTCACAGGGTTAGGATTTTTCACTTGGACGCCTCCGCCTTTTCGTCGGCGATGAGCTGCGCGACCCGGTTACGATCGAGCCAAACCACGAGGCCCATTTTCACGGTGCCGTTCGGCCCGATCGGTTGCTCGGTGCCGAAGGTGATCTTCGTGACGCCTCGGTTCATGTTCATGCTGTCGGCGCACTGGTCGAGCGCCTGAAACTGAATAGTGTCGTCGCCGTAGGCGGTAAGGAGAGTTGAAAGTTTCACTGTTGCACCTCTTGGCACTGGGGCCGGTTGGCAAACCAAAGGAGAACGTCGGCGTGGCAATCCTCGTCGGGTTCGCACCAGCACGCGAGATTGCGGCCGCCCAGTTTCTTGACGACGTGAGAGTGGATGGCCTCGTCCGTAAGGAGGCACGCTCGGAAGCGCCGAACCGCGTCCATGTTGTCGGCGCAGACATAATCGAGGTGGCCGAAATTCCAGCCCCAGCGGCGCACCTGCTTTCGATCGACAGGGCCGCCGACGACATAGGGATTTCCGAACGCGGATGGCCGCGCCACGTTGACGGCGGGCAGGCCGTTCGCAGCCTTCGAGAGCGCTTGAAGATCGAAACCGGCCGCGCGGGACAGGCGAAGGCGGAGGGGGCTATCCATGTTTACGCCCCAAGATAGCGGCGAGTAGCATGCGGTCGCTCTCCGCCTTAATCAGGTCCGCTTGCCGCGCGACGTGGCGATCAAGCTCTCTTCTGAGAACCGGATGAATGATCATCGTGCCGTCGGCCATCCTGTAAGCGCCGGGCTTGCTTCGGATCTGGCCGAAGTTGGTAAGGACGTCGACCATGGCGCGCATGTCATCAGAGATTGCGGGTTTGGGAGGGACGAGCGCCTCGGCACTCTCGATGATCCTGCTCGAGGTGAAGGATAGACCGCTTCGAGTAAGATTGATCATCGTTACACCGAGACGTTCAGGATGTCGGCCACGCCTTCGAGCACGTCGCTCGTAAGCTCAGCTGGCATGTCGGAGCCCATGACGCCGTAGATCGCGGCCCAGAGCGAAGTGCCGTCGAGTTTGGCAGGCCGCGGTGCCGGAGCATTCAGGTCGCCGAAGCGATAAGTATCGAGCTCGCCATCGGGCAATACCTCGCCGGTGTCGATATCGACGACCGGGGAGCCTTCGAGGCATTCAGCGTGGCAAATCCCCATTTCTATATCGGTGGCGCAGAGATCATCTGCCTCCAGGACTTCGAGGCAAACGGGGCAGACGTCATGGCCGTTTGCCGACAGCGCGGCTATTGCGGCTTCATGTTTAGTCCCACTATCGTGTGGCGTGCGAGCGGGTTGATAATGGATGAGGAAATGGCCAGAAGAAGTCAGTTCCAAGGGATTTGCCACGACGTTCTTGATACCTTCGTCAGCAGATACAACGATCTTAATGGCTACTGGGCGCTTGGCCAGTTCGTAAACATCCTTCACGCCGGGTCACAAGAGCTAAAGTTCCTATTGTGTGATGGGGAAACACTGCCTTCGCACCCAGATCTCAACGCTACCTCGTTGTATTACCAACGAGCGGTTCTGAGGCTAATGGCCGCAAATAAAATGCCTCCGGAATGGTGCGGCAACGCAATCGTAGGGTTTTCCCACGCAGGGCCGACGACTGCTTCTTGTTACGTTGCAATAACGACTGATCTTGGCAAAACTTACAAGAGTTCCCGAAAACTTGAAGTTCGACCTCATGACCCCTGCGAGAACAACGAAGGGCGGCGAACCAGTTTGGGCCATCGTGCGGCGGTTTTTGGCCCAATTGCAGCCTTTCCGCCCGCGGTTAAAATGGAATCGTTGGGGGGTGACCGCTTCGCGCCCAATTGCAGTCGGCAGTGTTCATCCGTATAGGTTGGGTTGTTATCGGCCCGACTGGGCTCGGCGGGGTACTTCATGCACGCAGACATTGGACACCGATTTAATGAAATGGCGGCTGATGTCGTGGCACGGAGCGCCGGACTTTTCACTCCCACCCTCCCGAAAGGTTTGGTCGATTGGCTAGTCGAAGCGAGCTTCTACAACGGCTATTTCTTAGGTCCGCGCAATCCACCTGCCTCGATAGATAAGCAGACCTCCGAAGCAGCTACACGTTTAGATGACTTCTCGGTGGAAATGTTCCTAAACAAGATTCATCTGCAGGATGACCTAGAAGACGATTATCCTGCTCAGGACATCATCCTTATCTATTTTGCTATCTGCGATTACTTCGCCCGCTACTTGGTAAAGAACCGCATAACAAAACCCATGCTGCTCTGGTATTCAACGGACGCTTTCGATGCCGACGCCGAGTTCCCCAGCCACACCATGAGCTTCGGATTTCCCCGATCAACGAGCGATTACTACAATCTGGATGTTCATGAAGGACCTGAAGTCCGTATCGGCACAAAGATCACGCTCGCTTTGTAACCGTATGGCCGCTTTGGGCCCAATTGCAGCCATTCCACCCTCAGATAAAATGGCAGGGGGTGATGCAGCCGGTACGTGGCGCCAATCGTCAAGAACTGCTCCCGTCTGACCGTTCTATATTACCCATTGCTGTTTTCGAACTTTCATAGATACTCCCGCCGTTGGACCCGACAACAGGGAGTAGAACAATGGCATTGAGGGCATTTGTCTCAAGTATCTCCGGAACAGGTGTACAGGGTATACTGGCTGCTGGCGACGACGGGTTTGTCGCCGAAGGCGTAACGGTGGCATCCACCGATGATGTCGGGATTACCGCGAGCGGCAGTGGGCACCTTATTGATGTCTATGGTACCGTCTTGGGAGACTTCCGCGCAATCTTCATGGGAGGCAGTTCCACCACAGACTTTGACAACACTCTTTATGTTGCTGAGACAGGTCACCTGGCAGGTTACGATACCGGCGCGTTCTCTGTACGGCTCGACGGCAACAGAAGTACGTTGATCAATGAAGGGCGAATTGACGGGAAAAAATATGCTGCTATTGCGATCGGTGGGTCAGACGCAACCACCCAATCGACGGTTGAAAACAGCGGTGTTATCGAAGGCAAGACCTATGCGGTCTTCGTGAATGCCTCGGAGGCCTTTAAACTTACAAATACCGGGATCATCAAAGGCGGTGTGTCCGGCGGCACAGGGCAGGACGTTGTCCTGAATAACGGGACCATGATTGGCGATGTCAATTTGGAAGATGGCGCCGACACTTTCGACACGCGCGGCGGCAGCTATACCGGCGTTGCAAATGGAGGACTTGGTGCAGACAAGCTCTACGCTGGCGCTGGCAACAACACGCTCGCCGGAGGCGAAGGGAATGATGTCCTCGCCGGAGGAGCCGGTGCGGACAGTCTTGATGGCGGCGCAGACACTGATTCCGCGTCGTACTTCTATTCTTCTGCCGGGGTGACAGTCAGCCTCACGACGCCATCTGCAAACAAGGGAGACGCTGCTGGCGACACCTTCATCTCAATCGAGAACATCAGCGGCTCCGCGTTTAACGATACTCTTGCCGGGAACTCGGCTGCGAACACGATATTCGGCAACAGCGGAAACGACGTGATCAAGGGTTACGCTGGAAACGATACGCTGACGGGGGCAAGCGGCAAGGATACATTCCTGTTCCATACCGCACTCAACGCCGCGACCAACGCCGACAAAATCACAGACTTCAGCGCGATCGACGACACGATCCAGTTGGAGAACGCAATCTTCACAGCTCTAGCTTCGACAGGGACGCTTTCAGCAGACGCATTTCGTGCAAACGGTACAGGCCTTGCCGCAGACTCGACGGATCGCATCGTCTACGAAACGGACACCGGCAAACTGTTCTATGATCGGGACGGGTCCGGTGTCTCGTTCGATGGCGTGCTGTTTGCAACGCTGACGAATAAACCCACAATCACGAACGCGGATTTCATCATAGTTTGATAGGCAAGATATTCTCGGACATGCTTCGTTCGCGATAGGACATCGGCCGTAGGAAAAGGCTGATGGTTTCATTGACTGGCAACTGACCGTGGCGTTTACGTTTCGCTGCCAGTAGAAGTTGGACGCTCTGGTAAAAAGGGTCTCGTCATGTGCAGTGGCGAGGCCCTTTTTCAGCCGCCAGTCCTGTCTCAGATTGCTCCGTACTGCCGGTCTAGCGTGGCGAGGTTCAACTGGGGAACAGAGCCTCCCGGGGAGTGCATGGTGAGGATCTCAGCCTGTACCAAGAGACCTGATCGATGGACGCGCCGGATGGAGGCGTTCAAGAGGCGCATCGCTTCCGCCATTTGCTCTTCGGCTTCGGCGCGTTCATCAAGTGCAGAGAGATCTATGTTCATGGCGCCAGTATACGATTGAGGGAAGATTTCGCTAGTCTTGCCACCCACTTGTTAAATCCGCGGCCATAAAACAAAAAGAACCCTCCAGCACCAAGAGGCGCGGGAGGGCTCAGATTTTCGCATGTTGCGGAAAGATGCTCAACTCTTTCGACAAATGCATTCTAATACTCAACTGGTTAACAGAATGTTCTTGATCGTCGAGAGATTAGGTCTCACCGATATCGCCATTCATCATCTTCAGAGAAAGAAGCCAGTAGAGCCTCTTCGCTGTCGATCCCGCTCTGGTATCGGGCCACAATTGTTGCAGCTAGATCCTGGGCATCGGCTGAGTTCACATCGATACCGCGATCAAGGCACAAGCGCTCAGTGACGCGCTGGAGCATCTTCAAATGATCTGGCGGAACAATCGGGTGCTGAGCCATACGTGGAGATTATTCATGAGCATTCGCTTTCTCAACCGCTTTTTTGAAATGAATTTCGCCGACAAGCTTTCCCGGCGTGGCGGGAAGGTTTGCCGGTCGCCGCGGTTTACTGCAATGACGGGAGACTACGATGTACGACGTACTTGAACACGCGGCGGCAGTTTTAGCGAACCGGCGGTGCTGAGATGGCGTCAGGACTTTCACCTGAGGGTCGCTTGAACCTAAAAAAGAGTTCGCGCGATTGGCCAGACTACGAGCGCGTAGCAGACAAGTGTCAGAACGAAGCCTATAATTTTTCCGGCGCGATCGTACCCGCCGTAGCGTGGTGTTTCAGTCATAGTCATCCCCAATAGGTATGTTCTGCAGAGACGGAAAAATGCCGGGGTGAGGAACTGACGCGTGCTGTCAATAGATGGGCCCTTTCGCCCATACGATTGCAGCACTACGGAAGGAGCCTTGTACTATGGCCGCGCCCAGGGTCTGGAAATCGCAGCCGGTATAGCAGGAGCTAAACCCGCACCGGATCTTGAAGCTTCTCCGAGCACTCACTCCAGCCGGAGTACCGAGCGGAATGGTACTCTCGCGACTAAGTTTCCGACTTCGTCCGTTATCTCGAAGGTCTCACCGTCAATTGGTTCTCCCGTAAGCACCATGTCGGACAAGATTTCGCGTGCGGCTTCCGTCGCGTCTGATTTCGCGGCTTCGGCAGACGGGAAGTCAACGCCACTCGGATCGGGCTCTAACTCCGAGCCCGCGCGAACATGAAAATAGAATTTTGGCATGGTTTGCACCTCCGGCCCCTAAACCAGTGCACCCCTCGATTGTTCCGAGCGATGTCAGGTAGTGATCGTTGGCGCTTGGGATGCAAATCTAATCAGTCAGAGCAGCGACTAGGGCGCCAGAATTTACGATCCGCGCTAGGTGATGGAGGTGGCGCTTGGCAGCTTCTTCCGTTATCTCGGCCGTCCTGGAAAGCAGCTCAAACGTCGCATCGACAAGGAGCTTCTGGCTCTCCTCGTCCGCGCAATAGTGTCTCGCCCACGTCATCAGCACGGGGCGCAGAGTTTCGATTTTGTCGGGTATATTTTCAGGGCGCTCCATGGCGTCCCCCTGCTCGGCAGGCGGGAGCTCATAGTAACCCTCAGTCGCCACCGCCTACGATCTCGGTTGGGAGCGATGAATACACCTTGCGCCGTTTCCATCAGGAACACAAGCACGGCCTGCAAACGGCTAAGACGCGGGTGTCAGATGTCAATCACCGAGTTAAACGGGATAGTTTCGATAACGACCCCGTCCTCGGCAGTAACCTCGGATACATGGCCGTCAATTTCCTCGCCAAACTTTAACTTTTCCGCACAAATTTCGCGCGCCGCTGCGGTCGCTTCCTGGATAGCAGCTCTATCGTCTGCGAAATCCGCGCCTTCGAGATCTTCAAAAAACTCTTCGTAGTCGCGGACATGGAAAAAATACTTCGGCATATGGGGCACCTCCGGGCGCCGAACCCAGAAACTAGAATTTGGTTCCATGTCAGTGCACCGGTCGCGGCTCATTAGCCAGTGATATCTCCTGGAGAATGGCAGCGGCAGCGCGGAACATTAGAGCCTCCTTGTGGTTCTGCTGCAAAGGAGACCTCCATGCCTGCCGCCGCTTCTAGAATTGGCCCGGATCATCATGACCGTGATCAAAAATTTCAGGAAAGTATCGAGCCCGCTATGCAGCAACTTATAGCAGCTGCCAATGCGGCAGGCTGGGGCACAGGGGAAATCTTGGATGAAATGGGAGAGGTTCTTTTCAATCTTCGGCTGGCTTACGCGGAAGACCCTGATGCGGAGGAAGACCCGTCGTGACGCAGCCGGCTACGACGGCTGCGCCCTAGGCCGCAGACTCATAACGATCTGATCCAGATTCTTGCCGCTGCCAATTTGACGGCGGCGAGAAAGTTCATGGGGTCTTTGTCGTAACGGGTTGCGATGCCTCTGAACTGTTTGAGTTTGCTGAAGAAACGCTCGACGAGATTGCGCTGCCGGTAAACCCATTGGCTGAAAGGGAAGCTTCCCTTACGATTGCTCTTGGCAGGAATATTGGCCCATGCCTGCCTTTGCTTTGCAAATGCTCTGATCGCGTTGGTATCGTAGGCCTTGTCCGCCAGCAGGATCGCACCCTTGGATATTGTCTGTAACAATGGTTCCGCCATGCGGCCATCATGGGCTTGGCCGGCGGTAGTGCGAGACGGATCGGTCGTCCATCGGCATCGACAACGGCGTGGATTTTGGTGGTCAAGCCGCCACGGGAACGTCCCATGCAGCCATCGTCTTGATCCCCCTTTTTCCCGTCGCCGCATGTTGATGAACGCGGACACAGGAGCTGTCGATCATGACGATATCGCCATCGAAAGCCTTGGAAATCTCGCCCAGAACATGATCCCAGATGCCCGCCTTGCGCCATCGCACGAACCGGTTGTAGCAGGTTGTATACGGACCATATCGATCTGGAACGTCTGCCCAAGGCGAGCCTGTCCGGAAGCGCCACAAGATGCCGTTGATTACACGCCGGTCGTCAACCCGCGGCACGCCACGCGGCTTATTGGGCAACAAGGGCTGAATAACAGTCCATTCGAAATCGGTGAGATCAAACCGGCGACGGGTCATGAGAGGCCTCCAAATCAAGGCCTCAGTGAATCAAAATCAAACCGATTTGCAAACCCGGTTTATGAGTGCAAGGCCTAGCCAATTGCCGAGAAGCGCGGTAATGTCGCGTATCGTTCGCGCATTATGTGCTGTCTACTCGGAGATAGCACATGGCTCTTGAAGGACTTCATGTTCTTGCCGGTTATGCCGGCGCCCGCGGGTACAAGGACTCGGTTCAACCTCTCATCACGAAACGCATGTGGTCGGAAACGCTGCCCGAAGCAGGCGAGACGACGAACGTCGCGCCAAGAGCGGGTGACGTTGCGGGCCAGCCGGTTTTCCAGCTGCGTTGCAGTGTGGATGCATGGATTTCGATCAGGCCGAATCCGGACGCGGCGTTGAGCCCTCGCGCATTCCTGCCGGCAGACGAAACCGTTGACTGGTTCGTCGAGCCCGGTGACAAGCTCGATTGGGCGCCGGTCGATGCGTAAGCTGGGCGATCGTTCCGGTACGCAGAAGCCGACCAACTATTTCGCGACGCGCCAGCAGGGCGACAACGCCGACATTGCCGTGCGTAAGGCGCAACGCGACTGGCCGCAGATACCCTTCGGCTCGTCGCTCATCTCGAATGAGAAGTATTCGCACTTTCCCGTTTTGGCCGCGAGCTCCGATCGCATCGGCGTGGCCTATTACATGGGCGAAAACCATGGCGGTGACGAAGACAACTGCATCTGCTTGAGCCAGACGGCAAATGCCGGCGGGGTGCAGAACCTCGTGCTGAACGGCCGCTTCGCTGCGGAGGGCGTGAAAGGCTCGACACAGATCCGGTTCACCTCGAGCGGTAACGACAGCGGCATCACGGTGACGATCACTGGCTTCAATAAAGATCAGCCCGTCACGCTTGGCCCGTTCGCTTGCCCCAACGCCGGCGTGATCGACTATATCGGCCTCATCACGAAGGTTACGCAGGTGCAGCTCAGCGGCAACGCTGCCGGCACTGTCAAGGTCGGCTTGCGCCGCCTTCCCAGCAACCTGATGTACAAAAGCTCGCCGGACGGCGGTAAGACTTGGCCCAACATCGTGACGATCGGGGACGGCATCACCGACGGTCAGCACCGCCACAACTATCCAGCGCTCGGCGCACGGAAGGACGGTAGCCTGATCCTCTGCTACGTACAGCAAGACATCGAGGACGGCCGGCCGACGCACTTGCAGCGGACGTCCATCTTCGGCGACGAGTTCAGCGAAGCGACGGAGATGGTCATCACCGGCGATATGCCGAGCGGATCGCCGATCGTGGGCGATACGTTCTCATTCTACGGTCAGATCAAGCGCACGCCTTCTGGCAGGTTGCTGCTTTACGCCTACCAAGCGGCCGACAACTTCGTGCTGACCTCGGACGATGACGGTGCGACGTGGGTTTCCAAGATCCAGATTACGAGCAGCTCGCCAGCGCTGTCCGAGACGTCGCTCCTGGTGCAGGACGAGGCAAACTGGCTCAGCATCTCGCGTATCGATGCGGCGGTAGGCGCACTCTATCAGATGAAAACCGTAAACGGTGGCGACACGTGGACCACGCAGGGGCAGACAAACCTCGTAGCGTCAGGCGGCTATCTCTCGCAAGAGCTCGTCATGGCCTATGTCGATGGCATCGCTTACGCCGTCATGCTCTACATGTGCCGCGACACGTCGATCAATCCCGATCCGCCGAATCCGAACACGATCTGCCTGCGCTGGGCGCGCATGTCCGATCTGCTCGCGTCACCACTTGCTTGGGGACCAGAGGAAGTCGTGATCACCGGGGTAAACACACGCTCCGGCTACCCTTCGATGTTCATCAACCCGAATACCGGCACGATGATCGTCGCCTATGGCGTTGAAACCGGGGGCACGGCAGCAAATACCGCAGAGGTGCGGAGCGTCGCGATTGACATTATTCAGCGCATCAAGGCGAGGCAGTTTCTCGGCACGGTCTCGCAGTCTGGTGGCCGCCCGACCGGCGATATCGTCGAGACGGGCCAAAATGAGAACGGCTCCTACATCCGCTGGTCCTGCGGCTATCAGGAGTGCTCGAAAATCGTTGACCTGACTGACACTGCGATTGCAACGGCGAGCGGGGGTTTGTTCACTAGCGCTGCTAATCTCGCCTGGACATACCCAAAGCCGTTTTCCTCTCAGCCGGTGTTCAACGGTGCGCTTCAGCGTGGCGTCGTCATGGCGTCAGGAAATCCTGCCCCCGCAACCAAACTTTCTCGAATGAACCTCGGCGGTCTCGCAGCGGAGACATTGGTTCTCGGCGAGTTCACAGAAGCTGTCGCAGGCGATCGAAGCTCCGACTTGGGCCGTGCAACGGAATTGGCCACCAAGCTCGAGGCTTGCTTTGGAATGGGTCGGACACTGGCGATCGATATCGCGGGATACAATGACGTCGGACGGCTTCGTGCCAGTGACGACCGATTACGCAAAGCGGTCGACGACTTGCTGGAAAGCCAATTTACAAGAGCGAAGGAGATACTGGACTTGCGTCACAACGCCCTTCTCGCAATAGCCGAAGAACTGCTCGGGAAAAAAGTGATGTCAGTGACCGAAGTGAAAGAAGCCCTGGCGAGACTACCTACCACCTCGAAAGAACCCGTCGGATTGGATACCGCTGACCCCAATTCTCCACAGCGTGGTGCACCGCGACCAACTTGCGGTCTGTAGAAGGATGATGTCTTCAACAGTGTAGACGCTCCTCAGCGTCGCCGGAAAGTTGGGGAAATCAATATGGCGAAACGCCGAAAACCTGAGCGTAAAGAGGTCGACCGAAGACCTCAATCGTCGTTTGGATCGGCCTTGGACGACGCAGGATGGAAGCCAAAATCCGGTCTGTTTCGGCTCAAACCTAGCGTGGATAGAACCGCCTTGCGAATTCGTGCGCATCTTGGAGGTGACCTCCGGCGTGGCAACTGAGGAACCGCGCCGGCGATCCCGTTATGGTCACGCTGAAGATCGATTGTGCGTAAATGTCTTCTCCAGATAGGGTGAGATGACCACTATCGGCCCGAAGCGGTCATGTCGGAGCTAATCCATGTGTCTGAAACAAGGTGGAAACGGTTGCTATGTTTTCTCCACTAACTCGGCGGAGGGAACTCCTAGTCGCGTTCGTGGCTTGGAAGAGCCGAAGGCCAGCGGCCGGACCTGCCAAATATTGTTGTTTCTGATTTGCTCAGCCTGGAAGCGCCTGTACCCGCAAGATTAACTTAGCTACCACTGCAGGATCGGCAAGCACGCCACGCAAGAAGCCTGCGTCCCAGCAGTTATCGCCATAGCAGGCGATTGCATCATTCAATCGTATCTCAAGTTCGGCTCGCATCTCGTCTACGCTCGGCGCTGCGCCCACCCGCCTTCGCAAATTGGCGGGCAGAGGCCCCCATTCACGTCGAACAGAGTCCCGCCATTCCTTTCCGAGCAGCGTCTGCACATGAAAGTCAACGATATGACGCCGGAGGCGGGAGAGAGTCGGCAACGATACGGCTTTGAATTGCAAAGCATCGAGATCGGGACCAAATTCAATACGCCAAAGCGCGCGCGATGCCCAACGATCGTAATAGGGGTGAATGAATCTTTCGGGACGACGAATACCGCGATAGGTTCCTCCCTTCTCGTCGGTGTTGCACATCGTGCAGGCCGGCACGAGATTCTCATGTAGGATCGAGAATTCGGGAAAGCGGCTGCGGGGCAACGCATGATCAAGCGAGCGTCCACCGAGAGAACCGCACATCGGGCAGCTTTGGTAAGGAATTGCTGGCCGCCGTATCCGAGCAATCGGCCCTGAACCTCCGCGGCTGTCGTATAACCCAAAAAGAGCATCTGCGTCCGCACCAGTGAAGCCGGCTGGCAGTATTCTCCACGGATTGCCATGAAATCTTTGGTATGTCGCAGCCGAAGCTAGCCAGCGGGCCTGCCGAAGAGCCCATCCCGGCTTGCGGCATTGCCTCATGATGACGCCGTCACCCGCGCCGGGCGGCAATGGAAGATACTTCATTATTGCTGATCCCGCCGCGCGACTAGTTCGGCAATATAGGACAAAGTCTCTGGGTTTAAATCGGACGCAAATCTTCGGCGGATTTGGTGCAAAGTCGCCTCAGGATTTTCCTCGACATATTGCTCGATGACGCTTTGGAACCTGTGTTTGGGCCCAACGTCGCCGAAAACAAACTGTGAAATCGTATCGATGCTTGCACCGAACGTCTGCATTGTTGGCGGATCGATCATGATCGTCTCATCGTCGGGATCGCGCGTGATTATTCGCACCCGTCGTCGCGGCACTTCGCGCACGACATAGGCTGAATGGGTCGCAATGAGTGCGACCGAACCCGATTGTTCGAGCAAGCGGTCAAGCATTTCCATGAACTGAGAGATGTAGTTTGGATGAAGATGTGTCTCGGGCTCGTCGAATAGGAAAATGGTTCCGCGGCGAAGCGAGGCTACCGCATAGGCGGCGAAACGGAGCAACGCAACTTCACCGCTACTCAAATTTCGCGGCTGCATACGACCGGTCATGATGATCGGTGGTCGGGAGGTGTTAATGCGGGCATATAATTGGAGGTTGCGCTGCTCGTTCATGCGACGGAAGACGGGGAAGTAATCGTGGTCTTCGATGCGCAAAGGCGGCGGCAGAGTGTCGGGTTCGATCGCTTCGTTTAGCTCGACCAAGAGGTTGTCTGAAATACCAAGTGGCTCGAGTACGGAGTTCAACAGAGCCATCGCCCCCGAGCGTCCAAAGCCCTGCGTACCGGTGTCGGCGCGCAAACAGTCGATTAATGCCATCGTTAGGCCGCCGCCCTCGCCGCCGAAAGAGCCAATCATTCGGTGGTATCGATAGTCGATTCCTTCCCAAGGCGGCAACGACTGCGGATACGAGTCCGACGCCACCGATGAAAAGACGATCAGTCGCGAAAAAAGCGGCCGCGGCTCAAAGGTGGCGGCACGATCGACGTCGATTTCATCTTCCCAGGGGGGCGCAACCCTCAAACCGTCTATCATCGCCTTGAATAATCGAGTCTTGCCTGTGCCGTTTTGACCGACCACAACGAGAGCGCGTCGCGACAACGGAAAGGCTTCGCCGAAATCAGCGTCGGGGATATGTATGCCGGTCATTCCGCGCAGATTGGCCTCGACCATGAACGAGTTTGCCGCCTCCTCGACATCGGGCGGGCGATTGGGCGTCAAAAAACGATCGGCCTGGCGGAAGGCGACCCAAGTGGCCTCGTCCCGGAGTGCGCCCTGATGAAAGTCAATCGTGCGAGTGAGCGTGAGTGTTGCTAAGTCCTCCGCCTCTTCTTCCAACTTCGCGAGCACAGCATCGTGCATGCGCCGAAGGCAACCGATGCTATCTTCAAATCCGAGCAGATCGACGAGCGCGCGATAGTCGTTTTCGCTCTCCAATACTGAAACAAACGGCGCTCTGATCCAACGGATACGCCTCCTCAGCGGTCGTTCGGGTTCATCTAGGTTGAGCTCATCGATGAAATAGCTCCGAGGCGAATTCCAGCCTTGGATCAACAGCCTCATACGAAGAGAACCTTCGGCACCATGGACCCCGACGAGATGCAAGTCGGCTCGTAGCCTGGACCCGAAATCGTTCCAGTTGCCGTCATCTGGAACAATAACCAGCGCGCGGCCCTCGATGGGACGCTGCAAAGCGGCGGCAAGCGATAGTGCCAGATAGACCGGAATATCAGAATCAACAGGAATACGCGGCATTTCAGCCCCTACACTAACAAACTCAATGGCTGTGGTATTTTCCACCGCGATTAGTAAACGCGCGCATCGTTCCTTCCAGGACGTCAACGACCCGGAGATTAGTTTCCTCGTTCTCGATTGAACCTGAATGGTACGCGATCCTCTGACCATCCGCCCGGGTGAAAGTGGCGTGAATGATCTGTTCAGCATCGCAAACGACCGCTAGGTTTGGGTTGTGGGTCACCATAATGATCTGCCTATGCTTCTTGGCTTCGATGACCACCGGCACGAGAAGACTCACGATTGTCTCGTTGTCGAGGTTCTCTTCGGGCTGGTCCAAGACGATCGGATTTCGTTTGGTGTCGACCAGCAAATAGAAAATCAGTAGCAGCGCGCCCCGTTGTCCCGGAGACAGTTGCTCGATCGGGGTGTCCTGGAAAAGTAGGGTGTATGCGGGCTCCACGTACGATAGTCCAAACATATAGTCGTAAAGGGTTCGGGCGCTCTGATCCTTTCTAAGGATTGCCGACATATCGCCGTCAACCGAGGTCGATTTGATCATCTCCAGGACTTTCTCGACGAACTGAACTGTCTGGTCCGCATCCGAGAAATCCACTCCGTCGAGGACAGCCTTCAGAGCGGCGTTGCTCTCGACCTGTCCACGAAGAATGCCCGACTGCTGCTTGACGAGACTGAAAACCTTATCGGTGAAGTCCGATAATGCCCCGGTCAAGCGCGCCTGAAACTCGAGCTTGTACTCGGCACCGATCAGCTTGTTCCCTTCGACCAAACTCTGTATCGGCTCAAAAAGGGCGGCGCGGGATGCTCGCTGCTCGTCGAGAACACCGTGGAGGCCTTTCGCGACTTCTCGGCGTTTGAGATGCTTTGCTTCAAGCTGATCTGGCAAGGAATCCAAATGGGAGAGACGGGCCTCAAGCCCTCTTTCGCTTCTGGGCTTGTCGCCGTCCCCTCGATATCGCCCAGCGTAGTTTGCCATACATTCAACTGTTCCAAATACGCTTGGTACTGCTGCTGGGGGGCGTTAAGCGTTTCCGTCAGTTTCGCTTTCTCTTCAAGCAGTCCCGTGCGGGGAGCATCATCCATGGCGCTCTGCGAACTGACCGCCGCTTCCGCGTTCGTCGATCTCGCGGTTTCGGCAATTAAGCGCTTGTCATCGATTGCAAATTTAACGACGTCCTCGGCCTTAACGTTGGCATCACTCCAGTCTGACGCCGTCGTCTCCAGGAAATCATCGTATTGTGACTTCAAAATCTCGATACGACTTTGCAGATTAGCGATCGCCTGCCGGCGACGAGCTTCCCGCTCTTTTACTTTCATTGACGCCGCGAGCTTCTGGTCCATCTGAGACAACTCGTCGACGATCGCCGTTATACGTGCAGTTGCGGCTTGCTGCTCGGGCAACACCCCACCTGTTGGCGCAACGATTTCTGCTGGCTTCGTCGCGATATGCGCTTGCTTCTCCTGCCGCTTCAAGGTTAGCTGGTTTTGAAGTGTCATCCGCACGGACGGACGCATCTGTTCCTCTATGTCTACGATTTCCTCGTTCAGAGTGGCGAGGGTGCGCCTCATTTCGTTCAATTTCGCACGTGATGGCGCTTCCTGACGTTCGATCAAACGATCGAAATCAGAGGCGTCCAGTCGGACCTCATTCGGAACATGTGAGAAGATCACCGCGCGAAGTTCGTGTTCGAACTCGTCCGATCGTCCTTCGACATGTGCGTTGCACAACGCCTCGAAACGTCCCTGGGGAATATAGCGGACCATTTCCACTGCGGACGGATCGGCGATAACGTTCAGATTACGTTTGAGGGGATTACCCGAAAGCCAGCTGAGCTCACCGGAAAACCCCTTGGCTGGATCACCAGACGTGCCTTTAAAGCGGCGGGCTTTGAGAAACGAATAGTGCTGGTGCTGCTGCGAATCCCCAACCGCAGAGATGACGTCTGCCAGGGCGCTCTTCCCACTTCCCTTGTTACCGATAATCGCAACTAGGTCCGCGTTAAGTTCGATATCTGTGCCGTCGAGCCAGGTGCCGGAATACCTTTCGTGCTCCGCTACGACGGTCACTCGGCTTATGTAGTACGTGCTGTTCTCGCGGATCGTCCTTACTTTGGGAGGCATCTCGCCGATGAATGACCGCAATGCGGGTTCTTTAAGTGCCTGAAGCAGGCCTTTCCAGGTAGGGTCGGCTTTGATCCACGTAATGCGGTTCGACGGGAAATCGCCGTACCCACGGTCATTATTGTCGCCAGGCGTCCCAACGAATTTGTGGGCGTCGCTTCCAGATACGGAGAGGCGCGGAACACCGCCCAGAGAAGCCTGAAACTGGTCGAACCACTTGTCGTTCTTATCGGTGCGGACGCCGGCGAAGGCAGCGGCGGTGTCTGGATTGCGCACCTCGAAGATCGGTGAATTCTTGAATAATCCAAGGGCGTAAGCATAGTGCTTGTCCCAGTGGACCTTACTTAATCCATCATTGGTGTCGAAGGGCATAAAGCCAAGGGCCATTCCATCGGGAACGGATGCAATTGCGTCTCGATAGCTTTCAGGCGTGATCTCCGCGATCTTGCATCCAGCATCCAGCGCATAGGCATCGTCGGTCTTAACGCGTTCGACGTCGATACCGTGTAGTTTCATTTTATCCGCATCGGCAGCCCGTGCGTAATTTCGCAAGGCAAAATCGGATAGGGGCTGATCACCGAGCGCTAGCTTCAGCTTGCCTTTGAAATCGATCAGGACCTGGTCTTCGATCTTGTCGGAAAAGATCACGTGGGCATTGAGACGGCCATCAAATGGCGCGATCAGGCGTAACTCAATCCCCGGAAATACCACCTTGTTCAGCTTGGGAGCACCCGGAGCCGAAAGCCTTCGCTTCAAAGCGAACCAGCCATCGAACGTCCAGTAATCCATGAAACCATAAACGGCCGGTGCAGCCTTGTTGAGGGCGTCCACCATCTGGTCGATAATGGCGTCTTCCTTTCCCGGCTCGAACTTGGGTCCTTCCCAGTGAAAGGACAACGGCGAATGGATATGGAGGTCCCACTGCCGCCACTCCGAGCCTTTGGAATACATTACCATTTCCCCAACCCTACGCATGATCCAACGCAACCCATATGATAGAAATCAGAAAAAACTACTCTAGCCAAGGTGGCATCTATGGGAGGCTCGTCGGTATTTCCTTTCGTAGATTCAGCTCGTTGGATTCATCCACGCGATGCAAAGCAACTCGCTAACGCCTCCGATCGGTCAACGCGGATTGGTCGAAGCTTCATATGAAACTTCACGATAACCCTCAGCGATAGCGAGGTTGACCAAATATAACCGGCCCTGGCCTCTGCAATGTCTGCTTATGGCGCGAGAGAGACCACCGACTGTTGCCGATGGTCATAAAACTTATAGCTCGATCTGCTCGGCAATTCTGAGGGCGTCATCCACCTCGACGCCGAGATAGCGAACGGTGCTTTCCAGCTTCGTATGACCGAGCAGAATCTGGACGGCCCGAAGATT
>NZ_MOOY01000008.1 GCF_001931685.1 Pararhizobium arenae | reverse complement strand
GCTGAGAAGGTGACGATCCGACAACCAGCTGCCGGGCGGGTGGCCGCCCGCCCGGCAGAAACAACTATCTCATAGTTTGATCATCCAAGAAGGGACGACCTCTTCCCATTCCAGCAGCTTATGCTGCGTTCTTCTTCGCAAGCCGCGCCTTGATACTCTCGACATCGGCGCGCGGCGTCGCGGCAAACAGCGTCTTGGTGTAGCTGTGCTTGGGGTCTGCGAAGACCTCTTCGCGGCTGCCGTACTCGACCGCTTCGCCGTAGTACATGACCATCACGTCATCGGCGATGTAGCGCACCACCGAAAGGTCGTGGCTGATGAAGACGTAGGTCAGTTGGAACTCGTCCTGCAGGTCGGCGAGCAGGTTGAGAACCTGTGCCTGCACCGAAAGATCGAGCGCCGAAACGGGTTCGTCCAGAACCAGAAGCCGCGGATTGAGCATCAGCGCGCGGGCGATCGCCACACGCTGGCGCTGGCCGCCGGAAAACATATGCGGGTAGCGCCCGTAATGCTTCTCCTCCAGCCCGACCTTCTTCAGCATGGCCATCGCCTTGTCCTGACGATCAGCCGCCTTCATGTCGGTGTTGATGATCAGCGGCTCGGTCAAGATATCGCCGATCTTCTTGCGCGGATTGAGCGTGCCGTAGGGGTTCTGAAACACGATCTGAACCTTGCGGCGCATGTCGGACGTCAGCGTCTCGCGCGCGATGTCCACCTTCTGGCCGTCGATCAGCATGTCGCCCGAGGTTGCCGGATCGATCATGGTGACGATACGGGCAAGCGTGGACTTGCCGCAGCCGCTTTCGCCGACGATGGCAAGGGTCTTGCCCTGTTCTACGGAGAAGCTGACGCCCTTGACGGCGTGCACGGTGCGGGCCTTTTTGAACAGGCTGCCGGGGATGTGATAATCGCGCTTGAGGTTGCGCGCTTCGAGCACGGGGGTCATCGCACGGCTCCTTCAAAGATCTGCTGGTCGGTGAGGAACTCCGCAATCGTCGGCAGGCGGTCGCCGGTCGCATTGTCCGGCAATGCCGAAAGCAGCGCCTTGGTATAGGCGCTCTTCGGGCTTTCGAACAGCGACAGAACGTCTGCCTCTTCGATCTTGCGGCCCTTGTACTGCACGATGACACGATCTGCGGTTTCCGCCACCACGCCCATGTTGTGGGTGATGATGATCAGGCCCATGTTGTGCTCGGCCTGCAGCCTCATCAGCAGATCAAGAATCTGCTTCTGGATTGTCACGTCGAGCGCGGTCGTCGGCTCATCGGCGATCAGGAGCTTCGGATTGCAGGCAAGCGCAGTCGCGATCATCACGCGCTGGCATTGACCGCCCGACATCTGGTGCGGGTAATGGCCGAGGCGCTCTTCCGGGTTCGGAATGCCGACAGCATTGAACAGTTCGATGGCGCGATCGCGCCGCGCCTTCTTGCCGAGATCGGTGTGGAAGCGCAGAACCTCCTCGATCTGGAAGCCGACCGTGAAGCACGGGTTGAGGCTCGCGACCGGCTCCTGAAAAATCATGGCGATATCCTTGCCGATGATCTTGCGCCGGTCGTTGTCGGACATGGCCAGCATGTCGCGACCGTTGAAGGTCAGCTTGTCGGCCGTCACCTTCGCGGTCCAGGGCAGAAGGCCCATGGCGGCGAGCATGGAGACGGACTTGCCCGAACCGGATTCGCCGACGATCGCCAGAACTTCGCCAGCGTTCACCTTGAGCGAGACGCCATCGACGGCGCGGAAGGGGCCAGAGGCCGTCTGGAATTCGACGACCAGGTTTTCAACTTCGAGAAGGGACATCACGACCTCTTCAGCTTGGGATCGAGCGCGTCGCGCAGGCCGTCGCCCATCAGGTTGATGGCGAGAACGGTGATGAGAATGGCCAGACCGGGGAAGGTCACCACCCACCAGGCGCGCTGGATGAATTCACGGGCTTCGGCGAGCATGGTTCCCCATTCCGGCGTCGGCGGCTGGGCGCCCATGCCGAGGAAGCCAAGAGCCGCCGCATCGAGGATCGCCGCGGAGAAGGCGAGCGTTGCCTGGACGATCAGCGGTGCAAGGCAATTGGGCAGGATGGTGAGGAACATCAGGCGAAGCGTGCCGGCACCGGCAACCTTGGACGCGATGACGTAGTCCTTGGCGCGCTCCGTCATGACGGCGGCGCGCGTCAGGCGCACGAAATGCGGCAGGTTGACGAGCGAGATCGCGATCATCGCATTGACGAGGCCCGGGCCGAGAACGGCAACCAGCACCAGCGCCAGCAGCAGCGACGGAAACGCCAGGATGATATCCATGACGCGCATGATCACGGTATCGACCTTGCCGCGGAAATAGCCGGCGACGAGACCGACCAGAACGCCCGAAATGACCGACAAAGTGACGACGATCACGCCGATGAACAGCGAAAAGCGCGCGCCGTAGATCAGGCGGGAGAAGATGTCACGGCCGACGGCATCCGTACCGAGCAAGTAGCTCGCTTGCCCGCCTTCGGACAAAACCGGCGGCAGCAGCAGCATCTCGCGGTTCTGGATGCTGGGATCATGCGGCGCCACGAAGGGCGCAAAGACCGCCATGAAAAGGATGATCAGAAAGACCGCAAGACCGATCACCGCACCCTTGTTGCGGGAGAAATAGAACCAGAACTCGGCAATGCCGGTCGGCGGGTTTTTCGTTGTTTCGACAACAGTCATGTGCGCCTCCTAGTGCCGGATACGCGGATTGACGAGCCCGTAGAGCACATCAACGAGAAGATTGACCAGCATGATCATGCCGGCGATGAGCATCAGGCCGCCCTGTACGACCGCGTAGTCGCGCTTGAAGACGCTATCGACCATCCACTTGCCGATACCCGGCCAGGAGAAGATCGTTTCCGTCAGGATCGCGCCGGCAAGCAGGACGCCGACCTGCAGGCCGATGGTGGTGATGACCGGGATCAGCGCATTGCGCAGTGCATGGACGCCGATGACGCGGAAGGGCGACATGCCCTTGGCGCGCGCGGTTCGGACATAATCCTCGCCGAGCACCTCGAGCATCGCCGAGCGGGTCTGGCGGGCGATGACCGCCAGCGGAATGGTCGCCAGCACGATGGTCGGCAGGATGAGATAGGTAAGCGCCGATTTGAACGCTCCCGCCTGCCCCGAGATCAGGCTGTCGATCAGCATGAAACCGGTCACCTGCGGGAAGAAATACATGAGCGAGATGCGGCCCGAAACAGGGGTCCAGCCGAGGTAGCCGGAGAAGAAGATGATGAGCAGCAGCCCCCACCAGAAGATCGGCATCGAATAGCCGACCAGTGCCGAGCCCATGATCGTCTGATCGAGCCAGGTACCGCGCTTGACAGCTGCGAGAACGCCGGCCGGAATGCCGAGGGCGACGGCAAGGATGATCGCACAGAGCGACAGTTCCAGCGTTGCCGGGAAAAGGTTTACGAAGTCATCGAGCACGGGCCGTTTGGTGACGATCGACGAGCCGAAGTCGCCGGTCAGGAGACCGCCGAGATAATCGAAATACTGGACATACATCGGGCGATCGAGACCAAGCTGGTTCATCAGCTCGGTATGGCGTTCCGGTGACATGACGCGCTCGCCCGACATCAGCATGACCGGATCGCCGGGCAGAAGTCGGATGAAGGAGAACGCGATCAGCGAGACCCCGAGGAACGTGGGGATCAGGACGGCGAGCCGTCCGAAGATAAAGCGCAACATGGGAGCCAATCCCTTCTTTCTTTGAAAAACCGGCGGCCCGAATGTCTTCGAGCCGCCGGTCATGACACGCTCTTTGCGGCGTGCCTTTTTCGTCGTTAGTTTTACTCGGCGATATCCACGCCTTCGAACACGAAGTCACCCAGCGGCGACTGAACGAAGCCGGAAACCTTCTTGCTCATCGGAACGACGGCAAGCGAGTGGTCCAGCGTGTTCCACGGCGCTTCGCGCTTGAAGACGACCTGCGCCTGTTCATAGAGCTTGGTGCGCTCGGCGATATCGGACGTTTCCTTCGCCTTGGTCACCAGCTCGTCGAACTCCTGGTTGCACCACTGCGCGCGGTTGTTGCCGCCTACGGCATCGCAGCCGAGCAGGGTGTCGAGGAAGTTGTCCGGATCGCCGTTGTCGCCCGTCCAGCCGAGGATAGCCGCGCCGTCGCGGTCCTTGGCGGACGACAGCTTCAGGTACTCGGCCCATTCGTAGGAGACGATCTCGACGGTGACGCCGATCTTGGCAAGGTCGGCCTGCATCAGTTCAGCTGCACGGCGCGCGTTCAGCATGTACGGACGGGCAACCGGCATGGCCCAGATCTTCATCTTGAGATCGGAGACGCCAGCGTCGGCGAGCATCTTCTTGGCCGCTTCCGGATCGAACTTGTCATCTACGACGGCGTCGTTATACGACCACATTGTCGGCGGGATCGGGTTCTTGGCAACGGTGGCCGCACCCTGGAAGACCGCATCGACGATCGCCTGACGATTGATCGCCATGTTGAGGGCCTTGCGGACTTCAACCTTGTCGAACGGAGCAATCGTCGTGTTGTAGGCGAGGTAAGCAACGTTCAGACCGGCCTGCTCGGAAACCTGCAGGTTCGGATCAGCCTTCAGTTCAGCAACGTCGGCAGCGTTCGGATAGGACATCAGGTGGCATTCGCCGGCCTTCAGCTTCTGGGCGCGAACGGCAGCATCCGTGGTGATTGCGAAGACCAGATCGTCGATCGCCTGCTTGCCACCCCAATAGTCCGGGTTGGCCTTGTAGCGGATGGCCGCATCCGGCTGATAGGCGACGAAGGTGAACGGACCGGTGCCCAGCGGCTGCTGGTTCATCAGTTCCATCTTGCCATCAGCCTGCAGCTTGTCGGCATATTCCTTGGAAACGATCGAGATGAACGGCATGCCGAGGTTGGCGAGCAGCGGCGCTTCCGGGCGCTTCAGGGTGATCTTGACCGTCAGGTCATCGATCTTCTCGATCTTGTCGAGAACGTCCGGCAGGCCCATGCCCGAGAAATACTCCCAGGACGCGCCCGGAACATACTTGTTCCACGGATTGTCGGCCTTGTACTGGCGCTCGAACGAGAAGATGACGTCGTCTGCATTCAGTTCGCGGGTCGGGGTGAAATAGTCGGTCGTCTGGAATTTCACGCCCGGGCGCAGCTTGAAGGTGTATTCCTTGCCGTCAGCGGAGATTTCCCAGCTCTCGGCCAGCGCAGGCTCGATTTCGGTCGTGCCGCGCTTGAATTCCACCAGACGGTTGTAAACCGTGTGGGCAGCCGCGTCGAAGGTCTGGCCGCCGGTGTAGAGACCGGGATCGAAGCCTTCCGGCGACGCTTCCGAGCAATAAACGAAGGTCTTAGACCAGGCGGCTGTCGCCATCAGCGAGGCAAGCGCCGTCGCCGCGATCAGAGTAGTCAGCTTTTTCATAGTGAGCTTCCCAGCTTTGTTCTTTGTTCTCGTGTTTTTTTGACGCTGAACGACGTTGCGTCCGGTCAAGGCCGGATGGAACGACATTTAACGACCCTTTGCAATAAGGCTCTCAGATTATTTGTCCAGTTGGAAAATTCTTCTCAAAACGACTTGATCGACGCTATACACGACTTTTTGCCGTGAACGTAAGCGGGAGAAAACCGAATCGATGAAAACTTGATTTAAAAGTCAATCCCAAACTACACGGATGGAGCGGAAATGCCGGTTGTGACATAAGCATTCTCGCGGGGCCGGGAGGACTGGCCGGCTTGCACGTACCAGGCGGGGAACTTGCAAACCTTCTACAACGGTCCTCCCACTCCCTCTCCCGCACCTCCTGCAAGATTCACCTTCTGGTTTAACCCCATGAAGCAGTTGCATATGGCTGATCGCAAGCTAAACTGGCTCTGAGAATTACGGGCTGGGGGAGCTTTCGATTCGTGGCAAATCTGGTGAAAAACCATCGGCGTTACGACTTCGACAGCGATCTTGAGAAGGCGCTGAACCGCGTCGATTTTTTCCGAATATTTCACACCATGACGCTGCGGTTCGGTTTCGAGCATTTCGGCATCCTGCAGTTGGGAAGCGAAGCGGATGCCTGCATGCTCTCCAACCGCCTCGTCCTGCACGATCTGCCCTCCGGGCTTGCGGAGGAATACGACAAGCGTCACCGGTTCGGCGATTCCGTCGTGTTTCGTAGCCTGCATAAATCGGTCATTTCTTCCGTCTGGCGTGCGGATGACCCGCATCTCGGCAATGGCAGCAATCTGCTGGCTCAACTTGGCTTCGACATATTGCTGTGCGTGGCGGTCCACGGGACCAACGGAGCGCGATATGCGGTGCTATTCCTCGGCGACATCGAGGACATTTCCCGCCAGGAGCATTTTGAACTCTGTTACGACGCAACCTGCGCCTTCGACTACTTTTACCGGCAGGTGCTGTCGAACAAGACGGGACTTGGGCTCACGCCGCGCGAAACCGAAATTCTTCGCTGGATTTCCCATGGCAAGACCGCAAGCGAAATCGCACTGATCGTTTCCGTCTCCGAACACACGGTCAATTCGCACACGGCGACCATTTTGAAGAAACTCGATGTCGTCAACCGCACCCAGATGGTCGCGAAGGCGATCCGGGAACAGATTATTCAATAATCGAGAGCCGCGAGGCCTAAAACCCGACACAAAGCTTAGATTTCAGATTCGTCAGCAACCCCGAACAGTCAAGATCAGATGTTAGAACCAATTCACATATTGCTCGTAGACGATGATCCGGCTGAAAATCTTATCCTGCGTGGTTTGATCAGGAAGATCACCGGCCTGAAAATCGAGTTGCACTACTGCGAAACGATCGACGATGCGCTGGCTTTCATCACATCCGGCAAGACCGTGTCGATGGTCTTGATGGACAACCGGCTTCAGCCGCAACGTGATTTTCGCGAGACAGTTCCGGCGATGCGCCAAAGCGGCTTCATCGGCCCGATCGGCGTCATCTCGTCCTCGCTCGCTGATCCCTACTTCCAGAAATTCGAGGATTACGGGGTGGACTTCCGTCTGGACAAGGCAGAGATGGACCCGACCGCCATCGAATTTATCCTGCGGGAATATCTGACCCGCGCGTAATCAAACTTAGAAACAACAAAGGGCCCGACATTCTCTGCCGGGCCCTTTGTTGTTTTAACCGCGTACCGTTCAGGCCGCTGCGATCTGGGTCTTGGGATTAGGCTCGAGCCCCAGCAGGAAGTTGATCTGCGGACGGGCCTTGACGAGATCGTCGATCGTGTACTGCTGCAGGACTTCGAAAAAGGCGTTGAGCGCCTTGCGCAGGGCCGCATTCAAGCCGCAGCTGTCGACGAGCGGACATTCGATTTCACCGGCCTCGAAGCATTCCGCCATCGCAAAGCTGTCTTCCGTCACCTTGACGATATCAAACAGGGTGATCTGGTCGGCGGGGCGAGGCAGGCGCACGCCGCCGTTACGACCGCGAACGGTTTCCACAAGGCCGGCCTTGTTCAAAGGCTGGAGGATCTTGAAGAGGAAAAGCTCAGAAACACCGTAGGCCCTGGCGATCTCCGGGATGCGGCTCAGGTTGCCGTCGTTGGCGGCACAATACATCAGCATGCGGATTGCGTAGTTCGTCTGCTTCGTCAGGCGCATCATATACTCCGGCTCTGGACGATGATCCCGCCTTAGGCCATGCGCCCGCGGTCACAATCCGTTTTGCTGCTGCGCGCGAGAGGTTTCGGCGCGAAGACCTCCCACACATATAGGGCTTATTGCAGTTTGGAACAATTCCAAAAAACGGCAAAGATCATATTCCCGTGATTCTCCCCCCTTTTCATCTTGACGACAAACGGAGCGCCGGTCAAAAGGTGATTAATTAGGTTAGGTTTAAAAACAACTGGGAGAGGCAACAACCATGAACCCAATTCGCTCCACCATTCTGTCCGTGCTTCTTGCAACGGCCTCCGCCACGGCGGCCTACGCCGATGGCGAGGTCAACATCTATTCCTACCGGCAGCCGGAGCTGATCCAGCCGCTGCTCGACCAGTTCCAGAAGGAAACCGGCATCACGCCGAATGTTCTTTTCCTCGACAAGGGGCTTGTAGAGCGCATCCAGGCAGAGGGTGCCAACTCCCCCGCCGACGTGATCCTCACGGTGGATATCGCCCGCCTCACCGAGGCCAAGGAAGGCGGCGTCACCCAGCCGGTTTCCAGCGAGATCATCAACAAGGACATTCCGGCCACTTATCGCGACCCGGATGGCAACTGGTTCGGGCTGACCACCCGCGGCCGCGTCGTCTACGCCTCCAAGGAGCGTGTGGCCCAGAACGACATCACCTACGAGGAACTTGCCGATCCGAAGTGGAAGGGCAAGATCTGCACCCGCGACGGTCAACACTCCTACAATATCGGCCTGTTTGCCTCGATGATCGCCCATCACGGCGAAGCCTATACCGAAAAGTGGATAACCGATCTGAAGAACAACCTTGCACGCAAGCCGGACGGTGGTGATCGCGACCAGGCCAAGGCCATCTTTGCCGGCGAATGCGATCTCGCGCTCGGCAACTCCTACTATGTGGGTCTGATGATGACCAACGAGAAGGAGCCGGAGCAGAAGGAGTGGGCCGGCGCCATCAAGGTGCTGTTCCCCAACAGCAAGGATCGCGGGACCCACGTCAACATCTCCGGCGTCGCGCTCGCCAAGAACGCTCCGAACAAGGACAACGCCATCAAGCTGATGGAATTCCTCGCGTCCGGCGAAGCACAGAAGATCTATGCCGAACAGGTCTTCGAATATCCGGTAATGCCGGGCTCTGAACCTTCGGAGATCGTGAAGTCCTTCGGCCAGATCAACCCAGACCCGCTTCCGCTCGCCGACATCGCCGGTAACCGGAAGAAGGCGTCCGAGCTGGTGGACAAGGTCGGGTACAACGACGGCCCGGCGATGTAAGCCAAGACATTACCGCTTAAGCAAAAGGCAGCGTCCGCGAGGGCGCTGCCTTTTTTGTTTAACCGTTCCTTGAATGCTCAGGCCGGCTTGAGGCATTGGCGTTCCTACTCCCCGCGCGCGGGGAGTAGGAAACAGCTTACTTCATCGTCGGCATGACAAACTCGGCGCCGTCCTTGATGCCGGACGGCCAGCGGCTGGTGACCGTCTTGGTGCGGGTCCAGAACTTGATCGAATCCGTGCCGTGCTGGTTGAGGTCGCCGAAGGACGAGGACTTCCAGCCGCCGAAGGAGTGATAGGCGAGCGGAACCGGGATCGGAACGTTGACACCGACCATGCCGATGTTGATGCGGCTGGCGAAGTCACGGGCAGCGTCACCGTCGCGGGTGTAGATCGCAACGCCGTTGCCGTATTCATGCTTCATCGGCAGATCCAGCGCTTCCTCGTAGTTCTTCGCGCGAACGACGGAGAGAACCGGGCCGAAGATTTCGGTCTTGTAGATGTCCATGTCCGGCGTGACGTTATCGAACAGGCAGCCGCCGACGAAGTGGCCGTTTTCATAACCCTGTAGCTTGAAATCGCGACCGTCAACGACGAGGTTTGCGCCCTCTTCCACACCCTTGTTGATGAGGCCGAGAATACGCTCCTTGGCTTCCTTGGTGACGACCGGGCCCATGTCGGCCTTTTCGTCCGTATAGGGACCGATACGCAGGCTTTCGACCATTGGCGTCAGCTTGGCGATCAGGCGATCGGCGGTTTCCTGGCCGACCGGAACGGCAACCGAGATTGCCATGCAGCGCTCGCCTGCCGAACCGTAACCGGCACCCATCAGAGCGTTTGCCGCCTGATCGAGATCGGCATCCGGCATGATGATCATGTGGTTCTTGGCGCCACCGAAGCACTGGGCGCGCTTGCCGTTCATCGCCGCCGTGCCATAGACATAGCGGGCAATCGGCGTCGAACCGACGAAGGAGACGGCGGAGATATCGGGATGCGTCAGGATCGCATCGACCGCGCCCTTGTCGCCGTTGACGACGTTGAGGATACCGGCAGGCAGGCCCGCTTCAATCATCAGTTCGGCAAGGCGCATCGGAACGGACGGGTCGCGCTCGGAGGGCTTCAGGATGAACGCATTGCCGCAGGCGATGGCCGGCGCAAACATCCACATCGGGATCATGGCCGGGAAGTTGAACGGCGTGATGCCGGCACCGACGCCGACGGCCTGGCGGATCGAATACATATCGATGTTCGGGCCGGCGCCTTCGGTGAACTCGCTCTTGGCGAGATGCGGAATGCCGATGACGAATTCGCAGACTTCGAGGCCGCGAATGATATCACCCTTGGAATCCTCGATGGTCTTGCCGTGCTCGCGGGAGAGGATTTCGGCAAGCTCATTCATGTTGTCGTTCAAGAGCTGAACGAACTTCATGAACACACGGGCGCGGCGCTGCGGGTTGGTAGCGGCCCAGGCCGGCTGTGCGGCCTTGGCATTGGCAACGGCAGATGCGAGTTCCGCGTCGCTGGCCAGCGCAACCGTGCCCTGCACGTCACCGGTTGCCGGATTGTAGATATTGCTGGTGCGTCCGCTCGTGCCGGCAACGCGCTTGCCGCCGATGAAATGACCGATCTCGTACATGGGTGTTCCTCCGTGTTGTTGGCGCGGATTTTACGCTTCAATTTGCACAAAGCAATGGAATGGAATAAGCATCCGTTGTGCAGAAATTAAAGTCACGAGGCGCGATAATGGGTGATCAGGTCGTCAGAATTGCGGAACTGGACATCGACGTTTCACAACTCGACGCCTACCGCACAATGCTTACGGAAGAAATCGAGGCATCCGTCGACACCGAGCCGGGCGTGCTGATGCTGCATGCTGTATCGGACAGGGATCGCCCCGAGCATATCCGCATCCTCGAAGTCTATGCAGACCGGGCAGCCTATGAAGCCCACCTACAGACGCCGCATTTCCTGAAATACAAGACGGGCACGGCTGAGATGGTGAAGGCGCTGAAGCTTGTGGAGGTCGATCCGGTGATGATGCGCGGCAAGGCCTTGGACCGGCTCACATCCTTCTTCTGAGACATTACCATGAACTGGGATGACGTCCGCATCTTTCTCGCCGTTGCCCGCTCCGGGCAAATACTCGCTGCCTCGAAACGGCTCGGCGTCAATCACGCTACCCTCTCCCGCCGGCTGACGGCACTGGAAGAGGCGCTGGCGACACGGCTTTTCGTGCGCCGCACCAATGGCTGCGAGCTGACGGCGGAAGGCGAAGTTTTTCTCGGTTCGGCAGAGCGCATGGAAACGGAGATGCTGGCGGTGCAGGCCAATCTCGGCCGCACGGACACGGCCATTGCCGGCACCGTGCGGATCGGCGCACCCGACGGCTTCGGCGTGTCGTTTCTTGCCCCACGGCTGGGCAAACTCACGGAGCGCTATCCCGAACTGCGCATTCAGCTCGTTCCCGTCCCCCGCTCCTTCTCGCTGTCGCAGAGAGAAGCCGATATCGCGATCACGCTGGAACGGCCGGAACAGGGCCGGCTCGTTTCTTCGAAACTCACGGACTACACGCTCGGCCTCTATGCCTCACGCAGCTACCTTGCGGAAAACGGAACGCCTGAAACCGTGGAAGACCTGAAGGTGCATCGACGGATCGGCTATGTCGAGGACCTGATCTTCACTGCCTCGCTCAATTTTACCGGCGAGGTCATGCGCAGTTGGGATGCGAGCTTCGAAATCTCAAGCGCCACCGGCCAGACCGAGGCCGTTCGGTCCAGCGCCGGGATCGGCATCCTGCACGACTATATCGCCCGGCAGGCCCCGGAACTTACCCGTGTCCTGCCGGACATCAAAATCCGCCGCGCCTACTGGACGACCTATCACGAAAGCGCCCGCGATCTCGTCCGCGTCCGCACCGTCGCCGATTTCATCCAGGAACTGGTGGCGGCGGAACACGCGATGTTCTTGTAGCTCTATTTGGTCGTCGCAATCAGCAGCTTGCCGGGTAAGGGCACCTGCGCGCTTTCCACAACCTCGGCCGACGGCGGGCTGCTTTCGTCCTCTGCTTCAGCAAGGGCCGCTGCATCTCCCGGCATCGGAACCTTCACCGGGTTGGCAACGACCACAGGCTTTTCAGCCGGTTGCTCGACAGCAGCCGCTTTGGTTTCCATCGGCTTCGGTTCGTGGACGATGGCCGTGACCGGCGTGGCCGCCTCCTCCTCGACAACAGCCGCACGAGCAATCTCCCGGCGTGCGCCACGCGGAGGTACGGGCGTTTCAGCCGCAAACATCTCGATATCGCCGATACCGGTTCCGGCTGCCATCTGCAGGCCATCAATGGTGTCGGCGTCGATCGATCTGAGGCGCAAGCCGCGCATCAGGCCGACGATCTTTTCTTCCGAACTGGCCGTGCTGCAATATCTCAGGCGGATGCTTGCGGCGCGTTCGCTGCTCGACAGGGAGGGTTTTGCCCGCTGCGGCGTCACCTGCCAGGCATAGAGGCAGCTGCCATTGCCCGGCAAGACACCGGTGGCATAGCCGAAGACGCCATAGCTGTTTTCACCGATGGCCGGATTGATGGACATGCGCACGCCCGGCAAGACCTTGCGCATCTCGGCCATCAGCACATCGCGCGACGGGGCACGGCGCGCCTTGGCTGACGATCCGGCTGAAACCGTAAGCAGGTTTTCACCCGGGATGGTCGTGGCGTTCGGATAGACGATGAGTTGTTCCGCCTCGCCGTCCCGCACGGTCTGGCGCACTGCAGAAGCTCCGCCGGCAACCGGCAGCGAGGCAAGTGCGACCTCCCGCGACGCTGACGTCGAAAGAGCAGGCCCTCCCGCGCTGGGAGCAGTGGCGTTCAGGAAAGGATCATCGACGCTGGTGCAGCCAATCAGAACCAGTAGCAGCAGGCCGGAATAGAGGTGTTTCATTGGCCGCGTTCTCCCGTCCTGCTGGTTGCGGCGAGACCGCGGGCCACGCCCGCATCCGCCATATGCTCGCTCAGGCGGCGGAACACCTGATTGGCGACACCGCGATTTCCGAGATGATAATAGGCCCAGCCCCGCAACTGGCTGAGATCGGCAGGTTCGGCGATCAAGCTCGCACGGGCATTCAGCGCATCCAGTGTCTTCTGATACTGTTTGCTGTCGAAAGCCGCGCGGGCACGCTGCACGTAGATTTCCGCACGAACTTCACGATCCCGTGCCGGGGTCATCTGATAGGTCGCAAGGATGGCATCGGCATCATCCGTCAGCTTGGCGCGCAGCAGCGTCAGCGCCGTGCCGTAAGCCGCATCGGCCTCCGCCTTGCCTCCGCTTTTCAGCGCGACGCCGAAGGAGGCGCGCGCTTCGCTGAGACGATCGAGGCTCAGATAGCACCAGCCGCCGATCAGGGCAGCATCGGGCGTCAGCTGGCCACGCGCCTGCAGGTTCATGATATCGGCCACGCAATCGCCGTAGCGCTTGGCCTGGAAGTTGCGCAGATAATTTGCCTGGATGACGGCGCGCGGGCGCGTGACATCCGCCGCCTGACGGCCCTTGGGTGGTACCGCCACCTTGATCTCGGCCCAGATATCGGGATAGGCGGCGGCGTATTTTTCCTGAAGCGCCGCATAGTCCTTCTTTTCCGAAAGCCGGAGATAGGAAAGCGCCAGCCCCTTCACACGCGCAGCGGCCGGCTTCCAGTCCAGCGACTTCTGGAACCAGGCGGCGGACGCTTCGTACTGCTTCGAATTATAGGCATACCAGGCGAGGATTTCGGCATGATCGGCATTCAGTGTCTGGAGAATGGTCGTCGAATAGGAGGCGACGATCTTCTCATCGATCGCCGCCGTATCCGGCTTCGCGAACCGCAGCGACAGCGCATTCATCAGGAACTCGGGATCGGCCGAGAGGTCCTGCAGATGCCTGGCAGCGACCTCATAGGCCTCTTCCTCGAGATTCTGCCCGGCGAGGCTGAGATACAGCCCCTTGGCGTTTTCCGCATCGGCCTTCTTGTCGAGCGCCTTCTGAAACCAGTCGGCAGCGACTGCAGGCTGCTTGATCTTCAGGTAGTACCAGCCGAGCAGCGCCATGTCCTCGCTGCGCGGAGCCTTGTCCGTTGCTTCGACGAGTGGAGCCAGCACATCCTCGGCAAGCGGCTTGGTCTGATCCGCATCGGCGTTGAAATCGGCGACCGACTTGCGCAGGAGATCGAAGGAAACAGGCTGCAACGCGATCTGTAGCGACGGCGTGGTCGCGAGGCGATCGATGACAGCCTTGACCTCCGCCGCTGGAAAGTCCCGCACGGCCTTCTGCAGCGTCGTGACCAGCACGGCATCGGGCAGCCGCGCCTCGTCGCTGCGCAGCAGGATACCGCGGTAGACGTCGGCAAGCTGCTTCTTCATGCCGGTTGCCGCATAGGCATCGATCAGGGTCCAGAGAAGGTCGATTTCCGTTTCGCTTGCCGGATCGATGGCCGCGCCGGCGTTGATAACCCCCGTCCAATTCTTCTGCCCTGCCGCTTCCGTCATCAGCACCCGCTGCTTTTTGCGGGCAAGCTTTGACGAAAAATCGGTCGTCGGCTCCCAGTCGGGGGTTGCGGTCTTGCGGCGGATCATCTCCGCGTCGATGCCGGTGAAATCGCCCTTATCGTAGAGCGCCCACAGGGAGCTTTCGTCCGTGCCGCGCGCCGCCTTCGGCAGAAAGACATCTTCGGGAAGCTCGAAGCTCGGATACTTGAAGCGCAGGCGTTCCGTCTCCGCCGTTACCCTCTCCTGCTGGCCTTCATCCGCGTAATAATAGAGAGCCGCAAGCTCCACTTCGTCCGGCTGCGTCGGATCGTCCGTGACGGCCGGTTCGGAAGAAGCCTGATCGGGCTCGCGCTCAATGGAGCCGGAGGTGGCGGTATCGATGGCCTGATCGACAAGGCGAAACGAGCCGGCAGCCTCGGTCAGGAGAGCCGTGGAATCTGCCGCCCGTGCCGTCATCGGCACCAGCAGGCTCGCGGCGGAGAGCAAGACGAGCAGATGAGCAGCCTGTCTGGACTTAGTCATTGTCGGACTGCGCTCCCTTGCGCGGAATGAGCCAGCCGAGCCAGAGGGCGAAGAGCCCCATCGCGGCAACGATCAGCAGGACGTAGAACTGGAAATTATCGGAGAACCATGCGGCTGCGAGGCGGCGCAGATTGCCGGGGCTACGATCATCGACACCGGTGATGAAGCGGGTTGCCGCCGGCAGCGCGCGGACATCGAGGCTCGCCGTTTCGACTGCGACCGAGCCTCCATCCAGCCCGTTCCAGACCGACGGATCGACCAGACGTTGGACACCGGCTGCGAGATCGGACGGCGAAGGTGCGCGCAACACCGTCCAGGTTGCCTCCCCTGTCGTCGAAGGCTGCTGCGACAGGGTGACGAGATCATCCGTCGCGCCGTGGGAGGCGAGCGAATTGTCATTGTCCTGATAATTGAGCCAGGTGCCGAAGCGGCTGGCAGCACGCGCCGCCCATTCGCCAACCAGTGTCGTAGCAGAGCGTTCGCTGCTCGGCACCGCCGTCGACTTGTGGAAGGCATCGAGCAACTCGGATGAATTGTCGGTGCTGTCAGTGGCTGAAGCGATGGTCTCGGAGGTATCGTCAGCGATCGCCGCTGTTCGGAACGGATCAAGTCCCGTCTCATCGAAGTTTTCCGAAAACGCAGTCTTGCCGGACGCGCCGAGATCGGCAAAGGCGTTGTCAGTCGTAATCAGAAGGGCGTTACGCGATGGCGAAGCCTTGCCCTTGCCCATCTGCATATCCGCCGACAGCGGGCTGCCGGCAGCAACAGCCAGCCGCGACAGCACGGTCAAGGCAGCGCCGACGGATTGGCCATCCGGCCGCTCGATCACGACATCAAACGGCTTTCCTTCCGCGAAGGGATAACCATTGCCGGTGAGGGCTGCGATATCCGGGAGCCTGCCGACACGGGCGAGCGCCGGCACCGTGATTTCCGTCTTGTCGAGAAGAACGAAACGCGGCTGGTCATCCTTGCGCGCATCCGGTGCACAGGCCGCATCCGCCTCGATCGGCAATTCGGCGATAAGTTCGACCTTGTTGATGCCCGGCCGGAAGGCGCGCAGCGGCAGTTCGATCAGCTTGCCATCAAACTGCTCACCCTCCGACTTGCGGAACGGATAGCTGGTGACGACACGGTCATTCACCCGCACGAGGAACTGGGCGGTGTAGTTGAGGCCCGGCGATGTCGCCGCATGCAGTTTCAGCCCAATGGTCGCATAATCGCCCGGATAGAAATCGGACGGCATGACCATGTCGAAACCGGTGCGCGACAGGCGGCCGGCGAAGACACGGCTTTCATAACCGGCATCGGCGAGACGATAGGTGGTCGATGGTTGAACGGTGATGCGTCCATGGTTCGCGGCTTTCAGGCTGCCATCAAGGCTTGCCTTCATCGGACCACGGATGGCGGCGAGCAGGCGGCTTTCCATATCGGCATGGGTTGCGCCGTGAAGGGTCACTGATGCGCGGCCGGGCTCGGCAGCCTTGCCAACGAAGAAACCGTAACCGAGCGAGCGGGTCGCCTCCGGCATCAGCCGGCGATTGCGATCTGAAAAAGCGTAGAGATCGATGCCCGGGCCTGTGCCCGGCTTGTCGGAGATGGTGACGGCAATATCGTCACGTCCAAGGAACAGCGCCAATGTCTGCAGCATCGGCGCTGCATCATTGAGGATTTCGGCGTTCAACGTCTGCGGTACGACCAGACGGATATCCGTACGGCCCTGGGCATTGCGCGATACGGTCAGGAGATCGTCCGGTGTCTTGAAGCTAGGCGCGCCGCTGGCAACAAAACCGGTTTGAACAGGCGAAAACTCGGTCCAGAGTTCGTAGGTCGCCTCCAGCGAGCAATCGACGCGGTGATGTTGGCGTGCCCGGATATCGACCTGATTGCGCCCAGCGACCAGCATCTGCGGATCGAGCGCGATGTCGTTGCGCTTGAAGCCATTGGGCGCTGCGATCGGGAAACTTCCAGCCGGCTTTCCATTGACGGTAATATCCACGACGGAGCTATCCGGCAGCACAGAAACGGCGTTGCGATAGGAAAGCGCCAGCTTACCACCCGCGGCGGCCTGTGGCTGCGACAGGAAGAAGGTGAAACGGCCGTTGTCATCCTCGCCCGAGAGCTTGAAGGATGCCGAGGATTGCTCGAAAGGGACGAGACCGGGCTGGCGCTGGTCTGCGACCGGAGATGCCGCCGGGCGTGTCGAGAGAATGCTTTCGCTCTCCCCCGGCTGGGCACCAACGGCAATCGGCGCGTCATCCAGCAGGCTCTGTGCCTGAGCCGAGACACTGGCGAGCAGCGACAGGGCCATGACGGTGGTGATGAGCTTAGCCATAGAGCTGGCCTCCCTGAAGAACGGGTGCCGTTTCTTCCGGCCGGGGTGCCGGGGGCAAGGGCATGACCTTGTTGTCGTTCAGCACCAGCGGCGCATCCTCGAAGGACTTCACCATAGTCTCGCGGACGAGGCCGGCGCTGTACTGGATGGCGCGCAGCGATTCCGTGATGCTCCAGAGGGCGAAGCGGCTGGTGCCCCAGAAGAAGTTGCGACGGATCTGGCGGCGCACGAGGCGATCCTGCAGCACCGATTGATCGGAATACATCAGCTCTGCAATGGCCATGACGGTCTTCGGTGTGCGCTCGCTATAGGCAAAGCCGGCAACCGTCGTTCCGTTCGTCACCCGGCGCGAGCGGCAGACGACATCGAACAGAATGGCCTGGCCGCCGCGACGCAGCTCCACCTTCGCTTTGGTGGCAGCGGAAGCGTCCAGCTTCGGCGTGCCATCGACGAACTCGACGGAGATGCCGCCGCTGGAAGCATCCTGAATGATGACGGTGTGGTGCTCTTCGCCGATATGCATCAGCGCGTGGCGCTTGACCGGCAGGCGCTGGTTCCGGCGCAATTCGCGACGCTCTGCAATCGCGCCAAGCGCTGCACCGGCAAGGCCGAGATTGATGAGGTTCCACATGGCGACGATCATCAAAAGCTCGCCTGCTACCGGCTCCGTCAGCAGCCGGTAGCCGGAATAGAGGGCGGCGGCGAGCAGCAGGAAGAAGATCGCGAAATAAGGGGCGGCCAGCGGCGACAGCATGCTCTTGTCCAGCGTCTGGCCTTTGGCGGTGACATTGAAGGTCGGCTTGCGCGGGTTTCTGACCACGCTGATGATGCTGCCGAACAGGAAGACGGCCTGCACATACTCATAAAGTTCGGAAATCCACGGCCAGCGCACCCGGCCATAGAGATAGCTCTGCATGGCGAACGAGCTGATCAGATAGGTCACCGCATAGGAGGCGAACTCCAGGATGTTGGCGCGGTAAATTTCCAGCGAGAAGAAGATGTAGAGCAGCGGCGAGAACATGAAGGCCAGCCGCGAGATCGGGAACAGCCAGAACATGTTGATGCCGGCATAGCAGATACGCTGCGGGATCGTCAGGCCCTTCGCAAGGAACGGCCGCTTCAGGATGAGGATCTGCAGCATGCCCTGGCACCAGCGAGCGCGCTGGCCGATGAAGGAAACGAAGGTTTCCGGCTGCAGGCCGGCGATCAGAGGCTTGTCGACGTAAACGCTGTGCCAGCCCTGGCAATGCAGCGACAACGCTGTCTCGCAATCCTCGGTGATCGACTGGCCGGAGAAACCATCCGTCGTTTCCAGCGCCGAGCGACGCAGAACGGCAGCGGAACCGCAGAAGAACGAGGCGTTCCATTTGTCGAGCCCGCGCTGCAGGATCGAGTAGAACATCTCGTTTTCCGACGGCATGCGCGCGAAGGTCTTGAGGTTCTTTTCCAGCGGATCGGGATTGAGGAAGTAGTGCGGCGTCTGGACGAGGAACAGTTTTTCGTCCTTGGCGAAGAAGCCGACGGTCTCGCGCAGGAAGTCGCGCACCGGCGCATGGTCCGCATCGAAGACGACCACGAGTTCGCCGGTCGAGATCTTAAGGCCCTCGTTGAGGTTGCCGGCCTTGGCGTGATCGTTCCGCTGGCGGGCATGGTAGGTCACGCCCATGGCATTGCAGAGCGCTTTCAGCTGCTCATGGCGGCGGATCGCGGCGACGGAAACGCGCGGGTCCTTGTGATTGCGCTTGGCATCGGTGCCGCCATCGTCCAGCAGGAAGATGTTCAGCTTGTCCTTGGGATAGGCCATCGACTTCGCGGCGGCGAGCGTGATGGCGAGAAGCTCGGCATCCTCGTTATAGCTCGGGATGAAGACATCGACGGTCGGCAGGCTGGACGCCTCGCCCATGTCCGGCGTCTTGCGCTTGACCGGCTCGATGACCATGAAAAAGCTGATCGCCAGCATCGCCAGGCAATACATTTCCGCGAGATACAACAGGAAGCCCGGAATGAAGTTCAGCGGCTCGGAAATGTCCGGCAGCGTTTCGGTCGTGCGCCAGAAGCCGTAGCGCAGCGCGATGATGCCAGCGAAGACGAGCGTGACGACGCGGAAGGTTGCGCTCTCGGGACGGGTCATGCCGATAAACATGACACCCAGCACGGCGCAGCTGAGCATGAGCTGGGCCTGCAAACTCATCGGCAGCAAAATAAGCAGCAAGCCGAGTGCTCCGGCGGGAACCGCCAGAAATTTGATGCACTTCATGTGCCCTATTCCCCATAGTCATGTCAGGCGGCGCTTCATCGAGCCGGTTCTACATCGAACAGCCTGAACCTAGGGGCCAAGGGTCAACAGAATCCTAATGGCGAGTGCATGTGCGAAAAGCACACAGGATGAGGTAAATATAAGGTTTACAACCCGCTTCAAGATTTGAGGGGTTCAGGAGACTATTTTCAGCCTCTTTCCCCTGAAAATCCGGGGTTGTCCACCTCACCGCTGATTGCGAAGCGATCCATCCTTGGGATTGGCGGTACCCCAGAAGACGGTATTGCGCCCGGCTTTCTTGGCGGCATAAAGCTGCTTGTCGGCAGCCGCCATCATGTCCTCCAGCGTCTCGTTGCGGGCATCGCCGCAATAGACGCCGAAACTTGCCGTGACCCTCCCCGCCGCCAGCGGCGGCACGGTCTGAATGGCGAGGCTGAGGCGCAGGCGATCCGCGATCGCAACCGCATCTCTCGCTGGCGTCCGTGGCAGCAGCACACAGAACTCCTCGCCACCGATCCGGGCGGCCGCATCATAGGGCCGCAGGTTCTGTTCGATAACGGCGCCGGCTGCGATCAGCACACGATCCCCGACCTCGTGACCGAACTCGTCATTGATGGACTTGAAATGATCGAGATCGAAGACAATCAGGGATACGACCTGATTTTCCCTGGCGGCGCGCACCACTTCGAGCGTGCCGATCTCCTTGAACCAGCGGCGGTTGCCAAGGCCGGTCAGCGTGTCTGTCGAAGCCTGGACGCGCAGTTGCGCAAGCGTGCCGTCGAGATCGGCGATCAACTTGGTGACGCCGTTGGCGACGACGCCGACTTCATCCTTGCGCCTGCTCGACAATTGCGGAATGGCGCCGACCGCGCGATATTTCTGCACGGCTTCCGAGACATCATGCAGCGGTCTCAGCATCAGCCAGAGCGTGACGAGGCAGAAGATCGTGCCGATCAGGGTCGCGGCAAGAATGATTCCAAGCACGGGTGCCGGATTGCTATCGAACCCGAGCAGCAGGAAGACCACAAGGGCGATCAGGGGAATGTGGGTGGAGGCGAAGCATACCGCGAAAATCTTGAAGGTGAGAGACGATAAAAGCCGGGTCTTGGTCGCCGAAATTTTAGAGCTCATAACATTTCCCTTGCAGTCTTGCCGCCAGACACTCACCAACCAGAACGAAAATTTCCCTAAATTTTTCCGCGGGATTTTAACGAATACAAGCTGGAGTAGATGCCTATGGGTAAGATGGAGCATCCAGGGTCGAATTCCACGCCCAAAGGCAGGGATTTTCTTTCAGGGAGAAATGGTACGGTTGGGGGGTCTCGAACCTCCGACCTCAGGTGCCACAAACCTGCGCTCTAACCAACTGAGCTACAACCGCACGATCGAAAAACGCAATGCGCTTTCGGGGGGTGAAATAGAAGCAGTCCGGATTTTTTGCAAGCCTTAACTTGCACGGGACTGTGAAAAACCTGACGGCAAGCGTCCTCACAAACGTCAAAGGCCGTCGCGGAGAGCGACGGCCGTGAATTTCAATCCCTGGGGAAGGCTTACTTCTTGAAGTTCGCCATTGCCTTTTCGGCGGCTTCCTTGCTGGGCTTTGCGACGTTTTCAGCGACCTTCTTGGTCGCTTCCTGCATCGACTTCGCCTGCTCCATGGCAAGCTCGGCCTGCTTGCGGATGAACGCGGTCTGCAGTTCGAAGAGTTCGGACAGCGACTTGACGCCAAGAAGCGCTTCCATGTGGGACAGCGAGCTTTCGGCATTGGTGCGGAGCGCGTCGATCGCCTTCAAGCTGATTTCGACCGTGCCGGACTGGGCGCTTTCAAGCGTCGCTTCAACGGTCTTGGTTGCATCTTCGGCAGCGGTTTTCATCTTGGCGTACGCTTCCTTGGACTGAACGGCGCCCTTCTCCGCGAACTCGCGGAATGCGTCGCTGATCTTTGCGGGGTCGAAGGCATTGAGGGAAAATGCGTCTTCGGTCTTCTTGATAGCCATGTCTGCGCTCCTTGGTGCTTGGCCTCGTTCGAGGCTCCTGTTTCGTTGATGGCTAAGATATAATATAAAATATTGTGCAATGCAACATTTTGTGCATTGCACAATATGCAAGGCAGCCACGTTAACCTTGCGGGACGAAAGGCTGTGCCGGGCGGCCGGAAAGCTGGACCCTACCCCCGCCTGCCGCTATTAATACACTGTTAACAATCCCGGCCAAAGGACGGCTCCGCCGACAGGTTTGCTGATGCCCGCGAAGTTTTATCCTTTTATCGATATCGCCGTCCATGAACGGGTGCGGGAGCATTTCACCCGCGGGGATGCAGCCGTGCTCTTCTCGCCGGATATGAGCAGCATTCTGTGGTCGAATGGCGCGGGGGCTACTCTTTTCGGCTTCAATTCCGTCTATGATTTCATCGATCTCGGCGCCGAACGCGGCGACGTCGCCTTCCGACAGCTCACGGCCGCGGCCCGGCAACTCGGCCGCAGCGGCGATCGCAGGACCTTCCTGATGCGGCTTGCCTCCGGCTTTCGCAGTGTGCCGGTGAATGCCGCCGTCGAAATGATCACCGTGCAACCGGGGGAGACAGCCGTCCTCTTCTCCGCCCCCAGCATCGGCAAACGCCTGTCCCTCGCCGAAAGCGCAAGCCGAATGATCTCAGGGCTGGATGATCCCGATACCCATATGGCGGTGCTGGACGCCGACGGTGCCGTGCTTGCCGCCTCGGCGGGCTTCGCGGACCTCGCCATGACGACGCAGACCTGCCAGTCATTGGTCTCCGCCGTCTCGCGCGATCCCGATTGGCTGATCAAGCGCCCGGTGGCGACCGGCAAGGGCCACCTGCCGGCGGCGATCGGCAAGCTTTCCGACAATCCCGCCCTGCACCTGCTTTTCGCGGTCGAGACGATCCTCGGCAATCTCGATCCGGAAGATCGGGGTGAGCCGGCGGCTGCGGCAACGGCCGTTCCCATCGTGGTGGAAGAACCGACCGTTCACGCCGACGACGTCCCGGAAACGGCAGAGTATGCGCCCGAGGCGGAGATTGCCGTCGAAGCAGAGGTTGCCGAAACACCGGACGTCGCTGTGGCCGTAGCGGAAGCGATCACGGAAACGGAATCCGATCCGGAACTCTTCGAGCTGCCGGAGGCCGAAGCCGCGATCGGTGAAGCCCCCTCTGAGCCAGATGCCGAAGGCGAAGACGCGCAGAATGTCCCGGACGAGACGGAATCCGCCGAGATCCCATCCGAGGAGACCGCTTCAGACCTTCCGCCTCCCGAGGAATCGATTGCAGACACGCCGGCTGATGAAGGCGAACCGCATCCGGAGACCGATCTGGCCGAAACGTCCGAAGCCGCCGCAGATGTCCCGCTGATTGCCGATACGGAGCCAGGCGTCGATACCGACCCGCTCGCCGATGACCTCCTCAGCGAAGAGCAGCAGCCGGAAGCCGCCTTGGATCTCAGCTCCACGACGGAGATCGAGACCAACCCGGCGGACGTCGACACCGCGGATGAAGCTTTTCACTTCGACAGCAAGGGACGCGCAATTCGCTTTGTCTGGAAGATCGATGCCGATGGGGTTTTCAACGAAATCTCCGAGGAGTTCGCCAGTGCGGTCGGACCACGCTCGGCCAACGTGGTGGGCAGGCGCTTTGCCGACCTTGCCGAACGCTACGGGCTTGATCCGGAAAACACGATCACCGATCTTCTGAAGCGGCGCGACACTTGGTCCGGGAAAACCGTTTTCTGGCCGGTCGAGGGGGAGGCTCTGGTGGTGCCGGTCGATCTGGCGGCGCTGCCGACCTATTCGCGCAACCGTTCGTTCGACGGATTCCGGGGTTTCGGCATCGTGCGCGTTGCCGATGCCGTCGCCAGCGATCGCGTGATCGACCGGGATATTCCTACGATCCGCGAGGGCAGCACCGAGCTACCGGACACAAGTGGCGAGGCGCCGTTCGCACCCGATACGCCGGAGGCGGAAACCATGCCGACGCCGGTGGACACCCGGCAATCCGAGCGCGGCAATGGCGATCTTTTTGCAGACCTGAGCGCCCCCCCTGCCGAGGAACCGTCAATCGAGGACCCGTTCCGCGGGGAATTGCCTGCTCTCAGGATTGTCGACACGCCCGGTCGCCGCGAGAGCGACAAGATCGTTGTGCTCGACTCCCACCGCAAATCGCCATCCGAGGCGCTGACCCGCAATGAGCAGGCCGCCTTCCGGGAAATCGCCCGCCAACTCGGGGAAGGATTGGAAGCCGCCAACACGGAACAGGAGCCGACCACGGCCGACACCGCTGAGACGGATCCCTTCACCGGCATGGAAAAGCCGGTGAGCCCGCGGATCGATTCCGACGAATTTGCCGGTATCGACGATCATACCGCCGTGATCGAGGACGACGAAGCGGAAGACGCCCCCATCCCGGAACCTCCCCTCGTCGTGACCCAGACCGGGGAGAGCGGTGGGCTGACCCCGGATTTCGTCGATTCGCTTCCTGTGGCGCTTCTTATTCACAGCGGCGACACGCTTTACCATGCCAATCCGGAGTTCCTGGCGCTGACCGGTTACGACAGTCTGGCTGCGCTGGATGCCGAGGGCGGTATCGACGCCCTGTTTGCGGGTGATGACGAGGGCTTTTCCGATCTTCCGGCCGGCACCATGATGCTGCTGCGCAACGACGGGCGCCTTGTGAACGTGACCGCCCGCCTGCAATCCGTACGCTGGCAGGACAAGAGCGCCCTGATGCTGGCGCTCGCCCAGGCTTCGCCTCTTCCGGCGCCGGTCGAGGAGCCTGTCGATGCGGAGAAAGCGCTGCCGGAAACCGCGGCGCTGCACATGCAGATCGAGGAATTGCAATCCATTCTGGAGACCGCGACCGACGGTGTCGTGGTGATCGGCGCTGACAACGAAATCCGCTCGCTGAACCGCTCGGCCAGCGCGCTCTTCAATTATGATGACGAGGAAATCCGCGGCAAACCTTTTGCCTCACTCTTTGCCCATGAAAGCCAAAAGGCGGTTCTGGATTATCTCGCCGGCCTCTCCGGCCATGGCGTCGCCAGCGTCCTGAACGACGGTCGTGAGGTGATCGGCCGCGAAGCATCCGGCGGATTCATCCCGTTGTTCATGACCATGGGCAGGCTGGCGTCGTCCAACGGTTACTGCGCCGTCATCCGCGACATCACCCAGTGGAAGCGGACCGAGGAAGAACTGCGAAGCGCCAAGCGCGCCGCCGAAACGGCCAACGCCCACAAGACGGAATCGCTTGCCCGCATCAGCCACGAAATCCGCACCCCGCTCAACGCGATCATCGGTTTCTCTGACATGATGGCGTCGGAACATTTCGGACCGATCGGCAATCCGCGCTATGTCGAATATGCGAGCGACATAGGTCGCTCCGGCCGCCATGTGCTCGATATCGTCAACGACCTGCTGGACATCTCCAAGATCGAAGCGGGCGAGATGGAGCTTGAATTCAGCGCCGTCGAGATCAATGAAGCGATCTCCGAGGCGGTATCGCTGGTGCAGCCGCAGGCCAACAGCCAGCGGGTGATCATCCGCACCTCGCTGTCGACCGCCGTGCCGAACGTCGTTGCCGACAGCCGCTCGATCAAGCAGATGGCGCTCAACATCCTCTCCAATGCCATCCGCTTTACCCCGGCAGGCGGCCAGATCGTCGTTTCCACGGCTTATGAAGCCAATGGCTGCGTGATCCTGCGCATTCGCGATACCGGCATCGGCATGACCCGCAGCGAGCTTGAGCAGGCGATGAAGCCGTTCCGGCAGGTAACGACAGGCGTGCGCAAGCGCGGAGACGGCACCGGCCTCGGACTGCCCCTGACTAAGGCAATGGCTGAAGCCAACAGGGCGCAGTTTTCCATCAGCTCGACACCGAACGAAGGCACGCTGGTGGAAGTCAGCTTCCCTCCGCAGCGCGTTCTGGCGAACTGACACCGCAGGTAGCGTTGCCTTTCCCTCTCTTTAGGACTAGAGCGCTTCTATCTGGAAACGCTTGGCGCCGGAGAAGACGCGCAGTGCAGACATCGGCAGCGGCAAGCGCGCATCCCCTCAAGCGCAAATTCAGGTCCCGGGGCATGGCCGGCGGCCATCCGGGGCTGGCGACCGGGGCGATCCTGGCCTGTGCTATCGTTCTGGTGCCGATCGTCGCGATCATCTGGCTGGCGATCAGCGGCGGCGGTGCCGACTGGCCGCACCTGATCTCCAACGTCATCCCGCGCGCCACGGCCCGGACCATGCTGCTGATCATCATGACCGGCATGGCGACCTGCCTTGTCGGCATCACCACCGCATGGCTGGTGGCAAGCTGCGATTTTCCGGGCCGGCGGATCCTTTCGGCGGCGCTGGTTCTGCCGCTCGCCATACCGGCCTATCTCTCGGCCTACGCATTCGGCGAGCTCTTTACCTTCACAGGACCGATCCAGTCGCTGATCCGCTTTCTCTTCGGCTTCACGACGAGCCGCGACTACTGGTTCCCCGATATCCGCTCCCTTGGAGGCGCGGTGCTCATCCTGAGTTCCGTGCTCTATCCATATATCTACCTTGCCTGCCGATCCATGTTCCTGATGCAGGGGCGCGCCGCAGCCGATGTCGCGCGCACGCTCGGCGCGAGCCCTCTGCGGGTCTTCCTGAAAATCCAGGTGCCGATGGCGCGACCGGCGATCATGGTCGGCCTGACGCTGGTCGCCATGGAAACTCTCAACGACATCGGCGCCGTCGAGTTTCTGGGCGTGCAGACGCTGACCTTCTCGATTTACGATACCTGGCTCAATCGCGGCAGCCTGGCCGGCGCGGCCCAGATTGCCTGCATCATGCTCGTGTTCGTCGTCGGCCTGATGGTGATGGAGCGCGTAGCGCGCCGCCGTCAGCGTTTCGCCAGCCAGAAGACCACGACGGCCGTGCACGACGCCACGCGCCTGCATCTGACGGGATGGCGCAAGTGGATGGCGACCGCAGCCTGCACGCTTCCGATCCTCTTGGGGTTCGCCGTACCCTTCCTGGTTCTGGGAGATTATGCGCTCAAGCGGCTGCACCAGCTTCTGGAACCGCGCCTTTTGAAAGCGCTGCTGAACAGCATCATGGTTTCGGCCACGGCCGCCCTCCTCACCGTCGTTCTCGGGTTTGTCCTGGCTTACGCAGCCCGCAGCAGCCGTTCGCGCCTGATCACGATTGCCGGTCGCCTGTCCTCCATCGGCTATGGCGTGCCGGGAACCGTGCTGGCGATCGGCGTCCTCTTTCCGCTCGCAGGTTTCGACAACGGGGTGGATGCGATACTGCGGCAATATGCCGGCATTTCGACAGGCCTCCTGCTTTCTGGAACCGGTTTTGCGATCATCTATGCCTGCACGGTTCGTTTCCTCACCATGGCGGAGGGCTCGATCGAAGCGGGCTTCCAAAAACTTTCCCCACACCTTGACATGGCAGCGCGCACGCTTGGCCGCAACGGCACGCAAACGCTCTGGAGCGTGCTCATCCCGATGATGCGCCCCGCCGTTCTTTCGGCCGCACTGCTCGTCTTTATCGAATCGATGAAGGAGCTTTCCGCAACGATCATGCTACGGCCCTTCAACTTCAATACTCTGGCAACGCTGGTCTACGAGCAGGCATCCCGCGCCAAGGTCGAGGATGCCTCGGTCGCCGCGATGATCATCGTGCTGACCGGCATGATCCCGGTGATCCTGGTGTCGCGATCACTCGATCGCGGACGATAAGGCACCGATTTCCATCTTCAGATGCTGAGCCTGCGCAAAAAAAAGCAGCCAAACGGCTGCTTTGAAATTTAATGCTAAACAGAAGCTCGAGGGGAATAGACATCATGTCCGGCGGCAGAAGCCGCAAGCCAACCCCGCATTGGTCAGCCTCAAGTTGAACTCAAAATGCGCTGCCAACCGTAAACAAAACCTTTCCAGACGATCCGTCATTTCTTGCCCTTTTCGGCAAGCTTTGCGAAGTGGTTAACACGCGAGGCCCGAAAAGATTAACAAAACTGCGGCGCTTTAACCGCTATACTTTCAACTCGGCAAGTCCCGCGTAAAGATCGAGCGCTTCCGGATTGGCAAGCGCTTCCTTGTTCTTGACCGGGCGCCCATGGACCACCTCGCGAACCGCAAGTTCAACGATCTTTCCGGATTTGGTCCGCGGAATATCCGTCACGGCAATGATCTTTGCCGGCACATGGCGCGGCGAAGCGCCGGTGCGGATTTTCGTCTTGATCCTGCCGACAAGCTCGTCGCTCAACGTTTGCCCGGCGGCGAGACGAACGAAGAGCACGACGCGAACGTCGTCATCCCAATCCTGACCGATGCAAAGCGCTTCCGCCACCTCCTCGAGCTGCTCGACCTGGTTGTAGATCTCGGCCGTGCCGATACGGACACCGCCAGGATTGAGCGTCGCATCCGAGCGGCCATGAATGATGATGCCGCCATGATCCGTCCATTCGGCAAAATCGCCATGACACCAGACGTTATCGAAACGCTCGAAATAGGCCGCGCGATACTTCTTGCCGTCGGGATCGTTCCAGAACATGACCGGCATCGATGGAAAGGCCTTGGTGCACACGAGCTCGCCTTTTTCGCCACGAACGGAATGACCTTCATCATCCCAGACGTCCATGGCGAGGCCGAGCCCCGGCCCCTGGATTTCGCCACGCCAGACGGGTTTCAACGGATTGCCGAGCACGAAACAGGACACGATATCCGTTCCGCCGGAAATCGAGGCGAGCTGGACATCCGGCTTGATGCCTTCATAGACGAAGCTGAAACCTTCCGGCGACAAGGGTGAACCCGTCGAGGTCATCAGGCGAAGCGACGACAGGTCGTGGGTGGAAACCGGTGTAAAGCCGCCCTTGCGCACGGCATCGATGTACTTTGCCGAGGTGCCGAAAACGGCAAAGCCCTCTTCCTGCGCGTAGTCAAACAGCACATTGCCGCTGGGGTGAAACGGAGAGCCGTCGAAAAGGCAGAGCGTGGCGCCGACCGCAAGCCCGGAGGCAAGCCAGTTCCACATCATCCAGCCGCAGGTGGTGAAATAGAACAGCCTGTCGCCCTGCCCCAGGCCGCAATGGAAGCGATGCTCTTTCAGATGCTGCAGCAGCGTGCCGCCCGCCGAATGCACGATGCATTTCGGAATGCCGGTCGTGCCCGAGGAGAAGAGAATGTAGAGGGGATGGGAAAACGGGAGCTGGAGATACGACATGGACTGCGCTTGGAAAGGCGCGATGAAATCGTCGAGCGTGCGGGCGTTCTGCAGCGAGGCGGCAAGCTTTTCCGTACCGCCGACATAGGGAACGACGACCGTGGGAACGCCGAGCTTGCTCGTGATCGCGCCGACCTTGGCAGACACATCCTGCAGTTTTCCGGCATACCAGTAGCCGTCGCAGACGATGAACAGGCTGGGCTCGATCTGCCCGAAGCGGTCGAGAACGCCCTGCTCGCCGAAGTCCGGGGAGCAGGACGACCATATCGCGCCGATCGACGCGGCTGCCAGCATGCAGGCAATGGTTTCCGGCATGTTTGGCATCATGGCGGCGATGCGATCGCCCTTGCCGATACCCGCAGCAACCAACGCCTGCTGGAGGCGGGACACCAGAGCACGAAGCTCGTCCCAGGACATCCGACGCTTCACCTTGTCTTCACCCCAGAAAACCAGGGCATCGCCATCGCCCGAAAGCCGCAACAGGTTTTCAGCAAAGTTCAGCGTTGCATCGGGAAAGAAGCGGGCGGAGAGCATATCGTCGCCATCGATCAGCGCACGCGCGCCCCGTTCGCCCCTGACCTCGCAGAAATCCCACACGGCACTCCAGAAATCGGCCCTCTCCTCGACGGACCAGACATGAAATGCACCGACGTCGGCAAATGACAGAGAAAAGCGCTGAGCGCACCAATCCATGAAAATGCTCAAAGGGGTTCCCGCAATGAACTCCTGCGAGGGAACCCACAAGGGTTTGTCTGCTTGCATGCGTATCCTCCACTCCAACCGGCCGCCGTTATAACATGCTGCATCGCAAGATAAAGAGCGAGGCGACGGGACATCTGCCTGGAAGCGACGCACAATCGCCGCGGATTTGATTTCTTCTGGATGAAGGCCTATCAGAAACCGACAACCTCAAGCCAAGGCGACAAGAGCGGAAATGCCGGCATCCCTTCGATCTTTAGCAAAGCGCGACGGATGGGTGCGCCTGCTGCGTTCACCGTTTCTGCGCTGGACGACCGCAGGTCTCGTGCTCTTCCTGCTGTTCGTCAAGATCGCCCTGCCGCTCTTTATTTCGACCCCGCTCATCAAGGACAACATGGAGGCGGCGCTCTCGCGTTGGACGGGCGCACGCGCAACTATCGTCGGCAGCGCCTCCATCAGTTTCTGGCCAGGTCCGGCGCTGACGCTGTCCGACATCCGTTTTGAAACAGAAGAAACAACCGCCCCCTTTGCCACGGCAAAAGCGATCACTGCGGATTTCGATCTGCTCGCCGCCTTGAGCGGAACCCCGGTGTTCTACGACTTCCACCTACTGGAACCCGTGCTGACCGTCCGGCGCGATGCAGAAGGGCGGTCGAACTGGCCCACTCCCCTATGGATGAGCGCGGCCATCATGGAACAATCACGCGCAGGCTCAGCAACACCGCGCGGAGAACCTATCGGTGATATCGTCATCGAGAACGGCTCCATCGATTTCGAGGATGCGCAGACCGGCTACTCCGGCCGGCTCGACAGGATTATCGGCGCGATCGCATGGCGCAGCCCGGAAGCGCGCCTGAACGCCAATCTCGGCGCCATCGTCGGGGGCGAGCCAGTCGACCTGAACCTCTCCGTCGATGCGCCGATGGCCTTTCTTGCCGGGCGAGACAGCCGCCTGAGTGCCGCAATCGGCTCGGGACCTCTGCAGATTGCTTTCGATGGTACAGGCGCAGGCGGACGGTATCCGGGTGTCAACGGCGGCCTGCAATTGAGCGTGCCGTCGCTCTCCGGCCTTGCTCGCTGGTTCGGAAGGGATGCAGGGTCCGCCGTGCAGACATCCTCATTGGCTCTCGAAACGACGATCAGCACGACGGCCAACGAGCTTAAGATGGATGACCTCACGCTGACCATGGACGGCACCAATGCCACCGGCCTGATGGATCTCGCGCGTCGTCCCGGCGAGAGCCACAAGCTCAACGGCAGCCTTGCATTCGACAAGCTGCAGGCGGAAACCTTCGCCGCTTTCTCTCCCTTCCTGCTGAGCAAGGACGACGCATCGCAGCAGGGCATTGCGCTGCTGGAAAGGCTCGACGTCGATCTGCGGCTTTCCGCCCAGACCGCGAGCTATGGCCAGATCGTCCTGACCGATCTGGCAGCGGGCATCATGAGCAGTGGCGAGCGAACCTCCATCGACATCGGCGACAGCGGTTTTGCCGGCGGGTCTTTGAATGGCCGCATCAGCATGGTCGACGGTGGAACCAAGGGTGCGGAAATGCAGGTTTCGCTGAAGAACCCGGACTTCGGCGCTCTGGTGCAAAATCTCGGGATCGATGGCCCGACACTGCGGGGCGAAGGCACATTGAGCCTGGATCTTGCGACCGCCACCCCTCTGAATGCCGCCACGATCAATGACTTTGCAGGCGATATCCGTTTCAGAGGCGGACGCGGGACACTGACACGCTTCGATATCGACACCTTCCGGAGCCTCATCGCCCAAGGGCGCTTCTTCGATTCCGCGGCAGCTTCCGACGGCGCGTTTCCAACGCAATCATCCGAGATCGAGGCCATGCTCAAGGACGGCGTTGCAACACTGGAAAAGGCGGAGATCCGTGGCGAAGAGAATACGCTGGTCCTGACCGGCGTCATCCCCTTCCACAGCAACGGCCTGGCATTGGCGGGATCGCTGACGGCAAACGACAACTCGGCTCCGGCCGTCCGCTTCTTCGCGGGCGGGTCGTGGCCGAATGCGGTGATCTCTCCGCTTTCGGCCCTGCCGGCTCAACCGTAACCCCTACTGGGCGAAGGCTGCCCGCTCGTCTGCAACGCGCTGGGCTTCGCGGCGGCGAGAGACGACCGAAGCAATCAGCACGCCGACCGCGACGATGCCGATCAGGATCGTGCAGATCGCATTGATCTCAGGCGTCACGCCGAGGCGCACCTGGCTGTAAATCTTCATCGGCAGTGTGGTGGCACCCGGACCCGACGTGAAGCTTGAGATCACGAGGTCGTCGAGCGACAGCGTCAGCGCCAGCACCCAGCCGGAGAAGACGGCCGGCGCGATGACCGGAAGCGTGACCTGCAGGAAGGTGGAGACCGGCGTTGCCCCGAGATCCATGGCCGCCTCCTCGATCGAGCGATCGAAGGACAGAAGTCGCGACTGCACGACGACGGCGACGAAGCACATCGTAAACGTGATGTGGGCGAGCGTCAGCGTCCAGAAGCCGCGATCAAAGCCGATGGCGACGAAGAGCAGCAGCATGGAGAGACCGGTGATGACTTCCGGCATGACCAGCGGCGCATAGATCATGCCGGAAAACAGCATGCGGCCGCGGAAGCGCGTGTAGCGCGTCATGGCAAGCGCCGCGAACGTGCCAAGCACGGTAGCGACCGTCGCAGAGATCAGCGCCACGCGGATCGTCACCCAGGCAGCATCCAAGAGCGCCTGATTCTGGAAAAGCTGCACATACCAGCGCGTCGAAAAGCCCGCCCAGACCGTGACCAGCTTCGATTCGTTGAACGAGAAGATCACGAGCAGCACGATCGGCAGGTAAAGGAAGGCAAAGCCGACGATGATCGAAACGATGTTGAAACGGGACCAGGTCGACATCAGCGGCCCTCCCCGTCAGCCTTGGTCTGGGCATGCTGGAAGAACATGATCGGCACCACCAGAATGAGCAGCAGGATCGTTGCCACGGCGGCAGAGACCGGCCAGTCGCGGTTGGCGTTGAATTCGTTCCACAGGGTCTTGCCGATCATCAGTGTTTCCGAACCGCCGAGCAGGTCGGGGATGACGAATTCGCCAACGGCAGGAATGAAGACCAGCAGGCAGCCGGCGACCACGCCCGGAATGGAAAGCGGGAACGTGACGCGCCAGAAGGCCGAGATCGGCGTGCAGCCGAGGTCAAGTGCCGCTTCCGTCAGGCTGTGATCCATCTTTTCCAGCGCCGAATAGAGCGGCAGCACCATGAAGGGCAGATAGGAATAGACGATACCGATATAGATCGCCCAATTGGTGTTGAGGATGATCAGCGGTTCACTGATGACGCCGATCGACATGAGGAACTGGTTGAGCAGACCTTCCGGTTTCAGGATCGCGATCCAGGCGTAGACGCGGATCAGAAAGCTCGTCCAGAAGGGCAGTATCACGAGCATCAGCAGCGTCGGGCGAATGCCGCTTGGCGCCCGCGCCATGCCATAGGCGATAGGATAGGCGATCAGCAGCGTCAGGATCGTCGAGATGAACGCGATGATGACGCTCGACATATAGGCCTTGGCGTAGAGCGCGTCTTCCGTCAGCCAGATGTAATTGTCGAAGGAGAACTCCTTCACGCCCGCGATGATGCCGGAGATTCCCTCGGCGAGATCGAAGACCGGCGTGTAGGGCGGCATCGCCACGGCCGTCGTGGACAGCGAGATGCGCAACACGATGACGAAGGGAATGAGGAAGAAGAACAGCAGCCAGGCGTAAGGGATGATGATCACGAGGCGGTTGAAGATGGCCGAACCGATCCTGCTCATGGGCTCAATCCTTCAGCACGACGCCGGCATCCTCGGCGAAGGATATCCAGACTTCCTGCTCGTAGCCCAACGGGTCCTCGACGGCACGCACCGCATTGAGCGATGACGCCTTGACGACCTTGCCATCGGGCAGCCGGACATGGAACACAGTCATGTCGCCGAGATAGCCGATATCCCAGATCTCGCCGCGCATGGCGTTGGTTCCGAACGAAACCGGCTCTTCGCGGCTGACCTTGATCTTTTCAGGGCGAACCGCAAACCCGGCCTTGGCGCCAACTGCAGGTGCATCTGTCGCTGCGACACGGATGGGAAAACCGGACTCGGTCTCGATCTGTAGCTTGCCATCCTCGCTCGACGAAACTGTGCCATCGAAGATATTCACGTCACCGATGAAATCCGCCACGAAGCGCGAGTTCGGAGCCTCGTAGATTTCGGCCGGGGTCGAGACCTGGATGACCTTGCCATGCGCCATCAGCGCGATGCGGTCTGCCATGGTCATCGCTTCTTCCTGATCGTGGGTGACGATGACGAAGGTGAGGCCGAGTTCCTGTTGCAGGTCCATCAGTTCGAACTGGGTTTCCTCGCGCAGCTTCTTGTCGAGCGCGCCGAGCGGCTCGTCGAGCAACAGGACCTTCGGCCGCTTGGCGAGCGAGCGGGCAAGCGCCACGCGCTGGCGCTGGCCGCCGGAAAGCTGATGCGGCTTGCGCTTGGCAAACTTCTCAAGCTTCACCAGCTTCAGCATCTGATCGACGCGCTCGGCGATCTGCGGCTTCGGCATGCCGTCCTGCTTCAGGCCGAAGGCGATGTTGGTCTCAACGGACATATGCGGAAAGAGCGCATAGGACTGGAACATCATGTTGACGGGCCGCTTGTAGGGCGGGATGCCGGCAAGGCTCTGGCCGTCCAGAATGATTTCGCCAGAGGTCGGCTGCTCGAAGCCGGCGAGCATGCGCAGCAGCGTCGATTTTCCGCAGCCGGACGCGCCCAGAAGAGCGAAAAACTCACGGGTATAGATGTTGAGCGAAAGGTCATCGACGGCGACGAAATCACCGAACTTCTTCGTAACATTTTTAAAGGAAATGAATGGCTTGGACGTCGGATCGGTCCAAGGAGCAAAGGAACGCCGGATACTGCCGAGTGACTTCATCATCTATCCCCGAATGATGTGATCTTTATGCGGGGCCTATGGCCCTTATAAAACTGCCCGGATTTGAGGTCCGGGCAGTTTCTTTGGTGTTTGGATTACTGGCCGGTGGCGACCTTGGTCCACATCCGCGTCAGCACCCGCTGTTCCTTGGCGTCGAAGGGCGTGGTGGTGAAGAGCTTCTTCATGACGTCTTCCGGCGGATAGATCGCGGTGTCGCCGATCACGTCCTTGCTGATGAACTGCTGCGATGCCTTGTTGCCATTGGCGTAAAAGACATAATCGCTGGCCTTTGCGATGACTTCCGGCTTCATCATGTAGTTAATGAAGGCGTGCGCTTCCTCGGGGTGCGGCGCATCCGCGGGGATCGCCATCACGTCGAACCACATCTGGGCGCCTGTCGGCGGGATCGAGAAATCGACCTTCACGCCGGCATCCGCTTCGGCAGCACGGTCACGCGCCTGGAAGACGTCGCCCGAATAGCCGATGGCCAGGCAGATATCGCCGTTGGCGAGTGCGTTGATATACTCGGAGGAGTGGAACTTGCGCACAAACGGGCGAACCTTGAGAAGCGCCTCTTCAACCTTGGCCAGATCCTCAGGCGCGTGGCTGTCCGGGTTCAGGCCGAGATAGAGCAGAACGGACGGCACCACATCGGTCGGGGAGTCGAGGATGTGGATGCCGCAATCCTTGAACTTGGCGGCGACGTCGGGATTGAACAGCACATCCCAGGTCGGCTTTTCATCCGTACCGAGGATCGCCTTCACCTTTTCGACGTTATAGCCGATGCCGGTCGTGCCCCACATGTAGTCCACGGCATATTCGTTGCCGGGATCGTAGGTGGCGATGCGGTTGGTGATCTCGTCCCACATATTTGTGATGTTCGGCAGCTTCGTCTTGTCGAGCTTCTGGAACACGCCGGCCGCGATCTGGCGCTGCAGGAAGGTCGCCGTCGGAACGACGACGTCGTAACCCGAGCCGCCGGCCAGCAGCTTGGTTTCAAGAATTTCGTTGGAATCGAAGACGTCATAGACGACCTTGATGCCGGTTTCCTTGGTGAAATCTTCGAGAATGCTGGCGTCGATATAATCGGACCAGTTGAAAACGTTGACGACGCGCTCCTGCGCGCTGGCAATGGATGCCGACCCGGCAAGGATCAGCGCAGCAAAAGCTGAAACAATCTTACGCGACATAAAATTCCCCTTGGTTTTTTTGGCCCGCGTCCGGTGGTCTGGCGTCAGTCGCCGGGCGGCCCACTCTATGCGCAAGGTGAGGTTAGGCATGTTTTCACACAACCACAAGCGCTTTTCGGCGCTTCCTCGAAGTCTTCAAACACGCTCCCGATTTTAGCAAGCTCTTCAAAAAACGTGTTTTTCAGGAATCCGCCCGCGATGCACACAGGATCAGAGGCAGCCAGACAAACAGGGTTAACCATAAGTTTATATCAATCTTTAACGGCCGTGTTTACGATTGATTAACCCTGATCGCGATGGCACCCTGCCGCCGTCTCCAGTGTCTTGCGTTTCGGAGTGACAGTCATGGCAACGAAATCTCCGCGGATCGATCCGCGCGAGCTGAAGCGGCTTTCCGTGCTTCAGCCCCACAGAACCCTTCTTGCGATCGCCTTCGACTGGGCCCTGATCGCCGCGGCCATCGCCTTCAGCAAATATATGCAGCACCCGCTCGCCTATCTCGCGGCCGTGATGGTCATTGCCGGTCGCATGCACGCCTTCGGCTGCCTCATGCACGAGGCAGCCCACTACCGCATCATCAAGAACCGCAAGGTCAGCGACTGGCTGAGCGACCTGCTGCTCGCATGGCCGATCCTCGCCACCGTCGATGGCTACCGGATGAACCACCTCGCCCACCACCAGCACACCAACACCGAGGACGACCCCGACTGGTCGGCCAAGCTCGGCATGGCGCAGTTCACCTTCCCGCAGAAGGTCTGGCGCGGTCTTGTGCAGCTGGCAGGCTATCTCTTCGTGGTGAATTCGATCCGCGACATCATCCACGTCTCCAAGCGCATCGGCGAGCACGATCGCTCGACCCGCACCTACAAGGCGCTGCGCATCGGATTTTATGTGCTGGCCGGCGTGATCTTCTCGGTCTTCGGGCTCTGGAACGATTTTGCCGCCTACTGGGTCGTGCCGTTCCTTACCTTCTTCTGCATGTTCCTCTATGTCCGCAGCGTGGCGGAGCATTTCGGCAGCATGGATTATTCAGACGAACTCGGCAGCTCGCGCACGGTCTATCCCTATCACTGGGAAAAGCTGTTCTTCGCGCCCCACAACATCAACTATCACCTCGAGCATCACCTCTATCCCGGCGTGCCCTATTACAACCTGCCGGAACTGCATGCCGTGCTGATGAAGAACCCGGTCTATGCCTCGCGCGCCCATATCACCCGCGGCTACACGACCGGGCTTGCTTCGGAATGCTTCGCAACCGAAGCGCCGCTGCTGCCGAGCCACCATCCGGTCAGCTACTGAAAATCAAAGGCGCTGAAGCCGGTCACCATCTCATCCAAACCGAGCGGCCGGGTCACCGGCGGCTCGGCCCGCGCCAGGCAGCCCTGCCGCTCGCAGAGCCGGCAGGCCGTGCCCGCCGCGACCGTCGCGAGCGGGCTTTCGCCGTAGACCGTTTCTGCCGCATGGCTGGCATCGCAGCCGATCAGCAGCGCGGTGCGTCGAACGCGCTCGCCGAAACCGGCTTGCGGCCCCTCGACCGTGCGGGAGACGACGAGAAACTCGCCGCCACCAAAAATCTCCGCCCGCTCCGCCAGCACCTGCCCCGGCTGCGCGAAGGCGGAATAGATATTGAGCTTGGGACAGCTGCCGCCGAAGCGGGCTTTCGGAAATCCCTGTGCGCCCGAAAGCCGGAGGCGGTTTCCGGCACTGTCGATTTCCATCAGGAAAAAAGGGATCGTTGCCGCACCCGGCCGCTGCAGCGTGGCGAGCCGGCTTGCCGCCTGCTCGAACGACACGCGGAAACGGGCGGCGAGCGCCGAAAGATCATATTTCAACCGCTGCGCCGCCGCGAGGAAAGCGCCATAGGGCATCATCAAGGCCAGCGCCGCATACCGCGCAAGCTCGAAGCGGGCGATACGTCGCGCTTCACTGGTCGAAAGCGACAGGCGATCGAGCTCACTCGACAACGCCTCGTGCAAGACTATCTGCGCGGTCTCCATGGCGATCTCGCGCAACTGATCCTGCAGGGATAGCCGCTCGGACAGAAAAAGCCGCATGGAATGGCGATCGAAACGACGGCGCAGGCCGGGCATCACATGCACCGGCAACGTCCGGATCGTCATGCCATGGTTCTTGCGCAGCCACTCCTTCAAGGCGCCGCCGAGATCGTCCGCCGGGGCAAGCGCCGTGTGAAAGGCTTCCGCAGCGACCTCGATATCTTCGAAATAAGAAGGCCGCGCCTCCAGAACGTCGCGCACCTCATCCGCCGGCAAACGGGCGCCGGAAAGGGCGGCGACATGCCCCTCCTCCGCCAGCAGCCCGCTCAGATCCTTCAGCCGCAAGGATTGCTCACGGTAGGCGCGGTAGAGCTTTAGGATACCGCTCGCGACATTCGGCGCGGCCTCCGCCACCTCGATCAGCTCCTGATCGCCCGGCAGCTCGCCGGACAGCAGCGGATCGGAAAACATCGCGCGCAGCTCGGCGATGTTGTCGGAGGTTTCGCCGCGCAGTTCCTCAAGGTCCAGCTTGTAGACGGAGGCGAGCTTCAGGAGCAGCTGGACGGTCAGGGGCCGCTGGTTGCGCTCGATCAGGTTCAGATAGGACGGCGAAATGCCGAGCGCATCGGCCATGGCCGTCTGCGTGAGCCCCTGCGCATTGCGGATACGCCGGACGCGGGGGCCGGCAAAGATCTTGTTTTCCGCCACTGTCACAACCTTTTACAAAATCGACTTCCGAAGAAGATTTTACATTTTTTACAAAATTACAAACCCACCCTGTCACAGATTACACATCATAACCCCTTTTTAAGCAACAATAAATCCATTTTTCTCGCATCTGCGAAGCGTTCACTGTAAATAAAATGACAGATCCGGAGGGGCTATGAGCCTGACCTTCAACGAAAGTCGGAGGCGATGCAGACAATGAGGAGAAAGCTATGACTGATTTTTACAATCTCGTTCCCGGCGCACCGGAAGGCCGCTTCGACGGCATCGAGCGTCCCTATTCGCCAGAAGACGTCCTCAAGCTGCGCGGCTCGGTCCAGATCAGGCAGACGCTGGCGGAAATGGGCGCCAATCGCCTCTGGAAGCTCATCCACGAAGAAGATTTCGTCAACGCGCTCGGCGCGCTTTCCGGCAACCAGGCCATGCAGATGGTTCGCGCCGGCCTGAAGGCAATCTATCTCTCGGGCTGGCAGGTTGCTGCGGATGCCAACACGGCGTCTGCCATGTATCCCGACCAGTCGCTCTATCCGGCCAATGCTGCACCGGAGCTTGCCAAGCGCATCAACCGCACCCTGCAGCGCGCCGATCAGATCGAGACCTCCGAAGGCAAGGGCCTGTCGGTCGACACCTGGTTCGCGCCGATCGTCGCCGACGCGGAAGCCGGCTTCGGCGGGCCGCTCAACGCCTTCGAGATCATGAAGGCCTTCATCGAGGCCGGTGTCGCCGGCGTTCACTTCGAGGACCAGCTGGCATCTGAAAAGAAGTGCGGCCATCTCGGCGGCAAGGTTCTGATCCCGACCGCGGCCCATATCCGCAACCTCAATGCCGCGCGGCTTGCCGCCGACGTCATGGGCACGCCGACGCTGATCGTTGCCCGCACCGACGCGGAAGCCGCAAAGCTCCTGACCTCCGATATCGACGAGCGCGACCAGCCCTTCGTCGACAAGGACAAGGGCCGCACGGTCGAGGGCTTCTACAACGTCAAGAACGGCATCGAGCCCTGCATCGCCCGCGCCATCGCCTATGCGCCGCATTGCGACCTGATCTGGATGGAAACCGGCAAGCCGGACCTTGAACAGGCCCGCAAGTTTGCCGAGGCCGTGCACAAGGCGCATCCGGGCAAGCTGCTCGCCTATAACTGCTCGCCGTCGTTCAACTGGAAGAAGAACCTCGACGACGCAACGATCGCCAAGTTCCAGCGCGAGCTGGGCGCGATGGGCTACAAGTTCCAGTTCATCACGCTCGCCGGCTTCCACCAGTTGAACTTCGGCATGTTCGAACTGGCGCGCGGCTACAAGGAACGCCAGATGGCGGCCTATTCAGAGCTGCAGGAAGCGGAATTCGCAGCCGAAATCAACGGCTACACCGCAACCAAGCACCAGCGCGAAGTCGGCACCGGCTATTTCGACGCCGTCTCCATGGCGATCACCGGCGGCCAGTCGTCGACGACCGCGATGCATGAATCGACCGAGCACGAACAGTTCCGCCCGGCTGCGGAGTAACTCTATCGTCCCCTCTCCCCGCGTGCGGGGAGAGGGCTAGGGTGAGGGGCAAAAGCTTCGGCATTCACTGTTGTTGTGACCCCGCCCCTCATCCGGCCTGTCGGCCACCTTATCCCCGCACGCGGGGAGAAGGGAGATGCCGCATCACCGTCTACCCTTCCCAGCAATCGGGGAGGCCTGAAACACCACATTCAAAAACCCCGAAGAGAAGAGGAGAAATGCCATGACAGTCCAGGCCCCCATCAAGACCCAGGTGAAGGAACGCGCCGAAGAACAGGCTTCCGCCATGACCCCCGAGCAGCAGGCAATGATCCGCACTGTCGCCAACGATCTGCACCGGCTGAACCATGCCGTCATGAAGGCGGTCGAGGCTGGCGTCTCCGTCGAACTCGTCCGCTCCGCCCGCCACCATGGCGGCGCCGGCAACTGGGGTGATCTCTTGATCCCCGTCATCGTTACGCAGGGCCGGGGCTGACAGGCTGTCCCCTTACAGGCTTCCGGCCAGAACCCTCGGCGCGCCCTGCCCCGCCGAGGGTTTTTCGTTTGCGGAACCAGATCGATCAGAGAATGAAATCCGCCGCCGTCAGCTGAAACTTGCCCTTCAGGACGATCTCCATGTCCAAGACAAAGCTGCCTTCGATGTCTGCGACCGTCGACACAACTGTGTTGTTGCCCACGATCTTCGCGCTGAGCGTACCGATGGCCCCCGACCCTGTGGCATCGAAGATGAAGGCCTGATTGCCGCCGATATTCGTATTGGCGTCGATATCCGAGAGATCGATGATATCGACGGCGCGGTTGAAGTCGCTGATGGTTGCGCGGGCTGCATATTGCGACCAGCTTTCGAACTGGAACGTGTCGGCTCCCGATCCGCCGATCAACGTATCCTCACCAACGTTGGTGCGCAGCAGATCGTTGCCGGCACCGCCGTCCATATGGTCATCGCCGGGGCCATCGATCAGTTCGTCGCGACCGCTTTCGCCGAACATGCGATCACCGCCGTAACCAGCTTCCAGCTCGTCGTCGCCAGAGCCGCCGTAAAGCCTGTCCGAGCCGTCACCGCCTTCGAGCCAGTCACGACCGGCGCCACCGCGAAGAATGTCATTGCCGCCGCCGCCGATCAGATGGTCACGGCCGAAACCGGCCTCGACTGTGAAGGATTCTCTGGAAAATGCGCCGACATGAATATAATCGTCGAAATCGGTGCCGATGATCTTCTCTGCAATCGCGCTGGCCCGCCGTGCATCAAAGCCTTCGGCAATAGCGCGCGAAGCGCTGTACCCAGCCGCAATGCCATAGCCAAGGTTTGAGAAATCGGCCGTATCATAGCCAATCCCGCCGTTCGCGCTGTTCTCCGACGACATGATGATCATGAGATCGTTGCCTGCGTCGCCTTCGAGTTGGGAAGCGCCCGTGCCGCCTTTCAATGTGTCATTGCCTTTGTCGCCATAGATGGTCTGGTTGGTTCCGGCGATCATGATATCGTTGAAGTTGGAGCCGTGAACTTCTTCGATACCAGTGATCCTGTCGCCCTTTGCGGCGGAGTCATTGTTGCCGGAGCCTGTGCCACTGCGCAGGTCGATCGTGACCGAGGAACGGCTGTAGCGATAATCGAGCGTATCACGGCCAGAACCGCCATCGATCTTGTCGCTGCCCCAACCGGCGAAGATCAGGTCGTCGCCCGATCCACCGTTGATCGTGTCGTCGCTGCCGAGCCAGATGTCCTCTCTGTGGGCGCCATCCTTGTCCCAGATCACGTCATCGCCGGCGCGACCATATACGGTGTCATTGCCGAAACCGATCTCGATCATGTCGGCAGCAGAGGTGCCTTCGATGGTGTCCCACCAGATGCTGTCTTTCATGGTATGAAGCAGACTGAAGCGCATGGGACCATCTCCTTGAACCGATGTAAAGGTTGTAGAGACAATTCCGCCGATGCGCTGTTTCCTTTGGAACGCCGTCAGAGCGCCCGGCTCGGGCGCTTGCCGGCAAAGATATCGGCGTGGCTTTTGAGCAGCTTGGTCATGCGGTCAGCCACCGTGCGGATATCGCGGCGATGGCGGTCGTCATTGTTCATGACGATCCACTGGCGATGGGCAAGCTCCGGGATGTCTTCGCCCGCCCGCTCGAGTTCGGGATCGAGATCGCCGACAAAACAGGGAAGCACGCCCTTCCCCGCCCCCGCGCGGACCAGATCGAGCAAAGAGCGCGGCCGGTTGGCAAATGCGACGATACGATCCGCAGCATTCTGGTGCGGCCATCGCAGGTAGGCGGAGAGAGCATCCTCCTCGCTGACCGCAACGAAGCGCCCCGGTTTTTCTTCAGGCGCGTTGCGGCGCTGGTAGAGGGCATAGGCGACGAGACCGACCGGGCGGGCGGCGAGGTTCGGCTCCTCCGGCTCGAAGGCGCGGATGCCGATATCGACCTCCCGATAGGCGAGGTTAGCCCTTGTTTCACCAATATGCAGATCGATGCGAAAGGCATCCCGTTCCGTCCGGATCGCCGGAAAGTTCTCCGAAAGCAGCCAGGCAATCCAGGTGCCGGCGGCGATGCGCACCGTCGTCTGCCCCTCGGCTTCACGGTGCCAGTGGTCGAGCTTGCGGGCGGCCGCCTCCATGTCCTGCAACTGATCGAACAGGAAACGGCCATCGGCGGTCAACGTATACCCCGTCTGGCTGCGGTTGAAGAGAGAACGCCCGGTGTGTTGCTCAAGCTCCAGCATCCGCCGCCCGATCGTGGCGGAGCTGAGACCCGTGACCTGAGCGGCGCCGGTGAGGCCATTGCCCCGCGCTACGGTCAGGAAACATTTGTAGACGTCCCAATCGATGTCTTTCATAATTGAAAAATGTCTACGCAATTATGGTCTATGTAAAGCATTTTTTGAAAGATATTTTCAGTCTGTCCGAATTGCCCGGCCCCCATAGGCCGAACGGAAGGAGTTGAAGACCATGAACGACCTGATGACCATGGCCATCCTGGCCAACGAGCTTTCAAAACATCAAGACGAGCGCAAGAGGCGCCGGCCACAGCCGCCGGCGGCGCGGATACGCCTGATGCGCGCGGTGCATTCTCTCAGGCAGCTGTTTCGCACAGCGTCATAAGCCCAAACGGCAAAGGCCCGGACGAAACCGGGCCTTTGCAAATTTCTGTTGTTTTCCGGCTGAAGACGCCTATGCGGCTCGCGCCCGCTGGTGTCCCCGTTCGGCGCCGTTTTTCTCCAGCCTGAACTGCTCGACCATCGACATCAGCGTATCGGCCTCGGCGGCAAGCGCGCGGGCGGCAGCCGTCGTTTCAGCCACCATAGATGCGTTCTGTTGGGTCATCTGGTCCATCTGGTTGACGGAGCCATTGACCTCCTGCAGCGCCGCAGACTGGTCGGCGCTTGCGGTCGCAATCGTATTGACGTGGCCGCTGATCGCGACGATCTGCTGGCTGATCGCCGCCAGCACAGCGCCCGTTTCCTGAACCAGTGCCGAACCGTTTGCGACTTCGTCCGTGGATTTATCGATCAGGCTCTTGATCTGGCGGGCGGCATCGGCCGAACGCTGGGCAAGTTCGCGGACTTCCTGCGCCACGACGGCAAAGCCCTTGCCGGCCTCGCCTGCCCGCGCGGCCTCGATGCCGGCGTTAAGGGCCAGCAGGTTGGTCTGGAAGGCGATATCGTCGATCACCTCGATGATCTGCTCGATCTGGCGGGAAGCGTCTTCGATACGTGCCATGGCGGCGATGGCATTCGAAACCACGGATGCGGAATTGTCCGCACTCTTCTTGGTTTCGGCAACGGCACGGTTGGTCTCCTGCGCACGGCCGGCGGAGGATCTGACCGTGACCGTGATTTCCTCGACAGCCGCGGCGGTTTCCTCAAGCGACGCAGCCTGCGCTTCCGTGCGGCGCGACAACGCGTCAGCAGAGCCCATGAGCTGGCCGCTGTTGCTCTGGATCACATGCGCATTGTTGCGGATGCCGGAAAGCGTTTCCCGCAGGCGGGTGAGCGAGCCGTTGAAATCGAGGCGCAACTGCTCGAGACGGCCGGAGAAGGGAATGTCGATCTGCTGCGAAAGATCGCCCTGCGACAGCCTGCCAAGGCCGGCGGCGAGCGCATCCACAGCGATCTCGATATTGCGATCAGTTTCCCGCTTTTCGAGGTCGCGGCGGCTGCGCTCTTCCTCGGTTTCAATCCTGCGGCTCTCGCTTTCGGCCTCCATGCGCTGCTTGGAAAGCGCGTTCTCGCGGAACACGCCAAGCGCACGGGCGATGCCGCCGAACTCGTTCTGACGATCGATGAAGGGAACAGTCGTATCGAGCTTTCCGGCGGAGATGCTCTCGACGCAACCGGTAAGCACACCGAGCGGGCGCAGCGAGGCACGCACCGCCAAATAGGTCATCAGTCCGACAACCGCCATGACCAGCGCGCCGATGCCGAGCGTCAGCGCCTGCAGATAGTTGATCTTGCTGAAATAGACTTCCGTCGGAATACCGATGAACAGCATGCCGACATTGGCGCCGGCAGCATTCTTGACCGGGAAATAGCCGGTGATGTAGTCGCGACCGAACAGCACGGCCGGACCATAATAGGCTTCGCCGCGGGCAAGAGCAGCCTGGGCCGGATGGTCGGCGGCAAGCTTGGTGCCGACTGCGCGATCACCATTTTCCTTTTTCACGTTCGTCGAGATGCGCACATAGTCGCTGCCCTGCTTCTCGAAGATCGTCGCCACGCCGCCGATCGTTTCGGCCGTGCGGTCGACGAGATCATGATCGGCGAGCGTTGCCATCTTCTCTTCCGTGACAGCGGAGAGCTGGCCATCCTTCAAGGTGACGCCCACGTCATCGATCTTCATGCTGTAGAGAAGGGCCATTGCCCGGCTCGCATCCCGCGCATCCTGCGTCGCGTCCTGCATCACGTAAGTCCGCAGATTGTAGTGCATCGCGCCGACGATTGTCGCGGCGCTGACGAACATCAACCCAAGCGTGAGGGCAACGAGCCGGGAGACGACGGATGCGGGCAGGAAACGAGACATGAAAAAGACCCTACAATACGATTATCTGCATCCTTTATGATTTAGAAACCTTAACAACGAATGAGGCTTCAACCCTTATTTTCTGGGGTTTTCACGCAAAAACGCCCGGCAGTGAACCGGGCGTTGCACGTTTATGAAGTAATATATCAGGCTGCGCGAATATAACTCTGAGAACCAGCTTCCGGCTCCAGCCGGAACTGCTCGACCAGCATCATCAGCGTGTCGGCCTGATTGGCAAGCTGGCGGCTGGCGCTCGTCTGCTGATCGACCATTGTCGCGTTCTGCTGGGTCATCTGGTCCATCTGGTTGACGGAGCCGTTGACCTCGGCAAGCGCTGCCGCCTGATCGCGGCTGGCGGTCGCCATCATCTCGACATGGTGGCTGACGGTAACGATCTGCTGGCTGATCGAGGCGAGCACGGCGCCTGTCTCCTGAACCAGATGCGAGCCGGCACTGACCTCCTGGGTCGACTTGTTGATGAGCCCCTTGATCTCGCGGGCGGCATCGGCAGACCGCTGGGCCAGTTCGCGAACCTCCTGGGCAACGACGGCAAAGCCCTTGCCCGCCTCGCCGGCACGCGCGGCTTCGATGCCGGCATTGAGCGCCAGAAGGTTGGTCTGGAAGGCGATGTCATCGATGACTTCGATGATCTGCTCGATCTGGCGTGAAGCCCCTTCGATACGGGTCATGGCCTCGATCGCATTCGAAACGACGGCCGCCGAACTGTCGGCGCTTCGCTTCGTCTGCACCACGACGGCATTGGCTTCGTGGGCACGCTCGGCAGAGGAGCGAACCGTCGTCGTGATCTCGTCGACGGCGGCTGCGGTCTCCTCGAGCGAGGCGGCCTGCGCTTCGGTGCGCTTGGAGAGCTGGTCTGCGGATGCGCTCATCTCTGCGCCGCTGCGCTGGATGGAAAGTGCGTTGCCGCGGATCTGTCCGAGTGTGTCCTGCAGGCGAACCAGCGAGACGTTGAAGTCCTGGCGCAACTGCTCGAGACGCCCGTTGAACGGGGTTTCGATCTGCTGCGAGACATCGCCCGCAGCGAGACGACCGAGGCCGGCGGCCAACGCATCGACGGCGAAGTTGATCTGGCGGTCGATTTCGCGCTTTTCGGCGTCGTTGCGGGCGCGTTCGCTTTCGGCAGCGGCACGCTGCTCTTCGCTTTCCGCCTCGATGCGGATCTTCGAAAGAGCATTTTCCTTGAAGACGCCAAGGGCGCGGGCCATGTCGCCGATTTCGTCGCGGCGGGCTTCGCCGGAGATGGTGGTATCGACGAAACCATCGGCCAGCTTGCGCATGACGGAGGTGATCTGGCCGATCGGACCCTTGAGCGTCAGGACGAGAGCACCACCGGCAACCAGGGCGATGACGATACCGAGCACGGTGGCAAGGACCGAAACCTGGTTTGCCTTGTCGCGCTCGACACTGGCGCTGGTCTTCTGTTCATCAGCAAATTCGCTGAGCTGGTTCCAGATGAGATCGATGGCAGTGCCCGCAGCGGCAAATTCCTGAGAACGCTTGGCGCTGATCTCGACGAGCGCCGCGCTATCCTCGTCCATCTTCTTCAGGACGGGAACGAGAGCTTCGGCAACCTCATCGAAGAAGGTGAGGCCGCTGGCGCTGCCGCGCAGCGCGTCCATGTCGCTCTGCACGATCGACAGTTCACTGAGGAGCTTCTTGCGGTTTTCGTCCGAGGTCTGGCCAAGGAAGCGGGCGGAGGCGATCTGGATGGAATAGATCGAGTTCACCAGCTTGCGGGTGGCAAGAAGGATGGCTTCCGAGCGGATGATCGGCTCGTCGAGTTCGCCGAAGATGCGGGTCGCCTCGCGCATCTTCTCGCCGGCGGCGCCGGCCAGCTGGATTGAAACCTGACGGAAGCGGGACACGCGGCGTGTGATTTCCGGCACGGTGATATCAGGGGCATCCGTGGAGGAGACGAAACCGGAAAGTTCGGTCGCTGTCTTCTTGATCGTTTCGGCCACGACCTTCTGCGACTTCGGCAGCACAGTGGCGATCGAGCGCTCGGTCTTGTTGATGAGCGGGAAACGCTCCTTGACGAGCTTCAGCTTGGCTTCCGGCGCGGTTGCCTTTGCGTAATCGCTGCCGAAATCGGCGAAGAACTTGCTGGCATTGGTCAGACGATCGGCTTCGCGCAACATGCTTTTCGCGGAGTTTTCGTCCTGCCGCACGGCGCGCTGCATCTTGGTTGCTTCTTCGAGGATCTTGACCTGTTCGCCGCCCAGGAAGTTCAGGCTCTTGCCCATGGCATCGCGCAAGCCGACTTCGCCGACATAAAGCTGCCAGAGACCGTCAATGCGCGCTTCGACATCCTGCGTCTTTGCCTGGGCGTCTTCCAGCTTGGTCTTGTCAGCCGCGGGATCGAGACCGTCCATGGTGTCAGCCAGCACTTCCTTCTGGGCAGCAAGCTTGGCGTAGACGTCATCCCGGCTTTCCTGCGTCGTGTGCTGGAGGAACTGGCTCATGCCGGCATAGACATCCTTGAAGCCATTGAGCGATTGCAGAACGCTGTTGGAAATCTCCATGCGTCCCTGCAGCAGGCCCGAAGCATAAAGTCCGGTGATGCCGACGGCACAGATGCTGACGACGAAGGGAAATATGAAGAGCAGAACCTTCGTCTGGATTTTGAAACGGGCAAGAACTCTATCAATGAACATGGCGCACCCCGGCGTTCAGCCTGCTCCCGCCCCTCCCCACCCTCTCGCAAGGGCTCTTTTTCGTGGCTGGCAAACTGGTGGTTAAGCTCGAAACATGCGGGGATATCCGCCAGTCCGTCGGGGCATTCATTGCTTGGCGATGCAACTCACATGTTGCCCGCCACCGTAGACTCCTGATGAGAACAGTTTTCAACGACAACGATTAATTTTTACATAAATGCGCAATTAAATCGTTTGATGTCGCACTTATCGCGAAAGATCGACCGATAAGAAGAATATTCTTCTCGGCCATGCAGAACCGGATAGGTCCGGACCTGAAACCGGCCGGTCGATCCTGCCGGCAGAAGGTCAGGTTCCCGCATATCCCTTAAGATTGGCTGAAGACCGCAGGCTTTATGCGACTTGCCCTGCAGAGAAGCCCGAAGCCCAGGCCCACTGGAAGTTATAGCCACCGAGCCAGCCGGTGACATCGACGCACTCGCCGATGAAATAGAGGCCTTCGACCGAGCGGGCCTGCATGGTGCGGGAATCGAGGCCCGCCGTATCGATGCCGCCGAGCGTGACTTCGGCCGTGCGATATCCTTCAGAGCCGGCCGGCTTGATGCGCCAGTCGGCGAGGCCAGCGCAAAAACCATCGATTGCCTTGTCGGAGAGATCGGCGAGGCTCTTCACCTGCAAACCGGCACTCTCGACAAGGAACTGGGCGAGCCGTTTCGGCAGATGTTCCGACAATATAGTTTGCGGAGCCTGCTTGCCCTGCCCTTTCCGCGCATCTTTCAAAGCCTGCGCGATATCGAAAGACGGCAGCAGCCGGATGCTTATCTCGCCGCCCTCACGCCAATAGGACGATATCTGCAGGATGCAGGGCCCGCTCAGGCCGCGATGGGTGATGAGCAGCGCTTCCTCGAAACCCGTCTTGCCGACACTGGCGCGGGCATCCACGGCGACGCCGGAGAGCGGGGCAAGCTTGTCGAGCTCCGTGGGATCGAGCGTCAGAGGCACGAGGCCCGGGCGTGTCTCTATCAGAGAAAGTCCGAACTGCTCCGCGATCTTGTAGGCAAAGCCGGTGGCGCCCATTTTCGGAATAGACTTCCCGCCCGATGCGATCACAAGAGAGTTGCAATCGATGCGCCCGCCTGATGTCGAGACCCGAAAGCCGCTAAGGCTCTGCTCGAGCGCTTCAATCGAGGTCGACAGACGCAGAACGACGCCGGCATCCCGCATCTCGGACAGCAGCATGCGGATGATATCCTTGGCGCTGTCGTCGCAGAACAATTGCCCAAGCGTCTTTTCATGCCAGGCGATGCCGTGGCGCTCGACCATGCCGAGGAAATCCTGTGGCGTGTAGCGGGCCAGCGCCGATTTGCAGAAATGCGGATTGGCCGAGAGAAACGCTTTCGGGCTCGCATGGATATTGGTGAAGTTGCAGCGCCCGCCGCCGGAGATGCGAATCTTCTCGCCCGGCGCCTTTGCATGGTCGAGCACGATCACGCGGCGGCCGCGCTTGCCCGCCTCGATGGCGCACATCATGCCCGCCGCACCGGCCCCGATTATCACGACGTCGTAGTTTTCAACCACCGCTCATATCCCGTTTTCTTTTCCTTTGACGGCCGTGAGCGGAAAGTCAATCCGATGCATAAAACTGTCAAAAACCCGCTGCTGGGGCCATCAAGCCCCCCTAGCCAATTGCCAAACTGTGGCTATGATGCCCCATCCGAACCCAAAACCGGTGATTTATGCCTGCTAAAAGAACCCTCGTCCCCCGTGTAAAAGAGATTCCGAGAACACAGAAAATACCCGCAGCACTGCAAGCCCCACGCGGCGTCAAGACCTGGAAGGAAGCCGTCGACTGGCTCAAGGTTCGGGGAGTCGAAGACATCGAATGCATCACCCCCGACATTGCCGGCGTACCGCGCGGCAAGATGATGCCATCCTCGAAATTCACCTCCAATACCTCGCTTGCGCTGCCCTCGGCGATCTACCGCCACACCATTTCCGGCGAATATCCCGATGAAACCGGCAATTTCCGCTACGACAGCCGCGACAGCGACATCAAGCTGGTGCCTGACCTTTCCACCCTCTCCATCGTTCCCTGGGAAAGCGACCCGACGGCGCAGGTGATCTGCGACATCGCGGGCTCTTCCGGCGAAAACGTGCCCTACACGCCGCGTAACGTGTTGAAGCATGTGCTCGACCTTTACAAGCAGCGCGGCTGGAAGCCGGTGGTGGCGCCGGAAATCGAATTCTATCTCGTCGCCAAGAACGACGACCCCGACTATCCGCTGCGCCCGCCGACAGGCCGCTCCGGCCGCTCCATCCAGGGCGGGCAGGCTTACTCGATCGCCGGTGTTAACGAGTTCGACGAACTGATCGACGACATCTACCACTTCTCCGAAAAGCAGGGTCTGGAGATCGACACGCTGATCCATGAAGAGGGCCCGGCGCAACTCGAAATCAACCTGCGCCACGGCGACCCGATCGAGCTTGCCGACCAGGTGTTCATGTTCAAGCGCACCATCCGCGAGGCGGCGCTGAAACACGGCATCTACGCGACCTTCATGGCAAAGCCGATGCAGGCGCAACCGGGCTCGGCCATGCACATCCACCAGTCGGTGGTCGAGATCAACACCGGCCGCAACCTGTTCTCCAACGCTGACGGCTCTGCGTCGAAGGAGTTCTTCTCCTTCATCGGCGGCATGCAGAAATATGTGCCGAAGGCGCTGTCGATGATGGCGCCCTATGTGAACTCCTATCGCCGCCTGACGCCGGATATGTCGGCGCCGGTCAACAACGCCTGGGGCTACGACAACCGCACCACCGCCTTCCGCGTTCCGGTTTCGGAACCGGCGGCGCGGCGCGTCGAAAACCGGCTGCCGAGCTCGGATGCCAATCCGTATCTGGCGCTCGCCGCCTCGCTCGGCTGCGGCTATCTCGGTATCGTGCAGGGGCTGGAGCCCTCCGCACCGGCAGACGACAGCGCCGATGAAGGTACGATCGATTTGCCGCGTGGCCTCTTGGAAGCGGTCTCCCTGCTGGAATCGGAACCATCCTTCGAGGAAGTCTTCAGTGCCGAGTTCATCGCCATCTATGGCGGCGTCAAGCGGGGCGAGTTCGAGACCTTCATGCAGGTGATCAGCCCCTGGGAGCGGGAATACCTGCTTCTCAACGTCTGAGAGGAGGCTTAACCCATGGCGTGTCAAAGCCCGATCTCGCCGGGGATTTCCTGGTATGAGGACAATGTCGCCGAGCGGCCGGAATATCCGGCCCTCGGCGGCTCCACCGAAACGGACGTCGCCATCATCGGCGGCGGCTTTACCGGCCTGCAGGCCGCCTACAATCTTGCGAAGAACGACGTGCGCGTCACGCTGATCGAGGCCTGTCGCTTCGGCGATGGCGCATCTGGGCGCAATGGCGGCCAGCTTGGCAGCGGCCAGCGCTGGTGGCCGGAAGAAGCCGAAGCGTCCCTCGGCTACGACCGCTCCAAGGCTCTGTTCGACATGGCCGAGAATGCCAAGCGGTATCTCCTCGATTTCGCCGACGACCACGGCATTGATATCGACTACACGCCCGGCCAACTCTCCGTCTGTCACAAGAAGGGGCTGGAGAAATATTACCGGGCCAATGGCGAGATCGCCGCAAGCCGCTACAATTACCCGCATATCAGCTTCATGGACGGCAAGGAGACAGCGGAACGGCTCGGCTCGACGCACTACCTCTTCGGCGTGCGCGATACCGGCACCGGCCATATTCAGCCCATGAAGCTGCTGGTCGGGCTTGCCAGGCAGGCTCAGGCCGCAGGCGCTGCCATCCACGAGAAGACGAAGGCGCTGAAGATCGACCGGCAGGGCGGCAAGATCGTGATCGAAACCACCCACGGCACGATCCGCACCGAGCGGGCGCTGATTGCCTGCAATGCCTATATCGGCAATCTCGAACCGGTCACCGCAAACCACGTCATGCCGATCCGTTCCTTCATCGGTGCGACCCGGCCGCTGGATGATTTTCCTGATGTTATTCCCGGCAACGAATCGGTCGCCGATTCGCGTTTTGTCGTGCGCTATTTCCGCCGTTTGAAAAATGGCCGGCTGCTGTTTGGTGGCCGCGAAGCCTACACGGCTGACAATCCGCGCGACATCTCCGACCATATCCGCCGGCAGATCGCCGAAATCTATCCGCAGCTTGCCGAGATCGAGATGACCCATTCCTGGGGTGGCTCGGTCGGCATCACCCTGCCTCGCCAGCCCTTTGTGCGAGAGGTCATGCCCGGCGTCACCTCGATCGGCGGCTATTCCGGCCATGGCGTGATGTTGTCGAACTATTGCGGCAAGCTTTATGCCGACCTTGTGCGCGGCGACAGAACGGAGCTTGAGCTCTATCGCGACCTCAATATCGCAGGCTTTCCGGGGGGGCCGCGCTTGCGCACACCGCTTCTGTTTCTGGCGCTGAGCTGGTATGCCCTTCGCGACAAATTTTGATTGAAGACGCGGGAACCGTCATTAAACTGTTCCCGCGTCATACCAATCTTGGGCCAATCTTCCTGCGGCTTTCACAAGCCCGCTGCACACCGTATCAAGTCGCAAACCCGCATTTTATTGCGTCGCACCCTAGCGCTTTTAAATCGATTAGATTATATCACCCTCAGACGAACAGAGATCGAGAATTTCATGAGCAGCCAGATCATTCCTGTCGAGCCCTTTGACTATGTCGTTTTCGGCGGCACGGGCGACCTCGCCGAACGCAAGCTGCTGCCGGCCCTCTATCATCGCCAGCTGGACGGCCAGTTTACCGAGCCGACCCGCATCATCGGCGCCTCGCGCAGCGCGCTGAGCCATGAGGAATACCGCAAGTTTGCGGATGCCGCCCTCAAGGAATATCTGAAGGCCGGCGAATACCAGGAAGAGCAGGTCAAGACCTTCCTCAACCGCCTGTTCTATATTCCGGTAGATGCCAAGTCAGACGCGGGCTGGGACAAGCTCAAGGCTTTGCTCGACGAAGGCAAGGAGCGCGTTCGCGCTTTCTACCTCGCCGTAGCCCCCGGCATCTTCGGCGACATCTCCGAAAAGATCCGCGACCACAAGCTGATCACCAAATCGACCCGCATCGTCGTCGAAAAGCCGATCGGCCGCGACCTCGCCTCGGCGCTGGAGCTCAACGACACCATCGGCCGGGTTTTCCGCGAAGACCAGATCTTCCGTATCGACCACTACCTTGGCAAGGAAACGGTGCAGAACCTGATGGCGCTGCGCTTTGCCAACGCGCTCTATGAACCGCTCTGGAACGCCCAGTACATCGATCATATCCAGATATCGGTCGCCGAATCCGTCGGGCTCGAAAGCCGGGCCGGCTACTATGACAAGGCCGGCGCGCTGCGCGACATGGTGCAGAACCACATCCTACAGCTGCTCTGCCTCGTTGCCATGGAAGTGCCGCCGTCGATGAACGCCGAAGCGGTTCGCGACGAGAAGCTGAAGGTGCTGCGCGCCCTGAAGCCGATCAACGAAAGCAATGTCGAGAAGGCAACCGTGCGCGGCCAATACAAGGCCGGCGCCTCGGCCGGTGGTCCGGTCAAGGGTTACCTCGAAGAGCTGGAAGGCGGCGTCTCCAACACAGAGACCTTCGTTGCCATCAAGGCCGAGATCAACAACTGGCGCTGGGCCGGCGTTCCCTTCTATATTCGCACGGGCAAGCGCCTTGCGGCCCGCATGTCGGAGATCGTCATTACCTTCAAGCCGATCCCGCATTCGATCTTCGACGAATCGGCCGGTCGTATCGCCCAGAACCAGCTGATCATTCGCCTACAGCCGGACGAAGGCGTCAAGCAGTCGCTGATGATCAAGGACCCCGGCCAGGGCGGCATGCGCCTGCGCAACGTTTCGCTGGACATGAGCTTTGCCGAAGCCTTCAACGCCCGCGCCGCCGATGCCTATGAGCGACTTCTGCTCGATGTCGTCAGAAACAACCAGACGCTGTTCATGCGCCGCGACGAAGTCGAGGCTGCGTGGCAGTGGGTCGATCCGATCCTCAAAGCCTGGGAAGAGGTCGGCCAGCAGGCGCAGGCCTACACGGCCGGCACCTGGGGCCCGAGCCAGGCCATCGCGCTGATCGAGCGCGACGGTCGCACCTGGCATGAAGTGATCTAAGGAGCGCATATGGGGGAAGTCCTGCACCAATTCGATAACGGCGCGGCTTTGGCCGAAGGTCTTGCCGACGCTGTTGCCGAAGCGCTCTCGACCGCCATCGCGGCGCGCGGCAAGGCAACGCTGGTCGTTTCCGGAGGCTCGACGCCGAAAGCCTTTTTCCAGGCACTGTCGAGCAAACCGATCGACTGGCCAAATGTGGTTGTCACGCTGGTTGACGAACGTTTCGTGCCGCCGGAAAGCGACCGCTCGAACCACAAACTGGTGAGCGACAACCTGCTGAAAGCTGCGGCTGCCGGCGCACAGTTTCTCCCGCTCTATCACGCAGCCGATGATGCGGAGCGCGCTGCCGAGCTTGCGACGGAGGCGACAGCTTCGCTGGGCGCGCCCTTCGACGTGGTGATCCTCGGCATGGGAACGGATGGGCATACCGCCTCGTTCTTCCCGGGCGGCTCCCGTCTGGCCGAAGCGCTCGACGCGAACACCCCGCGCGGCGTGATCACCATGGAAGCCGACGGCGCGGGCGAGCCGCGCCTGACATTCACATTCTCCAGCCTTCAGGATGCCAGACTTCTGGTTCTCCATATCGAAGGCAACGGCAAGAAGGATGTTCTTGCCAAGGCAGAAGCGCCCGGAGACGAGGCGGAGATGCCGATCCGCGCCATGTTGCGCCGGGCGTCATCGCCGCTGCAGATCTACTGGGCGCCCTGACGTCACTCCGGGGCCCAAGACCCGAAGCCGTCACCCCGGGCTGCGCGATATCTTGACAGCGCGCAGTCTTTCGAAGTGTCGCGACGCCATCTTGCGGGTTTCGACCACGCGGGCGTCACAGAGCCAAGGGGCCGTTGGGCTCCGGAACAGGATTGCCATGTCCGTCGATTCCCGTATTGCCGCGATCACCGCCCGCATCGTTGAGCGTTCCAAGCCTTATCGCGAGCCCTATCTTGAGCGCGTGCGCAACGCCGCCGCAAAGGGTGTGCACCGCTCCGTTCTCGGTTGCGGCAACCTCGCACACGGCTTTGCCGTCTGTTCCCCCTCCGAGAAGGTCGCCCTTGCGGGCGACACGGTGCCGAACCTCGGCATCATCACCTCCTATAACGATATGCTGTCGGCGCATCAGCCGTTTGAGACCTACCCTGCCCTGATCCGGCAGGCCGCCCATGAAGCCGGCGGCATCGCGCAGGTCGCCGGCGGCGTTCCCGCCATGTGCGATGGCGTGACCCAGGGCCAGCCGGGCATGGAGCTGTCGCTGTTCTCGCGCGACCTCATCGCCATGGCGGCCGGCATCGGCCTGTCGCACAATATGTTCGATTCAACGGTCTACCTCGGCGTCTGCGACAAGATCGTGCCCGGCCTGATGATTGCCGCCATGACCTTCGGGCATCTTCCGGCCGTGTTCATCCCCGCCGGCCCGATGACCACAGGCCTGCCCAATGACGAGAAGGCGCGCGTGCGCCAGCTCTATGCCGAAGGCAAGGTTGGGCGCGACGAGCTGCTGGAAGCCGAATCCAAGTCCTATCACGGCCCCGGCACCTGCACCTTCTACGGTACCGCCAACTCCAACCAGATGCTGATGGAGATCATGGGCTTTCACCTGCCCGGCGCCTCGTTCATCAATCCGGGCACGCCGCTGCGCGACGCGCTGACCAAGGAAGCGACGAAGCGGGCGCTCGCCATCACCGCTCTTGGCAACGAATTCACGCCCGCCGGCGAGATGATCGACGAACGCTCGATCGTCAACGGCGTCATCGGCCTGCATGCCACCGGCGGCTCGACCAATCACACCATGCACCTTGTCGCCATGGCGCGCGCGGGCGGCATTGCCCTGACGTGGCAGGATATTTCGGAGCTCTCCGACATCATCCCGCTGCTTGCCCGCGTCTACCCGAACGGCCTTGCCGACGTGAACCACTTCCATGCGGCCGGCGGCATGGGCTTCCTCATCAGCCAGCTCCTGAAGAAGGGCCTGCTCCATGACGACGTTCGCACCGTCTACGGCCAGGGTCTTGATGCCTATGCGATCGATGTGAAGCTCGGCGCCAATGGCGGCGTGCTGCGCGAGCCGGCGCCGGAAAAGAGCCATGACCCGAAGGTGCTGGCCACGATCGATCATCCGTTCCAGTCGACGGGCGGCCTGAAGATGCTGGAAGGCAATCTCGGCAAGGCAGTCATCAAGATTTCCGCCGTCAAGCCGGAGCGCCACATCATCGAAGCGCCGGCCAAGATCTTCCACGATCAGGCCGAATTGCAAAGCGCGTTCAAGGAAGGCAAGCTCGAAGGCAACTTCATTGCCGTCGTGCGCTTCCAGGGGCCGAAGGCCAATGGCATGCCGGAACTGCACAAGCTGACGACCGTGCTTGGTATCCTGCAGGATCGCGGCCAGATTGTTGCGCTGGTGACGGACGGCCGCATGTCGGGCGCCTCCGGCAAGGTGCCGTCTGCAATCCACATGACGCCGGAAGCGAAGGACGGCGGCCCGATCGCCAAGGTGCGCGAAGGCGATATCATCCGCCTCGATGCTATTGCCGGTACGATCGAAGTGCTGGGAGACCAACATGCGTTCGCGGCTCGCGAGGCGGTGACAGCCGATCTCTCGCACAATGAGTTCGGCATGGGCCGCGAACTTTTCGCACCCTTCCGCGCGATTGCGGGCACTGCCGATCACGGCGCGAGCGTGCTGTTCAATTAAGGTTTTACGGAGACGGGCCCCTCTCCCCGCTTGTAAGGTTGAGGGGCAGTTCAAACCGACGATACACAGTTAAGGCAAAGGCCCGGGATGCATGTCCTGCCGGCCGTCATATCTCTCGATCTTCAAATCGAAGAGATCGATGTCATCAATGCAGCGCGCGTTGACGGACACCTTGCCGCCGGGATAGCCGGTCCGCAGCAGGGCGACACCGCAGGTCGGGCAGAAATGATGCCCTTCTGTGACGCAACGCCAGACATAGGTGGACATCTGCCGCTTTTCGCTGAGAAGCGTGATCCTGTCGGCCGGGATTTTCCAGTGAAGGAAGCCGGAGCGTCGGCAGGTCGAGCAGTTGCACTCGATGAGTTCGCCGGGCTCGTCATCGACCTGGAAGCGGATATCGCCGCAATGGCAGGAAAGCCTGTAGGGTTTTTCCATGCGTCATCATCCTGCTGCAACATAAGCCCATGACAGCCGCTCGTTCAGCGGGTGTCAAGCCTCGGCTTCGATGAGCGAAAGATTAGCGCGTCAACCGTAGATATCGAGCACCCGATTGCGGTGATTGGGGTGCGTCGAATAAACGAAGATGCGGTTGAGGTCACGATCGCTGATCAGCCGCAGGAAGCGGGCTTCGACGATGTTGTTGGCGTGAACACGCTTCACCAGGCAGCCGATCATGTTGATACGGGCGCTGGGAATATCGAGATAAAAATTCTGCGGCAGCTTGAACTGCGTCGGCATCGTCAGCACGGCGCTGCTCTTGGAGATCTTGATGATCTGGCACCGGCGGGAGGAGAGATTCGTCATACCGTTTTCGGTATATTCGATCCGCGCATCGTTCATCGTGTCTTCCATCGGGAAATTGACTTCCCGGTCATACATGAACGACTCTTCCTTGCTGAGGTACGTCGGCCGATCGACTGCGCCTGCCATTTCACTGTCCCCTTCCGTTTACGCCCTGAAATATTAGTGGGCGAAATTTAACAGAGGGTGAGTCGCCACAAAAAAACCGCCGGTTTTCACCGGCGGCCTGTTGAAAACCGGCTGGTTTCTAAAGCGTGTCGCGATCTTTCAGATTCGCTCGTCCGCTTTAGGTTTTTGTTTTTACGCATGTCTTTTCGCAAAACCGCGGCACACTTTTGCGAGACATACTTTAGCGGCGATAGGTCTTGCCGGCGTCGTCGAAGAGATGGAGCTTCGACTTGTCGGCGGTGAACCGTACTTTGGAGCCGCGAGCGACATCGAGAATGCCCGGCACCTTGGCGATAATCGGCTCGTTGGCGACGAGGCCTTCGATGTAAAGCAGCGTCACCTCACCGAGCGCCTCAATGATCGCCACGGTGCCCTCGAAAAGGAAGTCATCACCTTGCGCAATCCGCAGGTCTTCCGGCCGAACGCCGAAGCTGGCGGTCTTGCCGGCTTCGCTGGCAGCCGTCGGGATATCCAGCGTATCGCGCTTGCCGCCGACCAGCTCCACCGTCGTCTGCTGACCCGTGGTGATGATCTTGGCCGGAATGACGTTCATCGCAGGCGACCCGATGAAACGGGCAACGAACAGGTTGGCCGGGCGCTCGTACAGATCGAGCGGCGCACCGACCTGCTCGATATGGCCGGCGGACAGGACGACGATGCGGTCGGCAAGGGTCATCGCTTCCACCTGGTCGTGTGTCACGTAGATCATCGTGGTATCGGCCATGGCTTCGGAAAGCTTGGCGATCTCGATGCGGGTGGCGACACGCAGCGCCGCGTCGAGGTTCGACAGCGGCTCATCGAACAGGAAGACCTTGGGATTGCGGCAGATGGCGCGACCGATGGCGACGCGCTGGCGCTGACCGCCCGAAAGCGCCTTCGGAAGGCGGTCGAGATATTGGGTGAGCTGCAGGATATCGGCAGCCGAGCGAACCCGGCGGTCGATCTCTTCCTTGCTTTCCTTGGCGATGCGCATGCCAAAGGCCATGTTGTCGTAGACGGTCATGTGCGGATAGAGCGCATAGGACTGGAAAACCATGGCGATGCCGCGTTTCGACGGCGGCACGTCGTTGACGCGCTCGCCCTCGATGAACATATCGCCACCGCTGATCTCCTCAAGGCCGGCGATCATGCGCAGAAGCGTCGATTTCCCGCAGCCGGACGGCCCGACGAAAACCACGAACTCGCCCTTCTTGATGTCCAGATCGATGCCATGGATGACATCGACGGCACCGTAGGACTTGCGGATATTCTTCAGTTCAAGACCTGCCATGCCATCCTCCCCTTCATTTCCGTTGTCCGGCCTTTGCCCAAGGCTGTTTTGATTGTCATATCAGGCGCGCGAAAAAGCCGCTCCATGCGGGGAGCGTGATGCGCTCTTCGCCGAGTTCGGAAGTGAACCCGTGCCCTTCCAGCACGTCGAGCATCTCGATTGGACGCTCGACCGTGGTCGCCTCGCCGCTCATGTTGAACAGGCACAGAATTTCCTCGTTTCCGTGGATGCGGGTGAAACCGAGCACCGGCGCCTGGTAAGCGCGGAACGCGATGTCGCCCTTGGCAAAAGCCGGATATTGTTTCCGGAACGCCAGAAAGCGGCGATAGTGATGCAACACGGAGCGGGCATCGTTTTCCTGCGCGGAAACGGCGCGGGCGATATGGTCCGGCGAAACAGGCAGCCAGGTCTTGCCGACGCTGAAGCCGCCATTTGGCTCGTTTGCGTCCCAGACCATCGGCGTGCGGCAGCCGTCGCGGCCCTTGAAATCGGGCCAGAACTGGATGCCGTAAGGATCCTGAAGGTCCTCAAAGGCGAGCTCGGCTTCCGTCAGGCCCAGTTCCTCACCCTGATAGATGCAGACGGACCCCCGCAGCGTCATCAAGAGGCTGGCAAGGAACTTCGCATGGGCATCATGGTCTGCGATATCGAGGCCCCAGCGGCTGACATGGCGCACGACATCGTGGTTCGAAAACGCCCAGCAGGCCCAGCCTTCCGGCGCGGCGCGCTCGAAGGCATGCTGGACGGCCGCGACGCTTGCGGGCGTCAGCGGATCGGGCGCCAGAAATTCGAAGGCGTAGCACATATGCATCTTATCGCCGCCGGAGGTGTACTGGCCGGCGATTTCGAGACCGATCTGGCTGTCGCCGACCTCACCGACGGCGGCGATGGCCGGAAACTCGTCCATGACCGCACGAAACCGCTTCAGGAACGCCAGGTTTTCCGGCTGGTTCTTGTCGTAGAGATGTTCCTGATAGTTATACGGGTTGACGGCCGGCGCCGTATTCGCATTGCGCCGTTCGGGCGCGAGAGCCGGATTGTCGCGCAGTTCCTTGTCGTGGAAGTAGAAGTTGATCGTGTCGAGGCGGAAGCCATCGACGCCGCGCTCCAGCCAGAAACGCTCGACGGCCAGCAGCGCTTCCTGCACTTCCGGATTGTGGAGGTTGAGGTCCGGCTGCGAGGTCAGGAAGTTGTGCATGTAATATTGCAGGCGGGTCGGATCCCACTGCCATGCGGAACCGCCGAAGATCGACAGCCAGTTGTTGGGCGGCGTGCCATCCGGCTTGGAGTCGGCCCAGACATACCAGTCTGCCTTCGGATTGAAGCGGCTGGAGCGGCTTTCGACAAACCACGGATGCTGGTCCGACGTGTGCGACAGCACCAGATCGATCATCACGCGGATGCCGAGGCGATGAGCCTCAGCGATCAGCGCATCGAAATCGGCAAGGTCGCCGAAAATCTGGTCGACGCCGTTGTAATCGGAGACGTCGTAGCCGAAATCCTTCATCGGCGAGGTGAAGAAAGGCGAAATCCAGATCGCATCGACGCCGAGCGAGGCGACATGGGGCAGCCTTGCGGTGATGCCCTTCAGGTCGCCGATGCCGTCGCCATTGGAGTCCTGGTAGCTGCGCGGATAGATCTGATAGATCACCGCGCCGCGCCACCAGTCCTTGTCGGGCTGCAGCACTGCTTCGGTCGGGTTCGATACGCGTACATTCATTTCGTCTTGTCTTTCGTCGTCCAGTTAAATGTCAGCCGCCCTTGACCGAGCCCGCCAGCAGGCCGCGCACGAGATAACGCTGCAGGCTGAAGAAGACGATCAGAGGCACGATGATGGTGATGAAGGCGGATGCCGTGAGGATTTCCCAGTTGCCGCCGCGGCTGCCGAGCAGGTTCACCAGGCGGCCCGTCAGGACCAGCTCGTTGTTGCCGGTGCCCAGGAACACCATGGCCACCAGCAGGTCGTTCCAGGTCCAGAGGAACTGGAAAATCGCGAAGGAAGCAAGCGCCGGGAAGGACAGCGGAAGGATAATCTTGATGAAGATATCGAAGTCGCTTGCGCCATCCACCCGGGCGGATTCCATGATCTCGCGCGGCAGGCCGGCCATGTAGTTGCGCAGCAGGTAAATGGCGAGCGGCAGGCCGAAGCCGGTATGCGCAAGCCATATGCCCATATAGGTCTTGGCCGGCACGCCGAAGAAGGCACCGACGCCGTTATACAGTTTCAGAAGCGGGATCAGCGACATCTGTAGCGGCACGACGAGCAGACCGACGACGACGGCAATCAGCAGCGCCCTTCCGGGGAACTCCATCCAGGCCAGCGCATAGGCTGCGAAGGCGGCGATCAGGATCGGAATGATGGTTGCGGGAACGGCAACCGTGAGCGAGTTGATGAAGGATGCGCCGATGCCTTCGGCGTTCAGCACTTCGCGGTAGTTGTCGAAGGTGAAGCGCGGAGGGGTGGAGGCCGTGTAGAAAATGCGCTGGCCGCGCGTACCTTCCATCCTCGTATCCGAAACAATCTCGAAGCTGCCGTCTTCCTGCACCGTCAGCTTTGCGCCGTCGGCGAGGTCCGTCGTCTCGCCGGGCTGGAAGGCGCCGGGTTCGCGGCTGGATGTGCCGAAGGCGGAAACCTTGAGGCCGCCGCTCTCGCTGACATTGCCCGTGATGATGAACTTGCCGTCACGCTCGACCTGCGCATCGGCAGCCGGCGCACGGAAAACATCGTTGCGGGACGAACTGGAAAGAGCGGTCCACCAGCCGGAAACGGCCAGCTGGTCCTTGTCGCGAAGGGACGAGATCAGCAGACCTGCCGTCGGCAGTGTCCAGATCACGACGAGAAGCAGAACTGCCAGGTGAACAACCCACATCAGGGAGGAGCGTGCTGCGCCGATCATCTCAGTGTCCTCCCATTTCCTTGCGAGCGTTGCGGATGTTCCAGATCATGATCGGTATGACGAGCACCATGATGGTGACGGCGATCGCCGCCCCTCGTCCGAAATCGCCGCCCCCGCGGAACATCCAGTCGAACATGAGGTTGGCGAGCACCTGGCTCTGCCATTGCCCGTTGGTCATGGCCAGAACGATGTCGAAGACCTTGAGGACGAGAATGGTGATCGTGGTCCAGACGACGGCGATCGTGCCCCATATCTGCGGGATCATGATCTTGAAGAAAATCTGCAGGCCGTTTGCACCATCGATGACGGCGGCTTCCAGCGTTTCTTCCGGAATGCCGCGCAGCGCCGCAGAGAGAATGACCATGGCAAAGCCAGTCTGGATCCAGATGAGGATGACCATCAGGAAGAAGTTGTTCCAGAAGGGAATGGTGATCCAGGCTTCCGGCGATCCGCCGAAAGCGACGACGATGGCGTTCAGAAGGCCGATCTGTTCGGAGCCTTCGGCGCGATAGTCGTAGATGAATTTCCAGATGACGGATGCGCCGACGAAGGAGATCGCCATCGGCATGAAGATCAAAGTCTTCGCGATATTGCCCCACCAGATGCGGTCCGTGAGCGCGGCAATGATCAGGCCGAAGAAGGTGGCCGCGGCCGGAACGACCAGCAGCCACAGGAAATTGTTGAAGATCGACTGGCGGAACTCACCGTCATTGACCATCCAGACGAAGTTGCGGATGCCGACGAACTCCTGACCGGACTTGTCGTGGAAGGCGAGCCAGACGGACTCGATCACCGGATAGATCAAATAGATCGTCAGCGCAAAGAGTGCCGGCCCGAGAAACAGCCAGGGGCGGATGGCGTTGGTGATGCGCAGGTTTTGCGAGGCCTTGGCGCCGGAAAGGCCTTTCGATGGGAAAATCCTGTCGAGAATCCAGTTCGTACCGAAGAAATAGGCAACGCAGGCCAGAACGCCCGCCGCCATCGTAACAATGGCATAAAACAGCTGTTGCACGGCAACCCCTCCCCAGGATTGGGCGACCGTAAGCCGGCCTGCCCTCTTCATTCCCCGCCTTGGCCCTGCCCGGGCCCGAAACCGTCTGGCGTCATCCGACGGCCAGCGGCCAGAATTTCTTATGGAGCTTTGGAAAATCCCGCCGGGCATCGGTCCGGCGGGAGAATGTCTTGATCGAGCCGGCGTTTTGCCGCCGGTCCGTTTCTTTACTTGATCGAGTCCCAGGCCTTCTGGATATCAGCCGAAACATCAGCCGACGACTTGCCGCCGACATAATCAACCATACCCGTCCAGAACGCGCCTGCGCCGATCTTGCCCGGCATCAGGTCGGAACCATCGAAGCGGAAAGTCGTGGCGCCGAGCAGGATTTCACCCTGCTTCTTCATCGGACCGTTGGCATAGGTTTCCTTGTTGGCGGCCTTGTAAGGCGTCAGGAACGAGGACTGCGCCATCCAGAGTTCGTGGGCAATCGGCGTCTTCAGGAAGTCGATGAAAGCGCGCGAGGCCGGCGTATCCTTGGTGATCATGGCGAGCGTGCCGGCGCCGAGGACCGGATTGCCGAGATCCGGCTTGCTGGCGTAAGGCGGCATGTAGAAGAAGTCTGCGTCTTCCCCGACAACCGTGCCTTCCGGGAAGAAGGACGGGATGAAGGATGCCTGATGGTGCAGGTAGCACTTCGGCGGCGAAGCAAACAGACCCTTCGGGCTGTCGCGGAAGTCGGTCGCGGCAACGGCAGCAGCGCCACCATCGACGTTCTTGTCGTTTTTGGCGAACCAGCCGAATTCATCGATCGCGCCGGTGACGGCAGCATCGGTGAACGGAATTTCGTTCTTGATCCACTTGTCGTAGACATCTGCAGACTGCGTGCGCAGCATCAGGTCTTCAACCCAGTCGGTTGCCGGCCAGCCGGTTGCACCGCCCGAACCCAGACCGATGCACCATGGCGTACCGCCGTCGGCAACGATCTTTTCGGTCAGAGCCTTCAGCTCCTCCATGGTCTTCGGCACTTCGTAGCCGGCGTCTTCAAAGTTTTCCGGCACGTACCAGACGAGCGACTTCACGTCGATCTTGTAGGGGAAGGCGTAGAGCGCCTTGGTGCCGTCCTTGCCGGCATAGCTCGACAGATCGACCCAGGACTGGCCGGCGGCGTAGTTGTCGAGAAGCCACTTCTGGGTCTCTTCGCCAAGCGGCGTCAGGTAACCCTTGGAAGCGAGATCGGCAATCAGGCCCGGCTGCGGCAGGATGGCGATATCCGGCGGGCTGCCGGCCTGGGTATCGATGACGATCTGCTGCTCATAGTTTTCAGAGGAGGAATACTTTACCTCAGCGCCCGTCGCGTCGCGGAAATAGTCCAGAACGGACTCGACCAGCGTCTGGTCTTCGCCGCGCCAGGGGCCGAAGATGGTGAGCGTCTGACCCTTGAGGTCGTGACCCGTCTTGAACTCTTCGAGGCTCGCCCAGTTGAATTTGGAATCTTCGCCCGGCTTGAACTTCAGCTCGGCGGCGTTCGCTACGCCTCCGAGAAGCGCAAGTGCGGCAACCCCCATCAGGAATGTCTTCTTCACGTCACTTCCTCCCAAGAAATGCCCGACCTGACTGAGATGCCGGGCCCCAAACAAGCGCTAAATTCAAAGCGCTTTGAGCTGTTAACAAAACATTCGGATCGATAGCAAGTCAAGAGATTTCCCGCAGGTCGCGTAGTCCCGCATTTTTCTCGCGGCTGCAGCGAATTTTTGCAGCGCAATGAAGCCTGATTTTCATTGTCAGCCGGAAACACCGTGATACAGAGTACGTCTGTTCCGCTTCCATAATAGGAATGTAGCGGAATATCAAAGCGCTTTGGGAGGATGCGCTGCCGATGAATGTCAATCTGAAAAAGCTTGCCGAAATGCTTGGCCTTTCGCAGACCACCGTCAGCCGCGCCCTGAACGGCTTTCCCGAGGTCAACGCGGATACCCGGCAAAGGGTGCTGAGAGCCGTGCGAGAAACCGGCTACCGGCCGAACCGTGCCGCCCAGCGGCTTGCGACCGGCCGCGCGGGTTCGATCGGCCTCGTCATGCCCATTGCACAGGGCATCGATTCAGACATTCATTTCGGCGAGTTCCTTGCGGGGCTCGGGGAAGAATCCGTGCGCCACGATTTTCATTTCGTCATCAATCCGAGCGCGCCTGAAGACGAGGAACTGACCTTCAAGCGGCTGGCGGCCAGCGGCAATGTGGACGCGCTGTTTCTGGCCTATGTGCGGGAAAACGATCCGCGCATCGCAATGCTGAAATCGCTTTCCGTTCCTTTCGTCGTGCATGGCCGGACCGTGGACCAACCGACCGATTATCCTTTTCTCGACATCGACAACACCGGCGCCTTCTACGAGGCGACCCGCCTGCTCATCCAGCTCGGCCATCGTCGCATCGCCCTCATCAACGGGCAGAGCCATCTGACCTTCGCGATCCGCCGCAGGAAGGGCATGATCCGGGCCCTTGACGAAAACGGCCTTACCTTTGATGAGAGCCTATCCCACAACTCGCTGATGACGGATGAATATGGCTACCGCGCGATGGAGCGTTTTCTCGCCAACCCGGAGCCGCCGACGGCCGTCCTCTGTTCAAGCACCGTGATGGCGCTGGGCGCCGTGCGCGCGATCACACGCGCCGGATTGACGATCGGCAAAGATATATCGCTCATTACCCATGACGATGTTCTTCCCATGCTGAAGCCCGAAAACTTCATGGTCCCGCTGACCACGACACGCTCGTCGCTTCGGGCTGCCGGCGCGCGCATCGCAAACCGGCTGATCTCGCGCATCGGCATGGCTTCGGATGCCGTCGAGCAGGAACTCTGGCGCACCGAACTGATCGTGCGCGCCTCTACTGGACCGGCACCGTCCAGGTAGTTCTCAGCTTCTCAGAACTTCGGCGCCGTCTTGCCAGCCTTGCGATAGGCGGCGATCACGGTGTTGGCCATCAGCATGGCAATGGTCATCGGGCCGACACCGCCTGGAACCGGAGTGATAACAGCGGCGACCCTGGCGCATTCGTCGAAGGCGACATCACCCACCAGCTTCGATTTGCCCTCGCCCTTTTCCGGGGCCGGAACACGATTGATGCCGACGTCGATGACCGTGGCGCCTGGCTTGACCCAATCGGCCTTGACCATTTCCGGCCGACCGACAGCGGCAACCAGAATATCGGCATTGCGGCAGACCGAAGCGAGATCCTTCGTGCGCGAATGGGCGACCGTGACGGTGGCGTTGGCGGCAAGCAGGAGCTGCGCCATCGGCTTGCCGAACAGATTGGAGCGACCGACAACGACGGCATTGAGACCGGAAAGATCCTCGCCATGGGTGCGCTTGACGAATACCATGGCGCCGGCCGGCGTGCAGGAGACGAGACCGCCTTCGAGATCGCCCGTCGCCAGCTTGCCGGCGTTTACGATATTCAGACCGTCAACATCCTTTTCCGGTAGGATCGACTGGATGATCGGCTCGGAGTTCAAGGGTTTCGGCAGGGGAAGTTGCACCAGAATACCGTGGATCGAGGCATCGGCGTTCAGCGTTTCGACCAGCGCCGCAAGCGCGTCCTGGCTCGTATCTTCCGGCAGCGTGTGCTGCACGGAGGCAAAACCGCATTCCTTGGCCATCTTGCTCTTGGAGGACACATAGGCATGGCTTGCGGGATCGTTGCCGACAATCACCACGGCAAGACCGGGCTTTACGCCCGCCTCGCGCTCCAGCGCAACAGTTGCCGATTTCACCGCATCGATAACGGATGCGGCGACCTCTCTGCCATCAATAACGGTCGTCACGGATGCTCTCCCGGGGCTTTTCGTTGTTCGCGACACTTTAGTCGAAGCGCGTGGGCACAATGGCCTTATTGCGTCCTATGCTGTTCCGTTGCGATAAATACAAGTGCCGAAAATGCCGCGGGCTCTTATCTGCGGCGGGCCGCCTTGTGGCGCGCATAGTCTTCGACGCGCGAACGCAGAGCATAGAGTTCCTGACGCACATGCGCGACATTCGGATCAACAGGGACGTTGCGCGGTTCCATCGCCGCCGTGCGGTGACGGCTGCCCCAAGCGGCTTGCGGCTGAGCGTCAAGAGCCGAAAGGGCTGCCGTCGAGGCTGCGGTATGATGATATGACGGTTCCCGGTAGCGCGGCGGCTCGGCCTGCGGCTCTCGAAACCGTCGTCCATCCGGGCCGTCTCCATCGGGGGGCGTGACCGGCTCCTCAGCCAGCGTGCGCTGCCGGACATCGGTGGTCGAGAAAAGCTGACGCAGGCTGCGCACGACACCAAGCATAACACCGAGCCCGAGGCCGGCCATGAAACCCAGCATCACGCCAAGGATCGCAATCGTCCGGCGGGACGTACCGCTTGGCGCGAGAGGCGCCTGGGCGGGAGAGATGACCCGAATGTTCTTGGTGGTCAGCTTTTCCTCCTCGCCTGTCTCGCCCGCGCGTTTCAGGAAGGATTCGTAAATGGACCGCGTCGCGGCGGCCTTGCGCTCCAGTTCCCTCAGTTCGATGAAGGAGCCTGAAGCCGTGACCTGCTGCGTCTTCTGGAAAGCGAGCTGGCTGAGAAGATCCTGCTCAGCCTTCTTTGCCCGCTCAAGCTCCGTCTGGTTGCTTGCCGCGATCCGGCGCAGTTCGTTGTTGACCTCCGTGCGCGCGACATCGACGGCCTGCGCAGCCGCCAGCCTTTGGGGATGGCGTGGTCCGAGACTGGCCTCGAGTGACGCCAGCTGCGCGCGGGCAGACGAATATTGCTTGCGCAGTTCCGACAGCGCAACGGATGTCATCTCCTCCGGCAGCGCCCCTGTCAGCACCGCGTCGGCATCCGCCCGTTTTACGATTTCACCCTTGGCCTTTGCATCGCTGATCCGGCTTCGCGCTGCGGCCACCTGATCGGTGAGGGCTGCAAGCTGTCTGTCAGCGATCAGCTCGCCATTGGCCCCGATGATATCGTGATCGGCCTTGTATTTCTCGACGGCATTTTCAGCCTCGTCGAGCGACGCGCGCAATCCGGCGAGGCGGCTATCGAGCGCTTCGGTGGTGCGTTGGAAGAAGCTCGATTGGGCCGATTCTTCCTCTTTGAGAAAGGTCTTGACCAAATGATTGGCGATCGAGGCCGATTTTTCGGCGTTCCAGCTCTTCACCTCGACGGTGACGACGAAGGTCTTGGGGTCTCGTGAAACGGAAATCGCCTCGAAGAGATTATCCAGAACCTGCGGATCGACCGCTGCTTCCACGTCGGACCTCGGTACAGGCCGATCGGCGGGAGACAGAATGTCGCGGATGACCTTCACGCCAGCCACGAGGCCACCGCTCTCCTCGCCGGGCGCATTGCCGAACTCCGGATCGCTTTCAAGCTTCAGCTCGGTCGCGACCCTCGCAAGCACGCTGGGAGAACGCAGCACCTGCGTCTGACTGTCGACGATCGCAAGGATGGCCTCGGTGGAGAGGCTTTCCTTGGACAAATCGGAATCGGTGAGCCGGACTTCGCGGGGGTCGATGTAGAGTTTGCTTTCGGCGACATAGGTGCTCGGGGTGGACATCGCGAACATCACGCCGCCCACGGCACCCAGCACGGTGGTCGCCAGTATGACCTTGCGCAGCTGCCAGACCGAGGCGGCGATGAGGGCAAGATCGATCAGAGGCCGGTCCGGATTGGGCTCGGCAGGCGCGCGCGAACCCGAAAAGGCGACCGGCTTGGAAGCCAGGGAACCGGAGACGCCTTGCTTGACGCGTGCCAACAGGCCGGGTTCCGGCTTTTCGGAAGAACGTCCGGTCTCGATCTTGGCGGCGGAGGAGCGTGCTGCCTTTTCGGGGGCCTTTTCCACGGCCAAGGCGTTCAGGCGGTCGATCAGCGAGTCCGGGCTTTGCAGGCGCACGGCTTCATAGCGCGGACGCGCCTTTTCCAAGGGCGCGTTCGGCGCAAAGTCCAGGAGCGAGTTTGCCGCTCTGCGTCCTTTGTTGTCCGGCTCGAACATAAATGCCTGCAATATCCAAAGCGAGGTTCTGCAATCGTGAACACAAGCTAAGTTTTTATGGACAACAAACCGTTAACGCGCGGCGATCTTTTCGGAAATTCGACGATGGGGCGGCGCAGAACCGGTCATTAAACTTTGCAGGCTAGAAAAGTATCCAGCCGCGCAGCCGGAATGACTGCGGGCGCACGATGGACAAGTGGACCTTAAACCGTGATCGAGCTCGCCAAGACGGCCTATGCACGCCACCGTGACGTCATCGGCGCCTATATATCCATGACCGGCGGTTCGGCCGGGCGGCTGGTCCTGTCGCTCGTCTATTTCATCTGCGTGGCCAATGGCCTCTCGATTGCCGAGTTCGGACTGTTCGCGACGGCGTCTGCGGCGGGGATCATGGTCTCCCGCGTGTTGGCGTTCGGCTTCATGTCGCCGCTCTACCGCATCGCAACGGTCAAGCCGCTGCTGGTCGGCACCTACAGCCTCGGTTTTCTCTGCGCTGCCTTTCTATCCCTGCCGCTCGTGGCCGCCCTCGGCCTCGGCATCTATTTTGCCGTTTTCAGAAACGACATGGCGCTGCCGGTCTTCACGGTCCTGATGGCCGCCGAAATCCTCTGCTGGCGGGGCCTCGAAATCGTCGTCATCGTGCTGAACGGGCTTGGCCGCTTCGGTCGCGCGGCCTTGCTGGTCATCATCGGCACCGCGATCCGCACCGTTGCGGCGGTGCTCTTCGCCTTCATGCAATCATCGTCGCTCAACGATTGGTCGCTCTTCTATCTCGGCGCCAATGCCATCGCCTTTTCGACTGCCGTGTTGTTCTTCTTCCCGAGGGTGCGTCTGCGCTGGCAGCCGAAGCTTTATCTTCGCCGCTGGGCGGATTCCGTTTCCGTTGCCGGAGCCGAAGTGCTGTTCTATGTGCAATCGGAGTTCGACAAGATCGCGGTCCTGAGCATCGGAGGGCCGGCAGTATCAGGCCTGTACGCCATCATCATGCGGCTCGCCGACCTGACGGCGCTTCCCGTCCGTTCCTTCAACACCTTGCTCGTTCAGAAGATCATGCGGACGCCGGGCACGATCTCTTCCTGGCGCATCAGGCTGGCGATCGAGGCGATCATTGCCGCCGTGTCGTTCATGGCGATCGCCGCGATGGCGATCTATCTCTGGATCCTGCCCAACGGGCTCGGCAACAACCTGTCACAGGCCGCCCCCTATGTGATGGCGGTTCTGCTCGTGCCGGCGTTCCGCAACCTCATCGAGTATCATTCGGAATTGCTTTATGCGACGGGAGCCACGGTCCGCCGCATGATCAACCTGCTTTTCGCCGGCATCCTGAAAGTGGGTTTGCTGGCAGTGCTGCTGAAGCTCAGCCTTGATGTCGCGGTTTGGTCGCCAATGCTGAACGGCGTATTTTTCGTGGTGTATCTCGCATCATTCGCGCTGACATACAGCGCGCTCGGCAAACAGCGCGACCGCGCCATCTGACATTGCCGGGACGGATCAGGCTGCCTTTCCAAGGGCAAGTTCACGGATATCGGCAAGATCGTGACCGATGAAGGACTGCACGCCGATGCCGATCTGATACGGCTTCATGTCGGCGAGGAAATGTTTCAGTCCTTCGGCATCGCGCGCATGGCTGTCCTTTTGCCACAGGACATGGCAGAGGGCGTCGCTCGTTGCGAAATGGCCTTCGCCTCCCAGCACCTCGTCGACGAAGCGGCCATAGATCAGGCATTCGGAAAACTGGCGGGATCGTATCATCGCCCGCACCCAGCCGCAGCCGTGGCGGCTTTCGATGTAATCGAGCAGCGCGCGGCATGTATCGCTGCGCCAGCCGATGAGCGTGTTGATATAGTCGTCGGCCGGCAGACGAGAGGGACCGATCCCCAGCAGCCTGTCGGAATGGGCAAGCCACTCCAGGTGATTGGACGGCATGACGGGCTGGATGCCTGCCGGTCGCCGATACAAAGCCAGCTTACCGTCCTGCCATAGCGAGGCCGGATCGAAATCGCGCAACAAAACCACGTCGGAATCGATCGAGAACATGGTTTTTTCGGTCAAATGACGGCTCAAGCTGAAACGCCTGAGCTGCTGGACGTGCCAGCCGCGCAGCGGCAAACCGAAGGGGCTGATCCACAGCTTGCGGCGCCCCCCGGATACCGGATCCGGCACAGCCCGCAGCCACGACGGCAGCAGGTCTCGCTCGCTGACGATCCGCCGACGCGGGCCTTCGAACGCACGGAACAGACCAACATCGAAAGACGCGACCAGGATATAGTGGGTCCAGTCGCCCTTCAGACGCGTGTCCATGCTCTCGCACAACAAGCGACAGCGTTCGAAATCCGCAGCGTAGGACGCCGTTACAACAGCTGTGCTCATGATTTCATCCGTCAAATCAGCCTTTGCCCGACATGCCTGGCGGTTGCCGGCGAACGACCGAGCATCAGCTTCACCTTATGGTGCAACACACGATAAATGAAGAGCGGATTGCCAAGGATGTACCGGCGCCAGAGGCGACCCGGCTCATGGACCAGCCGATGCAGCCACTCCAGCCGCAGGCGCCGGACGGTTTCGGAGGCGCGCGGTACGTCGTCGGCGACGAAGTCAAACAGGGCACCGACGCCGATGACAAGCCGCGCATGGCCCGGACCGACGTAACGATCGATCCATTTTTCCTGCTTGGGGCTCCCCATGGCGATCAGCAGGATATCCGGGGCGATCTCGCGCACGCGCGCCATGACCGCATCGGATTCCGAGACGTCGAAATATCCGTCGGCGACCGGGATGAAGCTGTGCCAGGGCGTGTGCTTGGCAAAGTTTTCCGCCGCCCGTTCCAGAATGTCCCGCCTTGCGCCGATCATTGCGACGCGACGTGGCGTCGACATATAGGTCATCAGCGCCGGGATGAAATCTGTTCCGTTGAGGTTGGCCGGAAAGGACCGCCCGTGAAACACGCGCGAGGCGATATCGACGCCATGGCCGTCGGGCAGCACGATATGGCGCTTGAGGATATCGCGGTAGTCCTTGTCGCTCATCGCCAGATTGGCATTGTTGGCGTTGAGGAACGATATCACCGTCTGGCCGAAAGGAAGGGAAGCCAGCTCGTCCGCGAAGGAAAAGGCATTCGCCCAACCGAAGTCACAGACGGGAATATCGAAGATCAGTCTTTCAGACGGAACGATTTGTATGCCGGGAACGAGGTTCATCGTGCTTTCCCTCCTTCATGGACGGCAAGGTTCGGTTTGCCTGACGTGTTTTCCCGAGCAGATGTCGTGACGCCGGTATCGACAGGGCGGATAAGGCTGGCCAGCCCCTCCTGCAGATTTTCCAGCAGTCGGGATTTCTGGGCGTGATGAAACAAGGCCCCCGACACGAAACGGTTGGGGCTGAGCTGCGCATCCGCAACACGCTCAACGAGAAGCCGGGCAAAGTCCGCTTCATTGTCGGCAATCGAACAGTTTGACGGGATGACGTCGATGCCGCGCAGCGACTGCCTGGTCGCCACCGTCGGAAGACCGAGCTCGAACGCTTCGATGGATTTCAGCTGGACGCCGGTGCCGCTCTTGCTCACCAGCGGCACGACACCGGCGGCAGCAACGAAGGCGCGCGCGTCCGGTACACGCCCCAGGAACATGACACCCGGATGGGAGACGGTGGGTGCGTTGGCGATCTGGCCGGCGATGGCAATCGTCATCTCCGAGGGAAGAAGCGGGACGACCCGATTGAGGAACCAGTCGAGACCGATGCGGTTCGGCTTCCAGCTCCATGTGCCGATAAGGCCGAGGTCGTAGGACGCGGGCCGCGATGTCAGCGCTTCCGGCGCATCCCATTGCGTCACCAGCGGCAGGACGCTCGCCTTGTCCGAAAGCATATAGCCGAAGCCGAAGCGGTCCTGCTCGGCGAAGGTCCAGATCCGGCTTGCCCCCTGTGCCAACTGCTTTTCATACTGCTCGAGATAACGGGCTTCGCGCGAGAACAGCATCCGCTCGATGCGCCCCCTCGCCCGCTCCGAATTGGCAAGCGCGCTGTCGGCCTCGACATTGTGAGCAACGTAGATGTTCGGATGCCTCTGGAAGACACTGGCAAAGGCCGCGGGTAGCTGAACGGAATTCAGGATGATGCCGTCAAAGGGCTGCAACTCTGAAACGAGGGCCTCGATCCGCTCCGTGGAAACTTTGTGCATCTTGGCGGAGGAAACGGTGGTGCGCCGCATCAAGGCGGTGAGCAGCCAACCGAGCTTGGTGGCCGCGCCGACGCGGGCGTTGGCAAATTGCGCCTCGCCGAGCAGATGCGTCTCGCCCGGCCGGGCCGGCTCCTGACCCGGCTCGATGTAACCGATCACGCTGACCCGGTGGCCGAGCGCGATCAGACCGTCCAGAACGGCGCGATTTGCAATGTCAAAGCCCGAGGAGGGCTTGCTCACCGGAACCAGTGATGAGACAAAGAGCAGGTGCATGTTGCCACACGAGACTTGAGTTCAACTCCAGTCACTCTAGCAAGACGACCTGAAAAGCCGCTTAAACTATTCATTCAAAAGCGAAATCCCGTCTTCAGCATCTGTTTAGGAAGATTTGATTTAGTTCGGGTGAATTCCGCGTCCCGACAGGCCAGAACATGACCGCGCAAGCGCCGCAAGTGTCCATCTTCCACCAGCAGGCGGCAACCGCGTCCGAAAGCGTGGAATACGTCGTCACGCTGCCGACCTTCCGACGCCCGGATCACCTCGTCAAAACCCTGAAGACGGTGATCTCCCAGGATCCCGGCGCATCCGTTGCCATCATCGTGATGGAAAACGACGCGGATGGGCTGGCCGGCGCGCATGCCGCGAGAGAATTTTTCCTGCTGCATAAAATAAACGCACTGGTTGTTATCGCCCATGACCGCGGCAACTGTCATGCCTATAACGCCGGCTGGACAGCGGCAATGGCGACCTATCCGCAGATGAAGGCGCTTGCCGTCATCGATGACGATGAAATCGCCTCGCCTTCCTGGCTCGAAAATCTCGTTTTGATACAAAAACGAACCGGTGCCGATATCGTCGGCGGGCCCCAACTGCCGGATTTCGAGGACCGCGGCCGGGCTGAACTGAAGCGGCACCCCGTCTTCATGCCCCATTATGACACGAGCGGCCCCGTCCCTATCCTCTACTCGTCGGGCAACGTACTGATCACAGCGCCGGTTCTGGCGAAAATGCCGGTGCCCTATCTCGATCCGGTCTTCAATTTCACGGGCGGTGGCGACAGTGATTTCTATCGACGGTGCCGGGCGGAAGGTTTCTGCTTCGCCTGGGCAAACGAGGCTTGGGTGACGGAGACCGTGCCGGCCAGACGCACGGAACAATCCTGGATCCGCGCCAGAAGCCTGCGCACCGGCGCGCTTTCGGCGCAACTGGCCCACAGGGCACGGCCGGGCCTGGCCGGCCGCTTCCGGACGATCCTGCATTCGCTGCTGCTGCTTGCGGCGTCGCCCTTTCGTGGCATCCGGCTCTGGCGCAAAACGGGCGTCGCATCGACCGCGCTTTTCCACTTCTACGTGGCGGTCGGCCGGCTGATGGCGGAGTTCGGCGTGATCAACGAGCAGTATCGCAACCCGGAAAAGAATTGAGCGGGAAACCTTCGGTTCCCCGCTCCGTAAAGGTCCGCGCTCGGCGCGCTGTTTCAGTGCCCTGCGGAAGCTTCCTTACCCGGTAACTTGTCGTGGGCCGTCTCGCCATTCTTGTCGACAATGGCAACGGGCTTCTGCTTCGGCTCGTTGGCAGCATTGGCAAGCCGGGCAACATCGGACTTGGAGAGATATTCCAACTGCTCGACCAGAACCTCGAAGACGATCTCGTCCTCGAAATCCTTGTTCAGACCTTCCTTGACCTTGGTCTTGAACGTGGCGAGATCGAAGCTGTTGCTGTCTTCGACATTGATCAGCCGCTGGCCGACGAGAATGTCGTAGAGAGCGCTGGTGACGCTTTCCTTCAGCGGCACATGCAGCAACTTGATCTTGTTCTTGTCGACGGCGAAGGAAAGTTTGGTCAGGAAGTAGCCCTGCACCGCGCCATCGGTGATGACCGGCACGGTGATCAGCTCGCCCGGCACGTATTCCTCACGCGCCTTGCGCTCAAGCTCGGCCTCCGATTCCACCGGTGCCGATGCCATCTGCATCGAGTAATAAACGGAGCCGAGCGTGACCGCAGAGACCCAGACACCGACGAAAACGAGTTTCAACATCAGAAGCTACCGTAGCAGAACTGTTCCTGAGAATAGATGCCGTCGGCTTCCGCGCTCTTGGCAACGCTTTTCAGGATTTCCACCACCGAGCGGCAGGCTTCCATGTGGGCGTTGACCTTCTGCGAATTGGTCATCAGCTTGGTGCGGATATAGCGCGTCTGATCGATGAACGACGGCGAAATGTCGCCGAGCGGCGCATTGCGGTGGAGCATCGCCAATTCGTAAAGGCAGCGGCTCTTGCGCGCGTTCGACATCTTGAGATCGAAGCTGGGATCGACACCGATGCGCTCGTTTTCGTTGTCGAGGATCATCTCGAGACGGCCAAGCACGTTGCGGATACGAATGTCAGTGGATGCAGCAGCTTCCATCATTTAGCTCCCTTGGGTGCACTTGCGCCGGTCCTGCCGGCATGCGGGAATGCACGAATTCAATGTCGGCCCCCCGGCTGAATGCCGGGAAACGATGATTTGCAATCAGGCTCATGCGGGCGGCGACTGGATCGCCAGCCGACGTCAGGCCCGATCCTTCCGGTCCTCTGTTCCCATGAACTGGTCGACCGCCTTGCGCTGGTATTCCTGCACCATGCTGAGCGCGACGTTGTTGTCGTTGCCGTCGAGCGAAGCGTTGACGCGATCGATGTTTTCGCTGCCGACGATACGGTCGGTGATCAGGCTCTTGGCGATGCCGACGCCCTGGCCCTGCGACATGACGTTTGCGACCTGATCGGCCATCATGCCCTTCCACATTTCGCCCGCAGTGCCCTTGCCGTAAACCTCTTCGCTCTCGGCCGGCAGCATCGACTTGACGAAATTCTGCAGCACCATGGCTTCGAACTTGCGATAGGTTTCCGGGATCTTGACCGGCTCGGCGCGGTTGTTGATGTCACCGAGACCGGAGCTTCCCTCGCTCTGGTTCAAAACCGCGACGGTGTTGGCGAAACCATTGCCGGTCTCGGCAAGGCTGGACGCGCGAAACGCCGCCTGATTGGCCTTCAGCCGCGCCTGCGCTTCCTGAACCTCGCTCGGATCAGCCGCACGCACCACATCGAGCACGAGGTCGCTTGGAGGGGATATGGCCATCGGGCAGTCCTTTCCGTCCACGGCAGATACGAGGCTTCGACGCCCCATACCGGCTCCTGAATGTCGGTCTTTTCGGTCAGTGATGCCGACGCACGAGACGCCGGCCTTGAGATAGCACTATGAGTGGCCAACCTTACCGGAAGCTGGTGATGCGCTCATCGTGTGCTGGTCGATGAGATCGTAGATCGCGTTGTCCGCTTCCTCGCGGTCTTCTGCGGTCCGCGCTTCCTTCATGTTCTCTTCGAGACGGTCGCCCTTGGCACGCTCTTTCATGACACGGGCTTCGTGAACCTGCTGGATGCCGGTGAGCATCTGGTCCTTCTGGGCAAGACGACCGAGTTGCGACGCGTAGTGCCCGGAAAACATCGCATGCAGCGGCTTGGCCGAACCCATCGCATCGACCACCACATCGATCGTTTCGGAGAGTTCACGCCGCTGGCGGGTTGTCTCGGCAAGCTCGGCTTCCGCCATCTGCTCCAGATGGCGCTGCACGGCGACAAGGCGTTTCAGCTTTTTCGAACGGTTTTCGACCACGTCAGCCTCCCAGCATGACGGGTCCGAACCCGTCGGCAAACAGCTTCAGCATCGCGGCGATGCCGAGATAGAGCAGGAACATGCCGCCCATGATCAGATAGGGAAGCGAGATGAAGTAGATCGGAATGGCCGGCGCCAGCTTGTTGACGAGGCCGATGGCGAGGTTGAACAGCAACCCGTAGATCAGGAAAGGACCGGCAAGCCGGATCATGATCATGAATGTCGTTTCGAGCGCGTTGGTGAGCGTGATCAGCACGCCCTGCGCATCGAATCCGACACCAATCGGCATGACCTTGTAGGAATCCACCAGGCTCTCGATGATGACATGATGGAAATCCAGCATGAACAGGAGGATCAGGCCGGCAAAGCTGATCAGGTTGGTCAACTGGTTTTCCGGCGTGTCTTCCAGAACGTCGGCGGTCGGCGGAGCGTTGAAGCCGATCATCATCGTCAGCACCGTTCCGGCGAACTGAAGGCCGAGCACGTAGTAACGGGCAATCAGGCCGATGACGCCGCCGATGACCGTTTCGGTCGCGATGAGATAGATATAGGTGTGCCCCTTGCCGATGACCTGCGGGTAGATCTGGTCCCACATGATCGGCAGGACGGCCATGGAGATCGTGACCGCCAGCAGGATGCGGATGTTGACCGAGACGCGCGCCGTCGAAAAACCCGGCATGACCATGATGCAGCCGCCGATCCGGCAGAAAGCCGCAAACAGCGCCAGCACCGTGCCTTCCGGGTCGGTGATCATGAGATCGAGCCGATGATCTTTATCTCGAGGCCCTTGGCGAGCTCGACATGGCTGAGAACCGGCAGCGTGGCGAAAAGACGTTCGATAATCATGCGCACATAAGAGCGGGATTCGGGCGAACTTACCAGCACGAACGGCATGCCACGGTCGAGATGTTCACGGATGACGGTGGTTGCCTGTTCCGAGAACTCTTCCAGATGACGCGGATCGATATCGAATTCGACGATTTCACCCTTGGCGTCGCGCTTCAGCGCCTGATGGAACACCATGTCCCACTTGTTGCCGAGGCGAAGCACCCGCAGCGTGCCGTTGTCGGCGAGATCGCCGCAGAGCTGCTGCGACATGCGGACGCGAACGTGTTCGACAATCTGCTCGGTCTTTCTGACATGCGGCGCAAGTTCAGCAACCGCTTCGAGGATGAGATGCAGGTTGCGGATCGAAACGCGCTCTGCCAGCAGCAACTTGAGAACAGCCTGCAGACCTGAATAGGACATATGCGAGGTGCAGATTTCGTCCGCGAGCTTCCGGTATTCCGGATCGAGGCGCTCGATCAGGATCTTGACGTCCTTGTAGGACAGAAGCTGCGGCAGGTTGTTGCGGATGACTTCCGACAGATGCGTCAGAACGACAGAGACGTTGTCGATCGGGTGGAAGCCTTCGCGCTTCAGGTCTTCGGTGAAGGTTTCGAGGATCGAAACCGCCGGCATGCCGAATGCGGGTTCGCGGATATCGTCTCCCGGAACGCTCGGGCGACGGCCACCGCCGGTAACGACGATGACTTCGCCGACGCGCACCGTGTTGGAGGCGATCGTCGTGCCGTGGATGCGGATGTGGTACGCCTTGTCCGGGATGCTGATGTCGTCGGACACCTTGATTTCCGGAACGATGAGACCGTACTGGCCGGCGAATTTGCGGCGCATCTTGCCGACGCGGAAGGCGAGTTCTTGATGCGAGCCGAGAAGGCGGGTCGAGACCTGCTTTCCGAGAAGAAGCTCGACTTCCGCCGTCTTGAGAACCGACTTGACCGAATCCTTTTCCGTATCCTTGACTTGGGAGGCCACCTGCTGATCGGCCTCTTGCTTGGCGCGCTTGGCAGCTTCCAGCTGACGCGGGATGATCCAGGAGAGGAAAGCCATGCCCCCACCGAGAAGCGCGAACGGGAAGAATGGAAGGCCCGGCATCAGCGCCAGTACGAGCACCAGACCGGAGGCGAGCATCAACGCGCGGGGATAGTGGCTGAGCTGACCGATGACAGCCTGGTCGGTGGAGCCTGACGTACCGCCACGCGATACGAGCAGGCCGGCTGCGAGCGAAACGATCAGCGCCGGGATCTGCGAGACCAGACCGTCACCGACGGAGAGCTTGACGAAGACGTCTGCCGCTTCACCAATCGACATGTCGTGACGGACATAACCGATGATGATGCCGCCGAAGACGTTGATGGCGGTGATCAGAAGGCCGGCGATCGCGTCGCCACGTACGAATTTCGAGGCACCGTCCATCGAACCGAAGAAGGAGCTTTCCTCTTCCAGTTCGCGCCGGCGACGTTGCGCTTCCTTCTCGTCGATCAGGCCGGCCGACAGGTCGGCATCGATCGACATCTGCTTGCCGGGGATAGCATCAAGGGTAAAACGAGCGCCGACTTCCGCGATACGGGTCGCGCCCTTGGTGATGACGATGAAGTTCACCGTGATCAGAATGAGGAAGACGATCAGACCGATGACGAAATCGCCTGACATCACGAGGCTCGCAAAGCCTGAGATTACGCCCCCCGCCGCGTTGTGACCCTCATGTCCGTGCGAGAGGATGACGCGCGTCGTGGCGATATTGAGCGCCAGTCGCGTCATGGTCGAGATCAGGAGAATGATCGGGAAGGACGAGAAATCCAGCGGGCGCTGGATCCATAGCGCCACCATCAGGATGAGCACGGAGAACGCGATGGAGAAGGCAAGCCCGAGATCGATCAGGAACGGCGGGATCGGCAGAAAGAGGATCGACAGGATCGCCACGATGCCGAGCGCAAAGCCGATATCACGGCCACGCGGAGCGACTTTCGGGATGACCAGAGCAGGAGGTGTTGCCATCGGAAATTCCGTCTCTTCATGAGAGGCGAGCAACATTCATACCTGTTGCCCAAGTTTAGGCCTTGAGACCTAAACTGCCAAGCTTGCGCGAGGATGGCGGCAAATCTCCCTCTTCTCCCCCGCGGGGAGAAGAGCCGAGCGTATGCGAGGCGATGAGGGGTGGTTCGGCAAGTTATGAAGCGTGTGGCTCCCCTCATCCGGGCCTTCGGGTCACCTTCTCCCGGCTGGGGAGAAGAGGACAATCAGAAACCGCTCTGGATGCGGGAGAAAATCGTATCGGTGAAGATGGAAATCTGTGCGCCGATGAAGGAGGCCGAGAGCGCGACCGTCACCAGGACGGCGAGGATCTTGGGCACGAAGGTCAGGGTCATTTCCTGAACCTGGGTCAGCGCCTGAACCAAGGCGACGACGAGACCCACCACCATGGCTGCGAGAACAGCAGGGCCCGAGGCGACGACGACCGTCCAGATCGCCGCCTGCACTATATCGAGGGCATCTGCCTCATTCATGGAGTATCACTTTATGGTGACGCCCGGTCCGACGACGAGTTCATCGCCGTTTTCGAGCACTGCTACGATTCCATCGGAATATAGCTTCACTTCCTTGACGACGCCAGACGTCTCGCCATCGGCGCTGGTAACGGTCTTGCCGATGACAGCGTTTGCTTCGCTGAGCGACGTGCGCTGCAGCAGGCTTTCCAGATTGGTGTTCGTCTTGATCGTCTGTTCCACCTGCGAGAAGGTCGCGAGCTGGGCGATCTGCTCGGAGGAACTCATCGGATCGGTCGGATCCTGGTTCTTCATCTGCGCAACGAGCAGCTTCAGGAAGCTGTCGTAGTTCAAGCTGGCATTTTCCGCATCCGCGGTCGATTCCGTCGCCGAGGTGGTCGGAACGTAGCTCGTGGATGTCGTGGTAGTGACGCCGCTTACCGCCATGGTGCAATCTCCTTGCGAATCTGTTCGATCGTTGCAGGCGCCATTTCCTGATTGTTGAGGATGCGATCCTCGATCGGATAGAGGCCACGGATCGCCTTCAGCGCGTCGAAAGCGCGACCCTGGGTAACCATTCCGTCGATACGCTTCAGCTCGGCGATGACTTCTTCGTTCTTGAAGCAGTTCAGGAGCATGACCACCGACTTGCGGAACATGTTGGTCGACTGTTCCGCGCCTTCCGGATTGATCAGGATCATCTGGGCGATGAAATAGAGCTGCTTGAGCGGCGTCGTTGCATCTTCCGGCTGGAGAACATGGTTCTCGAGAAGGAATGTGACATCATTCAGGAACTCGACAGCGACCTTGCGGTCGACGCGCAACACCGCTCCGTTTACAAAAATCCGTTCGCCCGATTTCAGCGAGATACGCAGTGTGCTTTTCATTTGAGGCCATCCCTGATGATGGTTGTGATGTCGATGATGCCCTGGAAATTGGAGGATTCACGTTTTCGGATTTTCTCCGTCTCCCCCAGGATCCAGATGGCAATGGATATGAGATTAGCGCGCAGTTCGTCGTTCAACTGGTTGTCCGAGGCACGCAAGTCCTCGATAAACCTTATCCAGACGCGCCGCGTGTAGTAGATCGCCTCAATTGCTTCCCGCGAATAACCGCTCTGCTGCTTTGCAGCGCGGAGCAGTGCGATCGAGCGATCGAGCACCTGCCGTTCGCGATCCTTGGAATCGGCAACGCCGTCTTCCATGATCTCGGCATATGAAAACTGGTACATTCCAAGACATCCTTCATGTTTGTCCCATGCCCGCTTCCCGTCAGAGGAAGTTGATCAAGCTCAGTTGCTGAAGCCTCGAGGTCAGCGTGTAAGAGGTCTCGATCTGGGTCAAAAGCGTATTCATCCGGGTCGATGCCTCGTAGGTATCGACACCTTCAAGATCCGAAATGTTTGTTTTGACGAGCTTGATCTGCGCTTCGAGCGATGTGTTCGCCTTCTCGACGCGCGATTCAGAGATGCCAAGCGCGCTGCGCTGCGCATCGATGCCCGAGATAGCCTCGCCGATGTAGCCAACGGTCTTCTGGCTGACCAGGCTGCGAACCTCGGAGGAAACGTCCGCACCGAGCAGTTCGTAAGCGATGACGTTTGCAAGCGCGAACTTACGTATGCCTTCCGAATTGGCCGTCGTGGAGCTGGGCACCACCTCGGTCGTTGAAATCCGGCTTGTCATCGTCTGGTCGGACGCACTCGACCAATCCGTTGTCCATTGCGACTGGTCGCCGGTCGCTGGATCGGTATCGAGATACATCGGCTCGAGAGTATTCTCGATAAAGTCAGTCATCTGCGCCGTCGTGAACTCGTTCATCGACGACAGCGGCGGGGCCTGCGCCGCCATGAAATTGTTCAATGCCGTATCGAACGCGGCCTTGGCCGCCGAACCCGCGGGATCATTGTAATCGGCAACCGGCTTTACGTCGGTGTTGATGCCGGAAAACAGGAACTCGCCGTTGAAGGACGTGTTGATCGCAGAGTTGAAGATAGACATCGAGTTGGTGACTTCGGTCTTGGCGATCGCGAGCTGGTCGGCGGAATCGCTGCCGCTGAGCGCAATCAGCGCTTCCATCGTCGACTGGGCGGCATCGGAAATCGAGGTCAGGGCTTCCTGGGAAGCGGAAAGGCGTTGCGTAACGACGGAGTTGGTTTCGGTCAGCGTCGTCATGCGCGCAAGCTCGCGCTGCAGGTCGAGCGATTTCGAAGCAGCGCCGCCGAGGGCGACGCCAACATCGGCGTGACGACCTGTCGTTACTTCCAGCTCCAGCTTCACGACTTCCGTCTGGCTCTGCTGGATCGTGAGCCTCATCGCATTCTGGATGGCCAGATTGGAAACGAACGACGTTTTCATGATTACCCCACAGCTTCAAGAAGGGCCGCCATCATGGCGTCCACGGTACTAACCAGTTTGGCCGATGCCTTGTAGGACTGCTCAAGGTCCAGAAGCAGGGACAGTTCCTCGTCCATGCTGACGCCGGTTTCGTTGCTAAGCGCTTCCGCAGTTCGCGAAAGCAGAGCGGTCTTGTTGTCGTTTGCAGTCGAAGCATCGCTGCGCAGCTGTTCCAGCCAGCCCACCGAGGCGGTGGCGTAGCTCGAAATCGTCGTTTGCGGATCAAGCCCCGTCGTCGCGTCGAAATCCAGATCGCCATCGAAGGCATCAATGAAACCGTCCAGAAGGTCGGAGAAGCCCGAAGCGTTGTCCGTGTTCGCGATCACGCCATTGAAGCCGCCGTCGCGGATCATCTCCGGATTATCCTTCGCCAACGGATTGACGATCAGGCTGGCAGCAAGCCCCGGCTCGACGGTACCCGCCGTCGGAACGGTCGCCGGCGGCGTGCTGGTCGTGTACGTAAAGAGGCCCGGCGCGTAGGGCACAGCCGGCGTGCCGCTCGGATCGCCTTCCTGGAAAAGCGTCACGAGGCCGCGGGCGATTTCGTCGAGCTGAGTCTGGTACTGCGGCGCAATTTCGTCGCGCAGCTGCAGGAGAGCGGCGAGCTTGCCCTCACCCGATGTGTTTCCGCCCGTACCCGCGGCGAGTGGAACACCGTCCACATAGACGCCGTTTCCGCTTGTCGAGGCATCAAAGCCGGAGGTCGGCGTGAAGGTGACCTGTCGGGCCTTGTTTTCGAAGAGAACCGTGCCGTCGGAGGTATAGATGACGGTATCGCCGCTGCCGCGCGTCACCGTAGAGATACCGACGATCTCGGAAATCTGCTTCAGGATCTTGTCGCGCTGGTCCAGCGCATCGCTCGGATCGCTGCCTGTACCGATCGCGCTCTGAACCGCAGTGTTGACGGTTTCGAAATCCGACAGCAGGCCGTTCAAGGTTGCGACGGAAGTTGCGATTTCCTTGTCGGAATCGAGCCGCATATCCTGCACGGCAGCCGACGTCTTGTTCAGCGACGTCACGAGGTCGCCGGCCGCGGAGACAACGGTCGCCGCGATCGTGCTGTTGCCGGGGGTCGATGCGTAGGTCTGCAGGGCATCGCGAAATGACGCCAGATACGTGGATGGCGCCATTTCGTAGTCGTTGCCGCCCAGCGCACTTTTCAGTGTCGTCAGGCCGGAAAGCAGCGTGCTCTGGGCAGAAGACTGCGAGATGCTCACAATATTCTGCTTCAGCAACGCTTCGTTCTGGGAGCGCTGGATCGAGAGAACCTGCGCTCCGTTGAGGCTTGTCCCCATCAGCGCCAGACGGCGTGCATAATCGGCGTTGCTCGCATTCGCGATGTTCTTCGATACGATCGCGGTCTGCTGACCTGTCGTGGTGAAGACCGATTGAGCCGAAATGAGTGCAGAGGACAGAGACATTGAATCAGCCTGTACTTAGGTTACCGCTTCAGGTTGACCAGAACGTCGAGAAGTTCCGAGCCGGTCTGGAAAACCTTGGAGTTTGCGGTGTAGCTGCGCTGGGATTCGATCATCGACGTCAGTTCCTCGGCGATATCGACGTTGGAGCTTTCCAACGCGCCGGAGATGACAGAGCCGAAGTCGCCGGAACCGGCGAAGCCCGTGACGATGACGCCCGATTCCACACCCTGCGAATAAACGTTGCCGGACTGCGGGATAAGGTTGTCAGGGCTCTGCACGTTGGCGAGCGCGATGCGGTAACGCGGATCGAGCTTGCCGTTTTCGTACTTGACGTAAACGATACCGTCGTCGTCGATCTGGAAGCCCGCGACCTTGCTCGGCGCGTTGCCATCGATCGAGCCGCCATCCGGATTGAACTTGTAGCCGAGCTGGGTGGTCTTGGTGAGATCGATCTCGATCGCGCCGAGGTCGGCGCCGGTGCCGGCAATGCCGGTCATCGCCGCAGTTGTCACCGTCGTCGGCGTTGTCGTCAACACGCCATCGGCATCGAAGGCCAGGGCCTGGGTCGCGAGGGACGTGCCGCTTTCGCGGTCAACGATTTCCAGCGACCAGTTGTTGTCCGAGGTTTTCTCGTAGTTGAAATCGAGGATTCGGGTGTTGCCCTGGCTGTCGTAAACGATCAGCGACGTCGTGGAGATATCGCCATTGGCGGCGCCGGAGGGCAGGTTGGCGCCCATCGAGCCCGTGGTGGAGCCCTTTGCGACGAGACCGTCCGAGGAGAGATTGACTTCGCTCAGACCGTCGAAGCCGTTGACGACGACCGTCGGGTCGACGCCTTCGGTGTATTCGTATCCCATCAGCGTGTAACCGGCCGAGTTGACCAGATTGCCTTCGCTATCCTGGGTAAATGCGCCGGCGCGGGTCAGGTATTCCTGGCCGTTGGCGCCGGAAACGATGAAGAAACCGCCGCCGTCGAGGGCGAGGTCGGAGGCCGAGGTGGTGTACACCTTGGCACCTTCGTCAGAGATCGAGTAACGCACCGATGTTTCGACGCCGCCCGAATTGTACGAGCCGTTGCTCGAGGGCAGGATCATCGAGGAAAATTCGGTGGAAGCGCGCTTGTAGCCGGTGGTGTTGGCGTTGGCGATGTTCTCGGCGACGGTGCTCAGGCGGTTGGCCTGTGCATTCATCCCGGAGCCGCCGGTTCTCATCATTCCGTAAAGACTCATGTCCGATCCTCGTTTTACTCGTTATCGCAAGACTAGAAGATGGGCCTTGCGTGAACCTGTCTTGAAGGTCGGACCGGATGCCGCCACATCCGGCGACGACCTTTTGGCCGTCGCCTATTCCCAGTCGATGCAGTAGCCGAGGAAACGCTTGGAATCGATCGGATCGACGCCGAGTTTCTTGCGCAGTTTCTTGCGCAACTTGCTGATGTGGCTTTCGACGACATTCTCTTCGACGTCTTCATCGAAGATGCCGTAGATCGCGTTGAAAATCTGGGTCTTGGAGACACGGCGGCCGCGGTTGGCGACCAAGTATTCCAGGATGCGACGTTCACGGCGGGGAAGTGCGAAAACTTCGCCCTGGATTTCCGGATCGCGACCATCGGAATAGACACGGATGGAACCAATGTCTGTGTAATTGGCAAGGGCCTTGAGGCGACGGCGGATGGCCGCTGCACGTGCAAGGATTTCGCGGGGATGAACCGGCTTGCGCACGACGTCATCGACGCCGCAGTCAAAGAAGGCCAGCGTTGTTTCCAGCGACGGGGTGTCGCTGATGGCGATCACCGGTGCCGTGGAGCGGTCCCGGATCGCACGGGGCAATGTCATCGCCCGTTCGCCCTGACCGATCAGGAATGCTTCGACCGCATCAATATCGGTGTCCGCGGCCGTCGCGACCCAGTCGCCAAATTCCTTGGGATCAAACCCCGTGGAGGGCACGCCCTCCCGTCCAAAAAGAGAAGTGTAACCATCTTTTACGAGCTCACGCTCATCAACCACTACGATCATTCGTCCGCCTCCGAATCAGCATCGTATTTTCGATGAGCAAGAGGTACGAATCTGGTGCCTTTTTTGGAACTATGGAAACTCACAGGCGGGAATTAATACTAGATTAACTAACCCGTGCCGATTTGATCTACATCTAGTAGGTGGATCAAAATGAGACGCTAAAAATCATGTGGAAACGTTAACAAGTGCCCAGAAATGGCCTTGCAACGAGGCTTGTGCCAAACTTGCGACACAATTCGAGTTCGCTCACGAACCGCCTCAAATGACAACTTGTAGTTGTTATTTGCAGAAAGCTGACGCATTTGGCGTCCACTTGCCATAGCCCGTTGCCACCAGATTGGCGATGACCCGGCAGACATATTTTTTCTGGGCGGGGTCATTGTTCGGGCCGGCATGATAACGTGCGACGGCCATGGTCCAGGTTTCATGCCTGGAATGGAGGTTTGCAAGGAAGCGCGCCGCATATTCCACGTTCTTTTTCGGGTCGAGCATGTCGCCCGGGGAGGCAAAATTTTCGCCGTGAAAGTGGTAATTTATCTGCATGCAACCGAGGTCGATCAGCTTTGCACCCTGTGACCGCGCATTGGAAAACCGCGCCAGCACATCGCCGGCGCTGCTTTCAAAATAGGCCTTGCCCTCGATATTCATCGCATAAGGCTGGAGCGACCCCTTGCGCCCGGTCTCCGTCAGGCCGACGGAATAGAGGATACCGGGGGGCACGTTGTACTTGGCGGCGGCCGCGATGATTTCGCTTTCGCAGACGCCGGTACTCGCCTCAGCCTCAGATATAAACGTTCCCAGAACGGCCCGCGTCAGCAGCAGATGGTTCACCAGTCGTTTCATTTGCCGTCCACCGCTCGCCTTGCGACTGTTCATTTCCGCTGTTGCCCCGCTGCTCCCGGCCCTGGGCGCCGCTGCCGCCGGCGGACGCTTCACGTCCCGCCTGCTGACCGCCGGCCTGGGGCTGCTGCTGTTGCTGCGCACCGTTGTTGCTATCCGGCGCGTTGAAGACGACGTTTACCTTGTCGACAGCGAAGCCTTGGGCACGCAGAGCCTTGACGATGTCGCCCTGGTCGTCGCGGAGCTGGCGGAAGGCGTCGCCGGTCTCCACCTTCAGATCGACCTGCAGTTCGTCGTCTTTCAGCCGCAGCGTGACCGTGACCATGCCGAGATCGATCGGGTGCATCTGGATCTTCAAGGTGTTGAGAACCTTGCCGGTCGCCTGCTGCTGCGTGGTGTTGCCTGTCGCGGAGGTCTGCTGGATCGACTGCGCCCATTCCGCATCGCCGGCAATCGCCGTCGTCACAGCCTGCGCGTTGCTGCTTGGCGCGATGCCGAGATAGCGACGGGCCTCCAGCACGGTAACGGTCTCGGCCTTAGCCGCAGGCGTACCACCGGTGTCGATCGTCGCCTTGTCGCCGTCAGCGCCGATGGAGATCGAGACCTCCTGCCCCTTGCCGTCAGCGCGGGCGAAACGGAACACCTGATCGGCCTCGACCTTGGCCTCCGCGGCAGGAACATCTGTGGTTTCAACTCCATGTGTCGCCGTATGCGTCGCCGCGTTGGTAGCCGCGCCGGCCTTCGTGGCAGCATCAGCCTCCTTCGATACGGGCTTGGCCTTGCCGGCGCGTTCGGCCAAGGCCTGGAACTCGCTCAAGGCAGAACTTGTCTGCGTCGGGGCTTCCGACTGCTCCACCTGCGCCTGGGCAGCGCCCAGCATGACCAGCAGTTGATCCACGTCCGTCGAGGCCGCAACAGCAGCTTCGGTGTTTTCGCTGTCGGCCTTTTCCTTGCCTGCGCTTGGCTTTCCGCTTGCGCTCGACTTTGTCATCTCGGCCTGGCGCTCCTTGAACAGATCGGCAAGCTTGCGCACGACGTCGGCGTCTATTGCGGGCACGTCGCCCGACGATGCTTCGGGATCGACGGGGATCTGAATCTGCTCGGCCTCGTCACCGGCAAGAGCGGCGATTGCCTCTGCCCTTGCTTTTGCCAGGTCAGAACGGGAAGCGCCTTCGCTGTTCAGCGGGATCTTTTTGTCAAGCTGGGGGGCGGGATCGGCCTGGGGCTCGGCTTCCACCTGCCGAAACTCCTCGGGCAGTTCCAACGGCGCAGGCTCACCAGTGGCCGGCTCGACGGGAAGCTGAAAATCACCGCCGTCAGTATCGGCAGCGATTGCCGTTTCCGTGTTGGAGGTCATCGCGGTGCCATTCTGGACCGGACTCTGAATGCTGATCCGGCTCTGCGTCTCCGTGCCGTCTGCGCCGAACTTATCGCGGATGGATATCTGCGGCTGCTTCTTTCCGGCGTCGGAAAAGGCCTGGTTGAAGGCATCCTTCTGGGCAGCGATCTCCGCCTGTTTGGCGCCCTTACCACCGGATTTGCCGCCGCGTAACGGAACGGTTCCCGTCAGACTGTCATCCACAAACGTCACTGTGTCACTCCCTTCAGGAGAGAATCGATCTCATCAAGCTTCGAACGGCCCGCGCTCACGAAGGAATCGAAGCCCGGGTCATCAGGTTCGCTTGCCGCGACCTGCTCATCGGGCGCCGTCTTGGAAGGCTGTTCGGCCTCGACCGGGGTCTGCGCGGCAAAAGGGCTCTCGCCGCTACCCGTCGATGGATCGTCCTCTTTTTCTGCGATTTCCGGTTCTAGTTTAGGAGCGGTCGCTTGTGTCAGGCTTTCTGCCGTGGGCCGCCGCAACACTTCGTCGGCAACGGCACGCGCCGCATCTCGAAGCGCGCGATCGCGGGGGGAAAGCTCCGCATCGGGGATCGCACTGATGTTTTCGACAGCCTTCAGAATGCCATCGGAAGGGACATCGACAAGACCGGAATAAAGGCTGGCAAGCGCCTTGGGCTGGGCATCGGCCTCACCTAACGACAATGCTTCTGCCCGTTCCGTGGACAGCCGGGTCAGACCCGCCATACCGCCGATGGCAGCACGGCGCGCGATCCGCAGATAAACCTCGCGCTGTCGCGGCGCATCCATGAAGGACAGGATTTCCTGCAGTTTGCTTTCCGTCTCGTCATTATAGTTATCGACCGCAAGCTCGACGAAGACATCGGCGAACTGGCTCGCATAGGGCGAGGTCAAGAAGCGGCGAGCATAGGACAGCGAATAGGAAAAACCCTTGTCTATCACCTTCTGGCGCGTGGCAATGACCAGAGACCGACGAAGTGCTGCCTCCTCGATATTCGTGCCCGGTGCGACCAGACGTGCCCAGTCGTAATATTTGAGCGAGGTCTTCGGGTCCTGCTGCGCGGTGGCATTGCCCAAGATGAGATAGAGATACGGCCCGATCCTGGCATTCCTGTATTCCGGAATGGCCTTGCTCAACTGTTCGACGACCAGACCTCCCTTGCCGCCGAGATAATGGACCAGCGCATCGGTGATGCGCGTATCGAAGTTGCCGCTGATGTCGCGCGACACGAGATAGGACAATGTCGCGGGATTGCCGCCGCTCATCGCATAGATCAACGCGGCATCGACGTTGCGCGGATCATCGAACACCTTGACGTCGGCCTCGCGCAGCCGCTTGTCAATGGCGCCCAGCATGAAGCGCTGCATCTCGGCAGCCTTGTGATCCCCCAGAACAATGGAATCCTGGATATGCTGCAGGGAGCGCAGCATCTTGTAGGGCGGCAGGTTCTCGCCATCCTCGCCATGGGCGAGCCCGACCGGCAGCATGCCGCCCACGCAGGCACATAACAAAAATGCGCGAAAAGCCTTCAACATGACGTTCAGCCCTGATCCGTTTGCAGAAGAATTTCGATACGGCGGTTCTGCGGCGCGTTCGGATCGTTGGGAACTTGCAGGCGCTTATCGGCGAAACCGCTGATCTGGCTCACGCGCTTTTCGTCGAGCCCGCCCCGAACCAGCATGTAATAGGCGCTCTGCGCGCGCGCCGACGACAGGCGCCAGTTGTCATAGTTGCCGCTCTTGAAGGGACGACCGTCCGTATGGCCGCGAATGGCGACGGCGCCCTTGCTGCGTTCCGAGAGAAGCTTGCCGATCTTTTCCATGGCAGCCACCATCGTCCCTTCGGGAACGGCCGAGCCGAGACCGAACATCGGCGCATCCGACTGCTCGCTGATCGTCACGAGCAGCCCCCCTTCCGTCGGCGTTACCAGCAGGCCCTCGGCGAGCTTGCCGGCCGCGCCACCGATCTCCTTCTGGATTTCGGCTTTCAGTTCTTCGGCGGACTTTTCGTCGGACTTCAGTTCAGCCGTCTTTTGCGGGGCCTCCCCTTCCTCCGGTGCCTTTCCGTTCATCGCCAACTCGGTCTTGCCATCATCATTCCTGACGCCGGCATCCTGACCGTTGCCCGGCATGTCCTCGGCGCTCAGACCACCCTTCTCGGCGTTCTTCAGCTCGACCTGCTTGGTCCAGAAATCCGGATCGAAGGGATCACGATAGGCCTCACCGCCATCGGCCCCGGTTGCCGGGCCAGAATCGGCGGCGCCACCGTCGCCCTTGGTGCTGATGTTTGCCTGGAGGCCGCTATCCTGCGCGATCTCGGAGAGAACCGAATACGGGTTCTCGAAGAAATCGGCATCCGAATACTTGGTTTCCTCACCGGAGGTAGCGGCCTGGTCTTCGCCGTTCTTGGCCGAGCCGCCGGTCTTGTCCTGATCGCCATCGACCTTGGATTTCGCCTGATCGTTCTCGCCCTTGGCGTCCTTGGCCGGCTGTTTCACACCCTTTTCGGACGGTTTCGAATCGGTGAGCTGAACCGGGTTGAAATAAGATGCCAGGGCCGCCTTCGTCTTCGGGTTTGCGGCATTGATAAGCCACATGACGAGGAAGAACGCCATCATCGCCGTCATGAAGTCGGCATAGGCGATCTTCCATGCGCCACCGTGATGGCCATGTTCGTGATTGCCATGACGCTTGATGATGATGATTTCGTTCTTGCCGTGGTGATGGCTCTCGTTGTCGCTCATGCAAGCACCTTCCGGACGGTGTCCGCCCACGCCGCCATTCTCGTCACCAGAATGGAATCGCCGAATTCGACCGAGAGATCGATGTCGGCCGTTTCGATATGTCTGAATGTCAGGGTTTCGTCATCGAGATGCGTCTTCAGCGCCTCGAACAGATCCTTCGTGCCCTTGACCGTGATTTTGCAGGCTTCGCCGTGTGCTATCGTCTGGCGCACGAGGCGACCGAGATCGGCGACGGCCTTTTCCACCAGCGCGCCCTCGATGACCGGTGCCAGCGCCCGCGCGACCTGATCGCCGAAGATATCGGCCAGCTGCGAGCCCATGTCGGAGAAGCGATCGAAGATCATCGCCGCGACTTCGTTTTCGCAGCGCGTCTTTAAGGCTTCCATCTCCGTCGCATGCCGCTCTTCAAGGGCAACCATGGCGGCGGTATGGGTTGCTTCCAGTTCCTTCTCCGCCTGATGCCGGCCTTCCTCGAAAGCGGCGCGGCGTTCTGCCTCGATATCGATCTGCGGCTGCGCAGGCGGCGCCGGCGGGCTGATCGCCACGACGCCCTTTGTCGGCATGACATCGTCAAGCTCGGGGAAATATTTCGGAGGGATCATCGCCATTTCCATTTTCGGGGCGCTGAAATCCTTGAGGTATCGGGAGAGAGATGCGGTCATGGGCGGCCTCCGGCGAGGCAATCCCGCAGCGATCCGGCAAACGGATGCGCGGGGTCGATCGTTCGAGACGGCAAATGGCCTTCAAGCCGGATAAGATACGACCGTGACACTGCGGCGATGTCTCCTTGAGGACCCCTGGCGGCTGGCCGCCCGTCTGGTCCGCACATTTTCAATCCGTGCCGGTTGAGGCACACGCGGCAGCGAAAGCTTCATCTTGCGCTGACAGCCGGCATGCAATGGCTGCGGGAGGAGACTATCGGGTCAAACTTGCGCGAAAATGTAGGGTGTTGGACCGCACCTGGGCAATCGATGCGGTCCAACCGATCCACCAACGCCGATGACCGGCGGCGAAGGCGGAATGCGTGACGGGCGCTTGAGAACAGTGCCCGGGAGGCGGCGTGTCCGGCTGTTACCGGCCCGCGCGCCGCGCTGCGTCTTACTGCTGGAAGAGACGCAGGATGTTTTCGGAATTGGTGTTGGCGATCGACAGGGACTGCACGCCAAGCTGCTGCTGGGTCTGGAGCGCCTTGAGCCGGGTCGATTCCTCGTTCATGTCGGCATCGACCAGACGGCCCACGCCCTTGTCGATGACGTCCATGAGATTGGCGACGAAATCTTCCTGCATGTCGATGCGGCTGGTGATCGCGCCGAGCGTCGCTGCCGAATCGGTCAGCGTGCTGAGGATGGCATCGACCGCGCTGATCATGCCGTCGATATCGTCGTCGGTGGTGTCGGTGCCCAGTTCGATCAGCTTGGAATCCGTCGGCGCCGTGCTGCCGTCGACGTAGATCAGATGATAGGTCGCGTCCGCAGTCGTCGGCACGGCCGGGTCGGTGATCGTATCCGGCTGCACGACTTCGATGCCCCTGGTCAGCTGACCGCGGGCGGTATCTTCGACGTCGATGAGGATGGAGGTCGAGGTGTCGTAATCGAGGGTCGATACCGAGACATTGCCGCTGGTCGAGCGGTTGAACGATGCCACGATGGACTTGGTGCCGACAGCGTCGGTGCTTTCGTTGTAGAGCCAGTTCTCACCCGAGAAGGAGGCCGATTCGGCGGCCGAGGCGAGCTGTGCCTTCAGCTCGGCCAGTTCCTTGTTGATCTTGGTCTTGTCGACGCCCGGTTCGCGCGCTGCGACGAGCTTGGCCTTGATCTCGGAAACCAGATCGATGGAGGCGCTCATAGCGGAATAGGATGTATCGACCTTCGCGGCGCCCAGTCCGAGGGCATCCTGCACGGTCGAAAGAGCTGCGTTGTCGGAGCGCATCGTCGTCGCGATGGACCAGTAAGCCGCGTTGTCGGCAGCGGTCTCGACGCGATAACCCGACGAAATGCGGGCCTGCACTTCTTCCATATTGTTGTTGATGGAACGCAAAGTATGGAGCGCGGCCATGGCGGCCGTGTTGGTCATGATGCTGGTCATTGGTCATTGCCCTGGTTCGTTTGGGGGAGCATTCCGGAAAAAGACCGGCAGCGACAGAACCAGCATCATGCAAACTGCCCAAATTCGCCCAAGGGACAGTCTATCGCTCTTAAGGAACACTTAACGATGCTATGGTTAACAAACAGTTAAACACGTTAGCAAGTCGGTAATCTCCATAAACGAAAATAAATATGTCCTGCCAAAAGCTTAACGCGAACCAGCGTCGAACTGCACGTTTCGAGGGCTTAAAAAAATTAAGGCCGCACCTCGGAAAGGTGCGGCCTCATGGAGAGCGACACGATTAGCGCGTGTCGCCGGATGTCCGGTCCCTGTCCGATTAACGGAAGAGCGACAGGATGTTTTCCGAGTTGGAGTTGGCGATCGACAGCGCCTGGATGCCGAGCTGCTGCTGGGTCTGCAGAGCCTTGAGGCGGGTCGATTCTTCGTTCATGTCGGCATCGACGAGGCGGCCAACGCCCTTTTCGATAACGTCCATGAGGTCGGCCATGAAGTCGTCCTGCATCGAGATGCGGGTGTTGGTGGCGCCGAGCGTTGCGGCAGCATCGGTCAACGAGGTCAGCATCGCGTCAACGGCGCTGATCATGCCTTCGATGTTGTCGTCAGCCGTGTCCGAAGCCAGTTCGATCAGGTCGCCCGTGTGGGTCGCGCCATCGACTTCGATCAGGTAGTAGGTCGCATCGGCAGTCGTGGTGGTGTCCGGCTGAACAACTTCAACGCCCTTGGTCAGCTGGCCGAGGTCAACGTCGTTGGTGTCGATCAGAACCGAGGTGGAAGCATCGAAGCTCAGAACGCCGACAGCGACAGTGCCGTCTGCAGCGCGGGTGAACGAACCGACCATCTCGCGGGTGCCGAGAGCGTCGGTGCTTTCGTTGTAGAGCCAGTTTTCGCCCGAGAACGAAGCCGACTGGGCAACCGAGCTCAGCTGGTTCTTCAGTTCGGTCAGTTCCTTGTTGATCTTTTCCTTGTCAACGCCCGGTTCGCGAGCAGCGACCAGCTTTGCCTTGATTTCGGAAATGATCTCGATCGAGTTTTCCAGGCCGGTGTAAGCCGTGTCGGTCTTGGCAGCGCCGAGGCCGAGTGCGTCCTGAACCGTCGAGAGCGCCTTGTTGTCCGACTTCATGGTCGTTGCGATCGACCAGTAAGCTGCGTTGTCAGCGGCGGTTTCGACACGCAGACCGGAGGAGACGCGGCCTTGGGTGGTTTCCATGCCGTCATTGATCGAACGCAGCGTGGAAAGTGCCGCCATGGCGGCGGAATTGGTAAGAATGCTCGTCATCGTAAACTGCCCCTTTTGAACAGATAAAATTGGAGGGCACTCCGGTCGTTACCGGGAAACAGCGGCCAGCTTCATGCCTGCTAACACGTTAAATTTCGTGGTTAACCCGCTGTTTCGATGGGCATAGAAAACACCAACATGGTTAAAGAAAACCTAAATGAAGAAAGTAATTTTTGAGGATGGAAACAAAAAAGCCGCATCTCTTGCGAGACGCGGCTTCTTGTGGAGGAACACAGGCTGGTCGTTGGGGGGATGACCGGCCTGCGCCTTCGGTTCTATTAACGGAACAGCGACAGGATGTTCTGGCTGTCCGAGTTTGCGATCGAGAGCGCCTGGATACCGAGCTGCTGCTGGGTCTGGAGCGCCTTGAGGCGGGTCGACTCTTCGTTCATGTCGGCGTCGACGAGACGGCCTACGCCCTTGTCGATAACGTCCATCAGGTCGGCCATGAAGTCGTCCTGCATCGACAGGCGCGAGTTGGTCGCACCGAGCGTTGCAGCAGCGTCCGTCAGGTTGGTCAGCATGGAGTCAACCGCGCTGATCATGCCTTCGATGTCGTCGTCTTCCGAGGTGGAGGACAGTTCGATCAGGTCGCCCGTGTGGGTCGCGCCGTCAACTTCGACCAGGTAGTAGGTCGCGTCAGCGGTCGTCGTGCCATCCGGCTGAACGACTTCGATGCCCTTGGTCAGCTGGCCGAGGTCAACGTCGTTGGTGTCGATCAGAACCGAGTTTGCAGCGTCGTAGTTGATGACGCCAACCGAAACGGTGCCGTCTGCGCCACGGGTGAACGAGCCAACCATTTCCTTCGTGCCGAGAGCGTCGGTCGAAGCATTGTAGAGCCAGTTTTCGCCCGAGAACGAAGCCGACTGAGCAACCGAGCTCAGCTGGTTCTTCAGTTCGGTCAGTTCCTTGTTGATCTTTTCCTTGTCAACGCCCGGTTCGCGAGCGGCGACCAGCTTTGCCTTGATTTCGGAAACGATTTCGATCGAATTTTCAAGGCCGGTGTAGGCCGTGTCGGTCTTGGCAGAAGCGAGGCCGAGTGCGTCCTGAACCGTGGAGAGGGCCTTGTTGTCCGACTTCATGGTCGTCGAGATCGACCAGTAGGCAGCATTGTCAGCAGCCGAACCAACGCGGAGGCCGGAAGAGATGCGGCTCTGGGTGGTCTCCATGTCGGAGCTGATGGAGCGCAGGGTGGACAGCGCGGCCATCGCGGAAGAGTTCGTCAGAATGCTTGTCATTAGAATTGTCCCTCTGGGTACAGAATACGAGTTTTAGGGGGACATACCGGACTGAATACTTACCGGTGATGGCGGTTCGGCATCATGCCACTCGGCTCCCTGTTTTCTCCAGGCAGGCCAAACCCGTCATGTAGGGTGAATATCGCAGCCAAACATTGCGATTTGTTTAAATCGCGCCGACTTGTTAGGCGGCTCTAATATTTTAGGAAGGAAATCAAACAGGATCTGAAATTTTAAATATCTCTATTTTTCAGATATTTACGTTAAATGAGCACATCAGTGAATTCGACTTCATTGACGGTTCATTAACCATACATCCCGATCAGCTAAAAGATCGGACCAGGCTGCCCACCAGGAGGTTCCAGCCGTCGATCAACACGAAGAAGAGAATTTTGAACGGCAGCGAAATGGAGGTGGGCGGCAGCATCATCATGCCCATGGCCATGGTAATCGTCGCAACCACGAGGTCGATCACCAGGAACGGCAGCATGATCAGGAAGCCGATTTCGAAGCCCCGGCGTATCTCCGAAATCATGAAAGCCGGAATGACCGCGCGCAAATCCACCTGCCCGTCGACGACGAGATTCTGACCCTTTTCCTGGGCCATGTCGATAAACAGCTGCAGATCCTTGTCGCGCGTGTTGGCGAGCATGAAATCCCGGAACGGATCGGAGATGCGCGTCAGCGCCTCCTGTTCGGTGATCTGGTTCTGCAGGAGCGGATCGACACCATTCTGCCAGGCGCGGTCGAATGTCGGCGCCATCACGTAGAACGTCATGAACAGCGCAAGGCTGACCATGATCATGTTGGATGGCGTGGTCGCAAGGCCCATACCGGTGCGCAGGATCGCAAAGGCGATGACGAAGCGCGGGAAGCTCGTGACCATGATCAGGATGCCGGGCGCGATCGACAGGATCGTGATCAGCCCGAACGTGCGGATGATCCAGGATGCCACGGAGCCTTCGATAGGCGTGTTCAGGAGATCGCTCGGAAACCCTTGAGCTCCGGCAATTCCCGACATCGCCACCATGGCGGCTATGAATGCGGCAGTCCGGATCAGTGGTCGAATCATTGGATCACGAAAGTCCTGAAGATGACATTCGTTACGCGCCCTTCGGAGCGTAGGTCAACCCGTTCTTCGATGTCATCCTTCAGATATTGAAACCCGCGCGGTCCCTGGATCTGCTGAAGGGATACAGTTCTGAGATAAGCAGAGATATCCTGATGTATCTGCTCAGCCATCGGAGCATCCGGCGGACCGTTGAACAGCAGCGCCAGTTCCAGCCTGATCCAGTTTTCTGTCGGATAGGCAAGATTGGTGGTAATCGGTTCAAGCTGGAGAACGCCATTGGCTTCGGTGGCCGCCCGTGGCAGGCCCTCGTCCTTCTTGGATTCGTGACCGCCGGAGGCCTCGGCGGCGTCGGTGGCCGCCTTTTTCTCTGCTGCCGTCTTGCGTACCTCTTCGAGAGCCTTTGCCTCTTCGACGGTGATCGGCTTCGGGGCAAGCATGCCACCCAGCATCCAACCGCCGCCGGCCCCCAGCAGCGTCACAACGCCGATCGCGGCGATGGTCAGGATCATCGAGGGCTTCTTCGGCGCCGGCGCGGCTGCGTCAAGCTCTTCCATAGTGTTCATCCGGATAAGTGGATCAGGCCGGGGCGATTCCCGGCCATCGTCCAGTGGTGGATCAGATCGGCGAAATCAGGTCCATGACCTGCTGGCCATAGGGTGGCTGCTGGATTTCCGTCAGGCGGCCGCGACCGCCGTAGGAGATGCGTGCTTCGGCGATCTTCTCGTAGGAGATCTTGTTGTCGGCATCGACATCCTTGGGCCGAACGATACCGGCCACGTTCAGGATGCGCATCTCGTGATTGACGCGGACTTCCTGCGAACCGCTGATCAGCAGGTTGCCGTTTTCCAGCACGCCGGTCACGACAGCCGCGACCTGCAGCACGAGCTTTTCGGAACGCTCCGTCGAGCCATCGCCCTTGGAAGACGTGTTGGAGCCGTAATCGAGCCCGCCACTCCAACCGAAGCCCGGACTGGTCTGAGACTTGCCATTGGCGCCGATATTGAAACCGCTGTCGTTTTCGCGGCTGCGTTCCGTCTTGTTGTCGAACGATGCCTTGTCGTTGATCTGGATATCGACGGTCAGGATGTCACCGACATTGAGCGCACGCGCATCCTTGAACAAAGCAGCCTGGTTGTCGCTCCACAGCGAGTAGCCGCTCGCCATCGCGCGCGGCTCCTTCGGATACATCGCCATCTGGGGCGTCTGCGCATATTGCAGGCCGCTGCCGATGGGGCTCATAGACGGGGCGCGACCAATTTCGTTGACGGTCTGCTGGCAACCGGCCAGCAGGCCTGCAACCGCGATCAAAGCCGGAAAGCGGATATTCATGACGGCTCCTTGGATGTATTGGGATCGCTGGCGCTGGAAATGATATTGGCGAGGGTGGCAGCCTTTTCGCTGTCCATTTCGCTCAGGATAAGGCTCGACTGCCGCGCGGGCAGACGCATGACGATAGCGGCGGCGATTTCGGGATGGATCAGCTCAAGCTGACCGGCCGCGGCGTCCGCCTTCATGTTCTTGTAGATGTCGGTGAGGCCGAGTTCGGCCTGCTTCAGGAAATCGTCGCGACGCTTCAGCCAGTCCTGATATTCGGCCTTGCGCTTCTCAAGCTCGGCAATCCGCTCGTCGATGTTGCTCTGAAGCTCTTCAAGATCCTTCTTCTGCAAAACATAGCGCTGATCGCGGGCTGCATCGGCAATATTGGTGCAGAACTGCTGGATTTCATCGCCATTGGCCGGAACCGCGACCGCGGGGGCTGCGACTTCCTGGGCGAAGGCGCCGGGAATGGCGAGCATCACGCAACCGGCGGCGAGAATGGAGAAGCGGCGGGCGCGGCCCGTGGCTGTCGGGAAAATATGTGCAATCATTGCAACACGAGCTCCGCCTGGAGGGCACCCGCAGTCTTGATGCCCTGGAGAATGGAAATGATACCGTCCGGCTTGACGCCGATGCTGTTGAGGCCGGCGACGAGGGTACGCAGGTTCGAACCGTTGAGGATGGCAACCGTGCCGCCGTCCTGCGAAGCCTCGATCGTCGTGTTCGGCTCGATTGCGGTTTCGCCGCGTGAGAACGGTTCCGGCTGCACCACCGTCGGGGTCTCCGTGACCTGAACCGTAAGCGTGCCGTAGCTGACCGCGACTTCGGATATGCGCACGTCTTGGCCGATGACAATCGTGCCGGTGCGTTCGTTGACGACGACGCGGGCCGGAACATCGGTCTCGATCACGAGATTTTCGATGTCGGCCATCAGGCGCGAAAGATCGGCCGTCTTCGGCTTGTCGATCACCACCGTCTGGCTGTCGCGCGCCTCCGCGATCCGGCCGCCGAACTGTTCCTTGGAATAACGGTTGATGGCCTCGGCCATGCCGACGGCCGTCGAAAAATCGGGGTTGCGCAGCTGCATCACCAGATTGAAGCCGTCCTTGAACTTGGACGGCAGTTCGCGCTCGATGATCGCGCCGTTCGGCACGCGGCCGGCGGTGGTGATGCCCTGGTTGAGCGTCGCGGCATCGCCCTGTGCGCTGAAGCCCGTGACGACCACCGAGCCCTGCGCAACCGCATAGATCTGCCCGTCTGCGCCTGAGAGCGATGTCATGACCAGCGTGCCGCCGCGCAGCGACGTCGCATCGCCGAGCGAGCCGATGGTCACATCCATGCGGCTGCCCGGGCTCGCAAAGGCGGGAAGATTGGCCGTGACCAGAACGGCTGCGATATTCTTCGAACGGGATTCACCGCCCTGCGTGGAAATGCCGAGATTTTGCAGCATCGCACGCAACGACTGTTCGGTGAAAGGCGAGGACCGCAGGCTGTCACCCGTGCCCTGAAGACCGACGACGAGACCGTAGCCGATCAGCTGGTTTTCGCGACCGGATTGCAGCGACGCCACGTCCTTGATGCGCGATGCCGCCTCCACGGGCGAAACCGCGATCGAGCAGACGGCAGCCAGTGCGACCAGCCATTTGCCAAGAAGAGTTCTCATTTTGCCACCACCTGGATTGTGCCGTCCTGCATGACTGTGCCCTGCACGATCACGCCGCTATCGGTGTTGCGCACGCGGATGAGATCGCCGATGGCGGCGTTCTCCAGCGGCGCACCGCCCGCGGTGATCGTCAGGGGACCGTTCGTGTAGACGATGCGGACAGCCTTGCCGCGCTCGACGACGTAAGGATCGCGAAGGCCGGAAACGAGGATGACGCGCCCCGCAAGCAAGGTGCGGTTGGTAATCTTGCCGGTCACCTCGTCGATACGATGGGCGTAGTCGCCGGTCAGGTTCGGGTTGGTGACCTCGACCTCTTCGAGACGGCTCGCATCGATGATGTCGCCGGGATAGATCGTTTCCTTGGGAATGACCGCGGTCAGCTTTTCCGCCGCGGCGAACTGGCCCGGCAAAAGCCCGGCACAGAACGCGACAACGCCTGCTAGCGCGCGCAGGCGTATCGCGCGCACCACCACGACAGTCGACTTCGAGACTTGATCCATCCGGCGAAACATCATGTCTGCCTTCCTTCTCTTACCTGAGATTCTTGCTGACGGTTGCGGCCATTTCGTCGGCGGCCTGGATGATCTTGGAGTTCATCTCATAGGCGCGCTGGGCGGAGATCAGATCGGTGATTTCCTTGACCGGATCGACGTTGGACGCTTCGAGGTACTTCTGCTTGATCTGCGCGTAGCCCGGATCGCCCGGCGTGCCGACAACCGGGTCGCCGGAGGCCGGCGTCTGCTTGAACAGGTTGTCGCCCTGTGGCTCGAGGCCGGCTTCGTTGACGAAGTTGGCGATCGTCAGCTGGCCGATTTCCTGCGGGATCGTGTCGTTGCCGATGCGGGCCATGACCTGGCCGGAGGCGCTGACGGTGATCTCGCTGGTATTTGCCGGTACGGTTACGCCCGGAACCACGGTGTAGCCATCAATGGTGACGAGCTGGCCATCGGCATTGGTGTTGAAGGCGCCCGCACGGGTATAGGCGGTTTCGCCATCCGGCGTCTCGATCTGGAACCAGCCGCGGCCGACGAGAGCCATATCGAGATCGTTGCCGGTGCTGACGAGGCTGCCCTGAAGGTGCAGGTTGCGCACCGCCGAGGTCTGGACGCCGAGACCAATCATCGCGCCTTCCGGAACGATCGCCTGGTTGGCGCGGTTCGGCACGCCCTGGGCGCGCTCGGTCTGGTAGAGAAGATCCGAGAACTCGGCGCGCGCGCGCTTGTAGCCTGTGGTGTTGATATTCGCGATGTTGTTCGCGATGACTTCCAGGTTGAGCTGCTGGGCGTTCATGCCGGTTGCGGCGATGGCGAGAGCCTTCATGGAATGTGTCCTTTAGATCGACATGCGTGCGACTTCGAGATAGGCGGTGACCACCTTGTCCCGGATGGCGATTGCGGTCTGGAGCGACTGTTCGGCGTTCATGACGGCATCGATGACTTCGCGGGTGTTGGCCTCGCCGCGAATGCCCTGGATGGAAGCCACTTCCGACGCCTTCAGGCTGTTGACGGCGTCGCTCGCCATGTTGGACATGACGGATGCGAAGCTCTGGGTGGTGCCGCTCGCGACGGAACCGGAAAGGGCCTGCGTGGCCGAGCTTTCCAGACTGGACGAAACGCCCTTGGCGCCGGAGATCGCCGAGCTGATGGTGTTGATTGCGTCGATCATTATTGCGAAGCCCTCAGAAGGTCGATTGTCGCGGAAATCAGGTCACGGGCCTGACGCGTGGTTTGCAGATTGGCCTCGTAGGACCGGTTGGCCTCCCGCATGTCCGCCATTTCGACGAGGACGTTGACGTTCGGCAGCTTGACCATGCCCTTGTCGTCGGCGGCCGGATTGCCGGGGTCGAATTCCGTCACGAAATCGGAATCGTCCGTGCCCAGACGTTCGATGGAAACGGTGGAGGCGCCGCTCATGCGGTCCACTTCGGCCGTGAAGCTGACGGTCTTGCGCCGATAAGGGTCCGCGCCGGGCGTATCGCCGGTCGAGCGGGCGTTGGCGATGTTTTCGGAAACGATCCTGAGGCGGGTCGATTCCGCTTCCAGGCCAGAGGCCGAAACACGAAGGGATGAGACGAGAGGATCCATGGCTCTTACTTCCGTACCGTCATGAGCATCATCCGGTGAAACGCCTTTACGAGCCCGGTGTTGAGCTCGTAGTCGCGCTTGATCTCACCGGTTTTCATCATTTCCTTTTCCAGCTGGACACTGTTGCCCGACTGCTGGATCTGGGTATCTTCCAGCATGCTGGTTTCCGTCACCTGCGCCGCTTCCGGGCTCTCGGTGAAGTGTCCACGTTGGGTCGCGGCCATCTGGATGCCGGTTGTCTGCAGCGTGCTTTCGAAGGATTTGATGTCCTTGGCTGCGTAATGAGGCGTGTTGACGTTTGCTATGTTGCCCGCGACGACGTTCTGGCGAACTGCCAGCCATTGCGCCTGCCGCGACGCGAGATCAAAAAGCTGTATCGGTTGCATCATGCGACTCCATGCTTGTTGCCTGGAACCTATGACGGCAATCTTGCGTCAGACTGTTGCTGAGGGCGCTTTGCCGGCCTCGAAACGATGGCCGGCGGAATAAATGAGGCTTTTGCGCAACGCCGAGTGCGACGCCCGCAAGTGCGACCGCCGGCTTTTTCCGGAAGAATGGGAAATCAAGGGTGGAGGCCGGGCTATTCGGCCTGGATCAGGTCGCCCTTGGAGGTGATCATCACCCAGCGGCCGTCGCGCTGCTCAAGCGTCGCGACGCGGCTGTTGTCCGGCAGAACTCCGCCGACATTGACGATGTAAATGCCGTTGCTGTCCTCGACCAAAGCACGACCATCTGCGACGTGCATGAGGCGAAAGCCGGAGGCTGACGGAAACGGCTGGCCCGGACCGTCCTGCGCAGTGGCAGGCGTCTCGGCAGGGTCTGGCACCGTCGCCGTCACCAGCTGGTCGACGGCTGCGCGGGTTTCAGGGTTGTTCAGCGCCAGCGGCGAAGCGGAAAGCCCGCTCTGTCCCATGCCCGGGATTTCGCGCGAACTTCCCTGCCACAGGGTCGGCAGCGAAAACTTGTCCTGATTGAGAAAGGCGTACCACGGGAAAAAGACCGCGAGGCCTGCGAGCGCGATGCCGGTCGCGCCGAGCGCCTTGTCGATCAGCGGCACCCGATCCCGGCGCTTGCGCTGGGTTACAACCTCATCGGCATCGTAGTCAGTCATCTGGTTTTTCATGCCCTCGCCCTCACCGCTTCGGTCCGCCCATGCCCGCAGCCGCCTTCAGCGCATTGGCCAGATCGCCGAAAGCGTCAAATGCGGGCCGCTCGCCAGGGGTCTGTTTCAGAATGTCGTAGATAACCGGCACCTGCTTGATCGCCATATCCAGATCCGGATCGCTGCCGGCCCTGTAGCCGCCGATCAGCCGCAGATCGCGGGTCTCCTCGAAACGGTGGATCAGCGACTTCAGCCGCGACACCAGCTTTTCCTGATCCGGCGTCCAGGCCTTGCGCGCCAGACGCGACACGGAGGCCAGCGGATTGACGGGGGGGTAGCGCCCCTCCTCGGCAAGGCTTCGATCCATCACGATGTGTCCGTCGAGAATACCGCGGGTCGAGTCGGCGATCGGATCATTGTGGTTGTCACCATCGACAAGGATCGAGATGATCGCCGTGATCGTTCCCGTGCCTTCCGCCCCCGGCCCTGCCCGCTCGAGAAGACGCGGCAGTTCGGTGAAGACCGATGCGGGATAACCACGGGCGATCGGCGGTTCGCCGGATGCGGTCGCCACCTCACGGATCGCATGGGCGAAGCGCGTCACGCTGTCGACGATCAAAAGGACGTTATCGCCCTTGTCGCGGTAGTGCTCGGCAATGGTGATAGCCGTCAGCGGCGCCATCTTGCGCAGCATCGGGCTTTCGTCGCTGGTGGCGACGACGGCGACAGATTTCTTCAGGTTGTCGCCAAGCGTATCCTCGATGAATTCGCGCACTTCACGGCCGCGTTCGCCGACCAGCGCGATGACCACCTTGTCGAAAGCATCGGCCCGGGCGAGCATGGACAGCAATGTCGATTTGCCGACGCCGGAACCGGCAAAAACGCCGAGACGCTGGCCCAGGCACAGCGGCGAGAAGATGTCGATGGCGCGAACGCCCGTCTTGAAACCGTGCTCGACGCGCTTGCGGGTCATCGACGGCGGCGCTGTGTTGGAAATCGAGCGGCGCACGTCCCCCTGCAGCATGGGGCCACGACCATCGATCGGTTCGCACAGCGAGTTTATGGTCCGGCCGCACCAGGATTCCGTCGGCGCGATGCGGAAGGCGCCCTTGCGGATCACGGTGTCATGAATGCCGATCGGGTCGCCCGGCTCGATGGGGCATACATAGACCAGCTCCGGCTCGACCTTCACCACCTCGCCGAGATGAATGCCGGTCGCGCTCTTGTGCGCGACGAATTCGCCGAGGCGAACATGGCGCGAGAGGCCGCTGACCGTATAGTGACCGGCAGCAATGGTCTGGACGTGGCCGCCCGGCGCGATGGAAAAATCCGGGTTGGCGTAGCGCTGGGCAAGACCCGACAACGCGGCAAGCGATGTCGAAGACGTCTTGATCCTGATCTTCTCGTTTTGCATACGGCCTCGTCTTCAGCGTTCAAACCATGCTGTTCAAATGCAGCGGTTTACTTCGCCCCACCCAGGGTCTTGATGGCTTCATCCAGCGAACCTTCGCTGTCGCGCATCAGCGCGCTGATGTTTTCGAAGGCACGCGACACCATGATCAGTTGGGACATCTCCTGAACCGGATTGACGTTGGATTCCTCGACGTATCCCTGCATCACGCCGACGTCCATGCGATCGACGACGGGCTCCGGCTGGCTGTTCGGGATCACGCCACTATTATCCGTTCGAATAAAGCCGTTCGAAAAGTCCGCTTCATAGAGACCAAGCGCCGCGACCTGCGTGCCGTTCTGGTGGATCGACCCGTCGGAACCGACCTTGATCGGCGAACTGCCGTCGGCAATCTGGACCGGAGCGCCGCCGGCATCGAGCACAGGATACCCCTTGAGGGTCACGAGATCGCCGGTTTCGGTCAGCGTGAAGCGACCGTCGCGGGTCAGCGCTGGGCCGGATGGCGTCTCGATCTGGAACCAGGCATCGCCCTTGATGGCGAAGTCGAGCGTGTTGTTGGTCTGCGTCAGGCCGCCATTGTTGGTGTTGATGAACTCTTCCCCGCGCGACACGAAGGATACCTGCGCCGGCTTGTTGTCGCCAATCAGCTGGTTGAACTTCACCTCGGTTGCGCGAAATCCGACGGTGTTGGAGTTCGCGACGTTATCGGCAAGCGTGTTCATGCGCTTTTCCAGCGCCATCTGCGACGAAACCGCCACGTAAAGTCCGGTCTGCATATCAGCGACCTCCGAGTTTCAGGGTATTGATGGAAAGCAGGAGATCCGAGGAGATCCCGCGGCTGGCGGAACCGAAGACCGCAAGCGGGTCGTAGCCATCGGAAGAATTGTCGATTTCCCACAGCGCCGTGAAGCGTTCGAGCAGCTTCGTGAGTTTGGTCGGGTCCTTGAGGTCGCCGAGGTCGATGGCCCGCTCGACTGCCGCCGCCTGCTTGTCGATATCGGAAGCGGCAAACTCATCCGGCATCTGCATGATCGTGCGGGCGACTTGCGCCAGCGCGTCATCGGCGAGGATCGCGTAACCGCTGTCGATGGTCGGCGCCATACGCTCGAAATAAAGAGCAAGACGCACGCCGGCATTCTCCTCGCCGGCGTTCTGCTCCAGCGTCTGGCGCATGTATTTGTCGGCGACGCCTTTCTGGGCGCTGTCGAAGGACGTCGCAGCCGCGCCATTGCGCGCAAAATTCAGCGATTCAACCAGATCGGTATAGCGGCTGTCGGTGAGCTGCTTGGCGAAGGCATCCTCGCTGTCGATGCCTTCCGTCAGGACCTTGCGCATGAAGGCCTTGGCATAGCCCATGTCTTCGAGACCATGTGCCTTGATGGCGTAATTATAAAGGCGGCTGTCGGCGAAGAAATCGTCGATGGATTTGATGTTGCCGATGTTGGCGAGGTAATACTCGGTCTCGCGGGCAACGTCCGGCTGCTTCGATACCTTGTCCAGCGACTTGGACATATCGGTCGTTATCAGCTTGTAACTGGTGTAGGTGGTCGTCACGACAGTTATCCCGCTCTCTGGTTCACACCCGGAATCCGCGCAGGGCTCCGGCTCTACCGGCGGAAACTGCAGGAACTTGCTTGCGCGAACCTGTTGGCGGGAAACGGCCGTTTTCGGCCTTTGGGCCAGCCTCACGCAAGGCTCAAGACCTATCGATATCTCGAAAATTCCATCATTGCGGCAGGTATCGAAATGAACATCATCATCGGTCTCGTCTTGACCATCGGCTGTATCCTTGGCGGCTTCATCGCCATGGGCGGCCATTTGGAAGTTCTGAACCAGCCGTTCGAGCTCGTGATCATCGGCGGCGCCGGCCTCGGCGGTTACGTGATGGCAAACTCGATGAAGGTTCTGAAGGACACCGGCAAGGCTCTGGGCGAGGCCTTCGCGCACAAGGTTCCGAAGGAACGCAATTATCTCGATACGCTCGGCGTCCTCTACAGCCTGATGCGCGACCTGCGCACCAAATCGCGCAATGAGATCGAAGCCCATATCGACAACCCGGACGAATCCACCATCTTCCAGTCGGCCCCGACGGTCCTGAAGAACAAGGAACTGACCTCGTTCATCTGTGACTATGTTCGCCTCATTATCATCGGCAATGCCCGCAGCCATGAAATCGAGGCGCTGATGGATGAGGAAATCAACACGATCACCCACGACAAGATGAAGGTCTACAACGCGCTCACCACCATGAGTGACGCCTTCCCGGCCATCGGTATCGTCGCGGCCGTTCTCGGCGTTATCAAGGCCATGGGCGCCATCTCGGAATCGCCGGAAGTTCTCGGCGGCAAGATCGCAGCCGCCCTCGTCGGCACCATGCTCGGCATCTTCCTGTCCTATTGCGTGGTCGCCCCGATGATCGCCAACGTCAAGTCGGTGCGCGAAAAGCAGAACCGCCTCTACATCATCGTCAAGCAGACACTGCTTGCCTACATGAACGGCTCGGTTCCGCAGGTTGCGCTCGAATACGGCCGCAAGACCATTTCGGCTTACGAGCGTCCTTCGATCGATGCCGTCGAGCAGGAAATGATGAACCCCGGCGGCGGTGGCGAAAGCAAGGCAGCCTGATAGATGACCATGAACGCCAAAAGCAACGTCCACACCTTCGATCGCCGCCTTCTTGCCCGCATGACGGGCAATCTCGGCGACGACCAGACGGTCGGCAAACTGGCCGAGGAACTCGGCCAGGTCTTCTCCGAATTTCTTCCAGATATCCTGAACAGCGAAACCCAGCAGGATATTACCATCACCTATGCCGGTTTCGAATCCGGCCTGATGAGCAAGCTGGTCACCAATCTCGGCGACGGCGTCGGGCTTTGCAATGTGGGCCTGCGCAACTGGTGCCAGGATTTCATTCTCGGTATCGACAGCCCGGCCATCATCGGGCTTGTCGAAATGCTGCTCGGCGCCTCCGCCTCGGAAGTGGAAGAATCGAAGCCACGCCAGCTCTCCGACATCGAACTCGACGTTGCGGCCATGGTTTTCGAAAAGATCGCCGAGGTTCTCAAGACCGCCGTCAACGCGCCGGGCGGCTTTGAGCCCGTGCTCGGACGCCCCTTCAATGCTGGCGGCAAGCCCTCGGCGGTCGCCGAGGAAGAAGACGTCTTTGCCGCCTGCATCAACATTTCGATCGGCCTCGGGCCAATCCTCTCGACCTTCTCGATCATCGTTCCCCAGCAGCCGCTCTTGAAGACGACCATCGTCTTTCCGAAAGGCACCGGCCAGAACCGCAAGGCAAAGACCGAATGGGGCGAGCAACTGGAACAGCAGGTCCGTCGCTCAAACGTTAACCTGGAGGCGCGGATCAAGCTGCAAAGCCTGACCCTGAACGCTGTCAGCCGTTTGCAGCCCGGCGATATCATCCCCTTCCACGACGCCAAGGATGTTCGCGTCGAGGTCAATGCCAACGGTCGTGACCTCTATATCTGCGAATTCGGACGCTCGGGCACGCGCTACACGGTACGGATCAAAGACACACACGGCTCGGACAACGACATTCTCAACCACCTGATGAGTTAAGAACAACGAACGCCTCTTGCCTGAACTCAAGCCCGCAACATGGTTGGGGCAAGCTTCGAATGGAATAATTTGCACATGGCTACGAAGAAAGCACCCACTGAAGACCTGACGAACCTGGCCGGCGACGATGCCGAGCTTGATCGCGCGATCGACGATCTGCGTGGCGTCCTCAAGAGCGATGCCGACAGCGCAGCTCCCACGGGCGATTTCGGAATGGATTTCGCCGACACCGGCGGCGCCGGATCGGATTTCGGCAGCAGCTTCGACACCTCCGCCAGCGAATTCGGCAGCGAATTCGGAGCCGGCGCCTCGTTCGGTGGCCTTGACGACACATCCGCCGGGGCCTTCGGCGGCAGCGGCTTCGGCGATACGGACTTCGGCGGCACCTCCACCGGTGAGCCGGGCAGCGCCATGACATCCAACCTCGACCTGATCATGGACATTCCGATCGACGTCCAGATCGTTCTCGGTTCGAGCCGCATGCAGGTTTCGAGCCTGATGGGTCTGAACGAAGGTGCGACGATCGCGCTCGATCGCCGGATCGGCGAACCGGTTGAGATCATGGTCAACGGACGCATGATCGGCCGCGGTGAAATTACGGTTCTCGAGGAAGACGACACCCGCTTCGGTGTCAAGCTCATCGAGATCAAGGGTACGAGTAAAAGTTAAACCCGATCCAGGGTTATAAGGAAGGATCCATGATGGATTTCGACGATTTCGCCGCCCAGGCGCCAACCAGACCGCTCAGCCAGATTGACAAGGCCGCAGCGGTTCTGCTCGCAATGGGCAAGCCCGTTGCCGGCAAATTGCTGAAATTCTTTTCCCAGAGCGAACTGCAGGCGATCATCGCCTCGGCCCAGTCGCTGCGCTCCATCCCGCCGGATGAACTGGAACTGCTCGTCAACGAGTTCGAGGACCTGTTCACCGAAGGCGCGGGCCTGATGGACAACGCCAAGGCCATCGAGGCCATCCTCGAGGAAGGCCTGACACCGGACGAAGTCGATGGCCTTCTCGGCCGCCGCACCGCCTTCCAGTCTTACGAAACCAATATCTGGGACCGGCTCCTGGATTCCGACCCCATCCAGGTCGCCAAGTATCTCGGCAAGGAACATCCGCAGACCATCGCTTATGTCCTGTCGATGATGCCGTCGACCTTCGGTGCCAAGGTGCTGCTGCAGCTTCCCGAAGCCGGCCGCGCCGATATCATCAACCGTACCGTCAACATGAAGAACGTCGCCCCCAAGGCGGCCTCGATCATCGAAACGCGTGTCATGGAACTGATGCGCGAACTGGATGCCGAGCGCAACTCGATCGGTTCCCAGAAGATCGCGGAAGTCATGAACGAGATGGAAAAAGGGCAGGTCGATACACTGCTCGCGTCCCTCGAGGACATCAGCACGGAATCGGTCAAGAAGGTTCGCCCGAAGATCTTCCTCTTCGACGACATCCTCAACATGCCGCAGCGCAGCCGCGTCCAGCTTCTCAACGACGTCTCCGGCGACATCATCACGATGGCACTGCGCGGTTCGAGCATGGAGCTGCGCGAATGTGTGCTGGCCTCGATCGGCGCACGTCAGCGCCGCATGATCGAATCCGATCTTTCTGCCGGCGATGCCGGCATCAACCCGCGCGATATCGCCATTGCGCGCCGCTCGATCACCCAGGAAGCGATCCGGCTTGCCGCAAGCGGTCAGATCGAGCTGAAGGAGAAGGAAGCGGCAGCAGCGGCCTGACGAAGCAGCCAGCTTCTACCGTTTCTGTGAAAGGGCTGCCTGCGGGCGGCCTTTTTGCTTGCAACACCCTTGCCCCGGGCTCACAACGAAACAAGGTTGACGGATTGACGGGCAAGGGATCGGCATGGCCGACGATCAGGATAAGGACAGCAAAACAGAGCTGCCGTCCGAGAAGAAGATGAGCGACGCGATCGAGAAGGGCAATGTGCCTTTCTCGCGCGAGGTTACCGTCTTCGCATCCACCTTCGCCATCTACATCTTTATCGTGTTTTTCCTTCCGAGCGGCTTTGCGCAACTGACGGAAGCCCTCAAGGATGTGTTCGAGCAACCCGAGGCGTGGAAACTCGGCACCTCGACGGACGTGGTGGCGCTGATCCTGCATGTTTTTGCCAGTGCGGGCGCCCTGCTCATTCCGTTCTTCGTCCTTCTGATGGTTTTCGGCATCGGATCGGCGGTGCTGCAGAACTTGCCCGCCATGGTGCTCGATCGCATCCAGCCGAAGTTCAACCGTATTTCCCCCGTCAGCGGGTTCACCCGCATCTACGGCACGCCGGGGCTGGTCGAATTCGCCAAATCGGTCTTCAAGATCGTCATCGTCTCGCTGATCATCGTGCTCGTGCTGTGGAACGATTATTTCGAATCACTCGACGCGATGTTTTCCGAACCCGAGACGATCCTGGCGCGCATGTCCAACGACATGAACCAGATCATGATCGTGCTGCTGTTTTCGACCGCGTTGGTGGCGGTCGCGGACTTTTTCTGGACGCGCTACCATTGGCACGACGAGCTGCGCATGACCAAGCAGGAGGTCAAGGAAGAGATGAAGCAGTCGCAGGGCGATCCGATCGTCAAGGCGCGACTGCGCTCCATTGCCCGCGACCGGGCCCGCAGACGCATGATTTCCTCGGTTCCGCGGGCGACGCTGGTGATCGCCAACCCGACCCACTTTGCCGTTGCGTTGCGTTACGTGCGCGAAGAAGGCGACGCGCCGGTGGTTGTCGCGAAGGGACAGGATCTCGTGGCGTTGAAGATCCGTTCGCTGGCGGAGGAAAACGGCATACCCGTTTTCGAGGATCCGCCACTCGCACGCTCAATGTTTGCGCAAGTCTCGGTGGATAGTGTGATTCCACCGGTGTTTTACAAGGCAGTGGCCGAACTCATCCACCGGATCTATGCAACGCGCCGAAATGGATGACGTAAACGATGAAAAAATGCCAGTATGCTGAAGAACGCGAAAAGATTGTCGCCGAAGCGATCCGTCCGGTCGCAACGGAATTACGCCTGATCGACGCGGCAGATTTCATCGCCCTGCTCCGTTTCGAATCGCACGGCAGCCTTTCCGATCTGGTGTCTTCCGCTGCCGAGCTGTATTTTCTTCCCGGCACCGTCAATTTCGGCATTGGCGGCAACTATTCGCTGGACTGGGGCACGCAGCCCGAGATCACGCTCGATCTCGAACTGAAGCCGGATGGCGTGACCGTCTACGCCCAGCTTGCGCTCGGCAAGGACACCGCCGGTCTGGAAATCAATCACATCGCCTTCCAGCAGCCCTCGGAAGACCCGCACGAAAACACCGCATTCCTGGCGCGCAGCCTCGAAGCGGCGAAATTCGTCAAATCCTATCCCTATTCAATGGCAAGCTGAGAAGGCCTGCCCTCAGCTGATGTAGCCGAGACGGATCGCCTTGGCGATCGCCTGGATGCGGTTGACCGAATCCAGCTTTGTCGTGGCCGTCCCGAGATAGGCATTCACGGTATGGACGGAGAGGCCGAGCTTTTCGCCGATCTCTTCGCTGATATAGCCGTCTCCCGCCATCTGCAGGCAGCCGATTTCGCGCTCGCTCAGCGTTTCCGCAGGCAGAATGCGCCGCTCGTCGGAGGCAAGCAGGTCCGTCATGATACCGCAGCTGCGGCCATGCAGGTCAATAATCGTCTCACTCGCAAGATCGAGATAGCTACCGGTGAAAATGACGTAACCATTGCCCTGGGCTCCGAGCCGAACCGGAAATGCCAAGGCCGAATAGGGGAGCGCGCGCTTGCCGAAATGGTGGCTGAACCGAGCGAAATCCGGTGCCTCCGCGACCTGGTATTCGCCGTTGCCGTTCCAGAGCAGCGGCAGCAGGGACGTCTCCAGATGGGCCAGCAGGTCGTCACCCATGACCTTGAGCAGATCGTGGGCCATCGTTTCCGACACCGGGCTCCAGTTGTCGAGCACGCAGGTCAGTTTGCGCGTGGCCGGCAGGCCGTTGCCGTTGAGACGGAAAACGGCGAAATGCTTGGCGTTGATTTCCTTCTGCATCGCCTGGAGCCGGGCGACGAGCGTCGCTGCGCGCGAGGCGCGGGCCTGTCCGCGCATACCGCCGCGATCATCCATTGAACGGGTACTCGGCAGAAAGAAGGTCATTGTCTCTGCTCCTAGACGAGATTGTTGCGCACCGCATAGGCAATGGCTTCCGAACGGGTCTTCGTTGCCGTCTTGCGCATGACGCTGGTGATGTAGTTGTTGATGGTGTTGCGGGAGATCCCGAGAATGACCGCGATCTCATCGCTGGTCTTGCCCTCCGCGATCCAGAAGAGGCATTCGAGTTCACGCTCGGTCAGCTCGAAGTCCCGGTCGTTGCGGGTTTCGCGTTCTTGGGAAAAGCTTGCGAAATAAGCCGTCAGCAGCCCGACATCCCGGAGGTTTTCCTGCGAGAGGATGATATCCTGGGGAAACAGCAGCATCAGCGAGAAACGGGCGCGACCGACATTGAAGGTCACCGCGCAATATTCACGAGACAGACCATGGGATGGCTCGATCCCGGAAGGCAGGCTGAGGAAGGCCGGCTGCATGATCGAAAGACATTTTTCCATCTCGTTGGAACGGGCGTTCAATTCCGACATGACCTTGCCGAGCTTGCGCACCATGTCGAAGGGCCAGTTCGAACACACGACGAAATCGAGATTGTTGTCGATGGCGCCATCGCAGCGGGCCAGAAGGTAGTTGTTCGCTCCGACGTAGTCCGTCAGCGCCGCAAGACCGCGATCCAGATCGCCCCGCGCGGCAAGATCGCCCAGCTTGTGGATCAGCTGGCTTTTCGAAAGAGGCCGCGCAGCAGTTCGTATTGCAGATACCGGCGCTGGCCGGATTGCAATCTCCATTTGCAGACTATCCATGACAATATCCCCGTGCCGGATTCGTCTTCAGCCCGTCCCGCATCTTCTGTCGCCGCCGCCGACGATTGTTTCAGGCTTTTCCGCCTCACCTGAAACCGATGCAAACCAGTCCGCGAATCACTACATAAAATGTACATTGCCAGCCCGAAAAAACTACCGCCACCTTCTCGGGATTTACTTTTGGAGGTTTCCGTGAAACGATTCGAGACACAGGGAAACAGCAGAGCGAAGTGAGCTGACAGGAAACCTACATCTTCGAATAACAAATTGATTAATAATCATATTTTTAAGTTATTTTGATTTCATATCGTTTCCGGCGTCGGCGAAGCGGTTGAAAACAGCCTGCGTCGCGCCTGAAAAGCTCCATCGCGGCCCTATTGAACCGACGCCTTATAAAGCGATTATTTTCCAAACTCTTTCTTTGATATGCAACGTGTTGCGCTTTTGCATCAGAAACGACGCGCGGAACCGCAATCATAATCGACAATAGATTCGATATATTCTTAAATATTCTGCAAATATTATTCCGCTGAACTGAGACAATACAAAGAATCTGGCCAACCTCGATGAAGAGTAGGCCGATCGCGGCGAGTCAAAAATCTTTCTCCACATAAAAAAATTAACGAATTGTTTACCCTTGAGAATCTTCGACTCTCAGGAAATTGGTCAGACCAGGCAGACATCTTCATAAGGCCGTACAACACCCGGCCAATACGCCGAGCCATGTGTTCGCTACTGTCAACATCGCACGACCCTGCCGACGAGGGCACAGCCGGCGGGCCACGAGTGTCGAAAATTCATTGAATTTTATTATGCAATTTTTGATTGAAGTTCATCAGGCATGAATCGTAAAAAGAAATCCCGCCTTTGGGGCGGGATCTGTTTTTGAGCAAGGATTGAATGACTTAGGCTGCCTTTTCCGCGGCCCATTTCCGGAGAATCTTTGCCGCGCGCTCCTCGCTGATTTCCACCATCCGCGTGAGACGACGCTCCGGACCTTCCTTGACCCGACGATTGAAGTCGCCGTCGTCGCCCAGGCTGAGCAGGTCGTCGGTGCTGTCGAAGCCGAAGTCGGAACCGAAGCCTTCCATGAGCGCGCCACCTGCCGGTGCGCCCGTCGTCGGTGAGAAGTCCGGGAGTTCCAGACCGACCGCTTCGTTTTCGCCGGCAGCACCGCCGGTACCGCCGATACCGAGCGAGCGGGCCAGAGGACGCATGCCCATCCAGACGACCAGGGCGGCGACAACGACGAAGGCGAGGGCGTTGATGATGCCGCCGAGATTTCGCGTCAGCACTTCCATGATGCTTGGACCGGCCGCAGCGGTATCGAGCAGTTCCGTATCGACGAAGTCCATTGCGGTCAGCGTGATGACGTCGCCGCGGGCGGCATCAAGGCCGACAGCGGAGGACACGATCTTCTGCATTTCCTGGATATAAGCATCGACCTTCGCCTGATCGGCCGGTTCGCCGACCATGGCTGCGATGCGGCCGCGATTGACGACCACGGCGACGGAGAGCTTTTCGACCGTGTAGCTGTTCTTGATCGTGGCAACCGTCTTCGAGTTGATCTCGTAATTGGTCTGCTCTTCTTTCTTTTCGCTCTGGTCGCTCGACTGCTGGCCGGTACCACCCGAGGGGGCTTCCTGCGGCACGTTCTGCTGAACGGTCGCGGCGTTGTCGGGCTGTTGCTGGCTGGAGTTCGCCTCTTCCTTGGTCACCCGGGTCGAACGCTCGACGCGGGATTCGGGATCGTAGACGGTTTCCTGTATCTGCTGGCTGTCGGTGTTGAGCTGTGCCGTGACGCTGGCGCGGAAGTTGTCCATGCCGAGGAACGGTGCGAGCGCCTTGTCGATGTTGCTTTCGATTTCGCCCTGGACCGACTGCACGATGGACAGCGACTGGTTCATGGCGCTGTTGGCCGGATCATCGCCGGAGGCGAGCAACTGACCGGAGGAATCGAGGATCGTCACGCCATCGATGTCGAGGCCGGGAACGGAGGACGCAACCAGATGGCGGATCGAGGCGGCTGCGTTGCGGCCAATGGTGGCGCTCGCGCGGATCATGACCGAAGCCGTCGGCTTCTGCTCCGCTTTGCGGAAGCTGCCGCGGTCGGCCATGACGATATGGACGCGGGCGGCGGAAATGCCGGAAATCTGCTGGATGGTACGGGCGATTTCGCCTTCGAGCGCGCGAACCCGGGTCACTTCCTGCATGAACGAGGTCAGGCCGAGCGACCCGACCTTGTCGAAGAGTTCATAACCGGCATTGGCGCTGTTCGGGAGACCGCGTTCTGCGAGATAGAGGCGAGCCTTGCCGGTCATGCCGACGGGAACCTGGATGCTGGAGCCGTCGCCGCCGACCTCGAAATCCATATTCGCTTCGGCAAGCGCGACGCTGACCTGATTGAGGTCACTGGTCTCAAGCCCGACGTAGAGCGTCTCATAGGCCGGTTTGTTAACGTAAAGCCCTGCGGCAAGCACGATCCCCACCGCGATCATGCCCGCCGAAGCAAGGGCCACCAGCTTTCCACGCCCAAGGGAAGCTAGGTTTTTCGTAACCGACGAAAGTTGATCCAACAGATTCATTCTGTGTCCGCACCCCGTAACGCACGGCCACCTGAGGCATCATCGCCCTTGAGACCGTACGAAGTTCAAAACATCCGGGTTAGCTGGATTAGATATGCGCGAATCGCTGTTCGACTGCGCACGATCCACCAGTCCCGTTTGGGACACTAGGCGACGAAACTTGCGCGAACTTGTCTTGATGGGGGAAAGTGGGCCGGCTTACAGCCCTTGGACGTGACGATGGCAGATTTCGAAAAGCTCAAAAGAACTCGAAATCGCCGGCGTCTTCCGTCAGTGGCTGGGAATGGCCATGGCGCGGCAGGCCCTTGCCCAGGGAACGCTGCATGTCTGCAAGCTTCACAAGGTTGACGGCCGTCGTGATATCCACCAGCCAAGCCTGCGGAATGCTGCCGGTAATCGTATCGATGAACTCGGCAAGCCCCCGCGTTTTCTGCACCGCAAGATCGATACCCTGCAGCACCTTTACACTGTCCGCAGAATTAGATGCCGCCTCACCCTGAATGTCGTTCAGCATCGGCTCGATGCGCTCGATCAGGTAGGCAACATCATAGAGTTCGGAAACGATCCTCATCATGACGTCCGAGAGGGCTTCGTCTACCGGGGAAACCTGGGTATCCATTTTCGTCTGCATTGCATTCCTCACGCTGGCTAGCGGGCCAAGGGATAGACAGGTTTCTGTTCCGGTTTCGCTGCGGACACCACACCGCAAGGAAACCAGCATATCTCGGTTCGATCTTCGTTTCGGCCGAGGCTCAGAAGAACTCGATCGAATTATCGACAGGCTTCGGCGCGACGACAGGACGCTGCTCCAGCGCAACCGTCTTTTGCGTTTCGACACCGGTCAGCGCGTATTGCCGCGCGCGGCCACTGAGCGGCCAGTACTCCAGCTTGCGACCGTGATCGCCGCCCGTGCTTTCGCCGACAATCTGGATGCCTTCGTCCATCAGGAACTGACGGGCGAAAAGGGCATTCTGTTCGCCCACATTGGAAAAGCGCGCGATCGTCTTGGCCCCGCCGAAAATCTTGGCCTCCAGACGATCACGGCGCGCGCCCTTCTTCAGCAGGCCGTTGATCAGAAGTTCCATCAGATGCACGCCGTAGCGGGTCGCATCTCCGCCGGAGGAAAGCGCTTCTGCCGAACCGGGCAGCAGGAAGTGATTCATGCCGCCGACACCCGCGACCGGGTCACGCATGCATGCAGCCACGCAGGACCCAAGAATGGTCGACAAGACCACATCCGGATCGCTGACCACCTTGAACTCACCCTGGATGACATGCACACGCTTGGTCGCGGTATCCGATATCATTTCAACGCCCCGAACACAGCTTCGATAGCTGCTTTCATCTTCTCGATCGTAAACGGCTTTGCCAGCACGTTGTTGGCGCCGAGAGCGGCAGCCTTCGTCACCAGTGCGCGGTCGCCCTGCGCGGTCAGGATGATGAACGCTGCCTTCTTCGTCGCCGGATTGGCACGAACCGCCTGCAGCAGACCCAGGCCATCCATCTTCGGCATGTTGAAGTCGGAGATTACCAGATGGTGCGGCTGCTGGGCCATGATCTTCATGCCCTGCTCGCCGTCGCCGGCGGCCGTGATCTGTTTGAAACCCAGCTGCTGCAGGGCGTCACCCAGGAGCAACCGGCTGGTAACCTGATCGTCAACGATCAAAACTTTGATTTTTTCGGCGATAGACATTTATTCACTTCCTTCTCTTCGGGCAGTGGTGCTTTTCAGGACTTCTTCCCCGATCGAGCTGAGGGGCAATTGGGTTTCGACAGCGCCCAGTTCATGGGCCACTCTCGGCATCCCGTACACGATGCAGGTTTTTTCATTCTGACCGAAGGTGCGCGCTCCTGCATGGCGCATCTTCAGGAGACCGGATGCGCCGTCGCGGCCCATACCGGTAAGGATGACGCCGACCGCATTGCGACCGGCAAGTTCAGCGACGCTGTCGAACAGCACGTCCACCGATGGGCGATGGCCGTTGACCGGACCGCGCTCGACGAGGCGGCAGCAGGGGGCCGAAGGATTGGCGACAGTCAGGTGACGGTCACCGCCCGGCGCCAGATAGACCTTGCCGATTTCCAGGCGAGCCCCATCGACAGCTTCCGATACCGTCGGCGCGCAAAGCCGGTTCAAGCGCTCCGCAAAGCTCTTGGTGAAGGTCGGCGGCATGTGCTGCGTGATCACAGTCGGCGGGCAGTTTGCCGGAAACTTCTGCAACACCGCGATCAGCGCCTCGACCCCGCCGGTGGAGGCGCCGATGGCGACGATCTTACGGCCGGCGCGATAATCCGAGGTATTGCTGTTGGCCGGCGTCGGCGTGGCCGCCTTATTGCCGGAAATGATGAACTTGCGCTGCGAGCGCGCGGCGGCCTTCACCTTTTCGGCGAGATCGCTGAAGGGATGGGGATCACCGGGCAGCGGCTTGCCGACGCAATCGAAAGCGCCAATTTCCAAGGCCGCGATCGATGCTTCCGCGCCCTTGTGGGTCAGCGTCGAAACCATGATTACCGGCATCGGCCGCAGCCGCATGATCTTTTCAAGGAAATCGAGGCCGTTCATGTTCGGCATCTCGATATCCAGCGTCACCACGTCGGGGTCGAGATCCTTGATCGCCTGACGGGCCTGCATGGCATCCGCCGCTTGGCCGACCACGGTGACGGCGGGATCGGATTCGAGGATGGCCGTGATCAGCCCGCGCATGGTGGCGGAATCGTCAACGACGAGAACTCGTGCCTGTGCTGTCATGCGCGCCCTCCATTGCTTCTGCCGGTGTAGCGGTAGGTGGTGATGCCGATGTTGTCGAAGACACCCTTGGCATCGCCCGAAACACGTTCGGAGTGGCCGATGTAAAGGTGCCCCTGCGACTGAAGCATGCCAGCAAAACGTGACCAAATCTTCATCTGCGTCGGCTCGTCGAAGTAGATCACGACGTTGCGGCAGAAAATAACGTCAAAAAGCCCTTTGAAAGGCCATTGCGCCATGAGATTCAGTTCATTGAAGGTTATCAAACGCTTAACGCGATCGTCGATCTGCCACTTCTGGCGGCCGCCGGCGTTGACCTCGCTAAACCATTGCTTGCGCATGGCCGGGCTGATCGATTCCAGCGCGGTCGCGTCATAGGCGCCAGCCTTGGCGATGGCGAGGATTTTCGGATCGATATCGGTCGCGAGGATCTTGATGTCGTAGTCGGCGGCGTTCGGCATCATCGACAGCACGGTCAGTGCGATCGAGTAGGGTTCCTGGCCGTCCGAGCAGGCGGCGGACCAGATGCGAACGCGGCCGCCATTGCGGGCCTGCGCGAGCAGGTTTGGCAACACATCCGATTTCAGATGCTCGAAATGATGGTTCTCGCGGAAGAAACGGGTAAAGTTTGTCGTCAGGTGCGAGAGCATGTCGCGACGCTCCGCAGCGCCGGCGGGAGACGCGACCAGCTGGCAATATTCCCGGAAGCCCTTGAGCCCCAGATTGCGGATATGCTTGGACAGCCGCGAATAGACGAGCGAAGCCTTCGATTCATTGAGATAGATGCCGGCATCGGCATAGATCATGGCAGCGATCTCGGACAGGTCGCGCCGCGTCAGCGGATATTCTCCGCTGGCCAGGCACTCGTCCGGGTTCAGTCTGCTATCAAAGGCGGCGGGCATGCTCATGCAGCTTCACTTTCAAGATGAGAGAAGATGGCTTCCAGTTCGATGAGGCAGATCATGCGCCCTTCGATTGCAAGCACGCCGCGGGCATAGGCCCGCTCAAAGTCGTTGGAGATATCCGGTGTCGGCTGGATGTTGTCGTCGGTAACCGTCAGGATATCCGACACGGCTTCGACCAGAAGGCCGACGACCTTGTCGCGCACCTGGGCGACGATGATGACATGGCGAACTGTCGGCTCCGTCGGCCTCATTCCAAGGCGCGCGGAAAGGTCGATGATCGGCAGGACCGCGCCGCGCAGATTGATGACGCCAAGCATATAAGAAGGTGTGTGCGGCATTGCCGTGGCTGGTGTCCAGCCACGGATTTCGCGCACCGACATGATATTGACGCAGAATTCCTGATCGCCGATCCGGAACGCGATCAACTCGCGCCCGCCATTCGTCAGATTTTTTGCGAGGTACGTCATGCTCTTACCCTGCAGCAGCAAGTGATGTTTCGAGTTTCAGGGGCTGGCCGCGCGATGCTGACACGACAGCATCGACGTCCAGAATGAGGGCCACGCGGCCGTCGCCGAGAATGGTCGCGGCGGCGATGCCCGGAACGTGGGTGTAGTTGGCTTCCAGGCTCTTGATGACGACCTGGCGCTGGCCCTGGATCGCATCGACCATCAGGGCACGCTGGCCGCCGCCTTCCGATTCCACGAGAAGGGCAACGCCTTCGACCGGATTTGCCTGGGTGGAGCGGAAATTCAGGATGCGACCGACATCGACCAGCGGGCAGAACGAATTGCGGATCGAGATGAGCCGCTGGCTCGCGCCGAAGGAATGGATGGCGGACGCTTCCGGCTGAAGGGTTTCGACGATGGCGGTCAGCGGTACGACCAGCGTCTGACCGGCAACCGTGACGACCATGCCATCGAGGACGGCAAGCGTCAGCGGCAGGCTCATGGTGAAGACCGAGCCGTGGCCGGGCTTGGACGAAATGTTGATACGGCCGCCGAGTGCCTGGATCGAGCGCTTGACCACGTCCATGCCGACACCGCGGCCGGAAAGGTCGGACACCTTGTCGGCGGTGGAGAAGCCGGCGTGGAAGATCAGGTTGTCGATTTCTTCGTCGGACAGGTTGGCATCGGCGGCGATCAGATCGTTGTCGATCGCCTTCTGGCGCACCTTCTCGCGGTTGATGCCCTGACCGTCGTCGGCTAGTTCGATGACGATACGGCCGGAACGATGCTTTGCGGTGAGGCGGACCGTGCCTTCCGGGTTCTTGCCGAGGGCGACGCGCTTTTCCGGCATTTCCAGGCCGTGGTCGACGGCGTTACGGATCATGTGGGTCAGCGGCTCGGCCAGCTTGTCGATGACCGTCTTGTCGACTTCCGTGTTTTCGCCTTCGGTGATGAGGCGAACCGACTTGCCGGTGATATCGGCGATTTCGCGGACCGTACGGGCCATGCGCTGGAACACCGGCTTGACCGGCTGCGCGCGGATGGCCATGACCGAATCCTGGATCTCGCGGGTGAGCTGCTGCAGCTCTTCAAGACCCATATTGATCGAGGACGTGCCGTTGTTGTCGTTTTCGATGACGCTCTGCGAGAGCATCGCCTGGTTGATAACAAGTTCGCCGACAAGGTTGATCAGGCGATCAACGCGGTCGAGATCGACGCGGATTGTGGGAGCGGCTGCAGATGCAGCCTGCGCGGTGTTCTGCGCGGCGGCGGCGGCAGGAGCGGCGGCCTTCGGCTCTGCGGCAGCGCGCGAAGCGGTGCTCGCGAGTTGCACGACATTGCTTGCAACTTCGGCAGCGGCGACCGTGGCGGCGCTTTCGTGAACCGCGGCAAGACGCTCTTCTTCCTCAACGACGCCAACCGGCGCATCGGGTTCATCATCCAGAACGGAGAGATCGAACGGAACCGGCTGCATCGGCAGCTCTTCATCCGTCATTTCTGCGGCGGTACCTTCGTCTGCAAGTGAGATTTCGAGATCGCAGTCCCACTCGGCAAACTCGAAAACGGAGCGGATCGCGTCTTCGCCCTTGTCGGTTTTGACGGAGATTTTCCAGCTAAAATAGGCGGATTCGGGATCCATCTGCTCCAGCGACGGAAGCGCTTCCATATTGCAATGGATGCTCATTTCGCCGAGGCGCGAAAGGTCGCGCAGGAGCAGGGTCGCCTCATTCCCCTTGGAATAGAGATCGGCCTTGGGCTTGAAGCTGATTTCGTAAGTGGGGTGAACGATCAGAACGTCTTCTTCGCCCCCGAAATCATCAAACGAGAAGGCAACCGGAACGAAACCTTCGTCATTGACGACGGGAGCCGGTGCGGCTGCGGCAGGCTTTGCCGCAGGGGCTTCGACGACGGCGGCAGGAGGCGGCGCTTCGCCATTGGCCAGCGCTTCCAGCTCGCGGATCAGTTGCTTGCTGCGGGCCTGGTCTACACTGCCGCCATCGCGGGCGACATTGGTGAGGTCGGCCAGAACGTCGGCCGACTTCAGCATCACTTTCAGGACTTCCGCCGTTGGCTCCAGCTTGTTGGAACGAACGCAATCCAGTGTCGTCTCGAACACATGCGCGAAGGAGACCAGGTCGTCGAGGCCGAAGGCACCGGCGCCACCCTTGATCGAGTGAACCGCGCGGAAAACCGCGTTGACCGTTTCCGGGTCGCGATCGCCATCGTTCAGCCGCAGGAGACCCGATTCCAGTTCGGCGAGTTGCTCTTCGCACTCCTGGAAGAAGATCTCTTTGATTTCGTTCATATCCATGGCTGGAAATCCTGATGGGGTTAAGCGGTTACGCGCTCGATGGCATCGATCAGCTTGGTCGGGTCAAACGGCTTGACGATCCAGCCGGTGGCACCGGCCTGACGGGCACGGTTCTTCTTTTCAGCGTCGCTTTCCGTGGTCAGGACGAGGATCGGGATGGCGCGATACTTTTCGTTGCGGCGCACGCCTTCGATGAAGCCGAAGCCGTCGAGACGCGGCATGTTGATATCCGTGACGATCACGTCCGGATTGGCTTCTTCCAGCACTTCAAGGCCTTCCACACCGTCTTCGGCCTGGATGGTCTCAAAACCGGCATTGTTGAGCGTCACCAGAAGCATGTTCCGGATCGTGCGGCTGTCATCGACTGTCAGGACTTTCTTTTTCATGCTCAAATCTCCTTTGCCATCAGGTGATCGATATTCACCCCAATGAGCTGTGTGGTTTTGGTGAATGCGTCCGACACCTTTGAGAAGGTGAAAGCGTGCTTGTCTGCCTCCCAGCTTTTAGCGCCGGCCATCAGCACCTGCAGGCACAGGGCGCCGACGCGCTCGACGGCCGAGGCGTCGATCGTGATGTTGCTTCCGCGCATGCCCATCAGCTTGCCATGCAGCGCCTGCGCCTCGTTGAGATCGAGAACCGGCGCCAGGCTCAAACTTTTGGGAGCGGCTTTCTTTGCTGCCATCTCTATTTTCCTTGTCTTCCTGAGAGGAGAATGCACTGCGGGTTCAAAGTCGTGGGCCGGCCCGATATGCGCGTGCGCAGCTCAGGAAACACGGAGGCGGGTGGCAGGGCATGTTTGCGTCCAGCAAGCATCAGCGCCCCCATGCCGAAAGGCGGCTTTGCAGGCCCAGCACATCGTGGCTGCCTGCTAGCTGATCGCCGGCCGCATCTTCGTCCGCATCTGCCGGCGACTCTGTCAGTGCGGCAGCAAAAGCGGGGACCGCCGAGTGACGCTCGTAGTCATCCACATGGCGCTGTACGCGAAACTGCCGGATCGTCTGGCCGAGTTCGAGGATGACGGTGTGCAGGTCGCCGCAACGCTCCTGGGCTGAGGACGCGACTGTCGCGTCGGCATTCTGATCCCGGCTGATCCGCCCCAGAACAGCCGTGCTGGTCTCAAGGTTTTCGACGTGGGCGGAAGCATCCCGGGCGATGCCGGAAACGGCGTCGTTGATGCCGCGAACCTGCTCGACGATGCTGCTGATCGCGCTCTGGGTGCGGCCAACATGCTGAACACCGACCTCGACCTGGGATTTGGTGTCGGTGACGAGCTGCTTGATCTCACGGGCCGCATCGCCGGAGCGCTGCGCCAAGGCGCGAACTTCCTGGGCGACGACGGCAAAGCCGCGACCGCTGTCCCCGGCCCGCGCGGCTTCGATACCGGCGTTCAACGCAAGAAGGTTGGTCTGGAAGGCGATTTCATCGATGACCCCGATGATCTGGCCGATCTTTTCCGCCGATGCTTCGATATCCGCCATGGCGGAGATCGCCTGCCCCGCGATTTCGCCGCTCTGTTCGGCAGATTTCTGTGTCCCCGCAACGGATTTTTCGGCGGCCCGGCTCTGACCGGCATTTTCCCGCATGCGAACAATCAGCGTATTGAGCGTGTCGGTGGTTTCGCCAAGCGCTTCCGCCTTAGCCCTTCCGCCATCCGAAAGCTGCCCGGCCTCGTTTGCAAGGCTGCGCGCCGTCGTTTCGACAGTTTCGATCGAGACGGTTGCACGCTGCATGTCCTGCGCCAGCTTTTCCATCCCGGTGTCAAATTCTGCGGCCACGGGCTGATAGGCAGCCGGGACGTCACGCGGCATGCGCAGGCTCAGGTCACCCCTCGACAGGGCCCCGGCCACGGGCGCGAAAAGCGCCAGCGCTTCGGCTTCACCCGCACGACGCTGCTCGGCGAGCTGCCGCTGATGGTTTTGACGCTGTCCGTTGAAGCGCAGCGATACGGAAATTTCAGTATCGACGAAAACGGTGCGCACGAGCGCTGCGACGAGATCCAGCAGTTCCTGCTTGCGGCCCTTGCCGACTGGAAGAACAGATTTTGGCCAGAACTCTTCGATTGCCGAAAGGATCATGCGCTCCAGCACGATGGCGTGGCCGGCAATCTCCCACCGCGGATCAAGCCCCATCTTGGCGCCGGCATCCGACAATACCTTGACTCGCTCGGCATAGAGGCTGTCGAAACGGGCATCCGTCAGGACGCTCCAGTGAGACGATTGAAGGTCGTGAAGCCGATCGATCTGGCGATCGCTGGTGAAATGACGGGCGGAATCGGGATAGCTTTGCAGCCGCTGGAAGAAATCTCTAAGCGCAAGCTCGGTTTCCTTCGACAGCATCTGGCGGTGGCGGCGCACGACATCGGTCTGGCCATCATCGAGGCCGGCAAACCGCAGCCGCTCAAGCAGACTGCCTGCTTGAGCCCTCCGAGCCTGATCTGCCGTTGCTTCCTGCTTCACCACTGTCCCCGGTCCGAAATGGCTGCCCGAGCCGGACCGGCGCAGGGTTAAGCCATGAAAACTTCATTGCTGCACGACATCCCGCGCGGTGAACCGTCTGTGATGGTGCGGGTAACACCCGATTGTCTGAAGGAAGGAGCGCCGTTGTTGCCTGAGCGCCCTAAAGGCGGGCATTCAGCAGCGTAATCTGATGTGCGGCACGCGGCCGCATCTTGCCTTGAGAAATCTGGTGCGCATACCGGATCGGAACCGGTGCGGCGGTGCGGCCTCATGCCCTGTCGGAGAATAGACTCTCCCACTCCGCCGTGTATGACCATGTTTATGGTTAATTCCTTGCTTGAAGGTTAACGGTTGATGCTTGGTATCGGCAATCGCTAAAATTCGAGCGATATAGCGGGAGAGCAAACGACCGCTGACGCTGCTTTTCCGGATAGTGCACTGCACACCACAAGTTATCGCATACTAGACTTAGTAATTGTGGCGGGAAAAACTTGTCTGTAGATAGCTGCTATTCTGGCCGGCGTAAGCCACGGGCAAGCATAGGCGGTCAGTCTGAAGCGGCATCATGATGATGACGCATAAGGGAATGGACAATGATTGTTCTCGGACTGAGTGCTGTTCTGATCGCGACCCTGACACTGGCCGCAGTGTCTATTCTTCTCAATATTGAAGAAGACCGCAACGGCGTGGCCACACGGGTTTTCTGAGTTAAACCCTCGGCATAACGGATCGACGGTGATCCGATCTTCATCTTTCGGCAGAAAATGATCTTCGCGGCAACACATGCCGCATCCCGATTTTTGCTTTTCTTGCGATAAGCTTTCCGCCTGTTCGAATATGATCAGGCAGCGTCCTTCAACGCCTTCTCCGCCAATACTTTCCAGGCTGCTGCGTAAGCCGCGTAGCTTTCCGGGACATCGACTACAAACGCAACGGTGTGGACCTGCGCCTGCGCGCCCTCGACAAGGCAGGCTGCACCAAGGCTCGTGCCCGTGGCGCTCTGGCTGCCGATAACCACCGGGCGTCCGGTGGCCGCACCCAGCATGCGCAGATAGGCGGCGTTGGCGGCAAACGGCCCTTCGACCACGATATCGCCATCGGCGCCGATGAGATCGAGGCAGGTTGCCGTCATCAAGGCAAGATGGAAGGAGACGACCGCAAGGCGTTCGGCGAACGAAAGCTCGGCTTCTCTCCGCGTCCAGCGGGGTTTCTGCTTCGGATAAGGCCCGGAGCCCTCCGGTATCGATGGCAGCAGCATCCATTGCGCTGCCGCCACAGCCTGTTCCGTCTCCAGCGATAACGGCACATTGCCTTCCGGCATCAGCATCGAAAACGCACGCCCGCCCATGAAGCGGGCCGAGGGGACGGGATTGCCCAGCGCATTGACGTTGATCAGCGTATCGCGGGCTTCATCCAGCTCGACCTTCCGCGCGCCCGGTGCCATCAGCACGACCCAGGTTCCGGTGGAGATTACCGAGAACGGTGCCGGGCGGCTCAGAAGATGCGGCAGGAGCGAGGCATTGGAGTCGTGAATACCGCAATAGACCGGTAAGCCGGCCGGCAGGCCGCTGGCCTCGGCCGCCTGCTCCGTCAGGCCGCCTAGAATATCCCCTGCCCGCCGTACCGGCGCGAACAGGCTGAGCCACCCCTGGCTGTCCACGAGGCTTGAAAAATTTGCCGCGTAGGGGTTCCAGAGATCGGTGTGGCAGCCGAGCGAGGTCAGTTCGCAAGACTGCACGCCGCTTAGCCGGTAGGACCAGTATTGCGGATAAGTAACAATGGACGCCACCCTGGCGAAGGCATCCGGAAATGTCTGCTGCTGCCAGTATATCTGGGCGCCGATGTTGAGGCCCATCGGCAGACGCGCCGCGCCGGTTTCCGCAAACGGCGGGCGGACGCGATTGTATTCCGCGGTCAGATCATCAGGGCCCGTGTGCTCGTAGTCGAGCAACGGCAGGGCCAGATCACCATTAACATCCAGAAGCACGGCCGTCGCACCGTGGGTGGTGACGGAGATGCTGTCGATCGCGCGCTCGGCGTTCAGTTCGCCAAGACTGCGGGTGATGAAACGCCACAGATGCTCGACATCGAAATGCGGATAGAGACCGTCGGTCGATGCAGTATTCGCTGTCTTGCGAACGGCGATTTCTTCGAAACGATCGAGATCGACCAGCGCCACCTTGGCATTGGTCTTGCCGATATCGATGACGGCGACAGTCTTCATGGGGATCAGCTCATATGGAATACGGTGGTGAGCGGCACGGCGACGGGCTCGTTGTCGGCCTTCGTCTCCATGATATCGGCCATGTAGGCCCACCACTTCTGCATGACCGGATGTTTTGGCAGGTCGGCCATGGTGTGATCGTCACGCCGCCAGAGCACGCCGAACAGCAGGTTGGTTTCCTCGTCCAGATGGATCGAATAGTCGGAAACGCCGGCCTCCGTCAGAAGCGCTGAAAGCTCCGGCCAGATGGCATCGTGACGCACCTTGTATTCCTCGGTCATGCCGGGATTGAGGCGCATGCGGAAAGCGTATTTTTCCATTTCCGTCCTCCTAGCGAGCCGCGCGGCGGCGCATGCGCGCCCACAGGATCGGCAGTGCGATGACGCAGATCAGCAGCGCACCGATGAAGATCGACATGACGATGCCGGGCACATTCAAGAGGCCAAGACCGAAGGTGACGAGGCCCATGATGAAGGCGGCGATGACGACGCCCTGAATGGTGCCGGAGCCGCCAAGGATCGAGACGCCGCCGAGAACCACCATGGTCACGACTTCCAGCTCCCAGCCAACTGCAATCGACGGACGGGTGGAGGCAAGGCGCGAGGTGAGCAGCACTGCCGCGATGCCGGACATCAGGCCGGTGAGGCAGAACAAGATGAACTTGATCCGCTCGACCCGGACACCCGAGAAGCGCGCCGCGACCGGATTGTTGCCGATGGTGAAGACCTGACGGCCGAAATTCGTGTGGTGCAGCAGCACATAATAAAGAAGTGCGAACAGTAGGAAGAGCGCGAACTCGAAGGACACGACCCACCAGACATAACCCTGACCGAAATAGTCGAAGCCGGCCGGATAGCCTTTGAACGCCTGATCGCCCAGCACGATGTAGGAGATGCCGCGGAAGAAGCTCATCGTGCCGATGGTCACGACGATCGACGGCAGGCCGAGGCCGGTGACGAGGAAACCGTTGAAGATGCCGCAGATGAGGCCTGTCAGGATGCCTATCGTGACAAGACCGGGCACATCGACGCCGAACTGCAGTGCAACCCCCATCGCCGTCGAGGCGAGCGCGATGATCGAGGCGACCGAGAGATCGATTTCGCCGGCGATGATCAAAAGCGCCATGGCAAGCGCGATGATCGCCTTTTCGGTGAAATTGAAGGTCGCATCCGACAGCGACCACGGCGACAGGAAATAGGGCGAGGCCATCGAGTTGATGATGAACAGGGCAACCCCGACGATCAGGAGCAGCGTCGGCCAGGAGAACAAGGCCGCGCGCGCGGGGCTGTCGAGACGATCGGGAATATGGCGCGCTTCATGCGCTGTGTCGGTCATGACGTGGCCTCTGCTTCACGAAGGATAAGCCGGCTGCCGCGCTTTTCGCCACGGGCATTCAGGACGACGGCCAGGATGATGGCGGCACCGGAGATCGCCATCTGCCAGAATGGCGAGACGTTGATGACCGGCAGCGCCGAGTTGATGACGCCGAGGAACAGGGCGCCGAGGAGCGCGCCGGCAACCGTGCCGACACCGCCGGAGATGGAGATACCGCCGATCACGCAGGCTGCGATGATGGTGAGTTCATAACCCTTGGCAACCTCGACCGAACCGATGACATAGCGGGATACCCAGAGATAACCGCAGAAGCCGGAGAGCAGGCCCGAGATCAGGAAGGTCGCGAACTTCGTGCGGCCAACATCGATACCGGCATAAACGGAGGCCGTCGGGTTGACACCGACCGCATAGATGGCGCGGCCAAGCGAGGTGCGCGTCATAAGGATGAAGAAGGCGATGGCCACGACGATGGCATACCAGGAGAGCGCCGGCAGGCCGAGGAACTCGATGCGGGTATATTGCACGAAAGCCGGACTCAGCTTATCGGCGTTCACCCACTGGCCGCCGGCGATCAGGAAGATGATGCCGCGATAGATGGTGAGTGTGCCGAGCGTGACGACAATCGCCGGAATGTTCAGAAGCCAGATCAGCACACCGTTGAAGGCGCCGAGCGCGAGACCGCAGAGGCAGGCAAACAGCATCAAAGCCGGGATCGGAATGCCCGGAAAGGCGGCATTGATCAGCGCCACGATCATGCCCGTTAGCGCCAGATTGGACGCCATGGAGAGATCGATCGAGCGCGTCAGAATGACAGCCATCTGGCCGAGCGCCAGGATCATCAGCATCGCCGTATCGTTGAATATGCCGGCGAGCTTATCCGGTGCTGCAAAGCCGGGGGCGCGCAGGTTTGTCGCGATGACCATGACCACGACGATGGCGGCGAGCCAGAATTCGCGGAAGCGAAGAATGCTTTTCATGCCGCTGTCTCCCCAATGCCGGCAGCAGCGCGGACCAGCGTCTCGGCGTTGAAGCCGTCGTTCTTTTCGATTGTGGTGACGATGCGACCTTCGCGCATGACGATGATGCGATCGCTCATGCCCATCACTTCCGGCAGTTCGGAGGAAACCATGATGACGGCGAGGCCTTGGCTCGCAAGTTCGCTCATGAAAGCGTGGACGGCGGCCTTGGAGCCGATGTCGATGCCCTTGGTCGGTTCGTCGAGAATGATGACACGCGGCTTCGTCGCCAGCCACTTGGCGATAACCACCTTCTGCTGGTTGCCGCCGGAAAGCGTGCCGGCGTTCTGGCTGAGCGAGGCGGCGCGCAGATCAAGCCGCGTCGCATATTCCCGCGCCAGCGCGAATTCCTCGGCCAGACGGAGGAAACCGTTCTTGGAAGTACGGCGCAGGGACGGCAGCGAGATATTCTGGACGATTGGCATATCGACCACGACGCCCTGCTTGCCGCGCTCTTCCGGCACATAAACGATGCCGTTTTCGATCGCGGCGGCCGGGCTGCGGATCACGGCGATATCGTCACCGATCCTGACAGCGCCCTTGGAAGGCTTGGTGATGCCGATCAGCGCCTGCATCAGTTCGCTGCGGCCCGCACCGACGAGGCCGTAGAAACCGAGAATTTCGCCTTTGCGCAGCTTGAAATTGATGTCTGCAAATTCGGTCGGGTGGCAATAGCCGGAAACGGTCAGCACGGTTTCGCCGAGCGTCGTTTCCTGCTTCGGAAAGACCTGATCGACGGAGCGGCCGACCATCATGCGGACGATGGTATCCTGCGTGGTGTCGGCAATCAGGCCGTTGCCGACCATCTCGCCATCGCGGAAAACGGTGTAGCGGTCGGCGATGCGATAGATCTCGTCGAACTTGTGCGAGATGAACAGGATTGCCTTGCCGCTCTTCTTCAGGAGCTCCATCAGCTCGAACAGATCCTGGATTTCCTTGTAGGAGAGAGCCGCGGTCGGCTCGTCCATGATCACCACGTCGGCATCGATCGACAGCGCGCGCGCCACGGCGACCAGATGCTTGTTGGCGATGCTCAGGTCCTTGAGGCGGGTTTCCGGCGCGATATGTCCGGCGCCGATCTCCGTGAGCAGCTTGCGCGACTTCTCGCGCATCAGACCCCAGTCGAGTGTCTTGAAACGGGTCTTCGGCGCATGGCCAAGATAGATGTTTTCCGCGACGCTCAGCTCGTCGAAAAGCACCGTTTCCTGGTGGATCGCGGTGATGCCGAGCTTGAAGGCGGCATGGGGAGAAGACAGCGTTACCAACTCACCATTAATGCGGATTTCGCCTTCATCGGGCTGGTAGATGCCGGTCATGGTCTTGACCAGCGTTGACTTGCCGGCACCGTTTTCACCGATCAGGGCCGTCACCTGTCCGGGATACAGCTCGAGCGCGACCTTGTTCAGGGCGCGAACACCGGGAAAGGTCTTGGTGATGCCGGACAGCGTGATCTTCGGTGTCGAAGATGCAGGCATGCTCTCGGGCTTGCGTTGGGGCAATGTCATTGGGGTCAGCTTCGTTTCAATCGGTTACGGCAATCGCCCGAAAGGTCGGGCTGCCAGGCGGTGCGTAAACCGCGTCCGCGGATCTGACCGGCGACTCGAAAGCCGCCGGTCAGATCTATGAGCGGATTAGTAGATCTTCGAGAATTCCTCGATGTTCGACTTGTCGAACGTGAACGGAGCAGCCATGGCAGCCGAGTTGGTGTCGTCGAGGGTGATTTCACCAACCTTGCCGATCGAGAACTTCGCGCCCGGCTTGGCTTCCGTGCCGCCGATCAGCTGGTGGCTGAGGTAAACGGCGGAGTAGCCGAGGTCGATCGGGTTCCACAGAGCAACAGCCTGCGAGGAGCCGTTGTCGATGAACTGCTTGAACTCTGACGGCAGAGCAAGTCCGGTAACGTTGATCTTGCCGATCAGCTTGTCGTCCGTCACGACCTGGGCAGCAGCCACAACGCCGACGGTGGTCGGAGCGATGATCGCCTTGAGGTTCGGGAAGGACGAGATCAGGCCCTTGGCTTCGTTCGTGCTCTTGACCGAGTCGTCATCGCCGTAAACGACCGAGACGAGGTTGATCTTCGGGAACTTCTCCGGAAGGATTTTCTTGGCGGCATCGATCCAGGCGTTCTGGTTGGTCGCCGTCGAGGAAGCCGACAGGATGGCGACGTCGCCGCCTTCCGGCAGATAGTCAGCAGCCAGCTTGATGATGGTCTCGCCGATCAGGTTGGTGTCGGACGGGTTGAGGTGGATCTGGCGACCTTCCGGAGCAACGCCGGAATCCCACGAGATGACTTTGATGCCACGATCCATGGCCTTTTTCAGAACCGGAACGAGCGCGTCCGGGTCGTTGGACGAAATGGCGATGGCGCTGACGTTCTGGGCGATCAGCGAGTTGACGATTTCGATCTGGCCTTCGGCGGTTGCCGAGGTCGGGCCGGTGTAGATCACTTCGATGCCGCCGATTTCCTTGGCAGCGTTTTCAGCGCCCTTGGCGGCTGCATCGAAGAAGCCGTTGCCGAGCGACTTGACGACGAGCGCGATCTTCTCCTGTGCCATTGCCGGTGCGGCGAGCATGGTTGCCGCGAGCGCCGTGGTCAGGGCCAAAGTCTTTAAGAATTTCATTGCGTTCTCCTCCCTATAAGCCGCGCGCAGCCCCGATGGCCCGCCTTGTCCGGCTTGACTTTCAATCTCACTGGCCACCCCTCCCGCAAAAGCGTCGGAACCAGCCGTTGATCTCCCCCCTTCCCCTTCGGCCTCATGCCGTCGAGGAAGCGTTTTCCTTTGCGTCCGACTTCATATTGGCAACCACCAAATTGACGCCGGCACTTTCGAGCATCGCGGCATGTCTGTCCTCGATGTTCGAATCCGTGATCACAGTGGCGATCCGCTTCAAGCCGCAGAGGATGAGGCTGGAGCGTCTGTGGAATTTCGAAGAATCCGCGAGCACGATCAACTCGTCGGCCTGATCGATCAGCTTCTGCTCCGCCTGGATCAGCAGCGGATCGCCTTCCATCAGCCCCAGCGGCCCAAGGCCCTGCGCGCCCATGAACATGCGGCGCGCATAGAAATTGCGCGTCACGTCATTTTCGAAGGGGCTGAGGATGATGTTCTGCTCGCGGTAGATGACGCCGCCGGACAGCATCACCGTATTCTTAGAATGCTTGAGCAGATGCTCGGCAATCGGGAACGAGTTTGTGAACACCTGCATGCGGCGGTTGGACAGAAAGTGTACCATCTGAAAGGTCGTCGTGCCGCCATTGATGATGATCGGCTCACCATCCTGACAGAGCGCCACGGCCTCGCGGGCAATCACCTGCTTCTCGCGGGCATGCAGCCCTTCGTTGACGCTGAAGGGCCGGCCGGCAAGGCCGACGAACTGCGGCGGGTGGAGCGCCTCGGCGCCGCCACGCACGCGGCGAAGCCTCTTCTGCACATGCAGAGCCGCAATATCGCGCCTAATTGTGGCCTCGGAACTATCCGTCAACTCGACCAGCTCAGGCACCGTGACAACCGGCTTTTCCTGAACGGCGGACAGAATAATCCTATGTCGCTCTTTTTCGTGCATTCACTCCTCCAATATCGGCAATCTTCCATCACGTTCGCGCATTGTCAATCATCTGCAATCATAAAATTTCATTGTGCAGCGCAATATGATCATTTTTGATCGTTTATGATTGACATCGACCGTTTATCCATGTGATCTGATCACAACGAATGCGCCTGGACGATGCTCCGGGCCCAATTTGATCGGGAGGAAATACCAATGCTCGACAAGCAACAAGGTTTGCGGCTGGCCAATCTGTGGGACGACGCGAAAGCGGCAGGCATGAGCGAGCCGGAAAAGCTGCTCTATCGCTCCAATTTGCTGGGCTCCGACAAGCGCATCACCAATTACGGCGGCGGCAACACCTCGGCGAAGGTGATCGAAAAAGACCCGCTCGGTGGCGGTGAAGTCGAAGTTCTGTGGGTCAAGGGCTCGGGCGGTGACGTCGGCACGATCAAGATGGACGGCTTTTCCACACTCTATATGGACAAGCTGAACGCGCTGAAGAACCTCTATCGCGGCGTCGAGTTCGAAGACGAGATGGTTGGCTACCTGCCCCATTGCACCTTCAACCTCAACCCGCGCGCAGCTTCCATCGACACCCCGCTGCACGCCTATGTGCCGAAGAAGCATGTCGACCACATGCACCCCGATGCGATCATCGCGATTGCCGCTTCGATCAACAGCCGCGAACTGACGCAGCAGATTTTCGGTGACGATATCGGTTGGCTGCCCTGGAAGCGTCCGGGCTACGAACTGGGCCTGTGGCTCGGCAAGTTCTGCGAAGAAAACCCGAATGCACGCGGCCTGATCCTTGAAAGCCACGGCCTCTTCACCTGGGGCGATACGGCCAAGGAAGCCTATGAGACCACCATCGAGATCATCAACAAGGCGATCGCCTGGTTCGAAACGGAAAACACCGCGCCGGCCTTCGGTGGTGCCGTCATGCCGGTGCTGCCGGCTGCCGAACGCCGCGCTATCGCACAAAAGCTGATGCCGGTCATTCGCGGCATGATCAGCGCCGATGAGCGCAAGCTCGGCCATTTCGATGACAGCCAGGCCGTTCTCGATTTCGTCACCTCGAAGAACCTTGAGCCGCTCGCCGCCCTTGGCACCTCCTGCCCGGACCATTTCCTGCGCACCAAGATTTGCCCGCTTGTGATCGACTTCGATCCGGCCAACCCCGATATCGACAAGACCCTTGCCGGCCTTGAAGCGGCGATTGCCGAATACCGCGCCGGCTACGCCGCCTATTACGAGCGTTGCAAGCGCGACAACAGCCCGGCGATGCGCGATCCGAACGCGGTCGTCTACCTCGTTCCCGGCGTCGGCATGATCACCTTTGCCAAGGACAAGGCGACGGCGCGGATTTCCGGCGAGTTCTATGTCAACGCCATCAACGTCATGCGCGGCGCTTCAGGCGTTTCGACCTATGTCGGCCTGCCGGAGCAGGAAGCCTTCGACATCGAATACTGGCTGCTCGAAGAAGCAAAACTGCAGCGCATGCCGAAGCCGAAGATGCTGGCCGGCAAGATCGCTCTCGTCACCGGCGGCGCCGGCGGCATCGGCAAGGCAACCGCCAATCGCCTGATGGCGGAAGGCGCCTGCGTCATCCTCGCCGACATCGACGAACCGGCGCTGGCGGACGCCTATGCCGAACTCGGCGGCCGCTATGGCAAGGATTTTGTTCGCACGGTGACCATGAACGTTACGGACGAAGCTGCCGTCGACAGGAGTTTTGCCGATGGCCTCTTGGAGTTCGGCGGTCTCGACATTCTGGTTTCCAATGCCGGCCTTGCCTCTTCGGCCGTGATCGAGGAGACGACGCTCGATCTCTGGAACAAGAATATGAACATTCTGGCGACGGGCTACTTCCTCGTTTCCCGCGCCGCCTTCCGCATCTTCCGCAACCAGAAGGCCGGCGGCAACGTCGTCTTCGTGGCCTCCAAGAACGGCCTTGCGGCGTCCCCGGGTGCATCGGCCTATTGCACGGCCAAGGCTGCCGAAATCCATCTCGCCCGTTGCCTTGCGCTTGAAGGCGCGAGCGCGCAGATCCGCGTCAACGTCGTCAACCCCGATGCCGTTTTGCGCGGCTCGAAGATCTGGAGCGGTGAGTGGAAGGAACAGCGCGCGGCGATCTACAACACCGACACCGAAGGTCTCGAAAAGCTCTATCGCGAGCGCTCGATGCTGAAGCTCTCCGTGTTCCCGGAAGATATCGCCGAGGCGATCTACTTCCTGGCGTCGGACATGTCGGCGAAGTCCACCGGCAACATCATCAACGTCGACGCGGGCAACGCCCAGTCGTTTACGCGCTGATCATTTTCTCATGATGACCCATACGGCGTGAATGATGCCCGGGATGTAGCCACACAGCGTTAGAAGAATGTTGAGCCAGAAATGCAGGCCGAGCCCGACCTGCAGGAATACGCCGACCGGCGGCAGGATGATGGCAAGCAGAAGACGTACGATGTCCACGGGGGTTCTCCGTTTGGATTGGGGACACATGCAACGCGAAAGACGGTAAAAAGTTCACATGCGGAGGAAACAATGACAGAGTTCGCAATCTCACCGGAACTGCTGGCAACCGAAAACGACAAAGGCAGGGTTACCCTCTCTTCGGATTACAAGGCCCTTGGAGAGCAACTCGCCCGCCGCGGGATCGATATCGATACCGTCAAGGCGAAAGTGGCCGCTTACGGTGTTGCCGTTCCGTCCTGGGGTGTTGGCACTGGCGGCACCCGCTTTGCCCGCTTTCCGGGCAAGGGCGAGCCGCGCAACATCTTCGACAAGATCGAGGATTGCTCGGTCATCCAGCAGCTCACCCGCGCCACGCCGACCGTGTCGCTTCATATCCCGTGGGACAAGGTCAGCGACCTCAAGGAACTGAAGGAAAAGGGCAACGCCCTTGGCCTCGGCTTCGACGCTGTCAATTCCAACACCTTCTCGGATTCGCCGGATCAGGCACACTCCTATAAATACGGCTCGCTCTCCCATGTGGATGCCGCAACCCGCCAGCAGGCCATTGATCACAACATCGAGTGCATCGAGATCGGCAAGGCGCTGGGTTCGAAGGCGCTGACGGTTTGGATCGGCGACGGCTCCAACTTCCCGGGCCAGACCAGCTTCACCAAGAGCTTCGAGCGCTACCTCGACGCCATGAAGAAGGTGTACGCAGCCCTGCCGGAGGACTGGAAGGTCTTCACCGAACACAAGATGTTCGAGCCTGCTTTCTATTCGACGGTCGTGCAGGACTGGGGCACGAACTACCTGATCGCGCAGGAACTCGGCCCCAAGGCCCACTGCCTCGTCGATCTCGGCCACCATGCGCCGAACGTCAACATCGAGATGATCGTGGCCCGCCTGATCCAGTTCAAGAAGCTGGGCGGCTTCCACTTCAACGATTCCAAATATGGCGACGACGATCTCGACACGGGTTCGATCGACCCCTACCGCCTGTTCCTCGTCTTCAACGAACTGGTGGATGCGGAGACACGGCATGCGGAGGGTTTTGCCCCGGCCCATATGCTCGACCAGAGCCACAACGTCACGGATCCGATCGAGAGCCTGATGAACTCGGCGACCGAAGTCAGCCGCGCCTATGCTCAAGCGCTGCTGGTCGATCGCAAGGCACTGGAAGGCTATCAGGACGGCAACGACGCACTGATGGCGACGGAAACGCTGAAAGCGGCCTTCCGCACCGATGTCGAGCCGATCCTCGCGATGGCCCGCCTGGAAAATGGCGGCGCGATCACCCCGGTCGCAACCTATCGCAAGAGCGGTTACCGCGCCAAGGTGGCCGCCGAACGGCCTGAATCGAAAAGCGGCGGCGGCGGTATCGTCTGAGCCTTTTGTAAGAGTGAATTGAGTGGAGGCCCTGCGAGCGATTCCGGGGCCTTTCTATTTACCGCTCTCGCGGTTGCCCATCACCCTAGCCCTCTCCCCGCCCGCGGGGAGAGGGGACGACGGAGTTTGCCGTTTGTCCCTTCTCCCCGTCAAAACGGGGAGAAGGTGGCCGACAGGCCGGATGAGGGGCGTTCACGCCCACAGCCAGCAAACTTCGCCTTCTCCAGATTCTGCAGCAAATTCTTCTCTTCCCTGCATTTTCCCCCTGACGCTTTCCAATTCCCGCTCTATCTTCTCGTTTGGATACAACGGAAAGGGACCATCCATGGGTATCGAAAGCATTCTCGTTTTCCTGATCGTCGGCGCCATTGCGGGCTGGCTTGCAGGGCTTATCGTTTCCGGCGGCGGCTTCGGGCTGATCGGCAACATCGTCATCGGCATCATCGGCGCCTTCATTGCCGGCACGCTGTTTCCCTATCTCGGCGTCTCTCTCGGCACCGGCATCATTGCCGCGATCATCCACTCGACCATCGGCGCGGTGATCCTGCTTGCGCTGATCAAGATCATCAAACGAGCATAGCTTCCGGCACCAACCTTCCGCGCTGCGGACATGTCCGCAGCGCCATCCATCGGAGACATCATGACCGCAAGTTTTGAGCCCCGTATCGAACATGCCCTGCAATCCTTCATATCCGATCATCCGGGCATGACGTCGCGGGAGCAAGCCATTGCTGCGATCCTGGAGAACTGGTTTACCAGCCACGGATATCTGCCCAGCGATCAACAGGGAATCCGCCCGGAAAATCTTGACGCCTCGAACGACGACTGAGAGGATCGGGCTGCGGTCGTCCCGACTGCGGCCCCTCCTCGCGCCATGCCGCCGGCATGAGCCCCAATCCGGTCATTCATCCCGCCATGAGCCTTTCTTCCGTCAAAGCCTTCTTCGCCGAACACGCACCTGACATCGAGGTCATCGAACTTCAGCAGAGCACGGCGACCGTCGCACAGGCGGCGGAAGGCCACGGCGTAGCGCCGGAGCAGATCGCCAAGACCCTTGCCGTGCGCATCAATGACGAGGTCATCCTGATCGTCACCCGCGGCGATGCGCGCCTCGACAACAAGAAATTCAAGGCACAGTTTTCGACCAAGCCGCGCATGCTGGCTCTTGATGAGGTGGAGGCTGAAACTGGTCATCCCGTTGGCGGCGTCTGCCCCTTTGGGCTGAACAAGCCGCACAAGATCTACTGCGATATTTCGCTCAAGGCGTTCGATGAGGTCGTCCCGGCCGCCGGCGCGATCCACGCCGCGGTTCGCATCTCGCCAGAGCGCATGGCCAGCCTGACGGGCGCGGCGTGGGCCGATCTTTGCGTCGCGTAGCCACAATGAGGCGATTCTGCCTTTGAATGAACACAGAATCCGCCTTCATGGCGCAAGGGATTCGCGGCCGTTCTGCCCGGATCATTGATCTGTCTTGATGATGGAGATGGAATGAAGACGCTCATCTGCGCGCTGTTTCTCAGCGCGACGCTGCTGACACCTGCGCTTGCCATGGACCAGTCCCTCGTTCGCCAGTTCAAGAAGCTCGATCCGCAGACCCGGCTGGAGCAGCGCTGCGACACGGAAGCCATGGACAGGATCAATGCTGACGAAACCGGCTTCAAGCCGGACAAGGTGATCGCCTACAGTTTTGGCGAGCCGATTTACGACAAGAACCAGATCAAGGCTCCGGGCGCCGTCTTCCGCAGCAAGGGCGAGTGGTATCGGCTGAAATTCAAATGCGTGACCGGGCCGGATCACATCGAGGTGCTATCGCTGAAATACAAGATCGGCGAGCAGATTCCGCGCGACCAGTGGGAGGGGCATTACCTCTATCCCTAAAGCATGCGCGCGATCTTTCAGATCGCTTCCCTGCTTTAGATTTTACTCGACGCATGTCGTTATCGCAAAACCGCTGCACACTTTTGCGCGACATGCCGCCCCTCAAACGAGGGCGATGTAAACCACCATGGCCGTCGCCACCGACAGCCCGGCCATGATATTCAGCAGCATCTTCATCATATACGCAGCCATGATGATATCCTTACGTCATAGGCCTTTATTGGCCTTGCGGGCTCCCAGTCTCCCTTTGGTCCCCCTAAACGAAGCAACGGCAATTTTGATCCGTTTTCGGCCGACTTTGCCTTAATTTGCGCCTGATTGATTAAATTTGCGTCACCGCTAAAAAGACGAAGGGGAGGCAATTGCCTCCCCAGCTCGATTTATTCTGCGGCGATCGCCGGCGTAAATCTTTCATTTACTTCAGCCGGTGGGGACTGCTCCTCGGAGGGATCGTCCTTCGTCTTCGGCTCGCGGCCGAAGAACAGGGCGTAAGCCGCCGGCAATACCAGAATGGTCAGCACCGTCGCCACCAGAATGCCGCCCATCATCGCATAGGCGAGCGGCCCCCAGAAGATGCCGCGCGAGATCGGGATCAAGGCCAGCACGGCGGTCAGCGCCGTCAGCATGATCGGACGGAAACGGCGAACGGCAGAACCAATGATCGCTTCCTGCCGGTGCATGCCGGCCGCGATATCCTGATCAATCTGGTCGATGAGGATGATCGAGTTGCGGATGATGATGCCGAGCAGCGCGATCACGCCGAGGATGGCGACGAAACCGAAGGGCGCTCCGCTGATGAGCAACGCCGCCGCTGCCCCGATGATACCGAGCGGGCCTGTTGCCAGCACCAGCATGGCTTTGCCGAAATGCTGGAGCTGGACCATCAGCAGCACAACGATGACCAGGAGCATGATCGGCGCCTTGGCGGCGATCGACGCCTGGCTTTCAGCGCTGTCTTCGGCACCACCCTGGATTTCGACCCTGTAGCCGGGGGCGAGACCGTCCCGCAGGCTCTGCATCTCGTCATACATCTTCAGCGCCACGTCATTCGGCTGAATGTTATCGGGCAGCGTGCCGCGCACCGTAATCGTCGGCAGGCGGTCACGACGCCACTCGATGCCCTGCTCCATGACGGGCACGACCTTGGCGATCTGCGACAGCGGGATGAAGCCGCCGAGATCGGTCGGGATATAGACCGAATTGACGGCCGAGAGCAGCTTGCGGTTTTCATCGGGTTCGCGGGCAACGATCGAGACCGTTTCCTCGCCATCCCGGAAATCGCCGAGCGGAGCCCCGGTCATCGTCGCCTGCAGCATCTGACGGATGCGCTGCGAGGTGACGCCGAGCGCACGGGCACGATCCTGATCGATGACCAGTTTCATCGCCGGCACCGGCTCCAGCCAGTCGTCATGCACCGCGCCGAGCATCGGGTTATCATGGAACTTCTGCTTCACCTGATCGGCGATGCGACGAACCTCGGCGCGATCCGGCCCCATCACACGCATCTGCACGGGCCAGCCGGTCGGGGGCCCAAGGAACAGACGGTCCACCTTTGCGCGGATCGACGGGAAATCTTCCGCCAGAACCGTGCGCAACTTGACGATCAGCCGTTCGCGGGCGTTTTCATCCTTAGCCATCACCAGAAGCTGGGCGAAGTTCGGGTTGCGGAGCTGCTGGTCGAGCGGCAGGAAGAAGCGTGGCGCGCCCTCGCCGATATAGGTGGCGATGAAGCGCTTGTCCTCATCATCCATCATGCGCGCTTCCAGCGCCTTGGCCTGGACCTCGACTTCCTTGATGCTGGTGCCTTCCGGCAGCCACAGATCGACGAGGATTTCCGGGCGCGAGGACTGCGGGAAGAAGTTCTTCGGGATGAACTGGAACGACCAGAGGCTGACGGCAAAGGCGATGAGCGTCGCGGCAATCACGACGATGCGATGGTGCACTGCCCAAGCCACCGTCGCGCGCAGCCGACGATAGAAGCGCGTATCGAACACATCGTGATGATCGCCGGCATGGTGTCGCTGCTTCAGGATCATGTAGCCGAGCCATGGCGTGAAATAGACAGCTACGAACCATGACACGACGAGCGCGATACCGACGACGAAGAACAGCGAGCGGACATATTCCCCCGCCGTGGATTCGGCGAAACCAACCGGAATGAACCCGGCGGTGGTGATCAAGGTGCCGGTCAGCATCGGGAAGGCCGTCGAGGAATAAGCAAAGCTCGCGGCATCGATCTTGACCAGCCCCTCTTCCAGTTTTCGCTCCATCATTTCGACGACGATCATGGCGTCATCGACGAGAAGGCCGAGCGCAATGATCAAGGCGCCGAGCGAGATGCGCTGGAGATCGATGCCAAGCTCGTACATGATGGCAAAGGTGGCGGCCAGAACAAGGGGAATCGCGATGGCGATCACGAGGCCAGAGCGCCAGCCGATCGACAGGAACGAGACGACGAGAACGATAATGAGCGCTTCACCGAGAGCCTTCATGAACTCGCTGACGGCTTCCGTCACCACTTCCGGCTGGTTGGAAATCTGGTCGATCTCCACACCGTAGGGCAGCGCGGATTCGAAACGCTGATAGGTCTCTTCCACCGCTTTGCCGACATCGACGACATTGAAGCCCTTGGCCATGACGACGCCGAGCTGGACGCTGTCGCGGCCATTGAAGCGATACTTGCGGGCAAACGGGTCCTCAAGCCCCTGCGTCACGGACGCGATGTCGCCAAGACGGGTCACCTGATCGCCGGCGCGCAGGCGCAATTCCCGGATGTCATCGACCTTGTCGACGCTGCCTTCCACGGAAATGCGCACCGAGCGCTCACCGGTATCTACCGTGCCGGCCGGATCGACATCGTTCTGGCCGGAGAGCGCATTGCGGACGTCATCGAGAGTGAGGCCGCGTTCGGCAAGCGCCTTGGACGAGACGTCGATGAAGATCTTCTCCGGCTGATCGCCAATGATCACGGCCTTCTCGACGCCGGGCGTCGTCAAAAGCATATCGCGCGCCTGGATCGCAAATTTCTTCAGTTCCGGATAGCTGTAGCCATCGCCGGCAATCGAATGCAGCGTGATGAAGGTATCGCCGAACTCATCGTTGAAATACGGGCCGTAGAGCCCGGACGGCAGCTCGGAGGAGATATCGCCGACCTTCTTGCGAACCTGATAGAAGGCATCGGCAACATCGTCCGCATCCGTATCGCCCTTGACCTGCAGCGTGATGATGGCGCTTCCGGCGCGCGTGTAGGATCGCACGAAATCGAGATGCGGCGTTTCCTGCAGCTTGCGCTCGATCTTGTTGACGACCTGATCCTGCATCTCCTCGATGGAGGCACCCGGCCACGAGGCCTGGATCACCATGACGCGGAAGGTGAAATCGGGGTCCTCCTTCTGGCCCATGTTCATCAGGCCGAAAACACCGGCGACAATGATCAGGCCGAAGAGGAACCGCGCGATGCTCGGATGGCCGATGGCCCAGCGCGAAAGGTTGAAGGAACGCTTGTCTGCGGCGGAGGTGGTCATGGCGTCGTTCCGTTTTCGAGGATGGCTTCGAGTGCGTTTACGCATTTCCGGACGGAAACCCGCTTCGCACTTTTCCTGGAAATGCTCAGCGGGTCAGGCTGACGGCATGGCCGTCATCGACATGCGCCTCTTTCGTAGGTTCACTCTGCGGCAGCTTGACCTTCAGGTCCTCCCGCATGAACTGCGTACCGGCGGTGACGACCAGATCGCCGGGTTTCAGACCGTCGGCAATCCGCACATCGTCATTGGAGAAATCCGCGACCGTGACCGGGCGGGCATGCACGGTCGCCTTGGCAGGATCGACCGTCCAGACCAGATTGGTCTCGCCTTCCTTGGCAAGGGCGCTGAGCGGTACCGACACCATCGACGGACCATTTTCCGCGGAAGCCGAGACCGATGCCGTCATGCCGAGCAGCACGCGGTCGTCGTTTGGCAGACGGACACGGACAGCGAAGGTGCGCGAACGCGAATCCGCGCTGCCCGCTACTTCCCGCACCGTGCCGGAAAGCTTTACGCCTTCGTTCGACCAGATGGAGACGTCGACAACCTTTCCGGGCTTGAAGGCGAAGATATCGGCTTCGGGAACAGCGACCTCGACTTCTTTTTCGCCATCGACGGCAACGGTCACCACGGGGCTGCCGGTCGAGACGACCTGCCCTGCCTCGGCATTGACCGCCGTAACGATGCCGTTTTTATCGGCGCGCAACTCGCTGTAGGACACCTGGTTTCGAGCCTGGTCGAGCGTGGAGCGGGCAGCGTCGCGGTTCGAGACCGCCTGATTGTAGCTGAGCTGTGCCTGCTCGACCTCGGACTTTGGCGTCACATTCCGCTTGAACAGCTGCTCGGCGCGCCTCAGCGCGAGATCGGCGGTTTCCACCTGACGCTCGGAGGCCGCAAGGCTTGCCTCGGCGGACTTGACCGACAGCGCGTAGTCCGTCGCATCGATCCGCGCCAGAATGTCGCCGGCCGTCACGCGGTCGCCAATATCGACCAGCCGCTCAGTGATCTTGCCGTTGACGCGAAAGCCCATCGCGATTTCGCTGCGGGCTTGCACAGAGCCAGAATAATCCAGTGCGCGATGCGTCTGGCTGGCGGCAACCTCGAGCACTTTTACGGGACGCACCGTCTCGGTTGTCACCTCTGCCTTCTCTTCCGAGCAGGCCGACAAGCCGACAGCCGCGGCAAGCAGCATTGCGGAAAGAGTGGATGTCTTCAAAATCTGCTTTGCTGGCGAAACCATTTTCGCGCTCCCGTAAAAATATTGTTTGATAAAATTTTCCGCCTCAGGCGGCATCGGTAACCTTCAATGCCCGGACTGCGAACTCCACGAGATCTTCCGGCCGCGCCCGGTTCGGTTTGGCCGCGCACTGCGCAACCATCTGCGGGTGGCAGAGTGTTGTAATGGCCGCACAGAAACAGCGTGAGGCGACCGTTGCATCCTGTTCGGGAAATTCGCCGACGCGAATGCCGTCGGCGATGATATCGGCGGCAACATCGTTCATCCGGTCGATGTGCTTTTCGATGACATGCCAGTCGCGCTCGATGGCGACGATGACCATTTCGTGGACCTTCTCGTGATCCATCATCGTCTCGGTAGCCATCTTGTACTGATCCAGCGCAAAGCGGCGCAGGCGGTCACTGGCGCTTAACGGTAACTCCGCATTCCGTCTTGCCGTGTCGTAACTCACGGCCAGCATGCGATTGCAAAGCGCCTGATGGATCTCCACCTTCGATGCGAAGAATCGATAGATGTTGGCCGTCGACATGCCGAGATCCTTGGCAATGTCGGCAACCGTCGTTTTGGAATAGCCGTAATGCAGGAAAAGCCGCTCGGCCGCCTCCAGAATGCGATTGATATTTTCCTGTCGGCCGGCGTCGATTTCGGCCGCAAAGACATCGCTCATCGTATGACACCTTACGAGTGACGTTTTTCGAATTTCGTCATTCGTAAATCATAATCCACCCAGCGTCAAGCGTTTGACCTTTTGCAAGGGGTCAAAACCTGACACATCTGCAGACCATCGGTCGGGAAGACTGGGGTCGATCAAGGAGAGCAACGAGATGGTGGAGACACCCAAAACGAAGATCAGGCCAATGGGCGCAACGGCAAGCCTCGGGCGAACGGGCTTCCCGCACATCGTTTCAGCCACGGGCGGTGAGATCGACATCGTCACCGGCGCCTCGCAGGCGGGCTTCAATCCGCTCGATCTGCTTTACGCCTCCCTTTCTGCGTGCCTGGCCATGAGCGCGCGCATCGCAGCCCATGAACTGGAACTGACGAACCGGATCGAGCATATCGAAGTCGAGGTTTCGGGCGAAAAGGCACAAGAAGGCCACTCCCGCATCGAAAGCTTCGCCCTGGCCTTCAAAATTATCGGAGATCTCGACGGGGAGATGCGCAAAAGGGTCATAGAGCGAGCCGAAGATATCTGCACAGTCAGCAACACGCTGGCTGGCAAGCCGGCTTTCACCATCACACTCGGGGGCTGACGGCCCTCATGCAGAGCCGCCCGCCGACCAATGAAGCGAACGGATTCCTTGCTAATTGCCTGTCGACAGCACATTGCGGGATGCGTCGTCCATCGCCGCACTGGCGTCCTGGCCATCGCGCTTCAGCCCATAGGCCGTGTTGGCGCAGGAAGAAAGAACGAGAAGCGCGATGCAGGTCGCAGTCAATGTCAGCTTCGTCATCATGGTCTCCTTTGAAAGGCGTTATCAAAGGGAAATGATGCACGGCCGCGCGAAATCAATCCGGCAAGCGCGTTGAAATAATCGATGACCACCATGGCACAAAAGAACAATTGCTAGATTATTGCAGTGCACTCATATATCTCACGATTTCGCCCAGAGGGGCATAAGCGGGCCGGAGGCCGGATTGAGCACTGCAGAACACCAGGCGCACACCGACAAAGACGGCATGCGCAAATTCCTCGTCCTCGTCGTGGGATCGGTCGGCGTGGTTTATGGCGATATCGGCACGAGCCCGCTCTATGCCTTCCGCGAAGCGCTTCGTCCTTTTTCCCATGATGGCATCAGCCAGCAGGAAGTCGTCGGCCTGATTTCGCTGATGGTCTGGACACTGACGATCATCGTCACGTTCAAATATGTCCTGTTTCTGCTGCGCGCCGACAATGACGGCGAAGGCGGTACGCTTTCGCTTTTGGCGCTGCTGATGAAAAAAACCGGCAGCTATACACCCATCCTGTTCTTTGCCGGCCTCATCGGGGCCGCCCTTTTCATCGGCGACGCCATGATCACGCCGGCGCTGTCCGTGATGTCCGCGCTTGAGGGCCTGAAGCTGGTGACGCCCGCCCTCTCCGGCTACGTCCTGCCGCTGTCGGCGGCGATCATGATCGCACTTTTCCTCGTGCAGTCGAAGGGAACGGCGGCGGTTTCGAACTTCTTCGGCCCGATCACGGTGCTTTGGTTTCTGGCCATGGCCTGGGGCGGCCTCATTCATATCGGCGACGACTATACCATACTGCAGGCGCTCAACCCGCTCAACGCAATCTGGTTTATCACCCACGCGGGTTTCGTGGGCCTCATCGTTCTCGGTGCCGTGTTCCTGACGGTCACGGGTGCGGAAGCGCTCTATGCGGACCTCGGTCATTTCGGTCGCAAGCCGATCCAGACCGCCTGGTTCATCCTCGTCTTCCCGGCACTGGCACTCAACTACCTCGGCCAGGGCGCGTTCGTGCTGACCCACCCCGAAGCGGCCGAGAATCCGTTCTATCTGATGTATCCCGACTGGGCGCTGCTGCCTGTGGTCATCCTTGCCACGCTCGCAACGATCATTGCCAGCCAGGCGGTGATCACCGGCGCGTTCTCGCTTGCCCGTCAGGCGGTTCACCTGGGTTTCCTGCCGCGGCTGCAAATAACCTTCACGTCGGAAACCAACACCGGGCAGATCTATGTCCCGGCCGTCAATCTTTTGCTCTTCGTCGGCGTGATCGTCCTGATCTTCTCTTTCGGCGATTCGGAATCGCTTGCGACCGCCTATGGCGTCTCCGTCACCGGTGCGATGGTGGTCACGACCTTGTTGGCGTTCCAGTTCCTGCGCTCCGTCTGGGGGTGGAAGGCACTGACGGCCGCGGCGATCCTGCTGCCGCTTTTCATTCTCGAAGCGGTGTTCCTGAGCGCCAACCTGCTCAAGATCCACGATGGCGGCTGGGTGCCGGTGATGCTGGCGCTCGCGATCATGCTGATCATGTGGACGTGGACGCGCGGATCGCACCTGCTGCGCGAAAAAACGGCACGCAACGACATTCCGCTCGACACCTTCATCCGCTCGATCGAAAAGTCCCAGCATCCGCCGGTGACGGTGCCGGGCACTGCGGTTTTCCTGACAAGCGTCGGCGACAAGACACCTGCGGTTCTGCTGCACAACATCAAGCACAACCACGTCCTGCACGAAAAGAACGTGGTGCTCACCGTTCGCACATCGGAGAAACCCTATGTGCCGGACGACGAGCGCGTGACGCTTACAACCCTCTCCGAACGCTTCTCGCGCATCGAGCTTTGTTTCGGCTTCATGGACGAGCCGAATGTTTCGCGCGCGCTTGCCATCTGCAAGAAGGCAGGCTTCAAGTTCGAGATCATGCAGACATCGTTCTATCTCGGTCGCCGAACGCTGATCGCCGACCCCAATGCCGGGTTGCCCCGCTGGCAGGACGATCTCTATATCGCGCTCTCGGGTCTCGGCATCGATCCCTCAAGCTATTTCAAGCTGCCCGCCAACCGCGTGGTCGAAATCGGCGAACAGGTGACCATCTGATCGCCGGCAAGCTCCCGGCCTTCTCCTGAGTTTTTCACCTGTTTCCCGCAGGGCGGCAGGTGACAACCAGCGATCGCCGCGTCATCAATGACGCGGCGCAAGGGAGGACTGCATGAGCAAGACAGCATTGATTTTTTGGGGCGGCTGGGAAGGCCATACGCCGGAACGGAGCGCGGGGATCGTCAGGGATATCCTCGCTGGCCACGGCTACGACGTCCGCCTTGAAGCGGGAACGAAAGCGCTTGCCGATCCCGCCATCGCGCAACTGGACTTGATCGTGCCCGTCGTTACGATGTCCACGATCGAAAAGGATGAGCTCAACAACCTCGTCGCGGCGGTTTCCGGCGGCACCGGACTTGCCGGCTTTCACGGCACGATGGGCGACAGTTTCCGCAACGAACCGGATTATCAGTTCATGGTCGGCGGACAATGGGTCGCGCATCCCGGCGACATCATCGACTACCGCGTCGATATAACCAGGCCGGACGACCCGATCATGGCGGGCATCGGCAGCTTCGACTACCGCTCCGAACAATATTTCATGCATATCGACCCGAGCAACGACGTGCTGGCGACGACAACCTTCAGCGCACACCACCTGGACTTTATCGATGGCGTGGTGATGCCGGTGGTGTGGAAGCGCCGCTTTAGACAAGGTCACGTCTTCTACAGCGCGCTGGGGCACACCGCCGATGAGTTCGATGTGCCTGAGATGCGCACGATCTTCGAACGGGGCCTGCTCTGGGCGACGCGGCCCTGACCCTGCCTCTGCCGTGGAGAAAGATCATTCATCGGCTCGCCGACGGGTCTCAAGGAAATGGGCAAGGGCGCGGCCATCCACGAAACGGGCGGCGCCCGCATGGGGGAGACGCCGGAGGCATCGGTGCTCAATCCCTACAATCAGCTCTGGGATGCGCTGAACCTGATCGTCACGGATGCCAGCGCCTTCGCCGGCAGCGGTATCGCGGGTACGACACTGACCGTGATGGGGCTGACGCTGCGCGCCTGCCGCAACCTCGTCGAACAGTATCGCAGGGACAGTTTCTCCGCGACCTGAGGGACCGATATGCCTGCGGGATAAGGGCGGTTGAGAAACACCGTCCCGTCCCGCCGGTATGAGCAGGAATGTTACCTTCAGCGAACGATGACTTGCCCTTGAAAGCCGGTTCGGGATAATCGTTGATTTGAAACAGCGTCCGGCGATCCAATGGCAGTCTATTTTCGTAACCGCATCGATGAGAACAATGCCTTTGCAAGAATCGAGCTGGCGTTGTCGAGCAATCAGGGCATCGATGGTTACTGTAGCGTGCGCAGCGACAGCAAGGTCAACACCTTCTCCTGGCCGCGGGACATGAGCGTGGAAACCTTCAAGTCGCAGATCGTGGATTCTCTTCGCACGGTATGGGAAGATGCTCCCTATTGGTCGATCTACGAGCGGAGCGACCACCAGAACGATCTCACGACCAGCGAAATTACCACGGCTGCGATACAGCTGAGCGCTAGCTATCCGGGCGCGGCAGTGGTGAGCTTGAGCCTGCTGGGCCGGGAACACAGCACCCACGATCTCGAACTCGTCTTGCTCTGTTTCAGGCAGGAGGCGGAGCGCCGCAACTTCCAGGCCCGGTTCGAAGGAAAATTTGTTTCGACCTGAAGGTCATACGGCGGTATGTGGGCAAGGGGCCTTCGCCACCGCCCGCACGATTATCGGCCGATCAGGATCGCCCGGAAATCGTTGACATTCGTGCCGGTCGGGCCCGGCCGGAACAGATCGCCAAGCACCGAGAAGGCATGCCAGCTGTCATTGGCATGCAGCAGCGAAGCGGCGTCATGGCCAAGGGCCGAGAGCCTTGCGACGGTCTGACAGTCGGCAAAGGCGCCGGCATTGTCTTCCGAGCCGTCAATTCCGTCCGTATCGGCGGCAAGCGCCGTAATGGGGCCGGCGCCATCGATGGCCAGCGAGAGGGACAGCAGGAACTCACTGTTGCGTCCGCCCCTGCCCTTGCCGCGCAGGGTTACTGTCGTTTCGCCTCCGGAGAGGATGACCACCGGCTTGCGGAAAGGCCGGTTGCGGGCGACGACCTCCCGCGCGATGGCAGCGTGCACGCGGCCGACCTCCGCCGCCTCGCCCTCGATCGCGTCCGAAAGCACGACAGCGCCAATACCCGCACGCTGCGCCAGCTCTGCGGCAGCATCGAGCGAGACAGCAGCGGAGGCGACGAGCCGTACGTCATTTCTGGCGAAGACGGTATCGTCTGGAGTTGGCGGCAGCGATGTCGCCCCCGACAGGAGGGCATGCACCCGGGGCGGCAGATCAAGCCGGTAGCGCTCGATGATCTTCAAGGCATCCGCGCGGGTGCTTGCGTCCGGTATAGTCGGACCGGAGGCGACCAAAGCGGGATCATCACCCGGAATATCAGACACGACGAGGGAAACGACTTTTGCGGGATAGGCTGCCGCAGCCAAACGACCGCCTTTGATCCCGGAAATTTGCTTGCGAACGGCATTCATTGCGCTGATCGCCGCACCTGAGGCCAGAAGCGCGCGGTTGACGGCGATCTCGTCTTCCAATGTCAGCCCCTCGACCGGAGCCGGCAGCAATGCCGAGCCGCCGCCGCAGATCAGGGCGACAACCAGATCGTCTTCGGTCAGACCGCTGACGGCATCCAGTAGGCGGCCCGAGGCGATCAGGCCGTTCTCATCCGGAAGCGGGTGAGATGCCTCCAGCACCTCGATCCGCTCGCAAGGGGCGCCATAACCGTACCGGGTGACGACCACGCCCTCCAGCGGTGCGTCCCAGAGTTTCTCGAAAGCCTGCGCCATCTGGGCAGCACCCTTGCCGGCGCCGACAACCACGGTGCGCCCTTTCGGGCGGGCGGGAAGATTGGCGGCAAGCACCTTTGCCGGATCGGCCGCGGCCACCGCCGCGTGAAACAGCGTTTCGAGAAAAGCCCGGGGGTTGACGATCGACGGCATGGTCCACTCCTCCTCAAAATGCCGGGCGGTCGTCTCCTCCCGACCGCCCGGCCCTCCCTCATGCACCTAAGTCACGCGACGGCGTGATTTGCGAGGCGCTCCAGCGCCTTGACGAGACCGGAGTGGTCGAGCCCGGCATCGCCATTGGCGGCACATGTGTTGAACAGCTCCTGCGTCGCTGCCGTGTTCGGGAGCGAGATGCCGAGCGATTTTGCCCCCTGCAGCGCGAGGTTCAGATCCTTCTGGTGCAGCGAGATGCGGAAGCCCGGATCGAAGGTGCGCTTGATCATGCGATCGCCGTGCACTTCAAGAATGCGCGACGATGCGAAACCGCCCATCAACGCCTCGCGGACACGGGCCGGATCGGCGCCGGCCTTGGAGGCGAACACCAGGGCTTCGGAAACGGCCTCGATGGTGAGCGCAACGATGATCTGGTTGGCGACCTTGGTAGTCTGCCCGTCGCCGCAATCGCCGACCAGCGTGATGTTCTTGCCCATCAGCTTGAACAGCGGCAGCGCCCGCTCGAAGCTTTCCTCCGCACCGCCGCACATGATCGAAAGGGTCGCATTCTTGGCGCCGACTTCGCCGCCGGAAACGGGCGCATCGATGTATTCCGCGCCGGTATCGCGAATCTTTTTCGCAAACTCCTTCGTCTCGATCGGCGAAATCGAGCTCATGTCGATCACAAGCTTGCCCTTGGAAAGACCGAAGGCCAGCCCGTTTTCGCCGAACAGAACGTCTTTTACTTCCGGCGTATCCGGCAGCATGAGGATGATCGTATCGACGGTTTCGGCCAGCGCCTTCGGCGTTTCGACGATTTCAAGGCCGCCATCGACCAGTTCCTGGCGCGGCGGGATGACGAATTTCGAAGTGACGACCGTGTGGCCGGCTTCCTGCAGATGGCGCGCCATCGGCGTGCCCATGATGCCCAGTCCGATAAAACCGATTGTTGCCATTGTCTCAGCTCCTGATCTTGATGATGTCTGCGCTTTTCGGCGCGCGGCCAGCTTTGGCGAACCAGCCGAGACCTTCCTGCGTCGTGGTGCGCGGCTTGTATTCGCAGCCGATCCAGCCGTCGTAGACCAGCGCGTCCAGCGCCTCGAAAACGAAGGGATAGGCGATTTCACCCGTGCCCGGCTCGTTGCGGCCGGGATTGTCGGCCAGCTGCACATGGGCAATTCTGGCCTGGTGCTTCTTGAACGTACCGATCAGCTCGCCCTCGGTCCGCTGCTGGTGGTAGAGATCGTACTGGATGAAGAGGTTGTCGCTGCCGACATCGCGGATGATCGAAGCCGCCTGCTCCGCCGTGTTGAGGTAGAAGCCCGGAATATCGAAGCGGTTGATCGGCTCGATCAGCAGGCGGATGCCGTGTTTGCCGAGTTCCGCGGCGGCGAGTTTCAGGTTCGCAACGAACGTGTCACGCAACACACTGTCGGCCACGCCAACCGGCGCGATGCCGGACAGGCAGTTGACCTGGGTGCAGCCAAGCGCCGTCGCATAATCGATGGCAGACGCCACGCCGCGACGAAATTCGTCGATGCGATCCGGCAGGATGGCGATGCCGCGCTCGCCGCTGGCCCAATCACCGGCCGGCAGGTTGTGCAGCACCTGCGTCAACCCGTGGAGATCGAGGGCCGCCCGCAGGGCCTCCGCCTCGAAGTCATAGGGAAAGAGATATTCAACGCCTTCGAAACCGGCTTCGGCTGCAAGCGCGAAGCGATCGAGGAAAGGCGCCTCGTTGAAAAGCATGGTCAGGTTCGCCGCAAATTTCGGCATGGGATTTCCTCCTTCGCGTTTGTCTGGTTCAGATTGAACCAGACAAACTCTCATATTCGTTGTTTTCGTTGTCTTTTCGGGAAAACCGGTTACCACTTTTCCCTGACAAACTCTCGTTGGCGATCAATCGAGAAGCGCGAGCGTTGCCGTCGGGGCATCTTCGCCGCGCTCGGCAAGCTCCTCGAACTCGACCACCGCGTTGATATCAGCGCCCATGGCGATGTTGGTGACGCGCTCCAGAATGAACTCGATGACGACCGGCACCTGATGTTCCGCCATCAGGGCCTGCGCCCTGGCGAAAGCCTCTTGAAACTCATTTGGGCTGCGGACACGGATGGCCTTGCAGCCGAGCCCTTCGGCGACGGCAACGTGATCGACGCCGTAGCCTCGTTCCGCATCCCCGGAGGCATTGATATTGTCGAAGGCAAGGCTCACCTCGAAATCCATGTTGAGACCGCGCTGCGCCTGTCGGATGAGGCCGAGATACGAGTTGTTCACGACCACATGCAGGTAAGGCAGCTTGTGCTGGGCGCCGACCGCCAGTTCCTCGATCATGAACTGGAAATCGTAATCGCCGGAAAGCGCGACGATCGGGCGGTTCGGATCGGCGGCGCGAACGCCAAGCGCTGCCGGCAGGGTCCAGCCGAGCGGGCCGGCCTGACCGCAATTGATCCAGTTGCGCGGCTTGTAGACATGCAGGAACTGCGCGCCGGCAATCTGGCTGAGGCCGATGGTCGAGACGTAGCAGGTATCGCGACCGAAAGCCTTGTTCATCTCCTCATAGACGCGCTGGGGTTTGAGCGGCGTCTGGTCGAAATGCGTCTTGCGCAGCATGGTGCGCTTGCGGTCCTGGCATTCTTCCGCCCAGGCCGACCAGTCGCGCAGCTTGCCCGCCGACTTCCATTCAGTCGCGACATCCAGGAAGAGTTTCAGCGCAACCCCGGCATCCGAAACGATGCCGAAATCCGCGGCGAAAACCCGACCGATCTGGGTCGGCTCGATATCGACATGGATGAAGGTGCGGCCTTCCGTGTAGGTCGGGACATTGCCCGTGTGGCGATTTGCCCAGCGATTGCCGATGCCTAAAACGAAATCGGAAGCCAGAAGCGTCGCGTTGCCGTAGCGATGCGAGGTCTGGAGACCGGACATGCCGGCCATGAGAGGATGATCGTCAGGGATCGTGCCCCAGCCCATCAGGGTCGGGATAACCGGGATACCGGTGATCTCGGCAAATTCGATCAGCAGGTCGGAGGCATCGGCATTGATGATACCGCCGCCGGCAACGATCAGCGGCCGCTCCGCCGCGTTCAGCATGGCAATCGCCTTTTCGGCCTGTGCTCGCGTCGCCGTGGGCTTGTAGACGGCCATCGGCTCGTAGGTATCGATATCGAACTCGATCTCGGCGAGCTGGACATCGACCGGCAGATCGACCAGCACCGGGCCTGGGCGACCCGAACGCATCAGGTGAAACGCCTTCTGGAAGACGAACGGAACCAGCGCCGGCTCCATAACCGTGACGGCCCATTTGGTGACGGGTGCGGCGATCTTGGAAATATCGACTGCCTGGAAATCTTCCTTGTCCAGCCGCGCACGCGGCGCCTGACCGGTGATGCACAGAATCGGGATCGAATCCGCCGACGCCGAATAGAGGCCGGTGATCATGTCGGTTCCGGCCGGGCCGGACGTACCGATGCAGACGCCGATATTGCCGGCTTCGGCGCGGGTATAGCCTTCCGCCATATGGGACGCACCTTCGACATGGCGGGCAAGAATGTGGCGCACCGACCCGCGCGCCTTCAGGGCCGAATAAAAGGGATTGATGGCGGCACCGGGAACACCGAAGGCGCAATCTACACCTTCCTTCTCCAGAACCAGAACCGCTGCATCGACAGCTCGCATTTTTGCCATGGGAATTTCCTCCGTCTCTCGTGGGTGAAGGTACCCCATCCCGAGATGCGATCAATCATTAAATGGAAATCAATCCCATCATGCGGAAATAAACATTTTCAAAGAATCTGGAACAATCGCCACGAGGCGGTTATGTCATGCTGCGGAATGACGCCGGCCAAACGGCGTTCGATCAATCGATGTGGGGGGCAGCATGGCGGAGCATCCGGAAAAGACGAGAGGGCGACCTGGCCGAAAGGCGAGCGAAAATTCCGCCCCCTCCTCCGTGCAGGTGCTGGATCGCAGCCTGAAATTGCTGGAGCTTTTGGCGCGGGGAGATGGCGCAGTCCTGACCGACCTGGCCGACCAGTCCGGCATGGCGCCCTCGACCGTTCACCGGCTGCTGACGTCGCTTGCCCAGCACGGTATGGTCGCCCACGATCCTGAAAGCGGCGTCTGGACCATCGGGATCAAGGCATTCGAAATCGGCACCGCTTACCTGCGCTTTCGCAAGCTCGGCACGATCAGTCGTCCCTTTCTGAAGGGGCTGATGGAAAATTCCGGCGAAACGGCCAATATCGCCATCGAGGATCAGGGGGATGTCGTGTTCATCTCGCAGGTGGAAAGCCACGCCCCGATGCGCGCCTTTTTCCGGCCGGGCCGACGCGGGCCGATCCACGCCTCGGGTATCGGCAAGGCGATCCTTTCGACATGGGAGGATGGCCGGATCGAAGCCGCGCTTGCCGGGAAAATCCTGCAGCGCTTTACGGACAAGACCCGCGACAGCCTGCCCTTGCTTCTCTCCGATATTGCAGACATTCGAGGACGGGGCTGGTCGATCGATGATGAGGAGCACACGCTTGGCATGCGCTGCGTCGCTGCACCGATTTTCGACGAATACGGGGAAGCCATTGCCGGCATCTCCGTCTCCGGCCCCGCGGTTCGGCTGCCCGACGACAGGATTGCAGCACTTGGCCCGGTCGTTCGGGCTGCCGCCGAGGCCTTGACCAAGACCATGGGCGGTCGGATTCAGACATTCGGCGCGGCGGGATAAACCCACCGCGCCGAACGGATTACATAGAACAAGCTATCAGGCGATTTCGAGCAGTCGCGACGAGGCCTGCTGTTTGAGCGCCCTGGCCTTCATCGGTTTGCCGGCGACATAGACCTCGGCGACGCAGCGGTCGTCGCCCATGGTCTGCAGGATAAAGAGTTCTTCCAGCAGCGAGTTTGCCGTCAGCATTCTCAGCTCCATGGCCGGCTTGGCGCCGGAATTCAGCACGACGATATCGGCATCCGCGCCAGCATGCAGCGAACCGATCCTGTCATCGAGACCAAGGGCTCGGGCATTGCCGAGCGTCATGCGATAGAAGGAATTGAACGGCGTCAACCGCTGGCCCTGCAGATGCAGGACCTTGTAGGCCTCACCCATGGTTTCGAGCATGGAAAAGCTCGTTCCCGCGCCAACGTCCGTCGCGACGGACCAGCGCGCGCCAAGACGCTCGAACCGGTCGCGATCGAACAGGCCGGATCCGAGGAAGAGGTTGGATGTCGGGCAGAAGACGCCGACGGCGCCGGTCTCCGCCAGAACGGAAACCTCGCGGTCATCCAGATAGATGCAGTGACCCAGCAAGGTCTTGTCACCCAGCAAGCCATAGCGCGCGTAGATGTCCGTGTAGTCCTTGGCATCCGGATAGAGCGAGGTCGCATAGGCGATCTCGTCGCGATTTTCGGACAGATGGGTCTGGACGTAGCAATCCGGGAATTCGGCAACGAGGGTGCGGCTCACCTCCATCTGCTCTGGCGTCGAGGTGATGGCGAAACGCGGGCTGATGGCATAGTGTGCCCGGCCGCGATCATGCCATTTCTCGATCAGCGCCCGTGTCTCGTCGTAACCCTGCTGCGGCGTATCCTTTAGGGCATCCGGCGCGTTGCGGTCCATCATCACCTTGCCGCCAATCATGCGCATGCCGCGCTGTTCGGCTGCGGTGAAGTAGGCATCGACGCTTTCGGGATGAACCGAGCAATAGGCGACCGCCGTGGTCGTGCCGTTGGCGATCAGTTCGTCCATGAAACGGCCGGCGATGAAGGCCGCATGCTCCGGCTTTGCAAACTTCTGCTCTTCCACGAAGATATACGTGTTCAGCCATTCCAGCAGTTGCGCACCGTAAGAGGCGATCGCCTGGGTCTGCGGAAAATGCAGATGAGTATCGATCAGGCCTGGCAGAACGAGATGAGGACGATGGTCGGCAATCTCGGCATCGACGCTCGCAAGCCCCTTCACGTCACCATAAGTCCCGCTCATGACGACCTTGCCGGCCCGGACGAGCACGGCGCCATCCTCGAAATAACGATAAGACGCGGTATCGTCGAAAGCCTTCGGCTCCTCGACGAATGTCAGTACGCGGCCACGGATCAGCAGCTCTTTCATTGGGATTTTCCTCCTCCCTCGACGACCGTTTCATACCAGGCGACGAGCAGGCGGCGCTCGTCGTCGGAGATCGCGGTCACATTGGCCGGCGGCATGGCGTGCGAGCGCCCCGCCTGCAGATAGATTTCGCGGGCATGGGCCGCGATATCGCCATCCGTTTCCAAGACCACGCCCTTGGGCGGCACCACGACCCCCTCCCAGCCCGGTTCCTTGGCATGACACATCGAACAGCGACCAAGCACAGTATCGCGCACTTTCGGGAAAGCTTCCGCTGTGACGAAAGGCTGCTGGGCGGCGGAAACCTTAGGCTCCTCGCCTTCGCCGGTCAGCACCTTCGGCACCGTTGAAAGCCACATGATGACGATGAACAGCAGCACGGTGGCGAGCCAGGTCCAGGTCGGGTTGCCGGCATTCGCATGGCGCGTGTTGAAGTAGTGGCGGATGGTGACGCCCATCAGGAAGACAAGCGAGGCGATGATCCAGTTGAACTCGGTCCCGAACGCCAGCGGGTAGTGGTTCGACAGCATCAGGAAGAGAACCGGCAGCGTCAGGTAGTTGTTGTGGGTGGAGCGCTGCTTGGCGATCTTGCCGTATTTCGCATCCGGCGTGCGACCAGCAATCAGGTCCGCGACGACGATCTTCTGGTTCGGAATGATGATGAAGAAGACGTTTGCCGACATGATCGTCGCGGTAAACGCCCCCAGATGCAGGAAAGCCGCGCGACCGGTGAAGAGCTGGGTGTAGCCCCAAGCCATGCCGACCAAAATGAAATAGAGCAGCACCATCAGCCGGGTATTTTCGTTACCGAGGGGCGAACGGCAGATCAGGTCGTAGGCAATCCAGCCGAAGGCGATGGACGCCAGGGAGATGGCGATGGCGACAGGCTTGGAAACGTCCAGCACATTGGGATCGATCAGATAGAGATCGGCGCCAGCGTAATAGACAAGACACAGCATGCCGAAGCCGGAAAGCCAGGTCACATAGCTTTCCCATTTGAACCAAACCAGGTGCTCCGGCATGTTGGCCGGTGCGACGAGGTACTTCTGGATATGGTAGAAACCTCCGCCATGGACCTGCCACTCCTCGCCATGCGCACCGGCCGGCAGATCCGGGTGCTTCTTGAGGCCGAGATCGAGCGCCACGAAATAGAAAGACGAGCCGATCCAAGCAATCGCGGTGATAACGTGAAGCCAGCGGACGGCGAATGTCAGCCAGTCCCAGGCAATGGCATATTCATACATGCAGCTCTCCCTCACTTTGGGAAGGCTTGTGCCATCTGCCGATTACCTCGAAAATCCCGCCTATTCCCCGAACACTATCAAAAAAATCTATAAAATCGCTGCAGCCACGTTGCGTGCGAGATGTGGTATGAAGGGCAATGTCCTATCTCGATAACGTGCGCGTCTTTGTCCGGGTCGTCGAACTCGGAACCCTCTCGGCAGCCGGTCGCGACCAGCGGGTCACGCCGGCCGTCGCCAGCAATCGCATCAAGGAACTGGAGCGGCATCTTGGGGTGCGTCTGTTCAACCGCACCACCCGTAAGCTGACGCCGACCGAACATGGCCGCGTGTTCTACGATGGCGCCGTGAAGATCATCGAGGCGGTGAACGAAGCCGAAGGGGCAATCGCCGACCTCTCGCAGAACCCGAAGGGCGCGCTGCGCATCACCGCCCCGCTCGGCATCGGCCGCCGGCTGATCGCGCCGGGCATTCCGGCCTTCCATGACAAGTATCCCGATATCGAGGTCAGGCTTCGCCTTTCGGACCACAACATCGATATTCTGAGCGAAGGCGTGGATGTCGCCTTCAAGCTCGGCGTGCTCGAGGATTCGAACCTGCGCATGAGGGGCATCCTGAACTGCGAACGCGTGATCTGTGCCGCGCCCGCCTATCTGGAAAAACGCGGGATCCCGGCAACGCCGGACGCGCTGATCGACGACCGCCACGACTGTCTTTTGCTGCGCTATCCCGGCTCCAAGGAATATTACTGGACGCTGCAGACGCCGGAAGGCTTGCGCAAACTGGAGATCGCCGGTCCCTACGATTCAGATGACGGCGACGTCCTGACGCACTGGGCGCTGGAAGGACGCGGCATCATCAACAAGCCGCTCTTCGAGGTGAAAGCTCATCTCGACAGCGGCGCGCTTGTCGAAATTCTTCAAGATACGCCACCGGCAAGCGTGCAGCTCGCCGCGATCTATCCGCACAAGCGTTTCCAGGATCCGAAGGTCCGGCTGATGATCGACTTCATGGCGGAACGCTGTCAGCGGCTGATCGGCAAGATGCTGGAAGAGGCAGCGCCCAAGCAAGAAGAAGTCCCGACCACGGCCTGAGACAATACGTCAGACGTCGACGCGCAGGGCAGAATGTTCGGATTTCCGGCGAACCGGTCGCGACAATGAAGCCGTCAGGATTTCCGCTGCGGCCAGCGTGGCGATGACGGCCGGACGTTTGTCCTTTATGGCGACACCGCCGATGGGGCAGACGAGATTTTCGAACAGATCCGGCCTGCCGATTTCCCGCGAAAGCCAGGTGCGGAACGTCGCCCGCTTGGTTTTGGAACCGATCATGCCGACATAGGATGCGTCCTCGCGCTGCAGGGCTTCGGCGGTGATCAGGAAGTCCAGCGCGTGATCGTGGGTGAGAACCACGAAGGCGCTGCCGGCGGGCGCATCGCGCACGATTGCCTCCGGCACCGGCGTCAGGCAGGTTTCGATTCCGGTGACCGGGCAGGCATAAAGCTCGTCTTCCCGCGTATCGATCAGAACGACCCGCAACGGGGGGAGCGACAGGGCCGCGGCCAGCACCCGACCGACATGCCCTGCGCCAAAGATATAAACATGCGGCCTTGCGGCGATGTCGGCATCACTGCGGGCAATGATCTCCACGGCACTCTCCTTGCTGACGCGGCTCAGGGACAGGCCAACGCGGCCGCCGCAACACTGACCGATCTCCGGACCCAGCGGGATATCCAGCGTTTCGCAACCATGCCCCGTGCGCAATGCAAGGCGGGCCTGATCGATGGCCATGTATTCAAGCTGGCCGCCGCCGATCGTGCCGAAAAGCCGGTCGCGTGAGACCAGCATCCAGGCATCGGCGTCCCGCGGCGTCGATCCGGCCGTCCCCGTAACCGTCACGAGGATGCAGTCAGGCTCCGCCTTCAGAAAATCGCGAACGTCTTCCCGGGACAGCATCGTCCTTCCTACCCTTTTGCAGCGCGCAGACGCTCGATGGCCATCAACACCCGCTCGGGTGTTGCCGGTGCATCGATACGCGGCGGTACACGATAGCTGGCTACGCTTGCGGCCGCCATCGAGAGAGCCTCAAGCACGGAAATGCCGAGCATGAACGGCGGCTCGCCGACAGCCTTGGAGCGCCGGATGGTGTCCTCCCGGTTCACCGACCACTCTGCCAGACGCACATTGAAGATGCGTGGCCGGTCTGAGGCAAGCGGGATCTTGTAGGTGGAGGGCGCATGGGTTCTCAGGCGCCCCTTCGCATCCCACCACAGCTCCTCCATCGTCAGCCACCCCATGCCCTGCACGAAAGCGCCTTCCACCTGGCCGATATCCAGCGCCGGGTTCAGCGAGCGGCCGACATCGTGGAGAATATCCGTGCGGTCGATCTGGTATTCGCCGGTCAGCGTATCGACGCTGACCTCGGAACAGGACGCGCCATAGGCGTAGTAGAAGAACGGCCGTCCGCGACCCTCGGCACGGTTCCAATGGATTTTCGGCGTCTTGTAGAAGCCCGCGGCCGAAAGCTGGATGCGGGCGCCATAGGCCGCCTTGATCAGATCGTTGAAGGCAATGCGCTCATGCCCGGCGCGCACGGTGTTGGGCTCGAAGGCAATATCGCTCTCCGACACGCCGAACTTCTCAGCAGCGAATGCCACCAGCCGCGCCTTGATCTGCTGCGCGGCATTGGCGGCAGCCATGCCGTTGAGGTCGGAGCCGGAGGATGCGGCGGTTGCAGACGTGTTCGGCACCTTGCCCGTCGAGGTCGCGGTGACCCTGATGCGCTCGAGATCGACCTGGAACTCATCGGCCACCACCTGTGCAACCTTGGTATAGAGCCCCTGCCCCATCTCCGTGCCGCCATGGTTAAGCTGGATCGAGCCATCGGCGTAGACATGCACCAATGCGCCGGCCTGATTGTACTCCGTCTTGGTAAAGGAGATGCCGAATTTCACCGGCGTCAGCGCGATGCCGCGTCTAATGACGCTGCTCTTTTCGTTGAAGGCAATCACCTCCTTACGCCGTGCAGCGTAATCCGCCGATTGCTCCAGTTCCTCGATGATGCGGCCGATGATGTTGTCCTCGACCGTCTGGTGATAGGGCGTCAGGTTTCGTCCTTCGCCGCCATAGAAATTGAGCTTGCGGATGTCCAGCGGGTCCTTGCCGAGCTTATAGGCGATGTCCTCGATGAAGCGCTCGCCGCCGACCATGCCCTGCGGTCCGCCGAACCCGCGGAAGGCGGTGTTGGAAACGGTATTCGTCTTCACCGGGCGCGAGCGCAGCCGGACATTGGGGTAGAAGTAGCAGTTATCGGCATGGAAAAGCGCCCGGTCGGTGACGGGGCCGGAAAGATCGGCCGAGAAGCCGCAGCGCGCGGCAAACACCGCATCCACCGCATCGATACGCCCCTCATCATCGAAGCCAAGCTTGTAATCGACATGGAAATCGTGGCGTTTGCCCGTCGCCACCATGTCGTCGTCCCGGTCCGGACGGATCTTGATCGCGCGGCCGTATTTCTTGGCGGCAACGGCAGCGACGGCGGCAAAAAGGTTTGCCTGGGTTTCCTTGCCGCCGAATGCGCCACCCATACGGCGCACATTCACGGTGATGGCATGGGACGGTACGCCCAGCACCTGGCCGACCATATGCTGGGTTTCGCTCGGATGCTGGGTCGAGGCATAGAGTGTCACCTCTTCATCCTCGCCGGGAATGGCGAGCGAGATGTGGCCCTCCAGATAGAAATGATCCTGCCCGCCGATCCTCATTTCACCTTCGACAACGTGTTTCGCCTTGGCAAAACCATCGGCGATATCGCCACGCTCCAGCTTCAGCGGATCGATCACGAGCGGATAGTTTGCCGCTGTCGCCTCGAGCACATCGGTCACATGCGGGAGATCACGGTATTCGATCTTCACCTTGGCGGCGGCCCGGCGGGCTTCCTCGCGGCTCTCGGCGATAACGCCAAAGATCGGCTGCCCGTGAAACTCGACCAACTTGGTCGCGAAGACCGGATCATCGTGCTTGTGGGCCGGGCTGACATCATTCTCGCCGGGAATGTCGGACGCGGTCAGGATACCGACAACGCCGGCGCTGGCGGTTACAGCATCGAAATCGATCGAGACGATCTCGGCATGGGCGCGCTGTGAAAGGCCGAGATAGGCGTGCAGGGTGCCGGCCGGCTCCGGCATATCGTCGATATATTCCGCCGTTCCCGTCACATGCTTGTGCCCGGATTCGTGCCGCTCCTTGTCATGGACGGCACCGCGAATACGGTGGATCGGCTGCATCACGTTCATGGCTTTCTCCTCACACAGCGATCTTGCGGTCGAGCCGCACGGGCTCCGTACCTTGCGTTTCCAGATGGAAGCGCTTCAGCAAATTCCTTGCGACGAGCAACCGATAATCGGCGGAGGCGCGCCAGTCGGTGAGCGGCGTATAATCCGCGCCGAGTGCTTCCATAGCGGCAGCGACCGATGTTGCATTCCAGGGCGCGCCGACAAGCGCCGCCTCTGCATTGGCGGCGCGCTTCGGCGTGCCCGCCATGCCGCCGAAGGCTATGACGGCTTTGGTGACGATGCCGGCATCATCGAGAGCGATACGGAAGCCGCCGCAGACGGCGGAAATGTCCTCGTCCAGCCGCTTGGTGATCTTGTAGACGGCAAACTGATCGTCACGCTTTTGGAACGGGATATGCACCGCCTCCACGAATTCGCCGGGCTGGCGATCCTGCTTGCCGTACTCGATGAAAAAGGCTTCCAGCGGAACCTGGCGGCGCTCTGCACCCTTTCGCAGCGATACGCTGGCGCCAAGTGCAATCAGCGCCGGTGGCGTATCGCCAATCGGAGAGCCATTGGCGATATTGCCGCCGATCGTGCCCATGTTGCGCACCTGCTGGCCGCCGATACGATCCCAGAGTTCGGCAAGCTGCGGGAAGTGTTTGGTCATCACCGGATAGGCTTCGGTATAGCTGACGCCGGCCCCGAGCGTGATGCCATCCGCGTCTTCGGTAATAGCCCGCAGTTCATCGAGATGGCCGATATGCACGACCGGCGCGATATCGCGCATGAACTTCGTCACCCACAGGCCGACGTCGGTGGAACCGGCGACGATGCGGGCGGAAGGCTCGGCGGCATAGATATCGGCGAGATCATCGACGGATGCCGGAAGCACGATGCGATCCTTGCCCTCGCCAACGACGACGCGGGCATCGTCACGAAGAGCGAGCAGCTTCCCGGTGATATCTGCGCGTTCGGCAACGAGCGGATCGCGGTTGGCATCTGCGATCGTCGAGACGGCTTCTGCGGCGCGGATGATCGCAGCATAGCCGGTGCACCGACACAGGTTGCCTTGCAGCGCCTTTTCGATGGCCGCTATGCTTGGCTTTGGATTTTCCATCCAGAGGCCGTAAAGCGACATGACGAAACCCGGCGTGCAAAAGCCGCATTGCGAGGCATGGGTATCGACCATGGCCTGCTGCACCGGATGCAGCGGTCCATTCGGCAACGCTAAGGCATCCACCGTCACGACATGACAGCCATCCAGCGAACCGACGAAGCGGATGCAGGCATTGACGCTTTCATATTTCAGGACGCCATTCAACAGCCGGCCGACGAGCACCGTGCAGGCGCCGCAGTCGCCCTCCGCGCAGCCTTCCTTGGTGCCGCGCAGATTGCGCTCCAGCCGCAGGAAATCGAGCAGGGTTTTCACCGGCGAGACGTCGGAAAGCTCGACCGGCTTGTGGTTCAGGAGAAAACGGATCGTGGTACGGATTGCGGCTGCCATGCTCAGCTCCCCCGGTAGGTCGAATAGCTGTAGGGCGAAACCAGCAGCGGCACATGGTAGTGCGCGGTCGCATCCGCGATGCCAAAGCGGATCGGGATGAGATCGAGAAAGGCAGGGCCATCCCCGCTCTGCGCCAGATAGGCGCCGGCGTGGAAACGCAGCTCGTAGACACCGGACGTCATCTCGGCACCACTCAACAGCGGCGCATCGCAGCGGCCGTCGGCATTCGTCTCGGCGGAGCTGATGCGCTTCGCATCGTCACCGTTGATCCTGTAGAGATCGATGCGCAGACCGGCAGCCGGCTTGCCCAGCGCCGTGTCCAGCACATGGGTCGTCAGCCGACCGCCCGCTTCAGAGTGAGACTTCATTGCACAAACCTCCCGAATTACTCCCCGCAAGTATCGGCCAAGGCATTCCCCCTGAATAGCAAGCCAGTTCTTCGAGACTTTCAAAATTTTCGAGGGAATTGGGCTTACGGCTTCTGCGTTAGGATTCGGCCTCCATCGGACCTTTGGAGGAGTATTCATGAGATATATCAGAGACATGCACGGATATGGCGCAGCACCGCCCGTGGCCGCATGGCCGAACGGCGCGCGGATCGCGGTGCAGATCGTCGTCAATTACGAGGAAGGCGGCGAAAACTGTGTGCTGCATGGCGATGCCGCATCGGAGGCATTTTTGTCCGAAATCGTGGGCGCGCAGCCCTGGGCCGGCCAGCGCCACTGGAACATGGAATCGATCTACGAATACGGCGCCCGCGCCGGCTTCTGGCGCCTTCACCGGCTGCTCACCGAGCGTGATATTCCCGTGACGGTCTACGGTGTCGCGACCGCGCTTCAACGCTCCCCCGCACAGGTTGCGGCCATGCAGGAGGCCGGTTGGGAAATCGCTTCCCACGGCCTGAAATGGGTCGAGCACAAGGACATGGATCGTGAGACGGAACGCGCCTCGATCGCGGAGGCAATCCGCCTGCATACGGCCGTGACAGGCGAACGCCCGCGCGGCTGGTACACCGGCCGCTGCTCCGAGAACACCGTAGACCTGATCGCGGAAGAAGGCGGGTTTGCCTATGTCTCCGACAGTTATGCCGATGATCTGCCCTACTGGCATGCCCACGGCGGGCGCCAGCAGCTGGTCGTACCCTATACGCTCGACACGAACGACATGCGCTTTGCCACCGCGCAAGGGTTCAACAGCGGACAGCAGTTCTTCGACTACCTGAAGGACACGTTCGACCTGCTCTATGCGGAAGGTGCCGCTGGTCAGCCGAAGATGATGAATATCGGCCTGCACTGCCGCCTTGCCGGTCGCCCCGGCCGCGCGATGGCCTTAGCGCGCTTCCTCGATTACGTGAGAAGCCACGATCAGGTCTGGCTCGCACGCCGCATCGAGATTGCCGAGCACTGGGCGAAAACCCATCCGCCGCAGGCTAACGATAACCGTCCATCTTGCCTTGCGGAAAACGAGTTCGTCGACCGCTTCGGCGGCGTCTTCGAACATTCCGAATGGATTGCCCGCCGCGCCCATGCCGGCGAACTGGGGGCCGCCAACGACACGGCCATCGGGCTCCATGCGGCGCTCGCAGGCGTCTTCCGCGCCGCAACGGAGGAAGAGCGGCTCGGCGTTCTGAACGCACACCCCGATCTCGCCGGCAAGCTCGCACTTGCCAAGCGCCTGACGGAAAGCTCGACGCACGAGCAGGCATCCGCCGGGCTTGACGCTTTGACGGATGCCGAGCGTGCGCGTTTCACCACGCTGAACGACAACTATGTCTCAACCTTTGGCTTTCCGTTCATCATGGCCGTGAAGGGCCGCAGCAAGGACGAAATCCTCGCTGCCTTCGAAAGCCGTATCGCCAACGACCGCGAAACGGAGTTCGACACCGCCTGCCGGCAGGTGGAGCGCATTGCGCTTCTTCGCCTGCGCGACATGCTGCCGGCCTGATGCCGGCAAGGCCAGGGTGGACGCCGATCGCGCCTCTCCCGGCCTCATATTCCGGCCGCCGGGTAGGCAGCCGCCCGTTTCACCCGTTCAATCCTGAGGAGGCATGATGAAGACGATCGATATACAACCCCTGACCCGCGAAGCATTCGCACCCTTCGGTGACGTCATCGAAACCGATGGCGCACCGAGCTTCCCGATCAACGCCGGGAAATGCACCCGCTACCATGATCTCGCCAAGGTCGAGACAACCGGAGAGAAGGCGCGCGCGATGATCAGCCTTCTCAGGGGCGAGCCTTATCCGCTCCCCCTGAAGCTGAAGATGGTGGAGCGTCACCCGCTCGGCAGCCAGGCCTTCATCCCCTTGAGCGAGCACCCGTTTCTGGTGGTGGTCGCGTCGGAAACGGAAAATGGTCCCGGCGAACCGATCGCCTTTCGAACAGCGCCCGGCCAGGGCGTCAATATCGGCCGCAATGTCTGGCACGGCATCCTGACGCCGCTCGATGGCATCTCCGATTTCGCCGTCGTCGATCGCGGCGGAGAAGGCGTCAATCTGGAAGAGCATTTTTACGCCGAGCCATTCATGGTCGGCTGAATCGCGAGGCCAGCCCGGATCTTCCGGACTGGCGGTCTCTCCAACACAAAATGGCCGCGTCGATGTGAACTGACGCGGCCATTTTGTTTGCGGCGATATTCGCTTTATTCCGCGAAGAAGGCGAACCGTATGACAAACAGCGCCGCAACGATCTGGGTCGCGGGATGCAGGATGTTCCAGCGGCCGGTAAACACCTTGAGCACGACGTAGCTCACGAAACCGAAGGCAAGACCGTTGGCAATCGAATAGGTGAAGGGCATGGCAAGCGCGGTCAGCGCCGCCGGTGCCGCTTCCGTCAAATCGTCCCATTCGATCTCGGTCAGTTCGCGCATCATCAGGCCCGCGACGTAAAGCAGCGCCGGGGCCGTCGCATAGGTCGGAACGGAGGCGGCGAGCGGCGAGATGAAGAGTGCGGCCAGGAAGAAGACCGCGATGACGAGTGCGGTAAGGCCCGTGCGTCCGCCGGCCTGAACGCCTGAGGCACTTTCGACATAGGCGGTGGTGCTGCTGGTGCCCATCAGCGAACCGGCGACGATGGCCGTGCTGTCGGCCAGAAGCGCGCGGCCGAGGCGGCTCGGCTGACCCTCCTGGACGAGGTTCGCCCGCTTGGCGACGCCGATCAGCGTGCCGGTCGCATCGAACACTTCGACAAGCACGAAGACGAGGATGACATGAACCAGCCCGCCATGCAGGGCACCGACGATATCGAGCTGCAGGAACGTCGGCATCATCGAGGGCGGCATGGACACGATACCGCGGAATTCGCTGACGCCCGTGACCCACGAGAGCACCGTGACGGCTAGAATGCCGATCAGGATCGCGCCCCGGACCTTCAGGGCATCGAGCACGGCGATGACGAAGAAACCGAAGATGGCGAGCAACGGTCCGGTCTGCTTCAGATCGCCGAGACCCACGAGCGTCGCGGGATTGTCAACGACGATGCCCGCATTCTTCAGGGCGATGATGCCGAGAAAAAGCCCGATACCGGCGGCGATGGCGCTGCGCAGCGAATGCGGAATGCCGGCGATCAGCCAGCTTCGCACGCCCGTTACCGTCAAAAGCAGGAAGATGATGCCGGATATGAAGACCGCGCCGAGCGCCTGCTGCCAGGTGAAGCCGAGTGCTGCAACGACGGTGAAGGCAAAAAAGGCATTGAGACCCATGCCCGGCGCCATGCCGATCGGCCAGTTGGCGACCAGCGCCATGATCAGCGTGCCGAGTGCCGCCGCCAGACAGGTCGCGACGAAGATCGCATCCCGATCCATGCCGGTGGTCGACAGGATGTCAGGATTGACGAAGATGATATAGGACATCGTGAGAAACGTCGTGACGCCAGCAACCACTTCGGTGCGGACGGACGTTCCGTGCTCACTCAGCTTGAAAAGCCGTTCAAACATATTTCCTCCCCGTGCGGACGCCTCCGGCGCCGCCGAATGACAAAAGATTCCTCGACGCGCTCCTCCCGCCGTTGAATCATTCAAACTGTAACGGTAACGTCAGCGACATGATCGTCCCGCTGGGCGGGCGATGATGCGGTCGCACCTTCGTCTGCACAGGGTCGGGATTGTGCGTCTTCCGCGCGGTCAGCGCTAGATCGCCATTTGGGGCGTCTTTCTAAAAGACTTTCAAGTTTTTCAGGGGCAGTTCAGCCGCCATACCGGCAGTGGCGTGCGATACCAAGATTCGGACGCCTCGTCTCAGCTCTTCTCCCAATACCAGGCGACGTACATATTCTTGCGATCGTGCCGGCGCTCCTTGAGGTGCGACCGGATGGCACGAATGTCCTCCTTCTCGCAGGCGGCCCAGACGAAGGTGCCTTCCGCCATCGCGTCGATGGCCTTTTTTGCCGCCTCCACCAGCACCGCGCTGCCCCCTTGCGGATAGGAGGATCGATGCAGCCAGCGCACGTCAAGCGTGCCATTGCTCGCAAGCGCCTGCTCCTCCGCCGCATCCTGAACCTCGATAAGGGCCTGCATGTGCGTTCCCGCAGGAACCTCGGCTGCGATCCGGGCGATGGCCGGCAGGGCGCTTTCGTCGCCGATCAGCAGGATCGATCGCGCGGAGGGCAGGTGGCCGGCACCCGGCCCGATCAGGCCAACCACATCGCCGGGCTGCGCATCGCGGGCAAAGTCGGCGCCGGGGGTCGAGACACCGGGTGCGGGATGCTGCAGAAAGTCGATCCATACCTCCTTGCGCGCAGCATCGACGGCACGGATCGTGTAGACCCGAACCACCAGCTCGTCCTCGCTTTCGGGCCAAGCGATACGGCCGTCCTCGCGGAAACCGGGCCAAACCGGCGGCCTGCCTTTTGGCGGCACCAGCAGACGCACATGCATGTCGCCGCCGACGAAGGGAGTGACATCCGCGCAGGAGAAGATGACTCTTCGCATATGAGGGGTGAGGTCTTCCGCCGACACGACCTTCACCTCCTGCAGGTTGGGCAAGGCGGTCAGGGACGTCTTTTCCGACCATGTCAGTTCGAAGGGCTGGTCCTCGGCAAAATAGAAAAGATGCTCCGCAAGGATCGTGCGGCTCATCTGCAATGTCTCGGCCGTTGGACAGTCGAGATCGATCAGCAGGCGGCCGGCATTGATCTCGATCCGGGCGACACCAACATCGCTTTTCAGCACGGCCAGATCGCCGGTCCGCTCCACATCGGCATGTTCGACAAAATGCTCGCAGATTTCGTCCAGCATGTCTGTCGCGCTGCTGGGGACTGCCACGCCCGAAAGCGTGAAGGAGGAATGTTCGTTCATGCGTTTTTCTCCTTTGAGGACGGTTCGCGCGCCGTGTCGGTCGAGGCAGCCATCCGGTGGCGTCCGATGGGCAGCATGATCGGCCGCCCGGATGTGGGATCGGTGATAACCCGGCTTTCAAGCCCGAAGACATGCCGCACGGTGTCCTCGGTCAGCACCGCCTCCGGCGTGCCGGAAACGTGCACGCGGCCTTCAGCGAGGGCGACAAGATGATCCGCGTAGCGGGCGGCAAGGTTAAGATCGTGCAGGACCATGACGACGGTTGTGCCGCGCGTGCGGTTGAGGTCGGTCAGAAGATCCAGCACCTCGATCTGATGGTTGATATCGAGAAAGGTGGTGGGCTCATCGAGCAGCAGGATATCCGTCTGCTGCGCCAGCGCCATGGCGATCCACACCCTTTGCCGCTGACCGCCGGAAAGCTCGTCGACAGGGCGCTCGGCAAGCTCGAATGTTTTCGTCGCCGAAAGCGCACTGTCGACCGCCTCGTCGTCCTGCCGCGTCCAGCGGGAAAACAGGCTCTGGTGCGGATGCCGCCCGCGGCTGACGAGATCGGCGACCGTGATGCCCTCCGGCGCGATGGGCGACTGCGGCAGAAGGCCCAACGTCCGGGCAAGGTCGCGGGACGGCGTGCGGTGAATGGACTTGCCGTCGAGCAGAACCTGCCCCTTGCTTGGCGAGATCAGCCGCGACAGGGTGCGCAAAAACGTGGATTTGCCGCAAGCATTGGCACCGACGATCACGGTGATCCTACCGGGCGGAACCGTAAGATCGAGGCCATGAAGGATTTCGGTATCGTCATAACCGGCGGAAAGGCCGGTGGCGACAAGCAGGTGATCGGTCACAGCGAACCTCCGATCCGGTTGACGCGAATGATCAGGTAAATCAGGTATGGAGCCCCGAGCGCACCGGTGACGACGCCGACCGGGTAGCGGCCGGGCAGAAGATGCTGGCCGACGTAATCGGCGGCAAGCACGAGGACCGCGCCTGTCAGTGCCGACGGTATCAGCAGCGATCCATCGTTGCGCACGATCCGTCCGGCGATCGGTCCCGAAAGGAAGGCGACGAAGGCGATCGGACCTGTTGCGGCGGTGGCCGATGCGATCAGGCCGACGGCGGCGACGATCACCAGCATCCGGGTTCGCGAGACACGCGTGCCGAGGGCGGCCGCCATGTCGTCCCCCAGCCGCAGGGCTTCCAGGTCGCGGCTGCGGCTGAGGAGAACGCCACCGAAGAACAGGAGGGCAAACAGCAGCGGCAGAGCCTGATCGAGCTTTGCACCGTTGACGCTTCCCGTGAGCCATCGCATCGCTTCCTGCAGGCTCCAGGCGGGAGCAGATTGCAGAATATAGGCGATGACACTCTGCAGCATGGCGGAGACGCCGATCCCGACAAGAATGAGCCGGGTTCCGGCGACACCGTTTCGAAAGGAAAGGCCGTAGACGAGCAGCGCTACGCCAAGCCCGGCAACGATGGCGAAAACCGATACAATCGGCCCGCTCATTGACAGGACGACGATGGCAAAGACGGCCGCCGCCCCGGCGCCGGAGGTGATGCCTATGATATCGGGGCTGGCCAGCGGATTGCGCAGCATCACCTGAAACGCGACGCCCCCCAGCCCGAAGCAAAGCCCGGCGAGGATCGACAGAACGGCGCGCGGCAGGCGGAGCTGGCCGACGCTGAAAGAAGCCCCGGCAACCTCCTCGCCCAGCAGCACGCGCAGGACATCCCCCGGTGGCGTGACGGATTGCCCGACCGCCAGCGTAACGGCGAAGACCGCAACGACGAGGACCAGCAGCACCGAGAGCACGACGGCATATCTGCGGGTGCGCCCGCGGCGATTGGCGATGACCGCATTGATGGTGGAGGAATGCGCGGTCACAGATCCCTCACCCGCTGGTTCCGGACGATCCAGATGAAGAACGGCGCGCCGATCAAAGCGGTGATAATGCCGACATCAATCTCGGCGGGGCGGGCGACGATGCGACCGAGCACATCCGCCGCCAGCAGCAGGCATGCGCCGCCAAGCGCGGAGAACGGCAGCAGCCAGCGGTGATCGACGCCGATCAGCAGACGGCAGACATGCGGCACGACCAGCCCGAGAAAGCCGATCGGCCCGCATATGGCCGTTGTCGCGCCGCACAGCAGGATCGCGCCGAGGGAAGCAACAGCGCGCGCGACGGCAACGTTTTCGCCGAGCCCGGCGGCCAGATCGTCACCAAGCGCAAGAGAATTCAGTTTTCTGGCCGAGAGCAGGCTGATTGCGAAACCAACCGCCAGAAACGGCAACACCGGCAGGATACGCTGGTAGGTCGCACCGCCGACCCCGCCGATCTGCCAGGACTGGATGCCCCCGGCGATATCGCCCCGCGGCAGGACGATGGCGATGACCAGCGACGCGAACGCCACCGAGGTCGCCGCTCCGGCCAGCGCCAGTTTCAAGGGCGTCGCGCCGCCGCGACCAAGCGAGCCGATGGTGTAGACGAAGATTGCCGCACCTCCGGCGCCCGCGATCGCGGTCCAGATATACGCATAGGCGGAGGACATGCCGAACCAAGCGACGCCGACGACAACGGCAAGCGAGGCCCCCATGTTGACGCCGAGAATGCCGGGATCGGCAAGCGGATTGCGGGTCACGCCCTGCATGATCGCCCCGGCAAGTCCCAGCGCGCCACCGGCGAGCAGGGCGAGAAACGTCCTCGGGATGCGCAAGGCGACCGCTGCCCGCCCGATATTGTCCTGCGCGCCGCCGATACCTGCGGCGATATCGGCCCAGCCGACATTGCGGGTACCGATCGTCACGGACAGAAAAACGAACACCAAAGGAAGCACAACGAGCCCTGCAAGCCAGAGGCCCCGCGTCCGGTTAGAGCCGGATGCCGCAGACCAGCGCCCACGCGATGTCTTGAGGGTTGCGGCGGTCATTTCGACTTCTTGGCAGCCTCGCTGAGAAGCGTCACATAATCCTTCAGCACCCAGCGGATCGACAGCGGCGTCGGATTGGCGCCGGTGCCGACGGCATTGTTACCCAGCATCACGATCGATTCCCTGGACACCGCCGGCATGTGCAGCATCAACGCATTCGTCTTCAGGGCATCGAAGAGCATGCTGTCGCCATAGGTCACGAGAATATCGACATCATCGAAGGCATCGATCTCTTCGGCGCTGACGGAGCCCGAGAATTTTCCAGACTGCGAGGCCTGAACGACGCTTTTCGGCGATGCGAGGCCGAGATCAGCGAAGAATTTCACGCGGGTATCGTTGGTCGTATAGAAGTTGACGGTGCTCAGGTCCCATGAACTGAGATGGGTGATGAACATCGCCGACTTGCCCTTGAGTTCGGGATGCCCGGCAAGGGTGCCGGCGATATCCGCCTCGATACCCGCGATCAACGCTTCGCCTTCGGCAGCCATGCCAAGGCCGGCACTGTTCAACCGGATCGTTTCGCGCCAGTCCGTCGACCAGGGAGCCTGCGGATAGGCGATGACGGGCGCGATCTCGCTCAACGTGTCGTAATCCGTCTGGCTGAGACCGGAATAGGCGGCGAGAATGACGTCGGGGCGGGTGGCGGCGACTGCTTCGAAATCGATGCCATCGCCCTCGTCGAACAGCACCGGCGGCTCGGCCTTCAGTTCTGCGAGCTTCGCGGCAACCCATGGCAGGATTCCGTCACGATCATCATCGCCGAAATTGGCGCGCGCCATGCCGACCGGCACGATGCCGAGCGCGAGCGGCACCTCATGGTTTGCCCAGGCAACGGTCGCGACCCGCTCCGGCTTCTTTTCGATCGTGGTGGTTCCGAACGCATGTTTGATGGTGAGGGGATAGGACGCGTTTTCTGCGGCAACCGCGGATTTTCCGGCACCCGGCCAGACAAGCGCGATCAGTGCCACCACGACGACATGGAAAAGCTTCACCGCCGTTCTCCATTCAACAATATAAGTTGACGCCAAGTCTCAGCTTAATAACGCGGCGTCAACGGCAAAGCGGCCGATATCCAGAAACTGCGTGGAGATTTCCGTCGGATCGTACAAAACCGGGGAAATATACAATACTAGACAAAGACGCTCCAGTTAATAGCGGATCGTGGGGACAAGGACTTCTAGCGGGGGACCGGTCGGGCACAGGGTTCATGCGCTGTGGACGACCACACGCGATGCGGTTCGGCTGCCTCGAAACGGGATTGGCAATCCGGCCGGTCGCTTTCAGCATTTACGTCAAGTGGAACATGAATATGGACATCGATCAAACAGGCCGTTGCGCGGCGCGAGCGCCAATCCGTTACCGAAACGCGCTCCTTCTCGGCTGCACGGCGGTGATTGCGCTGACGCCCGCCCTTTCTTTGGCGCAGGATACCGGCGGCGAAGGCGACCCTACCGTGCTCGAGACGCTGGTGGTCCAGGGCTCGGGCAGCAGCGCAACCAAGCTCGATACCGATAATGATTCGAAGTCCATCGTCGCCACGGAGACCACCGGTGTCGGCAAGATGCCGAGCGAAATCCTGACGACGCCTGCTTCCGTTTCCGTCGTCACCGCCAAGGAAATCGAAGAGCGCGGCGCAAACACCATCGAGCAGGTGGTGCAGTATACGGCCGGCGTGGTCACCGATTATTACGGCTCCGACGATCGCTACGACTATTTCAAGATCCGCGGCTTCAGCCCCTTCACCTATCGCGACGGCCTTGCCATCGGCCGCAGCTGGGGCGGGCCTCTGGAAGAGCCCTACGCCTTTGAGCGCGTCGAAATCCTGAAGGGCGCCAACTCCACCGGTTTTGGCGTATCCGATCCCGGCGGTTCGGTGAACTACGTCACAAAGCTGCCGAAGAGCGAGCGCTTCGGCGAGGTCTATGGCACCGGCGGTTCGTTCTCCCACAAGGAAGCTGGCTTCGACTTCGGCGACAACATTACCGAGGACGACACGCTTTCCTATCGCCTGACCGGCAAGTTCCAGCGGTCGGACGCGGAGTACGATTATTCGCAGGACGACGAGAACTTCATCATGGGCGGCATCACCTGGCGCCCGACGGATGCGACAAGTCTTTCCTTCGTCTTCGACCATCTGGACAGGGACGGCACGCCAAGCGGCGGCGGCCATCCGCGCGGGACGGACCTCGACAGGGACGTGTTCTCCGGCGAACCGGCCTATAACTATAACGACGTCAACCGGAACACCTACAGCGTCATTTTCGATCATGATTTCGAAAACGGCCTGAGCTTCAACGCCAGCGCCCGTTCCAGTTCGTCCGATTCCGGTTTCGGCTACGCCTATCTCTTCGATGGATTGGGCGCCAACGATCCGGCAGACAGCTTGATCGACCGCTATTTCTTCGGCAGCGACAAGTCCACCGACCAGTTCATCGTCGACGCGCATGTTGTCTATGAGACAAACTTCAACGATATCGAAAGCCGCACCCTCTTTGGCGTCGAATACAACAAGATCGATACCGAAAACGACAGCTATTACGCACCGGCGTCGCAGATCGACTGGGAGAACCCGGTCTATGGCGGCGGGCCGGGTGTACTTGCACCCTACAACGTCGTGACAGCCAACCAGAAGACCAAAGCCGTCTACCTGCAGGAAGACATGACCTTCTTCGACAAGCTGACCGTGAGCGTCGGCCTGCGCAATGACTGGTTCGACCTCGAGGAAGAAGGCACCAATCTCTATACCGGGCCGTTCAGCGGCTCGTCCGATGTCAGCGAGTTCAGCAAACGTCTGGGTGTTAGCTACAAGATCACCGAGGAGCTTGCGACCTATGTGAGCTACGCCGAATCCGTCGCGCCGCCGAGTGCCGGCGTCGAGCCGACGATCGGCACCCAGTACGAAATCGGCGTCAAATATCAGCCGGATGCGTTCCCGGCCCTGTTCACCGCGTCCATCTATGACCTGACGATGGAGAACATCACCACCTATGAGGCGCCGACCTACCTCCCGGCGACGATCGACAAGGTTCGCCATCGCGGCCTCGATCTCGAAGCGAAGTTCGAGGTGAACAGCAATGTCAACGTGATCGCGTCCTATGGCTACATCGATTCAGAAATCGACGAGCCAGGCAATGTCAGCGGCTACAATGGCAAGAGCTTCGCCCAGGTTCCCGAGCATATGGCGTCCGTCTGGGGCACCTATACGCTGGAAGGCAACGGCGCGCGGGGCGACATGACCTTCGGGCTCGGCGCGCGCTATATCGGCCCCTACTATTTCGACAATGCCAACACGCGCAAGTCGGATGGCGCCGTCGTCTTCGATGCGGCCTACACCTACAAGATCCAGGAAAATACCACGTTCCAGCTCAACGCCACCAACCTGTTCGACGAGAAGCACATCGCGAACGATGACGGTGGAGCGATCTACTACAACCCCGGCCGGGCGATCATGGCGACGTTGCGCCAGACCTGGTAAAAAAAACTCGTCCCGCCCGCATTCGTCGGGCGGGACTTTTCAAGCTTGCCGGAACGACTGCAGGCGTCGCCATGCGGCGGGCGTTTCACCCACGATCTGGCGGAAGACTTTTGTGAAATGAGCCTGATCGGAAAAGCCGAGCTGTGCCGCGATACTGGCGACCGTAAGATCGCTTTCGGCGAGCAGCCCCTTTGCAAGCTCGATGCGCTTGGAAAGCAGCCATTGCAACGGCGTATGGCCTGTCGTCTGCTTGAAGACGCTTGCAAACCAGCTTTCTGACAAGCCGACGATCCCGGCCATGTCGGCGACTGACATGCGATAATCCCCGGCACCGTCGATATGCGAGAGCAGCTTGTTCATCTGCCCCTGCGTCAGCCTGCCGCCGGCACGCTCCTCGCTTTCGGCGGGAATATCGAGAAGCCCCGCGACAATGCTGCCGATCAGGCTTTCCGCGTAAACCGCATGCCGGGACGGGTTCTTTATCTCTTCCGCCAGCAACTTCGCCAGCGCATCGATTGCCGCAACATCCTGAAGTTCCACAGGCCGGCGCAACGCCGCCTGAGCCGCCGACGTGCCAACAGAGGGAGCGAGATATCGCAGGACCCGATCCCGGTGCAGATGCAGATTGAGGTGGCTGAAACTGTGCTTACGCCGGCTGCCGGTCCAGAGCGGCATGCCAGCCGGAATGTAGACGGCGCGGGCCATCGGCCGCGAACTGCGCGCCAGATCACCATCCTCGTTCGAAATCTGGACATTCGAGGAAACGTCGTTGAAGAAAAACATGATGCGGGGATCGTCGGCCAGATAGTAGCCACTGGCACCCGCCTGGCTTTCCGCTTCCCAGAGAACACTCACCAGTCCGTCATATTGACGCCATTGCACTGGAGACGTGACGCGAATGCCTTCGGTTTTCCAGGACATGGAATGCCAAAAGCTCATCTAACCATCACTTTTCAATTTACCCGTTGCCATGGCCTCGGCATCCCGCGTCCACCACCGGCCAGAGTTTGGAACCGACCTAAGTTGACCTCTATTCTCATATATTAAAGAACGGAGCAAGCCGGTACGCAGATCGAGGCGCGGGCGTTGCGGCATCTGCGGGCTTTTGCAACAGGCGTTCCTCAGTCCGCAGCAGACGCAAACTCATAAACACTAAGCTTCACCTCGCTGCAGTGTGAACTTGTAGCGACGCGGGAAAAAATGGACGCACAGCCAGGTGCGGACCGTTGGCATTACAGGTGGCGAGCAGGAGGCAGCGTCCCCTACCCGCCGTTTTGTGCCGTTCAGAGTCCCGCCGTAGCCTTGGGTACTGGCGTGTTGAGCAACTGCTGCTCCCAAAGATAGGCAATCCCGCTACCGCCAACATGCTGAACGATGACGTCAGTGATTTTTGCCGCCTGTTCGGCCCGAGCCCAATCTCGCTGCCATTCGGCGGCGAGCGCCAGCCAGGTCATCATGTTGATACCGGCCGCGATCATGCGTTGGATGGCGACCTGATGCGCCTCGACCGAGACAGCACCGGAGGCGTCGGTAATCACTGTGACATCCCAGCCTTCCCCTGCGGCTTGAATAGCCGGCATCGCGACGCATACCTCTGTCCAGAGACCGGCGATGATCAGTTGCTTGCGGCCGGTCGCCTTCACGGCATCGACCACCTTCTGATCCTGCCAGGTGTTGATGAACGTCCGGTCGATGATTTCCTGTCCTGGAAATACATCCGCGATTTGAGGAAAGAGGTTGCCGCCCCGCTCTGCAATCACGGTGGTCAGGATCGTCGGAACGTCGAACGCTTTTGCCGCTTTCGCCAGACCCACCGTGTTATTGACCACCATTGTAGGCTCGTGGCTGTTTACGTTGGCGAGTTGATAGGGCTGGTGGTCGATGAGGACGAGCACCGAATCTTCGGGGCGGAGAAGTGAATCGAGGCCGTTGCGGAAGGTCATGGATTCTCCTGACTTGCTGGTTCTTCACGGTAAAAATGGACGCTCGCCGAGAGGCGGTCCGCAAGAACACTGTCATTCTCACACACGGCACGGTAGTCCTGATAAAAGGTGAACGGTGTTGCAGAAAGAGGAACGGCGGGTGGAAATCGAGGATCTCAGGACATTCGTCGAGGTTGCCGATGCAGGCGGCATCACCTCCGCCGCGCAACGGCTCGGCATCTCCAAATCCATGGTCAGCAGACGCATCGCGCGGCTCGAGGCGGATCTTGGTGTGCAGCTCGTCGCGAGGACGACGCGGGGCATCGCGATAACAGAAGAAGGCGCCACCTTCCGGGACTACGCGGCGAGAATATCGGCCGAGATGGATTCAGCACGCGAAACGATCTCCCCGGCCGGAGATCTTCGCGGTCGCCTGCGCGTTGCGGCCCCCCTTTCGTTCGGTCCGACCCACTTCGCGCCTGTCCTGTCGCAGCTGGCGCGCCAGCATCCCCAGCTGCACGTTTATTCCTGCTATACGGACCGCTTCGTCGATCTCATCACGGAAGGCTTCGATTGCGCCATCCGGGTCGGCTATCTGCCAGATTCCAACCTCCTCGCCCGGCGTGTCGGACCTCTGTATGGAAAATTTGTTGCCAGCCCGGATTATATCGCGGCGAACGGTTCACCCGAGACACCGGACGACCTTCTCACCCATCAGGCTCTCATGCAGGGCACCGAAATATGGCAGGTCACCGATGGCGACCGGGTTCTGAACATTCGACCGCAAGGACGCTTCAAGGCAGACAACGGCGTCGCGTTGCTGGCGGCTGCGTTGGAAGGCCTTGGCATAGCAAGACTTCCGAATGGCCTGACGGATCAACATGTCGCGTCCGGCGCGCTCGTCGAGGTGATGCCACGCCATGCACCACCGGCGGCCGGCATATTCGTCGTCAGACCTCCCGGACAACACCCTGCGAAGAAGGTGCGTGTGCTGACAGAGATGCTGATCGAATGTTTCGATTCCGGCTCTTGAGCCCTCTTCAGCTCGCTGGCGCAATCCGTCGCGATAGAACCTAACCGTCGATAACGCGGGATGGGCTGCATACGATCAGGCCCCGCGGTGATGACCTTCCCCGTTGCTGTTTTAGAGAACGCATCCCCTCGTCCAGCGATATGACTGGCCATTGTTCCCCTTCCTGTAACACCCTGTCGCGATCGCCGTCGCTACGGATATCCGGGTGGAAGCACAAGATAATGCGAACAGGTTTTCGAGGCGTGTGCGCCTTCTCTGGCCTGTGGGACTTATCTAAAAATGAGTGGAAGGATCAACATGATAAATCTTAGCGGAAAGCGCGCCTTGGTGACCGGTGGCTCGCGCGGTATCGGTGCCGCTATCGCCGAGGCGCTTGCTGAAAACGGAGCCGACGTCGCGTTCACCTATCAGCGTTCGAGTGAAAAAGCTCAAAAAGTTGCGGAAAACATTACCACCCGCGGCAGGCGTGCAGTCGCCCTTCAGGCTGACAGCGCAAACCCGCAGGCGATAGCTCGAGCAGTGGAAGAAGCGGTCTCCGCACTTGGCGGGCTCGACATTCTCGTAAACAGCGCGGCGATCGGCCACGCCGGACCCATCGCGGACCTCAATTTGGAAGACTACCAGACACTGATGGATGTCAATGTCCGAGCGCCGGTGCTGTTTGCTAAAGCTGCGATTCCGCATTTGCGGGAAGGCGCCCGCATCATCACGATCGGCTCGGCCCTCGGCGAGCGCGTGCCGTTTCCCGGTCTAACCCCCTATGCGATGTCCAAGGCGGCGCTCACCGCCTTCACCCGAGGCCTTTCGCGCGAACTGGGACCGAGCGGCATAACCGTCAATCTCGTGCAACCCGGTGCGACGGACACGGATGCCAACCCCGCCGATGGCGCAGCCGCCGATTTCCAGCGCAATCTGACGTCGCTTGGACGCTACGGCGAGCCACGGGAAATCGCAAACGCCGTGGTTTTTCTTGCAAGCCCGGCCGCCAGTGTGATCACCGGCGCAACACTGACTGCGGACGGAGGGGCGATTGCGTGAGCGAGCGTTGAGCTGAGGCGGGTGCGCCGCGACTTCGGAAACGAAGCCGGTTTGAAATGCGATCAGTCATTCGGCCCTGTAGCAGGCCATCTCTTTCGAAATGCACCAGAACCGCGCTCGGGGAGCGCGGTTCTTTTCGGTAAGTGAGCCCCTAGTATCTGCGTTGTACATTGGAGGCCAACCCTAACCGGCTGGGTCCACCCGCAAGCATCAGGGTGTGAGCCAGATCATATCCGGGCACCGCCGGTCGCATCGATTATCTGGCCTGTCGTCCAGCGCGCATCGTTCGACGCAAGGAAAGCGATAACGTCGGCGACGTCCGCCGCCGTTCCGACGCGCGAGAAGACCGAAAGCGCTTCGGCGCCGGCGCGAACATCCGGCGATGCCAACCACGCGGCATTCATATCCGTCTCGGTCACGCCCGGCATCACCGCGTTGACGGTGATCCCTCGCGTTGCAAACTCCGGTGCGAGCGCCAGCGTCAGTGTCTCCAGTGCTCCCTTGGAGGCTGCGTAGGCCGGATGTGTCGGAGCCGCGATACGCGTAAAGCCGGTCGAGATGTTGATGATGCGGCCATTGTTGCGCAGATGGTCCGCAACCGCCTGGATCAGGAAGAACGGTGCCTTGTAGTTGATCGTCATCACTTCATCGAACGCGGCTTCGCTGGTGTCCTTCAAGGGCAGCGCGGGTGCGATACCAGCGTTGTTCACCAGAATATCGAGGGCGGCAGCCCCTGTATGGCTCTGCGCGGCTTCGCTGAATTGCGCCCAGAGGCTATCGGCGGCGTCTTTGCCTTGCCGAAGATCGGCCCTCACGGCGACAGCCTTGACGCCGAGCGCTTCGACGTCGCGAACTGTGGCCTCTGCCGCCTCCGGATTGGCAGTGTAGTGCACGCCAATCAACGCGGCTCCCTCCTTTGCAAAGGCAAGGGCTGTGGCCCGGCCTATGCCGCGCGAACTGCCGGTGATGAGGGCTGTCTTGTCTGCCAGTCTTCGGGACATGGATCACTCCGTTGCTAAAATAAATAGTGATCACTATATTAAGAGGCAAACGAGCGATGTCAACATTTTTATAGGGATCACTATTAAAATGGATAAACCTGTCCGAAAACGCGGCAGACCGCGCCTGCTCGATCGAGAGGTCGGGCTGGAGATCGCAGCCCGTCTGTTCTGGGAACACGGCTACGAAGGCACCTCGACGGCTGACCTCACAAAGGCGATGGGGATCAATCCGCCGACCCTCTATTCGACCTTCGGATCAAAGGAAGAGCTTTATCGTCAGGCGCTCGACTTCAGCATCGCTCGCGAGAGCGGGCGCCGGGCGCAAATCCTGCAGTCCGATCTTCCTGCTTGCGAAGCCTTGCGCCTTTACCTCTACGATATTGCCGATAGTCAAACACAGCCGGACAAGCCGCGCGGATGCATGATCTCGACGGCTGTTCTTCAACATGCGGAGGAGAATGCCTCGGTTGCGCGCATGACGGCGGCCTTGCGCGAGACTTCGACGCAAACTCTGAAGGCCCGCTTCGATCGCGCCGTCGAGCAAGGCGAATTGCCGCCGCAAACGGATACCGACACACTCGCCCGCTTCTATGCCGCGCTCATCCAGGGCATGTCCGCGCAAGCCTGCGACGGTGCCTGCAACGCTCTGCTGAGGCGGCTGATCGACACCGCGCTCATGGCTTGGCCGGGGCGGCGTTAAACCACGATGGGTTTCGTCCTCGTCTTACCGAGCAGTGCGTTCGCGCCTGCCATCTGGTAACACGAAAACTTATGTGTAAGCGCCCGCCGGCGCGTTTCCATCACTCTGGATACCAAGACCGTTAACTCCCGCCGGGAGGTCCGTCGCTGTCTGAGGCAGCGGAACGGTTCTGCGGTTGGTGGACAGTTTCCGGTATTTCGACGGTGTTAAGTTATGGTGGCGGAGAAACACCCGGTTGAAATTCGACAGATTGCGATAGCCCACCTCGAAACAGATGTCCGTGATCGGCATCGCGGTATCGGTCAAGAGCTGACCTGCCTTCCAGATACGAAGCTTGTTGACGTGATCGGTGAAGCTATGACCGCTGTTTTTCTTGAAAAATCGCGAGAAGGCGCTGTCGCTCATGCCAACCATGCGCGCCATGTCCGGCAGCCGGATGTCCTCCGACAGATTGGCAAAGAGATACGCGAAGACCTGCTGCAGGGCTTCGAGCGAGCCATAGCTCAGGTCCGGCACATATGCTTCCGAAGACAGCGTGTCGAACTCGTCCGTATCGCGCAGCAGCGAGAGCAGTGACAGGAAGGTCGAAAGCCGCCGCGAGCCGGTCTGGAACTCCATGTCGAGGATCAGCGCCTCCGCCTGTTCCCGTGCCCGGCCCTTGAAGGAAAGACCCCGCTTCGCGCGGGTGAGAAAATCATGAAGACCCGCCAGTTCGGGCAGGAAAGCCGAAGCCTGCTCCAGCTTCGACGGCAGAAACTGGATGACGATGTCGCGTCCCGGGATGCGCTCGTCCGGTCCGAGCGGCGTCACCCAGTCGTGCGGCAGGTTGCTGCCGATGACGGAGATGTGGCCGGGCGTAAACGCGCCCACATGATCGCCCGCCAGCAACACGCCGCTGGCATTGGGGATATAGTGGATCTCCACCTCGGGATGGAAATTCCAGACATTGCGCTCCCAAGGGTAGTCGTCGCGGCGCCACAGGAAGGACTCGTCGGCGCCCGTCAGAACATATTCAAATCTCGCGACCGTCGGCGACAGAACTGACATTGCAAACATCCTCCCGTGTTTCCCGGCATGCTCGTTGCTTAGCCAATCAATATTAGATTGTGCAATGCACACAAGATTTCATGGATATTTTCGGCATTTCGCGCATGAGAGTATCAGTATCGCGCAACGACCGCGCTTGTGTCCACCCCTTCTTTCCTCAACTATTGAGGTCCGTTGAGCGTGTCGGAGGAGAGTTTAGCACGCACAACCGGACCGATTTTGCGATCCAAATGGAGGAGAACAATGAACAGTTTTGTCAAAGCCGTAGGCGTCGGCTTCATCTCGCTTGGCCTTTGGAGCTCGACCGCTCTTGCTCAGGATTCCTGGTGGAAGACTGCCGCCCAGCCCTATCAGGGCGCGACCATCCGGGGCATCTCGGAATCGACCCCCGCATCGAAATATGTCGAGCAGGTGCTCGGTCCGAAATTCACCGAAGAGACCGGCATCAAGGTCGAATTCGAAGCCACATCCTGGGACCAGATGTACGACAAGGCGATCAAGGACATGGAAGCCAATACCGGCATCTATGACTTCGTCTATATCGAACAGGACATCGTCTATACCTATCTGGCCCGCAACTTCTTGGTCGATATCACCAAGTCGCTCGCTGACAACACGAAGATCGCTTCGCCGGACTTCAAGCCGGAGAACTTCACCACCTTCCTGAACTATTTCAAGGATCCGAAGTCGGGCAATGTCATGGGCGTTCCCATGGAAGCCTTCATCAAGCCCTACCTCTACCGCAAGGACCTTTTCGACGATCCGGCGATCCAGAAAGCCTACAAGGATTCAACCGGCGCGGATCTGAAGCCCGCGACGACGCATGAAGAGTACACCCAGATCGCCAAGTTCTTCACCGAATACGGTGCGGACAAGGAGCTCTGGGGAACGACCGTACAGGCCTCGTCGAGCCACCCTGCCGCCTTCTACGAATTCTTCGAGTCGGTCGCGCCGACCTTCGGCGTATACAACTGGGGCATCGATGGCACGACCTTCGCGGCCACCGAAGCGAATGGCGGCCAGATGAACTCCGCCGCCGCCAAGAAGGCGCTCAACTACTGGGTCGGCCTGCTGCAATACGCGCCGCCGGAATCGACGTCCTCCACCTGGGACGAGGTTGCAGGCACATTTGCCGCCGGCCGCGCAGCCCAAGGCCTGGTCTACGGCGAAAACGCTGCCTGGATCGCGGCCGACGAAAGCAAATCGACCGTCGTCGGCAAGGTCGGCGTCGCATTGCCTCCGGTCGAGGCGGGTGTGATGGAAGCGGCCGAAGCCGGCAAGGGGTATATCGGCTACTACGACGGCGGCGCCTTTGGCATCCCGCATTCGTCCAAGAACAAGGACGCTTCGCTGCTCTTTCTACAGTATATCGGGCAGGCTTCTGTGCAGACCGACTGGGCACTGGCCGGCTCCCGTATCGTCATGAACTCGACCTACGATGATCCCAAGATCGTCGAACAGGACAAGAAGATGAACGGGTACTACACGCTGATGCGTGAGGATGGAAAGCTGTTTGCCGGTGCGCCGCCGTACCCGTTCCATTCGCAGGTTCTGCAGGTCGTCGCGCCGTTCATCTACAAGGCCATCATCGGTGAAATCAAGCCGGACGATGCACTTGACCAGGCCGCCACAGCGGCCGAAGCGGAGCTCGTGAAGCTCGGTTATCGCAAGTAAAAAACCGTACCTCCCGGCGGTTGGCGGTCGCCTTTCAGACAAGGTGGCCGCCCCGTTTCCTGACTGCGTTTTGCAGGGTCTTTCCCGCGACGCTCATTGCCGGGCGAACAACACTTCAAGCATGATCTGACGGAGCGAAGGATGAGACAATCCAACATCGGATGGCTGTTTCTGGCACCAGCCACGCTAATCCTGTTCGTCGTAGGGTTCCTTCCCTTCATCTACATTCTCTATGTCGGGTTCTTCGACTGGAACACCAACGCGGTCGATCCCACCCTGCGCTGGGCGGGTCTGCAGAATTATCGCAGCCTGGTTTTCGATACGACGTTCCTGAACTCGCTGGCGCGCACGCTGGTCTTCGCCTTCTTCGTCGTCATAAGCGAGCTTTTGCTTGGCTACATCCTCGCCCGCGCGCTGATGGCAGACCGCCTTTGGGGTCGGCAGTTCTTCCGCACGATCCACACCTTGCCGATCGTTGTCGCGCCCATCGCAGTCGGCGCCACCTGGCGGCTGCTCTGCGTTCCGGGCTTCGGCATCGTGCCCTATTACCTGAAACTCTGGTTCGGCATCGACTACAACATCTCGACCAATGCCTATCATGCCTTCGGCACGGCGATCATCATGGACCTGTGGCACTGGACACCGTTCGTCACGCTGTCCCTCATGGCGGGGCTGACCGCCCTGCCGAAAGAACCGCTCGAGCAGGCGCAGATCGATGGCGGCAACAAGCTGCAGATCTTCTGGTACGTGATCGTGCCGATGTTGAAGCCGGTCCTGCTGACGACCGTCTTCATCCGGCTGATGGACGCGCTGCGCTCGGTCGATGAAATCTGGATGCTGACCAAGGGCGGTCCGGCCGAAGCGACCCGGTTCATCGGCCTTCATATCTGGATCAACGTCTTTCCGAAGACGGACTACGGCTACGGCGCGGCCATGTCCCTTCTCACGCTTTACGTCACCATCGTTTTGAGCTGGCTGCTGTTCGTCGCCATGACCGGCCGCAAGGGAGGCGCACAATGAGACGCTCCGGCATAACCTCGTTTATCCTGTGGGTCTGCCTGACCATTCTGACGCTGCTCCCGGTCTGGTGGATGCTGGTCGTTTCGATGCGCCCTCGGGTGAAGCTTTATTCGAAGTCGGTCCTTATCGACGATCTCTACTGGGACAATTTCCTGGCGGTGCTGAACAGCTCGACCTTCCTGCAGTATCTCTGGAATTCGATGGTCGTGGCGACATCGAATGCGGCGCTGGTCTGCGCGCTCGGCCTGCTCGCGGCATTCGGGCTCTCTCGCTTCAAGATCAGCGGCGGCGACAACGTGTTCTTCTGGCTGATCACAAACCGCATGGCGCCGCCGGCCGTGTTTCTGCTGCCGCTCTTTCTGTTGTTCACCAAGTGGTTCGTCTTCGGCGATTTCATGCTGTTCGACACGAAGATCGGCCTGATCCTGCTCTATTGCGTCTTCAACCTGCCCTTCGCCATCTGGCTCCTGAAGGGCATGCTGGACGGGATTCCGCTGGAGCTGGACGAAGCAGCAAGGGTCGATGGGGCCACAACCGGTCAGGTGCTGTCCCACGTCATCCTGCCGCTGGCGCGGCCGGGATTGGCCGTCACCTTCATCCTGACCTGGATTTTCGCCTGGAACGAGTACCTGTTCGCAGCGACCCTTACGTCTTCGGCCGGCGCCAGGACTGTGACGACAGCGCTCGCCGAGTATGTCTCGGTCACCGGGACGAACTGGGGCGAGATGGCGGCGATGGCGTTTCTCACTACGCTTCCGGCCCTGGTCGTGCTCGGCTTCGTGCAGAAGCACATCGTGACAGGTCTGACCTTCGGTGCATTGAAAGGGTAAGATGATGGCTGGCATTCAACCCAATAAAGCCGACCGCGACGGGTTTCTGCCGATCCGGACCAACGGCTTCGACAGGGGCTTCATCTCGGTCGTGATCCTGATCCTGGTGCATCTTCTCTGGATGCGCTTCCTGGAGGGCCTGTTGCCCCTATGGGTGGCGACGGTGCTCTGCCTGGCGCTGGCCGTATTCATTATCCGAAAGGGCTAAAAGACATGAGATCGCTCGTTCTCGAACGAAAAGACGAACTGCGCATTCGCGACCTGGACCCGAAAGAGGTGCTCGGTCCCGCCGACGTTCGCATCGCCATCAAGACCGTCGGCGTCTGCGGCTCGGATGTTCACTATTATACGCATGGCGCCATCGGCCCCTTCGTTGTGCGCGAGCCCATGATCCTCGGCCATGAAGCCGCCGGCATCATCGAAGAGGTCGGCAGCGCGGTCGAGAACCTGAAAGTGGGTGACCGCGTTTGCATGGAGCCCGGTATTCCCGACCCTCAGAGCCGCGCGTCGCGGCTCGGTCTCTACAATCTCGATCCCGCCGTGCGCTTCTGGGCAACGCCTCCGGTGCATGGCGTGCTGAGGCCGAGCGTGATCCACCCGGCGGCCTTCACGTTCAAGCTTCCGGACAATGTTTCTTACGCCGCCGGCGCCATGGTCGAGCCGCTGGCCGTCGGCTTTCAGGCCGTTTCCAAGGCGAAACTGACGCCCGGCGCGGTCGCGCTGGTCACGGGCGCTGGGCCGATCGGCATGGTGACGGCGATCGCGGCGCTGTCGGCGGGCTGCGCCAAGGTGATCGTGACCGACGTAGTCGATGAAAAGCTTGCCGTGGCGCGCAAGCTCGGGCCGGCCATCATGACCGCCAACGTCCGCTCGCAGGACCTGAAGAGTGTCATTGCCCGCGAAACAGACGGCTGGGGCGTCGATGTCGTGTTCGAATGTTCGGGCGCGGCCGGAGTGATCGCAGACACGGTGCATCACGGCTGCCCCGGCGGCGCCATCGTCTTTGTCGGCATGCCGCTGCAGCCGGTGCCGCTCGATATCGTCATCGCCCAGACCAAGGAACTGCGCATCGAGCACGTCTTCCGCTACGCCCATGTCTATCCGCGCATCGTCGCGCTGTTGGGATCGAACCAGATCAACGTCGACGCGCTGATCACCGATACCTACGCTTTCGAGGATTCTGTCGAGGCGTTCGATTACGCCGTGCGGCCGAAGCCGTCTTCGGTGAAGATCCAGATCGAGCTTGGTAAGTAGCATGTATCTGCAGAAGCTGGATCTGAGCGGAAGGGTCGCGGTCGTCACCGGTGCAGGACGTAACATCGGTTATGCCTGCGCGGATGCGCTGTCTGAAGCCGGCGCGCATCTCGTGCTGACCGATCTCGATGAAGAACTCGGCCAGTCGGCCGTCTCGAAACTCGCCGCGATGGGCCGAAAGGCCGAATTTGTACGCCTCGACGTGACCGATTCCGGCGAAACCGACCGTGTCGCGGCGGCGATCGCTTCAAAGCACGGTCGCGTCGATATTCTTGTCGCCAATGCCGGCGTCGCTGCCCACAGCCCGGCGGAGGCAATGTCCGATGCGGATTGGCTCAAGGTCGCAAACGTGAACCTCAACGGCGTGTTCTGGAGCAATCGCGCCTTCGGAAACCTGATGCTGAAGGCGGGCAAGGGCTCGATCGTCAATATCGGCTCTATGTCCGGCATCATCGCCAACCGCCCGCAGCCGCAAGCCGGTTACAACGCCTCGAAGGGGGCCGTTCATATGCTGACAAAGTCGCTTGCGGCCGAATGGGCCGAGCGGGGCGTCCGCGTCAACGCGGTCGCGCCGACCTATATCGCGACCGACATGACGAAGGCCGCGATCGAAAAGACCGGTTGGGACAAACAGTGGATGGACATGACGCCGATGAAGCGCATGGGCGACGTCGAGGAAATTGCGTCCGTCGTCCTGTTCCTGGCATCCGATGCCGCCAGCCTGATGACCGGCAGCATTGTGGTTGCGGATGCAGGATACACCTCATGGTGAAACTGCCCCCGCACCCGTCCCGAATGATCCGCGGCCTTGCCGCCACACTGACTGAGGATTGAGATATGGCGACGATCGAGCTCGACCAGGTTGACAAGCATTACGGCTCCTATCACGCACTGCGCAACATCTCGTTCGATATAGCCGACGGTGAGTTCGTCGTCCTGGTCGGACCCTCCGGTTGCGGTAAATCCACGCTGCTGCGATCGCTTGCCGGCCTTGAGGAGATCACCGGCGGCACGATCAAGCTTGGCGGACAGCGTGTCGACCACATCCCCGCCAAGGACCGTGACGTGGCGATGGTCTTCCAGAACTACGCGCTCTATCCGCATATGACCGTCCGCGAGAACATGGCATTCGCACTGAAGTTGCGTGGCGAAACTCTTACCGATCGGAATATCAAGGTCGACAAGGCTGCCGAGATGTTGCGGCTTACGCCCTATCTCGACCGCTATCCGAAGGCGCTCTCCGGCGGCCAGCGGCAGCGTGTCGCCATGGGACGCGCGATGGTTCGCAACCCAAAGGCGTTCTTTTTCGACGAGCCCTTGTCAAACCTCGACGCCGCATTGCGCGTGGATATGCGCTCGGAGATCAAGGCTCTTCACCAGCGCCTCGGCGCGACATCCGTCTACGTCACCCATGACCAGATCGAAGCCATGACCATGGCCGACCGCATCGTCGTGCTTCGCGACGGCAAGGTGGAGCAGATCGGCGCGCCGCTGGAGCTTTACGACAGGCCGGCCAATACCTTCGTCGCCGGCTTCATCGGATCGCCGGCAATGAACATGCTGCCGGCCACGATCGATCTCTCTTTGAACGCGGCTCGGCTCGCCGATGGATCGGCCCTTCCCCTTCCCCAAGGCATCAAGGCAAGCAACGGCCAGGAGGTGATCTACGGCGTTCGTCCCGACCAGTGGACGCTGTCGCATGGCGAGACGGGCGTGCCGGTGACTGTCGAATTGATCGAGCCGACGGGGGCGGAAATTCTCCTGGCAGCCCGATTGGTGGGCCAGCGTGTGTTGTGTGCCTTCCGCGAGCGCCTCGCACTGAAGCCGGGCGACGGGATTAGACTTAATGTCGATCCGGCCGCGGCTCACGTGTTCGACAGGCAGACCGACCAAAGACTGGCGTTCTGAGCAACAGGCAGCGGGAGATCGAGCGTGTCGGACTTTACGGGAAAAACAGTCATCATCACCGGTGCTGGCAAGGGCATCGGTCGCGCCTGCGTTGAACTGCTCACGCAGCGGGGGGCGCGGGTCGTCGCCCTTTCGCGCTCGCAGGCCGATCTGGATGAACTGGCCGCGAAGTTCGGCGCAACCGTGCTATCGGTCGATCTCGCGGACAATGCCGCGGCACGCGCCGCCATGAAGACGGCGGGATTGGCAGACGCGCTCATCAATTGCGCGGGAACCAACGTGCTCGAAAGCGTGCTCGATATGACCGAGGACGGTTATGAGCAGGTGCTTGGCATCAACCTGCGGGCCGCGCTGATTTGCGCGCAGGAGTTTGCGCGGGCTCGCATTTCAAATGGCGGCGGCGGCGGTACGATCGTGAATGTCACCTCGATCGCCGGACATCGCGGTTTCGTGGATCATGTGGCTTACGCCGCCTCAAAGGCGGGACTGGAAGGCGCGACGCGCGTCATGGCCAAGGAGCTTGGCGCCTACGGAATCCGCGTCAACGCGGTGGCGCCGACCGTGACCATGACGGAACTTGCCGCCAAGGCGTGGTCCGAACCTTCAAAACGTGACCCGATGATCGTACGCCATCCGATGGCGCGTTTTGCGGAGGTCGACGACGTCGCACGCGCGATAGCACTGCTGATTTCGGAGGACGCTGCCATGGTCAGTGGCGCAGTCCTGCCCGTCGACGGCGGCTTCCTTGCAGTCTGAAAACAAAGAGCGAGACAAGACGATGACAAAACCACTTGAAGGAAAGATCGCTGCGGTGACCGGGGCAGCGTCCGGTATCGGGCTGGCCACGACCCGTGCCCTGATCGATGCCGGCGCCAAGGTTGTGATGGTCGATTACAACAAACAGGCGCTCGAAACCTACGCCGCCGAGTTCGGCGACGCCGTCGTGATACAGGTTACCGATCTTCTGGACGCCGCGAGCTGTGCGGCCATGGTCCCGGAAATCCTGGCGAAGGTCGATCACCTCGACATCCTGCACTGCAATGCCGGCTCCTACATTGGAGGGGACCTGATCGATACCGATACCGCGACAATGGACCGGATGCTCAACCTCAACATAAATGCCGTCATGAAAAACGTGCGCGACGTCGCTCCGCACATGATCGAGCGCGGGACCGGGGACATCCTGGTTACGTGCTCTGTGGCCGGCCATGCGCCGATCCAGTGGGAGCCGGTCTATTCCAGCTCCAAATGGGCGATTACCAGTTTCGTCCAGATCATGCGCCGGCAGCTCAAGAGCCACGGCATCAGGGTCAGCCAGGTCTCCCCCGGCCCGGTGGTTTCCGCCCTGCTCGCAGACTGGCCCGCGGAAAACCTTGAGAAGGCAAAAGCCAATGGCAGCCTGATCGAGCCTTCAGAGGTCTCAGACGCCATCATCTTCATGCTGACCCGACCGCGAAACGTCACGATCCGGGACATGATTGTCCTGCCGACAAATTTCGACGTGTAGGTCGGGAGCGCGCAATATTTGCCCCGGCATACCGCTGGACGAATAAAATTCATCCACGCATGCCGCGCAAACGTGTGCAGCGTTTTGCGAAAAGACATGCGTGAAAACAAAGTCCTAAAGCGTGCGAGCGAACCTGAAAGGGCGCGACACGCTTAGAGGCGCTCGCCGCTTTTCCAGTAGTTGTCGATGATGTGCTGGCCGTTGTTCACGATCCGCTGACCGAGTTCGGGATCGCCTCCATGCAGCGTATCGGGGTCGCCGCCGCACAGGCGCACGAAGGTCACCTGCTGCACCGTGAACATAAAATACTCCCTGCTGGTCGGTTCGAATTCCAGCCCAGCCTCCTTAAATCCCTCAGCAACTTCGATGGCTGCGTCGTCGATCGCCCTGAAGACCTTATCGAGCATGGCGCGTTCAGCTGTCTCGCGGATTTCAAGGTACTTGCGCTGCTCAGGCGTCGGAACGGAGCAGGTTTTCTCGGTCATCTCTTCTCCTTCGGTTTGGGTTGGCAGACCAGGGTTTCGCGCTATGTCGGCTGGAAAGCAGGGAGACAGCGAATGAAGGTCCAAAAATTCAGTTTATCTGACGCAAAGCTCGTCAAATCGCCCGGACAGGATGCAGATGTCTATGTCGGAAACTTGGTTGACGAGACAACCGGCGGCCCAGTCACGATCGGCTACGGCCGCTATGCCCCCGGACAAGCGCTCACAGAAACGATGGCCGTGGATGACACGATGATCGTGCTTGAGGGACGTTTGTCCGTAGCTACAAGCGACGGCACTGTCACCGCAGGGCCGGGAGACATCGTCTATATGCCCAAAGGTCAATCCGTAACGATTTCCACCGACGAAGAGGGTGCGACGACGGCTTACGTGACGTATCCGCATTGGGCCGAGGCTCGCGAGAGCTGAACCAGGAAGGTCATCATCTTGCTCTCGCTGCAGCCCCGAAAACGGTCTATCGCAGGTCAGCTACAATCCGTTCCCGGGTCAGGGCGAACCTCAGGCGGTGCGGCGGTCAATAGCCCTCGCGCCTCCTTCTGATCTCCCGGAGCATTCGCAGGTTTTCTCTGGCCTGTTCCGCGTTAATCAGCGCTTTTTCCTGGTTCATAAGTTGCTCGCGTTGAAGACGGCGCTGCTGCATGGACATGCAGCGACTGTAATCCCGGTACGCGGAGCAGTGGCGCCCATCGCCGTAAGGATCATCTCCGGCAGTCGTGCAGCCGGCGAGCGTCAACACGCCCAGCGTCCCGGCCAAAATCGATATATGGGTCTTCTTCAGATCAAACATGGTCATCATCATTCTGCAGTTGGTTGGATTGGCTTAACCGGGTTGATGTTCAGGCCCGTCCAGTGGGCGGCGAAAGCCCACATGTCGGCGTGCTGGGCGATGAGCTTTTCGAGCGGCATGCCTGCACCATGACCAGCCCTCGTCTCGATGCGGGCCAGCCGCGGTTTCGATCCGAGGTCGGCGGCCTGCAAGGCGGCGATGTATTTGAACGTGTGGGCCGGAACGACGCGATCGTCGGCATCGGCGGTCGTCGCCAGGATTGCCGGATAGTCCACACCCTGCCTGATCGTATGATAGGGAGAGTAGGTCATTATGGTGCGGAAATTCGGCTCTTGGGACGGATCGCCGAATTCGCTGATCCAGAACCCTCCGGCCGTGAACTTGGCAAAGCGAAGCATGTCCATCACACCGACGCCCGGCAGCGCGACGTCGAACAGATCGGGCCTTTGGTTCGTCACCGCCCCGACCAGAAGGCCGCCGTTGGATTCGCCCTGGATGGCAAGCCCGTTCGATGCGGTAATGCCGCTCTTTTTCAGGAATTCGCCGGCGGCGATAAAATCGTCGAACGCATTCTGCTTTTTATCGAGCTGTCCGGCGCGATGCCAAGCTCTGCCATATTCCCCGCCGCCGCGGATGCCGGCAATTGCCAAGACTCCGCCCTGCTCCACCCAGGCGAGTTGGATCGGATTGTAATAGGGAAGCTGAGGGATTCCGAAGCCGCCATATCCATAGAGCAGCGTCGGAGCAGCTGTCGTGACGTCCTTACGGCGTACGATAAAAATCGGCACCTCGGTCCCGTCCTTCGACCGATAAAACCGTTGTTCGACGGCGATATCGTTCGGATCAAGGGAAGCCTTCGGCTCCGCCCAAGGCTTTACGGAATTGGTGTCCGTATCATATCGATAGATCGCGGTCGGCGCATCGAGGGCGGTAAAGCCGAAGAACGCCTCCGTATCGCCCGGACGTCCCTGAAAGCCGCCCGCCGTACCGATGCCGGGCAACCCGACCGTCCCGTCGAAAGCGCCGTTCATACTGAAGCGGCGTATTTCCGTTTTGGCATCGACGAGATAGGCGATGAAAAGTCCGTTACCCATCAGCGCGGCATCATTCAGAACCGCGTTGTCGGCATCTTCGGCGACGATCTCAACTGCATGCGGATCAGGCTCGGTGAGGTCGAGCGACACGACGCGCCGGCGCTCGGCTCCATCGGTGGTGACAAGAATGAGCTTGCTGCCGTCATTGCCGATGACAGACCATTCAGCGTCCATATGCGGCACGATCGTCTGCGGCTTCCAATCCGCGGACGCGAGATCGACAACGGTGAGTGCATTTTCGTTCGTTCCCGGCGTCGAGGAAATAGCGAGATAGCGGCCGCCTTCCGCGCGATCGGAGACATGCAGCAGGCCCGGTCGATCGGGTGAGGAATAGATCAGCCGATCATCTGCCTGAGGCGTGCCGAGCTTATGGAAATAGACGGCGTGATTGGCAATGGCCGCGCCCGCGGCACCTTGAACCGGCTCCGGCATGCGCGAATAGAAGAAGCCTGAATTATCCGGAGCCCAGTTGATACGCGTGAACCGGGCCCAGTCCACGACATCCTCAAGCTCCTTTCCGCTCTCGACATGGAGCACCCGGATGGTCCGCCAGTCGCTACCGCCCTTCTGCACGCTGAACGCCACGTAGCCGCCGTCGTCCGAGACGCTCCATTCGCCGATCGCATCGGCGTTGTCGTCCGACCAGGAATTGGGATCAAGCAAAAGACGAACGTCGCCGAAGGCGCCATCTCGGACATACAAGGAAGGCTGGTTCTCACGACCTTTGTGCAGGGTGAAGAAATATCGATCACCACGCTTGCGAGGGACCGTATAGCGCTCGTAATCGAACAGGCTCGTCATCCGGCTTTCCAGGATGTCGCGACCCGGAAGCGTATCGAGATAGTCCTGCGTCACCTTGTTCTGCGCCTCGATCCAGGCAGCGACAGCCTGATCATTGGTGGCCTCGTTTTCCAGCCAGCGGTAGGAATCCACGACGGTCCGGCCGAAATGCTCCTCCGTCACATCGACGCGCTCCGTCTCCGGATAGGTGATCTTTGACATGTCGTTCTCCAGGGGTTGTGCCGATACGCTGCTGAACTGGACGACCAGCGACATCGCGATGGCGGTGGATCTTCTCATCAATGTTTCCTCGCAAATGGTGGTGACAGGACCCCATGTTCCTAGCCCGGAAAAACCAATAATGGCACTTAGTGTCATTATTGTGATGCGATAGATGCTGAAATCCTGGAGCGCCTAACACATTTATTTTGGTAAAATGGCACATATTGACATATTCTGAGGTCTGGAAGCATCAGCCGGAGATCGCTATGAGCAGGACGGTTCGGGAAGGCGCGCATATCGACGTGGCACGAAGCGCCGCGCGTCTATTTCTCGAGAAAGGGGTTGCAGGCACTAGCGGCGACGAGATCGCGGATGCGGCCGGCATCTCGAAGCGAACCCTCTGGCGTTATTTTCGCACGAAGGAGAGCTGCATTGAGCCGCTCTTTGCGCTGACGTCGCAGCGCTTTGCCGAAAAGCTCAAGAACTGGCCCCTCGATATGTCCGTAGAGCGGTTTCTGGAGCTTGCCTACGACTTCAGCAAGATCGGCGCCCAGGAAATCGAGGACGGCAGGTTGGTCGTGCACCTTATCGCGCGGCTGGAGGACGAGCCCGCCCTGCTCGAACCTTTTTTCATGGCCACACGAATGACGGAAATGACGATGGCGGGCGTGATTGCTTCGCGACTTGATCTTTCGCCAACGGATTTCGAGGTGCGATTATGCGCCGCCACCGTTGCCGCAGCCATGCGGATCATCGACGAGACCATCAGCAGGGCAGCGGTTAAATACGGACAAGTCCCGACCGTTGCCGAGACCAACGATCGCCTCGCGCAAGCAATCCGCCGCGCCAGCACCCTGCCGTTCTGCGATCCGGTGACCCCGCGACCGCGGTAGTCGGCGCCGCCATTCGCCAGCAGCGGGAGTTTTGGGCATCTAAGAAACAGAGATATACGTCGCCGAACCCGGCCGACGCCTTGGCTATACCGTGACCGCACCAGGCCCGCCCCCGCAATATGCACAAAGCTGGTTGCTCACGCCCCAGGGGTCAGGCTGCATGGTGACGACGGAAGAGGTCGGAGTCGGTGAGATGGCGAAAACGGCATCCAGCAATGGCGACCTGCTTGTCTACCTGGCGCACGAGCTATGGCTTGCTTGGCTCCGGTTCGTATCGCGAACAGGACCACGTCCAATTGACTGATAATTTCAGAGTGTCGGCTCGACCTTGGCAGAATGCCTGTGTGACTTGCTGCGGTCGATACGTCACCTCGCCGATCAGATCAGACGCGCAAGTTTCAGCGCGTCTGCCGCTTCCTTTTTCGAAGGCACGATCGGCCAGATGAGCGCCGAGCGGGAGGAATACAGCTGGTTCAATGTAAGCCAGCCTCAAAGCACCCCACCCTGGGGTGATGTCAGGTTCAATCCGCCGGCGTTGGGGACTTGGTTGATTGGACGAATGCTCAGCATGTCGGCAAGGCTGTCGCCCGGTGACGGCAGAACGCCAAACAGGGCACCCGCCCCATCGTCGCTCCAGACGACGCTACCATCGAAATCAATAAGCAATTCCGCAAACATCGACGTTTTGCGGGCGGACTTGGTCTCAGGCAAGCTGTCAGGAGAAAATGGCAGGGACACGGGCATAAGGCGTTCCAAACGAAGTCGGCCTCTTTTACTCCGAACTGGTTAAGAATTGCGGCGCGGTGATTACAGAAACGTCACCGGCATCGAAGAACAGATTGCGAATTTAAGCACCTTCGAAAGTAAAGCCATGCGTGTGGTGTCGTCAATTATTGCTCTCTGTAGCTTCCCACCAATCGCCCAACGCATCAATGAGCGGCAACAGCCGTACTCCTGCAGCTGTCAGATCGTACTCGACGCGAAGCGGATAGCCGTCAAACTCGGTGCGGCGGACGATGCCGGCATCCTCCAACCTGCGCAGTTCGAGCGTCAGCATCTTGTGCGAAATCGTCGGATTGTCCCGGCGAAGATCGCTGAACCGCTTGGTGCCCTCCTGCAGATAGTAGATCAGCAATGTCGGCCAACGACCGCTGAGTATCTGCATCACTTCCTCGATGGGGCAGCGGGAAATAAGATTTCTCACTCGTAGCTCATGGTAACAAAAAGGTGCGTAATTTACTTGGCGCAGCCGCCCGGTATGGTTCAGCTTCGCTGCGCAGCGTGATCAGAAGAAATCACGGAGAACGAGAGAATGGAACCCATACTCATATACGGCTTTCCGGCGGGAAGCTCCATGGGCCTCGTCGCCGCTCTCGAATGGATGGGCAGGCCCTACAGGCTTTGCCGGGTCGATATGTTCGGTGAGATGCGCGATCCCTCTTACAGGCGGATTAACCCGCGCGTTGAAACGCCCGCATTGATAACCGACCAAGGTGACGTGCTCACGGAAACCCTTGCGATCTCCGCATGGCTGGAAGCCCGGGATACAGAACGACGGATCAGCTTCGATCCGTTGTCGCGAGAGGCCGACCGGATGCGTCAATTGATGGCGTTCATCAATACCGGCTTCACCGGAGCGTTCGGTCCTCTATGGGCCGCGATGGAAATGCAGCCACCCAAGCCCGCGATGCAAGCGGCCTTGAAGGAATGGGGCCGTGAAGCCGTCATCGAACGCCACAACCGGCTGGAAGAGATGATTGGGAATACTCGATATCTGATCACAGACCATCCCACGCTGGCCGACGGCATTCTGATCGGCGTCGCTCGCTGGCTCGATTTCCATCAGGTTGCCGACAGGTCCCGCTGGCCGAAGCTCTCGGCCCTGCGGAACCGTCTCGAAGCCGACCCCGCCGTGATCCATGCAGTTTCCTTGGAGAACGGTGAGGTATCGCCGGGCAACGGAACTTGTCAGGGCCATGTCGATTTGACCGACGTGATCGACCGGTTCGGCTCCCAGTAAGCCCACGGCGCGGCCCATGGCGATCTCTCCCGGGCCGCGCGTACGCCGACCAACCCGAACGGGTTCCGAAATTCCTGATGGTTCGGCAGCTTGCAGAACCAAAGTGCTATCTCCGAATAACTGCAATGAGGGATAAAGCATAGCCTTCCCCCGTGTTCCAAAAGTGTTTCATGGACTGAGCGGCAACACGCTGCATCCATTGAGATCATTGGGCATACTTTGCAACACGTTGCAGCACCCAACGTTAAGCGCACGATTTCTAACTGTTTGATTTCGAGAGAAAAATATGGTGCCCGGAGGCGGATTTGAACCACCGACACGCGGATTTTCAATCCGCTGCTCTACCAACTGAGCTATCCGGGCATCCCTGCTTCGCAAGCAGTTGTTTCCATTCGGGAAACCGTGGGGCGTTTGGTGCGCCCCGGAAGTGAGCGGGGTTATAACATCTTGTTCGGCGGTGTCCAGCACCAAATGACGTTTTTTTGCAGCTTTTTGCGTATGGTCAGAAGCGATTGATAATACTTGCTTATCGGGCGAATTACGCAGCTCATTTCAGCTGTTGTCGTCAGCTTTTGTCTCGTCATCGGCAACGGGAATTGCGTATGAGCCGGTCAGCCAACGGTTCAGGTCGACATTGCGGCAACGGTCGGAGCAGAAGGGATAATGTTCCCGGTGTGAGGGTCTGCCGCATTCGGGACACGGCACGGTCTTGCGCAGTGGCGCCACCTTTGCAGACGGCTTTTCCTGATCGTCGCTGCCCATGCTCAGCCTTCCATCCAGCCGCTATGGATATCGTATCCCTCACCGGAAAGCAGGTTGACCGTCTCCTGCAGCGGCAGGCCGACGACGTTGGTGTAGGAGCCGATGAGCTTCACCACGAAGCTGCCGGCGATGCCCTGGATGCCGTAGCCACCCGCCTTGCCCCGCCATTGGCCCGACGCGATGTAGCTGTCGATATCGCGCGTCGAGAGCCGTTTGAAGCGGACCTTGGTATCGACCACCTTCTGGCGCACGGCGCGGGTCGGCGTAATCAGGCAGATACCGGTATAGACCCGGTGGCTGCGGCCGGAGAGAAGATGCAGGGCGCTGGAGGCATCGCTCACCAGCTCCGGCTTGCCGAGAATGCGCCGGCCGACGGAGACGACCGTGTCTGCCGCCAGGATATAGGCTTCATCCCAACCAGGCTCACCTTTCACCGCCGCAAGGGCCGCACGCGCCTTCTCGCCGGCGAGACGCCAGGCAAGCGAGCGCGGATGCTCCGCGCGCTTCGGGGTTTCATCGAGATCCATCGGCATCAGGCGCGCAGGCTCGATGCCGGCCTGCGCCAGCAGTTCGACACGCCGCGGCGAGCCGGAAGCGAGGATTAGCTTTTGTGTCATCGCAACAGGGCCATCGTTCGATTTCGGTTCGGGGCAAATTCAGGGCCGACGATGCGGGCTTGCCGCATCCAGCCAAAGCCGGCCGGCATCACGGTGCGCCGGCGGATGTGCTTACTTGAAGCGGTAGGTGATGCGGCCTTTGGTCAGATCGTAAGGGGTCATCTCGACCAGAACCTTGTCGCCGGCCAGAACACGGATGCGGTTCTTGCGCATGCGGCCAGCCGTGTGCGCGATGATCTCATGCTCATTTTCAAGCTTCACGCGGAACGTCGCGTTCGGAAGCAATTCGGTAACAACGCCCGGGAATTCGAGGACTTCTTCTTTCGCCATGTAGGATATGTCTTTCTGGTTTTGCTGGGGACGCTCTTGCCGCCCCTTAAAAATTTGCGCGGAAACTACACAATCACTGCCCATTTGTGAACAGCGATGATCCCGCTTTTCCTTGATTTGTCTGCCTATGGCATGTTGGCGCGGCTTTGTCCAAGCAAACGATGCCGGATGAGCGTCTCCAGATGTTCGCGCACCTCACGATAGGCGGAAACGATCTGCTCGCGGGTACCGGTGGCCACCGTCGGGTCCGGCGTCGGCCAGTAGGTGACGTCGATCGCCATGGAACGGGTCAGTTCCAGTGCCGCATGATGCGCCTCCGGCGCGAGTGTCACGATCATGTCGAAGTAATCGTCTTCCAGCTCTTCCAGCGTGTGCGGCTGGTGGCGCCCGATGGTCAGGCCAAGCTCTTCCAGAACGACATCGACGAAAGGATCGCGTTCGCCGGTGCGCACGCCGGCAGACGCGATATAGGTGCCGGCGGGCAGGATCGACTTTGCCAGGACTTCTGCCATCGGCGAACGGATCGCGTTCATGCCGCACATGAAGAGGATGGAGCCCGGCGGCTTCCTCTCCTCGCGTTCGGAAGCGAACGCCACCGTCACGCCCCTACCCGCGCCAATAGAGCACGCAAACCAGCGTGAACAGCCGGCGCGCGGTATCGAAATCCACCTTGATCTTGCCCTCCAGCCTGTCCATCAGGGTTTGCGAACCATCGTTGTGGATGCCGCGACGCCCCATGTCGATCGCCTCGATCTGGCTTGGCGTCGATTGGCGGATTGCCTCGTAGTAGCTTTCGCAGATCATGAAATAGTCCTTCACGATGCGGCGGAACGGCGTCAGCGACAGGATATGGGTGGCGACGGCCTCGCCGCTCTCGGTGCTGATGGCGAAAACAAGCTGCTTGGCGTTGATCAGCGACAACTTCAAGCGGTAGGGCCCGCCCGCATGACCGGCGGGCTCGAAGGAGTTTTCCTCGATCAGATCGAAGATGGCAACGGCGCGCTCGTGTTCGACATCCGGCGTCGAGCGGCCGATGGTCTCATCCAGCACGACATCGAAAAGACGGTGGCTGGAGGGCTTCGTCATCCCTCATCCCCGAGATTGAGGCGGATTGCAACCGAGCGCGCATGGGCTTCCAGCCCTTCCGAGCGGGCCAGCGCGATGGCCGCAGGGCCGAGATCGCGAAGCTGATCGGCACCAAGGCGCAGGATGGAGGTGCGCTTCATATAATCGAGAACGCCGAGGCCCGAGGAAAAGCGGGCGGACCGCGCCGTTGGCAGAACGTGGTTCGAGCCACCAACGTAGTCCCCGATCACTTCGGGCGTATGGCTGCCGACGAAGATCGCGCCGGCGTTGCGGATCTTCGGGATCATCGCTTCGGCATCGGCAAGCGCCAGCTCGAGGTGTTCGGCGGCGATGCGGTTTGCCAGCGGCACGGCCACTTCCAGCTCCGGCACAAGGATGACGGCGCCGAAATCGCGCCAGCTGGCGCGCGCCGTTTCAGCTCGCGGCAAAACTGTCAGCTGACGCTCGACAGCCGCTTCGACGGCGGCAGCCAGCGGCGCATCGTCGGTGATCAGGATCGACTGGGCGCCGACATCATGCTCCGCCTGGGCGAGAAGATCGGCGGCGATCCAGTCCGGATTGTTGTCTCGGTCGGCAATCACAAGCACTTCCGAAGGGCCGGCGATCATGTCTATGCCGACGGTGCCGAAGACCTGACGCTTGGCGGCCGCAACATAGGCATTGCCCGGACCCATGATCTTGGCGACAGGCGCAATCGTCTCGGTGCCATAGGCAAGCGCGGCGATCGCCTGCGCACCGCCAATCCTGTAGATTTCTTCGACACCGGCCATACGGGCGGCCGCGAGCACAGCGGGGTTGATGACGCCACCATTGGCCGGCACGACCATGACGATGCGCTCGACACCGGCAACCTTTGCCGGCAGTGCATTCATCAGCACGGAGCTTGGATAGCTCGCCGTGCCGCCCGGCACATAAAGGCCGACAGCATCGATTGCCGTCCAGCGCGAGCCGAGACCGACACCCATGGAGTCTTCGTAGATATCATCCTTCGGACGCTGGCGGGTGTGATGGGCCTCGATGCGCACGGCGGCAACCTTCAGCGCGCCCAGCACTTCGGAGGGCACGGCAGCGATGGCCGCGTCGATTTCCTCTGCCGTCACCTTCATCGGCGTGACGGAAAAATCCAGGCCATCGAAGCGGTGGGTATATTCCGCAAGAGCTGCATCGCCCCTTAGGCGCACGTCCTCGATGATCGTGCGTACCGTCGCGTTCACATCCTCGGACACCTCGCGCTTCGTCGTCAGGAAGGCGGCAAAATCCTTCTCGAAGGCGGGGGAGAGGTAATCCAGACGAATAGCCACGCGATCAGGTCCTTGTTTTCTGCAGATCAAACCGAAAGCCGGAGCGGCTCTCCTGCCGGAATGAAGGGCGGCAGTGCCCCTTCCACAACTTCAGGCCGCCGGATGGCGCGGCTTGAAGCCGGTTTCCCATGCGCCGCCCGTATCGGCAAGCTGCGCTTCGATACATTCGACATCGAGCGCAATCGTCGCATCGGCAGAGAGAAGAAGCTCGATCGTGCCGTCCGGCCCCTCGCCCTTCTGCTCGAAGCTGATCGCCAGCAGCGACAGCACCTTGTCGTTGTCGCCCCGGTCGAAACCGACCGAGCGCACCGCCTCAACCCGCTTGAACACAAGCGCCGCGCGGCGGCGCTCGTAAACCTTCGAACGCGCCTCAGCAGTTTCCCAGACGAAACGATTGATCTCGACGGAAAATTGCCCGGCGCGGGCATTGAAGGCAAGATCGGAAACCTTGAAGACCGCATCCTGCACATGGGCGGAAACGATCTCCAGATCCTCGACGTCCAGCGCCATCAGCTTCAATGTAGTCATGCGTATCAACCCCTTGCCGCAGCCTTTCATAGCGCATTGCCGATGAAGGACATAGGACGGCGGCGCCCTTTGCGCAACAGCCGGCTGCGGCTTCACGGATCAGTCGCTGACCCGCTCGACATTGGCGCCGCAGGCATTGAGCTTCTCTTCCAGACGCTCGAAGCCGCGGTCGAGATGATAGACGCGCGACACCATGGTTTCGCCTTCCGCCACAAGGCCCGCGATGACCAGCGAGACCGAGGCGCGCAGGTCCGTTGCCATGACCGGCGCACCCTTCAGGCGTCCAACGCCCTCGATCTTGGCGGTCTGGCCCGACAGCGAGATCCTGGCGCCGAGGCGGGCCAGTTCCTGAACGTGCATGAAGCGGTTTTCAAAGATCGTTTCGGTGATGTGGGAAACGCCGGAGGATTTGGTCATCAGGCCCATGAACTGCGCCTGCAGGTCCGTCGGGAAGCCCGGGAAAGGATCGGTAACGATATCGACCGGCTTGATGCCGCCGCCATTGCGCACGACGCGCAGGCCGCTTTCGGTCTCGGTGATCTCGGCACCGGCGCGGCGGATCGCTTCGAGAGCAGTGTCGAGCAGCGCCGCATTCGTGCCTTCAAGCACCACATCGCCGCCGGTCATGGCAACGGCCATGGCATAGGTGCCGGTTTCGATACGATCCGGCAGGACGCGGTGACGCGCGCCGGAGAGCGAGGTGACGCCTTCGATGGTGATGGTGCTGGTGCCGGCACCGGAAATCTTGGCGCCCATGGCATTGAGGCAATTGGCGAGGTCGACGACTTCCGGCTCGCGGGCAGCATTGCCGATGGTGGTCGTGCCATTGGCAAGCGTTGCCGCCATCATCATCACATGGGTCGCGCCGACAGAAACCTTCGGGAAAACGTAGCGGGCGCCGACAAGGCCGCCCTTGGGCGCCGTTGCATTGATATAGCCGCCGTCGATTTCCATATTGGCGCCGAGCGCCGCCAGACCTTCGATGAACAGATCGACCGGCCGCGTGCCGATGGCGCAGCCGCCCGGCAGGGAAACGCGGGCCTTGCCTTCGCGGGCAAGCAACGGGCCGATGACCCAGAAGCTGGCGCGCATCTTCGAGACCAACTCATAGGGAGCCGTCGTATCGACGATATTGCGCGAGGTGAAATGGATGGTGCGCGCGTAGCTTTCGCCCTGGCGTTCGCGGCGGCCGTTGACGGAGATGTCGGCGCCATGATTGCCGAGGATGCGGATAAGCTGCTCGACGTCTGCCAGATGCGGTACGTTCTCAAGCGTCAGCGTGTCGTCGGTGAGAAGCGAGGCGATCATCAGCGGCAGGGCTGCGTTCTTCGCGCCGGAGATCGGGATGATGCCGCGCAACTCGTTGCCGCCGGTAATTCTGATACGGTCCATATGATATTACGGGCCCGTGCCCGCCTTTCTTGAAGACAATCTTCCTGTGGGATTGGCGCGTCATAACCGAAGCGCCGGGAAATGAGAAGGACATTGCGCGGGCAGACGGCCAAAACGCGGGGGCGACAGCCGGACTGCAGGTTCGCCGGAACTTATTCGCCTGATTCGCGCGAATTTGCGGCAACATCCGTCGGCTCGGCCGAATTTCCCGTATCGCCGTCCACTGCTGCCGGCAGGTTGGACCGTTCGTCTTCCGCGCCGGCCCTGCGCGCCCTGCCCTGCTGCTTGCGCCTCAGGAGATTTTCCCTAAGCGTTCTTGCGGCCCGCTCGCGCCGCGCCTGCGCCTGCCGCTCGGCCTCCGAGGCCCTTGAGCGGGCGGGTTTTGCCTGGGGATTGCCACCGTTCTGATCGTCGTTTTCGTCCATGCCGCCGCAATAGCGCAAATTCGCGACAACCGAAAGCCATGCACGCTTTTCCGCCTTCGCCTCACGAAATCTACGGATTGGTGCTTGCGCTTGTGAAAAACCTATGGCAATAGGCCCTCGCTCGCGCCGGAACGGACTTATCCGCGGCGCCGGATGCTGCTATAGCTCAGGGGTAGAGCACTCCCTTGGTAAGGGAGAGGCCGAGAGTTCAAATCTCTCTAGCAGCACCAGTTACCCCATGATCTTGATTTGATTTCTCTTCCGCCGCTGCATCGTATTCTCCGCTATCGCTGGGAATAAGGATTGATAGATCATAAGCGACGCGGTAGGGAAATCGGAGACGAACAGGACCAAACCCTTATCCATGGCGATTTCCGACCTTATCCTTCAGCTCAAGCATGCCCCCGGGCCCAACCATGATCTTGATGTCTCGATCGGCATCATCATGGGCTACAAGCGCGAGGTGCAGATGGTGGATGAGGCTGACAGAAAAAGCCGCAAGGTCATCTGGCTTTATCCTGAAAAGGATGGGGAAGTTCCGCTGCCCCGCTTCACCGAAAACCTCGAGGACGCCTATCTGCTGGCGAGGACGGTCATGCCCGGCTGCGTCGGCGGCGTGAGCTGGGACCATGACGGCGCCACCGCCAAACTGGACGACGGTCCTTATTTTACCGCCGCAACGCCTGCGCTCGCCCTCTGCATCGCAGCGCTCAGTGGCGCCTACGCCGAAGACGAAGAGATGTCCCACAGCGTGCAATAGCCCTGAAGGCCAATGCGCTTGTTGCTGTGCTCCCCACGGCACCCATCCCGCAAGGCAGGATGAGACCGGTCTTTCAGAACCTTAGATAGAGGACACCATCTCCGACATGGGGCCAACTTGACATTTTCCATTTTGGAACATAAAGTGAACATACGAACACCGGCATCGAAAATGAAAGGACCGATGCCGGTGATGACGATCATATAAAGAGGAAACGAGCCATGAGCAGAACGGAAGAAATCATCGAACGGGTCCGCGCAACCGTGGCGCAGTCGCAGGCCTTGCGGGAACGCGCCATGATCTACCGCGCAAACGCTCGCACTTTGACGGACCCGGCCCCGAACAGAAATGGCCAACTGCATTTCGTCTTTTCCAGGGAACCCGAAACCGTCAGGCACTGACGCAGAACTTTGAAGGCCTTTTCCGTTGTAAGGTGTGAGCCCGGCCGCATGCAAACTGACGGGAACGACCTGAAGCCACCCGGGCACGGCCTTCCGATACGGAGTAACGCCGCGATTTTGTCAAAATCTCTCTTCGTAATGCGTCAGTTCGGCGTTTCGACACGTTGATCGCTGAAAGCGTGCCGGCAACGCATCGAATGGGCCGGCAAAGCATCGAATGGAGTGAGGGGTTGAACATGGGCCAATGGCGTAACGAACCGATGCACCCCGGGCATATCGATCTTTGCCAAAGGGTCTTTGATGCTGCCTGCTCCGCGAGGGAGATCGAAACCGACAGCGATGCGCGCGATCCGGTCGCCGCTTACGTGCTCACCCTCTACCGACATGGCGTCAGGGATGAAGAAGAGCTGCTGCAGCGCGTTCTCAAGGGCCTCGACGAAGATTGCTGAGACATATCCGCAAGCAATCGACTATAGGGCGCTGGCTGCTGCTGATGTATCATCGCTCCGTTGCAGACACATCAGGGCGGCTCGATATGCAGGACAAGCGTTACAAGATCAGACCGGAAACGGACGGATCGTGGACGGTCGTTGATACGTTGACAGGGCTGCCCGCTGCTTCGGACGGGCGCGACCTGATGAAACTTGCCCGGGACGATGCCCAAGATATTGCCGACGTCCTGAATGAAGACGGGGCCTGCAACGGTAAAAGCCCGCTCGTTTAAGCCGCTTGCGCCTCAACGCTCATGCGAACTCTCGCGGGCGATCGCTCCCAGATCGGCCGGGTAACGAGTTTGCTTTCGGGCCTATCCGTCGCCGATTGCGAAATCCTTCCTCCAAAAGAAAAGGCGGCACGAGGGCCGCCTTGACGATGGTCTTTCAGCGGACCTCAGTTCGAGAGGTCGTCGATGACGTTGGATGCAGACGACGCAATGCCGATGGGTCGCGCCACAATGCCAAGGAACTTCACCAGATCGACAGAGGGATGACGCGACACATAGATGACGTCACGGCTCTTGACCGGGAAAGTCTGCCCGACGATCAGGCTGTCCGGCTTTGACATATCAAGCCGGTACACGATCGGATAACGGCCGACATTGTCCGGCTGCATGCCCTTGGACAGCATGGCATTGAAACGTTCCGTGCCAAGCAGGCTCATGACGATGTCCGGCTCTTCATAACGGAACACGAAATAGCCCTTGGCGTCGACCCTGGTATCCGCACCGCCGCCCGCGAGGGCAACGGCCTCGAGAAGATTGAGATCGGTTGCGCCAAACTCGATGCGCCGGTTTGTCTTCACGGCGCCGAGAACAGTGAACGTTCTCGGATCCTGCATGACGTAGACCTGATCGCCCGGCCGAACGAAAATATTCTCTGACGGGTTCTCGATCACGTTCTTGAGAAGCGCTGTGCCTGTCTTCTTGCCACGGACGAGCGTGACATAGGTCTCGTAAGGCTGGCCGACCGGGCCGCCTGCCTTGGCGATCACTTCGTTGATCGTCTCCGGCACAAGATTAAGCGGGACCACGGCGGAGCGCGCGACGGCGCCGGAAACGGTGACATTGCGCGAGGCGGTTCCGACGCTGGTTACGATGACGTCAGGCTCGACCGCCTTCTTGACGAGGGCATCGAGAATCGTCTGGCGCGCTTGCTCCAGCGTCTTGCCTGCGAATTTCACCTGACCGACATACGGTATGGAAGCTGCGCCGTTCGGCTGCACGACGAGGTCGAGGGTCGTCTGTTTCGATTCGGATGTCGAAAAGAGGCCATCGCTGCCGGCTTCGAAAATCGTGACCTTCAGCAGATCGCCAACGCCGATCACGACCTGACCGACTCCGCCGCCAATGCCGAAACGGCGGCTCAGCGCTGTCGATGTGTAGTTGGAGACCAGGCGTGCAGAGCGCGCGTCGACGTCGACGACGTCATAGGCAACCGTATTCTCGCGACCGATCTCCTGCGCCGACCGCCCCGCATCCTTAACGATTTCGGAAGAAAGGGGGCCTTCCCCCGGAACTGCCTGACAGCCCGCAAGTACGGCACACATCAGGATGGCATTCAAACGGTTCAATTAAACCACTCCGAAATCGGCATTGGGCATCTCCCATGGAGTGCACCGTTGCCGCTGCATTCTATAAACCGGACTTCCGATTGCACCCTGAAAAGCACAATCGGTGTCCCACAACAAGCCATTCGAGCTAGGTTGCACGCAAATATTCATGGGTGCGCTTTTCGTGCAATACAGACCCGCAACCGTTACGCCCTGTCTCCATTTTTGTTTTGGACGCATGTGCAACATGTGTATTTTCGCATGAAAAAGGTTGAAAGCTGGTGAACATTGATTAGAGCTTCACAAAGTAGCTGATGACGGAATGCCCCAAGCTTTGACGCTGGGGCGAGATGGCAAACGGTAAGTTGCGATTGCAATTTGATGCTTCAAATGCGATCAGCAGGACAACTCACAGCAGTTCAGAGCGTTCGATTGAATATGACAGTTGAAATAATTGGGCGCGCTTGCGTCGCCCCGGGTGCAGATTCCCCGCAGGCTCTTTTCCGGCTTCTGCGCCAGGGCAAGAGCGCCGTCACGCGCATACCTCCCGATCGGTGGGATCTGGCCCGTTTCTGGCACCCCGCGCAGGGCACGCCCGGCAAAACGTATACATTCGCCGCAGGCGTTCTGGACAGCATCTACAATTTCGATCCTGCCGCTTTCGGCATGTCGCAGCGCGAGGCCCAGCATATGGACCCGCAGCAGCGCGTGTTGCTGCAATTGGCCTGGCGCGCGCTTGAAGATGCCAATATCTCGATCCCGTCGCTTCAGGGCGAAAATGTCGGCGTCTATATCGGCGCATCCAGCCTCGATCATGCAAACCTGACGGTTCAGGACCCGGCCGCGGCCGGTCCGTACTTCATGACCGGCAACACGCTGTCGATCGTTTCCAACCGCATCTCGCACATCTTCGGCCTGAGCGGACCGAGCATGACGATCGATACGGCATGTTCTTCGTCGCTGGTGGCGCTTGATCAGGCCATGCGGGCGCTGAACACCGGCGAAATCGATACGGCGATCGTCGGCGGCATCAATATTCTCGCCCACCCCCTCTCCTTCGTCGGTTTTGCGCAGGCGCGCATGCTGTCGCCGGAAGGGTTGTGCCGCGCCTATGATAATGACGGGGCCGGCTACGTACGCGCTGAAGGCGGCGTTGTCTTCGTCCTGCGTCGTTCTGATCGCGCGAAACAGGAGAAAGACCGCAGCTACGCGAAGATCGTCGCCACCGGCGTCAACTCCGCGGGCCGCACGAACGGCATCTCCCTTCCCTCGCGCGAATCCCAGGCCAATCTGCTGCGCGCGATCTACGAAGGCAATAATATCGATTCCAACCAGGTCGCGTTCGTCGAAGGCCATGGCACGGGCACCAAGGTCGGCGACCCCGCGGAGGTCTGGTCCATCGGAACGGTCATCGGCGCCAATCGTCGCGCGCCTGTTCCGATCGGCTCCATCAAATCCAATATCGGCCACACGGAACCGGCATCCGGCCTTTTCGGCGTGCTCAAGGCCGTGATGGCACTGGAGAACAATTATCTCCCCGCATCCCTGCATTTCGACACGCCCAACGACAACATCGATTTCGACGGCCTGAATGTTCGCGTCACGGCAAACCCGATCGAATTGCTGCGTGGCAAACGGGCACGTCTCGCCGGCATCAATTCGTTCGGCTTCGGCGGCGCCAACGCGCATGTGGTCATCTCCGATCCTGATCCCGTTCAGGAGGAGCGCCAGCGCAACAATGCGACGGGGCATGTGTTCCTCGCGAGCGCCCATACGGCCGGCAGCCTCAACGAATTGCTGAAATCCTACAAGGCTACATTCGCAAAGGCCTCCCGCGAAGAGGCGCGCTCCATCATTGCAGCCTCCGGCGCAAACCGGACCCTGATGCGCCACCGCTTCGCCGCCCGTAGCGACAGCCCCGAAGATATCGTCCGCGCTATCTCCCGCCATCTCGACAATCCTGCCTCCGACATCGGCGAGATCGGCGAGGCGGCGACGAAGGATGCAAAAGTCGCCTTCGTCTTCTCCGGCAACGGCTCGCAGTGGGCCGGCATGGGTGTGGAAGCCTTCCGTGAAAACCTGCATTTCCGGCAGTGTTTCACCTCCGTCAGCGCACTTTTCAAGTTCCATGCCGATATTTCCCTCGTCGATCTTCTGACCGATCCCGAACTCGACAGGAAGCTTGCCGACACCAAGATCGCGCAGCCGCTTCTCTTCGCGGTACAGGCAGCCCTTTCCGACTCGCTCGTTGCCATGGGCATCAAGCCCACAGCCGTCTTCGGCCATTCGGTCGGCGAGATCGCGGCGGCCTATGCCGCAGGTGCTCTTTCCCTCGTCGATGCCGTGTCTATCGTTGCGAAACGGTCTCTGCACCAGGATCTGCTGGCAGGACAGGGCACCATGGCGGCCGTGATGCTCGGCGAAGAAGCCGCTGCAGCCTTCGCCAAGGCGCGCGGGCTGGAAGACGTTTGCGTCGCCGCGATCAACGCCCATAACTCGGTGACGATCTCCGGACCGGCGAACGAGGTCTCCGCGTTTCGCGACGCCGCCCGCAAAGCCAAGATTCCGGCCCAGGTTCTGGACATCAACTATCCGTTCCATCACCCGATCATCGATCAGGCGAAGAAGGCGTTCCTCGCGGATATCCCGGACATCGCGCCACGCCGCACGGAACTTGCCTTCATCTCCACGGTAACCGGCGACAAGCTGGATGGTACGCAGCTCGATCCGGAATACTGGTGGAAGAACGTGCGCGAGCCGGTTCGCTTCCAGGCGGCGACGGAAGCCGCAATTGCGATGGGCTGCAGCCTTTTCGTCGAAATTTCGCCGCGCGCTATTCTTTCCTCCTACCTCAAAGAAACCGTCAAGCAGTCGTCAGCGCCCGGCACTGTTGTGCCCACGCTATCGCGCGATACCGGCGAGAAAGGTCAGGATCCCGTTTCCCGGGCCATGGCGCGGGCTATAGCCCATGGCGCCGCGTTCGACGGTGGCCGGCTTTTCGGCCAGCGCAACGCCCATATCCGGCTGCCCGACCTGCCGTTCGAAGGTGTCGAACTGCGTCCGTCGTCGACAAGCGATACGATCGACCTCTTTGGCGGCATCGAAAGCATCTACACACTGGTCGGCTGGCGCTCGGATCCGAACGGCGGCAGCTGGAAAAACCATATCGACGCCCATCTTTTCCCGGACCTTGCCGAACACGTCGTCGATGGCAAGGCGATCATGCCGGGCAGCGGCTTCATCGAAATCGCGGTTTCCGCGGCCCAGCAGTTCTACGGTACGCAGCAGGTCGAGATCACCAACCTCGAAATCGTAAGGCCGCTTGAGCTTTCCGACAGCCGCATCATGGAACTGTCGACAATCGTCTCGGCCGAGACCGGCGATATCGAGATCCGCTCGCGTGAACGCCTGACGGACGACGACTGGGCCGTTCACGCCGTCGCGCGCAGCCGCAAGCCCGTTTCAAGAAACGAAGCCACGAGCGCTGAGATACTTGCGGGGCTGCGATCCACCGGAACCGTGCTTCCCGCACGCGCCTACGAAACCGCCCGTCAGTTCGGTCTCGACTACGGGCCGCATTTCCAGTTGATGACTAAGGCCATTACCTACGGCGATCGTTTCATCGATGTTGAACTGAAAGAGCCCGCCGTCGCCATCGGCCATCCATTCGTTCGATACAGCCTGAATCCGATCTCGGTCGATGCCACGTTCCATGGCCTTGTGGCGTTGTTCGACCGTCTCTCGGGCGATATCGGGGGAGCGCCTTTTATTCCCGTGCGCTTCGGGTCGGTTCGCGTTCTGAATGCAGGCGAGACGATCCAGCACGCCGTTGTCGAAATCGAGCGTGTCAGCGCCAATTCGATCAAGGCCAAGTTCCGTTTCTATGGAAAGAATGGCGCGATCGTCGCCGCATTTGACGATTGCCGCTTCCGTCGCACCTATTTGCGTCAGCACAAGACGCTGGATATGCTTTCTTTCCATTACGAAGCTGTTCCCTCGGAAGCCTCGCTTTCGGCCAAAGCAACGGCCCTGCAGTTCCCACTTCTGACTCCGGCCGAGGGAAGCGGCATCGACAATACGACCCTGCTTCTCAACGCTGCGATCTACAGGGCCTGCCACGAAATCGCGCTGAAGGTCGCCAATGGCAAGAACAAGGTCGATCCCCGCTCATTGCCCGGCGATTTCGCCTTCCGCTGCTTCCTGAACAGCTGTCTCTACATTCTTGAGGACGCCGGTCTGGGCGAGCAGAAATCCGGAACCTGGGCGATCGAGCCGGAATTTGCCTTGCCGCCCGTGGCGGATATCTTGAAGGAAGTTTACGGGGAAAATTCCGAGCGGATCGTCGAGGCGGTTCTGATCAACGACACATACGTCGAGGCCATCGAGCGCATCGCAGACTTGCAGCAGGCTGAAAAAGCCGGCGTCGATCTGGATGACACGCAGATGCCGGCCTTCATCAGCGAAGCCACCCTCGACCATCAGGCCGTTCACTCTCCCGTCACGCGACTGCGCGCCAACATCATTCTCGATGCTGTCGAAAATGCGCTGAAGGCGGCATCCGGGGAAAGTCTGCGTATCGTCGAAGCCGGTACCGTATCTTCCGCCTTTTCCCGCAGCCTTGCCAATCTGGCAGCACGCTATCAGGCGGCCCTCGTGATCGCGGAACCTCGCGACAATGCACAGCGCAACCTTGAAATCGCCTTCGAAGACGACGCCCATGTAAAGGTGCTCAAGAAGGAAGACCTCGGAAAGATTTCGGCTTTCGACCTCATCGTCAGTGCGTCCGGCGCGATCTTCACGCTCATCGACGAGGACACCGCCCTGCGGGGTTCGATCAGAGCCGGTCTGCGCGCGGGCGGCCGCCTTGTTGCGGCAGCCAACGCGCCCACCATCTTCAGCGACTTTGCATTCGGCCTGACCGAAGGCTGGTTTGCACGCAGCCAAGCGACGGAGTTCCCGGTCGGGCGACTGGCAACGGTGACCCAGTGGCAGAAATGCCTTGAAGACCTCGGCCTGCGCAATATCGTGATCGAGGATCGCGAGACGGCTTACGGCAACATCATTACCGTAGAAGGCGAAAGCGGTTTTGCCGATACGTCCAAGGAAGAGGCTGCAGCCGGGGGGCCGATCCTCCTCCTTCACGATGCATCCCTGAAGCAGAACCGCACACGCCTTGAGCAGTCGGGTGTTACCTCCGTGGCGCTCAAGGGTGACCTTGAGGCTGACAAAGCGGTTCTCGAACAGGCCTTCTCGGCGCTCAACGGCAAACCGATCCGGGCCACATACATGGCCGCCACGACCAACGCCGATTCGCTTGCCGATTCCGAGGCACTGCAAACCGCCGTTCTGCAACTGAGCGCATTCGCCGAAGCCGTGCGCGCCCATCAGTCCAAAACCCATTCCGTGCCAGATGCTCATCCGCGTCTCGCCTTGCTGCTTGAAGGCGGAGCGCCCGTCACCACGGGGCAGAAAGGTGCTGCGAGCGTCAATAGCGGCCTTTGGGCTTTTGCCCGTGTGCTGCAGAACGAATACGACACCATCGATATTCACTGCTTCGACATAACGTCAGCCGAAAGCATGGATGTAACCGCGCAGATCGCGACAGCGAACAAGCTTCTTGATCGAGGCGGCAGCAACCGCGAATGGCTGTTGGATGCCCAGACCGGGATGGTCCGCGAAGTTCGTGCGGTTTCCGGTTCGGCCGACAAGGCGCTGCGCCGTACGCGTGATTTCAAGGCCGCAACGATCCGCCAGCAGGTCAGCTCGCAAGTGGGCAGCATCGTCTGGGAGGAAAGTGTCGTTCCCGCTCCCGGATCGGGGGAAATCGTGGTCAAGGTTGCGGCAACCGGCCTCAACTTCCGCGACGTCATGTGGGCCATGGGCCTGCTGCCGGAAGAAGCCCTTGAGGATGGTTTTGCCGGTGCGACGATCGGCATGGAACTTTCAGGTCACGTCGTTGCCGTCGGTTCCGATGTAACGGATCTAGTGGAAGGCGATGCCGTAATGGCAATCGCACCTGCTGCCTTCTCCACGCACACGGTTGTCTCGCGCGCAGGCGTTGCCAAACTGCCGGCAACGGTCAGCGCCGTCGCCGCGGCGACGGTTCCCGTGGCCTTCCTCACCGCTTACTACGCCCTGGTCGAACTCGGCCGCATGCGTGCAGGTGAAACGGTTCTGATCCACGGTGCGGCTGGCGGTGTCGGCCTTGCTGCCCTGCAGATCGCAAAACTGCAAGGCGCGACTGTGATCGCCACGGCCGGCACGCGTGAGAAGCGTCGCTTCGTCAAGATGCTCGGCGCGGATCATGTTTTCGATTCCCGCACGCTCAGTTTTGTTGAGGATGTCCGTGGCGTTACGGGTGGCGAAGGCGTCGATCTCGTCCTGAACTCGCTTTTTGCCGAGGCGATGGAGCAGAGCCTGGGGCTGGTAAAGCCTTTCGGCCGCTTCCTGGAACTTGGAAAGCGCGACTATTACGCCGACAGCAAGATCGGCCTTCGTCCCTTCCGCCGCAATATCAGCTACTTCGGCATCGATGCCGACCAGTTGCTGGTGAACGCACCGGAACTGACGAAGCGGATATTCACTGAAATCGGTGCGCTGTTCGAAGAGGGCAAGCTTGTGCCGCTACCCTACCGCGCCTTCAATTTCGACGAGATCGGCAATGCTTTCCGTCTGATGCAGAACGCGGGCCACATCGGCAAGATCGTCGTCGTTCCTCCCACAGCCGGCCGCGACGAGATCAAGAGCTCGCCGGCGGAACGGCTCGTCATCGAGAATGACGGCGTTCATCTCGTCGTTGGCGGTATCGGCGGCTTCGGTCTCGCCGCAGCCAACTGGCTTGTTGAGAAGGGCGCCCGCAACATCGCGCTCAGCACGCGCCGCGGCGTTGCGGACGTGGAGACCGTGGCTGCAATCGACCGCTGGGCGAAGAAGGGGGTTTCGACCACCGTTCATGCCTGCGACATCACCAACGAGGCCGCGGCTGGCGACCTGCTCGACCAGTTGCGCTCCATCGGCCCGCTAAAGAGCATCATTCATGCTGCCATGGTGCTGGATGATGCGCTGATCGGCAATCTCGACCGTGCCCGCAACAAACCCGTCATCGACGTCAAGGCCAAGGGTGCTGCCATCCTTGACCGACTGACGCGTGCTGATCAGCTAGATCGCTTCATCCTCTTCTCTTCGGCAACCACGCTGGTCGGCAACCCGGGCCAGGGTAATTATGTGGCGGCGAACGGTTACCTCGAAGGGCTGGCGCGTGCACGCCGCAAGGCAGGCCTGCCTGCCCTGGCAATCGGCTTCGGAGCCATTGCCGATGCCGGCTACTTGACCCAGAATGCCGACGTCAACGAGTTGCTTTCGAAGCGGATTGGCAAGACGGCATTGAAGGCGCAAGTGGCGCTGGCACAGGTCGAAGCCTACATCCGCTCCGACCCTGGCACCGTGGACGCTACCGTTGTGATGATTTCGGAACTGGACTGGGCGGCGGCCCGCAATCTGCCTGTCGTTCGCAATGCCCTCTTCGAGGTCATCATGCGCAGCGCCGACCAGAATGCCCAGGGTGGTGATGGCCGCTCGATTGATCTCGTCGCCATGATCGAAGGAAAATCCGCCCAGGAAGCGGAAGATCTTCTTTTCGATCTCGTCGCCAACGAGATTGCCGCAATTCTGCGCGTGTCGAAGGATACGATTTCCCGCAACAAGGTGTTGAAGGAAATCGGTCTCGACAGCCTCATGGCCGTAGAACTTGGGATCAGTTTCCAGCAGAATACCGGCTTCGACATGCCGCTCAGCGGCGTGGCGGACAACACGACCGTCGGCGACGTGGCGCGCAAACTGTACGAAAAAGTCAGCAAACGCGACCAGAGCGGCGGCGACGAACACGAGCAGGGCGAAAACAAGCTCGTGCAGGATCTCGCCCAGCGCCACACGGGCACCGACGCGGAAAAGGCAGCAAGCCAATGAGCAAAAACGAAGAGGGTCGCGCCGTTTCGAAGATGACCAACAGCGTGAAGCAGAGCCTGCTGGATCGCATGCGTAACACGCACCAGTCGTCCGAACGCAACCGCATGGCTCGCACCGAGCGAGAGGTCGCCCCCCCGGTCCGGCGCAAGCAGACCAGGTTCGAGGATTTGCCGGAGTACAAGCAGGTCCTGACGCAGAAGTTCGCAAGCGAACAGCTCGGCATCGCCAACCCGTTTTACCGAGCCCATCAGACGGCGGCCGGCGCAACGACGGTGATCGACGGACGCAAGCTGATCAATTTCGCGTCTTATGATTATCTTGGCCTCAACCGCCATCCGCATGTGCTTGCCCAGGCGCACGACACGATCAACGCCTTCGGTATATCGGCCTCAGCGAGCCGGCTGGTCGCGGGCGAGCGCCCCGCCCATGCCGAGCTTGAAGAGCGGATTGCTGCGTTCTACGGTGTCGAGTCTTCGGTCTGCTTTGTCAGTGGTTACTTGACCAATGTGGCGGCGATCAGCTGCCTGATGGGTCCGAAAGATCTCGTCGTCCACGATGAATTCATCCACAACAGCGCCCTTGCCGGCATCAAGCTTTCGGGTGCGACCCGGCGCCTCTTCAAGCACAACGACGCCAACGATCTCGAGCACGTACTGCGCACTGTATCCGGTGACTATCGACGGATCCTGGTGATCGTCGAAGGCATCTATTCGATGGACGGCGACGTCGCCAATCTGCCGGCGATCATGAAACTGAAGGCAGAATACGGTTTCTGGCTGATGGTCGATGAGGCCCATTCGCTCGGCATCCTCGGCAAGCGCGGACGCGGAACATTCGAGCATTTCGGCATCGATCCGACCCAGGTCGATATTTGGATGGGAACACTTTCAAAGACGACGTCGAGCTGCGGGGGCTATATAGCCGGAAGTGCTGCGCTGGCGGCCGTCCTGAAAGCATCCGCCGGCGGCTTCGTCTACAGCGTTGGATTGGCCCCCGTGCTTGCGGCTTCTGCAACGGCAAGTTTCGATATTCTGGAACAGGAGCCGGAGCGGTCGGCGGCTCTGAAGCGAAACGGTTCGCTATTCCTGAAGCTGGCCCAGGAGGCCGGTCTCGACATCGGTCTCAGCGCCGGCTTCTCCGTCGTTCCGGTCCTTGTCGGCGATTCCCTTCGCGCTGTGCAGCTCTCCAATGATCTGATGGAAGCCGGCATCAACGCCCTGCCGATCATTCATCCCGCCGTACCGGAAGGCATGGCCCGTCTGCGCTTCTTCATCACCAGCGAGCACACGGAGGAGCAGATCCGCCACACGGTGACGCTGACAGCGGAGAAGCTGAAGGAATTGACCGAGCGCAATTTCGGTCTGGCCTCGGTCGATATCCAGCAGATGATGAACATGCTGTCGGCGCGCTGAGCGGCGCGTCACAGACTCTCGCGACCTGGCTTGCGTGCCAGCCCAAACCGCGCAAGAAAGGCCTCTACCTTTTCTCCTGCGGATGGCTTTCATGACGCATGTGATCGTCACCGGCGGCTCCAGCGGCATAGGCCTGGCTGTCGCCCGAATTTTCGCGGCTCGCGGTGCGCATATTTCACTGCTTGCCCGCACGCCGGAATTGCTTGTCGCCGCGCGGGAAAACCTGCTTGCAACATATCCTGAGACGAAGGTCCATATCGAGAGCGTGGATGTCGCCGACAATACAGCAGTTGCAGACGTTGTTCTCCGTTGCGAAGCCTTGCTCGGTCCCTGCGACACACTGGTTGCATCTGCTGGCATCGTTCAGCCAGGCCGATTCGAAAATATGCCTGCGGCGGTTTTCGACCGACAGATCGACACCAATTTCACAGGCAGCGCCAATGCCGTGCGCGCCGTCTATGGCGCAATGAAAGCGCGTGGAGATGGACGCATCATGCTCGTATCGTCCGGCGCCGGGCTCATTGGCATATACGGCTACAGCGCCTACAGCGCCTCCAAATTTGCTCTTCATGGTTTTGCGGAAGCCCTGCGCGCGGAAGCCCGTCCGCATGGCGTGACCGTTTCCGTTTGCTTTCCGCCCGACACTGTCACCCCTCAGCTTGCGCGCGAAATCGCGGAGCGTCCCCCTGAAGCTGCTGTCGTCATGGGCAAGGTTGCCCCCTGGCCAGCGGAGGCGGTGGCCGCCAGGATCGTCAATGCAATTGACCGCGGCACCTTCGAGGTTTTCTTCGGAGCGACCCTTTATGGACTCGGCCGCTTTGGTTCACTGGCAAAACCGTTTCTGAACAGATGGTTCGATCGCGCCATCTTCAGGTTGGTCCGCCGATGACAGGGGAAGGCCGGTCTCAAATCGAGATCGCGGCTTGTTTCTGCCGGTGATTGCTTTAAATCTCGCCCTTGCGCACGACGGGTAAGGCCGCGTTGCGATAGAACTGCTTCGAGGATACCGCTTGCTGACGACATTGCCGCATCTGCATGATCATCCGCTGGCGTTGACCCTCTTCTCCTATCTCTTCGCTTGCGCGGTCGTGTTTGCCACCGACAAATACGCTCTGCCGAAACGGCAGCGGCGCAGGCATTCGCTTCCTCGCAATCTCAGGCGCAGCATTGCCGATGTGATCGCCAGGCTACCGATCATCGCGCTGGTGTTCGCCGGCTTCTTTTCGATTTCTTGGCGCCCGCTTTATGCTGCCGCCGGAACGATCAGCTTCTTCGTGATCTTCAGTGGCATTTCCCGGGCCAAGTTCAAGTTCATCCGCGAACCTCTCGTGTTCTCGGACATCGCGCTGGTGGCGGATGTCTTCAAGTACAAGTCCATCTTCTATGCCAACTCGCTGAACATCGTTTTCTGGCTCGTTTCCTTCCTCTACGTGTTCGGCGCTTCGGCGCTCTACATGTATTTCGAGCCGCATCTGCTTCCGGCAGACAACCGGCTCTTTTGGATCGTCATCATGATCCTCGTTGCCGATCTGCCCTGGGTCCTCTTGTTCTATGGCCCGGTCAACAGGCCTGTTGCCAGGGTCGTCCAGCATCTGGTTGGCAAACCCAATGCCAAGGAAAGCACGCTTCGCTTCGGCACCTTTGCCTCGATCATCTTCCACTTCATCATCTGGCTCGGCCGCCAGCGGGAAAAAATCGTTGCGGAACTCTCTGAGCGTTTCCTTGCTGTCGTTCAGGATCTGATAGGTCATGACGAAGACAACAAGGCTCCGTTGATCGTTGTCTGGCAATCGGAATCCTTTATCGACATGCGCCACTGCGGGGTCGAGGGCCTGGAACTGCCGACCGTCGACAGGATGCGCACGCTCGCGGCCCAGTGGGGCCGGCTGGCAACCGTCTTCGAGGGTGGATACACGTTGCGCACAGAGTTCGCCGTCCTAAGTGGTCTGGAGCCGGACGATCTGCATGTCGATGCCAGCTATCCCTATCTGCGTGCCAGCCATTACACCAATATCGTCTGGCCGACCAAGTTGCTGAAGGCCGGCTGGAACACCCATTTCATCCATCCCTATGACCGAACCTTCTTCCTTCGGCACAAGGCGATGCCCCAACTCGGCTTCGAGAAGATGTCGATGCTCGACAGCTTCGACCACGATCCGCTTCGCGACGGCCCCTACGTGTCGGATTCAGCACTTGTGGACAAAGTGCGCGACATCATCGCCGAGCAGCCCGACGACGCAGGCAGCTTCCTTTTCGTTGCCACCATGGCCAATCACGGCCCCTGGGAGCCGGGCCGGGTCGAGGGCATGAGCGATCCTGTCGAAATCTATCTCGAAATCCTGCGGCAATCCGACAAGGCGCTCGGCGAACTGATCGATCACCTCGAATCCCTCGATCGCCCAGTCTGGCTGCTGTTTTACGGAGACCACGCGCCCCTGCTGAAATCCTTTGCCGATCCGTTCCCGGATCCCCGAACCGACTATTTCATCGTGCCGCTCGCGCAAGCGAGAACCGGCAACGAGGAACCGACCGAGTTCAGGGAAGACGAGCCGTGGAACCTGCTGAAGGCCCTGTTGCGCCATGCCGGCCTTTGACGCGAGCGCGGCAGCGGAGCGCTGCTTTCTCTTCCTGCAAGGCCCCTCTTCGCCCATCTTTGCCAAGATTGCCGACCATCTGAGGAAAAAGGGGTACACCTGCCTGCGCATCAACCTCAACGCCGGCGACCAGATTTTCTGGCGACGCAGCGGCGCCTATGCCTATCGCGGTAAAGGTGGAGAGCCGTGGCGCCAATACCTCGAACGATTCATCGTTACCCACCGCATCACCGATCTCGTTCTCCTGGGCGAAGAGCGGCCCTATCACCGGATTGCAGTAGACGTGGCCAAGGGCCATGGCATCGACATCGCCGTCGTCGAGATGGGATATCTGCGGCCGGACTGGCTGACGATCGAGCGCAACGGCATGTCCTCCAACTCTCACTTCCCGGCTGTGCCAGACGACATTCTGGAGGCCGCCAGCGGCTTGCCCGAACCGGATTGGAAGCGCCGCTACAGCCAGACGTTCCTAGCAGAAGCAGCCTACGATCTTCTCTACAATCTGCCCAATGTCTTTTTCTGGTTTCTGTATCCCCACTATCGGCGCCACGCCCTGTTTCATCCCTTGGCGGAATATGCCGGCTGGGTGCTTCGCCTTGCTGGCGGGAAGCGGCGAGCCCGGGCGGCCGACCTCGCCATCCGGACCTTGATCGCAGACGAAAAGCCATTCTTCGTCTATCCGCTTCAGCTGCAGACGGACTATCAACTGAGAGCGCATTCTCCCTACAACGACCAGCGAGAGGCAATTTCGGAGGTCCTTCGATCCTTCGCCAGCCATGCGCCTATGGATGCCAGACTGGCCATCAAGGTCCACCCGCTGGACAATGGTCTGATCGACTGGCAGGGTATGATATCCAGGCTCAGTCGGGAACTGGATGTTGGCGAACGGCTCGTTTATCTCGACGGTGGCAACCTCGATGCCATGCTGCTTGCCTGTCGCGGCGTCGTTACCGTCAATTCAACGGTCGGATTGAACGCCTTGCAGAAAGGCGTGCCGGTCAAGGTTCTCGGGGCGGCGATTTTCGATGTTCCCCGTCTCAGCGACCAGGCACCCCTCGATGCCTTCTGGAGCACGCCGATGCCGCCCGAACTCAGAGTGCGGGACGCGTTCTTCCGGTTGGTCGCCTCCGCGATCCAGGTTCGCGGGAACTTCTACTCCTCGGCGGGAACGGATGCCGGAGCTGAGGCGATCGCCGCCCGTCTCGATAGCCGTCTGCTGAACGAGCCAAACGGTTTCGTCACTCCCAAACCGCGGACACGACCGGAAAAACGTAGCGATCGGTAATCACAATTCTTCCGGGGGCTTGCGCCAGGAATCGAGCCATTCGCGGGTATAGCGCTGTTTCCTTCCACGATCCCAAGTAACGCCGCGACGAATGATCTTCGCGGGCGTGCCGCCGATCACGACATTGCCTTCCTCGAAGACCTTGTTGACGAAGGATTTCGCGCCGACGACACTGTCGTCGGCAATGACCGTTCCCTTGCTGATCACGGCGCCGACGCCGACCCACACGTGATCGCCGATCGTGACGGAGGCTGCGGGATTGAGTCGAACGCGCTTCTTGTTGTCGATCAAAGCATGGGCGTCACTTGTTCGTACTTCGATATCACGGGAGAACATGCAATGTCGCCCGATGGTTATATCTTTGTTTTCCATGCACAAAAGATAGACCGAAACGAAGGTGGTCCTGTCGCCGATGGTGACCGTCTGCTTGTTGCCCTTGACCAGAATCTCGCCGGCCAACCGGCAATTCTTGCCGATGATTACCCGGTTTCCATTGCCCTGCACGGTGATATGGCCCGTGAAGCGCGAGGAGCGATCCATCTCCACCAGATTGTCCGTACCCCGCAGCCGGACGGTCGCAACCATATTGCGAGGTGCAACAACCTTGTTGGCCTTGCCCCAATCGAGAACGACACCCAAAGGCCGCAGCAAGCGCACACGGGGAAGCGAGCGCAGACGATTCCATAGTCTTGAAAGGAAATTCATTCTCGAACTCATGGGCGCCGCAAGCTTGAAAGGCGCCCAACACAGATCCAATACCCCGACCGGTCGGCGGCAAGGAAGGCACACAGCCTTTCGCGCCGCCACCAGCAACCATCACCGAGGATCAGTTGCGGTCGCGAATGTTGTAGTAACCCATCACAAAGACGGCCCAGGCGAAAAGCAAGCCGAGCGTCACGATGAAGGAGTTGAGGAGCCGGCTCGGATATTGGGCGAGCTCAGACAGCGTCGGCTCGATAAAGGTTGCGAGATACCGCTGCTTGCTGCTGGCATCCATGCGCGCCTTTTCAAGGCTTGCCAGGGAAGCACCGTAGGCGCGTTCCGCAAACTCCCGTTCGGTTTCAAGGGATTCGTATTTCTGTATACGGCCCGCGACATCCGAAGAGGCGCCCTCCGTGCCGCTCGCATCACCACTGCCCAATCGCTGCCGCTCGGTTGCCAGCTGCTGCTCAAGGCTCTCGATCCGTGCTTTCAGCACGCGCATACGCGGCGTATCGTCCCCCATCTGGGTTCTTGCTGTCGCGAGATCGGAATTGAGCTTGACGAGTTCAGCTTCGAGACCGCCGACGATCTGTAGCGCCAGCTTGGCGCCTTCGACCGGATCGACTTCCTGCGACTGATCGCGGTAGGCGCGCAAAGCCACGCGCGCTTCGGCAAGCCGCTTCTCAGAAAGCTCCACCTCCTCACGCGACGCGCGAAGCACGCCTTCGCGCGCGTCAGAGGACAGGTTGTTGACGAGCTCATCGCTTTTCTGGATCACGAATTTGGCGATTTCCTGCGACTGCACGGGATCGAAAGCGCGAACTTCCAGCTCCATGATGCCGGACGCATGGTCGAAGTTGACCCGGACCATGTTGCGCCAATAGGCAAGCTTGTCCTCAAGTGCTTCTCCACCCCACAGGCCATAGAAATAATCGAGGCCGCGCACGGCAAAAATACTATCAAGATCGAACTTTTGTTCGACCTCAGCCAGCATTTTGGAGCTGCGGATATAGTCGATCAGGATGTAGCTGTCCGATGTCGTGTTGCCGGACGATGCCTGGGTGAAGAGGCCCATCAGATCACCGCCGCTGGCGGCATCGATGCTTCTGACAGCGAAGGACGCCGAACTGTGATACTGGTCGGCTGCGACAAAGATCATGTAGAAGGTCGACAGCGAGGCAGGAATGGCCACGCCTGCGATAAAGCTGCCGACGATCACGGCATGTCGCATGCGCAGTTTGCGCAACTTCTTGAGCAATCCGGCGGGCTTTTCCGGAGCCTTCGTTGCAGGCTTCAACTTGTTGCGCCCCGGGTTGAGCGGCGTGACAACGCGCTCCTCGGGGCTCAGCAGTCCTTCGAGAAGATCGACGCTCTTCGGCTTTGCGGGCTCCCCGGCCTTGGCAGCTTCCTGTTTGACGCCACTGCGGCCGATGTTCTTGATGACTGCCATTTAAGAACCCTTCATATTGTTCTTATGCGCTTTTATCGCATCTTGAACATCGTCGTAATAGGTTAATTTCCCGCCTTCCAATACGACGCCGCAATCGCAATAGTCGAGAATGGTCGATGTGCTGTGCGAAACCATGATCACGTCGGAACTCTGAAGTCGGGTCCGAAACACCTCTTGGCATTTCTTCTTGAAGTTTGAGTCGCCAACCGCCGTGATCTCGTCCACGAGATAATAGTCGAAGTTGACACCCATACTCAAGCCAAACGCCAGACGTGCCTTCATGCCGGACGAATAGCTGCTGACCGGAGCCTGGAAGAACGGACCGAGCTCGGCGAAGTCCTGAACGTAATCAATCAGCTGACGAGTATCCACGCCATAAATGCGCGCGACGAAACGAACATTCTGTTCGCCCGTCATCGATCCTTGAAAACTGCCCTGGAAGCCAAGCGGCCAGGAGACCCTGCCCTGGCGGATAATACGACCGCTATCAAGGCGAATGGTTCCGGCAATCAGGCGCAGCAGGGTGGACTTGCCCGCACCGTTGCGACCGAGCAGGCCGACGCTGCGCCCGCGCTGGAGCACCAGCGAAGCCTCGTTCAGAATGGGTTTCTTGATACCCCTTGTGCGTGCGAATTTTGTCGCCTGCTCTAGCCGGATCATTCATTTCTCAACAGGGAGGAGGAAAAGGTAAACAATGTCATCCCTAAAAAGAGTGTCAAAAATGCGAAATTGTAGAGATAGACCGGATCAAGCCCGGCTGCGCGGTAACCATCATAGAAACCGGTTCGAAACAGCATTGTAACATGCACAAGCGGATTTAACAGCACGATGTCCCGATAGGGCAGCGGTATGGCGTCCGGTAGAAAGAACACGCCGGAGATCAGGAACATCGGTCGGTTGACGATCGTGAAGAGCTGCTCGTAGAGCGGATACTTCAAAAACATGACATTGTTGATGAGGGCGATGCCGAGGCCGAGTATGCTCGCGACCGTGGCTGCTTCGAGGATCGGCGCCCAGTGCAAGGTCGGCGGCACCCGCATGTACGCAAGTATGACGCCGAGCACGATGCAAGCAACCAGCGCGGTCGTCAGCGATTGAAGGATGGCGCGGGCCGCAACAGCATCGAAGGGTGCCACGTTCGGGTAGCTCAGCAGGGTACGGTTCGACTTTACTGCTCCATTCACATAACTCACCATCGCCTGATAAAACTGGAAACCGAGATAGCCGGTCGCGAAGAACAGCGGAAAATTCGTACCCAGAGCTGGAGCCCGCGCAATGGCCTGGAACAGCAGCGTCATGAGGATGATGTGCGCCGCCGGATCGAGCAAAGCCCAGACGTAGCCCCCCGGCTTGCTGCCGAAGCGGGCTTCCATCTCGCGAATGAGAAGCGCTCCAACCACACGATAATGGGTTACGAAGGGATTCAAAATACAGGCATCCTTATGGCTTGATCGCTTTCGCCGGCGAGACAGCGAACCGAACGGCAAGCTTCTATCAGTTTACCCCGGCCTCCAAAAGCCGCGCAACGGGCGATGTACCGTCTATGCGCCGAACGGGTAGATAATGCGGCCAATCAAGCGATATTTTCTCTGGGGCAACTCACGGAAGAATTCGATCGGGTTCTGCCGGAATGTCTCCGCGTCAATCGGGTGACCTATGCTCGCGACGATCGGGGCAATGAACGGGGTTAACAGATGGCGCCAGCCCAGAATTCCGTAAGGTCCGATAGGCTGCCATGCCACTTTCCCCGCGGATTTCCGCGACGGCTCGCGGGGTTTCGCCAACCGCGCGTGAATCGCGTGCACGGTTTCCTCAAATGAGCGAGCCGCACCGGTCGCCGGATCGAAATAGCGCGGGTAGAGCAGATAGGCTGCGGCGAACAATGCTTCAACCGACAGTTTTCGCGCCCGCCGGGGCGTCGGCTGGCGATCGTCCGTCAGTCCCCAGCCTGCATAAAACGGCGCACCTCGGACGGTTACTTTCAGTCCGCGGAGCACAGCCTCGAACCCTGCCAGCGACGTTATCGTGTAGACGTGATCGACGCTCTCGAAGGCCTTGGCCATCGTCAGAGGCGCATCAATGATCGTGCACAGATGCGCGACATCGGCAGGTCGAGATTGCGCCAGCCTCACGCCGTTCAGGACATCGGGATGGGGTTTGTAGATAATCTGCGCGCCGGGGTTTTCCTGCGCTGCAAGCCGGACCAGATCATTGTTTGTAAACGGTTGATCACAGCCGAGCTTGATGGAGGCATCGTCCTCGACCTGCCCGACCACGAGCACCCGTTTTCCTCTCTTCTCGCCGTAAAGAGCGTGAACATCGGAACGTCCGTCGGTGTTATATTTGCTGATTCCCGTGTCGAGCAGAAGGCGGATACCATTTCGGGCACGTTCCATCAGCCCGGGATCTCCCTCGAAATCGTAAGACGACAAAAGCACTTCCATATCCGATGGGTTGCGGCTGTCGAAATAAAGCGCGCCGCTATCCAATGTCAGAGACAGAGGCGGCGTCCGAGTGGCGTTGGGCTCCAGGGAGCGCAGGAAACCATCTTCGACCAGAAAAAGCGGAATGCCGTTTTCCCGTGCGAAAGCGCGCAGACCCTCCGGCAATCCCAGGTTCCAGACGAAAATTTCGGGCGTCTCCTCGGCCCGGATCAGCGGCATCCATATCTTGCGAAATGCATGTTCAGAAACATACATCGGTACGAACGTAAATTTTCTGTCCGGAAAATAACGTTCGAAAATCGGCCGTTTCCATCCCTGGAAATGAAACGCGAAGGTCGGTTTCAATTTTGCCGTCCCGGATGCCGTCACTGTATCGTTTTCTGCGAAGCTCTCAGCGCTTGATATCTGCAAGATGCCCTCTGAACCGAAAGCAGGCGCCCGCGACCTTGCCGGACGGCCTGTGTCAGATCACGCCGGCCCGCAGCAGATCGTGAATGTGCAGGATACCGCACGCCGTACCATTCTCATCCACCAGGAAAAGCACGGTCACCTTCTGGGCCTGCATCATCTCCATGGCGGCGCTGGCGAGCAGGTTACCACGAATCACGCGCGGATGGTGCGACATGACTGCATCCACGGTCTGCAGCAAAAGCTCCTTGGACATATGACGGCGAAGGTCGCCATCGGTGATGACCCCGGCGAGCTTGCCCTCGGCATCGCAGATGCCGACGACCCCAAAACCTTTGGCGGACATCTGGATGACGGCATCGCCCATCTTGCTGCCAAGCGGCAGCAACGGCACGGCCTCTCCCACATGGGCAAGTTCCTGCGCGAGAAGAAGCTGCGCGCCGAGCTTGCCACCCGGATGAAAGGTTTTGAAATCCTGCGCCGAAAACCCGCGACGCTCCAGAAGCGCTATGGCAAGCGCATCGCCGACCGCGAGCTGCAGCAGCGCCGAAGTGGTCGGCGCAAGGCCGTGCGGGCAAGCTTCCTGAACCTTTGGCAGGGTGATCGCCGCATCCGAGTTGCGGGCGAGCAGACTTTCCGCATTCGAGGTGATGGAGACGACAGCAACATTGAAACGCTTGGCATAGGCCAGCATCGGCCCGAGTTCCACCGTTTCGCCCGACCATGACAGCAGGATCAGCACGTCATCCGAGGTCACCATACCAAGATCGCCATGGCTGGCTTCCGTCGGATGGACGAAGTAGGCCGAGGTGCCGGTCGATGCCATGGTTGCCGCAATCTTGCGGCCGATATGACCACTTTTGCCCACACCGGACACGACAACGCGGCCGCGGCGCTCGCCGATCAGCGAGACCGCATCGACGAAACTGCGCGCGAAGGCCTTGTCGGCCTGAAAGCGCGCTGCCAGTGCGTTTACGCCGTCAACGGTCGCCGACATCGTCCGCGAAACGGACTCGAGCACCGCCGTCTGCTGGGGAGAATAGGTATCAACTTGCCTGAGGCCCATTACATGGCTCCGATTACTGTCGCCCACCCGTTATACCGAGAACGTGGTTGTGACAAATCAAAATGCCGGCCGCGGTATTGTGAAGCGGGCAGTGCATTTCCAGATTATCTGCCTGATTTGCGGCGAGGCGAGACCCTCACCTACAGATGTCAGCCCGCCTGTTTTACCACAGGCTCCTCGGCGAACGGAAGGCTGCCGCTGCGACAGAAATCCTCAAGCGTCATCGTATCCAGGATATCGGCGATCGCATCACGTACGAGCGTCATGGACCGGCGCACTTCGCAGGTCTCCGGGTCGTTGCAGTCATCGCACACTTCATAGGCCGTGCGGCTGGCACAGCGGATCGGCGCAAGCGGGCCGTCAAGCGTGCGGATGACCTGACCAATCCTGATTTCGGACGCAGGCTTCGACAAGGAATAGCCACCACCCGGACCCTTCTTGGAGCGCAGGATGCCCGCATTGCGGAGCTCGAGGAGGATGGTATCCAGAAATTTCTTCGGAATGTTGTTGCGGGTTGCAATCTCGGTGATGAATGCAGTCTCGCCCGGATGGAGGTTGGCCAGATCGACCAGAGCCTTCAACCCGTATTTGCCCTTTTTCGTCAGCATCGGAGTTCACTCTTTTCGCGGGCATGACGCACATGCAGCCCGCTCACGCGCATATTTTCCCTAGGCATAGCATAGAACAACCATGCCAATATACAGATTTAGTAAAAAGAGTGGGCGAAACTGCGTCGAATGAGACGTTTATGCCGCAACAAATCGATTTGCGGCACCAGCAACGTAATCCTGGTTTGCCGAAAGCCTGTTGCCTGCAACGAGCTGGCGCACGGCGGCACGAGCCTCATCCGCCGAACCGAACCGCCGCGAATCGAGATCCCAGACATGATACTTGACCGCGACAAACTTCAGATAATCAGCTTCCGGGACAACAACCCCAACGGCCTCGCCGGCAAACTCGATGACTTGCTTGTTCATGACAAACGCTCCCTCCACGCCTGCGCGCGGATCAATTCAAATCGTGCAAAAATTCAAGAAAGGTCTTGTGTCTCGATCACATTCGCCAAGGAGCGCGAATGCAAAGGACTTTCGTTGCGCGACAATAGGAACGCATACCGAAGAGGGTAGCGTGGTTTTTTGTAACAGTCATGACACCCTCCTTCGATGTTGTGATCGCCGGACATGATCGGCGATCCCTGGGTTACTCCGCGACCAGCCATCTGCTGCGGATGATGGAAAACTATAATAATCCACCAATTTAGTCAATTTAAAACGGATGAAACGAGAAAATAATTCTCTTAATTCTGACTCTGGCGTCTTCTGAGGTAAAATCTCTTCTCGTTTGCCGCGAACACAGAATTTGCATCTACAAATCGCCTATGTTCGTCACCGCTTTCCAAACGATATAGGCGCGTCATGCGACAAAAAAAGGGCGGCCCATCGCGAGCCGCCCTTTTTGTTTTGGTATCCGTACCGGCCGTCAGCCCTTGACGACTTCCGTCCCCGGTGCGCGGGCGCCCTCGCGATCCTTCCACCAGCGGCTGAGAAACAGCAGGATTGGGCCGCCGATATAGATCGAAGACGTGGTCGCGACGATAACGCCGAAGACCATCGGCCAAGCGAAAGGCTTGACCGGATCGCCCCCCCAGATCGCCATCGGCACCAGCGAAGCCAGAATGGCGACCGAAGTGAAGATGCATCGCATGATCACTTGGTTGATCGATAGATCGATCAGTTCGGAGAACGGCATCGTCTTGTACTTGCGCAGGTTTTCACGCATGCGGTCGTAAACGACGACCTTGTCGTTGACCGAGTAACCGATCAGCGTCAACACGGCTGCGATAGCCGTCAGGTTGAAGTCGATGCCTGTCAGCGCGAAGAAGCCAATCATCTTGGTAATATCGAGAATCAGGGTCACAATGGCGCCCACTGCGAAGTGCCATTCGAACCGCCACCAGATGTAGATCAGGATGGCAAGCATGGCGAGACCGACAGCGAGGAAGCCGGAGCGGGCAAGCTCGGCACTGATCGTGGGGCCAACGACTTCCGTGCGCTCGAAGGCGGCATCCGGAATGACTTCGGCGACAGCCGCCTTAATGGCGTTGAGCGCGACGGTCTGCTGCTCTTCGCCGCCCTCCTGACGCTGAACACGAACGAGGACGGACTTGCCCTGATCGAAGTCCTGTAGCGCGACTTCGCCAAGGTTCAGCCCTTCGAGTTTCTCGCGGATCTCCGCCATCTGCAGTGGCTGCTTCGAAGTCGCTTCAACCTGGATACCGCCGACGAAATCGATGCCGTAGTTTAGGCCCGGATAGAAGAACAGCACGACGGAGCTGATCGACAGGAAGGCCGACATGCCGATGGCGACGAAGCGACCGCGCATGAAGGAGAAGCTCGGGATGCTCGGAACCTTGCCGAAGATCGAATGAATTTCGATCTTCTTGAGTTTCTGGCGGATCACCAGTTCGTGCATCATCGCGCGTACGACGGTGATCGAGGTGAACATCGAGATGATGATACCGATCATCATGGTGATGGCGAAGCCGCGCACCGGACCCGTGCCGAACATGAACAGCAGGATGGTGCCGACCAGCGTCGTGACGTTACCATCGACGATCGTGGCAAAGGCCTTGCCGAATCCGACATCGAGCGCCTTCATGGCCCCTGCGCCGGCGGCGGTTTCTTCTCGAATACGGGCATTGATCAGGATGTTCGCATCCACCGCCATACCGATCCCGAGAATGATACCGGCGATACCGGGCAAGGTGAGCGTCGAGCCGAGCATGGCCAGGATCGCGACGGTCAGGATGGTGTGGAGGATAAGGCCGAGGATCGCGATGACGCCCCAGGTGGTGTAGAGCGCCAGCATCATCACGCAGACGGCGATGAAGCCGGCAAGACCGGTGTAGATACCCATACGGATCGAGTCGGAACCGAGGTTCGGGCCGACGGAGCGCTCTTCGATGATCGTGAGAGGCGCCGGCAGCGCACCGGAGCGCAGAAGTGCTGAGAGAACCGTTGCTTCCTGGGCGGTGAAGTTGCCGCTGATCTGGCCCTGGCCACCGACGATCGGCTCGCGGATGACCGGTGCTGTCAGCACCTTGCCGTCGAGCACGATGGCGAACGGACGGCCGACATTGTCACGGGTGATTTCCGCGAACTGGCGGGCACCCTGCGTATCGAAGGTGAAGGAAACGATCGGCTCATTGGTCTGCTGGTTGAAACCAGCCTTGGCATCGGCCAGACGCTCGCCGGAAATGGCGATGCGGCTTTCGACCGGATAGCGGTTGCCGTCGTTTGCACCCGGCAGAATATCGACGCCGCGCGGCGCCGGCTGGGTCACATCGACCGTCTGGTCGAGCATGTGGAAGCTCATCTGCGCGGTGGAGCCGAGCAGCTGGCGCAGGCGGGTCGGATCCTGAAGGCCCGGCAGCTGTACGAGGATGCGGTCGGAGCCGACGCGCTGGATGAGCGGTTCGGCGACGCCGACCTGGTCGACGCGGCGACGAATGATTTCGAGGCTCTGGTCGACGGCAGCCGTCATGCGTTCGGTAAGACCGGCTTCCGTCTGGTTGACGGTGATCGTGTCATCGGCGGTCGTAACCTCGATATCGGCGCTTGCCGTACCGAAGCCGAGAGCGCCGGCGGGAACCGCGAGTTCCTGAATCTTGGGCAGAACCTTGTCGCGATCGGCCTGATCCGGGATCTTGACCTGAATCGTATCGCCGGCGATGCGGGCGGACGAGACCGGAACGCGCTCGGCGCGCAGGACGCCGCGGATATCATCCAGCAGCGTGTTGAGGCGCGCTCTGCGGAGCCCAGCGGCATCGACCTCAAGGACAAGGTGCGAACCGCCGCGCAGGTCGAGGCCGAGCGTGACCGGCGGAACCGGCAGGAAAGCGGAGTAACGCTCGCGCGTTTCGGGCGACAATACGTTTGGGAGCACCGCGATGATACCGAAGATGGTAATCGCGATATAGGCCAAGGCGGCCCATTTCGAAGTGCGCATGATTTGTTTCCATCAATGCCTGCCCTCCCGAAAACCGGGATGCAGGATGCTATCTGTACAGGAATAAAGGCGACAGGTGCCGCAAGGGCTCAAAGCCCGATATCAGGCGGCAAGCGGCGGACCGCGGGCCTGCATGGACCGGCCCGCAATGCCAAGGCCGGCAGCTTTGAAGACGCTGACGTCAGCCATGCCGCCATAGGCTGGAACGGCAAGATCGACGGACGTCGGCAGAAGGAACGGATCAGGGCCGCCGGGCGTACCCTTGAAATCACCGCGATCGGCGGTGAAGCGCAGGTCGGCGGCGGGAAGAGAGCGGGCAATGTGGCGCGACAGCAGGGTCTCGGAAGACCCGGTATCGGACGACGAGAAGTTCCCGGCGTTTTGCTGCGCGACGAGGCGCGAGGACAGAATCTGGGCCGAGGCGACGAATTGCATGGCAAAGGCGGCGAACAGAATCCACAGCAGGGCAAAGAGCCTGCCCTTCTGCCTGCGTTCCGAAATCTCGCCTTCAAAGTCCGCCAAGGACCGTCCTTCCGGTTAACGCGCCGATTCAACGGGCGCGCGAGCGCCTTAAGAACCATCGACAGAGCATAAAGTCAAACCTTACCATGTTTGGGCATGGGCTGGGAGCCCGGCGCTCCACCGTCCCCTCTCCCCGCCTGCGGCCTCTCACGCCGTGACACCTGCCGTGCGCGTCTGGTGAATCTCGATTAACGACGGGCCCTGGCGTCCCTTGGCTTCCGTCAGGGCCAGTTGCAGTTCGGAAATCGTCTTCAGCCGGATGGCCGGCACACCATAAGCCTGCGCCGTCAGCAGGAAATCGGGTGCCGAAGGCTTCACACCTTCCGGGGTGATGCCGTTGTCGACCATGAAGTTTTCGATCTCCTGATACCCGTCATTGTTCCAGACGAGGAAGATGACATGAGCGGCAGCATCGACCGCAGAGCCGAGTTCGGCCAGAGAAAACTGGATGCCGCCATCGCCGACGAGGCAGACAACGGGTTTATCCGGCACCGCAACCGCCGCCCCGACCGCTGCCGGTGGCGCATAACCGAGCGCGCCGAAGCCGGTGGCCGAATTGAACCACGAGCGGGCGCGAGGCGCGTCGCAATAGAGGTTTCCGGCATAAACGGCCTGAGTGGAATCGCCGATAATCGCGCAATCCGGCAGGGCGCGGTAGATCGCGTCGACCACGCCGATCTCCGCACGCATCTTGGGGGTCAGCTCTGCGAGCGCCGCCTTGCGGGTCGCTTCTGCACGTTCCTTGCCCCTGGCAGCCGGGTTGCCGGTGAGGAAGGCGAGAATGCCGGCCGTCGCCGCCTTGGCGCCGGAGAGAATCGAGAGCGTCGCATGCTGGCCGCGGGCAAGCTGCGCCGGGTCGATATCCGTGCGGATAAGGTTTCCGAGGATCGGGAAGCCGCCGTCGGCATACATGTCATAGTCGGTCTGGCCCATTTCCGTGCCAAGCGCCAGAACCAGATCCGCATCCGAAACCAGCGCACGAACCGCCTTGAGGCTGGGGCTTGCGGGGACCCGGAGCGGATGGCCTGCCATCATGCCACGGGCATTGACCGTCATGACAACCGGCGCACCGATGCGTTCGGCAAGCGTTCGGATTTCCTCCTCGGCCGTGATCGCGCCGCCACCGCACAGGATGACGGGGCGCTGTGCGGCACTGCAGAGGATCGCCGCCTTCTGCAGGGTTTCGGCGTCGGCGCGCGGACGGGTTGCCGTCGCCTTGCGCAGCACGGGATCAGGGATGCGGGCGGTCATCACATCCGTCGGGATTTCGATGTGCACAGGCCCCGGCCGCCCGGACGTCAGGACCGCGAAGGCGCGCTCGACGACGGAGGCGAGATCGGCTGGGTTGAGCAACGTCTGGGAATAGAGCGCCAGCGTCTTGATCATGCCGTGCTGATCGGGAAGCTCATGCAGCAGGCCGCGGCCGTGGCCGAGGGAATCGCGGCGGTTGACGCCGGAGATGACCAGCATCGGGATCGAATCCTGCCGTGCCTGCGCCATTGCCGTGATGGTGTTGGTAAGGCCCGGCCCGGTGATGACCAGCGCCACGCCCGGCTTGCCGCTGACGCGGGCATAACCATCGGCCATGAAGCCGGCGCCCTGCTCGTGACGAGGCGTGATATGGCGGATTTTCGAGGCGGCGAGGCCGCGGTAAAGCTCGACCGTATGAACGCCGGGAATGCCGAACACGACTTCCACACCATTGGCTTCGAGCAGATCCACCAGAACCTCGCCGACCGTCTTCATTGCTTCCGTCATGCACGGCGCTCCTTCAGAAAACCTTGTCCATTGGAAAGCCGTGCGGCGAGCCGAGTGATGCGGCGGCAGGCTTCGTCGATCTTGTCTTCCGGCACTGTCAGGCTGACGCGCACATAATCTGCGGCCTGATCGCCGAAGGACGAGCCGGGCATGACCGCCACGCTCTCCTCCTCCAGCAGCCGAAGGGCAAAGTCTGCACCGCGCAATCCGGTTCCCGAGACATCGAGCAGAATGAACATGCCCGCTTCCGGCGGCAGCGGCGTGACGCCGGGTGCCTGATCCAATGCCTTCACAATCAATGCCGCGCGGCTGCGATAGGAGGCCCGCATCGCAGCCGACGTGCCGATTTCATGGGTCAGCGCATAGGCCGTCATGTCGGCGATGAAGGGTTGGACGCCAAAGAGCATGGTTTCGGACACTGGCAGCAGCCGGTTCGCAAATTCCGCAGGACCGATGGCCCAGCCGCTGCGGAAACCCGGCGCGGCATGGGATTTCGAGATCGAGGAGACGACAATGGTGCGCTCGGCCAGTTCCGGCATATCGAAGGGCGAGGCGAACTCGCCGGCAAAGATCAGCTCTTCATAGACCTCGTCCGAGACGATCCAGAGATCGTGCTTGCGGCAGACCTCGCCGATCGCCCTGATTTCCGCCTTGGTCAGCACGGCGCCCGTCGGATTGTGCGGCGTGTTGAGGAGCAGCACCCGGCACTCCGGGGTGATCGCCTTTTCGAGATCGACGGCCTGCATATGAAACCCGTGCTCGGCCTTCAGCGGCACGAGAACCTGATGGGCACCGGTGGAGCGGATGACGCCTTCATAGGTGGCATAGAGGGGATCGCCGACGAGCACGGCGTCGCCGGCTTCCGCCAGACCAAGCATGACGGCAAACAGCGCCGTCTGGGTGCCGGGGAAGCACAGCACGTTTTCCGTTGTCACATCAGCGCGGCGCTTGGCGTAGCGCGCGGCAAGAGCCTTCACGACAGCCGGCTCGCCGCGACCATTGGAATAGCGATAACGGCCGGCATTCATCGCCCGCTGCGCCTCGGCCAGCAGCGAAGGGTCCGGCGGCAGGTCCGGCTCGCCGATGGTCAACTCGATGATATCGGCACCGCTTGCCTTCAACTGGCGGGCGCGGATGTGCAGCGCCCATTTGCCGGAGCCGAGATCGGCGAGGCGATCGGTGATCGATGAATAACGCATGGAGTTCTCCTACCCTTCCCCCTGCCGGCACTGAGCGGCTAAGAGGCGTCTGTATTCTGTTCAAGCGGGCCAAGCGGCAGGCCGAGCAGGGCTTCGGCCGAAGCAAGCGCAATGGACACAAGTTCGGTTTCCTCAAAGAGCTCGCCGGCAAGGCAGCCTTCCAGCCAGAGGCCGTCGATCATGCCGTTGATGGCGATCGCCAACCGCCGGCATTCTGCTTCCCCATGGGGCTTGCCTTCCGCCGCCAGAAGATCGGCAATCAGGCCCTGCAGGTCGTTGCGAAAGCCGAGATAGCCTTCGCGGTGAATGGCCGCCAGCTCCGGATCGACCCGCACCTGGCTGATGAAGGACGCCCAAAGCGAGAGGCTCCGGCCATTGGCGACCGGCGCCGTGAGGTTGCGCGAGATGAAGCCGCGAAGCCTTGCCCGCGCATCTCCATCGACCTCGATCGCCTTGACAGCAAAGGTTGACAGCACCAGCCGATAGGCATCGGCGACCATCTGGTCCTTCGAATCGAAATAATGGCGCACCAAACCGGCTGTCACGCCGGCCTTGAGCGCAATCTGCCGCACCGTCGCGCCTTTCAGGCCGAACTCGGCGATGCTGTCGAGGGTGGCCTCGATCAGCTCCTGCCGGCGTTCGCCCTCCGGGGCGCGATGGAACGTGCGTCGTGTCATGCGGCGCGGCGCAGAACGGGACGCGTCAGGCAGGTCGGGCCACCCTCGCAGGCGATGCAGAGCGCATCGGCCTCGAAGGTGGTGACGATGCAACCGGCGGCCTCCATCGCAGCCTTGGTCTTTGGGAAACCCTCGACCATGATCACGTCCTTCGGGCGAACCGGCAGGACGTTGAGGCTGAGACCGTTGCTGGCATGGAACTCATCGGCCGGCGCCTCAATCATGGTGATGCCCCATTCCTTGAGGAGCAGGTACAATGAAGCCGGCAGTAGCGGCGCAAAAACCAGCGCCAGATCGGCCGAAAGCGGGCTGATGACCGACATCAGGTGCAGGCAGGCCTCTTCACCATGCCAGAGCGGCAGGTCATAGCCGAGCACGGTGATGCCGTGCGGTTCCAGAATTTCCGAAAGCTGGGCGATGCCTTCCTCATTGGTGCGCACGCCGCGACCGACAATCAGCGTCTCGGCGTCGAGCCAAATGCAATCGCCGCCTTCGACCGTGCCCGGCGAGGTGATCTTGCCGAGGATCGGGATGCCAGCCTTTTTGTAAGCGGCCTCGTGCAGCGCCGGCTCCTTTTCGCGCAGCGGCTTGCCCATGCGCAGGATGATCGCCCCCTTGTCGGTCATCAGCGAGGGGTCATGGGTGAACATCGCATCCGCAAGGCCGTCGCCCTTGTCTTCCAGCCAGAGGATTTCGGCACCGGACTTCTCGATGTAGTTTGCGAACTCGGTATACTGACGTACGGCCTTCTCGCCATTGAAGGTCGGGCCATAATGCCACTCGGCGGCATTGGCGCCCGCAAGGCTCGCACCCGGCCGGCGCATCAGAACACGCTTGAGATTGGCCGACATTTCCTGCGAACCATAAGCCGTCATCGTCTACTCCTGTTGGAAAATTGATCAGTGGAGGGCATCGCCAAAAAAAGCGGCGATGGCGTTATTATACGGTTGAATAATTTCCGCACAAGTGCCACGATGCATTCATGGAACAGCGTGACAGGCAAAAATGCCGCACGAAAAAGAAAACCAGGGGAACTGTTTTCATGCCTCCAATTCCGACGTCTCCCGTGACGGAGACAGCCTTTTCATGACCGGAGAAGCCCAGGCGATTGCAGTGACTGATCTGCACAAACGTTTCGGGCCCCTGGAGGTTCTGAAAGGTGTCTCGCTGACGGCAAGTCAGGGTGACGTGATCGCCATAATCGGCGGCTCAGGCTCCGGCAAATCGACCCTCCTGCGCTGTATCAACATGCTGGAACTGCCCTCGGCAGGCTCCGTTTCGATCCATGGCGAGACCATCGCCATGAAGAAGGATGGGCGCGGCGGGCTGATGCCATCCAACCGCAAGCAGGTGGAGCGGCTGCGCGCCCAGCTCGGCATGGTGTTCCAAAGCTTCAATCTCTGGCAGCACATGACCATCCTGCAGAATGTCATCGAGGCGCCGGTGCATGTACTCGGGCGGCCGAAGGACGAGGCGATCGCCACCGCCGAAACGCTTCTGCGCCGCGTCGGGCTTTACGAAAAGCGCGACGCCTATCCGGCTTTCCTTTCCGGCGGCCAGCAGCAGCGGGCCGCCATTGCCCGCGCGCTTGCCATCCAGCCGCTGGTCATGCTCTTCGACGAGCCGACCTCGGCGCTCGATCCCGAGCTTGTCGGCGAAGTTCTCTCCGTTATCCGCGATATCGCCAGCGAAAAGCGCACCATGATCCTCGTCACCCACGAGATGAAGTTTGCGCGCGAGGTTTCCAACCACATCGTTTTCCTGTCGCAGGGAAAAATCGAGGAACAGGGGTCGCCGGACCAGATTTTCGGCGATCCCAGATCCGAGCGCCTGAAGCGCTTCATCAGCTCCATCCACTGAATGCTCAACGACCAAAAACAAGGGGTACAGCATGCATAAGACATTGAAAGTGATCGCGCTGGCAGCGGCCATCGGTATCTCCGGCGGCATCGCCGCGCAGGCCGAGCAGATCAAGGTCGGCTTTGCCGCCGAGCCTTATCCGCCGTTCACCTCGCCGGATGCCTCCGGCAACTGGGAAGGCTGGGAAGTGGAATTCCAGAAGGCCATCTGCGCCGAGGCCAAGCTCGACTGTGTGATCACCCCCGTTGCATGGGACGGCATCATTCCGGCCCTGACGTCGAAGAAGATCGATATCATTATCGGCTCCATGTCGATCACCGAAGAGCGTCTGAAGACGATCGATTTCTCCGACAAATATTACAACACCCCGACCGGCGTCATCGGTCCAAAGGGCGTTGCCTTCGAAGCCACGCCGGAAGGCCTTTCCGGCAAGACGATCGGCGTTCAGGTTTCGACCGTGCATCAGGACTACGCCAACAAGTATTTCGGTGAAAACGGCGCGACGGTGAAGGAATACCAGACGCAGGATGAAGCCAACCAGGATCTCGCCGCCGGCCGCCTCGATGCGGTTCAGGCCGATGCGATCGCGCTCGACGCCTTCCTGAAGAGCGATCAGGGCAAGGAATGCTGCGAGCTGAAAGGCAACGTCAAGGATGACCCGGCCATCCTCGGTGCCGGCGTCGGCATCGGTATTCGCAAGGGTGAGGACGAACTGAAGGGCAAGCTCAACGCCGCCATCAAGGCAATCCGCGAGAACGGCACCTATGACACGTTCTCGAAGGCGTATTTCGACTTCAACATCTACGGCGAGTGATGATTCCTGAGGGGTCGTAATGCCCCTCATCCGCCCTGTCGGGCACCTTCTCCCCGCGCGCGGGGAGAAGGGATATGCCGCAGTTCTCGTACCTATCATCCGTAATGACGGAATTGGCGGCAAACGCGATCGTCCCCTCTCCCCGCCTGCGGGGAGAGGGCTAGGGTGAGGGGCAAAGCCACACGGCAAAAAAACTCACCAGGAATGAAATGCCATAAACACGGTGCGGACGTTCCGCCCGCCCCCTGACCAGAGGAACCGATGGCCGATCCAGCCCCTTTCATCAACTGGAGCCTGCTTGCGCTTTCCCCGCCCGGCTGGGGTGGCGTGCTGCTGTCGGGCCTTTTCAATTCGATCCAGATCGCCGTCGGCGGCTATTCGCTCGGGCTGCTGCTCGGCGTCGGCGGTGCTTTCGGAAAGCTCTACGGCGGGCCGATCCTCAAGGATCTGCTCGAATGCTACACGACCATCGTGCGCGCGGTGCCGGAACTGGTGCTGATCCTGCTGCTCTATTATGCTGGCACAGACCTCATCAATCAGGCACTTGGCCTTGTCGGTCTTCCCTCCGTCGATATCAGCGGACTTGCCGCCGGCATATTCGTGATCGGCGTCGTTCAGGGCGCCTACTCGACCGAGGTTTTGCGCGGCGCGATCAAGGCGGTGCCGGCCGGCCAGATCGAGGCCGCGCGGGCCTTCGGCATGTCGCCTGTGAAGGTCATGGGCCGCATCACCCTGCCCGCCATGCTGCCTTATGCCATTCCCGGCCTGTCAAATCTCTGGCTGATCGCGACGAAGGACACCGCCCTTCTCGCCGTGGTCGGCTTCTCGGAGTTGACGCTCGTTACCCGGCAAGCGGCGGGGTCGACCAAGGCCTACCTGCTCTTCTTCCTTGCTGCCGGCGCGCTTTACCTTGCCTTGACGCTCGTCTCGAACGTTTTCATCGGCATCATCGAACGCCGCGCCCGGCGCGGACTGGTGAAGGCCGCATGACGATCCCCCCGCCAGACGAAACCACCCACGCCATGGCGTTTACGCCGGAAGACCTGCCGACAGCGGCAAGCTTCTTCCAGCCGCATCGCATCCTGTTGATGATCATCTTTGCCGGAATCGTGCTTTCGGCCGCGTGGTTCATGCGCTGGGACTGGCTGCCACAATATCTGCCGAAGCTCGGCTGGGGTATCGTCGTCACGCTTGCCATGCTGTTCAGCACCGCGTTTCTCGGCTTTCTCTTCGCCGTGCCGCTCGGGCTGGTGCAGGTCACCGGTCCCTGGCCGCTGAAGCTGCTGGCAAGCGGCTTCTGCACTGTCATCCGGGGCACGCCGCTGCTGCTTCAACTCTGGCTGCTCTATTACGGCCTCGGCTCGCTCTTCCCGCAGTTCCCCGAGATCCGCAACTCGTTCCTCTGGCCTTACTTGCGCGAATCCTGGCCCTATGGCGTCGCGGCGCTCACCATATCCTTCGCGGCTTACGAGGGCGAAGTCATGCGCGGCGCCTTTGCCGGCGTGCCGGCGGGAGAGCTGGAGGCCGGCCGCGCCTTCGGCATGAGCCGCTGGACGGTCTTTCGCCACATCTGGCTGCCGCGCGCCATACACCGGGCGCTGCCGACGCTGAACGGCGAGACCGTGCTGCAGCTGAAATCCACCCCGCTCGTCGCGACCATCACCGTCATCGACGTCTATGCCGTGATCTCCAAGGTGCGACAGGACACCTACCTCACCTATGAACCGCTGCTGCTGCTCGCGCTGATCTACATGTGCCTGACAGGAATCCTCGTCATCCTCTTCCGCAAGCTTGAAAATCGCATACCAACCCGTGGTGCCTGACATGACAATGAACGTGAACCTGACCAACGCCATGCCGGAACTTGTCGCCATCCGGCACGACCTGCATGCCCATCCCGAACTCGGGCTTTCGGAGTTCCGCACCTCCGAATTTCTCGTCGGCAAGCTCAAGGCGCTGGGCTACACGGTCACCACAGGCTTCGCCAAAACCGGCCTCGTTGCCACACTGAAGAACGGCACCAGCAAACGTTCGATCGGCATACGGGCGGATATCGACGCGCTGCCGATCCAGGAGGAAACCGGGCTTGAGTATGCCTCGAAGACACCCGGCCTCATGCACGCCTGCGGCCATGATGGCCATACGACCATGCTGCTGGGCGCCGCGCGCGCCATTGCCGAACGCCGGAATTTCGACGGCACCGTGCATCTGATCTTCCAGCCGGCCGAAGAGAACTTTGGCGGCGCCAAGCTGATGATGGATGACGGGCTGTTCGACCAATTTCCCTGCGATGCCGTCTTTGCGCTTCACAACGAACCCGGCCTGCCCTTCGGCCAATTCGCGCTGCGCGAGGGCCCGATCATGGCGGCAGTCGACGAGGCCCGCATCACCGTGCACGGCCTCGGCGGTCATGGCGCCGAACCGCAGGAAACGGCGGACCCGATTGTCTGCGGCGCCTCGATCGTCATGGCACTGCAGTCCATCGTCTCGCGTAACATCCATCCGATGGACCCGAGCGTCGTCACGGTCGGTTCGTTCCACAGCGGCTCGGCCAGCAACATCATTCCCGAACGCGCCGAGATCGTCGTCGGCATCCGCTCCTTCGATCCGAAAGTACGTGACGAACTGGAGCGACGCATCCGCCTGATTGCCGAGAACCAGGCGACAAGTTTCGGCATGACGGCGACGGTGGATTATCTGCGCAGCTACAACGCGACGATCAACCACAAGGCGGAAACCGATTTCGTGCGTGATCTCGCAATCCGGTTTGCCGGTGCTGAAAACGTCGTCGATCTTGAGCGCCCGTTCATGGGCAGCGAGGATTTCGCCTATATGCTCGATGGCCGCCCCGGCACCTATTTCTTCCTCGGCGCGCGCGTCACCGGCGAGGAAAAATCGCTTCATCACCCCGGCTACAACTTCAACGACGACCTGCTTCCGATCGGCGCCGCCTTCTGGACGGAACTCGCCGAGGCCTATCTGAAGCCCGCATAAAAAAAGCCGCAGGAAGGGACATTCCTGCGGCAAGTCGGGACAGTTCAGGCAAAATCGTGCCGAGGCAAGGTTGCCTCAAGGCGGTTTTGAAGGCGCGTCGCTTGTGCGAGGCGGCCGATGTCTCGGTAGTCTTATTCGAAGAAGCTGACGGCTTCGATCGAGGCGAAGCTGTAGCCGCTGTCGTGACGCTTCACAATGTCGGACGTGTGATGGTCGAGGACCATCTCGCCATGGGACGTTGCGACGATCAGGACCGAGTGACGACGACCGACCGGATTGATCACGGTTGCAAGCTTCATGGCGTTGCCGGGAACACCGACCCGGATTAACAACCGGCGCTTCATCATCGCGTGATCCTCGCCGCCGGCCGACAGCGCCGTCAGCGACAGGAATTCGCGACGGGCGCGGATATCCGGCATGTCACGGTTGACCGCGCGGTTTACGGAAGCAAGCTTGGTGCGCAGCTTGCTGGTATAGGCAACCTTGCGGGCACGCTCAGTGCCGCAGGCATCCGCATATTCCAGGCAAAAGAGCTGGCGCGAGAAGGCGGCGCGCTCGCTGAGGCCGGCTGCAGCCGTCTGAACCGGAAGGGAGGACGCGACCGAACGGGCGGCCGAAGAAATGGTCATGGCCTCTGCCGGAGCGGCAGCTGCGAGGCCTAGGGCGATCGCGGCAGCAATCGAGAAAACTTTGTTCAACATGATACTGTCCCTGTTTTCCTGACGTCTCGTCCCTGTCCCGGGTGGCGTCGGATTTTTTTGGTGTCGAGTTCATCTCGACAGAGGAAGAGCATCATGCCTCGAAACCGAACACCGGTTCCGCTCCTGTGATGAGGACAATAGCCCACACAGTTTAGAGGCCGCTTAAACGGATATCGACAATTTTACACAATTCGCATTTTTACGAAAATCAGATTCAAACAACGGTCAAACTCGATGAAAATGCCGTCTTTTCTGGGGCATAGAGCTGCTAAGCCTCGCTCAAGCTTGCCGTTCTAGGTTCCCCTCACACGCCGGCAAACAATGGCTTTGTGCCGGAGACAGGACCGCACCCTCCTCCGCATGAAAGCCACTTGTTTGCCTGCGTGACCAGCAGCGCTGAACGAAGCTTGCTTCGACGCGCCGCAAATCCTGGGCGCGGCCAGGACAGGGGACGACCCGACCGGCCGTGACGCAACGACGATTTCGCTGAAACGGCAGACCTCTTCTTGCCGGACATGCACTGGAGACCGGCCATGACCAAACTTTCGATCTGCATTCCCCTGCAAGCCGGCTCCTGCAACCCTTCTTCTCTGATCGACACGCTGCTTGCCGACAGCAAGGCAAATATCGAAATCGTGCTTGCGGGTCCCGACGTCCTGACCGGCAACACCGACACGCGGATCACCACCGTCATCACGGATGCGAACCTTTCGCTGCAGGCGCTTTGGTATAAGGCCATCCGTGCGGCGAGCGGCGATTGGGTGACGCTCGTAAACGCGGGTGACGTCATCGAGCCGGATCTCGTCCAGATGGTCGATTATCTCGAACGCACCTCGCCGCAGACAGATGCGCTGGCCTGGACCGCCCTGCAGATCGACCGCATGGCCGAACCGGGCAAGACGTCCTCCGTCGCCATTCCAACCCGCTATCATATCGACCGTTTCGACAAGACGGCGATGCTCATGGCCTTCTTCTACTGGAAGGGCAGCCTGAACGTCCCGAAGATGCCCTTCGGCGTCTACCATGCCGCGATCCGCCGTTCGGTGGTCGAAGCAATCTTTTCCGCACCTGCCGCGCAGGACTGGTCGACACCGCTGCCGCAATATGAATGGGCCGCCAAGACGCTTATCTTCGCAGAGGAACTCGCCTTTTGCAGCCGCCCGCTGTCGGTAATCAACGCCTCGACCTATGTCGCCCCGGCTGATGCCCGCGCTTCGGAGACGTTTCCGTTCCACGCCGGCCTCGGCCTCACCGGCGCCATTGCCGAAGTGCAGTTCAATGTCCTGCGCGATCTGGGCAACGAATGGGGCGGCGGGACCGAAGACTTCGTGCGCGCCTGCGCCATCGATTGCCTGCTGGAATGGGATTTCGAGAGCTTCCGCAAGAAGGGCAACAGTTACTTTACCGCCTTTCAGCAATTCGAGAACGGGCGCCTTGCCGCTCAGTTCCGGCCGCAATATGTCGAGCGCAAGCCCGATCTTCGGCGCGGCATCCACGACAAGGCACTGCTCATCGACCGCTTCGTCGGCGGCGCGCAGACGGCACCGGAATTCTACGCGGTGCTCAGGCACATGATGCCCTCTGTGCACTTCATCTGCGATGGCATGACGCAATGATCCGCCACCCCGTCGATCCTTTCCCGGGACTGCGCGCGTGGGTGCTGTAACCTCCGTCGCCGTCACAGGCGCAACAGGCTTCATCGGCAGACATGTGCTGGCTGCGCTGGAGCGTCGCGGCATTCAGGTTACAGCTCTTTCCCGCAAGCCTGGCAATCCGGCGTCCTCCGGCATCGCGTGGAAAGTCTTGGACATGGCTGATCCTCCAGGCGACCCCTTCACCGCGATGGGACGACCCGACGCCCTGATCCATCTTGCCTGGGATGGCCTGCCGAACTATCGCTCGCTGCATCACTTCGAAACGGAACTGCCGCGGCAATACGCCTTCCTGAAAGGTGCGATCGAAGGCGGCCTAAACTCCGTTTTCTGCGCCGGCACATGCTTCGAATATGGTATGCAGGATGGCGCGCTCACGGAGGCGACGCCCTGCCTACCTTCAAACCCCTATGGCTTTGCCAAGCACGCCCTGCATCAGCAGCTTTATATGCTGAAGGAGACATTGCCTTTTGCACTCACCTGGGGACGACTTTTTTACATGTACGGCCCCGGACAAAATCCGAAGTCGCTCTGGCCGCAGCTACAGGAAGCTTATCGGCAAGGCGCAACGGTCTTCGATATGTCCGGAGGCGAGCAGCTGCGCGATTTTCTCGACATCGGAACCTTGGCGGACCTGATCGTCAGCCTGGCGCTGGCCCATCCGGACTCCGGCGTCGTCAACATCTCTTCCGGCAAGCCCGTCGCGGTCCGCGATATCGTCAGCCGCTGGACGAAGGAATTGAGCTGGGACGTTCGCCTCAATCTCGGCCACTACCCGTACCCCGACTACGAACCGATGGAATTCTGGGGCGACAATTCCAAGCTTCAGCGTATTCTCGGGCGGCAAACCGGCGCCTCGTAAACAAACATCCATCGCAATGGCAGCGCAGGCTTCCGTTGCCCATCGAAAGCAAAGACCATGGCTTCAGAAAACGACACCGCTGCTCCGGACACCACCGAGGATATGCGCCGCGCCGCGCACGACTTCATGGTCGCCTCCGTGACACCCAAATACTCCTACAATTTTTCCTGGCTCGGCCGGCCGATTATCCAGTACCCGCAGGATATCGTCGCCATGCAGGAGCTGATCTGGACGGTTCAACCGGACCTCATCATCGAGACTGGCATTGCCCATGGCGGCTCGCTGATCTTTTCGGCCTCGATGCTGGAGCTGAACGCGATCTGCGGCGGCAATCCGGATGCTTCGGTGTTCGGCATCGATATCGACATCCGCGCCCACAATCGCGTCGAGATCGAAAAGCATCCGCTTTATCGCCGTATCTCGATGATCGAGGGCTCGTCGATCGACCCGGCGGTCATCGATCAGGTGCGGGCGGCGGCGGAAGGCAAGAAATCGGTGCTGGTCTGCCTCGATTCCAACCACACACATGATCATGTGCTGGCCGAACTGGAAGCCTATGCGGACCTCACCAGCGTGTCGAGCTACTGCGTCGTCTTCGACACCTTCATCGAGGACGTGCCGGCCGGCAGCTATCCCGACCGCCCATGGGACAAGGGCGCCAACCCGAAGACCGCCGTGTTCGAATGGTTGAAGTCGCACCCGGAATTCGAGATCGACCGGTCCATCGACGCGCGCCTGCTGATCTCGGTCGCACCGCACGGTTATCTGAAGCGGGTGCGCTGAGACGCCAAGACCGCTGGGAAAAAAAAGGGGTGCCATCGGCGCCCCTTTTTTCTGTCTTTCGGGAACGTCGCTCCCAATGAAAAACCCACCATCGGCAGCCGATGATGGGTTCTGGCAGAACAGCCGTGAAGTCCGCTTCAGCCCACGGCGAGTTGCCGCACGGTGCGGAACTGCATGGTTTCGCGCGGGGCGATAAACTGGCCGACAAGATGCAGAAGCTCCGCCGGGGTCTGTACGCCACCAATATCCTCGTCGATATAGAGCATGTTCTTCAAAAGACCGTAATAAGACTTGCCGCTTCCCGGCTCCTTGAAGGTCGGGTTGAAGTGCTCGAGGAACTTGCCGCCCTGCCAGTTTTCAAAGGCGGTGCGATATCCTTCCGAAATCAGCTCGAAATTTTCCCGGTCGCGGGCCATGCCGCAATTCTTGGCGCAGGCACGGGCGAAATTCTTCTCCCAGCCCGCCGGCGCCTTGTGGCCATAGGTATACTTGAACCACTGCTGGCAGAGGCCGATCGCCGCCGTGTTTCCGAGGAAGAACGGGAACGGAAAGTCCTTCATATAGGCGTCGTTGTCGATCGAACGGCCGATATCGGACATGAACTGGGTGTACATGGCCTTGAGATCGGCAGCGGTCGCGACGCGGCCGGAATTGCTTTCCGCGCAAGCGCCGAGCACCGAGAAGGGACGCTCGACATGGATGAAGTTGTCGGCCGTCACCAAGAGCTTGCAACTGTTTTCGAAATCCACAACCGGATGCTCGAAATAACGGCCGTTGAACTTGGCCCTGATCTTTTCCATGATCTTGCGCGAGACGGCGCCGTGGTAGATCGCGAAGAGGTTGTTCGGTGACGCCGCATCATGGGACCAGTGGAAGAAATCTCGCAGCAGGATGCTCTTGTCGACTCGATAATAGTTGGTGCCCATCGGCACCCCGACCACGCATTTGCGCGGGCGGTGGCTCGGCCAGTTATAGGTGAGGCGTGTCCAGGCGATGACATCGGCGCGAGGTTCGTTGCGCTGCACGTCCTTGATCAGATCGACGACATCGACATCGACATAATCGTCGTCGCCGATAACGGTAATGAACTCGCCGGTTGCCGTCTCCAGGCAACGCTCCCAGTTGTCAACCATCGAGAAGACATGATCCGCGGAGGGGATGAACTTGACGCGCGGATCGCCGCCGATGTCAGCCATGAAGGTGTTCATGATCGACGCATCGTCGGAGTTATCCGCAAAGACGAATTCGACATCCGTGCGCATGTTCATCAGCAGGCTGCGGATGGTTTCCTGAAAATAGCGCTGGCGGTTACGCGAGGGCACGCAGATCGTCAGTTTGGGCTGGGGGAACATCATATTTCTCCGTTTGCCGCACCCTAAAGACAAGGGCTTTCCCGAGGCTTACCCGAGGTTGCGATCGAGCTCCAGGCTCTTTCCAGATGCGTGGCCGCTTGATAAGCAGCACCTCGGATCGCCGAACCACCACAGGCAGACCCACACTATGCCGGAGAACCGCATGCCCAAAAGCCCGGAAGACTGCCAGTCGATGACCGATATCCGTGCCGAGATCGACCGGCTGGACAAGGCATTGATCGAGCTTTTCCGGCAGCGTTTCGCCTATATCGGCCGCGCCGCCGAGATCAAGAAACCGATGGGCTTGAAGGCTGACATTCCGGCACGGGTGGCTGAAGTCGAGGAGAATGCCCGCCGCAATGCCATTGCGGCAGGACTGGATCCGGATTTCTACGAGAAAATCTGGAGCCAGTTGATCCGCCATTCGATCGCGCACGAGAAGGGCATTCTGGGCGAAATCGAATAGCAAGACCTAGAGTCTCTAAATCGCCTTGGTCTTGACCTGCGGCTTGGCCTGAGGTTCCGTCGCCGCGACCTCCGGCAGCGATGCTACGGATGAACCTTCAGTGTCGGCACCGCCGTCACGAACTTTCCACCCCAGTCGATGATATACGAAAGCTGCTGTTTGATCTCGTCCTGAAGATTCCATGGCAGGATTACTACCCTTTCCGGTTTTTCGGTTTTGAGCACGTCTTCGGTGACGATCGGGATGCGACTTCCGGGAAGAAGAGTGCCTTGCTTGGCGGGGTTCTTGTCGACGGCGAAGGCCAGCAGATCCGGCTTCACGCCTGCGAAATTCAAGAGCGTGTTGCCCTTGGCGGCAGCGCCGTAGGCGGCGACCTTCAGGCCAGCCCGGCGGCTTTCGATGAGAAAGCTCAGGAAGCCGTCGCGCACATCTTCGGCGCGCGCCTGGAAGCCCGTGTAGTATTCATCCGTCAGCATGCCGGCATGCCGCTCGGCGGCGAGCGTGAAGGCAACGGCCGGCGTGGCGGCATGTTTCCCCGTGTCAGCGCGCTGCGCAAAAACACGAAGGCTGCCGCCGTGCCATGGGGTCGTCTCGACGTCGAAGACAGCAAGACCGTTCTTTTCGAAGATGCGGGAAACGGCAGTCAACGACAGATAGGAATAATGCTCGTGATAGGCCGTGTCGAACTGGCCTTCGCTCACCATGTTGAGCAGATGCGGAAACTCGAAGGTCGCAACGCCGTTGGGCTTCAGGATCGCGGTAAAGCCGGCGACGAAATCGTTGATATCAGGCACATGGGCAAGCACGTTGTTGGCGGCCGTCAGATCGGCGCTTCGGCCTTCCGCAGCCAGTCGCGCGCCGATATCGGCGCCGAAGAACTCTTCGATGATCTCCAGCCCCTTTTCGCGCGCTGCGGCGGCAGTGCTCGCCGTCGGCTCGATGCCGAGGCAGGGTATGCCGCGTTCCTTGGCGAACTGGAGAAGATAACCGTCATTCGCGGCGATCTCGACGATATGAGACTGCTCCGTCAGACCGAAACGCGCCTGCATGTCAGCGACATACGTTTCCGCGTGCTTCAGCCAGGACGTCGAGAACGAGCTGAAATAGGCGTAGCTCGACGAGAAGAAGGTTTCGCGCGCGGCAAAATCTTCCGTCTGCACAAGGCGGCATTTCCGGCAGGCCCGGATGACGAGCGGATACCAGAGTTCCGGCTTGTTGCGCTCTTCGATCGCGACATACGAATTCGAAGGCGGAGCTGTTCCCAGATCGAGGAAGGGCACCATCTCCTCGGACCCGCAGTGGCGGCATTTCATGCGGCTACTCCAAGATAATCCGGCGTCAGCAGGGGATGCGCCGCGTCGCGCGCCGAAAGCCTTTCCACCGGCAAAGGCCATTCGACCGCGAGTGCCGGGTCTTGCGGATGAAGCCCACCCTCGGCCACTGCGGTGTAACGCTCCGAATGGGCATAAATCAGCCGGACATCATCGCTCAGCGCCTGAAAACCGTGGGCAAAGCCTTTCGGGATCAATAGGGAACAGCCGTTTTCTTCCGAAAGCTCGACGGAGAAATGTTTGAGAAAGGTCGGCGAACCAACCCGCAGATCGACGGCAACATCGAAGATGCGGCCGCGCGTGCAGGTGACGAGTTTGATCTCCGCATGCGGCGGGCGCTGGAAATGCATGCCGCGCACCGTGCCCTTGTGCACCGTGCCGGTCTCGTTCATCTGCATGATGGGGCCGTGCCAGCCGAAGGCGGCCAGCTCATGCTGGCAGAAAAGACGCGACAGGAACCCACGCTCGTCAGACAGCCTGCGGCGCTCGATCACCATCAGGCCGGCAAGCGGCGTTTCCCGTGCCTGCAGCCGCGTGCTCAACCGGCGGCCTTCAGCGGCTGCGCACCAGCTGCTTCATTGGTAAAGTCGCGGATATCGGCGAGGCAAAGCTCAAGAGCAGGCCGGCCTTCACGCTCGGCGCGATACCATTCCATCGTGCGGCGCACGGTTTCGTTGAGGCGCCAGCGCGGAACATAGCCCAGATCGGCGCGGGCCCGGCCGCTGTCGAGAACCAGATAGCCGGCCTCGTGCGGACCTTCGGTGCCATCGCCCAGGCGAACGAGGCCACCGCCGAAATGACGCTCGGCCATCTTCAGCACCGTGCCGACCGACGCGGCCTCCGCATGGTTGGGACCGAAATTATAGCTTTCGACACCGACCGGCGCGTACCAGAGATGCTCGGCCAGGCTCATATAGCCATTCAGCGGCTCCAGAACATGCTGCCAGGGACGCACTGCGCGCGGACGGCGGACGTACAGGGATTGACCCGCCTGCCAGGCGCGAACGGCGTCGGGGATCAGCCGCTCCTCGGCCCAGTCGCCCCCCCCGATGACGTTGCCGGCACGCGCCGTCGCGATGCCGATGTTGCGGGCGGCAAAGAAGGAGGAGCGATAGCTTGCCGTGACGATCTCCGCAGCCGCCTTGGAGGCGCTGTAGGGATCCTGTCCGCCGAGCGGATCGGTCTCCATGAACGCAAGGCCGGTCTCAGGGTTGTGATACACCTTGTCGGTCGTCACGACCACGATCGAGCGCACATCCTCGCAGACGCGAAGCGCGTCCAGAAGATTGACCGTGCCGCTGACATTGGTGTCGTAGGTTTCGGCCGGATCGCGATAGCTTGCCCGTACCAGCGCCTGGGCTGCGAGGTGGAAGACGATCTGCGGTTTCGAGCGCAGCACCTGATGGGTGACGGCAGCCCGGTCGCGAATGTCGACGATATCATCGCCTTCGGCAGCACCGCCCAGCAGATTGTAGAGCGAGGGTTCCGATTTCGGAAGCAGCGAGAGGCCGGAGACCTCGGCACCCAGTTGTCGAAGCCAAAGGGCGAGCCAACTGCCCTTGAAGCCCGTGTGGCCGGTGATCAGTACGCGCTTTCCGCGCCAGAAGTCGTTTGTCATCGTCATCACCAGCATTTCCAAGGCGGCGAACCGCTCTGCCACAAACTTTCGAGATGGTTTTTGTCACGCAGGGTGTCCATCGGCTGCCAGAAGCCGTCATGGAGGTAGGCCTGCAACTCGCCCTCGCGGGCAAGGCTCATGAGGGGCTCGGCCTCCCATGTGGTGTTGTCGTCTTCGATCCGGTCGATGCAGCGCGGCGAGAGCACGAAGAAACCGCCATTGATAAAGCCGCCCTCGCCTTCCGGCTTTTCGACAAAACCTTGAACTTCGCTGCCATCCAGCTGAAGCGCGCCGTAACGCGCTGGCGGACGACAAGCCGTGACCGTGGCGAGTTTGCCGTGTTCCCGGTGGAAGGCGATCGTGCGGGCGATATCCATGCTGCCGACGCCGTCGCCATAGGTGAAGCAGAAGGCGTCGTCTTCCCTCAGATACCGGGCAACCCGTTTCAAGCGGCCGCCGGTCATCGAGTTCTCGCCGGTATCGACCAGCGTCACCCGCCAGTTCTCGGCGCTCTTGCGATGGAATTCCATGCTGTTTTCGGCAAAGTCGAAGGTGATGTCCGACATATGCAGGCCGTAATTGGCAAAATATTCCTTGATGATATAGCCCTTGAAGCCGCAGCAGACGATGAAGTCGCGCACCCCATGGGCGTGGTACATCTTCATGATATGCCAGAGGATGGGCCGCCCGCCGATCTCGACCATCGGCTTCGGCCGAAGGTGGGTTTCCTCCGAGATGCGCGTGCCAAGCCCGCCGGCGAGAATGACAGCCTTCATCGAAGGCCCTCGCACGGATGTCCCGTCGTCAACGACAAAAAGTATTCAACCGGCCGCGACTGCGACGGGCTCGCGCGGCCCGCAATGAAGCCACGCCTTTTGGGCGGCATCCTGCGTTTCGTCTGGCGAACTTGTTCCATCATGCATCAGGCCCGAATGATCTATCGTGGCCGATACCCTAGTGCTTGAAACTGTCGTCAAACTGGAGCGGGGAAATGCCCGTCAGTAGCTGTTCTTGCGCAGGAGGTGGCGCTCCCATTCGAGTGCGCTCTCGACGATGCCCTCAAGGTCGTCATACTCCGGCACCCAGCCGAGTTCGGCCTTTGCCAGCGATGGATTGGCGACGATCATAGCGGGATCACCCGCACGGCGCTCGGCAAATTCCACCGGGAAATCCACGCCGCTGACCTTCTTGACGGTCTTCAGCACTTCAAGAACCGAGAAGCCACGACCATAGCCGCAATTGGCCGCAAGAGACCCGCCGCCGGCGCGCATGCGCTTCAAGGCTGCAAGATGCGCCTGAGCGAGATCCCAGACATGGATATAGTCACGCACGCAGGTCCCGTCCGGCGTCGGATAATCGGTGCCGAAGACGCTCATGGACGCGCGTTTGCCAAGCGCCGTTGCGGAGGCGACCTTGATGAGATGGGTGGCGATGGCCGAAGACTGGCCGCTGCGCCCCTTCGGATCGGCACCCGCGACGTTGAAATAACGCAACGCCGTGTAGGTGAGGTCATGGGCGTTGGATGTGTCACGCAGCATGATCTCGGTCATCAGCTTCGACGATCCGTAGGGCGATTCCGGCGCCAGCGGCAGGTCTTCCGTCACCGGCTCCAGAACCTTCGGTGTGCCATAAACGGCAGCGGTGGAGGAGAAGACGAAATACGGAATGCCCGCCTCGACGGCGCTGGCGATCAGCGCGCGGGATTTGACCGTGTTGTTTTCATAGTAGCCCAGCGGATCGGCGACGGATTCCGGCACGACGATCGAACCGGCGAAATGAATGATCGCGTCGATGTTGTTTTCGGAGAAGATGCAGCGCATCAACTCGGCGTCGGCGATATCGCCTTCATAGAAGCGCGCTTCCGGCGCGATCGCCCAGCGGAACCCGGTCGAGAGACGGTCGATGACAACGGCCTCTTCGCCCGCATCCAGCAGCGCCCAGACCATGTGGCTGCCGATATAACCGCCGCCGCCCGTAACCAAAACCGCCATGTGAAGCTCCCTAACGTCGAATCGTCGGGATAAAAGCCGGTTCAGCCGGCTTTCACAAGCTTGACGATGATCAAAAAGCGAAAATCGCGCCTAAAGCGAAGCGATATAGCCTGCCAGCCTTTCAGCTGCTGTCGAAACCTGGGCCGGATCGCGCAGAAAGCAGGCGCGCATGAAGAGCGAGCCGCCTTCTCCGAACGCCGTGCCCGGCGCCAAGCCGACGCCCGTCTTGTCGACGATATCGAAACAGGCTTGTCGCGCATCCGGTACGCCGTCGATTTTCAGAAAGGCGTAGATTGCGCCGTCAGGCTTCAATGTCTCGACGCGATTGGTCGCGATCAACGCATCGCACAGAAGATCGCGGGACCTTGCCGCCTTGGCGACATTCTCGGCGACAAAACGATCTCCCTCGTCGAGCGCCACGACGGCGCCCGCCTGGATGAACTGGGCAACGCCCGAGGTGGAATACTGGATCAGGTTTTCCAGCACCTGGCCGATTTCGGCAGGCGCGACGATCCAGCCTGCACGCCAGCCCGTCATCGACCAGTTCTTGGAGAAGGAATTGACGAACAGGATGCGGTCGCCATCGTCCATGACATCGAGGAACGACGGCGCGCGGGCAGCATGATAGGAATAAAGCGCATAGATTTCGTCGGCGACGATCCAGAGGCCTTGCCTGCGTGAAAGATCGAGGATGGCTGCGAGATCGTCCTTCGTTGCGGTCCAGCCTGTCGGATTGGACGGGGTATTGATGAACAGCGCGCGTGTCTTCGGCGTGATCGCCGCAGCGAGGCGTTCGACCGAGAGCTGCCATTTGCCGCCCTTAAATTCGAGCGGCACTGCCTCTGGCTTGACGCCTGAAAGCTCTGCGGAGGCCGCGAAGTTCGGCCAGGCGGGCGAGAGATACACCATCTCGTCGCCCGGCGAACTCACCGCCTCGATCGCAAGCTTGATCGCCTGCATGCCCGAGCCGGTCACGTAGAAATTGTCCATCGGCAGCGTCTTGCCGAAATGGCGTAGGTAATAGCGGGAAAGCGCCTCGCGCAACGGCGGGATGCCGCGTTGCCAGGTGTAGAAGGTCTCGCCCGCGGAAAGCGACGCCTGGGCGGCGCGCGTGATGAAATCCGGCGTCGGCAGGTCGCCCTCGCCGACCCAGAGCGGGATCAGCCCATCGCGTCCGCGCGCATAGTTCACCAGCTCCACGATACCGCTTTCAGGTGCGGCGAGCGAACGGGGGCTGAGGCTGGCGAGAACGGTCATCAAGGGCTCCGGCAGAACAAAAGAACGATGCCGTCGCTTCTAGCCGTTTTGCACGCGCCGATCACGCGACAATCGGTGACGGATCGATTGAACTTTGTGATGTTTTGCCAGACGGGCATGCACGGCATCCAGCGACGCGCATGCCCGGTAACCCACGCCGACTTAAGCGGCGCGCGTTTTCAGGAGGTCTCGAATTTCCGTGAGCAGCTGCACGTCTGCCGGCGGAGGAGCGGCTTCCGGGGCACCGGCTTTGTCCTTGGCTTCCATCGATCTGCGCATACGGTTCACGCCCTTGATCATCAGGAAGATGATCCACGCGAGGATCAGGAAGTTGATGAGAACGGTGATGAAGTTGCCATAGGCGAACACTGCGCCCTGCTCGCGAGCCGCAGCCAGCGAGGTTGCCGTGACATTGGCGCTGAGCGGCAGAAAATAGTTGGAAAAATCAAAGCCGCCGCCCGTCAGCGCGCCGACGATCGGCATCACGAGGTCGTTGACGACTGATTCGACGATCTTGTTGAAAGCCGCGCCGATAATGACACCGACCGCCAGGTCCATGACATTGCCGCGCGCAATGAATTCCTTGAATTCGTTCAGCATCCCGCTCTCCTTGTTCCCATGCTCGGGCAATCACCCGCTCCCGAAACCTATCGCGCACAACGGGAAAGAAAAGCGGAAATATAAGCATGTCGGCTTCGAAAACGGTGCTGTATGGGTTCACCTTGAACTTAAGGCGAAGATTGCGCTGATTTTCTTCGCCACGCTCTTGTCCTATGCTCGCGCGATCCGGCTTTCAGCGCTGGATAAGGAGGAGCATGCTTTCCGGACCGATCGTCTTTGCCGCGGCGTTTGCCTACCTGTTGCTGTTGTTCGCCGTGGCGAGTTATGGCGACCGCAAGGTCGGCAAGACTGTGGCCGCGGATCGCGGCCGACCGGTGGTCTATGCGCTCAGCCTTGCGATCTACTGCACATCCTGGACCTATTTCGGCGGTATTGGCCTTGCAGCCGAGCGCGGGCTTGAATTTACCGGTATCTACATCGGCCCGATCCTGATGTTCACGATCGGGCTGCCGGTGATCCGCCGCATCATCGCGCTTGCGAAGTCGGAAAAGCTTACCTCCGTCGCCGATTTCATTGCCGCCCGCTATGGCAAGAACCCGGCCGTTGCCGCCATCGTCGCGCTGATCTCGCTGGTCGGCGCCATACCCTATATCGCACTGCAGCTGAAGGCGGTTTCCAGCTCCGTCGCCGCGATGATCGACACCAGCACCTATGGCATCGGTTCGGGTCAGAATTTCATCGACCTGCCGCTGCTGGTGACGTTGTTCCTCGCTTGCTTCGCCATCGTCTTCGGCACACGACATACCGATGCGACGGAGCATCAGGACGGTCTGATCCTTGCGATTGCCATGGAATCGCTGGTCAAGCTGCTCGCCCTTTTGACGGCCGGGGTCTACATCGTTTTCTTCGTGTTTGACGGGCCATCCGACCTCTGGGCCAAGGCGCTCGAAAACCAGCAGGTGATGACGGCGCTGAACTACGAAACGCCGCTGCCTCGCTGGATCATGCTCGTCGTCTTGTCGGCGCTCGCGATCATCCTTCTGCCGCGCCAATTCCATGTGACGGTCGTCGAGAACCGCACGGCCAACGAATTGCGCATGGCCGGCATCCTGTTCCCGCTGTATCTGGTGGCGATCAACATTTTCGTGCTTCCGGTGGCGATTGCCGGCATCCTGATTTTTCAGGGCGGCGGGGTCTCCGACCTCTATCTCCTGAACCTGCCGATCAAGCTCGACGTTCCCGTGATGACGATGATCACCTTTATCGGCGGCTTCTCGGCTGCGACCGCGATGGTCATCGTCGCCTCCGTCGCGCTGTCGATCATGATCTCCAACGATATCGTCATGCCCGTCGTGCTGAGGCGCAACCTCACGCGCCGCGGCGGCGTTCGCGATGTTTCGACGCTGCTGCTCAATGTTCGCCGCATGGCGATCTTCGGCGTGCTGCTGCTCGGCTATGGATATTACCGCGCCGCCGATATGAGCGCCGGGCTCGCATCCCTCGGCCTGCTTGCCTTTGCGGCCATCGCCCAGATGGCGCCGGCGCTGTTCGGCGGCCTCCTTTGGCATCAGGCCAATGCGCGCGGGGCCATCGCCGGCATGGCGCTGGGCTTCGTCGTCTGGGCCTACCTGCTTTTCCTGCCGAGCCTTGGCGGGCCGGACAACTCTCATGTCGCAACCACCGTGCTCGGTTTCCTCTTCCCGTTCACATCGGTCTTTTCCGGTCCGGCCGCCGATCCGCTCGTCAATGCCTCGACGCTCAGTCTGCTCGTCAATGCCACCGCCTATGTCGTTTTTTCTCTGACGCGCGTGCCGAAACCGATCGAGCGCACGCAGGCAAGCGTTTTCATCCGCCGCAAGTCGCGCACCGAACGGGCCTTCCGCGGTCGCAAGACCAAGATCACCGTACGCGACCTAAAAACGACGATCGCACGCTATCTCGGCGAAGAGCGCATGCTGCGATCCTTCCATACCTATGAGCAGCAGAACGGTCGCTGGCTCGAAGATCATCAGCCGGCCGACATGGCGCTGGTACACTTTTCCGAACAGTTGCTCGGCAGCGCCATCGGTTCGTCTTCCGCGCGGCTGGTGCTGTCGCTCGTGCTGCAGCGCATGGATGATACGCCGGTCGATACCGCCTGGCTGCTCGATCAGGCCAGTGAGGCCCTGCAATACAATCAGGACATGCTGCAGACGGCGCTTTCGCAGATGGACCAGGGCATCGCCGTTTTCGACAGCTCCAACAATCTGATCATCTGGAACCGCCGTTTCCGGCAGTTGCTCGATCTGCCGGAAACGGCCGGCCAGGTCGGTTTTCCGCTCGCCGATATCGTCTCGATGCTGACGGCACGCGGCGATATCGCCCGCGAGGAAGAAAAAACGCTGATCGAAAACTTCCTCACCCTCGACAAGCCCTTCCTGCTGGAGCTTGCCGGTGGCGCGCGCATCATTGAAGTGCGCACCAACGCCATGCCCGACAAGGGCATCGTCACCACCTATACCGACATCACCCAGCGTGTTGCGGCCGACATGGCGCTGAAGCAGGCGAACGAAACGCTCGAGGCCCGCGTCGCGGAGCGCACCGGGGAGCTGACCCGCGTCAACCGCGAAGTCGCGGAAGCTCGGGCTTCGGCGGAAGAGGCCAATATCGGCAAGACCCGCTTCTTCGCCGCCGCCGGCCACGACATTCTGCAACCGCTTAATGCGGCGCGACTTTATTCCTCATCTTTGGTGGAGCGTCTCGGCGATTCAGAAAACAGCCTGCTGGTGCGCAACATCGATTCGTCCCTTGAGTCGGTGGAAACCATTCTCGGTGCCGTGCTGGACATCTCCCGGTTGGATACGGGCGCAATGAAGCCCAGATTGCAGTCCGTACCGCTCGACGACCTGCTGCGCCGCATCGAGACCGATTTCGCCCCGGTCGCCCGCGCCGCCAATCTGAAGCTCACGGTGATGCCGACCTCGCTTTCCGTACGCAGCGACCCAAACCTCTTGCGTCGTCTCGTGCAGAACCTCGTATCCAACGCGATCAAATACACGCCGAAGGGCAAGGTTCTTGTCGGAGTGCGGCGGGAGGGGGATCAGGCTGTCATTCAGGTTCTGGATTCCGGTATCGGCATTCCGTCATCGAAATTCCGCACCGTGTTCAAGGAATTTGCCCGTCTCGACGAAGGCGCGAAGACGGCTTCCGGGCTGGGTCTAGGACTTTCCATCGTCGACCGCATCTCCCGTGTCCTTAACCACTCCGTCGATCTGCAATCGAAGCCCGGCAAGGGGACGCGCTTCCGCGTGACGATGCCGATCGACAAGACGGCCAAGGCAGTGAAGGGGCCAGCAAACACGGCCGCGATCCGGATCGCCGAACCGCTGAACGGGCTTTCGGTCCTCTGCATCGACAACGAGCCACGCATTCTGGAAGGCATGACCCTGCTGCTTGAAGGCTGGGGATGCCGGGTAGAGGCGGTGCAATCGATCGAAGACTGGAAGGCCGGATCACAGATGCGGCCGGATGCGATCATTGCCGACTACCATCTCGACAAGGCAACCGGCACGGATGCCATCCGCACGATCCGCGACCATTTAGAAACGGTTTTGCCAGCATTGCTGGTGACCGCGGACCGTTCGCCGGAAGTGCGCGCGACGGCCGAGCGGGATGGCATTGCGATCCAGAACAAGCCGGTGCGGCCTGCGGCGCTGAGAGCGTGGCTGACGCAGCTATCGGTGGCGCTGAAGGCGGCTGCGGAGTAGCGGGCCCTCGCCATCCAAGGGAATGCGAGGTGATGGCGGCAAGCTCTATAGTTCCCTCTCCCCGCCTGCGGGGAGAGGGCTAGGGTGAGGGGCAAACACAGTCATCTCGAGAGTGCCGAGACTTCAGCCCCTCATCCGCCCTTCGGGCACCTTCTCCCCGCACGCGGGGAGAAGGAAACTACGCCGCCACAGCCGCAATCTTGCCGAGCTGGATCACCGCCTGGGTGCGGCTGTCGACATTGAGCTTCAGCAAAATCGCCGAGACATGCGCTTTGATCGTCGCCTCGGATACGCCGAGCTCGTAGGCAATCTGCTTATTGAGCAGTCCCTCGCCCAGCATGCCGAGCACGCGGGACTGCTGCGGGGTTAGCGTCTGAAGTCGCTGCAGAAGCTCCGCCACTTCCGGCTCATGTTCAACGCCACTCTGGAACCCGGCGGGGGTGAAGATATTGCCTGCCATGACGGTATCGATGCCTTCCCGGATCTCCTCCAGCCCTGCCGATTTCGAGAGAAAGCCGCTCGCCCCGAGTTCCAGCGCGCGCTGAACCGTTGCGTTGTCGTCATGGGCGGAAACGACCATGACCGGCAGGCTCTGAAACTCGGAGCGCAGCGCGATCAGGCCGGACAGACCGCTGACGCCGGGCATGGTGAGATCCAGCAGCAGCAGGTCGGCATTCGGGTTGTCGATCGCGGCCTGTCGGGCAGCCGTGAAATCGCCGGCTTCGACGATGGTGGCATTGCCATCCATGCCTGTGAGGGCCTGGCGCATGGCGCCGCGGAAAAGCGGATGGTCGTCCGCAATAATGATGGTCAATCCTGATGCCATGGCGCTCCCTCCCAAGAGCTTGCCCGGCCGAAGGGCTCCTCCCCGAAGGCCGGCATCATGGATCGGAAAGACGTGTCAGGTCTTTTGAGGTTCATCACCAAGGGCACCGGGCACCTTGCGCTCCTCACCCTCCAGATCCTTCACGATCCCCATGAAGCTTCGCATCATTCTTTCCATGATGCCCATCGTCTGGTCAATCTCTTCATCGGTGGGCAGGCGCGGTTTTGCGCTGAACTGGCCGTTCTCAAGGGCTTTTTCCAGAGTTTCCACCCGTTTTGTCAGAAGGTCGAGCTCCAGCTCGAAGGCCGTGCGCTCGTCCGCAGCGATGCGGCAGACCATCTGCCCGTCCTTTTCCTGGCAGAGCGAGACCTCGCCCGTCTGTGTATCGAGGCGGGCAATACCTGTATCGGATTTCTGCATGCTGTAGCGGCCAGACGCAGGCTCCTGCGCCTCCACCGGAACGACGGCGGCGATGCCCCCCACGATCCCGGCAAGGCCGAGCATTGGCCAAAGCAATCTGTTCATAACGTCTCTCCTGCCCAAAATCTGCGTCCCGCGCCGCTGTGGCGGTGGACTTTCCGCCGCAATTGCGGCAATCCGGCTGCACTATCCCCCGGTCAGGAGGTCTCGGCATGTCCAGCATCATCTACAAAATCGTTCCGACAACTCTGTGGCAGGATGCGCTGAAAAGCGGAGAATTCAAGGGCGCGCCCGTCGATCACGCCGACGGCTTCATCCATTTCTCGACAGCAGCCCAGGCGGTGGAAACCGCTGCCCGCCATTTCGCCGGTCAGGATGGTCTGCTCCTTGTCGCCGTCGATGGCGCCACACTGGGCGAGGCCCTGGTTTACGAGCCCTCGCGCGGCGGCGATCTCTTTCCCCATCTCTATGGCGCGCTGCCGCTTTCCGCCGTTCTCTGGGAAAAGCCGCTGCCGCTCGGCAGCGATGGCGCCCATGTCTTTCCGGAGCTTGCCTGATGCTCGATCTCTTCCAGTCGCTCGGCCGCCGCGGCCTGTTTCTTTTTGATCCCGAAGCCGCCCACGGCCTGTCGATCACGGCGCTTAAAACCGGGCTCGTTCCCGCCTGCAGCGTCAAAGCCGATCCGCGGCTCTCGCAGACGATTGCCGGGCTGACCTTTTCCAATCCCTTGGGTCTCGCCGCCGGTTACGACAAGAATGCCGAAGTGCCGGAGGAAATGCTGCGCCTCGGCTTCGGCTTCACCGAGATCGGCACCGTCACGCCGAAACCCCAGACCGGCAACGACAAGCCACGCATCTTCCGGCTGACCGCTGACGAGGCTGTCATCAACCGGCTCGGCTTCAACAATGCCGGCCATGATGCGGCCTATGAGCGGCTTTCGAAGCTCCGTGGCAATGGCCTGATCGGCGTCAACATCGGCGCCAACAAGGACAGCGAAGACCGCATTGCCGATTATGTCGCCGGCATCCGCCGTTTCTATTCGCTGGCGCGTTACTTCACCGCCAATATCTCCTCGCCCAACACACCGGGCCTGCGCGACCTGCAGGCGCGCGATAGCTTGGCGGCACTGCTGTCGGCCGTGCTCGCCGCACGCGATGACGAGGCCAAGAAGAGCGGCCGGCAGGTTCCGGTCTTCCTGAAGATCGCGCCGGACCTGACCGAGGACGGCATGGATGACATCGCCGCCGAGGTGCTGGCGCACAAGCTTGACGGGTTGATCGTTTCCAACACCACGCTGTCGCGCGAAGGACTGAAGGACCAGACGCAGGCCAAGGAGGCCGGTGGCCTCTCGGGCAAGCCGCTTTTTGCCCGCTCTACCGCGGTTCTCGCCAAGATGCGCAAGCGCGTCGGGCCTGACCTGCCGATCATCGGCGTCGGGGGCGTATCATCGGCGGAGACGGCGGCGGAGAAGATCCGGGCCGGCGCCGATCTCGTGCAGCTTTATTCCTGCATGGTCTATGAAGGACCGCTGCTGCCCGGCCGCATCGTGCGCGGGCTTTCGGACATCTGCGATCGCGAGAAGCTGTCCTCGATCTCGGACATCCGCGGTAGCAAGACGGATGAGTGGGCGAGCCGCTTCTAGGAAGCGAAACTTGTCCTCGCCCGCCGCGGCACCAGCGCCAGCAGGAACAGGCCGCGAAACAGCAGGAAGAGATTGAGCCCCGCCCAGAGGCCGTGATTGCCGAAGAGCGGCACGAGCACCAGCAAGGACGCGGCATAGCCGGCGAAGGCCAGCAGCATCATGTTGCGCATATCCCGCGACCAGGTGGCGCCGATGAAGACGCCATCCATCAGGAAGGCGAGCGCGCCGGTGACTGCGGTGATGGCTGCCCAGGGCATGAATTCGTAGGCGACGGCCCGGACATCCTCCGCCGTCGTCAGCGTATCGATGAGGCGATCGCCGAAGTCGAGAAAGGCGACAGTCGTCGCCGCGGCCAGCGCGAACGACCAGAGCGCCGTCATCTTCAGCGCCCGATCGAAGGCCGGCCGGAAGCGCGCGCCGATCGCGCGGCCCGTCAATTGTTCAGCAGCATTCGCGAGACCATCGAGATAATAACCGGCGACCAGAAAGATCGTCATAAGCACGGCGTTGGCGGCAAGGGTCACGGGGCCGAAGCTGGTGCCGATCCGCGTCATCAGCGTGAACGCAGCCAGAAGCACGAAGGAGCGGATCATGATATCGCGGTTGAGGCCGAAGAGCGGCTTCAGCCGGTCCATCGAGAAGACCTCTTTCCACGCAAGCGACGACGACCGGTCGAAACGGGCATAGACGATCGCGAAGCCGACAAGCGCGCCGACGGTCTCGCCGATGACGGTGGCGAGCGCTACACCCATTACCCCCCAACCGAGATGCAGGCCAAGGTAGATCGAAAGCACGACGTTGATACCATTGATCAGCGTTTGCAGCAGAAGGCCTGTCGTGCCCTGCCCGCGGCCGAGCACGAAACCCAGAATGGCATAGTTGGCGAGGGCGAAGGGGCTGGAGAGAATGCGCCAGAGGAAATAGGTGCGCGTCACTTCGGCCACCTCCGGACCCGGCGCAAGCAGCCAAAGACCGAGAGACAGCAGTATAGGCGAGACCAGCAGGGCGACCGTGCCGCTGACAAGCGCGATCGCCAGAGATCGCCAGAAAACCGCCTGTTCTTCCGCCCTGTCACCACGACCGAAAGCTTGTGCCACGAGACCGGTGGTCGAGGCGCGCAAGAAATTGAACGTCGTAAAGATCAGGTCGAAGAGGATCGCGCCGACTGCCAAGCCGGCGAGCAGCGTCGCCTGCCCGAGCCGCCCGACGACCGCCGTATCCACCAATCCCAGGAGCGGCGTGGTGAGGAAACCGAGCGTCATCGGGATGGCGATCGACAGGATCAATCGGTTGGTGACGAGAAACGGCCCCGCGCCACGGGCGTTTTCATCGATCTCGAGATTTCCGGCTGCAGTCATCTGGGCGGCTCCGTCTTGCTGTCTTACGTCCGGAACGCCGTATAAGACCAATCGAGATTCAGTTCAGGCCGAGTCGAAAATGGTGGTTTTCTGCGACCCGGAGCGCAGCGTACTTAAGTACGTGAGCACCGGAAGCGCTGGAAAGCACCATTTGCAGACCGGCATGGGCTGAATATCGGTTGGTCTGAGAATCAGCCGGCGGACAATACCATGGCCCAATACGGCCTGTTTCCGGAAGCGGGATTTCTGACCACGGCAACACCCAGGCCGCGATAGCTGCTGCCCAACATGTTTTCCAAATGTTTCGGCGAGCGGTACCAGGCTTGATACGCGCCTTCCGCATCGTCCTGGCCAGCCGCGATGTTTTCCGCTGCAGGCAAGGCAACGCCCTGCCCCTTCATGCGATCGAAAAAGCTGTCGCCCATGCCGATCAGGTGGCTCATCTTGCCGGCCTTCGCCATGCGGCTTGCCTGCGAGAGTGCGGCAGCCGCTGCCGCCGGATCGTTCGAAAGCGGCGGCAAGCCCTTTTCCTTGCGCAGGGCATTGACGTATCCGAGCGTCGCTTCGGTCTGGTCGCCGCCATTGCCGGAGGGCTTTTCAGGCTTGGTGCTCATGCAGCCGGCAAGAGTTGCAAGCGAGAGAATGACGCCAGCCTTGAGGACGTGGCGCCGGGAGGCACGGTTCTGCATCTTAACGTCTGTAGCTGAACAAGCGGATGATGATGAAGGCGGGGATGACCACCGCCGCACCGATCAGCAGATAATCGCCGACACGCCCAAGGGCGGCAAAGCCGGAGCGCCAGAGATCGACCACGAAATCCCGGACACCATAGATCAGGTCATAGGGCGTGAAGCCGAGCACCGACATGATGAAGCCGACGACGATCGAAACGACGAGCAACTTGATAATCACCCGGCCGGGCGAATCGCCCAGAATTCTGTTGAGGCCATCGGCCATCTGGAAGTCTCCTGTTTGCATTTCCCATAAGCTGCCGCGCGGCGCGGGGCAAGACACGAGAGTTGGCGAGGGGCTTGTCGAAAACATCCCGCTTGCCATTTAACCCATGGAGAGCCAGAAGCGATTGAACGCCAGAGGCAACTTCCATGAACCTTCACCAGCTTTCCTCCGGCGACCTGATCGCCGACCGCCGCGCCGAATATGCCCACATGCTTGCCGAGACCGGCGACCATGCCGATGCCGCCGACCTGATGCGCCAAGCGCTGGAGCTTGTGCCCGACTGGGCGGCCGGCTGGTTCCGGCTCGCTGACTATGAGGAGAAATCCGGCGGGAGAGAGGCAGCAGTCGCGGCATTGAAGCGGGTGATGGTGCTCAATCCGGACGATATCTTTGGCGCTGGGCTGAAACTAGCGCTGCTTGGCGGCGCGGAGACGCCCGAACAGCCGCCAAGTTCCTATGTCGAGCGGCTTTTCGACGACTATGCCGACCGCTTCGATGCGGCGCTCGTCGAGCGGCTCAACTACACCGTACCGCAGAAACTTGCCGCTCTGATTGCCGACCATGCCGGCGGGACCCGGTTTTCTCACACGATCGATCTTGGCTGCGGCACCGGTCTGTTCGGCGCAGAAATCCGGAATGCCACCTCCTATCTCGAAGGCGTCGATCTTTCCGCCAACATGCTGGCCAAGGCAGAAACCAAGAAGCTATACGATTGGCTGGGGCAAGCAGACCTGTCGCTGTCTCCAGAATCCTCCGGACTTTTCGCGAACGACCGTGGAGAGGGCCGGGCTGATCTGGTCAGCGCAGCCGATGTGCTGATGTATCTCGGCAATCTCGAAGGTGTTTTCGAGATCGTGGGCCGCCTGCTTTCCGAAAGCGGCTTGTTTGCCTTTTCGGTCGAGGATCTTAAGGCCGATTCGAGCCTTGAGAAAGCATCCGGATCGGATTTCGCCTTGCGCCCTTCCCTGCGCTACGCCCACAGCGAGGCTTATATTCGCCGGCTCGCCGAGGCCAAAGGCTTCACGCTCAGGGATATCAGGCGCACGGCCATTCGCGATGATGGCGGAAAGCCGGTCTTCGGCATTCTGTTTCTTGCGGCAAAAGGCCAATAAGACGCATGAATATTGCTATCTTTAAATAGGTCAGCATTGCTTACATATTTTACTTGATTGCATCAGCGAAAAGCCTGAAAATCCTGGCATTCGTACAAGGGCGTACACCGGCTCAGCCGGCAAGACCCTGCGATTTTATCATTCAAATTTCCCAGCCGGCACGTCGCCGGAACAGGTTCTTTCGACTGTTGCATCAGGAGATCGCGCAATGACCCAGCTTATGAGTGCCCTCGGCTTCTGGAACACCACCGCGACCCGCCACACGACAGTCGAGGATGTGCAGGGCATTTTCTCGGGCAGCCTCATTGCGGCGCTCGGCCTTTACGTGCTGGCAAGCGCCGGACTGCTGACCGGCAGCACCGCCGGTGTCGCCTTCCTACTGCACTACGCCTTCGGCGTAAATTTCGGCCTCGCCTTCTTCCTGCTCAACCTGCCCTTCTTCTATCTCTCCTGGAAGCGGCTGGGCATGGCATTCACGGTGAAGACTTTCATTGCGATCGGCATCACCTCGCTGCTCACCAATGTTCAGACCGATGTCTTCAAGATCGCATCGGTGCATCCGGCTTGGGCGGCGCTGCTGGGCGGCCTGCTCTTGGGCTTTGGCCTTCTGGCGCTCTATCGCCACCGTGCCAGCCTCGGCGGCGTCGGCATTCTCGGCATCTACCTGCAGGAGCGTTTCGGTATCCGCGCCGGCCTCGTGCAGCTCGGCATCGACCTTTGTGTTCTGGCCGCCGCCTTCTTTGTCACCACGCCTCCGGTGGTGTTCTATTCGGTGCTCGGCGCGGTCGTGCTGAACCTCTTCGTGGCCATCAACCACCGCGCCGATCGTTATATCGCGTTGTGATCCCCGAAAGGATCAAGCGGCCTTGGCCGGCTTGTCGATCGGGTGCTGCGAACGGAAGCCGACGGCGAGCCGGTTCCAGACATTGATGGCGCCGATTGCGACCGTGATGTCTGTCATTTCCTTTTCGGAAAAATGCTCCTTGAGCGTCGCATAGGCTTCATCCGGTGCCGCGGTTTGGGCGATGTTGGTGACGGCATCCACCCAGCCCAGCAGCGCCCGTTCGCGGGCGTCATACACCGGGCTTTCCCGCCACACGCACATCAGGTTGATCCACTGCTCGCTCAGGCCGTCATGGCGCGATTCCTTGACGTGCATGTCGACGCAATAGGCGCAGCCATTGATCTGCGATGCCCGCAGCTTGATGAGATGAATGAAGCGGCGCTCCAGACCGCTGTTCTGGACAAAGTCTTCCAGGACCATAACGGCTTTGTAGGCGGCAGGTGATGCTTTTACGAAGTTCATACGGGCTTGCATGGTCTTGCTCCTGTTGCGGCTCATCGAGCCTGTTTGCGTTCATGAAGTTCAAGGAAAGCGCAGCTTCTGGCGGCAATCGATCCATCATCGAGGGCCGCCAGCTGGACGCCGAGGTCCGCAACGCTGGTCTTGGCGAGTTCCGCCCTGTAAGCGCGCTCCGCCTTCAACATCGCTGACGCGATGTTGCACGGCTTGGCAAACAGGTGGGACCCGACCGGATTGGGACCCCGCTGGCGGATTTCGTTGCAGCGAAAGGCCGGGGCCGGCCCTTCGACGGCAAGGACGATATCGAGAAGCGAAATGTCTTCCGGAGCCTTGGCCAGCTTGTAGCCGCCCTTCGGACCCGGCACGGTCGCAAGAATGCCGGCGCCCGAAAGTGCCTGCAGATGCTTCAGCAGGTAGCTGGTCGAGACACCGTGAAACTCTGCGATCGCAGCCGCCGACAGCACGCCGTCATCACTCAGACCCGATAGCATCGCGACGCTGTGAATGGCCTGCTCTACGCCGTCACCGAGTTTCATGACCACCTCCCTTAATCATGGACATTTTTTATCTATGATTATGATCTCTGTCAAGAGGCCCAAAATTTCGGGGTTGCGCTTCTATCGGCACCGGATAGAAGGGCGGGGAATTTCAGCAAGGAGAGATACATGGCCGACCGCAGCGCCTTTGCCCGCGTGTGGAGTTCCACCGCCGATCGCCATTCGGTGATGGATGATGCGCAGGGCGTCATCGCCGGCAGCATGCTGGCCGTGCTGGGCATTTCGCTGCTTTCGAATGCCGGACTGCTGACGGGCGGAACGCCGGGTATCGCTTTTCTGCTGCATTATGCGACGGGCTTGAGCTTCGGCATCTGCTTCTTCATCGTCAATCTGCCGTTCTACTATCTCGCCTTCCGCCGCATGGGTCCGCTCTTCACCCTGAAGACTTTTGCGGCCGTCGCGATCACCTCGATGCTATCGGAGCAGCTGCCCGGGCATCTCGGTCTCAATGGGGTCGATCCGCTGGTCGGGGCGCTGTTTGGCGGGTTGGTAATCGGCGCGGGGTTGCTGGCGCTGTTTCGCCATCGCGCCAGCCTCGGCGGCGTCGGCATTCTCGCGCTTTATGTTCAGGATCGTTTCGGCTGGCGCGCGGGCCTTGTGCAGCTCTGCTTCGACGGCATGATCCTCGCCTGCTCGTTCTTCCTGGCGAGCCCTTACATCATCCTCTGCTCGATCATCGGTGCCATCGTGTTGAACCTGACGCTGGCCATCAACCACCGCAAGGATCGCTATATCGCGATGTGATCAGGGGATCGCAAAGACCCTGACCTCATCGGCGATGCCGCGAAGCGCAACGCTCTGCGACATCGGGTTGAGGCCACGGCCTGCGAGAAAGCTGGCGACACCGGGATCATCCAGTACCGCGCCCGTCGCGAAGATTTCACGGGATGTGGCCAGATGCTGGACCCGCGAAGCGATATTCACCGTCTGGCCGAAATAGTCCTGCCGTTCGTTGAGGCTGACGGCGATGCACGGGCCTTCGTGAATGCCGATCTTCAGGAGAAGATCTTCGCTGCCGCGTTCGTCGTTGAGGACGCGCATCGCCTCGCGCATGCGCATGGCAGCCGCAAGTGCGCCGGACGGTGCGGGGAAAGTGGCCATGACCGCATCGCCGATTGTCTTCACCACGGCACCGGCCTGGGCCCCCACGATTTCTCGCAGGATGGAAAAGTGCGTTTTGACCAGATCAAACGCCGCGAGGTCGCCTACACGCTCGTAAAGTTCCGTCGAGCCCCTGAGATCGGTGAAGAGAAAGGTGAGGCTGGTGATCTTCAGCCGCTGGTCCACCTCGATCGTGTTGGTCCGGAAGATATCGCGAAAAGTCTGGTTGGAGAGCAGGCGCTTGGCCGTCAGGAACGGTCGGCGGCGACTGAGCAGATCGTGCAAGGCTTCGTTGGCAATGCAGACGGACGGCAGGGTGCGGACCTGCGTGTGGTTTTCAACCGAGATACGGATGGGGCCGGGCTGGAGCTCGAGGATTTCGCTATGACGAAAGCCACGGTCGAACACCATGGAGAGATTTTGCCGTTCGCGCGTGGGCGAGCCTTTGACGTCAATGAACTGGGCGGCATGGGTTACCGGCTCGAAGACGATGACAAACTCTGCCGGTAGCTGCAGCGAAATGACGGCCTTTTCGCCGGGCGGTAGCTCAAGCGCCTCCAGCACGAACTCATCGACCTTTTCTTCAAAACCCTCATCGGGAAGATCGACGCCTGATCCCCAATAAATCTGCCGGAAATATTCAACGGGTGGCAGCAGCTCGGGATTATGACCCGCGATACGCCGGACCCGCGGGCTGATGGTGAAGGTCACCTCGACCATCTCGTCCAGCGTCGGCTCATAACCGGCCGCGCAGAGCGCGCAGGTGTAGCTATCGCTCTGGACCGTGCGCAACGAGGTATTGGCATCGAGCACGCCGCCGCAGCCGGGGCAGAGCACATTCCACGACAGTTCGAAAAGGCCGAGATTGGAGGCGTGCAGGAAGGCGTTGATCGCCTGCTCCTCGTCCAACCCCTCCTTCGCGGCAAAGGCGAGAACATTGACGCGACAGAGCTTGCGGTCCGGAGCATCCCTGACGAACCGCTCGATAACATCGACGACAGCAGGCTCTGCGATCTGGCGCAGCACCGCAAACATGGATTGGGCTTCGCTCATGGCCGCATCCTACACCCAACCGGCTGCAAGAGCATCGGAAATTTGAGGCGCGAAAGCGATACCGCCCTTCAATTCCGCGCGGTTTGATCTACATTTGTTCGCGTGAACCAGATCGATCCCGCAAGGGCCGCGCAGTCGCCCATCGCCCTCCCCGCTCCCTTCCTGCGCTGGTTCGCGGAAAAGGGCTGGCGTCCGCGCGCCCACCAGCTCGATCTTCTTTCGCGGGTTCAGGGCGGCGAGAGCATGTTGCTGATTGCTCCGACCGGAGCCGGCAAGACGCTGGCCGGCTTCCTGCCTTCCCTCGTTTCGCTGACGGAGCGCGGCAAGATCCCGCCCGGATCGGCCTTCTCCGGCATCCACACGCTCTATATCTCGCCGCTCAAGGCGCTGGCCGTCGATATCGAGCGCAACCTGATGAAGCCGGTGACCGAAATGGGCCTGCCGGTGCGCATCGAAAACCGCACGGGCGACACGCCGCAGGCCAAGCGCCAGCGGCAGAAACTTAATCCGCCGGATATCCTGCTGACGACGCCGGAACAGCTTGCGCTTCTGCTGGCGAATGGCGAGGCAGAGCGTTTCTTCAAGGATTTGAAATACGTCGTCTTCGACGAGTTGCATTCGCTCGTCACCTCCAAACGCGGGCACCTGCTGTCGCTTGGGCTGTCACGATTGAGGCGGCTTGCACCCTCGATGCAGACGATCGGCCTTTCCGCCACCGTCGCCGATCCCATGGATCTGCAACGCTGGCTGGTGGCACAGGTGCCGGACGAAGACCGCCATGCCGGCCTGATCACCGTCACCGGCGGCGCCAAGCCCGAAATCAGCATTTTGAGAACCGAGGAGCGCGTGCCGTGGTCCGGCCATCAGGCCGCCTATGCCATGCCGGCGGTCTATGAGGCGATCCGCGATACCAAAACCACCCTGCTCTTCGTCAACACCCGCAGCCAGGCGGAGCGACTGTTTCAGGAACTCTGGACCATCAACGACGACAACCTGCCGATCGCCCTGCATCACGGCTCGCTCGATGTCGGCCAGCGGCGGCGGGTGGAAGCGGCGATGGCAGAAAACAAGCTGCGCGCCGTCGTCGCGACATCGACGCTCGATCTCGGCATCGACTGGGGCGATGTCGATATGGTCATCCATGTCGGAGCGCCGAAGGGAGCGAGCCGGCTTGCCCAGCGCATCGGCCGCGCCAATCACCGCATGGATGAGCCGAGCCGGGCCATCCTCGTGCCGGCCAATCGCTTCGAGGTGATGGAATGCCAGGCGGCGCTCGACGCCAATTATCTCGGCGCGCAGGACACGCCGCCGGTCGGGCGCGGCGCGCTCGATGTGCTCGCCCAGCATGTGCTCGGCATGGCCTGCGCCGCGCCTTTCGATCCGCTGGAGCTTTACGCCGAGATCATCAGCGCCTCGCCCTATGCCGATCTTTCCTGGGAAACCTTCGAGCGTATCGTCGATTTCGTCGCGACCGGCGGCTATGCGCTGCGCACCTATGAACGCTACGCCAAGATCCGCAAGACCGCCGACGGGCTCTGGCGTGTGTCCAATCCGCAGATCGCCCAGCAATACCGGCTGAACATCGGCACGATCATCGAGTCGCCGATGCTCAATGTCCGCATGGTCAAGCGAAACGCGCGCGGCAGTATCGGACGCGGCGGCATGTCGCTCGGCAAGGTCGAGGAGTATTTTCTCGAAATGCTGTCGCCGGGGGATACGTTTCTGTTTTCCGGCAAGGTGCTGCGGTTTGAGGGTATTCGCGAGAACGAATGTCTGGTGAGCCAGGGCTATACGCTCGACCCGAAAGTGCCTTCCTATGCCGGCGGCAAATTTCCGCTTTCCACCTATCTCGCCGCGCAGGTGAGAAAAATGCTGGCAGACCCGAACCACCATGCGACCCTGCCCGAACAGGTGCGCGATTGGCTTTCGCTTCAAAAAGACTTTTCCCGACTGCCGAAGGAAGACGAACTGCTGATCGAGACCTTCCCGCACGGCAAACGGCATTTCATGGTGTCCTATGCCTTCGAGGGGCGGCTGGCGCACCAGACGCTCGGCATGCTGCTCACGCGTCGCCTCGACCGGGCGGGACTGAAACCTCTCGGCTTCGTCGCGACCGACTATTCGCTTGCCATCTGGGGGCTGGAAGACATGGGTGTCGCCTTCAAGAAGGGAAAACCGTCGCTCGGCGCGCTCTTCGATGAGGATATGCTGGGGGACGATCTCGAGGCATGGCTGAATGAAAGCTTCCTTCTGAAGCGTACGTTTCGCAATTGTGCTGTCATTGCCGGGCTCATCGAACAGCGGCATCCGGGCAAGGAGAAGTCGGGACGGCAGGTCACGGTTTCGGCCGATCTCATTTACGACGTATTGCGCAGCCATGAGCCGGATCACATCCTGCTTGAAGCCACGCGCAACGACGCGGCAACGGGGCTTTTGGATATCGGCCGGCTTGGCGATATGCTGATGCGAATCAAAAGCCACATCCGCCACCAGCAACTGGACCGGGTTTCACCGCTGGCCGTGCCGATCATGCTGGAAATCGGCAGAGAGACCGTTGCCGGTGAAGCCCAGGATATTCTCCTGGCGGAGGCGGCGGACGAACTGATGAACGAGATCAAGGCCGGCCACTGAGCCGCTGAAACGACGACTGGACGACATGCATCGCCTCGCCTTCGCAACCAGGACAGCAAGCGCTTATCCGGCTCTGTCAGAACGGATCGAGATCAACGGAACCGCCGGTTTCTGCGACCCGCTGGGCGGATTGCACCTGCCCGATCTCGGCGTACTCGTCGTGTCCGATCTGCACCTGGAAAAAGGGTCTGCCTTCGCCCGTCGCGGCATGATGCTGCCGCCCTACGATACGCTGGCGACGCTGCGCATTCTCGAAGCGATCATCACAAGACACGATCCGAAAATCGTCATCAGCCTCGGCGACAACTTTCACGATCGACGGGGCTCCAGCCTGATGCCACCGCAGTTTCGCGAGATGATCGAAACTATGGCGCGCGGTCGCGAATGGATCTGGATCAACGGCAACCACGATCCCGACGGCGCGATGACCCTGCCCGGCACCTCCATGGACGTGCTGCGCCTCGCCAACCTCGTCTTCCGCCACGAACCCTCTGTGGACAATCCCCAGGGCGAAATTGCCGGCCACCTGCATCCGGCCGCAACGGTCGTGCGTCGTGAAAAACGGGTGCGTCGCGCCTGTTTCGCCACGGATGGCTTGCGAATGATCATGCCCGCCTTCGGCGTAACCACCGGCGGCCTAGACCTGCGCCACAAGGCGCTGACCGGCCTCTTCGACCGCCCCCGCCTCGTCGCCCACATGCTGGGGCGTGACCGAATTTATTCGGTGCCGTTTGGGAACCTGGTGGGGTGAAATTTTAAAGTGGACGCTCGAAAGCCACACCAAGCTTTTCGAAGTGACGGATATTATCCGTAACGACGGTGTGCCCATGCACTCGGGCAGTCGCGGCGATGATCACATCGGCCAATCCCGGACTACGACCACGACCCGCCGCGTCGTCCTCGATGGTCCCGACCTGAAGGGCAACAACCGTATCCATCGGCAGGATACGATCTTCAAATGTCGATAGAATGCCTTCCAGCCATTGGCGCAAACGTTCAGTTCTTGCGTTTGCTCCCTGACGTTCAAGCTTGCGAATTCCCTTTTCGATTTCCGCGATGGTCATCGCGGAAACAAAAAGCAAATCGCTTGCACCCTTTTCACGCACCCAATGACGCAGCTCAGGAGAAACGTCCGGACGCCCCGGTGCAAAGCGGGAAAGAGCGCTGGTATCGAGAAGATAGCCGCTCATAGATCGACATCACGCATTCCGGACGAATTGCGCTCGAACTCGATACCGCCGGGAAATTCCATCAGATAGTCGCCGAAATTCGGTCGCGTTTTTCCCAAGACTTTCCGCGCAGCTTCTGCAGCTTCAATACTGACGATAGCTGCAACTGGCTTGCCGTGCCGCGTGATTGTTACAAACTCACCTTTCGTGGCTTCATCCACCAGATTGGAGAAGTCGGCCTTTGCATCCCTTACGCCCACTGTCGACATCGCACACCTATTGTAGTCACTAGTGACCACAATAAACGAACGACCGCAAAATTCAAGAAATCGTCTGGTCAGACACACTCAAGCCGCCGGTTTCGGTTCACCCACGCCATACCGCAGAATCACCGCCCCATTTGCCAACGGTCGAGCCTCCAGCAAAGTCATTGGCTTCCGCTGGCTGGATGGCTTGAAGTGGGGATTGCCGCCGCCGAGCACGACGGGCACGAGGCAGAGCCGGATTTCGTCGATCAGGCCGGCGTCCATCAAGCTTTTCACCAGCTCGGCGCTACCGAAGACGAAGATCGACTGTCCTGGCTCTTGTTTGAGTTTGATCAGTTCGGCCACCGGATCGCTGACGACGCGCGTATTGTTCCAGCTTGCCTCCGTCAGGCTGCGGGAGACGCAGATTTTGGCGATGCTGTTCATCCGCGTCTTGATCTCGCCTTCCTCTTCCGTCGTCGTCCAGTATGCCGCCATACCGTCGTAGGTCTTGCGGCCGAAGACGAGAAGATCACCCTCGCGGTAGAGCTGATCGCGGCTCAGCTGCTCGAGATCGCTGCCCCAGGCAAACGTGTGAAACCCGAGATCCCAAGGCTTGGAACCCTCGAAATATCCGTCGAGCGTCATGAGATTCCAGACGATGAGCTTGCGCATGACTTCTCCTCCGCGTCTTGCAGCAAAACTGATTTCATTTTGCAATCAGTCGATCATAGCAAAACGTTTCTGGAACGCAACCGGCCAGCGACAGGGCACGCGGCGATCATGCCGAAGCCGGAAAGCTGCAGCAATGCGAGTGCAAGACGGAGGAAAGAGAAAGCCTGGACGCCGGTCAGAAGGCGTTGAAGGTCAGCGTCGTCAGCGAGCGGTTGATGCCCGGCACGGTGGCGATGTTGTCGTTGATGAACTTGCCGATATCCTGATCTTCGCTCACATAGATCTTGATCATCAGGTCGTAATCGCCGCTGGTGGAATACATCTCCGAGACGATTTCCTTGCGGTAGATCTCGTCGGCAACCTCATAGGTCTTGCCCGGCGCGCACTGCAGCTGAACGAAAATCGGCTTCATGGATCAATCTCCTGATGTTTCCGTGGCAATAGCCTGTTTTCCTGCCGATCGCAAAGCCGATCAGTCGCGGCGGAAGACGATGCTGGCCAGCCAACCGGTGATAACCGCAAGCAGCACAGCGACAATGCCATAGAGAAACGGCGATTCATGGGCCGCGCGGGTCAGCGCCTGCTCGAGACCTGTCTTGACGACACGCAGCGGCAGGGCCTTGGCAGCGACAAAAAGACCATCACGGAAAAGATAGGCGCGCACCACATGCACCCCGTTCGGCACATCGGCCGGCAGACGTACCGATGCCTTGAACAGGCTGGAACTGATGAACTGAACGCCGCCGGGATCGCGCTGGTAGACGCCCGTCGCCTCACGCAGCCGGCGGAAGGCATCGCGAAACTCGCCGACGCGCGAACCATCGCCGATGTAACCGACCGGATTCAGCGGCATATGGTTCACACCGATACCCATATTGTTCATGTACTGTGGTGGCGCGATCGTTTCGATGTCGCGCGTCGAGGACAGCGAATAGGACTCAGGCACGAGTTCGAACGTCATCGAGCTCGTGTTGATCCAGATGCCGAAAACGCGCTCCTTCTTGCGCACGGTCGAATTTTCCTTCGGCCCCTCAAGCGCCACCACGATGTTGTACTTGCCCTGGGCCAGCAAGGTCGTATCGAAACCGTCGATCGCACCGAAGATGGTGATATCTGCGCCGCGGAAATCCGAGGTGATGGCGATTTCGTCGGTGGAAATGCCGATTTCGAGCTTTTCGGTGAAGTCCTGCGGCTCGGCCTGCGCCCGTGCGAAGGCGGCAAGGAAAAGCATGCAGCAGAGTAAGGAGGCGAACGCGCGCATCAGAAGCCGAGCCCCGCAGACACGACCGAATAGACTTCCTTTGGGGGAATGATCAGCTCGATGGCAAGACGGAGACCAACGGCCAGAACGAGCAGCGCAAGAAGTGCTCGCAACTGTTCGCCGCGCAACCGCTGGCCAACGCGAACGCCGTATTGCGCACCGATCACGCCGGCTACCATCAGCACAAAGGCGAGTACGATATCGACCGTGTAGTTCGCGGTCGCCTGGACGATGACCGTATAGGCCGAAACGAAAATGATCTGGAACAGCGATGTTCCGACGACGACGTTGGTGGGGATGCGCAGCAGATAGATCATGGCCGGCACCATGATGAACCCACCGCCGACGCCCATGACCGAAGTCAGAATGCCGATACAGAAGCCGAGGGCGGCAACGGGTATGACGCTGAGATAGATTTTCGATTTCTTGAAACGCATCTTCAGCGGCAGGCGGTGCACCCAGTTGTGGTTGCCGGGCCGCTTCAGCGTCACCTGTTCGTTACGGGCGGCGCGGCGAAGGGCGTTGATGCTTTCCCAGAGCATCAAGGAGCCGACCGTGCCAAGCAGCAACACATATGCCAGCGAAATGACGAGATCGAGCTGACCAATGCGGCGCAACAGCGCAAACAGCCATATGCCGAGGGTCGCTCCCGCGAGACCTCCGCAGAGAAGAACCGTGCCGAGCTTGATATCGATCGTACCGCGGCGAAAATGGGTGATCGCACCGGAGATCGAGGAAGCAACCACCTGATTGGCACCGGTGGCGACGGCGACGACGGGCGGAATGTTGTAGAAGATCAGCAGCGGCGTAATCAGAAACCCGCCACCGACGCCAAACATGCCGGACAAAAAGCCCACAGCCGCGCCCATGCCGAGGATGATCAGGATATTGACCGACAATTCCGCAATGGGCAGGTAGATCGTCACAACGCAGACCTCGAAAAGCAGATACGTCGTCGCCTGCACGAATACGTGCCCGCGAAACCGCATCCAAATTCATTATGCCCCGACAGGGCTCAATAGCGGCGGCCTGTAGGTCCGCCCTCGAATGGAAAAACATCAGGGGAACATCCCCTCTGAAATAGCCAGTCAGGACCTTTTGCGCTGCCTCGACCGACAACCACCCCGCTCAGACGCATCGAGGGGGAGATTGAACCGGCTTGCTCAACGAGCCTAGCCTGACCGCGCAATGTTTTCCGGTCGCTCTGCGGCATTATTGGGGCCGCAGGCGTCGCTTATCCGTTTCGCTTCAAAAGCTCGCGGACGAGGGCATCGTTGATCTGGCCGGTCGGCTCCTGACCGATCGATTTCTGGAAGGCCTTGATGGCCTCCACCGTCTTGGCGCCGACCTTGCCGTCGGGCGCGCCGGCATTGAAGCCGTTGTTGTTCAGGATCGCCTGAATGTTGCGAATGGCCTTGGTCATATCGACGCTGGCCGTGGTAGGGCTCTTGCCGAGCCAGGCATCGGGAACGACGACGTTGTTGGCCTTGTCATCCGCTTCCGTCGGTTTCCAGGCGTCTGAACGGGCCTTGGCGTCCTTCAACTGCTCCGGCTGCATAGCCTTGGCCACGTCTTCCCGCTTCTGGGCCGCGTCGGTATCGCCGCTCTTGGCTGCCGCCGAAAACCATTTGTAGGATTCGGCCAGATCCTGCTTCACGCCGTTGCCGCGCGCATAGAGGATCGCGAGATTGTACTGGCTGTCGCGCAGGCCGAGTTCAGCAGCCTTTTCAAACCACTTTGCAGCCGCTGCAAAATCAGGAGCGGTGTCGCCGCCATTTGCGAGGATGACAGCGAGATTGTGCATCGCGCTGGCGTTACCTTTTTCAGCCGCGCCCTGATAAAGCGCCTTTGCCTTGGCGAGGTCACGGGTAACGCCCGTGCCCTTTTCGTACAGGGTGGCCAGGCGATATTCGGCAGGCACGAGGCCCTGATCTGCCGCACGCTGATACCACTTGGCCGCTTCCACAAGGTTTGCCTTGACGCCACGGCCTTCGGTATAGATCGCGCCAATCTCGAAATAGGCAAGCGGATCGCCGCCCTTGACCGCAGCCACAAGTGCAGGCTGGGTGATTTCGGCTGGAACGGCCACTGCTTCGGCAGACTTTGCCGGTGCCGTGTAGCCAGTTGTGGACGCAGCCTGCGGCGTAGTCGTGAAACTGCCCGGCGCCATCGTCGTTTCGGCGGGAGCTGCCATCATGGCCGTGTCGGTCGGCAACGGCTCCTGCGTATCTGCAGCTGCTGTCGGCTCATCGAGGGCCGCTGCCTGTTCGCCGTTCTCGATCGGTGCGGCAGGCTCGGAAGCCTCCGCTGTTTCCGTCGGTGTCGCGGTTTCGGGCGCATCGTCCTGCGGCTGGAGAGACGACAGTGGTGCGACCTCCTGCTCGACCGGGGCAACGGCGCTGTCCGCACCTTCGCTGCTTTCGGTCGGCTCAACCTGCTGTTCGATGGCTGCGACCGGCTGTGGCGCGCGGTCGCCGCGGATCAGGGTGTTGACGAGCGGGTAGGACATGATTGCCAGCAGAACGGCACCGACGGCCATCAAGATCGGCCGGCGATGACGGGCGAAGGCGCCGCCGATCGACGAGGTCGGAGCAGACGTGCGACCGCGCTGACCGATCGTGTCGGATTCCTCCACGGCGAGCTGGGCCGCCCTGCGCGCTGCAGCGATGAAATCAGCCTTGTCGGCCTCGCCGGGCGTGTTGTCCTGTCCGCCACGGCTTGCCTGCCCGGCGCGCACACGCTCCAGGATCTTCTTTACATCCGGCATGCCGGAACCCGGCTCCAGAAGCTGGTTTGCGACATCGGGCGCGATCGTGTCCGCCGCGTCGATGGAGGGGGTCGGCTCCACCGTCTGCCGGCCTTCCGCCCGGGCGGCGTCGGAACGCTTGCCCGAGAAGCGCCGCGTCAGTCCGGCAAGCAGTCCCTTCTTCGCGGCAGGACGGACATCGGCGACATCTTCGACGACCCCGCGCTCGTCAAGAAGCGCGGTGGCGACTTCCTCATCCGCTGCGACCTGCATCAAAACCGAGGGCGATACGGAGCTCGCCTGCGCCTGCATATCGCGCTTCACATGCTCATACGGGTCGACGGCAGCAAACGGATCTTCGAAATCCGGCTCGGCGGCCTTCGGCATCTGAGGTGGTACGAACCCGGCTTCACGCATGCCAAAGGGGCGGGGCTCATCCTGATGATGGGTGCCTTCCTCAAGACGTTCCAGTTTTTCGGCGATATGAACCAGCGTTTCGTGCAAGGCTTCGAACGTGCGGGCCGTCCGCTCCTCGCTGGAGCGGCTGAGTTCCTCGAGCGTCTTCAGGTCACCGGCAAGGGCGGAAATGGCGGCCATGTCGGCACCGCCGGCTGCGGGCGCGACACCGTTGCGACTATAGGCTTCCATAACGGCCTCGGCGGCCTGCCGGGCGGCCTCGATGATATATTCATCGCTGGTCGCCATGTAATCTTCGAGTGCATTCATGCGGCCTTCGATCTCGGCCGGCAAGGCTGCGGCCGTGACCGGACGCGGCTCGCTTATCAAGGCGGAGAGATTGGCGATCTGGTCCTGAAGCCCGCGCAGGGCGTTGCCGTCATCGTAGGGAGCGGCGTGCGTCTCCTCGAGGCGGATCGCGATATCGGCGAGCTGACCTTCCAGACGCTCGAAGCGATCGCCCAGCGGATAGGCTTCCGTCGGCTGATCCAGCGCATCGATACGGCGTGCCAGATCGTCCAGACGTTCGGCCAGTGCATCATTCACGTCGCCCTGATCGAGGGCATCGATCTTGCGGGAGATATCGGCGAGATATCCGGTAAGATCAGGCTGCACGTTTTTCTGCGAGCGTTCGAACATCACCGAAAGCTGGTCGAGGCGCTCTTCCAGCCTGATCGCCGCCTCTTCGTTGGCGAGTTGCTCGACACGTGTGGCCAGCGCTTCGATGCGGTTTCCCAGGCCGTTGTCGGTCGGGCGTGCCAGCATATCGATCTGGTGCGCGAGGTCGGCAAGACGGTTTTCCACACGGTCGACGGCGGCGGCATCTATGCTCGAGGCCGTGCGACCGCTCGAAACGATGGCGCGGCTGATTTCGTCGAGACGCATATCGAGATCGGCAAACTGCGAACTCAACCGGTTGTCATCCGGCTGCATGTGACGACCGAGCATTTCAACGGCCTGCGCCATCGATACCAGCTTGTCTTCCAGCGCGTGGATCGCCGGCGTGCTGTTCATGCCACCGATCTGCGACTTGATCTCGTCCAGACGATAAGCGAGAGCGACGAGTTCATCGTCACGGTTCTGGTCGAAACTCTGCAGACGGTTTTCAACAGCCGTCCAGCGATCTTCCATGCGCCGCAGGCCATCTTCGCGGGCGAGCCCGTCAATCATCGCGCGCAGTTCTTCGAATTCCGACTTCAGCGCATCGGCCTGCGCCGGCGGTGCCTGCCGGCCAATCTGGTTGATGCTTTCAGACAGCCACTGCAGATCGTTGCGGATATCGGCAATGCCGACCTGACCTTGGGCGGCCTCCGTCGTGATACCGCGAATTTCGTTGCGCAGCGCCGTCATCTCGCGCGCCAGGCCGTCGGCAATGTCCGTTTTCAGCTCCTGGCGGAGACCGAGGAGTGCCTGGGTGATGTCGGCGATTGCACGCTCCTGCTGCGGCTCGACCGCACGACGCGCCGGAGGCTCACGCAGAGGTGTCGGCTCGCGCAAGGGCGCACGGCCTGCAGGGGTTTCCGCTCCGCGACGCGCCAGGGCTTCGCGCTGCGCAAGCGCATCACGAAGGGGAGACGTGCGGCGCTCTTCGGTATAGGTCGAGCGTGACGTCGGCTGAGGCTGCGCGCGTGGGGCAAGCCGGGGATTGCGATCAGCAGTATCGCGGCCTGCGGCCAGGGCGCGCTGGCGCTGCATGATTTCGGCAACCGGATCGGGACGCTGCGGCTGTTCGCGCTCGGGCGCACGATACTTCGGCTCCCGGGCCGCATTGCCCATCAACCCTTCGATCCGCGATTCGAGGCCTTCGATCGTCCTGTTCAAGGCATCGAGAGACGAGCGTTCGCCATAGGAGCTTCCGCCGTAAGACGGGTTTCCAGAGCGTGGGTTATGCGGTCGCGATCCGTTCATCTCAATCTTCGCCTCTTCCATCGGCCATGACCGGCCGCCGAAGGCTGGCGGTCTCTGCCATGCCGGTCGATTGCCGATCCGGACAAGACTGCGACGACGCGAAGACAGGACTTGAGCAGCATTGACCGTTTCACCACGCACTTTCGCGAAACGTGGTAAACAAGCCGTTAACTACCGCTGAAATTTTTTAACGATTTGGTCGCATTCTGTTTGCAGGAGGCTCGGATGCTACCGACATCGTCACGAGGGGCGCTTTGCAGCGTAAAAATCGTTTTCTGTATTTTTTGACGTTTACGCAAACGTCAAAGTTTTGTAGCATGGTGCCAATGGTTACGAGGAAACCACTTTCCCTTTCGGATTCGCAGGCGAGGAACAACAGGACATGCCCATCTACAAGGCTCCGGTCGAAGACACCCTCTTCATCCTGAACGATGTGCTCGGTATCGAGCGTTACAACAATCTTCCCGGTTTCGCCGATGCGACCCCCGACATGATCCAAGCGATCGTCGGCGAGGCCGCCAAGCTGGCGGAAGAGGTACTGTTCCCGGTCAATCTTTCCGGCGACCAGGAAGGCTGCAAGCGCAACGACGACGCGACCGTTACCACGCCCAAGGGCTACAAGCAGGCTTTCGATCTTTACCGCGAAGGCGGCTGGCTCGGCCTTTCCGTACCGGAAGAATTCGGCGGCCAGGGCCTGCCCTACACACTGCACACCGCGGTCGGCGAATATATGTCGTCGGCCAACATGGCGCTCACCATGTATCCGGGCCTGACGCAGGGCGCGATCGCCGCGATCCTCGTTCACGGCACCGATGAGCAGAAGGCGACCTATCTGCCGAAGATGGTGGATGGCACCTGGACGGGCACGATGAACCTCACGGAGCCCCATTGCGGCACCGATCTCGGCCTGCTGCGCTCGAAGGCCGTGCCGCAGGGCGATGGTTCCTACAAGATTTCCGGCCAGAAGATTTTCATCTCCGCCGGCGAACACGATATGTCCGACAATATCGTGCATCTGGTTCTCGCCCGCATCGAAGGCGCACCGGAAGGTGTGAAGGGCATTTCGCTGTTCATCGTGCCGAAGTTCATGGTGGAAGCCGATGGCTCGCTCGGAAGCCGCAACGCCGTTACCTGCGGCGCGATCGAGCACAAGATGGGCATCCACGGCAACTCCACCTGCGTCATGAACTATGACGAGGCGACCGGCTATCTCATCGGCGCGGAGAACAAAGGCTTGAACGCCATGTTCGTGATGATGAACGAGGCCCGCCTGGGCGTCGGCCTGCAGGGTCTTTCGATCGCGGAAGTGGCCTATCAGAATGCCGCGAACTATGCCCGCGAGCGTATTCAGGGCCGTTCGCTGTCCGGCGCCAAGGCGCCGGACAAGAAGGCCGACCCGATCATCGTGCATCCCGACATCCGCCGGACGCTGATGACCATCAAGGCCTTCAACGAAGCCGGCCGCGCCTTCACCCTCTGGACCGCGCTGAAGTCCGATATCGCCCATCGCGGCGACAACGAGAAAGACCGGCAGGCAGCCGACGACATCCTCGGCCTGATGACGCCGATCCTCAAAGGCGTCCTGACCGACAAGGGCTTCGACCACGCCGTCATGGCGCAGCAGGTCTTCGGCGGCCACGGCTACATCGAAGAACACGGCATGAGCCAGTATGTGCGCGATGCGCGCATTGCGATGATCTACGAAGGCGCAAACGGCATCCAGGCGCTCGACCTCGTCGGCCGCAAGCTTGGCCTCAACGGCGGCCGTGCAATCATGGCGCTGTTCAAGGAAATCGGCGATTTCTGCGAGGAGAACCGTGGTGACGAGAAGCTGACGCTCTACACCAAGGCGCTGAAGAAGGGCCTGAACGACCTGCAGGCGGCGACCATGTGGTTCATGTCGAACGCGATGGCCAAGCCAGACAATGCCGGTGCCGGCTCGACCGACTACATGCACCTCTCGGGCCTCGTCGTTCTCGGCTATATGTGGGCGAAGATCGCCAAGGCGGCGGAAGATGCGCTCGCGGCTGGCGACACGGCGCGTGCGGACTACCTGCAGAACAAGCTGGTAACGGCAAAATTCTTCATGGAACGCATCCTGCCGGAAACGGCGCTGCGCAAGGCCCGCATCGAAGCTGGCGCCGATACGCTGATGGCACTGGACGCAGCTGCGTTCTAAGGCTGGTATAATCGGAGGGAAAGTTATATTTTGGTATAACTTTCCCATGGAGGCGTACATGCCCGTATCCACTTTGCGCAATGTCGGCGGCTCGGTGATGATGACCGTTCCGAAGCCCGTTCTGGATGAACTCGGTCTCAGCGCCAACACCAAGCTCGAGGTTACCGTCGAGGACGGCAAGCTCGTGGCGGTGCCGAGGAGCCGGCCGAAGTACACGCTGGAGGAACTTTTGGCACAGTGCGATCTCAGCGTGCCGATGTCCGATGAAGAGCGCGAATGGATGGATTCTCCCCCTGTCGGGCGAGAAATTATCTGATGGAACGAGGCGACATCTGGCATGTCGATCTGGAGCCGACCAGAGGGCGTGAGCAGGGCAAGGCGCGTTATGTGCTGATCCTGACCGCACGCTCTTTCAACCGGCTCGGCACGCCGATTGTCGCGCCGATCACCAGCGGCGGCGAGTTTATGCGGATGCAGGGCTTCACCGTATCGCTTTCCGGGGCCGGCACGAAAGCGACCGGCGTCGTTCTCTGCAATCAGGTTCGGGCGCTCGACCTGAGCGTTCGGGGTGCAAAATTTTCCGAAACCGTTCCCGACTTCATCGTCGATGAAGTTCTGGCGCGGGTTTCGACACTGTTTGAATAGATCGTGAACGGGAAGGTGCCGGAGAGCGCATTCCCAAGGGAGATGTAACAATGACCGAAGTCTTCATTTACGACCACGTGCGCACGCCGCGCGGGCGCGGCAAGAAGGATGGGGCGCTGCACGAAGTGCCCACACCTCGCCTCGCCGCAAAGGTGCTGGAAGCCCTGCGTGACCGCAACGGGCTCGACACATCGACCGTTGACGACATCATCATGGGCTGCGTCGATCCGGTGTTCGAAGCCGGTGCCGTCATTCCGAAGGCAGCTGCCTTTGAAGCGGGCTATTCCAACAAGGCGCCGGGCATGCAGATTTCGCGTTTCTGCGCCTCGGGCCTCGATGCCGTCAACTTCGCGGCCGGCAAGATCGCTCAGGGCGCCGATGACATCGTCATTGCCGGTGGCGTCGAAAGCATGTCGCGTGTCGGCATGGGCATGTCCGGCGGTGCCTGGTACATGGACCCGTCCGTCAACTTCCCCGGCTACTTCATGCCGCAGGGCGTTTCCGCCGACCTGATCGCCACGAAATACGGCTTCTCCCGCGATGATGTCGATGCCTATGCCGTCGAGAGCCAGAAGCGCGCCGGCCATTCCTGGGACAACGGCTATTTCGACCGCTCCGTCGTTCCGGTGAAGGACCAGAACGGTATCGTCATCCTCGCCAAGGACGAGCATATGCGTCCGACCACGACGATGCAGAACCTTGCCTCGCTCAACCCCTCCTTCCAGATGCCCGGCGAAATGGGCGGCTTCGAAGCCGTCGGCATTCAGGCGCATCCGGAAATCGAGCGCATCAACTACGTGCACCATGCCGGCAATTCCTCCGGCATCGTCGATGGCGCGGCCGGCGTGCTGCTCGGCTCCAAGGCTGGCGGTGAAAGCATGGGGCTGAAGCCGCGTGCCCGCATCAAGGCTTTTGCCAATATCGGCTCCGATCCGGCGCTGATGCTGACCGGTCCGGTCGATGTCACCGAAAAGCTTCTGAAGCGTTCGGGCATGTCGCTTGCCGATATCGATCTCTTCGAACTCAACGAAGCCTTCGCCGCCGTCGTGCTGCGCTACATGCAGGCCTTCGACATTCCGCATGACAAGATCAACGTCAATGGCGGCGCGATCGCGCTTGGCCATCCGCTCGGCGCGACCGGTGCGATGATCCTCGGCACGGTGCTCGACGAACTGGAGCGGCGCGACCTCAACACCGCGCTCGTCACGCTCTGCATCGGCGCCGGCATGGGCACCGCAACGATTATTGAGCGGGTTTAAGCCGAATGCGGCCTGAAGATGAACTCCAGCGCCTCTCGCACAATGAGATCGACCAGCAATTCGCGTTCCACAACATGGAGCGAAATATGGCCGAAGCTCATCGCAACTGGATGCGCCCGATCAGCGCCAAGGAGATGCGCGCCAAAAGGCAGGAAACTCTTTTTGGCTTGGCAGCAATACTCGTTGTCCTGACGGGTCTGGGTTTCATGCTCGCAGCCGCTTTCGGCCTCATCTGACAGATTGAAGAATTCAAGGGAGAGGAATTCCCACATGAGCAACTACACCAACTTCACCGTTGAAACCGACGCGGACGGCATTGCGCTCGTCACCTGGAACATGCCGGACAAGTCGATGAACGTGTTCACGGCCGATGTCCTGCGCGAACTTGATGCGATCGTCGACCAGACCGTTGCCGATGCCTCCATCAAGGGCGTGGTCGTGACATCCGGCAAGTCCACCTTCTCGGGCGGTGCAGACCTCTCGATGATTAAGGGCATGTTCACCTTCTACAACGAAGAGAAGGCCCGCGACCCGGACGGCGCTGCGCAGAAGCTGTTCGAACTCTGCGGCCAGATGACCGGTCTTTTCCGCAAGCTGGAAACCTCCGGCAAGCCGTGGGTTTCGGCGATCAACGGCACCTGCATGGGCGGCGCGTTCGAACTGTCGCTTGCCTGCCACGGCCGCGTGGCTTCCAACTCCAAGTCGGTCAAGATCGCCCTGCCGGAAGTCAAGGTCGGCATCTTCCCCGGTGCCGGCGGCACGCAGCGCGTTCCGCGCCTCACCAATGCACAGGATGCCCTGCAGATGATGACGACAGGCTCATCGCTGACGCCGCAGCGCGCCAAGGCGCTGGGCCTCGTGCATGAGCTTGCCGATCCCGACAAGCTGATCGATGCCGCCAAGACCATGCTGAAGAACGGCCTGAAGCCGGTCCAACCCTGGGATGAAAAGGGCTTCAAGGTGCCGGGCGGCGGTATCTGGACGCCGGCAGCGGCCCAGCTGTGGCCGGCCGCTTCCGCTATCCTGCGCCGCGAGACCAACGGCAATTTCCCCGGTGCGCTCGCAATTGTGAAATGCGTCTATGAAGGTCTGCAACTGCCGATCGATCTCGCGCTCAAGGTCGAGCAGCGCTACTTCACCGAAGTCCTGCAGACCACCGAAGCCTTCTCGATGATCCGCTCGCTGTTCATCTCGATGCAGGAACTCGGCAAGGGTGCCCGCCGCCCGGCTGGAGTGCCGAAGAGCGATCTGAAGACCGTCGGCGTTGTCGGCGCCGGTTTCATGGGTGCATCGATTGCCTATGTCACGGCCGCAGCCGGTATCCCCGTCACTCTCATCGACCGCGATATCGAAGCCGCCACCAAGGGCAAGACCCACTCCGAGGGTCTGGTCAAGGATTCGATCGGCAAGGGCAGGATGACGCAGGAACAGGGCGAAGCCCTGCTCGCCCTGATCACCCCGTCTGCCGACTACAACGACCTGAAGGACGTGAAGCTCGTCGTGGAGGCCGTGTTTGAAGACCGTCAGGTCAAGAAGGATGTGATCGAGAAGGTCGAGGCCGTGATCGGCGAAGACGCGATCTTCGCCTCCAACACCTCGACGCTGCCGATCACCGGTCTTGCGAAGAACTCCGAGCGCCCGAACCAGTTCATCGGCATCCACTTCTTCTCGCCGGTCGAGAAGATGATGCTGACGGAAGTGATCCTCGGCAAGGAAAGCGGCGACAAGGCGCTGGCGACCGCGCTCGATTTCGTCGCCGCGATCAAGAAGACGCCGATCGTCGTGAACGATACCCGCGGCTTCTACGTCAACCGCTGCGTCTTCCGCTACATCCACGAAGCCTATGACATGCTGATCGAAGGCGTGCCGGCGGCGATGATCGAAAATGCCGCCAAGATGGCCGGCATGCCCGTCGGCCCGCTGTCGCTCAACGACGAAGTGGCGATCGACCTCAGCCAGAAAATCCTCAAGGCCTCGATCGCCGATCTCGGCGAAGCGTCGGTCAACCCGGAGCACATGGCGCTGATCAACAAGCTGGTGGACGATCTCGATCGTCGCGGCCGCAAGAATGGCAAAGGCTTCTACGAGTATCCGGCAAAGCCCGCCAAGAAGTTCCTGTGGCCGGGCCTGAAGGATCTCTTCCCGCAGAAGCCGGCCGAAAACTTCGACGTCGAGACGCTGAAGCAGCGCTTCCTCGTCACCATCGCGCTGGAAGCAGCGCGCACAGTGGAGGAAGGCATCGTCACCGATCCGCGCGAGGCCGACGTCGGCTCGATCCTCGGCTTCGGTTTCGCACCATACACGGGCGGCACGTTGTCCTATATCGATGGCATGGGCGCGAAGGCCTTCGTCGAGCTTTGCGAGACGCTGGCCGCTTCCTATGGCGATCACTTCAAGCCGACGGCGCTGCTCAAGGACATGGCCGCCAAGGGCCAGACCTTCTACGGCCGCTTCGATCCTTACGCGACACAGGCTGCCGCCTAAACGCCACAAATATTACCAAATCGAAAAGCGGGCTTTCGCGGCCCGCTTTTTTTTGACGATTCCACAGCGGCGTGGCGATTCAGTCACTCTGTAAAGATTGCATTCAGTCTTTTTCGGTAAAACTCCGTTAGCAATTCGCGCCGAGGGAGCCTTCCGTGTCGCAAGTTGCCTCTCGGTTCTTGTTTTGCGTACGGGTTTGTCATGCGTTTATCGGCTGCCACAGCACTCCTTCTCTGCTGCGTTGCTCTGTCGGGCTGCACCTCAAGCTCAGGTCCCGAAAGCCTTTCGGCCGGCCTGACCACCTCCAAGGAAACGACAAGCTCCATCGTGCCGGCTGTCATTCCGTCGGCAGCTGTCGGCCAAACTGCCGAGGCCGCGCAGTCGGAAACCCATCAGGAAGTTCTCGCCTGGGCCGGCAAGATGCCCGAGCCGCAGCCTTTCGCCGACGTCGATCGGACCGCCGGTATGCCGATGCCCGAAAACCGCCCGGTCGCGATGCTGAGGCCAAACGTGCCTGACCTCGAAGCCGAACCCGCTATTCTCAAACCGCGCCGCGGTACGCGCATGCAGGTCTATGGCCAGAATTTCCGCGATGCGCACCCTATCAATTTCGGCAAGACATCGCCGCGCAAGCACGCCGTTCATGGCGTCGACGTCTCGCGCTGGCAGGGCAATATCGATTGGGTAAAGCTGCGCACCCAGGGCGCCAATTTCGCGTTCATCAAGGCAACGGACGGCGGCGATCACCTCGACCCGATGTTCAAGACCAACTGGCGCAAGGCCCGGGAAGCCGGCGTCCGGCGCGGCGCCTATCACTTCTTCTACTGGTGCCGTACTGCTGGCGAGCAGGCAGACTGGTTCATCCGCAACGTGCCGCGCGAAGCGGGCGCCCTGCCCCCGGTCATTGACGTGGAATATAACGGCGAATCCAAATGCCAGCGTCGCCTGTCGCGCGCCAAGGTGCTGGAAAAGATGCAGGTGTTCATGGACAAGCTGGAGGCCCATTACGGCCAGCGTCCGATCATCTACACCGCTCCGGATTTCTACGAGGACAATCTGAGCGGCGAGTTCCCGAACCATCCGTTCTGGCTGCGCTCGGTTGCTGCCCATCCGTCCGTTCGGTATCCGAACCGCAAGTGGGTCTTCTGGCAGTATTCGGGCTCGGGCCTTTCCCACGGTGTCGAGGGTCGCATCGACCTCAACGTCTTCCGCGGCAGCGAAGACGACTGGCACAAGTGGGTGGCCGCAAAGGCGGGCTGAGGCAGCGCCTCAGTTCCTGTTGATCCTGTAGAGCTTGGCGAAGCCCTCGTCGGCAATAAGCGTCAATTGGGGCAATTCCGGCATCGGACCCGTCATGTTCGGCAGGTCGGCATTCGAGACCAGAATATAGTCGAAGCGCGTGTTCCAGTCCTTGAGGTAAGGGTAGTCCGGCTGGTTTGCCGGATCGGCCAGCATGTCCACTGTCGGCGGGAGACCCTCCGGCACGGCAATCTCGTTCCAGGGCGGCAGAATCTTGATCGGCTGTTTTCCGGGCGCTGAGAACAGCGTCGGAATGAAGGCTTTCTGCCGGACGACGGCAAGGCTGCCGTAGTGCCAGTGGATCGGCATGTTGTTGCCGAGGAAGCGGCCGACAGGGGCCGTCCGGTTCAGCGCCGGATCAAGATGATGCTGCATCGGCAACAGCGCCGCACCTGCGGGAACCTGGGCAATCGCCCGCTCCACCGCCGCGATATTCTCCTCCCCGGCGATCCAGACCTTTTCGATCACCGCCACGCGGGACGCAACGACGACGCAGGCGAGGCAGCCGGCCACAACGGCAAGCATGCGCGTCGCGGTGAGGTTGGGACGCACGCCCGCAGCAAAGGCCAGCGCCATCATCGACGGCAGGCGTGTATCGATGCCGCCGGTCGCCATGAACTGGCGCGGCATGAACAGCGAGAGGATGCCGAGGACGACGGCGACCAGAAACAGGCCCCAGTGCACTTCAAGCTTTCGCCACACGGCCGCGGCGATCACCGGTACAGCGAAGGCCAGAACATAAAGAGCATCGATCTTCAGATTGTAGGTCTTGAAATAGGTCATCAGAACCGAGGCGAAATTATAAAGCGAAACCTCGTTCCAGACGATGCCGGAAAGATTGGCGGGAGCGGCCGTGCCCGGCAGGGACGGGCCGAACAATAACAGAGCGACGAGCGGCAGAAGGCAGGGAATGACATCAACAATGATGCGACCGATCAGCCGCGGCCAGACCGAGGGCTTGAGCAATGGATCGATTTCCCGCCCGAAGGCGAAAGCCGCCAGCAGGACCGTAAAGAACAGAAGCGCGAAAGGATGGGCAACCAGGATGACGGTCGCGGCAATGGCGCGGTAGAGAAAGAGCACCCCATAGGCCTGCGACCGCAGCTTGAGATCGCCGGCCACGAACAGAAGCGCCAGCCCCAGCCCGATCTCGAAGTTGAGGAAACCGGCGAGATAGACGAAATTCCAGCCCAGGATAAAACAAAGGGCATGCCACCAATGAAACCCGCCGAAGATCTCTCGGTTGAGAACGGCAATCCCGGTCGCCGGCAGCAGCAACGCCAGGGATAGAACCAGCGGACCGATCACCGCCATGGACAGAAACGGCCCCGTCAAAGCGGCGATCACGTCGATTATCACGTTGGTCCAGGCCGTCCCCCAATCCACCTGATAGATCGGTGCGATCATCGGGTCTTGGGTTCCACCCGCCAACAGCCAGAGGCGGGCATAATGGTTCGGATAATCCGGCATCGGCGGGATGTCGATCGTCAGGACGGGTATGAGCGAAATGGCGGCGGCGATCAGGATGAACAGCAACGACACGCGGCTGGCAGACTTTTCCATGGCGATCAGGGCCTGAAGGTAAGGTATTTGTTGAAAAGGAAACTGACGACGAATGTGAAAATGACGGATGCGAGTTTTGCCGCGAGCTCGGGCAATCCCAGTTGAAGCAGGCCATACAGCGAGGCTTGGGACACAGCCAGAGACAGAAGCGTGACCATTGAAAACGTAAGTATCAACTTACGCGAAAACGGCACACCGGCATCGCGGAATGTCAGGGTCTTGTTGAGGATCAGGCTGTTTGCCGCTCCCAGGCTGAAGCTGAAGACATTGGCGACCAGCGGGTGAAGCCCCAGCCATATGAGACCCATGAAGGCCAGGATATCGACGAGGGTATTTGCGACCCCCACGAGGGCGAAGGCAAAGGCCTGGACGATGCCTCCCATCCGCATGGCTTTGTCCACATGAAGCATACCGTGGCCTTCCGCGGTGTCCGGCCGCGTGCTCATCGACCCGGCATCTGCGCATGAAGGACGGCGTTCTGCTCCGCCACGCCGAGGCTATAATAGTTCGGCGGCAGAAGAGTGGAGGTTCCGTCGCGGCGCAGCGCACTGATGGTGAAGAGCGGGCGACGCTTCACCTCCTGCACGACACGACCGAGATACTCACCGAACACGCCCATGACAATGAGCTGGGTCCCGGAAAAGAAAGAGATCGCCACCAGCGAACTTGCCCAGCCGGGAACGACATTGCCTGTCGACCACTGGTGCAGCGCATAGATGAGAATGAGAAAGGCAAAGCCTGCCGCCAGCATACCGAGCCAGACGGCGAGCCGAAGCGGAACGGTGGAAAAACTGGTGATCGCGTCCGTCGCGAAGGCCAGCATCTTGCGCAGCGGATATTTTGTCTCGCCCGCGAAACGCGGTTCGCGGGCATAGGGCAAGGCGATCTGCTTGCCGCCGATCCAGCTGACCATGCCCCGGATGAAACGGTGCTGCTCGGGCATACCGCGCAGGATTTCGACCACCGTTCGCGTCATCAGCCGGAAATCGCCGGTATCCCGCGGGATCGGCACCGAGGAAAGGCCGTTCAGGATCTTGTAGAAGGCTGCGGCCGTTGCCAGCTTGAACTTGGTTTCGCCAGAGCGCGATGCACGCTTGCCATAAACGACGTCGGCACCGCCATCCATGATGGCCATCATCTGCTGCAGAAGTTCGGGCGGGTCCTGCAGGTCTGCATCGATGAGAAGCACGCGCTGCCCGGAAGCGATGGAAAGGCCGGCGGTCACAGCCAACTGGTGACCGTGGTTGCGAAAAAGCTGGACGCCGACGACATGCCTGTCCTGATCCGCCAGCTTTTCGATGATCGACCAAGTGGCATCCGAAGAGCCGTCGTCGATGAGAATGATCTCATGGTTCTCGCCGGCAGCGGCAAGACACGCCTTCGACATGCGTGTGTAAAACTCGGTGAGAACGGCTTCTTCGTTGTAACACGGCGCAACAACTGACAGTTCAATCTCGCTCATGAGACGATCCACCCCTGATATCAGATGTCTTCAGGAATAGGCGCTCAAAACTTTCAGGCAGGTTACGATGAAAAACAACCTGTTAACGAGGATAACCCCGCGAAAACGCAGTCGATAAAACTTTATATTTTTGAAAAGGAAAAGCCGGCGGTGAGTGGCCGCCGGCTCCAGAGAATGATTGCGGGCGCCTTGACTATGCCGCGCCCTGAATGGCCGAAACCTGCCATTCGCCGCCCGGACGGCGAACGAAAGTCCAGAGTTCGGCCGTCTCTGTCAGATTGTCCGGATCGCCTTCGACCACGCGGCCGGTGTTGCGGTCACGCATGACATCAATGCTTTCATAGCGCATCGCAACGGTTGCGTAGTCGCGGCCTTCCTCATGCCAAGCCTCTGCAACGTCGCCCTGTACGAGTTGCACATCGCGCACTTCGTTGCGCACGCCGCTCGTGGCGTTGTCGCTCAATTCTTCAGCCAGATAGGACATGGCTTCCGGCGTCGTCAGCTTGCGAAGAGCCGCATAATCCTCAGCCGCATAGGCAGCCTGTACCTCTTTCAACATCGCCTCGAAATGGTTGAGGTCGTCTTCGCCGATGCCGATTTCATCGGTATCCGCACCCGCGACAGCCTGCTTCGGGGCAGTCGAACCCCCACCGATCTGCGGGATCTTGAAGGACGGTTTAGCCGGAGAAGCATCGCCATGGGCCTGCTCACGATAAAGCGGACCATTCCCGGACGCTGCGCCGGCGGGACCCGAATAGGCAGGTTGCTGGCGACGACCGAAGAAGCGCATGGCAAGCATGATGGCGCCGAATATCAAGGCAACCTGCAACAGCATGCCCAGGAAGCCGATACCACCGCCGAGACCGTTGCCGAGCATCATGCCGATCAGGCCGCCCATCATCAGGCCACCGAGCATGGAGCCGCCAAAGCCGCCGAAGAATCCGCCCGGACGCTGGGCACCGGGACGGGTTTGCGTCATTCCCGGCTGGTTGATACCCGGCTGCGTGGCCGACTGGCCCTCGGGGCGCGGCGTCATGGTACGGTCGATGGAATTGGCATTATTGGGTGCGGTGCGGGTTACCGGCGGAGCGGAAAACGTGCGTGTGCCCCGGCTACCGAAACCGCTGCCGGCCCGGCGGGCTTCAGCCAGATCCACCACCGTCAGTGTGGTGATCATGGCAAGCGCCAGCATCGCAAGAGTTCTTCCAAAACGTCGCATCACAATCAATACCCCTTTGTTCCTGTGCGTGCGCGCGAGCGCCACGCCGTATGGAGGATATAGAGATGCAAGGCCACGACTTTAAGGCTTGCAAGCCGCTTTTCACGGTAAAGCATCTGCTTGCTGCCTGCACATCTCTTCATGGAGAGGAAAGCGTCAGCACTTTGTATTAGCGTTTTATCTTTTTCCTTCGAGTACACATTTTTCTTCGGAACCAATTATTGTAAGCGGCGTTTGGTAGTCTCGGTATGTTGCGGGGTTTTTATGGAGCAGGAATTGAGGCGCTGGCAAATGCGCGAGCGCACGGCAGAAGCGCACTCCCATGTGGATCAAGCAATTGGTGCTCTCGATACGATGGAAAGCTACCGCTCCTATCTCGCATCGCTCTATTGCTTTCGCAAATGCATCGAAGACCGTCTCACGGAATCACCGCTGCCTTCCGGACTAGGCTCGTGGCGTCCCCGGCTGATCGCGGATGCCATCGCGCAGGATCTGGACGATCTCGGCGTTCCGCGTCCGGGTGTTCCTGGTTTTCCCTTTCCACTGGAAGGCGATGCGCTTTTCGGGACACTTTACGTGCTGGAGGGCTCTTCGCTCGGTGCGCGTGTTCTGTTCAAACGCGCCCAAGCCCTGGGCTTGAGCGCATATTTCGGCGCCCGCCATCTGGCGCTTCAAAGCGATGATATCGAGGGCTGGCGGGGGTTTCTCTCTGTGCTCGAGGCTGTAGAGCCCTTCAACATTTCAAATGCCGTGACCGCAAGCAATACCGCCTTTGCCACAGCTCATAGTGCCTTCTCGAAAGCCGTTTGATGACGCAGCCCTATAAAGTCGATCTCACAAACTGCGATCAAGAACCTATTCATATCCCCGGCAGCATTCAGCCTTATGGCGCTCTGCTCGCCTTCGACATCAACCTGTCGGTTCTTCAACGCCATTCCGTCAATGCGTCGGAAATGCTCAGGCTGCAGATATCCAACGAAACCGCAGCGGATATCCTGCTCGGCGGCGAACTGGTTCACACATTGCGCAATGCCCTCGCTTCCATGACCGATGCGGGGCGGCCGGTTCTGGTTTTCAACGAGGTCCTGAGTTCCGGACGGGCCTTCGATATCTCGATCCACCGTCACCGCTCGAACGTGATCGTGGAATTCGAGCCCACCCATACAGATCTGGAATCGCCGCTGCGCCTCACGCGCTCGCTGATCAGCCGCATAAGGCGTATTGAAAGTACGGAAGCGCTGGTGCAACAGGCAGCCAGGCTTGTCCGCGGCATGCTGGGCTATGATCGCGTGATGATCTACCAGTTCGAGCGTGACGGCTCCGGCAAGGTGATCAGCGAGATGAAGCGCGCCGATCTCGAAAGCTTCCTAGGCCAGTATTTTCCCGCCACGGATATCCCGCAACAGGCGCGCACGCTTTATCTTCGCAACACCATCCGGGTCATTTCCGACGCAAACTACCAGAGCGTTCCGCTCGAACCGGTGTTCGATCTCTCCGGCGAAGCGCTCGATCTCACCTACAGTCACCTGCGCAGCGTCTCGCCGATCCATTGCGAATATTTGCGCAACATGGGTGTTGCAGCTTCGATGTCCATTTCGATCATCATCGATGGCGAACTTTGGGGACTGATTGCCTGTCACCACTACTCCCCGCGTGTGATGCCCATGTCGCTGCGGGTCGCTGCCGAGATGTTTGGCGAGTTTTTCTCGCTGCATCTTCACGCTCTGAAGCAGAAACGCAAACTGGATAACGCTGCGCGGGCCCGCTCCTACCTCGATGGCATGTTGCGGCTTGGAAGTAGCGGCGATGTCGGCGAATTCCTGCGCGACAACATGCTGGATCTCGGCCAGCTGTTGCCCAATGACGGCTTCGGCCTTTATGTCGACGGACACTGGCATGGCCACGGCGCCACGCCGCCGACCGCCGACATTCCAGCCCTCGCCCGTTTCGTGGCATCGATATCCGAAGGGCGAATCTGGGCCACCCATTCGCTACCGCGCGCTTTTCCCGAGGCGGAGAACTACTACCAGATATCCGCTGGTTTGCTTGCCATACCGCTTTCGCAGTTGCCACGGGATTATCTCTTCTTCTTCCGCAAGGAGCTCGTGCAAACGTTGAACTGGGCAGGCAACCCGGAAAAATCCTACGAAACCGGCTCTTTCGGCGAACGTCTGACGCCGCGCAAGAGCTTTGCGATCTGGAAGGAATCCGTACACCGCCAGGCAATGCCATGGACGGAAGACGAACGGGAAGTGGCGGAGGCAATCCGGTCTTCTCTGGTGGAAGTCGTGCTGCGTCACAGCGAGATCATGGCCGAGGAGCGCGCCAAGTCGGACGTTCGCCAACGCATGCTCAACGAGGAACTCAATCACCGCGTCAAGAACATCCTTGCCGTCATCAAGTCGCTGGTGGGCCAGCCGATCAAGGAGGGACGCAGCCTCAAGGATTACGTTGCGAGCCTGAAAGGACGCATCCAGGCACTTTCCTTTGCCCACGATCAGGTTATTCGTGGAGATGGCGGCGGTGCGCTGGTCGACCTCCTGAACGCGGAACTGACCCCGTATCGCGATAACGGCGCCACCATCACGTTCGACGGATATGGCCTCTGGCTCGATACGCGGGCCTTTTCGGTCATGGCGCTGGTCTTGCACGAACTGGCGACCAATGCCGCCAAATACGGCTCGCTCTCCACCTCCGGCGCCCGGCTATCGATAAGCTGGAAGATGACGACCAGCGGCGACTGCGTCATCGACTGGCGCGAAAGCGGTGGGCCCATCGTTCATGCCCCGAAACGCACGGGCTTCGGAACGGCGCTGCTCGACCGCAGCATTCCCTATGATCTGGGAGGACAAAGCGAGGTGACCTACGCAAGCGAGGGTCTTCAGGCGCGCTTCCTTCTGCCGGCAAAACACGTACGCCTGACACCCGACGCCACCGCTGCCTACGCGGCAACAAACGCAGGAGGACCGCAGCCTACTGCCGCGCCCCTGCCGATCGACAGCCGGATTCTCCTTCTTGAAGACCAGATGCTGATCGCGATGGATGTGGAAGGCATGCTGAGCGACCGGGGCTTTGCCAACGTCACGGTGACCAATTCGACCGATGAAGCCCTGATTTTCATGCGCGGGGTGACCCCTGATGCGGCAATCCTCGATATCAACCTCGGCAGGGACACCTCCATTCCTGTTGCGGAGGAACTGTTGAAGCGGGGCGTGCCCTTCATATTCGCGACCGGATACGGCGAAGGCTCCATCATTCCCGAAGCTCTGGGCTCGGCTCCCATCGTCCGTAAGCCCTACGAAGCGGAGACGCTGATCGCCGCACTATCGCGAGCGATGGCTGAAAAGCGATAGCTCCCGCCGATCATAAGACCCCGCCTGTCATCAGGCGAGGAATGTTTCGAACAGAAGCTTCAGGTTCAGCACGACGATGATCGAGGCAATCAGCCAGGCCGTGCGCGTCGGCCGAAGCGCTCCCCGGCCAGCACGATCATGCCTGCGGAGAAGATCAGCGCCGCGCCCATGACGACGCCGCTGCTCGGAATATCGCCCCAGATCAGGAAGCCGAAGATGAAGGCCCAGACAAGCGAGGAATATTCAAACGGCGCTAGCACTGAAACCGGCGCCCGGCGCATGCCTTCGAACATGGCGTACTGGCCGAGACCGGCAATCACACCGGTTCCGGCCATGAGAGCGAGATCGGTCCATGATGGCTCGACCCAGTAGACTGTCATTGCCATGCCGGTGAAGAGGATGAAGAAGCCGCTCGAAAGCGTCATCTGCACCAGCGTTCGCTCCTGCAGTGCCGTCTTGCGCAGCAGCACCGTGGAAATCGCCCAGAAAACCGCTGCCTGCAAGGCCAGCATGACCGGCAGGCTGAGCTTCATGCCGGTTCCCATCGGGTCGCAGGCGATAAGCACCCCGACGAAGCCGATGAAAACCGCGAACCACCGCAACAGCGGCACGTCTTCCTTGAGCATCGGCACTGCCAGAATGGTGATGAGGATGGGGGAGGCATAATAAAGCGTCGTCAACTCGGCGAGGCCGAGGTCCCGAGCCGCGCTATAGTAGGAAAGCCAGGCCGCAAGCAGCAGAAGATTACGGATAAACATCGGCTTCAGCACCGGCGAGCGCCATGCATCCGTAATGACGCGCCAGCGGCCGACCGCAAGGCAAAGACCGAAAATGGTGACGCTGCGGACAAACAGGATTTGCCATACCGGCAAGGCGACGACCAGCCATTTCACCGAGGCATCCTGCACGGAAAACAGGAAGTACGACAACATCGTCAGCAGGATGCCGGAAAGGACGGATCTGTTCATGGAAGCCTCTCGACGCGGGCGCGCGCCTCCCTGCTGATAGCGCGCCTTCAACGCGTGCGAAAGTGGGCGTACTGTGGCGAAAAATAGCGAGGCTTCAGAGGCCAAGTACCGACAGCATGACGAAGGTCGCAAACAGCACGAAATGGGTCATGCCTTCGATGGCATTGGTCTCGCCGTCGTTGAGGTTGATCGCAGCCACGATCAATGTGATGGCGATCATGACCGTCTGAACCGGGCTCATCGCCATGATGAAAGGCTGGCCCGTGTAGAGCGCGATCGCTTCCATGACAGGCACGGTCAGAATGACCGTTGACAGGGACGCTCCGAGCGCGATGTTGACAACCGCCTGCATGCGGTTTGCAAGTGCTGCCCGCATCGCCGTCATGATCTCGGGCGATGCCGAGATCGCCGCGACCACGATCGCGGCTATGGCTGGCGGTGCCTCGCTGCCTTTCAAGCCTTCCGTCAACAGTGCCGACATGACCTCCGCCAAAACGCCGATCACGATGACACCGAGCACCAGCGTTACGATCGAAGCCGTGAGAGGCTCATCTTCGGGATCGGCATCGGCGTTTTCCCGCGGCATGCTGCGTTTCGGATAACTGTAGCTGAAGAAGTAGCTGTGCACGCCCACCTGCATGCGCAGAAACAGGGTGTAGAGCATGATCATCGCGACGATGGTGAAGGCGGAATAGAGATGCCACTTCGCCTCGGGCACGAACTCGGGCACCACCATCGATATGCCCATCGCCGTCAGGATCATGACGCAGTAGGTGCGGCTGGAATCGTCGTTGTAGGCTTGCTCGCCATGCTTCAACCCACCCAGCAGGGCCGCAAGGCCGAGAATGCCGTTCACGTCCAGCATGACCGCCGAATAGATCGTGTCGCGCACCAGTGTCGGCGAGGACTCCTTGCCCATCATGATCGCCAGAATGATCACTTCCACCACGACGGCAGACAATGTGAGGATCATCGTGCCATAGGGATCCCCCACCTTGGCCGCCAGAATTTCGGCGTGATGGGCAACCCGCATCGAGGCGAACACTATGGCAAGGATCAGGCCTGCCGCCCCCAGCAGCGCCGCCGCCTGCCCAGCCGCAAGCAAACTCTGCTTGAAAACCAGCCCGGCAATGGCCGCTACGATGGCGACAAGCAGCAATAATTCGGTTCTGACGGAAGCGGGCAACGGATATTTCCAGACAAACACGACAAAACAGCGCCGGATACGAACGAGTATAGGAAGCATAAGCTTCATTTCAATCAGCATGGCGGCAGCCCGGAACAAAAGAGGATTATTTTCCTGTCCGCCTTTACTCGCCCACGCCCTTTCGCTAGACTGCAACAGTCCCAAGGAGAGCGTCCGGCTTAACGATTGCGGGAGGCACACCGATGTTTTCACATGACCGTATCTGGAGCGCGATAGACGCGCTGGCCGAACGGCACCAATTGTCGCCGTCGGGTCTCGCCCGTCGCGCCGGCCTCGACCCTACATCCTTCAACAAGTCCAAACGACATTCGGCAGACGGCCGCGAACGCTGGCCGTCAACGGAATCCATCGCCAAGGTTCTCGACGCCACCGGCTCGACGATCAATCAGTTCATGGAGTTCCTGCGTCCCGAGGTTCGAAGCAGCGGCATGCCGGAGGGCGCCTTTCCGCCGCAGGCCAGCACCATTCCCCTGCTGGGCTTCGCGCAAGCCGGAGCCGGCGGCTTTTTCGATGATGGCGGCTTTCCTGCCGGACAAGGCTGGGATGTCGTGGAATTTCCCGCAGGTCCGGATAGCCGCGCCGGCGTTTATGCGCTCGAAATCCAGGGGGACAGCATGCTCCCCCTCTACAGGGATGGCGATGTGCTGATCGTCGAGCCGGGGGCGCAGATCAGGCGCGGCGACCGTGTGGTGGTGAAGACAAGTGAAGGGGAGGTCATGGCCAAGGTCCTGATGCGCCAGACAGCCCGCAGCATAGAGCTTCTCTCCCTTAATCCCGAACATCCCAACCGAACCTTCGACATGAGCGAAATCGAGTGGATTGCGCGGATCATCTGGGCCAGCCAATAGGACAGTTTTCCTGCATGAAGCGACACCTGCTGACATCGGCCGGCGGTATTGGCGCCATTGGCCTTACTGCCCTCATCCTCCTTGCAGGCAATGCCGCCATCCGCGGCGTGGAAGACACGGCAACACCCGAGTTTACGCTCGATACGCCGACGATGGAGGAACTCGCCCCGGACGATGCGCAGCAGGATGACGCGGCGGCCGATCCGGTCCTGCCTGACCCTGAAGGTGGTATCGAAAGTCCGGCTGTCGAGGCGAAACCCTTGCGGAGCATCGAGCCTGACGCCTTTGCGGCTCCGGATACGCAGACGGGAGAACCGCTTGAGCGGGTCGAGGCACGGGCACCGCTGTCTCAGCCTGCATCAAGGCCCGAACCCAAGCCGCAGGTGTTGCGCCATCCGATCGCGATTTCGGCCGGGTCTATCCGTTTCGACAACGGCGTCGTGCAGTTGGAGGGCATCGAACCCCAATCCGCGGATCGCCAGTGTGGCACGGGCGCGGCCATGTGGCCATGCGGCATCGTCGCGCGGACTGCCTTTCGCAACTATTTGAGGGCCCGGGCCCTGACCTGCACCGTGCCGGGGACCACATGGCAGGGCACGGTGAATGCCCGGTGCAGCATCGGCAACGACGATCCGGCACGATGGCTTGCCGACAACGGATGGGCGGAGGCGACGGCAAACTCTCCCCTGTCGAGAAATATCGAGGTGGCCAAGGCCGGAAATCGCGGCTTCTACGGCAACGACCCCCGGCAACAGAAAATCGAACCGGGTGAACGAGCAGAGCCGTTTGACATGGCGCCCGAAACGGCACAATGACGCCGATATTGTCCATCCCCACCATTGCAATCGCCTGACGGGCGACTTACGTGCCAGCCGGTTGAACGGAAAGAGCAAGATGAACACGAGCCTCACGCAGCACGAAGCCCTCATTCATGTCATGGTAATGATGTCGGCCGTCGACAGGGTCATGACCGATGGCGAACTTGAGCGGATCGGGCGGCTGTCACGCTTCCTTCCCGTCTTTGAAGGCTTCGATGACGAGGCTCTCGTGGATATTGCCCGCGACTGCGCCCAGCTGCTTTCCGGCCCGGAAGGACTGGATATCGCGCTGGAGCTGGTCCGCGAAGCCTTGCCGAGCCGCCTCCACGATACGGCTTATGCGCTGGCCGTGGAAATCGCGGCCGCCGACCTGGCGCTGCGGCAGGAAGAAATCAGGCTGCTGCAATTGCTGCGCGACCGGCTGCAACTCGACAAGCTCACCTGTGCCGCGATCGAAAGGGCCGCAATCGCGCGTTTCCGCAGGTAAGGTTTTTGCAAAGCGCTCAATAGATGCCGGTGGGGAAATATCGGGTGTAGATCTCGTTCAGCCGGCCATTGCGGGACAGATCCAGCAGCGCATGATTGATCGCCTGGGTCAGGGCGGTATCGTCCCTGCGATTGAGAATGGCGAGCCCTTCGCCAAGATAGCGCTGGGAAAAATAGGCCCCATCCATAAGGGTGCAGCAACCGGCCGCATCGCTTCCGGCCACCCAGAACGCCAGTTGCACGCCATCTGAAAACACGCCCGCCGCATCGCCTTTCTTCAGCGCATCCAGCATCGCCTGCCTGCTTTCAAAGGGTTTGAACGCCATTTCAGGAAAGAAAGCCCGCGCCATCGCTTCATGGGTCGTTCCGGCGACGACCCCGACCGGCTTGCGGTCGAAAGCCGATAATGTCGTGCCATGACCAACAAGCTTGCGGTTGCCGACGAAGCGGGCGGGCAACGGCATATAAACCCGCGAAAACGAAAACCGCTGTCGCAGTTCCGGCGTGATGCCCAGACCGGCAATCACGGCCTCTCCCTGATCGCCCTCAAGCGCCGTCAGAAGATCCTTGTAGGCGACTGCTTGTATCTGACATTTGTCATCGATCTCGAGGGTACGGCAGATTTCGCGTACGAGATCGACGTGGAAGCCCGACAACCGTCCGGATTGATCGATGAAATTGAAGGGCGGAAAATCGACCGTCGTCAGGAAGCGCAGTCTCGCCAGCCCGCTCAGATCAGGCTTGGCGATCCGTTCGCGCGCGTCGAAAAGCAGCGGCATGCCGGCCGGCGTATTGCCTGCCCCATCCGTCGAAGCCGGCAACGATTGCGCTCGCGCAAAAGATGCAACCAAAAACACGCAAAGAGCGAAAATCCCATAAAATTTTAAGGATGCGAAACGGGCATGCCGCATTCATATTCTTCCCGGGGTCACAATCCACAACGACATAAAACGCGCCGGGTCCGGCCACGGGGGTTCATGCGCTTCGCAGAATATCCGGACAATTCGAGAATGGCTACCGCAAAGCGCGAGGATACGCTTGCGGTGGAAAAGCCGGGCGTGGAAAGGCGCTACTCAGCCGCCCTCATGGCGGAAGGCCGGCTGCTGCTGAAGATGGGTATCGGCAAGCCGACCATCGCCAAAGCCCTGCGTCACGCCGTGGCGAACAACACCTCGATCGAAGACGAGCTTTTGGCGAACAACCTTGTCGATGAAACGACGTATTTCGAGGCGCTCGCGGAGGAATTGGGGCTTGCCTTCCTGCAGCGGATCGACGGGACGCATGTCCACGACCTGCCAGGTCTGGACGCACAGCTCAGCCGACCGGAAGTGCTTCTGCTGCAACCACCGCTGGCTCGCCCTGTGCGGGCAATAGCTCCGAAAATTTCGCAGGTAGCTGGCCTGAAAAACCGATTGGAGCAAAGCCCGACGCTTCGCTCCCGGCTGGTCGTCACGTTACCCTCCGAAATCAAGCGCGCAGCCTGGCAGAGCGGGCGCCTGCGCCGTGTTGTCGAAACAACCCGCAGGCTTTCCGATCACATGCCGCTTTACAGCGCCCGCGTCACATTCTGGGGCAGACAAGGGTTTTACGGCGGCTTGCTGGCCGCAGGCCTGATCGCCTGCTTGCTTACGATGCCGATTTTGACGTTTATCGCTGTCCACATCCTCGTAACCTTGCTGTTTCTGGCGAATTTCGGTCTTCGTTTTGTGGCCCTCCTGTCGGCACAGGCGCGCGAACGGCGCCATCGATTTCGACGCCCGAGAAGCCCGCTGAAGGAGACGCCGCTGCCGATCTATTCCGTTCTGGTTGCGCTCTACCGGGAAGAGAGCGTCGTTCCACAACTGATCGCGGCCCTTGACCGTCTCGACTGGCCGCGATCCCGGCTGGATATCAAGCTGATCTGCGAGGACGATGACGAGGGCACGATAAGGCTCCTCGAAACGCTGAAACTGCCGGCCGAGTACGAAATCATCCGGGTTCCGGTACGCAACCCCAGGACAAAGCCGAAAGCCTTGACCTACGCCCTCAATGGAGCGCGCGGGAGCCTGCTCACGGTCTACGATGCCGAGGATCGTCCGTCTCCAGGGCAGTTGAAGCAGGCACACGCCGCCTTCTGCCGCATGAGCAGCCGCACGGTCTGCCTCCAGGCGCCTTTATCCATCACCAATGGCGAGCAATCCTGGTTGAGCGGCCTCTTTTCATTGGAGTACGCCGCCCTGTTTCGCGGCCTTCTGCCGATGCTTTCGGCAGCACGATTACCCCTGCCGCTGGGCGGCACGTCCAATCACTTCAGGACGGCGGCCTTGAAACAGGTCGGCGGCTGGGATCCCTACAATGTCACCGAGGATGCCGATCTCGGCATGCGCCTCTACCGTATGGGATATCGCTCCCGCGTTATCTCTATGCCCACCCTGGAGGATGCCCCGACCGATTTTGACGTCTGGTTGAAACAGCGCACGCGCTGGTACAAAGGTTGGCTGCAGACCTGGCTGGTACAGATGCGCAAACCTCGACGACTGCTGAGGGAACTTGGCTGGAGCGGCTTCCTCACCTTTCAGGTGCTGATTGGCGGCATGCTGCTCTCGTCGCTCTGCCACCCCGCCGTGATTGCCTTTGCCATCTATCTCGGCTGGCTGATGATGCAGGACGACAGCCATACGGTGGGCGCACTCTCCTTCTGGCTTTTCATTGCCGATATCATCAACATCTTCGGCAGTTACGTGATCTTCATCGCCCTTGGCCGTGTCCGGATGGAAGACAGAGAACGTCGCGCCGTCGGCTGGCGCTGGGTCCTAACCCCGGTCTACTGGCTCGCCCTCTCCTTCGCAGCGTGGCGAGCGATCCTGGAATTGCGCTTCAAGCCGTTCGTCTGGAACAAGACGCCGCACAAGCCTGCCAGAAATTTGTGAAAGAGTGGAGCGGGTAGCGGGAATCGAACCCGCGCGATCAGCTTGGGAAGCTGACAAGCTACCATTACATCATACCCGCGACAGGGCGGAGGTTTCCATTATGCGCGGCCGGGTGTCAAGGCAAAACACGTCCTGTAGGTCAGATGTAGAACTCCACAGCGAGTTGATTGGCGGTGATCGTCGGTGCTCCCTCCAGCAAGGCAATTGACACTATACCGCCAGCCGTCGAGCCATTCTTGTCCAGTTTGAGACCGCCAGTACCGGGATCGTACAGAAACTGTGCCAGGCCCGGGCGTGAGCCCTCGTCGGCATCACCGACGATCAGCTTGGTCGAATTGAATGTCAGATCGAGGCCTGTGTTTTCAAGCTGCTCGTAGATGATCATGTCGGCACTGGTAAAATCCTTGATCACCATGCTTCCGGCCATTTCGTAGGTGAACACCTGATCGGAGCCCTTCCCCAGCGTGATGAAGTCGCTGCCGGAATTGCGAATGATGTCGTCTCCGTCGCCACCGTTGAGCCGGTCGGAATAGGCCGACCCTGAGAGGTAGTCATTCCCACCGCGGCCGAAAATCGATCCTCCGTCCCCTTTGCTGTCGACGAGCGGCCCGCCCGTGGTCGGCGTAACTCCCAGCTGTAGCCTGTCGTCGCCGGATGTGCCGGAAAGCGATGAGCCTGGCTTCAGGCCGAAAAGAAAGACATCGACATTTTCAAACTGTCCCGCCGAGGTCGTGTCCATGCCGAATTGCAGCGCCTTGCTTCCGGTCACCTGGGCAAAATCGAGCTTGAGCAGCGGCGGTTCGCCCTTGTCAGAAAGGCGAGACTGGATCACCATCGTATCCATCCCGCTTCCACCGAGGGCAGTATCGCCCGTATCGATCACGACGCGATCGTTGCCCGCACCCGCGTCAACCGTATCTTTCGTCGTTTCGGCATAAAGATCGTAGTTATCCAGCCCGGCGACGCCCGTGCGAATAAAGTCGTTGCCCTTTCCGCCGATCAGCTTATCGCTGCCATACCCCCCGATCAGGCGGTCATCGCCATCGCCGCCATCGAGTGTGTCGTTGCCGTATCCGCCAAACAACAGGTCGCGGCCGCCCAGCCCCTTGAGCGTGTCGTTGCCGAGATTGCCAAAGAACTTGTTGGCAGCCGCCGTGCCGGTCACCGTATCGTTGCCGCTGGTGCCGGATTTCAACGTCGCGGCCGACGTGTCCGAGCTGATTTGTCCCGCAAGGCGCGGCAAGGTAAGGTAAGCGTCGGCCACCAGATTGGCAGCCGTCAGCACCGGCTTGGTGGTCAACGTGGCGATGTGGTAGATGCCGCCCTCAAGCTTGCCGTTCTTGTCGAAGGACAGTTTTCCGGTATCGGTCTCATACAGAAACTGACCGCCGGTTGCCGAGCTCGCGACAGGATTTTTGTTCGCAACAAGGGTGATCTTGTCGGTGGGCATCATCGTCGGACCAAGGGACCGCAGATTGAGCAGGAGAACATCCTGCTTCGGATTGAAATCGGTGATGTTGTCCGGGGTCGTTCCCCCTCCGCCGAGTGGATCGGTAGGGGTTATCTGCGTGATGAAAATATCCGCGCCCGTGCCTCCCTTGACGCTGTCGGTGCCAAGCCCGCTGCTGATCTCGTCATCGCCTGCACCACCATCGATCTTGTCGTCCTTGCTGAAGGAGCCGGTAATAACGTCATCGCCGCTGCCACCGTTGATCGTGACGCCGTACCGATAGGATTGCGGACCGACTTGCACGGCAGTGATGGCGGAAGCGCTCAGAACATCGTCCCCGGAACTGCCGATAATTTTCGACCCCGCAGAGATGAAGGACACACTTACCTCGACGCGCTCGAACTGCAGCGCCCGAGTGGTTCCCCATCCGAGAGATACCGCCGTGCTACCCCCGACCTTGGAAAAATCCAGCGTCAGGAGGACTTCCACTTTGGGAAGGACGGACCAGAAGAGCGTATCATAACCGCCGGCTCCACCATCGGCCTTGTCGTTCCTGCCGATATAAACCTTGTCGTTGCCGGCACCGGCGGTCAATGTGTCGCTGCTGCTATCGTCCCAGCTGCCTGCACTCGTCTGGGAAAAGAGTGCGACACTGCTGCCGTTGTAGAGCGTATCGTTGCCGTTGCCGCCTAAGATCGTATCGCTTCCTTCCCCACCCAGAAGCAGATCATTGCCATCGCCGCCATTGAGCTGGTCGTTGCCGAAACCGCCTGAGAGCAGGTCATTGCCGATTAGGCCTGTCAGAACGTCGTTCCCGCCCTGACCGAGCAGCGTGTCCGCGGCCCCCGTTCCAAGAAGACGATCGACAGAAGTCCATCCGAACTTGAATACCATTTCCAGCCCCCGCCGGCGAACTGCCGCCCATCCTACCGTTGATTAACGATTGGTAAAATGAGGCTACCGGACGGTTTTTACGCCCTCAACCCCCTATTCAGAGGGGGCAGAAATATGGGGCGAACGGCTTGTGACACGCACTCCGGGACGGTGATCATTGCGGCACGGGGCCTGATCTACTCAGACCGAAAATGCTTGGAGAGTTTCAGGCCCTGAGCCTGATAATTCGACGTGCCAAGCAGGCCGTAAAGGCCTTCGGGCCGCTCCATCATGTGCTCATAGACCAGCCGGCCGACGATCTGCCCGTGTTCCAGAATGAAAGGAACCTCATGGCTCCTGACTTCGAGAACCGCGCGGCTGCCGGTGCCGCCGGCAGAGGCGTGGCCGAAACCGGGGTCGAAGAAACCCGCGTAATGCACCCGGAACTCGCCGACCAGGGGATCGAACGGCGTCATCTCGGCGGCGTAGAGCGGCGGCACATGAACCGCTTCCCGCGAGACCAGAATATAGAATTCATCCGGATCGAGGATCAGTTCGTCGCGGCCACGGCTGTAGAGCGGCTCCCAGAAATCGAAAATGCCGTGTTCGGCCTTCTTGTCGACATCGACGACCGCCGTATGGTGCTTGCCGCGGTACCCGATGAGACCGTCGGCCCCCGTGCCCTTGAGGTCGATCGACAGCGCGATCCCGCCTCCCGAAACATTGGGCGTTTCGCTGGCGACGAGCACATCGCTCTCGTGCAGCGCCATCACTTCAGCTTCTGTCAGAAGCGCGTGGCCGATGCGGAAGCGTATCTGCGAGAGGCGCGAGCCGCGGCGCACGATGACCGGGAACGTGCGCGGGCTGATCTCGAGATAGAGCGGCCCCCGGTAACCAGCGGGGATCTTGTCGAATTCCTGGGCGCGGTCTGTGATGACGCGGGTGAAGATATCGAGACGGCCGGTAGAGCTCTTCGGGTTGGCGGATGCCGACATGATCGCCGGCAGATCGAGGCTCTCCATCAGCGGCACGATGTAGACGCAGCCCGTTTCCAGCACAGCGCCTTCGGTCAGGTCAATGACATGCAGCTTCAGCCGGTCCAGCTTGTCGGCAACCAGATGGCCGGGGCCTGGCATGAAGCTCGCCCGCACACGGAAAGCCCTGGACCCCAGACGCAGGTCGAGACTGGCCGGTTGGATCTGATCGACATCCAGCTCAGCCTCGCTTGCAAGGCGCCCCTCTTCGAAGAGAGCGGCGATCGCCCGATCCGCCAATATTCCAGTTTCGCGCGCCATAGACATTCCATCAGGTTTCCCTTCAGAGAAACCAAAACTCAGGAATTGACGCAAGTCGGGAACGGCAGTATTGCAATTTTATCCCGTGGTGATTTGGCCGGTCGGCTTGCAGCCACGTTAAACAAGTAGCTAAAAAGGCCGGGTTTCGAACCGGCCTGCTTTTGCGGCCGGTTTTTTTGTTTTGAAAGAGACAGACGATGAGCAAGAACTGGCGCCCGGCAACGCAGCTCGTACATGGCGGAACCACCCGCTCCAACCATGGTGAAACCTCCGAAGCGATCTTCCTCACCCAGGGCTTCGTCTATGACTCCTCCGAGGCCGCCGAGGCGCGCTTCAAGGGCGAGACCGACGGCTTCATCTATGCGCGTTACGGCAGCCCGACCAACGATATGTTCGAAAAGCGCATGTGCCTGCTGGAAGGCGCCGAGGATGCCCGTGCTACTGCATCGGGCATGGCCGCGGTCACCGCCGCCATCCTCTGCCAGGTCAAGGCCGGCGATCATATTGTCGCCGCCCGCGCGCTGTTTGGCTCCTGCCGCTACGTGGTCGAAACGCTGGCGCCCCGCTACGGCGTCGAATGCACCCTGGTCGATGGCCGTGATCTCAAGAACTGGGAAGCCGCCGTCCGTCCGAACACCAAGGTCTTTTTCCTGGAAAGCCCGACCAATCCGACACTCGAGGTCGTGGATATCGAAGGCGTCGCCAAGATCGCCAATGCAATCGGTGCGACCGTCGTCGTCGACAATGTCTTTGCCACTCCCCTCTTCCAGAAGCCACTGGAGCTTGGCGCGCATGTCGTCGTCTATTCCGCAACCAAGCATATCGACGGTCAGGGTCGCTGCCTTGGCGGCGTCGTTTTGTCGAGCAAGGACTGGATCAATGAAAACCTGCACGACTATTTCCGCCACACCGGTCCGGCACTGTCCCCGTTCAATGCGTGGACGCTGCTGAAGGGCATCGAGACGCTGCCGTTGCGCGTTCGCCAGCAGACGGAGAACGCCGCCCGCATCGCCGATTTCCTCTCCGAGCAGCCTCAGGTCGCCAAGGTGATCTATCCCGGCCGCAAGGATCATCCGCAGGCGGACATCATCGCCCGCCAGATGACCGGTGGCTCGACGCTCGTCTGCTTTGAACTGAAGGGCGGCAAGGAAGCGGCGTTTGCGTTGCAGAACGCGCTCGATGTCGTCGTGATCTCCAACAATCTTGGCGATTCCAAGAGCCTGATCACGCACCCCGCGACAACGACGCACAAGAACCTCTCGGACGAGGCCCGCACCGAACTCGGCATTTCGCCCGGCACCGTGCGCTTCTCCGCCGGTATCGAGGATGGCGCCGATCTTCTGGATGACTTCGCCCGGGCGCTGCGCTCCGTCAAAGCCTGATCCGTTCCTTCACAGCCTTGCCGAACGCCCGCCTTTCCCGGCGGGCGTTTTTCGTTTCCGGCGAGCGCAAGGGGGAACCAAGCGTACCATCTCCCGTTTCTCCCACAGATATATCTATAACAGGAGATCTCCATGCAGGTGGTTGGCACACAGGTTATTCCGGAACAGGGCGGTAAAGCAGGGTTCACAGTCGAGTTCGTCGGCGACCATGGAGAGGTGGTCTCCGTGACGCTGCCAAACGATGCGGAAGAAAACCTCAACCGGCTGAACGCGATTGAAAAGGCGAAGTCCGTCCTGAAGGACGCTGCAGGCTCCGCAGGAGACAGCGAAACGGACGCCGAGACATTCAGGACGTTGCGTAGCGCTCGCGCGGCCGGCGACACGGCGACGATGGAGGAGCAGCTTGACGAAGGATTGGAAGGCACGTTTCCGGCCAGCGATCCCGTTTCGATCACCACGTCGGCCATTCCCACGGATCGGCGCCAGTAACGGCGCTCGGTTTACGGTAAGCGGGTTGCATATTGACCAGTTACCGACAAACTCGTCAGGCTCGTTGAATTCGAACGCTCCGGGCAAATTTAAGGCCCCATCCCTTCGCGGTTGGGGCCTTTCTCATGCCAGGGATCATACCAAAACCTGCGAACTCGGTCAGAGCGTGGTCGCCGCATTCTCCGGCGTTGCCATCGGCACGTCGTTGGCGAGCGTATTGTTCGCATATTTGACGGCGAGGATGCTCAGGACCGAACCGAGCAGGACTATAAAAATCGAACGCATGTTGCATATCCTGTTGCTTCGTCAATCAAACGCTCAAGCACCTGCGAAGTTCCTGAAATAAGATCGACGGGGCGGCTTAACATCGGGAGGTGACAATGGCCTGCAGAGGGGTCATGATCTGTTACGCCGCATGCTCGCATGCCCTATCGAACCCAAGGGCTCACCTTTGACAGCTTCTCAAACAGTGTTGCCGGGTTCGGCGACGGGACCGGTCATAAACTCCGCGGAGGGTCTGAGTTTCTGGGGCGGGGTCGATCCCGAAACGGGCGGCGTCATCGATGTGCATCACCCTTTGCACGGTGTTTGCCTGTCGGGCAGCATTCTGTTCATGCCGACCAGCCGCGGTTCCTGTTCGGGCTCGGGTGTGCTGCTCGACCTGATCCTCACGGGACGGGCGCCCGCAGCCCTTGTCTTCCGTGAAGCAGAAGACGTCTTGACGCTTGGCGCCCTCGTGGCAATGGAAATGTTCGGCAAGAACCTTCCGGTCATCCGGCTGGCACAGCGCGATTTCGAGATGCTTTCGGCAGCGGGCACGATTACCATCACCACCAAGGCGATCACGTCGGGCACGATCAACCTTCCGCTGTTGCCGCCTGGCGTCAACAGCCTGAGCCTGACGGATCAGGATCGGGCGATGCTCGCGGGACAAGAGGGCAAGGCGGTCGCTCAGGCGATGCGGATCATCTGCGCCATGGCCGCTCAACAGGGCGCGACGTCCCTGATCGATGTCACCCAGGGGCATATCGATGGCTGCATCTATGCAAGCCCGGCCAACCTGACGTTCGCCGAAGCCATGGCGGCAAACGGCGCGCGGGTGCGTATTCCCACGACCATGAACGCCATTTCGGTGGATTATGGCAACTGGCAGCAGCAAGGGGTCGCGCCAAGCTTTGGCGCACCGGCAGCGCGGCTTGCGGATGCCTATGTGCGCATGGGCTGTCGCCCGACCTTTACGTGTTCGCCCTATCTGCTCGACAGCGCCCCGCACCAGGGCGATGCCATCGCCTGGGCGGAATCGAATGCCGTGGTTTTTGCAAACAGCGTCCTGGGGGCCCGAACGGCAAAACATCCTGATTTTCTCGATCTCTGCATAGCACTGACCGGCCGCGCACCGCGGACCGGCGTCTATCTCGATGAAAACCGTGTGGCGACACGGATTATAAAGATCGAAATGCCGGATGCCATCGACGATGCTTTTTGGCCGCTGCTCGGCTACCTCGCCGGCAAGGCTGCGCCGGATCGGATCGGCATTATCGTCGGCCTTTGCGGCAATCCGCCCTCGCGCACCGATCTGAAGGCCCTGTGCGCCGCATTCGGCACCACATCCGCAGCGCCGATGCTGCATATCGAGGGCGTCACACCCGAAGCCGCAACAGCGATTGCACCTGACGCCGATACGGTGACAATTTCGCGGGATGACATGATTTCAGCCTGGAATATCCTCAACGACGGACCCGAAGACATCCAGCTCGTCGCCATCGGCAGTCCTCACGCATCGCTTGAAGAGTGCTGCTTGCTTGCTAATGCCCTTGATGGCCGGCAGCTTCATCCTGACGTCGGGCTTATCGTAACGGCCGGTCAGCACATCATCGACGAAGCTCGTAAAGACGGTACGCTCGCTCGCCTCCATACGTCCGGCGTTCAGGTTCTTCCCGATCTGTGCTGGTGCTCGATTTCCGAGCCCGTCTTTCCGACACGCACCCGTTCCGTCATGACGAACTCAGCGAAATACGCACATTACGGACCAGGCCTGTCCGGCCGCACAGTTCGTTTCGGCAACATTGCTGCCTGCGCCGAAGCGGCCTTGACTGGAAGGGCCGAGACCGGATTGCCCTTATGGCTCTCATGACCCGAGACATTTGGTTCTGGCTGGCGGAATCGAAAGGCTCGTTTGGATCAAGGCTGTAACGCCAATTTGTCATCAGAACGCCAGTTCTGCGAAAATCTCGCATTTTCTTCGACATCGCGAAACCGATCGGTTTCCTCCTGCGTATACCCGCAGGATGCTTCACCTTTGGCCTGCGCCGAGAGTTCTTTGCGTGGACCCTGCAGAGGTGACAAAGACTTAGAGGAGATCGCCATGCCGCTACATAGAAGCACACGCCTTCTGCTAGCCCTGATGTTTGCTCTGATAATCGGCGCCGCAAGCGGAGCGCACGCCGCACCGAAAGTCGTCCAGGTTGGACCCGATCATTATACGGGAACCTGGCTGGAGATCGGGCGGACGCCAATGTGGCTCACCGATGGCTGCGTGGCGGGTTACTCGACATACCGGAAGGGCAAGACACCTGACCAGGTTTTGGTCGAGGACGGCTGCCGTGTCGGCACTCCGGAAGGCCGTTTGAAGACCGTCGAAGGTACGGGAAAGATTTTGGACTTCGGTGCGACCAACGCAAAAATGCGTGTGCGATATCCTCTGCTGATCACGTTCAATTACTGGGTTCTCTACAAGTCCCCGGACAAAAGCTGGTTCATCAGTGCCAATCCATCGATGACGGATCTTTGGATATATTCGAGGACGGTGCCTTCGAAGGCACAATTGAGACGGATGGTACGCAAGGCGAGCGAGCTTGGCTACGACGTGCGGAAACTTGAGTTTCCGGAGGCTCGCTAGCAGAGTTAGCGACGCGACAGCGTCGTATCTCGCGATCATCATTCGAAAACGGGAGAGGATCGGTGAAGGCACTGGTGATCGGATCGTCGGGCGGCATCGGCGCAGCCCTTGTTGAGCGTTTGCACGCGGATCCCGGCTTCGAAACAATCGCAACGCTCTCGCGAAGCGAGCACGGCTTCGACATCGGTGACGAAAAGTCGATTGCGGACGCTGCGCAGGCGTTTCGTGTCGAGCATGGCGCGTTCGATCTGATCATCAACGCAGCGGGTGCGCTCGTGATAGACGGCAAATCCCCTGAAAAGACGATCAAGACGCTCGACGCCGACGGTATGATGGCGCAGTTTCGAGTGAACGCCGTTGGTCCAGCGCTTCTGCTCAAACATTTCCACCATCTGCTGCCTCGTCAGACACGCGGCGTATTCGCATCCTTGTCCGCCCGTGTGGGCTCGATCGGCGACAATCGTCTGGGCGGATGGATTTCCTATCGGGCTGCTAAAGCGGCGCAGAACCAGATCGTCAGGACGGCGGCGATCGAGATCGCGCGAACGCATCCGGAGGCAATCGTGCTCACACTTCATCCCGGAACGGTCGCGACCCGGTTGTCACAACCATATTCCAAAGGTCATGAAACCTTTACACCGGACTTTGCGGCGGCAAGCCTTCTCAAGGTCATCGCGAACCTTCAGCCTTCACAAACGGGCGGGTTCTTTTCGTACAGCGGGCAGTCGATCGACTGGTAGCATGACATCTCGCCAGCCGTCATGACACGCCCTCCAACGGTTTCTATGAGACGTGACTGATGCGGTGATAGCCGCGCTGGTAATAGATCAGCGCCTCGCCGGGGCCGCCTTCGTGGATGGCCACCACCCGGCAGAACAGGACCTTGTGGGTACCGACATCGACGCTGTCATTGACGACGCAATCGAAGGAGACCACGGAATCGGTCAGCCGGGGCGCACCCGTCAAACCACGTTCCCAACGTGCGGCGGCAAAGCGTTCCTCGACAGGCGTCTTGCCGCCGAAAAGGCCGGAGAGCTTTTCATGATCGCCGCTCAGCGTGTTGACGCAGAGCGCCTTGTTGGTCTCAAAGGTTTCGAACACGGAACTGGAACGGTTCAGGCAGATCAGCAGGGTCGGCGGCGTGTCCGTGACGCTGCAGACGGCGGAGGCGGCAAAGCCCGCCCTACCGCCCGCTCCGTCCGTCGTGATGATGTTGACCGCAGCCCCCATCTTGGCCATGGCATTGCGAAAATCGGCCTGGCTGAGTTCGTCGGCGATGTCGGTCTCTGCGGTGATGGCGGTCATGGCGTTCATGGATCACTCCTTAGCAAATAACGGCTGCATCATGCGGCCGGGCGGATGGTTTCAAGGGGTTGGAAACGGCCAACGGCCAGCACGGTTTCGAGCTTGCGGGCGACGGAGGCGGCGATGTCCTCGCGCCAGGGCCGCGCTACGATCTGGATCGCAACCGGCAGGCCGTTGCTGTTCTTGACCGGCAGCGTCACGACCGGCAGCCCGAGAAACGAGAACGGCCGGGTAAACACCGTCATGCCCGCCAGCACCGCATTCATGCGCGGACCGGCGCCGACATTCACCTCGGCATCGAGCGGCGCAACGAACGGCATGACGGGAACGACGATCGCATCGCAGGCGGCGAAAGCGACTTGCAGAAACTCCTCCAGCATGCGCGCCCGGATTTGCAACGCCCTGAGATAGATCGGCGCCGGCACGGCAAGCGCCTGCGCAAGGCGCGACTGCAGCTGCGGGCCATAATCGTCAGGCCGCTCCCGCATCCAGTCGAAATGCACCGCCGCCGCCTCGCTCATCGCGACGACATTGGCAAGTTCAGCGATGCCACCGAAGTCGGGCATGTCGATGTCGGAGACCGATGAGACATGCGGACCAAGCGCTGCGATCGTTTCGTCCATTGCAGCGCCGACCTCTGCCGTCAGGCCGTCGAGGAACATGCCGCCACCGAGGCCGATCCGGATCGCGGAGACATCCTCCGAGAGGGGCGAGAGGCCTGCGTCGACACAGGTGCCATCCTTGCCATCTGGGCCGCTGATCACCTTGAGGATCGTGAACGCATCCTCGACCGTGCGGGCAAGGGGGCCAACGCAATCCTGCGAGAAGGACAGCGGCATGACGCCGGTGCGGGGCACGCGGCCTTGCGTGGGCTTGATGCCGACGACACCGCAGCAGGCCGCTGGCAGGCGGATGGAACCGCCTGTATCCGACCCAAGCGCCGCAAGCACCACGCCGCCACCCACCGCGGCACCCGATCCACTCGACGAGCCACCGGTGATGCGGGTGGAATCGATCGGGTTGATCGCGCGACCATGATGGTGGTTGTGGCCCGTCGGGCCCATGGCGAATTCGGACATGTTCAGTCGGCCAATGGAAAACGTGCCGGCCGCCTGAAGACGATCGATGACCGAGGCATTTGCTGTGGCGACGTGACCTGCCCGGATTTTCGAGCCGCAGCCGGTGATCTTGCCTGCGTGGTCGTACATATCCTTGTGCGCCAGCGGCACGCCATGCAGCGATCCGAGCGGCCGCCCTTCGGCAACGGCCGTGTCCGCAGCCCGAGCAGCCATGAGTACCCGGTCCCGGTCGATCTCGATGAAGGCATTGAGGCGGGCATGGGTGGCCTCGGCCCGCTCCAGCGCTGCCAGCGTCAGATCGACGGAGGAGACTTTGCCGCTTCGCACGAGGCTTGCCGCCTCGACAAGCGTTGCCGGATCGAGATCGCTCATTCCGGCACCTCCGCATTCAGGATGGCGTAAAAGCTGTTCGTCTCCAGATGAAACATCCCGCCATCACGACCAAAGGCATGGGGCGCGATCCACGCGGCGTCCCGCGCCATTTCCTGCCCCATGGCCGAGAGTTCCTCTTCGCTTGCCTCGCGGCCGAGATAGGTTCGGGCGAGAAGACCCATGGCTTCGCGTATCTTGTCCATCAGCTGAAATCCTGTGGCTGGCGATTGCGAACAAGCTGGCTGAGCGACACAGCGATCACCAGTGCGCCCCCGTAAAACAGGTTCTGCACATAGGCCTGCGCGCCCAGCATGGTGAGGCCGGTAATGCCGGTGACAAGGAAGTAGACGCTGATGATCGCGCCGAAGGAATTGAAACGGCCGGGCGAGATCGTGGTGGCGCCGAGGAAAGCCGCGGCGAAGGCCGGCAGCAGCAGGTTGAGGCCGGAAAGCGGATCGGCAGAGCCTGTCATGCCGGAATAAAACACACCGGCAAGGGCGGCGATCAGGCCGGAGACTATGAAGGACACCGCCCGCACCTTGTCGACATTGATGCCGTTGAGCCGCGAGACTTCACGACCGCGCCCGACGAACAGAAGCTTGCGGCCAGGGATCGTATATTCGAGCACGTACCAGATCACTGCCGCCAGGATCAGCGCATAAAAGAACGCCAGCGGAATGCCGAAGAGACGGTTGATGATCACCCATTCGACCAGCGTCATCGAGACGCCCGAAATGGTCTGCGACTGGCTGACCCAGAGGATCATGCCATTGACGAAGGTGCCGACGCCCAGCGTCACGATCAGCGAATGAATGCGGAAATAGAGCACGAAGAACGCATTGATCGCTCCGATGACCGCGCCCGAGACCAGCGCCACGATGATCACGGGGCCGATCGACCAGCCATGCTTGACGTTGAGCACCGCGATCAGCATCGAGCTCATGGTGAGGATGGATGCGCCGGAAAGATCGAAGTCGCCTGAGGTCAGCGGAATGATAATCGCCAGCGTCAGCACCACGAGCACCGCCTGCGAGCCGAACATGGTGGAGAAATTGCGCCAGCTCAGAAACGAATCCGGCATCAGGGTGCCGAAGATAACGATCAGCAGCAGCCAGGCCGCGACGAGGGCGAAACGCTCGCCTTCACGCTTGATGTTGAAGGCGGGTCGCGACGCCTTTGCGGGCATATCGATCGTCGTCATTCTGCGGCCTCCGCTTGATGGGTGTCAGAATAGAAGCAGGCTTCTGTGATAGCCTTGCGCGTGATGTCGTCGCCCTTGAGCTCCATGACCGGCCGCCCCTTGGAAAAGACGATGATGCGGTCGCAGATCTGTTCGAGCTGTTCGTTGTCGGTGGAGGCGCAGAGGATGGACGTGCCTTGTGCCGTCGCCCGGTCCAGCGCCTTGAAAATCTGCTGGCGGGCGCCGAAATCGACGCCCTGCGTCGGCTCATCAAGCATCAGCAGCTTCGGCTTGATCTGTAGCCATTTTGCCAGCAGCACCTTCTGCTGGTTGCCGCCCGAGAGCGAACCCAGCATCATTTCCGGACGCGGCGGGCGCACGTCGTAGATTTCGGAAAGCCGCGCGGCCTCCCGCGCCATGCTGCCGCGATCAAGGCCCAGCGGCTTGAGATGCTGTCCGAGCACCGGCAACGTGATGTTGTCGGTGACGGAAAGACTGCCGACACCGGCTGCACCCAGCCGGTCTCCCGGAAGGAAGGCGATCCCCATCATCTGGGCCTTTGCGGGCGTTATCTTCGCCAGATCGACAACCTGCCCACTGAGCGTGATCCGCCCTGCCCCCTTGCGGGCGCCACAGAGCAGGTAAGGCAGGGCCGCGAAGCCGGAGCCGATCAGGCCCGTGACCCCCAGCGTTTCGCCCTCGGCGATATCGAGATCGAACGCCGGGCTTGCGCCATCCGTCACGCCCCGCACAGTGACCGCCGCCGGCCGCGCCTCGGCCTTCCGGGTCTTCACAAAAGCATCGATGCGGCTGCCGACGATCGTATCGAGGATTGTCTGGCGTTCCGAGGTTTTGGTGTCGAGAATATCGACGAGTTCCCCGTCGCGCAGAATGGCGACACGATCGGTGATCTCGCGAACCTCGTCGATATCATGGGTGACGATGACCACGGACGCGCCAGTCTTGACGATCGAGCGGATGAGCGAGAACAGTCGTTTGACATCTTCTGCCGGCAGGAAGGGAGTGGGCTCGTCCAATACGAGAATGCCTTCACCGCCATAGCCTGCATCCGAGGCGCGCAGATCTTCAAAGGCACGAATGATCGCGACAAAGGCGCGTTCCACCGGCGGCAGCTCCGCAATCGTTGCGAAGGGATCGATCGCAAGATCGAACTCGGCAAACAGCCGGGCAACCCGCTGCCCCTCGCTTTTCCAGGAAACGAACCAGGGATTTTTCCGACCAAGGGCCGTGACCCGCATGTTCTCGACCACCGTCAGCGAAGGCACGAGGCCGAGATGCTGGTGGACGAAGGCGACACCGCGCGTCTTGATGTCCATCTGGTTTAAGGGGAGCGGCATCTTCTGCCCCCACAGGATGACTTCGCTGCCCTCTTCGGGCTGGTGAAACCCGGCAAGCACCTTGATCATGGTGGACTTGCCGGATCCGTTCTGGCCAAGGAGCCCGAACACCTCGCCACGCCGGATCGAGAGCGACACGCCCTTCAGCGCATAATGGCTACCGAAGCGCATGCGGATGTTGTTCATCTGAAGCACGGCGTTGTCGGACATGGCGGGCTCCTGTCGGCGGCCGGTTACTGCAGTTTCCAGAGCTTGCGGAAGCCTTCGAGATGGGCGTCGCCATAACCATCATCAAATGTGGCCGGCACGCCCGCCGTCTCGATGTTCTTTTCATCGAAGACCAGAAGCGGCGAGTTGAGTTTCTTGACGGAAGGCAGGCCGCAGAGCATGCGCATCATGTTGTCGACGGCGGCATAACCGGACCAGCCGAGGCTTTCGCCGATATCCATGTGCACCTGCCCCTCGCGCACCATATCCAGCACGAAGGGCGTGCCGTTGTAGCTGGCGATCTTGACGGTGCCTTCAGCGCCGGTGATACGCAGCGCCGGCACGACGAACTGCGACATGGAATCGTAGATCGGCAGGACGAAGTTAATGCCGGGATCGGCGAGGATGGCGGACTGCACACCGGGCTGGATTTTCGTTGCCCATTCCGACACCGGAACGTCGAGATGCTTCTGGGTGCATTCCGGGCACAGCGCCGTCAGCTGGTCCTGGATTGATTTCACGAAGGGGATCGATGGCAGGACGTCGGAGGAGCCGACGATCAGCACATTCGGCTTGCCTTCGGTCTTGGCGAAGGCCCAGGCGGCTAAGAGCTTGCCAGCGCCGGTATAGTCGACAGCGCCGGAGTAATCGACGCTCGCATGCTGCTCCTGCGTCACGTCGTAGAAATGGGTCGTGGTGATCTTCAGGCCCTCGGCGCGGGCTTCGGCGAGCTGCGGGCCGAGCCATTCGGGATTGAGGCCGCCGGCGATGTCGAGCACATCGTATTTCTGGCTGATCGCCTGCGAAACGCCCTGAATCCACTGGTCGCTTTTCAGCTGGTTGTCCCAGGTGGTGTAGGTGAAGCCAACTTCAGCGGCCGCCTTGGCCATGGCCTTCTGCAATTCGACATTGAAGGGGATCGTCATCGAGATCGGGATCGACAGGACCTTCTTGCCGGCCATGCAGGCCTTGGCATCAAAGGCTTCGCCCGGCGGGTCGAAGACCGGCATTTTTTCGTGTTCGGCAATGATCGCATTGGCATCGGCCATCGGATCGGCCTGAGCCGCCGCAGAAAACGCTGCAGTGGCAGCCAGGGTCATGAGGGAGGTGAGCAGGAGCTTGCGCATTCGGAAACGTTCCCCTTCGTGATCCTCCGTCGTCGGAGGCACCGTCGTTAACGCGGTCTTTTTCGCCAACCGCTGACGGTAATGTACGTACATAAACAAAAACTCGTCAACGGGTTCTTGCCTATTTTTTTGCACTGCACATTAATGCGGCAAACGCTGAAAAGCCTGATATTCCGGTGATTGTTTATTGTTCAAAGATCAACGTACGGCGCACAACCCGAGCGGGAACACCGCATAATTTCCGCAATGCGAAATAATTTATGCGTTAGTATGTATGTACATAAGTAATGGAACAAATGGCCGAACAGCCTCAGTTTTTCGCCCAGTGCATCCGCCACGCACTCACCATACCGGCAAAACCGAAGAGCGAAAAAACAAGAAAGCTCGCGCCGTATTGACCGGCAAACGCATAGATCATGGCGAAGGTGGATGGCCCGACTATTACGCCGATAAACGTATAGACCAGCGCGCCGCCGGTGATGGCGCCGACCCGCGCCTCGGGCGCATTGTGGGCGACCTCGGCCAGCAGCACGCCGTTCCAGCCGATCGAGACGCAACCCAGAACGATAAAGAGGCCCGCCTGCAGAAAGGTCGGCAAATCGGGCAACCAGTAGAGGGCGGTAAAGCCGAGCCCGCTGATCAGACCGAGCAGGCCGAGCGTCAGGAAGCCACCGCCAATCCGGTCCGCGACTGCGCCCCAGAAGATGCGGCCGAACGCACCACCAAACTGCATTACCGCCGCCACCGTGCCGGCGGACAGCAGCGACCATCCGGCATCATGGACCAGCGCTACGACGGCAAAGGCGGAGACGGAGAGTTGCATGGCGGAATAGGCAAAACCGAGCCCGCTCAAAACCCTCAGCTTGCGGCTTTTCCAGATGATGGATTGTTCATCGATGAAACCCTTGCGCAGGGAGGGAAGCTTGCGAACCGTTGCCGGTTCCGCCGCATGGGTCATGGCCAGCAGTCCCATGGCCAGGAGCGGCGCCACCGCACCGGTGAGCAGCGCCATATGCCAGCCGAATTGCCCAGACAGGAACGGAAAGGCGAAACTGGCGAGGATGCCGCCGAGCGGAACGCCGGTCTGCTTCAGCGAAAAGACGATGTTGCGCTTGTTGTGGGGCGTGATGCGGCTCAGCATTTCCGAGGAGGCTGGATTGTTCAAACCGTAACCGATGCCGATCAGCAGGGACGCGAGAATGATGAGAGGGATCAGCGCCGTGGCGATCCCGGCAAAACCCAATGTAAAGCAGACGAGCGCGATCTGCTCGATCTTCACCGGACCGAAGCGCTGCACCAGCGTGCCAGCGACAGCCGACGAGAACATGCCGGACGCATAGATCAGACTGATCTGGTAGCCGATCCAATGGGCGCCGATACCGAGATCCGCCGCGACCGCGGGCGCGATTGCCGTCAGCGCCAGCACGCTGGCCGTCGCAACGATCTGGATCAATGTTGCAGCCGTCAAAGTCTGGGGAAGCGAGGACGCGCGCGCGGCGCGCGACCCTCCAGCCGTTGCATCCGACATCTGAAAGGGAACCTTGGAAAGAAACCAATATCTAGTATTTGTACGTACTAATTGATTTGATCTCACGACGCAATATCAGCGGGAGCAAAACGGCACGGCACCGATTTTGTTTGCTTCATCGAGAGAAAATCTGTTCATAGAGTAACGAGAATGGGAAATATAATGAGCGCACCTCAGTCAGCCATTGACGACACCCGAAGCGAACAGGAAGAGACGACCTGGAAGCCCGAGCTTGCGACGGCGCCGCTCTATCTGCAGGTAGCCCACCATCTCGAAGCCCGTATTCGCAGCGGCGAGTTTCCCGTAGGTTCGTTGCTGCCGACGGAAAACGAACTCGCGGCATCGCTCAGCGTCAGCCGCCAAACGGTTCGGCAGGCGATCGCAACGATGCGAAGCGGCGGGAGGCTTTCAGCCCGCAAGGGCGTCGGCACCCGCGTCGAGGCCGGGCCGGACATTGCCCGACGCCACTTCATCGCCCACTCCCGCTCGGAACTGTTCGAGGTCGCAAGCGAGACCGAATTCGTCATTTCCCATAAAGAAGAGATTTCGGCACAGGGGAAACTCGCCGTCGAGCTCGGCTGCAGACCTGGGCGCCGCTTCTATCATATCAGCGGCATTCGCTACCCGGCCACGCGCCAGAAGGCGTTTTCGTGGAACGAGGTCTACATCGACGCCCGCGTCGCGGCGGCGGTGCGCGACGTCACCGTCGCCAAGTCGGCGATCTTTCACCTCATCGAGGAATATACCGGCGAAAAGATCCATGAGATCCAGCAGGACATCAAGCCCGTCACGCTGACGCCGGAGATCGCCGAGAAGATCGGATGCCAGGGCGGCGATCTCGCCCTGCAGGTGACCCGCCGTTACTACGGCTCCGGTAGGCGCCTCATCGAATACGCCTTCCAGATTCTGCCTGCGGATCGCTTCACCTACACGACGACGCTGCGCGCCGGCAGCTAAACCCGCTCCCTTCAGCATATTGACCATGACCGATCGGTAGCCGCCCCGGCTGCCGATTTTTTTGTGCTTTCGCCAGCTATTTCATCACCCCGGATGCATCGAAATCGATGAATTGCCCAACGTTTAGGCAAGCTCAAAAATAGGTCATTTTCCGTCTGGACAGCTTTTTCAAAATTTGCATTAGTTCGTACATACTGACTTCGCATCCTCCCAAAACCAAGCATAGGGGAACTCAAAAATGGATATCGGCGTCTTCATTCCCATCGGAAACAATGGCTGGCTGATCTCGACCGCGTCGCCGCAGTACAAGCCCAGTTTCGAACTCAACAAGCAGATCGTTCAGAAGGCGGAGAAATACGGCCTCGACTTCGCGCTCTCGATGATCAAGTTGCGCGGCTTCGGCGGCAAGGCGGAGTTCTGGGATTACAATCTCGAATCCTTCACGCTGATGGCGAGCCTTGCGGCCGTTACCGAGAAGATCAAACTGTTTGCCTCCACAGCCGTCCTCACACTGCCTCCGGCGATCGTCGCGCGTATGGCCACCACCATCGACAGCGTTGCGCCAGGCCGTTTCGGCGTGAACATCGTCTCCGGCTGGCAGATGGCCGAATACGACCAGATGGGCATCTGGCCCGGCGACGCCTATTTCGGCTACCGCTACGACTATTCGAGCGAATACGTTCACATCATGAAGGAACTCTGGGCGAACGGCGAATGCACCTTCGAAGGCAAGCACTTCACCATGAAGGACTGCATGATGAAGCCGATGCCGGAGAACAAGATCGAGATCGTCGCCGCTGGTCAGAGCCCGCGCGGCGTCGAGTTCGCAGCCGAGTATGCCGACTACAACTTCGTCATGGGTTCCGGCATCAACACGCCGTCCGCCTATGCGCCCAACAACAAGCCGCTGATCGAGGCCTCCGCCAGGACCGGCCGTGACGTCGGCGCCTATGTGCTGTTCATGGTCATCGCCGATGAAACCGACGAACTCGCCATGGCCAAGTGGCAGAAGTATCGCGAAGGCGCCGATGTCGATGCGCTGGCGTGGATGGCCGATCAGGGCAGCAAGGACCAGTCGGCGGCCGATAACTCCACGGCGCGCCACATCAACCTTCCGGAAGGCGCCGTCAACTTCAACATGGGCACGCTCGTCGGCTCCTATGCTAAGGTTGCCGCCATGCTGGATGAAGCAGCCGACGTCGAAGGCACCAAGGGCATCATGCTGACCTTCGACGATTTCCTCGTCGGTCTCGACCAGTTCGGCGAGCGCATCCAGCCGCTGATGGCCTCGCGCAACAGCATTCAGATTGCTGCGGAATAACGCATGAACATGACGATGCCGCTCCCGGCTGGAGAGGTGCTGGACCCGCTGACTTTGGTGGACCCGGCCCTGGCGGACCTTCCATTCCGGCGGCGGCATAGTCCCGCACTTCTGCCCGGGCTTGCCCGGGTGGAAGCCCGGCCATTGCCGATGGACATACCCTTTGCCGGCATCGGCGACCTGCTCGCCGCCTACAGGCATGGAGCCGTCACCCCGATCGATGTGATCGCCCGGCTGCGGGACAGCATCTCGAAAAGTGTCGCTGGCGCGCAAGCCGTGCTCCGCTTCGTTCCCGATCTCGACAGGGCGGCGCAAGAGAGCGCCAGACGCTGGGCGGATGGCTCGGCGCGGCCGCTCGAAGGTATCCCTTTCGGTGTCAAGGACATCATCGATGTCGCCGGCACCCTCACCACCTCGGGCTCCTGGTTCACCGGCGATCGGGTGGCGCCTGCCGATGCCGATGTCGTCGGCAGGCTTCGCGCCGCTGGCGCGATCCCGTTTGCCATGCTCGCCACGACGGAATTTGCCAGCGGCTCGCCGCACAATCCGCGCTATGGCACGGTCACCAACCCCTGGGATGCCAGCCGCTGGACGGGAGGCTCCTCCACCGGGTCGGGCGCGGCCCTCGCCGCGCGCTTCATGCCCTTCGCCCTTGGCACCGACACTGGCGGCTCGATCCGCGTTCCCTCCTGCTGGTGCGGAACGACAGGCTTGAAGCCAAGCCGCGAACTGGTCTCCCGTCAGGGTGTTGCTCCCCTCTCCTGGACACTCGACCACATCGGACCGATGACCCGCAGCGCGAGCGATATCGCGCGGGTCCTGCCCTTCATGGCAGTCGAGCCGGACATCTCCCTGATTGCCGATTGCGAAACGGCCCTTTCGACGACCACACTCGCCGGCCTGCGCATCGGCGTGCCGGTCAACTGGTTTACTGAGGTGGTCGATACCACCGTGCTTACCAACTGGATGGCATCGGTGGATGTCCTGCGGTCGCTCGGATGTGTGGTGACGCCCCTGCCCGCCCTCGATATCGCTCCGTTCCATGCCGATGGCTGGACGGTTTTGTTGTCGGAGCTTACAGCCCACCAGTCGGAGCGCCTTGACCGCGCTTCTCTTTTCGACCGTGGCCTGCTCGCCCGGCTGGAGCAGGGTTTGGCGATCTCGGCAGGCGATTACGGCCGCGCGTTGCAGCGACGCAAGGCGGCACAGGACATGATGCTGTCGGCGATGGGCGATGTCGACCTGATCGTCACCCCCGGCCTCGGCGGCGAGGCAGGCTCGCTCAAGACCCTGACGGTCGATGTCGACGGGCAGGCTTATGCCTTCGGCGAGATCATTTCGCGCAACACCATGATCTTCGACTACACCGGTTTTCCTGCCCTGATGCTGCCCTCGGGCCTCGGCCGGTCGGGCCTGCCGACGGGCATGCAGATCGTCGGGCGTCCAGGCGCGGACGCGCTCTGCCTCAAGGCAGGCGTCGCTTTCCAGACGGCCACCACGCATCATCTCAATGCACCCGCGGGAATTCCGGCATGAAGGGTATTGCCCCCAACCAGTTGACGGCATCGCAAGCCCGCACACTGCTTGCCGAGGATCGCCTCACGGCGCGCGCGCTTGTTGCAACATACCTCAGCCGCATTCGCGAACGTGATCCCGATATCCGGGCGTGGCTTGCGATCAATGAAAACGCACTTTCCGAAGCCGAGCGCCTCGACGCCCTGCCGAAAGACCAGCGCGGCCGGCTGCATGGCCTGCCGATTGCCGTCAAGGATGTGTTCGACACGTTCGACCTGCCGACGACGCACAACTCGCCGCTCTATCGTGGCTTTCAGCCGGCTTCGGATGCGCCCGCCGTCGAGCTTCTGCGGCTGGAAGGCGCCATCATCCTCGGCAAGACAGACACCACGGAATTTGCCGCCTGCGGCAACGATGCGGCGACCGCCAATCCGCATGATGTCGCGCGAACGCCCGGCGGTTCCTCGGCCGGCTCCGCCGCAGCGGTCGCCGATTTTCAGGCGCCTCTTGCGCTTGCCACCCAGACCGGCGGCTCGACGATCCGCCCCGCCTCCTTCTGCGGCATCTATGGCATGAAGCCGAGCGCCGGGCTTGTCAGCCGCGAGGGCGTCAAGCTCTATTCCGTGAGCTTCGATACGGTCGGCTGGTACGGCCGCTCCGTCGAGGATCTGGCCCTGGTGGCCGATGTCTACGGCATCACCGAAAGGCTCGAAGCGAGCCGGGAAAGCACCGACAGCCTGAAAATCGGCATCACCTTCGGCCCTTACCGCGACCGGCTTGAGCCGGAATCGGTTGTCGCGCTCGAAACCGCCGCGACGCGACTGCGTGAGGGCGGCCACGACGTGACACTCCTCGACCTTCCCGATGAATTCGAAGCGCTCGACCTCTATCATCGCACGATCCTGCACCGCGAGGGCGCGGCCGCATTTCGCAATCTCGCCCGCCGCGCCGGCAGCGACCTGCACGACGAGTTCCATCACCGCGTCGAAAACCGCGACGACAGGACGCTCGCCGACTGGACGGCCGCACAGGATGGCGCGGCACGAGCGCAGGTGGCTTTTGACGCCATCGCATCCGGCTTCGACATGATCGTCGCACCGAGCGCCCCCGGCATCGCGCCGCTCGGCCGCAAGCCCGGAGATCCGGTTTTCAACGCGATGTGGACCCTGCTGCGCGTGCCGTGCATCAACGTTCCCGTCCCCATGGCTGGTGTGGCGATGCCCATCGGCGTGACGCTGACTTCCATGCGCTACAATGACGTGGCGCTCCTTATGGCCGCGGCAAAGGTCGCGCCTCTCCTCGATCCCCGAATGGACAATGCATGGCAGATCCCGCTCTGAAGACGGCGCTTGCGAACGGCGACTTTATCCTCGCCCCCGGCGTCTACGACCTCATCTCGGCGCTGATCGCCGACCGCATGGATTTCAAGGCGCTCTACGTCACCGGCTACGGCACCATCGCCTCCTATCTCGGCATTCCCGATGCCGGCATCGCCACCTATCGCGACATGATCGAGCGCATCGCCCAGATCGTGAAGATGACGAAAACGCCTGTGATCGCCGATGCCGATACCGGCTATGGCGGCCTGCTCAATGCGCGCCACACCGTGCGTGGCTATGAGGATGCCGGCGTCAGCGCCATCCAGATCGAAGACCAGGAGTTTCCGAAGAAATGCGGCCACACGCCCAATCGCCGGGCCGTGCCGATGGAAGACATGGTCCGCAAGATCGCGGTTGCGGTCGACAGCCGCAAGAGCGACGATTTCCTCGTCATCGCCCGCACCGATGCGCGCACGGGGCTTGGCCTTGACGAAGCCATCCGGCGGGGCAAGGCTTATGCACAGGCCGGCGCCGACATCATCTTCGTCGAATCCCCGGAAAGCGCCGACGAAGTGCGCCGGATCGCGGCGGAAATCGACCGGCCGCTGCTCGCCAACATGGTCAATGGCGGGCGGACGCCCCTTGTCCAGGCGAGTGAACTGGCGTCGCTCGGCTACAACATCGCCATCTATCCGGCACTCGGCTTCCTCGCCCATGGCCATGCCGTTCGCCATGCCTATCAGGACTTGAAGGACAATGGCGTCACCACCGATGCCGTGCCGCTTTACCCGTTCAAGGATTTCAACAGCCTGCTGGGCTTCGAGGATGTCTGGTCCTTCGAGCGCAAATTCGCGGAAAACTGAGGCAAGAGATGACTGAAGCCGATCTTCTGGAAAACTACAAGAAAGCCTACGACAACCGCGTAGGGTACGGGAAACGCCCGGCGCTGCTGCTGGTCGATTTCGTGCAGGCCTATTTCGAGCCCGGCAATGCGCTCTATGCCGGCGTCGATGACGCACTAGCAAGCGCGCTCCGCATTCGCCAAGTCGCGCGAGAGAAAGACATCCCGGTCATCCTCACGGGAATGCAACTGCACAAAAGCGGCAAGGATGGCGGGCGCTTTTTCCAGAAGGCCAAGCCGCTTGAGAATTTCACGATCGGCAATCCCATGGCCGCTTGGCCCAAGGGGCTGACACCGGAGGATGACGAGTTCATTGTCACCAAGCAGTATCCGAGCGCCTTTTTCGGCACTTCGCTCGCACCGCTGCTGACCTCGATGGGCATCGACAATGTGATCATCACCGGGCTCACCACGAGCGGCTGCATCCGTGCGACCTGCGTGGATTCTATGTCGCATGGGTTCATCACGACGGTAGTTCGCGATGCCTGCGGCGATCGCCATCCGGCGCCGCACGAGGCCAACCTCTTCGACATGAATGCCAAATATGCCGATGTGGTCTCCGAAGACGAAATCATCGCCCATATCGCAACACTCTGACTTTGGAGGACCAGCCAATGCTTGCCGAAAAGATCGAACAGGGCCTGTCGATGGAGCAAATTCTTTTTACCGAGGCGAGAAGCTTCAACAAATGGCAGGACCGCCCGGTCAGCGATGCCCAGATCGAAAAGCTCTACGACCTGACCCGGCTTGGCCCGACCTCCGGCAACTGCTGCCCGGCCCGTTTCGTTTTCGTCCGCTCCGTGGAGGGCAAGGAAAAGCTGAAACCGGCTTTGTCGCGCGGCAATCTGGAAAAGACGATGACAGCGCCGGTCACGGTGATCGTCGGCTATGACGAGGAATTCTACGAGAAACTTCCCTATCTCTTTCCGCACAACGACGCGCGCGCATGGTTTACCTCGAGCCCGGCGCTTGCCCATGAAACCGCGTTTCGCAACAGCTCGCTGCAGGGCGCCTACCTGATCATGGCGGCGCGATCCATGGGGCTCGACTGCGGGCCGATGTCGGGTTTCAAGAACGATATCGTCGATGAAGCGTTCTTCGCCGGCACGAAGATCAAATCGAACTTCCTCGTCAATATCGGCTACGGCGATGCGTCGGGCAATTTCGACCGCCTGCCCCGGCTGAGCTTCGCCGATGCCGCACGGTTGGCTTGAGCCTTTGACGTGACATGAACTGGGGTTTTGGAAGCCATTCGGTCATTCATTTTCTCTGCGTTAACCCTGAGATTTCGAACACGGTATAAATGTCTGAAAAATCCTCAGCAGCCGGTTGAAAACGGGAAGCCGCACACCATCTGACAGGCAACCCGCTGGTCCGGGCCCCTCTGGCGAGTGCCCGGCGCGCTTGCGATGTCGGACCGTTTTCCGACAATGCACGCCGGTGGAGAGCTCCCAGTGGAAGTGTCTTTTCTCTTTTTTGAATGGATGGGTAAACCCGTCTGGATGTGGGCCAGCTTCTTGACGCTGGTCATTGCGATCCTGTCCTTCGATCTCGGCGTCCTGCACAAGGAAAACAAGGAGATCGAGGTCGGCGAGAGCATCAAACTCTCAGCGCTCTACATTACCCTCGGCCTCGCGTTCGGCGGCTGGGTCTGGTGGTATCTCGGCGCCGATGCAGGCCTTGCCTATTTGACAGGCTTCGTCGTCGAAAAGACGCTCGCGCTCGACAACGTCTTCGTTACCGCCCTGATATTCTCCTTTTTTGCGGTTCCCCGCGTATACCAGCACCGCGTGCTGTTCTGGGGCATTCTGGGCGTCATCGTGCTGCGCGCCATCATGATTGGCGTTGGCGCAACGCTGGTCGCAGAATTCGGGTGGCTGCTCTACATCTTTGCCGCGTTTCTGATCGTCACCGGCCTGAAGATGCTGGTAATGAAGGAAGCCGAGCCGGATATTTCCAACAATGCGCTGGTGCGGTTCATGCGCCGCCGGTTCAACGTGACGGAAACCCACCATGGCGAACGCTTCTTCGTGCGGCAGCCCGATCCGAAATCCGGCAAGCTTGTCTGGTTCATCACCCCGCTCTTCATGGCGCTCGTGCTGATCGAGGTTGCCGACGTCATCTTCGCCGTCGATTCCGTTCCCGCTATTTTCGCGATCACCACCGACCCGTTCCTGGTCTACACGTCCAACATCTTCGCGATCCTTGGCCTCCGGGCGCTTTATTTCGCGCTTGCCGCCATGATCCATCGCTTCCGATATCTGAAGCCTGCGCTGGCCATCGTCCTGGTCTTCATCGGCTCGAAGATTTTCGTCGCCGATATGCTGGGCCTGGAAAAATTCCCCGCCGCCCTGTCGCTGGGCGTTACCTTCGCGATCATCACCGGCGGCGTGGTGTGGAGCCTGCTTAAAACCCGCGATGAGGCCAAGGCATGACGCAAGACACTGCAGACGCATGCGAAGGCGGCGCGACCACGTCGGTCCATCTGCAGCAAATGAACGAGGAGGCTGCCCGAAAGGGCGGCCTCTCCGTCGCCGAGATGGTCGAGACGATGGGTTCATCCAGCATAGCCTTCGCAATTCTGGTGCTCTCCCTGCCCGCCCTGACGCCCATTCCGGGTCCCTTCGGCATGGTGTTCGGCAGTTGCCTGGCTGTTGTGTCCCTGCAGATCATGGCGGGCGCCCGTCACCTCAACCTTCCCGACTTTGTCGGTAATCGCCGCATGTCGGCCGAGACGATCGCGCTGATCGTTCGCTATACGGCCCCTGTCGTGAGCAAGGTGGAAAAACTTCTTCGTCCGGGCCGGATGCCGCAATTGGCGGGACCGGCCGCTCAGAGGCTTCTCGGCTTTCCCGTGCTCCTGCTCGCCGTCGCCGTCGCGCTGCCCATTCCTTTCGGCAATCTGCTGCCGGTCATCGCGCTGATCATTATCGCAATGGCGCTGCTGGAACGGGATGGCCTGGCCGTCCTTATGGGCCTCGCCGCAGCGGTGCTGGCGCTGGGGGTCACCGTCGGCCTGCTTTACGGCGTGTTTTCCGCCTCGACCTGGGTCCTGGGATAACAGCTGATTTTGGTTCTGAAGGGATCAAATCATCGCCGTGATCAACAGGAGCGACACCAAGCCCGGTAACGTCACGCGTCTCAAAGCTTCTTCTCTTGGCCCCAGGCAACCCGACTACAAGCAAATAAACAGCGCCCAGATGCCGCCGCTCTACTTTCCATATGCGGATTTATGATCATATTCGTCGCAACGTGTTTGCGGATTTGTTTTATGAGCCTTCCTTCGATACCCAACAGCGAAATGAGCCGACTTGTTTCGGCGTTTGATTGGAAAACCCACGGGTTTGACGAGCCATCCCAATGGCCACCGGAACTGCGGATGGCCCTCAATCTCTGTCTCAATACATCCCTCCCGACCGCTATTTATTGGGGAAACGACCTTCGGCTTCTCTACAACGACGCCTGGGCGCCGATTGCCGGGGAGAAACATCCCTGGGCTCTGGGCCGGCCGGCGCGTGAGGTGTGGGCTGATATCTGGCATGTCATAGAGCCGCAACTCAGTGCGGTCATGGCAACCGGAGAGGGCTTTTCGGTGACCGATCAGGTGCTTCCGATGAAGCGAGGCGGGCGCGTCCAGCAGACCCATTGGGACTACAGCTTTGCGCCTATTTTCGATGCCAACGATCGGGTTCTGGGTATCTTCAATCAGGGAAACGAGACAACCGCACGTCTTTCAGCCGAACGCGCCTTGCGCGCCAGCGAGGAACGTCTCGAGTTTGCACTCGGCGCCTCCAACACCGTCGGGACGTGGGATTGGGACGTGCCGAACGACAAGATCATCGCCGATGCACGATTTGCCAACCTGTACGGGGTCTCCCGCGAAAAGGCGGCGGCAGGTGCGCCCATAGCCGAATTTTTTGCCGGCCTGCATCCCGACGATCTTCCTGCGGTCCGTGACGCAATCGAAACGGCGATGCGGACCGGCAACACATTCTCGCAAGAGTACCGCCTCTTGCGACCGGACGGCTCGATCCGCTGGGTCATGGCGGAAGGCAGACCGACGCTGGCGCCGGATGGAACCGTGCTGCGTTTTCCCGGCGTGAGCTTTGACATCACCGAACGAAAGCAAGCCGAAGCAGCCCTGCGTGACAGCGAGGAACGGTTTCGCGCTATCACGAATTCCATTGATCAGATGCTCTGGTCCACCCTGCCGGACGGGCATCACGACTACTACAATCAACGTTGGTATGATTTCACCGGTGTTCCCGTCGGCTCCACCGACGGCGAGGGCTGGAACGGCATGTTCCATCCCGACGATCAGGAGCGCGCCTGGGCCGTGTGGCGACATTGCCTCGCCACGGGCGAGCCCTATCACATCGAATACCGGCTTCGCCATCGAAGCGGGGTTTACCGCTGGGTGCTGGGTCGCGCGCAAGCCGTTCGCGATACCGAAGGCAACATCACCCGTTGGTTCGGATCATGCACCGACATCCAGGATATTGTCGATGCACGCGAAGTTCTTGCCCGCTCGCGGGAAGACTTGGAAAAGGCGGTGGAAGAGCGCACAGCCAAACTGATGGAGGCCGAAGCCCAACTGCGCCAGGCGCAGAAGATGGAAGCGGTCGGGCAGCTTACGGGCGGCGTGGCCCATGATTTCAACAACATGCTGGCGGTGATCATCAGCGCACTCAACCTGCTGGAACGGCGTCTTGCCCGCGGCGAGACGGATTTCAGCCGTTACATCGAGGCAGCGAAGGACGGGGCGAACCGGGCCGCCGCCCTCACCCAGCGTCTCCTTGCCTTTTCCCGCCGGCAGCCTCTCCAGCCGGAAGTGATCGAACCGAACCGCATGGTGACGGGCATGACGGAACTGCTGTCGCGAGCGCTCGGCGAGCAGGTTCAGATTGAAACCGTGATGGCTGCCGGGGTCTGGCGCATCAATGCCGACGCGAGCCAACTTGAAAACGCCATCCTCAATCTTGCCGTCAACGGTCGCGATGCGATGCCGCAGGGCGGCAAGATCACCGTGGAAACGGCCAATATGTTCATTTCCGAGGAGTATGGAAAAGAGCATTCCATGGCCGTCGGGCAATATGTGATGATTGCGGTCACCGACACCGGAACCGGTATGACGGCCGACACGCTTTCACGGGCGTTCGATCCGTTTTTCACGACAAAGGAAGTCGGCAAGGGATCGGGTCTCGGCCTCAGCCAGGTTTTTGGTTTTGTCCGGCAGTCGGGCGGACACGTCAAGATTTACTCGGAACTGGGCCATGGCACGAGCGTCAAGATCTATCTGCCCCGGCACTACGGCACGGGCGAGATCAAGGGCGCCCGGCCCCTCAGCAACGAACCGGCACGCGGCACGCGCGACGAACTGATCCTCGTGGTTGAGGACGACGCCCGCGTTCGCCACTTCTCGACGGAATCGCTGCGTGAACTCGGCTACGCCGTCGCAGAGGCGGCAAGCGGGCCCGCAGCTCTTGCCTTGCTGGATGCCGGCCTGAAGCCGACGCTTCTGTTCACCGACGTCGTGATGCCGGGAATGAGCGGCAGGGAACTCGCCGATCTCGCCGCATCCAAGATCGCCAATCTCAAGATCCTCTACACGACGGGGTATACCCGCAATGCCGTCGTGCACAACGGCATACTCGATCCCGGCACCCATCTGCTGCAGAAGCCGTTCAGTCTTGACCAACTGGCCGAGAAAATCCGCCAGGTGATCGACGGCTAGAACGTTTCGGAGCGCGCACCGATGCGCTCGCAGAGTTCCAAGAATGATACAGGCTGCCGTCTGATGAGCAGGAGCTAAAATGTCCAGGCTTGTTCTCATTCTGGGTGACCAACTGACACCAGATATCTCGTCCCTCGACGGTGCCGACAAAGAGCATGACACCGTGCTGATGTGCGAGGTCATGGCCGAGGCGACCTATGTCGGCCATCACAAGAAGAAGATCGCCTTCATTTTCTCGGCCATGCGCCACTTTGCGGAGGAGCTTCGCGCCGATGGATATCGCGTCCGTTACACCAAGATCGACGACCCCGACAATGGCGGCTCCTTCAGGGGCGAGGTGAAACGCGCCGTCGATGAGCTGAATGCGTCCATGATCTGCGTCACGGAAGCGGGCGAATGGCGCGTCAAGGCGGAAATCGAAAGCTGGGCATCCTCGCTCGGGATCAAGGTGGATGTGCGTCCCGACCGCCGCTTCATCGTCTCCCATGGCGAATTCAAGACCTGGGCCGATGGCCGAAAAGTGCTAACGATGGAGTATTTCTATCGCGACGTGCGGCGCAAGACCGGGTTGCTGATGAATGGGGACGAGCCCGTTGGCGGACGATGGAACTTTGACTCCGAGAACCGCCAACCGGCAAAGCCTGACCTGCTTCGGCCAAGGCACATGACGTTTCCACCCGATGATACGACGCAGGAGGTCATCGAGACGGTTGCCCGGCTGTTTCCGGATAACTTCGGCAAGCTTGAGAATTTCGGTTTTGCGGTTACGCGAACAGCCGCCGAGCAGGTTCGGGGAGCATTCGTCGCGGATTTTCTGCCAAACTTCGGAGCGACGCAGGACGCGATGCTGCAGGACGATCCAAACCTGAACCACTCCCTCCTGTCGTTTTACATCAATATCGGTCTTCTCGATGCACTGTCCGTCTGTCGCGCCGCGGAGCGCGCCTATCTGGAAGGAAACGCACCGCTCAATGCCGTGGAAGGATTCATCCGCCAGATTATCGGCTGGCGAGAATACATGCGCGGGATCTATTGGCTGGCCGGACCTGAATATGTTGACAGCAACTTCTTCGAAAACACCCGCCCGCTACCCTCTTTCTACTGGTCTGGCGAGACGGAAATGAACTGTCTCGCAACGGTCCTCAACGAGACGATCGACAACGCCTACGCCCACCACATCCAGCGCCTCATGATCACCGGGAATTTCGCTCTGCTTGCAGGCATCGATCCCAAAGCCGTGCATCGGTGGCAACTGGAAGTCTATGCGGATGCGTATGAGTGGGTGGAACTCCCCAACGTGGTCGGCATGAGCCAGTTTGCCGATGGCGGCTTTCTCGGCACCAAGCCCTATGCCGCGAGCGGGAACTACATCAACCGGATGTCGGACTATTGCGCGGGCTGCCGATACGATCCGAAGCAGCGGGTTGGCGACAAGGCCTGCCCCTTCAACGCGCTATACTGGGATTTTCTGGATCGAAACCATGGGAAGCTGAAAACGAACCGCCGGTTAGCCCAGCCTTATGCCACATGGGGCAAAATGGACAAGGAAACCCGGCAAGGCGTCCGGCAGCACGCCGCAAAGTTCCTGGCCAGCCTTGGTTGATAAACCTGCGCACGAACGAAGAGGGTTGGACATTGATAGTATGGTGCTGGATGCAGTCAGCTGCGAACTCGTCTCGGTTTCCATTTCCATGATATCCGCCAGTTTACAGGGATTTTTATGTAATTTTCGGCTTTAGCTGCATATGCGGCGATTACTTTCAAACGCTTTCAATTACTTAATAAAAAATTCCCTACATTTCAAAACAGGGAATTTTGCATAGACATCAGGGAATGAAGGGCCTGTTCCTTACCCATTGGAGGCTAAGCTTGCTCTGCATGCTTAAACGTTGACCTTACAGGTAGGTAGCGCGACTCGCTCACACGGACGAACACGAAGACGGCTACCAGCCTTCGAACGGCCGCTATCGGCGCATTATCGATAGAATTGTTGCTCCCACTATTTCTACTTTCAGAAGCACAATTTAAGTAAAAAACTTAAAAGGGAAATTGGAAATCCGCGGGAAAGAGCGGAATGGCGATTCCAAAAGCCGCGCCGGATGTAGTAGCCCCCTAAAAATCCCCAGACACGATCTCCCACTTGTACGATCTCCCACTTGTTAAGTGTTAGGATTAATGTGCCCATTATGACCAGTCACATACCTCAAATAGAAGTGCTGTCCGGTCCTGAGCGCCGCCGTCGCTAGTAGACAGCGGAGAAGCTCGCGATAGTCCAAGAGACCTACGAGCCCGACGTCACGGTCGGCATCGTGGCGCGACGGCATAGGATTCAGCCGAACCATTTGTTCGCCTGGCGCAAATGGGCGGCGCAAGGTGCGCTTACGCCGACGGCATCGCAGAATGGGGTCGTTCCCGGCATCCGAGTACAGAGCGCTTCAGAACCACGTAAAAGAACTTCAGCGCCTACTCGGCAAGAAGACGATGGAAGGCGAAATCCTCAAAGAAGCGCTTGACATAGTATCAGGGTCAAAAAAACACCTGTTGCGCTCGCTCTCGTCGCCGAAGGACGGTTCGCGATGACGGCGGGGTGCGAGACCTTGGGTGTCGCCCGATCCAACATAGCGGAACGTGTGAGGCAACGTCCTCCCAGAGCCAGAGGGCGGCCGCCAATCGCTGAACCGGAACTGATGGATGAGATCAAGACGATCATTGATGACATGCCGACCTACGGATATCGCCGGGTCCACGCGATCCTGCGCCGCAAAGCCCGCAGCGAAAACCGTCCATGGCCAAATGCCAAACGCGTCTAAAGAGTGATGAAGGTTCACGGCATGCTTCTTCAGCGCCACACCGGTGCAACCGACACCCGTCGCCACGATGTCCACGTCGACGTCGAGCAATCCAAGCTGCGTTGGTGTTCAGACGCCTTCGAAATCGGCTGCGACAACAAGGAGAAAGTGCGCGTTGCCTTCGCCCCCGATTGCTGTGACCGCGAGGCCATCGCCCTTGAGGCCGCCGTGGACCAGGCAGAAAATCTCATCATCGACTTGTCTTTCTATCGCGGACGACCGACGCCAGGCGCGGCCAAGTCTCGCAGGACGTTATTTGGGCAACCTGTGGGGAGAAACGAAGTTCCGGGAACACGGGAATTACTGCCGCCGCCCGCGTTCATTGGCTGCAAGATTTACTTCATCAGCCCTGCGGCTCGCAATGCATCCTCGATGACCCCCTGAATTCCATCAGGCGTCCGTAGCCGGCGGGGCTGCGTTGGAGCAGTTGCACCGTTCGAAGGTGCAACAAGTGCGGCATTCCGCTCGAAGGACGGGGTCAGCCCCCAGCCGCGTGCGATGTGAACGGTCGACGAAATGCCGACTTCGAGCATGTGTGCGGCAGGTCGACCATATCCGGACGCCGCATCGACCGGCGTTCCGTGACCCATTCCGGCGATCCGGTAGTGTTCGATGGCGTCCCTGCCGGATGCATCTTGCCAAGTTTCGAGCCTGTGACCATCGACGACCTGTGCCTGGCTCAATACGGCTTCGGCGCCGTGAACGCCCCGCCACTGATCGACGATCGCCTGTGCATTTGCTTCCGCGACGGTGTTGTCGGTCGTTCCGTGCCATACCGAGACGGTTGGCCAGGGTCCTTCGTGTTGAGATGCACTTCTGAGCTTGGCGTCGAGCGTCGTCGAGGACGGCAAGCCATGTCCCCGCATCCGGTCAAATGCTTCAGGAACAGTGGAGGCAACGCCAAAGGGAAGGCCAGCGATGATCGCACCACCGGAGAAAACCTCCGGATAGGAGGCGAGAAGCGCATTGGCCATGGCGCCACCTGCCGAAAGGCCGGTAACGAAGACACGGCGCGGATCGACACCGTGAACGTCGATCATTGTGGCGATCATCTCACGGATCGACAGGACCTCGCCCTTGTCGCGGGTGATGTCATCGCTCTGGAACCAGTTGAAGCAGAGATTGGCATTGTTCTGGCGGTTCTGTTCCGGAAAGAGGACGGCAAAACCGTAGTCGTCGGCAAGACGCGACCAACCGGAGCCATGATCATAGGCGGCTGCTGTCTGCGTGCAGCCATGCAGGACGACCACGAGGGCGGGAGGAGAAGCCGGACTGTCCGGGCACTGATACCAGCCCGTGAGATTGCCGGGGTTTCGCGCGGGCTCGTCCAGTCTGGTCAGCGTGTTAGGTTGGCCGGTAGCGCCTGAGGTCTGTGCGCGGGCGCGGGCGAGCCGCTCGATCGTATCAGAAATGCTTCGCATGGATGACTTTCTGTGTTCCGGAAAGCCAAACGACATCCCTGGTATTAATGATTTTCTAAAATGAATTCGAGGACCGGCGTGAGCCGATCCTCGATGTGCACTCGTTAAAGAGTGCGAACCTTATAGCGTTCGCGCTCCTGCTCGACTTCGGCAGGGCCGTAAGGATCAGCGGAGTGATCGAACTTCGTCCAACCCTGCTCCGAATAGGCCTGACGGCGCGCCATCGGGTCGATGCGGTTGGACTGCTTGAGGATCATTTCGGCTTCGTTTTCCATGCCGTCATCCACGCGAGCGGTAACCAGCGTGCCGCCGCGGCGGACGCCTTCAGCATAGACATGAGCCTCGTCTTCGGGCACGCCGGAATCGGTCAGTGCGCCGATCAGGCCACCAGCAGCACCACCGGCAACCGCGCCAGCAAGTGCGCCGGCAGCAGTCGCGGCTAGCCAGCCGGCCGCAACGACCGGGCCGACACCGGGAATGGCCATGATGCCAAGGCCAGTGAGAAGACCGCCTGCGCCACCGACCACGGCGCCGATACCGGCACCGGTGCCGGCGCCTTCTGCAGCGCCGTTGTCGTTGTCTTCATGCTTGTGGCGGTTGTCGGCATTATTGGAAACGATGCTGATGTCGTCGGACGGGACACCACGGGCTTCCAGTGCGCTGACGGCTGCGCTTGCATCATTGTAGTTGTCAAAAAGTCCGGTAACAGTTTTCATGGAAATGACCTTTCTCTGCAGTTCCGCAGAATTATTTGGAAACGACGTTGCCCTGGTAATCCATGGCGACCGACATGGACTTGCCGTCCTTCATCGCCGTGGCCTGCCAGACACCCTGGTCGTCGAGCTTGAGGTCGGCAATTTCGGTGTAGCCGGCAGCTTCAATCCGCTGGCGCGTCTGTTCTTCGGTGAAGGAATTTGCGCCTTCCACCGGGGCGGCCGCACTCGGTGTGTCCGGGGTCGCTACGGCTGGCGTGTCGCCGTCCGTTGCCGGAACCGTCGTGGTCTGAGCATAGGCAGCCACGGCCGAGGCGCACACGAGCGCCGCCGCGAAAATCATCTTTTTCATGGGTTTTCCTTTTTGCAGACCTTGTTGCTAGGTCTCGCAGCAAGAACACGACGGCGTGAGTAAAGTTCCGCCATCGGCTCGCTTTCCATTGCTCGCTTTTCCGACCGACGCTGGGTTTCAGAAGATCAATGCGCATGGCGGAGATGTGCGACCAACGGAAACGACTGTCACTGTCGGACTTTTAGCGGTAGGGTCATCCACGGATTGTGGATGGATGAGCTGCACCGTTGCGCGGGAGAGCTTCTTTTGAACAACAATAGTCCAATTCATGCTGACTGGGATGCGCGCGCGCTCCGCAGTGCAATCGATTCTGCCGGGGTCGCTCTCTGGACGTGGATTGTTGACAACGACGAATTCATTATGGATGCCAGAGGCTTCGAGCTCTGGGACCTTCCCCCTGGAAGTGAGCTTACATTCGAACACCTGTCAGCCCAAGTGCATCCTGCCGACCGGGACCGCGTCAGGGCGGCCTTCGTTGCAACACGTGTTGTCGAAGGTCAGTTCGAGATCGATTTCAGAATATTGACGAGCGCATCAGAGGTGCGGTGGATTTCTGCGCGCGGCCTGGGGGGTAACGGCGATGCCACTGCCCGGAAGATGACGGGCATCTTTCTCGATGTCACAGGGCGAAAGCAAGCGGAAGAGGGTCACGAGCTGCTTGCCGGCGAAATGAGCCATCGGGTTAAGAATCTCCTTGCTCTGGCGGCCGGCCTGACGACGATCACGTCGCGGACGACCGAGACGAAAGAGGAAATGGCGAAGCAATTGACCCAGAGGCTGACGGCGCTGGGGCGGGCCCATGATCTGGTCAGGCCCCTCCCCAATGGCCAGGGAAGTGCCGCTCTGCTCGGAGATCTATTTTCGGTGCTTTTGGCGCCGTATGATGACATGAGCGCCTTTGCAGGTCGTATTCGTGTTGCCGTTCCTCGTATGGGGATCGGAGAGAAGGCGGCCACGAGCCTTGCCCTCGTGATCCACGAGCTGGCAACCAATTCGCTGAAATACGGTGCACTATCCGCCGAGCAAGGCTTGCTCGACATTTCCGGCTCTACCGTCGCGGAGGATGTGGAGATCCTGTGGAGCGAGCAAGGCTGCGCGGAAATCCCGAAAAATTCACCTGAGGGGTATGGCAGCAAGTTGCTCCAGCGAACCGTGGGCGGTCATCTCGGTGGGTCAATCGTATATGATTGGACCGCGGGCGGGGTCGTGGTGACCTTGAGAATGCGAGTGAGTGATTTGGCGCACTAATTGTCCCCTCGCATGACTGAAGATCAGGTATATATGGCAGACGAAGTGGACCGATCTTCGGGAAAGGTAACGGGACTGAGCGCCTCAACCTAAGGATGCGTTCTGATCGCCCCGAGCAGATCGTTCAGGGTTGGCCCTCTTCAAAGTAGTCCTTTTCGGGCTTGATAATTGGCACGATACCAGACAATTCAGGCTGTCTGAGGGAAGTTTCGGTAAATGATGCAAGGCGCCGGCACAACGTGTGGTACGGTAACGATGTTGAAGTTGACCTGATCGGTTATTTTGACGCTCCTGCCGAGTCATGACTTGCGCCGTGAGTCTCCGGCCCTTGAGGGCCCTACCATGTCACAGATACCGAAAGTGCATTTCGAAGCTGCCAGCACGCTGGCCGTGGTGATCTCTTCCAACGAACCACTACTGTTTCTGGCTGCTGATCTCAGCATCATCGCAGCGAGTGCATCCTTTTGCCGGGCTTTCGAGATCGACCCGGCCCCCGTCACAGGCAAGCACCTCGGCGAACTCGGACACGGGGAATGGGCCATGCCCAGGCTCGAGTCCCTGTTGATGGCGACCGTCACCGGCAGTGCGAGCATCGATGCCTATGAGATCGACCTGAAGCGATCGGACCAGAAAACGCGGCAGTTGATCATCAACGCGCGCAAGCTCGACGACGGCGATCTTGAGCATATTCGCCTGCTTGTCGCGATCACCGACGTGACCGACATGCGCGCTGAGGCTCGTCTGAAAGACGACCTGGTTCGCGACAAGGCCATCCTTCTGCAGGAAGTCCAGCACCGG
>NZ_MOOY01000007.1 GCF_001931685.1 Pararhizobium arenae | reverse complement strand
CAGCTGCCGGGCGGGTGGCCGCCCGCCCGGCAGAAACAACTATCTCATAGTTTGATCATCCAAGAAGGTGGCGCGAAGCGCCGGATGAGGGGCAAAAGCGGAATGCCGCGCCCCGCGTATTACATCCCCTGAGCACCCCGGTTCATCGCCGCAACGCCGGTGCGGCAGACCTCGATCAGACCAAGCGGCTTCATGACCGCCACGAACTGGTCGATCTTGGAGGACTTGCCGGTGATCTCCAGAATGAAGTGATCGACCGTCGCATCCACCACCTTGGCATGGAAGGCATCGGCAAGACGCAGGGTCTCGGCGCGATGGTCGCCCTCGCCGACAACCTTCACCAGCGCAACCTCCCGCTCGATCGGCCGGTCATGGCCAAGCGAACCGGCACGAACCGTGAGGTCAACGACGCGGTGTACCGGCACGAGCCGCTCGAGCTGGGCCTTGATCTGGTCCAGAACATGCGGCGTGCCGCGGGTGACGATAGTGATGCGCGACAGGTGCGCTTCATGCTCCGTTTCCGAGACGGTCAGGCTTTCGATGTTGTAGCCGCGGCCGGAAAACAGGCCGATGACCCGGGCGAGAACGCCCGGTTCGTTGTCGACGAGAACCGAAAGCGTGTGCTTCTCGACCTTCTCGGTTTCCTTGGCGATGAAGTAGGCGGAGCCTGTCGGCTGAAGATGTGCGTTCATGTCGGTAACCCTATCCTTACTTCATCAAACCAGCTGACGGCCCTTGGCGTCGATCGCGTTGGCGACCGCTTCGTCCGTGGCTTCGTCCGGCAGCAGCATTTCGTTGTGCGCCTTGCCCGAAGGGATCATCGGGAAGCAGTTGGCAAGGTTTGCCACCCGGCAATCGAAGATCACCGGCGCCGGGCTGTCGATCATGCGGATGATCGCGTCATCCAGTTCGCCCGGCTTTTCGCAGCGAATGCCGACCCCGCCATAGGCTTCGGCGAGCTTGACGAAATCAGGCATCGCCTCCGTGTAGGAGTTCGACAGGCGGTTGCCATGCAGCAACTGCTGCCACTGGCGCACCATGCCCATGTACTGGTTGTTGAGGATGAAGATCTTGACCGGCAGGCCATACTGGACCGCGCAGGACATTTCCTGAATGCACATCTGGATCGAGGCATCGCCGGCAATATCGATGACGAGGCTGTCCGGATGCGCGACCTGAACGCCGATGGCGGCCGGGAAGCCGTAGCCCATGGTGCCGAGGCCACCCGAGGTCATCCAGCGGTTCGGTTCCTCGAAGCCGAAGAACTGCGCCGCCCACATCTGGTGCTGGCCGACTTCGGTGGTGATGTAGGTATCACGATCCTTGGTCAGGTCGAACAGGCGCTGCAGCGCATACTGCGGCATGATGACCTCGTCGCTCGGCTTGTAGGCCAGCGAATTGCGCGCACGCCAGCGGGCGATGCTGGTCCACCAGTCGTCCATGCGCGCCTTGTCGACACCGCCGGCCTTGGCCCGCCACAGGCGAACCATGTCTTCCAGAACCCGGCCGACATCGCCGAGGATCGGAATATCGACGCGAACGTTCTTGTTGATCGACGACGGATCGATATCGATATGGATCTTCTTCGAGTTCGGCGAGAAGGCATTGAGGCGGCCGGTGATACGGTCGTCGAAGCGTGCGCCGATGCAGACCATGACATCGCAATCGTGCATCGCAAGGTTGGCCTCATAGGTGCCGTGCATGCCGAGCATGCCGAGCCAGTTCTTGCCGGAAGCCGGATAAGCGCCCAGCCCCATCAGCGTCGAGGTGATCGGGAAATCGGTGAGCTGGACCAGCTCGCGCAAGAGCTGCGAGGCTTCCTTGCCCGAGTTGATGACGCCACCGCCGGAATAGATGACCGGACGCCGCGCCGTCATCATCAGTTCGACGGCCTGCTCGATCTGCTTCAGGTCGCCCTGAACCCTCGGCTGGTAGCTCTTCTGGATCTTGGCAGCGGACGGCGGGATGTAGGTGCCGGTCGCGAACTGAACGTCCTTCGGAATATCGACAACCACCGGCCCCGGACGGCCGGATTGCGCAACCCGGAAGGCCTCATGGATGATGCCGGCAAGCTCGTTGACGTCCTTGACCAGCCAGTTGTGTTTGGTGCAGGGGCGCGTGATGCCGACGGTATCACATTCCTGGAAGGCATCCGAGCCGATCAGCGTGGTCGGCACCTGGCCGGAGAGGCAGACGAGCGGGATGCTGTCCATCAGCGCATCCTGCAGCGGCGTCACTGCATTGGTCGCACCCGGACCGGAGGTGACGAGCATGACGCCAACCTTGCCGGTCGAGCGGGCGTAGCCTTCAGCCATGTGGCCGGCGCCCTGCTCGTGGCGCACGAGGATATGCTGGATATCGTCCTGCTGGTGGATTTCGTCATAGATCGGAAGCACGGCACCGCCCGGATATCCGAAGATATGCTCCACGCCGTTGTCCCTCAGTGCCTGAAGAACAATTTCCGCGCCCGTCATCTGGGTGCCCGCTGCCGGCTGAGTGCCTGCCGTCTTTGTCTCTGTACCGCTCATTGGCCTGTTTCCGTCCCTATCCCGCGTTTGGGCTGTGAGTATCGTGTTTGAAGGCATAAAAAAAGGCCCCGTCAGGAGCCTCGTATCGCGCATGGGTGGCTATCGCCGGATGGTTACACCATCCTGCCCATGCGCGTTCCCACCACAAGAATTGCAAAGAAATTTTTCATGGGGCGAAGTGTTAGCGGCAAAGTCCCGGCCCGTCAACGCCTTTTGCGCGAAACGAAATGACACATCCGCGTCCCGCATTGCGAAACAACTTGTTAAAACCATCGCGTTAAGGTGCGTCAATCATGACCAAAGGTGCGTTTTGCTGAACAGCGACCTCCATTCTTCGATCAGTGCGGGCGAACAGGAACGGCGCGATACCCTGAAACGGGGTAACCGCTTCCTGGGCAGGGTCGTCGCGTGCAGCGGGTCGCGCGCGACAATCGCCGCCATTGCCGAGAACGGCGAGACGTCGCTCACCGAACTCTGGTCCGTCGGCCGGCTGATCTCGATCACCGTCGGCGAAAACCGCGTCGTGGCGCTGGTCTATTCCATGCAGACCGCCACCAACGAATGGGGCGAGGAACTCGACAACACCTTCCGCATCGAAGTGGAGCTGATGGGCGAAGTCCATATGGGGCCATCGGGCAAGGAAGAGTTTTCCGCCGGCATCAGCCAGTATCCCTATCTCGGCTCCATCGCCCACCGCATCCGCACGGCAGACCTTGCCCGCATCTACGACACCGGCAAGAACGAGACCTGCGTCATTGGCACCCTGACGCAGGACGAAAGCCTCGACGCGGCGATCCATGTGCCCTCGATGCTCGCCAAGCATTTCGCCATCGTCGGCACCACCGGCGTCGGCAAGTCCACGGCCGTCACGCTCCTTTTGCACAAGGCCATCCAGTCCGATCCGAAACTGCGCGTGCTGATTCTCGATCCGCACAACGAGTTCGCCGCCGCCTTTCCGGATCATGCCGTCGTCATCGATACCGATACGCTCGATCTGCCCTTCTGGCTGATGAAGCTGGAAGAGTTCGCCGAAGTCATCTTCCGCGGACGCCCGGCCGTACCGGAAGAGCTCGATATCCTGCGCGACGTGATCCCCGAAGCAAAGAAGGCATTCAAGGGCGAAGGCGGGTTGATGCGCCGCCAGACCGAGAAAAGCTCGATCACCGCCGATACGCCTGTGCCCTACCGCATGGCCGACCTGCTCGCCATGATCGACGAGCGCATCGGACGGCTCGAAGGCCGTTCTGACAAGCCGCATCTCAGGTCGCTGAAAATCAAGGTCATCGGCGCGATCAACGATCCGCGCTATACCTTCATGTTCTCCTCGAACACGATCACCGACACGATCCTGGAAACTATCGCCAAGATCTTCCGCATCCCCGGCGACGGTCGCCCGATCACGACATTCCAGCTGGCAGGCATTCCGTCTGAAGTCGTCAACTCGGTCGCTTCCGTTCTCTGTCGCATGGCCTTTGAAATCGCGCTCTGGAGCAATGGCGGCGTGCATATGCTGGTCGTCTGCGAAGAGGCCCACCGATACGTTCCCGCCGATCCGAACCTCGGCTTCATCCCGACGCGCCAGGCCATCGCCCGCATCGCCAAGGAAGGCCGCAAATACGGCGTTTCTCTCGGCATCATCACCCAGCGCCCCGGCGAACTCGATCCGACGATCTTGTCGCAGTGCTCGACGGTCTTTGCCATGCGCCTGTCGAATGATCACGACCAGGAAATCATCCGCTCGGCGATCCCGAACTCTTCGATCTCGACCACCAGCTTCATCTCCTCCATCGGCAACGGCGAAGCGATCGCCTTCGGCGAGGCGGTTGCGGTACCGATGCGCATGCGCTTCACCCGCGTCGAGGAAAGGAACCTGCCGAAGGCCAACGGCGTCGCAGCCCAGGTCACGGACGAGGATCCCTCGACCATCGACCTGCGCACCGTCGTTGCCCGCATGCGCGCCGTCAGCGGCCCCGATATTTCGAGCTTCCAGCAGAGCTATATGGCGAGCGCTGCCCCGGGCGATTTCGACGGCGGTGGATACGAGCCCGACATTCAGGCGCCGGTGCCGGTTCGCCAGCCACCTGCAGCTGCAGCCCCCGCCTACACGCCTGTCACGCCGTCGCGGCCGGTACCGCCGCTTGATCGCAGCGACGACGAGAAGCTTGAGCCTTACAATCCGGGCATGCTTCCCCGAACCGAACCCGCCAATCCCCAGTTGGAGCGCTTCAACCAGATCCGCAACCAGTTGCTGGCGGAAGATGTGCCGGAGCAGCGGCCCGAAATCCGCCGTCCAGAGGCTCGTCCAACCGCGTATTCCCCGTCGCCCTATCAAAATCCTTCGCAAACGGCAGCCGCGCCGCCCGCAGCCGATCAGCCGCGCCAGTCGCTCCGCGAAAGCCTTCTGAAAAAACCGCTGAGCAGCATTATCCGGAAATAGGCAAGCTCACGCCAAGGGATCGAACCGTATCCAGCTGTCGTCGAGCTGGTTGCGAAACCATGTCATCTGGCGTTTGGCATATTGGCGCGTTGCCGCAGAACCTTTATCTATCACCTCGACTTCGCTCATCTCGCCTTTCAGCATCGCCGCGATCTGCGCGACGCCGATTGCCTTCATCGCCGGCATCACCGGTGGCAGAGCCTGGGCAAGCAGCGCCTTTACCTCGTCAATTGCGCCTGTTGCCAGCATCAGGCCAAAGCGTGTGTCGATACGTTGGCGCAGAACCTCCCGTTCCGGCTGCACGACGATCTTCAGCGCCTTGTCCGGATCGATGATCATCGGCCCTCGACCCGTCTGGAAATGCCGTATGGAGCGGCCCGTCGCCTCCAGAACCTCCAGCGCCCGCACGATGCGTTGCCCGTCGCCGGGTTGCAGCCCCCCCGCCGCCTCGGGATCGCGCGCGGCAAGCTCGGCATGCAGCACCTCGGCCCCCGCCTCTTGAAGCCGCGCGCGCAGCGACTCGCGAATCCCGGGCGGGATCTCCGGCATATCGGAAAGTCCTCCGGTCAGGGCCTTGAAATAAAGCCCCGTGCCGCCGACGAAGACGGGTAGCCTCTTCTCCCTGCGCAATTGCTCCACAAGCTCCGCTGCCTCCCGCAGCCATTCGCCCGTCGAATAGGGTTTGGCTGCCGGCACATGGCCATAGAGATGATGCACCACACCGCCCGTATCCTCTTCGGATGGCCGGGCAGTCAGGATGCGGAGCGTGTCGTAGACCTGCATGCTGTCGGCATTGATCACCACCCCGTCGCCGCGCCGCGCCAGCTCGACCGCAAGTGCGGACTTGCCGCTGGCGGTCGGCCCGGTTATCAGGATCGCGTCCTGTCCATTCTCAAGGTTTTTCATCATGGCTTTCGTTGCCACGCTTGTAGCCAATCCGTCAAATCCCGTGCTGACGCCCCGCCTTGCGGAGGCGGCCGCCGACAGCGTTTCGGCATCGGGCCTTTATTGGCTTGCAGACGGCATTGCCTGCGATATCGCGCTCAAGGACGGCACCGATCCCGCTGCGGCAGAAAAGCAAATCCGCGACCTCCTTGGCAATGAACCGATCGACGTTGTGGTGCAGGAAGCCGAAAGACGCCGCAAGAGACTGCTCATCGCCGACATGGATTCCACCATGATCGGCCAGGAATGCATTGACGAACTCGCCGCCGAAGTCGGGCTGAAAGACAAAGTAGCGGCGATTACCGCCCGCGCCATGAACGGCGAGATCGCCTTCGAACCTGCCCTCATCGAGCGCGTCGCGCTGCTTAAGGGCCTGCCCTTGAACGTCGTGGATGACGTCATCGAGAAGCGTATCACGCTGACGCCGGGCGGCCTCGAACTCGTTGCCACCATGAAGGCCAAGGGACATTACACAGCGCTCGTCTCCGGCGGTTTTACGGTGTTCACCAACCCGATCGCCGCCCGCATCGGCTTTCAGGAGAACCGCGCCAACACCCTGATCGAGCAGGATGGCAAGCTCACCGGCACGGTCGCCGATCCCATCCTTGGCAAGCAGGCCAAGGTCGATGCTCTCCTCGACATCTGCCAAACGCTCGATATCGATCCGTCGGAAGCCATGGCTGTTGGCGATGGCGCCAATGATCTCGGCATGATCAAGCTGGCAGGTTCGGGCGTCGCGCTACATGCCAAACCCGCCGTTGCCGCGGAAGCAAAAATCCGTATCGACCACGGCGACCTGACGGCCCTCCTCTATATTCAGGGCTATCGCAAGACGGACTTCGTGCTTTGATCCTCGAAACCGAGCGACTTGTCATCCGCAACTGGCGGGACGACCGGAGAGACCGGGCGCTCTTTCACGAGATCAATTCTGATCCCGAAATCATGACCTTCTTCCCGCGCCGGAGAACGCCGGAGGAATCGGACCAGCTTTTCGACAAAATGCGCAATCGCATTGCAGAAACAGGCTACGGTTTCTACGCGCTGGCTCTCAAGACGGACGACAAGCCTATCGGCTTCTGTGGCCTGCAGCGCCCGGACCCCGCGCCCATCCTGAAGGCAGACGCCGTCGAAATAGGCTGGCGGCTGGCGAGACCGTTCTGGGGACGCGGCTATGTCACGGAAGCCGGAAAGGCCTTGTTCGCCTATGGATTCGATACATTGTCGCTGCCCGAGATCGTTTCCTTCGCCGTTGCGGAAAACCACCGCTCCATCGCCGTGATGCAACGCCTCGGAATGCGCCCGACCGGATCTTTCGACCACCCGCTTGTGCCGGACGACACGCCGCATCTCAAACGGCACGTGCTTTATGCGCTCACTGCAGAGCAATGGCGCCTCGGCACGGCAAACGCTGCAATCACTCCATCCGCACGGTAACGAAGCGAAGTTCGCCGGCCTTGTTGGCGATCATCAGCAGCGCGTTCTTGCGCCCATCCGCCTTCAGCTCTTCGACCCGAGCCGAAACATCTTCCGGCGCACGCATCGCCTCCTGGCCGATCTCGACGATCACATCGCCCGGCACGATCCGACGCTCGGCCGCCGCCGAATCCGGCGTGACTCCGGTGATCACCACACCTTCGACATCGTCCGATATGCCGTAGGTCTTGCGGCTTTCGACATCGAGCGCGACAAGCTTCATACCCAGCACCTGATCGGCAGCCGGTAACTCGCCGGCCGGCGGCTCGGCCTGATCCGTGCCCTCCTGCATCTCCGTCGTTTCTTCGGCAGCCGCGGCCTCTGCTTCCTCGCCGTCCTCCAGACGCCCGAGGGTGACCTTGACCGTCATTTCCTTGCCGTCGCGAATGATCACGACATCGACCGCCTTGCCCACCGGGCTTTCGGCGACAACACGCGGAAGATCGCGCATCTCCACAACATCGCGTCCATCGAACTTGACGATCACGTCGCCGGTCTTGATCTGCCCGCCATCGATAGGGCCGCCGCTGACGATACCGGCAACCAGCGCCCCTTTTGGCGTCTCCATTTTCAGGCTTTCGGCAATATCCGCGGTGACCGGCTGGATGCGCACACCAAGCCACCCGCGCCGGGTTTCGCCGAATTCACGAAGCTGGCTGATGATGTTCTGGGCAAGCTCCGTCGGCACGGAGAAGCCGATACCGATCGAGCCACCGCTTGGCGAGATGATCGCCGTGTTGATGCCGATGACCTCGCCCTTCATGTTGAAGAGCGGCCCGCCGGAGTTGCCCCGGTTGATGGCGGCATCCGTCTGGATGAAATTGTCGTAGGGGCCTGCATTGATGTTGCGCCCGCGCGCCGAAATGATGCCGACCGTCACCGTGCCGCCAAGGCCGAACGGGTTACCGATCGCCATGACCCAGTCACCGATGCGCATCGTCCTGCTGTCGCCGAAGGGAACGGCCGTAAGTGGCTTTGTCGGCTCGACCTTCAGCAGAGCAAGGTCGGTCTTAGTATCCTTGCCGATCAGCTTCGCCTGCAGCTTGGAGCCGTTGGCGAAATTGACCTCGATATCGTCGGCGTCTTCGATGACGTGATTGTTCGTCACGATATAGCCGCTGGGATCGATGACGAAGCCGGAGCCGAGCGAACTGACTGTGCGTTCGCGTCCGCCTCCACCGCCCTGCCCCTTGAAGAACTCGTCGAAGAAGTCCTGGAACGGCGATCCTTCCGGCACCTGCGGTGCTGGGGCATTATCGTCGCTCTTGACGTTCTGCGATGTCGAGATGTTGACCACCGCATCGAGCAGTCCTGCCGCGAGATCGGCAACCGAATCAGGGCCTTGCGCGGCAATGGCGGCGGATTTTCCGGGAACGACCTGCAGGGGCGCATTGCCGACCGCCGGGTTAGCGCCCGCTTGCGCCATCTCGGTCTGCGCAACGGCCGGCGAAAGAGACAAGGTCACTGCCAGCGCCGCAACGGTGGACCGGAAGAAACAGGAACGGATGGACAAGCCCATGGAAATCCTCTCGATTGCGGAATAAGGCCCGCCCGTCAGCACGCTGCGCTGTCACGCCAGAACCGGACGTATTCTAGCCGAAGATAAGGCGGTTTTGGGAAGCGTCCAGTCATCTTTTTGTTACAGCCGATGCCCCGGGCGTGATCCTGGAGTTGGCTGTAACATTTTGAATTTCTGCAATATTTTCAGTCAGAATGCAACTTTTCTGGCAAGCGCGAATGATCAGATGGTGATCTCGTGGCCGGCGGCCTTGAGCGCCTCCACGGCCTTGTCGACGCTTGAGCCGCTGATAAAGACGTAGTCGGTGCTGAAAGTCGAGTTGGCAAAAACGCCGACACCGGCGTTCGCGAGCGGCGTCAGCACCGATTCGAGCACGCCCGGCACGTCGAAGGCGAAATGCTGCTCGATGCGCAGGCAGCGCCAGCCGAGCGAAGACTGAACGCCGTTGGGAATGCGCGCCGCCCGGCAGACGAGAGTCATTTCCTCGCGCGAACTGGATATGGTCCAGAACCCCGCGCCCGGCAGCCACTCCGGGATAGGGGTACCGACATTGAGCCGCGTGATCGCATACTCGGCGTCCACGAGGCGGATAAGCAATTTCCGTGGCATTCTTTATCCTCTGATAATCCAGACCAGCCCGACGCCGAAAGCCACCGACACGAGCCCGAACAGCCGGAGCTGCTGCTCCGGTATATGCGGCAAACGCTTCGCCATTTCCACCAAAAGAAGAGGGGCCAGTGCGTACACCAGCCCCTCGATAATCAGGAAGAACGCGATTCCCAAAAGAAAATCGGTCATCGCCTTTTTCAGTTTCCGGTCGCAGCCGGTGCCGGTGTGGTCGTGGCCGGCGCCTCGGTACCTTCCGAGTTATTGAAATAACGGAAAAATTCCGAATCCGGCGACAGGACCAGCGTCGTATCGGGGCTTCCGATCGCCTGCTGATAGGCCGTCATCGAGCGATAGAACTCGAAGAACTGCGGATCGCGCGCAAACGCATCGGCAAACACCTTGGTCCGTTCGGCTTCGCCCTCACCGCGCAGGATTTCCGAATCGCGCTGCGCTTCCGCCACGAACTCCACGACCTGACGGTCGGCGATCGCGCGGCGGCGCTGGCCTTCTTCGTTACCGCGGGCGCGGATCAGCTCGGCTTCGGCCAGACGCTCGGCCTTCATGCGGTCGAAAGTCTGCTGCGAGACTTCCTGCGTGAGATCCGTGCGGCGAATGCGAACGTCCTCGATGTTGAGACCGAGCGATTCGGCGTCCGTCTTCAGGTCGGCGCGAACTTCGCGCATCATCGAGGCGCGCTCGTCGGAAAGGGCGGATTCGAAGCCACGCAGACCGTAGACCCGACGCAGCGAGGCATCGAGACGGGTGCGCAGGCGCGATTCAGCCGAATCTCGGTCGCCCGAAACCGTTTCGCGGAAGCGACGGGCGTCGGCGATACGATAGACGACGAAAGCATCGACCTCGTAGAACTTGCCGCCCGAAACCTGAACGCGGATGTTGTCGAGGTCGAAGCGCAGGGCCTGCTTCTCGACATACTGAACCCGGTCGGCATCCATGAACGCGAACGGAAGCTTGAAGTAAAGGCCCGGCTCGGACTTCACATCCTTGATCTGACCGAAGCGGACGACGATCGCCTGCTGGCGTGCATTCACCACGAAGACCGACGAATAGGCAGCGATCATGATGACCGCGATGCCGATGAGAAAATAGGGAAGGCGGTTGCTCATTATTGTGCCACTCCCGTCGCCGGTGCAGGTCGTGTGATTTCATTGAGCGGCAGATAGGGCAGCACGCCCTGGCCGTTCTTCTCGTCGAGAATGATCTTCTTGGACTTGCCGAGAACATCCTGCATCGCTTCGAGATAGAGCCGCTTGCGCGTCACGTCCGGCGCCTGGCTGTAGGCGTCGTAGACCGAGATGAAGCGCTGCGCCTCACCCTGGGCTTCCTTGACGATACGGTCCTTGTAGGCTGCCGCCTCTTCGCGGATCTGCGCGGCCTGACCGCGGGCGCCACCGAGAATGCGGTTCGAATACTGGTTGGATTCCTCGACCAGACGATCCTCGTCCTGTTCGGCGCGCTGCACTTCGTCGAAGGCGTCGGCGACTTCGCGCGGCGGAGCCGCATCCTCGATCGCCACGGTGTTGACGGAAACGCCCGCGCCGTAGGTATCCATCGTCGCCTGGATCGTCGTCTTCACGTCGGCCGCGATTGCCTGACGATTGTCGCGGAAGATGTCTTGTGCCGGACGACGGCCGACAACCTCGCGCATGGCGCTTTCGGCAACCTGCTGCAGGGTTTCCGTCGGGTTCTCGACGTTGAAGAGGAAAGCCTTCGGGTCGGTCACGGAATAGAGGACCGAAAACTGTACGTTGACGATGTTCTGGTCGCCCGACAGCATCAGGCCGGACGCCTGGTCGCCGGTCGCCGAACGGCTGCCGATATTCTGCTGCTGCTCGGTAATCTTGACCATCTCCACCGTTTCAAGCGGCCAGAAATGATAGTGCAGGCCCGGCATCGAAACTTCATCCTTCGGCTTGCCGAAGCGCATCTCGACGCCGCGCTCGTCCGGCTGGACGGTGTAGATCGAATTGATCAGGAAGAAGCCGACGATCAAGAGCCCGATGATGACGGCAACGCCGCCATTGAAGCCGCCGGGCACGACGCCCTTGAGCTGGTCCTGGCCGCGCCTGAAGATTTCCTCGAGATCCGGGGGACCGCCATTACCGCGACCACCGCCGCCACTTGGGCGTTTCGGCCCCTGGCCCCAGGGCCCCTTGTTTCCGCCGCCGCCGCCGCCCCATGGGCCACCGCCGCCGCCGTTTTGATTGCTCCAGGGCATCAATACCTCTTCCGTTGAAACTGCCATGACATCACGCCCGCGGATGCACCGCGAGGGCGAGGTTGTCCCGTTATAGGTATCCGACGAACCGCTTTCAACGCGGCGTCTTCAAGTTCACCGTAAAACGCCAAAAATAGTTAGCGCAGGGGCTGTTTTCGCTGCCAGACGACGAGTTTCATCGCATGGCTGTCCTTCTCGACCTTCGGCATCGGCTCTTCCGAGATCTTTTCGAAGATGTCGGGATCGATGGGCGGAAACCGCGTATCGCCGGCCACGTCCGCGTCCACCTCCGTCACGTAAAGCGTATCCGTGCGGTCGATCGCCTGCCGGTAAATTTCGCCGCCGCCGATGATGGCCACCGCTGGCGCTCCGGTTTCTCCAGCAAGGTCCTGCCCCATCGCCAGGGCAGCCTCGATCGTATTGACCACAATCGCGCCTTCCGCGGCGAAAGAGGTGTCACGCGTCACCACGATGTTCGGCCGGCCCGGCAAGGGCCGCCCTAGTGAGACCCAGGTCTTGCGCCCCATCACGATCGGCTTTCCCATCGTCAGCGCCTTGAAGCGCTTGAGGTCCGTTGGCAGCTGCCAGGGCAGATCACCCTCATGGCCGATCACCCCGTTTTGCGCCACCGCGACAACGATCTCGACCGGCACCCGGCCCTTTACATCAGTCATGAAACCCATCCGGCTTGCTGTCGATTTCGCGTGCTCTGGTCAGCGCCGGCCGCGCATTCACCGTCGCCACATAACGGTCGACCGCGTCGCTCTCCGGCAGCAGGCGCCGCATCCAGCCGAGCGCGCTGCCGAGCAGGATATCTGCGGCACTTATGCGCTCTCCGAGAAGATAGGGCTGTTGCGTCAAGGTGCCGATCACATGCGCAGCCATATCCTCGTAAACGTGGGCAAATTGCGGATTGGAAGCTGTGAGGCCCATGAAATTCATCGTCGCCACCGGCTCGACGACGCCGGAATAATAGGCAAGCCAGGAGAGATAAGGCCCCCGCTCGGCGTGTCCGATCGGCCTCCCGAGCAGTGAATCCGGAAAAAGGTCCGTCAGATACAGCGTGATAGCGGACGATTCCGTGATCAGCGTCTTGCCATGCAGCAAAGCTGGCACCTGCTTGTGCGGATGCGGGTTTGCCTCATCCGGCCCGCCGGAGCCATCGCCCCGGCGTATGCTCACGTAACGCACCTCGTATTCCGCCCCAAGCTCCTCCAGCAGCCAGAGCATACGCGACGAGCGCGACATCGGCGCATGAAACAAGGTCAGCATGTTTCCTCCCTGAAAGCGCTAAATATTTGGTTCCACGACCTAAGCGTCACTCGCGGTCATCCACTCTTCCCGCCTGCAGTGAGAGGGCTGGAGTGAGCGGAAAACTCTCCTCATCGAGAGGGTATCGAGAAGAGCCCCTCATCCGCCTTTCGGGCACCTTCTCCCCGTACACGGGGAGAAGGGACAAGCGGCACCTACCGCTTACCCTCAAACCGCGATCGGCGCCTTGATCGTTGAATCAGCTTCATAGCCAACCAGCTTGAAGTCCTCGAATACAAAGGAAAAAAGATCCTTCACATCCGGATTGATTTCCATCTTCGGAAGAGCCTTCGGCTGGCGCGAGAGCTGCAATTTCGCCTGCTCGAAATGGTTCTTGTAGATATGCGCGTCACCCAGCGTATGAACGAAGTCACCCGGTTCCAGATCGCAGACCTGCGCCACCATCATCGTCAGCAGCGCATAGGATGCAATGTTGAAGGGCACGCCCAGAAAGATATCGGCAGACCGCTGATAGAGCTGGCACGACAGCTTGCCGTCGGCCACGTAGAACTGGAACAGGCAGTGACACGGCGGCAGCGCCATCTCGTCCACCAGCGCCGGGTTCCAGGCAGTGACGATATGCCGGCGTGAATTTGGATTGCTGCGGATGCTGTCGACCAGCGCGGAAATCTGGTCGAGGTGACGACCGTCATGGGTCGGCCATGAGCGCCACTGGTAGCCGTAGACCGGACCGAGTTCGCCATTCTCATCGGCCCATTCGTCCCAGATGGTCACGCCATGGTCCTTGAGATAGCCGATATTGGTGTCGCCCTTGAGGAACCACAAAAGCTCGTGGATGATCGAGCGCAGGTGCAGCTTCTTGGTCGTCGTGACCGGAAAACCCTTCGAGAGATCGAAGCGCATCTGGTAGCCGAACACCGAGCGCGTGCCGGTACCCGTGCGGTCTCCGCGGTCGGAACCGTGCTCCATGACATGCTTGAGAAGGTCGAGATATTGCTTCATGGGGTCCAATGCCGATTCCTGATGGTGCTAAAATAGTCGCAATGGCGATCAGAACCAATGCAAAAGCATAACGATCCCCAGAAGCGGTGCCATGATTTTCGATTTCAGCCTATTTTCGAAATCTGCCCTTTTCTCGACGCATCGAAAGACTTATATGACAGCTGCCGTCCTCGGGCGGCTATGGCAATAAACGGTCGGTGTAATAAACCTATTGGACCCGGGGGCGGTACCCGGCGCCTCCACCAAAAACCGGTCGGTCGCAATGACCGGCTTTTGATGGGGGCGAAATAGGATCGACAAGGGCGTAAAGATCGAACTTTTGCTCGGCATGATACCACCGTTATCGGGTCAAAATAGTAGTTGCAAACGACAACTATGCGGAAGCTCGTCTCGCTGCTTAATCGCAGTGTGACACTTCAAATCAAGTCCTAAGGGGTCGCACTCTTAGGCGGGGTTCGGAGGTACCTGGCAACAGAAACCTCCACTTCTCCCCCGCATTCCGGCGTCCAGGATCTTTCAGGCAAATTGCTGTGATTGCGCCTGCTTACGTTATTCAACAGACCGCTCAAGCACGCCAACTTCTCCAAGCGCTTGAAATGGTCTATAGCTGTTTTAGATGACTCGGCTTCGGTGTATAATCAGCGACCGCGCCATTTGCACGCTGCGTATTGAGTTGCAATGAAGGAACAGGAACCTGATGGGCCAAGATCATATTCGCTACGACATTCTCGCCCAGGACGCCCTGCGTGGTGTCATCCGCAAGGTCCTGACGGAAGTCGCAGCCGTCGGCCATTTGCCGGGTGATCATCACTTCTTCATCACCTTCCTCACCGGCGCCCCCGGTGTGCGCATCTCGCAGCACCTGAAAGCCAAGTACGCCGAGCAGATGACCATTGTGGTCCAGCACCAGTTCTGGGATCTGAAGGTCACCGAGAGCCTGTTCGAAATCGGCCTCTCCTTCTCCGACACGCCGGAAAAGCTCGTCATCCCGTTCAATGCCATCCGGGGCTTCTACGATCCTTCGGTGAATTTCGAGCTGGAATTCGACGTCGCCACGATGGAAGACGAAGAAGAGATCGAAAGCGCCGAAATCACCGCTTATCCGGTCGCATCCGTGGAACGGCCGGCGGATGCCGAAGCAGAGGCAAAGCCTGCGGATGATGGCGGCAAGGCCGGCGCCTCAATCGTATCGCTCGACAGCTTCCGCAAGAAGAACTGAGCCTGCGGGCCGCATCGGCCACGACGGTACAGGAACAGGACATGACAGGCGACGTCGTCAATCTCCGGCAGTTTCGAAAGCGCAAGGCGCGCGGCGAAAAGGAAAAGAATGCCGAGCAAAACCGCATCTCCTTCGGCCGCACCAAGGCCGAAAAAGAGCTGACGCGTACGCTCAACGACAAAGCCACCCGCCTGCATGAAGCGGGAAAGCGCGAAACCTCAGAAGAAACCGAATAAAAGCGCGACAATTCAAAAGTTTATCGGGAAAACCGGAATCAGTTTCCCATCCAGTTGAATCAGAATGCGAAGTCGCTCGTGATCCGCAAGCATTCCGCCACCCTCCACGGCCATCGCACCAGCTTCACCCTTGAGGGGCCTTTCTGGCAGGAACTGAAGCAGATCGCCGAACATCGCGACATCCCGCTTGCCCGCCTCATCGCAGAAATAGACGATGCGCGTGAAGCCGACACCAATCTTTCGTCAGCCCTGAGGGTGCATGTGTTGATGTGGGTAAAACAGCAACTGGCGGAGAGATGACGGGGGAAAAGTATGTCCCCGAGAGATCGGGTCGGCCGGGTGCCCGCTGGTTCAGCGTATACATCGCGACTGACCGAACCTTATCGAACGGTATATAAGGTCTCAGGCAAAACTTGCCTTTCGCCGGGCGTTCATCAGAAGCTCATGCTGACTTGCGAAGTCGCCCAGCAATTTGCGAAGACGTGTTTCCTCGGCCTGATCGAGGCGGTAGCGCTTGCAGAATTCCGCCACGGACCACATCCGCTTTGCCACCGTCTCTTCAATGTTTTTTGTATCGACGATCTGCATCGAACCCTCCCTGCTGCGCAACAAGGTTCAAACGCCGAAAATCACAAAAGGTTCCGGATGGAGGAGCAGAAACGCATCGAAAATTCGCACGAAGGAAAAGACCGGCCAGCGTGACGTGTCTGAAACCGGTTACTACTGCAGGCCCACGCCGGGCAGCGTATTGAAATCCAGGGCAGGCGCGGTGCCTATGCCTTGCCCCGGATTTGCGGAAGGGCCATCCGTGGACGGAACGTCCGGCAGGGTTTCGCGCTCTACCTCACCGCCCTGTGGGGCTGGCATCTGGAAGGGAACGACATCAGGCTGTCGGGCGGCGTCCTCTGCGGCCTTTGCCGCCGCTTCCGCGGCAGCTTTCTCGGCTGCGGCTTTTTCTGCGGCAGCTTTTTCCGCCGCCGCACGGGCCGCGGCCTCCGCCTTTTGCTTGGCCGCCAGTTCGGCCGCAAGGGCGCGGCGGCGGGCCTCTTCTTCCGCCCGCAACTTCTCGGCCGCCCGTTCAGCGGCGTTGGCCTTGTACAGCGCCACCTCGCGTCGAAGGCGCTGCTTTTCCAGCACATTGGCTTGCAACGTCTCGACCCTACGGCGCTCGCGCTCGAAGGCCCGCAGCGACAGGAAATTGGAGATATCGGTGACATCCATCGTCACCCCCGGCGCCTCCAGAAGGCCCGCATAATCAAGCCGCACCTGCGGTTCCGCCCCGGCAAGGGCGGCTTCACCGGCATTGAATTTCACGGTTGCGGAAGCCGTCATGCGTTGGTCGGCCAGCGCAATTTCGGCGTCGGCGGAAAGGCTTGCGCTTTCATTTGCCGCGGTCACGTTCTGTGCCCTCAGCGTTCCGCCGGCGATGTTGAACGGCACCGTTACATTTCCGATTGCGGATTGACCGGCCAGCACGGAACGCCGCACAGCCTCTTCGATCGTGGCGGGGGAAATCTCGCCTTGCATCGCATCGGCCGCGGCCATCACGGCCGGCAGCGCGCCCGTGTCGATGCCCCGGATCACGAAATCGCGCAACGTCGCCGTACCCGAACCCGTCATGCCCTCGGCCATGGCCCGAACCGAGGCGCCGGACGTTTCAACGCCCATGTCGAGGTCGAAGCGTCCGGTGGCGACCGCCGCTCCCGCTTTCGTCCAGAGCACCGACGCAAGGTCGCCGTCCTGCACCCCGATCCTGGTCTGCAGGAAGCCGGACCCGTCTCCGGAACTGACAAGCACCCGTCCCGTCGCCTTGCCGCCGAGCCAGGAGCCGGCGATGTCCGAAAGCTCGATCTGGTCACCTTTCCAGGCGATCTTACCGGACATATCGCCGATTGCGCCGTAGATGCCCGGCCAGAAGCGCTTGGCCGTAATCCCGAGCGAAACGTCGAACCCCGTCCAGCCGGAAAGCGCAACCGGGCTCTCCGACAATCCGCCGTCGACGATATCGTTAACCGGCCCGAGCACGGTTTCGCCGAGCCAGCCGAGATCGATCGTATCGAAGGCCAGATCGCCCGTTGCCTTGCCGGGGGCGGCGCGATCGAAGGAAACCGCGCCACTGAAGGCATTGCCGTCGGCGCGGCCTTCGATCCCGGAGACGGCAACAGCCTGGGCGGTGCTCTCGACGGTGGCCTTGAGCGAAATCGGCAACCCGGTGCCCATCTGCGGCAATCCGATGCCCTTCAAGAGCAGGAACGGCTCGATGTCCTGGCTTTCCAGCGAGAAGGATCCTTTGCCGACCAGGAAATTGCCGCTTGCAAGATCGACCTCGCCATTGGCGGCAAGCGCGCTCTGCTGGGAATTGAAGTTCAGACTGGCGTTGGCGCGGCTACCATCCGTGCCCTGCAGCTTCAGGGAGAGCACGCCGTTGGCGTCAGCGTCGAACGGCAGCGGGTCGAGCCCCGCCTGCCCCAACAGCACCGGCGTCGAAGGATTCTCGAGCGTCGCCTCCAGAGTGATGCTGTCCCCGGAAAGCGCCTGCGCGATGCTGGGAGCCAGGTAGTTCGCCGCGATCTTCGAGCCGTTGGCCGTGCCGACGATGCCGAAAGCCGCCGGCGCCTGCCCCTCCTGTCCCCCCGCCGTCAGCGTCAGGTCCAGCGCCGTATCGGTGTAATATGGTCCGGCGACAATTGCACGGCTCAGGATCGGATGGGACGGCGCGTGGCGCGCGATCATCGCCAGGAACGGGGTGAGGTCAGGCGAGGCAAGCTTCATCTTGGCCGAGACCACCGGCGAAGACATATCGCCGCTCATGCGCCCGGAAAGCGCCAGCCGCGCGCCTGCGAGATCGCCGATGGAAACCCGCTCGGCCTGCAACTGACCGTTCTTCAGCGTCACGATCATCTGCACGTCGCCCGCCGTCTCCCCGAAGGCGGAAAAGCGGTCGGCGGAGAGATCGGCGGCAATGGTGTGCGCCAGCACCGTTTCGTTCGAGGCGTCGCCCGCCACCAGCCCGGTCAGCGCCCGCAGCGCATCGAGGTCGATCTCGTTGCCCTTGAGCTTGATCGACAGGCTGGGGGGCACGCCCTCCAGCGACTGTCGTTCGATCCGCCCGGTAAGCACCGCGGGCCCGGCCGCGATCTCCAGCCGCTCGAACTGCTGCAAGGTGTCGGTAAGATTGACGGTCGCCGAAAAGCCGGCTGTCTTCAGCGTCCGAAGCGCCGGATCGACCGAGCCCGCAAGCCACGCCGCCAGCCCGGAAGGCTGGTTGGAAGCAATCAGCAGGTCGCCCCGGAAGGCGCGCGTGCCCAAAAGATCAAGCCGCCCCTTGGCTTCCAGCTGCGTGCGGCCCGGCAGTTGCGCCACCGCATTGTCGATGATCCAGCCGCTGCCGTCCGGGCGTAGATCGAGCCTCACCTCGCGCACGGTGGTATCGCCGATCACGATCGCAGGCAGTTTCAGGTTCGCCCGCCCGGGGACCCTGGGAATGGGAATATCGGCCGCAATCGCCAGCGCCGCAGCCAGTCTCTGGCGCACGGAAATCGCCGGGTCGCGCCCTGTCTTTCCCGCCTCGCCGGTGTTGCCGATGCGGCTCACATCGATCTGCTGGCCGTCGGCAAGCAAAAGGAACTCCGGCTCCTTGCCGGTGTCGAGTGTCGCCTCGCCTGTCACCAGATAGGGATCGTCCTTCGGCCCGACTTCGAGCCGGTAGTCCGGGACCCGGATACGCTCATTGGTCAGCTCGAATTCGCCATTCACCCGCAGCGCCGCCGCATCGTCGGCCTTCTGCGCCTCGGCGGAGCGGTTTTCGGTTAGCGTGAACTTGCCCTGGTAGACCGGCTTGAAATCGACGATCTTCAAGTTACCGTCGAGCTCGACGCCAAAGGGCCGCTTGTCCGGCACCAGCCTTGCACGCAGGCCAAGCTCGCCCTTGTCATCGAGCTCGCTGCTCGAAAACAGGAAGTTGCCCGCCTCGCCGTCCAGCGCCGCGCGCCCCTCCACCTTCCACGGTCCCGCCAGGGAACGGGCGGATAGATCGGCGTTGAGGTCAGTTACACGGCGCGTGCGCCCGGTCTGCTCGTCGATGAAATCGATCTGGCCGTTGCTGATCTCGACATTTTCCAGAACCACGACCTTGGCCGGAATATCGGCCCTGCGCCCCCGCGCCCAGTCAAGCGTGCCGTCCGGCAGCAACCTGATCTTGGCCTTGGGCGCATCGAGCCGCATATCGAAGATCAGCGCCTCGCCGCTGAGGAAAGGCGCAAGCTCGGCATCCATGGAGAAATGCTCGACCTGTATCAGCGGCTCGCCGGCCTCGTTCTCGCCGACGCGCACATCGTTCAGCGTCACCGAGGGGAACGGAATGAGCCTTGCATCGACGCTGCCATGGACGACAACCGGACGCCCCATGATGCGGCTGGCTTCGCGCTGGAACTCTTGGCGAAAATCGGTCCAGTCAATGAACAGCGGGGCGATGAGCGCCGCAAACAGCGCCGCCACCAGAAGACTGCCGACAAAAACCAGAATTCGCGAAAGCACCAGTTCTAAAATCCGATCCCGTTCTTCAGCCTTTTCTCCGGATGGAGGGTCAGCCCATGTTCGTCTTGAATGCGCACCGCACCTGCCATGATCCACAACGTCTCAATGTGGGGAAAGATGCGCGACGGACGCATATTCCCTCCTTAACATCGACCATGCATTTTCACATGGCAAAAATCTTGCCCGGATTGAAGATATTGTCCGGGTCCAGTCCGCGCTTTATCTGCCGCATCAGGTCCAGCGCATCGCCAAGTTCGTTTTCGAGAAACGGCATCTTGCCCTGGCCGATGCCGTGTTCGCCGGTGCATGTGCCATCCATCGACAACGCCCGGTCGTTGAGCCGCGCAACGAAGGCTTCGGCCCGCGCAATATCGGCCGGATCCTTGTCGTCGAACAGCAGGCCCACATGAAAATTCCCGTCGCCGGCATGGCCGACGATCGGCGCCAGAAGCCCGTGGACGCGAATATCCTCGCGCGTCGCCTCGACGCAATCGGCCAGCTGCGAGATCGGTACGCAGACATCCGTGGAGATGATCGCGGCTCCCGGCATCAGGCTCTTCTGCGCCCAATAGGCATTGTGCCGCGCCTTCCACAGCTGGTTGCGCTCCTCAAGATTCGCTGTCGAACGGAACGCGCTGCCGCCATATTCGGCCACGATTTCGGCAAACTGGCGCGACTGCAGCGCGACCGTTTCCGGATTGCCGTGAAATTCCACGAACAGCGTCGGTTGCTGGGGCAGGGAAAGGCCGGAATAAGCATTGCTTGCCCGTATCTGCGTTTCGTCCAGAAGCTCGATGCGCGCCACCGGAATACCCGACTGGATCGTCAGGATAACCGCATTGCAGGCGTCCGCCGTCGTCGGAAATGAGCACACCCCGCCGGCAATGGTCTCAGGGATACCCTGCAGCTTCAGCGTGATCGATGTGATGATGCCGAGCGTACCCTCGGCACCGACGAAAAGCCGCGTCAAATCATAGCCGGTCGAGGATTTCCGCGCCCGGTGCGCCGTGCGGATTTCCTTTCCACCCGCCGTCACCGCCGTCAGCGCCAGCACATTGTCCTTCATCGTGCCATAGCGCACCGCATTGGTGCCGGATGCGCGGGTGGATGCCATGCCGCCGATGGAGGCATTGGCGCCGGGATCGATCGGAAAGAATAGGCCCGTGTCCCGCAAATAGATGTTCAGCTCCTCACGAGTGATGCCCGGTTCGACCGTGCAGTCGAAATCGCTGGCATTGACCTCGATAACCCGGTTCATCCGGCCCATGTCGATGCTGATGCCGCCATGCGGCGCGTTGATATGGCCCTCGAGCGAAGAACCGGTGCCGAAGGCAATCAGCGGAACCTTGTGTTCGCTCGCCAGCGCAACGATCGCCTGCACGTCCGCGGCATTCTCCGGAAACACCACGGCGTCAGGAAGCTGCGCGGGGATATAGGTGGTGGTGTGCGCATGCTGCGCCCGCATCGCCTCGCCGGTCTGCAACCGTGTGCCGAAGCGCTCCGACAGGGCTTTGACGACAAGGCCGATGCCGCTCTCGTTGCGTTTCCCGGCCTTGATTGCGTCCAGTCCCATCCCGCCTGCTCCCTGCCTGCAGCCCAAGGCTGCCGGGCTTCCTTCCCACGCCAACAAGGGAAAAGGAAATATCCGCTCTTTTCAAGGCGGTACTGTGCAAATCGGAATCACTTTGTCCAGCACCTCACCCGCAACTTCATGGTGGCAAAGCGCTTTCCGTAGATGGTGCGGCCTTGTGGACACAAGCGGCCGACCGAATACGCTCTCGCGTCTCTGCATCAATCAGCAGAGGCTACATGAGCTATCTATTCTGTAGAGCCTGGCACCGACACCGCCGGGGCCGTTAGCCTTAGCGCAACAAGTCCGTCAGGTTCCGGACCAGGACGACAAGCTCCTTTTTCTCCGTCATCCCGCTGCGAAAGGCGTGCATCAACACACGGGAAAGGTCCTGGCCTTGCGTCCCGTCGGAGCTGATTCCCCGTCGGGCACATTCTTCGGTGAGAACTTGCTTCATCATCAGCAAGGATTGGTCGCCGATAGACTCTCTGTGTCGGGGCATGGTTCGCCTCCTCTTCCGGGCGAAAGCACAACGATCTTCCAGTCGCCTATGCCCACGAACGGTAGCGATCCACGATGATGCTCCTTTAACAGCGCGAAGGGAAACTTATTCGCGTGACGCGACACAACGCGGATCCCCGCCCCCCAGTCGCAAGGCACCTTTGACCGCACCAGCCCTAGGCCGGCCTCGATGCAGCCCGGTTGGCTCTGACCCTACTGAAGCGCGTTCCTCGGCTGGCGGTTTGGCCGGTCTATAGAGAAGCTGAGATTGTAGAGTACGAGACCGTCCTCATCGACGACTGTCATGACCCACGAATTACCCAGCCAGAGGCTTATTTCGTTGTCGAATATCATGGCGCTTGCGCCGCGCATCGCCTCTGCCCGCGCCTCCTCTTCGGTCTCGAACACAAGTCCCTCGCGATCGACGGCCATCCTGCCGTTTCTGGTATGGAAAAAAAATCTAGGCATCGCTGCCTCCTTTCTGTGGCGGAAGCTCAGCGTTCGCTGGCGACCGTCACGATGAAATTGCGATTGCGTCCAGTTCTGGCGGTTCCATCATATGTGTCTGGCGGTGGAAAAGCCGAGATCGCCCTCGAACGCATCAAGGTTCTGGTTGATCATCCAGCAACAGTCGTGCGCGCTCGACTGCGTAGGCCCGGGCCTCTCGCTCGGTGGCAAAACCGTGGTGCTCGGTAATCCCGAGGAACAGAATCGAGACGACCCAAGCTCTGCCGAAATCATACATCTCCACGCGGACGATCGACTTTTTAGCAGACGCCGATTTATCGACCATGCTCTGTCTCCGTTATCGTGACAAAGCAGATACGCTTCTAGAAGGGCGATCGCCGCCTGGCGAAAGGTAGGCCCCCAGCTTCGAAAACCGAGAGAGCCCACAACCAGAGCGCTTAAGTTTGGTTTTGTTCCCTGAACGTACGAATAAGCCTTTACCGCCTCGGCTACTCACTCTGCCCCCCGTCATCGGCCCAGCGGTTGACCGCTTCCAACCGCACCTGCCTGGGCGTATCGCCTCCATCCTCGACGCTTTTACCTCGCGCGTCGAGTGCCGCAACGAGGTCGTCTTCGGAATCTACTCCACTTTGGAAAATCTTCAGCAGAAACCGCGCCGCCTGCCTAGTGGTATCGACATCGACCTTGGATTCCGGACCAAAGTAGTCTGCCCGTTCGAGAACGCGATTAAGCATGATTATGTGCGACGTTTCGAGATAGTTATGGAGATTGTTGGAAGACATCGGGGTCCTCCTTTGGTTGGGGCGAAGGTGTTAAACCTTTAGGCAATGGCGCCCGCTTCAAATGCCATCGACAAAAGACCCTGCGCCCGAACCACCAACTAAGCAAGGCAAATCCACACAGAACGATGAGGATGCTCGCAGCCCATCCCGTCAAAGGGCGGAATGGCGCCCGTCGCCGGATTGGCGGCGGCTATCCCAACCGTCGCCTTGCGCCTTCTTCTCTCCAACGGGAAAAGAGGCACAAGACAGCGTTGGATGTGCGGCAAACCTCGCCTACTCAGCCGCCATCGGCTGCATTTCCTCGGCCAGTTCCAGCTCCCGCTGCAGGCGTCGTTCCTCGTCCACCTGCGGCTTGGTAAAGCGGGCGATCACGAGATAGGCGACCGGCGTCAGATAGAGCGTCACGACCGTCGCAAGCCCCAGACCGCCGACCAGCACCCAGCCAAGCGCGACGCGCGCTTCGGCGCCGGCGCCGCTTGCCAGAACCAGCGGCAGCGCGCCGACGATCGTGGCGATCATCGTCATCATCACCGGCCGCAGGCGGATATTGGCGGCATTCTCGATGGCCGAGCGCAGATCCTCGCCACGGTCGCGAAGCTGGTTGGCGAACTCGACGATCAGGATGCCGTTCTTCGCCATGATGCCGACGAGCAGCACCAGTCCGATCTGGCTGTAGATGTTGAGCGTATTGCCGGTCAGCAGCATCGCAAACACGGCGCAGGCGAGCCCAAGCGGCACCGTCGCCATGATGATGACGCCGCTGATCAGGCTTTCGAATTGCGCCGCCAGCACGAGGAAGATGATCACCAGCGCAAAGCCGAAGGTCACCATCATGCCGTTGGCGTTCTCGTCCAGCGTTGCGGCCTCCGCAAGCGGCACGACGCGCGAGCCCGGCGGCAGAAGCGGTTCGGCCATCTGTTCGACCATGGAAAGAGCATCGCCCAGCGCCAGATCGTCGTTCAGACTTGCCGAGAGCGACACCGCGCGCAGCTGCGCCTCCCGCGAAAGCTGCGGCGCGATCGCTTTTTCCTCGACCGAGGCAATGGTCGACATCGGAACGATCCGGCCATCCCCCGCCTTGAGAAAGATGTTTTGCAGGTCGGTCGGGTCGTTGACGGGATTGGTGGTGGAAATCAGCTTTACCGGATAGGATTCGCCGTCGACATAGACGTCCAGCACACTGTTGCCGTCGAGCATGGCCTGCATCGCCGAAGACAGGCCGACAATATCGATGCCAAGGTCGGAGGCCCGCTCACGGTCGATGGTGACGGAAAGCTGCGCCTGGTTGGGCTCGTAGTTCAGCCGCACGTTCTGGAACCGGCCGCTGTCTTCCATCTGCCGCACCAGCTTGCTGGCGGCATCGCCGAGCTTGCCGTAGTCGTTGCCGACGAGGGCCACCTGCAGGCCGTTGCCGGCACCGCGGATACCGAGGCTGTTCGGCTGCATGGGAAAGACGCGGACGGAGGGAATGTTGTTGGCCATCCGGGTGATGTCGGCGGCGATCTGCTGCTGCGTCCGCTCACGTCCGTCCCAGGGTGCGAGCGTCAGCACCATGAAACCGGTATTGGCCGATCCGCCCTGCCCGGACACCGAAAAGGCGTTTTCGATCTCGCCGCTCTCCACCATCGCCTTCAGGCCGTCTTCGAGTCGGCGCATCTGCGCCTGGGTATATTCCAGCGAAACGCCCTGCGGCGCCTGTATGCGCATCATGATGCGCGCCCGGTCCTCGGTCGGCGTCAGCTCGGATTTCAACAGCGTGAAGGCGCCCGCGCCGGCCGCCGTCACCATGATCGCGATCATGAAAACGACCAGCGGCGCGTTGAGGCAGGCCCGCAAGCTGTAGCGATAGAAGCCCGCGGCATAGCCGCCGATCTTGCCCAGCACGCCGCCGTGATGATGCTCGCTGTGGGCCGTCAGCATGCGGGACGCCAGCATCGGGCAGAGCGTCAGCGCGACGAACGCCGAGAGCATGATCGAGAAGGCCAGCACGAAGCCGAATTCGCGGAAGAGCCCGCCCGTCTGGCCCGGCAGGAAGGAAAGCGGCACGAAGACCGCCACTAGTGTCGCCGTCGTCGCGATGACGGCAAAGAACACTTCCAGCGTCCCGAGCACCGCCGCCGCACGCGGCCCAAGCCCCTCGGAGCGTCGTCGAACGATGTTCTCCAGCACCACGATCGCGTCATCCACCACAAGCCCGGTCGCCAGCACGATGGCGAGCAGCGTCAGGATGTTGATCGAGAAGCCGGCAAGATAGATTGCCGCACAGGTGCCGATCAGCGCGATCGGCATGGTCATGACGGGAATGAGCGTCGCCCGCCAGTCGAGAAGGAACAGGTAGATGACGATGGTCACGATCACGACGGATGCGCCAAGCGCGATCTCGACCTCGTGAATGGCGCCGTCGATGAACACCGCGTCATCGCTGGTGATTGCGAGCTGCGTGCCCTCCGGCAGGATCTGCTTGATGGTGCCGACGGCGTTCTTCACACCCTCGGAAATATCCAGCGTGTTGGATTGCGCCTGCCGGATAATGCCGAGGCCGATGCCCTGCCGGCCGTTTGATCTGAGCGAAGACGTTCCGATATCCGGGCCCATCGTCACCGTCGCGATGTCGCCGAGACGCACGTTGTCGCCGATGATCAGCTGCTCGAACTGTTCCGGCGTCTGCAGGTCTGCGGTGGCGCGAACCGAAATGTCCTGATTGGCGGATGTGAGCGATCCGGCGGGAACATCGAGCGACGCCGTGGCGAGTGCGTTGCGCAGGTTGGCAATGGTCAGCCCGCGGCCGGCGAGCTTCGACTGGTTGACGTCGATGCGGAATATCTTTTCCTGCTCGCCGTTGATCTGCACGTCGGCCACGCCTTCGACGGCGGCAAGCCGGTCGGTAATCTCGTTTTCGGCCAGCAGCGTCAGGTCTTCCGTCGACAGCGTGTCGGATGTCAGCGCAAGCCGCATGATCGGCTGGCTGTCGGAATCGGCCTTCACGATGGTCGGCTCGTCGGCATCGTCCGGCAGCTGGCCGGCAACGCGGCCGACCGCATCGCGCACATCGTTTGCCGCCTGCCCGATGTCGGTCGTGTCGGAAAACTGCAGCGTGACGCGGCTCTGGCTGTATTGCGAGGTCGAGGAGATGTTCTTGATCCCCTGCACGCGCGACACGGCGCCCTCGATGACGGATGTCACCTCCTGGTCGATCGTTTCGGGTGCCGCGCCGTCAAAAGTGGTATTGATGGAGACGACGGGCTGATCGACTTCCGGCAGTTCGCGGATTTCGATGCCGTTCAGGGCCGCAAGCCCCGCCACCACGATCAGGGTGTTGACGACAAGGGCAAAAATCGGCCGCCGGATGAAAAGCGCCGTAAAGCCCGCCGTGCCGCCGGTCTTCGGGCCGGAAGAGTGACCGCCGCTCACTTGGCCACCTCCGCTTCCGAAACCTTCTGTTCGTTATCGCCTTCCGGCTTTTTCTCCTGCGGCTGGCGCTGCTCGCCGGCAATGCGCACCTCGCCGCCGTCGCGCAGGCGCTGCACGCCTTCCATGACGACCGCCTGCTCCCTGGCAAGCTCGGCATCCACCAGCACTTTGTCGGAGTTGCGCTGGACGATCGTTACCGGAACGCGCTGCGCCTTGTTGTCTTCGATGCGCCAGACGAAGGAGCCTTCCGAGCTCCATTGCACCGCCAGCGGATTGACCGTCGGATAGGTGTCGCCGGCGAAACGCGCGACGACCGAGAAGGACATGCCGGCACGCAACGTGTCATCAGGGTTTTCCAGGCGCGCGCGGACCCTAAGCGTCCGGCTCGCCTCGTCCACCCGGTTGTCGATGGCGTGGATCACGCCGGAAAATTCGGAGCCGGGAATAGCGATCGCCGAGGCGGAGACCTCCTGCCCGACCGAAATCTTGTTGGAGAAGCGCTCCGGCACCCAGAAGTCGACAAGGATCTGCGACCGGTCGTCGATGACCGCGATCGCCGTTTCGGTCGTCACGTAGTCGCCGGGATTGACGGTAATGATGCCGGCGATGCCCTTGGACGGCGCCACGATATCGCGGCGCTTCAGGTCAAGCTCCGCCTTCTGCAGCTCCAGCTGTGCGGCCTGTTCGGCAAACTCGGCATCCCGCAGCACGGCGACGGAAACCGCATTGCCGAGACGCCGGTTGCGCTCGACCTTCTCCTTGGCGCTGTCAAGTGCGACACGCGCCTGATCGGCGGCCACTTTCTGATCGTCGCTGTCGAGCCGGGCGATCACCTGGCCTTTCTCGATCCGGTCGCCGGACTTGATCAGCACCTCGGTCAGGTTTCCCGATGCCAGCGGCGTCGCCGTGACGGAGAGGATGGCGTCACCGTTGCCGATCGCCGAAAGCCGGTCGTTGATCACCGCTTCGCCGACCGGCTCGGTCACCACCAGCGGCGGCTGGCTGGCAAAGCCGCCGCGCCCGCCCTGGCCCTGACCGTTGCCGCTGCGGGCGGCACCCTCGCCGTCGGCCCGAGGCTTGGCGACCAGCGCGACCAGATTTTCGGGAACGCCGAAGCCCGCAAGCGTCTGCCCCGCCCCCGGCACGAAATGCGCGAAGGCAGCCACACCACCGACAAGCACGACGGCGCATATCGCAAACTGCTTCCAGATTCGCATTCACTTCTCCACATCGATTATCGCAAAACCCGGCCACAACGCATGCGGGCCAGAAACGTTTCGTGACGAACTATCGGCTTTTGTGCGCCTGCGCACAATCCCGCAGGGCCATCATTACGCAATTGTAATAAAAGCGGATTTCGGGGATTTGAAGGCAGTGGTCGGTAGGCAATCGGCGATAGACGCTAATACCAGCGTCCAACGATCCCGCCTCGCCCGCAAGCCCTCGCATCCATTCGCTCTTCGCCACGCTCCCGGAATAAAAGCAGAACGCCATTCTGGCCTTTCGCCCCCGAATCACTACATTGAGCCGCATGAGCAACGGTTTTGACGATATTCCCTTCTTCGACGAGGAGCCGGCCGCGCGCCCGCAGCGCAACCAGCCGGCCCCGCCACCGGCGGCTGCAGGCGGCATAGCTGCCCGCGCCATGGCCGCGCGCGATGGCGCCCGCCCGGCCGCAGCCTATCTTTCCGGCCTCAATCCCGAACAGCGCGAAGCGGTCGAAACCATCGAAGGCCCCGTCCTCGTGCTCGCGGGTGCGGGCACCGGCAAGACCCGCGTGCTCACCACCCGCATTGCCCATATTCTCGCGTCGGGCCGCGCCTACCCCAGCCAGATCCTCGCCGTCACCTTCACCAACAAGGCCGCCCGCGAGATGAAGGAGCGCATCGGCGTGCTCGTCGGCGGCGCGGTCGAGGGCATGCCCTGGCTCGGCACCTTCCACTCCATCGGCGTCAAGCTCTTGCGCCGCCATGCCGAGCTCGTCGGCCTGCGCTCGGATTTCACCATCCTCGATACGGACGATGTCGTGCGCCTCATCAAGCAGCTGATCCAGGCCGAAGGCCTCGACGACAAGCGCTGGCCGGCAAAAACCTTTTCCCAGCTCATCGACGGCTGGAAGAACAAGGGCTTGAGCCCCGCCGACATCCCCGAAGGTGATGCCCGCGCCTTTGCCAACGGCAAGGGCCGCGAACTCTACGAGGCCTATCAGGCCCGCCTGAAGACGCTGAACGCCTGCGATTTCGGCGACCTGCTGCTTCATCCCATCCGCATGTTCCGCGCCTATCCGGATGTGCTGAAGGAATATCACGCCCGCTTCCGCTATATCCTCGTCGACGAGTATCAGGACACCAACACCGCCCAATACATGTGGCTGCGCCTGCTCGCCCAGCGCCCCAAGGGCGAGCCGCAGAATGTCTGCTGCGTCGGCGACGACGACCAGTCGATCTATGGCTGGCGCGGCGCGGAGGTGGACAACATCCTGCGCTTTGAAAAGGATTTCCCCGGCGCCAAGGTCGTGAAGCTCGAGCGCAACTACCGCTCGACCGCCCATATCCTGGGCGCCGCCGGCCACCTGATCGCCCATAACGAAGGCCGCCTCGGCAAGACCCTGTTCACCGATCGCCACGATCCCGAAGACGAGAAGGTACAGGTCCACGCCGCCTGGGATTCGGAAGAGGAAGCCCGCGCCGTCGGCGAGGAGATCGAGCAGCTCCAGCGCAAAAAGCACAATCTGAACGACATGGCGATCCTCGTGCGCGCCTCCTTCCAGATGCGCGAGTTCGAAGACCGCTTCGTCACGCTCGGCCTCAATTACCGCGTCGTCGGCGGCCCGCGCTTTTACGAGCGCATGGAAATCCGCGATGCCATGGCCTATTTCCGCCTCGTCTGCCAGCCGGCCGATGATCTCGCCTTCGAGCGCATCATCAACACCCCCAAGCGCGGCCTCGGCGACACCTCCGTCCGCGCCCTGCATGATTACGCCCGCGCCCGCGATATCCCCATGCTCGCGGCCGCCGCCGATCTCATCGAAACCGACGAGATGAAGGCCAAGGCCCGCAAATCGCTGTTCGATGTCGTCACCATGTTCAAGCGCTGGCAAGGCCTGCTGGAAACCACGCCCCACACCGAGCTTGCCGAAACCATCCTGGAGGAATCCGGCTACACCGATATGTGGAAGGCCGACAAATCGGCCGAAGCGCCGGGAAGGCTGGAAAACCTCAAGGAACTCATCCGCTCGATGGAAAGCTTCGAATCCATGCGCGGCTTCCTCGAACACGTGGCGCTCGTCATGGATGCCGAGCAGAACGAAAACCTCGATGCCGTCAACATCATGACGCTGCATTCGGCCAAGGGTCTGGAGTTCGAAACGGTCTTCCTGCCCGGCTGGGAAGAAGGCCTCTTCCCCCACCAGCGCTCGCTGGATGAAGGCGGCCGCTCGGGGCTGGAGGAAGAACGCCGCCTCGCCTATGTCGGGCTGACGCGCGCAAAACGCCGCTGCCACATCTGGTTCGTCTCGAACCGCCGCATCCACGGCCTCTGGCAATCGACCCTGCCCTCACGCTTCCTCGATGAGCTGCCGGTCAGCCATGTCGATGTCGCCGAGACGGAACAGTCCTATGGCGGCTATAACCGCGGCGGTTACGGCCAGTCGCGCTTCGACAAGCAGGAGCCGTTTGCCAACAGCTATTCCACCCCCGGCTGGAAACGCGCCCAGGCAAACCGCACGGATGCGACCCGCGACAACTGGGGCAATCGCTCCGGCGTTTCGATCGAGCGCATCGGCTATGGCGAAAGCGGCCCCAAGGCCCGCACCATCGATGGCGAACTGGTTGCCAAATCGACGGTCGACACCCCCTCGAAATTCAACCTCGGCGACCGCGTCTTCCACATCAAGTTCGGCAACGGCAACATTGCGGCAATAGAAGGCAACAAGCTGACGATCGATTTTGATCGGGCGGGGCAGAAGCGCGTGCTGGACGGGTTTGTGGAGCGGGTTTGAGGGAACAACAGACACCCACCTAGATTTCCATTTTTGCGCCCTCATATCAGCCGTCGGGACGGCTCTGACATCTTTCCAAGAGCAAACATCCAACTCCATCTATGACGGCAATGCGCCTTCAGAACCGCCGTTGCCAATATGAGGGCAGCGTGCTCAGCGTGGCATCATGAAATGCGCACGTTTCCTGGGCGCCACTGGCCGGAGCCAGCGGTGGCGCCTGGCCATGGGGACCTATGGCGTGGAGCCGGCGAAAGTTGCTCCGCACCTACTTGAACTCTAGGCGATATTCCATCGTCGGCGCGGTGTTGAAAGCCGCAGGCGCGGGAATGCAGGCTCCTGTTTCCCATGCGCTTCGCGCGAACCGGCTAGTCACTGCTGCCATCATCACGCCGACGGTAAATTCGTCCTTTTCCGCTCGCTTGGTCTCCATTAGGGTCTTGATGACTTCACCCATCGTCAAACCGGCGCTGTCCAGATCATAATCTTTCGCAATTGCCAGATCGCAGTTCTTAGCGTGAAATAGCCAGTCGTGAATAATAAAGGCCGGCGCATAGCCCCATGGTGAATAACTGCGAAAGGCCCACATCGGGCGGGGAATGGATCCCCCATCCGTGATCATCCGCTTCGGCGTGATGACTTGGCCGTTCGGCCTGATGAAGGTCAGTGGCTTCTCATTGTCGGGAATAAAAAGGAACACATCCGGCTCTAACCACTGGATGGTCACGACACCTTTGATCTCACCCACGCCGACATCCCGATAGTCCATGGCCGTGGCGGGAAATGCGATAAGAAGGGCAGGACACAGAGATAGGCATATCGCCCAAATCGTTCGAAAGCTAATGAACAAGCGAGCATATGCCGGCATATTTCGTTCCTTTCTGCTCGTCGATTAATGTACGGGCTTCGTATTCTTCCAGTAAAAAATCCACGGCTCCCGTCACGTTCTTCAGGCTATACGCCCTGGTCAAGAGATTAGGATGACCGTAAGGGGTTTCGTTCACTACAATCGGAGACGACTTGTCGCCAAGCGCCTGAGGGTTTGCGATTGCGGCCAATTGCTGAATTATAAAATTCGTCGCCATGTGCGACCAGCTGGCAACGGCCGGGGGCAAGTGTTCGTAAGCGAATGTGTCGGCTCTGCTTTCCATGTCGCGCAGTGGCTTTTTAGGCGCATTGTCAGCAGGAAGCACAGGGCGGTCCTCACCATCGGAGGCGAACATCGCGCCATAATTGTCTCTATATTTGTTGTGCGCCATTTCGTGACCGATCAGCCAGTGCAACAAAAGATCGGCGATGGCATTGTTCATCAGAACGATATAGCTCAACTGAGCGTCATCTCCGCTTCCGTATTTGACCCACTGTTGCAAAGCAGCCATCAGCCGCTCATCGCAAACGATTGTCGTTGTGCTAGGGAGATAGGAGCAGCCGCAACGGTTGCCGACCAGAAGGCGGCCCGGATCTTCGTTGATGACAAAGAACGAAATCGCATCGGGCGTGGGAGTGGTGTTTATACTGTAGTTTTTCTCCTTCATGAAAGGCATATATTGATCGATGACATGCATGAGCATCGGACTATATTTATACGATAATAACCCATCCGCTTCGTATTGCTTCAGTAAATCGAACTGTTTTTTATATTTTCCTGGATCTGATTCCTGATCTTTGTTCGACGTTATCTTGTAAAGCGGATGCTGTGACGTCGCGGTGATCAACGTACCCGCGGAGTTGAGATTGCTTATATTCTGTTCGGCATCAAAACCGACCATGGATAAAAGCTGTTTGGCTCTTAAAGGTCCATCTCTTTCATATCATATCGCGAATTTAGGGATAGGACTTGTGGTCTGGAATATTGGATTGACGTACGTCAGGCTGTAATTTCTGGCCGCCTTCAAGCCGGTCACAAATTGGTACGGCATAGCCAGCAAGTATGTTTTGGCACCGAGTTTGCGCAACCTGGTCTCAATTTCGCAGAAATTCAGGGCGCCCTGCGCCTGTTTCATCAGCTCCATATGGGCGGAGATCATGTCTGCCGTCGAACCAAAACCGTCGATCTCCAAGAGAAGCTTGTCAACCTGCGCGCTGGAGTGTTCATTCAGCTCGGAAAACAGCCAGCATCGGCCCGGAACCGTGGATACTTGTGCGTAAGAATGAGTGTAGAACAACAAACCCACTAACAGGCAGACGCAACGGACAGGTAGCAAACAGATTTCTTTCCCCATGCCAAGCCCCCCGAGCAGGGTTTTACTTTAGAGCCAATAGACAGCAAATTCAACCTGGAGTCGATCAAGCTTATAAAGCAGACAGAAATTTTGCCGGAGCCAGAATAACGCCTGCGGCTAATTTCATTTGCCGGCAAGGTGCCTTGGACGCGGGCTATTTCAATAAAGCCGCCCAAATATGGAGCGTAGGCAAGAATTGGATTAAGGCCAGTGGCGCGATCGATCCGGACGACGAGAAATCGTATCAAGACCCAATCGGCCCGGAAACCATGCTTGTCTAGGTTGTCAGGAAAAATTGAGCAGAGATTGGTCCGCAACAATATCGCGATAGGCTTCACTTCCACGCTGCCGCTCCGATTTCCTGCTGGACGCGTGCATCGCGGAGTCTGACCTAACCCCATCTACGATAGTTCGTTCATAATGTTCGAACCTTGTGATCCATAGGCTAAAGAAGGCGGACCGGCAGCCTTGCTAAATATCATGCCATCTTAGGCAGGAAGGCCTCAAAGTGGCGAAATCGCCAATCTTTTCGGAGGCGATGGCTATATAGTCTCATTGAACAAAAGCAGTAGTCCCCTGCGGCCCCGAGGCAGCCATTTCCTCAGCATTTTGCGACCGACCCGCGCAGAGTTTTTTCATCCCCGCAAATCCCCGCCCCCTCCACCCGTGACACACTCCTCTCGTCCCGCCATCGGATACACCGGAAAGCGTTGCCGGCGAGGCGGGGCCGGTGCCTTTGATCTGTGTTTGAAACGCAGGCGCGATCAAGGGGGCCTGCAGAAAATGCTTTCCCTCTCGCTTGAAAGAGAGCGGGGCGTGCCTGTGAGGCACACAAGAAGACGGCTGGTGGCGCAAATGCCTCCTGACTCAGGTCCCACCGAAAGGGGTACCGTCTTTGCAGAGGAAGCGGAGTTGCAGGTAAAAACAGCCGAGACGGGGCACATCGCGTGTCACCTAACACTAACTCCATGAGGCACCCGATGTGCCCCGGCCGAGTTCCATGCCAAACCACGGGCGAAATCCGTCGCGTGAAGGCTTGCGCACGCCCGCATTCTGAGCGAGGGACAGGAAATAATGCGAAAATATTTTTGCTTATATTCCCGCTTTTTCAGGGCTTTCAGCCAGAATTTCGGATGCCGAAAAAAGAATTATCGCCGCCGATCCATTGCATCTCGAAAGAATACGTTTATATATCGGTTATCGACACTTGCTTGCGACGTTTGTTCAAGCGCTTCGGCGCGACGTCAGATTTCCTCTCAACATCGATGGAAGCCGGTATATATCACGCCGGCAATGAACGATTGAAAGGAAATCGTTATGAATACAGGTACAGTCAAGTGGTTCAACGGAACCAAGGGTTTTGGCTTCATCCAGCCGGAAGACGGCTCGACGGACGTTTTTGTCCACGTTTCGGCCGTTGAACGCGCCGGCATGCGTGGCTTGAACGAAGGCCAGAAGGTCACCTACGACCTGGTGCGCGACAAGAAGTCCGGCAAGAATTCTGCCGACAATCTGCGCGACGCATAATTGAAGATCTCGTTCGCGACAGCTGACCACGGATGTACTGGCAGCAGGCGCTGAATGATTGGAAGGAGGTCGGGTCGTTCCCGGCCTTTTTTGTTTCCGGCCACATTTTGAGACCGGCCCCTTTTTCGAGACAGGCGCGAACGACGCTTGGCAGGAGTTTTCCAATGCCACAGGCCCGTTACAGCGAAGGCGACAGGCTGGTGATCCGCAGCGGTCTCACCCACATGTCGCGGTCCAACCGCACCTGCCGGGTGCTGGGCGTGCTGCCCAGCGATTACGGCCGCATCCAGTACCGCGTCCGGTTCGAACACGAAAATTTCGAGCGGCGCGTGGTCGAGACCGATGTCGATATCGAGGCGACCGGCGATTTGCCGAACACGGCGCCTGCCTCCGGCGATATCGCCTCCACTGCCGATTACCCGCGCTCCTGGCTGAAGCCGCTCTCGACCAAGCCCCGGGCCTGAGCGACGTCCACGTCACGTTTTTTCATCCGCCCGCCTCCCCGGCCGGGCATAAGGCCCTATATTCAACTGAAAGGAACCAACTTGCAGGTCATCGTTCGAGACAACAATGTCGATCAGGCTCTCCGCGTGCTGAAGAAGAAGTTGCAGCGTGAAGGCGTGTTTCGCGAAATGAAGGCGCGGAGCGCCTATGAGAAGCCCTCGGAAAAGCGGGTGCGTGAAAAGGCCGAGGCCGTTCGCCGCCAGCGCAAGCTCGCCCGCAAGCAGCTGCAGCGCGAAGGCCTGCTGCCCATGCCGAAGAAGGCCGTCGCCGGCGGCAAGCGATAGCCGTCAGTGCCGCGCGCCGCATCCGCGGCGCCGGCCCGCATTCGCTAAAGCCAGCATCCGATAAAGGAGAAGGATTTGACAGATTCGAACGAAACGATCGTCGAAGACAAGCCGGTAAAACTGTCCGCCCGCGACAAGGCGGCCGTGACGAACCGGGAGGCCTGGTCGATCATCGACGCGGAGGCAAGCGCCCGCGACACCAAGACCGAGAAATTGCGGGCCCTGCGCCTTGAGCGCGAGAAGGCGGAATTGAGCGAGCCGAAACCGGCCCCCGCCAGACGCCGCGCCGCCAAGAAGTAATCTCCCCGGCCGTTAAACGGCAGATAGAATAATGGCGAGCATATCGGGCGGATGAAAAAGGCCACGACGGATATCGCGGCCAGATTCGGGGATTCTAGGATTTTCGCTGGAAGAGCGAGGCCAGCGTTTTCTTCGCCGGCGAGAAGCCGCCCTTCATGCTCTCGACGATCACCATATGGGTGATCTCGCCGCGCTTGAAGGCCTTCAGGAACCGCGGATAGTTGGCAAAGGCGACGCAGCCGTGGCTGTCGCCCGGCTTGCGCAGCAGGTAGCTGTGGGCCAGCAGGCCGACGCGGCCATGGGGGGCAACGCCATTGGTCGGCGTCAGCCGCACGGCCTCGACGCCGTGGAAAAGCGCCTCGCGCATCGTCACCCTGTAGGTGCCGGGCGGGGTCGGACCCTTCATCTTGACATGGGCGAAATCCGGGTTGTCGCGCATCTTGCCGATGCCGGAATGGGCCTCCAGCTTCTCGCCGTTCGGCATGTAAACGATGCCGGCGGAAATATCGTAATAGGCGGTCCCCTTGCGTCCACGGACGCTCGGCTTCACCGCATCATCGTCATCGTCCTCGAAGACCTTGATGTCGGGCTTGGCATAGGCCAACACCTTCGGCTTTTGCCGCTGTTCCTCGCCCCGGCTCGCATCGAGCTCCTTGGCCGCAAGGCTCTTCGGCAAGGCCGGCTTGCGAAGCGGCAACGGCCCTTCCCCCGGAAGCCCGCGATGGGCCTCCAGGTCCGCGTCGGTCATCACGAGGTTGAAGGGCTTGGCAAGCCCGCCCGGCTCGATCTTGGCCGGCTCCAGAAGCGCCGTCGCCATGCTGCCCGGCTTCCCGTCAAGCGTCGCGGGAATGGACCCGGTCGCCAGCCGCTCCTCGGCTTCAGCCGCCGCCATCATCGAGCCTGCAAGAGCCCTGGTCAGCGCCGCGACCTCGAGCTTGGCGCCCGCCGTCGCCACAACCGCCTTGACCGGTGCCGCCGATGCCAGTGCGTCGAGCTCCAGCTTCAGGCCCGGAAGGCGCGAGAACTTGGCAAGCTGCACGCTGCGCATCTCAGGCGCCGCGCGGTCGATGGCCTTGAGGCCGAGCGTTGTTTCGAAGCGGGTGGAGGCGGAAGGCGCCATGCCCTGCAGGCTGGCAAAGCTTGCGATCGCCCAGGCGGAGGCCGCAACGAGCATGCCGAGCGCCGCGCCGCCGCCGATGAGCCGCCCTGCCCCGAAGGCGCCGGCAGCCGACTTGCCGGACACGCCGGCACGCGAGGATGTATGAACCGCAGACGCCATGATACTCGTACCCGAAAACGCGTTACTCGACCCGGGACGACCACCACACACGTCATCGCCGGCGCCGGAGACGAACTTTGGCGAGCCCTTGTGGACATCGCCTGCGAACCCCGGCTTTCGGGAAGAATGACAGTTTATGGTAAGCAATTCCTTTACAAGTCTCCCTGGCTTTCGGGGGTGGGCGCACATGGGGCCCAAAAGGATGGGAGGCGTTTAGCCTTGCGATCGGGGAGAAATTAAGACGGCACCCCAGAAAATGGGTCACTAGAATTCGCTAGGGGCGTTCGTTTGCCAGCCCTTCGGAGGCGAGATTGTGTCAAAACGTTTCCACAACCCTGCAACCGGTGGAAATTGAGGCTTTGCAAAGCCTTTCCTTAAAATTGCAATGAATTTTCGAAGATAAAATTAAATGTCGCTGACTACCAATCGCACACGCCCCGAAGCAGCAGGGCCTTGAAACAGATTCCGCAAGGAAACAGCATTCATGGATATCGTCTTGACCATAGCGGCCATGTCCCTGGCCGTGATGCTGCCCGTTCTCGTTTCGCTCCGGAAGAGCGGCGCGCCGGGCGTGCTGGCCTTCGCGCTCGCCTGCCTCTTCGCGCTGCTTTCCGTGTCCAGCGAACTTCTGTCGGACATCCTGCCGGATGAAATGACCCTGCCGGTCGCGACGCTGATGATGGTTGCCTCCTGCCTGATGATCCTTTCCGGGCTGCGTCAATTCCTTGGGCAATCGGCCCTGAAGCCAGCCCATATTGCCGGCGCGCTCGGCAGCATCGCCCTGTTCGGGCTTGCCGGCGCCTACCATGCGACGATCGTGCTGCCAGCGCTTGCCTCCATCACCGCCTGCGGCCTTTTCCTGGCCGCCGGCCTGATGATGCTCCTGCAATGGCCGAAGGAGCGGGCGATCAGTGCCTATCTCATCTTCTGCGCCGCCACCGTATTTGCCGTCGCCGTCGTCCATGGGCTTAGGGGCGCAACGCTTGTGCTCGCCGCCGACACATTGTTTCCCGGCAATGATCCTATAGTCCTTGCCCACAACCTGCAGACCGCCTGCATGCTCGGTCTCCCCGCCCTGTTTCTTGGGCTTATCCTGATGCTGCAGGGCTGGTTGATCGCCAATCTGAGGGATCTCGTCGCACGGGACGAACTGACCGGAGCGCTTTCCAGACGGGCCTTCCTGGAAGAGACCGAGGAACTTTACCGCATGGCGATAACCACCAATCGGCCCATGGCCTTCATGCTGCTGGATCTCGACCGTTTCAAGCAGATCAACGACCGTCACGGCCATGCCGGCGGGGACAAGGCGCTTGCCCATTTCACCGATACCATCAAATCATTCCTGGGAACGCGCGGCCTGCTCGGCAGGCTCGGCGGCGAGGAATTCGGCATCGCACTCGGCTGGGCGCGACGCATCGAGATATCCGAACTTGCAGACGCTCTTTGCCGCCTCGTGCGCTCGCAACCCGTCAGGTTGGAGGACGGGACTGAAATCAAGCTCTCCGTGAGCATCGGCGTCGCGATCTCCGACCCGAGGTGTTCGCTGATCGAGCTGATGTCGCAGGCTGACCTGGCGCTCTATGAAGCCAAAGCGCGAGGCCGCGACCGCTACAGCATCGCCGAAAGCACCCCGGTCTCCGCCAGCTCGAGTGCGCGGGCACTCGCCGCTGCCGCAGCCCAGATGCGCGCCGCGAGCGAAGGTCCCTACATTCCTCCGCTTTCGGACACCGGCTGACACTTGCGCCGACCGGGGAAGTGCCTATGTCAAGCAGACAACCCCGGAGCCTGTCCATGACCTCTGCTACCCGCCTTCTTGCCGCCGGCCTTCTGGCCACCACCTTTGCCTTGCCCGCTGCCGCCGAGAATGTCGGCCAGGTGGGAGTGGACTGGCTCGGCAACGACATAAGAATAGACGCTGTGATGGACCCGGAGGTACAGGGCGTCACCTGCCATGTCACCTATTTCGACCGCAGCGTGGTCGACAGGCTGAAAAACGGCAACTGGTTTGAAGATCCGTCCAACAACGCGATCGCCTGCCAACAGACAGGTCCCATCACCATCGGTGACATTGAGTTGTCGTCGGATGGTGAGGAAGTGTTTCGCGAAGGGCTGTCATTGGTCTGGAAGAAGCTTGTAGTGACCCGCATCTACGACAAGACGAACAACACGCTGATCTATCTCGCCCATTCCCGCGAACTCACGGATGGCTCGGCCAAGATGTCGATCTCCACCGTGCCGCTATTCAACGAGCCGGTAACCTGGAAAAACGGCCCACCGAAGTGACCGTCAGGCTGCCAGGACCTCGTCGCTGGTGACGACCTGAATACCGGCTTTTGTCATTTCGTCTACCGCCTGTTTCACCCCGTCCGGGGTGATGCCCCGGCTGGCATCCTCGATGAAGCGAACGGTCACGCCGGGCAGCATTTCCTTGGCATCCAGAGCAGAGAACTTCACGCAGTAATCGGTGGCGAGCCCGGCGATATCGAGCCGATCGATATTCTGCTTCTTCAGAAAATCCGATAGTCCCGTGAGGGCCGCACGGTCGTTATCGCGAAAGGCGGAGTAGCTATCGACCTCGACATTCATGCCCTTGCGCTGGACATGGTTGAAGGCGGATACGGCGAGATCGGGATGGAACTCTGCATCTTCGCTGCCCTGCACGCAATGATCCGGCCACATCATCTGCGGCTTTCCGCCCAGCGTGCCGAGTTCGAAGGGCGCCTTGCCGGGATGTTGAGAGGCGAAGCTGCCGTGATCGGCAGGATGCCAATCCTGCGAGGCGACGATCAGGTCATAGCCGCCTTCAGATATCAGGCGATTGGCGACGGGGACGACCGCCTCCCCCTCCGGCACCGCAAGATTGCCGCCGGTGCAGAAACCGTTCTGGATATCGATGAGAAGCAGGCATTTCACGGGCATCATCCTCGTAGACAAAATCACCCGTAACATAGGCAGGAAATTGCCACGGTCAAACATGGCGAAACGCCGCCCACGAGGGGCGGCGTTTGAAAGGCAGAGGTGATGAATAGCGACTTAAGCGGCCTGCGCCAGTTCGTCGGCAATGACCGTGTCGAGGTTGAGGAAGCAGACCATGGTCTTTTCCAGGGCGACGATACCGCGGCAGAAGGCGCGCTGGGCTTCCGGAATGATTTCCGGCGCCGGCTGCAAATCTTCGCTCTTGATCGTCATCATGTCCGAAACCTGCTCGACCAGCAGGCCAACCAGCTTGCCGGCGATATCGGTGACGATGATGGCGGAGCGCTCGGAAGGCTCGGTCATCTTCATGCCGAGACGGCAGGCCATGTCGATGACGGGGATCACGGCGCCGCGCAGGTTGATCAGCCCGAGGACGTAGGGCGGAGTGTGTGGCATCGGCGTCACCGGCGCCCAGCCGCGAATTTCGCGGATCGCCATGATGTCGATGCAGAATTCCTGATCGCCCAGATGGAACGAGACGATTTCAAGATAAGCGCCGGTTTGTTTGATAGCGTTGGACATGATCAGAATTCTTCCCAATTTTCTGCGGAGCCCGATGCCTTCGGCACAGGGGATGCGGTTGGTTTGAAGGCACCCGCAAGCTTGCCCATCAGGGCCTTGGCGGGGGACGGAACGGGTCGCGCCGCGGCACTTGCCGGAGCGGCTCGAACGGGAGCCCGGGACGTCACGGTGGCGGCCGTAGCTTGCCCGAGGTTGAACTGGCCGATCAGGCCGCTGAGATTTTCGGCATCCTGGGCGAGCGTGTGGCTGGCGGCGTTTGTTTCCTCGACCATGGCAGCGTTCTGCTGGGTCATCTGATCGAGCTGACCGACCGCCGTGTTGATTTCCTGCAGGCCGGTCGACTGTTCGCGGGCCGCCGAAACGATCGAGGCCATGTGTTCGTTGATGCGCACCACTTCGGACGCGATGCGACCAAGTGCCTCTCCGGTTGCCTGAACCAGCTGGACGCCGGTGCCCACTTCCATGCTGGAGCGGGTAACAAGCGCCTTGATATCCTTTGCGGCACCGGCCGCGCGCTGGGCGAGTTCGCGCACTTCCTGGGCGACGACGGCAAAGCCCTTGCCGGCTTCCCCTGCCCGCGCGGCCTCGACACCGGCATTCAACGCCAGAAGATTGGTCTGAAAGGCGATCTCGTCGATGACGTTGATGATCTTGCCGATTTCGGTCGAGGCATTCTCGATGCGGCTCATGGCATCCATGGCCTCGCCAACGATGCGGCTGGATTCCTCCGCATTGGCGCGGGTCGTCTCGACCATCTGGCTTGCCTCTTCGGCACGATGGGTCGCGGTACGCACGGTCACCGTGATCTGGTCGAGAGCGGCGGAGGTTTCTTCAAGCGACGCGGCCTGCTGTTCGGTGCGGCGGGCAAGGTCGTCGGCGGCACCGCGCATCTGGCGGCCGCTGGCATCGATGGAAATCGAGTTTTCCCGGACGTTTACGAGTGCCTGCTGAAGTTTTTCGACGGTCTGGTTGAAGCTGACGCGAAGCGATTCGAGATCCGGACGGAACGGGTCGCGGATAGTCGAGGAAAGATCGCCTTCCGACAGGCGGCGCAAACCCTCACCGATATGGGTGACTGCATAGTCGATATCGCGCGCCTCGGCATTGCGGATCGCCTCGCGTTCCTTGCGTTCGGCTTCCGTCTGGTCGCGATTTTCCGCGGCGGCTGCTTCGAGCGCCTGCTTCTCGACGGCGGCAAGTCGGAACGCCTCGACGCTGCGCGCCATTTCGCCGATCTCGTCGCTGCGGGTGACGCCGGAGACGGTCGTCTGATAATCGCCGCTGAGGATGGAGCGCATGTTGTCGCGCACGGCAAAGATTCCGCGTCGGAGCACATTGCCGTGGAACACGAACATGCCGAGCAGCGACAGCATGGCGGCGAAACCGAGTGCCATCTGAATGGCAATGGAGGTTGACGAACTGTCCATAGCCTCTTTTACGCGGGCCGACAGCAATTCGCCTGCAACGCCGGTGAGATCGCCGAGCGTCGTGGTGAAGCGTTCGCCGGCGCCATCGATCAAGTCGTCGATAGCGTCGAACTGCTCGGTCGGTGCACGGGTCTCGACCAGATTTTTCAGATCGACCGAGATACCTTTCTTAAGTTCGGCAAGATCGGCATCGAAGGTCTTCATCAATTCCGGTTTGCCCGCGGTTTCCGCAACCGCAAACATATCGTTTCGGCCCGCTTCCAGGGCCGCGATCGAATCGGCAATCTGCTTCAGCCGGTCGGGCGCGACAGCCCCTTCCTCGCGATCGACGATCGTATCCATGGCGACCAGAACCAGCTGGACGCTGGTGAGGCGCAGTTCGCTGGCCTTAGCGATCGAGGCTTGTGCAACGGCCGCCCGGCCAAGGGCGTCATCAACGATCTTGCTCTCGTACCAGCCGACGGCGATCATCGAGCCGAAGCCGAGCAGCGCTGTGGCGCCAAGGGTGGCCAGACGGCTGTTGACAGAAAGTTTCTTGTCGAATTTGGGTGACGTCGTCATGCAATATCCATTCAGCGCGGCGCCCGATGGCACATTGGCGATAAGTTGAGCATTGGGCTGCGCAGCCCTCGACGTCATGTCGTTGGAAGGTCGAACGTGGAACCAGCCTCCTCGCGCCCTGCCACGATCTCAGCAAGAAATTAAACATTTGCTAAAATAGTAACCAAATTCTCGTGATTGCGAGCGCGGCCGAAAGCTGTTCAGCGCCCGGCTTATCGGCTATTCTCATGCGATGCAGCAGAACGTCGCTCGCCACCCACTCTTCCTACCTGCCATCGGCGGGGCGCTGGCGCTTGCCATGATCGGTCTCGTTGCGCTGGGTTTCATCGGCTGGGTGAACCATGGGGCGGAGATGGTCCGCTCGCTTTCTGCCGCAGGCCTTTCCTGGTGCATGTGAAGGCAGCCGGCCACCGGACGGTGCTGCAATTTGCCGCTCTTTCATAGCCGATCACGTTTGCTTCAACGCATTGCGCAACCGAGGCCTAGGGATTATCTGGTCGAACCCGCCTTGGGACATCCAAACGAAAGCCGGACCCACCTTCATGAAGACACTTCGCATCATACTCTGGGCCGCTGTCGCCTTCGTTGCCGCCATCCTCGGCTGGTTTACCTACGAAATGACCTCGCCGAAAAGCGAAATGGCCTCCGGCCCGTTCGGCGTGCCGTTCACGCTGGTTTCCCAAAGCGGCCAGCCGATCACGGAGAAGGCTTTTACCGGCAAGCCGACGGCCGTGTTCTTCGGCTTCACCCATTGCCCGGAAGTCTGCCCCACCACCCTCTTCGAATTGAACGGCTGGCTGGAGAAGGTCGACCCGCAGGGTGACAAGCTGCAGGCCTACTTCGTCTCCGTGGACCCGGAGCGCGATACGCCGGAGATCCTTGGCCAGTATGTTTCAAACGTTTCCAAGCGCATCACCGGCATTTCCGGCCCGGCGAACGATGTGATGGAAATGGTCAAGGGCTTCCGCGTCTATGCCAAGAAAATTCCGCTGGACGAAAGCCAGCCGGATGGTGACTATACGATGGATCATACAGCATCCGTTTTCCTGCTCGACGCCAATGGCCGTTTTAGCGGCACCATCGCCTACGGTGAAAATCCTGACGTTGCCGTCAAGAAGCTGGAGAACCTGCTGAAGGGATAACGAAACTTCGGTGGGGGACCGATGGAGAAAGGCTCTGAACGGTCCATTCTGATCGCCGGCGCGGGTCCCGTCGGGCTTACGCTCGCGCTGGAGCTTGCAAGACGCGGCCTGCGGCCGCGCATCGTCGCCAAGGCCAAGGGGCCGACCCCTGCCAACGAGAGCCGTGCGCTCGGCGTCAACGCCCGCACGCTGACGTTGCTTGAAGAATGCGGCGCCACGCCGATGATTCTGCACAAGGCGCGGCGGATCAACCGGTTCCGGATCGCTTCCCGCGGAAAACAGCTTCTGACCGTCGATACGGCAAGGCTGCGCTGGCGATATTCCCCCCTCTATGCCCTGCCTCAAGGAGAGACGGAAAACATCCTGCTCGGCCTGCTTTCCCGGCTTCATATCGCTCCCGAATGGCAGACGGCGGTTGAAGCGGTGTCCGGCGATGTGGAAAAACCGCAGGTAACCCTCCGCCGCGCAGATGGCGCTACCGAAACGGTGTCCCCGGACATCCTCGTTGGCGCCGATGGCGCCCATTCGGTGGTGCGGGAAAACTGCGGTTTCGCCTTTCCCGGCGACAGCATGGATATGCCGTTTTACCTCGCGGACTATCGCTACATTCACCCGGTGGAGACCAATTACGCGGAAGGAAACTTCCTCAACCCGGGCGTGCTTGCCCGCATTCCCGTGAGCGAAGACACACTTCGCTATATCTCGACGCGGGAGGATTACGAGACGCTGATCGAGCATCCGACCGACGTTAGGGACCGGCCCTGGGTCTCCTCCTTCCGCATCAGCTTTCGCCATGTCGAGACCATGGGGCGGGGCAATGTGTTTCTGGCCGGAGACGCGGCGCATGTGCACTCGCCGATCGGCGCCCGCGGCATGAACCTTGGCATCGAGGATGCCTGCTGGCTCGCCTGGCTGATCTCCGAGGGGCGCGAGGCCGAGTATTCGGACCTTCGAATGCCGGCGATCCAGACGGTGATCCAGGCGACACGGCGCAACACCGCTTTTGTCACGCTCAGCAACCCTGTCCTGACGACGCTACGGCGGCTCGTCCTGCCGTGGATGAAGCTGTTTCCGGCATCGACGCGAGCGGTGCTCCGCACCATTTCAGGCAGGGATACACCCGCACCGCCCTGGATTCCCGGCGCAAAATAGCCGTCGCTTCTTTGCGTTCGGCGGCCCGCCATGGTAGAGCCGCCGCAACTTCGATCCCATCCCACGCAAAGGACGCCGCCGTGGCCGATATCCGCCTCTACATCACCACGACCGAAAAGCAGGCGGAGATCATTCTCGGACACATGACCGATGCCTTCGAGGACGAAGGCTATGCCATCGCCACCATGGAGATCGACGAGAAGAAGGATATCTGGGAAGCCTCGCTCTACCTGCTTCTGGAAGAGGAAGAGGAGATGCGGCCGCGTTTCGCCGATCTCATCGAGGCACATATGCCCGGTACGGCCATTGAACGCGAAATCATCCCGGATGTCGACTGGATCGCCAAGTCGCTCGAAGGCCTGAAGCCGGTGCGCGCAGGCCGTTTCATTGTCCACGGCTCCCATGACCGCGACAAGGTGAAGGAAAACGATCTCGCCATCGAGATCGATGCCGGGCAGGCCTTCGGCACCGGTCACCACGGCACGACGGCCGGATGCCTTGAAGTCATCGACAAGGTGGTGCGTTCGCGCCGGGTGACCAACGCGCTCGATCTCGGCACCGGCAGCGGCGTGCTGGCAATCGCCGTGCGCAAGCTGAAGCATATTCCGGTGCTGGCGACCGATATCGACCCGATCGCGACCCGCGTGGCAGCCGAAAACGTCCGGCGCAACGGCATCGTCACCGGCATCAAGACCGTCACCGCCGCCGGGTTTCACTCACCGGCCTTCGATACCCACGGTCCCTTCGACCTGATCATCGCCAATATCCTTGCGCGACCGCTGATCTCGATGGCGCCGAAACTCGCCGCCCACTTGGCGCCGGGCGGTTCTGTCATTCTTTCAGGGATTCTGGCATCGCAGCGCTGGAAGGTGCTGTCTGCCTACAACGCCCAGCACCTGCGCCATGTGCGCACCATCTGGCGCAACGGCTGGGTGACGATCCATCTCGACCGGGCTTGAGAGCCAATCAAGGCTTGCTTTCGAGCATTGCCACCCGCTGAGAAATCTCGCCGACGGCCGCGTCTATGCGGGAGAGCGAATGCTCTATTGACGTCTGGATGTTGGCAAGTGAGCCACCGAGCTCCATTTTCACCATGAGTTCGATATCGTCCCGAAGCTCGGCGTGCCGGCGCTCGACCCGCCTTGTCAGCTCATAATTGGCATTCAGCAACATCATCATGTCGGTAACGTCTTTGCGAAGAAGACGCATTTCTTCCATGTTGAGCTTTGCCTGCTTTACCAAAAAATCGAGATTAACCGTTTCGGTGGTCATTGCGGCGCCAATCTCCTTGCCTCTCAACAAGCTAGCTTGGAATATGGAAAACCACAATTCGGTTGTCGCATGCCAGCGCAACCCGGAAACTTAAAAAGCCGCTCGCCATCATGGCAAGCGGCTTTTCAAAACAAAGGCGATGCCGAAGCATCGCCCGTTGGTCGGCGAACCGACCATGTCCGCGAGCTTGAGGAGGAGGAGGAGCGCTCAAGCGGACTCTTCATGGTTCAAAATCGGCCATCCGGAGGGAGGAGGAGAAGGATAACCGACTATGTTTGAACCATGCAGCACGTTGCCGTCAGGCAATTTGCCGGAACCGAAGTGTTTGCCTTAGTTCGTTGAGCGGGTTTATAGACTATTTTTTCCGGCGGAATAGTGCCGTGTCGGAATAGGTGCCATGCGCTGAGCGCATAAGTATGATAAATGCTTCCTAGCCGACAACGATCTGAGCCGAATAATCCATGGCGACCGTCATACCGCTGATCTGCCTTGCCGTGATCGTCTTCGCGCTTGCGGTCACCCTTCGCAGCCTGCGCAAGCGGCCCGCGAAAAACCCGACATGGCCGCCCTACCCGCTTATCCATGCCTCCGGCGAGGAAATGCAGCGGCGACGGATCGAATGCCGCGACCGCCTGAGCCATGCGCCCTTTGGCAGGGAGTTGGCTGAAGGGCTCTGGAAAGCCTTGCAGCAATGCGACGAAGATTCGGGACTAATACACCAGTTTCATCGGGATTATTGCGGGCACGGACTGCTCCGCCGGCCGGAGGGCATCGTGCTGTGCGAGGTGGAGGATGGCGGCAGTTACTCCGGATCGCCTCTGGCGACATGGAAGACCGAGACGGATTTCGTCGGTTTCTTTGCCCGGCAGTCCGATTTCAGTTGCAGTGGCTGGGATGAGCGCGAGCCGGTGTTTCATACCACCGACGAATGGAACCGCGACAACCAGCGCCTGACGGCTGCCATCATCCGGAAATTTATCAAGGACAGCCATAAGCCGCGACTTTCTTGATGGGGGCAATGTCCGCTAGAGTGCGCCGTCAACGATCCTTTCGCGACCGCGCCGGGATCGCCCCCCGCTCATGATCGCAGGCAAACCGATGTTCCAGTCTTTCGAAGTCACCTCCACCCCGCAATTCGGCCGGGAACGCACGGACGCACTCCGTGCCGCTCTTGCTGCTCTTGGCGTCGATGGTTTTCTCGTGCCGCGCGCTGACGAGTTTCAGGGCGAATATGTGCCTGCCTCGGCGGAACGTCTGGCATGGTTGACGGGCTTCACCGGTTCCGCCGGGATCGCCTTGCTGACGCCGAGTCAGGTCATTGTCTTTGTGGATGGCCGTTACGTGACCCAGCTTGCCGAACAGGTGGATGGCAGCGTCTTTACCGGGGGCGACCTCGTCGGCGAGCCGCCGCATCTCTGGCTGGAAAAGCATGGGACCAAGGGCTTCCGCCTCGGCATCGATCCCTGGCTGCATACGGGCGCCGAGGTACGCAAACTGGAGAAGGCGCTGGAGAAGATCGGCGGCAAGCTCGTCCTCCTCGACCACAATCCGCTCGACCGCCTCTGGACGAACCGGCCAGATGCGCCCCTTGGCCGGGTGAAAATCCAGAGCAACGAAAATGCCGGCCAGCTTGCCAAGGACAAGATCGCGACGATGGCCGCAGAGACGGTCAAGGCTGGTGCTGCCGCGGTGGTGCTGACCGACCCGTCCTCCATCGCCTGGACCTTCAATATCCGGGGCAGCGACGTGCCGCACACGCCGCATCCGCTGGCGCGCGGCATCGTGCATGCCGATGGAACAGCCGAAATCTTTCTCGACAAGCGCAAGACGGGGATCGAGGAGGAAGCCTATCTCACCCAACTCGCGAAGATCGAACCACCTTCAAGCTTCATAGACCGGGTTGCGGCGCTCGCCGCCGGCGGCGTTGCCATCATGATTGATCCCGACCATGCGCCGTTCGCGCTGGCCGAGCGTATTCGCGAAAGCGGCGGCACCATCATCGAGGCGATCGACCCTGCCCGCCTGCCCCGCGCCTGCAAGAACAGGGCCGAGCTCGACGGATCGGCGCGCGCCCACCTGCAGGACGGAGCGGCGATGGTGGAATTCCTCGCCTGGCTCGACCAGACCACGCCCGGAACGGTGACGGAAATCGCCGCAACGGAAAAGCTGGAGGCCTGCCGCCGCAGCGTCGGCGAGCGCATGCAGAACCCGCTGAAGGATATCTCCTTCGACACCATAGCCGGCGCCGGCGGCCACGCCGCCATCATGCACTACCGCGTCACCACGGATACGGACGTCACCATTGCCGATGGAAGCATGTTCCTGATCGATTCCGGCGGCCAGTATGTCAACGGCACCACCGATATCACCCGCACCGTCGCAATCGGCAACGTGCCGCAGGAGCAGCGGCGCTTCTTCACGCTGGTCCTCAAAGGCATGATTGCGATTTCGGTGGCGCGCTTCCCGAAGGGCTCGCGTGGTGTCGATCTCGATCCGCTCGCCCGCATCGCGCTGTGGAAGGCAGGCGCGGACTTCGCCCATGGCACCGGCCACGGTGTCGGCTCCTATCTTTCCGTGCATGAGGGGCCGCAGCGCATTTCGCGGGCGGCGATGCAGGAACTGCTGCCCGGCATGATCCTCTCCAACGAGCCCGGCTACTACCGCCCCGGCGCCTTCGGCATCCGCATCGAAAACCTCGTGCATGTGCTGCCGGCCGAGATGATCGAGGGCGGCGACCTGCCGATGCTCGGCTTCGAGACGCTGACGTTTTGCCCGATCGACCGGCGGCTTGTGGTAGCGGAGCTATTGACGGCGGAGGAACTGGATTGGCTGAACGCCTATCACGCCGAAACCTGCGAAAAGCTACTGCCGCTGCTGGATGATGAAAAGACACGCGAGTGGCTGAAGGCTGCGACGGCGGAGATTGCGCGGAAATAGTCAGCCTTCATATGCGGCGCTTTACCCCCCTCTGCCCTGTCGGGCATCTTCCCCTCAAGGGGGGAGATCAACTGGGGTTCGCCTCTCGCTCCCGATCTCCCCCCTTGAGGGGGAGATGTCAGCAAAGCTGACAGAGGGGGGTGATGCGGCAGATGTTAAGTCCGTTCACTCGCTCAAAACCCGCCGAAATGCCGGATTGCCATCACCACCAGCCAGCCGGCCAGCAGCATCCAGAGCGAGCTGAAGCGCAGGCCGACGAGGAAGGCGACGGCCATGGAGGCTGTGGCATCCCAGCCGCCATAGACGAAAGCGGGCGCGACCAGTGTGGTCAGAACGGCTGCCGGGACGGCATTGAGTGCCGCCTCCATGCGCGGCGGGATGCGCTTCATCTGGGTTATCATCACATAGCCGCCAATGCGGGTGATGAAGGTGGCAACGGCCGCCGCGAGGATGATGTAGATAAGGTGCATGTGATCGGCGGTTTCCATCGTCCTAAACCTCATGCTCCAGCGTGACCGGCTCTTCGGCCGGCGTCTTCAGCGGCAGGCAGGCGGCGAGAATGACGCCGGCTATGGCACCGATGCTGACATGCCAGGGCGAGCCGACGAAATGCATGGCACCAACCGAAGCGGCGGCGCTGACCGCAACGACCGGCAGCCAGTGGTCACGCTTGCGGAAACCCAGAACCAGCCCCATGAAATAGATCGGCAACAGCACATCGAGCCCAATCGCCTTGGGATCGCCGATCATCTGGCCAAAGATCGCGCCGATCAGGGTCATGATCTGCCATGGCACATAGATGATCGTTCCGAAACCAAGATACCACGCGAAGCTGACGGCTAGACCGCTCTCCCCGCGCTTTTCCGTTTCCGCATATTGCGGATCGGTCAGCAGGAAGAAGGTGACGAATTTCTGCAACGGCGTGAAGTGGCCGATATAGCGGGCAATCGATGCCGAATAGAGGATGTGGCGGAAATTGACCGCGAGGATCGACAGCACGATCAGCCAGGGCTGGACCCTGTGATTGAAAAGCTCGATTCCGACCATCTGGCTGGCGCCGGCATAGACGGTGAGGCTCATGAAAACGGCATCGAAGATCGAAAAGCCGTTATCGATGGCAAGCGCCCCAAACAGCGCACCGAAGGGCGAAGCCGCCAGCATGATCGGAAATCCGCGACGGACACCCTGTAGAAATTCGTCTTTGGACATGAGGACGGTTCCAGAGAAGACGGACACCAGACTCAACGCCCTGCCCTGTCGTTATGAAGGGCCGGAGATAGGGCGATCTTCTTCAAGCGACAATTGAATAAGTTTGATGAAGCGATCCGTTTCGCTGATGCTGCGGGACGGCGGCGGGGTGGTGAGCAGGGACAAGCGCCGAACGTTGTCGTCCTCTCTCCCCGCTCGCGGGGAGAGAGGCAAAACTCTCATCCTTTGAGAGGTCGGATGATTCCGCCCCTCATCCGCCCTTCGGGCACCTTCTCCCCGCAAGCGGGGAGAAGGAAACAATCACCGCTTGAGCTGGAACGTATGCTCCGGCCCGGGGAAGCTGCGGGCCTTGACCTCGGCGGCATAGGTGGCGAAAGCTTCGCTCATCAAAGGCGCGAGATTGGCGAAGTGCTTGACGAAGCGCGGCTTGAAATCCGTGAAGATGCCGAGCACGTCATCCACCACCAGCACCTGGCCGTCGCAGGCCGGCGAAGCGCCGATGCCGATGGTCGGCACCTTGACCTGGGCGGTGATCTCGCGCGCTACGGGCTCGACCGTGCCCTCGATGACGATGGCGAAGGCACCCGCCTCCTCGATCGCGGCGGCATCCTTGCGGATTTTCTCGACTTCCTTGTCGTTGCGGCCGAGCGAACGGTAGCCGCCCGTTGTGTTGATGAGCTGCGGCATCAGGCCGACATGACCGAGCACGGGAATGCCACGCTGGGTGAGGAAATGCACCGTTTCGGCCATCTCACCGCCGCCCTCAAGCTTCACCGCCGAACAGCCGGTTTCTTTGAGCACACGGGCCGCCGTCTCGAATGCCTGTTCCTTCGACTGCTGATAGGAACCGAACGGCAGATCGACGACGACACAGGCATTGGACGAGCCGCGCATGACGGCCTGGCCATGGGCAATCATCATCTCGACGGTGACGCCGACGGTAGAATCAAGACCGTAAAGCACCATGCCGAGGCTATCGCCGACGAGCATGAAATCGACGTGCGGATCGAGAAGCTTGGCGACCGGCGTGGTATAGGCCGTGAGACTTACGATGGGGCGCTCGCCCTTGAGTGCCTTTATATCGGCCGGAGCCAGGCGCCGCTTCGCTGCATGTACACTCATTCAAGCCACCTTTGAGAAATTCGCAAGTTTCGGGTCGATAACCCTGTTGTCGAGCAGTTTCGTGCTCCCGAAGCGGACAAAAAGCAACAGAAGAACCGGCTTTTCGCCAATTTCACTCACAATTCGCAGCGTTTCCGGATCGCGGATCGCGACCACCTCGGGCTTCGCCAGCGGCTCTGTATCGATGAATTCGGTGATCGCCAGTTCCAGTGCACCGACGTCGTTGACGCCCTCGGCAATGAGGCGGGAAGCCTCGTCCAGCGCCTTCGGGACGATGACTGCCGCAGCGCGCTCCTCCGGCGTCAGATAGACATTGCGCGACGAGCAGGCGAGACCATCTGCCTCCCGCACCGTCGGCACGCCGATGACCTCGACCGGTTGCGCCAGATCGGCGACCATGCGACGGATCAGTTGCAACTGCTGAAAATCCTTCTCGCCAAAGAAGGCGCGGTCCGGCTGGACGATGTTGAACAGCTTGGTGACGACCGTCGCCACGCCGGCGAAATGGCCGGGGCGGACGGAGCCTTCAAGCTCGTTGCCGATGGTCGGCACATCGACAACCGCTTCCATGGGGCGCGGATACATATCCGTGACGCCGGGCGCGAAGAGAAAATCGACACCGCCTTCGACAAGCATCGCCTGATCGCGCTCGAGATTGCGCGGATACTTCGCCAGATCCTCGTTTGCGCCAAACTGCAGCGGGTTCACGAACAGGCTGACGACAACGATATCGCTGGATGCACGCGCGCGCGACACAAGTTCCATATGGCCGACATGCAGGTATCCCATGGTGGGCACGAGCCCGATGGATTTGCCGGCAAGCCGGAGAGGCGCAAGGCGCGCACGCAATTCAGCGATGGTGGTGATGGTTTCCATAACCGGATCCTCCAATCCGTCTTCCGGCAAAGGACAATGCCGGACCTGCCGCTCTCACGACGATGCGCGGCGACAGGCGGGCATGTCCTAGCGCGTGCACTGCAAAAAGACAATTCCGCGATTGCACAAAGACGAATGCTAGGATGAGGCTATTTTTCGCTCGATGGCGCCGAAGATGGTGTGGCCGGCGCTGTCCTTGGCCTCCAGCCGCAACAGATCACCGGCAGCGAGCGATGTCGTGACCGCCGGCGCTCCCAGATCGACGATGCTGCCGGCACCGAGCGCGCGATGCTTCACCTGCGCCGCCACAACATCGCCAAAGCCGTGCCGCCCCTCGTCCCCGCCTCGTACCGGCTTGACGTTGACGCTGAGCGTGAGCGCAAGGCCGGAAACCTCATCCGGCGTCACGGCGACGGGGGAAAAGGCCGTTTCGACCTGCTCGCCATCCACTGAGACCGTCGCCGCCAACATTACCAGAACCACCGCCTCGCTGGCCTTTGCCGCATCGGAGCCGGCTGCGACATCATCGACGATCACCACGCCATGGGCATCGACAGTGATCTTGCCCGAGGCGGCGGAAAGATCATCGCGCGGTGCGGCGAAATAACCGCCGAGAGCGGGCCCGAAGGCGCGCGGCAGGGGCGAGGCCGCATCATGTTCATGGAAGCGCATCGTCGGCTGAGAACCGGTCTCCAGCCCCTGGGCGACCCGCTCCAACCGCGGGCCGACATGGGCCCAGTCATCGAGGGCGGCCTGCAAGGTTCGGGCGATGTGCCCCACCTCCGAGCAACGGGTCAGGTCCTTGGAGACGACAACGAGCCGTCCATCACGGGTGGAATCCTTCAAGGTGGCAAGCTTCATGAATGTTTCCTCGGTTGGCGGCATCTCTGCGGATGCCTGCCCTGCATAGTGACATCATGAATGGCCTCTGTCGCCAGCGATTTTCGATGCCGCTACGGATACTTGCGGCGGCATCGACATAGGTTTTCACCCAAACCTGACAAGGTTTAGCGCGGGAAGCGGGCCGCCGGGAAACTGGACCAGCCTGCCACCGACGGAGAGGGCACCAAGATCGATGCCGAAGAAGCCGAGGCGCTCGATCAGCGCGGCCACATCTGCCTTTGCGGCGGCGGCATCTCCCGAGAAGAACAGGACGCGGCGGCCACCCTCGGCGGCGGGATCCCCTGTGAGAAGATGTGGCTGGAGGTGGTTGAAGGCCTTGACCAGCCGCGCGCCGGGAACGAGATCAGCGACGATTTCGCTGGAGAGGCGACCGTTGAGCTCCGCCGGTTTGAACAGCGGGGCCTCGATCGGGTTGTTCGCGTCGATGACGATGCGATTGTTCCAGGCGGGCAATCCGGCAAGCGCCTCGGGCAGCTTTGTCCAGTTGACCGCGACAAGGACGATATTGGCCGATGCCGCCTCCTCGACCGTGCCGGCCTTGATGTGCGGCTTGAGTTCGTTTGCAAGGCCGGAAAGCGATGCCGGGCCGCGGCTGTTTGCGATGGTGGCGGCGATGCCCTTGCCGGCAAGCGCGCGGGCGAAGGCGGAACCGATATTGCCGGAACCGATGATACCAATGGTCATGATGTGAGTTCCTTTGCTGGGCGGAGACAGCGTCTCGTCGCCGGTTGCCATGGATGTGGGGGATGCGGGGACCGGCGGGCTCATGCCCGCCGGTGCGGGCCATCAGGCCGTGAAGCCGCCGTCTGCGACGATATCGGCGCCGGTGACGAACGCCGCTTCGGGGCTGGCGATATAGGCAACGACGCTTGCGATCTCGTGCGGCTTGCCGTAACGGCCGATGGCCATGCCGGGACCAACGATCTGGGAGACCGGGCCGCCGTCCGGGTTCATGTCGGTGTCGGTCGGGCCGGGATGCACGGTGTTGACGGTGATGCCGCGGGGCCCGAGATCGCGCACGAGACTGCGGTTGAAGCCGGCGGCGGCGCCCTTGGTCAGTGTGTAGAGCGAGGCCGTCGGGAACGCGGCGTAGCGCACCATGGAGGAGCCGATATGGATGATGCGGCCGCCCTCCTTCATGTGACGGCTCGCCTCCTGCGTCGCGACGAAGACACCCGTGACATTGACCGCGATCATGCGCTCATAATCTTCGAAGGAGATATCGCCGATCGGGCCGCCAAGGGCGATGCCGGCATTGTTGACGAGGATATCGATGCCACCGAGGCTTTCGACGGTCTTGCCGACGGCGGAGCGCACCGCATCGGGGTTGCCGGCATCCGCCTGGATCGCGATGGCCTTGCCGCCGCCCGCTTCGATGTCCGTGACCACTGCCGCCGCCTTGTCCGGGGAGCCGTGATAGGTGATGGCGACGGCAGCACCGTCTGCGGCCAGACGTTTGGCAACAGCGGCGCCGATGGAGCGGGAACCGCCCGTGACGAGGGCAACCTTGCCTTCAAGGGAAGAGGTCATGTGTATTACTCCGTTTGGTGTTTCGATGGAGTAGATATCGCGCCATTATTCCCTTATGATTAGTCGGTAATGATTTTCATTAAATTCAAGTGATCGTTGAAAATGGAAACGCTGGCAAACCTCGAATCCTTCGTCCGCAGCGCCGAGACGGCAAGCTTCTCGGCGGCGGCCCGCCGGCTTGCGCTGACGCCTGCGGCGGTCAGCCGGAACGTCGCCATGCTGGAAAAGAACCTCGGTATCCGGCTCTTCCAGCGCAGCACGCGCAAGCTGACGCTGACCGAAGAGGGCGAACGTTTCCTTGAGGCGATCCGCGACAATCTGGAGGGGTTGCAGGCGGCGATTTCAGGGGCGTCCGGAGAAGTGGGCGAACCGGCCGGCGTGCTCAAGGTCAGCCTCAGCCCGAATTTCGGCATCGACCATATTCTGCCGATCCTGCCGGGCTTTCTGGCACGCTACCCCGCTATCCGGGCGGACTGGATCTTCGAGAACCGTCAGAGCGACCTGATCGCCGAAGGGCTTGATGCGGCAATCGGCGGCGGTTTCGATCTGGCGCCGGGCATCGTTTCGCGCACGCTTGCGCCGGCGCATCTGATTGCGGTTGCCTCTGCCGACTATATGCGGGGGCGCGTGAACCCGCTCGATCCATCAGGGCTTGCAGCGCTCGACGGCATCGTGATGCGCGCGACGCGGACCGGGCGTATCCGGCGGCGGACGATGCGCAACGTGGCAGGTGACGAGGTTATGGTGGAGATGAAGGAAAGTCTCGTCTTCAACGATCCGGCCGCCATGGTGCGCGCGGCTCTGCTGGGGCTTGGGGTGACCATCGTCACGGTGCCGGATGCCCTGCCCCATCTGGAAAGCGGCAGGCTCGTGCGCGTATTGCCGCAATGGTATGCCGATGCCGGGCCGATCTCCATCTACTATGCCAACCGGACGCTGCTGCCGGCACGCACCCGCGCCTTCATCGATTTCGTCGCCGAACACTTCCGGCGCAAGCGCCTGGCGGAACGCTTCGCTGGAAGCCTGGGTTAGGGTCAAAACCGAGGAAAGCTTTTCCGCCGTAAGTTACCTGGTTACCCACCGATCAGCGTAAACCAGCCGTCCTCGTCGGTGGTTTCAACGCCGAGTTCGCGGGCCTTTTCAAGTTTCGAGCCGGCGCCGGGGCCGGCGACCAGCAGGTCCGTTTTCTTGGAAACGGAGCCCGCCACTTTGGCGCCGAGCCTTTCGGCCATGGCCTTTGCCTCGTCGCGGGTCATCTTTTCCAACGATCCGGTGAAGACCACCGTCTTGCCGGCGACGGGGCTCGACGTTGCGACGGGAGCTTCGGCGTCAAGAGGCGTTACTTCGCGCTGCAGGCGCGAGACGACATCCATGTTTCGCTCTTCCTTGAAGAACTCGACGATGGCGCGCGCGACGACCTCGCCGATGCCGTCGATGGTGTTGAGATCGTTCCAGGCTTCAGAACCCGGCACGGCCGCAGCCGCCATCGCCTCGGAAAAGGCGGCATAGCTGCCATAGGAGCGGGCAAGCAACTTTGCCGTGGTTTCACCGGCATGACGGATGCCGAGCGCATAGATGAAGCGATGCAGCGCAATCTCGCGGCGGCTGTTGATGGCGTCGAAGAGTTTCCTGACGCTGACCTTGCCAAAGCCGTCGATGTTTTCAAGCTTTGTGAGCGAGGCCTCCTGACGCGCTTGCAGCGTGAAGATATCCGGCGCTGTCTTGATCGAGAGAGCCGGATCGTCCGCCTCGAAGAAGAAATCGATCTGTTTGGAGCCCAGGCCCTCGATATCGAAGGCATTACGGGAGACGAAATGCTTCAGGTGCTCGACAGCCTGCGCCCGGCAGACGAAGCCGCCCGTGCATCGGGTGACGGAATCGAGCTTGCCGGTCTTCTCATTGCGTTCGCGCACCGCATGACTGCCGCAGACGGGGCAGATTTTCGGAAACTCGTAGCGCACAGCGTCTGACGGTCGCTTTTCCATGACCACATCCAGCACCTGCGGGATCACGTCCCCCGCCCGCTGGACGATGACGGTATCGCCGATACGGATATCGTGGTCCGGCTCGCGAATGCGCTCGCCGCTGTTGCCGATGCCTTCGATATAATCGGCATTGTGCAGCGTCGCATTGGTGACGACGACGCCGCCGACGGTGACGGGCGTGAGCCGGGCGACCGGGGTCAGCGCGCCGGTGCGACCGACCTGGATGTCGATGTTTTCAACGGTCGTGAAGGCCTGTTCGGCCGGGAATTTGTGCGCCGTCGCCCAGCGGGGCGAGCGGGAGCGGAAGCCGAGGCGCTGCTGCAGGTCTAATTGATCGACCTTGTAGACGACGCCATCGATATCATAGTCGAGATCGGGGCGCTTCAGACCGATCTCATTGTAATGCTCGATGATCGCCTCGACGGAGGACAGCCGCTTCATCAGCGGATTGACCGGGAAACCCCATGTCTTGAAGGTTTGCACCATATCGTACTGCGTCTTCGGCAGATCGTTCGGCTCCGAAATTTCACCCCAGGCATAGGCGAAGAATTTCAGCTTGCGGCTGGCGGTGATCGTCGGATCGAGCTGGCGCAGCGAGCCCGCGGCCGTGTTGCGCGGATTGACATAGGTCTGCCTGCCCTCGGCTTCCATCTGGGCATTCAGCGCGAGAAAGTCGCTCTTTCCCATATAGACTTCGCCGCGCACTTCGACGACGGGAGGCACGCCGGGCGGAAGGGTGTCAGGGATTTCCTTGATCGTGCGGATATTGGCGGTGACGTTTTCGCCTGTCGTGCCATCGCCGCGGGTGGCGGCGCTGACGAGCTTGCCGTTTTCATAGCGCAGCGACATGGAAAGGCCGTCGATCTTGGGCTCGGCAGTAAAGGCAATGGAATTGTCCGGCAGGCGGCCGAGGAAGCGGTAGACGCTGTTGATGAAATCGCGCACGTCCTCGTCGGAAAACGTGTTGTCGAGAGAGAGCATCGGCCGGGCGTGGACGATCTGCTGGAAGATGCCAGAAGGCGCCGCACCCACCTTCTTCGAGGGACTGTCGGTGCGGACGAGTTCGGGGAAACGCGCCTCGATCTCCTCGTTGCGCCGCTTCAGGGCGTCGTAGTCGGCATCCGAAATCTCCGGCGCATCCTTGCCGTGGTAGAGCGCATCGTGACGGGCGAGTTCCTTCGCCAGACGCTCCAGCTCGGCTGCGGCCTCTTCCAAGGTGAGATTTTCAACGGCGGTCGACATTGCGGAGACTCCTCGAATGCGGGAGTGGTTTTAGAGGAAAATGGGGGGATGGGAAGAGGGCTTTGTGGTCATTGCTTCCGCACGCAACTTGCGCTTCCACCACAAATCCATGCCGCAGGCCGTACTATTTTTCGTCAGCCATGCTGGAAATAAAACGACGTTGCGACGCACTGTACACTTTATAAATAAAGACAGCCGATGCGGTTACAAAAAATGGCGTCCCCACACACAGTAAAACAAATGCAAAACCGGGCGATTTTATTGAATCGTAATCTACGACAAATCTAACGTACAACAGCCCCATACCTGTCAGTATAAACAGGATGGTCGCTTTCTCATCAGCTTTTGAAAACTTCCAAAAAATAAGGGCCTTGGTAAACACGCTCAAAATTAAGTCTCCACATAACTCTGAATGCAGCTCCCTACCCGTTCCCCGCCAGCAGCCGTGCCGCAGCCGCCCTCGCCTCTTCCGTGACGGAAGCGCCGGCGAGCATGCGGGCGATCTCCTCGGTGCGGGCCTTGTCGTCCATGCGGGCAACGCGGGTGGCGATGGTTTCGGATTTTTCAGTCGTCGGCCCCTTGGAAATCAGCAGATGGGTTGCGGCGCGGGCTGCAACCTGCGGGGCGTGGGTGACGGACAGCACCTGCACCTTGTCCGACAGGCGCTTCAGCCGCTGGCCGATCGCATCCGCCACTGCGCCGCCGACGCCGGTGTCGATTTCGTCGAAGACGAGGGTCGGAGCCGAGCCGCGATCGGCAAGCGCCACCTTCAGCGCCAGGAGGAAGCGCGAGAGTTCGCCGCCGGAGGCCACCTTCATGATCGGGCCCGGACGGGTTCCGGGGTTCGTCTGGACGTGGAACTCGACGATATCGATGCCTTCGGCGGCCGCATTGGCGGGATCGCTGGAGACCTCGACCATGAAGCGCGCCCGCTCCAGCTTCAGCGCGGGAAGCTCGGCCATGACCGCTTCGGACAGGGCCGTGGCGGTGTTGTGGCGCTTTTCCGAGAGAAGCTTGGCGGCGGAATCGTAGACGGATTTCGTCAGCGTCAGCTGGCCTTCGAGCTGCTTCAGCTTTTCTTCGCCGGCATCGAGATCGGCGAGATCGGAAATCATCTTGACGGCAAGCGCCGGCAGGTTGGCGACCGGAACCGAATATTTGCGGGCAGCGGCGCGCAGGGCGAACAGACGCTCCTCGACCCGCTCCTGCTCCTTCGGGTCGTATTCCGTCTTGCGCAAGGCAGTTTCGACCGCCATTTGCGCGTCTGAAAGATGATTGAGTGCCGTGTCGAGGTATTCCACGGTCTCTTCTAGCAGACCCGGTGCCTCGTGGCTCTTGCGCTCCAGCCGGCGGACCAGCGAGGCGATCAGCGGCACGGGTGACGCATTGCCGTTCAGGAACTCGCTGGCTTCGTTGATATCGACGGCGATACGCTCCGCCTTCATCATGGTGGCGCGGCGTTCGGCCAGTTCGTCCTCTTCGCCATCCTGCGGCGACAAGGTTTCAAGCTCTTCAACAGAGGAGCGCAGATAATCGGCTTCGCGGGCGGCGGCTTCCACCTTTTCGCGGTGCTTTCGCAGGGTCCGTTCGGCATCCTTCCAGACGCGGTAAAGCTCGGCCACACCCAGCGCCTCCTCGGCGAGGCCACCGAAGGCATCCAGCAGCGTGCGATGCGCGTGGGTATCGACAAGCGCGCGGTCGTCGTGCTGGCCGTGGATCTCCACAAGCAGTTGGCCGGCCTGGCGCATGAGCTGCACGGAAACCGGCTGGTCGTTGATATAGGCCTTGGTGCGGCCGTCGGTGTTCTGCACCCGGCGGAAGATCAGGTCGCCGTCGTCATCGATACCGTTGTCGCGCACGAGCAGCCGCGCGGGATGATTGCCGGCGACGTCGAACACCGCCGTCACCTGCCCCTTGTCGCCGCCATGGCGCACGAGGGAACCATCGCCGCGGCCGCCAAGGGCCAGCGAAAGACTGTCGAGAAGAATGGATTTGCCCGCACCGGTCTCGCCGGTCAGCACGGAAAGGCCGGTCTCGAAGGAAAGATCAAGCCGTTCGATCAGGACGATATCGCGGATCGAGAGCTGTGAAAGCATCCGGTTTCAGTTCTCCCAGGGCCCGGTCTGTGAAGATTGAGCTTCAAACCAAGGCCAGTTGCGGCCGCAAACTGCCGCAGCCAAGCCCGATTCGCAACAGGGTAACGGCAGGCCGCCTCAGGCGCCGATCAGCCTCTTGCCGGCACGCGAGAGCCAGGAACCCGAGTTTTCACGCGGCTCAAGCCCGCCGGTCTGCAGGAGCTTGTAGCTGTCGGCGTACCATTGGCTGTCCGGGTAGTTGTTGCCGAGAACCGCGGCCGCGGTCTGCGCCTCGCTCACGATGCCCATGGCGAAATAGGTCTCGACGAGGCGTGCGAGCGCTTCTTCGATCTGGTTCGTGGTCGGATACTTCTCGACGACGGTGCGGAAGCGCGTCACAGCCGCAAGATATTCCTTGCGCTCCAGATAGTATCGCCCGACCTGCATTTCCTTGCCGGCGAGCTGGTCCTTGGCGAAACGGATCTTGGCCTGCGCATCCTCGACATATTCCGAGTCCGGGTAGTTATCGACGACCTTCTGCATGGCTTCGATGGTGTTCTGGGCCGGCTTCTGGTCCTGCGTGACCGACGGGATCTGCTTGGAATAGGCAAGACCGACGATATACTGGGCGTAGGCGGAATCTTCCGACTGCGGGTAGAGATTGAGATAACGGTTGGCCGCGTTGATCGCGTCCTGGTTCTGGCCATTGCGGTAGGCAACAAAGGCCTTCATCACCAGCGCCTTGCGTGCATATTCAGAGAACGGATGCTGCTGATCCACCGCATCGAACTTGCGGGCCGCTTCCGTCGTCTTGCCGGCCTGCAGGTTGGCGAGGCCCTGATTGTACAGGACCTCCGGCGGGTCGGTTTCGGCGGTCAGCTTCGTGATGTCGATGTCGGGATCGTTCTGGCACGATGTCAGCAACAGGCCGGTTATCGATGCTGTAAGCGCGATTGAAGCAACGCGCGCCATCTTCTTCATGTCAACCTGGCCTGCAAATACCATTAGAAAATCCCACTTGTGCGCCGGTAAGGCAACCGCCGCCTATGAACCGCGTTTTAGATCAAGATGCAACACGCCCGCAACGTCATGATCAGCGAATAACGCAATTTTGTGGCAGGCATCTTGCGAAAAAGCCGGCAAAAAGCCGGCTTTTCGTATCTCTTTGAATGCAACGCACCTTTGGCGTCGAAAAACGATTACTGCGCGCTGGCAGCGATCGCTTCACGAACGGCTGGACGCTGACGCTGCGGCGTGCTTTCGACGATCTCGTAAGCCGTCGGATCGCTCATCAGCGCCTTCAGGGCGTTGGCGTTCATCTTGTGGCCACCACGATAGGAACGGTAGCAGCCGAGGAACGGCATGCCGGCGAGCGCAAGGTCGCCAACGGCGTCAAGCGTCTTGTGGCGCACGAACTCGTCCTTGGCGTAGCGCAGGCCCTCGACATTGATGACCGTGTTGTCGTCGGAGATGACAACCGAGTTTTCAAGCGAGGAGCCGAGACCGCGGCCGGCGGCCCACATCTTCTCGACATCTCGCATGAAGCCGAAGGTACGGGCACGCGACAGCTCGTTCTTGAAAGCCGAGGGGGTCATGTCGCCCTTCCAGGACTGGCGGCCGATCAGCGGGCAATCGAAATCGATCTCCACCTCGAAGCGCATGCCACCCTCATAGGGAACGAACTCCGACCAGGAAGCGCCCGATTCGATGCGAACCGGCTTCAGGATTCGGATGTAACGGCGCTTGGTGGCAAGCGCGCGGATACCGGCCCGCTCGAAGGCTTCGATGAACGGCGCGGAGCTGCCGTCCATGATCGGCATCTCGGCGCCCTGCACTTCGATCAGCAGGTTGTCGAGGCCAAGCGCGTAGATCGCAGCCATGACGTGCTCGATCGTTGCGATGAAGGTTGCCGGCGTGAAGCCGAGGATCGTGCAGAGATCAGTGTTGCCGACTTCGGAGGACACGGCCTTGTATTCGCTGACGACGGTGTCGCCGTTCATGCGCTGGAAGACGATGCCGCTATCGGCTTCGGACGGATGGAAGGTGATGGAAACTTCGCTGCCCGAATGCACGCCAATACCGGACAATGTGACGGCGCTTGCGATCGTCGTCTGAAAACCAAGCTGCCCAATTCCAAGTACCATGCTCTTTGCCTTATTATGCGCGGCGGCCGCATCAGGGACCGCCAGTCAGAATCTCAGCGGGACCGAAGCCTTGGCCATAAGAAACCCACGATCGACAACGCCTTCGCGCTGCCAGCCGGATCATCTCAAGCCAGCGATAGATGAAATCGCATGTGCCCCTATAGTCCCGACTCTCAACATAATGGCCTGCGAGCGCCAAACCAAATCACTGTTTCTTTCGGTTTGTTACGCAATCGACACATGGAATTAGACCATGAAAACATTGATCAATTCATAAAAAATGCCCGGGCGTTAACCCGGGCATTCGGCAAGGTGGAAGGTGGGTAGAAAATCAGTTCGACTGACGGCGCAGGAACGCCGGGATTTCGAGCTGATCGTCCTCGTGAGCGCGCGGCTGCGGAGCAAGCCGGGCACGATCGTCGAGAGATGCCCGACGCGGTGCATAGACGCTGGCTTCCGGCGACAGCGGACGACGCTGCTGGGAAGCCGCCGTCGGCGCACCGGCGGTCATATCCGCGGTAACGGCGTGACCTTCCTCGTCACGACGCCCCAGCGAATTGGTGATCCGCTTCAACAGACCCATCGGACCACGATCTTCCTGCGGCGCCGGCTGAGCGCGATGCTCGGCTTCGGCCTTCACCATCGGCGGAAAGTCTTCGACCTTCGGCATGCGGGCCTGCTCGGCCTGCTGACGAATAACCGGAGCGACAGGCTCCTGGCGGGCGACGACGGGTTCCTGACGGAGAACCGGCTGCGGGGCCGGCTGCTGCACAGGCATTTCGACCGGACGCTGGGCAACCGGAGCCGGCTGCGGTGCGACCTGTTCGACGGGGGCAGCGCCGGCAAAAAGACGGCTCTGCGGGCGGAATTCTTCCTGCGGCTGGGCGACCGGAGCAGCCGAACGGGCGTGATTCTGCAAGAACAGTTCGCGCTCGAGTTCTGCTTCGCGGATGGCCTTGGCGATCGCGTCGGCATCCGAAGTCGGCTGAGGCGCAGGCTGCGCTGCAACCGGAGCCGGCTGAACCTGGGCCACGGTCGGCTGCTGGACCTGTACCGGAGCGGCCGGGATGGCGGCCGACGGACGGACGATCGGCTTTGCGGCTGCTACCGGGCGAAAGCTGGCGGAACGGTCAGCCACCTCCGCGGCCGTGCGGTCGATGCCGGTCGCGACAACAGAAACGCGGATCAGGCCTTCGAGTTCTTCATCGAAGGTTGCGCCGAGGATGATGTTGGCGTCCGGATCGACTTCTTCACGGATGCGGGTTGCAGCTTCGTCGACTTCGAAGAGGGTGAGGTCACGGCCGCCGGTGATCGAGATCAAGAGGCCCTGGGCGCCCTTCATCGAGGTTTCGTCGAGCAGCGGGTTGGCGATCGCGGCTTCCGCAGCGGCCATTGCGCGGCCTTCGCCGGATGCTTCGCCGGTGCCCATCATGGCGCGGCCCATCTCGCGCATCACCGAACGGACGTCGGCGAAGTCGAGGTTGATGAGGCCTTCCTTGACCATCAGGTCGGTGATGCAGGCAACACCCGAATAGAGAACCTGGTCGGCCATGGCGAAGGCGTCCGCGAAGGTCGTCTTGTCGTTGGCGATCCGGAAGAGGTTCTGGTTCGGGATGACGATAAGGGTATCGACCGACTTCTGCAGCTCGGCGATGCCCTGATCGGCGAGACGCATGCGACGTGCGCCTTCAAACTGGAACGGCTTGGTGACAACGCCGACGGTCAGGATACCCTTGTTGCGGGCAGCCTGAGCCACGATCGGAGCGGCACCCGTGCCGGTGCCGCCGCCCATGCCGGCGGTGACGAAACACATGTGGGTGCCCTGCAGGTGATCGATGATCTCGTCGATGCACTCTTCAGCGGCTGCACGGCCGACTTCCGGCTGCGAGCCTGCGCCGAGACCTTCGGTGACCTGCACGCCCATCTGGATGATGCGTTCGGCTTTGGTCATGGTCAGCGCCTGGGCATCCGTGTTGGCGACGACGAAATCGACGCCCTGGAGGCCAGCGGTAATCATGTTGTTGACGGCGTTGCCGCCGCCGCCGCCAACACCGAAGACGGTGATGCGGGGCTTCAGCTCGGTGATATCCGGCTTTTGCAAGTTGATAGTCATGGTACCCGTTCCTTCCTGGTTTCTGGCCGCCTTGCCGAGCCGGCCAAATCTTTAGTAGTCCTTCCCCGAGCCCGCTTTACCTGAGCGGGCCGCGAGACATTCAAAAGCTTTCCTTGAGCCACTGCCCGACGCGGGCGATGCGACCCTGTCCACCCGACAGCGACGAGAGCAGACCGCCCTGCGATGCGTGGGTTTCCATCTCTGCGACCTGCGGATAGATCATCAGACCAACCGCGGTAGAAAATGCCGGGCCCTTGGCAGCCGCCGGAAGACCGGAGACGCCGAGAGGACGGCCGATGCGAACATTGCGCGCCAGAATGCGGCGGGCTGCTTCCGGCAGGCCGGTAAGCTGGCTGGCGCCGCCCGTCAAAACCACGCGCTTGCCGACGATGGGCGAGAAGCCCGAACGCTGGATGCGGTCGCGGATCAGTTCCAGCGTCTCTTCAATGCGGGCGCGGACGATGCGCGACACGAGTGCACGCGGCACATGGGTCGGCTGGTCGCGCTCGTCCTCGCCGATCGGCGGCACGGTAACGATGTCACGCTCGTCGGCGCTTGCCGGCAGGGCCGAGCCGTGCACGACCTTCAGACGCTCCGCATCCTCGATGCGGGTGGAGAGGCCACGGGCCAGATCGGTGGTGACGTGATGACCGCCGAGCGAGACAGCGTCGGCATGTACCAGCTTGCCTTCAGCGAAAACGGAGATCGTCGTGGTGCCGCCGCCCATGTCGATGGCGGCGCAGCCGAGTTCGACTTCGTCATCCACCAGAGCAGCAAGGCCGCTGGCGTAAGGGGTGGCGACAATGCCTTCGACCGAGAGGTGGGCGCGGTTGATGCAGAGCTCGAGGTTCTTGAGGGCTGCACGCTCGGCCGTCAGCATGTGCATGTCGACGCCGAGCTGGTCGCCGAACATCGCCATGGGATCGCGGATGCCGCGTTCGCCGTCGAGCGAGTAACCGGTCGGCAGCGAGTGCAGGACGACACGGTCCTGGCGCTGGGACTGGTGGGCGGCAGCGGCCAGCACCTTCTTCAGGTCGGCCTCTTCAACTTCCTGACCACCGAGATCGATGGAGGCGGTGTAGATGTCGCTCTGTAGGCGGCCGGCCGAAACATTGACGATCAGGCTGTCGATGGTAAGGCCAGCCATGCGCTCGGCCGCATCGACAGCAAGGCGCACGACGCTTTCGGTCGCATCGAGATCGGCAATCACGCCATTCTTGATGCCGCGCGACTTGTGGTGACCGATGCCGATGACTTCGATGGAGTGCGTGCGGCCCGGCAGGATCTGGCTCTCGACCTTCGGCGTCAGCCGGCCAATCATGCAAACGACCTTGGTCGAGCCGATATCCAGAACCGAAACGATATGCGACCGCTTCGACGAAAGCGGCTTCAGGCGCGGCAGGCCAAAATGCGACGAACCGAAAAGGCTCATGTACGGTTCTCCTGCTCGATCTTCTTCAGCTGCTTCGTGCGGGCATCCAGCACCAGCTGACGACGAGCCGCTGCCTCAGCCGTCAATTGAATGGTGGTGCGATCTTCAAGGCGCAGATCAACGGCGGCGATATCGCGCTCCAGAAGCTGCTGCCCTTCTTCCATGGTGGAGAGGACCTGCATGGCGCGCTCCAGATCCTGCTCCGGCAGCTTGATGACGATGCCGTTGTCGAGCTGGAGATCCCAGCGACGACCGGCAACGCGGATATAGGCTTTCACGCGGTCACGAATTTCCGGCCAGGCCGAAAACTTCTCATAGAAATCCGCAGCTGCCGTTTCCGCATCACGACCAACGAAAAGCGGCAGAGACGAGAGCTTGTTGTCGCGCAGCGGCGCAATCACGCTGCCGCTCTTTTCGATCAGCGACAGATCGGAGCCATGCTGCCAGATACCGAAAGCAACACGCTCCTTCAGCGCGACCTCGATGGTACCGGGATAAACCTTGCGAACCGAGACATCCTCGACCCACGGCATTTCACCGATCAGCTTGCGGGCTTCGGCGATATCGAGAGCGACCAGCGAGGTTGCACCGTCGAGACCGAGCTGCTGCAGGATGTCGATTTCCGATGTCTGCTCATTGCCGGAAATCTTGACATCCTCGATGGCAAAACCAGCCGCCGTGGTCGTGGCCTGCGTAACGCCCTGCGTGTGACCGCCGAGCGACATACCATAGAAACCCGTCGCAGCAAGGAAGGCGGCAGCCGAAACCGTGCCGGTGTGAGGCGCGAAATGAATGCGACCGCTGCCGAGCGCAACAAGGAAGCGCACCACACGGCGAAGCGGACGCGGAAGCACGAACTGACCATCCAGATCAGCCACCTCCAGCGGCGCACGCACCCTGCTCTGCCTTCTGCCTCTCAACGCGAACACGAAGCGTCCTCCACGATCCACTTAAGGAAACCACCAAACGAATAGCCGGCATGAACGGCCATTTCGGGCACCAGGGAGGTTGGGGTCATACCCGGCTGAGTGTTGATCTCCAGCCAGATAAGCTCGCCTTCTTCAGAGAAACGATCATCGAAACGGAAGTCTGAACGACTCACTCCGCGGCAGCCGATCGCCTGATGCGCCTTGACTGCCAATGATTGTATTTTTTGGTAAATAATTGGTGAAATTTGCGCCGGAATGACGTGTTGCGAGCCACCTTTTACGTATTTGGAATCATAGTCGTAAAAGGCATGACCCTGCGGGATGATCTCGGTTACGCCAAGCGCAACACCACCCATGACACCACAGGTGAGCTCGCGACCATAGATATAGCGCTCCGCCATCACACGGTCGCCGTAACGCCATTCGGACGAACCGAGGATCTGCGGCGGATGCGACTGGTCTTCCTTGACCATCACAACGCCGAAACTCGAGCCTTCGGAGACCGGCTTGACGACATAGGGCGGCTTCAGCGGATGCTCGTTACCGAAATCGTAACGATTCATGATGCGCGCTTCAGCAACCGGAATACCGGAGGCCGCAGCGACGTATTTCGCCTGCGCCTTGTCCATAGCGAGCGCGGAAGCGAGAACGCCGGAATGGGTGTAGGGAATCTCGAGATATTCAAGGATGCCCTGGATCGTGCCATCCTCGCCGTAGGGTCCATGCAGGGCGTTGAAGGCGACATCCGGACGCAAGGCAGCGAGCGTCGCCGCAACATTGCGATCGACATCCACGCGCGTCACGCGAAAACCTTCCGCCTCAAGGGCATCCGCGCAGGCGGTCCCCGACGACAGGCTCACCGGCCTCTCCGAGGAAAATCCACCCATCAGGACTGCCACATGCTTGGCACTCATCACACTCTCCGACATCAAACACCAGCCTTATGAAATTGCGCTTGCGCAGAGCTTGTAGGGACTGCGAGTCGCGAATTTCAGGCACGATCTCACTAGAACGGCATTATGGTTAATGAACCGTTTACTTTTGTTAACCTCCTTGGTGAGGTGGCCGGAAAAGGCAGGACAGAATCAAATCACCCCTCGGATTCGTGGCTTAGAATCAGAGAGTTGCGGCAAGCGCAAGCGCGACCCGCCGATCCGTTGATGGTGTACGTCAAAAACGGAAAAGGCCCCGTCGCCAAGCGACAGGGCCTTTCCGGAGTACAAAAGGTTAAAAAGAAACCCTCGTATCAATCGTCTTCGCCGACGACCTTCCAGACGACCGCATCAAGCGCGCCACCGACCAGCGGAGCGAGCCAGAACAGCCACAATTGCTGCAAGGCCCACCCGCCGACAAAGAGCGCCTGCCCTGTCGAGCGAGCCGGATTGACCGAGGTGTTGGTCATGGGGATGGAGATCAGGTGGATGAGCGTCAGCGCAAGACCGATCGCGATCGGCGCAAAGCCGACAGGTACCCGGCCGTGCGTCGAACCAAGGATGATGAAGATGAAGAAACCCGTGAGCAGCACTTCGATCAGAAGCGCCGAAATCAGGGAATAGCCCCCCGGCGAATGTTCACCATAACCATTGGCCGCAAAACCGCCGAGGTCGACGCCGGCCTTGCCGCTGGCGATCACATAAAGCGCGGCGGCCGCAACGATAGCGCCGGCCACCTGGGAGACGATGTAGGCCGGAAGCGATGAGGCCGGAAACTTGCCGGCGACTGCCAATCCGACGGAGACGGCGGGATTGAAATGTCCGCCCGAGATGCCGCCAACGGCATAGGCCATGGTGAGGACCGTCAGGCCGAACGCAAAGGATACGCCGAGCAGGCCGATACCGACCTCCGGGAAAGCAGCCGCCAGAACCGCGCTGCCGCAGCCGCCGAAAACAAGCCAGAACGTTCCTAAAAATTCCGCAGAAAGCTTCTTGAACATGGGGTCCCCCTTCAAAAGAGCAATGCTCCGAGGGCTGATGCGCGAACTGCATGTTCCGCCAGCCCCCTGGAAGAAAACACATGCACATTTCAGCCAGTTTACCGCGCTCGACCGATGAGCGTACAACCAGAATTTTCCACATTTCGATTCTGGTCAAGGATTAGGCACGCCCTGCGCGGGAGATGACGGGTTTTTCATCACATCGCTGCGTCCAACACATGACGCGGGATTCCACGACAGTTTCGAGACAGCAGCACCCCGAAATCTTGCCATTTCTTGCGCTTGAACGGCTTTAAAGGGTTTTAATGCTGCACCGCCTGCGTTATGGCACCGCCATCCGCCTCCCAAGACGGCACAATATTCCCCTGTACGGATGATAAAAATGACTGACGCGACCTCCTCCCGGTCGTCGAGCGTTGCTGCAACGAAGGCAGCCCCGGCCAACTCGCCGGCGCACGTCCTGTTTGCAAGCCTCGTCGGCACGACCATCGAATTCTTCGATTTCTACGTTTACGCAACCGCCGCCGTGCTGGTGTTCCCGACCCTGTTCTTCCCGAACAGCGACCCGACGACAGCACTTCTCGCCTCGTTTGCGACTTTCTCCATCGCCTTCTTCGCCCGTCCGCTTGGCGCCATCGTGTTCGGCCACTTCGGCGACCGCGTGGGCCGCAAGACGACGCTTGTGGCGGCGCTGCTGACCATGGGCATCTCGACCGTCATCATCGGCCTGTTGCCGTCCTACGAGACGATCGGCGTCATCGCTCCGCTGCTGCTGGCGCTTTGCCGTTTCGGCCAAGGCTTCGGCCTCGGTGGCGAATGGGGCGGCGCGGTTCTGCTCGCAACCGAAAACGCGCCGGAAGGCAAGCGCAGCTGGTATGGCATGTTCCCGCAGCTCGGTGCACCGGTCGGCCTGTTCCTTTCCTCCGGCGTCTTCTGGATTCTACTGCACTTCATGTCGCAGGAAGCGCTGCTCAGCTGGGGCTGGCGCGTGCCGTTCATCGCCTCGATCCTGCTGATCGCCGTCGGTCTCTGGGTTCGCCTCTCGATCACCGAGACGCCAGACTTCCAGAAGGCGATCGAAAAGCAGGAGCGTGTTGAGGTGCCGGTCGCGGAACTCTTCCGTAACCACAAGCGCAGCCTCGTGCTCGGCACCTTCGTCGCGCTCGCAACCTTCGTGCTGTTCTATATCGGCTCGGCCTATCTGCTTTCCTACAATGTGAAAGTCCTGCAGCTGCCGTTCCTCGAAGCGCTGGAAGTGCAGATTCTCGGCTCCGTGCTGTTCGGTATCTTCATCCCGATCTCCGGGAAGCTGGCAGAACGTTTCGGCCGCCGGGAGGTGCTGATCGCGACCACGGTGCTGATCGGCATCTTCTCCTTCTTCCTGCCAGGCCTGATGACATCAGGCGAAAGCGGCATCTTCATCTTCGTGATCTTCGCGATGGCGCTGATGGGCATGACCTACGGCCTGATCGGCACGGCGCTCGCTGCACCCTTCCCGACCAACGTGCGCTACAGCGGCTCGTCGCTCACCTTCAACTTCGCCGGCATCTTTGGCGCATCACTGGCGCCATACATCGCGACCTATCTGCAGACCAACTACGGCATGACCTATGTCGGCTACTACCTTGGCCTATCGGCCGTGATCACGCTCGCCTGCATCCTGTTGTCGGGCAAGGACGAAGTCTGAGTTCACCTTGAATCGGAACTAACGAAAAAGCCGCTAAATCTCTGATTTCGCGGCTTTTTTTCTTTGCAAATTATCAAAGTTTTACTCGCCCGGTGAAACCCGATGACGAAGATGACCATCGCGCCACTCGCCAAGCCATATCGCGCCCCAAACGGTCGCGCCGATCGCAACGGGAAGCAGATAAAGATAAAACGCAGTCGTCAACGTCATGGTTCAAGCTTTCCAAGAACACGTCTCGCTGCAAAATGTAATGCGAGTGCGCTCAAAAGCCAAGTCAACGTGGAAAGCGCAAATGAGAATGCGACGGTAATCTGACCGTTCGCCAGAGACCGTAGGAGCAATGAACCCGGCCGCTATGGAAGCTGTCGAGAGCCGATCGATCGCATTGGCGGAGAGCTTGGTCCGCTCGTTTTGCACAAGGATTTTCTTCCGGTCATCCGTGGAAGATAAATCCTCGCCCATCACGCCAAAGCCTTCCCCAAAAATTCCTTGACCTCATAACCGGCCATGAAATTGCCGACGCGCTTGATTTCCCACTGCAGCGCGATGCCGGAGTTTTCCATCACGCGCTGGCGCACGGTCTCGCCGAGATACTCAAGCTCGTAGCCGCTCGCCTGCCCGGTGTTGATCATGAAGTTGCAGTGCATGGGCGACATCTGGGCGCCACCGATCATCATGCCGCGGCAGCCGGCCTCGTCGATCAGTTTCCAGGCGGAATGACCTTCCGGGTTCTTGAAGGTCGAGCCGCCGGTCTTTTCGCGGATCGGCTGCACGGTTTCGCGGTGCTGGCGCACGGCGTCCATGTCCGCGCGGATCGTGGCCTTGTTCTCGGCGTAGCCCTCGAAGACGGCGTGGGTGAAGATCAGGTCCTTGGAGGCCGAGGAATGGCGGTAGCTGTAACCCATGTCGGCATTGGAGAGCACATGCTTGTTACCCTTACGATCGACAGCATGGACCTCGACGACACGCTCGCGCGTCTCGCCACCGTTGGCGCCGGCATTCATGCGGAGCGCGCCGCCGACGGTGCCGGGAATGCCGTAGTAAAAGGCAAAGCCGCCGATTCCGTGATCGAGCGTCATTGCCGCCAGATTTTTGTCCGGGCAGATGGCGCCGGCCATGACGCGGTTTTCACCGACAAGCTCGACATCGCCAAAGCCCTTGGCCGAGAGACGGATAACCACGCCCTCGATGCCGCCGTCACGCACGAGCAGGTTGGAGCCGACACCCGCAACCATGACCGGGACGTCTTCCTGCAGAAGCTGCAGGAACGCGACGAGGTCTTCGGTATCGTGCGGCTGGAACATGAGTTCGGCCAGACCGCCGGCGCGGAACCAGGTGACGCGGTCCATCGGCGCATCCGGCGTCAGGCGTCCGCGCAAGGCATTCACGCCATCTCCAAGGGAGGCCAGAAGTTTGGTGCCGTTTACCTGTTTCATGCGGAATTTCCTGAAATGCCTGCGAGTTCTTTCGGGAGGGCAGCGGCCCAGTAGGTGATGCTGCCAGCCCCCAAGAGAACCACAAAGTCTCCCGGTTGCGCAATGCCTGCGACGATTGGTGCAATCGCTTCCGGGACTTCGACGTAGCGGGCATCGCGATGGCCGCCGGCTTTCATGCGCGCCACGAGTTCCTCGGAATTGATCCCTTCAATCGCATCTTCGCCCGCCGCATAGACCGGCGCGATCATGATCGTGTCAGCGTCGTTGAAGCAGGCGGCAAAATCGGAGAACAGGCTTTCGAGCCGCGAATAGCGGTGCGGCTGGTGAACCGCGATGACACGGCCTTGGCAGGCCTCACGCGCCGCCTTGAGCACGGCCTTGATCTCGACGGGGTGGTGGCCGTAGTCGTCATAGACCCGGACATTGTTCCATTCGCCGGTAAAGGTGAAGCGCCGCTTGACGCCACCGAAACCGGCAAGACCGCGGGCGATGGCTTCGGTCGAGACGCCGAGACTTTGAGCCACGGCGATGGCTGCGGTCGCATTGGAAACATTGTGCCGACCGGGCATCGGCAGGCGCAGGTCTGTCAGGGCAATGACCTGGCCCGTGCGGCGGCGGCGGATCTCGACGTCGAACACGGAGGTCGCGCCATCCATGCGGATGTTGAAGAAGCGCACGTCGGCCTGCGGGTTTTCGCCGTAGGTGATGACCTTGCGGTCCTCGATCTTGGACACCATCGTCTGCACTTCGGGATGATCGAGGCACATGACGCCAAAACCGTAGAACGGTACGTTCTCGACAAACTGGCGGAAGGCAGCGCGCACGGCATCGAAATTGCCGTAGTGATCGAGATGCTCGGGATCGATATTGGTGACCACGGCAACGTCCGCAGGCAGCTTCAGGAAGGTACCGTCCGATTCGTCGGCCTCAACCACCATCCACTCACCCTCGCCCATGCGGGCATTGGTGCCATAGGCATTGATGATGCCGCCATTGATGACGGTCGGGTCGAGATTGCCGGCTTCGAGCAGGGCCGCAACCATTGAGGTGGTCGTTGTCTTGCCGTGGGTGCCGCCGATGGCGATGGCGTTGCGGAAGCGCATGAGTTCGGCGAGCATTTCAGCGCGGCGCACGACCGGCAGAAGCTTCTCGCGGGCGGCGATGAGTTCCGGGTTGGTCTTCTTGATCGCGGTGGAGACAACGACGACTTCGGCATCGCCGAGGTTTTCCGCCTTGTGGCCGACAAAGACCTCAATGCCCTTGTCGCGCAGGCGCTGAACGTTGGCGCTGTCGGACTGGTCGGAGCCCTGAACCTTGTGGCCGAGATTGTGCAGCACTTCGGCGATACCGCTCATGCCGATGCCGCCAATTCCGATGAAATGGACGAGACCGATGCTCTGCGGCATTTTCATGGGCGTGATTCCTTGAATTTCGCGATCGTTAAACCGCCTGCAATAGCTTCAACCATGGCGGCAAGCAAGCGCGCGGCGTCGGGCTTTCCCGCACGTTTCGCGTTTTCCGCCATTTGCACCAGCGACTCGGGGTTGGTCATCGCGTTGGTCAGGATGCGGCTCAGCTTCTCGGCAGAGAGATCGGCCTGCACGATGACCTTCGCCCCGCCGGTCGCAGCGAGAGCCGCAGCATTTGCAGCCTGATCGTGATCGAGCGCGTAAGGATACGGCACAAGGATTGACGGGCGGCCGATGACGGAGATTTCCGAGACGGTCGAGGCGCCGGAGCGGCAGATCACCAGATGCGCCGTGCCGATGCGCTCGGCCATATCAGTGAAAAACGGCTGGATCTCGGATTTGAGATCGAGCTTGGCCGAGCAGGCCGAGACCATCTCCATGTCTTCCGGACGGGCCTGCTGGGTGAGGCGCAGACGCTTCTGCAAATCGGCATCAAGCAAGCTGATCGCGTTTGGCACGCTCTTGGAAAAATACTGCGCGCCCTGACTGCCGCCGAAGACGACGAGGCGGAAATCCTCGCCAGCGTTGGAAGGCTGATAGGCGACTTTCGCCGCTTCGAGCACGGCCGGGCGCACCGGGTTGCCGGTCGTCACGGTTTTTGCCGCATAGCGGCCCTCCGTCTCCGGCAGGAAGCCGCCGGCAATGGCCTTCACCTTGTTGGCGAGCGCCTTGTTGGCGCGACCCATGACGGCATTCTGCTCGTGGATCATGGTGGGGATGCCGAGGCCGTTCGCGGCTAAGAGCGGCGGCACGGTCGGGTACCCGCCGAAACCGACGACGACGGCCGGACGCACCTTCGCCATCAGCCGCTTTGCCACGCGGATACCAGTCCAGAGCTTCCACAGCGAGCGGGCGACGTTCACCGGGTTCTTCGACCCGATCGTGGCCGACGGAACGACATGGATTTCGTCTGCCGGGAATTTTCCGGCGAAGCGTTCGGCGCGGCTGTCGGTCACGAGATGCACGGACCAGCCGAGCCCCTTCAGCTCATGGGCAAGCGCTTCTGCCGGAAAAAGATGTCCGCCGGTTCCCCCGGCGGCCAACATGATGATGCCTTTGGTCATTTGTAAATTTCTCCTGCCTCAGCCAGGCTAAGGCGTCACTCCGCCGGCACGCCGATGCCGGAGCGGAACAGGCTGCGTTCAACCGCGCGCTTTTCGGGCCGATGACGGGTCAAGGCCAGGATGAAGCCGGCCGTGACGCAGATCGCCACCATCGACGAACCACCATAGGAAATCAGCGGCAGCGTCATGCCCTTGGCCGGCAGCAGTTCGAGATTGACGCCGATGTTGATCATCGACTGGATACCGATCTGAAGCACCAGGCCGGCAACGGCGAAGCGCGTGAAATCGTTGCGCTCGCGGAACGCATGGGAGAGGCCCCGCATGACGAGAAAGGCGAAGATCGCAACGATCACCATACAAAAGATAATGCCGAATTCTTCCGCTGCAACGGAGAAGATAAAGTCGGTATGGCTATCCGGGATGATGCGCTTGATGATGCCCTCTCCCGGTCCCTGTCCGAACCAGTCACCGCGGATAATGGCTTCACGGGCGGTATCGACCTGGAAAGTATCGCCTTCACCCGTCAGGAACCGGTCGATACGGCCGGCGACGTGTGGAAGCAATGTATAGGCGACCACAAGGCCTCCGACACCGGCGCCGCCGAGCAGGATGATCCATATCCACGGCATGCCGGCCATGAAGAACATGCCGCCCCACACAACGGTCGTCAAAATGGTCTGGCCAAGGTCGGGCTGGGCCACAAGCAGGGCGACGACCATGCCGAACAGAAGGATGGCAAAAAGGTTTCCCGGAATTTCCGGCTGGCGGGCGTGTTCGGAAAACAGCCAGGCGCAGACGACGACGAAGGCCGGCTTCATGAACTCCGAAGGCTGGACCGAGAGGCTGCCGATGGAAATCCAGCGCCGGGACCCCTTGACCTCCGCGCCGAAGAACAGGGCCAGAAGCATCATGGCGATCGAGGCAAGCAGCAGGATGATCGCTACACGGCGCACCTGCCGCGGCGTAAGAAACGAAATGCCGATCATCACCGCGAGCGACGGCAGGAGAAAGGCCGCGTGGCGCTTGACGAAGTGGAAACTGTCGAGGTTCAGGCGCTCGGCAACGGCCGGGCTCGCCGCAAACGACAGCATGAAGCCGATCCCCATCAACAGGATGAAGGTCGCCAGGAAGAACCTGTCGATCGTCCAGAACCAGTCGGCCAACGGGCCTCTTTCGGCGCGGCTTACCATGTCTTTGTCCCCTTCACGCGGGCGCAACGCGCCCGAAATCTTCCAATCGTCAGATCAGCATCGTTACGCCGTCGATCGCGCGCACGTGTTCGACGAATGCCTCGCCTCTGACTTCAAAATTCTTGTACTGGTCGAAGCTTGCGCAAGCCGGGGAGAGCATCACGGCGGCGGACTGACCGTCTCGCGCCGCATCCTCGGCCGCATGGGCCACCGCCTTGTCCAGCGTCTGCGAAATCTCGAACGGCACGGCTTCGCCGAGCGTTGCCGCAAAGGCAGGTGCCGCCTCGCCGATCAGATAGGCCTTGGCGATCTTGCCGAAGAAGGGCTCGAGCGTGGTGATGCCACCCTCTTTCGGCAGGCCGCCGGCAATCCAGTAGATGCGGTCGTAGCTCGAAAGCGCGGGTGCTGACGCATCGGCATTGGTCGCCTTGCTGTCGTTGACGAAGACGATCTCGCCCTTGCGGCCGACCGGCTGCATGCGATGCTTCAGGCCAGGGAAGGTTTTCAGGCCCTCACGGATTTTGGCCTCGGAGACGCCGACGACGAGGCAGGCTGCAATGGCGGCGGCGGCATTCTGGGCATTGTGATTGCCGCGCAGGGTGGAGATGCCGTCGAGATCGACGAAGACTTCGGAGAGGCCGCCCTCGGCGCGCATGATGCGGGTGCCGTCGGCATAGAACCCCTCGCCCAGCGGACGATGGCGCGCGATGCGGATAACCTTTCGGCCGGCGAGCGCGGCGCGGTCGGCGATCTGCTCCGTATAGGTATCGTCAACGCCGACAATGGCTGTGCCGCTGCCTGTCGTCAGACGCTCCTTGATCTCCGCGTAATGTTCCATGCTGCCATGACGATCGAGATGATCCGGCGTCAAATTGAGCAGGATGCCGGCGGTCGGGTTGATGCCGGGGGCAAGATCGATCTGGTAGGACGAGCACTCGACCACGTAGAAGCGATCAGCGGCCGGAGGATCAAGAGTGAGGACGGCGGTGCCGATATTGCCGCCGAGCTGGGTATCGCGACCGGCAGTCTTCAGGATATGGGCGATGAGCGCCGTCGTCGTCGATTTGCCGTTGGTGCCGGTGATGGCGATGAACGGGGACTCCGGCGCATGGGCCTTGCGTTCGCGCACGAACAGCTCGACATCGCCGATGATCTCGACGCCGGCAGCCTGGGCGAGGTCGACCGTCCAATGGGGCTTTGGGTGTGTCAGCGGCACGCCGGGGGAAAGGACGAAAGCGGCGAAGGACGACCAGTCTGCTTCTCGCAGATTGCCGGTGCCGATGCCTTCGGATTTTGCCTTGGCGACGCTTTCCGGGTTGTCGTCCCAAGCGGTCACGTCGGCGCCGCCCGCAACCAGCGCCTGCGCCGTCGCAAGACCCGAGCCGCCGAGGCCGAAAAGCGCGACCTTCTTACCTTCAAGCGTGGTGACGGGGATCATCGGGCCTTACCGCAGCTTGAGCGTGGAGAGGCCGATCATCGCGAGGATGACGGCGATGATCCAGAAGCGGATGACGACCTGGCTTTCGGTCCAACCCTTCTTTTCAAAATGGTGGTGGATCGGCGCCATCAGGAAGACGCGACGGCCGGTGCGCTTGAACCAGAAGACCTGGATGATGACCGAGAGCGTTTCCATGACGAACAGGCCGCCAATGATGACCATGACGATCTCGTGCTTGGTGGCGACGGCGATGGTGCCGATCAGGCCGCCGAGCGCCAGCGAACCGGTGTCGCCCATGAAGATGGCGGCGGGTGGCGCATTGAACCAGAGGAACCCCAGGCCCGCGCCGATGACCGCGCCGAGGATGACGGCAAGCTCGCCCGTGCCGGGCACGAAATGGATCTGCAGGTAATTTGCGAAGACGGCATTACCGGCGAGATAAGCGATGACTCCGAAGGACGCGGCGGCGATCATGACCGGCACGATGGCAAGACCATCAAGGCCATCCGTCAGGTTCACGGCATTGCCCGCACCGACGATTACGAAGCCACCGAAGAGGATGAAGAAATAGCCGAGATTGAGGGTGAAATCCTTGAGGAAAGGGAAAGTGATCGAGGAGCCGAAGGTGGAGCCCGCCGTGCCGGCAGAAAGAGCGGCGCGCATCATGAAGAACACGGCGATGGCGGCGATGAGGAACTCCAGGCCAAGGCGTGCCTTGCCGGAAAAACCCTTGTCGGACTGTTTGGTGACTTTCAGGTAATCGTCATAGAAGCCGATGGCGCCGAAGCCGAGCGTCACAAGCAAGGTTGCAACCACGTAGACGCTGGAAAGGTCCGCCCACAGCAGCGAGCTTCCGACGATCCCGGCCAAGATCATCAGGCCACCCATGGTCGGCGTGCCAGCCTTCTTGAAATGGGTTTGCGGACCATCGGCCCGGATCGGCTGCCCCCTGCCCTGACGCACGCGCAGGGACGAGATCATCTTCGGCCCGAAGAGGAAAACGATCAGCAGCGAAGTGAACAGCGCGGCGCCGGTGCGGAAGGTGATGTACCGGAACAGATTGAAAAATTGCAGATGGTCCGCCAGTTCGACAAGCCAGATGAGCATAAGGGACCTTTCCCCAAAGGTTCGTTTCAGATTCCATCCATCAGAATCAGCTGAAGGAAGGATAGCCTTGCGGCCGTAAAAGTGTAACGCCGGCTGCGCAAGCGCGTTTTATTCGGCGGCTCCCTTGTCGGCGGAACCCGTGTCTTGAAATCCCCGATACTTGTCAAGCAGTGCCGCAACGATGCGACCGCAGCCGGTGCCCTTGGACGACTTGATCATCACGACATCCCCGGCCGCGATGGCATCCACGGCGAAAGCCTTCAACTCGTCGACGCTTTCGCGATATTCGACATCCACGGTTTCGGGCAGCGCGTCGCGCAGATGGGCCATTTCCGGGCCAGCGAGCCAGACATGTTCGATGCCGGCTTCCTTCAAAAGTACCGAAAGGGCGGCATGAACCTTGGCCGAGAACTCGCCCATCTCCAGCATATCGCCGAGGATGGCGATACGACGACCGCCCTCGCCCGGTTCGGCATCGCCAAGAAGCGCAATCGCCGCCCGCATGGACGCCGGATTGGCGTTGTAGCTTTCGTCGATCAGCGCGAAGCTGCCGCCATCAATCGCCAGACGATGGCGCTCGCCGCGGCCCTTTTCGGGCTGCAGGGTGGAGAGCGAAGCGGCGGCGCGGTCGATATCTGCGCCGACGATGCTGGCGGCGCCGAGAACGGCGAGCGCGTTTTCCGCGATATGACGGCCAGGCGCCCCGATCGCTATCTCCAGCGTGCGGCCGTCGATGCCGGCCCAGAGAACGCCGCTTTCGGGTCCACTGGCAAACTCGACAAGCCGGAAATCCGCGCGCGGATTGGTGCCGAAGCTATGGATATGGGCGACGCCAAGCTCGCCCGCCTTCTTTTCCAAGAAGCCGAACTGGTCGTTGTCGCGGTTGAGAATGACATGACCGCCGCCGACAAGACCTTCCATAATCTCGGCCTTGGCGGCTGCGATTTCGGACAGGTCCTTGAAATTGCCGAGGTGGGCCGCCGCGATGGTGGTGATGATGGCCGCATGCGGACGCACCATTTTTACCAGCGGACGAATTTCGTCGGGATGGTTCATGCCGATTTCGAAGATGCCGAAGTCGGTTGCTTCCGGCATGCGGGCGAGCGTCAGCGGCACGCCCCAGTGATTGTTGAAGGAGGCGACGGAGGCATGCACCCTGCCCTGCGGCGAGAGAACATGGCGCAGCATCTCCTTGGTTGTCGTCTTGCCGACGGAACCGGTGACGGCGATGATCTTGGCGGCGCTGCGATCACGCGCGGCGCAGCCGAGGCGGATCATCGCTTCCAGCACGTCATCGACGACAATCATCGGTGCGATCAGGCGGCCGAGCGCGGGCAGCTTGCCTTCGCTGACGACCAACAAGGCAGCACCATTGGCCATGGCCACGCCGGCATAATCATGGCCATCGACCCTGTCGCCCTTGATGGCGAAGAAGGCCTCGCCCTTGCCGAGCGAGCGGCTGTCGATGGAAATTCCGGTGATGCCTTCCGGCAGATTTCCGAGCGGCCGGCCGTGCATGGCGGCCAGAAGGTCGGCAGTGGTCCAGAGATAGCTCAAATCAGCGGCCTCCCGCGTTTGCCTCAAGGGCCTTTTTCAGCTCGGCATGGTCGGAGAACGGCAGCGTGAACGAGCCTACAGTCTGACCCTCCTCATGCCCCTTGCCGGCGACAATCAGCGTATCGCCGGATGTCAGCATCGCGACGGCGGCCTTGATCGCCTCGGCGCGGTCACCGATCTCGGTGGCGCCTGGTGCGGCTGCCATGATCTCGCTGCGGATGGTCGCCGGAACCTCCGAGCGCGGATTATCATCGGTGACGATCACCACATCGGCAAGGCGCGTGGCGATCTCGCCCATGATCGGCCGCTTGCCCTTGTCACGATCACCGCCGCAACCGAAGACGACGATGACACGACCGGTTGTGAAAGGACGCACCGACGTCAGGACGTTTTCAAGCGCATCGGGCTTGTGAGCGTAATCGACATAGGCGAGCGCGCCGTCAGCCGTGTGGCCGACCAATTCGAGACGGCCGGACGCACCGGTGAGCCTGTCGAGTGCCGCCATGGCGACCTTCGGCGAAACGCCGGTGGAAATCGCAAGCCCGGCGGCAACCAGCGCATTGGAAATCTGGAAATCGCCCGCGAGCGGCAGGTGAACCTCGAAGATTTCGCCGTCGATGTGGACTTCCGCAATCTGCTTGTGGCGGAAGTGCTCGACGCGCTTCAAGGTCAGGAAATCGCCCTTGCGGCCGACGGTGCGAATGTCCTGGCCGGCCTTCGCCGCGGCTTCGATCGCCTTCCCGGACCACTCGCCATCGGCGAAGATCACGGCGGGCGAGCCCTTCGGCATCAGCGTATCGAAGAGGCGCATCTTGGCAGCCATGTAATCTTCGACGGTCGGATGGTAATCCATGTGATCGCGGCCGAGATTGGTAAAGCCGGCGGCAGCGAGCTTCACGCCATCGAGGCGCGACTGGTCGAGACCGTGGCTAGAGGCTTCCATGGCGGCATGGGTCACGCCTTCGCCGGCAAGTTCGGCGAGCAGCTGGTGCAACGAAACCGGATCGGGGGTCGTCAGCGAGCCATAGTCGTTGCGGCCAGGGGCTATGACGCCGGTCGTGCCGATCATCGCGGCCGCATAACCAGCATGCGCCCAGATCTGGCGGGTGAAAGAGGCAACGGATGTCTTGCCGGCGGTGCCGGTGACGGCAACCATGGTGCCCGGCTGTCGGCCGTAGAAGCGGGCGGCGGCGAGCGCGAGGGCGCGGCGGGGCGTGGACGTCTCAAGAACCGGAACGGACGAACCGGCAACCGCGTGTTCGGAAACGACTGCGGCAGCGCCCTTGGAAATCGCATCTACAATAAACGAAGCACCGTCAGCCTTTGTGCCGGAAAGTGCGACGAAGAGAGACCCCGGCTCGACCTTGCGACTGTCCGCAGTGATGCCGCGAATATCTATATCGCCACGGCCATCGGTGAGCTGCGCGGCGATTTCAGGGAAATCCCCTCCAAGGAGTTCATTGAGCTTCATGGACTGCACTTTCAAACTGTTTGACGCGCCCCTTGGCGAATCCTTGCGCCTGTCATTCCACGGTCAATAAGACACCAGCAAGGCAGAACCATCTTCCCCGAACTTCGGCTCCACACCTAAAAGCGGCGCCGAACGGCTGATGATGTTGCGGACGATCGGCGCGGCGTTGCCGGCCGCCGTGCGGACACCTTTTTCACCCGTCTTGGGCGCATCGATGAAGGAGAGAACGATGTAGCGCGGATTGTCGATCGGGAAGCCGGCAAGGAAGGCGTTGAAGTTCAGGTCGTGGGCGTAGCGGCCGTTGACCACCTTGTCGGCGGTGCCGGTCTTGCCGCCGACATTGTAGCCGGGCACGAGAGCGTTCTTGCCCGAGCCATAAATGCCGTTGTAGCGGAAGAGATAGCGCATGTCGTCGCTGGTGCTTTTCTTGATGACCGGGACAGCCACCGCGTCGGCCTCGTCGACCGTGCGCGGCAGGAAGGTCGGCTCGATGAGCTTGCCGCCATTGATGAGAGCCGCACCGGCAACAGCAGTCTGAAGCGGCGTGGTCGAGACGCCGTGACCGAAGGAAATGGTGATCGAGTTGATCTTCTTCCAGACACGCGGCTGGCTCGGCATCTTCACTTCCGGAAGCTCGGTCTGCATCTTCGAAAGCAGGCCTATGCGGGTGAGAAATTCCTTGTGCGCGTCGATGCCGACGATATCGGCCATCTTGGCAGTGCCGATGTTGGACGAATACTGGAATATCTCCGGAACGGTCAGCACGCGATGCTTGCCGTGGAAATCCTTGATGGTGAAGCCGCCGATACGGATCGGGAAACGGGCGTCGAAGCTGTCCTTCAGCGTCACCTTGCCGGAATCGAGCGCCATCGCGGTCGTGAAGGACTTGAAGGTGGAGCCCATTTCGAACGTGCCGTTCGACATGCGGTTCATCCAGCCTTCCTGGGCGCCGCCCGCCGGATTGTTCGGATCGTAGTCCGGCACGGAGGCCATGCCCAGGATTTCGCCGGTATGCACGTCCATGACCACAGCGCCGGCCGCGATCGCCTGGTATTCGGTCATCGCGTTCAGGACGGAATCGCGCACGATGTTCTGCACACGCAGATCGATGGAAAGCTTGACCGGCTCCAGCTTGGCGTCGCTGGTCATGCCGATGGCGGCGAGATCGGCGAGCCCCTGGCTGTCGATGTACCGCTCCATGCCGGCGATGCCCCGGTTGTCAACGTTGACGTGGCCGACGATGTGAGCAGCCGTCGGGCCACCCGGATAGAAGCGGCGCTTTTCCGGACGGAAACCGATCCCGGGAATGCCGAGCGCCAGAATCTCGCTCTGTTGCTTCGGTGTCAGCTGACGGCGCAGCCACTGGAAGCGCGATTTGGACTTCAGCTTGTTGTAGATGTCGGCAACATTGAGGTTGGGCAGCACTGTGGAGAGCTGTTCGACGGCCTCGTCGGCATCGACAATCTTGTTCGGCTCGGCATAGAGCGAGACGGTGCGAATGTCGGTGGCGAGAATTTCGCCGTTGCGATCGAGAATATCGGGGCGCGAGGCCATGAGGTTATCGGCACGACCGATGCTCGACACGGTGTCCGGTTGGGCAAGACCATATTGCACGAGGCGCCCGCCGATGACGCAATAGAAGGCGGTAAAGCCGAAGATCATGATCGCGACGCGACTGCGGGCCTGACTGCCGCTTTTCTTCCTGCTGCCGACAAAGGTGCCGTTGACTTCGCCGGGACGATTGCTGCCGCCAGCGGAGAAATGCGCCTTGCTCTTAACCACCATGATACGCGACAAAAAGGACATCAGTTGGCCACCGAACCGGTTTGGATATTGTCTGTCTTTTCGGCCTTCGCCGTCTTGGCGACCGGCTTGCCGTCCTTGCCTTTGGCGATCTCGTCCTCCACGGGCACATCCGCCTTCAGCATTGGAAGTTCCTGCGGCCTGGCGAGTTGCGTCGGTGCGGTCTGGATGAGCTGGAGATCCTGCTGATAGACGCCGACAAGCTTTTCGAGACGGCTCGGCTGGGTCAGCAGCGACCAGTCGGCCCGCAGCAGATCGATCGTGTCTTCCTCGAGCTTGATTGCGGCATCGAGCCTGCGGACTTCCTCAAGCTTGTTCTCAGCCTGATGCTTGATCGTGTAAGTGACGGTCGCAGCAGCGGTCATGACGACGATCAGGGCAATATCCAGGGTACGCAGCATGTCTCAGGCCCCCATCTTTCCAAGGCTTGCAAGGTTCGGCAAATCGAAGATGGACATATCATCGGCCTCAGGAGGGGCTTCGGTACGCACGGCCGATCGCAACTTGGCGGACCGGGCGCGCGGATTGAGGGCCGCTTCTTCTTCGCTGGCCGAAACCATAGACTTACCAACTGGTGCGAAGGTTGCCGCACGTTGATGGACGAGAGGCATGTGACGTGAGCCGGAAGCCTTGCCGGCGCGATCGGAGAAGAATTTCTTGACGATACGGTCTTCCAGCGAATGGAAGGTGACGACGGACAACACGCCGCCGGGCTTCAGCGCCCGCTCGGCAGCAAACAGCGCCTGGGCAAGTTCGCCGAGTTCGTCATTGACGAAAATACGCAGCGCCTGGAAGACGCGGGTCGCCGGATGAATCTTGTCCTTGGCCTTGCGCGGGGTGACGATTTCGATGAGGCCGGCGAGATCGCGGGTCGTGACGAACGGCTCTTCGGCGCGACGCTTTTCGATGGCGCGGGCAATGCGGCCGGACTGCGGCTCTTCTCCGAGGAAGCCGAAGATGCGGGTGAGATCGGAAACCTTGGCGCGATTGACGACATCGGCGGCCGATACGCCGGCGGCCGACATGCGCATATCGAGCGGCCCCTTTTTCTGGAAAGAGAAGCCGCGATCGGCTTCATCGATCTGCATGGAGGAGACGCCGATGTCGAGCACCACGCCATCTAGGCCGCCTGCAGGCGCGTGATCGGCAAGCTCGGAAAACCGGGACTGGATGAGTTGCAAGTGGCCGTCACTCGCAGCGACCAGAGCCTGCCCGCCGGCGATCGCATTGGGATCGCGATCGAGCGCGATGACATCGGCACCAGCTTTGAGGATCGCCGAGGTATAGCCGCCCGCCCCGAAAGTGCCGTCCAGGATGATTTTTCCCGGAGCCGGCTCAAGGCTCGAAAGCACTTCGCGAAGAAGAACCGGAATGTGGCGAACCGGTCCGCCATCGGCTTCAGTGGAACCTCCGCCTTGATCCGCCACCATTCCGTCTCTCCACTCTACTGAGACCGCAGACCTCGCAATCTGCGCTCTTCGCGCGCACTCGCCTGCGCTTCGAGGAACGCCTGCGGTGCCCACAACTGAAAATGATCCGCCCGCCCAACGAAGGTCACCTCGCTGGTTATGCCGGTGAAATCGCGGATGAAATCCGTGACCGCCAGCCGACCTTCCTGATCGAGCTTCATGAAGACCCCGCCCCCATGAACCAGGAGCGACATCTGATTGGCCTGCGCCGAGAGAGAATCCTCCAGCGCGATCTGCTTCTCGAAACGATTCAGCAATTCCGGACCGCCGGCGCTGATAGCCGGAAACACGAAATCCTGAAAGCAGTATAATTCCCTGATATCCAACGCCGACATCACCGCCCGAAACGCCGAGGGAACGGAAACGCGCCCCTTCGCATCGATACGCTGCGTCGCATGGGACAGAAAACGGTTCATGACGCGATACGGAAACCCTGGACGCCCCTGCCGGACGAAACCGTCCGAACGCCACCCCAACAATACACGCAACAGACGACCGCCGGACGACATGCCCGGACACACGCCCCGCTAGGAGCACTTGCAAAACGCTTGATGATTGGGCCTCAAACCGCCCTTGTGCAGTGCATGATTGGGATAACATGGGACCATATGGGCGTCAATGGGACGAAACCTTCTTGAGCTCGCATCCCGACGGCTGAGCTGAGGATCGCCGACGTCTGCAGCGCGGCCCCGAAACCCTTTTCCGCCCGGATCGACCCCGAACAAAAACAGTTTCTTAAATCTAAATTCGAATGGTTAAGGTGAGGTTAAAAACTGAGCCTGAGGACTGGAGCGGAAATGGTCGGGTTTATTTTCCGGGACGGCATTTCTGCTGGCGTCAGAGAGTTGGGCGAAAGAGCTTAAAAATCGATTCGGCAACGTCTAGATGAGGCGCGGAAAAGCATGCACGGAAAGGGCTGCATATCATTTCTCCCCCACCCATAACTGCGGGTATTGGGAACGGTCGCTTACGACTGCTTCGCGCTAAGAGCGGTTCATCTTGAAGGTTCTGAGGCTAGATGCGGAGGTCCCATTTATTCGAGCTCGTTTTCATGACGCTCTCACCCGATATCGCGGAAGAAAGAATGCAGTTTTCAACGTCATCTTCTCCAACTTTTTTGAGATAGCCAACCAACTCACGAAAATCCCTGTCTGGTAGGGCTGTCAAAAGCTCTGGATGATTGGTTTTGATCCACTCTTGAAGTTGCAAATTGAAATTGCTTTTGGACGCTCCCTTGATCCGAAGCTCAAGAGTGTTGACGTACAGGGGCGTGATAATTGTCTTCGCGAAGTCAATGCCAATTGGGCTTTCTGCAATACCTGGCGTGCATTCGAGAACCGCTGCCTCAAGCCGCTTTGAAGTTTCTTCAGGATCGGCACGATAGCTGGTCAAGAGCCGCTCTACAGCTTTGACGTTGGGAATCTTCATGGTGACGAATAAACCAGCAGTTACGAGTGCCGCTGCAGTGAGGACAAATATAACTCGCATTCTCAACTCCCATTTGCGCGTAGGAGTAGCTCAAAAACATTCAAACAATTACGCATTGAGATTGAGCAATTTTATATATCGCGGGTTTCACTGCAATATGATCGGCGACTGCGTTGGGCCAGTAGCAGGACCTGCTCACCCTCACAGAGGGTGACAGCACCCAAACAATCAAAAAAGAAAATTTGCCAGTTGGCCTGTAAGCCGGGTTCTGTATGGCTCCGGCCGAGGCCGGAACGTGGCAGCCATTCATCTGGGACAGCGCTTGCGCGATGCCTCTTGCAACCCACCCGGATAACTAGCCCGGAAAAGGCCGGAGCGCTTGCGCGCTCCACGTTATCCCTATTCGGTTTTGCTCCCGGTGGGGTTTACCGTGCCGTTCATGTTGCCATGACCGCGGTGGGCTCTTACCCCACCCTTTCACCCTTACCGCCCGAAGGCGGCGGTTTGCTTTCTGTGGCACTTTCCCTAGGGTCGCCCCCGCCGGACGTTATCCGGCACCGTCTTTCCGTGGAGCCCGGACTTTCCTCCCCCCGCAGCCTTTCGGCCCTAGCGGAGAGCGGCTGCCCGGCCAACTGGCAGGCGGTGCTTAACCGAGGCGACCGGCAATTGCCAGAGGCAATCGCAGATTCAGGTGCTATTGCCGGTAGGAGACAGCGAAATCCGTCTCGTATTCCTGGGCATCGAGCACGCCGTTCAGCACCAGCGAGGCGCCGAGACGGCCGATTTCGTCCGAGCTCTTGGCCGCCGCGCCGTTACCGCCGGTGACGGTCGCGATGCGATCGCTGTCGGTGAAGCCGATGAAGGGGTAGCCGTGCGGCGTGTAGGTGGTGACGCAAGGCGCCGAGTGGGTCGAAACGGGATTGAAGTTCGGCATCACGCCGGCGATGAGTTTCGCCATATGGGCCGCCGCCTCCCGGCTCCCCTCGCCATGGAACCACGCCCGCGCAGCCGCCTCATCCTCCATCGGGATATCGGTCGGATCGCCGCCGATCTTGATATAGTTGCGACCATCCGGATAAAGCACTGGCGGCAGCATGTAGAAGCTCTGGTCTTCGGTATCCCTCTTGAGGATCAAGGAGGGCATGGATGCGAAACGCGCAAGGTCCGCGTCGGAGACTTCGGCGAACAGCACCGTGCGGCCGAGGACGACGAGATCGAGAGGGCGGGCAAAGAGCTTGCGCGAGATCGAGAAGCCGCCCGCGGAGATCAGCACACGGCCAGCCTTCAACGGGAGACCGTCCCTTGTCTCGACGCGAACGCCGTTCGTTTCCTCCGTGAGGGCGACAACCTCCTGCGCGACGATACGAGCGCCGGCCTTTTCGGCAGCGTTCACCTGTGCCTTCACGAGCGCGCGCGGATTGATATGACCCGCGCCTTTCGGCTCGAAGATGCCGCCAAAATCGGCGGGAAACTCAAAATACGGAAACCTGGCGCCCATCGCATCGGCTTCGAGATAGGGAGCATCGACCTGAAGGCGGTCGCGGGCGGCAAGAACGTTGTCGAGATAGTCGCAATCACCGCCAGGAGCTTTCGCGGTCAGCAGGCAGCCAACTTCACTGTAAAACTCCACTCCGCCCTGCTCGGCAATGTCGGCATAACGTTCGATGGACCGATAGGCGAGCCGCGCCCAGACCGGATCGGGATCGATGGTGCGGGTGATGCGGCCATTGTCGTAATGGCTGGCGAAAACGCCGTCGTGACGCCGCCAGTCGGACGGTTCGTCAGGCCCGACGAGAGCGACCTTCGCGCCTGAACGGGCAAGATGCCGTCCGGCGGCAGCGCCCATCATGCCTTTGCCGACAACAATGAAATCAAACTCTTCCGCCATGCCATCCACTCCGAAGACCGATATCGGGAATAGCATGAGTGGCGGGAAATGCGCAAAGCGCCGGTACGCAAAAACAGATCCGGCTTGCGCAAGGACGGGGACGATATGCCCGCCCTTCGGACGGCATCAGCCGAGGATCGCCTGCACCTTGCCGCAATAGCGGCGCGACACCGGGTTCATGCGCTTGGCGCCATGACCTGCATTGTAGCGCAGCACCGTGCCGCAGGTGTAACCGCCGGACAGCTGATGTGCCTGGGCCAGATACTTCATGCCGAACTTGATGTTGGTTTCCGGATCAAACAGACCGTTGCGACCGCCCTTGTAGCCCATCATGCGCGCCGTCGCGGGCTTGATCTGCATCAGGCCGATCTCGCCGGCACTGCCGCGTGCCTTCGGATTGAAGTTGCTCTCGACCTTGACGATGGCATGCGCAAGATCGACGGGAACGCCGTATTCTTCCGCGTAATCTTCGATGATATCGCTGTAGGCGGACGCCTGGATGGCGACGTCGGGCTTGGGATAGCCTGTCGTCCGTTCTACCGACGGAATGGCCTCAGTCTTGATGATTTCGTCTTGAATGCCCCCGGCATAGGTCGTCGTCGCGCTGGAAACGAGCATGCAGAAGCATGCCGCAACCGCAGCACCTTTTGTAATTCGCATCGAGTGTGAAGTCTCCGTATCGGGGATGCGGCACACCGGACGCACCCCGTCCTGCCGCAAGATCCCACTTGCTGGTCTTTAATGGCAGGACAGAGCTTGACGTCTCAGACTGACAGCCCCTGCATTTCCTGCGCTTCGGTACGAGGCAGAAAAAGCCGGTGCATCATGGTAATCATGTGGCAGCGCACAAAATTAGGGATATCGACCCGTTTAGAATTTTCGAAGGTCGTCCGCAAAAAGAGCTGTCAGGCCCGGAATTTCGGCAATGCCGAGAGCAGTCTGTGAAGCGTATCGAGGGTTGAAATATCGGCGATACCATCCACCTGCGCAGGGCGAAAATGCCGCTGGAATGCAGCAACCGCGCCTTCCGTCTTCTCACAGAAAACGCCTGTGACTTCAATTCCGTAACCGTAAAGCCCGAGCATGGACTGGATCGCCTCGACCGGCTGACCCTGATCTCCCTTTTGGAAGAAGCGTCCGCCTCCGATTGGGGCCGGCGGAACCCAATGCCCGACTCCGCCCTTAAAGAGGATGTTCCATGGAAAATTTTCGCCCGGATCGACCTTGCGGATCAGGGCCACATCGCTATGCCCCAGCACCCTTTCAGGGGCGATCGACCAGCGTTCGCCACAATCCCGACACAATTCGACGACGGCGGCGATCTGTTTTTCGGGAAATGCCGGAAGAGCCGGATGCCCCTGATTCGCGATCTCGATACCGATCGAACGCGAGTTCACGTCCGTCTCGCCCTGCCAAAGGCTCTTGCCCGCATGCCACGCGCGGCGGCTTTCCGGAACGAGCTGGTCCACGCGACCATCCTCATAGACGAGATAGTGACAGGAAACCTGACTTTCTTCCCGACAGAGCCAGTCGAGCGCGCCTTCGGCAGTCGGCATGCCGGTGTAGTGCAGAAGAATGATATCGGGAGACACGCCCCCTGCCCGCTCGCCATGGTTCGGCGAAGGCACGACGCGCGCCTTGGCGTAATCAGCAGGGAATGCTTCTATCATGCGGCGCGGCGTTCTTTCTCGATGGCTTCATAAGCCGCATTCAGCGCCGCCATCCGGTCGTTGGCGATCGCATGAAACTCCTGCGGCACGCCGCGCGCAACCAGCATGTCCGGATGGTTTTCCGTCACCAGCACGCGGTAGCGGCTGCGGATCGTCGAAAAATCATCCTTTGGAGACACGCCGAGAACCTTGTAGGGATCGATCCCGTCGATATGCACATGCCGGGCCATGATCTCTTCGAAGCGGCTTTCCTTCATGCGGAAGATCTCCGCGACACGGCGCAGGAAGTTCAGTTCCTTGTCGTGAAGCGCGCCATCGGACTTGGCGATATGAAACAGTCCGTCGATGATGTCTTCGAGGATCGGGCAGTTCTGCTCGCAGGAGATGCAAAGCGAGGACAGCTTTTCCGCATAGGCCTCATAACCGGCAACGTCCTGGCGGGCGAGATTGTAGAGGCGCGCGACATTCTGCGCCTGATCGTCCGGGAACTTGAAGATATCGCGGAAGGCGCTTACCTCGGCCTCGGTCACGATACCGTCAGCCTTGGCCATCTTGGCCGAAAGCGCAATCATCGCGACCGAAAACGCCACTTTGCGGCGGGTTTCCGGGTCACCTTCGAACAACGTCCGGATCGCCTCGACCACACCCGCAAGCGCATTGCCCGTCGCGGCGACGAAACCGACCAGGCTGTCCCAGAAAGTCATAGGCACGTTCTTTCCCATAGGCCGGTTCCGGTCGTGTGAAAACAAAGGCTGCTCTCAGGCACGGAAAACGGAAATGCGACGCCCACATTTTGCCGTCGCGAAGAACCAGCTTGACCAGAAATACCGACAAAAAGCAAGCTTCCGAGCCTGCGGAATCGCCAATCTGACAATTTTGTGATGGCCCTCATCATTTCACGGGAGAGGCCGGCGGAGCGCGTTATTTTCAAAGAATAGCAAACCTTTTCCGTCACTTGCGGACAACGATATTCAGGCAGCAATGCGCCAACCAACGAGCTGCCATTCGCAGGATGTCGAGCTGCGCCATGCAAAACACAGCCGGGCACGCTTTGTTTTAAAATTTCCCGCTTGCAGTCGCAGCGCGCGCCCGGCTGTCATTTCCCTTGCATGGGAATTGCGCTAGACAGTCAGCCGGAAACGGGGGCACGCATCCCCGCCACTACCCGAGGAGAAATCATGCCCAAGCAGAAAGTCGCCATGCTCACCGCCGGTGGGCTCGCCCCGTGCCTTTCGTCCGCCGTTGGCGGCCTGATCGAGCGCTATACCGATGTCGCTCCGGAGATCGAACTCATTGCCTATCGCTCGGGATATCAGGGGCTGCTGCTTGCCGATCGCATCGAAATCACCCGCGACATGCGCGAGAAGGCGGCTATCCTTCACCGCCACGGCGGTTCGCCGATCGGCAACAGCCGTGTGAAGCTGACCAATGCGGCTGACTGCGTTAAGCGCGGGCTTGTAAAGGAAGGCGAGAACCCGCTGCGCGTGGCCGCCGAGCGGCTGGCGGCGGATGGCGTGACCATTCTTCACACCATCGGCGGCGACGACACCAACACCACGGCCGCCGACCTCGCCGCCTATCTTGGCGCCAATGGCTATAACCTCACCGTCGTCGGCTTGCCGAAGACCGTCGACAACGACGTGGTGCCGATCCGCCAGACGCTGGGCGCATGGACGGCTGCCGAATACGGGGCCCGCTTCTTCGACCACGTCAGCAACGAGCAAAGCGCCGCCCCAAAGACGCTCGTCGTTCATGAGGTCATGGGCCGCCATTCGGGCTGGCTGACTGCTGCCACGGCGCAGGCCTACATCAAGATGACTGGCGAGAAGGAATTCGTCGACGGCTTCATGATGAACGCGCAGATGAAGAACATCGACGGTCTCTACCTGCCGGAAATGGCCTTCGACCTGAACGCCGAGGCGGAGCGGTTGCGCGAGGTCATGAACAAGGCCGGTTACGTCACCCTGTTCGTGAGCGAAGGCGCCTGCCTCGACGCGATCGTCGCCGAGCGGGAAGCAGCCGGCGAAACCATCAAGCGCGACGCCTTCGGCCATGTGAAGATCGACACCATCAATGTGGGCAACTGGTTCTCCAAGCAGTTTGCCAACCTGCTGGGCGCGGAACGCTCCATGGTTCAGAAATCCGGCTACTATGCCCGCTCCGCTCCGGCAAACCAGGACGACTTGCGCCTCATCCAGGGGATGGTGGATCTCGCGGTCGAAAGCGCCCTTAACAAGGTGTCCGGCGTAACCGGCCATGACGAGGACCAGAACGGCAAGCTGCGCACGATCGAGTTCCCGCGCATCAAGGGCGGCAAGCATTTCGACACGTCGGCCAAATGGTTCGGCGACGTCATGACCCATATCGGCCAGCCTTGGCGCGCGGGCGCCTGACAGCCTGCCAGGACATCCATGGGGCGGGCGCGGCCCCCTCGCCCGCCCCACGGCTTTCGTCCTCCCTCGCTGCGAAACAATAGTTCCGAAGGCTTCGCGCAGGCTTGCGCCGCTATAGGGCGTACCCATGATATCGATCGGAAATGGGCTTGCTTCGGCCTCGAAAATACAACGGATCGTCAACCGGGCAGGCGGCTCGCTGCTGATATGCGCCGGCCTTTTGACGGCCCGTTTGCGGCGTGCAGGCGCCTGAACAAAGGCCATATGTGACCGCCTTCTTGCGATCCACTGGTCTATAGGTTAATGAAGCTCTACGTCTGGCGGCCTTTGACCGCCGAATTGCGAGAAGCCGAAAGGCTCGACAGCAGGAAAGCGACAGAATGGCAAAGTTCGGTTTTACCGTTTCGAATCAGATTCTTACGGCGTGTGCCCTTGCATCGGCGGCTCTGATAACGGGATGCTCCAGCGTCGAAAGCACCTCGACAAAACAGCTCTCCGCGATTCAGACGGCCAAGCCTCAACCGCAGGGCCAAACGCAAACCGCCGCTTACGCAGTACCTGCCACACAAAATGGCACTGTCCCTACGCCAACCGCCTACGCCACTGCAAATTCTTCTTTGACGCCCGCTCAACAGGCAGCCGCCCAGCTCGGCACCATGACCAACCCCGCCGCTGAAGCAAAGGCTCCCACAAACGAGACAGCCACGGCAACGGCAGCAGCCACCACGGCAGCGCCTGCAACGGCTGCGGCAGCAACCACATCCGTTGTCGATTCCGATGCACCACCGCCGGTCGATCTCGCGGCAGCAGCGGCTGCGACCACGTTCGTCGTCCCCGGCAATCCCGGCGTACCGACCGCCCGTCCTGACATTCCTCAGACCGCCTTCGCGACGGCGGAAACCGCTCTGCCGGCTTCGCCTGCCCAGGTCGCCTCTGCCGTTCCGCAACAGGAGGCGCTCCCGGTGGCTGCCGCAGCACTGGTCCAGACCGCTTCGCTGAAAACCTCGCCGCAGATCCCGCAGGGCATGTACACGATGGCGGCGATGGAATCGGACTTCGATACCGGCGAACCGATGGGCCTTGAAAACCTTGTCGCCAAGCAGATGATCGTGCCGATGCCGCGCCCGGGCTCTGCCGTCGGATACGCCGCTGCAAGCGCAACGCCGGCGTCCCTGACGACAGCGCTCGCTGCCAAGCCGACCAGCTCGCGGCCGGAACTGGATCGCCTCATCGCTTTTTATGCCAAGCTGAACAACCTGCCGGAAGAACTGGTGCATCGCGTCGTGAAGCGCGAAAGCACCTACAATCCGCGCGCCTACCACAACGGCAATTACGGCCTGATGCAGATCCGCTACAACACGGCCAAGGGACTCGGCTACAATGGCCCCGCTGAAGGCCTGTTCGATGCGGAGACCAATCTGAAGTATGCCACCCGATATCTGCGTGGCGCCTTTGTCGTTGCCGACAACCAGCACGACAACGCCGTCAAGCTGTACGCCAGCGGCTATTATTACACGGCCAAGCGCAAGGGCCTCCTCGACGAACTCGACATGCGCTGACAAGCGCTACCGGCCATTCGCATGGAATAAACTTCAAAAGGCGATCAACGGATCGCCTTTATGATTTCCGCGTCCAACGTTCGAACATCGTAACCGAGCGACGACGGAGTAAGGCCAAGGCGCACCACGGCAAGATCAAGTGACGGAACCAGCAGTACCGTCTGCCCGTCATGGCCCTGCATCCAGTACGCATCATCCGGCAGGTCGATCGACTTGTTTCCGGGTCCGTTTATCCAGACCTGCCCCGCGCCGTAGACACCGTTCGATGCCTTCGTCGGTGTGCGCATGAAATCGACGAAACCCTCAGGCAAAATCTGCTGATCGTTCCAGCGTCCATCGCGCAGCAGGAACAACGCGAACCTCGCCCAGTCGCGCGCTGTCGCATACATATAGGACGAGCCGACGAAGGTTCCGTGAGCATCCGGTTCCAGCACCGCACTGCTCATGCCAAGCGGACGAAACAACGCGACGCGCGGAAAGACCAACGCTTCCCGCGTACTGCCGAAGGTCTCCATCCAAAGGCGAGAGACAAGCGTGCTTGTACCGCTGGAATAGCTGAACTGGGTCCCCGGCGTTGCGCTGAGAGGCTTGGCTGCCGCAAAGCCGGCCATGTCCCCCTCCAGAAACAGCATGCGCGTGACGTCCGTCACGGACCCGTAATCCTCATTGAACTCAAGGCCGCTCTGCATTGCAAGGAGGTCTGACAGCTTGATGTCGCTGCGCGGATCGTTGCGCCACTGCGGCAGCAGGTCGCCTCGATCAAGCGCCATCTGCCCATCCCGGACACGAAGGCCGACAAGGGCGGCAGTCACGGTCTTGGTCATGGACCAGCCGAGCAAGGGAGTAGCGCGATTAAAACCTTCGCCATACCGCTCCGCCACGATGCGCCCGTTTCTGACGACGACGATAGCGCGGAAACCCGGCCCCGCGAGCTGGTCGTTGGACACAATCGATTGCAGCGCCGGTTCCGTGACCAGTCCTTCGCCTTCCGGCCATGGCTTGGCCTCATCACCCGCCGCACCGCGCCGACGCAACTGGCGATTGCCGGGAAAGGCGGCGAAATCGCCGTCGGCGACGGTGGTGCAGCCGAGACCCTCCCTGTAAATGGCATGGCCGGGTGCTGCAAAACCGAAGATGCGGGCGGTGACCGATTTGCGAGCCTCATCGACGGATACGCGAATGAACCGCAGAAGCGGGTGGCCGGGTGCCTGTACGTCCTCGGCGAGAACATCGGCTGCGTCACGATCGGCGAGAAAGACGTTCGAACAGACGATCTTGGCCGCATAGGCGTCGCCAACCCGCAAAAGTTCCGGCGGCGCAACGGCAAGCCAGGCGGCAGCTGACGCAACGATGACGATTGCCGAACCCGCAAGCCACTTCAAAAGTTTACGCATGCACCTCGCCTCTGTTTCTGCCGGATGCGGAACATGGTCCGCCTGCACATCAAAAGAGCGCGGTCAGAAAAACAGGATTTGCTCCGCTTAGGAAGGGGCCGCCGCCATCAATTCCGTAAAATCTGGCAGGCCATTGATCAAAAAGCAGAAATAGCTGTATCCATCAGGCGCGAAGGCTTTCGGATTGAACGCGTCCGCGCTCAAGGATCCCCATCACGTCAGCGGCGGACACCGGGCGGGAGATCAGGAACCCCTGGGCTTCGGCGACGCCACGGGAGCGCGCGAATTCGAGCTGCCCTTCCGTTTCGATGCCTTCTATCGTCGTCGAAACCTGAAAGGTGCTGCCGAGCTGCAGGATGATATCCACGAGTTCCGCATCCCGCCGATTGGCGAGCATGGCGCGGGTGAAGGATCGATCTACCTTGAGTTGATCGAGAGGAAAGCGTCTCAGGTTGTTGATCGACGAAAAACCGATGCCGAAATCATCCAGCGCCACACGAACACCATGGCTGCGCAGTTCCGCGAGACTTTCGCAGATGACGTCCGCATCGACGGAGAAGATCGATTCGGTAACCTCGATCGTCAGGCGGCCCGGCGCAAGCCCGGCTTCGGAAAGGCACTGCTTGACGAAAGGCACGAAGGCGCGATCCTTGAACTGGTCCCCGGCGACATTGACGGCGACGCCCGTCGGTGCCGGCCAGCGCGAAGCCTCCAGACAGGCGGTCCGCATCACCCAGTTGCCAATCGGCAGGATCATGCCGGTCTTTTCCGCAGCACCGATGAAGACATCAGGCGCAATGACGCCCTTTAGCGGGTGGCGCCAGCGAATGAGCGCCTCGAACGACCGCACCGCACGGCTTTCGACGCCGACGATCGGCTGGTACTCGAGGAAAAACTCACCGGCTGCCAGCGCGCGGGAAAGATCGTGTTCGATCTCAAGCTTCCGACACGCTTCGGCGGCGATCTCGGCGGTGTAGAAGACATGCCCATTGCCGGGAATTTCCTTGGCCTTGTAAAGCGCGAGATCGGCTTGCTTCAAAAGCTCGGACATCGATCCATCGCTGTCTGCGGCGCGGGCCACGCCGATGCTGACGCAACTCCAGAACTTGCCGGCACCGAGCACGAAGGGCTCCAGAAACAGGGCTTCGATGACCTCGATGACATCATGAATCTTGCCCTCGGACGGAGTTCCGCCGACAACCACGACAAATTCATCGCCGCCCAGACGGTAAATGCCGGCAACGCCGCTCAGGGCACTTGTCAAACGATTGGCGAGCATCACGAGCAGCTGATCGCCGGCATCGTGCCCCATGGTGTCGTTGACGAATTTGAAGCGATCGAGATCAAGCAGCAGAAGCGCGCCACAGGTCTTCTCCCCGTCCGCGGGCTCGGCGTTGAAGTCCCGCTCCAGGGCAAAACGGTTGGCAATGCCCGTCAGCTGATCGGTGTAGACGGCCCGGGAGAGTTTCTCCTCCGTTTCCCGCCTCCGTTCCAGCTCCGCAATCAAGCGTGCGCGAGAACGGCTCCACTGGAACACGAGCGCTCCGCTCATCAAGGGCAAGGCAACCGTCGTCGACAAGGCCAGCATACCGACGGTCAGCGGTGAGCCATCGCCCATGACGTTATGGCCGAGGCACAGGACAGTGGGCAGCGACACGCCTGCAACCATGCCGATCAAGGCATTGCGGGGTTCGGAGCTGAGCGGAAACACCTTAAACATCATGTTCATCCCGACAGATTTGATTCTGCTGTGACTGGTTTCGCAAAATGGCACATGGAAAATGTGCCTCATTAAAATTGGGGGGACTGTATAAACCATTTCGCTACCAAATCATGAATGTGTCATCGCCACACGCAATGTGCGAACTGCCATGTTTAACAAACGCTTGATGCGCAATCGGCGCGTATATGGCCACGAACCTTGCCCCATCATCCAGATTGGCGGCGCGGTTGTTCCTTTATGACGTCATCAAACTGTAGCGGACTCGCCATAAAAGCGGTCAACTTCAAAACGGATGGCAGCGCAATGACTGATCTCGCCCCCGATGCCGGCTATGGCAGCACCAAAGCCAAGCTCAAGACCGCCCTTCTTCAACACGACGCCCTCAGCCCGGCCGGCCTTTCCGAACGGCTGTTCGGCCTCCTGTTTTCCGGGCTCGTCTACCCGCAAATCTGGGAAGACCCGGCCGTGGATATGGAGGCGATGCAGATCAAGCCGCACCACAGGATCGTCACGATCGGGTCCGGCGGCTGCAACATGCTGGCCTATCTTTCCGCCGGACCGGCCAAGATTGATGTGGTTGATCTCAACCGGCATCACATCGCGCTGAACCGGCTCAAGCTTGCCGCCTTCCGGCATCTGCCGAGCTATGGCGATATACGCCGCTTTTTCGCCGAAGCCGGGCACGCCAGCAATATCCAGGCTTTCGACCTCTTCATCGCCTCCAAGCTCGACCGGGAGACGCGCGACTACTGGAACGGCCGCGACCTGATCGGACGTCGTCGCATCCGCGTTTTCTCGCGCAACATCTACCGCACCGGCCTGCTTGGCCGTTTCATCGGGCTCGGGCATCTGCTCGCGCGGTTGCACGGTGTGGATCCGAAGGAACTGGTGAAGGCACGCTCCATTCGCGAACAGCGCCAGTTTTTCGATGAGCGCCTGGCGCCCCTTTTCGACCGCCCGGTGGTGCGCTGGATTACGGCGCGCAAAAGTTCGCTCTTCGGCCTTGGTATCCCGCCGCAGCAGTTCGACGAACTGGCGCGGCTCAGCGAAGAACGCTCGCTTTCGAGCGTGTTGCGGGCGCGACTCGAAAAGCTGGTGTGTCACTTCCCCTTGAAGGAAAACTATTTTGCCTGGCAGGCCTTCGCCCGCCGCTATCCGCAGGCCCATGAAGGCGCTCTGCCGCTTTACCTGCAGGAAAGCCGTCGCGACGCGATCCGTGACGGCGCAGAACGCGTTACGGTTCATCACGCCAGCTACACCGAACTACTCTCCGGCAAGGCCGCCGGAACCGTTGATCGTTACGTGCTGCTCGACGCGCAGGACTGGATGACCGACGCACAGCTGAACGATCTCTGGAGTGAAATCAGCCGTACCGCAGCCCCCGGCGCCATGGTGATCTTCCGCACCGCTGCCGAAGACAGCATTCTGACCGGTCGCCTCTCCGAAGCCCTGCTCAATCAGTGGGATTACGACGCGAGCCGTTCAATGGAACTCGGCCACAGGGATCGATCGGCCATCTATGGCGGTTTCCACATCTACAGGAAGAAGCCGTGAGCCTTTCCCCAAGCCTGGACACCCATGCGGCCCGCATGGACCGGATGTACCGTTACCAGCGGCACATCTATGACCTCACCCGCAAATACTATCTCTTCGGACGCGATACGCTCATTCGCAATCTCGATGCGCCCCGCCGCGGCAGCGTGCTGGAGGTCGGTTGCGGAACCGGGCGAAACATGGCCCTGATCGCAAAGCGTTTTCCGAACTGCCGGCTTTACGGACTGGATATCTCTGCCGAGATGCTGGCGAGCGCGCAAGCAAAGCTTGCCGGGCTCGGGCAGAAAGGCGCAACTGCTCCGGTACTTCGGGTCGCGGACGCCACGAACTTCTCCTCGCAACAGTTCGGCACCGATGGTTTCGACCGCATCGTGATCTCCTATGCCTTGTCGATGATCCCGGACTGGGAAGCGGCAATCGATGCGGCCATCGGGGCGCTGAAACCGGGCGGATCGCTGCACATTGCCGATTTTGGCCAGCAGGAAGGTCTTCCCGGTTTTGTGGGAACAGGCCTCAAGGCGTGGCTTGCACGTTTCCACGTCACACCACGCCCGGATCTCCTGAAGGTGCTCCGGCAGCGGGCGGACAGCGCCGGCGCGACCCTCGAATTTCGATCGCTGGGTCGCGGTTACGCCTGGCTCGCAACCTACCGCCGCCACGCCTGAAGCTTGATTGAGGCTGTCTACCCGGCTTATCGGGCTTGCCGTTCAATCATTTGCGGCTTGAAAATAACCTATTTTTTACCATGATAGGACGACTATGGGGCTCACGCCTCCCGGGGGATCGTCACATCAAGGGCATGATCGTGTGAGGTCGCACCATCCAATCGTTTCGGAACGGAAACCTCATGCGCCGGCATTTTATGGCTCTCTTGCCTATCCTGACGCTTCTTTCGGCCTGCACCTATGCGGACTACGACCTCGTATCGACGTCCTCCATTCCGCCGCGCTTTCAGGACAAGGACCCGCAGAATTTCGGAGAGCGCACGCCGCATCATCACGCCGTCCACGGTATCGACGTGTCCAAATGGAACGGCGACGTCGACTGGGCAAAGGTTCGCAAGTCCGGAGTTTCCTTCGTGTTCATGAAGGCAACGGAAGGCAAGGATCGCGTCGATAGCCGCTTCAACGACTACTGGCGGGGTGCACACGCCGCCGGGCTCGCCTATGCGCCCTATCACTTCTATTACTTCTGCTCCACCGCGGATGAACAGGCAGACTGGTTCATCGCCAATGTCCCGAAAAGCGCCGTGCAAATGCCGCCGGTTCTCGACGTCGAGTGGAACAATGAATCCCCGACCTGCCGCCTGCGCCCGCCGGCGCTGACGGTGCGGGCCGAGATGAAACGTTTCATGGATCGGCTTGAAGCCCACTACGGCAAACGGCCGATCATCTACACCTCCGTCGATTTCCACCGCGACAACCTTGTCGGCCAGTTCAACGACTATCATTTCTGGGTGCGCGCGGTCGCCCAGCATCCGAACGAAATCTACTCCGACCGCCGCTGGGCTTTCTGGCAATACACCAGCACCGGCGTCATTCCCGGTATCGACGGCGAAACCGATATCAATGTCTTTTCCGGTTCTGCCGCGAACTGGAAGAAGTGGGTTGCGGCAGTCACACGGCCACAACAGGTGGCGCAGAACTGAAACGCAGCGTTCGGTGAAAGGCCACCGCCTTATTCCCCGACTTCCAACTGTCGGCGGATAGCTTCAACGGCAGCCCTCAGCGGCGCGATATCATTGCTGATAACGGCCAAGATCACATCGTCCGCGATTTTTGTGATATTCGTGCCGAAGGATGTTTCCGATGCCGCGGATTTGCTTACAACGGACGCGCGGTGCAATAACCAGCAGCTCATCGGGAATATGCCGAGCGGCTTCGGATATAATTTCCAAGGCCCTTTGGACGGCAAGACGCAAAAGCCAGCTTTGTTGAAAATCCGCAAGGCTTTTACCAGCCGTATGGGTCTCGATGGCTTCCAGTATTTCCGCAAGAACTGGCCCGACCTTGCGCGGAGCCATCAGAAGATACGGATAGCGCTGCGTTTGATGTCATCACGCAGCATCGGATGCAGGCTGCTGCGTGTCGTAACATCTATATCCAGTTGAAATCTCTCTTCGAGATATTGCTTGATCTCGACAAGATCGAGCAGCGAAAACCGCCTTTCTGAATCGTAGTCGATAAACAGATCGATATCGCTGGACGCATCAGCCTCGTTGCGACCGACCGACCCAAAAAGATAAAGTGCAGTCGCGCCCATGCCTTTCATGGCTTCGGCATGTTGACGCAACTTCTCGATGGTTTCCGCCTTGCTCATGCTCTCATTCTATACCATTCGTCGATCACCATCCACTCTGCCATTGCCGCGGCAGGTCAGGCCTTTGCCTGCAGGCTCACCTTCGCTAAAAGCGTGAATACAAAATTCTTGTTTCCGCCCCAATGCCATGGCATCGGCGTGCATCACGTTCTGAAACCCAGCGCATCCGCCCTGCTCCGCCCCTGAGCAGCACGGACAAATATTTGAAGGATTTGCGATGTTCCGCCGCGTTCGGCCACTGCTTGTCTCCACCGCCTTCGTCTCTCTCATGGCATCGTCTGCCTTTGCACAGCAGGCGCCGGCCTGTGGCGGCGACCTATCGACCTTCCTCGAAGGCGTGAAGGCGGAAGCCGTTGCCAAGGGCATTCCTGCCGATATTGTCGATCAGGCGCTTGCCGGTGCAAGGATCGACGAGAAGGTGCTCGACCGCGACCGCGCGCAAGGCGTATTCAAGCAAAGTTTTACCGAATTCTCGAGCCGCACCGTCAGCAAGGCGCGCCTTGATATCGGCGCGAAGAAAATGAAGGAATATGCCGACGTCTTCGCCCGCGCCGAGAAGGAATTCGGCGTACCGGCACCGGTGATCACGGCCTTCTGGGCACTGGAAACCGACTTCGGTGCCGTTCAGGGGGATTTCAACACCCGCAATGCCCTTGTCACGCTCGCCCATGACTGCCGCCGCCCGGAGATGTTCCGTCCGCAGCTGATCGCGGCCATCGAGATGGTCCAGCACGGCGATCTCGATCCGGCGGCGACCACCGGTGCCTGGGCCGGCGAGATCGGTCAGGTGCAGATGCTGCCAGAGGATATCATCGCGCATGGCGTCGATGGCGACGGCGATGGCCATGTGAAGCTCAAGGAAAGCTCACCAGACGCCATCATGACGGCAGCAAAGTTCATCTCAAGCCTTGGTTTCAAGGCCGGCCAGCCCTGGATTCAGGAAGTCAGCGTGCCGGAAAACCTGCCCTGGGAAAAAACCGGGCTGCAGCAGGGCATGACCGCCGGCGACTGGTTTGCGCTCGGCGTCACGCCGCGCGACGGCGACACCTCTTTCAGCCAGCTGCCGGCCTCCGTCGTCCTGCCGCAGGGCCGCAAGGGCGTGGCCTTCATGACCTATCCAAACTTCAACATCTATCTCGAATGGAACCAGTCGTTCATCTACACGACCTCGGCCGCCTATTTCGCCACCCGCCTCAACGGCGCTCCGTCCTATAATGGCGGGAACCCTGAAAAGGGCCTGAGCGATGACGCCATGAAGGCGCTTCAGACGAAGCTCCAGGGCATGGGCCATGATGTCGGCAAGATCGACGGCATCCTCGGCTCGGGCACACGCGCGGCGCTGCAACAGGAACAGCTGCGGCTCGGCATTCCTGCGGATGGCTGGGCAACGGAAGCGGTTCTGAACGCCCTCTGAGCCCAGATCAGCAGGAGCAGCATTCTCAGGGCCGGTTTTCCGGCCCTTTTTGCTGCGCACGCCGAAGCTTGCGGTGGTGGCGTGCCAGCCGCAAGGCACGATAACGCAGGCGTATCGACCAGCGCGCGCCCGCAAGCGCCTGCCCCTGACGCGACAGCTCGGCGATCTCGCGGGCATAGGCGACGGCAAAGGCTGCACGGTAATCTTCCAGCTCTTCGGATGCGATATTCTCGACACGGTGCATGAGGTTGACCCAGACCGGCGATACGAGAAGCGAAATGGCCGTGACGGTGATGGCCAACCTGTAGGTATCAAGCTGCAGCACGCCGGCACTGAAACCGGCGGCGGCCAGAACGAAGGAGAACTCGCCGATCTGTGCCATCGAAAGACCCGCAATCAGCGCGACCTGCGGCGAAGAACCGGTTTTGCGAAGGAGGAAGATGTTGAGAACGGTCTTTGCGGCGATGACCATGACCGCGACGCCCAGCAGCAGAAGCGCATGATCGAACACGAAGGGCAAATCGATCAACAGGCCGATGGACAGGAAGAAAACAACGAGCAGAACGCTCTGGATGGGCTCGATCACCGGGATGATGCGACTGCGCAAGGTGGAATTGCCGAGCACGATGCCTGCAAGAAAAGCACCATAGGCCGGCGACATGCCGGCAAGGCCGGAAACGGCGGCCGCCGAAAAGCAGAGCGCCAGGGCGCCGAGAGCCAGCATCTCGACCTTGTCTTCCATCGATTCGCTGAAGGGAATCTTCAGCTTGCTGCGGTGACCGAACCACCAGAGCAGACCGGCCAGCAAGCCGATGGCAACAATCATCTTCAGCGCGATCGCCGGGATATCCAGCTCCCCGCCACCAAGGCTGGAGACGAGGATCAGCATCGGCACGACCGCGACATCCTGCGCGATCAGAACACCGATCGCGATCCTGCCCGTTTCACTGCGAAGCTCACCCATATCCTCCAGCATTTTCATGGCAACGACCGTCGAGGACATTGCCGCCACGAAACCGAGGATCATGCCTTCGGCAAGACTTGCGCCCGTGACCAGCTCGATCAGCAGCGCCGCCGAAAGCGCCACCGTCACCTGCCCGCCGGCAACCAGCAAGGCCTGACGAAGCGTCAGGGTGAACGCCTTGACGGAAAGCTCCATACCAATGAAGAACAGGAGGACGACGACGCCCATTTCGGCCAGCAGGGTGACATTTCCGCTGGAGGAGATCAGGCCGAAGCCTGTGGGACCGAGCGCGATACCGGCAAGGATGAACCCCACGAGCGGCGGCTGACGCAGCCGCAGAAACCCTAGGCCAAGCAAGGCCGCCACGGCGACCACGACAGCGATGGAGACAAGGCCCTGATCGCCATGGGATGCGGTTTGCGCGGCGGCATCTAACGGTTCCAGCGCAAGCTCCCTCATTCACCCCGGTCACCACACGAATCGGGTGGCGATCTCACGCCGAAATGCGTATCCCGCAACCATGTTTCAAATCAGGTGCTGAAAGGTCAAGGCATATGCAGCGAAATCTGGAGCGACAGGCCTTATCGGCACGCGAGCAACATGCGGCGCGCATGAACGCCTCGACCTGGGGGCTGCTCTGCCTTCTCGGCCTGATCTGGGGCGGCTCCTTCTTTTTCGCCCGTATCGCGGTGACGGCCATTCCGCCGTTCACGCTGGTTCTGCTGCGCGTTGCGCTCGCGGCGATTGCCCTGCAGATCTACGTTGCCGGCCGGCACGGTATCTATGCGGCCTTCGCCGGCCGGTGGCGCCAGTTTCTTCTCCTCGGCCTGATCAACAATGCGATCCCGCACACGTTGATCTTCCTCGGCCAAACGCAGATCGGCGCCGGCCTTGCGGCCATCCTCAATGCCACCACGCCGGTCTGGACTGTCCTGATCGCCAATGTGCTGACATCGGACGAACGGCTGAGCGCCATGAAAATCGCAGGTTGCCTGCTCGGCCTTGCCGGAACGGCTGTCCTCATCGGCCCAAGCGCGTTTACCGGCCTTTCGCCGACCAGCGGCGTGCCGCTCTGGGCATTGATCCTGCCGGTGGCGGCGGCCGTCAGCTACGGTTTCGCCGCCATCTATGGCAAAGGCTTCCGCGATCTTGCGCCGCCGGTCACGGCAGCCGGACAACTGATCGCCTCAAGCGTTATCATGCTGCCCGTATCTCTTGCGATCGATCAGCCGTGGCAGCTTGCCATGCCGGAGGTGACGGTCTTATCGGCCATTCTCGCGCTGGCGCTGCTTTCGACAGCCTACGGCTACATCCTCTATTTCCGTATCCTCGCACAGGCCGGTGCAACGAATGCTTCGCTCGTCACCCTGCTTGTGCCGCCCAGCGCCGTGCTGCTCGGCTTCCTGTTTCTGGGAGAAACGCTCCATGCCGCCGATCTGGCCGGTATGGCACTAATCGCCTTCGGTCTGCTGGTCCTGGACGGGCGGTTGATTTCGTGGCTGCGGAAAAGTTAACGAACCTCGTGAGTCTGTGTCGAATTGACGACACACGGGATATTTCAGCCGTTCACATTAACGAGATCGGCCGAAATGTGAAAAAAATGTGGCGGTGATAAAATATAATATATTCAGAATCTTAAGCCTGTGCATAACCTCATTTCCGCATGCTTCTCTCGCGGTGCAGCATAAAATCCTCTTTGAGGTGTGGCATTTTCACCCTATCTTTCAGACGTTAACGCAAGGAGGGCCGATTATGGGACTTACGCATTCGCTGAATGTCCTCATGATAAGTGCAGCGTTCGTCTTCGTCGCAACAATGCTTTTCATTTGAAAGCGCCAGGAGACAAATAACCGGACCAAATCCGGATGCCATTGCAGCCATACAGCATATCCAACGCAGACTGCGCATGCTGATAAAAGACTGCCTCACATGAAAAATCCCTGTCGGCTACCCGGCAGGGATTTTTCATGTCACGCACTAAGATTGCCCGTATCAGGCAGCTGCGCCCTCGTGCCGTTTGGGCTGTGCCACCGGCGCGCGCTCGAAGCCTACGAGATCGCAGACCGCTGTGATTAAGGGCGAGCGGTTCATGGTGTAGAGATGGAAATCCCGCACGCCGCGGCGGGCCAGATCAACGATCTGCTCTGCGGCGATATGGGTCGCCTCCTTGAAGCGTTCCTCCGGCTGCTCATCCAGATGGCTGAGCCGTGTGGTAATCGCATCCGGCACCCGCGCTCCGCAGAGCCCAGCGAACTTGCGCATCTGGGCGAAATTGTTGATCGGCAGGATGCCGGGCACGATGGGAATACTGATGCCGGCCCGGCGCACACGCTCAAGATAGCGTTCGAAGTCGTTGTTGTCGAAAAAGAACTGGGTGAGAGCCCGGGTTGCGCCGTTATCGACCTTGCGCTTCAGCATGTCGATATCGGCTGCGACATCCGCACTTTCCGGATGTTTTTCCGGATAGGCCGACACGGAAATCTCAAAATCGCCCTTGGCCCGGATACCCGCAACGAGTGCGGCTGCATTGTCATAGCCGCCGGGCGTCGGTTCATAGCGCGTGCCGATGCCGCCCTGGGGGTCGCCGCGCAAGGCCACGAAATGACGAACACCGCAGCTGGCGAATTCATCAACCACCGCATCCACCTCCGCCTTCGTCGCACCAACGCAGGTCAGGTGCGCCGCAGTGTTCGCCAGCCCGGTTTCCTTGATCATGCGACAGACGGTGGTCAGCGAACGCGACTTCGTGGAGCCGCCGGCGCCGTAGGTTACGGTGACGAATGCAGGAGAGAAGGCAGACAGCTTGTCGACAGTTTCGAAAAGCTGCGTTTCCATGTCGTCGTTCTTCGGTGGGAAGTATTCGAAGGAGAGGTGCAGGTTGCCGCGCTCGGCCGGATAAAGCGTGTGGATTGGCATGGTCAGTTCCTCCCCGCCTGGGCATAACGGGTGCGCTCGACGTCCCCGGCACCGGTATTGTCATTTACCTTAGGATCGGCAGCGCGACGATCCCGCGCGAGCCAGATGGACACCGTCAGCTGTCGGTCGCTATCCGGCTTCAGATCGACCACATCCTCGACAGAGAGCCCTGCCCGCTCCAGCCACTCCGCCATCGTCGCGTGAGAAAAGCCGAGGCGAACATGGGCATGTTCGTCGCGCAGATGCTCAAGCCCATGGGGAGCGAAATCGATGATCACCAGTCGTCCACCCGGGGCCAGCATGCGCGCGGCCTCGAAAACGGCCGCTTCCGGCTGCTCCAGAAAGTGCAGGACCTGGTGAATGGTGACGAGATCGAAAGCCTGGCCATCCAGCGGCAGGTTGAAGATATCGCCGTGGCGAATGGTGGCCTTGCTGGTGCCGCTGCGATCGAGATTGGCGCGGGCGACGGCCAGCATGTCGCGGCTGGCATCGATACCGATGCCGCGACGATAAATCCCCTCGAAGAGCTGAAGAATGCGGCCAGTACCGGTTCCCAGATCGAGCAGCGCATCGACCGGGTCGTTCCCGACGACGGTCTTCAGGGCCGCTTCCACATCGGCCTCGCTGACATGCAGGCGCCTCAGCGCATCCCACTCACCGGCATTGCGGCTGAAATAGGCCTGCGCCTTTTCCGCCCGCGCCCGCTTCAAGGCAACAAGACGCTCACTGTCACGCGCCAGCACGGCATCCGAGCGCGAGGCGGCTGACAGCATGTCCTGCACAAGCCTGACCGGCGCGCCCTCGTTCTTCATCCGGAAATAAGCCCAGGCGCCCTCCTGATAACGATCGATGAGGGCAACTTCGGAGAGCAGCTTCAGGTGGCGGGAAATACGCGGTTGGGACTGGCCGAGAATTTCGGTAAGATCGGTGACGGTCAGGTCTCCGGCAGCAAGCAGCGCCAGCAGTCGCATCCGCGTGGGCTCGCCTGCCGCCTTCAATACGTCGACCAGCGCGTCCAATCCAAGGCCCTGTGCGTCTACCATAAACAACCCCATCAACACATAAAGATATCTTTATGTGATTTCATGTGGTCGCGCAACTCGGAAATGGAACGTCGCTGAAAAAGGTCTTGTTGCTACGGTGAGGTGCCCCGCGAGAAGGGGTTGGAGCGTGCGGGCAATAGGTGCCCCAACGAAAAGGGCGGCCCCTGCGGACCGCCCTTCTGCATGATAGCGCAACGTGGCTTCAGACCACGCCCCGCAAGACAGCTTATCGCGTCAGACGCTTGTAGCTGACGCGGCTCGGATTGACCGATTCCGGGCCGAGGCGGCGGATCTTGTCGGCTTCGTAATCCTCGAAGTTGCCTTCGAACCATTCGACATGGCTGTCGCCTTCGAAGGCGAGGATGTGGGTTGCCAGACGGTCGAGGAACATGCGGTCGTGGCTGATGATGACGGCGCAACCGGCAAAGTTTTCGAGCGCGACTTCGAGCGCGCCGAGGGTTTCGGTGTCGAGGTCGTTGGTCGGTTCGTCGAGCAGGAGAACGTTGCCGCCGGACTTCAACATCTTGGCAAGGTGAACGCGGTTGCGCTGACCGCCTGAGAGATTGCCGACCTTCTGCTGCTGATCGCCCCCCTTGAAGTTGAAGGCGCCGCAATAGGCGCGCGAGTTCATTTCGAACTTGCCGAGCTTGACCACTTCTGCCCCGCCGGAAATTTCTTCCCAGACGGTCTTTTCCCCAGCCAGCGCATCGCGGCTCTGGTCGACGTAGGAGAACTGCACGCTGTCACCGACGCGGATCGAGCCGCTATCGGGCTGCTCCTGACCGGTCAGGATGCGGAACAGCGTCGTCTTGCCGGCGCCGTTCGGTCCGATGACGCCGACGATGCCGCCCGGGGGCAGCTTCAGCGACAGATCGTCGATCAGGAGGCGATCGCCGTAGGACTTGCTGATGCCGTCGAGTTCGATGACGACGTTACCGAGACGCTCTGCAACCGGAATGATGATCTGGGCATCCGTCGGCCGGATGTTTTCGGCCGCTTCCACCAGCTGGTCGTAGGCCTTGATACGGGCCTTGGACTTGGACTGACGCGCCTTCGGGCTGGAGGCAATCCACTCCTGCTCGCGGCTGATCGCCTTCTGGCGGGACGCGTCTTCGCGCGATTCCTGCTGCATGCGCTTGGCCTTGGCAAGCAGATAGGCCGAGTAGTTGCCTTCGTAGGGAATGCCCCGACCACGGTCGAGCTCAAGAATCCAGCCCGTGACGTTGTCGAGGAAGTAGCGGTCGTGGGTGATCATGATCACGGCGCCCGGGTACTGGCGCAGATGGTTTTCAAGCCAGCCGATGGTTTCCGCGTCAAGGTGGTTGGTCGGTTCGTCGAGCAGCAGCAGGTCCGGCTTCGACAGGAGCAGACGGCAGAGCGCGATACGGCGGCGTTCACCACCCGAAAGGCTGGTGACGTCGGCATCGCCCGGCGGGCAGCGCAGCGCGTCCATGGCCATTTCGACCTGGTTTTCGAGATCCCAGAGGTTCTGGCCGTCGATGATGTCCTGGAGACGCGCGCCCTCTTCGGCGGTCTCGTCGGAATAGTTCATCATCAGTTCGTTGTAGCGTTCGATGATCGCCGTCTTGTCGGCAACGCCTTCCATGACGTTTTCAAGCGCGGTCTTGTCCGGGTCGAGCTGCGGCTCCTGGGCGAGGTAACCGACCGTTGCACCCTCGGCGACCCAGGCTTCGCCCGTATATTCCTTGTCGAGACCCGCCATGATGCGCAGAACCGTCGACTTACCGGCGCCGTTCGGGCCGAGAATACCGATCTTGGCATCCGGATAGAAAGAAAGGCTCACATTATCGAGAACCTTCTTCGCGCCGTAGGCCTTGCTCAGCCCCGACATGTGAAAGATGAATTGGCGTGCCATTAAGCTCTGCTCCGACGGAATTAAATTTTGGCCGCTATGTAGGCGAATTATCCCGCAGGAGCAATGTCGAAACCGGCGATATCTCCGGTTTAGCGGGCGTCTACACTCCGAATAAGACCGGTTGGGCATTTGCCGTCAATCGCATCGGCGGCGAGGATCAACGCGGAGAGATCGGAGTAGTCTCCATCACCTTCGCTCGCGCGCACGCCGACATCGGAAACCGCTTTCGCCGGAAGGTTCGACGTTCCTCCGCCCAGCCCGATCGTCAATCCGGTTACAACCGTCGTCTCACCCACTTTGCGGCGTTGCAGGCGCACACGATCACCGGCACCCGACCCGAAGACGCGATCAAAAACCTGCCGGACCTCCTGCTCCTTTACGTGCCCTCCCAGACGCTCGACGAAAAGACCGCGAACCGCCGAGCCGTTCAGAACATTCAGATACTGCATCTGCGTCTTGAAATAGGCGTCCGCTGTCGGCGAATGGCAGCGGCCGCTGCGCACCCATTGGTGGCGATCGAGGCCGGACTGGACGCCGGGCATCGCGGAAGCAAGCGTCACTCTCGCATCCGCCTCAAGCTCCGGTCGCGGCAAATCCAGCCATTTCCTCTTTCGGTCCTGCGCTTTGACGGTGGCATCGACCCCGCAGTAGGATTTGCCGACCGGCCATAGCCCGTGAAGCGTAAAATGCGTGGCATCGAAACTGCCCGGTTTTTGCGCCTTGCATTCTGCGCGCTCGGGCCGGGTCACGCAGAAGCCCGGCAGCCAGCTTACGGCGAAGACAACCGTCGTCCGGCCTTTTTCACTTTGCCTCGCGGCAGTCTGAGCACCGTCGGCGTGGGCCGTGAAAGCCATCAGAGAGACAACAAGAAAGCATGCAACCTGTCTGATCATCATGATCATGGCTCACCTCCCACAACGAGAACAAAACATGATCATTAACCAACAAAAACGGGAATATTACAACCCCAAATTATCATGGTGCGATTTTTTCTGAGGTAATGCGCAACCATCAACAAGAGGCCATTGCTTTCGCCCAGCAAATCTCCTTGAGTGCGTGACAAAGACCGCGAGACGCGACTGCGCTGCGGCACCGGACGACGGGAGGCATGATGTTTCAAGAGGTAAGGGCGCTGCAAAGCCCAACGGGCGCAACGCTTGCCTGGCGATACCAGCCTGCATCCGCACCCGAACGCGGAATACTTCTGATCAGCCATGGACTTGCGGAGCATTCCGCGCGCTACAACCGCTTCGCCAAGGTGATGGGACTGCAGGGTTTCCACGTCTATGCGCACGATCATCGCGGTCATGGCGCGACGCAAAGCGCGGATGCTCCCTTCGGTCGCTACGCGCTGGCTGATGGACCGCAAAAGGTGGTCGACGACATCACGGCCATCTGCAAACTGGCCAGAACGGAACACCCCGACCTGCCTGTCATTCTTTTCGGCCATTCCATGGGCGGCCTGATCGCGCTCAATGCTGCCGAGGAGCATCCGGATTTTTACGACGGGCTGGCGGTGTGGAATTCCAATTTCAATCCGGGCCTTGCCGGTCGTGCCGCCCTTCTCATCCTAGCCGCGGAGCGCATGCTGAAGGGGTCGGACGTTCCAAGCACGATCCTGCCACACCTGACATTCGGCGCATGGGGGAAATCCATTGACGGGCACAAGACCCCCTTCGACTGGCTCTCGCGAGACGAAAAGGAAGTGGCCGCCTATATAGCCGATCCGCTCTGCGGGTTCGATGCCAGCGTCTCGCTGTGGATCGATCTGTTCAAAATGACATTTGCCGGAGCAAGCGGCGAGCGGCTGCGCCGCCTGCGGACCGGCCTGCCAATCCATCTTGTCGGTGGTGGACAGGACCCTGCAACGGACCGGGGTCGCGCGATCACATGGCTGGCGAAGCGCCTTGAGCGCCAAGGTTTTTTAAATGTGACGACGCAAATCTATCCCGAAATGCGACACGAGACGCTCAACGAAAAAGGCAGGGAAGGTCCCGTCCGGGATTTCGCCGCCTGGTGCGTCGCCCTCACCGACGCACGACGCAAGGCACAGGCATGACATACCAGAAAGCAGTGGGTATCGCCGGCAAGGACGACGTGTCCCTCGGCCTGACGCTGATGGTGATCGCGGTTCTGATTTCGCCGCTGATCGACATCTTCGCAAAACTGGCGATCACGACCATCCCTTCAGGCGAGATCACCGCAGTCCGCTTCGCCCTGCAGGTGCTGTTCATTCTGCCGGTGGTCATCGCGCGCGGCACGCTGTTCGATCTCACATGGAGGAAAACCGGTTTGCATGCCTTGCGCGGCGCGCTTCTGGTCGCCACCATGCTGTCCTTCATCACCACCCTGAAGGCGATGGAGGTGGCGGATGCCATCGCCATCTTCTTCGTCGAGCCGATCATCCTTACCATTCTCGGCAGCATCTTCCTCAAGGAAACCATCGGCTGGCGGCGCTATACCGCCTGCGGCGTCGGCTTCTTCGGGGCCATGCTCGTCATCCAGCCGAGCATGCAGGAGGTGGGTCTGATCGCGCTCCTGCCGGTGGTATCCGCCTTCACGCTCGCTGTCTTCCTGCTGGTGACGCGGCTTGTGGCGCAGAACGAGGACCCATGGTCGATGCAGTTCCATGCCGGCGTCTGGGGGGCATTGTTCTGCGCGGTGATGCTCTATTTCGGCGATGGAACGGGATCGGCGATCTTCGATCCGGTCATGCCGGATACGAAAGCCATGCTCTATCTGTTGGGCGTCGGTGTCACCGCGACGATCTCGGGCGTACTGGGCGTCTATGCCTATCGCGCCGCGCCGGCTTCGGTTCTGGCGCCGCTGCAATATCTCGAAATCGTCTCGGCGACCATCTTCGGCTGGCTGGTGTTCGATCACCTGCCGGACGCGCTGAAATGGCTCGGCATCGCCATCATCATCGGTTCCGGGCTCTACATCATCTGGCGTGAGCGCCGGGTCAACAAGACTGCCGGCACCGCGCCGGTCTCGCCGGCTATCTAGCCGCCGGTCGCATGCTTTGGGAGGAGCAGACCATGAAAACCGGAGGACAACTGATCGTCGAGACGCTGCAGGCAAACGGCGTGAAGCGCATTGCCTGCGTTCCCGGCGAAAGCTATCTCGCCGTCCTCGATGCGCTGTATGACAGCGGCATCGAAACGCTCGTCTGCCGGCAGGAAGGCGGCGCTGCGATGATGGCGGATGCCTGGGGCCGGCTGACGGGAGAGCCCGGCATCTGCATGGTAACCCGCGGTCCCGGCGCCATGAATGCTTCCGCCGGGCTGCACATCTCGCGGCAGGATTCCATCCCCGTCATTCTCTTCGTCGGGCAGGTGCAGAGCGATGCTCGCGAGCGCGAAGCGTTTCAGGAGGTGGAATATCGCCGCGCCTTGACCGAAGTCGCCAAATGGGTGGGCGAGATCGATGATGCCGCGCGCATTCCGGAATTCGTGACCCGCGCCTTTGCGGTTGCCACCTCCGGTCGCCCCGGTCCAGTCGTTCTGTCGCTGCCGGAGGATATGCTGACCAAGGCAGTAGACGCCGTGGCCGCCCGAGCCGCCGTGCCGGTGGAAAGCCATCCCGGCCCCGGCCAGATTGCCCGCATGGAAGCGCTGCTCGCCCAGGCGGAACGCCCGATCGCGATCCTTGGCGGCACGCGCTGGAACGCAGAGGCCGTCAGCGCATTCCAAAGCTTCGCCGAACGCTGGCACCTGCCCGTCGGCTGCTCGTTCCGCAGGCAGATGCTGTTTGATCATCTGCATCCGAATTACGCCGGCGATGTCGGCATCGGCATCAATCCGGCGCTGGCAAAGGAGATTAGGGAAGCCGATCTGGTCCTCTTGATCGGCGGGCGCATGTCGGAGATGCCGTCGTCGGGCTATACGCTGCTCGACGTGCCCTATCCCAAACAGACGCTGGTCCATGTCCACCCCGATCCGGGCGAACTGGGCCGTGTCTATCGCCCCGATCTGGCAATTGCTGCGTCACCGAGCGATTTCGTCGCTGCCCTTTCGGCGTCAGTTCCGACACGATCACCCGCATGGGGCGATCGCACCAGGCGGATGCACGGTGCCTATCTCGAATGGTCGACCCCGCCGCAGACGGGACCCGGCGCCGTGCAGATGGGGCCGATCATGGAGTGGATCGAGGCCAATGTGCCTGATGATGCGATTTTCACCAATGGCGCCGGCAACTACGCGACCTGGGTGCACCGGTTTCACCGTTTCCGCCGCTTCGCCACGCAGGCCGCGCCGACATCCGGCTCCATGGGCTATGGCCTGCCCGCCGCCGTCGCCGCAAAGACGCTGTTTCGGGAGCGAGAAGTCGTTTGTTTCGCGGGCGATGGCTGCTTTCTGATGCACGGACAGGAATTTGCGACGGCCGTGCGCTACAGGCTGCCGATCATCACGCTCATCATCAACAATGGCATCTACGGCACGATCCGCATGCATCAGGAGCGGGAATATCCGGGCCGGGTCAGCGCCACCGATCTCACCAACCCGGATTTTGCGGCGCTCGCCATCGCCTATGGCGGACATGGTGAGATTGTTGAAAAGACCGCGGATTTTGCCGGTGCGTTTGAACGGGCTCGGGCCAGCGGCAAACCATCGATTGTCGAGATCAGGCTCGATCCCGAAGCCATCACGCCGACGCGCACATTAAGCCAGATTCGCGCGGGCTGAATATTTCCATACGCAACGGCGCGCGTGTGATGCGCGCCGTTTTCGTGTTGCAAAAAGCCGGAAACTCAGTTCCGGATATGCTGCGTCTGCTGATAGACCGCCGTCGAGCGGGCACCGGAACGGCAATAGCCGAGCATCGGGCGCTCGAAGGCATCGAGCGCATCATTCATCTGGTGAACGGCATCTGCCGTTACGCCTGCCGGTCCGACGGGGATGTGCGCTATGTCAAGGCCGAGTTCCTCGGCGCGCGCTGCAATGGCGGCGAATTCCGGCTGATCCGGGCTTTCATGATCGGGCCGGTGGCAGACGATGGATTTGAAGCCCATATCCTTGATCGCATCGAGATCTTCGACGGAGATCTGTCCGGTAACCGAGTATTCGTCGTTGATCTGGCGGATATCCATGGCGGGGCCCTTTCTCGGAAAATGTCGGCTCTGGTGTAAGACCGAGTGAAGCGGGCGTCAATCGGTCGCCAAGCTCAGGCAACGCGAAAGGCAAGCTCGTAGGTGATGCTTTCCGTTGGGTGAAGCAGCGGCATTTCGCCGGCCGCGGCAAGCGCGGGCCGTTTGGCGATGCGATGGGACACTGGCTCGATGCTCACGACATTTGCGTCACCGCGTTCGCAGCGCCACATCTGGAGAAACGGCAGGGTTGCAGTGGCAAACCTGACATGCAGGGACCGATCGGAGAGCGCGTGAAACGGGCCAAGCGTTATCTCGCTCCAGCCATCCACCCCCGCCGCCGGCACGCAAAAATGGGCGCTTTCCCCTTCTCCTAACCGCCAGGGACGCGCCTGGCCGGCGAAAGCATCGGCAATGATTTCGGTTTCCGCGCCCATAAGCCAACCACCCAGATTGATGTGATACATCATCATCGGCGCAAAGGCGTCATCGCCGATATTCGTCACGCGGTCTTGAAGATGCACCGCGCCAAGGGCCGTATTCACCCGCCAGTGCCGCTCAAGCCGCGCCCGTCCGCCCCCGGCAAGATCGCACTCGATGATCGCCCTGCAGCCCGGTGCCTGCTCCGGTCCCGCTATTTCCGATTCGAGAACCGGCGTCCCGGCAAGCGATCCGTGCAGAGGATACAGCCCGCCTCCACCATCGAGCGTTTCCGGGTGGCGGATATGATCTGGCCCGCAGGTAAAGAGAAAGCCTTTCAGAGCGTGATCGATACGCGGATCGCCATCTGACGGGATCGCTTCGCCCGGGGAAAGGTCGAAGCCATCGACCACGAAGGCTGCTATATCTAGGGCCGATTGCCGATCGAGAAGGATATGGAAATTTCCTTCACTCCCCTGCCCTGCGATGCGGATCGGCATTCTGATCGTTCCCTCCGGTTTGAAACCAAATGCGGCCGACAAACGTTTGATATCTGTGCCTTATGGCTGCCGCACAGTTGCCTTGAAAGAGCCAAGCTAACGAATTACGTCGCGATTAACGAGATGTTCATGATGAATTCAGATTTTTCACATTACCGTCCCATTTGATTTCTTCGCTCCGAGACCAACCGGAAGACAGCAGGTTTGCAAGTGACGCCCCGTTTCAGGACCATGATCGCCCTTGTTGCAGCCGTAAGTGCCTTCGGCATCAGCGCTGGAATATCCACGGCCCAGGATTTCGGCCAACTGCCGCCGGATGCCGTGCTCGTCACCCCGCAAGGTGAAATCCTCGATTACATCCCCGAATCGGGAGAGGTCGCGATCATGCGCGATCGGCGCGGGCGCACGGTGCTGGTCGACAACTGGGGCAACGTCGTCGCGACCGTCATGGGCTCCGGCCGCCCGCGGAGCCGGGCGATCGACGGCTTTGGCCGGCAGGAAGCGAATCGCTCCTATGACAATCAGGGTTACGGCTCTTCGGTTCGCCGTTATGGCGACACCGTTTACAACGCCGCTCCGGACTATCGCGACCCCGCCTTCCGCGAACCCGGCGACGTGACAGGATCGATCCCGGATTATAACGACAATCTCCAGGGCGTCGATCGAGAACCGCTGCCTGATTCTCAGACCGCTTCCCTGCCGGATGAAAACGACAGTGCAGCCTTGCCGGCTTTGCAAGACAGCCCGCGTGGTCCGTCGCTTGCGCCGGCTGCTGCGATTGGCAAGAAGTCGAGCGCGGAAATCACCGCGCTTCAGCTTTTCCTGGATCGCGAAGGCTTTTCACCGGGCGTCATCGACGGCAAAAAGGGCTCGAACGTCACCAAGGCGATCGAGGCCTGGCAACAGGCGACGGGCGAAACGCTCGATCCGAACAACACCGAAGACATTCTTGAGCGGCTGCGGCTGAACGGCGGTCTGCCGATCAAGTCCTATACGATCACGGCGGCCGACGCTGCCGGTCCCTATGTCGCCTCCATTCCCGAAGACTATGCTCATAAGGCAGCACTTCCCCACCTGTCCTTCACCTCCACGGCCGAGATGCTGGGCGAGAAATTCCATATGGACGAGGCCTATCTGCGCGAGTTGAACCCCGGCGTCGATTTCACTGTGCCCGGCACGATCATCAAGGTCATCGCGCCCGGTGAGAAGAAGACCGGCAAGGTCACCCGCATCCTGGCCGACAAGGGCCGCAAGCAGCTTTTCGCCTATGATGAGGCAGGCACGCTGATCGCCGCCTATCCCGCCTCCATCGGTTCTTCGGACACGCCCTCGCCGTCCGGTACCGTGCAGGTCGATCGTATCGCGCTCGATCCGGGCTATACCTACAACCCGAAAATCAATTTCCAGCAGGGCGCCAACGACAAGGTCCTTTCCATTCCGCCGGGTCCGAATGGTCCGGTCGGCACGGTCTGGATTGCGCTTTCGAAGCCGACCTACGGTATTCACGGAACGCCGGAACCGTCCAAGATCGGCAAGACCCAGAGCCACGGGTGTATCCGGCTGACCAACTGGGATGCGACCGAGCTTGCCAAGATGGTGAGCGTGGGAACGACGGTCGAGTTCGTCGACTGATTTCGCGGTTTCGACCCTTCATCCTAATCTTCTCCCGCTTTCTGGGGGAAGGTGGCCAACAGACCGGATAAGGGGCCAACGTCGCCAATCCCCTTCATGACTTCATGAGATGTTGTCATGAAACAAGCGCCCCGCATTGTTCTATCGTCAGGGAAGCTCAACTCCCGGACTGACAAGGACCACCGATGGCCGAACGCGCTCTTCCCAACCTCTGGCACGCGACGGCGCCCCCTCCACCGCAGACGACAAGGCTTTCCGACGACATCGCCGTCGATGTCGCTATCATCGGCGGCGGCTTTACAGGACTGTCGGCCGCGCTGCACCTCGCGGAACAAGGCGTCAAGGCCGTCGTCATCGAAGCTCGGATGATCGGCTTCGGCGGTTCCGGCCGCAATGTCGGCCTTGTCAATGCCGGCATTTGGACGAAGCCGGACGACCTGATCGCAACACTGGGCAAGGAGAGCGGAGAGCGGCTGCTGACCGAACTCGGCGACGGCCCTTCCCTCGTCTATTCGCTGATCGAGAAGCATGGCATGGAATGCGAGGCCGTTCGCAACGGCACGCTGCATATGGCCGTCGGCGCCGAAGGCGTGACGGAGGTGCAGGAGCGTCAATCGCAGTGGAAGAAATTCGGAGCGCCCGTCGAGGTTCTGGATGCGGAAACCGCGCGTAAGCTGACCGGCGCGACCGGCTTTTCCGGCGCCCTGCTTGATCGCCGCGCCGGCACGATCCAGCCGCTCGCCTATGCCCGTGGCCTTGCCGAGGCCGCACTGGCAGCAGGCGCCCGCATTTTCACCGATACGCCACTGGAAGGCGCCGAGCGCAGGGGTGAGCTCTGGAAGCTCGCCACGCCCGGCGGCAGCATCACCGCAAAGCATGTGATTCTCGCCACGAACGCCTACGGCGCAACCGTGAGCAAGACGCCTTGGAAAGCCCATACGGAAGAGCTCACCATTCTCCCATACTTCCAGTTCGCAACCAATCCGCTGCCGGACAATGTTGCGACGACGATTTTGCCGGAGCGGCAGGGCTGCTGGGACACGGGCCTCGTCATGACCTCATTCCGCACCGACAGGCAGAACCGCTTGATCTTCGGCAGCATCGGCCGCCTTGATGCCATCGCCGAGGGCACACACCGCGCCTTTGCCGAGCGTTCCGTGCGCAAACTCTTTCCCCAGATCGGCGATTTTAATTTCGAATACTGGTGGGATGGCCGCATCGGCATGACCACCAACAACCTGCCTCAGACACATCAGGTTGCGCCGAACGTGTTTTCCGTCAGCGGTTACAATGGCCGGGGGATTGCTCCGGGCACTGTCTTCGGCCGTGCTCTGGCGCAGCGCGTACTGGGGGACGAGACCGCTATTCCGATCGCCGACACGCCGGTAGTGCCCGACCTGTGGCGCACGCCGAAGTCCGCCTTCTACCATGTCGGCGCCCAGGCAAAGCACTTCGTCGATCATCGATTTTAAACGCAAAAATCCCCGCCAAATATTTGGCGGGGATTTTTGCTGGAGCGTAATTCTATCAGGCCGCACGGCGGGCCGAGGTCACGGTACGCAGCGGCACTAGACGACGGACTTCGTCGCCAAAAGCACGGGCATTGTCACGGGCCTTGTCGAGATTGCTGACGCGCTCCGGATCCATGGTCTGGAGCGTGCCCCCACAGTCGAAGATGTCGCGGAAGGCGGCGCGTTCGACAATCGGCGTATCAAGCACGCGAACGCTGCGCTGGGCGAGCAGGTTCTTGACCACCTGCAGCGCGCGGGTGGTGACGAGCGAATTGACGCGGGTCAGGACGACCGAATGGGCGATGCTGATGCCGGCCTTTTCCTTGAGATAGCCGAGCAGTTCGAGAACCTGCGCGCCGCCCTTGGCATCCATCGCACAGCCCTGGATCGGGATCATGACGTGATCGGACATGCCGATCGCCGTCGCCATCAGGGTGTTGCGGGCACCGGCGAGATCAATGACGAAATAGTCGGTGTTGGCGCGGTTTTCGTTGATGTGGGTCTGGATGTTGGCCATGCTCACATAGGAGATGACCTGAACATTCGGCACCGACACGGAAATTTCGTGCCAAGTGGTGATCCAGTGCTGCGGATCGCAGTCGAGGATGGTGACACGCGCCCCCGTGCGTGCAAGCTCCTGCGCCAGGATCAAGGCTGCGGTCGTCTTGCCCGCGCCGCCCTTGGTATTCGCAAATGTAATGACTGGCATGGTAGTCCCCGTCTGAGTGATAGCCCGAGCCCCGGCATGGCTCCCGTCAAGCGCCCGTTTCCATCGCGCTTCGGTTACTCAAACCTTTCAGAACGTGGTTAACAAAAGCTAAAGACGCTCCTCCCGAGAATTAACCATTTCGCGCACTTGCAAGTGGGAAGACTCATCGGAATCAGCGTGAATCGCGGCTTTTGCCGTTTCTCTGCGGCGTTATTCCATTACGGGAATTATGAAAGAACCGTGATGGCTGCCGGCTCGTGAGGATCTCGGGCTGTGGCTGGAAGTCGCGCTGCCGCGGCGGCTGGCACCGTCTTGAAGCAAAGCCTCGCGAAGGGCGCGAGCGAGGAAATGGCCCCCGAGCGCGCAAGCCGCGTCGCCACGTCATAACCGAACAGCTGCATGTTTATCACAGCCTTGCGCAACGGCTCGCCGCGGCTTGCCGGCATGTCGTAAAGCGAGCCGCCACACTCGAACATATCCCTGTAGGGGCTGCGTTCGACGATGGGCGTGTCCAGAAGATCGAGATCGCGTGCCGCAAGCATGACCTTGACGCTGCGCATGGCCCGCGTGGTCACCAAAGGATTGACCCGCGTGAGCAACACGACATGATCGATGCGGCCACGCGCGGTCTGTTCGACACGGCGAACAAGATCCAGCACATGGGTCGCACCCTGCGCATCCATCATGCAACCCTGCACGGGAACAATCACGAGATCCGAGAGACCGGCGGCCAGCGCTACCAGCGCATCACTGGCACTTGAGAGGTCGATGATGACATGACCATTCACCGGACGAAGGTCACGCAGTTTTCCCGCCAGATTAACGAAGGTGATGCCCGTGGCGATGGTTATGTTTTCAACCGTACCGGTTAGTTTAAGCCAGTTGGCAGCATAGGTGAAGGTATCGCAATCGAGGACCACAACCGGCTCACCCCGATGGGCAAACTCCATCGCCAGTAGCAATGCCACGGTCGTCTTGCCCGCTCCGCCTTTGGCGTTTGCGATGGAAATGACTGCCATACGACCTTCCTAACGGGCGCCGCGGGTGTTCGGATATGCCGCCGCGCCTGCCCTTTTACATAGCGCACCATGAGGCTTGCAAAGGATGATTAACGAAAACCGAACAAAAGGAAATCGTTACCCGACAAAAGATAATTTGATGACATTTTCATAACAAGTCACCCGCAAGAATTAATAGCCGGCGAAGCTTTCCCACAGCTGAATTGGGAGCGGGAAACGAAAAAGGCCGGCATCGAGCCGGCCTTCAGGGTCAAGAGAATGATGTCAGATTGATTCGCGGAAAAGTTGCCTGGCGGCTTCCAGCGTCAGTTCCACCGGATTGCCGCCAGCCGTCGGATCAACGATGGCCATCTCGGACATCTCGTCGATACGATCCGTCCCGACGCCGAGCGTGGAAAGCTTGTCGGGAACGCCAAGTTCTTCGCGCAGCTTCAGGACGTATTCGTAGAAGCCGTCGAAGCCGCCGGAAATGCCGAGATAGGCGGCAGCCGCGGCGATCTTGCCTTCGATGGCCGGGCGGTTGAAGCGAAGCACCGGCGGCATAACCACCGCATTGGTCATGCCGTGATGGGTGTTGTAGATCGCGCCGACCGGGTGGGAGAGCGAGTGGATCGCACCCAGCCCCTTCTGGAAGGCGACCGCGCCCATGGCGGCAGCCGACATCATGTTGGCGCGGGCCTCAATGTCCGTGCCGTCCTGATAGGCGCGCGGCAGGTATTCCTTGACGAGACGCATGCCTTCGAGCGCGATGCCCGCCGACATCGGGTGATAGAAGGGCGAGGAATAGGCTTCCAGGCAATGGGCAAACGCATCCATGCCTGTGCCCGCGGTGATGACCTTCGGCATGCCGACCGTCAGTTCCGGGTCGCAGATGGTGACGGCCGGCAGAAACTTCGGGTGGAAGATGACCTTTTTCGTGTGGGTCTCGGAATTGGTGATGACCGAGGCGCGGCCGACTTCCGATCCGGTGCCGGCCGTGGTCGGCACGGCGATGATAGGGGCGATGCCCTCGACGCTGGCGCGTGTCCACCAGTCGCCGATATCCTCGAAATCCCAGACAGGCCGGGTCTGGCCGGCCATGAAGGCGACCGCCTTGCCGAGATCGAGGCCTGAGCCACCGCCGAAGGCGACAACGCCGTCATGACCGCCATCCTTGAAAGCCTTGACGCCGGCGTCGAGGTTCTTGTCGTTCGGGTTCGGATCGACCTCGGCGAAGATGGCGCGGCCGAGACCGGTGGCTTCGAGAACATCGAGCGCCTTTTGCGTGATCGGCATAGGCGCAAGGCCTCGGTCGGTGATCAAGAGCGGCTTCTTCATGCCGACAGCCTTGCAGTGATCGGCAAGTTCCGAAATGCGCCCTGCCCCGAACTTGATGGCGGTCGGGTAGCTCCAGTTGGCGGTGATGGTCATGCTGTGACTTTCTTCAGGTGATAGGATTTCGGGCGGGTAAGGTTCTGGAAGCCGATGACCGACAGCGAGCCGCCGCGGCCGGTTTCCTTGACGCCGGTCCAGCACAGCGCCGGATCGAGATAATCGGCGCGGTTCATGAAGACGGTGCCCGTCTCGATCTCGGAGCCAATGCGCGCGGCACGTTCGGCATCCTTGGTCCAGAGCGATGCGGTGAGGCCGTATTTGCTGTCGTTCATCAGCGAGAGCGCTTCTTCATCGCTCTTCACCTTCATGATGCCGACAGCCGGACCAAAGGTTTCCTCGCGCATGAATTCCATCGAGTGATCGACATTGACGAGGATTTGCGGGGCGACATAGGCGCCGCCATCATCGGCCGGGAAGAGTTTCGGGTCGACCAGCGCTTTGGCGCCCTTGGCAACGGCATCAGCGATCTGCGCGCGCACGGTCGCGGCAAAGCGCTTGTGCGCCATCGGGCCGAGCGACGTTTCCTTGTCGAGCGGATTGCCGAGCTTGTAGTTGGACACCCAGGCGACGGACTTCTCGACGAAATCGTCGTAGAGGCTTTCATGCACGTAGATGCGCTCGATGCCACAGCAGCATTGGCCGGAGTTGAAGGTCGCGCCGTCCATCAGCGTATCGACGGCGGCGTCGAGATCGGCGTCTTCCATCACATAGCCCGGGTCCTTGCCGCCAAGCTCAAGGCCGAGCGGCGTAAACGTGCCGGCAGCAGCACGCTCGATCGAGCGCCCGCCTTCGACCGAACCGGTAAAGTTGACGAAATCGAAGCTCTTTTCCGCGATCAGCGCCGAGGTGGTGCCGTGGTCGAGGAAGACGTTCTGGAATACGTCTTCCGGCACGCCAGCTTCGTTGAAGGCGCGCACCATGCGCTCGCCGACGAGGATCGTCTGGCTGGCATGCTTGATGATGACGGTGTTGCCAGCCATCAGCGCCGGCGCGACCGTGTTGATCGCGGTCATATAGGGATAGTTCCACGGCGCGATGACGAAGACGACGCCATGAGCTTCGCGCTCGATGCGGCGCTCGAAAGCATTGCTCTCTTCAATGACCAGAGGCGCCAGCGCATCGGCAGCAATCGTTGCCACATAGTTGGAGCGTTCGTTGAAGCCGCGGAACTCGCCACCGTAACGCACAGGCCGACCCATCTGCCATGCCAGTTCCGGCACGACCTCGTCGACCATTTCATTCAGGCGCGCAACGCCCTTCAAAACGAGTTGGACACGCTCTTCGAGCGGCCGCTTGACCCAGCTCTTCTGCGCCTTTTTAGCGCGCGCGACCACATCGCGGGCAGCCTCCAACAGCAAGGCCGGACGCTCGGCATAAACCGAGCCGTCAATGGGGGAAATACATTGGATCATTGTCATTCCGTTCTCCTTCGGCTGCAGGCCGAGCCTAGCACGCCAGTACCTTCACATGCCCCGCCGCGCCATAGGCCAGAATGGCGCGGTCACGGGTAATAATCGTCAAATCATGTTCGCGGGCGGTCGCGATGAGGATGCGGTCGGCAGGATCGGCATGCAGCGGCTGCGGCAGGAACGAGGAAGCGACGAGGATTTCGGGTGTAGCCCCGATGACCGACGCAGACATTTTTCTCGCCGCCTCCTCAAACCAGCGGAACGGTGGATGTGTAATATTCATTCGCCCTTTGCTGACCAGAAGCCCTATTTCCCACGCGGAAAAAGCCGAAACGAAAACGACATCAGGCGGAATTTCCCGCAGCAAGGTCGCCGCATCAGCGGATATCGGCTCGTCATGGGCCACATAGATGAGGGTACAGGTATCCAGTAGATACCGTTCAATCTTCATCGTAAATCTTCGCCCACTCAGGATCAGCCGGCTCGGTCAAGTCGACACCTGGCGCAATCGTAACCGTACCCTTCATACAGCCACGTACTCGATCCAGCCAATTATCGGCTTTGCTGCCATCGCTTTCGGCGCGTTTATCCGACCCAGCCTCATCATCTCTCTTCAGCGGCTCCTGTCCCCTTTCCGCAAAACCCAAGATGTCACCGCGGCGACGAGCGGCGACCTCGGTCATCGGCACACCCAGATAGGCTGCGATGCCGTCCTGCTCTTCCGCCGTCATCTTCCGCTCGCCTCGCAACATGCGTGAAACAGCGCTTGGGTCCAAGCCCAACGCCCGCGCCATGCCGCGAAGCGAACGACCGTCCTTTTCCAACTGTTGATAGAACCACGCACTGTCAATCATGAGGCACCTCCTGATTGTTGTGATTTTATCATCACGTTGTCCTCACATCAACAACCGGAGATTACGCCCGTTCGAACCCGCGCGCCACCTCCCAGTCCGTCACCCGGCGATCGTATTCTTCCTGCTCCCACTGACCTGCGCGCGTATAATGATCGATCACGTCATCACCGAAAGCATCCCGCAGCATCTTCGAGTTTGTCATGAAGCCCGTTGCATCGCGCAAGGTCTTCGGGATCTCGCGCACGCCGCTGCCACCGTAGGCATCGCCAACAAACGCAGGCTCGAGTTCGAGCTTGCCCTCAATGCCGGCGATACCCGCCGCGATCAGGGCCGCCATAGCGAGATAGGGGTTGAGATCGGAGCCGCCGACGCGGCATTCGATACGGATCGCCTTGCCGCCTTCGCCGCAAAGACGGTAACCGGCCGTGCGATTATCCTTGCTCCACACGGCCTTTGTCGGCGCGAAGGTGCCGGCCATGTAGCGCTTGTAGGAGTTTATATAGGGCGCGAGGAAATAAGTGATTTCGCTGGCGTGGGTTAGCAGGCCGGCGACGTATTGGCGCATCATCTCCGACATGCCGTATTTGGCGTCCTTGTCGTAGAAATGCGAGGTCTTGCCATCAAGGCTCCAAAGCGACTGATGGATGTGCGAGGACGAGCCCGCCGCAGCGTAGTGCCACTTCGCGAGGAAGGTGATGGCCTTGCCGCGCGCCCAGGCGATTTCCTTGCAGCCGTTCTTGATGATGACATGGCGGTCGGCCATGGTCAGCGCGTCGGCGTAGCGAACATTGATCTCTTCCTGACCGGCAGAAGCCTCGCCCTTGGAATTCTCGACCGGAATGCCGGCACCTTGCAGGCCCTTGCGGATCGCCCGCATCACGTCTTCTTCCTTGGTGGTCTGGAAGATGTGGTAATCTTCGTTATAGCCGCTGACGAGACGCAGGTCGCGGTAACCGCTTTCGCGGGCATCGTCATAGCTCTGATCGAAGAGGAAAAATTCCAGTTCACTCGCCATATAGGCCTTGAGACCCATGGCTTCGAGCCGCTTCACCTGGCGTTTCAGGATGGTGCGAGGCGAATGCGGCACTTCTTCGTGGGTGTGGTGGTCAAGCACGTCGCAGAGCACCAGCGCCGTGCCTTCGAGCCAGGGAATGCGGCGCAGGGTCGAAAGGTCCGGCTTCATCGTATAATCGCCGTAGCCGGCTTCCCAGCTCGTCGACTTATAGCCGGAGACGGTGTCCATCTCCATGTCGGTCGCCAGCAGGTAATTGCAGCTGTGTGTCTCTTCATAGGCGCTCTCAACGAAATATTCGGCTTGAAAACGCTTGCCCATAAGGCGGCCTTGCATATCGACCTGGCAGGCCAGAACCGTATCGATGCGGCCTTCGGCAACATCCTTCTTCAACTCGTCGAACGAATAGGTGACGCTCATGGATCTCGATCCCGTGACTGGAGAGCGGGCAACGATGGCGCCGCTATAGACATAAAAAACGGAGGCCGCGATGGGCGGCCTCCGCTGGCCGAGGTGGCGATCAGCGTTCGCCGACTGCTTTTTCAGCCGCTGCGATCTCGGCCTGCCGGCGAGCGACTTCTTCGCCGATCGGCGGACCACGGAAGCGGCGCTGCTCGAAGCCGAACCAGACGATGCCGGTCAGGACAAGGAAGCCGACGGTGACGTAGAGCGCTGCGTCATTGGGTGGCTGGATGCCGAGGACGAAGATCAGGATCATCGCCAGAATGGTCAGGACCGCGAACAGCTTGAACACGGCTTCGCCCAGGTTCCACGGACCCATCTTGTCCCACTTCGACGTGCCCCAGGCAAAGAGGCCGAGCGTGATCGGGATCGCGAAGGAGAAGAACAGGAAGATGACCGTGCAGGATACGACGATCGTGTAGACCGGCGTTTCGCCGATGGTGACGAGCGAAGAGCCCCAGACGAACAGCACCGACAGGATCGAGCCGGTCCAGATGGCGGCAACCGGCGTGCGATAGGTCGGGCTGACCTTGGCGAGCGCCTTGGAAGCCGGCAGACCGCCGTCACGCGAGAAGGCGAAGATCATGCGGGAAACCGAGGTAACAGTCGCCAGACCACACAGCCACTGGCTGACGAGGATAGCGAGATAAAGGATATCCTTGATGATCGGGTGTACCTGCGCGTCCATAGCCCAGAAGAACACGTTCCAGCCTTGCTTGGCAGCTTCGTCCATGTTCGGCAGCATCAAGACGAAGGAGCAAAGCATGATGTAACCGAACAGCGCCGACCACAGGACCGAAGAGATCATGCCCTTCGGAACGGAGGTTGCAGCCTTGACGGTTTCTTCCGACGTATGGGCCGAAGCATCATAACCGGTGATCGTGTAGATCGGCAGCAAAAGGCCCAGCAGGAAGACCCAGGTGCCCGAGGTTGCGGGCCAGACGTTGCCGCCCGCTTCGCCGGAATAGTTGGCAAAGGTGAAGAGACGGCCGATGTCATAGCTGTCGGCAGCAACAAGGCACACCAGGGCGAGAGCGATCGACGTCGCGAAAATCAGATAACCGGAGAAGTCCGTGAGCTTGGCGGTGAGGCCAATGCCCATGTGGTTCACGAGCGCCTGAAGACCGGTGATGATGGCGAGGAAGATGATCCGCGTCGTCGTGGTGTCTTCAAGGCCGAAATAGGGAGCACCGAAGGAACCCATGAAGAAGTAGTAGGTGCCGACGTTGATGGCGCCGAGGACGGTCACGAGACCGAGCAGGTTGAACCATGCCGTCAGCCAGCCGGTGAAGCGGTTGCCGAGGATCGAACCCCAGTGATAAAGGCCGCCCGCCGTCGGGTAGGCCGATGAAATCTGCGCCATGGCAACGGCGAAAACGAAGGATACGAAGCAGCCGAGCGGCCAACCGATGCCGATCGACGCTCCGCCGGCGCCGGAGGTCGCCTGCGCCAGCGAATTGATCCCGCCAGACAGGATGCAGATGATCGAGAAGGACACCGCAAAGTTCGAGAAAGAGCTCAAACGCCGTTCAAGTTCCTGGGCATAGCCCATGGAATGCAGAACCTGCATATCCGCTTTTTTGTCTAAGTCTGAATAATCTGACATTCTTTTCCCCTGTATCGAAGGGGCGTTCGGCGGAATTGCCGAAAGCCTCAAACGCCCTGTTCCATGGCGAGCCATGGGCCACATTCTCCGCGGACATGCCGCTCCCCGGGTCTTTTGTTATTGTTTCGACGGTAACCGCAGGCTTTCGCCGAGTAGCCCCGTCAGATAGTCAGCCACGACCCTTTGGCTGCTCTCATTTGTAATGAGGTCGTTTCTGACCTCGATCATGACATTGAGCAGGCCATTGGCCAGCCCATGCAATTTCAGCGTATGCGTAACGCCGTCTTCCGGCCCATAAGGCTCGTTGCGGCGAATCGCGTAGTTGCCGTTGCCGGTCGCGGCGGCGAGCATGCCATCGGCAAGGCGGCTGTCGGCATCGTGCAGAATTCCGATTTCGACAGCTCTCGGCTTGCCGAAATAGACGGGCGTGAAGCTGTGAACCGTCACCAGAACCGGGGTAGGACCATTTGCGATCCGCTCCTGGACCAGCGCTTCGACGCTCCGGTGAAACGGAAAATATAGCGCTTCAACCCGCGCGGCACGCGCCTCATGGGTAAGCGAAACATTGCCGGGGACCTGATAGACTTCGCTCGTTTCCGGCATAGCGCCCGGCGATTCCGGCGGGCGGTTGCAGTCGTAGACGAGGCGGGAAAAACGTTGATGGATCACGGTCGCATCCAGCGCCTCGCCCATGAAACGGGCAACCGCAAGTGCCCCGGGATCCCAGGCGATATGACTGCCGAGCGCTTCGGGCGACAGGCCGAGCGTGCCGAGGCTCTCGGGAATGACGTTGGACGCATGCTCGCAGACGATGATGACCGGGCTCGCGCCTTCGCCATTTTCGATCGCGACCGGATCGCCTTCCCTTGCACGCAACAGAGCCACCAAGCCGCATCCCCTCGATCGGCTAATCAATCGTTAATGAAAAGAATTCTTCAGGATCAACCGACTGTCAACGGAAAAGTGAAAAAATCTCTTCAAAAAAACCATTGACTCGAGTTGAGACAGCGATGTTTAATTTTCTCACAGGCCGGCAAAGACCGGCCGCGGGGGATAATCAGACTTGAGCCAGGCTTCGACCACCGTTTCGAACGTGATCGCCGCGCATTTCGACGCATTGACGCGCGCCGAAAAGCAGCTTGCGACATCGCTTCTCGAAAACTACCCGGTCTCGGGGCTGGGCAGCATCACGACGGTCGCCGAAAATGCCGGGGTCTCCACGCCCACGGTCGCGCGCATGGTGCAGAAGATCGGGTTTCGCGGCTTTCCCGATTTCCAGGCGAGCCTGCATCAGGAACTGGAAGCCACCCTCTCCAACCCGATTGCCAAACACGATCGCTGGGCGGCCAATGCGCCGGGAACCCATATCCTCAATCGCTTTGCCGATGCGATCATGAACAACATGCGCGAAACCCTGTCGCAACTCCCGACACAGGAATTCGACGGCGCAGCGAAGCTGATCGCCGATCGAAAACGCGATGTTTACGTCGTCGGCGGCCGCATCACCAAGGCGCTTGCCGAGTATCTCTTCACCCATCTGCAGGTCGTTCGTCCGGGTGTCACACAGATCGCCGCCAATGCCAGCGCCTGGCCGCACTATGTGCTCAACATGAAGCCCGGTGACGTTCTGGTGATCTTCGACATCCGCCGCTACGAACAGGAAATGGAGGCGCTTGCCGGTGCCGCCCGCGAACGCAACGTCGAGATCATCCTTTTTACGGACCAATGGTCCTCCCCCATCGCCAAGATCGCCTCGTCGGTTTTCCGCGTTCACATCGAAGCGCCGTCCGCATGGGATTCTTCCGTGGTCAGCCTCTTCATCGTCGAAGCGCTCATCGAAGCTGTCCAAAGCAGCGAGTGGACGCAAACGCGCGACCGCATGGCGACTTTGGAACAGCTTTTCGAAGAAAGCCGCGCCTTCCGGAAACGGCGTTAGACAGTCACGCCCGGCAAAAGCCTCGAACCAAAAAAACTGAAAGAAAACTGTCACATAACTTTCACCTGCCACCAGTATCAGCTTCGCCGAAGTTGACTGACACACAAAAGGAGAACACCCGTGATGTCACATACGAGACGCCTGCTTTCGCTCACGACGGCCATCGTCATGGCCTCGTCCGCTCTGGCCTATGCCGAGCCGAGCGCTGAACTGATCGCGGCTGCAAAGGCAGAAGGCGCGCTGACCACGATCGCCCTGCCCCACAGCTGGTGCGGTTACGGCGACGTCATCGCCGGCTTCAAGGCCAAGTATCCGGAAATCCAGGTCAACGAACTGAACCCCGACGCCGGCTCTGCCGACGAAGTCGAAGCCATCAAGGCAAACAAGGACAACAAGGGCCCGCAGGCTCCTGACGTTGTCGACGTCGGCCTCGCCTTCGGCCCGCAGATGAAGGCTGAAGGCCTCCTGCAGCCTTACAAGGTTTCGACTTGGGACGAAATCCCGGAAACCATCAAGGACGCCGAAGGCTACTGGTACGGCGACTATTACGGCGTTCTCTCGTTCATCGTGAACAAGGACCTCGTTCCGAACGTGCCGGCCGACTGGGCCGATCTTCTGAAGCCGGAATATGCCGGTCAGGTTGCTCTCGCCGGTGACCCGCGCGCTTCCAACCAGGCGATCCTCGCCGTTCTCGCAGCCGGCCTGCACAAGGGTGCCAAGGCTGGCGAAGAAAGCGGCAAGGCTGGTCTCGAATACTTCGCCGAGCTGAACAAGGCCGGCAACTTCGTTCCGGTTATCGCCAAGGCCGGCACTATCGCTCAGGGCGCAACCCCGATCGCCGTTGCCTGGGACTACAACGCTCTCGCATGGCGCGACGAACTGAAGGGCAACCCGCCGGTTGAAGTCGTCGTTCCGAAGACGGGCGTTCTTGCCGGCGTTTACGTTCAGGGTATCTCGGCTTACGCCCCGCACCCGAACGCTGCCAAGCTCTGGATGGAGTACCTCTATTCCGACGAAGGCCAGAACCTGTGGCTGAAGGGCTATTGCCACCCGGCTCGCTTCAACGCCATGGTCAAGGCCGGCAAGGTTCCGCAGGAACTGATCGACGCCCTGCCGCCGGCAGCGTCCTATGAAGCCGCCGTGTTCCCGACCGTTGAAGAGCAGAATGCCAACAAGACTGCCGTGACCGGCGGTTGGGACAGCGTCGTCGGCGCCAACGTCCAGTAAGCATTTGAATTCCTGACAAGAGCCCCGGCCGGTTATCCACCCGCCGGGGCTTGCCATATCAAAATTTTAAGCCCTACTTTAGTCATACATAAACCACGATAGCGAAGACCCGACCCGATGAACCAGGCTCCCCCCGCACGCCGATTTCGCCTGCCCCTGACGTGGATAGGCCTTATGCCCTTCGTGATCTTCGTCACGATGTTTTTGATCCTGCCGACGATGAACATCATCATCGGGGCGTTTCAGACCGCCGATGGTTCGTTCACCTTCCAGAACATCATCGACCTGCAGAACGGCACCATTCCGTCCAGCTACTGGATTTCGGTGAAAATCTCGGTCGCCTCCGCAGCCCTCGGCTGCGCCATCGGCTTCGCCATGGCGGCGGCCGTCGTTTTCGGCGCCGTGCCCGGCTGGATCAAGTCGCCCCTCCTGACATTCTCGGGGGTCGCCTCCAACTTTGCCGGCGTGCCGCTGGCCTTCGCCTTCCTGGCCACCTTCGGCCCGGTGGGTCTCGTCACCCTGTTCCTGCGCAACAACTTCGGCATCGTTCTCCAGCGTGACCTCGGCTTCAGCATCCTGAGCTTCTGGGGGCTGACCGTCACTTATCTCTTCTTCCAAATCCCGCTTATGATCCTGATCATCGCGCCGGCGCTCGAAGGGCTGAAGAAGGAATGGCGCGAAGCGGCCGAGGTGCTTGGCGCAACCGCCACGCAATACTGGCGCATGGTCGCCTTCCCGATCCTGTTTCCGTCGCTGCTCGGCACCTTCGCTCTACTCTTCGCCAATGCCTTCGGCGCTGTGGCGACCGCGATCGCGCTGACCGGATCGAGCCTCAACATCGTGCCGATCCAGCTTTACGCGCAGATCCGCGGCGACGTTCTCGGCAATCCCCATCTCGGCTACGCCATGGCCTTCGGGATGATCGTGGTAACCGCCGTGGCCAACATCATCTATATCTGGCTGCGCATCCGCGCCGAAAGGTGGCTGAAATGAGTATCTGGGCGCGCATTGCCGGCTGGGCCGCACTGATCTTCGGCCTGCTCTATTTCTTCGTTCCGCTCGGCGGCCTGTTCGAATTCTCGCTGAAGGCCCGGCGCGGGGTCTACAGCCTCGATGCCTATGCCAGCGTGTTTGCCGATCCGCAGTTCCAGCAGACCTTTGGTTACTCGGTGATCATGGCGCTGGTGACCATCGTCATCGGCATCCTGATCGTCGTTCCGACCGCCTACTGGGTGCGTCTCAAGATGCCGTGGGCGCGACCTTACGTCGAGTTCCTGACGCTGATGCCGCTGGTCATTCCGGCGATCGTCATCGTCTTCGGCTATATTCGGCTCTACAACACATCGAGCTGGCTGCCGCTGACCGGCTCGGTGATGGGAACGAATATCCTGCTCGCCTTCGGCTACACCATTCTGGCGCTGCCCTATATGTACCGCGCCGTCGATACGGGTCTGAGAACCATCGACGTCGCGACGCTGACGGAAGCAGCCCAGAGCCTCGGCGCCGGCTGGGCGACCATCCTCGGCCGCGTGATCCTGCCCAACGTCATTCCCGCTGTGTTGTCCGGTGCGTTCCTGACGTTTGCCATCGTCATCGGCGAGTTCACGCTGGCAGCCCTTCTCGATCGACCCGCCTTCGGGCCGTATCTCCAGCGCGTCGGCGCCAACAAGGCCTACGAGCCCTTCGCGCTCTCGGTCATCGCCTTCGCCATCACATGGGGCTGCCTCGCCCTGATCCAGCTCGTCAGTCGTTTTTCCAAAACCGCCCCCCGCAAGGCCTGAGGGATATTTCACATATGTCTTTTCTTACTCTGACCAGTATCCAGAAATCCTTCGGCCCGGTGCAGGTCGTCAAGGACTTCAACATGGGCATCGAGAAGGGCGAGTTCGTTTCGTTCCTCGGGCCCTCCGGCTGCGGCAAGACGACGATCCTGCGCATGATCGCCGGCTTCGAGACGCCATCCGGCGGCACCATCCAGATCGGCGGCACGAGCCAGGAAAACCTGAAGCCCAACCAGCGCAACATCGGCATGGTGTTTCAGGCCTACGCCCTGTTTCCGAACATGAACGTCGCCGACAATGTCGCCTTCGGCCTGAAGATCGCCGGCAAGCCGAAAGCCGAGATCGACGCCCGCGTCAAGGAAATGCTCGGCCTCATCAAGCTCGACCATCTGGCCGAACGCTATCCCTATCAGATGTCCGGCGGCCAGCAGCAGCGCGTGGCGCTCGCCCGCGCGTTGGCGCCGAAGCCGCAGGTTCTGCTGCTCGACGAGCCGCTCTCGGCGCTCGACGCCAAAATCCGCGTGTCGCTGCGCGAAGAAATCCGCATGATCCAGCAGCAGCTCGGCATCACCACGGTCTTCGTCACCCATGATCAGGAAGAGGCGCTGTCGATCTCCGACCGCATCGTCGTCATGAATGCCGGCCGCGCCGACCAGATCGGCACGCCCTACGAGATCTACAACCGCCCCTCCACCCGCTTCGTCGCCTCCTTCGTGGGTACCCTGAACCTGATCGAGGCCAAGGTGGTCGATCCCGCCACAAACCGCATCACCATCGGCGATCAGGGCATCACGCTGCGCGAGCCGCTGGGTGCCGTCCGTGCCGGCGATACCGTCTCTCTGGCCTTGCGCCCGGAAGCAGGGTCGATTGCCGAAGGCGCCAAGGGCGATACCGCGCTCTCCGGCGAGGTCATTTCGTCCAACTTCCTCGGTTCCGTCATCCGCACCCGCATGAAGGTTGGCGAGAGCGTGATCTCGTTCGATATGTTCAACAGCCCCGGCCTCGTGCCGCCGGCCGTCGGCGATGTCGTGACGCTGCGCTTCACCGCCAGCGATCTCCTGATCATCCGCGAATAGCAGATTGTTTCTAACCGCTTGTGCATTGCGGTAAAATCTGTCGCCAAACCCGCTTTCGACGTCGCAAGCGGGTTTGATCTTTTGTGTCAGGTGCTTATAGTTGGCCTTGTAGTTCTCAGGGCGGGGTGAAACTCCCCACCGGCGGTAACGGGCAGAAGTGCCCGGAGCCCGCGAGCGCTTCCGGAACAAGCCGGAAGGTCAGCAGATCCGGTTGAATTCCGGAGCCGACGGTTAAAGTCCGGATGGAAGAGAGCAAGCAGGCGGAAACCTCATCAGGGGTAGCTGCGCCTGTGCGTTCGCCCAAGGGACCATTGAAGAATGGCACAACCCTTGAAAGGCCAAGACTTATGACGATTGCCTCCCACCCCTCGCAGAAGATCGCTATCATCCGTGCCCGCTGGCACGCCGATATCGTCGATCAGTGCGTCAATTCCTTCATTTCCGAATGGCAGAAGCTCGGCGGCTCGGCCGCTGACGTCGAAATCTTCGACGTGCCCGGCGCGCTGGAAATCCCGCTACATGCCCAGACGCTGGCCAGGACCGGCCGCTTCTCCGCCATCATCGGCACCGCCTTCGTCGTCGACGGCGGTATCTACCGCCACGACTTCGTCGCCGGCACCGTGCTCGATGGCATGATGCGGGTGCAACTCGACACCGGCATTCCGGTGCTCTCAACCGTGCTGACGCCGCATAATTTCCAGGAATCGGAAGCCCATATCCGCTTCTTCAAGGATCATTTCGTGGTGAAGGGTGTCGAAGCGGCCAATGCGACGCGGCAGATATTGGCGGCACGGGCGGAAGTTGCGCTGGTGAATGCTTGATTGCGGTGAGTGCGGCACCCTTTGATGCCGCACTCACCTGCTTCCGCGATTACCTCGAACGTAAGAAATAATTCCTTTGACGCTTTGATGCCATGGTGGATAATCACTCGCGAACGGTAAGTTTTAGAAGCCCGAATCTGACATGACTGACAATACGACAACCACTTTGGGGATTGGCTTTTATTCTGCCAGTGATGCTGCGCGGCTGTTGAGCATTCCTGCGCGCAATGTGCGAAGGTGGTTGGGAGGATACGAGTATAGCCATCAAGGCAAAACGCTGCGCATGGAGCCGTTATGGCAACCTCAGCTGCCGCACCATGACGATCGTATAGAACTTGGCTTTAGAGACCTCATAGAGCTACGCTTCGTACAAGCCTTTATCGAGGCGGGCCTCGGCTTGAAAACGATAAGACATTGCCTGGACTACGCCAAGACGTGCGTTGACGACATGAGGCCATTCTCAACACGCCGCTTCAGAACCGACGGAAAAACCATATTTCTGGAGAGTGCCAATTCCTCCGGAGACGATAGTCTTCTTGATCTGAAGGAAAAGCAGTACACGATCAAAGCCGTGATTGATCGCACTTTCAAAGATTTGGATGTCGACAACGATGCAGTAAGTCGCTGGCGCCCATATCACGGAAAATCATCTATTATCATTGATCCAGAGCTTGTATTTGGGCAGCCGACAACTGCAATCTACAATGTGCCGACTGTTGCGCTCTCTCAGGCTGTTAAAGCAGAGGGATCGGAAAGAGCCGTAGCTCGACTATTTGAAGTACCACTGTCTGTGGTGAAAGATGCCGTTGCTTTTGAGGAGTCGCTAGCTGCTTGAAGGTTCTGTTTGATCACAACCTTTCCCCTCGCCTTGCCAGAAGTTTGCAAGCACTCTTTCCTGATGAGCATGAAATTGTCGCGCTAAAAGATAAATTCCCTCCGACTATCAAGGATGTTGATCTTATTGCGGAACTCAGCAAACAGGGCGGGTGGGTGCTGATATCCGGCGATCGCCGCATAACCCGAAGCAAAGCGGAAAAGCGTGCTTTTCACAACTCCAAAGTGATTGGGATGTTTCTTTCGGCGGGGCTTTACAAAGCTCCTGTTCTAAAACAAGCGGAACGCCTGATCGCTCTTTGGCCAGTCATTGAAACCGTAGCCGGAAGCGTCAGTGGAGGAGCAATGTTCGAGCTTCCCATGAAATCCACCAAGCTCGGGCCACTGAAATAAGTCACGTCTACCCCAGCCGAATATACCCAATCCCCTTCTCCGCGATTTCCTCATGCGATTCCTCATAGCCCGCATCCGCATAGCGGATGACGCCGAGCGCCGTATCGTTGGTCAGTGCATGCGATAGCCGCTCATCCGCGGCCACCGTGCCGTCGGCCACCACCGTCACGCCGCAACTCGTCATATAGCCGGCATAGCCCCCGCCGCCGGAATGGACGACGACGAGATCAGCCATGGAGGAGCAGAGCAGCATGGCATCGAGCAGTGGCCAGTCGGCGATGGCATCGGAGCCGTCCTTCATCCGCTCCGTCATGATGTTCGGATGGGCCATGGCGCCGGCATCGAGATGGTCGCGGGAGAAGCCGACCGGGCCTTTCAGCTCGCCGGAGCGCACCAGCGCGTTGACGGCGACAGCCAGATCGGTGCGTTCGCCATGGCCGAGCCAGGCGATGCGGGCCGGCAGGCCTTCGAAGGGAATATGCTGGCGGGCGAGTTTGATCCAGTTGGTGACGATCTTGTTGTCCGGAAACATTTCCAGCAGCAGATCGTCGATGCGGGCAATATCGCTTTCCTCGCCGGACAGCGCCATCCAGCGGAAGGGGCCGATGGCGCGGGCAAACAGCGGGCGTAGATAGGCTTCGGTGAAGATGCGGATATCAAACGCATTGGCCACGCCGCCTTCCCGCGCCTGCGTGCGAATGAGGTTGCCGTTGTCGAAGACCTCCGAGCCCCGCTCCTGAAATTCCAGCATGGCGCGGACGTGATCGGCGATCGAGGCGCGGCTGGCGGCCATCAGCTGGCCTTGGCCCTCTTCCCGCAGGCGCTTCACCTCGTCGAGGCTCATGCCCTTTGGGACATAGCCATAGACGAGATCGTGGGCCGAGGTCTGGTCGGTGACGATATCCGGCACGATGCCGCGCCGGGCGATTTCGGGATAGAGCGCTGCGGCATTGCCGACGAGGCCGATGGAGGTCGCACGCTTTTCCTTCACCGCCTGATCGATCATCGCCAGCGCCGTATCGAGATCGGGGGCAATGTGTTCGAGATAGCCGATCGCCTTGCGCTTTTCGGCCCGCTCCGCGTCGATGTCGATGCAGAGGATGGCAGCACCCGCCATGCGGCCGGCCAGCGGCTGCGCTCCGCCCATGCCGCCGAGCCCCGCCGTCAGGATGAAACGGCCGGCGAGATCGCCGCCGAAACGATTTTCGGCGATGCGCATGAAGATTTCGTAGGTGCCCTGAATGACGCCCTGGCTGCCGATATATTGCCATGCGCCGGCCGTCAGCCCGCCCCAGCAGATCAGCCCCTTGCGCTCCAGCTCGTAGAAGATTTCCGCCTTGGCCCATTGTCCGACGATGTTGCAATTGGCCATGATCACCAGCGGCGCCCTGGCATGGGTCTTCAAGAGCGCGACCGGCTTGCCGGACTGGATCACCAGCGTCTGGTCCTCGTCCATCTCGATCAGCGTCTTCACGATGGCCTTGTGGGAGGCCCAGTTGCGGGCGGCCTTGCCCAGCGCAGCATAGACGATCAGCTTTTCCGGCGCTTCGCCGACGGAGAGCACGTTTTCGAGGAGGCGCAGCAAGGCCTCCTGCCGCCAGCCCTTGGCGCGCAGCTCCGGCCCGCCGGGGATCGGGAAATCGGGATGACGGGGATTGGGCTTCGGCATTGTCGTCTCCTGTTTGGCTGTGGAGAGCGCAGACACCCCCCTCTGTCCCTTAGGGACATCTCCCCCTCAAGGGGGGAGATTGTTCTTGTTCGGCCGCGGCGATCTCCCTCTTCTCCCCTCGTGGGAGAAGATGTCCGAAGGACAGATGAGGGGGTCTTGTCCGCGAATTCCGAGCCAGCCGTCCCCTCATCCGGCGCTGCGCGCCACCTTCTCCCACAAGGGGAGAAGAGGGAGACCGCCGCCTAATCCTCTCGCGGCAATGTCCTCACAAACGCAACCGCATCGTGCAGCAGCTTCCGCCGCAAATCGTCGTCGCCGTAGGCATCCGGCCCGGCGCGGACCCAGCCGGACATCTTGCGGCTCGACATCATCTCTTCGATATCCGGCAAGGCCAGCGCCCAGCCGTCATTGCCCTTGCCGAGCCGAACCATCAGGCCGCGATCGCTAGCGCCGCAGAGGAGATGCCCATCCAGCATCCAGGCGAGCCCGCCGAACATGCGCTTGCGCACAAGCCCATGCAGGTCCTCAAGTTCGGCCTCCACCAATTCTTCAAGCCCTTCATCGCGCATGGTGACCGCTCCTTATTCTTTGGCAAGCGCGTATCTGGCAAGCTCTATGCCCATCGCCTTTTCCACCGAAGGATAAACGGACGGATCGAGCACGCTGGAGGCGAGCGGGATAACGGTCTTCGGCACATGCAGCACGAAAATCTTCATGCCGACCTTCAGCTGGCCGACGCTTAAGGGCTCGCCTTCCGGCGAAAGCGTGGTGATGACGTCGGGGAAGGTCGCAAGCCTTTTGCCCTCGGCATTCTCCACGGCCATGTATTCGTTCATGACGTGGAGTACCGTGGAGTCAATTCCCTTCCCCAGAGTCACCGTGCCGATATCGAAGGCTTCCTTGGTATAGACGACCGACTTGTCGGTGATTTCGCCCTCCGCAATGATGGCGCCGTTGGTGGTGCGGACGATAGCATCGATGATCGCATGGCCACCGCCACCTTCCGCAGCGATGATTGCCTCTCCGAGAGTCAGGGCCAGCGAAATGCCGCCGAGCGCCGCATTGGCCCTGACGTAAGACGCCCGCACCGGATTGCGGCAGGAGGCGATGAAGCCACCGGACATATCGGAAGCGGTGCGCAGGATCGGCGAGACCTTGGCCGTCGCGCCCCGCACGACAAGCTCGATGTAGCGGTTCTCTTCGCGATTGCCGCCGACAGCCGTCTGGATCATCGGCTCGGGCGAGCCCGCAAGGCCGATGGACCCCATGTCGCCGGTCGGATGGGCGCGGATATCGCCGACGGCATCGACGACCTTGGTGCCAAGAATGGCCGATGGCAGCCAGCCGTTCAGCGTCGAGGATTTGCCGTTCTGGCCGACGATGAGGCCGGTGAGCTTTTCGCCCAGCGCCTCCTGCAGCATCTCGACCGCCTTGACGTAATCGACGCCGCGCATTTCCCAGGGCGTGGTTGAGGCCGGCGCGCCGATGGCGGCGGCGGTTGCCACCCAGTCGTTGGCATCGAGCTCATCGATGGAAACCAGTTCCGGCTTGCCGATGGAAACGGCGGCGTAGCCCAGCATGCGGCCATGATCGGCCCAGCCGCCACCGCCGGCGGCATAGACGGAACCGCCCTTGACCGCAGCCTCGACATCCTTCTCCTTCAAGATGCGTCCCATTATGTCTGCTCCTATAGCTCGGCATCAAGGCGGCGCACGGCGCCGAAAAGAACGGCTGCACCCAGCGCGATATCGTCGTTTTCGGCCCATTCGTCCGGCGTGTGGGAACGCCCCTCGCGGCAGGGAACGAAGATCATGGCCGAGCGCGAAATCCGCGCCATCCAGGCGGTGTCATGCCCAGCGCCGGAGGCCATGCGGCGGAAACGTGCGCCGGCATTTTCCGCCGAGGCTTCGAGGGCCGCCATCACCGTGGTATCGGCCGGGGTCGGCATATTGTCGGATAAGATCTTGGGCGATGAAACCGTAACGCCCCGGTCGCGCTGCAACTCCACGACCATGCGATCGACCTCCGCAATGAAGCGCTCCATGTCCTCGCGTCGTTCGGCGCGGGCGTCGATCAGCAGCCGAGCGCGCGAGGGCACGACATTGGCGGCATTCGGCTCGATTTCGAATTCGCCGACCGTTGCCGTGAAATGCCCCTCGCCCTGTGCCATCCGGCGCGCGACGCGCTCAACATCGGCCACCAGCGCGGCACCGGCCACCAGCGCATCGCGGCGTGCACCCATCGGCGTCGTACCGGCATGATCGGCCTGGCCCTCGACGAAAATCTCGATGCGGGTGATGCCGGCGATGGCGGTGACGATGCCGATATCGCGGCGTTCGTTTTCCAGAACCGGACCCTGCTCGATGTGCAGCTCAAGGAATGCCCTGATATCGGTGCGCTTGAGCTGGGCAATGCGTGAGGGATCACCGCCGGCATCGATGATGCCCTGACGCAGAGTCAATTCCCCTTCGCTGCGGGAAAACCAGCCATCGGGGATAAGCCCGGCCATGCCGCGGCTGCCGATGCAGGAGACGCCAAAGATCGAGACTTCTTCTGCAAGGAAATCGACAATCTCAAGATCATGATCCAGCCGAATGCCGGCATCATCCAAAGCGCGGGCGACTTCGAGCGCCGCCGCGACACCGGCGATACCATCGAAACGGCCGCCTTCCGGCACCGTGTCGGAATGGGAGCCGAGCATGATCGTACCGAGACCGGATTTGCGGCCCTTGCGGCGACCGATCAGGTTGCCGCTGGCATCGATGCGGGTTTCAAGCCCGGCTGCTTTGAACTGACGATCGAGAAAAGCGCGGCCTTCGAGAAACATCGGCGTGAAAGCGCGGCGGGTGTAGGGCCTGTCCGGCTCGGTCAGGCGCGCAAGGCCCTTGATATTATCGGCAATGCGCGCGGCATTGACGGGAAGATTGGTCTGCCTCATGCGACCGGCCCCGCAAGCGGCAGGCTTGCCAGGGGCCGGACGAAACGGCCATCGCCGGGTGCTGCCAGCACCTTGCCACCTTCATAGACCTTGCGACCGCGATTATAGGTCGCCGCCACACGCCACGGCAGGTGAATGCCGTTGTAGGGCGACCAGCCCACGACATTGTTGCCGCTTTCGGCCGCGTCGTAGACGTAACGCTCGGGCGTCAGCACGGCGATATCGGCGTGCTTGCCAACCTCAAGCGCTCCCTTCTCATGATCGAGGCGGAAATGGCGGGCCGGGTTTAGCGCCATCAGCTCGGCGGCGCGGGTGAGCGGAATGCCGCGCTCCAGCGCACCCTTGATGAACAGCGGCACCATCACCTCCAGCCCCGGCACGCCGGAGGAATTGGCGAGCATATCCGGGTTGGTCTTGCGATTTTCCGACCAGCTGACGTGATCGGTGGAAACCAGTGTGACATTGCCCTCGGCCACATGCCGCCAGAGTTTTTCGACCTCGGCGCGCGGACGGATCGGCGGATTGATCTTCGCCTTGCCGCCAAGCCGGCGCACGTCATTTTCCTCGTCCAGAACAAGATAATGGATGCAGCACTCGATCGTCGCGCGAAAACCCTGGTTGCGGTAGCTGCGGGCAATGTCGTAGCCGCGGCCGACGGAGCAATGCACCACATGGGCCGGGCATCCGGTGGCGGCGCCCGTCTCGTAAATCTGGTTGGTGGCAAGCAGTTCCGTCAGCGGCGGGCGCGACAGCGCGTGGGCGCGGTAATCAGTGATGCCGGCGGCCTTGACCTTTTCAATGGCCGCACGGACGGCTTCGTCATCCTCGTTGTGGACGCCAGCCGTCAGCCCCGTCGGAGCAATGGTGGCGAAGCAATCTTCCAGCAGGGCGGCCGGGATACGAGGGAAGCGCTTCGGGTCCGTGCCGAAGGTCGAGAACTTGAAGGCGGCGACGCCGGCCTCGACCATTTCCGGAATGCGCAACGAGCCTTCTTCCGGATCGACCGTGCCATAAAGCGCGAAATCGACGCGGGCTTGCGCGCCGGCATGGGCGATCTTGCGGCGCACGGCATTGCCGGAGCAGACGAGATCGCCCTCGTCATAGGGCATGTCGACGATGGTCGTGACGCCGCCGGCCGCCGCCGAGCGGGTCGACCAGATGAAATCCTCCTGATCCTTCTGGCTGAGCGAATGCACCTGTCCATCGATCGCGCCCGGCAGGATCAAAGCCCTGCCGAGATCATGACTTTCCTTGGCAGCCGGCATCGCGCCCTGCCCGACAACGGCGATGCGCTCGCCGATAACGCCGATATGGCCGGCCTCAACGATCAGGTCGGGCAGAACCAGCGTTCCCTTAAGGACGAGATCGAAATCGGCCATGAGCTTGCCTTCCTAAAGCGCGAGAGCAAAGAAATCGTCGAATTCCGGCATGGGTGCCGCCGCGACCAGGCTTCGGCGCAGATCTGGGCACGAAAACGCCATCCGCAATGCCTCGATTTCGTCGGAAAGAGGCCGGTCCTGCAAATACATCGGGCTGATCTCGCGGACGCGGTCATAGGCCAGCTTGGTCGTGGCCTGCGGTTTGTCACCGAGCAGGTCGACGGCCTGTGCGGACAAGAGCGCCTCGATCGCGCCCATCTGGCAGAGATCGCGCACCTGGGCCTCCATGCGCTCGACGATCAGCGGCAGAAAGGTCGCTTCCTCCTCAAGGCCGCCAGCGACGACAATCGACTGCGCCGAAAGCGGCACGGCATTGGACTGCACGCGCATATAAAGCTCGACGGCAAGCTTCATCAGCGGGCCTAGGCCGCTTGCCACTTCGCCGGGTGCCACAAGATTGATGGGCAGGTTACGCCGCACCCCGTTGGAGAGCAGGACGCAGCGATTGAGCACATTGCGGGCGACATGGGAGAAGGCGATCTGCGCCGTCTCGATGTAGAGCGTCGTCGTCAGCGGAAGCGAAGCGCCGGAGGAATGCACCTGACCGCCCAGAACCACCGGGTTGTCATCAGAAAGATAGGTGGCATCGAGAAGGCGTTCGGCCGCGACAACCAGCGTATCGACTGCCGCGCCGAAAACCTGGGCCGTCATGCGCAGGCTCAAGGGATCGTGGATCGCCGTCGGCAGCGGCCAGTCGACCATGTCGGATTGCCCATAGAGCCAGGAGCCGACCAACGCCTCCCCGCGCGTGCCGAGCGTTGCTGCAACGCGCCACGGATCGGCTGAAGCGCCAAGCGCCAGCGACGACATCAGGCCTGTGACCATCAGGACGCGGACGACAGAGGCCGCTTCACGCACCAATTCGGCGGCGGCGGCATAAGCCGTTGCATTGACGCTGAGGGCCGCCAGCGCATCGCGCGGCTGCATGACAAGGGGTGTGAGGCCGGCCCGCTTAAGGGCCTCCGGCGCATCCAGCAATTCCCCACGATAAAAAGCCCGGCCTGCGCCGGTAAGAACAGAAGCCACCTGGCCCATCAACCCGATATCGGCACATCCGATGGAGCCATGACGATGCACAGCCGGCACGACGCCGGCGCGCAGAAGCCCGAGGAACGCGTCGACCAGTTCGACGCTGCAGCCGGTATGGCCACCAAGCGCCGTATTCACCCGGATTGCCATCGCCTTGCGGACGACGGACTGTGTAAACAGCGGCCCGGTTCCGAAATGATGAGCCTTGACCAGCGAGGCGTTGAACTGGGTAAGGTCATCTGCCGTCCAGAGCCGGTCCTTCATCGAGCCGACGCCTGTATTGGCGCCGTAAACGGGAAGCCCTAACGCGATGCGATCGGCAATCACGGTGCGGGCCGCCTGTACCCGCTCCAGCGCGACAGACGAGACTTCCGGCACATGTTCACCGGCACCGATTCTTTCCAGCGCCGAGAAGCTCAGCGGTTGTCCCGTCAAAACAATGGTTTTCGTCGCCGCATTCATGCCTGCTCTTTCCCGATTGTCACCATGCTATGCGCAATGGCAGGCCTTGTGGTATATCCCAAAAACCAAACAGGAGATGCCGCATACTGAACAGCCGGTAGTATCGGCCTCCACCCCTCGACGAGCACGCCTTTGTCATGGATATCGCCACCCTCACCCTCGTGCATGCCGTTCTCACCGAACGCGGTATAAGACGTGCCGCAAAAGTGACCGGCCGCCCGCCGGCGAGCGTCAGCGCCGCGTTGAAGCGCATGGAGGCGGCGATTGCCGTGCCGCTGGTGCGACGGGAGGGTGGCAATCTCGTTCCGACCCTGGAAGCCCAGCGCCGCCTCGCCGATCTCACCGCCGCCCGTGCCGCGATCTCCGACCTACTGGCTCCGGCGGAGAAAACCCTTGAGACCGTGCCAGCGATCAGCATCAGCGCCCTCGAACGATTCCTCGCCATTGCCCATTGCGGCAGCGTCCGAGCGGCTGCACGGCAGATCGGCGTCGGGCAGCCGCAACTGACCCGCCAGATCGCCGATCTGGAAAAGGCGCTGGGCTACGCGCTTCTGACCCGCTCGGCGGCGGGTGTCGTCTGCACCGCCGAGGGGCTTGCTGCCATGCCGCTTGCGGAAACGCTGAGCGAAATCTGGGCGCAGCTGTCGCGCGCATCGGCCGATCGTTTCCGCCGAAGTGCCGCGACGTGGCGGCTCGGCTCGGTCATGCCGCTCGGGCCGGAAAGCGAGATTGCCCGCATGCTGGCGACGCTGACGGCAAGGTGGCATCGCGCCCGGCCGCGCCAGCCGCTGTTCCTCTCCAGCACCACGGCGGATGAACTGATCGCCGGCCTTAAAAGCCGCCGCTTCGATGCCGTGTTGCTGGATGTGGCGGACTTTCCAGCCGAGTTCGAGGGGCACCTCGTTTCGCAAGGTCCGCTGGCGCTGGCCGGGCAACCCGAGCTCTTCGCCACCGGCAAGCCGCTGAATGATATCCTCACCACACACCCCATCGCGGTGCCAAGCCTGCGCAGCGGTCTGCGTCAGCAGGCAACCCGGTTTCTGGAAAACACATTGAGCGAGACCGAGCGGCCGCGACTGACGATTGCGGAAGTCGATTCCATCCCCGTCATCATCAACCTCGTTCTCAATCACGGCTATCTTTCCGTGCTACCGCAGAGCTCTCTGTCGCGGGTGCGCAATGCACCGGCGATGATCCGGCTCGATGAGAGCTATGCCCAGTCTCTGTCGCTCGTCTGGCCGAAAAACGCCCTCTCGCGTCAGCTCGGGGAAGCGATGCTGGAGATGATGCGAGCGGAATCACTTTCCTCGCATGAGCCCATAAACATCTGATCCGATTCAACAAAATCGGCAAAGCTGAATCGGTCTCTCAAGCACTTGAATCAGGCCTTGAGCTTGAGCCGCCGCCGCGTCTCGCTCGGGCTTTCGCGGTAGTGGGCACGGTAACTGCGGGAGAAAGCGGAGGATGAGTTGAAGCCGGTGGCCGCCGCAATATCGGCGAAATCGGCCCGGCTTTCGATGACTTTTCGACGGGCGGCATTCAGCCTCAGCGCAAGATAATGAACATGCGGCGCCACCCCCATCGTTTCCTGAAACAGCGTCTGCAGATGGCGGGCGCTGACGCCGAGGCGGCGGGCGAGACGGGCAAGCGTCAGCGGCGCCTCCACCGTTTCCTCCATCAGCTTCACGGCGGCGCTCACCCGGTTATCCGCAATGCGCATGTTGCCGATGGCCGGCACCTGCAGCAGGTCGCCGCGCGTGCGCTCCTGCTCGTAGATGAACAGCCGCGAGACTTCGAGCGCCAGCGAATAGCTGTGCTGGCGGCGGATGAGTTCCAGCATCAGATCGAGCGTCGGCAGCGAACCGCCGGTGGTGATGCGCTTGCCGTCGATGACGAAGCGCTCGCGCACCATCGTTACCTGCGGATAGGCGGCCGTGAAATCCTCGAAATCCTCCCAGTGGGTCGTCGCCTGAAAATTGTCGAGCAGGCTCATTTCCGCAAGCAGCCACGAGCCGGATTCGATTCCGGCCATCATCTCGCGGTGCCGCGCCGTCTGGGATAGCTGCATGCGTAGCTGCGGCGTGTCGCTGCCCTGCCAGTTGTAGCTGGAGAGGATGAACAGCGGCTCGGTCTCCTTCTGCGGCCGGAAAGCGCCTTTGACGGGGATGGGGATACCACTCTTCGTCTCGATCGGTGCGCCATCGGGGCTGTAGAGATTCCAGCTGTAGAGCGGCCGGCCGGCTATGCGATTTGCCGCCCGCAGCGGCTCGATCACCGAGGCCGTGAGGATCAGGTTGGTCTCTGGCAGGATCAGGAGATCGATATGTTGCGTCTTATCGGCCGGAACCAGCATAGTTTTCCTCCGCACCGGAATTTCCGAGAATGTATAGTCTGCATCCGGCAATGGAAAGCAAACGCAATTTTATTGGATCGTAATGGGTCCAAAGAAAAACGGGGAGACCTCCATGCCACTCGCTATGAACCGCGATGTTTTCATCACCTGCGCCGTGACCGGTGCCGGCGACACCGTATCCAAATCATCGCATGTGCCGATCACGCCCAAGCAGATCGCCGATGCCGCGATCGAAGCGGCGAAGGCCGGCGCTGCCGTTGCCCACTGCCATGTGCGCGATCCGGAAACCGGCGCCGCCGCACGCCGCCTCGACCTCTACAAGGAAGTGACCGACCGTATTCGCTCGGCTGATGTCGATGTGGTCCTGAACCTCACGGCCGGCATGGGCGGCGACCTCGTGTTCGGCGATGTCGAGGCGCCCTTCCCCGTCAATCCGAACGGCACCGACATGGCCGGCGCCACCGAGCGCGTTGCCCATGTGGCGGAATGCCTACCGGAAATCTGCACGCTCGATTGCGGCACGATGAATTTCTCGCTCGGCGACTATGTGATGACCAACACGCCCTCGATGCTGCGCGAAATGGCCCGGCAGATGACGGCGCTGGGCGTGCGCCCGGAAATCGAAGCCTTCGATACCGGCCATCTCTGGTTTGCCAAACAGCTTGCCGAAGAAGGTCTGATCGAGGATCCGGTGCTGATCCAGCTCTGCATGGGTATTCCGTGGGGCGCGCCGGATGACCTCAACACCTTCATGGCGATGGTCAACAACGTGCCGAAAAACTGGACCTTCTCGGCCTTCTCCATCGGCCGAAACGCGCTCGCCTATCCGGCGGCAGCCGTGCTTGCCGGCGGCAATGTCCGCGTCGGACTGGAAGACAATCTCTATATCGGCAAGGGCCAGCTCGCGACAAACGGCCAGCTCGTCGAAAAGGCCGTGACCGTGATCGAGGGCATGGGCGCTCGTGTCATAGGCCCGGCTGAAGTGCGCGAGAAGCTGAGGCTGACGAAGCGGTAGAACATGCGTCCGAGGTAAGATTACCCCTCACCAAGTTCGTCCAACCGATCGGCTTCGCCTCTCGGGGACGAACTATCCTCTCCCACAAGGGGAGAGGAACCTGCCGCAAGCTCACCGCGATTTCAGAAGCAAGGTGTCGCGCGGTCCCGCCTCTCCCCTTGTGGGAGAGGATAGCAAGCCCGCAGGAAGCGCAGCTGAGTGCTTGGGCGCGCTTGGTGAGGGGTAAAAGAACCGCGGAACGGACATATATAGAGGGAACACAAGAAAAATGACCAAGATCACCAAGGCGGCCTGTATCGGCGGCGGCGTTATCGGCGGAGCCTGGGCGGCGCGCTTCATTCTCGGCGGCATCGATGTCGCGATGTACGATCCGCATCCGGAAGCCGAGCGCATCGTCGGCGAAGTCATGGCCAATGCCGACCGCGCCTATGGCATGCTGACCATGGCGCCGCTGCCTCCGAAGGGCAAGCTCACCTTCGTCAAGAGCATTGAAGAGGCCGTGCAAGGCGCTGACTGGATTCAGGAAAGCGTGCCGGAGCGCGTCGATCTCAAGCGCAACGTCATCACCCAGATCGATGCGGCGGCCGACCCGAAAGCGCTGATCGGCTCCTCGACGTCCGGCATCATGCCGACTGAGCTTCAGCGCGACATGAAGCACCCCGAGCGCATGTTCGTCGCCCATCCCTACAACCCGGTCTACCTCCTGCCGCTCGCCGAACTCGTCGGCGGCGAGAAGACGGCCAAGGCCACGCTTGAAGACGCCAAGGCGAAACTTGCGCCGATCGGCATGAAGGGCGTCATCATCAACAAGGAGATCGAGGCCTTCGTCGGCGACCGCCTTCTCGAAGCCGTCTGGCGCGAAGGCCTCTGGCTGATCAAGGACGATATCTGCGACACGGAAACGCTCGACGACGTGATCCGTTATTCCTTCGGCATGCGCTGGGCGCAGATGGGCATGTTCGAGACCTACCGCATCGCCGGTGGCGAAGCCGGCATGCGCCATTTCCTCGCCCAGTTCGGCCCCTGCCTGTCTTGGCCCTGGACCAAGCTCATGGATGTCGTCGATCTCGATGACGAGCTGGTCGACAAGATCGCCGGCCAGTCCGACGCGCAATCCGGCGCCCGTGGCATCCGCGACCTCGAGCGCATCCGCGACGAAAACCTCGTCGGCATCATGCACGCGCTGAAGAGCGGCGATGGCGGCAAGGGCTGGGGTGCGGGCAAGCTGCTTGCCGATTTCGAGCAGAGTCTCTGGGCAAACGCCAAGAAGCCGGAAACGGATCTCGGCGAAGCCCAGCCGATCCGCATTCTCGAAACCAAGGTCAACGCCGCCTGGGTCGATTACAACGGCCACATGACCGAGCATCGCTACCTTCAGGTTTTCGGCGACACGTCCGATGGCTTGCTGCGCCTGATCGGCGTCGATCTCGACTATGTGCGCGACGGTCACAGCTATTACACGGTCGAGACCCACATCCGAAACCTCGACGAGGGCAAGCTCGGCGATACGCTCACTTCGACCTGCCAGATCCTGTCTCACGACGACAAGCGACTGCACATCTTCTCGACCATCTACAACGCCGAAACGGGCGCCAAGCTCGCGACGGCCGAACAGATGCTGCTGCATGTCAGCAGCAAGGAGGGCAAGGCTGTTCCGGCACTGCCGGCGGTGCTCGCCAAGGTCAAGGCGATTGCCGAGGCCCATGCCTCGCTGCCGGCACCGGAGGGTGTTGGCCGGGCTGTAGGGCAGAAGCGGTAATAGACTTACGAGTTTGCCCCTCATCCGCCCTATCCAACACCTTTTCCCCGTTTTAGCGGGGAGAAGGGACAAGCGGCAAACTCCGTCGTCCCCTCTCCCCGCAAGCGGGGAGAGGGCTAGGGTGAGGGGCAAATCTGAGGGGACTGCTCCGGCAAAAAAACACGAGGGAGAACAATTATGAATTTCGCACTCTCCGACGAACAGCAGATGATCGTCGACACCGTGCGCGGCTTCGTCGAGACGGAGATCTATCCGCATGAAAACGAAGTCGAGCGCACCGGCTTCGTGCCGCCGGAACTTGGCCAGGAGATTGCCCGCAAGTGTAAGGAACTCGGCTTTTTCGGCTGCAACATGCCGGAATCGGTCGGCGGCGCCGGACTTGATCACCAGACGTTTACGCTGGTCGAGCGCGAGCTTGGCCGCGGTTCGATGGCGCTCACCGTGTTCTTCGGCCGCCCTTCGGGCATCCTGATGGCCTGCAATGACGAGCAGCGGCAAAAATATCTTCTGCCGGCGGTTTCCGGTGAGAAATTCGATGCGCTGGCCATGACCGAACCGGACGCCGGCTCGGATGTGCGCGGCATGAAGTGTTTTGCCCGTAAGGATGGAGACGACTGGATCGTCAACGGTACCAAGCACTTCATCAGCCATGCCAATATCGCCGATTTCGTCATCGTCTTCATCGCCACCGGTGAAGAACAGACACCGCGCGGCCCCAAAAAGCTGATCACCTGCTTCCTCGTCGATCGCGGCACGCCCGGCTTCGAAATCCGCGACGGCTACAGCTCCGTGTCCCATCGTGGCTACAAGAATTGCATCCTCAGTTTCGACGAATGCCGCCTTCCCTCGGCGCAGATTCTGGGCGAAGTGCACAAGGGCTTCGACATCGCCAATGACTGGCTCTACGCGACCCGCCTGACAGTCGCTGCGACCTCCGTCGGCCGCGCACGTCGGGCCTTTGATTATGCTCTCTCCTACGCCGCAGAACGCAAGCAGTTCGGCAAGCCCATCGGCGCCAATCAGGGCGTTTCGTTCAAGCTCGCCGACATGATCACCGAGATTGATGCCGCCGACCTTCTGACCCTCTCGGCCGCATGGCGGCTCGATCAGGGCCTGCCGTCCAACCGTGAAATTGCCTCGGCCAAGGTCTATGCGACGGAAATGCTGGCGCGGGTCACGGATGAGGCGATCCAGATCTATGGCGGCATGGGCCTGATGGACGACCTGCCGCTCGCCCGCTTCTGGCGCGATGCGCGCGTGGAACGTATCTGGGATGGCACCTCCGAAATCCAGCGGCACATCATCAGCCGCGACCTGCTGCGGCCGCTGGGGGCGTGAGGATGAATATGCGCCGTGATGCCCCCCTCTGCCCTGTCGGGCATCTCCCCCTCAAGGGGGGAGATCGGCAGAAGGCAACTTTGGCCTCAACCGTAAGCCTCTGGCGGAAAGCTAATTTGAAAAGGATCGGCATCCTGGAACTCGGAGATGCCCGAGACGGCGCTGCTATCCAATCTCCCCCCTTGAGGGGGAGATGCCCGACAGGGCAGAGGGGGGTGTTCGGCACGACGGAGGGATACGTCGCATGACTACCTCCCCCCGCCCTCTCGACCGTCTCATCCGCCCGAAATCCATTACCGTCTTCGGCGGCAAGGAAGCGCGCCGGGTGATCGAGCAATGCAACAAGATGGGCTTTGCCGGCGAAATCTGGCCGGTCCACCCCAAGCTCGACGACGTGCTCGGACGCAAGTGCTACCGCTCGGTCACCGATCTGCCGGCAGCGCCGGATGCCGCCTTCGTCGGCGTCAACCGCCAGCTCACCATCGAGATCATTCGTGATCTCTCCGCGCGCGGTGCAGGTGGTGCGATCTGCTACGCCTCGGGTTTTCGCGAGGCGGTGAACGAACTCGCTGACGGCAATGAGCTGCAATCGGCTCTCGTCGAAGCGGCTGGCGACATGGCGATCGTCGGGCCGAATTGTTACGGCTTCATCAATATGCTCGATGGCGCCCTGCTCTGGCCCGACCAGCACGGCATGCTGCGCGTCGAAAACGGCGTCGCCGTCCTCACCCAGTCCTCCAACATCGCCTGCAACATCTCCATGCAGATGCGCGGGCTGCCGCTCGCCTATCTGATGACCGCCGGCAACCAGGCGCAGACCGGGCTGTCCGACCTCGCCTGCGCCGTCATCGAAGACCCGCGCGTCACCGCCGTTGGCCTGCATATCGAAGGTTTTGACAGCATCGAAGCCCTGCAGCGATTGGCGAAGCGGGCACGGGAACTCGGCAAACCTGTCGTCACGCTCAAGGTCGGAAAATCGGAAGCCGCACAGCTTGCGACCGTCTCGCACACCGCCTCGCTTGCCGGCAATGACGCGGTATCATCCGCGCTCCTCGCCCGGCTCGGAATCGGCCGCGTTGATACCCTGCCCGCACTGCTGGAAACGCTGAAACTCCTGCACCTACACGGCACGCTGAAGAGCTTCGACATCTCCTCGATGAGCTGTTCGGGTGGCGAGGCCTCGCTGATGGCGGATGCTGGCGTCGGTCGCAAGGTGGTCTACCGGGCGCTGAAGGACGAGCAGCGCCTGCCGCTACGCGAAAGCCTCGGCGAGATGGTAACGATCTCCAACCCACTGGATTACCACACCTTCGTCTGGGGCAATCGCGAAAAGCAGACGACGGCCTTTTCGGCGATGATGAAGGGCGATTACGCCATGAACCTCATCGTCTTGGATTTCCCGCGACAGGATCGCTGCGATGCCGCCGATTGGGTCACCACCTGCGACGCCGTCATCGATGCCTCGCGGGCAACCGGCGCTGTTGCCGGCGTCGTCGCCAGCCTCGGCGAAAACATGCCGGAGGAAACGGCGCTGCGGCTGATGGCCGAAAAAGTCGTGCCCTTCTCCGGCATCGACGAGGCGCTGACAGCCTGCGAAATCGCAGCAGAAATCAGCCGTCACTGGTCGCAACCGGCGGCCGAGCCGCTGCTGGCAGCGTCGCGAGCCGCGGACGAGGACAGCGTCACGCTTTCCGAGCACGAGGCAAAGACGGAGCTGGCCGCCTTTGGGCTTACGATCCCGCAAGGCGTCACCGCCGCCACAGCAGAAGAGGCAGCCGATGCCGCTGAAAAGCTCGGTTTCCCTGTCGTCCTCAAGGGACAGGGCGTTGCCCACAAGACCGAAGCCGGCGCGGTAAAGCTCAACCTTGCCAGTCGCGATGCCGTTCTTGATGCTGCGAAAGCCATGGCCGGCGTTGCCTCCGGTTATCTGGTCGAAAAGATGGTGGCAAAGCCGGTGGCGGAGCTGATCGTCGGCGCGATGCGCGATCCCGTGGCCGGCCCGGTTCTGACCGTCGGTGCCGGCGGCATCCTCGTCGAACTCATCGAGGACTCGGCGATCCTGACGCTTCCGACCAATGACAAGGCGATCCGCGAAACCCTGTCCGGCCTAAAGACTGCGAAGCTTCTCGGCGGCTATCGCGGCCAGCCGAAGGGCGATATCGACGCCCTCGTCCGCGCCGTCGCATCAGTGGCATCCTATGTCGTTTCAAACGCTTCAATGATCGAAGAAGTAGATATCAATCCTATCATGGTACTGCCCGAAGGTTCTGGAACCGTCGCGGCCGATGCCCTGATCAGGCGAAGGAAAACACGCGCATGACAGGACCGATCAAGACCCGCCGCGAAGGCGGCATTCTGGAAGTGACGATTGACCGGCCGAAGGCCAATGCGATCGATCTCGTCACCTCCCGGATCATGGGCGAAATCTTCCGCGACTTTCGCGATGACGAGACCCTGCGTGTTGCGATCATCACCGGTGCGGGTGAAAAATTCTTCTGTCCGGGATGGGATCTGAAGGCGGCTGCCGCAGGCGATGCTGTCGATGGCGATTACGGCGTCGGCGGCTTCGGCGGCATGCAGGAGCTTCGCGATCTCAACAAGCCGATCATTGCGGCGATCAACGGCATCTGCTGCGGCGGCGGCTTCGAAATCGCGCTGTCCACCGATCTCATTCTCGCCGCCGAACACGCGACCTTCGCGCTGCCCGAAATCCGCTCCGGCACCGTTGCCGATGCCGCCTCGATCAAGCTTCCGAAGCGCATCCCCTACCACATCGCCATGGACATGCTGCTGACCGGTCGCTGGCTGGACGTGACGGAGGCCCATCGCTGGGGCTTCGTCAACGAAATCCTGCCGGCCGACAAGTTGATGGAGCGCGCCTGGGACCTAGCGCGGCTTCTCGAAAGCGGGCCGCCGCTCGTCTATGCCGCCATCAAGGAAGTCGTGCGCGCCGCGGAAGGCGAGGCCTTCCAGACGACCATGAACAAGATCACCCGCCGTCAGCTGAAGACGGTGGATATTCTCTATTCCAGCGAAGATCAGCTCGAGGGCGCTCGCGCCTTTACCGAGAAGCGCGATCCCGTCTGGAAAGGGCGATAACACTTACGGCGCGCGAGGAAACGCGCCGGACGAAACGGCCGAAAGCATGCCGCTTGTCATAAGCGAGACTTATGCAGTGGAACAGATTTTCATGTGAATACAAAGGGAGATTTTGAAACTAGCCTGAGCAAAAACGAGGATCGGCTGAACGCCAGAATCCTTGCAATGAGAAATTGACGGCCGAAAAGGCTGCAAAAACACTGGTGGTTGGGGTCTTTGCCATGCATGCTGCGCATAGCGAGCGACCTCGTCGGACAAAACAAGATTGACCGGCCAATCAGGCTGGCAACGGACAAAGGGAACAGGGGCATGAGCGACTACAAGAATTTTCTCACAAGCCAGGTTACGCTTGGCAAAATGAACCGCCGCGAGTTCATGGGCCGCGCGGCAGCCTTCGGCATCGCCGCGACCACGGCCGGCACGCTGTTTTCGACAAGCGCCATGGCGCAGGAGCCCAAGCGCGGCGGCCATCTGAAACTCGGCCTCGAAGGCGGCTCGGCCACCGACTCGAACGATCCGGCAAAGTTCCTGTCGCAGGTCATGTTCTGCATCGGCCGCTGCTGGGGCGACATGCTGGTCGAATCCGAGCCCCTGACGGGCGCGCCGGTTCCGGCCCTTGCCGAAAGCTGGGAGCCGTCTGCCGACGCCGCCACCTGGACCTTCAAGATCCGCAAGGGCGTCAAGTTCCACGACGGCAAGGATCTGACCATTGATGACGTCGTGAAGACCCTGCAGCGCCACACCGACGAGAAGTCGGAATCGGGCGCGCTCGGCGTCATGAAGTCGATCAAGGAAATCAAGGCCGACGGCGACAACCTCGTTCTCGTGCTGACCGAAGGCAACGCTGACCTGCCGCTGCTCTTGACCGACTACCACCTCGTCATCCAGCCGGGCGGCGGCTACGACAATCCGGGCGCCGGCATCGGCACGGGTCCGTACAAGCTGTCGAGCTTCGAGCCGGGCGTGCGCGCAACGCTTGAAAAGAATGCCGACGACTGGCGCACGGATCGCGGCTTCGTCGACTCGATCGAAATCATCAACATGAACGACGCGACCGCCCGCATCGCCGCCCTTTCCTCGGGCCAGGTGCACTATATCAACCGCGTCGATCCGAAGACCGTGAACCTTTTGAAGAAGGCCCCGAACGTCGAAATCCTGTCGACCTCCGGCCGTGGCCACTACGTCTTCATCATGCATTGCAACACCGCACCGTTTGACAACAACGACCTGCGGCTTGCGCTGAAATACGCGATGGACCGCGAGACCATGGTCGACAAGATCCTCGGCGGTTACGGCAAGGTCGGCAACGACTTCCCGATCAACTCGACCTATGCCCTCTTCCCGGAAGGCATCGAGCAGCGCGCTTATGATCCGGACAAGGCGGCCTTCCACTACAAGAAGTCCGGCCACAGCGGCTCGGTGCTGCTGCGCACATCCGACGTTGCCTTCCCGGGTGCCGTCGATGCGGCCGTGCTCTATCAGGAAAGCGCCAAAAAAGCTGGTATCGAGATCGAAGTGAAGCGCGAACCCGGCGACGGCTACTGGTCAAACGTCTGGAACGTACAGCCCTTCTCCACCTCCTACTGGGGTGGCCGCCCGACCCAGGACCAGATGTACTCCACCGCCTATCTCTCGACGGCCGACTGGAACGACACCCGCTTCCTGCGTCCGGACTTCGACAAGATCCTGCTCGAGGCCCGCTCGGAACTCGACGAGAACAAGCGCAAGGACATGTACCGCACCATGGCAACGATGGTGCGTGACGAAGGCGGTCTGATACTGCCGATGTTCAACGACTTCGTGAACGCCTGCGGCAAGAACGTGAAGGGCTATGTCCACGACATCGGCAACGACATGTCGAATGGCTACGTCGCAACCCGCGTCTGGCTCGACGCGTAATGGCGGCGCTCGGACCTGAAAACGGTCCGGCACCGACGACTGAAACGCCTGCGGCTGGAACTCTCCAGCCGCAGGCCGCAGCCGTTGCCGGATCAGGCGTTGTCGCCACCATGAACACGGGCGTTGTCGGGGGAACTTTCTGGCGTCGCTTCAGCCTGCGCCGCCCCCTAGCTGCTCTCATCGTCCAGCGGCTCGGCCTGAGCGTCGGGCTTCTGTTTGCCGTGTCGCTGATGATCTTCGGTGGCGTGGAAGCCCTGCCCGGCGATTTCGCGACGACCTATCTCGGTCAGTCGGCGACCCCGCAGGCGGTCGAAAACATCCGCAAGGATCTCGGTCTCGACCGGCCCGTGACGGAGCGTTATTTCTCCTGGCTCGGTGGCGCGCTGCAGGGCGACTTCGGCACCTCCTGGGCCAGCCGCAATTCCGTCAGCGAGCAGATCGGCAAGCGTCTCGGCAACTCGCTGTTCCTCGCCTTCTTCGCGGCGATCATTTCCATTCCGCTCGCCATCGGGCTCGGCATGCTCGCCGTGCAATTCCGAAACCGATTGCCGGACAAGATCATCAACGTCGTGTCGCTGGCGGCGATTTCGCTGCCGGAATTTTTCGTCGGCTATATCCTGATCGTGCTGTTCGCCGTCAAGTTCGGCGTAGCAACCTTCCCCTCCACCGTCTATGACAGCATGGGCTTCCTGGAGCGCCTCTCGGCCATTGCCCTGCCTGTGGCTACATTGGTCCTCGTCGTTCTCGCGCACATGATGCGCATGACACGGGCGGCAATTCTCAATGTGATGTCCTCGGCCTATGTCGAGACCGCCGAACTCAAGGGCCTCGGCGCTTTCCGCATCATCGCCCGCCACGCGGCTCCCAACGCCGTGGCGCCGGTCATCAACGTGGTGGCTCTCAACCTCGCTTATCTCGTCGTCGGCGTCGTCGTCGTCGAGGTTGTCTTCGTCTATCCAGGCATGGGGCAATATATGGTGGATGCGGTGACCGTGCGTGACATGCCGGTCGTTCAGGCCTGCGGCCTGATCTTCGCCGCCTTCTACATCTTCCTCAACATGGCGGCCGATATCCTCGCCATTCTTGCCAATCCAAGACTAAGGCACCCGCGATGAACCTGAGATCCATTCCCATCAGCGCCTGGGTCGGTTTCGCGGGTATCGCGATCGCCCTCATCTGCGCCCTATTTGCCCCGCTCATTGCCCCCTATGGCGAAAGCCAGGTGGTGGGCGACATCTGGCTGCCCGGCGGCGGCGATTTCCTCCTCGGCACCGACAATCTCGGCCGCGATCTGCTGTCGCGCCTGATCTACGGCGCCCGCACCACCATTTTCGTGGCGCTGGCGGCAACCGTCATCTCGTTTTCGCTGGGCATGCTGCTGTCGTTCACGGCCGCCGTCACCGGCGGTTTTATCGACCAGCTGTTTTCCCGGTTCAACGACCTGATGATGGCGATCCCCACCCTGATCTTTGCCCTTGTCGTGCTGGCCGTTCTGCCGCAGCACCTTTGGATTCTGATCCTGGTGATGGCGGTGCTGGATAGTACCCGCGTCTTTCGCATCGGCCGCGCCGTCGCGCTCGATGTGGCGGTCATGGAATTCGTCGAGGCGGCACGCCTGCGCGGCGAAGGTACTGGCTGGATCATCTTCCGCGAAATCCTGCCGAACACGCTCTCGCCGCTCTTGGCCGAATTCGGCCTGCGCTTCGCCTTCTCGATCCTGTTCCTCTCCACCCTCTCCTTCCTCGGCCTGGGTATTCAGCCGCCGGCAGCGGACTGGGGCGGCATGGTGAAAGACAACAAGGACGGCATCATCTTCGGTATCAACGCCGCCCTCATTCCGGGCGGTGCGATCGCGGCGCTTGCCATTTGCGTCAACCTTGTCGTCGACTGGCTGATGAAACGAACCTCCAGCCTGAAGGGAGGCCGTGGCGATGCCTGATTTGTTGACCGTCAAGAACCTGAAGATCGAAGCGACCAGCTACCCGCCGGGCGAACCGCCAAAAACGGTAACGCTTGTCGATGGCGTCTCCTTCTCCGTCGAAAAGGGCAAGGTGCTCGGCGTGATCGGCGAATCCGGCGCCGGCAAGTCGACCATCGGCCTGTCCGCCCTCGCCTATGGCCGCGGCGGGGCATCCATCGTTGGCGGCGAAGTGCTGCTGAACGGCAAGGATATCCTGACGCTCGGGCGCGGCGGCATCCGCTCCGTGCGCGGCTGCAAGGTCTGCTATGTCGCGCAATCAGCCGCTGCTGCTTTCAACCCGGCCCACAAACTTGGCGAACAGGTGATCGAGGCGTCGCTGCGCCACAAGATCATGAGCCGGCCCGAAGCCGAAAAGCGGGCGCTGTATCTCTTCCGCGTGCTCGGCCTGCCGAACCCGGATACCTTCGGCGATCGTTATCCGCACCAGGTCTCCGGCGGCCAATTGCAGCGCGCCATGACCGCCATGGCGCTCTGCCCCAACCCGGAGCTGATCGTCTTCGACGAGCCGACGACGGCGCTCGATGTCACCACCCAGATCGACGTTCTCGCCGCCATCAAGCACGCGATCGAGGAAACGCACACCGCGGCCCTCTACATCACCCACGATCTTGCCGTCGTCGCCCAGATCTCCGACGACATCATGGTGCTGCGCTATGGCAAGACGGTGGAATACGGCACGACCCAGCAGGTCATCGAAGCGCCGGCGCAGGACTATACCCGCGCCCTCGTCAGCGTGCGCCAGACCAAGCGCGACGAGGCTGCCGACCAGTCCGACAAGCTCTTGAACATCGAGAACGTCAGCGCCGCTTACGGCAACGGCTTCAAGGTGCTGCATGATGTTTCCATGCATCTGCCGAAAGGGCAAACGCTGGCGATCGTCGGGGAAAGCGGCTCGGGTAAATCGACGCTTGCCCGCGTCATCACCGGCCTGCTGCCGCCCAGCGAAGGTCGCATCACCTTCGACGGTAAGCAACTGCCGCCAGCGCTGAAGGGCAGGAGCAAGGACGAGCTACGCCAGGTGCAGATGATCTACCAGATGGCCGATACCGCGATGAACCCGCGCCAGACGGTGCGCGACATCATCGGCCGCCCGATCACCTTCTATTACGGCGTGCACGGCGCCAAGAAGACGGAGCGGGTAAAGGAACTGCTAGACCAGATCGAACTCGGGGACCGTTTCCTCGACCGCTATCCGGCCGAATTGTCCGGCGGTCAGAAACAGCGCGTCGCCATCGCCCGCGCCTTGGCGGCCAAGCCGGAACTGATCCTCTGCGATGAACCAACCTCTGCTCTCGACCCGCTGGTGGCCGAAGGCATCCTGAATCTTCTTCTGAAGCTGCAGGAGGAAACTGCTGTTTCCTATGTCTTTATCACCCACGACATCGCCATCGTCCGCGCCATCGCGGACTCGGTCGCCGTCATGCACCGGGGCAGGCTGGTGCGCTTCGGGGCGAAGTCGAAAGTGCTTTCACCCCCGTTCGATGACTACACGGACCTGCTGCTAAAGTCGGTTCCGGAAATGGAAATCGGCTGGCTGGAAAAGGTGCTGGCGACCCGGCGGATGGAGAGTGCGGGGAATTAGCCTCCATCATAAATACTGCTAAAAAGGCGGTTTTGCCAAAGCAACAAGGCAGAACCGCCTTTTGTTCGTTCGGATGAAGGAGAGGCCATGGCTGTCTAACGCTCATAGCCGTCCACGTAGTCTTCGAACTCCCACTTCCCATACCGCCCGAACTTTGCGCCGACCTCGGCCCAGGTAGCACCTGTGCTTTGGGCTGCGATCTGCTGCCAGAACGCACGGATTTCTTTGACGTCGAAATGATCAACGATCAAATGGTGGCGGCCTGAAAATGCCGCTCTTTTCGCTTCGTTGGTGACCCACAACGAATTACAAACAACCACATCAAACGACTCCTCTCCATCCTCGCCCTCGGGTGAAAACATGGCTTGCACGAGAATAGAGAAAGGGGTCCTCTCATCTATCGTCAGATTATGTAGATCGAAATGATCGGGACTATGAAGGCGTTTTAACTCTGGTTTGATCATCAAACCCTGATTCCAGTTTTGCTCACGCTGGAAATATAGACAATTACTTCGCTGTACACGTCACATCCCCCAGCCTGTTCGCCACCTCGCCTTCCATCATCACGCTGCCGTCAGCCTTTGCCGCACACGTTGTCTTACCGTCCGAACCACCGCGAAAATGCACCACGGGTTGGCCCTCGATCATAATGCTCGGCACGACCTCGTAAAGTTCCGGCGGGCAGTTGGCGACATCCGAAAGCCTGAGCGCCGGGGCTCCACCGATCATGACGCTGACGGCGCCGGAAAGCGCACAGGGCGGGATGGTGGCGGCTTCCTCGGCAAAGCCTTCGGTCGGAACCCCGGCAAGCAGCAGGCAGGTCAGCAATCTCGCTCTCATCGCGTCCCTCCTCCTATTGCGCGAACCATAACACGCCGACCGCCTCCCTCAATAATCGGAAGACAGCGTCAGCACCTCGGCATCGGGCGTTTCCAGAAAATGCCGAACCATCGCCGGCAGTTGCCGCGAGTTCATGGCCAGCACGCCGCAGCGCGACAGCATTTGCCGAAGGTCCGGCTCCTGGCCAATATGCCGCCAGATCATGCGCGAGGCATAGGGCAGGTTTTCCTTGCGCCAGGAGACGCCCATGGTCGTGCCGCGCAAATAGACACGCTGGTGCACCTCGAACGGCAGGAGGATCGTCTGCGACAACATCGGCTGCCGCCCGACGCTGCGCTCGGCAATGAAGATGCGATTGCGCCAGAAGGTGGCGAGCCCGACATATTTGGAAAACTGCACGATCTCGTTGGCCGTGTCGCGAATGCGCTCGATCGACTTTACCCGGATTGAACCATTGTCCTCGAAAATACGCGAGCAGGACGACACGACGAGGCCCGGCCAGGAGGGCGAGATGTGATAGGTCTGGTAATAACCGATATGGCGGCGAAGCGACGCGATATCCCCGGGAAAACCATCCAGCAGCGAACCCGCCTGTAGCCGGTCACGATCCGGCCGCGTCATGCGCGTTTCGAACACCTTCGGCGAAAGCTCGAAATCCTGCGAGGATACGCCGAAGAAGGCGGCGATACGGCCGATATTGTGGGCCGAGGGGCGTGCTTCCCCGCTGATATAGCGATTGAACTGTTGTCGGTTGATGCCGATCTCGCGGCATATCTGCGATATCGAACGCCGCGTTGCGCACGCAAATCGAAGGTTCTGATGAAAGCCGTCGTCATCCCGCATTGCAGGCCCCCTGAAGTTATTGGCATAGCGTAAAATAGCGTCAAGCAGCGTCAAGTCGCGAAATTGTGCATGCGCGTGGTCGGGATAGGTTTTCCGCAACAACATCACAAGGGAACCACCGCATGACCGAGTTCACCAAGCGCCCTGACGGGCTTATCATTCCGAGCAGCATGAACCGCCGCGGCTTCCTCGCCGGCACTGCCGCCCTCGGCCTCACCGCCACCCTTGGCGGCACGATGGCGGCCGGCGAAGCACGCGCCCAGGAGCCGAAGCGCGGCGGCCATTTCAAGATGGGCCTGAAGGGCGGTGCGGCAACGGATGTGCTCGATCCTGCCACCTATAGCGCCTCGGTACTCTTCGTCATCGGCCATCTCTGGGGCGATACGCTGGTCGAGACCGATCCGAAGACCGGTGCCGCCCTGCCCTCGATTGCTACCTCCTGGGAGCCTTCGGCCGACGCCTCGGTCTGGACCTTCAAGATCCGCAACGACATCTCCTTCCACGACGGCAGCAAGATGACGGTTGCCGATATCATCGCGACCCTGAAGCGCCATTCGGATGAAGGCTCGAAATCCGGCGCACTCGGCCTGATGCGCTCGATCAAGACCATCGAGGAAAAAGCCGGCGATCTCGTGCTGACGCTGACAGAAGGCAATGCCGACCTGCCGTTGATGCTGACCGACTATCACCTGATCATCCAGCCGAAGGGCGGCACCGAAAACCCGAACGCCGCCGTCGGCACCGGCCCCTACAAGCTGACAAGCTATGAAGCCGGCGTGCGCGCCACCTTCGAGAAGAATGCCGAAGACTGGCGCTCTGATCGCGGCTTCGTCGATTCGGTCGAGATCATCGTCATGAACGACGCGACCGCCCGTATCGCCGCCCTTTCCTCAGGCCAGGTGCATTTCATCAACAATATCGACCCGAAGACCGTACCGCTTTTGAAGCGGGCGCCGCGGGTGGAAATCCTGCGCAGCTCCGGCAAGGGTTTTTACAGCTTCCTGATGCACTGCGACACCGCGCCGTTCGACAACAACGACCTGCGTCTGGCGCTCAAATATTCGATCGATCGTCAGGCGATCCTCGACCGGGTGCTCGGCGGCTACGGCACGCTTGGCAATGACTATCCGGTCAACAGCAACTATGCGCTGGCCCCTGAAGGCATCGAGCAGCGCGCTTACGACCCCGACAAGGCGGCCTTCCACTTCAAGAAATCCGGCCATGACCGGCCGATCCTGCTGCGCACCTCCGACGCAGCCTTCTCCGGTGCCGTCGATGCGGCCGTGCTTTATCAGGAAAGCGCCAAGGCTGCCGGCATCGAGATCGAGGTGCGCCGCGAACCGGAAGACGGCTACTGGACCAATGTCTGGAACGTCCAGCCCTTCTGCGCCTCCTATTGGGGCGGCCGCCCGACACAGGATTCGCGCTATTCGACGTCCTATCTCTCGACTGCGGAGTGGAACGACACCCACTTCAAGCGCGAGGATTTCGACAAGCTGCTGCTGCAGGCCCGCTCGGAACTGGACGATGCCAAGCGCAAGGAGCTTTACCACACGATGGCTGTCATCGTGCGCGACGAAGGCGGCGTGATCCTGCCGGTGTTCAACGACTACATCATGGCGGCTTCTGCCTCCGTGAAGGGCTTCGTCGATGATATCGGCAACGACATGTCGAACGGCTATATTGGCAGCCGTATCTGGCTCGATGCGTAAGGGTGCATTCCATGACAAAGCGTAATTTCACGGTCATCGAAAACGAATGGATCATGCTGAAGGACGGCACGCGGCTTGCCGCGCGCATCTGGATGCCGGAGGGCGCTGATCAGGCGCCCGTCCCCGCCGTCTTCGAATACCTGCCCTATCGCAAGCGCGATGGAACGTGTCTTCGCGATGAATCGACCTACCCCGTCTTTGCCGAAGCCGGCATTGCCGGCGTTCGCGTCGATATCCGGGGTTCCGGCGAAAGCGACGGCGTCATCGACGGCGAATATACGCCGCGCGAACTGACCGACGGCTACGAGCTGATCGAATGGATCGCCGCTCAGCCGTGGTCGAACGGCAAGGTCGGCATGATGGGCATCTCCTGGGGCGGCTTCAATTGCCTGCAGGTCGCGGCCCTCAAGCCGCCAGCGCTGAAGGCGGTGATCTCCATCGCCTCAACCGTCGATCGCTACAATGACGACATTCACTACAAGAACGGCACCCATCTCTCCGCCCAGCTTTCCTGGGCGGCAACCATGCTCGCCTACCAGTCGCGCGCGCCGGACCCGGCTCTGGTTGGCGACAAGTGGAAACAGATGTGGATGGAGCGGCTGGAAAACGAGCCGTACTTCATGGAGGAATGGCTGGAGCACCAGCGGCGTGACGAATTCTGGAAGCATGGCTCGATCTGCGAAGATTTTGCCGACTTCCCGGTCCCCGCATTGGTAATTGCCGGCTGGGCCGATGGCTATCGCAACACGCCGATCAAGGCGATCGAGGGTCTGGGCGACAAAGCCAAGGCGATGATCGGCCCGTGGGTGCACAAATATCCGCATTTTGCCTGGCCGAAGCCAAGGGCCGATTTCCACGGCGAGGCAATCGCCTGGTGGAACAAGTGGCTGCGTGACGAAGACACCGGCGCCGACAAGCTGCCGCAGATGCGCGCCTATATCCAGGACGGCCCTAAGCCCTCAATCCGTCGTGAATTCGACCCCGGCTTCTGGATCGCCAAGGACGAGTGGCAACAGCCGGAGATGCAGACCTACTACGTCGATCAGTTCGGCGGTCTCGATGAGGGCATGCCGATTGCCGGCGCGACCGGGCAGGATATCTACATCCGCTCACCGCTCGATACCGGTACTGCATCGGGCGAATGGTTCACGCTGAAGCCCGATGCCGAGATGGCCGGCGACCAGCGCGTCGACGACGCCGGCTCGCTCGTCTTCGAAACCGCGCCACTCACAAAAGCGGTGACCGCGCTCGGCCAGCCGGTACTGACGCTCGATGTCGCCTGTGACGACGATTGGGCCAACCTGATCGCTCGCATCGTCGACATCCATCCGGATGGCACGGCAACGCGCGTCACCTTCGGCGTGCTCAACCTCGCCCACCGCGACGGCAATGCCGAACCGAAGGCGATGGAAAAGGGCAAGAAGACGCAGATTCGGCTCGTGCTCGATGCGCTCGGCTACAATTTCCGCGAAGGACATCGCATCCGCCTGTCGCTGTCGACATCCTATTGGCCGATGGTCCTGCCCGCACCGACCGATCCGGGCTTGACCATCGACCGCGCCTCGATCGGGCTCGCCTTGCCGCTGCTCGGCGAGCATCAGCGGATCACCGTGCCAGAGCCGGAAAATCCGGACCCGCTGCCGAAATATATCGATCTCGAGCCCGGCGAGACCGCCCGCAGCGTGCTGCGCGATCTCACCAACGGCGTGACCGATTATACGATCTACGAGGATACCGGCCTCAGCCGCCATCCGGATACGGGGCTTGCGACCCGCCAGATCCGTGATGAGCTCTGGTCGATTGCGAACGGTGATCCGCTGTCGATGACCGGCACCTCGACCTGGACCTGCGACATGCAGCGCGATGATATATCCTTGAGGACGATCACGGTCTCGACCATCGCCTGCACGAAGGAAGAATGGCTGATCTCCGGCTCGATCACGGCCTTCGAAGGCGAAAAGGAAATCTTCGACAAGACCTTCGACAAGCGCATCCCGCGCGACTTCATGTAGAGCTTGAGACTGGCGCTGCTTCCTTCAAGGCCAGCAGCGCCCGTTCCGCATCGCCTGCCGGCACGAAGATGTGATCGTGATGATAGGCAGCCACGACATTGGCGCTGATGCCATGTCGCGTCAGTGCCGCGGAGACGGCAGCCGTCAACCCGACCGCTTCAAGCGCCGAATGGACCGAGAGGGTTATGCAGCGCATCACCGGTCCGAACGCCAGGGCTTCCTTTTGCGCATAGGAACGCTCGACGATCAGCGTCACGCCCTGCTCTTCGCGAAAGATGCACAAGGTCGATGAAAGATGCTTGGCAATGTCTTCCGGCGAGACGCAGCAATAGACATAATCGGCTTCGCGCAAAGCCGGTCGCATCTCGCTCAGCAGCACGTGAAGATCAACTATTGCGGCCATGTCTCTCTCCCGGATTCGGCTCTTGGTCCTGATACATGCAGGTGAAGCCGGCTCGCTGCAACATGGAATCCTCCGTCACGAGCAGCACACGCAATTGCGATTTGACGGTTGATGGGCGTGAGAGGATGCTCCGCTCCATCAAGCGCAGCGGAGAGGAACGCCGCACGCTCCGCCGAGACCTCAGGAGACAACCTATGACCGCCCGAACATCCAGAATTCAGACCAGCCTCCGGCTTGCCACCATCGCCATTCTAGCCGGCATTGCGCTTCAGGGCCTCGGCTCAGTTGCGCTCGCGGCGGAAGAAGCGGTTGTCATCCCCGCGCCGGTCGTGGATGAGGTTTCGACCGCCAGCACTGCGAAGGCCATCTTCGCCGGCGGCTGCTTCTGGGGCGTGCAGGGTGTGTTTCAGCATGTCAAAGGCGTCAAGAACGCAGTATCCGGCTACGCCGGGGGCTCCAAGGAGACGGCCATATATGAAGCCGTAACCTCCGGCACGACCGGCCATGCGGAATCCGTCGAAGTGACCTTTGACCCGAAAACGGTGACCTACGGTCAGTTGCTGCAGATCTTTTTCTCGGTTGCTCACAACCCGACACAGCTGAATTATCAGGGGCCGGACCACGGCACGCAGTATCGCTCGGCGATCTTCACGCTATCGGACGAGCAGAAGAAGGTGGCGGACGCCTACATCGCCCAGCTCGGCAAAGCAGGCTCTTTCCCAGAACCGATCGTGACGCAGGTGTCGGGCTCGACCGAATTTTATCCGGCAGAGGCCTATCATCAGGACTTCATGACGACCAATCCGACCCATCCCTATATCGTCTATAACGATCTGCCGAAGATTGAGAACCTCAAGGCCTTGTTTCCGAATCGCTTTTCGGAACGGCCCGTTCTGGTCGCGAATGCGAAAGGCTGACCAACTCAGGCTTCGACGAGCCTGCTGATGCCATGGCAGAGGGCCGTAAAACCGGCCCTCGCACCCTCGCTCATGAAGCGGGCCCGCAGCCAGGCATGGATCATCTGCGGCTCTTCACGGAACGTGACATTGACGCCGGCTTCGATCAGCCGCGCGGCATAAAGGCGGGCGTCGTCCCGAAGCGGATCAAAGTACGCGGCGGTGATATAGGCCGGCGGCAGTCCGGTGAAATCGGAGACGGCCAGGGGAAAGGCATAGCGATTGTCCTCGGGGGCCCGTAGCACTTCCCTATAATAGGACACATCTGCGGTGGAAAGTCCTGGCGCATGCGCCATTTCAACGTACGAGCCGGAAACAAGGTCGCCGCCAAGACCCGGATAGACCAGCGCTTGTCCAACGATGCCGGAAAGCGCCTCATCCCGAGCCTTCACGGCAATACCCGCCGCCAAATTGCCGCCGGCGCTATCGCCGATCAGGACCAGAGTCCGACCATCGACCAACAAATGCTTGAAAACAGCCCAGCAATCCTCGAACGCCGCTGGCCAGACATGCTCCGGCGCAAGCCGATAGTCGACCGACACCAGCTCTGCCCCGACCGCATCGGAAATCTCCGCACAGATCGCATCATGGCTTTCCAGCGAACCAACCACAAAGCCGCCGCCATGGATGTAGAACAGCCGCGTCTGCGTCCTTACATTCGCGGGGCGGTAGGTGCGGATGTCGATCCGCCCCTCGACGAGACTATCGCGTTTGTTCATTCCAACCGGTGGCGCAGCATCGAACTCCTTGCAGAGCGCATCATACCACTCCCGCTGCCGCGCGATGGGCGCATCGACAGCATCGGCCGGGTAAAACGCTTCGCAACGGGCGTGAAAGGCAAGAATGCCGGGTTCGGTGGGGTGTGGCTTCGAGGTCATTGGCAAGCTCCTTGTTTTGCCAATCTATGCCAAGCTGAGCCTTCGTCTCGCCCAAAAACGACACTCCGGAAGAATGACATTGTCATACAACGGTGCTAGATTGTTAGGGAGGAAAGGAACGTCATGCGCAAGAGCAAACCGATCACCGTTACCCTGGGCAAACAGCACACCATGCTGGAAAAACGCTTGGAAAACGGAACCTATGAATCGGCAAGCGAAGTGGTGCGTGCCGGGTTGCGAGCACTTGAGCGGGAAGAAATCGCCTTTGATGCCATCATGCGCGCCAAGATAAAGCAGGCAATCGACGATCCCCGGCCAGATATTCCAGCCTCCGAAGTGTTCACCAAGCTACGCAAGACCGTACGATAGGGCCTCGTGAACGATGCCGCATACGATCGTGTTTCGTCCTGCGGCAGAAGACGACTTGGCAGGACTTTACGCATATATCGCCCATCAAAGCGGCGATGAGCGCGCAGACCGTTATCTCGCCCGTATCGAGGCGGCATGCATTGCCTTGACGGATTTTCCACATAGAGGTACCCGCCGCGACGATCTGTTTCCGGGTGTGCGTCTTCTCGGCTTCGAGCGCAGGATATCGATCGCATTCATGGTGGATGCCACGACGGTACGCATTCTGCGCATATTCTACGGCGGCCGCGACTTTCCCGAAGAATGGTCCGATACGAATTAGACATCGAGAGCCACAGCGCAAAACAGAAAACCGCACACGCAAACACAACCATTGCGAGCTTTCGCATATCTGCTAACAATGCTGTTCATCGGCCAAAGCAGAGCGCGCCGAGCCAGCTGGCGTCATCCGGGAAGATAGGCCTCTCGGACCGAGGCAACGGCCTTGCCGATGAAAATGGAGGTGATCTATGTGGCCTTTGCCATTTAGCATCACGCTTACTGTACGAAAGACCCGGACGAGCTGGTCAATAGCGGTCCGGGTCCAATTCGACAGATAAGCGAAACGGTGATCGGAGTTAGCGCTCCGGTCACCACTCCAGAAATATAAATCCTACAGCTCCGAATAGCAAGCACCAGCCTTGCCATCCCCCACCCGCCTCGCTTAGCTAGGCCATGGCATTCACTCTCCGGCAATTGCAGTATTTCATCGCCGTCGCCGAGCAGGGCTCGGTGACGCGGGCGGCGCAGAATCTTTCGATATCGCAGTCTTCCATCACCGAGGCCGTGAAGGAGCTTGAAACGGATCTAGGGGTCGAGCTTTTCGAGCGCCATCCGCGCGGGCTGCACATCACCCACAATGGCCATCAGTTCCTGCGCCACGCGACGAAAATCCTTGCCGATGTCTCGGATGCACGACGTTCCTTTTCGCTGGAACAGACATCCCGAAGCGGCGGCAAGCTCAATCTTGGCGTGACATCGCTGGTTGCAGGTTATGTGCTCTCCGACCTGCTCGCGCGTTATCGCCGCGCCTGCCCCGGCGTCGATGTCAGTGCCATCGAGGACAACGGCTCCTATCTTGAGCATCTGCTGATCGGCGGTGAGCTGGATGTGGCCGTCATGGTCATTTCCAACCTGCGCGATCGCATGGCGCTGCAGGCCGAGATCATCGAGACGTCACCCTATCGCCTTTGGCTACCGCTCGGCCACCCGTTGGTGTCGGCCGATATCATCTCCGTTGCCGATATCGCCAAGGAGCCGCTGATCATGCTGACGGTGGATGAAATCGAGGAGAACACCGGCAAGCTACTGAGCGCACTCGGTGCCCGTCCACATGTCGCCTTCCGCACCCGCTCGGTGGAAGCGGTGCGCAGCCTTGTCGCAACCGGGGCCGGCATCGCGCTCCTTCCCGATCTTGTCTATCGCCCGTGGTCGCTGGAAGGCGACCGGATCGAAAGCCGGGACGTCTCCGGCGCGCTGCCCGTGGTGCAGGTCGGCATGGTCTGGCGCAAGGGCTCGGGCCTGCCACAATCGGCAAAGGATTTCATCGGCGTGGCAGAAGCTTTAAGAAGCGGCCGCAATCGTTAGTTGATCGCCGCCACAGCTCACTCTGGCAGAAAAACGATCGATATCGGAAATTCCGATATCACCTTTCTGATTAATGAATTTGCGAATGCGCCAAAATCGAGGCACCTTTTCTCCCGGGAACAATACCGCCAAGAAGCGGACAAACCGGGAGACTGAAAATGAAGCGTGTCCTTCATTCTTGCACTGCGCTTGCCCTCACCCTTGCCATGACTGCCCCTGCCTTTGCCCAGGAACCGCTGAAGGAAATCGGCGCCGGGGAAGGCGAAGTTTCGATCGTCGCCTGGGCCGGTTACATCGAGCGCGGCGAAACCGACAAGAACTACGACTGGGTTACCTCCTTCGAAAAGGAAACCGGCTGCAAGGTCACGGTGAAGACCGCCGCCACCTCCGATGAAATGGTCGCCCTGATGAACGAAGGCGGCTTCGACCTCGTCACCGCATCGGGCGACGCATCGCTGCGCCTCATTGCCGGCAAGCGCGTCCAGCCGATCAACACCGATCTCATTCCAAGTTTCAAGACCGTCGACGAGCGCCTGCAGAGCGCACCATGGAATACCGTCGATGGCGTACATTACGGCACGCCTTATCTCTGGGGCCCGAACGTGCTGATGTACAACACCGAAGCCTTCAAGGGGGAAGCCCCGAAGAGCTGGAACGTCGTCTTCGAAGAAACCACGCTGCCGGACGGCAAGTCGAACAAGGGCCGCATCCAGGCCTATGACGGCCCGATCCATGTCGCCGATGCCGCCCTCTACCTCAAGGCCCACAAGCCGGAACTCGGCATCAAGGACCCCTATGAGCTGAACGAAGACCAGTACAAGGCAGCACTCGATCTCTTGCGCGTCCAGCGCACGCTGGTCGGCCGTTACTGGCATGACGCGATGATCCAGATCGACGACTTCAAGAACGAAGGCGTCGTCGCCTCCGGCTCCTGGCCCTTCCAGGTCAACCTGATGCAGGCCGAAAAGCTGCCGATCGCCTCGACCTTCCCGGAAGAAGGCGTCACCGGCTGGTCGGACACAACCATGCTCCATGCCGAAAGCGCCCACCCGAATTGCGCCTACAAGTGGATGGAGCATTCGCTTTCCGCCAAGGTACAGGGTGATGCCGCCGCCTGGTTCGGTGCCGTTCCTTCCGTTCCCGGCGCCTGCAAGGGCAATGAACTGCTGACGGACGAGGGTTGCCACACCAACGGCTTCGACAACTTCGACAAGATCAGCTTCTGGAAGACCCCGGTCTCCAAGTGCGAAAGCCAGGGCGAGTGCGTACCCTACCACCGTTGGGTTTCCGACTATATCGGAGTGATCGGCGGCCGGTAAGTCCGGCCTCCATTTAAACCTTCAAGAATGCCCCTCACCCTAACCCTCTCCCCGCACGCGGGGAGAGGGAACGACGGAGATTGCCGCTTGTCCCTTCTCCCCGTTCACGGGGAGAAGGTGCCCGACAGGGCGGATGAGGGGCACAAACGCGAATTCCGGAGCCTCCATGACCGCCGCCGTTCTCTTCCAGAAAGTATCCCGCCACTTCGGTAATGTGCGTGCCGTCGATGGTGTCGATCTTTCGATCGCCGAGGGCGAATTCTTTGCCATGCTCGGCCCCTCCGGCTCCGGCAAGACCACGTGCCTCCGCCTCATGGCCGGCTTCGAGCAGCCAACAGACGGTCACATCGAAATCTTCGGCGAAACGGCCGAGGGCGTGCCGCCCTATCGCCGAAACGTCAACACCGTGTTTCAGGATTACGCCCTCTTCCCGCATCTCTCGATCCTCGACAACGTCGCCTACGGCCTGATGGTCAAGGGCGTCGGCCGTGAAGAACGGCGCAAGGCGGCGGAAGATGCGCTCGCCATGGTGAAACTGCCGGGTTACGGCGTGCGCAAGCCGGGGCAGCTTTCCGGTGGCCAGCGCCAGCGCGTGGCGCTCGCCCGGGCGCTCGTCAATCGCCCAAAAGTCCTGCTGCTCGATGAGCCGCTCGGCGCGCTGGACCTGAAGCTGCGCGAGCAGATGCAGGAAGAGCTGAAGAGCCTGCAAAAATCGCTCGGCATCACCTTCGTCTTCGTCACCCACGACCAAGGCGAGGCCCTGTCGATGGCAGATCGCATCGCCGTCTTCAACAACGGCAAGATCCAGCAGCTCGGCACGCCCGAGGATATCTACAAGCGTCCACAGACCCGCTTCGTCGCCGATTTCGTGGGCTCGTCCAACGTCCTCTCTTCCGCCACGCTCGCCAAACTCGGCATTTCCGCTGGGGCCGCGAGCCTGCGCCCTGAAGCGATCCAGATCGGAACCTCGTGGGCAGAATTGCTGACGCTGTCCGGCACGGTCGTCGCCTGCAGCTTCCTCGGCGCGGTCAATCGCATCACCGTCGATTGCGATGGCCAGCGCATCATCATCTCGGCTCCGGCCGCAATGCCCGTGCCTGAACAGGGCGCCAACATCACCCTCGCCTTTTCCCGCAACGACATGCACGTGATGGAGCAAGCATGAGCGCCGTCACCCATCAGTCCATCCTGCCGGAGCGCTCGGGTCTTGCCCGCCGCCTGTCGGATTTCCTCTGGCGGCATCCGCATGTGCTGCTCTTGATCCTGCTCGGCCCGCCGGTCCTCTGGCTCGGCATCATCTATTTGGGGTCGCTGCTGGCGCTGCTCTTGCAGAGCTTCTTCTCGATTGATGATTTCTCCGGGCTCATCAATTACGAGTTCACGCTCGCCACCTACAAACAGCTGCTGATCCCGGCCAATTTCGACATCATCCTGCGCACCGTCGTCATGGCCGCGTTGGTGACGCTCGCCTCCGCCATCATCGCCTTCCCTATTGCCTATTACGCGGCGCGTTATGCCAAGGGCAAATGGAAGGCGATCTTCTATCTCGGCGTCATGCTGCCGCTCTGGTCGAGCTATCTGGTCAAGATCTATGCCTGGAAGCTGATCCTCGCCAAGGAAGGCATCGTCACCTGGGCGCTGACCAAGCTGCACCTGCTCTGGCTGCTCGATGCATGGCTTGCGCTTCCGGTCGTCGGCGGCAACTCGCTGTCGATCAGCTACACCGGCACCTTCATCGTCTTCATCTATGTCTGGATGCCCTTCATGATCCTGCCGATCCAGGCATCGCTGGAGCGGGTTCCCGGCAATCTCATCGAGGCATCAGCCGATCTCGGTGGCAATCCGGCCCAGACCTTCAAGTATGTGCTCTTCCCGCTCGCCCTGCCCGGCATCGTCGCCGGCTCGATCTTCACCTTCTCGCTGACGCTGGGTGACTACATCATCCCGCAGGTCATCGGCTCGTCGCGGCTGTTCATCGGCCAGGCGGTCTATGCCCAGCAGGGCACGGCCGGCAACATTCCGCTCGCCGCCGCCTTCTCCGTCGTCCCGATCGTCATCATGGGCCTCTATCTCTGGATGGCAAAACGCATGGGAGCTTTCGATGCGCTCTGATCGCTCCTCCACTCCGCTGAGCTTGAAAATCGCAGCCGGTGCAGGCCTGCTCTTCCTGCATGTGCCGATCCTGCTCATCTTCCTCTATGCCTTCACGACCGAGGAAAAGAGCTACCAGTTCCCGCCGCCCGGCCTGACGCTGCAATGGTTTGCCGTCACCTGGAACCGGCCGGATGTCTGGGAGGCGCTGCTTCTCTCCATCAAGGTTGCCAGCATCGCGACGGCCATCGCCCTCGTGCTCGGCACGCTCTGCGCCGCCGCCGTCAGCCAGACGCGCTTTTTCGGCCGCGAGGTCATCTCGCTGCTCGTCATCCTGCCGATCGCGCTTCCCGGCATCATCACCGGCATTGCGCTGCGCTCGGCCTTCTCGATGGCGGATATTCCGTTTTCGGTCTGGACCATCGTTCTCGGCCACGCCACCTTCTGCGTCGTGGTCGTCTACAACAATGCCGTCGCCCGCTTCCGCCGCGTCTCCGGTTCGCTGATCGAGGCCTCGATGGATCTCGGCGCCGATGGTTTCCAGACCTTCCGCCACGTCATCCTGCCCAATATCGGCACCGCCCTTCTGGCCGGCGGCATGCTCGCCTTCGCGCTGTCCTTCGATGAGGTCATCGTCACCACCTTCACCGGCGGCCAGCAATCGACCCTGCCGATCTGGATGCTGGAAGAGCTGATCCGCCCGCGCCAGCGCCCCGTTACCAATGTCGTCGCCATGGTGGTCGTGCTCGTCACCTTCCTGCCGATCCTGGCGGCCTATTACCTCACCCGCGAAGGCGACCAGATCGCCGGCGCCGGAAAATGAACAGGGGCGAATGGCGAATAGCGAACAGAGTTCTTAAGACAAATCTATTCGCTACTCGCTACTCGCTCCCCTCAAACCAAGGGAGAAGAACAATGGATACCGAACTCCTGATCGGCTCGCGCTTCGAAGCAGGCACCGAAGCCGAGGAGCATATCCTCAACCCGCGCACCGGCGGCAAGATCATCGATCTGCCGGAAGCATCCTACAGCCAGATCGAGGCGGCGGTTGCGGCGGCCGAAAAAGCCTTTGACAGCTGGGCGGCAACGACGCCGGCCGAACGCTCCGGCTATCTCCTGAAGATCGCCGACGCTATCGAAAGCGAAGTCGATGCCTTCGCGGCCTTGGAAGCGCTCAACTGCGGCAAGCCGATCAATGCCGTGCGCAATGACGAACTGCCGGCCATTGTCGACTGCTGGCGCTTCTTCGCCGGCGCCATCCGCTCCATGCACGCGCCGGTCGCGGGCGAATATCTTGCCGGCCATACCTCGATGATCCGCCGTGATCCGGTCGGCATCATCGGTTCGATCGCGCCGTGGAACTACCCGCTGATGATGATGGCCTGGAAGCTGGCACCGGCGATTGCCGGCGGCAACACCGTTGTCTTCAAACCCTCCGAACAGACGCCGCTGACGGCACTGAAGATGGCGAAGCTGCTCGCCGGCATCCTCCCGGAAGGCGTCGTCAACATCATCCTCGGCCGCGGCGAAACTGTCGGCAACGCGCTGATCAACCATCCGAAGATCGGTATGGTCTCGATCACCGGCGATATCGCCACCGGCAAGAAGGTGCTGACCGCCGCCGCCAAGACCGTCAAGCGCACCCATCTGGAACTCGGCGGCAAGGCTCCGGTCATCGTCTATGACGACGCCGATATCGACGCCGTCGTTTCCGGCATCCGCACCTTCGGTTACTACAATGCCGGTCAGGACTGCACCGCCGCCTGCCGCATCTATGCGCAGGACGGCATCTACGAGAAGCTGGTCGCCGACCTCTCCTCCGCCGTCTCGACCATCAAGTACAATCAGGCCGACGACACCGAAAACGAGATCGGCCCGCTGATCTCCAAGCGTCAGCGCGACCGTGTAGCGAGCTTCGTCGAGCGCGCCACCGAGCAGAAGCATATCGAAATCGCCACCGGCGGCGCACTCGGCAGCACGGACGGCTTCTACTTCCAGCCGACCGTCGTTGCCGGCGCGACCCAGGACGACGAGATCGTACGCCGCGAGGTCTTCGGCCCGGTCGTATCCGTCACCCGATTTAAGGAAGATGGCGAAGCCGTCCGCTGGGCGAACGACAGCGACTATGGCTTGGCCTCGTCCGTCTGGACCAAGGATATTTCGAAGGCGATGAAGGCGGCCTCCCGCCTGCAATACGGCTGCACCTGGATCAACACCCACTTCATGCTGACCAACGAGATGCCCCATGGCGGCGTCAAGCAGTCGGGCTACGGCAAGGATATGTCTATCTACGCGCTGGAAGACTACACCGCCGTCCGCCACATCATGATCAATCACGGTTGATTCGGGTTATCCCTTCCCCCCGCCCGCGGGGAGAAGGTGCCCGAAGGGCGGATGAGGGGCGCAAATTTCGGCCTTCTCAAGGATGAAAGTTCTGCCCCTCACCTTAGCCCTCTCCTCGCACGCCGGGAGAGGGAACGATCCAGCTAGACCAGAAACGAAACGGATTGATTTTCGCCCGTAATTCTTGATAAGGGAATTCATCTTTATCTTGAAAGAACGGTGCTCCGCGTTTGCCGTTCGAACCGGTGACCCTTTGAGCATAACCTCTCAGCATGAAACGAAAGCCGCATTCGGGCCTTCGAGCCTGAAGACGGTTTTCGCCGGTGAGCACGCCTGGTGCGGCGAGAAGATGATGCTCGCTGGTGACCTGGATGGTGCGACCACTCTCGCCGAGTTCTTTGCCTCGGATGCGTTTTCAAAAGCGTTGGATACTTACGCGGCCGGGAAAAATGGCGCCGACCGGCGGGCCGTCGCCTCCATGTGGTCGCTCTATTATTTCTCGGCGCTCACCATCCCCTATATCGTCGCGCGCCGCTTCCATCAGGAACTCTCCGTCGACATGAATGCCATGTCGATCGCGCTTGGCGAGGATGGATTGCCGCGCGCCTTTGGCCTTGCAGACGAAGGTGCGTGGAGCGAAGCGAGCGACGACGATCTCCTGTCCTTCGTTGCTCCTCTCGTGCGCGATCATCTGACCCCGATCGTGCAGGAGCTCAAGAACCAGGGCGGGCTGGCACCCCGCCTCGCCTGGAACAATGCCGCCGTCTATATCGACTACGCCTTCAATGCCACGGCGCAGGGCAAGGCCTCCGAGGCCGGCAACTGGGCGTCGCGCGCCCTTTTTGAAGAACAGTTCCTGCCGGATGGCACGCTCAATCCCTTCCGCGGCTGCCTGCGCCATGAAACCGATGGCGAGCAGACGATCTGTCGACGCAAGGTCTGCTGCCTGCGTTACATGCTGCCGGGCATCCCCAGCTGTGGCGAACTCTGCGCCCTTCCCGAACAAAGAAAGCAGTAAATTGATCCGTTTCCTCGTTGTTTTTGCCGCCCTGATGGTTGGGCTCGTTTCGCCGTCTGTCGCGCAGGAACGCTGGCCGATGACGATCACGGATTCGCTCGGCCGCAGCGTCACCATCAAGGCAAAGCCGAAGGCCGTGCTTCTGGGCAGCGGCTTCAATCTGGTGGCACTGTCGCTGATCCATCCCGATCCGGTGAGCATCCTTGCCGGCTGGTCCGGGGACATGAAGGGCGACAATCCGGAAATCTACAAGGATTTCGTCGCCAAGTTTCCGAGGCTGGCAGATGTGCCGCTGATCGGCAATGGTACGGGTGACGGGCTTTCGATGGAGACGATTCTGACATTGAATGCCGATCTCGCCATCCTCGCCAACTGGCAGGCGGATACCGAACTCGGCAAGCGCGCCATCGAATATATGGAAAGCATCGACCTGCCGGTCGTGGTCGTGGATTTCAACAGCGATGCGCTCAAGAATACCCCCGGAAACATGCGCCTGCTCGGCCAGATTCTGGAGCGCGATGAGCAGGCCAATGCCTTTGCCAATTTCTACGAGGCGCATCTGAAGACCATCACGGACCGGGTGGCCGCCCATCCTGAGCCCGGCCCGACGGTGGTGATGGATGCCTTCCCGAACCCGGATCGCTGCTGCTACGCCTATGGCGTCGGCGGGCTCGGCGCGTTCATCGCCATCACCGGCAGCCGGAACATCGCCAACAAGAACCTGCCGCCGCAGGGCGGCACCGTCAGCAGCGAATTCCTGATCGCCGCCGACCCGGAAGTCTATATTGCCACGGCCTCGCCGGGCGGCACCTATAGCAGCTTCTCGATTGGCCCCGGCGTTGACCCGGAAGAAGCCCGCAGCACGCTGGAAGCGGCTGTGAAAAACCCGTTGCTTGCCAACCTCAAGGGTGTGCGCGAGGGTCGTGTGCATGGCCTCTGGAACTTCTTCAATGCCGTACCGCTCAATATCCTCGCAGCCGAGGCCTTCGCCCACTGGCTGCGTCCGGACATCTTCGGCGACATCGATCCGGATGCGAGCCTGAAGGAAATCAACGCACGCTTTGCCGCCGTGCCTTTTCGCGGCGCCTACTGGATCAGCCTGAAGTAAAATCTGGTCTCCAGGCTGCGAATGAAGTTCTCGCTTTATAGCGACGCGCACAGCTTCCCTCGCAGCGTCCGGCTTCCTATATTGGCCTGGGAGGCTTTTGAATGATCTGGATAATTCCCGCGCTGGCGGCCATATTGATCGTCTATTTCGCCATGCGTTCGTCGCGGTTCCGCCGCTTCGCCGAACCTGTTCTGAGCGTGCTGGTGGCAATCGGTCTTTGCGTCGCTTTCGTGGTCTGGCTGACGGACGACAACCGCAAGCCCGCCGCGGAACCGTCAACCGCCGCGCGACCGGCCCCGCCCATCACGCCGGATCAGATTGTGGTCGAAACCATTGGCTTCGAGCGCAATGGTACCGACCTGAGTTTTCGCGCGACGGGTACCGTGCGCAACACGAGCGGCGCTTTTCTGGAGTATTTCAGGCTGACGGCCATCCTCGAAGATTGCGCCGAGACCCCATGCCGCCTGGTCGGCGAGGATACCGCGCTGATCCTTGCCCGTGTTCCGCCGGGCGAAAGTCAGGCGATCAGCACCTTCTTCACCTTCCCCAACCGCCTCGGCGCCACGCCACGCACGCCGCGCTGGACAACGCGGATCGACAGCGTTTCGGGGCGTAATCTCTGAAGCCTTAGACCGGCCGGCTGATCTCGTCGAGATACCAATTGATGTAACGCAGTTCGTTCTGCTCCATCGGCGCGATCGGGCCAGGCACGAAGAAATTCGAGCGCACGCCGCGCGAGGTATGCTCTATGATCGCCTTGTCCTCGTCGGTAGTGACGGTCCAGAGCCATTTCAGCTTTTCGAGGTCGTAGTCCCGGCCCTCTTCGGCCTCGCCATTGACGAGCCAGATCAGTTCCATCTCGCAAGCTTCCGGCCCCTTCGGCACGAAACGGTAGATCATGCCGTGGTCGGGATAGCAGACGAGAAAGGACGTGCCACCGAGATGCACCGAGGTCACGCCGCCGTCGAATTCGGTGAAGCGGCCCATCAGCGTGCTGAGCGGCGAGCCGTCCTGGCTGCCGGTCTTCACTCCGTCATAGAGCGCATAGCGGAAGGCGTGGATGGTTTCCTTGCCGTTTGCCGATGTCTGCCAGTGATCGCCGGAACCGACCTCGATGCCGAGTGCACAGGTGCGCTCTTCCATCGCCGCATTCAGCGCCTCGATCATGTGCAGCGGCTGTTCCAGCGCGTGGGTCTGCGAATACTCAGGGTGCGCCGGGCCGCAATGGTAGCACTCGACATAGTTTTCGACGGCGAGCTTCCAGTTGGCATCGACCGGATAGGACTGGCGATAGGCGACCTTGGCATCGGCCCAGCCATATTGGCCGCAGGTGGCATGCAGCAAGTTTTCCACTTCGGAGAAATCGAGCGGCGTTTCGGCGAAGCAGATGAAGATCAGCCCTTCGACGACGCGGACATGCAGCTTCTTCAGGCCATGATCCTCGCGCTTGAAATCCTTCGGCATCAGCCGCGCGGCCTTCAGCGCGCCGTCATTGCCGTAGGTCCAAGCGTGATAGGGACAGACGAACATGCGGGCATTGCCCTTGTCCTTGGTGCAGACTTCCGCGCCGCGATGGCGACAGACGTTCAGCATCGCATGGATCGAGCCATCGGCATGGCGGGTGACGATCACCTGCTCGGAGGCCATGCGGAAGACTTCGAAGTCGTTGACCTTGGGGATCACGGTCTCATGGGCGACGCAGTGCCAATGGCGATAGAACACCCGCTCCAGATCGCGGGCGTAGATCTCCGGATCGACGTAGAATGGCCGGGTGAGGCCGTGGCCGGGCTTGTGGGCGGCGATCAGCTGGTCGATGCGGTCGCCCTTGGTGCTGTCTTTCAAAAATTCTGGCGCGAGCATGTGACGTCTCCAAGATTTGACCGGAAAATCCGCGTTCCGGCGCGCGCATTCTTTTGTGGCGGGGTTGCCCCTCACCCTAGCCCTCTCCCCGCTCGCGGGGAGAGGGGACGACGGAGCTCGCCGCTTGTCCCTTCTCCCCGTGTACGGGGAGAAGGTGCCCGGCAGGGCGGATGAGGGGCTGTCCCTCCCCTCTGGACTAAGCCCTCACCCGCTCAGCCTTCGGATCGTACATCGGCGCCAGCGAGGCCTCCGCTTTCACCCGCACACCGGCAATTTCGATCTCGTAATCCGACCCCAGCACATCCGCCTCGCTCTCGTCGGCGCAGGGCACGTAGCCCATGCCGATCGCGCCGCCGAGGAAGTGGCCGTAATTGCCTGACGTGATGGTCGAGACGATCTTGCCATCGCGCACCAGTGCCTCGTTGTGGAAGAGCAGCGGTTCGGGATCGGAAAGCTTGAACTGCACCATGCGCCGCTTCAGCCCCTGCTCCTGCTTCCGCAACACAGCGTCGCGGCCAAGAAAATCGCCCTTCTTCGTGCGCACGGCAAAGCCGAGGCCGGCTTCGAGCACATGATCCTCATCGGTGATGTCATGGCCGAAATGGCGGAAGGCCTTTTCGATGCGGCAGCTATCGAGCGTGTGCAGGCCGCAGAGCTTCAGGCCGACATCCGCCCCCGCCTCTTCCAAAGCTTCGAACACATGCGCCGTCTGGTCGGTGGAGACATAAAGCTCCCACCCGAGCTCCCCGACATAGGTGACCCGGTGGGCGCGGGCGAGGCCCATGCCGATTTCGATTTCCCGCGCAGTCGCAAAGGGATGATGCGCATTGGAAAAGTCGTTCGGGCTCACCTTCTGCATCAGCTCGCGCGATTTCGGCCCCATGACGCAGAGCACACTTTCGGCCGCCGTGACATCGGTGATGACGACGAACTCGTCGCGCAAGTGCTTGCGCAGCCAGGCGAGGTCACGCTGCAATGTCGCGCCGGGCACCACGAGGAAGAACGCCGTCTCCGAAAGCCGCGTCACCGTCAGGTCGCTCTCGATTCCGCCGCGGGCATTCAGCATCTGGGTGTAGACGATCTTGCCCGGCGCAACATCCATCTGGTTGGCGCAAAGCCGTTGCAGGAACGCCAGCGCATCGCGGCCCTCGACGCGGATCTTGCCGAAAGACGTCATGTCGAAGAGGCCAACGCCAGTGCGGACAGCGAGGTGCTCCTCTTTCTGGTTTTCGAACCAGTTCTGCCGCTTCCAGCTGTAGCGATATTCCCGCTCCTGGCCCTCTTTCGCAAACCAGTTGGCGCGCTCCCAGCCCGCCACTTCGCCGAACACCGCGCCCCGCGCCTTCAAGTGTTCATGCAGCGGCGAACGGCGCACGCCGCGGGCCGTCGCCATCTGGCGATATGGGAAGTGATCGGCGTAAAGCAGGCCGAGCGTTTCGGAGACACGATCCTTGAGATAGGCCCGGTTCTTCTGGAACGGCTGGGCGCGGCGGATATCGACTTCCCAGAGATCGAACGGTGCTTCGCCATCGTTCATCCACTGCGCCAACGCCATGCCCGCCCCGCCGGAGGAGACGATGCCGATGGAATTGTAACCGGCGGCGACCCAATAGCCCTTCAGCTCCGGCGCTTCGCCGAGATAGTAGCGATCGTCAGGGGTGAAACTTTCCGGGCCGTTGAAGAAAGTGTGAATACCGGCGGTTTCCAGCATCGGCATACGGTTGATGGCGTTTTCGAGGATCGGCTGGAAGTGATCGAAATCCTCCGGCAGCTGGTCAAAGCAGAAATCCTCGCGGATGCCCTCCATGCCCCAGGGCTTAGCCTTCAGCTCGAAGGCGCCGATCAGCATCTTGCCGGCATCTTCCTTGTAATAGGTGCACTCGTCCGGCACCCGCAGGACCGGCAGTCGCTGAAGGTTCGGGATCGGCTCGGTGACGATGTAAAAGTGCTCGCAGGCATGCAGCGGCAGGGTGACGCCAGACATATCCGCTAGCGTACGGCCCCACATGCCCGCGGCATTGACGACGTTTTCCGTCTCGATGGTGAAGGTCTCGCCGTTCTGCTCGCAGGTGACGCCGGTCACACGGCCGTCCTTGGTGACGACGGATGTCACCTTGACGTTTTCGAGGATTGTCGCGCCGTTCTGCCGCGCGCCCTTGGCGAGCGCCATGGCGATGTTGGCCGGATCGCACTGTCCATCGAGCGGCAGGTGGACAGCGGCCTTCACATCCGCCGTGTTGAGGTGAGGATACATGCCCTTCACCTCATCGACGGTGATCTCGCGCACATCGACGCCAAAGGCGCGGGCGAGCGAGGCCTGACGATAAATCTCTTGCCTGCGCTCTTCCGTCAGCGCCACGGTCATCGAGCCGCATTGGCGCATGCCGGTGCCGATGCCGGTTTCGGCCTCGAGCTTGGTGTAGAGATCGGCGGAATATTTGGCGAGCCGCGTCATGTTCTGCGACGCCCTCAGCTGGCCGATCAGACCGGCCGCATGCCATGTGGTGCCGGATGTCAGCTGCTTGCGCTCCAAGAGCACCACATCCGTCCAGCCGAGCTTCGCCAGATGATAGGCGACGGAACAGCCTGAAACACCGCCGCCAATGATGACGGCGCGGGCTTTGGATGGGATCGGCTTGGCACTCATGCACGCAGTCTTTCATTGTTGGGGTCGAACAGCGGACCATCCGGCTGGACAGTCGCCTTGAAACGGTCGCCGTAGATTTCGACCTCAATTTCCGTGCCGGGTGCCGTGAGATCGGTGCGGAGCATGCCGAGCGCGATGGACTTGCCGACGCGGTAACCCCAGTTGCCCGATGTCGTCTCGCCGACAACTTTGCCATCGTGCCAGAGCGTCGACATATAGGGCGCATCGCATTCGCCGGCCTCGACCGTCAGCGTCACGAAGCGCTTGGAAACACCCTGCTGTTTCTCGCGCTCCAGAGCCGCCTTGCCCTTGAACTCCGGTTTCGTCCAATCGACGAAACGCTCAAGCCCGCCCTGCAGGATGGTGTAGTCGGTCGAAAGATCTCCCTTCCACGCGCGGTAGCCCTTCTCGATGCGCAGGCTGTCCAGCGCCTCCATGCCGAAGGGTTTCAGGCCATGTTTCTGCCCGGCCGTCCAGACAGCATCGAAGATGACGCCGGTGTCGTCGATCTTCGTATGGATTTCCCAGCCCAGTTCACCTGCAAAAGACACGCGCACGAGTTGGCACCAGCGGCCGGCGATCTGGCAGCTCTGGTGGGTCAGCCAGCCCTTTTGCAGATCGGCATCCGAGACCTCAGCGAGGATGTCGCGGGACTTCGGACCGGAGAGTATCTGGCAGGAAAACGCCTCGGTCACGTCATCGATGGTGAAGGCGGCGCCGTCAGGCAGATGCTTCTTCAACCACTCGAAATCATGCCACTGCGCCGTTGCGGCGGTGATGAGGAAGAAGAAATCCTCATCCAGCATCATGACGGACATTTCCGTAACGATGCGGCCCTTGTCGTCGGAGAAGTAGGCAAGGCCGATACGGCCCGGCTTCGGAACCTTGCCGGTGATGAGGGAAGAGAGCCATGCCGTCGCTCCCTCACCCTTCACGCGGTAGCGCGAAAACCCCGGCAGATCGAGAATGCCGGCGGCCTCGGTGACAGCGCGGCATTCCTCCTCGATGCGCGGCCGCCATGGCCCTTCGCGGTTCCAGGTCTGGGTGGATTCTTCCGAAAGATCGTCGCCCGGCTTGGCATACCAGTTGGCGCGCTCCCAGCCGTTATAGGGTTTGAACTGCGAACCTAGTGCCTTGATGCGATCGTGGATCGGCGAGAGTTTCTGGTCGCGTCCGGCCGGCCATGCATGCTTCGGAAAGTGCATCGCATATTCATGGCCATAGATTTCCATGCCCTTGGCGATGCAATAATCCTTGTCCGCGGCGAAGGACGTATAGCGGCGCGGATCGCAGGACCACATATCCCACTCCGTTTCGCCTTCCGTCACCCACTCCGCCAGCACCTTGCCGGCGCCGCCGGCCTGACAGATGCCGAAGGTGAAGACGCAGGCCTCATAGGCATTCGGCACGCCCGGCATCGGCCCGATCAGCGGGTTGCCATCCGGCGCATAGGGGATCGGGCCGTTGATCATGCGCGACAGGCCGGCCGTGCCGAGGATCGGCACGCGCTCGACGGCATCGTTCAGATACCATTCGAGCCGGTCGAGATCGTCGGGGAACAACTGGAACGAGAAATCGTCCGGCATCGGATCATCCGGCGTCACCCAATGCGCCTTGCAATTGCGCTCATAGGGGCCGAGGTTCATGCCGGTCTTTTCCTGTCGCAGATAATAGGAACTATCGACGTCACGCAGAAGCGGCAGCTTGTGGCCGACTTCCTTCGACCAAGCCGCCAGTTCGGGGATTTCCTCGAAGAGAATGTACTGATGGCTCATCACCATCATCGGCACATCGCGGCCGAACCATTTTCCGACTTCGCGGGCGTAATAACCGGCGGCGTTGACCACCTTCTCGCAACGGATTTCGCCCTGTGGCGTCGAGATCACCCATTCCTCCCCCTCCCGGCGCGCGCCGGTGGCGGGACAGAAGCGGAAGATTTTCGCACCCATGTCACGCGCACCCTTGGCGAGCGCCTGGGTCAGCTGCGCCGGATCGATGTCGCCGTCATAGGGGTCGTAGAGCGCGCCTGTCAGCTCATGGGTTTCGAGGAAGGGATATTTGCCGCGCATCTCGTCCGGCGACAGGATATCGAGGTCCATGCCCTGATAGCGGCCCATGCCGACGACGCGCTTGAACTCCTGCAGCCGCTCCTTCGAATGACCAAGACGAATCGAGCCGGTTACGTGGTAGTTCATGGGATAATCGACGCGCTGCCCAAGCTCGCGATAGAGCGAGGCGGAATAGCGCTGCATGTTCATGATCGACCATGAAGACGAGAAGGTCGGCACGTTGCCGGCCGCATGCCAGGTGGAACCGGCCGTCAGCTCGTTCTTTTCCAGAAGCACGCAATCCGTCCATCCGGACTTCGCCAGATGATAGAGCGCGGAAGCGCCGACCGCGCCTCCCCCGATGATGACGACGCGAGCTTGAGACGGCAATTGCGACATGTCTGTTCCCTTATTTTGGGAGAAGTTTTGGCGATGAAAGGCATCAGCATCAAGCGGTGGGATTTCGCTTTATTGATCGAAGAATTCGATTAGATTGTTGGGGAGTGCCCGTCATCCGGCCTGTCGGCCACCTTCTCCCCGCTCGCGGGGTGAAGGGACATGCGGCAAGCTCCGTCGTCGCTCTTGCTGATGGCGGCCAAAGCGAGCGGCAACCACAGTCGTCCCCTCTCCCCGCGAGTGGGGAGAGGGCTAGGGTGAGGGGCAAATCCGACAGAGACAGCGAGCGAAGAATCGACGACATAAATGCAGATCGACCTCATCGAAACCTTTCTCGACCTGATGGAAACCCGCAGCTTCAACCGCACGGCCGAGCGGCTCAACATCACCCAATCCACAGTCTCACATCGGGTAAAAGCGCTGGAAGCCCAGTTCAATCGCAAGCTCTTCACCCGCAACAAGGGCGGCACCGCGCCGACCGCCTCAGGTCTGCGTTTCCTCGACCACGCCAAGGCGCTGCAGCGCCAATGGCATGAGGCGACGCGCGCGGTGGAAAGCGCGGGCACCTATGAGCGCTCCATGCGACTCGGCATCCAGCACGATGTCTCCGAGCTTTTTGCGGGCGATTGGCTGTCGAAAATCCGGGCCGAATTGCCCGGCACATCGATATACATGGAAGCCGATTATTCCAACCAGATGAACCGGGATCTGGCAGCCGGTGATCTCGATCTGGCAATCCTATACACGCCGCATTACCTGCCCGACCTTCACTATGAAAAAATCGGAGAACTGCATTACCTGATGGTCAGCACGACAGCACAAACGGTGGCCGAAATAGATCCTCAGACCTATATCCAGGCCGTCTACTCGCCGGCCTTCGATCGCGCCCACCGGCTGGCCTTGCCGCACCTGTCGTCCGCGCCGCTTGCTCTCGGCCAGAACCTTGCCATGACCAGTCTTCTCAAAAAACTCGGCGGTACGACCTATCTCGAGCAATCCAGGGCGTCTCAACTGGTCAGGGACGGAGCGGCGCTTGCTGTCGAGGATGCACCAACAATCGTCCAGGCCGTCTATGCCGCGAACAGCATCCGCAGCCGACACGCGCACCAGCACAGGCGCATCATCGGCATCATGGAAGCGTTGCTGACGTCGAACCATTGATGGAGCCGCGGCATGTCGAGGATCAGGCCTCGGTCAGGAACTTTCCTTCATCGGCTTCGATCAGGGCATCCAGCATATCCTCCGCCGAAACCGGATAGGCGATCGCGTAGCCCTGCAACACGTCGCATCCGAGTCGCGTCAGAAGTCTGGCGTGTTCCTGTGTCTCTACCCCTTCGGCCACCACCTCGATGCCGAGCGCCTTGGCGATCTCGACGATAGAGCGCAGCAGCCTCTTCTGCTCCCGGGATGTTGTGATCGGTTTCACCAGACGCCGGTCGATCTTGAGGCGCCGGGGCTTCAGTTTCATCAGGCCGATGATCGAGGCGTGACCGGAGCCGAAATCATCGACTTCGATATCGATGAACATCGACTTCAGCGCCGACACATTGGCAAGCATGCCATCCTCGATCTCATCGAGGAAGATCGTTTCGAGGAGCTCGAAGGAGAGGCTGCCCGGCTCGATATCAAGGGCCTTCAATTCCGGTATGAGAGACACATCCGACAGGCGCGCGGCCGATACGTTGACCGCCACCTTCGGCGCGCGGACGCCGTTGCGCGTCCAGGATTTCCGATCAAGCAGCGTCTGCCGGAGGATGGTCGCATCGAGTTCTTCCAGCATGCCGAGACCGGCAGCGGTGCCCAGAAACTCACCGGGCGCCAAGAGCCCGCGCTTCGGATGCCGCCATCGGGCAAGCGCCTCGACGCCGACGATGCGGCGCGTGCGCGCATCGACCTGTGCCTGATAGAAGGGTACGAACTCTCCGCGCTCCAGACCACGCGCAAACTGGTCCGCGAGCCGTCTTTCGCTGTTGATCTGCGCCTTCATCTGGGCGGAGAAGAAGTCTGCCCGATTGCGGCCTCCCCGTTTTGCGCGCATCAGGGCAATATCGGATTCGGCCCACAGATTGGACACCCTACCGCTATGGGCGCTGGCGATCCCGATGGAAGCCGTGACGCTGATCATGCCCTCGCTATGCCAGATCGGCCGTTTCAGGCTCTCCAGCAGCTGATCCGCCAGTTTCCGGAGGGAATCGACGGACGGGAAGTTGCCAATCAGCGCCGCAAACTCGTCACCACCGATGCGCGCCAGGAAAGTGCCTTCGGGAAGCTGGTCCGCCAAAACGGCGGCAGTCGCCTTCAAAAGGCGATCGCCGGCATCGTGGCCGACGAGGTCGTTGACCATGGCAAAGCGATCAAGCCCGATGTGAAAAAGCGCCAGCTTTGCCGTGTCCCCGGAGCCCGAGAGCTCAGTGAGTTTGCGGTCGAAGAACCGGCGGTTGGGCAAGCCGGTCAAATAGTCGTGCGCCGCAGCGTGCTCGATGCGTGCGGCAGTTTCCTCAAGTGCCTCGGCCCGCCTTTCGGCTATCCGCGTCTGTTCTGATAGTTCGCGGTTGAGTTCGACATCCGCCGTCACGTCCCATTCGGCGCCGATGAAGGTTCCTTTGCCGTTCTCCTCAAAGTATCGCGCGCGAGACCGCAGGTGTCGCACCGCTCCATCCGGCAAGAGGATACGGTATTCCGAAGAGTAGTCGTTGCGACGGCGAACGGCATCGGCAAAATCCGCCTTGGCCCCGGCGAGATCCTCAGGGTGGATGGCATTGCTCCAGAGCGATGAATCGACAACCCCGCCCGGTTTGGCTCGCCCGTAGAGGCGAAACATCTGCTCGTCCCAGGTCAGTACGTCGGTCGAGAGGTCATGCTCCCAAACGCCGATCCGCGACGCATCGAGCGCAAGCTCCAGCCTGCGGAGGATGCTCTGATATTCCTGTTCGGATCGCACCGGTTTCATCGCCGTCTCAAGGTGATCGCATGGGGCCTGCAATTGGGAAGCCCTGCACCTCAGCAATGCCTGCGTTGCCCTAAACCTCCACCACCGGCGATCATAACGGGCAATCGCGAGCATCTCTTGTAGAATAGTAATCGCACGCCGTTGGCCGCACAACTTCTACATGCCAAAAACGTTACCGCTTCGTTTCACCACCGCTTTTGCGGGTAATGCGGTCGATTGACAGAAGCCTGACGAAAACCTAATGATCGACGGATCAAACGGTTCCGCCGAAAGCGCAAGCCTTGGCGGAGTAAATGGGAACGTGACGGGATGGACCCCTGCCGGGCATCCTTATCACGGCCGACCCCGCGACTGTAGAGCGGTGAGAGTTTTCCGTTCCGAGGTTTCCTTCGGAAAAAGCCACTGGAAGAGGGCATTTCATGCCTGTTTCTGGGAAGGCGAGGCAAGCTCCACGGTGCCACGGCATCGAACACCGCGAGCCAGGATACCTGCCGCTTGATGAAGGGCATAGTGCCCGAAGGGTGAAAAGCACCCCACACGCCATCACGGAGGTTGTCATGGCTACATCTGCAGTTTCCAGCGTCTCGCTCAGCGACCGCATCACCGCGGGCATCGTTGCCCTTATCATTGGCGGTTTCCTGGTTTTTGGCGCAGGGCTCGCCAATTCCGCCACGATCCACGACACCGCGCACGACGTTCGTCACTCGTTCGGTTTCCCCTGCCACTGACACAGCGGCTTACCGCTAAAGTCTGCAGGACTATGTAACAACCCGGCGCCAGGACCATTCTCCGGCGCGGTTGATGTTGTGCGCCGTTTCCCAAGTGATCCGGCGCGGTACCGAATGAGAGATGACACAGCATCGGCTCCGCCCGGGGACACAGACGGGCGAGATCTGGCGCTTTAGAGGGATAGAACAATGATCGTCAAAACACTTCTGGCCGCTTTGGTGGCCGGGTTGATTGCCGGTGTCTTCATGACCGGCGCCCAGGAATTAAGGGTCATTCCGCTCATCCTCCATGCCGAGGAATTCGAAGGGCAGGAACCGGCTGCGGACCCCGCCACCCCGCAAGCGGATCACCAGCATTCCTCTTCATTCGAAGGGGGAAAAATTCTCGACGGCGTTCTCGCAGCCCTGTCGCCGATTACGCCGGCCTATGCCCATGAAGGTGAGCATGAGGAAGGTGGCATCATGTTCGGCATGAGCCGCTTCTCCGGCACGCTGCTTGCCAATCTTGTCGCCGGCGCCGGCTTCGCATTGTTGCTGGCCGGCATCAGCCTCGTGGCCAACCATCCGGTGACATTTGCGAACGGCGTCTACTGGGGAGCATGCGGCTGGCTGGCCGTTCACCTTCTGCCGGCAATCGGCCTTCCGCCGGAACTGCCGGGCTTCCCCGCGGCCGAGCTTCAGGACCGTCAACTCTGGTGGATTGCGACGATCCTGTTTTCAGGCGCAGGCCTCTATCTTCTGGCCCTGCGGCCCGAACTGCTGGCCAAGATCGCCGGGCTCGTTCTGATCGCCCTTCCCCATATCTATGGGGCTCCGCAACCCCTGGATATCTCAAGCAGTGTGCCCGCTGTTCTGGGTGCGGAGTTTGCCGTTGCCGCCCTTGCCACCACCCTCGCCTTCTGGCTGGTGCTGGGAACCGTGCTGGGCTTCATCAACGACCGCTTCCTGAAAGCCTGACCGGTCGGGACTGCCGCAACAGATGCGGCAGTCCCTACTCAGAACCCACCCAATGCCAGGAGCCGCCGGCGCCGCTCCGATGCGGTCAGCAGCACACAGACGTCGCAATGTCGGCCGTTCTCCGCCTTGTAAACCAGGCAGCAGCCGGTGCGGATACGGTATGTTCGGCACGCGGCGTCGGCGCCGCGCACGCTTTCGAAGCGCGCCATCCCCGAACGAAATGGCGAAGCATGCCTTTCCACGATGGCCATTGCCATTTGCGTGGCCCGCTGGGTGTCGCCCAGCATCTCCCCCGTATCGAGAAAGGCGCCTGCTATACCGTCTGAAGCGAGACGCCACAGCGAGCCGCGTGACAGAGCGCTGCGGGCTGAAAGCGCGTCGATGACGGGCTTCAGGCTTTCGACGAAACAATCGTGCAGATCGGCCGGCTCGATCTGCGAAACGGCGTGAAAATGGAACCGTCGCGCACCGACCGGAACGCCGTCTCCCGAATCGCAAGGAACAAACCCGACACGCAGGCGCTCGGGATGGAGATCGGGCGGTCGCTCATCCGCGAGAACGCGCTTGGCAACCGTCAGCGCCAATTGATGCGCGTAGAATGTTGCCAGATGCGCCGACCTGATCTTCTCATCCGGGCCAGTACCGAAATTGGCCTGATACGCCAACCAGTCATCGATCCATAGCCTCCAGGCGTCCGCCACAGGCAGGAAGGCCGCATGCGCAGCGTTGACTGTCGGATGCTCGCCATTGAGTGTTGAAACTTTCAGATCTTCGCTGGATGGCATCGGTCACACGGCATTCTTTCTCCGCAAGCGACCATAAATGATAATCACCGCCTGCGATACGCCATGCAGTCTTGGGTAAAACCTAATCCGCCTGGACGCAGACCCTAAAGCCAACCGCCCTGAAATCCTGCTCGCTTCAATCCGCGCCGGATCACGGGAACCTGACGCATCAACTCCCAGATCAACCCGCTGCGGGAGTTCTCGATCATCATGACCAGGATTCCCTGATCGAGGCCGACAACACGATCGTTGAGCCAACCTTCGGGTGTTTCGCCGCGTATGCTCGGGTTGAAACTGCCAAGGAAACGCCCGTCGGACATAACATTGGGATAGGCAGCAAGAATATGGCGGACCGCCGCCATTGCGTATCTCGGCTCGAACGCAATGCAGGCAAGCGACGCCCACGGCGCAACCGTTCCATCATCCGGGCCGAGCGGTACGCCGCGCGCCGCATATCCGGCAAACTGCTGACGGCGTCCATCGATCAGCCGCCGCAACCGCTCCGGTCCATCACAGGCCGTCAAGCCCCACAGGTCCGGTCCGTATCCGCTGAAACCGCCCGGGTTCTTCTGCGCGTAGTCCCTTTGGAGAGCGATTGCGCGCCGGGTGTTTTCGAAATAATCGCTGTCCTTTTCGGCCATGGCGGCGTCACGGATGCCCCGAAAATCGATCCAGCCATGGGAGAAAAGATGGATGAAGAGCGGCCCCGCATAAAGATATGGCTTGCCGTCCACCGTCGTCCATTCGAATTTCGAGGCGAACGCCTCGTAGCTTGCCGCCGGCACCGGATACGAGGGAGAGGCAAGCGCAAGGACATAGAGAATAAGGGCTTCGCTATAACCTTCCCAGCGATAGGGAAGAAATCCGCTCCGTGGCTTCCAGCCAAGCGAAAGGGCCCCGCTCGCATCGAGCGCCCATGCCCAGTTCGCCCGCGCGAAGAGCATTGCGGCGAGCGAGCGAATTTCCCGCTCCAGCGGATTTTCCTCGACGAAGTAAGCCGCGGCGGTCAGCACCCCCGCCAACAAAAGAGCGCTGTCGATCAACGACAGTTCGCAGCGCCAGGTACGCTTGCCCGTCTCCATATCGAGAAAATGATAGTAGAGGCCCTTGTAGCCGGTTGCGTCCTTCTCCCGGCTCTGGTTGCTTTCCGCGAGAAACCGGAGCAGGGTAAGCGTCTTTTCCGCAGCATGACTGCGACCTATCCAGTTACGCTCGACGCCGATAGCATAACAGCTGAGCCCGAAGCCTGTTGCCGCAATGCTTGAGGGGGAACCGGGCAGTGACGTATCGGCAATCAGACCCGTGCGCGGATTGGCAAAATCGACAAAATAGTCAAAAGCGGATTTTTGGATGCGGTCCAGGATGGACGCATCCGTATCAGTCTTTAATAACATTCAATAACTTCTCCAGCGGCAGAAGATCACCACAGGTGTGGCCCATGTTCAAATCACCGATTGTTGAACACAAAAGCCGTCATGATCGCCACCTTAGCCCGTGCCCATGTTAAACTGCGCTCTCTTGAACTAGTACAACATGATCGGACGACAAGATGCTTGCAGCAATTGCCTTGCTTCTTAGCCTTTCAGCTACACCCGCGGCGATTTCACCGGGCGGCGAGGAGGTGGACGTTGAACTCGTTCTTGCCGTCGATATGTCCGGCTCGATGGACATGGAAGAAGCGGAAATCCAACGCTCCGGCTATGTCGCGGCGATATCCCATCCGGATTTCATCAATGCCGTACGTGCCGGTATGCTCGGACGCGTCGCCATCAGCTATTTCGAATGGGCCGGCAGCGTGAACGAGACGTCGCTGGTGGATTGGCAGGTCATCGAGACGGGCGAGGACGCGGCGGAATTTGCCGCCGCGATCGCCTCGCGCCCGGTCGCCACACGACGGGGCACGTCCATCTCCAACGCGCTTTTCTATGGGATGCGGCTGATCGAAGGCAATGGCTACGCCGGCTTGCGCCAGGTCATCGATGTTTCCGGCGATGGTCCGAACAACATGGGCCCACCGGTGGCGCCCGCCAGGGATGCAGCCGTCAAGGCCGGCATCATCGTCAACGGGCTTGCCATTCTCGTGCGGCCCTCGATGTCCGCAGGACCGCTCGACACCTACTATGCGGATTGCGTGATCGGAGGCGCGGGTTCTTTCGTCGTTCCCGTCCATCGCCGCGATGACTTCGCGGTCGCCATTCGCCAGAAACTGGTCATGGAGATCACACAAAGGCAGCCGCCGGCGCGCGTTTTCCCCACCGCCGGTGCAGCGAGCGATTGCATGATCGGGGAAAAGCTGCGCCCCCGCTACTTCGACCGCTTCGATCGGTAACTCGATCGTTCAGCGGTTTTCTGAGATCTCCCCTGCCTTTCTTCATGAATGTCATACAATGGCAAGCTATTCCTTTTTATTGTTAAATGTGCTTATATTGAATGAACGTTCAGCAAAGTAAGGGGCGAGACATGAACGAGATGATCCGCGACATCAGCATTCCCGAAGGCTGGGACCGACGCGGCCTGCCCGGCTGGTGCTATCACAGCGATGCCCTGCTGGAGCTGGAAAAGCAGCATGTTTTCCGCGAACACTGGCAGATCGCCTGCCATGTCTCCGACATTCCCGAACCCGGAAACTATATCGCCATGGACGTGGTCGGCGAGCGGGCGCTGATCCTGCGCGGCCAGGACGGCAGCGTGCGTGGCTTCCACAACATCTGCCGCCATCGCGGCTCGCGGCTTGTCGCGGACGATAAAGGGACCTGCCGCAACGCGCTCGTCTGTCCGTTTCACGGCTGGGTCTACAATCTCGACGGAACGCTCCGAGGCGCGGCCCGCCCGCGTTCGTTCCCGCCGCTGGATAAGGACGAGTTCGGACTGGTACCGCTCGAGACAGAAGTCTGGATGGGCTTCGTCTTCATCCGCTTCGCCAAGGGACCCCAGCCATCCGTCGCCGAGCAGATGCAACCCTTCGCGGAAGAACTCGGTCACTATCATTGCGAAACCATGGTGCCCGCAGCCTCGATCTGGACGCATGTCTCGCCGGTCAACTGGAAGTCCGTGCGAGATGTCGATAACGAGGGCTATCACGTCGCCATGGCCCACCCGGCCCTGCAGGACCTCTATGGTTCGACCTATTACGACGAGCCTTTCGTCGGCGGCCTGTGCCGCTCCTTCGCCACCTACAATCCTCATGCCGGTCGCCGCTGGAGCGTGCGCAACTATGTGGCCATTGCGCCGGAAGCGACGCATCTGCCGGCGCGGTTGCGCAAGACCTGGATCTATTATGGCCTCTTTCCAAATGCGGTGATCGCGGTGACGCCGGAGACGGTGCAGTTCTACCAGGAATTTCCGCTTTCGACCGGAAAGACCCTGCTGCGCGGTGGCGTCTATCGCCATGCGTCTGAAACGCGGCAACAACGCGCCGCCCGCTATCTCGGCTTCCGCATCGATCGCGATACGCAGGCCGAAGATGTACAACTGACGGTCTGGTCGAACGAGGCCATGACGTCAAAAGCGTTTCATGGCTTCTACCTGTCCGATCTGGAATACGGCGTGCGCACCCATCACGACCATCTGCGGTCTGTGCTGCCGGTGATGACGCTCGATCAGGCGCCGGAGGAAGAACGCATTGCCGGCATCAACGCAGACATGCGTGGCGCGCGATAAGAGGCGCAAAAAGAAAGGGCCGGTCGCCCGGCCCTCAAGTCCGGATGCGGCCAAGGGAACCGGGCCGCATCCATATTCTTCAAATTCACCCCTTCCAGAGCCCCTCCCGCACGAGCTCATCCATGGTGCGGCGAATGCTCGTGTGAAGGATGTCCGTCATCGTATCGATCTGCGGCCGCTCGATCGTCAGCGGCGGCGACATCACGCACATATTGATCAGCGGCCGCACCAGAAGCCCAAGCTCCTGGCAATGGGCGTCAATGCGCTTGCCGACCTCGAGATCGAGCGTCAGCGGGTTGTTGCTGACCCGGTCGGCCACGCATTCGATGCAGGCCATCAGCCCGAGGCCGCGCACTTCGCCAACCAGTGGCAAATCTTCCAGCCGTTTCAGGCTCGACTGGAAATACTCCGAGACGCCGCGCGCATGATTGAGCAGGCCACCTTCGAGAATATCGAGGTTCTTCAGCGCCACCGCGCAGCCGATCGGATGACTGGAATAGGTCAGCCCGTGGGCAAACATCGCCTCTGAGTGATTCGAGCGGCGCAGGTCTTCCAGAAGCCGCGCCGAGATCATAACGCCACCGAGCGGGAAATAGCCTGACGTCACACCCTTGGCGAAGGTGATCATATCCGGCTCGATACCGAAAACCTCTTTGGAAGCGAAGACGGAGCCGAGACGCCCGAAGGCGGTCACCACCTCGTCGGCGATAAACAGGATATCGTTTTCGGTGCAGAGCGCGCGCATCCGCTGAAGGTAACCCGCCGGCGGCACGATCACACCACCGGAGGCCATCACCGGTTCGGCGATGAAGGCACCAATTCGCTCCGCGCCCCGCGCTGCGATCACATCGCGGAATTCTTCGACCAGCATGTCGCAGAAGGCCGCTTCATCCATGCCCGCAGGCCGGCGGAAGGGATTGGGACAGGTGAGCTTGATCACCTGATCGGTGGCGCTGTCCATCCAGTCGTGATCGCGCGGACGACCATTGAGCGAGGCGGAAAGATAGGTCGAGCCATGATAGCCGCCCTGACGCGAGACGATCAGCTTCTTTTCCGGCCGCTCGCGCACATTGTTGGCGAACTGCATGAAGCGCAGCGCTGTCTCGACGGCGGAGGAACCGCCGGTCGTGTAGAACACATGCGAGAGATCGCCCGGCGCATGGCCGGAAAGCCGCGCCGACAGCGCCACGGACGGCTCGTTCATCGTGTACCACGGCGAATTGTAGGAAAGCTCCATCGCCTGATCGTAGAGCACCTGCGCCAGTTCTTGGCGCCGGTGTCCGGCATTGACGCACCACATGCCGGCAGGGCCATCGATCAGCCGCCGCCCCTCGCCATCGATCACATAGATGCCCTCGCCGGAGCGAATTCCGCCCCGCGCCTCATCGCCGATCTCCCCCGCCACCGGCCATGGCTGAACCAGATGCTGGCGCGCCAGCGCCGCCAGCCCCTCATCCTCGCCGACCTTGACAACCTCTTCCCGCTTCGCCGCCATAAAACGACCTCCAATAACTTTTTAAACGGAACAATCAACTGATATTTTTCAAGAAATCTGCTTATTTTGAATGTCCGTTCAATCAATACTGTCAGAAAAAACACTTGCTTTCAATCCGCTTTTGCGCACATTCTGCGAAATGGGAACAAAAGGGCCAACAAGGCCCATGGGTGGATGGCATGGAACAAAGCCTGCTTTTCGACTGTCGAAGCACGCTCGATGCGAATTGGGTTACCGGCTGTGAACTAGCCACGTTCTCCCTCTTCTCCCCAGCAGGGAGAAGGTGGCGCAAAGCGCCGGATGAGGGGGCGGCAGGCTCTCAATTCGCGGCGAAGTCCCCCTCATCTGCCCTTCGGGCATCTTTTCCCTGTGGGGGAGAAGAGGGAGCCAGCCTCGGCCCGACAGTCAAAACCTCGGCCCCGGCGAGGCGCCGCCCATGACGGCGCTTCCGGCATCGACCATCGCAGATCCAGATGCTCCAGCCCGCGCGCACTGGAAAGACAGCGACGAAGCTAAGGGGCTGATGCTCGTCTCCCCCACCCTGCTCTATGCGCTGGCGCTTCTCCTGCTACCGATCCTGATCGTCTTCGCCTACAGCTTCTGGTCCCAGGATTATCTGACGATCGACCACAGCTTCACCCTCGACAATTATCGCACGGCGCTGGGAGAGCCGATCTATCAGGATCTTCTCTGGCGCTCGCTCACCATCTCGCTGGTCGTCAGCCTGATCACCGTCATGGTCTCCTACCCCATCGCCTGGTTCATCTCGTTCCACGGCGGCGTCCACAAAAGCCTCTGGCTGTTCCTGATTACGGTGCCCTGCTGGACGAGCTATCTGCTGCGCGTCATGTCGTGGAAGGTGATCCTCGGCTATCAGGGCGTCTTGAACACCGGCCTCATGTCGACCGGGCTGATCGACAAGCCGGTCACATCACTTCTCTATAATTCCAATGCCGTCGTCATCACGCTCGTCCATAGCTGGGCGGCCTTCGCCATCCTGCCGATCTTCGTTTCGCTGGAGAAGATCGACCGCTCGCTGATCGAGGCGGCCCACGATCTCGGCGACAACAAGATCAGGAGCTTTCTGCGCGTTACCCTGCCCCTGTCGCTGCCGGGCGTCATCTCGGCATTCCTGATCGTGATGATCCCGACCGTCGGCGACTACGTCACGCCGAAACTGGTCGGCGGCAAGGATGGGGTGATGATCGCAACCGCGATCCAGGCGCAGTTCGGCAAGGGCGCCAACTGGCCGCTGGGTGCCGCCCTTTCGGTCACGACCATGGTGGTCGTGTCCGTCATGGCCGGGGCCGTCGTGCTGGCGCTCAAATTTTTCGTGAGGCGCATTCGATGAGCGGACGTCACGGCATCGCAAAATCCCGTTGGCTGCCGGCGTATGTGGTGGTCTACCTCGCGTTTCTCTATCTGCCGATCCTGCTGCTGCCGATCTTCTCCTTCAACAATGCGGCGGCAACTACCTTCCCTCTCGCGGGCTTTACGCTGAAATGGTACGCCTCGCTTTGGACCAACACGGTGATGCTGGAGGCAGCGCGCAATAGCCTTTTCGTCGGTATATGCGTCGCCACTCTTTCAACCGGTCTCGGCATCTGCGCCGCCCGCGCGCTGACCCGTTATCGCTTCCGGGGACGGGAGGCGGCCAACGGTCTGCTGATGGCGCCGCTTTTCCTGCCGGAAATCATCGTTGCAGTCTCGCTGTTGATGATCATCCTGCAGATCGGCATGGAGCTTTCGCTGGCGACCGTTATTCTCGGCCAGACGGTTTTTTGCCTGCCTTACGCCATGTCGGTGCTGACCTCCGGTTTTGAAGGCTTTGACCGCAGCCTGGAAGAAGCCTCGCTCGACCTCGGCGAAACCGCCTTCGGCACCTTCCGCCGGGTGACGCTGCCGGTGGTGGCGCCGGCGATCGTCTCGAGCCTGCTGGTCTCCTTCACCATTTCGCTCGACGAGTTCATCCTCGCCTTCTTCCTCTCCGGCACCGAGCCGACGCTGCCCGTCTATATCTGGGGCCAGCTGCGCTTTGCCGCCAAGTTACCGTCCGTGCTGGCGCTCGGCAGCATCATGATCGCGCTTTCCATCATCCTGCTGACGACGGCCGAAATCATCCGCCGCCGGGCCGAACGTCGCATCCAAGGAGCATAGGCCTATGGCAGACATGATCTCGATCCGCTCGGTCAGCCGCTACTACGGCATCTACAAGGCGCTGGACGATGTCTCGCTCGATATCGGCGCTGGCGAGTTCTTCTCGCTGCTCGGCCCCTCCGGCTGCGGCAAGACCACGCTTTTGCGCTCCATCGCCGGCTTCGATACGCCGACCTCCGGCGATATCCGCATTGATGGCCAGTCCGTCATCGGCACGCCACCGAACCGGCGACCGACCAACATGGTGTTCCAGAACTATGCGATCTTCCCGCACCTGAATGTCGAGGAAAACGTCGCCTACGGCCTGAAGCGCCTGAAGCTCGATACAGCGGAAGAACGCCGCCGGGTTGGCGCAGCGCTGGAACAGGTGCGTCTCGGTGCACTCGGCAAGCGTGGGGCGAACGAGCTTTCGGGTGGCCAGCGTCAGCGCGTGGCGCTCGCCCGCGCGCTGGTGATGCGGCCGAAGGTGCTGCTGCTCGACGAGCCGCTGTCTGCTCTCGACAAGAAGCTACGCGAGGAAATGCAGGTGGAACTGCGCTCGCTGCAGAAGGCGGTCGGCATCACCTTCATTTTGGTGACCCATGATCAATACGAGGCGCTCGGCCTTTCCGACCGCATTGCCGTGATGTTCGGCGGGCGCATCGCACAGGTGGCGACGCCGAAGGATATCTACCAGCACCCTCTGACCCGCGAAGTCGCCGATTTCCTCGGCGGCATGAACTTCATGAAGGCGCGCGTGACTGGGGAAACGGCGGGAGAGCTTTCGGTCGAGACCCATCGCTTCGGCAATGTCCGCGTCTCGAAACCGCTCGGCTTCGCTGCCCGCGACGGCCATGCGACGCTTGGCATAAGGCCGGAGCGGCTGCGCGTACTCTGGGATGATGCAGAGGCGGATCATTCGCTCGAAGGCCAAGTGGTCGATCGCCATTATTTCGGCGAGATCACCCACCTGATTGTCGACGTGCCGGGCATGGAAAAGCCGCTCTCTGTTTCGGAAACCAACAATTTTGGTGCCGACGACATCCCGGTCGGCGCGCCGATCCGGCTGGCCTACGATCCGGATGCGCTGGTAGCGTTGCGCGACTGAGCAAGGATGCGCCGCGCCGCCGCCCGGCCTGCCGTGATCGCGCCTTCGATATAGCCGGGAAAGAACGGCGATAGCTCCGACGAGGCGAAATGGATGCGACCGGCACAGGCGCGCAACACGTCTTCGGCGTCGTGGGCCGCCATATCGAGGATGACGTCGCTATAGCCGCCCCCACTCCACCGATCGCCCGTCCAGTCGCGCAAGATGGTCTCCATCGGCCTGCCCGCTTCGGGTCCCAGTGCTTCAACAAGCCGTGGCAGCACGTTTTCAAGAACAGCCGCCTTGCCGCTCCCACCCCACTCAACCGCCAGCGGCCCGCCGATGAAGACGACGAGCAGCGCATCGCCCCCACTGCTGATATCGCAGGCGAAAAGCCCTTTCACATCGCGCCACATCACCATGCCGCTCAGATCGTCATCCCGCCAGATGCGCCGCTCGTAGCGAAAGCAAATCTTGATCACGGTGCCGCTCGCCCAGACATTGAGGGCCGCAGAAACCTCGGGAGGAACCGGTGGCGAAATCTCAATTCGCCGGGCCATGACCGGCGGTACCGCCAGCAGAACCTGCCCGGCATGGAATGTCCTGCCGCCCGCTTCGACGCTCACGCCATCGGCCGCAACGGTAATAGCGTCAACGGGTGTCGAGAGCATCAGCCGCTCACCGAGTTCCGACGCCATCGCCTCAGCTAGAGAGTGCGTACTGTCTTCCAGATAATACTGCAGCTCGGAAACCGTCGTCTCCAGCCGGCGATCATTATCGATGTAGTACCAGAGCGGCAGTTCATCCGCCGGCCTGCACCAGAGGCCATGGATCATCGCCTGGAATCCGGCCTTTGCATCGTCATCCTCCGGCTGCCGCGCCAACCAGTCCGAAACGGAAAGCCCAGAAATAGCAGGATCGCGCGGATCGATCGCGTTTGCACGGCTGCGCAGCGCCTCGACACCCTCGTGAAACCGGAAGGCCTCACGCGACGGTAAGCCCGGCCGCAACACCAGCCTCCCCTCATCCGGCACCGAGACCAGCGGCCGACCGTAACGGCGCACAAGCTCCATCACAGCCGGCATGTCCTCGCTGATAAACTGGCCGCCGGCATCGATCCGCCGGCCAGTGCCAAAATCTGCCGGCTCCACGCGGCCGCCGACACGATCCCGTGCCTCCAGCACGAGAACGCGCAAGCCCGCCTCGATCAACGCATCCGCCGCCGCAAGGCCGGAAAATCCGGCCCCGACGATTAGCACATCGACATCGTCTGCGCTCAATAGCCCGCCTTTATCTTCTCGAACTCGGCGATCATCTTCTGCCGAAGCTCGATCGGCATCGGCGACTGAAACAGCGTATTGCCGAGGAATTTGTCGACATCGGCATAGCCCTTGTCGGCCAAAATCTTGGGATCGACCGCCGCCATGCCCTTGGCATTGGCGTGGCCGTAGCCCCAGGATTCGACCATGTAGGCCGAGATGGCCGGATCGCTGATGGCGTTGAGGTAGTCATACTGTTTTTCGACATCGCCTTCGCCTCCCTTCAGCCGCACATAGCCGCAGACCCAGGTGGAAAGCCCTTCAGCCGTATCCTTCTTGACCGCGGCCGGAACGCCGTCGGCCTGCAGGGTCGTCACCGTCTCGTTCCAGGCCCAGGCGAGATCGACTTCGCCGCTCGCCATCGCCTGGCTGACCTCGGTGTTGTCGGTCCAGTAGAGCCGCACGTTCTTAGGCACGTCGCGCAGGAAGTCGGAGGCCGCCTTGAACTGGTCGTCGGTCATCGTCGTCCAGTCCTTGACGCCGACGGCAAGGCTTGCCAGCGCATAGGCATCATCGACATTGTCACCGATCGAAACGCGATCCTTGAATTTCGGATCGGCAAAAGCCTTGAGCGAAGTAATTTCCTCCGGCTTCACCGTATCGGTGCGGTAGGTCAGCACGGTGTTGCCCCACTCGAACGGAAGCAGCCAGGCCGTGCCATCATCAGACGTCATCAGCCCCTTCATCCCGGCGATACCGGGCAGGATATCCTTCCAGGCCTTCAGCTTCGCAGTATCGAGCGGCTCCAGCATGCCGGCGTCGCGCCACTTGGCGACGCTCTGCGAACAGGGATGGGCAAGATCGGCCTTGAAACCGGAGCGCAGCTTCTGAAACGCCTCCTCCTCATCGCCGAAAAACGCGAAATCCGGCTCGGTTCCATATTTTTCGGTGTAGGCGGGGTGGAAGGCCGGGTCTTCATAGCCCGACCAGTCGAAAACGGTGATGTTATCGGCGGCATGGGCCGCAGTGCCCGATAGCAGGGAGGCGAACAAAGCCGCCGAAAGGGTTCGTCCGATGAAAGTCTTTGCCGTCATGCCATTCTCCCTCTTTTTGTCAGGCCGCTATTTTTTCGGCCCCTCGTAGGTCATGTGTTTCGGGAAAGCCGAAACCAGATGCTCGATCGCCGCCGCATGGGCCTTTTCGCGGGTCAGCCCGTCGCCCATCATCAGCCGCAGCCACAGGCCTTCCATCATCGCGCAGAGCGCCAGCGCCATGGTCTCCGGCTCGTAGCCGTAACCGGCCTCGGATTTAAGATCGGCGCAGAGGCTGACGAAGGTTTCCTGATATTTGACATCGCGGGCACCGCAGAGCGCCTGATAGGTCGGCCGCGATTTCGCCTCGCCCCAGAAGGCGCACCAGGCCGCAAGTTTGCGCTTGGTGCAGATCTTACGGTCGAAATCCGCCGCCACCAGCGCCCAGAGCCGGCCAGCCGCCGTCTCGTCCGCTTTCTCGTAAGCGGCATTCCAATGGGCGGCATATTCGTCGGCCATGAACTGCAGTGTGGCGATGAGCAGGTTTTCCTTGCTCTCGAAATGGAAATTGACGATGCCGCGCGACAGGCCCGCTCCATCGGCCACATCGGCCAACGTGGTTTCCGCATAGCCGCGCTTGGCGAGCGAATCGATCGTCGCTTCGACAAGCTGTTGACGGCGGGTTTCCTTGGATGCCTTGCGCCCACGCCGGTCGGCGTCGGCCGGTTCGGATGCGACTGATGCCGCCTTCATTTTCAATGCCATCGATCTGCCCTTGAGGCCGAGACGCAGGCTCACAAGCCCGCTCCCGCCGGTTTCTCACCGCGCAGATGAGTGGGACAATGCTCCCCGCTGTCAAGAACCTTCTGCATGGCCTCCCAGGTGCGGATATTCTTGTCGACATAGGCGCGGCCGACGATACGGGCAGCCTCCGCACCGAGCGGACCGCGCAGCCGCGCCAGCTCCTCGCGCGCCACATCGCGATACCAGCCATTGCGGCTTTCGGCCCTGAGATTGACGAGCCCTGCCCCGGCCATCGCCTTCAGATAACGCTCCGCCGACGCCATGCCGAAGCTTAGGCCCTCGGCATCGAGATAGGCCCGCATGTCCGGCGAAGGCGCGCCGTCATGGCCGATCATCCAGTCGGAGGCGGCAAAGACGCCGCCCGGCGCCAGCACACGGGCGATCTCACGAAAGATCGCGTCCTTGTCCGCCACATGGACCAGCGCATCCTTGGAAAAGACGACATCGAAACTGCCATCCGCAAAGGGTAAGCCGCCCGGCGCTGCCCGAACGAAGGTGACGCGATCCGAAAGACCGGCCGCTTCCGCCGCCTGCCGCGCCTTCTCGATCACAGGTTTTTCGACATCGAAACCGACGATGGAAGCAGGCCCATAAGTCCGGGCGATATGCAGCGTTATCCCGCCCGCGCCGCAGCCGAGATCGAGCACACGTCTGCCGGAAAGATCGAGCCCGGAGAGAACCCTATCCACCTCCTCCGGCCCGCCCGGCGAGAGATAACCCTCACCCCAGAGCACTTCGAGGAAGCAGATGGCCGCCTCGTCATATTCCGGTTCCTGCCCTGCCGTCTCGATCATGAAATCTCCAGGCTTTCCGTCCCGCCTCACCGGCTTGGATGCTGATACGAAATCCTATCGCATAATCAGGCAATTGCAACATACTTGCTGAATGATCATTCAAAATATCTAGACAACATTCTGCTTTTCATGTCAGATTTTCCGTCAACAAGGGGAAGGAAAATGAAAAAACACGACGTTGTCATGATCGGCGGCGGGCACAACGGGCTGGTTGCCGCCTGTTATCTCCAGCGCGCCGGGCTCGATGTGATCGTGCTCGAAAAGAACGACTGGGTGGGCGGCGCTGCGACCAGCCGGGAGCTGACGCCCGGCTATCTCTATTCCAACTGTTCCTATGTCTGTTCGCTGTTCCGGCCGGAGATCATGCGCGATCTCGAACTGCCGAAACACGGGCTGCAGGTCATCGCCTATGAGGGCGGCGCGGTCTTCACCCGCGACGGCGATTACCTCGCCTCCTACCGCGACCACGACAGCCACCGCCGCGAATTTGCCCGCTATTCCAGGCGCGATGCCGAAGCCTATGAGCGCTACGCCCGCGACGTCACCCGCCAATGCCGCTTCATCCAGCCGCTGCTGATGCGCACCGCACCCGATCCCTTCGGTTTTCGGCCGCGCGATATTTCCGAACTCCTCTATCTTGCGAAGAAATTCGGCGAGTTCAGCCCGCATGAAATGGCGCAGACCCTGCGCTTCTGGACCATGTCGATCTCCGATTTCCTCGACGAATATTTCGAGACCGATGTGATCAAGGCCTATCTCGCGCTTTCCGGCATCATCGGCACGGCACTCGGGCCGATGTCGCCCGGCACAGCTTACGTCTTGCTGCATCACTATATGGGCGAAGTGGATGGTTCCGTCGGCGCCTGGGGTTATGCCCGCGGCGGCATGGGCGCGGTGACGCAGGCGCTGGCCCGCTCCTTCGAAGCCTCCGGCGGCACGATCCGCACCGGCGCGGATGTCGTTAAGGTGATGACCCGTGGCGGCAAGGCCTCCGGCGTTGTGCTTGCAGGTGGCGAAGAGGTGCGCGGCAAACTCGTTGTTTCCAATGCCGATGTGAAGCGCACCTTCCTGAAGCTGGTGGATGAAGACGCCCTACCGGAAGACTTCGTCCACCGGGTCAAACACTTCAAGATGCGCGGCTCCTCCGGCAAGCTCAACATCGCGCTGGATAGCCTGCCCGAGTTCCCGGCTCTTCCTGCATACGCGGCGACATGCATTTTACGGACTCGATCGAGCGCATGGAGCGTGCCTATGACGACTGGAAGGACGGACGCTGGTCGGCCGACCCCTTCGTCGACATGGTGATCCCGACGACGCTCGACCCGACCATGGCCTCGCCCGGCAAACATTTCATGAGCTGCTTCGTGCAATACTGCCCGCCCAAGGTCGAGGGCCGCGACTGGACGGATGCCGACCGCGACGCCTTCGCCGAGACGGTGATCAAACAGATCGCCGAGTATTCGCCGGGCTTCCGCGACCGCATCGTCCATATGGAAGTGCGCACCCCGCGCGAAATCGAAAACGAGGTGGGCCTGACGGAAGGCAATATCTTCCAGGGCGAACTTACCTTCGATCAACTGCTCTTCAACCGGCCGGTTCCGGGCTACGCGCAATATCGTAGCCCCATCGACGGTCTTTATATCTGCGGCTCCTCGACCCATCCGGGCGGTGGGGTGATGGGTGCGCCCGGTCGCAACGCCGCCGCCGAAATCCTGCGCGACCTCAAGCGTCCCAATGAACTGATGAGCAAAGCCCATGACGTCATTTGATTCCGCCTCGAAGGCCTACGATGCCATCGTCATCGGCGCCGGCCACAACGGCCTTGCCGCCGCTGCCAAGCTTGGCGCCAGCGGCCGCAAGGTGCTGGTGCTGGAAGCCGCGAACGAACCGGGCGGCGCGATGCGCGGCCGCGAATTCGCCCCCGGCTTCCGCTCCGCCGGCCTCGCCCACCTGATCAACCGGCTCGACCCGGATGTCACCCGCGATCTCGGCATCAGGCTGACCTCAAGCACGGCCATGCCGACCTCTGTTCTTGATGGCGACAAACAGCCGGTCGTGCTGCACGGCGCCTATGGCGACAGCATCGATGGTGTCAGCGCCGATGAAGCCGCCGCTTTCATCCGCATGCGGGATAAGCTGATTTTTCAGGCCGGCATCCTCAAGCGCTTTCTGCGCCGCGCGTCGCCTCAGCTTGGGGCCATCGGCATGGCCGACCTTGCTACCTTCGCCTCCGCTGGCTTCGGCCTTATCCGCAAGGGCCGCGGCGAAGGCCGCGATTTCCTGCGCATGATGCTGATGAACGTCGCCGATGTCGCCGACGAATATCTGGAGCATGACCGGCTGAAGGCCCTCGTCGCCTTCGATGCCACGCTCGGCATCCATCTCGGCCCCCGTTCGCCGACCTCGTTGCTCGGCCTCTATTATCGCCTGACCGGCGAAGTCGCGGGCAGAGCTGGCGGCCAGTTCATTCCTGAAGGCGGCATGTCCGCCGTCGCACCCGCCTTCATCAAGGCGGCGGAAAAGGCAGGCGTCATCATCCGCTGCGGCACATCAGTCGGCCGCATCGTCGCGGATCGCGGCCGGGCCTCCGGCGTCATTCTTGCCGACGGGCAGGAAATCGCCGCCCCTGTCATCGTCGCCGCCGTGCATCCGCAGACGGCCTTTCTACAACTGGTCGATCCCGCCGAAAGCGGCACAGGCTTTACCCGCTCGCTACGCAACCTGCGCACGGCGGGCAATGTCGCCAAGCTCGATGTCGCTCTTGATCGTATACCGAGCTTCCTCAATCTGCGGCCTTCGGATCATGCCGGCCGCATCGTGCTTGCCCGCTCGATGGAACAGGTGGAGCGCGCCTTCAACCCGGCGAAATACGGCGAATTCTCCACCGATCCGGTGATGGAGATCGTGCTGCCAAGTCTGGCCGATGCCTCGCTTGCTCCCTCCGGCGCCTGTACGCTCTCGGCACTCGTTCAATATGCGCCGCACAAGCTGAAAATGGGCTGGGAGGCTAGCAAGCCGCTGTTCCTTAAGATCATTCTCGATACGCTGGAGCGGCATGCGCCGGGCATATCGAAATCGATCGTCGCCGCCCATCTGAGCACGCCCGCAGATATCGAGGCAGATTACAATCTACCCGGCGGCCATTGGCACCATGGCGAGTTGCAGGCCGACCAACTCCTGATCAACCGCCCGACAGGCGCCGCCTCCGGTTACACGACGCCGATCGAGGGGCTTTATCTCGCCAGCGCCGGGGCGCATCCGGGCGGCGGCATTTCGGGCCTGCCCGGATGGAACGCAGCCCGCCACATTCTTTCCGGAGCACGGCCATGAATGCGATGACCCCACCTCTGAACGCCACCGACGGTCGTCGCGCGGCGCGTAGCCACATCGAGACCCCGCGCCTCGAAACGCCCTTTCACGCCCGCCTGATCGCCCTCAGCGAGACCAACGACTGGTACAGCTGGTCCGGCTATAAGGCGCCGCACAAGCTGTTCGACGAGGAACTCGAATATTTCGCGATCCGCTCGACCGCGGCCCTGTTCGATATCTCGCCGATGGTGAAATACCGCATCTCCGGCCCGGATGCGGAACGCTATCTCAACCGCCTGACCCTGCGCGATGTCCGCAAGCTCGGCATCAACCGGGTGCACTACACCGCCTGGTGCGACGATCACGGCCATGTGCTTGATGATGGCACCCTGTTCCGGCTTGGTGAAGACACCTTCCGCCTCTGCTGCCAGGAACGGCACCTGCCCTGGCTTCTCGATAGCGCCTTCGGCTTCTCCGTCGATATCCACGAAGAGACCGAGGAAATCGCCGGCCTCGCACTGCAAGGCCCGACCAGCTGCGCAACGCTTCTTGCCGCCGGTTTTTCCGGTGTCGAGCGGCTGAAGCCTTTCGATATTGCGAGCTTTCCGCATGAAGCGGGAACCGTCACCATCTCCCGCACCGGCTTCACCAGCGATCTCGGTTATGAGCTTTTCGTATCCCGCGCTCTGGCATTGTCGCTCTGGGATAGGCTCTGGCAGGCGGGCAAGCTGCATGGCATACGGGCGATCGGTTATGCCGCGCTTAACACCGCCCGCATCGAGGCCGGCTTCATCGTTGCCAATACTGATTTCATCACCGCCGAAGCGGCTCTTCGTGCCGACCGGGTGCGCATGCCCGACGAGATCGGCCTCGACTGGCTGGTCGATCCCGAAAAGCCGAATTTCAACGGACGTAAAGCGATACTTGAAGCACGCCGGAATCAAACTCTGAAGCACATCCTCGTCGGCCTTGAAATTGAAGGGAATATTCCGGCCGAGCATGCGATCGTCTATCACGGCAAGAAGCGCGAAGCCGGCCTCGTCACCGCCGCCATCTGGTCGCCAACCGCCAAGCGCAACATCGCCATCGCCACGCTCGACCGGCCCTACGGGGTCAAGTTCAACGACGATCTGTGGGTGGAAATCTATGCCCTGCGCGAGCTGCGTTACCAGAAGATGATGAAGCGCGCCCGCATCGTACCCCGCCCCTTCGTCAAGCTCGCCCGCCGCACCCTGACCCCGCCGGGCACTTTCTGAAACGCTCATGGACGAGGAAGAACGCCAGAACTGGACCCTGATCCACACGCCCCCCGGCGTCGAATGGTCCGGCCGCGCCCGCTATGCGGCAGCGATGTATTTCTTCCAGAAAGGCGAGATGGCAGCGGAGGTGCTGGAGGTCTATCGCATCTGCTCACGGTTCGATGCGGAAAACCCGCTGGATGTGCTGCGGCGGTGGCAAATCGGGAAGGAGTGGATTGAGAGGATGGAGAACACGGTTTCATAACTCTGCACCAAATAGGCAGGTTCATACAATTTTAAGAATGACATCAACCTTAAATTGAAGTCATTTTGCCAGTCTGCGCGACATGTCAAAAATTGTCAGCGCCACCGTTCCCGCCCTGCCAAGGGTCTCCCGCCCATCATTCGGCTTCTGGCCCTATCTGGTGGTTGGTGCGGTGCCGTGGCTGTTTGTCGCCACCGTCTTCAGAATTCGCAGCCACACGAACATGGCGACGCTGGTCTTCGGTACGCAGCTCGTCCAGTTGATGGTCTTCATGGCTTTTCTCTTGATGAGCCAGCGTATGATCAACCTGACCGGTGGTGGGACAAGCCTCGACAAGCTTTCGTTCCGGGATCAGACGAAGCTCGGCTGGGCCGTTCTCAAACGGGTTTTGGGTGTTTCAGTTCTTGTGTTCGTGATCGGCTATCTTGCGGGCGTGCATCCGTTTCATCTCATCACCCTTGCTTTGGGCATCGATGGGATCGTGTTCCCATGGTATGGCCAATCAAACCCGGCATGGAATGCGTGTGTGGCCATGCTGGCATTCCTGATGGTCGTGGAACAGGGGCTCGACAGACCTCCAACTCTACGCAGCGTGGCGCGGGAGCTCGGTAAGAGATGGCTTTATATTCTGCTGGGGACAATCGCTGTTTGGCTTTTCCTGAGCGGTGCAAATGCACTCCAACGCATGCTTACAGCAGCACTTGAACCGTACTACGCCGCAAGCGCGGGGCCCTTTCAGCGTTACTTCTATACGGGCTATTTTCTAGGAACCTCCTATATCCGGCTCTGGATCACCGTCGCGATCCTCACCTATGCTTTGAAAGCCTCCTACCGCCAACCGTGAACGCTACGCTCGATTTGAGCTTGTTACTCCGTCGGCGCAAACATGCTCATCGCGCCCGTATAAGCCTTCGCCAACGGTGCCGCATAAGACCCTCGCTTGCTTGTCGTCAGCCGCTGCGCCACCAGCGCCTCCGCCTGCTTGATCGCCGCTGATACGCCATCGATGACGGGAACGTGGTAGTCCTGCTGCAACGCATAGGCCAAATCCGCCATGCCGGCGCAGCCGAGCACGATCGCTTCCGCGCCATCCTTTTCCAGAGCCAGTTCGATCTGTCGGCGCAGCTTATCTAGCGCCCCGGAGCCTTCCTCCTCAAGCTGGAGCACCGGAATATCGGCCGCCCGCACCTTGGCGCGATGGCCAAGACCATAGCGGGCGGCCAGATCCTCGATCAACACGCGCGAGCGCTCCAGCGTCGTCACCACGGTAAAGCGCTGCGCCAGAAAACCGGCTGTCACCAGCGCGCTTTCGCAGATACCGAGCACGGGGATGCTTGCCATGGCGCGGGCGGCATCGAGCCCGGTGTCGTCGAAGCAGGCGATGACGGCGGCCTCCGCGCCCGCCGCCTCTCCCTTGCGGATTTCATCCAGCAGGCCGGGCAGCGCCAGCGCGCCGTCATAATGGCCTTCGATGGATGCCGGTCCCATGAGCGATGTCGCCGCCTCGATTTTGGTCATGGGACCGGCGACCGCGCGCGCTGCGGCGGCGGCCTTTTCTGTCATCGAGCGGGTCGTGTTCGGATTGACGAGAAGGATGCGCATGAGGAACTCAGACGAGCCGGGCTTGGCGGCGGCGCAGATAATAAATCGTGCCGAGCGTGCCCAGGATGATGGAGAAGGAGAAGAGCGTCGTCACCGTGCCCAGCGCATAAAGCACCGGCGTCGTGACGTTGGTGGTCATCCCGTAGATTTCGAGCGGCAGGGTGTTGTAGGTGCCCGACGTCATCAGCGTGCGGGCAAATTCGTCATAGGACAGCGTGAAGCCGAACAGGCCGACGCCGACGAGGCTCGGCGCGATCATCGGCAGCAGCACATGGCGGAATGTTTGCCACGAGGTTGCCCCGAGGTCGCGCGCCGCCTCTTCATAGGCTGGCGAAAACCGGTTGAAGACGGCGAACATGATCAGCACGCCAAAGGGCAGCGTCCAGGTGAGATGCGCACCGAAGGCCGAGGAATACCAGGCCGGTTTCAGGCCAAGCTGCTGGAAGACGACACCGATGCCGAGCGAGATGATGATCGAGGGCACCACGAGGCTGGCTACCGAAAGATAGAACAGCACCGTCGCGCCACGGAATTTTCGCCGGAAGGCAAGCCCCGCCAGCAGAGCGACCACGACGTTGACGATCATCACCATCAGGCCGAGCGTGAAAGACCGCTTGAACGAGGCGCCGAAATCGCCCACCGCCTGCTGTTCGAACAGGTTGAAGAACCAGTGCACGGAAACGCCGTTCAGCGGAAAGGTCAGGCCGCCGTCCGGCCCCTGGAAGGAGAGGATGAAGACGGCGGACAACGGGCCGTAGAGGAACAGGACGAAGAGCGTGAAGAACGCCGCCAGCACGTAGAATTCGATTGTTCGCTTCTCGTGGGACATGGACTTACAGCTCCTTGCGGATATCGACGACGCGCAGGATTGCGGCGACCATCAGGAGGACGACGACCAGCAGCACGACGGCATTGGCGGCAGCAGCCGGATATTGCAGCAGCGACATCTGGTTCTTCATCATCAGCGCCACGGACGCGCTCTGCCCGCCGGACATGACCTGCACCGTCGAGAAGTCGGCCATGACAAGGGTGACGACAAAGATCGAGCCGATCGCCATTCCGGGTTTTGCGAGCGGAATGATCACGTTCCAGAGGATCTGCCAGCCGGTAGCACCGGCATCACGCGCAGCCTCGATCAACGACTTGTCGATGCGCATCAGCGTGTTGAAGATCGGCGTGACCATGAACAGCGTGTTCAAGTGGACCATGGCGAGGATGACGGCGAAATCGGAATAGAGCAGCCATTCGATCGGCGCAGGGATAATGCCCATCTCGATCAGCGTGGTGTTGACGAGACCGTTGCGGCCGAGAACCGGAATCCACGAGATCATGCGGATGATGTTGGAGGTCAGAAACGGCACGGTGCAGACGAGGAACAGCACCATCTGCATCGTCGTCGTGCGGATGTGGAAGGCGAGGAAATAGGCGACCCAGAAACCGATGAGAAGCGTCAGCACCCAGACCATGGCCGTGTATTTCAGCGTGTTGAGATAGGTTTTCCAGGTGACCCAGGAACCGAGCGTATCGGTGTAGTTCATCGTCAGGAAATCGGGATAGAGACCGGCGAAGTCATAGTCCCAGAAGCTGACGATAATGATCGTCAGGATCGGCAGGACGAAAAAGAAGCCCAGGATCAGCACCAGCGGCACCGCCTGCAGATAAGAGGCGATGGACGCCGCGATCCCGCCGATACGCTCGGAGAATGCCCGCTTCGGCTGCACTGTGCTCTCGTCTTCCGCTGTCATGGCTGCCACGGTGTCGTCTCCGTTTCGATTGCGCAGGGGAACGGCCCCTCATCCGCCCTATCGGGCACCTTCTCCCCGCTTGCGGGAAGAAGGGATATGCCGCCCGCTCCGTCGTCCCCTCTCCCCGCATGCGGGGAGAGGGCTAGGGTGAGGGGCAATCTTGGTTACGCAGCGATGAACTCGTTCCAGCGCCGGACCATGTAGCGGTCCTCGTCCATCACCGAGTTCCAGCAGGCGACCTTGCCCATGCGCTCTTCGAACGAGCCGCCATCGCGAACGGCACCGGCCTTCTCCATGACCTTGCCTTCCGGCGAGAGGATATCGCCCTGCGCCGGCTTGCCTTCGATCCAGTAGCCCCATTCGTCGGCCGACATGTATTCCTTGGCGGTATCCATGGCGGCGGAGTAGTAGCCCTGGCGGTTGAGGTAGCCGCCGACCCAGCCGGAGGTGTACCAGTTGATGTACTCATAGGCCGCATCGAGCTGGGCTCCGGAAAGATGCGCGGCAAGGCCGAGACCACCACCCCACGAGCGATAACCTTCCTTGAGCGGCTGATACTTGCAGGCGATGCCCTTGGAGCGGACGGCGGCGACGGCCGGCGACCACATGGACTGGATGACGACTTCGCCCGACGCCATCAAGTTGACGGACTCGTCGAACGACTTCCAGAAAGCGCGGAACTGGCCGTCCTGCTTGGCCTTGATCAGGAAGTCGATGGTCGCGTCGATTTCTTCCGTGGTCATGTTGCCCTTGTCGGCATACTTGATGTTGCCCATGGCTTCCATGATCATCGCCGCATCCATGATGCCGATTGACGGGATGTTGAGGATCGAGGTCTTTCCCTTGAAGGCCGGGTCCATGATATCGGCCCAGGTGGTGATCTCGCGGCCGACGAGGTCCGGGCGGATGCCGAGCGTGTCGGCATTGTAGATGGTCGGAACCATCGTGAAGAACTCGGTTTCGCTCTTTGCGAAGGTCTTGTCGCCGATTGCCTCGACATAGCCGACGGTGTGCGGCGCGGTGCCCTGGGCAATGACGCTGTCCGGCGTCAGCTTGCCGGTTTTGAACAGCGGCACGATCTTGTCGTAATATTTCAGCTTCTTGATATCCATCGGCTGGATAACGCCGGCCGGGAAAACCTTCTTCAGGATCCAGTATTCGATATCGGCGATATCGTAGCTATCCGGTTGGGTCACGGCGCGCTGGGCAGCGGCGTCCGAGTCGGTCGCGGTCATTTCGAGCGTGATGCCGAGGTCTTCCTTGCACTTCTCGGCGATGGCATTGATGTTCGAAACGCCGGTGCCGAACTGGCGCAGCGTGATCGGGTTCTGCGCCCAGATGGTCGGGAAGCCGGTGATGGCACCCGAGCCGACGATGGCGCCGGCAGCGGCCGCGCCCGTCTTCAGAAGCGAGCGGCGGGAGATGCCCTTCGCTGCCTTCGTGGTTTTGGTTTCAGTGGTCATTCTCTCGTTCCCTCTTGTTGAATGTTTGTATCAGGCAGCCATGCGGCCGAGCAGGACGGCGTCCTCCAGGGCCCAACTCAGTGACACCGCGTCCCCAACGGAGACCGGCTTTGCGAAATAGTCGGCGTCGGTTGCGATTACCGTGAAGTCCTCGCTTCCGGCGCCGATGACGGTGATTTTGACGGACGAGCCCCGGTATTCGACATTGGATACGATGCCGTTGAAACCAAGCGCCTTGTCAGTTGCTTCTGCGATACGGACGCGATCGGTGCGCACGCCGATATCGATCGGTGCGCCCGCCTGCTGCTCGGGACCGGCGACGATGAACTTCTGGCCTTCGGCAACTTCAAGCGTCACCTTGCCACCACCGCTTTCGACGACGCGGCCGGTGAGCACGTTATGGTCGCCCATGAAGCGGGCGACGAATGCAGTCGCCGGGCGCTCGAAGACCTCGCGCGGGGACGCCGCCTGCTCGATCTTGCCGTCATTCATGATGACGATGATATCGGCCAGCGCCATCGCCTCTTCCTGGCTATGGGTGACGTGAACGAAGGTGATGCCGAGGCTCTTCTGTAGCTTCTTCAATTCAGCGCGCATGCGGATCTTGAGGAAGGGATCGAGGGCCGACAGCGGCTCGTCCAGCAGCAGGGCTTCCGGATCAGTGATGAGAGCGCGGGCAAGCGCCACGCGCTGTTGCTGGCCGCCGGAAAGCTGGGCCGGACGCCGGTTGGCATAGGGCTCCATCTGCATCAGCTTCAGCATCTCCAGCGCCTTCGCCCGGCGCTCTTCCTTCTCCACGCCCTTCATCTTCAGGCTGAAGGCCACGTTGTCGACGAGATCAAGATGCGGAAACAGCGCATAGGACTGGAACATCATCGCCGTGCCGCGCTTAGCCGGCGGAAAATCTGTGACGACCGTATTGCCGAGACGGATATCGCCGGACGAAATGCTCTCGTGGCCGGCGATCATGCGCAGTGTCGAGGTCTTGCCGCAGCCGGAGGGGCCGAGAAAGCAGCAATAGCTGCCGGAGGGAATTTTCAGGCTGATGGAATGCACGGCAGTGGTGCTGCCATAGACCTTGGAAACGGATACGATATCGATTTCAGCGGCTTTGGACATCATGTCTCCCCTGTGACGGGATTAACGATGCATTCGCCGTGCCAGATCGGATGTCGCTTAATAAGCCATTGCGTTCAAACGGCTTTTCAAATTTTCAAAGTTGCACCATTTTTCTGCAATCATCATTTTGCTCAGAAAATAGGCTTTCGTACTCAATTAAGGCAACAGATCGTATACAATTTGACCGATGAATTTTCTACGATTGACGATTAACTTTGCGGGGCAAGCGCTATACACTCATAGGCAGAGTGTTAAGAGTTCATCCATGACCACAGCCGCAACCGATCCCATCGACATCGACACGCAGTATATTCGCGAAGCCATTCGCGATGCGATTGTCGATCGCCGTCTGGCGCCCGGCACCAAGCTTTCGGAAGCCGATGTCGGCGCCCTCTTCCATGTCAGCCGCACGCTCGTTCGTGGTGCGCTGCAGGCCCTTTCCTATGAGGGACTGGTCAATGTCGAGAAAAACCGCGGCGCCTTCGTCGCCAATCCCTCGCCCGAGGAAGCGCGACAGATCTTCGCCACCCGGCGCATGATCGAGCCCGGCGTGCTGATGGAAGCCGCCAGGCACATCACGCCATCGGATATCCAGCACTTGAAACAATTGCTGATGGAAGAGCGCCGCCTGATGGGCGAGCGTGGCCAGTCGGCCCGCCGCGCGGAGATCAAGGCTTCCGGCGATTTTCACCTGATGCTGACATCGCTCACCAAAAATGCCGTGCTTCAACGTTTCATGGATGAACTCGTCGCCCGCTCGTCGTTGGTCATCGCGCTTTATGGCCAGTCCGCCATTTCCAGCTGCGGCCATCATGAGCATGAGGATATTCTGGACGCCATCGAGAAAAAGGACCTCGAGCGCGCCTGTAAGCTGATGATCCATCACATCGATCACATTGAGGCTGACCTCGACCTTCGCGCCGAAAAGGGTTCCGAACTCAAGGAAGCCTTCCGTCTCTGACCGTCGTCAGCCCTCCATCCGCTGCGCCTCCAGCACCATCTTCACGCCCACCACCATGATCGCGCCATAGAGCAAGATGCCGAGCAGGAACCGGCCGGGCGCCGCATCGAAGGAGAGTGGCGCATCGGGGTTATAGCCGAGGCTGATGATGCCGCCCATATCGTTGCTCACGAGGCCGATGATCAGGTACAGGCCATTGACGACGATGAAAATCCACCCAAGCCAGAGCTTGCGATTCCTCGACATGATGCTTCCTCTCCCTATTCGTCCAAGCGCAGAAAAACTGCGTGTTCCATGATGACGAACGCGGGGCGCCGCTTATTCAAGCGCATCCGACAATAAGCGGAAAAGAATGTAAAATCAGGGCCGGAACCTTCCCCGATCCATCGCGTTTCCTCGCCGCAATTTCAATACGCATGCGAGGACGAGTTGAGTTACAAGCCCTTCCCCACCCCCGTCAGAGTGACCATTAAACAGAGCCAGGAAAACATCATCGCCAGCGCCTGGGACGCCGTGGAGTTTCTGCGTCGCTGGCCAGGCAAGCGCGACAATGCCTATCGCCGTGCGCTTCAGCATTGCCTGGATGCGCTGGACGGCATCCGCAGCCCAAAGGCTGCCTTCGCCTCTTTCGTGACCGCGGCCCGCCAAGCCGGCATTCTGGCCTGACCTCCCATCGCTGCGCGTTTCCTCGCGCAGCGATTATTTATCTGAAACCTCAATGCGTACGACCACTCCCGAACCAAGCTCGCGCGCTGCTTCGCGAATGGTCTGCATCAGAATTTGCTGAGGCATGGAAGGAACCGAATCCGTCCTGACCGTCAGCCCGACCGGCCCGCGCGTCTCGACCGTATCGATATCGAGAATTTCCAGAAGACCATCTTCCACATCCGAGGCGACGACGCCGGCGGAGATGATCCAGATGGCATCACTGCTGCGCACGAAAGCACGCCCGAAGGAATCCGAGACGGTCTCGATCTGGTTGGTGACCCCGACAATGCCATTGGCAATCAGGAACCGCTCGACGAAAGGCCGGATGATGGAGCCGCGCGTCGGCATGAGAACAGTATAGTTTCCAAGGTCGCCGAAGGTTGATGCCTTGTTCGCGAGAAGGGGATGCCCCTTTCGCACCACAAAGACCACCTGCTCGGAATAAAGATGCTCGAACGAAAATCCGGTCATCTGTTCCGGTGCGGCAAGACGACCGACGACAAGATCGAGATCGCCGATCCGCAACTGCTCCAGCAAAACCGAATTTTCTCCGGTGACGATCTTGATCCGGCTGCCCGTCTTCTCCTCCAGAAAATGCTGCATGGCGCGCGGCATGATGCGTGTGGAAACGGTCGGCAAGGCACCGACCCTGACGGGCGGCCCGTCACCCGAACGCTCCTGAGACACGGAATCGAGCCCCTGCCGGATCGCCGTCAGGGCCGCTCCGGCATGGCGCAGGAATGCCTCGCCGTAACGGGTGATCTTGATGCCGCGCCCTTCCCGCTCGAAAACGGCGACGCCCAGCACCTCCTCCAGCTCGCGGATCGTCTTGGTCACTGCCGGCTGGCTGACGTGCAAAAGCTCTGCCGCCTTCATCACGCTGCGCTGGCGTGCAACCTCGACAAAGGTCTGCAGATGACGAAACTTCACACGGCTGTCGACCATTGACACATAACCCCGGAGTTAATGAATTACCGGAAAATGTCATTTTACCTAACCAAATTAAAGTTCCAATTTGGCTTCGGAGGAAAATCATGCAGTTCGCACGCATCAACGACATCGCCCTTCACTACCAGGTGATCGGCGGCACCGGTGACAAGCCGGTGCTGGTCTTTTCCAATTCGCTGGGCACGGATTTCCGTATCTGGCGCGACGTGATCGTGCGGCTGGCCGGCGATTTCGCGATCGTGCTCTATGACAAGCGCGGCCATGGTCTCTCCGATGTTGGTGATATCCCCTACTCCATCGACCTGCATGTTTCCGATCTCGCCGGCCTTCTCGATTTCCTGTCGGTGAAAAGCGCTGTCATCTGCGGCCTTTCCGTCGGCGGGCAGATCGCGCAGGGCCTCTATGCCACGCGGCCCGACCTCGTGCGCGCACTGATCCTCTGCGACACCGCCCACAAGATCGGCACGCCTGAGATGTGGAACACCCGTATCGCAGCGGTCGAAGCCAATGGCATCGCCAGTCTTGCCGACAGCGTTCTCGAGCGCTGGTTCACCCCGGCCTTCCGCCGGCCGGAAAACATCGCCTTTCACGGCTATCGTAACATGCTGATCCGGCAGCCCGTCGCCGGCTATACCGGCACCTGCGCTTCCGTCCGCGATGCCGATTTCACCGAAGCCGCAAAGAAAATTTCCGTTCCGACGATCTGCATCGTCGGCGATCAGGACGGCTCCACGCCGCCCGATCTCGTCTTGTCGACCGCGCGTCTCATTCCCGGCGCGCGCTATGAAGTGATCAAGGACGCCGGTCATATCCCCTGCGTCGAACAACCGGAGGCGCTGACGGCAATCCTGCGCGCCTTCATCGATACATTGGAGCCAGCCTGATGAGCGAAGCGACTTCCGAACGATATGCCCAGGGGCTGAAAACCCGCCGCGCCGTGCTGGGAGATCGCCATGTGGACAAGGCGCAGGCGAAAACGACCGAATTCGACCAGCCCTTCCAGGAATTGATCACCGAGGCTGCCTGGGGCAATGTCTGGTCGCGACCCAACTGGACCAAGCGGGAGCGCTCCATGGTGACGATCGCGCTGTTGGCCGCTCTTGGTCATGACGAGGAGGTGGCCATGCATGTGCGCGCGACAATGAACACCGGCGCCAGCCGCGACGATATCCGCGAAGCGCTCCTGCATGTGGCGATCTACGCAGGCGTTCCAGCGGCCAACCGCGCCATCAAGATCGCCAAAGAGGTTTTCGAGCATATTGATGCCGAACAGGCTGCATGAGGCAGAACAATGACTGATTTTTCCAACCGGAAGCCGGAAACCGGCGCCTTTTTCCCGCGCGACCGCGGCTGGCATGCACCCGGCCTCACCCCCGGCTACAAGACCTCCGTGCTGCGTTCGCCGCAGAAGGCGCTGCTTTCGCTGGATGGCACGATTTCGGAAATCACCGGCCCGGTCTTCGGCCATTCGATGCTGGGCGAACTGGACAACGACCTGATCCACAACTTCGCCAAATCCGGCGAAAGCGCCATCGGCGAGCGCATCATCGTGCATGGTCGCGTGCTGGACGAGCGCGCCCGCCCCGTGCCCGGCGCGCTGCTCGAATTCTGGCAGGCCAATGCCGGCGGCCGCTATCGCCACAAGAAGGAAAGCTATCTCGCGCCGCTTGATCCGAATTTCGGCGGCTGCGGCCGCACGATTACCGATGAAAACGGCTTCTACAGCTTCCGCACCATCAAGCCAGGCCCCTACCCCTGGCCGAACGGCGTTAACGACTGGCGTCCGGCCCATATCCACTTCTCGGTTTTCGGCCACGGCTTTGCCCAGCGGCTGATTACGCAGATGTATTTCGAGGGCGACCCGATGATCTGGAAGTGTCCGATCGTCGCCACCATCCCGGACCGCGCCGCCATCGAACAGCTCATCGCGCCGCTCGACTGGGCGAATACGATCCCGATGGACGCCCGCGCCTACAAGTTCGATATTGTACTGCGCGGCCGCCGCTCGACGCTTTTTGAAAACCGCATGGAGGGCAACTGATGGTCCAGTCGCTCGGATATCTCAAGGAAACCCCGTCGCAGACGGCAGGGCCTTATGTCCACATCGGCTGCACGCCGAATTTCGCCGATATCACCGGCGTTTATCCCTCCGATCTCGGCTCCAGCATGGTCAACGAGCGTACGCTTGGCGACCGCATCACCGTCACCGGCCGGGTGATCGATGGCGCCGGCAGCCCGCTCAAGGATGCGCTGGTGGAAGTCTGGCAGGCCGATGCTAGCGGCCTCTACAACAGCCCGGCCGAAATGCGCGGCACCGCCGATCCGAATTTCACCGGCTGGGGCCGTTGCGCCTCTGACGGCCAGACCGGCGTCTACAGCTTCGAAACCATCAAGCCCGGCCGCGCCCCGTTCAGGGACGGCCGCAAGATGGCGCCGCACATCACCTTCTGGATTGTGGCGCGCGGCATCAATATCGGCCTGCACACCCGCATGTATTTCCCTGAGGAAGTCGAGGCCAATGCAGCGGATCCGCTGCTGATGCGCATCGAACATCGCCACCGTGTCCTGACCATGGTGGCAACCCGCGAGGGCTCGGTCTATAACTTCGATATCCATCTCCAGGGGGAGAAGGAGACCGTGTTCCTCGATATCTGAGTGCAGGCATGACCGTTTCCGTCTTCGAGCATCCTTTCCTTGCCGGCCTTCTTGGCGATGAGGAAATTGGCGCCCATTTCACAGTCGAGGCCGATATCGCGGCCATGCTCACCTTCGAGGCGGCGGTTGCAAGGGCCGAGGCTGGCGCTGGCCTGCTCTCGCAAGCCGATGCCGCCCGCATCGCCGAGGTCTGCTCCGGGTTTCGCCCGGATGTGGCAAGCCTGCGCAAGGCGGTCGGCACGGATGGCGTCGTCATCCCCGATTTGGTCAAGCAACTGCGGGAAGCGATTGGCGGGGATGCGGCGAAGAGCCTGCATCTCGGCGCAACCAGCCAGGATGCGATCGACACGAGCCTGATGCTGCGGCTGAAGAAGGTCTTCTACATTCTCGCCGGACGCCTCTTCACGGTAGCGAAAAGCCTTGAAAAGCTCGACGCGCAGTTTGGAAGCCGCGCCCTGATGGGGCGTACCCGCATGCAGGCGGCCATCCCGATCACCGTCTCCGACCGGTTGGCAAGCTGGAAGACACCGCTTGTAGAATACAGCGAGCGCCTTATGCAGCAGCGTTTCCCGCTGCAATTCGGCGGCGCGGCCGGCACGCTCGACAAACTCGGCGACAAGGCGGCCCCTGTGCGCTCGGCGCTCGCAGCCGAACTTGGGCTTTCCGACCAGTCACAATGGCAAAGCCAGCGCCTGCCCATCGCCGATATCGCCCATATCTTCTCGCTGATCACAGGCAGCCTCGGAAAATTCGGTCAGGATATCGCGCTCTTGGCGCAGGCCGGCGGCGAGATCAAGTTGCAAGGCGGTGGCGGCTCGTCTGCCATGGCGCACAAGCAAAACCCTGTCGCGGCCGAAACGTTGGTGGCGCTCGCCCGCTTCAACGCCACGCAGATCGCCGGCATTCAGCAATCTATGGTGCATGAGCAGGAACGCTCGGGTGCCGCCTGGACGCTAGAATGGATGATCCTGCCGCAGATGGCCATGGCGGCCGGCGTTTCCCTGAAGCTCGCCGCGCAACTGGCCGACAACATCGTCAAACTCGGCACGGAATAACCGGCAACATTGTCCGTACGAGGATTGACGGACGGCTGGAGCGGAGCCGAAAGATAGACCAGATCAATCTGGACGAATCGCTGACATGCGCGACCCCTTCTCCAATCCTTTCCCCGCCACCGATCCCGACCGCCGCGAAATCTGGGACATGCTGGTCACCCGTGATATCGACGCTTTTCTGGCAGCCGACTGGAACCGTGTTGCCGGCGATTTCATTGAGACTGGTTTCCTCGCCATCAGCGGCAACAAGGCCGACAATCCCGACCGCTGGACGCTCGCCTTCCCAGATCTTGCCGCCTACCGCGACGAATGGCTGCGGCAGGCGCAGGATTTCGCCAGGGAAAGCTTTGCCGAAGACCCGCGCACCGCAATCTTTACCACCACCCATCTCACGGAGATCGAGATTGCTAGCGATACGGCGCTGGTGCGCAAGAAATTCGACGGCAGTATCCTGAAGGCAGACGGCACCCGTGACATCATGCAGTGGCAGACGCTCTACACCTGCCGTCGCGACGGCGGCCGCTGGAAGATCGCCGGCTTCACCGGCTACCTGCCCTATCCGATGGGCACGGTCTGAGAGACAGATCATGCGGCTTTTCACGGCAGCACTTGCGACCGAGACCAACACCTTCTCGCCCATCGCCATCGATTTCAGGGCTTTCGAAGCCTCTCTCTACGCGCCACCAGGCACCCACCCCGAAACGCCCACGCTCTGCACCGCGCCGATCACCGTCGGCCGGCGGTTGGCGGCGGAACGTGGCTTCACGCTGATCGAAGGCACCGCCGCCTGGGCTGATCCGGCCGGGCTCATAAACCGCCAGACCTATGAGCGCCTGCGCGACGAAATTCTCGACCAGCTTCAGGCGGCGATGCCGGTTAATGGCGTGGTGCTCGGCCTGCATGGCGCCATGGTGGCGGATGGGTACGAGGACCCGGAAGGCGACCTGCTGCACCGCATCCGCACCATCATCGGACCCGATGCGCTTCTCTGCGCCTCCCTCGACCCGCACAGCCACCTGACGAAGAAGCGTGTCGAAGCGTCGACCTTTCTTCTCGCCTTCAAGGAATTTCCGCACACGGATTTCGTCGCCCGCGCCGAAGACCTTTGGCGGATCGCCCTCGATAAGCTCGCCGGAAAAGTCCGGCCGGTCATGTCCGTTTTCGATTGCCGGATGATCGATGTGTTCCCCACCTCTCGCCAGCCGATGCGCGGCATCGTCGACAGGATGATGGCGCTGGAGGCGTCCGATCCGGATGTCCTCTCGCTCTCAGTGATTCATGGTTTCATGGCCGGCGATGTGCCGGAGATGGGAACGAAGGTCATCTGCGTGACAAAAGATCGCCCGGAAAAAGGTGTGCAGCTTGCCGAAGCCATCGGCATGGAGCTCTTCGCACATCGCGGCACATTCTTCCCGCCGCAACTGGATGAAAGGCAGGCTGTGTCACAAGCCATGTCTGCCGAAGACGGCCCTGTCGTCATCGCCGATGTCTGGGACAATCCCGGCGGCGGCACGGCAGGCGACGCCACGGTCATCCTCGCAGAATTGATGGCAAGGGGCGCGAAAGGCGTGGCGGTCGGCACGATCTGGGATCCAATTGCCGTTCAGATCTGCATGGCCGCCGGCGAAGGCGCGATCATCCCGCTCCGCTTCGGTGCGAAGTCGGCACCGGGGACGGGCAAACCAATCGACGGCCATGTGACCGTCATCAAGCTCGTGAAGAATGCCGAGATGGATTTCGGCGAAAGCCGCGTACCCTTCGGCGATGCCGCCCATATCCGGCTCGATGGCATCGACATCATCTTGAACTCGACCCGCGCCCAGAGCTTCGATCCAAGCCTGTTTTTCGCCCTCGGCATAGACCCGACTGCCTGCAAGATCCTGCTGATCAAATCGACCAACCACTTCCATGCGTCGTTTTCGAAGATCGCCAAGGACATCATCTATTGCTCGGCCGGCACACCCTACCCGAACGACCCGACCCGGACGGCCTATCGACGCGCACCGGAAAACATCTGGCCACGGGTGGAAAACCCGCACGCCGATATCAGCGCCTGACGATCAGAGCCATTTGCGGCCCGTGACCATCGACCAGACCAGATTTTCCCGCTGCCTGTAGCTCTCCAGCAGGGCAGCGCCCGCGTGGATGAAGGCGAAGACCATGATGCCGTTGGCAAGAAGGCCGTGAATCTCTTCCAGCCACTTCTCGCCCCAGAAGGCATCAAGCGTCGTCATCCAGCCCGTCGTGCACGTGGCGGCCAAAAGCAGCATGAGGGTCAGCATCATCACCGAGGCGAGCGGATTGTGGCCAATGAAGCGCGGATGGTGGCCTTGCCTGATATCCGTGATCTGCCGGAAAAGCTTGCGTGGCGTCGGGAAGAACTCGGAGAAGCGGGCATAGCGCGTTCCGATGACGCCCCAGACGAAGCGGAGGATCAGGACACCGGCCACGCCATAGCCGGTGACACGGTGCCAGTAACGCCCCTCTTCCAGAATGAAGAGATTAAGGATGCAGGCGGTGACGACGGTCCAGTGGAACAGGCGAACGATCGGGTCCCAGACCCGGATGAAACCCCGTCTGCCCGGGGAGGAGATCGCCCCCTCCCCGCGGTGTGACATACGGCTCATGGATCAGCCGTCGATTTCGGATTCGACGATGTCGCCGGACACCGGGTTGAAATAGACCTCGGCGCGCTTTCCATCCTTGGTCTTGCCGTAGATTTCATAGCAGCTTCCGGTCACCTCGAAGGTCTTGACGGTGTAGCCGAGGGCATCGACCTTCGCCTTCATGCTGTCTTCCGACATCCACTTCGACTTGGGCTCGGTGGTGCAGGCGGGGCTTGCCACTGCCAGCGACGGGAGGGCTATTGCAGCAAGCGTACCAAGGCAGACAATAAGCTTCATGGGACTTCCTATCCAGATTTTCCGCACCCCGCGATCATGATCGATCGCTCCCAAGGCGTGGTCACATGGGTAGGATTGGAAGCTGACAGGAAACTGAACAGGCCCGGAACGCAAAACGGGCACCTTTCGGTGCCCGCTTGCGAATATCAGCCATTGGCCTTTTTCTTGAACTTTTTCTTAGGCTTGGCACTATCGGCTCCTGCCGCATCGAAGGTAGGCTTCTCGAACTTCGGCTTGTCGAACTTCGGTTTGTCGAATTTGGGCTTGTCAAAAGCAGGCTTGTCGGAGCGTGGACCGTCGAATTTCGGCTTGTCGAACTTGCCCTTGCCAGGCTTGCCACCCCAAGGTTTGTCGTCGCGTTTTTCGAAAGGACGGCTGTCACTGGCGGCACGCTCGGAACGCTCCGGCCGATCGCCGTAGCTGCGCTTCGGCTTGCCCTCTCCCTTCCAGTCACCCTTCGACTTGCGGTCGGCATAATCGCCGCGCGGAGCCGCCGAGAAGTTCGGGGCGCCATCGAGTTCGCGGATGGTGATGCCCTTCTCGAGCATCTTCTTCGGGCCGACGGCTTCATTGAAACGCTCCGACCAGTCGCGGGCGATTTCGACGAAGGTTTCGTCCTGCTGCATCTTGATCGCGCCGATCTCCTGCTTGGTGATCTTGCCGATGCGGCAAAGCATCGGGATCAGCCAGCGCGGCTCGACATTCTGCTTGCGGCCGGCAGAGAGCGAAAACCAGACGGAATCGCCGAACTCGCTGCGCGGCGCACGCGGGGTGCTTTCGGGACGGTCACCACGCGGCTGGCGGTCGCCCGTCGGCTGGAAGGACGGCGTATCGAGCAGGTCTTCTGGTGCGGACCGGTTGGCGCGGGTCATGCGCACAAGTGCGGCGGCCACCTTATCGGCGCCGAACTTTTCGAGCAGCGCCTTGACCAGGGCTTCCTCTTCCTCGCGTGGTGCCTCGGAGAAGGACGGATCGGCCAGCAGGCGCTCGTCATCGCGGGCGCTGACTTCATCGGCGCTCGGCGGCTTCGCCCAGACGGCATTGGTGTTGGCTTCGCGCAGCAGGCGCTCGGCCTTGCGGCGCGAATTCGTCGGCACGATCATCGCGCTGATGCCCTTGTTGCCGGCACGACCGGTGCGGCCGCTGCGGTGGAGCAGCGTGTCCGAATTGGTAGGCAGATCGGCGTGAATGACGAGCTCGAGGCCTGGCAGGTCGATGCCGCGGGCGGCAACGTCGGTCGCGATGCACACGCGGGCACGGCCATCGCGCATCGCCTGCAGCGCATGGGTGCGCTCGTTCTGGCTGAGTTCGCCCGACAGCGCCACGACCGAGAAACCGCGATTGTTGAAGCGGGCCGTCAGATGATTGACGGCTGCGCGGGTCGAACAGAAGACGATGGCATTGCGCGCCTCATAGTAGCGCAGCACGTTGATGATGGCGTTTTCCCGGTCGGCCGGCGCGACCGTCAGGGCGCGATATTCGATATCGACATGCTGCTTCTGCTCGGATTGCGTGGCAAGGCGCACGGCATCGCGCTGGTAGCTCTTCGCAAGATTGGCGATGCTGCGCGGAACCGTTGCGGAGAACATCAGCGTGCGACGGTTTTCCGGCGCGCTTTCGAGAATGAATTCGAGATCTTCGCGGAAACCGAGATCGAGCATCTCGTCCGCTTCATCAAGCACGGCAGCCTTCAGCGAAGACATATCCAGCGCTTCGCGGCGGATGTGGTCGCAGATGCGGCCGGGCGTGCCGACGACGATATGGGCGCCACGCTCCAGAGCCCGGCGCTCCGAGCGGATATCCATGCCGCCGACGCAGGAGGCGACGGTTGCACCGGTCAATTCGTAAAGCCAGTCCAGCTCGCGCTTCACCTGCAGCGCCAGTTCGCGGGTCGGCGCAACGACGAGCGCCAGCGGCGCACCGGGGCGGCCGAAACGATCGGCACCATCGAGCAGTGTCGGGGCGAGCGCGAGGCCGAAGGCAACGGTCTTGCCGGAGCCCGTCTGGGCGGAAACCAGCGCATCGCGGCCTTCGAGTTCCGGCGCGATCACGGCCAGCTGCACCGGGGTCAGGTCGGTGTAGCCGCGCTTGGTCAACGCCTCTGCGATCGCCGGAACGACGCCTGCAAATTCTGTCATGTATTTATCTTTCGCAATTCGGACCGCGTGCAAGCCAATATGGGAGGAAGCAGCGCACAGCTATCCGCAGCCATACATCATGGCCGATCATGGCGCGCTCATACTGCGTCTTGGGGAGAAAGTACAGAGTGGGAAAATAGGTTGGGTCATGCGGCTTCAAGGACGACTAGGGCCAACCGCTGAGCGCATATGCACCAAATAACCGGTTTTGCCTTATTATTCGTCATGCCGCTGAGCGGTTCGCGCGACGCTCATGGTGTATCAGGTAGCCCCGGACCGCATATCCCGCGGTCCGGGCCCTCGTTTCCGCTGCGTCACGTGAAGGGCGCGTCTCGCGCCGTTAACACGCGTTTCCGCAGATGTCTGCTAGCGGCAGGCTATCGCGGCACCTGTCGCACCGCCCAATGTCGCTCCGGCGCCAACAGCCCAGAGCTGTCCGGTTCCTGACCCGATCGCGGACCCCGCCACGCCGCCGACGACCGCGCCGCCGACCGTGCCCGCCACGCATCCCGGTGTGGCTGGAGCGCCTGAGTTCATGCTCGCCGTCTGGCACCCTGCCAATGCAAAGCACGATGCAGCAACGATGACCAAAGTGGACCGATGGGACATCTCTTTCTCCTATTCCAAGTTTCGAGTTTTGCCGTGTCCTGAAATTTGGACCAAGCATTGACATCGCCAAGGCCACTCAATCGCACTGCTTGGTCGAATAACCCGCAACTCAGAAAGTCGGGATTTGGTTCCACAGGATCGATGGCAGAGGAGAAGGAAACGGGCTGCCGCTCAACCCGCCCCCTTCACCGAAAGCAACCGCAGCGCATTCATCGTCACCAGCACCGTCGCCCCGGTATCCGCGAGAATAGCCGGCCAAAGCCCTGTAATCCCGATCACCGTCGTCACCAGGAACACCGCCTTCAGGCCAAGCGCGATGACGATATTCTGCAGAATATTGCGCATGGTGCGATGGGAGAGATCGATCATGCCGGCGACATCCGAGACCCGGCCATGCAGCACCGCAGCATCAGCCGTTTCGAGCGCGACATCGGTTCCGCCGCCCATGGCGATGCCGATATCGGCCGCCGCAAGCGCCGGTGCGTCGTTGATGCCATCCCCGACCTTGGCGACCTTCAGCCCTTCCCGCTGCAACTCGCCGACAATGCGCTGCTTGTCCTGCGGCAGGAGGTCGGCCCGGACTTCAATGCCGAGCTGGCGACCGATCGCCTCGGCCGTCCGTGCATTATCGCCGGTCAGCATGACGGTGCGGATGCCGTGGGCGGCGAGTTTTTCGAGCCCGGCCCTTGCGTCAGCACGCGGCTCGTCGCGCATGGCAAGCGCCCCGGCAATCCGTTCATCCACCACCAGAACCGAGACGGTCTTTCCTTCGCCGTTCAAAGCCGCGATCCGCTCAAGCTGCTCCGGCGTCAACGCGATGCGTTCCGCGGCAGCCTTGGGGGACGCCAGCAAAACATCGCGGCCTTCGACCCGGCCGGCAACACCCTTGCCACCCAATGCCCGTGCATCCGAGACCGGGGGAATGACAATACCGGCGGCCCGATCGAGAATGGCCTTGGCGAGCGGGTGACTGGAGCCGGTTTCAAGGGCAGCAGCAAGCTTGAGCACCTCGGCTTCGGACAGGTCGAAACCGAGAATGTCGGTGACCTTCGGCTTGCCTTCGGTCAGCGTGCCGGTCTTGTCGAAGGCGACGGCGGTGATCTTGCCAAGCCCTTCCAGCACCACGCCACCCTTCAGAAGCAGACCTCTGCGCGCACCCGAGGCAAGGCTTGCGGCAATGGCAGCCGGCGTGGAGATGACCAGCGCGCAGGGGCAGCCGATCAGCAGGATCGCAAGCCCCTTGTAAACCCATTCGCTCCAGCTTGCGCCGACCACAAGCGGCGGCAGGATCGAGACAAGTGCAGCAACCACCACGACGCCCGGCGTGTAGTAGCGTGAGAACCGGTCGATGAAGCGCTCGGTCGGCGCCTTGCTCTCCTGCGCTTCTTCGACGAGGCGAACGACGCGGGCGATGGTGTTGTCGGCGGCTTCGGCGGTGACCTTGACGCGAAGGGCGGCTTCCCCGTTGACGGTGCCGGCAAAGACATCGGCGCCCACGGCCTTGCGAACCGGCACGCTCTCGCCGGTGACGGGAGATTCGTCGATGGTGCTTTCGCCGGACAGGATGATGCCATCGGCCGGGATACGGTCACCGGGCCGAACGAGGATGATGGCGTCGATTGCCAAGCTGTCCGCCGGCACTTCCTGCGTACGGCCGTCCTTTTCGACAAAGGCCGTCTTCGGCACAAGGGCTGCCAGCGACTGGATGCTCGCCCGCGCCCGGCCAGCGGCAACGCCCTCCAGCAGTTCGCCCACGAGGAAGAGGACGACAACCACCGCTGCCTCCTCCGTCGCCTGGATGATCACCGCGCCGATCGCGGCGATGGTCATCAGCATCTCGATGGAAAACGGCGTGCCCGACAGCGCGGCCATGACGGCACGGCGGGCAATCGGGACGAGCCCGACCAGCATCGCCAGCGTGAACAGCCACATTTCGGCACCGGGAATCAGCTTGCCGAGCGCATAGGCGACCACGAGCGCAATCGTGCTGGCGATGGTGAGCCTACCCTTGGCGGATGCCCACCAGGGCCCGGAAGACGGCGCATGATCATGGCCATGCAAACCGGAAACCGCGGGGGCATCATGGCTGTGAGCATGATCGTGATCGTGATGCGCATGGCCGCAGCGACTGCCATGCGAGGCAGCCGGAGAAGGCGCCGACTTTGCCGCCTTGGACGCGAGCGCAGTCTTGTAGCCAAGGCCGCTCACCTTTTTCGCGACGGTATCAGCCAGTCCCTCCTCCTCGGTGTGACGCACAGTCATGGTGCCCGTCGTCACGGACACCGAAACATCTTCAACACCATCAACCCGGCGTACCGCCGTATCGATCTTGCTGGCGCAGGAGGCGCAATCCATGCCCTCGACCCGGAACCGTGTTTCGACTGCCATAGCTCATCCTTCTCAACTGTTTGTCACAGTGTAAGACCTCTAGTCGCTATAGCTACAAGCCCCATTTTCGTGTTTTTGCGCGCACCATCTCCGGCTCTTGGAAACTGCGAATTTGCTCTTTAAACTCGTGTTCGCGGCTTTGCCGTCTGGAAGCGGAGGAGGAGCCGGCATCCCGTTGAACATTCGCAAGCTGTTGGCCGTCTGCCTTCTGCCCATCGTCGCGATCGCTCTGATCTACCAGGGCAGCGTGCTCGCGACGCGCAGCTACATGGATGAAGCTTCCCTTCAGGCGAGCTCGGCGCTTCGCCTTGCCGTTTCGGCTCTCTCCGGCCATCTCAGCCGCTACGAGCCTCTGCCGGCGCTGATCGCCGATCACGACGACATCCAGAGCCTAGTGCAGAGGCCGGACGATCCCGCTCTGCGTAGCGCTGCCAACACCTATCTCAAGGGCATCAACACCCTTCTCGAATCGGCCGACATCTATGTCATGACCTTGGATGGAAACACGGTGGCGGCCAGCAATTTCGAGAAACCGACGAGCTTCATCGGCCAGAATTTCAGCTACCGTCCCTATTTCCAGGATGCGGCCAAGGGCCTGCAATCGCGCTTCTATGCCCGTGGCACGACCTCCTTCGTGCGCGGCTATTATTTCGGCTCGCCCATCCTGATCGACGGCCGGATCAGGGGCGTTATCGTCTTCAAGGTCGACGTCGATTCGATCGAGGCCTCGTGGCAGGGCGGCGAGTACAAGCTTTTCGTCAGCGATCCCGAAGGCATCATCTTCATGACCGGCAGCCCGGAATGGCTCTATTCCGCCATCCTCCCGCTCACGTCGGAGCGGCTTGCCCGCACGCAGGCGTCCCGCCGTTATGCCGAAGCGGCGCTGAAGCCGCTGCCCTACCGCGAGAGCATCGAAGAGGGCCACCGCCTGCTCACCATCTCCGCGCCCGGCGGCTCGCGCGAATACATGGCGTTGTCGCAATATATGTCCGATGCGGACTGGACGGTGAACGTGTTGATGGACACGGCCTCGATCCGTGCTCAGGTGCGCACGGTGCTGATTGCCATCGTGCTCTTTCTCTGTCTTGCAGGCCTCGCCGCTGCAATTCTCATCCAGCGGCGAGCCCGCGCGGAGGAGCGGTTGCGCATGCAGGTCGAGGCGCGCAACGAGTTGGAACATCGCGTGGAGGAGCGCACCGCCGATCTCGCCCTCGTCAACCGGCGAATCGAGCTCGAAATCGCCGAACGTCGCCTCACCGAACAGGAGCTGCGCAAGACGCAGGCTGATCTGATCCAGGCGGGCAAGCTTGCCGGTCTCGGCCAGATGTCGGCGGCCCTCTCCCACGAGTTCAACCAGCCGCTCGCTGCCGCCAAGACCTATGCCGACAGCGCCGGCATGCTGATCGACCGCGGCCGCGTCGAGGAAGCGCGCGACAACGTGCACCGTATTTCCGGCCTCATCGACCGCATGGCGTCGATCTCCAAACACCTGCGCAACTTTGCCCGCAAGCCGAACGAAAAGCTGGGGCCCGTGGCTGTCGATGCGGTAATCGAGGAGACGTTGGAAATCGCGGCGGCCCGCCTCAAGCTTGCCGGCGCAACTGTGACGGTCACGCCCTCACCGTCGGGCTTCGTCGTCAAGGCCGGTTTCGTGCGCCTGCAGCAGGTTCTCGTCAACATCATCACCAATGCCGCCGATGCCGTCGAAGGGCTGGACGATCGCCATATCCACCTCGATCTTGCTGAAGAGGCCGATAAGGTCCTCATCACCGTTCGCGATCATGGACCTGGCGTGCCGGCAGTGATTGCCGAGCGCATCTTCGATCCGTTCTACAGCACCAAGGGCGTCGGCAAGGGCCTTGGTCTCGGGCTCTCCATCTCCTACAACATCGTCAAGGATTTCGGCGGCAGCCTCTCGGTCTCCAACCATCCCGAAGGCGGTGCAATCTTCCGGTTGGAGCTTGAGGCAGCCGTCGGACTTGAGGAGGCTGCCGAATGAGCCGCGTGCTGTTGATCGATGATGAAGAGGAAATGCGCCGATCGAGCGCCCAGGCGCTGGAGTTGTTCGATCTTGAGGTCGATACTTTTGCCACGGCAGACCGGGTGCTTGAACTGGTGGGCTATGGCTTTGACGGCGTCGTGGTCAGCGATATCCGGATGCCCGGTATGGACGGCATGACGCTGCTCGGGCGCGTCCGCGAAATGGATGCGGAAATCCCGGTCATCCTTGTCACCGGCCATGGCGATGTGCAGCTTGCGGTGAAGGCCATGCGCGCCGGCGCCTATGATTTTCTCGAAAAACCCTTCTCGGTAGAACACCTCGCTGCGATCACCCGCCGCGCGCTCGATCGGCGCAGCCTCGTAATCGAAAACCGCCGGCTGCGCGCCGTTGCCGGAAAGCGCGACGATATCGAGGCGCGGCTTCCGGGTCGAACCCAGGTCATGGTCGATCTGCGTTACCGCCTGCGGGCCATCGGCGCCACGGACGCGGATACGCTGATCATCGGCGACACCGGCGTTGGCAAGGAAGTCGTGGCGCGCGCGCTGCACGATATCAGCGCCCGTGCCAACCGGCCATTAATTGCCATAAACTGTGCAGCGCTGCCGGAAAACCTGATCGAAAGCGAGCTCTTCGGCCACGAGGCCGGCGCCTTTCCCGGCGCGCTGCGTCCCCGTTACGGCAAGTTCGAGCATGCCCGAGGCGGCACCATCCTGCTCGACGAGATTGGCTCCATGCCCTTCGACCTGCAGGCGAAGTTCCTGCGCGTGCTGCAGGAGCGCGTCATCACACGCCTTGGCTCCAACGAGCCTGTGCCGCTCGATGTCCGCTTCATCGCCACGAGCAAGGTCGATCTGGAGGCGGAGGTCGCGGCCGGTCGTTTTCGCGCAGACCTGCTCTACCGGCTGAACGTCGCAACGATCACCGTACCTTCGCTCGCCCAGCGCGCTGCCGATATCCCGCTGCTTTTTCTCCAGCTCGTGCGCGAGGCGGCTGCGCGATACGGTCGCAACGATATCGACGTGCCGCCGGAAACGGTCACCGAGATTGCCGGCCGCACTTGGCCCGGCAATGTGCGCGAACTGCGCAACGCTGCCGACCGGCTCGTGCTCGGCCTCGGCCTGGATACCCAGCCGGAGGAAACACTGGCAGTCGGTGAATCGTCGAAACTCGCCGACAAGGTCGCCGCCTATGAAAGAGGCCTTATCGCCAGCGCCATTTCGGCGCATGGTGGCAGCTTGAAACCGGTATACGAACAGCTAGGAATCTCGCGAAAAACGCTTTACGAGAAGATGCAGAAATACGGACTCGACCGGAAAATCGCGTCGCCGGACGATGACTACGCTGCATAGGGGCGGCATATCCCTTCTCCCCGCCTGCGGGGAGAAGGTGGCCGACAGGCCGGATGAGGGGCAAGAATCGCAGCCTTATCGAGGACGAAAGTTCGCCCCTCTCCCCGCCTGCGAGGAGAGGGAACAACAGAGCAAGCCCTTGCCATCCCACTTCAAAACAATAGACCTGCTCCAGATGGGTGGATTTCCACCCATTGAAAACGCACTTTGTCCCCGTTCTTACCCATGCTGCGCCGCACGCATGTAGAATATACGCCAACGCGGTCGCTTGGCTGCTTGCCCTGAACCCATTGCGCGCCACTTTCTCTTTCATCCGGGACCGTTACGGGAGGAGCCGCAGCGGACCGGTCAGATTTCATCCGGGAGGGACTTTGATGAAAATCCTCAAGACCATGCTTGGCGTGACCGCTGCTGCTGCCGTTTCGCTTCTTTCCACATCCACCTTTGCCCAGACCTATCCGGAACGCACCATCACCATGGTCGTCCCGTTTGCGGCCGGCGGGCCGACGGATACCGTCGCGCGTCTCGTTGCCGAATCCATGTCAAAGGATCTCGGCCAGCAGATCGTCGTCGAGAACGTCGGCGGTGCCGGCGGCACGCTCGGCGCCGGCCGCGTCGCCCAGGCTGACGCCGATGGCTACACCATCCTGCTTCACCACATCGGCATGGCGACCTCGGCAACGCTCTATCGCAAGCTTGCCTACGACACGCTGAATGCCTTCGAATATGTCGGCCTCGTCACCGACGTTCCGATGACCATCGTCGCCCGCAAGGACTTCGAGCCGACCGACCTCAAGGGCCTGATCGACTACGTGAAGGCCAACAAGGATACGGTCACCGTCGCCAATGCCGGCATCGGCGCTGCCTCTCATCTCTGCGGCATGATGTTCATGAGCGCGATCGAAACGCCACTCGTCACCGTCCCCTACAAGGGCACCGGCCCGGCGATGACCGATCTGCTCGGCGGGCAGGTCGACATCATGTGCGACCAGACGACCAACACCACGAAGCAGATTCAGGGTGGCACGATCAAGGCCTATGCGGTGACCTCGCCCGAAAAGCTGCCCGTGCTGCCTGACGTCCCGACCGCTGTCGAAGGTGGTCTCAAGGACTTTACGGTCGGCATCTGGCATGGCGTCTATGCCCCGAAGGGCACGCCGGCCGAGGTGACAGAGCGCCTCTCCAAGTCGCTGCAGGTTGCGCTGAAGGACCAGAACGTCATCGATCGTTTTGCCGAACTGGGCACCGTTCCCTCGCCGGAAGCCGATGCAACGCCGGCCGCCCTCAAGGCAAAGCTTGAAGGCGAAATCGCCCGCTGGAAACCCGTGATCGAAGCGGCCGGCCAATACGCGGATTGATCCTCCGCGTCCAAGCGTGTCGGTAACGGCATGCTCCGGAACAATGGCCTCAGGGACCGCTTTCAGACCGCCCGTCGTGGCTCCGGACGGTCTGGCCCCTCCTGAGATGTCGGGAGGGGTCATCTCTGCAAAGGTTTGAACCAGAACAGTTTTCGAGCCGGCCGATGGCAGGCATCGGAACATTCCTCGGGGGAACATATGAAATCTCTCACTTTCGATACAACCAACGCCATCTGCGGTGCAGTCTTCGTGGCGCTCGGTGGCTTCTTCGTCTATGAATGCCTGAACCTCGAGCTCGGCACGGCGCTTCGCATGGGACCGGGTTATTTCCCCCTCGTGCTGGCCAGCGTGCTTGTTCTGCTCGGCGCTATCATTCTCGTGCAATCGACCCGCGTCGAAGGCGAGCCAATGGGTCCGATCGCGCTGCGCGGCATGTTGTTCATCCTGCCGGCGCCCGTGTTCTTCGGTTTGACCGTGCGCGGTCTCGGCTTCGTGCCGTCCCTGTTCTTCACGGCGCTGATCGCGGCCTTCGCCTCGCAACGCATGAAACCGCTGATGGCCCTGGCGCTGGCCGCCGGTATCACCGTTTTCTCGGTTGCGGTGTTCAGCTACGCGCTCGGCCTGCCATTCGAGCGTTTTGGCCCTTGGGTCCGGTTCTGAGGAGCGCGTCATGGATCTTGTCAGCAATCTTGCCCTCGGCTTTTCCACGGCCGGCTCAGTGGAAAACCTGTTCTTCTGCCTGATCGGCGTGCTGCTCGGCACCCTGATCGGCGTTCTCCCGGGTATTGGCGCCACCGCGACCATCGCCATGCTCCTGCCGATCACCTTCCAGCTGGAGCCGGTTTCCTCGCTCATCATGCTCGCCGGCATCTATTACGGCGCCCAATATGGCGGCTCGACCACGGCCATCCTCATCAACATGCCCGGCGAGTCTTCGTCGGCGGTCACAGCCATCGACGGCTACCAGATGGCCCGCAAGGGTCGTGCCGGGGCCGCTCTTTCCATCGCCGCGCTCGGCTCTTTTTTTGCAGGGTCCGTATCCACCTTCCTGGTCGCGATCTTCGCAATCCCGCTCACCGGCATCGCGCTGAAATTCGGTGCGGCGGAATATTTCTCGTTGATGATCGTCGGCCTCGTTTCCTCGGTCGCACTCGCCCACGGCTCCATCGTCAAGGCGCTGGCCATGGTGGCGCTCGGCCTTCTGCTCGGCCTCGTCGGCACCGACATCTACACCGGCACCCCACGCTTCACCCTCGGCATCCGTGAATATGCCGATGGCCTGAACTTCGTGGCCGTCGCCGTCGGTGTCTTCGGTATCGCCGAAATCCTGCGCAACCTCGAAGGCGAAAAGACCCGCACTCTTCTCATGGCAAAGGTCAGCGGGCTTTGGCCGACAAAGGACGATTTCCGCCGCATGTTCGCGCCGGTCCTGCGCGGAACGGCCATCGGCTCGGCGCTCGGCATCCTGCCCGGCGGCGGCGCGATCCTTGCGGCCTTCGCCTCCTATACGGTGGAAAAGCGCATCTCGAAAACGCCGGAGGAGTTCGGCCACGGCGCTATCGCCGGTGTCGCAGGTCCTGAATCGGCCAACAATGCCGGTGCACAGACATCCTTCATCCCGCTCCTGACACTCGGCATCCCGGCAAACCCGGTCATGGCGCTGATGGTCGGCGCGATGATCATCCAGGGCATCGTGCCCGGTCCGAATGTCGCATCAGAACAGCCGGCTCTCTTCTGGGGCATCATCGCCTCGATGTGGATCGGCAACCTGATGCTGGTGGTTCTGAACCTACCGCTGATCGGGCTCTGGGTGAAACTGCTCACCATCCCCTATTACGTGCTGTTCCCGATCATCATGGCCTTCTGCTCGATCGGGGTCTACAGCGTCAATTCCAACGTCTACGACCTCTATGCGGTCGCCTTCTTCGGCATTGCCGGCTATCTGCTGGTGAAGCTGCGCTGCGAGCCGGCGCCGCTGCTGCTCGGCTTCGTGCTGGGGCCGTTGCTGGAGGAAAACCTGCGCCGGGCTATGATCCTGTCGCGCGGCGACCCGACGACCTTCGTCACCCGCCCGATCAGCGCGATCCTGCTGGCGATCGCCGCCATCGTGCTGGTGGTTGTTTTCCTGCCCTCGATCAAGGCCAAGCGCGAAGAGGTGTTTCAGGAAGAGGATTGAACCCAGGACCGTTGCGTCCGGTGGCTGGAGGGCCGCCGGGCATTTTTCATTACAGGAGGAGAAAAGAATGACCTTATCCAGGATGACACGCCGCGCTTTGCTTGCCACGGGCGCTGCTCTTACGGCGGCATTTGCCCTTGCGGCAGCGAGCGTCGCCGCCGACTTTCCCGACCGCCAGATTACCATGGTCGTGCCCTTCGCGGCCGGCGGCTCGACGGACGTCGTCGCCCGCATCATCGCCCAGAAGATGTCGGAGGATCTGGGCCAGCAGGTGATCGTCCAGAACGTCGCCGGAGCCGGCGGCAATCTCGGCGCCGACAATGTCGCCCGCGCAGAGCCGGATGGTTACACGATCCTGATGGGAACGGTCGCGACCCATGCGCTGAACCCGCTGATCCTCAAATCCACCCCCTATGATGCCGAAAAGGATTTCGCACCCATCTCGCTGCTCGTCGTCGTGCCGAACGTGCTGGTGGTCAATCCGGAACTGCCGGTGAAAAATGTCGAAGAGCTGCTGGCTCTCCTCAAAGCCGAGCCGGGCAAATACAGCTACGCCTCCTCCGGCAACGGCACGCCGCTGCATCTCTCCGGCGAACTGTTCAAATCCATGGCCGGCGTCGAGATGGAGCATATTCCCTATAAGGGCTCAGGCCCGGCCTTGAACGACGTGCTTGGCAACCAGGTGCCGATCATGTTCGACAACCTGCCCTCGTCCTCAGGACACATCAAATCCGGCACGCTTCGCGCGCTGGCGGTAACCACCAAGGAACGGGCGGCCTCCTTCCCGGACATCCCGACGATCGCCGAATCCGGTATTCCCGGCTATGAAACCTATACGTGGAACGCGCTTTTCGCCCCGGCGGGCACCCCGCCGGAGGTGATCGCACGCCTCAACGACTCGGCCAAGAAAACCCTCGCCGATCCGACTGTCGCCGAACGCATGAAGGAATTCAGTGCGGCGATCGTCGCTTCCAGCCCGGAGGAACTGGGCGCCCACGTCAAGGCGGAAATCGCCAAGTGGACGCCCGTCGTTCAGGACGCGAAAATCCAGCTGGATTGAAAGCTGGCAATTTCGACGATCAAAATTCCCATCTCCCCATATGGGGAGATGTCGGATACGGTAACCGGCAGGCTCGTCAATTCGCCTGATCGTGCCTGATCTCTATCGCGATCTCCTCGACCGCCGGAGCCTTCTCGATCAATCCCATCTCCTGCAGAAACGCACCAAATCGCGCGTACCGGCCGACATCCAACGCAGCCGGTCGCTTGGCAAAAGGTGGCAGCGTGTCGAAAAACGCGCGGCGGTTCAATTCATTGTCGAGATCGGGATAGGCCTTGATGAACAGCGCCCAGGCTTCGTCGGGATGGTTGGTTATGAAGATCGAAGCCTCTTCCACCGCCTCAAGAAAGCCTGGCAACCGACGATCGTCGGCCATATCCTTTCGCGTCACGAAGACAAGCTCGTCATAGGCGGGAACGCCATGTTCCTCAGGAAAGAAAGCTCTGCCCTTCTGCCCTTCCAACTCTATCTGCGTTAACTCGAAATTGCGGAACCCCCCGAGCGTCGCATCGACCTTTCCGGATATTAGCGACGGCGAGAGCGAGAAGTTGACGTTGATCAGTTCAACATCTTCTTTTTTCAATCCCTCCGAAGTCAGCATGCGGGTGAGCATCGCATCCTCGAAACCGGAGACGGAGAAGCCGACCTTCTTGCCCTTCAAATCCTTGAGGCTCTTGATCGGCCCGTCCGCCAACACGGTCACCGTGTTGAGCGGCGTTTCGACCAGCGTGCCAAAGCGCACGAGTGGCAGGCCGGCTGCGTAATCGAGATAGAGATTCGGCTGATAGTGGATCCCGATATCCGCCTGCCCGGCGGAAACGAGCCGCGGCACAGAGGAAGGATCAGCCGGCGGGATCAGTTCCACCGTCAGCCCCTCGCGGGCGAAAAGGCCACGTTCGTTGGCAATCACCATCGGTGCGTGATCGGGATTGACGAACCATTCGAGCAGCACCGTCAGCTTGTCAGCCGCATCGGCGGAAACGGGGATGGCAAGGCTCACTGCGGCAAGCAGGCTGGCAACGAGACGGGAAGCAATTGAGGTCATGGATGACTCCGTTGGGGTTGGGGTTAAAAAACGGGATCGGCCTCGCGCGCCCACGGCGCGATACGGGTTGTCAGCCTGTCGACGAGAAGCCTGAGCGTGACGGCGAAGACTGCGAGAATCGCCATGGCGGCGAAGACGGTATCGGTCTGCATGCGCGCATTGGCCTGCACCATGACGAAGCCAAGTCCGGCGGATGCCCCCACCCACTCGCCGACGACCGCGCCGAGTGGCGCCAGCGGAGCAGCGACCCGCAGCCCGGAAACGAGGCTTGGCAGCGCGAGAGGCACACGCACGTGGCAAAGCGTCTGCCAGTGACTGGCCTGCGTCAACGAAACAGCATCGAGGATATCGCGGTCTGTTCGGCGCAGCCCATCACCAAAGGCGGAAGCGACGGGAAAGAAGATGATGATCGTCGTCATCGCCACCTTCGAAGCCATGCCGAAGCCGAACCACAGCACAAGCACCGGCGCCAGAACGAAGACCGGCAGAGCCTGCAGCACGACGAGGACCGGCCAGAACAGCCGCCCCGCCCATGGAAAGGCAGCGATGGCAACTGCCGCGGCCGCTCCGAGAAGGGAACCGAGCGTCAACCCCACAACGATTTCCGAGAGCGTCACCAGCCCCTGCCCCAGGAGGAAGGCCGGTTGGCGCAGGAACGCAGCCACCGTTTCCACCGGCGACGGCAGGATATAGCGTGGCGGAGAAAAGGCAGTGACACCAAGTTGCCAGAGGGCAACCAGCGCTGCGAGACCGCCGCAGGCATGGGCAAGGAGCATCACGTTCAGTCCGGAAAAAGGATCGATCCGCGCACGATTGCTCGCCAGAGCGTGTAATCAGAGAAAACAGAAATGTTCATCGACGATCTCCAGACAAATGGAGATCCAGGTAAAGCGAAGAAGAAAAGGGAGCCTTGCGCGCCTGTTTCCGTTCCTACGCCGGCATGACCCGGATCAGGTTCAAGGGTCCGGCTCACCGCCATCTCAGCACCGTTCGATGCTCCCCTCGGAATGTGCGTGAACCTGTCTGTTTTCGTAAACGCTGTCAACCACCCGCAGATAACCCTGCACGTAAACAGCCAGATCGATATGGTTGTAGCATCCATGCCACGGCGACCGAGATGTTTCCTCAGCCATCCACAGTATGACGCGGTTGTGATCGCCGGCCGCTTGTCAGCATCACCGGTCTCTTCCTAGACCCGTAAGGCCGGTGCTTTGCCGGATGCCGTTTGAAAGATACCGCCGAAATGCCCACAGATTATAATCCTTCGCGAAGGACATTTCTCCTTGGCGCAGCTTCTATGACCGCCTTGATCGCCGGATGCTCCACCGTGCCCGGCGGCAGGTCCACACCGATCCCGACCCGCATCAGCCGCCCTGTGGCCCCTCCCACCCAGGAAGAGCTCGTTGCCATGTACGCGCCGGTCGAGGATGGCGGCTTCTCCATTCCCGCCGTGCCGTTTGAAAAGATCGATCCGCGCTTCTATCGCCAGCGGGTCATCGATCCCACCGGCGAAGCGCCTGGCACCATCGTCGTCGATACGCCCTCGCGTTTCCTCTATGTCGTCGAGCCGGGCGGCACCGCGATGCGCTATGGTGTCGGCATCGGCCGCGACGGTTTTGCCTGGCAGGGCGAAGGCGTGATCCACTGGCGCCAAGCCTGGCCACGCTGGAAACCGCCGAACGAGATGGTGGCCCGCCAGCCGAGCCTCGAGCGCTATTCGATCGCCAATGGCGGCATGGACCCAGGGCTCAAGAACCCGCTCGGTGCCCGCGCGCTCTACATCTTCCAGAATGGCGAAGACACGCTCTATCGCCTCCACGGTTCGCCCGAATGGGATTCGATCGGCAAGGCCGTCTCCTCGGGCTGCGTGCGCCTGATGAACCAGGACGTTATCGATCTCTATGACCGCGTGCCCTACAAGGCCCGGATCGTGGTGTGGCAGTAGCGAGGACCGATCCTCTGGCCCCTTCTTGCTCACGGGCAAGGAAATCGCTCACGAAGGGTCCCCTCTCCCCGCCTGCGGGGAGAGGGCTAGGGTGAGGGGCAACGCGGCAATTCAGAGCAAGTTTATGCCCCTCATCCGCCCTTTGGGCACCTTCTCCCCGCAAGCGGGGAGAAGGAAAACTCGTGCGAACCCCTTACGGCAGCTTCGACAGATGTTCATGCACGGCGAGCCAGCTGCCATCGCCGGAACGCTCGAAAACGATCGTTTCTCGTTCGACGGACGTTACCGGTTCCTCGCCGAACTCAACCGTGGTTTCGACGGTGTGCGTGAAAATCGCAGCATCGCTGGAAAGTCGGACATGACGTTCGCTCGACCGGCAGGATTTCACGCGAAAACCGTCGCGCCCCTCCCAAAGCTTCCATTCCGCGCGATAGGCATCGCGGCTCGTCAGGACGCGATCGAGATTGTGGAAGATGAAACTTGCATCGGGTGCGAAGGCTGCGAAATAGGCCTGCGTATCGTGACGCGCGAAAGCATCGACCAGTCGATCGGCCGCAGCCAATACGCTCGAATGCGTATCGTTCATGTTTCCTCCAGTATTTTTTAAAGATTGGGTGTGCTGATCAGTGACGCCAGCGGCTTGTTCTGGCGGGCGACCTCTTCCTTCAGCGTATCGAGCGGCATGGCTTCGTCGCGCACGAAGTCTGTGAACATCATGTTGAGATTGTTGAAGAACATGGCGCCGACAGCGACCGTGTCGATGCCCATCAGAACCGCGCCACGCTGCTGCAGCTTCTGCACCAGCGTCGTGACCTGCAGGCAGAGCCGGCGATCGAGATCAGTGTAGCGCTTGGAAAAAGGTGTTTCCGGCTGCTGGATCGACAGCGCCATGGCCGTGCGCCACATCTCCTTGCTGAGATAGACGAGCGAGTGGTCGTAATACTGGTCGATCAGCTTGGTCAGCGCAGCCAGAACGCCGGCCGGCGGATTGGCGACGATCGGCTCTCCGGCCTCCAGCACCTCTTCCACTTCCATGGCGACGGTTGCCAAGAGCATGTCACCCTTGTTCTGGTAATAATTGTAGAATGTCCCGACGGAAACCTCGGCGCGCTCGGCAATATCCTCGATGCGTGCGGCATCGTAGCCCACCTCTCGGAAGAGCTTGGTGGCGGCTTCCAGAATGCGTCTGTTCTTGTCGGCTTTTTGTTTTGCGCGCAGTCCCGTCACCTGCGTTTTCCTTTTTTGAATGCCTTCAGTTTTGATATTGACTTAAAAAATGAATTCATTCAATCTTTTTTACAAGGCGCCAAAACGAGCGTTAAAACCAGAGGGAAATGACGATGACCAGATCATTCGAGGGCGCAGCTGCGCGCCGATTTTTCATGTCCACCATCGCTTTGGGCGCCCTTGCGGCAGGCCAGGCCAATGCCACCGAGGAACTGAACGCGCTCGTCTGGTGCGACCACACCGACCCGGCGCTGATCGAGCCCTTCGAGACGGCCAACGACGTCAAGGTCAACCTCAAGGAATATGAAGGCACCGGCGCCGGCATCTCCATCCTCGAACAGTCGCAGCCCGGCGATTGGGATGTGATGGTCATCGATGCCGTGGACGTTCACCGCGTCATCGACATGGGCGTGCTTGGCGAAATGCCGGCCAACGCCCTGCCCTCGGCCGACCTCTTCCCCGAACTGGTGATGAACGACAACAACACCAAGGACGGCAAGACCTACGCCATCACCGAGAAATTCGGTTACAACACGATCTCCTACGACAAGACCAAGGTCGATCCGAAGGACATGGAGGACCTCTCGGTCATCTGGTCGGACAAGTACAAGGGGCGCATCGCGCTCTATGACTACTACCTGCCGATGATCGGCCTCGTGCAGCTCGGCCTCGGCAAGAAGACCGCCGACCTTTCCGACGCCGACATGCCGGCGATCGAGGAAAAGCTGGCGGCGATGAAAGCCGCCTCCAAGCAGGTGAGCGACGTCGTTTCCTCCCAGACGGCGCTGGCAACCGGAGAAGTCGACATCCTCGTCGGCGGCGGCGAATGGATCACCGCCTCGCTCGCCAAGGACAAGCCAAACCTCGACTGGACCGTGCCGAAACAAGGCGCCGTGCGCTGGGCGCAGTCGATCGCTGTCATGAAGGATAGCAAGAATCCCGATCTGGCGCTGAAGTTCGTGCAATATATCCTGAGCCCGGAAGGCCAGGCCCGTCTTGCGACGTCTTCCTGCTACTGGGGAATGCCGACCAACCAGAAGGCCGGCGAACATCTGGATGGCGAGCAGAAGAAGGCGCTACGCTGGGACGATCAGGCCGGCTACCTGAAGAACACCCAACTCTATCCGATCCCGTCGGCCGAACTCGACAAGAAGATGCAGGACGCCTGGACCAACATGATGCAGCAGTAAAGGGTCTTCCCTTCTCCCCGCCCGNCGGATGAGGGGAAAGGGCCTCGACACTCTCGGGGATGAGAGTTTTGCCCCTCACCCTAACCCTCTCCCCGCAAGCGGGGAGAGGGAACGATCGAGTTTGCCGCCCGTCCCTTCTACCACTAATTCAGACGTCCACGAGAACCCACCGAACACCCATGACCACCACGACACTTGAAGACAGGGAGCGCCGCAAGGCCTGGGGTTTCGTCGCCCCGGCCCTTCTCTGGACTCTCGCCTTCTTCGTCGTGCCCTTCGTCTATATGGCGGCGCTCAGCCTCTGGTCGCGTCAGGGACGCGATATCGTCCACGTCTGGAACCTCGACAACTACCTCCGCTTCTTCAGCGAAAGCGCCTTGTTGCGTGGGCTCACCAATTCGCTCGAAATCACCATCACCGTCACCATTCTCTCCGTGCTGCTCGCCTATCCGCTGGCCTGGATCATCGCCGAGCGTGTGCCGAAACGCCTCCAGCGCATGGCGCTGATCCTTGCCATCCTGCCCTTCTGGACCTCCTACGTGGTGCGCTCCTATTCCTGGCTGCTGGTGCTGTCCAAGGGTGGCGTCATCAATCAGGCGCTGATGGGCATCGGTCTGATTGCCGAACCCTTAGAAATAGCCAGCAACCGAACCGCAACCGTTATCGGATTCGTCCACTTCTTCGTCATGCTGCTGACGCTGACGATCTATTCCAACCTCATCCAGCTGTCGCCGAACTATCGCCGCGCGGCAGCCGATCTCGGCGCAAACGCTTTCCAGACCTTCTGGCATGTGATTTTACCGCTCACCCTTCCCGGCATAATGACCGGCGCCTTCCTGACCTTCGTTCTCTGCATCGGCGATTACATTACCCCGCAGATACTCGGGGGGAACAACGAGCTGGTGCTGCCGCAGATCATCATGCTGCAGATCGGCCGGCGGGCGGATTTCCCGATGGCGGCGGCGTTGTCGATCATCCTCATGCTGACGGTGACGGCGGCCTATGTGCTCTGTGCCCGATGGCTGCGGATCGAGAGGGCATGATGCGCGACATCATCTCCAAGTCCTTTGGCTGGGCCTATTTGATCTTCATCTACGGCTTCATCTTCCTGCCGGTCGCCGTGCTGGTGCTGTTTTCCTTCCAGGATGGCCGCCTCCCCGTCCCGCCGTTCAACGGCTTTTCGACGCAGTGGTACGAAGCCGTCTTTGCCGATCGCAAGCTGATGGCGGCGCTTGGCAATTCCTTCCTCGTCGCCACCGGTTCCTCCATCCTCGCCTGCCTGCTCGGCTTCCTCGCGGCTTACGCTTTGGCGCGCTACAAGCTGCCGGGCTCGGCCCTGCAACGCGGCTTGCTGATCGCGCCGATGACAGTCAGCTACCTGATCATCGCGCTCGGCCTGCTTGCGGTCCTCAATGCGATGAAAATCCCGCTGTCGCTCTGGACGGTCGGCATCGGCCATGTGGTGATCAATCTGCCGCTCTGCTTTGCCATCATCTATGCCTCAATGGGCGATCATCACATCAACATCGAGCGGGCGGCGCGCGATCTTGGCGCCAATGATCTCAAGGTCATGGCGCTGGTGACGGCACCGATGCTGATGCCCTCGATCCTCGCCGCCTTCTTCCTGTCCGTCACCTTCAGCTGGGACGAGTTCATCATCGCGTTCCTTTTGTCGCGCTTCGATGTGACGTTGCCTGTCGAAATCTGGAGCATGCTGCGCTCCGGCCTCAATCCGAAAACCAATGCCATCGGCTCGCTGGTCTTCCTTGTTTCGGTGGCCGTTCTGCTGGTGCTCGAACTCGCCCTCTTCGGAAGGAACCGCAAGACATGACCGCATCCGTTTTCGTCCGCGGCGCCACCAAGACATTCGGCAGCTTCCCCGCACTCGACAATGTCTCGCTCGATATCGAGGCCGGCGAGTTCATCGTGCTGCTTGGTCCCTCCGGCTGCGGCAAGACGACCCTACTCTCGATCCTCGGCGGCTTCATGGCACCGAGCAGCGGCTCGATCTTGATCGGCGGCAAGGACATGGCGGGGGTGGCGCCGGCACACCGGCCGACGACGACCATGTTTCAGGATTACGCCCTCTTCCCGCACATGCGCCTCATCGACAATGTCGGTTTCGGGCTGCGCATGCGTGGATTGGGCAAAAGCGAGCGGGATGAAAAGGCGCTGGCGTTCCTCGATCTCGTCGGCCTCAAGGCGTCCGCAGCTAAGAAGCCGCACGAGCTTTCCGGTGGCCAGCGGCAGCGCGTGGCACTGGCCCGGGCGCTGGCCGTCGATCCCGATGTGCTGCTGCTCGACGAACCGCTCGGCGCTCTCGACCTGAAACTCCGCCGCCAGATGCAGGATGAGCTGAAGGCGATCCAGAAGCGGGTGGGAACCACCTTCGTGCACGTCACCCACGATCAGGAAGAGGCGATGGCGATTGCCGACCGGATCGTGGTGATGAACCAGGGCCGGATCGAGGATTTCGGGCCACCGGCGGAGATTTACATGCGGCCGAAGTCGCTTTTCTCCGCAGGCTTCATGGGCGAGATCAACCTGCTGCCCGGACGGGTTCTGGAGACCGCGGCGGACGGCGCGCGGATCGAAACGGCAACGGGACCTGTCGCCCTGCCGCTCGCCAGCTTCATCCGTGAATGGCCGAAAGTTGGCGACAATGTCACGATCTGCATCCGGCCCGAACACATCACCATGGCGACATCAGCTTCGCCCATCCGTCTCGGCGAAGCCGTGGTGACCGGCAGCGCCTTTTTCGGCACGCATTTCCGCTGCCATATGGCGCCTTCGAACGCATCCGGACTTTCGCTCGTTGCCCATATGCCGCAATCTGCCAACACGGCGATCGGCGACCGGGTGGAACTGGCCGTCGATCCCGCTGCCCTGACGGTTCTGCCCGCGGCTTGAGGATTGAGCATGCAGCGTATTGCCCCTGAGAACTGGTATGCCGTCCGCCGCCTCGATGACGACGTGACCTACATCTGCGAGCCGCACATCAAGGAATTCTATCGCTGCAACATCTGGCATGTGCGCGGCCGTAACGGCGACATGCTGGTTGATAGCGGCATGGGCGTCGTATCGCTGCGCCGATGGGTGCCGCTGGTGACCGAACGCCCGCTGTTGGCGGTCGCCAGCCACACCCATTTCGATCACATCGGCTGCCACCACGAATTCGAATGCCGGGCCGTGCACGGGGCGGAAGCCGACCTTCTGGCCGAGCCGACCCGCGCCAACACGCTGGCCGACCCTTATGTCACCGACGACATCTTTGACAGCCTGCCGCCGGAACCCTACTGCTCGGCCTGCTATGCCGTGAAAAAAGCCCCGGCGACACGCATCCTTGCCGATGGCGATATCATCGATCTCGGCGACCGGCATTTCGAGGTGATCCATACGCCCGGCCACTCCCCCGGCGGCATCGCGCTTTATGAGAAGGCGACGCAGACCCTGTTTTCCGGCGACATTCTCTATGACGGCCCGCTGATCGAGGACACCTATCACTCCGACGCGGGCGACTATCTCGCCTCGATGAAGCGCCTGCTCGACTATCCCGTCCGTGTCGTCCACGGCGGCCATTTCCCGAGCTTCAGCGGCGAGCGCTACAGGAGCCTCATTCGGGAATGGCTGGCGGGAAAAGAAGGGGCTGCCTGAGCCATCTGCAGGCGAGCACCTCTGAAAGCATGTCTCGCGAAAGTGTGCCGCGGTTTCGCGAAAAGACATGCGTCAGAACGAACACCTAAAGCGCATAAGCGAATCTGAAAGATCGCGACGCGCTTTATCGGGCGGAACCTGGGCCCATCAGCACGGGGCCCATCGTGTTGGACAGTGCAATTGCTTTCATTCGAAAAGGAAACAATCTAGGATTTTTCCAAGCTGCATCCGCCGCAGCCACAGGGATTTTCCAAAAAGCTCAAGTCTATTTCCGAACCGGATGTATCATCGCAGGGCTCCTCGGCATTGAAGAACATCCCCGTCAACATCAGGTTCTTCACCAACGTGGGCGTTTTGCTCTCGGTGCAGATGTTTGCGAGAGCCCTCAACTTCGTCTACATCATCTATCTCGCAAAATACGTCGGCGCAGAAGACTTTGGGTATCTCAACCTTGTCCTGTCAGTTGTCATCATCTTCGATGCTCTGGGAGATATCGGCCTGGGCCGCTTTCTTCTTCGGGAGGCATCCGTCGAAGTGGAGCGCGGGCAGCATTATGCCTCGGCGTTCATACCCTTCAGGCTGACAACCGCAGCGATGGCAAACGTTGCCGTCGTCCTGATTTTTCTGGCGTTCGGCTTCTCGACCCCGGTGATAGAGCTCGCCCTGGTGGCCTCCTGCGGACTTTATTTCACGGCGCTCGCCTCACTGCTCGAAGCGGTTTTGCAGGGCAGAAGCCATTTTCCCACGATAGCCCTGGCGCATCTTTCCCTCTCCGTCGCCCAGGTCGGGCTTGGCGTGGCCGTAATCGCATTCGACGGTGATGTAAGGGCGATTGCCGCCGTCTTCGTTGCGGGTAATCTCGCCTATGTCGCCGTTCTCTACGGTGGACTTCAGAAGGCCGGCATAAAACTGAACATTCGGCCAGACTTCGCCCTGTGCTTTTCGGTCGTCCCTGGTGCCTTTCCCTACGCGGTGGTCTACGGCCTGTTCATTGTCGCGGTCCGTGTGGAGCTCATCGTTCTGGGCTGGTTTCATCCCGGCCCGGAACTCGGGCTATATGGTGTGGCCGCAAGAATGATGGATGCGGCGGCAATCGCGCCGCTTGCCGTCGGCTCGGTGCTGGCGCCGCGTTTCATCCAGTTTCACGCGCAAGACGGATCGCAACTCGCCGACCTCTATGCCTGGGCCTTACGCCTGGTCCTGCTCGGCGGCTTCCTCGGCGCCATGCTCGCCGTGGAATTCGCCGCCCCCATCATGTCGATACTGCTGTCGCGCAGCTTCGACGGCGTCGCGGAACTGATCGTCATCCTGTTTGCGGCCTACCCTTTCGTGGCCGTCTATTATCTCAATCTTGCTCTCCTGCTCGGTGCCAGCGAACAGAAACACACCGTCATCATTGTCGCCAGTCTTGTTGCCCTGCAAGCCTTCATCAGCCTCGCGATCATACCTGCCTACGGGGCAACGGGCGCTGCGGCAGCCTTCTGCCTTTCATCGATCTGCGCAGCGGTGGCGTCTACCGCGATGATAACCATGAAATACGCTCCGGGCGTACCGCTGCTCCGCGCGGCCATGCCCGCACTTCTCGGCGCGATCCCGTGTTTGTGGTTGACCTTTTCGGACGGTCTGGCAATCGATCTGCTCAAGGATGCGCTTGGGCTTTTTCTCTATGCAGCGATCAGCATCGCGACAGCGCGCCTGCTCAGCCTTAGAAACCCGACTTGAGCCGCAACGTCGCCTCCGTCGGTGGCTCGACCGCTGCGAGCGGAACGACCTGAGACCGCTGACGAAACAAATTCAGTGCCAGCGTCGCAACCGCCGCGACGATCAGCGACAGGATAAAGGCAGCCATCACCCAGACCAGCCGGCTCGCGCCAAGGGGGCGGATCGGCTCGCTCGGTGCGTCGATCGTTTGCACATGCACGACGGTTTCGTGGGCCAGCATATTCTGTCGGTCGGTGGCGACCTTTCGATAGGTCTGGAAAGCCTGCGACGCTACGTCGATATTTCGCCTTATGCGGTTGTTGGCCTGTTCGGCATCAAGCAAAATCCGCAGCCGCGCGCGCGACGCAACGATCGCCGCACCGATGGCGTCGTTTTCAGCCGCTATGGCAGCCTTCGTCTCGGAAATCTGGCGATCGAGCTCCTGCACAGCCCGATGCTCCGGCGTGAACGAAGCCAGTGCCTTGGCCCGCTCCTCGTTCAATGTGTGAAGGCGGGCACGCAACGGGGCAAGTTGTTCGCCGGCGCTGGCAGTCTGCGTCCGGGTCACGCTTGCCTGCCCTTCGTCCAATCCGACGCCAGCGTCCGCGCGCATTGCCGACAGCCTGTCTATCCGATCGATCAGCATCTGCTTTTCCCGTGCCAGGTCGGCAATATCATGGGATTGATCGAAGGCCCGCGCCTCCGCTTCGGCTTTTTCCAGCGCCTCAGCGGCCAGCTTCACCTGATCGGAAAACAGCACGTACTCGCTTCGGATCGCGTCGAGCCTTCGGGATTTTTCGTTGAACAGTTCAAGCAGTGTGCGCAAGGCCAACGGCGGGATCGTCGGGTTTCTCCACCGGAAGCTCACAACGATGACCGGCGATTGGCGCACGGGAAAAACCCGGATCGCATTCGCAACCTGCTCGATCAGCGCATCCCGCTCGCCCACCGGCTGAACGAGCCCCAGAACAGCCAGAAATTTACCGAGCCCTCGGCTTACGCCGTCCAGTGTCTGGACCAGCAAACGCACGACCGGGTTTTCCGGAAGGGGGGCGCGAAAGGTCTCGGTCCCAAGCCGGTCAACCAGCGCCACCACAAGGTCGCGGGAGGTCAGCAGCTCGATCTGGGACATTACCGCTTCGACGGCTTGGAGCTGCGGCCCCGCCGCCGGGATTTCCGCCTGGGAAAGCGAAACGTCAAGCCCCTCCATATTGACCATCAACTTGGAGGACGATTCGAAGGCCGGCCGCTTCAGGTAGACGGCACCCAGCCCACCGACGAACAGAACCAGAAAAAAGATCAAAAAATGCCGGCGTTGTTGAAGGAGAATGGAATAGGCATCGAATACAGTGCGCATGCTCGGCCCCGCTGTTGACGCTCTGCTTTCTGAAATCAGTTTATGCGAAATTTCTATTTTACAAATATCAAAACAACAGCATCGGCGCTAAATGCGCGAGCCTAAAAAATTCCCATCCGATGCGAGCCTCGACGGCAGGAAAACCACGTCCACATTGCTCTGCCGCGACGGATCCGGCGCGCGCGCCACCAGCGTTTTCCTTCTCTCGTCCCAGACGAGGCTCCGGTAACCCAGACGGTCAAAAATCTGGAAGATGGCGGCAGCACTTGCTCCCATGGCGTCCAAGCGTTCCGGATTGATCTCGCAGCAGACCACCGGCTGCACGTCAGCGAGGAAGGCACTTGCCCCCTTCAGGACGAGCAGCTCCGCTCCCTCGACGTCCAGTTTGACGAGACTGACACCGGGACGGTCCTGCGATATCCAGATATCATCGAGGCACCTTACATTCACCATCATCGTTTCTGCCCCGTCCGCATGGGCGGCCATCGATGCAGAGCCGACATCCCGTGGCAAATGCATGATGACCGAGCCGTTCTTGTCCCCCAAAGCAAAATCGTAGATTTCGATGGCGTGTCCGGAAAGTTCGGCATTGGTTTTCAGGCTACGGGCGTTGTCGGGTATCGGTTCGAAAGCAAACACCTTGCCATCGCGACCCGCCCTCTCCGCCATGCGCAGCGCCCAGAGCCCCTGGTTTGCGCCGATATCGTAACAGACGGAACCCGGACGAACGAAGCAATCGATGGCAAAACGCACCGAGGGCTCATAGGCGTCGCGGAAAAGGTAGATGCTCGTGCGTATGCCATGATCGCCGCGCCGTGCATCAAGTCGCATGCGACTGTTCGCATGAACCGGCACGGTCTGAGACCCATGCACGCTGCGCAGGATCTTCCACTGCACCAGCCGCCAGAGCAGCAAAGGCAGCGGCACAGTGGGCGCTTGCGCTGAAATATCCTGCAGCTGCCGCCGGTATCTCCGCATAACGGGCATAGTCGCTCACCCCGCAAGCTTGGGCGACGGACGCCCGGACAACAGTCCTCGATAAAAATAGGATGCGTGGCAGGCCGCAAATACCCGGTCGGCTATAAAACGGCGCTCGCAGAACTCGGCGAGCGGACGATACAGAAAGCGACCCATCACGGGATGCAGCATCATCCTCATTATACAGGCTCGCCACCGATGCGCCTCGTAGCGGTCGGCGTTGGTTATCCGTCTGAAGTTGCTCGGGCTTACCTCCGCCAGAACTCCCGTCGAGCGGCCAAGATCGACCATGCGGCTGAGGGAACTGGCCAGCGTGACAGGATGGTGATGGCTGGCGCGTGCCTGCGCATTGTAGCGCAGTTCGAAGCCCCGGCGCATCAGGCGCAAGCCCCATTCTGAATCTTCGCAGAAACGCAATCGCTCGCAGAACCGCTCACCCGTTCGCTCCACGAAGGCACGCTTCACCGAAACGTTGCATGTGTAAAGATAACCGTACTCCAGCACCTGCCCGTGCACCATCTGGCCATAGGCGAATTGCGTGCCGCTCGTCTCAAGCCACCGCATAAGCGGTGTGCAACCTAGCTCATCAGACCATTTGACGCGCCCCAGGGCTCCCGCACCGTCCTCCTGATAAAGCTCGTGATGCCAGACAAGGTGCTGCTCCAGGAAGTCCCGCTCGGGAAAGATGTCATCTCCGACGAAGACGAGAATATCGCCCCGCGCCAGCGCGATGGCCCGGTTGCGGGCCGCCGACGGGCCGGAATTTTCAGGAAGGCGACTATAAACAATGGTGAACCTGAAATTGCCAAGCAGTCCGCTGACAACCGCCTGCGTTTCGTCTGTGGAAGCGTCATCTACGACGATAACCTCGAAGGACGAGCCATCCAGCGTCTGGTCGCCATAATAGCCGAGCGTTCGCAGAAGAACGCCGCACCGGTTGTAGGTCGGCATAACCACGGAAATCGCGGGAACAGTTGCGTCCATACCCTGCCACCCTCGCGCATTAAAAGTGTTGCCGAAGCAAGCGCTTGGCCCGCACCGTCAAATTAAAATTAGCTTAGACTCATAAAGCTGTTGTGCAAAATGAAAAGTGCAGGCATTGTAGAAACATTCAGATACATAAAGCATCAATTAGAAAGGCTACGTTCGCAAGCAACGTGCGCGTTCTGGCAACACATGCCGGAGATGCGCGCGCGCGATATCAATATATAGGAATTTTCACTCAGAATTGTTGATAGAAATCTAGACAGCGCACCAGAGTATTCGCCATGGCACCGACGCAGAACAGTTCCTTCACGCTGGGGTTTGTCGCGATCCTCTTTGATATTGTCTACCTTCTGACAGCTTTGCTGGTTGCCGATGCGATCGCGCAGCTCGCATTTTCGAGCGACCCTGCAAATATTCCACTCACGATCAACCTGCTGATCGTCGGATGCGCCATCGTCTGGGCCTACGCAATGGGGCTTTATCGCCTCGAACGGCTTATGGCGCGCGATATCGTCGCCCCGACGCTGATTGCCTTTACCTTGGTTACAGCATGCACGGTGGCCATCATGTCCGCGGCCGGCTTTCAGAACACGCTGCAAGGACGGTGGCTGGCGGCCCTGCCACTCGCCTTCATCATGATGTTCTTCGGACGGCTGGCCGCCGCATCCGTCCTTCATCTCGACGAAACGCTCGCCATTCGCGCCAGAGAGAACAGGCAGGTAAGGCTTGATGCGTTGCGGACGCACAATCTCGGATCGGCCTTCTGCAACAAACGAAGCCTGTTCAGCAATACCGTGAAGAGATGCATGGACATCGTGCTTTGCAGCTTGCTGCTTGCCTTCACCCTTCCGGTCACGGCGCTTGCCGCTCTGGCAATTCTGATCGAAGACGGCAAGCCGATCTTCTATCGGCAAGAACGGGTCGGTCGCGACGGAAAGACGTTTCTTTTATACAAGTTTCGCAGCATGCACGTTGCCGCGGAGGCCGATGGGATCGCCCGTTGGGCCGAAGTGTGCGATTGCCGGATAACGATGGTCGGCAAGTTCCTGCGGCGCAGCCGCATCGACGAGTTTCCCCAATTCATAAATGTGTTACTGGGGGACATGAGCCTTGTCGGCCCCCGCCCAGAACGCCCGACGATAGCTGCCATGCTGGAAAACGAGATCCCGAACTACCGCAACCGCTACCGGGTCAAACCCGGCATAACGGGCTGGGCGCAGATCAACTATCCTTATGGCGCCTCGTTGCAGGATGCGCAGGAAAAGACGAAATACGATTTCTTCTATCTGGAACATGGGTCCATCATCCTGGACACCAGAATTCTGCTTCAGACCGTACGGGTTATCCTGATGGGCGAAGGTGCGCGCTGAAGCATGTCTCGCAAAAGTGTGCCGCGGTTTTGCGGAAAGACATGCGTATAAAAAACCTCAAGCGTATGAGCGAATATGATGGATCGCGACCCGCCTAAAGTTCTCAGGAAAAGAAGAAGACCGTAAGCGCGAGCCAGAAAAGTGCGGACAGCCCAAGCACAACGAAGGCGCAACGGCGCACCGTCCAGCGCTCCCGTGCGGGAGGACCGGTCTCGACATCGGTTGCGGTTTGGCACGTCTCTCTCATGTAGACTTCTCCAGGCCCGAGATTCTGCTTCAACAGTTTAACGGAGCATGAACGACTTCGGATAACGCGAAGCCCTGACGAGCGTTCCCGTTTCACAAACTTGATAGCAGCCTTATCGCTCATGCCGCAAACCCCGGATATCCAGCGAAGAATGTAACGTCACAGCATCTACTGCGGCGTTGCTGCGCAAGGCTTCAGGAAAATCATGGCAGACGTGGCTTATACCGGCCTGACCTGGGCGAGGTCCGCACGCTGAACGCCGTCTCTTTCCAGGATGATGGCGAAGGGAAACAGCATGCCGATAAAGAGCGTCGTCGATGTGAAATGGGTGTAGGCGGTGATCGTCAAGCCATTGATGAGATAAGCCAGGCCCCCGAGAGCCACAGCGATCGAAAGGTTGCGCGTCAGGGCTTCGGGCGCCTTGAGCGCGGTCACGATGAGCATCCGGAAAAACACGAGAACGACGAGCACGGAACAGATGAAGCCGATGATGCCCATCTCGGCCAGCATCTGAAGATAAGTATTCTCGGCCACCCTGATACTCTCGACGGCATCCACGCCGAACTCGAAGAATGGCCCGATTTCGTGCTGCCGGGCTGCCTCGATATAGTATTCCGGAAAATTGCCGATGCCGACTCCGCGAATGGGATGATCGCTGAACACCGCGAAGGCCGTTTGCCACAGCTTGAACCGCAGCGTGACGTTGTCGACATCACCGAGACGATCGCTGATGCCCGCCCCCAGAAACGGCCAAGCAGCAGCAACGGTCACGAGACCAGCGACCATCAGCATCACCAGAGCACGCCGCAACGAACGGTAGGTCAGCCCTATGATGACGGAACAGACGAGCAGGGCAAGAACCGGCCCCCGCGAGAAGGTCAATGCCGCCCCGAGCGCGCATAATCCGCCGCCAAACGCATAGAACAGCCGGTGCACCGGATGATGCGTCGTTGCCATACGGATGATGGCGTAGGGGAAAATCATGCCAAGACAGGTGGCATACTCGATCGGCTGCGTGAAAACGCTGAAGGCGCGGTAAGCGAGCGCGGAGCCCAACTCCTCGGCCCTGAAGTAGACCACGCCAGTCTGCCCCTCATAAAGATCAAGCAGCGGATTGTAGCCGAGAAGGGATTCAAGCAGCGCGTAAAGGGCGCAGGCCGAAGCTGCCGCCAGCAGACAGCGGAACACGAGGTCCACATCACGCGTCCCGGAAAGCCGGTACAAAAGCACCCAGAGGATCGTCCCTGGGATCACGAAGACCTTGACCCACATACCCATGCCTTCCTCCGTGGTACGCTCGTCCAGCAACGACAGAAGAGCAACCACCGCGAAAGCAAGAAACAGCTTCAGGAACATCGTACCCAGGGGACCGAGCGGCTTACCCTTTTCACCTGTCAGCCACGCGAGTAACGAGGTCGCGGCAATGCCCATCAGCATGACCGAGGCAACAGGCATCGGCGGAAGGGGACCGATCGGGGGCAACCTTGCGTAAAGAGGAAAAGCGAGCTGGAAAAAAACGAACACACCGACCATCGCGACGGGAAACTGCGCGGACATCAATGCAAACGCGGCACCGCCGACAAAAGCAACCAGCAACAGGGGCGCAGCCATAGCCGCAAAACCGACAATGACCAGCAGCATGAGAAAAAAAGCGAGGCGAACCGGCGAGAGGGTGGACGCAACACGCCTTTGAAATCTGCTTGGTTCGACCGTTGCAATGGCGGCTCCTGCCTCTCCGTCGGTCATGCGAAACGACCTCAGCCAATGGCGTCTTGAAGTTGCTCTGCCCTTCCCTCGTCCGCCAGACGTCGGGTTATCGACCGGTCCAGCAGTTTTCGGTTCTCAACCACGAATGACATGCCATGCCAGCCGATCGGCAGGTAGGGAAGAAAACTGAACCCCTCCATTTCCTCGATAAACTCGAGCAAAGCCAGCCTCTCCCCCGATATCGTGTCTTCGGATGTGCAGAAATAATCGTCGAAGGCGATCACCATGCCGTGCCGGAGGCGCGGCGCAAGAAACCTCAGAACATCCATCGTGGAACTGTAGAGATCGCAGTCGATATAAACCAGCGAAAGCTGATCCGGACGCCCTGGGGAAGCCATACCGACGTCCCTTAGCGTATCGTCATAAAATCCTTTGACGGTCGTGTAGTCCCGCGCAGTCATGCCGGTGCTTCTGCAAACCTTGTTAAAATCCTCGACCGACATGCTCATGTCGCCTTCCACCCACATCGGATGCTGATCCTCGGGGGCTGTCTGCGGCGGCAAGCCCTGGAACGAATCGAACGCCCAGAAATGCGCACGGTAGCCGTTTTCCCGCGCCGCCCGAAAAGCGAGATTGAAGGTCATCGCCCCGCAACACCCGAACTCCGCATAGCTCCCCGAGATTCCATTGAACTTCAATCCGCGAAAGGCTTTTCGGAAAAACTCCTGACGCCCATGCCTCTCCCGATAGGCGTTATCGCGCCGCAAGGCGTGAACGGCGTTGGATCGCATGACCCGCAATTTTACCGGAACGAGATTCAATAGCTGTCGCGAAAAGCTCATAAGACGCACCACCGCAAAAAAAATAATACAAAATGCGACGCGAAATAGGACAGCGCGGCAAAAGAACGCTCAGCGCCAGAGAACAAAGCCTATATCTTCAATAAAATATTGTCAAACAAACAGAAATGATCTACGATTTTTGTCATAACTTCTTACGTAAACTCGATATAGCTTGCTTAAAATCAAAAACAGAAGAAGTGAACTTAAAGCAAATCGAACACACCGTCTTTGCCATATCTAATATTCGTTAAATATAAAATTCATGTCGTCTGATGAGTAGGAGCAGCGGACGGTGAAACATCCAGTAGGTGTCGCGTTTTTCCTTGCGTCCGTAGCGTTTGCCGCCGGCGAAGGTCTTTGCGCGGACATCGGGGTGGCCGGGGTCCCCAAGTATATCGGCGAAACCCGTGATTACGACACCATGTTTTCCGCCCTGAGAGCTGCCGATATCGGGGTGTTCTTTCCCGTGTTTCAGTACCAGGAGGCCCCGTCTCCACAGACGCTTGGGCACGAAACCGACTTCGTGCCGCCTTGCAAACGAACGTCTGCGAGTTTTGAAGCCCTTCGGCGCCACGAGATCCGGCTGATCGTACCGGCCGGACTGCTCTATCCGCCCACGGGAGCGTTTCCGCCGATGGACAACGATCCGCTGAACGCCCTGCTGGCCTGTGCCGGGCGAGAAGCGATCTACGGTGTCCTGGGCTTCGACGAGCCTGTTTTGAACGGCATCGATCCCGAGGCTTCTCGCCAGCTTTACGAACGGGTGAAAGAGATCGATCCCTCCCTTCCTGTCCTGATGGTGCAATCCCCAATGGTCATCGAGCCCGGTAGACAGGATAGCGATGCCGCCCGCTCACAATATATGGAGCAGGTCAAACAGCAGAGCGCCTATGCCGACATCGTCGGTTTCAGCCTCTATCCCATCCCGCCTGCCATCGCAAAACTCGGCAGCCCAGGGCATGGCGAAAGGATCGTCGATTATCCCACCGCCATCGACGGCTACATGACCTGGCTTGCGGAAAATCTTCCCGAAAAACAGACCATGGCCGTGCTGCAGTCCTTCGCCTATGCGGACCAGTTCGAGAAAACCTATCTGAGCGAAATCGCCCCGCCGGAAATGATCGCCGAGGCGCGTGCACCGCATCAGCGAGAACTCACGGACATGGCACAAAGCAGCATAGAACACGGGGCAAAGCTGGTGATCTGGTACGGTTCCGCCTTCAACGCAAATCCGCAGAGCCCGTTATGGCAGGACGTTTTAACGGTGAGCAGGGCATTACCGCATTGATGGATTGATAGAGGGAAAGCGGGTGCAATCCCGCGGAAAGGTCTGCAATGGTTCATTCGGGACTGTCACCGAGAAGGGCAAACCTTGGACGCCTGCGGGCAGCAGCCTTCTCTTCGATCGTCTTTCTGACTGCTGCTTTTGGCGCAAACCCCGCCGTCAGCGCCAACTATAAACTCGCTGCGGGCGATCAGATCAGGGTGATCGTGGCGGAGTCTCCCAATCTTTCGGGTACCTATGTGCTAGGCGAGGATGGTGTTACCGCCATGCCGCTCGGAGCAACAGTTCCACTTCAAGGCATGTCTGTCGATCAGGCGACGGAAGCGATCCGCAAAATCCTGGAAAAAACCCTCGTCCGGCCAACCGTGACGGTCGAAATTGCGCAAATGCGGCCGTTCTTCATTCTGGGAGACGTCAATAGCGCCGGTCCCTACCCCACCCGATTGCAGCTAACAGTCTTGAAGGCCGTGGCGATTGCCGGTGGTTTCAAGGGACAAAGCGATCCCTATACGGCAACCGTCACCGGTATTCGCGCCTCGGAGGCCATGCAGGTCGCATCAAGGCAGCTCTTGTCGGCGAGGGTCGAGCATGCGCGTCTTCAGGCCGAGTATTCCGGCGCCGAAACATTCGATGCAACCTCGATACAGGGCGGAGGTACCAGCCCTCAGGATCTTGCTGCCGCGATCGAACGCGAAACCGAAGTGTTTGAGACTCGAAAGGTGGGTCTTCGCCGTCAGATCGACTTTCTGACGCGGGAAATACGGATCCGCGACGATGAAATTGCCGCCCTCACGGCCCGCATAAAGGCCACGGATGCACAGCTTGAGGCGTTGAGGGCCGAAATTGGTAGCAACGAAGATCTGGTAAAGAAGGAACTGGTTCTGCGCCAGACGATCTTCCAGCTTCGGCGCGAGGAAGGCCAGGTGCTCAGCACCAACCTGCAGACCGCCGTGCTGTTGAATCAGGCCCGTCAGGCGAGAACGCAGCTCGAAATCCAGCTGAACAACATCAATCGAGACCGCAAGCTTGACGTGCTCGGACGGATAAAGGACGTGACCGCAACCATCGACAGGCTGGGTCGGCAACTGGCGGCGGATCGAGCGGTCATCGTCGAGTCACAGACCGGCACATCCGGGCAGCCGCAGGACAATGCTTACGTAACGTACCGGATCACCCGGGAAGACGGCTCGGTGCTCGACGACATCCGCAGCGAAACCGAACCCGTCCTGCCTGGAGATGTCGTGGAAGTGCGCCGCAGGTTCATCACAACGCCGCAAAACTGATGAACGGAAACGTCAAGCAGGATGTGATCATGTCTGTCGCCTTGCATTCGAAACTAGAATTCGGCTCCACAACCAGCTTCCGGTGGGATGCTGACCTTGTGCCAAAAGCCGAGAGCCAGACACACTTCCATCTTCTGTCGATCATCAACACCGAGATACAGCGGCGTGGTCCCCTTTCCGGCGAAAGGCTGAGACTTCTGGACGTCGGGTGCGGCGATGGCAAGCTGCTGATCTATCTTTCCGTTGCATTGCAGGCGTGCTGGCCCTCGCTCAAATTCGATCTTTACGGGTTCGACGTCGGCGATCACGGGCTCCAGGCGCCAAGCTTCTTCAAGGACGCCCTCGCCCGGCTTGAGGCAGCCGCCCCGGGCGGCAAATGGCGCGAAAGGCTTGCCCTGATATCCGAGCACGATCCATGGCCCTACGAAGCGGATTTTTTCGATATCGTGGTCTCGAACCAGGTGCTGGAACATGTGCGCGACCAGCCTCTGTTCTTCTCGGAGCTTGGCCGCGTCCTCAACGCAAAAGGGTTTTCCGCGCATCTCTACCCCTCGCGCCATTGTGTCGTCGAACCGCATTTGCAGGTGCCGTTCGCGCACCGGCTGCGGGACGCAGACCTGCTTGACGCGTGGCTTCGGCTCTGCAGCAGGATGCGTCTCTCCAGCTATCCTGGATGGGCGCAGGCCCGACGCAGCATAACGCCATCACTGAACCACAGCCTCGAAACCTATGTGCGGGAACACAGTACGTTTCTGACGCATCTCACCAACTACAAAACGCAGCGCGAAACGCATTCGCTGGCCAAGGCGAGCGGCCAGACGTCATCCTTCTGCTACACCGGGCGATACTTCAGCGGCAAACTGGCGAGCATCCTTGGGCGTGAAAGAGCCCCTTTCTATGCCGACAACCCGGCCATGTCCGCCGCGCTTGCAAATCTCGTCTGCCGCTATCTCTCAAGCGTGACCTTGCTGACGCGAGGCGATCCCGAACGCAAGCCGGGCGCAATGCCGGTGTCAACCGTTCGCGCAAGATCGCTGTTGTCGCTTCTGGCATGATGGGAGAGCGCAACATGCCGTCAAGGGGCAATCAGAAATTCCTTTTTCAGAACGCGATGAGCGTCGATGTGGAGGACTATTTCCATGCCTCTGCCCTGAGTGCGGCATCACCACGAGACATCTGGGATAAGATGCCATCGCGCGTGGAGGCCAGCACCACGAGGACGCTGACGCTATTTGCCGACGCAAATGTTAAGGCGACCTTCTTCGTTCTGGGATGCGTCGCCAGACACCATCCTCATCTTGTGCGCGAGATCGCCCAGGCGGGGCATGAGATCGCCAGCCACGGCTTCATGCACCATCGTGTCGGGGAGCTGTCTCCCGACGATTTTTACAGGGACATCTCCGACACCAGGAAACTGCTGGAGGATATCGCAGGACAACCGGTTCTCGGTTACAGGGCTCCGAACTTCTCCATAAACGCGAAAACATGGTGGGCTTACGAGGTTCTGGCGAAAGCGGGATATCGTTACAGTTCAAGCGTAAACCCGGTCCCGCATGATCACTACGGCGTGCCCTCCGCCCCGCGCCAACCGTTTCGGCCTGGGGCGGACGGCATCGTTGAGCTGCCGCTCACGAGCCTGCTCGTGGGAAACCGGCGTTTTCATGCCTCGGGTGGCGGCTATTTCCGCCTGTTGCCTTATTTCCTGTACCAGGGTGTCCTTCGCCATATCATCCAGGCCGACGAACGCCCGGCGCACTTCTACTTTCATCCCTGGGAAATCGACCCTGGCCAGCCGCGGCTCAAGGTTGAGGCCCGGTCGCGATTTCGCCACTACGTCAACCTTTCGGCAATGGAGGGAAAATTGCGCCAACTCCTACGTAATTTCGCATGGGCACGAGTGGACGCGGTTTATGCCCGCGAAATTTCCGCGGAAACGGGGCGGAATGACTGCATGGAATGGAAAGCAGCATGACCATCGCAAATCGCGCTGGCTGAAGGAGTTTATGTTGGGACCCGCACTTTCCACGGCCAGAATTGTCGTCAAACGCCTGTTGAAGACCGCGCTCGGCCTGCCCGGCATGTTTTTGCCGCGACGGGAGCCGTGCGTGCGGGTTTTGTTTTACCACCGCGTCAATCCCTACCCGGTAGCGAAACTCGGCCCCGTCTCCCGGGAGATCACCGTCCGTCCGGAAGAATTTGCCTGGCAGATGGCCTATCTCGCCAGCCACGGCTTTCGCGTGCTCAGCCTTTCGGAATTCGAAGCGCTGCGCGCCGACAATCGGCAGCCGTCCCGGAACTCCATCCTGATAAGCTTTGACGACGGATATGAAGACAATCTCCTGTACGCCGCTCCTATCCTGAAACAGCATGGTTTTCCGGCTGTCGTTTTCGTCGTCGCCGGCTTTATCGGGAAGGAGAGCTCTGACGTCCTGCCTTATGCCGACGAGCGGCAATACGGTAGGTTTCTCTCGTACCAACAGATTGAGGCGATGCTCGCACAAGGGATAGAGATCGGTTCGCATACGATCAGCCATCCTCTCCTGACGTCCGTGGACAGCCCGGGACTGCGCGAAGAAATCAAGGGTTCGCGCGAAAAACTGGAAGAGATGTTCGGCGTCAAGGTCACGAGTTTCGCTTATCCGGGCGGAGATCTGGACGACAGGGTAGAGCAAAGTGTTGCGCATGCGGGCTATGTGACCGCCTTCACGACACGCACCGGAGCCGCCACCGTTACAGACCGGATGACTGCGCTGAGCCGCACGGAGGTTTCCGCAAGCGACAGCAGACTTGTCTTCAGGATGAAACTTCGCGGCAGCCTTGACTGGTTGGTGGTCAAGGACAGCGCGCCAATTCGCCGGCTGCTCTCGCTCTCCAACAGGCTCCTGATGCCTCTCGCCAAGGGGGCGTCATGACGACAAGGGTCGCACCAGATCGACAGGACAGAAAACTCCGCATTGCGCAGATCGTGACGCGCATGGATATCGGCGGGGTACCCGACCATGTGATGACGCTTGTCAGGGGCCTGAGCAAAATCGCGGACGTTGTGGTTATCGCCAGTTCGATCGATGTAGAGCATGAAAAGGCGCTTGCAGCATTCGGCGTAGAGTTCGTAAGCGTTCCCATGGAGCGTTCCCTCTCTCCGCTCTCCGACTTCAGAAGCTTCGCGCGACTGCGCGAGACACTGCGTGATGGAGATTTCGATGTCGTGCACACCCATATGTCCAAGGCGGCATTGATCGGCGGGCTGGCAGCCGCACTCAGCGGCATCCCGGTCACCGTCAACACCGCCCACAATATCGGCTTCCTTGCCCTTTCAAACCCTCTGGCAAAAGGGCTTTTCTGGCTTTACGACCGGCTGCTTTTCGCCATGACAGCCGATGCGGTAATCACCGTTTCGCAAAGGGTGCGCGACGGCATCGTCGGCAGCCGGATAGCTCCGACATATAAGGTTTTCGCGATCCACAATGGGATCGATGCCGGTCGGTTTTCCGTGGAATCCGGCTCCAGGGACCTGGTCCGACAGGCCTTTGGCATCGCCGCCACCCAGCCCGTCGTCGCCACGGTTGCCCGTCTGGTCTGGTTCAAAGGGCTGCACGACCTGCTGGACGCAGCAGGGATCGTATCGCGGCAGGTTCCGGAGGTCCGCTTCCTGATCGTCGGCTCCGGCCCGCAGCATGACGAACTTCGGGCAAAGTGCTTGACCGACGGGATTTCCAAGAATGTGATCTTTGCCGGGGAAAGGCGTGACATTCCGGACATCCTTTCGTCCGCTGACGTGTTTGCACTGACATCCGTGTCGGAAGGCCTGCCGATCTCGATCCTGGAGGCCATGGCGGCCGGATTGCCGGTTGTGGCCACCGACGTCGGAGGCGTCAGCGAAATCGTCGATGACGGGAAGACGGGTTTTCTTGTGCCGTCCAGGTCACCAAGCGATGTCGCAGATCGCATTCTGCGATTGCTTGCAAGCCCCGATGACCGACAGACCTTTGGTGCCGCCGGAAAAAGACGAGTGGTGCGGGCGTTCTCACCGGAACACATGATCGCGCAGACCGCCCATCTCTACGACCGGCTTCTGACGGCCAAAGCCACCGGACGGGAGCCCCGCTATGCTGAATGAGCGACCGCGGGATGGTATGGTGCGCCCGTATCGTCCGGAGGAGGACGAGGCTGACGTTTTGCAGCTGCGCGCCACAGTCTGGGGAGCAGACCACCCGCACACGGATGCGCGTTTTCTTTCCTGGCTGCTGCGACAAAACCCGGTTCGGGAGGGGTCCGGCGCTCTAACCAGACAAGCCGGCCAGGTCATCGCTTTTGCAGGTCTGAGCCCGCGCATGATGTCCCTCAACGGGAAGGTCATTCAGGCAGCGCACGGCCTCGATTTGATGGTCGATCCTTTTCTGGGCGGAATGCTTTCCGGACGGTGCGGCCTGAAAGTCAGCGCCGCCTGGGCCCGCTTCGCAACGGATCAGGGATTTTCCTTCGGCGTGGTCTTTCCCAACGAAAACTCCTTCCGGTTGCTCACCTCTGGGCGTCTGCAGTGGCGGGTCATCCTCGAGCCGCACCTGTGCGTACGTCCGCTCAACGGTTTCTCCGCTCGCCCAAATTTTTTGTCGCGCATACCTGCATGGGCAACGCGCCTGGGAACGGCAATGCTTTCCAAGGGCATCCACCTCCTTCAGCGCTGGAACAAAACCCCGGCAGGGCGGCTCGTCGAACTTGTCGAAACCGATGAACGGCTTGACGCGCTCTGGATGAGAGCATCGCAACATCTTAAAACCGCCTTTGTACGCGATCGGCGTTATCTGAACTGGCGGTACTTCCATCATCCGATATACCGATATCGTTTTCTCGGCTGGGAGATCGACGGACGGCTGGCTGCCTTCGTCGTCACCACCACCCGCGACATCCTCGGCCTGAAGTCACTTCTCATCGTCGATGCCCTGAGCGAGAGCGACGATGCCGATCTGCTCTCGGCCATAATACGCCATGCGGTCCGCCAGGGTGCGCGAGACGGACTGGAACTGTGCGCGGCGCAATCCTGCGAGGGGCATAGCCTCGATCAGGCGCTTTCAAAAAGCGGCTTTTTCACTGTACCGCAAAAATACAATCCGAAGCGTTTTTTCCTGACGGGCTTGGTTTTGTCACCGGAAGGCAATGATGCCCTGAAACCGGATGGCTGGTATTTTACCTGGGGGGACATGGATGTCGTCTGAGAACGCCGTATCCCGCAAGCCAGCCTCGGCCCTTGTTCGCACGGACTACCGGGCGCGCTATGAAGCGTTGCTGCACGACAATCTACCGGAAACCTTCAAGTCTTTCGCACCCTTCTTTGCCAACATGCGACGGCTTGAAACGATGGCAGGCATGCTCCGGCGTCACGTCAAGGGCACCGGCAAGATGGTTCTGAACGCGGGGTGCGGTCCCTTTGCCAGCGAGATATTCGTCGGGGCGCTGCAGCAGCAGAAGATCGAATCCTTCGACTACACGCTCGAATTTGCAAGATTTTTCGAGATTTTCCGCAACGAGGGCCTGCTTGAAGATGTTTCCTTTTCCACGGCCAACGCCATGGTGGTCAGCTATCCGGAGAAGCGTTTCCACCTGATCGTGATGCACGATCTCCTCTATGAGGTCGCGCTCGATCTGGACACTGTTCTCAGCCGCTACGTTCCCTATCTTGCTCCGGATGGGCTCGTCTATTTCGATTTCATGAATGCCCGCTTGCGTCCCCTTTGGCGCGTTCTCGGCAAGGAGAAGCGGTATCGGCGATACGACCCGCAAGACGTGCGGGCTATCCTCGAACGTCACGGGCTTGCTATCGTGGAATGGCAAGCGCTGCGCTCCGGGGCAACGGGTCCGACGGCTGCGTTTCACCTGTTGCTGCGCATGTTCGGCACCGCCAACGCCTTCGCCGTCCTCGCACGCCTCAATGCGGGAGCTGCCCGGTGAGCCGTGTCTCGATCATCATCCCCAACTGGAACGGAGCTCATCTTCTGCCGGGCTGTCTGGAGGGGTTGCGTGGCCAGACATTCGCCGACTTCCGCACCATCGTTGTCGATAACGGATCGGCGGACGGATCGCTCGCCCTGCTGGCAGAACGCTTTCCCGAGGTCTTCGTCCTCAGCCATGCCGAGAACCTCGGATTTTCCGCCGCGATCAATGCCGGGATAGCAGCCGGTGACAGCGAATATGTTGTCGCTCTCAACAACGACACGGAAATCGATCCCGGCTGGCTTGCCGCGTTGGTGGAGGCGATGGACAGGCACCCGGAGGCGGGCCTTGCCACCTCGAAAGTCATAGATTTCCGCAACCGCGATATCATCGACACCGTGGGCGACGGCTATACGTTGGCGGGGCTTTCGTTCAAGATCGGTTCGCGCTGCAGGGATGATGTCAGCGAAAGCGAGGCTTTCGACGTCTTCGGCGCCTCGGCTTGCGCCGCCATATACCGTCGCAGCATGCTTGAGGATATCGGCGTGTTCGATGTCGATTTCTTCGCCTATATGGAGGATGTCGATCTCAGCATTCGGGCACGACTGGCCGGATATCGCTGTCTCTCGGTGCCGTCAGCCAGAATCTATCACATGGGGAGCGCCTCGACCGGGGGAACCGCGAGCGCGTTTTCCATCCGACTGACGACACGCAATATTTTCGCAATCATCATCAAGGATATTCCCTTATCCCTGATACCGGAGGTTCTGGCGAAAACGATCGCGCTGCAAATCGGCGCCGTGATTCAATGCATCTTCACGAACCGCCATCCCTGGCTTCGCAAGAACCTCAGGGCCTATGGTCGCGGGCTGCTCGAAGCCATCATGCACATGCCGCGTATGATGCAAAAACGGCCCGATGTGCGAAGACGCATTTCAGCGCGCGAGCTGAGGCGGCTGATAGCTGAGGGCGAACGCATGCGCAGCGACTACCGCAACCGGCCTGTTTCAGAGCCATCGCCCCGGAGCGAAACAGAAAGCATCCAGGCATGAACCCGCTCCTCGACCCGGAACCGCAGGCACAACGAAAGTTGCGGGTGCTTTTTATCCTGCCCCATCCGATCGAAGGTCCTTCGAGCCGCTTTCGCGTCTATCAGTTTCTACCGTATCTTCAGGCGCACGGGATCGAAGCGACCGTTTCTCCGCTCCTCTCCTCCTCGCTCGCGCCGATTGTCTATGACAAGGGCAAGACGGCTCAAAAAATCCTTCTTACAGGTTACGGGCTGCTTCGGCGTCTGTACGACGTGCTGCGCTCCACGCGATATGATGTCGTCTACGTGCTGCGCGAAGCCTTCCCCTTTGGCCCGCCTCTTCTGGAAAGACTGATGGCGGCCGGCGCATCCCGCATGATCTTCGACTACGACGATGCCATCTATGTGTCCTCGACGGCCTACACCAATCCGCTCGACCGGTTCCGCGATTTCTCAAAGACGGAAAAGTTGATCCGCATGGCCGATCACATCGTTGCCGGCAGTCATCATCTCGCGCGTTACGCAGCAAGGCACAAACCGATAGTGAGTTGCATTTCGATCCTGCCAACCGTTGTAGACACGCGGGATTTCCGCCCTCCCGGGCAGCGACATGGTGACGATTTCACGATCGGCTGGATCGGGACGCCCAGGGGAACGGCGTATCTTCGATCGATACGTGAGGCGATCATCACCGTATCGCGAAAACTGCCGAAAGCCCGCTTCGTCTTTGTCGGCGCCGAGCCTTTCGACTGCGGCGGCGTTCCCGTAGAGTTCCGGAAATGGACGCTGGAGCGCGAGATTGCGGACATACAATCCTTCGATGTCGGCATCATGCCCTTGTTTGACGATGAAGAAGCGCGCGGCAAATGCGGTTTCAAGCTGATCGCCTATATGAGCGCGGGGCTGCCCGTGGTCTGCAGCCCGGTCGGCGCCAACAAGGATATCGTCAGCGAAGGTGTAAACGGGTATTTCGCGGATACCCCGGAAGCATGGGCCAAGGCACTCATCAGGCTGGGAGAGAACCCTCTACTGCGGCATCAATTTGCCGAACAGGGCCGCAGACACGTCGAGGAAAACTTCTCGCTCGATGTCGTCGCACCGAGACTTTTGAGCATCCTGCGCGGCACGCCCGCCCCCCAAAATGCTTTCTTTGCAGACGGTAAGATGGAAACGTCGAAACCATAAGGATTGCCTGCGCAACGACCTGCCGCGGGGAAAGCGGCAGGTCGGTTCCCGGTCTCAATCGATCCGCTTGCTGATCGCAAACTTGCGCTTTTCCAGTTCCGGGAAATATTCCTCGACATCGAAATAGGATTCCGGGGCGAAGACGCCGGGTTTGCGTGGTTTCGCAAGGATCAGTTGGGCGGCGATCGAGGCGTTCATCGAGGTGCAGGCGTCGATATAGGGGCCGTAAAGCGGATCGGGCGAGACGGTGACTTCCACCGTGACCGTGCGCGCGACGCCATCCTTGCGGCCGCGGCCGATCGCGAAGTGGATTTCGTAGCTGTCCTGCTGGGGGATCTGACCACCGTTCTTGCGGATGTTGCGTTCGATCACCTTGTTCAGCACATCCAGCGGCTTGATGCTGACGCCACCGATCTCGATCGGCTCGGCAAAATCGCCGAAGCCGGCTTTCACCAGACCGACCCAGGCCTCATGCTCGCGATGCGGCAGATGCAGCTTCCAGGAAAATTCCTTGATGCCCTTTTCGCGGATGCCGTCGGCAAGCGGCACGGTGAGCTGTTCGGAATGGGGCGAGTGCATGAACTCGCAGCGCCCCCACGGTTCCGGCAGGTCGAGATATTCGCGGCCGCTCATCGGCGGGCATTCGACGTGTTTGCCGTCATAGAACTGGGTGCTGGGATGGGCGTATTCGGCGAGCACGGTGGAGACGCTGTAGGGAGGCACCAGCACGGGGTTTTCGTCTCCCGTCAGTTCGGCCGCCCAATAGAGATTGATGCTGTCGATCTCATCCAGCTCTTCGGCGACCGCGCGGCAGATGACATTGGACATGCCGGGATCGGCGCCGACGCCGATGACGGCAGTCACGCCGGCAGCGCGAAAACGTTCGTGCTCGGCGAGTTGCTTGACAGTGAAGGTGCCGAGACCACCGAGATCGACATAGGCGACCTTGGCCGCAAGGGCGGCTTCGAAGATCGTCATCTGGAAACCGAGCAAAGTGGGCACGCAGTTGATGCAGATATCGGCGCCGGAGATGGCGGAGGAAAGGGCTGCCGGATCGGTGACATCGAGCGAGACGAGTTCGATGCGCGGATCGGCAAGTTCACTGGCCAATGCTTCCATCTTCTCGCGGGAGGCATCGCAGAGGCGGATCGTCTTGATATCGATGATGGCGCGATCGGAAATGAGGTCGCGCACGATGCCCGCGCCCATGAAACCCGCGCCGCCGAGAAGGGTGATGATCATGTTGGTGTTCCTGTTGAATCTGGTTGGTTTTATGGGCGTTGGTCTAGGCAGGATCGTCCCCTCTCCTTGGCCGCGGGGAGAGGGGCAGAACTTTAGGCAAGCTCCGAGGTTGCCGCTCCGCCCCCCTCTGTCACTTCGTGACATCTCCCCCTCAAGGGGGGAGATTGTTCTTTTTCCTTGCCGGCTCCCGTGGCTGAAGCGAGAGCGTGCTTCCTGCGATCTCCCCCCTTGAGGGGGAGATGCCCGGCAGGGCAGAGGGGGGTGAAGCGGCACATTCAGAATATGCGGAAATCCCCCTCATCTGCCCTTCGGGCATCTTCTCCCCACTGGGGAGAAGAGGACGTCCCTCACACATGCTTGCGCCCCTCCGCGTCGTAGAACCAGTCGTCCGGGTACGGATACCACCAGCCCTGAACCACCGGTTTGTGATCGATGATCACCATCTTGGAGCGGCGGAAGGTATCGAGGCCGAGGCGGGAGAGTTCGCGGCCGAGACCGGATTTCTTCCAGCCGCCGAAGGGGAGTGCGTCGTTGTCGATCAGCGGATTGTTGACCCAGACCATGCCGGCCTCCAGCCGGTCGGCGGCTTCCATCGCCTCCTCCAGCGATGTCGTAAAGATCGAAGCGCCGAGGCCGAATTCGCTGTCATTGGCCTTCTCGATCGCCTCGTCGAAATCCTTGACCCGCATAACGGCCGCCACCGGACCAAAGCACTCCTCGCGCATGATCGCCATGTCGGCGGTGCAATCGACGAGGATTGTCGGCTCATAGAACCAGCCGACAGGTTCGCTCTCCGGTATCTTGCCGCCGAGCACGACGCTCGCGCCCTTGGCCTTGGCGTCTTCCACCAGCCGGATCACCTTGTCGCGTGCGGCTTCGCTGACGAGCGGGCCGATTTCGGCCTTGCTCAGGCCGTTGCCGATACGGAGCCTTTTCGCCTCGGTGGCGAAGCGGGCGATGAAATCGTCGTGCACGGCATCGACCACGAAGAAGCGCTCGGCCGAGGTGCAGACCTGCCCGGACATATGGAAGGCGGCCGTAACGGCGCCGGCTGCGGCGACATCGAGTGGTGCATGGGCCGTCACGATCAGCGGATCACTGCCGCCCGCCTCGATCACGGCCGGCTTCATCTGCGCGGCAGCGGCCATCGCCACGGCGCGACCGGCGGCAACCGAACCGGTGAAGGCGACGGCATGGGTCTTTTCCGAGGCGATGAGGGCCTTGGCGAGTTCGGCACCGCCCGGCAGGCAGGCGACGAGACCTTCCGGCAAGGCGTCGAACACCGACATGAATTCGAGTGTCGAGAGCGTCGTTACCGGGGCCGGCTTGATGATGCAGCCATTGCCCGAGGCGAGCGAGGCGGCGACCGTCCAGCACATCAAGAGGATCGGAAAATTGAAGGGCATGATGTGGACGCTGAGGCCCAGCGCATCATAGCGGGCGTGCTGGAAGGAACCGGCCTGCGTCGTGCCCGCCACCTTGCCGCCGTCGTCGCGCGCCATCTCCGCGAAATAGCGGAAGGCGCCGGCGCAATTGGCGACTTCGCCGATCGCCTCCGGATAGGGCTTACCCATCTCGCGCGACATCAGCTCGGCGCAGAAGCGCATGTCCTTGGCCTCGATGCTGCTGGCGATCCGGTGGAGAATGGTGGAGCGCGTCTTGGCATCGAGCTTGCGCCATTGCCGCTGGGCGGCGGTGGCGACATCCAGTGTCGTCTCCATCTCAGCCGGCGTCGTATCCGCAAAATGGCCGACAGTTTTAAGCGTTGCCGGATCGATCACGGCATGGCGCTCGCCCGTTGTCGGCACATAGGCCGGATGCCGGTAGAACACGGGTTCGGCTGGGTTGAACATGGTATCGTCCTTGCATTCTGCGAATGGTTCGTTTGCCCGTAAAGGTGCGGCAAATCCCTTCTCCCCGCCTGCGGGGAGAAGGTGGCCAACGGGCCGGATGAGGGGCAAAGCCCGCTCAGCGGATCATGTAGACCTTCTTCACCGTCTCATGGACCGTGCATTCGCCCTTCCAGTCCTGCGGGAAAAAGGCGGCGGTGTCCGGGGTGATCTCGATCATTTCGCCGCTTTCGTGGACATAGGTGCAGCGGCCTTCGAGAAAGTGGCAGAACTCGTCGCGGGTCACATGGCAGAACCATTTTCCAGGGGTGCAGATCCACAGGCCGCATTCGGACTCGCCGTTCGGCCCCTTATGGATGAGCTTGCCGGAGGTGCGGCTTTCGCCTTCGATCATGGTGGGGATTACGCCCCAGTCCTTGAGATCGGTTTCGTCGAGCGGTTTGCGCATCAGCGGTGTCGCGGTCATGGTGTTTCCTTTCGATTTTGTTGTTCAGACCAGCATGTAGATGTTGCGCATGGTCTCGATGACGTCGCATTCGCCCGTCCATCCGGCCCGGAACATAACGACTGTTCCAGCCTCCACCTGGATCACCTCGCCCTCGTCGGAGCGATAGACGGCGCGGCCGGCAACGAAGTGGCAGAACTCGTCACGCGGAATGGACAGCCGCCAGCGACCGGGCGTGCAGACCCAGATGCCGGATTCCGGCTGGTTGTTTGGCCCCTTGTGGACGAGCCTGCCAGAGGAATGGGACTGGCCTTCGAGACTGTCCGGCTGGTTTCCCCAGTCAACGAGATCGTCATAGGTGGTGGCGTTGTAGATATGCGGGGCCGATGACGGCTTGGGCTCAGCCATTGTAGACCCCGGTCTTCACAAGCTCATCCAGAATTCCCGCCGCCTTCTTCGGGCCGCTGCGGGCCTGCATGTGGGCGCTGGTGGTGGCGAGTTTGGCCTTCATCGCGGCATCGGTGATGCAGTGTTCCAGCTTTGCGGCAAGCTCGGCGTCAGTCCAGTCGTAGCGGGGCATCTTGAAGCCGTGGCCGGTCTCGTCGACGCGGGTGGCGTTGTCGTGGCCGTCCCAGACATAGGGCATGATGATCGCCGGTTTGCCGAAATAGAGGCATTCCGTGAACGAGTTGTTGCCTCCGTGATGGATCGCCGCATCGATCTGCGGAATGACGGAAGGCTGGGGGAACCAGCTTTCGATGATCACATTGTCCGGGATGTTGTCATAAGTGTCCTTGTAATCGCCGACATTGACCAGCGCCCTGTAGGGCAGCTTGCCGATGGTCTCGATCAGGCGTTTCAGCAGGTCCGTGTCCCCTGCCCCGAGCGAGCCGAAGGAGATGTAGATCAGCGGCTTGTCGTTGTTGGCCTTGAAGGTCGGGACTTCGTAGGGCTTTTCGGTGCGTACGCAGCCTTCCAGATACTGGAACTGCTTCGGATCCAGCGGATGCTCGCGGTCGAATTTCACCGGCTCCGGATACAGCAGCAGGTTCATGAAGGGCGAGGCCTCGAAAAACTGGCCGATCGGATAGGCCTGTTCACCATTTTCAGCCAGGAAACCGTTGAAGTCGTCGTGGATCGGCTTGATCACGGCATTGAAATGATCGCGGTAAGCCTGATGACCGGCAAAATCCTTCTCGTTGCAGCCAGAGAGATGCGGCGGAATCTTCGGGTCTTCGATCTCGTTTTCGGAGCAGGAGATGATGCGCACCCAAGGCGTGCCATATTGTTTGATCGCCGGGAAGAGGATGACGTTGTCGACGCAGATCAGGTCCGGCTTGATCTTCGCCAGCACGCGCGGCAGATCCTTCTGCGCCCACTTGGCGCTGTCGACGATCGCCGTCCAGCAATCCTTTACGTAGTTGTCGACCTGATCGTAGGGCGATTTGCGGAAGTTCGGGATGTGGCCGTTTATGAAATCTTCCCAGAATTTCGCCATTTGCTCCGGCGGCATCGGCTCTGAGAGGTTCACCGGATGGGCCTCGAAACCATAGCCTTCATAAACCGAGACGAAGCCGGGATCGGAGAGGAACACCGCCTTGTGGCCGAGTGCCTCGACGGCCTGCGCGATGCCGACGGAATTCAGCGCCGGGCCGAAGGCCGCTTCGGGAAAGAATGCGATGGTCTTTGACATGGTGTTCCCTTCTTCTTTGTCTTTGCTCACGGCTTACGCCGCGGAATGGAAAAGCCGCGCCTTGGCGGCATCGATGCCGAGCCCGATCCGGTCTCCCGGCCGGTAGCGGGCGCCGGTCTCGGCAGAGACACGGACCTGGATGGCGCTCTGTGATGCGCTCGTGCGCACATGCAGCACCCGGTCGAGACCGTGATAGGCGATCTCCTCGATCACCCCACCGAAGCCCGCTTCCGCGCTTGCGACGGCGATATGCTCGGGGCGGACGGCAAGCGACGCGGGGCCGCTGCGATTACTGGAAACGGCAAGCTGCAGGCCCGGCGCCTCGAATGCACCAGTCGCGGAGACTGTGCCTTCGATGAAGTTCATCACGCCGATGAAATTGGCGACGAAAGGGTCTGCGGGCTGCTCGTAGATCTCTTCCGGCGTGCCGCATTGCAGGAGACGCCCATCCTTCAGGATCGCCATGCGGTCTGCCATGACAAGAGCTTCTTCTTGGTCGTGGGTGACGATGATGAAGGTAATACCGGCCTCGTGCTGCATGCGCTTCAGCTCAAGCTGCATCTTCTCGCGCAGCTTCTTGTCGAGCGCGCCCAGCGGCTCATCGAGCAGCAGCACCTTCGGCCGCTTCACCAGCGCGCGGGCGAGCGCCACACGCTGCTTCTGACCGCCGGAAAGCTGCTCCGGCTTGCGGTCGGCGAAGCGCACGAGATCGGTCGTCGCCAGGATTTCATCGACGCGGCGATCGATCTCGGCGCGCGACAGTTTTTCCATCTCCAGCCCGTAGGCGAGGTTCTTGCGCACGCTCATATGCGTGAAGAGCGCATAGGACTGGAACATCAGGTTCAGCGGACGCCTTTCCGGCGGCAGCGGCGAGATGTCCCGGCCTTCGAGCAGCACGCGGCCGGCGGTCGGCACCTCGAAACCGGCCAGCATGCGCAACAGGGTCGTCTTGCCGCAGCCGGAGGGGCCGAGCAGCGCGAAGAACTCCTTCTCTCTTATATCGAGCGACACGCGATCGACCGCCGTGATCGGCCCGTAGTTCTTGACGATCTCCTCGATCTTGAGGATCGGCTTTGCGGAGGGTGCGGCAGCGGTCATTGGATCTGTTCTTTATTGAGCCATTGCGACAGCAGGAGCGCCGTGGCGCTGACGGCCATGACGATGGTTGCGAGCGCATTGACTTCCGGCGTGATGCCGAACCGGATCATCGAATAGATCTGCATGGGCAGCGTGATCGACGAGCGGCCGGGGCCGGCGGTGAAGAAGGCGATGATGAATTCATCGACGGAAAGCGTGAACGCGAGCAGCGCACCGGCGATGATCGACGGCAAGAGCACCGGGAACGTCACCCGCCAGAAAGTCGTCCAGCCGGACGCGCCGAGATCGCGCGAGGCCTCGACGATCGAGAAATCGAAATGCTTCAGCCGCGCCCGAACGACGGAGCAGACGAAAGCGAGATCGAAGATCACATGGCTGAGAATGATCGTGTGCAGGCCGGTCGTTATATTGAGGCGCGAGAAGAAGGTGAGCAGCGCCACGGCGAGCACGATGTCGGGAATGACCATCGGCGCGAAGGCGAGCGCTTCGAGCCCGTTGCTCTTGCGGGCGCGGGTTTCCATGCCGATGGCGAGCAGCGTACCGAGCACGGTCGAAACCAGCGTGGCGAAGATGGCGACGACCAGCGTGTTCCAGGCGGCATGCAGGATTTCGCCGTTGCCCATGAGCGCCGCATACCAGCGCGTGGAGAAGCCGGACCACGAGGTCGGCAGGCCGGACTCGTTGAAGGAGAGCATCACCAGAACCGCGATCGGCAGATAGAGAAAGCCGAAGACGAGGAGAAGGATGATGCGACCCGGAAGACGCTTGGGGGCGATGCCACTCATGCTTCGTCTCCCTTGCGTTCGCCGCTGGCATGGGAGGTGGCGCGCGCCTGCAGGAACAGCAGTGCGACCATGATGGCGATCAGCACCATGCCGAGTGCCGCACCAAAGGGCCAGTCGTTCGCCGTCAGGAACTGGTCGTAGACGAGATTACCGATCATCTGGAACCGGCCCCCGCCGAGCAGCGCCGGGGTCACGAAATTGCCGATCGACAGCACGAAGACGAACACCCCGCCGGCCGCAACGCCCGGAAGCGTCAGCGGCAACGTCACCCGCCAGAAGGTGCGGAAAGCACCGGCACCGAGATCACGCGAGGCCTCCATCAGTTCCGGGTTGAGCCGCGAGAGCGTGGAGTAGATCGCGAGGATGACGAAGGGTAGATAGTTGTAGACGAGGCCGGTGATGACGGCGGCTTCCGTATAGAGCAGCGACAGCGGTTCGCCCTGATAGCCGAGATACGAGAGAAAACCGTTCAGCAGCCCCTCACGATTGAGCAGCACGATCCAGGCATAGGTGCGGATCAGGTAGTTGCTCCAGAAGGGCAGGACGGCGAAGAACAAAAGCATCGGCTGGCGCACCCGTGGCGCAAGGCTGATTGCATAGGCTGCCGGATAGGCGATGAGGATGGCGAGGATGGTGGTGATCAGCGCAATCCGGGCAGAATTCAGGAAAATCCTGGCATAGAGCGGATCGAAGACGCGGGCGAAGTTTTCGAGCGTGAAGGTGTATTCGATGCCGCCCCAGGTGCCGCGCTGGAAAAAGGCGTAACTCAGCACAAGCAGGCACGGCGCCACCATGAAGGCAAGAAGCCAGAGCACGGCGGGTGCCGCCAGCATGTTGGGTCTTGTCGTTTGATAGGCCACGCAAAGCTCCGCCGCTGCCGGGTGAGACCGGCTGCGTCTACTGGTCTGTCATTACAGTCTTGAAGATGATCCCGTGGCGGTGGGCCGCCACCCAGCCGCCACGGGTTGGTGGGCTACGCGGCACCCCCTGGCGCCGCATCGCCGCACTTCGTTTTCGTTTGTCTTTTCGGGAAAACCGGTGTCCACTTTTCCCTGACAAACTCTAGGGACGGGCCTAGTTTGCCGCCTTGATTTCGCTGACAGCGCGGGAATATTCCTTCTGCGCATCGCCGAGATCACGCAGAAGCTCGTATTTCGTAAGCTCCGCCGGCGTCATACCCATGTTCGGATACTGCTCGATCAGCTTGGGATCGAGGCTTTCCATGGCGGCCTTGTTCGGCACCTTGTAGAGGATGTTTTCGGCTGCCCAGGCATGGTTCTTGGCATCGAGAATGAAGTTGATGAACTTCATCGCCTCTGCCTGCTTTTCCGAGTTCTTCATGACGACGATGGTATCGACCCAAAGATCGGAACCCTCTTTCGGCACGACGAACTTGATATCCTTGTTTTCGCCGATGCCGTAGTTGCACCAGCCGTCCCAGGCATGAACGAGCGAGGCTTCGCCGGAAACCAGCTTCGAATAGAAGGTCGTGTCGTCATAGGCGAGCAGCGTCTTCTTGGCTTCGATCAGCAGGTTCTTGGCTTCAGCGACCTTGGCCGGATCGGTCTCGTTGACCGAATAGCCCTTGGCCAGCAGGCCGGCGGCCATCAGCCAGCGGTCGGTGGCGAGCATCGTGGTCTTGCCCTTGAGATCGTCGGAGGGGGCCAGCAGATTCATCCAGCTGTCCGGCGCGGTCTTGACCACATCCGAGCGATAGCAGAGGCCGGTGCTGCCCCAGGTATAAGGGACGGAGAACGCCGTGCCCGGATCGTAGGCCAGAGCCGCCGCTTCCGGGTAGAGGTTGGCGAGGTTCGGCACGGCGGCCTTGTCGATCGGCGCTGCCAAGCCCTGATGGTTCAGGATTTCCGCAAAGGGCGAAGAGACGAAGACGACATCATAGCCCTTGCCCCCGCTGGCCATCAGCTTGCCCATGACCTCTTCATTGGTCGCATGGTTGACGACCTCGATCTCGAGCCCGGTCGCCGCCTTGAAGGTCTCGGCGATATCCTTGGCCATGTAGCCATCCCAGTTGGATATCACCAGATCGGCTGCGGATGCGGTGCCGGCCATCAGGCTTGCAGCCAAGACTGCCGCCGTCGCATAGGACGTCGTCTTTCCGTTTCGCGCTTTCACGGAAAACTCCCTTGTTTCGATTGTTCTACCTCTGGCGCACGGCCCCTGCCGGTCTTCCGGTCTCATTGCCCTGCGAGTGGCAGTATTATTTATAAAAAAAATACGTCAATAGGCTTTCTGACGATTTGCGTATTTTCGAAAATTCGCGTGTCTGGGCTTGCGGTTTTATCGAACAGGCGGCAGCATTGCGCCAACTGGAGGCACGCTTCGCATGAGTTCCGAAACACGACGGACCAACCACCGTCATGTCGAATTGGCGCAAAAGATACTGGAGATCGCAAGCGAGCGTGGCATGCGTCCCGGCGACCGGCTGGCCGAACAGGCGCTCGCCTCGCTCTGCAATGTCTCGCGAACCCCGATCCGCAAGGCGCTGCAAGTTCTGCTCGAGCGTGGCGTCGTCACGACCGAGGCCGAAGGCGGCTATGCGCTTTCCGCCGATCCCGCGACCATGCCAAGATTGGAAGGCACGGCGGAAAACGAGGGTGAGAGCGATGTCTATGCCGCTATCCTCCGCGATCTTGCCGCCGGCCGCATCTCCGACCAGCAGACCGTCGCCTCCCTGCAGCGGCGCTATGCCGTCTCCCGGCAGACGGTACAGAATGCGATGATGAAACTGGCGGACGACAACCTTGCCGAGCGCGCCGCCGGCCAGCAATGGGTGCTGAAGCAGTTCGCCGTCAGCAGCGATGCCATCGCCAAAAGCTACGAATTCCGTCTCGCGACAGAGCCGTTGGCGCTGACCATGCCCGACTTCAAGCGTGACATCCCGGCAATCGTTTCGCTGCGCCAGTCGATGCTCATTCTCCGCAGCATGAGCGAGGCGAGTTTCGACCAGAAACTTTTCGAGCGCACGGATTTCGACTTTCACATGCTGATTGCCAAGAGCTGCGGCAACCCCTTCATGTCGGAAGCTCTCATCAACCATCACCGCCGCCGGCGCAGCTCCCCCACCGCCGGCCACGCCAATCTCTTCCGCCTGATGCAATCCAACCTTGAGCACATGCAGATTTTGGAACACGTGGAGCGCGGCCAGATGGAGCTTGCCGCCGATCTGATGCGCGTGCATATACAGCTCTCCCAAAGCCAGCGGCCGCGCCTTGCAGGTCGCGGCGTTCCCCCCGCCTTCAAGCTCGTTTCGCGTTGAGATCGATGACGCCGGCAAAGACCATCGCCCTGTTTCCGGAAGCCAGCTATGGCGCAGCGCTGAACTGCATCGGCATCGCGCAGGAATTGCGTCGGCTGGGCGCGACCCCGGTGTTCATCTGTCATCCCGGCTTCAGTGGCATTTTTTCAGATTACGGCTTTGCCGAATACCAGCTGGGCGAGGACACGTCCGCTCCGGCCACCGACTGGAACGACTTCATCGAGCGCCATCAGGATGCCTTTCGCCAGAGCCCGTTCGACCAGCTGGAAAGCTATGTCGGCCCGACCTGGGACGCGATCGTCGATACCGCGATCCGTGTGGAAGAGCCGCTCAGAAAGCTGATCGCCCGGCTGCAGCCGGATGCGATCGTGCTCGACAACGTCGTGATGTTTCCGGCGATCGCCAATGCGGGCGTGCCCTGGGTTCGCGTCGTTTCCTGCGCCGAGACTGAAATCCCCGATCCGCTCGTACCGCCCTATCTCTCCGGCTGCACCGAAACGCCGAGTGAAGACTGGGAACGCTTTTCCGAGCGTTATCGCGCGGTGACGGCGTCTGCCCACCGGCGGTTTTCGGGTTTCCTCACCCAATCTGGCCTGCGCCCGCCGCCGCCTTCGATCTTCCTTGAGCCGTCGCCTTATCTCAACCTGCTGCTGGCGCCCGAGATCATTCGCCACGAGCGTCGCAATCGGCTGGATGAAGAGCTTTTTCAATTCCTCGACGGCTGCGTGCGCCACGAAGCGCCGTACATGCCGCCGCGCTTTGCAAGCCACAACGAAGCGCCGCTGGCGCTGATCAGCTTCGGCTCGCTGGGCGCCATGGATGTGGCGATGATGAAGCGGATGATCGAGACTTTCTCGAAGCTGCCTTACCGCTTCCTCGTCAATGCCGGCCACTGGCGCGACGAATACCGCGACGTGCCGGACAACGTGTTCATCGACGCCTGGTTTCCCCAACCGTCGGTGGTCGAGCAGGCCAGCCTCTTCATCCACCACGGCGGCAACAATTCCTTCTGCGAGGCACTCTATTTCGGCGTTCCCTCGATCGTCATGCCCTATTGCTGGGATGGTCACGACAATGCAAAGCGCACTGAGGAAACCGGCGTCGGCCTGCATCTCGACCGCTACGGCTGGAGCGAGGACGAGCTTACCTATGCGATTACCAGCCTGATGAATGACGCGGCAATGCGGGCACGTCTGAAGGACAATGCCGTCAAAATGCAAGAGGCGGCGGGCGTAAAGCGCGCGGCGGAGGCGATCCTCAAAACAACACAGAAACGACCTGCGATACCCCCCTCGGCCCCGTCGGGCATCTCCCCCTCAAGCGGGGAGATCGCAGGAAGAGACCCCTCACCGCCACCAACGCCGACCAGGGAAAATAACGATCTCCCCCCTTGAGGGGGAGATGTCACGCAGTGACAGAGGGGGGTGTGGCTGCGTGTAATCGATCGCGAGACGCTTTTAAACAAAAGGGAACGCCAATGCGCGACAAACTCTTCATCGACGGCAGCTGGGTCGCACCGGCAAAGGGCGGCAGCTTCGCGGTCATCAACCCAGCGACCGAAGAGGTGATCCATCACGCGCCCGCCGGCACGCAAGAGGATATCGACAGCGCCGTCGCCGCCGCCCGCCGCGCCTTCGATAGCGGTCCGTGGCCAAAACTGAGCGGCAAGGAGCGCGCCACCGTCCTGCGCAAGATCGGCGCCCTCATTCTTGAGCGCAAGGAGCATCTCGCCCGCCTCGAAGTCATGGACAACGGCAAGCCCTTCCCGGAAGCCGTCTGGGACATGGAAGACACGGCCGGTTGCTTCAATTTCTACGCCGGAATGGCCGAGGAGATGGACGAGAACCCGGAAGAAATCCTCTCCCTCGGCGATGCCCGCTTTTCGGCGAAGGTGGTGCAGGAGCCGATCGGCGTCGCCGGCGCCATTATCCCCTGGAACTATCCGCTGCTGATGGCCTCCTGGAAGGTAGCTCCGGCCCTTGCCGCAGGCTGCACCATGGTGCTGAAGCCTTCGGAACTCACGCCCGTCACCGCCCTGGAACTCGGCGACATTGCCGCGGAAGCGGGACTTCCCGCCGGCGTGCTCAACATCGTCACCGGCCTTGGTGCGGAGGCTGGCAAGCCGCTGTCCGAACACCCGGATATCGACAAGCTCGCCTTCACCGGCTCGGTGCCGACCGGCGCCAAGATCATGGCAGCGGCGGCGCGTGACATCAAGAATGTCAGCCTCGAGCTCGGCGGCAAATCCCCCTTCATCGTCTTTGCCGACAGCGATATCGACAAAGCTGTTGAATGGATCATGTTCGGCATATTCTGGAACCAGGGCCAGGTCTGCTCGGCCACCTCCCGCGTGCTGGTCGAGGAAAGTCTCTATCCCGCGCTGATGAGCCGGCTGATCGAGGAAGCCGGCAAGATCAAGATCGGCGACGGCCTCGCAGAAGGCACGCTTCTCGGTCCCCTGGTCTCGGAGGGGCAATATGAGAAAGTGCTGGCGGCCATCGACCGCGCCCGTGCGGACGGCGCCACCCTAGCCGGCGGCGGCAAGCGCCCGGCCGGCTTCAACACCGGCTATTTCCTGGAACCGACGATCATCACCGACATGGCGGAAGACAGTTTCGTCTGGCGCGAAGAAATCTTCGGTCCCGTCGTCTGCGTCAAGCCCTTCGAGACGGAAGCGGACGCGATCCGCATGGCCAACGACAGCCGCTTCGGCCTCGCCGCCGCCATCATGTCTGACGATAAAGCCCGCACTGAACGCGTCGCCCGCGCACTGCGCGCCGGCATCGTCTGGATCAACTGCTCGCAACCGACCTTCACCGAAGCCCCCTGGGGCGGCTACAAACAATCCGGCATCGGCCGCGAACTCGGCCGCTGGGGCCTGCAGAACTATCTGGAGACCAAGCAGATCACATCGTTCAACGCGGATAAGCCGTGGGGCTGGTACTTAAAATGAACCCTTACTCTGCTAATCGGAGAAATTGAGAACGATATCAGCCTTGGACGCTGGCGCATACGCGACCTCATAGCTCTTTAAGTCTTCTGCCAACGTGCCTTCACTCTCGGGAGCATCGTGGTTGACGACATGGATTATGAAATCGGGCTTCCGACCAATGCTGGCGAGAAGGCGCAGTACCGTGGCGCCCTCGATAATGACTGGACGTTGCCAATCGGGGTCGGCTCTGTCAAGGCGCGAGCTTATGACTTGATTTATCCAGTCTTCACGGTAGACCATATTGCCCTGACCGCGAATGAGGAACAGATCGGTCTCGATCAAGGAGACGTTGAATCGGCTGGCGAGGTATCTGCCGAGAGTGGTCTTGCCAACACCCGGTGATCCGCCGATCGCAACAATCTTGCCAGGCAGATTGTGGAGCACCGGCTTGAGGGCTTTTAAAGCCGGTGCGTAATCGCGTTCGTTATCAAACATAGATGGTGACATTCCTGCTTTGTGCTCGGCAACGGCAACAACACTGTGGCCGGTCGCGCCTGCACACTGTTGTGTTATTATAGATAAACGTCTTAGTTCAGACATTAGAAATTTGGTGGGCCCGGAGGGACTCGAACCCCCAACCAAGCGGTTATGAGCCGCCGGCTCTAACCATTGAGCTACAGGCCCTTTCCCGACGAGCAGGACGGCGGCGGATCAATGGTAGTCCGCCGCGGGTCTGGCTCTAACCCAAATTCTCAGTTCCCACAAGGCTTTGCCGTAATGCCTACACAATCCGTCTCCAAGAAGGCGGCAGGGACGATCAATTGGAGAGAACCATTCATGACGATCAGGAATTTTTCGCGTCCGGTGTTCGGCGTTGCAGCCGTCGCGGCCATCGTGCTTACGGCCGCAGCCGCTGCAAAAGCTCAGGAGAACACACCGCGCGAGGCCGTTATCTCGGTGTCCGGCGAAGGCCGCTCGGCGACGGCACCGGACATGGCCATCCTGTCCTTCAGCGTCGTCAACGACGCAAAGACCGCACGCGAGGCCCTTGACGCCAACAACAAGACGATGACCGATGTGCTCAACGCGCTGAAAAATGGCGGCATCGCCGAGCGCGACCTGCAGACATCCGGCTTCTCGATCAACCCGCAGTACCAGTATCCCGACAACAGCGACGGCGGCAACAAGCCACCTGTCCTCATCGGTTATCAGGTGGGCAACTCTCTCACCATCCGCGTGCGCGATCTGCCGAAGCTGGGGGAAATCATCGATCAGGCCGTGACACTCGGCGTCAACCAGGGCGGCAGCATCCAGTTCACCAACGACAAGCCGGAGGATGTGCTGACCGAAGCGCGCAAGGCGGCCGTCGCCGACGCCATCGCCAAGGCAAAAGTCTTGTCCGAAGCGGCCGGCATCTCGCTTGGCCGCATCGTCGAAATTTCCGAGAACACGCAGCGTCCCGAGCCCATGCCGATGATGCGCGCCATGGCGAAGGAATATGCGGCTGATGCCGTTCCGATCGCAACCGGCGAAAACAGCTACAGCGTTACCGTCAACGTCACCTTCGCGATCAAGCAGTAGCGTGCATACGCTCCTGTCCGGATCACTACCGGGCAGGAGCGCGGCATCTCGTCAACGAAAAAGCCTCCCGCTTTCGCAAAGCTGGAGGCTTTTTGTGTGATCAAATGCCCGTGGCGGCCGGTTTCCGGCAACCATGGGCGCCGTCTTCGTTATCGGCCGAGAACCGGGCAGCCCCGGACGTTTGCGAAGACGATCGTGCGGAAATCGCCGTGACGACGGCCTTCAACGACCACGCGGCGCGGGCTGACATGAACGACGTGCGCGCGGCGCAGTCCGTAGTCGCGGGCCTTTTCGGTCGCGATCCAAGGCGCGCAGCGGCCGCGGCGATCCCGGTCCCAGCCGGGACGACGGTCGCGATCCCAGCGATGGCGGTCATGATAGCCACCGCCATACTGGACTTCGACGACGCCGGAGCGGATGCCGAACGAAAGCGTATCGGCAGATGCCGACGTTGCACCAAGACCAGCGAAACCGGAAAGACCGATCAGGCCGACAACCATCAGTTTTGCAAACGTATTTTTCATCATCATTCTCCCTTGGACTTCGTTGAGCGGCCCGGTGTTTGCTTGAGGAGCGCTTGATCGGGCTATGGGAGAAGACTAGCGGCCTGCACCTGAATGTTGCTCGAACCGGTCATTCATATGCGGTTCAGGCATGGGACAGTCGGAACAAGCAGCGAAGCAGGGGTGCTCAACGGGACAGCATCTGCTCGAACGTGCGGATGTTGCGGTAGTGGGTGAGCCGCACGATAAGTCCTCCCTCGACCTCGAATACGAAGACGCTGGGGATGGAATAAGACTGCCCGTTTGCCGCCGGCAGCCCGGATGCCGTTTCCCGGTAATGGCCCCTCGCCGTGGTATCGACGGCAACACGCTGGCCAAAACCATCGTGCATCACCACCATGTCGCCGAACTGCTCATCAAAGCAGCGAAAATAGCTCATAATCGCCATGCGCAGCGGTTCGGCACCGATGGTGCGCTGTCCGAGCATCGTATCGAGCGCCACATCCTCATCGACGTAACTTGCAATCGTCTGAAAATCACGCTCGTTGAGCGCTTCCATGAAACGGCTGGCGATGGTTTGCGCGTCGGTCAATGATCTGTCTCCCCTGTGGAACATCCCTGCAGACAAAGAACGCCAAGCCACTGATTTCGTTCCTGGAACAGGAAGAGAATCATAGACCTGCAAGCGTCCCCAGCCTGCGCTTCGGACACGGCGCTGTCCAGAGCCGGTCAGGCGCTGAGATGCATCACGATCTCGCGGCGATGAGGGCGGTTGCGATGCTCGAAAAGGTAGATGCCTTGCCATGTGCCAAGCGCCAGGCGGCCGGAAATCACCGGAACGGAGAGAGAAACCTGCGTCAAGGCTGCCTTGATATGGGCGGGCATGTCATCCGGCCCTTCTATCGTGTGGTGCAGCCAGGCCATGGAAGCATCGTCAGCCGGGGGGACAAGCCGGTTGAAGAATGCCTGCAGATCGCGCTTTACATCGGGATCGGCATTTTCCTGAATGGTGAGCGAACAGGACGTGTGTCGTACGAAGAGGGTCAGGAGCCCTTCCCTCGCGGCACCATGGGCCACGAAGGCGGCAGCCTCGTCGGTGAATTCGTAGAGGCCGGCGCCCCGGGTGGAGACGGTCAGAATCTGCTGCGGCATGGTGTTCTCGACGAAATTTGCAGGGGTGTCCTACATTTCCAGAATACTCTTGAAACCGCCATAGATCATGCGCTTGCCGTCAAAGGGCATGGTCCACTGATCCGGTCCAAGGCGCGGATCGGCCATGACCTTCTTGTTGACCTCGTCGCGCACCTCTCGGGAGGGATAGGTGATATAGGAGAAGATCACGGTCTCATCTTCGCTCGTCATAACGGCGCGGGGAAAAGACGTGAGCTCGCCATAGGGAACGTCGTCCGCCACGCATTCCACATAAGAAAGCGCGCCATACTCCTTCCAGATCGTGCCCGCGGCCCTTGCCATCTCCAGGTAGGCGTCGAGATTGGCCTTGGGCACCGCAACGATAAAACCATCGACATAGGTCATGCGCTTTCCTCCTTTTGAAAAAACTCATCATAGCCCGAAATCGATTATGGGCACGGATGGTTCCGCCACAGCAAGAGAAGCTTGAGGAATATGCTTTCGCGGGGCACGCGAATGCCCGTCAAGACGACGGGAAGCCCCTGCTCCGCCACTGGCTTTTCGGAACCTCGGCGCCGACATCCACGCCGAAGGACACCACGCGCATGCCATCGGCATCAACCTCGCAGCGGAATGCGATGTCATACCAGCGGTTCTTCGAGCGGAATGCAGCTTTGGGAACCTTCAGCTCATTGCCCTTCGGCAATTCGAAGGACGGGACAAGCTCGGCATTGTAGGAGGGCGATCCGTTCTTGAGCTGGGCGTAAAGCTCGCTGCTGCAGAGGCGCGCAATGCGCTCGCTGCGTGGCAAATCCCCCATGGCCGCCTGCGCGATCGGGTTGTCGTCCGTATCCTTTGAAAACAGCTTCTTCGCCTCGGGAATATCGGCGACGATATCTTCGGGTTCAGGCTCCGTCTTTTCAGGCTCCGGTGCGATTTCCGCTACCTCGGGCAAGGGCTCGATCGCATCCGCCGGATCGGCCTCGGCCATCGCAGCAAGGGTCTCGAGCGCCGGCTGGCTGTCGATTTCGGCGGTCTCGGTCGGTTCAATCGGCTTTTCTTCCGGCGTGGTGACAGGCTCAGGCGCAGGCTTGGCGGCCTCGCGGGCGGCATCGCCATCGTTAGCTTCGGCGTTTCCCGTATCCTTCTCGCCAAATTCAAAAACCGGGCGCAGGACGGGGATGGGAATTTCCTGCGCGGCCTGCTCTGCCGGCGGTGGCTCCTGCTGCGGCTGTTCTTCGGCGGGCGGCGGGGGCGCCTGTTCGGCCTCCTCCTCGGGCGGCGGCTCCTCGGCTTCCTCCGGAGGCGGGGGAACCATCTCGACGCTCACAGTCTCTTCCTCGGGGGGCGTGAAATCGGGCATCGGCAACTGATAGAGCAGGATGGCGCCGACTACCACATGGAACGCGATCGAGACGATCGTGCCCCAGCTCAGCTCTTTCCAATCCCGCTTAACTTTATCCTGCATCACAGCCTTCACGCCCGCCGATGAAAAAGACCGACGGATAAAACCAAAATCCTGCCCTTCACTTTGGCGGGCAGGACCGAAATATCAATAGAGTGCCGGCACTTTTGAGGTAACAACGTCGAGGCCAGCGTCAGAGTGAGAGCACCTCGCCATCGTCCGGTATGCGCAGTTGATCGGCAGAAATCCCCTTGGCATCGGCCGCCGCGCGAAGATCGGCACGGCTTACAGTTGCGTGATCCAGCGCTTCCATGTGCACCGCGACCACGGTCGACTGGCCGGCCAATTCGCAGACCGCAACCGTTTCCGCCGCATCCATGACGATGAGGTCGCCATCCCATTTGGCGCCGCAGGAATGGGTTATGATCACCTGCGGTGTCGTCTCGCGAATCGTCTTTTCCACGGGCGGGTAAAGCACGGTATCGCCTGCCCAGTAAACGTTCGGCTCGCACTCTCCTTCCAGCGTGAAGCCCATGACCGAGCCCATGAGATCGACGACCGGGCCAAGACCGTGGCTGCCTTCGCGGCGCGTCAGCCTCAGGCCATTCCAGATGGCGGTATCTGTCAGCGGTGTCACATCGGTGAAACCCGCCCCACGAATGTCGCCCTCATCACCGGGCTGGCAGAAGAGGGGCAAATCCTTCGGCAGACGCTCCTTGGCCACATCGTCGAAATGATCCGTGTGAAGATGGGATACGATCACCATCTCCACGCCGGCCAGGATCTCGTCGATGGACACGGGCAGGTCCACCATGGGATTGGGTGAGCGGCCGGCGAAGGACGGCAGCGAATGCCTGGAAGCAAGATAGGGATCGATCAGGATGGTGTGACCGGCGTAGTCGAGCTTCAAGGTGGCATTGCGGAAAAGCTGGAGCTTCATGCTGATATCCTTATGGCTGCCGTACGCGGATGCAGGATGGTGGACCGCCGGTTCCAAGACAACTGCGAATTTCGGTTTTGAGAACAAAGACGCCGAGCCGATGTCTACGGCTCGGCGCACGGTTGATGGCGCCCTTCAGATGGCCCAGTCCGGATCCAGCGAATAGGCGCGTATATAGTCGATTTTCATCTGGGCACCATCGGCGAAATCGTCGGAGGGCGTGCCGGCGGTCCCCCCGACCGCCAGATTGACGACCATGTACATCGGGTCGTGCATATCCGCAGGCGTTGCCGTCCGCGCGATCTCGACGTCGTCGAAATACCAGACCAGTTCGTCTTTGGTCCACAGCAGGCCGTAATTGTGGAACCCTTCCGTGCTAGGCACGGCCGTCGCAGTGTGCTGCTTGGTATGCGAGCCGGTTTGCATCGAGTGCGCCGTCGTATGGATCGTCTGAGGCTCCTGTCCCCGCATCTCGACGACATCCAGTTCGGGCGGCCACTTGCCGTTTTCGGGCAGCAGCCAGAATGCCGGCCACGCGCCCCGATCGTCCGGCATATCTGCCCGCATCTCGAAATAACCATAGGTCTGCGCGAAGGACGAATGGGTGGTCAGCATGCCGGATGTGTAGGCGCGGCCACCGACCTGCTGCTCCATGCCCTCCGGTACCGGCTCCGCATTGATCGTCAATATGCCGTTGCTCAAGGAAAACGGATTGAGCGAACGGGTCGGCACGTAGGCCGGATTGACGTACCATTGCTGCTCGCCGTTGGTGTGCAGCGTGCCGCCGCTTTCCGGCGCCCAGGGAAACTTCGCGTCCCAGATGCCGCCCTTGTCGGTGCGCAGCCAAAGCGTCGAGAAATTGTCGAAGAAAGTCCGGGTCATGTGGCTTTTGTCGATCGACAGATCGAAGTGTTCAGCCCTCAGGTCCTCGGGCCGTGTATCAGCAAAGACAAGCTTTTCGCCGTTGCCCAGATCGAGCGCCAGATCGTCGCCCTTCAGGGTCAGTCGCCCGAGCACCTGCTCGAATGACGTCAGCCCATAGCCTTTCAGACGCAGGGTGTCTTCCGCGCCGAAATCAAGAATGAGGTCGCTGCCCGCTCCGCGCTCGAACAGGAACGTATCGGCGCCAGCACCGCCGGATAGAACATCATTGCCGCGTCCACCAAAGAGCGTCTGCGCACCGGAGCCACCGGAAATGATATTGTCGGCGGCATTGCCGAAAGCATGACGACCATCACCGGTCACCTCAAGGTTCTCGACATGGGTGGGAAGCGTGAAGCTCATCCAGGTCGAGATCGTATCGACCCCTTGGGCCACGCTCTCTTCCGCGATGTTTCCAGCTGAGTACAGATAATAGATATCGTCCCCGGCCCCGCCCATCATCGTCACCCGGACATCGGCGCTGCCCCAGAGAGAATCGTTTCCGGCCGAACCATTCAGGATTTCGGTCGAACCGACGGCAGAAAACCAGGCTGTGGAAGCCCCGCTATAAAAGAGGCCTTTGCCTACGGCATTCGCAACAGTCTTCGTCATTGGGCTGCTCCATTGTCACACGCAGTAGCCCCAGCGATTGAAGTCTAACATCGAAAAGTTGCGTAACCAAGAGTTGCAATGCCGCGAAATCCGGCTTTATCCTACAGGAGGTGTTGTTTCAAAGAGGTATGGTCGCACAAACAAAAAAAGGCCGGGCAACGCGCCCGACCTTCGTATTTTTTTCGTCTGTCCCGATCAGCTGTCGAGGAACGAGCGCAGCTTCCTGGACCGGCTGGGGTGCTTCAGCTTGCGCAGCGCCTTTGCTTCGATCTGGCGGATACGTTCGCGAGTCACCGAGAACTGCTGGCCGACTTCTTCGAGCGTGTGGTCGGTGTTCATGCCGATACCAAAACGCATGCGCAGAACGCGCTCTTCGCGCGGAGTCAGCGATGCCAGAACACGGGTCGTCGTCTCGCGCAGGTTTGCCTGGATGGCGGCGTCGATCGGCAGAAGCGCGTTCTTGTCCTCGATGAAATCGCCGAGATGCGAATCTTCTTCGTCACCCACAGGCGTTTCGAGCGAGATCGGTTCCTTGGCGATCTTCAGGACCTTGCGGACCTTCTCAAGCGGCATGGCGAGCTTTTCGGCCAGTTCTTCCGGCGTCGGCTCGCGGCCGATCTCGTGCAGCATCTGGCGCGAGGTGCGGACGATCTTGTTGATCGTCTCGATCATGTGCACCGGAATGCGGATCGTGCGGGCCTGGTCGGCGATCGAGCGGGTGATCGCCTGCCGGATCCACCATGTCGCATAGGTCGAGAACTTGTAACCGCGGCGGTATTCGAACTTGTCGACGGCCTTCATCAGGCCGATGTTGCCTTCCTGAATGAGATCGAGGAACTGAAGGCCACGGTTCGTGTACTTCTTGGCGATCGAGATCACCAGACGCAGGTTGGCTTCGACCATTTCCTTCTTGGCGATGCGCGCTTCGCGCTCGCCCTTCTGGACCATGGAGACGATGCGGCGAAACTCCGCGATCGAAATGCCGGTTTCCGTTGCAAGATTCTGGATCTCGCCGCGGATGTTGCGGATCATCGTACCTTCGTTCTTCGCGAATTCCTTCCAGCCCTTGGCGGAAAGGTTCGAGATAGACTTCATCCAGTTCGGATCGAGTTCCGCACCGGAATACTGCTCGAGGAACGAATCGCGCTTGACGCCGTAGCTTTCCGCGAGACGCAACAGGCGGCCCTCGTTCTGCATCAGGCGCTTGGAGATGTCGTAGAGCTGCTCGACAAGGCTGTCGACACGGTTCTGGTTGAGCGAAAGCGACTTGACCGCCGTGATCAGCTCGTCCTTCAGCTCCTTGTAGCGACGCTCCTGAGCAGGCGACAACGTGCCGGTTGCCTGCAGGCGTGCTTCGACCTGCTGGTCCTGCAGCTTGCGCAGCTTCTTGTAGGTGTCGGCGATAACGTCGAGCGTTTCCATGACCTGCGGGCGCAGTTCCGCTTCCATCGCAGCGAGAGACAGGTTCGACTCGTCGTCGTCCTCTTCCTCTTCCTCCGGCGGCAGACCTTCGCCGCCGACATTGGTGATGTCGTCGTCGGAAGAACGGGCTTTGCGGGTCTTTTCCTTTTCCTCGGCAGCCTTGCGGTCGGCCTCGATCTTTTCCGGGCTCTGGAACTGCGGCGCAGCCTTCGCCTCGGGACCGGAATAGGTGGTTTCGAGATCGATGATCTCGCGCAGCAGCGTCTGGCCTTCGTTAAGCTCGTCGCGCCAGATGATGATGGCCTGGAACGTCAGCGGGCTTTCGCAGAGGCCGGAGATCATGGTCTCGCGGCCAGCCTCGATGCGCTTGGCGATGGCGATTTCACCTTCACGCGACAGAAGCTCTACCGAGCCCATTTCACGCAGGTACATGCGCACCGGATCGTCGGTACGATCGGTGGGCTCTTTCTTCTTCGCAGTCGCAAGAGCAGTGCCGCTGGAAGGCGCAATTTCGCCGCCTTCGCTTTCACCGTCATCGTCACCGCCGTCGTCTTCACCGCCGGCGGCTTCGTCAACTTCCTCGTCCTCGACGACGTTGATGCCCATATCGGACAGCATCGCCATCGTGTCCTCGATCTGCTCTGAGGTCACTTCTTCCGAAGGCAGAACGGAGTTGAGTTCGTCCATGGTGACGTAGCCGCGCTTCTTGGCGGCCTTGATCATCTTCTTGACGGCGTCATCCGAGAGATCGAGAAGAGGACCATCGGGAGCGCCTTCGCGTTCGGATTCTGCCTCTTCGTTCTCTTTGACTTTTGTTGCCATTCTTCGTCGCTTTCCCTGGACAAGCATTTTTATAAGCGGTGCGACCATCTCGGTCCGGGGGCCAGCAAAGCCTCCACCGCGAATCATTACCCCTGACGTAACGGGATGATGTTTAATTCCTGATTAACCACGACAGTCACCGTGGAGGGGCCGGCGCCTTCGACAGCGTGCCCATACAAAGACCACTTGCATGATTGCCGTATCCGCCGTACCCATTTTCACCTTCTGCGCCAGAATGGTTGATTCCCAGAAAATGTCGCTCCGTCAAGCGATTCCGGCAAAAAACCGTTCAATTCGGTAAAAAACGCTGAATCTAGCCTTTCAGACTTAAATTCCGGCTTCCTGCGGCAGATGTAGGTATTCGCCCCTAAAAGACAAGGGGTGCAGGTGCATAAGCCAGCCCGGTCCACTCAACTTTCGATTCTATCGGAAATGCGGCGCAACCGGACGACGGCACCTCGTTCGGCATTACCAGTCCATCACCACCTTGCCGGAATTGCCCGAGCGCATCGCCTCGAAGCCGTCGCGATAATCGTCGATGGCGATGCGATGGGTAATGATCGGCGCAAGGTCGAGCCCCCCCTGCACGAAGGCGATCATCTTGTACCATGTCTCGAACATCTCGCGGCCGTAGATGCCTTTCAGCGTCAGCATCTTGAAGATCACCTTGTTCCAGTCGATGCCGAAACCATCTGGCGCGATGCCGAGAATGGCGATCTTGCCGCCATTGTTCATCGTATCAATCATCGAACGGAAAGCAGGCGGCGCGCCCGACATTTCAAGGCCGACATCGAACCCTTCGGTCATTCCGATTTCGCTCATGACATCGGCCAGATCCTGCTTGGAGGCATCGACCACATAGTCGATGCCGACCTTGCGAGCGAGATCGAGACGCACGGGATTGATGTCGGTGATGACAACCTTGCGCGCGCCGGAGCGCTTGGCAACCATGGCGCCCATGATGCCGATCGGACCTGCACCCGTGACGAGGACATCCTCGCCCACGAGATCGAAAGACAGAGCCGTGTGCACGGCATTGCCGAAGGGATCGAAGATCGCCGCGACTTCGTCCGGCACGTCGTCAGGGATCGGCACGACATTGTATTCGGGAATACAGACAAACTCGCCAAAGGAACCCGGCCGGTTGACGCCGACGCCCTTCGTATAGTGGCAGAGATGGCCGCGGCCTGCCCGGCAATTGCGACATTTGCCACAGACGATATGGCCTTCGCCCGAAACCCGCTCGCCCACTTTGTACTTGGTGACGGAGGTACCGATCTCGGCGATTTCGCCGACGAACTCGTGGCCGACGACCATTGGCACCGGGATGGTCTTCTGGGCCCAGCTGTCCCAGTTCCAGATGTGGACATCCGTGCCGCAGATAGCCGATTTGCGCACGCGGATCAGCACATCGTTCGGCCCCGGCTCGGGAACCGGCACGTGCTCCATCCAGAGCCCGACTTCCGGCTTCGCCTTTACCAGCGCCCTCATCATATTGGTCATCGTTTTCTCCACGACAGGCCGATCCGGGCCTTTTCCGAGGCGGACAGTAGCAAGTCCTCCGGCTGCTTTACAGCCCCGGAATCCGTCCCTTGATGACGCATACCGGGTGTTCTTCAACCCCGGCATCATTAACGGCATCGGAACGAAACCGCATGCCCCGCGTTCTCCGGCCATCGAATTGAAAGGAGAACGTCATGAAGAAGATGCTTATCGTTACCGCTGCCCTTGCAGCCTTCGCAACCACGGCAGCCGCCCAGGAAGCAACCGTGACCGGCATGGTCGGCGGTGCAGCCACCGGCGCGATCGTTGGCGGTCCTGTTGGCGCCGGCGTCGGTGCTGTCGTCGGTGCCGTTGCCGCCGGCACAATCGACCCGCCCCCGGCCAAGGTCGTGACCTATGTGCAGCAGCAGCCGGTCCAGCAGTCTGTCGTCGTTCAGCAGCCGGTCGTTATCGGCAAGCCCATTCCGCGAGATGTCGTGCTTGTCCCCGTGCAGGAGGACCCGCGCTACGCCTACACCGTTGTCAACAACCAGCGTGTAATCGTCGATCCCAACACCTACACGGTCGTTCAGGTTCTGAACTGAGTGCCAAACGCTTTGAAAGCCCGCTGCGCCGCAGCGGGCTTTCTGCATCGTATCAAGCGATGACGCCCAGAGAGCGTCCGACATCTTCAAAGACAGCAATGGCCTTGCGAACATCTGCCTCGCTGTGGGCAGCCGACATCTGGGTGCGGATGCGCGCCTGCCCCTTGGGCACGACGGGGAACGAGAATCCGATCACATAGACACCCTTCTCCAGCATGCGGGCCGCCATCTCCTGCGCCAGCGCCGCATCGCCGAGCATCACGGGTATGATCGGATGCCCCTCGCCCGCCAGCCTGAAACCGAGTTTCGCCATTTCGGTGCGAAACAACACGGAATTGGCTTCAAGTCGGGATCTCAGCGCATCGCCCTGCTCGATCAGATCGAACACCTTAAGCGAGGCGGCAGCGATGACCGGCGCCAGAGTGTTGGAAAACAGATAGGGCCGCGAGCGCTGCCGCAACCAGTCTACCACCTCCTGCTTGCCGGAGGTATAGCCGCCCGAAGCGCCGCCCAGGGCCTTGCCGAGCGTGCCGGTGATGATATCGACCCTCCCCTCGACACCACAATATTCCGCAGAGCCCCGGCCATGTTTGCCAACGAAGCCGACCGCATGGCTGTCGTCGACCATGACCATGGCGCCGTATTTTTCCGCGAGATCGCAGACGCCGCCAAGATTGGCGATGATACCGTCCATGGAAAACACGCCGTCGGTTGCGATCAGCTTGAAACGGCTGCCTTCCGCCTTCTTCAGCTCTTCCTCCAGCGCAGCCATATCGTTGTTGGCGTAACGGAAGCGCTTTGCCTTGGAGAGCCGCACGCCATCGATGATCGAGGCATGGTTCAGCGCATCGGAGATAATCGCATCCTCCTCCGACAACAGCGTCTCGAACAGACCGCCATTGGCATCGAAACAGGAGGAATAGAGGATCGTATCCTCCATGCCGAGAAAGGAGGAGATACGCGCCTCCAGCTGCTTATGCTCTTCCTGCGTGCCGCAGATGAAACGCACCGAGGCCATGCCGTAGCCGTAGCGATCCAGCGCCGTCTTGGCGGCGTCGGCCAGCTCCTCGTTATCAGCAAGGCCGAGATAGTTGTTGGCGCAGAAATTGAGAACTTTCTGGCCGGACGCGACCTGGATTTCGCCGCTCTGTTTGGAGGTAATCACCCGCTCGGACTTATAGAGGCCGGCCGATTTCAAGCCTTCGAGTTCGCTGGTCAAATGGTCGATAAAGGCAGAGGTCATGACGTCGCACTCCAGGCTGGATGGCATTGCGGCCAAGACCTAGCATATTCGAACTCTCAAGACAGCCGAGGACAGCGGCGATACACGGCGCTATCGCGACAGGAGCATGGAAGGCGACAAAAGCCGCCTTCCATCGCAATTTTTACTTGGCAGGGACAACCTTGCCGCTCTCATCCTCATCGACATTGCGGGCAAACACATTGGCGAGCAGCGCGCCGGAAATATTGTGCCAGACGCTGAAGATAGCGCTCGGCACAGCGGCGACCGGCGAGAAGTAGGCATTGGCGAGTGCCGCACCCAGGCCGCTGTTCTGCATGCCGACTTCGATGGCGATCGCCTTGCGCTTGGCCAGCGAAAGCCCGCTTGCCTTGGCAGCAAAGAAGCCGAGCAGATATCCAAGACCGTTATGCAGCACGACGATGACGAAAATCATGATGCCGGACTCGGCAATTGCCGGCTTGCTCGCCCCGACCACAGCAGACACGATCAGCACGATGCCGACGACGCTGACCAGCGGAAGCGCCGGAACTGCAGCCTTGACGACGCCCGGCAGCAACTTCTGCAAAGCGAAGCCCAGAGCCAGCGGCACCAGAACGACCTTGACGATGCTCAGGAACATCGCCCAGCCATCGACCGGCAGATACTGGCTGGCAAACATCCAGACCAGAAAGGGGGTGACGACCGGTGCCGCCAGCGTCGTGACGCTTGTGCAGGCGACGGAGAGCGCCACATCGCCTTTGGAAAGATAGGTCATCACATTGGAGGATGTGCCGCCCGGGCAGCAGCCGACGAGGATCACGCCCGCTGCAACCTCCGGCGACATGGGTATGATCTTGGTGAGCACGACAGCAAGCAACGGCATGATGACGAACTGGGAGACAACGCCGATGCCGACATCAAACGGACGGCGTGCGACCTCCTTGAAATCCTCGACCGAAATCGTCAGCCCCATGCCGAACATGATGATGGCGAGCAGGGTCACGATGTAAGGCGCGATCTGCTTGAAGGTCTCGGGAAAGAAGAACCCCAGAACGGCAAACAGAATAACCCAGATCGCGAATGTCTTGCCGACAAACGTCGAGAATGATGCAACAGCCTTCACCTTGGCCTCCTCCATTGTAAATATCGGAGCCGGTTACGTCCACGGCTTGTCGATGTCAAGGAACCGTACGGTACGGTACGTCGCGAAATCTGGCCTTTTCGATGGAAAATCATGTCATCCCATGCCATCAAGCTCCCATGAGCATTTTCGATCGTTTTTCCCTCAAGGGTCAGGTGGCGCTGGTTACAGGTGCAGGTCGAGGCCTCGGTTTCGAAATGGCGCGCGCCTTTGCGGAAGCCGGGGCGCACGTCGTCATCACCGGCAGGACGGCTGCGACGCTGGAAAATGCAGTCAGCAGGATTGTCGCAGATGGCGGCAGCGCCGAGGCAGCAGCCTTCGATATTGCCGACCGGCAAGCGCAGCGCAAAACCCTGACGGATATCGAAAACAGGCATGGTCGGCTGGACATCCTCGTCAACAATGTCGGCGCCCGCGACCGCCGGCCGCTGGCGGAGATGGATGACGCGGCGATCGACGAACTCATTCGCACAGACTTGACAGCCTCTGCCATCCTCTCGCGGGATGCCGCCCTGCTGATGCGGAAGAACGAATACGGTCGGCTGATCTCCGTCACGTCCATCAACGGTCAGGTCGCCATGCCCGGGGATGGTATCTATCCCGCCGCCAAGCAGGGCCTGACAGGGCTGATGCGGTCGATGGCAGTCGAATTCGGTCCTTTCGGCATCACCAGCAACGCCATCGCGCCCGGCTGGTTTGCGACCGAGACCAACGCGGCCATGGCCGCAAATGAAGAGCTGATGCCCTTTGTGCGCCAGCGCATCCCCGTTCAACGCTGGGCGCGACCCGACGAAATTGCCGGAGCGGCACTGTTTCTCGCAAGCCCTGCCGCTTCCTTCGTCAACGGCCATGTCCTGACCGTCGATGGAGGCATGACGGTCAGAATGTAGATTAGCTTTTCTGCAGGGCGAGATGGGCGCCCAGCCCGACGAGAACGGTACCGCCTGCCCGTTGGAGCATGCGCTGGGCGGTCCCGGATTGCCGCAACCGTTTCATCACCGCGCCGGCCAGCAGGACGCAGACGATATCGGCGGACGAGAAGATACAGTTGACGATCGTGCCAAGCACCAGAAACTGGAGCCAGACCGGGTAGCCGGCGGAAACATCGACGAACTGCGGCAGGAAGGCGAGGAAGAAGATCGCGGTTTTCGGATTGAGCACCTCGACGGTCACGCTTTCCAGAAAGGCGCGCCGGCCGGATTTGGGCGAGATGCCGGAGACGCTCGCCTCGCCATTGACCTTGGCACGCATGAGCGAAACCCCGAGCCACACAAGATAGGCCGCGCCCATGAGCTTGACGGCGACATACAGCGTCGGCACCGCCTGAAAAAGGATCGAAAGACCCGCCGTCGCGGCAAGCACATGCACATAGCAGCCGATATGGATACCGAGCGTCGCCATCATGCCCGACCAGCGTCCGCGCGCCATCGTCTGGGCCGCCGCATAGAGCATGGCGGGACCGGGAATATAGGCAAAGATCGCCGTCGTGATCAGGAATGTGGCAAACAGTTCAAGCGACGACATGCGATGCTCCTCCGTGAGGACTCTGGAAGTTCCGTTTGCCTGTATCCCACAAAAAAGCGGGTTCAGCGAGCCCGCCTCTCAACCACCTTCATGATCCCGGATAGCCTTCAGGAAGATATCGCCGTAGCGCTCGCGCTTCGACTGACCGATGCCGGGGATATCGAGCAGTTCATCCTCATCGGACGGACGCTCCCTGGCGAGCGCGATCAGCGTCGTATCGGGGAAGATCACATAAGGCGGCACGTTGAGATCCTTCGCAAGCGTCGCCCTCAAGGAGCGCAGCGCCTGGAAAAGCTCGCCATCACGATCCGAAAGCGTGCTGCGGGCGGCGGCGGCAGGCGATCCCTTGCGTTGAGATTTTCCGAGCGAAGGTCGATCCTTGCGAAAGCGCAATTCGCGCTCGCGCTTGAAAACCGCGCAGGATTCTGGCTCCAGCTTCAGCGCGCCAAAGGCGGAATGATCGACACTGATCAGGCCGGCCGCCAGAAGCTGGCGGAAGACGGACTGCCACGTCTTGGCCGGAATATCCTTGCCCGCCCCGAAGACCGGCATATCGATATGGCCGAAGCGCTCCGTCTTCTCGTTGGCAACGCCCATCAGCACGTCGATCACATGGCCGGTGCCGAAACGTTCGCCGGTTCGGTAGACGGCGGCCAGCGCCTTGATCGCTGCCTCCGTGCCGTCCCAGGTCTCGACCGGTTTAAGGCAGGTGTCGCAACTTTCGCATCGACCGGGATGCGCTTCCCCGAAATGACCGAGGATCGCCTGGCGGCGGCAGGATGCGGTCTCGCAGATGGCGAGCAGCGCATTGAGCTTCGCGCGCTCCACCCGCTTGATCTCCTCGGCGGCCTGCCCTTCGTCGATCATCCGCCGTCGCTGGATGACGTCGGCCATGCCATAGGCCATCCACACGTCAGATGGCAGTCCGTCGCGCCCGGCGCGGCCGGTTTCCTGGTAATAGGCCTCCACGGAGCCCGGAAGATCGAGATGGGCGACATAGCGCACATCCGGTTTGTCGATACCCATGCCGAAGGCGACCGTGGCGACAAGGCAGAGGTTTTCCTCCTTCAGGAACGCATCCTGATGGGAATCTCTGATCGCCCGGTCCATGCCGGCATGATAGGGCAAGGCCCGGATGCCCTGTGTGTTCAGCCACTCGGCGGTATCCTCGACCTTGGCGCGCGACAAACAATAGACGATGCCGCTCGACCCTTCGTGGCGAGACAGGAAACGCAGGAGCTGCTGTCGTGGCTGGTCGCGCTCGACGATTTCGTAAGCGATATTGGGGCGGTCAAAACTGGTCGAAAAAACCTTCGCCTGCTGCAATCCGAGCCGCTCTATAATATCTTCGCGCGTATGCGGATCGGCCGTTGCCGTCAGCGCAATGCGCGGAACACCTGGAAAATGTTCGCCAAGCTGGCCGAGTTCGCGATATTCCGGCCGAAAATCATGGCCCCATTGTGATACGAATTCGTTTTCCCGTTTTGCGAAAACAGAAGGTATAAGGCAGCCATAACTTTTTCGTAATAAATTCAATTTATTGCGAAGGAATATATAGCGTTTCTTATATACCTTCGCAATAGGAATCATTATGGCAGCAGCATTAGACCCGGTACCGACATGGCAAGAGGTCCGCGAAAAGCTCGATAATCCAGTAATTGCTAAACTAGAAGAGATCGTAGGAAGCGGACACAAGACAGCGGGAGCGAAGCGGTTCTTCGGCTGGGTCGCCACGTCAGACACCTCCGAAGCCGAATGGATGCGAGCGTATGTAGCCAATGACAATCGCGATGTAGACTCGCATGCAACGCTAGGAGCAATCCGTAGCGCGATCCTTTGCTGGGTCGATGGTCTGCAAAAAATCGGCGTCTGGAAGAGCGGGTCGATACGTGCTCAACGCGATCATCTCCTTAAGGCGCTGAACAAGCTTAGGGAGTTCGACCCCGAAAGCTTCCCGAAAATCGACCCCCGAACCATGCCGATGGGCTCTCATCACGATGGCGGGAACTACACCTCACTGGGTACCCTGGACTGGCCGGAATTCGAGGGGGTTGAGCCAGAGCGTCGCGATGCGGTGGCCCTCGCCTTACTTAGAAAGGCCGCGTTAGAGGTTTTTGAGCGATACGAAAAAATCTTCCATTTCGGTCAGTGCGTTCTGAACAACGAATGCTCCTGGGTGAAGAATAAAAAAGCGGTCAAGACCCTGAAAAGGTTGATCGTGGACGAAATTCGGTCGTGGGAAACGAATGGTCGTTCCCAATTCAGCATGACCTGGTCAGTCCCACTCGCAGATCGGATAGATCAGCTCAAAGACGCGGAGATATGGCGTGGGTTTGGTCTCGACATCCAAACCAGTCAGGACGTTCTAAACTATACGACCGTCGCAGACACCGTCCTTGCTTGTATTGGACCAACATTTCGCGCGAACCAGGCCGTGCAGGTGATTTTTTGCACAGACACCGGCTGGAACCGCCAACCTATACAGGGATTGCCCAAACAGCCCTATGCCTTCCGAACATCATCTTCGGTTCTTCTCGGCTCGGAACAAGTCCTGGCGAACTTCAAAAACCGCGCCGGACACATGGTCCATGCTGGCAAGGAAATGGCGGCGGTCGTGCGTGGGATCGCTGAAATGGATTTGAAATCGCACTGGGACGAAGTTGCGAACGAATTGCGTTTGGCCAAGGCTGACGAACAGACGAGCTTGGCACCGGAGTCTGAACTAATTCAAATCCTTGATCGCTTCGAGAAGCTACAGGCATTGAGCCGCAGCTGGGCCAAGGGTGAGACGGAAAACCTGTTCTTTTATGCGCTCAGCCAACGAACTGACACGGTGGTCAAGGCTGATCGTGACCCCGGCGTTCTGATGCCCGAAGGCCCGCTGACTAGAAAGGGCGCGACATTCTCTGCAATGCGAAAATCGTTCCTCAACACGCTGTCGACGGCGGGTTATGAGCCGAGCTTTATTGCCGAAATCGCAGGTCATCGGTCCAGCAAAGTTCTAGCCACGAATTACTTCGTGGATCAACAAGCTGCCCGCACCTACGAGGATTCCGTAAGGGTGATGCAAGGGTGCATACAGGAACTTACCCTAAACAAGCGTATCGCGCTTAAGCTAAACATAAGCGACGAAACAAGAACGCATTTCCGCATGGTAGCTCTCCACACCGGCGTCATGAGCGCATGTGGCATGACCCAATTGGAGCTGGACGGCGAGGTAACAGATGACTTCGTGTTCGAGCCAACGTTCTCCAACCTGGTTGATCTGTACCTTTGCCACGCGGGAGTAAAAAATCAGCGCTACGAGGTTTCACATCAACGCTGGGTCATCCAAGGCAAAGCCTTGTTAGCGATAATAAAGGCCGTCGGCAGAAAGATAATTGCTAGTGGACTTCGGCGCGACTATTGGGCTGCGGCCCGTCATGCAAGACGCCTAGTGAAATCCGGGAAGGTCAGCCTCCCCGTATTGCTGGAGGTGTGACGATGAACTTCGAACCCAGCATTAGCGAAATGGAGCGGATTTACTTCGAAACGATTTCAAAGTTTCGTTTGCCGCCCGCAGTCATCGCGTCGAAAAAGACCCCTGATGGTCGTTCCCTAGAAGGCAACCAGATAAACATCCACCACAATCACTGGGGCGTACGACAAATCGTCGGTCGCGGTGATGAAAAAATTCTTTGGTTTGACTTCGACAACGTCATCGATTTCGAAGGAGTGCGGCTCACGACTCCCCGACGCAAACTCGATTATCTAGTGAAGAAGGTCTTTGTCTTATCTGGATTGGGTGCGACAGGGGAAAAGCCTATAGCCCCTATGCTCGCAATCCAAAGAGCCCGTCAATATGATCTCTTTACGCGTTGGCGACTTAGCAACGGGATTGAACATAACGAGCACATTACAAAGCATAATTTCGAGGTTTATTGCGATGATGTCTCTGGCGATCCTTTGCATTTTCTTCCGATCATGGACCGGCTCGACGTCGTTTTCAGTGCAATAAACTTTGGAAAAATTGATATTACTCAGTTCTACAAGGAGGATGCGAAAAACCATCGGCAGTATTTTGACTGGCCTCAGTTCGCTGATATGATGGGCACAACAAAGATACACCTTTCAACATCGCGAGCGTTTGTTTCGGAGCTTGTGGACCGACTGGGATCGATAGATCACCCGGTCGTACCAAGATTGGTTGCTTCCCTTGTCAGAAGAGATGACCGAGAAGGCCGCGAAGATTATGCGGAGTCGAGCGTCCAGAAACTCTTTTACCCCTGGATGAAACTCTACAGACTGGGCGTAGAAGGACAACTCACACACGGTGTGCTGACGTTCAATGCGTTCGAAAAACGTAGCTTTAAGCAGGTTATAAAGAGCCTGGAGCTTCGACAAGGCGAACGAACGAACACCCTTGAGCCCGAGGATTTCATGCGCCTTCTCAAGGAAGCTGCGAAATGGATTTTCGAGTACAGTGACTATATATGTGAAGCTGTAGAAAGCCGACGCGCTCACAACCGTGGCACTATAACAGCACACGGAAAGCGTTTCATCGCACGCATTGATCCCTTGCGTCCAGAGGGGGCACCGAAGCTTCACCACGGATGGACAATTCAGGACGTCTCAGAGACTGAATCCGAAGGGCGTATATCGCTCGGGGCAGCAGTCAAACACTTGTTGGCATCCTGCGCGATCATCATCGGGTGTTTTTCTGCTCGACGGGGCGGAGAGATACAGATGCTTCGCTCAAACTGCATCACACAAGTAGGAGCCCATTACTACCTCACTGTCTACATCGAAAAAACCTTGCAGGGGATCGACAAAATTCCGGTACCGCAGATGGTTGCGGCTGCCGTCGAAATCGTAAACAAGCTTACCAAGGGTGGTGTTAATGCCAAAGCTGAAGCGCCCCTCTTCAATTTCTTCAAGCAAACAAGCCGAGTTGCGTTCGTGTTCACCCAGAACATGAAAGAATTTGTCGATTACACGGGGCTGAGGCCTGTGGACCCCGAGGCTGAATGGAGCTTGGCAAGTCACCAATTGAGGCGTGGGTTTGCCATCTACTATTATTATGGGTTTGAGTGGCACGATTTGGACTCGCTGGCATATCTGCTCCGTCATTACGACCCTGAGATGACCCGCGTCTATATTACCGAAGCTATGGCCGGGGAAATCAAACGCCTGGAAGACGAACTACGGGCACGCTCCAGTGTCGCAAAGGAAAAGTATTCGAAGGAGCTGAAGGCCTGGATCGACAAGACGAAAGAAGAAATCGCCGAACTCAAGAACACTGTAGATGAAGTTGATGAGGTGCGCAGGGGAGCTTATGTGCGCCATATGATCAACCAACATAAGGGCACAGACAAGGCTATCGGTCGCGGCCTCACCAGGTTGAAAATGGACTTGGAGACCATGATCGCGGCGGCGGCGGCTGACGTCCGAATTACGTCCGCTACGAACGATGAAGAAAAGTTTTTGGACGCACTTGCGAAACGATTGAAGACGCAAGCCTTCAACCGCTTTCTTGAGCCTGTACCAGGTGGGATAGCGCATTGCACGGCCAACCTTAATGGTGGTGACGACCTATCCCTCGCCGAATGCAACAAGCTCTCGGCTGCTGCGAAATCGCCGGATTCGGAGGGGGTAACGGGGCGATGCTCGAAAGTCGATTTGGCTTTTAGCGGTATCAACCCCTGCCTCGACTGCATCTACGGGGTTATGTTCCAGGCAAACCAGCGCATCGTCGAACAGCACGTTGCGAAAGAGGAAGCCGCCATCGCAACGGCACCGAATGAGCGTGAGCAAAAGCGGCGACTGACAAATTTGGAGGAGCGCAAAGCCAAGATTCGCGCCCGTAAAGAAGAAGCGGAGATCGCATAATGGCAAGTCGTGCACCATCACTTGCAATCAGGACCAGGCGCGCGTCTGAGGACAAACCGAAGGGCTCGATACAAGCCGCCGACATTCGTCGTCGTCTGGAGCTTTTCGAGGTAAAAATCGGCGTTACTCGGCACGAAACCTCAGAAGTCTGGGACCGACCTATGGAACAGGCTGACGTCTTCCGGACCAGCCCTGCCGACAAGGGAAAGCGGACCCTCGTGTCCGCCATGAGGAAGGTCAGCTTGCTCATCGACATGATTGACGACCAGCCACTTCGTGCACTTGTTATGCCAGACAACTACAAGGACCGCACGGCACTCCGAGCGTGGACAGATCACAGCCGAAAGCTCTGGCCTTGGAAGGACCCTGTCGTCGATAAGCCCGACGGTCGGTACGGTGAACTGATATCACTTTACTACGAAGCGCTAGCTACGGTCGACGCAGCTGACAAGCGGAAGAAATTCAGGCTGCAGCAGCGGATAGACGAGCTGGAGCGGATAGTAGCCAACCTTGAAGCGCAAAATTTTGAACTTATGAACCAAATTGCCATGCTAGGGGCCGGGGTGGGGAAACGTGATGCCAGGCGTTAAATCTCAAACCGGTACAAAACCTCGTCCGGTCGTTACACCACTCCCCAGCAGCACATTCTCAATGACCTTTGCAGGTCCCGATGTCGAATGGTTCGGAGAGACAAGGCCTGGGATGCCTATCATTCGGTGGCCAAATGGCACCCTTTGTGAACCGCTGGTCTTTTTCTTCGGACATCTTTGCAGGAAAAACTTCGAGGGCATCAAATCCATGGAGCCCCGCGCCTATTCTCTGCGCGAATGGTTCGCTTACCTTGGCGAACGCGGAATTCCCTGGAACGAGGCCGATGATCTCAAAATGCATCAGTGGCGAGAGCATGAGCGTAAAAAGGGCGTCAGTCATGAACAGATTGAGGCCAAGCTCAAGCGCGTCTTCCATTTTTATCGGCATATCCCTGATGCCATGGTTTGCCAGCCGGACGGAACCTTGACGCCAGAATTCGTCGGCGAAAACAGACGAGGGCAGCCCACGAAATTCCCGATATCTACAAAGGAAGTGAAAACAAAAACCGGTAAATGGGTAACAGTCTGGTCCGGCTCTAAATCGGTGAAGCAGATGAAGCCCAAACTGAAGGTGGTGGTGAACGCCGATTGCGCTCTCGTCCTTTCAGAGCTTCGTTCCCCCTCCAATCGTAAAAAAGATATTCACGATATCGATAGCATCATAAAATGCGAACGCGATTGGGGTATGGGACGTGTGATGGTAGGTGCGGGCCTACGCGCGCACGAAGTACCTGCCCTTTCCCTTCGAGACCTGACAAAGGCCATGAAGGACGAGCAACTTCTAAGAGGTTTGGGTCAACAGCGTATCGCCAACATGGAGTCAGTTGCCGAGCTTGCGGATGACCCTGAGGCCCAGAAAATTGTCTTAAAGGCCCTCAAGCACTTCACCGATAAAAAAAATCGTCTCTACGTCGGCGTTCGGATTTTGGGAAAGGGGAGCAAGGAAAGACAAGCCGGATTCACCGTTGATCTGCTATATGATCTTCTGACAGTCGTCATCTGGGGTGGACGAAACATTTTGATAAAAAGGTGGCAGGCCGCTGATCCGGCATACATTCCGGAAGATACGCTATTCTTGTCCTTCAAAACCGGCGAACCTCTCACCGAGAGCACCGTTAGCGACATCATGCTCCAAGCTTTTAAAGATGCAAATGTCAGCGGCAGTGGCCACGATCTTCGCAAAAACTACGCCACAAACATCGCTGCGAAGATACTCAGGCGCAACCTCGAAACGTTTGGATACTTCACGCACGCGGTTCTGAACACCGTGTTGTCGGAGGTAGCCGACGCGTTGGGGCACTCTTCGGTTAACACGACAACCCAGCACTATACCAACCTGGCCATCGCGGCAGCCTCAGGGCTCGATCATAAGCGACAGCGCGACAAGGTCATGGCGGTTTGTGACATGCTTGTGGAGAGTGACCGAAAGGATATGCTCGATGATGAACGCATCAGGCTTTGTGCCAGTGCATTCAAGGTGTTTTCCGAAATGCCCAAAGACAGCATGCTGTATGAACTACTTACCGACGCGATGGCCGACCCCCAGTTGAACCCAGCAGGCATCATCAAGATGTCCGAGGTTACAAGACGCCCGCCGTTCCCACGCCTGGTCGTCGACAACACGCGAAAATGATCTGAGGTGGCCAGCGTTGCTTAAACTTTGAAGCTGAAGTTCTAAGCGCGGGATGCCCCTGCACTTCATCCCTTCTGATCGGCGTCGTCCTTACGCCGATTATTTGGATCAATAAACCGAACACCCGCACCACGGGTTTCGGTCGCCTCGATGAATTCGAGGCCTCTCTTCTCCAGAGCCGCAATCACTTTCTTCACGGTCTCCACCGTGGCGTTATCACCGTCTTCAATGCGAGCCAGCGTCTGCCGCGAAACCTTCGCGGCCTTAGCCAACTGGCTTTGATTCCAGTCGACCATAAGCCGAGCCGCCCGGATGACGTCTTTTGAGTAAGCAATGGCCATAGGCCGAAAAATGCGCCTTCAAAGAAAATGTCAACATATGTTACATCCTGCCTAACATAGTTGACATTTTGCCGCATTTATTATCCATGATGTAACAGTCGAACCAGAAGGCGCGGCTATTTAAAGAATCATGGGAGACCTTTCATGCCGCGTTCAGAGGCTGAGCTATCGTTTTCATCACCGAAGGAATTGATTGAAATCTACCGACGCCTGGCAAACGACCTCGAACAGGTTGGCCGGGACGGACCCGAGTCTATTGCTCCTGAGGTCTCGATTTCAGATTGGATAATCGCCAAGCGCGCCGTCCCAATCTTGTTAGGTACCGTTCTCGGCCATCCAACGGTGAGAGATGGGAAACCTGCGGCGTCTACAGAAATTGTTTACTGGGACGAACACTGGCAACTCGCTCGTACGCTTAACCGTTGGTATCGGCTTGGCCGTCCATTGATCGGAGGCAGCAACCAGTGAAATCTGATCCGGAACAGGAATTGCTCGACGAAGCTATCGAGCATCTGATGAACGCGACATCAAACCTTCAAGCCGTAATTTCCCGAACCTCGGGGAAGCTCAATCGTCGGTCGGCCCCAACTGCATTGGCGGCGAGTCCTCGAAAGTTTCTGGCATTCTGCGCATTCGTGCGATTGATGCGACAGCAGAAGGATTTTTTCGCTGACGCGACATCGGTTCTGGTGATCAGCGTTCCTCGAAACTGGCCCATCGACGATTTTGACTATGCGGCCGAAATTTCCCTGCAGTCGGGCGGGCGAGGAAATTCGAAGATAAAATCCTTCTGCCATTCGCCTCGGACCAAGAAAGGAAGCTGGGACTTTAGCCCTGACGGCTACCTCGATGCTCAAAAGCTTATTGTATTCGTCCCACGGGGCGCGGAATTGCACCCAGAATTCGAAATCAGCGCCGATACCATTGTCGACCTTGAAATTCTTGATGATCGACATCTCGACAGTCTAACGCGCCAGCTTGAAACCGGTCCGCTTTCAGCGGACGAAAAAGAGCGCCTCAGGCACCATGACCCCGCTTTCATCAATTCCATTTTCCGAAAAGGTCGGTCGGCCGCCGCTGCCCTGACTAGGCTTGAAAAGCTTCAAACTAAACCTGCGAAGGGCCCACGATTGGTCCCGCTGGCTGCGTACGGTGAAGCTGGTCAATGGGGTGAGAAGTTCAAAAGCGATCTACGGCTGTGGCGATCCGGTCAGTTGGATTGGTGTGATCTAGACCGGGGGATTCTCCTTTACGGCCCCCCTGGTGTCGGCAAGACATCTTTTGCCGCTTCCCTCGCGCACGAGTGTGCCGCACATCTTGTTCCGACGTCGCTTGCCAAGTGGCAGGCCACCGGCCATTTGGGGGACCTGCTAAAAGCGATGAGACAGGATTTCGGGGAAGCTCGGGACAGAGCCCCGTCGATATTGCTCATCGATGAAATCGACAGTGTTGGAGATCGCCGAGCGTTTTCTGGCGATAACCGGCACTATTGTACCGAGGTGGTCAATGGACTTCTGGAGGCTTTGGACGGCGTCGCCGGTCGCGAGGGCGTAGTAGTCGTTGCGTCCACAAATTTCCCCGAGGCCATTGATCCCGCAATTTTGAGGTCGGGCAGGTTGGAAACGCATGTGGAAATGAAGCGACCGGGCACAAGTGAACGGGCGGAAATCCTTCGGTTTTACCTCCCTGAGTTGACCGCCTCAAAGGAATTTCGTGAAATCGCGCGGCATTTGAATGGCAAGACCGGGTCCGACCTTGAGCGCCTCGCTCGTAAAGCGAAGCAAGTGGCTCGCATTCAGAACCGCAGTGTGATGATTGACGACGTATGGGCCGTCGTCCCAAAGCAGACACCGCTCAGCGACGACGAGCGATGGCGTATCTGCATTCACGAAGCCGCGCATGTTGTCCTTACCGAACTCTCGAATCCAGGAAGTGTGACTTCCGTTGAGCTGTTTGACGATTACCACGACAACGTTGACGTACACGATGCGCTTGGTCGAACATCATCGGATTGTCCAACTCCTCCGCTGCGGACTGAGCAATGGTTTCGGCAGGACGTCGCGATTAGCCTAGCCGGGATGGTCGGCGAAGAGCTTGTCTTTAAAAATCGCTCGACGACCGCCGGAGGCTCACGCGGAAGCGACCTGACCAGTGCGACCGAGTCTGCTGCGCTCATGATTACTCGATTTGGTCTCGGAAAACGGCTCTCAGTTTTTCCCGACGACGTTGATCGTCCCGTTCAAAAGCTTCTCGAAACCTCACCCGGACTTCGAAGCGACGTCGACGACATCCTACGGGCAGAATATTCCCGCGCAAAAAGCCTGCTTGAAGCTAACCTCGACGCTATGATCGCACTAGCCCGAGCGCTGCAACAAGAAAAGAGATTGGAGGATGAACGGCTGAAAACCCTTCTACAAGGTCTCTGCGTTGCCGACGTCTCAATACAGCGGCTGGAATTTACCGGCTGACGCTCCGATTGATCGAGGACCTGTCAATGTCGACCAGGTTCCGCCGCCCCCTTCCATACTCCTCGTTCACCGATAGGCGAACCCATGAAAGCTTGGATCGTCAGCGATCTTCACGTCAAAAATTCCGAGCTTTCTTGGACCGACCTCGAAATTCCTGACGCAGATATCTGTATCTGCGCGGGTGATGTGTCGGGTAGTGTTGAGATGTCGATGCAATTCGTGCTCCGCTATATCAGCCCACTAATGCCGGTCGTAATGGTGCTCGGCAATCACGAGTTCTACGAGGCGGCCATCCACGCAGGTCTCCAAACAGCGCGAAGGATGGCAAGGCGCTCTACCGTCACGGTCTTAGAAAACGAGACCATCGTGCTTGGTAAAATCCGTATCATTGGCGCGACGTTGTGGACTGATTTCGAAATCGAGCACGGCATTCAAAATGAACTGCCGCTTCCTGAACGCAAATCCTACGCAATCAACATCTGCAAACGTTACATGATGGACTTCCACGCGATTTATCGCTCGGATTGGCCAGAGACAGGAATGCCCGGCCTCTTGACGGCGAAGGAACTGATCGAACGACACATGGAGAGCCGCGACTTCATAGCGAGCGAGTTGGAAGACCAATTCGATGGCCGCACTGTCGTCCTGTCCCATCACGCGCCACTGGCTCGATCTCTCCACCCCGCTTTCAGAGGTCTCCCAAGCAATGCCGCCTTCGCTTCGGACCTGTCTGCGATGATCGCGCAAGGAAAACCTGACCTCTGGGTCCATGGTCACATTCATCATTTTCGGGATTACCGGGAAGGCATCACTCGGGTAATCTGCAATCCGCGCGGGTATGAGCGTGAACGCGCTCAAACCGGATTTGTGCCTGGCCTGGTCGTCGACCTCTAAACTTGGGGACCGGCGCGCCCGCGACGGGAATGGTAATCTCTCAAGACGCTTGCGATTGCCGCCGCATCCTCCCTTTCCATACGATTGTGACCGACGCCACCGGATTGCGCTTCTTCGAGGAGTTGGGCTGCGACGCGCTCCACATCCCGCTTAGCTTCTTGCGATGCAACACTTCTCTGTGACATGGTCGGCTTCACCAATTGACTCCTGGTTAAAGGATCAGAGCCAATTCCTTAAGCGTCAAGCCCCGCCGCAAAACTCCATGGCCCCACAAACAAGCTCCTCGCTTCTCTCAAATGGTTCGAAAATCGAAGCGTCACATAATATCTTGGTACGAGGCACCGCCGCCGGTCACCTGCCCCTTGTGCGGACGCGTTATTCCAGAGGATCAACGCGACGAGCACCACCTCGTGCCCAAAAGTCGCGGCGGGAGGGAGACCAAGACGCTTCACCGCATCTGCCATCGCCAGCTCCATGCGCTATTCTCCGAAGTGGAACTGGAGAAAAATTATTCAACGGTTGAGGCGTTGTTGGAAAACGAGGCGGTTTTGAAGTTTGTGAAATGGGTACAGAGAAAACCTCCAGGGTTTTTCGATGGAACCCGCCGCAGCTCTCGTCTGTCGAAGTGAAGGCATAAAGATCGCAGGCTGGCCCACTTGGCAGCCCTGAAACCGTGCGTAAGATACATCGGAGCCGCATGAGATAGGGAGGAACCGGTGACCACGACGACCGACTTTGTCTCCCGACTTGTGCGCGCAGCAAATGAACCGCATTCACTTCATCCGACGGAAGTGAAATCGCTACTCGACCGGTCGATTTCCGTAATCGCCGACCTCAGGGCCGAGGCGGGTATAGTCCCGATACGAGGAAGAGATGCAATTATCTACATCAAAACCGTGGCAGCAGGTGTGGATCGCGTGCCGATTGATGAATGGCATCACTCGTTGCTTCACGCCGCTGAAATGATCCGCGACCTTCGGGTGGTACTCGACACCGGCACGGGAATTAACATCATAGCCAAGAGCTTCGACGCAGGTGTGTGAAGCAAACCACGCCCGGGCAGCTGAGAGCGCTCACCTCACAACTTACACTGACGGCTCGTTCGATCCTGTGGCAAGAAGAGGTGGCTGGGGTTTCGTGGTGTACAGGTCGGGAATCCTCGTTGCAGAAGACCGTGGTCGTACCCGTGGTGGCGACAGCAGCGCAGCTGAACTGACAGCGGTTGCGATGGCGCTCACCTGGATTGCTGCAAATACCAAAGACCAAGTCGTTACCCTGTTCTCCGATTCCATCTATATCGTCCGGGGCTGTAACGAGTGGCGGCATGGTTGGCGGTCGAACTCTTGGCGCAGAAGAAAACCGGGTTTACGCGGACGCTCGCGAAGCATTCCGAACGCGTCAATATGGCAGGAGATTGATACCCTGCTCCAAATGCTGCCCCGCTTAACCATCGAATGGTGCAAGGGGCATCAGGACAATGTAGGAAACATCCGAGCTGACGCTCTAGCATTCCAGGGTCGGAATTTAGCTTCCCCCGCGCTACTGTCAAAAACAGAGGGTCCTCCTCTGGCGTTCGGGAACCCATCAAATTGGAGTAATACAAATGATCTCGCCAGCGACACCTGAGCAAGTCCGCTGGGCACGCAAACTTGGCCCACAGCAGCGCGCGGAGTTACATATTATTGACGTGACGACTGGGGTAGCAAGCCTTGTCTTCTCGTCTGGAGAACGCCTTTTCGAATCTCCGAATTGGCACCCCGACGGTAGGTTTATCCTAGTCAACGCCGATGGACTGCTGTTTCGTATTGATCTGAAAGACCCAAAGTTGGTGGAAATTCCCTCGACCGGTCTACCGGAACTCAACAACGACCATCTGATCTCGCCGGATGGAAAATGGCATTATCTGTCAGCAAATGACGGGCATATCTATCGGCTTCCCTTTGAGGGCGGCCATGCGCAGCAAATTACCGTCGCCAAGCCCGCAACCAGACGCTTCAAGCATTTCCTGCATGGGATTAGCCCAGACGGCGCTAAACTTGCCTACGTGGGTGTGGAAGATTTGAACGGTGATGAATGGGGGCGTCGGGCTCTATGGATGCTCGATCTTGACAGCGGTACGGAAACGCAGATCGGAGATGGTTATTCGCCAGCTGACGGACCTGATTTCGCCCGCGATGGGCTATCGCTATTTTTCAACTCCGAATATAACTCGGCTATTGAGGGCCACGCTCAGATTTTTCAAGTGAGTTTTGCCGATCAGAAGGTGGACCAGTTGACGTCAGATGAGCGTGTGAATTGGTTTCCGCACCCATCGCCGGATGGACGTATGCTCGCTTATCTCAGCTACGAGCCAGGAACCGTAGGACACCCCGCCGATCAGCCAGTGAAGCTCCGGCTTCTAAGTTTGGAGAACGGCACGATACGCGAACTTGTTGATCTCCATGGCGGCCAAGGAACCATCAACGTCACCTCTTGGTCCAAGGACTCGAAGCACCTCGCGTACATCAGTTATCCTTTGGATTAGAGTAGACTACGATTACCATGTCCAGTGATGGAAAGTTCGACATCGTCTAAGTCGGCAAGCTTTCGACCTTAACCTTGGATTGTTTACACGCGGGCCTGCATAATCAAGGAATGTCAAACGAATGGCCTCTGTTCATTCTGCAAGCAATCGACCTGATCGGCATGTCCGGGATATTCTTTATTCGCGGCCCAGGCGATGATAATTGACGCTTGCTTTGTGCTGAATTAGTAACTTCGGCCCGCGCAATATATACCCGAGTTTAGCTGGTGCAGGGTGACATCCATTATAATCTTGTCCCGCTACCTGACCTCATCAAGGTAGCTGTAGCACCGCCAGCTACAATGCCTCGTCCCCCTGTCGGGGCATTGGATCAATGATCCAAAACAGGCTGCCTTCCAGCAGGCAGCCTGTTTCCTTTTGAAGAGCTTCTTTATCTCGCTCGTCTGCCTACCAACCTTCCTGCCTTAGCACGCATAAAAAGGGGCCGTCTTCGCGGGAGAAGACGGCCCTTAAAGCGGACCTAGTCCGCTGGGTGCTCGATGGAGGGGAGACATCGAGCCAACCACAATGCCACCTGTTGGGAGGAGTGCGGTACAAGCAGCAGTGAGAGCTTTGCAGCATTATGGAATAAATAGAAGTGAACTTAAGTATGCTATCGTATCGGTGTATGCAGCGATACAAAAACTGCAATATCTTCTCAAATAATCACAGTTCATCAAGCTCAACATAGTTGTCCCCAAGCAGTGATCCTAAAAATGTATAGCAAGCGTCATTGTGGTTTGACCTCCCGAAACCTCGTTGACGGAGACGGCCGACAGGTGGTGCCTCCGGTGACCCCGCGCCAGGCCGCTGATCAGATAGAATTCACGCTAAGTGAATTGATTGATGACCCTCTTATTGCTCTCGTAAATGCAGCCGACAGTGTCGACAGAAGTTCATTCATTGCGCTTCTGACAACTGCTGCAAGACGGGCTGGATAGGTCATCTTATCAGGAGGCTGCACAACCTGGCCCTCACAGATGCTAATATTAACAGCGGTTTGACACCCAATTTCCCATTAAGAGTGGTAGACTATGGCAGCGACAAGCTACCTCGAATATGTACGTGGTCTTGGAAGGACGATGGCCAATTTACATGAAAATGAGCAGACACGAGCGTCCATCGAGATCATGATCTGCCGCAACGGAAACGCGCATCGACGGGTAGAGCGCTATGACGATCCGAATTCAAACGGATTCTGGAGGCGCGCCATGACCTCTGGTTCCTGGCAGGGCGATCTTGAACGCAGGTTCCTCTTAGAGTTGGATGCGTTTATTTCCCTCCCCCATATGCTGCATTTTCGACGGCGTGTCTCAGCGATGAAAGAAACCCGATTAAGGTTCCGCACTGGGACGCAAGAGTGGCACTATTTGATGTTTCTTTTTGTAGCGGAGGGAGAAGCTGGGAACAGCGAATGATCTTCGCGGGGCTTCATGATGCCATCCATACGGAATTTTTCGAGGAATGCTACCGCGACATCCTCGTCATTGATCACAAAACAGGCTCTAAACTGTTCGAATGGCGAGAAGCGCGTATTGCCTCAAGCCATTGTTCGAATCCCATACTCGAATTGCCTGGAGAGACTTAGAACAGATTTTCTGACAGACCGTTTCCGACGTCCAGTCTGTGGCCGTCGGTAAGTTTCGAGGCGGAGTAGCGGCGGGGCGCGATGCCAAACATGCGTTTGAACGCAGCCCCGAATGCCGCTTCAGAATGATAGCCAACCTGCTCGGCCACATTCAAAATTACGCTGTCGGGTCTTTGCAGCGCCCGCCTTGCTATATGCATCCGCCAACGGAACAAGTAATCCATTGGTGACATGCCTACCGCCTCCGCGAACCGCGCAGCAAATTGCGATCTCGAAAGATTGCAGTGCTGAGCTAACTCCTCAAGCCGCCACTGCCTTCTGAAGTCCGAGTGCATCAACTGAAGCGCTTTCCCTACCCTCGGGTCGGACAAGGCTGAAAGCCATCCTGCGTCTAGTTGGCCTTGAGCAATGCATATTCTTATCATCTCGACGAAGATCATGTGCATTATCTGCTCGCACATAACATCCGCGCCTGGAGCTACGTCAGCAGTTTCTGCTTCAAGCTGTTCAAGCAACCAGCGAACGCGCGTCGCTGATTTCGTGCCACTTTTGAGTATCATGAAATGAGGAAGCGAGGCTGTGAGAAGCTCAATTCCTTCATCGGCCGTCATCTTACCCCCGACGCAGGTAACAGTCGGAAAGGCTCCATTTTCCAAGATCGCAAAACCGTCAACAATTTTGGAGAAAACCTCTGTAGCTGGACGCGGCGGAATCTCTTGGTCATTCCCAAGAGTAAACCCCAGCGGCCCTTTCAATAAAAAGCAGTCGCCAGTTTGTAGGACTGTTGGCGTGGCCAAGTCGTTGAACGTGATCCAGCATTGCCCCTCCGTGATGGCGCTGAATTTTAGCTGCGGACCAACCTCAACCGACATGCTCCACCTGCCGGACGCTTTCAAGCCGGTGGACAAGACTCCCCGCGCACTGGTTAGGTTCAAAACTTCAGAAAGTGGATCGGACGCCATAATAGGACTTTCGCTATATAAATCCGGCAAATCGAATATGGATTGTCCGGTCATTATACACGAAATTCAGATGGTTCAAACAGGAGCTGTCATATGGAAACTTTAACGCAGACCCCCCTTCATACTGGCTGGAGGCCCGAGACCACCGCGACTGAGGTCGCAACTGGTGTGGACCTGACCGACCGTGTTGTCATCGTGACAGGCGGGGCATCAGGTTTGGGACTTGAAACCACCAAAGTCCTTGCGGCGGCTGGTGCGACGGTTGTAGTCGCCACGCGAGACACTGAAAAGGCTCGTGGTGCTGTCACACATATCCCTCGGGTTGAGGTTCATGAACTCGACCTATTGAAGCCAGACTCCATAGACGGTTTCGCTGAAGAGTTTTTGAATTCCAAGCGGGCACTGTCTTGTTTGATATTGAACGCTGGCGTGATGGCGACGCCGCTTTTTCGAGATGAATTCGGAAACGAGGGACAGTTCGCCTCCAACCATTTAGGTCATTTCAGACTTGCCGTTCGCTTATGGCCTGCGCTTGAGGCCGCGTCTCAGTCCCGGATCGTAGTATTGTCTTCAAGGGGACACATGATCCCAGGTTTCGACTTGGACGACCTTCGGTTCGAGAAGCGGCCATACGATAAGTGGGCAGCGTACGGTCAGGCCAAAACCGCGAATTCGTTGTTCGCGGTATCTGCTGACCGAAAAGGAAAGTCTGCTGGAATTCGTGCTTACGCGGTACATCCGGGTTCGATTGTTGGTCCCTTGGCTCGCCATCTTTCTCCGGATGAAATTGCCTCTTTCAATGCGTTGGACGCGGACGGCAATCCGATCATCGATCCAGCGACGGATCGGAAGAACTTCGCGCAGGGCGCGGCCACCACCGTCTGGTGCGCAACCAGCCCGCTTCTAGAAGGGATAGGGGGCGTATACTGCGAAAACTGCGATGTCGCGGCGGTTGACGCTGACGGAGGCACGGGTGTCCGGCCGTATGCAATCGACCTCGGACTAGCAGAAAAGCTCTGGACGGAAAGTGAGCGCCTGACCGGCCTCAAGATATCTTGAGAATTTGCTGAATCTGCAGGTCCGATGACCGCAGTGCCGCACACCTTCGTATAGCTTTAGACTGGTGAGACAAACGCTACGCTCGAAAGCCGTTTCCGCAAGGAGACGGCTTTTTCAGGTCTGCGTGCGCGGTGATCGCAGCAGGAACACCAGGACAATTGGAGTGAAGCTTATGACAGCAAACGTTTCGACGCTAGGATCGCAGGTTTTTGATGGCGACAGCATAGGCGGGGCCGCGCTCCGCCCTAAAGGTGCCGGACCGGAATTTTTTGCGACCAACCCTGTCTCTCAATTGATGGCCTGGCCGCAAGATTCCCTCTCTCGGTTGGGCTCACTATCGTTTCCGATGCGATACGATCCTGCCAGCGACCGGTACAGCGCGACAACATGGACCTCGGCCCTGGCCGAAATTGGCCTTGCAATATCGCGGGCCAGGCAGGTCACGTTGACGGGAAGCCACAGGTTCAATGAAGAGCTTCAGGCGCTCCAGTTGATCCTTTCCTCCCACGTACGCGCACAGGTCGATCTGCTGGATTCAAACGAGAATTGCCGTTTGGAAAGCACCGGCCCGTCTATGCAGATTGCGCCTCGACGCACTACAGACATTCTTATCGTGTTTGGCGAGCTGTGCGGGGCCTTCGCAGAAAAAGTCACCGAGTCCACATTAATGGTTTACCTCTGCGAGAATGTTAGGACCGAAATGTTCGCCATGCCCAACAACGCAGTGGCGCTCCCTATTTCATCCAGCGGATGGCGTCTTTCGCATGTCGCTTTTCACCGCTTGCTCGACATAGAAGCTGAGCAGTCGCGCTCCTACATGTACGGCGAACTCTTTGAAAACGGCCAAGGGCAGTCGCGCCCGATCTGTTTCGTGACGACCCAAATTTTGAGATTTATAAAGCTCAGTCACCAAGCACGGAAAATTGCGACCTAAGAGTTGAGGTCGCGTCAACGGGGCTTGGTTTCGTCGGCCCGCTCATCGCGATTCAGTAAATGTTCCAAGGATTTGAGCAACTCGCAGGTGTCGATGGGTTTAGACAAAACCGCAACTGCGCCGTAAGAAAGTGCCTTCGAAACCACGTGTGGATCAGTGTGTGACGTCATCAGTATGATTGGGGGGACGTCGGAGAGCCCTTGTAGCTGCCTGAGTAGATCAATGCCGCTAAGTCCGGGCATTTCAAAATCAGAAAAGATTAGGTCGGTTCCTAAATATCCCTCGCTCAACAAGAATGCATCAGCGGAGGAATAGAGCTTGCTGGCGACCCCTGCACTCTCAAGGAGGTCTCGAAGCGACTCGCGAAGACTGTCATCATCATCGACCACCGCAGCTACCCATTCATTCGATGTAACCATTACCGCGTCTGCCTTGCCTAAGCTGACTGCCACACATTCTGCGCCGAAGTTTCCAAACCAGGGGACTGGATAAAAACCGATAGCCAGACATTGCTCAACCATAGAATGAAATGGCAGGCAGAATACATATACTTAGATGTAGCGAGACAACATGACTCAAAAAGCGTCATTGCGATGAAGGCAATCTGGCTATCGAGACGCGGAACCCCTTAGCCGAAATTCACGCCGGGACGCTTAAGTAGTCGTACTTTCGGACGATATCGACAATCGATCTGGCCTTCATCTTCCGCATCATCCTCCCACGATGAAGCTTGACCATGATCTCGCTGATGCTCATCTCGTGAGCTATCTGCTTGTTCATCAGCCCCTGCGTTACGAATTTGAGCACTTCGGTTTCGCGTGGTGTCAGTTTGTCGGTACACGCCTGTATCTCCCGCCGAGTCGCGAGACGTCTGCGGTTTTCGGCGTCTCGTTGGAGTGCCCTATCCGTTGATGCAATTACCGCACTGCTTACGAACGGTTTGAGGAGAAAGTCGAAAGCCCCTCCCATCGTGGCAGACACGTTGACCGACACGCTTCCATTTCCCGTCATGAAGATAACTGGAAGCGGGTTGCCGAGGTCTGTAAGTCGGGCCTGCAGCTCTAACCCACTCATCCCCGGCATCTGTACATCCAGAAGAATGCAACCTGGTGCCTCTGTTCCAACAGCTGCCAGAAAATCATTGGCGCTTCTAAAGCTCCGAGCGTTGCGCTCCATGGATTCGAAGAGGTTCACCAGGGACGATCCCAGGTGGACCTCGTCGTCAATAATGTAGATTGTAGGCTCCAGCTGCGCCGTGCGTTCACTGCTCATGTCGGCCTCCCACTAAGTTCAGTTGCGTCAATCGCTTGGGTCTGGAAAACAATCGTCTCCGGTGACTGCAATCGATGGATCGGCAAAGTCACTACAAAGCCTCCTTCAGGACGTTCATTAGCGGATATGCCGCCTCTGTGCGCCTCCAGAATTGCCTCGCACGCCTTCAGACTTTCATGGTGACCGTCCTGGTTGTTGACACCAAAGACTTTAGCGGGATCGCCAGGATGGCATTCATGCCCCTCAGAATAGACCAGCTCAGGGAATACGATATGTAAGGTTTGGCTACGTAAGGCTATGTCGATTTCCAGGGCTCGCGGCGTGGCTGGTGAAGACGATACGGCTGTTCGCATCAAAATCACGAGCACTGCAACGAAGGCTTGTTGCAGCAAGAACTTGTCAGCAAGTACGATGGCCGATGGTCCCCTCTGCAAGCATTTGACCGTGACGCCGCGTGCTACACCTTCGGAGCTTACAATCTGTGCCGTTTCCCGAAGTAGGTTGACTACGTCGATTTCACCACAGGTAGGCTCTCTGCGCACAGCAGCCAGGTCGATTGGCAAGATCACGTCAGTTGCCCGTTGGACACATTCAGCTATCCGGTCTAGCAAGGGGAACACTTTGGAAAGGTCGGGGCTCGTTTTCGATAGAAGGATTGAACTTGTAGTGCAATCTGTAGCGATAACTGCAAGCGATTGGCGAAGCTCCAGAACCATTGATGACGCCATCTGGCTCAGTGTTTCCAACCGCGCCGCCTGTGCATCACTCGCTATAAAGCGCGAGAAATTCAGATCACGATGCAATTCATTGCATTGAGGTGAAGCTGCGACATTCATTTCCATCCCTCCGCAAACGCCAACCGAGACCTCGGCTCTTGGCACTGCCATTCGGAAGCAAAGATATGATGGCTTCAGGAGGCTTGCCAGCACGCAAGAGGATCGGTTTACCTGTCCTTGAGTGTAGGCCTGAAACAATGATCCTGGAAAACAGCCTGCGCCTGGTCAGGGCGCAGGTTATTCATTTACCGGATCGGCTTGTCGAAGTGTCCCATTGACACTTTCAGAATGGAGTTGAAGCCCTCTTTATATTCGTCCTCTGACAATCGGCCTTTTCCATTCGCATCAATTTGGTTCCAGGTGGATTGAACGTCCGCTAATTCCGGCTTGTATCCATCCGCTCGCTCCTGGAGGTTATTGTCAATGTACTCTTCCCTATCGACGAACCCATCACCGTTCGTGTCGTTACGATTGAAACTGCTTTCGGCCAATCGCGCTTGAAACGCGGCGACAAGAGAGTCGTCGGAAGATGTGACACCACTAGTCCTCAACGGCTGTTTGAATTGCTCAGCTCCGGAATCCGAGGCAGCCTCTGTCTTGCTGCGCGGCAAGAAAAGTTGATAAATTGAATCAGAACTTGACCCGATTTTCATGAAATCCTCAAATCTCAAATGTTAGGAACACTCACGGAATGCAACCTATGGCTTGCGCGGAGCTGTCGAGAGATGCCGCAAGACGATCAACGGCCAAATTGTCGCAACCACCGGTGGCTTCCCGGCGACGAGCGGAAAAAGTGCCAGCGACACCACACAGATTTGAAGTGTGACCGCTTCAAATTCCGGCACTTTCCATATACGATCACTACAAAGAAACCGTGCTTGCGGCGGTTTACGGAGATTGCTTAGAGGGGACAATGGCGCTCGCGGGAACGGAACACATCAACAGTCCGGTCGCTATTTTGGTGGACGATGACGTTGCCGTCTGCGAATCGCTTGGAAACCTGTTGAACTCGGTTGGCATTGACGCGATTACATACCAATCTGGACAAGCTTTTCTAAACGCGTCATTGCCGGATCGGCCAAGTTGCCTCGTCTTCGACGTGAGAATGCCCGGTTTAAGCGGCCTTGATCTACAGACGCATCTGATGCGGAATGGTGTTTCGACCCCAATCGTGTTTCTCACTGCTCATGGGGACATTGCGATGAGTGTCCAGGCCATGAAGGCCGGTGCGCATGACTTCCTCACCAAGCCTGTAAGGGAGCAGACGTTCCTCGACGCGGTGGCGAAGGCTATCGCGATAGACATCAGTCGAAGAGAGGTAGCCAACGTCTCTAACAAATATGTTGGCCTATACGATGCTTTATCTTCGCGGGAACGCGAAGTTTTGCGCATGGTCGTTGCGGGCGAGCTGAACAAGCAAATTGCCTACACGTTGGGTATCAGCGAGGTTACGGTCAAGCTGCATCGCAGTAACGGAATGAAAAAGATGCAGGTGACATCATTTGCGCACCTCTATGCTGCTTGGCAGTCTCTTCCTGACGATCTCCGAGACAGCGTTTAACGGGTGAGCCCGCGTTTCCGCCCAGATTTACGCTATCCTTTGGGATAGATGCTGTCGTGCGAAATATCATATAATTTCGCCGCAATACTTCAGGCCTTTCAATTATTGGAGACGGGACTAGCCTAGTGAATCTAGCCAAGGCACGCGAAGTGATTTCGACGCCTAGTGGCCGCCGTGCTCTGGTCGTCGCCATCGGAGCCATCGGCGTAGTATTCACGTTCGTTTTTTCCGACCCGACCGGGATGCTGGCTCCTGTGGCGGCCACATGCATCATAGCCAAATGCCGCTTTGCGCTTCCAACCTTGTTTGCAATCAGCTTAGCCACGGCATCATTTTTGTATTCACCGTTCTACGAAGGCGTCGATCCGACGGAAAGATTCCTCGGTTTTTTTGTGGGTGCTGCCAGTTTGGCGATTCTCCTGAAGCTTGCGAATGCAAAGACACTGTTTGATCGCGTTTATCAAACTGTTCAGCCAAATGTTGAGGATATACCCGGGTTTGGGTGGTCTGCGTACCCAGATGGTAGGCTTAGGTTCCTAAATCCGAAGGCACTGGACTACGTCGGCCTTACAGCTGAAGAGATGAGTGAACTTGCGAAGCTCGACGACCATTCCTGGTGGAGCAAGTTCATTCACCCTGACGATTTAGAGGGCTGTTTTGAGCGGTGGCGACACAGCATGCGGACCGGAGAGCCAATCTTTGAGGAGCAGAGGGTTCGGCGGCACGACGGGACCTACAGGTGGTTGAGAGACTCCGCAATCGCCTCCCGCGACGAGCACGGGAATATTGTCGCCTGGTTTGCGACCACCGTTGATATCAATGACCAACGTCGTGCAGAGGACGCTCTACGAAAAAGTGAGCGGCAACTGCAGCAGCTGACCGACACTGTCCCCGCCCTGATATGGTGCGCGACACCTGATGGGCACCCCTCTTACATCAATGCTCGTCTACAAGAATGGACGGGCGTATCCTTGGCATCGGGAGACATGCACGCGTCCAAGGAGTTTACCAAAGCCATCCTGGATGCAGTTCATCCAGATGATAGAGCGAACTGGCTAAATTCACTCGAAGAGGCGCGAATTCTAGGACGGGCGTTTGCCTTACGATATCGCCAACGACGACACGACGGCGTTTATCGTTGGATCGATGGCAAAGCTGAACCTCTGCGTGATTGTGATGGCAACATCATTCAATGGTACGGGGTTTGCCTTGATATTCATGAACAAGTTGAAGCCACGGAAGCCATGAAGCGCAGCGAAGATGAACTTCGGCTACTCATAGACACTGTGCCTTCCCTCATTTGGCTTATGACGCCAGAGGGGGTGCCGTACTACTTCAACAAGCGGTTCGTCGATTGGTCTGGACCCTCGGCTTCAATAGCCCTTCTCAATGGAGATCAGCAAACGCTAAATGGATTTGTTCATCCTGACGACCGCAAAGCAGTAGAGGCGGCTATCAAGCATACGATAGCGGTAGGCAAGCCATTGAGTCACAGAGGTCGTCTCCTGCGAAAAGACGGGCAGTACAGGTGGATGCAGTCTCGTATAGAACCTCTACGGGATGAACACGGGAACATCGTACGTTGGTACGGGGTGAATCTTGACATTGACGACGAGGTCAGAGCGCAGGAGGCGCTTCGACGGTCTGACGAACGGCTTTCTCGCGCCCTTCGTGCCGCTAGCCTCTCCGAGCTTTCGGTGTCCATCGCCCATGAATTGAACCAACCCCTGCAGGCACTGGTGGCCAATGCACACGCATTCAAGCGCTGGCTGCAAGCCGAGCCACCGAACGTCGAGCGGGCAAATCGCACCGCTGAGTGGATTGTACGAGACGCCGATGCGGCTGCGCAAGTGGTGAGCCGAATCCGAGCCTTGTTCGGTAAAGCCGTTTTCCCGCGTCACAAAGTGGATATAAATATACTGGTTCGTGATGTTTGCGATATGCTCGCAGACAAACTCTTTACCCAAAAAGTCAAAGTCGAGCTTGATCTCGATCCAGAACTGCCGACCACCAGTGCAGACAGAATACAATTGGAACAGGTTCTGATGAACCTCATAAGAAACGCCGTTGAAGCTATGCAGGACGGGGCTAGTGCTCCCCATCTCGTTAACATTTCCACCCGCGTAAGCAGAAGCAACATGATCGAGGTCGAGGTGCGCGACCATGGTACCGGAATCGTCGATCCTGATAAGATTTTCGAACCGTTTTTCACAACCAAACAAGATGGGATGGGCATGGGGCTCGCCATCTGCCATTCAATCATTGAGGCCCATCAGGGGATGCTGAGGGCAGAAAGCCTCGCTGACGGAAATGGCGCAGCATTGACTTTTAGCCTTCCAATCAGACCATCGGAAGCAAATGATCCCGGAAACCTCCCTATTAAAGCGAACTCCGAGGCAGCCTAGCAGATTCAGGCGTGCAACTCTGGAAAGGGATTCAGCGTCCGCCACTTAAGCGGAGTGGTTCCCACAAAACGTCGAAATAGGCGGTTGAAATGTGGCTGGTCTGACAAGCCGCATTCAATCGCGATGTCAGCCATTTCCGCTTTCGACTGACGCATTAACGTCTGCGCGCGCTCAATGCGTGCTTTCATAATGAACTGATAAGGCGTCACGCCTGCGCTAATTGAGAACGAGCGGGTGAAATGACTTTCACTAACACTTATCGTCGCCGCGAGGTCTGCTATGCGAATGGGGCGTTCGAGCTGACTATCAACGAATTCAATGACGCGCTTGAGCTGCCATGGCGAGAGACCTGAACGAAGGGGTCTCTCATACTTTTCTATCGGAACGTCACGCCGCAACATTTCATGCGCCGTGGGCGGCTGTGAAGATTTCGTGCCGCCCGACGACGAATGATGACTGGAACCCATTACCGCGCTTCCCCGCCTGTACCCTGCAGGTACATCAACGCTCACCACAGCAAAAATCTAGTGCCCTGACGCATAGTTTGACTATACCCAAGGATAGCTCTCAGAGTTCGATCCTTGGGTCGGCCAAAGTTTGCAGAAGCTGCACCGCAGCGCCCACAGCGAGGTAAAATGCGCCAAGAACAGTCGTGGTTCCTAACACTGCTGGCAGATCAGCGCTTGCCAGAGATTGAACCATGTACAAGCCTAATCCGGGCCAGCTGAAAACAAGCTCAACGACAAGCAAGTTCCCGAACAGAAGCCGGATTTGAAGCCCAAGCATCGCAAGCGCGGGCGGTGACGCATTCCTAATCCCATGGAATAGCACAACGCTGAGTTCGTGGAGGCCCTTCCCCCTCGCCGTGGCAATAAACGGCTGCTGAAGCACATTGTAGAGCGCACTGCTCAGGGCCCTTCCAACGGCTATTGCAATTGGGAATGCAAGAGCCAACGCGGGAAGAATGAGGTGTTCAATAGCGTCAATGCTTGCGACCGGTTCGTTTGTGATGATGCCATCGATCACGTTCATTCCAGTCGGGCCTTCGAAAGAGCGGTCCGCCATTCTCCCTCCTCCAGGAAGCCATTGTAGGCGAAACCAGAAGACATAAGTCAAAAGCAACGATGAAACAAAGATCGGTAGCGACCCGGCAGCGATGAACATCAAATTGATCGACCGTCCTGCTCGAACGATCAATGGCAAGAGCGCGAATAACATGGAGAAAGCCACTCCAATGAGGAGTGCAGCAATTAAAAGTTCGAGTGATGCCGGAAAATATTGCCGAATGTCCTGCGCTACTGGCCGCCGCGTTCGCACCGACGTACCAATGTCGCCATGAGCTAAACGGCTGACGTAGCGAAAATATTGCGCGACAAGTGGATCGTCGAGACCCAATTCCTTCCGGATTTCTTCCACTTTGGTCAGCGGCGTAGTCGGTCCAGCAATTGCGCGGGCCGGGTCAGCAGGAACGACACTTTGAAGGTAGAACACCCCGAATGTCATTGCCAGTAGCACCAAAATCATGCCGCCAACGCGTCGGAGTAAAAAGCGCGCGTACATTCTATTTGCCTTTCAGTGCCGCTCTTAAGCCGTCTCCCGCCAAGTTTGACAGAAAGCAAATGACGAAAATCGCTGTCGCGGGCAGCACCGGCAGCCACCAGAATTCCGAAAGGCTATCTAACGCTCTTGAGGTCATTATACCAAGTTCCGGAGCAGGCGCGGGCTGCCCTAATCCCAGAAATGACAGCAGCGATATTGTCATTATGACGTTGCCAACATCTACTGTCGCAAACACGATCAAGGCCGGGAACGCCCCGGGGAGCACATGATGGAACGTTAATCGAAGACGCCCTACCCCAGCCAACAATGCCGCTTCAAAGTGGGGCAGCCCCCGAATACGTCGAAACTCATCTCGCGATATGCGCGCATACCAGGGCCACCACGCGACGCCTATCGCAATCATCGTATTCGTCAAACCTGGACCAAGGGATGCAATCACGGCCAATGCGACGAGCGTGCCCGGCAAGACGAGAAACAGGTCCACGATGCGCTGGACAACTCCGTCCAATCGCTCGGACACAATGCTAGGAATTAGTCCGATCAGTGTACCCGCAACCAAGCAAATCAAAACTAATCCGAGAGCCGGGAGCCATGTGACCTGGACACCTAACAAAACACGCGAAAAGAGGTCTCTTCCAATCTCGTCAGTGCCGAACCAGTGCAGCGAGCCAGGCGGAAGATAGGCGGGACCTACCCGCATTTGAGGATCAAACGGAGTTACCCAGTGCGCGACTAAGGCAATGATCGTGACTACGCCCAGACCTATCAAGCCAAGGCGTTCAGCCCAAGTCATGTTCACTAGAGCGTTTAAGACAGGTCGGAATATCGAGCGTTGACGCACCTTCAAGGGAGCCATTCCGCCCTCTGTTCTATTAGGGAGGGCCGCGTCGCCTTGAGGGTCTCAATGATCCTTTCGGGCTCGCCGACGCCAGTGATCTGACCGTCCCTTAAGATCGCAACTCGATTTGCGACAAACTTTGCGACCGCCAGATCATGTGTGGCAAAAAGTACGGTCATCCCAAAACGCTCGCGAAGCTCTCGGATAAGCTTCAGCATGTCTAACGCAAGAGCACTATCTAGCGAACTGGTCGGCTCGTCACAGAGCAGCAATTTGGGCGGCGCGATGATGGCCCTGGCAAGGCATGCTCTCTGGCATTGTCCAACGGACATTTGGGATGGCAAGGCATCTAGCAACTTGTGTTCCAGCCCGACAATTTCCAAGGCCTGCTCTAATTGGCGGCGGTACGTCGCGTGGCTCAGCTGTAGTGACTTCAGACGCTCCCCAATCTGCTCTCCTATCGTGAGCCAAGGGGTAAGCGACGCAACTGAATCCTGAAACACCAGCTGAGGGATCGAGTCACTCTTTCGCCATACGCTTCCGGCGCTCGGCCGCAGGAGACCAGCGGCTATCCTCAGGATAGTGGACTTCCCCTCCCCGCTGGAACCCACCAGGGCAACGCATTCTCCTTCCGCTACGGACAAGGTAAGCGATTGGAGTACGGGCAACCGTCCCCTGCGCCTTACTTCAAAAGGTGTCACGCCATACTGAAACGACACGCTCTGAAATGAAAGGGCCGCCGACTTTCGACTCTCCCGTTGGTCCCTGTCCCTATTATGGAAGTGCGGCAGAGTTCCTCCAGCTACGCCCGTTTCCAGCTCAATACGTGAAGTCACCAATTGTTGCGTATAAGCATGCCGTGGCCGGGTCAGCACAGTGGTTAAGCCACCCGCTTCAACGATACGACCTTTCTCCAGGACCAAGATGCTGTCTGCTACAGCTGTAGCGGCAGAGAGATTATGAGTAATGAAAATCACTGCAGTTTTGTGTGTAACTGCCGCATCACGGATTAGATCGTAAACCAATCTTTGTAGAGTATGGTCAAGGCCCGTAGTTGGTTCGTCTGCGACGAGGACCTTAGGTTTCGCCATCAATGCCATTGCTATGCAGATTCGCTGGCGCTGACCGCCTGATAGCGTATGAGGAAAAGCTCTGGCAATTCGGCTAATGTCGCTAAAGGACAGGCGACGAAGCCAGTCTTCAATTAGGTCGTCATCGCATCGAGCGGCCTCTCGAAGCTGCGCCCTGATCGTCATCGTAGGATTCAAGGCGTTCATTGGGTCTTGCGAGATCGAGCGAACGACATTCCGGCGTACCCATTGTAGGGAATGACTTTTAGCGCCGACGAGTTCGATATCCCCGAGCGTAATAGAACCTGAGACCTTTGGCCGACTGGAGGCGGGAAGCAGGCCTTGTAGGGCTGCGCCTAGAGTAGTCTTCCCAGACCCGCTTTGCCCAATAACTGCGAGTATTTTGCCAGGGCCGACCTCAAAGCTTAAGTCGTGGAGCACAGGATTGATGCGCCTATCGCGTTGCAAGCTAACAGACAGGTTTTGCACCGATACCGCCGGTTCTTTCAAGGCCGCCTCCTTGAATGCTGACCAAACCGATCAGCGAGTGACAGTTGCGAAGTCGATGCAGCCTCTTGGAAAGACAGGCCGAAGACCCAAGCTCTTTAGCCCTTTGGAATGAACAACCACATCCTCAACATCAACGAGGGGTATCGCGAACCCCGCGTCAAAGTATTTCCTGCCAGCGTCCTCGTACAGTTTGTTCCGCTCTTTCACATCCGTCATAACGGACGCGACCGCCACAATGGAATCTGCTTCAGCTAAGCTCCGGCCATAAAGATTGAGCGGAGCGTTAGTGGCATAGAACGCTTGAACCTGATGTTCTGGATGCGCAGCGTCCGGCGAAGCGATTATTAGAAGCATATCAGGCGCTGATGCGCTGCCTTTCATGTTGAACGCGGCACCGGGCGGCATGATACTGGCTGTCGCCTTAATACCAATCGCCGCGAGCTGCACGATTAGGAAGTCCGCAATTCGTCCATAGCTTGGGTTGGAACTGTAAAGCCCTATTCTTAGGTTTGTGGGTGAGCGAGAAATTGTAGCTTTCGCGGCCGCCATATCAGTCGGAAATGATATCGGATGAACAGGTGACATCATGGCGTTTGGATACACCGACAGTGATACGCTGCCGTAGGCTCCAAAAGCGTCGCTTACCCAGAGATTAGGATTGATGGCGGTAAGCACTGCTGTTCGAATTGCAGGGTCGTCCAGTGATGAACCTGGCTTCAATAATGCAGCAAATTGGGTCATGCTGGGTTGCGATGTTATGGTGAGACTATCGGGTATGTTATCCAGCTGCGCAAATGGATAGTTCGTCGCTACAGCGTCAATCTCGCCAGCCTTCAATTGCAAAATCTGTTGGCCAACATCCGGCACAACCGGCAGCTCTATCTTGTCAAAATATGGCTTTTCACCCCAGTAAGCGTCATTCCTTTCAAGTGTGTAGCGTTCGCCTCGTTTGAACTCCCCGAGCTTGAAAGGTCCGGTGCCAGCAGCATGATCGGTAAGCCACCCAGTTGCAGCGTCGTCCGCGTCATGTTGGCTCACTGCTTTCGGGCTGATGACCTTAGGCCCCCAGGGGCTGGCGAGAGTGTCCAAAAAATAGGTTTGCGGAGCCTTTAACTGGAACTCTACGGTGCGTAAGTTGGTCGCTTTAACAGATGCTACGTTTGCAAGCGTGTAATTTTGTACAAGCTTTCCAGTTCGACGACGCTCAACCGACTTCACCACAGCGTCGGCGTCAAGTGAGGTCCCGTCATGGAAAGTTACTCCGTCTCGGATGTGAAACGTGTAAATCAAACCGTCGTCTGATACGTCCCAGTTTGTTGCCAGTAAGCCAACAATTTTGATCGACCCCGGTTCGTACTCAACCAATCCTTCGTAGAGGTTATTCAGCGCGCTCAACCCTGCCACCTCAAAGCCGTTATCTGGGTCAAGCGTTCCAATGTCAGAAGAGACAGGCACCCTCAAAGTCTCGGCTTGTGATGGCGAGAAATTCGTCATAGCGAGAACCGCAATGACCCCGAAGATCGCGGTGATTACAGGCTTGAAACGGTGGATAAATGCGTGCGGCATGCCGGGCCCTGGTAGATGTGTTGTTTCAGTCGAACTCAGATAATCGGTTCCAAGATTACGCGATTGAAGATTCCCAGCCATTTTTGACGACATGAGATGCAGCAGCGTCGGGAGTTCGTTCGTAACAGAGCTATGGCCTTCAGGCCGCATAATCGAAGAGCGCCAGTGCGATGTGTAGCGCTGGCGCTCTTCGTTAGGTCGTTTTCGAAAGGACGCGGGACTGACGGCCCGTGTCCTTCAAGGGGTCGTCAAAGACTCTCGGTCACGACTTGATGAATGCCAGAAGGTCTTCGTTGATTGTCTCGGCTTCCGTCGTGCACATGCCATGTGGGAAACCATCATAGACCTTCAGGGTGCCGTTTTTGAGGAGTTTCACCGAAAGCTTTGCAGAATCGTCGATTGGCACGACCTGGTCGTCTGCCCCGTGCATCACGAGCGTAGGAACGGAAATCGACTTAAGGTCCTCGGTGAAATCGGTTTCTGAGAAAGCCTTGATACCGTCGTAGTGCGCCTTGGCACTGCCCATCATCCCCTGACGCCACCAGTTGTCGATGACGCCTTGCGAGACTTTTGCTCCGGGCCGATTGAACCCATAAAATGGCCCCTCAGGAATGTCGCGGAAAAACTGCGCGCGATTTGCGGCCAGTGGCGCGCGGAAGCCGCTGTCAAAGACTTCGAGCGGAATACCGCCTGGGTTGTTTTCGGTCTTAAGCATAATGGGAGGGACCGCCCCAATCAGAACCAGTTTAGCCGTCCGATTCTGACCATGCTTGGCAACATATCGGGTTGCTTCACCGCCACCAGTTGAATGGCCGATGTGCACTGCATCTTTCAGGTCGAGGTGCTCGGCGACAGCTGCCGCATCGGCTGCATAGTGATCCATGTCATGACCATCGGAGACTTGGCTTGAGCGACCATGGCCACGGCGATCATGAGCAACAACGCGGAAGCCCTTGCTGACAAAAAACAGCATTTGAGCGTCCCAGTCATCGCTGCTGAGCGGCCAGCCGTGATGAAACACAATTGGCTGCCCCGTTCCCCAATCTTTGTAAAAAATTTCGACGCCGTCTTTGGTCTTTACCGTACCCATATCTCGTTTCCCTTCGTCGGTTGTCGTCTGCGCCGAGGCAGAACGTGCAATAGGTGGAAATGCAGCCGCGACACCGGCCGCGACGCCTAACGCCAGCACGTCCCGCCGCATCAAACTTGATGTGCTGAAATCGTTTTTTTCCGTCATCATTCTCTCCATGGCCGTGCAGGATTGAACGTCGCGTGCGAAGACGAACTTCCTCGGCAACGCACGCATCCTGAATAGGACAGAATGAGAGTGGGATAAAAAAAAGAACGTTCTCAGATATACATGGGTATATTGGGATGGGTCATCGCAACCCGAAAAGACTTCTGATTTTCGCCGACAGCGACGCCGGTGTTGGTTGGGAAATTCCCCCTACGTGATCCAGTAGGTACCGCTCGCGTTCCAGCCTATGTGACAAAACTGCGGCCAATTCTTCGGTAAGCGAGGGGCGGTCCTTCAAAAATCCTGCGAGCCTGTCTTTGGCGATCTCGTATCCATGAGTTGGGGTGAGTGCAAAGATGTCACCGTGCTCAAGCATGCCCATGAGAACGCCTCTCTCACCGAAAAAATCGCCTGAAGACACACGAGCAATCTCGGTTGTCTGTCCGCCCTCGTGATTTTCGATCAGGACTACACCTCTCTCGATCAAGATCAACGATGTCAACGCATTGTTCTGCTTCACAATCATCTGGTTTTTCGCGAAATAGACGCGGACCATAAGCTGGGACAGTGCAGCCCTCTCATGCGGCAGCATGACCTGGAATAGCGGGATTGAATTCAGACATTCCAGCGCTGAATCCCCTGTTTTCGTCTCAGTAGTACCATTGATATCACTTCTGATCGGGCCAGCTACCAGCGAAAGCCGACACGCACGAGAATGTCGATAAACAAGATCGTATATCTCATTCTTTGCCTCAGTGACGTTCTCAACGTTCTTGATCCGCGCGCCCAATTCGAGGGTGATAGCATCTCCATCAAGTCCAACGACCGCGACAGACGGAGGAGGCGCGCGCATTACCTTTGTGCACCCGAGTAGGACCGTCTTCATTGCATCGACAATCACGTGGGGTCGCTCGGTGGGTAGAAAACGTGTGGTGACCGTAATACCGTGGCTTTCGTCCGGGCTGCTGAAATTTGTCAGTCGCGATTTCGCCAACGTCGAATTCGGCAGGATTATAACATCGTTGGTGGAGCTGAGGAGGTGGGTGGACCGCCAGTTCGTTTCTATGACCCGCCCCTGCAGACTGTCGTCAAGAACAATCCAATCCCCCACAACATAGGCCTGGCCAAGATTGAGCGCGATGCCAGAGAAAACGTCGTTCAATGTACTCTGCATGGCCAAACCAAGGACAATTGCAAAAACACCCGAAGTAGCAATCAGGGTGCCCACTGGCACGTTGAATACATACGCAACCAATGACAATCCGGTGCCAATGTAGACCAGACCAGATAGTAAATCGCGGACGAGACGCCCTTCGCGCGGTCTGCGCTCGAAAACTACGAAATGACGTATGACGTTTACGAGAACAAGCGAAAGACTGATCCACCAGGCAGCCTTTGCTGCACCCGTTGCTATTCCCGCAGAGAGATCACCTTGGTGGCCAGGAGAATAGGGTACAATCCCCCTCGAAAGAAGCATCACTGAAAGCGCGACGAACACCAGACCGTCGAGTATGAGCTTAGTTCGCGCCATGTATCGAACGATGAACCGGAGCGGTATCGTCAATATAAGCAAGGCTCCGACTTGGATGACCAGGTGCTCGAAGAGAGATGGGTGCATGACTGGAAACGGTTATCGATGCGCGCACCGTCACGCCACTATACCAAGGTTTACGAAAGCAGTGGCTTGAGGCGACGCCCCAAGCCACTGCTAACTCAATCATGACGGTGCTCAGCTCCACTGTCTTGTGTATCCGCGTCATGAGGATGTTCAGGATCGAAAGAATGAGTTGTTTTTCCCGACACGTCAGCAGGGATATTCTGCTGATTGCCGTAGAACGCTGTGTGAAGTCCCCAATATGCAGTGCAAAAAACGACCAACATCACAGCCAAGCTTATGGGAATGCTGGCAACCCTTTGTTTCAACAGCGTCAGGAGATCGACCCCTCGTCTCTGGTCGGCCGCTACGGCAATGAGGATCGCCATAATCAATCCATGACCAATGAGATCGACCCGTCCAAAGGGCCAGACCGCTGCGGTGAAAATGACGAGAAGTGCGATTGCTGACAGCCTGCGAATTAGGGGTGTCCATAGAAGTCCGAATCCAAGAGTAAATTCGGTAACACCAGCCATCGGGATGAAGACATCGCGAGGCATGCCAAAAGTCAAGAATGGCTTCTCCACGACCAGAGGATAGAACCAGCTGGGAAAGGCAAATTTCTCCAAGCTTGACCACATCAGGGCGATGGCTAAGCCCCAACGGAGCACCTCGAACCGGCGCGCGCGAAGGTTCTCGCTCTTTGCTGGCTCCAAGATGAGGTAGAGAGCCACGCCTAAGCCGAGCGCCAAATAGTCGAAGAGATGAAACAAATCATAGTCGCGTAAAGCAAGTAACCAAAGGGCTACGATTCCTACTCCTGCGATGGGCATCGTCCTTCGCGAAAATACGAAACAGGCTATGACGAGCTGCATCCAAGAGACCCACTCAGCAGGGGTTTTGAGGTCGGGGGTGAGATAAACCCCTCCCACGGCAAAAATCGCAACGAAGAAGGCTGCGATAATCGCGCGAATGTACTCGTCCTGCCTTTCCCATAGAGGCGCGGTCGCGAAATTGAGGCCGCTAATTGCCATCTCACCAAATCGGCTTTTTTCAATCAAGCGCGTGGCAATAAAGAACAGGAGCACCAGTCCGATGCCTACCCAAAACCACGTATCGGTTAACGTGTCAGAGATGGGCTCTGGCTGTGCGCCAACAATATAAGGCGCGAACCATTTGACGTGTGCGAAAGCATTCGCAGGCCAAATAGCGGCCAAAGATGAGGTTAAAAGAATTGTGATGCATGGAGTTCGAAGCGTATTCATGGTTGTCACTTCGCTGATTAGAGATGTGGCCCGGAGGCACTGGGCCGGTTGATGTTAGGCCGCAATCAACTCATCGGCTGGACCGAAGAACTCATAGTGGATGCGGCTACTTGGGACACCTGCGCGTGCTAGTCCCTGGACCAGTGATTTAAGGAACGGCTTTGGACCACAAAGATAGTAGTCGGACCCCATGAGGGGCGTATTTTGCTGGAGCCACTCGACGGTGATAAACCCGTCGTGGTCATGTGAAAGACCAGTTGCGTCGCTTTTCAGCGGGTCACTATAGAAGGTGCTAACAGACACGCGTCCATGACGCGAAGCTAGCGCGCGAACATGGGTATCCATCGCATGCGAGGAGCTGTTGAGTGCGCCATGCACAAAATATGCGTTTAGCTCAGGATAGTCGCTAGCGATTGCCTCCAGCATGCTGACCATTGGCGTAAGCCCTACGCCTCCTGACAACATTACGACCGACCGGGGAGGCTCATCGGGCAAGAAGAAGTCGCCAGCCGGAGGGGTTACTTCGAGGACAGTCCCGATGTCCGCGCAATCGTGAAGATACTTCGAACCGCCTTCACCATTCGGTTCACGCTTGACCGAAATCCGATAGTAATCATCGTTCGGACCGCATGATATGGAGTAGTTTCTTTTGACTTGATGGCCGTCAAGGGTCAGTTTGAATGTAAGGTATTGGCCAGGCCGATGCCTTACGACCTTCCCACCATCCCTGGGACGCAGTATAAACGAAGTTACAACGTCACTCTCAGACGTCTTCTCTGCAACGGTGAATTCGCGCCACCCGTTCCAGCCCCCACTTTGGTTCTCGATTGTGTCGCGCAAAGCTGCTTCCCGCCCTTTCAAGATATCGGCAAGAAACCAGTAAGCTTCCCCCCATGCTTCCAGCAGATCGGGAGTTGCAGCATCTCCGAGCACATCACTGATCGCTGCGAGGAGCGCTGTCGCAACGTATGGGTAATGCTCGGGTAGGATGTGATAGCCGATGTGTTTGTGGGCTATCCGCTCGACCACCGGCGTCAGCGCGGAGAGGTTCTCGATGTTTCTCGCGTAGCCGAGAATGGCGGCTGCGAGCGCATGCACCTGCGAGCCACCCTCCCCCTGGTTCGCATGGTTGAACAAGCTTTTGATGTGATCATCTTCGAAAAGCTTGGCGTACATCCTTTTCGTAATCTCGCTGCCGTGTGCAGCTAACGCCGGAACGCTGAGTTTGACCAGCTCGATGGTCTTGGGAGACAATGTACGAGGCATTTCCAATTTCCTTGTTTTTACTGAACATTTTGTAGGGGCTGACGGTCGTAGAACTCGATGCGGAATCTGACGGGTCCGATGAGGTCGAGATGGTGTTCGATCAGCGGCGGGATTACTCCGAGCGTGCCGGGGCCGAGAAGCTTTCGTTCTCTCCCTCACGGTACCGGAGACTTCCTTCCTCCACTCGGATTAGCCCCTACGATCCTGCTTTCAGCGAATGGTCACGCAGCAGTGCAGCAGGGACAGACGCCTGATCAAAGGACGGTGTTACCTTGTATGGGCTTGGAGCAGAGCGTTCTGGAGTTGTGTTGCTGGACCGCACTGTGGAATGTCCAAACATTGCTACTGAAAGACGAGAAGCAATTCGCGTCGCTTTAGCTTGCATTTCCTGCGCGACGTCAGGTGCTAGCCCTTCGGTGGTCGTTATCTGCCAAAGTTCGAGCCATCTGTTGAACATCGCCGGTTGAATTCGGTCGGCATGAATAACGTGCATGGATAAAGGATTGCCCTTGTAGCGCCCGCTTGTCAGCATCACCGACGACCAGAACTCCGTCAGTCTCACAAGGTGCTCATCCCAATCTGTCACGACCGAGAAAGGTACAGACAACAATGGGTCTCGCCGCACTTTCTCATAAAAGGTGTGCAGGATTTCCGTAATTTTCTTTTCAGTCAGTTCGCACGTCATCACATACCTCGATAATATGCATATGAAATGCATCTATTACATTCCATCAAAACATGCTATTTAAATGCATGTTATCTACGTAGTCATTTTGACGCAGGCGGACTTATGAGACTGACACGCTACACCGACTACGCCATGCGCGTATTGATATACCTTGGTTCACGCGACCAGGGGTTAGGGTCGATCCGCGAGGTTTCGAGCAAGTTTGGCATCTCACAAAACCACATGATGAAGGTGGTTCAGGACCTTGCAGGCAACGGATTTATCGAAACCGTTAGAGGCCGAAACGGTGGCATTCGACTGGCACTTTCGGCCAGCGAGATCAATCTGGGAACGGTGCTTCGGCACACCGAGGGTTTGGATGATCTCCTCGACTGCGCCGGGTGCATGATTGCGCCTGCCTGCGGACTCCCACCCGTTTTGTCCGAAGCGACCCGAGCGTTTGTGAGTGTATTTGACAAGTACACGGTAGCCGATCTAGTGCAAAACAGATCGCAACTGCGAGCGTTGCTAGCTGTTGCTTAGACGTTCAGAGACCACCATCTTTTCTATCAACCTCGGATGCGCTCAGTGCAAACCATAAACTTGCACCGCGTGGGTTATTTTGTGCCCAGAGGCGGCCGCCGTGCGCGTAAATGATTGATCGGGAAATAGACAAGCCCATCCCCATCCCGTGTGGTTTGGTGGTGAAGAATGGGTTGAATATTTTCTCCTGATCGACAATGCCCCGTCCAGTGTCAGAGACCTCGACCAGGACTTCACCCCTTAGCGCGGAGGTCCGCACCATAACAGCTCTTTCATCCTGCTCATCTTCGGCAGCTGCATCCGCGCCGTTCTTAATCAGGTTAGCAATTACCTGCTGTATTTGAATTCTGTCGAGCATCAGCAAAGGGAGATGTGGCGCGGGTTCGACAGAAAGCCGAATGCGTCGGGTGAGCATCTCTTTCTGAAAAAGCTCACTCGTCGTTATGATAATTTCGTTGATGTCGGAAAGTTCTTTCATCCCCCCGTTTTTGAGAAATAGGGCTCTGATCTTTTTCACGACTTCGGAAGCGGCATTGGCGTCTCTAAGTGTATTTTCGGCGCTAGCTAATGCACGATCCACTTTTGGAGGGACCATAGTGAGCCACCGGCGGCAAGCGTCAGAACTCAATACGACGGACGCCAAAGGTTGACTTAGTTCATGAGCTATCGATGCTGAAAGCTCAGCAACGCCAGCAAATTGAGCGGCTTTCGTCAATTTGTCGTAGGCATCGCGGTGCGACTCTTGCGCCCGCACCTCGTTCTCAATATCGAGCATCAATCCGTACCATTGGACTATTTTGCCTGCCTGGTCCCGGAGAGCTTCGATGCGGGCTTCCACCCATCGCCAGACACCATCGGCACGGTACTGACGAAACCGCGCTGTGAATGGCGCGCCCGTAGAGAGGCTTTGGGCTATCGCCGCTTCGACTTGGGGCCGCTCTTCACTATGAACTGCCTTTGCGAGCACGGTCGACAGAAGACTTCCTGTGCCGGAAGAAAGTTCGCTGAGAGCAATTCCGCTCCACTTTTCCAGTCGCTTATTGAAGTAGGTTGGCTCTCCGTCAGGAGCAAAAGTGAAAACCAAACCTGGCAGAGCATCGATGAGGTCGTTTAGGCGCTGTTCGTTCGCTTGGGATTTCTCCATCGCTGTCATTGCGTCGTGGATGTCAATCGTCGTTCCAAGCCAGTAGATGATGTTCCCGGCTTCGTCTCTTTGCGGACGACCGGTAGAGCGAACCCATCTGAACTCTCCTGACGCCGCTCTCGTTTTGTGGGTAACCTCGTACACGCTCTCCTGCGAGATCGCGTTACGCCAAGCTTGCGAAAGTACATCGTAATCTTCTGGTTCTAATGACTGCTTCCAGGCAAAGTCGCCGTTCGCGTCCTTCGACGAAAGAAAATCAACTGAGTTGCCTGAGAAGGCAGTGATGGCTGAGCTGAAACACATGAAGTCGCCATCTGGCCATGCCGCCCATCCGATCCCGGGCATCGCTTCAACCAAATCAATTACTTTTTGCCTGATCTGCTCTCTCGACGAAGTGGATTGACTCAAGTGCTTCTCCCTATCTGCGATACCTCCGGTAGTGGCCTATAGCGATAGCCAGGCAGACCTTAATCGAAGTTTCTCACTTATGGCCACGAGCGCAACTGTTGTCTCGAAGCGCCAAGCTAGAAGCTTGAAACACACACCTACGTATATCTCGATATTCTCTGATTCTGCAATATAGTCATAATATACTATCAGGAAAGGAGCAAACCATGTCGCAGAGAAACAGCAACAGAATCGAAAACGCGCGAGAATCGTCGTCTGCAACGCTAACAATATCTATCGTTTTAATCATCTGCGTTATTTCGTTTTACTTATTTGTATATCTTCCTGCAACATCAAAAGTCCCGACAATGCAGGTGCTCTTGCCAGTGCAGGCCATCGACTACCCGATGAAGAAAGTTTACTTACATTCGGATCGAGAGAAAATGGCCAGTCTGCCGTCGCCACAGCCGGTGACGAGCGGTCGCTGACCTTTGGCGTCGGTTACCATATCGCATCAGTGGCCAAAGCTTTGGCTAGGTCACTTTCAAGCTCGATCCAGGCTCGAACAGACGTTTGAACGCATGAACGCGCCGAGAACTTCGCGGCGCGTCGCAATTTTTGAGCGGTAGTTACGCGGCTGATTTTTTCGCCCAGGTTTCGAAGGTAACCAAACCGGGCTTATAATCATCCAGAGGCACTAACGAAGTCGGCTGCAATCTTGCTCCGAAATATTCAGCTTCAGGATCGCCAACGACGGTGGAGCTGTCTGCTTTCGAAGACAGATAGCTTTCAACAAGTTCATCTGTTCGGAACCGTTCAGGACCTGCCACCTCAACGATCCCGTTGGCTGGCTCCTCTGTCGAAGCCGCAGCTACAAATCTCGCCACGTCCTCACTCGCAATCGGTTGAATGTACGCAGTTGAGACACGAACGACGTTGCCTATTGTGGAAGTGTAAACAATCGCATCGACGAATTCGTGAAATTGCGTTGCGCGCACGATTGTATAAGGCAGGCCCGAATTTTGGATGATTTCCTCTTGAGCCAACTTGGCGCGGAAATAGGCATTCTGCGGTAGGCGATCAATTCCGACAATCGAGAGGGCAACATAGAGCTTGACGCCCGCATCCTTCGCTGAGCGGGTAGCGTTCGATGAAGACCTCGTGAAAAAGTTCAGAACGGCCTCTTCCTCAAATGAGGGCGAGTTCGATACATCGACCACGACATCAGCCCCGGTCATTGCCTCAGCAAGTCCCTCGCCGGTCACTGCATCAATACCTTTACGTCTTGAGGCAACGACAATCTCGTGACCGGCCTCACTCAATAATTCCGCGACAGCGCTGCCGATAAGTCCGCTGCCCCCGATGATGACAACTCTCATTTCGTTTTCCTCGTTCAGTTGGACAATCGTGGATATAATTTATCCATAATAGGCGTACGGTCAACGCCTGAAGTTTGCGAAACCCTCGGGCGGCTGTGAACAAAGTGTTCGCAAATTTGCCGCCGGAAACCGCTCGTTACCCGCCATTTATGTGCGCAACTGTTTCGTCCGCACTCCAAAGTCCGTTTGCGATAAATCGAAAGTTTATCAGTGCAGCGAGATAGCCATCGCCTTCGGGGAATTTTGCTGCCGCGATAGCATCTCGCACGACTGCCACCTCAAAACCTTGCTCAAGCAGATGTCGAAGATGCGATTCAACACATAGATTTGCCGCCATTCCCGCGAGCACAATCTGGTTCACACCAAGTTTGCCGAGTTGAAGAACCAAGTCATTTGCCTGTGGCCCGTAAAGCTTGTGGGGCGAGCAGATGACAGTTTTACCGTCGTCGATAAACTCCTTGAACTCCGGCATCCATTCCGCGCCAGACCCTTCAAAGCCATCGAGCGTCAAAGGGCCGGTCCGGTCAAACATGCCAAGTTTATGCTGCAAGATTTCAAGCGGACCCTGCACTTTCCACCGATGATCATGCGGGTAATAGTAATGGGGAGAGATAACGACTGGCATGTCCGCTGTCTTCGCCGCTCTGAACAGCTTTACCAGATTGGGAACGGTATTGTGCTCAGTCACGCTCTCGCCAACAACGGGCCAAGCCGGGCTCTTGGGGCTCATAAAATCGACCTGAGGATCGATCACCACAAGAGCGGCGCGCTTCGTATCGAGTTTCATGCCAGATCGTGGGAGCGAGGGATTGCTGGGGTCTTGGTAAGCTGACACGTCGGATGCCAACGCCTGGCGTTGAGCCGTTGCAGCAATCGCTCCAACTGTAACACCCCCGAGAATGCTGCCTAAAAACGACCGTCGGCTTTTATCGGTGCAGTTATCGCACATTTTGGGCTCTCCATCTGCCTAGTTGAAGGGAAGCAGTCTCGTTCTAGGGTGATGGAAAAGCGGGCAGTGACAAGTATACTGATGTATCTCCGCCTGGATGCCAGTGACCTTCGGCTTCTATTTCGTAAAAACAACAGCTTTTGAAGATGGTCCGGACGTGTCAGTAACCGTATACCCATAGATATCTTTCCGATCTCCGCCTTCTCTCGTAGCGGCTTCCTGATGTTCATCCGCAACATTTAGAAGGGTCAGAAAATGATTCACGAACGACTAAACTATCCGCAGCATTCGCCCGACGTCTTCAAGAAGCTTGGTGAAGCGACCTTTGCCATTAAGAAGGGACCGCTGGAAAAGAAGCTTGTCGCTCTGGTGGAGGTGCGAGCATCCCAAATCAACGGGTGCGCGTTCTGCCTTGACATGCACATCAAGGAAGCCCGGCTCGCAGGGGAGCGTGAACTGCGGCTCCATCACGTCGCTGCATGGAGAGAATCCCACCTGTTTGATGAACGAGAGCGGGCGGCGCTTCAGTGGACAGAGGCTCTCACAGAGCTACCTACAGCTGGGATATCTGATGAGCAGTTTGCAATGATGAAAAGGCTGTTCTCAGATGCAGAAATTTCTGATCTCACTTTCGTGATCATGCTTATCAATGCATGGAACCGAGCTGGTATTGCCTTCAAAACTGTGCCTGGCTCCGCAGATAAAGCCTACGGGCTGGACAAGGCGAACCTCGAATGACGCGATGATGTTCATCGGAAATTGAAGCTCAAAGCCATCGTCCCCCGAGACTATAAATCTCGGGGGACACACGTCTCACAAAATGCAGCTTCTGACAGATTAGCCGTTTGCCGAGTTCCCCATGACTACCGATGGAAGCAACGCCGCTAATCAGGGATCGGGAGTCGTCAATTCTGTTTCATCAGTGTCGACAACGAAAACAGCCAGAATTTTGGCAGGCTTCGTGTCGCTGGCATTCGCGCTGACTTGATGATGGTCACCTGGAACTTCGATCCAGTTTTCCCAGGTCTTAAAGACCCTTTCCTCACCATCATTGACCTTGCTTTTGATTTCTCCCTCGATCACCGTGGCGGAAATGAACGCGCTTTTTGCATGCGTGTGCGATGGATTGTACCCGCCTGGTCCATACTCCACGAGAACGCCGCGCAGGCTTTTCCCTGGCAAGTTGGGGAGTTTGTGATCGAAAACGACGGTGATTTTGGCGTTATGCGCCTTTTGAGCGGCAAATGTCGGGGTGGCAAGCATACCGATCACGACAGCAGCAGCGATAATTGACTTCAACATCATACGTATCTCCTCTGAGCCAACAGCGGCATCGGCCCAAAGCTAAATGCGATGTTGAAGTAAGAAGAGATATACGTTGGTTTGCCGCTGTCTCGTATGTGATTGCATCGCTATAGCGACGAAACTTCCAGTATCGCGTCAACGAACGCCGACGGAGCCTCCTGGGGAAGATTGTGTCCCACGTTTGGGATCACACGATGAACTCGCTTTGCTGAAAATTTGGAAGCCGACGCCTTGCCGTCTGTCGCCGCTACAACACCATCAGCACCGCCATCCAGCGTAACAGCTGGAACGGATATGACCGGTTGCTTTGCGAGCTTGTCCTCATGACCTACATATTCGGGAAACCCGTCCGCCCCACCTAATCGATGGCGATAGGAATGGATTACAACATCCACATAGTCAGGATTTTCGAATGAGGTCGCACTGCGGACGAACGTCTCGTCGTCAAAGTCCCAGGTTGGTGAGTTATCTCGCCACATAATCTTTGCGATGTCGGCCCTGTTGCGGCTCAAGCCTCGGCGACCTCGCTCCGTCTGGAAATAAAACTGATACCAATAACCTCGCTCGACTTTTGCGGACGCAGGCTCAGACGATTTCGCAATATCCTGGATGAGATAGCTGTTCACGGAGACCAAACCACTGCACCTTTCGGGCCAGAGCGCGGCACCGACGCATGCAGCACGGCCACCCCAATCATAACCGGCAAAGATTGCGCGCTCTATCGAAAGCGCATCAAGGAGGTGCACAAGGTCTTGACCTATCGCAGCTTGCTGCCCTGACCTCGGCGTTGCAGGATCGAGGAAGGTGGTGGTGCCATGTCCTCTGAGGTGCGGAACGATCACCCGATAGCCTCGCCGAACCAACTCCGGGGCAACCTCCCGATAACTTTGAACATCATACGGAAATCCGTGGAGAAGCACGACTGCTTGACCATTTTCAGCACCGCCCTCGTAGTAACCGACGTCGAGAACCCCGGCGTTAATCTGCTTGGCGGTGTCAAACATTTGAACCTCTTGGTATCGAGCATTTGCTGATGAAGTAAGGGTGCTCAAGGCGGTCGTCACGCTGCCAAGTATGAAAGCTCGCCGTTCCATATCACCGCCTTTCGGATGGTCTTATCTTGCTACAACAGACAAGGAAGTCTCCTCGGGCCGATGCTGGGTCGGCTCGAACTGAACAATCATTAAGGCGGGGATGAAAGACGATGATAGATATACACAGGTCTGCAGTAGTTTTGCGGTGAAGTGGAGATCACTGTACTAAAGGTTCGCAATTGCTTTCGTTTGCGCAGCCACGAAATCTGAGAGCCGCCTTACCCGTGCAGGCACCATTTGGCCGTACGCATGAACAACATTGAATGGAAGGGGTGGCAGATTAAGTTGGCCCGAGATGTCAACAAGGTGTCCACGATGCATCTCATCCTGGACGGCACATCGCATGATAAGTGCGGCTCCTAACCCTTGGAGTGCGGCGGCTCGCAAGGCCTGCCCTGTATCGCAGTCTACGCGCCCGTTCGGAATGAAGTGCGCTCCATCGGTAAAAGACACAGGAATCGGCATTCCATGAACGGTATAGCGGGCAAAGGGAATTTTGGACGCATCATCGGCCGTGCGAGGTATTCCGTACTTTTCGACATAGGAGGGCGATGCAACTATCACCATCTTGACGTCGGCGAGTTTCCGAACCTTCAATTCGCCGTTCGACACATCACCAATTCGAAACACAACATCATAATCTTCGCGGATAAGATCGACGTGGCGATCTGTTAAACCCACCTCCAGTTTTATGGCCGGGTATGACGTCGCAAAATCTCGGAAAATCGGCGTCATAAAGAACTGCGCGAGTTCGCTTGGCATGCTGAATCGCAGACGACCACTTAGCTTTGCCTCGTCGTGTGTGATCTCCTCGGAGGTGTCGAATTGTCGAAGAAGCGGTCCGACCTTTTTGAACAACGAGTGCCCTTCTTCGGTCAAAACCAAAGCTCTGGTTGATCTGAGAAATAGCCTTGCGCTAACCAGCCTTTCCAAACGGCCGACGCTCTTCGATACTGCCGAAGGGGATGTTTTCATCATCTTTGCGGCAGCGCTGAACGATCCACACTCCACAGTTCTGACGAACGCGATCAAACCTGGCGTCTCGTCAAGCAAATTTGGCATCTGCATCTCCCAGGCACAAATGATGTGCTCGTGATTGGGCTAATACCCTTTTCGCAGCCGACATACCTCTATGGCACTTACCATGGAGACGAAAATGAAAACACTTGAAGGAAAGGTTGCCCTCATCACGGGAGGCAACAGCGGAATTGGAAAAGCCACAGCAAAGCTTTTCGCCGAGCAGGGTGCACAAGTTATCATAACGGCTCGACGGCAAGACGTACTCGACCGAGCGGTCGCCGATATCGGCTTTGGTGCGTTTGGCATTCGAGGTGATGTTGGTGATCTCGATCATCATAGAGCGCTTGCGGCGCAAATTTCTAAGGAGTTTGGAGCTGTCGACATATACATGGCCAACGCAGGCGTGATCGACCTCAAGCCCTCCGATGCGATTACGGAAGAAATTTACGATCAGCACTTCCGCATCAACACCAAAGGGGTATTTTTCGGCGTGCAAGCCATCTCGCCGATTATGAACAATGGTGGAAGTATCATCATAACCAGCTCGTTGGCTGCCACCAAAGTTCTTCCTAACCACACCGCATATGCGGGCTCCAAGGCGGCTGCTGCGGCCTTCGCGAAGAACTGGGCCATCGAATTCAAGGACCGTCGTATCCGGGTCAACATCCTTAGCCCAGGCCCTACGGATACGGAAATTCTTGGGAAACTGGGGATCACCGAGGATCAACGCGGTCCGTTCCTAGAGCATATGGCTAACACGATTCCCGCAGGACGCTTGGCAACAAGTGATGAACTCGCGAGCGCGGCATTGTTTCTCGCTTCGGATGCTGGTCGCTACGTGAACGGCATTGAACTCAACGTAGACGGCGGAATGTCTCTAATTTAAGGAGTTGTCAGATGACACCGAGCAGGAATTCAGAAATCGTCGATTTTATTAATGTGCTGGCGGCAACAGGCAGCAACTATCGGATCGAGGAAATGGAACCATTGTAAACGGATGACCTGGCGTTTCTCGTTCTCTCTCCCGGGGGTGATATATCCAGGTTCTCTAAGCAACAAATGTTCGACGAGTTCCGGTCCCGACGGGATGCCAACGAACCACCGCTCTCGACTGAGAATCCCATTCTTCACATCGAAGAACAGGGTAATGATGCGACTGCGATCCTTTACCGCCGGATGAGCCAAACGACCCCCGCCGCGTTCAATGAGTTGCGCCTCGAAAAGCTCGGTGGCAATTGGAAAGTTGCAGGTGAAACCGTAGTGCCGTGGCCCGACCTAGCCACGGTCAGCGGCTTTCTTCCTCCCCGTAAACGATAGGTTGACTAGTTGATCATGCGGCGGCTTTGTGCCGCCGCCTGGTCGACATCACTACTTCCGTGAATGTGTTCGTGGCGCGCAGGTAAAGAGTTGGCATCCCACGTCGCCAGCGGTTGAGACGCGCGACGAGGCGCGGGCATTGTTGCTTTCGCACTGTTGACCGCTCCTGACGAAGCGCGTGTAAAGGATGAGGCCCGCGACACGCTTGGATGGGAAGCGCAGGATTACCTCGCCATCTTTTGCGATGGTCTCCTGAATAACATCACACGAAGCGTGGGCTGTGTTAAACCGCTGGATTGCACTCGCCTGGGAGGCAGACATCACTAGCACAAGAGTTGTTACCGTTGTTCTGAGCATTTCAAATCTCTTTCAAAAGTGAGATTTAAAGCATCGTCGCAGTAACTGGGTGACACAACTATACTCAGGTGTACCTGGAACAGCTAAAGCGGAACACATCGACTTGGCGATGGAGGGGCGAGCAGTCGAAAAGTTCACTTCTGACCGCTCGCCCTATCCAGTTAGGCGAGCTTCGGAGTTAGCCGCTCGCGCATAAACGTCATGTATTCGTCTTCAGAGCTACCTCGCCGCTTTTCGATCAAAGGTTTGATGTCCTCGGTCGCAACATAGCGTAGTTGATCTGTACCATCGGTAGCCGCCTCAAAAATTACCTCCGCAACTTCATCGCTTGTTGCAAGGCCACGAGATTTGCGGAGGCCTTCAAAGACAGCGTTGGCACCCTTGATGAAGGGGTCGTACTCAGACGGAGTGGCTGTGGAGGAAAACTCTTCGCCGCTTCGATGCCCGAATTTGGTCTCCAACACTCCGCCTGGTTCCACAATCTTTACGCCAATGCCCAACGAGGCGAGTTCGTACGACAGAGATTCCGAGAAGCCCTCCAACGCAAACTTCGATGCGTTGTAAAGCGAGATCATGGGTAGGCCAAACACGCCTGCTCCGGAACTAACATTGATGTACAGCCCCGAGCGTTTGGCGCGGAAATGCGGTAGCGTCTCGCGGATAACGTCCATTACGCCAAAAACATTGACTTCGAACTGGTCTTGAACTTTCTCCCTGGATGTTCCTTCGAAGACTCCGAACAGGCCATATCCTGCGTTGTTTACAACAACGTCGATCCCACCAAATTTTGCTATTCCTTCTGCCACCGCAGACTGGATAGTTTGTCGATCCTGAACGTCTAGCCGTGTGACCAAAACATTCGGTAGCTGCTCGTTCCCGTCGGTCGGATTACGCATTGTCGCAATAACATTCCAGCCCTTCGCGGCGAACAGACGTACCGCTGCCTCGCCAAAACCCGACGAGCAACCCGTGATCAGAACAGTTTTTGTCATAGTATTCTCCTTTTACGAATTCGTAGATAGGGCTAGGGAATCCATGTTATAAGCCGGACAATATCGAACAGACCATTGAAGGAAACTGGACAATGTCAGGGATGACGCTTGCTGACCTGAGAGCTGTGTCCGTACTTGAAGCAACTGGCAGCTTTCGCGCTGCAGCTGGCGAGTTGGGTATCGCTGTCTCATCGCTCAGCCACCAAGTTGCGAACGTTGAGAAGCGATTGGGGATTCGCCTCTTCAACCGCACAACCAGAAGCGTTTCAGTGACTGAAGCTGGTGAAGCTTTACTGAACAAAGTCCGCCCTGCCCTCAACGAGATCGACACGGCGCTTTTGGCAGTGGATCAGCTGCGAAGCGTCCCCGCTGGTCTATTGCGTTTGAACACATCAGAGGGCGGCGCTGAAAGGGTGCTTCCACTTGTGCTCGATTTCTTAGCTTCTTATCCCGAGATGAAAGTCGATCTCGTAACTGAGGGCCGATTGGTAGATATTGTTGCTCAGGGTTTTGACGCAGGTCTACGCCTCCAAGAGGTGGTGCCAAAGGACATGATTTGTGTTTCACTCGGGCAGACAGAGTCTTTCGTGCTTGTAGCGTCACCGATCTATCTTCAGGGTAAGCCACTTCCGAAATCTCCTGGCGATTTGCTGCAACATGAATGTGTTCGGGCGCGGCTTCCAAGCGGAAGTCTTGTGACCTGGGAAATGGAGCGAAACGGGGAGACGCTGTCGGTAGACGTGAAGGGGCGCTTGATTGCAGGAAGCACTGAGCTAAGCGTTTTGGCCGCTCGCCAACATGCGGGTATCGCATACGCCTCCCTACGAGCTGTAGAACAGGACCTTGCCACCGGCGCGCTCATTCAGCTTTTACACGACTGGACACCGCCCTATCCCGGCATTTGCCTTTACTATCCCAGCAGCAGGCTTCCCTCCGCAGGCCTACGAGCCTTTATCGACCATGCCGCTCGATGGCGTCGAGAGCACCGATAAGCGCATAAGGAAGTAGCGGTAGATGAGCCATAGAGAATTAACTCCGTGCCCATTCCTCAACAAATCGCGACGCAGAACGATGGCTGATGTGCGCAGAAAACCCGTTTGGTCGTATCAATGTTATCTGTGACTTAGCATAAGCCGCACGACGCATAGAAGGCATACATGCGTATGTCTTGGCCTCAAGCCCTGTTCGGAACAGTCTGACAAAAAATTTCAAAAGGGCGTTGGATGATGAAATACGTAGTCGTAGGCGGAACAGGCTTCATCGGATCGCAAGTTGTGACAGCTCTAAAGGAAAGAGGGCACACAGCGGTAGCCGCAGCTCCGGAGACCGGCGTGAACAGCATCACGGGAGCAGGTTTGTCGGAAGCGATGGACGGAACCCATGCCGTCCTCGACGTGACGAACTCCCCCACCTTCGATCCCCAGGGTATCCTTGACTTCTTCGGAACCTCAACGAAGAATTTGCTTGATGCGGAAAATTCCGCACATGTGCGCCATCATGTCGTTCTGTCGATTGTTGGGACAGAGAAGCTAGGCAACAATCCCTATTTCCGGGGCAAGAATCTCCAGGAGCAGTTGGTCAAATCGTCAGGCATACCGTTCACGATTGTCCGTTCCACGCAGTTTATGGAGTACCTAGGGACAATCGCCGACCTGGGTGGCAAGCTAAGCGAAACCCGGATTCCTACAGCTGACGTCCAGATGATCGCGGCGAATGATCTTGTAGCACTTCTTTGCGATACGCTGTTGGGGAACCCGGTTGGCGGTATTCTCCAGGTCGCTGGCCCCGAACGGCGACGGATGAGCGACGTCGTTGCAACCTTTCTCGAAGCGAAGGCTGATAGCCGGTCAGTCACCGCTGATCCCGAAGCGCTCTACTTCGGTTCCAAGCTCGATCCTGACACGCTGGTTCCGCAGGGCAAGGTGCACCTTGGAAAAACGAAGTTCAGTGAGTGGCTTCTGTCCGCGCTCTGAATAGCAGCAGCATTACCCGGTTCGACGGTCAACGATCCCTTCACTGCCCCACTCAAGGATGTTTCAATGAACACCTACGATACAGCCGCGTCCAGAAATATTGTGACCGCGACGGAGCGTTACACATCAATTGCGGCGATAACCGGACGTCTACTCCTCAGCCCAATTTTCGTCCTATCAGGCATAGGGAAAATCACAGGCTTCGAAGGCTACTTGGCCTATATTTCGGCATCTGGGCTTCCCTTCCCATTGATCGCTCTGCTCGGCGCAATTGCGCTGGAGATTTGCGGCGGCTTGGCATTGGTCGTCGGGTACCGTGCCCGGATAGCGTCATTTCTTCTCGCAGTATTTAGCCTGCTGACAGCTGTCGTCTTCCATAGCGATTTCGCCGACCAGAACCAGTTTCTTCATTTCTGGAAAAACTTGGCGATAGCCGGTGGCTTATTGCAGATTGCGGCGTTTGGCCCGGGCGGCTTCAGTGTCGACGTTCTGCGAAGCAGGTAGCTGCAATTTCGGAATTAGTTGCTGCGACATCGGCAAACGTACGCCTGACCAAGCCACTAATATCGTGACTAAAACTGAAGCGCAGGCTAACCTCAGCGATCACTGTCGCTTGTAGGAAGTTTGAATGCCGACGTCTATGCTTGTGATTGTGGTCCATGCCCTGATATTCGGCTTCATCGGCGGTTACGTGTGGCACATGTGGTCCACTCGCCGCGAACGCACCGTCGACAAGTATGCGCGCGCTATTGTCGAAGGCATGCCTGGGCATGGTTGGTCAAATGACCCTAGTGGACGGTTCACCTACGTGAGCCCCCCGGCTCTTCGTTACTACGGACTTGAAGACACGTTCATCAAGATGAGCGGCTATCCGGTCGGCAACTTCCACGAAGCCTACGCTGAAATGTTAGCGCACATCATCCATCCCGATGACCTGCAAGGTACACTAGACCATTGGGCGGCAACGCTTCAATCAGGTAGGCCCGCCACATACGAGTACCGGCTGAAACGGCATGATGGGGTTTACCTTTGGCATCGACTTGCCGTGCACCCCTCGCGTGACCAGGACGGTAATATCACGGCCTGGTATGGCACTCAGATCGATATCGAGGATCAGAAAGTAGCCGAGCTTGCGCTAAGGAAGCGTGAGAAAGAGCTGCAGATACTCATTGATGCATTGCCAGCAAACATTTGGTGCTGCGATCTAGACGGATATGTGACTCATTTCAGTAAGCAGCTCCAAGAGTTTTTCGGGTGTCAGTTAGATGACATACCCTTTGAACAACGCCGCGTCACACGAAGCAATCCGGGACTCATTCACTCGGAGGACGCTGCGCTTGCCGAGGACCTGTTGAGACATAGTCTCGCAACTGGGGAGCCCCTTTCTGGTCGTTACCGAATGCGACGACATGACGGTGTTTACCGCTGGACCCAGCAACGGGGAGAACTATTACGTGACGATGAGGGCAACCCCGTTCAATGGTACGGCGTCGCAATCGATATCGACGAACTAAAGCGGGAGGAGGATGCGCTTCGCTACCGGGAACAAGAGCTTAGGTTGCTTGTCGATGCTATCCCGATGATGATTTGGACAGTCGGGCGTGAAAAAGGCATTACCTATTTCAACAAGCAATTGCTGGAGTTTACCGGTATCACACCGGATACTGGAGAGGACATTCGCGGCTTAGATGCCACACGAGCCATGGCAGAACTCGTGCATCCAGACGACATGCCTACCCTCGCCAGCCTTTACGAGAGAAACCCCGGTGATCGAGGCGTCGTTATATCCAGGTTTCGCCTGAGACGTAACGACGGTGTCTATCGCTGGGTGGAAGGACGTTATGCTGGGTTAACGGATGATACCGGCGTGACACTACGACAGTATGGCTTTTTAATTGATGTCGAAGAAGAGGTCCAATCCCAAGCGTCGTTACAAAATATGCAGGAGAAACTGGGCGACGCAGCCCGATCCGCGAGCTTGGCCGAACTCGCAGCTTCAATCGCTCATGAGATCAATCAGCCACTGACGGCAATCCTATCTAATGCCGAGGCTTGTAGGCGGTGGCTGAATCTCGAACCGCCAAATGTCGCCAGAGCGCTATCGTCTACGGAAGCCATGATCAATAACTCAAAGGATGCCGCTGAAATCGTCAGCAGTATTCGTTCCCTGTTCCGAAGAACTCCACGCGAGCGAACGATGGAAAACCTCAATGTGGTTATTGAGGAAGTTACACGTATGGTTTCAGGTAGTGTATCGAGCGGGCGGCTCCGCATTCACACCGCTCTAGACGCGGACCTCCCTATGGTCTCAATTGACAGAGTTCAAATCCAGCAGGTCGTGGTCAATTTGGTAAGAAACGCGCTGGAAGCAGTGAACGCACACAACTCAGCAAGTCCGCCTGTTATCGTTCGCAGCCGACGACAACCAGGAGAGGTTGTGATCGAGATCATTGATGAAGGGGTTGGTTTGCCTTCGGACGACAGATTGGGACAGGCATTCTTTACGACCAAGTCTGGTGGCATGGGAATGGGACTGGTGATCTGCGAGACTGTGGTGCAGGCCCATGGCGGTAGTATTTGGCACAAACCGAACTTCCCAAGAGGGACAGTTTTTGGCTTTTCGTTGCCCCTCACCGATGCCAAACCTTAACATGTCGGCAGGCTAAAATGTGCAAGAATTTGCATGCGGTGATGTTCAAGCGGCGAGTCAGACGAAACTCTGTGTCTGGTGTCTTTGTACGGTGAAGATTTACTATATAGCGTATCGGTCGGGAGGTTGAGCTTGTTGGCCTGTAAACCGATGTCTTACAACGGAGACCGAAAGCATGTGTTCTTCGAGCCCAGTCATCGCAATTGTGGACGATGACAAGAGGGTCTTGCAGGCCTTACTGGAGCTTTTGGAATCGGCAGGATATGAAGCGCTTCCCTTCGATAGTCCGAATGCGTTGCTCGACAGTGGAGTGCTTTATCGAATTACGATTGTCGTAACCGACATCGGCATGCCTGAGATTAACGGATTCGAGTTGAAGCGGATTTTGCATCTGTCCAATCCAGAAATTTCCGTGATTCTGATCACGGGGCGATATGAGCTAATCGAAGGGCTATCGGCAGATGATGACAGCTTAATCCTTCGAAAGCCATTCGATAGCTCCGCGCTTCTCTCCGCTATTTCACGTTCATGTCGCTAACTAACGCGTCGGCGAGAGAGAATTCCCACAGGGCCTCCGTTCATGACACGAATCTCGCGAGGAAGCGTTCGCCACATTGAAATGCCTGCTATCCGCCATCCCCTAAACGAAAATGGTCGGTCGAGTGTAGATTGAGTGACTGGGAGGTTTATGGTTGGATAAGATCGCGGCGGATGGGTGGGGCGCTCGACTGCCTATTCGTTGGCCACGGTGAGAAAGCCGAAAAACCACCGTGTTCACCATCTCCATCGCGTCGGCTTGACACGCCGCGACCTCGATTTTGAAACCAAAAGCCTGGTCAATTGTTCCCATGCGATGGGAGTTCGATGAATGACCGGTAGAAAGAAATATCCCGAGACGCCAGATGGGCGATACTTTGTGGTTCGTGGCCGATTGTGGCGTACAACCAACCCGTCGCTCGACGAAGAATCCCGGCACTTCTTGATTAAAGATTTGATGGCGGCGAGACGTGCCGTCCGGGAAAACAAAAATGACGTCCGCCTTCTCCGACAAGCCCGCCAAGCCGTAGATCAGGCTAAAGTCGCGCTCGGTGAAGGGGGTGCGCCTTGGTGGACGGACGGTGCTCCAGACTATAACCGGCGCATGGCCAAAAGCAGCCCTTATGCGGAGTGGTTCTTATCTCTGTCACCCACCAAATAACGACAGAAAGATGCTTCAGGCCAAGTGTGATTGCCGTCTCGACCCATCGCGGTGACCTTTACGCCGAGAAAATTGTTTCGGTCGGTGGGTAAATTCGAAGGGTTTTAATGCCCTTCTCGTACCTAATCGATGCGAAAGGAAAGTGTTGCTGTGAATATCACAGCAGCTTGGTGATCTCGAACGGTGACTTTAGCACTGAATGGATCGAAACCGTTCAGTTCATCACCCGCGACGTCCATCAAAATTGTCGCAGCTTCCTTATGGGCAGCCAGCTTGTCGGGCAACTCGCGCCCATCGTTGTCTTTTAAAAAGCCACCGCCGTTATGAAGATCGAAATAATATTTTGCCATTTGCGTATACCCATTTCGCAAGGCAATGTGCAGGACTCCCCTTTGTTCCGCTGGAGCAAATATGTGATAGGAGTTCCCGGGGTCGAAGAAGCTAATGATTGAATTGCTTGTCCGAAATCTTGAGGCACGAGATACCTTGAGCAGTAGCGAGATTGGCATTCTCCAACGCATCATCAAAAATGATCGTCTTGTTCCCAAAGGCGGCGATATCGTGGTGGAAGGCTCACGTCCTGCTGAAAGTACGCTCCTCCTCGACGGGTTCGCAGCCCGGTACCGCGTACTGGAAGATGGCAAGCGGCAAATTACCGCCTTGCATGTACCGGGAGATTTCGTCGACCTTCATGCATTTCTGCTGAAGACGATGGACCATGGCGTCTTGGCGCTTTCGGAGTGCAAAATTGCTACGGCTGCGCACAGAGACCTAGGTGGTGTCACCGCCACAAATGCTCATCTTACGAGACTCCTGTGGCTTTCTACCGTTATTGACGGTGCAATCCATCGGGAATGGATCGTTGCCATGGGACGTCGCAGCAAGAGGTCTCACCTAGCACATCTCATTTGCGAGCTTTTCTCGCGTCTATCTATTGTCGGAATGGTCGAGGAAAACACCATTCGCTTGCCACTCTCCCAAGCCGAAGTCGCCGACGTTCTAGGACTCTCTCTGGTCCATTTGAACAAGACATTGCAAACTTTGAGAGCGGATGGCCTCATTCGCTGGGTTGATCACCAGATTACGGTCTTGGACTGGGGAGAGCTTTCTCAGATAGCAGAATTTGATCCGGCGTACCTCTGCCTCAATCGCGAGGCACGATGACCCTTCTTGTGACAGAAAATGAGATGCGAAACGCAGAACTCTGCGACGGCCAGGTGCCTCGATTTATGGCTCTCTTCGAATACTATTTGAAATCCGATCTCCGGAACAGTTCAATAGCTTATCCGTTGCTCCCAAGACTGTAACCTTTGCTAGGAGTGGATAATGGAAAACGCATCAAAAGACCTTGCTGATGAATATCGGCGGCTTGGCGGGCGTCGTGTCGCAGTCATCGACGACAACCTGGGTTCATCGCGAGATTGGGAAGGGGATACTCCCGAGGCCAGCAAATTCTGGAAGGAGCGCATTTCATCTTTGCCGGACCGTGAGAGACGGGATGTCGAAACTTTTCTGCCGTCACTCAACGACGAGAGCGACGAACCTGATGGGCGCTGACGTGAACGTCGAGAAAATCATCTTCCCCGTCAGCGAATGGGTTCCTAACAACCAACGACTTCCAGTTCTGGTCTACAAAAACGCGCTGTCCGGCGCATCGACGTCCGACGATTTCGAGGAGTTGTTCGCCAACAATGGTTGGAGTGGCATTTGGAGAAATGGAGTTTTTGACTACCAGCATTATCATTCCGGGGCACACTAGGTCCTGGGAATTGGCCGGGGTAGCGCGACTTTGTTGATTGGCGGCCCAGAAGGGCATCCAATCCGAGTGGAAATAGGTGATTGTTTGGTCCTACCGGCCGGAACGGGCCATATGAACTTGGGGTGCTCTGCTGACTTTGAAGTTGTCGGCGCATATCCAGTTCGCCAGGATGCCGATGTACAGACGTCGGCTCCGTCGAAAGAAATGCTCACCAGAATATCCGAATTGCCCATCCCTGAAAGTGACCCAGACCAAGGGGTGGCAGGACCGCTACAGATGGCTTGGCACATCCGTTTCTTGGCCGAGCCACAAAGGTGACAATGCGTACCGGTCGGGCGGGTAACCACCCTTAGGGCTCGGGAAGGAGTCGTGACTACGTGAGTAATGATCTGCCTTGGCTTTCGTGAAAACGACGGTATGTTGACGCGCGAAAACAACGCCAGAGGGGCAAATGCAGGTACTCGTTCGGGATAATAATGTTGATCAAGCGCTTCGCATACTAAAGAAGAAGATGCAGCGCGAAGGGATTTTCCGCGAAATGCGGTTGCGTGAAGCGTTTGAAAAGCCATCAGTGAAGCGTGCTCGTGAAAAGGCGGAAGCCGTGAGCCGTCAACGGAAAAATGCGCGCAAAAGGCTACAGCGTGAGGGCCTGCTTCCCTCGAAGGCGAGGACGAGCAGATGACGTGTCTGTACTGAGCTGCTTGCGTCTTAAAGAGCCTAGATAGTCTTGAGCTGCGCGAAGCTGAAATGGCCTTACTTGGCGCGAGAGCGGCGGGCGTCTTCTAGGGAGGAATTCGTCATGCCAGCTAGGCAATTTTCCAAGCATTTGCCGAACAACTGATCGTCATGTCCTTCACTCCCATTTCGAAAAGTACCTATGCGGCAGTATGACGTAAGGTAAACGTTTCGAGCGCACTGATGTATGCATTCAGCAGCGCCCTCGTCTTGAGAAGGTAAAGGGGCGCTCTACATCGGCTGAAGCAGGAGAAAAAATGGACGACGTTCTGACAAAGAAAGCCGAGACAGGCATCGCAGGCCTAGATGACGTACTGGCTGGTGGGTTCACCCGGCGTCACGTTTTTCTGCTGGAGGGATCGCCCGGTACCGGCAAGACGACGATTGCATTGCAGTTCCTCTGCGAAGGCGCGAGGCTAAACGAGCGGTGTCTTTACATTAGTCTTTCCGAAACGGAAGAGGAGCTTCGTGAAGTTGCAGCTTCACATGACCTTAGAATAAGCGACAATATCGAAATATTTGAGCTTGTACCGCCGGAAAGTCTTCTCGATGCTGATCAGCAGCAGAGCTTACTATATTCTTCCGACCTCGAATTAGGTGAAACAACAAAGTTGATCTTTGAGGCATTCGAACGAGTAAAGCCGAATCGCGTGGTGATCGACAGCCTTTCGGAAATTCGTTTGCTTGCTCAAAGCTCCCTACGATACCGCCGACAGATATTAGCTCTGAAGCATTATTTTTCTAGGTCGAACGCTACGGTTCTGCTGCTTGACGACATGACGGCTGACAACCTTGATAAAACCGTCCACAGCGTGGTGCACGGCGTGGTTTATCTAGAACAGCTTGCCCCAGATTATGGCTCCGAACGGAGGCGGTTGCGCGTAATCAAATACCGTGGTCAATCTTTTCGCGGCGGATTTCATGATTTTGTCATTCAAACAGGTGGTGCAGCCGTTTTCCCTCGTCTACGGGCTATCGAGCATAAAACACGTTTTGAGCGGACGACTTTACCAAGCGGAATTCAGGAGTTCGACGAACTTCTCGGTGGCGGGATCGAGCGTGGATCGAGCACGCTTTTAATCGGTCCGGCCGGTACCGGGAAAAGCCTCTTTGCTTTGCAGTTCGTCGACGCGGCGGTCAAGCGCGGAGAGAAAGCAGCCATCTTTATTTTCGATGAAGAGCTAGGACTGCTGTTTTCGCGAACGAAAGCAATGGGCCTCGATCTTGAGAGATTGCGCGATCAAGGATTGATACATATCGAGCAGCTTGACGCGGCTGAATTGTCGCCGGGCGAATTCGCTCAGCGCGTGAGAGACAGGGTCACTAGCTTCGATGCCAAGGCCGTCGTAGTTGACAGCATCAATGGCTACCAAGCGTCTATGCCGGAAGAGAACGCACTCATCCTGCACATGCATGAGTTGCTGCAATATCTAAACCGGCAGGGCGTTAACACTTATCTCACTGTCGCCCAGCATGGTCTTGTAGGCGATATGAAGTCGCCAGTTGATGTCACCTACCTGGCGGACACAGTTGTCTTGCTGCGATATTTCGAAGCATTAGGACAAGTTCGCCGTGCCGTGTCGGTCATCAAGAAGCGAACCGGCAGACATGAGTATACTATTCGAGAATATCGTATTTCGCACAGGGGGCTCACCTTAGGCGACGCGCTGACAGCCTTTCAAGGTGTTTTGCGTGGCGTACCTTCGTTCGTTGGCGACCAGACGTCGGTCCTCAAGCTCATAGACAAGGACAGCAGCGATTCCTAACAAAGATGCTTTTGGGCTGGTCTTTACTCCAAACGGGCGCGACGCTCAGATCGCTTTGGCTCTTCTCGAAGAAGCAGGCACAAAGGGGAAGGTCGTCGAGGATATACATTCTTTCGTTTTCGACCTGGGTGATGATGTAGCGTTTGCAGTTGTCACTGAGGAAGCGCTACGCTCCATTGATTTGCGGTCAATAGCTTTCTGGATTGAGAACCAGCCTAGTTGGTCGGACTTGCCGTTCATCGTTCTCACATCACGTGGGGGTGGACCGGAACGAAATCCTTCTGCAGCTCGGCTATCCGAGGTGCTGGGGAACGTAAGCTTCATTGAACGCCCCTTCCACGCTACAACTTTCATTAGTGTCGCCCGGTCCGCGTTGAGAGGTAGACGGAGGCAGTACGACGCCAGACTGAGAATGGAGGCGCTTGATGAAGGCGAGCGGCGTCTTCAAACGGCGCTTGAAGCGGGAAGGCTTGGCACGTGGGAACTCGACCTGGGAACACAAGTGCTCACGACGTCGGCGACGTGTAAGGCCATTTTCGGACGTGGACCGGACCAGCTGTTCAGCTACGCGGATTTGCTATCCGCAATTCATCCCGATGATCGAGAGCGCATGCAGGCGGCGGTCCGCACGACAGTTGAAACTGGCGATGATTATTCGATTGAGTACAGAACCGTCTGGCAAGACGGCTCCAGTCACTGGGCAGAAATTCGCGCTCAGTTATATAGAGATCGGTCTGGGACAGCGGTTAAATTGGTGGGCGTGTCAGCTGACATAACTGCCCGAATTCAAACCCAAGAAGATCAGCGTCGGCTGAATGAAATATTGGAGCAGCGAGTTACGGAGCGAACTCGGCAGCTCCAGGAGGCGCATGCGGATGTGATGGCAGAAGTCAGTCAGCGAGAAAGAGCTGAGGAGCAACTGCGTCAATCTCAGAAGATGGAAGCAATAGGCCAATTAACAGGGGGTGTGGCACACGACTTCAATAACTTGCTAATGGCGGTGATGGGAAATCTCGAAATGCTGGAGCGGCACGTCGGCGACGACAGCCGGGCGAAGCGCCTAATCGATGGAGCGTTGCAGGGGGCTAGGCGCGGTGCGTCCCTCACACAACGGTTGCTTGCCTTCTCACGTCGCCAAGACCTCAAGATCGGACCCGTTGCTCTTTGTGACCTGGTTAGAGGCATGGAAGATATGCTTCGACGTTCAGTTGGGTCCTCGATACAAATTGTAACCGACCTGCCCGAAAACCTTCCATCGGTGTCTGCTGACGCCAATCAGCTCGAACTCGCCCTTTTGAATCTTGCGGTTAATTCGCGAGACGCAATGCCGGGCGGCGGCACCATTCGCATTGCCTTGAGGCAAGAAAACGTTTCATCCTCGACCAGCCAGCTTTCCGCAGGAAAATACGTTGTCATGTCCGTTGCAGACCAGGGCCATGGCATGGACGAGGAGACGCTTCAAAAAGCAGTGGAGCCATTTTTCTCGACGAAAGAGCTGGGAAAGGGAACAGGTCTCGGGCTTTCGATGATCCATGGTTTGGCCATACAGCTAAATGGTCACCTCGGCCTTACGAGTACCGTGGGGACCGGAACGACGGCAGAGCTTTGGATACCGGTCTCAGAGGTGACGGCGGGTAGGGACACACCGGAGCGCAACTCTGAAATTCTCCCCCATGCGGCCACTGGGCCAAAGCGAATACTGTTCGTAGATGATGATATTCTAATCGCCATGAGTTCCGTCGATATGCTGATGGACCTCGGGCATGAGGTTATGGAAGCGCACTCCGGCGAGGAGGCCCTCAAATATCTACGTGACGACTCAAATTTCGACCTCATGATTACTGACTATTCGATGCCTGGCATGAATGGCGGTGACCTTGTCAAAGCGGCAAGGACAATATCACCCAGCCTTCCAGTTCTTGTCGCATCGGGATACGCAGAACTCCCGCCTGGTTCAGACCTTGAAGTGCCTAGACTTGGAAAGCCTTACACGCAAAGCCAACTGGCCATTGAAATCGCTAAAGCCCTCACTGACGCAATTGATTGACAGACGCCACATCCGGGAAGCGTCGCGGGTAGTCAGTAAAAGCCCGCTTTGCTGGGCCATTATGTACATCTTTCGAAATCAAGCTGCTCAGCTCACTTATCTCGACTAACGCTTCTTAGAGCCTGACTCAAAAAAGGTTTCAACAATATCCGTACCTTGCCAAGCGTCGTGTCAGGACCCGGATGTGGGCGATAGTGGTCCAGGCCTCGGCTGATGCGATGGACTTTTCCCAATCCTTTGCCAATCGTCGGCACCTGCCGAGCCATGCAAAGGTGCGCTCCACGACCCAGCGACGCGGCAGAACCTCGAAGCCTTTCGCCTTGTCGGTCCGCTTGACGATCTGGAGAGTGAACGCAGCGATCTTCCTGCTTTTGGCCATTGTCGTCGATGCAGATGAATTCGAGCACAATTCCCATGAATGGTCGAAGGTCACGTTATTGGGGCGAGGCGACCAAGGAGGCGCGATCTCTACGGGAGGTTGGGGACGTGTATATTCTATGGGGATGGTCGCGGTACGCAACTGGTTTACAGACTGCGTGTGAGTGTCGGACCGGGCTGGCGGTGGCGCTCTTGGGATAGGTCTTCTGATTCTGTCGCCTCAGGCGCGACTGCGAGCGTCTGCAGCCTCAACCCCAACGTACCTCTTCTGCGATCCCTCACGCGCGTTTCGCGTGGCTACCTTTGACCCAGCACGATTTGTTCGTAGCCGAAACAGTGGCCGAGCTTTGCAATAATCGCCAGCCCGATTGAATTCTGGTTGACTCCATAACGCGGACTCATATAGGTAGCGTTATATACGGACGCGGATATAAATGGGTTGCGTTATGGAAAGAGGTCCATCGAACGGGATTGAACACGATCATGCCGTGAGAGACGACGAAGGCCAAAGCCATCGTAAGGGGGGCAGTTTCTTCGGTGTTTCAGTCGAATACGGTCTCCATACCCTCCTCTGGTTAGTGTCGGAGAGCCCAAAACGTGCCAGTAGCCGGGACCTGGCCGAGATGCAGGGCGTACCTGCTGCCATGATGGCAAAGATCATGCCGAAACTGGAAAAGGCGGGGATCGTCAACTCTGCCGATGGAATTAGTGGTGGCTATGAGTTGGCCAAATCTCCTGCGGACGTGTCGGTACTGGACGTTGTTGACGCTATCGATGGTGATCGAAAGCTGTTCGACTGTAAGGAAGTGCGTCGCGGTTGCGTGTTGTTTGGTGGCAGCCCGCCGTCTTGGGCTGTAGACGGCGTCTGCCGTATTCACGCTGTGATGCTGCGGGCCGAAAAGCGAATGCGCGCGGAGCTGGAGAAGACCAGCTTGGCCGACTTGATCCAAGGGGGGCGTCCCGAAGCCTTCGAGAACTCAGTTTCCGACTGGTTTCGCAACCGTACTGAGGCACGTGAGATTGCTCGCATGACGGCGGTCAAGGGAGGACGCCGCCCTCCCCGGTAACTGCCTTGCATATCCGACGATACCTAACGGCGACATGACGTATCGACGGCAGAGAACTGCAACGATCAGAAAACGAAAGGAACCATCCGATGACCCGCATGAACTGGTATGAAGTTGCCCCGGACGGCGCAAAGGCTCTGCTCGGAGTCCATAGTTACGTCATGAAGAACACCAATTTGCCTGAAGAGCTGATCCACCTCGTGTTTCTCAGGGTTTCCCAGATTAACGGTTGCGCCCATTGTATTGACATGCACAGCCGTGATCTTCGAAAGACCATGTCAGTCGATAAAGTCGCGCTAGTACCGGTCTGGGAGGAAGTGCCCCACATTTTCAGCGACCAACAACAAGCGGCTCTGGCTTGGGCGGAAGAAGTCACACGGGTAAGCGAAACGCATGCATCCGATGAAGCGTATGCGGCTGCCTCGTCTGCGTTCGAACCTAAGGACCTGGTTGATCTCACGATTGCCATCGCCGCCATGAACGCTTTCAATCGTTTGGGCGCACCTTTCCGTCTCCCTGTATCAGCCAAGGCTGCCTAAATTAAGCAGTCACAGCGGGCGGTCACTCCGCTCCGCCGTCCTTTGTGTTCCAGCGATTAAACAACGCGCGACTTCCATATCCGCGCAAGCCGAGTTCAAAGGCTGATTGTTGTAACCTGCACGTCAGTTAAGCATCCCGCCGTAGTGGACCGAGCTGCTACAAGTTCCAAACGTGTTATATCCAGCAGGAAAACCTAGAAAAACCGGTGGCGACAAGCACTTCAACAGTTCCCGGAGCGTAAGTTGTGGTTAGACGTGCAAAATCCTAGTAATCGTAGCAAGGTGAAAGCAACCCTTCCATGATAAGCCCACATAATGAGCAACTTCACCCTTCTCGTAATTGGGCTCTCCGCTGTCTCTTTTGTTGGGGCGGGCGGCTACGCTCTTTTTCCAAAGGAGACTTTTGACAGCTCCTGCGACATCAAAGGCAACATTTCCATCGGCAGCGGAGAACGCATTTTTTACGTTCCTGGACAGGAAAATTACCTCGATACAGTTATCCGCGTCGAGTACGGCGAGCGCTGGTTTTGTTCAGAGGCCGACGCACGCGCGGCTGGTTGGCGCAAAGCAGGGCGGTAACGGCTCGCCCTTCCCCAACGCCTTAAACACACCGATACAATGATCGTCACGCCTATGAAAATGAGATAGGTGAACGACTTATTGAGCTTGGTTTTAAAATTACACAGAGGAAAAAATCCGGACTTCGGTGCGGATATAATTGCGAAAAAAACGGACAACGTTTCGCCATCCAAGTGAAATCTGGCGAAACGAAAACGGGTGTTTCAGCTGACCTGAGACCCAATCTTCCTCCAGTTTTGGGGAGAGTCTTGGGCTTTTAATCTGGCCTCATGCGGCCTGTTTTTCCATAGCCATTTTCATT
>NZ_MOOY01000006.1 GCF_001931685.1 Pararhizobium arenae | reverse complement strand
TAACAACCACATGAAATCAAACACTAATTTCAAAAACAAACCACCCAAACACTCAAATCACACACAAAGCCAGCCAAACAACACACAAACCAAGACACTCGAATTTGTCCAAATGGTCAAAAACGCGAACGCGGACAAAACGACCCGTAAGCAGACCTTTATCGCTTCAAATCCGCATCCCCTACAGAAACGCGCCAACCGTCTGCGATCCATGCTTGGGGCTTTTCCTTTGAACTGTTCGCCTGCTATCCCATGGACAGAAACTCAAGGTCTCCGCCCTATAATAAGCACCACGCGCACCAGGCGCATTTAATCCGCATTCTGGAGCGTTAGAACCGCCCCTTCATACAGCGGTCAAAGAGCATTTGAATGAACGACAGATTTGCGCTCCTGCCGGAGCTTCCCATCAAGGCAGTCTTGCCATCGCTTGGTGCAGCATTGGCATCATCGTCCTGCGCAGTGCTGGCGGCACCTCCGGGCGCCGGGAAGACGACACTCGTTCCGCTCTATCTCCTTGGCGAGAGCTGGCGAGGCGATGGACGCATCATCCTTCTTGAACCTCGGCGACTTGCTGCACGGGCTGCAGCGGCGCGCATGGCAAGCCTGATCGGCGAGCCCCTTGGTGAAACGGTTGGCTACCGCATGCGCCTCGATAGCAGGATATCAACACGCACGCGCATCGAAGTCGTGACCGAAGGCGTCTTTGCGCGCATGCTGCTGGATGATCCGGAACTGTCGGGCGTATCGGCCGTGCTGTTCGACGAATTCCACGAGCGCTCGCTTGATGCCGACACGGGGCTGGCTCTGGCGCGCGATGTGCAGCAAGCCCTGCGGCCGGATCTGCGCATCGTCGTGATGTCGGCAACACTTGATGTCGAGCGCGTGGCTCGCTTGCTAGACAGCCCCCCGGTGATTGAAAGCGAAGGGCGCGCCTTTCCCGTTGACGTTCGCTATCAGGACAGACCGAGCGGCGAACGGATTGAGGATTCGATGACGCGCACCGTCCTCAATGTGCTGCGAAACGAGGAAGGATCGATTCTTGCCTTCCTTCCCGGACAGGCAGAGATCCGCCGGACGGTCGAACGGCTGGACGGTCGGCTGCCTGCGGATACGATCGTCACGCCCCTTTATGGCACCCTGACCCAGAAAGAGCAGGATGCTGCCATTCGACCGGCGCCATCCGGCACCCGCAAGGTCGTCCTTGCGACCTCCATCGCTGAAACCTCCATTACCATAGACGGCGTGCGGATTGTCATCGATAGCGGCCTGCAGCGCTTGCCGGCGCTCGAAGCATCGACTGGCATTACCCGACTGGAGACGGTGCGGGTTTCGCGCGCTTCGGCAGAGCAGCGCGCCGGACGCGCGGGCCGCACCCAGCCCGGTATCGCCATCCGCCTCTGGCATCAGGGGCAGACGGCGGCACTGCCTGCCTTCACGCCGCCGCAAATTCTGTCGAGCGACCTTTCAGGCCTTGTGCTCGACCTCGCCTATTGGGGTGTTGGCGATCCCTCTGCGTTGGCCTTTCTGGACCAACCGCCCGCTGCCGCATGGCAGGAAGCAAGGGCGCTTCTCTTTTCGCTCGGCGCGCTCGATGAGGCCGGCAAGCTGACGCCGGCGGGCCGGCGCATCCGTGATCTCGCCTTGCCGCCGCGTCTTGCAGCCATGGCTGTTCGAGCGGCAACCGAAGGCTTGGCGGAGGAAGCCTGCCTGCTGGCGGTGCTGCTGACGGAACAAGGGCTGGGCGGCACCAGTCTTAATCTGGAAGATCGTCTGCGTCGTTTTCGCAGCGAACGCGGTGAACGCTCCGATGCGGCCCGCAGACTCGCGGGGAGGATGGCGAAGGACCTTGGCGCGAGCGGAGCAAGCCAAGCGTCTGTTCAGTCCGGTGCTTTGCTGATGCACGCCTTTCCCGACAGGATCGCGCTGCAGCGCGGCGGACGCGGGCGTTTTGTCATGGCCAATGGCCGGGGCGCCGAATTGCCCGAGACGGAGCGGCTGGCAGGCGCTTCCATGCTCGTCATTGCCGACCTTACCGGACGGGCGGGTGCCCAGCGCATTCTTGCGGCTGCTGAAATCAGCCGAACCGATGTTGAGGCGCAAATGCCGGGTGCCATTGTTCAGGAAGACCAGACCTTTTTCGATCGGCAAAGCCGTCAGGTTCGGGCGCGACGCGTGACGCGGCTCGGCGCCATCATTTTCGAAGAGGCGCCGATATCAAGACCAAAGGGGGCAGAGGTAGCCCGCGCGCTCGCGGAGGGGCTGAATCAGGTTGGTCTCGCTGCCCTGCCCTTTTCCAAAGAAGTGATGCAACTGCGCGATCGGATCGGTTTTCTCAACAGGACGATTGGCGACCCGTGGCCGGATACATCGGACGAAGGGCTTTTGCAGACGCTGGAGACCTGGTTCATCCCATTTCAGGCAGAAGCCCGCGGCCTTGACGATATTACGCCAGGTTCGTTGTCGGAGGGGCTCATGTCGCTCATCCCGCACGCGGTCAGCCGAGACCTTACAAAACTCGCGCCAACCCATTTCGAGGCACCGACGGGTCAGCGCCATCCGATCCATTACGATGGTGAAGCGCCCCTTCTTTCGATAAGGGTACAGGAACTCTTCGGATTGAAGGTCCATCCCGCGATCGGCGGCGGACGCTTGCCGCTGGTTCTCGAGTTGGTATCGCCAGGGCACAAGCCGATCCAGACGACACGCGACCTGCCGGGTTTCTGGGCCGGTTCATGGAAGGATGTGCGCTCGGACATGCGTGGGCGCTACCCCAAGCACCCATGGCCTGAGGACCCCGCAAATGCCGTCCCGACAACCCGCGCCAAACCGCGCGGCACATGAAGCAAGGACTTTTCCATGGCAGTGCCCGCCTTCAACGCCCATGAAGCAATGACAATCCGCACGCTCCGGCTACAGACGATCGTTCGCCTGCGCTGGCTGGCTGTCGGCGGCCAGTCCATCGCGGTAGTAATCGTTGCCTTCTGGCTGAAATTTCCGCTGCCGCTTGCCGCCAGCTGCGGGTTGATCGCGTTTCTGGCCTGGGTCAATGCCTATCTGACCGTGCGTTACCCGGCGGCGCACCGGCTGGAGCCCCTCTCCGCTTTCGCGCTTCTCGGACTTGACCTTGCGCAGCTGACGGCACTGCTCTTCATCACGGGCGGGCTGGCAAATCCGTTTGCGCCGCTTGTCTGCGTGCCCGTTATCATCTCCTCGGCTTCGCAACCGAAACGCCAGAGCATTGCACTGGCTTGCATGGCGGTGCTTTGCATCACCGCACTTGCATTCACGCCCTTTCCGCTGCCCTGGTATCCCGGAATCCTGTTGACGGTTCCATCCCTGCTGACGGCCGGCGTATGGTTTGCAATCGTATCAACGACGGCTTTTGCTGCTTTCTACATCTACCGCGTTTCGCTTGAGGCGAGCCAGCTTTCCGAAGCGCTCGCCGCGACCGAACTTGTGCTCCAGCGCGAGAAACATCTTTCGCAACTGGATGGGCTGGCAGCGGCAGCGGCACACGAACTCGGCACACCGCTCGCAACCATCACCGTCGTTGCCAAGGAGATGGAGCGCGAACTCGGAAATGATTCGCGATTCGGCGAAGACGTGCATCTGCTGCGCAGCCAGAGCGAACGCTGCCGCGATATCCTGCGGCGTCTGACCACGCTGTCCTCCGAGGACGAGGCGCATATGAGCCGTCTGCCGCTTTCCTCGCTGATCGAGGAGGTCATGGCACCCCATCGGGAGTTCGGCATCGGGCTCAAGCTCGTCGAGATCGGCGACCGTGCCGACGAGCCTGTCGGACACCGCAATGCCGGCATTCTTTACGGCCTCGGGAACTTGCTCGAAAATGCGGTGGATTATGCCAAGAAGGAAGTCACCGTCACGGTTGAGCATACCAGCGACAAAGTCAGCGTCACGATCGAGGATGATGGCACCGGATATGCGCCGGATGTTCTCAGTAGAATCGGCGAGCCCTATGTGACGCAGCGCCAGAAAGCCGACAGTGCGGGCGGCCTGGGACTTGGCCTGTTCATTGCCAAGACATTGCTTGAGCGGTCGGGCGCCAGACTTTTCTTCGAGAACGGCGGCCCTGAAAAACCGGGCGCGCGGGTGCGTGTCGAATGGCCGCGTCATTTGATGGATACCAGAACGCCAAATTGACTTTACCCTCGACTTTGAAGCGGGGATAAAGCCGCCTATATGAACGATAGGAATTCGCCGAGGAAACAGCGAAGATGACGGACAAGACCACAGAGCCCGCAGTTGACAGCGCCGACAGCGCGTCGATCGGCCCCGATCCTTCCTTGCTGATTGTAGATGACGATGGTCCCTTCCTGCGTCGTCTGGCGCGCGCCATGGAAGCGCGTGGTTTTGTGGTCGAAATCGCGGAATCCGTTGCGGAAGGTATAGCCCGGGCCAAGACCAAGCCGCCGAAACATGCCGTCGTCGATCTGCGGCTTGGCGACGGCAGCGGACTGGACGTGATCGAGGCCATCCGCGCCCGCCGCGACGACACCCGGATTATCATGCTGACCGGCTACGGCAACATCGCAACCGCCGTGAATGCGGTAAAGCTCGGTGCGATCGACTATCTCGCCAAGCCCGCCGATGCGGACGAGATCTTTGCGGCACTGGTGCAAAAGAGCGGCGAACGGGCAGAACTGCCGGAAAATCCGATGTCGGCGGACCGGGTTCGCTGGGAGCACATCCAGCGGGTTTATGAAATGTGCGAGCGCAACGTCTCCGAGACCGCGCGCCGGCTCAATATGCATCGCCGCACGCTGCAACGCATCCTCGCCAAGCGCGCACCGAAATAGTGCTGCCTATTTGAAGGTGTCGCGCGTACCGGACAGAATGTCCTGCATCGCAGGATCGTCGCTTCTATCCGTCGACCATTCGGCAAGCATCAGGCGTTGCGCGGAAACGCGGGCAAAATTGTTTGTCACGCTCTTGCGTGTTGCCGCGGAAAGACGATGCTCCGGCGCTTCGCGGATCAGTTCTGCGCCATAACCATCTGAAACGAAAAGGCCGCATTCCTCCGGAAAGATGTCCAGCGGGACCCCGCCGTGAGTCGCGAAGAAAAGCCGGTCAGAATGCAGGCGATAATCCGGCCATTTGCGATCGACCCTAAAGTCCTCGATCGATGTCTTGATCTCAATGATCCAAATCTCGCCTTTGGGAGAAATGGTGATCAGATCAGCACGACGGCCGCTTGCCAGCGTCAGTTCCGGCAGCACGGCATGGCGCATGTCATAGAGGTAGCGCTGCACACCGCGCCGCACCATCAAGGCTCTTTGCGACTGCCGTCCGTCGATCAGCGGATTATCGTTGTGGATAGAGAGAATCGCCATGGTTTCAACTCTGGCACAGCGCGCGTTTTGTTGCAAAAAAGCCAGCCGTGGTGATTTTGGAACGCCGCGTCAAGAATGCTGCAACGCATTCACTTGCACGCGGAATGTTAATCGAAAATAAACCATAATCACTGAAGGTCGAATCGACCCGGATATTCTTCATATCTTTTTAAGAGACCCCCATGCGCTTCCGCAATGCCTTCATGCTGTGCAGCCTCGCGGCAACTCTAGCCCTTGCCGGTTGTTCGACCGGCCCCGTCTCGACAACGCCAGGCGAAAAAGTCGCTACCAACCAGATCTTCTCCGACAGCTACGGCGCGGTGGAAGATCATGGTTACGCCCTGCCGGCTATTCCGATTTCGAAGGTGGATCAGCGCTTCCACCGCCAGATCGTCGATTACGCGACGAAAGAGCGTCCGGGCACGATCATCGTCAACACCCCCAACAGGTTCCTTTACTACGTGCTGCCGGGCGGCAAGGCTGTTCGCTACGGCATCGGCGTCGGCAAGGCTGGTTTTGCATGGGAAGGTCGTGCATACGTGGCCTGGAAGCAGGAATGGCCGACCTGGCATCCGCCGAAGGAAATGGCGGTCCGCAAGCCGGATGTCGCGCAGTATGTCGAAAAAGGCATGGGCCCCGGTCTGCGCAACCCGCTCGGCGCGCGCGCCATGTATCTCTTCAACGATGAAGGCAAGGACACGCTGTTCCGCATTCACGGTTCGCCGGAATGGTCCTCGATCGGCACGGCTGCGTCTTCCGGCTGCATCCGCATGATCAACCAGGACATCATCGACCTGTATGCGCGCGTCCGTCCGGGCAAGAACACTCGCGTCATCGTGCAGCAGTAAGCTTTCTTCGCATCGCGAAACAAAACCCCCCGGAGGAAACTCCGGGGGTTTTTGTTTGTCGTGAATATTGATGGCAATCACGCCGCCTGGCTTGCCTTCAGTTCCAGCCGGCGGCGATGCAGGACCGGCTCTGTATAACCGTTCGGTTGCTCGCGGCCCTTGAGGACCAGTTCGACAGCGGCCTGGAAGGCAATCGAGCCATCGAAATTGCCGGCCATCGGCGTATAGCCCGAATCGCCGGCATTCTGGCCATCGACAACAGCCGCCATGCGCTTCATCGTCTCGACGATCTGCTGTTCGGTGACGACGCCGTGATGAAGCCAGTTCGCCATGTGCTGCGCCGAGATGCGCAAGGTCGCGCGGTCTTCCATCAGGCCGACATTGTTGATGTCCGGCACCTTGGAGCAGCCGACGCCCTGATCGATCCAGCGCACGACGTAACCGAGGATGCCCTGGGCATTGTTGTCGAGTTCGCGCTGGATTTCCTCCGGCGTCCAGTTCGGGCGCGCGGCGACGGGGATGGACAGGATATCGGCGAGTTTTGCCCGCGATCTTGATTTCAAGGTCTTCTGAACCTCGGCGACATCAACTTTGTGATAATGCGTTGCGTGCAGGGTCGCGGCCGTCGGCGACGGCACCCAGGCGGTGTTGGCTCCCGCCTTCGGATGAGCGATCTTCTGTTCCAGCATCGCCGCCATCAGGTCGGGCATCGCCCACATGCCCTTGCCGATCTGCGCATGGCCAGAGAGACCGCATTCAAGGCCGATATCGACGTTCCAGTTTTCGTAGGCACCAATCCAGGCGGCCTGCTTCATGTCGCCCTTGCGGATCATCGGGCCGGCTTCCATGGAAGTATGGATCTCGTCGCCGGTGCGATCGAGGAAGCCGGTATTGATGAAGACGACACGCTCGCGAGCGGCGCGGATGCATTCCTTGAGGTTGACAGTCGTGCGGCGCTCCTCGTCCATGATGCCCATTTTCATCGTATTCGGTGCAATGCCGAGCGCCTCTTCGACGCGAGAGAAAATCTCGCAGGCGAATGCGACCTCTTCCGGCCCGTGCATCTTCGGCTTGACGACATACATCGAGCCTTCGCGCGAATTCATGCGCCGGCCATCCTTGCCGATATCGCGCAATGCGATCAGGCCGGTGACCATGGCATCCATGATACCCTCCGGCACTTCCCGGCCGTCGCGGTCGAGGATCGCCGGATTGGTCATCAGATGCCCGACATTGCGCACCAGCATCAGGGCGCGGCCCTTCAGCACAAGCGGTTTTCCATCGGCGCCGGTGAATTCGAGATCGGGATTGAGCTTGCGGGTAAAGGTCTTGCCAGCCTTGGAGACGTCCTCGGTCAGATCACCCTTCATCAGGCCGAGCCAGTTGCTGTAGACGACGACCTTGTCCTCGGCATCGACAGCGGCAACGGAATCCTCGCAATCCATGATCGCCGTGATCGCCGATTCGATGACGATATCGGAGATTTGGGCCGGATCGCTTCTGCCGATCGCCGTGGATGTATCGATGACGATATCGATGTGCAGCTTGTTCTTGACGAGAAGGATATGGGACGGTGCTGCCGCATCGCCCTTGTAGCCGGCGAATTGCGCGGCGTCTGAGAGCGTCGCCGATCCCGCCTTACTGGTAATCGACAGTCTACCATCCTTGACCGAGAAGCCGGTTACATCGCTCCAGCTGCCGGCACTCAGCGGGACGCTGTCATCAAGGAAGCCGCGTGCCCAAGCGATGACCTTTTCGCCGCGGACGGGATTGTAACCCTTGCCCTTCTCCGCGCCATCGGCCTCCGGAATCGCATCGGTTCCATAGAGCGCGTCATACAGCGAGCCCCAGCGGGCATTGGCCGCGTTCAGCGCGTAGCGCGCATTCATGACGGGGACAACGAGCTGCGGGCCGGCAATCGTGGCGATCTCCGGATCTACATGGCTGGTCGTGACCGTGAAGTCAGGGCCTTCCGGAACGATATAGCCGATCTTCTTCAGGAAGCCCTGATAGGCCTCAAGATTGGAGGGGATACCGTTTTCGCGATACCAGGAATCGATCTTTGCCTGCAGCGCATCGCGCTTTTCGAGAAGGGCGCGATTCTTGGGCGCAAGATCGTGAATGATGGACGACAGCGCCTCGAAAAAGCGCCCCTGATCGACACCTGAGCCCGGCAGCGCCTCATTCACGAGAAAATCGTCGAGACCCTTGTCGATCTGCAAACCGTTGCGCTCAATCCGGCTCATGGCCTTCTCCTACTCAGCTTTTCAAATGAGGCCGCAGTCTCTCATTCTTTGACAGCCTGTCAATTCTGAGAAAATGCGAAGAATTATTTCCTTTAAGGAACAAATCAATGATGGGCGATGCGCGGCCGGCCGCTGGCGACGGCCACGAACCGCGCCTCAATCAGTTTCCGGTTGCCTTCGATTTCCGGCGCGGCAATGTCTTCCGTCAACATCACCACCGGGCTTTCCGCGCCGTTGCGTTGTGCCGCTTCGAGTGCCGCACTTTCCGCCCTTTGCCGGGCTTCACCGAAGGCCTTTTCCTCGTCGATGAAGCGCGCGCTTTCGCCGGCGCCGTTGACGATGAAGATGCCCTCTTCCGGCACGGTGACAAAGACGGTGGCGGACGCGCGGATCTGGCCGACGACCGCACCCACGGCATTCGCAACCCCGGCATCAGCCGGGATGACGGAGGGGGCGGACAGCATCTCGGCGATATCCGGATAATAAACCGGGGCCGACGCACCGAGGCCCACCAGTGGACGATCGAGCGCCAGAGAAAAACGGACGATACCCGGGGTGCGCTTCAGGGCGCGGTCCACGGCAAGCGAAACGGCGGGATCGATCGCCGCGCCATCTTCGGCAAGGCAGCTCGACAGGATCACCTCTGCCGATTGCCGAGTCAGGCGGGCAACGACCTTTTCGGCCATGTCTTCCGGGGAGCTTGCAATCGGTCGACCCTGGCCATCCTTGATGCGTGCGGCAAGCTCCGCGCCCAGCCGGGCTGCTTCGCCGTTCCACTGGCCCTGACGACCGAGAACGTGCATGGCGTCGGATGGCGTGAGGCCGCAGATATGAACAAGGCCGCGCTCGACAAGCCGGTCGAGCGTCGCGCGCTGCAATGTGCTGGTGAGCAGGTTTTCCAAGGCGACGGGCACGGAGCCGATTCGCTCGTACAGCGCCTGCTGCTGGTTCGTCAGGCCGGCCGCGAGATGATCCGGCAGGCCGGTACGAACAGCGAGCTTACCGTCATATCGGCCGACATGGGGCGACCGCAACTGCTTCTCGAGCACGCCGATAACCGCGGCCTCATGCTCGACCGCCGCAAGGCTGAGCGGCAGGAAGCGGCGTGGACCGAGTGCGATGCCGGCTGCAAGCCCGCGATCGTCGATGCGCACTTCCGAATCACCGCCGAGCCCGAAGGTTCGCATAGCGACGGCCTCGACCATGGTGCGGAAGCCGCCGACAACGGCGCCCTCCTCGTCCAGCCGCGGCCGACCTTCAGCAAGGGTCGCAACGTCGGTGGTGGTGCCGCCGATATCGGAGACGACGGCATCGTCGAGGCCCGTGAGGGAACGGGCACCGACGAGGCTGGCAGCGGGGCCTGAGAGGATGGTTTCGATGGGCCGCAGACGGGCCTCGGCCGCCGAGATCAGTGCACCATCGCCACGCACCACCATCATCGGCGCCTCGATGCCACGGACCTTCAGGAAATCCTCGCAGGAGCCGATAAGACGATCGATCATCGAGACGAGACGCGCATTGAGCAGCGTCGTCAACGCCCGGCGCGGGCCGCCAAGTTTGGAGGTCAATTCGTGGCTACACGTCACCGGTAAATGCGACACCGCGCGAATCCGGTCCCGCACCCGTTGCTCGTGGGATGGATTGCGGACGGCGAAATAGCCGGCAATGGCGAAGGAGGACACCTCGTTTGCAAGCCGCGGCAGGGCTTCGTCCAGCGCACTCATATCCAGCAGCGTTTCGCTACCGTGCACATTGTGGCCACCCGGCAGGAAAATAACCGGATCGCTACCCAAGGCCTCCTGCAAACCGTCGCGCTTCAGGTCATCTGGGCCAAAACCGATCATCACAAGACCGGCGCGCCCGCCCTGCCCTTCGACAAGCGCATTGGTGGCAAGCGTGGTTGACAGCGACACGAGGCTGATGGCCGTGACAGGCGTACCGGACGCTTCAAGCACGGCCTCCACCGCGCCGGAAATGCCGACCGCCAGGTCATGCCGCGTGGTCAGCGACTTGGCGCGGGCGACGACCCCATCGGTTTCGCTGAACAGAACGGCGTCGGTGTAGGTTCCGCCGGTGTCGATGCCAAGAAGAAGATGATCGCTCAAGAAGATGCCCGTCAGCTCTGGAAAGGCGGCGGATGGCGCCGCTTCTAAGGAAGTCCCGAAGGTGATAGGACATATTGACGGTCAAGGCTATCGCACAGGCGACGCGGCAGACCGACGTTCGTTGTTGCCAGGGAGATGCCGCATGCGTCGTTTGCCAGCCGTTATGATCGCCTTGAGCGCGTTGTTGCTTTCATCTGTGAGCCACGCCCAGGAGGGCGACGAGGACGAATACAAGCCGCAACTGCCCGATGTCTCCATCTACAAGGCGATGCTCGACGCCAACAAGCAGACGGGCTGGGTGCAGTTTCGAAATTATGACGGCAAACAGCTCATCTATTTCACCACGCTGCAGACGATGCACTGCCGGCTATCGGAAATTCGCTACTCGGTGAATTCGGACCTGCTGGACCAGCGCATGCCGCTCGGAGACTGCAATCCGCAGGTTCCCTTCAACCTGCCGGACGATCCCACCAATAAATACATCTATATCTCGCTTCCCGGCGGCGAAGCGAAAACCATCACGATCCAGGTGGTGTGGGACGATGGCGCCGGCAGTGAAATCGTCGTTTACAAGCCCTGCGACAATGTTGGCGATGCAACCTGCGCCCAGATCAAGACGATCAAGAAGCCGAGCAAGATTCTGCCGCAACCGCAGCCGGCCGATAGCCCTGTAAAAGCCATGCAGGAGCAAACGCACGGAAAAAGCTTCAGCGAGCCGTCACCCGCATCGGCAGGCCGCCCCTAGGCTGTGTCGTCAGCCGCTGGATCGGCCAGGGATCGGTTTCATCTGTCATGTCGAAACGGTAGCGCTTCATCAGAACCGCGAGAGCGATGACTGCTTCCTGAAGGGCGAAGGTCGCACCAATACAGATACGGGGGCCGGCACCGAACGGCAGATACTGGAAACGATGCAGCTTTTCGCGATTTCCGGGCAGGAAGCGTTCGGGCATGAACGCGCGCGGCTGGTCCCAATAGAGCAGATGGCGATGAAGCGTCCACGGCATGACGAGCACGGAAATGCCTTTTGGGATATGAACCGCTTCGCCTGTTTTCGACGTCCACTGATCATCTTCGATGGCCGCCCGGTTGATCGAAGGCGCTGGCGGGTAAAGCCGCATCGCCTCCTCGAAGGCAGCCCGGACATTCGGCATCTGCTCCAGCCAGTCGACCGGCTCGGCGCCGCTTGAAAGGACCCTGTCGATTTCCTCTTCCATGGCAGCGCGCACATGCGGCACATTGGCGATACAATAGAATGTCCAGGCGAGCGCCCGTGCCGTCGTCTCATGCCCGGCGCCGATAAACGTCAGGATATTGTCGGCGATTTCTCCCATCGACAGTCCCCCCGGACCTTCCAGCTCCAAAAGCAACGTCAGGAAATCACGCGGGACGTTATCAGGATCGGTTCTTATCAGGACACGGCGCCTGTCCATAGTGTCGTAGACGATGCCATAGAAACTTGCCATGACCCGGCGTCCGCCAATTCGCGTCAGCCTCGGCACCCATTTGGGCGCGAGCATAATATCCATAGGATCGACGCGGCCCATGCGATGCAGGAGTTTATCCACGCTATCGGCAAAGCCCTCGGTCTCGGTGGCGATCTGGCCGGAGAAGAGGGTTTCCGAGAGGATTTCGAAGGTCAGCTCCGTCATATCGTTGGCGATGTTGACGACGGCGCCTTCGCGCGCTGCGTCCTCGTAACGAGCGGAATATTCTTCGGTCTTTGCCAACATCTGCGCGGCAAAACCACGGGCATGGCGCGGCGTGAAGACCGGAGCCATGGCCTTGCGCGACCGCTTCCAGACCTCGCCTTCCGCCGTCAGCAGACCGTCCCGCAGAATGGGCCGCAAGATAAGCCGGCGCACCTGTGACATCTCGTAATTCGAGGCATTCTCGACCAAAATGTAACGTATGAGATCCGGATCGTTGACGATCAGGGTGCGCTGGTTGAAGAACTTCGTCTCGATCCAGGGCAGGGTATAGGACGGCTCGCCCCACAATTCGAGAGGGTTGCGCAGCACCGTGCGGATAACCTCAAGCCGGCTCAGCAGCCGTGACCGCAGAAGAGGGGCCGGTGGTTCGAAAGGATCGGGTCGCTTGTCCATATTTCCTCCTGCAGCGCAGCTCAGGAGCCGGGTTCACCGCCGCTTCACAACGTCAGAGAAGCGCGCGCAGTTCCGCGAGCTTGTCGTTGACCAGCCAACCATAATAGTTCTCTTCCGGCCATTCGGCACCGCCGCTGTTCCGTCTCGCCGCAAAAGCGGCCGCCCGCTGGTCGGGATTGCCAATATTATAAAGCGTCGAGGTGATGCCAGGATTGTCCGAGATATCGACGCCGGCGATCGATCTGTAGGCATCGATCGAGTGGCGGATCGAGGCTGCCATATAGGCAAGCGACTGATCGGGATCCATAATCGCCTGATAGACCTCGGCAGCATCGTTCTCGTCCAGCCTCTGATAGCCGGATACGCGCGAGACCATATCCGTCAGCATCAGCGCGGTCAGCGGATTGATCTGGCCAAGACCAAAGGTCTGGCCGGCGAAGAAGGGCTGGAAGAACACGGCGCTGAAACGGTTGTTCGGATAAGAGATGCCGCCAACGTTTTTGCCGCGGAAATCCTTTTCCCAGACGTTTTCGCGGCAGCTCCAAAGCGCATAGGAATTCTTCTTGCCCTGGCATTCGGCAAATTGCGGACGCGCTACAAACTGGGCGACCGTTTCATCTTCATAGCCGAAGCGGAAGCTGTCGCCTGCATAGGCGGCAGCCTTGACGTAATAGGATTGCAGCCGGTCATAGGCATCGACGTTGTAGGTATGTTCACCGACGATCGCGCCGATCATATGGATCGGATCGATGCCATAGGCGGCAGCGGTTGATTTGATCTTGCTCATCAGCTTGCGGTCGCTCGCGAGCAGTCGATGAACCTTCTCGTATTTGGCGTCGAACGAGGTCTTGCCTGCCTTGGTGCGGCGCACGGATGCGCCCGGCACGTTCGGTTGTTCAGCATTGCGATTGCCTTCCGGCATGCGGCGAACATCGGCCTGAGCCTCAAGACTTGAGAGCGAGAGAACCGACGCAAGAAGCATAACGAGAATGGAACGCACGATCATCTTTCCTCTGATCTCCGGGAGCGGCCCGCGCTATTTTTCATATTATAGTATGAGGGCCGCACGACATGCGGCAAAATCATGTCGGAATCATGCCGCCAGTGCTGTTTACCGCTTAACCTAGAAATAACGAAGGCGCCTGTCGCGTGACAAGCGCCTTCTTGTTATATTCGGCCAAGACAGGTCCCGGCGTCCAAGAACTTACAGGATGTAACGCGACAGGTCGGTGTTGGCCGCGAGGTCGCCGACATGCTTGCGTACATACTCCGCATCGATCGTCAGCTTTTCACCGGATTTGTCGGGCGCGACGAAGGAAATTTCATCGAGCACACGCTCCATCACGGTCTGCAGACGACGGGCACCGATATTCTCGACGCTGGCATTGAGCTTGACGGCTACGTCGGCGAGCGCATCCAGCGCATCGTCGGTGAAATCCAGCTCGACGCCTTCCGTATCGAGAAGTGCGATGTACTGGCGAATAAGGCTCGCTTCCGTTTCCGTGAGGATGCGGCGGAAATCTTCCTTGGTCAGCGCCTTGAGTTCCACACGGATCGGCAGGCGGCCCTGCAGTTCCGGCAGAAGATCCGACGGCTTCGACACATGGAAGGCACCGGACGCGATGAACAGGATATGATCCGTCTTCACCGGGCCGTATTTGGTGGCAACCGTCGTGCCTTCGACCAGCGGCAGCAGGTCGCGCTGCACGCCTTCGCGCGAAACGCCGGCACCCATGCCGCCATCGCGGGCGGCGATCTTGTCGATTTCGTCGAGGAAAACGATACCGTCATTCTCGGCCGAGCGGATCGCCTCACGCTGGATCTGCTCATTGTCGAGCAGCTTGTCGGATTCGTCGTTGATCAGCAGGTTGTAGCTGTCCTTGACGGTGGTGCGCACCTTCTTCGTACGGCCGCCCATGGCCTTGCCGAACATTTCCGACAGGTTGAGCACGCCGATGTTGGCGCCGGGCATGCCGGGGATTTCGAAACCGCCGCCGGGTGTGCCGGCATCCGCCACTTCGATATCGATTTCCTTGTCGTCGATTTCGTTGGCGCGCAGTTTTTTGCGGAAGCTGTCGCGGGTCGCGGGCGAAGCGGTGGCTCCAACCAGCGCGTCCAGAACGCGCTCCTCAGCATTCTGATGTGCCTTGGCCTTCACTTCGGCACGCTTCTTTTCGCGCACCAGACCGATGCCGACTTCCACCAGATCGCGCACGATCTGCTCGACATCGCGGCCGACATAACCGACTTCAGTGAACTTGGTCGCTTCCACCTTGATGAACGGCGCGCCGGCAAGCTTGGCGAGGCGGCGGGAAATCTCTGTCTTGCCGACACCGGTCGGGCCGATCATCAGGATGTTCTTGGGCATGACTTCGTCGCGCAGCTCGTCGGACAGCTGCTGGCGGCGCCAACGATTGCGCAGCGCGATCGCCACGGCGCGCTTGGCATCATGCTGGCCGATGATGAACCGGTCGAGCTCCGAGACGATCTCGCGGGGGGAAAATGTGGTCATTGTTCACTCGTTTCTTTCGTAAGGTCCCGTCCCATCAGATAGGAGAGACCGAAGGGTGTATCTCTGGTATCGAGGTGGCGGAAACCCGCCTTCCCGTAAGCCCGGATCGCCCGGGCATTGTCCGGATGCGGATCGATCACCACTCGCGGCACCGAGGCAGAAAGAGCTTCGACAAACTGGCGCAACATGGCAGAGCCATGACCTTTGCCAATGAAATCACGGGGTCCGATCGACAGATCGATACCAAGTGTGCCTGCTGGCTGGTCGCGATAGGGATGATCGTCTTCCAGATGGATGTCATATGTCTGGAAATAGGCGATCGGCTTGTCCTCGAACGATACGATCATCGGCTTCGTCGATCGACTTGTGATCGCTTCCGCAAATGACTGCATCTCCTCTTCCGGCTCGCCCCACCATTCGGCCATATGCGGCTCGCTCAGCCAGCGGCGCAGCAGCGGGAAATCTTCCTCCGTCAAAGCGCGAAAACCGTAGGAGCCGGCATGCTCATGCGGCATCCAGGGTCTCCACGACGATATTGCCGTTGGTGTAGACGCAGATGTCACCGGCTATCTCCATGGCGCGGCGGGCAACCTCCTCTGCCGTCTTGTCGCTGTCCATCAGGGCACGCGCGGCGGCATAGGCGTAGTTGCCGCCCGAACCGATCGCGATCGTGCCGTGCTCCGGCTCCAGAACGTCGCCATTGCCGGTGATCGCCAAGGTGATCGACTTGTCGGCCACCAGCATCATCGCTTCGAGATTGCGCAGATACTTGTTCGTGCGCCAGTCCTTGGCGAGTTCGACGGCGGCGCGCATCAGCTGGTCGGGATACTGCTCGAGCTTGGATTCGAGGCGCTCGAGCAGGGTGAAGGCATCGGCGGTCGCGCCAGCGAAGCCGGCGATAACGTCGCCCTTGCCAAGACGGCGAACCTTGCGGGCATTGCCTTTCATGACCGTCTGACCGAGGCTCACCTGGCCGTCGCCAGCCATCACCACTTGTCCGCCCTTGCGCACCGTGATGATCGTCGTGGCGTGCATGGTTCCATAAGGATTATGTTCACTCATAGGGGTACCTTCAGGCCCGGGAAGCCGGGCGTTGGGGGGATTGTTGCGTTCTATGTAAGAGCCGTTTTGCCGAATGCAAATAGGCCGGTTCGCGCGCTTTCCGGCAGCGACAGAATCCCTGTCACACTTCTGGATATTTGGGCTCCGGCCTGATATGGAGCGGCTCTGTTTCTCTGGAGAAAGCCTGATGGCAGACGAAAAGACCGGCCGCACCGGCAGTGTTTCACGGAAAACCAACGAAACCTCGGTGAGCGTATCCGTCAATCTCGATGGTACGGGCGTATCCCGTATCGCGACGGGCGTGGGCTTTTTCGATCATATGCTGGACCAGCTTTCGCGCCATTCGCTGATCGATATGGAGATCAAGGCAGAGGGCGACCTCCATGTCGATGATCACCACACTGTCGAAGATACCGGCATTGCCATCGGCCAGGCGATTTCGAAGGCGCTCGGCGACCGTCGCGGCATCACCCGCTACGCCTCGCTCGATCTTGCCATGGACGAAACCATGACCAAGGCGGCGGTTGATCTTTCCGGTCGCCCGTTCCTCGTCTGGAACGTCAATTTCTCGGCACCGAAAATCGGCACCTTCGACACCGAGCTGGTGCGCGAGTTCTTCAACGCGCTTGCCCAGCACGCCGGCATCACGCTGCATGTGCAGAATATCTACGGCGCCAACAACCATCATATCTCCGAAACCTGCTTCAAGGCCGTTGCCCGCGTTCTGCGCGTAGCGACAGAGATTGATCCGCGCCAGGCAGACCGCGTCCCCTCCACCAAGGGAACTCTGGTCTGACCGGCCAAATACGAAAGTGAGCAGCCGCTCATGACGTCCTATCTGGTCTATACTCCCCCCGGCGACAAGCCCGCCGACGATATCCGCCTCATTGCGGATCGTTTTAGCTGGCTCGCCTTCATTTTTCCCGCCTTCTGGCTGCTGTTCAAACGGCAATGGCTGGTGGGGATCACGGTTTTCGTGTTGCAGGGCGCGCTAGCCATCGCAACGAGCGAGCCAAGTTTTCTGATCGCTGGACTGCTTGCAGAGCTGGCGCTTAGGCTGCTTGTTGCGCTGGAAGGCCCGCGGTTTTTGGCGGCCCGCATGGAGGCTGCCGGATGGACGCTTCAGACGGTGATTTCCGCGGATGATCGTGCGACCGCCGAAGCGATCAGCGACAGTTTGCTGGAGAGCCCAGCTACCCCGAGATCTACAATCGCAGTGAAGGGCGTCAGCAATGACACAGCGGAGACCGGCACGCCGGCCTTCGGGCTCTTCGAAACCTATGGAGAACGCTGATGCGCGTTACCATCATCGATTACGGCTCGGGCAATCTGCGCTCGGCCACCAAGGCCTTTGAACGGTCCGTTCGCGAAGCCGGCCTCAACGCCGAAATCGAGCTGACCGACAAGGCGGACCGGGTGGCAACGGCCGACCGGATCGTGCTTCCGGGCGTTGGCGCCTATGCCGATTGCCGCGCCGGCCTCGATGCCGTCGATGGCATGCAGCAGGCGATCGAAGAGGTTGTCGACATCAAGGGCCGGCCGTTCCTCGGCATCTGCGTCGGGATGCAGCTGATGTCGTCGCGCGGGCTCGAGAAGACGACGACCAAGGGGTTCGACTGGATCAAGGGCGATGTTGTCGAGATGACGCCGCCGAACCTGAAGATCCCACAAATCGGCTGGAACACGCTGACGCTGGCCCGCCCGCACCCGCTATTCGAAGGGATCGCGACCGGGCCGGACGGGTTGCACGCCTATTTTGTGCACTCCTACCATCTCGCTGTTGAAAATGCCGACGATCTGGTCGCGACCACCGATTACGGCGGGCCGGTCACAGCGTTCGTCGCCAATGGCAACCGGGCAGGCTCGCAGTTCCATCCGGAAAAGAGCCAGACGCTCGGCCTCGCCTTGATCTCCAATTTCCTGCGTTGGAAGCCCTGACATGATCCTTTTTCCCGCAATCGACCTCAAGGATGGCCAGTGCGTTCGCCTCAAGCTCGGCGACATGGAGCAGGCCACGGTCTACAATCCCGATCCCGGCGCACAGGCGAAAGCCTTCGAGGACCAGGGTTTCGAATGGCTCCACGTCGTTGACCTGAACGGCGCCTTTGCCGGTGAAACCGTCAATGGCGCTGCCGTCGATGCCATTCTCAAGGCAACGAAGAACCCGGTGCAGCTGGGCGGAGGCATCCGCACACTCGATCATATCGAAAACTGGCTGTCGCGCGGCCTCGCCCGCGTTATTCTCGGCACCGTTGCCGTACGCGATCCGGCGCTGGTGATCGAGGCCTGTAAGACATTCCCCGGAAAGGTCGCCGTCGGCATCGATGCCAAGGGCGGCAAGGTCGCCGTGGAAGGCTGGGCGGAGGCTTCCGAACTCGGTGTCATCGAGCTTGCCAGGAAGTTTGAAGGCGCTGGCGTCTCGGCGATCATCTATACCGATATCGACCGCGATGGCATTCTGACCGGCATCAACTGGGCCTCGACGCTGGAGCTGGCGGATGCCGTTTCCATCCCCGTCATCGCCTCCGGCGGCCTTGCCTCTATCGGCGATATCCGCCGCATGCTGGAACCGGACGCCGCAAAGCTCGAAGGTGCGATCTCCGGCCGCGCCCTTTATGACGGACGTATCGACCCCGCCGAGGCGCTCGGCCTCATCCGGGCAGCGAAAGGAAAAGCCGCATGACCCTTAAAGCGCGCGTTATTCCTTGCCTGGATGTGAAAGATGGCCGCGTCGTCAAGGGCGTGAGCTTCGTCGATCTGATCGACGCCGGCGACCCGGTGGAATCGGCCAAGGCCTATGACCTTGCTGGTGCCGATGAACTCTGCTTCCTCGACATCACCGCCTCTTCCGACAATCGCGACACGATCTTCGACGTCGTGGCGCGAACCGCAGACCATTGTTTCATGCCGCTGACCGTTGGCGGCGGTGTTCGCACCGTGGCCGATATCCGCAAGCTGCTGCTGGCCGGTGCCGACAAGGTCTCGATCAACTCCGCCGCTGTAAAGAACCCGGATTTCGTCGCCGAGGCCGCCGACAAATTCGGCAACCAGTGCATCGTCGTCTCGATCGATTCGAAGAAGGTGTCCCAGCCCGGCGAAGAAGACCGCTGGGAGATCTTCACCCATGGCGGCCGGCAGGCGACCGGCATCGATGCCGTCGATTTTGCCGAGAAAATGGTCGCGCGCGGTGCGGGCGAATTGCTGCTCACCTCCATGGACCGCGACGGCCAGAAGACCGGCTATGACATCGCGCTGACGCGCACGATCGCTGACCGGGTTTCCGTTCCAGTCATCGCCTCCGGCGGCGTCGGCAATCTCGATCATATGGTGGAAGGCATCCGCGACGGGCATGCGACCGCAGTGCTTGCGGCCTCCATCTTCCATTTCGGCACCTATAGCATTGGCGAGGCCAAGCGCTATATGGCGGAGCATGGCATTGCCATGCGTCTCGACTGAGGGACATCAATGAGCAAAGAGTTTGATCTTTCCGATCTCGAGCGGATCGTTGCCGAGCGGGCAAAGGCATCGCCGGACCAGTCCTGGACGGCGAAGCTCGTTGCCCATGGCCAGCCTAAGGCAGCCAAGAAGCTTGGCGAGGAAGCGGTCGAGACGGTGATTGCTGCGATTTCCAACGACAAGGACAATCTTGTCGCCGAAAGCGCCGACCTCCTCTATCACCTGATGGTCGTATTGAACATCGCGGGCGTTCCGTTGCAGAATGTCATGGAAGAGCTCGGGCGGCGAACGGCGCAATCCGGCCTTCAGGAAAAGGCGAGCCGGCAGACACCATGACCATCGCGGCAAAAGATTTCGCGCCTGCGGACGTTCCCGATCATTTCGACAACAAGGACTATTCGCCCTACCGGTTCTACACCGCCGACGAATGGTCGAAGTTTCGTGCCGATACGCCGCTGACGTTGACGGCGGACGAAGTTCATCGCCTGCGCTCGCTGAACGACCCGATCGACCTCGACGAAGTCCGGCGCATCTACCTGTCGCTGTCGCGGCTTCTGTCCGCCCATGTGGAATCGTCGCAGATCCTGTTCGAGCAGCGCAAGCGCTTCCTCAGCATGTCGAACGAATCGAAGACGCCCTTCGTCATCGGTATTGCCGGCTCGGTCGCGGTGGGCAAATCGACCACCGCGCGTATTCTGGCGGAACTCCTGTCGCGCTGGCCGTCGAGCCCGAAAGTCGATCTCGTGACGACGGACGGTTTTCTCTATCCGAATGCCGTTCTCCAGCGCGAAAACATGATGGAGCGCAAGGGTTTTCCAGAGAGCTACGATATCGGCGCCCTGCTCCGCTTTCTGTCGGCGATCAAGGCCGGCCAGCCCAACGTCAAGGCTCCCAGCTATTCGCACCTGACCTACGACGTACTGCCGGATACGTTCCAGGTCATCGACCGGCCGGACATCCTGATTTTCGAGGGCATCAACGTCCTGCAATCGCGCAACCTTCCGGCCGATGGCCGCATCGTGCCGATGGTTTCGGACTTCTTTGATTTCTCGATCTATATCGACGCCGAGGAAGAGCTGATCCACAGCTGGTATGTGAACCGCTTCATGCGCCTGCGCCAGACAGCTTTCCGCAACCCGGAATCCTTCTTTAAGCGCTATGCCGAGATCAGCGAAGAGGCAGCCCGTGCCATCGCCGAGGGTCTTTGGGCCAATATCAACCTGAAGAACCTGCGTCAGAACATCCTGCCGACCCGGCCGCGCGCCGATCTCATTCTTCAGAAAGGGCCTAACCACTTGATTGAGAAAGTGGCCCTGCGCAAGCTTTGACCCCTGCAGAGTTCAAGGCGTCACGCGGCGCAGCGTCAGATTGATGCGACCGCCGTTCTTCAGCAGCGTGGAGGTGGCGGGATAGATGCGGTCAACGCCGTGATAGGCGAGCCTGCCCTGCCCGCCCAACACCACGACGTCGCCGCTATTAAGCTTGAAGGACATGGTGGGATCGCTGCGCTCCTGTCCACCAACACGGAACAGGCAAGTATCGCCCAGCGACACTGAGACGACCGGCGCCTGAAATTCCTGCTCATCCTTGTCCTGATGCAGCCCCATCTTGGCCGCGTCGGTATAAAAATTGACGAGGCACGCTTGTGGCGGCTTTTCATATTCCGCAACGTCCCGCCAGAGCGCGAGCAGGCGTTCGGGGATCGCCGGCCAGGGATTTCCCGTCTCCGGATGATGGGGCTGATAGCGATAGCCGCGCTCCTTGTCCGTAACCCAGCCAAGCGGGCCGCAATTGGTCATGCGCACCGACATGGGTTTTCCCGTTTTCGGCATGCGCGGCACGAACAGCGGTGCCTCCGCCACGACAAGGCGGATCGCATCGACAAGCGCCTGTTGTTCGGCCCGATCAAAATAGTCCGGAAGATGGCGGATGCCCCCGGGAAGCTTGCGCATCATTCTTCCATGCAGACAAGCGCGGGCGGAACGCCGTAACGGTCCGGCCAGATGGCATAGGCAACGTCTGTCGGTCCGACGACATGATCCACGAGATTCCAGCGCCCCAGCTGGAAGGTCAGAAGCGCAAAAACAGTCAGACCGTCCATCATATCCGATTCACCGCGAAAACCGGTTCTTTCCGGGTCGATCGCGCCGCCACCCGGCCGCTGCGGCTCGACCTGAACGAAAGCCCAGCCGGGTGACACACGCATGGTCGTGACAACGAACTCCACCGAACCGCGCATCTCGGCTTCAACGGCGGGACGCACGGCATCGAGGATCACGGCACGCTCCGGCGATCCCTTCGGGGGCTCGCGGAAGGTTTGCGCCTGAAGCAACGGAGTGACTGCTATCGTGAAAAGAAGCAGGCAAAACGCCCGCACCATCATCTTTATCAAGTTCTTCCTCCCGTTGGTGCCTTGCATCTTCGGTCGGCCAACATCAGAACGAGAATACAGGCTGAAGGCAAGCGCACGATCCAAAATCAGCTATCCCCAGCGGGCCTTCCGCGCATCTTCTTGACCTCGCCCCTGCCCGCCTTTTCCTTCAGGCGTCGTTCCACCGAGCCCTTGGTCGGCTTCGTTTTCCGGCGCGGGGGTGGCGCCGGTTCGGCGGCTTTCAGGATCAGCTCCTTCAGCCGCTCACGCGCATCCTCCCGGTTGCGCTCCTGGCTGCGGAAACGGCTGGCCTCGATCATCAGTACGCCATCCTTGGAGACTTTTCGCCCGGCGAGCTTGATCGCATTGTCACGAACCCGCTCCGGAAGTGCCGGCGAGGACGCAATGCCGTAGAACAACTGCACAGCCGTTGAAACCTTGTTGACGTTCTGCCCGCCGGGACCACCGGCCAGCACGAACTGTTCCGTCAGCTCCCAGCCGGCAATGACGATACGATCGTTGATGTAAAGCGGTTCGCTGGCCATGGTTTGTCTCTCCGGCTCCGTCTATCTCACGGTTTTCCGGATTTGAAAATCCGTTTCGTAAAACGACAAAACCCGGCTTAAAAGCCGGGTTTCACGTGAATCATAGCCTGCAATCGACTAAAATTTACTCGGCTGCGAGCGGAACTCCTGGTGCGGCATCGCGAACGCTGCCATCGACATGGGCTTCGAACTTGGCGAAGTTGGTGATGAACATATCGACCAGCTTGCGGGCCTGGGCGTCATAAGCATTGCCATCAGCCCAGGTCGAGCGCGGATCGAGGATCGTCGTATCGACGCCTTCGACTGCGATCGGAACGGCGAAGCCGAAGTTTTCATCCGTGCGGAATTCGGCATTGGCAAGCGAACCATCAAGGGCAGCGCCCAGAAGCGTGCGGGTCGCCTTGATCGGCATGCGGTGGCCGGTGCCATAGGCGCCGCCGGTCCAGCCGGTGTTGACCAGCCAGCAGGTGACGTCGTGACGGGCGATCAGGTCACGCAGCAGATTGCCGTATTCCGAAGGATGGCGCGGCATGAACGGTGCGCCGAAGCAGGTCGAGAAGGTAGCTTCCGGCTCGGTCACGCCCTTCTCCGTACCGGCAACCTTGGCGGTGTAGCCGGAGAGGAAGTGGTACATGGCCTGCTCGGGCGTGAGCTTGGCGATCGGCGGCATAACACCGAAGGCATCGGCCGTCAGCATGATGATCGTGCGCGGATGGCCGGCCGTACCGGTCTTGCTGGCATTCGGGATGAAGTCCAGCGGATAGGCGCAGCGGGTGTTTTCCGTGAGCGAACCATCGTTGAAGTCCGGCTTGCGGTTTTCGTCCAGGATAACGTTTTCCAGCACCGTGCCGAAGCGGCGGGTGGTCGCGTAGATTTCCGGCTCCGCTTCAGCCGAGAGACGGATGGTCTTGGCGTAGCAGCCGCCTTCGAAGTTGAAGATGCCGTCTTCACCCCAACCGTGCTCGTCATCACCGATCAGCGTGCGCTTGGGATCGGCCGAAAGCGTGGTCTTGCCGGTGCCGGAAAGGCCGAAGAACACGGCAGCATCGCCATCCGGGCCGACATTGGCAGAGCAATGCATCGGCATGACGCCCTTAGCGGGCAGCAGGTAGTTGAGGGCCGTGAACACGGACTTCTTCATTTCGCCGGCGTAGGACGTGCCGCCAATCAGGACGAGGCCATTTGTGAAATCGCAGGCGATCACCGTTTCCGTGCGGCAGCCGTGACGTTCCGGATCAGCCTTGAAGTCCGGCAGATCGATGATCGTCAGGCGCGGTGCGAAGCTAGCAAGCGCACTCTTGTCCGGGCGGATCAAGAGATTGCGGATGAACAACGAATGCCAGGCGAATTCCGTAATGACCCGGGTCGGCAGTGCATTGTCCGCATCGGCGCCGCCAATCAGGTCCTGCACGTAGAGCGACTTGCCGCGGGCGTGCTCGAGCATGTCGGCACGCAGAACGGCGAAATGCTCCGGCGACATCTCCTTGTTGTTGTCCCACCAGATCTGGTCGGTCGTCGCAGCATCGCGAACGACAAACTTGTCCTTCGGCGAACGGCCCGTGTGCTGGCCGGTGAGCGCGCGAAGGGCGCCGTCAGCCGTCAACTGGGCTTCGCCGCGACGCAGCGATTCCTCATAGAGTTCGGAGGTGTCGAAGTTAAACCGGACGACGTCCAGATCCTTAAATCCGATTGCTTCCAGCCCGAGCGACGGGTTGCGGATGCCGAGTTCGTCCATGGTCAAGTTTTCCTCTACGTTTGGCCATTGGCGGGTGACTGACCGGGACATTAGATTTATTGCGGGTAAATGACAAGATTGCTGCCTTAAAAAACATAATAATATCAGTATATTAATCGATTTAAAGAAAATTACAGTTTTTTAAATCGGTTGAATCGAGTGTTTGCGACGGCAAAATTTGCCTGATTGACACCTTGATTTGCGCCTAGAGCTGCAACCACCCTTTGCCTTCGCCACAATTTGTTCCACCTTTATACCCATGAAGCCGGCATAAGACGCTTGAACCCAGGTGTCGGGCAGCCGGCACCAGATACGACGGAGCGAAATACGATGCAGACGATTGCACTGGTCGATGATGACCGGAATATCCTGACTTCGGTGTCCATTGCTTTGGAAAACGAAGGCTACAAGGTCGAGACCTATACCGACGGTGCTTCCGCGCTCGATGGCCTGCTGGCACGCCCGCCGCAGCTTGCCATTTTCGACATCAAGATGCCGCGCATGGACGGCATGGAACTGCTGCGCCGCCTGCGCCAGAAATCGGATATCCCGGTGATCTTTCTCACCTCCAAGGACGAGGAGATCGATGAACTGTTCGGCTTGAAGATGGGCGCCGACGATTTCATCACCAAGCCGTTCTCCCAGCGCCTGCTTGTCGAGCGCGTCAAGGCGATCCTGCGCCGCTCGGCCAATCGCGAAGCCGCAGCAGCTGGCGCGAGCGCCAATCCCGCCAAGACAGCAGCCGATATCCAGGCTCGTTCGCTGGAGCGTGGCCAGCTTTCCATGGATCAGGAGCGCCACACCTGCACCTGGAAGAACGAGCCGGTGACGCTCACCGTTACCGAATTTCTCATTCTCCACTCCCTTGCCCAGCGTCCCGGCGTGGTGAAAAGCCGCGATTCGCTGATGGATGCGGCCTATGACGAGCAGGTCTATGTCGATGACCGAACGATCGACAGCCACATCAAGCGACTGCGCAAGAAGTTCAAGATGGTCGATAACGACTTCGACATGATCGAAACGCTCTACGGCGTCGGCTATCGCTTCCGCGAATCCGCCTGACATCCATGGCCACGGAACTGCGGCTGGCATAGCGCCGGCCGCAGCAGTATGATAGGGCTCCGCGCGCCGATGGGCCGGCGGTACGCGCCTGCTTCTCCATAAACCAGAATACCGCGCGGGCGGGAGTTGAGAGACTTGGTCGAAGTCTTGCAAAACAAGGATATGGATGAACCGGAGGCGAAATTGGCCCCCGGACGGCGCTGGGTGCATCCCTTTACGCTGATCCGCCGCATCTTCGGCAATGCCGTTTTTTCCAGCCTGACGCGCCGTATCGTCTTCTTCAACCTCGTCGCGCTCGTCGTTCTCGTCGGCGGCATCATGTACCTCAACCAGTTCCGTGAGGGACTGATCGATGCGCGCGTGGAAAGCCTGCTGACCCAGGGCGAAATCATCGCCGGCGCCATTGCAGCCTCCGCCTCTGTCGATACGAACTCGATCACGATCGACCCTGAAAAACTTCTGGAACTGCAGGCCGGCCAGAGCATTACGCCGCTGCCGAATGACGAGGATCTTGAATTTCCGATCAATCAGGAGCGCGTTGCTCCTGTGTTGAGAAGACTGATCTCGCCAACCCGCACGCGCGCGCGCCTTTTCGACGCCGACGCCGATCTGCTGCTTGATTCCCGCCATCTTTACACGGGCGGACAGGTTTTACGCTTCGACCTGCCACCGATCGAGCCGGAATCGACAAGCTTTTCGGACTACCTCAATTCCTGGTTCAACCGCATCCTGCAGCCTGGCAATCTGCCGCTCTACAAGGAGCCTCCGGGCGGAAACGGTTCGATCTATCCCGAGGTGATGAATGCCCTGACCGGCGTTCGGGGTGCTGTCGTCCGCGTGACGGAAAGGGGTGAACTCATCGTCTCTGTTGCGGTGCCCGTACAGCGCTTCCGGGCCGTTCTCGGGGTGTTGCTGCTGTCGACGCAAGCGGGCGATATCGACAAGATCGTGCACGCCGAACGCCTCGCGATCATCCGGGTTTTCGGCGTAGCCGCGTTGGTCAACGTCATCCTGTCGCTTCTTCTTTCGAGCACCATCGCCAATCCCCTTCGCCGCCTTTCGGCCGCGGCCATTCGCGTGCGACGCGGCGGCGCCAAGGAGCGTGAGGAAATTCCTGATTTCTCGATCCGGCAGGACGAAATCGGCAATCTGTCCGTTGCGCTGCGTGAAATGACCACCGCGCTCTACGACCGTATCGACGCCATCGAAAGTTTTGCTGCCGATGTCAGCCATGAACTCAAGAATCCGCTGACATCGCTCCGCAGCGCCGTCGAAACCTTGCCCCTGGCGCGAAACGAGGATTCCAAAAAGCGGCTGATGGACGTGATCCAGCACGACGTCCGCCGTCTTGATCGCCTGATCTCCGATATCTCGGATGCGTCTCGACTCGATGCCGAGCTCGCTCGTAGCGATTCCAGATCCGTGGACCTTGAAAAACTGCTCGGCGATCTCGTGGACATATCGCGCCAAATCCACGCGGCCAAGAAATCGGTCATGATCAGCTTTGTGATCGATCGCCGCGACAATCCGAAAATGCGCTTCCGGGTGATCGGTCATGATCTGCGTATCGGGCAGATCGTTACGAACCTGATTGAAAACGCCCGCTCCTTTGTTCCCCAGGAAGGCGGCCGCATCATCGTGCGGCTGACACGTATTCGCAATCGCTGCGTCGTCATCGTCGAGGACAACGGTCCCGGCATCATGGCGGAGAATATCGATCGGATTTTCGAACGCTTCTACACGGATCGTCCGGCAAGCGAAGGTTTTGGGCAGAATTCCGGGCTTGGGCTTTCCATTTCCCGTCAGATCGCCGAGGCGCATGGCGGGACCCTGCGCGCCGAAAACATCATCGATCCGGAGACAGGCGCGGTAGAAGGCGCCCGCTTCACGCTCTCCCTGCCGGTCGAGCCGAATACGTGACGAGACAAAACGCCGTCAACGTGCATGCAACAGCTATCGTCTTGGGCAGTCGCGGACTGCTGTTTGTCGGGCCGTCCGGGTGCGGCAAGTCGTCAACCGCGCTGTCGTGCCTCCTGACCGCTGCGGACAAGGGGCGTTTCAGCGCGCTCGTGGCGGATGATCAGGTCTTTGTGTCCTCGATCAATGGTCGCCTTGTCGCCAGGCGTCCCGCATCCATTGCAAACATTGCGGAGCTTCGAGGGGGCGGGATTGTGACCTTGCCATCCCTTTGTTCCGCGGTCATCGATTGTGCGGTTTTGCCCGTGCGAAGCCCCGATACCGAGCGGCTTCCCCCCTTGAACGAAACTTATCTGCTGCCGGACGGGGCCACCCTGCCGCTGGTTCGGCTTCCGCTGCTAACTGGCCTTCAGGCTTACGACGCTTTACGGTTAGTTTTGCCTCGAAACCTTATGATTTGACGACGAAAATAGAAGAGTGGCACAAGTTTTGGGATTTTTGACTTGCACTTCGCCTTTTCATGACCAAGATGGCGAGCCCAAAAAGGTGGACGGAATTGCTGCATTGCGATAATTGGACCATCAAATATTTTGCAGATGCAGTCGGAGCAAAAACACCATGATCGGACTTGTGCTTGTCACCCATGGCAAGCTTGCTGAGGAGTTCAGGCATGCCCTTGAGCATGTCGTGGGACCGCAAAAAGCAATCGAGACGGTCTGCATCGGCCCCGAAGACGATATGGATCAGCGCCGGCAAGATATTCTTGAAGCGGTGCTTTCCGCCGATCAGGGTAATGGCGTGATCATTCTGACCGATATGTTCGGCGGCACACCGTCCAATCTGGCAATCTCCGTGATGCAAAGCGGGACCGTGGAAGTTATCGCCGGCGTGAACCTGCCGATGCTGATCAAGCTTGCCGGCGTTCGTACCGAAAGCGACATGGACAAGGCCTTGCAGGAAGCCTCCGACGCCGGTCGCAAATATATCAACGTTGCCAGCCGCGTGCTGAGCGGAAAATAAAGCCGGACTTCATGCTGTCGCGCGAACTGCTGATCATTAACAAGAGAGGGCTTCACGCCCGCGCCTCGGCCAAATTTGTCCAGACCGTTGAAGGTTTCGATGCCGAAATCAAGGTATCCAAGGACGGCATGACAGTTGGCGGCACGTCGATCATGGGTCTCATGATGCTCGCTGCCAGCACCGGCAGCACGATCTCCGTTACCGCCGAGGGAGCGCAAGCCCTGGAGGCCATGGATGCGCTGGATGCATTGGTGGGCGACAAGTTCGGCGAAGAAATGTGACGTTGACATAAAGATATAAAGACCTCTTTATATCACCATTGCTCCATAAAACGTTTCCTGATAGAGAAATGGCAAGCTTTCACCCGGAAGCAGAGACCATTGATGCGCTGCATTTTGACGTGGGCGATGACGCCCCGGCGGCGCAAGAGCGCGGAGACCCTCATGAGCAACACGAACGATTATCTGGTCGCGGACATCGGCCTTGCGGATTTTGGCCGCAAGGAAATCACCATTGCCGAGACTGAAATGCCCGGCCTTATGTCCTGCCGCGAGGAATTTGGTGCGGCAAAGCCCCTGAAGGGCGCGCGCATCACCGGGTCGTTGCACATGACCATCCAGACCGCCGTTCTCATCGAGACGCTGGTTGCACTCGGTGCCGAGGTTCGCTGGGCATCCTGCAACATTTTCTCGACCCAGGACCATGCAGCCGCCGCTATTGCCGCCAGCGGCATCCCGGTCTTCGCGGTCAAGGGTGAAACCCTCGAAGAGTACTGGAATTACACCGACAAGATCTTCCAATGGGCGGACGGTGGTCTCTCCAACATGATCCTCGATGATGGCGGCGATGCCACCATGTACATCCTGCTCGGCGCCCGCGCCGAGGCCGGAGAGGACGTTTTGTCGAATCCGGGCTCGGAAGAAGAGGAAATCCTTTTCGCTCAGATCAAGAAGCGCCTCGAAGCATCCCCCGGCTGGTTTACAAAGCAGCGTGATGCCATCAAGGGCGTGACCGAAGAAACGACCACCGGCGTCAACCGTCTCTACCAGCTGCATGCCAAGGGCCTCCTGCCCTTCCCCGCGATCAACGTCAACGATTCCGTCACAAAGTCGAAGTTCGACAACAAGTACGGCTGCAAGGAATCGCTGGTTGACGGCATTCGCCGCGGTACCGATGTCATGATGGCCGGCAAGGTTGCTGTCGTCTGCGGTTACGGCGACGTCGGCAAGGGTTCGGCCGCCTCGCTTTCGGGCGCTGGCGCTCGCGTCAAGGTGACGGAAGTCGATCCGATCTGCGCCCTGCAGGCCGCTATGGACGGCTATGAGGTCGTCCAGCTCGAGGATGTCGTTTCCTCCGCGGACATCTTCATCACCACGACCGGCAACAAGGACGTCATCCGCATGGACCACATGCGCGAGATGAAGGACATGGCGATCGTCGGCAATATCGGCCACTTCGACAACGAGATTCAGGTCTCGGCGCTGCGCAATCTCAAGTGGACCAACATCAAGCCGCAGGTCGACATGATCGAGTTCCCGAAGGGCAACCGCATGATCCTGCTTTCGGAGGGCCGTCTCCTCAACCTCGGCAACGCGACCGGCCATCCATCCTTCGTGATGTCCGCCTCCTTCACCAATCAGGTGCTGGCGCAGATGGAACTCTTTACCCGCGCGGGCGAGTACGCGAAGCAGGTCCACATCCTGCCGAAGCATCTGGACGAGAAGGTCGCGCGCCTTCATCTGGCCAAGCTGGGTGCCAAGTTGACCGAGCTGTCCGAGGAGCAGGCCAATTATATTGGTGTGACGCCGCAGGGCCCCTTCAAGGCTGAACACTACCGGTATTAATATCGACACGACAATCCACAACATATAGAAGAGGCGACCTTGACAAGGCCGCCTCTTCTTTTTTGCCGCAAGTCTTCCCGCAGAATCCCCAAAGCGGTAAGGTTTTTGTATCGATTCGCGACATTGATGCGGACAGGACCGTCGCAAATCGAAACACTCAGCCGCCCGTTGAACGATGGCGGCACCAGGCAACAGACAAGTCGGCGTTGATCCTGACGAGAGAACGCTGTGGCTCGCGATGCGGGTAACGCATTGCGATGATTTGTCGATGACAAGGTCGGGGCACGCTCCGGGGTGTTTATTGAAACGTGAGCGTGCTGATTCGACTGAATCGCGCGCGTCGGCGTGCGGTATGAGCGGGGAAATGATCATGGAAAACGATTCAGCGAGTCGCGTTGGCGGACGTTTCAAACGTCTTTGGCGACGATTGGCGGCTGGCTCGATATTGACCGCCGTTTCGAGCCCTGCTCTGGCGCAAACCCCTGGCCTCACCGCTTCCGTGTTTCGCTCCTCTGAAGTGATCACATTTTCGGTTCTGATCGGCGTCATTTCCGCCGCGATGATTTCCGCGATCTGGCTCATCCGCCAACGCGGGAACATGGAGGCCGACAACCGGGAACTCAATGCAGCGCTTGCCGATGCCAACCAGCGCATTTCACGGCTGCAGGCATTGATCGCTGACAAAAACCGCCGGATCGTCATTTGGGATGGCCTTTCGAACAAGCCTGAGTTTCTCGGCCAATTGCCGCCCGAAACCGGCGCCCCCCAGGAAGAACGGGAATTCCTCGCCTTCGGTCGCTGGGCAAAACCCATGTCAGCGTCCGGCCTTGAAAAGGCGATAGAACTGCTGCGGTCACAGGCCCAGAGCTTCGACCTGATCGTCGAGACGCACCGCAACGAAATTCTGGAGGCACAGGGGCGCGTTTCCGGAGGCCGCGCCTTTGTGCGCTTCGTCGCGCTCAACAACATGCGCGCGGAACTGGCGGAAGCAAAACTCGAGCGGGACAGGCTCCAGTCTGCCTTGAATTCCTTCCATACCCTGCTCGACGCAATTGACCTGCCAGTGTGGGTACGAGGCGCGGACGGTGCGCTCGTCTGGGTAAACGAAGCCTACAGCCACGCCGTTGAATCAGCGAACCCCGGCGACGCGGTAAAGGAAGGCAAAGAGCTTCTGGCCACGATTGCGCGGGAAAAGATTCGGGCCGTCAGCACCTACGATACGCCGTTTCGCGAAAAGGTCTCGACCGTGGTGCGCGGCAACCGCACCTTCTTTGAGGTCGTGGACACACGCACCGTCGGCGGGTCGGCAGGCATGGCCACCAATATTTCCGATGTCGAGGCCGTGCGCGAGGAACTGAACAGGACTCTGAAAAGCCACGCGGAAACGCTGGATCATCTGGCCACCCCCGTCGCAACCTTCGACGGCGCTCAGCGGCTGCAATTCTACAATCAGGCGTTCCAGCGCCTCTGGGAACTGGACATGGGCTTCCTTGAACGCAAGCCCGACAATGGCGAAATCCTGGATCGTCTGCGCGCCGCAGGCAAGCTGCCCGAACAGCTCAACTGGAAACAGTGGAAAGAAATCGCCCTTTCCGTCTACCAAGCGATCGACACGCAATCGGACCTTTGGCACCTGCCCAACGGGCAGACGCTGCGCGTTTTCGCAACCGCACGGCCACAAGGCGGCGCGACCTGGGTTTTCGAGAATCTGACGGAGAAGGTCGATCTCGAGATGCGCTACAATACGCTTTTGCAGGTGCAGGGCGAAACTATCGACCATCTCTCGGAAGGGGTTGCGGTGTTCGGCCCGGATGGCCGCATCAAGCTGTCCAATCCCGCGTTTCGGGCTCTTTGGGGCATCAGCGAAACCGAGGCGCAACCCGGTACCCATATTCGTGCCATCGAGCAGGCATGCGCTGCATCCTACGATCAACCGAACGGCTGGAAGCGGTTTGGCCATTTGATCACCAGCTTCGACGATGAGCGCAGCTCCTATCAAGGTATTCTGGAACTTCGAACCGGGCTAATCCTGGATTTCGCCGTCATTCCGCTTCCAAATGCCCAGACAATGCTGACCTTCGTCAATATTACAGACAGTGTGCGCGTGGAACGAGCGCTGACGGAAAAGAACGACGCGCTGCGAAAGGCCGATTCGCTCAAGAACGATTTCGTCCAGCATGTTTCCTACGAATTGCGATCTCCGCTGACCAATATCATCGGTTTCGCGGATCTCCTGAAGACGCCGACCTTTGGCACGCTGACAGACCGTCAGGCGGAGTATGTCGACCACATCTCCACGTCCTCGTCGCTGCTTCTTACCATCGTCAACGATATTCTCGATCTCGCGACAGTCGATGCGGGCATCGTTGAACTCGATCTGTCCGAAATCAATCTCACGGACTTCCTTGATGAAGTTTCCGCCCAGATGGCCGACCGCCTGCAGGAAAGCGGTGTCACGCTCCGGATCGACGCACCGGATATGCTCGGAGGTTTCGTCGCAGACCATCAACGGCTGAAGCAGATTTTCATCAAGCTCCTGACAAACGCCGCCAATTTCGCGCCGGATGGCTCGACTATTGGTTTGAAGTGCCATCGCGAAGGCACCGATTTCGTCTTCACGGTTACCGATAGCGGTTCGGGTATTCCGCAGGAAATCCTCGAGACGGTCTTCAACCGCTTCGAAAGCCATGGTTCACGCGGCGGAGCCGGCCTCGGCCTCTCCATTGTCGAAAGCTTCGTCAGCCTGCATCACGGCACCGTCTCCATCCGCAGCCGCGAGGGGGAGGGAACGGAAGTCACCTGCCGGATTCCATCCAATGAAATGCCGAAGGTTGCCGCCGCCGAATGATGGCCGACATCACCCTCCTCTTAAAGGATGAAGCCGATACCCGGCGGCTGGGCGAGGATTTGGCGCTTGCCGTGAAGCCCGGTGATTGTCTGGCGCTCTCTGGCGATCTCGGTGCCGGCAAATCCACCTTGGCAAGGGCACTCCTTCGCGCTCTTGCGGATGACGATGATCTTGAGGTCCCAAGTCCGACCTTTACTCTTGTGCAGAGCTACCCGCTGCGGATCGCTGCCGCTCATTTCGATCTTTACCGCCTGGCGGATGCCTCCGAGCTTGATGAACTCGGGTTCGACGAGGCGCTCAACGATGGCATCGCGCTTGTAGAATGGCCGGAGCGAGCCGAGGAATCTCTACCGGAATCGACCGTATGGTTTGCTTTTGCCCATGAAGGTGAAGGCAGGCGCGTCAAAATATCCGGGCCCGAAGCCACCGTCGCACGGATCAACCGGAGCTTATCCATTCGACGCTTCCTACAGGAGCGTGGACTTCCGGAAGCACGGCGCAGACATCTCAGCGGCGATGCCTCTGCACGCGCCTACGAGACGGTCGTCGTCGGCAAGAAAGAACCGATGATCCTGATGGATTCGGCGCGGCACAAGCCCGGTCCCATTCTCGAAGACGGCAAATATTACCAGCAGCTTGCGCATATCGCCGAGGATTGCACTCCCTTCGTCGCCATCGACCTGGATTTGCGCGCGAGGGGCTTTAGCGCACCGGAAATCTATGAAAGCGATCTCGAAGCGGGGATCCTGTTGATCGAGGATCTCGGTCGCGACGGCGTTTTAGACGCTGAGGGCAAACCGATTGCGGAGCGCTACATCGAAAGCGCACGCATGCTGGCGTCATTACACGCGCAAAAGTTTCAGCGGAAAATTGCGATCGGAAATGGCATTGTCCACGCGGTTCCGGACTTCGATCGACGTGCAATGAAGATCGAAACGCGTTTGCTGCTCGACTGGTACCTACCATGGAAACGCGGCGAACCGGCATCGGATGCGGAACGTCACGATTATGCTGCGGTCTGGGACATGTTGATCGATCTTTTGGCAACGTCGGAAACCAACCTGCTGCTGCGCGATTTCCATTCCCCCAACATCATCTGGCGTGAACGTGATTTCGGCGTGAAGCGAATAGGCCTCATCGATTTTCAGGATGCTATGATCGGCCCGACCGCCTACGACGTGGCCTCGCTGACCCAGGACGCCCGCGTTACCATTTCAGAGCAGCTGACGGCGGACATGCTCGACGCCTATATGGCGGACCGGCAGGCAGACGGGGATTTCGATAAGGAAACCTTCCTGCGGGACTGGCACCTCATGTCGGCGCAGCGCAACTGCAAGCTGGTCGGCATATGGGTCAGGCTGATGCAGCGCGACGGCAAGCACGGCTACATGAAGCACATGCCGCGCACCTTTGGCTATCTGAAAACGGCGCTGACCCATCCAGCGCTTGCGCCTCTGAAGGACTGGTGCCAGCGAAGCGGTCTTCTCTGAACCTTCAAATCGATAGCCAATGCTATAGAGTCCGAATCACGACATAGAACTCGGACTCCTCGATGCCCATCCACAACGCCATGGTGCTTGCCGCAGGGCTCGGCACCCGCCTGCGCCCCATCACCGACACAATGCCGAAACCGTTGGTGAAGATCGCGGGGCGCCCGATGATCGACTACGTGCTCGACCTCCTGCAGCAGGCCGGCGTGACCAAGGCGGTGGTCAACATCCATCATTTCGCCGAACAGATGGAAGCGCATCTTGAAGGCCGCAAAACGCCGAAAATCCTCTTTTCGGATGAACGCACGCAGTTGATGAATTCCGGCGGCGGTCTGGTGAAGGGTTTAAGGCTTCTTGAGGACGGTCCGGTCCTGGTCATGAATGCAGATCTTTTCTGGGTCGGTGAAACGCCCGAAAAACCTTCCAATCTAGAGCGCCTCGTCTCCTTTTTCGATCCACAGAAGATGGACATGGCGCTGCTGTGCGTCCGCAACGAGGACACGACCGGTCATAACGGCAAGCTTGATTTCTCTTTGGCTCCGGACGGAACACTTTCGCGCTACCGAGACAGCATGCCAAACCCGGTTGTCTATGCGGGCGCGATTGCACTCGATTCGCGCCTCTTCGCCGATGCACCCTCCGACGCTTTCAACCTCAACATCTATTTCGACAAGGCCATCGAAAAAGGCCGACTCTACGGGATCGTTCTCGATGGCCATTGGATGACGGTCGGCACGCCCGAGGCCATTGCTCCTGCGGAAGACGCGGTCCGCAGGTTCGGAGCCTGAAATGGCGCGCGCGGCCAACAACGTCTTCACCATCCCCGCCGGGCGACCGTTTCTAAAAACGCTGGTTCAATCGCTCTGCGACGGCCGATTAATCGCAGGCTATGCGTATGACGCAGCCGACCCGATGGCATTGGCTGGCATCACGATTTTCGTGCCGACCCGCCGTTCCGCCCGTGTCCTTCGCTCGGAACTTGTCGATTGCCTCGGCGGACGCTCGGCCATCCTGCCGGTCATCCGGGCGCTCGGCGAGACGGATGATGACAGCGGCTTCTTCGATGCGGAAATCCCGGCTATTCTCGATCTCGCTCCGCCGCTTCCTGGGACAGCGCGGTTAATCGAACTCGGGCTTCTTATTCTCGCCTGGCGCAACCAGCTTCCGAAGATCGTGCTGGATATCCACTCCGAAAGCCCTCTAATCGCCCCGGCCAGCCCCGCGGATGCCATCTGGCTTGCTCGCAATCTCGCCGATATCATCGACGCAATGGAAACGGAAGAGTTGGATTGGGAGGCGCTCGACAATCTACAAAATGCCGATCATGCGCTTTGGTGGCAGCTGACGCTGGAGTTTCTGAAGATCGCCCGTACCTATTGGCCGGCACGGTTGCAAGAGCTGCACCAGTCTTCCCCTGCCCGCCATCGCAACGCGATCCTTGATGCCGAGACCCAGCGGATCGCCACCGGCAAGGTGACTGGCCCGATCGTCATCGCAGGCTCGACCGGCTCCATTCCCGCGACAGCGGCTCTGATTGCGGCGGTGCAGAAGCTTCAAAACGGTATCATCGTTCTCCCTGGCCTCGACCAGACGATGAGCGATGCGGAGTGGAATGCAATCGCCCCCGAAACGGGCATCGATCGCCCCGACCCGTCGAGCCGCAGCCATCCCCAATACGGCTTCTATCGCCTGCTGAAACGTATGGGGCTGACCCGTCGCGAGATACCGGAACTGGCGCAGGCCGATGCCGATCTCGCCTGTCGCGGCGAAATCCTCTCTCACGCGCTTCTGCCGGTGCAGGCGACCAGCGCCTGGATGGATTTGCAGCAGCAAACCGATGGTGACAGGCTGAGCGCCGCCTTCAAGGACGCGGCCTTGATCGAGACAGCGAACGAGCGTGAGGAGGCGACCGCCATTGCGATTGCCCTTCGGCTCGCTCTCGACGGCAACGAGGACAGTCAGGCTGCACTGATCACGCCGGATCGCGATCTCGCCCGCCGGGTCACGGCGGAGCTGCTCCGCTTCGGCATCGAGGCTGACGATTCCGCGGGCACACCGCTCTCTGCAACACCGACCGGAAGCCTTATGCGCCTGGTTTTGGAAGCAAGCCTGCGACCCGGCGACCCTGTGGCTGTGACCGCGTTGCTGAAACACCCGCTCGCCCACTTTGGCCTGCCGGAAAACACGGTGCGGCGTGCGGCAAGCGTGCTGGAACGCCTCGCCTTGCGCGGCGGCACCGGCACGGTCGATCTTTCCGAGTTGGAAACACTGCTCGATCAGGCGTTGAGCGCAAAAGCAACGGAACGCCATCAGCCGGAATGGAAACGCGCAATAAATGAGACGGATGTAGCGGCGGCTCGCGATCTCGCACGCGCCATTGCCAAGGCCGTCGCGCCACTGACCGGAACCCTCGTTGGCCGCCATCGCAGCGGGCGCGGGCTGACGACGACCCTGACGCTTTCCGACTGGGCAAAACGCACCGGCGAGGCGCTCGAGGCCGTCGCCATGAACGAAGAGCAGAGCCTCGCCGACCTCTGGACCGGGGAAGCGGGCGAGGCGCTTGCCAATCTCCTGCGCTCGATCATCGAAACCGATGGCCAGCTCTCCGCCGACGGGCCGCAATGGAGCGATGTGATGGAGGCGCTGGCGGCCAGCGAAGCGATCAAACCGCGCTCCATGCGTCACCCCCGCGTGTTTATCTTCGGCGCGATGGAATCGCGTCTGCAGAGTGTCGACCTCGTCGTGCTCGGCGGGCTCAATGAAGGCACATGGCCCGGCCAGACGGCCAACGACCCCTTCCTGTCACGCACCATGAAGACGACGATGGGGCTGGAGCCGCCGGAACGACGCATCGGCCAGCTCGCCCATGATTTTCAGATGGCTTGCGGCACCCGCCGGTTGGTCCTGACCCGTGCCATGCGCAAAGGCGCGACCCCGACTGTAGCGTCCCGTTGGCTGCAGCGGCTGCTTGCGGTCGGCGGCGATGTGCTGGCAAATCAGCTGCGCGCCAACGGCCGCGATTACGCGGTCTGGGCGGGCATGCTCGACGAAGGTCATGACCAACCTCTGGCCAAGCGCCCCGAACCCCGGCCGGCGGTGGAGCTGCAACCGGAGAGCTATTCCTTCAGCGAAGTCTCCCGGTTAAGGCGTGACCCCTACGCCATATACGCCCGGCGCGTGCTGAGACTTCACCCGCTCAATCCATTCAACCGCGATCCGGGAGCAGCCGAGCGCGGCACGCTTTACCACAAGATCGTTGAGCGCTTCGTCGCCGAAGACCTCAATCCCGCCTCGCCACAGGCCGCCGTTACCATGGACCGCATCCTTACGGAGGCTTTCGACGAACAAGCTTTGCCGCCCCACATCGATGTGGTCTGGCGTCCGCGCTTTGCAGCGGTCAGCAAGGCGTTTCTCGCATGGGAAGCTGGACGAAAAGGCTCGATCCGACAATCCTTCCTCGAGCTCTACGCCAGTATGGCGCTCGGCGATGTCAAGCTCACCGGCATCGCCGATCGCATCGACATCCACATCGACGGCACCGCGACGATCCTCGACTACAAGACAGGCTCCAGCCCCTCGGTGAAGGAAGCCCGCACCCTGCTCGATCCGCAGCTGGCGCTTGAAGCCGCCGCGCTGAAGGCCGGCGCCTTCCCGAAGATCGGCCGGCAGGAAGCGCAGTCGCTTGTCTATGTCCGGCTGAAACCCGGCGACCGTTTCGCGGCGGAAGAGGTCAACAACGAGAACAGCAAGAGCCGCTCTGAAACCAAATCGGCCGATCAGCTGGCCGAGGAATCGCTGCGCGAACTGATCGGCCTGCTCTCCGCGCTGCGCAGCGGCAAGTACGGTTTCGCCTCCCGCGTGATCGTGCAGAAGGAACGCGATTACGGCGGCGAATACGATCATCTGGCCCGCGTTGCCGAATGGGCCACCGCCGATGGCGAGGAGGACGGTAATGGCGAATGATAGAGCGCCAGATGATCTCTCGCCCCAGGGATGGCTGGACTGGACATCGGCCAAACAGGCTCTGGCGTCGGATCCTGCGCGGTCGGCCTGGGTGTCTGCCAATGCCGGTTCGGGCAAGACGCATGTCCTGACCCAGCGTGTCATTCGTCTGCTGCTCGCCGGTTGCCGCCCCTCGGCGATCCTGTGCCTGACCTATACCAAGGCCGCTGCTTCGGAAATGTCGAATCGGGTGTTCGAACGGCTTGCCCAATGGGTGACGCTCGATGACAATGAACTGGACGCCCGGATCGAAGCCATTGAAGGCGAGAAACCTTCGCTCTTCAAACGACAGGAGGCGCGTCGTCTCTTCGCGCGCGCGCTCGAAACCCCGGGCGGACTGAAAATCCAGACCATCCACGCTTTCTGCGAGGCGTTGCTGCACCAGTTTCCGCTGGAGGCCAATGTCGCGGGGCATTTTTCGGTGCTAGACGACCGCGCCAGCGCCACCCTGCTGGCCGACGCCCGACGCGCCTTGCTCACGGCGACCGCAAGCGAAGACGACCCCGAACTCGCGCAGGCCTTCGCCACCGTACTCGATCTTGCGGATGATACCGGCCTTGAGAAGCTACTCGCCGCGATCGTCGCCAACCGCACGGCCCTTCAGGCATTTCTAAACGAAGCGGAACAGCGCGGCGGGATTGATGCCGCCCTTCGCGAAGCTCTCGGCATCGCGCCGGGAGAAACCTCACAAGCGCTGATCGCCGGCCTCTGGCCGCTCGCCCCGCTGAGCGGCCCGGCACTGGAGCGCTACATATCCGCCGCCCTCGTCTCCGGTGGCGCGAAGGTCATGGAGGTAGCGGAGAGCTTGCGAAGTGCAGCAAAAACGCTCGATCCTTTGCAACGCTTCAACCTTCTGCGCGGTGCCTTCTATACGGGTGGCGGAAAGCCAAAGGCCGACTCCGGACTGTTTTCGGCAGCGATGCGCAAGGCGGCACCCGATCTTGAGACAATCATCTACGCGGCCCGCGACCGGCTGGTGGAAACCATCGACCGGCTGAACCTCGTCGCCATGTTCGAGGCGACCCACGCGGCGCTGATCCTCGCCGATCGGTTGAACCACGATTACGAGGACATCAAGAAAACCCGCAGCCAGCTCGATTTCGACGACCTGATCCACCGCACAGCGGCCCTGCTCTCCCGCGCCGATGTCGGTGCCTGGGTGCACTACAAGCTCGATCAGGGCATCGACCACATCCTCGTCGATGAGGCACAGGATACGAGCCCGGTGCAATGGACGATTATCCAGTCGCTGGCAGAAGATTTCTTTGCCGGCCGCAGTGCGCGCGAAAACCGCCGCACGATGTTTGCCGTGGGCGACGAGAAGCAGTCGATCTACTCCTTTCAAGGCGCGCGACCCGAGCGGTTCTCGGATGAAAGTATCGCGACCGAGCGGCGGGTGCGCGAAAGCGGCAGCGCCTTCAGTCCCATCCGGCTGCAATTGTCGTTCCGCTCGACGGAAGATGTTCTTTCTGCCGTCGATGCCGTCTTCGAAAATCCCGCCCATGCGCGAGGCCTGAGCGCGCGGAGCGAGCCCGTTGTGCACGCCTCCAACCGCATCGGCCAGCCCGGCATTGTCGATGTCTGGGAGGTGATCGCGCCGGCCGAGAGCATTCAGGAGGAGGAGTGGACGGCCGCTTTCGACGCGACCCCCGAGGATGCGCCTGCCAACATCCTCGCCCAGCGCATCGCCGCCACATTGGCCGAATGGATCGGCAACGAAACCATCATCGAAAAGGGTATCGAGCGACCGATTCGGCCGGGCGACGTGATCGTGCTTGTGCGCAAGCGTGACGCCTTCGTCAACGCTCTGACGCGCGCTTTGAAAACGAGCCGGAATATTCCGGTCGCCGGAGCAGACCGGCTGGTGCTGACCAGCCATATAGCGGTACAGGACCTGACGGCACTTGGTCGTTTCGTTCTCCTGCCCGAAGACGACCTGTCTCTGGCGGCAATCCTGAAAAGCCCGTTTCTCAATCTGTCAGAAGAGCATGTCGCAGTCCTCGCGACGCGGCCTTCGGGTATGAGTGTCTGGCACTATCTGCGCGGTCTCCACGACCAGCCGCCCTATGCGGATATCTTCCGGCGTTTGGAGCGCTACATCGGCCTTTCCCGTGAATTGCCGGTCTATGATTTCTATGCCCGGCTTCTGGGACAGGATGGCGGCCGCGCAGCCTATCTCGGGCGGCTCGGCAGCGAGGTTGGTGATATTCTCGACGAGTTCCTTACCTTCGCGCTCGATCACGAGAAGAATGGCCTGCCCGGCCTGCAAAGCTTCATCTCCGGTCTTGAAATGGAAGCACCGACCGTCAAACGCGAGCAGGACAAGGAACGTAACGAAGTCCGCATCATGACCGTGCACGCGGCCAAGGGTCTGGAAGCGCCGGTCGTGTTTCTCGTGGATGGCGGCGGCAAGGCTTTCAATACGCAGCATGTTTCCGGGTTGCGCAGCATAAGGCCGGTGATCGACCGGCCGGGAGCCGCGGACGTGCCGGTCTGGCGACCGCCGGGTGCTGCCTCCAACAGCCTGATCGACGCCGACACCGAACGGTTGAAGCAAGCGGCCGAGGAAGAATATCGCCGCCTGCTTTACGTCGGCATGACCCGCGCGGCCGATCGCCTCATCGTCTGCGGCTACCAGGGTAAGCGCGCCAATGCCGAAAGCTGGCATGCGATGGTGACATCGAGCCTATCCGTCGACGAAAAGGGCCGCAGCCGGCCATGGAACTTCGCAGCTGGCGGGCAGGAATGGACCGGCTATCGCTGGCAGGTTTCAGCCTCGACGGATGTCTCTAACGTGAAGTCCCCCAAACCGGAAACCGTCGTGTACCCTCCTTCCAGCCTGCCGGGGGCGCTATCGACACCGCTGCCGCCGCAAAGGCGTCTGCCACGACCGCTCAGCCCCTCAGGCGCTGGCGTCACCGTCGAGGAGGATGCACAACCGCAATCCGGCTCCGCGCTGTTCCTGCAGAAAACGGCACCGCAAACGTCGTTGTTGCGCGGCGCGATCCTGCATCGCTTCTTGCAGATGCTGCCAGCCATGCCGGCCCACGAGCGCACGGCTGCGGCCGAACGTTATCTCGACCGCTCGGTGCCACACCGGCCAGCAGTGGAACGGCAGGCTCTGGTCCAATCCGTACTTGGCGTGATCGAGGACGAAAGCCTGGAGCGACTGTTTGCGCAGGGAAGCAGGGCAGAAGTGTCGATCATGGGTACGCTGACGCTCGGCAAGCGCGATCACGCCGTGTCCGGACGGATCGATCGGTTGGCCGTGACCGACAAAACCGTCATCATCGCAGACTTCAAGACAAATCGGGACATCCCAGCCTCCGCTGAGGAGGTGCCCTTCGTCTATCGGGCGCAGCTTGCCGTCTACCGCGAGATCCTGCGGCCGCTATATCCGGACCACCTCTTTGAATGCCTGCTGATTTATACGGAAGGGCCGGTATGCATTACGCTCAGTGAAGCAATGCTCGACCGGTGTCTTGTCGAGCTCGCGACAAAGTGAGATAGAAAACATTGAAAACCGGGCGTTCAGCCATCACATCAGGAACAACCGTTCCAAGAACGCCAGAATCGAAACCAAGGAGCAGCCTATGGCTACCGTTAAAGTCGATACCTCCAATTTCCAGGATGAAGTGCTGAACGCCGCCGAGCCGGTGATCGTCGATTTCTGGGCCGAGTGGTGCGGCCCGTGTAAGATGATCGCGCCGAGCCTGGAAGAAATTTCCAACGAACTCGCCGGCAAGGTAAAGGTCGTCAAGCTCAACATTGACGAAAACCCCGAACTTGCCGCCCAGTACGGTGTTCGTTCGATCCCGACGCTTGCCATGTTCAAGGCTGGCGAAGTCGCCGACATCAAGGTTGGCGCCGCTCCGAAGACGGCTCTGTCGTCGTGGATTTCGAACGCTGCAGCCTGAGATCATTTCATCTCGGGAACTCACGGAAAAGCTCGGGCAACCGGGCTTTTTCCATTTCAGGCAGGAACGGTGCCGTTATCGGCGAGCACATCACCGACCAGATAAAGGGAGCCGCCGATCAGGATGCGCGGCACCTCGTCACCGTCAGAAAAGATGTCGCTGATTTCAGAGAGCGCCTCGGCAACGGACGATACCGGCGATGTCTTGAAGCCGGCGGATGCCGCATCGTCAGCCAGCGCCACCGCGTCGATACCAGCATCGGAGCCGCGGATCGGCACCGTGAAAACCTGTTCCGCCAGCCCCTTGAAAGCATTGAAATAACCGACTGGGTCCTTGGTGTTGATCATGCCGATGACCAGAAACAGCGGCCTCGGATCCCGATCCTCCAGATTGGCCATGGTCTCGGCGATCACTTGCCCTGCGCCGGGGTTATGCCCGCCATCGACCCAGATCTCCGCACCTTTGGGAGCCACAGCGGCAAGCCGGCCTTCGGTGAGGCGCTGCAGGCGGCCCGGCCATTCGACGGACGTCAGGCCCTTTTCAATTGCTGCTTCCGAGGGGGCAAAACCGGCAGCCTTGACGGCGCGGATAGCGGCTGCGGAATTTGCATACTGGTGACGCCCCGGCAGACGCGGCAAGGGTAGATCGGCAAGGCCATCCTCGTCCTGATAGATGAGCCGGCCATATTCCTCATGGGCCATGAAATCCTGCCCGTAAACCGCGACAGGGCAGCCCAGGCGTTCGGCTGTAGAGACGAGCACGTCGCGCGCACCGTCTTCCTCCTGATGGCCGATGACCACCGGACGACCGCGTTTCATGATACCTGCTTTTTCCGCGGCAATCAGTTCGACCCGATCGCCAAGATACGCCTGATGGTCAAGCGAGATCGGCATAATCACCGATACGGCAGGCGAGGAAATGACATTGGTCGCATCAAAGCGCCCCCCCAAGCCGACTTCGATGATCGCGACATCGGCCGGATGCTCTGAAAAGAGGACGAAGGTAACGGCCGTCAAGATTTCGAAGACGGTAATCTTCTCGCCGGCATTCGCGTCCGCAACACGACGCACAGCATCCGCGAGCACGGAATCGGAGACAAGTTCGCCTCGCCCGTCCTTTCGGCCGAGCCGGTAGCGCTCGTGCCAGTTGACGAGATGCGGCGAGGTATGAACATGGACGCTAAGCCCCGCTGCCTCCAGAATCGACCGGGAAAAGGCGGTGACGGAACCCTTGCCGTTGGTGCCGGCCACATGAATGACCGGCGGCAGGCGATCCTGCGGGTTTCCAAGCCTGTCCAGAAGCCGGGTGATGCGGTCGAGCGAAAGGTCAAAACCCTTGGGATGAAGCGCGAGCAGCTTTTCGATTTCCTGCCCGGCCTCGCTGACGTCAACCGCCATCATTAGATTCTTCCAATCAGACGCTGGCTGCCAAAGGCACGACGGCGGCACCGCTGCCGTTCAGCTTGGCCGCATCGACAGGCTTTTTCATCAGGATCTTTAAGGTCCGAGCGAGCGTATCGGGGATATCATGGCGCTTTACCACCATATCGACCATGCCGTGTTCCATCAGGTATTCCGATGTCTGGAAGCCTTCCGGCAGCTTTTCGCGGATGGTCTGTTCGATCACGCGCTTGCCGGCAAAGCAGATTTCAGCACCCGGCTCAGCGATGTGCAGGTCGCCCAGCATCGCATAGGACGCGGTAACGCCGCCCGTGGTCGGGTTGGTGAGAACGACGATATAGGGAAGACCAGCTTCCTTGAGCATCTGTACGGCAACCGTGGTGCGCGGCAGCTGCATAAGCGAAAGAATGCCCTCCTGCATGCGGGCACCGCCCGAAGCCGGGAAGATGACAAGCGGGCACTTTTCGGCAATCGCCTTCTCGAATGCCTTGATGATGGCCTCGCCCGCGGCAATGCCGAGAGAGCCGCCCATGAAGGCAAATTCGTGCACAACGCCGACGAGCTTGACACCTTTGACACGGCCGAGACCGGCAACGATCGTGTCTTCCAGATCGGTCTTGACGCGGCTGTCCCGCAGACGGTCCGCGTACTTCTTCGAATCCCGGAACTTCAAAGGGTCCTGCGCGACTTTCGGCTGCGGCAGGGCCTCATAGACGCCATCGTCGAAAAGGTCCTTCAAACGCGCTTTCGCCGGCATCTTCATGTGATAGCCAGAGGCCGGGATGACCCACTTGTTTTCCTCGAGATCGCGATGGAAAACCATCTCGCCGGTCTCGGGGCACTTGATCCAAAGATTATCCGGAACCTCGCGCCGACCGAGCATCGAATTGATCTTCGGGCGAACGTAATTTGTGATCCAGTTCACTGCAAACTCCTGAATGCTTGCATCCGGCCCCCGCACTCATCTGCAGGGCCAAGGACGCTTCTATTCACTTCATCCAGCGCATCGGCGCATCTTGCGATGCGGAATGCCCCAGAATGTGGGCATTTATTCGGCCGCGGCAAGCCTTGAGCCACGTACGCCTGCCGAAAGGCCACGGACAAGCGCCTCGACACCCGGAACGGTCGCCCCCGTCGATTGGCCATCTTCAGTCAGGCTGGATGCGATCTGGTTGACGATGGCGGTGCCCACGACGACACCATCAGCCGAGGCGCCGATAGCGCGGGCATGTTCAGCCGTCTTCACGCCGAAACCAACGCAGACCGGAAGTGTCGTGTGCGTCTTGATCCGCTGCACCGCCCCGCCGATCAGCGAAGGATCCGGCAGGGCGGAACCTGTGATGCCGTTCATCGAGACATAATAGACGAAACCCGAGGTGTTTTCGAGAACCTTCGGCAGACGCTTGTCGTCGGTCGTCGGTGTTGCCAGGCGAATGAAGTTGAGCCCCTTGGCCAAGGCCGGGATGCAAAGCTCATCATCCATTTCCGGCGGCAGATCGACAACGATCAGGCCATCGATGCCGGCCTCCAAAGCATTCTCGATAAAACGATCCACGCCGTAGATATAGATCGGATTGTAGTAGCCCATAAGGACGATCGGCGTGTCCTTGTCGTCGGCGCGAAAGCGGCGGGCGAGTTCCAGTGTCTTTTCCAGCGTCTGGCCGGCTTTCAAAGCCCGCTGACCCGCGAGCTGGATCGCCGGTCCATCGGCCATCGGATCGGAAAACGGCATGCCGAGCTCGATCACATCCGAGCCTGCCAGCGGCAGCGACTTCATGATTGCCAGCGACGTTTCGAAATCGGGATCGCCGCCCATGAAATAGGTGACCAGAGCCGGGCGGCCCTCGTTCGCCAGATCGGCGAAGCGTTTGTCCATGCGTGCGGTCATGCTCTTAAAGCCCCATACCCAACAGCTTGCCTACGGTGAAGATATCCTTGTCGCCCCGGCCGCAGAGGTTCATCACGATGATCTGATCCTTGTCCATCTTTGGCGCCCGTTTCATGACCTCGGCCAAGGCATGGCTCGGTTCCAGCGCGGGAATGATGCCCTCCAGCCGGGTCAGGAACTGGAAGGCCTCGAGCGCTTCATGATCCATGATCGGCACATATTCGACGCGGCCGGCATCCTTCAGCCAGGAATGCTCCGGTCCGATGCCGGGATAGTCGAGGCCCGCGGAGATCGAATGGCCCTCCTTGATCTGGCCATCGCGGTCCTGCAGCAGATAGGTGCGATTGCCATGCAGGACGCCGGGTGAACCAGCGGTGAGCGAGGCACAATGTTCATCGCCGTCCAGTCCCTTGCCGCCGGCTTCGACGCCGACGATCTTGACGCTGTCATCGTCGAGGAACGGATGGAACAGACCGATAGCATTCGATCCGCCACCCACAGCGGCGATCAGCATGTCCGGCAGACGACCTTCCGCAGCCATCATCTGGTCGCGCACTTCGTGGCCGATCACCGACTGAAAATCCCGAACCATTTCCGGATAGGGATGGGGGCCGGCGGCCGTGCCGATCATGTAGTAGGTATCGTCGACATTGGTGACCCAGTCGCGCAGCGCCTCGTTCATCGCATCCTTCAGCGTGCCATGGCCGGCCGTAACCGGCTTAACTTCGGCACCAAGGAGCTTCATGCGGAACACATTCGGCGCCTGACGCTCGACATCGGTCGCCCCCATGTAGACGACGCAGGGCAGTCCGAAACGGGCGGCAACCGTGGCAGAGGCCACGCCGTGCTGGCCCGCGCCGGTTTCGGCGATGATGCGGGTCTTGCCCATGCGCTTGGCAAGAAGGATTTGACCAAGGCAATTGTTGATCTTGTGCGAGCCGGTGTGGTTGAGCTCATCGCGCTTGAAGTAGACTTTTGCGCCGCCCAGTTCCTGCGTCAGGCGCTCCGCGAAATACAGCGGGCTCGGACGGCCGGTATAGTGGGTGTTGAGATGTTGCAGCTCCGCCTGGAAGGCTGGATCGTTCTTGGCCTTGCTCCACTCGTTCTGCAGATCGAGGATCAGCGGCATCAGGGTTTCGGCAACGAAGCGACCGCCGAATATGCCAAAGCGGCCATCTTCGTCAGGCCCTGCCTTGAAGGAGTTCAGTTTAGGCGTTTCGTTCACGTCTTGCTCCCTGGCGTAGTGCTTGGCCCGCGAGCCACCGCTTCGAAAAATTCCTGCATGCGCTTCAGGTCCTTGACCCCGGGCGCACGCTCGACCCCGGATGAGGTATCGACAGCCTTCGCGCCGGTCAGCGCAAGCGCTTCACCGACATTTTCCGCGTTCAATCCCCCGGAAAGCATGTAATCGACGCTGCCGTCAAGCGCATCAAGCAAACGCCAATCGAAAGAAACCCCGTTGCCGCCCGGCAATTCCGAGCCTTTTGGCGCCTTGGCATCGAACAGGAACCGATCCGCGATGCCGATATAGGGCTCGATCTTCTTCAGGTCGTCGGCATCCCGAACTGAAAATGCCTTGATCACCGGCAGGCCGTAGACAGCCTTGACATTGAGGACCCGCTCCGGGCTTTCGCTGCCGTGCAATTGTAGTATATCCGGCGACAGCGCCGAGATGATTTCATCGAGGAAGTCGTTGTCGGCATCGACGGTGACAGCCACGATCTTGGCCTTGCCGCGAATACGGTCTGCCAGCACACCTGCGTCATCAGGTTCGATATTGCGAGGGCTTTTTTCGAAGAAGATGAACCCCGTATGGGACGCTCCGAGCTCAATCGCGCGGTCGATCGCCTCGGCGGTCTTCAAACCGCAAATTTTCACTTCCGTCTTCATAGCAGGGACGTCGCATGAAATTCGGTGGGAGTCGAGCCTAAAATACCCGCGAAACGTGGGTTTCGGCGCGTCTCGGTTAATCAAAATCGATGGCGTGCAACATTGTTCCGTTGCGTTTCAACCAGCGGCGCGCATCGGCAGTTGCAGGGCAGAGTTCTTCGCACAGCGCCCAGAAATCTGGCCCATGGTTCATTTCCCGAAGGTGCGCGACCTCATGGGCTGCAAGATAATCGATCACCTTGGGCGGCGCCATGACAATGCGCCAGGAAAAACTCAAGGCGCCATCCGCAGCGCAGGAACCCCAGCGACTGCGGGTATCCTTCAAGCTTAGAGACTTTACTTTCCGGCCCACCATGCGCGCATGAATTTGTACGAGATGCTCCAGATCCCTGCGCGCTTCCTTTTTGAGAAAATCCGAAATGCGACGCCGCAGATGTTCCGGCGCGCCGCTGACCCTCAGCACGGCTTCCTCACCTTCGACGATCGCTTCCGTCAAACCGCGCAGTTTTCCGGTGCGTTCGATGCGATGGGCGATACCGCGGATGAGGATCGTGCCGCCCTCCTCAAGCACGCTTTCGCCGGAAAAGCGGGCAAGCTTGGTCATCAACCAGCCCTGATGGCGATTGAGGAAGGCGTTGATCTCGCGTTCGGGAAGTCCGGCCGGCACCGTCAGTTTCAGTTCGCGACCGCCCGGCTCGATGCGAAGCGTCATCCGGGTTGCTCGCGCGTTCTGCTTGATGGTGAGCGGCATCGAGCGGCCGGCGACATCGATCAGACGCTTCGTCGGCTGAGGGCTTTTTTTCGTCGCTGACGTCTTGCGAAGAAGGGAAAACATCAAGTGGTGATAGCCGATTCGCCGATCTCGCGCATGCCGCAAGAATGGAGTAGCAAAATGGAAAAAGCCGGCGCCTCAGAAAAGCGCCGGCCTCGGTCTTCTTTAGTGAGCCGGAAAGCCCGGCACCGAACCCGGACCACCGGAGTTGCGCTCACGCATGAAGCGGTCGAACTCTTCCTGATCCTTTGCCCGGCGCAGTTCGCGAACATATTCGTCGAATTGCTCGCGCATTTCGTCGAGCTTGCGACGTTCTTCATCCAGGCGGGCAAGTTCAGCTTCACGCCAATCGTCGAATGCGACATTGCCAGTGCCAAACTGCGGACCGCGATAGCCGCGACCGCCACCGCGCCTGAACGACGAGAAAACGCCGTCCATCGTCGAATTGGCATCCTTCTTGAACGACTTCAGCCGTTCACCGAAAAGGATGTAAGCCAGCATGGCGAGACCGAGCGGCCAGAAGACCACAAAGCCAAGCACCATCAATGCGATGGTTGCGGGAGTCCAGTCCGGACGGATCAATGCGGATTGATTCATGTTCAGAGGTCCTCACTCAAAGTAGGCCCCCGTGGGCCTGCTCTTTAGGATGTGGGAACAACCGAACTCTGTCGCAAGTCAGACGCTGGCAAAAATCGAGCAAGCGCCTGATTGCTATCCTTAAATTTAGTCTGTTCGGCGCCCTTAGGCCTGCTTGCCGCCCTTGATGACGCGGCCAACCGGTTTTGCACGTCGCGAATGCTGACGCTGGAAGGCGACGATGCGCGGTGCAATCTCCCGGCGGAAACGCGAACCGTTGAAGACGCCGTAGTGACCCACATCCGGCTGCATGTAATGCATTCGCATGTCTTCGGGGATATTGGTGCAGATGGTTTGCGCTGCCTTTGTCTGGCCGACGCCGGAAATATCGTCGTTCTCGCCTTCTACCGTCAGCAGCGCGACCTTGCGGATCGCGGTTGTATCAACCCGCTGGTTGCGGTGCATCATCTCGCCCTTTGGCAGAGCGTGCCGCATGAAGACGACTTCAACAGTCTGCAAATAGAACTCAGCTGTCAGATCCATGACCGCCATGTACTCGTCATAGAAATCGCGATGCTTTTCGGCGGCGTCGCCGTCGTTCTTGACCAGATGCTCGAAGAAATCCTTTGTCGCCGTCAGATGGCGATCGAGGTTCATCGACATGAAGCCTGAGAGCTGCAGAAAGCCCGGATAAACCGGCCGCAGGAAGCCCGGCTGCGGGAACGGCACCTGCATGACGACGTTGTCCTGGAACCATTTGATCGGCTTGTCCTTGGCAAGCTGATTGACGGCCGTCGGGTTGATCCGCGTATCGATAGGACCGCCCATCAGCGTCATCGACGCCGGGGAGAGCGGATCGTCATTGCCTTCCATCACAGCCACAGCCGCAAGGACCGGGACCGCCGGCTGACAGACGGCAATCACATGCGTATCGGGCCCAAGGAAATGGAGTATCTCAATGACATAATCGATGTAGTCGTTGAGATCGAAGGTGCCCTCGGTGAGCGGCACCGTGCGCGCATCGATCCAATCGGTGATGTAGATATCCGAATGCGGCAGCAATGCTTCAACCGTGCCGCGCAGGAGCGTGGCGTAATGGCCGGACATCGGCGCGACGATCAGCACCTTGGGGTCGGACGCCCTGCCCTTCGGCAGCGCACGCTCGAAGTGTATGAGGTTGCAGAAGGGCTGGCGCCACACAATCTTTTCACGCACCTGTACGGTCTGCTCATCGACGATCGTTTCCGGAAGGCCGAATTCGGGCTTGCCGTAACGGCGCGTCATGCGCTCAAAAACCTCGAGCCCGGCGGCGGCAGCCCGGCCGAAATAAGTATGGGAAAGCGGATTGAGCGGGTTGGCATACGCAAGGCGCATGGCATCTGCCGTCGCGCGCCAGGGCGCCATCATCGCATGATTGAATTCGTATAGCTGGTAAAACACGGGAAACACTCCTGTTACCGTAACCGGGAAATGCGACCGGTAAAACTCCGGCAACATCCGATCATTCTTCACCGACAGGCAGCTGGAGCATAACAGGTCTTGTGCATCGCAACAATTGTTACCGCAGCGCCAAACGTCCTTTGTTCTTCCTCGGAACGCAGAATTTCACCGATCCTTTTACAATCCATGAAGTTGCTTGCGTAAAACTCGCGAAGCAAAAGGGAGGGACAGTGAAATCTGCGACGTTCTCGCCGCCGCAGTGCAATCCTCTCAGAGGATTTGTCATGGCGCGATCTCGATCACCGCCTTGATGAGCCCGGCCTTTTCCCTGGCCCAGCGCGGAAGGTCGTCGACAGCGCGATCGAGGGTCGTGCGATGGGTGATCAGCGCATCGACCGGAACATGACCTGCCCGGATCGCATTTGCCACATGGACAAAATCCTCTTTTGTCGCATTGCGGCTGCCGACGAGCATCATCTCCCGCTTATGGAACTCCGGGTCGGAGAAACTGATCTCGTCTTTGACGACGCTGACGAAGACGAGGCAGCCTCCATGGGCGACGTAGGTGAAGGAACGTTGCATCGATCCGGCATACCCCGTCGCGTCGAACACGACATCGAAACCATCGCCATTGCTTGCAGCCGTCACAGCCTCGGCAATTTTTTCATCGGCGGGAATGCCCTTGTCGAAGCCAAAGACGCGGGCAGCCATGGCAAGACGCTCGGTGCTGGTGTCCACAAGCGTTACATCATGACCGGCGATCCGGGAGAAGAGCGCGGTACCGAGGCCGATGGGACCGGCGCCGATGACAAGCGCGCGCGACCCTTTCTGTGCCAGGGACCGGCGCACGGCATGCGCCCCGATCGCCAGAAACTCGACCGTCGCCGCCGCTTGCGGAGACAGGCCGTCAGCCGGATAAAGATTGACTTCCGGCACAAGGATTTCCTCGCACTGGGCACCATCGGTGTGCACGCCCAGTACGCGGATATCGGTGCAGCAGTTGGGTTTGCCCTTGTTGCAGGCAATACAATGGCCACAGGCGATGTAAGGATTGACGATAACGAGGCTGCCATTTGCCAGCGCGGCCCCCTCCCCCGTCTCAATCACCCGCGCCGAGATCTCATGACCCATGATCCGCGGATACTGCAGGAACGGATGCTTGCCCTCGAAAATGTGGTAGTCCGTGCCGCAGATGCCGACATGACTGACGGAAAGCCGCACCCAGCCGGGCGGCACCGCGCCCGGCGCTGGAACGTCGGCCAGCACAAGCTGACCCGGCTCGTTGCATATGACGGCCTTCATGATGTACCCCGATTGCTGGTCTTTGCCGACAGGCCAGGCTGTGCTGGCCCGTCCTGTGTTTACCACTTACCGCGAACCGCGACGGCGCAGCTGGTCGAAATAGACGATCACGATGATCAGCAGGCCGGTGATGATACGCTGCCAGAACGAATTGACGTTTAGCAGATTGGCGCCGTTGTTGATCGTTGCCAGGATGAATGCACCGATCAGCGGGCCGTGGATTGAGCCCACCGCGCCGAAAAGGCTGGTTCCGCCGATCACCGAGGACGCGATTGCCTGCAGCTCCCAGCCTTCCGCCTGTGTGGCGTTGCCGATGCCGATGCGCGAGGCAAGCAGGATGCCGACGAAGGCGGCGCAGGTGGCCGACAGGATATAGGCCATGTAAATCGTGCGGTTGACATTGACGCCGGAGAGACGCGCCGCCTCGCTGTTGGAGCCGACGGCGAAAAGGTAGCGGCCCCAACGGCTCAGGTGCAAGAAGATATAGGCCGGGACCGCCACCAGGATCACCATCCAGAAAAGGCTCGGAATGCCCAGGAAGTTGGCGCGCGAGAAGGCGGTAAATCCTTCATGGGTGATCGAGATTGTCGAGCCGTCCGTGATGAGGAGACCGATGCCGCGCAGCGAGGTAAGGGTCGCCAGCGTTATGATGAAGGGCGGCAGGCCCATGCGGACAATGCCGAAGCCATGAAACACACCAATCGCAATACCCATGAGAAGAGTCAGCGCGATGGCGATTCCGAGGGGAACCCCGGCCTGAAGAAGGTATGCGAGGATGACGCTGGAGAAACCGACGATCGCGCCCACGGAAAGATCGATACCCGCGGTGATGATGACGAATGTCTGACCGACAGCAAGAATTGCCGTCATTGCGCCCTGGCGCAGCAGGTTCGAAATGTTGAGCGGCGTCCAGAAGCTTGCCGTGCCGAGACCCAGCGCAATCCAGAGGAAAAGCAGAAGGCCGATCAGCGTCAGGCTGAAGAGGACATTCATCCCGCGTCGCGGGGCGGCTGCAACCGGCTCGGATGGAGTGATGGCCATTTAGATATTCTCCCTCTTCATTCTTGTTCTTCAGGCGCTTTCAGACGCCGATCGCCTCGGCAAGCACATCTTCATGCGATGCGGCGTGGAAATCATGGCTGCCAACCAGTTGGCCTCGGCGGAAGACGTGAAGCCGGTCCGCCAGCTCATACACTTCCGGCAGGTAGGACGAGATCAGGATGATGCCCGCGCCCTGCTTCAGGAGCGTCGCGAACAACCGATAGATTTCCGCCTTGGTGCCGACATCGACGCCGACAGTCGGCTCATCAAAGATGAAAAGCCGGGCGCCGTGGCTCAGCCACTTGCCGATAACCACTTTTTGCTGGTTACCGCCGGACATGCTGGACACCAGAACGTTACGGTGCGGCGTCTTGATTGCGAGATTGCGAATTTGCTGGTCGGCATTTGCCGATTCCTGCCCACGACTGATGACAGGACCGCGGCTGAGGCGTCCAAACACCGGCAGGTTGATGTTGAGACCGATCGGAAGATTGAGGCAAAGGCCCTGATCGCGTCGGCTTTCCGGGGCAAGAGCAATCCCAATATCCATCGCGGTACGTTCGTTCTTGATATCGACCTTCCGGCCCATCCAGTGGATTTCACCAGCGGTGGCCGGATGCCGGCCATAAAGCCCCAGTGCAAATTCGCTCCGGCCTGCTCCGATCAAGCCGTAGAGACCGACGATCTCGCCGGAGCGAACGGAAAGCGAAACATTCTCAAACCCCGGTCCGCTTAGGCCTCTGGCTTCAAGGATGGTTTCGCCGAACGGGACGTCTTCCTTGTGATAAATCTGGTCGATCGAACGGTTGATCATCAGCGCGATCAGCTCGGTTTCATTGGTCTCGCCCACCAGCCGCGTGCCGACATGGGTGCCATCGCGCAGCACCGACACGCGATCGGCGAGTTCGAACACCTCTTCCATGCGGTGGCTGATGTAAACGATCGTCACGCCTTCGCTTTGCAGACGGCGGATCAGCTTGAAAAGTTGCGCCGATTCCTGGCGCGTAAGATAGGCCGTCGGCTCATCGAAGATCAGAAACTGGGTGCCGCGCATGGCAGCGCGCGCGGTCGCGACCAGCTGTTGCTGGCCAATGGTAAGCGAGCTCAAAACAGCGGCGGCCGGCAGATGGAAGCCGAGATCGTCGAGAACGGCCTGCGCCGTCTTTTCCATCTGGCGTTTGCGCATCAGGCCATTGCGGTTGATCTCGTCCCCAAGAAAAAGATTGGCGGCGACCGTCAGATGCGGACAAAGCACGACTTCCTGATGCACGGCGTTGATGCCGCGGGCGATAGCCTCGTTCGGCGTTGCCAGAGCAACCGGGTGGCCACACCAGAGAATTTCACCGGCCGTGCGCGTGATTACGCCCGTCAAAAGTTTGATCAGGGTGGATTTTCCAGCGCCATTCTCCCCAACAATGGCATGAACTTCGCCGGCTAGGAATGTCACCGTCGCGGGTTTGAGCGCTTGCACGTAGCCATAATTCTTTTGCAGCCCCTTGAGCTCAAGAATGGGCGAACCCGGCGGAACACGATTACCCTCGGTTATCGTCGGGCTGTCGTCGTGCCGATGGGCGAGTTGTTCAAGGCTGGTCATGAAAGCTGCCTCCGATAGGGCGAAACACAGCCGTAAGGCCGTGTCGCAAGGCCCGCCGAAGCTGGCCATCAACAAGGACACCGCGCCGGCATGAACCGGCGCGGTTTTTTGCTTTTTAGATCTTCGGGTTGAGGAGCGCGTCGATCTTCGGCTCGCTCATGTTCGCCTTGGTGACGAGGTTTGCGCCCGTATCGACATTGGCTTCGACCTTCTCGCCTTTGGACACGGCAAGCGCAGTCTTCACGCCGTCATAACCCATGCGGTAGGGGTCCTGGACGACGAGACCGGCCAGCGCGCCATCCTTCAGGAAGGCAACCGTCTTGTCGTCGCTGTCGAAGCCGATGACCTTGATCTTTTCGCCGAGGTTGTTTTCGGAAATGGCCTGACCAACGCCCTGCGCCATGATCAGGTTGGAAGCGAAGACGCCAACGAGGTTCGGGTTGGCCGTGATCAGGTCGGTCATGATGTTGAGGCCGGTCGTAGCCTGACCATCGGCATACTTGTCAGCGATAACCTTGATGCCGGGATACTTGGTCTTGAGCTGATCAAGGAAACCTTCACGGCGCTGCTCGAGAGAGCCGGCGCCGGGCAAGCTGGTGATGATGGCGACTTCGCCTTCTTCCTTGCCGGTCGCTTCCTTGATCGCGGCGACGAGACCGTCGGCAGCAATACGGCCGCCCTGGACGTTGTCCGTGGTAAGGAATGAGCTGAAAGCCTTGGAATCGGCGCCGGAGTCGATACCGATCACCGGAACGGCCTTGGCGGCTTCATCGATTGGCTGGCCAAGCGCCTTGAACTCGGTCGGCGAGATGACGACAGCGGCCGGTTTGCCGGCAACGGCGTTTTCCAGAATGCTGATCTGGCCGTTGACGTCGGATTCCGACTGGGCACCCAGTTCCGGAACATTGACGCCGAGGTCCTTGCCGGCGGCGCGAGCGCCAGCCAGAACGATCTGCCAATAGAAGGACGTGGTGTCCTTGACGATAATCGGAATGGTCACGTCCTGCGCGAAAGACGCGGCAGGCATCATCGTTGCGAGGACAGCGGCACCAGCCAAGCTGGTGAAGGCGCGACGCGACAGAATATGCTTCATGATGGTCATATTGTTCTCCTCCAAAGCGCCTTCAGTCACTCGTTCTTCGATCGGACCACCAGGCGCACATGGTCCGATTTGATCGACAGAACATCTGAGCAGCAGCGATAGACCAATTTCCTTGGATCACCGCGGCCGTCGATCGAAGTTCTCCTCTCCTCGATCGACCCTTGTTCAAGGCTATATCAGCCGTTCCGAAAAGCAACTGAAAAATGATAATTTCATTCTATTTTTCAGATTTCGGAATTTTTAATCCAATTACGATACTCTCAAGGGCGGTAGAGTTCCTCCGGGAGGACCACGCCCTTTTTCAGGATGATGTTTCCGTAAAGCCGGAATTCAGTCGTAGCCACGATGTAGGCGGCTTTCCGCGAGCGCTCATAAAAGGCGAAACGTTCAATCGGTACGACCTTGAAATCACCCGCCAATTTGCTCACGAGTTTCTGGAACTCGATACAGACCTCCGGCTCCGCCGTAGGATCGCCAACCACCTCCATGCGCCAAGCGGCTTCGTCAACGAAAGTGTCGAGCGGCATATGCGCGAGAATGGCTTCGGTGATCGAGAGAGCATCGACACCATCAGCCCGAACGACTTTCGGACCCATTGTGCTCGCAGGAAAATTGGCATCCGCGACCACGATCTCATCGCCATGCCCCATGGTGCGAATGGCGTGCAACAGTTCCGGTCCGAGCAAGGGGTGAATTCCCTTCAGCATTTGTATTTCCTTTCCTTGAGCCGCTTTCAGACGCGTACGGCATCTTGCCCCAATTCGGGAGCGACGAGGGTATGTGCGTTATAAGCAGCGAGATCGTCGCTGCTGATCGTGGTCTTTGTCAGTTCCATATTGCGAACAAGGCTTGCCGGTTTTGCGGTACCGAGAAGGACCGAAGCGACAACGGGATGATCGAGCGCAAACTGGATCGCCGGTGCCGCAAGCGGCAGCCCCTGCTTCTTTGCAATCGCTTCCATGGCCGCGACTTTTTCCAAAATCTCCGGCGTTGCGGGCATGTAGTCGAAATGTGAGCCGGCAACCGGCCCGGTCGCGAGGATGCCGGAATTGAAGACGCCACCGACTATGATCGAGGTTTTCTTCTTTTCGCACAGCGGCAGCAACTCCGCGACCGCAGACCGATCCAGCAGGGTATAACGACCGGCGAGCAGGATGCAGTCCAGATCGGCGTGGCGCAGCACATCCAAACAGACGGGTACCTCGTTCACACCCAAACCATAGGCGGATATCACGCCGTTTGACTTCAACTCGTCGAGCGCCTTCAGCCCGGAGTCGAGCAACTGCCGCAACAAAACGGCATTGCGCGCCGCGCCATGGGTGTAAACCCCGATGTCGTGCACATAGAGAATATCAATACGGTTCAGGCCGAGGCGAGCGTAACTGAACTCGAGGGAACGCATGATCCCATCGTAGCTATAGTCGTAGGTCGCATCGAAGGACAGCGGATCGACATAGGAATAATCCGGTACGGCATTGTCCGGCACAGGATGCAACAGGCGACCAACCTTGGTGGAGAGCACATAATGATCGCGAGGTTTGTCACGAAGGAAATCGCCCGTCCGGCGTTCCGCGAGACCAAGGCCATACCAGGGAGCGGTATCGAAGTAGCGCAGGTGGGCGTCCCAGGCTGCCTGCAGGGTTTCCATCGCCACGTCATGAGGGCAGGCGCGATATAGGCCGCCAAGGGCCGCAGTACCGAAGCTATATTCGGTCACCTTGAGCGCGGTCTTGCCGATCTGTCTCGTCTTCATGCGTCCTCCCAAACGGCATTCGGACTTGGTCCGCCTATTTTGTCTTTTATCGACAATAGACAGATGTTCGTCAATGGGTATTATGGCGGGGAAGCTGCGGCCGCGAGAACCGGCAGCCACGATTTTGGGAGCACAGCCATGCAGCGAGGCAAGAAACGCAAGCTCGACGTGTCTTCGACGCTTGATTTTGTTCAATACCAGCACGCGCGTGAGCCGAATTTCCGCCGGGTAGCGCCCTACGCTCCCCTGGCATAATCCGGCAAAAAAGAGCGGCGCGTCATGGCGAAACAAAACACCGTTTTTAAACATGCGTTTAACCGCTGCTTGCAACAGCTGGCGCATACCGCCACCCTTCCGTCGGAGCCTGAGATCGGAAACATGCTTGGGGTCAGCCGGACGACGGTCCGCGCCATTCTCGCACGAATGGAAGAGCTGGCGTTGATAAGCTGGAACAAGCGCTCCAAGACGGTGCTGCGCCAGCCCAAAGCGGACGATTATTATCCGGAAGACGAAACCAGTTCCCTCTCCGCGATCATCGAGCGCAGTTTCATGCGCCGGATTCTGGCCGGTGGGGCGGAGCCCGGCATGCAGATCAACGAGCTTGAAATCGCCCGCGAAATCGGGATCGGGACGACGAGCGTTCGAGAATTCCTCATACGATTCAGCCGTTTCGGCCTGATCGAAAAACGACCGAACAGCCACTGGATTCTCAAGGGCTTCACCCGCGAGTTCGCACTTGAACTAACCGAAGTGCGCGAGATGTTCGAATTGCGTTCGGCGGCCAGTTTCGCATTGCTGCCGCCTAAACATGCGGCCTGGACCGAACTGGCTGATATCGAAGCAACCCACCACGACATTCTCGCCGATATCGAAAACCGCTACATGGAGTTTTCGGAACTCGACGAGCGATTCCACCTGCTGGTGCACACGTCTTCCGCCAACCGCTTTATCGTCGATTTCTACGATATTATCACCATCGTCTTCCATTACCATTATCAATGGAACAAGACGAATGCGCGCCAGCGCAATGCCCGCGCGCTTGAGGAGCATCTTGACTATATTGCCGCGCTGCGTTCCCGCGATCCCGCCCAGGTGGAAGCGGCCTGCCGCAGACACCTGCGCTCGGCCCGCGAAACGCTGCTGCAGTCTATTCCCTGAAATCTCAATAGCCGGAAACTGATTTCGTCGCGCCGGATTCGCCGGCAAGAAATTCCGACTTTAACTTTTCCGTCGCCGAAACCAGCAGCGTCACGTCGGTTCCGATCGCCATGAAATCCGCCCCGAGCGAACGGTAGTGATGGGCCTGACCAAGATCGAGCGTCATGATACCGCGCGCCTTGCCGGCCTTGGCGATACGCTGGAAGGCATCGGTTATTGCTTCGAGCACGGCAGGGTGGCCTGGCTGGCCAAGATAACCCATATCGGCAGCAAGATCAGACGGGCCGATGAAAAGTCCGTCCACCCCTTCAAGGGCAGCAATCTCATCCAGCGCTTCCAGCCCAGCCCGGCTTTCGATCTGCAGAAGCAGGCAGATTTGATCGTTCGCCGTCTGCAAATAATCTTCGATGCGACTGAATTCTGAAGCACGACCGAGTGCTGCGCCGACGCCGCGAATCCCATGAGGCGGATATCGGACGGCCCGGACCAGGGCCTTGGCTTGTTCGACGCTTTCCACCATCGGGATCAGCAAGGTCTGCGCCCCTGCATCAAGGATCTGCTTGATCATCCAGGCTTCGCCGCAAGGCAAGCGAACGATTGGATGAGAAGCGGAGCGTTGCACGGCCTGAACCTGGGCGCTCAGAAGGGGAATATCGTTCGGACCATGCTCGCCATCGATAAGAAGCCAGTCGTAGCCACTGCCGGAAATCACTTCAGCCGCATAAGGGCTGGCAAGGGCCACCCACAAACCAAGCTGAAACTGCTTCTGCCGGATGGCAGCCTTGAAAGGATTGACCGGAGCCGGCATGGCACTTTCCTCCGTAGTCGCAGGCATCTGCCGCGCAATTGAAAAAGCCGACCGGATCGCTCCGGTCGGCCTGTCATATCAAACGACGTTCTTCAGGCAATGCCGCCCAGGCAGACATATTTGATCTCGGTGAACTCCTCGATGCCGTAACGGGAGCCTTCCCGGCCAAGCCCGGAAAGCTTGACGCCACCGAACGGCGCTTCCGCCGTCGAGATCAGGCCGGTGTTCACACCCACCATGCCGTATTCCAGCGCCTCGGCGACCCGGAAGACGCGAGCCAGATCCTTGGCATAGAAATATGAGGCAAGACCGAACTCGGTATCGTTTGCCTGCTCAATGACGTCTTTTTCGTCCTTGAAGCGAAAGAGCGGTGCGAGCGGACCAAAGGTTTCTTCGCGGGCGACAGCCATTTCGGGCGTAACGTCCACCAGAATGGTTGCTTCATAGAAGGTGCCGCCCAGCGCATGCGGCTTGCCGCCCTGGAGGACACGAGCTCCTTTGTTTAAAGCGTCGGCAACATGCTCCTCGACCTTTTCGAGAGCCGGCTTGTCGATCAGCGGTCCAAGGATCACCCCTTCATCGAAACCGTTGCCGGTTTTCAATTTGCCAACTGCCTTTGCCAGCTTTTCAGAAAAGGCGTCATAAACACCGTCCTGAACATAAATCCGGTTGGCGCAGACGCAGGTCTGTCCGTTGTTACGAAACTTGGCGATGAGAGCACCTTCGACGGCGGCGTCAAGATCGGCATCGTCGAAGACGATGAAAGGCGCATTGCCGCCGAGTTCAAGGCCCAGCTTCTTGATGGTGGGGGCGCTTTGCTTGTAAAGTTGGGCACCGATTTCGGTCGAGCCGGTGAAGGTCAGCTTGCGAACGACCGGGTTTTCCGTCATTTCGCCGCCAATCGCTGCGGCCGAGCCGGTGATCACGCTGAAAAGACCCTTCGGCAGGCCAGCCCGCTCCGCAAGAACAGCGATCGCAATTGCCGAGAACGGTGTCTGCGACGCAGGTTTCAGAACCATGGCGCAGCCCGCTGCAAAAGCCGGACCGGCCTTGCGGGTGATCATGGCGTTTGGGAAATTCCACGGCGTGATCGCCGCGACGACGCCGATGGGCTGCTTCATGACCATGATGCGCTTGTCCGGCTGGTGGCCGGGGATGAGATCGCCATAGATCCGGCGGCCTTCTTCCGCGAACCACTCGATAAAGCTCGCACCGTAAACGATCTCACCCGTTGCCTCAGCAAGCGGCTTGCCCTGCTCAAGCGTCAGGATGCGACCAAGATCGTCTTTGTTTTCGATCATAAGGTCAAACCACTTGCGCAGGATTGCGGCGCGCTCCTTGGCGGTTTTGGCCGCCCAGCCCTTCTGGGCAACCTGAGCAGCTTCGATCGCCGTCTTGGTTTCAGCAGCACCCAGCTTCGGCACCCGACCGATAATCTCACCGGTTGCGGGATTATTGACCTCGATTGCGTTCTTTGGATCCGTCTCGATCCAGTTTTCGCCGACGAGCGCGGCCTGACGGAAGAGGGACGGGTCTTTCAGGGAAACGGGCATAGGGCGATCCTCGATTAAAATCTACAGAACTTATACAATTTTTTTATGCCAGAAGACAATTGTCTCGGTGTGGAATTTTCAGCGTCTTACGGGTTACGCGACACGTCGGATTGGTCACAATCTGGAAACAGTCTATCGCTGAAACGGTGCCTTACGGCGATGGGCCTGATCGCTATATCGATAGAGCCCGCACATGCGTCTGCTCAAGCAGCAACGATCCCGTGCGATCGGCGCGCTGAAGCTCCTCCCACCTTCTGCGCCGATACCAACTCAATATAGGGCGAAGCGCGATCTCGGAAACCGCGCGCTCCCGAATGATCAACTCCGCGTGGTCAGGGCATTTGTCCCGCATGCTCAGACAGGAACGTCATCATGACTGCCAGCAATCAACGCCAGGCCGATTACCCGATTTCTCCGGTCTTTCTGAACCGTTGGTCTCCCCGCGCCTACAACGGTGATGTTATCTCCGAACAGGAACTGCTCACCATTCTCGAAGCTGGCCGTTGGGCACCTTCCGCCTTCAATTCCCAGCCCTGGCGCTTCGTCTACGCTCTGCGCGGCTCGGAAGAATGGAACACGCTTCTTCCTCTTCTCAACGACTTTAACCAGAGCTGGGCTTCCAGCGCTTCGGCACTGGTACTGATCGTTTCAAAAACACATTTCGCAGCGCCCGGCACCATGGAAGAAAAACTCTCCTACAGCCATAGCTTCGATACCGGCGCCGCCTGGGGTGCAATTGCCGCGCAGGCCGCAATCTCGGGCTTTCAGGCCCATGGCATGACCGGTATTCATTTCGACAAGGCTGCCGAGGTTCTTGGAATCCCGGAGGGCTATCGTATCGAGGCCGCTGCCGCCATCGGCCGCCTCGGCGACAAAGCTCAGCTGCCGGACTATCTGCAGGCCCGCGAAACGCCGAGCCCGCGCCGGCGCCTTTCGGAAATTGCCTTCAACGGCAAGTTCATCGCGGAATAAGCGGTCCAACAACAAAAATGGCGCCTCCACGGGCGCCATTTTCGTCTCTGCGAGAGATATTTGATCAGATATCGAGGTTGGCCACGCTCAGAGCGTTTTCCTGGATGAAATCGCGGCGCGGCTCGACCTCATCGCCCATCAGGCGCGAGAACAGGCCATCTGCATCGGTCGCATCAGGAACTTTGACCTGCAACAGCGAGCGCACGTTTGGATCGAGCGTCGTCTCCCAGAGCTGCTCGGCGTTCATTTCGCCCAGACCCTTATAGCGCTGCATGGACAGGCCCTTGCGGCCGCTTGCGAAGATCGCATCTAGAAGCGCGCGCGGCCCGCTGATTTCGATTGCGCCATCCTTGCGCGCCAGCTTCGGCGGAATCGAGTAGATTTCGCCAAGGCGACCGGAAAGCTGATCCAGCAGACGTGCATCCTGCGAGCCGATCAGCGCCATGTCGAGGGAAGCGACTTCCTTGACGCCGCGCACCATGCGCTCGAACTTCAGTCCACCGTCACCGGCAACGACCGCCGTCCAACCACGTTCGGTTTCTTCGGCAATCAGGTCAAGCCGTGAGGCAACCTGTGCGGCCGTGGCTTCGGCACGCTCCTGGTTGTGCACGAGTTCCGGATTAAGCGCGCCAGAAATCGCGGCCTGCTCGACAACTTCGCGGTTATAACGGGAATGAAGACCATCGATCAGCGACCGAAGGCGCAGGGCATCGTTGATGACTTCGCGCAGGTCCTGTCCGGTCCGAACTTCGCCTGAGCCAAGCTCAAGGCGAGCGTCTTCCAGACCCATGGATATCAGGTATTCTTCCAGCGCCTTCTCGTTCTTCAGATATTGGGCTGACTTGCCGCGCGCTACCTTATAGAGCGGCGGCTGGGCGATGTAGAGATGACCGCGCTCGATCAGTTCCGGCATCTGGCGGAAGAAGAAGGTGAGCAGCAGCGTGCGGATGTGCGCGCCGTCGACGTCAGCATCGGTCATGATGATGATCTTGTGGTAACGCAGCTTCTCCGGGTTGAACTCGTCCTTGCCGATCGAAGTACCAAGCGCTGTGATCAGCGTACCGATTTCCTGGCTCGACAGCATCTTGTCGAAGCGGGCGCGCTCGACGTTGAGGATTTTGCCGCGAAGCGGCAGTATCGCCTGATTTTCCCGCGAGCGGCCCTGCTTGGCGGAACCGCCAGCGGAGTCCCCTTCGACGAGAAAGAGTTCGGATTTCGCCGGGTCGCGTTCGGAGCAGTCGGCAAGCTTGCCGGGCAACGACGAGATATCAAGCGCACCCTTGCGGCGGGTGAGTTCGCGCGCCTTGCGGGCAGCCTCGCGAGCAGCAGCGGCTTCGACGACCTTGCCGACGAGGATTTTCGCTTCGGTCGGATGCTCTTCGAACCAGGTGCTGAGCGCTTCGTTGACGAGGCTTTCGACGACCGGGCGGACCTCGGAGGAAACGAGCTTGTCCTTGGTCTGAGACGAAAACTTCGGATCGGGAACCTTGACCGACAGAACGGCTGTCAAACCTTCGCGGCAATCTTCGCCCTGCAGCGAAACTTTTTCGCGCTTGGTGATGCCGGAGCTATCCGCATAGGACGTGACCTGGCGGGTCAGCGCGCCACGGAAGCCAGCCATGTGCGTGCCGCCATCCCGCTGGGGAATGTTGTTAGTAAAGCAGAGCACATTTTCGTGGTAGCTGTCGTTCCACCACATCGCCACTTCGACAGTGATGCCGTCCTTTTCGCCGCGAATGGCGACCGGCTTGGCAACGAGCGGCTTCTTGGCGCGGTCGAGATAGGCAACGAAGGCTTCGAGGCCACCGTCATACATCATCTCGTCCTGCCTGATATCGGAATGGCGGCGATCGGTAAGCACGATACGGACACCGGAATTGAGGAAGGCAAGCTCGCGCAGGCGATGCTCCAGCGTTCCGTAATCGAAGTCCGTCTTGGTGAAGGTCTCGCTGCTTGGAAGGAAGGTGACTTCCGTTCCCGTCAGGTCGCCGGCATCCCCGGTCACGACCAGAGGCGAATCCGCGACACCGTGGGTAAAGCTCATCTCGTGGATCTTGCCGGCGCGGCGGATCTTAAGCTTCAACGAAACGGAAAGCGCATTGACGACAGAAACACCGACCCCGTGCAGACCGCCGGAGACCTTGTACGAGTTCTGGTCGAACTTACCGCCGGCGTGCAGCTGGGTCATGATGACTTCCGCTGCCGAAACGCCTTCTTCCTTGTGTATGTCGGTCGGGATACCGCGACCATTGTCGGTGACGGTCACTGAGCCATCGGCATTCAACGTAACGGTCACGATATCGGCATGACCGGCCAGAGCCTCGTCGATTGCGTTATCGACGACTTCATACACCATGTGATGCAGACCTGAACCATCGTCGGTATCCCCGATATACATGCCCGGGCGCTTGCGAACGGCATCGAGGCCCTTCAGCACCTTGATGGAATCGGCGCCGTATTCGGCGTTGGAACCGGAGGCGGTCTCAGGAGTATCGGTCATATAGTCTTTCCAGGGTTTCAGGCCCGCTTGGGCCTGCCGGCGATTGCGTGCGAATCACCCGTTCCACGGCTTTTGTGAATATAGGGAAACTGTGGGCGCTTCCAAATCCCGCGGTGGCAAAACCGGCAGAAAACAGGGGATCATCCACGTTCCTTATCAGGAAAACATGTGATTTCCAAAACTTCTTCCATAGCCGCGATGGTTTCCTCCGGCAGACTGCGAATTCGTGCCGCGAGCTTGTTGGCAAAGGCGGTATGGGCGGCGGATAAGCCGGACGTATCGAGCACCACTTTCGGGTCGGAGAGCGCGGCCAGACCGAACAATTCCTCCGCCTCATCCCATATGACGTTGAAATAACCAGCCACCCTTTGCAGGAAGTCGAAACTCGGCTGACCGCGCTTGCCATGCTCGAGCGCCGAAAGATAGGCCGCCGAAACACCGATGGCAGCGGCCATCTGTTTCTGCGACACCCCCTTCTTCTGCCGCAGCCGGTGCATTGCCTCGCCGAAGGGCGTCAAGGCGCTGTTCCCTTCGGGCGGGAGAGACGAACGTAAAGCGCCCCGTCTCCGCCATGGGTTCGCGCTGCAGGCTCGTAAGAGGAAATCAGGTGGCGGAATTCCGGCAGCGAGAACCACATAGGTACGGCGCGCTTCAGAGCACCCTCGCTGCCGAGCGACGTGCCTTTGCCGGTGATCACCAGCACATGGCGCAATCCGCGTTCGTGTGCCCGGATCAGGAATTGCAGGAGAAAGCCATGAGCCTCACTCTGGATCATGCCATGAAGATCGATGCGCGCTTCGAGCTGCAGATGGCCTCGCGACAGCTTTTTCTTGACCGGCTTTTCCAGCGGATGATGCCGATGTGCGGTCGGCTTTGCAGGTTCCGGTGCCGAACTGAAGGCTTTCGAAAGGGACCTGCCCTCCTTGACCTTAATCGGCTCAGGGAGAGCTGCCGGCTCTTGCTCGACCGGCTCCTCAAACTGAACGAGATCTTCCATGCGGCCGGGCAGCGGGCGCGTCGTGCGCGCAACCTTGCCCCAGAGGATACGGTCTTCGCCGGTAAGCTTGCGATCCTTAGCCATGGCCGTATCGTACTGCCGCAGCGGTAGGGATGAAGACAAAAAAATCCGCGCTGTTGCGGACCGATCCGGCCAGCCGGCCAGCCTCATCACCTGATCCTGTGAAGATATCGCCCCTAGCGGGGCCGGTAATTGCCGACCCCGTATCGAGCGCCAGCATCAGTTTCCTGAATGGCTTGCCGCCGTCGATATGCAGCAGGGTATCGCTGCTGATGAAGAAAGGTACGCCGAATGTGTGGATGGTGCGATCCACCGCCAGGGAACGCCCGGGTTCAAGCGCGACCTTTGCCGCAGCAATAGGCCCAAGCTTCGTATCATCGACCTCTGCCTCGCGAAAAAAGATGAAGGAGCGATTGTGCCAGAGCACCTCATCAACCCGGCTCGGATGATCCGTCAGCCATTGACGGATGTTCTGCATCGACACCGTCTTCGGGTCGATCTCACCGCGATCAATCAGAAGCTTTCCGATACCGGAGAAAGGGTGCCCGGTCTTGGCGGCGTAGGTCACGCGGATAAGTTTTCCGTCAGGAAAGACGAGCCGTGCAGCTCCCTGAACATGGGCGAAAAAGACATCGACGATCGACCGGGCATAGGCGATCTCAAGCCCCTTGCCGTTCAGGTAGCCTTGTTCGATCGCGCGTCGGTCCGGATACTCGTCAACGACGCCCTCTCGCAGACGACCGAACGCGAAATAAGGATCCATGCCGTCCGGACGATTGCTGTCATCGACATCAACGAGATCATCCGGGCGTCGGTAGAAAGGAAAACGGAAATCTGCATCCGGCTCGGACCGGACATCCACCTCGGGCTCATAGAAGCCGGTCACGAAACCCTGTTCGCCGCTGCGAAGTCGAATTGCGAAGGGGACGAAAAGGTTTTCAAAAAACGCCCTCGCCAGCGCTGCATCCATGCTTCCCGCAGCGCTGGCCGCCTTGTAAGCGGGCAGCAAATCAGCGGAGGTGACGCCGAGCAACCCGGTCTTGTGCGGCTTGACGGAAACCACCTGCCGATGACAGCGGGCCAGCGCTCCGATCAGCCCGCTCGGATCATCATCGCGCCAACCGGGCAAATCGGAAAAACCGATCCTGTGCAGGCTGAAATCCATCGGCCGTTCCGATCAGTTTTCGGATTCGGTTGCGATCAGCTTCCAGTTCGGATCGCGCGAGCGCGTGTCGCGAGCAAAGGTCCAGAGGTCGTTGACCTCGGAAACCGCCTCGCCGTCGCCATCGACCACGTTACCTGCCTTGTCGTAAGTTGCAGAAATCAGCTGGCTGATGATGCGCAAAGTGATATTGGCCTCATTGTCCTTGACCTCTGCGTGAACGATTTCGGCTTTCTCGATGCCGACGAAGGTCGATTTCAAAACCTCACCTTTTGCCTCTCGCTCGGCAATCGCCGCTTCGAAGCCATCATAAACCTCGCGCGACAGAAGACCCTTGAGCGTCTTTCGGTCACCATCGGCGAACGCCATGACGATCATCTCGTAGGCCATCTTGGCTCCGTTGACGAACTCCTTCGGCTCGAAGGATGGATCGGCGTCGGAAATCTTGCGGAGACCCTCATTCAACGGCGTTCCCGCAGGCGTGAAAGCATCGATCGCTGCATAACGATTTTCGGCTTCGGGGCCACCCTCGCGCCGCGGCAACTGAACGACCTTGCCGCCTGCATCAGGCGCTTCTGCCGTTTCCCGCTTGGAATACGGATCGATAGGTGGACGCTCATTGCCGGTCCGACGACCCAGAACGCTGCGCAACTGGATGAAGATGATCACCGCAGCAACCAAGAAAAACAATGTCACGAAGTCAAAAGAGCCCATTCCATCCCGACCGCTGTTAATTTGCCTTGAGGTAACCCCATATAGTCTGCATGGGATCATCATTCAAACGACTATATCATTTCCTTTTGCCGGGAAGCTGTCCCAACAGCGTTTCCGCGACCAATCGACGGGCTCCATGCGTATTCTGATCGCTCCATTCCTGTTTCTCCTCCTGCCTCTGGCGGAAATCGCGACCTTCGTTCTGGTCGGGCGCGAGGTTGGCATCGGCACGACCTTGATGTTGGTGCTTGCCAGCATGCTGGCCGGGATCGTGCTGCTTCGAGTTCAGGGGCTTGGCACACTGCGTCGCCTGCAGCAGACAACAGCGGGGGGCGGTGATCCCGGCCGCGAACTCGTGCACGGCGTCATGATCGTCGTCGCTGCCATGCTCCTGATCGTGCCAGGCTTCCTGAGCGACATCGTCGGTCTTCTGCTTTTCATCCCATCGGTTCGCGATCTCGCCTGGAAGCTCGTGCGCAGTCGCATGACAGTCGTAAGCAGCGGTTTCAGGTTTTCACGCGGACCCAGTGGCTATCGTGACAATCGAAGCGCGGGTCGTTCAAGTCCCGGCGTTGTCGACCTCGACGACGATGAATATTCGCGGGAGAATCCGGAAAATCCGAAGGATGCCAGCGACCGGAATCGGCTTCGCTAAACCTTCCGATTGACTGCCTGCCATAGGCTGCGGGTTGTAAGGCTGCAGGCGAAATGCTAGATGGCCTCGACAAATCAAGCCGAAGGAAAAGGCCCCATGACCGATACCGCATCCACCCCGAACGGCGCACAGGAAAGCCCGTCGCTGACCGTTCTGGCGCAATACATCAAGGACCTGTCCTTCGAGAACCCGGCAGCTCCCCGTTCCTTGCAGGCCCGCGACAAGGCCCCCTCCATCAACATTAATGTCAATGTCAACGCCAACCCGCTTTCGGAAGCCGAGTTCGACGTGGTGCTGACGCTGAATGCTGAAGCCAAGGAAGGCGACAAAACTCTGTTCAATGTCGAGCTTGCCTATGGCGGAGTTTTCCGGATCACCGGTTTCCCGCAGGAACATATGCTGCCGCTGCTCTTCATCGAGTGCCCGCGCCTGCTGTTCCCGTTTGCACGCCAGATCGTTGCCGACGCAACCCGCAACGGTGGTTTCCCGCCGCTGATGATCGACCCGATCGATTTCGCGCAGATGTTCACCCAGCGCATGGCCGAAGAAAAGGTTCGCGCCCAGGTTTCCGGCGCTCCCAACTGATTTCAACTTAAGTACCTAAGAAAAATGCCCGGCTCGCAGGAGCAGGGCATTTTTGTCTGAAAGGTTTGCCGGGGGTCGATCTACCGGGGTTCTCCGTACCGGCCCCAGATCGCCTTAACTCCCATCTTCGCAACCAGTGCCGCATGGCTCTCGCGTTCCCGTTGGTTCAATCGTGATGGAAGCGGGCGCGGCCTCTGTCCTATGACGACAACCGAATCATCGCTTTCCTGCTGCGCGCCGCGCACTTCGTTGCTGGAAAGCCCGAGCGCCGCCTGCCGACCGCCGATCATCTCAATATAGACTTCAGCGAGAAGTTCGGAGTCTAGTAGTGCGCCGTGTTTCGTGCGGTGCGTATTGTCGATGCCGTAACGACGGCAAAGGGCATCCAGTGAATTCGGACCCATGGGATGCTTGCGTCGTGCCAGCGCCAAAGTGTCCGTGACCAGGTCCGCGGCTATCGGCGCTCGGTCGAGACGCGCCAGCTCTGCGTTGATGAAGCCCATGTCGAAGGTCGCATTGTGCGCGACCCAACGGGCATCGCCAAAGAAGCTGATCATCTCTTCGACCACCTCTGCAAAGGTGGGCTTGTCTTTCAGAAATTCATCCGTAATGCCATGAATGGCAAGTGCGTCGGGATGCACCTTTCGATCGACCGGATTGAGGTAGACGTGAAACGTACGGCCTGTCGGGAAATGGTTGTCGAGTTCCACCCCGCCAATTTCGATCACCCGATCAAGACGGTTGTCTAGGCCTGTGGTTTCCGTATCGAAAATGATTTCCCGCATCCACTCATACCTTTCCCAGAAGACGATCGACCAGCGCCTTTACCTGCGCTCTGGCCGAATCAAGTCCGTGTCCGGTGTCGATGATATAATCTGCCTTCGCACGTTTTTGCGCGTCAGGCATCTGGCGCGACTGGATCAGTGCGAATTTTTCCGGCGTCATCCCCGGCCTTTTCAAGACACGGTCACGCTGTATTTCCAGATCGGCTGTCACAACGGCCACCGCATCAACCCGGCTTTCCCCGCCGGTCTCGTATAGCAGCGGGATATCCAACAGAACAAGCGGCGTCGCCAGCGCGCGATGGCGATCGATGAACGCCTTTTCCCGGTCCCGGACAAGGGGATGGATAATCGCCTCAAGGTCCTTGAAGCGCGTCGGATTTTCGGCAAGCAGCGCTGACAGTTTCGCCCGATCGACCTCACCGTTCGAAATGACACCCGGGAAAGCTTCGTCAATCGGCCCTACGGCGTCCCCTTTGTAGAGATCATGTACGACCGCATCGGCATCATTCACGGGAACGCCGAGTTCGGCAAACATCTCTGCCGTCGTCGACTTCCCCATGCCAATCGACCCGGTAAGACCCAGAATGATCATGCGTGAGCAGCCATGTCATCGATAATCAACTGGCGAAGGGCTGCATCAACGACGGGGCGTCTACCGAACCATTTTTCGAAACCGGGAACTGCCTGATGCAGCAACATGCCGAGACCGTCGACGATACGTAAACCCTGCGCTTCCGCTTGCCGAAGGATCGGCGTCTTGAGCGGTACATAGACAATATCGGTGACGACGGCATCCGTCCGCATCGAACTGAAATCGAGGTCCGGAACCTCTCCGCCATCCATTCCCAGCGATGTCGTGTTGATCAGCAATCCGGCGCCGGACATAACTTCGCGCAAAGCCTCCAGTGATTGCGCGTGAACCGCTGGGCCAAAGCGATCCGCCAACTCGCGTGCACGCGATACGGTGCGGTTCAGCACATGAATGGTCTTCACCCCACGGTCACGCACGGACTGAATGACGGCGCGGCTTGCTCCACCTGCGCCGAGGATGACGGCTGTCTCTACCCTATGCCATCCTGGTGCCAGCGCATCGAGATTGGCGGTGAAACCAATGCCGTCGGTATTCGTGGCATGCACGAGACCATCTTCCAACCACAGTGTATTGGCGGCACCGATTTCACTGGCAATATCGTCCGGCCGATCGGCCAGCGCAAAGGCAGCTTCCTTGTGCGGAATGGTAATGTTGCCGCCCTTGAAACCCGATGTCCCGCTTTTAAGATCGGAGATAAAGTCGGAAAACTTATCCGGAGTCACCTCTATTGTCCGATAGCTTCCCTGAAGATTCAGGTTCTTCAGCCAGTATCCATGGATCACCGGCGAGCGGGAATGCCGGATTGGATAGCCGGCGACAAAAGCGTGGTTAACAAATGTTTCACGTGAATCATCCATGGATGACGTCGAGCTCCCTGAGTTTTGCGAGCAGCGGCAGCATGGGCAAACCAAGGATGGTGAAGTAATCACCATCGATCTTCTCGAAAAGCTGAATGCCCTCGCCTTCGAGCTGATAGGCGCCGACACTCGATAGTGCTTTTTCTCCGACACGCGCGAGATGGTACGTGATGAAATCGTTCGTCAGCGGTCGGACTGTCAGCCGTGCGGAAGACAGATGTTGCCACAGCATTTCTCCATCACGGCAAAGGGCGATGGCGCTGTTCAGTTGATGGGTCTTGCCGGAAAGTGAAGCCAAATGTGCGTGGGCTTCCGGCATATCCTTTGGCTTGTGATAAACGCGGGCGCCCAACGACATGGTTTGGTCCGAGCCAATAACCACCGCACCTGGAAAGTGACGGGCAACATCGCGCGCCTTTTCCTTTGCCAGCTCAAGCGCGACATCTTCCGGAGCAGCACCTTCCGCCTCCAGCCGGGCATCAATTGCGCGCTCATCGATATCCGCTGACCGATGGCGAAAGGCGATACCGGCGTTCTCAAGGAGCATCCGTCGGAAGGGGCTTGCTGATGCAAGCACGAGAGAAGAAGTCATCGGTTCGGCCCAATAGTTTAATCGAGGTTTATCGCAGGCGCGGGCGAAGGGCAACGATCGCCGCCGCCGTCTCCTCGATCGAGCGGCGCGTGACGTCGATGATCGGCCAGTTGTTGCGCGCGCAGATCGATCTCGCGTATTTCAGCTCCTCCGCGATCGTAGCCCGATCGGTATAATCGTCGGCATGGAAACCCTGTGTCGCGCCCAGCACGCGGTTCTGTCGCACCTGGGAAATGCGATCCACCGTGGCGATCAGGCAAACGATTAGAGGTTTTGTCGCTTCCGCCAACCTTTCTGGCAGGGGTACATTTGGCACAATCGGTATATTGGCGGTCTTGATGCCACGATTGGCGAGATAGATGCTGGTCGGTGTTTTGGATGTGCGGCTGATACCAATCAGCACGACATCGGCTTCATTGAAATCTGCGGGAAGCTGGCCGTCGTCATGATCCATGGTGAAGTTCAAAGCTTCGATGCGCGCAAAATATTCCGCATTCATCACATGCTGCGCACCCGACCTCCGCCTTGACGTGGCGCCGAGATAGGTCTGGAAAATGTCGATGATCGGATCGAGCACGGAAACACAGGGGACACCCATCTCCTTGCACCGCAGATCGATAAGGTCGGCGAGTTCCCGATCGACGATCGTATAGAGCACGATGCCTGGAGCCCCATCGACGGCTTCCAGAACCTGCATCAGCTGCTTGCGTGTGCGGATCAGCGGATAAACGTGTTCCAAGGCGTGGGAAGCCTGAAACTGAGCGGCCGCAGCACGTCCTGCCGCGATGAGCGTTTCGCCGGTTGAGTCGGAAATAAGGTGCAGATGGAAATAGTTTTTGTGGTTCTCCACGCTATTCTCCGAGGCCTGTTGATAAAGCGGGACAGCGACAGGTAAAGGCGCGAGCCTCTCGAAGGCAAGGGGAAAACCCACGAGTTATTCACAATTGGCACTGCGGCGGCTTTCGGTTTTCGTGGGATGTGGAGAAGACTCATGCTTAGGGCAAAGTGTCACGTCTGTTCACAGGCTATCCACACATGCGAAGATATTGATGCGGACCGCATTTACCTGAATCCAATCGCCTTTTTCAGATATTCCCGGAGCATTCTCTGCAAGGCAAAATTTCTTCCCCACACACGTCATTGTTCCTGGCGATGTGGATGAAGGGTGGATGGATTTTAATCCTTGATAGTCACCGACTCTAAGAAATAGAAACCTTCAATATAGATTTTCTTTTAAGTTGGAGTGATGCGGTCGTGACTGCACTAGAACGCAAAGTGCTGCAGGTTTTGAATGGTGAGACCCTCTCTCCACCCCCGGTGTGGCTGATGCGCCAGGCTGGTCGCTATCTGCCGGAATATCGAGCAACGCGGCGGCAGGCAGGAAGTTTCCTCGATCTCTGTTATACGCCCGATATGGCCGTCGAGGTGACGTTGCAGCCGATCCGGCGTTATGGCTTTGATGCGGCTATTCTGTTTTCCGATATCCTGGTCATCCCGGATGCTCTGAGGCGTAACGTGCGCTTCGAGGAAGGGCACGGTCCACGAATGGACCCTATCGATGCCGAAGGTATCGCGCGGCTCGACCCTTTGCCTGTTTCGTCACACCTCAAGCCTGTGATCGAAACAGTGTCGCGCCTGCGCACCGAACTGCCTGGGGAGACAACATTGCTTGGCTTCTGCGGTGCTCCGTGGACGGTCGCGACCTACATGATCGCCGGCCACGGGACGCCCGACCAAGCCCCTGCCCGTCTCTTTGCCTATCGCTATCCCCAGGCCTTCGGCCGCTTGCTCGATTTGCTCGCGGATGTCTCTGCGGATTATCTGGTCGAGCAGCTTGATGCCGGCGCTGACGCGGTCCAGATTTTCGATTCCTGGGCCGGTGTGCTCGGTGAAGAGGAATTTGCGCGATACGCAGTCGAGCCCGTCAAACGCATGATCGCCAGCGTGCGTGCGCGGCGGCCGCAGGCCCGCATCATCGCGTTTGCCAAGGGTGCGGGCGTTCTCCTGAAGACCTATCGCCAGCAAACAGGTGCAGATGCAATCGGTCTCGACTGGTCAGTCCCGCTCAGCTTTGCAGCCGAATTGCAGAAGGATGGTCCTGTTCAGGGCAATCTCGATCCGATGCGGGTTGTCGCCGGCGGGAACTCCCTGGACGAGGGTATCGACCGTATTCTGGATCGGCTTGGCAATGGTCCGCTGATCTTCAATCTCGGCCATGGGATCACGCCGCAGGCTGATCCAGCGCATGTGACGCAGCTTTTGGCGCGTGTGCGTCGGGGTGGAGAAACGTCGTGAAGGCGGAACGGCAGACAGACAGTGCGCCGGGTCGGCGTGCAAGGGCGCGTGCCTTTATCGCCATAGGGATTTTTGCCGGGCTGCTGGCAGGGCTTTTCCTCTACAGGCCTGATAATCTCTATCTCTGGATCAAGGCGCTTCACATCATTGCCGTCATGTCCTGGATGGCTGCGCTCCTCTACATGCCGCGGCTTTTCATCTATCATACGGACGCGGAGATTGGCTCGCAGCAGTCCGAGACCTTCAAGATGATGGAACAGCGATTGCTGAAGGTTATCATGAACCCGGCAATGATGATTTCCTGGGGTCTTGGCCTCTATCTTGCCTGGAGCGTTTATGGTTTTCAGGGAGGCTGGCTGCACGCGAAGTTGCTTTTCGTCGTGCTGCTGACCGGTGTCCACGTGATGTTCAGTCGTTCGGTGCGTGCCTTCGCCGAGAACCGCAACACGCGAAGCGCCCGCTATTGGCGCCTAATGAACGAGGCGCCGACCCTGCTGATGATCGCAATCGTGATCATGGCGGTTGTCAAACCTTTTTAAAGAGGGCAGAAGTCCGAGATGAAATTACGGTTAAATCCGGTGAGGCCTCTTGCGGCGCACCGGGTGAATCGCTATTTTCGCGTCATCTCATCTTTTCGTGGCATGTGTAAAAGAGACGAGCCTGCCTCCTTCTCGCGCGGCTCCCCTTACCTAAAGCACGCCGACCTTCCATTCCGAACTGCTAAGTGTGGTCCCCCTTCATGGCTGAAATGAAGCTACAAGATTTGAAGAATAAAACCGCGACCGATCTGCTCGCTTTTGCCGAGTCGCTTGAAGTCGAAAACGCCAGCGTCATGCGCAAGCAGGAGCTGATGTTTGCAATCCTGAAGATGCTGGCAAGCCAGGATGTCGAGATCATCGGAGAAGGCGTGGTTGAAGTTCTTCAGGATGGCTTTGGTTTCCTTCGCTCGGCCAATGCCAACTATCTGCCTGGTCCGGACGACATTTATATTTCTCCTTCGCAGATCCGCCGGTTTTCGCTGAAGACGGGTGACACAGTCGAAGGTCCTATCCGGGGACCGAAGGAAGGCGAGCGGTATTTCGCGCTTCTCAAGGTCAACACCATCAACTTCGAAGACCCCGAGAAAATTCGCCATAAGGTCCATTTCGACAATCTGACGCCGCTCTACCCGAACGAGCGCTTCAAGATGGAACTGGAGATACCGACATCAAAGGATCTCTCCGCTCGGGTGATTGACCTGATCGCACCCCTCGGTAAAGGCCAGCGCGGTCTGATCGTCGCGCCGCCGCGCACGGGTAAAACCGTTCTCCTGCAGAACATCGCCCACTCGATCACCGCGAACCATCCGGAATGTTATCTGATCGTTCTTCTGATTGATGAGCGTCCGGAAGAAGTCACGGACATGCAGCGGTCGGTCAAGGGCGAGGTTGTTTCCTCTACCTTCGACGAACCGGCAACCCGGCACGTTCAGGTCGCGGAGATGGTGATCGAGAAGGCGAAGCGCCTTGTCGAGCACGGTCGTGACGTCGTGATCCTTCTGGATTCCATCACCCGCCTCGGCCGGGCCTATAACACCGTCGTTCCTTCATCCGGAAAGGTTCTGACCGGCGGTGTCGATGCGAACGCCCTGCAGCGCCCGAAACGTTTTTTCGGCGCGGCGCGCAACATTGAAGAAGGTGGTTCGCTCACGATTATTGCTACCGCACTCATCGATACCGGTAGCCGCATGGATGAAGTGATCTTCGAAGAGTTCAAGGGTACCGGCAACTCGGAAATCGTTCTGGACCGCAAGGTAGCGGATAAGCGCATCTTTCCGTCTATGGATATTCTTAAGTCTGGCACGCGCAAGGAAGATCTGCTCGTGCCGCGACAGGACCTGCAGAAGATTTTTGTCCTGCGCCGTATTCTGGCACCGATGGGGACGACCGATGCCATCGAGTTCCTGATCGACAAGCTGAAGCAGACCAAGACCAATGGCGACTTCTTCGACTCCATGAACACCTGAGCCTGGCTTGATAAGTGGATGGCGAAGCCCGACAGTGTTCGGGCTTTTTGCTTTTGAGTTTTTATCCGGATTCCACCTATATGGGTAAAGCGACCCAATAAGGTGAAATTGAAGACCATCTACGCCGGATAATTGGTTAGCTGGATTCAGGGAGCTGCGACAAGGCATGTCATGAGTTTCACAGATACGATCTACGCGCTGTCCTCGGGTGCCGTTCCCTCGGGCGTAGCTGTTATCAGAATCAGCGGCCAGGAGACGGTTGGTACTCTAAGGGCGCTCGTTGAACAGGTGCCTTTTCCGCGAACCAATGCCCTGAGGTCGATTCGCAGGCGAAACGGTGAATTCATCGATCAGGGTTTGGTTCTGTTTTTCAAAGGACCTGCCTCCTTTACGGGCGAGGATTGCGCAGAACTCCAAGTGCATGGCAGTCGAGCGGTGATCGACGCGCTGTTGCGGGAGTTGTCGGATCTTGGCTTGCGTCATGCCGAAGCTGGCGAGTTTTCGAGGCGTGCGTTCCATAACGGTAAGATGGATCTGATCGAGGTCGAAGGACTGGCCGATCTCTTGGCAGCTGAAACCGAGATGCAAAGGCGCTTGGCAACAGAACAATCGAGTGGACATCTCTCGCAGATTTACAATGGCTGGGCGAAGCGACTTTCGCACGCGCGGGCCATGATTGAAGCGGAACTCGATTTTGCAGACGAGGATGATGTTCCCGGATCTGTGGCGGACACTGTCTGGGCGGATATGGAACGTCTTCAGCGCGAAATTCAAACTCACCTGGAGGGCGCGCCTCTGGCTGAGCTGATCCGGGACGGCGTAAACGTTGTCATTGCCGGCGCACCGAACGCGGGAAAATCCAGTTTGATGAACGCTCTTGCTCAGCGAGACGTGGCTATCGTGACTGAAGTTGCCGGCACTACCAGAGACGTTCTGTCGGTCGAATTGTCTTTAGCCGGATTCATTATCAAACTCCATGACACGGCGGGGCTGCGCGATACGATTGATCCGGTTGAATCCGAAGGTATTCGCCGCGCCCGCGCGGTCGCTGCAAATGCTGATCTCGTGCTTTATTTGTCAGAATCGCCGGCTGGCTTTGAACAGATTGATACGATTACCACGCCGGTGCTTCGAGTCGGTACAAAGATTGATTCGCCTCGGCAGGTGTGGGATAACTTGGGCGCCGACGTCTTCATCTCCGTTAAAACGGGAGAAGGCGTTGATCATTTGGTTGACGCGATATCAGCACGCCTTCCAAGATTGACGGCCGGATCCAGTCTCGCGCTGCCATCGCGTCGCAGGCATGTGGACTGTCTTCGGCAAGCGTTGAAAGCAATTTCTGATAGTTTGTTGTCTGCCCCTCTTGGTATTGATATTCAAGCGGAACAATTGCGGCTGGCCAGCGAGGCGCTGGGTAGGATCACAGGTCGGGTCGATGTGGAAGATCTGCTCTCCATTATCTTCTCTGAATTTTGCATCGGCAAATAACAGGAATACAACGAAAACGAGTCCGGCTGGTTGTTTCACGTGAAACGATTCCAGATTCGTTATGGAGTTCGACATGAATAGTTTTGATGTCATTGTCATTGGCGGCGGGCATGCTGGGGTAGAGGCGGCGAGCGCGGCTGCGCGCCTTGGTGCGAAAACGGCGCTGGTAACGCATAAACGCGAGACGATCGGCGTCATGTCCTGCAATCCTGCAATCGGTGGATTGGGGAAAGGTCACTTGGTTCGCGAGGTTGATGCTTTCGACGGCCTGATGGGTCGCGTGGCGGACGCCGCTGGCATCCAGTTTCGTCTTCTAAACAGACGCAAAGGCCCGGCTGTTCGAGGTCCTAGAACTCAGGCCGACAGAAAACTGTACCGCCAGGCGATGCAGAGGGAGATATTTTCTACACCGAACCTTGAGGTGATCGAAGGTGATGCATTCGATCTGAAAATTCGCGATAATTGTGTAGCGGGTGTCATCCTTAAAGACGGGCGTGTTTATTCCGCCTCCAGTGTTGTTTTGACCACGGGAACATTCCTCCGAGGTTTGATCCATATCGGGAATAGGAAAATTCCAGCCGGGCGCCTTGGCGAAGAACCCTCGACAGGCCTGTCTGCTACTCTGGAGCGATTCAGTCTCAACCTAGGAAGGCTGAAGACGGGAACGCCTGCGCGTCTGGATGGCCGGACGGTGAATTGGGCGGCTGTAGGTCGTCAATCCGCCGACGAAGAACCTCACCCTTTTTCATTCATGACCGATCGCATTGAGACTCCGCAGATTGATTGCGGTGTCACGCGCACAACTGAGGCGACACACAAGATCATTTCCGAGAATATCGGTCGCTCCGCGATGTACTCTGGCCAGATTGAGGGCGTGGGCCCACGCTACTGCCCTTCTATCGAAGACAAGATCGTCAAGTTCGGAGAACGTGACGGGCATCAGATTTTTCTAGAACCTGAGGGGCTTGATGATCATACGATCTACCCCAACGGCATTTCCACATCGTTGCCGGAGGACGTCCAAGAGGCGTTTATCCGCACAATTCCGGGGCTCGAAAAGGTCTCTATTCTGCAGCCCGGATACGCTATCGAATATGATCATGTCGATCCCAGGGAATTAAGCCTGAGCCTCGAGGTTCGAAAACTGCCGGGTCTTTTTCTTGCCGGACAAATCAACGGCACGACAGGGTACGAGGAGGCCGCAGCCCAAGGCCTCGTTGCGGGTCTTAACGCGGCCCTTCGGCTCGCCAGACGATCTGAGTACACCTTCAGCCGTACCAATTCCTATATCGGGGTGATGATCGATGATCTTACGTCCCGTGGTGTCACAGAACCGTATCGCATGTTTACATCTCGTGCGGAATACCGCCTTTCCCTTCGCGCCGACAATGCTGACCAGCGCTTGACGCCCGAGGCAATCGCTCTAGGTTCGGTGTCCCAAGCCCGTCACTCAAAGTTCCAACACTGGAACGAAGCATTTCACGCTGCCAAGTCGCTTTTGGGAGAATTGAAACTCACGCCCAACGAGGCTGCGTCCCATGGATTGAAAATCAATCATGACGGTCAGAGACGGTCGGCGTATGAATTGCTGTCTTATCCCGAGCATTCTTTTGAAACTTTTGTCCGGGCTTGGCCGGAGCTTGCCACTGTAGACAGGAAATTGGCAGAGGCGTTGGAGATCGATGCGAAGTACGCAGTTTATATGTCGAGACAATCCACGGATATTTTAGCTGTGAAGCGTGAAGAAGGTCGTACAATCCCCGCAGGTTTCGATTTTTCATCGTTACCTGGTTTGTCGATTGAGTTGCAGCAGAAGCTCAATGCGGCAAGACCAGCGAATATCGCGCAAGCGATGAAAGTCGATGGGATGACGCCTTCCGCGATTTCTTTGCTTCTCACAGTTTTGAAGAAATCCGAGATCGCGGCGAGTTCGAAGGTGGCATTGCAATGAATGCGAGTCTTGAGAGGCTTCCTAACGGGCTACGTGTTTCACGTGAAACCACAGAGAAGCTTCAGCACTTTGCGGAGCTGTTCCGGAAATGGGCCAAATCCATCAATCTGGTTGCGCCTTCAACGATGTCGGATCTTGACTCGCGACACATCGTTGACAGCATGCAGATATACAATCTCTTTCCGGGTCCGAAACGATGGATCGATCTGGGTAGCGGGGGCGGATTTCCTGGAATCATCACCGCCATCCTGATGAGCGAGTTGGAGGATGGATGGGTCCATCTGGTTGAAAGCAACAACAAGAAAGCTGCATTCCTCCGGGTAGCACTTATTGAAACGGGGGCCAGAGGCTCTGTTCACCCCGTTCGCATCGAGGATGCCCCGAAACTCGTCGAACACTGCGACGCGATCTCGGCACGGGCGCTTGCCGACCTGCCGCAGCTGCTCAATTACGTCAGCCCTTGGATGCTTGAGCACGCGGCAGTGCGCGCTTTTTTCCACAAAGGCCGGGATTATCAGCAGGAGATCGACAAAGCCGTTGGTCGGTTCGATTTCGATCTGGTAAAACATTCAAGCGTTGTCGAGAAAGATTCTGTGGTTCTCGAGATCGCTCATCTCTCGCGCAAACAATAACGGCGGCGGTACGCGCACATGCTCGTTGAAAAGAACCGGATTATCACCATTGCCAACCAAAAAGGCGGGGTCGGTAAAACGACCACGGCTATCAACCTGGCAACGGCCCTTGCGGCAATCGGTGAGCGAGTATTGATTGTCGATCTGGACCCGCAGGGAAATGCCAGCACAGGGCTTGGAATCCAAAGGCGCGACCGGCGCCTGTCGTCCTACGAGCTCATGACGGGAACGAACGGGATCGATGAGATCGTCCAGGAAACGGCCGTACCCAATCTGTCGATCATCCCTTCAACGATGGACCTTTTGGGCGTGGAGATGGAAATCTCTCAGGAGAATGATCGGGTATTCCGACTTCGCAAGGCGTTGGCCTCACCTGCCGCGCTATCATATTCGTATGTATTGGTGGATTGCCCGCCTTCCTTCAACCTCTTGACGATGAACGCTATGGCGGCTGCCCATTCGGTTCTGGTGCCACTTCAATGCGAGTTTTTTGCCCTTGAGGGCCTCAGTCAGCTTCTTGAGACGGTCGATCAGGTCCGGCGTTCGGTTAATCCTACGCTCGACATACAGGGTATCGTTCTCACGATGTTCGATTCCCGCAACAATCTGGCTCAGCAAGTGGTCAGTGACGTCCGCACGCATTTGGGCGACAAGGTATATCACACGCTGATACCGAGGAACGTCCGCGTGTCGGAAGCTCCGTCTTATGGCAAACCCGCCATCCTTTACGATCTCAAATGCGCCGGTAGCCAAGCCTATCTTCAACTGGCCTCTGAGGTTATCCAGCGGGAACGACAGCGCAAAGCCGCGTGATCGATTCGAATCCGTAACGACATTGTGTGAGTACCGTTATGAATGATGACAATTCAAGAAGGCGCCTGGGTCGTGGACTTGCGGCGTTGATCGGTGAAATGGATCAGCCGTTGACGCCGGATGCGCCGGCGAAGCCGGTCAATGCCGATCGCCGCGTTCCTATAGAGTTTGTGACCCGAAACCCGCGCAATCCCCGCCGCAGCTTCGATGAAGCTGAATTGCAGGATCTCGCAAGCTCCATTCGCCAGCACGGTATTGTTCAGCCGGTGGTCGTTCGCACGCTTTCAGCGGATCGTTATGAGATCATCGCCGGCGAACGGCGCTGGCGGGCCGCGCAACTTGCCGGTTTCTCCGATATCCCTGTCATCGTTCGCGATGTGGATGATCGTACCGCTTTGGAAATTGCGATCGTCGAGAACGTGCAACGCTCCGACCTCAACCCGCTCGAAGAGGCGCTGGGTTATGAGCAACTGATTGCAGAGCATGGCTACACGCAGAACGATCTCGGCGAGATTATCGGTAAGAGCCGTAGCCATGTGGCGAACAGCCTGCGGCTGTTGAAATTGCCCGAGCCTGTTCGGAATCTCCTATCGTCCGGTACGCTGTCCGCGGGGCATGCGCGAGCGCTGATCCCGACATCCGATCCTGTCGCCTTGGCGCGTGCCGTGGTGTCAAAGGGCATGTCTGTGCGCGATACGGAACGTCTGGCGCAGAACGACATCCGTGCCCAAAGCGATCCGAATTTTGGCAAACCTGCTCCCCGGCCCGAAAAGGATGCGGACACGCTGGCGCTTGAGCGTACGCTGACCGACAGCCTGGGACTGGACGTCACGGTGAACCACAAAGCCTCTGGCGGGTTTCTGCGGATCGACTACAAAACGCTGGAGCAGCTGGAAGAAATATGTCGGCTTCTGGAACGCCGCTGATATTCATCCAATTTTATCTGACAAAGATGTTTTAAATCAATCGGTTATCGTTTTGCTGAGTGAAGGGTGATGGACAGCAAAGTCTGCATGGCGATGCTGTCCTCGAGGCTCTGACGCGCCCGGCTTTGATAGATCGCGGCGTTCAGTCGCGTGAGTTCCCGCTGAATTGCCGGCCCGGACCAATGCCGCAGGGCGGCCTCGACGAGAGGTTTGCGGCGAAAGTGCAGATGTCGTCCGCTCGTCGCCAGGACCTGACCGGGCTGCTGTTTCTTCTCGTCCATTTCCGAACGCATCACGTCGAGAAGCTGAAACTGTTTGAGACACGCCTGCAGAACCAGAAAAACTGCCGTCCTTGATGCGGTTATCTTCCGCAGTGCATGATTAAGGCCATCAGGGTCGCCTTTGAGAATTGCGTCTATGGCATCGTCGACGGAAATCGCGCTCGCGTCTCCCACTATGTCGATGATGTGTTCCTCTTCGACCATCGGCAAACCACGGCAGTACATCGCAAGCTTGCGGATCTCGTTTCGGGACGCGATCCTGTCGCCCCCAAGAGCTTCAACAAGCCTCTGTCGGGCTGCTGAGCTTATTCTGAGATTTTCCTGCCCGAGTTCCTGATCGATCAGGGCGTTAACGGCCCGCGCATCATCGGCGTAACAGGCGATGGCAACGATGCTTCGAGATGTCTCCGCAAGTTTCCGCAGGCTCGCGCCTTTTTTGAGGTCGCCGGCTTCAAGCAGCACGAAACTGTTGGTGGGCGGCTCTTTCGCCAGGAGCGCAAAGCCGTCAATCAACGCCTTTTCGGTGCCGGCTGCGCGAAGCCAGACCAGCTTTTCCCCGCCGAACAATCCGATGGAATTGACTTCGTCGAGAAGACGACCGGGATTTTGCTGCAAATCTGATCCATCCAGCTTCTCAAGGGAGAAGGGATCGTCAAGAGCAACACCCGTTTGCTTTGCGATCTGCCCTGCCCGCTCGGACACAAGTCCGCGGTCGGGCCCGTAGATCACGAAAATCCGGACGCTCAACGGCTTCTGAAGGAAGCCGTCAAACTCGTGGGACTTGACTTCGGTCACCGGGACTAGCGACCAAGCGCTGCGGCGAGATCCGCTCTGATAATTTCCGCAAGCTCGCGTGCTGCGCGATTTTCGGCGTCACGGATAGCGCGGAGCTTGGCGAATTCCTGGTCAGGAAAATCAACAAGAGCCACTGCTCTGCGGTTTCCGGATTTCACCGTCTGTCCCGTATCGGCGCGGGAAAGATTGTAGTCGGCGGTGACTGTGACGCGCCCCGCATCCGCGGTGTCGGCTTCGTCCGTCTCGTAGAGTACGCCGGTCACCGTACGCGTCACATTCAAAGCCAGTTTATATTCGGCATTGGCCGGTTCGCCTGCGCCACCCGCTACGAGGAATATAAGCCTGTTGCGAACCTCCTGGCCGACCCTGTCTTCGGCTTCGGATACTTCGATAGATGCGAGCTTCTGAGCGGGAGCGCCGGTCGCTCCTTCGGAATAGAGCGGTCGCACCTGGCAACCAGCGATCGCGCCAAACATGGCGACGATTGCAGCCAGACGGGTTACAGACCGGGCTTTATCAGACAACGACATTCACGATCCTCTGCGGCACGACGATGATTTTCTTCGGGCTCTGGCCGTTCAGGGCTGCCTGGACGGCCTCCAGGGCGAGGACAGCGCTTTGAACCGCAATCTGATCCGCATCACGCGCGATTGTCAAATCCGCGCGCTTCTTACCATTGATCTGCACAGGCAGCGTGATTTCGTTCTCGGCAACCAGATCTTCGTCATAGGCAGGCCAGAGCGACTGCGCGATCAAGCCGTTGCCGCCGATCTCCCGCCAGCATTCCTCTGCAAGGTGCGGCATCATCGGTGCGATCATGTGGATGAGGATGGTCACCGCATCCTTGACAGCACTTACAGTGTCGTCGTCAGCCCGACCCGCAGCAACCTGCGTGAGCGGCGATGCCAGGGCATTGACCAGCTCATAGAGACGAGCAACCGCCTTGTTGAAAGCAAGCTTCTCATAGTCAGCTTCAACCGCCTTAAGGGTCTTGTGGGTGATCTGGGATATCTCCCGCGCTGCTCCGGTCTTTGCCGGGCGGGCATCCGCCTGTTTCAACGCTGGCGCAGCTTCCGAGATCAGGCGCCAGGCACGCTGCACGAACCGATGAGACCCTTCCACGCCGGCTTCAGACCAGATGACATCACGGTCCGGCGGTGAATCGGAGAGCACGAAGAAGCGCGCCGTGTCTGCGCCGTAGGAGCCGATGATATCGTCGGGATCGACGACGTTTTTCTTCGACTTCGACATTTTCTCGATCGAACCGATCTTAATCTTTTCACCCGTCTCGACGTGGGTGGCGATGCGTGTTCCTTCAATTTCCTCAATGCGGATTTCCGCCGGCGTGATCCACTCGCGCTGAGCGCCCTCACCGCGGCTGTAGGTTTCATGAACCACCATGCCTTGGGTGAACAGGCCCTTGAACGGTTCATCCAGCGCCACATGCCCCGTAGCCTTCATTGCCCGGGTAAAGAACCGCGAGTACAGCAAGTGCAGGATCGCGTGCTCGATGCCGCCGATATACTGGTCCACAGGCAGCCAGTGGCTGGCGACCTTCGGGTCCGTCGGCTTGTCCTCCCACGGTGCGGTAAAGCGTGTGAAATACCAGGAGGAATCGACAAAGGTGTCCATCGTATCTGTTTCGCGACGGGCATCCTTGGCGCATTGTGGGCATGCGACATGCCGCCAGGTGGGGTGGCGGTCAAGCGGGTTACCCGGCTTGTCGAATGTGACATCATCCGGCAGCTTGACCGGCAAATCCTGCTTGGGAACGGGCACCACGCCGCAATCGTCACAGTGAATGACGGGGATCGGACAACCCCAGTAGCGTTGACGCGAGATGCCCCAGTCACGGAGGCGGAAGTTCACCTTGCGCTCGGCCTGCGGTAACCCGCCGATCTCTTTGCTTTCAAGGGTCGCGGCAACTTTCCCGAAGGCTTCTTCCGTTGAAAGGCCGTCAAGGAAGCGCGAGTTGATCATCACGCCATCGCCGACATAAGCTTCATCACCGATCGTGAAACTCGCCGCGTCTCCATCCTTTGGCATAACGACGGGGACGACGGGAAGGTTATATTTGCGGGCGAAATCCAGGTCGCGCTGGTCACCGGAGGGGCAACCGAAGATGGCGCCGGTGCCGTAGTCCATCAAGACGAAGTTTGCCACATAGACCGGCAGTTCCCAGCTGGGATCCAGCGGATGCCTCACCCGGATTCCGGTGTCGATGCCCTTCTTCTCAGCAGTTTCCAAAGCGGCGAGCGAGGTGCCTGCGCGGCGGCATTCGTCACAGAACTCGGCGATCTCGGCATTACCGGACGCAACTTGACGAGCAAGCGGATGATCAGCCGCAATCGCCAGGAACGAGGCCCCAAAAAGCGTATCGGGACGTGTCGTATAGACCGTCACTTCCTTTTCGTCGGTGCTCGCTGGAGCGCCCGCGATTTCCCAACGAATGGTCAGGCCTTCCGAACGGCCGATCCAGTTGCGCTGCATCAGACGCACTTTTTCCGGCCACTGGTCGAGCGTATCAAGCGAATCCAGCAAATCCTGGCTGAAATCGGTGATGCGGAAGAACCATTGCGTGAGTTCACGCTGTTCGACAAGCGCTCCGGAACGCCAGCCGCGGCCGTCGATGACCTGCTCGTTGGCAAGGACAGTATGATCGACCGGATCCCAGTTGACCTTCGACTGCTTACGATAGACCAGGCCTTTCTCGAGAAAGTCCAGGAACAGGTACTGCTGACGCTGATAATACTCCACGTCGCAGGTCGCGAATTCGCGGCTCCAGTCGAGCGACAGACCCATGACCTTGAGCTGCGCTTTCATGGAGGCGATGTTCTGGTAAGTCCATGAAGCGGGATGCACGCCTCGTTCCATGGCCGCGTTTTCCGCCGGCATGCCAAAAGCATCCCAGCCCATCGGGTGCAGAACATTGTAACCACGGGCGCGCTTGTAGCGGGCAACCACATCGCCCATCGCATAGTTGCGCACGTGGCCCATGTGAATGCGACCGGACGGATACGGGAACATCTCAAGCACGTAGTATTTTTCGCGCGGGTCGTCGTTGTCCGTCAGATAGACGTTGTTTTTGTCCCATTCCTGCTGCCAGCGGGGCTCGGCATCGCGCGGATTATAACGTTCGGTGGCCATGAGATGATGTTCCGGAAATTGAGCGGGCAATCGCCCTTCGATATTTGGGCTGACCTTCACCATGAAACGAAGGTAGCGTCAAGTTTTTGAGGCATTTGCGGCAAAACTTTGGGGCTTGGCGGCCCCGTTCATGCCCGTTCCCTTGGCAGGGAAGTTGGCTTTCGCTATCTGGTCGATAGACCTTGCTGGAACGAGGCAAGGACGCAACCCGACAACGGAGACGGAACCATGGACGTGACCGAGAGGCTAAACGAAGTTCTGAGCCGGATTCGGAATGCCGAACTCTATGCCGGAAGGGCTGAACGGTCGGCAGCACTGGTTGCGGTGTCGAAAACCTTCGATGCAGATGCAATTCGCCCCGTCATCGCGGCCGGACAGCGTATTTTCGGCGAGAACCGGGTGCAGGAGGCACAGAGCAAATGGCCCGAGCTTAAAAGCGAAACACCGGGGCTTGAGCTTCACCTGATCGGCCCGTTGCAGTCCAACAAGGCTGCCGATGCCGTGGCGCTGTTCGATGTTATCGAAACGATCGATCGGGAGAAAATCGCCCGCGCGGTGGCCGAAGAAATGCGCAAGCAGCAGCGGATACTGCGTCTCTATGTTCAGGTGAACACGGGTCTAGAGCCACAAAAGGCCGGCATCACTCCCGCCGAGACCGAGGCTTTTGTTGCTCTTTGCAGAGACACGATCGGGATCGAGATAGAGGGGCTGATGTGTATCCCGCCGGCGGAGGAAAATCCGGGGCCGCATTTCGCCCTTTTGTCGAAACTTGCAGCGCGTTGCAGCCTGGGGCGTCTGTCCATGGGCATGTCGGGAGATTTCGAGACGGCCATCGAGTTCGGCGCGACGAGTGTGCGTGTCGGTTCCGCGATTTTCGGCACGCGATAGACCCTTTTAGGCTTTCGTCTGGCTTCTCTGGAGCCAGTCGTTCTCCTAGTCTCGCGAGCGAGGAGCCGATCATATCGGCGGGACGGGAGGAAACGGCCATGGTAACCGGCTATCATGCCACCTATTCGGCATGGAATGAGGACAAGAATGCCTTCTGGGCAAAAGCTGCCGAGGAGATCGACTGGTATTGCAGGCCGTCTCGGGTCTTCGATGGCGATCTCGGCGTTTATGGCCATTGGTTCCCCGACGGTGTAACCAACACCTGCTACAATTGCTTGGACAGGCACGTCGAGGCTGGTCATGGTGATCGCAACGCCCTGATCTACGATAGCCCTGTGACTGGCACTGTCCGCTGTTTCACGTATGCGCAGATGTTGGCCGAGGTCGAGGCTTTGGCTGCCGTCTATCTCGATCTGGGCCTCGTCAAGGGGGATCGCATTGTCATCTACATGCCGATGATCCCGGAAGCGGTGTTCGCCATGCTGGCAGCCGCGCGGATCGGCGCGGTGCATTCCGTGGTGTTCGGCGGATTTGCCGCCAACGAACTTGCTGTACGCATCGATGATACAGCGGCAAAGCTCGTGGTGTCGGCGAGTTGCGGCATCGAAAGCGGCCGACCCGTTGCCTACAAGCCGCTGCTGGACGCAGCCATAGCGTTCAGTAGCCACAAGCCGAAGCGTTGCCTTATTCTTCAGAGACAGCCGTTGGCAGCGAACATGGACGATAGCATGGATATCGATCTGGCAGCGGCGGTGAGTGCTGCGCGCGGACAATCGGTTCCCTGCGCAAGGGTGAATGCGAACGATCCGCTTTATATCCTTTATACGTCGGGCACGACCGGCCAGCCCAAGGGCATCGTGCGCGACAATGGCGGCCACATGGTTGCACTACGATGGTCCCTTCCGAACATATTCGGCATTGGCCCAGGGGATGTCTTCTGGGCTGCCTCCGATATCGGTTGGGTGGTCGGTCATTCCTACATCGTGTATGCGCCGCTTCTGACCGGCAGCACGACGATCCTCTACGAAGGAAAACCGGTTGGCACGCCGGATGCCGGGGCGTTCTGGCGGGTCATCGCGGATCACAAGGTCTCTGTTCTTTTCACCGCGCCGACGGCCTTGCGGGCGATCCGCAAGGAAGACCCCGATGGGCTTCAGGCAAAACGTGAGGATCTTTCCAGTTTCAAGGCATTGTTTCTCGCCGGCGAAAGAGCAGATCCGGACACGGTTCAATGGGCAGAATCGATCTTGGGGACAGCAGTGATCGACAACTGGTGGCAAACCGAGACGGGCTGGCCGATTGCCGCAAATCCAATCGGTCTGGATCTGCTGCCGGTGAAACATGGCTCCGCGGCGGTTCCGATGCCTGGCTACACCGTTCGCGTGCTGGATGACGCAGGCCATCTGCTGCCGGCTGGCACGCTCGGCAATATCGTTATCGAACTTCCCCTGCCGCCCGGTTGCCTCCCAACGTTCTGGAACGCGGACGAGCGTTTTCGCACTGCCTGTCTGTCGGAGTTTCCCGGGTATTACCGAACCGCCGATGCTGGCTACATTGATGATGACGGCTACATTTTCATCATGTCGCGCACGGACGACATCATCAATGTCGCGGGTCATCGCCTCTCAACGGGTTCGATGGAGGAAATCTGCGCAAGCCACGCCGATGTTGCGGAATGCGCGGTGATCGGGATCGCCGATCCGATCAAGGGGCAGGTGCCGGCCGGATTTCTGGTCGTGAACGCCAATGTTACGCGCGATACGGCAGAAATAGAGCGGGAGGTGATCGGGCTGGTGCGGGATCGCCTCGGGCCGGTGGCTGCATTTAAGACGGCAATCTGCGTCAAGCGGCTGCCAAAGACCAGATCCGGCAAGATTTTGCGCGGAACGATGCAAAAGATTGCGGATCGCGAGAGTTGGAAGATGCCGGCAACGATAGACGACCCGGCCGTGCTCGACGAAATTACCGCGGCGCTCAATGCGCGCGGGATCGGCGTCGCTTAATCAAAGCTATCGGCAAAGAAAAACCCGGGCTCGTCTGAGCCCGGGTTTCGTGACTGGCAAGCGATTGTGCGCCTGCTCTCAATAGTCGTCGTCTTCGTCGTCCTTGCGGTCGGACTTCAGCGACTTGAGCTTGGCGAAAACGGCGTCGGCGTCCATTTCCTTCTCTTCCTCACGCTCGTAGGAGAAGCCGAGCTTTTCGGTTTCCTGCGAGGATTCGAGGGTGGCGCCGAGTTCGGCTGCGGTCGGCAGCGGTCGGCCCTTGGAGGCGCGTTCGACTTCGAGGTCGAGGTCAATCTGTGTGCAGAGACCGAGCGTCACCGGATCCATGGCCGTCAGGTTGGTCGAGTTCCAGTGGGTGCGCTCACGAATCTGCTCGATAGTCGACTTTGTGGTGCCGACAAGGCGCGAAATCTGCGCGTCCTTGAGCTCCGGATGGTTGCGCACCAGCCAGAGAATAGCATTCGGGCGGTCCTGGCGCTTGGAAACCGGGGTATAGCGCGGGCCCTTGCGCTTGCTTTCAGGTACGCGAACCTTCGGCTCGGAAAGCTTCAGCCTGTGGTTCGGGTTGCCTTCGGCGCGAGCGATCTCGTCGCGCGACAGCTGGCCGGTTGCGATCGGATCCAGACCCTTGATGCCCTGGGCGGATTCACCGTCGGCAATTGCCTTGACTTCCAGCGGATGCAATTTGCAGAATTGCGCGATCTGGTCGAACGACAGGGCAGTATTGTCAACAAGCCAGACGGCCGTCGCCTTGGGCATAAGCAGTTGTTGAGCCATGGATATAGTCCTTCTGTCCGCCGCGCCGGTGTCGCGGGCCGTGGGGTGTAACCACTGATTTCCGGGAAATGAGCGCTTCTATACCTGCGTCGTCGCAGAAATGCAATTCTTCTTGAACAAATGACCTTTTGTCTAATTGCCGCTGTGGTTTGACCTGATAAGAATGGCGCCCGGAGCATGGCGCGCACTGGGAGATGTGCCGCCGACAATCGCCTGCGCAGGGAGGAAACTGCATGTCCGCCAAGATCTATCCGGTTCTGAAATCCGCCAAGAGCCGTGCGTTGATCGACAACGACACCTATCAGAAATGGTATCGCGAAAGCGTCGAAAATCCCGAGCGTTTCTGGGACAAGCACGGCATGCGCATCGACTGGTTCAAGCCCTATACCAAGGTCAAGAATACGTCGTTTACCGGCAAGGTCTCGATCAAATGGTTCGAGGACGGCATCACCAATGTTTCCTATAACTGTATTGATCGCCACCTGAAGACCCACGGCGATCAGGTTGCCATCATCTGGGAAGGCGACAATCCCTATATCGACAAGAAGATCACCTACAACGAGCTTCACGAGCAGGTGTGCCGTCTCGCCAATGTCATGAAGAAACACGGCGTCAAGAAGGGCGACCGGGTTACGATCTACATGCCCATGGTGCCGGAAGCGACCTATGCGATGCTTGCCTGCGCGCGTATCGGCGCGATCCATTCCGTTGTTTTCGGCGGGTTTTCACCGGATGCGCTTGCCGGCCGCATCGTCGATTGCGAATCCACCTTTGTTATCACCTGCGACGAAGGGGTACGCGGCGGCAAGCCGGTGCCGCTCAAGGAAAACACCGACACGGCGATCGATATCGCCGCCAAGCAGCATGTGATCGTCAACAAGGTGCTTGTGGTGCGCCGCACCGGCGGCAAGACCGGCTGGGCACCCGGTCGCGACCTCTGGTACCATCAGGAAACGGCGAGCGTTCCGCGCGATTGCCCACCGGCACGCATGAAGGCGGAGGATCCTCTTTTCATTCTCTACACGTCCGGTTCAACCGGCAAGCCGAAGGGTGTGCTGCACACGACGGGTGGCTATCTGGTCTATGCTTCGATGACCCACAAATACGTCTTCGATTATCACGAAGGCGATATCTACTGGTGTACGGCCGATGTCGGCTGGGTGACGGGGCATTCCTACATCGTTTATGGGCCGCTTGCGAACCGTGCGACGACGGTCATGTTCGAGGGCGTGCCGAATTTCCCGGATGCCGGCCGTTTCTGGGAGATCGTTGACAAGCACAAGGTCAATATCTTCTACACCGCGCCAACGGCGATCCGCGCGCTGATGGGGGCTGGCGACGCTTTCGTGAAGCGCTCGGCGCGCTCGTCCCTGCGTCTGCTGGGTTCTGTCGGAGAGCCCATCAATCCGGAAGCCTGGGAATGGTATTACAACGTTGTCGGCGACGCCCGTTGCCCTATCGTCGATACCTGGTGGCAAACGGAAACAGGCGGTATCCTGATCACCCCTCTTCCGGGCGCGACAGACCTCAAGCCGGGTTCGGCGACCCGCCCGTTCTTCGGTGTCAAGCCGCAGCTGGTAGACAATGAGGGCGGGGTTCTCGAAGGCGCCGCCGACGGTAATCTTTGCATCGTCGACAGCTGGCCGGGCCAGATGCGCACGATCTATGGTGATCATGCTCGTTTTGCCCAGACCTACTTCTCGACCTACAAGGGCAAGTACTTCACCGGCGACGGATGCCGCCGCGATGAGGACGGTTACTATTGGATCACCGGCCGCGTGGATGACGTCCTCAACGTGTCGGGTCATCGGCTCGGCACAGCGGAAGTCGAATCCGCGCTCGTGTCGCATCATCTCGTGTCCGAAGCCGCGGTGGTCGGCTATCCGCATAACCTCAAGGGTCAAGGTATATACTGCTATGTTTCCCTGATGGCCGGCGAAGTCGGTACTGACGACTTGCGGCAGGATCTTATCAAGCATGTCCGCAAAGAGATCGGGCCCATTGCAACGCCGGACAAGATCCAATTCGCGCCCGGCCTGCCGAAAACCCGGTCCGGCAAGATCATGCGGCGTATCCTGCGCAAGATCGCCGAGGACGATTTCGCTTCGCTCGGCGATACCTCGACCCTTGCCGATCCGGCCGTCGTCGATGATCTGATCGCAAATCGCCAGAACAAGGCATAGCGTTTTGGGGCAAACCGGCGGGAAACCGCCGGTTTGTGCTATTTTATTGCCAGAAGCCACAGGATTGCGCGGTCTCAAGACGTTCCGCGTAGCTCGTGACAAATCCTGCCGAAAGAAGTTCCTGAGCCGGATTCCTCCCGTCTTCCAAAGCGACATCCGCCAATACTCGACCGAAATATTTGTCACCGGAAATGCGGGTCAAAAGCACAGTCCGGTTGCTGCCAAGCATCGTGATCAATGCGCGTTGGGCCTTCGTGCCCGCCTCTCGAATGGCATCGCATCTGGATTTGATCTCAGGCGCATCGATACCACGCAGCCGCACATAGACCTCAATGATCTGTTGCGGCCAAGGACGGGCTGCAACCAGTATCGTGTCGCCATCAACGACTTTCAGTACATCCGCTTTGACAGGGCCGGCAATCTCGGAAGACCAGCGCCCGGCGGCATTGGCGTGGGATTGACCCATCGACAAGGCGGCGAGGAGCAGGGAAAAGAGCGCACGGTTTGACATGAAAGGAAAATATTCCAAATCATCCGCTGCGACAACAGGAATTATTTCCTTTTAAAAATCGATAGCTCGACCGTTTATCTCCCAGTCTCCAAAGCGCGCGGGATCGGCGCCACCACGGCCACCCAGTTCTTTCGGCATTTCTATGGCCTTTGCCGCCTTGCGCCGCTCCTCGGCTTCTTGCAATGCCCGCTCGGCGGCTGGAGAGAGTTTGCGAGGAGGCTGCTGGTTGTCGTTATCGGGGCTCATGGAAACTCCGCTGCAATATTGAAGAAAAGCCGATGCCACCCCATCATATAGGTGATGGTTTCGCCGACGAAAACCGTGATTCACGTGAAACGTCGCGGCTCGAGATAGGAGTTTTCCATGAATGTGATCCGTACGGCAATGCTTCTCGCACTCATGACAGCGCTCTTCATGGCTGTTGGCTTCCTGATAGGCGGTCGGGGCGGCATGATGATCGCCTTTCTCGTCGCGGCCGGCATGAACATCTTTTCCTACTGGAACTCCGACAAGATGGTCCTGCGGATGTACAACGCTCAGGAGGTGGATGAGCGCAGCGCGCCCGAGTACTACGGTATCGTCCGCGACCTCGCGGCACGGGCAGGACTGCCGATGCCCCGCGTGTATGTGATCGACAGTCCCCAGCCAAACGCCTTCGCGACAGGCCGCAATCCGGAAAATGCCGCAGTCGCCGCTTCGACCGGCCTTCTGCAAGCGCTGAACTACGACGAGGTTGCCGGCGTCATGGCTCATGAGCTCGCCCATGTGCAGAACCGCGACACGCTGACCATGACCATCACGGCGACACTCGCTGGTGCTATCTCCATGCTGGGCAATTTTGCCTTCTTCTTTACCGGAAACCGGGAGAACAATAACCCGCTCGGTTTTATCGGCACCCTTGTGGCAATAATTGTTGCACCCCTCGCCGCCATGATCGTGCAGATGGCGATCAGTCGCACGCGCGAATATTCTGCCGATCGCCGCGGCGCCGAGATCTGCGGGAAGCCGTTGGCCCTGGCTTCGGCCTTGGCCAAGATTGCCGGAGCCGCCCACCGCATTCCCAATCAACAGGCCGAGCACAATCCGACCACCGCCCCGATGTTCATCATCAACCCCCTCTCCGGGGAGCGAATGGATAACCTGTTTTCGACGCACCCCAACACTGAAAACCGAATTGCGGCCCTTCAGCAGATGGCGCAGGAGATGAAGACGGTCTCGACGCCGCCTGCCACGCCTGATAAGCCCCTGCGCAAGTCGCGTTCCGTTCCCTCCGCAGGCTGGGGACGCGGCGGGTCCACGCCGCCAAAAGGTCCTTGGTCTTGAATTCTGATAAGCCTAAAAACGATTCGCGCTCGAAACGATCACGTAGTGGCGCTGACGCTACGGTTAACCATAGCGAGAAGCCCGGGCTGCGAGCACGGCAAGTCGCCGGAAAAATGCTGGCGGCTGTGATCGATAAAAAGACATCGCTTGATGGCATGCTTGATGCGACGAATGGCAACCCTGCCTATCGGGCACTCAACGAAGCAGATCGCGCGCTGGTACGCGCCATAACCAACTCGGCACTGCGACAACTGCCGCGCATCCAGGCCATGATCGGCTCGCTTTTATCGACGCCATTGCCAGAGGGTGCAAGGGCTTTGGAGCATGTGCTTGCTGTCGCTGCCGCTCAAATCCTCTATCTTGATGTTCCCGATCATTCAGCTGTCGATCTTGCGGTCGAACAGGCGCGAACCGATCCACGTAACAAGCGCTTCGCAAACTTGGTTAACGCGGTTTTAAGGCGTATGGCGCGCGAGAAGGAAACCTTGCTGGAAACGGTGGGTGCTCCGGTTTCGGTTGTCCCGGCCTGGTTCCTGGAGCGCCTTGTCGCAGCCTACGGGGCCGATCATGCCGACCGGATCACCACATCCCTTTTAACGCCGGCGGCTATCGATCTCACGGTCAAGTCCGATGCTGAAGGTTGGGCCAAGCGGCTTACCGGCCGCGTTCTGCCGACGGGGTCCGTTCGTCTGGCGAGTTTTGACGGGGGTGTTCCGGCGCTGGACGGCTTCGAGGACGGTGAATGGTGGGTTCAGGATGCCGCAGCGTCGCTTCCTGTAAAGCTTTTCGGCCCGCTGCAGGGCAAACGCGTCGTTGATCTCTGCGCGGCTCCGGGTGGAAAGACCGCCCAACTTATTCTGGCAGGCGGTGAGGTAACCGCACTTGATCAATCCCGGAGCCGGCTGAAGCGGCTGGAAGCCAATCTTCAGCGACTTGGCATGAGGGCAGAGACGATCGAGAAAGACATGGCGACGTTCACCACGGAGGACCTGTTCGACGCGGCTCTCCTTGATGCCCCCTGCTCATCCACGGGCACGATCCGTCGCCATCCGGATGTTCTCTGGACCAAGGGCCCGGAGGATATTGCCAAGCTGGCAGCGTTGCAGGAGCGTTTGCTGCGCCATGCCTTGACGCTCGTGAAACCGGGCGGGATCGTTGTTTTCTCCAACTGTTCGCTTGATCCTAGCGAAGGCGAGGATGTCGTGCGGGCAGTTGTCGGTGCAGGGTTGTGCGAGCGTATCCCCATTCAGCCCTCGGATTGGCCCGGGTTGGAGCAGGCGATCACGAAGGATAGCGAGTTTCGAACGACTCCAGCGATGATTGCTGCTGAAGGGGTGTTCTCCGGCGGTGTTGACGGCTTTTATGCAGCTGTCCTGTCTCGAAAAGGATAACAATCCTTTCAAAGACAAGTTGTCTGTCAACAGTCGATTGCTTCCACGTCGATTGACGTAGGAGGCTTCCTCGGACAACATTGAGCGGATCCGTAAAAGTTTAGGCAATTCCGGATATTGAGAAGACGCCGTCTTGCTCATTGTTTGGAACTGGGGGAGACATGCGGGCGTAATGCGTTTTCCGGACCGCCAAAGGCTTCTCTATCTCTATATCCGTGAAGGCTGGCGCCGATTTTCGCGCAGGCTTGCCTTGGGGCGAAACAGTGCCTTTCGTTTCACCGGCAGAACGCCAGATCGTCTGATCGTTGCGCCAACGGACCTTCGCGCTATAGATCCGTTTGTCGCCCGGGAAATTGTCCAAGGACGGTTCCCGCTTGCCGGGCGCGTGCTTGAAACCGAGGGAGAGTCGCCCTTCGAACTCGATCTTCCATCCCGCGAGTTTGCGGTCCGGCTTCATTCCTTTGGCTGGGTTCGGCATATGCGTTCCCTAGAAGACGACAAGGGGTTTGTGCGTCTTCGGCAGATGATAAATGACTGGATCGCCATTCACGGCCGCCATATCGGTGGCCTGCCATGGGAGCCGGATATCATCGCCCAGCGGGTAATCGCATGGCTTTCCCATTCGCCGGTAATTCTCAAGAATGCCGAGCATGTGTTTTATCGGCGCTTTCTCAAGAGCCTTGCGTATCAGTTGCGATACCTGAAACACGTCGCGGATACGACGCCGGACGGAGAGGCGCGATTGCGCGTCCGGATTGCGCTTGCCATGGCATCCGTGGCGATGCCCGCCTCTGCGAACACGCTGCGAAAGGTGGCCCGCCTTCTCGACGAGGAACTTGACCGGCAGATCATGCCGGATGGGGGGCATATCTCCCGCAATCCGCGGGTTGGACTAGAGCTTCTTCTCGATCTTCTTCCGTTGCGACAAACATACGTCAATCTTGGGCATGACGTGCCGGCAAGGCTGATCCCCTGCATCGATCGAATGTATCCCGCCCTGCGTTTTTTCCGTCATCAGGGCGGTGAGCTCGCTTTGTTCAACGGCGCGACATCGACGTTGGCCAACGAGCTCATGTCGGTCCTTCGCTATGACGAGACGGCGGGGGTACCATTCAAGGGATTGCCCCATGTCAACTATGAGCGGCTTGCCATGGGGCAGGCAGTTGTCATCATGGATACCGGCATGCCTCTTTCCCCGGAGCTGTCTCGAACCGCGCATGCCGGGTGTCTTTCCTTCGAGATGTCGTCAGGGAAACACCGTTTCATCATCAATTCGGGATCACCGAAGTTTGCGGGCGATCGATTTCGCCAGATGGCGAGATCCACGGCGGCGCATTCCACGCTCACTATCAACGATCTCTCTTCCTCCCGACTGTCGCAGTCGCGTTTCCTTGGCCCCATCATGACCGGTGGGGTCAAAAAGGTCGACGTGCGACGCGAAACCCAGGCTGGTGGAGCGGAAGCGGTCATCGCCAGTCATGACGGCTATTCCAGTGCTTTCGGAGTTCTCCACGAGCGCGATCTAAGTCTCAATAGTCTCGGTACAAGCCTGCGCGGGCGTGACCGGCTGACCGCCCTCGACGGCGCCGATCCATCGGTCGGAGAGCCCCTGAGGGCGGAAGCACGGTTTCATATTCACCCGGCAATAAGGCTTCGCCAGCATGGAGTAAACGAGGTGTATCTTACCGCTCCAGATGGCGAGAGCTGGCTTTTTTCGTGCCATGACGCGCCTGTTTCCATCGAGGAAGACATTTTTTTTGCCGATCCTTCCGGGGTGCGCAAGTCCCAGCAATTGCTGATTGGATTCGATGTCGCGCAGATCTCGGAGATACAATGGATCCTTACCCGTGACGTCTCGGAGACAAACCTTTCAGGTCGTTAGTCGGAGTCTCAATTGCGCAAGCTCCAAGCGCGCCAAATATCCCGGATAGATCGGTTTACGAGGTTTCCTCGCCGATACAGCTGTGCTAACGGCACCGCAGACCCCATAGCTCATGGCTGGATCGCCTTCCAGGTCTCCGGCGCCGCACTAAGGAACCCGCTGATGGCTGTCGCCTCCAAGAAAATCCCCGCTCCGGATCAGGTTACGATCCGTACCGCCCTCCTCTCCGTTTCCGATAAGACCGGCATCGTCGATCTTGCACGCCAGCTACATGACAAGGGCATCCGCCTCGTCTCGACCGGCGGTACCCATAAATCGCTTTCAGATGCGGGGCTACCCGTTCGTGACGTATCCGAACTCACCGGATTTCCCGAGGTCATGGACGGCCGGGTCAAGACGTTGCACCCGGGCGTTCACGGTGGCCTTCTTGCTATCCGCGACGACGAGGAGCACGTCGCCGCCATGGCTCAGCACGGCATTACGGGCATCGATCTTGCCGTCATCAACCTCTATCCGTTCGAAGAAGTGCGCGCCAAGGGCGGGGATTATCCGACAACGGTCGAGAATATCGATATCGGCGGCCCGGCGATGATCCGCGCCTCGGCGAAGAATCATGCCTATGTTACAGTCATCACCGATCCGGCCGATTATGATGCACTGTTAGCGGAGCTGGCTTCCGGTGCGACTTCCTTTGCGTTCCGCCAGAAAATGGCGGCAAAGGCCTATGCCCGCACCGCGGCTTACGACACGGCAATCTCCAGCTGGTTCGGCGAGGTGCTGGATACGCCGATGCCGCGCCATCGGACGATCGGCGGCGTGCTCAAGGAAGAGATGCGCTACGGCGAAAACCCGCACCAGAAAGCGGCTTTCTACGTGACCGGCGAGAACCGTCCGGGGGTAGCCACGGCCACGCTCCTTCAGGGCAAGCAGCTTTCCTACAACAATATCAACGACACCGACGCTGCATTCGAGCTGGTCGCAGAATTTCCGGCTGAACAGGGCCCGGCCTGCGCGATCATCAAACACGCCAATCCGTGCGGCGTTGCGACCGGCAAGACCCTGACAGAGGCTTATTCGCGGGCGCTTGCCTGCGATTCCACCTCCGCCTTCGGCGGGATCATCGCGCTCAACCAAACGCTGGATGCCGTAACCGCTGAAGAAATCGTCAAGCTCTTTACGGAAGTCATCATCGCGCCGGGTGTAAGCGAGGAAGCCAAGGCGATCATCGCACGCAAAGCCAATCTTCGTCTGCTGGTAACAGGTGGCCTTCCGGATCCGCGCGTGCCGGGTCTTACGGCTAAGACCGTCGCGGGCGGTCTGCTTGTACAGACGCGCGACAACGGCATGGTCGAGGACCTCGATCTCAAGGTCGTGACAAAACGCGCGCCGACCGCTCAGGAACTGATCGACATGAAGTTTGCCTTCAAGGTCGCCAAGCATGTGAAGTCCAATGCGGTTGTCTACGCGAAGGACGGACAGACGGTGGGGATTGGTGCGGGGCAGATGAGCCGAGTCGACTCGGTTCGTATCGCTGCCATCAAGGCCGAAGAAGCTGCGAAGGCGCTTGGGCTGCCGAAGCCTTTGACCATCGGTTCCGCGGTCGCGTCAGAGGCGTTCCTGCCCTTCGCAGATGGCCTTCTTTCGGCAGTTGCCGCTGGCGCAACCGCTGTTATCCAGCCCGGCGGTTCCATGCGGGATGACGAGGTGATTGCGGCAGCGGATGAAGCTGGCGTCGCCATGGTCTTTACCGGCATGCGCCACTTCCGTCACTGAAAGCAAACGACACGACAAACCCGCCGCGCGGCCTGGCGTGGCGGGTTTCTTATTTGCGTTTGCTGGCTGGATAAGGCGTAACGAGGATGAGCAGGAGGCCAAGCCCCAGGAATGCGACCAATGCCAGCATCCCGATCCGCGCCGATCCTGTCGCCAAGGTGATCGTTGCCACTGAAGCGGGCGCTAGGAAGGAAGTCGCGCGGCCCGAAAGGGCGTAGAGACCAAAATAGCGCCCTGCTTCTTCGGGGCTGACGCTGCGCGCGAGATACGAGCGCGAAGAGGCTTGCACCGGTCCGAATGCTATGCCCACCAACAGGCCAAAAACGATATAAGCCTTCTCGGCCGCCGTGCCAAAAAGACCGCCACTGTCGACTGTCGACAACGGCAGCAGACCGAAAAGTGTAAAGCCTGGTCCTGTCGACACGATTCCGAGCGTCGCGATCACAAGACACGTCAAGCTGAACACGACGATCGTCTTCGAACCAAGCTGTCTGTCGAGCCGGCTTGCGTAAAGACATCCGCCGATCGCCACCACGTTCAGGATGATGCCGTAGACACCGAGTTCGACCGTTCGCCAGGCAAACATGCCGGCGGCAAAGGTTCCGCCCAGCGCCAGCAGGCCGTTGACGCCATCCTGGTAGATCATGCGCGCGATGAGAAAACGCAGCATGCCCCCCCGCTGACGAAGCTCAGCAAGCGAGTGGCCGAGCTCCCGAAAACCTTCCCGAACAGCGGCACCAGCCGATAAGGTCACGCGCTGCGCGTCCGCTGTGAAGAAAAACATCGGCAGGATGAAAATCAGATACCAAAGAGCTGAAATCGGGCCGGTGATACGTGCGTCTTCTCCTGCTGCCGGATCGAGGCCGAACAGAGGCTCAGCGCCGATCAGTGTTTTACCCGTATCGGGGCTGCCGGCAAGAAGTGCGACCACTGCGATCAAAACGATCATGCCCCCGAGATAGCCGATGCCCCAGGCAACGTTGGACACACGGCCGATTTCCGGTTCGTCGACCAGCTTGGGCAACATGGAATCGTTGAAGACAATGGAGAATTCGGCAGCGATCGTTGCGAGCACGATGCAGACAAAGGGCACGATAAGGGGCGAGCCCGGCTCGGCGAACCACAGGCTTGCAAGCGCGACAATCTTGATAGCAGCGAAAAAAGCAATCCAGGGTTTTCTCGCGCCCGTCGCATCGGCAATCGCGCCAAGAATTGGCGACATAATTGCGATTACAATGCCAGAGACGGCAATCGTATATCCCCACATCGCCTGCCCATAGTCAGGATCCGTCGTCAGTCGAGACACGAAATACGGACCGAAGATGAAGGTGATGACGACGGTGAAAAATGGCTGGGCAGCCCAATCAAACAGCATCCAGCCCCAAAGACCGCGACGGCTCACTGCCTGAGGTCCCGTTCCGTCAGCCTTCATGCCTTCTTGCAACTTCCGCTCCCCCGCCCTGTCTGTACCAGAGCATTATGGCCGCCGCTCCTATTGACCACGGCCTGCCGGCGGCACGCTCCAAATCCGGATGTGTGCCGCCGCGCGGACTGTTTCACTTCGAGGACGTCTGCGCAAGATCGCTGAGCAGGCCGGCCGCGACGGTGATTTTTGCAAGGGTCGTCTCGCCCGTCTCGGTCAGCTGGGTCAGCTGATCGCTAATCCGATCGATACGGTTTCGGTCGCTTTCCTGCCAGGCAAGTACCGGATTGCGCTCCGATTTCTTATCCGCAAGCGCGGCAATGGTAATCTGCCGTCGAGCAGCGGCAATGTCGCCGATGCTTCGCGAGAGGGCCATAGCCTCGTACTGATCTGTGGTCGAAACCTTCTCGGCCGCGGCCAGCAGACGGGACACCCGGAGATGCTGGGTGACGCCGAAATAGCTCTGGGCCGTGCGGGCAAGGGTCACGCCGGTCTCTGCGGAAATCTGTATGATCTCCGGGACGACCGTCATGATTTCCAAACCGGCAACTTCCTCGGCAAGCGCGGCGGGAACGCCCTTCTCGATGAAATAAGCCGCCCTCGCCTGCAGCTGTTGCGCCGCGTCGGGCGGGAGTGAGCCATGCAGACTTGGCTTCAGTTTGAGAAGCGCGTGGCGAATACCCTCGACCGCTTCGGTCAAACCGCCATTGACGGCCTTCGTGCGCAAGGCGCGCTCGGTCACCACGGCAAATACCCGGCTTACATCCTGATAAAGCTCGTTCTGGACTTGGCCGTCGACAGCGTTGTCGAGCGCGTCGATCTCGCTTTGGATACGGGAAAGAGCACAGCCGTCACGCGCCAGCACCGCGGCCTTCACCACTTCGGACGGCAAACCGCCTGTCAGGTCCATCATCGTACTGACAAAGGCCGGGCCGCCCCGGTTAATCACGTCATTGGCAAGGACGGTGGCAATGATCTCGCGTCGCAAGCGATGTTTTTCGATGTCGCCGGCATGAGCCTTGTGCATCTTTGCGGGGAAGTATCCCATCAGCGTTTCGCGGAGATAGGGATCGTCAGGCAGCTCGCTTTCGACGATCTCATCGAAAAGCACGATTTTTGCGTAGGAAAGCAGTACCCCGATTTCCGCGCGACTGAGTGCCTTCCCGGATTGGTAACGTTCGCTCAAGGTCTGATCCGAGGGCAGGACTTCCACTTTCCGGTTCAATCGCCCTTCCGCTTCCAGCCGGGTCATAAGCCGAGCCAGGGGGGTACGATTGGCTGCGCCGAGTTTTTCCGTAAGCGAAATGGCAAGCGACTGTTCATAGTTGTTGCGCAGCACCAGATGAGCGACCTGGTCCGTCATTGAGGCAAGCAGCGTGTTTCTCTTGGCGCGTGTGAGGCGACCATCGTTCATGGCTGAAGCCAGGGCAATCTTGATGTTGACCTCGAAGTCGGATGAGTTGACGCCCGCGGAATTATCGATCGCATCCGAATTGCAGCGCCCGCCCTTGAGGCCGAAAGCGATGCGGCCACGTTGTGTCACACCAAGATTGGCGCCCTCCCCGATCACCTTGGCGCCGACCTCTTCCGCAGAAATACGGATCGGATCATTGGCGCGGTCGCCGACCTCCGCGTCGGTCTCGCCTGGGCCACGGACATATGTTCCGATGCCGCCAAACCATAGCAGATCCACCGGGTTCTTCAGAATTGCCGTCATGATCTCGAACGGTGTTGCCTGCAGCTTGTCGAGATGGATGGCCGCGGCGGCTTCCGGGGTCAGCGTGACCGACTTCACGGAGCGCGGGATGATCATGGCGCCGGTCGAGAGGGTTTCTCGGTCATAGTCCTGCCAGCTGGAGCGCGGCAGGTTGAACATGCGCTTGCGCTCGGCAAACGACCGCTCAATATCCGGATTCGGATCGATGAAAATATCGCGGTGGTCAAAGGCTGCAAGCAGGCGAATCTTCTCCGACAGCAGCATGCCGTTACCGAAAACGTCGCCCGACATATCGCCCACGCCAACCACGTCAAAAGGCGTGGTCTGAATATCGACGTTCATTTCACGAAAATGACGCTTCACGGTTTCCCATGCGCCGCGGGCCGTAATGCCCATCTTCTTATGGTCGTAACCGGCCGACCCGCCGGAGGCGAAAGCATCATCCAGCCAAAAGCCGGCTTCTTGAGCGAGCCCGTTGGCGGTATCCGAAAACGTCGCTGTTCCCTTGTCGGCGGCGACTACGAAGTACGGATCATCCCCGTCCCGCCGAAGCGTATTGGCTGGTGGGACGACGTCCTGATCGACGATATTGTCGGTGATCGACAGCAGCGTGCGGATATAGGTCTTGTAGGCATCGGTGCCGGCCTGGAAAATCTCGTCGCGGGTGCCGCCCACTGGAAGCTGCTTTGGATAAAAGCCGCCCTTGGCACCGACGGGAACGATCACGGCGTTCTTGACCTGCTGGGCCTTGACCAGACCGAGAACTTCGGTTCGATAATCCTGCGCTCGATCAGACCAGCGCAGACCCCCGCGTGCCACCTTTCCAAAGCGCAGATGAACGCCCTCGACCTGCGTTCCGTAGACGAAGATTTCCCGGAACGGACGTGGTTCGGGTAAACCGTCAAGAGCTTTCGGATCGAGCTTGAAGGCGAGCATGGCCCGTGGCTGACCATCGGCATCACGCTGGAAGTAGTTGGTCCGCAATGTCGCGTGAACAGCATTGACGTAGCGACGGAGGATCTGGTCTTCGTCGAGGCTCGGGACAGCGGCCAGAGCAGTTTCGATCCCTGCCTCAAGCGTCTTCAGACGCTTGTGTCGATGCTTTTCGTCCAGCGCCGGATCGAGCTGGGTAACGAAAAGCTTGAAGATATCGCTGGCGATATCGGCGTATTTGTTGAGCGTATCGGCGATATACCCCTGCGAATAGGTTATGCCCGTCTGGCGCAGATAGCGGGCATAGGCGCGCAGAACCGTCACTTCACGAGCCGAAAGTCCGGTCAGCAGGATGAGACGGTTGAACGTATCGTCCTCGATCAGGCCGTTCCACGTGGCGAGATAGGCTTCTTCGAGCAAGGGGCCCATCTTCTCGAGATTGAGGACTTGCCCGTCACGGCTTACGAGCTCCATGTCGTGGAGTACGACAAGCCGATCGCCGCTCCTGTCGGTGACGCGGATATCATGCGTCTGTTCGCTGATGACGCGGAAGCCGAGATTTTCAAGCAGTGGAACGCGGTGTGAGAGTGACACCGGTTCGTTGGCGTGGAAGATTTTCAATTCGAGAGATTGCTCGCCCTTACCCGGCTTTTGGTAGAAAGCGATCCGGATGGGGTCATCCTTGCGGCAGGCCGAGATCGCCTTGAGATCGGCGTAGGCTTCGGCGGGTGTAAAAGCGGCTTGATAAGCCTGCCCGGCTTCAATCTGGGCGCCTTCTTCGCGAGCCAGAATATTGAAGCGATCAACCCACCGCGTGACGATATCGCGTACAGCCGTTTCCAGCTTTGCCTGCTGGATGCGCGGCGTCTTGCCGCCCGAACGACCGATGATGAAGTGGACACGCGCAAGCCCGCCTTCCGGAAAAGCCGGATAATAGGCAGAGACGCGACCGTCGTAAATTGTCTTCAGGTAATTGCCGATCTTCTCGCGAACATCCGAATCGTATTGCTCACGCGGCACGTAGACCAGAACCGAAACGAAGCGGTCGAAATGGTCGATACGGGGCAGAACCCGGACGCGCGGCCGATCGCCAAGTTCGTTGATCTGTTCGCAGAAGGTTGCGAGAAGCCCGATATCGATCTGGAACAGATCGTCGCGAGGATAGGACTCCAGCGTATTCGCCAGCATCTTGCCGGAATGGCTCTGGGGATCGTAGCCGAAATGGTCGATGATTTTTTCGACCTTGAACCTTAGAAGCGGAATTTCAGCCGCCTGCTTCGTATAGGCCGTCGATGTGAACAGGCCAACGATTCGAAGCTCACCGATCACCGTGCCGTCGGCGTCGAAGCGCTTCACGCCGATGTAATCCATGTAGGCGCGGCGATGGATAACCGATTTCACATTCGCCTTGGTCACGATCAGATAGTCCGGACCCTGGAGGAAGGCGAGGATTTCCGGCGTGGTTACAACGGCGTCCTTGCCCTGGCGCAGAACACGGACGTCCGGATTCGAAAGGATGCCAAGACCGTGGCCGCTGCCACGCTCGACGATCGCTGTCTCGCCTTCGCCGGAGTAAGAATATTCGCGCATGCCGAGGAAAGTGAAGTTGTTGCCTCGCAGCCACTGCAGAAACGCGAGGGCTTCATCGCGGTCGCGCTTGCGTCGTCCGGCGTTATGGCCTTCAAGCTCCTGTACGACCTTATCCAGCAGGCTTTTCATGGCCTGCCAATCGCCCACCGCCTGATGAACCTGCGTGAGCACGTCCTCGAGGCGGGTGCGAAGATCTTCCTCCTCACGCTCGGACAAGGCAGAAAGATGGATCTGGATGTGGCTGACGCGCAAATCCGGGTCGCTTGGTTTTTCCGGGTCGAAAAGCGTCGCAGCGCCCTTCTCAATGACAAGAATGGGATGCACCGCCATATGAATATCGCGGTGCGTGCTTGTCACTTCGCCCATGACAGAGTCGTATAGAAACGGCATGTTCTTGTCGGTCACGCATAGGACCGACACGGGGACGCCGGCTGGGGCTATGCCCTCAACCGTTTCGATGGTGATGCGCGGTTTGTCCGTTAGCCGGTTATCGATCTCATGCTGGGCATGACGGGCCGCGAGCGCCAGCATTTCGGGCGTGTACGCCTCAATGTCGTCCCGGCTTGCCCTGCCAAAAAGAATATCCGGAGACAGGAAAGTACCACCGAGAGATTTGGCGGCATGATGCGCCCCCTCGATCTGCCTTTCGCGTTTCGGATTGGTCGCGGCGCCCATGAATGTCTCTCCCTGCATCATGAAGTGCGCAGAACCTAGCAGAACGGTCGATCTTTGCGATTGTTTTTATGGCGATTTGAGCAGTTTGATGCGATTTTGACGGAAGTTTCACAAAAACGGAAAGAGAAAGCAGGGAAATTGCGCAGTTTGCCTGCGAAATCGGCTAAAAAATGCTGAATTGTCAGACTTTTGGGCTTGCTTGAAAGCTCAAGCGGCAGTTGACATCACTGGCCCCGCGGGCAATCAGAATCAGACGCGGAAACGGGAATCTGTCATGTCCGAAGCTCATGCCGGCGCCATCATTGTCATTTCAAGCCATGTGGTGCGTGGCTCCGTGGGAAACCGTGCTGCCGTTTTTGCTCTGGAGACCCTTGGCTATCCGGTCTGGGCCCTGCCAACCGTCCTGCTTCCCTGGCATCCCGGCCACGGACCTTCCACCCGCATCGTAATTCCTGACGAACAATTTGATCGCGTGATCGACGATCTGATCCGTGCGCCGTGGGCCGGAGAAGTCAAGGCTGTCCTGTCAGGCTATCTTGGAAGCGCTCACCAGGCATCAGCCGTCGCACGCCTCGTTAAAACGCTGCGGGAAAAGAAACCGGATCTGTTTTATACCTGCGATCCCGTCATCGGCGATGTGTCCGGGCTCTACGTGCCGGAAGAGACTGCCAGCGCGATCCGCGATCATCTTTTGCCTCTGGCGACCCTTACGACGCCGAATCGCTTCGAGCTTTCCTGGCTTTGTGGTGCCGAACTGGAAAGCAATGCTGCCATTCTCGATGCGGCTCTTTCGCTTGGCCCTCCCCGAGTTCTCGTTACGTCGGCCGTGCCGATGATGGCTGGCAGCACGGGAAATCTCTATCTATCCGGAAATCATGCGCTGCTTGCCGAACATCGGTTGATCGACAATCCACCCAACGGGACAGGCGATCTGTTGAGTGCTCTGTTCCTGGCTCGCATCCTTGAAGGTTTAAATGAGGAGCGGGCCCTCCATCTTGCGACCGCAGGTGTTTTCGAGATCGTTGCTCGCTCGCGCAAACGCGACGCGGATGAACTGACGCTGGAGCAGGATGCCGCGAGCCTTTCAACGCCGATGGCCATGGTTCAGATGCGGCGTCTGTTTCATCCGTCCCAGAAAAAGAGCCGTTAGCCTGATACTTGCAGGCAGCTTTTTCCCGCCGCACTTGCGTAAAAACCTATTCAGCGGTTAAACGGATTGGTCGATCAGTACCGTGGCGGTCAGCCGTCACTCATCGAGCGGCCAATCTGTAGAAATCTCGACGATCGGTGGGGTATAAACTGTCATGAACCGTTTCCCGGAACGCTTGCTGAACGGCTACAACAACTTCATGAATGGCCGTTTTTCCGAGCAGCAACAGCGATATAAGGCGCTGGCTGAAACCGGACAAAGTCCAAAGACACTCGTTATTGCATGTTGTGACAGCCGCGCCGCGCCAGAGACAATTTTCGATTCCGGCCCGGGCGAGCTTTTTGTCGTTCGCAATGTCGCCAATCTGATGCCACCCTATGAGCCGGATGGTCATTACCACTCGACCTCGGCCGCATTGGAATTCGCCGTTCAGGCGCTCAAGGTTTCGGATATCGTGGTGATGGGGCATGGCCGTTGTGGCGGCATCAAGGCGGCGCTTGCCCCTGAAGCCGAGCCTCTGTCTCCGGGTGATTTCATCGGTCGCTGGATGAACCTTCTGAAGCCGGCTGCCGAACAGATTCAGTCGAACGACGTTATGACGGCTGGAGAGCGCCAGCGTGCGTTAGAGCGCGTCTCTATCCGCAATTCGCTTGCCAATCTCCGCACGTTCCCTTGCGTCAACATTCTGGAGCAGAAGGGCAAGCTCAATCTGCATGGTGCATGGTTCGACATTTCGACCGGCGAACTCTGGATCATGGATGCAGCCACCGGCGATTTCCGCAGACCCGGAATGTGAGGCACAAAAAAGCCCGCTTCGTAGACACGCAGCGGGCTTTTACTGGAATTCTGATCGATCAGCCGCCGTCAATCTGGGCGCCCATGAGCGCAATCGCCTGCTGGTAGACGCTTGCTGCATTCCATCTCTGGATCGCACCAAAATTCGGTTCGCCCGGCTGGTAACCGGCCCCCGGCCGCCAGCCGTGGCCGCGCAGGAAGTTGGCGGTCGAGACCAGAGCATCCGCGCGGGAGCGGACCATATCGACATGGCCGTTGCCATCACCATCGACGCCGTACTTCAGGACGTTGGCGGGCAGGAACTGCGTCTGGCCGATTTCGCCATGTGCGGCGCCGCGGGCATCCGGGCTCAGGTCGCCGCGCTGAACGAGGTTCAAGGCCGCGTAGAGCTGATTGGTGAAATAGTCCGAGCGGCGGCAGTCATAGGCGAGAGTGCTGACTGCCGAAAGGGTGTGCTCCTTGCCCATAAAGCCGCCGAAGCCGGTTTCCATGCCCCAGATGGCGATCAGCGGGCCAGCAGGCACACCGTAGCTTCTTTCGATCGAAGCGAAGAGCGCTGCGTTCTGTGCCTTCATCTTCTTGCCGCGAGCAACGATCGTCGGACCGCCGCGCTTCTGCAGGAACTGGTCGAGTGAAAGCTTGAAGCTTTTCTGACCCCGGTCCGCCCGGATTGTCGCCTTGTTATAGCTGACGTTTGCGAAGGCCTTGTTCAAAACGGAGCTGCTGATGCCGTTTGCGGCAGCTTCCGCCTTGAAATCCTGAACCCAGGCATCGAAACCGGCAGCGTTGTTGCCGCATTGCGCTGCAGATGCCGTCGCCGGCATGAGGACGGCTGCGGCCATCGCCGCGAAACCCGCCAGAACGCACTTCGTCTTGTGCATGTAAAACCCCGTCATCGCCAAATTCAAAAAGATTCGCCGCAAGATGTCAGTCTTTGCGGTTGCTGTCACGCTCACCCGGGTTACAAACGTTTCACGTGAATCCGGCCGGTCGTTGTTGTCGCCCGAAGGCGGCAAGTACTCTTACGGAAAAACCCCGTCGTTTCTATTACGAAACAGACGGGGCGTTTATTGCGGTAGGCCTTACATTTTATGCTCAGGCGGCCCGCTTCTTCGCCTTGATCAGTCCCCGGTTGACGAGCAGTTCGGCAATCTGAATGGCGTTAAGGGCGGCACCCTTGCGCAGGTTGTCGGAGACGACCCACATATTGAGGCCGTTTTCGACAGTCGCGTCTTCGCGAATGCGCGAGATGTAAGTCGCGTCTTCGCCAGCACTCTCGTAAGGCGTGATGTATCCGCCGTTCTCATGCTTGTCGATAACGAGGCAACCCGGCGCTTCGCGCAGGATGTCGCGCGCCTGATCGGCGGTGATCTCGTTTTCGAACTCGATGTTGACCGATTCCGAGTGACCGATGAAGACCGGAACGCGAACCGCGGTGCAGGTCACCTTGATCTTCGGGTCGAGTATCTTCTTGGTCTCGGCCAGAACCTTCCATTCTTCCTTAGTATAGCCGTCTTCCATGAAGCTATCGATATGCGGAATGACGTTGAAGGCAATGCGCTTGGTAAACTTCTTCGATTCAATCGGATCGGCAACGAAGACGGCGCGGGTCTGGTTGAAGAGTTCGTCCATACCTTCCTTGCCGGCGCCGGAAACCGACTGGTAGGTCGAGACGACGACGCGCTTGATCTTGGCAAAGTCGTGCAACGGCTTCAGCGCAACAACGAGCTGGGCGGTCGAGCAATTCGGATTGGCGATGATGTTCTTCTTGGAGAAGCCGGTGATGGCGTCCGGATTTACTTCCGGCACGATCAACGGCACCTCTGCGTCGTAGCGCCAGGACGAAGAGTTATCGATGACGACGCAACCCTGCGCGCCGATCTTCGGCGACCACTTGAGCGAGACCGCGCCGCCAGCAGACATCAGGCAGATGTCTGTATCGGAAAAATCGTAGTTCTCGAGATTCTTTACCTTGAGCGTCTTGTCGCCGAAGGAAACTTCGGTGCCCTGCGAACGGGCGGAGGCGAGCGCCACCACTTCATCGACGGGGAAACCGCGTTCGGAAAGGATGTTCAGCATTTCCCGGCCGACATTGCCGGTCGCGCCTGCGACTGCGATCTTGAAACCCATTGTCTTGCTCTCTTTCTCTTCTCTCCGCGGGCTTTGGGAGAAACCCGCCGGCCAAGGACGCGGGCTTCATGTCCCCGGCCATGCCGGGGAGAGAGCGGTGGGCCAGAGACGTTAGACGGTTTTCGTCGTCGTTTTGGCCGTAGTTTTGGAAAAAATAGGCAAGGAACAAACCTGCCCGGCAGACGATGCCGGGGCAATCAACGCAGCGATGGCAAAACCAAAACGGTGCATGAAGCAGTTCCTTTTCCGCCGTTGCTCATACGCGTTTCTGGAACAGAGTCAAGACAGCAACGTCGTGCGCGCGGCTTTCAGCGGTGTGCGACTTTGATCGCTGAAGACACCCCCCTCGAAAGCTTGCCGTTTTCAGGCGTCAGCGCCATCGAGGCAGCACAATATACCGGATGGTGCGGCTGTTGGAGCGGCGCCAGCCGCTTAAGACTTTGGTCTTACGACCAATCGTGGGCTTGGCACATGGCGCATCTAAACTAGTCTGCCCTGTCTAAGTGGAGGAAATGTGCCTTTGAGGAGCAGTGTCTCGTCAAAGGCATCGATTGGGCCGATCGCAAGTTTGGCGAACAAGGAGGAGGCACAAATGGCAATAGCAGAGGTGAACGCTGGGGATCGCTCACGTCCTATGACGGGAGAGGAGCGGAAGGTCATCATGGCCTCGTCCGCCGGAACCATCTTCGAGTGGTATGACTTTTATCTATATGGTTCGCTTGCCGCGATCATCGGGGCACAATTCTTCACGGCCTTCCCGGAAGCGACCCGCAACGTCTTTGCGCTTCTGGCTTTCGCGGCGGGCTTCCTTGTCCGTCCTTTCGGTGCGCTGGTTTTCGGTGCGCTCGGCGATCTGATCGGTCGCAAATACACCTTCCTGATGACCATCATGATCATGGGTCTTTCGACCTTCCTCGTTGGCCTTCTGCCGGGTTACTCCAGCTGGGGCGCTGCGGCGCCGATCATTCTGATCGTTCTTCGCATGCTACAGGGTCTGGCACTGGGCGGCGAATATGGTGGCGCTGCGGTCTACGTGGCGGAACACGCGCCAGCCAACCAGCGCGGCTATTTCACGGCTTTCATCCAGACGACAGCAACTCTTGGCCTTCTGCTCTCGCTTATCGTCATTCTGGCGGTTCAAGGCTACGTCAATGGTAACTGGGATCCGGCACCGGTTCTCGATGCCGCAGGTGCAGCCGTCATGAATCCCGATGGCACGCCGAAAATGATCAAAGCATTCGACCTTTGGGGCTGGCGCATTCCGTTCCTGGGATCGATCGTTCTGCTGCTGATCTCGCTCTATATTCGTTTGCAGATGAACGAATCTCCTGCCTTCAAGAAAATGAAGGAAGAGGGTGCCGCTTCAAAGGCGCCGCTGCGCGAAGCTTTCGGTCCTGGCCGCAACGCTCTCGTCCTGCTCATCGTCCCGATCCTGTTCGTCGGCGCCCTCATGACCGGCACGCTGAACTCTTCGATCGCAATGATCCTCGGTATCGCGTTTGCCGTCATTGCCGTCATCTGGGGCTGGCGCAACGCCAAGATCGCCACCATCGCCCTGCTCGGCCTCGTCGCCGGCCAGGCCGTTGTCTGGTATTCCGGCCAGTTCTACGCTCTGTTCTTCATGCAGAACGTGATCAAAGTCGATAGCTTCTCGGCCAACGTCTTCGTGGCCTGGTCGTTGATCCTCGGCACCGGCGGCTTCATCTTCTTCGGTAGCCTGTCCGACCGCATCGGCCGCAAGCCGATCATCCTCGCAGGCTGCCTCATCGCCGCCGTGACCTATCAGTTCGTCTTCCCGCTTCTCACCAAGACCGCCAATCCGGCCCTTCATGCGGCGCAGCAGACCCCGATCACGGTCACCGCATCGCCCGATGATTGCTCGTTCCAGTTCAATCCGACCGGAACGGCAAAGTTCACCTCGTCCTGCGATATCGCGAAAGCGACGCTTGCGCGTACGTCGGTGAACTACCAGAGCGTCGAAGATCCGGCTGCAACCGTCGCCCAGGTCAAGATCGGCGAAACGGTGATCCCGGCCTATGACGCTGCTGCTTTAACCGGTGACGATCTCAAGACCGCAACCGCCACCTTCAACAAGAGCGTCAACGATGCACTGACGGCTGCGGGCTATCCGATCTCGGCAGAAGCCAATACGACGGTCGCGCGTGCGCAGCACTTCTTCGATATCTTCACCGGCCAGAAGATCGCGATCATCCTGATCCTGACCTATCTGATCCTGCTGGTGACGATGGTCTATGGACCGATCGCAGCAATGCTCGTCGAACTGTTCCCGACCCGCATCCGCTATTCCGGCCTGTCTTTGCCGTATCACATCGGTAACGGCTGGTTCGGCGGCCTGATGCCGGCCACGGCGTTTGCCATCTCGGCGCAGACCGGCAACGTCTATGGCGGTCTCTGGTATCCGATCGTCATCGCAGCTGCGACTGTTGTCATAGGGGCCATCTTCGTCCCGGGCAACACGCATAAGAAGGATATCTTTGCGGACGACGCGAAATAACTGCCGTTCTAGCAGGCTGGTCCTCGGGCCAGCCTGCGAGTTTCGATTTTTCGCAGCAGGCAGAAATTTCAGCAAAAACGCCGCGGCGACAACCGCGGCGTTTTGCTGTTATCGTCTATGTTCTGGTGGGGGCGGCGTTGGATTCTTGCAGGTGTTGCGTGGGCTATTGCCGAACCTTCGTCCATACCGCCCATGCCGAGACAAAGCACCCGAGGATGATGGCATTCGAGACGATTCCACAGGCCATCGCAGTGAGTTTTGCTTCGTTGTTCGTCAAGGTCTCCGCGCCTGTCGTCAGCGGCAGCAGGATCGCTACGAAGACAACTCCGAGAGCCAGAGGACTTACGAGGCCCATGGCTGCGCGTGTTCGCAATGCCGTCAGGAACAGAAACAGAATCAATCCTATGCGGAACGGATCCGTGAGCTGAGAGACGAGTGTTTCCAACATTTTAGATCCTCCGTTTGCAGTGTGTGCATGGTTCCACAAAGAACGGATGCGGGCAAGCAAACGAAAGGACGATGGACCTTTTAGTCAGATTTTCCAATGGTGTGATCCCGCGCGCCGCGCGCTCAGGATTTGGGTCGGGGCCAGCCGTTTTCATCGCTTCGGAAGAGCCAGTTGCGGGCGGCAAACACAAAGGCGGTCATGATCGCTGCCCACAGGCCCAGCAGCAGTCCGGCTGCCACGTCGCTTGGATAATGTGCTCCGACGACGACCCGCGTGAGGCCGATCGTCATTGCGCCGAGCAGGAACAGGATGCGCAGGCGCGGCACCAGCATGGAAAAGGCGCCGAAGAAGGAGCCCACTGCGGCCGAATGGCCGGAGGGAAAGCTTTGGTACACCCACTCGTGCCCCGCAAGCCAGGACAGGCTATGGGCGCCATAATCGGCAAAGAGTTCCGGTCTCGCCCGCCCGAAGATCAGCTTGGCGGCATGCACCAGGGCACTGGCGCTGCCAATCGTCACCAGAAAATACAATGCGAGTCGCCAAGCCGTTTTTGATTTCGAAGAAAAACTCGTGCTGCTGGCGACCCGGCTGGCGATGTAGGTGATGATCGCGATCGATCCGGATCCGTAGATCATCCATCCGAAGGTGCCGAAGTCGGTGATGCGATTGTTGAACGCGACGACGCCTTCGGGCAAAGCCTGCGCCCGCTGCGAAAGGGTTCCATCAAAGGGCAGGAGGATAGCCACGAGCAGCACGGTGGCGAGCAGCAGCCAGAGAGAGGAAGAGAATGGTCTGCGCATGAAAATCCTGCTTTTCCCAACGACGAAGATTGAGGCGGCGTTTTCCCGGAACGTGTGCTTACATGGTCGATGCTTCTACCCTGCCACGCAAAACGGCACCCTTATCTCGCGACGCAGGTGCCGTTTCATACATAGGCGGGTGTGGCTCGGTTATGCAGAAAGTGCCTTGAACTCGGCGAGGATGGCATCGCCCATCTCGACGGTCCCAACCTGACGCGCGCCTTCAGCCATGATGTCGCCGGTGCGGATGCCCTTGTCGAGCACGTTGGCGATGGCTTTTTCCAGATTGTCGGCTTCCTTCACAAGATTGAAGGAGTAACGCAGGCACATGGCGAACGATGCGATCATGGCGATCGGGTTGGCAATGCCCTTGCCGGCAATGTCCGGTGCCGAGCCGTGCACGGGCTCATAGAGTGCCTTGCGCTTGCCGGTCTTTCCATCGGGCGCGCCGAGGGACGCGGACGGCAGCATGCCGAGCGAGCCAGTGAGCATCGCCGCAACGTCAGACAGCATGTCGCCGAACAGGTTGTCGGTGACGATGACATCGAACTGCTTGGGCTGGCGGACCAGCTGCATGCCGCCGGCATCCGCCAGCATGTGCTCGAGGTGGACGTCGGAATATTTTTCCTTGTGAGTGGCGGTGACGACCTGGTTCCAGAGCACGCCCGACTTCATGACGTTGCGCTTTTCCATGGAGCACACGCGGTTCTGCCGCGTGCGGGCCATTTCAAAGGCGACGCCGGAGATGCGCTCGATTTCGTAGGTGTCGTAGACCTGCGTGTCGATCGCCCGCTTCTGGCCATTGCCGAGGTCGGTGATCGTCTTTGGCTCACCGAAATAGACACCGCCGGTCAGTTCGCGGATGATGAGGATGTCGAGGCCTTCGACCAGCTCCGGCTTGAGAGAGGACGCCGAAGCAAGCGCCGGGTAGCAGATGGCGGGGCGCAGGTTGGCGAACAGTTCCATGTCCTTGCGCAGGCGCAGAAGGCCCGCTTCGGGGCGCACTTCGTAAGGCACGTCATCCCATTTCGGGCCACCGACCGCGCCGAACAGTACGGCATCCGCCGCCATTGCCTTTTCCATGTCGGAGTCGGAGATCGCCGCGCCATGGGCGTCATAGGCAGATCCGCCGACGAGGCCTTCATCGACCGTGAAGCCGGCCGCCATCTCGTCATTCATGTAGGCAATGATCTTGCGAACTTCCGCCATGGCTTCCGGGCCGATGCCGTCGCCGGGCAGAAGGAGCAGGTTTCGCACTGTCATGGGGAATTCCTTGTGTTTGCACAATGTCTGGACGTCTTGTCGGGCGCGTTCTTAACGCAACTTTCTGCCAAGGAAAACGTGCTTGAAGCAAGATTCGGTCGATGATGTCGTTTTGTTTAAGTTCCCGCCGAAACAACCGAGGCAACAAGATGATGTGATCCTCAAGGCCATCGAAGTGTAGCACTTCGGAAAGCTTCTGGAGGAAACCATGCGCAAAGTTCTAGCCTCGATTTTTGCCCTGATGCGGGCGACGCTCGATATCCTTACCTTCAACGACAGGAAGCGTTGACGGGTCGAAACAACTGTTTCTCGCCCGCTGGTTATGAAACAGAACAGCCGCGCTAGTCGAGACACTGTTCGCTTATCAGCCTCGTTCAGGTTCCTGTCAGCATCAGAGCAGAAATCCGTAGCCAGTCAAAACTGGTCAGGATTTCATCCCGTGTCGCTTGTTACCTATCTCGCCCGAAACAGACCGCGTATCGGCAGTGCCACCTTGAGCTTTGTTGTCGCGCTCTTTCTGCTGTCTGTTCTCAACCGAACATTCTGGCTGCGCGCCGACAGTTATATGTCCGGAAGCACCGTCGCGCTTTGTGCCCTTGCCATAGGGCTTCTTGCGCTGTTCACCGCAATCCTGACGGCTTTTTCGGTTAAATACCTCACCAAGCCTCTTTTCGGGCTTTTGATTATCACAGCTTCAGTGGCCGCATGGTTCACGGATAACTACGGTGTCATCATTGACGCCGATATGATCCGCAATGTCGTGGAAACAACTGGTCCCGAGTCGAGCCGTTTTTTCACGCCCGGCCTGTTTCTGCATCTCGCGCTGACGGCAGTTGTTCCGTGCCTGCTGCTTGTCTGGATTGAAATCAGCCATCGCCCCTTCTGGTCGAAACTCGGTTGGAACCTCGCGATCATCCTGCCTTGCCTTCTGGCTTTCGGCATATCGGCAGTCAGTCAGGCGCGCGTCTTTTCCTCGACGGTTCGGACCCATCAGGATCTGGCGCGTATCATCAATCCATTTTTGCCTCTGGCAAGCGCCATCGACTATACGATCGACCGTGGTGGCGAGCGTCACATCCTCGTCGAACCGCTCGGCTCCGATGCCAAACGTGTAAGCGTCGGCATGCCCTCGCAAAAGCCGCGCGTCACCATCATCGTTGCCGGTGAAACCGCGCGGGCGACAGATTTCTCGCTCGGAGGATACGAGCGCGAAACCAACCCCCAGCTGAAGGCAAGGCAAGTCCTTTACTTTCCGCAGACAACCAGTTGCGGCACCGCAACTGCCGTATCCCTGCCCTGCATGTTTTCGATCTACACGCGCAAACAGTATACGCACATGAAGGGGCTTTCGACCGAGACCCTGCCAGATGTTCTCGCCCATGCCGGCGTCGATGTCGCATGGTGGGACAACAACACCGGCAGCAAGGGGGTCGCGGACCGGATTGATAGCGTCAGCTTCCCTGCGATCAATGATCCCCGCTTTTGCAAAGATGGGGAGTGCCTTGACGGCATGTTCCTCGATCGGCTGGATGCCTGGCTCAGCACGGTCAAGGGCGACAGTGTGCTTGTGCTCCACCAGCTTGGAAGCCATGGACCCGCCTACCACCTGCGCTATCCGGAGGAATTCCGCAAATTTACACCCGACTGCCGCTCGGCTGAATTTACGACCTGTACCCGCCAGGAGATCGTCAATGCCTATGACAATACCATCCTCTACACGGATCATGTGCTCGCTGGGGTGATCGATCGCCTGAAGCGGCACGCAGACAAGATTGCCGGTTCAATGCTCTATATGTCCGATCATGGCGAATCGCTGGGTGAAAACGGCATCTATCTGCACGGCATGCCCTATTTCATGGCGCCGGAAGAACAGACCCATATCCCATTTGTCCTTTGGTTCGATCAGGATTTCGCGGCAACCAATGGTCTCAAACGGTCCTGCGTCCAGAAAACGACGGAAGAGCCCCAATCCCATGACAATCTCTTTCACACCGTTCTCGGAATGATGAACATCCAGACCTCCATCTATGACCCTTACCTGGACGTATTTGCCGCTTGCCGGTCGATCCCAACGTCCTGAACATTCAATCGCGAACGCTGTACGCTCGACCAATTTGCTTTATCGTCAGCGTCACGCACTTATTGAAATCGAACCTAAGTAAACTCTCGTGCGCATCTTGTTGGTGGAAGACGATCAAATTCTGGGGGAAGCCGTTCGCGACCATGTGCTCGCGAACGGGCATGCGGTCGATTGGTTTACTACGGTAGCGGATGCCAGGGCAGCGCTGGAGGTTACCGGCTATGGACTTGTCCTGCTCGACCTGCGCCTGCCCGACGGGTCAGGTTTGACGTTGCTGAAGCAGTTTCGCGCGGGAGGGGATGCCACGCCCGTCATCATCCTGACAGCGCATGACCAGATCAGTGACCGGATTGAGGGACTGAACAGCGGTGCCGACGACTATCTGATAAAGCCCTTCGATCTCGACGAACTTTCCGCTCGTATCCTTGCCGTCGCGCGGCGCTATGCCGGAAAGCCGGCGTCGATCGTCCGGTTGCCGGGCCTTGTCATCGATCTGGCCAATCGTCACCTGCTTGCCGATGGTGCTGCCGTATCACTGAGCGCACGGGAATGGGCCGTGCTGGAGCGTCTGATGGAACGACCCGGAGCAATCGTCTCGAAAATCCAGATCGAGGAAGCTCTTTATGCCTTCGGCTCCGAAATCGAAAGCAATACGGTGGAAGTTTATGTGAGCCGCCTTCGCAAGAAGATCGGCAGGGATCGAATCGCAACGGTGCGAGGTCTTGGATACAGTCTGGATGCGAAGGCATGAGGGCGCGGTTGGTGAAGTCGAGCATGAGCCGTCGGCTCATTGTCGCCCTGACGGGCACGGTCACCGCTTTCTGGCTGGTGGCGGCAGGCCTCGGTATCATGGTGATGCTCGAAGAGTTCGGGGAAATCTTCGACAGTGTGCTGGAAGAGACGGCAGATCGGCTTATGCCACTCGTGCTCGATGATCTTGCGCGGGAGGCCGGCAATTCCAATGGACCGGGACGCATAGCATCGGATGTATTGCCCGAAGAGGCCTATCTCACCTATCAGGTCCGGGACGCCGATGGAGCCGTTCTCCTGCGTTCCCATGCCCTGTCCGGCCCTCCCCTGGATGCGCCCCTGAAACGCGGATATCACGATACGCCGACGCACAGGATTTATACTGCGGTTTCCGCCGATAATTCTATTTTCGTTCAGGTGGCCGATCCGCTCTCTTTCCGGCGGGAGGCTGCAGTCGAAGCTGGCAGCACGCTGATCCTGCCGTTGCTGGTGCTGGTACCCGCCAGTATCATTGCCATTCGGGTGATTGTGCGCCGAGTGCTGAAACCGGTCGAGGCTCTTCGGAAGACGATTGCCGGAAAGGACGGGGGAAACATGGCGCCGCTTGAAGAGCTTGCTCTGCCGGTGGAGCTGCAGCCGATCGCGCATTCGGTCAATCTTCTGCTCGAACGACTGAAGGCAGCGCTGGAGGCGGAGCGGGAGTTTACGGCCAACAGCGCGCATGAGCTTCGCACGCCGATCGCGGGCGCCCTCGCCCAAACCCAGCGCCTCATTGAGGAGCTGACCGACGCGGCCTCAAAGGCACGGGCGACACAGATCGCCCGCTCTCTTGGAAACCTCGGGCGTCTCGCGGAGAAGCTTTTGCAGCTCTCCCGGGCCGAGGCGGGTATTGCGGTAAACGACAACCCGGCGGATCTGGTGCCGGTGCTGCGGGCGGTGACGGATGAGATGAGGCGGCTTCTTCTTGCCAGGGCGGAGATCGAGCTGGAAATCGCCGAAGGCACGACGCTCGTCAGGCCGATCAACGCCGATGCGTTTGCCATCGTCATGCGCAACCTTCTTGAGAATGCGCTTGCTCATGGGGACGCACACCAGCCTGTTCGGATTTATGCGGCCGCGGATGGTACAATCGTGGTTGCGAATGGTGGGCCGCTTATCGATGCCCATACGCTTTCCACCCTCACGGCGCGGTTTGTTCGCGGCAAGACCATGGCCGCCGGCGCCGGGCTGGGGCTTTCGATCATCGCAAAACTCGTGTCCCAGATGAACGGGACGTTCGAGTTGCGATCACCCGCGACCGGACGAGGGGACGGGGTGGAGGCTCGCCTCACCTTATGATGTTGTTCTCCGGGAGAAAAAACGCCCTATCCCTTCCGCCGCGGCCTTTCCCGTCGCGAAGCAGGCGGTGAGCAGGTAACCTCCCGTCGGGGCTTCCCAGTCCAGCATCTCCCCGGCGACAAAGATCCCCTGCATCTTCTTCAGCATGAAGTCGCCATCGATCTCCGCAAAATCGATGCCGCCAGCCGACGAAATGGCTTCGGCGATAGGCCGCGGACGGACAACTTGGATCGGCAGCGCCTTGATAAGGTCCGCCAGCGCAGCGGCATCCCTGGTGGTTGCCATTTCCCGGACAAGCGCGGCTTTGACACCCTCCAACCCGGCACCCTTGCGAAGCCGGTTTGAAAGGCTGGTCTTGCTATCCTGCCTCGCGAGATCCTGTGCCAGGCGTTCCCGGGTCCGTCCAGGGGCCAGATCCACTGTCAGGACGGTATCCTCCCCGCGTTCAAGGCGATCGCGCAAGGCAGCGGCATGGGCGTAGACGAGGCTGCCTTCGATACCGGTGGCGGAGATGACGAATTCGCCCGGAAAACATCCTGCATCCGACGTGGCCTTCACTGACTTCAGGGCCGCACCTGCGAAGCGCTCGCGAAAGAACTCGCTCCAGTCCACATCGAAGCCGCAATTGGCGGGACGCAGGCGAGAAATGTTGATGCCGTATTTTTCAAGCTCCTTCGTCCAGGCTCCGTCTGATCCCAGACGCGGCCAGCTGGCGCCACCCAAAGCCAGAAGCACGGCGTCATAAGCAACCGAAATCGTATCCTGTGGTGTTTCAATCAGGAGAGCGCCCGTATCCGAGAAACCGGTCCAGCGATGGCGGGTTAGGATGTCGACGCCCTGCTCGTCAAGTCGCTTCAGCCACGTCCGCAGAAGCGGCGATGCCTTCATCGCTTTGGGAAAGATGCGGTCCGAGGAACCGACGAAGGTTTCGGTTCCCAATGAGCTCGCCCATGCACGGACATCCCCCGGCGTGAACCCCACCAAGGCTGGCCGCAATAGGTCATTGGCTGCGCCAAAGCGGGTTTGAAAAAGCTCAAAGGGCTCGGCATGGGTAATGTTCAGGCCCGATTTCCCCGCAAGAAGAAATTTCCGTGCCACAGTGGGCATGGCTTCATAGACAGTGACATGGAGGCCGGACCGAGACAGCACTTCCGCAGCCATCAAGCCCGCGGGTCCTCCACCGACAATGGCAACTTTGTATGGCTTTATCATCGTGCTCTCATCGCATGGGCAGGGCCTCTTGCGTACACCATGACATCAGCTGCAAGGCAACCCGATTTCTAAAGTCGGAGGAGAAGAGACTTTGTGTCCGGGTTGGACAAAGGGATAATGGCGGAGAGGGTGGGATTCGAACCCACGATACGGTTGCCCGTATGCCGCATTTCGAGTGCGGTGCTTTCGACCACTCAGCCACCTCTCCGGGTCATCCTTGGTCGACGCTTTTAAGCGCGAGGCGGTTCATAGCGGCAGACGATCAGGATGGCAAGGGGGCGGATTCATGAAAATGACGCAAAATCAGATGTCTCGTCTTGACAGGTTTTGCCGCTTCAAGTAATCGCGGCACTTGAAGTGGTGTGGCATGCCCTCACCGCGCCGGGCTTCTATTGTGCCCGTTCACCGGCAAGGCCTAGTGCCTTGTCATTGTCCGACTGAGAAAAAGACGGCCCCATTCCTGGATGGAGAGCCGGAACGAACATGAAAGGATAAAAAATGTTCGCAGTCATCAAGACCGGCGGTAAGCAGTACCGCGTGGCCGCCAACGATGTCGTCACGATCGAAAAGCTCGACGGCGCGGCAGGCGACAAGATTGAATTCACCGAGATCCTGATGGTCGGCGTCGGCGCCGATGCTGCCATCGGTGCTCCGTTTGTCGAAGGTGCTGTTGTCAGCGCCGAGGTTGTCGAGCAGGGTCGCGCCAAGAAGGTCATCGCCTTCAAGAAGCGTCGTCGCCAGAACTCGAAGCGCTCGCGCGGTCATCGCCAGCACCAGACGATTGTCCGCATTCTGGACATCGTTGCTGCCGGCAAGGCGAAGAAGGCTTCCAAGAAGTCTGAAGCCGCCGAAGCTGCCAACTGAGCCCCAGGATCTAAGGTTTAAAGGAGACATACCATGGCACACAAAAAAGCTGGCGGTTCTTCGCGTAACGGTCGCGATTCCAACTCCAAGCGCCTTGGCGTGAAGAAGTTTGGCGGCGAAGTTGTCGTCGCAGGCAACATCATCGTGCGTCAGCGCGGTACGCAGTGGCATCCGGGCGCCAATGTCGGCCTCGGCAAGGATCACACCATTTTTGCGCTTACGGCAGGCAACGTGGACTATCGTACGAAGGCCAATGGCCGCGTGTACGTGTCTGTCATGCCGAAAGCGGAAGCAGCGGAATAAGCCGGTAGCGCTCTAAAACAGCCGGCGTCTCATCGACCCGGCTGACCGCATCTGGTTTTCGCCAAAGATCAAAAGGGGAGATGGGGCAATACCCATCTCCCCTTTTTTCGTGTCTTTGGAGGACTTAAGATGCAAACCGAATTGTTGAGGCAGGACCAATCCCGGTCCCCCCAGGAGAGGCCAAGGCCTCAAAGGTCAAGGACCGATTGCCCGATATTGTTATCGCCACGGCTGGTTTTGCGCACGCCGCATGAAGACGATATCGACGCCCTTGCCCATCTTGCCAACAACGCCAATATCGCCACCATGGTTTCGCGCATGCCGCACCCGTACACGGTGGCAGATGCCGCGGATTTTGTACGACGTACAAAGACGGGCACGATTGGCAAGTGCGTCTACGCGATCACCAAAGCGGATAACGGCGCGTTTCTCGGTTGTTGCGGTATCGAGCCACATCCCGATGGCAAGACGGCGGAGCTGGGTTACTGGCTGGGCGAGCCCTACTGGAACGAGGGTTACGCCACGGAGGCCGCCCAGGCGCTGACCGACATGGCTTTCCGTACCCGCGACATCGACCAGATCGATGCGCGGTGCCGGGTCATGAACGTCGCCTCACGGCGGGTCATCCAGAAGTGCGGTTTCCAGTTCCAGGGCAGCGGCATGGTCGAGAGCCTGGCGCTGGGCGGCATGATGGCCGTCGAGTGGTACAGGCTCGACCGCAAGACCTGGATGTCGTTGCGCAGCTGGGGAGGCTTGAGATGACCGCTCATCTGCGGGAACGGCCGGTCGCGGCGCAGAAGCCTGATCTCGGTCCCTGCCCCACCATCCGCACGGAACGTCTGGTCCTGCGACCACACCGGCTCGATGACGCCGATGCTGTTGCCCAGTCGCTCGGTGACTATCAGGTCTCGCGCATGCTGGCCCGGGTGGCGACGCCCTATCACCGGCAGGATGCGCTGGACTGGTTGGTGCGCCAGAATTCCGGCCTGTTCGCAGGCTGGACGCTGGCGATCACCGATGGCGACGACGTTCACATCGGCTGCGTCGGCTTGGAGTTGCGCCATGGTCAGTGGCATCTCGGCTACTGGCTGAACCGTTACTACTGGGGCCGGGGATATGCCTGTGAGGCGGTGCATGCGACAATCCAGCGGTTCTTCAGGCGGATGCCGCAGGCGGTGCTGCATTCCGGCGTGTTCGCCGACAATGGCGCATCGCTGAAGCTTCAGAAGGCTCTCGGCTTCGAGATCACCGGCTGCCGCGACATTTACGCGCTCGCGCGCAATGCGATGGTGAGCCATATCGAAACCGCGATCACGGCGGCTGCACTTCGCTCGCCGCAATAGATTGAAGATCAAATGCGCCGGTCCTCCGGCGCATTTTCATATGTCCGGATGCTGATCATGCCAAAACAGGTTCGGATGATCGGTTGAGACCGGAAATAGCAGGATATTCTTTGACCTGCGCTGTGAGCAGCTATATCGATGGCGGCTTCGGCGCAGGCGCACAACGACGATTGGCAAGACGATGAAATTTCTCGATGAAGCGAAGGTCTATATCCGCTCCGGCGATGGTGGTGCGGGTGCCGTGTCGTTCCGGCGCGAGAAATTCGTCGAGTTCGGGGGGCCGGACGGTGGTGATGGCGGGCGCGGCGGCGATGTCTGGGTGGAGGCCGTCAACGGTCTGAATACGCTCATCGATTTTCGCTTCCAGCAGCATTTCAAGGCCGGCACGGGTATCCACGGCATGGGGCGCAATCGCACGGGCGCCGGCGGTGCTGACGTGACGCTGAAGGTTCCGGTCGGCACGCAGATTTTCGAAGAGGATCAGGAGACCCTGATCATTGACATGATCGCCGAAGGTCAGCGGTTCCGTCTCGCGGCCGGCGGCAATGGCGGCTTCGGCAATGCGCATTTCAAGACCTCGACCAATCAGGCCCCGAACTGGGCCAATCCGGGTCTTGAGGGCGAGGAAAAGACGATCTGGCTGCGCCTGAAACTGATTGCCGATGCCGGTCTGGTCGGGCTTCCCAATGCCGGCAAGTCCACGTTCCTTGCGACCTGCACCCGCGCACGTCCGAAGATCGCCAATTACCCCTTCACGACGCTGCATCCCAACCTTGGGGTCGCCACGATCGATGGGCGCGAGTTCATTCTGGCCGACATCCCGGGGCTGATCGAGGGCGCGCATGAAGGCATCGGTCTCGGCGACCGGTTCCTTGGCCATGTCGAGCGTACGCGCGTGCTGCTTCACCTCGTTTCCGCGCAGGAAGAAGATGTCGCCAAGGCCTACAAGACCGTAAAACACGAACTGGAAGCCTATGGCGGCGAACTCACGGACAAGACGGAGATCGTCGCCCTATCGCAGATCGACGTGCTTGATCCGGACGAGTTGAAGAAGAAGCAGAAAGCGCTGGCGAAAGTCTGCGGCCAGACGCCGCGTCTGCTTTCCGCGATCGTCGGAACCGGAATGACGGACACGCTCCGGGCGCTGCGTGATGTTATCGTGCGTGCTCAGACGGTCGGGGACGACGACTGACATGACTGCTACCCGCAAACCTTTGGAAAAGTATCGCCGGATCGTCATCAAGATCGGATCGGCGCTGCTGGTCGATCGCAAGACGGGGCTGAAGAAACAATGGCTTGATGGCATGTGTGCCGATATTGCCACGCTGAAGGCGAGGGGCGTCGATGTGCTCGTCGTTTCCTCCGGCGCGATCGCACTTGGCCGTAGTGTCTTGGATCTGCCGTCCGGCGCGTTGAAGCTTGAGGAAAGTCAGGCAGCGGCGGCGGTCGGACAGATTGCGCTTGCCCGCGCCTGGTCCGAGAGCCTGTCGAACGATGATATCGTGGCCGGGCAGATTTTGTTGACGCTGGGCGATACCGAAGAGCGCCGCCGTTATCTCAACGCGCGGGCGACGATCAGCCAACTCCTGAAGATCGGCGCGGTGCCGATCATCAATGAAAACGATACCGTGGCCACATCGGAAATCCGCTATGGCGACAATGACCGGCTGGCGGCCCGCGTGGCGACCATGACGGGGGCCGATCTGCTGGTGCTGTTGTCGGATATTGACGGGCTCTATACCGCGCCGCCGCATCTCGATCCCGATGCACGTTTCCTCGAAACCATTGCAGCGATCACGCCGGAGATCGAGGCGATGGCGGGTGGCGCGGCGTCCGAACTGTCCCGTGGCGGCATGCGCACAAAGATCGATGCCGGCAAGATCGCGACGGCGGCCGGCTGCGCCATGATCATCGCTTCTGGCAAGACGGAGCGTCCGCTGCAGGCCTTGGTCGAGGGCGCGCGTTCGTCGTGGTTTGCACCATCGGCCTCTCCGGTGACGGCACGCAAAACCTGGATTGCCGGGCAATTGCTGCCGGCCGGTAGCATCACGATCGATACGGGTGCGGAAAATGCACTGGGTTCGGGCAAGAGCCTGCTTCCGGCCGGCGTTCGCCAGGTTATCGGCTCGTTCAGCCGCGGCGATACGATTGCCATCATCGGCTCAGAGGGCCGCGAGATTGCCCGCGGACTTGCCGGTTATGATGCGGATGAAGCGCGCCAGATTGCGGGGCGCAAATCCGCGGAAATTGCCGCGATCCTTGGTTATGCCGGGCGTGCGGCCATGGTTCATCGTGATGACATGGTAATGACGGCGGCCCGGCGGCAAGCCGAGTCGGAGAGGAGTGACGCTCATGCTTGACGATGCGCGCAAAAAGGAAATCCAGGAAATCATGGCGGTCATCGGCCGTCAGGCGCGCGCCGCCAGCCGGCCACTGGCCATTGCGTCGGCGGAGCGCAAGCACGCCGCCCTTGTGAGCATGGCAAGTGCTATCGTTGCCCGGAGGGACGAAATTCTTGCGGCCAATGCGCTTGATCTTGAAAATGCCCGTGAGACCGGTGTTGCCGCCTCTTTCCTCGACCGGTTGACCTTGACGGAAGGCCGCGTGCTCGACATGGCCAATGCCATTCGTGCGATTGCCGAGCTGCCTGACCCGGTGGGCCATATCATGGCCCAATGGGACCGGCCGAACGGTCTGCATATCGAGCGTGTGCGCACGCCGCTCGGCGTCATCGGCGTTATCTACGAAAGTCGGCCGAATGTGACGGCTGATGCGGGTGCCTTGTGCCTCAAGGCTGGCAACGCCGTGATCCTGCGCGGTGGGTCGGACAGTCTCAATTCATCGCAGGCTATCCATGCCTGCCTCGTGCGGGGGCTGAAGGATGCAGGGCTTCCAGAGCATGCTATCCAGGTGGTTCCTGTTGCCGATCGTTCCGCGGTCGGGGCGATGCTGACCGGGCTTGGCGGAACGATCGACGTCATCGTGCCGCGCGGCGGCAAAAGCCTTGTTGCGCGCGTGCAGAACGAGGCGCGGGTGCCTGTCTTTGCCCATCTCGAAGGCGTTTGCCACGTCTATGTCGACAAGTCTGCCGATCTGGAGATGGCGAGGAAAATCGTCGTCAACGCCAAGATGCGGCGCACCGGGATTTGCGGGGCGGCCGAAACATTGCTGATCGATCGCGCAGTGAAGGATCGTTTCGCGGAGCCATTGCTGACGGCCCTGCTGGAAGCCGGCTGCGAAGTCAGGGCGTGTGAGGAACTGCGCGCCATGATGCCGGGCCTGATTGCGGCGACAGAAGAAGACTGGGCGACGGAGTATCTCGATGCCATCATCTCGGTCGCCCTGGTCGACGGCGTTTCCGGCGCGATCGAGCATATTTCGAAATGGTCGTCTTCCCATACGGACGCTGTCATCGCGGAAGACCCGTCGGTGGTCGAGCGTTTCTTTGCTGAAATAGATTCGGCCATTCTGCTTCACAACGCCTCCACCCAGTTTGCCGACGGCGGCGAGTTCGGGATGGGCGGAGAAATCGGCATTGCGACCGGCAAGATGCACGCGCGCGGCCCCGTTGGCGTCGAGCAACTGACCTCGTTCAAGTACCGGGTGCGCGGCAGCGGTCAGGTTCGCGCTTAAGTGAGTGAAGTCGGCGTTGCCACGCACTACCTGAAGATGCCGCATGTCGAGCCGGGCATGCGGGTAGGGTTGTTTGGCGGCTCGTTCAATCCGCCCCACGCGGGCCATCAGTTGGTAGCGGATATCGCGCTGCGCCGGTTGAAGCTCGATCAGCTCTGGTGGATGGTGACCCCGGGTAATCCGTTGAAAAGCCGCAATCAACTGGCGCCGCTTTGCGAACGCATCGCGCTGTGTGAAAAGATCGCACATGATCCACGCATCAAGGTGACGGCGTTCGAGCAGGGGTTTGGGCAGAGCTATACGGCGCGTACGCTGGAAAAGATCCGCCAGAAGAACCGCGGCGTGCGTTTCGTCTGGATCATGGGCGCGGACAATCTGAAAAGTTTTCATCTCTGGCAGGATTGGCAGACGATCGCAAAAACCTATCCGATCGCGGTCATTGATCGGCCGGGCGCAACGCTGTCCTACTTGTCCTCGAAGATGGCGAAAACCTTCGACTACGCCCGGGTCGATGAGGAGGATGCCGCAAATCTCGCATCGCGCGCTGCCCCCGCCTGGACGTTCATCCATGGGCCGCGTTCGCCGTTGAGCTCCACAGCACTGAGGACGAAGATGGAATGAGCGTCTTCAGATCCACCGTTGCCGATCTGCCTCGGAACAATGGGAACAATCCATCATTTATTTCTCGTGTCTTGAAACGTTAAGGCATTGATGCCTACATTTGGTGTGACGGCTCGTTGGACAAGACGAGTCGTGGTGCCTGTTCTGTTAAACTGGAAAGGAAAGACCCTGACAACAGCACACGCGAAGGGAAATGTTACACGCATTTTCCCTCACAGCACGACCCAAGGCAGCGATCTTGCCGAGCGTGCTCTTCACCTGGTCCTCAACAGTCTCGAGGACTCCAAAGCGGAAGATATTGTCACTATCGACATTGCCGGAAAGTCGGCGCTCGGGGACTACATGGTCGTGGTTTCGGGGCGGTCGAGCAGGCATGTCATGGCGATAGCAGACCATCTCATTTCCGATCTCAAGGACGAGGGTCATGGCAATGCCCGCGTCGAAGGTCTGGAAACGGGCGATTGGGTTCTGATCGACAGCGGCGACATCATCGTCCATATCTTCCGACCGGAGATCCGCGAGTTCTACAACATCGAGAAGATGTGGGCTGCGCCGGACATGGAAGACGGTCGGCTGCATTAGGCATGTCACGCAACGGCGACTGAAGCCAATGCATTAATGGCACGCATTTCTGGTTCGTTGGAAGACGCGCCTAAGGAAAGCTTGTTTGCCAGAGACGCTGCAGGTGCTGTCTTTGCGAGGCGTCGGATAACGCGCGTATGCGGATTGCCGCCGCTTTGACGGCAATGCAAGCATGACCGGCTGCGGCCCGAACCGGACTTGGAAACGTCGTGTTCTCGGAGCGGTCCCCGGCGTCGCTCGATGCCGCGAGTGTACGAATTGGAGTAAACTCATGCGTGTTGGTCTTTTTGCCGTCGGACGCCTCAAGGCCGGCCCGGAAAAAGATCTGGCTGCACGCTATCTCGATCGCTTTGCCAAAGCAGGGCCGGCCATCGGTCTTGAATTTTCCCGCATCGTGGAGGTGGCTGAGAGCCGTGCTTCCAGCTCCGACACGCGCAAACGCGAGGAGGCGGGCATGCTTGAAAAATCCTTGCCCGAGGGCAGTCTACTCCTTCTCCTGGATGAGCGCGGCAGGGCCTTGGATTCACCTGCTTTTGCCTCGCTCCTCGGGTCTTTTCGCGATATGGGCAAGCGTGACTTGATGATCGCCATCGGCGGCGCCGATGGACTTGATCCTTCACTTCATGGGCGGGCTGACGCGGTGGTGTGTCTCGGCAAAATGACCTGGCCCCATCAACTGGTGCGTATCCTGATAGCCGAACAATTATACCGAGCGGTCACTATTCTTTCCGGCCACCCATACCATCGTATTTGACTTCGGCTATCGCGCCTCGAATACGTGCCCACATTGTTTACCTGATGTAACACGGCATTAAGTGTCTCGATGTTAGCCTGATTTCTGCAGTTGCGACTGCAGGAAATCGCGGGTGGCACTTGAGCGTGCGCCGCGTCCCTTTCGGAAGGACGAATGTGAAGGGCGCATCCACTATTCTGCCGCAAGATGACGTCGTGATTTCGAGGCGCCGCCGTATCACTGTCGTTCTCTGGTCCGCGGTCCTTCTTGTCACCCTTTCAGGGTTCATCGCCCTCTTTGCTCTTCTGCTTTCCGACCAGCGCCATCAGGATTGGGTGCAGGCCGAAGTGGCCGCCAACAATCTCGGCGTGTCGGTTCAGCGCGAGATCCTCCAGACATTTCATGGTGCCGATCAGGCCCTCATGTCCGTGCGCGAGCTTCTGCGCGTCGACCCCAATTTCCGCTTTGATCCGCAAAAGCGTCGCGCCTTTTTGGGCGGCTCCGGCAGTGAGGTCGGTATCGGCGAAATCCATATTCTCGACGCCCGGGGGGAATTGAAGCTGAGCTCCGAGACAAGTCCGCGCTTGAGAACGAATTTTGCCAATGAGGCCTTCTTCTTTACGCAGGAGCGCAGCAGGCAGGATCTTCTTTTTACGGCCAAGACGGTGGGTGTTTCCCCCCTAAAGGAGCCCGCGGTCATTCTTAGTCGCAGACTGACGGACGCAACAGGCAAGTTCTCGGGTGTAGCCGTCTTCTCCCTGCGTTTGTCCTCCTTCATGCCTTTGTTCAGCTCTCTCGAGCTTGGCAACAAGGGGGCTATCAGCCTCTACGGCACGGATGGTACTCTCTTGCTGCGGGCGCCCGAAATTCCAGGCACTGTCGGAGCGAATTATGTGGCGTCCGATATCTTCTGGAAACTTGCAACGGCTGAGAAATCCTTCGTCGCGCCATCCGCGATCGATGGTGTCGAGAGGCTGTTCAACGTCGGTCGGGTCGCCGTCCTGCCATTGATTGTCACGGTCGGGCTATCGGTCGAGGAAATATACGCAGGTTGGCTACGTCTTGCTTCGATGACCGCGGTGTCGTTTCTGGCCCTGGCAGCCTGTGTCGTCTTTCTTTCGGTCATGCTCGCCAGGGAATTCCAGTTCCGCCGCAAGAGCGAAATGCGCTATCGCCGGCTGGCTCATATCGACGAACTTACCGGTTTGTTCAATCGTCGCCGATTTGACATCTGCTTGGACGAGGCATTTTCAAACGCCCAGGCGGGGGCACGGCCTCTGTCCGTGATCATGATCGATGTAGACCGTTTCAAGCTGTTCAACGATTTCTATGGCCATCAGAAGGGTGATGAGTGTCTGCGCGCAATCGCTCAGACGATCCGCGACCGGCTTGATCGTGAAACCGATACCGTTGCCCGCTATGGTGGCGAGGAAATGGCGATCATACTTCCAGATACAGATGCCTCCTTGGCTGATGTCATCGCAGAGGACGTTCGTCGCGCCATCGAAGAGCTGGCGATTGAGCATGCGCGCTCAAGCCTCGGTCGTGTGACGGCGAGTTTCGGGGTGGCAACCTTTGAGCCCACAGGACACGATGGACCGCAGAATGCAGATGCGCTGGTCGCGGCGGCTGACGAGGCGCTATACGGCGCCAAACGTAGCGGGAGAAACCGGGTCATCAGCCGTTTCGTCGTCGCGAGCGGCATACCGGCGCTTCGGCCGGCTGACGAAGCTGCACGCTTGATCTGTGTCGAGAGGGTTCTTAAGGCTTTGACCCCGACCGTCCGGCAATCGCTTGACGGCATCAGCCAGATGGCGTCACAGGCCCTTGGAACAGGAATCGCGGTTGTAACGATCGTGGATTCGCAAGAGCAGCGCTTTGTCGGTCGCTTTGGTATCGAGCTTGAATCAACGGCGCGGGATATGGCGATCTGTTCCCACGCCCTTGCGAGTTCGGAAACGATGGTGGTTCTGGATGCAGCCAAGGATGTACGTTTCGCCGGAAACGAACTCGTCAAAGGTGAGCGCGGTTTCAGGTTCTACGCCGGTGCACCGCTGACGGAAGCGGTGAGTGGTGCGAAAATCGGCACGCTGTGCATCGTCGATACGGTGCCGCATTCGGCCTTTAGCCGGGAACAACAGAACCTTCTCGCTGGCTTCGCCTCGATGGCAATGGACCAGATTCAGGCCTGCCTCACCGCCATGCCGGAAGACGGGCCGCAGAAGCGCATGGCGGCAGGCTGATTGTCACTCAATTGGCGGCTTTCTCGCCATTTGGCCGCCGCAATTGAGGGCGATTGCTGTTGGCGACCGCGCCAAATCAGCTTAGATTCGCGCGGTAAGGGGTGCGGCAACAGGCGGCATGGGAAAAATCAAGAGCAAGGCTGTCAATCAGACAGGGGCGATCTCGGCGATCGGCCAGGGTATTCGTGTGCTCATGGCAGCGTCCGCATTTTTCGTTACTGCTCATTTTTCTGCTGGTGCGTGGGCACAGGATTCTGTCCCGGCTGTGCAAGAGACGCAACCGGCTCCCGAAGCAGAACTGACGGCGCGGCGAGACAAGACGCGAAGCGAGCTTGACGCCCTTTCGAAGTCCATCAGTCTCTCCAAGGAAAAAGCTCAAAGTCTTGAGCAAGGCATTGCTGATCTGGAGAAGACCAGCGAAAATTTGCGGACCGCGGTTGTCGAATCCGCAAGCAAGCGCAAGGCCCTCGAGCAACAGATTGTCGACGGTGAGGCAAAGCTCAACGATCTAAGGACCAAGGAAGATGCGGTCCACACGTCGCTTCGCGCAAGACGCGGGGTGCTTGCGGAGGTTCTGGCCGCTCTGCAGCGCATGGGGCGCAATCCGCCTCCGGCGCTTCTGGTTTCCCCTGAGGATGCGCTCGGTTCCGTCCGAAGCGCCATTCTTCTCGGCGCGGTGGTCCCCGGCATCCGAAAAGAGACTGAAAACCTTGCTGCGGACCTGAAGGCACTGTCGTCCTTGCGGGCCGATATCGCGGCCCAGAAGCAGTCTTTGACCAACGATATGACCGCCCGGATGGAAGAAGAGCGGCGCATGTCACTTCTGGTGGCCGAGAAGTCAAGACTTCGTGATAAAAACGCAGCCGAGCTGCTGGCCGAGCGCCAAAAAGCGGAAGAACTGGCAGCCCGGGCGACCAGCCTCGAAGGCCTGATCGGCTCGCTCGAAACAGAGATTTCCTCGGTAAAACAGGCAGCTGAGGCTGCCCGGGCGGAAGCCGAACGGCAGCGGCAGATGTCTGAGGCGCAGCGGGAGGCGGCACGTGAACTCGCGCGCAACTCAGTGCCTGACAAAAACCGCATTGCGCCTGCATATGCTTTTTCCGATTTACAGAAAAAGCTCGCCTTTCCAGCCGCCGGCAAGCCGGTGCGCAGGTTTGGCGATGCGGACGGCACGGGGCACAGTCTTCAGGGCATGATGCTCGAAACGGATGCGGGCGCCGTCGTGACCGCACCATCGGACGGCTGGATCGTATTTGCGGGGGCATTCCGCAGCTATGGCCAGATGATCATTCTTAATCCCGGGGACGGCTACCATGTCGTTCTGTCGGGAATGGATGGCGTCAACGTGCAGCAGGGCCAGTTCGTCGTCGCCGGCGAGCCCCTTGCCGTCATGGGGGCAAAAAGAGTGGCAAGTGCAACCGCATTGGCGCTGGAAACGGATCGGCCAACGCTTTACATTGAATTCAGAAAAGATGGAAAACCGGTTGATTCCCGACCTTGGTGGACCGCTCAAGACACCGGAAAGGCACGCAATGATTCGTAGGGCATCACTTGTTCTGGTCGGGGCACTGATGGGTGCGACCGCCATGGGCGTGGTCTATTCGGCCACCATTCCGGCCGTGGCCGCCAATCCGTCGACCTATCGCGAGCTGGCGATTTTCGGCGACGTTTTCGAGCGCGTTCGCGCCCAGTACGTCACGCCGCCGCAGGACGAAAAGCTGATCGAGAATGCGATCAACGGCATGCTCTCGTCGCTCGATCCCCATTCGAGCTACATGAACTCGACTGACGCCGAAGACATGCGCACCCAGACCAAGGGCGAGTTCGGCGGTCTCGGTATTGAAGTCACGATGGAAGACGACCTCGTTAAGGTCACCAGCCCGATCGACGACACGCCCGCTGCCCGCGCTGGCGTTCTTGCCGGCGATTTCATCTCCAAGATCGACGGCCAGGATGTTCGCGGCCTGAAGCTGGAAGAAGCAGTCGACAAGATGCGCGGCGAAGTCGGCAAACCGATCAAGCTTACCATCCTGCGCAAGGGTGCGGAGAAGCCAATCGACCTCACCATCGTCCGCGACATCATCGCAGTTCGCGCCGTGAAGTTCCGCGCAGAGGATGATGTCGGCTATGTCCGCGTTATTTCCTTTACGGAGAAGACCTTCGACGACCTGAAGACTGCAATCGAGAAGATCAAGACACAGGTTCCGGCCGACAAGCTGAAGGGCTATGTGCTCGACCTGCGTCTCAACCCCGGCGGTCTGCTCGATCAGGCCATCAATGTTTCGGATGCGTTTCTGGATCGCGGCGAAGTCGTTTCGACGCGCGGCCGCAATGCCGACGAAACCCGTCGCTTCAACGCGACGCCAGGCGATCTGACGGACGGCAAGCCGGTCATCGTTCTCGTCAACGGTGGTTCTGCCTCCGCGTCGGAAATCGTCGCCGGTGCCCTTCAAGACCTGAAGCGTGCGACGGTGCTGGGTACCCGTTCCTTCGGCAAGGGTTCTGTCCAGACGATCATCCCTCTCGGAGAAGCCGGTGCGTTGCGTTTGACGACCGCGCTCTATTACACGCCGTCAGGCAAGTCGATCCAAGGCACGGGCATCTCGCCTGACATCAAGGTAGAGCAGCCTCTGCCGCCGGAACTGCTTGGGAAGGTGGAAGCAACCAGCGAGTCGAGTCTGCGTGGCCACATCCAAGGCCAGAACGAGACGGAAGAAGGTTCCGGCTCGGTTGCCTACGTGCCGCCGGAACCAAAGGACGATATTCAGCTCAACTACGCTCTTGATCTCCTGCGCGGCAAGAAGACGGACCCCGCTTTCCCGGCCAATCCGGAAAAGGCGGAATTGAAACCCTGATCCGGCTTCCAGCGCTTTAAAGGCTCTGATCATTATGCTCGCCCGGTCTTCATGGCCGGGCGGCTGATTCTTAAAGAGGGCGCAGATGGTCTGCCGCCTTATCCCGGTCGATAGGTTCACTCTTGGGAACGGATCTCAACGCGCCTCTTGGTCAAAACCGCAAGCCGCGCCGGCCGGGTGCATCGCAGTCGTATTTATCGCTTGTCCGGATTTTCGGTTTTCTCAGCGTCCTGCTTCTGATCGGTGTATCGGCCTGGATCGCGCTTTCCCCTTCTGGATTGCGACAGGTCGAGACGGAAAATCCGGTCGCCGCGGATGCTGCGCAACCCGACAACAAAACCGAGCAGGACACCGCTGTTGCGTCCCGTCATGGTCAAAAGACCAGCGGCGGCCTATCAGGCGCCCATGTCGAGGAGACGTTGACCGACAATGGTAACGTCGTCACGAAGTTTTCTCCGAAACAACGAGACGGCGACGGACCTGCCTTTATCCAAGTCCAGGGTGCCAAGGGGCAAGACCCGCGTATGGCGGCGATTCCGAACGATGCGTTGTTGGAAGACAGCCCCCAGGGCCGCCTTCCCATTATCGGGCCGGACGGGACGCGGCCCATGGATCAGTACGCGCGCCCGTCGTCTGGATCGCGGGGCGTAAAGATTGCGCTTGTGGTCGGCGGTCTCGGATTGAGCCAGACCGGGACGCAAAGTGCCATCCGGATCTTGCAGCCTGAGGTGACGTTGGCGTTTGCCTCTTCAGGAAACAGCCTGCAGCGCTGGATGCAGGAAGCGCGTCGTTCAGGGCATGAAATCCTGCTGCAGATTCCATTCGAGCCGTTCGATTATCCATCCAACGACCCCGGTCCTTTGACCCTGACAGTCGATGCGGGCGCAAAAAAGAATCTTTCCCTGCTGCATCAGTCGCTTGCGGAGATCACCAACTATACCGGTGTCATGAACTTCCTGGGTGGCCGTTTCCTGTCGGATGCGGATGCTTTCGAGCCGATCATGCGTGATCTTTCCAAGCGCGGTCTCCTTTTTCTGGACGATAGCACCTCGGCGCAGTCGTTGTCCGGAACACTTGCGGAGGCGCTGGATGTCCCTCAGGGGTTTGCCGATCTGGTGCTCGACGACCAGCTCGACAAAAATGTAATTCTGAAGAAACTCGACGAACTCGAACGGATTGCCCGACGAAACGGACAGGCGATCGGGGTGGCTTCGGCATTCGATGAAAGCGTCGGTGCAATCGCAAGCTGGGTGGATGAAGCTTCCGGGCGTGGGATCGAATTTGTCGGCGTCTCAGCCCTCGTCAAAGATCCGCAACAACAATAGGATAAGCCCGTCTATGCGGCTTTAGGCCGAAGCGGGAACAATAGGATAAGCAGGCATGGCCAAGGACGAAAAAAAGGCACTCAAGGCCGAGGATTTGCCCTATCGCCCCTGTGTCGGCGTCATGGTGCTGAACCGCGAGGGACTTGTCTGGGCTGGTCGTCGCATTGCAATCGGTAACTCGGAATATGACGGCTCGCCGCAACTTTGGCAGATGCCGCAGGGCGGGATCGACAAGGGCGAGGACCCGCTGAAGGCCGCGTATCGGGAATTGTATGAAGAGACCGGCATGACGAGCGTCTCCTTGCTGGCAGAAGCGCCGGGCTGGATCAATTACGATCTCCCGGATCACCTCATCGGGATCGGCCTCAAGGGCAAATATCGCGGGCAGACCCAGCGGTGGTTCGCGTTTCGTTTTGAAGGCCCCGAAAGCGAGATCGCGATCGATCCGCCGCCGGGAGGACATGAGGCGGAATTCGATGCGTGGGCGTGGAAACCGATGCAGGATCTGCCGGACCTGATCGTGCCGTTCAAGCGCAATGTCTATGACCAGGTGGTTGCAGCCTTCGCCCACCTGGCAGCCTGAGCGCTCTTGGCAATGTGCGACAATCAAACGCCGCGTCTGAGCGACGCGGCGTCCTTTTTCCGGCAATATCAGATAAAGCTGAAGTCGCCCGTAGAAAGCGTCTTCACGTTCTGCAGAATGGCGACGAGCTCAAGGTCCGCATCCGCGCCCTTGCCGTCGGCGTCGAACCACAGGCGGCCATTGTCGCTTTCGAAGAGAAACGTGCCCTTCGTGCTCGTCGCCACCGGGTCTGCGCCGACGACGAGCGTGACGGTGCTGTCGCCAAGAGCGATGCCGTAGTCACCCTTGTCGATGACCAGTTTGTCCTGACCGCGGGTGAAGTCGGTAATGACGTCGCCCTCGCCATCCCGGCCGGAAAGATCGAAGACGAATTTGTCATTCCCTTTGCCGCCGGTCAGCCAGTCGTCACCGCCACCGCCGTTCAGGGTGTCATTGCCGTCACGACCGTCAAGCATGTCGTCAGCATCGCCGCCGTTGAAGACGTTATTCCCGGCATCGCCCCTGATGTCGTCATCATTGACGCTGCCATTGATGATCTCGACATTCTTGACCGTGAGGCCAAGGGCCATGCCCTTGTTTTTGCTCTGGGTCATGAGGTCGATGACGACGGATGTAGCCCCGGGCCTGAAGGAAAGCGTATCCACTCCCGAGCCGCCATCGAAGACATCCTTGCCGAGAGCGTCTGTGCGCAGAAGTGCCTCGTTTCCGGCATCGCCGAACAACTGATCGCTTCCGTTTCCATCCTCAAGCTCGTCATTGCCATTGCCGCCACGCAGGACGTCGTTGCCAGCATTGCCGGAAAGCACGTCATCAAGGCCGCTGCCGGTAACCGTATCCTTGCCCTTGCTGCCGTAATAGTCGAGCGCTTCGAAGGCCTTGAACGAGGTGCCGCTGTCCACCGTCACGCTGGCGGTTGAAAAGACGAAGCTGATGTCCTTTGTCTGATCACCCGCGTCGATGACGATCCGGTCCGTGCCCGTGCCGCCATCGGCCTTGTCGCCGATACCCATAGACACGGTATCGTTTCCAGCCTCGGCGTAAACCGTGTCCTTACCGCCGTATAGCTTCGGACCATCGGCATAGATGTCGTCATCGCCATCTCCGCCGCGCAAGGTATCGTTGCCCACTCCACCGAGGATGTGGTCATTGCCGCCGCCGCCCGAAAGCGTGTCATTCCCAGCGCCGCCGCGAAGGTCATCGCTGAGACTGCCTCCGGTGAACGTGTCATTTCCGGTGCCGCCGGTCAGTGCAACGCGTTCGACGTTTTTGACGGTAACCGGTGCATTGGTGGAGGTTACCGATGGCGAAAGCTTGAAAGTGATATCCTTCGTATATTTGCTGAAGTCGATGCTGGCAAAATCGGTGCCGGTGCCACCATCGAGCGCCAGCTTGCCGGTTGAAGCTGAGCGGTAGAAGTTGTCGTTTCCATCGCCAAGGCTGACCGTGTAGTTCCCGATTGCATTGCTGATATAGGCGTCGCCAACGAAAACGAGGTCGTTGCCCTTGCCGGCATCGATCGTATTCGTTCCGCCGTTGTCGTAGATGCTGTCGTTACCGTCACCGGACTTCAGGCTGTCATTGCCGGCGCCGCCATCCAGCTTGTCGTTGCCGATGGTTCCGATCAGCGTGTCGTTGCCGTCGTAACCATAGAACTCCACGCTTTTGGCCGAACCAACGGACTTCACGACGTCGTTGCCCTTGCCGAAGGAGACGACATAGTGCTCGAAGTTCTTGAGGCTGGTGCCATCGCTGATGGTCGCGGTCGCGCCGGTTGCACTGAAGGTCTGAGCCGTCGTCGCGGAGCGACGATCAACGGCAACCGTGTCCGTGTCCGTGCCGCCATCGGCCTTGTCGACGCCACCATCACCGAGAGTGACGTAATCATTGCCACTTCCGGCAACAACACTGTCCTTGCCCAGTCCGGTGTTGACCCTGTCGTTTCCAGAGCCGCTATCGACGGTGTCGTCCCCTGCCCCGACATTGATTTCGTCATTGCCTGAGAGGGTCTTGATGACGTTTTTCCCCGTTCCGCTGGCCTCGATGGTGTAATGCTCGAAGCCTTTCACGGTCGTTCCGCCCAAGATGGTGTTCGTCTCGGTTGCGGCTTTCGCGGTGAAATTTCCGGTAAGGTTTTTCAGGATGAGCCGATCGCTGCCGCTGGAGTCGGTGATGACATCCTTCCCGTCGCCGTAGACATAGGTGATGCTGTCGTCACCGGACCCGCCGTCAACGATGTCATCACCCGTGCCGCCATTGAGGTAGTCGCCGTCTGCGCCGCCGGAGAGATTGTCTTTTCCGCTTCCGCCGTTCAGCGTATCGCCACCATTGCCGCCGGAGAGCGTATCATTGCCGTCGTCGCCGTTGATCCAGTCGAAGTCGTCTCCCCCGTAAAGCTTGTCGTTGCCGATGCCGCCGTTGAGGAAGTCCATACCCTTGTCGCCGTAGACGGTGTCGTCACCCTCGTCTCCCGAGATGTAATCGACGCCGTAACCGCCATAGAGCTTGTCATTGCCGGTGCCGCCCAGGAGCATGTCGTTGCCGCGGCCCCCGGAGAGGGTGTCATGTCCGCCACCACCGATGAAGAGGTCGGCATAGTTTCCGCCGATGATCTTGTCGTCCAGATTGCTGCCTGTGATCTGGAAGGCTTCAACATTCCTGGCTTGAACTGCTCCCGTCAGGGTCTGGGGCGTAATCCAGTCCTTGATGGTGATGTCGAGTTTCGCCGTCGATTCGGAATAATCGATCGCCAGGCGGTCGATACCCGAACCGCCATCGGCGATATCCCCGGACGCTTCGGCCATCGTACCGGCCGTGAGCGTGTCACCGCCGCTGCCGCCGTTCAGCTTGTCCTTGCCGGTGCCGCCGGTCAGCATATCGCTGCCGCTGTTACCGTTCAGCGTGTCGTTACCCTCGTCGCCGAAGATCGAGTCATTCTGGAATGAACCATCGGCCGTATCGTCGCCTTCACCGGCGAGAATCGTGTCGCTCGCCATGCCGCCATTGATCTTGTCGTTGCCGGCCATGGCCATGATGAAATCGTTTTCGAGATCGCTGCCGATCAGTGTGTCGGCGTTTGGCGTACCCATTATCGTACCCATTTTTTGTCTCCTGGGTTGATTGCAGACATGCGGCCATCGTTCGCAGGCCGGGAAAGGTCTGCGGCAAGGTGTTCGCGTTGTTTGGAATAAGCGCTGGACGCGATTGCACCGGTTCAGGTGCAGAGCGGACTAGATTGTTCCATCCATGACGGATTCCTTCGATTGCCGATCCGGTTCGAAAGGCGGGTCATCCAGCCTTTTCAATCGGATGCCCATGGGTATATCGGGTTGGGCCGCTGTTTATGTTCCGGCGGGAACAACGGAAATGTCGAGCCGGACATACGCGCGATTGATGTTTTCGATCGTGCGCGCTCACGAATGCGGACAAGCCTCTACAAGCTCTCAGAGCAAACTATAGGCATGAAAAAACCCGCCGCGAGATGATCGGGCGGGTTTGGTATCACATGGGGATTCGGTTATTCCGCTTCGTTGGCCGGTGCCGAATTGAGCTGGCCGTATTTCTCCACACCGATGGAATTTAAGAGCTCCAGCTGTGTTTCGAGAAAGTCGATATGACCTTCCTCATCCATCAGCAGCTCTTCGAAAAGCTTCATGGAGACGTAGTCCCCGGCGTCGTGACAGATGTCGCGGGATTTCTTATAGGCCTTGCGGGCGTCGTATTCGCCGGCAAGGTCGGCTTCCAGAACTTCCTTGACGTTCTGGCCGATGCGCAACGGTGCGACCGTCTGCAGGTTCGGGTGTCCTTCGAGGAAAATGATGCGGGAAACCAGCTTGTCGGCGTGCTGCATTTCCTCGATCGATTCGGCGCGTTCCTTCTTGGCGAGCAGCGTATAACCCCAGTCGTCGAGAAGGCGATAATGAAGCCAGTATTGGTTGACCGCACCGAGTTCGAGATAGAGCGCTTCGTTAAGCTGCTCGATGACTTTTTTGTCGCCTTTCAATGTCCGCTCTCCTGTTTTCTTCATGGAATTTTTTGAGGCGGCTCATGAAATCAAATATTTCAGCATCCGTCGAGTCGCGGTCGGCGTGATACCGTTCGGTTGTGCGGATGATGATATCGACGACATTGGGGAAACAGCCGCAGCAACGGCCGCGTTTTTCCATCGCGTGGTAGACTTTCGCCGGCACGATCAACTGCCAACAGTCTTCATCCAGAAGGCTGATGATAGTGTCCTCGATCTCTTTTTCGCTGATGAAATTACAGCTGCAAACCAGCATCACGTCTGCCCGTCATACGCAAAGCACTGAATTTTTTCATAAAGCAAAAGCGGACATTTACTGTCAACTAAAAAGCTGTGCCGGTTTCACCATCAGATTGTTTAGATGAATTCTAAACTTGATAAAAAACATCGTATTTTCATTTGCTTAGGGTTCTCTAACATGAGCGTGTAACCTTGAATCCGGTTTTGAGTCACCATTTTTTGATCCGAAAAATTTTTACACTTTTTGTTACAGATGACCTTTCCAGTGCATAATTATCGTGTCCGTAGCCATGTGAGTGCTTGCGCAATGCGGGCTCAATGGAAATTTCGCCCTCTAGGCATGACAGCGGCTGGCGCATCTTGAGCGATGATTCGGGCCGTTCGTTTCTCATGTCCCGCGGATGGGCTTCCAGGGGCTCCTGATCGATTGGTCTCAAGGGAAGGGGTTCCCTCTCGAACGGGAGAGGGGTCAAGCAGCAGGCTCAGCATGGGCGTGAGGTCCTCCAGATGTTCGGCAACGACATGGATCACGCCGTCCTTGCTTTGAAGCTTGCCATAGATTCTCACCAAACGTGCGCCCAGCACAATCGTCCTGTAACGCGTGAAGATTGCCGGCCAGACAATGGCATTGGCGATACCGGTCTCGTCTTCCAGGGTCATGAAAATCACGCCGTTTGCGGAGCCGGGGCGTTGGCGCACCAGAACAATGCCTGAGATCGTTACACGGCGTCCGTTGGGGACGTTGAGCAGATCCCGGCTCGGCACGATACCCATTTGCGAGAGTTTGCCGCGTAGAAACGAAACGGGGTGTGCCTTGAGCGAAAGCGAAAGATGGCGATAGTCCTCGATGACCTCTTCACCAAGAGGCATCGCGGGGAGAATCGTTTCCGGCTCGTGCTGGAGATTTTCATGGGCCACCATGTCAAAGAGCGGCAGTTTTTCTGCCGCACTTTTCCCATCCAGTGCCCGGACAGCCCAAAGCGCCTCGCGCCGGGAGAGGCCGAGGGACTGGAAAGCGTCGGCATCGGCCAGACGTTCGATGGCAGCCCTTTCCAGCCCAGATCGCAGCCAGAGTTCACGGATCGACCTATAGCCGGCACCCCGGCAGGCAACGAGCCTGTTCATATCCGTTTGCGAAAGGCCGCTGACCTGATGGAAACCGAGACGCAGGGCATGACGGGTGCGAATGACCGTTTTCATCTGCTCGTGCCGGCGATCGATCATTCGGGGGTTAAAAGTGCCGTCTTCCAGACGAGTATCCCAGTTTGAAAAATTGACGTCGACCGGCCTTATCTCCACGCCATGTTCGCGCGCATCCCGCACGAGCTGGGCCGGCGGATAAAAGCCCATGGGCTGGGAGTTCAAAAGCGCCGCACAGAAAACATCCGGATAATAGGCTTTCACCCAGCATGAGGCGTAGACCAGAAGGGCGAAAGATTGGGCGTGGCTTTCGGGAAAGCCGTATTCGCCAAAACCTTCGATCTGCTTAAAACAGCGTTCGGCGAAATCGCGTGCGTATCCACGCTTGATCATGCCATCGACCATATCTTCGCGAAAACTGTCGATGGTTCCGGTTCTCTTGAATGTGGCCATGGACCGGCGCAGTTTATCGGCCTTGGAAGGAGAAAACTTCGCCGCCGTGATGGCAATCTGCATCGCCTGTTCCTGAAACAGAGGAACGCCCAATGTTCTTGCCAGAATGGGGCGCAGCTCTTCGTTCGGGAAGGAAATCCTGTATCCTGGCTTTCGCTCCGCCTCGCGTTGCTTGAGATAGGGATGAACCATGTTTCCCTGGATCGGCCCCGGCCGGACGATCGCCACCTCGATCACGAGATCGTAGAATTTCCGCGGCCGGAGCCTTGGCAACATGCTCATCTGAGCGCGGCTTTCGATCTGGAACACGCCGATCGTATCGGCCCGACAGATCATGTCGTAGACATCCTTTTCGTCCGGATGCGTGGCGTTGCCGAGATCGGCAAGCGTTTTTTGGACCCCGTAATGCGTTTCCAGCATTTTGAAGGCCTTGCGCATGCAGGTCAGCATGCCCAAGGCCAGGATGTCGATTTTCAGGATATTGACGCTGTCGAGATCGTCCTTGTCCCATTCGATCATGTAGCGGCCCGGCATCGCCGTCTTCATGATCGGCACCACTTCGTCCAGCCGGTCGCGGGTGATGACGAAACCACCGACATGCTGGGTCAGGTGACGGGGAAAGCCCATCAAGGTCGTCGCGTAATGCAGCACGTTTTTTGTCGTTGGATCGCTGATGTCCAATCCGGCAGCGCGCGCATCCTCGTCCGTCAGTTCCTTCGTCCACCAGCCGCTGACGGCATGGGAAATCGCCGACTGCACATCTTCGGAAAGGTCGAAGGCCTTGGCGACCTCACGGCCGGCCGAACGGCTGCGATAGGTGGTCACGCCCGCCGTCAGGCCGGCATGGGCAATTCCGTATGTTTCATAGATGAACTGGATGACCTCTTCGCGCCGTTCGTGTTCGAAATCAACGTCGATATCGGGCGGCTCGTCGCGATCCATGGACAGGAAGCGATCGAAAAGCAGCGTGCTTTTGCTGGGATCGACCTCCGTGATTTCCAGGCAGTAGCAGATCACCGAATTTGCTGCGGATCCACGTCCCTGGCAGAGGATGTCGAGCTTGTAGCGGGCATGCTGGACGATCCTGTAGACGGTCAGGAAGTAGGGTGCGTAATCCTTCCTCCGGATCAGGTCGAGCTCATATCTCATCTGAGCGAGCACCGTTCCTTTGATGCCTGTGGGGTAGCGCCTGGCCGCGCCCTCATAGGTAAAGCGTTTGAGAGTTTCGAACGGATGCTCGCCGTCGATGCTCTCGTCCGGGTAGTTGTGGCTGATCTCCTTCAGGTTAAACGAAAGCTGGCTAAAGAATTTTTGAGTATTGGCAATTGCTTGGGGATAGTGACGAAGGAGGCGGGCCATCTCCCTGCCCTGTTTCAGGTGTCGCTCGGCGTTGGCCGAGAGGAGAAAACCGGCCTTGGCGATCGTCACCCCTTCGCGGATGGCAGTCACGATATCGGAAAGAGGACGGCGCTCCGGGCCGTGATGCAGAGGCAGGTTGGTGGCGATCAACGGCAGGCGATGTTTATCCGCCAGCTGCGCAAGATGAGCAAAAACCAGGGTATCGCGGCCATCATAGGCTGGTGACAGGGCCACCCAGAGGGTCTTCGGAAAGCGTTTGCGGATTTGACCGACGCGATCCTCCAAGTCTTCGAAACCTGTTTTCTCCAGCACCATGGTCGCATGGGGGGCGACGGCCAACAGGATCCCGTCGCCCCATTCAAGAATATCTGCAATATACAGGATGCAGGAGCCTTTTTCGGCCCGCAGGTTCCCGGCACTGAGCAGCCGGCAGAGATTGCCCCATCCGCGTCGGTCCTGGGGAAAGGCAAGAATATCTGGGGTGCTGTCGCAGAAGACCAGCCGAGCGCCGGGCTGGAACTGGCCAATCGGTTTGATGGGCGGGCCTTCCCTCTTCTCCTTTTCGCTGCGGGCTTCAGGATTTCTGTATTTTTCCTCAAGCTCTTTCATTTGCCGCCACGCCCGCACGACGCCGGCGACCGAGTTGCGGTCGGCGATGCCGAGGCCGGAAAGACCGAGCAGAGAGGCCGCAACCACCATCTCCTCCGGGCGGGAAGCGCCTTCAAGGAAAGAAAAATTGGTGCGAGCGCCGATCTCGCAATACGCGACAGCGGCACTCATGCGAAAAGCCCATGGACGAACCAGCGCGGCGGCGGGTGGCTGCCATAAAACCCTTCGCGGTAAATCCAGAAACGATAGCCTTGCTCGTCCTCGACACGGAAATAATCGCGCACACGCTCGCCCTCGAGGCTGTTCCACCATTCAGGCTCGATCCGCTCCGGACCTTCGCTGCGAGCCGTGCGGTGCAGCGCCCGCCGCCAGCGAAAGCTGCCGGGCGGACCATCGGGCACCTCGCTGGTAAAGGCTTCCATCGGTTCGGGGCGCTTGAGGAGCCTGAGCGGCCGGTCCGTGACGGGAAGGGCTGCATCTGCGCTCTTTCCAGAGCCGACATGATGTGTGGCCGGCACTGTCAGAACCGCTTTTTCCGGAATGTGGCTTTCTCGAAGGACAAAGCCGTTCAGGCAATCCGGGCCCAACCGGGCCGCGACCTTGTCGATAAAATCGGGAAGCGATGTTTCGCTTTCTCCCTTGCCGGCAAAATCTCCCTGTCGTGCGTTGAAATCTTCATGATTCAGTACGTTCAGGCGGAGAATCTCGAAGCCAAAGCCAGCGTCCAGATCGTCATGGACAGCGGCCAATCGCTCCGAGAAGAGCCGGCTGATCCTTTGGGGATCGCGCAAGGGTTGGGACGCGCCGACAGCAAGGCGCAGCACCTTGCCATCGACGCGAAACAGCACGAGTTCGAACAGGCGGCCGCCCGCGCCGCGCGCTTCCAATCCGGGTTTCAGGGATGCGGCAAGTCGGCCTGCGACATGAAGAATATCCTCTTCAGAGGCAATCGGTTCGGCAAGGCGTCGTTCCGCTGAAAGGCTGGCAATGGGGCGTCGTGGCGAAATCGGTTCTTCCTCATAGCCGAGGGCCTGATCGAGCCGCTGCATCAGCTTGACGCCAAAACGGCGTGCAAGCGGTGCCCGCGGCGCTGCGGCAAGATCACGGATGCGTTTCAGGCCAAGCTTGCTCAGAGAAGAGACGAGCTGTGTTTCGAGCCGTAGCGCCTGGATGGGAAGCGGAAGCAGCACATCGCGACCTTGCTCATGGTCAATCACCCCGCCGCGGCCGAAGTGAGCAGCAGCCCAAGCGAGCGCCGGCGACGAGGCAATCGCACCGCGCACGTCAAACCCCATCCGAAAAAGACGCGAAAGAATATCGTGCAGCAAAGCCTCCTCGCCACCAAAGAGATGCGTGCAGCCGGTGATGTCGAGAAAAAGGCCGTCCTTTCCATCTTCCGCGACGAGCGGTGTGTAGCGATCGCACCAGTCGGCGATGGCGCAGAGCAGCTCACGATCCTTCGCCGGATACTCCTCGAAAATTTCCAGTTGCGGGTAGAGGGCACGCGCTTCCGTCAGACCCTGATGCCGGCGCAATCCGATAGCGTCGGCTTGTTCGTCGAGGGCTGTCAGGCGCAGCGTATTGTCATGGCGGCCGACGCAGGCGATGGCCGGCCCCTCAGGACGCCCGGTCGAACGCCAGGACGGCCCCCATTTGCTGCGCGCGATTCGGTCCGTCGGCAGATGCGGGAAGCCGAGCGCCAGAATGCGCAGGCTTTTCATCCGGCCGCGGTTGCTGGAGAGAAATAAATCGGCGTTCATGGGCGTTCCACTCCAGAAGAAGGGACAAGGGAGCCGGGCTTCGGCTTTTTTCGAGCGTCAGGCGGAAAACGGGATTGCCGATGCTGCCTTCGAGCGGCGAGCCATCTGGCAAATTGCGGGGCCGGGCGGGGGAGGGTTCGGCAAGAAAGCGGCAGATGGCGCTGCTTGCTTCTTCCTCGCCGCCCTCCCGGAGAAGCAAAAGCGGCTTGCCTGCGGCCTTGGCCCTGAGGTTCAGGCGGCGGCTTTCCGTCAGGCCGAAATGGGTGGGATTGCCCCTGACTTCGAAGATGATGACGCAGAAGGCGCCGCTATCGACGGCGCTTTCTGCGAGCCAGAGCGCATCTTCCAATTTGCGGGGCGCTGCATGAAAAAAGCCGCGGCGTGCAAGTCCGAAATGCATGAGGCCGATGGCATGGGGAAGGCCTGCTTCCATCATTCCCACCGTATCGCCAATCCAGAGAACTGGCTGATACGGCCGGTCTGACCGTAGTTTTTGCTCCGCCTGTATGCGGATCGCGAGGGCCGTGGCAAAACCACTTGCGGCTCCTGCATCGGCAAGCAGGCGGCAACGAATTTCACTCAAGCCCCACAGCGGCAAACCCCCACCAAGCGCGTCATCGAAAGCGCCGATGCCAAGGCTTAAGTGATGCAATGCCACCTCTTCCCGATCGTGAAGCGACTTCTCCGACAGGTCGGGCGTCGTCTTGCCTTCCAGCCGTGCGATTGTTTCACGGAGCGCAAAAAGGCGCTCACGCGCCATGGCCGAGCCAACCATGACGTTCTCCAGCTCACGTTGTTCCTGTTATGTTCTTATAGATTCCAGAGCTGCTCAAAAGAGTCAACGGCTGAATCTTATGAATTTATTCCTTTGAGGCAAGGACGGGTCTCTGCCCTCGAAAAAGCCGGGCAAAATGCTATATGAAAGGCTTAAGGAGTATCCATGGCCCAGATAGACCAGACCGGCGATTGGCGAGAACGACACGCGCCGACGATCAGCACCTTTGAATCGCTCACACTGGAGGCTTACAGCCATCTGCCAGAAGAGTTTCGTGCGCTTGCCACCAATCTCATCATCCAGATCGAGGATTTTCCAACCGACGATGTCTTCGAAGACATGGCGCTGGAAACGCCCTTCGATCTTCTAGGGCTTTTCGAGGGGCGCGGCATCACCGAGCGGTTCAGTATGGAAACCGGTGAAATGCCAAACAGGATCACGCTCTATCGTCGTCCGATCATCGACTACTGGGCGGAAAATGACGAAACGCTCGGCGATATCATCACCCATGTGCTGATCCACGAGATCGGCCACCATTTCGGTCTTTCGGACGACGACATGGAGCGGATCGAGGCAAGCGTAGAGCATGTGAGCTGAAGGCGCGGCTTCCCGCGCCTTCGTCAAAGCCTTATTGCTCCGACAGCTTCATGTCCGGATGGTAATCCTTGCCTTCGACTTCCTTGACGATCGCCTGGCCGGTCATCGGCTGACCGGTCTGGCTGTTGAAGGACAGGGCCGGCGACCCATGCAGAGACCAGCCCTTGTTCAGCGCGTCGGTGACGCGATGGCAGAAGGCGGCGTCGTCGGTGCCGGTCAGGAAGCGGTAGAGTTTCATGCTGTCTTGTCCTTGCGTTGAATAGCGTTTGCCTTGGCGGCGGTCTTCAGGGCCTGGTCGAGATGCAGGCGCTCGACCATGCGGCCATCGAGATTGATGACACCCTTGCCGGCGTTTTCCGGTTTCGCGAAGGCATCAATGATCAAGGTTGCGTCCGCGGCAGCTTCCGGGGAGACGCCGAAAGCCTCGTTGGCGGGGGCGATCTGGGCAGGATGAATGAGCATCTTGCCGTCAAAGCCCATGTCGCGGCCCTGCCGGCATTCAGCGTCCAGACCATCCGCATCGCGAAAATCGTTGAAAACGGAATCGATCACGTCCAGGCCGCAGCTGCGGGCCGAAAGCAGGATCTGCATCAGCCAAGGCACAAGATGCGGCCGGCCGGGAAGGGCGGGAACGCCGGTTTCCTTGCGCAGATCGTTAAGGCCCGGCACAAAACAATCGAGCCGACCGCCGGAGGTTCTGCCTGTTTCAGCGATGGCGGCGGCATTGAGCACGCCGCGGGGCGTCTCGATCATCGCCCAGAGGCGCAGGCTGTCGGGCGCATCCTTTTCGGAGAGAATGTCGGCAACGCTCTGGATATCCGACGGGCTTTCCACCTTGGGCAACAGGATCGCATCCGGCTGCAGACCGATCGCTTCCGCAAGATCCGTTTCGCCGAAAGGAGACCTGAAGCTGTTGATGCGGATGATGATTTCGATGCCGGCCGGTCGGTTCTCGCCGAGATGCCTTGCCAGCATCGTGCGGGCTTCGGCTTTTCTGTCGGTCAGTATGGCGTCTTCCAGATCGTAGATGACGGCGTCGCAGGAAAGCGAGGCGATCTTGGAAAGCGCCCTTTCGTTGTCGGCAGGGACGCAAAGCACGGACCGACGAAGGCGGGCAGGGTGAGACGAAGAATTCATGCGGCTTTTGTGCCCGGCTTTCGCCATTTTCGCAAGGCAGACATGCAGTCGAGCGTTGCCCCTTGCAAGGTCTTCGCAGCACTCCCACATTCCGGGTAACGAAAGGTGATGAACATGCAAAGCATTCGCTCTTTTCTCCTGACTGCCGCAGGCATCGCGTTCACGCTGATGGCCTTCGTCTTCACGGCGTCGCTCGGATTGGCGCTCGCCGGCATCGTGGCTGTTCTGATGGTGGGGAGTGCCGTTTCCGCGCGCCTTAGCCCGAAGCCTGTTCGTGCAACCGCGCGTACCGAAGGCCCGCGCATGCAGAGGGAGCCGCGCATCTGGAACGACGGTCGCGGCACGATCATCGATCTCTAAGCTGTCGACCAGCCGGGAATGCCTTGTGTTTTCCCGGCAAGGCTTGCGCTGCAAGCCTTTGAGTTCGCCAGAGATGCAGATTCCCCTTCATTTTGGCGTGAAATTGATCTAAACGCTGGGCGCAAATTCTTGTGTCACGTTTGAATCGAAAGCGCACAGTCATGGACAAGTTCGTCAAGCTCACCGGCGTTGCCGCGCCCCTTCCCGTCGTCAACATCGACACGGACATGATCATTCCGAAGGATTACCTGAAGACGATCAAGCGCACCGGCCTTGGCAAGGGTCTTTTCGCCGAAGCGCGTTACAACGAAGACGGTTCGGTGAACGAAGACTTCGTCCTCAACAAGCCGGCCTATCAGAACGCCAAGATCCTCGTTGCCGGCGACAATTTCGGCTGCGGTTCCTCACGCGAACATGCGCCGTGGGCGTTGCTCGATTTCGGAATCCGTTGCGTGATCTCCACGTCCTTCGCCGATATCTTTTACAACAACTGTTTCAAGAACGGCATCCTGCCGGTCGTCGTCTCCCCGGAAGACCTTGAAAAGCTGCTGGACGATGCGGGTCGCGGCGCAAACGCAATCCTGACGGTCGATCTGGAAAACCTGGAAATTACCGGCCCGGATGGCGGCAAGATCAGCTTCGAGCTCGATGCTTTCAAGCGTCACTGCATGCTGAACGGCCTCGACGATATCGGCCTGACGCTGGAGAAGATCTCCTCGATCGATAGCTTCGAAAAGGCAAACGCCGCTACCCATCCCTGGGCTTAAGCCCTCATGCCGCGCAAGCTCATCTCCTCCGGCTCGCCGTTCGAAAAGACGGCGGGCTATTCCCGTGCCGTGGTGCAGGGCGACTGGTGCTTCGTCTCCGGCACGACCGGATATGATTATTCTGTCATGAGCATGCCCGAGGGCATCGAGGCACAGACGCGCAATTGCCTGAAGACGATAGAGGCGGCGCTTGTCGAAGCCGGGTTTTCGCTGAAGGATGTGGTGCGCAATCACTATTATGTGACGGATGCGGCCCATGCAGACATCGTCTTCCCGATCCTCGGCGAGGCCTTCGGCGACATTCGTCCCGCCGCCACCATGATCGTCTGCGATCTCATCAAGCCGGAAATGCTGATCGAGATCGAGGTCACAGCCTTCAAGGGATAGTTTTCCGGGACCGCGTCTCCGAAATCACCGAACGCAATACGGGCGCCGCGCCTTTCCAGCCAGTTCTCAGTAAAACAGGTGCCAGGGGGTCAAAAACGCCCGGCTGAGTTCCTCGGCGCGGGATGGTTCGACATCGACGGCACTGTCGTTGCTGCGTGTCGATTGCTTGTCAATGCGCACGGATTTTTCAGGTTTCGCAGGAGGCGTAAAATAGCCGAGCGTCATTCCGCCGTGATAGAACATTGCCAACCCCTTTTCCTGTCCGGCTTGCCGGATCGTTAATGATTATGACACAAAGTTGCCGCAATTCGAGGCGCTGTCAATAGTCCATTAAAAATGTGCCCTACTCGACGGCGGTCCTCTGCGTCCTCACGAAATTTATCATGAAAGAAATTTGCATTCTCCTGAGCGATTGGGAGCGAAGTTTCTTTCCTTGAGGAGTTGCCTTATTCGATGGCAAATTTGCCGCAAGAATGAACGGCGAGGAGATCGCGGAGTGAATGTCTTGCTGAGGAAATCAGAGTTATCGTCATCGCTTCAGGCAAGCAATGACGCGTTCACCCATGTGGCCGATGAGGCGAGCCTCAAGTCGGCAATGCGACGGGTGTCCGGCGGGGTCTCGGTGATAACCGCCGGTGTCGGCGAAGACCGCACCGGTGCAACCGTGACGTCCGCCACCGCGCTTTCCGTCGATCCGCCGACCATGATCGTCAATATCAATCGCAGCTCGTCCAGCTGGCCCATCATCAGCCGTTACGGTCATTTCTGCGTCAATATCCTCAGCGCAGAGCAGCAGGATGTTGCCGATCGTTTTGCCGGCAAGGGCGGCCTCAAGGGGACTGCGCGGTACGACGGTGCTGAATGGTATACGTTAGCGAGTGGCGCTTCCGCTCTTCGAGGCGCGCTTGCCGCTATAGATTGTGAAGTGGACGAAATCATCGAGCGCCACAGCCACGCGATCATTCTTGGTCGTGTCGTATCGATCGTCACGGGCGAGGGACATTCCCTTCTGTATAACAATGGTGGCTACGGCCGTTTTTCCGTCTGATAGCAGTCGGTATTTCCTGCACGCTAAAGCCCGGCCGTGAGAACGCGGCCGGGCTTCTGTTTTGATCATCAGTGGGGCAGGGAAATCTGGGTATGATAGCCCACATCCGGCTCCTTGCCAGTAAGATTGGCCTTCGCCATTTCCCAGCCGAAGCGCAGTGTGCTGTTGGTCGAGGCCCAGATTGCAACGTCGTCAAGACGCAGGCGCAGCATAGCCAGGCGCGGATCATCCTTGCCGCCCTCAAACCAAGCCGCCACCATTGGTGACCAGAACTTATCAATGTGCTCCCGGGACTCGACCTCGTCGATCTGGCCTGCGAGGCAAGCGTGATAGTCGTGATCCTTGCTGATCACACAGAAATGGGCGCGCTCTCCGGTTCTGACAGCCTTTACGAGGTCGCTGTCGTCGCGGGTATAAAACCAGATCGAGTTGCTTTCCTTCTCGATAAACGGTGCCATTGGCTGCATGTGCTGTCCGGAATCCTCGACACCCAGCATGCCGGCGTGCACGTCTTCGACGACATCCCAAAGCTGCTGCAGCGGGTCGTTCTTGGCTTTCGAAAGATCGGCCATTGTCTATCCTTTCTGAAATGTGAGCGGCTGGAATCAGGCAGCGCGACGATCGTGGCGGCCTTCCTCGACTTCCTCGACGATCTTGTCGACGAAGGCCGGCAGGTCGTCCGGGCAACGGGAGGTAATGATGCCCTTATCGGTCACGACAGGAGTATCCGACCATTCGGCGCCCGCGTTTTTCAGGTCGGTCTTGATAGAGGCGTAGGAGGTTGCCTTGCGACCCTTCAGGGCACCCGCTTCAACCAGCAGCCATGGGGCGTGGCAGATGGCGGCCACGACCTTGCCGGAGGCAACGAATTCCTTGACCACACGCATTGCGTCATCGTTGTGGCGCAGAATATCGGGATTTATCTGGCCGCCAGGCAGGACGAGCGCGTCGAAATCTTCCAGTTTTACGTCCGTGGCCAGCAGGTCGACATCGACGGTATCGCCCCAGTCTTTCTCGTCCCAGCTCTTGATCGGCTGCTTCTCGATAGAGGCAATCTTCACCTCTGCGCCACGTTTTTTGAGCTCCTCAAGCGGAAACCGAAGTTCGGAGCGTTCGTAGCCGTCGGTGGCGAGGATGAGGATTTTGGATTTGTTGATGAAGGGCATTTGCCAACTCCTTTGGTGATGTGGGAGGAGGGTTCGCCCTGTTAACGGGGATCAGCAGCAAACGTTCCGACGAAATCGGCACGGAAAAATCTGCCTTACGACTGTTCTTCGGCAGCCGCCATTCAAGTGTCGGAGATCAAAACCGGGTCGGGCTGAAAATGTGGCTAACGATGCCGTTTCGGGCAAAATCGTCTGGCAAGTCGGTTTTCGTCAGAAGGTGGGCAGCGAGCGCGCCGAGTGCCGGCGAGGTCAGGATACCGAAGCCGCCTTGTCCGGCGAGCCAGAAGAAATCCGGCCGCGATGGACAAGGGCCAATGACCGGGAGCTTGTCGGGAGAGAAGCTGCGCAGTCCTGCCCAGCTCTTGAAGATACGCCTGACCGGCACCGTCGTCGCTTCCTCGATGTAGTGGGCCGCCCAGGCGATATCGATCTCTTCCGGCTGCACATCTGCAGGTTCGCAAGGCGTGGCGTCGGCCGGCGAGGCGAGAAGTCGCCCTGCATCCGGCTTCATATAGAAATCCTCGTCGATCTCGTTGATCTCCGGCATGGCTGACGCATCGATACCATCGGGCAAATCGACCGTGATCGCTGTGCGACGGTTCGGCACGATGCCGAGCGGCGCGACGCCGAACAGGCTTGCCGTCTGGTCCGCCCAGCCGCCGGCGGCGTTGACGACGGTGCGGGCCCGAACCACTCCGTTCGCGGTTTCGATAATCCAGACGTCATTTTCCCGGCTGGCGGAGATGACCTCATGCTTTTCGAGAATATCGACGCCATTGTGCCGGGCGCCACGGGTGTAGCCCTGCAGCAGGCTTTCGACCTCGATATCCCAGAAATTGGGATCGTAGAAAGCGGCCTCGACATAGTCCGGTCGCAGGATAGGAACACGATCAAGCGCGTCCTGCCGGCTTAGCCGTTCCAGTTCCGGCGTGAATGGCAGTTCCTCGCGGAAGACCTCATCAAGGCGCGCAGCCTTCTCCGCATTGGCGATCATCACGCCGCCACGCTGCCTTAGAAGGGGAATGTCGGAAAAGCCTGATGGAGGCGTATCGAAGAAGCTCTTGGCAATGCGGGCCAGCGAGCAGATTTCCGGCGCATTGTAGCGCAGCACGAACTCGGCGGCGGAGCGGCCGGTGCTGTGGTAGCCGAGCGCATCCTCCCGCTCCAGCACCGCGACAGAGCGATGCGGGCTCAGAAAATAGGCAAGCGACAGCCCGGCAATACCCCCGCCGACAATGGCGACGTCATAGGTTTTCATGGGCATTTCGTCCTGTCGTAAGCCTGTGTGGAGGCCGCACATTAGGAAAATCCACGCCTGCCTTCAAATTTATAGAGGCAAAGGTGACTATAAGATTGGTTGATGCCTGATCGCGCTTTCAGAGGCTGTGATCGAGTGCTTCCGTATCCGAGATATGGGCAAGGAAGGCGGCTTCCGCCGGGTTGAGGATCGCATTGGGGTTGGTGATGCGAAACACATCCGTCGTCGGCGGCATGCTGTAGGGCGGCAGCTGCCAGAGTTCACCTGCGGCGAGACCGGGCGCTGCCAGATGATCCGGCATCATGCCGATGCCGATATTGGCCGAAATCAGCCTTATGACCTCTTCGACATTGGAGGAGACGGCACGCACCTTCTGGCCGAAGGAGCCCATAGCCCGAACCGCGGTCACCGCATTCATATGCTGGCCGCCGAGCACATCGGCAGTGAAGGCAATATAGGGATCGCCGCGCAGGTCGTTGAGGCCCGCATCCCTGACGCCGAACAGCCGATGGCCGCGACCGCAATAGAGCGCATATTGCTCGCGGATGTGAAACGCCTTTTCCAGGCCATCGGGGATATTGCCGTCGCAGAGGCCGAGTGTTGCGACACCCCGCTCGACGGCGCTTAGCACATCCGTCGTTGTTTCGACCTTGATGCTGATTGTCGCTTTGGGATGGCGTGCGAAGAAGCCTTGCAGCTTGCGATCCCAGGCATCGTTGTGCGCGTGGCTGACCGTGTGGATGCTGACATGGCCAGTGATATCGTCGCCGGCCGTTTCCAGTGTCTCAGGAAGCCGCACGACGGCTGCAAAGATATCGCGGCACTGGCGGTGGAGTTTCGCACCCGCCTCCGTCAGTTCGAAACGGCCCGGGCGCCGGTCGATAAGCTTCTGATCGAGCGTCTGCTCGAGCCGCTTCAGCGCCATGCTCACGGCCGGTTGCTGCAAAAGCAGCCGGTTCGCTGCCGCCGTGATACTGCCTTCCTCGACCACGATCACGAAGGTGCGCAGCAGGTTCCAGTCGAGATTATGGGCGAAGCGCTCAAGGCGTTGCATGGCTCAGACGCTCATGAGGCTGCGGTATAGGCGGTTTATGATTCCGTGACCGTTTTCAGAGAGCGGCCGTTGCCTGATGCCTTCTACAGCCATTGGCTGCTCCCTTCTGCCGGTAAAGATATGTCTGTATCTCTGCATGTGGTTCCATACCATTCCCGCGCCGCATGAGGCAGTGCCTCAATTTTGTTTGTAACGCTTGTCCCCGCTTGCCATAAGGGATGCCATAGGACGTGAGCCACAGGAGGAACGACATGGCTGCCCCCAATCAGTTTCAATGGGACGACGCCTTGCTGCTGGAGGATCAGCTTACTGAAGACGAGCGCATGATCCGTGATACGGCCCGCGCCTATGCGCAGGACAAGCTGCAGCCGCGTGTCATCGAAGCCTACCGCGAGGAAAAGACCGATCCTTCGATCTTCCGCGAAATGGGCGAGCTCGGCCTGCTCGGCATCACGGTTTCGGATACCTATGGCGGCGTCGGCGCCTCCTATGTGGCTTACGGCCTTGTTGCCCGCGAAGTCGAGCGCGTCGATTCCGGCTATCGCTCGATGATGAGCGTACAGTCCTCTCTGGTGATCTATCCGATCTATGCTTATGGCTCGGAAGAGCAGAAGCAGAAATATCTTCCAAAGCTGATATCCGGCGAATGGATCGGCTGCTTCGGCCTCACCGAGCCGGATGCGGGCTCCGATCCAGGCGGCATGAAGACGCGCGCGGTCAAGACCGATACCGGTTATCGGCTTACGGGCTCCAAGATGTGGATCTCGAATGCGCCGGTTGCCGATGTCTTCGTCGTCTGGGCGAAATCGGAGGCCCATGGCGGCGCGATCCGCGGTTTCGTGCTGGAAAAGGGCATGAAGGGCCTCTCCGCCCCAAAGATCGCCGGCAAGCTTTCGCTGCGTGCCTCGATCACCGGCGAAATCGTGCTCGATAATGTCGAAGTCGGCGAAGATCACCTGCTGCCCAATGTCGAAGGGCTAAAGGGTCCGTTTGGTTGCCTCAACCGCGCTCGCTACGGCATTTCCTGGGGTTCTCTCGGTGCCGCCGAATTCTGCTGGCATGCCGCTCGTCAATATGGCCTTGATCGCAAGCAGTTCGGCCGCCCGCTCGCCCAGACCCAGCTCTTCCAGAAGAAGCTCGCGGATATGCAGACGGAAATCTCGCTTGGTCTCCAGGCGTCGCTCCGCGTCGGCCGCCTGATGGACGAGGGCAAGATGGCGCCGGAGATGATCTCCATCGTCAAGCGTAACAATTGCGGCAAGGCGCTCGATATCGCCCGCATGGCCCGCGACATGCACGGCGGCAACGGCATTTCGGAAGAATTCCAGGTCATGCGCCACATGGTCAATCTGGAAACGGTCAACACCTATGAGGGTACCCATGACGTGCACGCCCTCATCCTCGGCCGCGCCCAGACCGGGCTGCAGGCTTTCTTCTGAGCTGTGACATGACAGCCCCGCTGCAAGGCCTGAAGGTTCTCGAACTCGCGCGCATTCTGGCCGGTCCCTGGATCGGCCAGACGCTCGCCGATCTTGGCGCCGACGTGATCAAGGTGGAGAGCCCCCAAGGGGACGACACCCGCACCTGGGGGCCTCCCTTCGTCGAGAGTGAGGATGGCAGCCAGCTCGATGCTGCCTATTTTCACGCCTGTAATCGCGGCAAGCGATCCGTGGTGCTCGATTTCACCACGCCGGAGGGGCAGGAAGCCGTGCGCCGGCTTGCTGCGCAGTCCGATGTGCTGCTTGAAAACTTCAAGGTCGGCGGCTTGGAGAAATACGGGCTCGATTACGAGAGCCTGAAGGCGATCAATCCGCGCCTTGTCTATTGCTCGGTCACCGGCTTCGGTCAGGATGGGCCTTATGCCCATCGCGCCGGATACGACTATATCATCCAGGGCATGAGCGGGATCATGGACCTGACCGGCGATCCAAATGGCGAACCGCAGAAGATCGGCGTTGCCTTTGCCGATATATTCACCGGGCTCTATGGGGTGATCGGCGTGCAGGCAGCGCTTGCCCAGCGCGCGCGTACCGGCCAAGGCCAGCATATCGACATGGCGCTCTATGACAGCATGACCGGGGTGCTTGCCAATCAGGCGCTGAATTTCCTCGTCTCCGGCAAATCGCCGCGCCGGCTCGGCAATGCCCACCCGAACATCGCGCCCTATCAGGTCTTTCCGGTTGCCGATGGTCATCTGATTGTTGCCGTTGGCAATGACAGGCAATTCGCCAAGTTCTGCCAGTTGCTCGGTCGGCATGATCTGGCGGCGGATGCGCGCTACCAGACCAATGCCCTGCGTGTGCAGCACCGCGATACGCTGACGCCGACCTTGGCCGAGGAAACCGCAAAATTCCAGCGCGACGACCTGTTGGCGAAGCTGGAAGCGGCCGGTGTGCCCGGCGGGCCGATCAATACGGTAGCGGATGTGTTTTCCGATCCGCAGATCGAGCATCGGGCAATGCGGGTCGATGCATCCCATACGGGTGCAGCGGGCGGCACGGCGCCGGGCGTGCGCACGCCGATCACCTTCTCCGGTGCAGAGCTTGCACTGGAGCGCGGTTCACCGCGTCTGGGCGAGCACACCGATGAAGTGCTGCGCGAAATCGGTTTGAGGAGCTAAGACTTCGGCTCGCTCCCTCTTCTCCCTTGTGGGAAAAGGTGGCCCGAAGGGCCGGATGAAGGGGGCGGCCGGCTCTGAATTTGCCGCACTACCCCCTCAAATATTCCCCATGCAGAGATACTTCATCTCCAGATAGTCTTCCGCCCCGTGGCGGGAGCCCTCGCGGCCGATGCCGGATTGCTTGAGGCCGCCGAAGGGGGCCGCTTCGGACGACATGCGGCCGGTATTGATGCCGATCATGCCGTATTCCAAGGCCTCCGCCACGCGCCACACCTTCTTCAGTTCGGTCGCGTAGAAGTAAGCAGCGAGGCCATAGATCGTGTCGTTGGCCTCGGCGATCACATCCTCAATCCGCTCAAAGCGGATGATAGGGGCAACGGGGCCGAAGGTTTCATCGCATGCGACCAGCATGTGACGATGCACATCCGAGAGCACGGCAGGCGAATAGAAGGCGCCGGCGCCATCCAATTTTTCGCCGCCACAGAGCAGCGTCGCGCCCTTGTAAACGGCGTCGGCAACATGGGCCTCAACCTTCTTGAGCGCCCGTTCATCGATGAGCGGGCCGATCGTCACGGTTGGCGAAAAGCCATCGCCGACGACGAGCTTTTTCGTTTCGTCCGCAAGCTTGCGGGCAAATTCGTCATAGACGCCGCTCTGGACGTAGAAGCGGTTGGCCGAGGTGCAGGTCTGGCCGGCATTGCGGAATTTTGCCTGGATCGCGCCATCGACGGCCGCGTCGATATCGGCACAATCGAAGACGATAAAAGGCGCGCTACCGCCAAGCTCGAGGCTCACCTTCTTGATCTGGTCGGAACACTGCCGCATCAGGATGCGACCAACCTCCGTCGAGCCGGTGAAGCTGATCTTGCGCACCTTCGGATTGCCGCAGAGTTCGCGGCCGACGGCATCGCCCTCAGAAGAAAGGATGAGGCTCAGCACACCTTCGGGAAGGCCGGCGTGACGGGCGAGCGTGTACATGGCAAGCGCGATCAGCGGCGTCTGTTCGGCCGGCTTCAGGATGACGGCGCAGCCAACGGCCAGCGCCGGAGAAATCTTGCGGGCCACCATAGAGGCCGGAAAATTCCACGGTGTAATTGTGCCGACGACGCCGACCGGTTGTTTGATGACCAGCATGCGCCTGTCGACCGAGGGGGAGGGGATGGTCTCGCCGTAAACGCGCTTGGCTTCTTCCGCGTACCATTCGATATAGGCTGCGGCGTGCTGCAGTTCGGATCTGGATTCCCCGAGTGGCTTGCCCATTTCCGCCGTCAGGATGGCGGCGAGGTCGTCGATATGGGCAAGCACCAGATCGTGCCAGCGTCGCATGACGGCGCTGCGGTCTTTGGCGGGCAGGGCAGCCCAGGCCACCTGCGCGATGCTGGCTGCGTCAATTGCCGCACGGGTTTCCCTCACGCCCATATCGGGCAATGTCGCGAGCAGTTCACCCGTTGAAGGGTTATAGACCGAAAACGTCTCGCCGCCTTCGGCAAAAGGCCCGTTCTCAAGCCCAAGACGCGCGGGTTCCTTGACGTGATGTGTCAGCTGAGCGGTAAAGATCATGGATGATCCTTTCTGCCGCGATGTCCTTGTCGGAGTAGCGGGTCTACATGCGCGAACGGATCGGCTCTGCGGGGGCGCCGGTGGGCCCTTGGATGTAGCGGATCGCTGTAATCGCGTCCATCGGCGACGTGCCGCCGATGGACATCTTGCTTTGCTTCTTAGGCGCGGGCTTCGAGGATCGAAGCTTCGAGGATATCGAGCGCCTCCGCGAAGACGCCGTCCTGAATGGTGATCGGCGCCAGGAAGCGGATAACGTTGCCATGAACGCCGCAGGTCAGCAGGATCAGGCCCTTTTCGAGAGCCTTCAGGCGCACCTTGTTGGCGAAATCGGCGCTCGGCAGATTGGTCGTGACGTCGTTGAACTCGACGGCGTTCATGAAGCCCGGACCGCGGATATCGACGATCTCAGGTGCCTTTTCGCGGATCGCTGCAAGGCGCTGCTTCAGGCGAGCGCCAAGCTGTTCGGCGCGGTTGCAAAGGTCTTCGTCCTCGATGACGTCGAGAACAGCATGGGCTGCGGCAATACCGATCGGGCTACCGCCATAGGTGCCGCCGAGCCCGCCCGGCCCTGGTGCATCCATGATGTCCTTGCGACCGGTGACAGCCGCGATCGGGAAACCGCCGCCCAGACCCTTGGCCATGGTCATCAGGTCGGCGGCAATTCCGTAATGCTCCATGGCAAACAGCTTGCCGGTACGCGCAAAGCCGGTCTGCACTTCATCGGCGATCAAGAGAATTCCGTGCTGGTCACAGATTTCGCGGATGGCTTTCATGAAGTTGACCGGAACAGGATAGAAGCCGCCTTCACCCTGCACCGGCTCGATGATGATGGCCGCGACGCGGTTCGGATCGACATCGGCCGCGAAAAGCTTCTTCAGAACACCAAGCGACTGCTCGACGGTGGTGCCATGCATTTCGACCGGGAAGGGCGCGTGGAAAACATCGCCCGGCATGGCGCCGAAACCGACCTTGTAGGGCACGACCTTGCCGGTCAGCGCCATGCCCATGAAGGTGCGTCCATGAAAACCGCCGCTGAAGGCGATGGCGGCCTGACGCCCGGTGGCAGCACGGGCGATCTTGACGGCGTTTTCGACGGCTTCCGCACCTGTCGTCACGAAGATCGTCTTCTTCTCGAAATCGCCAGGGGTGATAGCATTCAGGCGCTCGGCAAGCTCGACATAATTCTCGTAAGGCACGACCTGGTGGCAGGTGTGGGTGAAGCGATCGAGCTGGTTCTTGACGGCCTCGATCACCCGCGGGTGGCGGTGACCGGTGTTGACGACGGCGATACCGGCGGCAAAATCGATGTAGCGATTGCCTTCCTTATCCCAGATCTCGGCGTTTTCAGCGCGGTCGGCGTAAATCTGCGTGGTCATGCCAACGCCACGAGAAATGGCGGCATTCTTGCGGTCGGTGAGAGAAGTCACAATCGTCGTCCTAAAGTGAGGTGATTTTTTTAAATCCTATATTTTTTCTGTAGGTTTGCAAATCAAATTTTGTGATCCTACGCTAACCCTCTCGGATGCTTTTTCTTGTCAAACGCGAAGCATTGTGGCTACACTGTCGGAACATTGCAGCAGTGGATATTTTTTGATCTGGCACGCGGCGAAGGTAATCCGAGCCGTACGCAACTGACTATTCGTGCGCCATTTTTCCTCTCCGAACCTATTCGTTCGGTCAACGTTGGAAGTGGCGTTCCAAGCCGCGGATGCAAAGGCATTTCCATGCACTATGACCTTTGCATACATGCCGAAGACTGATTTTCAACATTCCTGTTTTTCAGGTCGACAAACCTTTCCTTGAAACATTTCAGCATCAGGAGAATGACGCCATGACAGCAGATACGATCATTCGGGCCCGCATCGATTCCGGAACCAAGCAGCGGGCTGTGGAAGCCTTGTCTGCCATGGGGCTTTCCCTCTCCGATGCCATCCGTATGTTGATGCTGCGTATTGCCGAAGAGCGTCGCCTGCCGTTTGAGCTGAAAGTTCCGACCTATGAGGATACGGAAGCTGAAGCTTTCGCCGAAAGGCCGGTGCGGCGCATGGAGAATGGTGAAGATCTTTTTCGTGACCTGGAACATTGACACAAAGCATGAGGGCGTCAGTGATGAGCGCTGACGCCCCTGTTCGATACAAGGTTGCCGAAGCCGCGCGGCTTGCAGGCGTTTCCGCATCCACTCTGCGCCTTTGGGAAACACAGGGGCTTGTGGTGCCCGATCGGTCCTCGACAGGCCATCGGCAATACAGCGAAAGCGATCTTGCCCGGCTGAAGAGGATTTCCTGGTTTCGCGCCGAGCGTGGGCTTAACCCGGCTGCGATCCGCGAAGCGCTCGATGCGGAGACAGGAGATGACGCCGGTGTTTCAGACGGCGGCAGCGTTTCGCCGGTCGGCCGCAAGCTGCGCAGCCTGCGCCATGCCGCGGGCAAGACGCTGGAACAGGTGGCCGGCGACGTCGGCATCGCACCCTCGGTTCTTTCGACCCTTGAACGCACATCGCAGGGCGTTTCCGTCACCGTTCTTCACAATCTAGCGTCTTACTTCGATACCACCGTGTCCAGCCTTTCCGGCGAGGATGAGCCGGAGAGCCGCGCCGTCGTTCGGGCCGGCGAGTGGCGCGCATGGCCTCGGACCACGCCCGGCGTGACGGTGCAACTGCTTGCCGAAGGCCGCAATCAGATGGATTGCCATCGCTTCGTACTGGAGGCAGGCGCTTCAAGCGAGGGTGCCTATCGGCATGAGGGCGAAGAGTTCGTCTATGTGCTCTCGGGCCGTGTAGAATTCATCATCGATGGCGAGCATTTCCACGATCTCGGCCCGGGGGATTCGCTTTATTTCGCGAGCCGGCGCCACCACGCCTGGGTAAATCGTCACGATGGCGAAACAGTCCTGCTCTGGATCAATACGCCGCCGACCTTCTGATCGCTGGGATCAATCGGAATAATACCCGCTATTGCCGCTATCTATTTCGGTTATGCGAAATGCCGCCTTAGGATCGTCGCAACCATCACCGACCGATGGATAAAAGAGGGAACGTCATGATAAGAAAACAGATGATCGCATGGGCTTTCGCCTGTGCCGCCGCCTTTTCAACGACTGCTGCTCACTCCGCCGACACGCTGCTGATCGGCACGGAAGGTGCCTATCCGCCCTTCAACTTCGTTGATTCCGCCGGCAAGATCGGTGGCTTCGATGTCGATATCGGACTGGCACTCTGCGCGAAAATGAATGTCGAATGCGAAGTCGTGGCGCAGGACTGGGACGGCATCATTCCGGGACTGATCGCCAAGAAGTACGACATTATCATCGCCTCGATGTTCATTACAGAAGAACGCAAGAAGCAGGTCGCGTTCACCGATCCTTATTATCTCGCAGCCATGACCCATGTCTTGCCGAAAGGCTCCGACATCAAGGAATTTACCAACGAGGCGCTGAAGGGCAAGGTCATCGGCGCGCAGTCCGGTACGACGCAGGCCGATTACATCGCCGCGACTTATCCGGATGCCGATATCAAGCTTTATCCGACGCAGGACGAAACCAATCTCGATATGGTCAACGGTCGCCTCGACATGCAGGTCGGCGATATGCTGCCCATGCTGGACTGGGTCACAAAGTCTGAGGACGGCAAGTGCTGCGAACTCGTGGGTGATCCGATCACCGACAAGAAGTTCGTTGGTGATGGCGTTGGTATCGCCTTACGTCAGGACGACAGCGACCTGCGCGAAAAGCTCAACAAGGCGCTTGCCGACATCCGCGCCGACGGCACTTACAAGACGATCAACGACAAGTATTTCACCATCGACGTCTATACGATGAAGTGATCGCAAAGCAGCTTCGTCTTCTGGCCTCCCCGAACCGTTTGGGGAGGCTTTTTATTTGGTTACGTCTATGACAACGCGCCCCTGAATTTGGCCGGCGACGATATCCTGAGCAAGCTGGGGCAGATTTGAGAGCGGCTCGACCCGGCTGATCGCAGCAAGATGCGCGCGATCCAGGCTTTCGGCGAGGATGGACCAGGCGCGATCACGGCGATTATGATCTGCATAAACGGAATCCACGCCAATGAGCGCCACGCCGCGCAGGATGTGCGGCATGACACTTGCCGGCAGGTCTGCCCCACCTGCCAGACCGCAGGCCGCAATGGCGCCGTTGCGGGCCGTTTGCGCGAGCACGTTGGCGAGGGTTGTCGAGCCGACGGAATCGACGCCGCCCGCCCAACGTTCCGGCTGCAGCACGCCGCCCTTCTCAGCCAGCGTTGATCGGTCGATAAAGCCGGTCGCGCCAAGTTTGGCGAGATAATCGTGGCTTTCCGGTCGTCCGGTCGAGGCTGTGACGCGGTAGCCGCGTGCCGTGAGCAGTGAAACGGCGACGGAGCCGACGCCGCCTGCCGCACCGGTGACGATAATCTCACGATCGCCCATCTTTATGGCGCCCCAATCTTCAAGGGCGGCGACGCTCAGGGCTGCCGTATAACCGGCGGTTCCTATGGCCATGCTTTCCTCAAGGCTGAAGGCATCGGGCAGTCGTGTCAGCCATTCCGGCTTCAGCCGCTGATAGCGCGTATAGGCGCCCCATTCCGTTTCGGAGAGGCCCCAGCCATTGACCACCACCTTGTCGCCGGGCTTCCAGTTCGGGTCTCGCGATTCAACCACGGTTCCCGCGAGATCGACACCGGCAACCATCGGCAGGCGGCGAGCGATACGACCCTTGCCTGTGATGGCCAGACCGTCCTTGTAGTTGACCGTCGAGTAGGAGACTTCCACCAGCACGTCATGATCGGGCAGATCTGAAAGCGCCAGCATCCTGAAACTGGGAACCGGCTTGCCATTCTGATCCTCGATCATCAGGGCGCGGAACGGTTCGGTCATGATTTTCTCCTCGGTAACATCGCGTGGGCGCCACCATGGCATGGGGTCGGCACGAAAGCCATGTCGACGAAAGGCAAACAAGCCTGCCGGGCGATCGAAGGGGAAAAGCTATACCGCTCAACGTGTTGATGAGGATTTCCGAATTCTTTTGTGGCTATTTCCGATAGTATATCTACGCCGATATTTTCTGAAGAAAACTATAATGAACGCTATGCTTGCCACGCAGGGCTGATTTGACTCTTGCCCTCTGGAAAAAGATTTCCGCCTGTGCCATATGAGCTTCGTCAATATCCAATGGAGCTTATCATGACTTCGCAGCGCAAGCTCGCGAACCCCGGTTTTTTCCAGGTTCTCTGGAGTGCCCTCCTTCTCGGACGGGCTCGCGAAACCGAGCTGTTCACCGCACCTCGCGGTCGTTAATCTTTCACTCCGGCCTGATTCAACCTTAATTGCTTGCTGCCATCTTCGGGCGGTGACTGATCAGACCGGCGAAAAGGTCACCGAGACTTTCAGACCTTTGCCATCACGTCCGTCGGAAAGGTCAACCTTTCCGGCGAACAGGCTGGCTATTTCCTCGACGATCGGCAGGCCGAGGCCCATGCCGGGAGCATCGGTTTCACCGCCGCGCGCAAAACGCTGGCGGGCAATCTGCCGTTTCTCCGGCGGAATGCCCGGACCGTTGTCCTCGACTTCGAGACGGGCCACTCCGGCGAGCGATGCCACGCGCACGGTCACTTCAGCACCCTTGCCGGCATAGGCAAGCGCATTTTCGATCAGGTTGCGCAGCAGTTCACCGATCAGCAGCGGCTCGGCGGCGACGAACACTTGTCCTTCTCCTTCAAAGCCAAGATCGACATCGGCTTCGCCGGCCTTCGGCACATAGTCGGCCGTGATCTCCTGAGCGAGTGAAGTCAGGTTCAACGGTTCGGGAAGCGCTCGCTGGCTTGACCCGGCGGCATCGATCTTTGCCATCATCAAGAGTTGCTTCAGGATGCGCTCCGCATGGGCCACGGCCTCGTCACCCTTGCGGGCGGCGGCCTGCGCCTCTTCCAGTGTGGACGCGCGGGCAGAAAGAGCAAGCTGGGTGCGGATGATGGCGAGCGGCGTGCGCAGTTGATGGCTGGCATTGCCGCTGAAATGCCGGAGAGCATCGAGCGCCGATTGCAGCCGCACCATGAAGGAGTTGACTGTCTCGACCAGCCCTTCGACTTCACTCGGCACCGATTGCCGGATCGGATGCAGATCGTCCGGGCTGCGCTCCGAAATGGCATCGCCCAGCCTGTAAAGCGGGCGCAGCGAGAAGGTAACGGCGATCCAGACGATGGTCGCAGCGCCGAGGATCATGACGGCGAGCCTGAGAGCGGAACGCAGCAGAATTGTCTGGGCGAGTTGACGGCGCGCAATCGTCGTTTCCGCGACGGTGACAACGAAGGGAACGGAGTTTATGCCGGTCGAGGCCGAGCGTTCGAGTACGGCGATGCGGATCGGCTCGCCACGAAATTCTGCATCGGCATAGGCGGAAGCTTCCCCTTTCATGTCGATCGACGGCAGGTTTTGATAACCGGTGATAAACGTCCCGGGTGGCCCATCGACCCGGTAGAACACGCGGTCCTGTGCCGCGGATGTCAGCATCTCCAGGGCCACATAGGGAATATCGACTTCCAAAGCGCCATCTTCCGAAACGACAACACGCTCGGCAATGGCAAGGGCGGAACCGGCCAAAACACGGTCGGAAACGGTGTTCGCGGTTTTCACCGCCTCGCGATAGGTATCCGCGAGCGCGATCACGCCTATCACGGCCGTCGAGATCAGCAGCCAGGCCAGCAGCCTTCTTCGAAGCGAATAGGCGCCGCTCAAGAACTCGCCGCCTTTTCGAGATAATAGCCGATGCCGCGGGCGGTGCGCACCGTCAGCCCGTGCGGCGCAAGTCTTTTCCTGAGCCGGCTTACATATTGCTCGATCGCGTTGGAGCTCAGATCGTCGTCGAAGGCCGTAAGAGACTGGATGATCGCCTCCTTGGCCACGACCTTGCCAGCGCGCAGGAAGAGGATTTCAAGAAGCCCGAGTTCCCGCAGCGGAATATCGATGATGGCGCCATCAACCGAAAAGACGCGCGACTTCAGGTCGAAGGAGACATTCCCGTAGCTGACATTGGAGGCACGCAATCCGGCCTGACGGCGCAGCAGAACCCGCACCCGGGCCTCGAACTCGCCGACATCGAAGGGCTTGATCATGTAGTCGTCGGCGCCGAGGTCGAGGCCCTTGACCCGCTCCTCCGGCGTGCCGCGGGCCGTCAGGATCATCACGGCCGATCTGTTCTGGCGGGCCCGCATGGCGCGCAGCACGTCCAGCCCATCCATTTCCGGCAGCGTCAGATCAAGGATGACGAGATCGAAATTCTCCGTGGCGAGCACGGCGTTGGCGGACGCGCCGTCGGCCACGACATCCACCGCATAACCGCTGGAGCGCAGGATGGCCGAAAGCCCCTCCGACAGCGTCGCATTGTCCTCCACTAGCAATATCCGCACGCCTTGCCATCCTCCAGCGGTCAGATTTCATCCGCTCTTTTGAATTAGCGCAACATACTCGGCAGCGGAACAGTTTTTGCGAGAGCACACAGTGGTCACTCGCCAAATGCGGCGTGCTTGTGAAGTCCTTGCCGCTGCTGCATGATCCGGTCATGCGCAGCCTCTTGTCTCTGTTTGTCCTTATTGCATTTCCGTCGCTGGCCGTGGCGGAGGCGACGTTCTATCCTGCTCCATCCGGAGACGCGGAGGCACGCGTCCTCACCGTCTATTCGTCCCTTGATGGCCCGTTGGCGCGGCCCATGGTCGAAGGCTTCCAGAAGGCGAACCCGGATATTGCCGTGCGTTACGAAGAGATGCTGACGGGCGAGATCTACGACCGCATCGTTCATGAGACCGATGCTGGCGAAAAGACCGCCGATTTTGCCTTTTCCTCAGCCATGGACCTCCAGGTGAAGCTTTCGAATGACGGCTACGCCCAGCGCAGCGACCTTTCGCTCAGCGGCCGTTGGCCACAGTGGGCGAACTGGCGCAACACGGCCTACGCACTGACCTTCGAGCCTGCCGTCTTTGTCTATCACAAGCCGAGCTTCGTCCATGAAAAGCCGCCTGCAAGCCGTGCCGAATTTGTCGACTACCTGAAACGAAAGGGCAATTCCGTTTTCGGGCAGATCGGTACCTATGACATCGATCGATCCGGCGTCGGCTTCCTGTTCATGGCCCGCGATCAGGAGCAGTTCGGTGATATCTGGTCGGTGATTCAGGCCATGGGGGCGGCCGGTGTCAAACTCTATTCCACGAGCTCGGCCATCCTCGAGCGGGTCTCGGATGGGCGTTTCGTGCTTGGCTACAATATCGTCGGTTCCTATGCTGCCGATTGGGCCTCGCGTCATCCGGACGTCGGCATTGTTCTTCCCAAGGATTATACCGTCGTCATGTCGCGCATCGGTCTGGTGCCGCAGGCCGCAGCGGCGCCGGATCTCGGTCGTCGCTATCTCGAGTTCTTCATGTCGCCCGAGGGGCAGTCGATCATGGCGCGTGAGCTGCATATCGCGGCCGTCAATCCGGATGTTGCCGGCGACAACACGGCAAGCACCATGCAGGAAATTCTTGGCGCACAATTGCGTCCCGTCCCTGTCAGTCCGGGATTGATGGTCTATCTAGATCAGGTGAAGCGCGCACGCTTGATCGCACGCTGGAATGAGGCCTTGCGGCTGCAGTAGACGATGGCTGTTTTTTGGAGGAAGCTGCCGTCGCTTTCGCCACAAGAATGAATGTCAGGTAAATGACAGCTTTCTGTGGTGCTTTGCAGGTCTTCATCGTCCGTGGAGGCGGACGAAGAGGCAGGTTGGGAGGAGAACGCCGGCCACAGCCCCGTTTCGGGCACGGCAACCCCTTCCGTCTGCGCAGTTAACATGCGCGCCAGAGGCGCCCGACGGAGGACTACCCTTGAAACAGTTTCTTATCGCTTCCATCCTTGCCGGCGCTGTTGCCTTTTCGGCAAGCGCTGCCGATTACACCATTATCGCCCCGGCCAATCCGGGCGGCGGCTGGGACCAGACCGCCCGTTCGATGCAGACCTCGCTTCAGCAGGAAGGCATCTCCGGCAACGTTCAGGTCCAGAACGTACCGGGCGCCGGCGGCACGATCGGCCTTGCCCAGTTCGCCAGCCAGTCGAACGGCAATCCGAATGCCCTGATCGTCGGCGGCTATGTCATGGTCGGCGCCATCCTCACCAACAAGTCGCCGGTTTCCTTGAAGGACGTCACCCCGATCGCCCGTCTGACCGGCGAATACGAAGCCATCGTCGTTCCGGCCGAATCACCGCTTAAGACGTTTGGTGATCTGGTCGAGGCGCTGAAGAAGGACCCCGGCGCCGTATCCTGGGCTGGCGGGTCTGCCGGCGGTACCGACCACATTGCGGTCGGCCTGATTGCCAAGGCAGCCGGCGTTGATCCGACCAAGATCAACTACATCGCCTATTCCGGCGGTGGCGAAGCGCTGGCGGCCATCCTCGGCAACCAGGTCACGGCCGGCATCTCCGGTTACGGCGAGTTCGAGTCCCAGGTGAAGTCCGGCACGTTGCGCCTGCTCGCCGTTTCCTCGGATGCACGCATTGACGGCATCGATGCCCCGACCATCAAAGAAAGCGGCCTCGATGTGGTCGTTCAGAACTGGCGCATGGTCGCCGCCGCTCCGGGGCTCAGCGACGAGCAGAAGGCTGCGGTTACCGCAGATATCGAAAAGCTTGCCAAGTCGGCCAGCTGGCAGGAAACCCTGAAGACCAAGGGCTGGCAGGATACCTACCTCGCAGGCCCTGCTTTTGAAGAACAGCTTGCCAAGGATATTTCCGCGACCGAGACCATCCTCAAAGAGATCGGGCTTGTTCAATGAACAAGGGTAACACCCCTTTGAACGGTAAGCGCCGCCCGGATCGGGCGGCGCTGTTCATTGCCGTTTTCCTCGCCGCAATCGCTGCAATCATCTTCTGGGATGTCTCCCGGCTTGCGGCCATCGCCAGCTATTCGCGCATCGGCCCCGCGACCGTGCCTTTTGTGATTGCCTGTGTGCTCGTGGTTCTTGCTATCTGGACGGCGTTTGAAGCCTGGCGCGGTGATTTTCCCGAGCGGGAGCGTCAGGAGATCGGCCCTGTCGTGTGGATCGTCGGCGGACTGGTTGCACAGCTTCTCTTGCTCAAAGTTGCCGGTTTCTCGATTGCGACCGGCATCCTGTTTGCCGCGGCGGCGGCCGGCTTTGGAAAGCGCAAGCTTTGGATCACCCTTCCGGTTGGCATCGCGCTCTGTCTCGGAGTCTGGCTGATCTTTGCTGGCCTGTTGCAGCTCTCCCTGCCTGCAGGCCCGCTTGAACATCTGTTTCTCTGAGGGCATGGCGCAATGAACACTTTCGAATTCCTGCTGCATGGTCTCAGCATCGCAATGCAGCCGATGAACCTGCTCTATGCACTGATCGGCGTCACACTTGGCACCGCCGTTGGCGTTCTGCCCGGTATCGGCCCGGCACTGACGGTCGCGCTTCTGCTGCCCGTTACCTACAAGCTCGATCCGGCGGGCTCGCTGATCATGTTTGCCGGCATCTATTACGGCGGTATGTACGGCGGCTCCACCACCTCGATCCTGCTCAACACGCCTGGAGAAAGCTCGTCGATCGTTACGGCGCTGGAGGGCAACAAGATGGCCCGAGCGGGCCGCGGCGGACCGGCGCTGGCGACGGCGGCGATCGGCTCCTTCGTGGCGGGTCTTATCGCAACCATCGCGCTTGCCTTCATCGCGCCCTTCGTCGTCAAGCTGGCGCTGGTTTTTGGCCCGCGCGAATATTTCGCTCTGATGGTTCTCGCTTTTGTCACCGTGTCTTCGGCTTTCGGCGATTCGACCCTGCGTGGTTTGACGTCGCTGTTCATCGGTCTGGCGCTGGCCACCATCGGCATCGACCAACTGACGGGGCAGGCGCGTCTCAGCTTCGGCGTTCCCGATCTCCTTGATGGTATCGAGGTGACTACGCTTGCCGTTGCCATGTTCGCCATCGGTGAATCGCTCTATATCGCCGCCCAGGGTGATCGCGGCCCGGACAAGGTGGAAGCGGTCAAGGGTTCTGTCTGGATGACGGCTGCAGATTGGGCGCGTTCCTGGAAGCCATGGCTGCGCGGCACGGCGATCGGCTTTCCGATTGGTGCCATGCCGGCCGGTGGTGCGGAAATCGGCACTTTCCTCTCCTACGCGACCGAAAAGCGCCTGACCAAGCACCCCGAGGAATTCGGCAATGGCGCAATTGAAGGCGTGGCCGGCCCGGAAGCGGCCAACAATGCGTCGGCTGCGGGTACGCTTGTCCCGCTCCTGACGCTTGGCCTGCCAACGACGGCAACGGCGGCGATCATGCTCGCAGGCTTCCAGCAATACGGCCTGCAGCCGGGTCCGCTGCTGTTTGCAACCAACCCGCAACTTGTCTGGGGCCTGATCGCCAGCCTTCTGATCGCCAACCTGATGCTGCTGGTGCTGAACCTGCCGCTGGTCGGTCTCTGGGTGCGGCTCCTGACCATACCGAAGCCCTGGCTTTACGCCGGCATCCTGCTTTTCGCGACGCTCGGCACCATCGGCGCCAACCCGTCGCCCTTCGAGCTTGGCATGCTTCTGGCGTTCGGTCTGCTCGGTTATGTCATGCGCATCTTCGGCTATCCGATTGCGCCTGTGGTCGTCGGGCTCATCCTCGGGCCGCTCGCGGAGCAGCAGTTGCGCCGGGCGCTGTCGATCAGCCAGGGCGATATGACCGTACTCTTTACCTCTCCCATCGCAGCCGTGCTTCTGACCATCGCTGCGGCCGCCCTTATCGTCCCGCTCATCCTGCGGGCGCGGGGCCGGGGCGAGGTTCTCTCGCAATTGGCCGCCTCGGAAGATTGATCCTCCTCCCAAGCTGATCGACGAGCGACCAGATAACAGGCCGGGTTTCGAAAGAAACCCGGCCTGTTCGCGTTGCGTAGCCTGCTTGCCTTGCATAGCTGCGATGATGATTCGTGCATTGTAGAAAGGGCTGATGTGCCCCATCTTCAGGTGGTCAACCAATCACGAAAGCGAGAAAGCAAAATGACCGCCCGTAATTCTTCCACCCGTAAAGGCTTCTTCGGTCGTGCGATCGCCGTGTTCGGCGCTGCCTCCGCCGCTGCCGCGGCAGTTGAAGGTGGCCGTCGTCCTCTGGATCGCGACCTCAATACCCTCGGCATCGATCCGGCACGGTTTCACTCTGTAAACCGCGGCTGATCTGCACGATACTGATCTCCCAACGCAAAAGCCCGCCGGTGTTCCCCCGGCGGGCTTTTCGTTTGTTCGGTCACCTTCCGACTGCAGGAAAGGAGGCACCTTACTGGTGCGCCTCCTGCAGATCCTCGGCCTGTTCCTGCCGGTTGTAGCGGATCGATGACCAGAGCGAGACGCCGATCAGCGCTGCGCCGCCAAGACCGGTGATCACCTCGGGGATGTGCACCAGCGTCTGGAAGTACATGATCACCGAAAGGATCAGGATGGCGTAAAACGCGCCGTGTTCCAGATACCGGTACTCGGCCAGCGTTCCCTTCTCCACCAGCATGATCGTCATTGAGCGCACATACATGGCGCCGATACCGAGGCCGATGGCGATGATGAAGAGGTTCTGCGTCAGGGCGAAGGCGCCGATGACCCCATCGAAGGAGAAGCTGGCATCGAGCACTTCAAGATAAATAAAGGCGCCGAGGCCACCCTTTGCAGCCGCACTCATGGTCTGCTGGGAAGCATCGAGCAGGCCGCCGATCACTTCAACGACCAGGAAGGTCACCAGACCGTAGATTGCCGAATGCACGAATACCGTTGCTTCTTCGCCTTCCAGCAGGCGTGAGAAGCCGAGAATCAGGATGAGAACGAAAGCGATCTCGATGCCCTTGATCGTCGCGAACCGCGCCATGTGGCGTTCGAGGAAGGCGATCCAGTGCACATCCTTCTCGTGATCGAAGAAGTAGGTGAGGCCGACCATCATCAGGAAGGTGCCGCCGAAGGCCGCGATCGGAAGATGGGCCTCGTGCATGATGCGCGCATATTCCTCAGGACGGGCCGCCGCCAGGATGAGCGCGTCGATCGGGCCGATATTCGCAGCGATCACGACGATCAACAGCGGGAACACGATGCGCATGCCGAAGACAGCGATGATGATGCCCCAGGTGAGGAACCGATGCTGCCACTCAGGGGTCATGTCCTTGAGCTTGTTGGCATTGACGATGGCGTTATCGAAGGAAAGGGAAATCTCCAGCACCGCGAGAACGGTACAGATGAAGAAGACAGTTGCCGTACCGGAGATCGTGCCGGTCGAGTTCCAGCCAAGCCAGGCGCCGAGCAGAAGCCCGACAGCCGTGACGATGAAGGCCCACTTGAAATAACCGAGGGATGTGGTGTGCGTCTGAGGCTGGTTCATGGCCGTGCCTCCGTTACGAGCGGGAGGAACAGGCCTGCAGATATGCAGAAGGAGCGCATGCCAACGGAATGCGCTTGTCGCGAAGAGTGTAGTGTCATTTGTGCGTAATCCGCCGGCTATTTGCTGGCGGTACCGACATCACGAGAGCGCCGTAAAAACTCTCGCCAGAGGGGCCCGGCACCAGGTTCACTCCACCGCTTTCGATGTCTGACGGTCGGAGCGAGTCATTAATTAGCGATCCGGCACCGAAGGTCAAGAGGGTAGATTTACGGGATTTCCCCGATCTGGCGGTCGCCAGCGAAAGCTCATTCCGATTGGTGATCAACCCATCGTCTTTCGGGTATGGATCGGGCGGGTGGAATATGCGAGTGGCAGGTGTCGTTTCAGGAAACATCGTCCATGTCGCTTCACATTGCCTCCTTGCCCAGAATGGGCAGCCTCGCGCGCAACGGCGCGTTCGTCATGCTTGCGGCGATGCTGATGTTTTCGCTCAACGATGTCATGGGCAAATGGCTTGTCGGGACCTATTCCGTCAGTCAGTTGATGACGATCCGAAGCCTCGCGGCACTTATCATTCTGGCGCCGCTGATCGTCAAGCGTGGCTGGCGCAGCTTTGTGATCGTGGACCGACCCTGGCTTCATGCACTGCGGTCGCTTCTTTTCGCCATGGAAGCGTCTGCCTTCTATTTCGCAGTCGCCTATATGCCGCTTGCCGATACGATGACCTATTGGCTGGCAGCGCCGATCTACGTGGCGGCGGCATCGCCTTTCGTGCTGGGCGAGAAGGTCGGCTGGCGCCGCTGGACGGCCATCCTGATCGGCTTTCTCGGTGTGGTGATCGCGCTCGAGCCCTCGCGCAACAGCTTTTCGCTTCCGGCCATCATCGCGCTGATCGGCAGCGCCGCCTTTGCCGTCGCAATCCTTCTCGGCCGCACGCTGCGCGAAACGCCGGATACGACGCTCGTCTTCTGGCAGGTCGTCGGTGCATTGATCTTCTCGGTGGCCGGTCTTGCAATTCATCCGGCCGGCTGGACGCCCCCCGATCTGGAGGCAACGATCCTCTTGGGCCTGCTCGGCGTCGTCGCAATGATGGCGCATATTCTCGTCAGCCGCGCCCTGAAACTGGCGGACGCTGCGACGGTCGTGCCGATTCAGTACACCCTCCTTTTCTGGGCCGTGATCTTCGGCTGGATGTTCTTCGGCGATACGCCGCGCTTGACCGTCCTCATCGGCTCGGCACTCATCGTCGCCTCCGGTCTTTTCATCTTTTTCCGCGAACAGCAGTTGAAGAAGCGGCAAGCCTAAGCCCCGGATCACCAACCGGAGCCGCAGACCTCTGTTCACGCGGTGTAGACGGCGTTCATCAGGGTCTTCGTGTAATCCTGCTTCGGCGCATCGAAGATAGCGTCTGTTTCGCCTTCCTCGACGATCTTGCCGTTCTTCATGACGATCACGTAGTCCGACATCGCCTTGATCACGGACAAATCGTGGCTGATGAATATGTAGGACAGGTCATGGGACGTCTGCAGGCCGCGCAGAAGCTCGATGACCTGGCCCTGCACCGAACGGTCAAGCGCGGACGTCGGCTCGTCGAGGATGACGACCTTGGGCTTCAGGATCATGGCGCGGGCAATGGCGATACGCTGCCGCTGGCCGCCGGAGAATTCGTGCGGATAGCGGTTGCGAGCAGCCGGATCGAGCCCGACCTCCTTCAGCGCTTCGATGGCCCGGCGATCCCGTTCGACCTTTGAAAGTTGCGGCGCGTGGACGTAGAGCCCTTCGGTGATGATCTCGCCGACCGTCTGGCGCGGCGAAAGCGAGCCGTAGGGATCCTGGAAAACGAGCTGCAATTCATGCCGCAAGGGGCGCATGGTGCTGCGGCCGAAATGGGAGATATCCCTCGTTTCGAAGCGGATATGGCCGCTAGCCGGCAAAAGCTTCAAAAGCGCTCGCCCGAGTGTCGATTTTCCCGATCCGGATTCGCCGACGATGCCGATGGTCTGGCCCTGCTTCAGGCGCAGGGTGATATCGTCCACGGCCCGGAAGGTGCCGGATGCGCGGCTGAACAGCCCGCCGCCGGTGTGATAATCGACGCAGACATTGCGGCCTTCGAGGATAATGGGCGCGCTGTCGGGCGGCGAAGCCTTGCGACCGCTCGGCTCGGCGGCAAGCAGCATCCTGGTATAGTCCGCCTGCGGCCGTTCGAAGATATCGATAGTCGTCCCGGTCTCCACCACCTCGCCCCGGCGCATGACGGCGACGCGGTTGGCGAAGTGGCGCACGATGCCGAGGTCGTGGGTGATCAGCACCACGGCCATACCGAATTTCTCCTGCAGCGATTTCAGGAGATCGAGGATCTGCGCCTGGATCGTCACGTCGAGCGCGGTGGTCGGCTCGTCGGCGATCAGGATATCCGGCTCGTTGGCAAGCGCCATGGCGATCATCACACGCTGGCGCTGGCCGCCCGATAGCTCGTGCGGGTAGCTGTTGATGCGCCGCGCCGGATCGGGAATCCCGACCAACTCGAGCAATTCCAGCGCCCGTGCCTTCGCCTGCTTGAAGTTGCCGCCACGGTGATGGACGATCGGTTCTGCAATCTGGCGGCCGATCGTGTAGAGCGGATCGAGCGAGGTCATCGGCTCCTGGAAGATCATGGTGATCTTCGCGCCGCGCACGGTGTTCAGCTCCTTCATCGGCAGGCCGATGAGCTCCTTACCGCGATAGCTTGCCGAGCCGATGGCGCGGCCATTCTTGGCAAGCAGGCCCATGATACCCATCATGGTCTGGCTCTTGCCGGAACCGCTCTCCCCGACGATCGCCAGCGTTTCGCCGGATTTCACGTCGAGATCGATGCCCTTGACCGCTTCGACCACGCCGTCAGGCGTATCGAAGGCAACTTTCAGGTTCCGGACGGTGAGGATGGAGTCTGCGGCCATGTCAGCGGTCCTTCGGGTCGAGCGCGTCGCGCAGGCCGTCGCCGGCGAAGTTCAGGGAAAACAGCGTCACGACGAAGAAGATCGCCGGGAAGATCAGGAGCCACGGCGCCGACTGAATGTTGTTGGCGCCTTCAGAAATCAGTGCGCCCCAGCTGGTCAGCGGTGCCTGCACCCCGAGACCGAGGAAAGACAGGAAGCTTTCCAGCAGAATGACCTTCGGCACCACCACCGTCACGAAGACCACGACAGGGCCGATCGTGTTGGGGATGATGTGGCGGCGGATGATCTGCCAGTCGGTGAGGCCGAGTGCCTGTGCCGCTCCAACAAACTCGCGACGTTTCAAGGCAAGAGTCTGGCCGCGCACGATGCGGGCCATGTCCAGCCATTCCACGGCGCCGATGACGAGGAAGATGAGGATGAAGCTGCGGCCGAAGAAGACGACGAGCACGACGACGAGAAAGACGAAGGGCAGCGAATAAAGAATCTCGACGAAGCGCATCATGACGTTATCGACGCGGCCGCCGATATAGCCCGAAGTCGCGCCATAGATGACGCCGACGCCGAGCGAGACGATGCTGGCAAGCAAACCGACGGCGATCGATATCTGACCGCCAAGCATGACGCGAGCGAGCATGTCGCGGCCGTTCGAATCCGTGCCGAAGAAGAAATATTCGCGGCTCACCTTGCCTTCGAGCTTCAGTGTCTTGCCACCGTCTTCGGTGGCAACGACCTGCGTTTCATCGAATTCGTTGGCGCGGTCGAAATAGCGCGTCGTGCGGGGATCGATCTCGCTGTCGGAGGTGACAGTCGCCGTAAAGGCCTGACCTTCCACGGCAAATTCCTTCAGCGTGACGCGGGCGCGGGCAGCGACGCCCTCCATCGCTTCCTGCAGGCTGCCGGCGTTCGGGCGAGCTTCGAGGCTCGGCGGTACGGAGACGTAGGAGGGAAAGACCTGATCGTATTTATGGCTGATGAACAGCGGCCCGAGGAAGGAGAAGAGTGCAATCAGGACCAGAACGACACAGCCGGCCATGGCGGCACGGTTGCGGCGGAAGCGGAGCGCTGCGAGCTGGAACAGACTGCGGCTTCTGGTTTCCGGCAGCGGCGCGAGCGGGGTGTAGACCATATCAGTCATGGCGAACCCTCGGATCAAGAAGGCCGTAGAGAATATCGACCACCAGGTTGAAAACGATGACGAAGATGGCGACCAGCACCACGGTTCCCATGACGAGCGTGTAGTCGCGGTTGATGGCGCCGAGCACGAAATAGCGACCGACGCCAGGGATGGTGAAGATCGTTTCGATCACGGCCGAGCCGGTCAGGAGCGCAGCGGCGCAGGGCGCCAGATACGACACGACCGGCAACAAGGCTGCCCGCATCGCATGGGTGACGACGACCGTACGGGCCGGCAGGCCATAGGCGCGGGCGGTGCGGATATGGTCGGTGTGAAGCGCCTCGATCATCGAGCCACGTGTGAGCCGCGCAAAGACCGCGAGCTGCGGAAGCGCAAGCGCGATCATCGGCAAGATGAGGAAACGCAGCGACCCGTCACCCCAGCTGCCGGCGGGGAGCCAGGCGAGGATGACCGCAAAGATCAGGGTCAGAACCGGACCGACAACGAAGTTCGGCACGGTTACGCCGATGGTCGAGACCGACATGATCGCAAAATCGAGAATGCTGTTTTGCCGGAGCGCGGCGATGGTGCCGGCAAGCACGCCGCCGATCAGCGCCACCAGCAGCGCATAGAAGCCAAGTTCGAGCGAATAGGGCAGGCCCTTCGCGATCAGTTCGGCAACCGTGTTGTCCTTGTAGATATAGCTTGGCCCGAAGTCGCCGGTGACAGCATTGGTGATGTAAGTCAGATACTGGCGCCAGAGGGGTTGATCGAGCTGGTAGGTCCGCATCAGGTTCGCCATCGTCTGCGGCGGTAGCGGTCTCTCCAGATTGAACGGGCCGCCCGGAGCGAACCGCATCAGGAAGAAGGAAATCGTCACGACGATAAACAGCGTCGGCACAGCGCTCGCGAGGCGGCGCAGGACGAAGGAGATCATGGGGTAGCCCTCCGGCCGGAAGCCATGGCGGCATGAGGCTGCCGCCATGGTTCGGATCGTTTGTTATTCTTCGACGCTCAGGAAGCGCGTCAGGTGCTGGTTGGCAGCGTTGTCCTGCCAGCCCTTGACCTTTGAGGCGACGAGCCACAGGTCGGCCTGGGTGAGGAACGGGGCGACCGGCTGTTCCTTCATCATCAGGGCTTCGGCTTCATGCAGGATCTTCGATCGAGCCGCTGCGTCGGTTTCCTCATAAGACTTCTTCATGAGGGCATCGAATTCCGGATTCTGATAGTGCCCGTAATTGAAGGTCTTGTTGGTAGAAACGCTGAGCGCCAGGAAATTTTCAGCATCCGCATAGTCGGCAACCCAGCCGGCGCGGGCGACGTTGAACTTGCCGCCCTCCTGCAGGTAGGCGTAGTGCGACGACACGTCGAGGTTCACCAGCGACACCTTGGCGCCAAACGTGTTCTTCCACATATCGGCAACGGCGGTTGCGACGCGCTCGTGGTTCGGGTTGGTGTTGTAGCGGATTTCAATTTCGAGCGGCTTGCCGCCTTCACCGTAGCCGGCTTCCTTCATCAACGCGATGGCCTTGTCTTCGCGATCGAGCTGCGACAGCGTGCCGAAATCGGCCTTGGACGGCTCGCCGTAGGTCTCGATGCCCGGAGGTACCATCGAGTAGGCCGGGATCTGCGATCCGGAATAAATTTCCTTGGCAAGGAAGTCGCGATCGACCGACATCGACAGCGCCTGACGGACGCGCACGTCGCTATAGGGTTCCTGACGGGTGTCGAAAGCGTAGTAGTAGGTTGCGAGCGTCGGCGAGATATGCACCTGATCGCCATAGGATGACTTCAGGCGCTCGATCTGGTCGGCCGAGAAGTTGTAGACGAGGTCCATTTCCTTGGCTTCGAAACGGCGAACCGAGGCGGCCTGATCGTCGATCGGGTAGAAGATGACCTTGTCGATCTTGACGTTGGCGGCATCCCAGTAATTGGCATTCTTTTCGGTCGTCAGGCTGTCGTTCGGCGTATGAGCAACGAGCTTGTAGGCGCCGTTGGATACCATCACGCCCGGTTTGACGAAATCGGTGCCGTTCTTTTCGACGCTGGCCTTGGAAACCGGCAGGGCCGTCTGGTGCGCGAGCAGTTCGAGGAAGAAGGGGGTCGGGCGCTCCAGGGTGATCTCAAGCGTCTTGTCGTCGATGGCCTTGACGCCGAGCTGGTCGAGCGGGACCTCGCCCTTGTTGGCCTTTTCCGCATTCTTGATGGGGAAGAGGATATTGGCATAGCCGGCAGCGGTCTTCGGGTCTTCGACGCGCTGGAAGGAAAAGGCGAAGTCGGCCGCGGTTACCGGAGAGCCATCCGACCACTTGCCGTTTTCGCGGAGTTTGAAGGTGTAGACGGTACCGTCATCTGAAACGGTCCAGCTTTCGGCGGCACCTGGGATGATCTTGCCGGCCGCGTCGTAAATCGTCAGGCCTTCATAGAGATCCTTCAGGATGAACTCTTCGATGTTGATCGAGGTGTGAGCCTGATCGAGCGTCTGAGGTTCACCGGCATTGCCGCGGTGCAGGACCGTTTCAGCAAGGGCCGGGCTTGCGCCGATCAGAATAGAGCCGAGCAGCACTGCGGCACGGACGTTCAGTTTCATCGAGATCATTTTGTTATCCTTCCCCTTTTGTTTTAGGTTCGAAGCGGCGAGAGAATGCCAAAATTTCTGCAAAGGCAAGGCCCAGATTTTGCGGTAAAGCTGTAACCCTCGCGTCAATCCGGCTAAATCAACAGCTATGAGTTGTGCATGCGGATGTCGTCGCTGCGACGCGGATATATGCACGAAGCGACATGCGGAAGTTAGGGCAGGCGGGTTGGCGGACAATGTCCAAGCAAGAAGAAAGACAAGTTCAGGCACCTTACGTAATATGTAAAATGCTTCGACCCAATTCTTGACATTATCGTACGTCGCCTCATGGCTGTTCAGCGCCCGTCGGCGCCGATCTGGTTAAAATGTGACCACAACCGAAAAGGGAGTAAATTTAGGGCAAAATTTAATTTAGGCATCAAGATTTAAGCGCTGTGAATAAAAAGCGCTTCCTGATTTGATGGCAAAGCGTTGCCAAAAAATGCTCATCCACTATTGTTTGCCTGCATTTGCAGGGGAGGCTTATGTTCGGTTCGCCGTCCCTTTTCGAAGGGGTACTCATTCTGGAGAAAAACCCCCACCGCCGATCACTTGGGAGATTTGAGAATGGCATTGATTACCTTGCGGCAGCTGCTCGACCACGCCGCCGAGAACAACTACGCGCTTCCGGCCTTCAATGTGAACAATCTCGAATATATCCAGGCGGTTATGCGGGCTGCGGATGCGACGGATTCGCCCGTGATCCTGCAGGCGAGCCGTGGTGCGCGCGCCTATGCCGGCGATGCCTTCCTGCGCCATCTGATCCTGGGCGCTGCCGAAGAGTATCCGCATATCCCCGTCTGCCTGCATCTCGACCATGGAGATCAGCCATCCACTTGCATTTCGGCAATCACCAACGGCTTCACCTCCGTCATGATGGACGGTTCGCTGCTCGCCGACGGCAAGACCATTGCGAGCTATGAATACAATGTCGGCGTCACCGCAGAAGTCGTGAAGATCGCCCATGCGGCCGGTGTGTCCGTCGAAGGCGAGCTTGGATGTCTCGGCAATCTGGAAACCGGCGTCGGCGACAAGGAGGACGGTCACGGCTTTGAGGGCAAGCTGTCGCGTGAAGAGCTGCTGACGGACCCCGATCAGGCTTTCGATTTCGTCGAGAAGACCGGCGTCGATGCGCTCGCCGTTGCGATCGGCACCAGCCATGGCGCCTACAAGTTCACCCGTGCGCCGGATGGCGAAATTCTCTCGATCGACACCATCGCCAAGATTCACAAGCGCCTGCCCAACACGCATCTGGTCATGCATGGTTCGTCGTCCGTGCCGGAAGACCTGCAGGAACTGTTCAATGAATATGGCGGCCAGATGAAGAAGACCTGGGGCGTGCCGGTTGCGGAAATCCAGAAGGCGATCCCGCTCGGTGCGCGCAAGGTCAATATCGACACCGACCTTCGCCTCGCCTTTACCGGCGAAATCCGCAAGCATCATCTGCAGCATCCGGACAATTTCGACCCGCGCAACTATCTGAAGCCGGCGATCGCCCGCATGTCGGAAGTCTGCAAGGAGCGCTTCATCGCCTTCAATGCTGCCGGCCAGGCCTCCAAAATCCGCGTCAAGCGCCTGCCGGATATGGCTAAGAGCTACGGCAAAGCTGCCTGATAGACTGAGACAAGCCCGTCGCATTCGTCTCAGCAATGCTTCGCAAGGGCATCCGTGCGGCTTTGTCTGAAGCCGCGCCGTGTTTTGTCGGAATGGATATATCCTGATGCCAGATTTGCAGCCCGCTTCTGAATCTCGCCTTGTGGTCGTTATGGGAGTCAGCGGTTGCGGCAAATCCTCGGTCGGCGAACGCATTGCGATGGCGTTTCAGTGTGAATTCGTCGAAGGAGATGCGCTCCACCCGGCTGCCAATATCGAGAAAATGAGTGCCGGCATTCCGTTGACGGATGATGACCGCTGGCCATGGCTGGATGCGATCGGCCGGAAGATTTCGGAGAGCCGCACTCGACGTGAAAGTCTTGTCGTGTCCTGCTCTTCCTTGCGGAAAGTGTACAGGGACCGGCTGAGATCAGCGGCGGGCGGTAGACTTTGGTTCGTGTTCCTGGAGGGGCCACGCGAGGTACTAAAGGCGCGCATGCGGGTGCGACCCGGACATTTCATGCCGGCCTCACTTCTTGATACGCAGTTGGCAACGCTGGAGGTGCCGACGGGAGAGCCCGGCGTGATCACGATCGATCTGAGGCTGTCTCTCGACGAGATTGTTTCAGAGGCTCTGTCGGGTCTTGGCAGCGGGACATACATCGGGTGAGCGTCGTTGATAATTTTACCAGTGAAAAAATGCTTTACAATTGAGACATCGTTTGGTTTGTCAGATCGGCAAGGCGGCATTGCCGCGACGGATTTTTGGGAAGAGACATCATGAAACTTTTGCGGTACGGGCCGGAAGGCTCCGAAAAGCCTGGCTTGCTGGACAAGGACGGCAAGATCCGTGATCTGAGCGGCGTGATTGCCGACGTCGGCGGCGCTGCGATCAGCGATCTCAGCTGGGCGAACGGCCTCGATATCGACAGCCTGCCGGTCGTTGAGGGCGACCCGCGCCTCGGCGCATGCGTTACCGGAACGGGCAAGTTCATCTGCATCGGCCTCAACTATGCTGACCACGCTGCCGAAACCGGCGCCACCGTTCCGCCGGAACCGGTGATCTTCCAGAAAGCGACCTCCGCCATCTGCGGCCCGAACGACAATGTCATCATTCCGCGCAACTCGGTCGCGACCGACTGGGAAGTTGAACTCGGCGTCGTCATCGGCATGAAGGCGAAGTACGTTTCGGAAGCCGAAGCGCTTGAGCATGTCGCCGGCTACTGCGTCATCAACGACGTTTCCGAGCGTGATTTCCAGACAAAGCGCTCCGGCCAATGGACCAAGGGCAAGTCCTGCGACACCTTCGGCCCGACCGGCCCCTGGCTCGTCACGCGCGATGAAGTGGCCGATCCGCAGAACCTGAAGATGTGGCTGACCGTCAACGGCGAAACCAAGCAGGACGGGTCGTCCAAGACCATGGTCTATGGCGTCGCCCATGTTGTGAGCTATCTCAGCCAGTTCATGTCGCTGCATCCGGGCGATATCATCTCGACCGGTACACCTCCGGGTGTCGGCATGGGCTTCAAGCCCCCGCAATACCTGAAAGCCGGCGACGTGATCGAGCTCGGCATAGAGGGTCTTGGCACACAGAAGCAGACGGTTATCGCGGACTGATTATCCGGCCGCATTAAAAAACAGGGCGCGGTGTTTCGGCTCTGCGCCCATTTTCATGTTTCCAGCTTCAGCGTTACCCTGTCTGCAGCAAAGCGGCTGCGGGAAAACTGCACCGGAACGCCATCCGGGTCGGCATTGACGGCAACCGTTTCGAGAACGATCGCGCCGGCTGAAAGCTTGAGCGTCGCAAGTTCGTCGGCATCGGCGTGACGGGCTATGATTTCTGTCGAGATGCGAATGTAATCCGGCAGGCCGTGCGCCGCGAAAGATTTGGTGATCGAACCAAGCCTGCCGAAATGTTCGGCCATGTCGGGAAACCGAGCTGCCGGAAAATAGCTTGTCGCATAGGAGACCGGGCGGTCGTCGGCCGCGCTGGTGGTGTCCATGCGGATCAAGGGCGTGCCCAATGGCAGGTTGAGCGCGGCGGCAATCTCCGATGTTGCCGGCAACTCGTCATGCGCAAGAAGTATTGAGCGGATATTGCGCACCTGGTTGCTCAAGCCTTGCGATAGGCGGGTGCGGCGGGAGATCGGAAAGCTCAGCCTTTCTTTGCGGCGAACCATGGTGCCCCGCCCCTGGATTGCCTCGACGAGCCCCTCATCCGCCAGTGACGCCAGCGCGCTGCGCACCGTATGCCTGTTGACGCCGAACTGGGACGCGAGCTTTATCTCCGGTGGAACCATGCCGGTCTTGTCATAGTCGCCATTCGAAATGGAAAGCCGGATTCGATCGGCGATCTGCCGCCAGAGCGCGACGCCGATCTGACGTTCGACCATTTTTTTCTGCACCATGTCACACGTCCGTCACGCAAGAGGGATATTTGAATAATTAGATGTATGGTTGTCTACATTAATAGACATTTCGGACGAAAGCAATGGAAACGAACACGCAAGAGCTTAATTCGGTGCAGAACGCCCGCAAGCGGATGATCAGTCTGCTCGCCAAGGCTACCCGACAGGAGCTTGAAACCGAACTCCTGACGCTGGACGCGACGCCGTCCCACGACGTGGTGCGTGGCCCGGAAACGGGTCTCGTCATGGTGCGTGGCAAGATTGGCGGCGGCGGTGCCCCGTTCAACCTCGGCGAAGCAACCGTCAGCCGTGCCACGATACAGCTTGCATCGGGCGAGGTTGGTCATGGGCAGGTTCTCGGAACCGATGGTCGCAAGGCGTTGCTCGCCGCCCTGTTCGACGCTTTGGGCCAGGAGGAGAGGCACGCCTCTTCCGTGGCTGCGTTTGTCGATCGCGTCGAGGCACGCATCTCGAACGAGGATCGCAAGCGCGCGGAACAGACGGCTGCCACCCGCGTCGATTTCTTCACCATGGTTCGCGGAGACGACTGATGAGCCTGACCACCGACAACAATGGCGCCGCCGCCTATCGGGGCGGTTTCGGCAACCCCGTTCTGCAAGGACAGGGTGTGTTTCGCATCGTGATGGATGCGATGGCGCGGCCCGGCACCATTCGCTCGCTTGAGCCCGCCATTGCCGGCGTCAAGCCGCCATCACCGCTCTGCGTGGCTGCCGGTGCCGTCGCCTTGACGCTTTGCGATGCGGATACGTCCATATGGCTGACGTCGGCTCTACGGCAATCTGCGGCGAAAGCGTGGGTCGGTTTTCATACGGGCGCAGCTTTTACGGAACAGAGGGCGGAATCGCGCTTCGCGTTTGTCGAAAAAGGCGGCGTGGTTCCCGGCTTCGGCCAGTTTGCCTTGGGCACGCAGGAATATCCGGATCGCTCCACAACGCTCGTGCTGGAGATAGAAGCCCTTTCCGGCGGCATGCCCATGACGGCAAGCGGCCCCGGTATTCGCGAGGCTATCGAATTTTCGCCACGCGGTTTGCCGGATGTCTTCGCGGCGCTCTGGGCCGAAAACCGGGCGCTGTTTCCCCGCGGCGTTGATCTCATTCTTGTGGCCGGCGCCGATATTGTTTGCCTGCCGCGCACCACCAAGCTTGAACGTCGGGAGGGTTGAGCATGTATGTTGCCGTCAAGGGCGGAGAAGCCGCCATTGCCAATGCCCACCGCCTGCTCGCCGATCGCCGTCGCGGTGATCGTTCGTTGCCTGCTATTTCGATTGACCAGATCGTCGCCCAGCTCGGGCTTGCCGTCGATCGTGTGATGGCGGAAGCCTCGCTTTACGATCGGGCGCTTGCCGCCCTCGCCGTCCGGCAGGCGCGTGGTGACATGATCGAGGCGATTTTCATCCTTCGCGCATACCGCACCACGTTGCCGCGCTTCGGGTCTTCGGTTCCGGTCGATACCGCCGTCATGCAGATCGAGCGGCGCGTCTCGGCCACCTACAAGGATCTGCCAGGTGGCCAACTGCTCGGACCGACCTTTGACTACACGCATCGGCTTCTCGACCCCTCGCTTCTGTCTGATGAAGAGATCGACGGTCCTCTCGAAAAGGAGCCCCTGTCGGAGCCGCTAATTCGTGTTTTGGACATTCTGGCCGGCGAAGGCCTGATCGAGGAAGACGGCGACCTTCCCCAGGACCATATCCCCGGCGATCTGACGCGCGAACCGCTCGAATTTCCGCTGGAGCGGGATCTTCGGCTGCAGGCTCTCGCCCGTGGGGACGAAGGGTTCCTGCTGTCGCTCGCCTACTCGACCCAGCGTGGCTACGCCCGCACCCATCCCTTCGTCGGTGAGGTGCGCATCGGCGAAGTCGAGGTTGAGCTGGACCTGCCGGAGCTCGGCTTTGCCGTGTCTCTTGGCCGTATCCAGGTCACCGAATGCCAGATGGTCAACCAGTTCAAGGGATCGGCCAAGAGCCCACCGCAGTTCACGCGCGGTTACGGCCTCGTTTTCGGCCAGAGCGAGCGCAAGGCAATGGCGATGTCGCTGGTCGACCGTGCGCTGAGGGCGGAAGAATTCGGCGAGGATATCGTCGCGCCGGCGCAGGATGAGGAATTCGTCATTTCCCACTCTGACAACGTGCAGGCAACCGGCTTCGTGGAACACCTGAAGCTGCCGCACTACGTCGATTTCCAAGCCGAACTGGACCTCGTCCGCCGCATGCGCGCGGAATACGACAAGAAGCAAGCCGCCCCTGAACTGCGGGAGGCGGCCGAATGATCGCTCTCCGATCAGTCGTCCCTGCGGCCGCGATATTCGCCGTGCCAGTAGGCGAAACAGACGCCGGCACAGGCCAGAACGGCCAAAAGCATGGCGACAAAGTTTCCAATATCCATCCCATGGCTCCTTTCCTGTCGAGGGCAACGCGACATGCGCGATAACGTTCCTGAGACCACCGGTCTCGCCACTTACAACTTCGCTTATCTCGATGAGCAGACGAAGCGGATGATCCGCCGCGCGATCCTGAAGGCGATCGCCATACCCGGCTATCAGGTTCCCTTTGCTTCGCGCGAAATGCCGATGCCTTATGGTTGGGGCACCGGCGGCGTGCAGGTCACGGCGGCTATCCTCGGCCCGGACGATGTCCTGAAAGTCATCGACCAGGGGGCTGACGATACCACCAATGCGGTTTCGATCCGTGCCTTCTTCCAGAAGGTCGCCCATGTGGCGGTCACGACGAAGACCCGCGAAGCGACAATCATCCAGACGCGTCACCGCATCCCGGAGGGGAAGCTGACCGAAGGCCAGACGCTGGTCTACCAGGTTCCGATCCCCGAGCCGTTGCGGTTCCTGGAGCCGCGCGAGACCGAAACGCGCAAGATGCACGCGCTTGAAGAATATGGCCTCATGCATGTCAAGCTCTACGAGGATATCGCCCGCAACGGTCATATCGCCACGACCTATGCCTATCCCGTGAAGGTCGAGGGCCGTTACGTGATGGACCCGTCGCCAACGCCGAAGTTCGATAATCCGAAGATGCACAGGTCCGAAGCACTGCAATTGTTCGGCGCCGGCCGCGAAAAGCGCATCTATGCGGTGCCGCCCTTTACCGATGTCGTCAGCCTCGATTTCGAAGATCATCCCTTCGAGGTCCAGAAGTTTGACAAGCCCTGCGCTCTGTGTGGCGCGGAAAATGTTTATCTCGACGAGGTCGTGCTCGATGACAAGGGCGGGCGTATGTTCGTCTGTTCCGACACCGATCATTGCGAGGACCGCCGCGAGCATGGCCATGCCGGTCACATGCTGGCAAACAAGGAGGCCGCGGAATGACCCCGCTTCTCAAAGTCAACGACATCTCGAAATTCTACGGCAGCCGAGTCGGATGCCGGAATGTTTCCTTCGAGCTCTGGCCCGGAGAAGTGCTGGCCATCGTCGGGGAATCCGGATCAGGCAAGACGACGCTGCTGTCTTGCATTTCCACCCGGTTGATGCCGACATCCGGCACGGTCGAGTATCATATGCGTGATGGGCAGTACCGCGATCTCGCCCGCATGGGTGAGGCCGAGCGGCGCTTCCTGATGCGCACCGACTGGGGTTTCGTTCACCAGAACCCGGCAGACGGTCTGCGCATGACGGTTTCGGCTGGCGCCAATGTCGGCGAACGCCTGATGGCGATCGGTGACCGCCACTACGGGAAGATCCGCGAGACGGCGATCGATTGGCTGCAGCGGGTCGAAATCGACGAAAGCCGCATCGACGACCAGCCGCGCGCCTTCTCCGGTGGCATGCGTCAGCGCCTGCAGATCGCCCGCAATCTGGTGACGTCCCCGCGCCTTGTCTTCATGGATGAGCCGACCGGCGGTCTCGATGTCTCGGTTCAGGCACGGCTTCTCGATCTGGTGCGCAGCCTCGTGCACGACCTCGGCCTTTCGGCGATCATCGTCACCCACGATCTCGCCGTCGCCCGTCTGTTGTCGCACCGGATGATGGTGATGAAGGATGGTGTGGTCATCGAACAGGGCCTGACGGACCGCGTGCTCGACGATCCGCGTGAGCCCTATACCCAGCTTCTCGTTTCCTCGATCCTGCAGGTGTAATTATGGCCACTCCCCTGGTTGTTTCCGATGTCGCCAAAAGTTTTACGATGCATCTGCGTGATGGCATCCGCCTGCCCGTGGTCTCCGGCGTTTCCTTTTCCGTGAAGAGCGGCGAATGTGTCGTACTTGGTGGGCCCTCGGGCGTCGGCAAGAGCTCTATCCTGAAGATGCTCTATGGCAACTATGCCGTCGATGCCGGCCAGATTCTGATCGAGCATCGCGGCCAGCGTATCGATATCGCCAGTGCGGCGCCGCGGGCTGTTCTGGAGGTGCGGCGCGATACGCTCGGCTATGTCAGCCAGTTCCTTCGCGTGGTTCCGCGCGTTTCGGCCCTCGATGTGGTGGCTGAGCCCCTGATGGCGCGCGGTGTCGCCGCTGAGGATGCACGCGAAAAGGCTGCGGATCTTCTGAGCCGGCTCAATCTGCCGAAGGATCTCTGGCAGCTGCCGCCGGCAACCTTCTCGGGCGGCGAACAGCAGCGCGTGAACATTGCCCGTGGCTTCATCACGGATCACACCATTCTCATTCTCGACGAGCCGACCGCTTCGCTCGACGCGCGAAACCGTGCAGTCGTGGTCGAGATGATCCGCGCCAAGAAGGAGGCTGGCGTCGCGCTCCTCGGCATCTTCCATGACGAGGAGGTGCGCGACGCCGTTGCCGATCGCATACTTGATGTTTCGGCCTTCTCGCCAAGGAAGGTTGCGGCATGACCAAACTTTCCGAAGCGCCTTTGATCAGCCCGACGGCTCGCGTGGTTGACAGCACGATCGGCCGTTACACCGAGATTGCCGAGCGATGCCGCATCCATGAAGTCGAGATGGGCGATTATTCCTACATCATGGAAGACGGCTCCGTCTGGTGCGCCACGATCGGCAAGTTTGCCAATATCGCCTCTTCCGTGCGGATCAACGCCACCAATCATCCGGTATGGCGTCCTACCCTGCACCACTTCACCTATCGCGCCTCCGATTATTGGCCGGACGCCGACATGGATCAGGATTTCTTCGCCTGGCGGCGGGATCATCGTGTCGTCATCGGCCACGATGTCTGGATCGGCCACGGCGCGACCATCCTGCCGGGCGTTTCGGTGGGCAATGGTGCCGTCATCGGCGCGGGTGCCGTCGTCTCAAAAGATGTCGCCCCCTACACGATCGTCGGCGGTGTGCCGGCCCGCCTGATCCGCGAGCGTTTCGGTTCCGATATCGCGGCACGGTTTGAAAAGCTCGCCTGGTGGGATTGGGATCACGGCAAGCTCCGCGATGCGCTCGATGATTTTCGAACCCTTGAAGCCGACGAATTCCTGCGTCGCCACAATGCGTGAGATTTTGACCTCAAAACCCTGAGTTTCATGGGTTTGGAGACTGTTACAAAACAAACATGAAACTGACATTCCCGTTTCATCGGACACCTGTACGGCAAACGAGATGCCCATGATGGCGCTGCCGATTAGAGGAAGAGATTCCATGTTCAAGTTGAAGAATGTAACCCGCCAGTTCGGCAAGAAGACAGCCGTAGACTCGGTTACTTTCGACATCCCGCAAGGGCAGATGGTCGGCATCATCGGTCGCTCCGGCGCGGGCAAGTCGACGCTTCTGCGGATGATCAATCGCCTCGCAGATCCCTCTTCCGGCAGCATTCATTTCGGCGATATCGAAGTGTCGCGCCTTAAGGGAGCGGCTCTTCGCCACTGGCAGCGCGACTGCGCGATGATCTTCCAGCAGTTCAACCTCGTGCCGCGCCTCGACGTGCTGACCAACGTGCTGCTCGGGCGGCTCAACCATCGCTCCACCGTGCTCAGCATCCTCAATATGTTCACCCGTGAGGAGCGTATCATGGCGATTGGTGCGCTGGAGCGCCTCGGCATTGAGCAGGTGGCGCTGCAGCCGGCCGGCACGCTTTCGGGTGGCCAGCAGCAGCGCGTTGCAATTGCCCGCGCCCTGATGCAGCAGCCGAAAGTGCTGCTTGCCGACGAGCCTATCGCCTCGCTCGATCCGCTGAACGCCAAGATCGTGATGGATGCCCTGCGCGACATTAACGAACGCGACGGCATCACCGTCGTCACCAACCTTCATACGCTCGATACGGCGCGCAACTACTGTGAGCGCATTATCGGCATGGCCCATGGCCGCGTGGTTTTCGACGGCAAGCCGCAGGAACTGACGGCCGCCGCCGTGAGCGAAATCTACGGCAGCACGCAGATCGAGGAAGGAATGACCTCGACCAGTATCAATATTCCGGGGGCTTTGACCCAGGACAATGAGGAATCCACCGGCCGAAAGCCGCTGGTACTGGCCGGCCTTTAAGCCGGCTTGAAGGATCGTTAGCCCGCGTCAAGGGCAAGCCATTGCAACAGAACGGAAACCCGGTGCGACCGGGATAACAGGAGACGACTGTCATGCTGAAGAAACTTCTCTTGGGCGCCGTTGCCCTCACCGCCCTGGTCGGTCACGTTCAGGCCGAAGACCTCAAGGAATTCCGTGTCGGCATCATCGGCGGCGAAAACGAAGCCGACCGCCTGCGCAACTACCAGTGCCTCGGCGATCATCTGAAGACCACGCTCGGCGTCGAGAAGGTCTCCTTCTTCCCGGCCGCAGACTATGACGGCGTGATCCAGGGCCTGCTCGGCGGCACGCTCGACTATGCCGAACTCGGCGCTTCCGGTTTCGCCAAGATCTACCTCGCCAAGGCTGACGCCGTCGAGCCGATCCTGACCACCGTTCAGACCGATGGTTCGACCGGCTATCACTCGATCATGGTTGCCCGCAAGGATTCCGGAATCACCAAGATCGAAGACCTGAAGGGCAAGAAGCTCGGTTTTGCTGACCCGGATTCGACTTCGGGTTACCTCGTCCCGCTCGTTACCCTGCCGGAAGCCATTGGCGCCCCGGTCAAGGAATATTTCGCTGAAACCGGCTTCGGCGGTGGTCACGAAAACCTCGTTCTCGAAGTTCTGAAGGGCACCTTCGACGCTGGGACGACCTTCGGTTCGGGCGTTGGCGAGTGGAAGGATGGCTACACCTCGGGCAACCTTCACAAGATGGTTGAAAAGGGTCTCGTCAACATGAACGACCTCGTCGAACTCTGGAAGTCGCCGCTGATCCCGAACGGCCCGATCGTCGTTCGCACCTCGATGGATCAGGACATGAAGACCAAGTTCAAGCAGTTCATGCTCGACCTGCCGAAGACCGACGCAGCCTGCTTCTCGGCTGTTATGGGTGGTGATTTCACCGGCTTCACCGAAGTCAACGTCGACTTCTACAAGCCGATCATCGACGCCCGCAAGGCAACGATCGGCGGCTGATCAGTCCTCCCATGAACGCCGGCCGGCTTTCCGGCCGGCGTCTCAATTCCAAGCGATCTGTAAGACCAAACAGTCGAATTCGCCGGAGACGTAAACGGCATGTCCGTGCTTTCACCACAGTTGAGCGACAGCGGTGCGCTCGTCGAGCGCCATTGGCAGGAACTGAGCCGGCGCCGGCGAACCTATACCATCCTTGGTCTGCTCGCTCTTTTTGTCGCCCTCTCCGGCTCGCTCTGGTTTGCCAACGAAACCAATGCCGGCAAGTTCTTCGACCGGTTGCCGCACCTTTTCGATTTCGTCGGCGATCTCGTGCCGCGAGATGGCATGGAGGTTGTTCGCGCGCTGTTCGACCTGCCGTCGCCCTATGACGACGGCAGCTTCAAATACAACTATCCCGAAGGTCGGCTCTATATCACTGACACGATCTACATCCCGGAATACTTTTACAAGATGCTGGAGACGCTCAATATTGCGATCTTCTCCACCATCATCGGCATGTTTTTCGGCTTCCTTCTCTGCTTCTTCGCCGCCAAGAACCTGATGCCGAATTTTCTCGTGCGCGGTGTCGTGCGACGTTTCATGGAAATCCTGCGCGCGTTTCCGGAGGTCGTGATCGCCGGCTTCTTCCTGGCGATCCTTTCGCTCGGCCCCATTCCGGCGATCATCGCCGTCTCGATCCACACGATCGGCGCCCTGGGCAAGCTGTTCTTCGAAGTCGTCGAAAATGCCGACATGAAACCGGAGGAAGGTCTTCGTGCCGTCGGCGGCAATTGGGTGGAGCGTGTCTGGTTCGGTATCGTGCCGCAGGTCCTGCCGAATTTCATGAGCTATTTTCTGCTGCGCCTTGAGATCAACGTGCGTGCCTCGACCATTATCGGCGCCGTGGGTGGCGGGGGAATAGGCGAGTTGCTGCGTCTCTCGATCGGCCAGGGCCATGAAGCAAAGACGCTGGCGATCGTCCTTCTGTTGCTCGCCACGATTATTGCCGTCGATCAGTTTTCCGCCTGGCTGCGCCGTCGCCTCGTTGGCGATCAGGCCTTCCAACTGGCCCATTAGGAGCGTGACATGAGCGGACATCCGATGATCAGCGCGGCCGAAATGGAAGCGATCAGCGCCCGCCACCCGGCTTTGGTCAAGGGCTCGAACCATAGCCGGATTCGCACGATTGCGCTCGTGGCAGGGCTCGTTCTGTATATGCTCTACAGCTGGTGGTTCTTCGCCATCGGTGGGGTGCTTGGCAACGCCAACTGGAATATTGCCGGAACCTATCTGGCGGACTGGGTTTCCTACGAAGTGCGACCTGATGTGCGCATTGCCGGCGATGGCACGATGCAGGTAACCTATCCGCGCTTCTCGCCTCTCGGCCCGAATGCCTCTCCGGATTGGGTGCGGCTTGAGAAAGAGACGGTGACGCGGACGGTGGAAACGCCAGCAGCGACCGAGCAGGCGGCCCCGACGCAGAAGAACAGTTCGTCCTTCAGCTTCATGGCGCCCGGCGCCGCGACGGGGGGCTCCCCTCAGACTGAAACTGCGGCAGAACCGCAAACCCGTACCGAAGAGGTCGTGACACGCGCGGAAATTGTCTTCAACAGCAGCACGAGCATCACCGTTGCGGATCGCGCGGCAACGGCGACCCATGCCGGCGAAACCCTGCAGGTCCGCCTTGATGGTCCGGGCAAGGTCATCGCCGAGGGTGCGCTTCCGTCTTGGGCGACGCAGCCTTATCCCGGCGAAAAAATCACCCTTGCTTTCGGTTTTACCGGCTGGGCGGATATCGATGCCGACAAGGTTTCCATCCACAACCGTTTCCTCGGCTGGGCCAACTTCATCTTCGATACAAATTCGCCCTTCTTCGGAAAATCCTATTCCGAGATCATGAGCCTGATCTTCAGTGGCGAACGCATCGATCCCGATATGTCCAATCTGGCGCTGGCCTGGGACAACATCCTCTACAATTCCGAATGGCAGCACCTCGATGTCTGGACCAAGCTTCTGCAAACCATCGTCATGGCCTTTGTCGGTACGCTGTTCGCCACGCTGATCGCCTTCCCGCTGTGTTTCCTCGCGGCGCGCAATATCACTCGAAACTTCGTGCTAAACCAAGCAACGAAGCGCCTCTTCGATTTCCTGCGCTCCGTCGACATGCTGATCTGGGCGCTGTTCTTCACCCGTGCCTTCGGCCCGGGGCCGCTTGCCGGTATCTCCGCGATTTTCTTTACGGATACGGGCACGCTCGGAAAACTCTATTCGGAAGCACTTGAGAATATCGACGACAAGCAGCGTGAGGGCGTGAAATCCGTCGGTGCCGCACCGCTTGCTGTCCAGCGTTTCGGTGTGTTGCCGCAGGTTCTGCCGGTCTTCGCCAGCCAGGCGCTCTATTTCTGGGAATCGAACACCCGCTCGGCCACGATCATCGGTGCCGTCGGTGCCGGTGGCATTGGCCTGAAGCTCTGGGAAGCGATGCGCACGAACTCGGATTGGGAAAACGTCGCCTATATGGTGCTGCTGATCCTGATCGTCGTGTTTATTTTCGACGGCGTTTCGAATCTGCTACGTTCTCGCCTGATCGGGAAACGGGCACATTGAGGAAGATGTGGCTCGGCGGACGAGCCACCACGAGAATGTCGGAAAGCCGGTATAGCCACGCGCTTGACCGCCGCCGGTTGTTCGACGCTGAAGGATTTTGACGTGCGTTACGCCCTCTATTTCACGCCCCCGGCTGATGACCCGCTGACGATGGCGGCGGCGACCTGGCTCGGTCGCGATGCGTTTCTCGATGGCAATGTTGCGATGCCAGTTGTCGATGGTTTTGCTCCGGAAGAGATGAAGGCATTGACGGAAGACCCGCGCCGCTACGGTTTTCACGCGACGATGAAGGCGCCGTTCACGCTGGCTGAGGGCCGGAGTGAGGGCGAGTTGCTACAGGCGCTGGACGAGTTTTCTGCGGAATGCGAGGCTTTCGAGATTCCGGAGATCAAGGTCGGGCAAATCGGACCGTTCTTTGCGCTGGTACCGGCGGGGCTCTGCGCGCCGCTGCAGGCGTTTGCCGGGGAGACCGTGCGCCGCTTCGAGCCTTTCCGTGCGCCACTTTCGCCCGAGGATATCGCGCGCCGCAAGCCGGATAAGCTTTCGCTTGCCCAGCGCGACAACCTGAAGAACTGGGGTTACCCATACGTCTTCGACGAATTCCGTTTCCACATGACGCTCACCGGTCCGGTGCCCTCGGTGAAGCAGCCTGCGATGCAAAATGCGCTGGTTGAGGCCTTTGCCGGCTTTGTCGATAAGCCGCTTTCGATCACGACGCTCGCGCTGTTCGTCGAGCCGCGACGCGGCGCGCCTTTCAAAGTTCACTCCCTCATGCCGCTTGGCGGCACATCGACACGAAAGATTGCCTGAGATGGAACAGATTTTCTCAAACGCCCGTATCGTCCTTGAAGACGAGGTCATCCATGGATCGGTTGTTATTCGTGACGGCAAGATCGCGGACATTTCCGAAGGCATGAGCACCGTCGGTGAAGATTTCGAGGGCGACTATCTCATTCCTGGACTGGTCGAGTTGCACACAGATCACCTCGAGGCCCACTATTCGCCGCGGCCCGGCGTTCGCTGGCTGAAGATTGCGGCGATCCAGGCTCATGACGCTCAGGTCGTGACGTCCGGCATCACCACGGTTTTCGACTGCCTGCGCATGGGTTCCGACGAAGATGGCGGCTTCGAAAAGGGCGAGATGCGGGCGATGGCCGATGCCTTGGCTCAAGCCTCGCGCGAAGGCCGCCTGCGTGCCGATCACCGCATTCACCTGCGATGCGAAGTCTCGACCGACAACGTGCTCGATCATTTCCAGGAATTCGAAAACGATCCCCAGGTCGGTCTCGTCTCCCTGATGGACCATGCGCCCGGTCAACGCCAGTTCCAGACCATGGAACAGTACACGCTCTACTACAAAACCAAGCGCGGCCTTTCGGACGAAGCTTTTGCTGCTTTTGTCGCGCGCCAGCAGGCCCTATCCGCCAAATATGCCGAACCGCATCGTACCGAGATTGCGCGCCACTGCGCCGAGCGCGGCATTGCAGTGGCCAGCCACGACGATGCGACCCTGGCTCACGTCGAAGAATCGATCGGTTTCGGCGTTCGCCTCGCGGAGTTTCCGACGAGCTTCGAAGCTGCGGAGGCATCCCATGCGGCCGGCCTCAGCGTGCTGATGGGTGCCCCGAATATCGTTCGCGGCAAGTCCCATTCCGGCAATATCGCGGCGAAGGATCTGGCCGAACGCGGCGTTCTCGACGTGCTGTCGTCGGACTACGTTCCGTTCAGCCTGATCCACGCGCCCTTTGTGCTGGCGGATGAAGTCGAACGGGTCAGCCTTCCCCAAGCCATCGCCATGGTCACGGCAACGCCCGCCCGTGCGGTGGGTCTCAATGATCGTGGTCGCATCGAAACGGGCCTGCGTGCCGATCTTGTGCGGGTTGAGCGCATAGACGGCGTTCCGGTGGTTCGCTCCGTCTGGCGCGAAGGCAAGCGGGTGGCGTGATGTCCGCTGAAGCAGGCGTCGGCACGCTCATCGTGGTCGTTGGCCCCAGCGGGGCCGGCAAGGATAGCGTTATCAATTATGCCCTCGATCGTCTTTCCGGCGCCCGGGTTGAGCGCGTTCGGCGGGTCATCACCCGCGCGAATGACGCGGGCGGCGAGGACCACGAGGCAATTTCCGTAGCCGGGTTTGAAGAACAGCGCGCTCTTGGTGCCTTTGCCGTTTCCTGGTCGGCCCATGGGCTATATTACGGCATCCCAAAGGAAACAAAGGCGCGGCTGGCGGCAGGGGAAATCCTAATCGCCAATGGCAGCCGCAGCGCTCTACCCCTCTTTCGCGCGACGTTCTGGCCGATGAAGGTCGTCAACATCATTGCCTCGCCGGAAGTGCTCGCAAAACGGTTGATCGCGCGGGGGCGGGAGAGTGAAGAGGAAATCTTCAACCGCCTCAGCCGGCGTGTCCCGACGTTGGCCCATGAGCCGGATGTAACCACGATCGACAACAGCGGGCCACTGGCGATCGCCGGCGATATGCTGACGATGATGATCCAGGCCTTGCAGCAAGGCCAGGTTCGTCAAAAAGCCTGAAGGGATCAGTGCCTATAGCGAGCAGTCCAGGAAATACCACTGGTCAAGATTGGCGCGGATCACCGGTTCGATGGCGTCGTTCAGCAGCACGACATCTTTCACCAGCCGGTCGCCGGGCGTTTCTTCCGGTGGCAAGGTGATCGGCGGCAGTGCAAAAGCTTCGAAATAGGCCCCTTCCTTGCGGCGGATGTAGCCCGGGCAGATCGTTGCGCCGGTCATGCGGGCAAGCCGGGTAACGATCGCGAGATTGCCCTCGAGATGCGGCGGCCGACCCAGGAACGGGCCGCGGATTTTGCCCTGAACGCCCTCGTCGCAAAAGATCGAGATCACGCCGCCGTTCTTCAGGATTTTCAAAGCCGGCCGAATACCGTCCTTGCCCGGCGGCATCAACTTGTAGCCGAGCTTGATGCGCAGCCGATCGGCGATCCAGGCGCGGGCGCGACCGGTCGGCGGTGTATAGTTCGCCGAGGGTTCAAAGCCGATTTCCACGAGTTTCGGCCCGAGAATTTCCCAATTGCCGAGATGGAGACCGACCATGATCACAGGTCCCTTGCGCTTGGCTTCGATGATCCAGTCGACATTGTTCCAGATCACCCGCTTCGAAGGCTTTGACAGGCGTTCGATGAGGGAGAATTCCGTCATCACCCGGCCCTGGTTTTCGATGTTCCGTTGCAGAATGGCCTTTCGTTCTTCCTCGGAGGCATCAGGCAAGAGCAGCTTCAGGTTCCGCTCGGCTTTTCGCAGGGCGCCCTTATGCCAGCGCGGCATCGCGAAAGCGCCAAGACGCGCGCCGATTGCCGAACACAGGTCCGTCGGAAGCAGTTTCAGGCCGAAATGCGTTGCAAGTTCCAGCCCGTTCTGGATGTTGTCCGTCACATGATACTTGAAAGCAGCCTGCCGCCGCGGCTTGTCCCGGAAGAAATCGGAAAACGGCGGCACGGGGGGCGCTTCATACACCCAGGCCTGTCTTTTCTTGGCGGTGACCTTCTGCGTCTCGGGGGCCATTATCACACCTTTTCCCGGCGATGGATGGTAACAGGAAGACCGCCGCGCGGCCTGAGCGTCAAGCGGCATTGCGGCTCGACCCTGAGATCGTCGGCCACACGTATACGGAAACGCTGCGCCAGAATCGCAAGGCAGAGAATCGCTTCATTAAGGCCGAACTGCAGACCCGGGCAGACGCGGGGGCCGGCGGCAAACGGGATGTAGCTGTAAGGGATCGGGCGCTTGTCGCCGAGAAACCGTTCCGGCTTGAACAGGTGCGCGTCCTTGAAGAACGCTTCCGTGCGGTGCAGAATCCACGGCACGATCAGGATGAGCGACGCCGGCTTGACATCCAGATCGCCGATACGGTCTGCTTCGGTCGCCTGCCGTGCAAGGATCGGCACCGGCGGATAGAGCCGAAGTGTTTCCTCGATCACGGCACGACACCACTCAAGATTGGGTAGATCATCCATGGTCGGCGTGCGATTGCCGCAGACCTCGGCCAGTTCGTCGTGAACGGCTTTTTCGATCCATGGCGCGCGCGATAGCAGATACCAGGCCCAGGTGAGGGTCGCGGCCGTCGTTTCATGCCCGGCCATGAAGATCGTGGCGGCCTCATTGCGCAACGCGACAACATCCAGCTTAAGTTCCGGGTTGCGCTGCTGGCGACGCACGAGAAGCTCGACCATCGACTGGTCATCGCCGCGGCCGGCAAGATGGTCTTCCACCACCTTGTCGATGATCTTGTGAATGCGGGACACGGAGCGACGCAGTTTGGGTGTGCGCAGAACCGGCAGGCCATCGTCGAAACCGAGGAAATAGCCGAGGTTGATCGAGTCGATCAGCGACTGGTAGCTCTCGAACCCTTCGGACACGGCATTGGCCGCCTCTTCGCCCAGATCATTGCCGAAGACACTGCGCGAGATGATTTCCGCTGTCAGTCCCGCCATCTCAAAGAGCACGTTGACTTCCGCGCCATCGGGCAAAGCATTCCAGCGCTCCACCATTTCATCCGCCGTTTTCTCCATGATCTTGCCGAAGACGGGTAGGCGGTTCTTGTGAACGATATCGTTGACGAGGGGACGTCGCTGCTTCCATGTCTCGCCATCGGAGATGAACAGGCCGTCACCGAGCAAAAACTCCAGCGCGCGGCGCATCTGCGGCGTCTTGCGTTCAAAATTTTCGTGACGCTTGGCGACGACATAGCGGATGGCATCCGGCGAATTGACCAGAACCAGTTGTCGGCCAAGGAGCTTGATGGACGTGACCTGGTCTTCGTAGTCCGTCTTGCGCCATATGGAGAGAAAATCGTGCCGGGCTTGCAGGATCAGGCGGAGCGGATTGGATTTGCCTCTGAAAAAATTGGAGTGGGCCGGTTCGAGTGAGTTGTCCCGCCGCTTCTCGATGATGTCAGTCGATGGACGCAAATTACGGAACATGAACGATCGGCCCCTGCTCAACCACCCCACGTGGTTGAGCATTTCGGATAGCAGTAAACCCGGTGAGCTTACAATGCTCTCGAACGCAAAAGCCCGCCCTCGTTTCCGAGGACGGGCTGCGAAATTCGGCCGTAACCGGCTTACTTGTCGCGGTTGCGGGCTGCCAGCGTGCGCAGGCGCAGCGCGTTGAGCTTGATGAAGCCGGCGGCGTCCTTCTGGTCGTAGGCGCCCTGGTCGTCTTCGAAGGTGACCAGCTTGTCCGAGTAGAGCGACTTGGCGCTCTCGCGGCCGATGGTCATGACGTTGCCCTTGTAGAGCTTCAGCGTCACTTCGCCTTCGACATCCTTCTGGCTGTAGTCGATTGCTGCCTGCAGCATCTGACGCTCCGGCGAGAACCAGAAGCCGTAATAGATCAGCTCGGCGTAACGCGGCATCAGTTCGTCCTTGAGGTGCGCTGCACCCCGGTCGAGCGTGATGGATTCGATGGCGCGGTGTGCGGCGAGCAGGATCGTGCCGCCGGGGGTCTCATAGACGCCGCGCGACTTCATGCCGACGAAGCGGTTTTCCACGAGGTCGAGGCGGCCGATGCCGTTGTCGCGGCCGTAATCGTTTAGCTTGGCCAGCAGCGTTGCCGGAGACAGGCGCACGCCGTTGATCGAGACGGCATCACCCTGCTCGAAGCCGATCTTGATGATCGTTGCCTGATCGGGCGCCGCTTCCGGGGAAATGGTACGCATATGCACGTATTCCGGAGCCTCGAGGGCTGGGTCTTCCAGAACCTTGCCCTCGGAAGAGGAGTGCAGCAGGTTTGCGTCGACGGAGAAGGGAGCCTCGCCCTTCTTGTCCTTGGCGACTGGGATTTGGTGCTGTTCGGCAAAGGCGAGCAAATCGGTGCGGCTCTTGAACGACCAGTCGCGCCAGGGGGCGATGATCTTGATGTCCGGGTTCAGCGCATAGGCGGAAAGCTCAAAGCGAACCTGGTCATTGCCCTTGCCGGTCGCACCGTGGGCGATCGCGTCGGCGCCGGTTTCGCGGGCGATCTCGATCAGGTGCTTGGAGATCAGCGGACGGGCGATCGAGGTGCCGAGCAGGTAGACGCCTTCATAGACGGCATTGGCGCGGAACATCGGGAACACGAAATCCTTCACGAATTCTTCGCGCACGTCCTTGATGTAGATTTCCTTGATGCCGAGCATCTCGGCCTTCTTGCGCGCCGGCTCAAGCTCCTCGCCCTGGCCGAGGTCTGCGGTGAAGGTCACGACTTCAGCGCCGAGCTCCGTCTGCAGCCATTTCAGGATGATCGAGGTGTCGAGCCCGCCGGAATAGGCGAGAACGACCTTTTTCACTTGCTTGTGCGATGCCATGGTTGGTGTCCGTCTGGTCGTGGAGGCGCGGGAACTGCGCCGGAAAGATCAGCGGCACTTTTAGCGAGATTGCCGGATGGCGCAAGGCTTGTTGCCGCGAATCGGTTGCGCTGCGGCGACACTGGTAATTTGAGTGCATTTCCGCCATATAGACCGCGAGATAACACATGGAACGATGGCAATGACGGATGTGGTCGAATTCGCGAGGATGAACGGGCTTGGCAACAAGATTCTCGTCGTCGATATGCGCGGCCGGCGCGACCGTGTGACGCCGGAGGCGGCGATCGCGCTGAATGCCGATCCGCAGACCCGTTTCGACCAGATCATGGCGATCCATGATCCGAAGGCCGATGGCACCGATGCCTTTATCGATATCCTGAATTCGGACGGCACCAAGGCACAGGCCTGCGGCAACGGCACGCGCTGCGTCGTGCAGGCGCTGGCCGCCGAGACCGGCCGCAAAGTCTTCACCTTCCAGACCGTCGCCGGCATCCTGAATGCGGTCGAGCATGACGACGGCACGATCTCCGTCGACATGGGTACACCTGTCTTCGAATGGAACCGCATCCCGCTTTCTGAAGAATTCCATGATACCAGCCGCATCGAGCTGCAGATCGGGCCGATCGATGCGCCAGTGCTGCATTCACCCTCGGTCATGTCGATGGGCAATCCACATGCGATCTTCTGGGTCGATCGCGACGTCATGTCGTTCGATCTCGAACGCTTCGGGCCGCTGCTGGAAAACCATCCGATGTTTCCCGAGCGCGCCAATATCACGCTGGCGCAGGTGACCTCGCCCACCTCGATGACCACCCGCACTTGGGAGCGCGGCGCCGGCTTGACGCTCGCCTGCGGTTCCGCGGCCTGCTCCGCTGCCGTCAGCGCCGCCCGCACGGGGCGCACCGGCCGCAAGGTTGAAATCCGCGTTGCCAGCGCCAATCCGCCCGGCATTCTCTCCATCGAATGGCGCGAGCGTGACGACCATGTGATCATGACCGGCCCGGCCGAGTGGGAATGGTCGGGCACGGTCGATCCGGCAACCGGCGCTTTCAGCCGCGAGGACGCGGCCGAGGCAAAGGCGCAGTGAGTGGCGTCGACGTCATAACCTTCGGCTGTCGCCTCAACACTTACGAATCCGAAGTCATGCGCAGCGAGGCGGAGAAGGCGGGGCTGAACAACGCCATTCTCTTCAATACCTGCGCTGTGACCGGCGAGGCCGTGCGACAGGCGCGGCAGGCGATCCGTCGCGCCCGGCGCGAAAATCCCCATGCCCGCATCATCGTCACCGGCTGCGCCGCACAGACGGAGAAAGATACCTTCGCCGCCATGCCGGAGGTCGATGCCGTCCTCGGCAACGAGGAAAAGCTGAAGCGCGCCGCCTATCGGGCGCTACCGGATTTCGGTGTTTCGGCGGAAGAAAAGCTCCGGGTCAACGACATCATGAGCGTGCGCGAAACCGTGCCGCAGATGGTAAAGTTGATCGAAGGCCATGTGCGCGCGTTCGTGCAGGTGCAGAACGGCTGCGATCATCGCTGCACCTTCTGTGTCATCCCCTATGGCCGCGGCAATTCCCGCTCGGTGCCGATGGGCGCAGTGGTGGATCAGGCGCGAAAGCTGATCGACAGCGGCTACTCAGAGATCGTGCTGACCGGCGTGGATGCGACGAGCTACGGCGCTGATCTACCGGGGCAGCCGACCCTTGGGCTGCTTGCAAAGACGCTTCTGAAACAAGTGCCAGATATCCGCCGCCTGCGGCTTTCATCCATCGACAGCATCGAGGCCGACGGGCATCTGATGGACCTGGTCGCCGATGAGCCGCGCTTCATGCCGCATCTGCATCTCTCGCTGCAGCATGGCGACGATCTGATTCTGAAGCGGATGAAGCGCCGGCATTCGCGTGCCGATGCGTTAAAGTTCGTCGAGGATGTTCGCCGTCTTCGCCCGGAAATGAGCTTTGGCGCGGATATGATCGCCGGTTTTCCGACGGAAACCGAGGAGATGTTCTCGAACGCCGCAAGCCTTGCGGAAGAGGCCGGCATCGCCCATCTGCATGTCTTCCCTTATAGCCCGCGGCCGGGCACACCGGCAGCGCGCATGCCGCAGCTGGAGCGTGCCATCATTAAGGAGCGGGCGGCAAGGCTGCGCGCCACTGGACTTCGCCTCAGCGAAGCCCATCTTGACAGCATGGTGGGAACGCAGCAATGGCTGCTCGTTGAGAACAACGGGCTAGCGCATACGGAAAACTTCACCCTTGTCGCCGCCCCCGGCCTTGCGCCACGGGAGATGGTGTCGGTGCGGATTACCGGCCACAACGGCAAGCATCTCGAAATGCAATTGACGGCCGCCGACGCGGCCTGACGATACGGACAGACAATGGCGCTGAGCTTCATCAAAAGGGTTTTCACCTTCGGCAAGGACAAGCCGGCCGAGTGCGAGCCGCCGGTCGCGGATCAGTCAGCGCCGCTTTCACCGGAAGAGCTGAGCGCCGTCGAAGCCGAGCTGGAGCCGCGTTCGCGCGACGAAGACCTGCCGCTTGCTGCTGATCCGGTTCTGGCCGAGGAAATCGAGACCGCCGGCGGGCCTTCCGACGATATCATCGCGCTGGAAGCTGAAATCATCGCTGACGAGATCGAAGCCGCTTTGCCACTGCCTGCCGCTGAGCAGATCGGTGATCTCGGGGTTATCCCGCTGTCGCTTCTGGAAGCGGAAGTCGCGGCCGAAACGGAAGACGTGCCTCCCGCGATCTCCTCCCTTGAGGGCGAGATGCCCGGCAGGGCAGAGGGGAGTGAGGAATTTTCCTCATTCTCCGAAATCGAGGATGAGGCTCCCGCAAGAGAAGCATTTGACGATGAGGCGGTTACATCCCCCTCTGTCCCTTCGGGACATCTCCCCCTCAAGGGGGGAGATCAGGCGGAGGATGCCGCCGCGCCGGTGCTTCCCAAGGGCTTTGCCACCGGCCCGGCTGTCATCTACCCCGTCGCCGTAGCGCCGAAGCCGAAGCTCACCTGGTTTCAGCGCCTGCGCCAGGGCCTTGCGCGCACCTCATCGCAGCTCACCGGCCAGATCACCGCGCTCTTCACCAAGCGCAAACTGGACGAAGACACGCTACAGGAACTGGAAGACCTGCTCATCCAGGCCGATCTCGGCGTCGAAACCGCCCTTCGCATTACCGACACGCTGGCCTCCGAGCGGTACGGCAAGGATGTGACCGGCGAAGACGTGTCGCGCATCATGGCCGCCGAAATCACCAAGGTTCTGTCACCGGTCGCCAAGCCGTTGCAGCTCGATCTGTCCCACAAGCCGCATGTCATCCTCGTTGTCGGCGTCAACGGCACCGGCAAGACAACGACCATCGGCAAGCTGGCGGCAAAACTCTCCGGCGCCGGCCTCAAGGTCATGCTTGCCGCCGGCGATACCTTTCGCGCGGCCGCGATCGAGCAGTTGAAGATCTGGGCGGAGCGCACCGGGTCCGACATCGTTTCCTCTAAGCTCGGTGCAGATGCCGCCGGTCTCGCCTATGAAGCCTTCGAACAGGCGCGGCTGAAAAAGAGCGACGTGCTGATCATCGACACGGCCGGCCGCCTGCAGAACCGCACGGAACTGATGGCCGAGCTTGAAAAGATCGTGCGCGTGCTCGGCAAGCTCGATCCGGATGCGCCCCATACGGTGCTGCAGACACTCGATGCGACGACGGGCCAGAACGCGCTCAATCAGGTCGAGATTTTCCGCAACGTCGCTGGCGTCAACGGCTTAATCATGACCAAGTTGGATGGTACGGCGCGGGGCGGCATCCTTGTCGCGATCTCCGCCAAACACAAGTTGCCGGTCTATTTCATCGGCGTCGGTGAAGGCGTCGATGATCTCGAACCGTTCGAGGCCAAGGATTTTGCCGAGGCGATTGCCGGCATCGCCCATTGACCCGGATATAGTTTTGCCGTTTTGCTGATGTTATAGGGCACCCAGAAACTTCGTCATCCTCGGGCTTGACCCGAGGATCCTGACGGAGAACGCGGGATTGGACCATCGTATGCAGAATCGCGGGTAGATCCTCGGGTCAAGCCCGAGGATGACGGCAGAGGGACAGTCCCGCGCAACGGGTAAGCACAGCTAACGCTCTCATGAGCAGACTTTAGGGACGACATAATGTCATCGATCGAGGCTGCAAAGCCGCGCAAGGAAATCAGTCCGCTGCTCAAGATGGCTCTCGAGCTCGGCCCGCTGGTTGTGTTCTTCTTCGCCAATTCCAGGGGCGAATGGCTCGGTTCGCATTTCCCGGCGTTGACGGAGCTTGGCGGCCCGATCTTCATCGCGACCGGCCTCTTCATGGCGGCAACGGCGATCGCGCTCACCGTATCGTGGATTCTCACTCGCACCCTGCCGATGATGCCGCTGATCTCGGGCATCGTCGTCTTCATCTTCGGGGCGCTGACGCTCTATCTGCAGAACGACACCTTCATCAAGATGAAGCCGACCATCGTCAATTCGCTGTTTGGCGCCATCCTGCTCGGCGGCCTTCTGTTCGGCAAATCGCTGCTCGGTTATGTCTTCCATTCCGCCTTCAAGCTTGACGATGCCGGCTGGCGCAAGCTCACCATCCGCTGGGGCGTCTTCTTCGTTTTCCTGGCGATCCTCAACGAAGTCGTTTGGCGCAATTTCACGACGGATTTCTGGGTGGCCTTCAAGGTATGGGGCACTATGCCAATCACGATTCTGTTTACCCTGTCGCAGATGCCGTTGATCATGAAGCACTCGCTCGAGCAGGAAGCCGACGCTTGAGCGCCATATCGCCGGATCATGACAAGACGATGCGGCATGCAACAATCTGGTTGCTCGCTTGCATCGCTGTTCTGATCCTGCAAGCCGCCATCCAATACTGGATGGGTCGCACACTGATCTGCACCTGCGGTTATGTGAAACTGTTTGAGCCGGTGGTGGACAGCCCCGGCAATTCCCAACATCTGGCGGACTGGTACACGCCGTCCCACATCATCCACGGCTTCATCTTCTACGGCATCGCGCATCTGCTGTTCCGCGGAAAGCCACTGGCGGCGCGCCTGCTGTTTGCGGTGCTGATCGAAAGCGGCTGGGAGCTGCTCGAAAACTCGCCGATCATCATCGACCGCTACCGCACGGCAACGATCTCCCTCGATTATTACGGCGACAGTATCTTGAATTCGGCGATGGACACGATCTTCATGGCGGCCGGCTTCTTCTTTGCCTGGCGCATGCCGGTGCTGATTACGATGACTGTTGCCATCGTCTTCGAGCTCTTCACCGGCTGGCTGATCCGGGACAATCTCACGCTCAACGTGCTTATGCTTGTCTATCCGCTAGAGACGGTTAAAGCCTGGCAGGGCGCAATCTAGCTTTTCGCCCCGACCGCTTTTTCTATTGCCGGATAAAGCCCTTCTTTCAGGCTTCTTTCGTCAAATGGACCAACGCGCTTGTAGAGGATCGTGCCGTCGGCACCGACGAGATAGGACTCCGGAATACCATAGACGCCCCAATCGATTGCCGCCTTGCCGCGTGGATCGACGCCGATTGCGGAAAACGGGTTGCCGAGTTCGCCGAGAAAGCTCAGCGCGTTTTCCGTCTTGTCCTTGTAGTTGATGCCGACGACCTGCAGGCGCGGGTCCTTGGCAAGCTCGAGGATGATCGGGTTTTCTTCCCGGCAGGGGATGCACCAGGATGCCCAGATATTGACGAGGGTGAGCTTGCCCTTGATCGAGGCATCGGTGAGCGGCGGCATCGGGGCGCCGGAAAGGTTGGCGCCTTCCAGCGGCGGCATATCGAGGCTCGGTGCCTTCGTGCCAATGAGCGCAGACGGGATTTCGCTGATATCGCGACCGGAATCGAGCTGGCTCCAGAAGATCGCGGCAAGGCCGCCGAAGACGGCTAGGGGCAGGAGCGCCAGCGCATAACGCGCCTTGCCCGGCCGCTCCGATGTTTCACCTTCAAAGCGAATTTCGTCGTTCATGAGGGGCGCCCGGCCTGCGAGCGACGACGGATGCCGGCGTCCTCCAGTGCTTTCAGTTCTTTTTGACGCCCTCGCCCATCCATAAACACCCAGCCGATCAGAGCAAGGATCAGCATGGCGGCTGCGGCATAACTTGCGGCGACATAGGCAAAGTGTCCGGACATGCTCAAGCCTCCCGACCGATGCTGCGCGCCGCTTGCCGGCGCAGAGCCATCACCCGGCGACGCCAGATTTCATTGCGCATGGCAGCAATATGCAGCGTGAAAAACAGCAAAGTATAGGCGATCGCCATGACCAGCAGCGGCCGCAGAAACTCGGGGTCGATGGTCGGACCGTCAAGGCGCACCACGCTTGCCGGCTGATGCAGCGTGTTCCACCACTCGACCGAGAACTTGATGATCGGGATATTGACGAAACCGATCAGGATGAGGATGGCGCAGACCTTGGCCGCTTTGCCCGGATCATCGATAGCGCGGTTGAGCGCGATGAGGCCGAGATACATCAGAAACAGCACGAAGACAGAGGTAAGCCGCGCATCCCAAACCCACCATGTTCCCCACATAGGCTTGCCCCAAAGCGAACCGGTGATCAGTGCCATGAGGGTAAAGGCCGCGCCAATCGGGGCTGCGGCCTTCGCAGAAAGATCAGCCAGAGGATGGCGCCAGACGAGCGTACCGAGCGCCGAGAGGGCCATGATCGTATAGCACATCATCGACAGCCACGCGGCGGGTACATGGATATACATGATGCGCACGGTTTCGCCCTGCTGGTAATCACCCTCGGTGGTGAAGGCGAGATAGAGGCCCGCCGCGAAGAACAGCGCTGTGGCGCCCACCAGCCACGGCAGCAGGCGCGCGGCAAGCGCCAGAAACCGCGTCGGGTTGGCGAGGTCGCTGAATTTCCGGATGGCAAGGCTGTTGTCGGTCATGACGGTTCTTTAACGCGGATTGCCGCCTGCTTCAATTGATCGGGGTCAATCACATTTCTGTCAGTCGGACGAGGAGCGCAACGCCGCGGCCGCAGCAACAGGGCCGATGACCGCAAAGAATAACGTGATGGCGATCAGGATTATCAGAGGCGGCAGGAAGGGTGCCGGATCCTGCACCGCTGCGTAGGCGGCGCTGACGCCGAAGATCAGCACGGGAATGGCAAGCGGCAGTACCAGGATGGAGACCAGCAGCCCGCCGCGCGGCAAGGCCACTGCGACGCCCGCCCCGGCCGCGCCGATAAAGGTGATGGCCGGCGTGCCGACCAGAAGCGTCAGCATCGTTGCCCCGATTGCGAGGCTGTCCATGTTCATGAAGAGGCCGAGCAGTGGCGCAGCAAGCACCAGCGGCAGGCCTGAGGCGACCCAGTGGGCGAGGCATTTGACGAGCACCGTCAGTACCAGCGGCGTTTCCTGCATAAGCATCAGGTCGAGCGAACCATCCTCGCGTTCGGCCTGGAACAACCGGTCGAGGCCGAGAAGGCAGGAGAGCAGCGCGCCGATCCAGAGAATGGCAGGACCGATGCGGGAGAGCAGGTTGAGATCCGGGCCGATCGCGAAAGGGACAACCGCAACGACGGTGAGGAAGAACAGGACGCCGATCAGCGCGCCGCCGCCTGCTCGAACCGAGAGCTTTACGTCGCGGAGGAAGAGGGCGGTCATAAGTGAGGTCCTGTCGTGTGGAGGGTTTTACCCCCCTCTGCCCCGTCAAGCATCTCCCCCTCAAGGTGGGCGATCGGCTGGGGCTGGCCCCTCGCTCCCGATCTCACCCCTTGAGGGGGAGATGTCGCGAAGTGACAGAGGGGGGTAAGAACGGCAAACACGAAACTCGCCATCACTCCACCTCCGTAAATTCAAAGCCGCGCATTTCCAGCCTGCGGGTATTCTCCAGCCCCAGCGGCTGATGCGTCGCCGCAAGCGCGATCCCGCCTTTTTCCAAATGCGCCAGCATCAGTCCCGCGAACATCCGTTCCGACGCCGCATCCAGTGCTGCTGTCGGTTCGTCGAGGATCCAGATCGGTCGCCAGGCCACCAGCAGCTTGGCCATCGCCACGCGTCGCTGCTGGCCTGCGGAGAGATAACCGAACGGCAGATGTCCGATACCCGGCAGACCCACAGCCTCTTCGGCCTCGAAAACGTTCATGCCGGACCCGCCAGGCGAATCACCCATAAAGCTTTTCCAGAAGCTGAGATTCTCCTCGACGGTCAGTTCGCGCTTCATGCCGTTGCGGTGGCCGAGATAGTGGCAGAGTTCACGCGGGTGTCCGGTTTCCGCGCCCGATACCGAAACGAAACCTTCCTCGGCCGCCAGAAGACCCGCCACGACGCGCAGCAGCGTTGATTTGCCGGAGCCGTTCGGACCGGTGACGACCAAGGCTTCTCCGGCTTTCAGAACGAAGGAAATATCCTTGAAAATCATATCCTCGCCGCGCTTTGCGCCGAGGCCTTCGACGGCAAGGCTGAGAGGCATTCATCTTCCCTTTACGACGTTCGTCGCAATGCAAAAAAATTGTCCCAATTTGGGGAATGTTGGTCTGGCACGTTTCTTAGAAATTATCTATAACCGCCCCAACACGCCAGCGGTCGGCGTGAATTTCATCCTAGCGCCGAACATGGAATGATTTCCACGTACGGACAGCGGAAATGACCGTACCCGCATCCCAATTCGCGCTTCCATAGCGCTCGGGCGTTCGTACGTCAGTTGTTGGCGATCAGACGGAACGGGGTATTATCCAGTGTCCAAATCCCTTGACAGTTTTAATTGTCGTTCGACGCTTTCGGTGAACGGCGTAGACTATGTCTATTACAGCCTGCCGAAGGCGGAAGCCAATGGCTTGGCCGGCGTTTCCAAGCTTCCCTATTCGATGAAGGTTCTGCTGGAAAACCTGCTGCGCTTCGAAGACGGCCGCTCCGTCACCAAGGAAAACATCCTTGCCGTGGCTGAGTGGCTGAACAACAAGGGTCTCGAGGAAAACGAGATCGCCTATCGCCCGGCCCGCGTGCTGATGCAGGACTTCACCGGCGTTCCGGCCGTGGTCGACCTTGCCGCCATGCGTGACGGCATCAAGGCACTGGGTGGCGATCCGGAAAAGATCAACCCGCTCGTTCCCGTCGATCTGGTCATCGACCACTCCGTCATTGTCGACGAGTTCGGCACGCCGAACGCTTTCGCCCGCAACGTCGAGCTCGAATACGAGCGCAACGGCGAGCGTTATCGCTTCCTGAAGTGGGGCCAGCAGGCGTTCAAGAATTTCCGCGTGGTCCCGCCCGGCACCGGCATCTGTCACCAGGTCAACCTCGAATATCTCGGCCAGACCGTCTGGACGAAGGAAGAGGATGGCGAGATCACCGCTTATCCGGATACCTGCGTCGGCACCGACAGCCATACGACCATGATCAACGGTCTCGGCGTGCTCGGCTGGGGCGTGGGTGGCATCGAGGCTGAGGCTGCCATGCTCGGTCAGCCGGTCTCCATGCTGCTGCCCGAAGTCATCGGCTTCAAGCTCACCGGCAAGCTCAAGGAAGGTGTGACCGCGACCGACCTCGTTCTGATGGTCGTGCAGATGCTACGCAAGAAGGGCGTCGTCTCGAAGTTCGTCGAATTCTTCGGTTCGGGCCTCGACAACATGACGCTCGCCGACCGCGCCACCATCGGAAATATGGGCCCGGAATACGGCGCGACCTGCGGCTTCTTCCCGGTCGATTCCGAAACCATCAACTACCTCACCATGTCCGGTCGCGAGGAGCAGCGCATCGCTCTCGTCGAAGCCTACTCCAAGGCTCAAGGCATGTGGCGCGATAATGACGGTTCTGATCTGGTCTTCACCGACACGCTCGAACTCGACCTCGGCGACGTCGTTCCCGCCATGGCCGGTCCGAAGCGCCCGGAAGGTCGCATTCCGCTCGAAAACATCGCCTCCGGTTTCGCAACCGCGCTCGAAAACGACTACAAGAAGCCCGGCCAGCTCAACAACCGCTACGCGGTCGAAGGCACGGATTTCGATCTGGGCCATGGCGACGTGGCGATTGCCGCCATCACCTCCTGCACCAACACGTCCAACCCCTCGGTTCTGATCGCTGCCGGCCTTCTCGCCCGCAACGCCGTCGCCAAGGGCCTGAAGACCAAGCCATGGGTCAAGACGTCGCTGGCGCCGGGATCGCAGGTCGTTGCCGAATATCTCGCCAAGTCCGGCCTGCAGACCGACCTTGACGCACTCGGCTTCAACCTCGTCGGTTTCGGCTGCACCACCTGCATCGGCAATTCCGGGCCGCTGCCGGCACCTGTGTCGAAGACAATCAATGACAAGGGCCTGATCGCCTCTGGCGTTCTCTCCGGCAACCGTAACTTCGAAGGCCGTATCTCGCCGGACGTCCAGGCGAACTACCTCGCTTCGCCGCCGCTCGTCGTCGCCTACGCGCTCGCCGGCACGGTGCAGAAGGACTTGACCAAGGATCCGATCGGCGAAGATCAGGATGGCAACCCGGTCTTCCTGAAGGACATCTGGCCGACCTCGAAGGAAATCCAGGAGTTCATCTACAAGTACGTTACCCGCGAACTTTATGCGTCGAAGTATGCCGACGTGTTCAAGGGTGATGCAAACTGGCAGGCTGTTCAGGTTCCGGCCGGCCAGACCTATGCCTGGGATGACAACTCGACGTACGTTCAGAACCCGCCGTACTTCGTTGGCATGGGCAAGACCGGTTCGGGCATCTCCGATATCAAGGGCGCGCGCGTTCTCGGCCTCTTCGGCGACAAGATCACCACCGACCACATCTCTCCGGCCGGTTCGATCAAGGCTGCTTCTCCGGCTGGTGCCTACCTCACCGGTCACGGCGTTGCGGTTGCCGACTTCAACCAGTATGGCACCCGTCGCGGTAACCATGAAGTGATGATGCGCGGCACCTTCGCCAACATCCGCATCCGCAACCACATGCTCGGCCCGAACGGCAAGGAAGGTGGCTACACCATCCACTATCCGTCGAAGGAAGAGATGTCGATCTACGACGCGGCCATGCGGTACAAGGAAGAGGGTGTTCCGCTCGTCATCTTCGCCGGTGTTGAATACGGCAACGGGTCGTCGCGCGACTGGGCGGCCAAGGGTACGAACCTGCTCGGCGTCAAGGCGGTCATTGCCCAGTCCTTCGAACGTATCCACCGCTCGAACCTCGTCGGCATGGGCATTGTGCCCTTCGTCTTCGAGGAAGGCACGACCTGGGAATCGCTTGGTCTCAAGGGCGACGAACTCGTTACCATCGACAACCTCGCGAATGTCCAGCCGCGCGAAAAGCGCATCGCCAAAATTACCTATGGCGATGGAACGGTGAAGGACGTGCCGCTGATCTGCCGCATCGATACGCTGGATGAGGTTACCTACATGAACAATGGTGGTATCCTGCAGACTGTTCTGCGCGATCTCGCTGCTTAAGAAGATTGTTTGACATCAACGGAGCCGGGGTCCTGCACCCCGGCTTTTTCTTGGGCACTTTTTGGGGCTTTGCGAGTTTCACTCCAACGTGACTTCCTGTTGACAGCACTGCGGCGTATGAAGAGGCGCCTTCACTGTCGATGCCGCCGGGAATAGAAATCCGATGCCTTTTCCATACCATCTTCGCCGTCTGCTTCTGGGCTGCGCCTTCGGGTTCGTTGCCCTGCCGGTGGCCGCGGGCGATGCGGTGTCGCCAAAGGGCGTTGTGGAGCTTTTTACCAGCCAGGGCTGTTCCTCCTGCCCGCCCGCGGATGCGGCGCTCAAGAGCCTGATCGATGAAGGCCAGGTGGTGGCACTGGCTTATCACGTCGATTACTGGAACTATCTCGGCTGGGCCGATACGCTGGCGTCCAAGGAAAATACCGCCCGCCAATACGCCTATGCGCGCATGCTCGGTCGTAGCGGCGTTTATACGCCACAAGTGATCGTCAATGGCCGCGCTCATCTGAATGGTGCCGATCTGCCGGGTATTCGGGGCAAGGTCGCGGTTCTCGACAAGGCGGGCAGGGGCATGACGGTGCCTGTAACGGCAACGCGAAGAGGCGAAGAGATCGACATCCGCGTCGGTGCAGGCACCGGCAAGGCCAATGTCGTCGTCGCCTATTTCAGTTATCAGCAGCAGGTTAAGGTCGAGAAGGGTGAAAACGGAGGAAAGACGATCTCCTATCTCCACTCTGTCAACGATCTGCAGACCATCGGCATGTGGGATGGCAAGCCGGCAAGCTTCGTTTTGCCGGCGACGATGCTGGATAAAACCCGCAACGACGGCTGCGCCGTGCTTTTGCAGCGCATGAAGGATGGCGAGACGCCCGGTCCGATTATCGGTGCGACAACCCTGGCCTCGGAGACGGCTGAGAGCACGACGGCCGACGTTGGCGCGAATTGAAAATAGTCGTGCTGTTGAAAGCCCGGTCCGGCAACGTCGAGGGGCTGGGGCTTAGGGTTCGATGTTGCCGGACCGAGCATACGCTTTCATCCTGAGCGGTTCAGGATGTGGGCGTTTCCGCGGCCGCGTGCCGAACGGCACGAATGGGACGGCACTGCGGATCGAGTCGCGCAGGGACACATGATGGATACGCAGCCCCCGCGCATGCCGGGATCTGATTGAAGTAGGGGATCGGATGCCGGCGCGCGGAGTGTTTCGCGCAATTGGGGCGTGGTTTTGGCTGAAATACGGCAACGGTCAAAAACCACAGACGATCTTCCCGGGTTGCTTTTCGATGTGGCTCAGGCACACTGTAACGGTCCTGTCACAACAAAAGGCCGGAAACCTGATGAGCGATGAGCCGGATTTGCAGAACGGCGAAACACGATCTGCGAGACAGGCGACTTCCGAAGTCGTCGTCGATTTCAACAGCTACCGCAGTGTGCGCGATCCACTGCCCATCACCTTTCACCGTACCGAACTCGACCAGATCCTTTGGATCTACGGTCGAATGGTGGGCGAAGGCGAATGGCGCGACTACGCACTCGACCACATGGCCGACAAGGCAATCTTTTCAGTGTTCAAGCGATCCGGCGAAATGCCGCTTTACCGGATCGAGAAGAATCCGAAGCTTGCCGCCAAGCAGGGCGCCTACAGCGTCGTCAACACACATGGCATGATCCTGAAGCGTGGACACGAGCTGAAACAGGTGCTGAAGGTGTTCGACAAGCTGCTGAAGCTCGTCAAAAACTGATTCGGCTTTTTCAGCGTTGGTAGAGCGTGTCCGGATAGCGACCCGGCGTGGGGTCGCTCAGCACGCCGTCGCCCAACCCACGTTGCATCAGGGTGGTATCGAGCCAGCGGCCATGCTTGTAGCCGGCCCCCTTGAGCACGCCAGTTTCCGCAAAACCGAGAGCACGATGAAGCGCCACCGAAGCGGGATGAGCGCCGCCGATAACGGCCATCATCTGGCGAAAGCCCAACGCTGTGCAGCGGGCGATGATGTCCTGAAGCAAGGCGCGCCCAACGCCGCGGCCGCGGGCGTCGGGGGCCAGATAGATCGAATCTTCCACCAGAAACCGATAGGCGGGACGCGTGCGGAAAGCGGATGCGTAGGCGTAACCAACGAGCCTGCCTTCTTCGTCGGCCGCGGCTATGTAGGGATAGCCGTTCCCGACAATCGCCAAGAACCGGTTCGCCATCTCTTCCTGCGTGGGCGGGTCTGTTTCATAGCTTGCGACACCATTCAGAACGCACTCCCCATAGATCGCGGTGATGTCGGGAATGTCGGCAAGCGTGGCATCGCGAAGCTGAAAAGACATGGCGGATTTCAATTGGATGGGGACGGAAAGTGATTGTGCGGCGAACCTCGGCAAACGCTTCTCGTCCGTAGCCGGGTTGTTTGAAACAAAATATCCGGCTTCATCGCAATGCGACAAAGCCGGAGTGGAAAGCCGGGAAGGTTCTTACGAGAAGAACTGTCCGCCGTTTGCAGAGATTGTCGACCCCGTGATGAAGCCTGCGTCGTCGGAAGCGAGAAACACCACGCAGCGCGCGATCTCTTCCGGTTCGCCGAGGCGGCCGACGGGGATTTGCGGAATGATGCGTTCGTTCAGCACTTTTTCCGGCACGGCCAGCACCATTTCCGTGCCGATATAACCGGGGCAGATGGCGTTGACGGTAATGTTCTTGGCGGCCCCTTCCTGCGCCAGCGCCTTCGTGAAGCCGAGATCGCCGGCCTTGGCCGCGGAATAGTTGGCCTGACCCATCTGACCCTTCTGGCCGTTGATCGAGGAGATGTTGATAATCCGGCCGAAACCACGGTCACGCATGCCGGTCCAGACCGGATGCGTCATGTTGAAGAGGCCGGTAAGATTGGTGTCGATCACCTCTTTCCACTGGCCGGGCGTCATCTTGTGGAACATGGCATCGCGGGTGATGCCGGCATTGTTGACGAGCACTTCGATCGGGCCGATGTCCTCCTCCACCTTGGCGATGCCGCCGGCGCAGGCGGCGTAATCCGACACGTCCCATTTGTAGGTCGCGATGCCCGTTACGTCGGAGAAGGCGCGGGCCTTCTCCTCGTTGCCGGCATAGGTGGCCGCCACCCTGTAGCCTGCCCCTTTCAAAGCGATCGAAATTGCCGCGCCAATACCGCGTGTCCCGCCGGTGACCAATGCTACCCTGCTCATGGTATCTTCCCCAGTTTCGGTTGTTCTACGCAACACCCCGCGGCATGTTGGACGCGGGGTTCATCCCGATCGTTTTGTTGTTGGTGGGCTGTCTCCGATATTCTGTTTGGTTGTGTGGCTCAGAGCCGCTCGACGCACATGGCGACACCCATGCCGCCACCGATGCAGAGCGTGGCAAGCCCCTTGGAGACGCCGCGACGCTTCATCTCGAACAGCAGCGTGTTGAGCACGCGGGCGCCGGATGCACCGATCGGATGGCCGATGGCGATCGCGCCGCCGTTGACGTTGACGATTGCCGGGTCCCAGCCGAGATCCTTGTTGACGGCGCAGGCCTGGGCGGCAAAAGCTTCGTTGGCTTCGACCAGCTCCACATCCGCAACCGACCAGCCGGCCTTTTCCAGCGCCTTGCGCGATGCCGGGATGGGTCCCGTGCCCATGATCTGCGGATCGACGCCGGCCGTCGCCCAGGAGACGATGCGGGCCAGTGGCGCGATGCCGCGGCGATTGGCTTCGGGTTCGCTCATCAGCAGCGTTGCTGCCGCGCCGTCATTAAGGCCGGACGCGTTGGCGGCCGTAACGGTGCCTTCCTTGTCGAAAGCCGGGCGCAGCTTCGCCATGGATTCGATGGTCGCGCCATGGCGAATATACTCGTCCTGATCGACCGTCACATCGCCCTTGCGGGTGGAGATAACGAAGGGAATGATTTCATCGGCGAAGCGGCCAGCCTTCTGCGCGGCCTCAGCCTTGTTCTGCGAGCCGAGCGCGAACTGATCCTGCTCATCGCGCGAGAGCTGCCACTTGCGGGCGACGTTTTCGGCGGTGATGCCCATGTGGTAGCCGTAGAAGGCATCCGTCAGGCCATCCTTGATCATCGTGTCGATCATCTTGAAATCGCCCATCTTCACGCCGCCGCGCAGGTGCGCGCAGTGGGGCGCCATGGACATGGACTCCTGGCCGCCGGCAACGATGATTTTCGCATCACCGGTGGCGATCTGCTGCATGCCCAGCGCCACGGCGCGCAGGCCGGAGCCGCACAGCTGGTTCATGCCCCATGCGGTCGCTTCCTGCGGTATGCCGGCCTTCATTGCGGCCTGACGGGCCGGGTTCTGGCCTTCGCCGGCGCCGAGCACCTGTCCGAGGATCACTTCATCCACCTCGGCCGCCTCGACGCCTGCGCGCTCCAGCACGCCCTTGATGACGGCGGCGCCGAGTTCATGGGCAGGGGTGTTGCCGAAGGAGCCGTTGAAGGAGCCGACGGCCGTGCGGCCGGCGCTTGCGATGACGATGGAATTGCTCATGGCGTGTTTCCTCAGTTTCTCACTTTAGCGGAGACTGGCAAAGGAAACGGCGCAAGTCAAACGCGATCACAAGGGCGAACACACGGAATTTTGCAGGTGCTTCGTCGCATTGCACAAAGAGATTGTCAGAGCAGCGCTTTTGCGGATACTCTCGAAAAACACAATAAAGACGGGAGCATGGGTAGAGGAGACCCACATGGCAAAACACGACGGGCAGATCGTTATAAAAAAATACGCCAACCGCCGGCTCTACAATACCGGAACCAGCACATATGTAACACTCGACGACCTCGCAGTGATGGTGAAGAAGGGAGAGGAATTCACCGTTCAGGATGCGAAATCGGGAGAGGACATCACCCATTCGGTCCTGACGCAGATCATCTTCGAGCAGGAATCAAAGACCGGAAATACGCTTTTGCCGGTTTCCTTCCTGCGCCAGCTGATCTCCTTTTATGGCGATCAGATGCAGATGGTGGTGCCGAGTTATCTCGAGCACTCGATGCAGGCCTTCACTGACCAGCAGGTGCAGATGCGCGAGCAGATCACCAAGGCTTTCGGCGATACGCCGCTTGGCAAGAACCTGCAGGCACCGCTTCAGCTCGTTGAAGAGCAGGTGCGGCGAAACACCGAGATGTTCCACAAGGCTATGCAGATGTTTTCGCCCTTCATGGCCGCTACACCACAGGCAAAAGAGCCGCGCAAGGCAGAGGCGAAGGATATCGACGAGCTGAAGGAACAACTGCGCGCGCTTCAGACCAAGCTCGACAATTTGGGATGATGGGCTCGGCTGACGAGCGCCTTACAAGCCTATAGAGACATCGCGGGCGGCGGTGCGCATCGACACTGAAAAGCCCGCGATGACGTCGATAAAGCTGATCGTCATCAGGATGAAGAAGACATCCGTCGCGGCATTGCCGACCAGAAGAAACTCAACCAGAAACACGACGAAAAGCACCATCGACAGCAGATGGTCGAGCAGAGCGCGTGTGCTTGCGCGTGTCGCCTTCAGGATTTCGATGAAGAGGATAGCGAGCGCTACGACGATCAGGAGGTCGCCCACACTCATCGTCCAGGCCGCGCCAGACGGCATCGTGAGCGATGTCACCGGCTGCTCCAACATAGCCACGCCCGATGTGCCGAATACGCCCATGACGCCGACATTGTACAGGATGAAGGGCACGAGCAGCAGAGGTATGGCGGCAATCATCAGAAGAACTCCCCGACCGGTCTATGTACCGGCATATCAGTCATTTCTTATATCGACGGCAGGGTCAATATGCGCACGGGCTCAGTTAGCGCCGTGATGGGAAAAGACGAGGGTAGCGAGGATGGATTGCATGCCGCAAAAGAAAAGGGCCGGCAAAAGCCAGCCCCTTGATGCTTGACCGATAAGGCAGCGATTATGCGCTGGTCTTCGGGGTCAAAACCTGACGGCCACGGTACATGCCGGTCTTCAGGTCGATATGGTGCGGACGGCGAAGCTCGCCCGAGTTCTTGTCTTCGATATAGGTCGGGGACTTCAGCGCATCAGCGGAGCGGCGCATGCCGCGCTTCGACGGGCTCGTTTTTCTTTTCGGTACAGCCATTTTATACTCCACTTATCGGGCAAAACGCTGTTCTGCGGCCAGTCGGTGGCCGGGACAAACAAGCGTCAATCTCGGAATTTGCCGGGCTTATACATGCCCGACAGGCATTTGACCAGTCCCTCCCGGCATTTTTTCATCGCGGGGTTCAAGGGAATTGTCTGAGCCGCAAGGGTTCAGATTTCATCCTCGGGCACGATCCATGGTTCGGCGATCGCCGCTTCCTGCCATTTCCGGAACGCGGGATGGGTCTTCACGGCGTCCATATATTCCAGAGAGACCGGATTGCGCGTGAGATCGTAAACCTCGAAGCGGCTGACGACCGGCGCGAACATCGCGTCGGCGGCGGAAAAGGCGCCGAACAGGAATGGGCCGCCGGAAAGCGCGATTGCCTCGCGCCAGATGGTTTCGATGCGCGCGATATCGGCCGCTACACCCTCTTGCAGCGGAACGGCAGACTTCCTGCGACGGATATTCATCGGGCAGGCGCCGCGCAATGCGCGAAAGCCGGAGAGCATTTCCATGGAATAGCTGCGCGCCCGTGCTCGCTCGTGGCTGTCCTTCGGCCAGAGGCCGGCATCCGGAAAGAGTTCGGCGGCATATTCTATGATGGCAAGCGATTCCCAGATGCGCGCGTCGCCATGATGCAGCACCGGCACGCGCCCGGTCGGCGAGACTTCCTTGATCCTGGGGTTGCCCGCAGCAAAATCGAAGGGAATTACGACTTCCTCGAATGGAATGCCGCAGGCCTCGAACGCCATCCACGGGCGCAGCGACCAGGAGGAATAGTTCTTGTTGCCGACATGAAGAACAAGCGTGTCCATCGGATGCGCCTCCGGTTTCAGGGTGCGGTAGCTATAGAAACTGTTTGTATCTCAGGCCAATGAAAAGACCTGATCTTACCCATCAAGGCACTTGATGTAATCGCCGGAACGGCTTGCCCGACCCTCGATGACGCCTGCGAGGCGGCGAAGCCCGCGGCCCGGCTTGCCGGCATTGCGCTCGCGCGGATTGGGAAGCGAGACGGCCAGAAGCGCTGCCTGGCGGCGCGTGAGCTTTGCTGCCGAAACACCGAAATGATGCTGAGCTGCGGCTTCCGCACCGTAAACGCCGGGAGCCCATTCGGCGATGTTGAGGTAAAGCTCCATGGTGCGCCGCTTGCTCCAGACGAAATCTGCGGCCATGGCAAGCGGCAGTTCCAGCCCCTTGCGCACGAAGGAGCGGCCGTTCCACAAAAACAGGTTCTTGGCTGTCTGCATCGGAATGGTGCTGGCGCCGCGAGTGGATTCGCCCTCCAGCGCGTCATCGATGACGCCACGCATCTGCACCCAATCGACGCCGCCATGCATGCAGAACTGCCCGTCTTCGGACATCATGACGGAGCGCACGAGATTGGGCGAAATCTCGTCAAAAGAAACCCACTGCCGATCATAGCCGCGTAGCAGCACGAGATCGCGCAGCATCAGCGTCGAGATCGGGTGCACGAAACTCGGGGCGTAGAGGATGATGAGGATATAGGGAAGGGCGACGAGGATCGCGAGAGCAATCAGAAGCTGCCGCCAACGCTTGCGCAGGAAGCGCATTACGGCTGAGCCGCGTCGTTCCGGCGCGTCCTCTCCGTTTCGTTCCTCCGATACGATGTCCACGTCTTCAAGCGCCCGCCCAGAATTTCCACCGCCTCTCATAAAGCAATGACAGCCGAAATTGAATGGCTTTCTCTCCATCAAGTTTACTGCAGGACTTTCCGCCACAGCTTTGTCGCGCAGAATCCCGTTGCCGAGGGCCGCAAGCCATGCCAAAGAGCCGGCCATGAGCGACCTTTCTTTCGAAGCCCGCCTGAAGCGCGAGGCCACAGCCATCGAGGCTTGCCTGCGGGACATTCTTGCGCCGGAAGCCCAGAACGACGAGATCGTACGACCCGCGGCCCTGCTTGAGGCCATGCGCCATGGCGTGCTGAACGGTGGCAAACGGCTGCGCCCTTTCCTCGTGATGGAGAGCGCGGCTTTCGCCGAAGGCGATCGTGAGGCGGCACTTCGCGTGGGTGCAGCGCTCGAATGCGTGCATTGTTATTCGCTGATCCACGACGACCTGCCGGCCATGGACGACGACGATCTGCGCCGCGGGCAGCCGACCGTGCATATCGCCTATGGCGAGGCCAACGCCATTCTGGCCGGCGACAGCCTGCTGACGCTTGCCTTCGACATCATCGCGGCACCCGAAACGAAACTGCCGGATGCCGCCAAGACGGCGCTCATCCTGGCACTCGCTCGCGCTTCCGGTATTGGCGGCATGGCCGGCGGACAGGCGCTCGATCTTGCCGCCGAAGTCTCCCCCCCCGATGAAGCGGGTATCGTGACGCTGCAGGCGATGAAGACAGGCGCTTTGATCCGCTTTGCCTGCGAGGCCGGCGCGATCATCGCCGGCAGCAGCGCCGAGAAGCGCCAGCTGTTGCGTCGCTACGGCGAAAAGATCGGCCTTGCCTTCCAGCTCGCGGACGACCTTCTCGATCTGACCGCGGATGCCGCGACCATGGGCAAGGCGACCGGCAAGGACAAGGAACGTGGCAAGGGAACGCTGGTGGGGCTGAATGGCATGGACTGGGCGGAGCAGACGCTGACCCGGCTTGTTGCCGAAGCCGGCGCGCTTGTGGCACCCTATGGCCAAAAGGCAGATGTGCTGATCGAAGCGGCGCGTTTTGTCGCACGGCGGACCCACTGAAGGTCAACTGTCGCGCAAGCTTGCTTTCATAAGAAACGGGGGTCACCGCATGGACGCGATCTACGCTTATCTGCCAAGCATTCTGGCCGCCTATGCAGCCTATGTGATCGCGGTTTTAAGCCCCGGCCCCGCCGTCTTTGCCATCATCAGCACCTCGATGACTCAAGGGCGCAAGGCAGGCCTTCTGATGGCGCTCGGCATTTATGCCGGTTCGGCCACGTGGGCCAGCGCCGCCGTGCTCGGTCTTGCAGCCATCTTACACACCTATGCTGTTGCGCTGGAAGTGCTGCGGGTGCTGGGCGGCCTTTATCTGCTCTATCTCGCCTACAAGGCCTTTCGTGCCGCCGCGCAGGCGGAAGTTCCGGCGGCAAATCTTCGCCGGGAAAACTATTCGGCAAAGGCGTTGCTGACCCGTGGCTATCTGCTGCACCTTACCAATCCCAAGGCGATCTTCGGCTGGCTGGCGATCATCACGCTCGGTATGCCCGCGGGCGCGCCGGCCTCCGTCGCCGTCGTGATCGTCGGCGGTTGCCTGCTGCTGGGCATCACATGCTTTACCGGGTATGCAGTGCTCTTTTCGACTGGCCGGGCCGTCACGATTTACGCGTCAATGCGCCGCTGGATCGAAGGCACCATGTCGGCCTTCTATTGTCTTGCCGGCGTAAAACTGCTGACAAGCAAAATCTGATTGGAGTAGCCGCTTATTCGGCGGCCGCTTGGCCCTGGCCGAAGCGCTTCTCGATATACTCGGAGACGAGCTGTTCGAAATCGCCGGCAATGTTGGTGCCGCGAATGGTCATGGCCTTCTTGCCGTCGATATAGACCGGGGCCGCCGGAAGTTCGCCGGTGCCGGGAAGGGAGATGCCGATATCGGCATGTTTGCTTTCGCCCGGCCCATTGACGATGCAGCCCATGACGGCGACCTTCAGCGCCTCTACGCCCGGATATTTTTCCCGCCACACCGGCATGTTCTTGCGGATATCGTCCTGAATCTTCTGGGCGAGTTCCTGGAACACCGTCGAGGTGGTGCGGCCGCAGCCGGGACAGGCGGCGACAACGGGGATGAACTGCCGAAAGCCCATGACCTGCAAGAGTTCCTGCGCCACCTGCACCTCGCGGGTGCGGTCACCACCGGGCTCAGGCGTCAGCGATATGCGGATCGTATCGCCGATGCCCTGTTGCATGAGGATGCCGAGCGATGCGGCGGAGGCGACGATGCCCTTGGATCCCATGCCGGCTTCGGTGAGGCCGAGATGCAGTGCATGGTTGGAGCGCGCCGACAGCATCGCATAGACGGCGATCAGGTCCTGCACGGCACTAACCTTGGCCGAGAGAATGATGCGGTTGCGCGGCAGGCCGATTTCTTCGGCAAGCTCGGCCGAGATCAGTGCGGACTGCACGATCGTTTCACGCATCACCTGCTGGGCGGTCAATGGAAAACCCTTGGCCTGATTATCATCCATCAGGCGGGTCAGCAGTTCTTGATCGAGCGAGCCCCAGTTGACGCCGATGCGCACCGGCTTGTCGAAGCGGATCGCCTGTTCGATGATTTCGGCGAATTGCTTGTCCTTCTTCGCCTTGAAGCCGACATTGCCGGGGTTGATGCGATACTTCGCCAAGGCCTCGGCGCAGGCCGGATGATCGGCGAGCAGCTTGTGGCCGATATAATGGAAATCGCCGATGAGCGGCACGTCGAGGCCGAGCCGCTCAAGTCGCTCACGGATTTTGGGGACGGCAGCGGCGCTTTCGTCGCGATCGACGGTAATGCGTACCATTTCCGAGCCGGCCCGATGAAGGGCTGCAACCTGCGCCACGGTGGCGTCGATGTCGGCCGTATCCGTATTGGTCATCGACTGCACGACGACCGGCGCCCCGCCACCAACGATCACCCCGCCGACATCAACGGCAACGGAAGCCCGGCGCGGCTGCGGGTCGAAATCGAAGGACGAAGACATGAACGCCTCTTGGAGATGGTGCGGCAACTGGCTTTCAGGTGGAGGACGAAAGCCCAGATGTCAACGGCAAGATCATTCCTTGACGGCGAATTGATGGCTGTAAAAGCCGGAGCAGGTATGCCGGGCCGCAGGGGCAGCCCGGCCTTGGGTATCAATGTCCGCGGTTCTGGTCCGCGTGAACCGCATGATGGGACAAAAGCAGCACGACGATGAACAGCACCGGTACGCAGGTGAAGATGATCGCAAAGCCCGTGTGTTCCGCGACGAAGCCGATCAGGGACGGCGCAAACAGCATGCCGGAATAGCCCATGAAGGTTGCGACCGAAAGGCCGATGCCGGGAGCGAGGCCAGGCATGTTGCCGGCGGCCGAAAAGGCGATCGGCACCATGTTGGATATGCCGATGCCGGCCAAGGCGAAGCCGAGGATTGCGACTGGCGCATTGGGAGCAATGCCCGCAAGCACAAGGCCGACAAGCGCCGTCACCGTGCAGACCCGCAACGTTCTGACACCGCCGAAGCGGTCGCGAACATGATCGCCGGCAAAACGCATGATCGCCATGGTCGCGGAGAAGGCGGCAAAACCGAAGCCGGAAAGCGCGACGGACGCGCCGAGTTCGTTGCGCAGGTAAAGCGCGCCCCAATCGAGAACCGTGCCTTCCGGCACCATCGAAAACAGCGCCACGAGGCCGATGAGCCACGGTAGCGGCGTCATCGGCAGACGCAGCTTTTCCTTGGCCGTATCCGGGTGCGGCTGGTCATGCAGGATCATGGGCCAGGCAATGGCAAGCATGGCAAGACAGACGATGGTGATGAAGACTGCATGGGGCAGCACGCCGAAATGGGCGATAAACACGCCACCAATTGCCGAGCCGATAAGGCCTCCAAGACTCCAGTAGGCGTGGCAGGACGACATGATCGCGCGGCGCATGGATTTTTCCACTTCCACCGCGTTCGCGTTCATGGCCACATCCATGGCGCCGACGAAGCCGCCGAGCAGGAACATCGCCCCGACGGCGACCCAGACGTTGGGAACCAGCGTCAGAAGCAGCAGCAGTGGCGAGAGAATGATCGCGGTGACCTTGACCACCTTCTGCGAGCCCAATCGTGCAATAAAGCCGCCGGCGATCGGCATCAGAACAAGCGAGCCGATGCCGAACGTGAGGATCAGCAACCCAAGCACGCTTTCGCCGATTCCGAGTTTGTCCTTGAACTCGGGAATTTTCGGTGCCCAGCTGCCTGTCACGAAGCCATTCATCAAAAAGAGCAGCGAAACAGCAAGTCTGCTTTTCGGCATGTAGCCCGATCGCAGGGCAGGGTTGTCGATGGTGTGTTGATCCATATCTCACTCCTCCCGGTGGGAGCCCGGGTTCAGATCATGATTTCGATGATGTTGTTGTCGGGGTCCCATAGGACCGCCTCATAAAAGCCGTCGCCCGTCGTGCGCGGCGGCGAAACCAGAATGCCGCGTTGGGCAGCGTCTGCAGCGAGCGCATCGACCGCCTCGCGGCTGCCGAGCGAGACTGCGATATGCGAATATCCAGCCCGTTCCTGCATGGCGCCCGGTGCGTCAACCCAAGGGCCCTGCATGAGTTCAATCGTAGGGCCTTCGGAAAGCGAGAGAAACCGGGATACGAAACCGAGCCGTCTTGCGCTTTCATAACGTTCGCCGATGTCCGCATCGAAGATTTCGGCCCAGAAGGTTGCCAGACGCTCCACGTCCTGCGTCCAGAGTGCGACGTGTCCGATATGCATCAGGTCTTTTCCTTGGCGATGATGATGCGGATGCCCATGTTCTTGAAGGCGGCGATCGACGTGCCGGCTTCCACCACGAGCGTCGTGCAGCGTTCCGTTGGTATGACGGCGTGAGGTGCCGAGGTGCCAATTTTGTCTGCCGTGACAGCAACCAGCACGTCCGCGCTCTGATGCACGGCAAGGCGCTTGAAGGCGGCATCTTCATATTCAAAGGCGGTAATGCCGGCGTCGACGTCGATGCCGCAGGCACCCAGAATGCAGAGGTCCGGCCGCAATGTCGCCATTTCGCGTTGCGCCGCCGAGCCGATGGCAGCGCCCACCTGCCGGTCGATCTTTCCGCCGATCAAGATGACCTCAATACCGGTCTTTTCCATGAGGGCAGCTGCAATGACCGGCGTGTTCGTCACGGCGGTCAGACGGATCGCGTCGGGCAGAGCCTGTGCGATGGCAACGTTGGTGGAGCTTGCATCGAAGAAGACGGTCATTCCTTCGCGGATGGTCGATACCGCAGCGTGCGCCAGGGTCAGCTTGCGCCCCGCCGATTCGCTGACGCGGGTCGTCAGCGATGTTCCGCCCGGCGCCAATGGTAGCGCGCCACCATAAACCCGCTCGCAGAGCCCGGCCGCAGCCATGTCTCTAAGGTCGCGGCGAATTGTGTCTTCCGACACGCCGAATTCCTTCGCAAGATCTACGGCAAGGACGCGGCCCGACGATTTCAGGCGATCCTTGATGATTGTCTGTCTTTGCCTGAGAAGAAGATCCGTCAGCATGGTGTCCCAAATCGTGCATAAATCGGCATAAATGCGTAGAAACACGCATAGCAGCTTTTTTTCTGAATTCAATCGGGCATGCCGAAATTCTAGGCAGGGTGCTTGATTTTTTGACCGTGAGGTCAATTTTCCCCCCGTATTCGCGAAGTTTAAGAAAAACTTCGCCGTTTCCCGATGCTTTTGAAGTTTTTTGCGCATCAAACCGCATCTGGAAATGCAATTGTCCGATCACTCCCGGCAGACGGGCCGGATCACAAAAAGAACGGAAAAATCATCATGAAATGGACCCACACGCTCCTTGCGGCTGCCGCAGCCGCGCAGCTGGTTTTCGCCGGCGCTGCCCAGGCCGGTTCCAACCTTGAAGAGGTCAAGTCGGCCGGCGTGCTGAAGATTGGCACCGAAGGCACCTATGCTCCCTTCACCTACCATGACGCCTCCGGGGCGCTTGTCGGCTTCGATGTGGAGATCGGGCAAGCCGTTGCCGAGAAGATCGGCGTCAAGGCCGAATTCCTGGAAGGCAAGTGGGACGGCCTGATCGCCGGGCTGGATGCCAACCGTTACGACGCGGTCATCAATCAGGTCGGCATTACCGAAGAGCGCAAGCAGAAGTATGATTTCTCCGAGCCCTATATCGCTTCGAAGGCCGTGCTGATCGTCAAGGCTGACGATGACAGCATCAAGAGCTTCGAAGACCTGAAGGGCAAGAAGGCGGCCCAGTCGCTGACCAGCAATTTCGGCAAACTTGCCACGGCGTCCGGCGCCGAACTCGTGGGCACCGATGGCTTCGACCAGTCGATCCAGCTGGTGCTGACCGGCCGCGCCGATGCGACCATCAACGACAGCCTCTCCTTCCTCGATTTCAAGAAGCAGAAGCCGGACGCGCCGGTCAAGATCGCCGCCGAGAAGGCCGATGCCGATTACTCCGGCATCATCATCCGCAAGGGCGAGCCGGAATTGCTGGACGCGATCAACAAGGCTCTGGCCGAGATCAAGGCAGACGGCACCTATGACGCCATCTCGCAGAAGTATTTCGGCGCAGACGTTTCAAAGTAATGACACAAGGCGCGGGCGTTTCGCCGTGACCCGTGCTCCGTTATAGTCCGATCCGCTCCGGTCGCCGGAGCGGATTGTTTTTTGAAGGGATCTCTCCTTGCCCGCCTGGCTTCAACTCATGCTGGATTCGCTCCAGCCGCTCCTCTGGGCGGGTCTGGTCTTTACGATCCCGCTGACGCTCCTGTCATTTACCTTCGGTCTTGCGCTGGGCTTGGCGACGGCCGTGATCCGGCTGTTCGGGCCAAAACCGCTTGTGGCGGTTGCGCGGTTTTATGTCTGGGTGATCCGCGGCACGCCGCTTCTGGTGCAGCTCTTCGTGATCTTCTACGGTCTCCCAAGCCTCGGCATCCTGCTCGATGCCTTCCCGGCCGCGTTGATCGGCTTTACGCTGAATATCGGCGCCTATACGTCGGAAATCATTCGCGCCGTCATCTCCTCGGTTCCACGCGGACAGTGGGAAGCGGCCTATTCGATCGGCATGAGCTGGAGCCAGGCAATGCGGCGCACGATCCTGCCGCAGGCGGCGCGTGTCGCCGTTCCGCCCTTGTCGAACACCTTCATCTCTCTGGTCAAGGATACCTCGCTCGCCGCCGCGATCACGGTGCCGGAGCTCTTCCAGACCGCGCAGCGCATCGTCGCCACGACCTACGAGCCGTTGATTCTCTATATCGAGGCAGCGCTGATCTATCTGGCCCTCAGTTCCGTGCTGTCCGCCTTGCAGGTGCGGCTTGAAAAGCGCTTTGCCCGATATGGCGGTTTCCTGGAGGCGCGCACATGATCGAGCTTTCCCACATCGAAAAACGCTTCGGCGACAACGTCGTCCTGAAGGATATCAGCGTTTCCATCGCCGAAGGCACGGTAACGGCTCTCGTCGGCCCCTCGGGCGGCGGCAAGAGCACCATGCTTCGCTGCATCAACCTCCTGGAAACACCGACCTCCGGCACGATCAAGCTTGGCGATGAAACGATCCAGTTTTCACCCGGCAAAAAAGTCGGTTGGGACGCGATCCAGCGCCTGCGCCGCCAGACCGGGATGGTGTTCCAGAACTTCCAGCTTTTCCCGCATCAGACCGCGATCGAGAACGTTATGGAAGGTCTGGTGACGGTGCTGAAGTGGCAGAAAGAGAAGGCCCGCGCCCGTGCCGAGGAGCTGCTTCAGAAGGTCGGCATGGCGCATAAGGCCGATGCGTGGCCGGCGACGCTTTCCGGCGGCCAGCAGCAGCGTGTGGCGATTGCCCGCGCGCTTGCGCCGTCGCCGCGCGTGCTGCTTTGCGACGAGCCGACGTCTGCTCTCGATCCGGAACTGGCGGAGGAAGTTGTGGAAGTGCTGAGCCGGCTTGCCCGGGAAGGCACGACGATGATCATGGCCACCCACGATCTGCGACTCGCCTCACGCGTCGCCTATCAGGTGCTGTTCCTCGATGGCGGCCTGATCGTCGAGAGCGGTGCGCCGAAATCAATCTTTCAGACGCCGGAGCGCGAGAGAACGAAGAAGTTCATTTCCTCGCTGAGTGCCGGGCATAGCTACGATATTTGAGGCTCAACCAAGGTTAGGCCAGGTATCAGACAGCCGATAACCCTGCGGCCAAGGATCGGAAGGATCGAGCATCAGCTGAGCCGTGTGCGTGACCCATGCCCGGCCGGAAATGACGGGGCGGATTGCCGGCACGCCGGCCACCTCTGTCGTCGATTCAATATGGCAGTGGAATTCCGAATCGATGATCGAGCGGCCGATGAAGATTTCCCCGAGGCCGATCTGGCCTCGGGCGTGCATCACCGCAAGCCTTGCCGAGCAGGCGGTGCCGGTTGGCGAACGATCGATCTTGCCGGGGCGGATGGCGACCGCGTTGCGTCCTGTCAGCACGCCATTGTCCCGAACGATGGGTGCCGCGAACTGGCAGAAGGAAATGTGATCCCAATCGGGATTGGCAGGGTGGACGAAGCCAAGCTGCTTGTTTGCGGCTGCCGTAATGCGCATGCCGGTTTCGGCGAGATCGCGCGCCTCATCTACCGTCAGCGAAAAGCCAAGTCGGTACGCATCGACCATGACGAAGCTATCGCCGCCATAGGCCGTATCGACGGTCAACGTTCCAAGCCCTTCGACCTCAAGCGTCGCGTCCAGCTTGGCCGCAAAGGAGGCAACGTTGCGGACATGAATGCGCTCGGCCTTGCCATTCGCGCATTCCGCTCGCACATCGATGATGCCGCCTGGGGCTTCGAGCACCATTTCGGTGATGGGTTCCTGCATTGGGATGATGCCGCTGTCGAGCAGCGCGGTTGAAACGCAAATGGAGTTGGAGCCGGACATGGGTGGCGTATCGGCCGGCTCCATGATGATGAAGCCCATCTGGGCGCGCGGGTCCTTCGGCGGTACCAGCAGGTTCACATGGCGGAAGACGCCACCACGGGGTTCGTTGAGCACGAAGTTGCGCAGCGTCTCATCCCTGGCGATGTAGCGTGATTGTGCCCAGAGCGTTTCGCCCGGCGGCGGCAGCACGCCGCCGACAATGACGTCACCCACCTCACCTTCGGCATGGACACCAACCACATGCACGATCTTGCTGCTTCGCATCGTCTAATCCCTTTGGATCTACCCAAGGAGCGACCATAGGTCCGTCGCTCAAGCAGGCAAGCGATAAAAAGCCGCGACGCAAAACCTGCGCCGCGGCTTAAAACAGTTCTCTGGAATGACGGGTTGAGAAACCGCCGCAGTCCTAGCCCTCGTAGACGATCAGCAGATCCTTGGCATCGATCTGGTCGCCGGTCCGGACGAGGACTTCGGCGACGGTGCCGTCCTTCTCGGCATGAAGCGCCGTTTCCATCTTCATCGCTTCAATGGAGAGCAACACGTCGCCCGCCTTGACGGACTGGCCCGCCGAAACCGCGACCGTGGAGATGACGCCGGGCATGGGTGCGCCGAGATGGGCTGCATTACCGACGTCGGCCTTGCGGCGAACGGCGGAGGACGCCGCGCGGTTGCGATCTGGCACCTTGATCAGGCGCGGCTGGCCGTTGAGTTCGAAGAACACCTTGACCATGGCCTGCTCGTCCGGCTCGCTCTTTGCCTGATGCAGGATGACGAGCGACACACCCTTTTCCAGTTCCGGCAACAGTTCTTCGCCGGTCGAAAGCCCGTAGAAATAAGCGGGCGTCGGCAGAACGCTCACCGGACCATAGGTGTCAACTGCCAGCGCATAGTCGGTGAAGACTTTCGGATACATCAGATAGGAGGCGAATTCGTAGTCCGAAACCTCGCGCTCCAGCTTGGTTTCGATCGCTTTGCGTTCCGCGTCGAGATCGGCGGGGGCGAGAAGCGAACCGGGAACGGCGGTATAGGCTTCTTCGCCCTTCAGCGCTTTCTTCTGCAGCGCCTTCGGCCATCCACCCGGAGGCTGGCCAAGATCGCCCTTCAACATGGAGACGACCGATTCCGGGAAGGCAATATCCTTTGCCGGGTTTTCGACATCGGCAACCGTCAGATCTTGGCTCACCATCATCAGCGCCATATCGCCGACAACCTTGGACGATGGCGTTACCTTGACGATATCACCGAACATCTGGTTGGCATCGGCATAGGCCTGCGCCACCTGATGCCAGCGGGTCTCAAGCCCGAGCGAGCGGGCCTGTTCCTTGAGGTTGGTGAACTGACCACCCGGCATTTCATGCAGGTAGACTTCCGATGCCGGTCCCTTGAGGTCGCTTTCGAATGCGGCGTACTGGTTGCGAACGGCCTCCCAGTAAAACGAAATGCGGCGGATCCATTCCGGGTCGAGGCCGGGATCGCGCTCGGAGCCCTTCAGCGCCTCGACGATGGAGCCAAGGCAAGGCTGCGAGGTGTTGCCGGAGAAGGCATCCATGGCGGCATCGACGACATCGACGCCAGCATCGACGGCTGCAAGCACGGTGGCGGCGGCGATGCCCGAGGTGTCATGCGTGTGGAAGTGGATCGGCAGGTCCGTTGCTTCCCGCAGCGCCTTGAACAGCACCTTGGCGGCGGACGGCTTCAGAAGGCCGGCCATGTCCTTCAGCGCAATCATGTGCGCGCCAGCCTTTTCGAGATCGGCGGCGAGCGAGGCGTAATATTTCAGGTCGTATTTCGGGCGAGCCGAATTCAGAATATCGCCCGTGTAGCAGATCGTCGCTTCGCAGATCTTGTTTTCCTCGATGACGGCATCCATCGAGACGCGCATGTTGTCGACCCAGTTCAGGCAGTCGAACACGCGGAAAACGTCGATGCCGCCCCTGGCCGCCTGACGGACGAAATACTTAACGACGTTGTCGGGATAATTCTTGTAGCCGACGCCGTTGGCGCCGCGCAGAAGCATCTGCAGGAGCAGGTTCGGCGCATCCTCCCGCACCTTGGCAAGACGCTCCCATGGGTCTTCCGTCAGGAAGCGCATGGATACGTCGAAGGTCGCACCGCCCCAGCACTCCAGCGAGAAGAGGTTCGGCAGGGCCTTGGCGTAGGTGCTAGCGATACGGGCGATGTCATAGGTGCGCACGCGGGTCGCCAGCAGCGACTGGTGGCCATCACGCATCGTAGTATCGGTCATCAGCACGCGCTTTTCTGCGCGCACCCATTCGGCGAATTTTTTCGGTCCGAGTTCATCGAGCTTCTGCTTCGTGCCGGCCTGCACGGGCGTGTCGATGAAGGGAACGATCGGCTTTGCAGCATCGGTCTTTGGCTTCGGCCGCCCCTTGGCTTCGGGATGACCGTTGACGGTGACATCGGCGAGATAGGTCAGCAGCTTGGTGGCGCGGTCCTGGCGCTTGACCTGCTGGAACAGTTCCGGCGTCGTATCGATGAAACGGGTGGTGTAGCTGTTGTCCTTGAATTTCGGATGCGAGATGATCGCTTCGAGGAAGGTGAGGTTGGTGGCGACGCCGCGGATACGGAATTCGCGCAGTGCGCGGTCCATGCGGGCGATGGTTTCCTGCGGGTTTGGCGACCAGGCGGTAACCTTGACCAGAAGCGGATCGTAGAAGCGGGTGATGACGGCACCCGGATAGGCCGTGCCGCCATCCAGACGGATGCCGAAGCCAGACGCGGAGCGATAGCCGGTGATTCGGCCGTAATCGGGGATGAAGTTTTGTTCCGGATCTTCGGTGGTGATGCGGCACTGCATCGCGTGGCCGTTGAGACGGATGTCTTCCTGCTTTGGGACACCCGATTCCGGCGTGCCGATGGCGGCACCTTCGAGGATATGGATCTGCGCCTTGACGATGTCGATGCCGGTCACGACTTCGGTGACGGTGTGCTCGACCTGGATGCGTGGGTTGACTTCGATGAAGTAGAACTTCCCGGTATCCATATCCATCAGATATTCGACCGTGCCCGCGCCGATATAGTTGGTCGCCTGGGCGATGCGGGTCGAATAACCGGCCAGTTCCTGGCGCTGCTCTTCGGTAAGGTAAGGCGCCGGCGCCCGTTCGACGACCTTCTGGTTACGGCGCTGTACCGAGCAGTCGCGCTCGAACAGATGAACGACATTGCCGTGCGTATCGCCCAGCACTTGGCTTTCGACGTGGCGGGCCCGCTCGACCAGCTTTTCCAGATAAACCTCATCCTTGCCGAAGGCAGCCTTGGCTTCGCGCTTGGCTTCCGTAACTTCGCGGATCAAGTCCTTCGGGTCGCGAATGGCGCGCATGCCGCGGCCGCCACCGCCCCAGGAGGCCTTGAGCATGACCGGATAGCCGATTTCATCGGCCAGACGGCGGATTTCCGCCTCGTCTTCCGGCAGCGGATCGGTTGCCGGAACGACAGGAACGCCGATCTCGATCGCCAGGTTGCGGGCGGCAACCTTGTTGCCGAGGCGGCGCATGGTGTCGCCCTTAGGGCCAATGAAGATAATGCCGGCAGCGTGACAGGCATCGACAAATTCCGGGCTTTCGGACAGCAGACCATAACCGGGATGGATCGCGTCGGCGCCGGAAAGCTTGGCGACGCGGATCACTTCCTCGATCGAAAGATAGCTTTCGATGGGTCCGAGATCGCGGGCAAGGTGGGGTCCACGGCCGATCTGGTAACTTTCATCCGCCTTGAAGCGGTGCAGCGCAAGTTTGTCTTCCTCCGCCCATATCGCAACCGTTTTAATTCCCAGCTCGTTTGCTGCGCGAAACACGCGAATTGCAATTTCGGACCGGTTGGCGACAAGGATCTTGGTAATGCGCAAGTCGAACTCCCCATGACTTGAAACACGGCAATGCTGCACCGCGAAAAGCAGTATTAGCCGTTCGTCACAGGAAGTTCAATTTCCGTTTAAGTCGTTGCTTCGATTCATTGCGACTAGTTGATGAGGCCGAGGCGGAACGACAATGCAACAACGTGATGACGGTTCTTGGCCTTCAGCTTCTCCTGGATGCCGTTCATGTACCAGTCGACGGTGTGGTTCGAAATGTTCAGCACCTTGCTGATCTCGTTCGATGTCATGCCATCGGCCAGATAGTTGAGCGCTTCCATTTCGCGACGGGTCATCTGTACCTCGACGCTGGATACCATTTCCTGAAGCACCGCCGGATCTGTCAGTTCGAGAAGCCGCCAGAAGAGTTTCTTCGCGATCGCATCAAGCAGGTTCATCTCCACCGGGCTCAGATCGACAATGCGACCGCCGATCGTCATGTTGCCCAGGAGCCCGCGACGGCCGTGGATCGGGAAGATGTAGCCATCATAGAGGCCGTAGCTGCGGGCTTCCACCATCATGCGTTCCATGCGCTTTCGATGCGGATCGGAGCGAAAGGCAACGACGGTATCGCGCCAGCGGAAGCCCCGTTGGGCATGGCCGAGATAGCGGATCGTCGGATCGATGATGACGTATTTCTTCTTGATGTAGACCTGCGGCCAGCCATCCGGCCAGCGCCCTGCCAGAAGAAGACTCAGCGGATTTTCATTGGGTTTGGGCTGCCGGACGACACCGTAGTAGTCGAACCCGTAGATATCGAGCACCCGCTCGAATTCCTTCACGATCTCGTTTCTGGTCTTCATCTCGTCGATGAGAGCGAGAAAATTTACCAGCAAAGATACATTCATTCGAAATCCCCTCGGATCATGCCACCCCCGCCGATTCACCTTGCATTGCAGCATGAATATGCCGTTCAGCACTCATTCATGTTGCAACCGCGATAATCCCAAACGTTACGTCAAGGTACGGCATAAACGTGTCACGCAGGTCACTGCAATAGAGAAACAATAGCAAACTATGGAATTCACACGCGGCGCAAGCCGGGTTGAAGCTTAAGTCTGTTTTGTTCGCGCGGCCTGCAGACTGTTTAGCCGACCTTACCGATGGATTGAATAGGGCAGATTTTCCAGTCCCGTTCCAAAACGTTCACGCGCAGTCGCTGGAACGGGAACAGGAGAGGTCGATTGCCCTGCGGCGCAGAGACGACGCCGCACCCGATAGTTGGCAACAAGGAATGAAGACCGTGTCGTTGTTTCAGGTCTATGCAAGAGCGCTTCAGTATCTAGGCGTTCATAAGTTTCGAGTGTCGGCGATTGTGCTGGCCAATGTCGTGCTCGCTGCGATCACCATTGCCGAACCTGTTCTCTTCGGTCGTATCATTGACGCGATCTCTTCCAACGAAGGCGTGTCTTCCATGCTCTTCCTGTGGGCAGGGCTCGGCGTTTTCAACACCGTCGCCTTCGTTCTGGTCGCCCGTGAGGCGGACAGGCTCGCCCATACCCGCCGCTCGACGCTGATTACCGAGGCCTTTGGGCGTATCATTGCCATGCCGCTGTCGTGGCATAGTCACCGCGGCACGTCGAATGCGCTTCACACCCTCTTGCGCGCCTGCGAAACGCTGTTCGGCCTTTGGCTCGAATTCATGCGCCAGCACCTGGCGACTGCCGTGGCCCTTATTCTTCTCGTCCCGACCGCTATGGCCATGGACCTGCGCCTGTCTGCTGTCCTGCTCGTCCTCGGCATCCTTTATATCATCATCGGCAAGGTGGTGATGAGTAAGACGAAGGAAGGCCAAGCCGCCGTCGAAGACCATTACCATACCGTATTCTCCCATGTTTCCGATTCGATCAGCAATGTTTCGGTCGTGCACAGCTACAACCGCATCGAAGCGGAAACCCGTGCGCTCAAGGAGTTCACCAGCAAGCTGATCTCGGCCCAGCTGCCGGTCCTCGACTGGTGGGCGCTGGCATCGGCGCTGAACCGCATGGCATCGACCATCTCCATGATGGCCATCCTCGTGATCGGTACGGTTCTCGTGCAGCGTGGCGAGCTTGGCATCGGCGACGTCATTGCCTTCATCGGCTTTGCCGGCCTGCTCATCGGTCGCCTCGACCAGATGAAAGCGTTTGTCACGCAAATCTTCGAAGCCCGCGCCAAGCTGGAGGACTTCTTTGTTCTCGAAGACTCGGTGCGTGAGCGCGAAGAAGCTGCCGATGCCGGTGAACTGAACCATGTGAAGGGCGAAGTCGAATTTCGCGATGTATCGTTCAACTTCGCAAATTCTAACGAAGGCCTGCACAATGTTTCGTTTACGGCGAAGGCCGGCCAGACGATTGCGATCGTCGGTCCGACCGGTGCCGGCAAGACAACGCTCGTCAACCTGCTTCAGCGCGTCCATGAGCCTGCTTCCGGCAAGATTCTTGTCGATGGTGTCGATATCTCGACCGTGACCCGCAAGTCGCTGCGTCGTTCGATCGCCACCGTGTTCCAGGATGCCGGCTTGCTGAACCGCTCGATCTGCGAAAACATCAAGCTCGGCCGTGAAGATGCCTCGCATGATGACGTCGTGCGTGCTGCTGAGGCCGCTGCGGCTGCCGACTTTATCGAAGGTCGTCAGGGTGGCTACGATACCCACGTCGGCGAGCGCGGCAACCGTCTGTCCGGCGGTGAGCGCCAGCGTATCGCCATTGCTCGCGCGATCCTGAAGAACGCGCCGATCCTCGTGCTCGATGAGGCCACCTCGGCCCTCGACGTCGAAACCGAAAACCGCGTGAAGACGGCGATCGACAATCTGCGCAAGGATCGCACGACCTTTATCATTGCGCACCGTCTGTCGACTGTGCGGGAGGCCGATCTGGTGATCTTCATGGATCACGGTCGCATTGTCGAAATGGGTGGGTTCAATGAGCTGAGCCACAGCAATGGCCGCTTTGCCGCCCTGCTTCGTGCCAGTGGCATCCTGACGGACGTCGATGTTCGTATGAGCCATACGGCCGCCTGATCGGGCCAAGCCGCCCCGAATGATCTCTGGACCCTGCTTCGGCAGGGTCTTTTCGTTTCAGGCCCGCGCTGCCGCGCCCGAAGAGACCGAACCTAGCCAGTCGAGATAGCGCGCATAAGCGAAGTGAAGCCCGATACCCGCGGCGACATAGACCGTGCCCAGAATGGCGTTCTTGTCGGTCACGAAAACGAAAACTTGGCCGACCATGGCCAGTATCGTGCCGAAAATGAAAACCGGGAGCGAGTGACGCCCGATCACCACCAGAGGATGGTCGATCCTGAGCCTTACGAGGGCGCCGAGCGGTGGAAGGACGGCGAAAAGATAAGCAATCGCCAACACATGAAGAAGCCTTGGTGACGACAAGAAGGTCTTGTCGAAGCCGGTCAGTACGGCTGGCAGGCCGTAGGAAAAATCGATGCTCCACCAGGAAAAAACAACCCAGCAGAAGGAGAGGGCGACATAGCCTGCCGCCAGCCCGATCAGCAGCGGATGCCGCGGCAGTTGACCGCCTTCCCTGACGTGCATCATCGCTACGACGCCGATGACAAACAGGAACTGCCAGGACCAGGGATTGAGAAACCAGTATCCCTCATCCAGGAAATTCACAGGTGCAATTTGATAGATTCCGGCGAAAAGCCATAAGGTCCCCGAGAGGATCAGCAAAAGCAGGGCGCTTTTCGAACGCAGCCAAAGCATGCCCGGCAGCATGAGGAACAGCACCGCATACATCGACAGGATGTTGTTATAGCCGAGTTGATGACCCAGCAGCACCATGGCGACAAGGCCTTGTTCCGTGTTCTGGACGATGGGCAGGATGTTGATCTCACCGACAAGATCGTGCCGGCCAAAATAAAGCGCGCCACCGGCGAAGATCGCCAACGTGATGATGCTGGTCATAATATGGGCAATGTAAAGCGAGAAGGCCCTGCGCCAGACGCGGATGCTGATCGCGAGGCGGTTGCCCAAAACGAACTTCCGACCGTAGGCCACACCGGCAGAAAGGCCGGAGATCAGCACGAAAGCTTCGGCAGAATCGGAAAATCCGAAATTCTTCGACGTGAGATATTCGAAATATTGTCCCGGCACATGGTTGATGAAGATCATCAACAGGCAGAGGGCGCGGCAGACGTCAAGCCGCGAATCGCGCTGTACCACAGGCACCGCATTCGCCGTGTCGCCGCCGGTCGCAAGATGCATTCTCTGAAGCATTCATCGTCGCTCGCATTGTGGCGCCCCGCCCCGTCGCGAATGTTCCGATCGAATGTTCGGGAAACCGGCCTTGCATCAGCAAGGCCGGTTCAGGCCGTCACGGCGGCTAAAGCAATGTGCTTTCATGCGCGTTTTTTGTGACAGTTTTATTATCGATGCTGGCGGCAACCGTACCGTCGGCGTTGCGGCTCACGGAAATTTCGCGAACCTTCCCATCGATACGCAGCTTGGCGCTGAAGCCGCTCCAGCTCTGGGGCAGCGCGGGATCGACAATCAGCTCGTCACCACGCTTGCGAATACCGAGAATGCCCTCGACAGCTGCCCTGTAAAGCCACGCGGCAGAGCCTGTGTACCAGGTCCAGCCGCCGCGGCCGGAAAGAGCGCCCTCGCCGTAAATATCGGCGGCGACCACATAGGGTTCCACCCGATAGAGATCGGCAGCGTCCCGGTCCTTGGCATGGTTGACCGGGTTTAGCATTTCGAACGCATGCCAGGCGTCGTCCGCCCGCCCTTGCGCGGCCAGCGCCAGAACGACCCAGGTCGCTGCATGGGTATATTGCCCGCCGTTTTCACGAACGCCTGGTGGATAACCCTTGATATAGCCGGGATCCTGCGCTGTGCCGGAGAGCGGCGGCGTGAACAGCCGGATGATCTGGTGATCGAAATCGGCAAGTTCGGCGAGAACCGCGTCCATCGCCTGACGCGATCGCTCCGGATCGCCTTCCGCTGAGAGCACGCTCCAAGACTGCGCGATCGAGTCGATCCGGCATTGGCTTGCCTCGGCGGTGCCAAGCGGCGTGCCATCATCGTAGTAGCCGCGACGATAATGGCTGCCATCCCAGCCAGCCGTTTCGAGGGCCGCCTTGAGCGTTTCCAGATGCTTTTCCCAGGCTGCGACGCGGGTTGTGTCCGCGCGTTCCTGCGCAATCACGATGAACGAGCGCAAAGTGGCGGCGAGGAACCAGCCCAGCCAGACACTTGTGCCGCGCCCTTCAATGCCGACGCGGTTCATGCCGTCGTTCCAGTCGCCGCCAAGGATCAGGGGTAGGCCGTTTTCTCCTGTGCGCTGAATGGCAAGGTCGAGAGCGACGGCGCAATGCTCGTAGAGGCCAGCCTTCTGCTCGGAAACCGCAGGTTGAAAGAAGCTGTCGTGCTGGCCTTCCGCCAGAGCCGGACCTTCAATGAAGGCGATCTGCTCGTCGAGAATGTCCTTCGTGCCGGTGACCTTGCAGTAATACTGCACGGCATGGCCGAGCCAGACCACATCGTCCGAGATCAGGGTACGTACGCCTGCGCCATTTCCAGGCAGCCACCAGTGCAGAACGTCCCCTTCCGGGAACTGCCGGGCGGCGGCGTTGAGAATTTGCGCACGAGCCAGTTCCGGACGATGGACCAGAAACGCAAGCGTATCCTGCAACTGGTCGCGGAAACCGAAGGCGCCGCTGGCCTGATAAAATGCGGAACGCGCGAGGACGCGGCAACCGAGGCTCTGATAGGGAAGCCAGGCATTGACCATCGCGTTGAATGCCTTGTCCGGTGTGTCGACCGTCAGGACGTTGGTAAAGTCGGCCCAATAGGCTTTCGCCTCTTCCAGCATCGAATCGACCGATACCTTGAGCGCTTGCCCGATGATATCCCGAGCCTGCTCTTCATCGTCTCCATCACCGACGAGGAAGGTTATTTCCCTGACTTCGCCAGCCTTTAGCGTAAGATCGAGCGCCAGAGCGGCACAGGGATCCCCGTCAGCTTCGGTTGCACCCGAAAGCGTGGAGCCGGAAAGAACGGCACCCGGCGCCTGGATGCCGCCACTGCGGCCAAGGAACTCACGCCGGCTGGCGGTGAAGCCGCTTACGGTTTCGCTTGCGACGAAGAAGCTCGTGCGGCCGGAATAGTCGATGCTGTAAGGATTGGTCGCGAGCAGTGCTCCGGTCACGTCGTCATGCTTCGACAGCACGAACGGCGCGGTCTTCGACCGGTTGTTGCCGAGCACCCATTCGAGATAGCCGTAGACCTTGAGGTTGCGCTCGCCCGATGCGTCATTGCGAAGCTTCAGGCGGACAGCCTTGACCGGCAGCGTACGATGCACGGTCTGGGTTACCTCAAGCGAAAGATCGTCCTGCTTGCTTTCGAAAATCGAGTATCCAAGTCCGTGACGGGTTTCGAACACAGTCGAGCCGCGGCGCGACAGGCTGCCATAAGGCGTCACGACCGAACCGCTTTCCATGTCGCGGACAAAGATCGCCTCGCCCGGGCGGTTGCTGACGGGATCATTGGTCCAGGGGGTCAGTTGGTAGTCGCGCGAATTGCGGCTCCAGGTAAAGGCAGCGCCTTCGGCGGCCACATGGAAACCGAATGTCTCGTTGGAGATGACGTTGATCCAGGGCTGGGGCGTTGCTTCCCCGCCGCGCAGACGAGTGACATATTCGCGTCCGTCGTGGGAGAAACCGCCATAACCGTTCCAGAAATCCAGGCCTTCGCCGGAAATCTCCACCTTGATCTCATCCTTTGGCATGGCTGCCATTAAGGGCAATGAGCCCGTGGACTTTGCTTTCGAGGACGATGAGAAGAGCGAGCCGGCGCGACTGATCTGATCCGACAGCGTGCCGTTGCGGGCATGGAACACCGCACGCGAGGCTGAGAGCAGCGCCGACCAGGTTTGAGGCTCCATGATGTCGCGGCGCACCGCGAAGATATGCTGGCGAGGACCATCGGAAGCCCCGCGCAGGCGCAGGTTTTCGCACATCGCGTCCAGCGCATGCTGCATATCCTGCGCATAGGAAGCGGCGCGCTCGTTGACGATCACCAGATCGGCGGTTACGCCGCGAGCACGCAGATACTCCTGCGCCTTCAGCGCTTCACGGGCGATGTTCATGTCGACATCATCGTTGATGCGGACCGTGAAGATCGGGAAATCACCGGAGATCGCCAGCGGCCACAGGGCCGATTGCGGACCAAGCCCCGCATGCACGGTCGCCGAATCGGCACGCAGCTGCATATCGGGATAGGCAAGATAGCGGCCGAGCATCTGGAAGCTTGCGGCCTCCTGCGAGGTAATGCCGACATGGCGCAGCTGCACCTGACTGCGGGTCCAGGCGTGAATCTGCTCGTGGTTGAAGCTGTCGGGGTTGCGGTAGCGGTCGATCGCGCGGTCGACCTGCTCACGATTCGGCGCTGCGATCGTCCAGAAGACGATGCTGACCTTCTTGTTGGCAGGCACGCGGATCACGCGGCGCAGAGACATGACGGGATCGAGCGTATAGCCGTCCGTACCCGAGAGCGATGCGCCTTCGTCAAATGCCTGGGCCTCGGCGAGCGTGCGTCCGACGCCGACAAACCTGCGACGATCGGTTTCCGCCTCGGTGCGGCGTTCGCCACCGGAATCGTCGGCCACCAGATGGGCAATCTCCATATCCGGCTCACCGGGGCTGCGCTTATTGCGGCTGACCCGGATTGCATCGCCGCGCGGATCGATCTCGGTGCGCAGAAACATCTTTGCGAACAGCGGGTGAGCGCTGTCGGTATCGTCGGTCGTCAAAACCGGCTCGGCATAGGAGGTGACCTCAATGAAGCGGTCTTCCGAGCTTCCGTTCAGCAGGGTGAGGCGACGCCCTTCGGCATCGTGTTCGGTCGCGACAATGCACTCGACCTCGCTGGTGATATCACCAACGATCTTGATGAACTCGGCCTTGTCGTCGCCGAAGCGTGTCGTGGTCTTTTCGCCCGCCGCACGGCGCGGTTCGGCGGTGGCGGACCACCATTCGCCCGTCGTCGTATCGCGCAGGAACAGGAAGGTGCCCCAGCGATCTTCCGTCGGATCGGGCTTCCAGCGCACGACGGTCTGGCCATTCCAGCGGGAATAGCCGGAGCCGGTCGCGGTCAGCATGACAGCGTAATGGCCGTTGGAGAGGAAAACGGTTTCGCGATCCTTCTGCAGCGGCTCCTCGATGACACGTACTTCCGGACGCAGCAGGTCTTCCTGGCCTTTGCCCAGCGATTCCGGCTCGCGCTTGGCGTTCATGATCGGGATGTCGCGCGGGGCCTTTTCCTGCAGCAGCAGTTCGGCCGCCTCGATAACCGGATCGGCGTGGAACCATTCGCGTAGCCGCCCTTCGAAGACGACGTTGGCGACGGCCGCGATCGACATGCCATGGTGGTGGGCATAGTAGTTGCGCACCACGGCACAGGTCTGGCCTTCCGGCACGCGGGTCGGCGTATAATCCACCGCATCGTGGAAGCCGTAAACGCCGAGTGCGCCCACTGCGCGAAGACGATCGAGGTTTGCGAGCGCCGCCTTCGGGTCGTACATGCTGGCGAGGATCGAAGCATAGGGCGCGATGACGGCGTTCTGGCCGAGGCCGCGCTTGAGGCCCAGCGTCGGGACACCGAAGTTGGTGTACTGATAGGTCAACTCATGGTCACGCGCGTTGAAGGCGGCTTCTGAAATGCCCCATGGCGTGCCGAGACGGCGGCCGTGGTTCATCTGCTCCTGGACGATCAGATTGTTGGTCTGGTTGAGGATGCCGCCCTGACGCTCCTGCATGACAAGCGGCGGCATCAGATATTCGAACATCGATCCGGACCACGACACCAGGGCGCCGCGCGCACCGACCGGCACGACGGGACGACCGAGCTTGTACCAATGCTCCGTCGGCAGGTCGCCCTTTGCGATCGCAAACAAGCTGGTCAGACGGGCTTCGGACGCGAGGAGGTCGTAGCAGGCCTCGTCCAGTTCGCCGGTGTTGACGCGGTAGCCGATCGACAGCAGACGACGCTCCTTGCGGAACAGGAAGCTGAAATCCATGCTGAAGGCGAGATCGCGGGTGCGGTCGCGCAGAACGATCAGCCGCTGACGCAGGTTTTCGATGGCCGTAAGGTCAAAGACGCCGTCCGAGATATGCGCTTCACAGGTGTTGACGAGCAGCGCCGCCCAGTTTGAGACCTCGGTACTTTTGGCACTCTTTACCTCGTGATCGAGGTTGACCGCGAGCTTGTGCATGTCGCGCGCCAGGACCGCGAGGTTGATGACCCGGATCGAGGCGAATTCATGCTCGCGCTTCACCGCCTGCAGGGCGTTCTCGAAGCCGGTGATGCGCTCGTCGAGCAGTTTGCGCAGCGGGCGCACGGTCTTGCGGTCGTCCGGCAGCTCGGCGAGAGTTTCCTTCAGGATGGCCGCGACGTCGCCGATGCCGTCAAGGCTGCCCTGAACATGCGCGGAAGGGGCTTCTGCCCAGTCGCGGCACATGGAGGAAACTGCGATCAGGTGGCCGGCAAGGTTGCCCGAATCGACCGCCGAAATGTATTTCGGCTCCATCGGTTCCAGCGTGTCGGTCTTGTACCAGTTAAACAGGTGGCCGCGGAATTTCTGCATCCGGTCGATCGTGGCGACCGTTTCTTCCAGCCTGCGGATGGTTTCCTCAAAGCCGATCCAGCCGAAGTCTCGGGCCGACATTACCGAGAGCAGGTAAACGCCGATATTGGTGGGCGACGTGCGCTCGGCGAGAACCGGATGGGGCGTTTCCTGAAAATTGTCGGGCGGCAGGAAGTTCTGCTCGGCATTCACGAACTGCTCGAAGTAGCGCCAGGTACGGCGCGCGATCTTGCGGAATTCGCCGACGACGTGTTCTGACACAACAAGCTGGTCTTCGGTTTCTGCCGATTGGCTCACAAACCAGGCAATGGCTGGCGAAGCTATCCAGAGCGCGGCGAAGGGTATGCCGATAAAGGGCAGGCCCGTGTCGGAAATCGCCGCAAGCGCCAGCGAGACCAACGCCAGCGCCGGCGCAGTCCACATGGAGCGGTAATAGTCCCAGATCGTGCTGTCGGCGGCAGAACTCTGAACCTGCGCAGCGGTGCGCCATTCCAGCATCAGCTTGCCGCTGACGAAGGTGCGGTAAAGCGAGCGCATGATGGCATCGGCCATCATCGCCGCAGAATGGGCGATGAAGACGATGCGAAGGGCAACCTGTGCGTTGGCAGATTGGATTTCCGAGAGAACCGCATGCAGGTGGGCGCGGGCGACGATATCGCTGCGACGCGGCATGATGCTCGAGAGAAGCGAAAGCGTCGGGGCGACGAACAGGCTGAAAATCAGCACAAACTGCCAGATCAGTGCCTGGGTCGGTTCCATGTAGTACCAGCCCATAACGGATGCGACGAGCCAGGCGATGGGGATCAAAGAACGGCGAAGGTTATCGTACATCTTCCAGCGGCCGAGCGCCGACAAGCCGTTCTTCGGGTTGATGATATAGGGAAGCAATTGCCAGTCACCGCGCGCCCAGCGGTGCTGGCGCGACATTTCGACCTCGTAGCGGATCGGAAAATCCTCGACCAACTCGACATCCGTTACGAGGGCACAGCGCGACAGCGAACCTTCGAGCAGATCGTGGCTCAAAACCGCGTTCTCTTCGATCTTGCCCTTGATGGCGGTCTCGAAGGCGTCGACGTGATAAAGGCCCTTGCCGGTGAACGTGCCTTCGCCGGCGATGTCCTGATAGACGTCCGACACGGTGAAAACGTAGGGATCGATGCCGCGATTGGCAGAGAAGATGCGCTGGAAGGCCGAGGCTTCGCTGCCGGTCGTCAAGGACGGTGTGACGCGAGGCTGCAGAATGCTGTAGCCTGCCACGACCGTCTGTGTCTCCGGATCCACCACCGGGCGATTGATCGGGTGATAGAGCTTGCCGACGAGTTTCGTGACCGCATCGCGCATCAGGCGCGTATCGGAATCGAGCGTCATCACATATTGCACGTTATCCGGCACGGTATTGGCGCCGACGAGGAAAGAGGTGTCCTTGTCGCCACGCAGAAGCAGGTTCAGCTCGTGCAGCTTGCCCCGCTTGCGCTCCCAGCCCATCCAGGCGCCTTCGGACTCGTTATAAAGCCGGCGGCGGTGCAGAAGATAAAAGCGCGTACGGCCGTCATGGGCATAGCGTGCGGCAAGGGTGGCGATTTCACCCTTGGCATAATCCAGAACTTCTATATCTGCCGTGGTTTCCTCGACCTGGCTATCGGCCCAGTCGCTAACAAGGGCGTAATAGACCTCGCCCCGAGGATTTGCGAGGTAATGGACCTCAAGATTGCGGACGAGCTCATCAACATGATCCCGCTTCGAAATCAGGCAGGGTACGACGACCAGCGTGCGTGCGTCTTCCGGAATGCCCTCAAGGAATTCATAGCCCACCAGCCGTGACGGTGTGACGAAGAAGGTGACGAGCGTGTTGAACAGACCCATTGCGCCTTCGGAAGCCGGCAGCGCGAAGAGCAGAAGCATGATCAGCTTCGCGCCGCTCGGGATATCCATCGGGCTGACGAAGATATAGACCAGCACCATCGCCAGAATGGTCAACAGGATATTCGGCCCGGCAATCGCCATCCAGTCGAGCTTTCGGCTGGCGCGCACGATCCGCTGCACCACAGTCGGTCGATAGCCGATCCTGGCTTCCAGAAGCCGTCGCTTCTTGCCAACGAGGAATTCGCCTACATTGGCCTGACGGAGCGAGCCGTCTTCCTGCGGCGTTCCGGATTCCCCCCGCACCATGGAGAGCGCGAGTTCCGTGACCTCAAGTTCCGTATGACCTGATCGGCGTGCAAGGCGCTCGATGGTGTTGCGGTACTTGTTTCGCGAACCGAAATCGAGCGCCGAGTAATCAGAACCCTGCCGCAGCGCCTCATCGAGCTTGCTGACGCTTTCGAACCACACGGCCCAGTCGTTGTCGTCGATCTCACGCAGGCTGCGGATGATGTTGCTCATCGTCGCATTGCCGGAGGAAAGGCGGTTCTGCTCGGCAAGCAAGGCGCTTTCGACATCGCTGTCGCGTTTTTCGAGCTGTTCTTCCAGCCAGTTGATCACCAGTCCGGACGTCTGGGAGCCGTCACGCAGACGGTAGAGCAGCTGCGCGACGAAGGTGTTGTCGGCAGAAAGCGGTTCTATTTCTTTGAGAAGAACCTTGACCTTCTCCGTATCGTTCAGGCGGATCACCTGGTCGGCAATGTCATTGGCCTTGCGTCGCATGCCGCGCGAGCGATCGACGCGGATGGCGATGCGGCGCAGGTTTTCGATCAGCACGAAACGCAGCAGGGACGGCAGCGCCCAGAGTTCGCCGATCTTGAAGGTGCCGTGTTCCTGGAAGCCCTCGACCATGGCCGTCAGGTTTTCACGCGAAACGTTGCCATGCGTGTGGGCAACGTGCAGCCAAGCGAGCGCCAGGGAGCGAGGAATTGTAGCCCCATCGACATTGATCGTTGGCAGCTGGCGATAGAACTTGCGCGGAAAATCGCGGCGGACTTCCTGGATAGCCTCTTCGACGACATAGTGATTGTCGAGCAGCCATTCGGCCGCAGGCGTAATCGAAGCGCCAGCCTCGACGTCGCGTGCAATGACTTTGTAGACGCGGAAAATCTCGTTTTCATTCTCGCGATGGCGGGCGTGAAAATCGAGGGGGAAAAACGCCGGCAGTGTCGAGACGCCATTTACCGCGAGGTTCAAGCCGCAGGCCCGCAACTCCTCGATGGAGAAATAGGTCGAGCGTATCGAATCGTTAAAATCGATTTGCCTGGATTCAGCGTCGCGCGGTACGTTTGTATTTTTTTCGAGCATGGGAGCGGGTTCTGGGTCCAAGCGGAGTTTACGGGTGTGGTCCTCATTCTGTTCCGCCAGAGTGAGGCGCGCCCCTGATGAGCGACCTTGCGCCACCACGACCCTAGATACTCGTCGGTATCGCGCCGGCAGAGCTCCGGTTTCGCGCATGCGCGAAACCGCAACCTTGGGCATTGCCCGTCAGGGCATAGGACGTCGTGAAAGCAGCAGTCGGTTCAGGGCCGCGTGATGCAAGAAAGTGGCATTTTTTAGCCGTTGAGCCAATGCCTTGCAAGGATGTGGGATGGTCTGAAAGGCATAATATATTCCGTTTCGCTGTCAATGACATGCGAAGGCTGGCCACGGGGGCGAGACTGAATCTCGGGGCGGTCCTTGCCGTAATCGGATAGATGATCATCGCCCGCTAAACGCGGCTGCTGCCCGAAGGTTCCTTCGATCACCCCGACTGCGGGACCTGGGCAGTTATCCATGCGCGGAAGGCCTCGCTGACCGGGTTCTCCAGCTTTCCCTCCGGTATGACGAGATAATAGGAGTTTTCGGTCTGCATGGGGCAGTCGAAAAGGATTTGCAGCCGGTCCGTCGCCAGTTCCTGTTCGATCAGGTAGCGCGGAACAAGGCCAAAGCCCAGCCCCGCAACAGCAGCCTCGATCACCATTGAAAACTGGTCGAAGCGATTGCCGCGGTAGGCGGATTTCATTTCGGTGCCGTAAAGCTCGAACCACTGGGCCCACATTTTCGGCCGCGTTGCGAGATGAAGCAGAGGCTTGTTTTCAAGCTCGGTCGGTTCGTTCATCGGATGACGGGAAATGAGGGAGGGGCTTGCCACAGGCACGATGATCTCGCTGCAGAGGTAGCTGCAGATCGCATGCGCCCAGATCGGCTGGCCGTAGTGAATGGCGAGATCGAAATTCTCTTCCTCGAAATCGAAGGGCTTGGATCGCGAGGCAATGTTGACGACGGTGCCGGGATGGCGGGCGATGAAATCCGGCAGTCGCGGCGTCAGCCAACGGCTGCCGAAAGTCGGAAGAGAGGCGATGGAGAGCGACGAATCGGAGCGCGCAGAAGCCATGGCCCTCACCATCATCTCTTCCGACTGATGCAGAAGCCGCCGCACCTCCGGCAGAAACTTCTGGCCGGCATCGGAGAGCACGACGCGCTGGCGGATGCGCTCGAACAGAAGCACGCCGATCTGGCTTTCCAGATCCTTGATCTGACGGCTGACGGCGCTTTGCGTCAGGTTCAGCTCCGCCGCGGCCTGGGTGAAGCTGCCGTGTCGCGCAGCACACTCGAAAGCCTGGAGCGTGGTGATGTCCGGCACCAGCCTTCTGCTCAACTTCATTCCGACCTCGCATGATCATAGTCACAACGGGCGCAATCAAAGCTCATTCGGCTCCTATATGATCCGAAATGAGAATGATCACCTGTTCTATTCCTTAATGCGAGGCGTGTTGCCGTGAAAGAAAATAGTTTCGTTTCCACCGATGACATCCGCTCAGCCTTCTCGGCCGCAATGTCCGCCATGTACCGCACCGAGGTCCCGGCCTATGGCACGTTGATGGAACTGGTCGCGAAAGTGAACGCCGAGACGCTTTCTGCCGATCCGTCGCTCAAGGCGCGTCTCGAAGACACCGATACGCTGGAGCGCATCTCCGAGGAGCGTCATGGCGCGATCCGTCTCGGCACCCCTGCCGAACTTTCGATGATGCGCCGCGTCTTTGCCGTGATGGGCATGTATCCGGTCGGTTATTACGATCTTTCGACCGCAGGCGTGCCGGTGCATTCGACGGCTTTCCGTCCGGTTGGAGAAGAGGCGCTGAAGCGCAATCCTTTCCGCGTTTTCACGTCTCTCTTGCGTCTCGATCTTATCGACGATGTGGCCCTGCGTGCCGAAGCCGAGGAAATCCTTTCCCGCCGCCAGATTTTTACGCCGCTTGCCATCGCGCTCACCGAAAAGGCCGAGCACGACGGCGGTCTGAATAAGGCTGATTCCGATCGCTTCGTTTTGGAAGTGCTGGAAACCTTCCGCTGGCATGACAAGGCCAATGTCAGCCCGGCGATGTACCGCCGCCTGCATGATGCGCATCGTCTGATCGCCGATGTGGTTTCCTTCAAGGGGCCGCATATCAACCACCTGACGCCGCGCACGCTCGACATCGATGCCGTTCAGGCTCGCATGCCAGACTATGACATCGCGCCGAAGGCCGTTGTCGAAGGCCCGCCAACCCGCAAATGCGCCATCCTCCTGCGCCAGACCTCATTCAAGGCGCTTGAAGAGCCCGTTTCCTTCCAGAATGCCGATGGCAGTTGGCAGGAAGGTTCGCACACCGCCCGTTTCGGTGAGATCGAGCAACGGGGTATCGCGCTGACACCGAAAGGGCGCTCGCTTTATGATGAACTGCTGAACGCCTCGCGCAAGATCGTGCGTCCGGCCGCCGACGGTTCCAATGCCGCGGAATATGAAAAGGCCCTTGCCGACGCTTTCGTCGATTTCCCGGACACATGGGCTGAAATCCGCGCCAAGGGTCTCGGCTATTTCTCCTATTCGCTCACGGAAAAGGGCCGCAAGGCCGGTATCGTTGCGTCCACGAATGTTGACGGCCTGATCGCGGCCGGTCTCGTTCAATTCGACCCGATCGTCTATGAAGACTTCCTGCCGGTCAGCGCAGCGGGTATCTTCCAGTCGAACCTGGGTGACGGCGCTGCCCAGGAGTTTGTCGCAAGCCCGAACCAGCAGCGTTTCGAAATCGATCTCGGCGCGACCGTGCTCAATGAGTTCGATCACTATGCCCGTATCGAGCAGGCATCGATCGATGACTGCATCCGGGCGCTTTCAAAGCCTGAAGCTGCCGAGTAAGAGACGAGAATGCTGGATCAACCTCATAAAGTCGCCCTGAAGGCGCTGGTGTCGGACAAGGGTCTTGTCGAGAACGCCAGCGACATGGCGGCCTATGAAAAGGGTGCGCGCTATGATGAAGGCCGCGCGGCCTTCGTCCTGCGCCCACAGACAACGGAAGAGGTCTCGGCCGTCGTTGCCTATTGCGTGAAGAACAGCCTGCCGCTCGTTCCGCAATCCGGCAATACCGGCCTTGTTTCGGGCTCCACGCCGGACGCCTCGGGCACGCAGATCGTGCTCAGCCTCGATCGCATGACGAAGCGTTTCGATCTCGATCTCGACAATCGCTCGCTTCGCCTCGATGCCGGTTTCACCCTGTCGGAGATCAACCGTCGGCTGGAACCGCACGGCCTGTTCTTCCCGATCGACCTCGGTGCCGATCCTAGGCTCGGCGGCATGATCGCCACCAACACCGGCGGCTCACGCTTCCTGAAATATGGTGACGTGCGCAGGAACACGCTGGGCCTCACCGTCGTGCTCGCTGACGAAGCCGGCACCGTGCTCGATCTCAATTCAGACCTGCGCAAGAACAACACTGGCGTCGACTGGAAGCAGATTTTCATCGGTACCTCCGGTTCCTTCGGTATCGTTACCGAATGCGTCGTCAATCTGGAGCGGCTGCCGCGCCAGATGGCGACAGCCTATCTGGTGCCTGCGAGCGGTGCCCATGTCATGCCGCTGTTGCGCGCCATGGAAGAACGGCTCGGCGCCTATCTTTCGGCGTTCGAAGGCATGTCGAAAAATGCGGTTTCGGCCGCCCTTGCCCATGTGCCTTCGCTCAAGAACTCCTTCCAGGGCGGAAACATTCCTGACTATGTTATCCTCGCCGAAATCTCCCGCACCTGGGAGCCGCGTGAAGCCGAACAGTCGATGGATGCCGTCCTGGAAAGCGCGCTTGCGGAAATCTGGGAAAGTGACGCCGCGCCGCTCGCCGATGCCTTTGTCGGTCCGGCCCATGAGATGTGGTCGCTGCGCCATGCGCTTTCGGAAGGGGTAAAACACCTCGGAAAGCTCATTGCCTTCGATCTTTCCTTCCGCAGAGGTGACATCATGGCCTTCTGCGACCATATGAAGGCGGAAATACCGCAAGCCTTTCCCGAAATCACCATCTGCGATTTCGGCCATATCGGCGATGGCGGCGTGCATTTCAATCTCGTGGTGCCGAAGGACAGTGCTGCCGCCTCCGATCCGGATTTCGAAAAGCGCCTGCGCGATTTCGTCTTTTCGATCGCGGTCGAAAAATTCAAAGGCAGCTTCAGTGCCGAACATGCCGTCGGCCGCAAGAACCAGGCCTATTACGACCAGTACACCCCCCATGCGGTCCGCACGCTTGCGGCGGGCCTGAAGGCGATCACCTCCCCGGGCGCGCTCGGCACGGTTCGCTTCTGACAAAAACAGACATCAAGAAAACGGGAGTTCTCACCATGAACATTGCAACTAAGCCGGTGAACGTCGCCAGCGAAGCCGCCGCCCTCCTCGATAAGCTCGGTGTCGACAAGGCGCTCTACACGGGTGGCGACATGGCATCCTATTCGCCGGTCACCGGCGAGAAGATCGCCGACCTGAAGACCGTTTCGGCTGATGAAGCCGCCAAGAAGATCGCCAAGGCCGACGAAGCGTTTCGTGCATGGCGTCTGGTTCCGGCTCCGAAGCGCGGTGAACTCGTCCGCCTGCTTGGCGAAGAGCTGCGCACCCACAAGGCCGAGCTTGGCCGCCTCGTTTCGCTCGAAGCCGGCAAGATCCCGTCGGAAGGTCTCGGCGAAGTTCAGGAAATGATCGACATCTGCGATTTCGCCGTCGGCCTTTCCCGTCAGCTCTACGGCCTCACTATCGCCACCGAGCGTCCTGGTCACCGCATGATGGAAACCTGGCATCCGCTCGGCGTTGTCGGCGTCATCTCCGCCTTCAACTTCCCGGTTGCCGTCTGGTCGTGGAATGCCGCACTGGCCTTCGTCTGCGGCAACTCCGTTGTCTGGAAGCCGTCGGAAAAGACCCCGCTCACCGCGCTTGCATCGCAGGCTATCCTTGACCGCGCCATCGCCCGCTTCGGTGATGCGCCGGAAGGCCTGAGCCAGGTGCTGATCGGCGACCGCGCCATTGGCGAAGTGCTCGTCGACCATCCGAAGGTTCCGCTGGTGTCGGCCACCGGCTCGACCCGTATGGGTCGTGATGTCGGTCCGCGCCTTGCCAAGCGCTTTGCCCGCGCAATCCTCGAGCTCGGCGGCAACAATGGCGGTATCGTCTGCCCGTCCGCAGACCTCGACATGGCGCTCCGCGCCATCGCCTTCGGCGCCATGGGCACCGCCGGCCAGCGCTGCACGACACTGCGTCGCCTCTTCGTCCACGAGAGCGTCTATGATCAGCTCGTTCCGCGCCTGAAGAAGGCCTATCAGAGCGTTTCCGTCGGCAACCCGCTGGAATCCTCGGCCCTCGTTGGCCCGCTGGTCGACAAGGCAGCCTTCGACAACATGCAGAAGGCGCTGGAAGAGGCAAAGGCTCACGGCGGCAGCATCACCGGTGGCGAGCGCGTCGATCTCGGCTATGCCAATGGCTACTACGTCAAGCCGGCTCTGGTCGAAATGCCGAAGCAGGCCGGTCCGGTCACCGAAGAAACCTTCGCGCCGATCCTCTACGTCATGAAGTACAGCGATTTTGACGCTGCACTTGCCGACCACAATGCAGTTGCAGCCGGTCTTTCCTCGTCGGTCTTCACGCTCGATCTGCAGGAAGCTGAGCGCTTCCTTTCGCCGGACGGTTCGGATTGCGGCATCGCCAACGTCAACATCGGCACATCAGGCGCTGAAATCGGCGGCGCCTTCGGTGGCGAAAAGGAAACCGGCGGCGGTCGCGAATCCGGCTCGGATGCGTGGAAGGCCTACATGCGCCGCGCCACCAACACCGTGAACTACTCCAAGGCCCTGCCGCTGGCGCAGGGCGTGTCCTTCGACATCGACTAGTCGGAGCGACCACCATGACCATCAATGCAACGATCGAGGAGGCGGGCTTTTCGCCCGCCTCGCGGATCTCGACGATCGGGGTTTCGCAAATCCTGAAAATCGGCGCCCGGGCGCAGGCTCTCAAACGCGAAGGCCGCCCGGTCATCATCCTCGGTGCAGGCGAGCCGGACTTCGACACGCCTGACAACATCAAGGACGCGGCCGCCAAGGCGATGTATGCGGGTGCGACCAAATACACCGCACTTGATGGTTCGCCGGACCTGAAGAAGGCGATCCAGGGCAAGTTCGAACGCGAAAACGGCGTTTCGTACGCGCTTGACGAGATCACGGTCGCCACGGGCGCCAAGCAGATCCTCTTCAACGCCATGATGGCGACGCTGAACCCCGGCGACGAAGTGATCATCCCGACGCCCTATTGGACCTCCTATTCCGATATTGTAGAGATCGCCGAAGGCAAGCCGGTGCTGATCGCCTGCGATGCCGAAGCCGGTTTCCGCCTGAAGGCCGAGCAGCTGGAAGCGGCGGTCACACAGAAGACCCGCTGGGTGATGCTGAACTCGCCGTCCAACCCTTCAGGCGCTGCCTATAGCGAAGCCGACTACCGGCCGCTGCTCGACGTGCTGCTGCGGCACCCGCATGTCTGGTTGCTGGTCGATGATATGTACGAGCACATCGTCTATGACGGCTTCAAGTTCGTGACCCCAGCTGCCATCGAGCCGCGTCTGAAGAGCCGCACGCTGACCGTCAACGGTGTCTCCAAGGCCTATGCCATGACCGGCTGGCGCATCGGCTATGCCGGCGGCCCGCGCGATCTGATCAAGGCCATGGCGGTCGTGCAGAGCCAGGCAACGTCCTGCCCCTGTTCGGTCAGCCAGGCGGCGTCCGTCGAGGCGCTGAACGGCCCGCAGGATTTCCTGAAGGAGCGCACGGCCAGCTTTCAGCGCCGCCGCGATCTCGTGGTGTCCGCGTTGAATGCCATCGAAGGTCTCGATTGCCGCACGCCGGAAGGTGCGTTCTACACCTTCTCCGGCTGTGCCGGCATTCTCGGCAAGACCACGCCGTCCGGCCGCAAGATCGAGACGGATAGCGACTTCTGCGCCTATCTGCTGGATGACGCCGATGTCGCCGTCGTTCCCGGTTCAGCTTTCGGTCTTTCGCCCTACTTCCGCATTTCCTATGCGACGTCGGAGGAGGAATTGAAAGTGGCGCTGGAACGCATCGCCAGGGCTTGCGCTGCACTGGCCTGACGCTGAAGTCTAATTTAGCCCCCGCCAGAGATGCTCTTTCGCGGGGGCTTCCATATCCGCCACTATCCGAGAGTGCCGATTAATCTGGGCCGGTTTTGCTCACCGAATTTTTCTCGGTCATCGGCGTACCGCGATCAATCTGTTGCAGATTGTCGCGCAAGGTCTGAAGGCTGAGCCGCATCATTTCACGCGCCGATGGTTCAAGGCCCGACGCCACCTGCTCCATCAGGTCGTGAACTTCCGCGCGGATCGCCGTTAAAACTGGGTCCGCGGCATTGGTAATGACAACATTTTTCGCTCTTCGGTCGCAAGGATCAGGGATGCGCCGCACCAGCGCCAAAGCCTCAAGCCGATCCAGATAGGCAGAAAGTGTCATTGGCTCGATGCCGAGCTTTGTCGCTATATCCGCCTGCTTGATACCGCCGGCGAGCGCCACCTGGATAAGGGTGCGCGCTTCGCCGGGCGTAAGCTCTATATCGGAGGCATTGATCCGCCGATCGAACGCGCCGCGCAGAAGACGGGAAACGTCGGTAAGCAGCATGCCGATCGTGTCGGATTCGAGTTTGACGGGCATGAAGCTTCCGAAGACTGATAATAAGTTTTGCTTATTTTCACGGTCTGGAACGGAAAGTCGAGAATTTCCGCGCAAATTCACCGAAAGCCATCACAACCATATATCTTGAGGGTGCGTGAGGCATGGCAAACCGGTGTCCATGGGGAACGTATCTTCCCACCTGCGCCGTTGCTGCGGTGGGCTTGACGGAATCGGCCTGGCGGGATCGAATGTCGCCGTTGCGTCGCAAGACCCGGAATCACAACGGTCAGGGGAGCCCATGTCACAAACTCTGCTTTTTGGTGCGTTTCTCGCGGCCCTTTTCTATGTGCTGATTCCGGGCCCGGCCTTTCTCGCGCTGCTCGGGATCGGGGCGGGGCAGGGCCGCAAGGCTGGCGCGCTGTTCATGGGCGGACATCTGGCAGGCGATCTGCTCTGGTCGGCATTGGCCTTGGTCGCGATCGTTGGTGCGAAAACCATCGGCAGCACAGTCTTCGACGTGCTTGGGCTGCTCTGCGGCCTTTATCTGGGCTGGATCGGCTGGTCGGCGCTCAGGGCAAAGCCGCGCGGAGACAACCAGCCTCTGATGACAGTGCAACGCCCTTATCGCCGTGGCCTGATCTTTGGGCTGACCAATCCGAAGGGCTATCCGGTAGCGCTTGCGACCTTTACTGCGCTGCTGGCTGGGTCTTCCAACGCGCTTGATTTCGATGCCCTGCCGGCGCTCCTCGGCGTTTCCTTCCTCGGCTTTCTCGTCGCCGATGTGATCCTGATCGGGATCATCGGTGCATCCTTCGTGCGCCGCTTCTATCGGCGTCACGAACTGGCAATCGTGCGGCTTTCGGGCCTGCTGTTCATGGGCTTTGCTGTTCAGGCGATCTGGCACGCAGCGCCCGGTCTTCTGGGTGTCCGCAAACCTTGATCACTTGGGCGACCAGCCCCATTTCAAAACACGCCCATTTCCACTTTGGCGACCCGTCGCCCCGGCTTGCAGCACGTGGGCATCTCAATGCGAAAGGATTTTCCATGATCTCCGAAACGAAGCTCAATCCAGCCGTGACCGAATGGAACGGGCTGAACGGCCTGCCGCGTTTCGAAGCGGTTTCCGACGGCGATTTCGCACCCGCTTTCGAAGCCGCTTTAAAGGAACATGAGGCTGAAATCGACGCCATCGCCAACAACCCGGATGCCCCGACCTTCGAGAACACCGTCGTCGCTCTGGAAATCGCCGGCGACAGCCTGTCGCGCGTTTCGGCTCTTTTCTGGAACCGTGCGGGCGCCCACACCAACGATGCGATCCAGGCGCTGGAACGCGAGATCGCGCCGAAAATGTCGCGTCATTATTCGAAGATCGGCATGAACCCTGCGCTCTTCCAGCGCATCGATAAGCTTTGGGAAAATCGAGAGAGCCTCGGCCTCGACACTGAGGCGACCCGCGTTCTGGAGCGCCACTGGAAGAGTTTCGTGAAATCCGGCGCCAAGCTGCCGAAGGCTGAGCAGGAGCGGCTTGCCGCCATCAACGAAAAGCTCGCCGGCCTTGGTGCAAGTTTCGGCCAGAACGTGCTCGCGGACGAAAAGAACTGGTCCATGATCCTCTCCGACGAAGCCGAGCTTGTGGGCCTGCCGCCCTTCCTGCGCGATGCCATGGCCTCGGCGGCCCGCGATCGCGGCGAGGATGGAAAATACGCCGTGACCCTCTCGCGCTCTATTATCGAGCCCTTTTTGACCTTCTCTGAAAACCGCGACCTTCGCGAACAGGCTTTCAAGGCCTGGGCCGCGCGTGGGGAAAATGGCGGCGAGACCGACAACCGCGAGATTGTTCGCGAGACGCTGGCGCTGCGCAGCGAAATGGCCAAGCTCCTCGGCTATCGCAACTTCGCGGAACTGAAGCTCGACAACACAATGGCAAAGACTGCTGATGCTGTGAATGATCTGCTGAAAGCCGTGTGGACCAAGGCCGTGAAACGTGCCGGGGAAGAGGAAGCGGATATTGCCGAACTGATTGCCCGAGAAAGCAAGAACCACGAGGTCATGCCCTGGGACTGGCGCCACTATGCGGAAAAGATCCGGGCTGAGAAATTTGATTTCTCCGAAGCCGAATTGAAGCCGTATTTGCAGCTCGAAAAGATCATCGACGCTTGCTTCGATGTCGCCGGTCGGCTGTTCGGCATCCGCGCCGTCGAGAAAAAAGGTGTTCCAGCCTATCATCCCGACGTGCGGGTCTACGAAATCCGCGATCGCGATGACAACCTTGTCGCGCTCTTCCTCGGCGACTACTTTGCCCGCTCGTCGAAGCGTTCGGGCGCCTGGATGAGCTCCTTCCAGTCGCAGCACAAGCTGACGCTCAAGAACGGCAACAGGGGCGAATTGCCGATCATCTACAATGTCTGCAATTTCGCCAAACCCGCCGAAGGAAAGCCGGCGTTGCTGTCGCTCGACGATGCGCGCACGCTGTTCCATGAGTTCGGCCATGCGCTTCATGGCATGCTGTCGGATGTGACCTATCCGTCTGTTTCCGGCACCGGCGTCTCGCGCGACTTCGTGGAGTTGCCGTCACAGCTTTACGAACACTGGCTGACGGTGCCTGATATCCTGAAGCGATACGCCGTGCATGTCGAAACCGGAGAACCCATGCCGCAAGCGCTGCTCGACAAGGTCCTGGCCGCCCGCACTTTCAATGCCGGATTCAATACGGTCGAGTTCACCTCGTCGGCACTTGTGGACATGGCCTTCCATACCCGTGAGACCGTCGAGGACCCGATGGCGGTACAGGCGGAAATTCTGGATGAGATCGGCATGCCGAAGTCCATCGTCATGCGCCACGCCACGCCGCACTTCCAGCACATCTTTTCCGGCGGTTATTCGGCCGGATATTACTCCTATATGTGGTCGGAGGTGCTCGATGCCGATGCCTTCTCCGCTTTTGAGGAAACCGGCGACGCCTTCAACGGCGAGACGGCAAGGAAGCTCAAGGAGAACATCTATTCCGTCGGCGGTTCTGTCGATCCGGAAGATGCCTACCGCGCCTTCCGTGGCAAGCTGCCGAGCCCGGATGCCATGCTGCGCAAGAAGGGTCTTGCCGTGACGGAAGAGCTATCCGGCTCAGATGCCTGAATAAGCGCGTCTGCCTGTCAAACAGCCGACATTGAAATCTGTCATTGAGGGCCGCATCGGCCCTCAATGTTTTTGAATTTCATGATCCCGCCAGCGACCTATGCAGCCCTTGCACGGCAAGTCTTTGCCCGCCCCCCTTTCGCAAAAGCGAAAAAACCTGTATGAGCCCGGCCATTGAAGATGCGGCGTGCCACAGATACGCCCCCAAACCTCCGAGTATTCACACATGAAAATGCGCAACATCGCGATCATCGCACACGTTGACCATGGAAAAACGACGCTGGTCGATGAACTTCTGAAGCAGTCCGGCTCGTTCCGTGACAATCAGCGCACGACCGAGCGCATGATGGATTCGAACGATCTCGAAAAAGAACGTGGCATCACCATTCTCGCCAAGGCGACTTCGATCGAATGGAAGGGTGTACGCATCAACATCGTCGACACGCCCGGCCACGCCGACTTCGGCGGCGAAGTCGAGCGCATCCTGTCGATGGTGGACGGCGCGATCGTTCTCGTCGATTCGTCTGAAGGCCCGATGCCGCAGACCAAGTTCGTTGTCTCCAAGGCGCTGAAGGTCGGTCTTCGCCCGATCGTCGCGATCAACAAGATCGACCGTCCGGACGGCCGCCACGAAGAAGTCATCAACGAAGTCTTCGACCTCTTCGCCAACCTCGACGCCACCGACGAGCAGCTCGACTTCCCGATCCTCTACGGTTCGGGCCGCAACGGCTGGATGAACGTTAACCCGGAAGGCCCGAAGGAAGAAGGCCTCGCGCCGCTTCTTGACCTCGTTCTGAAGCATGTTCCCGAGCCGAGCGTCGGCGAAGAAGACGGCGCTTTCCGCATGATCGGCACGATCCTGGAAGCCAACCCCTTCCTCGGCCGCATCATCACCGGTCGCATTCACTCCGGCTCGATCAAGCCGAACCAGGCCGTCAAGGTTCTTGGCCAGGACGGCAAGCTGATTGAAAACGGCCGTATCTCGAAGATCCTCGCTTTCCGCGGCATCGAGCGCACGCCGATCGAAGAAGCCCATGCGGGCGATATCGTCGCGATCGCCGGTCTCTCCAAGGGTACGGTTGCCGACACGTTCTGCGATCCTTCGGTGACTGAAGCTCTGCACGCTCAGCCGATCGATCCGCCGACCGTCACCATGTCCTTCATCGTCAACGACAGCCCGCTCGCCGGTACTGAAGGCGACAAGGTCACCTCGCGTGTTATCCGCGACCGCCTGTTCAAGGAAGCCGAAGGCAACGTCGCGCTGAAGATCGAAGAAGCCGAAGGAAAGGATTCCTTCTACGTTTCCGGCCGTGGCGAATTGCAGCTGGCCGTTCTCATCGAAACCATGCGTCGCGAAGGTTTCGAGCTTGCCGTCTCGCGTCCGCGCGTCGTCATGCACAAGGATGAAGCGACAGGCCAGATGCTGGAGCCGGTTGAAGAGGTCGTCATCGACGTCGATGAAGAACACTCCGGCGTCGTCGTCCAGAAGATGTCCGAGCGCAAGGCCGAAATGGCCGAGCTTCGCCCGTCCGGCGGCAACCGCGTACGTCTGAAGTTCTTTGCGCCGACCCGCGGCCTGATCGGCTATCAGTCGGAGCTTCTGACCGATACGCGCGGCACGGCGATCATGAACCGCCTGTTCCATGAATATCAGCCGTACAAGGGCGAGATCGGTGGTCGCGTCAACGGCGTTCTTCTCTCCAACGATGCCGGCGAATCCGTCGCTTACGCGATGTTCAACCTGGAAGACCGCGGCCCGATGATCATCGACGCCGGCGAAAAGGTCTATGCCGGCATGATCATCGGCATCCACACCCGCGACAACGACCTCGAAGTGAACGTGCTGAAGGGCAAAAAGCTCACCAACATGCGTGCTTCCGGCAAGGATGAAGCTGTCAAGCTGACGCCGCCGATCCGCATGACCCTCGATCGCGCTCTTTCCTGGATCCAGGACGACGAACTGGTCGAAGTCACGCCGAAGAACATCCGTCTGCGCAAGCTCTACCTCGACTCGAACGACCGCAAGCGTTTCGAAAAGTCGCGTGGCGCAGCATAAGCAGCGGCCGGAGAAGTAGAAAAAAGGGGCGCAGCGGTATCCATCGCTGCGCCCCTTTTTCATGTGCAGGTCAGGATTTCAGGACGCCGGTTTTCTTTGCCGTCCAGGTGGCGATGTAGTCCATGAGGGTGTTGTCCAGGCAATCCGATGGCGTCAGCCCCAGTGAGGTCAGCTGCGCGCGTATGGCGCTCATGTCGTCGGGATTCGTGCCCGACTCGATGATGGACGAGACGAAGGCCGCAAAGCCGGGCGGTGCCCAGCCATCGTCCTCAAAGCGTTCGGGATGGATGAAGTCGAGCCCCTGGAACGGATGTTCCCGCTCCACCGGCCCGTACATATGCACGCCGCAGCCCCTGCAAGCGTGGCGCTGGATCAGCGCGGACTTATCGACGACCTCAAGCTTGTAGCCATTTTCCAGAACGGTGATCTTGTCATGCGGCACGACCGCGACGACAGAGAAAGTCGCGCCGGCGGGCTTCCAGCATTTGGTACAACCGCAAGCGTGGTTATGAGCGACATTGCCTTCGACTTTGACCCTTACAGGCTTGTCGGCGCAGGCGCAGACGAGGGTGCTGCCGGAAAAATCCGCACGACCCTCGGGTATGCCCTTATCAAGCAATGGATGCAAAGAAACGGTGGCTGCCATTTTCTCCTCCCGCTGCCGGTTGCAATGACGCCTGAGCGCCGGCAGACCGCAATAAGGCGCCAAAGATCAATGTATCACGACGCAGGAGGGACTTTGTGTGTATTTGCGGCGAAGGAGGGCGGTATGGCAAAGCGCGTCTTTGGGAGCTTATGGTCGCTCAGTAACAACAAAAAAAGCCCCGTCATCGCTGACAGGGCTTTTTGCAGAAAACCAAAGATTGCGAAATTACGCAGCTTCGTCCTGGGTCTCGTCTTCATCCACGGCCTTGCCGCGCTTCGGTCCCTTGGCAAGATTTGTCTCCACGAGACGAACCGCTTCGGTTTCCGACATCTTGTTCACGGCAGCGATTTCGCGAGCCATGCGGTCGAGGGCAGCTTCATAAAGCTGGCGTTCGGAATAGGACTGTTCCGGCTGGTTTTCGGCGCGATAGAGGTCGCGAACCACTTCGGCGATAGCGATCAGGTCGCCGGAATTGATCTTTGCATCATATTCCTGCGCACGGCGCGACCACATGGTGCGCTTGACGCGAGCCCGGCCCTGAACCACCTTCAACGCGCGCTCGACGAAATCGGTTTCACAGAGCTTGCGCATACCGATGCTGACAGCCTTGGCGACCGGCACCTTGAGGCGCATCTTGTCTTTCTCGAAATCGATTACAAACAGTTCGAGCGACATGCCCGCAACCACCTGCTCTTCGATAGCGACGATCTGGCCGACGCCATGCGCCGGATAAACGATCGATTCACCGGTCTTGAAGCCGTGGCGGGTAGAAGATTTTTTCTGCTGGGTCGTCATTCGTTTCAAAAACTCCCTGTTACACTCCCGGCGAAAGTGCCGGGGCCGGGTCAGGCAGGCCCGGAATGGACGGGGACACCGTCGGGTGACTCCATTCTGGTCCGCTTCATGAATTCAAACAGGCTCTTCGGTGCGATCACAGACAAGCAACAGACGTTGCGTATTTGGGGTGAGCCGCGCCTTAGACTTCGTTTGCTTTCGTGATGGTTTTCGGGCGCGCGTTTGCGCCGCGATGTGGATCAGTTTTTCGACCCTATCACAAAAAACTGCCGAAATCAATAATTTGCTTCACAAGCATCATAGGGCCCAGCTTGCCCCTGAAGGACATAGTTAAGCCTCACTTCCCGCAATTCCGCCATTTTTCGGGATAGCTCAATCGGCGGTCCCTGGCGCTGTCCGGTCAGTCCTCAGTCGCCCTGACCGGGCTTGGGAGAAAAGTACTGTTCGTACTTTCCTTCGACGCCGTCCATTTCCTTGGCTTCCGGCATCGCATCGCGCTTGATGGTGATGTTGGGCCACTGCGTCGCGAATTCTGCGTTTACCTTCAGCCACATATCAAGGCCCGGCTCTGTGTCCGGCTTGATGGCGCCTGCCGGACATTCAGGCTCGCAGACGCCGCAGTCGATGCATTCGTCGGGATGAATTACGAGGAAGTTTTCGCCTTCATAGAAGCAGTCCACCGGGCAAACTTCCACGCAATCGGTATATTTGCAGCGAATGCAATTGTCGGTCACGACATACGTCATGAGGTACTCCAGGATGTCTCGCATTGGCGGCAGACAGCGCCGGTCCGCGCCTGATGATCAGCCCCGTGCGAAACCTCGCGACATGGCTGCTTGGTCGAAGTGTGAGGTAAAGGCTTTGCAGTGCCTTTGCAAGAATAATCCATGCTCAATATCGCATTGCAGCGGCATGGTTTTCTAATCGTCGGCCCAATCAAAGCCGGGGTTCAGCCTATCGACCTCGCGGCGCTCCTTTTTCGTCGGGCGTCCGCTGCCGCGCTCGCGGGTTGCCTGTTCGAAAGGCGTGGTCTTTTCGCCGGGAACAGCCGCCGGCGTCAGGTCTTCGTACAGGAGTTTTGCTTCCTCATACGGCCCTCGCCGCTCCCCGGCTTTCAGCACCCGAGCCGTGATATCCCGCTTGTCGAGCGAGAGGATGACGATATCACCGGCTTTCAGGGCAAAGGATGGCTGAGTGATGCGCTGGTCGTTGACCCGGACATCTCCCGACTCGATCGCCTTCTGGGCGATCGAGCGTGATTTTTGCAGGCGCGTGAAAAACAGCCACTTATCGAGGCGCTGGCGCGCGACGGGTTGGGGCTGTTTTTCGTTCATGGCCTTATTTCTTCATCTGCTCCTTGAGAGCAGCGAGCTTGGCGAAGGGTGAATCCGGGTCGATCGGCTTTTCCTTGCGCGGGGGACGAGCCTCGAACTTGGCCGCCTGCGGGCGGTTGCCGCGATCGTTGCGATCCGGCCGCTCGCCGCGATCCGGGCGCTGGCCGCCCTGCGGCTTTCCGTCACGTTGGCCGTCGCGCTGTCCGTCCCGGCGACCTTCATGAGGTTTGCCGTCACGGCCGCGATTGCGGTCGTTGCGGCCACCACCGGGCTTGCGGTTGTCGCCGCGATTGTCTTCGCGCGCTTCGCCGGCCTGCTGGCCACGCTGGCCACCACCACGGCGTTCGCCCTGTGGACGGCCGCCGGTACGCTGGTTGTTGTCGCGGCCACCGCCGGGACGCCAGAGAAGTACGGGCTTGGCTTCAGCGGGCTCAACGGCTTCGGTCGCGGCAATTTCGGCGGCGGCAGTTTCGACTGCGGGAGCAGCTTCTTCTGCCACGGCTACCGGAGTGGCACCGGCTTCAGCTGAAGCTTCGCTCGCCGGCTGCTCTTCAGATGCGGTGTCCGCGTCATCCTGATCTGCCTGTTCAGCAGGGGCGTTCTCTTCCGTAGCCTGCTCTGACGCAGTTGCGACCTGAGCGCCGAGAAACGCTGCCGCTTCTTCCGCCTTTACAGCGTCGGCGCGATAGCCGAGCCCCTTCAGGATCTCTTCCATGTCGTCGGGAGTCGCGCCGAGGATGGAAAGCATGGCCGTCGTCGCGGTGAAACGGCGGCCGTCATAGGCGCCGTCCGGGCGGTTGCCGGTGCCCGGCTTCCACTGCAGCAGCGGACGGATAAGGTCGGCAAGTCGTTCGAGGATATCGATACGCACGGCGCGCTTTCCGAGGAAGCGGAAGCCGGCCAACTTGTAGAAGGTACGCTCAAACGACGGATCGGTAACGACCGATGTGCGGCCAGCGGCCAGAACCGGGATCAGGTCGCCGTAGCCGGGCTTGTCGAGGCCGTCGTTCTTCAGGGCCCAGAGAAGGGTGATCAGCTCCGCCGGAGCCGGCTTCAGAAGGGCCGGCATAAAGATGTGGTATGCGCCGAAACGAATGCCGTGGCGACGGATCGAGGCACGCGCCTCCTGATCCAGCGACTTGACGTCGTCTGCAACGTCGCGGCGGAAGAGTACGCCCAGGTTCTCGACGAGCTGAAACGCAAGCCCCTTGGCCAGTCCCTCGAGATCTTCGGCGCGCGACAGATCGTCGAGCGGCTTCAGCACCGTGGAGATGTGATGATTGACGAAGCGCTCGATGCGGGCCTGAACGTGGTCACGCGCCGCACCCTGCAGTTGTTCGTCAGCCAGCAGGATGACGCGCGGGCGCATGATGTGATCGCTTGCGGCAAGGCGTGCAACCGGATCGCCGAGCCAGCGCACGCTGCCGTCAGAGCCGAGCGCCAGGTCGGAATTGCCGGCGGCATGCAGGCGAGCCGCACGCGCTTCGAATTCAAGCGCCAGCGCCTTCTGGGCAGCACCCTGCACGGCACGCGCATCCATTCCGTCGGTCGCGCTCGCGAGCGAGAACCGGAAGCCGGCCAATTGTCCCACATGATGTCCTTCAACGAAGACATCGCCATTCACACTGATTTCAGCTTCCAGCATCGCATTCTCTCTCAGGCGCTTCATGAGCACAGATGTCCTGCGATCAACAAAGCGTTTCGTCAACCTTTCATGTAACGCATCGGACAATCGATCCTCGATTTCCCGCGTCTTTTCTTGCCAGTGTGTCGGATCGGCAAGCCATCCCGGACGGTTGGACACATAGGTCCAAGTCCTGATTTGCGCAATTCGCGCGGACAATGTGTCAATTTCACCGTCCGTGTGGTCGGCACGGCGAACTTGTTCCGCCATAAAATCTTCGTTCACTGTGCCACGGCGTACGAGATCGGCATAGATACTCGAAATCAGATCGGCATGCTGCGCCGGCGCAATCCGCCGGTAATCCGGTAACGCGCAGGCTTCCCAAAGGGTTTCTACGGTTTTCGGCGTCGTCGCAAGTCGCATGACCTCAGGATATTGGGTGAGATATTCCAGAGCTTGCTGATCGATCGCTGGAAGGGCGCGCACCAGTCCGTGCACGCGAGGCGGCGCATCGAGACTTTTCCTCAAGGTCTGGATGGATGTAAAATCCATCGCCTTGGAGCGCCATTGCAATACTTTGACGGGATCGAACTGGTGCGATTCGATGCGGTGCACCAGTTCCTTGTCGAAAGGCTCCACGCGCGAGGTCACGCCAAACGTGCCGTCGCGCAGGTGCCGTCCGGCGCGACCGGCGATCTGCGCGAGTTCGCCGGGGTTGAGATTGCGAAACTGGTAGCCGTCGAATTTCCGGTCCTGGGCGAAGGCGACGTGATCGACGTCAAGGTTGAGACCCATGCCGATCGCGTCGGTCGCCACCAGATATTCGACGTCACCTTCCTGATAGAGTGCGACCTGGGCGTTACGTGTCCGCGGGCTCAGCGCCCCGAGCACCACGGCAGCCCCGCCGCGCTGGCGGCGGATGAGTTCTGCGATCGCATAGACTTCCTCTGCGGAGAAGGCGACAATGGCCGTGCGCTGCGGCAGACGGGTGATCTTTTTAGAGCCTGAATAGAGAAGCTGCGACAGGCGCGGGCGTTCCACCACGGTAATGCCCGGCAGCAGATGCTCCAAGATCGGCCGCATGGTGGCGGCACCCAGCAGCAGCGTTTCGCTGCGTCCGCGCAGGTGCATCAGTCGGTCGGTAAAGATATGGCCGCGCTCGAGATCGCCCGCCAATTGAACTTCGTCGATGGCGACGAAGGCGGCTTTGGTCTCGCGTGGCATGGCTTCAACGGTGCAGACCGAATACCGCGCCATATGCGGGGTGATCTTTTCTTCGCCGGTGATGAGGGCAACGTTATGGGCGCCGACCCGTTCGACGAGACGCGTGTAAACCTCGCGTGCCAAAAGGCGCAACGGTAAGCCGATGACGCCGGACTCATGCGCAACCATCCGCTCGATCGCGTAATGCGTCTTGCCCGTATTTGTCGGGCCGAGGACCGCGATGACACCGCGACCGCTCAAAATCATAGGTTGGTCAGGCACGTTTTTATCCTGGCATTATCCTGTTGCCGCAGGGTTCAACTAAGGCGCTGACGCACAAGGGCAATGCACACATGCCCATCCGCGGGCAGAAACGCAAGGGCGGTGTTCGCGGGACGTGCGTGGGGCGATGAGCCCATGGGTGAGTGCGAAACTGCCTATAGCGGATTCAGAATCCGGATAACAGCATCTGCTGAAATATTTAACCCATTGGTTGGAATCAGTTTTCCATCGAGGTTGACTGAAACGCGGGCCAAAGATCGAACGAATCAGCGACGAATCGAGTCAAAGCGGCGTTCCGACTTTGTTCCCGACAACATCTGGTATGTCCGCCATTGTTTCGCAACAAACGAGAATCCGGCTTCAAAAGATTCATTTTCCAGAATCAGGCGTTTTGCCGAGCAAAGAAAAAGGCGACCCGAAGGCCGCCTTTCATAATCCAAAGCCTTTAAAAGCTTATTCTGCTGCGGTTTCAGCGGCAGCAGCTGCTTCTGCAGCGGCCTTTGCTTCAGCGGCTTCGGCTGCTGCCTTTTCGGCGGCGAGAGCCTGTGCTGCTGCAACTTTTTCAGCTTCCAGACGTGCCTTTTCGTCGGCAACGGCCTGACGCTCGGCGTCGTTGAGCTTACGGGCGCGAACGCCGGTGTCTTCAACGATACGAGCCGACTTGCCGCGACGATCGCGCAGGTAGTAGAGCTTGGCGCGACGGACCTTGCCGCGGCGAACGACTTCGACGCTTTCGACGAGCGGCGAGTAAACCGGGAATACGCGCTCGACGCCTTCGCCGTAGGAGATCTTGCGAACGGTGAAGCTTTCGTTGATGCCGCCGCCGGAACGGGCGATGCAAACGCCTTCATAGGCCTGCACGCGGGTACGGGTGCCTTCTGTCACGCGGACGTTGACGCGCAGCGTGTCACCAGCGGAGAATTCCGGCAGGGTGCGCTTGGCTTCGATCTTGGCGGCCTGTTCGGCCTCGAGCTGCTGAATGATGTTCATGGTCTTACCTTCTCAAGTTTTTCTAAAACAGCCAGAGCGCTCATTCTGACTTATTGGTCATGCCGCCAAGTGTTGTTTCTTCCGGTGAAGAAGCAGGAGCGAGTTCACTATTCTTTGGTTTCCGGTAGACGGGAATTTCCCGAACCGGCCGCGCGAATACCCCAAATACAGGGATTTGTCACCCCCTCGGCAGCGATTTTCTCCTGCGCAGGGCAATAGCATTGTCGGTTTCATGCCTTGTCGCGACGATTTCGCCGGGATATGCCGTGATTTAGCTCGGGGAGGAGCCCATGACAATAACCACCGCGATCCTGTTGTTCCTGGCAGGCTTTCTGTCGAGCGCCGTCAATGCCATTGCCGGTGGGGGCACGTTCCTGACCTTTGGCGCCATGACGCTGGCAGGCCTTCCGCCGATCGTCGCCAACGCGACATCCTCTATTGTCCAGTTTCCGGGCTATGTCACATCAGCGCTCGCCTATGCCAAGGAAATCCGCAAGGATGCCCGCGAGGCAATCGCGCTCAGCATCATCTCCGCCATTGGCGGCCTTGCCGGTGCACTGATCCTGCTCTCCCTATCCAACCCTTCCTTCCGCGCCATGGTGCCGTGGCTGCTGATCGCCGCGACCGCCATCTTCGCTGCAGGCCCGTTCCTGCGGCCGACGCGCAACGTGGAAGGCGCGCCGATCGGCTGGGGCGGCAAGATCGGGCAATTCATCACCTCGATCTATGGCGGCTTCTTCGGCGCCGGCATGGGCATTATGATGCTCGCCGTGCTCGGTCTCTCCACCGGTGGCGATTATCACCGCGTCAATGCGCTGAAGAATTTCCTCGCCATGGTGATCGCGGGGATCGCCATCATCGTCTTTGCCAGCGGCAATGTCGTGGGATGGCTGCATGCTGCCGTGATGATCCCCGGCGGGGCGCTTGGCGGTTATGCCGGCGTGTGGTTTGCCCGCCGGGTGCCGTTGGTCATCATCAGAAGCTTCGTTATCGCCGTCGGGCTGCTGCTGGCGGTCTATTATTTCGTAACGGGCTGAGAGAGCAGGTCGGGCCTGCGTTCCGCCGTCAGCTTTTCCGCCTCTGCGCGGCGCCATTTTTCGATTGCGCCGTGGTTGCCCGAGGTCAGCACCGCCGGAATTTCCGCGCCTTCGAAAACCTGCGGGCGGGTGTAGTGCGGATGTTCCAGCAGGCCGCCCTCGAAGCTTTCGTGCACGCCGGAGAGCGCATTGCCCATCACACCAGGCAGGATGCGCACGATGGCATCGAGCAGGATCATCGCCGCCGGTTCACCCCCGGAGAGGATGTAATCGCCAATCGAAACTTCCTCCAGATGGCGACCATCGATCACCCGCTGGTCGACGCCCTCGAAGCGGCCGCAGACGATGATCACGCCAGGGCCATCAGCGAGTTCGCGCACGCGCTGCTGCGTCAACGGACGGCCACGCGGGCTCATCAACAGGCGGGGGCGCTCATCGCCATCAGAGACATGATCGATGGCGCGCGCCAGCACGTCCGGCTTCAGCACCATGCCCGCGCCGCCGCCGGCGGGCGTATCATCGACGGTGCGATGTTTATCTTCGGCAAAATCGCGGATCTGTACGGCATCGACAGCCCATTGCCCGCGCTCCAGCGCCTTGCCGGAGAGCGAATGGCCAAGATGACCCGGAAACATTTCGGGATAAAGCGTCAGAACCGTCGCGCGAAAACTCATCGCGCGGCCTTACTTTGACTTCGGGCGAAACTGGGCGGCGGGATCTTCGTCCTTGTCATCGACAAGGCCAGCAGCGAGCGGATCGACCAGCATCGTGCCGGCTTCCAGATCGATTTCCAGCACCGACCATTCGGAAAACGGGATCAGCACCGGGCGACGGCCCGGACCCTTGAGTTCCAGGAGATCGCCCGCGCCGAAATCGAAGACGCCGGTGACTGTGCCGTAGCTCTTGCCTTCGGCATCCAGCGCTTCAAGGCCTTCCAGATCGGCGTAGAAAAATTCGTCTTCGTCGAGATCGTCGTCCGGCAGGTTGTCGCGCTCGATGAAGAGCTCAAGTCCGTTCAGGGCTTCGGCGGCGTTGCGGTCGTTGATGCCGCGAAACCGGACGATCACGACATTCTTGGCTTCACGCACCTCCAGCACTTCGAAGACGCGGCCGTCCTCGCTGTAGAGGTTACCGTAGTCGCCGATGGCCGTCGGTTCGGCTGCGAAGGATTTGACGCGCACTTCGCCGCGCAGACCTTGCGCCGCACCGATGGTTCCCATGTGAACAGGATTTTCGAGTTTGCTCATGCGTCTTAGCCTTCCAGAAACCTGCCATGCCAATAAACGAAAACGGGCGGCATGAAAACGCCGCCCGTCCGATTTAGCTGTTGTGCGTGACGCTTATTCAGCGGCGGCAGCAGCGGTGTCTTCCGCCTTCTGCTTGGCTTCAGCAGCGCGCTCCTGAGCCTTCTTGCCCGGCAGGCCCTTGGTCGGGTTCGAACGGGCGTCGCGCTTTGCGATACCGGCTTCGTTGAGGAAGCGCAGAACGCGGTCGGTCGGCAGGGCGCCGTTTGCGATCCAATGCTGGATGCGTTCGTTGTTCAGTTCAACGCGCTTTGCGTCGTCCTTGGCGAGCATCGGGTTCCATGAACCGACCTTTTCGATGAAGCGGCCGTCACGCGGGCTGCGGACGTCGGCAACGACGATCTGGTAGAACGGGCGCTTCTTGGAACCACCGCGGGCGAGACGAATTTTCAGTGCCATGTCATGTACTCCTTGAGATAGTTTTCTAAGCCGTTTCTCGCGGCCTGATCTGGTTTGTCCGTCAATCCTTGAGATCGGCGGCGATTGCTTCATGATGCCGGATGACTTCCTTGATGATGAAGTTCAGGAACTTCTCGGCGAAATCCGGGTCCAGATTGGCATCCTTCGCAAGATGACGAAGGCGTTCGATCTGGTATTCCTCGCGCGCCGGATCAGCCGGCGGCAAACTGTATTTGGCCTTAAGAACGCCCACTGCCTGGGTGCAGCGAAACCGTTCGGCCAGCATGTGGACCAGCGCGGCATCGATATTGTCGATCGACTGCCGGTAGCCCGAAAGTTCCTGTTTGACAGCAGGATCAATCATTCTTGTTCCCCGCCTCTTACTTCTTCTTCGGCAGGCCGGGCAGACCCAGGTAACCGCCGCCGCCAAGTCCCGGCAGCTTGCCGAGGCCGGGCAATCCGCCCCCACCGAGGCCCGGCATCCCCTTGCCAAGGCCGGCAGCTTCGGCCTGCTTCTGCAGGGCTTCAAGCTGCTTCGGATCCATCTTCGACAGATCGGGCATGCCGCCCATTCCGCCGCCAAGACCCATCTTGCCGGCAAGGCCGCCCATCATCTGCTTCATCATGCCGCCACCCTTCTTACCGCCCATCATTTTCATCATGTCGGCCATCTGGCGGTGCATTTTCAGGAGCTTGTTAATGTCGGCCGCATCGGTGCCGGAACCGGCGGCGATGCGTTTCTTGCGGGAATGCTTGAGGATATCGGGATTGGCGCGCTCGGCCTTGGTCATCGAGGAGATGATGGCGAGCTGGCGGCCGAAGAGCTTGTCGTCGAGACCGGCGGCAGCCATCTTGTCCTTCATGCCGGACATACCGGGCATCATGCCCATGATGCCGCCCATGCCGCCCATCTTCTGCATCTGGCGCAGCTGATCGGCAAGGTCGTTCAGATCGAATTTGCCGGTCTTCATCTTGGCGGCCATGGCCGCCGCCTTCTCGGCATCGATGTTTTCAGCGGCCTTCTCGACCAGCGAGACGATGTCGCCCATGCCGAGGATACGGTCGGCGACGCGGCGAGGATGGAATTCCTCCATCTCCGACATCTTTTCGCCGACACCGATCAACTTGATCGGCTTGCCGGTGACGGCGCGCATCGAAAGCGCTGCACCGCCGCGGCCATCGCCATCCATGCGGGTGAGCACAAGGCCGGTGATGCCCACGCGCTCGTCGAAATTGCGGGCGAGATTGACGGCGTCCTGACCGGTCAGCGCATCGGCGACCAAAAGAATTTCGTGCGGGTTCGAGCGGCGCTTGATCTCGGCCATCTCGATCATGAGCGGCTCGTCGATATGGGTGCGGCCGGCGGTATCGAGAATGACGACGTCGTGGCCGCCGAGCTTGGCGGCCTGCACGGCGCGTGCGGCGATATCGGTCGGCGACTGGCCGGCGATGATCGGCAGCGTATCGACACCGGTCTGCGCGCCGAGCTGACGCAACTGCTCTTGCGCGGCCGGTCGGCGCGTGTCGAGCGAGGCCATCAGGACCTTCTTCTTGTCGCGCGTCGTCAGGCGATTGGCGATCTTGCCGGTCGTGGTCGTCTTGCCCGAGCCCTGCAGACCGACCATCATGATGACGACCGGAGCGGGCGCGTTGAGATCGATCGGCACGCCTTCCGAGCCGAGCATGGCGACGAGTTCGTCATGCACGAGCTTGACGACCATCTGGCCGGGCTTGATCGACTTCAGGATTTCGGCGCCGACGGCTTTTTCACGAACCTTGTCCGTAAAGGAGCGCACGACCTCAAGCGCAACGTCGGCTTCCAGAAGCGCGCGGCGAACCTCGCGCAGGGCAGCCGAAACATCGGCTTCCGACAGCGCGCCACGGCCGGTCAACCCATTCAGGATTGACCCAAGGCGGTCCTGGAGACTTTCAAACATCAAGCTCATCCTTCTTGTTTCCGGTATCCGGAAACGTGGTATCCGCGACGGTGAAAACAAGACGCAAAGTCAAAAAGCACCCGAGGGCGCAACGCGCTGTCGGGTGTTGACCTCCGGGATCTCTTTATACCTTTGCGGGTCCCGGTCGGCGGCTTCAAGTTGTCACTTGTCAGCAGATTTTCGCGGATAAACAGGAAATGGGGCGCAAAGTCAAGCCGGAGAGGTAAGTAACCCGGTTTCATGCCTTCGCGCCGTGCTTGTCGCGGCATCAAAGATATCGCTTACGTGTCGCGGATATGCTAGCACCGCCGACATTGTCGAACGCTATCGCGAAAGACCCGACCCATGGATTTCCTGCCTTCGCTCCCGACCCTTCTGGCCTTCACCGCCGCAACGCTTCTACTGGCTGCAACACCCGGACCGGACATGACGCTTTCGATCAGCCGGGCGCTGTCGCAGGGCAAGGGTGCTGCCATGTGGGTCGTTGTCGGCACCAGTCTGGGCTGCCTCGTGCACACGCTGCTCGTCGCCTTCGGCATCTCAGCGTTGATTACAGCATCGCCGACCGCCTTCATGATCCTGAAGACCGGCGGCGCTGCCTATCTCTTCTGGCTGGCCGTGCAGGCGATCCGTTACGGCTCGACGCTGACGGTGAAAAAGGAAAACGACACCGGCGGCGCAAGCCCGCTGTCGAATATCTCGACAGGGCTCTGGGTCAATCTCTTGAACCCCAAGGTCATCATCTTCTTCATGACCTTCCTGCCGCAGTTCGTGACCGCCCATGATCCAGCAGTAACGCAGAAGCTGCTGTTCCTTGGCTGCTTCTTCATCGTCGCGGCCATGCCGATCAACATCGCCGTCATCCTGACGGCCGATTGGCTGTCCGGCTGGCTGCAGCAGCGCAAAAGCGTGCTGCGCACCATCGACTACGTGTTTTCGGGTGTCTTCTCGATCTTCGCCGTGAAGATCCTGTTCACACAGGCGCGCTGATGGGAATTACCCGATCAGCAATGCATCGTCGTCCAGCGTCTGGCCACGCATCTTGCGGAACATCGCGATCAAGTCTTCGACCTGCAGATCCTTACGGCTGTCACCGGCGACATCGAGCACGATCTCGCCGCCATGCAGCATGACCGTGCGGTGGCCGTAATCGAGCGCCTGGCGCATCGAGTGGGTGACCATCAGCGTCGTTAGCTTGCGTTCTGATACGATCTTCTGTGTCAGGCCCATGATGAACTCGGCCATGCCCGGATCGAGCGCGGCCGTATGTTCGTCAAGCAGCAGGACTTCGGAGCCCGCAAGCGTTGCCATGACCAGCGACACAGCCTGACGCTGGCCGCCGGAGAGCAGGTCCATGCGATCCTGCATGCGGTTTTCGAGGCCGAGGTTAAGATCGGCGATGCGCTCGCGGAAATGTTCGCGACGCTTGGGGCCAAGGGCCGAGACCAGCCCGCGGCGTTCGCCACGTCGCGCGGCAAGCGCAAGGTTTTCCTCGATCGACAGCGGGCCGCAGCTTCCCGTCAGCGGGTCCTGGAAAACGCGGGCAACGAGGCCGGCACGGCTTGCGGTGGAGCGGCGGGTGACGTCGGTCGTGCCGATCAGCACCTGACCTTCCGTCGGCAGCACATCACCGGCGAGAACGCCGAGCAGCGTCGACTTGCCGGCGCCGTTGGAGCCGATGACGGTGACGAAAGAGCCCTGGTCAATGGTGAGGCTGACGCCGTTCAGCGCCTGCTTCTGCAGCGGCGTTCCCTTGCCGAAGACGACCTTGATATCCTTGAGCGAGATCATGCGGCACCTCCGCGGCGAAGACGCGGAAGGATGAGCGCGAACGTCACAAGCACCGCCGTTACGAAATTGAGATCGGAGGCCTGCAAGCCCAGCATGTCGGTCGAGAGCGCAAGCTGGATGGCGATGCGGTAGAGGATTGAGCCGAGAACGCAGCCGATCAGCGCAATCAGGATGCCGCGCGTGCCGAGCAGGGTTTCGCCGATGATGACGGCGGCAAGGCCGACGACGATGGTGCCGACGCCGGAGGTGACGTCGGCAAAGCCGTTCGTCTGCGCAAAAAGCGCGCCCCCGAGCGCGACAAGGGCATTCGAAATGGCGATGCCGAGATAGATCTGGCGATCGGTATTGATGCCCTGCGCACGCGACATGCGGGCGTTCGCCCCGGTCGCGCGCATCGCGAGGCCGGCATCGCTTTCAAGAAAGCGCCAGACGAGGATGACGGCGATGACAACCAGCACGCCGATGAACAGCGGACGAACATAGAAATCCCGGAGACCATGGCCGTAGAGCGGGCTCAGCATCGTCTCGACATTGAGCAGCGCGACGTTGGGTTTGCCCATGACGCGCAGATTGACGGAAAACAGCGCGATCATCGTCAGGATCGAGGCGAGCAGATTGAGGATGCGGAAGCGCACATTGAGCATCGCCGTCACGAGGCCGGCGGCAGCGCCTGCAATCATCGCAACGCCGGAGGCGAGCCACGGATTGAGACCGGCGATGATCAGCACGGCAGCAACGGCCGCACCCAGCGGAAACGACCCGTCGACCGTGAGGTCTGGAAAATCCAGCACGCGGAAGGCAAGGAAAACACCGAGCGCGACGAAGGCATACACCAGCCCCAGTTCCAAGGCACCCCAGAAGGCAATCTGACTCAAGGCTCCCAGCCCTTTCGTAAATCTCGCCCCGGAACCCCGGGACGTTGTCCATCACATAACACGAAACCGCCCCCATCGGTGATGGAGGCGGCCACTTCTGCCTGTTACAGGCGAAAGCTTATTCGACGACGCGGTTGGCGCGCGTCAGCACGCTTTCCGGGAAGGTCACGCCCATCTTGGTCGCGGCGGCCTTGTTGATGACGAGATCGGAGCCGGCAGCGATGCGAACCGGGATATCGCCGGGGTTTTCACCCTTGAGGATACGAACGACGACTTCGCCGGTCTGCTTGCCGACATCGCGGTAGTTGAAGCCGAGGGCTGCGAGCGAGCCGCGGGCAACGGAATCGGTGTCAGCGGTGAAGAGCGGCAGCTTGGCTTCTTCGGCAACGGCAACAGCACCTTCGAGGGCGGAGATGATCGTGTTGTCGGTCGGAACGTAGATCACGTCAGCGCGGCCAACGAGCGCGCGGGCAGCGCCCTGAACTTCAGCCGACTTGGTGGCGGCGGATTCGACGACGGTCAGGCCGGCCTTTTCAGCTTCCGCCTTCAGCGCGGCGAGCAGCGACACCGAGTTGGCTTCGCCGGAATTGTAGAGGAAGCCGATCGACTTGGCCGCCGGAACAATTTCCTTGATGAGGGCAACGTGCTCGGCAACCGGCGACATGTCGGAAAGGCCGGTAACGTTGGCGCCGGGCTTTTCCATGTCGGTGACGAGCTGCGCGCCGAGCGGATCGGAAACGGCGGTGAAGACGACCGGGATATCGCGCGTCGAGGAAACGACGGCCTGAGCCGAAGGCGTGGAGATCGGCACGATCACATCAGGGCCTTCGCCAGCGAACTGACGGGCAATCTGGGCGGCCGTTGCCGGGTTGCCCTGAGCCGATTCATAGAGGAAGGTCAGGTTCTCGCCTTCCTTGTAACCGGCTGCGGCCAGCGCATCCTTGACGCCGTCACGAACGGCATCAAGCGCCGGATGCTCAACGATCGCGGTCACGGCAACCGTTACGTCATCGGCACGAGCCGGCATGGAAAGGGCGACAGTCGCTGCGAGAGCGAGCAGGATGGAACGCATGGGTGTCTCCTCGATTAATTTTTAGGCGTTCTAGGAAAGCCAACCCATAAAATCAATCGCGGAAATGTCGCAGTCTCATCAAACTTCGTGATCAGTCGTCGGCACCGTGGTTGGTGATCATCATGGCTTCGAAGGCCATGCGGTCGACCTTGCGCATGCGCTCGGATTCCGACTTCAGCTGGCCGCAGGCGGCAAGGATGTCGCGGCCGCGCGGCGTGCGGATCGGGGAAGCGTAGCCGGCCTGATTGATGAAGTCGGCAAACTTCTCGATCTGCTCCCAGGAGGAACACTGGTAGTTCGTGCCCGGCCATGGGTTGAAGGGGATCAGGTTGATCTTGGCGGGGATGCCCTTCAAGAGGCGCACCAGTTCCTTGGCGTCTTCAAGCGTGTCGTTGACACCGTCCAGCATCACATATTCGAAAGTGATGCGGCGCGCATTCGACAGGCTCGGATAGGCGCGGCAAGCGTCAAGCAGGTCCTTCAGCGGATACTTCTTGTTGATCGGCACCAGCATGTCGCGCAGGTCGTCGCGCACGGCGTGTAGCGAGATCGCCAGCATGACGCCGATCTCTTCGCCGGTGCGATAAATTTCAGGTACGATGCCGGAGGTCGAGAGCGTGACGCGGCGCTTAGAGAGCGACAGGCCATCACCATCGGTTGCGATCAGCAGTGCCTTCTTGACGTTCTCGAAATTGTAGAGCGGCTCGCCCATGCCCATCATGACGATGTTGGAGACCTTGCGGCCTTCAGCGGGAACGATGGCGCCGGCGGGCGTATCGCGGTCCGGGAAATCACCCAGGCGATCACGGGCCAGCAGCAGCTGTGCCAGAATTTCCTCTGCTGTAAGGTTCCTCACCAGCTTCTGCGTGCCGGTATGGCAGAAGGAACAGGTGAGCGTGCAGCCGACCTGGCTCGAAATGCAGAGCGTGCCGCGACCTTCTTCTGGAATATAGACGGTTTCGATCTCGACCGGACGCCCGGCACCGCGCGGCGGAAAGCGCAACAGCCACTTGCGGGTGCCGTCGCTCGAAATCTGCTCATCGACGATCTCCGGACGGGCAATGGTGAAATGCCGGCGCAGGATCTCGCGCATGTCCTTCGATATATTGGCCATGTGATCGAAATCGGACACACCGCGCACATAGAGCCAGTGCCATAGCTGGCTGACGCGCATCTTGACCTGACGCTCCGGCACGCCGACCTCGACCAGCGCCTTGCCCATCTCCTCGCGGGTCAGCCCGACCAGTGTCGGCTTTTCCGAGAGAATTGCGGGTCGCACCGGTGCCGGGCGTTCCAGATTAAGCGTTTCGGTAGCGGTCATACCTGCGATTTCCCATCCTTGAAGCAAGCACAAACCATTCCAAGCTGACTTGGCGAGCGCCTTGGCGCCAGTCTCATGGGTCGTGATGCTGATCAGAATTCATGGCCGGGATCGAAAACCGATCCTCGCAGCCGTCTTTGGCGGCGCTTTAGCACGGTTTTTGCCCCGCGTCACCACTATCAGCCTCACAGCAGCCTTGCAGGCACGCCATGACACGAAAAATCCCGCAGATCGGAAAGACCGGCGGGATTTTTCAACTTCTATCGCAGCAAGCGCTTACTTGCAGGATTCGATCTGCTTCAGTGCAGCCGAAATGCCCGAGAGCGAATAGGAATAGTTGGTGGCCGTGCCCTTGCGCGACTTCGCAGCAACGGACATCGCCTTGCCGCCCTTCATTGCAGCAACCAGCGCCGGCTCTTCAGCGGCATTTTCCACCCAGGCGGAGTTGCCCTTGGTGAACATGGTGAAGCTCTTGTTGTCGATCGTTACCGTGACCTTGGAATTTTCCTGCAGCGGATAGCCCATCATCGCCTGCGGCTCATAGGAAATGTTCTGACCCGGGCGCTGCGACACGAGGAAGAAGATGTCGCCGTGATCGACGGTTGCCGGGGTCTTTTCCTTCGGAACCGAAAGCACGTAGCAGACCTTGCCGCTGCCGGCCGTGTAGGAATAAGCACCCCAGGCATTGAACTGCTGGATGCGGGTCGGCGACTGGGCCGAAGCAGCGCTTGCGCACGCCATTACGATTGCGAGTGCGGTGGTGAGCTTTCTTACAAACATCTTGTCCTGCCGGTTTCTTGCTAGCCAACGCCCGTTCAGCCATTAGCCGGGCACGCATGTTTAGATTTATTTTGACTTAATTCGGGTTACCAAACCGTCAACATCAGCCGTATTCGTCACCATCTCGCTTTAATATGGAACAGCTGGCGACGCAAATTGCGACATGAGCCGCCCGGTATGCCGCCACCGTCCGCGCATTGCCAGCGTTTTGGCTGCAATAGCAAAACGAAAGGATCAGGAGGACATTTCGGAAGTGACCTCAAACTTTAGCCCGCCGGCCTTCTCCCTTTCGACGATCGTCATGATCGAGCGAAAACCCGGAATGTACCCAGCGAGCGTTTATGGAAGGAAGAAAAAGGCAAGAGTTTGACATAGACGTCGCGGCGCCATCACGAACCCGAAAGTGGCGCTCAGCGGGCGGTCTTTCCGGTTTCCGCCAGCTCGTCCTTTAGGGCGTCATCGGCCCTAAGATAGTGGTCTTCCTTGATCTGACCGCTGATCGCGGCAAAAGCGGCCGTCAAAACCGCAATATCGTCAGAAAAGCCGACGAGCGCAAAGACGTCCGGTACGAAATCGAAGGGCAGCACGAAATAGGCGAGCGCCCCCAGCAGGATGCCACGGGTGCGCATGGGCGTCGTCGGATCCATCGCACAGTAGTAAGCAGCAACGACATCGCGGCTGAACGGCACTTGCCGCATCGCCCGCTTCATGGTCGGCCAGAAACGGCGGCGTACCTTGCTGGCGCGCGCTTCCTGTTCGCTTTCCTCGCCGGGCAGGAGAATTTCCCCGATCTTGACATCATCCATCTTGCGCGATCCGTTTTCCATTCCCCTGATATGGGACAGTCGGCGGTTATTTCAAATGATCGGGCATGCGGCCGGCTGCGGCCTTGTCCATTTTTTCCGCCAGCTTGAAATCGAGTTCCGTCAGCCCATCGGACGAATGCGTGGTCAGCGTCACGTCCACCTTGTTGTAGACGTTGAACCATTCAGGATGGTGGTCGAGCTTTTCGGCAGCCAGAGCCGATTCGCTCATGAAGCCGAAGGCCTGCACGAAGGTCTTGAAACGGAAAGCCTTCCAGATGGACGCGCCATCTTCGGCGAGCACCCAGCCGTCCATGCTTTTCAGACGTTCGGCAACATCCTCGGCAGCGAGTTTATCTCTGGCCATGACATATCCTTCCCTGCTTCGTTTCGATCAGCATGGGACGACGTGATCGGCGTCGCAAGGAAAATCAGATCAAAGCGGGTGGATGAAGCTGTCGGATGTGCCGTTGGAGAACGGTTCCCGAAGCGGGAACACCTCTTCCGTCAGATAAGGCCCGCCACCGACCGAATCGCGCGACGAAAGCAGCACGAAGCGCGGCACGGTGAAGCTGTTGGTGTGGAAGCCGCCCCGGCCGGAAAGATAATTGACGACATCCTCTACACGCGAATTGCGCAATCGCGCGAGCGTGACATGCGGCGTGAACTTGCGCGGATCGGCAGGCAGACCGAGGCGCTGGCAGATACGCTCTATCTCGGCCTGCAGCGCGTATAGTTCCGGTGGATTGCTGACCCCAGCAAAAATCGAATGCGGCTTCTTGGAACCGAAGGCGCCCATGCCGGTCAGCTGAAGCTGAAATTCCGGCCGGTCGATCCGATCGAGGCGATCCACGATTTCGTCAGCCGTGCGGCCATCGACGTCCCCGATGAAGCGCAAGGTGATGTGATAGTTTTCTACGTCGATCCAGCGGGCACCGGGAAGACCACCACGCAACAATGAAAGGCTCATTGCGGCATTACGCGGTATCTCGAGGGCGGTGAAAAGTCTCGGCATATCGAGCTCCCCGAATCTCTTGCAGATATCTCAGCGAATCATGACCGGGTTCGCCGCGCAACTGCAATTTCGCACCTGCAATATTTGTCCCATACCAATTAAGAAGTTCTTCACATGCCGATCAAGTTTTCTTTTCCGCGATCTCTTCAAGAAATCGTTCGGCATAGGGAAGAAATTTATCGACCATGGCTTGAACACCATCTGCATTGGGATGCATTCCGTCCTCGATTTTCAGCGCCGGGTTTTCAATCACGCCGTCAAGGAAGAATGGATAAAGCCCAACCGAATAGGTCTGGGAAAGTTCCGGGTAAATGGGATTGAAGCGGGCTGCATAATCGTCCCCCATGTTCGGCGGTGCGAGCATGCCCACCAACAGCACGGGAATATTACGGCTCTTCAGCTTCTCGATCATGGCAATGAGGTTCTTGCGGCTCTCCTCCGGGGGAATACCGCGCAGGGCGTCGTTGGCACCGAGTTCCAATATCACGCCCTTGGTGCCTTCCGGCACCGACCAGTCGATCCGGGCCAACCCGCCGGAGGTCGTATCGCCGGAGACGCCGGCATTCGAGATCACGATGTCGTGACCCTTGGCTTTCAGCGCTTTCTCAAGTCGCGCCGGAAAGGCATCTTCAGGCGGCAACTGGTAGCCGGCCATCAAACTATCGCCGAAACCAACCAGTTGCAGCGGCTCGGCACGAGCAGTTGTCGTTACGGTAAAGCCGATTGCGAGCGTCAACAAAAAAGCCGCGAACCCTTTAATGAACATGCTTTCGTCCCTAAGTCGGCGGAAGATCGAGCCTTCCGGGGCAATGGATATTTTTACATATAGGATGGATTTCTTTGGCAAGAACCATGATCGCGCTGAAAAATGCGGACCTCACCCTCGGCCAGGCGGCTGCCTCGGTTCATGTTCTCAAATCCATGACGCTCGATATCGGCGCCGGTCAGTCCGTCGGCATCGTCGGCCCCTCGGGCTCCGGCAAATCCACGCTGCTGATGGTGCTGGCGGGACTGGAGAAACTCGATTCCGGTGAAATCTTCATCGACAACACGCCGCTGCACGGGCTGAGCGAAGATCAGGTAGCGGCCTTCCGAGGCCGCAATATCGGTATCGTCTTCCAGTCCTTCCATCTCATTCCGAACATGACGGCCCTCGAAAACGTCGCGGTGCCACTGGAGCTGGCAAACGTTCCCGGCGCCTTCGACATCGCCCGTCGCGAGCTGGTGTCTGTTGGTCTCGGCGAGCGACTGTCCCATTATCCGGGGCAGCTTTCCGGAGGTGAGCAACAGCGGGTGGCGATCGCCCGTGCGCTGGCGCCGTCGCCGAAGCTCCTGATCGCCGACGAGCCGACCGGTAACCTCGATGCCGAAACCGGTCGCCAGATCGCCGACCTGATATTCTCCAAGCAGGCGGAACGAGACATGACGCTGGTGCTTGTCACCCATGATCCGTCCCTTGCGGAACGATGCTCACGGCAAATTCAGGTGCGGTCTGGCGAGATCGTGTCGCACGGATACAAGAGCGATGATGCCCGCGCGGAAGCGCTTACCGCATGAGCAGCGCACCGACTATATCAGGCCTGCGTCTCCCCCTTGCCTTCCGCTTGGCGCTTCGCGAAATGCGCGGCGGTCTTCGGGGCTTTTACATCTTCCTCGCCTGTATCGCACTCGGCACGGCAGCGATTGCGGGCGTCAACTCGCTCTCCCAATCGATCACCAATTCGATTGCATCCCAGGGTCGGGACCTGCTGGCGGGCGACATCCGCTTCGAGCTCAACAATCGTGAGGCGAACACGGACGAACGTGCCTTCATCGACAGCCTGGGTGAGGTTTCTGCGTCGGCTGGCTTGCGCTCTATGGCGCGGCTGCCGGACGGTTCCAATCAGGCGCTGGTCGAATTGAAGGCCGTCGATGGCGCCTATCCGCTCTACGGCTCCGTCGAGAGCGAGCCGAAGGCGCCCTTGGCCGATATGCTGGCGACGATGGACGACCGGCACAATGCGCTCGTCGCGCCGCTGCTTCTCGACCGGCTGGGCATCGCCGTCGGCGACGAACTGCTGCTCGGCAAGGCGCGCATCGTGATCGCCGGTACGATCGTCACCGAACCTGACGCGCTTTCAGACGGTTTCGGCTTTGCACCTCGCCTGCTTGTTTCCTCCGAAACGCTGGCCGCTTCCGGTCTTGTCCAGACCGGAAGCCTTGTCGAATATTCCTACAAGGTGAAGGTGAACGACCCGACATCCGTGCCGGCTCTTGTCGCTCAGGCCCAGGAAAAATTCCCGCAGGCCGGATGGTCGGTCCGCACCAGCCGCAATGCCGCTCCATCGCTGACAGCCAATATCACCCGCTTTTCGCAGTTTCTGACACTTGTCGGATTGACAGCGTTGATCGTCGGTGGCGTTGGCGTGGCCAATGCCGTGCGCGCCTATCTCGATAGCAAACGCGGCGTTATCGCCGCCTTCAAATGCCTTGGAGCACCGGGCTCGCTCATCACCACGATCTACCTGATGCAGATCCTGATGATCGCGGCGATCGGTATCGCTGCCGGCCTCCTGCTTGGCATCCTTATTCCTTATGTCGCCGCCCAGTTCCTGGCTGGCGTCCTGCCGGTCTCGACCGATTTCGCGCTTTACCCGTCGGCGCTTGGTCTTGCAGCCTTGTTCGGTGTGCTGACGGCGCTGGCGTTCGCTTTCCTGCCGCTGGGGCGTGCGCGCAATGTGCCGGCCACGGCGCTTTTCCGTGAGCAGAGCTTTGAGCGACAGGCCTGGCCGCGTTGGCCCTATCTGGTTGCCGCCGGGGCTTGCCTTGCCGCATTGGCGGGCCTGGCGGTTCTGACCGCCTATGATCGCCGGATTTCGCTGACGTTCCTCGGTGCGATCGCCTTCTCCTTTGTCGTGCTGCGCGGGGTGTCGATCGTCGTCGCCTTCCTGGCGAAGCGCGCGCCACGGGTGAAATCGCCAGCACTTCGGCTTGCCATCGGCAATATCCATCGACCTGGCGCATTGACGCCTTCGGTCGTCCTGTCGCTGGGTCTCGGGCTGGCGTTGCTGGTCACGCTGGCGCTCATAGACGGAAATCTCCGCCGGGAACTCACCGGCAATCTCCCGGAACGCGCGCCGAACTTCTTCTTCGTCGATATCCAGGGCACGGAGATCGACGGTTTCCGCAATCTGCTGAGGGAGAACCTGCCGGACGGCAAGATCATCGAAGTGCCGATGCTGCGCGGCCGCATCCTGGCCTTCAACGGCCAGGACGTCGCCAAGATGACCGTACCGCCTGAAGGTCAATGGGTGCTGCGCGGCGATCGTGGCATTACCTATGCCAAGAACGTTCCGGAAAACTCAACGCTGAGCAAAGGCCAGTGGTGGGCTCCCGACTATCAGGGCGAACCGCTCGTCTCGTTCTCCGCGCAGGAGGCGTCCGAGCTTGGCCTTAAGATTGGCGACATGGTGACGGTCAACGTGCTCGGTCGCAACATCACCGCCAAGATCGCCAATTTCCGCCGCGTCGAATGGGAGTCGCTGTCGATCAATTTCGTGATGGTCTTCTCGCCGAATACCTTTGCCGGCGCACCCCATGCCTGGCTTGCGACCGTCATCGATCCCGGGGCGACGGCCGAGCAGGAGGCGACGACGCTTCGTGCGATCACCAACACCTACCCAACGATCACCAGCGTACGGGTCAAGGATGCCCTCGATATCGTCAACCAACTCGTGGGGCAGCTCGCGACGGCGATCCGTGCCGCCGCCGCCGTTGCGCTCGTTGCTTCCGTGCTGGTGCTTGCGGGGGCTCTGGCGGCCGGCAACCGGGCGCGCGTCCATGATGCCGTCGTGTTGAAAACACTTGGTGCCACGCGAACAACACTGATCCGCGCCTTCTGCTACGAATACGCCATGCTCGGTCTTTCGACTGCGATCTTCGCGCTGTTTGCCGGCGGTGTTGCGGCTTGGTTCGTCGTCAGCCAGATCATGACCCTGCCGTCCCGCTTCCTGCCGGATGTCGCCATTGCGACCATCGCGATTGCCCTGGTGGTGACTGTGGGAATCGGCCTTGCCGGAACGTGGCGTATCCTGGGGCAGAAGGCTGCGCCCGTGTTGCGCGAATTGTGAATCGATTACAAAGCGTTAACGTTGCGGCCGAAAAGCGGGTCTTTGTCGCTTTTCGGCCGCCTCGCCATCGGAATGGCCTTGTACAGGCGTTGTTTCAGCATCATATTCTTTCCAGGCATGCTGGAGCCCCGCAGCGGCGCCCGGTCCTTGAAGACGTTTCCTGAGGAGACGCCGAGGCCCGAACACCGTCATTTCACCCGGGGCTTATTAAGAGGAACCAATGTCTGATCCTAGAAACTACCAAACCCGGATGTCGCCTGCCGGCGCACAGGCGGGGGCTGTCATCGACGAAGGCCTGCGCAGCTACATGCTGCGGGTTCACAACCTGATGGCCCTTGGTCTGGCGATCACCGGCATTGCGGCCTATGCAGCTTTTACCTTTGCGTTTGCTGACGGTCAGTTGACCGCTTTCGGCCAGGCGATCTATGTCAGCCCGCTGAAGTGGGTTGTCATGCTCGCCCCGCTGGCGCTCGTCTTCTTCCTCAGCTTCCGCATCAACTCAATGAGCGTTTCCGCCGCGCAGACAACCTTCTGGGTCTATGCCGGCCTGATGGGCCTCTCGCTGTCGTCGATCTTCATGATCTACACCGGCCAGAGCATCGTGCAGACCTTCTTCGTCACCGCTGCCTCGTTCGGTGCGCTGTCGCTGTTCGGCTACACCACGAAGCGTGACCTGTCCGGCATGGGCTCGTTCCTGATCATGGGCCTGTTCGGCCTGATCATCGCGTCGATCGTCAACATCTTCCTCGCCTCGTCGGCTCTTGATTTCGCGATCTCGGCCATCGGCGTTCTGATCTTCGCAGGCCTCACCGCCTTCGATACCCAGAAGATCAAGGAAATGTACTTCGAAGCCGATGGTGCCGATGTTGCCGGCCGTAAGGCGATCATGGGCGCGCTGACGCTCTACCTCGACTTCATCAACCTCTTCCTGTTCCTCCTGCGCTTCCTCGGAAACCGCGAATAACGGAACGGCAAAGTTTGACGGAAAAGGCGGCTTCGGCCGCCTTTTCTGTTTCCAATTTTCATGCGCAGGATTGGCAAAAGAAAAGCTTTTCATCGGAGCAGCCCGCAACCGGCGAAAGCGCCTTGCCACGGCCTTGGGGAGTGTGACAATTTCGGTTCGCCACAATTCAGGAGCTTGCCAATGTTTTGCCGCCGCACCGTTCTCGCCGGGCTCACAGCCCTCGTCCTTTCTCCGCTTGCTGCAATGGCTGCCGACCTGCCGGATCTCGGCGGCAAGACCGTTGTTGTGGTGACGGAAAATGCCTATCCGCCGCTGCAGTTCGTCGATCCGAAGAGCGGACAGGCGATCGGCTGGGAATATGACGCGATGAACGAGATCGCCAAGCGGCTGAACTTCAAGCTGGAAATCCAGAACACCAGCTGGGATGCGATGATCCAGGCGGTATCCGACGGCCAGTACGACATCGGCATGACCGGCATCACCATCAAGGACGATCGCAAGGAAAAGGTCGATTTCTCCGACCCCTACATGCGCTCGCAGCAGTTCATGCTGGCGCGCGGCGATGAAGCCCGCTTTACCGATGCCAAGAGTTTTGCGGCCATTGAAGATGCCTTGGTCGGCGCGCAGCCGGGCACCTCGCCCTTCTATACCGCCGTCTATGAAATCCTCGACGGCAACGAACAAAACCCGCGTATAAAACTGTTCGAGACCTTCGGGGCAACGGTTCAGGCCCTGAAGACCGGTGATGTGGATACGGTTCTCACCGACAGCGTTGCGGCCAAGGGCTATGTTGATGCCTCCAACGGCGGCCTGAAGGTCGTCGGCGGCCCGCTCGGCACCGAAGATTTCGGCTTCATCTTCAAGAAGGGCTCGGATCTGGTTGCACCGGTCAACGCCGCCATCGCGGCGCTGAAGGCGGACGGTACGCTCGACAAGCTGAACCAGAAGTGGTTCGTCGATTACAAGATGGGCGAATGATCTCCCGTCGATGACGCCTTACCACAATACATCTGAAAAGGGCGACTATCCCTGGTGGCTAGTCGCCCTTGCTGTGATCGCGGTTATCATTGCGATCGTAATCTTTGCAAATGATCTCTACGCGCAGGTTTTCACGGTGGTCGCCGCCGGTATCGGCGTGACCGTCTTTGTCACCATCGTCGGCTTCATTCTGGCAACGACCCTCGGTCTCGGTATCGCCTTGATGGCGCTTTCGGAAAGCAAGGTCCTGCGCCAGATCGCGCGGTTCTACACCGAGGTCATCCGTGGAGTTCCGATCCTTGTGCTGTTGTTCTATATCGCCTTCGTCGGTGCACCGGGTCTTGTCTGGTTGATCAATGCCATCTGCTCGCCCTTGATATCATCGGGTGCGATGGAGCCGATGCTGGTGCGGGATATCTCTTTGGTCTGGCGGGCAATCCTTGCGCTGATGATCGGCTATTCCGCCTTCATCGGCGAAGTTTTTCGCGCCGGCATTCAATCGGTCGACAGGGGGCAGATCGAGGCGGCGAAAGCGCTCGGCCTGTCGCGCTACCAGCGTTTCCGCCTCGTCGTCTTTCCGCAGGCGATCCGGGTGATCCTGCCGCCGCTCGGCAACGATTTTATTGCGATGGTGAAAGATTCATCGCTCGTTTCGGTGCTCGGCGTCGCCGATATCACGCAGATGGGCAAGGTCTACGCCTCCGGCTCCTTCCGCTTTTTCGAAACCTATTCGATTGTCGCCTATATCTATCTGATCCTGACGATCGGGCTTTCGCTCGCACTGCGCGCTTTCGAGAAGCGATTGCGCAGGAATGAGTTCAGATAGATTTCCATAATTTTTCAGGGAACCAGCAACGTCTTCCGGCATTCTTTTTTCCAAAGGATAACCGGGAGACGAATGATGAAATCCGCTCTGCTGCTTCTGTCGGGCACTGCCTTTGCCGCGCTGTTTTTCCTGTCGGGGACGTATGCGGCGTCGTCAATTCTCGCGAGCGATGAGATTCACGAGTTCGAACATATCGGCAATCCGCTCTGGACGTCCGAGCCCACCTATCTGAACCGCGGTAACCTGACGCTCAGCGAGGCCAAGGTGAAATTTGCGGGATCATCTTATGAAACCGCCGCGATTGTGGCGCCGGAGCCGGGCCGGGAGGAGCCGCAAAAACCGCAGGACGACGTCGTTAATCTCGCGCACCTCGATTGGTGCATGAGCCGCTACCGTTCCTATCGCGTCGATGACGATACATATCAACCCTATGGTGGGCCGCGGCGAAAATGTGAATCGCCCTATGGGCAGAGCGAGATGGTCGAGGCCGTCGATATGATGGAGACCAGCTCTGTAGGCACAGCGGCTGCTGCCGGCGAACTGCAGGAAGAGGCAAGCTTCGATGGTGCCGAGTGGTGTCGCCGTCAGTACCGGTCCTACCGGGCATCGGACAACACCTATCAGCCATTCTCCGGGCCGCGTCGATCGTGCATGGTGCAATCCTACTGATCACGGCTGTTCGGGTCACGAAAGGTTCATATTGCCGGTCATAGCGAAAGCTGGTATATCCCGGCCCATGGAATCCAAATTCGGATGTTACGAGCGGAAAATCGTCGTGCTGCAGGACCATAAGCGTCTGCCGGCACGTTTTTTCGCGTGCGTTTCCGGCGCCCTTAGCAGCCGACTTATCTGACCGTCGGGCTTGTCCTGACCGGCTGCCGGCGCCCTCTTGCCGGACATTTTCCTGATCTTCATCTCTACATCGGATGCAAAGCCATGAGCGCACCACGGACCCTCTACGACAAAATCTGGGACGACCACGTCGTCAATCAGCAGGAAGACGGCACCTGTCTTCTCTACATCGATCGCCATCTCGTTCACGAAGTGACGAGCCCACAGGCGTTCGAAGGCTTGCGCATGGCGGGTCGCCAGGTGCGTGCCCCGCAAAAGACGCTTGCCGTCGTGGACCACAACGTCCCGACCTCGCCGGATCGCCATCTCGGCATCAAGAACGAGGAAAGCCGCATTCAGGTCGAGGCACTTGCTCAGAACGCCGCCGATTTCGGCGTCGAATATTATTCGGCAAGCGACAAGCGTCAGGGCATCGTCCACATCGTTGGTCCTGAGCAGGGCTTCACCCTGCCGGGCATGACCATCGTCTGCGGCGATAGCCACACCTCGACACACGGCGCTTTCGGCGCCCTCGCGCATGGTATCGGCACGTCCGAAGTCGAGCATGTTTTGGCGACCCAGACGCTGATCCAGAAGAAGGCCAAGAACATGCTGGTGCGTGTCGATGGCCAGTTGCCGGAAGGCGTCACCGCCAAGGACATCATCCTTGCCATCATCGGTGAGATCGGCACGGCGGGCGGCACCGGCCACGTTATCGAGTTTGCCGGCGAAGCCATCCGCGCGCTGTCGATGGAAGGCCGCATGACCATCTGCAACATGACGATCGAAGGCGGCGCCCGCGCCGGCCTGATCGCGCCGGACGAGAAGACCTTCGAGTACATAAAGGGCAAGCCGCGCGCACCGAAAGGCGAAGCGCTGGAGCAGGCGATCGCCTACTGGAAGACGCTCAACACCGATGAAGGCGCCCATTTCGATCGCGTCGTCGTGCTCGATGCGGCCAAGCTGCCTCCGATCGTTTCCTGGGGCTCATCGCCGGAAGACGTCATCTCTATTCAGGGTGTCGTCCCGAACCCGGATGAGATCCAGGACGAAAACAAACGCGCTTCCAAGTGGCGTGCGCTTGATTACATGGGTCTGAAGCCGGGCACGAAGATCACCGATATCGCGATTGATCGCGTTTTCATCGGCTCCTGCACAAACGGTCGTATCGAGGATCTGCGCGAAGTCGCCAAGCTCGTCGAGGGCAAGACCGTTGCCTCGACCGTATCGGCGATGATCGTGCCGGGGTCAGGCCTCGTCAAGGAACAGGCGGAAGCCGAAGGCCTAGACAAGATTTTCAAGGCAGCCGGTTTCGACTGGCGCGAGCCGGGTTGCTCCATGTGCCTCGCCATGAACGACGACCGTTTGAAGCCTGGCGAGCGCTGCGCCTCTACCTCGAACCGCAACTTCGAGGGCCGTCAGGGCTTCAAGGGCCGCACGCATCTCGTATCGCCTGCCATGGCAGCCGCTGCCGCCGTTTCCGGCCACTTCGTCGATATCCGCAACTGGCAGTAATCTTCTTCCCCGCCGTGTATTTATACGCGGCCCTCTGGGGCGCCGTCAGGCGCCCTTTTTTATTGCCTCAAGGAAGCACCTTCAAAACAGTCTCTCGACCGATGAAATGCAAAAGCCGTTGCATTGCCGGCAGGCTGATGGCGACGCAGCCTTCCGTTGGCGGAAATCCGGGCTTGGCGATGTGAAAGAAGATGGCCGAGCCAGCGAACCGTTTCCGTTGTCGCAGGTTCCAGTCCATGACGATGCAGACGTCGTAAAGCCCGTCATCCCGGAGCATCTTTTCGTGGCTTGGTTTGAACGGGGCCGAGACCGGTCGATTGTAAAGCGCATGGCGCGGCTCATCGCACCAGAGCAGGTTTTGCGGCGTGAAGCGCAGAGGCAATCGGGTTTGGCATCGGCTGATCCCCTTATCATGCCTGACATAGCCGCCCACCAGTCGCATGGAGGCAATCGGTGTGCCGCCATCACCCTCTCGCTTTCTCGATGTAAGGCCGCCGCGGCCGATTGCGGCCTCTTCCGTCCAGCCGGCGAAGGTAAGCAGGGCGCGTGTCGGATGGCCCGGTTTGCGCCTCACCGTGATGGTTCGAGCGGGCCGTGGAGGCGGGTTGGCTTTAACGCGCATTTTACTCACAGATTTTTGCTTTGCCCGTGATGGCAAAGCTCACCATAGCACGTCACATGATGTAACAAACGGGTGAAGGGCCTCCCTCGCTTGCCAAAAGCGGCGGGTGAGCTAGTTTCAGACCGGAAGCAACAGGAGCATCGGCATGTCGGCCCGTACCATTCTTCTCGTCGATGATGACAACGATCTGCGCGAAACGCTGGTCGAGCAGCTTTCGCTCTATGATGAATTTACCATCCTGCAGGAGCCGACGGCCGCCCGGGGCATGCAGACGGCGCGCAACCAGCCGGTTGCGCTTCTGGTCATGGATGTCGGCCTGCCCGATATGGATGGTCGCGAAGCCGTGAAGCTGTTGCGCAAGGGCGGGTTCAAATCGCCGATCATCATGCTGACCGGCCATGATACCGATTCGGATACGATCCTTGGTCTGGAAGCCGGTGCCAATGATTATGTGACGAAACCCTTCCGCTTCGCCGTCCTGCTTGCCCGCATCCGGGCCCAACTGCGCCAGCACGAGCAGAGCGAGGACGCGACCTTCACGGTTGGCCCTTACACCTTCAAGCCGGGCCAGAAGCTGTTGACGCTGGAAAACGGCCAGAAGATCAGGCTCACGGAAAAGGAAGCGGCGATCATCCGCTATCTTTACCGCGCCGACCAGAAGGTCGTGACCCGCGATGTGTTGCTGGAGGAGGTCTGGGGTTACAATTCCGGCGTGACGACCCATACGCTTGAGACACACGTCTATCGCCTGCGCCAGAAAATCGAACGCGACCCTTCCAATGCGGAGATTTTGGTGACAGAGAATGGCGGCTACAAGATCGTGCCGTAACCCGAGGACTTGCCGTTGGCGCTCAATGACGACATCGCGCTTCTGTCTCGCGTACCGCTTTTTGCGGAGATAGACGAGGACAAGCTGCGCCTGATCGCGTTTGGTGCCGAGCGTCGCCGTTTGAGCCAGGGACAGCAGCTTTTTCGTGAAGGGGCGCCGGCCGACTGTGCCTTTGCTATCGCCAGCGGCTCGTTTTCCCTGTCGCGCACCCTGGTCGATGGGACTTCCGATACATTCGAGACCGTTGGTCCCGGTACACTTCTGTCCGAGCTGGCAATGATCTCGCTGGTCGAACGCAAGTTTACGGCGACGGCGGAGGAAGACAGCGAAGTCATCCGCATCAACCGCCCGCTGTTTCGGCGTATGCTCGAAGAGTATCCCGAGGTCGCAACCATCGTGGAGGCCCGCATTCGCGAAAGTCTCCAGTCGATGATCCGCAAGATGGAACGCCTTGCCCCGAAATTTGCCTGAGACCTGAGATTAGGGATCAGAGGTCGAAATGGGCGATCACGGGAACGTGGTCTGAAGGCCGGTCCCAGCCGCGCGCTTCCTTCAGGATATCAACCCTTGTCAGATGCGGAGCAAGGTCCGCCGACGACCAGACGTGGTCGAGACGCCGGCCGCGATCGGCCGCTTCCCAATCCTTGGCGCGGTAGCTCCACCAGGTATAAAGCTTCTCCGGTGATGGCGCATGCTGGCGCATGAGATCGACCCAGGCGCCACCGGTCAGCACCGATGTCAGGCCCTCGGTTTCGACCGGCGTGTGACTGACGATTTTCAGGAGCTGCTTGTGCGACCAGACGTCGTGCTCCAGCGGCGCGATGTTGAGGTCGCCAACAAGCACGGAGGAGATGCCAGCCTCGCTCTCGGCGTGCAGCAGTTTCATTTCCTCAATGAAATCGAGCTTATGGCCGAATTTGGGGTTGATCGTGCGATCCGGCTCGTCACCCCCGGCCGGTACATAGAAATTGTGCAGGCGGATTTTCTTGCCGCCCTTTTCGAAGACCACCGAAAGATGACGTGCATCGCCGACACCGCAATAGTCACGGCGGTCGACGAGTTCATGCAGCGGCAGACGCGAGATGGTCGCCACCCCGTGATAGCCTTTCTGGCCGTGCATGGCGATGTGCTTGTAGCCCAGGGCTTTCAGCGGAGAAGACGGAAACTGGTCATTGGGACATTTGGTTTCCTGCAGGCACAGGATATCCGGCGACCAGGTTTTCAGCTGGTGCTCGACGAGCGGCATGCGCAGTCGCACGGAGTTGATATTCCAGGTCGCAATCGACAATGCCATTCTACAGATCCCTTTAGAGCGGGCCTGTTTAAGCAAGTTTGACCGGAGGCGACAACCCGTCAGAAATTGCGATCACGCGGTAGACACGCCTGTCCACAAGGGCTTCGTGTCCGAACCTATTTGCGAACTTCATCGTAAGGGACCTTGAAGACTGCCTCATCCATGGGCAGTCCGGTCTGGACGTTGAAAATCATCACCGATGTATCCTTTTTCTGAGCGTCGGTAATCGTCCACTGGCGAAGGTCATAGGTCTTGGGGTCGAACATCATGGTGATGGTCGCGTCGCCGAAGATGCTTCTGTCACCAAGCACGATGGTGATGAGGTCGGGTTCCTCGCGCACGTCGCGCACCATCTTGCTCGACAGATCGATTGTGTTCGAAAGAAGCAGCTTCAGCGGCGTCTTGGACAGCGGATAAAGATCCCAGGTCTTGAGTTTCTGGTTGCCGATCACGACGACCTTGCCGTCGGCGATCACACGCATCGGCGAGGGAGCCTCGTAATTGAAGCGGATCTTGCCGGGACGGCTGATGTAGAATTTGCCGCCCGTCTGCTCGCCGCGGGGTCCGAACTGCACGAATTCGCCGGCCATCGTCTTTACCGATGCGAAGTGATCGGCGATCTTCTGGGCGACGCCGGACTGCTGCGCCATGGCCGGTTCCAGCGGAAGACCGGTCACTGCCAGCGCCGACAGCATGGCCATGCCAAACACGAAACTGCGCCGCGACAGGGCGTTGCTGGTCTCGGATTCGTTCCGGGCGGCGCTGGTATTTGTCATTGCAGTCTCCTTGGGTCTTCGCGTGTGATGTGGCGCTCAACTGCGGCAGCGTCAAGGCATTGCAAACGCACATTCTCGTGTCTCGGTTCCCACCGCGGATGGCATCGTTTCATGCCGGCCGGATGGTCAGCGGCCGGTGATGTCGTCCTCGGTCGGCACAAGGATTTCCCGCTTTCCGGCATGGTTGGCAGGGCCGATGATGCCCTCCTGCTCCATGCGCTCGATCAGCGAGGCTGCCCGGTTGTAGCCGATGCCGAGGCGGCGCTGGACGTAGGACGTCGAGGCCTTGCCGTCGCGTAGCACCACCGCCACGGCCTGATCGTAGGGGTCGTCCGATTCGGAGAGATTGCCCGTGCCGGCCGGGCCGCCGCCGTCGGTTTCCTCGTCGTCATCCTCGGTGATGGCGTCGAGATACTGCGGCGCGCCCTGCGTCTTCAGGTAGGAAACGACTTCCTCGACTTCCGTGTCCGAAACGAAGGGGCCGTGGACGCGCTGGATGCGGCCGCCACCGGCCATGTAAAGCATGTCGCCCATGCCGAGAAGCTGTTCGGCACCCTGCTCGCCGAGAATGGTGCGGCTGTCGATCTTCGACGTTACCTGGAAGGAGATACGGGTCGGGAAGTTGGCCTTGATCGTGCCGGTGATGACGTCGACCGAGGGGCGCTGGGTCGCCATGATGACATGGATGCCGGCGGCGCGCGCCATCTGGGCAAGCCGCTGCACGGCGCCTTCGATGTCCTTGCCTGCGACCATCATCAGGTCAGCCATTTCGTCGATGATCACGACGATATAGGGCATCGGCTGCAGGTCGAATTCTTCGGTTTCGTAGATCGCTTCGCCGGTCTGGCGGTCGAACCCGGTCTGCACGGTGCGGCTCATCGTTTCGCCCTTGGCCAGCGCCTGCTCGACGCGGCTGTTGAAGCCGTCGATGTTGCGCACGCCAATCTTGGACATCTTCTTGTAGCGCTCTTCCATCTCCCGCACGGTCCATTTCAGGGCAACGACGGCTTTTTTCGGATCGGTGACCACCGGCGAAAGCAGGTGCGGAATGCCGTCATAGACCGAAAGCTCCAGCATTTTCGGGTCGATCATGATCAGGCGGCACTGATCCGGCGTCAGGCGATAGAGCAGCGACAGAATGAAGGTATTGATGGCGACCGATTTGCCCGAGCCGGTGGTCCCGGCGACAAGGAGATGAGGCATCTTGGCGACATCGACGATGACGGGCTCGCCGCCGATGTTCTTGCCGAGCGCCATGGCGAGCTTGGCCTTGCTCTGCTCGAAATCGCGGCTGCCGATCAGTTCGCGCAGGTAGACGGTTTCGCGGCGCTGGTTCGGCAGCTCGATGCCGATCGCGTTGCGGCCGGGCACGACGGCGACGCGAGCGGCAATCGCGCTCATCGAGCGGGCGATGTCGTCGGCCAGGCCGATGACGCGGGACGATTTGATGCCGGGAGCCGGCTCCAGTTCATAGAGTGTGACGACCGGGCCGGGGCGCACATGGATGATCTCGCCCTTGACGCCGAAATCTTCCAGCACGCCTTCCAGCATGCGGGCATTCTGTTCCAGCGCATCGGCGGAGAGCGTTGCATCGCGAGCGACGCTTTTCGGCTCGGCGAGGAAATGCAGCGGCGGCAGCACAAAATCGCCCTCGTTTTCAACGAACGAAGTTTGTGCCTCGCGATCCTGGCGCGGGCTTGGCTTGGGGCGCGGCGCGGCAGAAGCAACGCGGCCATTGGCCGACGGCGGTATCTGCTTGCGCGGAGCCGGCATCGGTGCCCAGTCCGCGGCGGGGTCGTCGTCCATGTCGTCGTCATCGCCGATGATGCCCGCGGGAACGCGGCTGGATGTCGTGAGGTCGCCATCCCCATCATCATCGATGGAGATATGCGGCGCGACAGCACGGCGTTCGGAGCGATCAAGCGACGGCTCGATCCGTTCGCCACGCGAGATCGCCTTGGGGCGGGAAGGTTCGTTCAGGGTACCGAATTCATCGCCGTTGAAATCATAGGGCTCGTCGTACTCCCGCTGCGGCTTGCGTGCCGACATGCCGAACAGGCGACGCATGCGCGCATGCGCCGTATAACGCATATGGGTCAATGCCCCCGCAAAGAGCATGATGATGCCTTCCTGTTCGTCATCATCGATTTCGTCGCGGATGGTGCGGGCCTTGCTCGGTGTCGGCAACGGTTCTTCGATTACGTCTTCCGGGTCGGCAACAGCGATCAGACCGGCGGCGTAGATCAGCATCCAGGCGCAGGGCAGCGCGAGGACGCCGGCAACGACCAGCGCAAAGGTGCCGGTGGGGTAGGCACCGGTGAACAGCGCCGGAAAGCGCAGGATCATATCGCCGAAAACACCGCCAAGGCCATTGGGCAGGGGCCATGTTACGGGAGCCGGGACACAGCTGAGCGCTGCAGACGCAAGCACCGAGCCGCCGAACCAGGCCGCCAGTCGCTTGTGAATCTTGTCAAACGGTTTTGCGAAAATCAGCACCAGCGCCCAGGCAACGATCGGCAGAAGTGCGACAACGCTGGCAATGCCGAAGAACTGCATGAATAGATCGGCAACCGCTGCGCCGGGATAACCAAGGATATTGGTCGGCTCGTTTACCGTGGCGTAGGAGAAGCTCGGATCGTTGACGTTCCAGGTGGAGAGGGCGGCAATGACAAGGCCAAGGCCTCCGAAGATCGCAAAGCCAAGAAGGCTCGCGATCTGGCGCCACACGAAGGTGGCAAGCACAAACCTGTTGGAGCGGTTGTCGAACACCGCCTGATTGCTTCTGCTCATGATGCCTGCTGCCCGTTTCTGTCTGCAAAGCGCATAGTGCACGTGCTGCCATCGTAAACCGGGCAGGGTTAATGCGACATTAACCTTGATGCTTGGTTTAAGGGGTGTTGGGTCCTGGCGGGCAAGAAAAAAGCCCGGATGCAAGGCATCCGGGCCAAGTGTGGTTCCGTGCCACACGGAACCACGACGGGAGGAGACGGAAGGCCGGGTTCGTCCGGCCTTTCCGAATTTCTTAAGAGTGGTAAGCGGCTTCGCCGTGAGACGAGAGGTCGAGACCTTCGCGCTCGGCTTCGACGGAAACGCGCAGGCCGACGATGATATCGACGATCTTGTAGATGATCGCCGAGCCGATGCCGGACCACAGGACGGTAACGATAACGCCCTTGGCCTGTGCCCAGACCTGCGTTGCCGTACCGGCATAGCCTGCTGCGAAGTCGGCCGTGGAGTAATCGACAATGCCGGCGCCGCCGAGGGCCGGGTTGACGAACACGCCGGTCAGAAGCGCGCCGACGATACCGCCGATACCATGAACGCCGAAGACGTCAGCTGTATCGTCATAGCCGAACTTGTTCTTGACCGTGGTCACGAAGAGGTAGCAGACCGGCGAGACGATGAGACCCATCACGATGGCGCCCATCGGGCCGACGAAGCCGGCAGCAGGCGTGATCACGACGAGGCCGGCGACGGCACCCGAAGCAGCACCCAGCATTGAAGCCTTGCCGCGGGCAAAAGTTTCGACGATCGACCAGGAAACGATGGCAGCAGCGGTTGCAACGAAGGTGTTGATCATTGCGAGCGCAGCGTAGGCGTTCGACTCGAGGTTGGAGCCGGCGTTGAAGCCGAACCAGCCGACCCACAGAAGGGAGGCGCCGACCATGGTAAGCGTCATCGAGTGTGGCGCCATCATGTCCTTGCCGAAACCGGTACGCTTGCCAACCATGATGGCACCGACGAGACCTGCGATACCGGCGTTGATGTGAACCACGGTACCACCGGCAAAGTCGATCGCGCCAAAGCCGAAGATGAGGCCGGTCGGGCCGTCATAGGCGCTCGGGCCACCCCAGAACCAGACCATGTGGGCCATCGGGAAGTAGATGAAGGTCAGCCACAGGATCGTGAAGAGGATCACGGCCGAGAACTTGATGCGCTCGGCGAACGCGCCGATGATCAGGCCGGGCGTGATGGCGGCAAAGGTCATCTGGAAAACGACGAAGGTCAGTTCCGGAATGGCAACGCCCTTCGAGAAGCTTTCCGCGAGCGTCGTGGTATCGACGCCGGCGAGGAACAGCTTGGAAAAGCCGCCGATGAAGCTGTTGAGCGAGCCGCCATCTGTGAAGGCCAGCGAATAGCCGTAGGTGACCCAGATGATCATTGCGACGGCCGCAATCATCATGACCTGCATCAGCACGGAGAGCATGTTCTTGGCGCGGACCAGGCCGCCGTAGAACAGCGCGAGGCCGGGAACGGTCATGAGCAGAACGAGAGCGCTGGAAAGAAGCATCCAGGTGGTGTCGCCCTTGTCGACCGTCATCGCGGGGGCGGCTGCGGCTGCGGCTTCCGCCGCTGCGGGCGCTGCTTCCTGCGCGAAGGCGACGACGGGGGCCAGCAGCGCAGCTGCCATGGCGCCGATGCGTCCAAGCGAGGTGGAAAGTTTGAAGTCTGACATAGAATAGAGCTCCCTAACGGCCGTGGATTACAGCGCTTCAGTATCGGTTTCGCCGGTGCGGATGCGCACAGCATGGTCAATGGAATAGACGAAGATCTTGCCGTCGCCGATCTGACCGGTCTTGGCAGCCGAAGCGATCGCTTCAACAGCCGTGTCGACGATTTCCGAGGCGACGGCGATTTCGATCTTCAGCTTCGGCAGGAAGCTGACGGCATATTCGGTGCCGCGATAGATTTCGGTGTGTCCCTTCTGGCGGCCGTAACCCTTCACTTCGGTCACGGTCAGGCCCTGGATGCCAACGGCGGTGAGGGCTTCGCGAACCTCATCGAGCTTGAACGGCTTGATAATGGCCATTACGATTTTCATCTGGTTTCCCATCCTTGTTCATCAGCGGCGCGGTGCCGTCTCTCCTCGCCGTTGAACTGAGTTCCCCCAACGGCAGCGCTTTTTATATTCAAGGCGCGTGCCAGATTCGGATGGGCCAGGTAACTCTATGAAAAGACATGAAAAAGTCACATTCCGTCAGCTTCGGCTGGCGGAAGGTAAAAAAATCGTCAATTTTACTGTCTAAAAAATGAGCAAAAAATAAATTTTGCTCACAAATTACTCAGTTGCCTTTTTGCGGATCAACCCTTCCTGGGCAACCGAGGCAATCAGTGCGCCTGAACGGTCAAAAAGGCTGCCGCGGGTCATGCCGCGGGCACCTGATGCGCTTGGGCTGTCCTGCGTGTAGAGCAGCCAGTCATCCATGCGACAGGGGCGATGGAACCACATGGAGTGGTCGAGGCTCGCCACCTGCAGGTTGCGATCGAAGACGGATGTACCGTGCGCATAAAGCGCAGTGTCGAGCAGCGTCATGTCCGAAAGGTAGGCCAGGACCGCCGCCTGGATGTGGCGCTCGTTCGGGACCGTTCCCACAGCTTTCACCCAGACGTTCTGGGAAGGATCGAGCTTGTCGCGGGAAAAATAGTGGGTCAGCGAAACCGGGCGAATTTCGATCGGCCGGGGCCGCTCCCAGTAGCGCCGGATCGCCTCCGGCGCATTGGCGAGAAACTTCTCCTTGATCTCGTTTTCGCCCAGCAACTCCTCCGGCATCTTCACTTTCGGAAGCGGTATCTGATGCTCGAAGCCATCCTCGTCATACTGGAACGAAGCCGACATGGAGAAGATCGCCTTGCCATGCTGGATGGCGATCACGTTGCGGGTGGCGAAGCTTGAGCCGTCGCGGATGCGATCCACCTCGTAAATGATCGGCACCGATGGATCACCCGGCCGCATGAAATACGCGTGCAGCGAATGCACGTAGCGTCCCTCATCGACGGTGCGCTGAGCTGCCACAAGGGCCTGGCCGATCACCTGCCCCCCGAAAACGCGCTGCCAGCCGACCTGCGGCGAGAGCCCGCGAAACAGGTTCTCTTCCAGCTTTTCCAGGTCGAGGGTGCGCAGCAGCACATCCATCGGGGCGATCGTGTCGGCGGTTTCCGTCATCGTCTTTCTCCATGCGTCGCGGGGCGCTCCTATAGGGAGGACGCTGCCTGTCCGTTGCCTGCGACCTAAACGCGCTCTCGCCCTGCAAAACGCGGAGAGCCGGCTTGGAGCGGTAGGAACAGGCAGATCAATGCTCTATATAGGGTCAAACAAATGCTCAAGAGTGACGGGAGTTGGCAAATGATCGATGTGCTCATTGCGGGTGGCGGCTATGTCGGTCTTTCCCTGGCGGTCGCGATCAAGTCGGCGGCTCCGCACCTTGCCGTGACCTTGGTCGATGGCGCGCCGGAAGGCGTCTGGAAAAAGGACGAGCGCGCCTCGGCGATCGCCTCTGCCGCGTCCCATATGCTGGAAGCCCTGGGTGTCTGGTCAGAAATCGAACCCGAAGCCGAGCCGATCCGCCGGATGGTCATCACTGATTCAAAAACGGCGGATCCCGTGCGCCCGGTTTTCCTGACCTTTGAGGGCGCAGGCGAGGCGGAGGAAAGCGGCCGGCCCTTTGCCCATATGGTCCCCAATGTCGTGATGGTCGGCGCGTTGCGCAATGCCGCCGAAAAACTTCGCGTCGATATCCGCCACTCCACGCCGGTCACCGGCTTCAAGAGCGACGATCACGCGGTCGCGGTCGCGCTTGCTGCGGGCGGGGAAATCGAAGCGCGTCTGCTTGTCGCCTGTGACGGGGTAAAATCGAAACTGCGGGCTGCCGCCGGCATCAAGACGGTCGAGTTCGACTACGGCCAGTCCGGCATCGTCACGACAGTCGAGCACGAGCGCCCTCATAACGGCACAGCGGAAGAGCATTTTCTGCCCGCCGGCCCCTTCGCGACCCTGCCTTTGCGCAACAATCGCTCCTCGCTGGTCTGGACCGAGCGGACGGCGGACGCTGAAAAACTCGTCCGCGGCGATGATCTGGTTTTCGAAGAGGAGTTGGAGCGTCGTTTCGGCCATAAACTCGGCACGCTCAAGGTTGTCGGCGGCCGTCGCGCCTTTCCGCTCGGCCTGACGCTGGCGCGAGAGTTCATCGCGCCGCGTTTCGCGCTGGCCGGTGATGCCGCCCATGGTATTCACCCGATCTCGGGCCAAGGTCTCAATCTTGGTTTCAAGGACGTCGCCGCTCTTGCCGAGACCATTGTCGATGCCGATCGCCTCGGTCTCGATATCGGTTCGCTTGCCGTGCTGGAGCGCTACCAGACCTGGCGGCGTTTTGACACGTTCCGTATGGGGGTGACGACGGATGTGCTCAACAGGCTGTTCTCGAACGACATCACGCCTGTTCGCGCGCTGAGGGATTTCGGCCTTGGTCTGGTTGACAGGCTGCCGACCCTCAAATCCTTCTTCATCAAGCAGGCGGAAGGGCTGGCCAATGAGCGTGACCCCAAGCTTCTCGGTGGCCGCGCTATCTGATGGGTCAGTCTTCGATCTTGCGGGCCTCGGAAATCAGCATGATCGGGATGCCATCGCGGATGGGATAGGCGAGCCTTGCCTTCTCCGAAACCAGTTCACCGGCATCGGCATGATAGCTGAGCCGGCCCTTGGTCAGCGGGCAAACGAGCAGTTCGAGCAGTTTGGGATCGACCCGGCTGGTTCTGTCTTCCATGTCCGGCCTATTGCAGCATCGTTTCGATATCGCCGAAAGTGCGGGCGAGCACGATTTCGGTGATGGCGATCAAGGTTTCGGCGCGCGATTTTAGATCCGGCGCCTCCAGCAGTGCCTGTTTTTCCGCCGGACCGTATGGCGACATCATCGCAAGCGAATTGACGAGCGTGCGGTTGCTGGCGCGCTCGACGCTTTCCCAGTCCGCCTCCAGCTTGTTGGCCTCGAGATAGGCCTTGAAGGCCGCAAGGAGCGCCTCGCGATCGACCCGGGCATCGTCATCGGGTGCAGTGAGGTCGGCTACGAAGGGCGCTGTCTTGAACGTGCGGTATCCTTTGACCATGCCGCCTTCGCTGAGCAGCCGGAAACGGCAGATGCCGGTCAGCGAGACCAGATAGCGGCCGTCTTCCATTTCCGCAAAAGACGTGATGCGCCCGACGCAACCGACATTGCAAAGCGGCTGATGCGGTTTGCTTGCGGTCTCGTGCGCGTCTTCGGTGAAGGCGGGCTGCACCATGCCGATCAGGCGGTTTCCGGCAAGGGCATCGTCGAACATGGCGAGATAACGCGGTTCGAAGATATTGAGCGGCAGTTGCGCCCCGGGAAGAAGCAAGACGCCGGTCAGTGGAAACACCGGCAGCGTCTCCGGCAAATCCTGCGATTTCAGATATCGTGCATTTCCCACTTGCATCAGAATTTTCCCGTGGCTCGTTCGGCCGGGCCGACCGTGCGGCTCCTCAAGGGCCGGTTCTGCGAACAGAAAGCCAGCCTGAGAAACAGAGATGGTGCGCCGACTTGAAAACTCAAGGGAGCGAAGCGGAAGCTGCAGCTATATGCTGCGCATCGCTGACAATCAGGAAAACAGGATGGAGGATAGCTTGCGGCGTGCCGCGAGCGTCGCCGGGTCCGTCGCGCCCCACACCTCAAAGAATTTCAAGAGTTCGCGCCGCGCGCCGTCGTCGTCGAAAGCCCGGTCACGCTTCATGATCATGAGCAGATGATCGGCGGCAGCCGTGCGGTCGCCTTCGACATTGCGGATCTTGGCGAGCTTCATCCGGGCTTCGTGATCGTCCGGATTGGCGGCAAGCGCCTGCTCCAGCGCCTGCGGATCGCCGAGCTTGCGGGCTTCCTCGATCTGGTCCAGCTTCTTGGCGACGGCGGTGACGGCCGCGTCCGCGGCCATGGCTTCCGGCAGGTCGGAGAGAACCTGGCGGGCTTCCGCCACCTGGCCGAGCGCGATCAGGCAGTTGGCCAGACCGGCAACCGCCGCCGCATTTTCAGGATCGGCGTGAAGCACGGCCGAATAGAGGCCGCCTGCATTTTCGATATCGTCGCTCTCGAACAGTGCCTTTGCCTCGGCAAGCGCACCGTCGATCTCGACCTGACGGTCATCGATGGCGGGCCCGGCAACTTTATCGATGAATTCCCGGATCTGGCTTTCGGGAACAGCGCCCATGAAACCATCGACCGGGCGACCGCCGGAAAAGGCGATCACCGCCGGTATCGACTGGATGCCGAGCTGGCCGGCGATCGAGGGATGGTCGTCGATGTTCATCTTGACGAGTTTGACGCGGCCGGCAGCTTCGGTCACGACCTTCTCGATGATCGGGGTCAGTTGCTTGCAGGGGCCGCACCAGGGCGCCCAGAAATCAACCAGAACAGGCTGCTGGCGCGACGCTTCCAGAACGTCGCGGGTGAAGCCGGCAGTGGTCGTGTCCTTGATGAGGTCGCCGGTGGGCGCGGCGGCTGCGGGGGCGGGGCTTGCGCCGTAGCTCACCTGGCCCGTCATCTGTGTGCCGAACGATCCTTGATAGGGGTTGCTGCCGCTCATGTCTGCTCCTCACGGACCTTGGTCCGAATGACTGTTTTCTGCCGCAAAGATCGTATGTCAGGCCGTCACTTTCAAGACAAGCGGCTCGTGACCGGTTGCTTCGATAAAGCGCAGCAGATCCTTGGATGCAATGGATGTCGTCGCATCGTTGGTCAGCGGATGGCAATTGATGATCTCGTCCTTCATCAGGCCTTCGTCGAGGATGATCGTGACATTCTTGTTGGTATCGTTGATGACGCCGAAGGCGGTTACGGCGCCCGGAATGACGCCCAGATATTCCATCAGCTTTTCCGGTTTTCCGAAGGAAACCTTGCTTGCCGCACCGATGATCTGGTGCACCGTCTTCAGGTCGACCGTCGCGTTTTCCTCGACGGTCAGCAGGAAGAAGTTGTCTTTCTTGTCCTTCACGAAGAGGTTCTTGGTGTGGCCGCCCGGAATTTCGTCGCGCAGCGCAACGGATTCGGCAACGGTGAAAACCGGCTCATGCCGCTTGGTCTTATGGGCGATACCGAGGCTGTCGAGAAAGGCAAACAGCTCGTCGGCGGTCTTCGGCTTTATATCGCTCATGGGCGGCGTCCTCATCGTCTGGAAATGCGCCCAGTGCTTACGCCAAAGGCACCGATGGCGCAATCTTGTCGGATCGATGAACGAAAGAAAGCCTTGTTTTCAGGAGCTTGGACCGATCTTCCAAAAAATTTTCCATCACCGTCGTTTTTCCTGTTGCATTTGAAAAGGTCATGGGCGATATAGCGCCCGTCGCCGCAACGCAGCGACCTTCGGCCACCAACTACCCCAGGCCGTCGATGATGAGCGGGTGTAGCTCAGGGGTAGAGCACAACCTTGCCAAGGTTGGGGTCGGGCGTTCGAATCGCCTCACCCGCTCCATTCTTCCAACAAGTACAGCGTAGATCATTGGGCGTTATCGATATGTCCATCTAGTGCGAGCAGCATTGTAGAATCTAGTTGTCAAAGGTCTGTCTTTGCGATTTACCCCCTGATCCAGTTCGGTATTCTGGCCCTTTCGATTTGATGAGGACTTTATGGGCGAGAGTCTGAAAGACATTTGGGCTGACGACAAACTGTCGCGCCGGGACGACGCTGAGTTCTTGGCGACCTTCCTTCGAAACAAGTCCGATGAGTTGACAGAAGCGAACTCTGCCAAATCCTACGTATTGAACCTGGATGCAGGATGGGGCAGAGGGAAGACCTTTTTCCTTGATCGCTTGCGACGACAGTTGATAGCGGCGGGCCACTTGGCTGTCTATGTGAACGCTTGGCAGGACGACTTCGCCGACGATCCGCTCGTGGCCGTTATGGCTGGCATTGATAGCGAGGTTGCCTCACATTTAAAGCCAAGGTCAGCTGCGGCAAAAGCTTGGGACGTGACCAAGGCCACAGGCGGGAAGGTGGTCGGTTTGGTCGCCAAAGGCCTCGCACTGCGTGGTATGTCGCTTTTGTTGACCTCCACCGTCACGACTGCAATCGAAGGCGCGATCACAAGTGGATATGCTGCAGTCAGTGAGAGAGAATCTCTGGAGAAGGTAGGATCGAGCTTAACTGATGAAGCGTCTTTGGCAATTGAAAGGACACTCAACGAGCAGGCAGAGCGCTCCGTATCCGACTTTCTCTCCTACAAAGAGACCATTCGAAGCTTCAAGGGAAACCTGTCTAAATTTGTTTTAGAAATGGAGGCTGCCGACGGCAAAGCTCGACCGTTCTTCATTCTTGTTGACGAGCTTGATAGATGTCGTCCGCCATATGCTATCGCTATGCTGGAGCGCATCAAGCATCTATTCGATACCCCACACCTAGTCTTTGTCGTAGCTACTGATAGCGGGCAGTTGCAGCACGCGATCCGGGCCGTCTACGGCGCCGATTTTGATAGTAGGAAATATCTCAAACGGTTCTTCGATAGTAGCTTTGTTTTCGAGAAACCCTCTATCCTAGAATTTGTCACCGCGCTTCATGCTGCCAATCCGATTGATGCGAGTAAAGTTTCCGCGCCTTATGAGATCGAGCTTCTCGAGTTCTTGAGCCGCTTTTACACGCAGACCGACGCAGACCTTCGGTCGGTTGAACAAATGTACATGACGCTTGAAACAATTGTTTCTGCATGGTCGAGTAAAGCGCGCATAGAGTTGATTGTATTGCTGCCGCTAATATATGCTTTCTATCGCGATCAGGAAAGCATTTCCGAAAATGAGGATATTTCGGAGGCGCTGAAAATTCCCACGCTCCCAACATGGACTATCACCACGCACGAACGCCTTGCCGACTCTTTCAATTCGAAAAAAGTTGAAAAGGCCATTCCGCCGCTCGCTATAAATTTATGGGCGTTGGCGCAAACTGATTTACTAAGCTTGATGAGACAGAATAGGTCAGGCGATTGGGTACACGATCGCATGTTGGATGAATTACATAGGCGCTTCGGAGGAACGATATCCTCAAGCCGCCTCCAATATAGCCTCGTCCGTTCCTATCCAAAGCTTGTAAGGCAAGCCGGGCGTTTATCGATGGCTGATTAAACGAGACTATTGCCAAATGGCAGTAACGGACTTTACAGCGGCGCCAAATACCGACGTTGCTCAATCAAAGGTTGATGAGTTACGCTGATGTAGAGCCGCGCTATGCGATTTACATCATGCCTTGCGGCCAGCCACCCGTTTCCTGCGCGCAGACTACCCGCGCCCGACATAGGGCATCTGCGTCGCCATGACGGTCATGGACAGCACATTGGCCGTCAGCGGCAGACCGGCCATGTAGACGACGGCTTCCGCGACGAGATGGGCGGGGATCGTGGGTTCTGTCGCCACCTCACCATTGGCCTGCAGCACGCCCTTGCTCATGCGGCTGGTCATGTCGGTCGCGGCGTTGCCGATATCGATCTGGCCGCAGGCGATGTCGAAGGGGCGACCATCGAGCGCTGTGGACTTGGTGAGGCCGGATACGGCGTGTTTGGTCGCCGTATAGGGCGCGGAAAGCGGGCGTGGCGTCGAGGCCGAGATCGAGCCGTTGTTGATGATGCGGCCGCCCCGCGGCGTCTGCGCCTTCATCATCTTCATGGCCTGCTGGGTGCAGAGGAAGGTGCCGGTCAGGTTTACGGCGACGATCGCATTCCAGTCCTCGAAGGAGATGTCTTCCATCGGGATGGCCGGCAGGCCCATGCCGGCATTGTTGACAAGCAAGTCGAGACGGCCGAACTCCGCAGCAATGGTCGAGAAAAGAGCCTCGACCGAACGCGGATCGCCGATATCGGCGGCAACAGCACGCACGGTTGCGCCGGGATGCTCCCCAGCCAGTTCGTCAGCCGACGTTAGCAAGACGTCTGCACGGCGGCCGGCGATGATCACGGTGTAACCCTCGCTCAGCAGGGCCGCACTGATAGCGCGACCGATGCCGGTGCCGCCGCCGGTCACGAGCGCTATGCTGCCGGCGGCCTTGTTGCTCTCTGACATTTCAATCCTCCCCGATCGTCCTATCAGTTGCGGCTGAAGACGTAATCCGTCTCCTGCAGCAGCGTTTCGCCAGGGCGCAGAATGCCTTCGGGGAAGTTGGCATGGTTCACGGCATCCGGCCAGATCTGCGTTTCCAGGCAGAAGCCGGCGAAGGGGCCATATTTACGACCTTCGAGACCGGGAACAGGCACATCCATCTTGAAGCCGGTGTAGAACTGCACCCCCGGCTCGCCGGTCCGGACTTCAAGCGCGACGCCGGAATTGACGCTGCGGACCAGGGCGACGGTGCGCTTCGGGCCGCGGGCGGTCGAAAGGCAAAAATTGTGGTCGTAGGCGATTTTGTCGCCCTCCAGCTGCCGGCGCAGCGAGGTCATGCTGCGCAGGTCGAAGACGGTGCCATCGACCGGGCGGATTTCGCCGGTCGGGACTTGCCGTTCGTCCGTCGGGAGATAGTGCCCGGCATCGATCATGATGTCGTGGCCGAAGGCATCCGGGCCGCCATCGAGATTGAAATAGCTGTGCTGGCAGACATTGGCGATCGTCGCCTTGTCGGTCGTTGAGACATAGCGGACGCTCAGCACGCCGCCATCCTTCAGCTCATAGGTACAGGTGATACGGCAATTGCCGGGATAGCCGGCGCGGCCCTCCGGATCGACGATTTCAAGCACGACGCGATCGGCGGCATGCTCGACCACCCTCCACACGCGCTTTGCGATGCCGTCGCTGCCGCCATGCAGATGGGTCACGCCCTTCTCGTTGCATTCCAGCTGATAGGCGGTGCCATCGATGGAAAAACGTCCCCCGCCGATGCGGTTGGCGTTGCGACCCGGCGTTGCGCCGAAGTAAGGGGAGTGCGCGAGGTAATCCTCAAGCTTCTCGAAGCCGAGCACCAACGGCGCCCCATGGCCTTCCAGACGGAGATCTTGGATAACCGCGCCCCATGTGAGAATGTGGGCCGTCAAGCCACCACCCTTGATCGTCAGTTGTTGGACGGTTTCGCCAGACGGCAGTCGGCCGAATTCCCTACTCAATGCTTCCACGGCCTTGCATCTCCTCCTCGCACCCGTTTGCGGCAAACTGCGTCATTTCCAAAGGCGCGGCAACCGAAAAGTCATACAATTTATAGGCCAAGAACGCCCGATGCCTCTTCGGGCGTTCGAACGTCGGATTCCATTTCGTTGTCCGCTCAGCGGTCGGTACCGATGGCTGAGAGCTCGTAAGGGGTGGTTTGATAGATGTCGTTGATCCAGTTGCCGAAAAGCAGGTGGGCATGGCTTCGCCAGCGGTTCTGCGGCGGCAGGCTGGGATCGTTGTGCGGGAAATAATTAAACGGCATCTTGATCGGCACCCCGGCATCGACATCGCGGAAATATTCGTCCGACAGCGAGGTCGAATCATATTCCACATGGTTGAAAACGTAGAGCCGGTTGCAGGTCTTCTCGTGCACGAAACAGACGCCCATCTCATCCGATTCCATCAGGATCTCGAGACCGTCGACCTTCTCGATATCGGCGCGGCGCACCTCGGTCCAGCGGGAAACCGGGATCTGGAAATCGTCGGAAAAGCCGCTGAGATAGACCGATGACGGGTTCAGGTTATGGTGGCGATAGACGCCAAAGGCCTTTTCCTTGAGCGCATGTTTCGGCACGCCATGGAAATGGTAGATCGCTGCCATCGCGCCCCAGCAGATGTTGAGCGTCGAGTGGACGTTGGTCGCCGTCCAGTCGAAGATCTGCTGCATCTCGTCCCAATAGGTCACGTCCTCATAATCGAGGGTTTCCACGGGCGCGCCGGTGATGATCAGGCCATCGAACTTGCGATGCTTCACCTCTTCCCAGGTCTCGTAGAAGGCGAGCAGATGGTCTTCGGACGTGTTCTTGGCCTTGTGTCCGCCGACGCGGATGAGCGACAACTCGACCTGCAAGGGCGATGCGCCGACAAGGCGCGCCATCTGCACCTCGGTCTTGATCTTGTTCGGCATGAGGTTGAGGAGCCCGATCTGGAGGGGGCGGATATCCTGCCGGATAGCCACCGTCTCGGTCATCACCCGCACGCCCTCTTTGGTGAGGGTTTCGAATGCGGGCAGCGTATCGGGAATCTTGATGGGCATGGGTTCTCACTCGATGAACAAGGAGCCGGGCAACAAAAAACCGGCAACGAAAAATATCGCAACCGGTCCGCTTCACCCACGGCCCTTTAGCGACTTATTTAACGTGGCTGCAAGCCGGCCGGCCAAATCACCACGAAATGCTTAAATAGCGCCGGCCCACGGCAATTGCAATGGGCCGGAAATTGGGGGCTATCGGTTCTACCCCTCCAGTTCCTCACGCAGCATTTCGAGCTCCAGCCATTCTTCTTCCATCTTGGTGACGGAGGCGCGCAACTTTTCCATCTCCGCGGCGAGCGTCGAAAACCGGGCGGGGTTCTTCGAAAACAGGTTCGGATCGGCCATCTCGGCCTCCCGCTTCGCAATTTCCGCTTCGGCCTTGGCCATTTCCTTCGGCAGATTTTCGAGCGCGAATTTCTGCTTGAAGGAGAGCTTGCCCTTGGCGGTGGCCTTCGGCGTGTCCGGGGATGGTGCGAGGGCAGAGCGTGCCTTCTCCGCCTTTTCCGCCTTGCGTTTCTCCTCTTGTGCGCCCTTGCGCTGGGCCATCATGTCGGAATAGCCGCCCGCATATTCGATCCAGCGACCATCGGGCTCTTCCGGATTGGCCGGCGCGATGGTCGAGGTGACGGTGCGGTCGAGGAAGTCGCGGTCGTGGCTGACGAGAATGACGGTGCCTGAAAAGCCGGCGACGATCTCCTGCAGTAGGTCGAGCGTCTCGATATCGAGGTCGTTGGTCGGTTCGTCGAGGATCAGCAGGTTGGTCGGGCGCGACAGGATGCGCGCCAGCATTAGGCGGGCGCGCTCGCCACCGGAAAGGTTCTTGATCGGCGTGCGGGCCTGTTCCGGCTGGAAGAGAAATTCCTTCATGTAGCCGGTGACATGGCGCTGCTCGCCGTTGACCAGCAGGTTCTCGCCGCGTCCGTCGGTCAGGTAGTGGGCGAGCGTGTCTTCCGGGTTCAGGTCTTCGCGCTTCTGGTCGAGGGTCGCGATTTCCAGATTGGTGCCAAGCTTGACGATGCCGGTGTCGGGCGTCAGCTGGCCCGTCAGCATCTTCAGAAGCGTCGTCTTGCCGGCACCGTTCGGGCCGACGAGGCCGATGCAATCGCCGCGATGCACCCGGATCGAGAAGGGGGCGACAATGATGCGATCGCCATAGGCCTTGGTGATCTTGTCCGCCTCGATGACAAGCTTGCCGCTCTCCTGCGCGTCGGAGACGGTGGCCTGCACTGTGCCCTGCGGTCCCTTATGGCCGCGATATTGCGAGCGCAGGTCCTGCAGTGCGCCCAGGCGGCGCATGTTGCGCTTGCGCCGAGCGGTCACGCCATAGCGCAGCCAGTGTTCCTCGCGCTCGATTTCCTTGCCAAGCTTATGCTGTTCGAGTTCTTCCTCTTCCAGCACCTTGTCGCGCCAGGATTCGAAGAAGGCAAAGCCTTGGCTGAGGCGACGCGAATTGCCGCGATCGAGCCAGACCGTCGCGTTGGAAACCTTTTCAAGAAAGCGCCGGTCGTGGGAGATGACCACGAGTGCCGAGCGGCTTTTGATCAGTTCGCCTTCCAGCCATTCGATGGTCGGTAGATCGAGGTGGTTGGTCGGCTCGTCTAGCAACAGGATATCCGGCTCCGGCGCCATGACGCGAGCGAGCGCCGCACGGCGCGCTTCACCGCCCGAAAGATCCTTCGGATTTTCCTCGCCGGTCAGGCCGAGATGCGAGAGCAGATAGGTGACGCGGTAAGGATCGTCGCCCGGCCCAAGACCTGCTTCCGCATAGGCCTGAACCGTTGAATAGCCGGCAAAGTCAGGCGCCTGTTCGAGATAGCGCACGGTCGAGGATGGATGACGGAAAACTTCGCCCGACTGCGCTTCGACCAGACCGGCCGCGATCTTGAGCAGCGTCGATTTGCCCGAGCCGTTGCGGCCGACAAGGCAGATCTTGTCGCCCGGCTCGACCTGCAATGCCGCACCGGCAAGCAGCGGCGTGCCGCCGAAGGAGAGGAAAATGTCATCCAGTTTCAGGATCGGTGGCGCCATGGTCAGGCTCCCGTATGGTCATAGGGACGGGCGAGAACGATCGCCCGGCCGGAAGAAAGGGTGAACCGCACCGGTCCTTCAGCGACGTTGGAAATCGTGCGCGAAGAGCCGAAGGGCAGATGGAAGCCGAAGAGCGGGTAGCGCGCTCCGTCGATGGAAAGTCCGTCGAGCGTATTGAGGCCGAGGATCGAAAACAGGCTGCCTTTCGGCAGGTTGAGTTCCAGTGTTCCCGGCAGAAGCGGTGTTGCCTCCTCCTCGCCGGATGTCAGATGGATGGCGAGACCCGTTTCCGCAAGGCGTACCGCATAGATCAGGTGCATGAAGGCATGGTCGCTGCGCTCGCCGCCCAGTGCACCGGCAAAGATCAGTGAGCGGGCGCCGCGCGAAAGGGCAGCCTCCACGGCGATCTCGCCGTCGGTTTCGTTCTTTGCGGGAGGGTAGGGCTCGCGGTGAACTTCAGGCCATTCTGCGATCAGGGATGCCGGCGTCGAGTCGAAATCGCCGACCCAGAGTTCCGGGGTCAGGCCAAGCCCCGCTGCGTGACGCATGCCGCCATCGGCGGCGATGACCCGTGTCTCTTTCAAACGCCCGAGCAGGCGGTCGGTGGCGGCAAGTGGCCCGCCCATGAGTATCGTGAAAGCCTGATCAATCATGGCGCAAGGCCATAGCGCGAAGTGATAGCAAGGGGAAGGGGCGATGCCTTGATTAGCGTCTATTCGGCGGTTTGGTTTCCGCTCGCTTGCCGCGCCTCATAGGCACGTTCAAAGGCTAAGGTGAACCTGTCGAACAGATGCGAAAAGTCAGCGATTTCCTCGTCTGTCCAGTCCGCGACTATATCGGCGATGATCGCCTGCTTGACGCTGAGCATCTCTGCTACAAGCCTGTCACCCATCTCGGTCATGACCAGCACGATCCGGCGTGCGTCTGCCTGGGATGCTTCCCGCCGCAGCACGCCGCGTGTCACCATCTCCGCCACGATCCGGCTGGCGCGCGAGGGATCGATGCGCAGCTTGTCGGCGACCATGCCCACGGTCACCTCCTGGCCATCGGCGGCACGCCGCACGACGTCGAGCACGTCGACATGGGAAATTTCCAATCCCGGTGCCACGCTATCAAGCGCCAGCCGTGCGATCACCCTCCGTCCGATCAGCATGCGCATGCGGGTCAGCGCGCCGCTGATGCGGTCGCGGTCGGTCTTGGGAGAGGTGGCATCGAGTTTGTCCATGGTCAGACCATAGCAGCTTCCCGCCGCTCCTTCCAAGCCCTGTATGCGTTAGGCATAAATATGCGTTTGACAATTATATGCTATTAGCACATAAATTCATCCTAACGTCAAACGGGATATCTTCCATGGACATGCAAGTCGCGCCCGCGCCGCTCGTCGAGAGCAAGGCGCTTCGGCTCACGCTTTTTCTTTTCCTGATGTCGGCGCTGTTCATGGCGACGCTCGACAACCAGATCGTTTCCACCGCTTTGCCGACCATTGTTGGCGAGTTCGGCCAGATGGAGCGTTTCGGCTGGGTGGGCTCCGCCTATCTGCTCGCCACCTGTGCGGTGATGCCGCTTTACGGCAAGCTGGGAGACCTCTTCGGCCGCAAATATGTAATGCTCGCGGCGATCACCATCTTCACGCTGGGCTCAATCGCCTGCGGCTTTGCCACCTCCATGAACACGCTGATTGCCGCGCGCGTGCTGCAGGGTCTCGGCGGCGGCGGCATCATGGTTTCGATCTTCGCGATCAATGCCGATCTCTTTGAACCGCGGGAGCGCGCCCGCTACCAGAGCTACTCCAGCCTCGTGCTGATGGCCTCCGGTGCGATCGGCCCGGTGCTGGGCGGCACGCTCAGCGATCTCTTCGGCTGGCGCTCCATCTTCCTCGTCAACGTGCCGATCGGTATCCTCGTGCTGACAGGGCTTGCCGTCTTCCTGCCCTACCGCCGCCCGACGCGGGTTCCGAAGATCGATTACGCTGGTGCACTGCTACTTGCCGGTGCAATCACCAGCGTCGTGCTGCTGGCCGATGGTTCCGAGCTCTTCGGATCGCTCCTGTCCACCGGCGGTCTTACCGTTATGGGGGTCGGCCTTCTTTGCGCCATCGCATGGGTTCTTGTTGAGCGACGTGCGCCAGAGCCGGTCGTGCCGCTGCCCCTGTTCCGCAATTCGACCTTCAGCCTGTTCCTTGTCATTTCGCTGGCGAGCGGCGCCATCGGCATCGGCCTCGTCAATTATTTCGCGCTCTTCCTGCAGACCACGACCGGGCTTTCGCCATCCTTTGCCGGCTTGATGTTCGTGTTGCTGACGGGCGGCATTGTTTGCGGTTCGCTGACGGCGGGGCGGCTGATTTCGAAGTCCGGTCGCTACAAGCCGTTTGCCATCGCGAGTCCTGCGATCGCCATCCTCGCGCTGCTCCTCATGAGCCTGGTGCATCCGGGCACGCCTATTTTCCTGATCGGCGCGATCATGGCGCTGCATGGTCTTGGGATCGGCTTTGGTCAACAGGTTCCGATCCTTGGTGTCCAGAACAGTGCGCAGCAACGGGATGTGGGTGCCGCGACCGGCTCGGTGACCCTCTCGCGCATGGGTGGCGCCTCGATCGGCATTTCTCTGTATGGCGCAACCATCGCTGGGGGGCTTAGGCTTCACGATCTCGCCATCCCCGGCGTCGACTCGATCGAGAAGCTGACGCCGCAAATGCTCGCCGTCTTGCCGGAGGCTTCGCGCCAGATGGTTGCCGAACACTACACGCAGGCCTTCCATCCGCTCTTCCTAACCGCCGCAGTTATTGCTCTGACGGCGCTCGTCTGCGCGATCTGCCTGAAATCGGTTCGCCTGCCACACAAGGCAGCCTGAACACGCCTTTTGACGCGGCTCTTGCCAAGAACAGCAGCCGCGTCTAAATCTCCAGTCGCTCTAACGGGGTGCCATCGGTTTTCGATGGCTGAGAGGCTTTCAGCCAACCCGCGGAACCTGATCCGGTTTGTACCGGCGGAGGGATTAGACGGCACAGTTCAGCGCCCTATTCCCAATTTTTATTGAAGAGGAGGCGCTGATGCGCACGAAAATCATATCGCTCATGACGGCAATTGCCGCCCTTTCGTCCTCGGCCGCCTTTGCCGAAGATAAGACCCTCACGGTCTATACCTATGAAAGCTTCACCAGTGAGTGGGGTCCCGGTGCCAAGGTCGCCGAAGCTTTCGAGAAGACCTGCGCCTGCAAGGTCAACTATGTCAGCGTCGCCGATGGCGTCGAACTGCTGACGCGCCTCAAGCTCGAGGGCGCATCGTCCAAGGCTGATATCGTGCTTGGCCTCGATACCAACCTGATCACCGAAGCCAAGGCTACCGGCTATTTCGCACCACACGGCCTTGATGTCTCTGCCGTGAAGGTGCCGGGCGGTTTCAGTGATAATGTCTTCGTTCCCTATGACTACGCCCATTTCGCGGTCGTCTACGACACCGAGACGGTGAAGAACCCGCCGAAGAGCCTGAAAGAACTGGTGGAAGGCGATCCGAACGAAAAGATCGTTATCGAAGATCCGCGCACCTCAACGCCCGGTCTCGGTCTTCTGCTCTGGGTGAAGTCGGTTTACGGTGATGACGCCGCTGCCGCCTGGGCGAAGCTCAAGGATCGTGTCCTGACCGTCACCCCCGGCTGGTCGGAAGCCTATGGCCTGTTCACCAAGGGCGAAGCGCCGATGGTCTTTTCCTACACGACCTCGCCGGCCTACCACATGGTTGCCGAGAACACGGAGCGCTATCAGGCTGCTTCCTTCTCCGAAGGTCACTATATCCAGATCGAAGTCGCTGGCATGACGAAGAGCGCCCAGGACCCGGAACTTGCAAAGTCCTTCCTTGCCTTCGTCACCGGTCCCGCGTTCCAATCGATCATCCCGACCACCAACTGGATGATGCCGGTTGCTGCCGGCAACGAGCCGCTGCCGGAAGCCTTCGGCAAGCTGGTATCGCCCAAAAAAACCTTTCTGATGTCGTCGGATGAGGTCGCCGCCAATCGCAAGGCCTGGATCGACGAATGGCTCTCCGCCATGAGCCAAAACTGAGGCTGGCGTGGTTTTCTCCGAACGAAGAATGACGATTGCCGCCGGGGTCTTTTGCCTCGGCGGCATCATGCTTTTTGTTGGGGCTGCCGCCTGGGCGTTGTTGGCTGCCGACGTGGCTGCGGTTTCCGAAGGCCGATTTTTCGACGCCTATGTCCGGCGGGTGACCCGTTTCACGCTGCTTCAGGCCGTTCTTTCCACCCTGATCTCAATTTTTCTGGCGATCCCGCTGGCGCTGGCATTGGCGCGGAGACCGGCCTTTCCGGGGCGCATCTGGATCGTTCGCCTGCTGGCGCTGCCGCTGGGCCTGCCGGCCCTTGTTGCGGCTCTCGGTCTGATCGGCATCTGGGGACGCCAGGGTGTCATGAACACGCTGCTCGCCAATCTCGGTCTCGCGCAACCCGTCAGCATCTACGGCCTCTCCGGCATTCTTCTTGCGCACGTCTTTTTCAACCTGCCGCTCGCAACGCGGTTCATGTTGGCGGGGCTGGAGCGTATTCCCGGGGAATACTGGCTGATCGGCACCAATCTCGGCATGAGCAGGCTCAGCCTCTTCCGCTTTGTCGAATGGCCGGCCATACGCGGGCTCATTCCCGGCGTGGCAGGCCTGATCTTCATGCTCTGCGCGACAAGCTTCACCCTCGTCCTGACGCTCGGCGGCGGACCGGCGGCAAGCACCATCGAAGTTGCGATCTATCAGGCGCTGCGTTTCGATTTCGATCCGCCACGGGTCATTGCATTGAGCATGCTGCAAATCGTCCTGACCGGTGTTCTTCTCGCAATGGCGCGGCTACTCACCCCGCCTGTGGCCGAGGCCGTAACGACGGGAAGGCGAGTTATCCGATTTGATGGCCGAAACATCACGGACAAGATTGCGGATGCGCTGGTCATTTCCCTTGGTATGATCTTCATTCTGCTGCCGCTTGCCGCAGTCCTGGTTTCCGGTCTTCGCGCCGACATGGTGCGGCTTGCCGCGGATCCGATGGTGCATCGCGCCCTGTCGACGAGCCTTGCCATCGCGCTGTCTTCCGCGTTTTTCTGCGTTCTTTCGGGCCTTGCGCTTGTCGCTGCGCGCCAGACGCTGCTGCAGCCGCGGCGGACTTCCCCGATGGCGCGTGGTCTTTCGAGCGCAATTTCCGGAAGCTCTGCCCTCGTTCTACTGGTGCCGCCGGTGGTGCTGGGCGCTGGCTGGTTTCTGTTGTTGCGGCCATTCGGCGATGTCGCCGTCTTCGCCCCGTTTGTCGTCGTGGCGATCAACGCGATGATGGCGCTTCCCTTCGTTTACGGCATTCTCGATCCCGCAATGGCGACGCATAGCGCTCGCACAGGGCGGCTTTCTCAGAGCCTTGGCATCGGCTTTTTCAACCGGTTGCGGCTGATCGACTGGCCCGGCCTGCGCCGGCCTGCTCTGATGGCCTACTCTTTCGCCTGTGCCCTGTCCTTGGGCGATCTTGGAGCCGTCGCGCTCTTCGGTTCGCAGGATATGGTGACTTTGCCCTATTTGCTTTACAGCCGCATGGGCAGCTATCGCACAGCAGATGCCGCGGGGCTTGCGCTGGTGCTTGGGTTTGTGTGCGTGATCCTGACGATCATCGGTACGCCGCCGGAACGCAAGGTTGAAGGAAATGCGGATGCCCGCTGAAATCGATGATATCGCCATCCGGCTCAAAGGTGTCGGCATTGATTTCGGCGCGACAAAACTTGCTTTCGATTGCGCTTTCCGCAAGGGCGAGATCATCGCAGTCACCGGCCCGTCCGGCTCGGGAAAATCGACGCTTCTCAATCTTGTTGCCGGGTTCGACATGCCGGACGACGGCAGGATCGAACTGCTCGGGCAGGATGTCACCCGGATGTCCCCGGGAGAAAGGCCGGTCAGTGTTGTCTTTCAGGAGCACAATCTCTTTACCCATCTCGATGTCGTGAGCAATGTCGGGCTGGGTATCAATCCGGGCTTGAGGCTCGGGGTCGCTGACAAGGCGCGCATTGCCGGCGCGCTTTTGAGGGTGGGCCTTGACGGTTTTGCCAAGCGCATGCCGGCAAGCCTTTCGGGGGGAGAACGCCAGCGCGTGGCACTCGCCCGCGCCATGGTGCGTCGTCGACCCGTCATACTTCTCGACGAGCCGTTTGCGGCGCTTGATCCGGGTCTGCGCAGCGGCATGGGAGACCTGATCCTTGACCTTCGAAGGAGCGAAGAGGCGACCATCCTTCTGGTAACGCATCATCCTCAGGACGTCGCGCGACTCGCCGATAGCGTTGTGTTTCTCGATGGGGGGCAAATTCTCGTGCAAGAAGCGAAAACCGATTTCATGCTTCGCACCGCACCCCCTGAAATTGCACGGTTTCTCGGAAAATGAGCCCGGCATAGTCTTCCCCGGGGTTCTGCCACAATTTGAACGCCGCCCCGTGCGAGCCCTCGCTTGAGCATAGTGAAACTGCGCGCATGCGTTGCTGCTATACCACGGGGCGATGAATTCTGATGCGTTTGTCCGGGCTTTGTCTAGGCACGGACAACAGGAATAGGTTAGAGCAATTCTATTGCCGAAAGTCATACGGCACCTATTTATACGACTGTAAAGTATGACAAATTTGTCGTGAGCCGACGGGACGCGATGGATTGACGGGCTGATTTGAAAGACGGGAAGCAGGCTGAGGGATGAAGGCAGAGGCAGGCGCAGATCGAGGATCATCCGTGAAGCGCGCCGGATTGTCGTCGCGTCTCGGTGCCTTTCTGTTCATCTTGCCGCTTTTGGCCAGCTGCCAGTCGGTGATCGAACAAACCTATGAGCCGCAGGTTGCGCCTTCTTCGACGCCCCAGATCGTCGATGAAGTCCAGAAGAATGATCCTCGGGCGCAAATGGGCGCACGCGAGCATCCGCGCATCGTCGCAAGCTATGGCGGTGAATACAAGGATGCCAAGACGGAACGTCTGGTGGCCCGCATTGCCGGCGCGCTGACGGCCGTGTCGGAAAACCCGAACCAGTCCTATCGCATCACCATTCTCAATTCTCCGGCGATCAACGCTTTTGCGCTGCCCGGTGGTTATCTCTACGTGACCCGTGGTCTGCTGGCCCTTGCCGACGATGCGTCCGAAGTTGCGGCTGTTCTCTCCCACGAAATGGCACACGTCACGGCGAACCACGGCATCGAGCGCCAGCAGCGCGAAGAGGCCGAAGTCATCGCCAGCCGCGTCGTTTCGGAAGTCCTGTCCAGCGATCTCGCCGGCAAGCAGGCGTTGGCCCGCGGCAAGCTCAGACTGGCTGCCTTTTCGCGCAATCAGGAACTGCAGGCTGACGTGATCGGCGTTCGAATGCTGGGCGAAGCAGGTTATGATCCCTATGCCGCCGCCCGGTTCCTGGATTCGATGGCGGCCTATGCGCGCTTCTCCTCGGTCGATCCGGAGGCAGACCAAAGCCTTGACTTCCTTTCGAGCCATCCGAGCGCGCCGCAGCGCGTGGATCTCGCGCGCCGCCATGCGCGCGCGTTCGGACCGGAAGGCGTGGGCGATCGTGGCCGCGACTATTATCTCGATGGTATCGACGGCCTGCTTTATGGGGACAGCCCGCAGGAGGGTTATGTCCGTGGCCAGACGTTCCTGCATGGAAAGCTCGGGATCCGTTTCGATGTGCCCGCAGGATTCCAGATCGATAACAAGGCAGAAGCCGTTCTGGCGACGGGGCCGGGAGACGTTGCGATCCGCTTTGACGGCGTTGCCGACGCGCAGCGTCGCAGTCTGACCGACTATATCGCCAGCGGCTGGGTGACCGGCCTGCAGCCCGATACTATCCGTGCAGTCAGTGTTAACGGCCTCGAAGCCGCTACGGCGCGCGCGTCCGCGGAGCGTTGGGATTTCGATGTGACGGTCATCCGTATCGACACGCAGATCTACCGGTTCCTGACCGCGGTTCCAAAGGGCGCAGCGTCTCTCGGGCCGACGTCAGATGCGCTGCGCGCCTCGTTCCGTCGCATGACGCCACAGGAAATCAGCGCCCTGAAGCCGCTGCGTATCCGCGTCGTGACGGCAAGGTCAGGGGATACGCTGGCAACGCTGTCGGCGCGCATGCAGGGGACCGACCGCAAGCTCGATCTGTTCCGCATGATCAACGCGCTGCAAATGACCTCGACGATCAAGCCTGGCGATCGTTTGAAGATCATCACCGAGTAGATCAAAAAAACCCGCCACGAGGGCGGGTTTCCAGTCGGTGCTGAGTGTGAAGGGTATTCAGTGCGGCATTGTCGCCAGCACCGGCGCCTGGGCCACCAGGGCAATCTTCAGTTTTTCCAGGGCGCGGGTTTCGATCTGGCGCACACGTTCCTTGGAAATCCCGAGATCCACTCCGAGCTCCTCGAGCGTCGCGCTGTCTTCTGAGAGGCGTCGTGCGCGGATGATTTTCATTTCCCGCTCGTTCAGCTTGCCCAGTGCGTGCTTCAACCAAATGCTGCGGCGCTCCTGATCGATCATGTCCGATACCTGTTCGTCGGGAAGGGGTGCATCGCAGGCCAGCATGTCGAGCCGCTCGCCGCTATCGGAATCACCCGATGAAATCGGCGCCTGAAGTGAGGTGTCGTTGCTTGAGAGACGGGCATCCATGGTTTGCACGTCTGCCAAGCTCACGCCGAGAGCCGTCGCGATTTCCTGATGGACGGCCTGGGCGGTCAGATGTTTGTCGCCTTGAGCCAGCTTGGCGCGAAGGCGCCGCAGATTGAAAAAGAGTGCTTTCTGAGCAGAGCTTGTACCGCCGCGGACGATCGACCAGTTGCGAAGCACGTAATCCTGCATCGAGGCCCTTATCCACCAGGTCGCATAGGTGGAGAAACGAACTTCGCGGCTCGGTTCGAAGCGGGCGGCAGCCTCGAGGAGGCCGAGATGCCCTTCCTGCACCAGATCGCTCATGGGTAGTCCGAAGTTGCGGAATTTGGCCGCCATGGAGATGACCAGCCGCATGTGCGACATGGCGATCTTGTTGCGAGCCTCCTGGTCGTGCTTGTCCTTCCAGGCTTGCGCCAGTTCCTGCTCCTCCTGCCGTTCCAGATAGGGAGCGGCCATTGCGATCTTGATCATGCGCCTGTCTGCGGAGAAATTTTTCATCGGCTGCTCCGTGGCGGGCATGTGTGAATGCCCCGTGGCGGGAGAGGGCCCCAAATCGCTCGAGCTGCCGAATTCGGTGATTGAATCTTGACCGGCAATCGAGACGCCCTACTTCCTGGTTGACCGACAGCCGGAGAGGTTCGGCTGCGACTGGCATCCGGTGTGGGAAGGCACACTTTCGCGCGCATAACCGGACGCCTCAGAACGCCCTGAATCGCAAAAGGTTCCGCATCTCTGCGAAAATAATGAAAAATCCGTTGATCGCGCGACCGGCATTCATGTGCCGCGTTTCGTCACGCGCTTTGTTGTGTCTGATTGTTTTTGGTGCTTGCCCAGAAAGTTAAAATTGCGTTAACTTTTTGCCTGTCGCCGTCCCATCTTGTCTGTGGGTTGAGGGCGGTCGACATCCGCGCGGGATTCCCGTTTGCACGGCACCGGTTTAGAGTTGCGCTATGAAAACATTGTCTATCGAGGTGCGTCCCGGCGAGCCGAAAGATGCCGCTGCCATCTCGGAAGTGCATCGCGTTTCCTGGCTTCAGGCCTATAGCGGCCTGATCCCGCATCGCCCGCTCAATCAGATGGTTGATCGCCGCAATGAAAACTGGTGGCGGAAGGCAACCCGGGGGCCTTCAACGCTGCTTGTTGTCGAAGTGGCGGGTGTCATTGCAGGATACGCAACGCTCGGCCTCAATCGCGCTCGCTCGCTTCCGCAGGAAGGCGAGGTTTACGAGATTTATCTGAGGCCCGAATATCAGGGCATCGGACTCGGCCGAATTCTCTTCGGCGAAGCCAAGAATCTTCTAAAGTCACTCGGTTGTCAGGGGCTGGTGGTTTGGTGCCTGGAAGACAGCCATCACGCGGACCGATTCTTCCGGATGGCGGGCGGCAACGACATCTGTGAAGGCATGGAAGATTTCGGCGAAAAACACCTGAAAAAAATCGGTTACATCTGGAACTGAGTCGACAGATTCATTGCGGGGTCGGTTCTTCCGGTAGATAGAGGCCGGGTTCTGCCGCGCGGGGACCGCGCGTGCCGTGGTAGACGGGCGTTTCTTTTCCGCAGACAAAAGACGGTGCAATGTCGTCGGCAATCTTGCGGGCCAATATGTTGGCATCACGATTTGCCAGGGCATCGACATAGCCGGCGACGCAGCTTTTTCCATCCTCCTCCTGCGCCACACGCGAAATGACAAGAACCTGTCCCTCAAGCTTTGGGTTGCTTGCACCTGTCTCGGGATCAGGATTTTCCAGGAAGTAGCGAAGAATCGCGGCCACGGGTTTTCCGGAAGGGTCGAGACGCCACTCCACCTTGCTGCCGGTTCGGTTGAACGGCGTGAAGCTTTCGAAGGCGCCGTCTATGTAAGCCTTGCTCAGCGGCCCATAGGACACGGATTGGCGCAAATCCCCTTCTTTGAAGTAGATCGCGTAGCCCTTCAAGCCTTCGCATTTCAGCGCAACGCCCGCCTCATCTTCAGACAGCTTCTGGCATGCATCGAAATCGACATCCGTATAGGCGCTGTCGTTTGCAAGGGCGATCGAGCTCGGCAGAAAAGCGGAGAAAGCCAGAAGGGTGATATATCGGTGCATGCGGGGTCTCCGAAGGGGCGGTTCGCAGTGTGCATGGCTTTTGCGCGGACGTCATCCCTTGGCCGGATGTTTATAGAATCGGATGCGCCAAGCTTGGGTGCTTGGACAATCTGCAGCAAAGTCATGTTGCGTTGCCACAGTTTTCCCGATATCGGACTTGCCATCAAAACACGACAGCTGGGGAGTCCCAATGCGCATCGATGCAATTTCCATCGGCAAAAACCCGCCGGACGATATCAACGTCATCGTTGAAGTGCCGGTCGGCGGCCATCCGATCAAGTACGAAATGGACAAGGAAGCCGGCACGCTCGTTGTCGATCGCTTCCTCTACACGCCGATGACCTATCCGGGTAATTACGGCTTTGTACCGCACACGCTCTCTGACGATGGCGACCCGATCGACGTGCTTATCGCCTCCACCCGTCCGCTGGTTCCTGGCTGTGTAATCAATGTCCGCCCGATCGGCGTGATGATGATGGAAGACAATTCCGGCAAGGACGAGAAGATCGTTGCCGTGCCGAACTATCACCTGACCAAGCGTTACGACAAGGTCAAGGATTACACCGATCTGCCGGAAATCACCCTGCAGCAGATCGAGCACTTCTTCGAGCACTACAAGGATCTGGAGCCCGGCAAATGGGTCAAGATTTTCGGCTGGAAGGATGCGGACTTCGCCCGCAAGATGATCGTCGAGGCGATCGAGCGCGCTGAGAACGAAAAGAAGAAGTAAGTTTCTTTAAGACCAACTGAAAAACCTCCGGAACGGCGTCGTTCCGGAGGTTTTCTTTTTCTCCCGAAGCTCGGATCAGTAGCCGAGAAGGGCCGGGGCGATGGTCGTGTTGAGGAAAAGCTGGATGAAGTAGAGAATGACCAGCACGACCAGCGGCGACAGATCTACCCCGCCCATGTCCGGCAGCACACGACGGATCGGGCGATAGAGCGGTTCGGTCAACTGATAGAGGGAGCGGCCGATCATGTTGATCGCCTGGTTGTTCACATTGATCACATTGAACGCATAGAGCCACGAGAAGATGGCCGACGCGATGATCAGAAACCACGCGATGTTGATGATGAAGTTCAAGGTGCCGATGACAGCGAGCATGCGGGTCTCCAAATTCGTCGTCGCACAAACTATTGTTCGTACTTAGGGGTGTCAATCCCCGTTTACCTTTGTTTTTATTGCGTAAATTCTCTTCTCTGCGAGCGTGTAGGCAAAACGGGCCGTGTATCGCGCGATTGCAAGAGACTTCAACTTTTCATGTCCTGGTACCGCCTGGATCCTTACCAGACAGGTGAACGTGTCGCCTATGTAGGCGTTCCCGGTCGGTAGTTGAAGTCCGGCCTGCAAGTTTGGAGAATTTTCGATGAAGAAGCGGACAGGCAAGTGCTCTAAAGAATAAAGACGTCTTTAGCCAGCGTCAGGGCAGTATCGAGATGCACGACAAAATCTGCCTTCTTGTCGCCGTTCACGTCGCCGTAGATGTTGGTGTCCGAGCTCTTCTTTTCGTAGCGTAGCTCCCCTGCCGTTCCGGAAAAGGATTTCGTGGCAATGAAGGCAAAGGCCTGATTTCCGGCGAGCTTGCTATTGGCGTCGATCGCTGAAAGGTTGATTCTGTCGTCCTTACTGTTGAAGTCGAAGATGGTGTCGCTGTTGTTTGCGGTGGTTCCAAGATCACTTGCCGCCTTGAAGACGAAAACATCCTGACCCGCGCCCCCGTACAAGTCATCGGCGCCAGCCCCGCCGTAGAGCGTATCGTGGCCGGCGTTGCCCATAAGGATGTCGTTTCCTTTGCCGCCCTCCAGCACGTCATTGGCCGTGCCGCCGAAAAGCTTGTCGGCCGCATCCTGTCCCTGGACGAAAACGCTGTCTTTCTTTCCCTGAAAGACGATCGCCCCGTTCTTCGTTGCCGCGAAAATGACGTTCAGAATAAGCGAGGAATCCTCAAACGTCGTCGCGCCGCGGAAATCGACGGCAAGATCGTTCTCATGGAAACGCACATCGCTGGCGTCGATCTCCTTGATATTGGTCTTGATGGTAACGCCGATGATTGGCTGCATGGTGTTCTTGACGTCTTCGAAAAATGCGCCATTGAACTGGGCGACGACGTTCTTGTTCTTCACGTTGGTGTAACCGGTCTTCCAGAGCGCCGTTCCATGGAAGTCAAAGCCGATCGCCGCATCCGTTACGGTCATGGTGAAGACCTGCGTGCTGCCAATCTTGAGGCCGTTTATGGTGGTGGTGCCTTTGATCAGGGTGTCAGTTGCAGAGCCCCATTTCCGATCGTCGTCGGTCAGCTTGTCATAGCCATAAAAATAATACTGGTAGCGCAGAGTCTTGCCGTCAAAGCTCATGAAACACCTTCCTTCCGGTTGGATTTTACGCTGCAGCGGTAAAGCTTCTGATAACCTTTGCTGTGGCTCTTCTGCTTCGGCGGCAGGAGAATGTGTTGTTTCAAGACTGCAAACCAGCTGAACCTCCACGCATCCTGTAGGCAGAAATCGCAGCAAATCCGATTGGTTGTTGACAGTCTTGCTGACATTGCCGAGTAACGCAGCGTCCGTTACCCGAGACATTGACATGCTGTCGGATCGGATGCCGTGTCGGAAGCAGGAGCAACACGCCGATGTCAGTGCCCCACCAAGGCCATCGTTTCGCAGCCTTCAGGCATGTGGGTTACCGGCGCTATTTTTTCGCCCGCTTCCTCGCCTATTTCGCGATCCAGATCATCAGCGTTTCCGTCGGCTGGCAGATTTACGACCAGACCCGCGATCCCTTTGACCTCGGCCTGATCGGTCTCTTCCAGTTCCTGCCGTCGCTTGTCCTGATCCTCGTCACGGGTACGGTCGCCGACCGCTATAACCGCCGCATGATCATGGCAATCTGCATGCTGGTCAGTACCGGCTGCGCGGCGGCTCTGTTGGCGTTGACCCTGACCGGCACCTTTTCACCTTGGCCGGTTTACGGCATCCTTGTCGTCTTTGGCATCGAGCGTGCTTTTCTGGCGCCGGCCTCTCAGTCGCTTGCACCCAATCTCGTGCCCGCCGAAGACCTGCCGAACGCCATCGCATGGAATTCAACCTCGTGGCAGACGGCAATGATCGTCGGTCCGGTGGCCGGCGGGTTAATCTATGCTTTGGGTGCAGCCGTTCCCTATATCGTCGCGCTCTGCTTCTTTGCCGCCAGTGCCGTCATGGTGTTTGCGGTGCCGAAACCGGCGCAACGCAGCAGCGCCACGGCCCAGAGCTGGAACACGATCACCGCCGGTTTCCGCTATATCAAGGCCGAAAAGGTCGTGCTTGGAGCGATCTCTCTCGATCTCTTCGCCGTGTTGCTCGGCGGCGCGGTGGCGCTGATGCCGGTGTTTGCGCGCGATATTCTCGAGCTTGGACCCTGGGGTCTTGGTCTCCTGCGTGCAGCGCCCGGCATTGGCGCTGTCGGCATGGCCATCTGGCTCGCTGCTCACCCGATCCGCCATCGCGCAGGCGTTTTGATGTTTATCGGCGTCGCCCTGTTCGGGCTCGGCACGATTGTCTTCGGTCTTTCGACAACGCCCTGGATATCGATAGGAGCACTCATCGTCATGGGCGCGGCGGACATGATCTCTGTCTATGTCCGCGAAATCCTGATCACGCTCTGGACGCCGGATGAGCTGCGCGGGCGCGTCAATGCCGTCAACATGGTGTTCATCGGTGCGTCGAACGAACTTGGAGAGTTCCGTGCCGGTATGATGGCCTCGGGCTTCGGTGCGGTGCATGCCGTGGCCTTCGGCGGCGCTGGCACTCTGCTGGTGGCGCTGCTCTGGTCCGTCGGCTTCCCGCAGTTGCGCCGCATCGATACGCTCGACGCACCCGGTCACGCGAAATAAAACCCGCTCAGGCGCAGGCAGCGACCGGTTCGCCGGTGCGCTGGAAGATGTGGGTCAGGAAACGATCCATGAAGGCGCGCAACGGCGCGTCATGGGCCATGCGCCCGTCGAGGTGAACCTGTCCCATCTGGGCACCCGGCAATTCGAAGCGATGCGCGCCATGGACGACCCAGCGGTGCATCATCGCGCGGGTGAGTTCGCCATGAAACTGGATGCCCCAGGCATTCTCCCCATAGCGGAACGCCTGGTTCGGATAGTGATGCCCTTCGGCCAGCAGCTCCGCTCCATCCGGCAAGTCGAAGCCTTCACGGTGGAATTGGTAGACCATATCCGGCCAATCCATCAACGCCTTGCCGCGTTCGGTGGCGTGAAGTGGATACCAGCCGATTTCGGCCCAGCCTTCATGATGCGTGCCGACAGCGCCGCCGAGATGGCGCACCAGCATCTGGGCGCCGAGGCAGATGCCAAGAAACGGCTTGTTTTCCGAAAGGGGAACGGAAAGCCAATCGATTTCCCGCCGGATATAGTCATGCTCGTCATTGGCGCTCATCGGCCCGCCGAAGACGATGGCGCCGGAGTGCGCGTGAAGCGTGGAGGGCAGCGGATCGCCGAGCACGGGGCGACGAATGTCGAGGCTCAAACCTTTTTCGAGCAGGATATGCCCGACACGGCCGGGGCTCGATCTTTCCTGGTGTAGCACGATGAGGATCGGCTTGTTCTTGCTGCTGCCGATCAATCGACCGTCGAAAAGCATGTCATTCTTCCTGTTGCGCCGTCTCCTCCGCAACATCCAATTTGGCGGCCGCCTCCTGCCGCTTCAACACCCGATCCCGCCCGGAAACGCCGAGCAGGTCGGCAATGCGCCAGATGACATGGTCCTCCATCTCGCTGCGCTTGCCGTCGGAATAGACAATTTCCCACAACATGCCGATCAGGTCGATACGTTGCTCCTCGGAAAAATGCCTTTTGATTTCGGAGGTGAAGCGGAAAAAGTCGATCGCCTCGCTTTCCGCGGTTTCGCCCGCCGCGATCAGTGCATCAAGGGCCGCGTCGTCGAGCCCGTAATGCTCCTTGATCATCATGCGCACCTTGCGGCGCTCGCTGTCGAGAATTTCCCCGTCCGCCTCCATGACCTGAATGCAGAGCGCCATTACGGCGATGCGTGGATCATCGGCTGCGATTTTGTCCGTTCCGTTGCCGGCAAGACTTTCCAGAAAGCTACGGAAGCGGTCAAACATACGGTCTCCTGAAGGCATATCGTCAAAAAAGCTACGCGGTTAAATCATCCGCACGGAAGGAAAGAGGTAAAGTAAAATAACAGAGAGCGAAATCCGGCTAAAAGAGCCGGAAATTCGTCTTTTCAGCAGATGGCGCCGTCTCGCGAACCCCGGGATCATCCGGCGGTCGCCCGAAGAAGGGCTCGACCGGCGCTCCGTCATCATCCGGCACCTGACGTGGTGGCGTCTTCGGCTTCTCGGATTTCGGCTCGGGCACCGCAACCGTCGTGGTCCCGACCACGACTGTCTCAGGTACCAGAACGGATTCGGTCGGAGCGGGTACCGCGATCGTGCGGGTAATCGGTTCTTCCCGGACAGGTGTCGCGACCGGCTCGGGCGTACGTTTGACCGGCTCGGCAGCGGCCTTCACGGACACCGGCGGCAGGCTGCGGATGGCGGCATCAACCGTCTCTGCGGCATGCTCCTCGACCGGGCCGGCGATCTGCGCGATCGGCATCTTCCATTCGAAGGCATCGAGCCGTCCGCTCACCGGAGAGACCGGCAGCCACTCCGGCGAGGTGATGCCGTCGGCCGTCCACGCGGGGTCGCGCGGGCTTTTCAGCGCCTGGTTCATCCAGTGGCGGATACGGCCGTCATCCCCCGTGTCGGCCTCCTCGATATCTGCCAGCAACAGGAAAATGCTTTCCGTCGGCTGGATACGGGCCGCGGCTTCCGCCTTGGCACGCGCAAGCGAAAGTTCGCGCGCTTCCAGCGCGCTTTCGGCCACGGCCGCCAGCGAAACGGCATTGTTGGGCCGGATCGCTTCCAGCTTGGTGGCGCGCTTCAGCCGGTCTACGGCCGAATCGCCGCTGCGGGCCCGAACATAGAGTTTGGCGATCTCCGCTTGCGGCTCGTGCTTCCAGAGCTTTTCGAGGATCGAGGCGCCCTTGCGCAGGTTGTCCTCGCGGAACAAGGCCTTGGCTGCGATAAGCCCCGCCGGGATCAGGTTTTCCGAAACCTTCAGTGCCGCAAGCGCATCGTCGCGCGCACCTTTCGGGTCGGATTCCAGCTTGTCCTTGGCCCGGGCTGTGAGCAGGACGGCTTTTTTGCGATCGGCTTCCTTGCGCTCGATCACATGGGATGCCCGGCTCTGGTCGATGAGGCTGATCGCCTCGTCCCAGTTGCCAGACTGGCTGCGATAATCGAGCGTCGCGAGTGTTGCCCAGGGAAGATGCGGGGATTTTTCAGCGGCACGCTCGGCATATTGCCGCGCAGCTTCACTGGCGCCGAGGCGCTTGGCTTCCAGATAAAGTCCGCGCAGGCCGAGTTCCCGTGTTTCCGGATCGTCGGCCATGAGCTCGAATTTTTTGCGCGCGTCGTCGTTCTTGCCTTCGATCAAGGCCGTCTGGGCCTCGAGCAGATGGATGAGCGGCTCCTGGTCGGCGCTGATCAGGCCGCGGGTGCGCGCCGTCATCTTGCGGGCAAGGGCGGCATCGCCGGCACCGGCGGCAATAAGGCCGGTCGAAAGCGCCTGATAGCCGCGGTCCCGCTTGCGGGCACGGAAATAACGGGAAATCGAATGGGGAGAGAGCCAGACAACGCGGATGATCCAGACGACGAGCAGGATGGCGGCGATCAGCGAGGCGAGCAGGGTTGCCGCCACCATCAGGCTCATTTCGATGCGCTGGCCCTGCCAGATCAGGGAGAGTTCACCCGGCCGGTCTGCAAGCCAGGCAAAGCCGGCTGCGAGCGCGAGAACAACGAGGGCGAAGGAAAGAATGCGGATCATGAGGTCTCCTTCAGCCCTGTTTCGCGGTCATGGCGCCGGCAACGGCACTGTCGATCAGCCCTTCGACGCGAAGACGCTGGTCCAGTTTCGCCTTAAAACCTTCATCGGCGGATTTCGCTTCGGCCGGCAGAGTTTCCCATTCCAGCGCCGCACCCTTCAGGTCGCCATTGGCAAGCTTGTTTTCGATGCGGGCAACAATGGCCTCGGGCGCCGTGCCTTCGACGCTTCCAACGGGGCGAACGCGGATGGCAGAAGACGCGCTATCCACGAGCCGCCCGAAGATGCCCTGGTTCGGATCGGTGCCGCGCGTCGCCGCCAGCATGCTGTCGGCGACAGCCGGAAAGTCACGGACCAGATCGGCACGGGAAACCACGCCGGTTGCCGCATCGCCGGCAAGGCCACTGACGGCCGGATCGTCGGCCGACACACTCTTCAGCGCATCAAGCTCGGCCAGAAACGGCCCGCCGCGATCAATCGCGGTTTTGAGTGCGGTAACAGCGACAGCTCGGGCAAGCTGTACATCGCTAGCTGGTTCCTCGATCTTCTTCTCGGCGGCATCCAGCCGGCTTGCAAGCTCGGACGCGGAAGCCTGTGTGCTCTGGCGAGCATCGGCGAGTTCGGATTTCAGGGCGGCCAGTTCGTTCGTCAGGCTGTCAACCTGCGCCTTCAGCGCCGCGCTGTCCGCGCCGCCGGCGGGTGATTTCTCAAGGGCGGCAAGGCGTTGCTCGAGCGGTCCAAGATCGGCTGGTGCAGAGGCTGCAGGTGCCTGCGCGAGTTGGGTTTTGATCGCTTCGATTTCCGCGGAAAGCCCGGCATCGGAACTTGCGCGTTCCGGAGAAAGCGACGGAAATATCCCTGCATATTGCAGGCCGCCAGCAGCGAGCAAGGTGATCAGGCCGCCAAGGATACCGGCGGCAAGCGCGCCGGAACTGGATGTCTTCGGCGGTGGCTGATGAGCAGCCGCTTGGCTGTAGGTTTCGGTGTGATCCGGCTCTTCCGCGAAAGCGGCGGCAGCGGCTTGCGTGCGCGCATCGTCGGCGGTTTCGCTCGCGTCGATCTGGGCCTCGGTGGCTACACGCTCAGCCTCGGCAGCGTTGTCTTCCGCGATCCTCGAAGCCACGTCCTCGCTCACGGCAGTCGCGGGCTCTGTCGCTGTCGCTTCCAGGGTTTGCTCGGCCGCAGTTTCCGTCTTCTCGTCGGATGCGACGCTGCTTGCTTCCAGATCGATCGTCAACGGCTCCTGGTCGGATTTCGAGCGGCGCGGAGGGTTTTCCGGTCCCATGGTCATCTCTTCCCATTATTCGCATGTTGTAAGAACAAACCTAGAGACCGAGACCCATCAGGAAAAGCCCTATTCGCACAATTCCTTGATCCGGCTTGCGACATTGCGCGACCAGAGCATATGCGGAGCGCTTAAAGAAGTGAAAGCAGCGCCTTCTCGCTCGGCTCCGCGGCAATGACGATGTCGCCGGAATGCGCTGGCACGGCATCCGCGACATGGGCGCTCATGCAGAGAAAACGAACATTCCCGATCGCCCGCAGGGCGGCGGGTTCGACAAGCTCGAAAAATCGCCGGGCGATTTCACGCGAGTACAGCAGGATAACGTCCGGTCGTTTTTCGCGCAGGTGCATGGTGACGGCCATCGGATCGTGTTCAATCGGAACCATCCGGTAGACATCCACCGTGTGGAAGGAAATTCCCGCCTGCGTCAGGCGCCGCTCGAAATCCGGGGAGCGAGGAGAGCCGGCGAAATAGGTGAGAGGATCGGCACCCTTACCCGCTGCAATGACCAAGTCCGCCAGATCGAGCCCCGTTCCTTGACCGCATCGAACATCTCTGAAACCAAGCGCCTCGGCGGCTTTTGCCGTTGCCGGGCCAACGCAGAAAATTGGCCGATGAAGGGCCGCCGCGAGGCTTTCCGGTGGCAGGGTGCGAAGCGCCTCGGCGCTGGTCACGGCTATTGCACCCCTGCTTTCAGACAGAGCCCGCCCTGAGGCATCGGTGTCGTGAGCCGCTTTCATCAGCGGCAGCAACAGGGGTTCATGGCCAAGCGCCGCCAGCTTCGCAGCCGTTTTCCGGGCTGAAACGTCAGGGCGCGTGACGAGCACCCGCATGGGTTACGTCCAGCTTGCGAAGAAATCCGCTCCGGCTGCCGCACGGATCTCCGCGCCGGCTTTCTCGCCGATATCGGCGGCATCGGTTGCCTTGCCCTCGGCAGAAATGCGGTGGAAGCGGCTGCCGTCCGGCGTCAGGATCATGCCGAAGAAGCGCAGGGTTTCGCCATCCGAAACGGCATGGCCTGCAATCGGCGTGCGACAGGAGCCGTCGAGGGTTGACAAGAAAGCACGCTCGCAGGTCACGCGCTCATGGGTGCGGGCATCGTTGATGGCCTCAAGCAATGCACCCACCCGGTCATCCCCGATCCGGCTTTCGATGCAGATCGCGCCCTGTGCCGGGGCTGGCGGAAATTCGGCTTCATCCAGCAGTTCTGTCGCTACATCCTGCTTGCCAAGCCGCTTCAGGCCGGCAAAGGCGAGCAGGGTTGCATCCACCTGTCCTTCGGCCAGCTTGCGCAGGCGGGTTTCGACAAGGCCGCGATAGGTGATGACGTTGATATCCGGCCGAAGCCGGCGGATCAGCGCCTGACGCCGCAGCGAGGACGAGCCGATCGTCGCACCTTGCGGCAAATCCATCAGCTTGTCGAAGGTGCGGCCGATGAACGCATCGCGCACATCTTCGCGCGGCAGATAGGCGGAGAGGAACAATCCGTCCGGCAGTTTCGTCGGCATGTCCTTGGAGGAATGCACGGCGAAATCGAGGTCGCCGGAGGAAAGCTGGTCTTCGATTTCCTGCGTGAATAGGCCCTTGCCGCCGACTTCAGAGAGAGCCCGGTCGGTAATGCGGTCGCCGGCGGTCGAAAGCACAACGATCTCGAACATCTCGGCGGGCATGCCATGAGCGACCATCAGCCGGCTGCGGGTTTCTTGCGCCTGTGCCAGCGCCAGCGGGCTGCCGCGCGTGCCGATCCGGAAAGGTTTTGTTTGCATCAGCAGCGATCCATTGTTACCGGAGTTCCGTGTACCCACCTTTACCCGCGACCGCAACATTCGAGTACCTCATGCCCGCGCCCCTCACCATCCTCGGCATCGAAACGAGCTGCGACGAAACCGCGGCGTCCGTCGTGCTGCGCGACGCGGAAGGTCATGGTGAAATCCTCGGCGACGTGGTGCTCAGCCAGCTCGAAGAACACAGCGTCTATGGCGGCGTCGTGCCGGAGATTGCGGCCCGTGCCCATGTCGAGGCGCTCGATACGCTGATCGAGGAGGCGCTTGCCCGCGCCGGCAAGACATTGAAGGATATCGACGCGATTGCCGCCACCAGCGGCCCCGGCCTGATCGGCGGGTTGCTAGTTGGCCTGATGACCGGCAAGGCGATCGCCCGCTCGTCCGGCAAGCCGCTCTACGCCGTCAACCATCTGGAAGGCCATGCGCTGACCGCGCGGCTCACCGATGGCCTTGCGTTTCCCTACCTGATGCTGCTCGTTTCCGGCGGCCACACCCAGCTCATCCTCGTGCGCGGCGTTGGCGACTACGAGCGCTGGGGCACGACGATCGACGATGCGCTCGGCGAAGCCTTCGACAAGACGGCAAAGCTGCTCGGCCTTCCTTATCCCGGCGGTCCGGCGGTTGAACGGGCAGCCCGCAACGGCAATCCCGATCGCTTCGTTTTTCCCCGGCCTCTGGTCGGCGAAGCGCGGCTCGATTTCTCCTTCTCCGGCCTGAAGACGGCGGTGCGGCAGGCGGCGCAGTCCATCGAGCCGGTGAGCGAGCAGGATATCGCCGATATCTGCGCCTCCTTCCAGAAGGCGATTTCGCGTACGCTGAAGGACCGCATCGGCCGTGGCCTGCAGCGGTTCAAACAGGAGTTCTCCAATCTCTCCACCGAGCCGGCACTGGTCGTTGCCGGTGGCGTTGCGGCCAATCAGGCGCTGCGCGCCACGCTGCAATCACTCTGCGATACCAATGGCTTCCGCTTCATCGCCCCGCCCTTGCAGCTCTGCACCGACAATGCCGCGATGATTGCCTGGGCAGGCGCCGAACGCATGGCGGCCGGCTTGCCGTCGGATGATCTCACTGTCGCGCCGCGTTCGCGCTGGCCGCTCGACCAGACGGCACAGACCTTGCTCGGCTCGGGAAAACGCGGAGCGAAAGCGTAATGGCAGACGGTTCGTCAAAAGGTATCGTCGTTGTCGGGTCAGGCGCCTTTGGCACCGCCCTTGCCGCCGTTGCCTCGGCATCCGACAAGGTGCCGGTCACGCTCCTGGCCCGCCGTGAAAGCGTGATAGACGACATCAAAAGCACCGGTCGCAATGAAGAAGCTTTGCCGGATATCGATCTGCCGCAATCGCTGCAGGTTTCTCTGAACCAGACAGTGCTTCAGGCGGCTGATATTGTCCTGTTTGCCATGCCGTCGCAGGCCCAGCGCGAAGCGGCGCGTTCTCTCTTCGGGTTTATCCGTCCGGGTACCGATGTCGTTATCTGCGCCAAGGGCATGGAGCGCTCGAGCGGTCGGCTTCTGACGGACGTCGTTGCCGAGGAACTGCATCTGCACAATGTCGCTGTTCTTTCCGGGCCGGGTTTTGCCGCCGATATCGCCAAGGGGCTGCCGACAGCCATGGCCATTGCTGCGGAAACCAACGAGCGCGCTGCCTATCTCGCCGAAGCGCTTTCCAGCCCGACCTTCCGGCTCTATCCCTCAGCGGACCGCATCGGCGTGCAGCTCGGCGGTGCCTTGAAAAACGTGCTCGCCATCGCCTGCGGCATTGTCGAGGGCGCAAAGCTTGGCGATTCGGCCCGGGCCGCGCTGATCTCGCGTGGCCTTGCGGAAATGTCGCGCTTCATTGCCGCGCGTGGCGGCGAGGCTGAAACGGTTCGAGGCCTCTCCGGCCTTGGCGATCTCGTGCTGACGGCCACCAGCCACCAGTCGCGAAACCTGCGTTACGGCATCGCCATCGGCCGCGAAGGAAGCGTGCGCAAGGAAACCGGCGAGCTGGTCGAGGGCGCCTTTGCCGCCTCGGTCGCAGCCGCCGTTGCCGCTGAACTCCACGTCGAGATGCCGATCACCGATGCCGTCGCCGCGATTATCGATGGCCGGCTCGATGTGAAATCCGCACTCGAACAGCTTATGACCCGCCCCATCCGTCAGGAATGATTTCAGGAGAAAACCCGATGCTTTTTGCCGTTCTCTGCAAGGACAAGCCCGATTCGCTGCAGTTGCGCATGGATACGCGCCCCGAGCATGTCGCCTTTCTCGAAGACCTGAACGCCAAGGGCGTGCTGACGTTTGCTGGTCCCTTCCTTGACGATGCCGGAAAGCCGAACGGCAGCCTCGTCGTCTTCAAGCTCGATACGATCGAAGAAGCTCGGGCGACGGCGGCGGCCGATCCTTATGCCAAGGCCGGTCTTTTCGCCGAGGTCGACATCAAGCCCTGGAACTGGGTCTTCAACAAGCCGGAGGCCTGAGCGTGGGATACTGGCTCTACAAGTCCGAACCGTTCAAATGGTCTTGGGCGATGCAGAAGGATGCGGGTCAAGCCGGCACCGAATGGACCGGCGTGCGCAACTATCTCGCCCGCAACAACATGCGGGCCATGCAGATTGGCGACAAGGGTTTCTTCTACCATTCGAACGAAGGACTTGAGATCGTCGGCATCACCGAAGTCTGCGCGCTCTCCCACCTCGATTCGACCGCCGATGGCGATGCTCGTTGGGACTGCGTCGATATCCGTGCCGTCTGCGATATGCCGCAACCGGTGTCGCTGAAGGATATCAAGGCAAACCCGAAGCTTGAAAAGATGCAGCTCGTTACCTCGATGCGGCTTTCCGTACAGGGTGTGACGGAAGAGGAGTATCTGGAAGTCTGCCGCATGGGCGGTCTGGAAAATCCGCCGCGCTGAGGCCCGTTTGAAGACCGATCCCGAAGCCTTTATCCTCGAAAACACCGATGTTCTCGTGCCGCCGCATGTGCCCGAGATCCGGCTCTATCTGGCAACGGAGGCACATGACCTCTGGCTAAAGACGGAAGAGGAGTTGCAGGAGATTGGCCTGCCGCCACCGTTTTGGGCGTTTGCCTGGGCGGGCGGCCAGGGACTGGCTCGATACGTTCTTGATCATCCTGATCAGATACGCGGCCGGGATGTCATCGATTTTGCGGCCGGCTCCGGGCTGGTCGGTATCGCTGCAGCGAAGATAGGGGCTGCTTCCGTGCTGGCCGCCGATATCGATCCCTGGGCGGAAACGGCTGTTCGATTGAATGCGACGCTGAACGGCGTGGACATCGCCTTCACCGATCGGAATATCGTTGGCGAGGTCAAGCCCGGCACAGTGCTGCTGGCTGGCGACGTGTTCTACGACAAGGGCTTCGCCGACGCTCTTATTCCCTGGTTTTCCGACATCGTGCAGCATGGCGGCACGGTGCTTGTCGGCGATCCCGGGCGCAGCTATTGCCCCCGGCACCTGATGCAGCCGCTTGACACCTACGAAGTGCCGGTGACACGCGCGCTGGAAGACGGCGAGGTCAAGCGCACCACCGTCTGGCGCTTCGGCGGCCTTACCGACGCCTGATAACGCAGACACCTTTTTCGTAAGAGCAGGCATTGTCGACAGCTTGGGGATCGACGTCGAGAATCTGTGGTCCGCCCAGATAGGCGCCGAGATCGACATCGACGCTTACGTCGCCGTAGCCGCCATAGTAGTCTTGGCTGAAATAGATGCCGTTGCCGGGATCTTGCCACGCCGAAAGGTTGCCCGCATAGGTGCCGATGCCTGGTACCGGCGAGGGGAAGCCATCACCGCCGCCGTAAACAATGACATTGCCGCGGCCGCGTGGCTCTCTGTATTCGCGCACGAACTCACGACGCCGATCAAACCGGCGATCCCTGCGATTGTCCGCCCGCCACTCGCGATGACGGCGCCGCTCGAAGCGACGGTCGGCGCGCCAGTCGCGGCGGTCGTTATGACGGCGGATGTTTTTGCTGGAGATCGATCGCTCCGAATAATCCGGGCGATCATGGTGACCGCGCCGGTAGATAACGCGCTGGTCGATGTCGCGCGCGGCTGCGATGTCGATCGTCCCGATGATCAGGGCGAGCGCTGCCAGTAGTACCTTCGTCGCATTCAGGAGATTGATCGGACGCATCTTGGCGACCCTCCGGATAACTCTTAACAAATCCTTAAGAGGCAATCTGGGGCATGTCGCCGGAAAAGTCACGGAATTACGGCGCAAAAAGCGATCTATCGTTAACGAACGAGGAGCGAGCCTTCGCGGGAAAGGCCTGTAATCTCTAATCGATTAAAATGATTTTGCAGTGCAAACGACACTTGTCGTTAATGATTATGGTGATTAAAGGTCGGCAGACTGAATTGTGCACAATCATGTGCAATACCGGATAAAAATAGTCCAGTTTTTGGGCATTTGAGTGCCGGTTCTTCCGTGAGGTTCCGATGACGGATGTCACCAAAAGCCGGCCCTTGTCGCCGCATCTTCAAATCTACAAGCCAATTCCCACCATGGTCATGTCGATCATGCACCGCATCACCGGCGGCGCGCTCTATTTCGGCACGCTGCTGGTCGCCTGGTGGCTGATCGCCGCCGCGAGCGGTCCGGGTTATTATGCCTGGGTCAGCTGGTTCTTCGGGACCATCATCGGCCAGATCATTCTGTTCGGTTATACCTGGGCGCTGGTGCATCACCTGATTGGAGGCTTCCGCCACTTCATGTGGGATCTCGGTCACGGCTACGAGAAGAACTTCGCCACCAAGCTTGCCATTGCCAACGCTGTTGGCTCCGTCGTGCTGACGCTCCTGATCTGGATCGTCGGCTACGCGATCCGCTGAAGGAGTTTCCCATGGATATGCGCACTCCCCTCGGCAAGGTTCGCGGTCTTGGCTCCGCCAAGGAAGGCACCGATCACTTCTGGCGCCAGCGCGTCACGGCTGTTGCCAACGTTCCGCTGATCCTGTTCTTCATCTTCTTCGTGATGACCCACGCGGGCGCTCCCTATGAAGAGGTCGTCGCGGCACTCGCCAATCCCTTCGTCGCCGTCATTATGGGTCTGGTCGTCATCTCCGGTCTTATCCATATGAAGCTCGGCATGCAGGTGATCATCGAGGACTACGTGCATGGTGAAGCCGCGAAAGTGCTGCTCGTCATGCTCAATATGTTTTTTGCGATTGCGGTGGGCGGGCTCTGTCTTTTCGCCATCCTGAAGATCGCGTTTGCAGGGTAATCAAAAATGGCAACCACCTCCTCTCCTGCCGTTGGCGGCAAAGCTTACAAGTATGTGGACCATTCCTACGACGTGATCGTCGTCGGTGCCGGTGGCGCGGGTCTGCGCGCGACGCTCGGCATGGCCGAACAGGGTTTCCGTACCGCCTGCATCACCAAGGTCTTCCCGACCCGCTCGCATACGGTTGCTGCCCAGGGCGGCATCGCCGCCTCGCTGCGCAACATGACGCCGGACAGCTGGCAGTGGCACCTCTATGACACCGTGAAGGGCTCTGACTGGCTCGGCGATGTCGATGCCATGCAGTATCTCACCATGGAAGCGCCGAAGGCGGTCTATGAGCTTGAGCATTACGGCGTGCCCTTCTCGCGGAATGAAGAAGGCAAGATCTACCAGCGTCCGTTCGGCGGTCATATGCAGAACTACGGCGAAGGTCCGCCGGTACAGCGCACCTGCGCCGTTGCCGACCGCACCGGCCACGCCATCCTGCACACGCTTTACGGCCAGTCGCTGAAGAACAACGCTGAATTCTTCATCGAGTATTTTGCCCTCGACCTGATCATGTCCGATGATGGCAGCCATTGCACCGGCGTCGTCGCTTGGAACCTGGACGACGGCACGATCCATCGCTTCTCCGCCAAGATGGTGGTGCTTGCGACCGGCGGTTACGGCCGCGCCTACTTTTCGGCAACGTCGGCGCACACCTGCACCGGTGACGGCGGCGGCATGATTGCCCGCGCCGGCCTGCCGCTGCAGGACATGGAATTCGTTCAGTTCCATCCGACGGGCATCTACGGTTCGGGCTGCCTGATCACCGAAGGCGCACGCGGCGAAGGCGGTTACCTCGTCAATTCCGAAGGCGAACGCTTCATGGAGCGTTACGCACCTTCGGCGAAGGACCTCGCCTCGCGTGACGTTGTTTCGCGCTGCATGACGCTGGAAATCCGTGAAGGTCGCGGCGTCGGCAAGAACAAGGACCACATCTTCCTGCATCTCGACCATCTCGATCCGGCCGTTCTGCACGAGCGCCTGCCGGGCATTTCCGAGAGCGCCAAGATCTTTGCCGGTGTCGACGTGACCCGCGAGCCGATCCCGGTTCTGCCGACCGTTCACTACAACATGGGCGGCATTCCGACGAACTATTGGGGCGAAGTGCTGAACGCCGACAGCTCCAACCCGGAACGCATTATCCCCGGCCTGATGGCCGTTGGTGAAGCCGGCTGCGCATCGGTTCACGGTGCAAACCGCCTGGGCTCCAACTCGCTGATCGACCTCGTGGTCTTCGGCCGTGCCGCCGCGATCCGCGCCGGCGAGGTCATCGATCGTGCAGCGCCGGTGCCAGCTCTGAACGAAAAGGCCTGCGACAAGATCATGGAGCGCTTCGACCGCCTCCGGAACGCCAATGGCGGCACGCCGACGGCGGTGCTGCGCGAGAAGATGCAGCGCACCATGCAGGAAGACGCGGCCGTGTTCCGCACCCAGGAATCGCTCGAAAACGGCTGCCGCCGCATGAGCGCGATCTGGAAGGAACTGCCGGACATCAAGGTCACCGACCGCTCCATGATCTGGAACTCCGATCTGGTCGAAACGCTGGAACTGGAAAACCTGATGGCCAACGCCATCGTTACCATCTACGGCGCCGAAGCCCGCAAGGAAAGCCGCGGCTCCCACGCCCGCGAGGACTACACCGATGGTCCGTTTGCAGGCCGTGACGACGTCAATTGGCGCAAGCACACGCTGGCCTGGGTTAATGAGGCCGGCGACGTGAAGCTCGACTATCGCCCGGTTCACACCGAACTGATCGCGGAAGGCATCGACCCCTACAAGATCGCCCCGAAAGCGCGGGTTTACTAAGCGTCGCGGCCGGTCTCCGGCTGCGGCACCATATGACGAAAACCGGTCGAGAGGAGTGCCTCCAGGAAATCGCTCGACCAACAGCGTGGCAACGGTTTGAACCACTCATGACAATCCGCATCGACATCGATCGCATCGAGTTCGGACATTGCGACCCGTCGAAGCCGATGGCCCGCCTCCTGAACCTCGAGGAACCGTCGGTGGACGGCATCGAGTGCCTTTTCAGACGGATCGATGGCGTAGACGGGTTTGCCGGCTGCGATCGCGTCGGCGATCATGGAGCGGCTGTCGCTGGTCACGAAGGTTGCGTCGGAGCGGGCGAGATAGTCGGTGATGACGGGTCTCGGCGCGGAGGCATACCAGACGGCATCCTCTATCACGTCGCCCGGGAGGCTGGCGGCAAGCTGTCTCTCGGCGGCCTTTCCGGTGCGCCGAGAGGTGGTGATCAGCAATTTCGTGCAGGTGCGCTTTGCAAGACTGGTAATTCCGGACGCGAGGTTCTCCCAGTCGGTCGCGGTGAAGGTATAGCCGGCTCCGTTCCCGCCAAGAAAGACGGCCAACTTGCGCCCATCGCGTGGCCCAGCCGCGGCTTTCGTCTCGACCGCCCGCCTCAGGACGGGGGTCGGGTAAGTAGAGAGATGGACGTGCGAGCCGATGTTTGCCGGCGTATCGGCATTGACGAGCACCAGAAAATCGTAGGTGGACGCCGGCATATTGCCGGGCGCACCGATATGGATCGTAAAGGCGCCTTCCGTGCCGCCGAGGAGAGCCGCAGTGTATTCAGAACGGCCGAGCGCGGTGATGACCACATCGGGAGCATCTCCCACGGAGAACTGCGCGTTGAAGATAAGGCGTGTCAGCAGGCGAGACACGAATGTTCTCCGACCTGGGCCGGTGAGTTTGCGGCGCAGCGCCCAGCGCAGCAGGCCGCGCAGTCGCTTGGTCCGGATCTTCCCGCGAACGGTAGCAACTTCGCAGGGCACCTGGGTCGCGATTGCGGCGGCAAGGCCAAGGCATTGGTTGTTAACGCCTGGCAGCCCGGTATCGATGACCCATATCCGCATTCCAGTCCCTTCCATCCCGGTCGACGCACATGACTGAGGCTCACGCGGCGACCGACCGACCGATAGCAATCCTCTTTGCCAATATGAAGGGCAATGTCGGAGACTTCGCGATCCTTCATGCCATGTTGAAGACGCTGGCAACTGCCCATCCCGGGCAGAGCGTTGACGTATATGCGCATCCGCTCGCCGCTGTCGATACCGTGCGCATGGATGCGTTCCGCGCGCTCGCGCCAGCGTATGATTATCGTGGCGTGTCGCCCGGCAGGAGGCTCGGCGGCTCTACGATGATGGCGCTGAAGTTGGGCGCTCTTCCCGGTGGTTTGGGGACGGTGATCGATCGGCTGGCACGCTCGAAGGCCAATGATTTCCAGCCGTTCACACACTATGATGCGGTTTATGTCGCAGGGGGCGAACAATGGAACGGGCGCAGGCTTGGCGCCGTCATGTTCTCGACGTTGAAGGCGCTGAGCGATCTTGGCGTGCCGGTCCGCTGCTATCCCTTTTCGGTGAAGCCCAAGATTGCAAAGTTCTATTCATCCAAGAACATCGCTCGGCTGTTCGGGATGCTTCGGCCAGTGATGGTTGTGCGAGATGCAAGCACCGCGGAGTTTTTGGGCAAGTCTGGACTGACGGCGAACGTGGGGACGGACAGCGTCTTCGCGCTTCAGGATGAGGTGAACGTGATCGCGCCGGCCGCCGGGCGCAATGACGAGCGCATACTGCTGGCCGCTACAGGCACCTATGAAATGCTGGCCGCAGCGGCCTCTGCGCTGATCGCAGGCGGCCATACGGTGGAAGCGCTGACAACGTGTGAACCGGAGGACCGGGAAAATCTGGAGCGGCTGAAACTCGATTTCGGCATTGCTTATCATGCTCCGGTGACGTGGCAGGATTTCGTCGCAGAACTGAAGGTTTGCAAGCTCTTCGTAACAAACCGACTGCACGGCCTCATTTTTTCCACGTTGGCGCTGGCACCGCTTTTCCCCGTGACCAATCGGGAAAAAGTGCGCGCGTTCGTGACCGATGCGGGGATCAGACATCATGCTAAGAGCCTGACAGAACTCGATGCGAAGATAATATCGGATGCCATAGACGGGCGTGCCGAGACGAGGGCTCAGATGGTGGCTTATGCGCTCCGCAGCCGCGACCTTCGGCAGACGCCGCTACCATGATGAACAAGCTTGTGGTCACACGACCCGACGATACTATATAGATGAGACGAAGGAACGCCGATGGTTGAGCTCGCACTGCCAAAGAACTCTCAGATATCCGAAGGCAAGGTCTGGCCTAAGCCGGCCGGTGCCACAAACACCCGCGAGTTCCGCGTGTATCGCTGGAGCCCGGATGACGGCAATAACCCGTCGATCGACACCTTCTACATCGATGTCGACGATTGCGGGCCGATGGTTCTCGATGCCCTCCTGTACATCAAGAACAAGATCGATCCGACATTGACCCTGCGTCGCTCCTGTCGCGAGGGGATCTGCGGGTCCTGCGCTATGAACATCGACGGCACCAACACGCTCGCCTGCACCAAGGGCATGGACGAGATCAAGGGTGCGGTGAAGATCTATCCTCTGCCGCATATGCCGGTCGTCAAGGATCTCGTTCCGGACCTTACCAATTTCTACGCCCAGCACCGCTCGATCGAGCCTTGGTTGAAGACTGTGTCGCCAACCCCGGCCAAGGAATGGAAGCAGAGCCACGAGGATCGCCAGAAACTCGACGGCCTCTACGAGTGCATTCTCTGCGCCTGCTGCTCGACATCCTGTCCGAGCTACTGGTGGAACGGCGACCGTTACCTGGGTCCGGCTGTTCTCTTGCAGGCTTATCGCTGGCTGATCGACAGCCGCGACGAAGCCAAGGGGGAGCGCCTCGACAACCTGGAAGACCCCTTCCGCCTCTATCGCTGCCACACGATCATGAACTGCGCCCAAACCTGCCCCAAGGGTTTGAACCCGGCCAAGGCAATCGGCGAGATCAAGAAGATGATGGTCGAGCGCCGCGTCTGATTCGGCCATTTGCGCGCAATGAGAATAGACGCCGGGCCTGCCCGGCGTTGTCATATCGGCCGTTCTTATGGCCATCTGCATGGATATGACCGCTGAAAAGTTTCATACGCGCCACATCAAGGTAAAGATTCGTCCCTAGGCTTGATTGAAAACATAGTTTTAAGTTAATGGCGCCTATATTGCTAACGGGTATGCAATCAGCGGGAGTTTCGACATGCGGGTAATCCATGCGGCAGCAGGTCTGGCAGTGGTGCTGGCGCTGGCAGGATGTCAGCGGACGTCCATGAGCGATTTCAACACCGCGCCGCAGCCGGCGCCGCTTCAGGCCCAGCCTGTTGGTGGTGTGTCTGCCAGCCAGCTTCCCGATCCGACGATGAACGCTGCGGGCAACACGTCACAATTCCCGGCTGCGCCGGTCAGCGGCACGGCTGCCGTCGGCGGTGTGACCCCAGGCGCGACCGATACGGCTGCCGCCGCAACGGGTCTCGATGTCACCAAGGAATCGATGGTCGGCAACTGGCGCGTGACCAATGCCGGCGCGTCCTGCGACATGTTCCTGACGCTGACCAATCTCGGCAGCGGTTCGCGCGGCGGTACGCGCGGCTGCGCCGGCGAACTGACACAGATGGGGTCCTGGGAAGTGGCCGGCAAACAGGTCATCCTGAAGGACCGCAACGGCAACCCGATCGCCCGTCTCTACAAGAGCGCCGACGCCCGCTTCGATGGCTCCACCAATGGCGGCCAGCCCGTCAGCCTCAGCCGTTAAGATCAGAGCCCGGCCTTCGCCGGGCTTTTTTGTCGCCTGAAAGGCGAGGGGCCTTCCGTGCCGAATTCCGAAGACAGCATTTCACGAAAACTCGAGGCCTTGATCGCCGAGGGCGCGATGCAACGCGATCCGGCGCAACTCGCCATCGTGCGCAAGCTCGATCGTCTCGCCATGGAGCTCGAAAGCAGCCGTGGCGAGCGCAAGTCCAGCGCGCTCGGCTGGCTGTTTGCCGCGCGCCGACAGGATCACGCGCCGGTCAAGGGGCTTTATCTCTATGGCGGCGTCGGGCGCGGCAAGACCATGCTGATGGACCTGTTATTCGAGACGGTCGCCATCAGGCGCAAGCGCCGGGCGCATTTCCATGAATTCATGGCCGATGTGCACAATCGCATCTTCGAGCATCGCCAGAAGCTCAAGAGTGGGGAAACGAAACAGGCCGACCCGATCCCGCCGGTCGCGTCCGCGCTGTTTGCCGAGGCCCGTCTTCTCTGCTTCGACGAGTTTACCGTTACCGATATTGCCGATGCGATGATCCTGTCGCGGCTGTTTGGGGAGCTGTTTTCCAAAGGCTGTGTGCTGGTCGCGACGTCCAACGTCGAGCCGTCCAATCTCTACCGGGATGGCCTCAATCGCAGTCTCTTCCTGCCGTTCATCGATCTTCTGCGCGCCCATGCCGAGATCGTGCCGCTGGATACCGATACAGACTATCGCATGCTGAAAACCTCCGGTCTGCCGGTCTGGTCGGCGCCCCTTGATGCTGCTGCGGATGCCGTTATGGACCGCTCGTGGAAGCAGGCCACTGCCGGCCTCAACATCGCGCCAACCGAAATTCAGCACAAGGGGCGCGCCATTCGCGTTCCGCAGGCTGCCGGCGATTGCGCGCGCTTCACCTTCGCCGACCTCTGCGAAAAGCCACTGGCGGCTGCGGATTACCTTGCCATCCTCTCGCATTACCGCGTGCTCTTCGTCGATCATGTGCCGCATCTCGGGCCTGAGCAGCGAAACCAGACCAAGCGCTTCATCCTGCTCGTGGACACGATTTACGATCAGGGCGCGCGGCTGGTTGCGTCCGCGGCATCCGCGCCGGCAGAGCTTCTGACGGCCAGGAAAGGCACGGAAGGGTTCGAGTTCGATCGCACCGTTTCGCGTCTCACAGAGATGCAGAGCGAAGAATACGCGCAGCGAAGCGCCTCGGTTTCTGGCTGATTTTGACGAAATGACGACAGAAATTCTTACGTTTACGTAAGAATTTTATGATCTAACCGATTGAAATCGTTCCCCTCAAAAGTATTAGTTGATATTTTAGGATTTGCGCCTTAAGTCCTTGCCGCGTAAGGTTTGGCGCTCGCACGTCCTCAGACGCCCTCGTTTCAGGCCTTGTCAGATTTGATCGCAAAGGAAGCACTTTCATGGCGCGCAACAAGATCGCACTTATTGGTTCTGGAATGATTGGTGGCACGCTGGCGCATCTCGCCGGCCTCAAGGAGCTGGGCGATATCGTTCTGTTCGACATCGCCGACGGCATTCCGCAGGGCAAGGGCCTCGATATCGCCCAGTCCTCCCCGGTTGAAGGGTTCAATGCCAACCTCACCGGCGCCAGCGACTACTCCGCCATCGAAGGCGCAGACGTCTGCATCGTCACCGCAGGCGTTGCCCGCAAGCCGGGCATGAGCCGCGATGATCTCCTCGGCATCAACCTCAAGGTCATGGAACAGGTCGGCGCCGGCATCAAGAAGTACGCCCCGAACGCCTTCGTCATCTGCATCACCAACCCGCTTGACGCGATGGTCTGGGCGCTGCAGAAGTTCTCCGGCTTGCCGAAGAACATGGTCGTCGGCATGGCCGGCGTTCTCGACTCGGCCCGTTTCCGCCTGTTCCTCTCCCAGGAATTCAACGTTTCGGTTCAGGACGTCACCGCCTTCGTTCTCGGTGGTCATGGCGATACCATGGTGCCGCTCGCCCGTTACTCGACCGTTGGCGGCATCCCGCTGACCGATCTCGTCAAGATGGGCTGGGTCACCAAGGAGCGCCTCGAAGAAATCATCCAGCGCACCCGTGACGGCGGCGCTGAAATCGTCGGCCTGCTCAAGACCGGTTCCGCTTACTACGCTCCGGCCGCTTCGGCGATCGAAATGGCTGAATCCTTCCTCAAGGACAAGAAGCGCGTCCTGCCGGTTGCCGCTCACCTCACCGGCCAGTACGGCGTCAAGGACATGTATGTCGGCGTACCGACGATCATCGGTGCCGGCGGTGTCGAGCGCATCATCGAAGTCGAATTCAACAAGGCCGAACAGGAAGCCTTCGACAAGTCGGTCGCAGCCGTTGCCGGCCTCTGCGAAGCCTGCGTCGCTATTGCTCCGAGCCTCAAGTAATCGCCTTAAGGCTAAACAGGAAATTTTCCCATGAACATTCATGAATATCAGGCCAAGGCTCTTTTGAAGACCTTTGGCGCTCCGGTTGCGGAAGGTGTCGCCATCTTCTCCGCCGATGAAGCTGAAGCTGCTGCAAAGTCGCTTCCCGGCCCGCTTTACGTCGTCAAGAGCCAGATCCATGCTGGCGGTCGCGGCAAGGGCAAGTTCAAGGAACTCGGCCCGGATGCCAAGGGCGGCGTTCGCCTGGCGTTCTCGATCGAGGAAGCCAAGGCCCACGCCAAGGACATGCTCGGCAACACGCTGGTCACGGCGCAGACCGGCGAAGCCGGCAAGCAGGTCAACCGTCTCTACATCGAAGACGGCGCCGATATCGACCGCGAACTCTATTGCTCGCTGCTGGTTGACCGTTCGGTCGGCCGCGTTGCCTTCGTCGTTTCGACCGAAGGCGGCATGGATATCGAGGCTGTCGCCCATGACACGCCGGAAAAAATCCACACCATCGCCATCGACCCGGAAACCGGCGTGACCGATGCCGACGTGGCCGCGATCTCCAAGGCGCTGGAACTTTCCGGTGCGGCTGCAGAAGACGCAAAGTCGCTCTTCCCGCTGCTCTACAAGGCCTTCAACGACAAGGACATGTCCCTGCTCGAGGTCAACCCGCTGATCGTCATGAAGAATGGCCATCTGCGCGTTCTCGACGCCAAGATGTCCTTCGACGGCAATGCGATCTTCCGTCACGACGACGTCAAGGCGCTGCGCGACGAGACCGAAGAAGACGCCAAGGAAATCGAAGCCTCCAAGTGGGACCTCGCCTATGTCGCCCTCGACGGCAACATCGGCTGCATGGTCAACGGTGCCGGCCTCGCCATGGCGACCATGGACATCATCAAGCTTTACGGCAAGGAGCCGGCAAACTTCTGCGACGTCGGCGGTGGCGCCGGCAAGGAGAAGGTCGCTGCAGCCTTCAAGATCATCACCGCTGACCCGAAGGTCGAGGGCATCCTCGTCAACATCTTCGGCGGCATCATGAAGTGCGACGTTATCGCGGAAGGCGTTGTCGCCGCCGTGCAGGAAGTCGGCCTCAAGGTTCCGCTGGTCGTTCGTCTCGAAGGCACGAATGTCGAGCTTGGCAAGAAGATCCTGAACGAATCGGGTCTGGCGATCACCGCTGCCGACGATCTGGACGACGCTGCCAAGAAGATCGTCGCTGCGATCAACGGCTAATTGAAGGACCTGGAACTTATGTCGATTCTCGTCAACAAGAACACCAAGGTCCTGGTTCAGGGCCTGACCGGCAAGACCGGTAGCTTCCACACCGAACAGGCGCTGGCTTACTACGGCACGCAGATGGTCGGCGGTATCCACCCGAAGAAGGGCGGCGAAACCTGGACCGGCTCGAAGGGCGAAAGCCTGCCGATCTTCGCTTCCGTTGCGGAAGGCAAGGAGCGCACCGGTGCAGACGCATCCGTGATCTACGTTCCGCCGGCCGGTGCCGCGGATGCGATCATCGAGGCGATCGATGCGGAAATCCCGTTCATCACCTGCATCACCGAAGGCATTCCGGTCATGGACATGGTTCGCGTCAAGGCTCGCCTCGACCGTTCGAAGTCCCGACTGCTTGGGCCCAACTGCCCGGGTATCCTGACTCCGGAAGAATGCAAGATCGGTATCATGCCGGGCTCGATCTTCCGCAAGGGGTCGGTCGGCATCGTTTCGCGCTCGGGTACGCTCACTTATGAAGCCGTGTTCCAGACCTCGAACGAAGGCCTCGGCCAGACGACGGCTGTCGGCATCGGCGGCGACCCGGTCAAGGGCACCGAGTTCATCGACGTGCTCGAGATGTTCCTCGCCGACGAAGCCACGACCTCGATCATCATGATCGGCGAAATCGGCGGTTCGGCTGAAGAAGATGCAGCCCAGTTCCTGATCGACGAAGCCAAGAAGGGCCGCAAGAAGCCGATGGCCGGTTTCATCGCGGGCCGTACCGCGCCGAAGGGCCGCACCATGGGCCACGCCGGCGCTGTCGTTTCCGGCGGCAAGGGCGATGCGGAATCGAAGATCGCTGCCATGGAAGCCGCCGGCATCAAGGTGTCGCCGTCCCCGGCGCGCCTCGGCAAGACCCTCGTCGAAGTCCTCAAGGGCTGAGACTGACAAAGCGGAAGGCGAAACTGGCGTTTCGCCTTCTTTGCACCATCTAAGCATTGAATGCTCGCGCCTGAAGCGCACGATCGCCCGGACGGACCGGGCGGCATCAACCAGTCAGGAGGCGGACGGACAGGTCCGCGGTACACAATGGCAAGGCAAGAGGCCAACGAACAATTCCTGCTGACCTCGTTCCTCGACGGAGCGAATGCCAGCTATATCGAACAGCTTTATGCGCGCTATGAAAGCGACCCGTCGTCGGTTTCCGGCGAATGGCAGTCCTTCTTCAAGGCGCTGCAGGATGAGCCGGCCGATGTGGTCAAGGCGGCCAAGGGCGCCTCCTGGAAGAAGCCGAACTGGCCGATCACTGAGCGCAGCGAGCTCGTTTCCGCGCTCGATGGCGACTGGGGCACGGTCGAGAAGGTTATCGAAAAGAAGGTAAAGGCCAAGGCCGAGGAGCAGGCTGCCGCAACCGGCGTTGCCGTTTCCTCCGCCGATGTTCATCAGGCGACGCGCGATTCGATCCGCGCCATCATGCTGATCCGCGCCTACCGCGCCCGTGGTCACCTGCATGCCAAGCTCGACCCGCTGGCGATTGCCGCGCCGGTCGAGGACTATCACGAGCTATCGCCGTCCAACTACGGCTTCAGCGAGGCCGATCTGGATCGCAAGATCTTCCTCGACAATGTCCTCGGCCTCGAATATGCGACGCTGCGCGAAATCGTCGATCTTTTGGAGCGCACCTACTGCTCCACTTTGGGCGTCGAGTTCATGCACATTTCCGATCCGGAGATCAAAGGCTGGATCCAGGAACGCATCGAGGGCAAGAACAAGGGTGTCGATTTCACGCCGGAAGGTAAGAAGGCGATCCTGTCGAAGCTGATCGAGGCTGAAGGCTTCGAGCAGTTCATCGACGTCAAGTACAAGGGCACCAAGCGTTTCGGCCTCGACGGCGGCGAATCCCTAATCCCGGCGCTGGAGCAGATCATCAAGCGCGGTGGCCAGGAAGGCCTGAAGGAAGTCATCCTCGGCATGGCCCATCGCGGCCGTCTGAACGTCCTGACCAACGTCATGGGCAAGCCGCACCGCGCTGTTTTCCATGAGTTCAAGGGCGGCTCCTACGCACCGGATGACGTCGAGGGTTCGGGCGACGTCAAGTACCACCTCGGCGCTTCCTCCGACCGCGAATTCGACGGCAACAAGGTTCACCTGTCGCTGACGGCAAACCCGTCGCACCTCGAAATCGTCAATCCCGTCGTCATGGGCAAGGCCCGCGCCAAGCAGGACCAGATGGCGAAGGTGTTCGAAGGCGACGTCATCCCCCTTTCCGAGCGCGCGCAGGTCATGCCGCTGCTTTTGCATGGCGATGCTGCTTTCGCCGGCCAGGGCGTTACGGCTGAAATCCTGGGCTTGTCGGGCCTGCGCGGACACCGCGTTGCCGGCACCGTGCATTTCATCATCAACAACCAGATCGGCTTCACCACCAATCCGGCCTTCTCGCGCTCTTCGCCCTATCCGTCGGATATGGCCAAGATGATCGAAGCGCCGATCTTCCACGTCAACGGCGACGATCCGGAAGCGGTGACTTACGCGGCCAAGATCGCCACCGAATTCCGCATGAAGTTCCACAAGCCGGTCGTCGTGGATATGTTCTGCTACCGCCGCTTCGGTCACAACGAAGGAGACGAGCCGTCCTTCACCCAGCCGAAGATGTACAAGGTCATCCGCGCCCACAAGACGGTCGTTCAGATCTATGGCGAGCGTTTGATCGCCGAAGGCCTGATCACCGAAGGCGAACTGGAAAAGATGAAGGCCGACTGGCGTGCCCATCTCGAGCAAGAGTTCGAGGCCGGCCAGTCCTACAAGCCCAACAAGGCCGACTGGCTGGATGGTGCGTGGTCGGGCCTGCGCACTGCCGACAATCAGGATGAGCAGCGCCGCGGCAAGACGTCGGTGCCGATGAAGACGCTGAAAGAAATCGGCCGCAAGCTTTCGGAAGTTCCGGAAGGTTTCCGTGCCCACAAGACCATCCAGCGCTTCATGGATAACCGCGCCAACATGGTATCGACGGGCGAGGGCATCGACTGGGCCATGGCGGAAGCGCTGGCGTTCGGCACACTCTGCGTCGAAGGCACGAAGATCCGTCTTTCCGGTCAGGATTGCGAACGCGGCACCTTCTCTCAGCGTCATTCGGTTCTCTACGATCAGGAGACCGAAGAGCGTTATATCCCGCTTGCAAACCTTTCCCCGACCCAGGGTCGCTACGAAGTCATCAACTCTATGCTGTCGGAAGAAGCCGTTCTCGGCTTCGAATACGGCTACTCGCTGGCTCGTCCGAATGCGCTGACCCTATGGGAAGCCCAGTTCGGTGACTTCGCCAACGGTGCGCAGGTCGTGTTCGACCAGTTCATCTCGTCGGGCGAGCGTAAGTGGCTGCGTATGTCCGGTCTCGTCTGCCTGTTGCCGCATGGTTACGAAGGCCAGGGGCCGGAGCACTCGTCGGCACGCCTTGAGCGCTATCTGCAGATGTGCGCGGAAGACAACATGCAGGTTGCAAACGTCACGACGCCGGCGAACTACTTCCACATCCTTCGCCGCCAGATGAAGCGCGACTTCCGCAAGCCGCTGATCATGATGACGCCGAAGTCGCTGCTGCGCCACAAGCGCGCCGTTTCCAGCCTTTCGGAAATGGCCGGCGAAAGCTCCTTCCACCGCCTGCTGTGGGATGATGCCGAAGTCATCAAGGACGGCCCGATCAAGCTCCAGAAGGATGCCAAGATCCGTCGCGTTGTGCTCTGCACCGGCAAGGTCTATTACGATCTGCTGGAAGAGCGTGAAAAGCGCGGTATCGACGACATCTACCTGCTGCGCGTCGAGCAGCTCTATCCGTTCCCGGCAAAGGCGCTCATCAACGAGCTGTCGCGCTTCCGCAACGCCGAGATGGTGTGGTGCCAGGAAGAGCCGAAGAACATGGGCGCCTGGTCGTTCATCGATCCGTATCTGGAATGGGTGCTGGCGCATATCGATGCCAAGTACCAGCGGGTGCGCTACACCGGCCGTCCGGCGGCTGCCTCCCCGGCAACCGGTCTGATGTCGAAACACCTCGCCCAGCTCGCGGCATTCCTGGAAGACGCGCTGGGAGGCTGATCAGCCTCCCGCTCTCCCCACAACAGATATTTGAAGAACGGACGTTAAAACCATGGCCACAGAAATCCGCGTTCCCACTCTCGGCGAATCCGTCAGCGAAGCCACCGTCGGTACCTGGTTCAAGAAGGTCGGCGACACCGTCAATGCCGACGAACCGATCCTCGAACTCGAAACCGACAAGGTAACGATCGAGGTTCCGGCTCCGGCCGCCGGCGTTCTCGCCGAAATCGTCGCCAATGCCGGTGAAACCGTCGGCCTCGGCGCGCTGCTCGGCCAGATCACGGCAAGCGGTGCAGGTGCTGCGGCCCCGGCCCCGGCTGCTGCCGAAAAGAAGGCTGAACCGGCTCCGGCCGCGCCTGCCGCAGCCCCGGCAGCTGCCGCGGCCGCGCCTGCCGCAGCCCCGGCAGCTGCCGCCTCCTCCATGCCGGCCGCTCCGGCTGCCGCAAAGCTGCTCGCAGAAAACAACCTGTCGGCGTCGGACGTCGATGGCTCCGGCAAGCGTGGCCAGGTTCTGAAGGGTGACGTTCTCGCCGCTGTCGCCAAGGGTACCTCCGCCCCTGCTGCTGCTCCGACTGTCGCTGCCCGCGCCCCGTCGTCGGCGGAAGACGCACCGCGCGAAGAGCGCGTGAAGATGACCCGCCTGCGCCAGACGATTGCCCGTCGCCTCAAGGACGCGCAGAACACCGCCGCTATGCTCACCACCTATAACGAGGTGGATATGTCGGCCGTCATGGCGCTGCGCAACCGTTACAAGGACATCTTCGAGAAGAAGCATGGCGTGAAGCTCGGCTTCATGGGCTTCTTCACCAAGGCCGTGACGCATGCTTTGAAGGAAATCCCGGCCGTCAACGCCGAGATCGACGGCACCGATATCGTCTACAAGAACTTCTGCCACATCGGCATGGCCGTCGGCACGGACAAGGGCCTCGTCGTCCCGGTCATCCGCGATGCCGACCAGATGTCGATTGCGGAAGTCGAAAAGGAACTCGGCCGTCTCGCCAAGGCTGCTCGCGATGGTTCGCTGTCGATGGCCGATATGCAGGGCGGCACCTTCACCATCACCAATGGTGGCGTTTACGGCTCGCTGATGTCCTCGCCGATCCTCAACGCGCCGCAGTCGGGCATTCTCGGCATGCACAAGATCCAGGATCGTCCGGTTGTCGTCGGCGGCCAGATCGTCATCCGTCCGATGATGTATCTCGCGCTCTCCTACGACCACCGCATGGTGGACGGTAAGGAAGCCGTGACCTTCCTGGTTCGTGTCAAGGAAAGCCTGGAAGATCCGGAACGTCTGGTTCTCGATCTCTAAGGATTTTCGATCATGGATGCAGCAGCACTGGCCGGTTCGCCGTTCCTTACCCTCCTCGCGGTCAGCGTCGTGCTGCTGATCTTCCATATCAGCCTGCAAGGCCACCTCGCGACGATGGAACTTGGTTCCGCATGGAACGCCGGTCCGCGAGACGAACAGAAGGCACCGTCCGGCAAATATGCCGGGCGTGCCGACCGGGCGTCGAAAAACTTTCGGGAAACCTATCCGGCCTTTGTTGGGCTTGCGCTTGCTCTTGCCATCGCCGGCGATCCCGGTGGGTGGGGGCTGATCGGCGCCTGGCTCTGGCTGATTTCGCGTCTCGTCTATATACCTCTCTATCTTGGCGGCGTGCCCTATATCCGCTCGCTGGTCTGGCTCGGCTCGCTGGCAGGCCTGCTGATCATGGCGGCCGTCGTCGTCTTTTAGGGGCAAGCGGATGATGAAGCGCGTTGCCTCGACAATTCTTCTCTGTTTGGCACCCCTCTCGGTTCAGGCGGCCGATTGCTTGCAGAGCAAAGCGATCTACGGCGATGCCGATGGTGCTTACGAACTCCGCTTCCTGCCCGTGGAATCGGAGAGCGCCACCACCAGCAACCGTTTCGAACTGGCCGTGCTTAAGACCGATCTGAGGCTCGAAGGCTTCGTGATGATCTCGGGCGATCCGGAACGCGCCAATGGCATGATCATGCACAATTGCCCGGAGGGCGATGTAACCGGCGACGATCTCGCCGCCTGCATCATCTGGCAGGGCGTGATCTATTCCGTTGCCTCCTCCGGCAGGATCGACCTTCTGCCAGCTGAAACGGCGGTGGCGGCAGAGCAATTGCTGCTTCCCGATTTCGGCCCCGCGCTGAAAGCCTCCTCCATCGCTGACAGGATCACGGTCACGCCCTGGGATGTCTTCGGCTTGAAAGGATGTGCGGCATGACGGATAAATCCGTTCTTCTCGTCACCGGCGGCAGCCGCGGCATCGGCGCTGCCATCTGCCGTTCCGCCGCTCAGGCCGGCTGGCTTGTGGTCGTCAACTACGCGACCAATGCGAGCGCCGCGGAAACCGTCGTCACGGATATCGTCAATGCCGGCGGCGAGGCAATTGCCGTTGCCGGCGATGTCGCAGAGCCCCGCGATATCGAGGCGATGTTTGCCACCATCGACAGCACCTATGGCAGGCTCGACGGTCTCGTCAACAATGCCGGTATCGTCGGCGCGCCGCAGCGGATCGACGAGATGGATTTCGCCCGCATCGACCGCATGCTGCGCGTCAATGTCACCGGCTCCATTCTTTGCGCCGGCGAGGCTGTTCGCCGCATGTCGACAAGCCGGGGTGGCAAGGGCGGCGTGATCGTCAATGTCTCGTCCATGGCAGCCGTTCTCGGTTCCGCCAGCCAATATGTCGATTATGCCGCCGCCAAGGGCGCAATTGATACCTTCACCATCGGCCTTGCGCGCGAAGTCGCGACCGAGGGCGTGCGCGTCAACGCCGTGCGCCCCGGCGTCATCGATACCGAAATCCATGCTTCCGGCGGTCTTCCAAACCGTGCTCGAGATATGGCGCCTAGCATTCCGATGCAGCGGCCCGGCGAGGCGCAGGAAGTCGCCGACGCGGTTCTCTATCTTCTTTCGTCTTCGGCATCCTATGTCACGGGTGCCATCCTCAATGTCAGCGGCGGCCGTTAGCCCCACAAGGAAGGATTTATCATGGCCTATGATCTCATCGTAATCGGCTCCGGCCCCGGCGGTTATGTGTGCGCCGTCAAGGCAGCCCAACTCGGTCTGAAGGTCGCCGTGGTCGAAAAGCGTGCGACCTATGGCGGCACCTGCCTCAACATCGGCTGCATCCCCTCCAAGGCGCTACTGCATGCGTCGGAAGTCTTTGCGCACACCGCCCATGGCATTGAAGAACTCGGCGTCGAGGTGTCTGCGCCGACACTGAACCTCGACAAGATGATGGCCCACAAGGATGCGACGGTGAAGTCCAACACCGATGGCGTCGCCTTCCTGTTCAAGAAGAACAAGATCGACGGCTTCCAGGGCACGGGCCGCGTCGTGTCGACCGGCAAGGTTGCGGTGAAGGCTGACGACGGTTCCGAGCAGGTTCTCGAAACCAAGAACATCGTCATCGCCACCGGCTCCGACGTTGCCGGCATTCCCGGCGTTCAGGTCGAGATCGACGAACAGGTCATCATTTCGTCCACCGGCGGCATCGCGCTGAAGAAGGTTCCCGAGACCCTGATCGTCGTCGGCGGCGGTGTCATCGGCCTCGAACTCGGCTCTGTCTGGCAGCGCCTCGGCGCCAAGGTCACGGTCGTCGAGTATCTCGACACCATCCTCGGCGGTATGGATGGCGAGGTCTCCAAGCAGTTCCAGCGCATGCTGGCGAAGCAAGGCTTTGACTTCAAGCTCGGCGCCAAGGTCACCGGCGTTGAAAAGTCCGGCGCCGGCGCCAAGGTCACCTTCGAGCCGGTCAAGGGCGGCGAAGCGCAGACGCTCGATGCCGAAGTCGTGCTCATCGCCACCGGCCGCAAACCCTTCACGGCGGGCCTCGGCCTCGAAGAAGCGGGCGTCGTCCTCGACAACCGCGGCCGCGTCGAGATCGACGGTCACTTCAAGACCAATGTCGATGGCATCTACGCAATCGGCGACGTTGTGCGCGGCCCGATGCTGGCCCACAAGGCTGAAGACGAAGGCGTGGCCCTTGCCGAAATCCTCGCAGGCCAGGCCGGCCATGTGAACTACGATGTCATTCCGGGCGTCGTCTACACCCAGCCGGAAGTCGCCTCTGTTGGTAAGACCGAAGAAGAACTGAAGGCCGCAGGCATCGCCTACAAGGTCGGTAAGTTCCCGTTCACAGCCAATGGCCGCGCCCGCGCCATGCTGCAGACGGATGGCTTCGTGAAGATCCTCGCCGACAAGGAAACCGACCGCGTTCTCGGCGGCCATATCGTCGGCTTCGGCGCCGGCGAAATGATCCACGAGATTGCCGTTCTGATGGAATTCGGCGGTTCCTCGGAAGACCTCGGCCGTACCTGCCACGCGCACCCGACCATGTCGGAAGCCGTGAAGGAAGCCGCACTCGCGACCTTCTTCAAGCCGATCCATATGTGATCCCGCCTGACATCACAGGCTCTGAAAGGGTGGCTTCGGTCACCCTTTTCTTTTGGCTGCATACTCACAAAGGAATTTCGAATGATCACCTGCTACCTGCGCTATGTCATCGATCCGCACAAGTTGGTGGAGTTCGAGGAATACGCCCGCCTCTGGATCCCGATCGTCAACCGCATGGGCGGCGCGCATCACGGCTATTTCCTGCCGAGCGAAGGCGCAAACAACATCGCGCTTGCGCTCTTCAGCTTTCCGAGCCTTGCGGCTTACGAAGATTATCGCCAGCGCATGGCCGTCGATCCCGAATGCATCGCCGCCTACGATCTCGACAAGCGTAACCGCAGCATCATCAGCTTCGAACGCAGCTTCATGCGCCCCGTCTTCTGATCCATAAAAAAGCTCACAAAGCCGGGGCCTTGCGAGCTTTTGATCCATTCTGGGCGGTTAAGCGCAGGCGATATTCTTACTGTAACGTCCGCGGCTGTAGCGCTGCCGCAGGCTGGGCATCGATCGGTCTCGTGGCCGCGCCCATGCCATTCGGATCGAGCCCGGTCGCCACCACCGAGACACGGAACACGCCGTCCAGATTGCGGTCGAAGATCGCGCCGACCACGATATCGGCTTCCTCGAACACTTCCTCGCGGATGCGGGTCGCGGCTTCGTCGACTTCGAACAGCGTCATGTCCATGCCGCCGGAGATCGAAATCAGCACGCCCTTGGCGCCGCGCATCGAGGTTTCGCTCAGCAGCGGGTTGGCGATTGCCGCTTCCGCGGCCTTTAGCGCGCGACCTTCCCCGGAAGCCTCGCCCGTGCCCATCATCGCGCGGCCCATGCCCTTCATGACGGTCTTCACGTCGGCGAAGTCGAGGTTGATCAGGCCTTCCTTGACGATGAGGTCGGTGATACAGCCGACGCCCGAATAAAGCACCCGGTCGGCGATGACGAAGGCATCGGCGAAGGTGGTCTTGGCATCGGCGATCCGGAACAGGTTCTGGTTCGGAATGACGATAACGGTATCGGCGGCTGCCCGCAGCTTTTCGATGCCTTCTTCGGCCGTCTGCATGCGGCGCTTGCCTTCGAAGCTGAAGGGCTTGGTCACGACCGCGACTGTCAGGATGCCGGCCGCGCGGGCTGCCTGTGCGATGACGGGAGCAGCCCCGGTTCCGGTGCCGCCGCCCATGCCGGCGGTGACGAAGCACATATGCGTGCCACCGAGATGATCCATGATCTCGTCGATCGATTCTTCCGCCGCCGCCCGGCCGACTTCCGGCAGCGAGCCGGCACCGAGCCCCTGGGTCACTTCGGAACCGAGCTGGATCAGCCGGGTCGCCTTGGACATGGTGAGCGCCTGCGCGTCGGTGTTGGCCACCACGAATTCGGCGCCCTGCAGGCCCTCGGAGATCATGTTGTTGATGGCATTGCCACCACCGCCGCCAACACCGATGACAGTGATCTTCGGTCTCATTTCCGAAACGTCGGGCTTCTTTACATTCATGCGTCGTGTCCCTCGGGATAAGGCTGCGGCGGGCTGATCGCGCAATACGAATCAGTGTCTCCCTGCAGATTAGGTCTGCAAAAAGGCAGAGAGGCGGCTGAGATGCAAGGGGCAGATCTTTTTCGCAGCTCTTCCGGAGCGCTGCTGTTTCAGTCTGTCGGGGAGGGCAGGTCTCTCGCTATTTGCGGCTTTCAGTTCACCGCAGTCACGGTAAACCCATCCTTGCGTAGCAGCTCGATCAGGCCTTCCGTGCCCGGCAGATGCAAGGCACCAACAGCCATGAAGGCCTTGCCCTGGTCGAGGATCGGGCGGGCGCGTGATGCCATCGTATGATTGCGATCGGTGATGATGCGCTGCTCGAAATCGGCATCGTCGGCGCTGCCGGCCTGTTCTTCGGAGATAGCCTTCATCATCGGCATGACCATGCCGATTTCGCCCTGCAGATAAAGCTCGGTGGTCGTTTCCATCACGTCCGTCACCGTGTCGCCAAGCTTCAACGTCTCGACCAGCGCCTGAACGTGAAACTCGGCGGGCAGGGCGTCCATGGCCTGCAGCTGTTCGACCAGCGTTTCGAGCCCCTTCAGCGTCTTGCCGCTCTTCAGCGCCTCTTCGGCAAGTTGCTTGTCGAGGAAGGAGGCGCCGGCTGCCTTGCGGGTCATTTCGCAGGCTGGCAACGCCACGAAGCTGGCGATCATCCAAGGCTTCATCTTCGAGACCAGCGCCAGCGGAATGCCGCGTGCCTTGAGACCCGTTTCCAGTGTCTCTTTTTCTTCCGGCGCCAGGAAGTCGCCAATCGTCTTGCCATCGGTGAACATGGTGAGATCCGGCCGCATCATGATGGCGGCGGCGGCCTTCTTTTCGTCGACGATCTCGTCCGATTCGATGATGACGGTGTCCGCCGCCTTATAGGCTTCACGGGCCCCCTTCGGCATGGCGAGAACCCGCGGATCGGTCACATGCATGGTGCCGAGCAGAAAGGAGGGCGCGACGCCATCCTTCTCGATCTTCCAGAACAGGCCTTTTCCGTTCGGGATGTTTGCCGCCTCCTTCTCGACGGCGGCAAGCCGCGCAGGGGCGTTGGCGCGCCAGTCATCGACAAGATTGCGCCCGCCGCAGCTGGCGTCTTCGGCGCGGGCCTGCGAGACGGCGAGCAGAGTGGCAATCAGGCTGAGCGCAAAAACCAAATGCAGCGTCGTCACCAGCGCGACGACGGCATCGCCGAGATATTCGGCAGCGCGGCGTGCGGAGAGAACCATGGAATCCGACATGTCTTGTCCCGTCTGGAGAATCAGCGTGCCCGACCCTATTGTCGAAGCCTTGACGCCCAGCTTAATGGAAAAGGTTAATTTTGATCCTATTGCGGCAGTTCAGGCACGCGGATGGGCGCGATCGTAAATTTCGAGCAGCCGCGCGGAATCGACACCGGTATAAACCTGCGTGGTCGAAAGGCTGGCATGGCCGAGCAGTTCCTGGATCGTCCTGAGATCCCCACCGCCCGCCAGAAGATGCGTGGCGAAGGAGTGGCGCAAGGCGTGGGGTGTCGCGGTGTCCGGCAGGCCGAGCGCGCCGCGCATTTTCTGCATTTCGCGCTGAATGATGCCCGGCTGCAGCTTGCCGCCGCGCGCGCCGCGAAACAGCGGCGCGTCGCCGTCGATATGATACGGGCAAAGGCTCCGGTATCGGCTCACGGCATCGTTTGCCGCCGCAATCAGCGGCACGATACGCGTCTTGCCGCCCTTGCCGGTGATGCGCAGCGCTGTCGGCGTTCCCGAAAAATCGTTGCCGACAAGGTCCAGCGCCTCGGCAATACGCAGGCCGCAGCCATAGAGAAGCGTCAGGACGGCGGCGTTGCGGGCAGCGATCCAGGGCTCTTCGGCAAGCTGCGCTCCTTCTGTTACCACCTGCAGGGCGTCCGTATCGGTCAACGGCTTCGGCAGAGATTTCGGCTGTTTCGGGGAGCGGATGGCGCTGGCGCCGGCCGCATTGGCAAGTCCCTTGCGCTCCAGATAGCGCAGGAAGGAGCGCAGCCCTGCCAACCCGCGCCCGAGTGTTCGTGCCCCGGCGCCATCCTTGCGGCGGGCGGCGAGAAACCCGCGCAGATCGGCCGGGCGGAGAGCCTCGATGTCGCTCAATCGCGCGGGTCCGCTCAGATGACCGGTGAGGAAAGTGAGAAACTGCCGGCTGTCGCGCTCATAGGCCTCAACGGTCTTTTCCGACAGCCGTCGCTCCCGTGCCAGCGCGCCCAGCCAGTTCTGCCGCTCGGCCATCAGTTCCGGATGGCCGATAATCAGGAGTTCGTTCATCGCCGTCTTGTCCTCGTTCAAGGGCCAATCTGCGATGAAGGCTTTAGCTTTCTGTTAATGCTGAAGCTTTCTGTTAATGCTGAGGCCTCAACCCCATATGAGAAAGGCCCCGCGAGCGGTTCGCGAGGCCTTTCGATGGATTGGGATGCGGAAAAGATCAGGCGATCTTCTGGCCGGTCTTTGCCCAGTCGGCGAGGAAGGTGGCAAGGCCGGCATCCGTCAGCGGGTGCTTGACGAGCGCCTTCAGCGTTGCCGGCGGCGCGGTGACGACGTCGGCGCCGATCAGAGCCGCTTCCTTGATGTGGTTGACCGTGCGGGCGGACGCCGCGAGAATCTCGGTCTCGAATCCGTAGTTGTCGAAGATCTGGCGGATTTCGCGGATCAGGTCCATACCATCAAGCGCGATGTCGTCGAGACGGCCGATGAACGGCGAAACGAAGGTCGCGCCGGCCTTGGCGGCAAGCAGCGCCTGGTTGGCCGAGAAGCACAGCGTCACGTTGGTCTTGTGACCATCCGAGGTCAGGTTCTTGCAGGCCTTGAGGCCGTCGAGCGTCAGCGGCAGCTTGATGCAGATGTTGTCGGCGATCTTTGCGATGACAGCCGCTTCCTTCATGATCGTCTCGTAGTCGGTGGCGGCAACTTCGGCCGAAACCGGGCCTTCGACGATGCCGCAGATTTCCTTGGTGACTTCAAGGATGTCGCGGCCCGACTTCAGGATGAGCGAGGGGTTGGTCGTCACGCCGTCCACGAGACCCAGGTCATTGAGTTCCCGGATTTCTTTTACATCGGCTGTATCGACAAAAAACTTCATGGAATTCTCCCTTGGGACACGCTGCTGCGCTGTTGTTCGGGGTTTCCTTTAACGCAAACCGAAGGCAAGGTCACGGCCGATGACAGAAGATTCGACCGATTTGTTTAGGGCCCTGTTTGCTGCGCGGGTCGTGCCTGTGCTGGTGCCTATGCCAGCCCCCAAAGCATACTCCTATCTCGTGCCGGAGGGAATGGCGGTGCAGCCTGGCTCCATCGTGCAGGTGCCGCTTGGGCCGCGTCAGGTCATAGGCGTCGTTTGGGATGAGGAGGGGCAGGAGCCTGTCGATCCGAAGAAACTGAAGGAAATCACCCTCGTCTTCGATTGCCCGCCCTTGAAGCCCGAGATGCGCCGTTTCCTCGATTGGGTCTCCTCTTACACCGTCTCGCCCCCCGGTCTCGTGGCCCGCATGGCCTTGCGCGCGCCAGCCGCGCTCGATCCCGAGCCGATGGTGGAAGCCCTGCGCCTCACGGATACGCGCCCGGAGCGTATGACGGATGCACGGTCACGGGTTATCGCGGCGGCAGATAACGGCTTTGCCTGGACCCGCTCCGGCCTTGCCCATGCAGCCGGCGTCTCTTCCAGCGTCATCGATGGGTTGACGGCACAGGGCGTGTTCGAGACGATCTTCATGCCGCCGCCGCCCGTGGTTGCTGCGCCGGATCCTGATTTCGTACCCGCCAGACTGGAAGGCCTGCAGAAAGCCGCGGCCGAGGAACTGCTGGAGAAAGTGGGGGCGGGCAGTTTTTCCGTCTCGCTGATCGATGGCATCACCGGCTCCGGCAAGACGGAAGTCTATTTCGAGGCGATCGCTGCGACCCTGAAGGCGGGCAAGCAGGTCCTCATCTTGCTGCCGGAAATCGCCCTGACCGCGAGCTTCCTCGAACGCTTCCAGGACCGGTTCGGCTCCAAGCCGGCCGAGTGGCATTCCGATCTTGCTCCCCGCACGCGCGAAAAGGTCTGGCGGCAGGTCACGGAAGGTGGTGTGCGTGTTGTAGCCGGCGCCCGCTCCGCGCTTTTCCTGCCCTTCGAAGATTTGGGTCTCATCATCGTCGATGAAGAGCACGATCCAGCCTACAAGCAGGAAGACCGTGTCTTCTATAATGCGCGGGACATGGCTGTGGTGCGTGCCCGCATCGGCGATTTCCCGGTCGTGCTTGTCTCTGCGACCCCGTCCGTCGAAAGCCGCGTCAACGGCGATCTCGGCCGCTACGCAGCGATCCACCTGCCGACGCGTTACGGCGATGCGGCATTGCCTCATCTCGGCGTCGTCGATATGCGCCGCCATCCGCCGGAGCGCGGCGGCTTTCTGTCGCCAGTGCTGCTCAACCAGATCGGCAAGGCGGTCGGGCGCGGGGAGCAGGCACTGCTCTTCCTCAATCGCCGCGGTTACGCGCCGCTGACGCTCTGCCGCGTCTGTGGTCACCGCTTCCAGTGCCCGGATTGCTCAAGCTGGCTGGTGGAACATCGTTTTCGCGGCCAGATCCAGTGCCACCATTGCGGCTACGCGCAGAAGACGCCGGAAGCCTGCCCGGAGTGCGGCACCTTCGATCACCTCGTTGCCTGCGGTCCCGGCGTCGAGCGCATCGCCGAAGAGGTGGATCGTCATTTCCCGGATGCGCGAACGATCGTGCTCTCTTCGGACCTGATGGGTGTCAAGCGCCTGCGGCTGGAGCTGGAGGCGATCCAGCGCGGAGAAGCGGATATTGTTGTCGGCACACAGCTCGTGGCGAAAGGGCATAACTTTCCGATGATGACCTTCGTCGGCATCGTCGATGCCGATATCGGCCTTTCCAACGGTGACCCGCGGGCTGCGGAGCGGACCTTCCAGCTTTTATCACAGGTCACCGGCCGCGCCGGCCGGACGGGTCTGAAATCGCTCGGCCTGCTGCAAACCTACCAGCCGCAGCATCCGGTCATGCAGGCCATCGTTTCCGGCGATTCGCACGCCTTTTACGAGCGTGAGATCAGCGAGCGGGAAAAGGCACTGCTTCCCCCTTTCGGCCGTCTTGCGTCATTGATTGTCTCCGCCGAAACCCGCGCCGAAGCGGAAGGTCATGCCCGTGGCCTTCGCCAGTCAGCCCCTCAGGTCAGCGGCATCAGCATCCTCGGCCCCGCCGAAGCCCCGCTAGCCTTGATCCGCGGCCGCCACCGCTTCCGCCTTCTCGTCCACGGCCGCCGTAACAGCGACATGCAGAGCTTTGTGAAGACAATGATTGCAGCGGGGCCGAAGGTGAGGGGTTCGGTCAGCGTACAGCTCGATATCGATCCGCAGAGTTTTCTGTGATGACTTCAGATTGGCAACGGATGAATGCAGGCTACAAGTATACTGACCTGAATTAAGCTGTTATCCGCCGGCAATAATGGTTCGTGCATAAGGTCCCTGCTGCGAGGGAGGAACAAGCTTTACATTGAAGAACTTCTTTAATGCATCGCACAGTTGACGAGGCTCGGAACCGTTAGGGTCCTGAAGGGCGCTGGCATCGTTTTCTGTCAGACCCAGCCTCTCCTTGAGTATGGGGCCGAGTTGTTCAATAGGCAGCTTTTCGCCAAGTTTGTTGGATTTTCCGTCGATGTAGGCAATTCGCAATGCCTCGGAATAGATTTTGTAAGCCTTGCCCACCTGCGAAATGGAAAAATCAGGAGTTGAGATGCTGCCCTCCATGAAGCGTACGCATCCCTCCTGATAGTGAACAGAGAGAACTTCAACCAAATTCAGGGCTTTTTCGGCAACTACGATCACGATTGCATCATTGGTGCCTGAAAGCGCGGGGGCGCTATATTTTTCCACCATCGCCACAATAGTTTTGCGGCTAGCATCCCAATCTTGTGTCTCGTCGGCGGCTTCGATGATCGCGCGCGCCTCTTCCATGTGATCGGATAAAATAGCGTGCGTTGCCGGATCGACTTCGGCCAACTGCCTCATGGTGTCCTCAAAGAGGTCTTTAGGCCATATATTCAAAGTGCCGTTTTCCAATTCCGTAAGCAGCAGGCCTCCCGCATAAGAGGCGATGACGACTATCATCAGTGAAGCAAGCCTCTTCACCACTTTAACACTTAACGCCATTGGCAACTTTCTGCTGAAGGGGACTCTGTTTCTTTAAATCGAAGAAGCGGAGTGACACTCACAGAAAGTCTCGTGATGGTCGAGAGAACTGATCGAGGAAACCGGCTTCATCCCCGATTCCCTTTTCTTCGGGGCTAGGATAAAGCTCGCGTTGGATGGCTGAAATAGATCGAGGATCCGAACTATGGAATTCTATATCCCAACGGAAACCGGTGAGTTCCTGGCGTTCTGCGCGGCGCTTGCGACTGCGGCGATCGGTCTCATCTTTCTCTTTGCCCCCGGCCTCGCCTTCAGGGCGATCGGCCTTGACCTGCGCGAAGGCCGGCGTGGCGGTTATGCCGAAGCGCGCTCCGTCATGGGCGGTTTTCCTCTTGGGCTTGGGCTTGCGGCCGTGCTTCTTGCCCAGCCGATGGTTTATCTGGCACTGGGCGTAGCCTTTGCGCTGGCGGCTTTCGGCCGCATTCTCTCCATGCTGTCGGATGGGGGCAACACGCTCTGGAACTGGCTTTATCTCGCCGCCCAGACGGTGCTTGCAGCGCTGCCTTTGGCTTACGTATTTGGCATGATCTGAGAGGCGCCTGATCGCAGGACGGCGCTAGACTGCATCATTTCAAACCTCATTTTTGGCAAAATTTGGCCTGACGATGCCGAGTTATCGCGCATTCGTGGCCTTGGCGTGTTGCGAGTCCAGATATCCTATGCTAGACGAACCGCGACTTGTGGGGGAAGCAAGCCGCCCGGCTTGAAGAACTCAAAAAATATCGCAACAAATTCAAGGTGTTGGGTTTACGGCTCGCCGCAGACATCGCCCTTGGATTAAAATGAGAGAAGCTTGTACCCGTGGCAGATACATCCGAGCTCATTTCCGGTGTTGCAGAAAGGTACGCGTCTTCGCTGTTTGAGCTTGCCCTCGAGGCAAACTCCGTGGAGAGCGTAGGGTCTGATCTGGATCGGTTCCAGTCCATGATCGATGAGAGTGCTGATCTGAAGCGCCTGATCGTCAGCCCGGTCTTTTCTGCCGACGACCAGTTCAAGGCAATTTCTGCCATCGTCACCAAGGCCGGCATTTCCGGTCTGGTCGCAAATTTCCTCAAGGTCGTTGCCCGCAATCGCCGCCTCTTTGCGGTGCCGGGCATCGTGAAGTCCTATCGCGTCATCGCCGCCCGTCATCGTGGCGAAGTGGCTGCTGATGTGACTTCGGCCCATGCGCTGGATGCAGCGCAAGAAACAGAATTGAAGGCGGCGCTGAAAGGCGTCACCGGCAAAGACGTGGCGATCAACGTGACCGTTGATCCGTCTATTCTCGGTGGTTTGATCGTTAAGGTCGGGTCCCGCCAAATTGACACTTCCCTTCGCACAAAGCTCTCGAGCCTTAAGCTTGCACTGAAAGAGGTCGGCTGATGGATATCCGCGCCGCGGAAATTTCCGCAATTCTCAAAGATCAGATCAAAAATTTCGGCCAGGAGGCAGAAGTCTCCGAAGTCGGACAGGTGCTTTCCGTCGGTGACGGTATTGCCCGCGTCTACGGTCTGGACAACGTCCAGGCAGGTGAGATGGTTGAATTCCCGGGCGGAATTCGCGGCATGGCCCTGAACCTTGAAGCCGACAACGTCGGTGTCGTTATTTTCGGCGCCGACCGCGAAATCAAGGAAGGCGACACCGTTAAGCGGACTGGCGCCATCGTCGACGTTCCGGTTGGTCCGGAACTGCTCGGCCGCGTCGTTGACGCTCTCGGCAATCCGATCGACGGCAAGGGCCCGATCAATGCCGCCAAGCGTTCGCGTGTTGACGTCAAGGCTCCCGGCATCATTCCGCGCAAGTCGGTTCATGAGCCGATGTCGACCGGCCTCAAGGCTATCGACGCTCTGATCCCGGTTGGTCGTGGCCAGCGCGAACTCGTCATCGGTGACCGTCAGACCGGCAAGACCGCCATCATTCTGGACACGATCCTGAACCAGAAGGCGATCCACGATAACGGCCCGGAAGCTGAAAAGCTGTTCTGCGTATACGTCGCTATCGGCCAGAAGCGCTCGACTGTTGCCCAATTCGTCAAGGTGCTCGAAGAGCGCGGCGCGCTGAAGTACTCGATCATCGTTGCGGCGACGGCTTCCGATCCGGCTCCGATGCAGTACCTCGCTCCGTTCGCCGGCGCTGCCATGGGCGAATACTTCCGCGACAACGGCCAGCACGCTCTGATCGGTTACGACGACCTTTCCAAGCAGGCTGTTGCCTATCGCCAGATGTCCCTGCTGCTGCGCCGTCCTCCGGGCCGCGAAGCTTATCCGGGCGACGTTTTCTACCTTCACTCCCGCCTGCTCGAGCGCGCTGCAAAGCTCTCCGACGAAATGGGTGCTGGCTCGCTCACGGCTCTGCCGGTCATCGAAACCCAGGGTAACGACGTTTCGGCGTTCATCCCGACCAACGTGATCTCGATCACCGACGGCCAGATCTTCCTTGAAACGGACCTGTTCTATCAGGGTATCCGCCCCGCCGTTAACGTCGGTCTGTCGGTTTCCCGCGTTGGTTCGGCCGCTCAGATCAAGGCGATGAAGCAGGTTGCCGGCTCGATCAAGGGTGAACTCGCCCAGTATCGTGAAATGGCTGCCTTCGCCCAGTTCGGTTCGGACCTCGACGCTGCAACGCAGCGTCTCCTGAACCGCGGGGCCCGCCTGACGGAACTCCTGAAGCAGCCGCAGTTCTCGCCGCTGAAGACGGAAGAGCAGGTCGCGGTCATCTTCGCAGGCGTGAACGGCTACCTCGACAAGATTCCGGTCGCCAAGGTCGGCGCCTTCGAGCAGGGCGTGCTGTCCTACATGCGCTCGGAAGGCAAGGCTATCCTCGACACCATCCGCACGGAAAAGGCTATCAGCGACGACACCAAGGGCAAGCTCAAGGCTGCTCTCGATGCCTTCGCCAAGTCTTTCGCCTGATCGGGTTCCATAAGGACGGATAACGGATGCCTTCACTTAAGGATCTGAAAAACAGGATCGCCTCCGTCAAGGCGACGCAGAAGATCACCAAGGCGATGAAAATGGTCGCCGCGGCGAAGCTTCGGCGTGCGCAGGAGGCGGCCGAGGCCGCTCGGCCTTACTCGCAGCGTATGAGTGCTGTTCTCTCGAACATCGCTCAGGCTGTCGGCGGCGACGCCGACGCCCCGCTGCTGATGACGGGCACCGGCAAGGATCAGACGCATCTTCTCGTCGTCTGCACCGCAGAGCGCGGCCTTTGCGGCGGCTTCAACGGACAGATCGCCCGTTTTGCGCGCGATCACGTCCGCAAGCTTCTGGCTCAGGGCAAGACGGTCAAGATCATCTGCGTCGGCAAGAAGGGCTTCGATATCCTGCGTCGCGAATTCGCGTCGCTGATCATCGACCGTGTCGATCTTCGCGAAGTCAAGAAGATCGGTTTCGAGAACGCTGATGTGATCGGCAAAAAGATCATCTCGCTCTTCGAAAAGAGCGAGTTCGATGTCTGCACGCTGTTCTATTCGGAGTTCAAGTCGGTCATTTCGCAGGTTCCCACCGCGCTGCAGCTGATCCCGGCTGCTGTTCCGGAAGGTGTCTCTGCCGATACGGGCGCGATCTACGAATATGAGCCCGATGCCGGCGAGATCCTCAGCGACCTGATCCCGCGCAACATTTCTGTCCAGGTGTTCCGGGCTCTGCTCGAAAACGTCGCGGGTGAAATGGGTGCCAAGATGAGCGCGATGGACAACGCCACGCGCAATGCCGGTGAGATGATCAACAAGCTGACGCTCAACTACAACCGTCAGCGTCAGGCGCAGATCACCAAGGAACTCATTGAAATCATTTCGGGCGCGGAAGCGCTCTAAGGTTACGGAAAGAGGGTAAGAATTATGGCTAAGGCAGCTACCCCCACAGATACCGCAGCGGTGAAGAAACCGGCTGCACCGCGGAAGGCAGCTTCTGCCAAGGCTCCGGCTGCTGTCGTCGCGGCAGCAGGCGCAATCGGTAAGGTCACCCAGGTCATCGGCGCCGTCGTCGACGTTGCCTTCGAAGAAGGTCAACTGCCGTCGATCCTGAACGCGCTGGAAACCGACAACAACGGCAACCGCCTTGTTCTCGAAGTTGCCCAGCACCTCGGCGAAAACGCCGTCCGCACCATCGCCATGGACTCGACCGAAGGTCTGGTTCGCGGTCAGGCGGTCACGGACACGGGCTCCCCGATCTCGGTTCCGGTCGGCGACGAGACCCTCGGCCGCATCATGAACGTCATCGGCGAGCCGGTTGACGAAGCAGGCCCGCTGATCACCGCTTCCAAGCGCGCCATCCACCAGGACGCTCCGGCCTATGTCGAGCAGTCTACTGAAGCCCAGATACTCGTCACCGGCATCAAGGTCGTCGACCTGCTCGCGCCTTACGCAAAGGGCGGCAAGATCGGCCTGTTCGGCGGCGCCGGGGTCGGCAAGACCGTTCTCATCATGGAACTGATCAACAACGTCGCCAAGGCGCACGGTGGTTACTCGGTGTTCGCAGGCGTGGGTGAACGTACCCGCGAAGGCAACGACCTTTACCACGAAATGATCGAGTCCGGCGTGAACAAGCATGGCGGCGGCGAAGGCTCCAAGGCTGCGCTCGTTTACGGCCAGATGAACGAACCGCCGGGCGCCCGCGCTCGCGTCGCGCTCACCGGTCTGACCATCGCTGAAGACTTCCGCGACAAGGGCCAGGACGTTCTGTTCTTCGTTGACAACATCTTCCGCTTCACCCAGGCAGGTTCCGAAGTGTCGGCTCTTCTCGGCCGTATTCCTTCGGCCGTTGGTTATCAGCCGACGCTCGCCACCGACATGGGCCAGATGCAGGAACGCATCACCACCACGACCAAGGGTTCGATCACCTCGGTTCAGGCCATTTACGTTCCCGCCGACGACTTGACCGACCCGGCGCCGGCAACCTCGTTCGCCCACTTGGACGCAACGACCGTTCTGTCGCGCTCGATCGCTGAAAAGGGTATCTACCCGGCTGTCGACCCGCTCGACTCGACCTCGCGCATGCTCGACCCGATGGTTGTCGGTGAGGATCACTACGAAGTTGCTCGTAAGGTCCAGACGACCCTGCAGCGCTACAAGGCTCTCCAGGACATCATCGCCATCCTGGGCATGGACGAACTGTCTGAAGAAGACAAGCTGGCCGTTGCCCGTGCTCGTAAGATCGAGCGCTTCCTGAGCCAGCCGTTCTTCGTCGCCGAAGTCTTCACCGGTTCCCCGGGCAAGCTTGTTGCTCTCGAAGACACGATCAAAGGCTTCAAGGGCCTCGTCAACGGCGAGTACGATCACCTTCCGGAAGCCGCCTTCTACATGGTCGGCTCCATCGACGAAGCGATCGAAAAGGCCAAGAAGCTGGCTGCTGAAGCCGCTTAATCGAAGCGAATAGCGAATAGGGAGTAGCGAATAGGGATAGATTGGAATGTGCGGAACGGTTTTTCCAACCTATTCGCTATTTACTATTCGCTATTCGCTAATTTGAGATGGCTGATTTCAACTTCGAGCTTGTTTCTCCGGAACGTCTGCTCCTTTCCGAGCGGGTGACGGAAGTCGTCATTCCGGCAACGGAAGGCGAAATGACCGTCATGGCCAACCATGCCCCGACCATGACCACCCTGAAGCCGGGCGTCGTCACCGTGAAGACCGCTGCCGGTGCAACGAACCGCTACGTGGTTTTCGGCGGTTTCGCCGATATCCTGCCAACCGGCTGCACGCTGCTGGCTGAGTCCGCCGTGTCGTCCGATGAGTTCGATAGGGCTTCCCTTGATAAGCGTATCGCTGCCGTCAAGGCACAAATCGACGAAAACAACCACAGCGACGAGCATCTGACTCGTCTTGAGCAGTTCCTTGCTGAACTGACCCAGCTCAACGAGATCGTTGTCGCCGCCTGATCGGTTCAACCCGATGGACGTTTTCAGAACCCCGCTTCGGCGGGGTTTTTTGTTGGCTTCGGGGTAACACGGCTTCAACGACACGCCGTTCGGGTCGTGATCACGGATCCGGTTCGGTTATTAATCATGGATACAGTTTGCCTCTGCGCTAGTTTCCTTTTGACACAGTCCTGGGTTAGGCTTGGCCATTTCCAGAATTGAATTTGGGCGGTTATCCGCCACCGCGTATAGAGGTATCCATGTCTGTAAAAATCATCCCGGTCATTATGGCCGGTGGCAAGGGAACGCGCCTTTGGCCGCTTTCCCGCGCCGAAGCACCAAAGCAGTTCCTGCAATTTCTCGGCGACTTTTCTCTTTTTCAACGCACCCTTCAGCGGGTGTCCGATCCTGCGCTTTACGAACCCGCGATCATCGTCACAAATGCCGATTTCCGTTTCATCGTCGCCGAGCAGGCGCGCAGCGTGGATGCGGAGCTTGGTGCTATCCTGCTTGAGCCGATCGCCCGCAACACCGCGCCGGCGCTTGCCGCCGCCGCTTTTGCCATTTTGCGCGATCATGGCGATGGCGCCATCATGCAGGTTCTGGCATCCGACCATGAGATCGACGCCGACACGACGTATTTCGACTGCATCCGCCTCGCCCGCGAAACGGCAGATGCCGGAAAACTCGTTACCTTCGGCATCAGGCCGACAGAAGCCGCGACCGGCTACGGCTATATCGAAACGGGCGATTCGCTCGATTCAGGGGCCCACAAGGTTGCCCGTTTCATCGAAAAGCCAAATCAGCAGCGTGCCGAGGAACTGGTTGCGGACAGTCGGTATCTCTGGAATTCCGGCATGTTCATGCTGCCGGTCAGCCAGTTCCTAGGCGAAATCCTGCGCCACGCGCCGGGCGTCTATGACGCTGCGCAGCGGGCCGTTCAGGCGGCGAAGCATGATCTGGATTTCATCCGCCTCGATGAGGAAACATTCTCGCAAGCCCCGGATATTTCGGTCGATTACGCTGTTTTCGAAAAGACGGCCGATGCCGCCGTCGTGCCCTCCGGCTTTCGCTGGTCCGACCTCGGCAGCTGGGATTCCGTCTGGGCCGTGGGCGACAAGGATGCCGATGGCAACGTGCTGGGTGAGAAGGTGACGGTCAACAACACCCGCAACTCGCTGGTGCTTTCCCGGGATATCCATATCGCCGTGCAAGGATTGTCCGAGGTTGCGGTCATCGCCAGCGAAGATGCCGTCTACATCGGCCCTTTGTCGGAAAGCCAGAACGTCGGCCAGATCGTCAAGCGTCTCGGCGCATCCAAGTCCACCAGCATCTTGACCCAGACGCACCCAACATCATACCGCCCGTGGGGCTCGGTCGCATCGGTGCTGGCAGGAAAGCGTTTTGAGGTAAAGAAGCTTCGCGTGCGCCCGGGTGCCAGTATCTCGCTGCAAAAACATCATCATCGCGCCGAACACTGGATCGTGGTGCGCGGCACCGCCGAAATCATCATCGACGGCCAGACGCGACTTCTGCATGAAAACCAGTCCGTCGATATCCCTCAGGGCGCCGTGCACCGCCTCAGCAATCCCGGCAAGATCCCGCTGGAACTGATCGAGGTACAGACCGGCTCTTATCTTGGCGACGATGACATCATCCGCCTCGACGACGACTTCGGCCGCACCTGACCCCAAACGAAAACGCCCGGCATCACGCCGGGCGTTCTCCTCCTCCGCAGGTGACCGTCTTAGCTTGCGGCCTTCTCGGAATAGTGACGCTGCTCGTAGTAGTGGCCGAAGCGGCTCTTCAGGAACGGGTCGAGGCTGATTTCTTCCTGGCGGACGAAACCCTTTTCCGGCAGTTCGCCCTTGGCGAGCATGTCGAGCACGGCGCAGATGCTGCAGGCCGTGGTGATTTGGATGGCGCTCATCATGCGCCCGGCAACGACGGCGCTGTAGACCTTGTTGGCATAGGTTTCCTGCACCAGACGGCCATCCTTGCGGCCGGATACGGTTACGAAGACGATAACGACATCCTGCATGGTAGAGGGCAGGGCGTTCTCAAAGATGTCCTTCAGCACTTCGCGGCGATGGCGCAGACCGAGGTCGTTCAGCAGCGCCTTCATGATCGCGGCATGGCCGGGATAACGGATGGTGCGGTAGTTCAGCGTGCGCACCTTGCCCTTCAGTGTCTCGCAGAGCGTGCCGAGGCCGCCTGACGTGTTAAAGGCTTCGTAGGTCACGCCGTCGAGCGAGAATTCTTCCCGCTCTTCCAGCGCTGGCACTTCGATCAGTTGCCCCTCGACGATGGCTTCACAGGGTTCGATATATTCGTTGATAACGCCGTCCGTGCTCCAGGTGAGATTATAGTTCAGCGCGTTGGACGGATACTGCGGCAGGGCGCCGACGCGCATGCGCACGCTGTCGAGCGTGTCGAAACGGCTGGCGAGATCGTTGGCGACGATCGAGATGAAGCCCGGTGCGAGGCCGCACTGCGGAATGAAGGTGGTCTTGGCGGTCTCGGCGATCTGCTTGACACGGCGGGTCGATTCGACGTCTTCGGTCAGGTCGAGATAGTGCACGCCGGCCTTGGCAGCGGCTTCTGCGATTGCGATCGTCAGATGGTAGGGGGCGGCGCTCAGCACGGCGAATTTGCCGGAAAGCAGCGATACGAGAGCCGTCTGGTCAGCGATATCGATCTGCGCAGTGGCGATTGCCGCGTGCTTTTCGATATGGGCGAGCTGGTCGGCGCTGTGGTCGGCAAGCGTGACATGATAGTCGCCGGAGTTTGCCAGAAGCCGCGCAATGGTTGAGCCGATTTTTCCGGCTCCAATAACGACGATATTTTTCATGTCTGCAATCCCCTCATGTGCATTCGATGCTTTATGATGGGCCCAAGTGCAGTTGAAACGTAGCTTCATTCTGTTAGAAATGACGCATCAATATCGGCAGATAGACGATCAAAAGAAGCGAAATGACGATATCGGATAAAGACCGGCAGCTTCTGTCACTGCTCAGCGAAAACGCCAGGTTGCCAACGGCAATGTTGGCGCGGAAGCTCGGCCTGTCGCGCACCACGGTTCAGTCCCGGATCGAGAGGCTGGAGCGGGACGGCGTGATCGCCGGCTATGGCATCCGGCTGTCGGACGATTTCGAGCAGGGACTTGTGAAGGCCCATGTGCTGATCACGCTTGCTCCCAAGGCGCTGGCGCGCGTGACGCAGGAGCTTCATGCGTTGCAGCAGGTCCGCACGCTGCATTCGGTGAGCGGCAGTTTCGATCTGATCGCGATTATCGCGGCCCCGTCCATCAGCGCGCTCGACCTGATCATAGACCGGATAGGCGAGATCGACGGTGTGGAGCGCACGCTTTCATCGGTGGTGTTATCGACACGAATCAGTCGCTGATTCGCGGGTGTTGAGAACTGAAATCGCGGAGAGGCGTTTGTAGCGCAGATGCTTGCTGCGCTCTCCCACTTCTCCCCTTGTGGGAGAAGGTGGCGCGCAGCGCCGGATGAGGGGGCGGCTGGCTCGGAGTCTGTCGCAAAGACCCCCTCATCTGTCCTTCGGACATCTTCTCCCACAAGGGGAGAAGAGCGAATCGACGGCTTAAACCTGCTTCACCTCCGCAGGCCGCTTGATCAGCGCCGCAGCCTTCACCACCAGAGGATCAAACCGCGAATCGCCTTGATCGATCATGACAAAGAAAGCGCGGCGCATGCGCTGTTCCCAGAATTTGTTGATATGGCCGGAAATCCCCTTCACTTGCTCCCCTTCCGGTTGCGACTTGAAGAAAGTGGCGATCTGATTGGCCATGTAGATGAGCTTGTCGTCGGTCGTCTTGTGCGGCTGGTCATGCGACATCGGAGGCTGCTCCTGGATAGATACGGTCGCTATGGGTGAAAATCTCGAACTCGTCGCCGCGCACCAGAGCGACCAATGTCATGCCGGCCTTCTCGGCCGTGCGGATGGCAAGCGCCGTCGGCGCGGAAATGGCGATGATGACCGGGCTGCCGATCATCGCCGTCTTCTGCACCATCTCGACAGAAACGCGACTGGTAACGACAACGGCGCCATCGCGGCCGGCATAGCCGGCCCGGGCGGCCGCCCCAGCCAGCTTGTCCAGCGCATTGTGCCGCCCGACATCCTCGCGCACGGCAACGATGCCTTTGCCCGGCACGTAAAAGCCCGCGCCATGCACGGCGCGCGTCTCGAAATGCAGCGGCTGCCGGCTGCCAAGCTCGGCGACGGCTTCGACGATATCCCGCTCGCTCATTCGAAGCGGTGAAGCGCTGACATCCGGCGTTGGCCGCACGGCTTCCTCGATCGATTCGATGCCGCAAAGCCCGCAGCCCACCGGCCCGGCCATATGCCGCCGGCGCGCCACCAGCCGGTCGTTGCGATCCTCCGCAAGCCGGATCTGCAGGTCGATGCCGATTTCGGTCCGGATGGCCTCGACCTCTTCGATCTCGCTGATATCGGTGATGATGCCCTCGGTCAGGCTGAAACCGACCGCAAAATCCTCATGATCATCCGGCGTCGCCATCATCACGGCATGGGTCGAGCCGCCATAGCTGAAGGCCACCGGCGTCTCTTCCGGCACAACCCGCTCGCCTTCGCCGACTGAATCTTTGCGGCGAAAGATTTCTGGGACCTTTGCGGTGGTGCGGAGAGACGTCATGGGAGCGTACGGGGTGCAGCTCTACCCCCCTCTGTCACGTCGTGACATCTCCCCCTCAAGGGGGGAGATCGTTCATTTCCCTCGCAGCCTCTCCTTGTTTGAGCGAGAAAGCGCTTCTTGCCGATCTCCCCCCCTGAGGGGGAGATGCCCGGCAGGGCAGAGGGGGGTATCGGCGGCAAGCTCCACATTGATCGGCTCTTATTCCGCCGCCTCAAGCTTCGCCACGATCCGGCGCGACTGCCGGGCCTGCTCGTCATATTCCACCTGCCAGTCCGAAGGCCCGTTGGAGGGCGAGACCTGCACGGCCGTCACCTTGTATTCCGGGCAGTTGGTCGCCCAGTCGGAGAAATCCGTGGTGATGACATTGGCCTGCGTCGTCGGGTGGTGGAACGTGGTGTAGACCACGCCCGGCGCCACGCGATCGGTGATCAGCGCGCGCAGCGTCGTATCGCCCGAACGGCTGGTGAGTTTTACCCAGTCGCCATCGTGAATGCCGCGGTTTTCGGCATCATGGGCATGGATTTCCAGCCGGTCCTCCTCGTGCCAGACGACATTGTCGGTGCGCCGCGTCTGCGCCCCGACATTGTACTGGCTGAGAATACGGCCGGTGGTGAGCAGCAGCGGGAAACGTGGCCCGGTGCGCTCGTGGGTCGCGACATATTCGGTGCGGATGAACTTGCCCTTGCCGCGCACAAAGCCGTCGATATGCATGATCGGGGAGCCCAACGGCGTTTTCTCGTTGCAGGGCCACTGCACCGAGCCCATCTTGTCGAGATAGTCGTAGGAGACGAGGGCGAAGCTCGGCGTCGTTGCCGCGATCTCGTCCATGATCTCGAACGGGTGCGTGTAGTTCCAGTCGAGGCCCATGGCCTGCGCCAGCTTCTGGGTGATTTCCCAGTCGCCATAGCCGTTGCGCGGCGTCATCACCTTGCGCACGCGGTTGATGCGGCGCTCGGCATTGGTGAAGGTGCCGTCCTTTTCGAGGAAGGTCGAGCCCGGCAGGAAGACATGGGCGTAGTTGGCGGTTTCGTTGAGGAACAGGTCCTGCACCACCACGCATTCCATCGCCGCAAGACCGGCCGCCACATGCTTGGTGTCCGGGTCGGATTGCAGGATGTCCTCGCCCTGAATGTAGATACCCTTGAACGAACCATCGACGGCGGCATCCAGCATGTTGGGAATGCGCAGTCCCGGCTCGTCCGAGAGCTTCACGCCCCACATCTTCTCAAAAATCTCGCGGGTCGCATCGTCAGAGACGTGGCGATAGCCCGGCAGTTCATGCGGGAAGGAGCCCATATCGCACGAGCCCTGCACATTGTTCTGGCCACGCAGCGGGTTCACCCCGACTCCGGGGCGGCCGATATTGCCGGTCGCCATGGCAAGGTTGGCAATTGCCATGACGGTGGTCGAACCCTGGCTGTGCTCGGTCACGCCGAGGCCATAATAGATCGCGCCATTGCCGCCGGTGGCGAACAGACGGGCCGCGCCGCGAATATCCTCAGGCTTCACGCCGGTGTATTTTTCGATCGCTTCCGGACTATGGCTCTCATCGGCGACGAAAGCGGCCCAGTCCTCGAATTCCGACCAGTCACAACGCTCCCGGATGAATTTTTCGTCGAAAAGCCCTTCGGTGACGATCACATGGGCGAGCGCCGTCATGACGGCGACATTGGTGCCCGGCTTCAGCGGCAGGTGATAGGCAGCCTCGATATGGGGCGAACGCACGATATCGGTACGGCGTGGATCGATGACGATCAGCTTCGCGCCCTGCCGCAGCCGCTTTTTCAGCCGCGACCCGAAGACCGGGTGGCCGTCCGTCGGGTTGGCGCCGATGATGACGACGACATCGGAATGCTCAACCGAATCGAAATCCTGCGTGCCGGCGGAGGTGCCGAAGGTCTGGCCAAGACCGTAGCCGGTCGGCGAATGGCAGACACGGGCGCAGGTATCGACATTGTTGTTGCCGAAGCCGGCCCGGATCAGCTTCTGCACGAGGAAGGTTTCCTCATTGGTGCAGCGAGAAGACGTGATGCCGCCGATCGCCTCGCGGCCATACTGGTACTGGATGCGACGGAATTCGGAGGCGACATGGGCATAGGCCTCCTCCCAGGTCACTTCCCGCCAGGGATCGGAGACCTTCTCGCGGATCATCGGGTTGAGGATGCGTTCCTTGTGGGTAGAGTAGCCATAGGCGAAGCGGCCCTTGACGCAGGAGTGGCCGCGATTGGCCTTGCCGTCCTTCCACGGCACCATGCGCACAAGTTCCTCGCCACGCATCTCCGCCTTGAACGAGCAGCCAACGCCGCAATAGGCGCAGGTGGTAACGACGGAATGCTCCGGCTGGCCGATCTCGATGACGGATTTTTCCGTCAGCGTCGCCGTCGGGCAGGCCTGCACGCAGGCGCCGCAGGAAACGCATTCGGAGGAGAGAAAGTTTTCGTGCATGCCGGGCGAAACGCGACTGTCGAAGCCGCGGCCCTCGATGGTCAGCGCAAAGGTGCCCTGCACCTCTTCACAGGCGCGCACACAGCGCGAACAGACGATGCACTTGGAAGGATCATAGGTGAAATAGGGGTTGGACTCGTCCTTCGGCATCCAGCGGGCATTGGCTTCGCCGTTCTCCCGCGCCTTGACGTGATTGTCGCCTTCATAGCCGTAGCGCACATCACGCAGGCCCACGGCGCCGGCCATGTCCTGCAGCTCGCAGTCGCCATTGGCGGCGCAGGTCAGACAGTCGAGCGGGTGGTCGGAGATATAAAGCTCCATTACGCCCTTGCGGATGTCCTTAAGGCGCGAGGTCTGGGTGTGTACCTTGAGGCCGGGCGCAACCGGCGTCGTGCAGGAGGCGGGCGTGCCGTTGCGCCCCTCGATCTCCACGAGACAAAGGCGGCAGGAGCCGAAGGCATCGACCATGTCGGTGGCGCAGAGTTTCGGCACCTGGATGCCGGCTTCCATGGATGCCCGCATGATCGAGGTGCCTTCCGGCACAGTGATATCGCGACCATCAATGGTCAGCGTCACCATCTTTTCCGCGCGGGAAGCCGGCGTGCCGTAGTCGATTTCAGGAACGAGGGACATGGCGGACCTCCTGTGCGGAAGAAAGGAAAGAGTGTGGTGCGGAGGCGTTACCCCCCTCTGCCCTGTCGGGCATCTTCCCCTCAAGGGGGGAGATCGCAAGTGGCACGTTCGCGGTTGAAACGCGGCTCATTTGGAAAAAGAACGATCTCCCCCCTTGAGGGGGAGATGTCACGAAGTGACAGAGGGGGGTAGGGTGCGTCAGGCTCATCATTCCGCAGCCTCCACCACCGGCGCCGGCGAAAAGTCTTCCGGGAAATGTGTCATCGCGCTCATCACCGGGTAAGGCGTGAAGCCGCCCAGCGCACAAAGCGAGCCGAATTTCATCGTGTTGCAGAGATCGGCAAGCAACACCTTGTTCTTTTCGGGCTCGATGCCGCGGGCTATCTTGTCGGCGGTCTCGACGCCACGGGTCGAGCCGATGCGGCAGGGTGTGCACTTGCCGCAGCTTTCGATGGCGCAGAATTCCATCGCAAACCGCGCCTGCTTCAGCATGTCGACCGTATCGTCGAAAACGGTGATGCCGGCATGGCCGATCAAGCCGTCTCTCGCGGCAAAAGCCTCGTAGTCAAACGGCGTGTCGAACATCGAGACCGGGAAATAGGCCCCGAGCGGCCCGCCGACCTGCACGGCCTTTACCGGCCGCCCACTGGCCGTGCCGCCGCCGATCTTTTCAACGATCTCGCCGAGTGTCAGGCCGAAGGCAACCTCATAGAGGCCGCCATACTTGACGTTGCCGGCGATCTGGATCGGGATCGTGCCGCGCGAGCGGCCCATGCCGAAATCACGGTAGAATTCCGGTCCTCGGTCGAGAATGACAGGCACGGACGCCAGCGACATCACATTGTTGACGACGGTCGGTCGTCCCAGAAAACCCTGAAGCGCCGGCAGCGGCGGCTTGGCGCGCACGATGCCGCGTTTGCCCTCCAGGCTGTTCAGCAGCGATGTTTCCTCGCCGCAGACATAGGCGCCTGCGCCGCTGCGCACTTCCATGTCGAAGGCGTAGGCCGAACCCAGCACCGAAGGCCCAAGCATCCCGTTCTGGCGAGCGATGCGGATCGCCTCGTCCATGGTCTTGATCGCATGCGGATATTCCGAGCGGATATAGACGTAACCCTTGGTCGCGCCTGTCGCGATGCCGGCGATCGCCATGCCTTCGATCAGCACGAAGGGGTCACCTTCCATGATCATCCGGTCGGCAAACGTCGCGCTATCGCCCTCGTCGGCATTGCAGACGATATATTTCTGCGGCCCGGCCGCATCCATCACCGTCTTCCATTTGATTCCGGTCGGAAAGCCCGCGCCGCCGCGCCCGCGCAAGCCGCTGTCGGTAACTTGGCTGACGATCTCGGCAGGCGTCATCGAGATCGCTTTTGTGAGACCCGTCAGGCCTTGATAATGGCGATAGTCCTCGATCGACAGCGGATCGGTCACGCCGCAGCGGGAAAAGGTGAGACGGGTCTGGCTGGCATAATAGGGAATGTCATGGGTCGGTCCATGGCAGAGCGGATGCGCGCCGCCTTCAAGGAAGCCGGCATCGAAGAGCGAGGCGACATCGGCGGGACGCACAGGCCCATAGGCGATGCGGCCGTGATCGGTACGAACTTCGACTAAGGGCTCCAGCCAGAGCATGCCGCGCGAACCGTTGCGCACGATGCGCGCATCAAGGCCGCGGGCCGCGATTTCCGTCTCGATGGCTTTCGCCACCCTGTCTGCGCCGACGGCCAGCGCTGCGGCATCGCGGGGAACGAAAATGGTGACGGTCATCGGCGCGCCTCCGCAACGAGGTCGGCAATGGCATCGTCATCGAGCCTCCCATGCACCTCGCCATCGAGCATCGCGGCGGGTGCGGTGGAACAGAGCCCGAGACAGTAGACCGGCTCCAGCGTCACCGCGCCATCCTCGGTGGTTTCATGGAAATCGATGCCGAGCAGCGCCTTTACCTTCGCGGCGACGGCATCAGAGCCCATCGACTGGCAGGCCTCGGCCTGGCAGAGCTTTAATACATGGCGGCCGGCGGGATGGCGGCGATAATCGTGATAGAAGGTCACGACCCCATGCACTTCGGCGCGGGAAAGGTTGAGCTCGCGTGCAATCACGGGAAGACAGTCTTCCGGCACATAGCCGAACTCGGCCTGGATCTCATGCAGGATCGGCAGCAGCGGGCCTTCCAGCCCCTTGAGTTCATTGACGATCGCGAGCGTTCGCGCGTCGATATCGGGCACGGGCATATGCAAATTCACGGTCTTCCCTCCCGGCAAGCCAAAGCCTGTTGTCGATGCGGCATCAGCAAAGGCAGCCCATGAGGCCTCCCGCCCGTCGCGCGCCTATTCCTTTAAAAAAAGCTTCGCAGCAGGGCCGTTCCGGGTCAATACGGGTGTTTCGTCGGGCGATAGAAAATTTCTATCAAGCCATCTGTCGCTCGCTCAAAAGGCGTGCTTCGTGCAGCAAGGCCGAAACCAGTGGCGTGAACGGTTCGCGATGGGTCGCAACCAGTCCAACCGTGTGGTGCGCATCGGGCTCGGTGATCGGAATGATCTTGATGTCCTTGTGAAAACCGAATGAATTCGCGACGTTGAAGGGCATGATGCTCGCCCAGTGACCGGTACGCACATGTGAAAACAGCACGATCATCGAGTTGGATTCCAGCGTCGGTGCCGCAACCGCGCCGGCCTCGGCAAAATGCTGGTTGATGATGCGGCGGTTCTGCATATCGGCGGTCAATAGACAAAGCCGAAGACCGCTCACTTCCTTCCACGTCACGCTTTCGCGATCGGCAAGCGGCGTTCCCGCCGCCGTCACCAGATGGTAGCGCTCCACCTGCAGCGGCACGCTGGTCACCCGCCCCAGCGGTTCGTTTTCGAGATAGGTCAGCCCGGCATCGATCTCCAGATTTTCCAACAGGCCGAGGATTTTCAGCGAAGTCGTGGAGATGATGCTGAACGTCACCTCCGGGTGTTTTTCCTGAAACGGCCCGGTGATGCTCGGCACCATGGCCAGCGTCGTCGGGACGGCGCCGATGCGGATATGACCGACGAGCCCCTTGCGCGCCGCCCGCATTTCCTCGCGCATGGTGCGGCTGTCGCCGACGATTCGGCGAGCCCATTCCAGCACCCGCTGGCCCTCCGGCGTCAGTCCCTGATAACGGGCGCCGCGCACGACCAGCATTACGCCCAGCTGATCCTCCAGCTGGCGGATGGCGGCGGACAGCGTCGGCTGGGTGATGCCGCACAGCTCCGCCGCCCGGCCGAAATGCCGCTCCTGCGCCAACGCGATGAAGAATTCCAGCTTGTCGATCATGTCAGCAGATCAGCTGGCCGCCATTCACCTCCAGCACCTGGCCGGTGATGTAGCCGGAAAGCGCAGATGATGCGAGGAAGAGATAGGCCGGCGCGCAATCTTCCGGCGTGCCGAGCCGCTGCAGCGGGATCGATTTCCGCGTCGCTTCCAGCTTTTCCGCGCTCGAATAGCGCTCGTGGAAATCGGTGGTAATCGTGCCGGGCGAAACGCAGTTGACGCGGATGCCATCGGGCGCCAGTTCGCGTGCCAGGGCTTTCGAATAGGTGGCGACAAAAGCCTTGCTCGCCGAATAGATGGCCGAACCGGCGCTGCCGCCCGTCAGCGCGGAAATGGAAACCGTGTTGACGATCGCACCCTGCGCCGCGCGGCGCAATTGCGGCAGCAGTCCGCGGGTGATCTCGACCACCGAGGTCTGGTTGAGCTGCACAACTGTCTCGTATTGATCGTCCGTCAGCTCCGCCGCCGGAAAGCGCCCGACCATGGTGCCGGCATTGTTGATCAGCACATCGACGTGTTCGAACAGGCTGTCTGCGCGGCGCACGACATCCTCAATGCCCTGATCAGTCAGGAAGTCGCCATAAACGATATGCGCGCGCGCTTCCTCGACTGCGGCCTGAAGGAAATCCGGCATCTCGCCTTGCGAACTGCGTCCTGCATGCAGCAGCACATGCGCGCCGCAATCGAGAAACAGGCGCGCAACCTCAAGGCCGATGCCGCGCCCCGCGCCGGTCACGACAACGTTCATTCCCTTGAACAAGGATGGGTGAAACATTTTGCAATCCTCCCGTCATAAAATCACGCTGACCCATTCATGTAGCAATTGCAATGCAATGGCCGCCGTAACGGGGTCGCTCCTCCCAAATGGCTTGATTTCCCCATTTGCTCCGCTTTCGTTTTTGCCTATTATGAAAGAAAACGAAATAGGGCGGGGGAACATCCATGTATCTGACGGGCCGACAGTCCGAAATCCTCGAGCTTGCAAAGACGGAAGGTCGTGTGCTGGTCGATGAACTGGCCGGCCGTTTTGCGGTAACGCCGCAGACCATCCGCAAGGATTTAAACGATCTCTGTGATGCGCGCGTGCTGACCCGCATTCACGGCGGCGCGATATTTCCGAGCGGAAACGAAAATGTGAAATACGAAGCGCGCCGGTCGATCGCGGCCGGGGAAAAGCAGGCGATCGGCGCCGCCGCCGCCGCCATGATCCCGCACAATTCCTCACTGTTCATCAATATCGGCACGACCACAGAAGCGGTGGGCGAAGCGTTGCTTGACCACAAAGAGTTGATGATCATTACCAACAACATCAACGTTGCCAATCGCTTGCGTGTCTTCCCCTCCATCGAGGTGGTGATTGCCGGCGGCGTGGTGCGCGGTGCCGATGGCGGTATCGTCGGTGAAGCCGCGGTTGATTTCATCCGCCAGTTCAAGGTCGATTACGCGGTCATCGGTGCCTCCGCGATCGATCAGGATGGCGCGCTTCTGGATTTCGATTATCGCGAAGTGAAAGTGGCGCAGGCGATCATCGCCAATGCCCGCCACGTTATCTTGGTCTCCGATTCGACCAAATTCGAACGCACGGCCCCGGTGCGCATCGGCCATATTAGCCAGGTTCACACCTTTATCACCGATAGCTGTCCGGTCGAAAACGTGCGCGTGATCTGCCAGGAACAGGACGTTCGGCTGATTGAAACCAGTGCGCGGCGCTGAGCGCAGGGCACGAGCGTATGTTTTTCCTGTAACATTCGTTTGACATTCGAAAAATTTTCGCTTTAACTAAATTTACTTTCGCAAATGCGCAAAATTGTGCGATGCGAAAAGTGGGGGGAGAGAAGGCGTGCCTGCGCAGGATCAATTCGACATCTTCGTCATCGGTGGCGGTATAAACGGCTGCGGTATCGCACGCGATGCGTCTGGCCGTGGGTACAAGGTCGCCCTTGCCGAAATGAACGATTTCGCGTCCGGCACATCCTCGGCCGCGACCAAGCTCATTCATGGTGGGCTGCGGTATCTCGAACATTATGAATTTCGTCTCGTGCGGGAATCGCTGATGGAGCGCGAAGTGCTCTGGGCGATGGCGCCGCATATCATCTGGCCGATGCGCTTCGTGCTGCCGTTCCACAAGGGCGGCATTCGTCCGGCCTGGCTCATCCGCCTTGGCCTGTTCCTTTATGATCATATCGGCGGCCGCAAGCTGTTGCCGGCAACAAAGACGCTCGACATGCGGCGCGATCCGGCGGCAAAGCCGCTGAAGGCGCTGTTCACCAAGGCGTTCGAATATTCCGATGGCTGGGTTGATGATGCCCGCATGGTGGTGCTGAACGCCCGCGATGCCGCCGATCGCGGCGCCCTTATCATGAGCCGCAGCCGCGTGACGTCGGCGCGGCGTGATGGCGGTCTCTGGCATATCGATGTCGAAGATCGCGCCACCGGCACGATCCGCAGCTTCAAGGCGCGCATGCTCGTCAATGCGGCCGGCCCCTGGATCGATGTGGTTTTGTCCGGCGTGTTCGGGAAGAACAGCGCCCACAATGTCCGCCTCGTGCAGGGCAGTCACATCGTCGTGCGCAAGAAGTTCGATGATCCGCGCGCCTATTTCTTCCAGAATCCCGATGGCCGCATCATCTTCGCCATTCCGTACGAAACGGATTTTACGCTGATCGGCACCACCGATCAGGACTATACCGGCGATCCCCACGAGGTCCGCATCAGCGATGCGGAGACAGAGTATCTCTGCAAGGCCGCCAGTGAATATTTCAAGGAGCCGGTAGAGACCGCCGATATCGTCTGGACCTATTCCGGCGTGCGGCCGCTGTTCGACGACGGCGCTTCCAAAGCACAGGAAGCGACACGCGATTATGTGCTGAAGGTCGAGGGCGATGCCGGCAATGCGCCGGTTCTGAATATCTTCGGCGGCAAGCTCACCACCTATCGTCGCCTCGGCGAACACGCGATGGAAAAAATCGTGGAAGCGATCGGTGCCAAGGGTGCGCCCTGGACGGCCGGCAGCTCGCTTCCCGGTGGCGATTTTCCCGCGACCGGTTACGAGGCGCAGGTCTCGGCGCTCAAGAGCCGCTATTCATTCCTGGAAGATCGCCATGCGCGGCGTCTCGTCCGTCTTTATGGTACGCTCGCGGCGCGCCTGCTGGGAGAGGCGAAGACTGTTGCCGATCTCGGCCGCCATTTCGGTGCGGATCTCTACGAAGTTGAAGTTGTCTGGCTGATGAACAGGGAGTGGGCGCGATACGCTGAAGACGTGTTGTGGCGCCGCACCAAGCTCGGCCTGAAAGTGGGTCCGGCTGATGTTGCCGGACTGGAGGAATTTATGCGGGAGAAGATGCGCGACGTCGCCTGAGGGCGATATGCCATTTTAGCTCCGGCTGGGAGGAAGCCTGGTAATGCTTGAACTGAAAAACATAACCAAGGTTGTTGGGGCGGATACGCATATCCACCCGACCAACCTTGTGCTGGAGCGGGGGTCGCTGAACGTGCTGCTCGGCCCGACACTCTCCGGCAAGACATCGCTGATGCGGCTGATGGCGGGGCTGGACAAGCCCACCTCCGGCACGATCCATTTCGACGGCAAGGATGTAACCGGCGTGCGCGTGCAGGATCGCAGCGTCGCCATGGTCTACCAGCAATTCATCAACTATCCGGCGATGACCGTGTATGAAAACATCGCCTCGCCGATGCGCATTGCCGGCAAGGATGCCGCTACCATAGACCGGGAAGTCAAGAAGGCCGCCGAGCTGATGAAGCTCACGCCCTATCTCGATCGCACCCCTCTCAATCTTTCCGGCGGCCAGCAGCAGCGCACGGCGCTTGCCCGCGCCATCGTCAAGAATGCCAGCCTGGTTCTGCTCGACGAGCCGCTCGCCAACCTCGACTACAAGCTACGCGAGGAACTGCGCGAAGAGCTGCCGAAGCTGTTCGCCGCCACCGGCTCGATCTTCGTCTATGCGACGACGGAGCCGACCGAAGCACTGCTTCTCGGCGGCAATACCGCGACCTTGAGCGAAGGCCGCGTCACCCAGTTCGGCCCCACCATCTCGGTCTATCGCAGCCCGGTCGATCTCGTTTCGGCCAAGACTTTCGCCGACCCGCCGCTGAATACGGTCAATCTCGTCAAGGCGGGCGCCCATTTCGAGCGCGATGGCCTCGTCGTCCTGCCGGTTCCGGCGCATCTGTCTGCCGTTGCCGATGGTCCCGTGACCATTGCCTTCCAGCCGCATCATCTGTCGATCGCGCGCCCGGATGCCTCTGCCGCCGCCCTCAAGGCGCGGGTGATCATCTCGGAAATCGCCGGTTCTGAAAGCTTCATCCATGTGGAAGCCGCCGGTTCCCGCTGGGTCATGCTGGAGCATGGCATCCATGATTTCGATCCCGACACGGCCATCGAACTCTTTGTCGATACCCGTCACCTGATGGCCTTTTCGCCGGATGGTCGGGCAACTGGCGGCCTAGCCGCCCACGCGGCGTGAGGAGACCATCATGGCACGCATCACGCTCGAACATCTTCGTCACGCCTACGGCCCGAACCCGAAATCGCCGTCGGATTATTCGCTGAAGGAAGTCCATCACGAATGGAACGACGGCGGCGCCTATGCGCTGCTCGGTCCTTCCGGTTGCGGCAAGACCACGCTGCTCAACATCATCTCGGGGCTCCTGCAGCCCTCCGAAGGCAAGATTCTCTTCGACGGCAAGGATGTCACCAACCTGTCGACCCAGGAGCGCAACATCGCCCAGGTGTTTCAGTTCCCGGTCATCTACGACACGATGACCGTCTACGACAATCTTGCCTTCCCGCTTCGCAACCGCAAGGTTCCGGAAAACGAGGTCGATCGTCGCGTCACCGAAATCCTCGACATGATCGGCCTTGCCGACCGCGCGAAGAAGAAGGCCCGCGGCCTCACCGCCGATCAGAAGCAGAAGATCTCGCTCGGTCGAGGTCTAGTGCGCAACGATGTCAGCGCCATCCTGTTCGACGAACCACTGACGGTTATCGATCCGCATATGAAGTGGGTGCTGCGCTCTCAGCTGAAGCGGCTGCACAAGCAGTTCGGCTTCACCATGGTCTATGTCACCCACGACCAGACCGAGGCGCTCACCTTCGCCGACAAGGTCGTCGTCATGTATGACGGCGAGATCGTGCAGATCGGCACGCCGGCCGAGCTCTTCGAAAAGCCGAAGCACACTTTCGTCGGCTATTTCATCGGCTCCCCGGGCATGAACGTGCTGCCGGCTAAGATCGACGGTTCCGCCGTCGATCTCGGCGATGGCAGCGTTTCTCTCGGGTTTGCCCCGAAGATCGCGGCCGGCGCCAGGACGGAGCTGGGTATCCGTCCGGAATTCGTCCGTCTTGGCCGCGAGGGCATGCCGGTCTCGATCACCAAGGTGGAGGATATCGGCCGCCAGAAGATCGTGCGCGCTTCCTTTGCCGGCCGTCCGCTGGCCATCGTCGTTCATGAGGATGGCGAGATCCCGGCCGATCCGAAGATCACCTTCGATCCTTCGGCCATCAATATCTATGCCAATTCCTGGCGCGTCGGCGGGGAGGGCTGATCCATGGAAAAGACCTGGAACAACAAGGCCTGGTTCATGGTGCTGCCGGTGCTGGTGCTCGTCGCCTTCTCGGCGGTCATCCCCCTGATGACGGTGGTGAACTATTCGGTGCAGGATACCTTCGGCAATAACGAATTCTTCTGGGCCGGCACGGACTGGTTCACCGATGTGCTCGAGTCGGACCGTTTCTGGGATGCGCTCACCCGCAACCTGATCTTCTCGGCGATCATCCTCGCGATCGAAATCCCGCTCGGCATCCTGATCGCGCTCAACATGCCGAAAAAGGGTCTCGGCGTGCCCTTCTGCCTCGTCTTCATGTCGCTGCCGCTGCTCATTCCGTGGAACGTGGTCGGTACGATCTGGCAGGTGTTCGGTCGCGTCGATATCGGCCTGCTCGGGTATACGCTGGCAGCGCTCGGCATTCCCTACAACTACGTCAACAATGTCTTCGACGCCTGGATCACCCTGATCGTCATGGATATCTGGCATTGGACGAGCCTCGTCGTGCTGCTCTGCTATGCCGGTCTCGTCTCGATCCCGGATGCCTATTATCAGGCGGCCAGTATCGATGGCGCCTCGCGTTGGGCGGTGTTCCGCTACATCCAGCTGCCGAAGATGAAGCGCGTGCTGCTGATCGCCTTCCTCCTGCGCTTCATGGACAGTTTCATGATCTACACCGAGCCCTTCGTCGTCACCGGCGGCGGCCCCGGCAATGCCACGACCTTCCTGTCGATCGATCTCGTCAAGACGGCCATCGGCCAGTTCGACCTCGGTCCGGCAGCAGCCCTATCGATCATCTACTTCCTGATCATCCTGCTGCTGTCGTGGATCTTCTACACCGTCATGACCAACAGCGACGCCGAGAATTGAGAAAGGAGGAACGACCATGACCACAGCAACACAGACTTCCGGCCGTAACCTCTCCTGGATCGTGCCGACCCTCTACATCCTCTTCCTGCTCCTGCCGATCTACTGGCTGGTCAACATGAGCTTCAAGACGAACACCGAGATCACCGGCACCTTCTCGCTCTATCCGCACGAGCCGACGCTGCGCAACTACGCCGTCATCTTCACTGATCCGTCCTGGTACAAGGGCTATATCAACTCGATCATCTATGTGGTGCTGAACACGGTGATCTCGGTTTCGGTGGCCCTGCCGGCGGCCTATGCCTTCTCGCGCTACCGGTTCCTCGGCGACAAGCACCTGTTCTTCTGGCTGCTGACAAACCGCATGGCGCCGCCCGCCGTGTTCGCGCTGCCGTTCTTCCAGCTCTATTCCGCCTTCGGCCTGATCGACACGCACATCGCGGTTGCCCTCGCGCATTGCTTGTTCAACGTGCCGCTCGCCGTCTGGATTTTGGAAGGTTTCATGTCGGGCGTGCCAAAGGAAATCGACGAGACCGCTTACATCGACGGCTATTCCTTCCCGCGCTTCTTCTTGCGCATCTATATCCCGCTGATCGCCTCGGGCATCGGTGTCGCCGCCTTCTTCTGCTTCATGTTCTCATGGGTCGAGCTGCTCATTGCCCGTACGCTGACGACCACGGACGCCAAGCCGATCGCCGCCATCATGACGCGCACGGTCTCGGCTTCGGGCATGGACTGGGGCGTGCTGGCTGCAGCGGGTGTGCTCACCATCATCCCCGGCGCCATCGTCATCTACTTCGTCAGAAACTACATCGCCAAGGGCTTTGCCCTGGGGAGGGTATAATGGCCGCTGTTTCGCAACGTCCCAACCGCTGGCCGGTGGCCCTCGTCATCGTGCTTGCCGTCTATGCCGCCATTGCCGGGCTGCTCGTCTCGGTGCTACCGGTCAAGGATGGCGTGCGCGACTGGTTCGCACCGCTGGTTCGCGGCGGCTGGATGGCATGGACCTTCCCGACGGCTATGTTCTTCCTGACCATCTTCCTGCTGCTCGCGCTGATGGCGGTGTGGGAATATGCCCGTCCGGGCGGCAATCCGCGCGTCGGCATCCTGCGCTTCGAGACGACGCGCGGTGACCGTCTGTTCATCTCGCTGCTTGGCAGCGCGTTTATCAATCTCGCTTGGCTGGGCCTCGTCGGCACCGGCCAGTGGTGGGCTCTTGCCCTCTCGCTTGTCTACGCTTTCGGCGTCTTCAAGCTGGTCTGAGGCAAGGACTGGAAATGCCGTCCGGGAAGGAGCCGGACGGAAAGCAACCGCACTCGCAAACCTTTAAGGGAGGAAATCATGCGACGGCACCTACTGACATCTACGGCAGCAATGCTCCTGGCATTCACCGGAACCGCATTCGCGGGCATGGATGAAGCCAAACAGTTCCTGGACGCGGAAATCGGCGATCTTTCGTCGCTGTCCCGCGCGGATCAGGAAAAGGAAATGCAGTGGTTCATCGATGCCGCCAAGCCGTTCGAAGGCATGGACATCAAGGTGGTCTCCGAAACCATCACCACGCATGAATACGAATCAAAGGTTCTGGCTCCGGCCTTCACCGCCATCACCGGCATCAAGATCACCCACGACCTGATCGGCGAAGGCGACGTCGTCGAAAAGCTGCAGACGCAGATGCAGTCCGGCGAAAACGTCTATGACGCCTATGTCAACGACTCGGACCTGATCGGCACCCACTGGCGCTACCAGCAGGCCCGTTCGCTGACCAAGTGGATGGCCAACGAAGGCAAGGACGTGACCAACCCCGGTCTCGACCTCGATGACTTCATCGGCACCAAGTTCACGACCGCTCCGGACGGCGATCTCTACCAGCTGCCCGACCAGCAGTTCGCGAACCTCTACTGGTTCCGCTATGACTGGTTCAACGACGAGAAGAACAAGGCCGACTTCAAGGCGAAGTACGGCTACGACCTCGGCGTTCCGGTCAACTGGTCCGCTTACGAGGATATCGCCGAGTTCTTCACCGGTCGCGAAATCGACGGCAAGAAGGTCTATGGTCACATGGACTACGGCAAGAAGGACCCGTCGCTCGGCTGGCGCTTCACCGACGCGTGGCTTTCGATGGCCGGCAACGGCGACAAGGGCCTGCCAAACGGTCTGCCGGTCGACGAATGGGGCATCAAGGTCAACGAAAAGTCCCAGCCGGTCGGCTCCTGCGTTGCGCGCGGTGGTGACACCAACGGCCCGGCTTCGGTTTACGCCATCCAGAAGTACCTCGACTGGTTGAAGGCTTACGCTCCGGCCGCTGCCCAGGGCATGACCTTCGGCGAAGCCGGTCCGGTGCCTGCCCAGGGTGAAGTCGCCCAGCAGATGTTCACCTACACGGCGTTCACTGCCGATTTCGTCAAGGAAGGCCTGCCTGTCGTCAACGAGGACGGCACGCCGAAGTGGCGTTTCGCTCCGAGCCCGCACGGCGTCTACTGGAAGGACGGCATGAAGCTCGGCTATCAGGACGTGGGTTCCTGGACGCTGCTGAAGTCCACCCCGGACGACCGCGCCAAGGCTGCATGGCTTTATGCGCAGTTCGTCACCTCGAAGACCGTTGACGTCAAGAAGGCGCATGTCGGCCTGACGCTCATCCGCGAATCGACGGTTCAGCATCCGAGCTTCACGGAACGTGCGCCGAAGCTTGGCGGTCTGATCGAGTTCTACCGTTCGCCGGCCCGCGTTCAGTGGTCGCCGACCGGCACGAACATCCCGGACTATCCGAAGCTGGCCCAGCTGTGGTGGCAGGCAATCGGTGATGCTTCCTCCGGCGCGAAAACCGCCCAGGAAGCCATGGATTCGCTGTGCGCCGAGCAGGAAAAGGTCCTGGAACGTCTGGAACGCGCAGGCGTTCAGGGCGAAATGGGTCCTGTTCTCGCCGAGGAACACGATCTCGCCTACTGGAACGCGGAAGCCGTCAAGGCCGGCAACCTCGCGCCGCAGCTGAAGATCGAAAACGAGAAGGAAAAGCCGATCACCGTCAACTACGACGAACTGGTCAAGAGCTGGCAGAAGTAAGCCGGCTAATTTCTAACTCCCGAAAGCCGTCCGGATGAAGGTCCGGGCGGTTTTTTGTGCGCGTCAAACAGTCCTGCCTAAAATATATACGATAAAAATTTTGCCTCCTTAATGTGCATATTCTTCTTGCCAATCGACGGCCAATCGGGATCAATGTTGTCTTCAAATCCAGAGGGAGAAAAACATTGCTCACACGTCGGTTTTTCACGAAGACGATTGCCACCTTGGCCGGGGCGCTCATGGCCGGTATTTCCTTGCAGGCGACGCCCGCACTTGCCGAAACGCCGATCAAGTTCACGCTTGACTGGAAATTCGAAGGCCCGGCCGCCGGCTTCCTGCTGGCGCTCGACAAGGGATATTTCAAGGCTGAAGGCCTGGATGTCACGATCGATACCGGCAATGGTTCGGTCGAGGCGATCCCGCGTGTCGCAACCGGCGCCTATGAAATGGGTTTCGGCGATATCAACTCGCTCATGAAGTTCCTCGACGAAGATCCGAGCCAGAAGATCAAGGCCGTCTACATGGTCTATGAGCGTCCGACCTTCGCGGTTGTTGGTCGCAAGTCGCTCGGCGTCAGCACGGATCCGAAGTCTCTCGAAGGCAAGAAGCTCGGCGCGCCCCCACCGGATGGTGCTTTTGCCCAGTGGCCGGCCTTCAAGCAGGTTGCCAAGATCGACGACAGCGCCATCACCATCGAAAGCATCGGTTTTCCGGTGCGCGAGCCGATGCTCGCCAAGGGTGACGTCGATGCCGTTTTCGGTTTCGCCTTCTCCGTCATTCTGAACCTCAAGGCGCAGGGCATCGCGGATGACGATATCGCCACCATCCTGATGGCCGAAAACGGCCTCAACCTCTATGGCAACAGCGTTCTGGTCAACAGCGACTTCGCCGCTGCCAATCCGGATGCTGTGAAGGGCTTCCTCAAGGCGCTGGCCAAGGGCTTTGCCGATGCGGTTGCCAATCCCCAGGAAGGCGTCGATGCCGTTCTGAAGCGCAATGAAACGCTCAATCCGGAAATCGAGCTTGAGCGCCTCAACATGGCCAACAGCATGAACATCAAGACCCCCTATGTCGTCGAAAACGGCATGGGCGGCATCGATCCGGCCCGTCTCGCCGCCTCGATCGATACGCTCAAGGTGTCGCTGGGCCTGAAGGGCAATGTCAAGGCGGAGCAGGTCTTCGACGCCAGTTACTTGCCGACGAAGGAAGAGCGCATGCTTCCCTGATGTCGAATGGCAGCGGCCCATCTGGCCGCTGCTTTCTTCCCTCCTGCATCGACCGGGGATTGCCGATGACACCTCTCGTTTCCATTGAAAATGTCGACATGCGCTATGGCGGTGCAGCTGGAACGCTTGCCGTCTCCAATCTGAACCTCAAGGTGGCAAAAGGCGAGTTTGCAGCCGTTGTTGGCCCGTCCGGTTGCGGAAAATCGACGCTGATGAAGCTGGTGACCGGCCTTCAGATTCCGCAGGCTGGCGACGTCATCGTTGCGGAAAAGCAGGTGACGAAGCCGGTCTCCATTGTCGGCATGGCTTTTCAGAACCCGACGATGCTGCCCTGGCGCACGACGCTGGAAAATATCCTGCTACCGCTCGAGATCGTCGAGAAGCACCGCCATCGTCTTCGTGCCAACAAGAAGCAATACGTGGCCAAGGCGGAGAAGTTGCTGGAAATCGTCGGCCTTGGCGGTTTCGGTGGCAAGTTTCCCTGGCAGCTTTCCGGCGGCATGCAGCAGCGCGCCAATCTCTGCCGCGCGCTCATCCACGAGCCGGAGCTTCTGATGCTCGACGAGCCCTTTGGCGCGCTCGATGCCTTTACCCGTGAGGAACTGTGGTGCGTAATCCGCGACCTTCATGCGGCGCAGGGCGTCACCATCATCCTCGTCACCCATGATCTGCGCGAAGCCGTCTTTCTGGCCGATCGCATCTTCGTCATGAGCGCCCGGCCAGGCCGCGTCATCCGCGATCGCGAGGTACCGTTCGCGCGGCCTCGCGAGCTTGAGATCATGTATGAGAAGGGGTTCAACGACATGGTGCAGGCGCTTCATGGCGAAATCGCCAAGGCGAGGGTCGCGGCATGACAGAGATTGTCAAACTCTCCCCGTCCGCCAAGCCGCTGATGCAACGCATCGATTGGGTTAAGGCTGCCCCCTTTGTCTATACGATAGCGCTTTTCCTCGCCTGGGAATTGCTGGTCCTCGCGCTCGCCATGCCGCAGACCGTGCTTCCGGCACCCACTCGCGTCTTCCAGGCTGTCGTGCAATACTGGTCGCCGATCTGGAAAAACTCGCTGCAAACGCTTTACACGACAACACTCGGTTTCATCATCGCCGTTGTCGCCGGCCTCGCTATCGGCCTTTTCATCGGTTGGTCGAAGACCATCTATGCCGGTCTTTATCCTCTGATGGTGGGCTTCAATGCCATTCCCAAAGTGGCGCTGGTTCCGATTCTCGTCATCTGGTTCGGCATCGGCACGGTGCCGGCGGTGTTGACGGCGTTCCTGATTTCCTTTTTCCCGATCGTCGTCAATGTCGCGACCGGTCTGGCGACCATCGAGCCTGAAACGGAAGACGTGCTGCGCGCGCTCGGCGCCCGAAAGATGGATATCATGCTGAAGGTCGGTATCCCCCGTTCGATGCCCTATTTCTTTGGCTCACTGAAGATCGCGATCACGCTCGCTTTCGTTGGCTCCGTCGTCTCGGAAACCGTGGCCTCCAATTACGGCCTCGGCAATATGATGAGCTCGGCTCAAAGCCAGTTCAACGTGCCGCTTGTTTTCGCCGGCCTGCTGATGCTGGCTGTCGAAGGCATCGCGATGTACGCGCTGATGGCCTGGGTGGAAAAACGTATGACCGGCTGGGCGCATCGCTCGACGATGGCAAACTGATCAGGGCTGGGTGGTTTCGTCCGACAGCGGCAGTCCCCCCGAACCTTCCCCAGCCATCATCCCGCCCACCAACGGCGCCTTGTAGTCGTCGGAAAGCGGTAGCCACCGTTCGCGGTCGAAATAGGCGGCGACCGGCGATTTGCGGGGTTTGCCCGGGGCTTGGCTGGCAATGAAGTTGTAGCGCGGCACCTCGCCCATCTCCTTCCTGAAGCGGATGCGGCTGCCGAAGCTTTCGAGTTCGAATTCCTTCAGCGAGCGCACGAGGCGCACGACCTCCTCGCTGTTTTCCCACTGCACCCGTTCAAGAAAGATCATCGCCGCATCGGCGGCGAGAGCCGCCACCGGGCCGCTGTCGGCCGGGCGCTCTATGTTGAGCTTGACGCGGAAGGAGGTCACCCGGTTTTCGCCGTCGCCCTTGATCAGCACGAAGATCGAGGATTGGGCAGCGCCGTCCCCATCCGTCGAGGGCAACAGCGTCGTCAGCGACGAGCATTCCCAGTTGTCCGTGTTGCTGCTGCTGATCACCCAGTCCATGCCGCGAAAGCCGGCTTCCTTCACCTGATCGCACAGGCTGCGCGGATCGCTGCGAATGGCGCGCAAAAAAGTCTGTGGGGGGCTTCTCATGTCGGCGAAGGCATAGGTTGGCAGCGCCATGCGCGCCGGCGGCAGCCTTTTGCCCTTGATCGCGCGGAAACCCAAAGGCTCTTCCGTCTGCGGTGACAGCGTGATCGCCGCCGGCATCTCGATATCGAAATATCGCAGAAACACCCGCAGATTGCGCCCCTCGTTGGCAAGCAGAACGGTGGTCAGGATGCCGGCAAAAATCACCAGCAGGGCGATGAGGAAAAACAGTTTTCCCGATCCCCTCCTTTTTCCCTGCGCCATTGCCTGATCCGTCCGCCGCGTTCCATACCGCTTATCTGCAATCTACTGCAGAATCCCTAATGGTAGGACGGCGGTCTGCGCAATTTACCGTGTCCGGCGATGGATCTGTTTTTGACGGAAGGCCGAGAGGATCACGTAGACGATCAGCAGCGGCCAGACGAGGCAGAGCAGCAGCCCTAGCACCCGCATCACATCCCATTCGCCGCCCTCGAGTTCTCCTTCGCGAAAACTGCCGTCGAGAAACAGCAGCGCGATCCCGCCATACAGCGTCGAGAACAGATAGGACCAGAGCATCGGCACATTCCAGATTACGCGCGCACGCCAGGGCTTGGCTATCTCGCTTCAGGGTAACCCGGATACAATCCCTGCAAGCGGCGCGATAAACCTATCAGTTGCACGATTCGACGCCGGCGAAAAGATCATGCCTGCGATTGGCCGATCAGCGCCGCATGCAGCCGCATCACCTCTGGCGCCACCGTCTTGTGGCGTGGCAGGCCGAGATAATAACCATAGCCGGTCGAAAGCGCCGCCGTTCCCACCCGCACCAGCAGCCCGTCCTCAAGCTGCCGGTCGATCAGCCCGAGGCTTCCGAGCGCGATGCCATCGCCCCGCAACGCTGCATCAATCGCCATCACATAGGTCGAGAAGGAATAGCGCGGCGATGGTGTTTTTGAGCGCGGTGCCGGCGAAACCCGGTCGAACCATTGCCGGAAGGAGATCCAGTGGGCGTTGAAGCGCTCATAGTCGATGAGATCGAGGCGGGCGATCTCGTCTGTGGTGACCGTGGAGGGGTCGATCCCCCGGCTTTCGAGATAGGCCGGTGCCGCCACGGGTGCTAGCGCCTCCGGCATCAGAAGCGTCAGGTCCCAGCGCGGATGTTCGCCGGTGGAATAGAGAATGACGAGGTCGTTGTTTTCCGAGGCGAGATCCGAGGGCGTATCGGAGGTCAGGAGGCGCAGCGATGTCTGCGGGTTCTCGTTGCCAAAATCGCGCAGCCGCCGCCCAAGCCACAGATGCGAGACCGAGCCGCTCGCCGCGATCGCAATCGTGCCGCCCGTCTGCGGGCGAAAGGCTTCCAGGCTCTCTTCCAGATAATCCAGCGTCGCCCGCACCCGCTGGAAAAGCCTTTCGCCCTTCGGCGTCAGGGCAAGGTTCTTGCCGCGCCTTTGGAAGAGGTCGGCCCCCAGATGGTCCTCCAGTCCCTTGATCCGCCGGCTGACGGCGGCCTGGGTAATATTCAGCTCACGCCCGGCACGGGAAAAGTTCATATGCCGGCAGGCGGCATCGAACACGCGAAACGCTTCGAGCGGAATATGGCTCAGCATCATCCTGCATAACCTGAGATCATCAATATACCCGAGAATTGCCCGGATTTGAAAATATCAGATCGTGATGCAGGGTAAAGCTGTACATTGGCATCAGGATATCAAACCGTTGAGCTTCTCCACCTCCTTCGTGCCCGAAATCCGCTTCGGCAACGATCTGCATCGCACCATCGGCGCGGCTGCGGCGGGCCTCGGCGACATCAAGTCCGCCGCACTCGTCATTGACGGTTTTCTCGCCCGCTCCGGCCTCGCCGATACCATAGCCGCCAGCCTTGCCGAAAACGGCATCGAAACCAAAATCTTCTCCGATTTCGCAGGCGAACCGAAGCTCGCCCATGTCCGTGCCGCAAGCGAGATTGTGAAGGGCACCGATCTCGTCATCGGCGTCGGCGGCGGCTCGGCGCTGGATATCGCCAAGATCGCCGCCTGTTGCGCCGCCTCCGGCGAAGATGCGATGCATTATGCTCTGGCGGCCAATCCCCTGCCGAAAAACCCGCTGAACAAGATCATGGTGCCGACCACGGCCGGCACAGGGTCTGAAACTTCTGCGACTAACATCTTCGCAGGCCCGGAAGGCAAGAAGCTCTGGATCTGGGGTGCAGAGACCAAGGCCGATCTCGTCATCCTCGATCCGGTCCTGACCGCGACGTTGCCGGCCAACCTCACCGCATGGTGCGGCATGGATGCCTTCATCCACGCCTTCGAGGCCGCGACCAACCGTAATGCCCATGCCGGCGGCAAGTTCTACGCCCATGAAGCTATCCGCCTCCTGACATCGGCGCTGGAAACGGCGGTCAAGGAACCGGACAATCTCGAAGCCCGCGGTAAGGTGCTGCTGGGCTCCTGTTATGCCGGCATCGCCATCGACAATTGCGGCACGGCCATCGCCCACAATGTCAGCCATGCCATGGCCGGCCTCGCACCCATTCATCACGGCCTTGCCACCGCGCTCGGCTTTGAGGCGACGATTGCCTGGCTTGCCGAAGCCGATAGCGCCGACCTCAATGCTGCCGCCCGCGCCGCAGGCCTTGACGATGCAGACGCCCTCCCGGCCTTCGTCACCGCGTTGATGGATCGCACCGGCATCGTCCGCGCGCTGCCCGCCGGCTTCTCCGCCTTCGACGGGCACGCTCTCGCCACGGAGATGAAGGCGCCGGAAAATCAACCGATGCGCCGCTCGACCATCCGCGAGGTGACCGATGCCGATATCGATCACTTCGCCGCATCCATCATGTCCCTGCCGAAGGCCACCTGATCATGACCACCTCCTACACTCGCGACTATTGGGAAAAAGCCCTCTCCGCTCTCGCCATCAACGGCCAGCATTTCATTGACGGCCAATCTGTCGATGCCCTTTCCGGCCGCACCTTCACCCGCACCCGACCCATGGATGGCCAGCTAGGCGCCGTTCTGCAGCGTGGTGATGCCGCCGATATCGACCGTGCGGTTGCATCTGGGCGCGCCGCCTTCGCAAGCGGCATCTGGCGCCACAAGGAGCCGCTGGAAAAGAAGAAGATCATGCTGAAATGGGCAGAGCTGATCCGTGCTCATGGCGAGGAACTGGCGCTTCTCGAAACGCTCGATGTCGGCAAGCCGGTCCTCGCCTCGCTCAATGTCGATGTCCGGCTCTGCGCCGATGGCATCCAGTTCTACGGCGAAATGATCGACAAGATGTATGACGAGATCGCGCCGACCGGGCCGAATGCCCGCGCCCTCGTGCGCAAGGTGCCGCTCGGCGTCATCGGCGCGATCACGCCCTGGAACTACCCGATGATCATCGACGCCTGGAAGCTCGGTCCGGCGATTGCCGCCGGCAATTCCGTGGTGCTGAAGCCGGCCGAGCAATCCTCGCTCTCGGCCATCCGCCTTGCCCAGCTTGCTATCGAGGCAGGCCTTCCCGCCGGCGTCTTCAATGTCGTGACCGGTTTTGGCGAAGAAACCGGCAAGCCGCTGGCGCTGCATATGGATGTCGACATGATCGCGTTTACCGGCTCCACCGAGGTCGGCAAGCTGATTATGGGCTATGCCGCGCAATCCAACGTCAAGCGCGTGGCGCTGGAGCTTGGCGGCAAGTCGCCGCTCGTCGTCTTCGAGGATGCCGATCTCGATGCCGCCGCCTCCGCCGCCGCTTGGGGCTGCTTCTACAATTCCGGCGAAACCTGCCATGCCTCGACCCGTCTCATCGTGCACCGCTCGGTGCAACAGGCGCTGATCGAAAAGATCGAGGCCGTCGCGAAGTCCGATATCGCCCTTGCCCATCCCTTCGAACCATCGGCCCAGATCGGTGCGCTGATCGAGAAGGAGCATATGGACAAAGTTCTATCAATGATCGCCGCCGGCGAGAAGGAAGGCGCACGCCGCGCCTTCGGTGCCGAGCAGGTGATGAGCGAGACGGGCGGTTATTATGTCTCCCCCGGTGTCTTCGTCGATCTCACCAACGACATGAGCCTCGCGCGTCAGGAAATCTTCGGCCCCGTTCTCGCCGCGATCCCCTTCGAGACGGAGGAGGAAGCCCTGAAGATCGCCAACGACACGATCTACGGCCTTGCCGGCGCAGTCTTCACCCGCGATATGAACCGCGCGCATCGCTTCTCTGAGGCGATCCATGCCGGCACGGTCTGGATCAACACCTATGACATGTCGAACTTCGCCACCCCCTTCGGCGGCTTCAAGCAATCCGGCTTCGGCCGTGACCGCTCCGTGCATGCCATCGATAAATATTGTGATTACAAGACGATCTGGCAGCAGTTCGGCTGATACGGTGGCGGACTTCCCTTCTCCCCGCGAGCGGGGAGAAGGTGGCCGACAGGCCGGATGAGGGGCAGGAGCCTCGGCATTCTCAAGGATGCGAGCTTGCCCCTCACCCTAGCCCTCTCCCCGCATGCGGGGAGAGGGGACCACAATGAGAGGAGAGCCCCATGAGCAAGATCGCTTCCATCGAAATCACCCATCACCGTTTGCCCCTCGATCCGGCCTTCAAGGCCAGCTGGGACGGCCGCCCACGCAGATATTTCGATGCGACGATCGTGCGCGTGCGCGATGATGAAGGCCGCGAGGGCATCGGCTCCGGCGACCTGATGAAGGGTTTCGAAGGGCACGAGGAGCTGTTCATCGGTCAGGACCCGCGCCATCTGGAACGGCATTACGAAGTCCTCTCCCATATCAATTTCCATTACGGCCGCTGCTGGCCGATGGATCTCGCGCTCTGGGATCTCGCCGGCAAGATCACCGCCGAGCCGGTCTGGCGCATGCTCGGCGGCCGTGCCGATCGTGTGCGCCTCTATGCCTCCTCCGGCGTTCTGCGCGAACCATCCGCCATGGCCGATCAGGCCGAGCGTTATATGGAGGAAGGTTTTCCAGCGATGAAGGTGCGCTTCTCGTCGTCTGCCGGCGGTCGCGGCAGTTGGAAGGCGGATGTAAAGGCGCTCGAAGCCATCCGCGCCCGCGTCGGCGACCGGCTGGAGCTGATGGTCGACTGTAACCAGGGCTGGCGCATGCCCTGGGATACGACGCTCTCCTGGACTTTCAAGGATGCGCTGGCCGTTGCCCGCGAGCTGGAGCGCCTCGGCGTCTACTGGATGGAAGAGCCGCTGCATCGTTCGGACCGCGAAGGCATGCGCCGCCTGTCCGATGCCACCTCGATCCGCATCGCCGGCGGTGAGATGACCCGCGAAGTCTATGAGTTCCGGGATATCATTGAACAACGCGCCTTCGACGTCATCCAGCCCGATGTGGCACTGGTCGGCGGCATCACCGGTTGCCGCCGCCTTGCCTTCCAGGCGCGCGAAGCCGGCGTGATGTTCACCCCGCATTCCTGGACCAACGGCATCGGCGTGCTCGCCAACGCCCATCTGACGGCCGGCTGCGGCGACGCTCCCTTCCTCGAATACCCCTACGACAATCCGGAATGGAGCGAAGCCCGTCGCGATTACCCGATGGCAGCGCCCCTGAAGCACAAGGACGGCTGGCTGGAGCTTGGCGAAGCGCCGGGCCTCGGTGTCGTGCTGGATGAGGAACGGCTCGCAGTAACGAAGATCTGAGCTGCGTCAGGTCCCTTCGTCGGGAATGTTCAGCACATGCCCGCAGGCCTTGCAATGCACGGCGTCATAGTCATGCCGTTGCAGGCCGCATTGCGGGCAGGGAAACAAGACCTTGTGTGGCCGGACGATCGTCTGCGCCAGCCGCACGAACAGCGAGATGCCGAAGATCATGGTCACGATCGAGGTCAGCTTGCCCAGCATGCCGGGCAGAGTGATGTCGCCGAAACCCGTGGTGGTGATCGTCGCCACCGTGAAGTAGAGCGCATCGACGAACCCCTTGATCCCCGGCTCATGGTAGAAAAACGTCGTGTAGACGAAGCCGGTGACGAGAAACAGGAAGGTGACGAAATTGATCACCGCCTTGATCGTGTCTTCCCATTCGGAACAGCGCGCCCGCGCCACCAGCATCGTGAATGCCTTGCTCTGCCCCAGCGACCAGATGCGGAAGGCCCGGAGAAACGCGAAATTCGAGAGCTGCTGCGGGAAGAGCAGCGTGCCCAGCACGATGATATCCACCCATGTCATCGGCTTTAGCAGCCAGCGCCGAAGATCGCTCGCGACGAGAACGCGGGCCACCAGTTCGCAGGCGATGATGAAGGCGATGGTGTAATCGACAATCAGGTAGGAGCGGCCATCGCCGAGATAGGGGCCGAGGATGAAGAAGAAAATAATGGCGATATCGATGAGCGCCATGGCGATCTGAAAGCGGATCGCCTTCTTCGTCGTCCCGAGGTAGAGCCCGCGCAATCTCGTGCGGATCGTGTCCAGCGTCATCAGCTTCGTCCCGCATCCCGTGTTTGCCGAGATAACGGCGAAGCCCCGCTCAGGTCAAGCGCTGGCCGTCATCCTGTCGCAAGGGCTGGATTTCGTTAATCATATTTGCAGCAAGGCCGGTTTGGAACCGCGATAAAGTATGATGATTCCAACATTTTTTAACCGCGCGCCGATACGTTTCTCGCAGACTTAGGAGAGACTGATGTTTGCGCGTTTCAAAAAGGATCGTTCCGGGAATTTCGGTATGCTGACGGCGATCATGCTCGTGCCGATTTTCGGCACGGTTGGTCTCGCGCTGGATTACGGCACGGCCCTGATGTCCAAGACGCAGCTTCAGGACGCCGCTGACGCCGCGGCCCTTGCGGCGATATCCGAAAAATCCGCCGGCGTGCAGAAGGCTCTCGAAATGACCGGCGATGGGGAAGTCGCTGTCGGCGCGGAGTATGCCAAGCAGTTCTTCGCCGCCCAATCGGCCGGATATAGCGATCTGGTGCTGAACTCCGTCGATGCGAAGGTGGTCAAGAAGGACAATATCCTGACCGCCAGCGTCGAGCTGGAAGCGACCCTTTACACCACGTTCTCGCGCATCATCGGGCAGAAGCAGATCAAGATGCATGTCCGCTCCACGGCGGAATACCAGACCCAGACTTTCAGCGATTTCTACCTGCTTCTCGACAACACGCCGTCCATGGGCGTCGGCGCGACCCCGTCCGATGTCGCGAAGATGGTCGCCAGTACCTCCGACAAATGTGCGTTTGCCTGTCACATCGTCAAGAGCGGTGTGGAAGACAAGAAAAGCTACTACAATCTGGCCAAAAGCCTCGGCGTTTCCACCCGCATTAACGTGGTTGCCCAGGCAACGGCAAGCCTCAGGGACACGGCGCAGGAATCCCGTCGCAGCGCCAACCAGTATCGCATGGCCGTCTACACCTTCGGCGAAAAGGCAGAAGATACCAAGCTCCTTGAGGTCGTGTCGCTGACCTCCGACCTCGCGGACGCCAAGAAAAACGCCGGCAAGATCGAGCTGATGTCGATCCCTTATCAGGGGTACGACAACGACCAGCAGACCAACTTCGACCGCGCGCTGACCCAGATCCCGACCAAGATAGGAACCCCTGGCACCGGGCTGACATCCGCCTCGCCGGAAAAAATCCTCTATTTCGTCTCGGATGGCGTCGGTGATAGCTACAAGCCATCGACCTGCACCAAGAAAACCACCGGCGGGCGCTGCCAGGAACCCATCGATATCTCGTACTGCACGGCGTTGAAGAACAAGGGCTACAAGATCGCCGTGCTCTATACGACGTATCTGCCTTTGCCGACCAACAACTGGTACAACACATGGATCGCGCCCTTCCAGTCGCAGATCGGCTCGAACATGGAGGCCTGCGCGTCTTCCGGTCTTTATTTCGAGGTCAGCCCGACCGAAGGCATCACCGAGGCGATGGAAGCGCTCTTCAAGAAGATCATCACCTCGCCACGCCTGACGAGCTGAGCCTGCGGGTCATCTGAGATCGTCCCGCCGGAGCGGCCCGCTCACTTCGGCGTCGATTCTTCGTTTGGCGGCGACTATTCTTCTCCCCGTTTATCCCCGCATCTTAAGCCTGTGCCACCATCATCGCGTTGTGTCATCGGCTGCATCGCGAGGCGTCGCGACGAGGCGCAACCGGTATCTTGGCGGAGGAGCGACGCAAGCCTTCGTTCAGGGAGACGTCGGAATGGTTCCCCTGCTGCTTGAAAGAGAGTGGTGCGCGCCTGTGAGGCGCTAGAGGAGCGGCAACTGGCCATCTGGCCTTTCGTGCATGGCGGCTTGTCCGCATGTGTCACCCCGAAAGGGTCGCCGCCAACCGTTGGAAGAGGAACCGGGGGGCGTTGCTGGAAACCGAACGGGGCACCGGAAGGTGTCATCTTTATAATTTTCCGTGCGGCAGCTTCCGGCGCCCCGGCCTTATTGTCTTTCTCTCCGGCGTTTTTGCGCGCGGAGACGAAAATCGTGTCCGCGCGCTGGATCTGGAGATATCAAAGCTTGGCGCCGTTCAGCGGCACATAACGATAGGCGGTGCCTTCTCGCTCTGCATGGCCAAGGCCGGAATGGGCCCAGTGATAGCCGATCAGCATGGTCTTTTCTGTCGCAACCCGGTCCATCAGCTTCATCCGGTTCCGGATTGCAAGCTCCTGATCGGTATCGAAACCGAATTTCCAGCCGGGATGCTCGAAGGAAACCACACCATTGGTTGCCGCATCCGCGGTGATGATCATGCCGTCGCCACCATCCAGTTCCAGCGAGATGTGACCTGGCGTATGACCGGCCGTGTCGAGTACGCGCATACCGGTCACGATGTCGTCGCCGGCCTTCACCATCCGCACCCGATCCTTCACGGCAAGCAGGTCACGCTTGGCGCCAACAGCGAAGGCATGCAGCGGCTCAGGATACTTTTGTTCAAAATCGGGATCGGTCCAGAAAGTCCACTCGGCTTCGCCAACGATATAATCGGCATTGGGATAGCGTAGCGTGCCATCCTTCTTCACCGTCGCGCCGGTGTGGTCCGGATGGGCATGGGTGAAGACGACCTTGGTGATATCGGCCGGGTTGATCCCTGCGAGCTTCAGGTTGGTTTCCAGCATGCCGGCCGTCGCCTGGAAATTGTCGCCGGAGCCGACATCAATCAGGATCAGGTCATTGCCGGTCCGGATCAACGGAATGTTCGACGGTGTCGGCGTCGCCTCGACGGTGCCGCCCAGGCGTTTCAGGATAGCATCGCGCTCGTCCTCGCTGGCTTCCGGCATGATAATGCTGGCGGGAAGGTTGATGAAACCGTCGCTGAGGACGGTGATATCGAAGGCGCCTTGTTTGATGGACGGCGCTTCAGCGGCTAAGAGCCTTTTCGGCAGAAGCGAAAAAGCTGCAAGTGAAAGTCCGAGGCCGAGAAACCGGCGGCGGTTTTGATCGAAGAGAATCTCGGTGGCAATGGAAGCGCGGGACATGGCAGGTCTCCTTGGAGCTTGGATCCGATTGAGGGATGCTCCGACACCGGGAGGAAACGGTGCCGGAGCAGAGCCGTGGTGGTGGCGGCCGACGGCTCAGGGTTGCTTCGATCAGGACCGCGCGAGCCTAAACAGGTCGGCGTTCGACTGGTCCATGTGCCTATCGGTAATCCCGTGCGGCGCCCCGGTATAGACTGTTAGTCATGTGTTCGGCACGAATGTCGTCACGCGCCTCAACGTCTGGGATGATGCAGAAAAGTAGCCCAAAAACGAAAAGAGCGGCCCTGCGGCCGCCCCTTGAATGTCACGAAACGAATAAACGGCGATCAGGCCGCCATGTCGTCCATCTCGCGTTCCTTGAACATGCGGGCCAGGTTGAGGAAGCAGATCATGCCGTTTTCATTGGCGATGATGCCTTCCGCATAGCTCTTGTCGAAGGATGTGGTGATTTCTGGAACCGGCTGAACCTGATTGCCCTGGATGGTCAGGATATCGGAAACGCGGTCGACGACGAGGCCGATGACCATGTTGTGCACTTCGGCAACGACGATGGCGCTGCGCTCGTTGGCGGTTGTGCTCTTCATGCCCAGCTTGTGGGCGAGGTCGATGATCGGGATGACGGTGCCGCGCAGGTTCATGACGCCGATGACTTCCGGCGGAGAATGCGGGATCGGCGTCGACGGCGCCCAGCCGCGGATTTCGCGGATTGTCGTCGTGCGCACGCAGAACTCCTGATCATGCAGGCGGAACGCGATGATCTCGAGCGTTTCACCGTCAAAGCCGGCCATTTTCAAAGCAGTCGTCATCTCGTTTCCTTCCTGCGCCGTAAACCCTCACGCAGATGCAGCGCACGTTGCGCCTGGGACGTGCGGCATGAGCGTCGGAAAATGATCTGGATTGCCGGCTACATCCGGTCCGGGCGCAGTGCTTCATGCGCGATCTTCGGGATCGCTTGCGCCATAAGTGCGATTATAAAAGAAAAATCGTTAAAAAGATGCTCGCAGTTATCGGCACGTCGTATATTTGGCGAGAGGGCGGCGCACATCGAGTTTTCGTCTGTCAGAAAGGCAGAATTGACATGCGGAAAAACCAGTAATGGTGGACGTATCATCCGGGGAAGACGCGCAGCAGTCGCTTGCCGGCCGCATAGCCGCCAACATCAGGGATATGCTGATCGCGGGCGCGTTTGCGCCTGCTGAACGGCTTTCAGAACAGCAGATCGCAGGCCATTTCGGCATTTCTCGCAACACCCTGCGCGAGGTTTTCCGCCTTTTGACGAGCCAGGGTCTGCTGACCCACATTCCCAATCGCGGCGTTTTTGTCGTGGCGCCTGACGAGGCCGCCGTCATCGATATCTACCGCGTGCGGCGTGTCGTTCAAATGGGTGCCGTGCAGGCGGCAACGCCCGGCCATCCGGCGCTTGATCGTATGCGCTCGCTCGTCACACAGGCGGAGCTTGCAAAAGCTGAGGGCGACTGGCGTCAGGTCGGGACCACGAACATGGAATATCACCGCGCCATGGTTGAGCTTTGCGACAGCCCGCGGCTCAGCGCCGGCTTCGATCTCGTCCTTGCCGAGTTGCGGCTTGTGTTCGGGCAGCTCAGGGATACGGATCATCTGCATGAGCCCTACATCGCGCTGAATGCTTCCCTGCTCGACTTGCTTCGGCAGGGAGCCATCGCTGCCGCAGAAGAGCAGCTGGATGCCTACCTGCTGAGGTCGGAGCGCTCGGTACTGGCGGCCTTGCAAAGGGGGCGGAAGTAAAGGTTTCTGAGGCTCAGCATGCTCCATCCTGCCCTTCGAAAAGAAAAACCCCGGCTGCGCCGCGCAGCCAGGGTCCGGTTTTGGTCGGGGCGATCGAGATCAGGCGGTTGGCTGCTTGGTCTTGCGCAGGTAGGGCAGCACGGTGTCGAAGGAGCCGAAGCGGGTGATGGCATCTTCGTTGGAAACGGCTGCGGTGATGATGACGTCGTCGCCCTGCTGCCAGTTGGCAGGGGTCGCGACCTGATGCTTGGCGGTGAGCTGGATCGAATCGATGGCGCGCAGGATTTCGTTGAAGTTGCGGCCGGTGGTCATCGGGTAGGTGAGGATCAGCTTGATCTTCTTGTCCGGACCGATGACGTAGACGGAGCGAACCGTCGCGTTGTCGGCGGGCGTACGGCCTTCGGAGGAGGAGCCCGCATCTTCGGGCAGCATGTCATAGAGCTTGGCGACCTTCAGATCCTTGTCGCCGATCAGCGGATATTCAACGTCGAAACTGGTCGCGACCTTGATGTCCTGCTTCCACTTGGCGTGGTTCTCGACCGGATCAACCGAGATGCCGATGATCTTGACACCGCGCTTCTGGAACTCGCCTTCGAGACCCGCCATGGTGCCCAGCTCGGTCGTGCAGACCGGGGTGAAATTCTTCGGATGAGAGAACAGGACTGCCCAGCCGTCGCCGATCCAGTCATGGAACTGAATGGTGCCGTGGGTCGTGTCGGCGGTAAAGTCCGGTGCCGTCTGATTGATGCGTAAGCTCATGGGGTCGATCCTCTCTCACAATGTCGCGCCGCGGCGGGGCGGCAAACCTCAGGCGTCACTTTCGATGCTTGCGCACCCTTCTTCAAGCAAGTTTATTCCAAGATTATTCCCGGGCGCACCAAGAACTGCGAAATTTCGCCAATCCTGGGAATGGTTTACCGCCGCTCGAACGGTTCGCCGAGCGAGGCGACGCCGTTGAGCTTGAGCAGGCGGCGATCTGCGGAGATGATGCCGAGAACGATGATGGTGACGATGTAGGGCAGGCTGGAGAGGAGCTGCGAGGGCAGGTCGAGGCCGGTTGCCTGCGCTGCAAGGCTCATCAGCGACACGGCGCCGAACAGGCAGGCGCCGAGGAAGATGCGGCCCGTCAGCCATGTGCCGAAGACAACCAGCGCAATCGCGATCCAGCCACGGCCGGCGATCATGCCGTCGGCCCAGAGAGGCGTGTAGATAACCGAGGCATAGGCGCCGGCAAAACCCGCCATCATGCCGCCGAAGGCGATGGCCGCGACGCGCACCGCGATGACCGGATAGCCGATCGCGTGCGCCGCCTTCGGGTTCTCGCCGACGGCGCGGATGACGAGACCGGTCTTGGTAAAGGCGAAGGTCGCCCAGATCGCCAGCGTCGCCAAGAGCGACAGCCAGACGACGATATCCCGCTCGAACAGGCCACCGACGACAGGGATGTCGGAGAGGCCGGGAATGGCGATCTTCGGCAGGCCTTTCACCGTCAGGCTCTCATAGGTCTTGCCGAACAGGGCAGACAGGCCTTGGCCCAGGATGCCGATGGCAAGGCCGGTCGCCACCTGATTGGCGCGGAAGCCGAGCGCGACGAAGGCGAAAACCAGCGACAGCAGAGTGGCGCTGATGCCCGCGGCGATGAAGGCAAAGAAGTGGCCGCCGCCATGATAGACGACGATGAAGGCGATGACCGCGCCGAGCGCCATCAGCCCCTCGACGCCGAGATTGAGCACGCCGGCGCGCTCTGTCACCATTTCGCCGAGGGCTGCTAGCAGGAAGGGTGTCGCGGCCGCCAGCATGCCGGCCAGGATGAACTCGATGGCGTTCATGGCGTGCTCCCCTTCGCGGATGTTTGGGCGGGCCATTCAAGGCGGTAGCGCACGAAGGCGACGGCGATGAGATAGGCGAGCAGCAGGCTGCCCTGGAAGACGCGCACGGCGGCAATCGGCAGATTGGCGGAGACCATAGCGTTGTCGCCGCCGATATAGATGACCGCCATGACGACGGAGGAGATGATGATGCCGATGGGATGCAACGCGCCGAGATAGGCGACGATGATCGCGGCATAACCGTAGCCGGTGGAGATCGAGCGTTGCAACTGGCCAAGCGGTCCTGCGACTTCCGCCGCACCCGCAAGCCCTGCGGCAAAGCCGCCGATCAGCAACGACAGCCAGATCGCGCGGCTTTCCTTGAAGCCGGCATAACCGGCCGCACGCGGGGCAAGGCCGCCGACCTGCAGCTTGTAGCCCATGAAGCTCTTTTCCATGAACACCCAGGCGACGATGGACAGGGCGAGCGCGATCAGGATCGAAACATTGAGCCGCGTACCGGCAATCAGCGTCGGCACCATGGCGTCATACTGGAACATCACGGACTGCGGGAAATTGAAACCGGCCGGGTCCTTCCAGGGGCCAAGCAGCAGGTAATAAAGAAACTGCGCGGCAACGAGGCTCAGCATCAGCGAGACGAGGATTTCGTTGGCATTAAGCCGCACGCGCCAGAAGGCGGTGATCGAGGCCCAGAGCGCGCCGCCGATGGCGCCGAGCAGCAGCATGACCGGCCAGATCCAGCCGCCGGTCGCCTGCGGAAACCAGACGGGAATGGCCGAGGCGAAGATCGCGCCGAGGATGAACTGGCCTTCCGCGCCGATGTTGAACACCTTCGCGCGAAAGCCGATGGCGAGGCCCTGCGCGATCAGAAGCAGCGGGCCGGTCTTCAATAGCACTTCCGAAAAAGAGGCCCAGGAGAGGAAGGGTTCGAGGACCATGGCGTGCAGCACGGCGAGCGGATCGCGACCCATGATCATATAAAGAATAAGGTTGAGCACGATGGCGACGGCAAGTGCTGCAGGCGGTGCGATCAGCGTGGCCGCCAGAGAGGCGCGCTGGCGTCGGACAAGATGGGGCAGGGAGGCAAACAGGCTCATGCGGAGGCTTTCATGGGGCTCGCCCCGATCATGTAGCGGCCGATCTCCTCGGCCTTCGTGTCGCGGGTCACCAGCGGCTGGCTCAAGGTGCCGTGGTGCAGGACCTGGATGGTGTCCGAGAGTTCAAACAGCTCTTCCAGTTCCTCCGATATGACGAGGATGGCCATGCCTTCGTTGCGCAGCGCGATCAGCCGGCGGCGGATGGCGGAGGCTGCACCGATATCGACGCCCCATGTCGGCTGCGCCACGAACAGCAGCTTCGGCGCCAGCATGATCTCGCGACCGACGATGAACTTCTGCAGGTTGCCGCCGGAAAGCGCGCCGGCTTCGGCTTCCGGGCCGGGGGTGCGCACGTCGTAGTCGCGGATGCAGTCATTGGTGAAGGCGGTGGCGCGTGACTTGTCGACGAGGCCGCCGTTCACGAGCTTCAGGGAATGGGCGGTCAGCAGGCTGTTCATCACCAGCGACATTTCCGGAACGGCACCGCGTCCCAGCCGGTCTTCCGGCACGAAGGCGAAGCCGAGTTTGCGGCGGGCGGCGGCGGGAAGCTGACCGACGTCCTTGCCCATCATGAAGATGCGGTCGTGCTGCTCGCGGCCGAGGACAGTCTCGCCGGAAATCAGCCCGGCAAGCTCGCTCTGGCCGTTGCCGGAAATGCCGGCGATGCCGAGGATTTCGCCGGCGCGGACGCTCAGCGTGATATCCGAGAGCGGCACGGCGAAGGGATCGTCCGGCGTGTAGCTGAGGCCGATGATCTCGAGCTGCTTGTCGCCGCCTTCGGTTGCCACGGCCGGCATCGGCTCGGGCATGTCACGGCCGATCATCATGCGGGCGAGATCATGGGCGTCATGCTCGCGCGGATCGACATGGCCGGTGACGCGGCCGCCGCGCAGGATGGTGGCGCGGTCGCAGATCGCCCGGATTTCTTCCAGCTTGTGGGAGATGAAGAGGATGGAAACGCCGCCATCGCGCAGGCGTCGCAGGGTGTCGAAAAGCTTCTCGACCAGCTGCGGCGGCAGCACCGAAGTCGGCTCGTCGAGGATTAAGAGCTTGGGATTGGTCATCAGGCAGCGGATGATTTCCACCCGCTGGCGCTCCCCGACGGAGAGCGCATGCACATGCGCAAGCGGATCGACCTCAAGCCCGAAATCGCGGCCCAGCGTGCGGATGCGCTCGGTGAGCTCGGCCTTGCGACCGGGCACGACGAGGCGGATATTCTCCACCACCGTCAGGGTCTCGAACAGAGAGAAGTGCTGGAAGACCATGCCGATGCCCCGGCGCCTCGCTTCGGCGGGCGAAGCAAGGTGCAAGGGTTCTCCCTGCCAGACGGCGGTTCCGCCGTCCGGCTGTTCCACGCCGTAGATGAGTTTCATCAGCGTCGATTTGCCCGCCCCGTTTTCCCCGAGGATCGCATGGATCGAATTCTCGGCCACATCAAGGTCAATCTCCTGATTGGCCTTGATCGGTCCGTAGCTCTTGGAAATGCCGCGCAGCGACAGGAGCGGGGTGGTCATATCGGCTTACTTCGGCAGCGGTGTTGCTACACCCTTGACGTGCCAGTCCATGGCAACGATCTCGGCATCGGCCATGGTCACGCCGGCAGCCACGCCTTCCGAACCGTCAGCCTTGGTGAGCGGGCCGGTGAAGGGCGAGAAGCTGCCGTCTGCGATCTTGGCTTCCAGTTCCTTGATCTTGGTCATGGTCTCGGCCGGGATAGCCGGGTTCCAGTCGGTGACCTCGACAACCTTGTCGGCAACGCCGAGGAAGGCGTTCGCGCCCTTGAAGGTGCCGGCGAGGTGATCTTCGACCGAAGCCTTGAAGAAGGGCGACCAGTCGGTGGCGACGCAGCCGAGATAGGTCTTCTCGGCGTACTTCTTCATCGAGGAATTGAGGTTGAAGGAATAGACGCCGGCTTCCTCGCACGCGGAGATGACGGATGGCGTGTCCTGCGCGTTGGAGAAGATCACGTCACAATTCTGGGCGATCAGCGCCTTGGCGGCTTCCTGCTCCGTGGCCGGGTCGAACCAGGAGTTGACCCAGACGACCGAGACTTCGATGTTCGGGTTGACGGTCTGGGCGCCGAGCGTAAACGCATTGATCGAGGTGATCAGTTCCGGGATGGCAAAGGCCGAGACGGAGCCAAGCTTGCCGGTCTTGGAAAGAGCGGCGGCGGCCATGCCGAGCAGGTAGGTGCCCTGGAAATACTTGGCGGCAAAAGGCGAGAAGTTCGGCGCGACCTGGAAGCCGGAAGCGTGAAGGACCGTAACGCTCGGGTCGCGGCGGGCGATCTGCAGCGCGCCGTTCTGGTAGCCGAAGGAGCCGGCGATCAGGAACTTGTTACCGTCGGCGACGGTCTTGTTCATGATGCGGTCTGCATCCGGGCCTTCCGGAATGTTTTCGAGGATGGTGACTTTCACCTTGTCGCCATAGGCGGCCTTGATCGGCTCGAGGCCGGCGGCAAGCGCATGGCCCCAGCCCACATCGCCGATCGGCGAGGGAATGACGAGGGCAATGCCCAAAGGCTCGTCGGCGGCGAAGGCCATGCGGCTGCCGAGCGCGCCGGCAAGGCCGGTGGCGGCTGCGGCCTTCATCAGGGTTCTACGGGTAATGTTGGTCATGTTCTTATTCCCTCTGTTGGTTTTTATGAGAAATTCACGGTGGCGAGCGCCGCCTCGGCGTTGGCGGCAAGCTTGGCTTCGTCGAGGCCCGGAAACGCGCCGTCCTGCCAGACGATGCGGCCATTGATCATGGTCATGTCGGTCGCCATGCCGATGCCGACGCGCGGGATGAGGCTCAGGGGATCGTGCCGCGTGCCGACATAATCCATGCGGCGGGTGTTGATGGCAAACAGGTCCGCCGCCATGCCGGGGGCGAGACGGCCGATATCGCTACGGCCGAGCAGGCTCGCGCCGCCCGTCGTGCCGTAGCCAAGGAAATCGACCGGGGGCGGAACGGGATGCCTGCGGGTGGAGGCGACGAGGCATTGCAGCATGTAAGCCGAATGCAGGCAGTGCATCAGGTTCGAGTTGTCGTTGGAGGCCGCACCATCGCAGCCGAGACCGACGCGCACGCCGAGCGCGGCCATGGCCGGAATATCGGTGACTTCGGCGCCGACGAGATAGACCGGTTCCGGGCAATGGGCGACGCCCGTGCCGCTCGCCGCCATTGTCCGCAGCTCATCATGGGTCAGTTCCCAGCAATGGGCGTAGAAGGCGTCAGGACCGGCAAAGCCGAGTTCTTCGAGATAATCGACGGTGCGCTTGCCGTGGCGGGCGAGAATGACCGGGCTTTCGCCTTCGCCGACATGGGTGTGCATCAGCACGCCCTTGTCCCGCGCTAGTGCGACGGATTCCACGAAGGTCTCGCGGTAGCAGTTCACCGGCTGGCAGGGCGCGACGACGACCTGGCGCATGCTGAAGGGGCTGGTGTCGTGATAGGTGTCGATCAGGCGGGCGCAATCGGCGATGAACTCGTCCGTCGTTTCCAGCATCTCGTCGGGGATGGTGGAGCCTTCCGACTTCGGCAGCGTATTGCCGCCGCGACCGGCGTGGAAACGTATGCCGAGCAGGTCAGCCGCCTCGAACTGGCGGTCGATCAGCCGCTTTCCGGCATGGCGCGGGAAATTATACTGGTGATCGAAGGCGGTGGTGCAGCCGTGCTTGATCTGCTCGGCCATGGCGGTGACGGAGGAATGATAGAAGCATTCCTCGTTGAGTTGCGAGAAGATCGGATAGATCTTGTCCAGCCACTCGATGACCGAAAGTTTGGTCCAGTCGAGATCGGCGCGGTTGCGCACGAAGCACTGGAAGAAGTGGTGGTGGGTGTTGACGAGGCCGGGATAGACAAACCACCCGGTCGCATCCTGAACCGTGACGCCCACTGGCGCGACGAGGTTTTCGCCGATCGCCTTGATGGCCGGGCCATCGGTCAGCAGATCGACGTTGCGCTTGACGATCGGCCCCTTGCCTTCGTCGACGACCACGGCCGCGCAGTTTTTCAGGAGGTATCCGCTCATGCCTTGCTTTCCTCGACCGTTGGTTCGGCCTTCAGTTCATGCAGCCGGTGAATGCCCGGCATTTCGATAAAGCCGTCGAGCGAACGCAGTGCCCGCGACCACAGGCGGATTGCCGGATAAGGATCGAGCGAAACCCCGCCATCCGGCGCCAGCGCCACGTAGGGGAAGCAGGCGATATCGGCGACCGTCGGCCGATCTGCCGCAAGGAAACGTTCGCCGCGCAGGTTCTGCTCGACGAGACCGGCTTCGAGTTCGCGAAGGGCGGCGATGCCCTGGGCCTGCAGCGCGCCGATATCTCCGGGGCGCAGCAGCATTTCGTGCAGCCGCGCGCCGCCGAGATTTGCCGTCAGCCGGCCGGAGAAGGACAGCCATTGCTGCACCCTTGCGGCCTCTTCCGGCTTCGTGCCTGCCAGCCATTCAGGGGCGGCCTGTGCCGCGAGATAGACGAGTATTGCCGAGGATTCGGTGAGGATCAGATCACCCTCTTCGAGGATCGGGATCGAGCCTGCCGGATTGAGCGCCAGCAGTTCAGGGCTACGATGCTCAAGGCCGGGGTGGAAATCGACGGGGCGGAGGTCTAGCTTCACGCCGGTCAGCGCCGCCATCAGGCGAACCTTGTAGCAGCTGGGCGAGAGGATGTAGTCGTAGAGCTTCATTATTGGGCCACCAGCTGCGCACCGTAGGTATAGTTGTGGCGCTTCAGCCAGCGACGATAGGCAATAGAGGTCAGGTCCGCCCGTGTGGGAATTTCCATGCCGGGATCGAGCGGCAGCAGGCGGGGGATCTGGTTTTCCAGGATCGAGCGGTCCTGCAGGAAGATCGTCTGCTGGAAATGGATGAGATCGGTCATCGACGTTTCGTCATCGAACAGCGCCATCCACGGCCAGACGTCACAAAGCTCCTCAGTCAGCGGCTGCACGAAGAGGGTGATCACATCCCATTCGCTGGGACGCGGCGGGCAAGTCTTGTAGAGAACCGTGCAGGTCGGGGCGGCGACGCGGTACATATATTCCGTGGTGATGCCGCCGCTTGCGGATTTCGCCGCCTGCGGCTGGTAAAATTTCACCTGCGTTGCCCAGACCTCATCCACGTCCTCGCGGATTTCCACCTTGTAGTTCTGCACTTCGGTATGGGGCTCGGCGCCGAGGATATCGGTGTGAACGAAGGGGAAATGGGCGACATCGAGGAAATTTTCGACCGCGCGCAGCGGCGAGCAGCGCACGCGGACAACGCCGACATCGACGAAGCGGCGGCCGGGCTGGTCTGCCTCGGGGATCGGGAACAGGTCTTTCTTCGGCTCACCGAGCGAGGTCCAGACATGGCCGTAGCGCATCTTGACCGGCAGCAAGCGGCCATTGCCGCCCGTCACTTTCGCCTGACCATTGGCATCCTTGGCAACGACAATCGGCTCGCCCATCAGCATGGTGTTGCGGCCAGCCGCATCAAGCTGGGCGGCGATGCCGACCGGATACCATTCGTCGATCATGGCTTGAACGCTCATGCTGCGTTCTCCTTCTGAACAGCCTCGGCGGCCCGGCGCAGGCTTTCCGCAGCGCGCGACGCGCCGATACGGGCCTCTGCGCTCGCCGCGCCCGTCACGAGCACATGGATCAGTGTCTGCCCATCATCGCGGGTAGACACGAGAAGACAGAGCGTGTCACCGACCGGCACGACAAGCCCTTCGGCGCTTGCCTTGGCGCCGGCAGCGGCCTCAATTGCGGCAATGCCGGCCGTCGTTGTCATCGAGCGAAGGGGTGCCAGGCCTTCAAACGCAGGCGGGGCCGTCGTGGCTTCATCGGTGGCCACCCAGATCACGCCGCCCACTTCCTCAACTGTAAAGGTCTTGGCGCGAATGGTTTCCGGCGGTTCCAGGCCGGGATGGGCGGGGATGCGAATGCATTGTCCGCTCCGGGCGTAGCTCCAGCCATGATAGATGCAGGACAGGTTTTCGCCGCGCACGAAGCCGTGCGATAGGCTCATGCCGCGATGGGGACAGCGATCAGCGGATGCGGAGAGGCGCCCGCTTTCGCTGCGCCAGAGGGCGATCGAGCCGGCAGGAATACGCGCCGGAATAACGGTTCCCACCGGCAGATCGGCGGAAAGCGCGACTGGCGTCCAAGGGCCGGTCGTAAGGGTATGCATGGGTAAGCTCTCTGAACAATTTCAACGTTTTGCCGGTTAAAGATGGGCCACTTGAAGTGTTGTCCGTCTGTTCAGCGAAATGCACGTTTGCATAAATATTCCGCAATGGCAACGATGATTAAATAAGTTGCACATATTCAGGACTGGGAATAACCGCATAGGATGAAGATGCTCAGCGTGCTTCAATCTTCGCGCGTTCAATGGTCTCCACCCAGACATCGATCGGGCCAAGCGAGCAGCCCATTTCCATCATGTCGATCAGCTCTACGGGACCTGCAAGCTCAAGCTCGATGCGCTCGGCATCAGCATGGGAAATTTCCTGTGAAAGGCCAAGCTTGGCGGCATGGCGGCGGATCCAGGGCAGGAAGGATGCGGCATCGAGCTCGCCCGTGATCGTCATGCGCTCGTGAAAATTGCCCTGCTGGTGTTCCGTCATGTCCGCACTTTCCTGTCTTGCGCCCATCTTTGAGCGTGACGGCACGGCTTCGTCAAGCTGACGATTTTCACTCAGCCACTGGCGCTCTGTGGAGAAATCTTGCCGTCATTGGCCGGCTCGCGTGGATCGTGGCCGCGCGGCTTGCCGTAGAGGCCGATATTGGCATCACCCCACACCTTCAGCGAGAGCAGGATAGGCTCCATGCTGCGGCCGAGCGGGGAGAGGGTGTATTCCACCTTGGGCGGCACCTGCGCGTAGACTTTGCGCTCGATCAGCCCATCGTCTTCCAGTTCTCTGAGTTGGTTCGTCAGCATGCGCGGTGTGACGCTGCCGAGATGGCGGCGGATTTCGTTGAAGCGCAGCGTGCCGTCGAGAAGATGAAACAGCACCACCGATTTCCACTTGCCGTCGATCAGCCCGATGGCGGCTTCCACGGCGCAGCCGGGGCTGCAGTCGAAACGGGAGTAGCGCGCCTTGGCCATAACAGTATCCTTTTTACACTATAGGCGGTTCTTGTGCGTATTGCTTAAAATGATTATAAGCGCAAATTAGGCTCCATATCAACGCGACGAAGGAAGAGCCATGAAAGCCATTGGTTACGCATCTGCCGGCCCGATCGATAGGGACGATGCCCTCTTGGATATCGAGCTGCCGCGCCCGGTTGCGGCGGGGCGCGATCTGCTGGTCGAGGTCAAGGCGATCTCGGTCAATCCGGTCGATACCAAGATCCGAAAGAATGTCTCGCCTGTTGAGGGCGAGTGGAAGGTGCTCGGCTGGGATGCTGTCGGCAAGGTCGTGGAGGTCGGTCCGGACGTCACCCAGTTCAAACCGGGCGACAAGGTGTTTTATGCGGGCTCGCTGATCCGGCCCGGCGCCAACAGCCAGTTCCATCTCGTCGACGAGCGTATCGTCGGGAAAAAGCCGAAGAGCCTCGGCAATGCCGAAGCTGCCGCCCTGCCGCTGACCTCGATCACCGCATGGGAAATGCTGTTCGACCGGCTGGATGTGAAAAAGCCGGTGCCGGGAGCTGCCAATGCGATCCTGATCATCGGTGGTTCCGGCGGTGTCGGCTCGATTGCGATCCAGCTTGCCCGGGCGCTCACCGACCTCACCGTCATCGCCACCGCGTCCCGGCCGGAGACGCAGGCCTGGGTGAAGGAACTCGGCGCCCACCACGTAATCGATCATTCGAAGCCGCTGGCGGCGGAAGTCGCGGCACTTGGGATCGGCGCGCCTGCCTTTGTCTTCTCGACCACCGAAACGCACCAGCACCTGAAGGAGATCATTGAATTGATCGCGCCGCAGGGGCGTTTCGGCCTGATCGACGATCCGGCGACGCTCGACGTCATGGGTTTCAAGCGCAAGTCGGTTTCCACCCATTGGGAGCTGATGTTCACAAGGCCCATCTTCGAAACGCCGGATATGGACGAGCAGGGCAAGCTCCTGAACGCCGTTGCCGACTTGATCGATGCCGGCAAAATCCGATCGACCGTGACGGAAACGCTGTCTCCGATCAATGCCGCCAATCTGAAGAAGGCGCATGCGGTGATCGAAAGCGGCAAGGCCAAAGGCAAGATGGTGCTCGAAGGGTTTTAAGCGGCATCAAACACCGGGGTTGGAAGACGCATCTCGCCTGTATCGACAATCCGGCGGTTGCGTCGGCTTGTTCGGGAAGGTTATCCTTTCCGGACGGAGCCCTGCTTGGAGAAGAGTGTTGAATACGTCGAAAATCCAGAGGGCCAGTTTCATCACGCTGGTCGTGCTCGTCTCCATCGCTTTTTTTGCTCTCGTTCTGCCGTTTTACGGAGCGATCCTGTGGGCGGTCATTCTCGCGATCCTCTTCAATCCGTTGCAAGGCAGGCTCACGACGCCGTTTGGTGAGCGGCGTGGTCTGGCGGCGGGTGCGAGCACGCTGATCTGCGTCTTCATCGTGGTCATTCCCGTCTCGCTGCTTCTGGCGTCGCTGACGCGGGAGGCAAGCGGCCTCGTCACGCGCCTCAGCAACCGCGAATTCGATCCCGCCGCTGTTCTGGCGCAAGGACGCGATATGTTGCCGGGCTTCGTGCTGGACGCCTTGGCGGCCCTCAATCTGGCCGAATTTTCGGAAATCCAGGCGCGGCTCACATCCTTAATCGGGCAGGTCAGCCAGATGATCGCGAGCAGGGCGCTGTCGATCGGCCAGAACACGGCGCAACTGCTGATCAGCCTCGGGGTTATGATCTATCTGTTGTTTTTCCTGTTTCGTGACGGGCCGCAACTGGTCGCGACGCTGCGCACCTCAAGCCCGCTCAACCGCAGCCACACGGATCATCTGATCCGGCAGTTTTCCTCGGTCGTTTCGGCGACGGTGAAGGGCAACGTCATCATCGCCGTGCTGCAGGGCACTATCGGTGGCATTGCCTTCTGGCTGCTCGGCATCCAGGCGGCCTTACTCTGGGGCGCTCTGATGGCGGTGCTGTCGCTTCTGCCCGCGGTGGGGGCCTTCCTCGTCTGGGGACCGACGGCTGCGACGCTGCTTATTGCCGGCAGCTATATCAAGGGGGGCATTCTGATCGTTGTCGGCGTCTTCGTGATCGGCATGATCGACAATCTGCTCCGCCCGCCTCTGGTGGGCGCCGCAACGCGGATGCCGGACTGGCTGGTGCTGATTTCGACGCTTGGCGGCATTTCGGCAATTGGCATGAACGGCTTTGTCGTCGGTCCATTGGTGGCCGCTCTGTTTCTGGCGGTCTGGTCGCTGTTTTCCCTGTCGCGCACGCAGCCCACCGGAGAGACGTGGCTGGTGCCGGAACCAAGAAATGCCATGCCGGCAGAAAAAGCACGGTAGCGATTTCCTGAAAACTGCGTCAGAAAGGGTGCCCGGCCGCGTGCCGGTGCGCCAAGTATGGGAGGAACCAAGATCGCATGAACGACAACGTCATCAAGTTTCAGCGCCCCAAGCCGCAGAAAGAGCCGCCGAAACTCAGCCCCAAGGGGCGCAAGGTCCTGATCTGGCTTGCCGTGATCGCTGCCGTCGTGCTTGTCTGGGCCTATTACCAGTTCGTTTCGCCGCCTGCGGTCTGAGTGGGCGTGATGTGGCCGCATGGCTGCGGCCACAAGGGGTTGTTTGGCTGATTACGCTGCCGAAAGCACGCCGGCAAACTGCTCGACAGCCCAATCCACCTGATCCGCATTGATGACCAACGGCGGGGCGATTCGGATCGTGTCGCCATGGGTGTCCTTGGCGAGGATGCCGCGGTCCTTCAGGGCTTCGCAATATTTGCGGGCGCCGCCGGCTTCCGGAACGAGTTCGACGGCAATCATCAGGCCGCGGCCGCGCACTTCCTTGATGATGTTGGAGCGGATGTCCTTGAGGCCGGTCATGAAGCGCTCGCCCATGACGGCCGAGTTCTCGATCATGCCTTCCTCGGTCAGGGCCTTCAGCGCCGCGCGGGCGATGGCGCAGGCAAGCGGATTGCCGCCGAATGTCGAGCCGTGCTGGCCGGGCTTCAGCACGCCCAGAACCTCGGAGTTCGAAAGCACCGCCGAGACCGGATAGAAACCACCCGAAAGCGCCTTGCCGATCAGCGTCACGTCGGCCTCGATGCCTTCATGCTCTTCCGCCAGCAGCTTGCCGGTGCGGCCAAGGCCGGTCTGGATTTCATCAAGGATCAGCGTCACGCCGTGGCGGGTGCAGAGTGCGCGGACTTCCGGGAAGTAACCGGCCGACGGGATCATCACGCCGGCTTCGCCCTGGATCGGCTCGATCAGGAAGGCGACGGTGTTTTCGGTGATGGCATTGCGGAAGGCTTCGATATCGCCGAATGGCACGGTCCTGAAGCCCGGCGCGAAGGGGCCGAAGTTGGCGCGGGCATCCGGATCGGTGGAGAAGCCGACGATGCCCATGGTGCGGCCGTGGAAGTTGTTGGAGCAGACGATGATCTCCGCCTTGTCTTCCGGCACGCCCTTCACTTCATAGCCCCACTTGCGCACGGCCTTGATCGCCGTCTCCACCGCTTCGGCGCCGGAGTTCATCGGCAGGATCTTGTGGCTGCCGGTGAGGGCCGCCAGCTCTTCATAGAGATGGGCGAGCTGGTCGTTGCGGAAGGCGCGGGAGGTGAGCGTCAGCTTCTGCGCCTGCTCGATCATCGCGGCGAGAATCTTCGGGTGGCAATGGCCCTGGTTGACGGCGGAGTAGGCCGAGAGGCAGTCAAGATAACGGTTGCCGTCGATATCCCAGACATAAACGCCTTCACCGCGCGACAGGATGACGTCGAGTGGCTTGTAATTGTGGGCGCCGAGCCGGTATTCGGTTTCGATCAAAGCGGATGTCGTGTTCATTGCGGTCTCCGAGGTTCAGGCGCTGCGGGTGGGGCGATCGAAGATGCGGCGGCCAAAAAGGCTGGCGGTCATTTCGACAAGGATACGGGCGCTCTTGCCGCGATCGTCGAGGAACGGGTTGAGTTCGACGAGATCGAGCGAAGAGACGAGGCCGCTGTCGCAGAGCATTTCCATGATCAGGTGCCCTTCGCGGAAGGTTGCGCCGCCGGGAACGGTGGTGCCGACGCCGGGGGCAATGTCTGGATCGAGGAAATCGACGTCGAAGCTTACATGCAGGAGGCCATTTTGTGCGCGCACTTCGGCAAGGATCTCGCGCATGATCGGCGCAACGCCGATCTCGTCGATGGCGCGCATGTCATAGACATTGACGCCATGCTCGTTGATTTCCTCGCGCTCGCGCGGGTCGACCGAGCGGATGCCGACCTGATAGACCCGCTTCGGATCAACCAGAGGGCGGTTCCTGTCCAGGATCGGCGCGAATTCAGCTTCGCCGCAATAAAAGGCGACGGGCATGCCGTGCATGTTGCCGGACGGCGAGGTGGCCGGCGAATTGAAGTCGGCATGGGCATCGAGCCAGAGCACGAAGAGCGGACGGTTCTGCTCGGCGGCATAACGCGCCATGCCGGAAACCGTGCCCATGGCCAGCGCATGATCGCCACCGAGGATCAGCGGAAATCTTCCCGCGCGGGCGGCATCGTGCACGGCAGCATCCAACTCGCGGGTAAAGGCGGCGACGATCTGCAGGTTGTTGGCGCCTGGATAGTTGGCGAGGTCGCGAGCCGGCAAGGGACGCACGTCGCCTTCGTCGGTGACATCGTGGCCAAGCTCGGCGAGCATCGTATCGATGCCGGCGATGCGCAGCGCAGCCGGTCCCATGGCGGCACCCCGACGGCCGGAGCCTTCTTCAAGAGGAGCGCCGATGAGGGCAATTTTCTTGGTGGTTTCAGCCATGGTTTCCCCGCAGATTTCCGTAAGCCGCTTGTTGGAATTTTCCGGCATTATTGCCGTTTCGCCTGTGGGCAAAAAGAGGAAATTCTGTCAAAAAGATAACATCAGATGACCATTTTGACGGGTATGAGTTCGCATAATGATAAGCCTTGACGACCTCGATTATGAACTGATCGGCGCTCTTCGGCGCAATGCCCGCGCTTCCGTTTCGGCGCTATCGGCCGTGACAGGTGTATCGCGCGCCACGATTGCCGCCCGCATCGATCGCCTCGTCTCGTCGGGCACCATTGCGGCCTTCACCATCCGTACCGGAACCGAGGTGCATGGGGGCGGGGTGAGGGCGATCGTGATGATCGAGGTTCACGGCAAGATGGCCGACAAGGTGGCCGACCAGTTGCGCGGCATGCCGCAGGTGACGTCGCTGCATTCCACCAACGGCCGCTGGGATTTCATCGCCGAGCTGACCGATCGCGACCTCTCAAGTTTCGACGAAACGCTGCGGCGTATCCGGTTGATCGACGGTATCAACCTGACGGAGACCAACATTCTCCTGAAGACCAGCAAGATTTCGACGCCGATCGTTTGACGTTTGCGAGCCTTCAAGCTTCTCGGTCAGTATTCCTTTTCATAGAAGATGCCGCCGCCTGTGCCGTTGGCGCCGGCTTCGCCGCGCAGCTTCACGCCGCGGCCGACATCGAGGTTGATGATCGCCTTGCCGCCGCCAGCTTCGGAGCCTGATTGCAGTTCCAGATAGGTGCGATCGTTCAGATATTTGCCGGCCGTGACCTGCGCGCCGCCGCTGGAATCGGTGCTGACGTCCAGATCATCGACGCCGAGTTTGTTGCGAAGCCCGCCAAGCAGCGAATTCGAGCCGCCGCCGGCGAGCTCGGCCACGGCGCTGGCAAGTTGTGCGATCTGGAAAGCGGAAAGGTTGGAGAGCGAGCGGTTGAAGATCAGCTGCGCCAGGATTTCATCCTGCGGTAAGGCAGGCGAGGAGGAGAAGGTGACCGTCGGATTGTTGGCGAGGCCAACGACATTGACGGTGATCGTCGTCGAGCCGGCAGAAGACGTCGCAACGAGATCGAGTGCGGGAATAAGATCGCCGCCGAAGGTGATGGTGCCTTCGGTGAAAGTCAGGCGCTTGCCGAGGATTTCGAGGCGACCGCGACGCATTTCAAAACCGCCGGCGACGGCGGGTTGTGATGCGGTGCCACGGATCGTCAGATCGCCGTCGAGTTCGGCATCGATGCCGCGGCCGCGAACGAACAGGTTGTTCGGCGCGCTGACGACGAGATCGAAATTGATGTCGTTGCTTTTGCTGCGGCCGCCCGTGTCCTTCTTGAGGTCGGCTTGCATCCGGCGGACGTCGGCCGGCGCATTGCGGTGCTTGATATCGATGTCCGAGAGCGAAGGCGGCAGCTTTTCGGGAATGGTGATCGCCGCCTTGGTGATCGTCACCTGGCCGCCCACCACAGGCGAGGCGACCAGCGAGCCTTTGATCGTCACGGTGCCGTCAAGGCGGGCGGTCAGCAGCGTTCCATCGACATAATTGGCATTGTCGAGGCGGATGGAGAGATCGGCGGGAAAGCCTGAGCCGGGCTGGATGCCGACCGTGCCCGTTGCCGAAACGTTGCCGCCGCTGGCAAGCCGTCCGCCAAGTTCGTTGATTCGCGCCTGCCGGCCATCAAGTGCGATATTGGCCGCCAGATTGGTGATCGCCAGATTGCGGCGCACATCGACGAAACGGGCGCCTGATGTGGTGATGGTTCCGGTGACGACAGGCGCGCTGGCGTTGCCGGCGATTGCGACGTCCACACGGGCGTTGCCCGTCAGGGTGAAGCCCTGTTGGGAGAGAATGGCCGACAGAAGCGAGAAGGGCAGATCGCCATCGAATTTCATCGAGATCGGCCGGTTGCCGGCGATGCCGACCTTGCCGCCGCCGCGGAAGGAGAGGCCGCCAGCACCCGAAATCGTCGTTTGAAGGTCGACCGTGTTGTTGGCGAAGCGACCGTTGGCCACGATGTTCAGCCTGCCGACGCCTGCACTGCGGGCCTGGGCGACATTGGCGTTGTTCCAGCGGAGATCGTAGGCGACGACCGGTGCTGCCGCCGTGCCCTTGACGTTGACGGTGCCGGTAATCGCGCCCTCTGCGCCGAGCGATGGGACGAATGTGTTGATCAAGGCCGCCGGCAGCGAGGCGATCCTGACGTCGAGGCCGAGGTTTTCGCCGGCCTTTCCGCTAACCGTGACGGTGCCGCTCGAAGCGCCGAAGGCGAGGCTGTCGAGTGTTACCGTGCCGTTCTCGATGACGATGGTCGTGGGGCGAGCGAGCTTGACAGCGACCTTGCGCGGTGCGGCGTTGAAGGAGGCGAGGTTGACGGTGGTCTTGCCGCTCGCGTTCTGGATATCGCCGCGCAGCGCGAGCGGGGCGCCATCATATTTGCCGTCGAGGCGGACGTTGGTTTTTCCCCCCTGCTGGTCGAAATCGAGCTTCAGGCCGGTGAGGCGGTTGGTCCCTTGCGAGAAGGTTTCGACCGATAGATTGCCGCGAATGGCAAGCGCTGAAAGGTCGGCGATGGTGATATCGGCGACGGGCTTGGAGATTACGAGATCGCCGCGCTTGATGCCGCTACCGCTCGCTTTCAGAGCAACGGATGTCGTGCCATTGGCCGTGCGGATGTCTGCCGAGCCGGCGATATCGCCGCTCGCCTTTTCGCCCGCCATGGCCGCCAGAAGTGCGACATCTGGAAAATTGAAGGTGACGGCGCCATCCGGCTTGAAATCCTCGCTGAAATTGACCGCGCCATTCAGCGTGTTGTCACCGATGCGGGCTTCGAGTGTCGGGATGCTCGTGCGGCCGTCCTGGGAAACCAGGTCGGCCTTGACGTTGATCGCCTGTCCGCCGATGGCGCCGGTCGCGGTTACCTTTGCCTGCGGGTTTTTCGGATCGGCGGTTGCATCGATGCTGGCGACGAGGTCGCTCAGGGTGCGGCCGGCCATCGTCGCGCCGCTGGATGTGATTTCGGCCTTGATGACGGGGGCTTCGAGCGGGCCTGTGGCGTCGATCTTGAAACGCGCCATGCCGGAAGCATCGGCAAGTGCCTTGCCGATATCCGGCAGTTCGCCGGCAAGGGCGGCTTGCAGCTGGTTAGCCTTCAGCGATACGGAGCCCGCGGCGTTGACCGTGCCCGATGCGATCTGCAGATTGCTGACATCAACCGCGCCTTCCGCGCCGGTGGCGACGCGACCGGTGATGGCGATCGGTGCATCGAAACGGCTTGCTGCAGCCGGTGGCAGTGCGCCGGGCGCTGCCTGCAGCGAAAAGGTCATCGACAGGAGATTGTCGTCAAGCGTGAAGCGGCCATTCAGCGCGCCGTCCAGATTGGCGCTGTCTATGGCAACCGGTTCGAACGCGATGGCGCGGTTGGCGATGTTCAAGCGCGCATCGATTGCCACGGGGGCCTTCATGAGACGATCGATATTGGCATCGACGAACCGGGTGGAGCCGGCTTCGATGCGGGCGGTGATGACACCGCTCTGGGCCGTGGCATTGAAGGCATCACTGTGGGCCTTCAAGGTAACGGCGCCGATTTCGCCCTGTGGCAGGGAAAGGCTTGCTATATCCGCACTCACGTCAAGCGCGAGCGCTTCAAGGCGGCCCTTCACGGTGGCCGTGGCGCCATTGATCAGGGCGCGCATTTCGCCGTTTTCCTGAGGAAGCGTGAATTCGAGCTGCGGGCTGCCGGCAAGCGTGGCCACGAGATCGAGCGTCTCTCCAGCGGTGCCGTTTACGGTGAGGGTGCCGCCTTGGGTTCCGATCACGAAATCCTTGAGCTGGACGGCGCCGTTTTCGATCGCGACGGTTGTCGGGGTCGATATGGAGAGCGGGATGTCCTTCAGCGTCGCGGCCAGCGAATTGAGGGTGATATCCGTGCGGGTACCGTTGCTGGCGAGCGCGCCGGTCAGCGCAAGCGGCTTGTCGCCATAGCTGCCCTTGAGATCGAAATCCGTCTTTCCGTCCTGCTGCTGGAAGCCGAGCGTCAGCGCCTGCAGGCGGTTGTCGCCCTGGACGATTTCCTCGACGGAAACATTCCCGCGGATGGCGAGCGTCCGGAGATCGGCGATCGAAACGTCCGCAACCGGTTTGACGATCTTCAGACCGTTGCGCTCGATACCGGAGCCATTGGCCTTGATGGTGGCGGATGTCGTGCCATTGCGGCTTCCGATGACGACGGAACCGGCGAGATCGCCGGTTGCCTGCTGGCCGGCCATGGCGGCGAGAAGGGCGAGGTCGGGCAGGTTGAAGGCCAATTCGCCATTTGGAAGAAACTCCGGCGTCAGCATCAGCGAGCCGTTGAGCGTGTTGGTGCCGATTGTCGCTTCGAGCGTCGGGATGGTGATGTTGTTGTTTTGCGAAGCCAGGCTCGCCTTCACGTCGATGGCCTGACCGTCGATCGCACCGGTGGCGGTGATATCGGCGAGCGGGCTCGATGGGTTGGCCGTGCCATTGGCGGTAACGACGAGATCGCTCAGCGCGCGGCCGGCCAGGGTCGCGCCGTCGGACGTGATTTCGGCTTTCACGCCCAGCGTGGCGATGGCGCCGGATGTCTCGATCTTGAAGGCGGCAACACCCTTGGCGTCGGCGAGAAGCTTGCCGAGATCCGGCAGCGTGCCGGTGATGGCCGTGGTCAGGTTGCCGGCATCGAAACTGACATTGCCGGCGAGTTCCAGCGTACCGGATGTGACTGCGAGATCGCTCACGGAGACCGCGCCGTCTTCGGCGAGCGCGAGATTGCCGGTTGCGGCGATGGTGGTGTCGAATTTTTCCGAAAGCGCCGGTGGCAGTGTGTCAGGCATGGCAAACAGCTTGAAGGCCATGTCAAGGGTGTTGTCCGTCAGGTGGTAGGTGCCGCCAAGCGTGCCGCCAATGCCAGGGCTTTCCAGCGTCGCCGGGTTGAAGACGATGGTCTCGGGCGAGACGGCAAGCGTCGCATCGACCTTTGCCGGACCGCGCACGAGGCGGGCGAGATTCGGGTCGATAAGATTGATCGCACCTGTTTCGACATGCGCCTGCACCGGGCCGCTGCGGCCGGCGAGATCGAAGCTGTCGCTGGTGGCCGTGAGCTTGACCGCCTCGATGACACCTTGCGGCAGCGAGACGGTCGCCAGATTGGCGGAGAGTTCCAGCTTGGCTGCATTTGCCTGACCATCGAGCGAGAGCATGGCCGAATTGAGAGCGAGTTTGGTGTCGCCCTCGCGGCCGGCAATCGTCAGACCGACAGGGCCGTTCTTACCCGAGAGTGTTGCCTGCAGGTCGTTTTCGCCGGCGGTGTCGTAGGTGCCGGATGCGGCGATATCGAGCGCGCCGCTGGACAGCGTGCCACGTTCGATGCTGATCCGGGTGCCGCCGGACAGGACGGCAGCGAGGTCTATTGCGGTGTCGCCCTCAAAGAGCGGACGAAGGTTCTCCGGTAGCAGCGAGGCGAAGGTGCCGCCGCCGGTTACGGCCACATTGCGGCTGCCATCGGTGTTTTCGACATGACGGGCATCGACATCGAGAATCTGGCTGCCATCAAGTGCGGCGGTTGCCTTGCCCGCCCAGTTGGAGAGCGGGCCGTCGCCCTTGACGGCGATTTGCACGGCCGGCGTGCCTGGAAGCTGCAGGGCGCGCGAAAGCAGGCCGCCGCTGATATCGTTGACGGTCGCATCGAGCTTCAGCGTATTGGCCGAGGGATTGAAGACGATGTTGGCGATGGCCTTCGCATCCGGCTGATCGCGCTGAGCGACGGCGAGCGAAGTGGCGATGCTGGTGTTGGTGGCGTCAAGATTGCCGGTAAGGCTCAGGAACTGGTCGGCGCCGGCGATCTCCTTGCCGATGACGATTTCGGGCAGGTCGATAGCCCCGATTTTCACGTCGAGCGGCAGCGCGAAGGTCGAGCGGACTTCCTTGGTTTCCTGCGAGGGGATGGGCAGGCGCTCGACGCGTACGGTGCCGGCCTTGATCAGATTGGCATCGAAGCGTGAAGAGAAAAGCGCGGTCGGCGACCAGTCGATGGCGACGTCGCGGATTTCGGCATAGACGCCCTTGCTGTCGAAGAGCGTGACGGCCGAGGCCTTGAAATCGCCGGTCAGAAGCGCGCTGGGGTCCGAGATGCGGACGATCTGGTCCGGGGTCGAGGCATATTTTTCAATCAGCGACGCGACCATGCGCGCCCCGGGCGCGGTGAAACCGGCGAACAGGAACAGCAGGACGACGGCAACGACACCGAAACCGAGGAAATAGGCAAGCCAGCGTGCAGCGACTTTGAGGATCTGGACCGGACGATTCATGCTCTACCCATAACGCAAGTTGTGTCGCGGCGAAATTCATTCCGCGTCAAGGATTTGGTCGGCGCTGGCGCCGGACAGGTGTCAGACGGCTGATCCTCAGAAGGACTGGCCGATACCTGCATAGATGCCGTAGCTCGTGCCGCCCGGATAAGGGTTGAGCGGTACCGCAACGTCGAGACGGATCGGGCCGAACGGCGTCAGGTACCGAACACCGATACCGGCACCGGCCTTGATATCGGAGAAATCAGGCGCCGTGTTGGCCGAGACCGTGCCGACATCGACAAAAGGCACGAGACCGATCGTATCGGTGATCCCGATTCGCGCCTCGACAGTTGCGTTCACATAGGAACGACCGCCCAGAAGCTCGTCATCGTCGTTGCGCGGGCTGATTTCCTGATAGGAATAACCGCGCACCGTGCCGCCGCCGCCGAGATAGAAGCGCCGGGTCGCGGGAATATCGACCAGACCGTCGCCGCCGACAATGGTTCCCGCGGCAAGGCGACCGGCCAGCACGGTGCTGTTCTCGTCGCCAAATCCGTAATAGCCGGAAATCGAGCCTTCGAAAGACGAGAAGAAGGTCTGGCCGTTGAATTCGTAACTTGGCTTGGCATTGATCGAGGCGCGGTAGCCTTCGGTCGGGTTGAGCTTGTTGTCGCGCGTGTCGCGCACGAATTCGAACGGTAGAGCAGCCGTGAGGTATTCGTTGGTGCCGAAGGGGTCTTCGATATCGGCCCAGCTCAGTTCCGCGCCGCCGGAGAGCGTATCGACGTCCGAAAGCTCGAAGGTGGCGCCGGCCGCTCCGGTGAAAACCGTTGCGCTGTAGGCATCAGGGTCGAGCAGGGACGCCTTGAGGCTGGCGTTGAAGGTGGACGCCGGGCCGAAAGCGCCCGGTTTGGCAAAGAGGATACCGGCGTTGTAATCCAGCGAGCTGATGTCGTTTTCGCCGAGCCTGCTGACCGAGCCTTCGACACGCAGCGACTCGGCCTGGCCGAACAGGTTGCGGTGGCCCCAATAGCCCTGGATACCGAAGCCGTCCGTTGTCGAATACTGTGCGCCGCCGCCGAAATAGCGATGCTTGCCTTCGGAGACCTCAATGGTCAGCGGCAGCGAACCATCGGGTGCCAGTGCCGTCGGCTCCTTGATGGTAATGCTGGCAAAGACGCCGAGCGCGCGCAATCGCTCATTGGCCTTGCGGATTTCTTCCGGCGAATAGCGACCGCCCGTGTTCAGGCGGGAATAGTCCGCCACGAATTGCGGATCGACGGTCTTTGTGCCGATGACGGTGACCGCGCCAAACGGCGCGACAGTACCGCCCTCGGCAGCGATATCGATATCGACGGTATTGGTGGTGTGATCGGCGACGGCGGCCCGGCGGGTGAGCCTGGCGAGCGGGCGGCCTTCCGTCTTCAGGTCCTCAACCACCTGTTCGCCGGCCTTGATGATCAGTGTCGAGTTGGCCTGCGCGCCGGGAACAAGGTCGTAATCTTCGGGGTCCTTGCCAAGCGCATCGCCCTGGAGCGTGACCTTGCCGATGGTAAAGACAGGCCCGGGCGTAACGGTGACGCTCACGGGGATCGGCGCGCCTTCCGGGAAAACCGGGTCCGGCGGAAGGCTGTCGATATCCTGGCCATTGACGGTGATCGCAACGACGCCGCCATAACGGGCGTTTTCGTAAAGCGCCGCCAGCAGCCGGTCGCGATCATCGCGGGCGCGGATGACGAGGCCGAGATTGCCGGAAACCGGCTCTTCTTTCTCTTGGAAGAGGCGCGAGGCATTTTCCAGAGATTCCTTCAGGTCGTCGTCGGCTTTGCCGGTGTCGAGATCGAGCGTGTAATTGACGGGGTCGATAACCTCGGCGCTTTCGTCATCATCCTCGAAAAACGATATGCCGAAGATCTTGAAAGCATGGGCATCGCGCAGCGATGGCGGGGCACACAGCATCACGGCCAGAACCGCAAGTGCAGTCCCAGTCTTCCGATACGCACTACTTACAGTCGGCAGACGCTTCCGCATTCCGTCCTTCAGGCTACTCTCGACACAGGCCCGCCGTCATGGCAGGCGCAGAATTGCATGGCAAGGTTCTCCCTTTGTTAACGGCGACCCTACACACCTCGGCCGGATTGATGAAGCCGTGGAGGTGATTTTCTGAAAAAAGCGATACAGGCTGTGACCTTGAAGAAACAGAAGCCCCGGCAAGGCCAGGGCTTCAAGAGTTCAATCGTTAAAAATCAAGCGTGATCAACGCGGGCAATCATCGATGTAGCGGCGGCCGTAACGGTCGCGGTAGTAGCACTGGCCGGGCTGCTCCGTGACATTGCCGATGACCGCGCCGGAAACCCCGCCGATTGCAGCACCTACCGCTGCACCGCGGACGTCGCCGGTAATGGCGCCGCCGATGATGGCGCCGGAAACCGCGCCGATGCCGGCGCCCTTCTCCGTCTGGGTGCAGCTTGCGGCAGCCAGGGCAACCAGGACCAGAGCAATAGTTTTCTTCATTTCAATCTCCAAAAATGGGCAGCGCGATGTTTCGCGTCCGACCTTACCCCCGGGGAGGAGGAAACCTCTGGGTTTCATCCCTATAAGCTTGCAAACGAGAGGATAATTTGTCGCTCGATAAAGTCTACAGACAGCGCAAACGTTTCCTTCCGGAGCAAGAGAAGGCCATCAAAGCTGAACAAGGGCTGAAAGGTCTGTTCCCTGCGTCACAGGTTTTGGTGGTTTTGAATTCCGATTGCTCATTTTTACAATAAACTGATCATTTTTTCGCCAGCTTGACGCAAATCAAGAATGGGAGGATTGAAACCGGTAAAATAGTCTGGAATGGTTCAAAACTAGGGGCCATTTGCCGCAGGCTGGCCCGCGACGCCCATTTCGGGTTGACCCCAGGCATGTTTGCATCAAGAAGACGGCCTGGTTCTGGAGACGATGATGGATTTTGAAAGTTTCTTCAAAGGCGAGATCGCCGGGCTGCACCAGGAAGGTCGCTACCGCGTTTTTGCCGATCTGGAGCGCCAGCGCGGGCAGTTTCCCAAGGCGATCCGTTACGATGCCAACGGCAACAAGCATGATGTCACGGTCTGGTGCTCCAACGACTATCTCGGCATGGGGCAGCATCCGAAGGTGACCGAGGCGATGAAGCGCGCAATCGACGAATGCGGCGCTGGCGCGGGTGGCACCCGCAATATCTCGGGCACCAACCACCACCATGTTCTTCTGGAGCGTGAGCTTGCCGACCTGCACGGCAAGGAATCCGCGCTGTTGTTTACCTCCGGCTACGTGTCCAACTGGGCCGCACTCGGAACGCTCTGTTCGAAGATTCCCGGTGTGATCGTCTTCTCTGACGCCGGGAATCACGCTTCGATGATCGAGGGGATCAGGCACTCCAAGTGCGAGCGCGTTATCTTCAAGCACAATTCCGTGGCGGACCTCGAAGCGAAGCTTGCCGCCGCCGATCCGCGCGCACCCAAGATTGTTGCCTTCGAGAGCGTCTATTCGATGGACGGCGATATCGCGCCGATCAAGGACATCTGTGACGTCGCCGATAAATACGGCGCGATGACCTATCTCGACGAAGTTCATGCGGTGGGCATGTATGGTCCGCGCGGCGGCGGTATTGCTGAGCGCGAGGGCCTGATGGATCGTCTGACGGTGATCGAAGGCACGCTTGGCAAGGCTTTTGGCGTAATGGGCGGCTATATCGCGGCGTCGGCTGCGCTGTGCGATTTCATCCGTTCGTTTGCTTCCGGCTTCATCTTCACGACGGCACTTCCGCCGGCTCTTGCTGCCGGTGCCGTCGCCTCCATCCGCCACCTGAAGGAAAGCCAGGTCGAGCGTTTCGCCCATCAGGAACGGGTGCGCCGGCTGCGCAATCTGCTCGACAAGGCCGGCATTCCGCATATGGCCAATCCGAGCCATATCGTGCCTGTGATTGTCGGCGATGCCGCCAAGTGCAAATGGATTTCGGACCTGCTCCTCGACAATTGCGGCGTCTATGTCCAGCCGATCAACTATCCGACAGTGCCGAAGAAGACCGAGCGTCTGCGCATCACGCCGACGCCGCTGCATTCAGATGCCGATATCGAGCATCTGGTTGGCGCGCTGCATCAGCTCTGGTCGCGCTGCGCGCTGGCGCGGGCGGTCGCTTGAGCTCAGCCGGAATGAAGTGAAGATTGGCCGTCTGTCTCAGGCGGCCTTTTCTTTTGCGGCGATCACGTCGGCTGCTTCCGCCCGGGCTGCTTCATCCGCCGCAAAAACATCCTCCATGCCCGATGCTGCCGGAGTTGAGACGAGACGGTCCATGACCGCTTCGGCGATATCGGCCATGTCGAGGAAGCCGATGCGGCCGTCGACGAAGGCGTGGAAGGCGGTTTCTTCCGCCGCGTTCATGATCGCGCCCTGAAGGCCACCGCGCTGCATGGCCGTCCGGGCGAGGCGAAGCGCCGGGAAGCGTTCTTCATCCGGCGCTTCGAAATCAAGCCGCGCGAGCTTGGCAAAATCAAGACGATCGACATTGAGCAAGGGGCGATCCGGATAAGTGAGCGCGTAGCCGATGGCGGTGCGCATATCGGGGCAGCCAAGCTGGGCAATGACGGAACCATCGCGGTAGCCCACCATGGAATGGATGATCGATTGCGGGTGCACGACGACCTCGATCTGGTCGGGGTGCACGTCAAAAAGATGCTTTGCCTCGATCATCTCCAGTGCCTTGTTGAACATCGAGGCACTGCCGATGGAGATCTTCAGGCCCATCGACCAGTTGGGATGAGCGCGGGCAATATCGGCGGTGACGCCAGCCATGCGTTCGCGCGTCCAAGTGCGGAAGGGCCCGCCCGAAGCCGTCAGTACGATGCGCTCGACGGCGTGGCGCTGGTCGTCTTCCAGAGACTGGAAGATGGCGCTGTGTTCGCTGTCGACCGGGATCAGGCGTCCGCCGCCGGCATGGACGGCGGAGACGAAGAGGTCGCCGGCGGACACCAGACATTCCTTGTTGGCAAGCGCGATATCGGCGCCGCGGCGGGCGGCGGCGAGGGTGGGAGCGAGACCGGCGGTGCCGACGATGGCGGCCATGACCCAGCCGGCGTCACGTTCCGCTGCCTCGATCAGGCCGCTTCTGCCGGCGGCAACGGCGATGCCCGTGCCGGCTAATGCGGACTTAAGCTCACCGTAAAGCGCGTCATCGGCCGTAACGGCAAGTTCGGCGCCCGTTGCCTTTGCCTGTTGCACGAGCAGGGTGATGTTGTTGCTGCCGGTGAGCGCGGCGACTTCGAAGCGATCGCGACCGCCGAGTTGGGCAACCACGTCCAGCGTGTTGGTGCCGATCGAGCCGGTGGAGCCCAGAATGCTGATGCGTCGCTTGTTCCCGGCGCCGGATGCCATGGCCAAATCCCGTTTCTGTTTCGTGAAGGCTCTACAGTCGAAAGCGTCGTGCAACAAGAGTGTCGTGGAAATGTCAGGCGGTGAGCTGTAATACCAAGGATCGATGATAGGAACCTATAGGATGGCATCGGACTGGTTTCTGGCTAGGCGCGATGCGAGGGGCGATGCTCGCGCATCGGGCAAGCATCGCAACGACGCCAGAAACCAGTCCCATGCCACCTCCGGTCGGCTTCTCGGGTTTTCCGGCGGCGTCGAGGCCCTTGACCGATGCGCAAGCATCGCTCTGCGGACCTCTCCTAGCCGGAAAACCCGATCGAGCCGATCCTATAGGTTCCTATCATCGATCCTTGGTATAAGAAGGGGGCAGCGCTGCTTCGGGCTCGGAATGCGCCGGTTGACGGAGGAAAAGAGATGCTGCGATCTGTCTTGTTTCTGGGATGTGCCTGCGTGTTGATCGAGGCTGGCGCGGTCCAAACCGTTGAAGCCGGCACGGTACCACCGGGCCTTGTGGGAACATGGCTGGTCGAGGATATTCGCTCCGGTGGTGTGATCGACGATCTGCAGACCACGCTTGAGCTTCATGATGACGGCACCTATTCCGGGATGGCGGGGTGCAACAGCTACACCGGCGTCTTCACGGTCAGCGGGTTGCAGATCAGTTTCGCTCCGGCGGCGGCGACCCGAAAGCTGTGTCCGCCGGCGGTAATGGATCAGGAAACGAAGTTCTTCAAGGCTCTGTCCGAAGGGCTATCCTACGAACTTCAGGAAAATGGCGGACTGCGCTTCTTTGCCCTCGACTACACGGTGCCGCTGAGGCTCATCCGTCACGATCCGTTGAGCGACCTCGTGCTTCGGGTGCCATCGGCGGCCGGTGAACGATCCGAGATACGCTACGATTGCGGTGGGTTTGCCGTTACGGCCGAATATATCAATGCCGGTAATATTTCCCTTGTTCAACTGGCGATCGGCGAAACCGTTGTGATCGCCTCGAACGTCGTCTCGGCGTCCGGCGCCAAATATATGGGCGGGCCGTATTCGTGGTGGACGAAGGGCGAAGCAGCGACGCTCGTCGATTTGACCAAGGGCGGCGATGATGCCGGCGTGGAGTGCAAGCGCGCGCCTTGACGAGAGACAGTTTTGGAGGGTTACGTGTTTCCCCGCCGGGTTTTCGCGCCTGATTGGCGGGCTTGCGAAAGAACAACAAGCATCAGGACCGGCCAGAAAACGCAGGCTAGCAGTCCCATAAGGCGCGGCCGGTTCCACAGGGCGCGATTGTTCTCACCTTCGGCGAAGGTATAGTAGCCGCAGGCAAAGGCAATGACCACGTAGATTGCCTCCAGAATATAAAACGGGGTCAACGCGCGGGCCTCCTTAAGTGGAACTTTTACTCTATACTTTGGAACTCAGTGTATCACATCCGGTCTGATTGGTAATGTTGCCCAGAGACCGGAAGGTTTTTATTTTACAATTTTGATTAATGCTGATATACTAATTGGTGATTTTTTATTCGATACAACCAATTGTGGTGCATTCCGCTCGATATGGGCAAGCCGTAGATGCCCGCACTGGCGGATTTCACGAAACTGGGAACCCCGCATGAACCTCGATCACAGCGATACAGTTCAAGATCATAAACATGACCGCCTCGACGAACTTGGTTTCGGACGCGAGGGTCGCCGCACGACCGTTACCTGCGTCCAGTGCCAGAAGAGTTTCGAATGCTGGCAAGCCGGTGAGGTCGTTCAACCTCTCTGCGAGGAATGCCTGCTTGAGATCTGATGATATCGGCCGGACGCACGGCAGTTTTAAAGCATGTTCCTCGAACGCGTGCATCGGTTTTCCGCAACAGGCTGTAAGCCGAGATCTGATACGTTCTACGCCATCCGGGCGATGCGAACCCTGCGTATAATAAGGACAGTCTTGCCGGCGATCATACCCACCATCGCACCAGCCGCCTTCACAGAGGCGTCCGCAAATTGCGGATGACGCGAGGGCGAGATGAATTGCATGAGTTCGATGCCGAAAGCCGCAGCCAGCAGAAAGAGCGTCAGCGAAAGCCAGCGCCTCGGATAGGCAATCGCGAAAGCGCAGCCGATCAAAGCGAAAGCTGCCGCGCGATCAAAGGAAACGGTGAGCATGGTGTGCGGGCGAAGGCCGATGGGTGAGACGGTAACGAACACTACGGCTGCAATCAGAATCCAGCTGAATAGCTTGAAAAAAGTTTTTGTCATCATTCTGTAACAATAGCGAAAGGCCGCTATATTGCAACGCACAATGCCGGCCGCGGCCGGCGTGCGTTTCGGCGAAAAGCCTGGCATCGTCGCGAGGCTGGCTGTATCGCGAGCATGTTGACCATTGACGCCAGGGTTTTTCCGCGCGAACAGGCTGCAAGCAGAACAGCGGTCCGGTCTTGGCCGGGATGTGCTAGCTGTTCCTGCGGTTTGATAGTGAGACCGGCTTGATCGAACTCGAACAGGCCGCTGAAAGACGTGAGGAATAAACGTGCCGACTGCAAACTTGGACACGGGCGCCGATCTTCATCCGGAGACCGTTGTCGAATGGCCCTTCCGGGCGGAAGGCGCGGTCAGGATCAGAGTTCCGGCGCGCATCGGAGCCTACACGCTCATACGCAGCAGCGATATTGCAGCGGTCGGATCCATTGGTCGATATTGCACGATAGGTCCGGGGTTTCGATGCGGCGAGGCGGACTATCAGGCAAACTGGCTCGCTTCGTCGCCAGCATTTCATGAGCAGCAGACATTCGAGTGGGCGTTGGGGAAATACCCGGTTCGCCCCGCCCCCGATTTGCTTTCTGATCCGGTGATCGGAAACGATGTCTGGATCGGTCCCGACGTGTCCGTAACGCGTGGTGTGACGATCGGCGACGGGGCGATAGTCACGGCAAAAGCGCATGTGACCGAGGATGTACCGCCTTATGCTGTTGTCGAAGGTGCGCCGGCGAGGGTCACGCGCTATCGGTTCGCGCCGGAGGTCATTCGTGTCCTGCTGGCGGTAAAATGGTGGGACTTCGACGCGTTTGTGCTTCAGGATGTGCCGATGGAGGCACCGGCCAAGGCTGTTGCCATGATCATGCAGCTGGAAAAATCCGGAGCCATCCGTCGATCGCCGCCGCGCCATCAGGGGCTTTCGGAAAACGCGCGGCACAAGGCGGACGTAAAGTCTCTGGAGACGCTGGAATTGCCGTCGGATTCACTGCCGGCCGCGCGCGAACTGCTTGACGACATTGAGCGCTTTGCAACACAGGTGGTTCTGGCGCCGCTTGCCTTTGTGCCGCCGCCACCCAGCGATCAGCACATCATCCTGACCAGCGATTCCGGATATGCCGGAACCACTGCCTTCAGCTCCTATCTCTCCCAATCGAACGTGGTCCAAGCGCCGTTCGATGCCGTCAACCTGTCCTGCATTCGTGCAAAGCACGGCGTGCTTGCGGTGCTTGCCAAGCCGACGCGGGAAACGGTCATCAATTTTATCCGCGCCTGTGTTTTGGGGATTTCACTTGAAGAACATCCAAGTGAAGCGGCTGCCCGGCAAGCAAAGCAGCAGGCGCTGGCCTCGCTCTTTCGCAACGATGCGATGCGAACGGAGAGATTGCTTGCCCATGCGCGTCTGCTGCTGCGGGATGCGGAAGACGGCGAGATTGTTGGTGCGGTCTCCCGTTTCCTCAACAGCGCCTTGCGCATAAAGGGCAACGGACCTTTTCTTTACTGGCATAATCTTATTCCGCAGAGCCAGATCAACGTGTTTCCTCTGCTTGAGAACGCGACCTGCATTGCGATGACGCGCGACGTTCGGGATCAATACGTGTCCCATGCGCGCGCCAGCAAAGCCGATCCGGTCGCCATCGAAACCTACGTCAAGCGTCGCACCCGTCAGGTAAAAGAATTTTCAGCGGTCTCGCATCCGAACATCTGGAGCGTGGCCTACGAAGACTTCGTGCGCGATGACGGTTTGAGGCTCGATCTTCTCGAGAGGCTTGGAATTCCGCCGGAGAGCATCAACCCGGACAAAACACGTTTCAATCCTGCTGCGCTGCAGAAAAGGATCGGCATCTACAAGGGGTGGGCGGATCAGAATGCCATGCAGCAGCTTGCGGAGGCCCTGCCGTCACTGCTTCATGACTAAGAGGGTGGTGATCCCAATTGGATTCGAACCAATGGCCTCAGGATTAGGAATCCTGCGCTCTATCCTGCTGAGCTATGGGACCAGCCGCGAAAACCCTTACAAAAGCTCCGGCGCGAAGCCAAGCCCTTTTGTCGCCGTCCTCCTCTGATGTCCATAAACCGGCTCCAAATATTGCGGATCTCGGGGCTGGTATTCGCCTGTTTGCCAATGTTAATCAGGAAGCTCGCGAGTGAGGGGAGAGCCGCTTCGATTTTCCAGCGCAGGGTATTGAAGTAGCCCTGCCGGTCGAATCTGGGGTGACATGTTTCAGGACAGGGTGCGGGCGGAATGTATTTCGGCATTGATTGGGGCGGCACGAAAATGGAAATCATTGCGCTTGATCGCAATGGTGAAACGCGAGCCCGTCATCGCATAGCAACGCCCACAAGCGGATATGATGCCTGCATCCGCGCGGTGCTCGAACTCGTTGCCGCTGCCGAGCAGATGTCGGGCGAAAGCGGATCGATCGGCATCGGCATTCCCGGTAGCCCCAACCCGCGAACCGGGATCGTGCGCAATTCCAATGCGGTTCTCCTGAATGGGCGGGCTCTTGGTCGCGATCTCGAGCAGGCACTTGGAAGACCCGTGCGCCTAGCCAACGATGCCAATTGCCTTGCCGTATCGGAAGCCGTCGATGGCGCCGGCAAGAATGCGAATATCGTGTTCGGCATTATCGTCGGTACTGGCCATGGCGGCGGTCTGGCGATCGGAAAGCATGTGCATGCCGGCTATCAGGGGGTGGCCGCGGAGATCGGTCACTACCCGCTTCCGTGGATGACGCCGCAGGAATATCCGGGCCACAAATGCTGGTGCGGAAAACACGGCTGTCTCGATATGTATGCCTGTGGAACCGGCGTGGAGCTGGACTATCGGCTGACGACAGGGATCGACAGGCGCGGACGCGACATCATTGCCGACAAGCGGGCGGGCGATCTCGTCGCAACGGATGTCTATCGCCGTTTCGTTGATCGTCTCGCGCGCAGCCTGGCGCTGCTGACGAATGTGGTCGACCCCGACGTCTTCGTGCTGGGCGGCGGCATGTCCAACGTTGACGAAATCTATGACGAGTTGCCGCCGCTCATCGTGAACTATCTTTTCGGAGACACGTTCGAAACGCCCATCCGCAAGGCGGTTCATGGCGATAGTTCCGGCGTGCGCGGCGCTGCATGGCTTTGGAAGGACTAAAGCATGCCTCGCAACAATGTGCTGCGGTTTTGCGAAAAGACATGCTTAAAAAAAACGGAGACCTAAAGCGTATGAGCGAATCTAAGAGATCGCGACGCGCTTTAGGCGCGGCGCAGGTGCCGCGGGCAATGGTTGCCGGAATTTCTCGGCGAGGAAGGGAAGAGGCATGACGATAGAAGACGATATCGAGCGGATTGCGTTGCAGGAACGCGAGTTGCAGTTCGAGCGGTTTGATCCGGAAGACGCCTGGGAGCTTGGCGCGCGACTGCGGACGATGGCGAGCGACCGCAAGCTGGGCGTCGTCATCGATATTACGCTTTTCTCCATGCCGCTTTTCTACACGGCACTCGAAGGTGCAACCCCGGACAATCCGAACTGGGTGCGTCGCAAGCGCAACTGCGTGTTCCGGTTCTTCAAGAGCAGCTATGCCGTCGGCCTCTCGCTTGCCAAGCAGGAGAGTTCGCTGCAGGCCAAGTTCGGTCTGCCTGACAGCGAATTTGCAAGTCACGGCGGCAGTTTTCCCATCACCGTCAAGGGCACAGGCGTCATCGGCGCCGTCACCGTTTCAGGTCTGCCGCAACGCGAGGACCATGCAATGGTGGTCGAAGCACTCTGCGAAATCCTCAACAAGGATCACGATGCCCTGAAACTTGGCTGAGCTTCAGCCGTTTCCAGCCGATGTCTCCCCTTTGAAGCAGAAACACTGAAAGGTCTGTCGATGGATGTCCATGATCTAGCCGCAGAATTGAAAGACTGGCTCGAGACCAAGGCCTTGCCGCTCTGGCGGGAAGAGGGTTTCGACACGGAGGGCGGCGGTTTTGTCGAAACCATCGATATGGCGGGGAAGGCGACCCGGGCCAATCGTCGGTCGCGGGTGCAGCCGCGGCAGGTCTATTGTTTTGCGGAGGCTGGAAGGCGCGGCTGGCAGGGGGACTGGAAGCCGGTTGCGGAAGCTGGCCTTGCCTATTTCGATCGGGTCTACCTCCAGCCGAACGGTTTTTACGGCGCCCTTGCCGATGCGGATGGCACGCTGATCGACGCGAGCTTCGATCTCTACAATCAGGCTTTCGCGCTTCTGTCTTTTGCCTATCTGGCCGAAGTGTTTCCGGAGCGACGAGCCGAAATGATCGGGCGCAGCAACGGTCTCAGGGAAAAGCTTGAAGCCTATTGCAAACATCCCGTTGCCGGCTTCGAGGAGGACAATCCGCCGCGGCTGCCGTTGTGCTCCAATCCGCATATGCATCTGTTCGAGGCGTGCCTTGCCAGCGAAGAGGTCGAGGGTTTCGATCAGGTCGCCTGGGCCAACCTCGCCGACGAGATTGCAACGCTTTGCATGGACAGCTTCATCGATCGGGAAACCGGCGCGCTGCGGGAGTTTTTCGATCACGACTGGCAGCCGATGGCGGGGGAGAAGGGGCGAATCGTCGAACCGGGCCATCAGTTCGAATGGGCCTGGCTGCTGCTTCGCTGGAGCGAGCGGCGCGGCAATGCCGAGGCCATCGTCAAGGCGAGGCGGCTGTTCGAGATCGGCGAGCAATACGGTATCCCTGTCAGCCGCGATGTCGCCGTGATGACCTTGCTGGATGATTTTTCGGTGGCCGATCCGATCGCGCGCCTCTGGCCACAGACGGAATGGCTGAAGGCGGCGATCCGCTTTGCGACGCTGACGGATGGCGAAGAGCGGGCGCGCTATCTGCGCTCTGCTACGCGTGCGGCCTATGCTCTCAAGGGTTTTCTGTCTGTTCCTGTCGCAGGGCTGTGGCGGGACAAGCAGAAGGAGGACGGCAGCTACATCGAAGAGCCCGCACCGGCCAGCAGCTTCTATCATATTCTCTGCGCAATCTATGAGATGGATGATTGTTTGGAGGCAGTAGGCAGTAGGCAGTAGGCGATATAGGCCATCGGAAGCCTTGGTGCCTTGGCTTGATCATGTCCGTTCTTCTATTGCCTATTGCCTAACCCGATTTCTCAAGCGGCCCGCCTTATAAGCGGGCCGTTTGCTTTGAGGTCAACGACAATCATATATTGACATAAAGATATCTTTATGTGATTTCGATAGTCCATTGTCGTTTTCAGAACGGGAGATTTCCCATGTCCGCCATCAACGCTCTCTTCGGCGATGTCTTGCCGAAACAGGATGGAACCGAAATCTTCCGGGCGCTGAAGGCGGCGGCGAGTGAGCGCATCCTGATCATGGATGGCGCAATGGGAACGGAAATCCAGCAGCTCGGTCTCAAGGAAGATCATTTTCGGGGCGAGCGGTTTCAGGCCTGCGAATGCCATCTGCAGGGCAACAACGACCTTCTGACGCTGACCCAACCCGGCGCGATCGAAGAAATTCACTACCAGTATGCGATCGCCGGCGCCGATATCCTCGAAACCAACACCTTCTCCTCCACCTCGATCGCCCAGGCCGACTACGGCATGGAAGAGATGGTTTACGAGCTGAACCGCGACGGAGCCCGGCTTGCGCGGCGCGCGGCCCTGCGGGCGGAAAAAGTCGATGGCCGCCGCCGCTTCGTGGCCGGCGCGCTTGGACCAACCAACCGAACTGCTTCGATCTCGCCTGACGTCAACAACCCCGGCTACCGCGCGGTGACCTTCGACGATCTGCGCATCGCCTATGCCGAGCAGCTGCGCGGTTTGATCGATGGCGGCGCCGATATCATCCTGATCGAGACGATCTTCGATACGCTGAACGCCAAGGCCGCCATTTTCGCGACCGAGGAAGTGTTCATCGAAAAGGGTATCCGTCTGCCGGTGATGATTTCCGGCACGATCACCGACCTTTCCGGCCGTACGCTCTCCGGCCAGACGCCGACGGCCTTCTGGCATTCCGTACGCCATGCCGATCCCTTCACCATCGGCCTCAACTGCGCGCTCGGCGCCAATGCGATGCGCGCGCACCTCGCCGAAATTTCCGGCGTGGCGGACACTTTCGTCTGCGCCTATCCCAATGCAGGTCTCCCGAACGAATTTGGCCAGTATGACGAAAGCCCGGAGGAAATGGCCGCCCAGATCGAGGGCTTCGCCCGTGACGGTCTCGTCAACATCGTCGGCGGCTGCTGCGGTTCGACGCCGGCGCATATCAGGGCGATCGCCGAGGCCGTTGCCAAGCATCCGCCGCGCGCGATCCCTGACGTGCCGCGCCTGATGAAGCTGTCGGGGCTCGAACCCTTTACGCTGACCAAGGATATCCCCTTCGTCAATGTCGGCGAGCGCACCAACGTCACCGGCTCGGCGAAATTCCGAAAACTGATCACGGCCGGCGACTATGCGGCGGCTCTCGGTGTGGCGCGCGATCAGGTGGCCAACGGTGCCCAGATCATCGACATCAACATGGACGAGGGCCTGATCGATTCGAAGCAGGCGATGATCGAGTTCCTGAACCTCGTTGCCGCCGAGCCGGATATCGCCCGCGTTCCCGTGATGATCGATAGCTCCAAATGGGAGGTGATCGAAGCCGGCCTGAAATGCGTGCAGGGCAAGCCGCTGGTCAATTCGATCTCGATGAAGGAGGGTGAGGAAGCTTTCCTGCATCACGCCAGGCTCTGCCGGGCCTATGGAGCGGCCGTCGTGGTGATGGCATTCGACGAACTGGGGCAGGCCGATACCAAGGAACGCAAGGTCGAAATCTGCACCCGCGCCTACCGGCTGCTCACCGAAAAGGCGGGTTTCGCACCCGAGGATATCATCTTCGATCCCAACATTTTCGCAGTGGCGACTGGGATCGAGGAGCACAACAATTACGGCGTCGATTTCATTGAGGCGACGCGGACGATCATCGAGACGCTGCCGCATGTGCACATATCCGGTGGTGTTTCCAACCTGTCCTTCTCGTTTCGCGGCAACGAGCCGGTGCGCGAAGCCATGCACGCTGTCTTCCTCTATCACGCCATCCAGGCCGGCATGGATATGGGCATCGTCAATGCCGGGCAGCTCGCCGTCTACGACACGATCGAGCCCGAGCTGCGCGAGGCCTGTGAGGACGTGGTTCTCAACCGGCGCGGCGATTCGACCGAACGGCTGTTGACGCTCGCCGAGCGTTTCAAGGGTGCGGCCGGCAAGGAAGCCAAGGAGCGGGATCTGAAGTGGCGCGAATGGCCGGTCGAAAAGCGGCTGGAGCATGCGCTGGTCAACGGCATCACCGAGTTTATCGATGCTGATACGGAAGAAGCACGCCAGAATGCCGAGCGGCCGTTGCATGTCATCGAAGGCGCATTGATGGCCGGCATGAACGTGGTGGGTGATCTCTTCGGTGCCGGCAAGATGTTCCTGCCGCAGGTGGTGAAGTCGGCGCGCGTGATGAAGCAGGCCGTGGCCGTGTTGCTGCCTTACATGGAAGAGGAAAAGCGCGCCAATGGCGGCGGCGAAGAGCGTCAGAGCGCCGGCAAGGTGCTGATGGCAACCGTCAAGGGCGATGTGCATGATATCGGTAAGAACATCGTCGGCGTCGTGCTTGCCTGTAACAACTACGAGATCATCGACCTCGGCGTCATGGTGTCTTCAACAAAAATCCTGGAAACGGCGCGAGCGGAAAAGGTCGATATCATCGGCCTGTCGGGTCTGATCACGCCGTCGCTCGACGAGATGGTGCATGTCGCCTCCGAAATGGAGCGTGAGGGATTTGACATTCCCCTGCTGATTGGCGGCGCAACGACGAGCCGGGTGCACACAGCAGTCAAGATCAATCCACGCTACGAGCGGGGGCAGACGGTTTATGTCACGGATGCCAGCCGTGCCGTGGGCGTGGTTTCCAGCCTGCTTTCTCCGGATGCCAAGGATAGCTACGTCGAAACTCTGAGGGCCGAATACCGCAAGGTTGCCGAGGCCCATGCCCGCAATGAGCTTGAAAAGCAGCGCTTGCCGCTCGAAAAGGCGCGCGCCAACGCCCACAAGATCGATTGGCAGGCCTACAAGCCGAAAACACCGAGCTTTCTGGGTACGCGGGTCTTTCAGGGCTGGGATCTCGCAGAGCTTGCCGCCTATATCGACTGGACGCCTTTCTTCCAGACCTGGGAGATGAAAGGCGTCTACCCGAAAATCTTGGATGACGAGCGACAGGGCGAAGCCGCGCGTCAGCTTTTTGCCGATGCGCAGGCGATGCTCGAAAAGATCGTCGCGGAAAAGTGGTTCGCGCCGAAGGCCGTCATCGGCTTCTGGCCTGCGGGGGCAGTGGGTGACGATATCCGCCTCTTCACCGACGATACGCGACAGGTCGAGCTGGCCACCTTCCACACGCTGCGCCAGCAGATGACCAAACGGGACGGGCGTCCCAATGTGGCGCTTTCCGATTTCGTCGCGCCGATCGAGAGTGGCTGCCGAGATTACATCGGCGGCTTCGTCGTGACGGCAGGCATCGAGGAGGTGGCGATTGCGGAACGTTTCGAGCGAGCCAATGACGACTATTCCTCGATCCTTGTGAAAGCGCTGGCGGACCGTTTTGCGGAGGCCTTCGCCGAGCGGATGCACGAATATGTGCGCAAGGAGCTCTGGGCCTACGCGCCACAGGAGGATTTTGTACCCAGCGATCTCATCGCTGAACCCTATGCCGGCATCCGCCCGGCGCCGGGATATCCGGCACAACCTGACCATACCGAAAAGACCACCCTGTTCGATCTTCTACAGGCCGAGGCCGAAATCGGCGTCAGCCTGACCGAGAGTTTTGCGATGTGGCCCGGATCCTCCGTCTCCGGACTCTACATCGGCCATCCGGACGCCTACTATTTCGGCGTCGCCAAGGTCGAGCGTGATCAGGTGGAAGATTATGCCGCGCGCAAAGGTATGGCGGTGGAGGCCGCAGAGCGTTGGCTGGGGCCGATCCTGAATTACGTTCCGTCCCAAAGAATGGCTGCGGCGGAATAGGCTGAGAACAGCAGCCAGGAACACTGAAGTTTGTGTGTGGTCGAAGGGCGGTGCAGGGCACCGCCTTACCTGTTTTCACGACATCCATCAGCCCCTTCAGCGCGCAAATCAGCCCCGCCGGTATTTTTGACTATTTGGACAAGATTTTGGGATTTGGTTTGTGTGTTGTTTGGCTGGCTTTGTGTGTGATTTGAGTGTTTGGGTGGTTTGTTTTTGAAATTAGTGTTTGATTTCATGTGGTTGTTA
>NZ_MOOY01000005.1 GCF_001931685.1 Pararhizobium arenae | reverse complement strand
AAGAAACTTCAGAGCGAGTTCGTCGGTCGCCAGCAGCGCCGCCGCCCTCGTTGGTGAGCGGGTTATAGTCCCCACCAGCTTCGATAGTCAACAGGGTTTTTGAGAAAAAATGACAGTTTTCTGACAAAACCCGGATTTGCAGGGCTTTGCGGGCTGAAAAAAGTTTCGTGCCCCCTTTTGCCCGCCCGCCGCATCGGCAACCTCTCTATTATGCCTCTATATAGGGAGGCGATTGCCCTCAGTTTTTCACATTCCCAGCCTCTAAGCAGAGCATGGTGTGAAGGAGTGCTTCGTGTAGGCCGTCAACCGGGCCCGGCCAAATCGCCGGTTTGACTCCCCCGGCCGAAAGATGCACAAGTTTGCGACAATTTACCGAGACCATAATAAGAAACGGCCGAAATCAGGGACCCCGCTTTATTGGCATGATCACGGACAGGACCACGATCCGGTCGCTCGGCAACGAGCCCCCGATCCTTGCGGATGGCCGCAAGGCCCCCGACCGGCGCGAGATTTCGCTGCGCTGGCTTTCGGGCACATTTCTTACCGGCATCACATCCAGCCTTCTGATGGGCGTCGCTCTCTTCGCAGCGCTCGACGGTCGCCAGCAGCTCGCCATCCCCGCAGAAGCCTATGCGTCGCTCGACGCCGGCGTTCGCGGCAGCCAGCCGGCCACATCCGCCAAGCGCGGAGACCGCATCCTGACGCCGAACATCGTCGCCAAGCCTTCCGACAAGACCATCCTGGAAGTCTCCACGATGATCCATGACGGCGAGAAGGAAGTGGTGCGCCGCCAGCCCTTCTCCCATGTGAAGATGACGCTCGCCGCCAATCACCAGCCGTCCGAGAGCTACCCGAATTTCGATCCGCTGGCGATCTTCTCCTCCGACGAGGCAGAAGCCGCCCCGCCCGTCAGCCGCACCGGCACCATCTACGGCTCGGATGTCGAATCCGAGGTGGCCCTGAAGACGCTCGATTTTCCCCTGAAGGGATCGCCCCTCGCCTTTGCCCCCTCCATGACGCTCGACGAAGTGGAGGAGAACGTTCGTACCAACGGTTCGGTGCTGACCGAGGGAAACACCCAGGTCGCCTCCCTCTTCTATGTGGATCCGCGCCGTTTCGCCTCGGACGCCTCCGACCTCGACCTGCTGCAGGGGCTTTCGGCCCGCGTCGTCGAAGAGAATATGTCGGTCGCGCCCTCCGAGACGATCACCGAACAGACCACAGAATTCGCCGACGACGTCATTCCCGTGCGCCGCGCCACCCCGATCGCGGCGGTGATGATCAATGCCGGCTATGCCAAGGCCCAGGCCGAGGACATTGCCGGCTATCTCCGCCCGGCCCTGCACGCGACCGAGCTTCAGGAAGGCGACGTCCTGCGCATTGGCATCATCCAGACCGGCGAAAACGGCCGGGCGAAGGTGGTCCGCGCCACCGTCTACTCCCGCGGCCGTCATGTCTTCACCATGGCGCTCGATGACAGCGACAGTTTCGTCAAGGCTTACGAGCCGCCGCCGCTCGATGCCGTGGCCACCGCCTTCGACGACAGCGGCATGCCGGCGGTCAATACGGGTCGGGATCTGCCGCGCGTCTATGACGGCGTCTATCGCGCCGCCCTGTCCTACGGCATGAACTCGACGATGATCGCACAGATGATCCGGCTGCTTGCGAGCAATGTCGATTTCCAGGCGCAGCTCAAGCCGACCGACAGCCTCGAAGCCTTCTTCTCCGTGGCCGACGAGAGCGGTCAGGCAACGGAGGATTCCGAGCTTCTCTACGTCAACGCCAAATTCGGCGATACACAGACCCGGTTCTACCGGTTCCAGGATCCGGACGATAACTCGGTCGATTACTACGACGACAAGGGCAAGAGCATTCGCCAGTTCCTGCTGCGCAATCCCGTGCCGAACGGCATCTTCAGGTCCGGCTTCGGCATGCGCCGTCACCCGGTTCTCGGCTTCTCGCGGATGCACACCGGCGTCGATTGGGCCGCGCCCCGCGGCACGCCGATCATCGCCGCCGGTAACGGCACGGTGGAAAAAGCCGGCTGGGATTCCGGCGGCTACGGCAACCAGACCCTCATCCGCCACGCCAACGGCTATGTCTCGTCCTACAACCACCAGAGCGCCATCGCCAAGAGCGTCAAGGTCGGCTCGAAAGTGGTCCAGGGTCAGGTGATCGGCTGGGTCGGCACGACCGGCCTCTCGACCGGCCCGCATTTGCACTACGAGTTGATCGTCAACGGCAACCGTGTCGATCCTCTGCGCATCCGTCTGCCGGGCGGCAAATCGCTCGATGGCAACGCGCTTGCCCAGTTCGAAAAGGAACGAGGCCGTATCGACGAACTTCTGAGCAAGGACAATGGCAGCAACGAAGTCGCGGCGGCTCAATAGGGTTTGCCAGGTTCAGATTGAACCTGAGAGACCCTCTGTTTTTTTGATTTCGTTTGTCTTTTCGGGAAAACCGGTTCCCACTTTTCCCTGACAAACTCCAGTCTTTCCGCCACCGCCTGATACAAACGGAAAAGGGCCGCTGCGGGGAGCGGCCCTTTTCATGTCAGTGCAAGCCTTAAGCCGCAGCTTTCGCCGCGTCGTCCCGCCGCTTGAAGTTCAGCCGGTCGGAACCGGCCAGAACCTTGATGACGGAGCCATCCGGGAACTCGCCCTGCAGGATTTTTTCCGCAAGCGGATCCTGCAGATACTTCTGGATCGCCCGCTTCAGCGGACGCGCGCCATAGGCCGGGTCGTATCCCTTGTCGGCCAGGAAGATGCGGGCATCTTCGTCCAGTTCGATCGTGAGCTTCCGCTCGGCGAGCAGCTTGCGCAGCCGTTCCAGCTGGATCTCGACGATCGCACCCATCTCGTTCCGCTTCAGGCGGTGGAACAGGATGATCTCATCGACGCGGTTCAGGAACTCGGGGCGGAAATGACCGCGCACCACTTCCATCACCTGCTCGCGCACCACGTCGCTGTCATCGTTTTCGCCAAGCTGGGTCAGATATTCCGCGCCCAAGTTGGAGGTCATGATGATCATCGTGTTGCGGAAGTCGACCGTGCGGCCCTGGCCATCGGTCAGGCGACCGTCGTCAAGCACTTGCAACAGAACGTTGAACACGTCCGGATGCGCCTTCTCGATCTCGTCGAACAGCACGACCTGATAGGGCCGGCGCCGAACGGCTTCCGTCAAGGCACCGCCTTCCTCATAGCCGACATAGCCGGGAGGTGCGCCGATCAGCCGGGCCACGGAGTGCTTCTCCATGTACTCGGACATATCCATGCGCACCAGCGCGGTCTCGTCGTCGAACAGGAAGCGCGCGAGCGCCTTGGTGAGCTCCGTCTTACCCACCCCTGTCGGGCCGAGGAAGATGAACGAGCCGATCGGACGGTTCGGGTCCTGCAGGCCGGCGCGCGAACGGCGAACCGCGCGCGACACGGCCTGAACCGCATCGCCTTGGCCGACGACCCATTTCGCCAGCTCGTCTTCCATCCTGAGCAGCTTGTCGCGTTCGCCCTCCAGCATCTTGTCGACCGGAATGCCGGTCCAGCGCGAGACGACGTGGGCGATGGCGTCCGGCGTCACGACTTCCTGAACCATCGAGTTGGTTGAGGCATCCTGCGCCTCGGCTTCCTCGATTTCCTTTTCGAGCTTCGGGATCACTCCATAGGCAAGTTCCCCTGCCCGCTGGAATTCACCCTTGCGCTGCGCGATCGCCAGTTCGTTGCGGGCTTCGTCCAGCTGCTTCTTCAGGTCAGCGGCAAGGCCAAGCTTCTGCTTTTCCGCCTGCCAGCGGGCCGTCAGCGCATCGGCCTCTTCCTCGATCGAGGCGAGGTCGAGCTCGAGCTTTTCCAAGCGATCCTGCGACGCGCGGTCGGTTTCCCGCTTCAGGGCTTCTCGCTCGATCTTCAGCTGCATGATGCGGCGATCGAGTTCGTCCAGCTCTTCGGGCTTGGAGTCCACCTGCATACGAAGACGGGAAGCCGCCTCGTCCATCAGGTCGATCGCCTTGTCCGGCAGGAACCGGTCGGTGATGTAGCGGTTGGAAAGCGTCGCAGCCGCAACGAGAGCAGAGTCGGAGATCCGCACCTTGTGATGCTGCTCGTACTTTTCCTTCAAGCCGCGCAGAATCGAGATCGTATCCTCGACCGTCGGCTCCTCGACCATGACCGGCTGGAACCGGCGGGCAAGCGCCGCATCCTTCTCGACATGCTTGCGGTATTCCTCAAGCGTGGTCGCACCAACGCAATGAAGTTCGCCGCGCGCAAGCGCAGGCTTCAACAGGTTGGAGGCATCCATCGCCCCGTCCGCCTTGCCGGCACCGACCAGCGTGTGCATCTCGTCGATGAACAGGATGATCTCGCCGGCTTCCGCCTGCACTTCGTTGAGGATCGCCTTCAGCCGCTCTTCGAACTCGCCGCGATATTTCGCGCCGGCGATCAGCGCGCCCATATCGAGCGCCATCAGCTTCTTGTCCTTCAGGCTTTCCGGCACGTCGCCATTGACGATGCGCAAGGCAAGGCCTTCGGCAATCGCCGTCTTGCCGACGCCGGGTTCACCGATCAGTACGGGATTGTTCTTGGTGCGGCGCGACAGGACCTGGATCGTGCGGCGAATTTCATCGTCGCGGCCGATCACCGGGTCGAGCTTGCCCTCGCGGGCATCCGCCGTCAGGTCACGCGCATATTTCTTCAGCGCGTCAAAGCCGGCCTCGGCATTGGCGCTATCGGCGGTGCGCCCCTTGCGGATTTCGTTGATCACCTGGTTGAGCTTCTGCGGCGTTACACCGGCCTGCGACAGGATCTTCGACGTCGGAGCCGAACTTTCGACAGCAAGCGCCAGCAACAGACGCTCGACGGTCACAAAGCTGTCGCCGGCCTTCTTCGCGGCTTCTTCCGCCGTGGTGAAAACCTTGGCCAGCGGCTGTGCGAGCGAAAGCGAGCCGTTACCGCCCGATACTTTCGGCAGCTTGGACAGCGCGAGATTGTTGGCCGTACGCGCCGCCTTCGGATCGCCACCCGCGCGTTCGATCAGCGAGGATGCCATGCCCTGATCGTCGTCGAGCAGCACCTTCAGCACATGCTCGGCCGTGAACTGGGGATGCCCTTCGGAGAGGGCATGGGTTTGCGCGGACTGCAGAAAACCGCGAACCCGCTCGGAATATTTCTCGATATTCATCAATTTACCTCCGTGGGATCGGAAAGCCCTGATACGGCACTGTCCGATGTGTCAGGATCAGGCTCCCTCAAGAGGCGAGCCTGTCATATGGATCGACGCCCCGCATTGCGCGATGTCAATCATTTGATGAGAATATGGGAGGACGATCGGGGAAATTAAAGGCCCGCAAGACGTGTCTGATAACGAAATCGTGAGCGGCTGCGACCACCTTCTGGCGGCGACCCGCCAAAGCCGAAAAAACAGGCAACGGCCGCTTGATGAGGCTCCATGGATGGCTGGCGCATCCCCTCGGTTCGCGATGTGCAAAAAAGCGAAACCGCAGAAGCCAGCTGCAAGAAAACCGAAAAACAGATAGACGACCGTTCCATCGTAAAAGCCGCCGAAACCAACGGCAAACAGGGTTGCGACGAGGCTCGATCCCGATGCGATCAACGATGCGCCGAAACCGGCGACATGCCCAAGAGGCTGCATCGCCATCGCGTTCAGATTACCGAAAAGAATGCCGATGGCAAAAAAGAGAGGAAACAGGAAAGCCAGAAAGATCGCGAACGGCAACTGGCCGCCACAGGCGATCGACGTGGCTGCCGCCAGAAAACCGATTGCCGACAGACCGATGAAAGCGGCGCGCGCCATGGCTTCCATTCCGAACCGCTGCACCAACCGCGCATTGAGAAACGAGGCAATTCCCATCGCCGCCGCCAGCATGGCGAAATAGACAGGAAAGGTCTCGCGAACGCCGTAGGCATCGAGGAAGAGGTCCGCCGCCGTGCTGAGATAAAGCAGCTGCGCCCCGAAAACCAATCCCGTCGCCAGGATGAGCAGGCCGACGCGACGACTGGAGAGAATACGAAATCCGTTGACGATCAGCAGCCGGGGCCGAAAGGGAATGCGCTGTTCGACGCGCAGGGTTTCCTGTTGCCGGACGGCCAGCCAGCAGCCGAGGCAAATGGCGATGACCAGATACGCCGCAAAGACGCTGCGCCAACCCGCGATCGCGATGAGCCCCTGGGCTAGCGCCGGAGCAAGCATCGGCACCAGAATGAACAGCGTGAACATGAAAGACATGACCCGCGCCATCGCATCGCCCTCGAACTGATCACGGATCATGGCCCTTGTCGCGATCTTGGGGCCGGACACGCCGATGCCTTGCAGAAACCGTCCGAGAATGATCATCTCCAGCGAGTTCGCCAGCATGGCCACAAGCGTTCCCGAAACGTAGACTCCAAGTCCCAGCAGAAGCGCCCGTTTCCGCCCAATGGCGTCAGACAACGGCCCCAGCAGCAATTCGCCGAAAGCCATTCCCAGAATGAAGAGGGATATGACGTGCTGTGTGGAAAGGTAGGGAGATGTCCCGAACTGCACGCCGATCTCCCGCAGGCCCGGCAACAGTGCATCGATGCTGAGCGACGTCAGCGAAGTCAGGAGAGCATAAAGGACAAGGCGTTCTTGAAATGTGATCAAGGCTGAAACGAACCGTGGGGAAACTGCCTGAAGCTTATACAGCAAGGCTTTGCCCGTCTGCTTTCGCGCCGTCAAAAAGCGAAAAACCCGGAACGTCCGTCCGGGTCTCTCGAAAATCAGCGCAAAAAAACTTACTCGGAAGCTTCCACCAGAGCAGGCGCTTCGCCACCTTCAGCGGCGCCCTCTTCCGCGTTCGTCTCGCCGCGGCGCGGCTGGCGGCGGGGGCGCGGGGTTCCGCGACGACGCGAGGGCGCACGGGCGGCGGGAGCCGCCTCTTGCTCTTCCAGCGAAACTTCCGCCGGAACGCCTTCGATCACCGGCTGCGGACCGGAGCCATCGATAACCGGCTGCGCTTGAGCCTGCGGCTGGCGAACCTTCGGTTCCCTCGGTTCCCGTGGCTCTCTCGGTTCCCGCTGCTCGCGCTCGCGCGGCTGGTGCTGCTGCACGGGCTGAGCGGCAACCGGCGCATCTTCGACATAACCCTGATCCTGATCGTCCTGATCGTTCTGATCGCGGTCGGAACCGTCGCGCTCCTCGAAGCTGTTGCGGTCGTCGCGCTGATAGCGTTCCTGCATCTGCGCCTGTGCGGCGGCAATGATGCGGTTATAGTGTTCAGCGTGCTGCAGGTAGTTTTCCGCCATGACCCGGTCGCCGGAGCTCTGCGCATCACGGGCCAGGTTCATGTATTTTTCAGCAATGTGCTGGGCGGTGCCACGGATCTTCACATCCGGGCCGGAACTGTCATAGGTCCGCGTCAGCGGGTTCTGGCCCTTGCGGTTGTGGTTGTTGTTGCCACCGCCACCGTTGCCGCCGCCACCATTGTTGTTATTGTTGTTGTTACGCCCACGGCCGCGCTTGTTCTGCTGTCCTGGCCTCATCGTATTGTTCACCCGAATTCTCTTGGTAAGTGATGATCTTGTGGCTTCGTGGCTCGATCGGGTTATTCCGGATCAGGCAAGCACGCGCCGCGAACCAACCGCTTCAAGGCGGCGACGTCGCTGGTTAAGTCAAAATAACAGGTACCCGCACAAGGCACTGTCGAACCTTAGCACTCTTTTTTGAGAGCAATCCCTGCGGCTCGGTCTAACCGGAACGAATCTCGGTCGGTGACCTTCTGCCCAGTGCGTAGCGGCAACCTAGCTGGCTTCCCTCGCGATTCCAAGCCTTTTCTTTGCGTCTGCGAAGGGAAAACCTGTTGTTTGTACACTTTCCTGATGCCTTCCTGCATCAGCCGGCCCTGAAAATGATCGCCCTGTCGTTGCCGCCGAGGTCGCGGATACGATCAATGACCACAAAACCGCAGGCCTCGAACACGCCGCCCACCGTCATGAGCTGGTCATAGCCAATCTCGACGCCCACAACCCCGCCAGGGTTCAGGTGATCCAAGGCTTTCGCTGCAATCGCGCGGTAGGCATCGAGCCCATCCTCACCGCCGTCGAGCGCTATTTCCGGATCGTGATCGCGCACTTCCGGCGCAAGCGACAAGACGACGTCGCTACGAATATAGGGTGGATTTGACACGATGATGTCGAAGCGCCCGTCAACGGCGCCAAACCAGTCGCTTACGACGGTTTCAAACCGAGAGCCGATGCCGTTCAGATCAGCATTGGCACGCGCCGTTTCAAGCGCTTGCGCCGAAATATCCGTGCCGACACCCGTTGCTCCCTCGACGGCACTGAGGATACCGAGGCAAATCGCCCCCGTTCCCGTGCCCAGATCGATGATCCGGCACTCGCCCTTTTCGGCAAAAATCTTCCGCGCATAAGGCACGAGACCATCGACGATCATTTCCGTGTCAGGTCTGGGCTCCAGCGTCGCCGCCGACATGGTCAGCGTCAGCCCGTAGAACTCCCGCTTGCCGAGAATGCGGTAAACCGGCTCATGCGCCGCCCGCCGCTCGATCGCCGCGCGCACCCGCGCCGCATCGTCGGGTGAAACCACCGCATCCCCCCGCACCATCAGGTCGGTCGCGGAAAGATCGAGCAGGCCTGCAACCAGCACCCGCGCATCGAGAGCGGCTTCACCGATATGCGCCTCGAAGAAGCGCGTCTTCGCCTCGGCCAGCAGGCTCTCGCGGGTGTCGCTCATCCCTTGATCTCGCCGAGCTGTGCGAGCTGATCGGCCTGATAATCCGCCAGGAGCGCATCCACCACCTCGTCGATCTCGCCCATCATCATCCGGTCGATCTTGTAGAGCGTGAGGTTGATGCGGTGATCGGTCACGCGGCCCTGCGGGAAATTATAGGTGCGGATACGCTCAGAGCGATCGCCCGACCCAACCTGGCTCTTGCGCGAGGCCGAGCGTTCGCTGTCGGCCTTCTGACGCTCCATGTCATAAAGCCGCGAACGCAGAACCTGCATTGCCTTGGCGCGGTTCTGGTGCTGGGATTTTTCCGAGCTGGTGACAACAATGCCCGTCGGCAGGTGGGTAATGCGCACCGCCGAGTCCGTCGTATTGACGTGCTGTCCGCCGGCACCCGAGGAGCGCATCGTATCGATGCGGATATCCTCGTTGCGAACCTCGATATCGATATCCTCGGCCTCCGGCAAAACAGCCACCGTCGCCGCCGAGGTATGGATGCGCCCCTGCGTTTCCGTATCCGGCACGCGCTGAACCCGGTGAACGCCGGATTCGAACTTCAGCTTTGAAAACACCCCGCGCCCGGTGACGTTGGCGATGATTTCCTTGAAGCCGCCGGCATCGCCTTCGCTGGCGGAAAGCACCTCCACCTTCCAGCCCTTGTCGGAAGCGTAGCGCTCATACATCCGGAAGAGGTCGCCCGCGAAAAGTGCCGCTTCCGAACCGCCCGTCCCGGCGCGAATTTCGAGGATCGCGCTCTTCTCGTCGGCTGCATCCTTCGGCAGGAGCAGGATCTGCATATCCTTCTCCAGCGCCTCGATCCGCTCCTCGATCTCGGGCTTTTCCATTTCGGCGAGATCGCGCATCTCGCGATCCGTCGATTTGTCCGCCAGCAGCGCCTCGACATCGGCAAGCTCGCCCTGCGCCTTCTCATAGGCACGTATCTTGGTGACGACCGGTTGAAGCTCGGAGTATTCCGACGCCAGCTTCACATAGACATCCGCCGCCGGCCCCTCGGCCATACGCGCCTCGATCTCCGCAAACCGCCGCTCCAGCTCGCGCATTTTTTCGACAGGAAGTGTAGCCAAGTCTTACTCCGAGCCAATAATGGCCTGTTTTCGTTCAATCCATCAGGCTTTCTGCAGCCATTTGAGGGGGATCACCCCCCTCTGTCACTTCGTGACATCTCCCCCTCAAGGGGGGGAGATCGTTCTTTCCATCAATATCTCAGCCGCGACTTACACGAATTTTCAATTTAGGCAAAACGGCGCTGCGCGCATCAATCTCCCCCCTTGAGGGGGAGATGTCGGCGAAGCCGACAGAGGGGGGTACTGCGGCATACTCAAAAGCAGGCCTACCACTCCAGACCACTAAACCGGAATGTTGTTCTCAGCCGCAAACTGGGCGAGCAGTTCCCGCATCGGCACCTGCGACTTGGTATCATCCAGCGCCGCATGCAGCATTTCTGCCAGCCTGTCGACATCCAGCCCGAGCAGCATCGCCTTTACCGGCCCGACCGCCGTCGGCGACATCGAGACCGAACGGAAGCCTATACCAAGCAGCGCCATCGCGGACAGCGGCTTGCTCGCCATCTCGCCGCAGAGCGTGACGCTCGTGCCGCTGCGGTCACCCGCCCGGACGATATCGCGCAACACCCGCAGGAATGGCCGCCCCAGCACATCAAAGCGATCCGCCACCCGCGCATTGCCGCGGTCCACAGCCATGGTAAACTGGAACAGGTCGTTCGAGCCGACCGAGACGAAATCCACCTCGTTCACCAGCTCGTCCAGCTGCCAGAGCAGTGCGGGCACTTCCAGCATCGCGCCGAATTTCAGCTTGCGCGGCAATTGCTCGCCGGTCTTCGACTGCCGCTGGATTTCCTTCTGCAACAGCTCGCGCACCGCACGCAGCTCCGACACCTCGGTCACCATCGGCAGCATCAGCCGCAGTTCCGCACCGGCAGACGCCCGCAGCATCGCCCGCAGCTGCGTGCGCAACAATCCCGGCCGGTCGAGCGAAAGACGGATTGCCCGCCAGCCCAGCGCCGGGTTTTCCTCTTCCGCCGCGCGGAAATAGGGCACCACCTTGTCGCCGCCGATATCCAGCGTGCGGAAGGTCACGGGCTTGCCGCCCGCCTGCTTCATCACGTTGCGATAGAAGGCTTCCTGGTCTTCCATCTTCGGCATGGTCGAGGCGATCATGAACTGCAGCTCGGTGCGGAAGAGGCCGATGCCCTCGGCACCGGATTCCGCCAGCTGCGGCAGATCGACCAAAAGGCCGGCATTCATCTGCAGCTTGATGCGCTTGCCGTCCTTGGTGACAGGCTCGACATCGCGCAACGCCCGGAACTGCTCCTGCCGGCGTGCGCGCAGCTTGACCTTTTCCTCGTAAGCCCGCTGCAGATCGGGCATGGGTCGCAAATGCACCTTGCCGTCATCGCCATCGATGATGATCGCGTCGCGATTTTCCGCAAGTGCCACCGCACCCGCCGCCTGCCCGACGACCGCGATCCCCATGGCGCGCGCCACGATCACGACGTGGCTGGTGACGGCGCCTTCTTCCAGCACCAGACCGCGAATGTTTTCGCGCGGATAGTCGAGCAGTTCGGCCGCGCCCATGGCGCGGGCAACGACAATCGCATCGGAGGGGAAATCCGTCGCCGAAAGCTTCGCCCCGTAGCCGGTCAGCTGCCGCAGAAGCCGGTTTCCGAGATCGTCGAAATCATGCATGCGCTCGCGCAGATACGGGTCCGTCATCCGGATCATCCGCGCCTTGGTCTCGCTCTGCACCCGCTCGACCGCTGCTTCCGCGGTCAAACCGTTGCGGATCGCTTCTTCGAGCTTGCGCACCCAGCCGCGATCATGGGCAAACATCCGGTAGGCCTCCAGCACCGCCCGGTGCTCGCCCTCCATGGAAACGTCGCGCCGCGACAGCATGTCGTCGATCGAGATGCGCAGCGAGCCCAGCGCCTCCGCCAGCCGGCCCAGCTCATGTTCGGTATCGTCGTTCAGGAGATTGGTGACGACGATACGCGGCTCGTGCAACACGACGTAACCGAGCCCCACACCTTCGCTGAAGCTGGAGCCGTCAATGCTCACCGGCCGCGAAAGGTCGAGTTCCAGCCCCGGCCGGGTGATTTTCTTGAGTTCCCCGGTTGCCACCATTTCGGCGAGCACCATCGCCGTGGTTTCCATCGCCTCGACCTCGTCGTCGCGATAGGTGCGGCTGGCCTTGTTCTGCACGACGAGAACGCCGAGCGAGCGGCCGGTGCGCAAAATCGGCACGCCGAGGAAGGAGTGATAGATCTCTTCGCCGGTCTCCGGCAGATAGGTGAAGGCGGGATGCGATTGCGCATCGGAGAGATTGAGCGGCCGCGCGGAGGCGGCAATGGTGCCGACGAGGCCCTGCCCCATCTGCAGCTGCGCCAGATGCACGGCGTCCTTGTTCAGGCCTTCGGTCGCATAGAGTTCGAGAACGCCGTCGGAGCGCAGCACATAAACAGAGCACACCTCCGCGACCATGTTCTGCGCGATCTGGCGAACGATCTGGTCAAGGCGCTCCTGCGGCTCGAGCGGCTCCGCCATCAGTTCGCGCAGCCGCTTGAGAAGAACGCGCGGACCTGCAGAGAGGTCTCTCATCGCGCAACGTCTCCCGTATAACAGTCATCGAATGCCAGTCACGGGCAGCGGCGCAAACAATCGCCGCTGCCATTCGCAGCGTGTCCGATCAACTCTTATCGAGACCGTAGACAGAATGCAAAGTCCGAACCGCCAATTCGGCATAAGCGCCGTCGATCAGGATCGAAATCTTGATTTCAGAGGTGGTGATCGCCTTGATGTTGATGCCTTTTTCGGCAAGTGCCCGGAAAGCGGACGCCGCCACGCCGGCATGGCTGCGCATGCCGATGCCGATGACCGAGACCTTCACGAGGCCCGATTCGGTCTGGATCACATCGTAGCCGATCTTGTCCTTGGCATCGGAGAGCACCTTCATCGCCTTGTCGACGTCGGTCGAAGGCACGGTGAAGGTCATGTCGGTCTTGGAGCCGTCTTCGGAAATGTTCTGGACGATCATGTCGACATTGATATGCGCTTCGGCAAGCGGACCGAAGATCGCAGCCGAGACGCCCGGCCGGTCGGCGAGACGCCGCAGCGAAATCTGCGCTTCATCCTTGGCATAGGCGATGCCGGTTACGACTTCCTGTTCCACGATCTCATCCTCATCACAAATCAGCGTACCGGGGGGATTCAGGAGATCGCCCATGCCCGGTGCATCGGGGTCTTCGAAACTGGAGCGCACGAAGGTACGAACCTTGTGAACCATGGCAAGCTCGACCGAGCGGACCTGCAGAACCTTGGCGCCGAGTGATGCCATTTCCAGCATTTCCTCGAACGCGACCTTCTTCAGGCGACGCGCCTTGGGCTCGATGCGCGGATCGGTCGTGTAGACGCCGTCGACGTCGGTATAGATATCGCAGCGATCGGCCTTCACGGCGGCGGCAATCGCCACCGCAGACGTATCCGAGCCGCCACGGCCCAGCGTCGCGATGCGATTATCCGGTCCGAGGCCCTGGAAGCCGGCGATAACAGCCACCTGGCCCTCGCCAAAGCGCCTTATCAGCTCGGTGCCGTCGATTTCAAGAATACGCGCCGCGCCATGCGCATTGTCGGTGCGGATCGGGATCTGCCAGCCCTGCCAGGAGCGGGCATTGATACCGATGTGCTGCAGCGCGATGGCCAGAAGCCCGGACGTCACCTGCTCGCCGGAAGCAACGACGGCATCATATTCGCGCGCATCATGCATGGGGGAAGCATCGCGGGTCCAAGAGACCAGTTCGTTGGTCTTGCCGGACATGGCGGAAACGACGACCGCGACCTCGTGACCGGCATCGACTTCACGTTTCACATGGCGGGCAACGTTTCGAATGCGATCCATATCCGCGACGGAAGTTCCGCCGAATTTCATGACGATGCGTGCCATATGCCTCTACCGGTAGAATTGCCGCGCGAGCCCCCGCGCCTGCGATGGCGGTCTCTTAGCGAAATTGTGACGGCGGTGCAACGGGGAGAAAGAGGAGGAGTTGGGGAAGGATTTATGGGTACGTAAAGGAAGGGCTAAAACACAATGATTGAGCTTCGTCGGTAAAGAAGCCTCAGCAACCCGCCTGATACGCGAAAATCGGTTGTACAAATTAGGCATGGAGATGAACCAACCAGGCCGTTGTTCTTAAAATCGGGTCGCTCTGTCGTGCTACTCCTAGTCCAACAAGAGTTGTTCAACATATTTCGGGGTAACTTTCCCCTCGTAAAGCAATAATTGCCAGTCAGACACCTTCTTCATGAACCGAACTCCTCTGTTCGGGCCTAATATGGTCATTCTCAACAACACCTTATGCTGCTTCGCTGCCTTACCGGCAAGCTGAGACAAACTAACAAAATTTGTTAGAAATTATTAGTTGTGGTATTACCACCGGATGAAAACCACCAACATGCGCACCCTCACAGTATCACTCACTCCGCATCAGGCGGAGATGATGCAGAGCGCCGTTGAAAATGGCGGCTATGCCTCAAACAGCGAGATCGTCCGCGATGCCCTGCGGCTCTGGGAGCAACGCGAGGAAGTCCGGCAGCTGGAAATGGCCCGCCTGAAAAAAGCCTATGACGAAGGCATGGCCAGCGGCGAAGGCCGGCATATCAGCGCCGATCAACTTTTGGCGGAGCTGAAAGCAGAAGCGCGGTCGCGTGGCTGAATATATCCTCAGCCCACGCGCCGAGGACGATTTGCGAGACATCTGGCGCGCCATCGCGCCAAACAATGAACAAGCTGCCGATGCTCTTTTACGGCGCCTTCTGGATAAGGCGGAACTGGCCGCAGCTCACCCAGGAATGGCGCACCCCGCCCGGAACTCAGCCCGACGGCCCATATCCTGATCGAGGGCCGCTACATCATCATCTACGAGCCGATGCCCTACGGCATCTTCATCGCCGCCGTTGTCTACGGCCCGCGGGACCCGGAAACCTGGCTGACCTGACCCTCAATTCATTAGATCATACGGTATGCGATACCCGTTCGCTTCCAGCCACTGGATCGCCGCCTTCGGCTCGTCGGTCTGGAGAATGGTCACGCCGCGGTCAATCCAGAAGCCGTAGCTTTCCTCCGGGTCGCGCATGGCGAGTTCGTCGCCACGGCCGCCGGCGAGCATGCCGGGCGGGCGGTTGACGATCGGGTAGGTGTTGGCCCACATGTGCCAGTTGCCGGCGATCGCAGCCGCATGGGCCTTGGCGCTGAAGAGCGGCCCACCCTTGTCAGTCAGCGGCCCCTCTTGCCTGCGCCAGTTGATGAGCTCGGCCGCCGGGGCCGAAAAGGCGGCCGTGGCGCGGCCCATGAAGGCGGCGTTGTCGATGGCGTCATCGGCGATGATCGGCATGAAGATCACATCGTCGCCCACCGTGTTCATGACCGCCCGCGCCTCTTCGATACGTTTCGCGCTCCAGAGGTTTTCCTTCATGACGATCTGGTGGGCGGTGCCGACGGCCCGCGCCTCAGCAGCCACGTCCGGCAAAATGTCCGGCCCCAGCTTGTTGTCGATATTGACGAGGATCTGGTCCTTGGCGACACCCAGCATCTCGGTCAGCGTCGGCACGACCTCCTCGCTGACGGCGCGTGAGCCTTCGGTTACGAGATGACATTTGCGCAGTTCGGCCAGCATATAGGTGTCCACCTCGCCCTTGCAGGTCGTGGTGCGGTCAAGCCAGCTGTCATGCATGACGACGAGCGTGCCGTCGGCGGATTTGCGCACATCCAGTTCCACCATCTCGGCACCGAGCGCAATCGCGTGATGGATCGAAGCACGCGAGTTTTCAGGCATCACGATGACGCCGTTTTCCTTCCACCCCGCGCGGTGGGCCACCACCATCACATGCTGGCGCCACTGATTGGCGTTCTTGAGGCGATCGAGGATCAGGCGGGCGCGGCTGGTATCGGCAGCCTGGACGGTGAGAGCATGGGTGGCGATCCCGCACAGGGCGAAAAGCGACACGGTGGCGATTGCGAGCATGCGGCGCATCAGCGACATCCCTGGCCATCAAACATGCCAAGGCGGATAGGCGACTCGCATGACACACCCATGAAGCGGGGATGACACATTGATGAACTGTGACGGATGCAATCCCGGCCAAACGCACCGCATCCGCTGACGAAACCGGCTGCAGGATAAAGCGCTTAAGACTTCGCCAGCAGGCCCTCGGCCATCGCCTGAAAGGCCGCGATCGCCTTCGGCAAAACGGTTTGCGGCTCGTCGCTCGCCGCCACCCACAGCGCGGCATTGAGCGCGGCCCCGCTCACCAGCCGGGCCGCGGCTTCCGCATCCAGAGGCTTCAGGACCCCTTGCGCCAAGAGCCGTTCCACCGCCTGCTGGGTCAGCACAAGACAGCTGTTCTGGCTCGGCCATTGCGACGGATCGCCCAACACCGCCGGCCCGTCGAGCAGCACGATACGCTGGACCTCGGGATCGAGCGCCATCTCGATATAGGCCGCGCCCTCGGCCAGCAGCGCCTGCCATTCATCCACCGAGCCGGCGGCGATATCGCGCGCCCGCCCCGCCATTTCATCGTCGATCTGTTTGACCACGGCGGCCAGCAGGCCCTTCTTGTCGCCGAAATTATGATAGAGCGCGCCGCGCGTCAGTCCGGCCTCCGCCGTCAGCTCATCCATGGAAGCGCCGGCAAACCCTTTTTCCGCAAAGGCTTTCCGGGCCGCGGCGATCAGTTTTGCCCGGTTTTCCTCCATTGTCTCGATACGGCTTCTCGCCATGCGACCCTCGAATTTTGACATACGCGACGTATACGTATTGACATACGTACCGTATGTGACTTATTTTACATACGAACCGTATATCAAACAATGCGGCCTTTTGTGAAGAGCAGGGGCCGCGCAACCTGCAAAGGCAGACAACCATGAGCAAACGCAAAGCCATCTTCCCCGCCGGCCGCCACGCCCTTTATGACGTCCACCGGTATTCCGCAGCCGTCCAGTCCGGCGAGCTGCTGTTCGTTTCCGGCCAGGTCGGCAGCCGCGAAGACGGCTCTCCGGAGCCTGACTTCGCCGCCCAGGTCCAGCGCGCCTTCGACAATCTGGAAGCCACGCTGAAAGCCGCAGGCGCCACCTTCGACGATATCATCGACGTCACCACCTTCCACACCGATCCGGAAAAGCAGTTCGAAACCGTCCTGGCGGTCAAGGACCGGATTTTCCCGGAAGCTCCCTATCCGAGCTGGACGGCAATCGGCGTCAACTGGCTGGCCGGCTTCGATTTCGAAATCAAGGTCATCGCCCGCATTCCCGAAACAGCCCGGCAGGCGGCCTGATCGGGCATGGCGCGAAGGGCCTCCGTCACGGGAGGCCCCTCGCCCACCTATTTGAACATGCCTTCGCGCAGGTTGATGCCGTGTTCCAGCCAGGCCTTCATCGCGCAGAGCGCCTGCATCCAGCCTTCGCAATTTCCGTAGGACGCCTTCAGGCCCGCCGGCGTCTCGCGCCAGCCCTCCTCGGCGATGGTCACGAGCGTTCGCCCGTCCTCCAGCGGCTCGAATTGCATCGTGACCGTCGTATCGTAGGGCGGACCGGCCTCTGGCCCTTCGTTCGCCTCCCACTGAAAGACGACCTTCTCGTTTTGAACGACATCGACGATCCGCACCGGAAATTCGCCCGGGAAATCATGAAACGACCACATCACGGTGGCCCCCGTTTCCATCCTCCCCTTGGCACCGCCGGTGGTGAAATAGCGCGACAGTTTCGCCGGATCGACCACCGCCTCGAACACCTCGGCCACGGGTTTTGCGATGCGGCCGGATACCCTGAATTTCAGTTCCATCATCTCTTCCTCCTTGCTCCTGTCGCCATTATGTTATAAAAATATAACATGTCAACGCGAATCGATAACGACAAGATTTTCAAGGCTTTGGCGAATGCCACCCGCCGCGATTTGCTGGATTGCCTGAAGGATCAGCCGCAGACCACCGGCCAGCTCTGCGAGGCCTTCCCCGTGCTCGACCGCTGCACGGTGATGCAGCACCTGAAGGTTCTGGAAGACAGCGACCTGATCATCATCCGCCGTGAGGGCCGCGAGCGCTGGAACCACCTGAACCCGATGCCGATCAAGCACATCCACGACCGCTGGATCGGCGCCTACGCCGCCCATGCGGTGGATCTCATCGGCCGCATGCAGATGGACATGGGCGACTGACCGGATTGCTCCCGCCGATCGATCGGCCCATAGTCATGCCATCGCACCAAACCGGGGAGGCCCCATGCACACATTCACCGTAACCACGTCGCAGGACATCCAGGCCGACAGCGCCGAAGAAGCCGCTCTCCTGATGTACCAGGCGCTCCTGAAGGGGCCGCCACCGCTGCGCTATGCCGTCACGGATGAAAGCGGCAAGACCGAGACGTTGACGCTCGATCTGGAAAAGGCCGCCGATTTCGCCGCCATCGACCACACCGCCGATCCCGGCAACTGGTAGCCCTATTTCGTCAGCAGTTCCCGCACCCGCCGGGCAAAGGCATCTGCCAGAAACGGCTTCGTCATGACATGCATGCCATGGTCGAGGTGGCCATGGTTCAGCACCGCATTTTCCGCATACCCGGTCACGAACAGCACCCTGAGATCGGGCCGCCGGATGCGAACGGCATCGGCCAGCTGCCGGCCGTTCATGCCGCCCGGAAGCCCGACATCGGTGACGAGAAGATCGATCGGCTGCCCGGAGTTCAAGATACGCATGGCGCTCGGGCCGTCGTCCGCCTCCAGGATGTGATAGCCCAGCTCCTCCAGGATCTCGACCGCGACCATCCGCACCAGCGGCTCGTCGTCGACCACAAGAATGGTCTCGCTTCCCGAAGCACGCGGCGCTGCCACTTCAACGATATCGTCATCGACCTCGGCCTCGCCGAGATGGCGCGGCAGGTAGATGCAGATCATCGTCCCCTTGCCGAGTTCCGAATAGATGCGAACCGAGCCACCGGACTGCCCGGCAAAACCATGCACCATCGAAAGCCCGAGCCCCGTGCCCTGCCCCGTCGGCTTGGTGGTGAAGAAGGGATCGAAGGCCCGCTCGACGATTTCGGGCGACATGCCGGTGCCGGTATCGCTGACGCAGAGCGATACATATTGCCCGGGCGTCAGGCCCCGCTGTTGCGCCGCCCTCTCGTCCATCCAGCGATTGCCGGTCTCGATCGTCAGCTTGCCGCCATGGGGCATGGCATCGCGGGCGTTGATGCAGAGATTGAGCAACGCGTTTTCCAGCTGGCCGATATCGACAAAGGTGGTCCAGAGGCCGCCGGCCAGCGCGGTCTCGACCTCGATGGTCGGGCCGACGCTGCGGGTGATCAGATCCTGCATGTCCGATACCAGCCGGTTGAGGATCGTCGGCTTCGGGTCGAGCGTCTGTCGGCGGGAAAAAGCAAGCAGGCGCTGCGTCAAGCCCGCCGCGCGCTTCACCGCCCCTTGCGCGCCGGTGACGAACCGCTCGAGTTCGCTGATGCGGCCCTGCGCCAGCCGGGTCTGCATCAGCTCCATCGAGCCGGAAATGCCGGCAAGCAGGTTGTTGAAATCATGGGCGAGGCCGCCGGTCATCTGGCCGACCGCCTCCATTTTCTGGGAGTGGCGCAGTTGTTCCTCCGCGCGCATCAGTTCGGCCGTGCGCTCGGCCACCCGCTGCTCAAGCGTTTCGTTTAGCGCCCGAAGAGCCGCCGTCGCCCGATCGCGCTCGTCTTCCGCCGTGCGCCGCGCCTCGATGTCGAGGAGGACGCCGGGAAAGCTGAGCGCCGTGCCGTCCGGTGCAAGCTCGACGCGACCGTTGGCTTCCAGCCAGTAGTATTTTCCGTCCGCGCGGCGGGTACGATATTGATGGGCGTAGGGCCCACCGCGCCGAAGCGCCGCGTTCATGGCAGCCAGCAGCCCTCCCCTGTCATCGGGATGCACCGTCTGCGTGACCTGCTCGATGCTCAGACCTATGCGGCCAAGCTCGGGGTCGAGACCGAAAGCCTTTGCGAAAGCCTCGTCAACGGCAAAGCGGTTGGCCGGCACATCCCAGATCCACGTTCCGATGATGGCGCCTGCCGCCAGCGCCAGCTGGACGCGCTGGACGTTCTCGCGCGCGTTCGACTCACTAACCCTGAGCGCAGCTTCCGCCTCGCGCCGCGCTGTGATGTCGCGAAACAGAACAGACACCTGACACAGGCTGGCCGGCTCCATGCGCGCCGCCGAAACCTCGATATATCGTCCGACCGCGATGAAATGCTGCTCGAAACGGATGGGCCGACCGCTGCTAAGCACGCCGCCATAGAGCTTCAGCCAATCCTCCGCGCCGTCGGGCTCGATCTGACGCAGGGTCTTGCCGATGATATTGGCGATGCCGGTGTGGCGCTCGTAACCGGAATTGGCCTCGATATGCACGTAATCGCTGAGCGGACCATGCGGGCCGTCAATAAACTCGATGATGCAAAATCCATCGTCGATTGCCTCGAACAACACGCGATAGCGCGCCTCGACCTGCAACAGGGCATCTTCCGCATTGAGGGTATCGAGCGTCGAAAGTCGCGCGGGGGACGTCGCAGGCCGCTGCTGCGCGCGAAGACGCCGCACTTCCTCCTCCAGCTGGTCCCGTGAAAACGATGTCAGGTCCGAACTCAATGCAACACCTTTTCGCGCCTGTCGCGCCATCACCCCTGTAGACCGTCAGATTTAGCTCACCGGCGCCGGTCTGCAATAGCGCCTGCCTGCGAAACATTGCCATAGATGAGCCGACCGTGGATATGGGCAGACCGGAAAACCGCTCTGAAGATGCTCAGGGCACCGGAGGTTCGGAATGTACGGGACCATGCGACCCTCGGGCCACGACCGCGAGATAGGCGGCCTGCAGTTCCGCCAGGACGGAGCGTGTCGGCCGTTCGGTCTTCAAGTGAATGAACCGCAGCTCTGCCATGAACGCCTCCCACATCTCAGGCCCGCCTTTTTCCAGAAGCTCGGCCCGGATCGAAAGCGCTTCCGACGGCCGCGTATGCCGCCGCCCCCAGGCACCCATGTGAGCGAGCAGCGGCAGAAGCTGGATCGAAGCCTCGGTCAGGCTGTAGATCGCCTTCTGTTTGTGGCTCGGATCGTCAACCTTCGACAGCAGCCCGTTTTTTACCAGCCGCTTCAGCCGGTCTGCCAGCACATTCGAGGCAATGCCTTCTTCCGACCGGCTCAGCAACTCGCGAAAATGCCGCCGGTTGCCGAACATGACGTCACGGATCACAATCAGGCTCCAGCGATCGCCGAGCATTTCCAGCGTCAGGTTGATCGGGCATCCCGACCGATGGCCGGTATCCATGGCGCACCTCCTTATCCGATTGCATTTTAGGATCAGGTCGCTTACAACACAACCGGTTGCAAATTGAAATCAGTCTTGGAGGAGATGATGACCCTGCAGTTTTTCGCCCATCCGTTTTCGTCCTATTGCCAGAAGGCGCTGATCGCCTTCTATGAAAACGACATTCCTTTCGAATGGCGCGAGCTTGGTCCCGACAAGCCCGACAATATCGCCGAATGGTGTGCCGGCTGGCCGATCAAGCGTATGCCGGTTCTGAAGCACGGGGACAGGACCGTCATGGAATCCACCATCATCATCGAATATCTGCAGCTGACCTATCCCGGCCCGGTGCGCCTCCTTCCGAAGAACCCCGCTGATGCGCTTGAAACGCGGATGATGGATCGGTTCTTCGACAACTACATCATGACCCCGATGCAGAAGGTCGTGTTCAATGCCATCCGCCCCGAGACCGACAAGGACCCCTACGGCGTCGATGAGGCCCGGCGGATGCTCGACGATGCCTACACCTGGCTCGATGATATCATGGCGACGCGGACGTGGGCTGCCGGGGAAGATTACAGCCTTGCCGATTGCGCCGCATCGCCCTCGCTGTTCTATGCCGACTGGGTGCATGCGATCGAGCCTCGTTTCGAGCAGTTGCGCGCCTACCGCACCCGCCTGCTGGAGCGCCCCTCCTTCGCCCGCGCCGTGGATGAAGCTCGGCCCTATCGCAGCTTCTTTCCGCTGGGCGCCCCGGATCGGGATTAGAGTACGCCTTCTTGATCGGGCGAGGACGAAACCTCTTTCGCGACATCCATGATCAGCCCCCGCAGCCAGCGGTGCGCAGGGTCGTGGCGATAGCGCACATGCCAAGCCATCTGCACCGGAAACGTGCCGAGATCGACCGGTGCCGGCAGCACCTTCATCCGGATATCCCGCGCCAGATGCCGGCAGATCAGCCGCGGCAGGGTGGAACAGTACTCCGTCACCGCGATCAGCTCCGGGATCGCCAGAAAATGCGTGACCGAGACCGCCACCTCGCGCCGCAAACCCTTCTGCTCCAGAACCTGAAACAGCCCGGCCTTTAGCCGTCCCGGCGGCAGCACGTTCACATGACGCAGCGTCTCATACTGGTCCCGTGACAGGCTGTTGCCGATCTCGGGATGCCCGGCACGAACCACGCAGGCCAGCCCGTCATCCATAATATGCTGCACCACCAGATTGTCCGGCGGATCGGTGATGCGGCCGAGCACCATCGCCGTCGTGCCGGAAATCACGCCGGTCTCCGCGAGGTCGCTGCCATAGGGCGTCATCCTGAGCCGGATGCCGGGCGCGACCTGACGCAACCGCGCCACGATCGCCGGCATCAGCACGAATTCGACATAGCTGTTGGGTGCGATCGTGATCAGCCGCTCGGCCCTGGCAGGTTCGAACTCCTGATGGCTGAGCACGATGTCATCAAGGCTCTCAAGTGCCGCCCGGATCGTCGGCGCGATCTCTTCCGCCATCTCGGTCGGTCGCATGCCGTAACGCTCGCGGATGAACAGCGGATCGCGCAACGTTTCGCGAAGCCGGTTCAGCGCATTCGACAGCGCCGGCTGGGTGATACCCAGCCGCTCGGCGGCACGCGTCACATTGCGCTCCTCCATCAGGGCCATGAACACCGGCATCAAATTTAGGTCATATCGCATCCAGTTATAATGCCATGTGAATATCTAAAATCCATCGAATAAATTTCCGAAATACATCTTTGGTCGGCATCATCAGGACATCCAAACAGGATGAGCAACCGAACAAAGGAGAATGACAATGAGCAAGGGTAAAGTGCTTCTGATCGGCTCCAACGCCACCCGCATCGAAATCCAGGGCGGCCGCACCGGTGCCACCGGCCAGTATCTCAACGAAACCGTCGTGCCAGCCATGGCCATTATCGCCGCTGGCTACGATGTCGTTCTCGCCACCCCGAACGGCACCAAGCCGCATATCGACGGAGCCTCCGACAGCGCGGACCACTTCGGCGGTGATGAGGCAGCCTACAACGCCGCCAAGGCCTTCTACGCAAACGATCCTTCGATGAACACCGTGCACACGCTGCACGACATTCTTGAGGAAGGTCTCGACGGCTACATCGGCATCTTCGTTCCCGGCGGCCAGGCCCCGGTAGTCGACCTGATGCAGGACCCGGATCTCGGCGAAATCCTGCGCCACTTCCACGAGCAGGCCAAGCCGACTGCCTTCCTGTGCCACGGCCCGATGGCCACGGTTTCGGCCATGCCGCATGCTCGCGAATTCCGCTCGGCGCTGATTGCCGGGGATCTCGCCAAGGCCGCCGAATGGGCAAAGGGCTGGCAATATGCCGGCTACAAGATGACCGTCTTCTCCAACAGCGAAGAGAAGGTCGTTGAAGACCACATCCTGCATGCCAAGCTCTACTTCAACATGGTGGATGCGCTTGAAACAGCCGGTGGCAACCTCATCACCACCACCGTCGACTTCGAGCCGAACGTTATCGAAGACCGTGAGCTGATCACCGGCCAGAACCCGCGCTCCGATCACCCGATCGCAGCCCGCTTCGTTGCCGCGCTCGATCGTTCGCTCGCCGCCTGATCCCACGCGAAAGGCCGTGGCGTGAGCTGTGCCGCCATCAAAAGGAAATCCGCAATGTCGAGCCCCGTGAAAATCGTCGCCATCCTGGCCGCCCACCCCGGCAGGACTGCTGAATTGAAGACGCTTCTCTCCGGCATGGTAGCGCCCAGCCGCGCCGAACCCGGCAACCTCCGCTGGGACATCTGGCAGGACAACACCAGCCCGGACCGTTTCGTTCTGGACGAACTCTACACAAGCGCCCAAGCTGTCGCAGCCCACCGCGAAACGCCGCACTTCAAGCATTACGTCTCGACGATCAACGATCTGGCGGAGCGCAAAGCCTTCGTGCTCGATCCCGCCGACATCCACTGAACCGCATTTCACCCAGAACCCGATCAAAGGAGAAAGACAATGACCGAAGGTATTCAAGGCAAGATTGTTCTCATCACCGGCGCCAGCACCGGCCTTGGCGCGGAAACCGCCCGCCATCTCGCCGCCAGAGGCGCCCGTGTGGCGCTTGCCGCCCGCCGCAAGGACAAGCTGGACGACGTGGTGGCCGAGATCACGACGGCAGGCGGCGAGGCCCGCGCCTATCAGCTCGATGTGGTCGACAAGACGCAGGTCAAGGCCGTCGTCGACGCCGTGATTGCCGATTTCGGCGGGCTCGACGTGCTGATCAACAATGCCGGCCTCATGCCCATCCGCCCCATGGCCGAGGTCAACACGGATGAATGGGATGCGATGATCGACGTCAACATCAAGGGCGTGCTCTACGGTATCGCCGCCGCCCTGCCGGTCTTCCTCAAGCAGGAAAGCGGCCATATCATCAACCTCAGCTCGGTGGCCGGCATCAAGGTCTTCGCGCCCGGCGGCACCGTCTATTCCGGCACGAAGTTCGCCGTTCGGGCTATCTCGGACGGGTTGCGCCAGGAAGTCGGCGCCAAGGTGCGCGTCACCTCCATCGAGCCCGGCGCGGTCGACAGCGATCTCAAGCATTCGACCACGGGCACGGCCAGCTCCACCGTGCTGGATTTCTACAAGATCGCCATTCCCGCCAGCTCCGTCGCCCGGGCGATCGCCTACGCCATCGAACAGCCGGCAGACGTCGACATCAACGAGATCGTTTTGCGCCCCACCGCGCAGGAGTTCTGAGAGATCGCAAACCCGAAGCCCGGCCTTGTGATAAAAGGCCGGGCACCCGCACCCGACAAGAAAGGCAGGCAAATGGCCCTCAAGGATATTCTTCCCAGCAAACTCGGCTTCGGCGCCGCTCCTCTCGGCAACATGTTCCGCGATATCCCCGAAGCGGAAGCCCAGGCAACCGTGGAAGCCGCCTGGAACGACGGCATCCGCTACTTCGACAACGCTCCCTTTTACGGCGCCGGCCTTGCGGAGATCCGCATGGGTGCCGCGCTGGCCGGCCACAACCGCGACGATTACGTCATCAGCACCAAGGTCGGCCGCATCGTCCTCGACGAAATCGAGGATGTCAGTGCCCGTGATCTCGGCGAGAAGGGCGATGTCTTCAAATACGGACGCCCCAACAAGATCATCAACGACTATTCCCATGATGCCACACTTCGCTCGATCGAGGACAGTTTGAACCGGCTGAAAACGGATCGCATCGAAATTGCCTTCGTCCATGACGTCGCCCAGGATTTCTATGGCGACGAGTGGCTGGGTGCTTTCGAGAGCGCCCGCAAGGGTGCCTTCAAGGCCCTGGACCGGCTGCGCGATGAAGGCGTGATCAAGGCCTGGGGTCTTGGCGTCAACCGGGTCGAGCCGATCGAACTGTTGTTGGCGCTGGAAGGTCCGCGCCCGGATGGCTTCCTGCTTGCCGGGCGCTACACGCTGCTCGACCATGACCGCGCCCTCCAGCGCGTCATGCCGCAGGTCGTCGAGCGCGGCCTCGGCATCGTCGTCGGCGGCCCCTACAGCTCCGGCGCCCTCGTCGGTGGTCCGAATTTCGAATACGCCCCGGCCACACCGGCCATCCTCGACAAGGTTGCCCGCATCAAGGCGATCGCCGATCGGCACGGCGTCAGCATGAAGGCGGCCGGGCTGCAATTTTCGCTTGCCCACCCAGCCGTCGCCGCCGTCATCCCCGGCGCCAGCCAGCCGAGCCGCATCGCTGAAGACAGTGCCGCATTGCGCGAAATCATACCCGCCGATTTCTGGCGTGAACTCAGGGCCGAAAAGCTCGTCAACCCGGAAGCGCCGCTGCCTGTCTGAAAACTCCATGCCCGGGATGGCGTCCAACACGCCATCCCGGCAGCAGTTTAGCCTCGATAACTCTGCACGGGGAAAAGGCCGGCGACGATCGTCGGAAAACGGGCTTATGGGGTGCCGGCTGCCGCGATCTGCCGGCGCAGGCCAGCCACCTCCGCATCGGTCAATGGCCTGACCGCGCCTTTCTCCAGATCGCCGAGCGCAAGATTGCCGATGGCGACCCGCAGCAGCCGCAGGCACTCGATCCCAAGCGCCTCCAGAATCCGGCGGATCTGGCGGTTCTTGCCTTCATCCAGTACGATCTCCACCCAGGAGTTCCGCTCGCCCGCACGCAACATGGTCGCCTGCGTCGCCTTCAGAAACTCGCCGTCATGGGTCACACCCTGCATCATCGCCTGAAGCAGCGCATCGTCGGCGAGCCTGTCCATCTGCACATGATAGGTCTTGGAAACATGGGTTTCGGGGTCGAGCAGCGCCTGGGCAAATTCCGTGTCGTTGGTGAAAAGCAGCAGACCTTCGCTCGCCTTGTCGAGCCGGCCGACGGGCGAAAGATGGCGGTGGGACACGTCTTGCAGGCAATCGAACACCGTTGCCCGCCCTTCCGGGTCGTGCCGGGTGGTGACGAGCCCGCGCGGCTTGTTGAGCATGAGGTAGACCGGCTTTTCCGCAACCACCCGCTTACCATCGACCGCGATCACGGCAGTCGCCAGATCGACCCAGCTTTCGGTATCGCGGATCGCCCGCCCGCCAACCGTCACGCGGCCGGCACGAACCAGTTCCTCGCCTTGGGTGCGCGAGCAATAGCCAAGCTTGGACAACGCCCGCGCCAGCGTCACGCGCTTGCCGCCGGGCACGGCCTGGGGCTTCTTCACCGGTGGCTGCCGCCGTCCGTCGCCTCTCATAGCGTTAGGCCTGCAGCGGCCTTTTCGCGACGATCATGTAGTTCACATCCATGTCGCGCGACAGGTTCCATTGGTTGGACAGCGGATTGAAGAAGACGCCGGTGCGATCGGTGACCGTCATGCCACTCGCAGTGATCGGCTTTTCGAGCTCTTCCGGACGCACCAGCTTTTCATATTGGTGGGTGCCGCGCGGCAGCCAGCGCAGCACGTTTTCGGCGGCAAAGATGGCGAGCGCCGCAGCTTTCACCGTGCGATTGATGGTGGCGACGAACATCAGGCCGCCGGGGCGCACCATGGAGGCGCAGGTGGTGATGAAAAACTCGACATCGGCGACGTGCTCGACCACTTCCATGTTCAAAACGACGTCGAAGGTCTCGCCGGCTTCGGCAAGCGATTCCGCCGTCACCGCGCGGTAATCGACATGCACGCCGCTGCCGGCGGCATGGGTTTCGGCAATCCGGATATTCTTTTCCGATGCGTCGGCACCAAGCACGTCGGCGCCCATGCGGGCCATGGGCTCGGACAGGAGCCCGCCGCCGCAGCCGATATCGAGCAGGCGCAGGCCTTCGAGCGGCTTCACGCTGCGGGGATCACGGCCGAAATTCTCCGAGACGCGATCGCGGATATAGGCAAGGCGCACCGGATTGAACTTGTGCAGCGGCTTGAATTTTCCGCGCGGGTCCCACCATTCGGCGGCCATGGCGGAGAAACGGTCGACTTCCGCCTGATCGATAGTGCTGCGTTCGCTCATGGGGCTGCTCCGTGAAATCTCTACCCGGTGAAGTCGGATGATCGGCAGGTAAAGTCAAGGGTCGGGGAAAAGCTGCGGCGTTTGCTCGCGGCAGCGGTCGAGCTTCGGAAACGGCAAGGGAAGCCCCTTCTGCAGATCGGCGCGAAAATCGTCCATGGCTTTTTCCAGGTCAGCGACCTGTCCCGGCGGAAAAGCGGCAAAGCAGAGCGGCAGGCTGGCGCAGGCTTTTCCCGAAAGGCCGATGGCCTGCTGCGCCTTGACCCGGCCGACAAGGCAGGGCGCAATCCGCATCGGCCCGGTGCAGGCGCCGTCCCGATGGCATTTTCGCCTGTGGCATTTGTGATGCCTGAAACTCATCAGGGCGCGCCAGTATCGCTCATGATCGGCAGCAAGACGTTTTTCATATTCGGTGAAATCCTGTTGCTTCATCATGTGCGCTCCGTTTTGCAGGTCAGCCGTCCGCGTTCACGCGGCGGATTTTTCGCCCGTGGCTTAAAACTTCATCATCCCTTTTGCTTCAACAGCAACGGCGGGATCGGCCGGGGCACATCGGGTGCCTGATAGGTAAGTAATAAGTGACACGCGATGTGCCCCGTCTCGGTGGTTTTTACCTGCAACTCCGCTTCCTCTGCAAAGACGGTACCCCTTTCGGTGGGACCTAAGTCAGGAGGCATCTGCGCCACCAGCCGTCTTTTTGTGTGCCTCACAGGCACGCCCCGCTCTCTTTCAAGCGAGAGGGAAAGCATTTTCTGCAGGCCCCCCTGGATGTGCCTGCGTTTCAAACACAGACCAAAGGCACCGGCCCCGCCTCGCCGGCAACGCTTTCCGGTGTATCCGATGGCGGGACAGGGAGAGTGTGGCACGGGCGAAGAGGGCGGGGATTTGCGGGGAAGCAGAATGACGGCTGCTTGATGATTTCGCGGAGCACTCGCCTGACCAAAGCACCACAAGCGGACGGGTCGACGAACCGCGTAAGCTGACTTGCCTCAACCGACACGCTGCCGGAGAGCCGGAAAGCTAACCGGCCAAATGCGCTCGCAGCCGCGGCCTGATCCAGTCGAGAAAGTATCGGACTTTCAGGGGCAGCGGATCGACGGGTAAATGGATCAAGTTCACAGGCAGCGGTTCCGGCGCGAACTCGGTCAGCAGTTCCTGCAGGGCGCCCGAACGCAATTGATCAGAAACCTGGTAGGACAGCACGCGGATAAGGCCGATGCCAGCCACGGCCGCCTGAATTGCAGCTTCCGTCGTGTTGACCGCGAGTTTTGGGTGCGGCTCAACGGCAAAGGCCGCTCCATCCCGGCGGTATCGCCATTCCGGCGCAGTCGCAAAGCCCTGGAAGCTTATGCCGTCATGCCCGGCAAGGTCTTCCGGCTCGCGCGGAACGCCGCGTCGGGAAAGATAATCGGGGCTCGCGCAGATCACGCGGCGAACCGTGCCGAGCCGCGTCGCAATCAGCGCGCTGTCGACCAGATGCCCGATCCGCAAGGCAACATCGACGTGCTCATCCGCCAGACTGAGCGGCCGGTCGATCAGGGTCAGGCGCAGATTGATATCGGGCTGCTCCTTGAGAAACTCCAGCGCAATCGGCATCAGGTAGCGCTCGCCAAAGGAAATCGGCGCAGTGACGTGCAGAGCGCCGCGCAAGGCGCCATGATCGCCGCTGGCCTGGCGTTCCGCGGCCTCCAGTTGCTCCAGAATGCGGCGTGACGCGGCGACGAAAGAGCGCCCCTCTTCCGTCAAGGAAAGGCCGCGCCGGGTGCGCAGGACAAGCCGCACGCCCAGGTGCCTTTCAAGATCGGCGACCTTGCGGCTGACCGTGGCGAGCGGCGCATGCAATCGCCGCGCTCCGGCCGAAAGACTGCCGGCCTCGACCACTGTCAGCAGCACCGACATGGCGTCAAAACGATCCATGACATCCTTCCGTAAATTGGGAGGAAGCCTCCATGAATGGCAGGATACCTCATGATTTATGGATATCATAAATTCCATCTCATCCAAGAGACGCCGGTCACCCTCTACACAACTGTCCGAAGGAAAACATCATGCCGAACCTGTCACGTCGTATGTTTGCCAGCGCGCTCCCCCTCGGCCTGCTGGGGGGAAACCTGCTCGGAGGAAGCCTGATCGGCGGCGCGCTGTCGCCAGCGCTTGCCGCAGCACCGGTTGCCGTTACGCCACTGGCGCAAATTCGCCTCGGCCGTTTCACGGTGACCGCGCTGACCGACGGCTACGCCGATATGCCCTACAATTATTTTCCCGGCCGCACCGCCGACGAGGTGGAACAGGCGGCAACCGCGCAGTTCACCGCCCGGCCGAGCGGGGTTCGGTTTCTGTTCAACCAGTATCTCATCGAAGATGGCGAACGCCGCATCCTGATCGATGCCGGTGCCGCGGGCTCGATCGGGCAGACCGGCAACCTGCCGCAGGCGCTCGGCGCGGTCGGCCTGCAGCGAGACCAGATCGACGCCGTGATCGTGACGCACATGCACCAGGACCACATGGGCGGCCTGATTGCCGGGGGCGTGAACAATTATCCCAAGGCCGAGCTTTACATCGATCGTCGCGATGTGCGCCACTGGACCGATCCCGCCAAGCGCAGCGGCGCGCCCGATTACCTGCAGACCAGCTTCAAGATGGCCGACGAGGTCGTGCGCCTCTACCCGAAGCTTCAGGCCATCGACGGAGAGCGGGAAATCGTGCGCGGCGTGTCGATCGTCGATCTGACCGGCCATACGCCCGGCCATATCGGCGTACGGATCGAAGACGACGGGAAGAGCCTCATCATGGTTTCGGACATGATCTTTCCGGTCGTGCATCCCGCAGCAACCGATGTGTTCTTCCTCTTCGAACAGGACCAGGCTGCGGCCAAGGCGATGCGAGACAGCTTTTTCCCGCGTGCCGCGGCGGAAGGCGCGCTCATCGCCGCCACGCACATGCCCTTCCCCGGGCTCGGCCGTGTCGTGGCAGATCGCGGGCAGATGCGCTGGCAGGTCGCGGACTGGGCCTTGCAGGATTGATGCCGCAACGGCGGTAGCGAGGATGGAGACGATATGAACAGCAAATACCTCAGCATCGCAACAACGCCCTCTGTCGCCGCCGCGCAGGAGCACTATGGCAGTGCGGCGCAATGGGCACGGATCGCTGCGCGCGAACCGGCAGACGACGGCGCGCAGGGCCAGCGGCTCGGCCCGTCGGAAATGGCCTTTATCCGGGCGCGCGACGGTTTCTATCTTGCCAGCGTATCGGAAAGCGGATGGCCTTATGTCCAGTTTCGTGGCGGGCCCAGAGGCTTTCTCACCGCTACCGATGACTCGACCCTCGGCTTCGCCGACTTTCGGGGTAACCGCCAATACATCACGACGGGCAACGTGCGCGCGAACGACCGCGTCTCATTGTTTCTGATGGATTATGCGCACCGGCAGCGGCTGAAGATTTTCGGGCATATGCGCATCATCGATTCCGCCGACGATCCGGTGCTCGCACAGAAACTGACCCTGCCCGAATACCCCGCTCACGTCGAGCGGCTGGTTCTGATCTCGGTGGAGGCTTTCGACTGGAACTGCCCGCAGCACATCACCCCGCGCTTCACGCAGGCTGAAATCGAACGCTGGAGAATGGGATAATCATTGCCGCCCTCGATGGGTGGCAGAAACCCCACCCTGCATGCGGGGGGCTGGAAGCCTCACTCCACGCCGAGCGCTTCGGCCGTGATCCAGAAGACCGAATCCGCCTCTTCCTCCGTCTCAAGCCAGAGGAACTCCAGATGCGGGAACTCGGCTTCGAGAATTTCGCGGCCGCGGCCGATTTCGCAGATCATGCCGCCGCCGGGATTGAGGTGTTTGCCGGCTTCGGCGAGGATGATACGGACGAGATCGAGGCCATCGACGCCGCCATCGTGGGCCATGGCGGGTTCGGCGCGAAACTCCGGCGGGTAATCGTCCATGGCGACATGATCAACATAGGGCGGGTTGGTGATGATCAGGTCGTAGGTCTTGCCTTGAAGCGGCGTGAACAGGTCGCCGTGGTAGAGGGTGACCTGCTGTTCGACATCGTGTTCGTCGACGTTGATCTTCGCGACCTCCAGCGCATCTTCCGAGAGATCGACGGCATCGACTTCCGCATAGGGGAAGAACTTTGCCGCGAGCACGGCGAGGCAGCCGGAGCCGGTGCAGATATCGACGACGCTTTCGACCAGCGACGGATCGGGCAGGAAGGAGGAGCCTTCGGGATTGCCGTATTCATTGAACAGGATTTCGCCGATATGGGAGCGCGGCACGATGACCCGCTCATCCACATGGAAGCGCACGCCCTGGATATAGGCGCGGCCCGTGAGATAGGACGACGGCTTGCGGGTCTCGATGCGGGCTTCGATGCGCTCGACGAGCAGCTTGCGCTCTTCCGGCAGGAGGCGGGCATCGAGGAAGGGATCGAGCGTGTCGATCGGCAGTTCGAGGCTGTCGAGAAGCAGATAGGCGGCGTCATCGGTGGCGTTGGTGGTGCCGTGGCCGTAGCTCAGGTCCGCCGCGTTGAAGCGGGAGATCGCGTAGCGCCAGTAATCGCGCAGGGTGACGAGTTCGCTGGTGATATCGGTCAAGGTCGTCTCGCTTCGGGTTGGGCGGCAGCCGGTTGTTCAGCGTTGCTGTAAGCGAGGCCTTCCCGCAAGGCAAGCGGGATGGGCGTTGGCATAGCTTGTGCCCGCCGGCTCAGCGCCTGGCGGCACCCCGAAGCGCGATCGCAGCCAGGATGACGCTGGCAATGACATTCCATCCGGCAAAGGACAAGCCCAGCACCCTGAGCGCCGCCTCGGTACAGGACGGGCCGTGTTTGCTGTCGAGATCGCCAAGCAGGTCGCCGACATTCGAGGACACGCCCTGGGCGGTGGTGGCGCAGGTCGAAGGGCCTTCCCAGAAATGCCATTCGGCGCCGGCGTGATAAACGCCGATGCCGGCGCCCACCAGCATCAGGATGCCGACGATGACGAGCAGCGCCCGCGTGACCCAGGCCGGTCCACGGAACAGGGCATTGAGCACGGCGACGATGCCGAGCGGGATGCCGTAGTAATACGGGTCGCGCTGCATTAGGCAGAGCGCGCAGGGAATATAGCCGCCGATATGCTCGAAGGCGAGCGCGGTGCCCACGGTCGCGGTCATGCCGAGCGTGGTGATGAGCGAAGGAGCCAGACGGGAAGACGGCTCTGTCGGCGAAGTGTTCACGAACGACCTCTGATAAATTTCAGGTAAGAAGGCGATAGGCGGCAAACAGCGCGATCAGCGCCGCGGCGGCACCGGCCGCGAGCATGCCGAGGCGCTTTTCGATGAACTCGCGGATTTCCTCGCCGTAGCGCTGCAGAAGCCATGCCAGCAGCATGAAGCGCGCGCCGCGAGCAATGATGGCCGAGACGATGAACAGGCCGAGATTGATGTTGATGGCGCCGGCGAGAATGGTCACCACCTTGATCGGCGGAAGATGGGAAAGGCCGGAGGTGATCAGCAGCAGAACCAGCGTCTCATAGCCGACCGAGGCCTTCATCGTTTCGAAGGTTTCGAGCTTGCCATAGAATTCAAGCACCGGCTTGGCGACTGCTTCATAGGCATAGTGGCCCAGATACCAGCCGGCGATGCCGCCGAGCACCGAGGCGACGGTCGCGACGAAGGCGTATCGCCAGGCGCGTTCCGGCCGGGCGAGCGCCATCGGCAGGAAGAGCACGTCGGCGGGCACAAGAAAGACGGAGCTTTCGACGAAGGCGATGACGGCGAGCCAGGCTTCGGCCGATTTGCGGGCGGCGAGCGACATGGTCCAGTCGTAGAGGCGTCTTAGCATTCAGCGGTTCCGTTTGAATTGGTTGCGTTTGTAGGCAGGAAAAATGCTGGTGTAAACGGCAGTCCGGATACCCGTTCGCACGCTTTCGTGATCACTCTAAGGCCGAAACGTAAAATCCCGGTTGACCCGCCCGAAACGCTTCGTGTACACGCTGACTACCTACCGAAAAGGTCCCCTTGCCCCATTGGCGGAACTGGTAGACGCGCTCGACTCAAAATCGAGTTCCGAAAGGAGTGCTGGTTCGATTCCGGCATGGGGCACCATCTCCCTTTGCGCGCTGCCGGCCACCAACCAATTGCGTTGGTTCGAGTTCGCCGCGCTCAGTCGCACCAAATCCCTGCACGCCGCCGCACCGATATTTCCGTCTGACTGTTTTCCGGAAAAGCCGTAAAGGCAAGCCTTTTTGCTGCGATGCAAAAAGATTCAGCGCGGTTCGACGTCGAGGCTGAGATAGGTGGGATCGAACTGGGCGAGCTTCTGCAGCTGCGGCCAATCGAGGATGGTGATCGTCTGGTTGATCCAGGTCAACAGGCCTTCCTTGCGCAAAACCTGAAGCGTCTTGTTGAGATGCACGATCGAGATGCCGAGCACGTCGGCAAGCTCCAGCTGCGTCAGCGGAAAGTGGAAGCTCAAGCCCGATGTGCGGCGCACCACCTGAAGCCGCATGAACAGTTCGCAGATGAGGTGGGCGATATGCGCCTTCTTCGAGCGGCGACCCATGGCGACGATCCATTCGCGGTGGATCGCGCCATCGACCAGCGTTTCCAGCCAGAACAGCCGGCTCAGATGCGGATGCGTGTCGCTGATGGCCTTCAGATCCGAATGCTCGATGAAGGCGACATGGCAGGGCGACATGGCGACGATGCCGTGGTCCATGGTCTTCAGCAGGAAGGCGTGCAGATCGACGAAATCGCCGGCGATATGCAGCGCCGTGATCTGGCGCGTGCCATCGGCCATGAACTTGTAGCGGGCGGCAAAGCCATCGACGAGCAGCGTGCTGTAGCCGGGGCGCGAGCCTTCCGAGACGATATCTTCATCGACCTTGAAGCGCCGTTCGCGCGAAATCATGTTCCGCAGCAGCGCCTGTTCCTGCTCGGAAACGACGTCGTGGCTTTCCAGATTGAGAAGCAGTGATTCGATCAAGTACGTAGGGCCTGGGTTCGTGGAAACACCCGCCTAGCCCAGGAAACCAGCGCTCTCATTTAACATTGACATACCGGTCGAGAAATCCGGAGGTTTTCAGGAACAATTTCCGCAGCTTCGGCTTTTTGGCTAAACACCAGAGGCATGGAACATGGGCAGATACTTTTTCGAACTTCACAACGGCGACGGCACCACGCCCGATGACGAGGGCATGGAGTTTTCCGCGCGGGCCAACATCGTCAACGAGATCAGTCGCCTGATGCTGGACATCGTTCGTGAGGAGTTGCCGGACCGGGAGAGCGGCGCCGTTTCGGTGATCGTGCGGGACGAAACCGGCAAGGTCATTTCCGTCTCGAACATGAGCTTCATGAATCACTGGCTGGCCTGATGCGGCCGCTGTGCAGCGCAGGATGCGTTCCGTTTTGGCGCATGCGGGTCAAGGCGTGCCGTTTCGGCACAGCGCGACGCTTTTAGCAGTAGCCATACCGCCGATTTTCCCGGAGCATTAACCGCGGAAAAACAAGGCATTTGCAAAGACCTGCCGGCTTGCGTCACCCTTCCGTTACAGAGTTTTTCGTCTCGAAACAGGAGGATCGATCATGTCACATGCAGCAGCTTTTGATGACGTCGATGTGCTTTCCGGCGCACTCTTTTCCTGGTGCGCGGAACGCAGCATCCGGCTTCGCAGCCATGAGGGCGTGCGCGCCGCCGGCGCCATGATCGATCTCTTCCTCGCCGGCTATCAGACGCAGGATTCGCTGCTCGGAGCGCTGAGCGAGCGCGACTGCGGGGATGTGGCGTTTCTCTCCTGACCGGGCTGCCGGCGACGCGGGAAACGTTGTCTTGCCGGGCATGTCCGTGTTAGCTGCATTGAAGCGCAACATTTCCGGCACGCCATGCTTTCCGTCCGCTCGACCTACGCCGATCTCATACGCGATTTCGAATGGCGTATCCCTGACAGATTCAACATCGGCGTCGCCGTCAGCGACGATTGGGCGGCGCGCGATCCGGACCGCATCTGTCTCCAGCATTTCGACCCTAAGGGGGCGCATCTCTCGCTGAGCTATGGCGACTATGCCCGCCGGTCTTCCGCCTTCGCGGCAAACCTCTCCGTCCTCGGTGCAAGGCCGGGTGATCGGGTCGCCATCCTGCTGCCGCAGGGGTTCGAGGTGGCGATTGCGCATGCCGGCATCTACAAGCTCGGCGCCATCGCGCTGCCGCTGGCGCTGCTCTTCGGGGTCGATGCGCTGGAATACCGGCTGCGCGATGCCGGCGCCACCGCCATCGTCACCAACCGCTTCGGGCTCGACAAGATCGAGGCGATCCGCGAGCGGCTGCCGGACCTCAAGCATGTCATCGTCGTCGGTGGCGAAGGCCCTTTTTCCTTCGAGCGCCTGGCCGAAGGCAGCGCCATCGGCTTTACACCCGTGGAAACCGGGCCGGACGATCCGGCGATGATGATCTACACCTCTGGCACCACCGGGCCGCCGAAGGGCGCGCTGCACGGACATCGGGTGCTGCTCGGCCATATCCCCGGCTTCCAGTTCCATCACGCCAACCTGCCGCAGCCGGGCGACCGCATGTGGACGCCGGCGGACTGGGCCTGGGCGGGCGGGCTGCTGAACGCGCTCCTGCCCTCGCTGCTTCTCGGCGTGCCGGTCGTTTCGTCTCCGGGGCAGAAGTTCGATCCGCACATGGCCTTCCGCATCCTCTCCGACATGAAGGTGCGCAATGCCTTCATCCCGCCGACGGCGCTCAGGCTGATGCTTTCGGTGCCCCAGCCGAAATCGCTCTACGACTTCGAGCTGCGCACGGTCGGCTCGGCCGGGGAGGCGCTGGGCAAGGAGACCGGCGAGGCCTCGTCAAAGGCGCTCGGCGTGCCGGTCAATGAATTTTATGGCCAGACGGAGTGCAATATCGTGCTTTCCTCGGCGGCCCATCTGGGGGTTGCGAAACCCGGCTCGATGGGCAAGCCCGCGCCGGGACACGATGTCGCGATCATCGACGCGGAGGGAAACCCCGTTCCGGCCGGCGAGATCGGCCAGGTGGCCGTGCGCCGCCCGGACCCGGTGATGTTTCTGGGCTATTGGAAAAACGAGGCGGCGACGGAGGCCAAGTTCATCGGCGACTGGATGAAGACCGGCGATCAGGGCGTGATGGACCCGGAAGGCTACGTCACCTTCTTCGGTCGCGACGACGACGTCATCACCTCCTCCGGCTACCGCATCGGCCCGAGCGAGATCGAGGACTGCTTGGCCGGCCACCCGGCGGTGCGCATGGCAGCGGCGATCGGCAAGCCGGACGCGCTGCGCACCGAAATCGTCAAGGCCTATATCCTGCTGCGCGAGGAATACGCGGCCTCGCAGGCGCTGGCCGACCACATCCGCGACTGGGTGAAGACGCGGCTTTCGATGCACGAATATCCGCGCGAGATCGCGTTTGTCGACGAACTGCCGATGACGACGTCGGGCAAGATCATTCGCAGGCTGCTGCGGGACAGGGCGGCGATGGAAGGGAGCTTGTTGACGGAGTGACGGACGCTGCTGGCCGTTGATCAAGTGGATGAAGCATCAAATATCATAATCGCTTCTTCGAGTAAGAATGAACTGCTTATAGGTCGCACCTACAACAACCTTCAATGAAAATTGATTTCTCAGTTGATTTAACCGCCATACCATATAGGTGAGAATTCTCATTCTCGGAATCTGCCGTAGAATCAATGTAAAATCCAAATATCGACAATTGATGTTTTCCGAATGTGATAGATACTCTCTGAACTCAACGAAGAGAGGGAGTAAAAAACATGGCGTGGAGATTTCCACTATCAACCTCAGGTTCGGGAAGACAAATCGACCTCGGCGATGGATTTGATGATCTTTATGTCGCGGCGCAAGTGTTCATTGCATCGACGGACGATGATACCGTTCGGGGTTTCGGCAGCAACCATGATGTCCGCGTTTACGGAACCATAGCGTCAGCATTTAGCGCGGTTTTTTTAGGAAACGAGGCAACCGATAGCGGCAACCGCGTTTTTGTTGAAAAAGGTGCTCGCGTCGATTGCATAACCGTTGGCCAATCTGCGGCAGTTGTCATAGTAGGAACTGAGGCGGAAATCACGAACCGTGGTGCGTTGACGGGCTATTATGGAGCCTATTTGGATATATCTGGCGCAGGTCCTGTGGAATCCACTCTTTCCAACTCAGGTGTGATCGAGGCTACAAATTACGCGGTATATCATACCGGAAGCGAAACTCTGACCGCCTCAAATACTGGCCTTATAACAAGCGCGGATTTCGCCTTTTTCTCTAACAGCACCGCAATCGATAAGCTCACGAATACGGGCACCATAGTCGGCAAAGTAACCCTGGGGGATGGTGCCGATATTTTCGACAGCCGTGGCGGCGCCTTCACGGGTGTCGCGGATGGAGGACTTGGTGCAGACAAGCTTTACACCGGTACCGGCAACAACTCGCTTTCCGGAGGTGCGGGGAACGATATCCTCGCTGGAGGAGCCGGCGCGGACAGACTAAATGGTGGCGCAGACACCGACGCCGTGACGTACTTTTATGCTTCCGCAGGCGTGACCGTTAGCCTGACGTCGCCATCGACAAATAAGGGCGACGCTGCCGGCGACACCTTCCTTTCAATCGAGAATATCAGCGGCTCGGCGTTCAACGATAGCCTTGCCGGCAATTCAGTTGCGAATACGATCTACGGTAACAGCGGAAACGACGTCATCCGGGGTTACGCCGGAAACGATACACTGACGGGTGCGAGCGGGAAGGATACCTTCATATTTCATACCGCACTCAATCCCACGACCAACGTCGATAAGATTACCGACTTCAGCGCGATCGACGACACGATCCAGTTGGAGAACGGCATCTTTACCGCTCTGACCGCAACGGGAGCGCTCTCAGCAGCGGCTTTTCGAGCCAATGGAACAGGCGTTGCGGCAGATTCAACAGATCGCATCGTGTACGAAACGGACACAGGGAAAATCTTCTATGACCGGGACGGTTCGGGAACGTCATACGATGGCGTGCTGTTTGCGACGCTAGTGAACAAGCCCACGATCACGAGTTCAGATTTCGTCGTCATCTAAGATAAGCGGCGCCCCGTTATTCCGGCTTAACTTGGAATATGAAAAAAAGCCCGAGGGATTGGGCTCTTGGGTGGCATGCACCATCGCCTTGCTATTACCACCACAGAGGGATCGCAGCGGCAATCTATGCCGGCCCCCTACCGCGCCAGATGCCTGATCTTGTCGCGTAGCAGTTTGGCCATGTTGCGGGTGTTGCGGTAGAGGTGAAGTTGCGCGGCCACCTGACGCACGTCGCGGTCTCGGTTCTGGTGGAGGCCGACGATCAGGGTGCCCATCTCCTCGCGCTCTTCCCACATGCGGCCCATTACCGGATGATCCGGCACGGCGCAGCTGTCGGAGCGCATGATGTTGGCGTCGTCCAGATGCCACTCGGTCAGCTGTGCGAGCAGCAGCTTGCCGGGCGAGAAGCGGGCGAAGTTTTCGTCATAGGCGGTTTTCCAGGTATAGGCGTCGCCGGCCATCATCAGCACGATCATCGAGGCGATGGCCACGCCGTTTAAATCGAGCGTGTGGATGCGCACGCTGTCGGCTTCGGCAAGGTTGCTGATCGCTTCGCGGGCAAAGGCGGCGTGGTAGCGGTCGGTGACGAGGGCGGTGCGGCCCCTGCCCTTCCAGCCGCTTGCCTCCAGCGCCAGGAATTCCTCCATGCGCAGGCGGATCTCCTCGGGCTGGCGGGCGACGTTGTAGGTAAGGTTGCCTTCATCCTCCAGCTTCTTCCACTGGCGGCGCAGCTCCCGCAGATGGGCGCTGCTGATCGTCCGGCGAAGATAGCTATCGCCATCGAGCAGGCTTTCGAGCATCGGCCGGTTGAAGGTATCGGTGACCGTCAGCGGCAGGTTGCGGCCGATGGCGACAGCGCGGAAAAGCTGGGCGAACTTGCCTTTGAGCCTGAGGTCCGGAAGCACCAGGATCGGCGGCAGGCCGGCCGCCGGAAGGGCAAGGCCCTCCAGCAGGTTGTCGATGGTTTCGGCCGCATCTTCCGCATCGAGAAGCGGAACGCCGAGAGGGCCGAACGGGTTTGACCACGCGCGCATGATCGGGCTGCCGATCGAGAAGCCGGGCTTGTCGACGGAATACGGCATCAGGAAACGCAGGCGGCTGCGGCGGCTATCGTTGTCGCGGATGAGCGCGAGGCGCACCACCCGGTCTTCCAGCCGCGGCATGGCCGGCGCGAGGAACCGGCCGGTGAAGAACACATTCGGTTCCATCGCCCGGTTGGAGAGAAAATCCAGTTCCTGCTGCAGCTCGTAGCCGGTCTTGGCCGGATAGAGGCAAAGCTCGCGGCCGGGGCGGCCGATAGACACCGAGCGGTCGGCAGCGGGCCGGTCCAGCGGCGGCGGCGCCAGGCCGCTGATGTAGCGGGCGGTGCCGCTGTTGCTGTCGTCGGGCAGTTGCGGTCTACCAATCATGTTATGCGACCTCCGCACGGATTTTGCTGGCGTGCGGATCGGCAAGAGCAAACAGGCTGAAGCCGAAGGTGCGGCGCACCGCCAGATGAAGAAGGATCGCTTCGACGACCATGGCGCCGGCAGTGGCAAAGGCGGCGCCGGTGAGGCCGAAGAGCGGGATGAGCGTGACGTTGAGGGCGAGGTTCGAGAGCAGCGCCAGCGCATAGAGCACGACGCAGAGTTTTTGCCGCCCGGCCATGGTGAGGAAGGCTTCGGCAGGGCCGACGAAGGCCTTGGCCATCGCCCCGCCATAGAGGATCGCCATCAGCGGCCAGCCGGCAACGAAGACGGGGCCGAACAGCGACAGCAGAAAATTGCCGCAGGCGAGCACCAGCCCGCCGACGACAAGCGACGGCCAGAAGGTCCATTTGGCGCTTTCGATGGCGATGCTGGCGAGTTGCTGGCGATCCGGGTTCGCCATCGCGGCGGAGAAACGCGGACCGGCCGCGGCCTTTACCGAGAAGCTGACGAAATGCACCAGCGCGATGGTCTTGGCGGCGGCGAAATAGATCGCCACGCTTTCCGGATCGAGATAGAAGCCGACGATCACCACATCGGAATTGGTCAGCATGAAGCTGAAGCCCTCGATCAGGAAGATCGGCAGCGCCACCTTGATCCAGGTGCCGAACTCGATCCTGCGCGGGCCCGCGACATAGCGGCGCTTCAGCCGCCAGGTCAGGATGAAGAACTGGGTGATGCTGGTGAGATAGGTCGCGGCCATGGCCGTGATCATGCCGGTCTTCGCCGTCGCCTCAGCACCGCCGAAGACAGCGAGCACCATGAGGCCGAGCATGAGCAACGGGCGGACGAGATAGGTGGGGCTCAGCGCCGAAATCGCCCAGCTATGGGCGCGCGAGGTGCCATCCATCACGTCGTTCAGCGCAATCATCGGCAGGGTGAAGATGCCGAGATAGAGCGGCACCAGATAGTAGCTCTCGATCAAGTCGCCGAACAGCCAGACGCCGACAATGCCGAGAAACGCCAGCACGCTCGACGACACGAGCGCGAAGACGCGCACGGTGGTCGTCAGCCCGCGAATTTCCGGCAGGGCATCCTGCGCATGATACTGCGGCAGGAAGCGGATGATGGCGGTGTGGAAGCCGAGGCAGGAGAGATTGCCGAACAGCACGACAAGCACCCAGACGAAGACATAGATGCCGTATTCGAACTCGCCCATCAGCCGGGCAAGGATGATCTGCGACACGAAGGCGATGGCCGCGCTGATGATGCGGATGGCGAAGGCGACGAGCGCCATCCGCTGGGCGATATGCTTGGGGTCGTTCCGGGTCAGGATGGCGCGGAGCGTTGCGGCAATGGCCGCCAGCCGATCCCGGGCCGCCGGCGGAAGAATTCGCCCAGCCGTCTGACATGCCGCCGTAAACACAAGTCGTACCCGCATTGAACGCAAAACAGGATTCGAGTTTTGCCAGATCAGCGTTAACAAAGCGTGTGGCGGAGGGCGAAGATACCGAACATGTGCGGAGGTAAGGGATACAATCGCCCACTTGGAATTCGCCGCGCCCGCCCCCCTCTGTCACTTCGTGACATCTCCCCCTCAGGGGGGGGAGATCGTTCTTTTCCCTCATTCATCCGGCAAGAGACGAAGAGCGGGAGGCCGCCTCCTGCCGATCTCCCCCCTTGAGGGGGAGATGCCCGACAGGGCAGAGGGGGGTATGGCGACACGCTCCGAAGCTTCTTATCAGCTCTATACTACAACGAAAAATGCCGCCCGGAGGCGGCACTTTCTGAAGTCATCGAACACCTTTATCAGGCTTCGAAGGCGCCGTGGCAGTGCTTGTATTTCTTGCCGGAGCCGCAGGGGCAGGCTTCGTTGCGGGAGACGCGGCCCCAGGTCAGCGGGTTCTTCGGGTCGCGGTTCTGCGGGGCAACGACCTGCTGTGCGCCTTCGTTGAAATCATCCTCGCCCGTGACCGGATCGATATGATGGCCTTCCATGGCCGGCGGCACCGGCTGCGGGGCTTCGGCGGCCTCGCGCACCAGCTCGACGCGCATCATCTGGGCGGTCACGCCCTGGCGCAGGTTGCCAAGCAGCGCCTGGAACAGCTCGAAGGCTTCCGCCTTGTATTCCTGCAGCGGATCGCGCTGCGCATAGCCGCGGAAGCCGATGACCGAACGCAGGTGGTCGAGGTTGACGATATGCTCGCGCCACAGGTGGTCCAGCGTCTGAAGCAGAACCGAGCGCTCGACGTAACGCATGATTTCCGGGCCGAAACGCTCGGCGCGATCGGCGGCGGCGGCATCGGCGGCGGCGGTGATGCGCTCGCGGATATCGGCATCGTCGATGCCTTCTTCGCCGGCCCATTCCACGACCGGCAGGTCGAGGTTGAGCTGGCTCTGCACGTCCGCCTTCAGGCCTTCGACATCCCACTGTTCGGCATAGGCCTTTTCCGGAATGCGCTTGGCGACGATATCCTCGATGACCTCATGGCGCATGTCGGCGATGGTCTCTTCGAGATCGGTCGCATCCATCATCTCGATGCGCTGCTCGAAGATCACCTTGCGCTGGTCGTTCAGCACGTCGTCGTATTTCAGAAGGTTCTTGCGGGTGTCGAAGTTGCGGGCCTCGACCTTCTTCTGGGCGCGTTCCAGCGCCTTGTTGATCCACGGGTGAACGATGGCCTCGCCTTCCTTGAGACCGAGCTTCTGCAGCATCGAATCCATGCGGTCGGAGCCGAAGATGCGCATCAGGTCGTCCTGCAGCGACAGGAAGAACTTGGAGCGGCCCGGGTCGCCCTGACGACCGGAACGGCCGCGCAGCTGGTTGTCGATGCGGCGGCTTTCGTGGCGCTCGGTGGCGAGAACGTAAAGACCGCCGGCGGCCAGCGCCTCGTCCTTGAGCTTCTGGATCTCTTCCCGGATCGCCGCCTCGCGGGCATCGCGCTCCGGACCCGGCTCGATCTCGGCGAGTTCTGCAGCAAGACGCATATCGACGTTGCCGCCGAGCTGGATGTCGGTGCCGCGGCCGGCCATGTTAGTGGCGATCGTGACGGCGCCCGGCACACCGGCCTGGGACACGATATAGGCTTCCTGCTCGTGGTAACGGGCGTTCAGGACCTGGAATTTGGTAAAGCCCGACTTCTTCAGGAGTTCGGCCAGAAGCTCGGATTTTTCGATCGAGGTGGTGCCGACCAGAACCGGCTGGCCGCGCTTGTGCGCATCCTTGATCTCTTCGAGAATCGCCTTGTATTTTTCTTCCGCCGTCCGGTAGACCTCGTCATCCTCGTCGATACGCTGGATCGGCAGGTTGGTCGGAACCTCGACCACTTCGAGACCGTAGATGTTACCGAACTCTTCCGCTTCGGTGGACGCCGTGCCGGTCATGCCGCCGAGCTTCTTGTACATGCGGAAATAGTTCTGGAAGGTGATCGAGGCCAGCGTCTGGTTTTCCGGCTGGATCGTCACCTTTTCCTTGGCTTCCAGCGCCTGATGCTGGCCTTCCGAGTAACGGCGGCCCGGCATCATGCGGCCGGTGAATTCGTCGATGATGACGATCTCGTCGCCACGAACGATGTAGTCCTTGTCGCGCTGGAACAGCTTGTGGGCCTTCAGCGCATTGTTGACGTGGTGGACGATCGCAACGTTCTCGACGTCGTAGAGCGATTCACCCTTCAGGAGACCCGCTTCGCGCAGCAGGTTTTCGAGCTTTTCGGTGCCTTCTTCCGAGAAGTTGGCCGAGCGCTGCTTCTCGTCGATCTCGTAGTCTTCCGGGGTGAGCAGCGGAATGAAGCTGTCGATGCGGTTGTAGAGATCCGAGCGGTCGTCCAGCGGGCCGGAAATGATCAGCGGCGTGCGGGCTTCGTCGACAAGGATCGAGTCGACTTCGTCGACGATGGCAAAGAAGTGGCCGCGCTGGACCATCTGGCCGCGCTCGTACTTCATGTTGTCGCGCAGATAGTCGAAGCCGAGCTCGTTGTTGGTCGCGTAGGTGATGTCGCAGGCGTAAGCCGCGCGGCGCTGGTCGTCGGTCAGGCCATGGACGATAACGCCGGTGGAGAGTCCGAGGAAGCTGTAGATGCGGTTCATCGTCGCGCTATCGCGGGTCGCGAGATAGTCGTTCACGGTGACGACGTGCACGCCCTCGCCGGCGAGCGCATTGAGATAGACGGGAAGCGTCGCAACGAGCGTCTTGCCTTCACCGGTCTTCATTTCGGCGATGGCGCGCTCATGCAGGATCATGCCGCCGATCAGCTGAACATCGAACGGACGCAAGCCGAGCGTGCGGCGGGCCGCCTCGCGGGCGACTGCGAAGGCCGGCACCAGCAGATCGTCCAACGTCTTGCCTTCTGCCAGCTGCGCGCGGAACTCCACGGTCTTTGCCGCAAGCGCCTCGTTGGACAGTGCCTTCATCTCGGGTTCCAGCGCATTGATGGCATCGACCCGAGCCTTGTAACCTTTGACTCGCCGGTCGTTGGACGAGCCGAAAATCTTGCGGGCGAGACCGCCGAAGCTGACCATATGAATGGTCCTTTCTTGTTACTGGCCGGCAAGCCGGCATCCATGCCGCGTTCGAAAGCCCGCGAAATTAAGACGAAACGCCCGGATGTGTTCTGGACGCGAGGTTGCGTGACAGATAAGAGGGGGGTCGAATTATGTCAACGGGACTTCACGCGCGCAAAGGCTACAGAACCGCCACATTCTGGTGATGTGGAGCCTGTATGCCGATCCGTTCATCGCGGTTTCGGAAGACCACTCTCGAAAGGTTTCAGGATGTCGAAATACAAATTGCTTGCAGCCGTCGCTCTGGTTGCCTTGATGGCCGGCAAGGCTCCGGTGCTGGCTCAGGACGCGGCCGATCCGGTCATTGCCAAGGTCGGCGACGCTGAAATCGTCAAGTCCGAGCTGGATCTGGCCATCAGCGGCCTCGATCCGCAGCTCGGCCAACTGCCGGAAGACCAGAAGCGCGCGGCCGCCCTTTCGGGCCTGATCGACATCAAGCTGCTCGCCAAGGATGCCGACAAGGAAGGCCTGCAGAACGACGAAGCCTTCAAGAAGCGCCTCGCCTATCTGACCGAGCGCGAACTGCACAACGCCTTCTTCAAGAAGCACGTTGTCGATGCCGTCACGGCTGAAGAGGTCAAGGCCCGCTACGACGTGGAAATCGCCAAGATCACCCCGCCGGAAGAAGTGAAGGCCCGCCACATCCTCGTGAAGACCGAAGATGAAGCCAAGGCTATCATCAAGGAACTCGACGGCGGCAAGGATTTCGCGGAACTCGCCAAGGAAAAGTCCACCGACCCGAACAAGGCTGACGGCGGCGATCTCGGCTACTTCACCAAGGAGCGCATGGTTCCGGAATTCTCCGAAGCCGCCTTCAAGCTGGAGAAGGGCAAGTACACCGAAGCTCCCGTGAAGTCGCAGTTCGGCTACCACGTCATTCTCGTCGAGGACAAGCGCACCCAGGCTCCGCCGACGCTCGAGCAGGTCGAGCCGCAGGTCAAGCAGCTGGTGATGCGCGACAAGTACGTCGCCCTTCTCGAAGCCGCCAAGAAGGAATCGGCTGTCGATATCACCGACCCGGCGCTGAAGAAGGCTTACGACGACGCCAACAAGGCTGAAGCAGCGAACTGATATAACGAGGATACCCCCCTCTGCCCTGTCGGGCATCTCCCCCTCAAGGGGGGAGATCGCAGGCGGAAACCTCTCGCCTCTATCGCTGAATAAGCGAGGGAAAAGAACGATCTCCCCCTTGAGGGGGAGATGTCACGCAGTGACAGAGGGGGGTAATCCCCGCCCGCTGTCGTCATGACGCCTGACGCCTTTCCGGTGTAAGACGTTTCCGAATTCGACCGATCCCGAAGGCACCTCGCTTTTCGGGATTTCGTTTGTGGGCTCGCTTGCCGGGCCAAGGCGCTCAAGCAGGGTTTCATCATGTCCGGTTCCGTTTCTCCCCTCGCCCCGAAATCCTACCCCGACATGCCGGCCGTTCGCGGCGTGCGCATGGCGACCGCCGAGGCGGGCATCAAGTACAAGAACCGAACCGACGTGCTCTTGATGGTGTTCGACGAACCGGCAGCCGTCGCCGGTGTCTTCACCCGCTCGCGCTGCCCGTCCGCCCCGGTCGATCTTTGCCGTGAGCATCTGGCCGGCGGGTCCGCCCGCGCCGTCGTCGTCAATTCCGGCAATGCCAATGCCTTCACCGGCAAGAAGGGCAAGGCCGCCACGGAGCTGACAGCGCAGTCCGCCGCCGAAGCCGTCGGCTGCAAGCCCACCGAAGTTTTCCTTGCTTCCACCGGCGTCATCGGCGAGCCGCTCGATGCCACCAAGTTTGCCGGCGTTCTCGGCACGATGAACGAGCGCGCTACCAACGATTTCTGGCTCGAAGCCGCCAAGGCGATCATGACGACCGACACCTATCCGAAGGTCGCGACCCGCAGCGCCGAGATCAACGGCGTCACCGTCACCATCAACGGGATTGCCAAGGGCGCAGGCATGATCGCGCCGGATATGGCGACCATGCTTTCTTTCGTCGTCACCGACGCGGCAATCGCCCCTGCCGCCCTGCAGACGCTCTTGAGCGAGGGTGTCGGCCCGACATTCAATTCGGTAACCGTCGACAGCGACACCTCGACCTCCGACACGCTGATGTTGTTTGCCACCGGTGCAGCCGCCCATGACGGCCAGATTCCGATTTCGGATGCCGCCAGCGCGAACCTCACCGGCTTCCGCACCGCCCTCAACGATCTCCTGAAAGACCTCGCGTTGCAGGTCGTCCGCGACGGCGAAGGCGCCCGCAAGATGGTCGCGGTCACCGTCGAGGGCGCGGAAAGCGATGCGGCCGCCAAGCGCATCGGCCTGTCGATCGCCAATTCGCCGCTGGTGAAGACAGCGATTGCCGGCGAAGACGCCAACTGGGGCCGCGTCGTCATGGCCGTCGGCAAGTCCGGCGAAATGGCCGATCGCGACCGTCTCGCGATCTGGTTCGGCGATGTCCGCGTCGCCGTCGATGGCGAGCGTGATCCGTCCTATTCGGAAGCTGCAGCCTCAGCCGTGATGAAAGAACAGGACATCACCATTCGCGTCGAGATCGGCCTCGGTACCGGCACGGCGACCGTCTACACCTGCGATCTCACCAAGGAATATGTGGAGATCAACGGGGATTACCGGAGCTGATGGGTCAGCCGATGCAGGACGCAACGACGAGCCCGGAAATGCCGCTGGTGCGGCGGCTGGAGGCTGTCGGCTTCCGCGCATGGCCGGCAGAGCATGTCGCCTATGATGGAAGCTGGCTGATCCGCCTGACGTCGGGGCATTCGTCACGACGCCTCAACTCCATCAACCCGCTCGATCCTTCCGACAGCCGCGATATCGCCGGGCGCCTGGAAAAGGCCTCCGCCCGTTTTGCCGATTATGGCCGGCAGTTGACGGTGCGCCAGACGCCGCTCACGCCGCCGGCGCTGATTGCGCATATGGACGACAACGGCTGGCAGAGTTTCGCCGGCAGTATCGTGATGATCGCCGATATCCCGCGGAACGAAAGCAATGACGGCATCGAGCGCCTGCCGACCCGCGATATCGGCCGTTTCGTCGACGCGCGCGTGCAGATCTGCCCGGGCGAGCAGTCCGTCAAGGCGGGGCTTGCCGAGATCATCGCCGCGATCAAGCCGGAAATTGGGCTGTTCGTTTTCGAGGATGCGGAAACCGGGCCTGAGGCGGTTTCGCTCGCCGTTCATGACAACGATCTGGCAGGACTGCTGCAGCTTGCCGTCGCCGCCGACAAGCGCAAGCAGGGGATCGCGACGGCCGTCGCGCAGGCCTCGCTGCGCTGGGCGCGGTTGCGCGGCGCGCGACAGGCCTGGCTTGCGGTGGAAACCGAAAATCATGCGGCGCGTGCCCTTTACGCCAAGTTCGGTTTCCGGGAAGTCTATCGTTACGTCTATCGTCGCCCTGGAGAATGAGATGAGTTCCGCCGGTCAGAAAATCCTGCTCGTTGCCGCCTGCGCGCTTGTCGACAGCGACGGTCGTATTCTCCTTGCGCGGCGCCCCGAGGGGAAATCGCTCGCAGGGCTGTGGGAGTTTCCGGGCGGCAAGGTGGAGGCCGGCGAGACGCCGGAGGAAACCTTGATCCGCGAACTGGATGAGGAACTCGGCATAAAGACCAAGGTCGCGTGTCTCGCGCCGCTGACCTTTGCCAGCCACTCCTATGAGAGTTTCCACCTGCTGATGCCGCTTTATGTCTGCCGGCGCTATGAGGGCGTTGCCCACGGGCGGGAAGGACAGGCGGTGAAGTGGGTACGCCCGCAGGCCTTGCGCGACTATCCGATGCCGCCGGCCGACGAGCCGCTGATCCCCTACCTGATGGATCTTCTCTAATTTTTCCGGAAATTATCGCTTCGTTAATCGAACGTTTATCACCCCGGGGCAAAATCCAGCCTGAGTAAATGTCGGTGCAGTGTGATGGCGCGGTGATTCCCGTCATCGCGGCCGATTGTGTGCCGGGACAAGCCGGTGCTGCGATCCCTGACGGATCGCGAATACTTCTAAGAGGCAGGCAATGGCTGACGATGAATTCTGGAGAACCGTGCAGGACAAGGATCTGGCGACCGGCCAGTCCCGGCGCACCGGCGTCCTCAATCTGTCGCTGCTGTTCGGCACGGCGGTCATCGCCCTGACGCTGATCCTGACGCCGATGCTGTCGTCGAAGACGACCGGCAAGGTGCTGGCCAACGCGCCGCTCGACTACGACAATATTTCCACCGGCTCCATTCCCACCAGCAGCGGCAGCAAGCGTTACACCGTGCGCCGCAGCGTGCTGCAGGAAATGCCGGGCGCCGTCTGCATCATCGATGAGAACGGCGGAAAGAGCGGTTGCTGAAGCCTGGCTGGCGCAGCGCCGGCCTGGTTCGCAACGGCATGATCCCATGAAGCTTGGGCGTTTTGGCCCGGCATGACGAAGAGGCATCGAGACCCATGCGGACCTTCACCCGCTTCATGCAGGACAAGACCGGGGCAACCGCGATCGAATACGGGCTGATCGCAGCCCTGATCGCCGTATCGCTGATTGCCGGCTTCGGCGCTTTCGCGGACTCCCTGACGGCCGTCTTCGACGAGATCGTGCAAGCCATGGCGGACGCGCCGAACTGATAAAGAGGGCGGAGGCCGGCTTACGGCTCGCCCTTCAGCTTGCCTTCCCTGACACCCAGCGCATCCGCCAGCCGGGTGCGCGCCGATCCCGGCCTGAGCGGCTTCTGCTGGCTTTCATGCGGGGCCCAGCCCGAGATGTAGATAATCGAGAACGTGGCGCGGATGCGCCCGTCGGGATCGGAAAAACGCTCCGCATAGATTTCGGCAGCCCGCAGGAAAAACGCCTTCGACAGCGGCTTGCGGCTGCGCGCGGCCAGCGGATTGGTCATGCCCATGGCCCGCAGATCCTTCAACAGCGAAAAGAGCGAGCTGTAGCGAACGGTGTAGCTTTCGGTATCGGCGACCGGCAGGGTGAAGCCGGCGCGCTGCAACAGACCGCCCATATCCCGCACGTCTGCAAATGGAATGACCCTGGGGCTCGCGCCCCCAGTCATTTCCGCTTCCGCAGCCAAGAGGACCTCGCGCAGTTCCTGCAGGGTGCCGCTGCCGGGGATGGCCGCGAGGAAAAGTCCGTCCGGTTTCAGCGCCCGCCGGATCTGGATGAAGACGCCGGGCGTATCGTTAGTGAGGTGTAGCGACAGCGGAGAGACAACGAGGTTGACGCTTTCCGGTTCAAGCGGCACATGCTCGAGCGATGAAACGCTGAAATCCGTGGCGTCCCCGGCAAACGCCGGATCGGTTTCCACTCTCTTCAGCGCCGCAACCTTGCCCGTCGCCAGAAGTTCGCGGCCAGCCGCTCCCGTATAGCCATGCAGTTCGACGGCCGTCTCGAACGTGCGCTCGACGACATCGAGGCGCTCGGCAAGCTCCCTTGCCGCGATATCGAGCAGGAAGCCTGCCTTGTCGTCGGCATTCTTCAGCGCCCGCTTGCGCCTGACGGCGATGAGGTCCTGATCGAAAACGGTATCCACGGCATCGAACTCCAGATTGAGGCTCGCAAAAAGACCCGTGCGACCGTAATGTCAACCGCATGGACGGGGAGAGCGGGGAAATTCCAGGGTCGCTGCGCAGCCGGGCATCCGGCTGGGCCGGCAGCCTGCGACGGCTTGGCTCCGCCGCGGTGGACTTCGTCTACCCCCCGGTCTGCGCCGGCTGCGGCGTCATCGTCTCGCGCCATGGCGGGGTCTGCGCCGCCTGCTGGTGCGGCCTCAAGCTCATCGAGCGCCCCTATTGCGAAGTGCTCGGCATTCCCTTCAGCCACGATCTCGGCCGGGGCATCCTCTCAGCCGACGCCATCGCGGATCCACCGGTCTTCGATCGCCTGCGCTCGGTCGCCATCCACGACGGCATCGCCCGCGATCTCGTCCACGACCTCAAATACCGCGATCGCACGGATCTTGCCCAGATGATGGCCGAATGGATGATCCGCGCAAGTGACGGCGAGGTGGCCCGCGCCGAAGCCATCGTTGCCGTGCCGCTGCATGCGTTTCGCCTTTGGGGTCGGCGTTACAACCAGTCGGCGGAGCTTGCCCGCGCCATCGCCGGCATCTCGGGCAAGCCCTTCCTCGCAACCGCTCTTCTTCGCACGCGGCGCACCCGCCAGCAGGTGGGGCTCGGAAAAGCCGCCCGCCGGGACAATGTGCAGGGGGCATTTTCCGTGCCCGAAACCCAGCGGCCTGCCGTCTTCGGGCGGCGGATTGTTCTTGTCGACGATGTCTATACCACCGGGGCGACGGTGAGCGCCGCGACACGGGCCCTGAAGCGGGCAGGTGCCGCCGACGTCACGGTTTTGACCTTTGCAAGAGCCGTGAGCGGTCTTATATGACTGAGGAAAGCCGGCAAAGGGCCGGCGTCAGGATAGGTTTGACCCATGGCATCGGTTGTCATCTACACACGTCAGTTCTGCGGCTATTGCTCCGCCGCCAAGAAGCTCCTGGAAACCAAGGGCGTGAAATACGAGGAGCATGACGCAACCTATGCCCCGGACATCCGCCAGCAGATGATCGAGCGCTCCAATGGCGGCACAACCTTCCCGCAGATCTTCATCAACAACACCCATGTCGGCGGCTGCGACGACCTGCACGCGCTGGAGCGCGCCGGCAAGCTCGACGCGCTGCTCGCCGCATAAGGACGCATGAAAATGGTCTTCAAGGCTGCCGCCATCCAGATGTGCTCGGGCGTCGACACCGCCGCCAATGCCGATGCGATGGACCGCCTCGTGCGCGAGGCGGCGGGCCTTGGCGCGACCTATATCCAGACCCCGGAAATGACCGGCGCCATGCAGCGCGACCGAACCGCCCTTCGCGCCATGCTGAAGGGCGAAGAGGACGACCTCATCGTGCGTCGCGCCTCGGCGCTGGCCGCAAGCCTTGGCATCCATCTCCATGTCGGCTCGACCGCGATCGGCCTTGGCGACGGCAAGATCGCCAATCGCGGCTTCCTGTTCGGCCCGGACGGCACGAAAATCTGCCATTACGACAAGATCCATATGTTCGATGTCGATCTCGACAATGGCGAGAGTTTTCGCGAAAGCTCGGCCTATTCGCCGGGCGATACCGCCAGGATGGCCGATCTGCCCTTCGGCAAGCTCGGCTTTGCCATCTGCTACGACGTGCGTTTCCCCGATCTCTTTCGAAGGCAGGCTATGGCAGGCGCGGAGATCATGTCGGTGCCAGCGGCCTTCACCAAACAGACCGGCAAGGCGCATTGGGAAATCCTTCTGCGTGCCCGCGCCATCGAAAACGGCATGTTCGTGATCGCCGGCGCGCAGGGCGGGCTTCACGAAGACGGGCGCACGACCTATGGCCATTCGATGATCATCGATCCCTGGGGCAAGGTGCTCGGGCAAGCCGGTGGCGAGGGCGAGGCGATCGTGCTGGCTGAAATCGATCCGGCTCAGGTTGCCGCCACCCGCGCGAAAATCCCCAATCTCAGGAATGGCCGGGCCTTCACGCTTGCCGGTATCGCACCAGCCGCAGGAGATTTCGCGGCGTGATCAAATACGCCCTCGTTTGCGACAACGGCCACCCCTTCGAGGGCTGGTTCTCCTCCTCTGCCGATTTCGACGGCCAGCAGGCGCGCGGGCTTGTCACCTGTCCGTCCTGCAACTCCGCTTCCATCTCCAAGCAGCTGATGGCGCCTTCGGTGGCGACCGCCCGCAAAAAGGAAGAAACCCGCAGCCTGATGGTCAACGAGGTTCACCGCGAGGTGGCTTCCAAGATCCGCGAAATGGTGAAAACCATCCGCGAAAATTCCGAGGATGTAGGCGAAAAGTTTCCCGAGGAAGCCCGGAAGATTCACTATGGCGAAGCCGAGCAGCGCGGGTTGATCGGTCAGGCAACGCTGACGGAGGTCGAGGCATTGCTCGAAGAGGGCATCGAGATCGCTCCCCTGCCCGTGCTGCCGGATGATATCAACTAGACTCTGTCAGGTTCAGATTGAACCTGACAGAGTCTAGATTTCTTTGATTTCGTTTGTCTTTTCGGGAAAACCGGTTCCCACTTTTCCCTGACAAACTTAAGCAACCATCCTAAGGCTGCAGTTCCACATCCCAGTAGAGATAGTCCATCCAGCTTTCGTGCAGATGGTTGGGCGGGAACAGCCGGCCGTTGTTGTGCAGGTCCTGTACCGTCGGGTGATACGGCTTCTGGTGCGGGAACATGCCGGCCTTGCGGGGCATCTTGCCGCCCTTGCGCAGATTGCAGGGCGAGCAGGCCGCAACGACATTTTCCCACGTCGTCTGTCCGCCGCAGCAGCGGGGGATGACGTGATCGAAGGTCAAATCATCCGGCGAGCCGCAATACTGGCACTCGAACTTGTCGCGCAGGAAAACGTTGAAGCGCGTGAAAGCCGGATGACGCGACGGCTGCACGTAGCTCTTCAGGCACACCACGCTTGGCAAGCGCATGGCGAAGCTCGGCGAGGAAACCTGATGGTCGTATTCGGCGAGGATATGCACACGGTCAAGAAAAACGGCCTTGATCGCGTCCTGCCAGGACCAGAGCGACAAGGGATAATAACTCAATGGTCTGTAGTCGGCGTTCAAGACGAGCGCCGGTAGGCCCTGCGGAGAAACTGCAATCGTCAAGTACCTGTACTCCTGATCGATTCGGCATCTGCAAAATCTATATTAGGCGCGTTGCGTCAGGATTGTGAAGCCGAAAGCAAAAAGCCTGTGCAGATTCACTTTTTTGCCGAGATCGCCACCGGAATGGCATCCCGGTGCATCTCATGGGCATAATACGCCCAGAAAAGCCGGGCCGCTATACTGCGCCATGGCGACCACGCGGTCGTGAGGCTGTCGAGCTCGCGCGCCGACGGACGGACCTCCAGGGAGAGAGCGTGGCCGACAGCATTCTGAAGCGCGATATCGCCCACCGGGAACACGTCCGGATGGCCGGCGCAAAACAGAAGAAAGACTTCCGACGTCCAGCGGCCGACACCCCGGATCGCGCTCAATTCACGAATCGCCACATGGCCCTCGGCTTCGCAGAGCGCCTGAAGATCGATATCGCCGGAAAGCTCGGCGCGCGCCACCGCACGCAGCGCTTCAGCCTTGGCGCGCGAGAGACCGAAATAGCGGCAATCCTCATCGCTCGCAGCCAGCATCGCGGCGGCATCGATCCTCTCCATCCGCTCTTCCATGCGCCGCCAGATCGCAGCAGCGCTGGCTTTCGAGACCATCTGCGACACGATGATATTGGCAAGGCCGGCATAGCCCGGCTCGCTGCGACGCAGCGGCACCGGCCCTGCCCGCGCGACGACATGCTCAAGCCGCGCATCCAGCATTACCAGACCTTCAAGGCCCGCCAGAATATCCTCATGGGTACGTATGATGCGCATTGCTGCAATCCATTGCCCGGCGCCTGAAGCGCATGTCTTTTCGCAAAACCGCTATACACTTTTGCGAGACATGCGTTGGTCTTGCCGCTTGGCCGCCGGCATCCTCCGTGGCAAGAGAAGAAACCATGCCCGCCGATTTGTCAAAACAGCCCGTGTTTCGCTTCGCGCCCAGCCCCAACGGGCTGCTGCATCTCGGCCACGCGCTTTCGGCCATCATCAACCACGATATGACGAAAGAATGTAACGGACGCTTTCTGCTGCGCATCGAGGATATCGACACGACGCGCTGCCGGCCGGAATTCGAGGCGGCGATCTACGAGGACCTCAACTGGCTGGGGCTCAACTGGGAAAAACCCGTGAGGCGACAGTCGGAGCACTTTGCGCTGTACGGCGAGATGCTGGAGCGGCTGATCGCGCGGGGGCTCGCCTATCCCTCCTTCATGAGCCGCAGCGAGATCAAGGCGGCAGTCACAGCTTATGAGATCGACGGAAAAATCTGGCCGCGCGATCCCGACGGGGCACCGCACTATCCGGGCAACGAGCGGGAGTGGGATATCGGAAAACGGCGCGACATGCTCGCGACAGGCCGGCAGCATGCCTGGCGACTGGATATGGAAAGGGCGCTTAAGGAAATCGAGGGGCCGCTTTCGTGGCGGGAAACCGGTGCGGGTCCGGATGGCGAAACCGGCGAGATCGCGGCCGATCCGGCTGAATGGGGCGATATCGTGCTTTCCCGCTCGGATGCACCCTCCAGCTACCATCTCGCCGTGACTGTCGATGACGCGCTGCAGGGTATTACCCATGTGGTGCGTGGACATGATCTGTTTCACGCGACATCGGTGCATCGGCTGTTGCAGCAGTTGCTCGGCCTGACGGAACCCGTCTACCACCATCACCGGCTGGTGCTCGACAAGGATGGCAAGAAGCTTTCCAAGAGCGACGGATCAACGGGCATTGCCGCCTATCGGGCGGCCGGGCGCTCAGCGGCCGATATCCGCGCGCTTCTCCTTTAGCTCTTCAGGCGCTTCGACCCGAGGCTGACCGCGAAAATGGCTGATGACCATGCGCTTGACCTTGTATTTCATGATCGCCGCATTGATCTCCGCGCCGATGATGAAGATCGCGCCGATCATGTAGAGAAAGACCAGCACGATCATGATCGAGGCGAGCCCGGCATAGGTCGAGACATAATTCGCAAATGTCGAGAGATAGGACGCGAAGGCATAGGCGCCGATCGACCAGGCAATCAGGGTCAGCACGACCCCGGGCAGGACATCCATGATCTTGCGGCGGCCATCCGGCAGCCAGAGATGGGAGATGATCAGGCCTGCGGTCAGGGTAACCAGCGCCAGCGCAAGACCCCAATTGTCGACAGCGGCAAGCTGATCGGTCAACCACGGCACCCAGCGATCCGCATGGGCAAGCAGCAGGGGAACGGCGACGAGAAGCAGGCTGACGAAGGCCAGCACGATGACGCCGACCAGCACGAAGCCAAGGCTGGCAAGGCGGGTCTTGTACCAGGCCCGGCTTTCGGAGACCCTATAGGCGCGGTTGAGGGAAACCCTGAGCGCTTCCACCCCGTTGGAGGCGAAATAGGCGGCGGCGAGCACCGAAACCGTCAGCAGACCACCGCGCGGGATGGTCAGAACCTGCACGATTTCGTCGGCCACCGGCTTTGCGATGGATTCGGGCCACGCATCGAAGATCAGGTGCACGGCTGTCTCGGCAAAACGATCCGCGCCCAGGAAACTGCCGAGTGCCGTTCCGAAAATCAGGAAGGGGAAAACCGCCAGCAGCGACGACAGCGCCACATGGCTTGCCATCGCCCAGCCGTCATCCTCGCTGAAGTGCCAGAGCGCATCAAAGACGACCTTCCAGGCTATTTGTATGAAGGCCGGCATTCTTTCTCCAACAATCCCATCTTACCTCGTCCATCTTATGCGCCGGCGTTTGTGTTGGCGCCAGCCTCAATGCCGAAGCCACGGACTTTCTCCGGACAAAACAGCGTGTTCGCGCCTATACGCCGCAGCGCCGGCAATTGTCACCCGATCGCGAATATGGGAAACCGGACGGCAATTTCCACCGGGAACGACAAACAATGACGGATACGCGGCCCAGCATCATCGTGACCGGATGTTCTTCCGGCATCGGCGCATGGTGCGCACGGGCGCTGAAACGGGACGGCTGGCGGGTGTTCGCAACCGTGCGGCGCGAGGAGGATCGTGGCCCGCTGGAGGCTGACGGCATCGAGACGATCATCATGGATTACACCCGAGGCGACACTATATCTGTTCTGGTGGACGACGTTTTTGCCCGCACCGGCGGACGGCTCGATGCGCTCTTCAACAACGGCGCCTATGGCCAGGCCGGCGCGGTGGAGGACCTGCCGACGGAGGCATTGCGGCTGCAGCTGGAAACCAATGTCATCGGCTGGCACGACCTGACGCGGCGTGTGATCCCCGCGATGCGGGCTCAGGGTCACGGACGGATCGTGCAATGCTCGTCCATTCTCGGCATCGTGCCCTACAAATGGCGCGGGGCCTACAATGCCTCGAAATTCGCGCTGGAAGGCCTGTCGCTGACCATGCGCATGGAGCTTGAGGGCAGCGGCGTGCAGGTGAGCCTGATCGAACCCGGACCGATCGCCTCACGCTTTACCGCCAATGCGCTGACGCAGATCGAGCGCTTCATCGATCTCAAGGGCTCGGTTCACGCCGCCGAATACGAGCGGCAGTTGAAGCGCCTGAGAGGCGACAGCAAGCCGGCCCGCGGCAAGCTGGAGCCGGACGCCGTCTACAGCGTTCTGAAGCATGCCTTGACCGCCAAGGTGGCCAAGCCGCATTACATCGTCACCACGCCCGCAAAGCAGGGAGCGCTCCTGAAGAAGCTTCTGCCGGCGGGCCTCTTCTATCGCATCATCGGCCGGCTCGGCTGATCGGAAAGGCAAGGCAATGCATAGTTTTCTCACCGGACTGACCCTGCTGGTCATGGGTCTCGTGGTCATCGTTCTCCTGCGCGGCCTCATCAACATGGCCAAGGGCGGCAGCGGCAATATGTCGAACAAGCTGATGCAGGCGCGCGTGGTGCTGCAGGCCGTCGCCATCGCGCTGATCATGCTGACCCTCTGGCTTACCGGCGGCGGACGCCCGTCGTAAGGATGACAATCGCATGGTGAAGCTGAACAAGATCTACACGAAGACCGGCGACGACGGCACGACGGGACTGGCCGCCGGACCGCGCCGCCTGAAAAGCGATCTGCGCGTCGAGGCCTACGGCACGATCGACGAGGCGAATTCGGCGATCGGGCTGGCGCGGTTGCACACGACAGAACACGCCGATCTCGATCAGATGCTGATGCGCATCCAGAACGATCTCTTCGATCTTGGCGCCGATCTTTCGACGCCGGACACAGGTGAGGCGATGGCCTACGAGCCGCTCCGGATCATCGCCAGCCAGGTGGAGCGGCTGGAAACGGAGATCGACCGTCTGAATGCCGATCTTTCGCCGCTGCGCTCCTTCGTGCTGCCCGGCGGCAGCGCGGCCGCGGCCGCGCTGCATCTCGCCCGCACCATAACCCGGCGGGCGGAACGACTGATGGTGGCGCTGGCGCGGATCGAGGGCGAAGTGGTGAGCGCGGAAGCGATCGCCTATGCCAACCGTCTTTCGGACTTCCTGTTCGTTGCCGCCCGCTGGGTAAACGACAAGGGCGCCTCGGATGTGCTTTGGGTTCCGGGGAAGAACAGGTAGATCGGCTTACCACCTTCCTTCGATAGCAAAGACATCGAAGACAAAAGGCTTGTCAGTCTGTTGTCGTATGTGACAACATGCGCCTATGAGGGAGATTGCCTGGGTCAGAGCGGCGCTGAAGGATTTCGAGGCTTTTCCCAAAGCTGTTCAGGAGCGGATGAAGGATGCGCTCGCCATTGCAAGCATGGGCCAGAAGGCCGATATTGCGAAACCAATGAAAGGCTTAGGCGCAGGCGTACTCGAAATTGCCTTGCCCTACCGCACAGATGCCTATCGGGTCGTTTATGCAGTGCAGCTGGGCGACAAGCTCTGGGTCATCCATGCCTTTCAGAAAAAGTCCACCAAGGGCATAGCGACACCTCAGAAAGAGGTAGACCTGATCAGGTATCGGTTGAAGCGAATTGAGGAGATGCTGCGATGATCGATGATGACTTCGCCGTCGTTCACGGAAGCGGCAATATCTATGCCGACCTCGGCGACCCGGATGCCGACACCAAGATGATGAAGGCGCAGCTGGCGGCAGAAATTATTGCCGCGCTGGACCGCAGGAAACTGACATTGCGGGAGGGTGAAAAGCTGGCCACCGTGACGGCCGCCGATCTGTCCCGCATTCGCAATGCCGATCTCGGTCGTTTTACGATCGATCGACTGGTACGCGTTTTGAATGCTCTCGACCGTCGGGTGACGGTCAAGGTCAGCAAGGCGCACAGATCTGCTGCAGCCTGACGACAAAAACGGCCCTATCCACACGCACCGCCTTCAGGACACGCCATGTTCATACCGCTGCATGACACGAACTCCCTGAAGCACATCAAGGTGCAGTATGTGACGATCGGGCTGATCGCCATCAACATTGTAATCTGGCTGATGACGGGGCCGCTGGCCTCGCAGAACTTCGCCAATGCGACGGTGCTGGGGCTCGGTTATATCCCGGCACTCGCCTTCGACTATGCCCAGCTGGAGCCGAGCCTCGTGCTGGTGCCGGAGAGCGCGACCTATGTGACCTATGCCTTCCTGCACACCGATTTCTGGCATCTGGCCTCGAACATGCTGTTTCTCTGGGTGTTCGGCGACAATGTCGAGGATGCGCTCGGGCATTTTCGCTATCTTGTGTTTTATCTGCTCTGTGCCGCCGCCGGCGCCCTCACCCATGGCCTTGTCGAAACGTCCTCCGAGGCGCCGCTGATCGGGGCGTCCGGGGCAATCTCCGGCGTGGTCGCCGCCTATCTCATGCTGCATCCAAAGGTCAGGGTCTGGGTCCTGGTGTTCTTCCGAATCCCGCTGCCGCTGCCCGCCTTCATTCCGCTGGTTCTTTGGATCCTGCAGCAATTCGTGATGTTCGCGCTCGAGCCGCGCGGGGCGATCTCCTGGGGCGCGCATGTCGGCGGCATCCTTGCAGGTCTGATCCTTGTTGTCGTTTTGCGACGTCGAGGTGTTCCGCTTTTCGATCGTACCCTCGTCACACCCAAGGCCGTTGTGCCCGTGACTGCGCCGGTGACGACGCTCGAACAGCAGAAACCGCCCCCGCGGCGACCGCCGACACCGTGGGGCCGCCCTTCCTGACGAAAGATTGTGGAAAATCATGGCCCGTAGCGAAACATCGGGTTTCCAGGGGTTTTCCGCCATCCGGGCAAGCGTTCACCGACACGAACCGATTTATCCGGAAAATTCCGCGCCCAAATATTGACTTGAACGTAAACGTAATACAACGTCGCGGCCGGCAATCGCGCCCTGGAGGGGGCGGCGGCAATTGTATTTGGAGAAAAAATGCGTATCGATGTCGCCAATCGACAATCAGGACGCTGCGTTAAGGCGCATTTTCTCGGCAAAAGTCTCGAAGGAAGGATTCCATGAAAATCTTGGTCACCGTCAAACGTGTCGTCGACTACAACGTGAAGATCCGGGTGAAGCCGGATGGCACGGGTGTCGAGCTTGCCAATGTGAAGATGTCGATGAACCCGTTCGACGAGATTTCCGTTGAAGAGGCTCTGCGGCTGAAGGAAGCCGGCAAGGCCGAGGAAGTGGTGGTCGTCTCCGTCGGCCCGGCCAAGGCGGAAGAAACGCTGCGCACGGCGCTCGCCATGGGTGCCGACCGCGCCATTCTGGTGGAGACGGACGATGCCGTCGAGCCGCTCGCCGTCGCCAAGATCGTCAAGGGCGTGGCGGAAGCCGAACAGCCGGGCCTGATCATCGTCGGCAAGCAGGCGATCGATGACGATTCGAACCAGACCGGCCAGATGCTGTCGGCTCTGCTTGGCTGGGCACAGGGCACCTTTGCCTCGAAGGTCGAGATCGGTGACGGCAAGGCAACCGTGACCCGCGAAGTCGATGGCGGCCTGCAGACCATCGACATCAAGCTGCCGGCCGTCGTCACCACCGACCTGCGCCTCAACGAGCCGCGCTACGCCTCGCTGCCGAACATCATGAAGGCGAAGAAGAAGCCGCTCGACAAGAAGACCCCGGCCGATTTTGGCGTCGACACGACGGCCCGGCTGAAGGTTCTGAAGACCGAGGAGCCGGAAGGCCGCAAGGCCGGCGTCAAGGTGAAGAGCGTCGCAGAGCTGGTTTCCAGCCTGAAGACGGCTGGCGTCCTGTAAACCGGAAGATTTGAGGAGATTACATCATGGCCATTCTTCTTCTGGCTGACCACGACAATACCCACCTGTCCGACCAGACCGCAAAAGCGCTGTCGGCGGCCTCGAAAATCGGCGGCGACGTGCATGTGCTGGTTGCCGGCTCGAAGGCCGTTGCCGAGCAGGCCGCCAAGCTTTCCGGCGTTTCCAAGGTTCTCGTCGCCGAGGATGCAAGCCTCGCCAACAATCTGGCGGAGCCCTTGGCGGCCCTCATCGTCTCGCTCGCCGGAAACTACGACACGATCATCGCGGCCGCCACTTCGGTCGGCAAGAACGTGGCTCCGCGTGTGGCAGCCCTTCTGGATGTCGCGCAGATCTCCGAGATCACAGAGGTCGTCTCTGCCGACACCTTCAAGCGTCCGATCTACGCCGGCAATGCCATCCAGACGGTCCAGTCCTCGGATGCAAAGAAGGTGATTACGGTTCGTACCGCCTCCTTCGCTTCGGCTGGCGATGGTGGCTCCGCTTCGGTCGAGAGTGTTTCAGCAGCGGCTGATCCGGGCCTCTCCACCTTCGTCAAGGACGCACTGTCCTCGTCGGATCGTCCGGAACTGACTTCTGCCAAGATCATCATCTCGGGTGGTCGTGCACTGGGGTCTTCGGAGAAGTTCCAGGAAGTCATTCTTCCGGTCGCCGACAAGCTCGGGGCTGCCGTTGGTGCGTCTCGCGCGGCGGTGGATGCCGGCTATGCGCCGAACGACTGGCAGGTCGGGCAGACGGGCAAGGTGGTTGCACCACAGCTCTACATCGCCTGCGGCATCTCCGGTGCGATCCAGCACCTGGCCGGCATGAAGGACTCGAAGGTCATCGTCGCCATTAACAAGGACGAGGAAGCCCCGATCTTCCAGGTGGCCGACTACGGCCTCGTCGGCGATCTCTTCGACATTCTGCCGGAGCTCGAGAAGGCGCTTTAAAAGTCTTGTCGAACCAATCCAAAGGCGGCCAGCAGATTTCATGCCGGCCGCCTTTTTCTTTGGCGATATCCGACCAAAGGCGCCTCATTGAGGCATCAAAAGGGCTGGAAACTTCCTCCGGATGGCTTTATCACTGGCACCCGGACCCAACGCCATGCGAACCCCGACATGGCGGTTGCAATGATGGAAGCCCGGCTCAATGATCAAGACAATCGGAATCGTAGGCGCAGGACAGATGGGCTGCGGTATTGCCCAGGTATCGGCGACGGCCGGATACAAGGTTCAGCTGTACGATATCGCGCCCGACCGCATAGAGCAGGGCCTTGCCACAATCAACGGCAACATGGCCCGCGTTGTGACCGCCGGAAAGCTCTCCGACGAGGACCGCAAGAAAGCCCTCTCGATGATCAAGGGCTCCTCCGACCTCAACGATCTTTCCCAGGCGGACCTTGTGATCGAGGCGGCGACGGAAGACGAAAGCGTCAAGCGCAAGATCTATGGCCAGGTCTGCCCGGTGCTGAAGGCCGACGCCATTCTCGCCACCAACACGTCCTCGCTTTCGATCACCCGGCTTGCCTCCGCGACCGACCGCCCGGAGCGCTTCATGGGCATCCACTTCATGAACCCCGTTCCGGTGATGAAGCTGGTGGAACTCGTGCGCGGCATCGCCACCGAAGAAGGGACCTTCGCAACGGCCAAGACCTTCGTCACCTCGCTCGACAAGACGATCACGGTGGCCGAGGACTTCCCGGCCTTTATCGTCAACCGCATCCTGCTGCCGATGATCAACGAGGCGATCTACACGCTCTATGAAGGCGTCGGCACGGTCGATGCCATCGATACCGCCATGAAACTTGGCGCCAACCATCCGATGGGCCCGCTGCAGCTTGCCGATTTCATCGGTCTCGACACCTGTCTCTCGATCATGCAGGTGCTGCATGACGGGCTGGCGGACTCGAAATATCGCCCCTGCCCGCTGCTGGTCAAATATGTCGAGGCCGGCTGGCTAGGCCGCAAATCGGGCCGCGGGTTCTATGACTATCGCGGCGAGACGCCGGTTCCGACGCGGTAAGCGTCAGGCGTTCGGATAGAACCAGAGGTTATCAATCTCTTCCTTGTCGACAGGCCTGCCGTTAGGCCCAGCCTGTTGCGCAAGATCGTCGGCGATAAGCGCTATACGATCTGCAAGGCTTGCCTTTTCGCTTTCCCGGCGCAACTCCGCTTCCAATGCCTGAATGACCACGGCGGTCATGGTCAGACCTCGCTTGCCTGCCAGTTGCGCCGCAAGATCACGGGCACGTTTGCTTCTGACATGGAGCCTCATCATACCCCGCCCGTCGCCGCCTTGATCAGCGCCTTCGCATCCTCACTATCCCATGCGGCCGGGCCGTTCATGGAGGAGATGAGGCAACCCTTGTCGTCCATCAGAAGCGTGACCGGCAGGCCGAAGGCGAGGCCTTCCTTCTTCAGCGTGTTGAAGACGCCCATGGAGGCGTCGCGGTAGTAGCCGAGGTCGTGCACGCCGGTTTCGTCGAGAAACGCCCTGGGCTTTTCATCGTCGCCGTTGTCGATGTTGACGGCGACGACTTCGAAGCGGTCGCTGCCGGCGGACTTCTGCAGCGCGTTCAAGGCCGGCATTTCCTCGCGGCAGGGAACGCACCATGTTGCCCAGAGATTGAGAAGCACAGTCTTGCCGGCAAAATCGGCAAGCGTCAGGTCCTTCCCGTCGGCGCCCTTGAAGACGAGGCCCGGCAGCGGGCGCGGCTCGGGGACGGGAGACATGGCAGCCACCTGACCCTTCAGGAACGGCGTGATCGCGGCGACCTTGCCGGAAGCCAGCGGACAGCTCTGCGAAGCCGCAGTTTCAGCGCCTGCGCCATTGCCAGACCCGGTTTCCTTCACGTATACCACCGCCGCACCGGCGATCAGCCCCGCAAGGGCGGCGAGCGCCACGATCCTGGCAGCGGGAAGGCTTTTCTTCTGGTCTGTCATGTCAATTTCCAGGGCAACGGTTCATTTCAGGGCGGGCATATTTCATGAGCGACGGCGCATCCGAAGGCAAATCCTCCAACCAGATGTGGGGCGGACGTTTCGCTTCGGGTCCGGACGCGATCATGGAGGAGATAAATGCCTCGATCGGCTTCGACAAGAAGCTTTTCGCGCAGGATATCCGCGGCTCAAAGGCGCATGCGACGATGCTGGCGCATCAAGGCATCATTTCCACCGACGATAAAGACAAGATCCTTCACGGGCTGGACACGATCCTGTCAGAGATCGAAAGCGGACAGTTCGAATTCTCCCGCCGGCTCGAAGACATCCACATGAACATCGAGGCGCGGCTCGCGACCCTGATCGGCCCTGCTGCCGGCCGCCTGCACACCGCCCGCTCGCGCAACGACCAGGTGGCGCTCGATTTCCGCCTCTGGGTGAAGGAAGAGCTGGCCAAGACCGAAACCATGCTGACGGCGCTGATCGCAGCCTTCCTCGACCGCGCCGAAGAGCATGCCGAAACCGTCATGCCCGGCTTCACCCATCTGCAGACCGCGCAGCCCGTCACCTTCGGCCACCATTGCATGGCCTATGTCGAGATGTTCGGCCGCGACCGCCAGCGCGTGCGCCATGCGATCGAGCATCTGGACGAAAGCCCGATCGGGGCGGCGGCGCTCGCCGGCACCGGCTTTCCGATCGACCGCCACATGACGGCGAAGGCGCTCGGCTTCCGCGAACCGACCCGCAACTCGATCGACACCGTTTCCGACCGCGATTTCGCGCTGGAATTTCTCTCCATTGCCTCGATCTGCGCCGTGCATCTGTCGCGGCTGGCCGAAGAGATCGTCATCTGGTCGACGCCGCAGTTCGGTTTCGTGCGCCTGTCGGATGCGTTTTCGACCGGCTCCTCGATCATGCCGCAGAAGAAGAACCCGGATGCGGCCGAGTTGGTACGCGCCAAGACCGGCCGCATCAACGGCTCGCTGATCGCGCTCCTTACTGTCATGAAGGGCCTGCCGCTCGCCTATTCCAAGGACATGCAGGAAGACAAGGAACAGGTCTTCGACGCCGCCGAGAGCCTGGAACTGGCGATCGCCGCCATGACCGGCATGGTCAGGGACATGGCCATCCGCACCGACAGGATGAAGGCGGCGGCCGGTTCCGGCTTCTCCACCGCCACCGATCTTGCCGACTGGCTGGTGCGCGAGGCGGGCCTGCCCTTCCGCGACGCCCACCATGTCACCGGCCGCGCCGTGGCGCTGGCGGAGCAGAAAGGCTGCGAGCTTGCCGAACTTTCGCTGGCCGACCTCAAGGCGATCCATCCGGATATCACCGACAAGGTGTTCAGCGTGCTGACCGTCGAAGCCTCGGTCGCAAGCCGCACCTCCTTTGGCGGCACCGCGCCGAGCGAAGTCAGGAAGCAGATCGCCTGGTGGCGCGCGAGAAACTGAGATCAACAAAGAGGGTGCACAACGCCCTCGAAAATCGATATGGCTGTTTGGAATTGATCCGGCAGAGGCCGGCACCGGGAAAACGACATGCTTTCGCGTAAGACGACTTACTTCATCCTTGCCATCGCCGCTGCCGGCATCGTTCTTTCGGGCTGCGGCCGCAAGGGTGATCTTGAACGTCCCGGCGCCAGCACCGACATGAACAGAAAGGCGCCCGCCGGCGAAAAGGAGAAAAAAGCTCCTGTTCCGGAACGGCCTTTCCTTCTCGATCCCCTTCTCTAAGCACTAGAGCAAACCTGTGAACCACTTCGAATATCGCGACGGCATTCTCTATGCCGAAGACGTTTCCGTCATCGACATCGCCAAGGCCGTCGGAACGCCGTTTTACTGCTATTCCACGGCGACGCTCGAACGGCACTACAAGGTCTTCGCCAAGGCCTTCCATGATGTAGATGCGCTGGTCTGCTACGCGATGAAGGCCAATTCGAACCAGGCCGTGTTGAAGACGCTCGCCCGGCTTGGCGCCGGCGTCGATGTGGTTTCCGGTGGCGAGCTTAGGCGCGCGCTGGCGGCCGGCATTCCGGCAAGCCGCATCATGTTCTCTGGCGTCGGCAAGACCGTGCAGGAGATGGATCTGGCGTTAGAGGCCGGTATCTATTGCTTCAACGTGGAATCCGAGCCGGAACTGGAAGTCCTGAACCTGCGCGCCATTCGTCTTGGCAAAAAGGCGCATGTTTCCTTCCGCATCAATCCCGATGTGGATGCCAAGACCCACGCCAAGATTTCGACCGGCAAGAAGGAAAACAAGTTCGGCATCGCCTATGAGCGTGCCCGCGCCGTCTATGCCCATGCCGCGACGCTTGACGGCATCAAGGTCACCGGCATCGACATGCACATCGGCAGCCAGATCACGGCGCTGCAGCCGTTCGAGGATGCCTTCAAGCTGCTGCGCGAACTGGTCGACACGCTGCGCGGCGATGGCCATGCGATCGATCACGTCGATGTCGGCGGCGGTCTCGGCGTTCCCTACAAGGAAGACAACAACCCGCCGCCTTTGCCGGATGCCTATGCCGAAATCGTCAAGAACCAGCTGCGCGACCTCGGCTGCAAGATCGTCACCGAGCCCGGCCGGCTGATCGTCGGCAATGCCGGCATCCTCGTGACCGAGGTGATCTATGTGAAGGACGGCGGCTCGAAGACCTTCGTCATCGTCGATGGCGCGATGAACGACCTGATCCGGCCGACGCTGTACGAGGCCTATCACGAGATCCGTCCGGTCAGGATTTCCGCGGCCAATGCGCCGCGCATCACGGCCGATATCGTCGGCCCCGTCTGCGAGACCGGCGATTATCTGGCGCTGGACCGCGAGATGGCAATGCCGAAGCCGGGCGACCTGATCGCCATCGGAACCGCAGGCGCCTATGGCGCGGTGCAGGCCGGCACCTACAATTCCCGCCTGCTGGTGCCGGAAGTGCTGGTGAAGGGCGATCGCTTCCATGTGATTCGGCCACGCGGGACCTATGAAGAGCTGATCGGTCTCGATTCCGTTCCCGACTGGCTCGACTGAGCCGACGCCAAAAGGATTGCGCTCACAATCATGCGCAATCCCATCACGTTTTCCGGATCGCCCTCGTCTTCGCCACAAACAATGGTATCTTCCTCTTATGGTGTAAAATCCATCGCGAACGTATGGGCGCGAACCAAGGGAACGTGACCGGATGGCGCAAGGGCCGCAACGGCGACCGATCGAGGAAAAACCGGCTATGGGAAAAGGCGAACTCGCCAGGACGCTCGGCTATAAGCGTGCGCTGGCTCGCATGGTGATTGTGGCCGAAAACATCGCGCCCCGACTTCTTCTGCCCCTCTCTGTCCTTCTGATCTTCGTCTCCCTTGCATGGTTCGGCGCTTTCCGCGCCATGCCCTTCTGGCTGCACATGAGCGTGCTTATCGCAAGCGGTCTGATATTCCTCGCCCTTCTCATCCCCCTCGCCCGGCTGCGCCTGCCCGACACCGTCGAGGCCGATCGCCTGCTGGAAGAGCGCAACGCGCTGCCGCATCAGGCGATCCGCGTGCAGGACGACAAGCCGGCAACGGAGGGTGCTTTCGGCGAGGCGCTGTGGCAGGAGCATCAGTCGCGCATGGCGCGCATGATCGGCGCGCTGCAGACCGGCCTGCCCCGTCCCGACATTGCCCGCAAGGACGTTTACGGCCTTCGTGCCGTGCCGGTGCTTCTGGCGTGCGTCGCCTTCGCTTTTTCCTTTTCCAACCGGGCCGGCAGTCTGGCCGATGCCTTTCACTTTCCGGAGACGCCGGTATCCCTGCCGGATGTGCGCATCGATGCCTGGGTGACACCGCCGGCCTACACCGGCCGGGCGCCGGTGTTCCTGACGGGACGGGAAGATGTCGCTTCAGCCGACGTGCTCGACATTCCGCAGTTCAGTGAACTGACCGTTCGCATCGTCAGCGGCGACAACACGAGCGTTACCTTCCAGGAAAAGGGGCAAGACGCGGCCATCACGATCCCCAAACAGGAGGCTGCCGAAAAGAAGGCGGCCGCCGCCGACAAGCCCGCGGCGACGCAGCCACAGCCGCCGGCGCAACAAAAGGTCGCCGCAGCCGGCGCGCCGACGGGGAGCGAAACCTATCTCTACAAGATCAACCGCGACGGCGCGCTTTCCGTCGGTGGCCGGAGCTGGAACTTTACCGTCATTCCGGACCGGGTGCCGGAGATCGCCTTCGACGGCCTGCCGAAGACAACCGTGAATGCCGCGCTCGAAATCGGCTTTGTCGGCAAGGACGATTACGGGCTTCAGGATGCGTGGGCAGAGATCAAGCCGCTCGATCCGCAGGCGGAGGATGCCCGCCCGCTCTATCCCCTGCCCGAATACCGGCTGGACCTGCCGCGACGCAACGCCCGTGACGCCAAGGGGCTGACGAGCCGCAATATTTCCGAACATCCGCTGGCCGGCAAAAGGGTGCGCATCACGCTCGTTGCGCGCGATGCCGCGGGCCAGGAAGGCCGCAGCGTGCCGCAGGACATGATCCTGCCGGCCCGTCAATTCTTCGAGCCGCTGGCCGGCGCCGTGGCCGAGGAACGGCAGGTCTTTGCGCTCGACACCAAGGCCATGCCCCGCGCCATAGACCTCAACGATGCCGTGACGGCCCTTGCGGAAGAGACGATCCCGAACCTCACGCACTTCCTTATGATGAAATCGGCCCGCGCCCGGATGGAGCTGGCCCGCGACGATGAAATGATGCGGGATGCCGCCGATCACCTCTGGGAAATCGCGCTCGGGATCGAGGACGGCGATCTGGCATTGGCCGACCGCAGGCTGCGGGACGCACAACAGAAACTGTCCGACGCGCTGGAGCGCAATGCCTCCGACGAGGAAATCGCCAAGCTGATGCAGGAACTGCGTCAGGCCATGCAGGAATACATGGAAGCGCTGGCGAAAGAGGCGATGAAGAACCCGCGCATGGCCGCCAATCCCAATCAGGACAACATGGTCAGCCAGCGGGACCTGCAGAAGATGATGGACCAGATCGAGAACCTGGCAAAATCCGGAGCCAAGGATCAGGCCCGCCAGATGCTCTCTGAAATGCAGCGCATGATGAACAACATGCAGGCCGGCCGGCCCCAGCAAATGCAGCAGGGCCAAGACAACAGCGAGATGCGCAAGCAGATGGACAAGCTCGGCCAGTTGATGCAGGACCAGCAGAGGCTGATGGAAGAGACTTTCCGCTACGATCAGGCGCTGCGCGACCGCATGCAGCGCGGCGATCCGCTCGATGGCGAGGATTCCGAACTGTTCGACCAGGACATGCCGCCGCAGCCGGGACAACAGCAGCAGGGTGAAAACTCCGGCGAACCCAATCCCATGGAGCAGATGACCGAGGAACAGCTGCGGCAGGCGTTGAAAGACATGAAGAGCCAGCAGGAGGCGCTGTCCAAGCAGCTCGGTGAACTCCAGAAGGGCCTGGAAGGCATGGGCATCAAGCCCGGCAAGGGCTTCGGCGAGGCAGGCCGCGAGATGAAAGGCGCCTCAGGCGCGCTCGGGGAAGGCCAGGGCGAGCGGGCGGTCGGCAATCAGGGCCGCGCGTTGCAGGCCCTGCGCGACGGCGCGCAGGACATGATGAACCAGATGCAGGGTCAGGGCCAAGGACCGGGCCAGGGACAGGGCATCCCGCAATACGGCCAGAACGGCCGCGATCCGCTCGGGCGCCGGCAGCAGAATGCCGGGCCGGATTTCGGCGATCAGGTGAAGGTGCCCGACGAGATCGACACCCAGCGGGCCCGCGAAATTCTGGAAGAAATCCGCCGGCGGCTGGGGACGAACAGTTCGCCGGAGCTGGAGAAGCAATATCTGGAGCGACTGCTGGATATTCGGTAGTGTCACCCGACCGCACGCAGCAAACAGCGAAAAGCTTGTGAACAAAATAAAGGGCGAGGCATGGGAAGTGCCTCGCCCTTTGTTTGGTATGGGAACGTTTTTCTTCTTTTTATGCAGCCAGCGCCACGGCGACGGCCTTGCGGATATCGGGCAGGGTAAACGGCTTCGACACGACGTCGATCACCTTGCCGTTCAGGTTGTCGGCGCGTTCCCGCTGCTCGGCATAACCGGTCATCAGCAGGATCTTCAGGGTCGGGAAAGCCTCGGATGCCTGAAGCGCGAGATCGATGCCATCCATCACCGGCATGCGGATATCCGACAGCAAGAGATCGAAATTCTCGTCCTTCAGGCAGGCAAGTCCCTCGGCGCCGTCAGCTGCCTCGACGGTCTGGTGACCATCGAGCTGCAGGGCACGCGCCACGAAACGGCGCAAGCTATCCTCATCTTCAGTAATCAGGATTTTCGCCATCATGGCCTCCATGGGTTCAAAATGACCGCTATCCGGCGCCGGAACTCATCTCCGTCGAATCACCGCTACAACGGTGCGGTTGTACCCGCACCCACAAAACACCAGACTTTTCTTTGCTTTCAGTAAACGCCCAAAGGCCAGATCACAGGGGTCGGCGTGCCAAATTGGCTCACTCAGCGTCGCCGGTGACGATGCCGACGAACGGCAGCTCGCGAAACGCATAGGCCACGTCCATGCCATAGCCCACGACGAAATAATCCGGGCATTCGAAACCGACATAGTCGGCTTCAAGTTCTGTCTGGCGCTTGACCTTCTTGTCGAGCAGCACGGCAAGCGAGACAGAGTTAGCGCCACGCTCGTACATGAGTTCCTTGGCGAAACGCAGCGTGCGGCCGGATTCAAGGATATCGTCGATCAGCAGCACGTCGCGACCGTGCACGTCGCTGTCGATGTCCTTGATGATCTTGACGCCCTGGGAAACGGTACCGGTGCCGTAGCTCGAAAGGGTGATGAACTCCACCTCCGGCGCGAGCCCGGCCGAATGCATGGCGCGGATCAGGTCGGCGGCGAAGATGAATGAGCCCTTGAGGACGGAAATGACCAGGAGATCATTGGTCTTGCCCTTGACGATCTCTTCGGCCATCTCCTTGTTTCGGCTTGCGATCACTTCGGCGCTGAACAGCTGCTCGATATTTTTCCCACGAACGACGGGCATAGGATGGTCTCCAGAAAAGCGGCGGAGGGCATCTGGCGTGCCTCCGCGGATGAGATGCGCATGGGAACCGTTCAGGTCTTTTCCAGCGCCTCGGATTGTGTTTCCACGCACGCTGTCGGCACACAAACTGCCCTACACCTTACGTAACATGCCCTGCCGCTTAGCACAGTCAGCGCAGGGATGCATCCGGCTTGCCGAAGGAAACCTCGACGTTCGGCAGTTTTCCCCCGGCATGCGGCAGACGCGCCGCAAAGGGGCGGCTTTCGCCGGGGGCGAGGATAGTTGCGCCGGAGATAACGCGCGCCACCGTCCTGCGCTGCCCGCTGGCATCGACGGCGATTTCGATGACGGGAACGGCCTGCAGTTCGCTTCCGTGATTTTTAACCACCCCGTAAACCGAAATGACCTTCATGCCGCTTGCATCGCCAAGCCGGGTGGTGACGTCGCCGATCGCGAGACCGGCAGGTATAGCGGTGGAGCTGGCACCGGCCATGCCGGATGCCACGAAGAAGGCGACCGCGCAGAGGCTGGCGACAAGACCGAGAAAGGCAGCAGGCGAAATGCGTCGCAACACCTGTTCGATGAGAACGGTGGCCTCCGCCAGCATGGCCAGAAGAAGCATGCTGACCGGCATCTGCTGCGTGCTTGCCGCAGGCTTCCGATCTTGGGAAAGTGTGCTGCGGTTGTCGTTGAAGACCGCATGGGCAGGCTTGCGCGCCGGGAAGGCGACCGTTTCGAAGTCCGCATCGACGATATCAGCGCGGCAAGATGCGGCTGCGGGCCGTTGAGCTTGCCGGGCGTTCCGCTCCGGCGGAATGAAATCCATGCGCGCTGCGCCCTGCTGCTGCGAGCGAAAAGCCTGCATCGTCTCTCCTTTCGCGGCAAGGCCGCGCCGGAAGGCCCGACCTCGCCGCGAAAGGGCTAAATCCGGGCATTGAAACAAATCTTTCCGAGACGTAAACCGAAATGGTTAATTGTTCGAAAAGAACGCCCTCAAAGCGGCGGGTTTTCATGGAAAATTAACCGGTGTTTAACCATGTTGATCCGGCCCGGATGGCGATCTCAGCCAAGGCGGCGATGCGTGACGAGAGCTGGACTGACCCTTGATTCACTTTGAAAATGTCGGATTGCGCTATGGCATGGGCCCGGAAATCCTCCGTGACCTGACCTTCGACATTCCGCGCAAGTCGTTTCAATTCCTGACAGGCCCCTCGGGCGCCGGCAAGACGACGCTGCTGCGCCTGCTGTTCCTGTCGCTGAAGCCGACGCGCGGGCTGATCCGCATGTTCGACCGCAATATCTCCGCCATACCCCATGACGAGTTTCCGATGCTGCGGCGTCGCGTCGGCATCGTGTTCCAGGATTTCCAGCTGCTCGACCATCTGACGACCTATGAGAACGTCGCCCTGCCGCTGCGCGTCCGCGGCAAGGAAGAAAGCTCCTACCGCGCCGATGTCATCGAACTCCTGAACTGGGTCGGGCTAGGCGAGCGCATCAACGTTTTGCCTCCGGTGCTCTCCGGCGGGGAAAAGCAGCGTGTGGCGATCGCGCGCGCCCTGATCGACCGGCCGGAAATCCTGCTTGCGGACGAGCCGACCGGCAATGTCGATCCGCCAATGGCCCGCCGCCTGCTCAATCTGTTCCTCGAGCTCAACCGGCTCGGCACCGCCGTCGTCATCGCCACCCACGATCTGTCGCTGATGGATCAGGTCGAGGCACGGCGCATGATCCTGTCCGAAGGGCGGCTCGACATTTATGAGTGACGCGCCCGTGAAAACGCCGCCGGCACAGGCCGGACAGCCGGCGCGCAGGCCGCCGCTCAAGGTGCGCCCCACCGCGCCGATCGTGCCGTCGGCCAATGTCTCCGGCAATGCGCTGATGCTGGTGATCGCCATCATGGCGTTTCTCGCCTGCCTGACGCTCGGCGCCGTCAGCATGGTGCGCGCCACGGCGCAAAGCTGGCAGAGCCAGATCTCCCGCGAGGTCACCATCCAGATCAAGCCGGACGAGAATTTCGACATGGACAAGGCGCTTGCCGATGCGCGCGACCTTGCCCTGACCTTCGACGGAACGGTCGAGGGCAACATCGTCGATCGCGATGCGACGGCGCGGCTGCTGGAGCCCTGGCTTGGCGAGGGCCTCGATCTCGACGAGTTGCCCGTGCCGCGCCTTGTCATCATCACCATCGACGAGCAAAACCCGCCGGATTTTGCGGCGATGCGCGCAGCACTCTCCGAGGCGATCCCGCAGGCTTATCTCGACGACCACCGCACCTGGGTCGACAGGCTCGTTGCCATGGCCCGCACGACGGCGCTGATTGGCACCGGCGTTCTGGTTCTCGTGTTCTCCGCCATGGTGCTGACGGTGGTCTTTGCCACGCGCGGCACGCTTTCCGGCAATCGCCATATCGTGGAGGTGCTGCATTTCGTGGGTGCGGAGGCCGGTTTCGTCGCCTCGGAATTCCAGAAGCATTTCCTGAAGATCAGCCTGAAGGGGGCCGGCGCGGGCGGCTTGCTCGCCGCACTTTGCTTCGCCGTTGCCGGCTTCTGGCAATCGCGCTCGCTGGCAACGCCGGAAAGCGACCAGGCAACCGCCCTCTTCGGCACCTTCACGATCGGCTACACCGGCTATGTCGGCATTGCCGCGATCATGATCGTGATTTCACTGCTGACAACGCTGACGGCCCGTTTCACCATCATGCGCACGATCTACGAGATCGACCAGATCCGGTCGGACCCCGCGCGCATAGACACCTATCAGAATTAACCGCATGATGACCTTCACCCCCATCCCTTCCTCGCCGCAATCTGCAGCTATGGACGAATCATGATGGCTGGGGAACTCCTGAAGCGGAACATGGAAGACGACGGCTCCACGAGACAGAAGCGAACCTTCGTGCGCAGGCATATCAGCTTTCGCCGTCGGGTCGTGCGCGTGACCTTCTATGTGCTGCTGCTGCTCGCCGGCGCGATGGTTGCCGGCTTCCTCTATTTCGCCGATCAGGTCGCTTCCCTGCAACCGCCGGCAAACCCCAAGGCCGACGCCATCGTGGTGCTGACCGGGGGTTTCCAGAGGATCGACCAGGCGGTTGAACTTCTCAAGACAGGGGCTGGCGACAGATTGCTGATTTCCGGCGTTCACCCGTCAACCACCGGGGGACAGATCCGCCGCAACACACAAAGCTCGGCCGATCTTTTCAAATGCTGCGTCGATATCGGCCATGATGCGATCGACACCATCGGCAATGCCAACGAGACGGCGAACTGGATACGCGACAATCGCTATCAGAGCATTCTGGTGGTGACTAACAACTACCACATGCCGCGCAGCCTGCTGGAGCTGCGCCGCGCCAATCCGGGCATCGCGTTCATTCCCTACCCCGTGGTCAACTCCGATCTCAAGAGCACGAACTGGCTGACCAACCCGATGGTCATCAAGACCATCCTGCTGGAATATGCGAAATTCTCGGCGGCTTCCGTGCGCGACGCGCTGGGTGCCCATACATCGAGCGGATTGCGCGGTCTCGAAAAGCCGCACGCCAATCCGTAGCGCTTCCGGCCAAGCTGTTTTCCTTTCGCCAATAATCGTGTACGCAGCCTGTCGAGTTATCAGCCGGCGGCGCTGCCGCCGGTCATCCGTTTCCGCGAAAGCCCTTTGATGATCGTCCTCCGCTCAGTCCTGTTCAACATCCTGTTCTACACAAACCTGATCGTCCGGATGATCATCTTCACGCCCATCTATTTTCTCGTTTCACGCAAGACCTCGTGGTTCGTGCCGAAAAACTGGGCCCGAAGCAACAACTGGCTGTTCGACAAGGTCGTCGGCACAACCTTCGATATCGAGGGGCTGGAGAACCTGCCGAAGGGCGGCTACATCTTCGCACCCAAGCACCAGTCGTTCTGGGATGTTTACGCGCTCCTGCCTTGGCTTTCCGATCCGTTCTACATCCTCAAGCGCGAGCTGATGTGGATTCCGCTGTTTGGCTGGTATGTGATGAAACAACGCATGGTACCGGTGAACCGCGCCGCCCGCGGCAAGGAAATGGCTGCCGTGATGGAGCGCACCCGCCAGGAGATGGCGACCGGACGCCAGCTCATCATCTATCCCGAGGGCACGCGCCGGCCGCCGGGCGCGGAGCCGGCCTATAAATACGGCATCGCCCGCCTCTACCGCGATCTCGGTGTGCCCGTCGTACCGGTCGTCATGCATCCGGGGCTCTTCTGGCCGCGGCGCAAGTTCCTGCGCTTTCCCGGCCATTTCAAGGTCCGCATCCTGCCGCCGATCGCGCCGGGAGACGATCCCGATCATTTCCACGCCCATCTGATTGAGGTGATGGAGAAAGCAAGCGATGCGCTGCTGGTGGAAACCATCCAGGCCAATCCGCACCTGCCGCTGCCGCCAACGGCTGCCGAGCGGTACAGGGCGCTGACGGGGGATACGAGCCGGGGGTGACGCAGTCTGCGGCGGGCTTCGTGCCTGCCGCAACTTACCCCCCTCTCCCCTGTCGGGCATCTCCCCCTCAAGGGGGGAGATGTCACGGAGTGACAGAGGGGGGTGGAACTGCATACTCCGATGCAGCGGCCGCCAACCGTCCCGCCACCTCTTCCAGCCAAGGGTCGCGGATACCCATGTCGTGGAGATGGGCGAGCGTGTTGACGACATAATCCAGGTTGGGCCCTGACTTTCCACGCGCCGTGACAACGATACCGGCTGCTTCTTCCGCCTTGAGCCGCCCGGCATATTGCCGGTGCCCCCGGTCGACGACATAGGCGAGTGCGCCGACGCGATCTCCACCCGCCAGCATCACCGGCAGCGTTCGTTCCCGGTACACATGATTGAAAAGCTCGCGCTCGCGCAGATAAGCAAGCACCGGCTCGCGCTGATCCCCCGGCACCTTGAAGGCGACGCCCAGGCAGGACCCGCCACGATCGAGGCCGAGCACGAGGCCGGGCTTTTGCGGCGTGCCGCGATGGTCGAAGGAGCGGACGCAGAGCGCGCGGCGATAGCCGAAGGTGCGGGCCGCCACTCTCTCCTTAAACAGGAAGCCGGGATTCCACATCAGCGACCCGTAGCCAAAGACCCAAAAATCGTCCATATCCGATGCCATCAGCATTTCACTGCATCCGCGATGCGACCATTATTCCGAACTTTTCCTAGCGCATAATTCCCGTCATCGGAATCAGTTTCAAAGGCCCGGGACGGCGAAACCGTGCGGGGTGCACCAAGACCCGGCCAGAAAGCGGCGGCCAGAGGAGACAGACGTGACAGCAGCAGACATAACCGGCGATTCGGGTACGACGAGAAAATTCCGCCGCCTGACGATTGCCGTGATCGCTGTCGCGATCGTCTACAGCGCCGCCTGGTTCATTGCGGCCCAGCAGATCGAGAGCCGCTTGCAGGCATTCTTCGACAGCGGCAGGGCAAACGGCTTTTCCGCCGATTGCAGCGACATGGATGTGCGCGGCTTTCCCTTCCGCATCGGCGTCTTCTGCAACAGGGTGCAGCTGGACGACAACACGCTTGCGGCGTCCGCATCCTTCGGCGAACTGAGATCGGCAGCCCAGGTTTACCGGCCCGGCCACGGCGTGCTGGAACTCGATGGCCCGGCGGAAATCCGCGTCTCGCCCGATCTCACCGTCTCCGCCGACTGGTCGCTGCTGCATGCCAGCGTCAATGCCGGCTTTTCCGGGCTCAACCGCCTGTCGCTCGCCTATGACCGGATGAAGGCAACTGCCATGCTGCCGCTGACCGGCGACCGACTGGACCTCGCGGCAAACCACGGCGAAACGCATCTGCGCCGCAATGGCGCCGATCTCGACGTTGCCGCCAATGTGGAAGCGCTCGATCTGCGTCCCGACAGCGGCGAGAGCCTGTTGCCGCCGCTGGCCGCCGCCGTGGATCTCACGCTGGTTGATCGCGCCGATCTTGTCGAGATGAAGCCGGTCAGCCCGCATTTCCTGCGCGGTTCTAGGGGCGAGTTGCGCAACCTTACGCTCGACTTCGGAAACGGCATGGTGGGAACCGCATCCGGTCCGTTCAGTGTCGATGACGAGGGCCTGATCTCCGGCACATTCAAGGTGACGATCAGAGAGATCGCCAATCTTCGCCCTATTCTCGTCAGGGCTTTTCCGGACGAACAAGCGGTTGCCAATATCAACAACACGGCCAACATGCTGCGCGCCCTCAACGGCGGCGGCAACGAGGCAACCGTGACCATCGATGTGCGCGACGGCAATGCCTCGCTTGCCTTCTTCCCGCTCGGCGAATTGCCCGCGCTGTGAGCTACTTCTGATCCTTGGCATGGCGACCGAAATCGGCCATGTCCGTATCCTGACCGGCCTGGACGATGGAGCGGCGGATGGCGCGGGTGCGGGTGAAGAGATCGAACAGCTTGTCGCCATCGCCCCAGCGGATCGCCCGCTGCAGATAGGCGAGGTCTTCGGAAAACCGCGCCAGCATCTCAAGGATCGCGTCCTTGTTGTGCAGGCATACGTCCCGCCACATGGTCGGGTCGGAGGCGGCGAGACGGGTGAAATCGCGGAAACCCGAGGCCGAATATTTGATGACTTCCGATTCCGTCACCGCTTCGAGATCATCCGCCGTGCCGACGATGTTGTAGGCGATGATGTGCGGCAGGTGGGAGACGATCGCCAGAACCTTGTCGTGATGCTCCGGGTCCATGTCATCGACCATCGAGCCCAGCGTTTCCCAGAAATGGCGCAGCTTCGCCTTGGCGTCCGCATCCGTCTCCGGCAGCGGCGTGAGGATGCACCAGCGGCCCTTGAAGAGGCCGATGAAACCGGCATCCGGGCCGGAATACTCCGTGCCGGCGATGGGGTGGCCGGGGATGAAATGCGCATGATCCGGCATATGCGGTTTCATCTGGGCGATGACCGAGCCCTTGGTGGACCCCACGTCCGTAACAATGGCGCCGTGCTTCAGATGGGGGGCAATAGCCTCCGCCACCGTGCCGGAGGCACCGACGGGCACCGAGACGATCACCAGATCGGCATCCTTCACCGCCTCGGCGGCGCTCAGCATGTAGCGATCGCCAAGGCCGAGCTCTTCGGCACGCTTGAGGGTTTCCGGGCTGCGCGACGAGATGACGACGGTACCGGCAAGGCCCTTGTCCTTGATCTCGCGCGCCAGCGACGAGCCGATGAGGCCGATGCCGATCAGCGTGATGGTTTCGAACTGCGTGGCCATGATCACCGGCCCATGAATTCGGTGAGCGCGGCGATCACGCCCTCATTGGCCTCTTGCGAGCCGATGGTCATGCGCAGCGCATTGGGGAAGCCATAACCGCGCACGGCGCGCAGGATATAGCCGCGGCTCGTCAGAAATTCATCGGCATCCGATGCCCGCTTGCCGTCGACATCCGGAAAGTGGATGAGCACGAAGTTCGTGACGGACGGGGTAACCTTGAGCTCGAGCGAGGACAGCGCGCCGGTGACGCGGCCGAGCCATTCGTTGTTGAACTCGACGGCGCTCGCGACGAAGGTCTGATCGCGCATGGCGGCAGCACCCGCGGCAATGGCTGGGGCATTCATGTTGAACGGTCCGCGCACCCGGTTCAGCGCATCGACGATCGCGAGCGGCCCGTACATCCAGCCGATGCGCAGCGCCGCCAGACCATAGATCTTGGAGAAGGTGCGGGTCATCACGACATTCTGGTTGGACGAGACGAGCTCGACGCCGGCCTCGTAATCGTTGCGGCGAACGTATTCGGCATAGGCAGCGTCGAGAACGAGGATGACGCTCTTCGGCAGGCCGGCCTGCAGGCGGCGAACTTCCTCGACCGGGATATAGGTGCCGGTCGGGTTTGCCGGGTTGGCAAGGAAGACGATCTTCGTCTTGTCCGTCACGGCGGCGAGGATGGCGTCGACATCGACGCGGCAATCCTTTTCCTTGACGACGACCGGGGTAGCACCGGCTGCCTGGATCTGGATCTTGTAGACGAGGAAGCCGTGCTCGGTGATGATGCCTTCGTCGCCGGGGCCGAGATAGACGTGGCAGAGCAGGCCAAGCAGTTCGTCCGAACCATTGCCGCAGATGAGGTTGGCGACGTTCAGCCCATAGGTGGAGGCGATCGCCTCGCGCAGCTCGACAGCCTGTCCATCCGGGTAGCGCTCAAGGCTGGCGGCGGCCTTCTGGAAGGCTTCGATGGCCTTCGGGCTCGCACCGAGCGGGGTCTCGTTGGAGGAAAGCTTGTAGACCTTGGCGACGCCCGGAGCATGCTCCTTGCCCGGCACGTAAGCGGCGATATCGAGAATACCGGGGCGCGGCGCGGGGGCGTTTGCAGTCGTCATGGGATCGGGCCTTCAAGGACGGTTAAACAAGGCCTTTGGCAATAACGATCCCATGGGATTTTGTCGAGGGTTTCAGGGGACTTCCCCTTCTCCACGCGAGAGAAGGGGTAATACCAAGGATCGATGATAGGAACCTATAGGCTCCTATCATCGATCCTTGGTATAAGATCAGCCCTTACGCCGAAGCCTTGAGGCCCGGCATCGGCTTGATCACGCTCATCAGCGCCCCGTAGGGCAACAGCATCACCAGACCGACGAGGATCTTGACGCCGAGGTCGCCCAGCGCCCAGGAGATCCAGCGCGGCGCTTCCGCCGACATCAGGCCGAGGATCGGGGCATTTTCCAGCGCAAAGCCATCGTTCGGGCCGAAGAACACGAAGAACGGCGCGAAGGCGAACGAGAAGAAGATCGCGGTATCGAGGGCCGAGCCGACCAGCGAGCCGATGAGCGGCGCGCGCCACCAGCTCTGGCGGCGCAGGCGGTTGAACACCGAGATATCGAGGAACTGCCCGAGCAGGAAGGCCGAACCCGAGGCAATCGCGATACGCGGCGTGGCAAGGAAGATCGAAAAGCCGATCGCCACGACAAAACCGGCGACGACGACGCGGCGCGCGATGGCCGGGCCGAACTGGCGGTTGGTGAGGTCGGTGACGAGGAAGGCGATGGGGTAGCTGAAAGCGCCCCAGGTCAGGAGATCGCCGAGCTGCATGCCGGCGATGCTGCCGGGGAGCGGATACTGGACGAGGATGTTGGAGGCGATGACCACCAGGGTCATCATCGCGACATAAAGTGCAAACGTGCGTGCTTGAAGCATTTTTTTATCCTGGGGTATGCCACCAGTTGGAGGGACGGTCGCCTGCGGCCAGAGCCGAAGACGGGTGAGTGTTCACGCGAAAAAGGCTCGCCTTGGAAAAGGCAAGCCTTTTGTCAAAAACCTGAAAGCGGCGATTAAGCGGCTTCAGCGGTCTTCTTGACGATCTGGCGGCGCAGCAGACGAGCGCGCATGGACAGTTCGGTTTCCGAAGACTTGATGAGGAAGGCATCGAGGCCGCCACGGTGTTCGACGGAGCGCAGGGCTGCAGCCGAAACGCGCAGACGGTAACGCTGGCCGAGCGCGTCGGAGATCAGCGTGACGTTGCACAGGTTCGGAAGGAACTTGCGCTTGGTCTTGTTGTTAGCGTGGCTGACATTGTTGCCCGACTGGACGCCCTTGCCGGTCAATTCGCAACTACGGGACATTGTGCACCTATTTTCTTTTCGCCGTCGTACAATGCGTTTGCGGGCCCAGAGCCCAGGCCGCATTCCCACTGGCCATGATTGGAAAGTTGCGGTTCTATAGTCAGAGAAGCCCGGCGCGTCAAGCCAAACCTTCCATTTCAGGGAAAACTCTTCAAACCGCGGCCGCGTTTACCGGCATTTCGCGCGATTAACTGCCCGAATATGGTTGGCTCATGCCATAGACCGGCAATTCCACTTTTGAAAGGCCTGCGCTAAGGATAGGCACCAGGGCTGCGGCGCAGAAATGCCGCAAAGCCGCCCTATCTGCTGTTATCATGCGGATCTTGAAAGGTGATGGAATGAACTGGCGGAAGAACGGGGCCGTGTTGACGGCATTGGTTTCCCTGACCGTTTTCACAACGACCTTATCCACAGGCAGGCTCGAAGCCGCCGAGATCAGGCACAACACCGACTACAGCATTTCGCTGGCCGGCCTGCCGATTGCGAAGGCCTCGTTCCGCACAAAACTCGATTCGGGCCGCTACAGGATTTCCGGCACGCTGAAATCCGCAGGCATCGCCGATATCCTTTCCAGCACCTCCGGCCAGACCTCCGTCTCCGGCACCATCGGCCGCGACCGGCTGAATGCGTCGGAATATTCCATGCGCTACAAGAGCGGCAAGAAAGGCCGGGCGATTGACGTGCAGTTCCGCAACGGAACCGTCACCTCCGCGACGATGACCCCACCCCGCCGCATCCCGAAAAACTGGGTGCCGGTGACCAAGGGCGACATGCGCAACGTCGTTGATCCGCTCTCGGGCCTGATCTTCCCCGCCAAGGCCCGCGTCTGCCCAAAGACGCTGCCTATCTTCGACGGCGAATCGCGCCTCGACCTGAAACTTTCGCCCAAGGGCACCAAGCCCTTCAAGACCGAAGGCTTTTCCGGCGACGTCATCGTCTGCGGCGTGAAGTTCGTGCCCAAATCCGGCTACCGCAAGGGCCGCGAGGACGTCGAATATCTGCGCAAGCTGGAATCGATGGAAATCTGGTTTGCCATGGCCGAAACGGTCAATGTCTATGCGCCCGTATATGTGCGCATCCCGACGAGCCTGGGGCCGGTGACGGTGTGGGCTACGAAGTTCGGGGGGTGATGGGAAACTTTACGCGCCCGCTTATTTTCAAAGCAGCCCAATGCAGCGTAACAGTGCTTGCAAATCGACCTCAACGTTGGCTGCTCGCATGACAGCGTCACGATCAATTCGGCGCGCCAAATTCGCACGTGTCATGGGCTTTTGATATTCCGGCCATTCCTTTCGCAGGGCCTTGATCGCGCCCGGCGTATCAGGTGGGCGTTTAGCCGCTCTGCCAATCAAATGGCGAAGCAATAATGCTTCGAAACACGGCCTTTGCCAGAGGATGTTGATTTTGTTGGCTGCAGCGAGCTGACTTGCTCGCTCGGCGCGCCGCGGATCGCGTTCGGCTTGGTCAAAATCCAAAAGCGCGAAACGTTCTTCCGGTGCACTGCGCTTCCTTTGAAGTTGGCTTAGACGAAACACTGCCATCTCGATACGAGACAACGGATCACCGGCTCCCGGCCCCAGTTCGTCAACATGCAAGTGCACGGGCAAGTTGGCATCGCGGATTATATCCTGCAGAAAGCCGATATAGCCAACCTCCGACGCGCCTTCGCAACCGACATACACCGGACGGCGAAGTTCGATGTGTGGCGCGCGACGACGGGTCATCCGATGTGCGGGACTCCGCCATACGCGCCACTCAGATATTTGCGGTAGTGGTTTTCATCTCGGCGCACCTTCACATCCATCAAGCTGTAAAATTGGCTACGGCCCTGCCGGTCTTTCTCGCAGATCACGATTTCCTCCTTGTTGAGGTCATCGAGTAACGAGGCCGAATGGCATGACAGCCAGAGCTGTGCATTTAGCTTGTTGCGCCCCGACACTGCATAGAACCAGCGTACAAGTTCAGGCAGCGTGTTCGGATGAATAGCGGCGTCCATTTCATCGACCACAGTGATCCCACCCGTGTCGAGTGCACCCGTCAGGAACGGAAACATTTTGATAAAGGCTCGAGTGCCGTGACTTTCCATCAGCCAAGGCATTTCGATGGCGAGACCCGCGTGCTTGAATAATAATAGCGGTCCGCTGTCGGTATTCTGAAAACGCACCCCTTCCACTCCGACGTCGATGCGACTTAGCTCCTCTTTCAATCGCAAGACGACGTTGGGTTGGTTTTTTAGATAGTCAATTATTCCGTGATCGCCGAAGGAATGCACGGGCTCAATTTGGAAGAAGGCTCTGCGTGCGGCCTCCACAAAAATTTGCGCTGCCGGGTGCTGAAATTTCGCGAATGACGATAGCACAGTATGGTTGCCGGCGAGCGTTTTGACCAAGTGCTGGAAGCCAGAAAGGCTGAAAGTCTTCGAATCCTTTACCTTGCCTTCTGCATCGCGTTCATAAACACGCTGCCATTTTCCTTGGCCGTTAGGCTTTTGGCGCAAAGCTTCAGACGCAATTCGTACCGCGAGTCCCTCCTTAAGTTCAATTTCTAGCTCATAGCGGTAAGTGCCTTGCTCAACTTTTTCGCCAGCTGAGCCGCGCTGGTGAACCTCCGGTGTGAGGTTCATGATGCCGCCCAGCTCTATCGCGAACCGGATTGGTCGGTTGGCGGATTCTTCGTCGTTGAAGCGCTCGATGCCAGCAAAACCAGGTACCGTGCGTACCACGCTGTCACGGATCATTGTCACAACAAATTCAAGTGCACGCAGCACTGTCGTTTTACCGGAGGCGTTTGCACCATACAGTGCAACGACCTTCGGCGCTCGCACGTCTGAGTCTTCGAAAATGGGCGCGTAACGACCTTCAGGATCAGGAACTTTTCCATCCACCGTCAGGTCTAGCACCTGCGGGTCACGGATGGAGAAAAAATTTTCGATCTCTAGCCTGTAGAGCATGGGGCACCTCGTTTTGAGGTAAAATATAGTATTTAACGAAATTTCGTCAATATTCGAATTTCACGAGAATTTTTCCAAGCTAACGGACTTGGAAATGATGGGATTAAGTTGCTATTCCTGAATAGGATAGGTTGTACCGTTCCAACACTCCCGAGGACCACCGCGAACTTCAAAGCAACGCTTACCGGCTTTTCCGCCCTTCTCACATGGTCGCCGCTGGCGCTGTTCACGGCAGCCTCCGGCACCATGCCGCCCTTCCCGCTCAGCGCCATCTGCTTTGGCAGCCTGCCGGGCATTGTCGTGCTGGCGCTCAAGCCCTGGCGGAGGGCGGCGTCTTTTCAGGCGCGATCGTAGGTGAATGACGTCAAAAGGGTTGTTACGAAGTTGCTGGCCCGTTCCTTGACCAGAACCTCGGTCCACTCGTCGGTTCCGCGAAGCCGCAGATCCGTTTGAATACTGTCAACCGCCGCCTCTTCAATCCGCTTGATATGGGCCTTGAAGGCTGCCTCGCCGCCGGCGTGATACACGTCACGGATGACCATGCGCAGGATCTCCTGGATGGCAATTTGCCAGGCGGTATTGATGGCCTGTAACTCGTTTGTGTCCGGTGCCATTGGATGCTCCTGCTGCGCGCGTCTGTCGAGACAAATCGGCGGGACACCTCAAGCGTGTCACGATCTTTCGATTCGTCTGCACGCTTCAGGTCTTTGTATTCAAGCATGTCTTTTCGCAAAACCGCGGCACAGTTTTGCGAGACGTGCGTTAGGCCTGCCGGGCCTTGCGGGCGGCGTAACGCCGATCTCGTTCGGCCTTGCGCGCGGCTTCGTCCTCGATGACCCGCGCGATGGATGCGTCCTGGGCTTTCTGGCGCGCCTCTGTTATGGCCAACGCCGCAGCCTCGGCGGCCGCACTCTCTTCGGATGCCTTGGCTTCCAGACGGGTGCGCTCTTCGAGCTTCACGCGGTCGCGCTCGGCACGACGCGCTTCACGCGCTTCCACAAGCGAGATGCGCTCAGCCTGTCTGGCAAGACGCGTCGGCTCGGCACTTTTCTTCGCCGCACGGTAGGCTTCAAGAAGGGCTGCCTTGGCGTCCGCGGCAGCGGAGCGACGGTCGGCGAGTACGTTGTTTCGAAGGTCTCTCAAATGTGTATCCTTGTAGATGCGGCAGGCGATCAGCCTGCCTTTGAGCGTTTGGCGAGCAGGCTGGAGATTGCAATCGCCCGCTCCGATTGTTCCTTGGCGAGGCGCGCCTCCCGAAGGCGCAAGGTCTTCGCGTCACGCAACTGCGCCGCCGACACGAGTTCTTCCACCGCGTTGCTCTTGGAAAAGAACTCGACCTGGATATTGCCGAAGGCAATCTCAGCCTGCTGGCGCGATTTGCTGTGTGTCTCTGTCACTGGATTCCCCGATTTCGATCATGAGGCCGAAATGAAAAAGGCCAGGCGGACTGCCTGGCCTCAAACTGATAACGTGCTTCCGGCAATGCCAGTACATCCGTGGTCAATGGGAAGCAGATATCTTTAAGCGGACTGCAGATTGCAGGCCGACATCTTGCCCGACTTCATGTCGCGCTCGAGCTCGAAGCCGATCTTCTGGCCTTCGACGAGTTCGCGCATTCCGGCGCGCTCGACAGCGGAGATATGAACGAAGGCGTCAGCGCCGCCGTTGTCAGGCTGAATGAAGCCGAAGCCCTTGGTGGAATTGAACCATTTAACTGTGCCAGTGGTCATGATGAACCCTTTCAAAGCATAGAGTGAGGAGCCGCGCAGCAGATGCCACGCAGATGAAACCGACTATTTTTGAGAGAGAAGATCGCTTAAAACGCGGTGCCAATCGCGAAGTAGACAAAGCTCGGCAAGCAAAAGATCGATGACAGACATATACGGGCTACCAACCGGCAAGTCAACGTTTAGTTTTCGATTTTGGTATTTTACATCTTATGCGCGTATCGACGTCATGATTTCAAAGACTCCCCCCGGTGGCGGGACGCTGCCTTTCAACGCCAAGGCCACAGGTGACAGCAGCAGTGTTTTGAGGCAAAAGCGATGCTTCGCCCGTAACCCGCCGCCCGGCCGCGGCTCATGAGGACCACCGTGAACTTCAAAGCAACGCTGATCGGCTTTTCCGCCATTCTCATGTGGTCGCTCCTGGCGCTGTTCACCGCCGCGTCCGGCACCATGCCGCCTTTCCAGCTCAGCGCCATCTGCTTTGCGATCGGCAGCCTGCCGGGCATCGTCGTGCTGGCCTTGAAGCCCGCGCGGCTGGCGCTGTTGAAGCAGCCGGCCAAGGTCTGGGTCGTCGGTATCGCCGGGCTGTTCGGCTATCATTTTCTCTATTTCACCGCGCTCAGGAACGCGCCGGCCGTTGAGGCCGGGCTGATTGCCTATCTCTGGCCGCTGCTGATCGTCGTCGGCTCGGCGCTGCTGCCGGGCGAGAGGTTGCGCTGGTATCATGTGCTCGGCGCGCTTCTCGGCCTCTGCGGCACGATCCTGATCGTTGCCCGCAATGGGGTGGCGTTCGATGAGGCCTATACGCTGGGCTATGGCGCGGCACTCGCCTGCGCCTTCACATGGTCGGCCTATTCGCTGCTCAGCCGCCGCTTCGATGCGGTATCGACCGATGTCGTCACGGGCTTTTGCCTTGCGACGTCGATCCTCTCGCTCGTCTGCCATCTCGGGCTGGAGCAGACCGTCTGGCCGGAAACGGCCTCCCAATGGCTCGCCGTTCTGGGCCTTGGCCTTTTGCCGGTGGGGGCCGCCTTCTATGCCTGGGATTACGGCGTCAAGAATGGCGATATCCAGCTTCTCGGCGTGGCAAGCTATGCCGCGCCGGTGCTCTCCACGCTCATTCTCGTGCTGTTCGGCTTTGCCGAGCCGTCGTGGCGCATCGCGCTTGCCTGCCTGTTCGTCACCGGCGGCGCGGTTCTCGCCGCTCGCGACGTGATCTTCGGCAGGGGCCGGGCGAAGGTTCAAGCGGCGGAATAATCAGCCCTTCGGCGGTTGCCAGTTATCCGCCGCCATCTCGAAGGCGGAAAAGGCAAAGCCGGGCGACACCGTGCAGCCGACCAGCGTCCAACTCCCAAGCGACACCGCCGATTGCCACCAGTTGGCCGGCACGACAGCCTGCGGCCGTTCGCCGGCCGGGATATCCTTGCCAAGCGTGAGCGTCTGCGCCGGCTTGCCCTCCTCGGCAAAACTTAAGGACAGCGGCGCGCCGGCATAATGATGCCAGACTTCGGCCGCATCGCGCACCCGGTGCCAGTGGGAGCGATCGCCGGCTTCCAGCAGATAATAGATCGCGGTGGAATGGCCGCGCGAACCGCCTTCCTGATCGCGAAAGGTCTGCGTGTACCAGCCGCCTTCCGGGTGGCGCTCCAGCTTCAGCGTGCGAATGATATCGGCGGCCTGCAATGCGTCGCTCATCTCAGAAATTGTCCTTGCGCTTACGGATTTCGGCAAAAACCTCCGTGTCCGACGCGGCTTCCAGCCCCAGATGCCCGCGGATGGCGGCGTCGCCGGCGCGGAGGAAAGGATTGGTGCGTTTCTCAAGCCCGAGCGTCGTCGGCGCAGTAAATTCGCCCCGCGCACGCTTGGCTTCGATCTCCTTGGCGCGTTCCGCCAGTTCGCTGTTTTCGGGATCGACGGTCACGGCAAAGCGGGCGTTGGAGAGCGTGTATTCATGGCCGAAATAGACGGTCGTTTCGTCCGGCAGCGCCATCAGCTTCGTGAGCGAGGCCCACATATCGGCCGGCGTGCCTTCGAAGAGGCGGCCGCAGCCGAGCGCAAACAGGGTATCTGCGGCAAAGAGCAGCTTGTCATCGGCCAAGTAGAAGCAGATGTGGCCGGCGGTATGGCCGGGCGTTTCGATGACCTCGACCCGGTGGCCGGCGAAATCGAAATCGCCGCCGCCGGCAATGGTCATGTCGATGGCAGGAATTTTCGAGGCTTCGCCGGCCGGGCCGATGATCGTGCACTCGAAGCGCGTCTTCAGCGCCAGATTGGCCTCCACATGGTCGTTGTGGTGATGGGTGGTGAAGATATGCGTCAGCGTCCAGCCGCGGCGCTTCAGCGCATCGAGGATCGGCTGTTCTTCAGGCGCATCGATCGAAGCCGTCATGCCGCTTGCGGGATCGTGGATCAGTACGCCGAAATTATCGGTGCGGCAGGGAAAGAGTTCGATTTCGAGCGCGGCCATGGCTTTATCCTGATCATGAGACGAGCCGCGAATGTAGTGGCATACGGCTTGAAGTCCAGCCGTAGCGACCAAAAGCGCGTCGCGATCTTGCAGATTCGCTATGCGCTTCCGGTCTTCTTTTTTGTGCATGTCGTTATCGCAAAACCGCTGTGCACTTTTGCGCGACATGCTCTAACATGACACGTATGCACGCCGATATCGTCGATCTCCGCCAGTTCTATCATTCCCGCCTTGGGCGGTTTGCCGAGCAGTCCATTGCCATGGCGCTGTCGTCGCTCTGGGCGCGGCTGCCGGAAGAACGGCTGGTCGGCCTTGGCTATACGATCCCCTATCTCGACCGGTTTCGCGCCGACACCGAGCGCACCTTCGCCTTCATGCCGGCAGGGCAAGGGGCGGTGAACTGGCCGCTCGCGGAAATGTCCTCCACGGCGCTGGTCTTCGATGAGGAACTGCCGCTGCCCGACAGCTCCATAGACCGGGTGCTCATGGTGCATTCGCTGGAGTTTGCCGAAAACCCGCGGGAGACGATGAAGGAACTGTGGCGGGTGATTGCCCCCGGCGGCCGCCTCGTCATCGTCGTGCCCAACCGGCGCGGCGTCTGGGCACGCATGGAACACACGCCTTTCGGCTCCGGCCGGCCCTATTCGCGCGGGCAGCTGACATCCTTGCTGCGCGAAACCAATTTCACGCCCGGCGCCTCAGCCGAGGCGCTGTTCTTTCCGCCCTCCAAGCACAAGAGCATCCTGAAGCTGAGGAGCGGGTTCGAGAAGATGGGGCGGTCGCTCTGGCCGGTGTTTTCAGGGGTGATCATCGTCGAGGCGCAGAAGCGGCTTTATCAGGGGCTGCCGGTCGCCGCGCGGGCGTCACGCCGGGTGTTCGTGCCGGTGCTGGCGCCGCAGGGTGTTCCGACGACCCGTGAAAGCGTGCCGCGGCAGAGGTAAAGTTCCCTCCCCCACGGCGCCGTTCCGGGATTATTGACGCAGCCGGAATTCCAGCATCAGGTTCCGCTCCAGAATGGAGTGATTGTCGTCTGAGACGACGATGACGCGGATATCGCCGTCGGGCATGGCGATGACATCCATGCCTTCCATATTGTCGATCTGGTAGCCCATATCCGCCTCGAGCAGCACCTCGCCCTCGACCACGGCGCCCGGTTTGATCGTATCGCCGGGGATACGGCGGATCTCCATGCCGATGCCCTGGGAAAAGCCAAAGCGACGCTCGAGAATCAGGAGATCGCCATTGGGCAGGAATGCGCCATCGGTGATGGCAAAGGGCTCTTTCTCCCTGACACCGAACACACCCTTCAAAGGTCCTTCGAGGACTGCGGCATAAAGGTTGTCATTCTTGTCGAAGCTTGCCTCCGCAATCAGCACCGGAGCGCCGGCGAGCGGGCTCGATTTCGGCGCGACGACCAGCGTTTCGAAGGATCGGTTGTCCTTCAGCTCGTTTTTCGGGATCAGGAAGGGAATGCTGCGCAGCGGCTTCGATTGCGAAAACCCGGGATCGGGATAGACATCGACGCGGTGATGGCCCTCATAGCTCACCAGCACTTCGCCATCGTGAAACGCAAGCCCCTCGGCGTCCATGCGGCTCTTGACCTGTTCGGAGCGACCTTTGTTGTCCATCATCGATGTGCCGATGAGATCGCTGACCCCGGACAGGCGGCCCTTGGCATCCCGCTCGATGCGACCTTCAAGCCAGTGGCCCGTATCCATGATGGCCACGAAGGAGCGGCCATCGGGCCGGAAGCGGATGGCGGAGATGGCACCGAGCAGCGCATTGGAGGACGACATCTCGATGCCGCCGACAAATTCCAGCTTGCCGAACACCTTCTGGTCGGAGCCGACCTTGAAATTCTCGATCTGCCGGGTCTTGACCGGGATGGCCTCCTGCGGCGGAAGCGACTGGGCTTGGGCAGTCGCCGACATCAGCAGCGCGGCGAAAAGGGCAATCGCTTTCAAATGAAGTCCTTCCGGAAAGGCTTAATAAAAATTGCTTCAGTCATATCGATGCAAGCCAGTTTTCGAGCCAGCCGCTTCACCCCCTTCTGCCCTGACGGGCATCTCCCCCTCAAGGGGGGAGATCAGATGGGGCTGGCTCCTCGGCCCAATCTCCGCCCAGGGGAAGATGTCAGCAAAGCTGACAGAGGGGGTAAAGCGGTAGGCTCTGAAGCCCGTGGCCTCCCCTCATCCGGCCCTTCGGGCCACCTTCTCCCACAAGGGGAGAAGGAAACCTCATCAAGCCCTGCGGCGCATCGCACCGGCGGAGCGGCGTCGCGTGCTTTCGTCGTCGAAGAGCGAGGCCAGCTGCTCGGTCATGGCGCCGGCCAGTTCGTCCGCATCGACGATCGTCACGGCGCGGCGATAATACCGCGTGACGTCGTGGCCGATGCCGATGGCCAGGAGCTCGACCGGCGAGCGGGTCTCGATCTGCTCGATGACGGCGCGCAGGTGGCGTTCCAGATAGTTGCCGGGGTTTACCGACAGGGTCGAATCGTCGACCGGGGCACCATCCGAAATCATCATCAGGATGCGGCGCTGTTCGGGGCGTCCGAGCAGACGGTTGTGCGCCCAGATCAGCGCCTCGCCGTCGATGTTTTCCTTGAGTAGGCCTTCGCGCATCATCAGGCCGAGATTGCGGCGGGCACGGCGCCACGGGGCATCGGCCGACTTGTAGATGATGTGGCGCAAATCATTGAGACGGCCGGGCGTCTGCGGTTTGCCGCTTGCCAGCCACTTTTCACGCGACTGGCCGCCCTTCCACGCCTTGGTGGTGAAGCCGAGGATTTCGACCTTGACGCCGCAGCGCTCCAGCGTGCGTGCCAGAATATCGGCGCAAGTGGCGGCAACGGTGATCGGGCGGCCGCGCATCGAGCCGGAATTGTCGATCAGCAGCGTCACCACCGTATCGCGGAAGTTGGTGTCCTTCTCGCGCTTGAAGGAGAGCGGCTGCATCGGGTCGATGATCAGGCGCGTCAGCCGGGCCGGATCGAGATAGCCCTCTTCGAGATCGAATTCCCACGAGCGGTTCTGCTGGGCCATCAGGCGACGCTGCAGGCGGTTCGCCAAACGGCCGACCGCGCCCTGAAGATGGGCAAGCTGCTTGTCGAGGAAAGCGCGCAGACGGTCCAGCTCTGCCTCGTCGCAGAGCTCTTCCGACGCGATGGTCTCGTCAAACTCCTCGGTGAAGACGGCGTAATCCACCTTCTCGTTGAAATCGTCGAAGGGCGTTGCCGGGCGCTTGACCTCGCCGGGGGTCTCGCTGTCGTCTTCTCCGTCGTCGGACATTTCGTCCTCGGAGATTTCGGCGCCGTCCATCTCGCCTTCTTCCATCTGCTCTTCGGCAGCCTGGTTTTCCTCGGCGGGGGCGGCTTCGTCGCCGGCATCCTCGTCGGAGCTGTTTTCGTCCTGCTCCTGGCTGCGCGGCTGGTCTTCGTCGCTCTGGGTGTCCTGATCGTCCGGCTCGACCTCGTCGTCACCGTATTTCTCGGCGATATCCATGGAGGTCAGCATGTCGCGCACGACGCGGCTGAAGGCCTGTTGATCGGTGACGGTGGCGGCCAGATTGCCGATGTCCCCGGCGGCCTTCTCCTCGATGAAATCGCGCCAGAGATCCACAACCTTGCCGGCGCTCTTCGGCACCGGGCGGCCCGTCAGCTTTTCGCGCACGAGAAGCGCCAGCGCTTCGGCGAGCGGCGCATCGGCCTGACGATCGACGGCGGCAAAGTTCGACTTCGAATATTTCTCCTCGAGCATCGAGGAGAGGTTGTCGGCAACGCCTTCCATGCGGATGGCGCCGATCGCTTCCACGCGTGCCTGCTCGACAGCATCGAAGATGACGCGGGCATCCGCCCCCTGCGGCGACATAACGGCATGGATGCGGCCATCATGGCAGGCCTTGCGCAGCGCCATGGCGTCGCCAAGCCCGCGGGTGACCGCGAGTTCATGGCGCGTCGGGCGCTTGGAGATTTCCGGCAGGCGGATGCGCTCGCCGGCAAGGCCGGGGCGCTCGTTGGCAAACGCCACCTCGACCTGCGGATCGCCCGCGATGGCGCGGACACAGCCGGTCAGCGCCCTGCGGAACGGTTCGACATCCACGGTTCCGGTGGGTCTGGCTTTTGAATTGTCGCCCCGCCCCGCCATGGATCAGGCCGTGGCTTCGAGCACGATATTGGCGGCGCTTTCCTTCAGCTCGACGCCGAAAGCGCGCTGATAATGCTCGGCCACGAGCGCACGCTCGAGTTCGTCGCACTTGTTGAGGAAGGTGACGCGGAAGGCGAAGGCGACATCACCGAAGATATAGGCGTTTTCCGCCCAGGTGATGACCGTGCGCGGGCTCATGACGGTCGACAGATCGCCGTTGATGAACGAGGCACGGGTGAGATCGGCGACGCGCACCATCTTCGAGACCGTGTCGCGGCCGCGCGCCTCGGTGAAGCCCTTGACCTTGGCGGCAACGATATCGACTTCGTTGTCATGCGGCAGGTAATTCAGCGTGGTGACGATCGACCAGCGGTCCATCTGCGCCTGGTTGATCTGCTGCGTGCCGTGGTAGAGGCCGGTCGTATCGCCGAGACCAACGGTGTTTGCGGTTGCAAACAGGCGGAAGGCCGGGTGAGGACGGATGACGCGGCTCTGGTCGAGCAGCGTCAGGCGGCCGGACGATTCCAGAACGCGCTGGATCACGAACATGACGTCCGGGCGGCCGGCATCGTATTCGTCGAAGACGAGAGCGACATTGTGCTGGTAGGCCCAGGGCAGGATGCCGTCCTTGAACTCGGTGACCTGCATCCCGTCCTTGACGACGATCGCATCCTTGCCGACGAGATCGATACGGCTGACATGGCTGTCGAGGTTGACGCGCACGCAGGGCCAGTTCAGCCGGGCTGCGACCTGCTCGATATGGGTGGACTTACCCGTGCCGTGATAGCCGGACACCATGACGCGGCGGTTATGGGCAAAGCCTGCGAGAATGGCGAGCGTGGTTTCGCGATCGAAGAGGTAGTCCGGATCGGCGTCCGGCACGTAGGCATCGGCCTTCGAATAGGCCGGCACGCGCAGATCGCTGTCGATGCCGAAGGCTTCCCGGACGGAAACGGTCGTATCGGGAAGGTTGGAAATATCGAGGTCTACCTTGCTCATCATGTCTCCAGCACGGAAACAGACAAACGTTCCCGTATATCGTCTTCAGAATGTCGCGACTGTAATAGAACGGGTTCCTAGCAGAAGCCAGCCTGTTTTAACAACTGGTAGGCCTGGATAACGGCCCGAAAACGCTCTTCGGAACCTCTATCTCCGCCATTGGCATCGGGGTGATGTTTTTTCACCAGTTCCTTGTAGGCCGACTTGATCTCGGCGGCCGTGGCATTGGCATGAACGCCGAGCGTTTCGAAGGCCTTGGCCTCCAGCGTCTTCAGCTTGCGCTGGCGCGGCTCCTGCTTTGGCGCACGCGCTCTCGCCTGCTCGACGAAGCCGAACGGATCGCGCATGCGCGCCTGGGCGCCCGCCGAACCGGAGCGCATCTGCGACTGTTGCGGCGCGTTCTTGGCATTCTTGTTGACGCCGACCGTCCAGGTGGGGCGATGGCCGGTGAGCGCCTCCTTCTGGTAGCGGGCGATCTCGGTGTCGGAGAGGCCGGAGAAGTAGTTGTAGCCCTTGTTGTATTCCTTCACATGCTCGAAGCAGAACATGAAGAACTCGTTTTCGGCATTGCGGCCGACCGGCGCGCGATGCACGCCGTTTTCCTCGCAGCCATCCCACTGGCAGCGCGGCGCCATCGGCTCCGGCTTCTGGGTCGAGCGGCGGCGACTGGTGCGAATCCCGTCGAAATATTTTGAATCGAGTTTCATGGCGCTAATTATGGGGTGTCGGCGGGATCACAACAAGAATTGACAAATCGGAATGTTGCAGGCTCTTTGCGACTATTTTGCACCGGCTGGAACCACCCGCCGCACGCGAAGCGCAACCCTGCGGTAAAGCCAGAAGAACGGGGCCAAATCATGTCGTTTCAACAGATTATCGAAGCAAAACTGACCGAGGCTTTCGCCCCGGAGCGGCTGATGGTGATCAACGAAAGCCACCTGCATGCCGGGCATCAGGAAAGTTTCGACGGAAGCGGCGAAACCCATATGCGGGTGCGGATCGTTTCAGCGGCATTTGCGGGCATGAGCCGGGTGGCGCGACACCGGGCGATCAACGAGCTTTTGAAGCCGGAACTGGATGCCGGATTGCATGCGCTGGCGGTGGAGCCGTCGGCACCGGGGGAAGCGACACGGTGGTAAGGGTGCTTCTTCCGCTTCCTTTGGAACTCGCGGCTTTCACCCCCCTCTGTCACTTCGTGACATCTCCCCCTCAAGGGGGGAGATCAGATGCCGCACTGATCTCGTGACATAAAAAACTTCGGCATTCGCTGAAATTATGGTTGAGCCGGAAAATGCCGCACGGCCCGATCTCCACCCTTGAGGGGGAGATGTCACGAAGTGACAGAGGGGGGTTGAGCGGCAAACTCCAACAGCACCACTACGTCACTCCCCAGCCGGCAAATCTTCCGCCGGTCTGATCCGCAACCGCGTGATCCGGTTTTTCACCCGCTTCATGACGATGAAGCGCTTGCCGTAGAACGTAAACGCCTGCCGCTCCTCCGGAATGCTGCGGGATTCGTGGATGACCAGGCCGGCGACGGTGGTGGCTTCTTCGTCCGGCAGCGACCAGTCGAGCGCGCGGTTCAGGTCGCGGATCGGCACGCTGCCGTCGACGACGATCGAGCCGTCGGCTTCCGTGCGCACGCCCTGGATGGCGATGTCGTGCTCATCGGCGATATCGCCGACGATCTCTTCCAGGATATCTTCCAGCGTTACCAGCCCCTGCATCTCGCCATATTCGTCGACGACGATGGCAAAGTGCATCTTGCGCTTCAGGAAGGCGTTGAGCTGGTCCTTGAGATTGGTCGTATCGGGCACGAACCACGGCTTTTGCGCGATCTTGACGATATCGATGTTTTCCGGCTCGGCATCGGGCTCCGCCAAGGCACGCAGCAGGTCCTTGGCGTGCACGACACCGATGATGTTATCCGACGAGCCGCGCCAGACGGGCATGCGGGTGTAGGGGCTTTCCAGCACGGCGCGCACGGCCAGTTCCGGGGGCTCATCGGCATTGATTGCCCGCATCGACGTGCGGTGGATCATGATGTCGGAGACTTCGAGTTCCCCGAGATCGAGCACGCCGCCCAGCCGATCACGGTCAGCCTTGATGAACGAGCCTTCCCGATGCAGGAAATCGACCGCACCGCGAAGCTCTTCATGGGCAGTCAGCATCGATGTTTCGCGGGACAGACTGATGCCGAACAGGGAAAGAAGCCGGCGCACGATGCCGTTGACGAGACTGGACAACGGGCCAATCACCAGCACCACCCACCGCACAGGGCGCGCAACGGTCAAGGCAAAGCGGTCGGGCGCAGAAATCGCCCAGCTTTTCGGCAGAACTTCCGCGAAAATCACCAAAATGACCGTCATGCCAAGCGTTGCATAGGCAACGCCGGTCGCCCCGAAAACCCGCAACAAGACACTCGTTGCGATCGAAGACGAGAGAATGTTGACGAGATTATTGCCGATCAGCAGCGCGCCGATTAACCGGTCGCGCCGCTGGATAAGGTGGGTCACAATGCCTGCCCGCTCGTCGCCATTGACTTCGAGCACATGCAGACGAGCCCGCGAAGCCGCCGTCAACGCCGTCTCCGAACCGGAGAAGAAAGCCGACAACAGGATCAACACCACGATGACCGCGATGCTCACACCATTGTCGACGAAGAAGCCGAGGAAGGCATCGATTGTCATACCGGGTGCTTCTCTTTGAGGAACGACAGGACTTCCGAGGCCGGCACATCATCGGCGACGAAGGATTGTCCGAGGCCGCGCGTCAGGATGAAGGTGAGCTTGCCGCCCTTGACCTTCTTGTCCTGGGCGATGGCATCCATCAGCACTTCGGCCGGCGGCAGGGTGCCCGGGATTTCATCCATCCGGGTCGGCAGACCAACCTCCCGCAAATGGGCCTCGACGCGCTTGGCGACGTCCGGGCTTGCAAGGTTCATGCGCGAAGAAAACTGGTGGGCGAGCACCATGCCGATCGACACGCCCTCGCCATGCACCAGCCGGCTGCCGTCATAGGCGGTGGCGGCTTCGAGCGCATGACCGAAGGTATGGCCAAGATTAAGCAGCGCCCGCTGACCGTTTTCGCGCTCGTCGGCGGCGACGACATCGGCCTTTGCCTGACAGCTGATCGCAACGGCCTCGATGCGGGCCTCGCCGCCGGAGAAGACCGCCTTCCAATTCTTTTCCAGCCACTCGAAGAAATCCGGCTTGTCGATCAGGCCGTATTTGGCGACTTCCGCATACCCGGCGCGGAATTCGCGCGGGCTCAGCGTGTCCAGCACATCGGTATCGGCAAGCACAAGATCGGGCTGGTGGAAAACGCCGATCAGGTTCTTGCCATGGGGCGAATTGATGCCGGTCTTGCCGCCGACGGAGGAATCGACTTGCGCCAGCAGCGAGGTCGGGATCTGGATGAAGCGCGAACCGCGACGGACGATGCCGGCGGCAAAGCCGGTGAGGTCGCCGATGACGCCGCCGCCGAGCGCGATGACGGCATCATTGCGCTCGATGCGGGCGCCGAGAATGGTTTCGCAGACGGGGATCACGTGCTCGAAGCTCTTGGTCTTCTCGCCGGCCGGAAGAACCGCACTGACGGCCTCGATGCCGGCGGCGGCCAGTCCATCCATGACGCTGCCGAGATAAAGCGGCGCGACATGCTCATCGGTAATCACGGCCATGCGGCGACCCTTGAGGCGCTTGGTGATCTCTGCGGCGGCGGCCGCGATCAGGCCGGGGCCGATCAGGATATCATAAGAACGATCGCCGAGTTCGACGCGAACGGTACGATGGGTCATTGCACTCACTTCTTCTGCAGGGAGGAGATGGCCTTCAGCACCTCCTCGACCATGACTTCTTTCCTGACATCACGCGAGAGCACGGTGAGATCGGCTTCGGCATAGATCGGGTAGCGGGCCTTCATCAGGTTTTCGAGCGTCTGCCTGGGATTTTCGGTCTTCAGCAACGGCCGGGTATCGCGCTTGTTGACCCGCTCCCAGAGCGTATCGAGATCGGCATTCAGCCACAGCGACAGGCCGTTTCTCTTGATGTGCCGGCGGGTGCGCTCGTTGATATAGGCGCCGCCACCGGTGGAGACGACACGCGGGCCGGTGTTCAAAAGACGCTTGATCACGCGGGCTTCGAGCGCCCGGAACTCCTCTTCGCCGTAGGCCGCGAAAAGCTCCGATATCGTCATGCGCGAGACGCGTTCGATCTCATGGTCGGAATCGACGAAGGGAATGCCGAGCATCTGCGCCGTCAGCCGGCCGATTGCCGATTTTCCCGCACCCATCAGCCCCACGAAGACGAGATTGCGCTTGCCAAGAGCGGCCTTGGCCTGCCCCACGAGCTCCTCGGAAACCGGTTCGATCACGTCGTTCATGGAAGTCACATTTCCCCGTTCCGCTCCGGTATCGACAAAACGGTGGAAAGCGTCAAGGGACTGGGTCCCGTGAACCGGCAAAGTGCCTTCTTCTTGCACTTCAAAAGCGGCATGATCATATAGACTTGCCATGGTAGACATACGTGACTGCGGCTTTACCCCCCTCTGTCACTTCGTGACATCTCCCCCTCAAGGGGGGGAGATCGGGAGCGAGAGGCTAGCCCCGGCCAATCTCCCCCCTTGAGGGGGAGATGCCCGACAGGGCAGAGGGGGGTGAGCCACAATCGCCTGCCATGATGAATGCGCATACCAAGGAGTTTGAAATGCCCACCCTGTTCCGCTTCCTGTCCATCTGCGCGGTCATTGCGGGCGTAATCTATGGCACGATGTGGGCTTTGGTGACCTTCGTGAACCCCGTGGAACGGGATGTCACGATCCGTATTCCCTCGGAACGGATCAACAAACCGCAATGAGCGATTTTTCCGGTCTCCACGTCGAATCCTTCCTGGAAATGATGAGCGCCGAGCGTGGCGCTGCCGTCAACACGCTGGCCTCCTATGAGCGCGACCTGGAGGATGCCTGCTCGTTCCTGAAGACGCGCGGCGTCAAGGCGATCGAGGCGAGTTCCGAAGACCTGCGCGCCTATCTCGGCCATCTCTCGCAACAGGGTTTCATGGCCTCGTCACAGGCGCGGCGGCTTTCGGCGCTCCGGCAATTCTACAAGTTCCTCTATGCCGAAGGCCTGCGCGGCGACGATCCGACCGGCGTGCTCGACGCACCGAAGAAGGCGCGGTCCCTGCCGAAAGTCTTGAGCATCGACGATGTTTCGAAGCTGATCACGCTCGCCGAAACCGAGGCGCAGGCGCCCGGTCCCAACCAGCTTGCCCGGCAGCGCATGCACGCGCTGATCGAACTTTTGTATGCGACAGGCATGCGCGTCAGCGAACTCGTATCCCTGCCGGCAAGCGTGCTCGCCCAGAACGGGCGATTCCTTGTCATCAAGGGCAAGGGTAACAAGGAGCGGCTGGTGCCGCTGTCGCGGTCCGCGATAAGCGCCGTTGCCACTTATCGCGCGTCCCTTGCGGCGGAAACGGCAGCGAACGAGAAGGCGGAAGAGAGCCCTTGGCTGTTCCCCTCTTCCGGCAAGGCCGGCTATCTGCCACGACAGGTCTTCGCCCGAGACCTGAAAGATCTGGCGGCGCGCGCCGGCATCCGGGTGGCGACGATCTCGCCGCATGTCCTGCGCCATGCCTTTGCGAGCCATCTTCTCGCCAATGGCGCTGACCTTCGCGCCGTGCAGGAACTGCTTGGCCATTCAGACATTTCAACGACACAAATCTATACGCATGTGCTGGAAGAGCGGCTTCACCAGCTCGTCCAGAATCATCACCCCCTTGCCAAACAGGCGAAAAAACGGGATTAGGACCGCCAGAACCCTTGGGTAACTCGATCATCCGCGACCAAGGGAGCAAAACGATCGGAAACGTATCTCATGCACAACTACCTCGATTTCGAAAAACCCATCTCGGATCTCGAAGGCAAAATCCACGAGCTGAAGAAGCTCGCCGGCGAAGACGAGAGCATCGACACGAGCGATGAGGTCGGCCGGTTGGAAGTGCGTGCGCGCGAAGCGATGGTCGACATCTATTCCAAGCTCAACCCGTGGCAGAAGACGCAGGTCGCGCGGCATCCGCAGCGTCCGCATTTCGTCGACTATGCCGCCGGCCTCTTCACCGAATTCACGCCGCTGGCCGGCGACCGCAAGTTTTCCAACGACGAAGCCATCCAGGCCGGTCTCGCCCGTTTCCGCGGCACGCCGGTCGCCGTTATCGGCCAGGAAAAGGGCAACGACACCAAGTCGCGGATCAAGCACAATTTCGGCAGCGCCCGTCCGGAAGGCTACCGCAAGGCAATCCGCGTGATGGAAATGGCCGACCGTTTCGGCCTGCCGCTGGTGACCCTGATCGACACGGCCGGCGCCTATCCGGGCATCGGCGCGGAAGAGCGCGGCCAGGCGGAAGCCATCGCCCGCTCCACGGAAATGTGTCTCAACGTGAAGGTGCCGATCATCTCCGTCGTCATCGGCGAAGGCGGCTCGGGCGGTGCGATCGCGATCGCGACCGGCAACCGCGTCTATATGCTGGAGCATGCGATCTACAGCGTGATCTCGCCGGAAGGTGCGGCCTCGATCCTCTGGCGCGATTCCACCCGCGCCAAGGAAGCCGCGACCAACATGAAGATCACGGCGGAAGACCTGAAGTCGCTGGGCATCATCGACGGCATCATTACCGAACCGGTGGGCGGCGCCCATCGCGATCCGGATGCCGTGATCGAGCGCACCGGCACGGTCATCGCCGATGCGCTGAACGAGCTTTCCGGCCGCAATGGCGAGCAGCTGCGCTCGGACCGCCGGCAGAAATATCTCAATATCGGCCGTCACCTCTGAGGGTCTTGCGATGCACGTCGGCAACGCAGCCCGCGGAACTGTGGGAAAAGACGGCCTGAAGTAGAGTTGTAGTCAAATCTTGGCCATATTCGTCAGGTCAGGCCATGACGGGGCATGAGGCGGGCCTGCATAGTTAATAAGTTGTGAAGAATAAGCACGTATTGATTCGGGTGCTTCGCCTGCCGTGATCGTGGCGTTTGATTGTAATTCATAATGGGCTTTTGCCGATGCGTCTGAGAAATCTCTTCGTCACCGCCGCCGTTGCCGCCCTGCTTGCAGGCTGCACGAACGAGACGCTCGATTCCTTCGACAAGGCGGAAGTCGATCTTCGCAACGTCAAGAACAAGACGACCTACGAACTTTCCGGCCGCATCGTTTCCAACATGCAGGCGGCGAACATGCCCAAGACGTCGCCGATCATGATCCGCATCTTCAAGGAAGAAGGCGCGCTCGAGATCTGGAAGGCCGACGCGACCAACCGTTTTGCCAAGCTACGCGAATACAAGATCTGCGCCTGGTCCGGCAAGCTCGGCCCGAAGGTGAAGGAAGGCGACCGACAGGCGCCGGAAGGTTTCTACCCGATCAGCCCCGGCCAGATGAACCCCAATTCCAGCTACTATCTCGCGATCAACACCGGCTTCCCGAACCGCTATGACGCCGCCAATGGCCGCCATGGCACCAACCTGATGATCCATGGCGCCTGCTCGTCTTCCGGCTGCTACTCGATGACCGACGAGCAGATGCAGGAAATCTTCGCGCTGGCGCGCGACGCCTACAAGGGCGGCCAGAAAACCATCCAGTTGCAGGCCCTGCCCTTCCGCATGACGGCCGAAAACATGGCGCGTCACAAGAACAGCCCGCATATCGAATTCTGGAAGATGCTGAAGGAAGGCTACGACCAGTTCGAGATCACCAAGCGGCCGCCGGAAGTCAACATCTGCGAGAAGAAGTACGTCTTCAACCAGCAGACCGACGGCAAGTTCAATCCGGCCGGCCAATGCCCCGCGATGTCGACGCCGCCCGCCATGCAGGTGGCGCTCGCCAACTACAACAAGAAATACGACGAGGAATACGCCAAGGCGCTCAAAAAATATGAGGGCATGGTGTGGTACGAGCCGAGCGAGGCCGAGCGCAAGGCGATCGTCGCCAAGGAGCGCGTCGGCAAGGAGCTCGCCTATGCGCCGACCGGTCGCTCGATCGACGCCGGCAAGCTGATGAAGGCTGAAGACCTCGCCGAACTCGAAGCAAAACGCGCCGAGCTCGCCGAAGCCAAGAAGGCAATCGAAATCCAGACAGCCGCACTCGAAAAGGCGACGCGCGGCGGCAAGAGCGTGCCGGTTCCGGCCGAAAACCCGATGCCGCGCCCGGTCGAGCAGGCTTCTGTCGAGACGGCAACGGCCAAGAAGGGTTTCTGGGGTCTGTTTGGCGCGAAGGACGTGGCCGAACCGCAACCGGCTCCGGTTTCGAACAGCCTGACGGAAGCAGACGGCGCAGATGCCGGGAACCCGGCAGAGCAGACGGCGGCGGCGTCTCCCGAGGCTGCCGGGACGCCTGCCGCAGAGACAAAGCCGGTCGATCCCCAGACGGCAGCACCCTCGCCTGCGCTACAGGGCGAAGCGGCAGCGGGAGCCAATGTCCCGCAACAAGCCGCTGTGGAACAGACCGGCGAAGCGCCGCAGAAGAAGCCTTTCTGGAAATTCTGGGCCAAGTGATGCCGGAGGCCGAGACGGCGGTGGTCTATGACCTCAAGGGGCTAAAATGCCCTTTGCCGGTCTTGAGGACCCGCAAGCGCATGCGCCTGCTCGCGCCCGGCGCGCTGATCGCGGTCGAGACGACCGATCCGCTGGCGGTGATCGATATCCCGCATTTTTGCCACGAGGACGGGCATACGCTGGTAGAGAGCAGTGCGATCATAGGCGGTCATCGCTTTCTGATCCGCAAGAAGGCCTGATCAGCTTGACCGGCGGTGAAGTGCTTGACCTCGCCGGAAACGTTCCGACGAGGGAAAATCGCTCAGGCGGACATTACTTCTTGCCGCTGTCCTTGACCTGAGATCCCAAAGCGGGCGCGGAAGGCTTGGCAGCTGCCTTGTCCTTCTTCGGCTTTCTGGTTTCCTTGTTGCTTCGTACCTGACCCTTGGCCATGTGAGCTTCCTCCTGTTGACCAGAAATCCTAAAGCGCTTCGTTGTTAAATGGAAGCGTTCTAACGAGCCCAACTGCGATGCGGGCCGGCGAAGCAGCGCCGAAGAAGCTCTTCTGGAAATTCCGGGCCAAGTGATGCCAGAGGCCGAAATCACTGACCCGCTGGCCTTGATCGATACTCCCCATTTTGTCATGAGGACGGGCGTACGCTGGTGGAGAGCGATGTAGCTTCCGGCGTGCATTGGCTTCTGATCCGCGAGAAGGCTTCACACCATTTGCCCCGCCTAAAGCATGTCTCGCAAAAATGTGCCGCGGTTTGCTAAAAGACATGCGTAAAAACAAAAACCTAAAGCGGACGAGCAAATCTGAAAGATCGCAACACGCTTTCGAAGCGCTTCCCGGAACTTCGGTAGAAACCTCAGTCCGCAGGTCCATCGTCGACGGAAAGCTGGTGGCTCGCCCATTCGGCTTCGGGGATTGCGTCTCCCACCTTGAAGGCGAAGGAAACAACCGTCTGGTAATCTGGTGAAACCGTGCAGCGGAAAGTGATCCCGTACCATCGACGCTTGCTACGGAAGGCCGCTCCTTCCGCAGCCAGACTGTACTCCCCGAGTTTCATCTCAGCCATTGCATAAGCCACAACGAAATCAGGCTGAAGGATAGCGTTCGTGGCATGAATTTGCTCCATAGCCTCGATATTGCAGAGCTGAACGATCCGCTCCGATGGAGCAAGCTCACCCATCGCCTTGCGCGCTTTCGCACTTCTTGGATCATTCAGAACTTTTGTGGAAAGGAAATGCCTTGCCTCGATCATGTCGGCACTTCGATCCTGTTCCTTCATCAGAGGCTGAAAAGTCGGCTGTCGTGGTATTGCCTCGGGCACTTCAGAAGACTTCAGCGGCTTCGCCGTGGCTTTGGCATCCGATTGCACAACATTCCGGAATTCCTGCGCCGAAATAATGGATACAGCGACTGCGTCTTCCACCCGAGGATGCGGAAACGGCCCGGCCAAGAGAAAAAGAAGCAGCGTTAAGAGCAGGACGTGGAGGACAAGAGAAACGACAAGCGCCGTGCGGCATGAGCCACGATCCTGCTGCTTGTTTCTCTGCATGGGCTCGGTGATCATCACGGATGGGGCTTGACTACCATCCGATATGATCCCTCGCCCCGCCGCGCCCAAGCCCGACCTACAATTTCATTCCCGGCACCGCCAGCGGATTGTCTTCCAGTGCCTGCCGATCAGCCCGATCGACAGACGGCTTGCCGGTGAACGCATCGAACAGGTCGCGAACGAAAGCCTCTTCCAGGCCCTTGGTGATGATCACCATGCGGGTGCGGCGATCGTTCGGGTCCGGCCAGGCGGCAAGTCTCTGCGGCGGGTGAAAGACGCTCTGCACGCCATGCAGGATCAGGGGCCTGTCCGGCCGGTCCGACATCGCAACGATCGCCTTCATGCGCAAAAGTTTTTCGCCATGGGCCGAACGCAGGAGATCGATAAACATCTCCAGTGCCATCGGCTCGATAGGGCGATCATGCACGATGCTGAAGGAGCGGATATCCGCGCCGTGGCGGTTGGCTTCGTGGTGGTGATGGCCTTCATGATCATGACTGCAATGGTCGTGGTGTTCATGGTCATGGTGTTCATGATCTTGGTGATCATGATGCGCCTCGTCCTGCAGCCAGCGACCGACATCGGCGCTCTTCGTGCCCGGATCGTAAAGACCGCAGTTGAAAAGCTCGGCCTTCCCCGCCTCCGGCAGATCGCCGTCAATAAACTCGGCTCGCGGATTAAGCGTCGCAAGACGCGCCTTGAGGGCAGCGACGCCCTCAGCCGACGCAAGCGTCGATTTCGAGATCACCAGCCGGTCGGCCATGGCCACCTGCTTGGCCGCCTCTTCATGATTGTCGAGCGTCGAGAAGCCGTTGACAGCATCGACGACGGTGACCACGCCATCCAGACCGTAGCTCTGGGCGATGATCGGATTGCCCATCACCGATTGCAGCACGGGCGCCGGATCGGCAAGGCCGGTGGTCTCGATCACGACGCGTTTGAGCGGGCGGATGCGGCCGCTCTGCATGCGGTCCATCAGATCTGCCAGCGTATCGACCAGCTCGCCGCGCACGGTGCAGCAGAGGCAGCCATCGGACAGCTCGATGATGCCGTCGCTCGACGCCTCGACCAGAAGATGATCGAGCGACACATCGCCGAACTCATTGATGATCACGGCGGTATCGGAAAGATCCGGATCCTTCAGCAGCCGGTTCAGCAGCGTCGTCTTGCCGGCACCGAGAAAGCCGGTGAGGATCGACACCGGCACCGCGTTCGAAGATGCAGTCATGGAAAATCCGATCGGAGATTATGGATGCGCTTTAAAAGGTCGGGCGCGGGACCGGGATCGGCACGTTGGCAACATCACCTTGCCCGCCGGCAACCTGACCCTTGGCATTCGTCGTGCCGCTGCCCGGCAGAAGTTCCGCCGAGACAAGGCGCAGCGGCCGGTCGATCTCGTGGATGAAGGGCGACAGCAGCTTCTGGCGACCCGCCTCGTCGCGGCCTTCGCTGCGCACCTTTGCTGCATGGGCCGAGCAGATTTCCTTGCTGATATCGGTCACCGTATCGCGGTTTTCGCCATAGGGCGCGATCTGGCCGAGGCCCGGCTTGCCGGCGCTGCTTTCCGTGAGCGCCATCTGCAGAAGCCGCGCGGATTCATCGGCACGGGCACCGAGGCTATCCGAACCGAGCACCACGGAAACGACGCTGCGGCCGTTGCGGGTCGCGGACGAGACCTGATTGAAGCCGGACGCGCAGATGAAGCCGGTCTTCATGCCATCGGCACCATCGAAACGGCCGATCAGCATGTTGTAGTTCGGGTATTTCTTCTTGCCGGTCTGAAAGCCCTCATAGGCGAAGTACGGCGCATATTCCGGGAATTCCCGCTTCAGGGTAATCGCCAGAACCGCAAGATCGCGGGCCGTGGTGTACTGGCCGGGACCGGGCAGCCCATTCGGGTTGACGAAATGCGAGGAGGTCATGCCGATACGGCGGGCTTCGGCATTCATCATGTCGACGAAAGCGGGCTCCGAACCGGCAACGGTTTCGCCGATGGCGACCGCGATGTCGTTGGCCGACTTGATCAGCATCATCTTGAGAGCGCTGTCGAGCGGCATGGCCTGGCCGGGTTTCAGGTACATCTTGCTGGCCGGCTCGGCAGCGGAATGCTTGCTCATGACAACAGGGGTTTGAAGCGTCAGTCGGCCTGCCTTGATGGCGCGGAAGGTCGTGTAAGCGGTCATCAGCTTGGTCAGCGAAGCCGGATACCAGCGCTGGAAGATATCCTGCTGCTCATAGACCTTCAGCGAATTCACATCGACGACCAGGCGCGGATTTGCCATTGCCGGCAGGACACTCGACAGGGCGATGGCGCAACTCGCCGCCAAAATGGCGAGTTTCTTGCTTCCAATCGAAATTGCACTGTTGACCACTATCGAACCTCGAAATCGGGAATTGCCTCGTGTCGCCCGGCTATTTAACCTATATGGCAAGGTGATGGCAAAGCCCTTTCTTTCACAACCTGCCATCCCCGCGCCTGAAGCGCATGCCCGCAAGCACAGGAAAGACAAATGCCCATTCTGAACCGCGCCGCCGAACTCCAGAACGAAGTGACCGAATGGCGCCGCTACCTGCACACGAAACCGGAGCTTCTGTTCGCGGTGGAAAATACGGCGAGCTTCGTCGAAAAGAAACTCCGGGACTTCGGCGTTGACGAAATCGTGACCGGCATCGGCCGCACCGGCGTCGTCGGCATCATCCGCGGCAATCTCGGCGAAGGCCGCACCATTGGCCTGCGCGCCGACATGGACGCGCTGCCGATGACGGAGACCAGCGGCAAGGCCTGGGCATCGACCACGCCCGGCAAGATGCACGCCTGCGGCCATGACGGCCACACCGCCATGCTGCTGGGCGCGGCGAAATATCTTTCCGAAACCCGCAACTTCAAGGGCGCGGTCGCGGTGATCTTCCAGCCGGCCGAAGAGGGCGGCGGCGGCGGCAACGAGATGGTCAAGGACGGCATGATGGAGCGCTTCTCCATCGCGGAAGTCTACGGCATGCACAATATGCCGGGGATGCCGGTCGGCGAGTTCGGCAGCCGCGTGGGTCCGATCATGGCCTCCACCGACGAATTCACCATCACCATCGACGGCCGCGGCGGCCATGCGGCCCAGCCGCACAAGACTATCGACCCGATCGTCATCGGCTCGCAGATCGTCAACGCGCTGCAGACCATCGCATCACGTACGGCCGATCCGCTGGCTTCGGTCGTGGTTTCCGTGACCAAGTTCAATGCCGGCTTTGCCCACAACATCATCCCCGAGCAGGCCATTCTCGCCGGCACCGTGCGCACGCTGATGCCCGACATGCGCGATATCGCCGAAAAACGTATCGGCCAGATCGCCGAGAGCCTCTGCGCCGCCTATGGCGCGAAAGCCACCGTGCGCTACGCCCGCAACTATCCGGTGACAGTCAACCATGCCGCCGAGACGGCCTATGCGCTGGAGGCTGCGCGGGGCATCGCCGGCGACAGCAAGGTGTCCGACGGCCTCGACCCGATGATGGGGGGCGAGGATTTTTCCTATATGCTGCTGGCTCGCCCCGGCGCCTTCGTCTTCATCGGCAATGGCGACACGGCCGGCTTGCACAATCCGGCCTATGACTTCAACGACGACGTCATTCCCCACGGGATCTCCTATTGGGTGAAACTCACCGAAACCCGGCTGGCCGCCTGACATGGCCATCCAGGATATCGACAAGATCGATCGCAAGATCCTGAACATCCTTCAGGGCGACGGACGCATCACCAATCTGGAACTGGCCGAGCGTATCGGCCTCTCCCCCACGGCCACCAGCGAACGGTTGCGGCGGCTCTTGAAGGACGGCTACGTCTCTGGCTTCGGCGCGCGGCTTGACCCGCACAAGCTGGGTTTCGGCCTGCTCGTGTTCATCGAGGTCATGCTCGACAAGACGACGCCGGAGGTGTTCGACAATTTTGCCGAAGCCGTGCGCAAGGCGCCGGCCGTGCTGGAATGTCATATGGTGGCGGGCGGTTTCGATTATCTCGTCAAGACCCGCTTCGAGGACATGAACGCCTATCGCAGTTTTCTCGGCCAAGTGCTCTGGACCCTGCCAGGGGTAAAGGAAACGCGGACCTATGCGGTGATGGAAGAGATCAAGAACGACGGGCCGCTGCAGCTTTTGTGAGGTTTTTGCCGGAAGTTCGGAGAAGTATTGCCCCTCATCCGGCCTGTCGGCCACCTTCTCCCCGTTATGACGGGGAGAAGGGACAAGCGGCAAACTCCGTCGTCCCCTCTCCCCGCCTGCGGGGAGAGGGCTAGGGTGAGGGGCAATACCTCGAAGGTAGGCTCTTACAGCGTCGCCATATCAATCACGAAGCGATAGCGCACGTCGCTTTTCACGACGCGGTCATAGGCTTCGTTGACCTGATCCATGCGGATCATTTCGATTTCCGAGACGATGTTGTGCTCGCCGCAGAAATCCAGCATTTCCTGGGTTTCCTTGATCGAGCCGATCATCGAACCGGAAATGCTGCGGCGGGCCGGAACCAGCGAGAACGCATGGACCGGAACCGGCTTTTCCGGGATGCCGAGAAGAACCAGCGTGCCGTCGACCTTCAACAGGCTCGCATAGGCATTCCAGTCAAGCTCGGCCGAGACCGTGCAGAGGATCAGGTCGAAGCTGCTCGCCAGCGACTTGAAGGTTTCCGGGTCGGACGTGGCGTAATAATGATCCGCACCGAGCTTCAGGCCGTCTTCCTTCTTGGAAAGCGACTGGCTGAGCACCGTTACATCGGCGCCCATTGCGTGCGCCAGCTTGACGCCCATGTGGCCAAGGCCGCCCATGCCGACGATTGCGACCTTCTTGCCCGGACCGGCATTCCAGTGACGCAGCGGCGAATAAAGCGTGATGCCGGCGCACAGCAGCGGTGCGGTTGCCGCAAAATCGAGGTTTGCCGGCAGCGAAAGCACATAGCCTTCCTTGACCACGATGCTATCGGAATAACCGCCATAGGTCGGCGTCACGCCATCGGCTTCGAAGGCATTGTAGGTGCCGACGAGGCCCGGCAGGTACTGCTCGATATCAAGATCGCGGCTTGCGCAGGCCGTGCAGGAATCGACGAAGCAACCGACGCCGACGCGGTCGCCGACCTTGAACTTCGTAACACCGGAGCCGACCTCGGTGACGATGCCGGCGATCTCGTGTCCGGGCACCATCGGAAAATTGGAATTGCCCCATTCACCACGGGCCTGGTGAATGTCGGAATGGCAGATGCCGGAATATTTGATGCTGATGACGACGTCGTCCGCATTCGGCGCGCGTCGTTCGAAAGTGAAAGGTTCAAGCGGCTTGGACGCATCGGTCGCCGCATATCCTCTTGCCAGGGCCATGGATTGCTCCTTAAATTTCTTGAGGCGGGGAAAGGAAACGCGAATGGCTTCTCCCGCGCGCACTATGGCCCCGAACCAAAACAAGCGTTAGAGCGATCCTGCAAAATTTTTGCACAATCCTGCAAAACATGACCGCGACAATCTGCTAGATGATGCGTATTTCCTAAATTCGGGAAACGAAAACGACGACGTACCGGGGAGGTGCTTCACATGAAGAACGGAACGCTTTTACGCCAGCAGGAATTGATCGACCTTATCGCTTCCTATGCGACGGAAGACGGCGAACACCTGACGCCGATCAAGGGGCTGATGATCAACCGGCTCTCTACGGTGGGAATGCCGGTCTGCTCTGCCTTCAAGGCGAGTTTCGGCCTCGTGGCGCAGGGTACGAAGGAAGTCGTTCTCGGCAACGAGATCTATCGCTATGGCGGCAGCGATTTTCTGCTGACCTCGCTCGATCTGCCGGTGACCAGCCGCGTGGTCGATGCGACGCTGGAAAAGCCCTATCTCAGCGTCGGCTTCGAAATCGATTTCGGCAAGGTGGCAAGCCTTGTGCAGACGCTGGGCCCCGCTCCGGCAGAGGTCGAGACCAGCGAACGCGGCATGGTCGTGTCGCAGGTGACCGAAGAACTGGTTGATGCCATCATCCGGTTGCTGCGGTTGCTGGAGCGTCCGCAGGAAGCGGCAATGATGGCGCCGCTCCTCGAACAGGAAATACTGTACCGGCTGCTGGCCGGACCCCAAGGCGCGCGCCTGCGGCGGATGGCGGTGACGGAAAGCCAGTCTCACCAGATCAGCAAAGCCTGCGCCTGGCTGAAGGAATACTATGCCCTGCCGCTTCGCATTGAAGAACTGGCGCACCGCGTCAGCATGAGCGTTTCTTCGTTGCACCATCATTTCAAGGCGGTCACCGCCATGAGTCCGATGCAATACCAGAAGCGTCTGCGGCTGCAGGAAGCACGACGCCTGATGCTGGAGGAAAAGCTGGATGCGGGTTCCGCCGGACATCAGGTCGGGTACGAAAGCCAGTCGCAGTTCAGCCGCGAATATGCACGCCAATATGGCGAACCGCCGTTGCGGGATGTTGGTCGGGCCCGGCGCTCGCTTTTCGAGCGCCTTGCAGGCGATGGCGAAATCTTAAGCGAGGCCTGATACAGACGATACTCATAAATACAACCATTGGTAGATAGTGGTTACTTACAAAACCCCAGCAACGCAGGGAGCCGGTCTTTTTTTGGGTGCGTCGTGCCATATTGCACCGCAGCACTTTACAACTCTTGGCGTGTGGCATTTGATTGCGACGCATTCGAAGCGGGGGCTTTGCCATGCTTTGCTGGGACTTGCAGTCAAGATCGATCAAGAGAATTTATTACGACGCCACGGAGCATCTCCTTGGCATCGTTTCGGCGCGCGGCAACCTGCGAGTGTTCGATTGCCCCGACCGCATGCTCGTGGACAAGATGGTCGAGGCGGAGAAACCGGGCACGTTTTTTGAACTGGTCATTGCGCCGGAGGTGAGGCAGTTGCCGACGTTCTCGCTTCGGCGCCTGCGGTTCAGCAGGCGCGTGAGGCAGGACGCCGAGTGATGCCGTCCCTACCGGTGGTCAGAAGCGCCGGATAACGCTTTTGCGCAGATTGTCCAGTTCGTAAGTGCCTTCCGTGGTTCGCACCAGCAAAGTAACGTGCCCTTCGCCGTCGGCCAGACGCTTCAAGCGCAGGCCCATCGCCGTAGGCGGGATACCGGCCTCGATAAGCCTCCGCCTCTTGGTCATCACGTAGTCATCGCAATCGCCGGAGGCGACGTCGGCCTGCCAGACATCGTCGGCCTCGCTCTGGGGCCTGATTTCCGCATTCACCTGATAATGCACATAGGCGATCGTCGAACGCAGTTGCGCGGTCATCGCCACTTTCTTCGGCCCTTTCGTCGGGCATTCGTCGATGTTGCGCAGGCAGTAGAGGGAAAAGGCGACCGGCTGCGGCTTTGCAGGTTTCGTCGCGGCGGGCACGTCGAGGGAGTAGGCCTGCCATCCTGCGATGGCGAGCGCGGAGATGACCGCTGACATACAGAAGCCCTTGCCCATGTGCTGCCCCTCATGAACACCCCGGCCGGGTCACGGCTTTTACACCGCCGCCCAGCGCCGCATGATTTCACCCCGATCATGCTCAATGAGATGTAAAGAAAATGGCAATCACGAGGCTGCAAGCGGCATGCACGCAAAATTGTGCGTGCCGGATACTTCTATTTCCCGGCAGTTCACCACGTTTTGAAGCTCCTCGCCAGAGGCGCTCGACCTTCGCGATCAAGCCTGCAGTTCACGTTCAACGATCGCGGCCGCAATGGTATTCACCAGCAGATCCACCGAGTACGGCTTCTGGAGCGTCCTGTAGCCGGCGATTTCCTCCGGCACTTCCGCATAACCCGTCGCGATGACGATGGGCAAAGCGGGGTTGCGAACACGCAGGGCCGCCGCAAGCTGGGCGCCGGTCATGCCCGGCATTGCATAATCGGTGACAAGGCAGGCGATTTCAGGATGGCGATTATAGAGTTCTAGCGCCTCGATCGCCGTGCTGGCCGCTATGACGTTGACCCCTTGATCCTGGAGAATGGCTTCCGTGCCGAGCAGGATCAGGATTTCGTCATCCACCACCATCACGGTCCTTCCGTTCAGGCTGCGGGAATGATCGACCGCGACCGGGCCGGGCTCGGTGCCGACAGCTGGTGACGGTGCGGCTGCGGCGACGGGAAGCCAGACCTCGATGGTCGTTCCGGCTCCCTTCTGGCTCGAAATGACAAGAGTGCCGCCCGATTGCTCGGCAAATCCGTTTGCCATCGAAAGTCCAAGGCCGGTGCCCCGTCCGACGCCCTTGGTCGTGAAGAAGGGCTCGCGTGCACGCGCCAACGTTTCCTCATCCATGCCTTGGCCATCATCCGAAACGGAAATACAGACGTAATTTCCCGCTTCGAGGGGCGGCGGGGGCTGGGTTGATTCCAACGCCGTGAAGGCGATCGTCCCTTGATCCATGGCATCTCTGGCGTTGACCGCAAGATTGAGTAAAGCCATTTCCAGCTGATGCGGATCGGCGTTGACTGCGGGAAGAGACTGCGGAAACTGGAAGACCAGCGACACCCTGGGCCCGAGCGAGCGGTCAAGCAGGTCGCGCATGCCCTCAACGAGCGCACCGACATCGACGGCTTCGGAACTCAGATGCTGCTTTCGCGCAAAGGACAGCATGCGCTGCGTAAGGCTTGCGCCCTTCCTTGCGCCTTCCATGGCATTGTCGGCAAAACGCAATATCCGTTCGTCGTCCCCGACCCGCTTGCGCAGCATTTCGAGGTTGCCGAGGATGACGGCCAGAATGTTGTTGAAATCGTGGGCGACGCCGCCGGTGAGCTGACCGATGGCCTCCATCTTCTGGGCCTGCAGCAGGGCCTCTTCCGCGCGCCGGCGTGCCGTCACATCGACCAGACCGCCAATCGCGCGGACGAAGTTGCCATCGTCGTCCCGTTCCACCTTCGACGTCGAAAGCACATCGATGAATTCACCTTCACGGGTCACCAGCCGGTACTCCCGCTCGCGAAGCTCGCCCGTCGACAGCAGCGTCTTCCAGTCCTGCAGCCTCTGCCGCGCCGATTCCTCCGTCATGAAATTGATCAGGGGGCGACCTATCACAGCCTCACGCTCGTAGCCGAGCAGCGCCAGCCAGGCATCGCTGATCTCCTCGATCCTGCCGTCCGCACCCAGGGCGTGAAGCGGAAGCGGCGTGCGGCGATAAAGCGAACGGAACTGCTCCTCGCTCCGCTTGAGAGCCATCGCCTCTCTTGTGGCAAGCGCTGCGAACCGGCGATCGAACATGGCGGCGATGATCGCCGCAAGCAGGATCAGAAACGCGATCGCCGACACGGCAAGGGCCAGATTGCCCTGATCGACGCTGCCGGCAACAGGCTGCATGGCATCCACACCGTCATGCATATGAAAGGAGGCGGCCCGCATGCCGGCAAAATGCATACCCGAGATGGCGAGCCCCATGGCCAGGGCCGACAAAGACTTTTGCAGGAAACCGGCGCGTCGAAACGCCAGCCATAGCGCCGCGATCGATGCTCCGATGGCGATGAGGACGGAGATCACCACCCACGCGATATCGTAGACCAGTGCCGCCTGCATGCGCATCGCGGCCATGCCGAGGTAATGCATGGCCAGAATGCCGCTGCCCATGAAAAGGCCGGCGAAAATCAGGGCCGTGTGCCCACTCCCCTCCCTGACAACGAGCGCGAAGCCGACACCGGTGACGACAATTGCCGTCACCAGCGAGATGGCCGTCAGCCAGGGGTCATAGGCCACCTGCATATCCGGCAGCGCATAAGCAAGCATGGCGACGAAATGCATTGCCCAGATGCCGCCACCCATGCAGACGGCAGCCGTGACCAGCCATGCCAGGGCGCCGAGCCGGCTTTCAGCCGCGCTGATCCGCGCGCCGAGATCGAGGGCGGTATAGGACGCCGCAACGGCAATCATCACGGCAAGAACCACAAGAAAGCTGTCGTGCGATCCGACCATTGCGTCCATGTTCCTGTGCTCCTTAGAATCCCCCCGTGAAACTAGCCGCTTTGCAGCCCGGGTAAAGCCATGAAAACAATGTATCGGGAGTAGCCCACGACCTTCGCCGACGATCAGGCGAGACTGCGCAGATAGAGCGACAGAAGCTGGGTCTGGGAGGAGATGCCGAGCTTGCGATAAACGTTGCGGCGGTGGACCTTTACGGTGCCGGTGGAGATGTTGAGCTTCAGGCCGATCGATTCCGACGAATGGCCCTGAAGCACGAGATCGACGATCGCCGTTTCGCGGCTGGTGAGGTTGAGATCGCGCCAGACGGCATCGGCGGGCTGCAGCGCCTTGTCCTGCCCGCTCCGCTTTCCGCCACGAGACCCCGATTTTCGCTGCGCATCGAAACGGCTGCCGAGGCCGGACCAGTAGTAGCGGACCATAGCCGATACCAGCGGCTCGGCCTGTTTCAGCACGGCAAAATCGGCAGCGGGAAAAGCGCCGGTCTCCTCGCGCCGCATCAGAGAGAGCGCGATGGTGATGTCATCTTCCGTGGTGACGAAGAAACCGATCTCTTCCGCAAGGCCGGTCTGGACGTAATAGGTCCGGTAATATTCGCTGGAGAAGAAGCGATCCGGGGCGAGTTCCCGCATGCGAAAAACGCCGGAGCGGCGGGCCTGCGCGGTGTGATAGAAGGGATCAAGCAGGTACGGCCCCGCCTGATAGAGCGTCACGAAGATGATGTGCTCCTTCGCATTGAAGGTGCTGTAGAGATCGATCGGCCGCTCCTGCCCGCGATAGGCAAAGACGACGATGTAATCGAACCGCACCAGCGCCGACATCATCTGGCGGAAGGTCTCGCCGAAGGTCGCATCGTCCATGGCGGGCTTGCCGATGGTGGCGCCGAAGGCCTGGAAGAGTGCCTCCAGATTTATGCTCATCGTTCAGCCTCCCCTCTGGCGATTGCGATTTCACCCTCCTCGGCAGGGAGAGTGACGGGTGAAAGCGCGGCATATCCCTTCTCCCCGCGCGCGGGGAGAAGGTGGCCGACAGGCCGGATGAGGGGCATCGTCGCCGCGCTCTCGAGGACGAGAGCTTTGCCCCTCACCCTAGCCCTCTCCCCGCTCGCGGGGAGAGGGGACGACAGCGCACACCGACATGCGTCGCCCAACAAATCCATACCCTCGGTATATACCTTCCACGAAGCTTTTCGAGCTGAAATACCTCTTTCGGGGTATATACCGTCCGAGACCGCCGGGCTTACTCTTTTCCTAACGACGGTGGCATAAGGCAGCGATAGACTGCCCTTCACAAATCAGCCGCGGGGAACAGATTTGACATCCGCTTCGACGAACGACATCGAGTTCCGTTCGGTCACGAAAAACTATGGCGCCGTGACCGCCGTGACGGACATCAACCTCACCGTGCCGAAGGGCGCCTTCCTGGCCCTGCTCGGTCCGTCCGGCTGCGGCAAGACCACATGCCTGCGCATGATCGGCGGGTTCGAGCAGCCGAGCGAAGGCACCGTCCTGATCGACGGGCGCGAGATGAACGGCATTCCGGCCTATCGCCGCCCGGTCAACATGGTGTTTCAGCACTATGCGCTGTTTCCCCATTTCGACGTCGAGCAGAACGTCGCCTATGGCCTGAAACAGATGCGGCCGAAGCTTCCGTCCGCCGAAATCAGCCGCCGCGTGGCGGAAGCGCTGGAAATGGTCCGGCTCGGCGGCTTCGCCAAGCGCCGGATCCATGAAATGTCCGGCGGCCAGCAGCAGCGCGTGGCGCTCGCCCGCGCCATCGTCAATCGCCCCTCCGTGCTGCTTCTCGACGAACCACTCGCCGCCCTCGACAAGAAGCTGCGCTCGGCCATGCAGATCGAACTGCAGACGTTGCAGCGTGAACTCGGCATTACCTTCGTGCTCGTCACCCACGATCAGGAAGAGGCATTGTCCATGGCCGATGTCGTTTGTGTGATGAGCGCCGGGCGCATCCGCCAACTCGGCTCGCCACAGGAGGTCTATGACCGTCCCGCCGATCTCTTCGTGGCCGATTTCGTTGGCAAGACCAACCGCATCGACGCCACGCTGGAAGCCGGCGGCATCACGCTGCGGCTCAGAAACGGCTCGGCGATCCCGGCAGCTAACCGTGCGGTCGCGTCCGGCGATGCGATTGTCGCGATCCGCCCCGAGGCCATTCGCCTGACCCGGGCAGCAACAGCCGATCTCGCCTCGTTCCAGGGCACGGTTACTCACCGCATCTTCCTCGGCTCGTCGGCGGAATATGCCGTCAGCGTTCCCGGCCTTGGCGATTTTCTCGTGACGGCGGATCGTCGCGGCCTTGCCGACAGCGAACTGGTCGAGCCTGGCGAAGCGGTCTTCCTCGGCTTCGATCCGAAAGCCGCCCACATTTTTCCAGCATCAAGTGCAGCCTAAAATCAAAACAAAGGGAACAGCATCATGAGCAAGGACTACAAGGATAATCTTCCCATCTCGGCATCGGGCTTCATGGACGAGTTCATGCGCCTGAAGCGTGGCTCGGTCTCGCGCCGTCACTTTCTCGGCATCACCGGCCTCGGCCTTGCGACCGCCGTCATGACCCGCTTCCCCGGCGCACTGTCGACCCCGGCATACGCCGCCGAAGACCTCGGCACGCAGATGTCGATCGCCACCTGGCCGAACTACCACGACCCCGCGACCTTCGAGAACTTCACCGCCGCGACCGGGGTTGCCGTCGAGGTCAACGTCTTCGGCTCAAACGAGGAAATGCTGGCGAAGCTGCAGGCCGGCGCCTCCGGCTGGTCGCTGTTCGTGCCGACCAACTACACGATCTCCACCTACCAGAAGCTCGGCCTGATCGATGAACTTGACATGTCGAAGGTGCCGAACTTCTCGTCCACCACCCAGAACACCCGCTTCACCTCGGAGGGTCAGATCGACGGCAAGACCTTTGCCGTGCCGAAGAACTGGGGCACGACGGGCTTTGCGGTCAACACCGACAAGCTCAAGACGCCGCTGAAGAGCTGGAAGGATTTCTTCGAGATCGCCCAGACCGAGGCCGACGGTCGCGCCATGGTGCACGACTACCAGCTGACCACCATCGGCAGCGCGCTGGTCTCGCTCGGCTACGGCTTCAACTCCATCGACGCCGGCGAACTCGCCAAGGCCGAGGAACTGCTGATCAAGGTCAAGCCGCATCTCTACGCCATCAACTCCGACTACCAGCCGTCGATGCGCTCCACCGATGCCTGGATGACCATGTGCTGGACCAATGACGGCGCGCAGCTCAACCGCGACATGCCGGAAATCGCTTACATCCTCGGCACCGACGGCGGCGAAATCTGGACCGACTTCTACGCCATCCCCAAGGATGCACCGAACAAGGCGGCCGGCTATGCCCTGCTCAACTACCTGATGGACCCGACGAACGCCGTGAAGGAGCACATCGCCAACGGCGCGCCCGCGACCGACAGCCGCGTGATCGAGCTTCTGCCGAAGGAGATCACCTCCAACAAGATCGTCTATCCGGACGAAGCCTCGCTGACCCCGCTGGAATTCGGCGCCGCCGTGACGCTGACCGATCCGGCCCGTGCGGAACTGATGGCGCGGTTCAAGTCGGCTTGATCTTTCCCTTCTCCCCGCCCGCGGGGAGAAGGTGCCCGAAGGGCGGATGAGGGGCAGAACCGCAAAATCCGAGTTCGCGGTATTGCCCCTCACCCTAGCCCTCTCCCCGCACGCGGGGAGAGGGGACGACCGTAGACCCCATTCACCAACAGAAAACATCCAATGGCCACCTCGCCTGAAACCAAAAAACGCCTGGTCACAGCAGCGCTGCTGGCGCCGGCAAGCCTGTGGTTGTTCGTGTTTCTGGTGCTGCCGTTCATCGCCATCGTCGTCTTCGCCTTTGGCGAGCGCGCCCCGGAAGGCGGCTATCAGCCGTCCTTCACTCTCGAGCAGTTCGCCAATCTCGGCGCCCGCGCGGCCGCCTTCAAGAACACGCTGCTGCTCGCGCCTGTCGGCGCTTTCCTCTGCCTCGTGGTCGCCTACCCCGTCGCCTATTATCTCGCCGTGAAGGCCAGCCCGCGATACCGCCTCGTGCTGGTCTCGCTGGTGGTCGTGCCGTTCTGGACGAGCCTTCTCGTGCGCGTTTATGCCTGGATGTACATTCTCGGCGCCCGCGGCATCCCGCATCTCCTTGAGATGATCGGCATCGAGAATGTGCGGTTGCTCAATACGCCGGGCGCCGTGCTGCTCGGCATCGTCTATGGCTATCTGCCGCTGATGATCATGCCCATCTATGTGAGCCTCGAAAAGCTTGATCGCCGCCTGCTTGAGGCCTCCGCCGATCTCGGCGCAAAACCGCTCTCCACCTTCTTCGGCATCACCCTGCCGCTGTCGCTGCCGGGCGTCATGACCGGGGTCGCGCTCGTCACCATCCTGCTTCTCGGCGAATATCTGATCCCGCAGCTGCTGGGCGGCGGCAAGGTGTTTTTCATCGGCAATGCGCTGGTCGATCTCTTCCTGCAATCGCGCAACTGGCCCTTCGGCTCGGCCATCGCCGTGACCCTTGTCGTGGTTGTCGTCTTTATCCTGCTGATTGCCATGCGCATCGCCTGGCGCTTTGCCGGCACCCGACAGGTGGATCTCGTCTGATGCGCGCTTTGATCACCGCCGTTTATCTGTTCCTTTACGCGCCGATCGCGCTGGTCGTGCTGTTCTCGTTCAACTCCGGCCGCAGCGCCAGCGAGTTCGTCGGCTTTTCGACCCAGTGGTATGCCAAGGCGCTCTCTAATACGTTCCTGATGGACGCGCTGCAAAACAGCCTGGTCATCGCCTTTACCAGCGCCGTGCTGGCCGCCGTCTTCGGCACCATGGCGGCGCTCGGTATGGAGCGGCTCGGTGGCCGGATGCGGGCCGTCTTCGACGGCCTCTTCGCCGCCGCCATCGTCGTTCCCGGCGTCGTCATCGGCATCGCCACGCTTGTTGCACTCGTGCAGGTCTTCGGCTTCCTCAACCCGCTGCTGGCGGCCGCGTGGCCGGGCGAACAGCCGCCGAAACTGTCGCTCGGCTTCGGCTCGATCATCGCAGCCCATGGACTGTTTTCGATGGCGCTGGTGACGATGATCGTTAAAGCCCGCATCGCAAGCCTCGGTCGCGATATCGTCGAGGCCTCCAACGATCTCTACGCGACGCCGCTCACCACCTTCCGTGAGATCGTGCTGCCGCAGATCATGCCGTCGATCCTTGCCGGCTTTCTGCTCGCTTTCACCTTCTCCTTCGACGATTTCATCATCGCCTTCTTCGTCGCCGGCTCCAACACGACGCTGCCGATCTACGTCTTCGCCTCGATCCGCCGGGGCGTCACGCCCGAGATCAACGCGATCGCGACGATGGTGCTGGTGGCATCGCTCTGCATGATCCTGATCGCGCGTTTCCTGATGCGCGAAAAGAAAACAAATAACTAGAGTTTGTCGGGCAAAAGTGGGAACCGGTTTTCCAAAAAAGACAAACGAAAACAGAAGAAACGGGAGGCCGCCATGATCCTCAGCAACCGGGTCGCAATCGTCACCGGCGCGGGTTCCGGCATCGGCCGGGCCGGCGCGCTCGCGATGGCCCGCGAAGGCGCCCATGTGGTGGTCGTCGATATCGATTTCATCAATGCCGGCGAGACTGTAGACCTCATCCACGAGGCCGGCGGCAGCGGCGAAAGCCTCGTGCTTGACGTCACCGACGACATGGCTTTGGAAGCCGGCATCGCCGCCGTCTACGAGCATCACGGCCGCATCGATATCCTGCACAATCATGCCGGCGCGCAGGTGGCGGGCGATCTCGAACAGGTCGCGATCGATGGTTTCGACAGGTCGTGGTCGCTGAATGTGCGGGCGCATTTCATGGCGTCGCGTTTCGTCATGCCGATCATGAAAAAGGCGGGCCGGGGCGTGATCCTCAACACCTCATCCTCCTCCGGCGTGCTCTACGACCGCGAGATGATCGCCTATACGACGACGAAACACGCCGTGATCGCCATGACCCGGCAGATGGCCGGCGACTACGCGAAATTCGGCATCCGCGTGAATGCGCTCTGCCCCGGCTGGGTGGATACCCCCTTCAACGAGCCGTTCATCGCCCAAATGGGCGGCCGCGACGCGATCGAGGCCTATGTCGCCAAGCAAGTGCCGCTCGGCCGCTGGGCGGATGTTTCGGAGATTGCCGAACCGATCCTCTTCCTCGTCTCGGATCGCTCGTCCTACATGACCGGCCAGATCCTCGTCGTCGATGGTGGCGAGACGGTGGTGTGACTACGAACTGCTTTCAAGCCGATAGCGGCTGCCGGGATAAAGAAGCCGAACGGATGTGACGATCCGGCCGGATGACCAGGTGCGGCGGCGGATCAGCAGGCAGGGCTCGGAACGCACGATGGCGAGATGCTTGCACTCCCAGGGCTGCGGCAAGACCGCCTCGACGAACTGCTCCGTGTGCGAAATCGGCGCGATGCTGGTGAGGTAGGCATTGGGCGTGATCTTGGTGAAATCCTGCGCGAGATAATCCGGCGCCACGGACGGATTGACGAAACGGTCTTCCAGCTGGATCGGCAGGTCGTCCTCGTGATGAAGAATGACGGAATGAAAGGCGGGCCGGCCAACCTCCACCTCCAACGCTTCGGCCAGATCGTGGCCGCAGATTTCCGTCTGGGCCAGAATGACCTGCGGCATGTGCAGCGAGCCACGCTCCTTGATCTCGTCGGCGATGTTGCGAACGCCCATAAAAGGAGCACTGCGCTTCTTGCTGGCAACGAATGACCCGCTGCCCTGAACCCGCACGATGACGCCCTCACTCGCCAGTTCCCGCAGCGCGCGGTTGGCGGTCATGCGGCTCACATTCATCGTCTCGGACATCTCGTTTTCGGAAGGAACGCGGTGATGCGCCGGCCATTCGCCGGTCTCGATCCGCTGCTTGATATCCGCCTTGAGACGCTCGTAGAGCGGCATCTCCCGCCCCGTCGCGGCTTGGCTGGTCTGTTCGCCCTCGGACATCGTCACTTTCCTTTATGGCACCCACGAGATCAGGCGATGCTTTGTGCACGCCGAATGTCGCCTGATCCTAATGTGCTTACAAAATATGCATCGAAAATAAAGTCCAAAGTTTCCGCAAGCCCCACTTGTCGGCTCAAAAAAACTCTGTCATGTTCCCTATACAACTTTTGAAGGCCACGCAAATGACTGCTGCTCAGACGCTGCATTGCCAACAGATATTGCTGCCTGAGGGATGGGCTTCCGACGTTGCCGTCACCATAGACGGAAACGGGATCATCACGGCAATCGAAGCAGGCGCTGCGCGTTCTGCGGCAAGCGCATCTACAGCGGGTCCTGTCGTTCCCGCCCTGCATAACCTGCATTCCCACGCTTTCCAGCGCGCCATGGCCGGCCTCGCCGAAGTTGCGGGATCGACCGACGACAGTTTCTGGACCTGGCGCGACATGATGTACCGTCTGGTCGGCCGCATGTCGCCGGACGACATCGAGGCAACCGCCGCAAAGTTGTATAGTGAATTACTCAAAGGCGGCTTTGGCCACATCGTCGAGTTCCACTATTTCCATCATGCCCTTGGTGGCGTGCGTTACGAAAATCCTGCGGAAACCTCGCTGCGCATTCTTCGCGCCGCGCAGACGACGGGGATCGGTCTCACCCATCTGCCGGTGTTCTACGCCCATGCCGGCTTTGGCGCCACGGCGCCGGGCGAAGGGCAGAAGCCATTCATCCACAGCGTCGACGAATTTCTAACGCTGCTTGAAGCGCTCCACCCCGAAACCGCTGCAGCCGGTGCCAAGCTCGGCCTCGCGATCCATTCGCTCAGAGCCGCAACGCCGGACGAAATGCGCGCCGTGCTTGCAGCCGAAAAGACCGGCGGCCCAATCCATATCCATGTGGCCGAGCAGGAACGGGAAGTCGAAGACTGCCTCGCCTGGAGCAGTCGCCGGCCGGTGGAATTCCTGCTGGACGAGATACCGGTGGACAGCCGCTGGTGCGCGATCCATGCAACGCACATGACGGCCGGCGAGACGCAGCAACTGGCCCGCTCCGGTGCCGTCGCGGGCCTCTGCCCGGCAACCGAAGCCAATCTGGGCGACGGCATTTTCCCGGTAACGGATTTCATGAGCCATGGCGGCGCGATCGGCATCGGCACCGACAGCCATGTGGCAACCACGGTCTCGGAAGAATTGCGCCTCTTGGAATACGGCCAGCGCCTGCGCGACCGCCGCCGCAACCGGATCGCCTCCGGCGCCGGCGCCTCCGTCGGTCGCACCCTGTTCGACGCGGCGCTGAAGGGCGGCGCCCAGGCGGCGGGTCTTGAGACAATGGGTATCCGCGTTGGCGCAAGAGCCGATCTGGTCGTGCTCGACGGCAACAATCCTTTCATCGGCACCGCCTCCGGCGACCAGATCCTTGGGCGCTGGCTTTTCGCTCTCGGGAACGAAGCCGTTCGCGACGTCATGGCCGCTGGCCGGTGGGTCGTCCGTGACGGCCGCCACGAACGGGAAGAAGAGATCGACCGCGCATTCCGGGAGGTTCTTCGGAAACTCGCCTGAACCCGAAAATTCACCTTCGTTTCAACAGCACAAAAAGGGGAACCACATGCTGAACTCGAAACTGAAATACACGCTGCTCGCCACCGCCCTGATGCTCGGCGGCTCGATGACCGGCGCCAATGCAGCCTCCTATTGCGGCGACGGCAAGACCGTTACCTTTGCCGGCATCGACTGGGAAAGCGGCGCTCTTATCACCGAGGTCATGAAGACCATTCTTGCCAACGGCTATGACTGCCAGGTGGATTCGATCCCCGGCAACTCGGTGACGCTCGAACAGGCGACCGCCAACAATGACGTGCAGATCTTCGCCGAAGAATGGATCGGCCGTTCCGACGTCTGGAACAATGCCGCCGCTGCCGGTCAGGTCGTCTCCGTCGGCAAGACCTTCGTTGGCGCCTCCGAAGGCTGGTTCGTGCCGGAATATCTCGTCAAGGGCGACGAAGCCCGCGGCATCAAGCCGGCAGCGCCCGACCTGAAGAGTGTTTCCCAGCTCACGGACCCGAAGATCGTTGAACTCTTCAAGGACCCGGAAGAGCCTTCCAAGGGCCGCTTCCTGAACTGCCCGTCGGGCTGGACCTGCGAAGGCGTCAACACCGCCAAGCTCGAAGCCTACAAGCTTACGGATAACTACGTGAACTTCCGCCCGGGCACGGGCACCGCGCTCGACGCCGGCATCAGCGCCGCCTATCTGCAGGGCGAACCGGTGCTCTTCTACTACTGGAACCCGACGGCCATCATGGGCAAGTTCAAGCTCGTTCAGCTGGAAGAGCCGGCCTATAACGATGCCTGCTGGAAGGAACTGACGAGCGCCACCGGCAAGCGCGAGGAGGCTTGCGCCTTCCCGGGTGTCGAAGTGGCGTACGGCGTCAACAGCACCTTTGCCAAGGAGGCGCCGGAGATCATCGAGATCCTTGAAAAGGCGACCTTCCCGCTTGCAGACATCAATGCAAGCCTCGCCTACATGGTCGACCAGAAGGTTGATGCCGCGACGGCTGCAGCAGAATTCCTGAAGACCAAGGGCGACGTCTGGGGTGCGTGGGTTTCGCAGGAAGCCAAGACCAAGATCGAATCCTCGCTGAAGTAACCTGAACCGGCCGCGCGTCCACCGCGCGGCCGTTTTCACCGTCGGACAATCGACGGTGGCTTTTCAGCCATTCCAAGGACGTGAGCGATGTTTCCCGATGCCCTCCATATCTCCATCCGCGAGCCGATCAACACGGCGGTCCAGGCGCTGGTGGTCAATTACGGTTTTGTCTTCAAGGCGATCTCCCACACCATCCTGCAGGCGATCCTGTTCATCGAATGGATTTTGCGCGGCCTGCCCTGGTGGGTGATGATCATCGCCTTTATGGTCCTGACATGGCAGGCGACCCGCAAGGTTTCGCTGGTGATCGTCGTGGCCGTGCTGCTGTTTGCGATCGGGGCGCTCGGGCTCTGGGACCTCGCCATGCAGACGCTGGCGCTGATGCTTATGGCGACGCTGATCTCGGTGGCGATCGGCGTTCCCATGGGCATCTGGCTTGCCAAGAGCCGGCTGATGCGCAGCATCACCCTGCCGGTACTCGACGTAATGCAGACCATGCCGAGCTTCGTCTATCTTATCCCGGCGATCATGCTCTTCGGCCTCGGCAAGGTCCCGGCCGTTCTCGCAACCATCGTCTACGCGGTGCCGCCGCTCATTCGCCTGACCGACCTTGGCATCCGGCAGGTCGATGGCGAAGTCGTTGAAGCCGCCACGGCCTTTGGCGGAAGCCCGCGACAGATCCTGTTCGGCGTCGAGCTACCGCTGGCAACGCCCACCATTATGGCCGGGCTCAACCAGACGATCATGATGGCGCTCTCCATGGTCGTCGTCGCCTCGATGATCGGTGCCCGCGGCCTCGGCGAGCAGGTGTTGAACGGCATCCAGACGCTGGATGTCGGCAAGGGCCTCGAAGCCGGCCTCGGCATCGTCATTCTGGCGATCGTGCTCGATCGCATCACCCAGGGCTTCGGCCGCTCCAAGCTTGAGGATGGCCAGAATGGCTGAGATCGAAATCCGCAACGTCTTCAAGATCTTTGGCAAGAACGCCGGCGAGGCCATGGCCATGGCCCGCAACGGCGCCCAAAAACCCGAAATCCTCGAGCGCACCGGTTGCAGCATCGGGCTCAACGATATCAGCCTCAAGATCGGCGCATCCCGCATCTTCGTGATCATGGGGCTTTCCGGTTCCGGAAAATCGACCCTGGTGCGCCACATCAACCGGCTGATCGAGCCGACATCGGGCGAAATCCTGATCGACGGCAAGAATGTGCTCGACCTCAAACCCAGGGATTTGCGCGACTTCCGCACCCATCGGGTCAGCATGGTCTTCCAGAGCTTTGGCCTCATGCCACACCGCACGGTGCTGCAGAATGTCGTCTATGGCCAGCGGGTGCGGGGCTTGAGCAAGGCGGATGCCAATCCGATCGGCATGAAGTGGATCGAGACCGTTGGTCTTGCCGGCTACGAAAACAAGTATCCGCACCAGTTGTCCGGCGGCATGAAACAGCGCGTCGGCCTTGCACGGGCACTCGCCGCCGATACCGATGTCATCCTCATGGACGAAGCCTTCTCGGCGCTCGACCCGCTGATCCGCACCGATATGCAGGACCAGTTGCTGCAGCTCGAAAAGAACCTCTCCAAGACGATCGTCTTCATCACCCACGATCTCGACGAGGCCCTGCGCATCGGTGCCGAGATCGCCATCCTCAAGGATGGCAAGCTGGTGCAGGTGGGCACGCCAAGCCAGATCCTCAACACGCCGGCGGACGACTACGTCGCCCGCTTCGTGCAGCGCCGTGCCGGTGCGGAGGTTGGCCATCATGGCTGATACGGTTACGATCGACGGTCCGCTCGGCTGGAAGGACATCGCTGCTATCGCCAACGGCGCGAAGCTTTCGCTTTCGGAAAACACACGCCGCCGAATCGTGGAGGCACGAGCGATCGTCGATGCGCTCGTGGAGCGGGAAATCCGTGGCTACGGAATCAATACCGGCGTTGGCGCGCTCTGCGACGTGATCATCAGCCGGGAAAACCAGCAGGCACTGTCGCGCAACATCATCCTGAGCCACGCCTGCGGCGTCGGGGCACCGCTCGAGAGGCAAGAAACGCGCGCCGTCGTGGCCGCGCAGATCGCCAACTTCTCGCACGGCTTTTCCGGCGTGAGCCTGGAGGTCATCGAAACGCTGACGGCGCTGCTCAATGCAGATTTGCTGCCGCTCATTCCTTCGCGCGGTTCGGTGGGCTACCTGACCCATGCCGCCGCCATCGGCCTTGTGTTGATCGGCGAAGGCGAGTGCCGTGATGGCGCGAATGTCATCCCGGGGGCCGAGGCGCTGAAGCGGATCGGTCTTGCGCCTCTGACGCTAAAGGCCAAGGAAGGCCTGAGCCTCGTCAACGGTACGCCGTGTGCGACCGGTCTCGGCGCTCTCGCCGTCGCGCGTCTCGCTCATCTCGTTGAATGGGCCGATGCTGCAGCGGCCATGACCTATGAAAACCTGGGCGCCCAGGCCGATCCTTTCGCGGAAATGCCGCTGGCCCTGCGCCAGTCTCCGGGCCTGCAGCAGGTCGGCCGCAATCTGCGTCGCTGGCTCGAAGGCAGCGCGTTGCTGGCGCAATCGGCCGGCAGCCGCACGCAGGACCCCCTCAGCCTGCGTGCCGTGCCGCAAATCCACGGTGCCATCAGGGATGCGCTGGAACAGGTGCGTGTCGTCGTCGATCGCGAACTGGCGAGCGTCACGGACAATCCGGTCGTGGCCGGCACACCCACCGAGCCTGAAGTTCATTCCCAGGCCCATGCCGTGGGTGCGGCCCTCGGGCTGGCACTCGACAGCCTTGCGACTGCCGCCGCCGGACTGGCTGCGATTGCGGAACGGCGGATCGACCGGCTGGTCAACCCGCTGGTGAGCGGCCTGCCCGCCTTCCTTGCCGAAGGAAGCGGTGTCTCTTCAGGTTTCATGATCATCCAGTACACGGCAGCAGCCCTTGTTGCCGAGAACCGGCGCCTGGCGGCACCGGCAAGCCTTGATGGCGGCATCACTTCGGCGCTTCAGGAAGATATCCTGACGCATGCGACACCGGCTGCCGAAAAAGCGCTCGCCATCCTTAGCAATCTGCAGACCGTGCTCGCCATCGAAGTGGTGGCGGCAGCGCAGGCTTACGACCTGCAAGGCAAGTCTGTGGCCAAAGCAACCCGGACTGCCGCGCTCTACGGCCGCGTTCGCAACACGGTAGCCTTCTATCGCGACGACCGGCCGCTGAACCGCGAGGTTGCCAAAGTCAGCGCCATGATCGGCGGGACGCATCCCGACACCGAAAGCGAGGGCGCATGAAAACGCTGCTGCGCAATGCACGGCTGGCAACGCTGTCCCCGATGTTTGAAGGCCTCGGCGTCATCGAGAACGGTGCGATCCTGATCGATGGCGAGCGCATTGCCTATGCCGGAGAAGAACGCGACCTCTCCGTGCCGGCGGATGCGGATGTCATCGATTGCGAGGGACGCTGGATCACGCCGGGGCTGATCGACTGCCACACCCATATCGTTCACGCCGGAAACCGCGCGCGCGAATTTGAAATGCGGCTCGCTGGCGCCTCCTATGAAGAGATTGCCCGGGCCGGTGGCGGCATTGTCTCCTCCGTCAGCCAGGTCCGCGCCGCAAGCGAAGACGATCTTGTTGCGCAGAGCCTGCCGCGGCTGGACGCACTGATCGCGGAAGGAACGACGACGGTCGAAGTGAAATCCGGCTATGGCCTGACAGTCGCCGACGAGGCCAAGATGCTGCGGGCGGCCCGTGCGCTTGGCGGCCAGCGGTCTGTCAACCTCACCACCACCTATCTCGGCGCCCATGCGACACCCGCCGACTACAAGGGCCGCCATGGCGACTTCATTCGCGACGTCGTGCTGCCGGGGCTGAAGGCCGCCCATGCCGAAAGGCTGGTCGATGCCGTCGACGGGTTCTGCGAAGGCATCGCCTTTTCGCCGGAAGAGATGCGGATCGTCTTCGACGCGGCAAAGGCATTGGGCCTGCCGGTGAAGCTGCATGCCGACCAGCTTTCCAACCTGCATGGTGCGGCCCTTGCGGCAGAGTACAGCGCGCTCTCGGCAGACCATCTTGAATACACCGATGACGAAGGCGCCGCCGCCATGACCAAGGCTGGCACTGTCGCCGTGCTGCTGCCCGGCGCCTATTATTTCATTCGCGAAACCAAGAAGCCGCCTGTCGATCTCTTCCGCAAGCACGCGACGAAGATGGCGCTTGCGACGGACTGCAACCCCGGCACCTCGCCGCTGACGTCGCTGCTCCTGACGATGAACATGGGCGCGACGCTCTTTCATATGACCGTCGAGGAATGCTTGGCGGGCGTGACCCGCGAAGCGGCGCGCGCACTGGGCAAGCTCGCAGATATCGGAACAATCGAGGCCGGCAAACAGGCCGACCTCGCAATCTGGAACATCGAAAGCCCGGCCGAGCTGGTCTACCGCTTCGGCTACAACCCGCTGCACAAGCGGGTGTTCAAGGGCACGATGGATGGAGGAAAACAACCATGACCATAACGCTCCGCCCCGGCAACGTCTCGCTTGCCGAGCTTTCCCGGATCTACTGGAACGCTGAAACCGTCGCCCTCGACCGCAGCTTCGATGCCGGCATCGAACGTGCCGCCGCCCGCATCGCGGCGATCGCCGCCGGCAACGAGCCCGTCTACGGCATCAACACCGGCTTTGGAAAGCTGGCCTCGATCAAGATCGAGGCGGCCGACACGGCAACGCTCCAGCGTAACCTGATCCTCTCCCATTGCTGCGGCGTCGGCCAGCCGCTGGCCGAAAACATCGTGCGCCTGATCATGGCGCTGAAGTTGATCTCGCTCGGCCGCGGCGCTTCCGGTGTGCGGCTCGACCTCGTTCGGCTGATCGAGGGCATGCTGGAAAAAGGCGTGACGCCGCTGATCCCGGGAAAGGGTTCCGTCGGCGCATCCGGCGATCTCGCGCCGCTTGCCCATATGGCTGCCGTGATGATGGGCGAGGCGGAAGCCTTCTATCAAGGCGAACGCCTGCCCGGTGCAGCAGCGCTCGAAAAGGCCGGCCTGACACCTGTCGTGCTGGCCGCGAAGGAAGGCCTGGCCCTGATCAACGGCACGCAGGCTTCGACGGCGCTGGCCTTGGCCGGCCTGTTCCGTGCCCATCGTGCAGCGCAGGCGGCGTTGATCACCGGTGCGCTTTCGACCGATGCCGCCATGGGCTCCTCCGCACCGTTCACGGCCGATATCCACACCCTGCGCGGCCATCAGGGCCAGATCGATACGGCGGCTGCGCTTCGCGGCCTACTCGCCGGCTCCGTCATCCGCGAAAGCCATTTGCAGGGCGACGAGCGCGTGCAGGACCCTTACTGCATCCGCTGCCAGCCGCAGGTCGATGGCGCCTGCCTCGATCTTCTGCGCATGGCCGGCCGCACCTTGGAGATCGAAGCCAATGCGGTGACAGACAATCCGCTGGTGCTGTCCGACGATAGCGTCGTTTCCGGCGGCAACTTCCACGCCGAGCCCGTTGCCTTCGCGGCCGACCAGATCGCCATCGCGGTGTGCGAGATCGGTGCGATTGCCCAGCGTCGTATCGCGCTGCTCGTCGATCCGGCCCTCTCCTACGGCCTGCCGGCCTTTCTTGCGAAAAAGCCCGGCCTCAACTCCGGGCTGATGATCGCCGAAGTTACTTCGGCCGCACTGATGAGCGAGAACAAGCAGATGGCGCACCCGGCCTCGGTGGATTCGACCCCCACCTCGGCCAATCAGGAAGATCATGTTTCCATGGCCTGCCATGGCGCACGCCGCCTGCTGCAGATGACGGAAAACCTCTTCTCGATCATCGGCATCGAGGCGCTGACCGCGGCACAGGGCGTTGAATTCCGCGCGCCGCTGGCAACGAGCTCCGAACTCCGCAAGGCGATTGCTGCCCTGCGCAAGGTCGTGGCGACGCTGGAAGAAGATCGCTTCATGGCGCCCGATCTCGCTGCGGCGACATCGCTTGTGGCCGACGGCACGTTGACGGCCAGTGTCTCCGCCGGTCTGCTGCCGGCGCTGGAGGGCTGAGCATGGCCGTGTTCGAAGTTAAACAAGGCTCATCGCCGGTCATCCTCGCCTTCCCGCATACGGGAACGGAGATTCCGGCTGATATTTCCCAGCGCCTCAACGACAACGGCCGGCTGCTTGCCGATGCCGACTGGCACATTCACGATCTTTACGCCGGCTTGCTGGCGAATGCGACGACCGTGCGCGCTACCTTCCATCGCTATGTCATCGACGCCAATCGTGATCCGGACGGCGTCAGCCTCTATCCCGGCCAGAACACAACCGGCCTCGTTCCATCGACGGATTTCGATGGCGTTCCGATCTGGAAGGACGGCGAAGAACCGACCGAGGCGGATATCGCTGCCCGTCTCGCTGATTTCCACGCGCCGTATCACGCAGCCCTCCTGGCCGAGATCGAACGCGTGAAAGCGATCCACGGTGTCGCGGTGCTCTACGACTGCCACTCGATCCGCTCGGACATCCCCTTCCTGTTCGAAGGCATCCTGCCCGATTTCAACATCGGCACGGATGGCGGCAAGACCTGCGATGTCGCGATACAGAACGCCGCCGTCGATGTCGCGCTCAACGCGAACGGCTATACCAGCATTCTCAACGGCCGCTTCAAGGGCGGCTGGACGACCCGTCACTACGGCAAACCTGAGACGGGCGTGCATGCCATCCAGATGGAGCTGGCGCAATCCACCCATCTTGCCACCGAAGCGCCGCCCTTCGCCTACGACACCGCCAAGGCCGAACGGCTCCGCCCTTATCTCAAAACCATTCTCCAGCGCATCGAAGAGACAGCGCTTGGCCTGACACACTGATCCGGAGGAACACACAATGAGCAATCCCCGTCACAACATCCGCGACGTGCGCGCCGCAAAGGGCACCGAACTCACCGCCAAGAGCTGGATGACCGAAGCGCCGCTGCGCATGCTGATGAACAATCTCGACCCCGACGTCGCGGAAAACCCGCATGAGCTGGTGGTTTATGGCGGTATCGGCCGCGCCGCGCGTACCTGGGCCGATTTCGACAAGATCGTCGAGACGCTGCGCAGCCTCAACGAGGACGAAACGCTGCTCGTCCAGTCCGGCAAGCCGGTCGGCGTGTTCCGCACCCATAAGGATGCGCCGCGCGTGCTGATCGCCAACTCAAACCTCGTGCCGCACTGGGCAACCTGGGATCACTTCAACGAGCTGGATAAGAAGGGTCTCGCCATGTACGGCCAGATGACCGCCGGCTCGTGGATCTACATCGGCACGCAGGGCATCGTGCAGGGCACCTACGAAACCTTCGTCGAGGCCGGCAACCAGCACTATAACGGCGATCTAAAAGGTAAGTGGATCCTGACCGGAGGCCTCGGCGGCATGGGCGGCGCCCAGCCGCTCGCAGCCGTCATGGCCGGCGCGTCCTGCCTTGCCGTCGAGTGCAACCCGGATTCGATCGATTTCCGTCTGCGCACCCGCTATCTCGATGAAAAGGCCGAGACGCTGGACGAAGCGATGGAGATGATCGCCCGCTGGACCAGGAACGGCGAGGCGAAATCCGTCGGCCTGCTCGGCAACTGCGCCGACATCCTGCCCGAGATGGTCCGCCGCGGCATCCGTCCGGACATGGTCACCGACCAGACCTCGGCGCACGACCCGATCAACGGCTATCTGCCGAAGGGCTGGACGATGGGTGAATGGAAGGACAAGCGCGTCAGCGATCCGAAGTCGGTGGAAAAGGCCGCACGCGCCTCGATGCGAGACCATGTCGAAGCGATGATCGCCTTCCAGGACATGGGCATCCCGACCTTCGATTATGGCAACAACATCCGCCAGATGGCCAAGGACGAAGGCCTCGAAAATGCCTTTGCCTTCCCGGGCTTCGTTCCGGCCTACATCCGCCCGCTGTTCTGCAAGGGCATCGGCCCGTTCCGCTGGGCGGCCCTCTCCGGCGATCCGGAAGACATCTACAAGACCGACGCCAAGGTCAAGGAACTGCTGCCGGACAACAAGCACCTGCACAACTGGCTGGACATGGCGCGCGAGCGCATCGCCTTCCAGGGTGTTCCGGCTCGCATTTGCTGGGTCGGCCTCGGCGATCGCCACAGGCTGGCACTGGCCTTCAACGAAATGGTTAGGAACGGCGAACTGAAGGCGCCGATCGTCATCGGCCGCGACCATCTCGACAGCGGCTCGGTCGCCTCGCCGAACCGCGAAACCGAAGCGATGAAGGACGGTTCGGACGCCGTATCGGACTGGCCGCTGCTCAACGCCCTGCTCAACACTGCATCAGGTGCGACCTGGGTGTCGCTGCATCATGGTGGCGGCGTCGGCATGGGCTTCTCGCAGCATTCGGGCGTCGTCATCTGCGCCGACGGTTCGGACGATGCCGCCAAGCGTCTCGAGCGTGTTCTCTGGAACGACCCGGCAACCGGCGTCATGCGCCACGCCGACGCGGGCTACGACATCGCCATCGAATGTGCCAAGGATAAGGGCCTGCGTTTGCCCGGGATCCTCGGCAACTAAAACGAACGGCCCGGACATCATGCGGATATTGCGCGCGGCAGATCATAAAGCCATGCCATGGAAAAACGGCGGGGGCGTCACCCGGGAGGTGGCGCTGATGCCGGGGCAGGATGTGCCTTTTCTCTGGCGCATCAGCCTTGCCACGATCCGCTCCTCCGGCCCCTTCTCCCGCTTTCCAGGCATTGACCGCACCATCGTGGCGCTGCGCGGCAATCCAGTCCGGCTGATATCGGAGGGCAAGGACCTTGCCCGCCTCACCGCGCTCGGCGACCCTTTTGCCTTTGCGGGCGAAGTGGACATCGACGCAGAAATCGAGGGCGGGGAAACGACCGATCTCAACATCATGACGGCGCGCGGCCATGCCAGCCATGAAATGAAACGGCTGCAATGGTCCGGAACGCTTTCGATTTCAGGTCGGCAGACGCTTAACGCGGTGGTTTTCACGGGCGCGGCAACAGTCACCATAGGCGAGGCCCGCCATGCGCTCGCAGCCGACGATGTGATCCTCGACCTTGCCGCTGGCGAGGAGCTGATCGTCGATAGCACCGGCGAGACGACTGCCTACATCATCGAAATCGCATAAGGCTCGGCATCAAACAGCCGCCGTCGCCCGATAGAAATCCGTCTCGCCGTCGCCTGCGCTTGCGGCTTTCCCGGCCTCTCCGGGGATAGCAAGGGGAGCAAGCCGCCCTTCCGCAAAGGCATTGCCAACGGCGATCAGCACCGGCTGTTCGTAACCGATGTCACGAACACCTTCGCCAAGGCTGCCCAAGGTGCCGGACCAGCACCGCTCATTGGCCCGGCTGACATTGTTGACGACGACGGCCGGCGTTTCCGGCGAAAGTCCTTCTTCCATAAGGCGCCGGGCGATGAGGGGCGCCGTGCGGCCTCCCATGTAGAAGACGTTCGTCGTTTTGGGATCGGCCAGAGAGCGCCAGTCCATATCATCGGGCAGGCCGCCGTGGCGGGAATGGCCGGTGGTAAAGCGAACGGACTGGGCATGATCGCGATGGGTGAGCGATATGCCGAGACGCGATGCCATGGCACTTGCGGCGGTGATGCCGGGAATGACATCGACAGGGATGCCCTCTTGCCTCAAATGGGCGATTTCCTCGCCGGCCCGCCCGAAAATCATCGGATCGCCGGATTTCAGCCGCACCACGCGCTTGCCCGCCTTGGCGAGCTTCACCATCATGGCATTGATATCCTCCTGCTTGCAGCTTTCGCGGCCGCCGCGCTTGCCGACCAGCATGCGCTTGGCCTCCCGGCGTGCGAGTTCCAGCACCTCATCGGAGACCAGATCGTCGAACAGGATGACATCGGCTGCCTGCAGCGCGCGCACCGCCTTCAAAGTCAGGAGTTCGGCGTCGCCCGGACCTGCGCCAACCAGCGTTACGCGACCGCGCTCGGTGGTGGTGGAAAGCGCTTCCGCTTCACGGATCAACTCTACGGTGGCCTCCTCATCGGGTGCACCCGCACTTGTGAAAGCGGCTTCGACGAATTTTTCCCAGAAGGCGCGGCGCTGCGGACCCGGCTCCAGCCAGAGATTGACACTTTCGCGCACGGATTGCGCAAGGGCCGCCCAGGCCTTCAGGCTGCGCGGCAGCAGCGTCTCGATCCGGCGACGGATGGCCTGCGCGAGTATCGGCGCCGCACCATCCGTCGAGATCGCGATGATGGCCGGTGAACGGTTGACGATGGAGCCGAACTGGAACTGGCAATAGGCCGGCTTGTCGATGACATTGACCGGCACGCCTGCGGCGCGGGCCGCCGCGAAGAAAACCGCGGCGTCGTCTGTGTCCTCGAAGTCGCCGATCGTAAGGGTCGCACCTGCGAGAACCTGTTCGTTCCAGGGCTCCGGCCTGTGGGTCAGCTTGGCGGACGCATGGGCCGGTGGGCGAGTGAGCAGGGCCCCGAAGGTCTCGCTGAGTGTTTCCGCGAACACCTCGACATGGGCGCCGCAGGAGGCGAGCAGTTCCGCCTTCCAAGCCGCCGCATCGGAGCCGCCGACGATAACGCAGCGTTTGTTCTCCAAAGCCCAGAAGACCGGCAGTTTTGCCAAAGCCTCCATGCGGGCGGGTGCTTCATTCCGCGGCTGCTGCAAGACATCCATCGATGATCCCCCTGATTTCCGCGCGGCAGGAGCCGCAATTGGTTCCGGCATTGAGTTGCCTGCCGAGGGCCTCGACGCTGTGGCAACCGCCACGCACGGCCCCGACGATCTGATTGACGCCGACGCTGAAGCAGGAACAGACGGTGGCGCCGGGATCGGCACGGCCGGCGCCCGGACGCCCGGCGACCAGCGTGAAGCGCTTGCGCAGATTGCCGTGTTCGGCTGTGAGCTGCGAAACCGCCCAGTTGCGGGCCACAGCCACGGGCTCACGCGCCAGAAACAGGGCGGCAAGCAGCCTTTCGCCATCGAAGAACGCGAGTCTCAGGTCTCCGGTCTGGTAATCGGCGTAGCCCAAAGGCTCGACGGTGCCATCGATACCGAAGGTGGCTCGGCACCATGCTGTCCAGTCGGCAGGGGCTTCGGCAAAGGCAAGCTCGATCCGCCATCCGCCATCGGCCTTCGCCAAAGCCCAGTAGTCTGCCTGCGGCTGCGCCGGCTTTGCGACGGAAACGGCGAAACCATAGAAGGAAGCCACAAAGGGCCGCGCTGCGATGGCGACATTCTTGGAGGCAGGCTGGCCTGATACGGGATCCGTCAGCGGCGGCACGACGGCATCGATGCGGGCCTTTGCGGCAAACTGGTCGTTCCAGTGCATGGGCACGAAGATGCTGCCGCGAGCCTGCCGCTCGGTGATCAGGGCGCGAGCTATGCTTTTGCCGTGGGGGCTTTCGATCTCGACCAGTCCAGCGCTGCCGATGCCGATGGTCTGCGCATCGCGGGGATGGATTTCGGCAAAGGGCTCGGCGATATGGGCGGAAAGTCGGGCGCTTTTTCCCGTCCGGGTCATCGTATGCCACTGATCGCGGATGCGGCCGGTGTTGAGCGTTAAAGGAAAATCCGTTGTCGTGCGATCCGTTTCCGGCGGATAGACGGCAATGAAACGGGCGCGTCCGTCCGGATGATAGAAGCCGCCGGTTGCGAAAAACCGGGTCGTGTCACGGCCTTTTCCTGCCGGCTGCGGCCATTGAAAGGGCTTCAGAGCATCATAATAGGCTTCTTCAAGAGCGGCATAGGCGCCGATATCGAAATCGCGCGTGCCACCATTTTCAAAGGCGGAAAGAGCGGCGTGCTCGGAAAATATCTCTGCAGGCGTTGCATAGTCGAAACCGTCATAGCCCATGCGATAGGCAACTTCGCAAAGCTGCCACCAGTCGGCTTTCGCTTTCTCGGGTGCGGCCAAGAAGGGGCGCTGGCGGGAGATGCGGCGCTCCGAATTGGTCACCGTACCATCCTTTTCGCCCCAGCCGAGCGAAGGCAGAAGCACATGGGCGTGGCGGGCGGTATCGGTCGTCTTCAGCACATCCGAGACGACGACGAAGGGACAGGCGGCAATCGCCGCCTCGACGGCATCCGCATCCGGCATCGAAACGACCGGATTGGTCGCCATGATCCAGAGCGCCTTGATGCGTCCATCGGCAACGGCGCGGAACATATCGACTGCCTTCAGGCCGGCGTGATCAGCCATGGTCGGCGACTGCCAGAAACGCTGGACACGATCGCGATCCTCCGCATTTTCGATGGCCATATGGGCCGCAAGCATATTGGCAAGGCCACCGACCTCGCGGCCGCCCATGGCGTTTGGTTGGCCCGTCAGCGAAAACGGCCCCATGCCCGACCGGCCGATGCGGCCGGTCGCCAGATGACAGTTGATGATGGCATTGACCTTGTCCGTGCCGGAGGTGGACTGGTTGACGCCCTGGCTGTAGCAGGTGACGACCCGCTCGGTCCGTTCGAACAGGCTGAAGAACTGGCGCAATTCGCTGGCGCCGAGCCCGGTGCGCTCCATCAGTTCGGGAAACCGCAGGGTCCCTGCGGCGGCAAAGGCATCGGCAGAGCCGTTGGTGTGGGCGGCTACATAGTTTTCGTCGATGGCGCTGGTCTTGGCGAGGTGGGAGAGCAGGCCGTTGAACAGGGCGACGTCACCATCGGGCCGCACCGCCAGATGCAGGTCGGCAATATCGGCCGTCATCGTCCGGCGCGGATCGATCACCACCACCTTCATGCCCGGCCGGGCGGCCTTTGCGGCGGCAAGCCGCTGGTAGACGACGGGGTGGCACCAGGCGAGATTGGAGCCGGTGAGGATGACGAGATCGGCAAGCTCAAGGTCTTCATAGGTGCCGGGCACCGTATCGGCCCCAAAGGCGCGGCGATGTCCGGCCACCGAAGACGACATGCAAAGTCTTGAATTGGTGTCGATATTGGCGGAACCGATATAGCCCTTCATCAGCTTGTTGGCGATGTAGTAGTCTTCGGTCAGAAGCTGGCCGGAAACGTAGAAGGCAACGGAATCCGGTCCATGTTCGGCGATGGCTGCGGAGAAACGCTCGGCGACGAGATCGAGCGCCTCGTTCCACTCTGCCGGCTTGCCGTTGATTTCGGGCTCGAGCAGGCGGCCGTCGAGATCGATGGTCTCGGCCAGTGCCGATCCCTTAGAGCAGAGGCGGCCGAAATTGGCGGGGTGATCGGGATCGCCCTTCACCGAAACCTTGCCCTCCTCATCGACCTTGGCGATCACCCCGCAGCCGACGCCGCAATAGGGACAGGTGGTTTTCGTTTCAGCCATGACGATAGGCTCCCAGCAGGTGTGGATCGGGTAACGCCACCACTACCGAGATTGCCGCTTTATCCCCCTCTGCCCTGTCGGGCATCTCCCCCTCAAAGGGGGAGATCGGCTGGGGGCCGCCTCTCGCTCCAATCTCCCCCCTTGAGGGGGAGATGCCCGACAGGGCAGAGGGGGGTAAAAGCGGCTGGTTCAGAACCTGCATGGCAACGCCTCCCATCCCCCTACTCCGCCGCCATCATAAGGCTTTCCAGCGCGATGAAGAGTTCGCCGTCCTCGTTACGCAGAGGGATGGTCCGGACCTCACCTTCATCGGCCCCCAGCGCCTTGCCGGTTTCGAGCGAAATCACCCAGTTGTGCAGCGGGCAGGTCACGGCCTTGCCGTGAACGATGCCCTGCGTCAGCGGCCCGCCCTTGTGCGGGCAGTGGTCCTCTATGGCGAAGACCTCGTTTTCGGCCGTGCGGAAAACGCCGATCTTACCTTGCGGCGTCTTCACGCAGCGTGCGCCCCGGAGCGGAATGTCGGTGATGTTGCCGATGGGATGCCAGTTCATGTCTCTTTCCTTTCCCGGATCACTCGGCGGCCTGGCTGAAGCCGACGGATGCCATCGGCCGGAACTCGTGCTTGTCCTTGCCGGAGACACGCTCCGACCACGGATCGACCTGGGCGAACTGTTGGCTGAAGACGAAGCGGTCGTAATAGGCCTTGCGCTTGTCGGCATCGTCCATGATCTGGCGGCGGATTTCATCGAGACCGATGCGCTTTGCCCATTTGTAGATGCGCTCGAGATAGCGGGCCTGCTCGCGGTACATCTGGGTCAGCGCCACGATATGCTCCAGCGCCTCGTCCTCGCTCTTCACGAGACCGAGAACCTCGGTGCCCTTGATGTCGAGGCCGGCGGCACCTGCGAAATGGATTTCGAAGCCACTATCGACGCAGATCACGCCGATATCCTTGCAGGTCGCTTCCGCGCAGTTTCGCGGACAGCCGGAAACCGCCATCTTCAGCTTGGCCGGCGTCCAGGAGCCCCACATGAATTTCTCGATGCGGATGCCGAGACCGGTTGAATCCTGCGTGCCGAAACGGCACCAGTCGGAACCGACGCAGGTCTTCACCGTGCGCAGGCCCTTGGCATAGGCCTGACCGGAGATGAAGCCGGCCTTGCCGAGATCGGCCCAGACGGCGGGCAGGTCTTCCTTCTCGATGCCGAGCAGATCGATGCGCTGACCGCCGGTGACCTTCACCAGCGGTATCTCGAACTTGTCGACGACATCGGCGATGGCGCGCAACTCGCCTGCGTTAGTCACGCCGCCCCACATGCGCGGCACGACGGAATAGGTGCCGTCCTTCTGGATGTTGGCGTGCACACGCTCGTTGATGAAACGCGACTGGTAGTCGTCGGCATATTCATCCGGCCAGTCGCAGACGAGATAGTAGTTGAGCGCCGGGCGGCACTTGGCGCAGCCGCAGGAGGTCTTCCACTCCAGTTCCTGCATCACCGCCGGAATGGTTTTCAGGCCCTTGGCCTTGATCAGCCGGCGCACCTCGTCGTGGCCGAATTCCGTGCAGCCGCACATCGGCTGGACGGCGGCGGGGTTGTAGCTGTCGCCGAGCGTGATCGTCATCAGCTTTTCGACCAGCCCCGTGCAGGAGCCGCAGGACGCGGAGGCCTTGGTGTGAGCGCGCACGTCGTCGAGCGACGTCAGGCCCTTGGAGGTTATGGTCGAGGTGATCTTGCCCTTGCAGACGCCGTTGCAGCCACAGATTTCCGCGTCATCCGGCAAGGCTGCAACGGCCGCCATAGGGTCCAGCGGAGACCCTCCCTGATAGGCCTGGCCGAAGATCAGCGTCTCGCGCATCTGCGAAATGTCGGTCGCCTTCTTCTTCAGGTCGTTGAACCATGCGCCATCTGATGTTTCGCCGTAGAGCACCGTGCCGATGATGCGGTTTTCCTTCAGCACCACCCGCTTGTAGACGCCGGCTGAAGCGTCGCGCAGCACGATCTCTTCGCGATCGTCTCCATCTGTGAAATCGCCAAGCGAGAACAGTTCGATGCCGGTGACCTTGAGCTTGGTCGGCGTATCGGAGTGGACGAAGGCCGGCGAACGGTCGCCTGCGAGATGAGATGCCGCGATACGGGCCATCTCGTAGAGCGGCGCGACGAGGCCATAGACCATGCCGCCGACTTCGGCGCATTCGCCAAGCGCCCAGATATTGCCATCCGACGTCTGCATGCCGTCATCGACGACGATGCCGCGGTTGACGGCAAGGCCGGCTTCCTTGGCAAGACCGACGCTCGGGCGGATGCCGACCGCCATCACCACCAGCGTTGCGGGGATGATGCGACCGTCGTCGAGCTCGATGCCCTCGACCTTGCCATTGCCGATGATCGCCTTGGTGTTGGCTTTGCAGATGATCTTGATGCCCCGGCCTTCCAGCTCCTTCTGGAGGAGATAGCCGGCCGCGGGATCGAGCTGCCGGTCCATCAGGGACGGCATGACGTGTAGCACGGTCACATCCATGCCACGGCCGGCAAGACCGGCGGCGGCTTCGAGACCGAGCAGGCCGCCACCGATGACGACAGCCTTTTCGCGGGACTGGGCGGCGAGCAGCATGGCCTGCACGTCGTCCAGATCGCGATAAGTGATGACGCCGGGCAAATCATTGCCCGGAACCGGGATGATGAAGGGCACCGAACCGGTGGCGATCACCAGCTTGTCGTAGCTTTCGGTGACGCCGTGGTCGGACGTGACCGTCTTTGCCGTCCGGTCGATCGCGATGATCTTGTGGCCCTTGTAGAGGGTGATGTCGTGCTTGATGTACCAGCCGTCACCGTGGATGACGATCTCTTCGAATTCCTTCTCGCCGGAGAGAACCGGCGAGAGCATGATGCGGTCGTAGTTGACGCGCGGCTCGGCGTTGAAAATCGTGACCTGATACTGGTCCGGCGCCTTGTCGAGCAGATGCTCCAGCATGCGTCCCGGCGCCATGCCGTTGCCGATGATGACGAGTTTTTCTGTCATTTTCGTTTCCCGGTTCAGGCTGCAGCGACGGCCGAGACGGAGAGCGCGTTACGCTCCATCTGGCGGATCGACAGGTGCATCCAGATGAGCGACACGGCGACGACGGCAAAGAGCAGCATGAAGCAGCTCGACCAGAGGCCGGTGATATCCTTCAGGAAGCCGAAGGCGATCGGAAGGATGAACCCGCCGAGACCGCCGACCATGCCGACGACACCGCCGACGGCGCCGACGCTATCGGGATAATAGGCCGGGATGTGCTTGTAGACGGCGGCCTTGCCGAGGCTCATGAAGAAACCGAGCACGAAGATCACGACGATGAACACGGCCGGCGTGATGCCGAAGGCCGGGCCGTCCGTCGCCGCCGGCAGCGACAGGATGAGGGTTGCGAGCGCCGAGACGCCGAGCACCCAGTACATAACAGTGCGGGCACCCTTGCGATCGGAAAGAACGCCGCCAAAAGCGCGGAAAATGCTGCCGGGGATGGAATAGGCGGCGGCGATCATGCCGGCGAGCGCGATATCGAAGCCATAGACGCCGACGAGATAACGCGGCAGCCAGAGGGCGAGCGCGACGAAGCCGCCGAAGACGAAGAAGTAATAGAGCGAGAAGCGCCAGACCTGCACGTTCTTGAGCGGTGCAAACTCCTGGGCGAGGCTGCGGGGTGCGGCACCGCGCTCGCGGCGTGCCTTGAACGACGGATCATCGGTCGTGCTGAACCAGAAAATCACGGCCATGACGACGAGCCCGAGCGCCCAGATCTGGGCAACGGCCTGCCAGCCCCAGGCGAGAAGCACGAAGGGCGCGAGGAACTTGGTGACAGCCGCGCCGACATTGCCGGCGCCGAAGATGCCGAGTGCGGTGCCCTGCTTGTCAGCCGAGAAGAACGGCGAGACATAGGCAACGCCAACGGCAAAGGAACCGCCGGCGAGGCCAACACCGAGACCGGCCAGCAGCATCTGCGGGAACGTCGTGGCGTAGGAGAGCAGGAAGGTCGAAAGGGCTGCGGCAAGCATGGTGAGCGTATAGACGAGACGGCCGCCGTAACGGCCGGTCCAGATGCCGAGCACGATGCGAACGAGAGAACCCGACAGGATCGGCGTGCCGATGAGCAGGCCGAACTGGGCTTCGCTCAAGCCAAGGTCCTGCTTGATGCGAATGCCGATGATCGCAAAGATCGTCCAGACGGCGAAACAGATGGTGAAGGCCAGCGTGGACATCCACAGGGCTTTGGCTGGTTCACCGGGAGACATGGCTTTCGTATTTTCAGACATAGCTTCTCCGAGGCCCGACAAGGTCGTGCCGCTCCAATCTAGGGGGTGAAAAACAAAAAGCCGCTGAGCAGGTGAGCGATCACGCGGATGCGTGCGCATTTCCTGATCAGCGGCTTTGCTGGAGGCGCCCGTCGTTGGACGCCGATATCGTGGCCTCGTGGCCTGCTATTAGAAATGCAAGAGGCGTGCCAGTTTTTGTCGTTCTATATTTTTCAAAGACTTGCGTGATATCATTCGAATGGATCGAAGAGGCTTGTGCCGCGAACGCGCAAACAAAGTGCCAAATTTTGTGCACTGCGCATAAATTAGGCTCAAGTGAAACTCAACGTTTCGTCTGAGCCGCGATGTAGTCATCGACCGCATCCGGATCAAAAAGTCCGCCATCGAAGAAACCATCTGGCCCAAGGCTTAAGTTTCCGGAAGAGCCGACCGGCGTCTCGACCGTGAGTGCCCCTTCCACCTTGGCGCTGGCGGACGGCAGGGCAACGCCCCGGGATTTCAAAGCGGTTCGGTAAAGATCGGGCCGATATGTCTCGGCGGCTATCTCCTGATGGGCGGCAGAATGCTTCGTCTGCCCCCAGCGAACCATTTGCGTGTAGAACCAGAGAGCATGGCTCTTCCAGGGGAACGTCGCCGCCTTGGCATGCGGCACAAAGAAATCACGGACAAAGCGGGTCTCGCCGCCGACAGAGAGCATGCCGGTCAGCGCCGGCAGCAGCAGCGCCGCGTCGCCCCCGACATAGGCCGGGCTTGACAGGATGTCTGCCAGTTCGGCGTGGTTCTCCGGCCGTCCGCACCAGCGCGACGCCTCATCGAGCGCGGCGATCAGCGCCGAAAGCGCCTCCGGGTGGGCCGCCGCCCAGCCCGCATTGACGCCCAGAACTTTTTCCGGACTTGATCTCCAGATCGCAGCCTTTGTTGTTGCGAGATGCGCGCCACGATGCACGACGCCGAACGTGTTCCAGGGTTCGCCCGCGCAATAGCCATCGATGAGCCCCTGGGCAAGCGCATCGCCCATGTCCGGCGGCGGCAGGACGAGAATCTCGATATCGCGATCCGGATCGATGCCGCTGGCCGCCAGCCAGTATCGCAGCTCATAGTTATGGCCGGAAAAGGGATGCACGACCCCGAAGCGGAGCGGGACGCCCCGCCGTTCCGCAATGACATGCTGCAGGGCCTCGCCATTGCGGCGAGCATCGAGATCGGGCGTGGCGCCATGACCCGCCATCGCCCACCAGAGCGCAGCCGAAACCGTCACGGCATTGCCGCCCAGCCCCAGCGCCATCGGCACGATCATCTTCTGGGCGGGCGCGCTGAGGCCGAGATTGCAGGCAATCGGCATGGGCCCGAGGATATGGGCGACGTCGACATGGCTGACGGCCAGCCGGTCACGGATCGAAGCCCAGGAGCGCTCGCGCACCAGCGAGAGCGTTATGTCGTTTTTTTCGGCGAACCCTTTTTCCCGCGCGGCAACAAGGAGCGCGCTGTCCAGCAGCGGAACGAAACCGGCGGTAATCTCGTGTCTGGTCGTCATTCGCTGGCTCCCGGGTCAAGAAGGCTTGCGGCGGTGACAAGACTTTGGGCGATCTCGACGATCTTGCGGTTCTGGTTCATGGCCGTCTTGCGCAGGAGCGCATAGGCCGCTTCCTCCGACAGCCCGCGCGAGCGCATCAGCAGGCCCTTGGCGCGACCGATGATCTTGCGGTTCTCCAGTTCGCCGCGGGTTTCCTCAAGCTCGCGCGACAGGCGCGAGAAGGCATTGAAACGGCTGATCGCCATCTTGAGGATCGGCCGCACCCGCTCCTGCTTCAGCCCGTCGACGATATAGGCGGAGACCCCTGCATCGACGGCGGCCTCGATCGAGGCTTCATCGGACTTGTCGACAAACATCGCGATCGGCCGCCGTACCGCACGGGAAATCTGGAAGAAACTTTCCAGCATGTCGCGATTGGGGTTTTCCAGATCGATGACGATCACATCCGGGTTTATCTCGGCGATACGTCGCGCAAGGCCGTGCATGTCGTCAATGACGGTAACCTGATCATAGCCACCCTCGCGCAGGCCCTCCTCGATGATCGAGGCACGGATACGATTTTCGTCGATAACCAGAACGTTAAGGCGCGTGGGGCTCATGAAATTTCGACGTTGGGGCTCAATGCTGCCGCTGCTCCATCTGATGTCTCTGCGGGATTAACAGCAGAAGCGGGGCTTGGCATCAAGCCATGTTCGCACGCGCACAAGGAAAAGCGGTCGCCGTCAGACTCCGGAGCGCCGCATCAGTTCGTCCAAAGCCTCGCCGTAGGAAAGCCCGGTGTTGTTGCAGAAAAGCTTGAAGCGGTTGATCACATCCACCGGCGCGCGCACGAATGCCTGATCGAAAGGCTGCGAGGGCTTGCGGACCCGCGCCACACGCTCGACGGGCGACCGGCTGTGGAAGCCGGCCCGCTCGGCGCTTTGCTCCGCGATACTCTCCTCCCGGGGTGGGGTGGTGTTTTCCACCGCTGGCCTCGGCGCAAAACCCGAAAGGTCGAGCTTGCCGTCTTTTCCGCTGAACCCGAAATCTCTCGACATCATGCCGCCCTTTCGCGTGTGGCGCCGCGAAGCACTTCGAGAACCTCACCGGTAAAATGCATGGCATTCTCGATCGCCGCCGCAACACCGTTGACCCTGGACGGGCTGAGCTCATGGAGGCTCAGCCGCTCCATGAACATGGCATTGAACGCTTCCCGGCGGTGAAGATGGGACTTCAGAATCGGCAGATCGTTCTTGTGCATCTGGGTGGCGATCTCGCGTTCGATACGCCGCACGAATGGCGGCGGGTTCGTCCGGTTGAAGGCGAGAATGAAATTCAGCTTCCGGCCGATATCCTCCTCGCTTTCCCTGACGAGGTTGACGGCGCGTGCGGCCTGCTGCGCATCGAGCGCGCTGCCGCCCAGGGGAATCAGCGTCAGATCGCTGCGGATGATGGCACGCGATGTCAGCCGGCTGGCGGTGCCTTCAAGATCGACAAACACGAACTGTGCCTGACTGGCGGTCTCGTTGATCACATCCCGGATGTTGGCTTCCGTCGCGTCGGAGCGGACCTGGATCGGCAGCTTGCTGTTGCCTGATCGCCAGTCGGTGATGGGGCGGTTGGGATCGGCGTCGATGATGACGACGGATGCGCCCTGTTGGGACAGGCATGTGGCGAGCGCCAGCACGCTTGTCGATTTACCCGCTCCCCCTTTGGGATTGGCCGCAGAAATAACCGGCATGACCGAACTCCAACTGATTCTAACGGCATTTCTAGCAAGCAATCTCTGAAGGTTGCAACCTTGATTGATTGATTTCAAGCTTGATTGCAGGAATGATATCAACACTGCAATCAAGCATGACCTGAATCATGATTTCAGCTCTAAGCTATTGAAACGATGAGAAGGAGAAAAGGATCAGCCTCTCCTTGGCATCACCTGCGGTCCGCGCCGCGAATGGCGAGCGACACCGCATAGACCGATGTGGTCGCCGTAATGAACAGGCGATGGCCGTGGCGGCCGCCGAAGCAGACGTTGGAGACGGTTTCCGGCACGAGGATCTTGCCCCGCCGATGACCATCGGGCGCGATGCAATGCACGCCGTCGCGAGCGGAAGACCAGAGATTACCGGCTTCATCCACCCGCATACCATCGGCGCAGCCGGGCTCGATCACATGGAAGACATCGCCGCCGGTGAGCTTGTAATTCGTACCGACATCGAACGCCCGGATATGCTGGGCATCGCGTGAGAACATACGGCCGGTATCGGCAACATAGAGACGCTTCTCATCCGGGCTGAAGACGAGACCGTTCGGGCAATTGAAATCGGTGAGCACGGCGCGGATTTCGCCGGACTTTGCATCGACGCGGTAGACATTGCAGGGCAGTTCCTGCCCGGAGCGCGTGCCTTCGTAATCGGATGCGATGCCGTAATGCGGGTCGGTAAACCAGATGGCGTCATCCGAGGCGACGATCACGTCGTTGGGTGAGTTCAGCCGCTTGCCTTCGTAGCTGTCGGCTATGACCGTTATCGAGCCGTCATGTTCGCTGCGGGTCACACGGCGACTGCCATGCTCGCAACTGACGAGACGACCCTGTCGATCGCGGGTGTGACCGTTGGAAAAATTCGATGGCTCGCGAAAGGTGCTGAGCCCCGTTTCCGGGCTCCAGCGCAGAATGCGATTGTTTGGAATATCGGAAAACAGCAGGCAGTTGTGATCGCCGAACCAGACAGGGCCTTCGACCCAGTCGAATCCATCGACAAGCTTTTTCAGCGGGGCGTTCCCCAGGACGTATGTGGAGAACTCCTTGTCCTCCGCCACGAAAAACGACATGCCGCTTCCTCCCGACCGATTGCGTCTGCGGCAAGATAACGATCAGCCCGCGTCGGGCAAGGGTGAAACACGCCCTTGACCAGAACCTGCCGCCGAGCCCGGAACCCGACTGTCATCAGTCCTCGACAAGACAGCGGCATCCTCGCAGTGGCGAGAAAGGGAAGCTATTTTTGCAGAAAATCGTCCCGGCGCGGCGTGAAGGTGTCGATCAGCAAGCCTTTTGTCAGCGCCACCACACCGTGAACCAGGTTCGGGGCAACGATGAAGCTGCTGCCGGGACCAAGGCGGGTGGTGACACCGTCAACGGTGACGTCGAAAGTCCCCTCCGCCACGTAGCTCACCTGCGTATGCGGATGGGAGTGGAGCGCGCCGATGGCATCCTTCTCGAAGCTGAAGGCAACCAGCATCATCTCCGGTCGTTCGCTGAGGACGGCACGACGGTTTCCGGGCGCGACTTCGGTCCAGACCGTGTTTTCGGGCAGGGAATAGTATTGCAATGTCAGTCCTTTCAACGGGCAAGCCAGCCGCCGTCGACCGGCAGGATGGCGCCATGCACATAATCGGATGCCGATGACGCTAGAAAGACGGCAGCGCCGGCCATATCGTCCGCCCGCGCCCAGCGCCCGGCGGGGATGCGTTTCAGGATATCGGCGTTGCGTTCGGCATCGGCGCGAAGCGCGGTGGTGTTGTTCGTTTCCACATAACCCGGAGCGATGGCATTGACGTTGATGCCCTTGGCAGCCCACTCGTTTGCCATCAGCTTTGTGAGCCCAGCAAGGCCACTTTTGGCGGCCGTGTAGGACGCCACGCGAATGCCGCCCTGAAAGGAGAGCATCGAGGCAATATTGATGATCTTGGCTGGTTTACCCGCCGCAACCGCCGCCTTTGCAAACGCCTGACTGAGAAAGAATGCCGACTTAAGATTGGTGTCGAGCACCGCATCCCAGTCTTCCTCCGTAAAGTCCAGGGCGTCGCCGCGGCGGATGATGCCGGCATTGTTGACGAGAATATCCGGCTTGGCGCCCAAGGCCAGTGCTTCGCCGATCACGTCCGCGGCTTTGTTGGCCTGAGACAGATCCGCGGTGATGGGGAAAAATCGCCGACCCTTCGCCACGACGCTTTCCTGCGTTTGCGTCATCGCCGATCGACCGACGCCGACGATGTCGGCACCGGCCTGCGCCAAGCCGACCGCAATGGCCTGACCGATGCCGGTATTGGCACCGGTTACGATCGCGAAGCGGCCGGTCAGGTCAAAAAGGCTCATCGAAACTGCTCCCTCACGTAATCAAAGCTGCAGACACCCGGAAATTGCCGCCGGCCATGCTGCCAACCCGGTAAAAAGTTCTCCAGCCAGCGTCGCGAAAAGCCGCCCAAGGCTCGGACTGCATCTGTGCAATCGGGCACAGTGAAACTCGACCGCACTATCTCTCCAAAGCCGAACAAGATGCCCGACCCCTCTCAACTGATCCGGCGTTGTGCGTACCGGATTTCTAATAGACTTGAATTGTATGGTACTGTATGGTGGCCTAATCTCGATGTCAACGCATGACGGCGGCGAAAGATATGAACCTGGCATCCCTGAAGATCGAAACGGGCGAGACGGCAGCCGCACAGGTCGAACGGGAGCTGCGCGAACAGATCGTGCGGCTGGAGCTTGCACCCGGCACGCGGCTTTCGGAACAGGAAATCGCAACGCGCATGGGCGTTTCGCGCCAGCCTGTTCGGGAGGCGCTGATTGCGCTTGGAAAGTCCAAGCTGGTCGACATCCGCCCGAACCGCGGCACGGTCGTCGTGCGCATCTCAGCCCGGCAGATGATGGAAGCACGCTTCGTGCGCGAAGCGATCGAGACCGCCGTTGCCCGCCGCGCGAGCGAAGGTTTCGACGGCTGGACGCGCCGCCGGATCGATACCATCCTCGCACGCCAGACTGCGGCGATGGAGGCGCATGATCACAATGCCTTTCGCCGCGAGGACGAGCAGTTTCATATCGCGATTGCCGAAGGCGCCGGCTGCAGCCTCGCCTGGAACGCCATCTCGGATATCAAGGCGCACATGGACAGGGTCTGCAACCTCCAGCTCCGCAAGCCGGATTCCATGAGCCGTCTGATCACCGAGCATGAGGCGATCATCACGGCCATCGACAGCCGGGACGCCGACGCCTCCGAAGCCGCCATGCGACGCCATCTCAACGGCATTCTGGCCGACCTTCCGCAGATCGAGGCCAACAATCCGGATTTGTTCGAGTAAGCGGTATCGCTCGCGTGCAGAAAAGTATCAGGCCCATCTGACCAGCGGGCGAGCCAAAATGAGAGCCAGTCCCGGATTCCCTGATCTGGAAACAAGAAAATCCGGGGCCGGCATCTGCCGTCACGCAATCATCGGCAGCAATGCCGAGACCGAGACCTTGGCATCGCCGTAGAACATGCGGGTGTTGTCCTTGTAGAACAGCGGGTTTTCGATGCCGGAATAGCCGGTGCCCTGCCCGCGCTTGGAGACAAACACCTGCTTGGCCTTCCAGACCTCGAGCACCGGCATGCCGGCGATAGGCGAGTTCGGGTCCTCCTGGGCCGCCGGATTGACGATGTCGTTGGAGCCGATGACGATGACGACGTCGGTCTCGGGGAAATCGTCATTGATCTCGTCCATCTCCAACACGATGTCGTAGGGCACCTTGGCCTCGGCCAGCAGCACGTTCATGTGGCCCGGCAGACGGCCGGCGACGGGATGAATGGCAAAACGCACCGTCTTGCCGGCGGCCCTCAGCTTGCGGGTGAGTTCGGAGACCGCAGCCTGCGCCTGCGCGACCGCCATGCCGTAGCCCGGCACGATGATGACGCTGTCGGCATCGTTGAGGGCGGCCGCAACCCCTTCGGAATCGATGGCGATCTGCTCGCCCGATATCTCCATCGCCGGCCCGGTCGTCGCACCGAAACCGCCGAGAATGACCGAGATGAAGGAGCGGTTCATCGCCTTGCACATGATGTAGGAGAGGATCGCACCGGAAGAGCCTACCAGCGCGCCTGTGACGATCAACAGGTCATTGCCGAGCGTAAATCCGATGGCAGCCGCCGCCCAGCCGGAATAGGAGTTCAGCATCGACACGACGACCGGCATGTCGGCACCGCCGATGCCCATGATTAGGTGATAGCCGATGAAGAAGGCGGCAAGCGTCATCAGGACGAGGGTCCACACGCCGGCGCCGTTCACATACAGGATGAGCAGGATCAGCGACAGTATGGCGGCGGAAGCGTTGAGGACATGGCCGCCCGGCAGTTTCTTCGCCTTGCCATCGACCTTGCCGGCCAGTTTGCCGAAAGCGATGACCGAGCCGGTAAAGGTGACGGCGCCGATGAACACGCCGAGGAACACCTCGACCTTCATGATGGCAAGCTCGACCGGCGTCTTGTGGGCGAGGATGGCGGCAAAGCCGGTCAGCGCCGAGCGTGCGGCCTCATCGAGGCCCGCGACTTCACCCGCCTCGATATGGGCGTTGAAACCGATGAACACGGCGGCAAGCCCGACGAAGGAATGCAGCGCTGCGACAAGCTGCGGCATCTCCGTCATCTGCACGCGCGAGGCGACGATGTAACCGGCAGCCGAGCCGCCGACGATCATCAGGAGAATGATGGCCCAACTGTCGACACCGGGGGAAAAGACCGTGGCGATGACCGCCAGCGCCATGCCGACAATGCCATACCAGACGGCGCGCTTGGCGCTTTCCTGGCCCGAAAGCCCGCCGAGCGAGAGGATGAAAAGGACTGCTGCCGCAACATAGGCGGCCGAAACGATACCGATGGTCATGCTGTGATCCCCCCGATCACGACTTCTGGAACATGGCGAGCATGCGGCGGGTCACGAGAAAACCGCCGACGATGTTGACCGTGGCGATCAAAACCGACAGTGCGGCAAGCGTCGTCACCAGCCAATGGCTCGAGCCGATCTGCAACAATGCGCCGAGGATGACGATGCCGGAGACGGCATTGGTCACGGCCATCAGCGGCGTGTGCAGCGAGTGGGAGACATTCCAGATGACCTGGAAGCCGATGAAGCAGGACAGCACGAACACGATGAAGTGGTTCATGAAGCTTGCGGGCGCAAAGGCCCCGACGAGCAGCAGCAGCGCCGTGCCGATCAGAAGCAGCAGGCCCTGGCTGCGGGTCTGCGCCTTGAAGGCGGCGACCTCCCTCGCCCGCTTCTCCTCTGGCGTCGGCTCCTTCACCTTTTCCTTGGGCTTCTGCGCCGCGATCGCCTGGATCTTCGGCGGCGGCGGCGGGTAGGTGATCTCTCCCTGATAGGCGACAGTCGCGCCGCGGATGACATCGTCTTCCATGTTGTGGACGAGGACGCCGTCCTTGGCCGGCGTGAGATCGCTGATCATGTGGCGAATGTTGGTCGCATAGAGCGTCGAGGCCTGCGCGGCCATGCGGCTCGGGAAATCGGTGTAGCCGATGACGGTGACGCCATTGTCCGAAACGATCTTCTCGTCCGGCACGGTCAGATCGCAATTGCCGCCGCGCTCGGCCGCAAGGTCGATCACGACCGAGCCCGGCTTCATTGCAGCAACCATGTCGGCAAGCCACAGCTTTGGCGCATCGCGGCCCGGAATCAGCGCCGTGGTGATGACGATGTCGATCTCCGGCGCCAGTTCGCGAAACTTGGCCAGCTGCTTCTCGCGGAACTCCGGCGAGGACGGCGCGGCATAACCGCCCGTGGCGGCGCCATCCTGTTGCTGATCGGCAAAATCGAGGTAGACGAACTCCGCGCCCATGCTCTCGATCTGCTCGGCAACTTCGGGCCGCACGTCGAAGGCATAGGTAATCGCGCCGAGCGAGGTTGCCGTGCCGATCGCGGCAAGGCCGGCGACACCGGCGCCGATAACCAGCACTTTAGCCGGCGGTACTTTACCGGCGGCCGTCACCTGGCCGGTGAAGAAGCGGCCGAAATTGTTGCCGGCTTCGATGACCGCGCGGTAGCCGGCGATGTTGGCCATCGAAGACAGGGCATCCATCTTCTGGGCGCGCGAGATGCGCGGCACCATGTCCATGGCAATCACGTTGGCGCCGGTGGCGCGGACCTGCTCCAGAAGGGCTGCATTCTGACCGGGATAGAAGAACGAAATCAGCGTCTGTCCGGAGCGCAACCGCTCGACCTCGTCCACTTCCGGCGGCCGTACCTTCACGATCACATCCGCCGCCTCGGAAAGCGCAGCTGCACTCTCGGCCACCGTCACGCCTGCGGCACGATAGGCATCGTCCGAAAATCCGGCCGCGACACCCGCGCCCGTCTCGACGATGCTGTCATAGCCAAGCTTCTTCAGTTGAACCGCGCTCTCCGGCGTCAGCGCAACACGACGTTCGCCGGGCGCGATTTCCCGCAAGGCCGCAATTTTGACTGCCATTCAGTTTCCTCCCATTCCGCCGTCGCTTGCCTCCAACGCATGACGGCTTCGAAAAAGCACACGCAGCACAAGCAAACCAAAAGCGTACTGTCCAGTACGCCCCGGCGCAAAACCGCGTATTCTCGTCGCTTTTCGGACTCTACTAATCGATTTTATTTTTCACGCAAAGGCAAGGCGGCCAAATGCCCGCGTAACCAAGCGATGACGGATGGGAGAGATAAAGCTGATTCTCTGCCGCCAGGCCAAGAGCGACGAGGGCTGGGGCTCAAAGACATCGCTGCCCCAGCACATCCCCTGTTCGGGAACTTTCTTAAGAAAGTGTGCGTTCATCGGTTGATCTAATCAAGGATAGGCCGATGTCACAGCTCGGACAATTCACAGCGAAACTCACCATGGCAGCGATTATACTCGGCGCATCGTGCGTGACAGCCGGAGCTTTCCAGTTGAGCCAGCCTAGCGCCGATACCAATCCTTCTGTCGCCGCAGCATCCTTTGCCGGCAACGGTAATGGCCAGTTTAACGTTGTCGGATCTCTCTCGCTTCAAGAAGTACAGCACGTTCAGTGGTGCGCGACGCGGTACATGAGTTACAACGCCACCGACAATTCCTTCATGGCCAAGTCGGGTCAGCGGCAGAAGTGTCGCTCACCGTCGGGCGTGACAACCTGGTAAACCAGCCAGCTGCCTCGGACCAGTTCAAGCACTTGTCCGGCTTTGAGCGCCATACTTGCGAGATCAGCTCCTCGTACATACCTCATGCGTTACGTATAGGCGGAGTATTTGAACATGGATCAGGCGATTGTTCGACGTTCGGTTGTCGCGGTGCGCACGAGGATACCGGACGACGCGTTTACTGCACGCACCCTTGGAACAATGCGAGACGGAAGCGGCGTTGTCATTCGTGACGACGGGCTTGTGCTCACGATCGGCTATCTGCTGACCGAGGCAGAGGAAGTGTGGCTCACCACCCATGATGGCCGCGTCGTTCCCGGGCATGCCCTGGCTTACGATCAGGAAACCGGATTTGGCCTCATCAAGGCGTTTTCGACACTTGATTGCCCCGCCCTTCATTTCGGCAACGCAGCCAAGGCGAAGCTGGGGGATGCGGTTTTGGCCGTTGACGGCTACGGGCAGTCAGTCCAGGCGCAACTCGTCGCCAAGCAGGAATTTGCGGGCTATTGGGAATATCTTCTGGAAGAGGCACTCTTTACGGCGCCGGCGCACCCGTTCTGGGGTGGCGCGGCGTTTGTCGATGAACACGGCGCTCTCCTCGGAATAGGCTCGCTGAAGCTCGAGATGAGCAAGAAGGGGGAGACGTCCCTCATCAACATGGTGGTGCCGATCAATCTGCTGCCTCCTATTCTTGATGACCTGCTGACCACAGGGAAGGTGCAAAAACCCGCTCGTCCTTGGCTCGGCGCCTTCACAGCCGAAACCAACGGCGATGTCGTTGTGCTCAGCGTGTCGCCCGAAGGACCGGCAGCGAAAGCCGGCTTGAAAGGGGGAGACGTCATATCGGAGGTTCGCGACGAGGAAGTCGGCGGTCTTGCCGACTTTTACCGCCAGATTTGGAAGAGTGGACCTGCCGGTGCGGAAATCCCGGTCAGGGTGCTGCGCGATGGGCGCGAGACGTGGCTGCGCGTGAAATCCGCGGACCGGGACAGCTTTTTGAAGAAACCTCAGCTTCAATAGCGCAGTTCAGGTCTTCCACGCCGGTCAAATAGACTGTTGTGACCCGCTTAACGATAAGCTTACGGCGCTTCCTCGTCGATAAGAGGAAGCGCCGCAATCTCACCAGTTTCAGTTGCGGGGCTGAAGCAACGCCAGAACGATCGTCGATGCCGCCAGGACGGCGGTAAACGTCAGCGGCGCTGAGGCACCGTAGTGATCGACCATATAGCCGCCGAATAGCGCACCGATGCTGATGGCGACCTGGAACGAAACGACCATGAGGCTGCCGGCAGCTTCCAGCGCGTCCCCTGCCCCACGAGACAGGTTGGTCGGCAAGACCACCGGAGCCATCCCGAACGCCAGACCCCAAAGGATAACCAGCACGAAGGCGATCTCGCTCTGCGCACCCCAGAGGACAAGGGCAAGGGCGGAAAATGCCATCAACCCGCCGGTGACACCAAGCGCCATTCGGATATTGGCGTCTGCCAGCCGGCCGCCGGCAACGTTGCCGACCACGGCGGCAATGCCGAATCCGAGCAACGCCAGTGCAATTGCCCCGGTGTCAAGAAGCGTCACCTGTTCGAGGAAGGGCCGAACGTAGACCGAGCCGGCAAAATGTCCCGTCATCAGCAAGAGAATGGCAAGCATTCCCAGCTGAACGGTGCGCCGTTTCGTCAGGCGGAAGACGTCGGAAAGACTGTTGCTCGAGCTCGCGGGCAGCGTCGGCAGGCTGAGTATCTGCAAGAGCATTGCAGTTGCTGCAAGTCCGGCCGTCATGGCCGTTGCGGCACGCCAGCCGATCCAATCGCTGATCAGAGCGCCCATGGACGGCGCCGCTATGGTGGCAAGCGAGACGCCGAGGGTGACGATGGCCATACCCCGACCTGTCGCATCGGTGCCCACCAATCTCGCCACGACGGCGACTGAAAGCGCCCAGAAACCGCTGAGCGCGATGCCGAGTCCGGCTCGGCCAAGCAACAACAGCCAGAAATCCGTTGCGAGAGCGGCCAGAAGATTTGAGCCGATCGCCAGGGCACTCAGGCCGACCAGAACAGTCTTGCGGTTCAGTTTGCCGATGAGAACATTGCTCAACAAGGCCGTTACCGCGCCAACGGCCGCGGTGGCGGTGACCACCTGGCCGGCGGTTCCCTCGCTGACGCCCAGATCACGCGCCATCGGCGTCAACAGACCTGCCGGCAGGAACTCGGCGGATACCAGCGCAAAGCTGGTGGCTGCCATTGAAATCACGGCAAACCAGGTCGTGGGGCTCCACGTCCCTGGAACGGGAGAAACGAGGTCGGGGCCGTCAAGCTGTGATGTTGTGTCCGTCATTGAAGTGTCTCCAAGGTTTGGAGGTCTTCATAGCGGAGTCAGCCAGGATGATATGCGTCCCAAAGTCCGATTTTCATGTCCGTTCGTCCGGAAATGGTGCGACGCACAACGCCGGGCGAGACGCTGGTGATGCGCTTGAAGGCGCGAGCGAAAGAGGCTTCGGATTCGTAGCCCAGTCGCGAGGCGACCTCGGCAACCGACATCTGTCGACCGAGCAGCTCTCTTGCAAGCTGCATGCGCAGACGGGCGAGATATCGTGCCGCGCCCTCCCCCAGGATGGCGCTGAAACGCTCCGCAAAGATCGAGCGTGATTGACCTGCCACACCGGCAAGGCTTTCAAGCGTCCAGTCATGGCCGGGATCCCGGTGCATGGCTGCCAGCGCACGACCGATATGAGGATCGCGGATAGCCGCGAGCCAGCCGCCCGTGGCGGCGCCACTGCAATGGACCCAGCAGCGAATGAGCCGCGCGACGAGAACGTCCGCCATGCGTGACAGGACTGTAGCGCTGCCGATCTGGGGCTGCGACGCCTCTGCCGTCATGGCGCTGAGGAGGGGGCCGACGATCGGATCATTGCCGGCTACGTCACAGCCTTTGATGATGGGAGGCATCAGAGCGATCAACGGGTTGAGGGCATTCGCATCCAAGGCCATGGAACCGCAGAACAGGGTGCTCGTCGCTCCCGGTCCCTCCTGCACCACGTCGCAGACATTGCCTCCCAACGTGGTGACCTGGCAACTCTTGAACGTGTCCCCGACCACATCCGGGTTGCTGGCCAATGCGTCAACCCCAAGAACAGCCAGCTAGACGATGATACGATCTTTGAAGCGGCGCGGGAGCTCGCCTATGCAGGACGATATGAGTATTCGTTGGCGGCTCTCGATGCAGTGAGCGACCAGACAAGTGCCCGCATCCTCAATTACCGCGGTTATGCCAACCGCAAAGCGGGGCGTATGGACGTCGGCATGACGTTTTATCAACGGGCGATCAAAAAGGACGCAAACTACATACTCGCGCGCTCTTACATGGGCCAAGCCCTTGTTGAACAGGGCAAACTATCGGAGGCGAAAGCGCAGCTCACAGAAATCAGTGCGCGCGGTGGTGAAAAAACCTGGGCATACAGAGCACTTTTCGCCTCCCTGAATGGGTCCTCCACCTATTGATTGGGCCAGCCCCGAAGGTGGCCGCGTGGGCCACCTTCAAAACTCCTCTGCTATCTTACCAACGTAACTTTTTAGCGTGGCGCTGAAATCCGGACATACGATTCAGGAGGTATCGGTGTGTCGCACAATAACCCCATCAAATACCGTCGGAGATCCCATGTTTACTGATCCACTTAATGACGGCCCCCATTCGTTGCACCAGTCGGCATCGCCAGTATGTCAAGGCGCGTCCTCTCGTGAGAAACTGGCTTCACCCTCTGCATCTATCGGCGCTGATATAAACCTTGCCTCAGTCGATCTTAATCTACTGGTTGCATTGGAGGCCTTGTTACAGCTGCGTAACGTCACACATGCCGGCAAACGTGTAGGTCTCAGCCAGCCGGCGATGAGCCGGGCTCTAGCGCGTCTACGAGCGCTATTTAAAGATGATCTCCTCGTTCGAACACCGCGCGGGTTGACGCTGACAATCCGCGGCGAGCAGTTGCTCGACCGGCTGCCAGACGCTCTTGGGCTATTACGGACATTGGTATCGGGAAGAGATGTGGCCGAACTTCAGTCGAAGCGCAGGGTTACGGTCGCGATGGCAGAGCATCAGGCGCTTGTGCTGCTTCCGCAGTTGCTGCCGCGGTTTTTGCAGAAAGAGCCCGACCTCGATCTTGTGGTGCAGGGCGATCTGACTCAGGCCGAGCGGGGTCTCGAAGACGGATCGATAGATTTTATGGTTGGCCCGCGGCAGGAAGCTTCTTCGGGATTTTACGGCCGCACGCTCTATACCGACCGCATGACCTGCCTATTGCGGCATGATCATCCTGCGCTGGATAATTCTTGGAGTCGAGAAAATTTCCAGGAATTGCGGCCTGCCGTGCTCGCCGGCACCGACGCTCAGGTCTTGCCGCATTTGTGCGACGGCATTTTCAATACGATTAAACTCGAGCGTATCCCGCTGGTTATTTCGAACTTATCTCTCGTGCCAACCATGGTCGCAAATACGGATCTCGCGCTGGTGCTGCCATCGCGCGCAGCAAATCTTGTGGCGGCGAATTCATCGCTCGTTCTCAAGGAACTGCCTGGCAAAATTCAGGAGACAGAGGTGGCGCTGCTTTGGCATGAACGCTGCCACCGAGACCCGCGACATCGCTGGATGCGCAGTGAGTTCGCAGCGGCTGCGGGCGTCATCTGACAACCGCGTATTCACAGCGGGAAACACGAAGGAATGAGACTCGCCTCTGGGTCATGCACCCGAAGGAATTGGCTTGCAACCAAGCTGCCAGTTCAACCCGTGCGTTTATTGCTTGTGTACAAATGTGTGAGCCCTCGCGGGTTTTTCTGTAGGCAGATAGAAGGCTAAGGAGTGTGAAATGTTCGGAAAAATTCTGGACTGGCTCGCACCGTATTGGGAGACTGCGGAATGTCGCTCTCCCGATGCAAATCCTGTAATCTATCGAAAACATCCCTCCGCACCAGGTTTAACACCCCCAGATCAGCTCAGGTTGGCGAAGACCCAAGTTAGCCCCGCTGCTGACGTGATATTGAAGACGCAAAGGGCGGCCATCAATCAAAGCGTCGCAGCTCATAAAGGACGAACGGTCGAGGCATTGCTCAATTACGGCAGCACCAACACCCTTTCGTCAGAAGCGGTCGATATTCTGCTCACGCATATTACAGACGGATGCAGCTTATCGCATAACGTCTCAAAGGGTATAGCTCTCAGTTGTTTGGCTGACAGCCTTAGGCGACTAACGAAAGAAAATCCCAAATTTGATTACTTCAAAGTTCTCATTCACGAAACTGGAAGGTTACCACCACCCTACAGGCCGGAAATCCTCAATACGCTCGTAGATATAATATCCGATCTCGAAGAAGGCGAGACGATCGCGGCTTTCGATCTGGCAATAGATGCTGCTGAAAGCATTGCTCCGGGCATTCGGGCGGAGATCCTTTGCCGACTGTGCGATAGCTTGAAATATCTCAAACTGGCAGGGAGGCGGCCCCACCGATTGCTGAATTTAATTCAGAATCTGAATCCTGAATACCGCCGCGACCCTCTCGAACATTTTGGCGCCGCCATCCATTTTCTTCAGAAAGATCTGCGCTCCGGCCTGATGCTTCAAGCCATTTCTCTTTCTACCGAATGCAACAGCGAAGATCAGAGCGCAATCATTTCATCATTCGCTCGACGGTGTCTGAACGGGCTTGATACCCCCCACATACGTGGGAGAATCCTTCAAGTCATGATTGATCTAGAAGGCATAAACGGCGCCCGCGGTGGATGGAGCGACGCACATCAGAACTGTCTCTGGTATCTTTATCGCGCTGCAAGCGCGACAGAACCGCTTGGCGAGTCGGCGGACTTTGCAAGAGTACATTCGCTTTTCCAGCAAATTCCCTCGCATCTTCAAAGGACGATTTTCCAAACGCTTTTTTCGAAGTAACCGTACCTGAGACATACGCTATTTGAGCCAGTCACACTGTGACGTGGAACGCCTCAATCGCCGAGCATAACCATAGCGGTCACGAGGCTACGGCGCATCCGGTTGAATGACACGCCCAACGAGCTGATTTCATCTCTTCCCGATGTCGAGAACTCGGGGACCGTCATGTTCCCCAAGCTAATTTCTTCGGCGAGCCGGGACATCCGCTGCACCGGCCGCAAAATAGAGATGTGGAGCAATAAATTAACGACCACGAGCATGACGAAGAAAACGCTGGCAAGTGCCGCCATCATCTGGAGCAGATTTTCTCGGGCGCGCTGACGCGGAATTTCCTTGGAAACCGACACGAGCTGCGCGCCGACGGTTTCGCCGAGCTTCCAGCCGAACCCGTTCGAAGGCCCGTATGTGTCGATCATTGATGATGGGGCTGCTTCAGGTGTCGAATGACATTGCAGGCAGGACTTGTCGTCCACAGTGATCGGCTGCGCATAAGACAATATCTCACGGCCCTGTTCCTCCCTCTCAACGACGATCTCCGCCAATGAGGGCTTGCCCGCGAATGTTGCGATCAGTTCTGCCTCCCAAGTGGAGGGTGCGTCCGCGGGATTTGTCGGATTTTTCGTCGGCAGTCGGAACACGTATTCTGGAAATTTCTCCGTTAGCCCTTGGAACGTCTGCTGCGCGGCATAGAACGGCACGCTCTGTGGCAGGAATTGCGATTCCATCTGGTTTTTCAGCAGTGGCCGCACTTGCGCGCCGGTGTAGTGTCTCACGGCGTTGGCGGTACCCATGATCGCCGCAGCCTGTGCCATCACCGAACGCTTCGCTTCACGCTGCGTTATTTCCTCGGCCAGAAACCACGCCAGAATAAGCCCTAGGGCCATTACCGATATCATGACCAGGTTGAATTTCAGTCGTAGTTTCATTCTCGAATTTGCCGGTTAGATTTGAAGAATTCCAGAAAGCCGCTTTTTTGCTTTGTTTGCTCCTTCTTCCGTTGGGCTCTGACTTTGGCTCGCTTTCCGGGTTTGGGAGCCTTTGCCTTTGGGAGATCGGATTCTGCGGACACGATGAGTGGCCGCGTGACCGGGACAGGGACGATGGCAATGTCGAGTTCATTCCCCTCGTTGGCCTGCGTAGTGGATGGTAGTCGATCCGCAGGAAGGGATAAAATGGCACCGCGCAGGCCGGCTTGCCCCAGTTTCTCCGCGACTGCACTCGTCGCAAGCCATTCCGATCCCAACCGCGGGAATGCCCCGGCAAATGCCCTACCCACCGATCCGCCGCTCTCCTTACGGAAAGACAAGATCGTCAGGATGTCTGCAGCGTCCACGCGCCGCCGTAGATCTTTCCGGGCGCCCTCGTCACCGACGCTACTAAGATCGCCTAGCAATGTGCTTTCCGCGCCGGTCATCGCCTTCAAGATCGCGGTGACAACAATTGCTTGTGTCTCCAGCCTGTATGAGCCTGCGGTATTGAGATCAGACGGCAGCAGAAAAATGCGCTCTCCAACGATCGCCGCGGGGCCACACAGATACGTAAACGCAAGTTTCCCCCCGCCTTCCAGCTTCCTCCTAAAGGTCTGTAAGGCTTCGCGCGTCGCAATCGACGTCCCGCCGATCACGGTCACAACATCGTAGCCGACACCCTCAAAAGCAGCCGCGATATCGCGACCAACCGTGGAGCACCTTTCGGCATCTTCAGAGGCGTGCACATCGCTTGTGATCACTAGTGCCACTTTGGCCGATGTCGGCTGTGCGGTGGCTGTCGTAACCGCCCCGGCCATACAGAGCACGCTGAAGAGCCCCTTGAAGCATTGTTCAATCGCAGTTTTGATCGCCAGTACAATCCTCATGCTGCACCCTTGCCGACGTCATGCAGCGTCATCAATTCGCGAAGACGGGTGAGAAACGCGACGCGCTCCTTTTCGTCCACAATATGGATGGCTAGCCGATCTGCAAATTCCGAACCACTTGTGAGATCGGCCAGGCTCTGTCGGATAACGATACCGGACACGGGCCCGATGAAAGACGACAACAAGCCCTCTGCCGTGTCCAGAAACCGTGGTGGCAGGATCGATTTTTTCAGAGTAGGGCGGATTGCCTGTTGATCAGGCACTGCCACTTCGTACTGGCGGATCAGTTTTCCGGCAGCAGTCCGAAAAGCCTGTTCTTGAGCGCTGTCAATAAAATGTCGCGCCAGCGTATCCGTCGCCGCCTGCAAGGACGAATATCGCTTCACTGCATTGGCGACCACGCGGTCGGCTATCGGGCCAATCGCCAGGGCAAGCAACGGCCTCATTTCCGAAAGATAACGGTCTCTCAAGTCACCTTGCTTTGAGGCCGGCGCCGCCTTGCTGTCGTCTGGATCTATTCCGTTGGGGAATGGATTCGCAAACATTTCGTCCGGCCAAGCAGTATCAGTCAAAAGCGCCGATCTCAGCGAGTGGGCGAATTCTTCCGCCGATTGGAACCGAGCTGACACATCCTTTTGCAACGCCAGCGAGACGACAGACGCAAGCATGGGCGACACGATCTCGACGGCAGAGACATCGATACGATCGGAACTCATTGCCTTCTCAAGGACGGTCGAAAACGTATCGCTCTCATAAGGCGAGCCACCCGTTAAAAGGCGGAACAGGAGAATACCGGCAGAAAACAGATCGGCGCGATGATCGACATGTTCGCCCCGCGCCTGCTCCGGCGCCATAAAGCTCGGCGTCCCCACAAGCGCGTCCCGTATCTGCAAAGTCCCCCCATCAAGCAAGGCAAGCCCGAAGTCCGTGATTTTCGGCCTACCTTCCGTCGTGATGATAATGTTTGCGGGTTTTATGTCACGGTGCACCACGCCATGCTGATGCGCGACACCCAGGGCGTCCAGCAGTTCACCGACCAATTTGACGGCTTGCTTCGGTGGTATCGCTCCATTGGTGATCATGTGCTGCAGCGACTGCCCATGCAGATATTCCATCACCAGAAAAGGCCGTTGTTCCCATTCACCGCAATCGAAAATCGTGACGATGCCGGGATGGCTACACCGTCCCGCAGCCCTCATCTCTCGACGAAAGCGGTCGAGATGGTCCTGCCCATCACGGCCCTTTGAAAGCTGCTCCTTAACAAGTTTGATAGCGACGGCACGACCAATAATCGGATCGAGGCCTTCGTAAACGATCCCCATAGCACCAGAGCCGATCTTGCCAGTGATCTCGTAGCGACTGATATGGGAGGGCGGTTGTTCGAACATTCGCGTTACGCCTTGCGGGTTTCACGGACGGATGTTCTTCGAAGCGGGCGCACCGCCCGCTTCGAAGCGCGACAGCTATCAGGCAGCCCGCGCCTGCAGGCTGGACAACCTCTCCAGAAGTCCCTGCAGACTTCCGCCGAGCGTGGCGCCTACAGTTGCTTCCGCGCCATCGAACGGTGCATTGTCGACAAGATCGACAATATTGTTTTCCGAAAGCCAGCTAAGACTAGCCTGAAGGGTGGCGCTGGCCTTCTCGATCGCTGCTGCTCTATTGTCGTTGCTCGCCTTGTGAACATTGTCCAACTCGGCCTCTACTTCGGCGACATCAACCTGAACGAAAATGTCGTCCACGTATTTCCATGTCCCGCCAAGCTTCGCGACACTCATGGACTCATCCTCCTCCTTCAGGGCTTTCTCTGCCGCATCCTTTACGCCCTCAACCTGCTCGACCGCCGAGGCATGGGCGGCTTTCCACTCGGCGATCCATTCTGGGATGTCGGATACCTGCGAAGCCTCTGATACCCCCAAACGCTTGAGCCTTAGGAATCTCACCAAGCCGTCGCGAGTTTGAAAAATGCTTTGCTCAAGAAGAGCAAACATCGTGCGGATGACCTCGGTGGCGTCAGTAGCGTTCAGTCGTACCTTGTTCGTCTTCACGAACTTGGACGCCTCCCCATTTGAGGCGCTCGACATGTCGTACTCCGCACCGGCATCGCCAAGCATTTCCACCGCCTTATTGAAAAGCGCCGCGACGATTTCATCATCGTTCAGTTTATCGGTGGTGAGATTATTAAGGTCGACGCCGGGAATCGTCTTGCTGTCATCGGCGACCGTCTTTTCTTCACCGCTCTCAAGAACTTCGTCATCCTCCGTCGATGAGGAATTCTTTCCCGCCACGACGGTGGAATCCCGCATAGCCTGAGTGCTGCTGCTGATCGCGAGCTGAAGTCGCGAGAGCCAGTTAGCGGCTGCTTCAGCCTGTTCGGCAGGTGAAAGCCCCGCCAACATGCGCTCCAGCCAACCGAAGAGCTTGGCGATGATATCAGCCTCGGAACTGTCGATCTTCAGACCAATCGCGGTGGAAACGGCGAGCAGAGTTTTGACGATCGCCTCAAGCTGTGTCTTTATCTCTGCCTCAAGGTGCGCATCGAGTTTAGGTCCGCTTTCGGGTACTTGCTCATCTCCATCGCGGGAATCGGACTCGGAACGCTCTCCATCACTGCTGCCGCCATCTTCTGAACCGGAATCGCTCTCGTCCAGCGTCTCGTTTCCATCGGAATCCGTTACAGCATCACCGAATGTGGCTTCAGCGTCCGCAACCAGGCTTTGGATTTCCAAATCCCCAATGAGATCAACCGTTTCGTCGGCCGAATCTGATAAGAATAAATCCTCTACGATCGGCTCATCTTCTTTGACAACGCGCCCCCAAGGAGGCGTAATTTTAAGTTTCTTTTTAAAGTAGTCTTGGGCGGCTTTGGCGACAACGGACGCAGCGCCCCTTCCATTACCGTCCGTACGAATGTATAGCGTGCCATTTTCCAGCCGGCAGGCCCCGTACGCGATGGGCTTAAAATTGCTCTTCTCCTTATCCCAGACCAATTGCCTGGCTTGGCCTTTTACCGTTTGAATATTCTTGCGGCTCATCACAAAAATATTGCTGTTTTCTGGGCCCTGCGGTCCGCAGACAAAGGAGACATAAGTTCTCTTCATCTCGCTGAAGACAGCAATTTTCAAACTTTGGAGCGCTAAGGGCTTTGTAATCTTCGGCATGTGGTTTTGATCTCCTATGGATTTAAAAGGCGGGTGAGGGCCTGAAACGTGGGGAAGAGCGAAAGCTCGTTCATGCTCGCCCACTGCAAAGCCACGAAGGATACGATGGACGCGGCAATGACTACGGCCGGGGCTCGCAACATGCGGCGCAGTTCACTCGAGGGGACGGTCTCGATGGCGACGATAAGCGTAAGCAAGGCAAGGCTTGCCGTCAGAACGTGTTGAAACAATTCAGCTGCGTGTAAGCTCCGTTGCGCGAGCGTTGTCCAAATAGACAGCAGCAACGTCACGATCCCGATCGAAATAGGGATATACTTGAACAGCCAGCCCCGCGCAGTGGCGGCGGTGTTTCCCTGTTTCGCCGTACCGATTTTGTTTTTGAGACGAGACCTGCCAGGGAATCCGACGACAACCGCTGTGACATTGTCGGGTCCGCCGGCATCGAGCGCGGCTTCGACCAATCGGTCGGACGCCGCAGCAACTTTGCTGGTTGCAAGAAGTCGGCTGATGGTTCCTGGGTCCACGGGTTTACTCAGGCCATCCGTGCAGAGAAGAAACACGTCGCCCGGTTTGATCGTTCCCGTGATCTGATCGACGTCAAGGTCCTCGTCGCTGCCGATGGCCCGGCTCAATGCATTCGTTGAAACCTTTCGAAGATCGGGGCAGCTGGGATCGCTAAAGCGAATTGGAGGCGTATGGTCCTTTGTGATTTGCTCAAAAACCTTGCCTCTCAGCCTGTAAAGTCTGCTGTCGCCGACCCACAGGCACGTGAAATTTCGCCGGGCCCTGTCCGTTATGAAAACGACAACGGTGGTCGCTGCCATCCCATGTTCGCCGATAAGCGCTTCCAGTCGCAAATTATTGTTTGCCTGATGAAGGCTCCTCAGTACACTTTCGACGAGATTGTCGTTGCTCTTAATCTCCGACATTGCATCAATGACGGCACCGCTTGCTTTCTCGCCGGCTTTAAGCCCACCTACACCATCCGCAACAGCCCACAGTGCGATATCAGCACGCTCCAGAAAGCCATCCTGATTGCTGGTCCGGCGCAGTCCCTGGTGAGTTGAAGCGGTCGAGACCACCGTTGCTCGTCGCGGCGTCGTTCTTCCGGCCGATTGTGCCTCAGATCGCCATGTCGCGTCCTGCACCATCAGAAAATCTCCGGGCAACGGAATTGAGACAAAAGGTTGCCGCCGATCGGCCCGGTGAGACGATCGGATTGGACGCCCACTACGATCTGATAGCCATGGGTCTTGAAGGTTGCCTGTAATTCCTCGGAGCGCTTCAGAAGGCGCACGTTCGACATATCGAACAGCCGAAAAAGCGCCCAATCGCCAGTCGCTTTAAACTGAATGGGTGTGCTTCTATCGGCCGGGAAAATTGTGATTGTCGCCGCGTCGAACTGTCCGGAAGCCGGCCACCGGAACCTGGTCGGGGGCCCTCCCGCGGCGGACGCAACCAGTTGCTGTCCATGAATGTCTATAATGACGTTTGCGAGCGCCTTGTCCATTTTTACGATCGACAGTTCGAAGTTCAGCAACGGTTCCGTCCCGCTGTTGTTGAACATCGACTCGCGGATCGCGGAGGCCTTTTCGAACTGGGCAAGGGTCGCCTTGTCGACTGTGGCAGCCCGGTTGGCCGTACGCTGCGCAGCGTTCATGAACGGCTCGACGTTTTTGCTGAAGAAGGTGTCGGTCAGACCCTGCTGTCCGAATAGACGACCGAAGTCGTTCAGAGCGATGTCACGGCTGGAGTTTTTAACGAAAGGGTAACGGCGCGCCGTGGCTGTGTTACAAAACTTTCCAGGCCCATCGACCCAGAGTTCGGCAAGCTTTGTCTTCGCATCGCCGATTGAGATGTCCGAGCTCTTCTGGACAACGGTGGAAAACCATTGCCGGATCGGATCGGGTAAATTTGCAGCCGCAGCCGGCAGTCGCTGCAGGGCAACGGCGTTTGGCAGCGAGCGGTCGAACGCCGTTGCGGCACTGTCGGGAATTGCAGTCAATGCCCGATACAATGTCGCAAGCTCGGTGATCGCGCCGTCGATTGGCGCCTGCGCGTTGGGCCCGCTATTGGCAGGAATATTGATCAGCTGCTGTAATGCGCGGAAGTGCTCGCTCGTATGTTTCTCGGCAATGCTTTCTGGCGTTTTCTCGGTTTTCGCAACCGGGAAAAGCGTCGCGATATTCTGTGACAGAACTTCCGGCGGCTGTGCGGGAGAGACCGCAGATGCTGTCTTGATTGGAGCCGCTTCCGGTTTCGCCATAACCAGCGACGTTTGCTGCGCCGCCGTTGCCACAAGAAGACGGATCGGTGAGGTCGGAGCGGAGAGAATGTTAAGCGCTCTGAGGGAGTCATCGAGGGTCGCAATGGGTTTGACCGCTATGCCGTTGATCAGCTGGTCCCACTTGAACGAAAATTCCTGAAGGTAGAGGCCTGTGGCATCGGTCTTGACCTGTTCCACCAAAGCCGGGACCACCACGGGTGCCCGCTGTTTCTTGTCGACCAATATCCATGCACGTTTGACCGCGATCTCGGACTCGCGCGCCAGAAGCGGCAAATAGACCGAGAAAAAACCATCCCGCGTGAACAGACCGGGAATTCGCGACGACAGCGGCTCGCCCGAGCGCAACTGCAAAATCTCCCCAGCCGACGGACCTGCGTGGGCCGCAATATCGAAAACCGGAAGATTGCGGGCCTCCGGGCTTCTGACGATGGCATTGAACACACGCTTTTCGATGGGTGTCTTGCGAAGCATGACGCGCGTGCGTTCCACGAGAGCGTCATCCAGCGCGATCTTTTCCAGCGGAGACTGAAGCATTGCATCCAGGTGAGCGGCCAGCGAAGCGCGCAGAGCCGCGTCCTCGGGCTGCGGATATTGCGCGGCCCAGTCCAGCACCATCCATTGCCGGATCGTTTCCGGGACAAAAGTGCCGTCGCCCCCCAGCATGAGGTAGACGTGCAGGCCGGGATAGAGGAAGGCGGAATCCTCCTTCTGCGACCCGAGCTGGCTTTCCAGCCTGTGCAGGAGCCTGGGCAACAGGATCGCGTTCAGCGAAGCACGATAGGCCTGGGACGTTTCGCTTTCCAGCGACAGGGTACGCGTTACGAACGTCGGCTCCATCCAGGCCCACATTCTGCGATTGGTTTGAACTTCTGTTTTGAGCAACCGCAATTCGTCCAGAAGTGGCGCGACCGGCTTCAAATCGCCGCTCGTGACGTTCTCAAGCTTCATCGCGGCAGCCCTTTTTTCGAAGGTGGCGATCCCTTCCGATACCTTGGCGACAAGGGCATCCTGCCGGCGGTAGTCGCTGTATGACAACGCCGTTACAGTCAGAGCTGCCAGGCAGATCGCGGAAATAGTGGCGATCCGGAAACGGCGCATTCTGCGTGCCAGCCGCTTGTCCTTCTCAACAAGCCATGCTTCGAGGAATACGACCTCGCGAAACAGCCTTTTGAGGAAGTAGCCGGTCGGAGACGTCTGGGCCGAAGAAGCCGGCGGCGATGAAATATGGAAGGTTCTGGCAACGGCATCGCCGACGACGTCGATCGGCCGTCCTGCCTGCATGGAACTGACGAAATAGGTCCCCCGCAACACGACCGGGTCATCGAATGTGTTGGGAGCGAATGCCTCGTAGAGAAACTGCGAAAGCGCATCCTTCATGCTCATCAGCTGCTGCGGCAGGGCGAAAATCCGCGCGCGGCGCTGAATATCCGTTTCATGCTGCATGCGCTCGAGAAGACGCTCCTCCAGTCGCTTTACCAGCGCGTCGAACTCGCCGGAAAACATCTCCACCTCATCGGCACCGAGTTCCGGATCTCCAAGTTGCTCGGGCGAATCCGTTTGGAACGTGATCCCTAAAACCGCGTCGCGCCCCTCTCGTCCGAGATCATCGAAGAATTCCACGAAACCGGAAAGCAGGTCGGACTTGGTGAAGAGGACGTAGACCGGCAGGCGCGATCCGAGCTGGGCATAAATTTCCCCGATCCGCTTGCGCATGTCGGTTGCTTTCTGACTACGTGAAGCCTCATCTTCCGAAAGCAGCTCGTCGATACCAACTGTTACGACAATGCCGTTCAACGGCTGCCGACGGCGATGGCGTTTCAGCAGCCCGAGCAGTATGAGCCAGTCGCCGCGATCCCGCGCCGGGTTGTCGTCCTGCGTCAAGAACCGACCGGAACTATCCAGCAAAACGGCCTCATCGGTAAAACACCAGTTCAAATCCCGCCGGTTTGCCGCATTTGGCGCGGCATAGCGCATGCGCTTGTCCGCGAGCGGAAAGGAAAGTCCGGAGTTACCGATCGCAGTCGTTTTTCCGGATCCGGGCGTCCCGATAAAAAGATACCAGGGCAGCTGGTAGAGCCAACCATTGCCGAACAATCTGCCCGTGCATCGCCTCCGCAAGACCCCAAGGGCATCCTTGAATGACGCCGTTAGAGACTGAGCGCTCGATGCGCGCTCGGATGACTGTTGGGAACGTGTGCCGGAAGATTGGCTCTGCTCGCCCGGCTGGCCATCCAGCACCCCGGTAAACCTGTGGCTGACCTGTGAAAAAATGCGGTCGCGGATCATGTTTACGATCAAAAAGGCGCTCGGTATGCCCGTCATCGCCGCGATCAGGGGCCACGCTTTGCCAAGCTGACCGACAAGCGCCTCGAACGGCATGAAAAGGCTTGCCACGGCCAGACCGATTGCCGTCAGAACGGCCATGCCGGTCAAAATTGCCCGGAGCGGCGATCCCGCAAAAAACTGAAGGACGCGGTTCACGACTCATTCTCCTTGGTAACGATCAGCTCGATGCGTCGGTTTTGTTGGCGTCCTTCGACGGTCTGGTTGTCAGCGATGGGTTCGCGGTCGCCTCTGCCCTCCTCCTGGAGACGCTTGGGATCGCGCATCCGGGCACCGATGATGAGCGCGACGGTGTTGGCTCTCGCAAGCGACAGCTCGGTGTTGGATGGGAATTTCCGACTCTTGATCGGCGTGTTGTCGGTGTGTCCGATCACGGCGACCGTGCCCGGCTGGGAGTTGAGCGCTTCGCCAATCCGCTCCAGAAGCGGAGTGAAGCTTCCTATCACATCCGCGCTCGCCGATTGGAACATGCCCTTGCCGCGGATCAAGACCGTGATCGTTTGGGCATCTTCTTTCACTGTGACGAGGCCCCGCGCTATCTCTGGCTCGAGGAAACGGCGCAGCTGATCGACCTGCAGCACGACAACCTTCTCAGGCGGAGGCGCCGGTACCACACGGGCGATGGTGACCGCCACGCGAGGAGGAAGGCTCGCCAGACCGCTGGCCGCTCCGACCTTGCGTTCTGCCAAAGCGCCAGCAAGATACGCATAAAGCGCTGCGAGAAAAATCAGCGCACCGATCAGGACCAGCCAGGGCGAAACGACGCGAGAGTTGGAACCAACATTGCCGATACCGCGCCAATGGGGCGATATATCTCGCTCGAACGCGCCTCGTACATTACGCAGAAGCCGGTACAGATCCTCCTTGAGCACTGAAAGCTCAGCCACACCGCGCTCGGCGATCCGGTAGCGTCCCTCGAAGCCAAGGCTGAGGCAGTAATAGATCAACTCCAGAATATCGACATTGACGTGCGGCTCTCTCTTGAGCTGTGAAAGGATGTCGAAGAAGCGGTCCCCACCCCATGTCTCACCGAAAACCGTTGCGACCAGACTTCGTTTAGACCAGATGCTGCGGCTGCCCCAGGATGTGTTCAACACAAGATCGTCTATGGTCGCGCACAGCACGTATTTGCTGATCCGGACGATGTTGGTCGTCAGTTGCAGCGGCGTGATCCGGATTTCGAACTTGTTGATCTCGCGCAGAGCGTCGAGCCGCAACTGTTCCACATCCGGCGGCGTCTGCGTCGAAAGGTTGCCGCAAAGGTCAAGCAGGGGTGCGGCGGCGGCGACCAGCGGACAAGCAAGCCCGCCGGTCATCGCGCGCCAAAGCGTTTCCAGAGGCATTGCGCGCCCTGCGGAAGGTGACGTGCTTGCTCCACCTGCCGAGAAATAGGCAAGCCTCTGCGCCGGGCTCGAATTGCTGGGCAATACTATGGTTTCATCGACGGCGGTTGAAAGGCCCGCCGTTGCTTCTTCAGACATCAGGTTAATCCGTTGGTTGAGGCGGGCATCGAGGTCTCCGCGCTGGTGCTCCGGGTTTCGTCCGGACGTTCGGCGTCACGGCTGACGGCGGCAAACCTTGCAACTTTCGCGACGATGTCAGGGTAGCTGTTGCAGTAAAGCTTCCAGTGTTCCGACCTTTTCACGACTGGAAGGTAGCGGATTGTCAGCGTCTCCCCAGTCTGGCTCTCGATGACATCCGGGGAAAGTGGCTCCAGCGCGGCTAAAACCCTCTGCGCCACGCGGGCACCGGCTTCGCTCGTGTGTCGCCGCATCTCATCAAAAGCCTGGTCGATTGCCTCATGGGCGACCAGACGGTCGGATGTATTAGGGGCCAGCAAAGCCAGCGTCACATCACGCACATCCTGGGCGAATTTTAGCGGATTAATCTCGGCAGGATTGGGCCGGCGTGGCAAACTCGCTCCGTCTCTCCAGGCGAGCTCTTGCTGAAAATTGGTGATGGTGACCTTTAACGCCTGTCCCACGCGCAGCATGAGCGCGCCTACATCCTTTCCTTCCAAATCGGCAGCCTGGAGTCCGCATCCTTCAACAAACATCAGAATGGCGTTGCGTGAGTCCTCCTCGGAAGCCGCGAAAGCGGGTGGCGGCTCGCGCCTCTCTACCGGTTGGTCGTGACGACCGGTGGGCAGGTGCTCGTCGTCGATGTGCACCGGCTCGCTAGTGATGTCCGCAAGGATGTCCCAGTCGTCGGGAATGGCTTCGGTGCTGAGACGCGGCTGCACGTAGACCATATTGGTGACGCTGGTGTGATCCAAACGCGCCTGGGCCAAACTAGCACTACGGCCCGATCTTGATGGAAGCATCAGCGAATCGTCCGCCGTCAGACTGTCGTCTGAAAAGCCACTGATGCCCGCGGGCCGGAATGGACCGGAAGGCAGCGAAGCATCCTCGCCTTCGGTGAGCCGGTAGTTTGATGACCGTCTCAGAATGGGGCCCAGGAGGCTGCGTTCGGTTAGCGGTGTCGCGTCGGTCTCGTCAACGCCGTCGATACCGCTGGTAAAGGCTCCAAACATTGTCAGTACATAGTGACCGATCTGAATGAAATCCCCGGCCTTCAGGGCAATAGGCTTCTCTCTCTCGACCGCCTGCCCCGCCCCATTGAGGAAAGAGCCGTTCCGACTGTGATCCCTCAGGATGCAGCCGTCCTCTGTGTTGGATATAGTGCAATGATATTTGGAGATGATGCCAACAGCATCGTCGAGGACGAGCGTGTTGTCGCCGCCGCGTCCTATTCTCAGTTCACGACTAAGCTCCACCCAACCGCCTCCGGGAAGCATCGCCTTATGGTCGTGGGTATTCTCTATGCGAAGTCCATACATGGCAGACCGTCAGCTCCCACGGATCGCCCAAAGGGCCATTTCGAGATTGGGAAAATCACCCGCGACATGCATTGCGAGGGCGCCCGACTGGCTTACTTCTTTCCAGTAGGGGCTTTGCTGGTCGATCTCGAAATACACGACGCCCACATGAAAAGGGATCTGCCGCGGGGCAACCGGGAGCGCATTGATGACGATCCCAGGTATCGCGGCATTGACCAGATCCTTGATCTTGGCAGCAGGCCCGATCTTGATGTGCGAGGGGAAACCTCGACGCAGCCGCTCGGTTTCTACATCGGCGCGAACCGCCAGTACGAACGTGGCATTTTCGAACAGGCTTCGATCCGCGGCCTCCGCGACCTGAACGCCGTATTTGTGCTGGCGCAGCGGCAGCTGTAGCGCGGTCTGCTCCAGAACAGCGCGCAGCGAATCTCGGATCGCCTGCATGACAGGACGAAAGGTTTGGTTCAGATCACCATGGTGATAGGTTCCCAGGGAAACGGGGCGCTTGTCGTTCCGCGAGTAGGTTGAAAGCTCGCCGGCAAGCTGCACCATCTCGCGATAAAGCAACTCGGGATGAAGTCGAGCGGCCGACTTGTAATGTTTGAAAAGTGGCTCGTTGCGGTTGATTGAGAGCAAAAGCAGGTAGTCGGCGATCTCGGCCACGCCGCGGGCGCCAGATTGGCCGATGCGCGCTGCGAGAGCTTCGCCCCGATGATGGAGCATGCCCTGAACCTCTGCTATGTAATCCGATAGTTGCGCGTTTGCAGCGCAATCCAGCATCGGCGGCACATGGGTTGCATCGAGAACGACCTGATGATCGCCGCGCGTCTCGACCACACGGCCGATAGCGATGCAGCTGAATCCCGAGCGATCAGCCTCCTCCGGCAATATCTGGAACTTGAGCCTGCCGATCTCGACGGAAGCCGCCTCCCGTTCGCCAGCAAGATTATCAACGATATCCTCCTCGGCCATTGCATAGCGCACCGGAATATCTGCGGCCGATTTGCCAGCAATCTCGATGACGCCGGGCTGGTAGACGGGCAACGCAAGATAGACCAGAGAATTGCGCATGCTAGCCGGCGGTTCGAATGGCGGGGGATGATCGGCTTCGTCGGGAATGGAGAAAGGAGTGCCGTCCTCCATGACCCCCGACGCCGAAGCGATGGCGATCTTGCCGAGTTTGAGCATGTCGCGATTGATCGCAAACTCGGTGAAGCCCCATCCATACGCGTGCGACGAAGCCCATCGACCGAGGCTCAGATGTTCAAGATAGCGATCGTTTTGCTGCAGGTGGTGGGGCTTGAGGAACAGGCCCTCGGACCAAACAACCTTGTTATAGACAGACATTACGAACCTTCAGATGGCAGGCCGACGACGGCATTGGGCGTTGTCTGATAGTGCACGAGAGCCATCGGAAACCGGCATGCAAAGGTGTTATCGGCGCTATACGCGTGACGTATACCCACGAAGCCAGTATCGGACCGGGCACGGCTCAAATGGAAAGGGGCAAGGGGTACAGAAGCCGCAAGCCATGCCGGCGGTGGCATGGCTTGCGGTCAACAGGCGGGTTCAGCTGCGCGACTATGGGGATAGCGCATGAAAAGCCGCATCCCCAGGCAATCAGCTTCGGACTGAGGGGTGTGGCCGGCCGATGCGGTGATCGCCGAGGAGACCGGTCTTTCGCTGTCGCCGGACTGTTGACGCGACACTACAAGCTTCAATCGGTACACACCAATGCATCTTGCTGATGCCGAAATTCGCGCGGCGCATGGCCGCCGCCGCGCTATTTTCCTGGTTCGCGTGGCGGAAGCGGGTTCGTTTTGTCGACAAGCGTATTAGCCGTGCCGGGCGGTAGCGCCGCATTTAGCGACAGAGCCGCTTCCAGCAGCGGCGGTGAAGGCACGGGGGCGATGCTCGGAAGCGCCGAGACCGGCCCTTTCGTCGACAGGAAACCGATTTCGCTTGCGACGATAAAGACGCCCTTATCGGTGATCTCAAGCGCCTGCTTGCCCAGAGCGCTGGAAACGACGAAGGAAATTTTGCTCGGCGTCATGACGACTTGACTTCCGGACATGGGCTGCGGAGTTCGTTTCACCCACGGCGCGAAGCCTGTGAGGTTCAGCGTAAACTCGTCCTTTGCGGTGAGGGCATATCCCTGCCCGACATCGACCGCGAGATTCCTCTGCGCCCGCACATACACCTCCTCGCCGCTCCGCTGATCGTCAAACCGTAACTCGTTGTACTGGTTGGAGGTACCGTCGATCGAACGGGTCCGCAGCGTCGTCCGGGACGACTGGACCGGCAAATCCTCGGGCGGCATGTTCGCGGCGTTGTAGAGCGTGCCGGTCACCAGTGGCTGATCAGGATCGCCACCGAGAAACTCGACCACGACCTCATGTCCTACCCGAGGTGTCGCAACCGCGCCAAAGGTCTTCCCGGCCATCATCTGCGCGACGCGGATCCAGCAGGAGCTATTCTCGTTCCTGCGCCCTTCGCGATCCCACATGAACTGCACCTTTATGCGTCCGTAGCGATCCGTGGTGATGATGTCTCCGGGACGGCCGACGACGACGGCAGTCTGTGGCCCGGCTATGACAGGCGCTGGCGTAAGGCGTCGCGGCCTGAACTGGGCTCCTGCAGGCATAGCGCTGATTGCGCAGCGATAAAGATGCTGCTCCTCGCCGTCGGCGATCTCCGGAAACGGCGCTATCGGGCCTGACTGCCGATTGGCCCGCAACTGACGGGAGGCGATTAGCCCCCGTGTACGCTCGTCTTGTATCTCCCCGATAATATCAATTTCGGCCCGCACAGCGAGCCAACTGTCGCTCGGCGAAGGAGCAATCGTCGTGTCCGATATCTCAAACGGATTGCTCGCGACAAAGGTGTCGCCGACGCAAAGCTGTCGCGCGTTGCCGATAATGTGAACCCGGTAGGCATGAGCGGCGATTTCTTCGGATCGAATCCGCGCATATAAATCACCTTCCGACTTGCTGGTATATTTCCCCGGGTAATGAAACAGCTCACGCTGGGCTAGATTGCGGCCGGTCGCGGTCGTTGCGTTTTGCGTGGGGCTTGGGCCTTTGGAGAGGCGCGTAAAGGCACGCTCTTCCGCGAGGGTGGGAACGCCGCCTGTCCGTACGGAGGGAACTGGTGTGATCGAAGTCAACTGCGCGGTCGGCGTTTCGAAATTGTAGTCGGCGAGCGACACCTGCGCGGACTGGTAGGAGACGGTCTCGCGCCAGTCCCAGAACAAATCTTCATGCATGCGGTGATCCGATAGCGACAGATTGGTCTCGATCGTGCCCGGCTGACAAGGCTTGTGCGCGGAGGGACTGTCGGCAAGAACCATTTCATGCTGGTTGGCGCTGTGTTTGAAATAATAATATATCCCATCCGTCTCCAGCATGCGGCTAACAAAGGCGAGATCCGTTTCCTCGTACTGGACGCAATAGACGCGTTTCGGCGGCCTCGTTTTCGTCGTGTCGCGCACAAGGCACATCGAATGTTCTGCGAGAACGCGCTTCACGATCTCGAGGCTTGTCATGTTCTGGAAGATGCGCGAGTTGCGTCGCAAGTCGAGCGTGGCGAACCATGGCGTGATTTCCGCTACATAGATTGGCCGGCGGCTGTCGTCGAGACCGAGATAGGAAAAATGCCGGATCACCCCATTCAAATAGCGGGTGCCGCCATCGGCAAGTTTCAAGCCGACTGTGAGCTGCTGCCCGACCACAGTCGCGAACGTTCGTATGCGCCTGCGTGACACGATTGTCAACTCGTAGCAGAACGGTCGGGATATTTCCTCCACGCCGCGCACATGAAGAAGCGTGATCTCCTGCAGATCAAAGGGTGCTGTGGTAACCGCCGTGTAACGGTTCTGGGCCAGGAGCCCGCCGCTGCCTGATCTGACGTTTCCTGAATTACGGGGCATTTCGTCATCTTTCTGAAGCTACGCGGCTCCTTCAGCCTGCCGCCAACGTGGCCACCGCAGGCATTAAATCGGCATCTTCAGTTCGGTTCGCGTCTTCGCCCTCGGTCTTGACACTACTAAAATCAAAGATGAATTCGCCTTCGCGTGCATCGAGATACACACCATCGAAGGTCCGGCCTTCAAGCTGTTGACCGAAGACGTGGCGGCTGATCGCTGGAAGCACGGCATTGGTCAGCAAAGCTTGGATGACGCGCCCGCCGCTTTCCGATTGCCTCGCACGCTCAACGATAAGGCGTATGGCGGCATCGCTGTAGGAGAAGTCCGCCTCATGAGCCCGAAATACCCGGTCGGCGATACGGCTCAGTTGCAGCTCGACGATGTCATGAAGGATGTCGTCGCTCAGCGGGCGGTAGGGCAAGACGATCATGCGACCCAGTAGCGCCGGAGCGAACACTTGGGCCAGCGGCTTGCGGATCAAGGCCTCGAGCTCGGCTATATCGGGCGACCGTTGTGCGCTTTCGACGAAATCGCTGATCTCGCTTGAGCCGATATTGGAGGTCATCAGGATCAGCGTGTTGCGGAAATCGATAAGACGCCCCTCCCCGTCCTCCATCACGCCCTTGTCGAAGACTTGGTAAAACAGTTCGTGGACATCGGGATGCGCCTTTTCAATTTCATCGAGCAGGACAACGCTGTTGGGGCGTCTGCGCACGGCCTCCGTCAGTCGACCACCCTGCCCGTATCCGACATAACCGGGTGGCGCGCCTTTGAGGCCCGATACCGTATGAGCCTCCTGAAACTCGCTCATGTTAATTGTGACGAGCCCAGACGATCCGCCTTGCATGAGTTCCGCCAGCGCATGAGCAGTCTCCGTTTTGCCAACACCGGACGGGCCGCACAACAGGAACACGCCGATCGGTTTGTTAGGATCGTCTAGCCCTGCGCGGCTTGTTTGGATCCGTTTGACGATCGCCTCGACCGCCTGATCCTGGCCGATAACCCGGCGACCGAGCGTTTCTGCAAGCGACAGTAGCGTGCTGGCTTCGCTTTTGAGCAATCGGCCAACGGGAACGCCCGTCCACTCCTGCACGATACGGGCGACGATATCCGGTGTGACACGTTCCTCTACAAGCGCTTGCTCTCCCGCCGTTTCGGCAAATTGCCGCTGAAGAGCCGAAAGTTTTTCCCGAGCGGATTTGCGCTCCAAACCCTCCTTGTCGCCTGATCGGGCGGCCGCGCGCGCATCGCCGATGTCTAGAACAAGGGACAATTCCGTCTGCCAACGCTTTGTAATAAGGCCCTCCGCCTGCAAAAGTTCGCCGAGCTGTTTCTCCATGCCCACATGGCGCTGGGCTACGTCATCTCCGTCTGCCGCCATCCGCTCAAGGATGCCGAGTTCAAGCTGAGAATTTGCGATCGTCTGACGCAGCAGACCAAGCTCGGGCGGCGGGCTGTGGCGTGCGGCAGACACTCGGCTGCAGCAGGTATCAAGCAGACTGATCGCCTTGTCCGGGAGCTGCCGCGCGGGGATGTAGCGATGCGAAAGGCGTACGGCGGCTATAACGGCGTCGTCGGTGATTTCAATGCCATGGTGGCGTTCGAGGGTCGCAGCGATCCCACGCATCATCGCGATCGCCTGTTCCGGCGCAGGTTCCTCGACCGCGATCGGCTGGAACCGCCGCGTGAGAGCGGGGTCCTTTTCGATATGGCGCTTGTATTCGCTCCACGTCGTCGCACCGATCGTCTTGAGTGTGCCGCGGGCAAGGGCCGGTTTCAGCAGATTGGCGGCGTCTCCTGTTCCTTCCTGGCCACCAGCACCGACAAGACTATGCGCCTCATCAATGAAAAGGATGATATTGTGGTCGGGAGACTGCGCCTCCGTGATCACCTGACGCAGCCGCTCCTCAAAAGCGCCTCTCGCACCCGCACCAGCCTGAAGGAGACCGATGTCCAGAGCAAGGATCCGCGCATTGCGCAGCGTCGGCGGTACGTCGCCGTTGACGATCGCACAGGCCAGCCCCTCGACCACCGCCGTCTTCCCCACCCCCGCATCTCCTGTCAGGAGAGGATTGTTCTGACGGCGACGCATGAGAACGTCGATCATCATGCGGATTTCCGCATCGCGGCCTATCACTGGATCAAGCTTTCCGGATCGTGCCATCTCCGTGAGGTCGATCGCGAACTGCGCGAGGGCGCCGCCCTCCCTCGTGACCTGCCCAGAAGCCGACGGCAAATTGCCCGGCGCCGGCGCTTCTGGGGAGCCATCGACGATCTGCGCGAACTCTGCGCTCGCCGCCTCCACCTTGAGCTTGGAAAACTCCGCAGACGTCGCGAGAACCGCATTGTTCAGGGATGGGTTTGACAGACAGGCTATGAGAAGGTGACCTGAGCGGATCCGGTCGCTCCCGAAACCGAGATTGGCGACAATCCAGCCTTCCTTCACGGCCTCATCGATATGGAAAGCGAAGTCGGAAATCGCGGTCGCTCCCTGCGGCAGTCTGTCAAGACTGCGGCTGAAATCGCGCATCAGTATTTCGAAATCGATGCCAGCCGCCTGCAGCTGCCGCACCATGTCCGAATCCGGACGATCGAGCATCTGATATAGCCAGTGCACCAGCTCGATATACGCATGGCCACGCATCTTGCAGAATGCCGTTGCCAACTGCAAAGCCTCGTAGCAGAACGGATTAAGCCGCTCGAAAAGCGCTTGTCGACGAAAATGTGTCACGCAAAGCTCCATGCTGTCTCGGCAGAAGGTGAGTTGTCCGTCGCAGTTTTCTGCGATGTGGGAGATATGGCCTTCACAAGATCGTGCGCGTCCGATGCAGCACGTCTCCGCCCGAGCCACATCGTCCAGCCAAGCCGGCCCTTCCCGCCAAGCTGGAGGGCCGGCACCTCACGTCTTTGAAGAACCAAGTTGTATTCGAATTCCAGCTCGTCTCCGACATAATTGCGCACAATATCGCGCAATGTACCGAGAGCGTCCCCACCGGGCAGCAGACGCTGGTACGCCTGTAGTCGCAAGGGACCGACCACCACACGAAATTTGTGGTGATGGACGTGCACGCGGGAGCCGATGCTGATACCCCGTCCAAGACGGCCAGTCCGCGGTTCATGTCCAAGCCGGCTGATCGAACCGGCTGGCAGGGCCACCCAGCTCGGGACGAATTCACGAATAACAACAGGCACGTCGAAATACCCTTCAAGGATCGCCTGCAAACCTTCAGCGTTGCGGGTATGAGATGCCAGCCGCCCGATGTAGTGGAGCTTTACGAGGTCAGGCATGCGATCTCGGCCGCGCATTGCCGGCATGCCGAGACCGGCAAGAGCTGCAAGGCTTTCCGCAAACGTGTCTTCTTCCTTGCGATCATGACTGACCGCCGGCTCGCTCAGCGCCCACGCGCGATAGAAGAAGCTCAGCATGCGGTGATGAAACATATCCGCGAACCGCGCCATGGTCTCGTCGCGGTCGTTGGTCATTCGTGAAAACACATACTCGGTCAGATGAAGCGGCAGCGGCCCATTCGGTCCAAAAAGACCAAATGAATAGGTCTCGATTCGATCTGGCGTTTCCCACCTACTCGCACGCTCACCTTTTGTGGGTTCGGTAACACTCGCAATCGTGCGCGGCGAGAAGACCAGAGAGGGCTGCTGCCCGAGCCTGACAGGATCCTGCGAAGGCCTGGCGGACTGACCGAGCCGCGGGCTCTCCGGCGCCGTCGCCTCGACCCGACGCAGAGCCTGGAAAAGATCGAAATCTTCTGGCGCCCGCCTAATCGTATCGAGCAGATCCTGGAGCGCGTTCATGCGATCGGCCTCAGCCCTTCAGCCGCGTCCCAACGCATTACCAAGCCGCGCTGCTGGGTGACCAGCACCGTTTCCGTAAAGCTATTGATGGAAACATATTTGGCGAAAAACGCGTTCAGTACGGCAGATAGCGCGAAACATCCCACGCCCTCGAACGCCGTATCGTCAAGGAGAATCGTGATCTCAAGACCCCGCGCCACGGACGCCTGTCCGTAGCCCTTGAGCCGCCGTATCACTGGTCTGGACGAGATGTTTCTGACGCCGTCGATCTGGCGAGCGATTGCCGGATCCTGCTTGACCGCGTAGAGCCGGAGAAGCTCGCGCAGACCTTCGGCACCGGCGCCTTCGGTTTCGCCGCTATCGTTGATCGAGAGATAGTTGAGGGACAGGTGGCTCAGCAGATGCCAGGCAACATCGCCCTCGGCAACCGACGGCTGTGGCGGGGTTGGGGTTTGAATGCAGGTGATCGCCGCGACGGGAGCACCAATCTCAAGACTGAAATCACTGTCGCCGACGCCGACAGGCATCAACAGCGGCAGATCGCGGTTGGAACACAGGCAAGTCAGCTGCAACTGTCGTTCTCTGCCGGATGAAGCGGAAAGAGAGCCATCCGAAAGCGAAAGGAAAACCTCGCTGCCGATATAGCCCGTGCGAGCGCCATGGACCTGCTGGCGTGTCGATGGCAACCTCTTTTCACGCCGCATTGTGTAGTACGCGCTCGCGTGCTTTCCGATTTTCTTATCGTTGATGGAATAGAAGGGCTGGTACCGCGTCTCCCGTGAACCGCTGTCGTCAATTGTGTCCCCCTTGATGTCGAGGATCGTGTGCAGCTCGAAGTCCATCGGCCTCAGCTTGTCGATTACCGCGTGGTATTCGTATTGGCGGTCACTGACATGGATCCGGTCTGCGCTTCGTTTGAAAAGATTGACGACAGGCGTTGAAAAGAGCGCGATGTTGGAAGGCCCCACCGAACGCGCCAGACGTTGATCTGCATTGCGCATCATGATGAGGATTTCGATCTCCTCGGTTGCCGACTGCATGATTGCATCCGCCAAGCCGCCGATTTCCAGGAAATGCACTCGCTCGGGCAGGGCAAAATATTCCTGCAACAGCCGGTAACCGTCAAATGAGCGAGGCACCACCGGAAGCATGGCATCATCTGGGTGGAGTCCTCTCTGTCTGATAACCGGCTTTTCGATGAACTCTTCCCACGTAAACGGCCGCGTCGAGGGTCGCACCATCATGCCGCTCACTTGTCCGAGGAGATGCTCCATCAGCAGGCCGCCGACGCCGCTTGCACCGGTCAGGTGAAGATCAACGCTTCGCAAGGCCAACTTGTTGAAGGCGAGACCGTTCGTGGTTTTCAAACGAAGGCGCAGTACGGCCTTGGAATTCGCAGCCTGCGGCAATCGCAGCGCCGCGACCTGCGCGGGCGCGGTATAGTAATCGCATGCTGTGATACCGATCGGCCAGAGGTGTACGTCATGGGCGGTTCGAAACTGGCAATGCGTCATCGTCCCATTCGCCAACCCGCCGGTCAGCATGGTACCGCGTGGGACGACATAACCCTTCTCAAGCCTGCCGGCCTCCTCATCCGGCTTGAATTGCACGATCGCCATCGATGGCACCGGCGCCAGGAAATGCGGATAGACCATCTGCAGCATATGCTGCGTAAAATCGGGAAAACGCGCCTGAAGCTTCATCTGAACGCGGGCGGCAAGAAAGGCGAAGCCTTCAAGCATCCTCTCGACAAGAGGGTCGGCGGCTTCACCCGACTGCAGGCCTAACCGACCGGCGATCTTCGGGAAGTTTTGCGCGAACTCGCCACCCATTTCACGCATATAGGACAATTCGTTATTGTAGAGTCGTAGAAGTCGGGGGTCCATCAGCGCTCCCCCCTGTGCATCTCGATCACTCGCACACCTGCCCTTGTCCCTCCATGCTCGGCGCGCATAACCATGCGTAGCGGTTGAGAAGCCTCCAGCAGCTCGGCGTCAATGCGGAACTGAAAGGCACCTTCCATGGTCTCCTTCATCAGGGAGACGTCGAGACTATCTGGAGCGAAGCGGGGTTCAAACAGCTCCAACGCTCGAAGGATGTCCCAGCGCAGCAGGGTTGGATCAGCCGCATCAGCTTCGAGGCCTACGCTCGTCCTGACGCCGTAATTGACAGTACTCGCTGCCACCTCCGGATAGGCATCCAAATCCACTCCAGCTTCAAGTGGCGACGTATTGAAGAGCCAGGTAAGATCCCGCAAGATCGATTGGCGCAGGCGTGCGCGAGATGCATCCGAATAGGGAATAACCTCCACATCCGTATCTGGTGCGTCATCCGTAAGACGGTCGAGCAAGGCTGTGGAGGAATGATGTTGCATGGTCAGCCGGTCACAAGCGTTGCTGCCGCTGCACCGACGATGCCAGTCGTGAAGTCAGCCTTGTTGGCAATCTGGTTCCAGCTTCCGAGACCGGCCGGCGTAATCTTGCCCGTCGAGGACTGGCGCCCGTAGGACACGCTGCAAGCGCCAAACTTAAAGGTGACATTTTCCTCCGGTGCCGGGTCCCCGAAACTCCATTCGACCTTTTCGACCGCCAACTGGTTGAAGGTCCAGCAAAGATAAAGGTTTTGCTGGGCGGTGGCGAAATTGCCCCCTGCCTTGAACAGCTTGAGGGTGACACCGTGAAAATGGGCCCCCGAGCCGCAGGCAATCAGCAGATTGGCCGAGGCGGTATCAACCTGCTTCTTGATCGTGAAAACCTCGAACTCGGCTTTACCAGCGCCGGCACCGCTGGTGTGTTGGGTAATATTGAGCTTGTTTTCCAGCGAAAAGCTCCACTCGTCGGTCAGCGGTATTCCATCCTTGACGATCTCGGATTCCCCCTTGACGGTAAGGCCCGTCAGCGATGGCAGGTTGAAGTTCAGTACGGCATCAAACGCCATGTCATTTCTCCATTGGTGACGTTACGGCTGATCAGTTTGCGCGCATCGACGGCAATTTCGACACGAGACGCAGCGAAACGGTCAGACCTTCCAGCTGGTAGTGCGGCCGCAGGTAAAAGCGGGCGTTGTAGTATCCTGGATTGTCGGGAACCTCTTCGACGGTTACTTCGGCAGCACCGAGCGGCATGCGTGCGCGGTCTTCTTCCGTTGCGGTGGAAATCGACGGATGGACGTATTGATTGATCCAGCGATTGAGCCAGAGTTCGACCTCTGCCCGCTCCTTGAACGTGCCGATCTTGTCCCTGACGATGCATTTCAGGAAATGGGCAAAGCGGCAGGTGGCAAAGATGTAAGGCAAGCGGGCGCTGAGCTCGGCATTAGCTGTAGCATCCGCATCCTCATAAACCGCCGGCTTGTTCAGGGTCTGCGCACCCATGAACACTGCCATGTCGGTGTTCTTGCGATGAAGCAGAGGCAACATGCCGTTCTTCGACAGCTCGGCCTCCCGGCGGTCACTGATCGCGATCTCCGTCGGGCATTTGAGATCGACCCCGCCATCGTCGCTCGGGAAAGTATGCGCCGGCAGGTTCTCGACCAGTCCTCCCGCCTCCACACCGCGGATGCGCGCCAACCAGCCGTAAAGCTTGAATGAGCGGGCGATGTTGACGCCCATCGCATAAGCGGCATTGCACCACAGATAGTTGTCAGCGGTTCCTGCCTCGACGGTCTCCTCGAAGTCGAAATCGTCCACCGGGTCCGTCTTGGCGCCATACGGAAGACGGCCAAGCGTACGTGGCATGGTCAGCGAAATGTAGCGCGCGTCCTCGCTTTCGCGGAGCGAACGCCACGCAGCGTATTCGGGCGTCTGAAATATCTTGGTGATGTCGCGCGGATTGGCGAGTTCCTGCCAAGATTCCATGCGCAGCAGATAGGGGGCAGCCGCGGCTATGAAAGGTGCGTGGGCAGCCGAGGCGATGCGTCCCAGCGAACTAAGGATTTCGATGTCCGGCGGGCTGTGATCGAAGTAGTAGTCGCCGATCAAGCAGCCGTAGGGTTCTCCGCCGATCTGCCCATATTCTTCCTCATAAATCTTCTTGAAGAATGGGCTCTGGTCCCAGGCGATACCCTTGTACTTGCGCAGTTCGCGGCCGAGTTCCTTCTTGGAGATCGCCAGCGCGCGAATCTTTAGAGTCTCGTCGGTTTCAGTGTTAAAGACTAGATGATGCAGTCCGCGCCAGGCTGATTCCAGGGCCTGGAAATCCTCGTGGTGGATGATCTTGTTGATCTGCTCCGTCAGCTTGCGGTCGATCGACGCGATAATGCTCTGTATGGTCGAGACGACGTCATCTTCCACGAGGTAGGTGGTTTCTAGAGCCTGCTCGGCCAGCGTTTTCACCGCCTGATCAATGACATTTCGTGCCTGATCCGACCGGGGACGGAACTCCCGCTGCAACAGGCTTGCGAAATCGTCCGCCTCCAGGGCGGGCATCGCGGCCTGTTGCGTCTTTTGAGCAGCGTTCTGTGCTGATGATTTCGTTGCCATCACTTGGCCTCCTCGGAAGAAGGCGTCTCGTCAGCCCTTTTTGGGCTCTCGGCGCAGGCGTCGGGATTTACCTTGTTGCCTAGAGCTTCCAGAAGGCTGCGATCGGACAACAGACGCGCGACAAGTTCCTCCGCTCCGGCCTTGCCGTCCATGTACGTCAGCAGATTGGCAAGCTGCACGCGGGCTTCGAGCAGTTGGGCGAGGCTCGGTACCTTGCGGGCGACGGCAGCGGGAGAAAAGCTCTCCATGCTCTCAAAGGTAATGTCCACCGGCAGCTGCCCCACGCCCGTCAGAGTGTTGTCGACGCGAAACGCTGCACGCGGCTGGAGCGATTTCAGGCGCGTATCAAAATTATCGACGTCGATTTCCAACATCTTTCGTTCGCTAAGGGCGGGCTGTTCTTGCAGGCTGTTGCCCGCGAGATCGGCCATCACGCCGATGACAAACGGAAGCTGCACCTTCTTGTCCGAACCGTAGAGCTCGACGTCGTATTCGATCTGAACCCGGGGTGCCCGGTTTCTAGCGATGAACTTTTGGCTGCTTGCCTTGGCCATGAATGTGTCCTGTCTCTTCAACTAAAGGGATTTGTCGTCTTCCGCCGGCAAGCCTGCCAGCGCACGGAACTCCGCGGCACCGTTCGGCGCCAGTTCAAGCAGCAACGCCATGAAATCCTTCGCGACGACACGCTTAACCCGCTCCAGAAGAACAGGGACGGGACTTGAGGGCTCGTTGGCGCGGTACCAGCGGCAAATACGGTCAAGCGCAGCGATCACGTCGTTGCGATCCCTGATGTCGACCGTGCCTGCGACAGTCGGCGCGGCTTCCGAAATATTTTCGGGCAAGTCGTGCACCGGCAGATGATCGGCCACGAGCTTGCGCATCTGGCCAAGCGTATCCAGAAGCGGTTGGAAATTCGGTGCCAGGGTGGCCTCCACCTTTCCGCGAACGGCATCGCCGATGCGGGAAACAGCGACGGTCGCGCCGGCAAGCTCGCTGCTTGCCGCTAGGAGAGTGCTTTCCGGCGTATCCTTGAAGGCATCCCCGATGTTGCCGATATCCGGCCCCCCGCCCCCCGCCAGGCCCGCCGCCGCGGCCTGAGCAGCCGCCCAGTCGGCCAGTGAAAAATGTCCGAAAGATCGCGACTTGCTAAGCGGCATCGACCGCAGTTCGCGCAGAAGACCGTCGGCGTCGCACAGGTTGGCGAGCGCATTCATACGAATGATCTCATCGTCCGGGCTGTCGGAATCAGGTCGCGGATGCAGCCCGCTCCAAAAGTCCTCGACATAGATCGAAAGACCATCGACGGCGAGACGAAAGCCGCCCACCCCTCTTAGCGCAAGGGCGGAACGAGCGGCGAGCACAGCGACGCGCAGATCTTTGGATTTGGCGCTCAGGTCCTCCGCCAGCCGATCCACCACCGTCCAATCGGGCGGCTCTGGGGCTACGACTGAGCCGCCGAGTTCATGCCCCGGCTTGCCCTTAGCTGCAATTTCCAGTTCGAGAAAGCTCAGATCGTAGTCAAGCGCCTCGCCGCAGGGATTCTCCACGGCGATCGGCTTGGAATAAATCTCTAGCTGCAAGGCGGTCATTCGGGTCACCGTCAAATCGCTTCATAAGCGTCATTGATTGTCTTCAGGGTAGTCGACACGCAGCGCCCTGCGAAAATGCAGCTTTGATATGCCGCCATACGCCCGGAGATTAGAGAGGCAGAAGCAAGGCCCGCTGTCGCAGGATTTTCGTATCGAACCACCTTTGTGCCGATGCCGAAACGATAGCCGGCGGAGCGCCTTGTAAATGGCGATCACTCCTGAGCGGCCCGCCCTGGCACCAGGGCCGCTCACGCGGCCACTCCATCGCATCGGCCAACTCGCAGCGCTTTGCACTGCGCGCGGTGCATGGGGCAAGATTGGTTCTAAGGTACGCTTCGCACCCTTTTGCAAGAATCGCTCTAGCTCACACGGAAAAGTCGCGATACCGAGCCGTGAGAGTTTCTCGGCTTTTCGGCAAGGTGTGAAATGCCTTCTTGGTACGCCCCATTTCCGGCGCATGGAGCGGCGGGAGCCGCCATCCATTCCAGGCGGATAACCGCCGGCTCTCGGCCATCCACCCTCGTCACCGCCATGCGCTTCGCACATGCCGCCATATGAAATAGAGTGCCCGCAGCGGCCCGAGACACCCGTACTGTCTCTTCCCGATACGTCCGTGTCAGCAACCATATCCAAGGACGAGGGAAACAGTATGCCTCCTAAAGATCAAATTCAGCCAGCGAGTTCCGCAGCGGATAACACCGATCAGGACACCATCGCGCCGGGCGGCGACGCATCCGCGCCCGGCTCCGATTCGCTGGGTGCAGGCGACCCGACGGCGGACGTTACCGCACCGCCGTCCGCGCTCGGAGCCGGAGAACAGGCTGTGGCTCCTCCGCCTTCGACCGAAACGCAGACAGAAAGTTTGCAATCGGAACCGCCGCCCGCCGAAGACCTACCGCAGGGGCCGGCAGACGACACAGCGGCACTCGCCGTCCCCGATCCGGCAGCAACTGCCGACGTAGAGGGAGGAGATGTCGCGATGGCTTCCCCTGCTCACAGCCGTGATTTTTCATCACTCTCCAACGAAAGCTTTGTGACAGCGGACACGACCCTCAGCGGCGAAGATACGGAAGGCGCTGCGCAAGGCACGCCGGCAGAGCCCAATCGGCGCGAAACTCCCTTGGCCGCCGCCGCCGCGCCGCTCGATCCGCATGCCACGCCATCCCTCGCAGACAACGCACTGGAGGAGCCGGCGACAGATAGTGTCGCGCCGGGCGCCGCTTCGGCGCCCGTTCCCAAACCTGCCAACCAACAGGGCGGGCAAGCTTCTCCTTCCGGAGCGCCTCCTGTCGCGGCGCAGATTGCCGCCGGCGACGTACAGACGCAAATTCCGTCCAGCTCCGCTGAAAGCGATCCCGTGTTGCCGGCATCGATCGCGCAATTCCCTCGTGCCGCCGATGATCAGGAGCCGGAAAGCTCGATTTATGGCCCCGCCCAAAGCGAAGACGTGAAGGCCGGCAAACGCAGAGTTCCCATCACGAATGACGATCTCAGGGCCCAGCATAGGGAAAGAGCTGAGACGCAGCAAAAGAACCTGGAACTGCTGCAACGGAACGCCGAGGAGCTAGAGGAAATCAAACGCCGAAAGATCGAAGGCCACGGATCCAAAAGCAAATATCTCGGGGACGGGGAACGAGAACAGCAATTGCGGGAACAGAACGATTTGTTAATCGGCGCCCAGAACGCATTCGACAAATTCGAACTGAACAATCCGGCAAGCCCGGAGAGTACACACGGCACGGAGGTTTTGCCCGAAGACACCGCCAATCTCGACAATGAAACGCCGATACGCCCCCGCTTCATGGCAGGCGACCAGCGCGGCTGGCTGGCGCATGTCACGCGCTTGAATATCGATCCTCTGAGCCCGTCACAGTTTGAGGCCGCGAAGGAACATGCCGATAAGACCATCCAAATGCTGCTTTCGAGCGAGCCGATCGATGAAAATGCGATCGTCAGATTTTATAGGGCGACATCGCTCTACGGCGACATGACGGGATCCAAGAAGTTCCTCGATATACTGCGCAGTCTACCCGCGGATGGGTTGACGGCCTCTCCGACCGTTCTCGAAGCCTTGGGAGCAGAAATCGCTACGATGAGACGGCTGATAAATCCCCCATCGTCATCGATGGATAGCGAAAGCGAGGCGGCCAAGCTGATACGCAGCAAGGGCCTCGCGGCGATTACGCGGCTGGAGTCGAGTGTCGCGCATCTGGCGGTGGACAGCACCTCCGCCTCGCGCGCATGGACGCTGGCGCTGAGCGCATCCTGTACGGCGCTGCCCTTCCTTGCTGGCGCCTACCACGATCCGAAATCCTATTTCTATATGTCTCAGGCAGCCGGCGCCTATGCGAGAACCGCGACCATCGGTATTGGCCTGATGCAGACCACTTCGACCGACAAGCGCACCGTGATGGAATACACCGTTTACCGGCAGGTCCTTTGGTGCCTTCCGTTCGTCCTATACTTTGCCACCACGTTCGGGCCGAAATTCGATCCGAGTTTTAAGGATAAGGCAAAGGAAACCACCAAAAATATCCCGTTTGTAGCAATGATGGGTTTCACATCCTTCCTAGGCTATCTCGGAATGCTTCACGCGCAGAAAATCAACTTCCTCAGGAAAAAATGGGGTCTGACCATCGACGCGGCGGAGAAACTCTATGCCCGTGGCGAGATGGAAATATCCGAACTTTCCGGCCTGGTCGCCAATGTCGATGAGGAGATCCTGTCGCACCTCAAGCAGATCGAAGGGTACACCGACATTATATCCAAGGCCTCCGACGACTATCAGAAGGAGGATTCCATCGCCTACGGTCTGGCAACCCAGCTCAAGAACTACAGGGCCGATGTCGAAAGCCTGAAGACCCACCTGTCACTGGTCTGTGAACCTGTGAAGACGTATCTCGAAGAAAAACAGGAAGAGGGGAATTCCAAGGCCTTGGTTGCGACTGTCATGATCGCCGCCACCATCGGAATAGCCGCCGTGCAAGGCATCGCTGCCAAAACCGACATTTTATATCTCACGGATATGATGCCGTGGCAGGCGATCGTCCTGGGCACTCTGGTGAAATCCGGCTATGTCGATACGTTTTCCAACATGGACGACTTTCTCCGGGAATGGGCGAACCTTTGCGTCGGCAGCTTGTTTTCCCTTCCGCCGGCGATCGCCAATCTGGTCGCGCAGGAAGTCACCGGCAAAAGTCTTTTCGATTTGTCGCTCAATACGGCCGATAGCCCGTTCAAACCCTTCGGAACAAATGTCGCCTTCAGCGCCTTCACCGTCTATTCCGTCGTCGTGAATTTGCTGTTTTCCACGAAGGCCGGCCCCTACATCGCGTTGAAGCTTATCGCCGCGCTGACCCAATCCAAGAAGGCACTGGACGGAATATTTCCTCCGGAGGCAAGGGCCGCCTTCGTTGAGCACTTGAAAGGACATCTGTCCGCGCTGCTCGAGAAATTGCGCCGGGCATTCCCCGATGTCGAGGCCGCAGGCAGAGACCTGGAAACGCTTGAGGAGGGGACCATGCGTCTGGAAGCCGACGGGGGCGATAGCGCACGGATCGTGGAACTGTCCGAGGACGAGGCTGAAATCCTGCAGGCCGCTTTGGCCGACCAGGTCGCACCCGGAGAAGAAGAAAGCGCTCCGGCCGCTGCCGAGGTGGACACTGCAGGCCGGACAGAGGAGGAAATCCGGAAAATATTGCAGGAGGACGGCGCCTATGGCAATGACGCGAGACAAGCATACGTAGCCGCCAATCCCGAGAGGCCCGGAGGAGGCGATACCTACGAAATGGATGATTTAGGAAAGGCCAACTCGACCCCGGGGAAACAGCGCTAATACAGATGACGCCTTCAAGCCATTGCGCAATAGAGTGCTCCCCGTTTCACCGGATAAGCTGGCTAGATTGATTAGCCAACTGCCGAGGGGAAGCCATCTTGAGCGCGGGATGTGGATGGGATTTCGTAGTTGTCCTCGATCCATCCGTCGATGCGCCGGAGCGCTGTTTCGGCGTCCGGTAGTGCCGAGATGCTGATGTATTCCCACTTCAGGGTTTTGACGAAGGCTTCCGACATGCCGTTCGACTGCGGGCTGGCTACGGGGGTGAAGCAGGGCGTTAGATTGAGCGCCTGGGCAAACAGCCTCGTGTCCCTCGCGGTATAGGCTGAGCCGTTGCCGGAGAGATGCTCGATTGCGTGTGGGGCTCGGGTGGCTGCGAACCGCTTCTCAAGCGCCTCCAGCATCATGTCGCGCACGTCAGAGCCGGAGATGCCCGCGTTGGCGACCGCCGTCCAGGCAATGATCTCGCGGTCGAAGGCGTCGATGATGAAGGCGAGACCAATGACCTCGCCGTTCCAGCAGGTGAACTCCAGCCCATCGGAGCACCAGCGCAGGTTCGAGCGCGTGACCATGACCTCGCCGTCGTGGATGCGGCCCTTGCGAACGGCCGTATGCTTGTCCAGCAACATTGCGTGGTTGCCCATGATGCGATAACCGCTTGGCGTTGACGACAGGCTTATCGGCGGCTCGCATTTCGCGATTGTCCGCCGCCTGCGGCGGACGTCGCCCGTCAGCAATTCAACGTGTCGATACTCGTTAGACATAAGCCTGTCCTCAGCCTGTGCTTGAGCCTTTCTGCTTGTGCCGACTATTCGGTCGAATGAGGGGCAGTTCAAACACATACTGAGGTCGTTTAGTCCTGTCCTGTCGACCTCTAAGCTGACAGGGAGGCATCCATGCGCGGGGGAAGCTGGGGCTTCGTCACAACCCTTATCCAATTGATTTTCTGATCTTGCGCAGTGAAGTTAAAATCTGTTCCCTGTTGCAGCTTTACCAGCATCGTCCTCAGGTATTCCATTCTGCCCTCAACCACCACCGAATCTGGATCATTAGACGAAGTCCTCCAAACGCTCCAGATTGCTTCAAGTATTTGCCATACTGGCAAACATTTCTGCAAATCGCCCGCCAACATGATTGTTTTGATTTCAGAAACCGCTAGGCCGCCACCGCCCTCATCCTCCGCACCACGACCGGAGTTATTGTGTTTTAGATTCTCTTTTGCCGTGTCAATTCGGTCAATCTCATGTGCACAATTTGCAAGCATGGATTTGAAGAGGTCTTCCTTCGACTGCTGTGGCGTCGCATCAAGGAAATTGTCCAACAGGTCAAACATCTTCAGGGTTGATGCAGCAACTGCGGATCGTTGGTGAAAAGCTGGTCTTTTTGAGGTGAATTGATTAGCGTCGGCCTCTCCCAAAACCCGCTTAGCAATGCGAGGCCACGCATCCTCGCGCTCCCAAACCGTCATCGCGCTGGCCCAACCTTCGCTGAAAATCTTGCGCCGTTCATCTTGCGATCGCCGAGGTCGATCATCATCTGGATCTGGATCGTTGCCAGAAAAAGCATTACTTATAACAGTTTTATATAAATCAATCTCGTTTTTTAACAATTCGTCCCGTTTAATGAGGTTTATTTTAGCCTTTTCCTCAATATCCATGAGTATAAAGTGGACAATATCACGTATATCACCAGCAGCGCCTTCAAGACCTAGGGTCGCTATGCGATCTAAAAGCTTAAGATCATCAATAGCGACATTTAGAAAAACGTTATCTACATCCCGCTCAACCGGGGGCTCCTCGCCCGAGAGAATTGCCTTGACACCGTCCGAACTAGGTAAAGGTACTCGGGCAGAAATTGCCGTGAGCATCTCCATTTTCGCATTTAAAGTCTCCGCGCCGTCGCGAAGTTTACCTACGTGCTTCAAGTATACCTGTAAGTTTCCACTCTCGACGATCGTATTCTCAGTTTTCCCGCTCGAAAATAACGGCGACTCTTTTTTGAATGGCAGGTCACGCATTGCTGCTTCGAATCTCATCAACTCGACTTCATGTTGGAGACTTAGCTCGCTGCTGGCTTCTTCATCATATTCCGACAAAGGCCCCGCACACGCGGCCCTCCAGCGCTTGAGACTTTCTAAAATCATCTCATCGGTGAGTGTTCCGGCTGCCTCTACGTTCGCTTCCGCACGGGCCATGCTTCGCGCGATGACTTCGCCCACCGCTTTTTTGCGTTCACTGCTCCCCACCAGTCTTGAAAACCAGGACGATACACCTGGGATCGACACGATTGATCGATCTGTCGCAACCGCCTCGTAAGCCATTTCGACGTATTTCACATTGGCATTCAAATCTGTGTTAGTGAATCTGCCGTTGGCGCGCACTGCGAGGGTGGCCTTATTTCCCTGGTGCGATCGCTTGAGTTGCTCGAGATTTGCCGGCGAAAAGTCGGCGGTGAGGAGACGCTCGCTGACGACGCTTTTACTCAGCCACGCGTCGGATAGTTCAGCATAAAGCTCGGCCTCTTTCCGTTGCCTCTCCGTCTCCAGCTTTCGAAGGTTGAAGGCATTCATGTGTTCAAAAACAGCCCGAGGCGGCACCGCGGCAAAGCTGTCAGCATGGTCAGCATATCCTGAATCGTACGCACGCTTTACAGCGTCAACGAGACGCGTCGCTTCGGAAACGTACTTTTGAACAAAGCCGATCTCTCCGTTTTCCATCGAAGCGAAGTCGTCGACCACCTCCCCGATTGCAGTCCGTTTCTCTGTGTACGCTTCATGTTTTTGCTTTTCAGAGAGGACGAGCTTATCCCACCTTTCAAGGTAGGATTTGTCTTTCGCGCTAATTGCTTCGGCGAATAGTGCAAGTGCTTGCTCAACACTCTGATTAGAGCTCCCTGAGCCTGGCTCTCCTGAAAGAGCGCCCATAATCATGACGCATTCTCCAATTTTTTGATCTAAAGCGGATAGGTAGGTCTCAGCATATTGTACCGCCATTTGGCGATCCATTTTTTGATCGGTATATTCCTCTATCGCGTGCGTGAGCCCTCCGCGCACGATGTCGAGCAAAGAGTCCCGAAGGTCCTGATTGAAGTTCACGCATGTTTCAATTTGTAGAAAAACGTCGTCTGCCGCTCTCCTGGCCTGAGCAATTGCCCTTTTGTTAGGCTTTGTCCCTGTGACGTACTGGGCGGCGATATTGGATAGTAGGTCAATATCGATTGACATAAATGCGGCGCTACTAATTGACGAGACGGTCATTCTTTCATCCTGCTGATTGGGCTCGACATGCGAGCCTACGGTGGGCTTACAGTCGGCGCGCATTCCATGTGCAGCATCCTCCGCCGTCCTAATCTTCTTCAAAAATGTAATTTTGATATGCCATTATTCAGCCGCGGGAAATCATCGTACGGAAGTACGATCAAAGCAGCTTGCCTCGGATAACTTCAGCCATAGCTAATACAGCGCTGGGTCGAAAAGAGTTTTGATCTGAGGAGAGCTTGGCCAATGTCGGGTCTTCTGAAGCCGACGTCTTTGCGTAAAACCCTGTAAGGATAGGCGGTCGACGCCAAGATTTAGAACCGGTTGACGTTTAGAAGTAAGTTTATCCAGCGGCTGAAACGAGGCCACTCTAATAGGATCAGCCGGGTTTGCGCCACTGATGCAGTCGATTGACGTTGCGAGAAGCTAAAGAAGCGCAATGGGATGTCTGGGGTGACGAGTCTGAGCGAGAATTCAGCGAGCCGCACTGATCGCTACAATTTTGAAACCGTCTCTCTCCACAATAGCAGCGTCGACATACCTTGAAATTCAGTTTTCTTTCTCGAAGATTGTGATAGCACGCGCGCAATCTATTCCGTAATGCGGCCGCTAAAATACAGGATTATCAGTCTTCCGAGACGGTAGTCAGGTCGTTACGCGATAACGCTATATCCACATATCAAAGCAACATCATCATTTCTCGTTCTTGCAGCTATCCTCTGAAGGATAGGACGAAGGACGAACATGTACAACAGTGAGCAAGATGATAGGCCAAAGGATAGTTCCCAGGGCGAGCAGCAGGCAGAATGGTATGCTTCGGCAACCAATATTCCTCGAGAAAACCTTTCCCCTCACCTATCTAAGGACAGAGGCGACCATGGAAGCCCGGCTCGACGCGAGTCCCTCCCGCAGGCTTCAACGTTGCCGAAAACGCCGGAAAGGCTCTGTGCCGAAATCCCAAGCGTGAGCCTATCGCCAAACCTTGGGAATGCAGTGACCTCCCCTTTGACAGTTGGTCCAAATATTGCCCCTTTTGAATTTGCCGAGGCAAACGCTGGCGCCGATACCGACCTTGAAGCGCAGAACTATCTCTCAGATGACGTTTCAGGTGCAATTGGAAGGTTTCTGCATGAAGTGTTTTCAAATTCGAACAATGGCAACGTTGCTGGTTGGGTCTGCAACGCTATTAACGCCGCCTTGCGCGACGGCACGATAACGACGCTGACAACGACGGTCCGGGAAGTGATTGGCTACGCCGCATCAAGACACCTCGATCGAGTTGATCGGCGGTCACAAGTTATTGCGTCGTCCATTATCCTTGGCGGAATCGGTCTGTTGACCGTCGGCGCGATGGTGCGCCAGGAGCGAACAGGCAAAGCCAACGCGCTTACCCGGTCTATCCGCGGCCTAACGATTGGGGCGCTTGGCGGCATTTCAGTTGCGGCATGGCACAAAGAAGTGTTCGCTTCGAGCGCGCCCCAGCTTGTAAAGGTTGTCGTGTACGCTGCCACGCGTGACAGCTTGAACCTTTTCCTCAAGCTTCTAACCAACCGCTCCGACGCGCGGCCCACGAATGTAAAAGCAGCCAGCTTCAACATGATTGCTTACACTTGCAATCAGATGATTGTGAACTGGTTACAAAGTTTTGACGATGTGTTTTCCGGAACCAGTACCGGGGCCTCAAAAGTCGGAATAGAAGGGGCCATTCGACCAATTATGAAATTCTCGGCGGCCAATGGCTTAGGCGAGTTTCTCGACGCAATCGTTTACTCCGGGCTCATCTCGTTTTTCGATCCCGCCGAAAACCAGCACACTGATCCCATGGGGGAAAGCTCACGCGCTGGGGTTGCTGGTCTCAGTGAGCTACGGCTCTCAAACAGTTTCGGTCTCCCCACATGGAGCGCCGTGGAGACAAAGGTCTTTGACACTATGATCCCGCGCGCTGCAATCTTCAGTATCCTCTTCGTTCTTATCAACGTATGCCTTAAGACTGGGGAGCAAGAGTTTGAGAAGTTGTCCGAGGGAGAAAGGGATGCCCTCGTGAGCGCTATCGGCGCGCTATCGATAGGATTGTTGCTCCCACTCTTTCTGCTTCCCGCAGCAGAAGTTAAGCGCAACAATTGAAAAGGGAAGATGGAATCCGAGGGAAAGAACGGAATGGCAATTCCAAAAGTTGGCGTCGGGGACTCATTTGCTTGGGGCTTCTATGTATCGCGCACTCATATCATACTTCGGAAAAGTCGAGAGTCCATCCCTGGCAAACCTCGCGTGGCGTCTAAATGGCAATCGTAGTTAGACCTTGCGTCGGGATTTTGCTCTTGATAGGAATCGAACCGTCGGTGCGCACGTCCCTTCACACACGCAGCGCATCGATGACGGCGCGCAGGCCGGCCGACAGGTATTTCCGCGTCGGGTAATAGAGATAGAGCCAGTCCTCGGGGGCACTCCAGGATGCCAGGCATTCGATCAGGCTGCCATTCTGGACATAGGAACGCGCGCGATCTTCCCAGACATAAGCCAGCCCCACCCCCGACAGTGCTGCCTCAACCATCAGTTCATGGTCATCGAGCGACAGAGAGCCGGTTGGCTCGAACTCGATGATCTTGCCAGCGCGACTGAACTCCCAAGGGTAGGGTTTGCCGCTTGGATAGATATTGCGGATGCAGACATGATGACGCAAATCATCCGGGGTTTTGGGAAGCGGATGATGCTCAAAATAGCTTGTTGAGCCCACGACGGCAAACCGCAGTCGTGGCTTGATCTTCACAGCCGTCATGCCATCGCGCAGGCTTTCACCGAGACGAATGCCAGCATCGAACCCCTCCTCCACAATGTCGACAAGCCGGTCGGTGGCGACGATTTCCAGCTGGAGACCGGGATTTTTCGCAATCAACGAACCAATGACCGATCGAAACACGAACGGTGCCACCGAATTGGGTACGTTGATGCGCACCTTGCCGAACGGCGTGTCGCGAAACTGGTTGAGGGCATCCAGCGCCGAGCCGATTTCCCCGAAGGCGGGCGACAGTTGCGCAAGCAACATCGCGCCGGCATCGGTCAGGGCCACGCTGCGGGTCGTCCGGTTGAGCAGACGAATGCCGACGCGCGCCTCGAGATTGCCCACCGCATGGCTGATCGCCGAGGCGGTCACCCCGCGCTCTTCGCCGGCCCGGCGAAAGTTGCGGTGACGGGCAACCGCATCGAAGGCCGCCAGTTCCGAGAGATCCGTGCTGCGCATTGTCAAATCTCACTCATCATTGAGAGGAAGATTATCTCTCTAATTCTTATCGTCGAAAAGGTCCAGATTTCTCCTTGCAAACCGGCGCTTGTGCCGGACCACACAGGAGACAAGACAATGGCCGACTTCATTCCTCCCGCCCACAACACGGCATCGCCCTTCGCCGACATGCGCGGTCATCACGTCGCAGTCCGCACGCCGGACCTCGAAACCGCCAAGCGCTGGTATGTCGAGAAGCTCGACTTTCGTATCGTCGCCGAATGGGACTATGCCGACGAGCAACTCGCCTATCTCGCACCCGCCACCGACGACCATTTCTATGTGGAAATCCTGGGTGGCGGCGATCCGTCGCCGAAAGATGTCCGCCCCTATACCGATCTCGGCGATAGCCTCAAATATGCCGGCTACCACCATTTCTGCCTGAATGTCGCAAGCGTCGATGCGACCGTCGATGAGCTGCGGACACGCGGCGTCACCATCGTCACCGAACCGTTCGAGCTTTTGGCAATCAGCCGCCGCCTCGCCTTTTTCTGCGATCCCTTCGGCAATCTGATCGAACTGGCAGAAGTCCTGCCGTGACCTTTTCACCCGGCTGGCCGTCACGGCATCGCGGTGGCCAGCACATCAGGAGAACATCCCATGACGAACTCCATCATGATTATCGGCGCCGGCCCCGGCATCGGGCAGGCCGTCGCGGAGAAATTCGGGCGGGAAGGCTGGCATGTCGTGCTCACCGCGCGCAATGCCGATCGTCTCACCGGTCTGTCCAGAACCCTTTCCGGGCAAGGTCTCCACGTCTCGACTTTGCAAGCCGATGCGACCGACCCGATCGCACTGCGTAAGGCGGTCGCCGAGGCTCACCGGATCACCGCCGGGCTGACGGCGGTCCTTTTCAATGCCGCGGTCGTGCGTGAACAGGATCTGTTCAGCATGCGCGACGATGAGGTCACGGACGACCTCGCCACCAATGTCGCTGCAGGCCTTCACACGATCCGGGCATCCGTTGAGCTGTTCGGTGCCCGCGGCGGTACGATCCTGGTTACAGGTGGCGGCCTCGCCGTGTCCCCCCATGCCGGCTATGCCAGTCTCGGCCTTGGCAAGGCGGCCCTTAGAAATGTCGTCGAAGGTTTGGCCGGCCCTCTCGCCGAACGCGGCATCCGCATCGCGGTGGCGACAATCGCCACGCTCGTCGGCCCCGGATCGACAGAGGCGAAAGAGGCAGCCGACACGATCTGGACGCTGGCCACGGACCCGGCCGCAGGCTGGGAAGCCGTTTACCCCGCAGACGCCTTCAAGGGAGACTGACATGACCGAAACATTGACCTTGATTGCCAGGCTGACGGCCAAACCGGACTGTGCCGCGACGCTTGGCGAAGCGTTGCAGGCGCTCGTCTCACCGACCCGCGCAGAGGCAGGATTGATCGACTATCACCTGCACCGCGACAGCAGCGATCCCAGCGTCTGGATTCTCTATGAGAATTGGCGATCGCGCGCCGATCTCGATGCGCATTTTGAGCAGCCCTACACCAAAGCCGTCATGGCGCGCTTTCCGGACCTGCTGGCCCGGGACATGGAACTGACATTCTGCACCATGACATCGCCGCGTCCCTGAGGCCTGGCCCGACACTTTCCTCTTCAACTCGACATCAAGGAAACATCCTCATGAAAATCTGGTTCATCACCGGCGCCTCGCGTGGCTTTGGCGCCCTCGTCACCACACGGGCTCTTGCACAGGGTGACGCCGTCGTCGCCACCGCCCGTAATCCAAAGGCGATCTCCGAGCGGTTCGGCGAACACCCCAACCTGCTTCCGGTCGCTCTCGACGTGACCGACTACAAACAGGCGACCACAGCGGTGAAAGCCGCGATCGATCGCTTCGGTCGCATCGATATCCTGCTCAACAATGCCGGCTATGGATTGATGGGCGCAGTCGAGGAGGCGACGGTATCCGAAATCGAGGCCGTCTATCGCACCAATGTCTTCGGCCTCCTCAATGTAACCCGCGCCGTCCTGCCCTTCATGCGCCGGGCCCGTTCCGGCCGCATCCTGAATATCTCGTCGATCGGCGGCTATCGCGGCGCAGCAGGTTTCGGGGTCTACTCCTCGACCAAATTCGCCGTCGAAGGGCTGAGCGAAGCCCTGCATGACGAACTGGCGCCGCTTGGCATCCATGTCACCGTCATCGAACCGGGTTATTTCCGCACGGATTTTCTCGACAGTTCGTCCTTGTCGGTGAGCGGCAATATCATCGGCGACTACGAAGCGACCGCCGGCAAGGTGAGAACCATAGCCGCCGGCCTCAGCCATAACCAGCCCGGCGATCCTCAAAAGCTCGCGGAGGTGCTGACCGCCTTCGCTGACGCCCCCAATCCGCCGGTTCGCCTGCCGCTCGGGAGCGACACGGTTGCCGCGATCGAGAAAAAGCACGCGCATGACGCTGCCATCCTCTCCGAATGGCGCACCGTCTCGGCGTCGACCGACTTCGCGAGTGCGTAAGCCATAAGCCTGAAGGCGGAGTAGACTCCGCTTTCGGGCGCTACCAGTTCCGGCCGCATGAGGTCAGGCTGCGTTCCGTCCCAGCGCTTGGGTGAGGTTTGCGATATCCTTCAGGGGTGGGCGCCCGAACAGCCTGGCATATTCCCGGCTGAACTGGTTGGCGCTCTCATAGCCGATATGGAAGGCGATCGAGGTTGCGTTGCCCTCTCCTGCCAGCAGCATCGAACGGGCATGAAGCAGCCGCACCCGCTTCTGATACTGGATCGGGCTCAGCGCGGTGACTGCCTTGAAATGGCGATGGAACGCCGACACGCTCAACGCCGCCATGCCAGCGAGGTCATCGACCCTGAGCGGGCTGGAGAAATTCTCCCTGATCCAACGGATGGCGACGCCGATACGCGACAGCGCCGTTTCCGGCAGCGCGATGTCACGCAGCATCCATCCCAGCGGCCCCTGCAACACGCGAAACAGGATCTCCCGCTCGTAGGCGGGCGCCAACGCCGCAATCTCGTCGGGGCGCTGCATCAGTCTCAGCATGCGGAGCCAGGCATCCACCAGGTCGTCGGTAACAGGCGCAACTGAGAAGCCACTTTCACGGAGCGTCCCCCCGGCAGGACTGCGAAGATCCGCGATCAGGTTGGCGACCACGTGTGGGTCAAGCGTCAGGCTGACGGCCAAGTAAGGCCGGCCATCTGAGTCCGGATGGACCGAGCCGACGGCCGGCAGATCCACCGACATGACGAAATAGGTCGCCGGATCGTAGTGAAAGCTCCGCTCGCCAACCGTCATTGTCTTCGACCCGGAGAGAATCAGGTTGACCATCGGCTCATAGACGGTCGCCAGCTGGTGTTCCGGGATACGCCCCTGGACCATCGCGACACGCGGGATACCCGTATCGGTGCGGCGATCCGGCACAAGGATGCTATCTATGACGGAGAGCATGATGCCATCATAAATGAGGCCCTATTCCATCAGGTGCAGACGATCCTGACGGCGCAGGCACCGAATCGTCGCTCCGCCACCAATAGCCGCGAGCGGCATATCCTCGGTGGTCTGCTTCATGACGACAAGGGACAGAGTTTCCTGCTCGCTCATGCCCAGAACCATGGGCGGCGCTATCGCTATTATCTCTCTCGCCCGAATGAAGCGGCGAGCGATAACAGCCGGTGGCGGCTCTCGGCGGTAACCATCGAGCCGGTCGTTGAACAACAGCTTCATGACCTGCTCGCCAATAAGACCCAGCTGTCACGCTGGCTGGATGAGCATCACGGTTCTAAAGCGACTGCAGACATCCTTGCGACTGCAGCGGCCCTCAGCGAAAGATATCGGCAGCTCGACGATCCGATCGACAAGTATCAGGTTCTTCACCGTGTGTTTCGCAGGATCACCGTCAAGCATGACCAGATCGTCTTTGAGATCGCCCCTCGCAATTTGCTGGCCATGCTTTCGGGCGAGAGTTTGCATCCGGAGAAAGAAAGCAGCCCGGATATCGTCGACCTGACCCTCGCGATCGAACTGAAACGGTGCGGGGTGGAAAGCAGGATCGTGCTGCAGGAAGCCGTCGCACCCGCGGCAAACAAAGACCCGATGCTGATCGCAATGCTCGCTCGCGCTCACATGTACCTTGAAGCCCTCACGGATGGATCCAATGCCAGCCATGCCGATGTCGCATTACGCTTCAACGCCCACGGCCCAGACATCAGCCGCATCCTGCCGATGGCCTTCCTTTCGCCCAAGATCACAGAAGCTATTCTTACCGGACAGCAGCCGGTTGATCTGACGATCGCCAAGCTCACCCGCATGCTGGAATTGCCAATGACATGGAGCGAGCAACACACAGAGTTGCTGGGATAAGTGAGCTAGCTTTCGAGCGCAATGATCGGCCCGTCAGCCAACCCGCTGACGGGCCGATATCGTTCCCACACGTATCGCTCGGACGCGCCCAAATCAATCAAGCCGCCAGTCAAGCGAACCTGTCTCAGGAAAACGGCAGCTAAATCTCCAAAAATTTTAGCTGCGATAAAGGTGCGGCTGAGACGCGGTAGAAAAATGAGGTGAAAATCGGGGGCTTTGCGTGAAAATCACACGAAAACGCAAGCAACGATACGAGATAAGCATGTGAATTATTACGATAAATTCAAGAAAATTTCACTGAGACTGTTTTCGGAGAAATTTTTGGTAGCGGGAGAGGGACTCGAACCCCCGACACGCGGATTATGATTCCGCTGCTCTAACCACCTGAGCTACCCCGCCATCCAACACGGAAGCGCTTTGAGCGCCCGCCGTCGTCATCAGACGGGCGGCTTATAAGGTGCCGTTCATGCCGGTGTCAAGCGAGCCGCTTCAAATAATTGCAGTTTTGAAACGGCCGGTGGACAAGCCCCGGCACAATGGCCGCTGACGCCGGTCAGGCGGCGGCGGGGCAGCTCAGAAGCTCGCGCAGCGCCGCTTCTGCCGACGCTTCGCGCTCCGAACGCAGGATGAAACCGCCGCCGTATACGCGCGCGTCTTCACCGATGCCCGAATAAAGCGCGCAGGCCTGCCCAGGCGCAACGCCCGCCTCGCCCTCTTCGAGCTCGACATAGATGCCGCTCTCGCCCGCATGAAGCATGGCCGGCGCGGGCTGGCGCGTCGACCGCACCTTTGCAAAGCAGGCAAAACCGCCCCGGGCGATATCCTCGATTTCGCCGTCACCAAGCCAGTTGATATCGCGCAGATAAAGGCGGCGGGTTTCCAGCGCCTCCTTCGGCCCGACGATCACGCGGCGCGAGCGGGCGTCGAGATGAACGACATAGAGCGGCTCGCCGGTGGCGACGCCGATGCCGCGCCGCTGGCCGATCGTATAATGCAGGATGCCGTCATGCGTGCCGAGCACGCGGCCGTCGAGATGCACGATATCCCCGGCCAGCGCCGCGTTCGGCTTCAGCTTCGAGACAATATCGGAATATTTGCCCTGCGGCACGAAACAGATGTCCTGGCTGTCGGCCTTCTTGGCGACGACAAGTCCCATATCTTCGGCAAGCGCGCGGGTTTGCGCCTTGGTGAGGTGCCCGAGCGGAAAACGCAGGTAGTCGATCTGCTCCTGCGTGGTGGCAAAGAGAAAGTAGCTCTGGTCGCGATCCGCATCGGCCGGGCGATAAAGCGCGCGTCGATTAGGCGCGCCGGGCTGCGGGTTTCGCCGGGAGCGGATATAATGCCCCGTCGCCAGCGCGTCGGCACCCAGATCGCGCGCCGTCGCCAGCAGATCGGCGAACTTGACCGTCTGGTTGCAGGCAACGCAGGGGATGGGCGTTTCGCCGGCGACATAACTTTCGGCGAAAGGATTGATCACGGTCTCGCGAAACCGCTGTTCGTAATCCAGCACGTAATGCGGAATGCCGAGGACCTCGCAGACGCGGCGCGCATCATCGATATCCTGGCCGGCGCAGCAGGACCCGGCACGGTGAACGGCAGCGCCATGGTCATAGAGCTGGAGCGTAATGCCAAGGACATCATAGCCCTCGCGCTTCAGGATACCGGCCACAACGGAGCTGTCGACACCGCCCGACATGGCGACGACGACGCGCGTATCTTCTGGCTTGCGATCAAAGTCGAGACTGTTCAAGGCAATCGATCCGGCATTTAAGGTTTGAAGGGCCCTGCGGCTTGCGATGCCGGCACTCTACCCTGATTAAGGCCAACGGCAAAATGCGAAAGGCGCCGAAGCGCCCCGTTCCCGCATTCGCGCCCTGAAGCCTTGGCGTGCCGGTCATATAGAAAGTCTTGCCGCGCGAGACAAGGGCAGCAGCGGCCGACCCGGCAAACGGACCGTCTCAGATCAGCTTGAGCCGCATGGCGCGGGCGATCGCCTGCATGCGGTTGACGGCATCGAGCTTGCGGGTGGCCGTCTTGAAGTAGCTGCTGACCGTGTAGGCGGAGATACCGAGGATGATGGCGATCTCGTCGCTGCTCTTTCCAGCCGCCGCCCAGCGCAGGCACTCGATCTCGCGGGCCGACAGCTTGTCGCGGGCGGACGAGCCAGCCTCGAACGTGCGCTCCAGACATTCGAAAAGCTTCACGAGCGCCATGAAGATATTGGCGGTTTCGCTTTCGTCGGGGGCCGCGCGCGTGCCGGAAAGCGTCGCGATATAGGATTCGCCATAGGTGGTATGGAGATGCACCGCAAAGGTGTTGTCCATGCCTTCCCAGGCAAGTTCGGCTCTGTCGCCGCCTTCGGCCTGCATCAATGCGTCGGTCGCCGAAAACATGGGAAGCTTCGTCTGGCGCAGGCGATCGACCAGCGGGCTCAGCCCGAAACAGCCGGCCAGATCGTAACGACGCACGAGATCGGAAGGCCAGTTGCTCAAAACCAGCCGCTCGGCAAAACGCTGATGCTCGCCGATCGGAAACCGTACGATCATGAAATTGTTGAACCCGAACTGCGCCGCGCACTGGCGCATCAGATGCAGCACTTCGTATTCGGTCTGTACGGAACCGCTCATGCCTGAAAGCAAATCAGCATAAGCGTCGTTGTGCAAGGCCACCTGCTCCGGGTCCCTCATCGTCGTTCACCAATTCCTCGGCGCGCAGCCGTTTCAAATAACATTGGCTCCGGACAGCAAAGGCGAACAAACCTCCAAACAGAAATTTGCCAGGACAGCGGGCAGCTGCTGGATCAAATCGAAATAAACTGGAGAAATATGTGCTTCGCGAGCCTCAGGAGCATTTAAATAATGCTTCATGCTCAATTTCTCGGCGGATATAGCTAAAATTTTAACCAGACTAAACAACGGAATTTGCATGGCTCCCATGCGAGAACCCTGGAGCTCGGCAATCTCCAGGGTTGTCGGGACACGGAAACGGCCGGCAATGCGAAGCCTGCGGATGGACCACGATGTCACGCAGACGAACCCGTGCTCATTTCCACTACTCTCACGCGCTTCGCCTTGATCATTAAAATTATGAGTGAATTGTTACTGCCCGCTTAGGCAAATGTTAAATGTGGCGAGGTAAGTTGCGGGAATATGGTCTTGAGTATGTGTAGAGAGTCCAATGACCGAAATGATACGACCCCGCGTGAAATATGTCATCGGCCCCGATGGCAGCCCTCTGACAATTGCCGATCTGCCGCCCGCCAATACCCGGCGCTGGGTCATCCGCCGCAAGGCAGAGGTCGTCGCCGCCGTGCGCGGTGGCCTGCTCAGCCTCGAAGAGGCCTGCGAGCGCTATACCCTGACCGTTGAAGAATTCCTCTCCTGGCAGTCCTCGATCAACGACCATGGCCTTGCAGGACTGCGCACCACCCGCATCCAGCAGTACCGCCATTAATCGCAGCCAGGCTCTGTGACGGAGCTTTGCTGATCGCTCAGGACGGCACCTGACGTGCCGACAATCAACAGACCATATTTTCTCGGGCGGCTTCCAGGTGGAGGCCGCCCGAAACCGTTTTAAGTCCTCTTTCAATTGGCATCAGGAGCATGCCATTGTTGGCGGCAATCGCAGGAGGACAGAGCAGCAGATGGATATCAAGGACGAAGAAATCGGCTCTCACGGCCGATACCATGCCACCATTGACGGCCATACCGGCGAGATGACCTATTCACGGTCGTCACCTGGCCTGATCATCATCGATCATACGGGGGTTCCGGATGCGCTGCGCGGCAAGGGCGTGGGACAGGCGCTTGCCCTTCATGCGGTCGAAGCCGCCCGCAGAGGCGGCTGGAAGATCATCCCGCTCTGCCCCTTCATGCGCGCACAGGCGCAACGCCACCCCGAATGGCAGGATGTGATCCAGGCTTAGACACCTGCGCACCCGTCCGCAGAGACAGGAAACGCAAAAGACCCATCCTACCCGTCCCCCTTTGGACGGTAAGATGGGTCTTTTGTTTGTGGCGGCATGGCGAAGCCCGCCGCCCCTACTTTCCTGAGCCTATGCCGCAATCAGCGGACACCGGCAAGGTGTCAGGCGCGCAGTCGCTGGCCGCTGTCACGCTCTTCAAGTGCCGCTGCCTTGGCAAACTCGGCCTTGACCTCTTCGAGCGCGAGTTCCGCCGCATCCTGCTGGACTTTCAGCTCGCGTACCGACACCTGCAAATTATCGGCACGCTGGCGAGCGGCCTTTGCAAAGGTCGGATAGGCGAAATGGGCGGGATCGGTGATCCCCGACTTCTTTTCCTCGAAGTTGATCTGGCTTTCCAATTCCTTGGTCATCCGATCAAATTCAGCCATCATCATCTGAAGCTGGTTCAATTGACGCTGCTTTTCCTTCACCTGAAATTCCTTCAGGCGCACAAGGCTTTCACGTGACTTCATACGCAATACTCCGCGGATAACGAGACCCCGGTCACAAGATTTTGGTCCGATCGGGCGACCGGACCGGGCCGAAAACAAAAAAATGCCAGCGATCTTAACAAATACCTACCGCTGGTAACCTTTCGTTTACGGGCATCATTAATCATAGGGATGATCATTTAAGGGTCGGTAAACGCCAATTCGCAGATTCTGGGATTGGCAGAGATTGAGTCACCGGAGTCAGTTAGGCGTCGTTCTTAATGTTGTACATTAGAATGCCGTATAGCGAATTCTAAGGAAAAACAGGGGCCTGCGAAAAATATTTAACAAATTCGGTGCTCTTGCCAGAGTGAATCAGAATTTGTTAACCATTTGCTGGCAGCCTCCAAATCAGGCAACGACTGGATCCGTATCGCGTCAGGAGGCCTCAAAACTTACCTTTCGGCGGCGGAAAAGGGGACAATTATGCGGGTTCTACTCATTGAAGACGACAGCGCGACAGCGCAGAGCATCGAACTGATGCTCAAGTCGGAAAGTTTTAACGTTTACACCACCGATCTCGGTGAAGAGGGCGTCGATCTCGGCAAACTCTATGACTACGACATCATCCTGCTCGACCTGAACCTGCCGGATATGTCCGGTTACGAGGTTCTGCGCACGCTGCGCCTGTCCAAGGTCAAGACGCCCATCCTCATCCTCTCCGGCATGGCCGGCATCGAGGACAAGGTTCGCGGCCTCGGCTTCGGCGCCGACGACTATATGACCAAGCCGTTCCACAAGGATGAGCTGGTCGCGCGTATCCACGCCATCGTCCGCCGCTCCAAGGGCCATGCCCAGTCGGTCATCTCGACCGGCGAACTGATCGTCAACCTCGACGCCAAGACCGTCGAAGTCGGCGGCCAGCGCGTCCACCTGACGGGCAAGGAATACCAGATGCTCGAGCTGCTCTCCCTTCGCAAGGGCACGACGCTCACCAAGGAAATGTTCCTCAACCACCTTTATGGCGGCATGGACGAGCCCGAACTGAAGATCATCGACGTCTTCATCTGCAAGCTGCGCAAGAAGCTGGCGAACGCCGCCGGCGGCGCAAACTACATCGAAACGGTCTGGGGCCGCGGCTATGTGCTGCGCGAGCCGGACGGCGATTTCGCAGAAAGCGCCTGATCGGCAACCAGGAAACGATTACGATCGCTCCCCGCATGGCGGTCGTTTTCCGTTGACAGGGATTTTATGAAAAGCCTGCCGTTTCGGCGGGCTTTTTGCCGTTTTCCGTCGAGAAGGCACCACGCAAAAACTCGGCATCAAAAAAGGCGCGTATCCCAGCGGAACATGCGCCTTTCAACGAGATTGGTCGCGTCTCAGGCCGCGATCGACAGGCTTGCGAAAACGTTGGTCAGGATCTTGCGATCGAACGGTTTCAAAAGGAAATCATCGGCGCCGGCCCGCTTGCCGGCCATCATCTTCTTCAGGTCAGCTTCAACGACGCAGTAGTAGATGCGCACGGACTTGCCTTCCGGCAGGCGGCGGATATTGCCGATCAGATCGAGGGCGCCATCGAGCGCCGCATCGACAATGATGATGTTCGGCAGTTCCGTCTGGCAGCGCGCAAGGGCTTCAAGACCGTTTGCGGCTTCCGAAACAAGAAAACCCATCCCGGAGAGAATACGCTTTCCGACTTTTCTTACGACGTCGGAATCGTCGGCGATCATCAAGCGCTGCATCGTCTGCTCCACAACTCCAGTTTGTTCTGGCGGGATATTTCTCCCGTAAACAACTGTAACTGGCGTTGGCAAACAATCAGTTACCACGGGAATAAAAATGCCGCCGATCAGGCTTCCGTTGAAATCGTCTTCGCAGAGAAAACGATCTCCTCAGGGGTCGAATTGATTTCGATTTCCATGCCCGCCTCTTCGGCGAGAAGGACAGTGTAATAGGGCTGGATCGTGTGGGCGTCGACGGCTTCTTCCATCGTCCCGGCCAGAAGCTCGACCAGCTTCGGCGGCACGCGCATCATCTTGCCCTTGGCGATCAGCTTGAAGACCGCGTCATATTCCGGGTTTTCAAGAATGACATTGACAGAACCGCCGCGCGGGATCGCGCCATAGGCGATCAGGAAGAGATTGAGCAGCAGCTTGACACGGTTCTTCGGAATGATGACGCGCGGGCCGGTCCAGGTGACTTCCGTCTTCTTTTCAACGGATGCGAAATCGCGGGCCGCCTTTTCGGCCTCGCCCGTATCGATCGAAGCACCGACAGAGCCGGAGGCACCGAAGGCCAGACGGGCGAACTTCAAGCGGACGGACGCGTTCAAGGCGCTGGTGCGGATAAGGTCCATCGCGTCCGCGTCAGCACCGCCCTCATCCAGAAGTTCCAGACCGTTGTTGATCGCGCCGACCGGCGAAATGATATCGTGGCATACACGGCTGCACAGAAGCGCCGCCAGGTCGGGACCGGTCAGGGTCAGGTTCTTTACCATCGTCTTTTCCTCAAAGGCTTCGTTCGGCTGCCTAGCTACGGCATCGCATTGCGCCGTTCCCCGAATCTCTAGTCGAGGAACATTGCGCGGGCATAGCGTTCGCGTGAAGTTTATCGAAGTTCATAATGACACCACATTTGGTAAACCGATTGTTAAGATGATCGGTTCAAATTGCTTTCGAACTGCCGGGTTGCCTTTCCGCCATCATGACGCGTGCCTCTCGGCGCGAGATCGGCAAGGCCCAGAGTGGTAAGGCAACGACCCGGTCGCCTCACGGAGGATAGAATGCAGACGATGATCAAGTCCGCCAAGGCAGCCTGCCTCAGCATTGCCGTAACCTTTCTTGCCGTCTTGGGGCTGTTGCAGCCGGCTAATGCCCAGTCCGCCAGTGGCACGCAATATTCGATGCAGGAAATCGTCGATGCCGGGCACGGCTTTTTCGGCTCCACATCCGGTGGCCTTGCGAAGGTGGTCGAACGCGCCTTCCAGAACTACGGGCTGCCGAACGGCTATATTCTCGGCCAGGAAGGCTCCGGCGCCTTCATCGCCGGCCTCACCTATGGCGAAGGCGACCTCTACACCAAGAACGCAGGCCAGCACGACGTTTTCTGGCAGGGCCCTTCCCTGGGTCTCGACTGGGGCGGCCAGGGCAGCCGCACGATGATGCTGGTCTACAATCTCCCAAGCGTTCCGTCCCTCTACAAGCGCTTCGGCGGCGTCTCCGGCTCGGCTTACGTGGTGGCGGGCTTCGGCATGACCGTCGTCACCGATGACAACATCGTCATCGTACCGATCCGCACCGGCGTCGGCGCCCGATTGGGCATCAATGTCGGCTATCTGAAACTGACCCAGCAGCCCACCTGGAATCCATTCTGAACCTTGTTCTTGTGTCACCGGACGACAAAAGATCCGGTGCATGCCCTGAAAATCATGATATCCTGAAGTCAGGCCGGTCGCGCGACCGGCCTCTTCGATGATCATCGCACCGGCACGGCGGCCAGACGCCGGCCCCAACCGAACGGCCGCCTGTGATCCAATTCGTCCTTCTGTTTTCCCTAGGTTTCCTGACGGCGGTGATGCTGGGCGTGCTGGTAGCGCCGCTGGTCTACAGGCGCATCATCCGGTTCGCTGAAGACCGCTTGAAGGCGACCATGCCGCTTTCTCCGCAGGAAGTGCGCGCCCAAAAGGATGCCGCGCGCGCCGGCTACGCTGCCGAAAACGCCCGGACGGAGCAAAAACTCCGGCGCGAGCGCGAGAAAACCGTGGCGATCATGCTCGAGAAGGAAAGCGTGCTGAAGGACATCCAGCGCCTGCATGGCGAAAACGCCGATCTTCACGCGCAGATCGAGGCGATGAATGTCGAGGCCGGAGATTTCCGCTCGCAGGTACGCCGGCTGGAGCAGCACATCGACCGTCTGACGAACTCGCTTGCCGCGACGGAAAAGGGCGATGATGCCAAGAAGGCCGAGATCTCCATTCTTTCGCGCCAGATCAACACACTTTCCATGGAAGTCGACAATCTCAAAATCGATCTGGCAGCGCGCAATGCCGAGGCTGAAAACCTGATCAGCCGTATCTCCAGCCTGCGCGACGAACGCGATGCGCTGCGAGAAGAGGCGCGGGCCGAGGGTGCCAAGGCGCGGGAACTGGCCATGCGCCAGCCACGCGACGAGACCCGCTTGAAGCAACTGGAACAGAAACTGGCGCGGGAGATGGCCAGCAATGCCGACAAGGACAGTTTCCTGGAACGTAGGGCAGCCGAAATCGACAGACTCAAGCAGAAGCTCAAGGACGCAAATAACGAACTGCGCGACACGGTAAAAGCCATGCGCACGGGGGCGAATGGCGCCGGGCTCCGCAAGGACAGGAAGGCCGTCGCAGCGATCGCTATACCTGACGTCGTGGCCCAGCAGCCGGCAGCAAACACGATGCCTCCGCATTCGGAACTTTCCTTCGAGCACGCGCGCAACCGCGTGTCGGCGCTCTCGGAACGTCTGGTCAATGTGCGCGGCACGGCGCATGACGATGCGCTGAGGGAAGAGATCGCCGACATCGCAGCGTCCGTCGTGGCGATGACGGCCATGCGCGAGGGCGAAAATTCGCCGATCCACGCGCTCCTGGACGGCGCGACGCCCGGCCCGGATGGCGCCGCTCCCAATCTGGCGGCGCGCGCAGCCGCTTATTTGCCGCCCAAAGAATAAAACCGTCGATCAGATAAAGCCATTGATCGATGCGACCTGATGGAGCGCGATCCCGGCGGCGGTTGCCACGTTGAGGCTGTCGAGCCCCGGCTTCTGGCGAATGCGGGCCGTTCGGATCGACGACAGGATCGAGGCCGGCAGCCCCTCGCCTTCCGTTCCCATCAACAGCGCGGTGCGAGGCGCAGGCGGAATGTCGGCGAGTTCCGTATCGCCAGCCGGAGACAACCCCCAAAGAGCAAATCCCTCGGCCTGCAGAGTTTTCAGCATCGCCTCGATGGAACCCTCGCGGCTGAAGGGCACCGACAGCACCGAGCCGACAGACACCCGGATCGCCTTGCGATACAGGGGATCGCAACAGGTTTGATCGAGAAGCATGGCATCGACGCCAAAAGCGGCCGCGTTGCGGAACATCGATCCCATGTTGTCGTGATTGGAAATGCCGCAGGCGGCAAGCATAAGGCTGCGCGGGCCGAGGCCGGACACGAGCTGGTGCATGGTCGGCATGCCGACGCGCCGGCCGAGCGCCAGAACGCCACGATGCATATTGAAGCCGGCGATCGCATCGAAAACGGCAGCACGGGCGACATAGACCGGAACATCGTTTGGAAACGCCGAAAGCAGGTCCTGCAGTCCATCGACGCGATTTTCGAGAAGCAGGATCGCCTCGGCGGAAATCCCCCTTTCCGCTTGATGGGCGGCTGCCAGCATGCGCAGCACGACAGTCCCTTCCGCAACGAACTGTCCGTGACGCCCCGTCAGGTCGCGCTCGCGTATCGAAACGAACCCGGCGATGCGCGGGTCCTGAGGATCGTCGATGCGAAGGAGCGGAACATCCACGTACGGGAGAACCTCAGTTTGCCCTGACAGTGATGTCGGCAACGATACGTCCGGCGGCGATATCGAAGACGATCGCCTTCTGCACGCCATCGGTGCCCGTGCCATAAAACAGGATCTGCCCGCCCGACAACGCCACCTCGGAAACGACAAAGCCGGCCGGAAGCGCTGCTACCGCCGACACCGGCGCATCGCTCGGCACGGCAACCCCGGCGCTCTGCGCTGCCGGCTTGTCGTCCATGCTCGTCACCTTGTAGACAATCGCGCCCAGCACGGCCATAAGCATGACCAACATGACACCGGCCGAAACCAGTTGTAGGCGCACCATCTTGCGGCGCACGTTTTCCATCACCGGATCGAGCGGCTTTTCTTCCTGTTCGTCTGGTTCCTGAAGCGACATGACCGGCCTTTATATGCGGGATTGAAAGAAGCGATGAACGACCCCTTTAAACAAGCGGCAGGCAATAGGAAAGTCCTGACCGCAAATGAGGACGCCTCCGGCCGCATGGATGCCTTCCTGACGGAAGCGCTGGGCGGCGAGTTGTCCCGCAACCGGATCAAGGCGCTCATCGAGCAGGGTGAGGTCACGGTCAACGGCAAGACCATCACCGAACCCAAGAAGAAGGTGCAGCCGGGCGATGTCTTCGAGATAGGCCTGCCGGAACCGGAAGATCCCGAACCCAAGGGCGAGGATATCCCCCTCGACGTTCTCTACGAGGATGATGATCTGATCGTGCTCGTCAAGCCCGCCGGGCTCGTGGTGCATCCGGGGGCCGGCAACTGGACGGGAACGCTCGTCAATGCCCTGATCCACCATTGCGGCTCCAGCCTCTCCGGCATCGGCGGCGTCAAGCGACCGGGCATCGTCCACCGCCTCGACAAGGATACCAGCGGCGTTATGGTGGTCGCCAAGAACGATATCGCCCATCGCCATCTCTCCGACCAGTTTGCCGACCATGGCCGCACCGGGCCGCTGGAACGCGCCTACTACGCGATTGTCTGGGGGCGGCCGCGCACGCTGAAAGGCACAATCGATGCGCCGCTCGGCCGTGCGGGAGATCGCGTAAAACGCGCCGTCAAGCATGAGGATGCGGACGACGCGCGCGAAGCGATCACCCATTACGAGGTCGTGGAGCGCTATCTGGAGAAGCCGGATGCGACGTCGCTCGCCTCCATGGTCGAATGCCATCTGGAAACCGGACGGACCCATCAGATCCGTGTGCATATGGCCCATATCGGCCATCCTCTGATCGGCGATCCGGACTATGGCGCTGCGTTCAAAACCAAGGCCAATCTGCTGCCGGATGAGGCAAAGGCGGTGGTCAATCGTTTCCCGAGGCAGGCGCTGCATGCGTTCATGCTCGCCTTCGAACATCCCGCCAAGGGCGAGACGATGTATTTCGAATCCCCCTTGCCAAAGGACATGCAGGAGCTGGCGGACGCGCTCAAGAGCGGCCGCGCCTGAGGTAAAGACGGCAGGTTTTTTGCCGCGGCACGCATCTTTTCGTCCGGGTTATGCGTTGATCGCCATCAACAAGGAGAAAACCCATGGTCGATAGCAGCCAGATCAAAGAACATGCAGAGGTCATCAGCGCCGACGGCATCCACGTCGGCACGGTGGACCGCGTCGAAGGCGATCGCATCAAGCTGACCAAAAAGGACAGCGGTGCCGGCCACGAAGGCCACCATCACTTTATTCCGCTGGATCTCGTCTCCAGCGTCGATGACAACCGAGTGCGTCTGAGCTCCAACGGCAAGGATGTAATCGGCGAAGAGGAAGAGGAAGACCGCTCGTCCATTCATTGAGCGGAGCATGATTGCCGGCGGGCTCGATATACGTCCGGCCTGCCGGCTCTAAGTTAGAAAATTGCGGCCTCAACCTTGATATTTCCATTCAAGGCACGATCTACAGGCTGTAACCGACATTAGGAACACTATGCTCTGGTATCACGCCCTCGTGAAACCGGTGTTCTTGAATCATGCTTTCGCTGTACATATCTATGAGATCGTGGGGTCTGAAGGACCCACACTGCCGGCTTGCCACCAGGAGGCCGGAACGCGAAAGGGGGGTGCAATCATGGCCCGCAGCACAATGCCGACTTTGACCGCCGAAGGTGGTCTTAACAAATACCTCGACGAAATCCGCAAGTTTCCCATGCTCGAGCCGCAGGAAGAGTACATGCTCGCCAAGCGCTATCAGGAGCATGACGACCGCCAGGCGGCCCACAAACTCGTCACCAGCCATCTGCGTCTCGTGGCCAAGATCGCCATGGGCTACCGCGGCTATGGCCTGCCGATCGGCGAAGTCGTATCCGAAGGCAATGTCGGCCTGATGCAGGCCGTCAAGAAGTTCGACCCGGAACGCGGCTTCCGTCTGGCGACCTACGCAATGTGGTGGATCAAGGCCTCGATCCAGGAATATATCCTGCGCTCGTGGTCGCTGGTGAAGATGGGTACGACCGCCAATCAGAAGCGGCTGTTCTTCAACCTGCGCAGGCTGAAGGGCAAGATTCAGGCGCTCGATGAAGGCGATCTGAAGCCCGAACAGGTCAAGCAGATCGCGACGACGCTCAATGTCTCCGAGGCCGAGGTCATCTCGATGAACCAGCGCCTTTCTGGCGACGCCTCGCTGAACGCTCCCATCAAGGCGAGCGAGGGCGAAAGCGGCCAGTGGCAGGATTGGCTGGTGGATGACCACGATAGCCAGGAAGAGATGCTGATCGAGCAGGACGAACTGGAAAACCGCAGATCGCTGCTGGCGAAGGCCATGGGCGTTCTGAACGATCGCGAACGCCGCATCTTCGAAGCACGCCGGCTGTCGGAAGATCCGGTTACGCTCGAAGACCTGTCGACAGAGTTCGACATCAGCCGCGAGCGTGTCCGCCAGATCGAAGTCCGGGCTTTTGAAAAGGTGCAGGATGCCGTTCAGAAAGCGGCACTCGAACGCGCCCAGCAACTGCGTGTCATCGAAGACGCCTGATCGACCGTGACAAGACATTGAAAAACCGGCCGGGTCTCCCCGGCCGGTTTTTTTGTGTCCGCTTTTCAGGCGCCTTGTTACTGGCCGCTGACCGCCGGCGCGCGGCTCCAGGCCTGCAGCGCCTTGGTGAAGGCTTCGGTACCGGCGGGCCCTTTCTCCAGGGTCAGAAGGGCGCGACGACCGTTGCGATAGGTAAGCGGCACGTCGATCCAGCTGCGGTTGCGCAGAAGGTCGGTGTTGGTCGCCACCGCCTCGGGATAATCGTTCAGCGCGATCATGTGGAAATCGTCGGTGATCTTCGCCGGCACGGCAATCAGGGCGTCGCCCCTCGCCTGCTCGTTCTGCTTCATCGAGACACGCTGGACGCTTTCGATGGCGCCGCCTTCGAAATTCTCCGGCAGCGAGAAGACGAACTCGACGACATGGCTTGCGGGCAATGACGGATCGGTGTTGCGCTTGATCGTCATAAGCGCCGTCAGGCCGCGTTCCGGAACGCTGATCTGAGCCTGGACCGTCGGCTCGGGAGGCGCGTCATTGCCGGGCGATTCTTCCTTCGTCGACCATGCCACGGTGCCTTCGACAGCCGTCGGGGACGATTGGCCGAGACGCTCCTCATAAAGGAACATCTTCTGCGCGCCTTCAGGTATCTGAACCTCAGCCTGCGGCGTCGCGGGGGTGGTGGCCGTGGCCGGCGTCTGCGTGGCGGCAGGATCGGCGCCTGTCGCTCCGGCCTGTGCGATGGCTGTGCCCGCTTCCGTCTGCGCGGCGACGGACTTGCCTTCCGCCTCACTGGTCGCATCGCCGGTCGGCAGGGGTGCCGGGCCGACGTCGGTCTCGGTGCCATCGGCCTGCAGCCGCTGGGTGAACTTCGTCGTGGCACTGTCGGCCAAGGCAACATCCGTCTGCGGCTCGGCCGGCGTTTGCGAATTCGCTTCAGGAGCGTCCGTTGCCGGTTCCGTGGTCTGCGGCGTTTCGGTCGTCGTCTGCACCGGAGCCGATGCCGTCACCGATGTGATCGTCTCGGAAACCCAGGTGTTGACCGCGTCACGGTTCATCCAATAGGCATAACCGCCCCCGCCAAGCGCCAGCAGAACCACAGCAGCAACACCCGCCGTCTTGACGAGCGAAGAAGACTTCTTCGGCTCGACGCGGTAGGAAACCGGACGCGCCGGTGCCGCCAGGGCTTCCGGATCAGGCACGGCCGCAGGTGCAGCGGCAGCGGATTCCGCAGCGGGCTCGTTGGTGTCGAGCAGGCGATCGATATCGTCCCAATGGGCGGCCGGTAGGCTGGCGGCAGTCTCGGACACCGCCGGCTTTTCGACCGGCCACGACCAGTCGGAGATCGCCGGTTCGCTACCTTCGGGCTGTGCAGGTGCTGTTGTCTGCTGCTGGAACGGATCCCTGTCGTCCCAGTCCCATGAATGCGATGGCTCCGTCGCACCATCGGCCTTGTCGTCCGCGACCGGCTCCGGCGGCATGTATTCCGCGAGATCGATCACCGTGCCCTGATTGTCGCCTGTGACGGTCTCGTTCCAGACCGGCTCGACAGTCGCGCTTGCCGCGACGGGCGCTGCTTGCTGCTCCCATTCCGGAAGGTCCCACTCAGAACCGGCGGCCGGGATTTCCACGTCCGCACGAGCAGGCTCCTGCGCAACTGTCTCCACCTCGACGGGTTCGAAGGCAGCCGGGTCATGCCACGGCTCTGGCGCATCGAGCGTGGGGGCCTGCTCCACAGGCTCATGTTCTTCCAAAGGCGCAGATACGGGTGTTTCTGCCTCGACAGACGCTTCCGGCGAGGAGCCATCCTGAAGAAACGTCTCTTCTGCCGGCTGCGGATGCTCCTCCGCAGGCTGATGGTCATCGACATATGCCGGTTCAACCGCCTGAACGGGCTCTACCGGCTCCTGCCAGCCTGTGTCCGGCTCCTGCGAAACGGGCTCCACCGGGGCAGCCTCATCTTGCCAGGCGGGCGCTTCCTCGGAGGCCTGCTCGACGTCGTGAGCCGGTTCGTGCTGCACGTCGGCGGAAGCTTCATGCCCGTCAAAACGTTCGGCAGGCACATCCTCGATGGCTGCAACCGGCTCGGGCTGCTCGGCGGTTTCCGGTTCGTGATATATTTCCTGTTCCGGCAGAGGCTCCGGTTCCGGCAGAGGCTCCGGTTCCGGCAGAGGCTCCGGCTGCGGCTCGGCAACGGGCTCAGGCTGCGCTTCGTGAACGGGCTCCGGCTCGGATTCCGCGCTTTCAGGCTCCTGTGCAGCGGCCTCTTCCGCAATGGGCTCTCGGGCTACGGGCTCGTGGGCAACGGGCGCCTCATACTCGGCCGGTATCGGCTCCTGATAGGTCGCATCATCCGCCACCGCCTCGTCGATGGGCGGCAAAGCCTCGGCGTAATCGCTCTCGACCTCTGATATCGCGGCCTCGAGCTTCACCATCTGCCGCTCGATCATCTCGTCCGAGGGACGCGGCTTCATATTCTCCAGCTGACGGCGAACGGCGCCACGGGCCTTTTCATAGACCTTCGACCGCATTTCCGGAACATTGTCCGAGAGACCATCGACGGTCCTTCGAATAACAGCAACAAAATCCGCCATCAGAACTTTCTCATACCCTTCAGGGTGCCTGGCTCACATGGAGCCAAGCTATTCTTTTTCCAGATCAGACCGTGAAGATTAATCTTCAAACGGGTCTGTCACAAGTATGGTGTCGTCACGCTCGGGGCTGGTCGACAGAAGCGCCACCGGTGCGCCGATCAGCTCTTCCACCTGGCGGACATATTTGATCGCCTGTGCCGGAAGATCGGCCCAGCTGCGGGCGCCGACGGTCGACTCTTTCCAGCCTTCCAGCGTGATGTAGACAGGCTTGGCCTGCGCCTGCTGCGCCTGGCTTGCCGGCAGATGATCGATCTCGACGCCATCGAGCGTATAACCGATGCAGATCTTCAGTTCTTCGAGGCCATCGAGAACATCGAGCTTGGTGAGCGCGATGCCTGTGATGCCGTTGGTGGCGACCGACTGGCGCACCAGCGCCGCGTCGAACCAGCCGCAACGGCGCTTGCGGCCCGTGACGGTGCCGAATTCATGGCCCTTCTCGCCCAGGAACTGGCCGATCTCGTCATGCAGCTCGGTCGGGAACGGGCCTTCGCCGACGCGGGTCGTATAGGCCTTGGTGATGCCGAGAATATAACCGAGCGAACCCGGCCCCATGCCGGAACCGGCAGCAGCCTGGCCGGCCACGGTGTTCGACGAGGTGACGAACGGATAGGTGCCGTGGTCGATGTCGAGCAGCGTGCCCTGCGCACCTTCGAACAGGATGCGCGCGCCCTTGCGGCGATGGCGGTCGAGCAGCAGCCAGATCGTATCCATGAACGGCAGAACGCTGGCGGCAATCGATGACAGCTCCTGCATGATTGCCTCGTGGCTGACTTCCGCTTCGCCGAGACCACGGCGCAGCGCGTTGTGATGCGTCAGCAGGCGGTCGACCTTGGCCGGCAGCGTGTTGAGGTCGGCAAGGTCCATGACGCGGATGGCGCGACGGCCAACCTTGTCTTCGTAAGCCGGGCCGATGCCACGGCGCGTGGTGCCGATCTTGGTGCCGCTGTTGGAGGCGGCGTCCTCGCGGATGCCGTCAAGCTCGCGGTGCAGCGACAGAATGAGTGTTGCATTGTCGGCAATGCGCAGGTTTTCCGGGGTGATGGTCACGCCCTGCTTGTCGAGCTTTTCGATTTCGGCGATCAGCGCATGCGGGTCGATAACGACGCCGTTGCCGATGACGGCGAGCTTGCCGGGACGCACGACGCCCGAAGGCAGAAGCGACAGCTTGTAGCTGATACCGTCGATGACGAGCGTATGGCCGGCATTGTGGCCACCCTGGAAGCGGACGACGATATCCGCGCGTTCCGACAGCCAATCGACAATCTTGCCCTTGCCTTCATCGCCCCACTGCGAGCCGACCACGACTACATTCGTCATTTCTGTTTTCCTGTTGCTCGGCGTTTATTCCGCTAAGTCTCGCGGCACGCCACCTTCAAACCCGCGCATCTATACTGGTTTGTTTTTTGGAAAGCGACCCTGTTAGGCGTTTGAATCAGGGTTTTTGCATGACATTCACGACCTTTAGCCTATATCACGAGGTCCCGATTGCCCTGATTGTGTGCAAACCGCCCATCTGAAATGCAAGGAAATACCCTCCATGAACCTGCAGGCCTACATCATCCTGTGTATCACAACGGCCATATGGGGCGGCAATTCGGTGGCGGGAAAGCTGGCAGTCGGCCATGTCAGCCCGATGATGCTGACGACGATGCGCTGGGTCATTGCATGTCTTGTTCTGCTTGCATTTGCCGCGCCGCAAGTAAAACGGGATATGCCCGTTATTGCCAAGAACTGGCTGCTGCTGCTTGGTTACGGGACGATCGGTTTTACGGCGTTCAATGCGTTTCTTTACTCTGCACTGCAATATACCAGTGCGATCAACGCCGTGATCGAGCAGGCCGGCATTCCCATGGTCATCTTCCTGATGAACTTCGTGTTTTTCCGCACGGCCGTTTCGTGGGCGCAGATCGCAGGCTTTACGCTGACGCTTGTCGGCGTTGCCCTGACCGCGTCCCACGGCAATCCGGCAACGCTGCTTTCCCTGGAACTCAACCAGGGCGACGCGTTGATGATGGCGGCAGTGCTCGTCTATGCCGGCTATACGGTCGCGCTGCGGTGGAAGCCGGGAATTCATTGGAAGAGCCTGATCGCCGCTTCGGCCTTTGGCGCACTGCTCAGCAGCCTGCCGCTTCTTGTCTGGGAAATCGCTGAGGGCGGCTTCATTTTTCCGGACATGCGCGGATGGATCATCGTTGCCTATGCCGGCCTTCTGCCGTCGCTGGTCTCGCAAATTCTCTACGTTCGCGGCGTCGAACTGATCGGCCCCAACCGCGCCGGCCTGTTCATCAACACGATCCCGATCTTCGGCATGCTGCTGTCGATCCTGCTCATCGGTGAAAAGCTCGAAACCTTCCACATCATCGCCATGGTGCTTGTGCTGGGCGGTATCGCGGTGGCGGAAAAGGGTCGCCCCAGGACAGCTGCAAAATAAAATCGGGCGCTTACGTATCGATCAGCTTTCGCTCCATATAGGCAGCCCCCGCGCCATAACTTTCGAGCTTTTCTGCAAGCATGGGATCGGTGACGACAGTGAAATGCTGCTTGCGCCAGAACGGCCGTGAACCGCCAACCGAAACCAACCCGATTGCCGGGAAGCCCTCTTCCGTTGCCAATGCAGTCAGCTGCGAGACGATCGCCGTCCCTGCCCCCGATCCGCGTGTCTTAGGCAGAAGCGCAAGGTCGTGCAGGTACCAGCAATCAGCCTCTGGCGGCAGAGCCCCGAGCGGGCGATTGAGCGGCGGCGGACGAAGGCGTGTCCAGGGGTGGCTCAGGAGATAGCCGTCGATCTCATCGCCCTTGACGAGAACGAAGCAACCCTTCGGACACAGCCGCAGGCGTTCGGCAAGCACCGCTTCGTCTTCCGGAAAGTCGGCATGGGCAATGTTCTGGATCGCGAGGATGGCCCCGAGATCGTCCGGCGTCGCCTGCCGCCATTGAAATTTTGCCTGCATCGTCATGTCCACGCATATTCCGCCTGAAGGCGGTTATTCAACGACGATGGCGCGCCGATGAAATCGACGCGCCACGAATGTCAGTCTTGGGAGGATCTGACGGAAAGCGTCAATCGACGTTGAAGGTCAGGAGCTTCGCCTGACGGATCGCAGCGTTGGCGCGCAGCTGATCCAGGACCTCTTCCGTGACTGGACCATCGACATAAAGCAGCGCGATCGCGTCCGAGCCTGCGTCCTTGCGGCCCAGCTGGAAGTTCGCGATGTTGACGCCGGCATTGCCGAGCGTCATGCCGATGAAGCCGATCATGCCGGGAACGTCGGTATTGGTGATGTAGATCATGTGGTTGCCCACATCGGCATCCAGGTTGATGTCCTTGATCTGGATGAAGCGCGGCTTGCCGTCCGAGAACACCGTACCGGCAACCGAACGGGTCTGATTGGCAGTCGTCACCGTCAGCTTGATATAGCCGTCGAAGACGCCCGACTTGTCGCGCTTGACCTCGGACAGGATGATGCCTTTTTCCTTGATCATCACCGGCGCCGAAACCATGTTGACGTCGGCCACCTGACTGCGGATCAGGCCGGCGAGTGCAGCACTTGTCAGCGCCTTGGTATTCATGCCGGCGGTCGAGCCGTCGTAGAGGATCTCGATTTCCTTGATCGCGCTTTCCGTGACCTGCCCGACGAAGGCGCCGAGCACGTCTGCAAGCCGGATGAAGGGCTTCAGGATCGGCGCTTCCTCCGCCGTGATCGACGGCATGTTGATCGCATTGGAAACGGCACCTTTGACGAGGTAATCCGACATCTGCTCGGCGACCTGCAAAGCGACATTTTCCTGGGCTTCCGTGGTCGAGGCGCCAAGATGCGGCGTGCAGACGACGTTCGGCAGGCCGAAAAGCGGGCTTTCCTTCGCGGGCTCGACCTCGAACACGTCGAAACCGGCACCGGCGACATGGCCGGACTTGATCGCATCGGCCAGCGCCTGCTCGTCAACGAGACCACCACGGGCGCAGTTGATGATGCGCACGCCGGGCTTGGTCTTGGCAAGGTTCTCACGGCCAAGAATGCCACGGGTCTTGTCGGTCATCGGAACGTGCAGGGTGATGAAGTCGGCCTGGGCGAGCAGCTCGTCTAGCTCGACTTTAGTCACGCCCATTTCTTGGGCGCGCTCGGCCGAGAGGAAGGGATCGTAGGCCAGAACATGCATGCCGATGCCGATCGCCTTCTTGCAGACGATGCCGCCGATATTGCCGGCGCCGATGACGCCGAGCGTCTTGCCGGTGATTTCGACACCCATGAACTTCGACTTTTCCCACTTGCCGGCCTGGGTCGAAGCATCGGCCTGCGGCAGCTGACGGGCAACGGCGAACATCAGTGCGATGGCGTGTTCCGCGGTCGTGATCGAGTTGCCGAACGGGGTGTTCATGACGATGATACCGCGGCGCGAGGCGGCCGGGATATCGACGTTATCGACACCAATGCCGGCGCGGCCGATCACCTTGAGATTGGTTGCGGACGCAATCAGCTTCTCGGTCGCTTTGGTGGCCGAGCGGATGGCGAGGCCGTCGTAATTGCCGATGATTTCGGCAAGCTTGTCCTTGTCCTTGCCGAGCTGCGGCTGGAAATCGACGTCTACGCCGCGATCGCGAAAGATCTGGACGGCGGTTTCCGAGAGTTCGTCGGATACGAGAACGCGAGGTGCCATGATGGGGCTTCCTTCAAAAACGGTTCAGCGATGAATTTAGGGAATGGAAGGCTCCGCCTGCTGGCGAAGCCTTTGGCATGTCACGTCAGGCAGCAGCCTGCGAAAGCGTTGCCTTCTGGGTCTCGAACGCCCAGGAAAGCCACGGCATGAGCTTTTCCATGTCCGCGGTTTCGATGGTCGCACCGGCCCATATCCGCAGACCCGAAGGCGCATCGCGGTAGGCGCCGATGTCGTAAGCGACGCCTTCCTTTTCCAGAAGGGCGACAACGCCTTTGGCAAAAGCAGCCTGACCATCGGCATCCAGCGCCTCGACGTCCTTGTCGACGATCTTGAGGCAGACGGAGGTGTTGGAAGCGGTTTCCGGCTTCACGGCCAGATTGGCGATCCAATCGTTTGCGGCGATGAAATCGGTGATGACCTTGGTGTTGGCATCGGCACGCGCCATCAGCGCCTTGAGGCCGCCGATCTTCTGTGCCCAGAGCAGCGCATCGATATAGTCTTCGACGCAGAGCATGGACGGCGTATTGATGGTCTCGCCCTTGAAGATACCTTCGGAGAGTTTGCCGCCCGAGGTCATGCGGAAAATCTTCGGCAGTGGCCATGCCGGCGTATAGGTGAGCAGGCGCTCGACCGCACGGGGCGACAGGATAATGACGCCATGCGCGCCCTCGCCGCCGAGAACCTTCTGCCAGGAGAAGGTGACGACATCGAGCTTGGCAAAATCGAGATCTTGCGCGAACGCGGCCGAGGTGGCGTCGCAGATCGTCAGACCCTTGCGGTCAGCCGGAATGAAATCGGCGTTCGGAACGCGGACACCCGAGGTGGTGCCGTTCCAGGTGAAGACGACGTCGCGATCGAAATCGACAGTGGTGAGGTCCGGCAGTTCGCCGTAACCGGCTTCGATGCGGCGAACATCCTTAAGCTTCAGCTGCTTGACGACATCGGTGACCCAGCCGGCGCCAAAGCTTTCCCAGGCCAGCATGTCGACGCCACGCTCTCCGAGCAGCGACCAAAGCGCCATTTCGACAGCGCCGGTGTCGGACGCGGGCACGATGCCGATGCGGTAATCCGCCGGCACGTCCAGAATTTCGCGGGTCAGATCAATGGCCTGCTGCAGCTTCGTCTTTCCGACTTTCGCGCGGTGCGAACGGCCAAGCGGCGCGTCGGAAAGGGCTTCGAGCGTCCAACCGGGGCGCTTCGAGCAAGGGCCAGAAGAAAAATGGGTATTGTTCGGACGGACGTCCGGTTTTGCGGTCTTCGCCATCTGCTATCCTTCCAGATAGATAGCTCCTCGTTGGGGAGGAGTGTCCCGCCGCCGTGGATATTCTCAGGTGCGCTGGAAGTCAAGAAACTTGTGTCGCAGTAAAGAAGATTTTTGGCGCTGCGGTGACAGGCAAGCGGCCGCCGTTTACCAGATGGCCAGTCGCAAACCGGCGCGGAATTCATGCCGGCGCAGACCGTCATCCGTCAAACGCGCATCCGCGCCCTTGAAGACATCGCCACCGGCGACGTCGGAATACCGGTAGCCGATGTCGAGCTTGAGGCGTTCACTCACGTCATAGGATACGCCCGCCATGATCGCATAGGTGAAGCGCCAGCTGCTTTCACCCTGATAGTCGTAAGTCGTGGATGGGCCTCCGGAGCAAACGCCGCTAACGCAGGCGCCGGTTACGGAAACATCGTCGAAGCTCACGCGCGTCGAGCCCGCACCCGCCCCGATGTAAGGCGTAAAGCCTGCCAGTGTGCCAAGATCCACGTAGGCATTCGCCATCAGCCCGACAGCGCTGTAATCGGCTTTCGTGCTCAGTCCGCAGGTGCTTCCGGCAACCGCGCCACCACAGGCAAAAGTGCTTTCCCCGCTGCCGTCAAAATCGTTCTGGAAATAATCCGCGGTAAAATCGGCGCGCAGCATGTCGCTGAACTGGTAACCAACGCCGAGAGCGCCTGAAAGCGGCTTGCCGAACCGCGCATCGTCAAACCTTGTCGCGGCGAGGCCAGCGGGTGCCGGCGCGGAGATCGAGAGAGACGGATCGCCTTCGTGGCTCCACGGTGCTGAGCCGAGATCAGCACGCAGATAGAAACCCTCGACCGGGGTTTGCGCCGCCGAGATCGTGACCTCCGGCGCATCGAGCAGTTCATCGTCCGCCGCCATTGCAGGAAAACCGGCAAGCAGCAGGGCCAGCGCCGATGCGTTGAGGAGTGTGTGCCGCGTGTTCATCCTGCCATCCTTGGAACGTCGTCACGGCGAGGGAATCACCTGCATCGCCCGTCTTTACGAGCGTTAACTATCGCAGCGGGGAGTTAACCGGCGGTTAACCACGATCGTTAACCAAAGGGGGCCAAAACGCACAAAGGCCGCCCGGAGCCCGGACGGCCTTTGCAGATCGATAAGACCCTGGATCTTACTTGTAGACGGCAGGCTCTACCGGCGGAATATAGGCTTCCTGGCAGCCGCCGAAGGAATAGCGCAGACCGGCGCGGGCTTCGTGAATGTAGATGCCGTCGTCGTAACCCGGACCGCTGTTGGCGTTGTAGCCGAACATATCGCCGCCAAGCACGTTGCGGAAGCGGTAGCCGACGTCGGCCTTCAGGTTGCAGGTCAGGTCGATGGCGGTACCGGCCATCAGGGCGTAGGTGAAGCGCCACTTGTCACGGCCGCTATGATCGAACGAATCGTCGCAGTTGCTCGGATCGCCGGTTTCGCAGCTGGTGTTTCTCAGCTTGTCCCAGCTTACCCGCGTTCCACCGATACCGGCGCCGACATAAGGCGTGAAAGCGCCATAGGTGCCGATATCGACATAGGCGTTGGCCATCAGGCTCCAGCCGGAGATGGCAGCCGTGTCACGCGACGTACAATCGGCAGCAACGCCGCAAGCGCCGGTGGTAGAACCTTCGAAGTCGGCTTCGCCGAGATAATCGAGCGTCAAGTCGGTACGCAGATAGTTGTTGACCTGATAACCGACACCGACGCCGAGTGCATAGGTGTCGTCGAGGTCGGCTCTGTCGAAATCGCGCATGTAGCGGCCCGGGCCCTGGTAAAACCGGGCGCCGCGCAGGTCGGTTGCCGCATATCCGACATCGCCGCGCAGATACCAGCCGCTGGCCTCGACATACTCGACCGGCTGTTCGACCGGCGGTGGCGGCTCATAAAGATCCGCAGCGGAAATTGCGGTGCCGCCCAGCATAGCTGCAACAGCGCCAATCAATATAGTCTTCATGGCCCCACTCCAATACTTGTGTTGCTTGGTCAACCGCTAGGTCGGCCTTCAGATTTTGATGTCGAAGTGGATCATGAAGAGGAAAGGTTAAGGCCTGATTAACTACAAAAATTTACCGTAGTTCTTAACGGATTTCGCAAATCTCATAGTAACGAGCAACAACATCCGAGCAGCAACAAAAAAGGCCGGGCAAAAGCCCGGCCGTGGAAGTATTCGCGAGCGAAGCCCGATCAGGCGGCGTTGCGTGCGTTTCCGATGACGGAGATCAGTTCATCGACGATGCGCTCGACCTGGCTGCGGTCGTCACCCTCGGCCATCACGCGGATGAGCGGCTCGGTGCCGGAGGGGCGGATCAGCAGACGACCGGTTCTGGCGAGTTCGGCTTCCGCATCGGCGATCGCCTGTCGCACCGCCGGTTCCTCCAGCGGCTTGCCAGCGGAGATGCGCACGTTTTTCAGGATTTGCGGCACTGGCTCGAAACGGTTGCAGACCTCGCTCACCGGCTTGTTCTGACGCTTGACGCAGGCAAGAATCTGCAATGCCGCCACCAGACCGTCCCCGGTGGTGCCGAAATCGGACATCACGATATGGCCGGACTGTTCGCCGCCCAGGTTGAACCCGCATTCTCGCATGCGCTCGACGACGTAGCGGTCGCCGACTTTCGTGCGATAAAGCTCCATCCCCCTGGACTGCAGATGCCGCTCCAGTCCGAGGTTGGACATGACGGTCGCGACGAGGCCGTTGCCGGCCAGCAGGCCGTCTGCCGCCCAGCTGTCGGCAATCACGGCCATCAGCTGGTCGCCATCGATGATTTTTCCATGTTCATCAACAATCAGCACGCGGTCTGCATCGCCATCCAGCGCAATGCCGATATCGGCCCGAACCTCGTGAACCTTGCGTGAGAGCGCTTCCGGGTGTGTGGAGCCGCAATCGAGATTGATATTCATGCCGTTCGGATCGGTGCCCAAACTCACGACATCCGCACCGAGTTCCCACAAAGCCGCCGGAGCAACCTTGTAGGCGGCGCCGTTGGCGCAATCGATCGCGACGCGAAGACCCTTCAAGGTCACATCGCGGGGCAAGGTGCGCTTGGCATGCTCGATATAGCGGTCATGAACACCGTCGATACGCTTGGCCCGGCCTATCTCGGTCGACTTGGCAAGCTGTCCCGACAGGTCCTGATCGAGCAGTTCCTCGATCTGCGCCTCGATTTCGTCGGACAGCTTGTAGCCATCGGGACCGAAAAGCTTGATGCCATTGTCTTCGAAAGGATTGTGCGACGCCGAGATCATCACGCCGATATCGGCACGAAGCGAACGCGTGAGCATCGCGACGGCGGGTGTCGGGATCGGGCCGAGAACGAAGGCATCGACACCGGCTGCCGTGAAACCGGCGACCATCGCATTTTCGAGCATATAGCCGGAAAGACGGGTATCCTTGCCGATGACAACGCGGTGACGGTGCGCGCCTCGGCGGAAAATCGTGCCCACCGCGATACCGACCCGCATGGCGAGATCCGGCGTCATCGGAAACAGGTTCGATTGACCGCGGATACCATCCGTACCGAAATATTTGCGCTTCATAACAACTCCGTTCGAAGGCGGGTTACTGGTTTCGGAAGGCCTGCTGATGCCTGAAACCGCCCGCTTGGTTCGCTTCGAGGCTGCGCGTCGCTCGGGTTCAGAACGCATGCAGACACCTCATATCGTTGACGTTACGACCCGCGATCGCATGGCAATGAGCGATACAGCACAGTCGAGTTTCGCACTCTTGCCATAGATTGGCGGTCACGGCAGCCCGTTCTAACATCAGAAATCGTTACAGGACGTTACCGTTGGAAAGAGATCGCCATGAAAAAAGCCGCCTCCGACCGGAAGCGGCTTTGCTCATTTCAGCAATTGGCCAAGCGTTATTGCGGCTGCGGTTCGTAACCTTCGGCCTCGTCACCCTTGCTGCCGGTGTCCTTCTTGCCCGCGGAGGGAACGGCCGAGCCACGATGCGGCGTCGAATCGTCGCCGAGATCGCGCGCCGGCTTTTCGCCGCGGATCAGGGCCTTGATCTCCTCACCCGTCAGCGTTTCATATTCGAGCAGGCCTTCGGCGATGGCGACGAACTCGCTGTGCATCTCGGTGATGATGCGGGTCGCTTCCACATAGGCTTCGTCGATCAGGCGGCGCACTTCGCTGTCGATCTTCTGCGCCGTCGATTCAGACACGTTCTTCGACTGCGAGACCGAATGGCCGAGGAACACTTCCTGCTGGTTTTCACCATAGGCGACATGGCCGAGCACGTCCGAGAAGCCCCACTGCGTGACCATCGCACGCGCCAGCTTTGTCGCCTGCTCGATATCGGAGGACGCGCCGGAGGTGATGTTCTCCTTGCCGAACGTGATCTCTTCGGCGACACGGCCGCCCATCATGATCACAAGACGGGATACCATCCACTTGTAGCTCATGGAGTAACGGTCGCCTTCCGGCAGCTGCATGACCATGCCGAGCGCACGACCGCGCGGGATGATCGTCGCCTTGTGCAGCGGATCGGCAACCGGCACCTTGAGCGCCGTTATGGCATGGCCGGCCTCGTGATAGGCGGTCAGCTTCTTTTCGGCTTCAGTCATGGCGGAGGAGCGGCGTTCCGCACCCATCATGATCTTGTCCTTGGCGTCTTCGAATTCGAGCATGGTGACGACACGCTTGTTGCGGCGCGCAGCCATCAGGGCAGCTTCGTTGACGAGATTCATGAGGTCCGCACCGGAGAAACCGGGCGTACCGCGGGCCAGGACCTTCAGATCGACATTCGGCGCCAGCGGCACATTGCGAACGTGGACCTTGAGGATGCGCTCGCGGCCGTTGATATCCGGGTTCGGCACCACGACCTGACGGTCGAAACGGCCGGGACGCAGCAGCGCTGGGTCAAGAACGTCGGGACGGTTGGTGGCGGCGATCAGGATGATGCCTTCATTGGCTTCGAAACCGTCCATCTCGACCAGCAGTTGGTTGAGCGTCTGTTCGCGCTCGTCATTGCCGCCGCCGAGGCCGGCGCCGCGATGACGGCCGACAGCGTCGATTTCGTCGATGAAGATGATGCAGGGCGCATTCTTCTTGGCCTGCTCGAACATATCGCGGACGCGGCTTGCACCGACGCCGACGAACATTTCGACAAAGTCGGAACCCGAAATCGTGAAGAACGGCACATTGGCTTCGCCGGCAACCGAGCGGGCGAGCAGCGTCTTACCGGTACCGGGAGGGCCGACGAGCAGAACACCGCGCGGGATACGACCGCCAAGGCGCTGAAACTTCTGCGGATCGCGCAGGAACTCGACGATTTCTTCCAGATCTTGCTTGGCTTCATCCACACCGGCAACATCGTCAAAGGTTACGCGGCCATGCGCTTCGGTCAGAAGCTTTGCCTTGGATTTGCCAAAGCCCATCGCGCCCCGGGAGCCACCCTGCATCTGACGCATGAAGAACAGCCAGACACCCAGGATCAGGAGCATGGGCAGCAACGTGCCGATATAGCTCAGGAAGCCGGAAGAACCGTCGGACTCCGGGCGAACCGTAACGGTGACGTTCTTGCTTTCAAGACGATCGGTCAGCGTGGTGTCGATCGAAGGCGCATAGGTCTGGAAGGTCGCGCCGCTTTCGGCATAGGAGCCGATCACCTTGTTGCCGGTGATCACGACTTCCTTGACACGGCTGCCGTCAACTTCCTTCAGGAACTGCGAAAAGGGAATCTCACGCGATCCGGTCCGCTCGGCCGGTTGCTGAAACATGCTGAACAGCGCGATCAGCAACAAGGCAATGATTGCCCAGAGGGCAAAATTTCGAAAATTAGGGTTCATCGAACTCCCCGGAACCAGTCATCGCAACTGCAAATGATTTGAAGCTGCATTGTGCGCCTAACATAGGGTTGAGGGAACGCCTTGCCAAGGCAAACCGCTCAATCACCCGTTATTTCCGTCAATACATCGTGAACCGGGAGAGCCAAATACCGGCTACGGCCAAAAAGCGCGGCAAGACGATTGGCGAGTGTCAGGTCCAAACGCGGCAAAAAGGTGTCGTAGGGGGGAATATGGCGGGTGATAACGTGGTTTTGTTCGCTGTTTCCAGCGGATATCGCCACGGCTGCGAGCGCCGCTGGCGCGGCACGCCGGGCGATTTCCCGGCGCACCCCTGCGGCGATGAGTCTCGCCTCTGCTGACTCCAGCTCGACGCCTGCGGCCGGCCTTAGTGAAACCGCGCTTGCCGAACGATTGGCGACAACAAAACGCCCGTCCCAGACCGCCTGCTTTCCAGCGTCAAGAACGGTAACGGGAAGACTGCGCTTTTCCCGATAGAGATAAAGGGCGTCGCGCCTGCGATCGAAGACGGTGCGGGATGCCGTGATCCGGCCGGGTTCGCCTTGTGCCAGAAAATCGGCGACGCGTTTCGCAGCATCACGACCGGGCACATGCGCCGCGCCGCCGATGACCGTTGAGACCAGCAGAATAGCCGCGAGTACCTTTGGCTCATTGATGCGATCGACCAGTGCTGACGAAATTCGAGCGACAAGTCCTTCAACGACGGAGACGTCGCCCAGAAGTTCGGCAATGCGTTCCGCGCGCACCATTCGTTGATGGCCGGCCTCGGAAGTCGCAGCAAGCTCCCTCTTCTCCCCCTGTGGGAGAAGGTGGCGCAAAGCGCCGGATGAGGGGGCGGCTGGCTCCGAGTTTGCCGCAAAGGCCCCCTCATCTGCCCTGCGGGCATCTTCTCCCACAGGGGGAGAAGAGGGAGCTTGCCGCGCCTTCTGTGAAATAGCGTTTCGAACCCTCACCCGCTCGAAAGCCGGGTTGGTATTGCTTGGATCGTCAAGCCACCCCTCGCCGCGCTCCTGAAGAAACGTCCGGATGTCCTGTCGGGTCAATCCGAGGAATGGCCGCAAAATCCAGACGGATCGATCATAGAGCACAGCATCGGCCATGCCGGAAAGCCCCGGTGCATCGTCACCGGAACGGCGGCTTCGCATGGCGATGGTTTCAGCCTGATCGTCAGCCGTATGCCCCGTGACGACAGCGATTGCATCGATCTCGGCTGCCGCGTCCGCCAGCAGACGGTAACGCGCCGCCCGCGCGGCGGCCTGAATACCGGAGGACGGTTTCTCCCCCTCCCATCGACGAATACTGTGCGAAATACCCAAGCGTTCGCAGAGGATGCCGACTGACCGTGCCTCCTCTGCCGATGCAGCACGCAAGCCGTGATCGATCGTGCAGGCGGCAACGGCAAAACCGCGACCGACGTCATCGACGGCCGTCTTCAAGGCCAGTAACAGACCGGTGGAGTCGCTCCCGCCGGAGATCGCGACAAGAAGCATGCCCGGAGCGGAAAAACGCTGAAGGAAATCACGCGCTGCGGCGATGACAGGGTCCGTCACGCCTGCTGCCTCAGCAGGCGAGACGGCTCTGCTCACTCTTCACCTTGGCGCTCACGGCCGGCGAGGCATTCGGATAGCGTTTGCCGACTTCGCGCAGCGTCGCGCAGGCCGTATCCTTGTTGTCGAGCGCGGCGAGCGACATGCCGAGCTTCAAGAGCATCTCCGGCGCCTTCGGCGATTTGCCATAGGTCTGGTGTGCGTTGAGGAAGGTCTTCGCCGCATCGTTGTACTTGCCCTGCGAATACTGCGCCTCGCCCATCCAGAAGCTGGCGTCAGCCGCTTTCTCGCCGCTCGGGAAGGCATCGAGATAGTCGCGGAACTCGCCTTCCGCCACGCTGTAGTCACCCGACAGCACATGGCCGTATGCAGACTGGTAAAGGTCGCCCGGATTATCGAGGGCGGCCGTCTGCTGTTGGGTGTCCGGCGTCGTGTTCAGGCCCTGATCGACCCCCGGCGGGGTGATGTCGAGACTTGCCTGCCCGTTGTCCAGCGGCGGGGCATCCTGATTGGCGGCAACCGGATTGCCGTTTTCATCGAAAATGATCTGGCCGAGGGTCGCTGGCGGCGCACCCGCAGTCCCGGAGGCGGTACCCGATCCCAAACCTGCGTTGGGATCGGTTGCCTGACGATCCGTCGCCTGGGGGGCAACGGACGCCTGATCGTTGGTGCGCGGCGTTTCCAGTGCACCGCTCTTGCCGGATGTGCCCGACTTGCCGCTTTCCAGATCCTGGAACCGGAACTCGTTGTCTTCCTGGAACTTGCGGATCTGTTCCTGCATCTGCAGAAGCTGGAAGCTCATTTCCTCGATACGCCCGTTGAGCTGGCGGATCTGTTCCTCAAGCTGGCCGATGCGTCCGACGTCACTGGATTGGACGTTGACGATCGGTTGCTTCGCCGCCGGCTGTTCGCCATGCAGCACGCGATTGATCACTGCGGAGAGCGGCATGGCGGTTGCTGCCTGACCGAAGCCTGCGAGCGCAGAAAGGCCGATCATGCCCGCCACGACAAAATGTTTCATGTCATGTCACCTGTTTTTAGGGTTCGATGACGCGCGGAACCGAGATGAAATCAGGCCCCGCACGCTGTCCGCACAGTTTTCCAATTGCCGTCAAAAAGCAACGGAGTTCGGTAAAAGTGTGACAAAAAAGAAAGGCGGCTTTGAGGGCCGCCTTCCAGACTTCGATAGGGTGCGGCAATTACATGCCGGCGCCACCAAGAACGGTGACGGCGCGGCGGTTCTGCGACCAGCAGGAAATGTCGTCGCAGACGGCGACAGGCTTTTCCTTGCCGAAGGAGATGGTCTTGATGCGCGAAGCCGGGATACCGCGCGAAGCGAGGTAATCGCGGGTCGCGGCAGCGCGGCGGGCACCGAGCGCAAGGTTGTATTCGCGGGTGCCGCGTTCGTCGGCATGGCCTTCGACGGTGATTGCGTAGTTCGGGTACTTCTGCAGCCACTGGGCCTGACGATCAAGCGTCGACTGGGCGTCTGCACGGATCGAGGTCGAATCGGTATCGAAGAAGATGCGGTCGCCGACGTTGACGGTGAAGTCCTGCTGCGAGCCCGGGGTCGCGGCGTTGAGGCCGAGTTCGCCGGCGCTGTTCGGCAGGTTCTTCTTCGAGGCGCAGCCGGCAATGGCGAGCGTCATGAAAAGAGCAACCATGACCGGATTGCGAGCGATGGAATTCATGCGGCCTGCGGCCGGGGCTTGAATACGGCTCATGGGCCGGTCTCCTTGGATGTCTAATTTCAGTGTTGCCAGACTGTAACCGGAAGCGGTTAATTCCATTGCAACAATTATGGTTAACAGAGTGCTAAAACGTGATGAGGCCGTTGCTAATCAAGACTTTGCGGCAGAAAGCGGGCAAGTCGCCACATTCCCTGCCGCAATTGCCGATTGCTATTCCAGAAGCGGCGACCACGCCGGGTCGGATGCAAAACCCTGCGTCGGAACCAGCTGTTCGTTATAGCCGGTCAGGTCGATCGAATAGAGCTGCGGGCCGCCGGCGCCGGCATTCTGGCGGAAGAACATCAGCACGCGGCCGTTCGGCGCCCAGGTCGGGCCTTCGTTGTGGAAGCCCGTGGTCAGGATGCGCTCGCCCGAACCGTCGGTCTTCATCACGCCGATCGAGAACTTGCCGCCCGATTGCTTGGTGAAGGCGATGAGGTCGCCGCGCGGGGACCAGACCGGGGTCGAATAGGAGCCGTCGCCGAAGGAAATGCGCGTCTGGCCGGAACCATCCGCACCCATCACGTAGAGCTGCTGGCGGCCGCCGCGGTCGCTTTCGAAGACGATGCGGCTGCCATCCGGCGAATAGGACGGAGAGGTGTCGATGGCTGCGGTGTTGGTCAGGCGCGTCGTGGTGCGCGAGCGCAGGTCCATCGTGTAGATGTTGGCGTTACCGTCCTGCTGCAGGCTCATGATGACCCGCTGGCCATCCGGCGAGAAGCGCGGTGCAAAGGTCATGCCCGGGAAATTGCCCACGACTTCGCGCTGTCCGGTCTCAAGCTGCAACAGGTAGACCCGCGGCTCGTTGCCCTCGAAGGACATATAGGTGATTTCCTGCTTGTTCGGCGAGAAACGCGGCGTCAGCACGATATCGTTGGAATTGGTGACAGCACGGGCGTTCGCGCCGTCCTGGTCCATGATCGCCAGCTGGCGCTTGCGGGCCGTCTTCGGGCCGCTTTCGGCAACGTAAACGATGCGGGTGTCGAAATAGCCCTTCTCGCCGGTGATGCGTTCATAGATCGCGTCGGCGATGATGTGAGCGACACGGCGCCAGTTTTCCGGCTGGGTGAAGAACTGCTGACCGGTCATCTGCTGGCCGGCAAACGTATCCCACAGGCGGAACTCGGCCTTCAGGCGGCCATCGCCCTCCTGCGTCACGCGGCCCGTCACCAGCGCCTGCGCATTGATGACCTTCCAGTCTTCGAAGCGCGGAGCCGCATCCGGGTTGGAAATCTTTTCAATGAAGGCGTTGCGATCGATCGGCGCAAACAGACCCGAGCGCTTCAGGTCGGCTGCAACGACATCGGAAATCTTCTGGCCAAGCTCACCCTGCAGGAAATCGCTGATGGCGATCGGCATGGGCTCGACATTGCCCTTGTTGATGTTGAGCTCGACGAGCGCGTGGGCCGGTGCGCTCATCAGCGCAACCATGCCCGTCAGCGCGACGAGGAATCGGAAGAAATTGCGTCTCAGCATGATCAGGAAGCCTTTCAGCCATTCATTCAGTGTCATTGGCGTTCTGTGTCATTGGATCGACATGGAGCTCGGATCGAAATTCACGACCATCTGTCTCCACGAGTCGTATTTATCTGCAGGCAAGCCTTCGAAAGGCAGCGACTTCAGGATGGCGCGGCGCACGCTGCCGGCCATGGTCCGCTGCGCTGTGGACGAGCCGCCATTGGTCTCGACTTCGGGCTCACCGATGATGTTGCCCTGCGGGTCCAGCTCGAAGCGCACCGTCAGGATCATGCCATCGAGACCTTCGATGCCGGCAAAGGCACTCCAGTTTTTCTGGATCTGCCCGCGCAGCGCATCCATCTCGTTCTGCGACAACGTGTTGCCGGTGGTCTTCGAGGCGCCGAAAGCCTTTTCGGTTTTGCCAGCCTTGGCGCCGCCATTGGCCGGATCGGTCTTGTTCAGAAGGGCCGCAACCTCATCCGCATTGAAGTCGGAATCGTTGGCGGAAGACGCCTTCTTCTTTTCCTTCTTGTTTTCTTCGCTCTTGCGGTCCGGCGTCTTGGCCGTCTGCGCCTGCTGCTCGACCTTTGGCTTCGCCATCGGTGTCGGCACCTTGTCCGGAAGCGCCTCGGCTTCAGGGTTTTCTGCCGGCTGCTCCTCCGCAGGCTGCTCTTCAGGCTTTGCGTCCGGCTTGACCTCTTCCTTGGGCTCGGGAAGAGAGGCAACTTCGGTCGCTGGCTCGGAGGGCTTCTCCTCCGTCACATCCTTGGAGTCTTCCTTCACCGGGTCCGGTGTCGGCGGTGTCTTCTCAGCCTTTTCCGGTGCTGCGGCGGCCTCGACATTGTTGGGCTTGGCGTCCGGCTTCGGCGGCGTCTTCAGATCTATCTTGTTCTCGCCGACGTTCTCGGCGTTTTCGACGATATCGGGACGCTTGGTTGGCGTCACGGAAGGAATTTCAGCCTTTGGCGCTTCCTTGTCACCCTGCTGCAATTGCGTCAGCTCTTCGATCGGAACCATGTCGACCGGCAATGCCTCGACGTCCGCGACCTGGAAATCGGCGGGACTGCCGATCGAAACCAGCGCCCAGGTGAGCACAAGGCCATGCAGCACAGCAGATGTGATGAGACTTGTCTTCATCGCAGCGCTCTACTGGTCCTTCTTGGGCTGGGTGACGAGGCCGATATTCTTGAAGCCTGCTTCCTGGATGCGCGACATGACGTCGGCGATCACGCCGTAAGGCGAGGTCGCGTCACCGCGCACGAAAATCCGCTCGCTGTAGCCTGTTGTCGCGATCGCTTCGAGCTTGGCCGCCACTTCCTCGACCGGGATCGGGGTTTCCTGCAGGAAGATCTGGCCATCGCTCTTGACGGAGATGGTAATCGGCTGCGTTTCGGAATTGAGCGCCTTCGCCTGCGTTTCCGGCAGGTCGATGGGCACGCCGACCGTCATCATCGGCGCCGCGACCATGAAGATGATGAGCAGAACGAGCATGACGTCGACGAACGGCGTCACGTTGATTTCGCTCATGATGGCCTTGTTGCGTCCGCCGCGGCGACGACGACCGCCGCCCGAACCACCGCCAGAACCGCCTACTGCCATACCCATGGGAATACTCCGTCCTTAGAAGCCGGCTTTACTGCACGACCTTACTGTGCAGCTTGGCGCGACTGCAGCTTCTCATCGATCTGGCGCGAAAGAATGGCCGAGAACTCGTCGGCAAAACCTTCCATGCGGGCGGTAATCTTGCCGGCATCGGCAGAGAACTTGTTGTAGGCGATAACCGCCGGAATAGCGGCGAGAAGGCCGATGGCCGTTGCCAGCAGCGCTTCGGCGATACCGGGGGCGACGACCGCGAGATTGGTCGATTTCGAACCGGCGATTGCCTGGAACGAGGTCATGATACCGACGACGGTTCCGAAGAGGCCGACGAACGGGCCGGCCGAACCAATGGTCGCCAGCGAGCCGAGACGGGCGGAAAGTCCTTCGGATTCGCGCGCCAGCGTCACGTCCATGGCGCGGTCGATACGCATCTGCAGGCCGATCGGCGACCGGGCGCCGCGCTCAAAGCTCTTTTTCCACTCCCGCATGGCGGACACGAAGATCGCGCCCATGCCGGAGGTCTGCCGATCCGACAGCGTGCGGTAAAGCTCTTCCAGCGACTGGCCGGACCAGAACACCTGCTCGAAGGCATCGGCCTGACGGCGCGCTTTGGCAAAGCTCAGGGTCTTGTCGACCACGATCGCCCAGGTCCAGATGGAGGCCACGATCAGCCCGATCATGACCAGCTTCACGACGAAACCTGCCTGCATGAAGAGCGACCAGAGCGATACGTCGGTCGTTGCGGCTGCCAGTCCTACCTGTTCCATTCTCAAATCCCCGAATCCAAACACCCGGCAGGAGCAGTCATTTGCTCACGGCCAGGTTGCTCAAACGTCCTTGCTAAAGATTGACCCGGCATATGCCCTGGACCCGCCCTCAAGCTGATCATCAAGCCCTGTCTTCCCGCCTTCTTGCGGTCAATCTTGGTCAAAGGATGACGTGCACTGCACAAATCCCTAATACAGGGCATTAAGACATCATTATGGTTAAGGGAGTGTTACTCGCCGCCGCAATACCGCTCGAAAAGGCACTTGAGCGCGGCGCGTGACGAGGAACTTTGGGGCGCCGCCGGCGTTTTCCGGCCATGACGATCGTACCGCCCAAAAACAAAGCAAAGCCTACCCCGGACCGTGCCTTCGACCGGCGCGACAGGCTCATTCTCGCCCTTTATGCCCAGCTCAAAGCAGAACGCCAGACCCGTGAGGCGTTGGAGTGGTCGATCGCAAACGGCGTCCTGTCGCGCGACGTGCTGGAGGCGATGGCATCAGACCCGGCCCCTGCCATTACCAGTGAAGATATCTCTGCAATCGAGCGACTGATGGCGCGTGACGGACGCAGCAAAGGCGCCCGGCATTGAAAAAGGCCGGACCGTCCATCTTTGACGTCTGATCAGGTTTCGCCGAGAAACTTCTTTCCCAAGGCTTCGGGAAGGCGTCGCGGGCGGCCATTGCCATTGATGACCGCAATGATCACTTTCGCGGCGATCAGCAGCGTTCCCTCGCGTCTGATTTCCTGTTGGAGAACCATCTTGGCGCCACCGGCCTTTTGCGTTTCGGTGGTGATGGTCAGGATATCGTCCATGCGCGCCGGCGCCTTGAAATCGATTTCCATGCGGTGCACGACGAACACCAGCCCCTCTCTATCGCCCTCGATCGCCAGCGTCGCCTGCTCGACGCCGAGCAAGCGCAGATAGTCGGTACGGGCCCGCTCCATGAAATGCAGGTAGCGGGCGTGATAGACGACACCGGAAAAATCCGTGTCCTCGTAATACACGCGCTGAATCAGCCTGTGGCCGTGCTCGGTCAGTTCGCCGGAAAGCGCAATCAGGGTCATCTCATGCCTCAGATTTTTTGGTCCGAGGCGGTGACTATCATTGACAACGCGGCTGTAAAAGGCCCTGCGGGCTACCGACGGCTCAGGAATGAAGCTCCGCTTTCTCTCTGCTGACCCAATCCCGGCCTGCATCGCCACCCCAAAGCAGCCACGCGATATAACCGGGGGACGGATCGCTATCGTTTCCGAAGTCGGGACCCTGTTTGTCGACGGCGTGACGGGAAAAGAAGCTTACCATGCGCTTGATCGTATCGTCGGAAACGGCTCTGCGGTTCTTGAGGTCGCGAGCACGCGCCACTCCGACCTGCGTGCCGCCGCGATGAAACTTCCGGCGCAGGGCCAGCCCCTTTTCCGCCGCCTTCGCGACAGCTGCGGGCGGGATATGTCCACCTGAATTGCTCATGATGCTCTCGAGATTTCCGACGCGCTTTTCAGCACGCGACCGCCGTCTTCTTGCAGGATGAGGTAGGCCGGTTCGTCGCGGCTGGCCTTTCGCTTGATCTTTTGCCCCTTGATGGTGCGTTCCACATCCTGGGTAAAGATTTCCGACACTTTGCCCTCGGCATGTCCGCGACCCCATTCCCAGGTTACGCGGGTACCTTCTCTGATCGACGCCATCTGCATTCTCCTTGTTGATGACAAAGGAATGCACACGGTCCGGCGAGGTTCCCGATGATCGCCCGCCTTCAGTTGGGATCGGGTGGATTGACTAGCGGTCGAGGTTGCCGTCGTCCCAGATGAGATGCTGCGGCGCCACCGGCAGGTTTTCGATCTGTTCGGCGATGAAATAGGGCGGGATATCCAGCTCCGTCAGCGATTGGCGCGTCGCCTTCGCCCATTTGAACTCAAGATCGTTCTTGCCGTCTTTCAGGCGATGGATGATATCCGTGGGATGGAAGGGCAGGCTATCCGGCAGCTCCATGAGGTAGTAGAAGCCGATTTCGTGATAGTCGCGCTTCTCGTAATGGAAGAAATTCTCGACCGTCCAGAGCATGCGCCCGACCTTCACGGTCACGCCCAGCTCCTCCATCATTTCCCGCTCAAGCGTCTCGGCCGACGTCTCGCCAATCTCGGCCCGACCGCCCGGAAAGGTCCAGAAATTCTCGTGGGTCGCCCGGTGCACCAGCACATATCCATCCCGAAAACCGAGCCCGGCAATGCGGAAGTTGAAGCGGCCGGGCTTCGCATCGATGCGGATCATCTTCCGCTTCTGCTCGTCCTTGCCCATCAGTCGTCTTCCTGGAAAAGCCGGAACTGGGTAGCCTCCAGGTCCTTCGGCACCGTCAGGCCCAGATGTTTCCAGGCGTTGGCCGTCAGAACGCGGCCGCGCGGCGTGCGCTGGATAAAGCCCTGCTGGATCATGTAGGGCTCGATAATGTCCTCGATCGCATCGCGCGGCTCCGAAAGGCCGGCCGCAATCGTCTCGATACCGACCGGCCCACCGCCGAAATTCAGCGCGATCATCGTCAGGTAACGCTTGTCGAGCTGATCGAAACCCATGTTGTCGACGAGCAGCCGCGTCAGGGCTTCGTCCGCAATCTGCTTGGTAACGGCTTCCGCCTTGGCAACCTCGGCAAAATCGCGCACCCGGCGCAACAGTCGCCCCGCGATACGCGGCGTACCACGGGAACGCCGGGCAATTTCGCGCGCGCCCTCGTCGGTCATGCCGAGCCCCATAAGCCGCGCCCCGCGACGTACGATCGATTCCAGTTCCTCGACCGTATAGAAACTCAAGCGCACCGGAATGCCGAAACGATCCCGCAACGGCGTCGTCAGAAGTCCGAGCCGGGTGGTGGCAGCAACGAGCGTGAACTTCGACAGATCGATCTTCACCGACCGCGCCGCCGGCCCCTCGCCGATGATCAGATCGAGCTGGAAATCCTCCATGGCTGGATAGAGGATTTCCTCGACCGCCGGGTTGAGGCGATGGATTTCATCGATGAAGAGAACATCGCGCTCTTCGAGATTGGTGAGCAACGCCGCGAGATCGCCCGCTTTGGCAATGACGGGGCCGGAGGTCGAGCGGAAATTGACGCCCAGTTCCTTCGCCATGATCTGCGCCAGCGTCGTCTTGCCAAGCCCTGGCGGACCGACAAACAGCACATGATCCAGCGCCTCGCCACGGTTCTTCGCCGCCTCGATGAAAATCTTCAGGTTGGCGCGCGCCTCCGCCTGCCCCGTGAATTCGTCAAGCGACTGCGGGCGCAGCGTCGTATCGATATCCTCGCCGCGCTTTTCAGGGGTCACGAGGCGGGCGGGATCATTCATGTGAGACGTTCCATTCCAGGTATGTTGCGGGCAGCCTTCGCATCGAAGGTCTTCACCGAGATGCAGCCCTCTTCGATCGAGCGACAGGCAATCAGCGCATCGGCAAAATCCGCATTACTTTTTTCCACCAACCGGAGGGCTTTGAGAACCAGCGTATGATCTTCGACGACCAGCCCACGTGTGTGAAGCAACCGGTCTATGGCGAGAACAACATGCCGTTTTTCGTAGCGATATTGTGATCTTAACGCCCAATCGAGCTCCAGAAGACTAACCACCGTGACGAAAGCCGAGTAGTCCTGTCCCAGTCCTTGGCCGAATTTCAACGCCGCTTTCCGCTGCACCGGGTCATCATCGACAAACAGACGCAGCACAACATTGGTATCGAGCCCAAAAACAGTCATGCTGCAGCATCCGAATGAACATCGTCATCCGTATCGATCACATTCGTTCCACCGGCGTTCAGAACCGACCCATCGATCTCGTCAATGCTCGCCCGCCCTCCAGGCGGTGTCCCGAGCAACCCAGCCAACTCGTTGAAATCCAGGTTCTTCGGCGTAACGACCACTTCTCCGTCTATGAACGAGTAGATGAGTTGATCGCCCGGACGCAAGTTTAAAGCTTCCCGCATTTCTTTGGGGATCGTAACCTGTCCTTTCGACGAAAGCGTAAGCTCCCAAAACATCGAATAATTCCTAAAAAAGTCACTTTGACGGAAACTTTACCAAATTTCCGTCGGTTCGCAAATATCTACCGCGAAAGCTCTTTCAACCCAAGCCGGATCAGCTTGGCGCTGTCGGTCCCCTCGCCGCCGTTCTTCAAGGCGGCTGCAACGGCGTTGGCGGCCTGATCGCGCGAGTAACCGAGATTTGTCAGCGCCGAGACGGCATCGGCGACGGGTGCCGCGGCAACCCCTTCCCCAAGCTCCTGCTTCAGGCCGATATTCGACCCGGCCTCGCCGGCAAAGGCCGGAGCCTTGTTCTTGAGTTCCGTCACGATGCGCACGGCGACCTTTGGCCCCACGCCGGGCGCACGCGAAACCGACGTCTTGTCCTGAAGCGCGATCGCGTTGGCAAGCTCGCCAGGCGTCAGCACGGACAATACGGCGAGCGCCACCTTGGAGCCGACACCCTGAACGCTCTGCAAAAGGCGAAACCATTCCCGCTCCAGCGCTGTCAGGAAGCCGAAAAGCCGAAGCTGGTCTTCGCGAACGTATGTCTCGATGAAGAGGACGGCGGCTTCCCCAGACGATCCGAGCTTCGAAAGCGTGCGCGCCGAGCAGTAAGCGACATAGCCGACGCCATGCACATCCAGAACCACATGATCATCACCGATCTCGTCGATCGTTCCCTTGAGCTTGCCGATCATCTGTCCCTCATGGATAAAGTGTTTGCGGGCGGCATCTTGCCCTATACGGCAAGCGCTGCAAGCCGCGACGTCATGGCCTGCCGGTTGTGCGCATGGCAGATGGCGATGGCGAGCGCATCGGCCGCGTCGTTGCCCTTGAAAACGACCTTCGGCATCAGGACTTTCAGCATCATGTGAATCTGCTGCTTTTCGCCATGGCCAACACCGATGACCGCCTTTTTGACCGCATTCGGCGCATATTCGGCAACCTTCAAACCAGCCCGGGCCGGCACCAGCATGGCGATGCCACGCGCTTGCCCAAGCTTCAGCGTCGCCACGGCATCCTTGTTGACGAAGGTTTGCTCGACAGCCGCTTCATCCGGCTTATAGGTGTGGATCACCTCTGCCAGACCGTCATGCAGTTGGCAGAGCCGTGACGCCAAATCCATGTCACCATCGGAGGTGACCGTGCCGGAAGCGACGAAGCGCAGAGAGTTGCCCAGCGTATCGACAATCCCCCAGCCGGTGCGGCGCAGGCCGGGATCGATGCCAATGATGCGAATCGTATTCGTCATGCCGAAAACCCTAATGTGATCCACCGGAAGCTGCCAGCAAAATGTGAACAAAACAAAAACAAATCACAGGCTTTACCGCGGCAAGACGACGGCCGAATGTGCAGGCCTCGCCTTGGATTTGCGCTGCGAGCACTTACATGAGGAGAAATATCTTCTTTTCAGAGGCATGACGATGATCCCCTTTTCCATCCTCGACCTTTCGCCGATCACGCAAGGCTCGACCGTTTCGCAAGCCCTGGCCAACTCCCGCAGACTGGCGCAGGAGGCGGAAGCCGAAGGCTACAAGCGCTTCTGGCTCGCCGAGCACCACGGCATGAAAGGCATTGCCAGTGCGGCGACCGCGATCGTCATTTCCCATGTGGCGGCGGGCACCAGCACGATCCGCGTCGGCTCCGGCGGCATCATGCTGCCAAACCATTCGCCGCTGGTGATTGCAGAACAGTTCGGCACGCTGGCCGCCCTTTATCCCGGCCGTATCGATCTGGGCCTCGGTCGCGCACCGGGTACGGACATGCGCACGGCTTCCGCTCTTCGCCGCAATATGGAAGCGAGCGCCAACAATTTCCCGAACGATGTCGTCGAGTTGCAGGCGCTGCTCGGACCGGTCGGCGAAAACCAGGGCCTGATCGCCATTCCCGGCGCCGATACCAATGTGCCGATCTGGCTGCTCGGCTCCAGCCACTTCAGCGCCCATCTCGCCGGCATGCTCGGCCTGCCCTTTGCCTTTGCCTCGCATTTCGCGCCGGACATGCTGATGTCGGCATTGGAAATCTACCGCGAACGTTTCGAGCCGTCGGAATATCTGGATCAACCCCATGCCATGGTCGGCATCATGGGTGTCGCGGCCGACACAGATGATGAGGCGAATTACCTGTTCACCTCCATGCAGCAATCCTTCGTGGCGCTGCGCCGCAATGCGCGTGGCCAATTTCCGCCGCCGGTCGATAGCATGGATGGTCTCTGGCACGAATCCGAAAAGGCGTTCGTCGATCAGGCCATGACCTATGCCGTCGTCGGCGGGCCGGAGACGGTGGAGAGGAAACTCAAGACCTTCATCCGCAACACCGGCGCGGACGAACTCATCGTTTCCATGCCTATCTTTGACATGGATGCGCGGCTGAAATCCGTTCGACTATTTGCGGATGCCCAGAAGCGGCTCGCAGCAGCAGATGGACGGGATGCTGCCTGAGCCTTTTTGACGACTTCACTCTGCGTCAGAAGGCGGCGGCAAAACACATAACACGAGTATTCCCACGGGGCCGGAGCAAACACAGAAGGTAGCCCAAAAGAGTCTACTACGACCCTTCGCCCCTGCAATGCGCTTGCCCGCGTATCCACACAGGGCAGCGAATACAAACAACAATGCAGTGCCTACGTGCTCCATATGTTGTTGGTATCGCACCCGCTGATTTGCCGCAACTTGGATGATATCTGCAAAATAAAAAGCCCGCTCCGGATATCCGGGCGGGCTTTTTTCATGAAAGGTATTTCACCGAAATCAGGCGGAAAGCTTCGCCATCACTTCGTCGGAAACTTCGAAGTTGGTGTAGACGTTCTGCACGTCATCATCATCTTCCAGCGTGTCGATGAGCTTCATCAGCGACTGCGCCTTTTCTTCATCGACCGGCACAGTGTTCTGGGCGCGCCAGATGGCCTTGACGGTTTCGGCTTCGCCGAGCGTCGCTTCGAGCGCCTTGGAAACGTCGCCGATGTCTTCGAAACCGCAGATGATCGAATGACCGTCCTCGTCCGTCGTCACATCTTCGGCGCCGGCTTCGATAGCCGCTTCCATGACCTTGTCCGCGTCACCGACCGACAGCTTGTAGGTGATTTCACCGACGCGATCGAAGGAGAAGGACACCGAGCCGGTTTCGCCCAGTGCACCGCCGGCCTTGGTGAAGGTGGAGCGGACGTTGGAGGCGGTGCGGTTGCGGTTGTCGGTCAGCGCCTCGACGATGACGGCAACGCCGCCCGGCCCATAACCTTCGTAGCGGACCTCATCATAGTTCTCGCCATCGGCACCGGCAGCCTTCTTGATGGCGCGCTCGATGTTGTCTTTCGGCATGGACTGAGCCTTGGCGTTCTGAACGGCCAGGCGCAGGCGCGCGTTCATCGTGGGGTCGGGCAGACCGGTCTTGGCGGCAACGGTGATTTCGCGGGCGAGCTTTGAGAACATCTTGGAGCGGACCGAGTCCTGCTTGCCCTTGCGGTGCATGATGTTCTTGAACTGTGAATGGCCGGCCATGGCGCCCTCTTTGCAATGCTTGTCGTGTCAGGATTGGGCCGCCTTATAGTTTCATCGGCGCTTTTCGTCCAGCAGGTGAAGATTTTTTAGTTCGCCTCGATGCGGGCGCGGCTAAGGAAGAACGAATGGCCGTCATCACGTTCGCAAGCAAGCCCCTTTCGGGTCGAGAGGCAGGTAAACGGTCCAGCCGACCAGCGCTGGCCGTAATCCAGCACCGGTCCTGCGGAACAGCAGCTGGGATCACCCACATTCTTCAGGAGACGCCCCGGCCCGTTTCCGGAAAGCACGGCGCGCACATAAAGCGGCTCCACGCGGTCACAGGCCAGTTCGGGGCCGCCGTCCGCGGGTACGTATACGGCCGTCCCGCCTTCTGGCGTATAAATGCAGCCGATATTTCCGGAGGGAAGAACAAATTCTTCCTGCTCGCCCATCGGGTCGAGTGACTCGGGCGCGGATTTGGTCGTGCCCCCTTCCGCCGTCGGCATGCGTGGCGGCGGCACGCCTTCGGCCTGCGCGCTCCAGGGGCAACCGAGCAACATGATCAGTGCGAGCGCGCGAAGCCGCATCGGGCAATCTCCAGTATCAGACGCCCTTGAGAATATAAATCAGGGGCTTGCCTGGCAAGGAGCGCAGAGAGACGACGACATTGTCGCTGTCGGCAAAAGAGCGGTCGAACTTGTCGTCGAACATGGAAAGGAAAGTGTCGATCGGAGGCCCGCGCCGGTGCATGGGCAGGATAAGGGCCGAACGCAGACGGCTGACCACCCGGCTCATGCTTTCCGCGCCCATGGTCAGGCCACCATCGACCGGAACCATCAGGACATCGAGCCGGCCGATTTCGGCATAGTGGCTGTCGTCAAGCTCATGGTGGAGATGACCGAGATGGCCGATGCAGAGCCCGGCGACTTCGAAGATGAAGATCGAATTGCCATTCGGCTCCATCGCGCCGTAGCCGGAGCGGATGTCGGTTGTCACATTGCGGATATAGGCGTCACCGACGACGAGATCATGATCGGCAGGCCCGCCATCGTCGCCCCAGCCATGCAGCACATGCTTGATTGCGGGATCGGGATTGAGCGTGAAATGGCTGGAATGTGCCTTGTTCATGGTCGCAACCGTCGGCATCCGCGGCGGCGTGTACCAACCATTATAATCGGTGGCGATCGCAACCCCGCCAGGTGTCTCGATCAGGAAGGTCGAGTGCCCGACATAGGTGATCGTAACCTCTTCCCCTGCCGCCTGCACGGGAACCGCCGAGGGTGCAAAGCTTGCGAATGTGGCGGAGGGAAGGGTTCCGGCGATCGCCTGGCATTGGCTGACCATCGGCGCCGCCGTCTGGGCGTGAGCCCCCATCGGCAGGAGAAAATGCAAAACGGCAATGGCGACATATGTGTAGATGGCAGAACGCAGCATCATGCACCTCGCTTGCAAGGGATTTGCAGGGCGCAGGATAGGCGAGATGTCGTTGAGGTAAAGCGCGATCGGGACGCAGGGATTTCACAATCGCGTCATCTACAGGTCGGCAGTTGCCTTTCTTAGCGCGTCATTCATGCGGGCTTGCCATCCTTTGCCGGTCGCCTTGAATTTTTCGACAACATCCGTATCGAGCCTGATGGAAATTTGCTGCTTGCGACGTTCAGCCACCGGGCGACCGCGCGACTTGCGCAATGACTGCATCAATTCCGGAAAAACCTCGGAAAATGGACGCGCAACCCGCATTTCTTCAGCCGTCCACTCTTCGTCATCGGGGTGAGGGAGTTCCATCTCGTGATCGGATGTTTCACTCGAGTTCGCCTGAACGGACGAAATCTTCGAGCGCTTAGCGTTGGTCATACAGCAAACGCTCCTTCTTGCTAGCCGGGCGCATCGAGATCAACGAGAGCCCTTCCTCGCCCAGTTGAAAGAAAACGACAGACGTCAGTCCGTCGCGAAATGGGCCTATTGCTTTAAACCGGCGCGCCTTTGCAGCGACCACGATAGCAGCTTCGAAAAATGCGAGATCGATCTCGGCAAAATCCAAGGCATGCTTTGCGATATTGGAAAGCCGCTTGCTCTCATCATACACAATCTTCATAATTTTTGTATCACACTAAATCAGAAGACCGGTTGCGAAAATCATTTCCAAAAAGAAGGAATCGTTTCCGCGAGCCTTGGACCTATGCGCAAGGGAGCGACCGCTTCGGCAAGACCCGTGCGGTCGGAAATCTCGACCCCGACGCCGCAGATCGTTGCCGGGCCGGAGGCCGCCTCGAAGCGGCCCTTCGGCATTTTCGAAATGAAGCGGTTGAGCGGTTCTTCCTTTTCCATGCCGAGCGAACTGTCGTAGTCGCCACACATGCCGGCATCGCTCATATAGGCCGTGCCGCCGTTGAGGATCTGATGATCGGCGGTCGGCACATGCGTATGGGTGCCGACGACGAGGCTTGCGCGACCGTCCACGAAATGGCCGAAACACTGCTTTTCGCTCGTCGCTTCCGCGTGGAAATCAAAAACGATGGCATCCGCTTGCTCCTTCAGCGGGCAGGCCGCAAGGATCGCCTCGGCCGACTTGAAGGGATCGTCGAGCTCGGGATGCATGAAGACGCGGCCCATGATGTTGGCGACCAGCACGCGCGCACCGTTGCGGGCAAAATAAAGATTGGAACCGCGACCCGGCGTACCGGCCGGATAGTTTGCGGGGCGCAGGAACTGGTCGTGCCGCTCGCAAAACACCACCGCTTCCTTTTGGTCCCAGACGTGATTGCCGGTGGTCACGACATCGGCACCGGCGTTGATCGTCTCGAGAAAGATTTCCTCGGTGATACCGAACCCGCCGGCGGCATTCTCGCCGTTGACGATGACAAAATCGAGCTTCAGGTCGCTGACGAGGCCCGGCAATCGATCCCAGACCGCCGTGCGGCCTGTCTTGCCCACCATATCGCCCAGAAACAGAAGTCTCATTTCGCAGTCCCCGATTCAAAAACCTTCAAGCCGCTTTCCGTCAGCATGGCGTCCAGCGCCACATCATGCGGTTCGGCGGGCACTGATGCCACTTCCTGGCAGTCGAATGCAATGCCGATGAGCTTCGGCATCTTGCCTTTTGCTCTGAGGCGCTCGATTGCCCGATCATAATAGCCGGCACCGTAGCCGATCCGGTGGCCGCTGCCGTCGAAGGCGGAAAGCGGAACGAGCATGATATCGGGTTCGAGTTCGGCGGCCTCCGGGCCGGGGCCAGATGTGCCAAAGCCGGTTTCGATCATGCCGGAGGGCTGCGAAAACTCGCGGAAGACGATCGTCTGCTTGTCGATGATCGCCGGCAGGCAAAGGCGGGCGCCACGCTGCTGCAGCTTTGTCATCAGCGGCCGCACATCGATTTCGGACCGGATCGGCCAGAAGCCGGAGACGACGGTGCCCGGCGAAAAGGGGATCGCCTCTCCGCCATATTGAAGAATGGCAAGACTTGCCTCTCTCCGCTGGTCGGCATGGAGCGCGTCGCGCAGCGCAAGCCGCTCCTTGCGCAATTGGTTTTTCAGTTCCCTGGGTGTCACCGCGATAAGGCCTCTGATGTCATTGTGCTTTGCAGATGCTCTGCCCGAAGCCTGCAAACTGCGAAACTTTTCAAAATCGCGCAACGTCTTGATCGAAATGAAACGGAGTTAGCGGTCTGTTCATCATGCCTTACGGTTCCGCTGTCAAAACGGCACATGCGGGGGCAATAAGGCCCCGTATTCAAAAAATGGCTCAGTGGTCGCGATGATTCGCGGAGAGCCTCCGACACAGGAATGACTTGTCCATGAAGGACGAATTGCTTCACCCGCTCGATGCGCTCGAACTGCGCTGCCTTTCGCTGGCAGCCAGTGGCAGAACCCGCGAAGACATTACCCGCGAAACCGATATCTCGCACGAACGCGTCGATGAGGCCTTCCAGTCGGCGATGCGCAAGCTTCAGGCCGACAATGTCGCGGAAGCAATTTTCCGCGCCGCGCGCATGGACCTGATTTCCTGAGATTGGGAATGCCCATGCCGCGTGCATGGGTGAGATGAAGTGCGATCCACGACGACCGATGGAGATTTACGATCCTGGGTGCCTACAAACGTAGGTGGGCGCCATATGTCCAGGCCCACGAGCCTGGTCAGGGACAGCTCCCGTTGGATCGAGTATGGCCCCAGGGATTGTGGTTCCTGTCGGGAAGCGCAGACCGCAAAACGAATATAGTGAGGTTTGAGGCTGAGCGCCAGTGCGCGGCGCGAACTAATCGAAACGAGCGTTCAATCGAGAAGAATGCTCAGGCGGCAGGCTTCGCGGAAGGCGTGTTGACCTTGGCAACGATGCCGTGGATCTGCGCGGTCACTTCCGACAGCGCCGTGGCGAGAACCTCTTCAGCCTTAGCCTGATCGGACAGCACGTCGTCGCGCGCGCGTTTGAGATTGTCGACCTCGATCTCCAGCGCCTTCAGGCGCCGGTTCACCTCGCTGAGTTCGTCCATCACCATGATACCGGCCATGACCGTCAGCCGGAGATCCCCGATCTCTCCGAACTGGCTCTTGAGATGGCCAACATATTGATCGAAGCGGTTCGCAAGGTCTTCAAGATGGCTTTCCTGCCCTTCTTCGCAGGCCATGCGATAGGCTTTGCCGTCGATCGTTACCGTTACCTGCGCCATGCTAACCCTAACCCTTCTGGCTACTCTACCGGTCCAGCACCGCCCTGATGGTTTCCATCGCCGTCACAAGGCGGCGGGAAACCTCGCGGTTGACCTCTTCCAGCCGGTTGGCGCGGAATTGAGACTGGTCGAGTTCCTGTGCGAGACGCGACCGGTCGGTGTTGACGCGACGAACCTCGCTCTCGATCTCCGTGTGATCGACCTCACGGTCGAAACGCCGGTCGATGGCACTGTCCAGACCGGCCACGGCGCTGCGCAATTCCTCGATCGCTGCCCTGACTGTCTTTGCTGCCGTCATCTTGCCCTTCCGGCCCGCGTCGAATCGGCGCACTGGCCTCGCATATCCGTGGTCCCGATTCTATTAAACCCATTCCAACGGCAGGAACAACGGCAAGCGCGCCATCCCGCGGTGGAAGCTGTGGATCATGGCGCATTTAAATCGATTCGCATCGTTTGACGGGCATCATCCGGTTTTCCGTTTGCCCGGCCCGAAAAAGCGTCTTGAAGCCGTCAAAAAAGGGCGTTTTTATTGACTCCGACGAAGCAGGTGCTATGTGTCAGCCGCTTCTGATACGGTCTTTGGAGGATAGAGACCGTTCCCCTGTCCACGAACTCAAGCGGAACAGTCTATGATCTCTCGCGAAAAACACGACCGGATGGCAAATGCGATCCGATTCCTCTCTATGGATGCCGTCGAAAAGGCAAACTCCGGTCACCCGGGCCTGCCGATGGGCGCAGCCGACGTGGCAACGGTTCTATTCTCCCGTTACCTGAAATTCGATCCGAAGGCGCCGCTCTGGGCCGACCGTGACCGCTTCGTGCTGTCCGCCGGCCATGGCTCGATGCTGCTTTACTCGCTGCTCTATCTGACGGGCTACGAGGACATGACCGTCGAGGACCTGAAGCAGTTCCGCCAGCTCGGCTCGAAGACCGCCGGCCATCCGGAATACGGCCATGCCTCGGGCATCGAAACCACCACCGGCCCGCTCGGCCAGGGCATTGCCAATGCCGTCGGCATGGCGATCGCCGAGCGCAAGCTCGAAGAAGAGTTCGGCTCCGACCTACAGAACCACTACACCTATGTCCTGTGCGGCGACGGCTGCCTGATGGAAGGCATCAGCCACGAAGCCATCGCGCTGGCCGGCCACCTGAAGCTCAACAAGCTGGTCCTCTTCTGGGACGACAACAACATCACCATCGACGGCGCTGTGTCGCTGTCGGACTCGACCGACCAGATCGCCCGCTTCCAGGCCGTCCACTGGAACACGATCAAGGTTGACGGCCACAACCCGGATGAGATCGCAGCCGCGATCGAAGCCGCCCACAAGTCGGAACGCCCGACCTTCATCGCGTGCAAGACCACCATCGGCTTTGGCGCCCCGAACAAGGCCGGCACCCACAAGGTTCACGGCTCGCCGCTCGGCGCAGACGAAATCGCAGCGACCCGCAAGGCGCTGAACTGGGAAAGCCCGGCGTTTGAGACCCCGGCCGACGTTCTCGAAGCCTGGCGCGCTGCCGGCACCCGCTCTGCCGATGCCCGCAAGGCATGGGAAGATCGCCTTGCAGCGACCGAAGAAACCAAGAAGTCCGAGTTCACCCGCCGCTTTGCCGGCGAACTGGTCAGCGGCTTCGATGCCGCAATCGACACCTACAAGAAGAAGCTCGCTGAAAACCCGCCGACCGTTGCCACCCGCAAGGCCTCGGAAGATGCGCTTGAAGTCATCAACGGCGTTCTGCCGGAAACGCTGGGCGGCTCCGCCGACCTGACGCCGTCGAACAACACCAAGACCAGCCAGATGAAGTCGATCACCCCGACCGATTTCTCCGGCCGCTACATGCACTGGGGCATCCGCGAGCACGGCATGGCAGCTGCCATGAACGGCGTTGCGCTGCACGGCGGTTTGATCCCCTACTCCGGCGGCTTCATGATCTTCTCGGACTATTGCCGTCCGTCGATCCGCCTTGCCGCTCTCATGGGCATCCGTGTCATCCACGTCCTGACCCATGATTCGATCGGCGTCGGCGAAGATGGACCGACCCACGAGCCGGTCGAGCATATGGCCGCGCTCCGCGCCATCCCGAACCTTCTGATGTTCCGTCCGGCAGACGCGGTTGAAACTGCCGAATGCTGGCAGTTGGCGCTTCAGAACCAGCATCGGCCGTCCGGTCTGGCGCTCACCCGCCAGAACCTCGCGCCGTCGCGTCTGGACTATGTCGCCGAAAACCTCAGCGCCAAGGGTGCCTACGAACTCGTTGCCGCCGACAATGCCAAGGTTTCGATCTTTGCGTCCGGCTCCGAAGTCGAGCTGGCAGTCAAGGCCGCCGCCGAGCTGAAGGGCAAGGGCATCGCCGCCCGCGTCGTGTCCGTTCCCTGCGTCGAGCTCTTCGACGAACAGCCGGACGACTACAAGAAGGCCGTTATCGGTACGGCGCCGGTCAAGATCGGTGTCGAAGCCGCCGTCCGCCAGGGCTGGGACAAGTTCATCGGCGCTGACGGCACCTTCATCGGCATGCACTCCTTCGGCGCCTCCGGCCCCGCCAAGGACCTGTTCAAGCACTTCGGCATCACCGTGGAAGCGATCGTCGCTGCCGCTGAAGCCAAGGCTGCTTAAAACAACTGTGCGGAGCGCGTTCTAATAGCGCGCTCCGACCCGCCTTCCCAAGAACCGTTTACAGGGAGATCCCCGCAATGACAGTGAAAGTCGCCATCAACGGATTTGGTCGTATCGGCCGCAACGTTCTCCGTGCCATCGTCGAATCCGGCCGCACCGACATCGAAGTCGTCGCCATCAACGACCTCGGCCCGGTCGAGACCAACGCCCACCTGCTGCGTTACGATTCGATCCACGGCAAGTTCCCGGCCGACGTGAAGGTCGAAGGCGACACCATCATCGTGGCCGGCGGCAAGCCGATCAAGGTGACCGCGATCAAGGACCCGGCAACGCTGCCGCATGGTGAAATGGGCGTCGATATCGCGCTCGAATGCACCGGCATCTTTACCGCCCGCGATAAGGCTGCTTCCCACCTGACGGCCGGCGCAAAGCGCGTCATCATCTCGGCTCCGGCTGACGGTGCTGACCTGACTGTCGTCTTCGGCGTCAACCACACCGAACTGACCAAGGATCACCTGGTCATCTCCAACGCCTCCTGCACCACGAACTGCCTGGTTCCGGTCGTCAAGGCGCTGGACGATGCTGTCGGCATCGATCATGGCTTCATGACCACGATCCACTCCTACACCGGTGACCAGCCGACGCTCGACACCATGCACAAGGATCTGTACCGCGCCCGCGCCGCAGCCCTGTCCATGATCCCGACCTCGACCGGCGCTGCCAAGGCCGTCGGCCTCGTGCTGCCGCACCTCAAGGGCAAGCTCGACGGCACCTCGATCCGCGTTCCGACCCCGAACGTCTCGGTCGTCGACTTCAAGTTCGTCGCCAAGCGCGACACGACGGTTGCCGAAATCAACGGCGCGATCAAGGCTGCTGCCGATGGCGCGCTCAAGGGCATCCTCGGCTACACCGACGAGCCGCTGGTGTCGCGTGACTTCAACCACGACAGCCACTCCTCGATCTTCGCAAACGACCAGACCAAGGTCCTCGAAGGCAAGTTCGTTCGTATCCTTTCCTGGTACGACAACGAGTGGGGCTTCTCCAACCGCATGGCCGACACGGCCGTTGCGATGGCAAAGCTGATCTAAGACCATGTTTCGCGCCCTTTCCCCGACCACGGCCCGCTGGCGCCCGCTGGAGGGAGAAGGGATCGAGCATCTGGATCTGGCTCCGCACGCAGATGGCATCCGTGCCGCAAGCGTGCTGATCGGAGAGCGCGGCGGCCGCCGTTACGGCGTCCGCTATATCATCGATTGCAGCGCCCATTGGGCCGTGCTGTCCTTCGGTGTCGAAACCACGGACGGCATGAGACTGGCACTTTCATCCGACGGAAACGGCCACTGGCGCAATGAAGCCGGCGTTCCGCTCCCCCAATTCGATGGCTGCATCGATATCGATCTGGCCGGAACACCTTTCACCAACAGCCTGCCGATCCGTCGCCTTGCGCTTGAAGCCCAGGACGGCACCGTATCGCTCTCCATGCTCTACGTGCCCTTCGACACGTTCGAACCCTTGGTGGACGAACAGCGCTACACCTGCCTCACGGATGAACAGCTCTACCTCTACGAAAGCGGCGACCGCAGCTTCAAGGCCGAGCTTCCCGTCGATGAAGACGGGCTGGTGATGGATTACCCCACCCTTTTCAAAAGACTTTGACCGGAGAAAACTGATGACCTTCAAGACCCTCGACGATCTCACCGATATCACCGGCAAGCGCGTGCTCGTGCGCGTCGATCTCAACGTTCCGGTCAAGGACGGCAAGGTGACCGATGCCACCCGCATCGAACGCGTCGTGCCGACCATTCGCGAACTCTCGGAAAAAGGCGCCAAGGTCATCCTGCTCGCCCATTTCGGCCGCCCGAAGGGTGAGCCGGTCGCCGATATGTCGCTCTCCTTCATCGCACCGGCCGTCGAGGATATCCTCGACCACCGCGTCGCCTTCGCCGCCGACTGCATCAGTGAGAAGGCGGCAACGGCGATCGCCGCCATGAACAACGGCGATGTGCTGCTGCTCGAAAACACCCGCTTCCACAAGGGCGAGGAAAAGAACGACCCGGATTTCATCAAGGCGCTGGCCGCCAATGGCGACATCTATGTCAACGACGCCTTCTCCGCCGCCCACCGCGCGCACGCCTCCACCGAAGGCCTCGCGCAGGTGCTGCCCGCTTACGCCGGCCGCACCATGCAGGCCGAGCTGGAGGCTCTGGAAAAGGGCCTTGGCAATCCCAAGCGCCCGGTCGTTGCCATAGTCGGCGGCGCCAAGGTCTCGACCAAGATCGACCTGCTGATGAACCTCGTGAAGAAGGTCGATGCCCTCGTGATCGGTGGTGGCATGGCCAACACCTTCATCGCCGCTCGCGGCACCAATGTCGGCAAGTCGCTCTGCGAGCATGATCTGGCCGATACCGCCAAGAAGATCATGATCGAGGCGGCTTCCGCCGGTTGCGCGATCGTGCTGCCGGTCGACGGCGTCGTCGCCCGCGAATTCAAGGCCGGCGCCGACAACGAAACCGTCGATATCGACGCGATCCCGGCCGATGCCATGGTGCTCGATGTCGGCCCGAAGTCGATCGCGGCTGTTAATGAATGGGTTTCCAAGGCCGAAACACTGGTCTGGAACGGCCCGCTCGGCGCCTTCGAAATCGCGCCCTTCGACAAAGCGACGGTTGCCGTTGCCAAGCACGCGGCCGCCCGCACCAAGAGCGGCGCGCTGATCTCGGTCGCCGGCGGCGGCGACACGGTTTCGGCCATGAACCATGCCGGCGTTGCCGACGATCTCACCTATGTCTCGACCGCCGGTGGCGCGTTCCTGGAATGGATGGAAGGCAAGCCACTTCCTGGCGTCGACATCCTCAATCAGGCGAAATAACAGCCGATCCAGATTTAAACGATTTAAACCCCGGCCCTCAGCCGGGGTTTTTGCTTCTGTGGATCACCAACGAAATAGCGATGCCTTTTCAATCGATTAAAATAATTTCAATCGTTTTAAATATTTTAATTTTTGTTTGACCCGCCTTATTCTTCTGCTATCCGCAAAGACCTCGCGTATAACAGGAGAACGCCAAATGAGCGAAAGACTGGAAGACATCGCCGCCGCCATGGTCGCCAAGGGCAAGGGCCTGCTGGCCGCAGACGAATCCACGGCCACGATCGGCAAGCGCTTCGACACCATTGGCCTGGAGTCCACCGAAACGTCCCGTCGCGATTATCGCGAGATGCTGTTCCGCACCGACGACGCCATGAAGTCCTGTATCTCCGGCGTCATCCTCTATGAAGAAACCCTGTTTCAGAAGGCTGCCGACGGCACGCCTTTCGTCGATGTGATCCGCGCTGCCGGCTCTCTTCCCGGCATCAAGGTCGATACCGGCGCGAAGCCGCTCCCGAACTTCCCCGGCGAAACCATCACCGAAGGCCTTGATGGCCTCGCTGGCCGCCTGAAGACCTATTACGATGCCGGCGCCCGCTTTGCGAAATGGCGCGGTGTGATCTCGATTTCCGACACCCTGCCGAGCCGGGGCGCCGTGCGCGCCAACGCGCAGGCGCTCGCCCGCTACGCCGCCCTTTGCCAGGAAGCCGGCATCGTGCCGATCGTCGAACCGGAAGTGCTGATGGACGGCACGCCGGGCGATCATTCGATCGAACGTTCGCAGGAGGTGACGGAAGCCACCCTGCGCGTCGTGTTCGAAGAACTGGCGGAAGCCCGCGTGAAGCTCGAAGGCATCATCCTGAAGCCGAGCATGGTCATCGACGGCAAGAAGAACCGCAAGGCGTCCGTTGCAGACGTGGCCGCGCGCACCGTGGAAGTTCTGAAGCGCACCGTTCCATCAGCGGTGCCCGGCATCGCCTTCCTCTCCGGTGGCCAGTCGACCGAGGAAGCAACCGCGCATCTGTCCGCAATGGTCGGCGGTTACACCCTGCCCTGGGGCATGACCTTTTCCTATGGTCGCGCCCTGCAGGCGGAAGCGCTCAACGCTTGGGGCGGCAAGCCTGAAAACGTCGCTGCCGGCCAGCGCGCCTTCCTCCACCGTGCCCGCATGTGCAGCCTCGCAGCCGTCGGCGGCTGGAAGAAGGACCTCGAGAAGGCCGCCTGATCTGTTCAGGGAGGAGAGAGAGGCCCGGTCTGCGAAAGCGGCCGGGCTTTTCAGTGGGCGGTCTCCAGATGCAAAAAACCCGGCCACTGGCCGGGTTCGGAACATCGATCCCTGAGAAACAATCAGTTGTTGCCGAAAGCCGTCTGCAGCAGGTTGAGCTGCGCTTTTACGCCGTTCTGGTTGTCCGGAACGAAGTTCGAAGCTTCCTGCGGGCGGTAGATTTCGCGGTCAAGCAGGGCAACGCGATTTTGGAGGCGCAGCGAACGCTCGATCAGATCGCGGAAGCCTTCCGGCATCTCGTTCCAGCCCGGCGCGTTGCGATCGACGTTGAAGCTGTCGAGGCGAACCTTGCTCTTTTCCGAAATAACCTGGTCGCGGCTCATCTCGCCATTGTTGACGGCACGCTGAAGCAGCAGCCAGGACGCCATCTGCATCAGGCGGGTCGTGAGACGCATGGATTCGGCTGCATAAAGCACCGATGCCATGCGCGGCAGAACCTTGGATGCAGCACGGCCGGGACCGTCGAGATAGCTCGCTGTCTCTTCCACGAGACCCATGCCTTCCGCATACAGCGCCTTGAACTGCGCCGAAGCCGCAGCATGGCCAGCGAAACTCACGGTGTTCAATCCCCGCTCGGACATGGTCACAAATCCCTGTTAAACGCTTCAACTTGATCAGGTAACGAGCAATGCGACGAAATGTTTCCGTCTCTCGTTTTCTTGTTTCAACCATGATCTCATAGACCATTTCGCGCAAGTGCATTCTTAAGAAAGGGTTAATCTCCACACTTCTTTGGCCTGTGTGGAAAAAAACCAAAAAAAAGAGCCGCGAAAGCGGCTCTCAAGGTAAAACAGGGAGAAAAATCAGACCATTGCCGATCGGGAAATTGTCTGAATCCGGAGCGATCCGGATGTCCCAGTAATATATTGTAATGCTTAACGAAGGCTTACATTGACCAGAATCACGATGAATTGATTCTTGTGGCCACGCGGAAAGTGTTCGCTTTCCTTTCGTCCGCGCAGGTAAGTCTTCGGCTGTCCTGAAACGGCGCGTATTTTGCCAAAACCACCGTCGTCAACGGCGGAAAAAACTTTCCGCAGCTGATTTGCTTGCCGACTTTTCCTCCCGCGCCGCTTCCAGCCGCGCGATTTCCTGCTGCAGCAAACCGATTCGGTGGTTCAATTCGTCCACCGAAAGCTGGGAAAGATCGCTGCCGATCTCATGGACAGGGACCTTCTTCGCAGCAGCGTCGTCAAACAGACTCATGAGCGTGCCTCCTTACCGGCTTCCTGCGGTGCGTCTGCCTCGTCCTCGAACGGAGCGGCACGCGGAGAAAGCTGCAGACTTTCCGGCGTGGTCAACGTGCCGGGATTAATAGTCGAATAGGCATCGCGCTCGCTGACGGGAATGGGCGCACGCATCCGGCTGCGGAAGATCGCGTAGATGGCGATCAGGATATGGGCGCAGGCCGTGATCATGAACAATCCGTAAGGCCCCATCACCGTCATGATCGGACCGCCGATCGTCGGACCGATGATCGTGCCAATGCCGTAGAGCAGCAGCAGGCCGCCGGAAATCTTGACGAAATCCTCCGACGAGGCAAAGTCGTTGGCGTGCGATACGGCGATCGGATAGAGCGCGTTCGCCGTCGCGCCGTAAATGCCGACGAACGTGATGAGCAGCACAACCCCCGACGGCTCGACCAGATAGATCAAAAGGCCCGCCACCGCCGCGATCGCGGAAAGACCAGCCAGCACGTAGCGTCGATCCATCTTGTCGGACAGCCGGCCGGCCGGAAACTGCATGATCGCACCCGCGAAGATGACGGTGCTGACCATCAGCGCGACATCGCTATCCGTCAGCCCTACCTGTCGGCCGAAAACGGCGCCGAGCGTGCCGTAGGCGCCGTTGGCGATGCCCACCAGAAGAATGCCGAGGAACGAGACAGGCGAGTTCTTGTAAAGACCGCGAAGATCGAGCGACACCTGCTTCAAGGGCTGCGGCGTATCGGCCGTGGAAAGCAGGGTGGGCAACATGGCAAGGCAATAAACGATACCGCAGATCATGAAGAACAGCGCCGTGTTGGTATCGCCGAACGGAATGAACATCTGCCCGGCAACCACGCCGAACAGGGTAATCGCGATGTAGAGCGAGAAGATCGCGCCACGGCTTTCATTGGTGGCGCGTTCGTTCAGCCAGCTTTCGATGATCATCGAGGTGCCGGCGGTGGAAAAGCCGGTAAAGGCGCGCAGCACGACCCACCAGATCGGATCGACCAGAATACCCGTCAACAACGCAATGATCGCCAGAAGCGAGGCAAAGCCGCTGAAGGCGCGAACATGGCCGGCGCGGCGCACGACCGCCGGCGCCATCAGGCAGCCGAGAACGAAGCCCGTTGCCCAGGATGTACCGAGCAGACCGAGCAAGGTCGCCGAATACCCCTCCGTCGTGCCGCGCATCGGCAAAAGCAGGCTGTGCAGGCCATTGCCGAGAAATAGAAACAGCGTTCCAAGCAGCAGCGAGGCGACAGGCAAAAGGTTCTTTTTCATGTGAAATCCGCTGGTTCCGGGCGCGTCCGGAAAAATTAGGGCGATGTGGCGGTAAATGCCAGTCGTAAAATCATATATGTCGGAGATTGCAAATTTCGGTCGCAACGCATAGCCCTGGCATGAGCAGAAAAGCAGCCGCAAGGCTGTCTCGCGACGCAATGTCCGCCGACCGGAAATCCGATGCCGAAAATCCTTACGCTCCTGTTCCTGCTGATGATGGCAGTCCATATCCTCAAGCCGATCGGCCTGCCGGGACTGAGACGCCGCAGGGATTTCTGGAAGATTGCTGTGGCGGCGATCGCGGCCATGATGCTGACGGTGTTCGTGCGCCCTTGAGGCGCCGCTGTCGAACCACGGGGCGAAAAGGGCCGGAAACGGCGGGGGGACTGGATGTACCGCTTCCGGCCATAGGGTTTCGGGGCCTTGGCATGAAGGTCGGGAGAAGGGACGTTCACCGCCCGCACCGCCTTGGCTGATCCGATGAGACCGTTCTATTCCCGCCAAGCTGAACGCAGCCGGAACCGGGTGTTCATCCTGCGTTTATGAAAGGATTTTGACGCTGCGCGGCGGGTCTTGAACCCGGCGCATACCGTTCCCATCTTCATTCCACGGGCGCCGAAGACGGGCCCGTTCACCGGTTCCGCCATCGCCGCAGTCGGGGTGACGGAATCAAAAGATCGCAAACCAGTTGCTCTTTTGGAGGACACCATGCGTCACGTTGATTTTTCCCCTCTCTATCGTTCCACCGTCGGCTTCGACCGGCTCTTCACCATGCTCGACAGTCTGGGCCAGCCCGACCAGTCGCAGACCTATCCGCCCTACAACATCGAGCGGACAGGCGAGAACACCTACCGGATCACCATGGCCGTTGCCGGCTTCGACGAAACCGAGCTTTCGATCGAAGCGCGCGAGCACACGCTGACCGTCAAGGGTGAAAAGAGCGACGACAAGGCCGCTGAAAACCAGTTCCTCTATCGCGGTATCGCCAAGCGTGCTTTCGAGCGCCGCTTCCAGCTCGCCGATCATGTAGAAATCCAGTCCGCTTCGCTGAAGCACGGCCTGCTCCACATCGACCTCCTGCGCGAGATCCCGGAAGCCGCCAAGCCCCGCAAGATCGACATCGTCGCTGCAGCCTCGCAGCCGAAGCAGATCGAGGCGACCCAGATCGAGGGCTCGGCCAACTAAGCGGTTAAGACTTGGAATGAAGAAAGGCGGCGCCACATCGGCGCCGCCTTTTTTGTTGTCAGGAACGGGCAGGCTCCGCCGCCGCCGCAGCTTCGAGCCTGCGCCGGCCATGTTCGGCATATTTCTGCGCGATCACCGCGCAGGCCATCAGCTGGATCTGATGGAACAGCATCAGCGGCAACACGATGCTGCCGATGCTCTGGCCGGCAAAGATGACATTGGCCATGGGAACGCCGCTCGCCAGGCTCTTCTTCGAGCCGCAGAAGGTGATCGTGATCTCGTCCTCACGGGAAAAGCCGAGTTTGCGGCTGCCGAACATCGTCACGAGCAGTACGATGGCGAGCAGCAGGATATCGAGCCCGATGACGACGGCGATATCGCGCGCCGAGAAGGTGTGCCAGAGGCCTTCTGTCACCGCCTCGCTGAAGGCGAGATAGACGACCATGAGGATCGAGCCGCGATCGACCGGCATCAGCAGTGTCTTGCGGGCACGGATGAAATCCCCGATCCAGGGTTGCAGGATCTGGCCGAGCAGGAACGGCGCCAGCAATTGCAGCAGGATCTGTTCCAATGCATCGAGCGAAAAGCCCCCCTGCCCGCTCGCCGTAAACAAAAGCCCGACCAGCAGTGGCGTCAGGAACATTCCGAAAATATTGGAAGCGGACGCGGCGCAGATCGCCGCCGGCACGTTGCCGCCTGCCATCGAGGTGAAAGCGATCGATGACTGCACGGTCGAGGGCAGAACGCAGAGAAAGAGAATTCCGGTGTAGAGCGCCGGCGGCAGGATCGATTCCGGGATCAGCCCGGCCGCAAGCCCGAGCATCGGGAAGAAGCAGAAGGTCGTCGCGAGGATGACGAGATGCAGGCGCCAGTGCAGAATGCCCGCGAGCACCACATCCCGCGACAGGCGCGCCCCGTGCAGGAAGAACAGAAGCCCGATCGCGATCTTCGTCGCCAACCCAAACCATTCGGCCGGCGCGCCGGAAATGGGCAGGACCGAGGCGAGTGCCACGGTCAGGACAAGCAGCAAGGTGAAGGTATCGGGCAGGAAACGGCGCATCGCAATCGGTCGTCCTAGAGTTTGTCAGGGAAAAGTGGGAACCGGCTTTCCCGAAAAGACAAACGAAATCAAAGAAACCTACAGACTTTACGGGCAGGAGCGCCGCATCATTGCCATTACGGCACCGAATGCAAGGCGTAACGGGACCGAACAAGTGGCAAGATCTTGCTATCTCGATGACCGGCGGCACGCTATGCCCGCCGCGGGCCCGACAGGATCAGAGCCTTTTCAGGAATGCGTCCACGTCTTCCTCGGTCGTCGCAAAGCTGGTGACGAGCCGGTACAGGCCCTCATCGGCCGCAACCGAGCTTGCCAGCTGATGCGGAACCGGCCAGTCGTAGAACACTGCGCCGTCCTTCTGCAGGGTTTCGGCAACCGCCTTCTTCAGGATGACAAACAGCTCGTTGGAACCCGTTGGCCACGCAAGGCGCGCCGAAGACGAAGCCTCTATACCCGCGGCGAGACGGTTTGCCATGCCGTTCGAATACTTGGCCAGATCGAGCCAGCGATCGTTTTCCAGATAGGCATCGAACTGGGCGGCGATAAAACGCGATTTTGAGAACAGCTGAGCGGAGCGCTTGCGCAGGTAGTGCATCTCCTGCGCCCGGGCCGGGTTGAAAAGGATCAGCGCTTCGGCACACCAGCAGCCGTTTTTCGTGCCACCGAAGGAGAGAAGCTCCACGCCGCGTTTCCAGGTCATCTCTGCCGGCGAGACATCGAGCGTCACCAGCGCATTGGCAAAGCGGGCACCATCCATGTGAAGCGGCAGATGATAGCGCTTGGCGATGTCAGAGATGGCATCGATCTCATCAAGCCCGTAAACGGTCCCCGCCTCCGTCGCCTGCGTCAGGGTGACAGCCATCGGCTGGCCGCCATGGACGAAGCCCGGCGGAAAGCGCTTGATTTCCGCTTCCAGCTTCGTCGGGTCCATCTTGCCGTTTTCACCATCGACCGGCGCCATGCGCGCGCCATGGGAGAAGAATTCCGGCGCGCCGCATTCATCGACATTCACATGCGCTTCACGGTGGCAGAATATCTGTCCGCCCGGCTTGTTGGCGCTGGCAAGCGCCAGAGAATTGGCCGCTGTGCCGGTTCCGACGAAGAACACGGAGACGTCGTGCTCGAACACGTCCGAAAGCGTCTTCTCGACCTTCTTGTCGAGATCGCTGGTGCCATAGGCGGAGGCAAAACCGGTAGACGCCTTGACGAGGCTTTCGGCAATGGCCGGATGGGCGCCAGCCCAGTTGTCGGAAGAAAAAATCATGATGCTGTCCTGTGGATGACGCTCGCGAACGCGGCCGGGCAGACCATAAACTGATGTTTCGGAGGTGCAACCCATTCGTTAAAAGAAGAACAATCCAATACCAGTTTGAAACCAAAGAGAAGAAACGTGCCGTTGCACGAAATTTAATTACTCAAAACTGAAACTATCGGCAATGTTTGGCAAAATTCGTCCGATTATTTTGTATTGGTACTCTTGCGATCCCCGGCGCTTTCTGGCATAGAGCCTATGAAATAGGACAGCATGACTGTCCTATTTCGGTCTCGAGACCGGAACCGACCGTCAAACGCACCGCTCGCGTATAGGGTCGTCGATCGAAAGTCGCTGCCGAAACCCGGTTCGCGCTCACATCGCCACGGTCGCGAACAATCTGCCTGATTGTGCGACGCATCATTTGCGACCGGATCAGGATCATGTCACGATAATGCCGGTGCAGCTTGCGGGATTTCCGCGGCGACGCCCCGGACTGCAGGACCGCCCGAGCAAGGGCCCAACAGGAGGGAAGACGATGACGGATTTCACGCCATCACAGGAACTGGAACTCGACCGCGCACTTAACACTGCGACGGCCGAGAAAACCACGTTCGGCCTCCCGAAGAAACAGGGCCTCTACGATCCGCGAAACGAACACGATGCCTGCGGCGTCGGCTTCGTCGCCCATATGAAGGGCGAGAAGTCGCACCAGATCGTCAAGGACGGCCTGTTCATCCTCGAAAACCTGACGCATCGCGGTGCCGTCGGCGCCGACCCGTTGATGGGTGACGGCGCGGGCATTCTGGTGCAGATTCCCGACCGCTTCTTCCGCGAGGAAATGGCGGCGCAGGGTGTGACCCTGCCGAAGGCGGGCGACTATGCCGTCGGCTATATGTTCATGCCGCAGGATGAAGCGCAGGTCGATCACTTCAAGAAGGTGATCACCGATGTCGTGAGCGAGGAAGGCCAGGTCCTGCTCGGCTTCCGTGATGTGCCGGTCGATAATTCCTCGCTCTCCAAAGCGCCGGATATCGCAGCCACCGAACCGCGCCATGTGCAGGTCTTCATCGGCGCCGGCCGCGATGCCGCAACCAACGCCGAGTTCGAGCGTCGCCTGTTCACGCTGCGCAAGGTGATCTCCAACCGCATTTACGATGCTTATCAGGGCGCTGAGACCGGCTTCTATCCGGTGTCGCTGTCCTCGAAGACCATCGTCTACAAGGGCATGTTCCTCGCCTATCAGGTTGGCGCCTATTACAAGGACCTCGCCGATCCGCGCTTCGAATCCGCCGTTGCCCTCGTGCACCAGCGTTTCTCTACCAACACCTTCCCGTCGTGGAAGCTCGCGCACCCCTACCGCATGGTCGCCCACAACGGCGAAATCAACACGCTGCGCTCCAACGTCAACTGGATGGCGGCGCGTCAGGCGTCCGTGTCCTCGCCGCTCTTCGGCGACGACATCTCCAAACTCTGGCCGATCTCTTACGAAGGACAGTCGGACACCGCCTGCTTTGACAACGCGCTGGAATTCCTGACACAGGGCGGTTACGCGCTGTCGCATGCGATGATGATGCTGATCCCCGAAGCCTGGGCCGGCAACCAGCTGATGAAGCCGGACCGCAAGGCGTTCTACGAGTATCACGCTGCCCTGATGGAACCGTGGGATGGCCCCGCTGCCGTCTGTTTCACCGATGGCCGCCAGATCGGCGCGACGCTCGACCGCAACGGTCTGCGCCCGGCCCGCTATATCGTCACCGACGACGACCGCGTCATCCTTGCTTCGGAAGCCGGTACGCTGCCGGTGCAGGAAGAACGCATCGTCAAGAAATGGCGCCTGCAGCCCGGCAAGATGCTGCTGATCGATATGGAAGAAGGCCGCATCATCTCCGACGAGGAGCTGAAGTCGTCGCTCGCAAGCCGTCACCCCTATCGTCAGTGGCTGGACAACACCCAGCTCATTCTCGAAGAGCTGAAGCCTGTCGAGCCCCGCGCGCTGCGCCGCGACGTGTCGCTGCTCGATCGCCAGCAGGCGTTCGGCTACACCCAGGAAGACACCAAGATCCTGATGTCGCCGATGGCGACCACCGGCCAGGAAGCCATCGGCTCTATGGGCACCGATACGCCGATCTCGGCGATGTCCGACAAGACGAAGCTGCTCTACACCTATTTCAAGCAGAACTTCGCGCAGGTCACCAACCCGCCGATCGACCCGATCCGCGAAGAGCTGGTCATGAGCCTCGTGTCCTTCATCGGCCCGCGCCCGAACATCCTCGACCATGAGGGTGCTGCCCACGCCAAGCGCATGGAAGTGCGCCAGCCGATCCTGACCAATGGCGATCTCGAAAAGATCCGCTCGATCGGCCACACGGAAGACCGTTTCGACACCAAGACGCTCGACTTCACCTATGACGTCTCGCGTGGCGCCGAAGGCATGCCGGAAATCCTTGACCGTCTCTGCGAACGCGCGGAAGCGGCGGTCAAGGGCGGCTACAACATCATCGTGCTATCCGACCGCCAGATCGGCCCGGATCGCGTCGCCATCCCAGCGCTGCTCGCAACGGCGGCCGTGCACCATCACCTGATCCGCAAGGGGCTCCGCACCTCCGTCGGCCTTGTCGTCGAAACCGGCGAGCCGCGCGAAGTGCACCATTTCTGCCTGCTCGCAGGCTATGGCGCCGAAGCGATCAACCCTTACCTCGCCTTCGACACGCTGCTCGACATGCACAAGCGCGGCGAATTCCCGAAGGAAGTCGATGCCAGCGAAGTCGTCTATCGCTACATCAAGGCGATCGGCAAGGGCATCCTCAAGGTCATGTCCAAGATGGGCATCTCGACCTACCAGTCCTACTGCGGTGGCCAGATCTTCGATGCCGTCGGCCTCTCCTCCGAGCTTGTCGATCGCTACTTCTTCGGAACGGCAACGCAGATCGAAGGCATTGGTCTCGACGAAATCGCCAAGGAAACCTTCGCCCGCCATCAGGCGGCCTTCGGTTCCGACCCGTTGCTCACCCGCACGCTCGATATCGGCGGCGAATATGCCTACCGTATGCGCGGCGAAGGCCATGCCTGGTCGCCGGATTCAATCGCATCCCTGCAGCATGCCGTCCGCGGCAATGCCAAGGACCGCTTCACCGAGTTCTCGCAGATGGTGAACGGCGCGGCCCTGCGCATGAACACCATTCGCGGCCTCTTCAAGATCAAGGACGCCGCCGAGATCGGCCGCACGCCCATCTCGATCGATGAGGTCGAGTCGGCTGCCGATATCGTCAAGCGCTTCTCGACCGGTGCGATGTCCTTCGGCTCGATCAGCCGCGAGGCACACACGACGCTTGCCATCGCCATGAACCGGATCGGCGGCAAGTCGAACACTGGCGAAGGCGGCGAAGAGAGCGATCGTTACTTCCCGCTGCATGATGGCTCGCCCAACCCAGAGCGCTCCGCCATCAAGCAGGTCGCCTCCGGCCGGTTCGGCGTCACGACCGAATATCTGGTTAATGCCGACATGCTTCAGATCAAGGTGGCGCAGGGTGCAAAGCCCGGCGAAGGCGGCCAGCTGCCCGGCCACAAGGTCGATGCGACCGTCGCCAAGACCCGCCATTCGACCCCGGGCGTCGGCCTGATTTCGCCGCCGCCGCACCACGACATCTATTCGATCGAAGATCTGGCGCAGCTGATCTACGACCTGAAGAACGTAAACCCGGAAGCCGATGTCTCGGTCAAGCTTGTCTCGGAAGTCGGCGTCGGTACGGTTGCCGCCGGCGTCGCCAAGGCGCGCGCCGACCATATCACCGTGTCCGGCTATGACGGCGGCACCGGCGCGTCGCCGCTGACCTCGCTGAAGCACGCCGGCAGCCCGTGGGAAATCGGCCTTGCCGAAACCCACCAGACGCTGGTGCTGAACGGTCTGCGCTCGCGCGTCGCGCTGCAGGTCGACGGTGGCCTTAAGACCGGCCGCGACGTCATCATAGGCGCGCTTCTCGGCGCCGACGAATTCGGCTTCTCGACCGCGCCGCTGATCGCCGCCGGCTGCATCATGATGCGCAAGTGCCACCTCAACACCTGTCCGGTGGGTGTGGCAACGCAGGACCCGGTCCTGCGCAAGCGCTTCAAGGGTGCGCCCGAGCATGTCATCAACTACTTCTTCTTCGTCGCCGAAGAAGTGCGCGAAATCCTAGCATCGCTGGGCTTTGCCAAGTTCGACGACATCATCGGTCTTTCGGAACTGCTCGAAAAGGATGCGATGATCTCGCACTGGAAGGCCAATGGCCTCGACTTCAGCCGCATCTTCCACAAGGTCGATGCGCCGAAGGAAGCCACCTACTGGACGCAGAAGCAGAACCACCCGATCCACGACATTCTCGACCGCAAGCTGATTGCGGAAGCGATGCCGGCGCTCGAATCCAAGACCCCGGTTTCGATCGATGTCGAGATCAAGAACGTCGACCGCTCGGCCGGCGCCATGCTCTCGGGCGAAGTCGCCAAGCGCTACAAGCACAAGGGCCTCAAGGAAGACACGATCTCGGTCAAGCTTCGCGGTACGGCCGGTCAGTCCTTCGGCGCCTTCCTCGCCAAGGGTGTCACCTTCGAACTGATCGGCGACGGCAACGACTATGTCGGCAAGGGTCTCTCGGGCGGCAAGATCATCGTGCGCCCGCCGGAAAACGCCAGGATTGTGCCGGCCCAGTCGATCATCGTCGGCAACACGGTGCTCTACGGCGCGATCTCCGGCGAGTGCTACTTCAATGGCGTGGCCGGCGAACGCTTCGCCGTGCGCAACTCGGGTGCCATCGCGGTTGTCGAAGGCGTGGGTGACCACGGCTGCGAATATATGACCGGCGGTGTCGTCGTCGTTCTCGGCGAGACCGGCCGCAACTTTGCAGCGGGCATGTCCGGCGGTGTCGCCTATGTGCTGGATGAAAGCGAAGACTTCCCCATGCGTTGCAACATGGCCATGGTCGAGCTTGAGCCGGTTCCGGAAGAAGATGAGCTGCTTGAGAAGCTGCATCATCACGGCGGCGACCTCATGCACAAGGGCATGGTCGACGTTGCCGGCGACATGACGCGCCACGACGACGAGCGCCTCTACCAGCTGATCTCGAACCACCTGCACTACACGGGTTCGCCACGCGCCAAGGAAATCCTCGATCACTGGGTCGAGTTCCGCCCGAAATTCCGCAAGGTCATGCCGATCGAATACCGGCGTGCGCTTGAGGAAATGGAGCGCATGCGCATGAGCGTCGCAGCCGAATAAGGCTGCGGCTTGTGAAGCTTCACAGGCTGGTTTCGTTCGCTGTAGCCGTCGCGGTCCCCGGGATCGCGACGCTCGTGAACGGCGAAGTCAGGATAGAATTCATCGTACTGGGTTTGGTGGTCGGAGCCGCCTACTGGTACTGGGGGCCGACAGGCGCCTCTCTTTGAGTGAGGGTTTTTAAAGTGGGCAAGGTTACAGGCTTCATGGAAATCGACCGGCAACTGGCAAAGTACCAGCCGGCTTCCGATCGTATTCGCCACTTCCGCGAATTCACCATTCCGATGTCAGAGCCGGAAGTACAGAAGCAGGCGGCGCGCTGCATGGATTGCGGCATCCCCTTCTGCCACGGGCCGACCGGCTGTCCGGTTCATAACCAGATCCCGGACTGGAACGATCTTGTCTATAACGGCAACTGGGACGAGGCGATCCGCAACTTGCATTCGACCAACAACTTCCCGGAGTTCACCGGCCGCATATGCCCCGCGCCGTGCGAGGAAGCTTGCACGCTGAACCTCGAGGACGCCCCGGTCTCGATCAAGACCGTGGAGCAGGCAATTGCCGACAAGGCCTATGAGATGGGCTACATCGTGCCGCAGCCGGCCGTCGTGAAGACCGGCAAGAAGGTCGCGATCATCGGGTCTGGTCCCGCCGGCATGGCGGCAGCCCAGCAGCTTGCCCGCGCCGGCCATGAAGTTCACGTCTTTGAACGCGAAACCAAGCCGGGCGGCCTGCTGCGCTACGGCATCCCGGACTTCAAGATGGAGAAGAACTTCATCGACCGCCGTGTCGACCAGATGCGCGGCGAAGGCGTCACGTTCCATTGCGGCGTCAATGTCGGTGTCGATCGCACCGTAGACAGCCTCATCGAAGAACACGATGCCGTGCTTTACTGCGGCGGCTCGGAAACCCCGCGCGATGCTGGCATTCCCGGTGTCCAGTTCGCAGGCGTGCATGACGCGATGCCCTATCTCGTCCAGCAGAACCGCCGCGTTGGCCGCGAAAACATCGACAGCGTCGGCTGGCCGTCCGATCCGATCCTCGCCGGCGGCAAGCATGTCGTCGTCGTCGGTGGTGGTGACACCGCGTCCGACTGCGTCGGCACCGCGTTCCGCCAAGGCGCCGTCAAGGTCACCCAGCTCGACATCCGCCCGCAGCCGCCGGAAAAGGAAGACAAGCTTGCCGTCTGGCCCTTCTGGGCGACCAAGATGCGCACCTCCTCCAGCCAGGCCGAAGGCGCGATCCGCGAATTCCAGGTCGCGACGCTTGAATTCGTCGGCGACGAGGATGGCATCCTGACGGGCGTGAAGTGCTGCCAGGTCGACGAGCGTCGCAAGCCGATCGCCGGCACGGAGTTCGTCATCAAGGCGGATCTCGCCTTCATCGCCATCGGCTTCCGCGGCCCCTTCACCGACAGTGTCCTCAAGGATCTCGGCGAGCGTCTGGCGATCAACACCGACAAGCGCGGTTCGAGCAACGTCATCGCCGATGACAACGACTACAAGACCTCGGTCGACAAGCTTTGGACGGCCGGCGACGTTCGTCGCGGCCAGTCGCTCGTCGTCTGGGCCATCCGTGAAGGCCGTCAGGCGGCCCGTGCCATCGATGAGGCGCTGATGGGCTCGACCGTCCTGCCGCGTTGATCGAACCATTGATGAATCACGAAAGGCCGGAGCTATTCCGGCCTTTTTCATTTTTCAGCCGATCAGTTACGGATCACCGGGTTGCTCAGGATCGTCGCGGGTTTCGCCAGCCGGAAATCATCCACACGGCCTTCCGGGGCGGCCGCGACCTCTCCCTTCTCGACCAGCAGGTCGCGCGGGCTCTTGCCGCTGACGACAGGGATGGCGGCGGCGTCCATCAGCGCATTGCCGCCGTCGAGATCAGGATCGCTGAGGCTGATCGGCTGGGTCTGAATGATATCCTCGTTCGCCGCCGGCGCATTGACGATCAGATCCTTCAGATCATCCCCGCTCGGAATGTCGGAGTTCGCGGCGGCCGCATCGCCAAGTATCTGGCGGATGTCCTTCTCCACATAGAATGCAAGTTTGCGCTTGCCTGCCTTCGTCAGGTTGATGCCGTCGGAGCCGCGCAGGCGCACCTGCTGGCCGTTGATATCGGAGCCGGTGATGATGAACTTGCCGCCCTCGTCTACGAAGCCGTCCCAGACATCCACGAATGTACCGCCGACCTTCTCCGTCTCGGTGCGAAACAGCGTATTGAAAGTGACCATGTCCGCCGTCATCGCCGTGGATTGAAACGCGGGCATGCCGACCCAGAGCAAGGGCGTGCCGTTGCCGCGCACCACAGATGCCAGCGCCGCGGCACGGCGGGTATATTCGTTAATCCAGACTTCGGTTTTGAATTTTTCCTTGGCCGTGCCGATTGCCATCTGCTGGCGATCGTTTGCGCCAAGGCTGATGATGATGAGGTCAGGCTTCAGTTCTTCGATATAGGTGGGCAGCGTTTTCTGCCAGTTGAAGTAATCCTCCCGCACCAGACCCGAGGAGCCGCTGGCGCGACTTTCGACGACGATGCCGGGCGTGGTTTCGAACGCGCTGTCCAGTCCATCCGCGAGGCTGCCGGCAACGAAATCACCGACGACAAGGACCTTTTTGGCGGCCGCAGACTTCTCCACCACCGGCTTCGGAGGTTCCGTCGTCACGGTCACAACGGACTTCTGGCGCTTCTTCTGGTTCCGTGGCTGTTGTTGCCGCTGGCGCGATTGCCGCGGCTCCAAGGCCGGAACGTCATCATAAACGGGAGGCCGCTGTTGCCGGCGCCCGAAGAAGAATTCGAGCAACGTCCGCCGTTCCTGCGCGTTGGCCTCCCGAGGAACGAGAACGACCAGCGGCGGCGCGACGAATGCGAAGGCCATGACGACCAGAACGACGGAACGCTGGTATCGGCGAAAACTGAAAGCGGCCATCTTGTCCATTGTTGTGTTTCAACCCAGCCGTCAAGCGCTTCGACCCGTTGGCGAGTCAGCTCCCGCCAGAATGCAGGATGAATGCGCCGGAAAATGGGAGCATGACCTATATTGCCGCCAATGACTACCGCCTGCGCAAACGGGGGACAAATGTGCCCCCCGAACGCCGAAGGATCAGTTCCTGAGAGCCTTGAGCAATTTCTGTGTCGGCTGGCCATCCGGGGTCATGCCAAGGCGGTTCTGAAACGCCTGGATTGCCGCTTTTGAGCCGGAGCCGAAATTGCCGTCGACTTCGCCTTCATAATAGCCAAGTTCCTTCAGACGGCTCTGGAGCTCGAACTTCTGCTTGATATCCAGCGAACCATCCGGTCGTGCCCAGGCCTGCTGCATGCCGCCATAGCCGGCGATTTCGTCGGCAAGCAAGCCCACGCCGAGCGCGTAGGAATCCGAAGCGTTATAGCGTTTGATGACGAAGAAGTTCTTGGTCATCAGGAAACCCGGGCTGCCGGCACCGCCGGGCATCTTCAATTCGGCGCGTTGGCCGGAATTGCGGAAGCCCTTGCCATTGGGACGGGTAAAGCCGAGCGCTTCCCATTGGCCAAGCGTCTTCGTCTGGCCGGCATACTGGCCGCCGTTCTTCGGGACCGCGATTTCATAGCCCCAGGTCTGCCCCGTCTGCCAGCCGTTCTTCTTCAACAGGTTGGCGGTTGTTGCCAGCGCATCCGGGATCGAGTTCCAGATGTCGCGATGCCCGTTGCCGTCGGCATCGATCGCATAGAGCAGGTAACTCGTCGGAATGAACTGGGTATGCCCCATCGCGCCTGCCCAGGAGCCGTTAAGCTCGCGCGGCGTCACGTCTCCGGACTGCAGGATTTTCAAGGCTGCGATCAGCTGGGTCTTGGCGAATTTTGCCCGCTTCGGATCGGCATAGGCAAGCGTTGCGAGCGCTCGCGGCACGTAGTGAAGCCGGTCGTCCTTTTCGAGCACGGCACCGTAGTTCGACTCCATGGACCAGATCGCCAACAGAACGGACCGCTCGACACCAAAATGGCGCTCGAGAGCGGTAAGCGTCTTGGCATGCTTCACGGCCATTTCCTGCCCGATCCGCACCGTGTACGGATTCACCCGGCTATCGACATATTCCCAGATCTTGTGTTTGAATTCCGGCTGATATTGCGCCTTCTGCAAAACCGACGGATCTGGCGTCTTGATGCCCGCAAACGCGGCCCTGTAGGTCGCCTTGGTGATGCCAGCCTTTGCGGCGGTGTCGTAGAAGCTGTTGATCCAGGTCTGGAATCCCTGATCGGCAAAAGCGGGTGTCGACGCCATAACAGCGGCAGCTGTCATGAAGGCGGCGGTTGCGGCGCGGCAAAGCAGGGATGTGCGGTTCTTCGTCATCGGCGTCGTTCCGTTTTCATCGCCGCTTCGCCTGGAGAACACGAAGCGGATCAGGTCCACATTTACTGACTTGCAACGGACCTCTCGTGAAAATATGAGAAATCTATTGCGTCGTTTCGAGGCATTCTGCGTTAACAGCGATGCCGAAAGCGAAGTCTAGGAAAATGAGGTCAACAAATTCTTTACCATGAAGGGGCGGATTCGTCTTCCTTTGTAAAAAAATAGCAATTTCCCTGTATTCCCGCCGCATTGCTACCAATTCAATTAAAAGTCACATTATCGTGATTCGGAGATGTCAATGACTGACAAGCGTAAAGTTCGTAAAGCCGTGTTCCCGGTTGCCGGTCTCGGCACCCGCTTCCTGCCGGCCACCAAGGCCGTGCCGAAGGAAATGCTGACCGTCGTGGACAAGCCGGTCATCCAGTATGTCGTGGACGAGGCTCTCGAAGCCGGCATCGAACATCTGATTTTCGTCACTGGCCGCGGCAAGGCCGTCATCGAAGACTATTTCGATATTCAGGTCGAACTCGACCAGACCCTGCGCGAGCGCAACAAAAAAGCCGAGTTGACACTGCTCGATGGCATTCTGCCGCCCGCCGGCACCACCAGCTTCACCCGGCAGCAATCGCCGCTCGGCCTTGGCCATGCGGTGTGGTGCGCCCGAGAGCTGGTTGGAAACGAGCCTTTTGCGCTGCTTCTTCCCGACATGATCATGCAGGGCGAAAAAGGCTGCCTCAAAGGCATGGTTGAACTGTACGAGCAAAGCGGCGGCGGCAATGTGATCGCGGTTGAGGAATGCGCCCCCGATCAGGCCCACAAATACGGCATCGTCGGCGTGGGCGACCGCATCGGCGAAGGCTACAAGATCACCGGCATGGTGGAGAAGCCGGCGCCGGGCACGGCTCCCTCCAATTTCTACATCAACGGCCGTTACATCCTGCAGCCGGAAATCTTCCCGATCCTGGCAACGCAGGAACGTGGCGCCGGCAACGAAATCCAGCTGACGGACGGCATGATCAAGCTTGCCAACGAACAGGACTTCGCTGCCTACCACTTCCAGGGCACCACCTACGACTGCGGCGCCAAGGACGGTTTCATTCTGGCCAACGTCGCGTTCGCGCTGCAGCGTTCGGACATCCGCTCAGTGGTCGAAGGGCCGCTCAAGGAACTGGTCGCCGGCCTCAAGTAACTGCGGGCTGCGAAATCTCAAATATGCGCCGTGCATCCCTCCGATGCGCGGCGCTTTTGCGTTATGCACCGCTTATCGCCGCAAGGTCAGGCCGACACCAAGCTTGGTAACGCTGGACGACGGGCTGCTGTCCTGATCGGTCTTCTCGTAGCTGACATCGCCGGTCAGTGCGAGATAACGGTTCAGGTCCCAGGTGAGACCCGCGCCCGTATTCCATACGGTCTGGTCGCTGGAAAGGCTGTCACCGGAATAGTTGCGGAACGTGTAGCTGTTTGAGAACCGCGCCATCAGGTTGGAGCGCAGTTCATGGGTTGTCTGGGCGTTGAGCGTATAGACCAAGGCGCCGTTTTCGCCCGCCGTGGTCGATGGCTCTATGCCTGTCGAAAGGCCGTAGGCGATATTGGTTCCGCGCAGGGGCGACCAATTGAGCGTGCCGTCTACGGTAAAGCCGTCCAGGTCATTCAGGCGATCGTCATCGAACCGGTAGGTTTCGTAGCCGAGGGCGATTTCGCCGTTGACCTTCTCACCGAAATCGACCTGCACCCCAGCCCGCCCGGCATAGGTGTCAGAGGAGCGCTCGTAGCCGAAGCGGTCGAATTGCTCGTCATAGATCGACTTGCCGGCGGCGGCCTCGAGGAAGGGAATGATCGCAGGCGAAATCTCGTAGCCGATCCGTCCCGTAACCGTGCCGGCATTCCGGTTCCGGTCATCCATGGAAATGGTCGTGCCGCTGTCGAACTCCGCATCGCCATACTGGTAGCGGTCGAAATCGACCCGCGCCGAGCCGCGCAGCAATCCGAAATTATGTTCGATGCCGGCGCCGAGCGTATATTGGTTGATGCCGGATTGGGTCGTGGCCGCCTCGATCGCGTTCGGATCGGTCGAATCTTCCCGCTCGAAGTGGTAGCCGGCCCGCAGGCGGCCAATCGTTTCTTCGCTGAAATCCAGACGAAGCTCGGCTTCGACGTCGGCGAGCGGCTCGGTTTCGGCGTCGCCGGAGACGTTCTTCTGCCAGATGCCCTCGCCTGTCACGGTAAGCTGATGCCGGGACCAGTCCGAGGTCAGCGTGCCCTTCAAGCCTGTTTCGAGGTAACTGCGATCGTCCTCGCCGCTATCCTTGTTGATTTCGTGATTGAAGCTCTGGCCGAGAGTCGGCTTCAGAATGAAGGTGCCGATGCGGACGCCCGACGCGTCATCGCGATTGTTGTCATAACGGGTGCGCAGGCCATCGACAGTGCCTTCCCGCAGGTTCATGCGGCCGAAATCGTCGGGTATGGCGGCCTCTGCCCCCGGCGCATCGACCAGATCGGCCTCCTGCCCTGCAAGCGCCTGATCGGTTACCGCCAGCCCGCCGGGCTGTGTCGCGACGGGATCGACTGACAACGGCGCACCGTAAGGCTGCTGGGCAGGTTCGCCGGAAAGGCTCTGGGCAAAGGCGAAGCCCGGAAATACCACGGCGCAGCCTGCCAGCAGCACGGCAAGCCGCGTTGCCGGGCGCAAGCCGTTGCGACCTCTGGTCGGTTGAAAATCTGGCGTTCTCTGCCGCATAAGCTCGCAAACCGTCTTAAAGTGTTGATCAACCGTAAACCGTTGTGGTTAATCAATCCTTTAAACGGCGCGGAATTCCGCTCAGGCGGCCTCCACGGTCAGCTGTCGCCCACTGCTTGCCACCACGCGAACCCGCGTTCCCGCAGGCATGTCGGGTCCGTCCACCGGCCACGTCGTGTCGTCGAGCCGGATGCGGCCGCGGCCCTCGCTGATCGGCTCTTCCAGAACGGCAGTGCGCCCGACAAGCCGGGCGCCTCGCTGGTTCAACAGCGGTTCGTCGGTCACCTGACCGGAGCGGGCAACAAGCCGACGCCCGATCAGCACCGCCGCCACCGAAAACAGCGCAAAAATCACCAGCTGCATCTGCCACAGCCAGAAGTCAGAAGACCAGAAAAGCAGGGAGAGAACGCCGACGAGGATTGCAGCGATACCGATCCAGACTATAAACACCCCAGGCAGCACCATCTCGGCGGCCAGCAGGATCAGGCCGAGAACCCACCACGCCCAAGGGCCGAGTTCGAAGAGAATACGCTCGATCATCGATCAGGTCTCAGTGCGGGAGGGATCGAAGGGGTTGCGCACGGTGGGTGTTCGCGAGGCGGCAGGTCGAGGTGGTTGGGCCGGGCCGGCATCGCCGAAGACGTCGCGCGCGATCGCGCCGATCCCGCCGAGCGAGCCGATGAGCGATGATGCTTCCATCGGCATCAGAACGATCTTGGAGTTGCCGGCCGTGCCGATCGCGGTCATCGCTTCTGTGTATTTTTGCGCCACGAAGTAGTTGATGGCCTGCACGTCGCCGGAAGCGATCGCCTCGGACACCATCTTGGTCGCCTTGGCTTCGGCTTCCGCCAGACGCTCGCGGGCTTCGGCATCCCGGAACGCAGCCTCGCGTTGGCCTTCCGCCTGAAGGATTGCCGATTGCTTGGCGCCTTCGGCGCGCAGGATCTGCGCGTTGCGGGCACCTTCCGCCTCCAGCACCTGGGCACGTTTTTCACGCTCGGCCTTCATCTGCCGGGCCATGGCATCGACAAGATCCTTCGGCGGCTGGATGTCCTTGATCTCGACACGCGTGACCTTGATGCCCCAGGGACCAACCGCCTCGTCCACGACCCGCAACAGGCGATCGTTGATGGTATCGCGGTTAGAGAGCAACTCGTCGAGATCCATCGAACCCATGACCGAGCGGATGTTGGTCATGGTGAGATTGAGGATGGCGCTTTCCAGGTTGGACACCTGATAGGCGGCCTCGGCCGCATTGAGGATTTGGTAGAAGGCGACGGCATCGGCCGAGCAGCTGGCATTGTCCTTGGTGATCACCTCCTGCGTCGGGACGTCGAGCACCTGCTCCATGACGTTCATGCGCGCACCGATCTTGTCGATGAAGGGTATGATCAGGTTGAGCCCCGGTTCCAGCGTTCGGGTATAGCGGCCGAAGCGCTCCACCGTGTAGCGAAAGCCCTGTGGCACGGTCTTGATCCCGGCAAACAGCACCAGGATGACGAAGACGACGAAAGCAATGACGGCGATATCGAGACCGGCTAAAGGCATGGTTCTTCCCCCTTTTTGGCAGAAACGCCAAAACATCTGCTGTCAAGACGTGGGACATCCCACGATTATTTGCAACCCGCCGTCGCTCGTAAAGATCAGACCCAGCCTTGCAATTCCCGGCGCACGACATGCTCGAGCACGGCCATGCCATCCGCACTGTCGTTCAGGCAGGGGATATGGGTGAACTTCTCGCCGCCGGAATGGTGGAAGCTCTCCGCCGCCTGCTCGGCGATTTCCTCTAGCGTTTCCAGGCAATCGGAGACGAAGCCGGGGTTCAGCACGGCGATACGCTTCACGCCCTCCTGCGCCAGCTTTTCGACCGTCTTGTCCGTGTAGGGCTGAAGCCATTCCTCAGGCCCGAAACGGGACTGGAAGGTGACCTGCAGCTTTTCCTTCGACCAGCCGAGCTTCTCGCGCAAAAGCCGTGCCGTTTTCTGACATTGGCAGTAGTAGGGGTCGCCCTTGTCGAAATAGGATTTCGGGATGCCGTGGAACGAGGTCAGCACGACTTCCGGCTCCCAATCCAGTGTCGACAGATGCTGGGTGATCGAATTGGCAAGCGCATCGATATAGACCGGATCGTCGTGATAGGGCGGCACGGTGCGCAGCGCCGGCTGCCAGCGCATCTTCAGCAGCGCCTTGAAGGCCTCGTCGTTGACTGTCGCCGTGGTTGCCGCCGCATATTGCGGATAGAGCGGGAACACGAGAATCTTTTCGCAGCCCTTTTTCTGCAAAGCCTCGATGCGCGAGGGGATGGACGGCTGGCCATAGCGCATGGCCCAGTCGACCACGACGTTGCTGTGGCCTGCAAGCGACGTTGCAATCAGTTCCGCCTGGCTGCGGGTATAGGTGCGCAGGTAGCTCTCGTTGCGGTCCTTGTTCCAGATCGTTTCATAGGCCTTGCCAACCTTGGCCGGGCGGGTGTTGAGAACGATGCCGAACAGGATCGGATACCAGAAGAACGGCGACCACTCGATGACCCGGCGATCCATCAGGAACTGCTTGAGATAACGCCGCATCGACACCTTGTCAGTACCATCGGGTGTGCCGAGATTGACCAGCAGCACCCCGACCTTTCCAAAGGCGACGGGGGGATGATTGACGGGGAGCGTTGCGACAGCGGTGGACATGGGGGTTCCTGCAAAAAAATCGGGTTGCGGCGCTTTTACGGATGACGCGACCGTTGGGTTTCCGTTCTTTAAAAAGAAAAGCCGGTCCGGGAAAGCCCAGACCGGCTGGGTTTGTCGAGACAAATTGTCTTATTTCGCCGGAATCGTCAGTTCCGTTCCCACCAGAAGCCGGCGCGGCGTCGGGTTTCCATTGGCGTCGGAAATACGGCGCCACTCCTCGCCATCGCCATAGGCGGTTTCGGCAAGGTCCCAGAGCGTATCGCCCTTAACGATCACATGCTTCGTTTCGGCAGCCGGAGCAGCCGCCGTTTCCGCGACGGGCTCCGCAGGCTTTGCTTCCGTCGCGGTGGCCGGCTGGGCGGCAGGTTCGGCCGGTTTCGCCTCTGATGCGGGCTCGGCCGGTGCGGCTGCGGCAACGGCGGTGATGCGACCGTCGGTATAGGGCGCGTAAGGCCGGTTCGCCGACAGATAATCGGCAACGACGGATTCGAGATTAGGCCCGAAGTCGTAAGCGTTCATGCCGGCGGTCGCAAAAACCCCGTAGCCATCGCCGCCGGAACGCATGTAGTTGTTCGAGACGACGCCGTAGGTCTTTGCCGTATCCAGCGGCACGAAGGTCTCGCCTTCCTTGACCTCGACCGAAACCACCCGGCTTCCCGGCGGCTTCGATTTATCGAAACTGTATTTCAAGCCGGCGACCTGCGGGAAGCGGCCTGCACCCTCTTCGATCTGGCTGAGGCCGTTCTCCAGTGCCGCAACCACGTCCGAACCCTTCAGCTGGAAGGTGGCAAGCGAGTTCTGGAACGGCAGCACCGTCAGCACCTCGCCCATCGTCACCACGCCCTTGTCGATCGAAGCGCGAAGGCCGCCACCGTTCTGAATGGCGATGGAAATACCCTGAGACTTCACGCGATCGAGGATCGCATCCGCGACGAGATTACCCATGCTGCATTCCTGGGCGCGGCAAGTCTCGCGGGAACCGTCGATCGCCTCGGAGGTTTCGGAGACCTCCTTCTTCTTCAGTTCCTCGATCGGCGCGCCGAGTTCCTTGACGCGCGCGACGTAACCGGCATCCGGCGTGATCGACGCATCCAAGAGAAGGGGCGCGCCCGTCGAGGACTTCACCTTGCCGCCGTCGTCAAAGACAACTTTCAGTTCGCCGAGGTATTTGGAATAGGCGTAGGCCTGCACGATGGGCACTTCGACGCCAGCGGGGTTCTTGACGATGGTCGGGTAGGGTCCGGCAGCCTTTTCATCGGTGCTGGACAGCAGGGTATGGCTGTGGCCGCCGACGATGACGTCGATACCATCGACCGCAGCGGCGATCTCCTGATCCTTCTTGTAGCCGACATGGGACAGCAGGATGATCTTGTTGACGCCTTCGGCTTCGATCGTCGGAATGACGCCCTTCAGATAGGCGATCTCGTCCTCGAAGAAGACGCTTTTGCCGGGCGAGGAAGTCTCGGAGGTGTCCGTTGCGAGAACGGAAACCACGGCAACCTTCTGGCCGCCGATGTCTTTCACGATATAGCCCGGGATTCGGTTGGCGATCGGCGTATCGGCGCCAGCGACGGTGTTGCCCGAAATGACAGGAAACTTGACCTGGTCGAGGAACTTGGCGAGTTCTTCCGGCCCATCGTCGAATTCGTGGTTGCCCACGGCCATCGCGTCAAAGCCGATGCCGTTCATGAACTCGGCAACCGCCTCGCTTTTGTAGGTCGAGTAAAACAGCGAGCCCTGGAACTGATCGCCCGCATCGAGAACCAAGACATTCGCTTTGGCATCGGTGAGCTTTTTGCGCTGCGTATCGATCGCCGTCTTCACCCGCGCGATCCCGCCGAAGCATTCGTTCTTGCCTTCTTCCTCGGCCGAGCAGGTGGAATCGTATTTGTTGATCGCCTCGATGCGCGAGTGCAGATCGTTGATATGAAGGATGTTCAGCTCATAATCGGCAAAGGCGGCGCCAGATGAGAGGGCAAGGATCGAGGCCGTCATCAGCCCGGTTCGCAAATGTCTGATCATGGAAGTCTCCCGTTTTCGGATCGCCGATTTCCGGCGGCGGCTTGGAGCGCCGCGCGTCTTGGGACATCGCGGCTCGACAGGGATCGTTTCATCCGATCGCGCCGACATCAAGCCGTAATTTCGATTCGGCCACCGAAAGCGTATCGCGATCTTCCAGATTCGCTCCTATGCTTTAGGTCTTTGTTTTAACGCATGTCTTCCCCAAAATCGCAGTGCACTTTTGCGAGACGTGCGTTCGTCGATTCGCTTTTCCATTTCCGTCCGTGACCAGATTTAGCGAACCGTGCGGATCGGGGGCGAGCCGCAAGCATCCCGGCCATCCGGAGCGCACACTTCCCGCCGACGTGGCTTTTCCGGCGGCGGACACACGTTTTCGGCCCGCCGGGTGCGGGTTGGAGGTCAAGGGGACGGGGCACTGGAAAGGGCCTCTATGATTTGTAAAAATGTGGCTCTCGCCAGCGCCCCGTTCAGTGGTTTTTGCCCGCAACTCCGATCCCTCTGCTTCCCTTTCCTGAGAAAGGGCGTTGTGTGCCGCACAGGCACGCCCGAAGCGAGAATCGGAAACCGGCTTTCACCGGCCCCGCCGTCTCCGGAAGGGGACCATTTTCTGCGGACCCCGAGGGGATGGCTTTGCGTCTGCTCCATCCACCCGGCACCGGCCCCGCCTCGCCATCACGCCTGACGGCCTATCCTTGCGACGGGACGAGGCCAGTATGGCGCCGGCTTTTGGCAAGGGGATTTTCGGGGATGAGATTTTTCGTACTCTGGGCATGAGGCTGCCGAGAGGCCGTATGAAGGGGGACGCACACTCTGGATTCGCGGCCTCACCCCCCTCTGTCACGCAGTGACAGAGGGGGGTAATACCGCAAACTCCGAGATTGCCTCCACCTCTCCTTTTCAGAGAAGAACAGCGGGCATCTCCCCATCAAGCGGAAGAAGGGGGATGCCAGGCCAAGCTGGAGTGCCGGGTACTGTGTTCGGGTTTAATGGACAAGCTGAAGCCAGCGTAGACACGTTACGGCCGGCTCTCGGAATTGGGAGATGGACTGGCGTCAGACGCGACGGGTCAGCGAGAACTGGGCGCCGCTGTCGGTCGTGCAGTTGAGCTGCGACGGGGTGACGAGCGCGCAATTAACCTTGGACTGGGTGTTGCGGACCATTGAGGTCATGTTGATCTCTACGAGAGACGGGGAGACGTTGATGTAGTTGCCGGAGGCGAGCAGCTGGTTGGTATCGGTCGTGCGCGTAGCGAACGTGCCACCCGAGAAGGTGGAGACGATGCCGTTCGGATCGACCCAGTTGCCTTCGACACCGATGGGCGCGACGCGCTGCGGCTGGGAAACCCGCACCTCCCGTGGCGCCTGGCAGGCGGCAAGACCGACTGCGGACAGGATGGCGAGGATGGTCATCGGCTTCATTACTATCTCCCGGAATGCGCGAAAAAGCGCGCGTCTTTTCGTAAAAACCATGCCGCGAACGCTGGTTGAATGCAAGTGCAGCCAAGCCACGGTCATCGGTCTTAAAGTAGGTCGCGATCTTTCGGATCACAGTACATTGCACACCATTTCTGGTGCGGCCTTTGCCCCTCAACCTAACCCCTCCCCGCAGGCAAGGAGAGCGGAGGACTGAGTTTACCGCTTGCCCCTTCTCCCCGTTCTGCGGGGAGAAGGTCGCCGACAGGCCGGATAAGGGGCAGACATTTATGCCAAATGAAAAACGCCCGGGGATGTTCCCCAGGCGTCTTCGAATATTCAATCGGCAGCAGAGCTTAGCGAACGAGGATGTTCTTGAACTGCCACGGATCCTTCTCGTCCAGGTCTTCCGGGAAGAGACCCGGACGGCCGTCGAGCGGGGTCCAGTCGGTGTAGTGGCCTTCCACCGGGCCGAGATACGGCGTCTGCACTTCGAGGCAGCGCTTGTAGTCGATCTCGTCAGCTTCGACGATGCCGGCCTTCGGGTTTTCGAGAGCCCAGACCATGCCGGCGAGAACGGCAGACGTCACCTGCAGGCCGGTCGCGTTCTGATACGGTGCGATGCGGCGGGTTTCTTCCAGCGACAGGCGCGAACCGTACCAGTAGGCGTTCTTGTCATGGCCATAGAGCAGCACGCCAAGCTCATCCAAGCCATCGACCAGTTCGTTCTCATCGAGAACGTGGAGAACCGGCTGCGGCTTGCCGCCATTGCCGAACATTTCGTGCAGCGACAGCACGGCATCGTTGGCCGGGTGATAGGCGTAGTGGCAGGTCGGACGGAAGGTGACGTCGCCGTCCTTGTCGCGGACCGTGAAGTAATCGGCAATCGAGATCGACTCGTTGTGGGTGACGAGGAAACCGTATTGCGGGCCGGGGGTCGGGCACCAGGTACGGACACGGGTGTTGGCGCCCGGTTGTTCCAAATAGATGGCAGCCTGGCAGCCCTTCTTGTGCTTCTTGGCGTTCTTCGGCATCCAGTTTTCGTGCGTGCCCCAGCCAAGCTCTGCCGGCTGCAGGCCTTCCGAGATGAAGCCTTCAACCGACCAGGTGTTCCAGAAGACGTTCAGCGGCTTCGGGTTCTTCGTCAGCTGGGTGTCGCGCTCGGCGATGTGGATGCCCTTGACGCCGACCTTCTTCATCAGCTTGGCCCAGCCTTCGCGGTCGTGCTGATCCGGCTCTTCGAACTTCAGTTCGAGATCCTTGGCAAGGTTCACCAGCGCCTGCTTGACGAACCACGAGACCATGCCCGGATTTGCGCCGCAGGTGGAAACGGCGGTGGCGCCGCCCGGGTTCTTGGCCTTTTCCTTGCGAACGGTTTCACGCAGCGCATAGTTGGTGCGGTCGGCGTTCTTCATGCTCTTGTCGAAATAGAAGCCGAGCCACGGCTCGACGACGGTATCGATATAGAGCACGTCGAGCTTGCGGCAGAGCTTCATCAGGTCCAGCGAGCCGGTATCGACCGAAAGGTTGACGCAGAAGCCCTGGCCTTCACCTTCGGTGAGCAGCGGCTTCAGAAGATCCTTGTAGTTGTCCTTGGTGACATGCGCCTTGATGTGGCGAACGCCGTGCTTGGCAAGGATTTCCATATCTGCAGCGTCATCACGGGGATCGATGACAACCATCCGGCTCTTGTCGAATTTGAAGTGGCGCTCGATCAGCGGCAGGGTGCCGCGGCCGATAGAGCCGAAGCCGATCATGACGATCGGGCCGGTGATTTCACCATGAACCGGATAGGTGGTTTCTGCCATTTTGGGTTCTCTCCTACGGACAGCGCGTTGTTTTGGGGCAAAATCGCCCCGATATGTGCCTTTGCAAGGCCCTAGAGCATAGTTCTCTGTCACAATAAAGAGGTGCCCGGCAAGGGGCATCCATCGTGCTTAATCGTCGCAAATGCTTCGAAGCGCTTTGAAAAGAGCCTCCTTTTTGCTGGCCAGCCCCTTATACGCCGCCTCTTGTGGCTGGAGCGCCTCCAGTTGCGCGGCAAGCGACGCCGCAAGCGTGGTACGGTCCGGCCGCCCCTTCAGAACCGTGATGGGATCAGAATAGATGCGGATTGTGAAGACGATATCGCCGCTAGTTGGCAGTTTGCGCAATGTCTGCCGCTCGACGCGCAGGAAGATCTTATCCTCCGTGAGCATGACGGCCTTTGCCGCCATCTCTTCCGATTTCGACTTCGGCAGGTGCAGCGCGCCTTCGGAATTGATCGCCCAGTTGAAGCGTTCGACAAAGCGGCCGGGCGAGAGATTGTCGAACATGCGCGAGATCAGCTCCGCATTGCGGGTGCCGGCCTCGAAGCCCGGCACGGGCGCATGGATATCCTCCATGCTGCGGCCGTATTTCTCGGCCAGCGACCAGGACGAGGGAAAGGCGATAAAGGCGGCGACCAGATGCCAGCCGGTCTCCTTGCGCCGCATGATGGCGAAATCATCCTGGACAAGCAGGCCTGCGGTGACGAGCGGGGCCTCCCCGGAGAGCGGCACGGTGCGGCCGGCGATTTCAATGGCATCGTTGCGGCGGCAGTAAAGCGAGGGATGCTGCCGCGGCAGGAAGTCGGCGAGCAGATCGAGCAGCTCCCGCTGCGCATCTTCGGTGCCCGGTTCTGCGGCGAAGACTGTCGCGCGGGCAGTTTCGAGGAGAGCGCGCTTTTCGGCGAGATAGGTTTCGAGATCATCATCCGGCTCGATCCAGTGATCGGGATCAAGCTGCGCAAGCCCGATGGTGAAAGGCCTGGAGGAGCCGTCATAGGGGTGTGCGCGGGTTTGGTGACGATGCGCTCTTCCATGCGCGGCCTGTTCCTTATCCGGACAATTCCGGCTGTTTGTTAGCCATAGGCATGGCACGGGCGCGCGTCAGCACGCAATCCATAATATTTTGCGGTTCAAGCGATTCCCCCTTGGCTGTAGAATCGGCCGCGCACGCAGGACCGATGCCATGGATGAAATAGCTGCCAGCTTGGCCGAATTGCGGGACAGGACGGATGTCTTGATCGCCCTCTACGATGCCGAGGACTGGCTGCGCTATGCCAATGTCGCCTTCCGCAGCACCTTCGCGCTCGAACCAGACGAAACCCCGCTCTGGCCGGAGCTGATGCGACGCAACAGGGCGCGGGGCTTGGGCACGATTATCCGCGTCGACGATTTCGAGGCCTGGGTAACCTCCGCCCAATCCCGCCGCGGCAAGGTGCCGTTCCGGGCCTATGAGACCGATCTGGTGGACGGACGGTGGCTCTGGATGACGGAAACGGTCAATCGTGGCGGCTGGATGCTCTGCATCGCCAGCGACATCACCCATCTGCGTGCCGACGAACGCGACCTGCGCCAGGATCGCGATCTTGCCATGCGCGCCTCGCAGACGGACGAGCTGACCGGCATCTCCAACCGCCGCTATGTCATGGGCAAGCTGGAAGAGATGACGGTCAGCAACCTGCCGCAGCAGCCGCGCGATGGCTGCCTGTGCATTCTCGATATCGATTTCTTCAAGGGCATCAACGATCTCTATGGGCACCAGACCGGCGATGAGGTGTTGCTCGACTTTGCCCGCCGGGTGCAGCCGATCGTGCGGCGGCATGACTGTTTCGGCCGGGTGGGCGGCGAGGAGTTCATGCTGCTCCTGCCGGACACGACGATCGAGGAGGCGGAGGGCATCATTCGCCGGATCATGGAGATCATCAGGGCCTCGCGTCCGCTCACCGGCGCGCCGCTGTTTCGCTACACCTGCTCGGCCGGGCTGGCCGCGATGGTCTTGGGCGACAGCGCAAAGGCGCTCTACGGCCGCGCGGATGCGGCGCTTTACAATGCCAAGCAGTCGGGGCGGGACCAGATTATCATTGCAGCAGCGTGATCTTCAGGATCAGAATTGCCCCTCACCCTGGCCCTCTCCCCGCCTGCGGGGAGAGGGGACGACGGAGCGCGCCGCTTGTCCCTTCGCCCCGTTTACGGGGAGAAGATGCCCGACAGGGCGGATGAGGGGCCAGGCGGGCTTCGGTTCAGATTTCCAGCCTGCAGCTAATCAGCCCGCGCAGGGAATTGCCCATCAGCAGTTTGCCGGTTTGCAGATCGGCAAGCGTCAGCCTTTGTACCCGTGCGCGGCGTTCGCAGATGAACTGCGTGCGCAGGACGCCGGCCAAAAGGCCGCTGGAGATCGGCGGGACTTTCAGGACACCGGAGCCGTCATCGACGAAGCAGGAGGTGATCGTCCCCTCGCAGAGTTCATCCTTCTCATTGAGGAGAAGCACCTCATCGGCCTGATCGGCACTATATTCCGCCCGCGCCGAGTCATAGACGGCGCGGCGGGAGGTCTTGTAGCGCAGAAGCGGATCGCCGGAGTTCAAGCGTTGCGCAGCGATGCGCACCCGCCACATGGTGCTTTGCGCCAAGGGCGCGAAGGGCGCTGTGGTGATGGAGATTTCGCCCGTAGGAGACAGCGTCAGGCGGACCCGCAAAGGCTGTGCTGGTTGCGTTTCCTCAAGCGTCTTTGCTAAAGCGGCCTTTGCTTTGTCCGCACCCAAAAAGCCGAGGCGCGCGGCCGAGCGCTGCAGGCGGGCGAGATGCAGGCGCTCGCGGACGATGCCCGTGTCCGGCTCGTAGCGCATCGTCTCGATCAGCGAAAAATCCGTCATTGCTCGACCGTCATGTCGCCCAGCGCGAAACGGGCCTTGAGAAGGCATTCGGCATATTCGGATTCCGCATCCGAATCGAACACGATGCCGCCGCCGACATGGAAGACGGCCCTGCCCTCCGGGAAAAGCGAGACAGTGCGGATGGCGACGTTGAAGCGCATGGTGCCATCCGGCGCGATGAAGCCGATGGCGCCGCAATAGGCGTCACGCGGGCCGTCCTCGAGGTCGTGAAGGATTTCCATGGCGCGCATCTTCGGCGCGCCGGTGATGGAGCCGCACGGGAACAGCGCCTCGAAGATATCGCGGATGCCAACCTCGGGAAGCAGCTTTGCTCGAACGTGGCTGACCATCTGGTGCACGGTCGGATAGGTCTCGACATCGAAAAGCTTCGGCACATCGAGCGTGCCGACTTCGGTGATGCGGGAGATGTCGTTGCGCAGGAGATCGACGATCATGCGGTTTTCGGCCTGGGATTTCGGATCGGCCTTCATTTCGGCGATGAGGGCCTCGTCCTCGGCCGCCGTCGCGCCGCGTGGGGCGGTGCCCTTCATCGGATGGGTCTCGATCCATCGATCCTTGTCCACCCGGAAGAACAGTTCCGGCGAGCGCGAGAGAAGCATAGGGCCGTCGAGCTTGGCGAAGGCGCCGTATTTCACTGGCTGGCGTTCGATCAGCGACCAGAAGGCGGAGAGCGGATCGCCGGACCAGCGGGCGGTGATCGGCATGGTGAGGTTTGCCTGATAACAATCGCCCTGCCGCAGATGCTGGTGCAGTTTAAGGAAGCGCTCGCGATAGGTGGCAAAATCCCAGCCGGCCTTTGGCTCAGTCAGGAACGGTTCGTTCTCGACGCGCCGCTTCGGTTGCAAAAGGACGTGATCCTCCTGCGGCGCATCGAAGACGCCGAAGGACATCAGCGGGGTTTCGCGATTTTCGTCGGCGAAGGGGGCAAGCTTGTCTTCGAACAAATGGCCGGCCTCGTAGCTCATGAAGCCGGCAAGCCATTTGCCTGAACTTTGAGCCTTTTCCATTTCGGCAAGACCGCGCCAGAATTCGGACTTGGTGCGCGCGGTGATCACGCACGACGGCGCAGCGAAAACAGTGGTTCTGTCTTCGCTGTCATCCCGGAAGAGGACGAAGGGGTCGTGATCAGTCATCTCTTAACCTGAGGCTAATGCATTTCCGGTGAACTCCTAATTCCACAATACACGACACTCACCAAAGCCTGCGGCCAATATCCGCCCCTCATCCGCCCATCCTTGCTGGAGGAGAAGGGACAAGCGTCAAACTCCGTCGTCCCCTCTCCCCGCCTGCGGGGAGAGGGTTAGGGTGAGGGGCAACGGACATGTGGAATGTTGTGTCGTGTACTGTGTCGGAATTCACCGGAAATGCTCCAGTTTTTTTTGTTTCTGGCGCATTATCCGACGCCGAAGCGATGCCGCTTCGGCTGAAAATGCTCTACGCCTTATCAAGCCCTTCCAGCTCGTCGATCAGGCCTTCCAGCATCGACAGGCCCTTTGCCCAGAACGACGGATCGCTGGCATCGAGGCCGAAAGGCTTGAGCAGCTCGGAATAATGCTTGCTGCCGCCGGCCTTCAGAAGCTCGAAATACTTGTCCTGAAAACCGCTCTCGGCCTTCTGGTAGACGGCATAGAGCGAGTTCACGAGGCAATCGCCGAAGGCATAGGCGTAGACGTAGAAGGGCGAGTGGATGAAGTGGGGGATATAGGACCAGTAGGTCTCGTATCCCTCCGAAATGCGGATCGCCGGCCCGAGGCTTTCCGACTGCACGGAGAGCCAGAGCTTGCCGATATCCTCGGCGGTCAACTCGCCCTCCTTGCGGGCGGTATGCACCTTGCGCTCGAACTCGTAGAAGGCGATCTGGCGCACGACCGTATTGATCATGTCCTCGACCTTCTGGGCGAGCATCGCCTTGCGCTCTCGTCTGTCCTTCGTTTTTTCAAGGAGGGCGCGGAAGGTCAGCATTTCACCGAAGACGGAGGCGGTTTCGGCAAGCGTTAGCGGCGTCGATGCCATCAGCGCGCCCTGTTCGCCGGCCAGAACCTGATGCACGCCATGGCCAAGCTCGTGGGCGAGGGTCATCACGTCGCGCGGCTTGCCCATATAGTTGACGAGCACATAGGGGTGCGCCGACGGCACAGTCGGGTGCGCGAAGGCGCCCGGCGCCTTGCCGGGACGGACCGGCGCATCGATCCAGCCGCCGTCGAAGAAACGGCCGGCAATGTCAGACATCTCAGGGGAAAAGCCGTGATAGGCGGACAGAACCGTGTCCTTGGCATCTTTCCACGAGATCAGCGCCGTCGGGGTTTCCGGCAGCGGCGCATTGCGGTCCCAGAATTCCATCTGTTCCATGCCGAGCCACTTGGCCTTCATCTTGTAATAGCGATGGGACAGGCGCGGATAGGCGTCCTTCACCGCGGCAGCCAGCGCATCGACGACTTCGCGCTCGACGCGGTTGGCAAGGTGGCGGCTGTCGGCAATGTCCTCGAAACCGCGCCAGCGGTTTTCGATGTCTTTGTCCTTGGCGAGCGTGTTGGTGATTAGCGTGAAGATACGGCTGTTGGCCTTGAAGGTCGCGGTCAGGGCTTCGGCTGCCTTCCGGCGGGTATCGGGATCGGCTTCCTGCAGCATGCTGAGGGTTACTTCGAGCGGCAGCTCCTCGCCATCCACGGTGAAGGTCAGCGAGGCCATGGTCTCGTCAAACAGTCGGTTGAACGCGCCGGAGCCGGTCATCGATTTTTCAAGGAAGAGCTGCTCCAGCTTGTCGTCGAGCTGGTAGGGCTTGTCGAGGCGCAGGTCGATCAGCCATGGGCGATAATGCGCGGCGAGCGGATCGGTCGCGAAGGCGGCATCAATGACGGCATCATCAATGCGGTTCAGCTCCAGCGCAAAAAACAGGAGGTGGCTGGCGAGATCGGTAAGCTTGGCCTGCGCATCGCCGTAGAACTTGCCGTTGGCGGGGTTTGTCGTATCGGAGAAATAGGTGAGGCCGGCATAGGAGCCGATCTTGCCCATCAGGTCTTCCAGTGCCTCGAATTCCCTGATGGCAGCACCAAGGCCGGCATCACCGGTCTTCGTTGCGGCGTCTGCGAGCTTGCCCTTCCATTTCGCCTCAAATGTCAGTGTGTCAGCCTCAGCCTTGGCGAGATCGTCCAGATATTCCTTCGAGGTCGGTGCCGGATAGAGGTCTTCCAGCCGCCAGTTCGGCAGGTCTCCGAGATCGGCCTTTGCCTGCGCGCCACCGGCAGCGGCCGTGAAAACAGGGGTGTTCGGGATCAGGGCGGCAAACGGACGATACATGGCTTTCACTCTCGTTTCGGGGCACTTCCGCTTCGATAAAGCGGCGCGATGGGTTGCGACCCTAGCCTATCACTTCAGAAACCGGAACCGGTTTTGACGGCGATTTCCTTTCGGATTTCGAGACGTGATGTGCCTCGGGAGGCGCTGTTCACAGTGTGTGAAGGGTTGATGGGGTGCACCTTCTGAAGGTGCAGCCTTCACCCCCCTCTGCCCTGTCGGGCATCTCCCCCTCAAGGGGGGAGATCGCAGGAGGCAGGTTCTCGCTTCAATCACGGGAGCCGGCTAGGAAAAGAATGATCTCCCCCCTTGAGGGGGAGATGTCACACAGTGACAGAGGGGGGTACGGCAAACTCTGTCGTTCCTTCTCCTTGGCTGGGGGCAGGACGAGGGGCAAAAAAAATCTGGCGATGTTGTGTTGCCTCCCGTGAACGTTGTTAGGCTTCGTTAAAATGCGAGCATTTCTCAAAAGAGGATGTTCAGGGCTCATGTGACAGGAATGTCTCATCGTGCGGCACATGAGGGTTGCCGTGTTGTCGAAACAGTGAGCAGGAGGCTTCCATGACGTCACAGATTCTTGTCATTGATGATGATCCGGTCCAGCGTCGGCTTTTGACCAACATGATCGAGCGGCTGGGCCATATCGCCCACATCGCCGACAACGGTCGCAGCGGTCTGGAGCTGCTGGAACGCAAGCGCGGCAATATCAGCGCCATCCTGCTCGATCTGATGATGCCGGAAATGAACGGCCACGGCTTTCTGGAAGCGATCGCCGAACGCGGCATCAATATTCCCGTGATCGTCCAGACGGGACAAGGCGGCATCGAAACCGTGGTGCTCGCCATGCAGGCCGGCGCTTTCGATTTCGTCGTGAAGCCGGTTTCGCCCGAGCGTCTTTCCGTCGCGCTGACCAATGCGCTGAAGATGGAAAATCAGGAGACGCGCCAGCGCCCCGCAAAGCGGTCGCGTTCCGGGGCGGTTGGCTTTGACGATGTCGTTTCCGCAAGCCCCGCGATGATCCGCGTGCTGGATCTTGCCCGCCGCGCCGCCCAGTCGAATATTCCGATCGTGCTGGAAGGCGAATCCGGCGTAGGCAAGGAAATGGTGGCACGCGCCATCCAGGCCGCCAGCGACCGCCACAGCCGACCCTTCATCACGGTCAATTGCGGCGCGATCCCGCACAATCTTGTCGAGAGCATTCTCTTCGGTCACGAGAAAGGCGCCTTCACCGGCGCGACCGAGAAGCACACCGGCAAGTTCGTCGATGCGGATGGCGGCACGCTGTTCCTCGATGAAATCGGCGACCTGCCGCTTGAAGTGCAGGTCAAGCTGCTGCGCGCGGTGCAGCAGGGCGAGATCGAGACCATCGGCGCCCGCCATCCGCAGAAGGTCAATGTCCGGCTGATTTCGGCCACCAACAAGGACCTGATCAACGAGGTGCGTGAAGGCCGCTTCCGCGAAGACCTGTATTACCGCCTGAACGTTTTCCCGATCACCATTCCGGCGCTGCGCAAGCGCAAGGAAGACGTGCCGGTTCTGGTACGGTCCTTCGTCGAGCGCTTCTCTGCCGAGCAGGGGCTTCCCGCACCGCTCACCGTGACATCCGGCGCGCTGGCGCTGCTGACCGCGTACGACTGGCCGGGCAACATCCGCCAGCTGGAGAACGCGATCTTCCGCGCGGTCGTGCTCGCGGAAGGCAACGAGCTGACGGTCAAGGATTTCCCGCAGATCGCAACCCAGATCCCGGGCTATGTCGTGGCCGAAAAAACCGGCTTCAGCTGGGGCGAATCCGGCCCTTCCGCGATGCCGATCGTCGGCGCCCAGCCCCTGCCCCCGGTCTATCCGGATTTCGGTCCGGCCGAAAAACCTGTCGCGGCGAGCGAGGCCGACGCCTCACCGGGCAATGCGATCTCCAGTGTCGATGGCGGTGGAAATGTTCGCAAACTCGCCGATGTCGAGGAAGAATTGATTCGCTTCGCGCTGAAATTCTATCGCGGCCAGATGAGCCAAGTGGCGCGCAAGCTCGGCATCGGGCGCTCGACGCTGTACCGGAAACTCAAGGATTACGGCATCAATCCGGACGATCCGTTCAGCGAAGCCGCATAAATCTAGGGATAACGAATCATTACGATCCGTCATATTCCACAGTCGTCGTTTAGACCTTGTTAGTGATCCGTTCACTATATTATAAGGATAAGTGACGACTGTGGCATATTTGCCATGCTGTTACCTTAATTGACAGTCAAAGGCAGCCACTGGACACGTTGTCCGTCGGACGGGGATCAGGTTTGAAAAATTTGTTCGGATTGAGACAGCCCAACGGCACGGCGCTCCGCAACTTTTGCGGCCGCGCTGCCCGTAAGATGCCGCGCATTTTTGCTTCGCTTCTGCTCGCGGCTTCCATGGTGACACCTCCGGGTTTCGTACCGCCTGTTGAAGCAGCCGGCCAGACCCGCACGCTGAAGATCTATTTCATCCATACCAAGGAAAAGGCGCAGATCACCTACAAGCGCAATGGCCGCTACGACCAGAAGGGCCTGCAACAGGTGAACCGCATGCTGCGCGACTGGCGCCGCAACGAGCCGACCAATATGGATCCCCGCCTGCTCGACCTGATCTGGGAAGTTTACCAGAAGAGCGGATCACGCGATTACATCCACGTCGTTTCCGCCTATCGCTCGCCGGCCACCAACAACATGCTGCGTTCGCGCTCCAAGGGTGTCGCCAAGAAGAGCCAGCACATGCTCGGCAAGGCGATGGACTTCTACCTGCCCGACGTGAAGCTGAAGACGCTGCGTGAAATCGGCATGAAATTCCAGGTGGGCGGCGTCGGCTATTATCCGACCTCCGGCTCACCTTTCGTTCATATGGACGTCGGCGGCGTGCGCGCCTGGCCGCGCATGAACCGCAACGACCTGGTTCGCCTGTTCCCCGATGGCAAGACCCTGCATGTTCCCTCCGACGGCAAGCCGTTGCCCGGATACGAACTGGCTGTGGCCGACTACAAGCGCCGTGTCGGCGACAAGACGATCGAGGTTGCCGGCGGCGGCACCAAGGGCCCGGGCGACAAGGACACGACCAAGCGCAAGGCGACGCTGTTTGCCATGCTGTTCGGCCAGGGCGGCGACGAGGATGAAGAACCCGAAGCCATCGCCAGCGGTGCCTCGGACGAAGGCGGCGGCGACGAACAGCCGGTCGCCAAGCCCGCACCCGCCGCAAGCGAACAACAGCAGCAGCCCGTTCTGGCAGGCGTGATCGGCGCGGAAAACCAGCAGGTCGCGCTCGCCGAGACAGAGGTCAGGGCTCCGGTTCCGGCCGTGCGTCCGGCCTTCAAGGAACCGGCGGCCCAGGATGGCGTTGCGGTCGCGCTCGTCGCGCCGACCCAGAACCCGGCTCAGGAAGCGCTTGCCGCCGCCATGCCGGTCGAAGAGACCCAGCCCGAATTTGCCGATCTCAACGGCTACAAGATCCCCGTGCCGCAGATGCTTGGACCGCGTGGTCTGAATGGCGATGCGGGCAGCGAAATGTTGCTCGCCTCTGCCGAGACGACGGACGCGGATGCCGAGGCACTGGGCTTCGTGCCGGTTCCGGCCATGCGCCCGGCTGGCGAAGCTGCTATGATGGCGGCGGCCGCAGCCTACGTGGCCGTACCCGAATTCGTCGAACACGCAAAGCCGCAGGGCGAAGCGCTGGCGCAGGAGCCGGTCGAGGCGAAGGCCGCAACCCGGGTCGCGCTTGCCACCCCGACGGAACGACCGGTCGAACTGGCCGCCTATGCGCCGCAGTCAGCCGCCGACACCCGCGCAACCGCTTTCGACGACGTCTTTCACGGCGCGGCCCAAGCGCCTGCAAAGGGCAAGCGCCCTGACAAGCAGGAAGCGGCAGCCGCTGCACCATCTTCCGTGCGCACCGAGCCGAAGCTGACCCAGCAGATCATTTCCGAATGGGCGCTGACCACCGGTCGCATGGCGACGCTTTCCAAGCCGGTGAAGGCGCCGCGCTTCGTCAGCAAGACGCTTCGTGCCTCGCCGACCACCGTTTATTCCGCTGGCTTTCAGACGACGCCGGGAGCGATCGATACGGCCCGCTTCAGCGGCACGGCTGTCAACTTCATGGAAGTGAAGCGCTTCGACACCAATTGATCGCATCAACTGATCTGAGCGCGATACGCATAAAAAAACCCGCCGGCGGCGGGTTTTTTTGTGAGGTGTGATGGCTTATTCGGCGTCCGGAGCGTCGATCATGCCGAGCGCGGCGAGATAGGTATCGAGGATCGCTTCCTGTTCCATGCGCTCGTCCTTATCCTGCTTGCGGATCTGGATGACCTTGCGCAGGATCTTCGTGTCGAAGCCGGTGCCCTTGGCTTCGCCGTAGACGTCCTTGATATCGTCCGCGATGGTCTTCTTTTCTTCTTCGAGGCGCTCGATGCGCTCGATGAACGAGCGGAGCTGGTCGCGTGCGACGCCGTGTGCATCCGACATGATGATCTCCTTCTGGGGATAGAAATTCGAAGGCTGTGACCTGCCGCGAAGTCGGGGCGAGGTCAAGGGAGATTGCAGTGGAAACCGCGCAATTCTCGAAATCGCCTTATTCTTTGGGGCGGTTCTGCTCGAAGGCCACCTGCTGCTGCGGCGACGCTTCGCGCTGGTTCATCTGACGCCATTCCTCATAGGGCATGCCGTAGACGATCTCGCGCGATTGCTCCTTGTCCATCTCGACACCGGCGGCATTCGCCGCTTCGCGGTACCAGTTCGACAGGCAGTTCCGGCAGAAGCCGGCCAGATTCATCAGGTCGATGTTCTGCACGTCGCTGCGCTCGCGCAGATGGGCGACCAGGCGGCGAAAGGCGGTGGCTTCAAACTCGGTCTGCGGATTGCTCATGATGGTCTCCTGCCTCAGAAGGCATAATCGCCGGTGCGCGAAGGATGGCGTTCGATAACGTGAAGATCGGGGCGAGCGTTCAGATCGTCAAGGATCGGGGCAAGCCGATTTTGCCATTCGGCGACGCCGGCATCGTCGCCGATCAGATCCTGCCGTACCTCGATCAGCGCATGGGGAATGCCGGTTTCCATGCAATGCCTGTACATCGTATCGCCCCGCAGTGCGCCGTCGTAAGGCTCGTTGTTGCCGATCAGCACATCGCCCGGCGCCTCCAGCGCCTTTATCAGAGGATGCACGGCGCGAGGATCGCCGTCCCACAGAACCGCCGCATGCCACGGGCGGGGCACACCCTTCCAGGCCGGCGTGTAGGAATGAAGCGAAATGACCAGCGGCGCCTTGCCGCTTTCGGCGCCAACCCGCGCGATCACTTCGGACACGGCGCGATGATACGGCCGGTGAAAGCGATTGAGGCGGTTTTCCCATTCCTGCGATGTGATCGGATGGTTGCCGGGGATGATCGCACCGTCGGAAATCTTCATGATCAGCGTCGGATCGTCTTCGCCGCGATTGGGGTCGATCAGCAGGCGGGAAAAGCAGCTCATGACCGCTGGAACGCCCAAACGGGCAGCGAGGCCACGGGTCAGCGCCTCGATCCCGATGTCATAGGCGATGTGACGCGCGAAAGCGCTGGCGGGCAGGCCAAGACTGCCATATTCCGGTGGCAAGCGATTGGTAGCGTGATCGGCAAGAACGACGAGACCGCGCGTGGCATCACCGTCGATGATTTCAAAAGCCTGGGTATCCTGCATGTGCCGCTATCTGTGTTTGCCGTTCCTGAAAATTTGATGACATGCCATCAGGGGGATCGCAAGGAAAAGCCCGGTTTTCATGTTTCTGTTCAACAAAAAGCCCGATGTAATCGATTAGACTTTCGTTGACTTTCAAACCGCACCGTCGCAAGAAAGTGCCTCGACAAATCGCAACGGAGACCCAGTGGAAACCGTGTCCGACCATCCTTCCAAAAGGTTCACCATGCCGCGCCGTTTTCTGATGGCGCTGATGTTTTTCCTGCTTGCCGGAGGCGTGCCTCTCCTGATGCCGCAAGAGGCCCATGCCGAGTTCCGCGTCTGCAACGGTACCCAGAATCTGGTCGGCGTCGCCATCGGGTATCGCGCCAAGGAAGGCTGGATCACGGAAGGCTGGTGGCAGGTTCCGGCAACGACCTGCGCGACGCTGATCGAAGGCGAACTGCAATCGCGCTATTATTATCTTTATGCGGAAGATGCGGCCCGTGGCGGCCGCTGGACAGGCGACATTAATATGTGTGTCGCAGAAAACGAGTTCAAGATAACCGGCGTGCAGGACTGCTTCGCACGCGGCTTCCAGCGCATGGGATTCAAGGAATACGACACGGGTCGTCAGGGAAGCTGGATGGTTCAGCTTTCCGATACCCCCGGCACACAAGAGAGCCCAAATTGATGAGACGGAACAGAAAAGCCAAAATCCTCGCCACGCTCGGCCCCGCCTCGGGCGAAGAGGAGATGATCCAGAAGCTTCATGAAGCAGGGGCCGATCTTTTCCGCATCAACATGAGCCACGCCAGCCACGACCTGATGCGCACGCTGATCAAGCGCATCCGCAACGTCGAGGCGCGCTGCGGCCGGCCGATCGGCATTCTCGCCGACCTGCAGGGTCCAAAGCTGCGTGTCGGCAAGTTCGCGGAAGGTAAGGTCGATCTGGTTCCCGGCCAGACCTTTACGCTCGACAACAACGAAGCGCTGGGTGACAACACCCGCGTCTACCTGCCGCATCCGGAAATTCTGGAAGCCGTGAAGGCCGGCCACCGCCTGCTGATCGACGACGGCAAGCTGCATCTCGAGGCCGTCAGCTCCGATGGCAAGAAGATCGTCTGCAAGGTCATTTCCGGCACGAAGATTTCCGACCGCAAGGGCGTCAGTCTGCCGGATACGCTGCTTGGCGTCGGCGCGCTGACGGAAAAGGACCGGGCCGACCTTGATGCGGTTCTGGAAACCGACGAAGTCGACTGGGTGGCCCTCTCCTTCATCCAGCGCCCGGAAGACCTTTCCGAAGTGCGCAAGGTTTCGCGCGGCCGCGTCGGCCTGATGTCGAAGATCGAAAAGCCGCAGGCGATCGAACGGATCGACGAGATCATCGAGCTTTCCGACGCACTGATGGTGGCGCGCGGCGACCTTGGTGTCGAAATGCCGCTGGAAGCCGTTCCCGGCCTGCAGAAGCAGCTGATCCGCGCATGTCGCCGCGCCGGCAAGCCGGTTGTCGTTGCAACCCAGATGCTGGAATCGATGATCTCCGCCCCGGTTCCGACCCGTGCGGAAGTCTCCGACGTCGCAACGGCCGTGTTCGAAGGTGCGGATGCCGTGATGCTCTCGGCCGAATCCGCTTCCGGTGACTATCCGGTCGAGTCCGTTGCGACCATGGCGTCCATCGCCAGCAAGGTCGAGCGCGATCCGCATTACTCCGGCATCATCTATGCCCAGCGCACCCCGCCGGAAGCGACCGGCGCCGACGCCATTTCGCTCGCAGCCCACCAGATCGCCGAAACGCTGAAGCTTTCGGCCATCGTCTGCTACACCTCGTCCGGCACCACCGGCCTGCGCACTGCGCGTGAACGTCCGCAGGTGCCGATCCTCGCCCTGTCGCCCGTCATCCAGACCGCACGCCGCCTGTCGGTGGTCTGGGGCCTGCACTGCGTCGTCACGGGCGACGCGACCGACCTCGATGACATGGTCAACCGCGCCTGCCGCATCGTCGCTGCCGAAGGGTTCGGCAAACCGGGCGATCGTGTGATCATCTCGGCCGGTGTGCCGCTCGGAACGCCTGGCGCGACCAACATGCTGCGTATCGCCTATATCGGCTCTGATGGCCTGAGCGGCATCTGATTGCGGCTCATGGAATGACGAGGCCGGCCGCTGTCGAAGCGGCCGGCTTTTTATTGACCGTCGCCGGCGATCCGCGCCTCCACCGCGCGGGTGGCCGCATCGAGATCGCGCGGCTTTCCAGCGAGCGTCTCGATGGCCGCGACCGCAAGATCGGTCGCCACATAGTCGGGCTTGTGGCCAAGATTATGCACGGTGATCAAGCGCGATCCGGCGATCGCCTCGTGAAGCTGCTTCGAGTGGATATGGGCGTAGACGACGCCGTCGCGATCGCCGGTCAGGATGATCGTTGGCGCCTCGATCTCCCGATAACGCGGCGCAACGCGCGTCACGTAGTCGAACAGATTGGCGACATCGGTGGCGTTGTTGCGAAACGCGGCCGGGCGCAGGGCGAGAAACGTATTCGTCTCCTCGATATAATCGGCAGGAACCTCATTGGGTGCGAAGACGGACCCGACGCCTTTTTCTAGCAGCAGACTTCCGACCGGCGCGGCGATGAGCCTTGAGAACCACCAGCCGACGAACGGCATCCGCGTGATGCCGTAGTACCAGTCGAGGCCCCCTGGCCATGGGTGTGTCGCCGGGGCGAGAAAGAGCATCGCCTCTACCTTTTCAGGATGATAAAGTGCGAAACTGGCCGCGATCGCGCCGCCGAAGGAGTGGCTGACGATGATCGCTTTCCCGATGCCGCGCTTTTCCATGAGCGTCGCAATGGCGCGCGCCTGCCCGTCCGGAAAGGCATTTTCCGGCCCTCCCCGCTCGGAGTAACCCAGACCGGGCCGATCGAGAAACAACATCTCCGCCCGGCCGGAAAGGGGTTCTAAAAACGCATGAAGCGGATCCAGCAAACTGCCGCTGGCGCCATGGATGAAAACGATGGGCGGCAGATCGGCGGTGGCGGGACGGGGCACATGAACGCTGTTCATGCGGAAACCGCCCACATCGATCAGCTCGCCCTCATTCTTCCGGCGTCCCTCGAAGAGACCGGACTGGTAGGCGCTGTATCCATAGCCCGTGGCGATGACGAGAAGAGCGAGAGAAGACAAAAGCAGCATCAGACGCGCCAGAAGACGAAGCACCATTGCGAATATGTTGGAATGACCGGGCGTCTCAACGATGTCAGGTCCGGTTGCCGGCAAGCTTTTCCTCGATCTCGCCGAACTGCTCCTGCGCCTTGCGATCGGCCGGGTACACCGTCAGAAACTCCTCCCAGGCCCGCAGGGCCAGTTCATCCTTGCCTGCGGCGGAAAGAATTGCCGCCATGCCCGCCAAAGCACCGAAATGGCGCGGCTCCAGCGCCAGTACATGGTTGATATCCGACATCGACTTGCGATAGTTGCCCATCTGATAGTGCAGCGTGGCCCGCTGGTTCCAGCCTTCCACGTAATCGGGGGCGAGCGCGATCGCCTGATCGTAAAGATCGAGCGCGACCGACCGCTTGTTGGTTTCGGTCGCCTTCGCCGCCCATTGCATCAGCAGATTGACGGAGGCGCTGCCGGAATCCTGCCACTCCGTACGGATGCGGTCGGCGACATCCTTTGCTTTGTCCGAATCGCCGGTTTTCTTCAACTCGGAGAAAAGCGTATCGAGGCGCTGCTTCTGTGTGGGCAGCTCCGCAGATGCGGCTGCGGGCGTTGTCGCCGTATCGGCAGCGCGCGCGGCAGGAAGGGTCGGCGCGACAAGAACGGCGAGAACGAGGAAGAGATATGAAGACATGCTTTTAGCCATGACGAAAGGGTATCGCGCCATGACCGAAGTTCAAATCAAATTTATGGTATCAACAAACGAATAAGGCGCCGGGATCGGCAAAGATGCCCCGCGCCTGTCCGCATGCCCGCTCGTTCCGCCGGAGATACCTCCGGCAGGAAACATCAATCAGCCCTGACGAGCCTTAAAGCGCGGGTTCAGCTTGTTGATGATGTAGATACGGCCCTTGCGGCGAACCAGACGGTTTTCGCGGTGACGAGCCTTCAGCGACTTGAGCGAATTTTTGATCTTCATTTTTCTGATCCGCAGTTTCGGGGGAACACGTTCCCGGGTCTTTAACAATCAAAAGCGCACCGACAGGCCGATAAGGACGGGTGCGCTCTTAGGTTGGCAGGCAAGTAACCCGAGGGCGGAAAATTGTCAACCGCGATGAGCCGGTTTTCATCTGTTCGACCGGCTTTTCTGTGGCTTTCAGGCTCTCGTGAGCCAGGTGACATGGCCCATTTTGCGGCCAGGACGGGCTTCGTTCTTGCCATAGAGATGGACAAGCGTCGACGGTTTTGCCAGCCATTCCGGCACATCGTCGATATCGTCGCCGATCAGGTTTTGCATCACGCAATCGGAGTGGCGCGCGCCATCCGACAGTGAAAGGCCGGCAACGGCGCGGATATGCTGTTCGAATTGCGAGACCACGCAGGCCGCTTCCGTCCAGTGGCCGGAATTGTGCACGCGCGGAGCGATCTCGTTGGCGATCAGCCCACCGTCTGCCGTCACAAAGAACTCGACGCCGATGACGCCGACATAATCCAACGCCTCAAGAATCGCCTTGGCGGCTGCCTTCGCAGCGGTTCCCGTTTCTCCGGAAATGGCGGCTGGAACCGTCGACGTGTGGAGAATGCCGTTGCGATGAACATTTTCGGCCGGATCGAAACAGGCAATGGCCCCATCCTGGCCGCGGGCGGCAATGACCGAGATTTCGCGCACGAAGGGCACGAAGCTTTCGAGAATCATCGGTACGCCCCCGAGTGCGGCGAAGGCACCGGCGGGGCTATCGCCGTTGAAGACGCGCTGGCCCTTGCCGTCATAGCCGAGACGCCGGGTTTTCAGGACGCCCTTGCCGCCGAAATCGGCAAGCCCGGCATCGAGATCGGCCTGGCTGTCGATGACGTGGAACTTTGCCGTCTCGATGCCGCTCTCGTTGAGAAAGCGCTTTTCCGTCACCCGGTCCTGCGCGACTTCCAGCGCCTTCGGTGGCGGATAAACCGGCTTTGAACGAGCAAGAAGCGTTGCGGCGGCAACCGGCACGTTTTCGAATTCATAGGTGATGATGTCGCAAGCGCCCGCAAGCTGCGCGAGCGCGGCCTCATCGTCATAGGCGGCAACGATCTGGTCGTTTGCCACCTGCGCCGCCGGGCAATCCGCCTGCGGCTCGAGGATCACGGTGCGAAAATTGAGACGCGCGGCGGCCATGGCCAGCATGCGGCCGAGCTGGCCGCCACCGATGATGCCGATGGTCTTCATGCCTGATCGACCGGATATTCGGCGACCGATGCCGACTGCGCCTCGCGCCAGTCGTCAAGCCGACCGGCAAGCTCCGGATCGTAGAGCGCAAGAACGGCAGCAGCGAGCAGCGCGGCATTGACGGCGCCGGCGCGGCCGATGGCCAGCGTGCCGACGGGAATGCCGGCCGGCATCTGCACGATGGACAGCAGGCTGTCCTGACCGGAAAGCGCCTTGGACTGGACGGGCACACCGAAGACCGGCAGCGGGGTCATGGCAGCCGCCATGCCCGGCAGATGAGCGGCACCGCCGGCGCCGGCGATGATGACCTTGAACCCCTCGTCGCGCGCGCCCTTTGCAAAGCTCACGAGCCGGTCCGGCGTCCGATGGGCGGACACGATGCGCGCCTCATAGGCGATGTCCAGCGCATCAAGCGTATCGGCGGCGTTCTTCATGGTTTCCCAGTCGGACTGGCTGCCCATGATGATGGCGACGGGCGGGGTCGCGTCTTTGGTCAAGGCGTCGATTCCTCAGGCAATGATATCGGGGATGATCTGGTCTTCCATCTTGGAGATCTTGTCCTTGATGACCAGCTTCTTCTTCTTCATCCGCTGGATGCGAAGCGCATCGCAGCCGGTCTGAATCATGGCGTTGATCGCCACGTCATAATCTTCATGCTCCTGCCTCAGCCGTGCTACGCCCAGTCTGAGTTCGGCCTGATCCTGATCTGGCATTCACTTGTCCCCGTCGGCGACTGCGGTGGCGGTTTGTCCGCCACTCGCGTCAATTTTCGTCGCTCTAGCACAAAATGGTCGGTAACGGGAAGTTATCCTTCGTCACGATTTCGCCTTCGACAAATGAAAAATAGCATGGCACACTTCGCGTGTTAAACCTGGAACACCCGGCTCTCAAAAGATCGGGTGCAAGCTAACGGAAGGGACTGCCACATGACCATTGAGGCTCATCTTGCAACGCTTGAGAAAAAACATGGCGCACTGGAGCAGGAGCTCCACTCAGCGCTCATTCAGCCCTCCACGAGGGACCAGGACATTGCCGATATCAAGCGGCGCAAGTTGCGCTTGAAGGATGAGATTGAGAAGCTGCGTAGCTCGTCCCATTAACCGATCTGAGATTAACGAAAAGACGCCGCCCGGAGCCCTCGCTTCGGGCGGTTTGCGTTTTCAGGACCAGAACTGGTCGAGCCACAGATTGACCCGGTCGAAGCCCGGCCGGTTGATGGCATAGATGCGCTTGGTACCGCTGGCCGACACCGATACGAGATTGGAATCCAGCAATGCTTTCAGATGCTGGGACACTGCCGGGCGGCTGATCGGCAACCCCTCCGCAAGTTCATTGACGGTTCGCGGTGCACGCCGGAGCTCCTCCAGCAGATGCCGCCGGTTTGGATCGGAAATTGCATCGAAGGGATCAGCGTTTGACATGAGGGAAAGCTAAGTGAAATCCGGAAATCCGGCAAGCAAATTGTGCGTTGCAAGGTCATAATTTCGCAATCGCAGCAATTCATGAAGGCGCATATTTTTCAAGGCGCGGCTGGGACGTGGCGCGCTGGGCGTCAGCTTCCGGCAAACAGCGCCTGCACGCCGTCATAAACAAGCTTCGTGCCCGCGAGAAAGGCCATCGTGTACATGAAAGGGTAGAAAACCTGCGGTCGCATGCGCTTGACCATCCATGCTCCGGCAACCGTCGCCAGCATGGCCGGCGGAAACAGGGTGACGGATGTCTTCAGGTTGCTGAAATCAAGCTGTCCCAGGGCGAAATACGGGACGAGCTTCACCACGTTCAGGATGGCAAAGAAGCGGACGATCGTTCCCGTGTATTCCTTCGGCGGCAACTGCAGCGGCAGGGTATAGATCTGGAAAGGCGGCCCGCCGGCATGGGCGACGAAACTGCCGTAGCCGGCAAATGCGCCGAGGATCGTGGCCGGCCCTTTTCTCTGGGGCTTCGCGGCAATGACCACGCCGCGCCGCGCGCGCCAGAGATTGTAGGCATAGCGCAACACGAAGAGAACAACGATGACGCCGATAATCAGGCGCAGCGCGTCGCGCTGGACATAGGCGGCCGTTGCCCAGCCTACGACGATGCCGAGCATCGCGCCCGGCAGGAGGATGCGCAGCGTCTTGCCGTCGCCGTGCTGACGCCACATCCACAAAGACACGAGATCCATGGCAATGAGGATCGGCAGGAGCAGGGCCGCGGCCTCGACCGGCGGTACGACAAGCGACATCAGCGGCACGCCCATCAGCGACAACGCCTCCCCCATGCCGCCTTTTGCGAAGCCAACCAGAAGAACCGCGGGGATGGCGATCATATAGAAATCGAAATCGGGAAGCATGCGTGTCAGTTGATCCTTTTGCCCGCTCGGTCTATCGCTTTTCCAAAATGAAATCGAGTAGGGCCCGCGATCTGCGTCCCCTCAAGGAGCAGATACCATGAGCAATTCAGACAACCGCTGCCGGCTTGTTCTCATCGCGCCGGATATGGCCGACGCAAAGGACTGCGCTGTCATCATCGGAGACGCGTTGCGCGGCGGCGATGTCGCCTCCGTCATCCTGCCGCAATACGGTCTGGACGAGAACGCCTTCCAGAAGCACGCGGAAGCGCTCGTTCCGGTCATCCAGAGCGCCGGCGCAGCAGCGCTCATTGCCGGCGACAGCCGCGTGGCCGGCCGGGCGAAGGCCGACGGCCTGCATGTGACCGGCAATGCCGAAACACTGGCCGAGGCGGTTGAAAAATTCACCCCGAAGCTGATCGTCGGCGGCGGTAATGCTGCCGATCGCCACCACGCACTGGAAATGGGCGAGGTGCGCCCCGACTATATCTTCTTCGGCAAGCTGGATGGCGACATCAAGCCGGAAGCGCATCCGAAGAACCTCGCGCTCGGCGAATGGTGGGCGTCCATGGTGGAAATTCCGGCCATCGTCATGGGCGGCACGGATCCTGCCTCAGCCCTTGCCGTGGCCGAAACCGGTGCGGAATTCGTCGCCCTGCGGCTTGCCGTGTTCGGCGAGCCCGGACAGGCCGCTTCCATCGTTTCGCAGGTGAATGCGCTTCTTGACGAAAAAGCGCCACGGTTTGAAGATTAAGACCATTCCATGTCAAACCGTCCCCACCTGATCGCCGGTGTGCTCTGCCTCAGCCTGACCCTTGGTTCGGCCATCGGCATGCATTCTACAGCTTCCGCTCAGGAAGACCTGCCGGGCGTCGATCAGGACATCGACGAAGGCCCGGCTGCGAAGCGCGGGCGCATCACGCCGTTCAACGGTGCGGCCCTGCCGGAAAACGAAGTGCCGCCGCTCCAGCCTCCGATCGCCGCAAAGAAGGTCGAGACGAAAGCCGAAAAGCCGGTCGCCCCTTCCGCCGGCGTCGGTGTCTTCGACCGCATGGGGGCAATGCTGCCGGCCTTGCCGGCCGAAAAGCCGTTCGACGGCAAGCCGGACGATGCCTACGGCGCCTTCCAGCGCGGCTATTATCTGACGGCACTCGAGATCGCCCTGCCCAAGGCGCAGCTTGGGGACGCCGCAGCTCAGACGCTGGTTGCCGAAATCTTCTCGCAAGGGCTGGGTGTCGCCAAAAACACCAAGGATGCTGCCTTCTGGTATGAGCAGGCCGCCAATGCCGGCAATCCCTCGGCGATGTTCAAATACGCGCTGATCCTGATGGAGGGCCGCGACGTTCCGCGCGATCGCAAACGCTCCGAAGAACTGATGAAGAAGGCTGCCGATGCGGGAAATGCCCTGGCGCAGTTCAACTATGGCCAGATCCTCGTTGCCGACAATCCCGGGCCGAAGGGCTTGAAGGCCGCCCAGCCCTATTACGAAAAATCCGCCGAGCAGGGCATTGCCGATGCGCAGTATGCGCTGTCGCAGATCTACTTCAATGTCGATGGCATCGAGGAAAGCAAGCGCGAAACGGCCCGCCAGTGGCTGGCGCGCGCCGCAATGGCCGGCTACGACACCGCCCAGCTCGATCTGGCCATCTGGCTCGTCGACGGCATCGGCGGCGATCGCAACCTCGAAGAGGGCTTCAAGTGGATGCGCCGCGCCGCCGAGCGCGGCAATGTCGTGGCGCAGAACAAGCTGTCCCATCTCTATATCAATGCCATCGGCACGCGGCCGAACCCGGTCGAGGCGGCCAAGTGGTATGTTCTGTCGCGACGTGCCGGCCTCACCGATCCGGCCCTTGAGGATTTTTATCTAGGACTCGAGGAAGCCCAGCAGAAAGCAGCCCTCGATGCTGCCAACAAACATCGCGCCTCTTGAGCTTTCGCCTGCTTTTTCATCGCAAGGCTTGAAGTTTCACCGCTTTTGTGGTCTTGAAGCGCCCGGTCGGCTGATCACGGGTCAGCCAACCGGCAATGCTGTGGACCTCGGGTCATGAACCTTCGACGGTCCGGCGACGCCTGATACCTCCAGATGACGTCATCCGAGGTTGATATCCCGACGTAAGATTAAGGCGAGTATGCCCGCATCGACTTGCGATGGGGCGCTCAAAGAGTATGTTTTCTGCCGGTCGTTTGCGCGGCCGGCATTTCCGTTCCGAAGGAAGCCAAGATGGCCCGTTCTGCTCTTCTCAATGTCATGGTTCAGGCCGCATTCAAGGCCGGCAAGGGTCTGGCCCGCGATTTCGGCGAGGTGCAGAACCTGCAGGTTTCGCTGAAAGGACCGGGCGATTATGTCTCGCAGGCTGACCGCAAGGCCGAAAAGCTGATCCGCGAAGAGCTTTTGAAGGCCCGCCCGACCTATGGCTTCCTCGGCGAGGAAAGCGATGAGATCATCGGCACCGACGGCGCCCATCGCTGGATCGTCGATCCGCTCGACGGTACCACCAACTTCCTGCACGGCATTCCGCATTTCGCCATTTCGATCGCGCTGGAGCGGCAGGGCGAAATCGTTGCCGCCGTCATTCTGAACCCGGCGACCGACGAACTCTTCACCGCCGAGCGCGGCGGCGGCGCCTTCCTCAATGATCGCCGCCTGCGTGTGGCCGCCCGCAAGAACCTGTCGGATGCGGTCATCGGCACCGGCACGCCGCATCTCGGCCACAGCAACCACGGCACCTATCTCGTCGAGCTGCGCCACGTCATGGGCGAAGTTGCCGGCGTTCGCCGCATGGGCTCGGCCGCACTTGATCTCGCCTATGTCGCCGCCGGACGATTCGACGGTTTCTGGGAACGCGATCTCTACCCCTGGGACCTCGCAGCCGGCATTCTTCTGATCCGCGAAGCCGGCGGCTGGGTCGCCGATATCGACGGCGGCAACAAGCCCATGGAAGACGGATCTATCGTGGCCGGCAACGAATACATCCGCAAAGCCCTGCACGACGTGCTGCACCGCCCTGTCCCGGGCAAGTAAGACCTGTGCCACGGCGGTGCAAACTGGCGTGATAGCTCTTCAATTCGGCACAAAGTTACTCTAGTCTCCGGCCACATCGGAACGCGCCGCTTTCGGCGGGCGTTACGGTGCAGTGCAAAAGCGGAGACTGAAGCCTCATGGCGAAAGTGGAACTGTCGGGTTGGGATGCGGCCAGCGACCTGGGTGATGGTTACAATCCCCACAAACTGACCAGTCCCATGATCTTCTTCTGGATCATGGTGATTTTCCTGATCATCGTCGGCTTCGTCGGCGCCATCCTTTTCAGGCAGGCCCATACGGCCTTCATGAGCAATCCCGGCCTTAACGGCCTGATTCTCGGCGTCTTGCTGATCGGCATCATGCTGGTTTTCAACCATGTGCTGGGTCTTCGTCCGGAAGTCCGCTGGTTCAACTCGTTTCGTGCGGCAGGCAGCGCAGACAAGGTGGGCCGGGATCCGGTTCTTCTTGCCCCGATGCGGTCCCTCATCGGCAAGCGTCACTCCATGGCGATCTCGACCACGGCACTGCGCTCGATCCTCGATTCGATTGCGACCCGTCTCGACGAATCCCGCGACACCTCGCGCTATCTGATCGGCCTCCTTGTCTTTCTCGGTCTTCTCGGAACGTTCTGGGGCCTGCTCGGCACGATCGGTTCCATCAACACGGTGATCCAGTCGCTGGATGCCGGCTCCGGCAGCACGGACGATGTGCTCTCTGCCCTGAAGACCGGACTTTCGGCTCCGCTTTCCGGGATGGGGACGGCTTTTTCCACCTCGCTGTTCGGTCTGTCCGGATCGCTGATCCTCGGCTTTCTCGACCTGCAGGCCGGTCGCGCGCAGAACCGTTTCTACACGGAGCTTGAAAACTGGCTCTCCTCCGTCACCGACGTTTCATCGGATCTTGCGATCGTTTCGGACAACCCGGCAGTCGCGCCGACCGAGGAACTGCGCGCCCTGACGGAGCAACTTGCCCGTCTCAACCAGGACGGCGGCATGAGCCAGCGCACGACGGCGGCCATGGCAAGCCTTGCCGAAGGCATCCAGGGTCTCGTCAAGAACATGCGTGGCGAGCAGCAGATGCTACGCGACTGGATCGAGGCGCAGCAGGAAGAGGCGAAATCCATGCGCAAGACGCTGGACAAACTCGCCGCCCGCATCGGGGAGAAGCCCTCCCAAGGAGAGCGCGCCAGCCACGGCCGCGCCATACGCGACGAAGCGGGAGAATAACCCATGGCTCTGGCGCGCAAGGGCCGAAGCCAGCGCACGGTCGATTACTGGCCCGGTTTCGTCGATGCCCTCTCCACCCTGCTTCTGGCGATCATGTTTTTGCTGTCGGTGTTCGTGCTGGCGCAATTCCTGCTGAGCCGCGAAATCAGCGGCAAGGACGACGTTCTGAACCGGCTGAACAGCCAGATCAACGAGCTGACCCAACTGCTTGCGCTTGAACAGAGCGGCAAGCAGGATCTGGAGGATTCGCTCGCCAACCTGCAGGCATCGCTGGCGACCTCCGAGGGCGAACGGTCTCGCCTTCAGGCATTGCTGGACCAGGGCGCCGGGAGCTCCGACGCCGCCAACCAGCGGATCGGCGACCTTTCCGGGCAACTGGATGCCGAAAAGCAGGTCAGCGCCCGGGCTATGAGCCAGATCGACCTGCTGAACCAGCAGATCGCGGCGCTCAGGAGCCAGATCGCAGCGATCGAGAATGCCCTGCAGGCTGCCGAGGCGAAGGATACGGCCTCCCAGACCAAGATCGCGGATCTTGGCCGCCGGCTCAACGTGGCGCTTGCCCAAAGGGTTCAGGAGCTGAACCGCTACCGTTCGGACTTCTTCGGCCGTCTCAGGGAAATCCTCTCGGATCGCGAGAATATCCGCATCGTCGGTGACCGCTTCGTGTTCCAGTCGGAAGTTCTGTTTCCCTCCGGCGGCAACGAGCTCAATCCGGCGGGTCAGGAGGAAATGGCCAAACTTGCCGCCGCCCTGCTCGATCTCGCCAAGGAAATCCCCTCCGAGATCAACTGGGTGCTGCGGGTTGATGGCCATACCGACAACGTGCCGTTGTCGGGCTCCGGTCGCTATGCGGACAACTGGGAGCTTTCCTCGGCCCGCGCAACTTCGGTGGTCAAGTTCCTGATCTCCAGGGGAGTACCAGCCGACAGGCTGGTGGCCGCAGGCTTTGGTGAATTCCAGCCGATTGCCGAGGGAGACAGCAAGGAAGCGCGTGACCAGAACCGACGCATCGAGCTGAAGCTGACGGAAAAGTAAACAGTTTGACTTCTCCCCGCAGGCGGGAAGCGGGGATCACACCATCCGCCTGCCCTTCCCTGTTGCATTACCTTTACGTCCGCGTAAGCTCACGATCGGAGTTTCGGGAGGGAAAACATGGATTGCGAAGTCCTTGTCATCGGTGCGGGGCTTGCGGGCCTTGTCGCCGCGACGGAAGCCGCGGAACGTGGCCGCAGCGTCATCGTTGTGGACCAGGAAGGCGAGCAAAATCTGGGCGGGCAGGCCTTCTGGTCGCTGGGCGGCCTGTTCTTCGTCGATAGCCCCGAACAGCGCCGCATGCGCATCCGTGACAGCCTTTCCCTTGCCAGACAGGACTGGATAGGCTCCTCCGGCTTCGACCGCCCGGAAGACCATTGGCCACGGCTCTGGGCGGAAGCCTACCTCGATTTTGCCGCCGGCGAAAAGCGCGCCTGGCTTCATGGGCTGGGCATGCGCTGGTTTCCGGTTGTGGGTTGGGCCGAGCGTGGCGGCGGGCTTGCGCATGGGCATGGCAACTCCGTGCCGCGCTTCCACGTCACATGGGGTACCGGACCGGCCGTGCTGGAACCGTTCATTCGCAGGGCAAGGGCGGCGGAAGAAAAAGGGCTGCTGCGTTTTCGTTTCCGCCACCGCGTCGATGAACTGATCGTGCTCAACGAGGCGGTCTGCGGCGCTGCGGGCGCGATCCTCAAGGACGATCCTGTGTCGAGGGGCCAGAAGAGCAGCCGCGACGTGACCGGTGATTTCGAAATCAGCGCCGGCGCCGTTATCGTCACCTCCGGCGGCATTGGCGGCGATCACGAACGCGTACGCCGCGCCTGGCCGGTCAAGCGGCTGGGCCCTCCCCCGCAATCAATGGTGAGCGGCGTTCCCCACCATGTCGACGGCCGCATGCTGGACATTGCCAGCCGCGCCCGCGGCTCGATCATCAACAGCGACCGGATGTGGCATTATACAGAGGGCCTGAAGAACTTCGCGCCGATCTGGCCGGATCACGGCATCCGCATTCTTCCCGGGCCCTCTTCTTTCTGGTGCGATGCCAACGGCAACCGTTTTTCCGCGCCGGCCATGCCCGGCTTCGATACGCTCGGAACGCTCGCCGCCATCCGCCGCACCGGTCACGAATACAGCTGGTTCATCCTCACGAAAGCGATCATCAAGAAGGAATTCGCCCTTTCCGGTTCGGAGCAGAACCCGGATATCACGGGCAAGAACATTCCGCTGCTCCTGAAACGTCTCGGGAAAAACCCGCCCGGCCCGGTTCAGGCCTTCATGGACAAGGGCGAGGATTTCATTGTCCGCGATAGGCTTGAGGATCTGGTGAGCGCGATGAACACGCTGACCGGCGAGGCCCGTATCTCCGAAGGAAACCTGCGCTGGCAGATCGAAGCCCGCGACCGGGAAATCGAAAACGCCTATTCCAAGGATGCACAGGTGACGGCCATCCGCGGGGCACGCAACTACCTCGGCGACCGGTTGATGCGCACGGCCAAGCCGCATCGGCTGCTGGACCCGAACGCGGGACCGCTCATCGCTGTCAGGCTGCATATCCTGACGCGCAAGACGCTCGGTGGTCTCCAGACCGATCTTTCAGGCCGCGTTCTCGAACTTTCCGGCAAACCGGTGGAAGGGCTCTACGCCGCCGGCGAAGTCGCGGGCTTCGGGGGTGGCGGCATGCACGGATACAATGCGCTGGAAGGCACGTTTCTCGGAGGCTGCATCTTCTCCGGTCGCGTGGCGGGCCGGAGCGTCTGAGACCATCGGAAGATCTCAGCTTCCGACGACGCGCAGCTCTTCGGCAGCATGATCGAACTGCAGGCGCGCGAGCTTGGCATAAAGACCGCCCTGCCGAACGAGGGAGGCATGGTTGCCCTCCTCGACAATCCGCCCCTGATCCATGACGAGGATGCGGTCCGCCTTCAGCACGGTTGCCAGGCGATGGGCGATGACGAGCGTCGTACGACCCTGCATCAGGTCGTCGAGTGCCTTCTGAACCAGCACTTCGCTCTCCGCATCGAGCGCGGAGGTTGCCTCGTCGAGCAGCAGGATCGGCGCGTTCTTGAGGATCGCGCGGGCAATGGCGATACGCTGACGCTGACCGCCCGAAAGCGTGATGCCGCGTTCGCCGACCTGGGTGTCGTAGCCTTCGGGGAGCCTTGAGATGAACTCGTCGGCCTGTGCCGCGGTCGCGGCTGCGCGAACGGCTTCGCGCGTCGCATTCGGCAGGCCAAAGGCGATATTGTCGTGCACCGACGTCGCGAAGATGGTCACATCCTGCGGAACGATGGCGATACGCTGGCGCAGCGCATCCGGATCGACCGAACGCGCATCCACCCCATCGACGGACACCGTTCCTCTGACCGGATCGTAGAAGCGCAGGAGCAGCGAGAAAACCGTGCTCTTGCCGGCGCCGGACGGGCCGACGATGGCAACGGTCTCGCCGGGTTTGACGGAGAAGTTGAGGCCCTTCAAGCTTTTTTCATCCGGGCGAGCGGGATAGGCGAAGTAAACGTTATCGAAGACGACCCGACCTTCCGCCGGGACAGGAAGCGGCACGGGATCGACCGGAGCGGCGATTTCAGGCTTCTCCGCCAGAAGCTCGCTCAAGCGTTCGGCCGCGCCCGCGGCCTGCGAAAGCTCGCCCCAGACTTCAGACAGCGAGCCGAGACTGCCGGCGGCAAAGACCGAATACAGCAGGAACTGGCTGAGCGTGCCGGGCGATGTGGTGCCCGCGAGCACATCCTGCGCACCGAACCAGAGTACGGCGACGACGCTGCCGAAGATCATGGTGATCGCAAAGGCCGTCAGAACGGAGCGTGCCTTTACGGCAGCGCGTGCCGCATCATACGCGTTTTCGACGGCGGCGGCATAACGGGACTGCGCGGCGTATTCGCCATTGAAGGCCTGCACCGTGCGGTTGGCGGAAATGGCCTCGCTGGCATAGGCCGAGGCTGCGGCCAACGTATCCTGCGCTTCGCGCGAGCGACGGCGCACCGACCGGCCGAAGGCAACGAGCGGGAAGACGATGAGCGGGATTGCCGCGAGCACAAGGCTTGAAAGCTTGGGGCTGGTGTAGACCATCATGGCGATGGCCCCGAGACAGAGGATCAGGTTTCGAAGCGCGACCGACGCGGTCGCGCCAACGGCCGACTTCAGCTGCGTCGTGTCGGCCGTCAGCCGCGAGACGATCTCTCCCGACTGGTTGACGTCAAAAAACGAGGCGGAAAGCTTGGTGACATGGGCGAAAACATCACGCCGCAGATCGGCGACGATGCGCTCCCCGATGGTGATGACGAAATAATACCGTGTGGCGCTCGCCAGCGCGAGCACGACCGCAAGCGCCATCAGCATGCCGAAATAGGTGTTGATGAATCCGGAATCCGATGTCGAGAACCCGTGATCGATCATGCGCCGGACGGCCATCGGCAAGGTCAGAGTGGTCGCGGCTGCAACAACAAGCGAAACCAGTGCTCCGATCACCAGAAGACGGTATCGCCTGATGTAGGGGAGAAGTTGTCCGAGGGGACGCAGCGACGTTCTTCTTGTCGCCGGGGATACCTCGTGTGCCACATGACCTCCAATTGCGGAAGAAGCGGCGAAACTCGCATGAACCTTCTTCGGCGGTACTTGTTATCCGGGAGACCATCATGTATAGGCACGGCATCAAATTGGGAAGCCGTAGCCCGCAATCGGTCTGCGGCTTCATTTACGTGTTCGGTCCGCCTGCCGCAATGCCTTGCGACAATTGGACCCTGGAACTTGCAGGAAGATTGTTATGAAGGCTGATATCCATCCCGCTTACCACACCATCAAGGTCGTGATGACTGATGGTACCGAATACGAAACCCGCTCGACCTGGGGCTCGGAAGGCGCGACCATGAACCTCGAAATCGACCCGAAGTCGCATCCGGCCTGGACCGGCGGCAACCAGCAGCTCATGGACCGCGGCGGCCGCGTTTCCAAGTTCAAGAAGCGCTTCGAAGGCCTCGGCCTCTAAGATTTCGCATTTCTGCTTCGGCAGCATGCGTCCGAAAGCCCGGCATCGTCCGGGCTTTTTCCGTTGCGGCCCCATTTTGCGCACACTCCACTGGTCTCTTTCATACCGCTAAACCATATCGTAATCCGTCGGACGCAAAGTTCCCGCATGCTCCGCGCCAACCAGACGGAAAACGATGACAGCCATCCTCCACCCGACAGCCGACAATCCCATTCCCCCGGGCAAAGTGCATGGACACACCGTCAGCTTTTTCGAAGGCGCGGACGGCCGCAAGATCCGCTATGCGATCTTCCGCTCGGATGCAGCCGTTGCCAAGGGAACGGTCGTCGTGCTGCAGGGACGCAATGAATCGATCGAGAAGTATTTCGAAACGATCGGCGAATTTCTGGAGCGCGGGCTTTGGGTCGCCACCTTCGACTGGCGTGGACAGGGCGGATCGGATCGCATCCATAAAGTCACGCGCCGCGGCCATGTGCGCCGCTTCTCGGACTATGAGCGGGACCTGTCGCTGTTTCTCGAAAAGATCGTGCTGCCCGACACCCGCCTGCCCTTTTTCATGGTCGCTCACTCCATGGGCGCGCTCGTGGCGCTCTCGCAGGCGCCTTATCTCGCCAGCCGCATCGACCGGCTCGCCGTTCTCGCACCCTTCGTGGAACTTGGTGGCCAGGCGATAGGACATCGCAAGATCGGCATGCTGGCCGCCATCGCCACGTGGTTCGGCTTCGGCTTCCTGCCGCTGACGCGCGACAAGGGCTCTCTGCCCTTCTCGCGCAATCTTCTGACCCATGATCCGGCTCGCTTCGCCCGCAACACGGGCATTACCGAAGCGCAGGCAGCCCTTGCGCTCGGGCCTCCGTCCGCACGCTGGCTGCATGAAACCTTCAAGGCCATTCGCCGCATCACGCGCCAGGAGCATCTGACGCAAATCCGCGTTCCGACGATCCTGCTTGCGCCGACCCAGGATCGGCTGGTTCCCTACAGGGCCATGGAAGCCCTTGCGCGCAATTTCCGCGCGGGGCACCTGATACCCATCGATGGCGCCCGCCACGAATTGCTCCATGAAAGCGACCTCTACCGGGCGCAGGCGATTGCCGCCATCGAAGCCTTCATTCCAGGCAACGCCGCCGACCTGAATGAGGACATCGCCGCACAAGGCACGATGGAGGCAACCGCCGAGCAATGACGCGCGGCCGCACCCTCAGCTGTTGAGAAAAGCCAGAGTTTTTTCGTGAAGCGTGGGATCGCCGGCGGCGAGGATCTCGCCCCCCATCTCCGCCGGGCCGCCATCCCAGTTTGTGATGACACCGCCGGCCTGCTCGATCAGGGGGATAAGGCCTGCGACATCATACGGCTTGAGCCCCGCCTCGATGACCAGATCGACATGCCCACCGGCCAGCAGCGCGAAAGCATAACAATCGCATCCGTAGCGCGACAGGCGAACCTTGCTTTCGACCGTTTCGAAACGACGCTTCAGATCACCGGGATAGAGATGCGGCGATGTCGTAAACATGATGGCATCGGAGATATCGGCGCAGGTCCGCGTGGCGAGGGTCTTTTCCCCTTCCGGCCCGCGATACATGGTGCGCGCACCGTCGGCGAAATAACGCTCGCCGGTAAAAGGCTGGTCCATCAGGCCCATGATCGCCTCGCCGTTCCGGTAAAGACCGACCAGGGTTCCCCACACCGGCAGGCCGGAAATGAAGGCGCGCGTGCCATCGATGGGATCGATGACCCAGACGAATTCCCGATCGAGGCCGACGCTGCCATGCTCCTCGCCGAGGATGCCATGGCCCGGAAACTCCCGCTCGATGAGGGCGCGGATTGCCGTTTCGGCCGCCTGATCTCCCTCCGTCACCGGATCGAAACTGGCGGCTTCCTTGTTGGCAACGCTGATGCCGGTGCGAAACCGCGGCAGGGTTTCCGCGCGGGCTGCATCGGCGAGGCGGTCGAAGAACTCACGATCTGGCAGCATGGGAAACCTCACAGACTGGAAAACACGCCGTCTCGGCGGCGGAAATGGGCGGAAAACAACGGCCGGTTCGTGTTTAGAGGAGTTTTTTCAAAAAAAGAAGAGGAACGAAAATTTGCGAAAATGAACGCGTTTTTTGCGAACCTTCGCTCATTCCCGGCTGGAATCCTTGAAAGCGCATTCAAAACTTCAAGAATCTGTCACGAATCGCCCAATTTTCCCTCAAAATCAGGAGGGATCGCTTTTGCGCAGCGCAGCATTGTGGCCGAAAAGCGGCTTGACAATTGTGCGATGCAATATTAACTTTTTCGTACAGTCACTTGTGGCTGTAAATACCCTCCTTGGGTGTTTCCTCCCTAGACTTCAACCGCGCCCCGTGCGCGGTTTTTTTTGCTTCGAAAAAGCAAGAATAGCCGGGAGACGGGAGGAATTTTACTCGGCGGCAAGCGCCGTGCCGTCGGCATATTTTTCGACATACAGCGCGAAGGCCGCCAGGAAGCTGTAAAGTGCTTCGGCAAACAGCGAAAACTGCGGCTTCTTCTCCAACGTCGCCTCATCGACATAGAGTGAGCGGTTGATCTCGATCTGCAGCGCATGCAGCCCGCGTGCGGGGCGGCCATAATGCTCGGTGATGAAGCCGCCGGCATAGGGCTTGTTACGCGAGACGGAGAAACCAAGCTCTTCAAGCAGGCTGACGGCCGCCTGGCAGATATCGGCGGAGACGCTTGTTCCGTAGCGATCGCCAATGATGAAATCCGGCCGCTGGCCGCTGCCGGCCAAGCGGATATTGCCGGGCATCGAGTGGCAATCGACCAGAACCGAAAGACCGAACTCGACATGGGTGCGGGCGATCAGCTTGCGCAGGCAGGCATGATACGGCTTGTAGATGCTTTCCACACGATCGAGCGCCTGTTCCACTGGCAGCCGCGTCTTGTAGATATCCATGTTTTCTGCAACGAGACGCGGGATCGTGCCGAGACCGCCGGCAACCCGCATCGAGCCGATATTGGCATAAGGCGGCAACTGTCCGTCGAACATCCTTGGATCAAGCTCGTAGGGCTCGCGGTTGACGTCGAGAAAGGCGCGCGGAAAGTGCGCCAGCAGCAGCGGCGCGCCGAGATCGGTCACGCAACCGAACAATTCGTCCACATAGTGATCTTCGGAACGGCGGATTGCCATGGCATCGAGCCGTGACTGTTCCAGAAAGGCACGACTGTAGCGGCGCCCGCTATGCGGCGAATTGAAAACGAAGGGGATACGCTGGGTTTGCGGCTCGCGAACCTCGAACAGATCGATGTCGCCGTCGTGCTCGCTCATGGGAGCCCTTTTACCATGTCATCATGTTGCAGTTTCATGTATGTTGCCAGCAGACGGCAACTGTGTCCATAGTTGCGCCTTGCCGGTTGCGCGAGGCTTGACGCCTGCTCTTCACCGGATATTTACCCAACAGCGGTTTCATGGTGCAACCGCGCATCCTGATATCTCGACGCTACAAGCAACGGCTTAATTACATGAATCCCAAAATCCTTCTCGCCGAAGACGACAACGACATGCGCCGCTTTCTGGTCAAGGCCCTCGAAAAGGCCGGCTACAAGGTGCAGTCCTTCGACAATGGCGCCAGCGCCTACGACCGTCTGCGCGAAGAGCCCTTCTCGCTGCTGCTGACCGACATCGTCATGCCCGAAATGGACGGCATCGAACTGGCGCGCCGCGCCACCGAACTCGACCCGGACCTGAAGGTGATGTTCATCACCGGCTTTGCCGCTGTTGCGCTCAACCCCGATTCGAAGGCCCCGAAGGACGCCAAGGTCCTCTCCAAGCCCTTCCACCTTCGCGACCTCGTCGATGAAGTGAACAAGATGCTGGCGGCCTGAGCCTGTAAAACAAGGGCTCGCGAAGACTTCGAAATTTCCTGTCAAAAAGCGCAACAAAGCCTATTGACGCCGGAAAGGGTTTTGTGGTCTATGCGCCGACATCGGATGGGCGTGTAGCTCAGCGGGAGAGCACTACGTTGACATCGTAGGGGTCACAGGTTCAATCCCTGTCACGCCCACCATCCAGTTTATAAGGCCTTTCGAGTGATCGAGAGGCCTTTTTGATGTGTGGAGATCAGAAGCGTCACCCTATCAATTGAACGCTACCCTGCCGCTTTCCAAATCAGTGCTCCCGAATAAAAAAGCCCCTCTTCCGTGGCTTGAAGAGGGGGCTTTGATAAAGGTCTTGGTACTGAAATAAGCCAGCCTAGCAAAGTGTCTGGCCGCATGACTGAAACCGAATTCAGCTTTTCCCGCATCCCCCAAATGGGGGTAAGCGACATGATTTTGCCTCAAATCAGGCTCTCGCTGAATGACAGGTGCCGAAAGGCAACAGCGGTCCTCCGCCGAAATAATTCAGCCGATCGCGGCCAACCGAACCAAATATCGTTTCAGTGACAGTGACGGCCCCGCGGTTTTGCGGTATTGACCAGCGCTCGCGATCAAGGGATCGCCCGAAAAATCCCTCGTTGACGTTCAAGGAAGACGACCATGCCAGCCTATCGCTCCCGAACCACCACCCACGGCCGCAACATGGCCGGCGCGCGCGGCCTGTGGCGCGCGACGGGCATGAAGGACGGAGACTTTGGCAAGCCGATTATCGCGGTGGTGAACTCGTTTACCCAGTTCGTGCCCGGCCACGTCCACCTGAAGGACCTTGGCCAGCTTGTTGCAGGCGAAATCGAAGCCAATGGCGGCGTCGCCAAGGAATTCAACACGATCGCTGTCGATGACGGCATCGCCATGGGCCATGACGGCATGCTCTATTCGCTGCCGTCGCGCGAAATCATCGCCGACAGCGTCGAATACATGGTCAACGCCCACTGCGCCGACGCCATGGTCTGCATTTCGAACTGCGACAAAATCACGCCCGGCATGCTGATGGCGGCGCTGCGTCTCAATATCCCGGTCATCTTCGTTTCCGGCGGCCCGATGGAAGCCGGCAAGGTGGTGCTCTCCGACGGCAAGACCCATGCGCTCGATCTCGTCGATGCGATGGTTGCCGCCGCCGACGACAAGGTGAGCGACGAGGACGTCAAGGTCATCGAACGCTCCGCCTGCCCCACCTGCGGCTCCTGCTCCGGCATGTTCACGGCAAACTCGATGAACTGTCTGACCGAAGCGCTGGGACTTTCCCTGCCCGGCAACGGCTCGACGCTTGCGACCCATGCCGATCGCGAAAAGCTGTTTCGGCAGGCCGGCCGCGATATCGTCGGCCTGACCAAGCGCTACTACGAAGCCGAAGACGTGACCGCGCTGCCGCGCACCATCGCCTCGAAGGGCGCCTTCGAGAACGCGATGGCGCTCGATATCGCGATGGGCGGCTCGACCAACACCGTTCTGCACATTCTTGCCGCCGCCCACGAAGGCGAAGTCGATTTTACCATGGACGACATCGACCGCCTGTCGCGCAAGGTGCCGTGCCTTTCGAAGGTCGCGCCGGCCAAGGCCGACGTGCATATGGAAGACGTGCACCGCGCCGGCGGCATCATGGCGATCCTCGGCGAGCTCGATCGCGCCGGCCTGATCAACCGCGATCTGCCGACCGTCCACGCCAAGACGCTGGGCGACGCGCTTGCCAAATGGGACATTGCGGTGACCGACAATCCGGCCGCCTTCGAACTCTTCAGCGCCGCGCCGGGCGGCATCCCGACCCAGGTCGCCTTCAGCCAGAACGCGCGCTGGAAGGAACTCGATATCGACCGCGAAAAAGGCGTCATCCGCGATGCCCAGCACCCGTTCTCCAAGGATGGCGGTCTCGCCGTCCTCAAGGGCAACATCGCGATCAACGGCTGCATCGTGAAGACGGCCGGTGTGGACGAATCGATCCTGAAGTTTTCCGGCCCGGCCCGCGTCTTCGAAAGCCAGGACGCCTCGGTCAAGGCGATCCTTGCCAATGAGGTCAAAGCCGGCGACGTCGTCGTCATCCGCTACGAAGGCCCGAAGGGCGGCCCCGGCATGCAGGAAATGCTCTATCCGACGAGCTACCTGAAGTCCAAGGGCCTCGGCAAGGCCTGCGCGCTGATCACCGACGGACGCTTCTCGGGCGGCACCTCGGGCCTTTCGATCGGTCACGTTTCGCCGGAAGCCGCCAATGGCGGCGTGATCGGTCTCGTGCGGGAAGGCGACATGATCGATATCGATATCCCGAACCGCACGATCAGCCTGCGCGTTTCCGAAGAGGAAATCGCCGCCCGTCGTGCCGAGCAGGATGCCAAGGGCTGGAAGCCGGTCGAGCAACGCAAGCGCAAGGTCACCACGGCACTCAAAGCCTATGCCGCTTTCGCGACCTCCGCCGACCGCGGCGCCGTTCGCGATCTGGGCGATTTCGGCTGATCGCCAAGTCCCCAAATGAAAAGACCGCATCTGGCGCCAGATGCGGTCTTTTCTATCGAGCCTTGGTCTCAGTTGCCGCCGGCGGGCAACGTTGCCTTCTGCGGCGGCTTGCTGAGCCACTTGTCCCGCTCGCGCCACAGCGCCGGAAGTGCAAGGGTCGCTACCGCGAAAAGCGCGATCAGCGTCTTTTCCAACTGACTGAAGATGGGCGTCTGCTGGTCGATGTAATAGACGCCGTAGACGATCGCGACGTGCCAGACATAGACGTGCAGCGAGTGGCGACCGAGCAGGCGCAGGAAGCCGAGGGTAAAGACCCAGTGCAGGACGGCGGCGGCCTTCCGGACCGCAACATGGCTGTGCTTCGGGCCCGCCACGATCAGCCAGGTGACGAGGAAAGCTGCGGCCGGGAAGCTCAGCAGATAGACAGGGCCGAAATCGGCACGGACTTCCATCGTCGCGAACTTGGCAAGCACGGCTTCGGGCATCAGGTCATGCGCGGTCAGAATACGAAGCGGCAGGAAGAACAGAAGAACGGCAGCCGCAACCTTGGGGAAAAAGGTCTTCTGTGGATCGAAGACTTTATCCCACTCAATCTTGTTTGCTGAGGTCAACACCCCCAGAACGAGGCCGGAGAAGAACACGATCTGCCAGCCGAGCAGGTTGAAGCTGACACGGATGCCTTCCTTGTCCGGCCCCATGATCCAGCTATTGACCGGATCGGTGACGAGGCGCTGGAGCCCGAGCTGGCCCGCAAGCCACAGGAGCAGCGACACGGTCATGACTTCTGCCCAGCGTCCTTTCAGGCAGAGCCAGATCACCGGCGGCGCAAACAGCATGTAGACGACATATTGCGGCAGGATATCCATGAACGTCGGCTGGAACAGGAAGGTCGCGACGGCGGCAAGACGCATCGGATCGTCGAAATTCGTCGAACCGATCCAGTTGAACCAGGCCTGCGGCGCGTTCGGCAGCACCAGTGCCACGGCAAGCACTGCAATGACGATACCCATCGCATAACGATAAAGCTCGAAGGCACGAGCGGTTACCTTCTCGCTGCCGGCGAAGTAGCCGTCCTTCATCATTTTGCGGCTATAGACCATGCCAACGAGCAGGCCCGACAGGAACACGAAGCCCTGGGCATCTTCCACGAAGGCGAGCTGGTTGTGATTGGCGAACAACAACCAGTACCCGCCGGTGAAGACGAGATGGTTGATCAGCATGAAAACGAGGAAGTAACCTCGCATGCCATCCATGATTTCATAGCGTTTCATAGCACCATCCCATCGGCGGTTTTTTAACCGTATAAAGGGTAGAGCGCCTGGATGAACCGGCAATGAACGGGTTACTTTCGGCATTTCCAATTGAAATGCCGATTATATTAGTGTCACAAAACTGTAATACTCGGAAATGGCGTCACTGTTTCGCCATAATCTCGCCCGTTGCCAACTGTTTGTCGATAAACTTTAGCACATTTGCAATTTCGCTGCGCCACACGCTCCAGTGATGATCGCCATCGGTCAGGCGCAACTCGGCGGTGCGGCCGTGGGCCTGCAGCATATCGTAGAGCGCGATCGCGCCGCGCCAGAGGCGGAAACCGTCATCGTCGCCGCAGGTCAGATAGGTCGGCGGCAGGGAGCCGCCCTTGCCCAGACGGCGCGCGGCGATGGTGAAGATGTTCTTCTCGTTGAAGATGCGCGCATTGAACGGCGTGCCGAAGGACCCGGAGAAATGATCGCCGACCGAGGGCAGCACGATGCCGGCAAGGATCGTCTCGGGATTGACCTTGTGGAAGAACATATTGTCGTGAATGAGCTTGAGGTCCGCGGGGGTCTTGGAAAGCTCGGTTTCCGGGATGTTGTGCCAGATGGCGCCCGACATGCTGGCGACGGAATCATAGAGGTCGGGATGGCTGTAGGCGAGACGTAAGGCGCCGTAGCCGCCCATGGACAGACCGGCGATGGCGCGACCGTCCCGATCCTGGCGTACCGGCAGCGTTGCCTCGATCTGCTTGCGGAGATCGACCGTGATTGCGGTTTCGTAATCGCCGGGGCCGCCGGCAGGACCGGAATCGACATACCAGCTGTTTTTCGCAGCCGGCATGACCACCACCAGCGGCTTGATCGTGCGGTTGGCGATCATGCGGTCCAAAGTCGGCTGGATCTTGCCGAGATCGCGCCAGCTGTTCTGGTTTCCGCCATGACCATGCAGGAGATACAGCACCGGCCAGCCCTCCAGCGGCGGGCGGCCATCGGGGATGTAGACATTGACATTCAGGTCCGCGCCGAGGGTCGGGCTTTTGAACGTCGCGTCCCGCAATTCTCCGGCCAAGGCGAAGCAGGGCAGAAGCAGGATCATCAGGAAAGCAAGCAGGGGCTTTGGCCGGTGCATGAGGCAAGTGTCTCCAAGGCAAGGTGTTTTGCAAAGGTGCAGCCGGGTTCGTCGCGAAACTAGCAGTCCAAAGCCCTTTGGATCAAGGCACCCGGAGCTTGGTCCATATCCCTAATTCTCGCCATGTCGCTGAAGTTGCCGAAGAAGCCGCCCGCGATTCCAGCGGGAAGTTTCGATCACGCCGGGGGTGCCTGCGGCTCCATGTAGGAAAGCTCCCAGACGTGGCCGTCGGGATCCTGAAAGCTGCAGCCATACATGAAGCCATAGTCCATGATCGGCAGCCAGGGCTTGCCGCCCAGTTCCAGCGCCTTGGCGAGCGTGTCGTCCACGTCCTTCCGGCTCGATACCGAAAGGCATGTCAGGACTTCCGTTCCCTTCGAGGTGTCGCTGACCTCTCCCTTGAGAAATCCCTTGAAGCGATCTTCGTGCATGAGCATCACGTAGATGTTCTGCTCGATGACCATGCAGGCGGTCGATTCGTCGGAATATTCGTCGTTGAAACTGAACCCCAATCCCAGGCCTGAAAAGAACGCCTTCGATCGCGCGACGTCCTTGACCGGAAGGTTCACAAAAATCATGCGCATGGGCAGTCTCCTCCTGCTGTTGTTGCTCGTTCTATTTGATCGGGGAAAAATGGTCAGGCCAAGGCCATGAGGTCGTTGCGCAAGCGCGCGGGCACGCCCTCGCCGAGGCCCGCATCGACCTCCGCATGGGTCTTCTTCCAGATCGGCAAAGCTTGCGACAGCAGAAGATGCCCGGCAGGCGTCAGCTTCATGCGGCGCTGGCGGCGATCGGCGTGATCGACGAGAACAACGACGAGACCGCGCTTCTCCAGAGGCTTCAGCGCCGCCGTCAATGTCGTGCGATCCATGGCGAGAAGATGGGCGACAGGCGCCATCGGCGGCGGCTCCGGTCGATTGAGGGACATCAGCAGGGAAAACTGGCCATTGGTGAGGTCGAGCGGGCGCAGCGCATCGTCGAATTTGCGCGCCAAGGCTCGCGCCGCGCGCTGCACATGCAGACACAGGCAGGTGTCTCGAACGTGAAGCGTGGTCTCGAACGGGATTACGATATGCTTTGACATGGCCGAATAATGTTGATATCAACCTTTTCAGTCAACGGGAACGAAACGTGATTTCTGAGGAGGAATGACCGATGTTGAGCAATCCGGTTGTATCGCGCGAGGAGTGGCTTGAAGCACGGCGCAGTCTTCTGGCCGTCGAGAAGGAGGAAACGCGCCTTCGCGACAAGATTCGCGCCGAACGGCAGGCCATGCCGTGGGTGAAGATCGACAAGGCCTACACATTCGACAGCCCCACGGGCAAGAAGACGCTGGCAGACCTTTTCGAAGGCCGCAGCCAGCTGATGATCTATCACTTCATGTTCGGCCCGGACTGGGATGCCGGCTGCCCCGGCTGCTCCTTCCTTGCCGACCATCTCGGCGGCGCCCTCGTCCACCTCAACAATCACGATGTTTCGCTGGTGATCGTTGCACGCGCGCCGCTCGACAAGATCGAGGCCTACAAGAAGCGCATGGGCTGGGATTTCCCGTGGGTGTCATCCTACGGCAGCGACTTCAACTCCGACTACAACGTCTCCTTCACCAAGGAGGAACTGGAAAGCGGCAAGGTCTTCTACAATTTCCGCGAGACCCCGAGCGAAGACGCCCATGACGAGCTGCCGGGCATGAGCGCCTTCTACAAGGACACCGATGGCGCGATCTATCACACCTATTCGGACTATGCCCGCGGCGGCGAAGAGATCCTCAGCACGCTGATGATCCTTGACCGCGCACCGAAAGGCCGGAACGAAACCTCGACCCTGAGCTTCGTGAAGCGCCACGACGAATACGAGCAGCCGGCCAAGACGCAATCCTGCTGCGCCTGAGCGCCTCGGCCACCATCAGCACGTCACACAATCGATAACAAGGCGGCGGATGCTTGTTCGCCGCCGTGGTCTTTCACGTCCTTTCAAAGCGAAGATTGAGGAGAGCAGAATGCCGGATATGCACGGGAACTTCGTATGGTACGAACTGATGACGACCGACACGAAGGGGGCTGATGCCTTCTATACGACGGTGACCGGATGGGGATCGAAAGATTCCGGCATGCCTGGAGCCGACTACACTCTCTTTACGGCCCCGAGCGGCGAGCAGGTCGCCGGCCTGATGACAATGCCTCAGAGCGCGCTCGACATGAACATCCCGCCGGCATGGCTGGGCTATATTGCTGTGCACGATGTTGATGCCGCTGCAGCGGATGTCGCGGCCAATGGCGGCACGGTGCACCGCGCGCCGGACGATATTCCGGGCGTCGGACGCTTCGCGGTCGTCACCGATCCACATGGCGGCGTCTTTGCGCTGTTTCGCGGAACGGATGGCGACATGCCGCCGACGGCCCCGATGGGAACGCCGGGCTTCATCGGCTGGCACGAGCTGATGGCCGGCGACCTCGATACCGCCTTCGCCTTCTATTCCAAGCTGTTCAACTGGATCAAGTTCGAAGCCATGGACATGGGGCCGATGGGCATCTACCAGCTTTTCGGCACGGGCGAGGCCGCGTTCGGCGGCATGATGACAAAGTTCGCTTCGATCCCCGCGCCGCCCTATTGGAGCTTCTATATCAACGTCGAGGCAATCGATGCCGCCATCGAGCGCATCCATTCGGCCGGCGGCACGGTCGTCAACGGCCCGATGGAAGTGCCGGGTGGCGCCTGGGTCGTGCAGGGCACCGATCCCCAGGGTGCCTTTTTTGCATTGGTAGCTCCCAAGCGATAGGTCCCCACGCTTGCTACCGATCTGCCGGGCGGCCCGCCTCAGCCGTCCGGCAACGTCCTGTCCCGCCTGCGACGGCTATACTACCGCATTTGCGGCACGGGGAATTCGAGCCTTGCAATCTCTCTTCGCATTGCACAAACTTGCGAAAATGACGGCAAAGACCGTCCCGAGGGGTAAAGAACTGCATGGCAATCAAGGCTGCGATCTATCATCTCACCCATTATCAGTATGACAAACCGGTCCGTCTCGGGCCGCAGATCATCCGGCTCAAGCCTGCAGCCCATTCCAAGACCAAGGTTATCAGCCACTCGCTGCGGGTTTCGCCTTCCGATCATTTCGTGACGTTGCAGCAGGATCCCTACGGCAACTACCTCGCCCGCTACGTCTTTCCCGATCCCGTCTCCGAACTGAAGATCGAAGTCGATCTCGTCGCAGACATGACGGTGTACAATCCCTTCGACTTCTTCGTGGAAGAGGAGGCGGAGACGTGGCCGTTCGACTATGCGGAAGAGATCAGGGACGACCTGAAAATCTACATGAAGGCCGAGCCAGCCGGCCCTGCCCTGCAAGCCTATCTTGATCAGATCGACCGCACCCCGCAACGAACCGTGGATTTCGTGGTTGGCCTGAACGCCCGCCTGCAGCAGGCGGTCAACTACGTGATCCGCATGGAGCCCGGCGTGCAGACCCCGGAGCAGACGCTGACGCTGGCGCTCGGCTCCTGCCGCGATTCCAGCTGGCTTCTCGTGCAGATTCTCCGGCATCTCGGGCTGGCCGCCCGCTTCGTCTCGGGCTATCTCATCCAGCTCGCGCCTGATCTCAAGGCGCTCGACGGGCCTTCCGGCACCGAGGTCGATTTCACAGATCTGCATGCGTGGTGCGAAGTCTACATCCCCGGCGCCGGGTGGATTGGCCTCGACCCGACCTCCGGCCTTCTGACGGGCGAAAGTCATATTCCGCTCGCCGCAACGCCGCACTACGGAAACGCCGCTCCGATTACCGGCGGGCTCTACGGCGATGTCAACACCACCTTCGCCTTCGACATGACGGTCTCGCGCGTGGCCGAACATCCGCGCATCACCAAGCCGTTTTCGGACGAAAGCTGGGAAGCGCTAAATGCGCTGGGCGATCATGTCGACCAGGTTCTGAACGGCGCCGATGTCCGCCTCACCATGGGCGGGGAGCCGACATTCGTTTCCATCGACGATTTCGAATCCGGCGAATGGAACACCGATGCCGTGGGCCCGACCAAGCGCGAAATGGCCGACAAGCTCATTCGCCGCCTGCGCGACCGCTTCGCGCCCGGTGGTTTCCTGCATTACGGCCAGGGCAAATGGTATCCCGGCGAAAGCCTGCCGCGCTGGACCTTCTCGCTTTACTGGCGCAAGGACGGCAAGCCGATCTGGCATAATCCGGAGCTGATCGCCGCCGAGGGCAAGGATACCCGTGTGACCGCCAAGGAGGCGGAGGCCCTGATCGCCGGCATTGCCGCCGAACTCGAAATTCAGAATGACATGATCATTCCCGCCTTCGAGGATCCCGCCGAGTGGATCATCAAGGAAGGCAGCCTTCCCGAAAACGTCGATCCGTCCAATTCCAAACTCGAAAGTCCGGAAGAACGCGCCCGGATCGCCAAGGTCTTCGAACGGGGACTAACGACACCCACCGGCTATATTCTCCCCGTCCAGGCGTGGAATGCGCGAGCCGGCGGCCAGAAATGGATTTCCGAAAAATGGCGCACGCGACGCGGCAAGATCTTTCTGATCCCAGGCGATAGCCCGATCGGCTTTCGCATGCCGCTTGGCACCCTGCCCTATGTGCCACCATCGCAATATCCCTATATCCACGAGGCCGACCCATCGATCGAGCGGGAAGAATTGCCCGATTACGGCGCGCCGGCGCGTGCATTGGCTGAAGCATCGCGAAAGGCCGCTGCGGAAGAGCGCCAGAAGCGCGTCGAGCAGGTGCTTGAAGCCGCAAACGCCGATATTCGCGGCGCGGTGCGCACGGCGTTGAGCGTCGAGCCGCGCGACGGGCGGCTTTGCGTCTTCATGCCGCCCGTCGAGCGGGTGGAGGACTATCTCGACCTGATCGCCGCCGCAGAAAAGGCCGCATCGGACCTGGGGTTGCCGATCCATATCGAAGGCTATTCGCCGCCACAGGACGAACGCATCAACGTCATGCGTGTCGCTCCAGACCCCGGCGTGATCGAGGTCAATATCCACCCCGCCTCCAACTGGAAGGATTGCGTGGAGATCACAACCGCGATCTATGAGGAGGCCCGTCAGACACGGCTTGGCGCCGACAAGTTCATGATCGATGGACGCCACACCGGCACCGGCGGCGGCAACCATGTGGTTGTAGGTAGCAACAACCCCAACAACAGCCCCTTCCTGCGTCGTCCTGATCTGCTGAAAAGCCTGATCCTGCACTGGCAGCGTCATCCCTCCCTGTCCTACCTCTTCTCCGGCATGTTCATTGGCCCGACCAGCCAGGCACCGCGCATCGACGAAGCGCGCCACGACACGCTTTACGAAATGGAAATCGCCATGGCGCAGGTGCCGCTGCCCGGCATGGCGCAGGCGCCGCTGCCGTGGATGGTGGACCGGCTGTTCCGAAATCTCCTGACCGACGTGACCGGCAACACCCACCGCTCGGAAATCTGCATCGACAAGCTGTTTTCGCCGGATGGCCCGACCGGTCGTCTTGGCCTCGTCGAATTCCGCGGCTTCGAGATGCCACCGAATGCCCGCATGAGCCTTGCCCAGCAACTGCTGGTGCGCGCCCTCATCGCCCGTTTCTGGCAGAACCCCGCCGATGGCGGCCTCGTGCGCTGGGGCACGACCCTGCATGATCGGTTCATGCTGCCGCATTACGTCTGGCAGGATTTTCTCGACGTGCTTGCCGACCTGAGGAGCAACGGTTTTGACATCCGGTCCGAATGGTTCGAAGCTCAGCTCGAGTTCCGTTTTCCGTTCTGCGGCGAAGTGGAATACGAGGGCGCCAAGCTCGAGCTGCGTCAGGCGCTGGAACCCTGGCATGTCATGGGCGAACAGGGCGCGGTGGGCGGCACGGTGCGGTATGTCGACAGTTCGGTCGAGCGCCTGCAGGTCAGGCTGGAAACCGCCAACCCCGAGCGCTACACGGTCGCGTGCAACGGCCGTCCCGTTCCGCTGAAGCCGGCCGGCATGTCGGGCGTCGCGGTGGCCGGCGTGCGTTACAAGGCGTGGCAGCCGGCATCCGGTCTGCATCCGGTTCTTCCCGTTAATACGCCACTTACATTCGATATCTATGATACATGGTCGAAGCGTTCGATCGGCGGCTGCATCTACCATGTTGCCCATCCGGGCGGACGCAGTTACGACACGTTTCCGGTCAACGGCAACGAGGCCGAAGCCCGCAGACTGGCGCGTTTCGAGCCCTGGGGACATACTCCCGGCGGCTATCTCCTCACCCCCGAGACCCCATCGCAGGAGTTTCCCCTGACGCTCGACCTCAGGCGTCCGGCAGGGTTATAGACAGAATGGCAAAGACGAAGACCAGCGAAGCGGCAACACAGGAAAACCGGATCACGGACGATCCGGTTTTCGGCTATCGGGCCTTGCCCGGCATTGCCGACGAGATGGTCGATATCCACGGAAACGTGCGCTCCGTCTGGCAGCACCTGCTCGCCAGCATCGGCCGTATGGACGAGACCGAACTTTCCAACCGCTTTGCCCGCGCCGACCGCTACCTGCGCGATGCCGGCGTCTTTTACCGTGCCTATGGCAGCAAGGAAAGTTCGGAGCGAAGCTGGCCCCTCTCCCATGTACCGGTCCTGATCGACGAGGACGAATGGGCAAATCTGAGCGCCGGGCTCGTACAGCGGGCCGATCTCCTGGAAAAGCTGGCGGCCGATATCTACGGACCTAACCGTCTCGTATCCGAAGGCGTCGTTCCGCCCTCTCTGGTGGGGGCCAATCCGGAATTTCTGCGCCCCATGGTCGGCGTCAAACCGGCCGACGATCACTTCCTGCATTTCTGCTCCTTCGAGATCGGCCGCGGGCCGGACGGTAACTGGTGGGTGCTGTCCGATCGCACCGAAGCGCCCTCCGGCGCCGGCTTCGCGCTCGAAAACCGGGTTGCGACGACGCGCGCCTTTTCCGATCTCTACGCCGAAACCCATGTGCACAGGCTTGCGGGCTTTTTCGGCGCCTTCCGGGACATGCTGCAATCGCGCAAGCGACACCCTGACGACCGTATCGCCGTCCTGACGCCGGGCCTTGCCAACGAAACCTATTTCGAGCACGCCTATATCGCCCGCTACCTCGGCTTCATGCTGCTCGAAGGCGAAGATCTGACGGTGGTTGACGACCGGGTAATGGTGCGCACCGTCGCCGGCCTGAAGCCGGTCGGCGTTCTCTGGCGCCGCCTCGATGCCGCCTTCGCCGATCCGCTGGAGCTCAACCAGCGCTCCCATATCGGAACGCCGGGACTGGTCGAGGCCCTGCGCGCCGGCTCCGTGACGATCGTCAACGCGCTTGGATCCGGCATTCTGGAAACCCGCGCCTTCCTCGCTTTCATGCCGGTGATCTGTCGCCAACTCCTGGGCGAAGACCTGCTCCTGCCGAGCATCGCCACCTGGTGGTGCGGGCAGCAGCCCGAGCGCGACCATGTGATGGGCAACATCGAGAAAATGGTGATCGGCCCAGCCTATTCCACCCGCCCCTTCTTCGACGACAACGGACAATCGGTTCTGGGTTCGTCGCTGCGCGACACCGCCAAGCTTTCGGTGGCCGACTGGCTGAAAACGGACGGCGCAAAGCTTGTCGGTCAGGAAGCGGTGACACTGTCGACGACGCCCGCCTGGATCAACGGCAAGCTGGTGCCGCGGCCGATGAGCCTTCGTGTCTATGTTGCCCGCACCCGCGAAGGCTGGCAGGTCATGCCGGGCGGTTTCGCCCGGATCGGCAGCGGCGCCAACGCAGCCGCAATCGCGATGCAAGCCGGTGGTTCCGCAGCCGACGTCTGGATCGTCAGCAATCGCCCCGTGGAACGCACGTCGCTGCTTCCGCCCGAGGAAAGCTTCATCCGCACCATGCCCGGCAGCCTGCCGAGCCGCGCAGCGGACAATCTCTTCTGGCTGGGCCGCTACATCGAGCGGGCGGAAGGGGCATTGCGCATCCTGCGCGCCTGGAACGGCCGGTTCGCGGAGACCGCGGACCCGAACATGCCGCTCTTGAAGGATGTCTCGACCTATCTCTCCGCCCTGGATATCGACACCAAGCAGGCGGTGCCCGACAGCCTGATCGCCAACATCAACAGCGCGCTCTTCAGCGCCGGCAACATCCGCGATCGCTTTTCCGCCGATGGCTGGCTGGCGCTGAACGATCTCGCCAAGACGGCGCGCAAGTTTCAGGCGACCGTCGAGGTGGGCGACGACGCCACCCACGCGATGACTGTGCTGCTGCGCAAGCTCGCGGGCTTTGCCGGCCTGGTGCATGAAAACATGTATCGCTTCACCGGCTGGCGCTTCCTTTCGATTGGCCGCTACCTGGAACGCGGCCTGCACATGACCCGGCTGCTCGGCCATATGACGGGTGAAGACACGCCTGACGGCGCCTACGACATGCTGCTTGAAATCGGCGACAGCGTTATGACCCACAGGCGGCGCTACAACGTCAATACGGCCGCGCTGACCGTCACCGACCTGCTGGCGCTCGATCCTCTAAACCCGCGCTCGGTTCTCTATCAGCTCAACGAGATAAAGACGGAGGTTGAACAACTGCCGAACGCCTATGGCAACGGCCAGATGTCGTCGTTCTACCGCGAGGCCATGCGCCTGCATGCCGGCCTTGCGGTGATGACGCCGGATGGCATGAACGCGGCGGTGTACAAGCGACTGGAACAGGAGCTGGAAAGATTTTCCGATATCCTTGCCCAGACCTATCTCAACTGATCATATCCAGGCTTGTCCGCTGCGGGTTACGGACAAACCTCGAAAGAGCCTCAAGGCGCCCATGCTCTACGATATCAATCTCAAGATCACCTACGCCTATGAAGTGCCGGCCTCGGGCGGGCGTCACGTCGTAAGGGTACTGCCGGTTTCGCTGCCGGATCGTCAGCGGCTCATAGCCGGTTCCGTGAGCTTCGCGCCGAACCCCGAAGAGCGCAGCGACAACATCGACTTCTTTGCCAACCCGACGACGTCGATCACTTTTCGCTCCGCCCACGACAAGCTGGTCATTCGCATGCAGGCCCGCGTCCAGCTCGATCCGCAGCCCATGACCGCGGATTTCTCCCCGAAACTTGCCGATTTCCCGCCCGAGATCGTCAATGTCTGGTCGATTGCTCCCGATTCTCCGCACCATTTCCTGGGCCAGAGCCCGCTGCTTCCGGACGACCCGTCGATTGCCGCCTATGCGGCGTCGATCGTCAAGCCCGACATGACGATCCGCCAGATCGCCCGGGCGATCTGCGAGCGTATCCACCGGGACTTCACCTACGACGCCAAGGCGACCACGGTCGATACGCCGCCGAAGGAGGCCTTCAGGCTGAAGCGCGGCGTCTGCCAGGATTTCGCCCATGTGATGATCACCGCGTTGCGCAGCCTCGGCATCCCCGCCGGCTATGTCAGCGGTTTCCTGCGCACCATCCCGCCGCCGGGAAAGGAGCGCCTCGAAGGGGCCGACGCGATGCATGCCTGGGTCCGCTTCTGGTGCGGACGCGCGGACGGATGGATGGAACTCGACCCGACAAACAATATTTTTGCCGGCGCTGATCATATCGTCGTCGGGCATGGTCGCGACTACAGCGATGTTGCACCGGTGATCGGCGTCCTGAAAAGCTACGGATCCCATGAAACGGAACAGGCCGTCGACGTGCTGCCGGTCGTCTGACCGAAAATGATACAGCGCGCCGTCCCGTTTTCAGACAGGTGCATCCGGTTGAAAGGCAAGCTTTTCCGGGGCCTGCGGACAACAGTCTAAAATTTTAGCAAAGTCGAAAACGAGACCGTAAGTTTCGCCTGTTAGTGTCCGCCCATCGGCAATGATTTCCGTGGGTGGACGTGATGTTGAAGCAATCGAAGATCAAAGCGACCGGGCGTCGCGTACTTGCAGACCGCAAGGGCAATTTTGGCATCATGGCGGCCATCGCCTTGCCGATCATTCTTGCCACGGGTGGCGTCGCCGTCGACGCAACCAATCTGATCATGGCCAAGAACCACCTGCAGGATGCGACGGACTCGGCGGCCCTTGCCGCATCGTCCGCCCTGGTCAACAAGGAGATGTCGATAGCGGATGCCAAGCTTCTCGCTGCCAATTACCTGAAGGCCCAGATGTACAACTGGCAGTCGTCGGGCATGAGCGAAGAAGAAGCCAAGGCACTGGCGGAAGACTTCGCGGCGAACACCGTTGTCGACATCAAGGAGACCGCAGGGCTCGGCAACAGCAAGAGCTTCTCCGTCGACGTCACGACCAAGTTTTCCGTCGGGCTCAACCCGCTCACGCAGATCATCGGCCAGAAGACGGCCGCCGTGAGTTCCCACAGCAAGAGCGAAGCCTCGACGGAAGCAAAGAACGCGCTCTCCATGTATCTGGTTCTGGACCAGTCCGGCTCGATGGCGAGCATGACCTCGACCCTCGACCCGAGCAATCCGAGCAGTACCTACACTTGCGGCAAGAAGACCTGCACGACCTACAATTACCTGTCCAAGATCGCCGCCCTGAAGCTGGCGACCGCCGATCTGCTGACGCAACTACACACCGCCGACCCGACCGGTACGCTGGTGCGCACGGGCGCCGTTTCCTATAGCTCCAAGATGATGTCGCCGCTTCCCCTTGACTGGGGTGTCAGCAGTGTCCTGAGCTATGTGAACGCTCTGCCGGCAAGCGGAAGCACAGATTCCAGTGGCGCTTTCGCAAAGGCTTACACGCTCACGTCGTCTTCCAGCGAAGAGGCCAAGCACAAGAACAAGAATGGCCAGGTGCCGACCAAATACATCGTCTTCATGACCGACGGCGAAAACAACTATTACAACAACAAGTCCACGAGCAGCTCCGGCGACCAGTCCGACAATGCCACGAAAAAATCCTGCGATGAGGCAAAAGCGGCAGGCATTCAGGTCTACAGCGTGGCTTTCATGGCGCCGAGCCGCGGCAAGAAGCTTCTGACATACTGTGCATCTTCGTCGGATCATTACTTTGCCGCAGAAAATGCCGCTGAACTCACCGAAGCTTTCAAATATATCGGCGAAAAGGCCTCCCAGCAGATGGTTCGCCTGACTCAGTAATCGCCAAAAAAAAGATCTCAGATCGCGAACCGCTCCGACCTTCCGGGGCGGTTTTTCATTGGCGATACGGCTAACGGACAGGCCTCCATACCGCCTTCGAAAGTGATCGCGGTAGAAATTTCATCCCCTTGAAAACATTTATTGCAAGCGCTTCGCATCGGTGCATAAATTGCTCATATGCTCCGTGGGCGTTCGCCTCCGGTTTCCCGAAACACCACAGAGAAGGATCAATCTCTTCATGGTGAACCGTACGGTCAATGAGGCAATCCCCCACGCCGCACCCCGAGCTTCCAATCCCGGCATTCTCGCCAATGAAATCATCGAACGCCTGACCTACCGCATCGGCAAGGACCCGAAAGTCGCCAAGCCGCACGACTGGCTGACAGCGGCAATCCTCGTCATTCGTGACCGGATTACCGACAACTGGATGGAATCGACCCGGCAGGTTTATGCGACCAACGCCAAGCGCGTCTATTATCTATCGCTGGAATTTCTGATCGGCCGCCTGATGCGCGACGCGGTTACCAATATCGGCCTGATGGAAGAACTGCGCGACGCGCTCGCCTCCTTCGGCGTCGATATCAATGTCATCGCCGGGCTTGAGCCGGATGCGGCGCTTGGTAACGGCGGCCTCGGTCGTCTCGCCGCCTGTTTCATGGAATCGATGGCAACCGTCGATATCCCGGCCTATGGCTACGGCATCCGTTACGTACACGGGCTTTTCCGCCAGCAGATGGCGGATGGCTGGCAGGTGGAACTGCCGGAAACCTGGCTCGCCCACGGCAATCCGTGGGAGTTCGAGCGCCGCGAAAGCTCTTATGAAATCGGCTTCGGCGGCTCGGTGGAAACCGTCAATATCGACGAGGAAGTCACCCGCTACGTCTGGAAGCCGGCCGACCGCGTGATCGCGACCGCCTGCGACACTCCCGTTGTCGGATGGCGCGGCAAGCGCACCAACACCCTGCGCCTGTGGACGGCCTATCCGATCGATCCGATCCTGCTCGATGCCTTCAACGCCGGCGACCACATCGGCGCTCTGCGCGAAAGCAACAAAGCGGAGAGCCTTGCCCGTGTGCTTTACCCGGCCGATGCCACGCCTGCCGGACAGGAATTGCGCCTGCGCCAGGAATTCTTCTTCTCGTCCGCCTCGCTTCAGGACATCCTGCGGCGCCACCTGCAGCAATACCCGGATTTCACCTCGCTTCCAGACAAGGTGGCGATCCAACTGAACGACACCCATCCCGCTGTTTCGGTTTCCGAGCTTGTTCGCCTGTTGACGGATATCCACGGCCTTGATTTCGAAACCGCGTGGGACATCACCCGCCACACCTTTGCCTATACCAACCACACGCTTTTGCCGGAAGCGCTGGAAACCTGGCCGGTGCCGCTCTTCGAACGGCTGCTGCCACGCCACATGCAGATCGTCTATGCGATCAACGCCAAGATCCTGCGCGAAGCCCGCAAGGAAAAGGGTCTGAACGACGCGGAAGTGCGCAGCATATCGCTGATCGACGAAAGCGGCGAACGGCGGGTGCGCATGGGCAACCTCGCCTTTGTCGGCTCGCACTCGATCAACGGCGTTTCGGCTCTTCATACCGAGCTGATGAAGGAGACGGTGTTCGCCGACCTCCACAAGCTCTACCCGACGCGCATCAACAACAAGACCAACGGCATCACCCCACGCCGCTGGCTGATGCAGTGCAACCCGGACCTGTTCAACCTGATCCGCGAATCCATCGGCGACGAGTTCATGGACAATGCCGAAGCGCTGCAGGCGCTCGATCCTTATGCCGACAACAAGGATTTCCAGGAGAAATTCGCCGCCATCAAGCGCAGCAACAAGGTGAAGCTGGCTCAGCTCGTGCAGTCCCGCATGGGTATCCGCCTCGATCCGTCGGCAATGTTCGACATCCAGATCAAGCGCATTCACGAATACAAGCGCCAGCTGCTCAATATCATTGAGGCCGTGGCCCTGTACGACCAGATCCGGTCGCAACCGGAACGGGACTGGGTGCCGCGCGTAAAGCTCTTCGCCGGCAAGGCGGCGCCGAGCTATCACAATGCCAAGCTGATCATCAAACTCGCCAACGACGTCGCCAAGGTCATCAACAACGACCCGGCCGTGCGGGGCCTGCTGAAGGTGGTGTTCGTTCCGAACTACAACGTCTCGCTGGCCGAAATCATAGTCCCCGCCGCCGACCTTTCCGAGCAGATTTCGACCGCCGGCATGGAAGCCTCGGGAACCGGGAACATGAAGTTTGCGTTGAACGGTGCATTGACGATCGGCACGCTCGACGGCGCAAACGTCGAGATGCGCGATTGGGTCGGGGAAGAGAACATCAAGATTTTCGGAATGACGGCAGAAGAAGTGACCAAGGTGCGCGCGGAAGGCCACAACCCACGCGCCATCATCGAGCAGTCGCGCGAGCTTGCGCAGGCGCTGCAGGCAATCGCCTCCGGCGTGTTCTCGCCCGACGATCGCAATCGCTTCACCGGCCTGATCGACGGCATCTATAACCACGACTGGTTTATGGTCGCCGCCGATTTCGATGCCTATGCCAAAGCCCAGCGCGAAATCGATACGCTGTGGACGGATACCGGCAGCTGGTATTCGAAGACGGTCCGCAACACGGCACGGATGGGATGGTTCTCCTCCGACCGCACAATCCGGCAGTATGCCGGGGAAATTTGGAGAGCCGGATGACCTCAGCTCAGAAAGACGCCATGCAGCGCAAACCGGCTGCGGAGGAGATGGCGGCTCTTCTGGCGGGGACCCACGGAGATCCCTTCGCGGTTCTTGGCGTGCATGCGGCGGGCAAGGAATTCGTTGCCACCTGCATCATTCCCGGCGCAGAAACCGTGACAGCCGAGACGCTTGCCGGAAAGCCGATCGGCACACTGGAAAGGCTGGATGATGCCGGCTTTTTCCAGGGAACGGTCGCGATCCGCAAGCAGCAGCCTGTTCGTTACCGCGCCCGCAACGAGGGTGGCGAATGGGTGATCGTCGATCCCTACAGTTTCGGTCCGGTGCTCGGCCCGATGGACGACTATTACATCCGCGAGGGTTCGCATCTGCGGCTCTTCGACAAGATGGGCGCGCACCCGCTCTCTCATGAAGGTGCCGATGGTTTTCATTTCGCCGTCTGGGCACCGAACGCCCAGCGCGTTTCCGTCGTCGGCGATTTCAACGGCTGGGATGGTCGCCGCCATGTGATGCGGCTGCGCCGCGATACCGGCATCTGGGAGATCTTCCTACCGGGCATCGAGCCGGGCGCCATCTACAAATACGAGATCATCGGCAAGCACGGCGAACTGCTTCCGTTGAAGGCAGACCCGTTTGCCCGTCGTTCCGAACTGCGCCCGAAAAACGCCTCGATGACCACGGCTGAAATCGACCAGACATGGGAAGACGAGGCTCACCGCGCGCATTGGGCGAGCACCGATGCCCGCCGCCAGCCGATCTCGATCTATGAGGTGCATGCCGCCTCCTGGCAGAAGAGCGACAGCGGCGAGATGCTGACCTGGGACGAGCTTGCCTCGCGGCTGATCCCCTACTGCGTCGATATGGGATTCACCCATATCGAGTTCCTGCCGATCTCCGAGTACCCCTTCGATCCCTCCTGGGGATACCAGACGACCGGCCTTTACGCACCGACCGCCCGCTTCGGCGAGCCGGAAGGCTTTGCCCGCTTCGTCAATGGCGCCCACAAGGTCGGCATTGGCGTCATTCTCGACTGGGTGCCGGCCCATTTCCCGACCGATGCGCACGGGCTGCGCTGGTTCGACGGCACCGCGCTCTACGAACACGAGGATCCGCGGCAGGGCTTCCACCCCGACTGGAACACCGCGATCTACAATTTCGGCCGGGCCGAGGTGTTTTCCTACCTCATAAACAATGCGCTCTATTGGGCCGAAAAATTCCACCTCGACGGCCTGCGCGTCGATGCCGTCGCCTCCATGCTTTATCTCGACTATTCGCGAAAACACGGCGAATGGGTGCCGAACGAATATGGCGGCAACGAAAACCTAGATGCCGTGCGTTTTTTGCAGGCGATGAACCGCGAGGTCTATGGCAGCCATCCCGGTATCCTGACGATTGCGGAAGAATCCACCTCCTGGCCGAAGGTTTCCGCCCCCGTGCATGAAGGCGGGCTCGGCTTCGGCTTCAAGTGGAACATGGGCTTCATGCACGACACGCTGCAGTATTTTTCGCGTGAGCCCATTCACCGCAAGCATCACCACAACGATCTCACTTTCGGCCTGATCTACGCCTTCTCGGAAAACTTCGTTCTGCCGCTCTCCCATGACGAAGTGGTGCACGGGAAAGGCTCGCTGATCGCCAAGATGGCCGGCGACGACTGGCAGAAATTTGCCAACCTTCGCGCCTATTACAGCTTCATGTGGGCCTATCCCGGCAAGAAGCTGCTGTTCATGGGGCAGGAATTCGCCCAGTGGCGGGAATGGTCGGAAGAGCGCTCCCTCGACTGGAACCTGCTCGAATACCCGATGCACGAGGGCATCCGCCGGCTGATCCGCGACCTGAACGGCACCTATCGCAACAAGGCGGCTCTGCATGCACGGGACTGCGAGGGCGAGGGGTTCGAGTGGCTGATCGCCGACGACCGCGACAATTCGGTCTTTGCGTGGCTGCGCAAGGCACCGGGCGAAAAGCTGATCGCCGTCGTCTGCAACTTCACCCCGGTCTACCGCGAAAACTACAATGTGCCGCTGCCGGTCGAAGGGCGATGGAGGGAAATCCTCAACAGCGATGCCGAAATCTACGGCGGATCGGGAAAGGGCAATGGAGGAGCCGTGAAGGCGATCAGGCGTGGTTCGGGCGCAATTGCTGCCTCGATCACCTTGCCGCCGCTTGCAACACTCATACTTGAGCAGGACTGACACCCACCCGATCCGGGCGGGATTTGAAGAAGAGCAATAATAGAGCAATGGCCCGACCCAAGGGGCCAGCGCTCGGGGATAATTTTCGGGAGGAAACCAATGGAAAAAAGATCGCAGCCGCTTGCCCGTGATGCCATGGCCTATGTTCTCGCAGGGGGCCGGGGAAGCCGCCTGAAGGAACTGACCGACCGGCGCGCAAAGCCCGCCGTCTATTTCGGCGGCAAGGCGCGCATCATCGATTTCGCGCTCTCCAACGCGCTCAATTCGGGTATCCGCCGCATCGGTGTGGCGACGCAGTACAAAGCGCACTCGCTGATCCGTCATCTGCAGCGCGGCTGGAACTTCCTGCGCCCCGAACGAAACGAGAGTTTCGACGTTTTGCCGGCCTCCCAGCGCGTTTCGGAAACGCAGTGGTATGAAGGCACGGCCGACGCCGTCTACCAGAACATCGACATTATCGAGGATCATGGCGTCGAGTACATGGTGATCCTTGCAGGCGACCATATCTACAAGATGGACTATGAATTGATGCTGCAGCAGCACGTCGATTCCGGCGCTGACGTCACCATCGGCTGCCTCGAAGTGCCCCGCATGGAAGCCACCGGCTTCGGCGTCATGCATGTCGACGACAAGGACCAGATCATTGCGTTCGTCGAGAAACCCGCCGATCCGCCGGGTATTCCCGGCAATCCGACCATGGCGCTTGCGTCGATGGGCATCTACGTGTTCCACACCAAGTTCCTGATGGACCTGCTGCGCCGCGATGCCGCCGACCCATCCTCCAGCCGCGATTTCGGCAAGGACATCATTCCCTACATCGTCCAGAACGGCAAAGCCGTCGCGCACCGGTTCAGCGAATCCTGCGTGCGCTCCGATTTCGAACGCGAAGCCTACTGGCGCGACGTTGGAACGATCGATGCCTACTGGCAGGCCAACATCGACCTGACGCATGTGACGCCGGAACTCGACATCTACGACAGCACCTGGCCCATCTGGACGTTTGCCGAAATCAAGCCGCCGGCAAAATTCGTTCATGACGACGAAAACCGGCGCGGCTCGGCGACGTCCTCGCTGGTCTCAGGCGACTGCATCATTTCCGGTGCGTCGCTCAACAGAAGCATGCTGTTTACCGGCGTTCGCGTGAACTCCTTCTCGCGGCTGGAAAATGCCGTCATCCTGCCGAACGTACGCATTGGCCGCCATGCCCAGCTCAAGAACGTCGTCATCGATGCCCGCGTCGTCATTCCGGAGGGCTTGGTCGTGGGTGACGACCCCGAGTTCGACGCCAAACGCTTCCGCCGTTCCGAAGGCGGCATATGCCTGATCACGCAGGCAATGATCGACAAGCTGGGCATGTAGCGATGCAGGTCCTTTCGGTCGCCTCCGAAGTGTTTCCGCTCGTCAAGACGGGTGGGCTTGCCGATGTGGCGGGCGCTCTCCCGGGGGCGCTTGCGCCCCATGGTGTGACGATGCGCACGCTGATGCCGGGCTATCCGGCCGTGATGCGGGCGATCGAGGGAGCAAAGGTTGTCGGCGGTTTTCCGAACCTGTTCGGAGCGCCGGCCTCCATTCTTGCGGTCGATCACAAAGGGCTGGACCTCCTGGTGCTCGACGCCCCCCATCTCTATGACCGCGACGGGGGACCCTATATGGACCGTGCCGGTCGCGATTATCCCGACAACTTTCGCCGTTTCGCCGGGCTTTCGCTGGCGGCAGCGGAAATCGCAGGCGGCGACGTCATCGACTGGAAACCTGATATTGTCCATGTGCACGACTGGCAGGCCGCGCTCACGCCGGTCTACATGCGCTTCGGTGCCGCGCATCAGACGCCCTCGGTGCTGACCATTCACAACATCGCCTTCCAGGGACTATTTGGCCCGAATGTGTTTCCGGAACTGGCCCTTCCGCCCGAAGCCTTTTCCGTCGATTACGTCGAGTATTACGGCAATGTCAGTTTCATGAAGGGTGGTTTGAAAACCGCCTGGGCCGTGACGACCGTCAGCCCGTCCTATGCCCAGGAAATTCTCACCCCCGAATTCGGCATGGGGCTGGAAGGCCTGCTTGCAGCCAGGCTCTCCACCCTCCACGGCATCGTCAACGGCATCGATACCGATATCTGGAACCCGCAGACGGACGCCAATCTTAAGACGACCTATGGTCCATCCGGCATCAAGAAGCGCGAAGCCAACAGGCAGGCGCTCTCCGCCCGCTTCGGTTTCGACCTGACGCCCGGCCCGATCTTCTGCGTTGTCAGCCGCCTGACGTTGCAGAAGGGCATGGACGTGCTGGCCGAGGTGATCGACGATCTCGTCGAGGCCGGCGGCAAGCTGGCCGTTCTGGGGTCCGGCGATCAGGTTCTGGAAGCTGCGTTCCTGTCTGCCGCCGCCCGCCATCCCGGCCGCGTCGGCATCGTCATCGGCTATGACGAGCCGCTTTCCCATCTGATGCAGGCAGGATCGGACGCGATCCTCATCCCGTCCCGCTTCGAACCTTGCGGTCTCACCCAGCTTTACGGCCTGCGCTATGGCTGCGTACCGGTGGTTGCCCGAACGGGCGGGCTGGCCGACACCATCATCGATGCCAATGAAGCGGCCCTTGCCGCCGGTGTCGCGACCGGCTTCCAATTTTCGCCTGTGACGGCCGATGGCTTGCGGCAGGCTCTCCGGCGCGTCTTCGCGCTCTATCACGACACAAAGGCCTGGAACCGCATGCAGGTTCAGGGCATGAAATCCGATGTTTCCTGGGATCTGAGCGCCGGCCGTTACGCTACGCTCTATTCAAGGCTTCTTGCGAAAGGCTGACACCATGATCAAAACCGTTGAGACGACACCCTACAACGACCAGAAGCCCGGCACGTCCGGCCTGCGCAAGAAGGTTCCGGTCTTCCAGCAGAAGAACTATGCCGAGAATTTCATCCAGTCGATCTTCGATAGCCTCGACGGCTTCAAGGGTGAAACGCTGGTGATCGGCGGCGACGGGCGTTACTACAACCGCGAAGCCATCCAGATCGCCATCAAGATGGCGGCGGCCAACGGTTTCGGCCGCGTGCTCGTTGGTCGCGGCGGCATTCTTTCGACGCCGGCCGCCTCCAACGTCATCCGCAAATACAAGGCCTTTGGCGGCATCGTGCTGTCTGCCAGCCACAACCCCGGCGGCCCGACCGAAGATTTCGGTATCAAGTACAATATCGGCAACGGCGGCCCGGCACCGGAAAAGATCACCGACGCCATCTATGCCCGCACCAAGGTCATCGACAGCTACAAGATCGTCGATGTCGCCGACATCAATCTCGACAGCGAAGGCAGTCAGGATGTTGCCGGCATGGAAGTCGTGGTGATCGACCCGGTTTCCGACTACGCCGAGCTGATGGAACAGCTTTTCGATTTCGGCGCGATCCGCCGGCTTCTGTCCAGCGGCTTCCGTATCGTCTTCGATGCCATGAGCGCCGTGACCGGCCCCTATGCCAAGGAAATTCTCGAGAACCGTCTCGGCGCAGCCAAGGGCTCGGTGCTGAACTTCATTCCGCTGCCGGATTTCGGCGGCCATCATCCCGACCCGAACCTTGTCCACGCGCGCGCCCTCTATGAGGAGATGATGGGCGACGACGCGCCGGACTTCGGCGCGGCTTCCGATGGCGACGGCGACCGCAACCTGATCATCGGCAAGGGCATCTTCATCACCCCTTCCGACAGCCTCGCCATGCTCGCCGCCAATGCCCAACTCGCGCCCGGTTACTCCAAGGGTCTTGCCGGCATCGCCCGCTCCATGCCGACTTCGGCGGCCGCCGACCGTGTGGCGGAAAAGCTGGGCATCGGCATCTACGAGACCCCGACCGGCTGGAAATTCTTCGGCAACCTGATGGATGCCGGCCTCGTCACCATCTGCGGCGAGGAAAGTGCGGGCACCGGCTCCAACCATGTGCGCGAGAAGGACGGTCTCTGGGCCGTGCTGCTGTGGCTCAACATCCTCGCCGTGCGGCAGGACAGCGTGCAGGAGATCGCCCGCCAGCATTGGATGATCTACGGCCGCAACTACTATTCGCGCCATGACTATGAGGAAGTGGATTCGGCCGCTGCCAACGGCCTTGTGGACGCGTTGCGCGCCCAGCTCGCCACCCTGCCCGGCAAGAGCTTTGGCGCGCTGAAGGTCGCAGCCGCCGACGACTTCTCCTACAACGATCCGGTCGACAAGTCGGTGAGCAACAACCAGGGCATCCGCATCCTGTTCGAGGGCGGCTCGCGCGTCGTGTTCCGCCTCTCCGGCACCGGCACGTCGGGCGCGACTCTGCGCGTCTATATCGAGCGCTACGAGCCCGATGCCGCCCGCCATGACATCGACACGCAGGAGGCCCTGGCTGACCTTATCGCCGTCGCGGACGAAATCGCCGGCATCAAGGAGCGGACCGGCCGTAACGAGCCGAGCGTCATCACCTGAGGCAAAAAGCTCAAGGAGGCGAAGCATGGTCACACGGATCGCCTCATGCGTTTGCGGGCAGCTGAGCATCGAGGTCAGCGGCGAACCTCTGGGCGTCGGGGTTTGCCACTGCCTTGCCTGCCAGCAACGAACCGGCAGCGTCTTTGCCGCGCTCGCTGCCTTCAAGGCACCTTATGTCGTGCGTGGCAAGACGACCGAATTTCTCCGCCTTGGCGATCAGGGCGGGCGCTTTACATTCCGCTTCTGCCCGGTCTGCGGCACCAACCTTTTCCATACGGAGGAGGGATATGAGGAGACATCCGTCGGCGTCGCCGTGGGTGCTTTCGCCGATCCGGATTTTCCGCCTCCGACCGACTCCGTCTACGACTGCCGCCGGCATGGCTGGGTGCAACTGCCGCCCGGCACCATCGTTTTCGACAAAGACCCGGAATGATCCCCTCTGCAAGGGATACGGAAAGCCGCTTGCCTTGAACGCCGGAACCGGGACACAGTCCGTAACGCCCCGTCCCTCACGCCTCATCGGGATATTGCCATGCCGAACGACACTTCGCCCGCAGCCCTTGGCGCCATCATCGGTCCCGATGGCACGAGTTTTTCCGTCTACTCGACGACCGCGAGCGGCATCGAACTCTGCCTGTTCGACGACACCGGCGAGACCGAACTGCGCCGGCTGCCGATGCAGCGCGGCGAGGACGATATCCATCGGCTGACTGTTGCCGATGCCGATGCCGGCGCCGGTACGCGCTACGGCTACCGCGCCCGGGGACGCTATGCGCCGGATGAAGGCATCTGGTTCGATCCCGCCAAGCTGCTGGTCGATCCCTACGCCATCGAACTCGACCGCCCGTTCCGACACGATACCCGCCTCAGCCAGTTCGGCGAAGACACGACCGATCTCGTGCCGCGCGCCATTGTCACCAGGCCTCATCATCTTGAGCCGGAGACCGTGCGCTTCACGCCGGGCGGTCTCGTTTATGAGGTTGCGGTCAAGCCCTTCACGATGCGTCATCCGGACGTGCCGGAGGCGATCCGTGGCACGGTCTCGGCACTCGCCCATCCGGCCGTGATTGCGCATCTGAAACACATCGGCGTTTCGGCCGTGGAGCTCATGCCGATCACCGCCTGGATCGACGAGCGTCACCTGCCGCCGCTCGGGCTCTCTAACGGCTGGGGTTACAATCCGATCGCGTTCATGGCACTCGATCCACGTCTCGTTCCCGGTGGCGTCAGGGAATTGCGCGAAACCGTCAGTGCACTCCACAAGGAAGGCATCGGCGTCATCCTCGATCTCGTCTTCAACCACTCCGGCGAGAGTGACCGCTGGGGCACGACCGTCTCGATGCGCGGGCTGGATAATCTCACCTACTATCGCCACGCGACCGACCGACCCGGAGAGCTGATCAACGATACCGGTTGCGGCAATACGATTGCCTGCGACAACCCGGTCGTGCGCCGGCTGATCCTCGACAGCCTCCGGCATTTCGTTCTCTCCGCCGGCATTGACGGCTTCCGCTTCGATCTCGGCTCTATCCTCGGCCGCGACATGAACGGCTTCAGCCGGGATGCGGCGCTGCTGCAGGAGATGCTGGCCGATCCGGTTCTGAAAGATCGTGTGCTGATTGCCGAACCCTGGGATATCGGACCGGGCGGCTACCAGCTCGGCAATTTCCCGCCGCCCTTCCTTGAGTGGAACGACCGCGCCCGCGACGATATCCGCCGCCACTGGCGCGGCGACGAGTACACCGTCGGATCGCTGGCGACCGCGCTCGCGGGCTCCTCCAACATCTTTTCCAGTCACGGGCTGACGCACACGCGCAGCGTCAATTTCATCGCCGCCCATGACGGCTTCACGCTGATGGACCTCGTTTCCTACGCCGAGAAGCACAACGAGGCGAATGGCGAAGACAATCGCGACGGCCACAACGAGAACTATTCCTGGAACAACGGCGCGGAAGGCCAGACGGACGATGCGGAAGTGCGCGCCTGGCGCAAGCGCGATGTGAAGGGCCTGCTCTCCACCCTCTTCGCCACCCGCGGCTCCATCATGCTGACGGCCGGCGACGAGGGCGGACGCAGCCAGCGCGGCAACAACAACGCCTATTGTCAGGACAACGACATCACCTATGTCGACTGGAATTCTCTCGATGGTGAGCTGATCGATCACACGGCCGCGCTTTCCGCGATCCGCATGCGTTTCGATGCCCTGCGGCAATCCGCATTCTTCACTGGCAATGGCGATATCGAATGGCTGCGCTTCAATGGCACGCCGATGACGACAGGCGATTGGGAAAGCCCGCAGACGGACACGCTGCTGATGCTGGTCGCAACGCAGGATGCGGTTCAAGAGAGACAGACCCGGCTCGCCATCGCCATCAACCGATCCCACGCGCCCCATGGCACCGAACTCCCGGCAAACGATGGCGCGCGCTGGCAACTGCTGCTGGGCGAAGACGCGGGCAGACCGGGCGTCACACCCGCGCGAAGTGTCAGTTTTCACGTCGAAATTTATTGATCCTCCCCTGAATGCGGCAATTGCGGGATATCCGCTCCGCGGCATATAACAACGCACGGGAGGCCATTCTCTTGAGGGATCCATGCCGCAGGAAATTTCACTTTCGGATGTCAAAGGCCTGGTCGGCAAGGAGATCGGCGTCTCCGACTGGATCACCGTCAGCCAGAAAGTCATCGACAGCTTTGCCGATGCGACGGACGACCATCAATTCATCCACACAGACCCGGTGCGCGCTGCGGCCGAGACCCCCTTCGGCGGCACGATCGCCCATGGCTTCCTGTCGCTGTCGCTGCTCTCAGCCATGAACTACAATTGCCTGCCCAAGGTGCGCGAGCAGACCATGGGCCTCAACTACGGCTTCGACAAGGTGCGCTTCATGACGCCGGTGAAAAGCGGCACCCGCGTCCGCGGCCGTTTCACCATGGCCGAAGCCCGCTTTCGCGGCGCCGGCATGGTGATGGTCACGTATGATGTTACGGTGGAAATCGAAGGGGAGCGTAAGCCAGCGCTGACGGCGAATTGGCTGACAATTATTCAGTTCGATCCCAAGGATCGGCCGGTGGACGCTTGAGCGTCCTACTTGCTCCGTCGTCCCCTCGCCCCGCTTGCGGGGAGAGGGTTAGGGTGAGGGGCAAATTTTCATCCTTGAGAATGCCAAGGCCCTGCCCCTCATCCGGCCTGTCGGCCACCTTCTCCCCGCATGCGGGGAGAAGGGATACGCGGCACCTGTTTCAATGCCCGGAATCTTCCGCGCCTTCAGCCAACAACCCCGAGACGTAAGGCGAAAACGAGCGCCAGCATTCCACCCGAAAAGCATCTTCCGCCGTGCGCATCAGCACGATCTCCGCCTTGCCGAAAACCGTGCGCGAGCAGGCGCCGACCGGGAAGACCGCCAAGGACAGGTCCTGCGGGCAGCCGCTGTTGAGGGTCGCTTCCGCACCGCGGCCCTTGACGAAGAGCGCCGTGTTGCGGTGGGAAATATCCGTTCCTGAATGCAGGACACCGCTGGAAACGGCGGCCGTCAGAAGATCGGCTTCCGTTTCATCGATGATCAGCCACTCATCCGGCCCGAGCCAGAGCGCGTGACGGCTGCCGGATGAGGCGGATGTCTTTGGCCGGGTCGGCAGATCGACGCCCAGCGCAGCCGAGAGGCTTGCGACGGCATCCGGCTTTGCCCGGAGCGACAGGCGGCTTGCCGGGGCGGCCGGAGAAACCGAGGCGGAGGCGGAGCCGCCGTGAAAGCCGGACAGCGGCAATGTGCGCGTTGCGAGATCAGCCATTGAGCCGCACTCCTTCCTTGTCGATAAACACCATCTCGCTCACCTCGACCGCAATCGTGCGATCGGGCATCGGGACATACAGCGTCTGGCCAAGCTTGGCCCTGCCATCGACGACAAGTGCCATGGCGATGGAGCGGCCGCAATTCTCCGACCAGTAGGACGAGGTGACATGGCCGAGCATGGTCATGGGCTTCGGCTGGTTCGGATCGGCAACGATCTGCGCGCCCTCCTCCAGCACCACATTCGGGTCCTTGGTCTTGAGGCCGACGAGCTGCTTGCGGCCGGACCGCACGAGATCCGGGCGCTTCAGGCCGCGGATGCCGACGAAATCCGGCTTCTTCTTGCCGACGGCCCAGCTGAGGCTCGCATCATCAGGCGTAACCGTACCGTCCGTATCCTGGCCGACGATGATATAGCCCTTTTCGGCACGCAGGATGTGCATGGCCTCGGTGCCGTAGGCGCAGCCGCCGGCCTTTTCGACTTCCGCACGGATGGCGTCCCAGACCGCCGGACCGAAATCAGCGGGCACGTTGACTTCGAAGCCCATTTCACCGGTGAACGACATGCGGAACAGCCGGGTCGGCACGCCGCAGATCTTGCCTTCACGCACGCTCATATGCGGGAAGGCCTCGTTGGAAAGATCAATGCCCTCAACCAGCGGCGCGATGACGTCGCGGGCCTTCGGCCCTTGAACCGCGATCACCGCCCACTGCTCGGTGGCCGACGTCAGCCAGACGTTCAGATGGGGGAACTCGGTCTGCAGATAGTCTTCCATGTGGTTCATGACGCGCGCGGCACCGCCCGTCGTCGTCGTCACGTGGAAACGATCTTCCGCCAGGCGGCCGACGACGCCATCGTCATAGACGAAACCATCTTCGCGCAGCATGATGCCGTAGCGCGTGCGGCCCGGCTTCAGCGTATCCCAGCTGTTGGTATAGATCAGGTTCAGGAAGGCGGCCGCATCCGGGCCGACGACCTCGATCTTGCCGAGCGTGGAGGCATCGAACATGCCGACGGTTTCGCGAACGGTCCTGCACTCACGGTTGACCGCCTGGTGCATGTCTTCGCCGGCGCGCGGATAGTACCAGGCGCGTTTCCACTGGCCGACATCCTCGAACACGGCACCTTCCGCTTCTTCCAAAGCATGCATCGGCGTCTTGCGGGTGGGGTCGAACAGTTCGCCACGCGAATGGCTGATCAGCGTGCCGAAGGTGACCGGGGTATAGGGTGCGCGGAAGGTGGTGAGACCCACTTCCGGGATACCGCGTCCCAGCGCTTCAGCCGCGATCGCCAGACCATGCAGGTTGGAAAGCTTGCCCTGATCGGTCGCCATGCCGTTGGTGGTGAAGCGCTTGATATGCTCGATCGAGTGCATGCCTTCGCGCACGGCCAGACGAATGTCCTTGGCGCAGACGTCGTTCTGGAAGTCGATGAAGGCCTTGACGGTCGTGTCTTCGCCCGCACCTTCCGCCGCACCGGACATGCCGCCGGTCCACTGGAAGGCGTTGGTCGCCTGCAGCTCGACCTTACCGGTCGCTTCAAAGCCAGAGGCCTTGGCCATCAGTTCGCCGGCTGCCAGCGCCTCCTCAATGGTGGCCTGCAAATCCGTCGTGCCGTTGCAGGCGCCGATGGACAGGCAATCCTGCGCATAGACGCCCGGCAAGAACGAGCCGCTTTCCGCATCGTAAGCGACCTTGCCGCGCGACTGGGAGAACATATGGACGGAGGGGGTCCAGCCGGCCGAGGTCAGGAGCGCATCGATCGCGATATTGCGCTTGGCGCTCGAACCGTTGCGGGCAACCGACATACCGGCGACACGCAGCTTGCCGGAGGTATCGATAACGCTGTGGCCGGTCAGCACTTCGATGCCGAGCGAACGGGCTTCGGCGAGAACGGCTTCGCCCGGCTTTTCGCGGCAATCGACGATGGCGGCGACGGTGACGCCGGCGCGCTTCAGGTCGAAGGCGGCCTCATAGGCAGAGTCGTTGGCGGTGTAGACGCCGACCTTGCGGCCGACGGCGACGCCGAAATGGTTGAGGTAGGTGCGCGCCGCCGCAGCCTGCATGATGCCGGGACGGTCGTTGTTGGCGAAGACCATGTGGCGCTCGATAGCACCGGTAGCGATGATCACACGCTTGGCACGGACCTGCCACATGCGCTCACGGGGCAGACGACGATCGGGCTTTGAAATGTGATCCGTCACGCGCTGCACGAGGGCGACGAAATTCTGGGCGTAGTACCCGAAGGCCGTCGTGCGGGTCAGCACCGTCACGTTCGACATCTTGGCAAGATCAGCCGCCGTCTTCTGCGCCCAGGTGAAGCCATCGACGCCATCGACGGTGACGCTCTTGTCGTAGTGCATCGCGCCGCCGACTTCCGGCTGCTCGTCGCAGAGGATGACGCGGGCGCCGGTCTTTGCCGCCGCAAGGGCCGCCGAAAGACCGGCGATACCGCCGCCGATCAACAGCACGTCGCAATGGGCGTAACGGCTGGAATAATGATCCGGGTCTTCTTCCTTCGGCGAAACGCCGAGGCCGGCGGCCGCGCGGATCTGCGGCTCGTAGATGTGCTTCCACGCCTGCTTCGGCCACATGAAGGTCTTGTAGTAGAAGCCGGCGGCGAAGAAGGGCGACAACAGGTTGTTGATCGAGCCGACGTCGAAGGAGAGCGACGGATAGCGGTTTTGCGAGATCGTCTTCATGCCGTCGAAGACTTCCTGCACCGTGGCGCGCACGTTCGGCTGCTGGCGGGCAGCGTCGCGCTCCACGCCGATCAGCGCGTTCGGCTCTTCCGGGCCTGCGGAGACAACGCCGCGCGGGCGGTGATACTTGAACGAGCGGCCGACGAGATGAACGCCGTTGGCCAGCAGCGCCGAGGCGACGGTGTCGCCCTCAAGCGCGTTGTAGCTCTTGCCGTCGAAGGTGAAGCGGGCGGTCCGTGCCGGGGTCAATCGGCCAGCGCCGGGAATGCGGTTTGCGCCGGTCATTTCGCGTTGGACTCCGTGGCTTCATAGGTTTCGACAGGGGCAGCCGGCGTTGTGGCATCCAAGTCCGGCTTCGGCAGGCCGGCCTTGTAGGTCAACTTGAACTTGTCGCTGACGGTATCGCGCGCCGCATTGAAGAAACGGCCGCAGCCATGGATATGGCGCCAGCGCTCGAAAATCAGCCCTTTCGGGTTGTCGCGCAGGAAGAAGAACTCTTCGAACTCTTCATCCGAGATATCGGCGATATTGGTCGGCCGGGCGATATGGGCATCGCCGGCGCCGCGGAATTCGAGCTCGGAACGCTCTTCCTCGCAATAGGGGCAATAGATCAGCAGCATGGGAAGCTCCCGGCACTTTGAAAGTCAGAAAACGAAATGTGCATGACAACCACCCTCAATGCGCCACGGCAGCCGCAGCCGCCTCATCGATCAGGCGTCCCGAGCGGAAGCGATCGAGGGTGAGGCCTGCAGCCAGCCGGTGCGGTTCGCCCTTGGCGATGAGATGGGCGAAGAGGTTGGCCGAGCCGGGGGTCGCCTTGAAGCCGCCGGTGCCCCAGCCGCAATTGACGAACAGGTTCGGAACCGGCGTCACGCCCTGGATCGCCGAACGATCCGGCGTGTTGTCGGTGATACCGCCCCACTGGCGCATCATCTTGACGCGGCGGAAGATCGGGAAGAGCTCGCAGATCGCATCCAGCGTATGGGTGATGATCTGCAGGCCGCCGGTCTGGGAGTAGGAGTTGTACTGGTCGGTGCCTGCGCCGATGACCAGTTCGCCCTTGTCGGACTGCGAGATATAGGCATGCACCGTGTTCGACATGACGACGCAAGGGAAAATCGGCTTCATCGGTTCCGACACCAGCGCCTGCAGCGGCACCGAATGCAGCGGCACGCGTACATCGGCCATCGCCATGACGACGGAGTTGTGACCCGAAGCGGAAACGCCGATCTTCTTCGCGCCGATAAAACCGCGGTTGGTATCGACACCCGTGACTTCACCGTTCGGGCCGCGACGGATGCCCTTCACTTCGCAGTTCTGGATGATGTGCACGCCGCGATCGGCAGCCGCACGGGCATAGCCCCAGGCGACGGCATCGTGACGGGCCGTGCCGCCGCGGCGCTGGAGGGCGGCGCCATTGATCGGATAACGCGCGCCGGCCGAGATATCGAGCGGCGGGCAGTAATCGCGCGCCTGCTCCGGCGTCAGCCACTCATTATCGATGCCGTAGAGGCGGTTGGCATGGATATGGCGCTTGAACACCTGCTGGTCATGGACATTGTGCGACAGCATCATGACGCCGCGCGGCGAATACATGACGTTGTAATTGAGCTCCTGGCTGAGATTTTCCCAAAGCTTCAGCGAATGCTCGTAGATGTCCATGCTCTCTTCATAGAGATAGTTGGACCGGATGATGGTGGTGTTTCGGCCGGTGTTGCCGCCGCCAAGCCAGCCCTTTTCCAGGACGGCGACATTGGTGATGCCGTGCTCCTTGGCGAGATAATAAGCGGCTCCGAGGCCATGACCGCCACCGCCGACGATGATGACGTCATATTCCTTGCGTGGCTCGGGCGAGGTCCATTGCGCTTCCCAACCCTTGTGGCCCCGCATCGCCTCGCGTGCCACGGCAAAAACCGAATATTTGCGCATCCGCCTCTTAAACTCCGTCCATCCGGGGAATTCCGTATTGCCCTAGAAATCGCAAATCCAGCCGATCCGCAACGGCTCTTTTGCGACGAAATCCGCCGCGCCTTGCACGTCTTGCGACATCGGTTCGCCGCGGATAATTTTGCCGGATTGCGGCAGCAACAGGTCTCGCTCAGCGAAAAATGCACGCCACGCCGCAATTTTCCGCCATCCATCCAGATCGCGGCTGGACTTCAGCGGGACGATCTGGTATCCGCTCTCCCCAATCGTAAAGCCTTCGGGCTCCGCGAACATCATTTTATTGCCTCGTCGACCTGACTTCGTGAGGCGGATAACTCGAACAAAGGAACGGGATTAACGTGCAGGTACTAGTCCGCGACAATAACGTCGATCAAGCGCTTCGCGCACTCAAGAAGAAGATGCAGCGCGAAGGTATCTTCCGCGAAATGAAGATGCGCGACTACTACGAAAAGCCTTCCCAGAAGCGCGCCCGCGAAAAGGCGGAAGCCGTTCGCCGCGTTCGCAAGCTGGCTCGCAAGCGCATGCAGCGCGAAGGCCTGATCAGCGGTGGCCGCACCGCAACAGCTGCACGCTGATCCGCGGCCTCGACGATTAGTTGGCATACCCGGCGGGGGCGACATGTCGCCACCGCCTTTTCTGTATGTGGCAGGCTCTCCTGCCAGCAGCCTGGTTAACCGATCATTCGGTTCGGGCGACGGCGTGCAAGACGCGCCATAATGTCTTCGGACATGGAGCGTAGCATCGACGGAGATGCTCCCGATTCGCTCTTCACTGGAAGTGCACATGGCTTGAGCGGGTACCGTCGGCGCATGTGTGACGAGCATCGCTTAATTGAGGAATCGATCTTGACATTGACTGCCAGGACTGCGGATTTTTCCGGTAAAATCTCCTTCGCGCGGCTGATCGGCCTTGCCGGCATCTTAACCGTGGCCGCGATCGGTCTTTCCGGCTGCCAGACGGCAGATCCGTCGGCCAACATGATGCGGGTGGAACGCGAGCAAGGCTCCGAACAGAACATCGCTTCCCTGTCGAACGTCATCGCGGCCAATCCCAACGATCCGGAAGGCTACAATGTCCGCGGATCGGCCTATGGCCGCGCGGGCGAGTTCCGCCGCGCCCTCGCAGACTTCAACAAGGCGCTCGAACTGAACCCGCAGTTCTACCAGGCGTACGCCAACCGCGCGCTGGTCGAGCGCAACATGGGTGACCAGGCGCAGGCGCAGGCCGATTACAACCGCGCCCTGCAGCTCAACCCGCGCTACGACGTCGCCTATATCGGTCGCGGCAATCTCTATCGCCAGGCGGGCCAGCTCGATGCGGCCTTTGCCGATTTCAACAAGGCAATCGACCTCGATACGACCGATCCTCGCGCGTATCACAATCGCGGCCTGATCTATCAGGCCCGCAACCAGCATGGGCAGGCGATCGAGGATTTCTCGACGGCGATCTCGCTGGCACCGAATTCGCCCGAGCCCTATAACGGCCGCGGCATTTCCTATGTCGCGCAGAACGACAACGACAACGCCTTTGCGGACTTCAACACCGCGATCACGCTCAACGGCAACATCGCAGAATCCTGGGCCAATCAGGCGCTGGTCTATGAGCGCCAAGGCAACCTTGAAAAGGCCAAGCGCTCTTACGCGCATGCGCTGAAGCTCGATCCGAAATACGAACCCGCGAGCGCCGGACTCGCACGCGTCAAGGGCGGCGGCGGCGCCTGACCGGGAAATCCGATATCGATCATTGACTTGCCGGAAAGCGGCAGCCTATCGTCCCGGAGAATTTTCATTCTCCGGGATTTTTCGTGGCATGAGCTCCAAGAAGGTAACGGTCGTGGGCGCCGGGATTATCGGCGCATCGATCGCATGGCATCTGACAGAGGCAGGCGCCGAGGTCACCCTTATCTCCAGCGAGCGCGGCGGTGTGGCAACCCCGCGCTCCTTTGCCTGGATCAATGCAAGCTGGGGCAACAGCCACGCCTATTTCGGCTTTCGCGCCCGTGCGATGCAGGAGTGGAAGCGGCTTGCAGCAGCGGTTCCAGCCATCCCCTACACCGAATGCGGCGGGATCTGCTGGGACCTGCCGCCCGAGCAGTTGAAAGCCTATGCGGAAGAACATGCCGGCTGGGGCTACGATATCCGGACCGTCACCCGCGAGGAGATCGCCCGGATGGAGCCGCATCTGGCCGACCTGCCGCAATTCGCTCTTCATGCCGCCGGCGAAGCCGCAGCTGACCCGCTGGCAACGGCGCAGGCGCTGATCGATGGTGCGAAGGCCAAGGGCGCCAAGCTGCTTGAAGAAACTGTCCTGTCACTGGACATGGAGAACGGCCGCATCATCGGACTTGCGACATCCGAGGGCAACCACGAAACCGACGAGATCATCCTCGCCGCAGGCGTCGGCGCCGTCAGTCTCGCGGCCACGGCTGGTATCACCCTGCCGGTGAAATCACCGCCGGGCCTGCTCGTTCATTCCAAGCCTACTGGCAAAATCCTGAACGGCCTCGTCATCGGAGAAAAGGCCCATATTCGCCAGACCGGCGATGGCCGCATCGTTGCCGGCAGCGACTTTGGCGGGACGGACCCCGGCACGGAACCCGACAAGGCCGCTGCGGAACTCTTCCAAACGGTACAAGCCATGCTGCCGGGCGCCGGGCTTGAACTGGATCACTATACGGTCGGCTACAGGCCGACGCCAAAAGACGGCCTGCCGATTATCGGGCCCACCAGCTGCGAGGGGCTTTACGTGGCCGTCATGCATTCAGGGGTGACACTGGCGCCACTGGTCGGCAAGCTTGTCGCGGCCGAAGTCCTCGCAGAACCGCAGGACGAGCTTCTTGCGCCGTATCGGCTTTCGCGGTTCGCCTCGATCGCCGACGCATAACCGGCATCAAAAAGGGCGGCCACGTCGTGCGTGGCGCCCTTCAGCAGTTTGCGCTTAACGCAGCAGAACGAAGCCGGCGATGTTCAGAAGGACAAACAGAACAAGAGCTGTGAAAAAACCGGCGCTTGTAAAAAAGCCGGCAGCCATGGCGATCAGCAGTGCAACGCAGAACAGCGTGCCGTACTTCGTTGCGCCCAGGAAGAAATTGTATGTCTTCTCGTGCTCGGCGTAATCCATCGGCGCGCCTGTTTCGACCGGTCCGGTATGATGCTCAGCCATCGTCCATTGTCTCCCTGATATCCGGCAATGCGGGCCGCAGGCGGCATCGCCGTCACAATTCACTGCAAAGGCGGCATGCCGAACACCTCATCTCGACAGCCCCTAGCTGCCCTTACACAAAGCCGTGGGAGAGCGCAACGAAAACCCGCGAAACGGGCTGCGGCAGATGGCTGCGCCCGGCCTTTTGAACAGCTATCGCCGGTCAGGTCCGACGCCCCGAAAGATGAGACCGCGCCCTGCTCTGCGTATTCATCGCCAGACGCGCCGTTGGAAGTATGGTGAGGGGCGTCGGCTTTGCCCGCCGGTCGCCGAACATCATGCGACGCTCGAAAGGCTCGCTGTCGAAAAACGGAAAGCGCTTGTAAAGCCAGGGCCTGATCTCGCGCACACGCGCCGCAAGCAGGGTCAGATCGATCCTGTAGTCGCCGCAGTTCTTCTGCGGCTCGACAATGGTGTCCGCATCGAAGACCCGCCGATAAAACGCTGCGTGCTGCGGCTTCACCAGCGACAGGCAGCGATCGACGTCGAAATGCTCCGATGCCATCGTCGCCACGCGCAGCGTCAGGTATGGAATGGCCGGCATTTCCTTGAGCACCAGCGGATCTGCGGCAAGGCGGACAGGATCGATCAGGCTCATGCCGGCATCCAGAAACGCATTGATCTCCTTGCCGAAAATGCCCGCGGAGGAACTGACGCGATGATCAGGCGTGACGTGATGAACACGCACCGTGCTGATCAGCCGCTCCCTGTAATAGATACCGAAAACGTAGGCTTGACTGTCGAAATCGACCTCGTCGATCAGACTGTTGCCCGTTACCGGCAGGATATCGGCCATCTTGTAGGCCTTCGCGCGGATACGGGCGACCTCTTCCATATCCTCGCCCGTTTCGACGCGGCGATACTCGACCCGATCCAGAATTTCCAGCAGCCGATCAGCAAACCGGCTCTCCGACGCATTACTCACACTCATGGACGACGCCCCTCTGACGGAACAGTCATCCTACAAACGGCGGGCCCTCACAATAATTTTAATAAAATCTTAAGGGTAAACCATTTGTTAACCTTAACAAATGGTTAACGCTAAAGTTCGCGTCCGCTTACATAGTTGGAAACAGGCGCGCAACCCGCGGGATCAGGCAATCAGCTGGCCGCGGCCCTTCGGCAATCGGGAGCTCCGCTCCAGCGTCTCGGTCAGCGCCTCGACGGCTTGCGACGAGATCGGCGCGGAAAACACATAGCCCTGCACCAGGTCGGCGCATTTGAACTCGTTGATCAGCGCCAGCTGGTCCGTGGTTTCGACACCTTCGATCACTGTCTTCAGCCCGAGTTCGCGGGAAAGATTGACTGTGCCGCGCAGGAGTTTGAATCGCCGCGCATCCTCACGGATGTTGCGGACGAAAGATCGATCGATCTTGATGATGTCGAGCGGCAGGGCATCGAGATAGCTGAGGCTTGAATAACCCGTGCCGAAATCGTCGATCGCAATGGTAATACCGCGCGCGCGCAGTTCCTGCAGGATGGTCTGGACCTTTGCTGTCTCCTCCATCAGGCAGCTTTCGGTGACTTCAAGATGCAGGCGCGACGGCGGCAAACCCGTTTCCGCGAGCGTCTCCATCACGACGGAGATGATCTCGCTGCTGCGAAGATCGAGAACCGAGAGATTGACGGACACCGACATATGCCCCGGCCATGTCATGCAATCGCGGCAGGCTTGCCGCAGCACGAACCTGGTGATGTCCGTCACCAGACCGATTTCCTCGGCAAGCGGGATGAACACGATCGGGGACACCGGGCCGCGTTCAGTGTGATTCCAGCGTGCCAGAGCTTCGCAGCACTCGATCCGCGACCCATCCGGCACGAACATCGGCTGATAGGCGACCGAAAGCCCATCCTTGTCCACCGCTTCGCGCAGATCGGCCTTCAGCGCCTGCCGATCGAGATAGGTCGCATCCATCTGCGCCTCGAAGGCCGTGCATCCGCCCTTGTTGCGGTTCTTGCTTTCAAACAGAGCAAGATCGGCCTTGATCTGGGTGTCTTCGATCCGGAAATCGGTGCTGGGGAGGATCACGTAGCCTGCGCTCATAGAAATGTTGAACGTAAAGCCATCGGCCTGATAGGCACCGCGCAACTGGGAATGCAGGCCGCGCATGCGTGCCTCAAGGTCACGCCGGTTACCCTCATTCGGAAAGAAGAGAACGAACTCGTCGCCCATCAGGCGCGCGACGATCGCCTTGTCGGCGCTCAGCCGCTTCAATCGCTCGGCAATCGCAGCCAGAAGGCGATCGCCGACAATATGGCCGCGGGTGTCGTTGACATGCTTGAACTCGGCGACATCGACGACCATGTAGCCGACCTTGCCGGGCCGTTTGCGCTCCGCAAGCGCGTTCTGGACCAGATCGGCAAAATAATCGCGATTTGGAAGGCCTGTGAGCGCGTCGAAGCGCACCATCTGAAGGATTTTCTTTTCCGCAAGCACGCGCGCCGTCACATCCTCGAAGATGAGCACGATGCCGCCATTCGGCCGGTTGCGGGCGGCAAATTCCAGATAAAGATCATCCGAGAAAGGGATAAGCGCGCGCGACCGCTGTCCTTTCGTCAACTCGTCGAGCTGGCGAAGAACCTGCTTGGCCTGATCCATTTCCAGGAAGGTGTGGCGGACCCCGTAGCGAAGCACGGCGTCGAGGTGGCAGTCCTTCAACCGCTCCTGATCGCCAAGATTGAGAAGCTCGCATGCGCGCTTGTTCACGACGAGGATGCGGCCCTTTTCATCGAGCATGAAAAGGCCGTGCGTCATGTTGTTGAGCGCCAGATCGAAGCGCTCGGCGATCGTCGCGATCTCCCTTGCCGCCACCACATTCCTGTGCAGGAACTCCCGAACACCTTTTGCCATCTGCCAGGTGGTGACGATGAACGGCACCATCAGCACGGCAAGCAACGCCATGAACCGATCCTGCGTCGCCAGAAGACCGATGATGATCGGACCGCAGGCCGAGAGTGTCATGATGATCACGGCGCGCGCCGAGCCGTAGTTGCGGCCGACGATCGATACCATGGTCGCGAGCGTCACCGAGATGCAGGCCAGCTCGGCAAAGGCATCGCGACTGACGAGAATGCTGTAACCGCACGCGGTTCCCAGCGTCACCGTCGCGCAGACGGCACCGATGTTGTAGCGGTTTTCCCACCGGCGGATACCGTCATGGGAGAGAGCCGCTATATCGATGCGGTCGAACTGGCGCATGCCGGTCGTACGGACCGCCCAGATCAAGGCGATACAGAACCCGCAGCCAAGGTAGAACGGATCGCTCGTCTTTGCGAAAACGAGCAGATAGGTCACGACATGCGACAGCATGCCGACCAAAAGCGTCCGCCTGTTTTCATAAAGAGAGCCGACAAACGACCGATACACATCGATCGAAAGAGCGCCCTGTTCATTAGAATTCATGAACCTTCTGCTCCGGTTTGTCGAAGTGTTATTCCCGAGGGTTTAACGAAAGATTTCGCAAAAAGGCCGGCTAAAAGGCGATCGCGCAGACATGCAATGCACTTAAAGATAGAAATTCAACCCAATATTGCAGTTGAACATGCAAGTTATTCTATTTCACAACCATACATGGGCGCAACGGCAGAAAACTCATATATTTCAACAACCCCTATATTTGTCGAAAAATATCATATCTCCCGAAATGGTTACCGTGTTTCTAAGAACAGACAGCTACATCTTGTTGCGGGCGCAACATGCTGCCTGCGGAACGACCGGCAGCGCTCGCTTGCGAGCCGGCTGGCAATAGGCTAGGCCAGTGCCCATATCCAGCGATAAGAATTTGCGGAGCCGCTGCATGTCAAAACCCTTTGTTGTGATCCCCGCCGATTTTCGGGCATTCGACGGCAATGTCTGGCATGCGGTTCCCCACCAATATGTTCGGGCAGCCGTCGAGGGGGCGGATGTCATGCCCTTTCTTGTGCCGGCGCTCGAAACCGGTAACGAGCCCGACGCCATTCTCGATCGTGTCGATGGCGTTCTGCTCAGCGGCTCGCGCACCAATGTCCACCCTTCCTATTACAAGGCCGAAGCGCGCGAAATCGACGGCCCCTTCGATCCCGGCCGCGACGCAACCGTGATGCCGCTGATCCGGCGCGCATTGGAAAGGGGTATCCCCCTCCTCGCGATCTGCCGCGGTATCCAGGAACTCAACGTCGCTCTGGGCGGCACACTCGCATCCGACATTCAGGAGCAACCCGGGATCTGGGACCATCGCAAACCGGACGTGCCGGAGCTCGACATCGCCTATGGCATTCGCCAGACGGTTCTGGTCAAGGAGGGCAGTTGCCTTGCCTCGGTGCTCGGAAGCGGTGAAGTGCGCGTCAACTCCCTGCACCGCCAGGCAATCTCGAGTGCAGCCCCCCAGCTTGCCATCGAGGCTCTTGCCGAGGACGGCACGGTGGAAGCGGTGTCGGTCATCGGGGCGAAGGCCTTCGCTGTCGGCGTGCAATGGCATCCGGAATACTGGGTCGGCAAGGATACGCCGTCCAACAAGCTGTTTGCTGCCTTTGGCGACGCCGTCAGGGCCTATGCCCAGAGCAAGACAAAAGTGACAGCGTAAGCTTTCACTTATCCTTTGTTGCGTTCGAACGGCGTTTCGGGCACAGGCGTCAGCGCCTCCCCCTTCGAAAACCACGCAATCAGATTGTCGACCACCAGATTGCCCATGGCATTGCGTGTCGCCTCGGAAGCCGAAGCGACATGCGGCAGCAGGGAGACATTCTCGAGTGCCATAAGGGCTTCGGGGACGTGAGGCTCGTTTTCGAAGACATCGAGGCCGGCGGCGGCGATGACGCCGTTCTGCAGGGCCGCGATCAGATCATTCTCATCGACCGTGCTGCCGCGGCCGACATTGATCAGAACACCGTTCTTCCCGAGGGCCGAAAGAACCTCTCCATTGACGGTCGCCCGCGTGCTTTCTGTTCCCGGCACGATGACGACAAGCGTATCGACCGCCTCAGCCAGCGCCTTCAGTGTTGGATAATGGATGTATTCGACATCATCGCGTCTGCTGCGGCTATGGTAGGCAATCGAAACGCCAAACGCTTCCAGCCGTCGCGCGATCGCAAGCCCGATGCGGCCCAGACCGTAGAGGCCGACCGACCTGCCCCTCAAGGTCAACGGCGAAAGGGGAAAGGCGCCATCCTTGACCCACCGCCCCTGGCGCAGATATTGCTCGGCCACCGGCAACCGGCGAAGCGTGTTCAGGAGGAGGCCAACGGCCGTATCCGCGACTTCGTCATTCAAGACATCCGGCGTGTTGGTGACGACAATGCCCCGGGATGCCGCGTGGCCCGCATCGACACCATCATAGCCAACGCCGAAGTTGGCGATGATTTCAAGTTTCGGAAAAGCATCCATCAGTTCCGTCGGCAAAGCGCCCTGAACGGCAATGGCCGACACGCGCTCAGCGACGTCTTGCGTTACCAGAGCCGGGTCGCTTGATGCCAGCCACACCAGCTCGAAGCTCTCCGGCAGTCTGTCGAGAACACGCTGGCTCATCTTGCCGGGAACGATGACGGTAGGGCGCGGATGGGCCATGGCTTGTCTCCGGAATGGAAGGGAAGGGTCAGTCGTGATGATTGGTCCGCAGCGGACCGGTCGATTGCCGGATGCGCATCTCCGGCTTGATCAGGTGAATACCGTCCGGTTCGTGGCTGCCGTTCAATTTGTCGAGAAGCGCGCGGGCAGCGCTGCGCCCGACCTCCGCCTGGCCGTTCCACACGGTGGTCAGCGCCGGGGTCGCGATCGAGGCGTCCTCAAGATCGTCGTACCCCGTCACGGATACGTCGCGCCCGGGGACCAGACCGGCGCGCGCAATACCGTTCATCATGCCGATGGCCACCAGATCGTTCCAGCAGACGACGGCGGTCGGCTTCTGCGGCAGGGAGAGAAGATGCACGGCCGCCTCGAAACCGCCCTGCATGGTGCGGGGACCCGGAATTCGCAGGTTCGGATCAACCTCTATATTGGCCTTGCGCAGAGCCATCACATACCCCTGATAGCGATCGCGGCCCGTTGATGTCTGGTCCGTACCGCCCACCATGGCGATGACCCGATGACCGAGGCTGATGAGGTGGTTTGTCGCGAGCGAGATTCCATAGGCGTCGTCACCCCGGAAAATCGGCACCTCCACCCCTTCGATGGAGCGGGCGACGAGGATGGCCGGCATGCCATTGTCTTCCGCAAGCTGGATATCCTCCGGCGGTGTGCCGATGGCTGGCGACATGATGACGCCGTCGCCACCAAGCTGCAGAAGGGTCTCGATAAAAGCGCGCTGCTTTTCGACGGAATCGTAATGATTGGAGAGAATGAAGGTCTGCCGGTCACGGTCCAGCTCAGCCTCGATGGCTTTCAGGATTTCGCCGTAGAACGGGTTCATGATGTCGTGCACGACGACACCGACAATGCCCGAACGCGACGTTCTGAGGCTGGCGGCCCGGCGGTTGTAAATATAGCCCAGAGCCCGCGCCTGCTCCTTGATCTTGTCGCGGGTGACGGCGGCAACAAGCGGGCTGTCACGAAGGGCAAGGGACACAGTTGCCGTGGATACGCCGAGCGTTTCGGCGATCGTCGAAAGCTTGATCTTCTGGGCCACGTCCCCTCCCCCGCGCTGGGCGCGGATATCCGTCTTTTTAAATTCCTCTTAAACTGTTTAAAAGCGTGCCGCAATCGTCAATCGTCGTCATCATCCTCAAGGGGGGTAACGCCCTGAAGGTTGCTGTCGACTGCCCGTAGCAGCTTCATCAGCGTCCTGACCTGTTTTTCGCTGAGGCCACGCGTCGCGATCTCCTCCGAGGCTTTGCCGGCTGCCGCGATGCTGTCGAGGCGATCACGTCCCACGGAAGTCAGGTAAACTTTCGTCAGCCGGGCGTCATCCGCATCGGCGCGGCGCTCAAGGAAGCCCTGTGCTTCCATGCGGCCGATCGTACGGGTCATGGTGGGTGCCTTGACGCCGAGCCGGGCGGCGAGCGCGCCCGCTGTCAGCCCATCCGTTTCGGCAAGCGAAAGCATCACCCCGTCCTGTCCGGCATAGAGACCGCTTTCCAGCAGATTTCGCGAAAGGACGGTCCGCATGGAGCGGGCTGCCTGCACCAGGGCCGAGGCGAGATCTGGCGCGCCGGCCGTCAGCTCATGCTTCTTCTTGCCCTTTGCTTTCTTTTCGGCCTTGCTTTTCTTTCCCATTGATCCTCCAGCAAAATGCTTGCGCGGCCTTACCCGCCTTGTATGACTCGAATAACCCGCAGACCGCAAGGTGCAAGCAGAGGCTAGGTAAACGCATGGCAAGGCCAGCAGTGCATTGGAAAGACAATACTTCCGCCCTCAACCCGAAAGAGCGGGCGCGGTGGATTGCCGTCTTGCCACTCGGCGCCCATGAGCAGCACGGCCCGCATCTGCCGCCGGAAACGGATACGATTATCGCGGAAGGCCTGGTAGAACGAACCATCGCGCGCTTGCCGGCGCATCTTCCGGTCACGTTCCTGCCCGTTGAGCCGATCGGCTATTCCGTCGAGCACCTCGATTTTGCCGGGACGAAAAGCTTCTCTTACAACGAGGCCATTACCCAATGGCTGGATAGAGCGGCGGAGCTTTCCAGCCTCGGCATCCGCAAGATGGTGATGTTCAACGCCCATGGGGGCAATTCGCCGCTGATGACAATCGTTGCGACCGAGGCCCGCGTGCGATGGAACATGCTCGCCGTCGCGACAAGCTGGACGCGCTTCGGTCAGCCCGATGGCTTTATCGACCCGAGAGACAAGGCTATCGATATCCATGGCGGCGATATCGAAACCTCGGTGATGCTGGCTCTCGCCCCTTCGCAGGTCGATATGGACAAGGCCGCGCCCTTTCCCTCGCGCCAAAGCCGGTTTGCCGCGGAATTCCGGCATCTGCGTGCCTATGGACCGCATGCCTTCGGATGGAAGATGCAGGATCTGAACGAGGACGGAGTGGCCGGGAATGCGTCCGCAGCCACCGCCGAACGGGGCGAACAACTGATCGAACATGCCGTTGGTGGCTTCATCGAGTTGCTGGAGGACGTCGACCGGTTCGACCTCTCCCTACTCCGCTAGACTTTTCACATCCGCTATTTGCGCTTGCCGCTTTCCTCTCCTATATCAGCAGCGACCGTGCCTGCAGGCACCCGTGAATTTCCCTCGAGGTTCCCATGACCGAAGCTTCCGTAAACAAGCCTATCCCCGTCACCGTTCTGACAGGCTATCTCGGCGCCGGAAAAACGACGCTCCTCAACCGCATTCTCTCCGAAAACCATGGCCGCAAATACGCGGTCATCGTCAACGAGTTCGGCGAGATCGGCATCGACAACGACCTGATCGTTGAGTCGGACGAAGAAATCTATGAAATGAATAATGGCTGCGTCTGCTGCACGGTTCGCGGCGACCTGATCCGCGTCGTCGAAGGCCTGATGCGCCGCCCCGGCCGCTTCGATGCCATCATCGTCGAAACCACCGGCCTTGCTGATCCGGTTCCTGTCGCCCAGACCTTTTTCATGGACGACGACGTGCGCGCCAAGACCGAGCTCGATGCCGTCGTGGCGCTGGTGGATGCCAAGCACCTGCCGCTGCGCCTGAAGGACAGCCGTGAAGCCGAAGACCAGATCGCCTTTGCCGACGTCGTGCTGCTCAACAAGACCGACCTCGTTTCGCCGGAGGAACTCGCGAAGATCGAGGCGACGGTGCGTGTCATCAACCCGTCCGCCCGCATCTATCGCACCCAGCGTTCCGAAATCGACCTGAAAAAGGTTCTCGATCAGGGCGCTTTCAATCTGGAACGCGCGCTCGAAAACGATCCGCATTTTCTCGATCACGATCATCACCATCATGATCACGCCTGCGGCCCGGATTGCGACCATGACCACCATCATCACGGTCACGATCATCATCACCATGATCATGGCCACCACCATCACCATGATGCGCCTTCGGCGATCCATGATGTGACGGTGCAGTCGGTATCGCTGCGTGGCGGTGAGATGAACCCGGACCGTTTCTTCCCCTGGATTCAGAAGATCACCCAGACGGAAGGGCCGAACATCCTGCGCCTCAAGGGCATCATCGCCTTCCAAGGTGATGCGGAACGCTATGTGGTTCAAGGCGTGCACATGATCATCGAGGGCGATCACCAGCGTCCGTGGAAAGATGGCGAGAAGCGCGAAAGCCGCCTCGTCTTCATCGGCCGCGAGCTTGATCGCGAAAAGCTGGAACGCACCTTCAAGGCCTGCGAGGCCAACGTGGCCGCCGAGGCACAGCCGAACTGATGCCGACAGTCGCTCCCCTCGATCTTGAAGGCCACGTCGTTGGCGTGGCCTATCTGAAGGACGTTCCGGTTTTTGCCGAGGCCTCCGGCCTCGTGCATCGCCTCGATCACGGCCATAAGACGGCTGAAGTTCACCAAGGATTGCTGGCAGCCGTTCATGATGCGGCGAGCGACACGCTGCTGACCGGCGGCGAAGACGGGCGCGTCGTGCGCACGACCGCTGACGGGACGACAACCGAGCTTGCCGCCGTTCCGCGCAAGTGGATTTCGCAGGTCGCAGCCGGACCGCAGGGCGCGGTTGGCTATGCTTCGGGGCGGACCGCCTATGTGCGGCTTGCGGACGGAACCATCAAGGAATTCACCGAGCAGCGCACGGTCGAGGGCATCGGCTTTGCGCCCAAGGGCATGCGTATCGCGCTCGCCCGCTACAATGGCGTGACGCTGCATTGGGTCGCGACATCCGGCCAGCCGGTCGATCTCGAATGGAAGGGCGCCCATACCGGCGTCAGCTTCTCTCCCGATGGCCGCTTCCTCGTCACCACCATGCAGGAAAATGCCCTGCATGGCTGGAAGCTCGACACCAAGCCCGGCGCGGAAACCCGCCACATGCGCATGACCGGCTATCCCGCCAAGGTGAAGTCCACCTCCTGGTCCGCCAAGGGCAAGTGGCTCGCCTCTTCCGGCGCACCGGCCGCCATCGTCTGGCCGTTCCAGTCGAAGGACGGACCGATGGGCAAAGCGCCGCTGGAACTCGGCACCCGCGCCAACATCATGGTGACGCAGGTCTGCTGCCACCCGACGGAAGAGATCGCCGCTCTCGGCTTCGCCGACGGCATGATCCTCGTCGTGCGTTTCGCGGACAGCAAGGAAGTGCTGTTGCGCCGTCCGGGCAAGGGCGCCATTTCCGCCATGGCCTGGAACAACGATGGCCGCCAACTGGCTTTCGGCAGCGAGACCGGCGACTGCGGCGTCATCGACATCGCCGGCTGAGTGTTCTGGCAGGCCCGCCGCATGGTGGGCCGTCATCGCCTACCAGAACAGTTCCAACTGCGGCCGCCCATTAGAGGTTTTCTCGACAGTCCGTCCGTTTTCCCCGATCGTGCAATGAACCCGCCGGCGAAAGGCCGAGAAGCTTTCGAAGGTCACGACATCGACGGGCTTTTCGAAATGCAGCGTCAGCCGGTAGCGGCCGGGCTGTGACTGCAACGCTTGAACGCCCAGGATTTCGGCCTCGAAGGGCTGCCCGAGGTAAAGCCCCTTCACTTTGGAGCCCAGCATCCACGGATTGAGCGGCGGTCTGTTGCCGACAGCGGCATGCAGTGTGTTCCAGTCTCGAAATCCATATTGGCTCGCGACAAGCTCCAGCGCTTTCGAATGGCTTGCTTGTTGCCCTTCGGCTTCCAGCGCGTTGCGCAGCCGCCTGGCCTGATCCTTCAGGCCCTCCAGGGAGGGCAGCGGCACGGAGCCGCTTGATGCAGTACCCATGACAGGTCTCCTCATCGGCATGCTTTGAAATGGAGGGGTCCGCATTGCCGCCGGGTCGCATGCCATGAAAATGGATGACCAGTCATCGTTCAAGAGCTTCACCTTGGCTTTCGCCAGCGGACGGCCGGGGCTCTTTCCCGTTGACCCGCCTCTAGGCCAAAGCCGCCTAGCTGTCAATGCAACACAGCAAAACGGCGGTGCCTGGAGGTTCGGGCACCGCCGCTTCGCGGTAACGCGGGGGAGAGACCGCCTCCCTCCCCCGCGCCTCTTGCATCAATGGCGACGCTTCTTGCCGCCATCGTTGCCGGAGAGAATTCCGAGGCCAAGCAACCCGGTGTTGTTCTGCGACAGGATGTTGTTCAGCGAACCGTTCAGCGCCTTGTTGAGCACGCTGTTGTCGGACAGCACATCACCGACATCCACCGAGGGAGCAACGACGATGCCGCCATTGGCGACGCCGATGTTCTTGCCCGAGAGGATGCTGAGGCCGCCGGCCGAAGCCGGCGAGATTGCGAGGATCGAGGATGCGGCTGCGACGAAAGCGATGATCGAAAGCTTGGTGTTCATTTCCGTTCTCCTTGTTGATCGTGCAAGTCGTTTGCACAACCAAAAGGATATGTATCAAAATGAAATCAGCAAGCGTCGATAGAAAACGTAATAAACAGTTAACCATAATAAATACAACTTTAAGATACACTCTCATAGAGAGATAATTCTGAAATAAGCAACCAGAGATGATCTCCCTTCGTCGTTTGTTAACCAAGCAAGGGCAGAGTTTTAAAATAAAATCTCAGGTTGATTCATTTGCCATGACACGCCGATTGAAGGTTCTGACTTTTGGCATAATTACCAGCTTTTCGCCCTTCGCACTGGCGGAAACCCGGCTGGATCATCTGTCCGAAATCGGGTATTCCAGCAATCTTTTCGAAGATCCGGATGCCCTATCCGGTTCATTTTGGCAAGAAACTCTGAAGCTGAGGGGCAGCCTGAGTGGCGATGACACGAAGTGGTCGTACGCTATGGGCCAGACGATAAGGCGAACCGGCGCCTATCGCTTCGGGGATACAAGCGCAAGCGAGTTCAACCTGGGATATGCGCATTCGCTCGATAAGGACACGTTGATAGAACTGGAAGGTGCTTATCTGCGCACTGAATCAGGAGACGTGCTGCTAAACCTAACCCAATCCGTCATCGGCTATGAAACCACCGATCACGCCTTTCAGGCAGCAGCAAGATACACAACCCAAAGCTTTATCGGAAAGACGGTGATATCCGCCAGGGCATCCACGATGAAGAAAGGCGATGCACGTTTTACGATTAGTTTGTTGCAGCCGACGAAACTCGATCCCGACGTGTCGCTCGCAAGCTTTTCCATCAATCACTACGTACCAGCCCTGGGCAGCGAACTGTGCTTCTGCATGGAGTATCAGCAGAGCTTCATTCCCTCCGACGAACAGAAGCGCTTCTTCCGCTTTCCGGCAACGATGCTGCGGGGCTCGCTGGCCTATGCGCGCGTGGCGGGCCCGCTGACGCTGGTCGGCGAGGCCGGCTTCTCCACCATCGACAGCGAGCATATTCCCCGCGAAAGCTATCCCTACCTGCGCGCCGAAGCGATCTGGAAGCTCAATACTGCGGTCGAAGCAGGGCTCAGCTACAAGAGAAGCCTCTCCATTGCGGATATCGACGATGCTCTCGGCGAGGATACCGATACATACACCGCCACGCTCGCCGTCAGACTGACCCCGTGGATGACGGCAAGCATGACTTACAGTCTGGCCGAGAGCGAATACGTTTACTACATCTACAACCGCGAACGCCGCACTCTGGCGGCAAAGCTTTCCTTCGGGGAAGAGAACAGGCCGAAGGTGGAGATCGAATATCTCAATACTGTTCAACGCGAGACCGACGCCAGCGCCGATTACCGCGCCAATAGCGTCGTCGCGCGCCTGCGCGGCACGTTTTGAAGGGCGCGTCGCACCTTCTGGATTGAGAGCGCCGCAGCCGCAATCATAGATTGACTAACCTTCGCGAGAGGAGGATTATATTATCATCTCTGCACATGGAGGCTTTCATGACGAATGCTTATACCCTGCGTGCCGTGACTATATTTCTGTTCACATTGACGATTTTGACCATACTGCTTGCGTCGGCCGAAACCGCGGCGGCGCAGAGTCCATGCGATCCTCGCATCAGCGTCTGCAAGTAGACCGGGATGGCCGAGGGCGACCTGGAGAAAGTCGCCACCCTCCTGGGTGAGCAGGGCTCGTTCGCGCTCTCGTTTGCGGTGGGTGCCGTCGTTATTGCCCTTTATTCCCGCAAACGTATCGAGGAATTCACCCGGCCGCCCAAAGGCGAGGAGTACGACTTCACCAAGATGCTGACGATGGGCGATATCGTCGGCCAATCGATCTTCTACAAGTCCTATGTGTTCTATACGGTCTTCCTGGAGTTCCTGTATTTCTTCATCTGCACCTCGAAGCCCCTTGTTCTTTTGATCGCCAGCGATCCGACCGGAGCGACTTTCGAGGGGGCCGCCTGGCCGCTTGGTGCCGCTCTTCTGGTTGTCGGCCTGCTTCCCTCGGTGCCAGCCGTGGCGGAGATCGAAAGGATGCTACGGGGGCTGGCCCAGCGTGTCGCAAGCATTCCCGGCGAATTCTACGATCGCGTCACGCGACTGTCGCGTAGCGAGATCGAGCAACTCGTTTCCAGTGCGCCCGAGTACAAGCCGGAACTCCGCTCCTTCCGCCGCATTCACAACCTTTTGCTGACCATTGGTTTTGCGGATGACGATGCGCGCCTGATGGCCCGAAGCTGCACTGCCGCCAAACTTTTCCCGCAGTGGACAATCGACGGCGGGCGTATCTGGTCATCGGAAGAGTTCGACAAATACAAGGACATCATCTCTGTCCTCCGGCCGAAGACGGAACTTCTGACAAGCGAGATCGACGCCCTGACGACTGCCACGATGAGACTTCCATCGACCAAAGCGATATTGACGAAGTTTGGCATCGACGATCCCTCGAAAGACATCACGCCGGAAATGATCGAAAAGATCATCGCCGAGGCGGATGCTCTTATCAAAGCAATGCCGGAGAACCCAGCGACGGAACCGGAGATAAAAGCCGCGCAGCTCTTCGAAAACACGGTGAAGCGCTGGAAGGCGGTCGCCATGGAATGCGACGTCTCGGCCAAGCGGCTTTCGGCCCTCTTTGCCATTCTCGCGCGCAATGACAAGGAAACCGCTGCCCAAATCCGCAAGGGCGCGCTTGCTCCCGTCATGGTCGGCGGTCGCAGACCGGATCCTGTCCTCGCAGCGCTTTTGAGATTGATGGACGAGGCCGAGGTGGCTTATCCGTGGAGCAATGCCGGCATTGTCGCGATCATCGTCGGCTTCGTTGGATGTCTCGCGCCGCTCTGCCTTTATCTCTACACGGTCGAATATCTGTTCAAGGTCGCCGACCCCGTCATAGGCTGGGCGCAGGCATTCCGCACGATCGACGCGACGACGATTATTCAGGAGGCGCTGTATACCTCCCTGACGATCGCCTTTATGTTTGCTATGGCCAGCATGGTTGCGCTCTTTCTCCGGTCCCTGAAACAGGAAGAAGGCACCTGGGAGACCTTCACGCGCTTCCGCCGCATTCCGGTTTCCAATTACCTCGCCATCGTCTGGTGGAGCAGCCTCGCGGCCTTCATGCCGCTCGTCATCTCCTATATCGGATATTACTACAAGGCCGGGGAGGTCTCCCTGCTCGCCAAGCTCGGCCCGTCCGACCTCGTGGAGACCCTGTTCTTTCGCTACGTTCTTGGCTTCAGCGCCGTCGCGTTCGGCATCGCCATCTGTATCCTCGCGGATATTATCGACACGAAGGCAGAGTTGAAACACGTCCGCGCGGTTTATCTGAGGGTCGTTCTCGGTGTGATGTTCATCGAGTTTCTGTGCCTGATCGTCAATCCGCTTTACAGCCTGGAAAGCCGGGCCTTTTGGCACAACATGGTGGCCGTCAGCTGCTATGCCTTCGTGGCCTTGAAAGCTTTCCAGATCAGCTACAGCGCCAACATCGAACCCACCGGGCGATCAGCACGGGCAACGCCGGATCCCGTTGCGGATGCCGACCCGGTGATCTGACGTGGAATTTATCAGGGAAAAGCAAGAACCGGTTTTCCGGAAGTGTGATCACCAAATTGAAAGCGCCCGGCCAATATCTATCCGGGCACCACCAAAAGAACTGCGCGCGATCAGGCGGCCTTGCGCAGCGACGGGCGCGCCAGTTTGCGGCCGCTCGGGGTCAGGAGGCCGACAGCGCCTTCCAGCCAACCGGCCTTCAGCTCGAGACCCAGGAAACGGTCGCGCTCGAACGGGCCGGGCATCACGAGATGGCGGGCCTTGTCGGCGAAAAAGCCGAAGCGCTCATAATACGGGGCATCGCCGACGAGCAGGATAGCGCCATGGCCACGCTTCTTGGCTTCGGCAATCGCCGCCCGCATTAGCGCGCCGCCAATGCCCTTGCCTTCCTGGGCACCGTCGACAGCCAGCGGGCCAAGCAGCACCGCCGGAACGGCACTGCCGTCGCGATCGACGCCGGCCTCGACGTTCCAAAGACGCACCGTGCCGATCACATGACCATCCGCATCGCGGGCAACCAATGCTAAGCCCTCGGCAGGAACGCGGCCACGACGCAGCGCTTCCGACGACTTGCGACGGCGGTTCGGACCCATGGCGCGATCGAGCAAGTTTTCACGCGCGACGACATCGCCCGGGTTTTCCTGGTCGACGGTGAAAGTGTTGTGCGCGAAAAACGCGCGGACAGAATCAAGAACAGCGGCCATCTTGGCCTCCGAAGCTCAAAACCGTTTCAGACGGCATCGAAAGAAAATTGTGAAGGTGCGGCGCCCGCCTCAAGGGCGCGGGAGCCGCAAAGGATCAGATCACGTAGGACTTCAGCGGTTCGAAACCGTTGAAGGCGACGGCCGAGTAGGTCGTCGTGTAGGCGCCTGTGCCCTCAATCAGCACTTCGTCGCCGATCGAAAGCGAGAGCGGCAGCGGGTACATGTTCTTCTCATACATGACGTCGGCCGAATCGCAGGTCGGGCCGGCCAAGACGCAGGCTTCCATTTCGTCAGCGTCATGGGCGGTGCGGATCGGGTAACGGATCGCTTCGTCCATGGTTTCGGCGAGACCGCCGAACTTGCCGATGTCGAGGAACACCCAGCGATGGCTGTCATTGTCCGACTTGCGCGAGATCAGCACAACTTCCGACTTGATCACGCCTGCATTGCCGACCATGCCGCGGCCCGGCTCGATGATGGTTTCCGGCAGGTTGTTGCCGAAGTGCTTGCGCAGCGCACCGTAGATCGCCTGGCCATAAGCCTCAGCAGACGGAACGTCACGCAGGTACTTGGTCGGGAAACCACCGCCCATGTTGACCATCTTCAGTTCGATGCCCTGCTTGGCAAGCGAGACGAAAACGCGCTTGGCATCCGACAGGGCTGCATCCCAGGCGTCGAGCTTGGTCATCTGCGAACCGACGTGGAACGAGACGCCATAGGAGACGAGGCCGAGCTGATGGGCGTAGACGAGAACGTCGACAGCCATCTGCGGAACGCAGCCGAACTTGCGCGACAGCGGCCATTCGGCACCTTCGCCATCAGTCAGAACACGGCAGAACACGCGCGCTCCCGGAGCCGCGCGGGAAATCTTTTCGACTTCCTCGTGGCTATCGACCGCGAAAAGGGACACGCCCAGCGCATGAGCGCGGGCAATATCGCGCTCCTTCTTGATGGTGTTGCCATAAGAGATGCGTTGGGCGGTCGCGCCGGAATCGAGCGCCATTTCGATTTCAGCGACGGACGCGCAATCAAAATTGGAACCCATGCTGGCGAGAAGGCGCAGGATTTCCGGCGCCGGGTTTGCCTTGACGGCATAGAAGATCGCGCTGTCCGGCATGGCATGACGGAACGCCTTGAAATTGTCTCTGACGACATCGAGATCGACCACGAGGCAAGGGCCGTCGGGACGTCGGGTGTTCAGAAAGTCGGAGATGCGTGCAGTCATCATGGTCGTATTCCCCATATTCAAAAGGCTCCGGAAACCCGGAGGACAAAGGGCATACGGGTGCACGTACAGGTACCAGCCGGTGGAGACCCCGGAACCATGACATGCGCTCGTACAGCGCGGATGATGGACCAACGCTCCGCCTAGAGCTTTGATCCGCTTTGTCTGCCATTGATTGGAGGGGAGAACCCGACCGCACTTCCGGCAATGAAGGTGTGCCTCTAAGTAACCCCGGCTGATGGAAAGCCGGCAGAGAACAAAAAGGCCCGCACCGTCGTTGCTTCAAGATGTCCTCGCATTTCCCGGTTGGCCGGAATAGCGACTGGAGCGGTTAGTTCCAGGTACCTTACCGATGACCTCACCTTAGGGACGTATCCCAGTTCGAGGGTCGGCGGACACCCACAGGCACGTGCGACTTTGGGCAAGGGGGAGATAAGAAAAATCATTGTCGTAATCAAGAGGATTTTGCGTGAGGGGGTATATTTTTTGGAATGAAACGAGAGACCAGTTTTCGTTCACATTTTTCGAACAATTTTCTTGACCTTCCCGAGAAAACCAACCTACTGTTTTCACATAATTTTCTTGGACGCAAAGAACGAAAAAACCAGGTCGGAAATCGATCTTTAAAAATGCGTTTATTTCAATACAACGGCGACGACCTCGCCCATATCTGGCTTGATGGCGAATCGAATCGTCGCAATCCTTGTCCTGGAAGCGTAGGAAACAGGAGAGCTGAATGGATACCTTGACCCGCATTCGCGCCTTCATCGATGTGGTCGATGCCGAAGGTTTCTCCGCTGCCGCCCGCAAGGTCGGACGCTCCAAGGCGTTGCTTTCCAAATATGTGCGCGAACTGGAAGACGAACTGGGCGCGCTGCTGCTCAACCGCACCACACGGCAATTCTCGCTGACCGAAGCTGGCCATACCTATTACCGTACGGCGTCCGAAATCCTGAAGGAGATCGACAACCTTGCCGATCTCGTGCGCGCCGGCAATTCCGACCTCAAGGGCAAGCTTCGGATTACTGCGCCACGAACCTTCGTGGATGCGGAGATTGGCCAGTCCTTGATCGATTTCGGCAAGGCGCATCCCGAACTATCGCTTGAGATCATCTCCGATGACCGTTTTGTCGATCTGGTGGAAGAAGGCTTCGACGTTGCAATCCGCATTACAAAGCTTGAGGATTCGGCGCTGATTGCCCGCAAGCTTTCCGACTTTCACCTGAAGATCTGTGCCTCACCACGCTTTCTGGCCATCACCGGACCGATCGTGCATCCATCCGAGCTTTCCAAGATCGCCTGCGTGATCGACACCAACGGCCGCTCCTACAGCAACTGGCGCTTTGTCGATCAGGACGGCACCAGCTTCAGCGTACCGGTCAGCGGGCCGATCGAAGTCAACAGCCCGCTCGCCGCCGTCCGCGCTGCCGAATCGGGCATGGGCATCGCCTCCGTGCCGGAATTCATCGCGCGCCCGAAGATTGCCGAAGGCAAGCTGGTCTCGCTGTTCGAGGATTACCTGCCGACGGACCGCGGCATCTATGCGATCTACCCGCATCGACGTTACCTGCCGACCAAGGTCCGCACGCTGGTCGATTTTCTCACCAACTGGTTCAGGAAGAACAGTTGAGCAGGCAAGCCGTTATACCCTCGCAGTCCCAATTCCGTCCAAATTGAAACGCATTGCAGCATGAACGGCCGGATGCCACTCCCATCGGCCAGGCAGGGGAAGCCCCATGAACCGTATCACCGTCGCCCTTACCCTCGCAGCCATGCTGGCGCCATCGGCCGCCCTCGCCCATCCGCATATCTTTGCCGAGGCACGGCTGGAGATCGTTTCGGACGAGAAGAACGAAATTTCCGAGCTGCGCAATGTCTGGCGTTTCGACGACCTGTTTTCCGCAAGCGTTGTGATGGATTTCGACAAGAATTCCAACGCTGAGCTCGATCCGGACGAGTTGCAGGAAATCGGCCAGACGGTTTTGGATTCGCTGCAGGAATACAATTATTACACGACGATCTCCGACAACGGCAAAACCATCGGGGTCAACAAGCCGGAAAGCATTGTTGCCGATTACAAGGACGGCCAGCTGCTGCTGATGTTTGCGGTCAAGCCGGCGCAACCGATGCCCCTCAAGGGCAAGCTCTCCTTCGGCGTCTACGATCCGACCATGTATACGGCGATCGACTTTCCGACGGACGGAGACCTTGCGCCGATCGGTGATCAGATCAACGCCTGCCAACACAAGGTCATCCGCCCCGATCCCGATGAGGTGCTGGCCGAAAACAAGGCAAGCCTGACGGATGCGTTCTTCAACGATCCGACGGGCACGGACATGTCGAAAATGTTTGCCACCAGGATCGAATTTACATGCTGAATGCGAAGAAGTCGCTCGCAGTCGTTTTGGCAGGTTTCGGCATGGCCGTCGCCTGCGTAAGCCTGGCCCACGCCCAATCGCCGCTCGGCATCGGCACCGCTGAACCGGGTTTCAACACGTCGGGCTTCTTTGGCGGCTTTTTCGCCTGGATCAACAACGAGCAGCAGGGTTTCTATCACACGCTCACCGCATCGCTCAAAGGCATGCGCGACAATCCCTGGCAACTCTGGTCACTGATCGGCCTGTCTTTCGCCTATGGCGTTTTCCACGCTGCAGGGCCCGGCCACGGCAAGGCTGTCATTTCCTCCTACATGATCGCCAACGAGACGGAGCTGAAGCGCGGCGTCGTGCTGTCCTTTCTGTCGTCGATCCTTCAGGGGATCGTCGCCATCCTGCTCGTCGGTGCCGCCTATCTGGTGCTGCGCGGCTCCTCGATCTCGATGACGCAGGCGACCCAGTTTCTCGAAATCACCAGCTACGCGCTGATCGCCGCGTTCGGTGGGTGGCTGCTCTATCGCAAACTGCGCGGCATGATCGCGCCAGTGTCTGCGCTTGTTCCGGCCATGGCCGGTGATGGTCACCATCATCACGATCATCATGGGCATCACCACCACGACCACCATCACGCCGCCGGAGAAGTCTGCTCCACCTGCGGCCACGCCCATGCGCCTGATCCCGCAATGCTCAAAGGCGATGATTTCGACTGGCGCGAAGCCTGGTCGGCGATCGTGGCGGTGGGCCTTCGCCCCTGCTCGGGCGCACTGATCGTGCTCAGTTTCGCGCTCTTGAACGGGCTTTATCTCGGCGGCGTGCTTTCGGTCTTCGCCATGTCGATCGGCACCGCCATCACCGTTTCCATCCTTGCGACGCTTGCGGTCACCGCCAAGGGTTTTGCCGTGCGCTATGCCAGCAATGCGGCGACGGCCACGCGGATCGGCAACGGCATCGAAATCTTCGGCGCCCTTCTTGTGCTGGTTTTGGGATTGGTCCTGCTGGGCGCGGCCCTGCAGGCATAGAACGGTCGATCCGGTGATCAGAGCCCGCGATTGCGCTGGTAGCGGGCGCGCAGCCAGAAGATCAGGAAGAAAGCGAGAACGCAGATCGCGCCAAAACCCGCCGCAAGCCACGGCGAAAATTCGCCGAGCCAGATCATGGCCTTCGGCAACAGGAAGAAACCGAAGCCGACGACAAGCAGGATCACGGCAGCAGCGATAGCTGGCGAGCGCTCCTTATTGTTGCCTTGCGTCATGTTCTTTCCCCTTCCATACGCCGTGCCTGCGCGCAGGCAGGAATGCCGGCCATCGCTAACGAAATTCCAAGGCGAAAACCAGTCACAAAAAACCTCCGCCCGGTTTTGACGAGCGGAGGCCGCAATTTTCGACCGCTTTGGAGCTTATGCCCAGGGGTTGGAGCCCGTCGGCTGTGGCTGAGCCGGCACCTTTGCCGCCGACACCGTCGCCTCGATGTGATCGACAAGCGCATCGGCAAGACCAAGACGCCCGGCAAGCAGATCGAGATAGCCACGCTCCGCCCGGCTGTCCGGCTCGATCGCAAGGCGAGACGCCGTGTAAAGCTCGACCTTTTCTTCTTCCGTCCGTGCGGCGGCAACGATGGCGTCGAGGTCGGTCGGCTTGGTCAGCTCATCGTTGAGAAACTGTTCGGCCTCCGCATCGAGCCCGGCGAGCTTCACCTTGTCCATGATGCGCGAACGCTCGCCATCATCGATATGACCATCCGCACGAGCCGCGGCGATCATCGCACGCACGAGAAACAGCACGAAATCGTTGCGCACGACGGCAGGCTCGGTGCTGAAGCCAGAATCGGCCGGAGGGGGCAGAAGTTCGGGTTGCGGTTGCGCCGGGTCCGGCTGGGCGACGGGCTCCTTGCCGGCCTGATAATTCTTGTAGGCCTGATAGCCAAGCCCGGCAATGGCAGCGAGACCTCCGAGCTTCACGGCCGTTCCGGCAACTTCGCGGCCGGTGCCCGTTCCGAGCAGGACGGCGGCGAGCGCGCCGGTCTTCCAGGGATTGTCCTTGGCCATCTGGATGGCTTGGCCCGCGCGATCCTTCACGCTGCCACCGGCACCCGGCACCTGGGAGCCCAAAAACTGATCCAGAAGTTTCTTCGCGTCGAACATATGGGTCTCACTCCCTGGCTGATTGAAATCGAATTGAGACATAGGAACGTGACGACGGGAATACAAACAGCAAGGCCGCCAAAAAGGCGGCCTTGAGAGAGAAAATGAAGCGATAAATCAGCCCTTGAGGGCGAAGGCTTCGGCAGCGAGCTTGGTGATGCCGGCCCAATCGCCTTTGGCAACGAGATCCTTCGGCGCGACCCACGAGCCGCCGACGCAAACGACGTTCGGTAGCGACAGGTAATCCCTGGCGTTCGACAGCGAGATGCCGCCGGTCGGGCAGAACAGCGTGCCGGCGAGCGGCGACGACAGCGACTTGAGATAGGCAGCGCCACCCGCCTGCTCGGCCGGGAAGAACTTCATCACGTCATAGCCTTCTTCGCGCAGGCCCATAACTTCGCTGGCGGTCGCGGCACCCGGCAGCAGCGGGATCTCGCTGTCATTGGCGGCATCGATCAGTTCCTGCGTCGTGCCGGGGCTGACGATGAACTGCGACCCGGCCTTGACCGCCTGCTCATACTGCGCGGCATTCAGGATCGTGCCGGCACCGGCGACGGCACCTTCCACCTGATCGGCAACGGCGCGGATGGCGTCCAGCGCTGCCGGCGTGCGCAGCGTGATCTCGATTGCCTTCAGGCCGCCGGCCACCAGCGCGCGGGCGAGCGGCACCGCGGTTGCAACGTCATCGATGATCAGAACCGGAACGACCGGCTGCAACTTGAGAACGGAAAGGAGTTTATCGGTCTTCGTGCTCATGCAGGGCCTCTTTGGTTTTTAAAACGATTGAAGTGATGCCGGAATACTCTTGTGCGCGCCTTCTGTCGAGGGTGCGCTGATCATTCCTGCCTTGCGAATATGATGCCACGATGAACACGTAATTTACCTGACGGCCAGAAAAGCAGGGTTTGCAGAGTATATATAATTCGTTAATCTCCGCCGACCTCGACCACAAGATCAACCATGCAAGGCAGAATTGATGGCCAAGGAAATAGAGCGAAAGTTTCTCGTCTCCAACGACCGCTGGCGCCGGCAGGCTGATGGCGGAACATCAATGAAGCAGGCGTATATCGTTGCCATGGACGATCGTTCTGTTCGCGTCCGCATCTCCGGAGGCAAACGAGCACAACTGACGACCAAGATTTCCAAGACCAAGCTGATCAGGGAAGAATTCGAGTACGACATTCCGCTCGATGATGCGGAAGACATGATGCGCCAGGCGATCGGCATCGTGATCGAGAAGACCCGATATCGCATTCCGACTGCTGGCTTTATCTGGGAAATCGATGTCTATCACGGCGACCTTTCGGGCCTGATCGTTGCAGAGGTGGAAATGAACAGCGAAAACGACAGGCCGCTGATCCCGGACTGGATCGGTCGCGAAGTGACCGGCAACTATCGCTATTCCAATCACTATCTGGCGCTCGAAGGCTTGCCGCAGATGTCGGCCTGAGCCGGCTAAATTTCTCCGGCCACCGTGCCGCAGGCCCGCCGATTGCGCGAAACGGTGGAACGCTGTATTTGAGCGGCCATGACCGACACGATCAACACCGCCCGCCCGGAAGCCGCCGCTCCCGAACACGACAGCCCGTTTCTCGTGGCTGCGCTCTATCATTTCGTTTCCTTCCCGCGTTTCGCCGAATTTCGCGCACCGCTGCAGGCGATCTGCGACGAAAACGGCGTGAAGGGAACGCTGCTCATCGCCCATGAGGGCATCAACGGCACGATTGCCGGGACCGATGCCGGCATTGCTGCCGTTCTCGCCTATCTGCGTTCGCAGCCGGAATTTGCGCGTCTCGAGCACAAGGAAAGCCGCGCTTCCACCATGCCGTTTCTGCGGATGAAGGTGCGGCTGAAGAAAGAGATCGTGACCATGGGTGTCGAGAACATCGACCCCAACAAGGTGGTCGGAACCTATGTCGAGCCGAAGGACTGGAACGCCTTGATCTCCGATCCGGAGACCATCGTCATCGACACCCGCAACGACTATGAAACCGCGATCGGCATCTTCAAGGGTGCCGTCGACCCGAACACGAAGACGTTCCGCGAGTTTCCGGACTGGGTGAAGAACAACACCGGCCTGCACAACAAGCCGAAGATCGCCATGTACTGCACCGGCGGCATCCGCTGCGAGAAGGCGACGGCTTTCATGAAGGAGCAGGGTTTCGACGAGGTCTATCACCTGAAGGGCGGCATTCTCAAATATCTCGAGACCGTGCCGGAAGAGGAAAGCCTATGGGAGGGCGCGTGCTTCGTCTTCGACGACCGCGTCTCCGTGACGCATGGGCTGAAAGAAGGCGAGCACACCCTCTGTCACGCCTGCCGCCAGCCGCTGACGCTGGAAGACCTGAAGTCTCCGCATCACGAGGATGGCGTTGCCTGCATCCATTGCTACGAGGTGCGCACCGACGAGGATCGCCAGCGCTACCGCCAGCGCCAGCAGCAGATCGAACTCGCCAGGAAGCGCGGCGAGAAGCATCTGGGTAGCTGAGGGCTGGGGTGAGGGGCAAAACTTTCATCCTTTAAGAATACTCATCATGGCCCCTCATCCGGCCTTTCGGCCACCTTCTCCCCGCATACGGGGAGAAGGAATATGCCGCCCTTACCGGCCAACCTTCACTCAAAAACTAGAAATTCTCTTTTTAAAACAATAATTTTCGCAACGATTCCTTTTCGCATCCAATTTCTGATTTACGTACATCAGAAATTCCTCTACACCTTGCCGCGGAGGAAAAATGCGACCAACCGTTCATGATATTGCCGCTGCCGCGGGGGTGAGCCTTGCGACCGTCGACCGGGTCTTGAACCTGCGTCCGGGCGTGCGCGCCGCGACCCGCGAGAAGGTGGAACAGGCGATCGAGCAAATCGGCTTCGTGCGCGATGTCGCTGCCGCCAATCTTGCCAAGAGCCGCGTCTATCCCTTCATCTTCATCCTGCCTTCCGGCGACAATTCCTTCATGCGCGGGCTGGAGACGGAAATCCGCGCGGCGATCGATCGTTCCGTTTTCGAACGCACCCAGATTTCCATCGTCACCGTGCCGGCGTTCGACGGCCCTGCCCTGGCGAACGCGCTCGATCAGGCGCGCCTCTCCCATCCCGCCGGGGTCGCTGTCGTCGCTGTCGATTCCCCCGAGGTCGCCGCAGCCGTCAACCGCTTGCGCACGGACAACATTCCGGTCGTGACGCTGGTGTCCGATCTTGCCGGCTCCGCGCGCGATCATTTTGCCGGTATCGACAACGCTGCGGCTGGGCGCACCGCCGCCGGCCTCATGGGTCGTTTTCTCCGCGGACGCCCTGGCCCTATCGCCATTCTTGCCGGCTCCATGCTGGTCCGCGACCATCGCGAACGTCTCGAAGGTTTTCGATCGTTGATCGAAACGGAGTTTCCCGGCCGCATGATCCTGCCCGTGCTGGAAGGCCATGACGACCCTGTCGAGGCTGAGCGTCTTGTAGGCCAAGCCTTGAAGAGCCATCCCGATATCGCCGGCATCTATTCGCTCGGCGCCGGCAATCGCGGTTTGATCGCAGCGTTGAAAGCGCACCAGTCCGGCGCCTCAGTGATCGCCCATGAGCTGACGCCCCATACCCGGAAAGCCCTGAAGGACGGCCTCATTGATGCCGTTCTCAATCAGGATGCCGGCCATGAAGTGCGCTCCGCCATCCGCGTGCTCAAAGCGAAAGCGGACGGTCAGGCTGTGCTGAGCGCGCAGGAACGCATCCGCATCGACATCTTCCTGAAAGACAACCTGCCCTTCGATGACGCCGCACCGGCGTCCGAAGGCGACGATATCTAGGAGAACAGCATGTATCTCGGTCTCGATCTCGGCACATCCGGGGTAAAGGCGCTACTGATCGATGACGCCCAGCGCGTTATCGGTTCGGCCTCCGGCGCCATGGACGTCTCCCGCCCGCTTCCCGGCTGGTCGGAACAGGACCCGGCCGCCTGGGTGCGCGCCACGGAAGAGGCTGTCACCGGGCTGAAAACCTCGCATCCAGAAGAGTTGGCAGCCGTGCGCGGCATCGGCCTTTCCGGCCATATGCATGGCGCGACGCTGATCGACGCCAACGATCAGGTGCTGCGTCCCTGCATTCTCTGGAACGACACTCGCAGTCATGCCCAAGCCGCACGGCTCGATGCCGATCCACAGTTCCGGGCGCTGACTGGCAACATCGTGTTCCCCGGCTTCACCGCGCCGAAACTCGTCTGGGTCGCGGAAAACGAGCCCGACATTTTCGCGAAAGTCGCCAAGGTGCTGCTGCCGAAGGATTTCCTGAGGCTGTGGCTGACGGGTGAGCATATCTCCGAAATGTCCGACAGCGCCGGCACCTCCTGGCTCGATACAGGCAAGCGCGCTTGGTCGGAAAGCCTGCTGGCCGCAACCGGCATGACCGTCAACCAGATGCCGTCGCTCGTCGAAGGCACCGACGTCGGCGGCACGCTGAAAGCCGACATCGCGGCGAAATGGGGTATGGGCGCCGGTGTCGTGGTTGCCGGCGGTGCCGGTGACAATGCGGCTTCCGCCTGCGGCATGGGCACGGTTGCCGAGGGGCAGGCCTTCGTCTCGCTCGGCACCTCCGGCGTGCTCTTCGCCGCCAATGCCAGCTACCTCCCGAACCCGGCCAGCGCCGTTCACGCCTTTTGCCACGCGCTTCCGGGCACATGGCACCAGATGGGCGTCATTCTCTCCGCCACCGACGCCCTCAACTGGCATGCGGGCGTGACCGGCAAAAGTGCCGCCGACCTCACCGGCGAACTCGGCGATACCCTGAAAGCCCCGACCAGCGTTGCCTTCCTGCCCTATCTCTCCGGCGAACGCACCCCGCACAATGATGCCGCGATCCGCGGCGTCTTTGCAGGCCTTGGCCATGAAAGCAGCCGGGTGGTGCTGACCCAGGCGGTGCTCGAAGGCGTTTCCTTCGCCATCCGCGACAGCCTCGAGGCCCTCAAATCCGCCGGCACGACGCTGTCCCGCGTCACCGCGATCGGCGGCGGCTCGCGCTCGCGCTACTGGCTGCGGTCGATCGCAACGGCGCTGAACCTGCCGGTCGATGTTCCCGCCGATGGTGATTTTGGGGCCGCTTTCGGCGCCGCGCGTCTCGGCCTCGTTGCCGCCACCGGCCGCGATCCGATCTCCGTCTTTACTCCGCCGGCAACGGCGGAAACCGTGGAGCCGGATGCCGCGCTCCGCGATGCCTACGAGACCGCCTACCAGCGCTACCGGCGGCTCTACCCCGCCATTCGCGACGCCTACTGATCCCCATTCAAAGACCAACACAGGAGACACCCATGAGCACCGGTTTCTTTGGCGATATCGCCAAGATCAAATATGAAGGCCCCGATAGCACCAACCCGCTGGCCTTCCGCCACTACAACCCCGACGAAGTCGTCCTCGGCAAGCGCATGGAAGATCATCTGCGCTTCGCCGTGGCTTACTGGCACACCTTCGTCTGGCCGGGCGGCGACCCCTTCGGCGGCCAGACCTTCGAGCGTCCGTGGTTTGAAGACAGCATGCAGGCCGCCAAGCTGAAGGCCGACGTCGCCTTCGAATTCTTCCAGCTGCTCGGCACCCCCTACTACTGCTTCCACGACGCCGACGTGCGCCCGGAAGGCAAGAATTTTGCCGAAAACACCAAGAACCTGAACGAGATCGTCGATTACTTCGCCGAAAAGCAGTCCCAAACCGGCGTTAAGTTGCTGTGGGGCACGGCGAACCTCTTCTCACATCGCCGCTATATGTCGGGTGCGGCCACCAATCCGGATCCGGACGTCTTCGCCTTTGCGGCCGCAACCGTAAAAACCTGCATCGACGCCACCCAGCGTCTGGGCGGCGAAAACTACGTGCTCTGGGGTGGCCGCGAAGGCTATGAAACCCTTCTCAACACCAACCTGAAGCAGGAGCTCGACCAGCTCGGCCGCTTCGTCAACATGGTGGTCGAATACAAGCACAAGATCGGCTTCAAGGGCGCGATCCTGATCGAGCCGAAGCCGCAGGAGCCGACCAAGCACCAGTACGACTACGACGTTGCGACCGTTTACGGCTTCCTCAAGAACTACGGTCTCGAGAACGAAGTGAAGGTCAACATCGAGCAGGGCCACGCCATCCTCGCCGGCCATTCCTTCGAGCACGAACTGGCGCTTGCCAACGCACTCGGCATCTTCGGCTCGATCGACATGAACCGCAACGACTACCAGTCGGGCTGGGACACCGACCAGTTCCCGAACAATGTTCCGGAAATGGCGCTCGCCTTCTATCAGGTTCTGGCAGGCGGTGGGTTCACCACCGGCGGCACCAACTTTGACTCTAAGCTGCGCCGCCAGTCGATCGATCCGGCCGACCTGCTGATCGGCCACATCGGCGGCATGGATTGCTGCGCCCGCGGCCTGAAGGCTGCGGCGAAGATGATCGAGGACAAGGCGCTTTCCGGCCCGCTCGACGCCCGCTATGCCGGCTGGAAAACCGCGGAAAGCCAGAAGCGCCTCACCAGCTCGTCACTGGACGAGCTTGCCGCCTATGTCGAACAGAACGACCTCAACCCGAAGCCGCGCTCCGGCCAGCAGGAACTGCTCGAAAATATTGTCAACCGTTACGTCTGATTCTGGATCGTAGATGGTCGTTTTGGGGGCGCTCCGGCGCCCCCTTTCCGTTGCGTCCCACCACCCGTCTCAAATATGAGACAATCGTAGGGTGCGGCATTTTGCCGAAGCCACCCCCAAAAATTCATCCACTATAACTAAAATAAACTTACAAAACATGGACTTAAATCTTCAATGAGTCCTGACGCGGCAATCGCCTCTTCAGTCATTCTTAACCATGGAAATCTAACACTCCCTGCAAAAGGCGCGTTCTCCCCTGCCGACATGACGTCGAAGCTGCAGCCCGCATGTTTCTCTTGATGTCAAAGGATGGCAGTATGACTGCAAATGGTTCCGTTAGCCGCGATCTCAGCGACCGGCTTGAATTCGTAGGTCTCGGCAAAGCCGAGCGTGATGCGCTTCGCCAGGCAAAACCCGTCATCGCCGCCTCGCTGGATAACGCCCTCGACACCTTCTACAGGAAGGCGACGGCCCATCCGGCCACCTCCAAATTCTTCGCCAGCGATGCCCATGTGAAAAGCGCGAAATCGCGTCAGGCAAAACATTGGGAAACGATCGCGAACGCCGATTTCGATGCCGGCTATGTGGAAGCCGTGACGGCCGTCGGCAAGGTCCATGCGCGCCTCGGCCTCGAGCCGCGCTGGTATATCGGCGGTTATTCGATGATCGTCGAATCGATTGTCCGCGCCGTGGTGGAAAAACATCTGGATGGTTTTCTCTACAAGAAGAAGGCCAAGGATGTCGCGCTCGATATCACCGCTGTCATGAAGGCTGCCTTCATCGACATGGATTACGGCATTTCGGTCTATCTCGAAGCCCTGCAGGAGGCGCGCGAGAAATCGGAAGCCGAACGCCGCGCCCTCGCCGAGCAGCAGGATCATGCGATGCACGCGATCGAATCCTCGCTGGCGCGTCTCGCCAAGGGCGATCTGACGGCAAAGATCACGGATGAACTCGCTCCCCAATTCGAGACCATGAAGGCGAATTTCAACTGCGCTCTTTCGACGCTCGATAAGGCGCTCGGCTCGATCGTCCAGGCCGCCGACGAAACCTCCGGCAACGCGAGCGAACTTGTCACCGGCACCGACAACATGGCCCGCCGCACCGAGCAGCAGGCCGCGTCGCTGGAAGAAACGGCGGCAGCACTCGAAGAGATCACCACGATCTCCAAGGAATCCGCCAGCCGCACGGAAGAAGCCCGCCGCGTTGTCGGCCATGCGACGGCAGAAGCCCGCAAGTCGGGAGAAGTGGTCGAACAGGCCGTTTCGGCCATGAGCGCCATCGAGGATTCCTCGCGCCGCATCACCCAGATCATCGGTGTGATCGACGAGATCTCGTTCCAGACCAATCTTCTGGCGCTGAACGCAGGCGTCGAGGCGGCCCGCGCCGGGGAAGCCGGCAAGGGTTTCGCAGTCGTTGCCCAGGAGGTGCGTCAACTCGCGCAGAAATCGGCGGATGCCGCCAAGGAGATCAAAGCCCTGATCGACAAGTCCTTCGCCGACGTCTTACGCGGCGTGACCCTCGTCAACCAGACGGGCGAAGCACTTACCAACATCGGCGAGCAGGTTGCCCACATCAACGGCCATATCGACGCGATCACCAGTTCGGCCCGCGAACAGGCGATCGGTATCGGCGAGATCAACACGGCAATCGGCAGCATGGATCACATGACCCAGCAGAACGCCGCCATGGTCGAGCAGACGAATGCCGCGACCCACAACCTGATGCGCGTGAGCACGACACTGACGGAACTGGCAGCCCAGTTCACCGTATCAAACGGACAGGCTTCGGAACCCGTTGCCCATCGCCCGGCGGCCCGTCGTTACGGCTGATGTTTTGAAATTGATCAGGCGCTGCTCGAAAGATCAGCGCCTGATCCACTGCCGCGACGGTGCGGCCACCGAATTGCGCACCACGAGATCCGGCCGCAGCAGGATCTCCGTTTCCGGCGGCTGTCCGTCGGTCAACAACTCCAGCAGCAAAGCCATGGCATGTTTGCCGATCAGGGTACGCGGCTGGCGGATCGTCGTGAGCGACGGCGACATGAAGGACGCCTGCGGCACATCGTCGAAACCGGTTACCGAAAAGTCGTTGGGAATATCGTAACCGCGCGCGCCGAGCCCGATCATCACCCCGATCGCCGTCTGGTCGTTGACGCACATGAAGGCCGTCGGCAGCGTGTCGCGCATGAAGAGCTGCTCGACGGCAAGCCGCCCGCTCTCGATCGTGCCGTCGCCTTCGAAGACGGTCCGCTGGTCGGGCGGCACATGCGCTGCATCGAGGCCCGCCTCATAGCCTTGACGACGTCGGTTGTAGGCCAGCCTCGTGCGGGAATCGCCGATGAAGGCGATCTTGCGATGGCCCTCCGCCAGCAGCAGGTCCACCACCTTACGTGCGCCCTCGGTGTCATCGACACCGACATAGGGGATGCCGCCATTGAACACAGGCTCGAACACGCCGACGCTGGGCGGCAGGTGTGCGGTCATCGTCTGATGGCCGAAGGGCAAAATGCCCGTGAAGAGGATGAGGCCGGCTGCCTGGTTTGAATTCAGGAATTTCAGATATTCGAGTCCGCGCTGGGCATCATTCTGCGTATGACCGATCAGCACCCCGTAACCATGAGAGCGCGCCTCGTTTTCCAGACCGACGAGAATATTGGAGAAATTGGGGTCACCGATATCCGGCGCCACGACCAGGATCATATTGGAACGGCCAAGCCGCAGGCTGCGCGCCATGGCGTTGGTCGTGTAGCCGGTGATGGCAATGGCCTGGCTGACCTTGAGGCGCGTGGAATTGGCAACCTTCTCCGGCGTGTGAATCGCACGCGAGACAGTCGCGATCGAAACCTCGGCGATCCGGGCGACATCTTCTATGGTTGCCGGGCTGGAATTCGACACTGCGCTCTGCCTTGAATTTGGTCTAGGCGGGACACTACACAGAGTTCCCCGGAGGTCAAAGGCCGACGGGAAATATTCCCCGTTACATCCCGATGTAAACCTTTACATGACCGATGTAAAGGTTTACACAACGTCTCAAGCGGATGGGAGCCGCAGGGAGGACATCATGAATTCGCAAGTGGGCGAAGGCGGCATCTCGGTGCTGTCTGCGAAAAGAATAAGCAAGTCTTTCAATGGCGTGCAGGTTCTTTTCAGCGTCGATTTCGAGCTGCGTGCTGGCGAAGTTCACGCGCTTATGGGTGAAAACGGCGCCGGCAAGTCCACTCTCGTCAAGATCCTTTCCGGTTTCGAGCAGCCGACCTCCGGCGAAATCTTGCTGGACGGCCAGCCGGTCAAGCTGCCGCCGAACGGTGCGGCCGAAGCGCTCGGCATCGTCATCATTCACCAGGAATTCAATCTCGCAGAGCATCTGACGGTGACCGAGAGCCTGTTCCTCGGTCGCGAAGTGACCCGTTACGGTGTGCTGGATCGCAAATATATGCGTGCGGAAACCCGCCGCGTGCTCGATATGCTCGGTTCGCATGTTGATGAAAACGCTGTTATCAGCAGCCTTGCCATCGCCGACAAGCAGATGGTGGAGATTGCCAAGGCCATCAGCCGCGATGCCCGCATCATCTTCATGGACGAGCCGACCGCCGTGCTCTCGCGAGAAGAAACAAACTATCTTTTCAAGCAGGTGCGCAAGCTGCGCGACAACGGCACGAGCTTTGTCTTCGTCTCCCACAAGCTCGACGAGGTCATGGAACTGACCGACCGCGTGACCGTGCTGCGCGACGGCCAGTGGATCAAGACCTCGCAAACAGCCATTCTCGATGGCGAATCCATCGCCCAGCTGATGGTCGGGCGCGAGCTTTCGAAGCTGTTCCCGGCCAAGCGCGAGCCCGATGTCGATGAAGAGGTAACGCTCAGTGTCAGCGCGCTGACGACGGGCTATGTCCAGGATGCGAGCTTCGAGGTGCGCAAGGGCGAAATTCTGGGATTCTCCGGGCTCATCGGTTCCGGACGCACGGAGTTGATGGAATCCATCGCGGGCTTGCGCGGTCGCACCAGCGGCGACGTGGTGATCCGCGGCCAGCAGATCCCGGCCCATGACCCCCATGCCGCCAATCGCAGCGGCCTTGCCTATATGACCAAGGACCGCAAATCGAAGGGCCTGCTGCTGAACTCGCGCATGACGGCAAACCTGACGCTGCAATCGCTCGATCGCCACGGCAAGCTCGGTTATCTCAGCCCGGCAAGCGAGGCGGCAGCGCTCGAAAAGGCCCGCCGACGCTTCGACATCCGCGTGCGCGACGGCAATGTCGTCGCCGGCCGCATGTCCGGCGGCAATCAGCAGAAGCTTCTGCTCGCCAAGGTCATGGAGACCGAGCCCGAGATCATCATCATCGACGAGCCCACGCGCGGCATCGATGTCGGTACCAAGCAGCAGATCTATCATTTCATCTCGGCGCTCGCCCGCGATGGCCGCTCGATCATCGTTGTTTCCTCGGAAATGCCGGAGGTCATCGGCCTTTGCACCCGTGTCGCTGTCATGCGCGAAGGGCGCATCGTCGGCATGCTGGAAGGCGACGAGATCAACGAACAGGAAATCATGCGCTACGCCGCAGGACTGAAGAAGAAGGCAGCCGCCTAGGGCATGTCTCGCAAAAGTGTACAGCGGTTTTGCGAAAAGACATGCGTAAGCAAAGACCTGAAGCGTACTAGCGAATCCGAAGGATCGCGACACGCTTTGGGAGGCCGGCGCTGGGGCGATAAAAACAAGTTTCCTTTGAGGAAACGGGACGGGAGGTCTGTTTGGACATGAGTGCGAATGAAGAAGTGCGGGCGATCCGCCGCCGCAGCTGGCGCGATATCGACCTGCGGGCCGTGGCGCCGTTTGCGGCGCTGATCCTGCTGTTGATTGTCGGCGCCCTGGTCAATCCGAACTTTATCGGGATTACCAACCTCGCGAATGTCGCGACGCGCAGCGCCTTCATCGCGATCATCGCCGTCGGCGCAACCTTTGTCATTTCCTCAGGCGATCTCGATCTTTCGGTCGGCTCCATGGTGGCCTTCGTCGCCAGCCTGATGATCCTCTTTATGAATTCCGGCGTCATCGCCGATCCCGCGCTGATGCTGACGGCGGCCATGGTGCTGACCGTCATTATCGGCGCCGGCTGCGGCCTCTTGAACGGTCTCATCACCACCGTCGGTAAGATCGAGCCCTTCATCGCAACGCTCGGCACCATGGGTATCTATCGCGGCCTTACGACCTGGCTGTCGCAGGGCGGCGCTATCACGCTGCGTGAACCGGAATTGCAGGCACTCTACCGACCGGCCTATTTCGGAACGGTCCTCGGCGTTCCGATCCCGATTGCCGTCATCCTTGCCGTCACCATCGTCGCGGCCTTCATTCTCTATCGCACGCGCTATGGCCGCCACGTTGTCGCCGTCGGTTCCAACAGCGATGTCGCGCGTTATTCGGGCATTCCCGTCAACCGCGTGCGCACGATCGCTTTCGTGATCCAGGGTCTGTGCGTTGCGATTGCCGTGCTGCTCTATGTCCCCCGCCTCGGCTCGACCTCTGCCACCACCGGCATTCTGTGGGAGTTGCAGGCGATCACCGCCGTCGTCGTCGGCGGCACGGCGTTGAAGGGGGGTGCCGGGCGCGTCTGGGGCACGATCTGCGGCGCCTTCATTCTCGAACTCGTCGGCAACATCATGCTGCTTTCGAACTTCATCAGCGAATACCTGATCGGCGCCATCCAGGGTGCGATCATCATCATCGCCATGCTCGTCCAGCGCTCGCTGGTTCGCAAATCCTGAGCTTGGAAACGCCGCGCGATGAGAGACGCGGCGGCGTTTTCGCAGCACCGAAACAAGCACTTCTATCCAAGGAGGAGGAAGTGTTCGAGCCGGGTTCATGGGTCGCCCGGCGCTGATTGCAGACCCGAAACACTAGGGAGAGAGAAACATGCGTAAAGGACTATTGGGCGTTGCCGCCGTCGCCATCATGGCGTTTGCCGGCGTAGCCCACGCGCAGGAAGAAAAGAAAGTCACGATCGGCGTTTCCATTCCGGCAGCCAGCCACGGCTGGACGGCCGGCGTGATCTACCATGCAGAGCGTGTTGCCAAGCAGCTGATGGAGAGCCATCCGGGCCTCAACGTTGTCGTCAAGACCTCCCCGGATCCGGCAAGCCAGGCAAACGCCGTGCAGGATCTTGCAACGCAGGGGATCGACGCGCTCGTCATTCTGCCGACAGACCCGGATCCGCTTGTCAACGCCGTCAAGGAAATCAAGGACAGCGGTACCTTCGTTGCCCTCGTCGACCGTGCGCCAAGCGTGAACGACAGTTCCGTTCGCGATCTCTACGTGGCCGGCAACAACTTCGCGCTTGGCCAGACGGCCGGCGAGTACATCAAGTCCACGACCCCGGAAGCGGAAGTCGTTGTCATCAGGGGCATGCCGATCCCGATCGACCAGGAACGCCAGAACGGCTTTGACAAGGGTATCGAGGGTTCCAGCGTCAAGGTTCTCGATCGCCAGTACGGCAACTGGAACCGCGACGACGCCTTCAAGGTCATGCAGGACTACCTGACCAAATACCCGAAGATCGACGTGGTATGGTGCCAGGACGACGACATGGCCGTCGGCGTTCTCCAAGCCATCGAACAGGCCGGCCGCACGGATATCCAGTATGTGGTTGCCGGCGCGGGTTCCAAGGAAATGATCAAGAAGGTCATGGACGGCGACAAGATGATCCCGGTTGACGTTCTCTATCCGCCGGCAATGGTTGGCACCGCGCTCGAAATGACCGCCGCCAACTTCTACGGCCAGGTTCCGGTTCGCGGGGTCTACACGATCGATGCAACGCTCGTGACCAAGGACAACGCCAAGGACTTCTACTTCCCGGATTCGCCGTTCTGATCCGGAATTGAAGCTTGCACTGCCCGCGACGATACGTTGCGGGCAGATTTCGTTTAAAGACAAATTTCAAGATTTCCGGTTTTGACCGGATTGTTACCCTGCCCAAACGTGATAGCTTCCAGCCGCTCTGCAACGTTTCAGGTTTAGCGTTAGCTGTTAGATGTACGTACGGCAGATGCGATCCAAGAAGAATTCTGGTCCGCCCGGCGCACGCGGCGACCATCGACGGAGGAAACGACAGATGAAAACCATCAAGGGCCCAGCGCTCTTTCTTGCCCAGTTTGCCGGCGATGCCGCCCCGTTCAACTCTTGGGATTCGATTACCAAATGGGCTGCCGATATCGGCTATAAAGGCGTTCAGGTTCCAAGCTGGGACGGCCGTTTCATCGACCTGAAGAAGGCAGCGGAATCCAAGACCTATTGCGAGGAGTTTGCCGGCAAGGCCCACGAGAACGGCGTCGAGATCACCGAGCTTTCCACCCACTTGCAGGGCCAGCTTGTGGCAGTCCACCCCGCCTATGACGAAGCCTTTGACGGCTTTGCCGCACCAGAAGTACGCGGCAATCCGAAGGCCCGTCAGGAATGGGCCGTCGAACAGGTGAAGCTGGCGCTGACCGCCTCGAAAAACCTCGACCTCAATGCGATGGCGAGCTTCTCCGGTGCGCTCGCATGGCCCTTCGTCTATCCGTGGCCGCAGCGCCCGGCCGGTCTGGTCGAGACCGCGTTCGACGAGCTTGCGCGCCGCTGGAAGCCGATCCTCGATCACGCCGAAGATTGCGGCGTCGACGTCTGCTACGAAATCCATCCCGGCGAAGACCTGCACGACGGCATCACCTACGAGATGTTCCTGGAGCGCACCGGCAACCACGCCCGCGCCAACATGCTCTACGACCCCTCGCACTACGTCCTGCAGTGCCTCGACTATCTGGAAAACATCGACATCTACAAGGACCGCATCAAGATGTTCCACGTCAAGGACGCGGAATTCAACCCGACAGGCCGTCAGGGCGTCTATGGCGGTTTCCAGGGCTGGGTCAATCGCGCCGGCCGCTTCCGGTCGCTCGGCGACGGTCAGGTCGATTTCGGCGCGATCTTCTCAAAAATGGCCGCCAATGATTTTGCCGGCTGGGCCGTGGTCGAATGGGAATGCGCCCTGAAGCACCCGGAAGACGGCGCGCGAGAAGGCGCCGAGTTCGTCAAGCACCACATCATCCGCGTGACGGAAAAAGCCTTTGACGATTTTGCGGACGCAGGCACGGATGATGCTGCCAATCGGCGTATGCTGGGGCTTTAAGGGGCTGCCCCTCACCCTAGCCCTCTCCCCGTTCTGATGGGGAGAGGGGACGACAGAGTTTGCCGCTTGTCCCTTCTCCCCGTTTGCGGGGAGAAGGTGCCCAACAGGGCGGATGAGGGGCCTCACCGCACAACAAAATTCAGGAGACACCACATGGCTATCGAAGGCAGCAGCACAGAACCGCGCGAAAAGCGCATCCGGCTCGGCATGGTCGGCGGCGGTTCCGGCGCCTTTATCGGCGGCGTACACCGTATGGCGGCCCGGCTCGACGATCATTTCGAACTCGTCGCCGGCGCGCTTTCCTCGACCCCGGAAAAGGCAAAGGCCTCCGGCCTTGAACTCGGGCTCGATCCGTCACGCACCTATTCCGACTTCAAGGAAATGGCGATCCGCGAAGCCAAACTGAAAAATGGCATCGAAGCCGTCGCGATCGTGACGCCGAACCATGTCCACTACGAAGCGGCGAAAGAATTCCTGAAGCGCGGCATTCATGTCATCTGCGACAAGCCGCTGACCTCGACGCTTTCGGACGCCCGCAAGTTGAAGAAGCTGGCCGATGAGAGCGATGCGCTTTTCGTGCTGACCCACAATTACACCGGCTACCCGATGGTACGTCAGGCCCGAGAAATGGTTGCCAACGGCGATCTCGGCGCCATCCGCCTCGTGCAGATGGAATATCCGCAGGACTGGCTTACCGAAAACATCGAGCAATCCGGCCAGAAGCAGGCCTCGTGGCGCACGGACCCGGCCCGCTCCGGCGCCGGCGGCTCCACCGGCGATATCGGGACGCATGCCTACAACCTCGGCGCCTTCGTGTCCGGCCTTGAACTCGAAGAGCTGTCGGCCGATCTCGACAGCTTCGTCGAAGGCCGCGCGCTCGATGACAACGCCCATGTGATGATGCGTTTCAAGGCCAAGGACGGCCAGCGCGCCAAGGGTACGCTCTGGTGCAGCCAGGTCGCCCCCGGCAATGAAAACGGTCTCAAGGTCCGTGTCTACGGCACCAAGGGCGGTCTCGAATGGGTGCAGGCCGATCCGAACTATCTCTGGTTCACCCCCTTCGGCGAGCCAAAGCGTCTGCTGACCCGCGCCGGCGCCGGTGCGAGCGCTGCCGCCGCTCGCGTCTCGCGTATCCCATCCGGCCACCCGGAAGGTTATCTCGAAGGCTTTGCCAATATCTACAGCGAAGCCGCACGCGCGATCCACGCCAAGCGCAAGGGTGAAAAGCTCGACCCCGCAGTGGTCTATCCGACCATCGACGATGGCCTGAAGGGCATGCTCTTCGTCGATGCCTGCGTGCAGTCATCGAAGCGCAACGGTGCCTGGATCAAGGTCTAGGATAAGCTGACAACCGGCCGATGCCTCCGGGCGTCGGCCGTTTAGGAAAAGACGCTGGCGAGGCGCAGGACAAGCTTCTTATCGAACAGATGGCCACGATCGAACATCCATTTCAGCGCATCCCTGGCTTCCCACGGCATTTTGTAGGCGCGGGCGCTGGTCAGGGCCTCGAACACATCACACACCGTTGCCAGCCTGATTTCAGGTGTTAGCCGCGCTGCCTTCAGCCCCGCTGGATAGCCGCTGCCATCAAGCGTTTCATGGTGATAGAGACAAATATCCAGCGTCAGCTCCGAGACCTTGCCCAGTTCTTTCAGAAGTCGATGGCCGACGTCCGGATGGCTGCGGATCAGTCTTTTTTCCTCGAGATCGAGCACACCGGTCTTGTTGAGAATTTCGTTGGGAATGCCGAGCTTGCCGACGTCGTGCAACAGGCCGGCCACACCCAGCTCATGAACCGCGCTCTCCTCATAATCAAGCGCGCGAGCAAGCCGCATCATCAACGCACTGACCGCCAGGGAATGGACGTAGGTGCCCTCGTCCTTGGTCTTCAGACGGGTAACCTTCAGGAAAATATCAGGGGACGCGTCTATCCGATCCGACAGGTCATCAGCAACGGAACCAAGCTTGCCGAGTTGCAGATTTCCGTCCCGCATGGCGTCAAAACTGTCGCGCAACGCGACCGTTGCCCGTGCAACAACCTCGATCGCCCTTTTTGTTTCCCTCTGCTCCTCACAAGCAGGATCGACCCTCGGGGTCGCGTCGAGACCCAGCAACCCATCCACGTCGATCAGACTTTTCTGCCGATTGACCAGGGCATGAGACGCTGAAGTGGCGAGGATCGCGCGCAAGGTTTCATCGGATTGCACGAGGAAGCGGCGGCCCGAAAATTCAACGGTCGGGCATTCCACCGATTCGATATACATGCCCTTTCGAACAAGATGTTTTGGAATCCGATGAACCAACTGTGCCTCCACACGAAGGCAAGAATTTTACATGAGAATTTCCTAAATTTTACTTAAGTAACACCTTATTTGAGCTTTATTGACGTGCGGGTCACCCACGCCGTCTCACAAGCCGATACGAAGCGACGCAAGCGGTTGACATTTGCGCAAACCGGTTTACTGCAACGTTGCAGATTCTTCCGACCCTGCGCGGCGGCCGACCGCGCCCAAACCGAAGGGGAACCATCGTGATCGATCCCAAAACCCTCGCAGACCGTTTTCCCGGCGATTTCCTGTTCGGTGTCGCGACCGCCTCCTTCCAGATCGAGGGCGCCACCAAGGCGGACGGTCGCAAACCCTCCATCTGGGATGCGTTCTCCAACATGCCCGGCCGTGTCCATAACCGCGACAACGGCGACATCGCGTGCGACCACTACAACAGACTGGACGACGACCTCGACCTGATCCAGAGCCTCGGCGTTCAGGCTTATCGCTTCTCCATCGCCTGGCCGCGCATCATCCCAGAGGGTACAGGGCCAATCAACGAGAAGGGCCTCGATTTCTACGACCGCCTCGTCGATGGGCTGAAGGCGCGCAACATCAAGGCCTTTGCCACGCTCTATCACTGGGACCTGCCGCTCGCCCTGATGGGTGACGGCGGCTGGGCCGCGCGCTCGACCGCCCATGCCTTCCAGCGCTACACCAAGACGGTCATCAACCGTCTCGGCGATCGCCTCGATGCCGTCGCGACCTTCAATGAACCGTGGTGCTCGGTCTGGCTCAGCCACCTCTACGGCATCCACGCGCCGGGCGAGCGCAACATGGACGCCGCCCTGCACGCCATGCACTACACCAACCTCGCCCACGGCCTCGGCGTCAGCGCCGTGCGGGAAGAATATCCGAACCTGCCCGTCGGCATCGTCATCAACCCGATGCACATCTATGCCGGCAGCGACAGCGCAGTTGATCAGGAAGCCGGCGAGCGCGCTTTCGATTTCCACAACGGCGCCTTCTTCGGCCCAATCTTCAAAGGGGAATACCCGGAGCGCTTGCTCTCCGCGCTCGGCAGCCGCATGCCGAAGGTGGAAGCCGACGACATGGCGATCATCTCGCAGAAGCTCGACTGGTGGGGCGTCAACTACTACACGCCGATGCGCGTCTCCGACGACCCGACCCCGGGTGCTGAATTCCCGGCGACGGTCAGCGCCAAGCCAGTCAACGATATCAAGACCGATATCGGCTGGGAAGTCTTCCCGGAGGCGCTCGGCGATCTGATCCGCACCCTCAACGAGCGCTACAGCCTGCCGGATTGCTACATCACGGAAAACGGCGCCTGCTACAACATGGGCGTGGAAAATGGCGTTGTCGATGACCAGCCACGCCTCGACTACATCTCCGACCATCTCGCCGTCACTGCCGACCTGATCAAGGAAGGTTATCCGATGAAGGGCTATTTCGCCTGGAGCCTGATGGACAATTTCGAGTGGGCGGAAGGCTACACGATGCGCTTCGGCATCGTCCATGTCGATTATGAAACCCAGCTCCGCACCATCAAGAAGAGCGGCCACTGGTACAAGGAACTGGCCGAACAGTTCCCCAAGGGCAACCACAAGGCCGGCTGATACGGGAAGGCCGGGAATAGCGTCCCCGGCCACCCTGTTTCGCGAAACGAACGGCATTTTCCACCTTGGGCGGAAGAATTCTCCTTCACTTTACCCTTCGTTGGAAAAATTTCGCTGGATTGCAGGCGAGATTGCGCGCATTAGAGTGGCCATCCTAAACGCCGTCGCCTCCTGCGCGGCGTCGTTTTCATGACGGGGCTACCGGATGCTGGGCCACTGGCAATTTTGGCGAATGTGCGGGTGCTGCAAGGGCTGATGCCCTGCCCTGCCGCGTGTCTGCGCCCGCCTGCCCTGTTTCATTGCCCGAGAGTTCCATGTCCCCACCCGTTTCCCTGAATGTTTCTCCCCGGAGGAACGTCTGATGACGCAATCCGTCCCCCATGCCGCGCCGATGGTGACCTTTACCGGCGTCTACAAGCATTTCGCCGCCAGTGGCTCGGGCGCAGCCTTCACCGCGCTGGATGGCATCGATTATTCGGTCGCTAAGGGCTCGATCACCGGCATTATCGGCCGGTCCGGCGCCGGAAAGTCGACGCTGATCCGCCTTGTAAACGGGCTGGAACAGGCCTCCAGCGGCAAGGTGCAGGTCGATGGCGTCGATGTCGGCGCGCTGGATGAAGCGGGACTCAGAACCCTGCGTCGCTCGATCGGCATGATCTTCCAGCACTTCAACCTGCTGTCCACCCGCACCGTGTTCGACAACGTCGCGCTGCCGCTTGAAATCGCCGGCGTCGGCAAGGCGGATATTGAAAAGCGCGTCCGCCCGCTGCTCGATCTCGTTGGCCTCGCCGACAAGCACAGCCGCTACCCCGCAGAGCTTTCCGGCGGCCAGAAGCAGCGTATCGGCATCGCCCGCGCGCTCGCGACCGAACCCAAGCTGCTGCTCTCCGACGAGGCGACCTCCGCACTCGACCCGGAAACCACCCAGTCGATCCTCGACTTGCTGAAGACCATCAATGCCGATCTCGGCCTGACGGTGTTGCTCATCACCCACGAGATGGAAGTCGTCAAAGCCGTGACCTCGGATGTCGCCGTCATCGATCGCGGCCGCATCGTCGAAAGCGGTCGCACCTTCGACGTCTTCACCCGCCCGGCCCATGAGACGACCCGTGCCCTGCTCTCCGGCCTACCCGGCTCGAAGCTGCCGGAAACGCTCGCCCGCAGCCTGAAGCCCGCGCCTGAAGCCGGGGATCGTGCCATCGTGCGCATCACCTTCTTCGGCGCGACAGCGGAACGTCCGCTCGTCTCCCAGCTCATCAGCACCGTCGGCACCGAGGTCAACATCATGGCCGGCACGATCGACGAGATCGGTGGTGAACCCTATGGCTCACTCGTCGTCGCCTATGCCGCGACGCCGGAAACCTCCGGCCGCGCCGAACGCTTCTTTACCGAAAACGGTCTTGTCACGGAGGTGCTCGGCTATGTCGCCTGATCTTCTGCTTCTCATCGGCAAGGCCACGCTTGATACGCTGCGCATGGTCGCCATAGCCGGCCTCATCGGTGCGCTCATCGGCTTGCCCATCGGTGTGTTCCTCGCAACCAGCGGCCGCGGCGAACTCTTCCCCGCGCCGAATATTAACCGAATCGTCGGCCTGATCATCAATGCCTTGCGCTCGACGCCCTTCATCATCCTCGTCGTCGCGATCATTCCATTTACCCGCCTTCTGACGGGCACCTCGATCGGCACCAAGGCGGCGATTGTGCCGCTGACCATCGCGACCATCCCCTTCTTCGCCCGTCTGGTCGAGGCGGCGATCCGCGAAGTCGACAAGGGCCTGATCGAAGCCGCCCGCGCCATGGGCGCGACGCCGCCGCAGATCGTCTTCAAGGTGCTGCTGGCGGAAGCTCGGCCTGCCCTCACCCTTGCGCTCACCATGACGCTGGTCAGCCTCATCGGCTACTCGGCCATGGTCGGCGCCGTCGGCGGTGGTGGTCTTGGCGATCTCGGCATCCGCTACGGCTATCAGCGCTTCATGCCGGATGTGATGCTCGTCGTTGTCATCGTGCTGATCGTGCTGGTGCAGCTTGTCCAGAGCGCCGGCGATGCGCTCGCCCGCCGCTTCGACAAGAAGAGCCGCTGAACCCAGTTTCTACCCACGGGCCGGGAAGACATATGCCAGTTTCCGGCCCATCTTCATAAAGGAGTACCCCATGAAGAAACTCATCCTCGCCGCCTCGCTGGCGCTGACTGTCGCAACCGGTGCCGCTCATGCAGAATCGATCAAGGTTGGCGTGACCCCTGGCGAACACGCGCAGATCATGGAAAAGGTCAAGGAAGTCGCCGCCAAGAAGGGCCTCGACATCGAGATTCTCGAATTCTCCGATTATGTCGTGCCGAACCAGGCGCTGGCTGACGGCGACCTCAACGCTAACTCCTTCCAGCATCAGCCCTACCTCGACAACCAGATCGCCGACCGCGGCTTCGCTCTCGTCAGCATCGGCAAAACCATCACCACCCCGATGGGCGTCTATTCCAAGAAGGTGAAGAACCTCGGTGAACTCGCTGACGGCGCAACCGTCGCCATTCCGAACGACCCGACCAATGGCGGTCGTGCGCTGCTGATTCTGGCCAAGGAAGGCCTGATCAAGGTCAAGCCGGAAGCCGGCCTCAAGGCTGGTCCGGCCGATGTGATCGAAAACCCGAAGAACATCCAGTTCTCCGAGCTCGATGCCGCCCAGCTGCCGCGTTCGCTTGAAGACGTGGATGCCGCCGTCATCAATACCAACTACGCGCTGGAAGCCGGCCTGCACCCGAAGACCGACGCCATCGCCATCGAAAGCGCCCAGTCACCCTATGCCAACGTGATCGTCGTCAAGAGCGCCGACAAGGATGCAGCCTGGGCCAAGACGCTTGTCGATGCCTATCACGACGACAGCATCAAGACCTTCATCAACGACGAGTTCAAGGGTGCCCTGATCCCGTCCTGGTAAGCGGATCGACCGCTCGCATGCCTCAAATGACAAAGCCGCGTGGAGCAATCTGCGCGGCTTCTTCTTTATCGGCCGGTCGAAAACTCAGTGTCCCCCACCGCCGCCGCCCGGCGCGGTCTGCGGCTTCTTGATCAGAAGCGCGCAAAAAACCAACGTGCCGAACAACGCTGTCAGGATGATGAACACGTCGATGAAAGACAGGATCGTTGCCTGCTGTGTCACGATGCCGGACATTTTCTGGATGGCAATGGTTGCCCCATCGAGACCATGGGCATCGAAATTGTTCTGCATGCTTTGCAGGCGATCGAGCGCCTCAGGGTTGTTCCACTGCACATGCTCGGACAGACGTGCGTAATGTTCCTGCTGGCGCTGCGTCAGGATCGTGTTGATTGCCGCCAGACCCACGGCACCGCCGAGGTTGCGGGTCAGGTTGAAGAGACCGGACGCGCCTCGGATTCGGTCCGGTGTCAGCGTGCCGAGCGCCACGTTGTTGATCGGCACCATGCAGAGCATCAGGCCTACGCCACGCAGAATCTGAGGCGCGAGCAACTCGTAAAAATCCCAGTCCGCCGTCAGCTTGCTCATCATGTAGGTACCGGTCGCAAAGCTCGCAAAACCGATCATCATCATGAAGCGCGGATCGAGCTTGGTCGACAACTTGCCGGCAACAGGCGCCGTCAAGAACATCGCCAGACCCGAGACGAACATGGTCTCGCCGATCATCAGCGAATCGTATCCACGGATACGACCGAGATAGAGCGGATAGAGATAGGTCAGGCCATAAAGGCCGATCCCCATGACAAACGAAAAAAGCGAACCGAAAGCGAAATTTCGATTGGAAAACGCTCGAAGATCGACCACCGGGAAATCGACCGTGAACGCCCGGTAGAAGAAGACCAGCGCTCCGATACCCGAAGCGATCGCACCCATCAAAATATATTCGTCGCTGAACCAGTCGTTGGCGTTGCCTTCTTCCAGCACGTATTCGAGCGCGCCGAGGAAGACGGCCATGGAGAGCAACCCATACCAGTCGAACTTCTTGAACAGGCTGAGTTCCGGCTTGTCGAAATCGATCAGGTTCCAGGTGATGATCGTGACGATGATGCCCGGGATAATGTTGACTAGGAACAGCCAGTGCCAGGAGAAAGCGTGGCTCAGATAGCCGCCGACTGTCGGGCCGATGGTCGGTGCAAGGGTCGCGACAAGGCCGATGATCGGCGAGACGATGCTGCGCTTCGACGGCGGAAAGATGGTAAAGGCGGCCGCGAAGACCGACGGGATCATGCCGCCTCCGATGAAACCCTGCAGCGCGCGATAGACGATCATCTGGTCGATGTTCGTCGCGGTCGCGGCAAGCGCAGAAGCGATGGTGAAGCCGGCGGCGGACACCGAGAACAGCACACGGGTCGAGACGATGCGCGCCAGCGTGCCTGAAAGCGGGATCATGATGACTTCGGCGATCAGATAGGAGGTCTGTACCCAGCCGATTTCATCAGATCCCGCACTCAGGCCCGCCTGGATTTCGGCAAGCGATGCCGAAACGATCTGGATATCGAGGATCGACATGAACATGCCGAAGACCATGGCGAAGAAGGCGATCAGCCGCTTCGGGTCCATGCGCTCTGCGTCGGGCGCGGCGGTCGGCATCGCGCCAGCTGTTGCGGTTGCAGCCATTTGATCCACGCTCCTCGCGCGAAAGCGGGCATCCAGCAGAAAGCCCGGTCTTCAAGATTTTGACAACAGCCGGCTCATCCGGCACATCTATCCGTGCGGCTTTCCTGAAGTCGGTCGGATCATGAAAAAGGGCGGCACCTTGGCGCCGCCTCTATCCTTACTTCGCGACTGCCGCGACTTCGCCCTTCGGCGCGGTGCGGGTATCGACATCGACAACCACACTCAGACCTGCGCGCAGACGACCGCTTTCCAGCACCTCTTGCGGGAAGGAAATCCGCACCGGAACGCGCTGGATTACCTTGGTGAAGTTGCCCGTGGCGTTTTCAGCCGGCAGCAGCGAGAAGACCGAACCGGAAGCCGGAGCAAGCGACTCCACCGTGCCGATGATCGGCTCTTCATCGAAAGCATCGACATGGATGCGGACCTTCGAGCCCGGAACCATATGGGCGATTTGCGTTTCCTTGAAGTTGGCGTCGATATAGAGCTGCGTGACCGGAACAAGCGCTGCAAGCCGCTGGCCGGTGGAGACGAGATCGCCTTCCTGCACAGCTAAATTGCCGACGATGCCATCATACGGCGCCTTCAGCACGGTGAAGCCGAGGTCACGTTCCGCCTTGTCGCGGGCGAGTTCCAGCGAACGAACGGTGCTTTCGGCTTCCGCGCGTTGGGCTTCCAGAACGGTGATATTGGCCTTGGCAGCCGCGATATTGGCGTCACCACCAATGAGGTTCGCTTTTGCCTGATCAAGCGCAACGTCAGCCGTATCCTTGGCGGCAACCGTACCGACAGCCTTCGACTGAAGGTCGCTGGCACGCTTCTGGTTGGTTTCGGCACCGCGAACAGCCGCTTCAAGCGCGGCCTTCGAGGCTTCCGCCTGGGCAAGCGTTGCCTTGGCGCCGGCGATCTGCGCGTCGAAGCGCTGCAGCGACAGCTTTTCCGTCGCGATCTGGGCTTCCGCCTGTTCGGCTGCGATCTTGTAGTCGCCATCGTCGATGGTGACCAACGGATCGCCGGCCTTCACGCGCTGGTTGGCGATAACGTTGACCTTCTCGACGTAGCCCGAGACCTTCGGTGAAATCTGGGTAATGTCGCCTTCGACATAGGCGTCATCGGTGGAAATCAGGAAGCGGCCGTCTGTCCAGTAGTCATAGCCATACCAGCCGGCACCTGCGAGCAGGGCGAGACCGACGATGGGCAGAACGAAGGAGCGGCGCTTCGGCTTGGCTGGCGCACCGGCGGCAGCCGGGGTGGTGGCCGCTTCCACGACCGGCGCGGCGCCATCCTTGGCTTCCGGAGCGGCGGCGTCGGCCGCGCTTTCCGCATCAAACTCTTCGTCGACAGGACGGACGTGAACAGCACCAGTTTTCTTCGATACGGACATTTGCGCGCCCAGCCTCAGGACAAAAAAACTTCGAACCAAACCGTTCGGTTCGATTTGACATAGAGCGGTTTATCGCACATATCAAGTGAAATCGAACTGATCGGTTCGAAAAGTTAACGAGACACCAATAAGACAGCCTTCAGGAGGGAACCACCGTGACCGATGCTGCCGAAGCCCAAGACGAGATGGCCGCCGGCTATCCTGGAGGCCGCAGGGTTGCCGGTGAAGATCCAGCCAAACGCGAGCAGATCCTGGACGGCGCCAAGCGCGTGTTTATGAAGGGCGGCTTCGATGCAGTCTCCATGAACGACATCACCAAGGAAGCGGGCGTTTCAAAGGGCACGATCTACGTCTACTTCGAAAACAAGGAAGACCTTTTCGCCGCAATGATCCAGCAGGAGCGCAGCCGCATCGTCGCGACGGTGAAGCATGTGCTGGACGAAGACAAGCCGCTGCGCGCCACCCTGATGGAATTCGGCCTGACGCTCGCAAGCCATATAACCGCCGACCATACCATCCGGGCCATGCGCATCGTGCTGGGCGTCACCGATCGCATGCCGCAGCTTGCCTGTGGTTTCTTTGGCGCAACCCCGGAAAACGGCCATACCGTTCTGCACGCCTTCCTCAAGAGAAAAGTGGCGGCCGGCGAACTTTCCATTCCCGACCCTGACCTTGCAGCTCGCCAGTTCATCGAGATGGCCATGGCCGGCATGTTCAAACAGCGCCTGTTCGGGGTGATGACGGAGCCGCCAAGCCGGGAACTGCTGGAGTACACCGTATCCTCCGCAGCAGACGTTTTTCTGAAATCCTATCTTCCCGGTTGATTTGCGTCTCCCCTGACGGCACAGTCGGCCAAAAGGGGAGGATGCCTTAATGAACATGGACACCGAGCTTTCTCCGCGTATAGGCGGCTCCCCCTCCATGCTGATGGCAGGTATCGTTCGGGGATATGCCATGAGCGACATCCGTGGCATCCCTGCCCAGTGGCAGGAGTTCAACCGTCGCTCCCGGGAAATCGAAAATACGGTCGGTGATGCGGCTTACGGAATCTGCACCAACGAGGAGGGCAAGGAAGGACGCTTCCTCTATTACACAGCCTTCGAGGTGACCGAGCAATCTGCTCTGCCCGCCGGCTTTACGCTCCTGAGCATTCCTGCCCACACCTACGCCGTCTTCACGCATGATGGCGACGTCAACGGTGTTCCGCCTTTTGTTGATCGTATCTTTTCCGATTGGCTACCCGCATCCGGTTTCCGGCACAGCGCCTTTCCCAGCATGATCGAATGCTACGATGAGCGCTTCGATCCCGAAACCGGTTCGGGCATCACAGAAATCTGGATTCCGATCGAGAGTTAACGGTATATCGCAATCTTTTCTGCATCTTCGCGCTTGCAAGAACTTGAATGCTGCATACATACGCGCTCCATGCGCATACGCTTAAACAACGCGCGACACCTCTATCGATCCATCAAAAGAAGGACCGGCACTGATGCCAGAAATGCTCCAGCTTCTCCAGGACCCCACAGCTTGGGTGGCACTTGTTACTCTGGTCGTCATGGAGGTGGTCCTGGGGATCGACAACCTGATCTTCATCTCGATCCTCACCAACAAGCTGCCGCCGGAACATCGCGAACGCGCCCGCAAGATCGGCATCGGCCTTGCGCTCGTCATGCGCCTTGCGCTTCTCGGCACCATCGCCTGGATCGTCAAGCTCACCACACCCGTCTTTGAACTTTTCGGCCACGGCTTCTCGTGGAAGGACATGATCCTGATCGCCGGCGGTCTCTTCCTTGTCTGGAAGGCGACCAAGGAAATTCACCACAACGTCGATCCTGTCGATCACAACGAGGATTTCATTGCGAGTTCGGCAACGACAACCTTTGCCGCCGCGATCGGCCAGATCCTGCTGCTCGACCTCGTCTTCTCCGTCGATAGCATCATCACCGCCGTCGGCATGACGCCGCACCTGCCGATCATGGTCATCGCCGTCGTCGCCGCCGTCACCGTGATGCTGGTTGCCGCCGGCCCACTGGCCCGCTTCATCGAGCAGAACCCGACGATCGTCATGCTTGCGCTGGCCTTCCTGCTGATGATCGGTACGACGCTGATTGCCGAAGGCATGGGCCTGCATGTTCCCAAGGGCTATATCTATGCCGCCATGGCCTTCTCGGCTCTGGTCGAAGTGCTGAACATGCTGTCACGCAACAAACGCAAGAAGGCAGCCGCCGGAAAAGCAGCACACTAATAATGCAAAAGCCCCGGGACCTAAAATCCCGGGGCTTACAAACCGACTTTGGGTGAGGACACGAGCCGGAGGGATAAGGAGCTCGTCTGCCGTTTCGTTGGCCATGGGAAGAAATCGGAAAAATCCCCATGTTCTCCAGCACCCTCGCGTCCGATTGACACGGCTCGCATTCCTCTGCTGGGCAAACCAGCTCCCACCCGAATGGTTCCGGATTTTATTCCCATGCGATCGCCGAGGTTGCAGCCTCGGCCAAAGCCGGTTTTCCTTGACGCGCCGTTGTGAATATGGTCTCACGCCAGCCGAATGGATTTTCCCCACATTTCAGCCCTTCGCGGCACTATCCGGGGCATTTCCTCCCAGAAAAAGCATGGCCTTCAGACCGGATCGAACTATTCCCCGGACGGAAAGCCGATAGCACGTCAAACACGGGCCAGGATCATGACCGACAGACCAGTCCGGGTGCGCATTGCACCTTCCCCCACCGGCGAACCCCATATCGGCACCGCCTATATCGCGCTGTTCAACTACCTCTTTGCCAAGAAACATGGCGGTGAGTTCATCCTGCGCATCGAAGACACCGACGCGACCCGGTCGACGCCGGAGTTCGAAACGAAGGTGCTGGATGCGCTGAAATGGTGCGGGCTCGAATGGTCGGAAGGCCCGGATATCGGCGGCCCCTACGGTCCCTATCGCCAGAGCGACCGCAAGGACCTCTATCTGCCTTACGTCGAGAAGATCGTTGAGAGCGGCCACGGCTTCCGCTGTTTCTGCACGCCCGAGCGCCTGACGGAAATGCGCGAGGCCCAGCGCGCCGCCGGCAAGCCGCCGAAATACGATGGTCTCTGCCTGACGCTGTCGGCCGAGGAAGTCACCAATCGAATGGCCGCTGGCGAGCCGACCGTCGTGCGCATGAAGATCCCGACCGAAGGCTCCTGCAAGTTCGTGGACGGCGTCTATGGCCCGGTCGAAATTCCGTGGGATGCCGTCGATATGCAGGTGCTGCTGAAGGCGGACGGAATGCCGACCTATCACATGGCAAACGTCGTCGACGACCACATGATGAAGATCACCCACGTCGCCCGCGGCGAGGAGTGGCTGGCCTCCGTGCCGAAGCACATCCTGATCTATCAATATCTCGGCCTTGAGCCGCCGGTGTTCATGCACCTGTCGCTGATGCGCAATGCCGACAAGTCGAAGCTGTCGAAGCGCAAGAACCCGACCTCGATTTCCTACTACTCCGCCCTCGGTTACCTGCCGGAAGCGGTAATGAACTTCCTCGGCCTGTTCTTCATCCAGATCGCCGAAGGCGAAGAGATGCTGACCATGGATCAGCTCGCGGCAAAGTTCGACCCGGAAAACCTGTCCAAGGCCGGCGCCATCTTCGACATCCAGAAGCTGGACTGGCTGAACGGCCGCTGGCTGCGCGAAGGCCTGTCGGAAGAGGAATTCCGCAGCAGGGTACTCGCCTGGGCAATGGAAAACGACCGCATCAACCAGGGCCTCAAGCTCTCGCAGTCGCGCATCACAAAGTTCGGCGACCTGCCGGATCTCGCAGGCTTCCTGTTCAAATCCGATCTCGGCCTTGATGCGTCGTCCTTCGCCAAGGTGAAGTCCACGCCGGAAGAGCTGGTGGCGATCTTCAACGAAGTGCAGCCGTCGCTCGAAAAAATCCTCGAATGGAACGTCGAATCCATCGAAGCCGAACTGCGCGCTGTCGCCGATCGTCTGGAAAAGAAGCTGAAAGTGGTCGTCGCGCCGCTGTTCATCGCCGTTTCCGGCTCGTCGCGCTCGCTGCCACTGTTTGACTCGATGGCCATCCTCGGCCGCTCCGTCGTGCGCCAGCGCCTGAAGGTCGCCGGCCAGGTCGTGGCCTCCATGGCTGGAAGCGGAAAGTAAGGAAAGATCATGACCGAAAAGACCGAAACCGCCCTTTCCTCCGACGTTACCGAAGTCCGCGCACAAAAGCTGAAGCTGCTGCGTGAGAAGATCGGTGATGTCTATCCGGCGCATTTCCACCGCACGATCACCAATGCGGAGCTGGCGGCAAAATACGAAAACCTGGAAGCCGACGTCGTGACGGACGATGTCGTCACCGTTGCCGGTCGCGTCTATTCCTCGCGCAATTCCGGCATGTTCATGGATATCCATGACGCCTCGGGCAAGATCCAGATATTCAGCCACAAGGACACGACGCCGGAAGAAGCTCGCGACCTGCTGCCGCTGATCGATCTTGGCGACATCATCGGCGTGACCGGCGTCGTGCGCCGTACCAAGCGCGGCGAACTGTCGATCAACGCCCAGCAGATCACCATGCTGACAAAGTCGCTGCTGCCGATGCCGGAAAAGTGGCATGGCCTCTCCGATATCGAGCTGCGCTATCGCAAGCGCCATCTCGACATCATGACCAATGACGACTCTAAGCTCCGCTTCCAGCAGCGTTCGAAGATCGTCTCGGGCATTCGCCGCTTCATGGAAAACGACGGCTTCATGGAAGTCGAAACGCCGATGCTGCATTCTGTCTATGGCGGCGCAACTGCCGAGCCGTTCAAGACGCACCACAACACGCTGAAGCTCGATATGTACCTGCGCATCGCGCCGGAACTGTTCCTGAAACGCACGCTGGTTTCGGGCCTCACCGACAAGGTGTTCGAGATCAACCGCAACTTCCGCAACGAAGGCGTCTCCACCCGGCACAATCCCGAATTCACGATGATGGAATGCTACTGGGCCTATGCCGACTACGAGGACATCATGGACCTCGTCGAGCGGCTGTTCTCGGAGCTTGCCATCAAGATCCACGGCTCGACCGAATTCACCTTCGGCGACAAGGAAATCTCCTTCAAGGGTCCGTTCAAGCGCGTGCCGATGCCGGATGCGGTGAAGGAAGCAACGGGCATCGACTTCCTCGCGATCAAGTCGGACGAGGAAGCCCGCACTGCCGCGAAGGCTGCCGGCTTTGCCGTCGAGAAGGACTGGACCTGGGGCGAATGCCTCGCCTTTATCTTCGAAGAGAAAGTCGAGCCGACGCTCATCCAGCCGAGCCACGTCACCCATTTCCCAAAGGACATCTCGCCCTTTGCCAAGGAAGTGCCGGGCGAACCGCGCCTCGTGGAGCGCTTCGAGACATATTGCAACACCTGGGAACTCGGCAACGCCTTCTCCGAACTCAACGACCCGGAAGAGCAGCGCCGCCGCATGGTGGAACAGTTGGAGCAGGCCCATGCCCGCGGCGAAAAGGACAAGCAGCTTGACGAAGAGTTCCTGGACGCCATGGATCAGGGCATGCCGCCGGCCGGCGGTCTCGGCATCGGCGTCGATCGCCTGATCATGCTGCTCACCAACTCGCCGTCGATCCGCGACATCATCCTCTTCCCGGCGCGCCGCGCCAAGGCAGATTGATCAGCGGCGATGTTGGAATGAATTGAGGGGAGCCTGCCGTCAGTGAGCGGCGGGCTCCTTTTTCGTTTCGGCTTCCGCCGTTATCGCATGAGCATCCGCCTTCGGCTCCGCCGCATGTTCGCCGGCATCGGAATGCTCGGCCGGCTTTGCATGATCGGTGTTTTCGGCATGAGGTTCGGGCGCAGCATGAGCGTCCTTCGCCTCGACCGGCGTCTCCGTTGCCCCATGACCCTCTGCGGCAGCAGCGGGCGCGGTGTGTTCTCCATCGGCTCCATGTTCTTCATGAACCTCAGCAGCAGGCGTCTCATGCCCTTCTGCGGGCGCGTGCTCAGCCGCTTCTGACTTTTCTTCGCCTGAGCCGAAGATCATGCCTGTGATCGAGGCAAACATGCCTTCGCTCTTTTCACCGGCTTTGGCTTTGCCATGACCTTCAGCCGCCGCCTCTTCGCCGTGGCCTTCCGCTTCGACCGCAGCTTCGCCATGCCCTTCTGGCTTGGCAGAGGAATGGTCTTCCGATTGGGTTTCGCCGTGCGCTTCAGCCGCAGGCGCTTCGTGACCTTCAGCCGGTGCATGCCCAGCAGCTTTCGGCTTCTCTTCCTCAGAACCGAAGATCATGCCGGTGATGGAGGCAAGGATACCCTCGCTTTTTTCACCACCTTCTGCCGCGCCATGACCTTCCGCAGCGGCCTCTTCGCCGTGGCCCTCGGCAGGCTTTTCACCATGACCTTCGCTGGCTTCGGCTTCGTGGCCAGCTTCTTCGCCATGTCCTTCGGCTTCCGCCGCGCCATGTTCTCCAGCTTCGCCGTGACCACCAGCCGTGGCGTCGTTATGTCCCTCGGCTTCGCCGTGGCCTGAAGCAGTCTCGCCATGACCACCGCTCTCGCTGCCTTCAGCACCTTCCGGCAGAGGCGGATCGGCGCATTCGGTCTTCTCGATGATCGAGGTCAGCGTATCCTTGATCTGGTCCTGCGAAAGGCTGACCTCCTGGCCGTAATAGAGCCCCGCCATGTTGGCCTCCGCATCGCTGTAGCGCGCGGAAAACAGATCGCTCATGCCGGGCACGATCTTGGGGTCCGGGGCAAACAGCACCTGCGCCCCGATCGCCGGTCCGCGCCAGTCGGCGCGCTCCTTGGGGCCGGCCGTATCGAGCACCGCGACCTGATAGAGATCGGCCTTTTCCGTATGGACAAGCAGGCCGGCGACGCGAAGAGCCGTGCGCACGCGCTCCTCGCCGCTTCCCTTCTCGACGGTGATATATTTGCGGATCCATCGCTGGCCGTTGCGGCGCATCTTCAGCGTCTCGATCGATGTGCAGGCGAGACCGGAAACAGCGGGACCGGCTTTGTCCTCGTCACCCTTGCCCTGCACCATGAACAGCGCATAGGCACCCGAAGCGCCTGAAAGCAGCAGGACGCCGGCGACGACGAACATCACCTTGCGTGGAAGACGTATCTTCTTCAGGATCGATTTCACCGCTGCCGTCCCGTCATGTCTGAATCCCAAGTCCTTGAACGGACGACATTCTAGGTTGATGACGTTTCGGAAGTTTTAAGCGGCGTGCCGTTTGAGGAGCAGAATGCGTGCGGGGCATCCGCCGTTTGACGGATGCCCCGGGCACGTCGGTCTGACGAGGATCAGTCCATCAGCTTGTAGCCCTTGCAGTTGGCAACCCGGCGCCAGCCGCGCATGTCCTCGTTGTAAAGACGGCCACCATTGACGGTGGGCATGCAAAAGCGCTCGTAGCGATAGTTCGAGCGAAACTCGCCGCTGGCGCCGCGGGAAATGGAGGCGCTATCCTTGTTGTCGCCGCGGCTCTGGGCGGCGGCCTCGTGAATGGAGATGGAGCTTGCAGCGGCAACGACGGCGAGCAGCATGGAAACGGTCTTGCGCATGATATTCCTCCTGGATTTTTGAGTGGGAGGGCCAATCCCTTCCCTTGATATGAACATCTCAAAATCCGTGATGCCGCGCTGTTCCGGACGGAACAGGGATGGGGTTTTTGACGAAAATCAGCAGAATAATCTGCCGGCATGGCTTGATCCCCGCAGCAATGGGCGCGAAGACAAGGCACCGAAATCCAACCCGGCGAGAAGAGCATGGCACGCATTGGAATAACCGGCGCAGGCATCATCGGATGCGCCGCAGCGGTTCAACTGATCGAGCGGGGGCACGACGTCACTGTCTTCGAAAAGGATATTGCCGGCCTGCCCGCGTCCGTCGGCAATGCAGGCATCCTGGCCGTACCGGAGATCGACCCTCTGGCGCGACCGGACATGCTCTTTTCCGCACCGAAATGGCTGGCGGACCCGCTTGGCCCCCTCACCCTGCGCTGGCAGGACTTGCCGGCGCTTGCACCCTGGCTTCTGGCTTTTCTGATGGCGGCGCGCCCAGTGCAGGTCAAACGATCGCGCGAAGCCCTGCTTGGCCTCATGCGCGACGCCCTCGAAGCCCATGAAGGGCTTGCGGCAACCGCCGGCATCGCCGGGCATATGAAAAAAAGCGGCGCCCTGACCATCTTCGACAGCGAGGCCGCGCTTAACGCAGCCTTTGCCCATGAGCAGAAGAATGCGGCCCTTCTCGGCCACGAGGTTGAAAAACTGGGCAGCGCTGCGACCCGCGCGCGGGTCGCAGCGCTCGAAGGCAATTTCGCCGGCGGCATCTTTTCCTCCGGCTACCAGACTTTTCTCGATCCGCTTGCGCTGCTGCGCAGCCTCCAGGATTTTGTAAGGCAACGCGGGCGGCTTGTGGATGCGGAGGTCGCGCGTGTGACCCAACGAGCCGACAGCGTGCATATCGTAACGACGGATGGTGAAAGCGAGCCGTTCGACAAGGTGGTGATCGCCTCCGGCGTCTGGTCACGACACCTGGTCCGCAGCCTCGGTCTCAATGTCCTGCTCGAAACCGAGCGCGGCTACAACACCACCTTCACCGATCCCGCCGTGACGCTGGAACTGCCCGTCTTCTTCTCCGAGCACGGCTTCGTCGCAACGCCCTTGAAAAACGCCTTGCGCGTCGGCGGCGCCGTTGAGCTTGCCAAGCCCGAAACCCCGGCAAATTTCGCCCGCGCGGCCGCCATGCGGCAAAAGATGCGCCGGTATGTGCCGAGCCTGCCGGAAAGCGGCGGCAGCGAATGGATGGGACGGCGCCCCTCGACACCGGATTCCATTCCGGTTATCAGCCTGCACCCCACTGATCCCCGCATCGCCATGGCTTTCGGTCACGGGCATCTGGGGCTTACCCTTTCGGCCATCACCGGCCGCAGCATCGTCAGCCTTCTCGAAGCCGGGGAACAGGAGCATCTCGCTCCCTTCAGCATCCGCCGCTTCCAATAAAGACTTCAGGAAAGAACACTCATGCACAAGGTCATTTTTGATACGGATCCCGGCGTCGATGACGCGATGGCTCTGCTTTTCCTCCATCATCATCCGGATATCGACCTGATCGGCATCACCAGCGTCTTCGGCAATGCTTCCATCGAGACGACGACCCGCAACGCGTTGTTCCTGAAGCAGGCCTGGGATATTGCGGCTCCCGTCGCCAGGGGCGCCAACGAAACCTACAATCCGAACCGCCCCCATGTCGACTGGCCGACCTTCATCCATGGCGATGACGGCCTCGGCAATATCGGTGTTCCCGAAACGATCGATATCCCCTGCGATCCGCGACCGGCCCATCGTTTCATCATCGACACCATACGCGCCAACCCTGGCGAAGTGACGATCGTCGCTGTCGGCCGCATGACCAATCTCGCCGTCGCCTTGCGTGAAGATCCGGAGATCGCCAGCCTCGTCAAGGCCGTGGTCATCATGGGCGGCTCCTTCGATCGCCCCGGCAACATCACGCCTGCCGCCGAAGCCAATATTCATGGCGACCCGGAAGCTGCCGATGCCGTGATGATCGCCCCCTGGCCCGTCACCGTCATAGGTCTCGACGTCACCGTTCCGACGGTCATGACGCGAAACCTGCTGTCGGATATCGTTGCAGCGGGCGGTCCTCGTGCCAAGCTGCTCTCGGACATCTCGCAATTCTACATCGATTTCTACGAGAACCATGTGGAAGACGGCATGGTGGTGCATGATAGCTGCGCCTGCGTCTATGTCGTGGCGCCCGAACTTTTCCGCACCCGCAGCGGCGCCATCCGGGTCGTCTGCGGCGGCATCGCCGATGGCCAGACGATCCAGAAACCGGACAGCCAGAGCTTCCCCCCAAGTGACTGGGACAACCTGCCGAGCCAGCAGGTCTGCGTCGCGATCGACAGCCAGGGCGTGCTTGACCTGATTGCGAAGACACTCGCTGCGCATCCCCGATAAAAAATTCTGCAGACCATGCTGGCAGGAGCAATTCTGCCGGCTATCTTGCTTCTGATGAAGCCGGAAGCATTACTCTACTCCACGCCCCGAGGCCTCTATTGCGAGAGGGGCGATTTCTATATCGATCCGGTGCAGCCGGTCGAACGGGCGCTGATCACCCACGGCCATGCCGATCATGCCCGTTCCGGTCACGCCAAGGTGCTCGCCACCCGCGAAACCCTCGACATTATGAGGATCCGTTACGGCGAGGATTTCTGCGGCACTGCCGAAAGCAGTGAGCTCGGCAAGGTGCTCTCCATCGACGGTGTCGACGTGAGCTTTCATCCGGCGGGCCATGTGCTCGGGTCGGCGCAAATTCTGGTACAGGCCGAAGGAACGCGGATCGTCGTCTCTGGAGACTACAAGCGTCGCCGTGACCCGACCTGCGCCGGTTTCGAACCGGTGCCCTGCGATGTCTTCATCACAGAGGCGACGTTCGGGCTTCCGGTCTTCCACCACCCCGACGACAGAGGCGAAATCGCCAAGCTTCTGACTTCCCTGAAACAGTTTCCCGAACGCACGCACCTCGTCGGCGCCTATGCGCTCGGCAAGGCACAACGTGTGATCGCCCTGCTGCGCGAGTCCGGCTACCACGAGCCCATCTTCATCCATGGCGCGCTGGCGAAGCTCTGCGGCTATTATCAGCAGCACGGCATATCTCTGGGAGAACTTCGGCCGGCAACGGTAGACAGCAGTGAGCGCCAGTCCTTTGCCGGCAAGATCGTCATTGGCCCACCCTCGGCCTTTGCCGATCGCTGGGCACGGCGCTTTCCCGACCCGATCGCCATTTTCGCCTCCGGCTGGATGCTGGTGCGCCAGCGGGCCAAACAGCGTGGCGTGGAACTGCCCATGATCATTTCGGATCACTGCGACTGGCCGGAGCTGCTTGCAACCATCAAGGAAGTTGCCCCGTCGCAGGTCTGGGTCACGCACGGTCGCGAGGAAGCCCTTGTCCGCTGGTGCGAGCTGCAGGGGATCCCGGCCCGCCCGCTCCATCTCGTCGGTTATGAAGACGAGGGCGATTGATCATGCACGACTTTGCCGAACTGCTCGACCGTCTCGTTCTGACGCCGCAACGCAACGCCAAGATCAAGCTGATGGCGGACTACTTCCGTACCGCGCCGGATCCCGATCGCGGCTACGCACTGGCCTCGCTTTCAGGCACGCTGACACTCAGCACAGTCAAGCCCCAGCTCCTGAAACAGCTGGTGCTGGAGCGCCTGGACGAAGTGCTGTTTCAATATTCCTACGACTATGTCGGCGATCTCGCCGAAACGATTTCGCTCGTCTGGGAACCGTCGAAGGATGCAGTCCAGGAAAAGATCGACCTTTCGCTCAGCGCCATCGTGACACAACTGCAGTCGGCAAGCCGCGCCGACGTTCATGGCGTGGTCCGGACCTTGCTTGATCAGCTTGACGGCTCCAGCCGCTTTGCATTCCTGAAGCTCATCACCGGCGGCATGCGCATCGGCGTTTCCGCACGATTGGTGAAACAGGCGCTGGCCGAGATGGGTAACGTCGATATCGTTGAGATCGAAAGCCTGTGGCACGGCCTGGAGCCCCCTTATCTCGATCTTTTCCAATGGTTGGAGGGCAAGAGCGAGAAGCCGCGCCTTTCCATGCCCGCCGTCTTTCATTCGGTCATGCTGGCGACACCGCTTTCAGAAAGCGATTTCGCCTCGCTTGATCCGAAAGATTTTGCGGCGGAATGGAAGTGGGATGGCATCCGCGTGCAGCTTGCCAATCTCGCCGGCACGAGACGGCTTTATTCCCGAAGCGGCGACGACATATCCGGGGCCTTCCCCGACGTTCTCGAAGCGGCCAATTTCGAAGGCATCATCGATGGCGAGCTTCTGGTGGGCGGCACCGCGCGCACCAACCGCGCCACCCGCAGCTTCTCCGACCTGCAGCAACGTCTCAACCGAAAGATGGTGACGCGCAAGATGATCGAGGATTATCCCGCCTTCATCCGCGGCTATGACCTGTTGTTTGCGGGCGAGGAAGACATTCGCGGGAGAAACTTCGTCGAGCGGCGCGAAAGGTTGGCGGAGTTGATCAATGCCGCCCCGCCCGACCGTTTCGACCTCTCCCCGCTTGTTGCTTTCTCGAGTTGGGATGAGCTGGACAGCCTTCGACGCGCACCGCCCAATCCGGTGATCGAGGGCATCATGCTGAAACGGCTCGATTCCCCCTATACGGCCGGCCGCATGAAAGGCCCGTGGTTCAAGTGGAAACGCGATCCCTATAATATCGATGCCGTTCTGATGTATGCCCAGCGCGGTCACGGCAAGCGGTCGAGCTTCTATTCCGACTTCACCTTCGGGGTCTGGACGGACAAGGATGGCCCCGAGACGCTTGTCCCCGTCGGCAAGGCCTATTTCGGCTTCACCGATGCCGAGCTCGAAATTCTCGATCGTTACGTGCGCGAAAACACCATCGAGCGCTTCGGCCCGGTTCGCTCGATCCGGGCCGAGCCCGATCATGGCTTCGTGGTGGAGGTCGCTTTCGAGGGCATAAACGTCTCCAGCCGCCACAAATCCGGCGTCGCCATGCGATTTCCGCGCATAGCCCGGCTGCGGGAAGACAAGTTGCCGCGTGATGCCGACCGGCTGGAAACGCTTGTCGCTATGATCGCGCCTCTGGTCTAACGGCGAGAAAAGCACGTATTGTTAAGATCAATTTGTGACAATGCTCCCAAAGCCGAAAGCAAGGCGATAAGGGACGGACTGCGTTGTCAGCATACAAGAAGGCAAAAACCTTTGAATTGGCACGATTTTTCAGGCCGAGTTACCTTCCGGCCCTGGTCGCTGTTGTCGTGGCACTTGCAGCAAGCTTTTTTGCAGAGCAGCAAAACCGCGACATACACGCGGCCAAACTGCGCGCTTCCGTTGTCAGCGAACTCAATCCGATCCGCTCGAAACTCGAGGCCGGCGTCAACGGCGATATTCAGCTGGTGCGCGGTCTGATCGCCACCATTGCAACTGAGCCTGGCATGTCCCAGGAGCGGTTTGCCGCCCTTTCCCGCAATATTCTGAGCGAGCGTTCCAACCTGCGCAGCATCGCTGCCGCCCCCGATCTGATCGTGTCCCTGGTCTATCCTCTGAGCGGCAACGAGAAGGTGATCGGCCTCGATTACAACAAGAACGACAATCAGCGCGAAGCCGCTTTGCGCGTTCGCGAAAGCGGCAAGCTTGTTCTGGCGGGCCCGCTTGAGCTTGTGCAGGGCGGTCAGGGCCTCATCGGCCGCTTTCCCGTTTACAGCAATGGCGGAAGAACCGGTGGGCGCTTCTGGGGCATCGTGTCCGCAGTCATCGATGCTGAGAAACTCTACAAGGCCGCCGGACTGCGCGACCCGAAGCTCGACATGGATATTGCCATTTCCGGAAAGGACGGTCTCGGCAAGGATGGGCCGCTGTTTTACGGCGAGAACACGATCCGTGACAGCAAGCCGGTCCGCATGAGCGTGCTGCTTCCGGGCGGCTCCTGGCAGATCAACGCCATTCCGAGGGGCGGCTGGCCGGCCGATCCTCCCAATCTGTGGTCCCTGCGGTTGCTGCTGGCGCTTGGCAGCCTCATCATAATAGTCCCCATGGTCGTCATGGGCCGCCTGATGGAAGAACGTCAGGCCAACATTCTTGCGCTGCAAAACGGCCGTCACAAATTGCAGGAGATGTCGCATCGCCTGAACATCGCTCTCGACACGTCGGAAATCGGCATCTGGGAACTCGATACCGGTTCCGGCGTGCTTCATTGGGACGAACGCATGAAGGAGCTTTACGGCTACCAGGGTGACGACGATAAAATCTACGAAACCTGGTGCGACACGCTCCATCCCGAGGATAAAGCCCGGGCAGAGGCAGAGCTTGCCGATGCGATCTCGACCGAGAGCCAATCCTACAAATCCCAATTCCGACTTCTCCTGCACGATGGCTCGGTTCGCCACATCCGCACGATCGGTTCCGGCTATGTGGATGCCGAAGGCCGCAGCAAGATCGTCGGCGTCAACTGGGACGTGACGTCGGACGTTCAGCGAAACGAGAGCCTGGAACAGGCACGGCGCGAGGCTGAAGCCCACAGTGCCGAACTTGAAGCTGCCCGTCACCGCATGGAATTCAATGCGCTCCACGACCCGCTGACGGGCCTGCCCAACCGCCGCTATCTCGACCAGGTGCTGGCGGCGGAAACGGAACTGAACGACGGAAGCCGGCCTCCGGCCCGCATCTTCCACATGGATCTCGACCGGTTCAAGGAAATCAACGACACGCTCGGCCATGCTGCCGGCGATGAAATCCTGCGCCACGCGTCCCGCATCCTGAAGAACAACACCGGGAAGGAAGATTTCGTGGCGCGGATCGGCGGGGATGAATTCGTCATTGTTTCCCGCTCGCATGATACCGATACCGCCCTTGCACGTCGCATCATCGAGGCGATGAGCCTGCCGGTTCTCTACAACGGCCAGGAATGCCGTATCGGCGTCAGCATCGGCATCGCGGAACAGACGAGCAGCGTCGAGGAGCTGACACAGGTGTTGGTGAATGCCGATATCGCTCTCTATGAAGCCAAGCGCCGCGGCCGAGGGCGCTACGAAATCTTCGCGCATTCCCTGAAAACCGCCGTCTTCAAGAGCAAGCAGACGGCCGACGAAATACGACGCGGCCTCGAGCAGAACGAGTTCATCGCCTATTTCCAGCCGCAGTTCTGCCCGAAGACGCTCGATATCATCGGCGTCGAAGCGCTTGCCCGCTGGGATCATCCGCAGAAAGGCGTTCTTGCTCCCCACGCCTTCCTGAAAACAGCCGAAGAGATCAATGTCGTTGCCGAGATCGATCAACGCATTCTCGAGCAGGCTCTCTTCCAGCTTCACCGGTGGGATGCAGGCGAGATCAACATTCCAAAGGTCTCGGTCAATCTCTCCTACCATCGCCTCCACGACGACAATCTGATCGAGCGGCTGAACCAGCTTTCCATCCCCAAGGGACGCCTTTCCTTCGAGCTCCTGGAATCGATCTCCTTCGACGAGAGCGACATGACGGTGCTGTCGAACATCGAGCGCATCAAAGGGCTCGGCATCGATATCGAAATCGACGACTTCGGCACCGGCTACGCCTCAATCGTCAGCCTGTTGAAGCTTACGCCCCGCCGTCTTAAGATCGATCGCCAGCTGATCATGCCGATCCTGACCTCACCAAGCCGCCGCCAGCTGGTATCCTCGATCATCGACATCGGCACATCGCTCGGGATTGAAGTGACGGCGGAGGGCGTGGAAACGCTGGAGCATGCAAAGGTCCTGAAGGATCTCGGCTGCCACGGTCTGCAGGGCTACGCCTTTGCCCGTCCGATGAGCCCCAACGACCTTGCAAATTTTGCCCGCGAGCGCCGCTGGATGGCGGCGTAGCGCAAGACTTAAGCGGTCCCCGTTACCCTCGATTCGCCGCTGGCAAGACACGTCCCCACACGCTGCAGCCTTAAATGGCGGATAAAAGCCCGCGATAGCGCTTGTCGATGCCTCGAAGGGGCTTGGAACCGACCAGATTTTTGTATCGACTTGTTTCCCCTCAGATCCCGTAAATGTCGTCATATTTCCGCTCTGTTTCGACAGAGTGATAAATCTGCAGGCCGCGACATAATGTAGGCTTTGCAGTCGGCAGCAGTTTTTTCGAAAAATTCCCTTCATTCATTCCTTGGAACGCGGGATCTACGCAATTTATTTTCCCGAGATGGAAAGAACTAGCAGAAGGCGGGAAAAGCTTCCCTCGTAAGCCGCACGCTATACTTGTCGGAAATGTTTCCAGGCGTTGAAATTACCCGAAAAACCAATGATTACTTCTGCAGGATTGCCGTGACAAACCGTTTAGCTTTGGCTGCTTTAAGCAAGGACGCACCGCAACCCACCAGAAAGGAAAGAGGATGGTTGGAGCCATTTCAAGCACCTCGTTGCTGTCTACGCTCACGAGTACATCGAGCACCAGTAGCAGCAGCGGCACTTCGCAGACGGCATCCCTCAAGTCCCAAATCGAGGCCAAGCAGGCCGAGCTCGAGGACGCCGAAACACAGGAAGACAAGGATGCGATCAATGAAGAGATCGCAGAATTGCAGGCCAAGCTGAAGGCGGCCGAAGCGGCCGAGGCCCGCAAGGCGAGCACGCAGGAGCAGACGACAAATGCCACACAGTCGTCCCAGGCTCAGCAGTCGCAGACGACTGAGGCGGTGTCCATGATCGGCACCCGCAACTTCAGCGAAGGCGATGGCTTCGGCGATCGCGAAATGTGGGTCTGAACATCTGTCCCCCAAGGGTTAGCCGAGGCTGTTGACGGGGGAGACAAACATCGACCGGTCGCATGATGCGCACCACCTGCTTCTGATATGGGCGCCGCGCCCCATTCGGCCATGAAACGCCGCAATCGCGATGTCCGTCATCCTTCGCGCCGATTTGCCGGCCTGTGACATAATCAGCGCACGCCCAGAAAATCGTGTGGGCCCTCATCATCAGAAACAAATAGATACTCGCTTGACGCAAGACCGTTACCTACAACGGTTAACAGGTTTTGCGCGTTTCGTCGTCTGATCCTTTGGGGCCGGCGGCGGTTGCGCGAACGCGATTTCCCATGCGTGGCGCATGGGAAACACTGAACTGTGGAAATTTTGTTTTGGGGCCTTGTTCGCAATTGCCCGCTCGCTTGCGGCGCGGAAAATGCTAAAGACAAAAAGTGAATCGTTAGTTACCGGCGCTCCGTTGCCGGATGGGGAACCCGATGAAAACTCTCAAAGTGCTCCTTCCCTTGAGCCTTCTTCTGCTTTCCGGCTGCGTCGTCGGACCCGACTATCAGAAACCTGACGAAGCCCTTCCCGCCAAGTTCTCCCAGGGTGGCCATGCGAGCAGCGACAACGTTACCCTCAATCCCTGGTGGGAAGCTTTCCGCGACACGCGACTGAACGCTCTCGTCGCCCAGGGCATGAACGAAAACCTTGACGTCCAGCAGGCTCTGGAGCGCATCGTCGAAGCCCGCGCCAATGTGATCGTGGCTGGCGCCGGTGGTCTGCCGCAGATCAATGCCGGCGGCGCCGCGACGGCACAGGGATCGGATGGTTCCTACTTGCGGGATTCCACGGGTCGCGACCATAGCCAGACGAAGACGCTCAATGCCGGCGGCGACGCCTCCTGGCTGATCGACCTCTTCGGCCAGTATCGCCGCGCCAAGGAAAGCGCTGAAGCGAGCCTCGACGCCTCTTACGACAATGTGAATGTCGCGCGTCTTGCCTATCTCTCTGATCTGACGACCTCTTACATCGAGGCCCGTTACAATCAGGAAGCTCTGGCGCTGCAGCGCAAGAACCTTGAATCGCGTCGCGAAACCCTGAAGCTCACCAACGATATCAAGGCGGCCGGCGCAGCCTCCAGCCTCGATGTCGTTCAGGCCGAAGGTCTGGTCAACACCACGCTTGCCGAGCTTCCCGGCTACGAGACCGGCTTCAATCAGGCTGCAAATCACATCGCAACCCTGCTTGGCCTGCCTGCCACGTCGGTTACCGCCAGCCTCATCAAGGGCGCGGCCCAGCCCTGGCCGCGCTACAACACCAAGGTCGGCATCCCGGCAGACCTCATCCGCAATCGTCCGGACATCCGCAGTGCCGAGCGCCTGCTGGCGGCCCAGACCGCGGCAATCGGCGTTGCCGAGGCGCAGCTCTACCCGAGCCTTTCGCTCGGCGGCACGATCGATGCGACCCGCACGATTGCGTCTGCGGCAACCGGCGGCACCGGCGCGTGGTCCTTCGGCCCGAGCCTGTCGATCCCGGTCTTCAACGGCGGCCGCCTGAAGGCGAATGTCGAGATCGAGAAATCCGCAGCGCAGCAGCAGTATCTCACCTGGAAGGCAACGGTGCTGAACGCGGTTGAGGAAGTCGAGAATGCGCTTATCGCCCTGCGCAAGAACTACGAAACGGTCGCCGCCCTGCGCAAGGTGGTGGATTCCTACGAGCAGGCCCTGAGCCTTGCCCGCGAAAGCTATCGTGGCGGCGCAACCTCGCTGCTCGACGTCCTCGACGCCGAGCGCAACCTCGCCGCATCGCGCGTGACGCTTGCAGCCAGCATCCGCAATCTCGCAAGCAACTATGTCGCGCTCAACATCGCTATCGGCGGCGGCTCGGCAATCCAGACCCCGACGAGAGAAGTCGCTGCAACCCAGTAAGGGGGAAAGCGACACTGCGGCGATCGCGCCGCTTCTCCTGACGAGAAAAATGATCAAGCGGCCGCCATTTCGGCGGCCGCTTTCGTTTTAGGCTATCAAATGAAAAAGCGCCGCTTACGCCGCAAGGATCATCCGGAAAAAACGGTGACGGTATCCGCAGCCTCACCACGATCGAGCTTCAGAAGATATCCGTCTTCGGCCGCGGTTCAGGCTTGAAGAAGCGGCAGCGAGATCGTCTGCATCAGGCCGCCTCCGGGCCGGTTGACGATGGTAACGGTCCCACCATGGTTCTCGATGATCTCACGCGCGATTGCCAGACCGAGACCCGCTCCGGGTATCAGCTTGCGACGCGCCTGATCCACACGGAAAAACGGCTCGAAGACGCGGTCGAGGAGATCCGCTGGAATGCCCGGCCCGCGATCAACGATCGCAAGAACCGCATATCCGCTGCTATCGCAGCGAAGCGATATCGCTGCGCTCAATCCATGGGTCGCGGCATTGACGATAAGGTTTCGCAGCGCCCGCTTCAACGCGAAGGAAGCGCCGACAACGAGCGCCGGCTCCACCCTGCCTTGCTCGACCGGCAAACCCATTTCGACGAGCTCGGAAACGACATCGCCGACGAGGCCGTCCAGCGACACCGGTTCGTGGGCCTCAGGATTGACTTCTTCCCGCACGAGCCGGATCGCGCTATCGGCAATTTGGTCGAGCTCGTCGAGATCCCTCAACCACGCCATGCGGTCGTCATTGTCGGTGACGAATTCAGCCCGCAGTCGCATGCGTGTCATCGGTGTGCGCATATCGTGCCCGGCCGCCGCGATAAGACGCATGCGGCTGGCAATGGCCGTGTTGAGCCGCGAGGACAGCTTGTTGAGGGTCCGCACGGTGGTTCGCACCTCCATCGGGCCGCTTTCCGCCATTTCGGGAATAACGCCGTCCGGCCTGATGTTCGAGATCGCCTCGTCGAGCACCCTCAGCGGACGCATCATGACGTCGCTTGCATAGACCGCGACAGCAACGACACCGGCGGCCACCAGAGTCAGATAGGCCATCAGCGGCCAGAGAGGAAAGGGACCGGGACCGGGAAAGACGAGATAGGCCCATCGCCCGTCGGAAAGCCTGACGGCCAGTCCACGGGCGCGGTCGTCGGAATGCCACAGCATAGCCATCTCAGCCTGGTAGCCGCTCTTCCTTGCAACCGCATTCAATCCTTCGGTGCGCTTGACATCGATCCATTCCGCAAGGGGCGGATTGCCGATGCGTATCTGCAGCCCCTGCGCACTTTGGGGATCTTTCTCCAGCAACTGGTAGGCAAGTTCGGCCTTTTCGGCGAGGGCCTGCGCGAAGATCGCCTCTGACGGCTTGCGCAGGAGCTGTGTCGTCACAAACGTCGCGATGACGAGTACCAGAAGAACGGCGATGACGAGAAGTACGGTAAAGCGCGTGCGCAGCGACCACATATCAGCCGCCGCGCTCGACAGGAACTGCGAGTTGGTAGCCCTTGTTGCGCACGGTCTTCAGCAGGTTGAACACGCTGGCATCGCCGAGTTTTCGTCGCAGCCTGCTGACGAGGATGTCGATTGAGCGATCGAAAGGATCAGCCGTCCGCCCCTGGGTTAGGTCGAGAAGGGAATCGCGGGAAAGAACACGTCCGGGTCGCTGAAGGAAGACCATCAGCAGCTCAAACTCACCGCCGGTCAGGTCAACAGGAGAGCCGTCCGGCGCGGTGAGCGTCCGGCTTTCGATATCTGCGACGTAGTTCGCGAAGATATAACGTCGCTCGACCGATTGCCGCGGCTCCTGTTTGCCACGGCGCAGCACGGCACGGATACGGGCCGCCAGTTCGCGCGGATTGAAGGGCTTGCCGAGATAGTCGTCCGCCCCGAATTCGAGGCCGATGATTCGATCGACATCCTCTTTCAAGGCGGTCAGAAGAATAATCGAAAGTCCCGGCAGACGCTCCCGAAGCGAGCGGCAGAGATCGAGCCCAGAGCCATCCGGCAGCATGACGTCGAGAACCAGAAGATCGATTTTCAACTCGCTGAGCTTGGCTTCGCACTCGGTTCGGCTGCCCGCCAAACTGACACGAAACCCCTGGCCATCGAGATATTTGCCAAGAAGCCGGCGGATTTCCGGATCGTCATCGACGACGAGAATATGAGAGGGATTGTCCATGCCTCGTTATAGCATTCATCAGCAAAAACGCATCCTTCCCTGCCGTTCCCGACCGGCATCAGATTTGTCTGAACGTTTCTGTGCGCGTCACTTCCACATTTCGTTACAAAAATAACGACAGACAGCCCGCTGTTGTTTCTGGGATCGCCTGTGCCTGGCGGCGAACGAATTGCCGCAGGGCGCGGATTTTATTGAACTTACGGGTTGGCATGGCGGCGGAAAGCAGCCATAAAACAGATGCCCTTCCTTGGAAGCATTCGCACCGCAATTTCTCGTGGTGCGGGACGAGATCGGATATGTCCGGTCATGATGACGCGGACCTGCCGCTTCGTGTCCAGCCAGTTCGGCCTGGGACTTCGTCGACGCTCCGGTTGAGGCGCCCTGCGGTCGCTCGAATGCGCATCGCAACGCGCTGCAAGATCCGGACGGATCTTCTCCGTGAAACGCGATTGAGGAAAAAACGATAGAGATCACCGCGACATTGCTCTTGAGTCTGGTTCTTGCGCCTTTTGCAGGAAGCCTTGTTGCAATCTGCATCCCGAGCCATAAAGGCACGGTGTCCGCCTGGTGGTCAGGCGCAATCGCACTCTTCTGCCTTGCGACGTCGGCGGGTCTCTATCCTGCAATCGCGAATGGCGAACCGTTGAAATACGAGATCGCGTGGCTGCCGGAACTCGGCCTCAACTTTACGCTGCGCATGGATGGCTTCGCATGGATGTTTGCAAGCCTCGTCACCGCCATCGGCCTGCTCGTCGTCGTCTATGCCCGCTATTATATGTCGGCAAGCGATCCTGTGCCGCGCTTCTTCTCGCTGTTCCTCGCCTTCATGGGGGCCATGCTCGGCGTGGTCCTTTCGGGCAATCTGGTGCTGCTTGCCATTTTCTGGGAGCTGACCAGCATCATTTCGTTCCTGCTGATCGGCTACTGGTACCATAATGCAGCCGCCCGAGACGGCGCCCGCATGGCCCTGACGGTGACCGGCACCGGCGGCCTCTGCATGTTCGTCGGGCTAATGCTGATCGGCCACGTCGTCGGCAGCTACGATCTCGATGTCGTTCTTGCCTCCGGTAATGTCATTCGCGAGCATCCGCTCTACACGACGATCCTCGTTCTTATCCTGTTGGGCGCGCTGACGAAGAGTGCGCAGTTTCCATTCCATTTCTGGCTGCCCCATGCCATGGCGGCTCCGACGCCTGTTTCTGCCTTCCTGCACTCCGCGACGCTGGTCAAGGCTGGCGTCTTCCTGCTCATCCGGCTCTGGCCGGTCATGGCCGGCACGGACGCCTGGTTCTGGATCGTCGGGCTCGCGGGCCTGAGCACGCTGCTGCTGGGCGCCTATTTCGCTATTTTTCAACAGGACCTGAAAGGGTTGCTCGCCTATTCGACCATCAGTCATCTCGGGCTGATCACGGTCCTGCTCAGCCTGGGCAGCCCGCTCGCGGCGGTCGCGGCGATCTTCCACACGATCAACCATGCGACCTTCAAGGCGTCGCTGTTCATGGCCGCGGGCATTATCGACCACGAAACCGGCACCCGCGACATGCGCCGCCTGAGCGGCCTCTTCCGGTTCATGCCTTTCACAGCCACGCTCGCCATGGTCGCCAGCGCCTCAATGGCCGGCGTGCCGCTCCTGAACGGCTTCCTCTCCAAGGAAATGTTCTTCGCGGAGGCGATCGAAACCCACAGATACAACCTGCTCGATACGGTGACGCCTTACGTTGCCACGCTCGCCAGCATGTTCGCGGTGACCTATTCGCTGCGCTTCATTCACAGCGTCTTCTTTGGCCCGCCACCTGTCGACCTCCCGAAATCGCCACACGAGCCCCCGCACTGGATGCGCGCGCCGATCGAGTTTCTCGTGCTCGCCTGCCTCGTTGTCGGCATCGTGCCGAGCTATACAATCGGTCCCTTCCTGCACACGGCCGTACAATCCGTTCTCGGCCCGGCAACACCAAACTACAGCCTCGCCGTCTGGCACGGCTGGAACCTGCCGTTGTTCATGAGCCTCATCGCCCTTGCCGGCGGCGTGGCGCTGTTCCTTATCATGAAGAATTACCTCGCCACCAGCATCGAGGGACCGCCGCTCTTCCGTCGGCTCGAAGGCCAGCGCATCTTCGAGCGCGTCCTGGTCACGCTGTCGTGGAAATGGGCCCGCTCCATTGAAATGCGGGCTGGCACGCGCCGGCTGCAGCCGCAGATGCGCGTCCTCATTTTAGTGGCGCTGGCGGCAGGCGCGATACCGTTGTTGCTGAGAGGCTTCTCACCGGCGGAAATCGTGGTGCGGTCTATCGATCCGGTGCTTGGCTTCCTCTGGCTGATCGGCATCATCTGCGCCATCGGTGCGGCTTATCAGGCGAAATTTCACCGCCTTGCCTCGCTCGTGCTGCTCGGCGGTGCCGGGCTGGCGACGTGCCTGACCTTTGTCTGGCTCTCGGCACCGGATCTCGCTGTAACGCAGCTGCTCGTCGAAATCGTCACCACGGTTCTGATCCTGCTCGGCCTGCGCTGGCTGCCGAAACGTATCGAGCAGCATGACGAACAGGAGATCATGACCTTTCCCGTCCGCATGCGTCGCCTGCGCGACTTCGCGCTCGCCATTCTCTGCGGCATCGGCATGATGCTGATTTCCTACACGCTGATGACCAAGTCGCTGCCCGAGACGATCTCGAGCTACTTCCTAGAGCGTGCTTATAGCGAAGGCGGCGGCACCAATGTCGTCAACGTCATCCTCGTTGATTTCCGCGGCTTCGATACGCTGGGAGAGATCGCCGTGCTGTGCATCGTGGCGCTGACGGTCTTTGCGCTTCTCCTGCGCTTCCGCCCCGCCACAGAGAGCCTGGAAACGCCGGAGCAGCAACGCGTGCAGAATGCCTTCGACGACAAGCATCCCGATCGCGCCAAGGGCGACAGCATCGCAGAATACCTCTTCGTGCCTTCGGTCATCATGCGCTGGATGTTCCCGGCCATCGGCCTGTTTGCGGCTTTCCTGTTCTTCCGCGGCCACGATCTGCCGGGAGGCGGCTTTGCGGCGGGTATCACAATGTCCATCGCCTTCATCCTGCAATACATGGCGGGCGGCACACGCTGGGTGGAAGAGCGGCTTCGTATCCACCCCCTGCGCTGGATGAGCATCGGCCTGATCGTTGCAACCGCAACCGGCCTCGGCTCCTGGCTGTTCGGCTATCCGTTCCTGACGTCCCATGCCCAATATGCCGATCTGCCGATCATCGGAAAAGTGCCGCTGGCAAGCGCCATCCTTTTCGACCTCGGCGTCTTTTCGCTCGTGCTCGGCGCGACCGTTCTGATCCTGATCGCCCTTGCCCACCAGTCGGTTCGTGCGCCGCGCGCGCAAGCCCGAGCCGCCCGCTCCGCCGCAAAGGAGACCGTCTGATGGAACTCGTTCTCTCCGTCGCCATCGGCGTTCTGACCGCATCCGGCGTCTGGCTGCTTTTTCGCCCCCGTACCTATCAGGTCGTCATCGGCCTTTCGCTGTTGTCCTATGCCGTCAACCTGTTCATCTTCGGCATGGGCCGTCTGCGCATCAACGCACCGCCGGTTTTGGAGAAAGGTGGCGCCGGCGGTTTGCTGACCCACACGGACCCTATTCCTCAAGCGCTCGTTCTGACGGCGATCGTCATCGGCTTTGCCATGACCGCGCTGTTTCTCGTCGTTCTCCTGGCGTCGCGCGGCCTGACCGGCACCGACCATGTGGATGGCCGGGAGTGATCGCATGAGCTGGGTTCAACATCTGATCATCCTGCCGATACTGCTGCCGCTTCTGACGGGTGCCGCGATCATTCCGATCGACGAGCGCGAGCGTGTGACCAAGGGCATCATCGGCTTTTGCTCGACGGCCCTTGTCTTCGGAATCTCCGTCTTTCTTCTCAACCGGGCCGGCGGCTTCGGTGCCGACGCGCCGGGAGCGGGCGTTTATCTGCTCGGCAACTGGCCGGCGCCTTTCGGTATCGTGCTGGTACTCGATCGTCTTTCGGCACTGATGCTGGTTCTGGCAAGCTTCCTTGCCATGGCCGCCCAGGTCTTCGCCATGGCACGCTGGCATAAGGCAGGTTCGCATTTTCACTCGCTGTTCCAGCTGATGCTGGCCGGCCTCAACGGCGCTTTCCTGACCGGCGACCTCTTCAACCTGTTCGTCTTTTTCGAAATGATGCTGGCTGCCTCCTATGGTTTGCTGCTGCATGGCTCGGGGCAACTGCGTGTGAAGGCCGGGCTCCACTATATCGCCATCAACCTCGTCGCCTCCTCGCTGTTCCTGATCGGCGTCAGCCTGATCTATGGCGCGACCGGCACGCTCAACATGGCTGATCTTGCTATGCGGATCGCTGGCCTGAGCGGCGAAAACCGCATGCTGATGGAAACGGGTGCGGCCATCCTTGGCATCGCGTTTCTGGTCAAGGCCGGCATGTGGCCGCTCGGCTTCTGGCTTCCGAACACATATTCGGCAGCGACACCGCCCGTCGCTGCGATCTTCGCGATCCTGACCAAGGTCGGCGTCTACATCCTCCTGCGCCTGTCGCTGCTGTTCTTCGGTGCCGAGGGCGGAAATTCAACCGGCTTCGGGCAGGCTGTTCTTCTCTACGGCGGCATGCTCACCATTGGCTTCGGCGCCATCGGCGTGCTCGCCTCTCAGGCAATGGGGCGGCTTGCGGGCTACTGCGTGCTCGTCTCTTCCGGCACGCTGCTTGCCGCCATCGGCATCGGCGGCCCCGACGTCATCGGCGGGGCGCTGTTTTATCTCGTCAGTTCCACGATCACGATCTGCGCCTTCTTCCTTTTGATCGAACTGGTGGAGCGCGCCCGCGACGCCGGCGCCGACGTTCTTGCCGTGACGATGGAAGCCTATGGCGATGGCGACGAGGATGAGGCGGAAAAGGAAGAGGGTGAGGCCGTTCCCGGCACGGTCGCGGTGCTTGGCCTGTGTTTCTGCGTCTGCGCGGTGCTTCTCGCCGGCCTGCCGCCTCTCTCCGGGTTCCTGGCGAAATTCGCAATCCTTCACGGCCTCTTCGATCCGGAAAATGCCGGCGCAAGCGCGATCACCGGGGCGCAGTGGACCTATGTGACGCTGCTGATCGTCTCCGGTCTCGCCGCCATGATCGCCATGAACCGTATCGGTATCCGCACCTTCTGGAACTCGATCGAAGGCACCATCCCGCGCGTTTATCTCATCGAGATCACGCCAGTCCTGGTTCTTCTGGCCGCCTGCCTCTTCCTCAGCATCCAGGCCGGGCCTGCCATGCGTTTCATGGACACGACGGCCAAGTTCCTGACCGAACCGCAGCATTACACCGGGCGGGTCATGTCCGCCCCGCAGGTCGGAAAGGAGTAAGCCGATGCGCGTCTGGCTTCCCTATCCGCTGCTGTTCTTCGGCCTTCTGACTGTCTGGCTGCTGATAAACCAGTCATTGTCCGTCGGGCAGATCATCCTGGGCTCGATCCTCTCGGCCCTGCTCGTCTGGATCATGGCCAATCTGAAGCCGCACAAATCGGTGCTGCGTCGGACACGCCTGTTCCTGCCGCTTGCAGCCCATATCGCGGTCGACGTCTTCCGCTCGAACATGGCAGTGATGATGGTGATCCTTCGGGCTGGCCGACGTCCGCTGAACTCCGGCTTCCTGACGATGAAAATCGAATTGGAAGACGAAAACGCGCTCGCCATGCTCGCCTGCATCCTGACGGCAACCCCGGGCACCGCCTGGCTGGAACATGACCGGCAGACCAAACTTCTGACGCTCCATGTGCTCGATCTCGAAAACGAGCAATACTGGATCGACCTCATCACAAGGCGCTATGTCACGCCATTGAAGGAGATTTTCGGATGAGCGAACTGCTGATCATCTGGACGATCCTCGTGTCGCAGATCCTTCTGACGCTCGCCATGGGCTGCGCGCTCTATCGCATGGTGCGTGGTCCTCGCGCACAGGATCGCATCCTGGGCCTCGATGCGCTCTATATCATCGCCATGCTGTTGCTGGTCACCTTCGGCATCCGCACGGCCAATACGATTTATTTCGAGGCGGCATTGATCATCGCCCTACTCGGTTTCGTCTCTTCCATCGCATTTGCCAAGTTCCTGATGCGCGGCGAGGTGATCGAATGAGCTATGTCACCGACCTTCCCGTCTGGGCTGCCATGATCGTCTGCCTGTTGCTGCTGGCAGGCTCGGGCCTGACACTCATCGGCGCACTCGGCCTGTTGAAGCTCGATACCTTCTACAGCCGCCTGCACGCGCCGACGCTTGCTGCCAGCGGCGGCGTGCTGCTCATCAGTCTTGCCTCGATGATCTGTTTTGCCGTTCTCCAGAGCCGCTGGATTTTTCACGAGGTTCTGATCGTGTCCTTCGTGGTTCTGACCACGCCGGTCACCCTGATGATGTTGGGGCAATCGGCGCTTTACCGCGACCGCTTCGAGAGCAAGAACGACGTCCCTTCGAAACCCCTAGGTGAAGCCCTTGATCCAGAACTCGATAAGGGTGCCGGCGTCTAAAAGCTATCCCGTCCTCGGAAACGTCGCTGATAGGCCGGGTCGTAAAGGGAGCTTTCCCGGAAATCGCTGGATGCCAGCGAACGGCCGACGAAGATCAGGGCCGTGCGCTCGATAGGATCGGCCGCGACCTTCGCTTGTATATCCCCGAGCGTGCCGCGCAGGATGCGCTCGTCCGGCCATGACGCCTTGACGACGATCGCCACCGGGCAATCTGCTCCGTAAAGCGGCGTCAATTCTTCCACCACCTGATCCAACGCATGGATCGCCAGATGAATGGCAAGCGTCGCCCCCGTTGCGCCGAAACCGGCAAGCGTCTCGGCATTCGGCATCGGCGAGGCACGGCCGGAGACGCGGGTGAGCACAAGGCTCTGGGCAACGGCGGGAATGGTCAGCTCCCTTCCAAGGGCGCTTGCCGCCGCAGCAAAGGACGGTACACCCGGCGTCATCGTGTAGTCGATACCGCGCGCGTCCAGCCGACGGATCTGTTCGGCCACCGCGCTCCAGACCGAGAGATCGCCCGAATGCAGCCGCGCCACATCCTCGCCGGCTTCAGCGGCGCGCACATATTCCGCCTCGATCTCGTCCAGTGACATCGGCGCGGTATCGATGATGCGCGCGCCTTGCGGGCAATATTGCAGAAGCTCAGGCGAAACGATCGAACCCGCATAGAGGCAGACCGGGCAGCGGGCGATCAGATCGCGTCCGCGCACCGTGATAAGGTCTGCAGCACCAGGGCCTGCGCCGATGAAATGCACTGTCATGATCGTTCCTCTCCGCCGAGGCGGTCCTCATCTCAAACGGGCTTCACCCAGGTCCATTGCGTCACCGGCATCGCCGGCTTCCACCCCGTCATGCTGCCGACCGGGCTCGCGCGGGCAATCTCGATACGGGTCAGGCTGCCGCCGAGCTTCGCCTGACAGGCAAGCAGCACCACCTCCATCTCGGTCGTGACAGCATTGGCAACCAGCCGCCCACCGAGACGAAGGGCAGAAAGCGCGGCTTCCATCACCCCATCCTCGCTGCCGCCGCCACCGATGAAAATCGCATCGGGCACTGGCAAGCCTTCCAGCGCTGCCGGCGCCGCACCCACGACAACCCGCAAATCCGGCACGCCAAACCGGGCCGCGTTGCGCGAAATCCGCGCCGCTCTCTCCGGCGAAGCCTCTATAGCAATCGCCCGCATTTCCGGATCACAGAGCATCCATTCGACCGAGATCGAGCCCGACCCGCCGCCGATGTCCCACAGCAGTTCTCCCCGCCGCGGTGCAAGCGCCGAAAGCGTCACCGCGCGGATTTTGCGCTTGGTGATCTGCCCGTCATGCTCGAAGAGCCCATCATCCAGCCCCGAGGCCAAGGTCAGCACCCGCGCATCCTGATCGGCCTGCACCTCGATTGCGCAGACATTCAAGGGATCGATGCCGCTGATCGCAAAGGCGGAAGCGACAAAGCTCGTCACCCGCTCCCGCTCGCCGCCCAGCGCCTCCAAAACCGTCAGTCGCGAGGCGCCGAAACCCTCTTCGGTCAAAAGCCGAGCCAACTCCTCCGGCCCCTGTTCATCCGAGGTCAGCGCAATCACCCGCGAGCCCGGCTGCAGATGCGGGCGGACGAGATCGAGCGGCCGCCCATGCAGCGAAACCATGACCGTATCCTGCAGCGCCCAACCCATGCGCGAGGCCGCAAGGCTAAAGGCGGAGGGTGCCGGAATAACCCGCATCTCCTCGCGCCCGATCCGCCGGCCAAGCGTCACGCCGACGCCGAAGAAGAACGGATCGCCGGAGGCAAGAACCACGACGGGCGTGCCGCGCAGCGCCACGACCTCATCCACCGAGCGCTCGAAGGGGCTGAGCCAGCACCGTCTCTCGCCGGTGATCGCCGTTTGCGCCAGCGCAATATGCCGCTTGCCGCCGAAGACGACAGCAGCCGACGCAAGCACCCGCTTGGCCTCGTCGCCGAGACCGGCTAGACCATCCTCGCCGATACCGATAACCGTCAGCCAACGCCCGTCCGAGGATGTCGTTTCAACCATGCCCCATATCCTGATCCTTGGCGGCACGACGGAATCCCGCCGGCTGGCCGAAAAACTGGCCGAAAGAGGCGATTGCGATATCACCCTGTCGCTCGCAGGTCGTACGGAAACGCCGATGGCGCAGCCCGTTCCGGTTCGCAGCGGCGGCTTTGGGGGCGTGGAAGGACTGGCTGCCTATCTGCGCGAACATCGGATCGACCTGATGATCGACGCCACTCATCCCTTCGCCGCCCGAATCTCCGCCAATGCCGCCGAGGCATCCCATCTCGCCGGCACACCGCTCATTGCCCTGCGCCGACCTGCGTGGGAACGGCTGAAAGGCGACCGCTGGACAAGCGTTGCCACCATGCCTGAAGCCGTTACCGCTCTCGGCGACATACCAAGGCGTGTCTTCCTCGCCATCGGCCGGCAAGAGGCCTTTTATTTCGAAGCCGCACCGCAGCACAGCTACCTCGTGCGCAGCGTCGATCCCGTCACCCGGGCGCTCGACCTGCCCGATGTCAGCTACATCCTCTCCGCCGGCCCCTTCGCCGAAGCGGATGAGCACCGTTTGCTCGTCGAAAACCGCATCGACGTCGTGGTCACGAAGAACAGCGGTGGCGATGCCACTTATGGCAAGATCGCAGCCGCGCGCAGACTGGGCCTGCCGGTGATCATGGTCGAGCGCAAAGCCACACCTGATGTGCAGACGGTCGGCACCGTTTCCGAGGCGCTTCTGGCTATCGATCACGCACTCTCCCTGGTGATGAAGCGCGGCGTATAGACGAGCGGCGCCTGGCCGGCTCGCTCGATCAGCCGCGTCTCGGGCGAGCCGATGATGACGCAGGTTGCCATATCGGCCTTCGAAGCATCCGCCTCGCCAAGCGGCATGATCTGCATCCGCTCGTCCGGCCGCCCTGCGGCCCGACCGAAGATCACCGGCGTCTCGCCCGGCAAGGTCTCCCGCAACAAAGACAAAGCCTCCCCGAGCTGCCACGGCCGCGCCTTGCTGATCGGATTATAGAGCGCGATCACCATGCCCGCCTCGGCCATCAACCGCAACCGTCGTGTGATGACATCCCAGGGCTTCAGATTGTCGGACAGCGAGATCGCGCAGAAATCATGCCCGAGCGGAGCGCCGACGCAAGCTGCAACCGCCAGCATCGCCGTCACGCCGGGCAGAATCGTAAGATCGATCGATCGCCATTCCTCCGGCCCGCCATCGATCGCTTCGCAGACGGCAGCCGCCATGGCAAACACACCCGGATCGCCACCGGACACGACGCACACCTTGCGGCCCGACGCGGCAAGCTTCAACGCCGCGCAGGCACGGTCCAGCTCTTCGCGATTGTCGGAAGCGATGTGGTTCTGATCCGACCTGAGCGCCAACCGGTCGAGATAGGGGCCGTAGCCCAGGAAATCGTCGGACGCTTCCACTGCTGCCCGTGTCTCCGGCGTCATCTGCTGCGCGCCGCCCGGCCCAGTGCCGATGACGTAAAGCTTGCCGCTCATGGCTTGTCCTTCCAGCCGGGCACCAGCACCAGCGAGAAATAGGGCGCTTCGTCGTTCTCTTTTTCGGCAAGCCGCGACAGCGCCGAATTCGCCATGGTGCCGCGCTCGACATAAAGCGCCTGTTCCAGGCGCCCGGCCGCAGCGAGAGCACGGCGAATCTTTGGAAGATTACGGCCGACCTTCATGATCACGGCCGCTTCCGTATCGAGCAGCCTGCGGCCAAGCTCGGCTTCCGCCATCGTGCCGGGCAGGACGGACAAAACATCATCGCCTTGCACGATCGGCACGCCCGCCAGAGACCAGCAGCCGGACATCGCGGTGATGCCCGGAATGACATCGGTGTTGAAGCGCCCGGCAAGCCGCACATGCAGGTGCATGTACGAGCCATAGAACAGGGGATCGCCCTCGCTCAGGACGGCAACGGTGCGCCCGGCGTCGAGATGCGCCGCCACCGCCTGCGCCGAAGCATCATAGAAGCCGGTGATGCTGGATTTGTAGTCGTCGTGATGCTTGTCGATCTCGGTGGTCGCCGTATCATTAAAAAANGTCGAGATGCGCCGCCACCGCCTGCGCCGAAGCATCATAGAAGCCGGTGATGCTGGATTTGTAGTCGTCGTGATGCTTGTCGATCTCGGTGGTCACCGGATAATAGAGCGGCAATTCGACCATACCGGGCTTCACCAGCCCGTCGACGATCGCACGCCCATTGCCGCGCCGGCCTTCCTTGGCGAAATAGGCGAGCACGTCGGCGCTCTCCAGCGCCTTTACCGCCTTGACGGTCAGAAGCTCCGGGTCGCCCGGGCCGGTCCCGACACCGATCAGTCGTCCCGCCGCGCTCACAGGCCTGGCCTCGCGAGCGAATTCAGTGCCGCCGCCGTCATGGCACTACCGCCGAGGCGGCCGCGGACGATGGCATAGGGCACGCCATAGGAATTTTCCGCCAGCGCATCCTTGGACTCCGCCGCACCGACGAAGCCGACCGGCATGCCAAGGATGGCCGCCGGCTTCGGCGCGCCGTCGCGCAGCAGTTCCAGCAGATAAAATAGCGCCGTCGGCGCATTGCCGATGGCAACGACCGCGCCGGCAAGCTTCGGCAGCCAGAGTTTCATCGCCGCCGCCGACCGGGTATTGCCGATCTCGCGCGCAATTTCCGGCACCTCCGGTTCGCGCAGCGTGCAGATCACTTCGTTCTCGGCCGGAAGGCGCGCGCGCGTCACCCCCTGCGCCACCATAAAGGCATCGCAGAAAATCGGTGCGCCGGCTTTCAGCGCGTCACGCGCTGCACCCACAAAACCGTCAGAAAACTCGAAATGCTGGGCCGCGTCCACCAGGCCGCAGGCATGCACCATGCGCACCGCCAGATCGGCCTCCTCCTCGGAAAAGCGCGAAAGATCGGCCTCGCTGCGAATGATGGCAAAGGAACGTTCGTAGATGGCGTTGCCATCCCGGATATAATCGTATTCAGGCATCTCTATCCCTGTTGAACCGCAGCGATGATGCGGCTTGCGCCGAGCCGTGTTAGGCAGGCACGCGCCGATTCGCCAGCGTGTTTCTCGCTCCGCACCAGCGCGTCGAGGCGCGACAGTGCTTCATCGAGCTTTTTTTCTTCGATGTAGACGCCTGGAAGGGTCGAGGCAGGTCCATTGACGACAAGCCCGTAGCCTGTTGGCGCACCGACAAGCGTCACCGGAGCGGACGCCGGATGCGCACAGCCCTTGGCGCAGCCCGAAACATGGACGGCAAAAGACCCATCGAGAAGTGCCGGCGCATCCGAAATTATGAGCCGCGCCGCGTGTTTGGTGTCCACCATCGCAGACGCGCAGGCCCCTTTGCCGGCACAGACCGCGACATGGTGGCCCTTATCCTTCGGGTCAGGCCGCAAGCCAAGCCGGGTCGCGCAACGGGCAAACGCATCGGCGGCATCTTCGGGTATCCCGAGAGCCAGCAGGGCATGATCGGGCGCAAGACGCAATTCCTGCGCTCCCAGAGACTTTGTTTCCTGCACAAACGCAATCAGTGCTTCCGCTTCGATCTGTCCGAAGGCAAGTGCTACTCCAAATGCCACACGGCCGGGACCAAGCGCATGCAGACCTGCCGGGTGCCTCGGCGAACGGGGCTCTGCAACAACCTTTTCGTCGGATGCAAACTCGGTAGCAACAAGATCACGCCCCCGCGCCCTCGGCCCAAGCGCGGACAGCCGTCGCAAAACATCCATGACAGCAGCGATCACCGCTTGCGTCGGCAACAGCGAAATCCGGATGGCCGACTGGGCATTGCCCGCCACTGCAAGCCGCCAAAGGAGCTTTCCATCGTTCATTTCGGCCGTCAGCCGGATATCGGACACAACGGCAGCAAGATCGAGCTGCCCGCCGCCATCAATGATGACGGAGAGCTTTGGCGCCAACACAAGCGGCGGGAAAGCGGTCTCGACAGCGGATCGCAAGGCGCCCGCCAAGGGAAGCGGATCGCAAAGCTCGGAGGGATCATACCCGGCGAGAGGCGGGGTTTCGATCGCAAGCCCCTGCGCCGGAACAATGCCCGCATCGGCAATGTCGTTGGCCAAAGGACCCACTGTTTCAAGGGAAAGCCCCCTGATCTGCAGGTTTCCACGCGCGGTAATATCGAGAATGCCATTGCCATGCCTGCGTGCCGCCTGCGCGAGCGCGATCAAGTGCTCCGGTGAGAGGCCGGGCGTGCCGGGCCGCAACCGCACGAGCAGACCATCCCCCGTCTGCATCGGTTGGGACAGGGTGGGACAGCCACCGCGACGCCGATCAGCCAGGACAACGAAAGCCGCGTCCCCTTCTGCTGATCTCCCGGCTGTTCCTGCGCTATCCACGTTTACTCAACTCCCGGGCAACGGCCCCGCCTGCGCCATTCTAACCAACTGCAATTGCCGCCGCCATCCTGCAAAACGAAGCAGGAGGACGCATTCGAGCAGGCGCTTCATGCGTCGAAATCAGCTCCGGAACGCATCAGATAGATATCCATGATCCAGCCATGCCGCGCCCGTGCCTCGGCGCGCGTCCTGGCGATCTCATCCCGCACCTCATGGAGCGGGCCGGAAATGACGATCTCCTGCTCGGTCCCGAGATAGGCGCCCCAGTAAATCCACGCTTCGGGATCGTTCACTTTTAAAAACGCCTGCTCGCCATCCAGCATGATAACCTTGGTGCGGCCTTTTTCGGCAACGCTTTCGGCAAGCCTGCGGCCCGTTGTGATCTCCACCGGCTTGCCCACGAGATTAAGCGGAATGCGATGCACGGCCGTCAGCGCTTGCAGGCTGGTGATGCCGGGAATGACGGAGAAATCGAAAACAACACGCCCCCGCGTCCTCACCCGCTCGATGATGCGGATCGTGCTGTCGTAGAGCATCGGATCGCCCCAGACGAGAAAGGCGGCCCGGTCCGTTTCTCCCACATTGTCTTTGAGCAAGTTCTCGTAGATCTCGGCGATGGCGGCATGCCAGTCATCGACGCTGCGGTCATAGGAACGGTCGCGTGTTTCCCGCACCGGCACATCGAATTCTACGACGCGTATCCGGGTGTTGCTGACATAACGGTCGATAATGTCACGGCGGATATCGGCAAGCTGCGCCTTGCTCTCGCCCTTCTTCGGCACGAAAAGCACCTCTGCGCCGTTGAGCGCATTGATCGCCTGAACCGTCATATGCTCCGGATTGCCGGCACCGATGCCGACGATCAGAATATGCCTCATGGAAAGCTCCGCCCCGTTTCCCCGCCTGTTTGGCGGATCGATCCCGCGGATGCAAGCCGGCAAACGTTTCCCTGAAAATGAAAACAGGGAGGAGGTTGCGTCATATCGATTCATTTCCGGTTTTTTTTCCAAAATAAACATGGAAAAACCGTGATGCCTCAACTATGAGATCGGCCTATTCGTTTCATGACTTTAAAAAAGCGCGGTTTGCTACGAAAAGCGGTGAGCCGGCGACAGCAGAGGCTGCAGAATTGCTGCACAGTGAGCACTGTCTTTAAAATTGAAGTGTCTTGTTTCGAAAGTAACAGGGCAAATCAATGACAAGCTTTTACCAATAAACTCGCAATGAATAAGCGGGCCTGATCATTCCGGCCCCGTAGCGACGAGCAAACGAATGACATTATCTCAGAAGCAGCGCGCCTCGGAACCGGCACAGGCGCTTCGAAACTGCAAGACTGCCTTCATCGGCGTCGGCATCGCCAGCGCGCTGGTCAACATTCTGTACCTGACCGGCTCGTTCTTCATGCTCGAGGTCTATGACCGCGTTTTGCCGAGCCGCAGCATTCCGACCCTGATCGCGCTCTGCATCCTCGCCCTTCTGCTCTATGCCTTCCAGGGCGCCTTCGAAATGATGCGCGGCCGCATGCTGGTGCGCATCGCCGGCGCGCTCGATGAAGCGATGAGCGCGCGCATCTACCGCACGATCGTTCAGGCACCGCTGAAGCTGCGCACCCATGGCGACGGCCTGCAGGCCCTGCGCGATTTCGATCAGGTCCGTGCCTTTCTTTCCGGCAGCGGCCCATCCGCCTTTTTCGATCTGCCTTGGCTGCCGTTCTACATTCTGATCTGCTTCCTGTTTCACCCGATGATCGGCATCGTCTCCATCATCGGCTCGCTGATCCTCATCGTCCTCACCTTCCTTACCAATCGCGGAACGCAGGCGCCGTCCAAGCGCGCCTCCGAGGCCGGCAACATGCGCAATGCTTTTGCCCAGTCATCCCAGCGTAATGCCGAGGTGATGCAGGCCATGGGCATGCTCGGCCGCATGTCGCGCAAATGGGACGAGCGCAACGAAACCTACCGCGAGGAAAACCGGCTGACCTCGGACGTCGGCAATGGTTATGGCGCGCTTTCCAAGGTGTTCCGAATGGCGCTGCAATCCGGCGTGCTGGCCACAGGTGCCGTGCTCGTCATCGAAGGCCTCGCCTCTCCCGGCATCATCATTGCCGGCTCGATCCTGACCGCCCGTGCGCTTGCGCCGGTGGAACTTGCCATCGGCAACTGGCGTGGTTTCGTCAGCGCCCGCCAGAGCTGGGGCCGCTTGAATGAACTCCTGAAAGCCATGCCCGAGCGCGATGCGCCCCTGGAGCTACCGGCGCCACGCGAACGGCTGACAGCCGAAGGCTTGGCCGGCGGGCCTCCCGGTGCCCAGCGCCTGACCTTCGCCGATGTGAACTTCACGCTGCGCGCCGGCAGCGCGCTCGGCATCATCGGCCCGAGCGCCTCCGGCAAGTCGTCGCTTGCCCGCGCCCTGATCGGCATCTGGCCCGCTTTCCGCGGTTCCGCGCGCCTTGATGGCGCAGCCCTCGATCAGTGGGACAGCGACCGGCTCGGTCGCCACATCGGCTATCTGCCGCAGGACGTCGAGCTTTTCGCCGGCACGGTGGCGCAGAACATTGCCCGCTTCGAAGAAGGGGCGACAGCGGATGCGATCGTGGCTGCTGCTCGTGCCGCGCGCGTCAACGATCTGATCCTGAAGCTGCCAAACGGTTACGAGACGGAAATAGGCGATGGCGGTGCCGCGCTTTCGGCCGGCCAGCGGCAACGTGTGGCGCTTGCCCGCGCATTGTACAACGACCCCTTCCTCGTGGTGCTCGATGAGCCCAACTCGAACCTCGACGCGGAAGGCGAACAGGCCTTGAGCGAAGCGATCATGTCCGTTCGCCAGCGCGGCGGCATCGTCATCGTCATCGCCCACCGCCCAAGCGCCCTTGCCGCGGCGGACATGGTGCTGATGATGAACGAGGGCCGCATGCAGGCCTTCGGTCCCAAGGAAGAGGTTTTGAGCAAGATTCTGCGTCAGGACAACCGGCAACCACAAGTCGCCGGCCCGGCAACCCTGAAGGTCGTTGGCGAAGGACAGGACGACGCATCATGAGCGACATTCAGAACACAGCGAAACCCGTAAACTCCCGCCGGTCGCTACGCAGCCACATAATCGCGGTGCTTGTTCTGTCCACTGCGCTGGTCGCCGGCGTGGGCGGCTGGGCCGCGACGACGGAACTGTCGAGCGCCATCGTTGCCAGCGGCACCGTCGTCGTGGAAAACAATGTCAAGAAGATCCAGCATTTGACCGGCGGTATCGTCGGCGAGCTGCTGGTCAAGGAAGGTGACCGCGTCGATGCCGGCCAGGTCCTGCTGCGCCTGGATGCCACGACGGTTCGCGCCAACCTTTCGATTGTGCAGAACACGCTTGCCCAGCTTTACGCCCGCCGCGCCCGTCTTCTGGCCGAGCAGAGCAGCAGCGGCACCTTCACGATCCCGGAAGACTTGACGAAGCTGACCACCGCCACCGCGGCACAAGTGCTGGAAGAAAGCGAACGCAAGCTCTTCGTCAGTCGCGTGAACGCACTGGCCAGCATGAAAGACCAGCTCGCCTCGCGAAAGGACCAGCTCAAGGATGAAACGGAAGGCCTGACCGTTCAGCTGACCGCGATAGAAGATGCCCTGAAGCTGATCGCCGAGGAACTGAACGGCCTTGAGAAACTCTACAAGGAGGGCCTGGTTTCGATGCAGCGCGTGACGACGCTGAAGCGGGAACGGGCGCAGCTTGAAGGGGATCGCGGTGCCCGTCTCGCCGCACGCGCGCAGGCGGCGGGCAAGTCCAGCGAAATCGATCTGCAGATACTGCAGCTGGAAGAAGATCGCCGCACGGAAGTCGCCAAGGAACTGACTGAAGTCGAAGCCAAGATTTCGGAGTATGAAGACCGTCAGGTCGCGGCCATCGACCAGTTGAAACGGCTCGACATCACCGCGCCGCTCGCCGGTCGCGTCTACCAGCTTGCGGTCCACACCATCAACGGCGTCATCAACCCCGGCGAACAGCTGATGCTCGTCGTGCCCGAAGCCGACAGCCTGACGGTGGAAGCAAGAATCGCAACCCATGACATCGACCAGATCCGGCTCGGTCAGCCCGTGGAACTGGTCTTCAGCGCCTTCAACCAGCGCACCACGCCCGTCATCGATGGCGAAGTCGTCACCATCGCACCGGACCTCGTGACCGATCAGCGTACCGGGATCAGCTATTACCCGATCCGTGTTCGCCCGAAACCGGAAAGCGTGAAGAAACTGCAAGGCCTGACGCTTTACCCCGGCATGCCTGCGGAAGTTTTCGTCAAGATCGCCGACAGAACGGTGATCTCCTATCTCGCAAAGCCGTTGACCGAACAGATGCGGCATACGTTCCGGGAAGACTGACATCGCTGCGGGGCAATCTGCCCCGCATTTCTTTTGCACTGCAAAAACCCGTGGCATCCGCGGTGCCTCGGGTATATGGCTGCCAATCATGTCTCCCAAAACCACCGGCTATATCTTCGTTCTCCTGGCGATCACGATCTTTTCGATCCAGGATGCGATCTCGAAATATCTCGGCAGCCTCTATCCGCCCGTCCTCATCACGATGATCCGTTACTGGGTGTTCGCGGCCTTCGCGCTTGCCTGGGCCGCCCGCTCGCCCGGCGGCCTGCTGGCGGCATTCAAGACAAAATGGCCGGTGCTTCAGACCTTGCGCGGCGTTTTGCTTGCCGGCCAGATCGTCGTCGTCATCACCGCCTTTGCAAGGGTCGGACTTGCGCACTCGCAGGCCATTTTTTCCGCCGGGCCCATCTTTGTCGCCCTGCTCTCGATGCCTATCCTCGGCGAGCGCGTTGGCTGGCGGCGCTGGTCGGCGATCATCGTCGGTCTCTTGGGCGTTCTTCTGATCCTCAAACCCGGCGATGCCGGCTTCGACGTGAACGTCCTGATCCCAATGGCGTCAGCGCTGGTTTTTGCATTCTACGTCATCGCCACGCGGCTGGTGAGCCACGACGACACATCGACGACCAGCTTCCTGTACACCGGCGTTGCCGGGGCGGTTGCCATCAGCTTGATCGGCCCCTTCTACTGGACGCCGCTCGCAGCCGGTGACTGGTTCTGGATGATCCTCTTGTGCATTACCGGGACGACGAGCCATTTTTGCCTGATCAAGGCCTACGAACATCTGGACGCCGCCGAGGTCCAACCGCTGACCTATCTTCAGCTTGTTTTCGCCTCCGTCATCGGCGTCTCGATTTTTGGAGAGACCTTGCATCTCAACACCGTTGCCGGCTCCGCAATCGTCGTCGCTGCCGGTATTTTTACAGTCTGGCGGGAAGCCGTCGTTGCGCGCCGTGAGGCGCGAACGGTTTCGAAAAACGCCGGTCAGCCGCTGACGTAGCGACGACGTTACAGATTGTCCGGCAAAGTCCAATCGATCGGCGAAGAGCCCTTGGAAACGAGGAAGTCGTTTGCCCGGGAGAAGGGACGACTTCCGAAAAACCCGTTATGGGCCGATAGCGGCGATGGATGCGGCGACGTCAGAACGAGGTGTCGCGAGCGATCGACAAAGGCCGCCTTTTTCTGGGCATAGGAACCCCACAGAATGAAAACGACCGGATGAGTCTGCTCGTTGACAGCGCGAATGATCGCGTCGGTAAAACGTTCCCATCCCTTTCCCTGGTGGGACGCCGCCATCGATCGCTCCACGGTCAGGACGCTGTTGAGCAGCAGGACACCCTGCTGTGCCCAATACTCGAGGAAACCGTGGGCCGCGGGTTTCAGGCCGAGATCGCTCTGGAGTTCCTTGAAAATATTGACGAGCGATGGCGGGATGCGCACGCCCGGCTTTACGCTGAAGGACAATCCATGGGCCTGTCCCTCTCCATGATAAGGGTCCTGGCCCAAGATCACCACCCGCACCTTGTCAAGCGGGGTTAGATCGAGCGCCCGGAAATACTCCGACCCTCTCGGGAAAATTACCTTGCCCTGGGTCTTCTGTTCAAGCAGAAAAGCCTTGAGATCTGCCATGTATGGTTGTGAAAATTCTCCGGAAAGCGCCAATTTCCAGCTTTCCTCCAAGCGCACGCTTAAGTCCATGACGGCTGTTCCTGCCTCGCCCAAAACACCGGGATAGTAGTGCGCCAGCACGGAGAGGCAAGAAATTCGTGCAGTCAGCTTTTCAGGGATGATTAAATCGTAATTCTCTAAATCAACCAACGGAATATTGAATGTTGCGTTCTGCAAGAAAAATTTTCGGGCAATTTCAGCTAGGAAGCCCGGTATTCCCGAAAGTCGCAGGTGCAATTTTATAGATAAATTTTAACAAAACTTTCATCAAATTATACCAATAGTTGTATTCCAAGCCGCCGCGACCGACGAACCAGACCGGGGCCGCTTGGCAAGCGCCACAAACCCGACAGCAAACGTCGAGGCAAAGAGGGTGCAGCCGGGCAGTTCGAGAACAATCAGGCGGTGTGTCAACCGCAACGACAGGACCCGGTGACCCCGGACAAATATACGGTCAATCGCTTGGAGGCGACAATGGGCATGCATCTTCCCGGTTTTGGCGGAGACTCTCGCGCGATCCTCGCTGCGATGAACAAGTCGCAGGCCATCATAGAATTCGATCTGCAGGGCAATATCCTGCACGCAAACGCGAACTTCTGCGCAGCACTTGGTTACGCGCTCGCCGAGATCAAGGGAAAACACCATCGCATCTTCGTCGATCCCGCCGAAGCCGCGAGTTCCGAATATCGCGAGTTCTGGGGCAAACTCGCCCGTGGCGAGTTCCAGAGCATGCAGTATCGCCGCATCACCAAGAGCGGCCGCGACATCTGGATCGAGGCGTCCTACAATCCCATCTTCCGCGGCGGCAAGCCTTACAAGGTCGTGAAGTTTGCGACCGACATTACCGCCGTCAAATTGAAGGCGATGGAAGATGCCGGCAAGCTCTCTGCCGCGTCGCGCTCGCAGGCGATCATCGAGTTCACACCGACGGGAGAGATTCTCGCCGCCAATGAGAATTTCTGCGCGGCCGTCGGCTACCAGCTTTCTGAGATCAAGGGCCAGCACCACCGCATCTTCTGCGATCCGTCCTATGTTGCCACCGAAGAATACCGCACATTCTGGGACAAGCTCGGCCGTGGGGAGTTTCTGGCGAATGAGTTCGTACGCTACGGGAAAGGCGGCAAGGAAATCTGGATCCAAGCCACCTACAACCCTATCGTCGATATCCACGGCAAGGTCATCAAGGTCGTGAAGTTCGCGACCGATGTCACCGAACGCATGGGCGCCGTGGGCGCACTTGCCACCGCCATGAAGAGCCTTGCCGACGGCGATCTCACGCAGAGGCTGGACAAGGCCTTCGTACCGACGATGGAGAAGCTGCGGCATGACTTCAACGACGCCGTGGAAAAGCTAAAAGACGCCATGACCTCCGTGGGACGCAACGCCCAGGCGATCGCGGCGAGTTCCGGCGAAATCCGCGCTGCGGCCGACGATCTGGCGAAACGGACGGAACGTCAGGCTGCATCGGTAGAAGAGACCGCCGCCGCGCTTGAGGAAATCACCATGACGGTGTCCGACTCCAGCAGACGCGCCGAAGAAGCCGGCAATCTCGTCATGGCCACACGCAACAACGCTGAACGCTCCGGAACCGTTGTCCGCAATGCCGTCGCGGCCATGAGCCAGATAGAGGATTCCTCCCGCGGCATTTCCAACATCATCGGCGTGATCGACGAGATCGCCTTCCAGACGAATTTGCTGGCTCTGAACGCCGGCGTCGAGGCGGCGCGGGCCGGCGAAGCCGGAAAGGGTTTTGCCGTGGTTGCCCAGGAAGTGCGCGAACTCGCCCAGCGTTCCGCCACGGCTGCAAAGGAAATCAAGGCGCTGATCCGGACCTCCGGCGAGCATGTCAAGAACGGCGTTTCCCTTGTCGGCGAAACCGGCAAGGTGCTGGAAGTGATCGTCTCGCAGGTGGAGGACATCAACACCAATGTCTCGGCGATCGTCGGCGGCGCCCGGGAGCAGGCAACCGGCCTGCAGGAAATCAACCATGCCGTCAACGCCATGGACCAGGGCACGCAACAGAATGCCGCCATGGTGGAACAGCAGACCGCCGCCAGCCACTCGCTTGCAAAGGAAGCCGAGGCGCTTTTTGCAATGCTCGGCCAGTTCAAAGTCGGCAACGGCAACAGCGGACCCGTGGCGGCGGATGTGAGCCGCAGCCGCCCGGTCTCATCCCCCGCACGCCGCATGACAGCTCAAGTTGCCCATGCCTTCTCCGGAAATGCAGCCAAAGCCGAGCAGAGCTGGGAAGAGTTCTGATCTCTCGAACTTCGCTTTGAATGGAAAAAACGGCGCACTGAAAAGGGCGTCGTTTTTGTTTTCTGCGCGACCATCTCGACCGCTCGATGGCGCCCCGGCATTTTCCATGCCGCTCCATGGCCTGTTCCTGCTATCGGATGTCGCGAAACGGATGGACGGGTGGGCGGGCGGCGCGCTAGCTTCTCCCACAATCCGGTATCGGACAGACCCTGAAATTGAGAGACCGACGACGATGAAAAGCTACGTGCTGACCGTATCCTGCAAATCCACCCGCGGCATTGTTGCGGCCATCACCGGTTATCTCGCCGACAAGGGCTGTTACATCGTCGACAGCTCGCAGTTCGATGACCTGCAGACCGGCTTGTTCTTCATGCGTCTCACCTTCACCAGCCAGGAAGGCGCAACGACCGAGGAGCTCGAGAAGGGTTTCGTGCCGGTCGCCGACAAGTTTGCGATGAACTGGGAACTGCACAACAGCGAGCACCGCATGAAGGTGCTGTTGATGGTGTCGCGTTTCGGGCACTGCCTCAACGACCTTCTCTATCGCTGGAAGATCGGCGCTTTGCCGATTGACATCGTCGGCGTCGTCTCAAACCACTTCGATTACCAGAAGGTCATCGTCAACAACGACATTCCCTTCCACCACATCAAGGTGACCAAGGACAACAAGCCGCAGGCCGAAACGCGCCTCATGGAGATCGTCGAGCAATCCGAAGCAGAGCTGATCGTGCTTGCCCGCTACATGCAGGTTCTCTCGGATGCGGTCTGCAAGAAGATGTCCGGCCGCATCATCAACATCCACCACTCGTTCCTGCCGAGCTTCAAGGGCGCCAACCCCTACAAGCAGGCCTTCGAGCGTGGCGTGAAGCTGATCGGCGCCACGGCGCATTACGTCACCGAGGATCTCGATGAAGGTCCGATCATCGAGCAGGACGTTGCTCGCATTACCCATGCGCAGTCACCGGATGACTACGTCTCGATCGGTCGCGATGTCGAAAGCCAGGTTCTGGCGCGCGCCGTGCACGCCCACATCCATCACCGCGTCTTCATGAACGGTAACAAGACCATCGTCTTCCCGGCCAGCCCCGGGTCTTACGCTTCCGAGCGCATGGGCTGATCCGCAAAAGCTCCCTCCGTCATGGTCGGGCTTGACCCGACCATCGTCAGGCGTTTGATTTTACGAAACTTTAGCAGATCCTCGGCTCGTTGGCCGAGGATGACGGTGGAGTTGTTTGCGGCAATCAAGCAAGGGCGTTCGCCAGCGCCGGCATGCCTGTTGGCCGCAAATGTTTGCGAAGCGCCGCAATGCGGAAGATCGCATTCGCCGCGCCATATCCCTTGTAGCCCCGCCGTTCGACGATCTCGAAAAACAGGCCTTCGCCATAGGTCGGGCTGTAAAGCTGGAAATATTCTCCACTGTCATCGCGATCGTAGAGAATGTTAAAGCGCTGTAGTCGCTCGCAGAGGTCTGGTTCAAGGCCAAACCGCGCTTCCAGATCGTCGTAATAGTTCGGCGAGATCGCCAGCGGCACGAAGCCGCTTTGCGCCAGCTTCTCGGCAGTGGCAAAGATGTCGTCGGTCTTGAAGGCGATATGCTGGATGCCGGAACCGAAAGTTTCGGCGATAAAGTGGCCGGCGAGCGTGTTGCGGTTCTCCGCCCCGTTCATCGTGATGCGCAACGTACCCTCGGCATTTTCCACCACCTGACTGCGCACGATGCCGGAGGGATCGATGATATCGACCAGTGGCGTTTTATGGGCCGCGAAGATCGAGGTGTAGAACAAAAGCCAGGTCAGCAGTTCGTCATAGCGCATGGTCTGGGCGAGATGGTCGATCGCCGTCAGCCCGGCGTCCGACGGAATACCGTCTTCGATGGGATCGAACTCGATATCCCAGATCTTGCCGAGGGCACTCCTGCGATCGAGGAAATAGACAAGACCGCCGCCGACGCCGCGCACCGCCGGCATTTCGATTTCGCCCGGATCAAGTGGCTGCTCGAAGCGCTCCGCCCCAAGCGCCACGGCCCGCGCCAGCGCGGCCTCGGCATCGTTCACCATCAGCCCCATGGCATAAGCGGATGCGCCATGCACGAGATAGGATGCGTTGGCAAAACCGCCCTCGTCCATATTGACGACGAGATTGATCGCACCCTGGCGGAACACGACCACATTCTTGCTCTTGTGTTTTGCCGCCTTGCGAAAACCCAGCGTGCGGAACAGCGCTTCAAGCTGCGGTGCCTCTGCTTCGTCAATCGTGAACTCGACAAAGGAGACGCCTTCGACGGCACTGCGCGCCGGCATCTCCGGCACATCCATCGCCACATCCGGCAACGCGCGCTTCACCTGATCGCCGAGATAAAACAGCGATCGATGCCCGTCATTGGCGATTGCGCGGGGCAGCCCGCCACGAAACTGGTCGTTGAAGATTTCGAGCGAGAGATAGCCGTCGTAACCCGTCTCCGCTACAGCCTTCATGAACTCGAGCACCGGCAGGTCGCCCTCGCCCGGCATGTTGCGGAAGTGGCGGCTCCAGTAGAGCAGGTCCATGTCGAACAGCGGCGCATCGGCGAGCTGGATGATGAAGATCTTTTCCTTTGGAATGGAGCGGATCGAATTGACGTCGATCTTGCGCGACAGCGTGTGGAAGCTGTCGAGAATCAGGCCGATATTGGGATGATCGGCACGGCGCACGATTTCCCAGGCATCCCGGTGATCGTTGATATGCCGCCCCCAGGCCAGCGCCTCGTAGCCAACGCGCAACCCGCGTTTCGCTGCGCGTTCGCCAAGTTCTTGAAAATCCGCCGCCGCCCGATCGATGCCGCCAAGGGCCGCCGAAGAAACATTGGAGCAGACAAGCACGAGGTCCGTGCCCATCTCCTGCATGACATCGAACTTGCGCTCGGCCCGGTCAAAGGTGCGGCTGCGCAAAGGCTCCGGCATGCCCTCGAAATCGCGGAAGGGTTGGAAAAGCGTGATCTCCAGCCCATGATCGCGCACGATATTGCCCACCTGACGCGGGCTTTCGTCGAAAACCAGAAAATCGTTCTCGAAGATTTCGACGCCATCGAAACCCGCTTTGGCGATGGCTTCCAGCTTTTGCCTGAGATCGCCGCTCAGCGATACGGTCGCAATGGAGGTCTTCATCGGCGTCTCCTTGTTTCGAGATCAGGAGGTCAGGGATTTGAAGTGCGCCAGCATGCGGTCGACATCCGGATCGCGGCCGGTGAAAAGGCGAAACGCCCCAACCGCCTGGAAAACCGCCATGCCACCGCCATCGAGCGTGCGGCAACCAAGCTCGCGCGCAGCCTTCAGAAGTGCGGTTTCCAGCGGGAAATAAACGATCTCGGCCACCCAATGGCGTTGATCGAGCAGCTCTGCTGGCAAGGGCAGGCCAGGATGTTTTGCCATGCCGGTCGGCGTTGCGTGGATGAGGCCGGAGGCCGAGCGCATTGAAGCCGCAAGGTCTCTGCCGGTTGCGATGCTTGCATCCGGAAAGAGCGCAGAAAGCGCCTCGACGAGATCAACGGCCCGCTCCGGCTCACGGTCGAAGATTGCCAGTTTCCGCACGCCGAGCGACAGGATTGCATAGGCGGTGGCAGCACCGGCTCCACCGGCACCCAGTTGCACGACGGAATCCAACTCCGCATCCGGCAGTCCGCGGCGAAAGCTTTCGGCAAAACCCCACCAGTCGGTGTTGTGACCATAGCGGCGACCGTTCTTCAGAACGACCGTGTTGACGGCGCGCAGATCGCGCGCTTCTCCGGAAAGTTCGTCCAGAAACGGGATGATGGCCTGCTTACAGGGATGAGTGATGTTGAGACCGCTCAGGCCACGCGCTTCGGCATCCGCCAGAAGCTTCGGCAGATCGTCCGGTGTCGCGCCGAGCTGAGACAGGTCCAGCAACTCGTAATCGTAGGAGAACCCTTGTGCCGCGCCCTCGCGCATATGCATCGCGGGTGTGAGCGAGGCCTGGATACCGGAGCCGATCAATGCGGCCTTGATCGGCTTGAGGAGTGTCTCGGTCATATCGGCAGCTTTCGTTTCGAGGAAAAGCCGGCCCGCCCTCAGGCGGCGGGCCGGCGATTGTTTTACTGGCCGCGCGCGGCGTCGAGTTCCTTGAACAGCGCCGCAACGGTATCGGCACCGATCTCAGCAGAGAACTTGTCGATCAGCGGCTTCACCGCATCGCGCAGCTTCTGGGTTTCCTCCGGCGAAAGCTCGCTGACTTCCATGCCGGTCGCCTTGATGTCCTCGATCGCCTTGGCATCGAATTCGCGGGAAACCTGGCGCTGGTAGTCGCGTGCTTCGGTGGCGGCGGACTGGATGACAGCCTTCTCCTCGTCGTTCAGCGTATCCCAGAACTTCTTGCTGATGAGCACGATCTGCGGGTTGTACTGATGACGGGTGACCGTCATGTACTTCTGCACTTCGTAGAACTTGGCGTTCAGGATGTTGGCGGCGGGATTTTCCTGGCCGTCGACCGTGCCGGTTTCGAGCGCGGTGTAGAGTTCCGTGTAAGGCAGCGGCACGGCATTGGCGCCGAGGCTGTTGAACAGCTCGATCGGGATCGGCGACTGGATGGTGCGGATCTTCAGGCCCTTGATGTCTTCCAGCGTGGTCACCGGACGACGGTTGTTGGTGAGGTTGCGGAAGCCAAGCTCCCAATAGGCGAGACCAACAAGGCCGGTATCCGGCAAAAGATTGATAAGGCTGGTGCCAAAGGCGCCATCCATGATCTTGTCGGCTTCTGCCCCATCATTGAACAGGAACGGCAGATCGACCGCACCGAAAGCCTTGGCGTTGCTCGCCAGAATGCCGGCGTTCAGAACGGTCATTTCAATGACACCGCCCTGCAGCGCCGAAACGGTCTGGACGTCGCCGCCAAGCACGCCGCCCGGAAACAGCTTGATCTCGATCTTGCCGCCGCTCTTTTCCTTCACAAGCTCGGCAAACTTCTCCATGCCGGTGACCTGCGGATGGCCCTTGTTGTTGGCCGAGGCGAACTTGATCGTGTGTTCGTTGATTTCGGCAGCCGAAGGGCCTGCCATCAAAAGAGCGATCGGAAACGCAAGTCCGAGCGCAAGGCGTGTCATTTTGGTCAGCATGTTAGTCCTCCCGTTTTGGCCGGTTTCTCCCTCCGGCCGGTTGCAGATTGCCTTCTTGAAAAGGCGCTTTCAGGCTCAATGTCCGAACCATGCGACCGGCGCGGTCACCAGTTGCGGGAACAGGACGAGCAGGAAAAGAACGATGAGTTCGGCGATGAGGAAGGGCATGACACCCTTCATCAGGTCTTCCATCGATAGCTTGGATACGCCGCAGATCACGTTGAGCACGGTGCCGACAGGCGGCGTGATCAAGCCGATGGAATTGTTGATAATGAACAGCACCCCGAAATAGACGGGATCGATGCCGGCTTCTTTGATGATCGGCATCAGCACCGGCGTCATGATCAGGATGGTCGGGGTCATGTCCATGGCGGTCCCCACCACGACGACCAAGGCCATGATCGCAAGCAGGAGCAGCGTCTGGTTGCCCATCAGCGGCTCGATCATCCTGGCGAGATCGCCGGGAACATCGGCGACGGTGATCAGCCAGGCCGAGACCGAAGCGCAGGCAACCAGGAACATGACGATTGCGGTGATCTTGGCTGCTGCTACAAAGACATGGAACAGCTTCGACGGCGGCAGCTCGCGATACACCACCATAGCAACGAAGAGCGAATAGACGGCGGCAACGACGCCGGCCTCTGTCGGGGTGAACACGCCGAACTTCAAACCGACAATGATGATCAGCGGCAGCAGCAGTGCCCAGACGCTCTCACCAAGCGCCTTCCAGCGGACGGCAGCCGGCTGGCGGGGCGGAAGCTGGAACTGCTCCTTGCGCGCGACCAGAAGCCAGGTGATGCAGAGCGCTGCACCAATCATCAGGCCCGGGAAGATACCCGCCAGAAAGAGCTTGGTGATCGAAACACCACCAACCACACCATAAAGAATGAAACCGATCGACGGCGGAATGATCGGACCGATGATCGAAGCCGATGCGATGAGACCGCCGGCACGGGCCGGATTGTGGCCCGATTTCAGCATCATCGGCAGCAGCAGCGCGCCAAGCGCGGCAGCATCGGCAACCGCCGAACCGGAGAGGCTCGCCATGATGCAGGCGGCGAAGATCGCCACGAAGCCGAGACCGCCGCGGATATGCCCGACCATGACCATGGCAAGATTGATGATGCGCTTGGAAAGGCCGCCGACATTCATAACTTCGCCAGCCAGCATGAAAAACGGCACGGCCATCAGCGGAAAGCTGTCCGCGCCGTTCAGCACGTTCTGCGCGACGATCTGCGCATCGAACAGGTCCATATACATCATCAGCGCAACGCCGCTGATAATCAGGGCAAAGGCGATGGGAACGCCCAGCGCCATGGGGCCGAGAAGTGCACCGAGAAAGATGGTTACGGTCATCGTCGCGCCCTCAATGCTTTAGGATGGGGTTGGCAAGTGTGGCAGGCTCTTCCAGAGCCGCCTGCTCCTCGCTGTCACGAACGAATTCCGCGGTCTTCACATCGACGCGGCCTGTGGCGATCGAAAAGGTATCCCAGAGCAAAAGCAGCAATGCGGGAACACCGAAGGCGAGACCGGCGCCATAGAACCACGCCATGGAGATGCCGGTGGCCGGTGCCGAAACGTTGAGATTGATGATCGTCTGGGTCCAGCTGCCGCTGATCAGAAGCCACGTCGCCCAGATCATCAACGCATGACCGAGAAGAGCCGCAAATTTTGCGGCTGCTGGAGGAAGCCGGCGCAGCACCATGTCCATGCCGAGATGCCCGTGTTCGCGCATCGCAACCAAGGCGCCGAGGAAGGTGAGCCAGATGAAGAACATCCGCGACAGTTCCTCGGAATAAGTGATGCCGGTGTCAAACGCATAACGCAGCACGACATTGCCGAAGACCAGAACAACCATGCCTGCCAGCAGCAGGGCAATGGTGATCTTCACCAGCAGAAAACAGAAATCGATTGCCTTGGTCATGATGCCTCCCGGTTTTCGTTTGTTGAAACGGGGAGCATATCAGACCTCACGGCCGGCTCCTCCCAACGAACGGTCGCGGTCCCTCCTCCAAGTTCCCATCGACGCCTCCAAAATGTACTAACTAGTTCGGATGTCAAGTACTCTCTCTTGAAAGCACGCTCCAAGCTCACTAAGACTTATGAGGAAATGCGAGGAGAGGATTCGTCCCAGCGACGGTCAAGGCGAGAAATTCGTTTTGAAAAGCAAAGGGATGACGGGGGATGCCTGAGACGATGGCGAAGCGTGCCGAAAACGGCCGGAAAAATGATCCACAAAGGACACGGGACGATATTCTGGTCGTGGCGACCGAAGAATTTGCGACCCATGGCCTCGCCGGAGGCCGCGTCGATGCCATCGCCGAACGCACCCGCACCTCGAAGCGGATGATCTATTACTACTTCGAGAGCAAGGAAGGCCTCTACCTTGCCGTGCTCGAACGCTCCTACCGGAAAATCCGCACGCTGGAAGAAGACCTGAAGCTCTCCAGCATCGAGCCGGAGGCGGCCCTTCGCACGTTGATATCGACCACCTTTGAGCATGACGAAGCCAACCCCGATTTCGTCCGCCTCGTCAGCATCGAGAACATTCACCACGCCGCCCACATGCTGCGCTCCGAGGCCATCCGAGACCTCAACGTCTCGGTCATCGAAACCATCGCCGGCATTCTGGAACGCGGCTACTCGGCAGGCGTATTTCGCCGCAAGGCCGACCCGATCGACGTGCACATGCTGATCAGCGCCTTCTGCTTTTTTCGGGTTTCGAACCGCTACACCTTCGGCACCATCTTCCGCCGCGACCTTTCGGAGGCAGAGACCATGCAGCGTCACAAGGGCATGATTGCCGACGCCGTCGTCGCCTACCTGAAAGACCCTAACTGAGGACGAAACATCGGGTAAATGTGAATGACTGCAGCGGCATTCGCGGCCCCACCAATGACGCAGTCAGTCGTGCTATATGCGGTTTATGTCGTATACAGGCTCTGGTCACGGCGCGGCAAACTCTAAAATCCGGCAAGATTTCCGTTTGGCCACACACCCAACCGGGCCAAACTCCTAAATCAGGCCAAACTTCCAATCAGGATTGCACGCAATGGCAGAGTTCCCGCAAAAGGCAAAGGTTGTCATCATAGGTCTCGGAGGCATTGTCGGCGCCTCGATTGCCCATCACCTGATCGAGCGCGGCTGGGACGATATCGTCGGCATCGACAAGTCCGGCATCCCGACCGACATCGGCTCGACGGCCCACGCCTCCGACTTCTGCTACACGACCAGCCACGATTATCTTTCGGTCTGGACGACGCAATATTCGATCGATTTCTACGAGAAGATGGGCCACTACGCCCGCATCGGCGGCCTCGAAGTCGTGCGCACCGGCGACGACACGTGGATGGAAGAAGTCAAGCGCAAGCTCTCCTCCGCCAAGGCTTTCGGCACCCGCGCGCACTACGTCTCGCCGTCTGAGATCAAGCAGATGTTCCCGCTGATCGAGGAAGATCAGGTCATGGGCGGCATGTTCGATCCGGATGCCGGCTTGGTCATTCCGCGCTCGCAGACCGTCGCAGGCAAGCTGGTCGATGCTGCCGAAAAGTCCGGCAAGCTTCAGATCTTCGGCAACACACCGGCGAAATCGCTGATCGTTGAGGGTGGCCGCATCAAGGGCGTCGTCACTCATCGCGGCACGATCATGGCCGATCACGTCATCGTCTGCGCCGGTATCTGGGGCCGCCTGATCGCCGAAATGGTCGGCGAGGACCTGCCGGTCATGCCGGTCGATCATCCGCTGACCTTCTTCGGCCCGTACAACGAGTTCGAAGGAACCGGCAAGGAAATCGGCTATCCTCTGCTGCGCGACCAGGGCAACTCCGCCTATATGCGCGACACCGGCGACCCGAAAACCACCGAAGGCGGTCAGATCGAGTGGGGCTATTACGAAACCACAAATCCCCGCCTCTGCCACCCGCGCGACATTCTCGAAAAGCATGAGGCACGCCTGTCGCCGTCGCAGCGCGACCTCGATATGGAACAGATCCTTGAGCCGCTCGAGCGTGCCATGGAACTGACGCCGATCCTCGGCGAACTCGGCTACAACGAAAGCCATTCCTTCAACGGCCTCTTGCAGGTTTCCGCCGCCGGCGGCCCTTCCTGCGGCGAAAGCCAGAAGGTACGCGGCCTCTGGTACTGCGTCGCCATCTGGGTCAAGGACGGCCCCGGCTACGGCAAGCTGATCGCCGACTGGATGACCGACGGCCGCACCGAAATCGACCACAACTCGATCGACTACGCCCGCTTCTATCCGCACCAGCTGGAAGAGAAGTTCATCGAAGGTCGCACCTTCGAGGCAGCCCAGAAAATCTACTTCCCCGCTGTCCACACCCGCGAGCCCTATGCCACTGGCCGCGGCGTCAAGCGCTCGCCCTTCTACGAGCGCGAAGTCGAGCTTGGCGGTTACTTCATGGAGCTTGGCGGCTGGGAGCGCGCCCACGGCTATGCCGCCAACGAGCACCTGCTCGAAAAATACGGCGACCGCGTTCCGGTGCGTGAAAACGAATGGGACAGCCGCCATTTCTGGCGCGTGTCCAACGCCGAGCATCTGGCAATGAGCGAGGATTGCGGCATCGTCAACCTCTCGCATTTCCACATGGTCGATATCGAAGGGCCAGACCACGTCGAACTCTTGGAGTGGCTGTGCGCCGCCAAGATCGGTGGCGACGGCAATATCGGCAAGGGCATCTACACCCACTTCCTCGATGACGAGGGCATGGTGCGCGCCGACTTCACCGTCTTCCGCATGGCCGACCGCGGCCGCCTTGTGAACGGCGCCGATGCCGGCCCGCGCGACTTCCACTACATGAAGCGCGTGGCGGAAGATCGCGGCCTCGACGTCACCATCACCGATGTCTCGGAAAAGTTCATCACCATCGGCATATGGGGTCCGAACGCCCGCGAAAACCTGAAAAAGGTGGTCGCCGATCCGGCCGGCCTCGATATCGAGAACTTCGCCTTCGCCGCGATCAAACCGATCGAGATTGCCGGCAAGTCGGTCACCGCTTTCCGCATCTCCTATGTTGGCGAGCAGGGCTGGGAACTGCACATGAAGTATGAAGACGGCCTTGCCGTCTGGGATGCCGTGCGCGCCACCGGCGTCATGGCCTTCGGCGTCGAGACCTATGCCAACTCCCGCCGCATGGAAAAGAGCCTGCGCCTGCAGAACGCCGATCTCTTGACTCAGTACAACCTGATCGAAGCCGACCTTGCCCGCCCGAAGGTCAAGGAAGCCGATTTCCGCGGAAAGGCCAAGCATCTGGAATACAAGGCAAGGCCTCATCAGCCCGCCATGCTCTGCACGCTCGTCATGACAGAAAATACGGATAAGAACGGCGTGAAGCGCTACCCGGTCGGCACCCTGCCGGTCATGGACCCGGAGACCGGCGAGGTGCTGATCGACGAACTCGGCCGTCGCTCCTATACTACCTCCATCGCCTTCGGCCCGACCATCGGCAAGAACATCGCACTCGCTTACCTGCCGCATGCCTATGCCCAGGAAGGTCGCAAACTCAACGTCGAGTATTTCGCCGAAACCTATCCGGTCGAGGTCGTCGGCGTCGGCTACAAGCCGCTGTATGACCCGGAAAACCTCAAACCACGCAGCTGATCAGTTAAGAATTCTCTTGAGAAGCAAAAAAAACGGCGCCCCTCGACGGGCGCCGTTTTTGCTGGAGACGACCCATTTAAGGGGCGTCTGCTTTTCCTGCCAGCACACCGTCGTCAACTGCAGCAGCACGATCGGTGGCGGGTCAGAACCACCGTTATCCTCCCCACCACTGCTGGCTTCCCCACTCACACCACGTTCGACGGGGCTGCCGGCTCGTGAATGAAAGCCAGACCCCTAAAATTTTACCTTGAACACACCAAACAAGCGCAAGGTTTATCCCGTACGGTTCCATCCCGTAAAACGGCCGCAATGCCATGATCGAAGCAGCATCGCGGGATCGGGTATTCGGCCGTGTCGTATCGAGAGCATACAGGGGCATACCCTCCGCCAGATTCGACTATAGAAAACCGGCTGGAAGGCCGAAAGGATTGTAGGAATGCGTGTCGTGTTCGAGATCGCCGATGGCGACGAAGATGTGATCATCGTTGCCGATGTGGTGAAAATCGATTGCGAGAGCGTCTTTGCAGTTCATAACGGGCGCCAGCGGGTGTTCTCGCTTCTCGATGTGCTCGATGCGACGACCGTCACCGGGCGCCCTTTCTCACTTCGCCCTTTCGAGGCCGCCCCGCTTCAGTGTACCCATTAGAGCGCCTCATCGTCGCTGAAACACCGCATCCCTTGCCGAGATTTGAAAGTCACAGGATGCGGTTCCCACGAGGCTGGGTAGCAGCATCATGGCGACGGCAACGTTTGCGAAAACCACGCGTCCGCGTCATCCATATCGATTGCAACATACTACGGATGTTCCCGTATTTTACTTCAGACCCTGTAGCCTGCGGCCTAGTGTGAGCCATCCACGAAACCGGAGCAGCTGTCATGTCGCAGAACACCCTCGATCCAAACGCCCCCGTTCCAAGCGCGGATGACTTGCGCAGGCAGATTCTGGAGAAGCAGCTTGCGGAAATGGAACGTCAGGACAAGCTGCGCGACCGCAAGCGCGAAGAACTCGACAAGTTCGCCGATGATTTCTTCCACCACCATGTCGGCGAGCAGGAACGGGCCGTTATCCGCAACGTGGTTTCGCGTGCCGTAAAAGACGGAAAGATGGAGGCGCTGGTCTACAGCTTCCCGTCGGACTTCTGCACAGACAGCGGCCGCGCAATCAACAGTGCCGATCCGGATTGGCCTCAGACCCTGCAAGGCAAGGCCAAGGAACTTTACGATCGCTTCAAGGAAGTGGCCCAACCGCAAGGCTATCGCCTGAAAGCCATGGTGATCAACTTCCCCGGCGGGGTACCGGGCGACATCGGCTTTTACCTGAACTGGGAGCCGCCGGTTTCCTGATCGCACAGCGTCGACCCAGTCAGATACGGCGACTGCCGGCTCCCCTTCGCTTATCGGCGAGGGGCAAAGGTGTGCAGCGGTTTCCGAAAAGACATGCGCAAAAATAAAGACCTGAAGCGTACGAGCAAATCCGAAAGATCGCGGTACGTTTAAGACGTGTCATGCAACTGCCGCCGGATGAGGATGCCATGGATGACACGCCGCTCTCCACTGCCGAAACGGCCAATGGGCACCTGACGATCGAGACCCGCATCACCGATTTCGTACGCCTCGGCATCGTGGTCCTATTCGTCTATTGGTCCTACACGCTGGTGGCGCCTTTCATCCTCATCGTGATCTGGGCTGCTATTCTGACGGTAGCGCTCTATCCTTTCTACGAAAGGCTGACCGCCTTGCTGGGCGGTCGCCGGCGTCTCTCCGCCTTCATCATCACCCTTCTCGGGCTCGGCATCGTCATCGGGCCAATTACGGCGATCGCGCTCAACTTTGTCGAAGCAACGCAGTGGCTGATCTCAAAACTCTCCAGCGATGCGCTGCACTTTCCCGCACCGTCCGAAACCGTTCGCCAGTGGCCTTTGGTCGGAGAACGCATCTATTCGGCCTGGAACCTTGCCGCGACCAATCTTGCGGAAACCCTTGAACACCTTCAGCCGACGCTCCTTCAGGCAGGGCGGTACATTCTCGGGAAAAGCGCGATGGTCGGGCTCGGTCTGCTCGGCTTCATCACCTCGATCGTCATTGCAGGCTTCCTGTTCGCGCATGGTCCAAGGCTTGCGAAAGGCGTGAACCGTTTCGCCGAACGGGTCGCCGGTGAAAGGGGTATCGGTTTCGTACGCCTTTCCGGGGCAACGGTGCGCAACGTCGCCACCGGCGTCATCGGCGTCGCGCTCATTCAGACGCTTCTTGCGGGTCTGGTTCTGCATGGCTTTGCCATCCCCGCTTCAGGTGGCCTGACCTTTGTCATCCTGATCCTTTGCATCATCCAGATCGGCCCTGCGCTGGTGCTGCTTCCCGTGGTGATCTGGGCCTGGGCGACACAGGATTTCAGTTTCGCCCTTCCGCTGACACTGCTGCTCGTACCCGTTGCGATCATCGACAACATCATGAAGCCGGTCCTCGTTTCCCGCGGGTTGTCGACGCCCATGCTGGTTATTTTCATGGGCGTTATCGGCGGTACCATCGCCTATGGGCTGATCGGCCTCTTTCTCGGGCCGATCGTCCTCAGCGTTTTTTACGATCTGCTGGTGGCCTGGGTCCGGGTACCCGTCAACGCATCCAGCCTGCCGGCTGCCCGCACGGAAAGTCCGCTCTGACACACCCGGATATTCTCCCGGATTTGAAATGCATGTGGATGACGGAACCGCACAGCGCGACCGCGATGCACGGTTTTTCCGTTTCTATCAGGCGATATCCGGAACGGTCCGGCGCGGACTTGTGTCCTCAACGTAATCGCTCGGGCGTTTCTGCCGTTTGCCGAGGTCCGGCGGGTCGAACTTCACCCGTTCGTAGGGAATGGATTGCAGGAGGTGCGAGATGCAGTTGATGCGCGCCCGCTTCTTGTCGTCGGACGGCACGATCCACCAGGGAGCATGCTCGCTGTCGGTCATGCGCAGCATTTCGTCATAGGCGTGAGAATAATCCCACCACTTCTGATAGGATTCGACATCCATCGGGCTCAGTTTCCACTGGCGGACCGGATCATCGATGCGACGGCGGAAGCGGCGCTCCTGCTCCTCCTCGCTCACCGTCAGGAAATATTTCAGCAGGATGGTTCCGCTCTCGACGATAGCGGCCTCGAAACGTGGCGCGAGTTCCAGGAACCTGCGGGCCTTTTTCTCGCTGCAGAAGCCCATGACGCGATCGACACCGGCCCGGTTGTACCAGCTGCGATCGAAGATCACGATCTCCCCGCCGGCCGGCAGATGCGCGATATAGCGCTGCATGTACATCTGGCTCTTCTCGCGATCGCTCGGCGCCGGCAGGGCCGCCACGCGGAAAACCCGGGGGCTGACCCGCTCGGTGATCCGCTTGATGATGCCGCCCTTGCCAGCTGCGTCACGCCCCTCGAAAATGATGACGATGCGGGCGCCGCTCTTCTTCACCCATGCCTGCAGATGCGCAAGTTCAACCGTGAGCTTCTCCATCTGCTTGTCGTAGTCACGCAGTTTACCCTTCTCCTCCGGAACGGAAGCCTCGGCCTTTTCACTCTTCTTGCTCATGCTGGGTCCCTCCTCAATGTGAATTCTGCGACTGCCCCTCGGCGATGGAACCGGCGCGAAACGCCTCAAGCGCATCGTCGAGATCTTCGAAAATGTGCGAAAGGCCGATCCGCTCGATCAGCCCGGCCCTCTCGAGCAACGCCCTGGCGTCGGCGTGCACCTCGGCGAAGCAGAGCTGGACACCGCGATTTTCCAGTTCCACGCGGATATCCTCGATCACACCGGCGGCAGTGCTGTCGATCTGGGTAATGGCGCTCGCATCGATCACGAACCAGCGGGTTCCGGCGGGCAGGCCTGCCACGATCGTCTTTAGCCGAGCCTGAACATAATCGGCGTTGAAGAACAGCAGGCTGCCCTGAAGAACCCACACGACGTGGCCGGGTATCGCCCGCGCCTCGGCAAAGCGGTGCATCTTGTAAAAGCCGTCTCGCCCTTCCAGCCGCCCGAGGAATGCATCGCGCGGGAACATCATGCCATGCAGCAGATAAACGAGCGTGGCGGCAATCGCCACGATCACGCCGTTCAGCACGCCGAAGCTGATCGCGCCCCACATAGCGATCAGAGCAAAGGCGAATTCGATCGGGTTGATGCGCCATATCGTGCGAAGCTCGCTGATATCGATCAGGCTCAGCGCCGCGGAAACCAGGATCGCGGCGAGCGCGGCAACGGGGAGAATGCGCAGGGCATCGTTGAGAAAAAGCAACGTCGCCATCAGTGCGGCGGCGGACACGACGCTTGCGAACTGGGACCGGCCACCGACGGAGAGGTTGATCGCGGTGCGCGAATCCGAAAAGCCGATCGGGAACGACCCGAACAGCCCGGCCGCGATCTGTGCGCTGCCAAGACCGAGAAGCTCACGGTTCGCATCGACGGGATCGCCGGTACGCGCTCCGAAACTGCGCGCCGTGACGATTCCGGAACCGAAACTGACGAGAAAAATCGCAGCCGACCCGAAAAACAGGTGTTCGAGCGATACGCCGCTCAGGGACGGCAGACGGAAGACGGGAAGCCCGCGCGGGATTTCACCGACGACAGCGATGCCCATAGCCTGAAAATCCAGGAGTGCAGACAGCACCACGGCCGAAACCACGACGATCACCGGTCCCGGCACAGGCGAACGGAAAGTCCTGGAGAGAACAAGGATCGCAAACATGCAAGCCGTCAGCAGCAAGGTCGGCATGTGCAGCGAGCCAAGCTTGCTGGCAAGCTCGACCAATGGCGCAAAAAGCCCGTCGGCCTCGATTTTTATCCCGGTCATCCGCCCCAATTGGCCGATCAGGATCGAGACCGAAATTCCCGCGAAGAACCCGACGAGAATCGGCCGAGACAGGAAATTGGCGAGCACCCCAAGCCGCAGGAGACTGGCACAGATGCAGATGACGCCAACTCCGACCGCCAGCAGCGCCGCGATCGCCACTCGGTCGGAAGCGGTGCCCGCCGGCATCGCCGCAGCGATCGTGGTGATGGCCGCGGCAATCACCGTCATCGTCGCGGCATCAGGCCCAACGGTAAGCCGGTGGGACACGCCGAAGACGGCATAGGCAAGCGCGGCAACGATACTCGCGTAAATTCCTGTTTCCGGCGGCAGCCCGGCAATGGCGGGATAGGCGATCGCGCTTGGAAGACCGACCGCCGCAATCGAAAGCCCTGCCGACAGATCAGTCCGCACCCAGTCGGGCCGGTAGCCCGACCATCCTGCGAAAAGTGGCAGAGGTATACCGTTGCGCATGTCAGCAGCCGATCAAGACGGCGATGGCGGCCTCGCCATCGCGGCAGCGCAATCCGCGGGCGGATTGTCGGCTTTTCATATCAGTGCTCCAGGAACACGAAATTCATCCAGGCACTCATGCGCAAAAGGATCCGGCGCATCACCGCGACGTGGTGCCAGTGATGCGTATAGACCGCGACATCCGCCACAACGCCGCCCGGAAGCTGATAGGCGCTCGTATCCTCCAGAATTTCGATGCGTGCGAGGGTCTGGCCAGGCTGCGAGCGTTCCGGCGCTTGAGGGTCGATCAAGGCGCCGGTCGGCTGCAGCTGGCCCTGGGCCATGACATCGATGATGCTGGCCACCTTGGCCTTGAAGATTTTTCCCGGCACCGCCTTGAAGGAAACTTCCGCCTCATCCCCGACGGTGACGCGCTGAAGCGAATTCTGGATGAACGCCGCAGCCAGCATGCGGTCTTCGCTGTTGATGAACACCATGACGGGGCGCAGCGGCAACGGATTTGCCATCATGCCCGGCCGCAGGAAGACCTGGGTGACGTAGCCGTCGGTCGGCGCACGAACCATCGTCTGGTCAAGATCGAACTCGGCACTGCGCAATTCTGCCTGGAGGCGGGCAACGGCGGGGTTTACGCCGTTGATCTGCGATTCATAGGCAAGGCGGGCCTGTCTCGCTTGAGCTTCCGCCGTCGCCGCCGTGGCAACCGCCGTCAGGTAGAGACCGCGCCGGTTTTCGACTTCGAGCTCCGAGACCGCCGTCCCTATACCTTTCGCCTGCGAATTTTCAAAGATTTCCGCATAACGCTCATAGCTTTGCCGGGAACGATCACGGCTGGCTATTGCGCCTTCTGCGGCAGCCTCTGCAGCATCAAGGACCGCCTTGAGCTGAAGGACGCTCTGCTCGGCTTCCGCCAGTTGTGCCTTCTTCTGATCGACGGAATACTGGTAGGGCCGTGGATCGATCCGGAAAAGGACTTCACCCTTCTTCAGCGGCACGTTCGGTTCGACCGGCACCTCGACCACAAGACCGCCAACAGCCGGAATAACCGGAGCCGATGTGAAATAGATACGCCCGTCGCTCGAATACGGGTGGTTGTAGCTCATCAGCAGCAACAGCGTCGCGATCAGGAAGACGCCGCCAAGCGCCGCCGTGGAGACGGTCCACTGGTTCACTGGAATGCGGAATATCTTGAAGATGGCGATACACAGGGCCGCATAGGTGAGGATAAGAAGCAGGTCCATCAGGCGGTCTCCCCTGCGCGCAGTTTCAGTTGCTCTTCGAGTTCAAGGACCCTTGCCTGCAGAACTGCCACCTCGGCGTTGGCTTCCGCTTCGGATTGCAATTTTCCGTCCTGCCGGATGCCCCAGCCGCGATCCTCGCGATAGAGCGTCGCCCAGATGAACAGGAACGGCCAGATCGCGTGCAGGGTGAACAGGCTCACCCACCCGGCAATGTGAATGGCGTCCTGATGGGGATGATTGCGCGATTTGGCGATGAGGTGCGGGATGTCGTGGATCGCGATAACGCCATAGAAAAGCGTGATCACCACGAAGAACAGGACACCCAGGGCAAAATAGTCCAGAAACACGATCAACCCTCCGCTAAAGGAAGCCGATTTCCATTCGGTTCGGCCTTCCTCGACGCATTGACTGGGCTTGATGTTAGCGTGTTTCGGGCAGCCGAACCTGTAGCATCGCGTAGCCTCTATCGAACCGGACAGGCGAATGTGTCGGTCTGAAACACAGGATCGGCGGGACTGTAACACGGCTATCGCGCCAAAGCCCGCTGCACGCGCGTAGTCTCAAGTATGTTACGTCAAGCGAAGCGCGATACCCGGTAGTCTTCTATCGGTTATCAATGGATGTGCCGTCCAAGCGGAGGTGGCCATGCGCGACGGGAGCGGCTTCGATCAGCGGGATGAAGGCCTGGCGGTGGCGCTTCGCCGATTTCCGACCCACGCGGCTCAGATACGCACCTTGATAGAGCGAAACGAAAACTTTCGAACGATGTGCGACGACCTCGCCTGCGTCGAGCAGGCCCTGCTTTCCGTCGATCAGTTTCCTGTCGAAATCCGCAACGACCGTCGCCGCGAATTCACCGAACTTGTGGATGGGCTCGCAGTCGAGATCGAGCGCGTATTGAGTCAGGTCAAGGTTCTGCCGTTCATCAACAAGCCCGGCAGGCTGCAGTAGGATCGGCGCAGGCGCCAACTATCTCCGGGCGCCAACTAACTCCGGGCCTGTCGTCAACGCGACGTCATATCGCTCCCCGCTGCATTTTGCCATCGCCTCCCACCAAGCGAGATGCTACGAGCGAGATCGGGCTCCATCGAAGCGCCCGTTGCTGACCGAGACTGAACTGATGCAATCCAACCACGACCTCGCCGAACTCTGCCGCAAGCATGGCCTTAGAATGACCGGCCCCCGGCGCATCATCCTCGATGTGCTTTCGGAGGCGACCGATCATCCGGATGCGGTAGAGCTGCATCGGCGCGTGACCGCGATCAACCCAGGCATCGCCATCGCGACCGTTTACAGGACGCTCAGCCTGTTGCGGGACAAGGGCATATTGCAGAAGCATGTCTTCAGCGACGGCCGCGCACGCTTCGAAAGCGCCGAGCAGGAGCATCACGACCATCTCATCAATGTCGATACCGGCGACGTGATCGAATTCCGCTCGGATGAAATCGAACGGCTGCAGGAAGAAATCGCTCGTACATACGGCTTCGAAATCGTCAGCCACAGGCTGGAAATCTACGTCCGCCCGCTAAAACGCGGCGCCAGACGCAAGCGAGGCGCATAGCGCCGCGATCGATGCTTCAAGCGGTATCGTTCGCCTCCACCTTCGCCGCCTTGCGCGTGGTGTAGGCAAAGGCCAGCACGAAGATGATCGACAGCAGCAGGACGATGGTTGGCGCCGGCGCGCTGTCGATGAAGAAAGACAGATAGACGCCGAAGAACGAGCCGCCGACGGCGATAATGAGGGAAAGCATCAGCATAGAACTGAACTTGCGACTGAGCAGGAAGGCAATCGCCCCCGGCGCGATCAGCATGGCAATCGCCAGAATGAGGCCGACCGCCTGAAGCGCACCGACGATCGTCAGCGAGATCAGCCCAAGAAGACCGTAATGCAGCAATCCCACCCGGAGGCCGACGACCTGCGCCTGAACGGGATCAAACGCATGCAGGAGAAAATCCTTCCATTTGAGCGAAATGACGAGTGCCGTCAGCGCCGCAATCGCGCCTGCCTGGGCGATATCCCAGGAGGTGACGCCCAGCATGTCGCCGAACAGGATGTGATCGAGATGCACGTCCGACTGGATCTTGACATAGAGGACCAGCCCGAGGCCGAACATGCCCGAAAAAACCACGCCCATGACGGTATCCTGCTTGATGCGGCTGTTATCCTTCACGAAGCCGGTTGCGACGGCGCAGAACATGCCGGCGACGAAGGCGCCGATGGCGTAGGGAAAACCGACGATATAGGCGATCACCACGCCCGGGAACACCGCGTGGCTGATGGCGTCGCCCATCAGAGACCAGCCCTTCAGCACCATGAAGCAGGAGAGCAGTGCCATGGGAATGGCGACCGCGACCGAGATCACGAGCGCGTTGACCATGAACTCGAACTGGAAGGGCGTGAGGAGAACCTCGACAATGGTCATTGGCCGGCCTCCAGTGCCTGTGCCGCGCGCTTGTGGGCAGCCAGCATTCCGTGTTTCGGCGCAAAGACGAACGCGGCGAGAAACACCGAAGTCTGCAGAACCACGATGATGCCGCCCGTGGCGCCATCCAGAAAATAACTCGCATATGCCCCGACAAAGCTTGTGACGGAGCCGATAAGAGTGGCGATGACGAGCAGACGGGGAAAACGATCCGTCAGAAGATAGGCCGTGGCACCCGGCGTCACAACCATGCAGATGACGAGAAAGGCGCCTACCGTCTGGAGGGCTGCGACCGTCGAGGCCGACAGCAGGGTGAAGAACATGATCTTGAGCGCTGTCGGATTAAGCCCGACGGAGCGGGCATGGCTCTCGTCGAAAAACACGACCATCAGATCCTTCCACTTGGCGAGCAGGATCGCCAGCGACACGAAGCCGATGATGGCAAGCTGCAACGTATCGCCGGGCGTGATCGCCAGGATATTTCCCAGCACGATGGTCTGGATATTGACCGAGGTCGGCGAGATCGAGACCATGAACAGCCCGAGTCCGAAGAATGCCGAGAAGATCAGGCCGATGATTGCGTCTTCCTTCAGCTTGGTCCGCTGGTTGAGAAACAGCATGGCGATCGCCGCGAGCCCGCCGGAAAAAAACGCCCCGATGGAAAACGGCAGGCCAAGCATATAGGCGCCTGCAACGCCCGGCACGATCGAGTGGGAGAGCGCATCTCCAATCAGCGACCAGCCCTTCAGCATGAGGTAACAGGAAAGAAACGCGCAGACGCCGCCGACGAGAGCCGACACCCACATGGCGTTCAGCATGTAATTGTAGGCGAAAGGCTCCAGAAGAACACTCATCGCTCCGCCCCTTCCTCCACATCGTCCGCATGGCGGATGGCCACTTTGCCGCCCTGGAAGACCAGCGGCCGCTCGTCATCCGTGATGACGCCGAAAGAGCTCGACTTGCCGGGTTGCGGTTCGTTCAGGACGAAATGGCGCAGGACGCCGCCAAAGGCCCGTTCCAGATTGAGCTGCGTAAAGGTCTCTTCCGTCGGGCCGTAAGCCAGCACCGTTCCCTTGACCAGGATCGTGCGATCGCAGAACTCCGGCACGGAACCCAGATTGTGGGTGGAGACCAGCATGACGCGCCCTTCCTGACGCAGTTCGCGCAGGAGCCTGATGATCTGGTCTTCGGTTTTCACATCGACGCCCGTAAACGGCTCGTCGAGCAGGATCACCTTGCTGTCCTGGGCAAGGGCGCGGGCCAGAAAGACACGCTTCTTCTGGCCGCCGGAAAGCTCGCCGATCTGCCGCGTGCGGAATTCACTCATATCGACCCGGGCAAGGGCTGCGGACACCGCTTCCCTGTCTGCGGCTCTCGGCAGGCGCAGCATGCCCATATGGCCATAGCGGCCCATCATCACCACGTCCTCGACCAGAACGGGAAAGTTCCAGTCCACCTCTTCAGCTTGAGGCACATAGGCAACGAGGTTCTTCCGCAGGGCTTCCCGGACGGGCAGGCCGAGGACACGGATCTCACCCTTTGCGAGGTGCACAAAACCCATGATCGCCTTGAACAGCGTGGATTTTCCCGAGCCGTTGACGCCGACGAGGGCGGCGATCGTGCCTTTCGGGATCTGAAAACTCGCGTCCTTGAGCGCCGTCAGGCCATTGCGATAGGTGACGGTTGCCCCGTCCACGAAAATTCCAGCGCCTTCGGAACCGGAAACGGCCTCTATCCGCGGGCCGGGCTGCACAGTCATGCGATATCCTTTTTCAACGTTTTCAGGGCCAACCGGGGCAAGACGGAGCCTTGCTTTTGCGCATGCCCCATCATGACGGCGCAGCAAGGCCCTTGGCGATCGTCTCGGAGGTCACCCGAAGCAAGTCGATATAGGTCGGCACCGGACCATCCGCCTCGCTGAGCGAATCGACATAGAGAACCCCGCCGTAACGCGCCCCGGTCTCGCGGGCGACCTGCTCTGCCGGCGCAGACGAAATCGTGCTTTCGGAAAAGACGACGCCGATTGCGTTCTCACGCACCGCATCGATAACCTTGCGTATCTGCCGGGGGCTGCCCTGCTGATCGGCGTTGATCGGCCACAGATAAAGCTCCTTCAGTCCGAAATCGCGGGCAAGATAGGAGAACGCTCCCTCGCTCGATACCAGCCAGCGCCGGTTTTCCGGCACAGTTGCAAGCTCTGCCTTGATCGGCTCGATGACCGCTGTGATCTTTTGCTTATAGGCCTCGGCATTGGCCTTGTAGGTTTCCGCATTGGCCGGATCGTATTTGACGAAGGCATCGCGGATGTTGTCGACATACATGAGGGCCGCCGTCGGGGACATCCAGGCATGGGGATTGGGCTTGCCCTCGTAGGGGCCCTCGCCGATGCTCATCGGCTCGACACCGGCCGAAACGACCACGCTGGGCACGTCACGGAGATTGTGGAAGAATTTTTCGAACCACAACTCTAGATTGAGCCCGTTCCACAGAACGATTTGGGCACCCTGTGCCCGCTGGATATCGCCCGGGGTAGGCTGGTAATTGTGGATTTCCGCCCCCGGCTTGGTGATCGATTCCACGACGGCCGCCTCTCCGGCAACGTTCCGGGCGATATCGGCGATCACCGTGAAGGTCGTCACCGCCTTGAACTTCTCCGCAGCGGCGGCCGGGGCAACCGCGACAAGAGCCGCCAGCGCTGCGATCCATCCGGCCAGAACTGACACCCTCACCCTACCCATCATACGGCTCTCCATCCTGTTATTCGACCGAGTTGCATGTCGATCAGCAGATCACTTCAGCATCGTCTGCCCGCCAAGACGGTCGGACGATGCACATACTATTTTGCAATTAAGAATGATTTGCAACAAGGATTTGCATGAAACCCGGAAAACAACGGTTTTCAGGTGAAAGCGCCTTCAAGAAGGCGAGCTTCACTCACCACAGGCAACGGGTTTCTGGCGACAGAAAAAAGGGTGCCGCAGTCGGAAGCCACGGTTAGTCAGCACAGCTTTCGACACTCTCGGCCACATTGCCGCATTGAGCGCAACTCGATCTTCCATTATGGTCCGCGCGTCTCACCGGAGACATGAGGGGTTTGATGATCAAGCGGTTGGGTCTTGCCGAGCAATGGGCGGTGCGCATTCTGTGCGTGCTGGCGCTGTTGTTTGTCGGCCTGGCGCACAAGCCGCCCGCTGTCGCAGGCCCTATCCCCGCCGCCGAACTGGCGCAATACATCCTGCCGGATGGCAGCATGGCGACGCTCTGCCTTCCTTCCGAAGACGGCAAGACCCACCATGGCAGCCATGATCAGGGGTCGGGGTGCGAAGCCTGCCGCCTTTCCGCGTCGGTGCTGCTTCCCGTACCCGCCGATATCGGCGGCGAGCCGGTCCTCCACGACATCGATCGCGTCGTTCTGCCGCGCAGCGAAGCCTTTTATCGCCAGCTTTTCCCGCCGAACACCGCTCCGCGTGGCCCCCCTTCCAGCCTGACAGCCTGAGCCGCCGCCGCATCTTTGCGACGGCATTTTTCAGTCGCGCCGGCCGCATGAGCGGACCTGCGCCGTGCCGGATCGTATGTCATGCCTACAGAACCGTTTCGGGTGCCGTGTCACCCGCCCCTGCCGTCGATAACCTTGTGAAAATGCGTTTCTCGTAGGCGCAGTCGATGGCCTTCGACCGTCCCGACATCATCACCAACCTTCGCAAACGGCCGGCAACCGAAATGCCTGCCGCCGAAACCGCACCAATTTGGGCGCCTCAAGAAGGCCGCCACTTCTATCCATCTCAAGGGGATACCAATGACAATCACCGCTGAAATGCCGTCAGCGCCAAGCGACAAACCCATGTCGCGCGCCTTCTACATCACCGCCTGGCGCTGGCATTTCTATGCCGGACTCTATGTCGCACCGTTCCTGATCATGCTCGCCATCACCGGGCTTATGATGCTGTGGTCGTCGGCGATCGTGGGTCGCGACGGTGAAAAATACTACGCCGTCAAACCGGCAAGCCAGACGATCGCGGTTTCCAGGCTGGCGGATGCGGCGCTCGCGACCGTGCCCAGCGGCTCGCTCGTCCAGTACATCGCTCCGCGCACCCCGCAGCAACCCGCGGTGTTCAGCATCAAGACCGGCGAGCAATCGACCATGGTCGCCGTCGATCCTTACCGGGGCACCGTTCTCGGTTCTTGGGAACGCCAGAACGCGCTGTACGATCTCGCCAACGATATCCACGGTACGCTGCTGATCGGCACAGTCGGCGACCGGTTGATCGAAATCGCCGCCGGCTTCGCCGTCATGCTCATCGTCACCGGTGTCTATCTCTGGTGGCCACGCGATGGCCGCGGCCTCGTACGCTCGCTCGTTCCGCAGCTTTCGGGCCGCGGGCGTCAGGTCTGGAAATCGCTGCACCAGACCGTCGGCATTTATTCCGCCATTATCCTGCTGGCCTTCCTGATCTCGGGCCTCACCTGGGCCGGTATCTGGGGTGAGCGCATGACACAGGCCTGGAGCACATTCCCGGCAGCCAAATGGGACAACGTTCCCCTCTCGGATGCCACCCATGCCAGCATGAACCATGATGGCGTCAAACAGGTGCCATGGACGCTCGAGCAGACGCCGATGCCCGCCTCCGGTTCCCATGCCGGCCATCACGGCGTGATGGAAGGCGAAGCGGTTACCGTGGACAGCATCGTCGCGCTTGCCCGTTCCATCGGCTTCGACGGCCGCTTTCAGCTCTCCTACCCGAACGGGGCGGATGGTGTCTGGACTATCGCCCGCGACACGATGAGCAATGACAGCGACAACCCGATGTCCGACCGCACGGTTCATATCGATCAGTATACCGGAAAGGTTCTTGTCGATGTCGGCTTTGGCGACTACGGCCCCGCCGGGAAGGCTATGGCCGTCGGCATCGCGTTCCATGAGGGCGATATCGGCCTGTGGAACCTCGTGCTCAACACCGGTTTCTGCCTGTCCATCGTGTTCCTGTCGGCAAGCGGCTTTGTGATGTGGTGGAAGCGGCGTCCGTCGGGCGCCAACCGCCTCGTCGCTCCGGCCTTGCCGGAAAAGATGGGCCTCTGGAAAACCGCGGCCTTCATCATGCTCGCCGTGGCGCTGTTGTTCCCGCTGACCGGCATCGTGCTTGTTGCGGTGCTCGCGCTCGATATGCTCGTCATTCGGCATGTGAAGCCGCTCAAGCGCGCCTTGAGCTAGAACTGCTTACGCCTTCACCGAAATGAAACTGGAAAAACCCATGAAACACAGTCTTCTGAAGATCGCTCTTGTTCTCCTTAGCCTCATTCTGCCGAACCTCGCCGTGGCGCACGAGTTCAAGATCGGCGAGATTGAAATCGGTCATCCCTATGCCCGCGCCATGTTGCCGGGCGCTAAGGTGGGGGGAGGTTACCTCAAGCTCACCAACAATGGGGCGGATGATCGCCTCATCGGCGTTACCACGGATCGCGCCGGCACCGTCCAGCTTCACGAAATGAAGATGGACGGCGGCATCATGGTGATGCGCGAACTGAAGCAAGGCGTCGACCTGCCCGCCAACACGACCGTCGAACTGAAACCCGGCGGCTTCCACCTGATGTTCATGAACGTCTCGCGGCCCTTCAAGGAAGGCGAGACGATCAAGGCCACGCTCACTTTCGAGAAGGCAGGCTCTGTCGACGTCGAACTTGCGGTTGGCCCTCCCGCCGGCGCTGCAGCAACCCATACGGACCACGCGCAATGATCCTGCGCAATCCCTTCGCCCTGGCGGCGGCCGGACTGACGGCCGCCTTCATCGTGATCCTTTCCGGCGTGCTCGCCTGGGTCTCGGCCGATTCCCGTCGGCCGGGACGATTCGATACGGCCTTCTCCCTTGTCAATGACCGGGGAGAGCCCGTCGATCAGTCGCTCTTCAATGGTCGTCCCTCGCTGGTCTATTTCGGCTATACCCATTGCCCGGAAGTCTGCCCGACGACGCTCTTCGAGGTCGCCGGTTACCTGAAGGCCCTGGGCGCGGATGGCGCATCGTTGAAGACCTATTTCTTCACCATCGATCCCGAACGCGACACCCCGGAGGTGATGCACGGCTACGTCACGGCCTTCACCGACCGGATCACCGGCGTCACCGGCAACCCGGAAGAGATGAAGAAAGTTATCGACGGCTGGATGATCCACGCGGCAAAACTGCCGAGCGAGGATGGCGACTATCATATGAGCCACACCACCTCGCTGCTTCTCGTCGGAGCTGACGGACGACTGAAGGGCCTGCTGCCTTACGGCGCGACCCAGGAAGAAGCCCTCGAAAAAATACGCAGCACGCTTCTTTAGACATTGTCAGGGGACAGGGAGAGCCGTCCCCTGCCGCCCAAATTTCCGTATCTTCACGTTCGTCGCTGCAGCGCCACCACACATGCCGGATGCGGGCGGTGGCAGGTCGACCGCAACAAAATTGCGCCGAACACCACTGATGAACGCTGAAGCCGTGACAAGAAAATTACGAGCCGAGCGTCCTAAATATTAGAACGATTATTTCTTCACCCGCTCTCCACCAGACCAAGGGGAAATTTCCTCTTTGATTTCAAAGCCCGTTTAAAGGCTCCGCACGGCTTCGGCTTCAGCCGTGATGATTTCGCCCATTTTTTCAGCACAAGGCTGGAAGCGTTAAAATTCTTGCAGAATGCCGGATGTTCGTGACACAAATGACCTGCGAGTAGAAGCGGTCTGAGCCACGGTTCTGGACATTGCTCGACGGGTAAATCTGTCGAGGAGATGCACAGATGCAGGGAAGAACCGGTTATTTCGCCCCGAAATCCGCCGAGAACGACGCAGGCGTTGATCAACTTAGCGCGCATCGTTGCTTTGCATGCCTGGGCAGCAAGCGACCTGAAAAGCGTGACTGCGCAATTGCCAGGCTCATCACCGATGGCTTCGACCCGAAGCGAGTCACCGATCTCTATCCGTCCTCAAAAACCGAACACTAATTGCGAAAGGTCGATCCATGTCCCGCAACAAGCTTGCCCTCTATGCTTTCGCCGCCACCCTTTCCGCCGGCGCCGCCTCCGCAGCCGACAAGGTGATCTTTCAGCTCGACTGGCTGCCGGGCGGCGACAAGGCGCCGATCTATGTCTGCATCCAGGAAGGTTTCTGTTCGCAGGCCGGGCTTGAAGTGGAGATCGCTTCCGGTCGCGGCTCGACGGACGCCATCTCGCGCCTTGCCGCAGCATCCTCCGACGTCGGTGTTTCCGATATCGGCGCCCTGATGGCCGCCCGCGCCAATGAAGGCGTGAAGGTGACCGCGGTGATGTCGTTGTTTAACAAGGGACCGCACGCCTTCTACGTCGCCAAGGGCGGTTCAATCACAAGTGTAGCCGACGTCAAGGGCAAGACGATCGCAACGTCGCCTTTCACATCGTCAAACGTCTATCTGCCGCTGGTGCTCAAGGATGCCGGCATCGACATGGCGGATATCAAGCTCATCAAGGCCGATCCGGGCGCGCTCGGCCCGATGCTGATGACCGGCAATGCCGACGGCATCATCGCCTGGATGACGGACCTGACGCGCTACAGCAATCAGGGCAAGGAAGCCGGCAAGGAGATCGTCGCCCTGCCCTGGTCCGCAGCCGGGCTAGAGCTCTATTCCGCCTCTCTGATTGCCAGCGACAAGTTTCTTGCCGAACGTCCCCAGGTCGCCGCCCGCTTCGTCGCGGCTTACAGAAAATCCGTCGAGTTTGCGAAGGAAAATCCGCAGAAGGCCGCCGCGGCCGTCACCGCCACCGTGCCGGAACTCGGCTCTGAAGATGTCGAAGGGTCGCTCAAGGATACGCTGCCGCTGATCTTCAACGAGGTCACGGAGAAGGACGGACTCGGCGTCTTCGAAGCCGCCCGCCTCGCCGAAACATGGCGCCGTGTTTCCGAGGCACAGGATATCGATCCGGCCAAGCTCGATCCTGAAACCATCGTCAACCGCACGTTCGCCGCAACGGAGTAACCGCCATGGCGATGCCCGCACTCCGCTTCGACAGGCTAGGGCAGGTTTTCGAGACCCGGTCCGGGCGCACGGAAGCCCTGCGCGACGTCAGTTTCGATGTTGCCCGGCACGAGTTCGTCTCGATCCTCGGCCCTTCGGGCTGCGGAAAATCGACCCTGCTGCGCATGATCGCCGGCCTTTTGACGCCGACGTCCGGTTCGGTGGAGGTTTTCGGCCTGCCGGTGACGGCCCCGCGGGATGACATCGGCATCGTCTTCCAGAAGCCGACGCTGCTTCCCTGGGCGACCGTCGAAGACAATGTCGTGTTTCCCGCCCGCCACAAGACCGGCCGGGTGACGGCGGAAGAACGCCAGCGGGCGGGCGAACTCCTTGATATGGTCGGGCTTTCCGGATTCGAAAAACGCCTGCCGGACGAACTGTCCGGCGGCATGCAGCAGCGCGTCGGCATCGCCCGTGCACTGCTGATGGACCCGGATATCCTGCTGATGGACGAACCGTTTTCCGCGCTGGATGCCCTGACGCGCGAAGTCATGGGTTTCGATCTCCTGCGGATCTTTTCAGAGCGCCCGAAGACCGTCGTCTTCATCACCCATTCCGTCAGCGAAGCAGCGCTTCTGTCAGACCGCGTGCTGGTGATGACGGGCCGGCCCGGCTCCATTCTGACCGAAGTCAACGTTCCCGTTACGCGTCCGCGTGGCCCCGAAACTGCAAAGGACAAGGCGATCCATGAGCTCTCAGACCATCTCCGCGATCTCCTCCTCAACCGTCATGCCGCGTGAAAGCGAAGCGTCCCGCACGCAGCCTGCCCTGCTGAAAAGGGTAACTGCCTGGCCGGGCGTCACCACTGCGATAGCCTTGATCGGCACCGTGCTGTTATGGGAAGCCGCGGCGCGACTTCTCTCGATCCCCACCTATCTGCTGCCGCCGCCCAGCGCGATCCTCGGTTCCTTCTCATCCATCGGCTTCGAGCGTTGGGCAGGACATATCGGCGCGACGTTGCGGGTTGCGCTGTTCGGTTACGCGCTGTCGATCGTCATTGCCATTCCGCTCGCCGTCGTGATGATGCGTTCGCCTTTGCTATCGCGGACGCTTTATCCGTTGCTCGTCGTCGTCCAGTCGACGCCGGTCGTGGCGATCGCTCCGATCATCATCGTGGTGCTGGGTGCCGGCGATGCGCCGCGTGTCGTCATTACCTGCCTCATCACGTTCTTTCCGCTTGTGGTCTCGACGGCCACCGGGCTTGCGGCAACGCCACCGGAGTTGATCGAGTTGTCACGAAGCCTGCGTGCTTCCGGCTTGCGTGAAATCACCCAGATCCGCCTGCCGTTCGCCGTGCCCTACATCTTCTCGGCCCTGAAAATCTCCATCACGCTCGCCGTTATCGGCGCCGTGGTTGCGGAGTTCTGTGCCTCGGAGGCAGGCGTCGGTTACTTCATCCAGTTGTCGACCTCGCTGTTTAAGCTGCCCCAGGCCTGGGCCGGGCTTTTTGTGCTCGCGGCGATGTCCCTCCTCCTCTTCCAGATTGTGGTTTGGGCGCAGAAGCTCCTGTTCCCGTGGAGCCTGCCGAAAAACCACTGATCCCCTCCGGAGTAGAAGCAGTCGGGCTCTTTCTTTCCCGGACATTGCTCCTCAACCGCCGGCCCGCCGGCCATTACCAAGGAGAATGCCTATGAACATGCAACCAGACAATCTTGCTGAACTCGCCAAGGAGGCGACGATCGGCGGCATGGGAACGACCGTGGATCGGGAAATCCCGGTTATCGACCTCTCCGATTTCGACAACCGCAAGCAAGAAATCGCAGATGCGCTTTGGCAGGCTTCGGTCGATATCGGCTTCTTCCAGGTTTACAACCACGGCATCTCCCAGGAAGACATCGATGCAGCCTTCGATACGGCCTGGACCTTTTTCGAACTGCCGGCCGACGTGAAGGCGAAGACCCCCATGCCCAAGGGCATCAATGCCGGCTGGGAATTCAAGGCGCAGGTTCGCCCCTCCACCGGCACGCCGGATAACAAGGAAAGCTTCCAGCTTACACGGCCGGACATGATCCGCCTCAATCTTTGGCCAAGCGAAGAGGATCTTCCGGGCTTCCGCGAAAAGATGCTCCGCTTCGAGCGTCAGAACTGGGAACTGGGCATGCGCATCCTGTCCTGCTTCGCGCTGAAGATGGGTTTTGCCGAGGATTTCTTCACGAAGGCCCACGATCCTTCATCGGAAGAATACCAGTCGACATTGCGGCTGATCCACTACATGTCCATGGAAGACGCCAAGCCGGAAGATTTCCAGTCCTGGCGAGCCGGTGCGCATTCGGACTTCGATTGCCTGACCATCCTTCACCAGAAGGAAGGCGAAGGCGGGCTTCAGGTTTGCCCAGGCAAGGATGCGGAACTGAAGCAATGGACCGACGTTCCGCCACGCAAGGGTTACATCACCTGCAACATCGGCGACATGCTGATGCGCTGGTCGGACGACCAGCTGCAATCGACCCTGCACCGCGTGCGCATGCCGCGCGAGGGCGAATACATGGGTCGCCGCCTGTCCCTACCCTTCTTCTGCCAGGCAAACCGCGATGCCGTCATGCAGGGTCCGCTTGGCAAATATGAAGCCATCACCGCCGGCGAATACCTGACGCGGCGCATCAACGCCAATTTCGCCAAGAAGTGACGTTGAAGATGGTCCGTTGCAATGACATCGTGGAACAATCAATCCGACTCCCGTCAGGCAACGGACCAATCATGCTTCATGGACGCGCGCTGCGCTACATCGACGAGGTGGCCCGGCAGGGCTCCATCCGCAAGGCGGCAAAGACATTGCATGTCGCCGCCTCTGCGGTAAACCGCTACATACTGGAGCTGGAAGAGGAGCTGCAGGCGCCTATTTTCGAGCGCCTGCCGCGCGGATTGAAACTGACCAGTTCCGGCGAAATCCTGATCCAGCACATTCGCGAAACCCTGCAGGCGCACCAGCGCATGCGTGCGCAGATACAGTCGCTCAAGGGGCTCAATCGCGGCGAGGTGGTGATTGCGACCATGGCGACGCTTGCCGCCGGCCGACTCGCCGAGATTGTCGCCGCCTACCGCGAAAAACACCCGCAGGTGAGCCTGCGGATCATGGTCGGCGACCGGACCACTGTTGCGGAGATGGTGGCGCTCGGCCAGGCCGATCTCGCCATCGCCTACAATCTGCCGGACGATACCCGCCTGCAGCGCGCCGCCGAATTTCGCCACGCGCTGGGAGCGGTCGTTGCTCCCGGACATCCGCTGGCGACCCGCAAGACCGTGCGCATGTCGGATTGCCTGCTCTATCCGCTGGTTCTGGCGGACCGGTCGCTGTCTCTGCGCGAGGTCGTGGAGGCGACAGCCCCGGCGCGCGCCACCCTCGTCCCGGTTGTCGAAACCAACTCGATGGAGCTGATGAAGCGTCTCGCCCGGACCACCCCGCACATAACCTTCCTCAACCGGCTCGATGTCGACCGAGAAATGGCGTCCGGTGAGCTGGTCTTTATCCCGTTGACCGGAACCGGCTCGTTGCAACGGCTGAATATCCTCCACCGCGCCCGCGGCTCGCTTTCGCCCGCCGGCAGCCATTTCCTGCATTTCGCGCAGGAGCGTCTGCTTGCTTCGCTCGACGAGAGCTGAGCGCCCGGCAAACCATCCGATAGAGACCCAGCATGAACGATCTTTCTCCGTTTCCCCGCCTTGCCGCCCGTCTGACGAGACCCGGGCGCATTCGTCTTGCCAAGGCGTGCGTGCCGGTTGCCTTGCTTACCGATGACGTGCCCGATGATGCGAGGGTGGACCGGAACGGTTCGGCCCTTGTCGATATCCTGATCGAGGACGGCAGGATCGCGACGATCACCGCCGCGCTCGCCGATGGCGGTGACGATACAGTCGCGCTCGACGGCCGCCACGTCTGGCCGCTGCTGATCGATGCGCACGCCCACCTCGACAAGGGCCACACGATGGGACGGGCGCCCGATTCCGGCGGCACGCATCCGGGGGCACGCGCTGCAACGACCGCAGATCGTCTTGCCCACTGGAATGCGGAGGACCTTCTGCGGCGGATGGAATTCGGCCTTGCGACGGCCGACGCCCATGGTGTGGCGGCTATCCGCACCCATCTCGACAGCCATGAGGGACAGGCGGAAATCACCTGGAACGCTTTTGCCAAGGTGCGCGAACGCTGGAAAGGCCGCATCGTCTTGCAGGCCGCCGGCCTCGTGCCGCTCGATGCCTATAGCGGCGATTATGGCGCGCGTCTTGCTGATATCGTCGCCGGCCACGGCGGCCTGCTGGGCGGCGTTACCCGCGCTTCCGGGGGAACGCATGGGTCAGGCCTCGACGATATCGACCTGCTGCTCGACCAATTGTTCGTTCTGGCGAAAGAGCGGGAACTGGAGGTCGACCTGCATGTGGACGAGGCCGCTCAGGCCGATGCGTTGCCGCATGTGGCGCGCGCCGCCATCCGCCATGGCTACGAGGGGCGCGTCACCTGCGGCCACTGCTGTTCGCTGGCCCTTCTGGGCGAGCGGGAACTGCGAGATACGATCGCGCTGATCGCCGATGCCGGCCTTTCGCTCATCACGCTGCCAACCGTCAATATGTATCTTCAGGATCGTGAAGCAGGCCGCACGCCGCGCTGGCGTGGGGTGACACCGGTTCAGGAGTTGCGAGCGGCCGGTATTCCGGTGGCTTCGGCCGGAGACAATTGCCGCGACCCGTTCTTTGCCTATGGCGATCACGACATGCTGGACACCTGGCGGCAGGCGGTGCGCATCCTGCATCTCGACCACCCTTACGCGGATGCGCCAGCGCTTGCCGGTCCGGCACCGGCCGGCATCATGGGTATCGACGCCGGCACGATCGGCGTCGGTCGTCCGGCAGACCTGATGATCCTGGAGGCGTGGAGCCTCGATCAGGTCATCTCCCGCCCACACGCCGATCGCGTCATTCTCCGCAAGGGTATGCTCGCCAACAGGGCATTGCCCTCCTACAGCACGCTTGCGGATTTCCTGACGGCCTGAACAGTCGCGCACAAAACGAAAGGGGACCGGCGAGCTCCGCGGGTCTCCTTGTAGGTCCTTTACTCCAAGGTCAATTAACGCCAGTGATCATCGAGACGATCTCGTTCTTGTCGGTTTCGGCAGTCTTGCGGATGCCGATCTGCTTGCCGCGACGCAGCACGCAGATACGATCCGAAAGCTTGAAGACCTGATCGAGGCTATGGCTGATGATCAGCACGCCGATATTGCGCGATTTCAGCGACTGGACGATCGTTTCCACCTTGGCGGTCTCTGCAACGCCGAGAGCTGCCGTCGGCTCGTCCAGCAGGATAAGCTTTTTCGCCCAGCGCGTGGCGCGAGCGATCGCGACGCCCTGGCGCTGCCCGCCGGAAAGATCGCGGATGGTCGCATGGGCAGACGGGATGCGAACATCCAGTTCCTTCACCAGCTTTTCCGTCTCGGAGATCATCAGGCGTCGGTCGAGCAGCCCGAAGCGGTTGAGCGGCTCGCGGCCGAGAAACATGTTCATGTAGACGGTCTGCTGGTCGGCAAGCGCCAGATCCTGATAGACAACCTCGATGCCATGGGCGCGCGCCATGCTGGCGCTTGCCATCGAGACCGTCTCCCCCTCGATGGTGATCGAGCCGGAACTCGGAGCATAGACCCCGGAGATGATCTTGATCAGCGTCGATTTGCCGGCGCCGTTGTCGCCGACGAGAGCAACGATCTCGCCGGGATGGATCTCGAGCGAAAAATTCTCGATTGCGGTCACCGCATCGAAGGTCTTGCGGATATCCTTGAGGACGAGAACCGGCTCTGATGTCTGTGCATTCATCGTGTCTCTCCTAAAGCATGTCTCGCAAAAGTGCGCCGCGGTTTTGCGAAAAGACATGCGTAAAAACAAAAACCTAAAGCGGACGAGCTAATCTGAAAGATCGCGACACGCTTTAGACCGGCCAAGCCGCCGCGTCGCCAAAGCCATTCTCTATGCTCTCGACCTTGGGATTTCCGGAAGAAATGCCGGAGACGCCGACCACATAGGCTCGGGTGACAAATGCCTGTCCGCGGAAGGCGAAGACGGCTGTGTCGCCGGGCTTCGGTGCGGCCGCGCCGCTGGCGTCGATCATCGCGTAGTAGTCGATCGCAGATGGCGGCGGCACCTCGACGCTGCGCAGGGCGCTTGCGGCAGTGGTGGGTTCGGGCCCGACAATGGCCTTCACATCGTATTCCGGGAAGATCGGGTCGATGTAGAAACCGCCACCGAAGCAATAGGCCTTGCCGCCGGAAAGATGCGAAACTTCCGTCAGATAGAGCACGGCCGGCAGCTCCGGCAGGTCTTCCATCACATGCAGGGCGGTGGTGCCATGCAGGCCGTTGCCCGGCTCGCACTGGGTGGCGCCAGCCTCGGCAAGGGCCTCGAGCAGAACCGATGACGTCGTGCCGGGCGCATTCACCTCGATATCCTTGCGGCCAACTTTCGCCAGCGCCTCGGCGGCTCTGGAGAGCGTCGAGAGATTGGGTGTGGGCAGGACCTTGCGTGTTGCATGGTCGAACAGCAAGGCCGGGAACGTGGTGATGCCGGCAAAACGACCGCCGTCGATCGCATCGAGACGATCGGCAACCTCGGCGATCTCATCCGATGCAAATCCGCCTTCATGCCCGCGGTAGAAGGTATCGCCCTCGGCATGAATGCGGGCAAGCAGGTTCTGAATATAACCGGCAGCCTTTGCGCCCGCACCGGCCTCTGCCGCTTTCTCGTCGTTGAAGACGGTCCAGTAGTCCGGCTGGAAACGGGCTGCCGCGGCGGCAGCCTCATGACGGGCGACCTGCTGGAGATGACCGAGATGGCCGACTTTCAGACCGGCATTGTGGGTTGCTCGCGCGCAGGCCATGTCGACGGCCACGGCCTTGTCGATCCCGCCGCGCTTGACTGCGGCGCAGAATGAACTGGCGCGGCCAACCTGCTTGGTCATGGCGAAAATTTTCAGTCCATGCCGATCGGCCTCGGACTTCAACACGCGCGCATTGGCCTCGACGGCATCGAGATCGAGCACATAGGCATTCGCCGGGATCAGCCCTTTCTGGTGAAGCGCCATCGCGGCTTCGATAAAGGCCGGGTTGCGCCGGCGCAGAACGTCGAGAAACATGGATACCTCCTCAGCGGACTTTTTCGCGCAGCGACACGGCGACCGCGGCAAGGATGATGAGACCGCGAACGATCATCTGGTCGGAAACGGAAAGGCCCATCAGGATCAGGCCATTGTTGAGCATGCCCATCATCAGCGAGCCGACGAGCGCGCCGACAATCGAGCCCTTGCCGCCGTTCAGCAGCGTTCCGCCGACAATCACGGCGGCAATGACCGTCATCAAGTCGCTCTCGCCGAGCGTGTATTTCGCGGCCTGCAGGCGGCCGGCATAGAGGAGTCCGGCGAGGGCCGCGAGGCCGCCGCTCGTCATGAGCACCGCAAGCCGGATACGCGGTACGCTTATCCCCGAGACGCTTGCCGCGCGTCCGTTGTCGCCGGTCGCCAGCACATGGGCGCCAAACCGGGTTTCGCGGTAGACGATATGACCGATAATGACCGCCGCGACCGTCCACCAGACGAGCGAGGGAATGCCGAGAAGGGAACCCGACCCGAAAAAGCCGGTGAAAGCCGCATCGGTGACGGGAATGGAACGCAGGTCTGTCAGCGAGCGGGCGACGCCGGCAAAAAGCCCCATCGTCGCAAGCGTCACCAGAAAGGACGGCAGCCGGACATAGGCGACCAGCACGCCGTTGATAAAGCCGATCAGGAGCCCTGCCCCAAGCCCGACGACCACACCCGCAACGAGGCCATAGGCGTTCAACGTCACCGCTGCAGCAAGCGCCGACACGGCCACGATGGAGCCGATGGAAAGATCGATTTCGCCGGCCGACAGGACGAAGACGAGCCCGATCGCCATGATCGTCGCCGGGGCCGTCTGTAGGACGATGTTGGAAAGGTTGCGCACCGTCAGGAAGCCGCTGTCCTTGAGCACGATGGCAAAGAACAGGAAGATCGCCAGGAAGCCGAGATAGACGACGTATTGCTGGAGATGGATGCGTTTCAATAGCGGCACAGTCGGCTGCGGCAGCAGCGAGGCCGTCTGCTTGGCCGTTTGCTTGGATTGGGACATGGCACTTATCCTGAAAGGAACCGGGGTTCCGGGCGCAAGGCCAAACCTCGCGCCCGGCTCAACCTCACTTCAGCGCGTCGAGAATGCTCTGCGGCGCATCGCGATTAAGCGACTGCTTCCAGCCGTCCGCCACGTTATCCTTCGTCACCGTCAGGGCCGGGGCAACGATGAAGGGCGGCGTCTGCTGGCCGAGCAGGGATTTGAGGCCCGTTGCCGCCATCGCGCGGCCGAGTTCATAGGCCTTGTCGGCCACGAGTGCCACGACGGCGCCGTCCTTGACCATGTCGAGACCGACAGGTTCGGCAAGATCGAGCGTGACGATCTTCGTCTTGGTGTTGCCGGAGGCGCGCAGCGCTGCCAGCACCCCATCGGCCGGCTCCGCCCAGGTGACGTAGATGCCGTCGAGATCCGGATTCTGCAACAGCATGGCGCTTGCCAGTTCCTCGGCGCGGGCCGGATCGGTAATGCCCTGCTCGGCGACGATCTTGATGTCCGGATAGTCCTTCTCGATGGTCGTCTTGAAGGCGTTGTCGCGCTGGTTCGTCACGTAGTAGGTCGCATCATGGAAAATCCAGCCGACCTTGCCCTTGCCGCCGATGGACTTGGCCAGCGCATCCGCCGCCTGCTTACCCATCTGGAAGAGGTCGTCGGTGACGATGGCGGCGTAATCCGTGCCGTGCTTGTAGTCGGCGGGAAGGTTCGAAAGGAAGACCAGCTTCGCGCCATCCGAAACCGCCTGGCGGAAGGCTTCCGCAGACGTCACCGGATCGAGCGGCAGCGCGAGAATGACGTTCGGCTTGGCGGCCAGCGCCGTTTCGATGTCGGAGCGCTGACGGGCGGCGTCGAAGCCTGCATCCGTCTGCACCACGACCTCGACACCGGCGCGGGCAAACTCATCCTTGGCGCCGGCCGAAACGGCATTCACGAAGTCCGACGACGTGTGCCAGAGCAAGGCCGCCTTGTAACCCTTGTCCTTCAACGCGGCCAGATCGGCATCGGACAGGGCGATATCGGCGCTCGGCGTGGCGGTCTCGCCTGCCGGTCCAACCGTTTGTGCCATTGCCGGCGCTCCCGAGAGAAGCAGACCGGCAAGAACAGTGGCATTCAGAAATTTCCTCATAAACATTGTTTCGTTTCCCTCTTTTTTGATTTTTCACTCAGTCGATCACGCCGCAGTAGCGGGCCATGAAGCTTGCAAAAGCGACGATGCCGGCGAGATACTCCTCGACATCGACATGCTCCTCGAATGTGTGGCAGTTGCGGATGTCGCCCGGCGCGCAATAGACGGCGGGAATGCCCAGCCGGTTGACGAAAAACGGCGATTCCGACCAGAACGGCGCACCCTCGATGGCGCCTCGCCCCGTCATTGCCTCGCGGACGGCGTGGGAGAGAAGGGTCACCTCAGGAAGGTCGCTGGCGATTTCCGCAGCCGTTCCGCCCAGCGCATGATCACGTCCGGCCGGATAGGATATATCGACAAGGATCTCGGGATCGTCGATCGCGCCACGGATCACCGCCTCCATTTCAGCCGCCGCCGTATCGAGGGCCTCCCCCGGCAGGAGCTTGCGGATCAGCGACAGCTTGCAGGTTTCCGGCACGGCGATGAAGCCGCCGCCCGTCAGGCCGGTAATCAGCAGAAACGAACGGCCGATCAGTGGATGCTCGGCCCGGGCGGAAATCTCTTCCGAATGTCGCCAAAGGGCGGACATCACGGCATGGCTTGCCTTCAGTGCGTCCTTGCCAAGCTCCGGCACGCCGAAATAGGCGGACCGGCCGGTGATGGTGATATCGGCGATGAAAAAGCCGATCTGCGCGGGATAGACCGAGAGCCGGGTCGGCTCGACATAAACCGCGAAATCCGGCCGGGCGATGTCCCCGCTTTCGATGCGGGAGACGTAATCCTTGACGCCGGCGGAGACGCCCGTGCCCGGCTCCCCGCTCTCCTCGTCGCCGACGAAGGCGAAGGCGAGATCGCCGCCAAGTCGGATGCCGGCTCTATCGAGCAGCGAAAGGGCGGCAAGCGATGTACAGATACCCGCCTTGAGGTCGCCTGCGCCACGCCCCCAGATCGCGCCATCGATCATAGGGGCGGCAAACGGATCTTCGCGCTCGGTGCCCGCCCAGTGCTCGCGCCATCCCTCCACATGCACGGTATCGGTATGGCCGATGAAGAGCAGTCGACGATCGCTCGTCGTCCCCTTGCGCTCACCCCAGACATTGGGCCTGCCCGGAAGAAAATCGGCAACCGAGACCGCTTCAATGCCACGGGTCTGCATCTCCCGCTCGAGATAAACCGCGATATTGGCCTCGTTTCCCGTCACGCTGTTGTGCCCGATGGCGCCGCGCAGAAGCGCGATCGCATCCTCCCGGTCAAGATGGCTTCGAAGACGGTCGATCAGGGCGTCCGTGGTCATCGCGCAACCTCCCGCAAGGTGACCGTGTTTGCCGGCGGCAGCGAGATGCGGCTGTCAGGCGTGTCGGCCCCGAAGAGTGTGTTGTGCAGATGGCCGAGACCAATCGCGGCCGCTCCGATGATCGCCGCGCGCGCGCCAAGCTGGCTCGCTTCCACATCGATCGCATACGGGAAACATTGAGGCAGGAAAGTCTTTACCCGCTCGAGAATCTCCGGGCGCAGGCCGATGGAGCCGCCGAGGATGACTTTTTGCGGATTGGCGACTACGGCGATCGCGCCGATGCCGCGGGCAAGAAGACGGGCAGTATCGTCAAGCACGGTGAGGGCAGAAGCGTCACCTTCCGATGCGAGATCGAAGATCGCCGGTACACCCAGCGTCTTGCCGGTTGCAGCGCGGAAACGCTCGATGATGCCGCCCGAGGCGACGGCCCGCTCGAACGCGCCCGACCGCAACGATTCAGGCTCGAACGGATCGGACCCGAAGGGCAGAAATCCAAGCTCGCCCGCCGCATGGCTTGCGCCGCGCACGAGATTTCCACCAACCATCAGCCCGCCGCCGATACCCGTACCGAGCGCAATATAGGCAAGATTATCGATGCCCTGCCCCTGCCCCAGCCAGTTCTCCCCCAGAACGGCGAGATTGACGTCGTTCTCAAGCATGACGTCGAAACCGAAGCCTTTCTCAAGGGCGGCCGCAACATTCATCGTGTCGAGACCGGCGATGTTCGGGGCAAGCAGAATACGACCTGTCCGGTCGTCAGGGGCCCCCGGCGCGCCGATAACGGCAAGCCGGATGCGGTCTCGCGCAATATTCTGCGTCTTGGCGGCCGCAAAACACATGGAAACGATCTGATCGACCACAGCCGGCCCGCCGCGCGGATCGGTCGGCGCGACATCTTCGGCAAACACCTGGCAGGTCAGATCGACGATCGCGACACGAACCTTGGTGCCCCCGAGATCGACCGCCGCAATATAAGCCGCATCGGGCACAAGCTCGTAGGTCACGGCAGTGCGGCCGATATGGCCGCTTGTCCGTCCCGTTTCGCGAACCCAGCCATCGATCTCAAGCTGGCGAACGATTTCCGAAATCGTCTGCTTGGAAAGCCCGGTCTGCTTGGAAATGGACGCACGCGAGACCGGCCCGCCCTGCACAATGGCTTCCATAACCGCTCTTTGGGAAAACTTCCGGGATATCCGCAGTGTCTCGCTCACATCCGCCTCTTTAATTCGTTCTGTTACCGAACTAAATAACAGATCGCGGGCATCGTCAAGTCGGAAATGCGGGAACTTCTGGCCATTTTCAGAGGGCACCTTTCAATCAAGCGATTTCCATACTCCAATATTCGTTTATTTTCAGAGTTTTATCGAGGAGACACTTCTAACTGCCACCGTGACCGAGGATCGGACTGGAAGGTTTCGCAGAAGACTGCAAGCTTCTTTGGAACAAGCTTGCCACCTCCCGCTTTTAAGAAGCTGGGTACGAACGCCACCGGTATTCATGAACTCAGTCTATAACCGTACGGGTTTTCCGGCGCACTCGATCCCAGTCCCTGCCCAAGCTTGAAGGGCCAAATCGGCTTATCGCGGCTCCTCGTGGAAAAGCCTTTATTCCGGAGGTCGTGATGCCGACACCATTCAATTTGGAACTTTCCCGACGCGAATTGCTTGTGTCGTCGGCGGCAACTGTTGCGCTTGCAGGGGCCGCCGGCGGAGCGCGCGCGGCAGACAGAGGGGAAGAAAGCTTGAATAGGTCTACGGAAGTCTCTTTTGAGGTCAATGGTGAAGCGAAACGTCTCGATTTGGATAACCGCACCACATTGCTCGATGCCCTGCGCGAGCATCTGCATCTGACGGGAACGAAGAAGGGATGTGATCATGGCCAGTGTGGCGCCTGCACGGTTCTGGTCGACGGGCGGCGCATCAACTCCTGCCTGACCTTGGCGGTGATGCATGAAGGTGACAAGATCACGACAATCGAGGGCCTTGGACAGCCGGGCAGCCTCCACCCGATGCAGGCAGCCTTCGTGAAATACGATGGCTTCCAGTGCGGTTACTGTACCCCCGGGCAGATATGCTCGTCGGTGGCCGTTCTTGAAGAGATACGGGCAGACATCCCGAGCCACGTTACCCAAGACCTCAACACACCCGCCGCCATCACCTCGGCCGAAATCCGTGAACGTATGAGCGGCAACATCTGTCGGTGCGGCGCTTACTCAAACATTCTTGATGCCATAACCGAGGTTGCGGGAGTTCCGGCATGAGAGCGTTTTCTTACGAGCGGGCCACCTCCGTCGAGGCCGCGGCAAAGGCAGCTGCCCGAAATCCTGAAGCAAAATTCATTGCGGGCGGCACCAATATCCTCGACCTCATGAAGCTGGAGATCGAGCAGCCGTCGCATTTGATTGACGTCAATGGACTTGGCCTGGATACGATCGAGAAGACGTCAGACGGCGGTCTTCGGATCGGCGCATTTGTTCGAAACACCGACCTTGCTGCCAATGAAACTGTTCGACGCGATTACGCGCTTCTGTCCCGCGCGCTCGTTGCCGGGGCGTCCGGGCAGTTGCGCAACAAGGCGACGACGGCCGGCAATCTTCTTCAACGGACACGCTGTCCCTATTTCTACGATCCCAACCAGCCGTGCAACAAGCGACAGCCGGGAAGCGGCTGTTCGGCAATCGGCGGCTTTACCCGCCAGCTCGGTGTCGTGGGGGTCAGCGATGCATGCATAGCCACGCATCCCAGTGACATGGCCGTCGCGATGCGTGCTTTGGACGCGGTCGTCGAAACGACCGGCGCCACGGGCGAAAAACGGGCGATACCCATTGCCGATCTCCATCGCCTTCCAGGCGATACACCGCACATCGAGACCGTGCTGGAGCGGGGAGAACTCATCACCGGCGTCGTGCTGCCAAAGCCCGCCGGAGGAAAGCACATCTACCGGAAGGTTCGCGACCGCGCATCCTATGCTTTCGCGCTGGTATCGGTCGGGGCGGTGGTGCATCCGGACGGTACCGGCAGCATCGCCATCGGTGGCATCGCTCCCAAACCCTGGCGTATTGAGGCCGCGGAATCCGAACTGCCGAAGGGTGCAAGAACCGCATCGGCGATCCTGCTGGCGGATGCCCGTCCGACAGAGCACAACAGATTCAAAGTCGATCTCGTCGAGCGCACGCTCGGCGCAGTTCTGGCAGAGGCGAGAGGATAGAACCGTGGAGTTCGACAAACCAGCAACGACCAATCCGATCGATCAGCTCAAAGTCGTCGGCAAGCCGGTTCACCGTATCGATGGAGAATCCAAAACCACCGGTCGGGCCATCTATGCGTATGAATGGCACGACCCGAAAGTTGCCTATGCCTACGGGTATCCGGTCGGCTCCTCCATCGCCAAGGGACGGGTGCTCTCGATTGACAGCGCCGCGGTTCGCAAGGCACCGGGCGTTCTCGGCGTCGTTACAACGCTCGACGTGGGTGATCTTGAAAAAGGCAAATACAACACTGCAAAACTGTTCGGCGGTAGCGAAGTCCAGCATTACCATCAGGCCGTGGCGGTCGTGATCGCTGAAACCTTCGAACAGGCACGAGCAGCAGCAGCATTGATCAGGATCGACTATGCAGCCGAAAAGGGGCGGTTCGACTTAAAGGCTGAGAAGACCAGCGCGAAGACACCCGAACCTTCGACGGAACCGGAAAGCGCGGCCGGCGACTTTCAAGCTGCCTTTTCTGCCGCTCCCATCACGCTTGATGCGGAATACACGACACCCGACCAGTCCCACGCGATGATGGAGCCGCATGCGTCGATTGCCGCATGGAACGGCGACGAAATCACCCTGTGGACATCGAGCCAGATGATCGACTGGTGGCGCACCGATCTCGCGACAACGCTGGGCATCGAGAAGGAGAAAGTCCATCTGATGTCGCCGTTCATCGGTGGTGGCTTTGGGGGCAAGCTCTTCCTGCGGGCAGATGCAGTCCTTGCAGCCTTGGCTGCAAAAAAGATCGGGCGCCCGGTCAAGGTCGCGCTCCCCCGGCCGATGATACCCAACAATACGACGCACCGCCCGGCAACGATACAGCGCATCCGCATTGGTGCCGAGCGTAGCGGCAAGATCACGGCTATCGCTCATGAGAGCTGGTCGGGAGATTTGCCGGGAGGCGGGCCGGAACCGGCCGTCATGCAAACCCGCCTGCTCTATGCGGGTGAAAACCGGATAACAGCAATGAAGCTCGCAACGCTCGATCTTCCGGAAGGTAATGCCATGCGCGCGCCCGGCGAGGCGCCCGGGCTGATGGCTCTCGAAATTGCCATGGACGAAATGGCGGAAAAACTCGGAATGGATCCGATCGAGTTTCGTATTCTGAACGATACGCAGGTCGATCCGGAAAATCCGGAACGCCCGTTTTCCTATCGCGATCTGGTCGGGTGCCTGAAGCTCGGTGCGCAGAAATTCGGCTGGGACAAGCGGCCCCGGACCGGCACGAAGCGTGAGGGCAACTGGATGGTCGGCATGGGCGTCGCTGCGGCTTTCCGCAACAACCTGGTCATGCCATCGGGCGCACGGGTCAAGCTTGACGCAGAAGGCACTGTGACCGTGGAAACCGATATGACGGACATCGGTACGGGCAGTTATACGATTATCGCGCAGACGGCCGCTGAAATGATGGGCGTGACGGTCGACAAGGTCGCTGTTCAGCTTGGCGATTCCCGCTTTCCCGTATCGGCTGGCTCCGGCGGGCAGTTCGGCGCAAACTCCGCCACGTCAGGCGTCTATGCCGCCTGCGTCAAACTCCGCGAAGCGATAACCGCGAAGCTCGGCATCAACTCGACAGACGTCGTCTTCGAAGACGGTCAGGTAAAATCTGGGAGCCGGGTCGTCTCGCTGGCTGAAGCGGCAGGGCCGGATGGTCTTGTCGGTGAAGACACGATGGAATGGGGTGACCTGACCAAGACGCATCAACAATCGACCTTCGGCGGGCATTTTGTCGAAGTCGGCGTGGATGTCGCAACTGGCGAGACCCGTATTCGCCGGATGTTGGCAGTCTGTGCGGCAGGCCGAATCCTCAATCCGATCACCGCCCGCAGTCAAGTCATTGGCGCTATGACAATGGGTGCCGGCGGGGCTCTAATGGAGGAACTCTCGGTTGACACGCGCCATGGCTTCTTCGTCAACCACGATCTGGCCGGCTACGAGGTCCCGGTGCATGCTGATATTCCGCATCAGGAGGTGATTTTCCTGGATGAGACAGACCCATACTCGTCGCCGATGAAGGCGAAGGGTGTTGGCGAGCTTGGCCTGTGCGGCGTATCGGCAGCCATTGCGAACGCCATCTACAATGCGACCGGCGTGCGCGTACGAGATTATCCGATCACGCTCGACAAACTCCTGGAAAAGCTGCCGGATGTCGCGTGATGGGCTGGGTTGGCGTGCGCGCGATGTAGACGCCGGGCGGATTTGAAGCAAGTGGTTACAACTGCGAGTGACCTCGCACTATCAAGCACTGTAGGTAGTCCGCACCTCCACAAGATGGAAAACCCGCCCGCCTGAAATTCGTGGCGGGGCATCCGTGTTGCTTTCAGCAACCGGGAGAGAAAGCTATATCGGATGCACCGGCGGGTCGGCCGAAGAGGAACCCTTGGGCATAATGGCAGCCTAACGTTTGCAATGCATGGCGTTCCTCCGTGGTTTCCACACCTTCGGCGACGACGTGTTTTCCCATCGCCCTTGCCATATCGATGATGGCTTTTACGATGGCATGATCGGCACGCGAGCCTGTCATCGCCCGCACGAAGGAGCCGTCGATCTTGATCTGGTCATAGGCAAGCCCCTTCAGGTGCACGAGGGACGCAAAGCCGGTGCCAAAATCGTCAAACGCAACGATGATGCCCGCAGCGCGAAGCGCCTCAAGTTGCGCGCCGATATCGCCGCCCTGCTCCGACAGCATGACCCCCTCCGTAACCTCGATCTGAATATGCTTTGGCGAAAGTCCCGCCGACCGCGTCGCCTCCTGGATTTCATCGACAAGCGACAGACCGTCCGGAAATGTGATAAATTGGGACGACGAGACGTTAATGGCGATGTGCCCGAAATCGTCGAAGCCGGCGTCCTTCCATGCCTTGGCCTGCGCGACGGCGCTCTTCAGGACATGACTGCCAATGCGCTTGGAAAGTGCGGGCTCAACAAGAGCCGCTGCAAATGCTGCGGGACCGAGTATCGTGCCATCTGGCTTCTTGAGCCGCAGGAGGGCTTCGAAGCCTATACGACGACCTGTATCGAGTGCAATCTTCGGCTGATAATGAAGCAGGAAAAGACCTTGGCTGAGCGCCTCCTGCGCCAGCACCAGCTCAGCCTTGTCCGCTTTCGCACGATCGAGCCGGCCGGAGTCGATCCGGGACAAGAGATATCGGTCTTCGGACTGCAGGATACGTTCCACCGCGCAACGTGCCAGCCCAGCCAACAGGCCCCGCACATCCGCTCCCAGCCGCCTCGGCATACGGTCGAGGACGCAGAGAGAGCCAAGCCGTAACCCCGGCTCGACCTCCAGCGGCACACCGGCATAAAAGCGAATCTTGTCCCTTCCCGTTACGAAGGGGTTATCGGCAAAGCGGACATCGCGAACGGCGTCCGGCACGACAAACGGCGTCGACGACCGGATTGTATAGTCGCAGAAGGCGTCCGCCCGGCGGGAACCTTCCCCGTCGATCCCGCGCTTCGACTTGAACCATTGACGCTCACCGTCCAGCAACGTGATGAGCCCGATAGGCGTGCCGGCCGCAAGGCAGGCGGCATCGACGAGAGCGTCGAGCACCGGGTCCGGGCCGGTCGAGACGATGGACAACTCTTTCAGCCGCTTCAGGCGAACTTTTTCCTCCGGTGAAAAACTTTGGGCTTCGGCAGCCTGGGCGGAATGCAAGTAACGCTCAACTAACTCATGCATATCGCGCTTCTACTCTCAGTGTTGTTGGAGATCGCTCAGGCGATATCCCACGCCGCGGATTGTCTTGATGGCTTCGCCGCTCGCTGCATCGAGTTCCGCGAGCTTGCCGCGCAGTCGGTTGATGTAGACGTCGATGGTCTTGTCGCGGGGGTCGTATTCGCGAAAGAGGGCTTGGCGTGCGATGCACGACTTCGGGCAATCCTCGCCGATACTGGCGTGCAGAACCTGGAGTATACGTCCTTCGAGGGCCGTCAGCGCCTGACTGGCGCCCTCGAAATCCATGGACAGGCGACCGATGTCGCAATCGATATTGCCGATCCTGAAGGAGGGGCTTTGCCGTGGAGCGCTGCGCCCAACACGCGCCTCGTGAAGCCGATGAACGCGGGCGCGCAGTTCCTTCACGCTGAAGGGTTTCATCACATAGTCGTCTGCGCCGACACTGATGGCGTCGGCCCGGCTGTCGGCATCGCCGGCGCCCGAGATCATGACAATGGGAATGTCGGAGCGAGTGCGCGCATCGCGAAGCAGTTCCAATCCGCACCCGTCGGTCAGGTTGATATCGATGAGCATGCAGTCATAGGCAGCGAGTTCATTGGAATGAATAAAGCGGCCTGCCTCGCGGTCGCAAGGGAGTCGAGCCGATCCCGCGAATCCGACCAATTCAGCCGCAACATTTCAACGACATCGCGTTGATCTTCGATGATCATAATATTCATGGTCTTTTCGAATGCCTGGCGGGTTGGGCCAAGCCTCCGTTCCCGTCGCCATAGGATGGAGGAGGCCTTGGAGGCAGCTTTGGCTGCACGTTCTCGCTCCCTGAGATGGTGATCGGGCTAAGGCTTTCCAAGGTCGCGAACGGGGAGCTGATGCGTGACAACCGATTGACGAAGTCGGGTCTCAATTGCTTGATGAAGCAAAGATGCAGATGGCCGGGATCGCGCTGAACAACGACGCTGCCAACCACGATGTCAAATCTGCCGAAAACAAGGTAGACGAAGTCCGGAATCTCCGATTTTCCGATGCGCACGGTCGCGCCGCCCTCGCTGATTTCGAGAACGAGGCAACGAATGGTCTGCGCCTTCCGCATCCATTTTCCCGCGTACAGCAGAGTGCAGAAGAGCGTGACGCTTCGGCGATACCATTTGCGGGTGAAGTAATCGGATTGGACGCGACTGAGATAGGTCTTTCTTTTGTTGGACTTCACAGCTTGACCTCAATGCTTGCCTAGACACCTCCAATGTCGGGAGGCAGGACCGAGGCAGTTGAATGCATCGATTAGACAGATCCGCCCTTAAGCGACAGTCGCGCCAAATTTAAAAAAGGTTAAAGGGCCTCAGTTTCCCATGGATTACAGCGCCTTGGGATATTATCGAGTGTGTGAATTTCATGACGATTGGGGGAAACACAGACCATGCAGAGGGGGTACGCAATCGCCGGCAATGTCTTTCGCTCTTTTGTGACCAGTGTCAGGCAGTGGAGAGCGGACCGGTTTTCCACCGGACTGCTTGCAGGAGGCGTCTCGGCTCTCGTTCTCGCATGGTCGCCAGTGCCGGCCTGGCTCTGGCTCGTCGGCGCCGCTCTCTTCATTGCCTGGCGACTTCGTCGAGATGGGGCATGGGAGAGGCCCGATCTCCATGAAAATAAGGCACTTCTGGAGATTGCCGGCAAGGTCGCAAAACTCGGCGGATGGGTGGTGCACCTGCCGGACAGGCAAATAGAATGGTCGGATGAAACCTGGGCGATCCACCAGATACTAAAGGGCAGGACCGTCACCATTGATGAAGGGATCGGCTATTTCGCTCCGGAATGGCGAGACACGATCACGCGACATTTCGAATCCTGCGTCGCGACCGGCCTGCCCTACGATATCGAGGTCGAGATCATCGATGCAACCGGACGGCGCAAATGGGTTCGCGCGATCGGCGTGGCGATCCGCGATGACATGGGCCGGATCTGCCGGGTTCAGGGTGCCCTCCAGGACATCGACGAACGCAAGCGGCTGGAAAAAACGGCCAGGGATCTCGAGCAGCGTTTCGCCGAGTCGATGGAAAACATCAGCGATGCGTTTTTCCAGCTCGATACCGAGTGGCGCTTCACCTACCTCAACCGCCAGGCCGAGCGTCTGCTTGAGCGCCCACGTTCGGCGCTTCTCGGCCAGCTGATCTGGGAGGAGTTTCCGGAGGCATCCTCTGGAACCATCCGGCAGCACTACGAGCGTGCGGTCCGCGAGAACAGGACGGCCGATTTCGAAGTGTTTTACCAGTCCCTTGACGCATGGTTCTCCGTCACCGCCTACCCTGGACCGGCGGGCCTGACCGTCTATTTCCGGGATGTAACGGAGCGGCATAAGGCCGATGAACATCTGCGCCTTCTCGAACTGGCGATCTCGAGAATCGATGACTTCGTGATCATCACGAAAGGCGAATCTCAGCCGGCAGGCAGGCAAGCGATCGTCTACGTCAACGACGCCTTCGTCAGGATCACCGGTTATTCGCCGGACGATGCGCTTCACCGTTCTCCCGGCTTCCTCCAGGGTCCGCAAACCGACGCAGCGAGCATCCAAAGGATCGACAAAGCGATTGCGCGGTCAAAAGCGATCCGCGCCGAAATTCTCAATTACACAAAAGACGACCGCGAACACTGGATAGACATGAGCATCGCACCCATCGTTGGTTCCGATGGACGCGCGACCCATTTCGTCGCGACCGGGCGTGACATCACCGAAAAAAGACGTGCGGAGGAACGCCTGGCCGAAAGTGAGGAACGGTTCGCGATCGTCGCCATGATGACGACGGATGCGATCTGGGACTGGGACATTGCAACCGGCCGGGTGGAATGGAACAGCAATATCGCATCCGTCTTCGGGCATGAGGATGTGCCGGTCGAGGATGGATTTCGGGAGTGGGAAGCCAAAATCCATTCCGATGATCGCACCCGGGTCGTATCGAGTGTACTTGCAGCGATCGAGGGAAAGGCCGTCACCTGGCTGGAGGAATACCGCTTCCGACGTGGGACGGGCACATATGCCGAGGTCCTCGACCAGGGCCACATCATCCGCAATGCCGCAGGCAAGGCCACCCGGATGGTAGGCGGCGTCCGCGACGTTACCGAGACGCGACTGAACGAGGCAAAACGGCTGCAGGCGCAGCGGCTCGAAGCCATAGGCCAGCTGACGGGCGGCGTCGCCCATGATTTCAACAACCTTTTGACCGTCATTATCGGGACGGCGGAGACACTGGCCGACGAAATCGCCGATCCGAGACTTTCAGCGATAGCGCGGCTCAACCACAAAGCCTCCCAGCAAGGCGCCGCCCTCACGCGCCAGCTTCTCACCTTCGCGGGCCGGCAACCCCTCGAACCGGCGGCCTTGCACATCAACAGTTCCATTCGGGCAATGGAGGGCCTGCTCTCGACGGCACTTGGCGAAACGATCGTCCTCAATCTTGAGCTCGATCCGGCAGCAGGCCAATTGAGAGCGGATGCGGCGCAGCTGGAAGCATCGCTCATGAACCTCTGCATCAACGCCCGCGATGCGATGCCCAATGGCGGCAAAGTCACGATATCGACGGCGCAAAACGGCGTCGACATCGTGATACGGGTATCAGACACAGGCTTCGGGATGGACCCGGAGACGCGCGCAAAGGCTTTCGAACCTTTCTTCACGACGAAACCGTTCGGCAAGGGAAGCGGCCTGGGCCTGAGCACGGTGTACGGTTTCATGCGGCAATCGGGCGGGCGGATCGAAATTGCCTCGGAGCCGGGCAAGGGAACAACCGTCTCCCTCTACTTTCCGCGGCTGACGTCCACCGAGACGGCTGTCGAGGCTATACAAAACGGGCTGTTGCACGGCGGCAGTGAGCGCATTCTCGTCGTCGAAGACGATCCTATGGTGCGTGAATTTGCCGCCGCGACGCTTATGTCCCTTGGTTATTTCGTGACAAGCGCGGCCGATGCAACGGAAGCATTGCGGATACTGGAAACGGATAGTCCGTTCGATCTGGTTTTCTCGGATGTAGTCATGCCGGGACCGCTTGATGGCCACGCCATGGCGGCCGAGATCGCGACACTGTATCCCAGCCTCCCGGTCGTTCTGGCATCGGGTTACGCGGATATCGAACGTATCGGTGCCACGTCGCGATTCCGGCCGCTTGCAAAGCCTTACACGCGACGGCAGCTTTCCGAAGCGTTGCGGGAGGCCATCGACGCTTCGCAGGACAAGTGATGAGCGCCCCTTTTCTGAAAGCCGGAAGGTGACGATCGAGGCGGACACGCGCAGCAGAGCCAGAAGTGGAGGCGCTCAGTTCCGCACGCATCATCAGCAGCTTCGTCGCTTTGGTCAGTCGCGGTGCGACCGCCCGGTCCCCGTGGGTTATGCCGGCAACAGCCGCCATATGTCGATCGGTTTGGCGAGCAGGCGGTCGATCTGGCTTAGCAGCGGCTTGAGATGGTTCATATCCATGTGCGCGTCCAGATCCGCCTGCGTCTTCCAGTTCTCGTAGAACACGAAGACGCAGGGATCGGCCGCATCGATATGAAGGTTGTAGTCTATGCAGCCGTGTTCGGCCCTGGTCGGTCCAACTTGATCGACGAGAAGGCGGAAAAGCTCTTCCCGCGTTTCCGGTCGGGCTGTCAGCGTTACGATGAGCGAAACGATCATCGCATCAGCTCCGCTTCTGGCTGAGCGCGACGGCGAGAATGATGATGCCGCCACGGGCGATCAGCTGCTGGCTGAATTCGAGACCCATCAGGATAAGCCCGTTGTTGATGAGGCCGATCATCAGCGCGCCGACGATGGTCCCAATGACGGTTCCCTTGCCGCCGAACAGGCTCGTGCCGCCGAGCACTGCCGCCGCGATGACCGAGAGTTCGTCGCCCTCGCCCAGTTGGAAGCGGCCGGATTGCAGGCGGCCCGCATAGAGCATTCCGGCAAGCGCTGCTGCGAGCGAGGAGAGCACCAGCACCTTGAACTTGATGGCCTTCGTGTCGATGCCGGAATAGCGCGCCGCCGTTTCGCCGCCGCCGGTGGCCAGAACCCGCCGGCCAAAACTCGAACGGCGCAGCACGATATGGCCGATGCCACCGAGAACCGCCATCCAGAGCAGCAGCACCGGCACCGGACCGAGATTGCCGCCACCGAAGAGCCAGGAATAACCCGGCGACAGGATCGGCACGGCGGCGGTCCCCGATATCCACATGGCGACCCCCTTGGCGATACCCATCATGGCGAGCGTGGTGAGGAATGACGGAATGCCAATGCGCGTGGTGAGCCAGCCGTTGAACATGCCGACCGCAAGTCCCGTGGCAATACCCGCGCCAACACCGACGATCGGCCCGCCCGCGGCAATCGCCATCGCGACGGTGACGGTCGAAAGGCCCGCGACCGCGCCGACCGAAAGGTCAATCTCGCCGGCCGAGAGCACGAAGGTCATGGCAATCGCCATGACGGCAATCATTGCCGTCTGCCGCACGATGTTGAGCAGGTTGTTGGGGTTGAGGAACCCCTTGTCGGCCAGCGTCACCGCGAAGACGATGAAAATGACGACGAAGCCGATATAGATGATGTTCTGGCGCCAGTTGGCGAAGAAGGCGTTAGCCATGGGATATCTCCTGAACCGCAAGAGCCTTCTGGATTTCGATCTGGAGCCGCTGTTCGGCGGCCTGAAGACGGTGAGCGAGGTCGTCGGCGGGCACGGACGGATCTTCCAGCGCCTCGCGCGGAAGATCCTGGTGCACGCGCCCCTCGGACATGACGAGAATGCGGTCGCAGGCGGTCAATAGCTCGGAGAGTTCCGACGAGATCATGATGATGCCCTTGCCGGCAGCTGCGAGTTCGCGGACGAGACGGATAATCTCGGACTTCGAACCGATATCGATGCCTGCGGTCGGCTCGTCGAGGATGAGGATGTCGGGATTGGTGGCGAGCCATTTGCCGATGACCACCTTCTGCTGGTTGCCGCCCGAAAGCGTCGACACCGCATGGTCGCGGCTTGCCGTCTTCACCCGCAGGCGTTCGATCTGCGCGTCGGTCAACTCGTTTGCCGCTTTGTTATCGACGAGGCCGCCTGCGGAAAGCCGGTCGATGACGGCGAGGATCATGTTGGAGGCCACCGAATGGGCGGGGATGATGCCCTGGGTGGCCCGGGCTTCCGGCACCAGCGCCACACCCTGAGCAATCGCATCGCCCGGCTTGCGGATGGCCACAGCGCGGTCCTTGATGCGGATTTCACCCTTGGTTACCGGGTCGATGCCGGCGATCACCCGCGCCAGCGACGAGCGGCCGGAACCGAGAAGGCCGGCGAGCCCCAGCACCTCGCCGCGATGCAGTTTCAGGGAAACGTTTTCCGGCTTGTGGCGGCCGCTGACATTCTTCAGTTCCAGCAGGACTTCGCCCCGCACGGCCGCGCCGCGTTCGACGTCCGACAGCCCCTTCGAGCGCCGACCGACGATATGCTCGATCATCGTATCGATCGGCAATTCGCTGAGCGGCGCGGTAATGACGTGGCGCCCGTCGCGCAGGATCGTTGCGCGGTCGGCGATGCGGGCGATCTCGTCCATGCGGTGGCTGACATAGATTATCGCCACCCCCTTTGCCTTCAGCTTGCGCAGGAAGACGAAGAGCCGCTCGACATCGGAAACGGCAAGCGCCGTCGATGGTTCGTCCAGCACCAGAACCTTGGCATCCTGCGAGATTGCCTTGGCGATTTCCGTCAACTGTTTCTGGCCGGCGCCGAGATCGCCGACCACCGCCTTCGGATCGACGAAGACATCAAGCAGCGCGAAAAGGTCCGCCGCGCGCCGCTCGGCCTCCCGGTCGTCGATAAGCCCCGTGCCGACACGGTATTCGCGCGTCAGGAAGATGTTCTGGGCAACCGTTAGGGTCGGAACAAGGCTCATTTCCTGGTAATTCATGGCGATGCCGGCGGCGCGTGACGCCTCCGGCGTGTGCGTCGTAAGAGGCACGCCACCGACCTCGATGGCGCCGTTGTCGGGGCGATGCACCCCGTTCAGCACTTTCAGGATCGTTGACTTGCCGGCGCCGTTGCCGCCCAGCAGCGCGTGCACCTCGCCGGGCTGGACCTCGAGGGAAACGTCGTCCAGCGCACGCACCCCTCCAAAGGTCTTGGATATGCCGGTCATGCGGACGGCAGCGGCGCTCGCACTCATCCGACCTTCTCCCACAGACCGGTTTCGCCGGACCGGATGAGGGCGTCGGCGACCAGTTCCGTCTTGAGACCGTCCTCGAAGTTCGGGCTGGGCTGCCGGTTCTTCGCGATGGCCGAGAAGAAATCATAGCACTCGACGATCTTTGTTTCCGAATAGCCGATACCAAGACCGGGGATAGGCCAGAGGCCGTTGCCATAGGGATGGGCCGGGCCGGTATAGACGGTGCGGAAGCCGCGGGCATCCGCCGGGTCGTCGGCAAACATCACCTGAAGCTCGTCGCGTCGCTCGTAGTTGAAGTGGATCGAGCCCTTGGTGCCGTGTATTTCCAGCGTGATGAAGTTGTTGCGGCCATAGGCGTTGCGGGTCGCTTCGAGACTGCCGATGGCGCCGCCCTCGAACCTCAGCATCGAGATGACTTCGTCGTCGACATCCACCTCGCCACGTTCGGCATCCGTGGCCTTCTCTGCCGCACCGAGCTTGTCGATGCCGCCCTGCTGCAGCGGCCGCGTCTTGTTGTAGGTGGTGGTGATGGCATTCACCTCGGCGATCGGGCCGACGAGATAATGAGCGAGATCGACGACATGGGTGGCGATATCGCCGACCGTGCCGGAGCCGGCGATCTTCTTCTGGAACCGCCAGGAAAGGGGCGAATCCGGGTCTGCGGACCAGTCCTGCAGATAGGTGCCGCGGAAATTGAGGATGCGGCCGATCCGGCCCTCCTCAATGTATTTCTTCGCAAGCGCCACGGCCGGGGTCCGGCGATAATTGAAAGCGACCATGTGGATGACGCCGGCAGCCTTCACCGCATCATGCATCGCCCTCGCCTCCTCGACGGTGCGGGCCAAGGGCTTTTCGCAGATGATATGCTTGCCGGCTTTGGCGGCCTCAATAGCGATCTCGGCATGCACGTTGTTCGGCGTGCATATATCGACCACGTCGATGTCCGGCCGATTGACGACCGCGCGCCAGTCCGAGGACGCTTCTTCGAAGCCGTAGCGCAGGCGTGCCTCCTCCGCCATGCCGTCGGTCACGTCGACGACGACCTTGCGGTGGGGAATGGCCGGTGCGGGCCAGAAGAACATCGGCATGGAGGCGTAGGCCATAGCATGCGCCTTGCCCATGAAGCCGCCGCCAATCATGGCGACGTTCATCACTTTGGTCATCGGTTTTCTCCTGAAAAGGGGTCGGCTGTCGCGAGCCGTGTTCCATCTGCCGGCCAAAGCCGGCTCATGTCATGAGGCGCGGGGCACGCTGGTTGCCCCGCGCCTTATCGTTCACTGTCCGAGACTTGACTTGATGTTGTCGGTGGCCTCGGACGAATAAACAGCCTTCCAGCCGTCGAGCAGGGTTTCGCGCGTCACCGGCAGGGCCGGCAGCGCCACGAAGGCGGGCGCCTGCTTTCCAAGCAGCGCATAGCCCGCAAGCTTTGCTTCGACCACACCGGCGTCATAAGGCCGCTGGGCACCGAGCCCCTTGACGAAACCGCCCTGGGCCATGGAGATCGCAACGTTTTCACCGAGATCGATCGTGGTAATGACGAGATCGTCGCGGCCGGCAACGCGCGCCGCCGAGATCACACCTTCGGCCGGTACGTCCCAGACCGCCCAGATACCCTTGACGTTGGGGTTCGAGGTCAGGATGGCAGATGCTGCCTTCTCCGCGTCACCCGAGAAGTCCGGGCCGCCGATACCCTGCTCGGCCACGATCTTGATGTTCGGATAGTCCGACGCGATCGTCGCCTTGAAGCCATCGTAGCGCTGCTTGGTGACGAAGAAGTCTGCGGCATGAAAGACCAGTCCGATATCGCCTTCGCCGTTCAGCGCCTTTGCCATCAGATGAGCTGCGGCAACGCCGTTGCCGTAGTTGTCGGCCGACACCACGGAGACGTAGTCCTTGCCCGCGACGAAACCGGCCGGAACGTTATCCATGAAAACAAGCTTGGTGCCTGCGTCGGCAGCCGCCTTGTAGGCCGTGGCGGTCGCCGTCGGGTCGGTCGGGATCGAGACGATGATGCTCGGCTTCTGCGCCATGATGGTCTCGATGTCGGAGACCTGCTTCTCCGGCTTGAAGCCGGCGTCGGTCACCGCGAGAACCTTGATGCCCATGGCGGCGAACTGTGTCTGCAGGCCGTTGATCTGAGCGCGCGACCAGTCGTTGCCGCCGTAGTGCATGACAATGGCGGCCGTCGCGTTCATGGCCTTGATCTTGGCCAGTTCCTCATCGGTCAGGCTGACGTCCGACGCCGGGGATGGGGATTCGCCTGAAGGTCCTTTGGAGAGAACTGTCTTCTGAAGCTCCGCCAGCGCGGTATCCGGATCGGCAGAGGCCGGTGCAGCATATGAAAGAGCAAGCGCCACCATAGCAGCTGTGCCCAACAGGAATCGTCTCGTTATCATCACTTTCTCCTCCCGAAAGTGGGGCTCCCGCCCCGGTCGCGGCCGTCAGGCCGATTTGAGATAGGCCATGCTCGCTTTCGCTCCCTCAAGCGGATCAGGCCATGAATCGAGTTCCGTACAAACCCAGCCGGCAAAGCCGGTCTCCCGAAGAGCCGTGATAATCCCGTCCGTCGGGATGTCGCCACGGTCGATGGGCGTGAAGGCAAAGGGCTCCTTCTGGAAGCCCTTGAGATGCACGTAGGAAATGCGCGCCGCATGCTCGCGAATGAGTGCGGCGGGATCGCCGCCGGCCGCCGCGAGATGGGCGGTATCCGGGCAGAAGTCGATGCCGGTGAGCGCGAAGATCTTGCGCACTTCCGCCGGCCCTTCGACGATCGTCGAAAGATGCGGGTGGTAATGGGCGGTAAGGCCGCGTGCCTCGGCGATCTCCTTCACCCGGTCGAGTGCCGCCGCTAGCTTATGATAGTCGGCTTCGCGGATCCCGTCGAAGCGCTTGGCGCCGCCACCGACGACCAGATGCGGCGCGCCGAGTTCCGCAGCGCGATCCGCCGCGCGGACGATGCGGGCCAGCTCCTCTGGAAGAATGTCGTCGAAGATGAGGTTGCCGCCGGCATAGGTGGCAACAAGGGTGAGCCCGTTTTCGGCGAGCAGTGCACGCATCTCCTCGGCGCTGAAATCGAGGAGGTTGCCGTCGAAGAGTTCGACACCCTCGTAGCCTGCTGCAGCGATATCGGCGAAGGCGCGGCGCATGTCGCCGAAGGTCCGATAAGCGAGATTGGTGATCGAGGTCACGCCGGCGGCATCCCCGCCGAGATTGCCCCAGCAGTTCGCATGATAAGCGAGCTTGAACTCTGACATCGGCGCCTCCTCCCAGTGACCGTCATGATGTGGCCGTTGTCTTACGTCCACAAAAAGCGTATGTCAATTATTTAAATGCATAACACTGCAAACTTTTGCTGATTTAATACAAAAGTTGGTTGTTGCCAGTCGAAACGGGCCGCTTTATCAAGGGAGAGAGGGCGAAGTCGCTGGAAAGGACGAACCATGCCGATAACGGCAACCAAGGACGTTGATGGACCTTCCCGCCGCAAAGGCCGTCCGCGTGTGTCCGAAACCGCTGCCCCGAGCCTCGTCGATATCCTCAACCTCGTGCGCACCGAGCAAGCCACCACCCGACAGGAGATCGAGCGGCACAGCGAGCTTGGACGCGCCATCGTCGCCGACCGTCTCGGAACGCTTGGCGAGCTCGGCCTCATCGACGAAAGCGAGCTCGGCACGGCCACCGGCGGCCGCGCGCCGCGTCTCGTGCGCTTTTCGGCCGATCGGGGCCGTATTCTCGTCGCCACCCTCGACCAGACGGCGATAGGCGTCGGCATCGCCGATCTTGCCGGTTCCCTGCTGATGGAACATCACGAAGCCACTGAACTTACGCAGCCGGTCTCGGCCCTCGCCGAACGTCTGGTGACGCTCTTTCGATGGATTCTCGAACGGCATTCACATCCGCAGCTCTATGGCATTTCCATTTCCGTTCCCGGCGCGGTGTCAGATGGCGGCGAAGCGCTTTTCCAGCGTGCCACGCCGGGTGTGCTGCCCGGATGGGAGAGCTTCCCACTGGTCGAGACGCTGGTCGATGCCTTCGATGCTCCGGTCTGGCTTCGCTCCAGCGTCGAAACGATGACGATGGGCGAACTCCACGCCGGCGCCGGACGAAACAAAGGCACGATGCTGTTGGTCAAGGTCGGTAAACGCATCGGCGCTGGGCTTACAAGTGACGGTGTGCTGTTTCGCGGCGCCCAGGGTACAGTCGGCCTTATAGGCTCCGTACCGGTAACGGTGGGCGACAGGACCGGTACCCTCGAAGCCATGGTAGGAGCAGATCATATCGCCCAGGATGGCAGGCTTGCCGCGGAAAGCGGGGCGAGCCCTGTCCTCTCGGAGCTTGCGCGGCGCGGCGGCGACATCACCGCACTGGAAGTTGCCCAGGCCGCCCAGATGGGCGATACGGCGGCAATCGAGATTTTGTCCCAGAGCGGCCGGCTGATCGGCCAGGTTGTCGCGACGCTCGCCAACATGCTGAACCCGGATCTGATCGTGTTGTCCGGCTCGATCGCGCAAACCAACGACATTCTTCTCGCCTCCGCGCGGGAGGCAATTTACGGCGCCTGTCATCCGCTCGTCAGCCGCGATCTGCAGATCATCCGCTCCCAGATGGGCAGTTCGTCGGGACTTGTCGGCGCAGCAATCGTCGCGACGGAAGGGTTGTTTGCAGCACCCATGCTGCGAGAGTGGATCATGGCGGGACAGCCGCAGGCGCATCCGCTTTTCCAGCACATGAAAAACGAGATTGCCCGGCGGAAGGTCAGTGGGGGAGACATCGTCCGACCGCCGGACGTGTGAGGAGGATGGAATGACGATTGCTGGTCTTGGCCCTCACGGTGAGCGGGCATCGGCGCCCGAACGTGTGCTGCTTCTGCCGGAAGACATGACGCGCGCACGGGCAAGCGGCTTCCGCGTCGCGATCGTGCTGCACACGCTTGAGAGCGACTGGGCCAAGCAGCAGCTCTCCGGCATCGTCGGCATGCTCGGCCAATGCGGGGTGGCGGTTATCGACGTGGTCGATTGCGCTTTCACGCCGGAGGTTCAGATAAAGGCGCTGGATCGGCTGATCGGCGAGGCCCCGGACGCCATCATATCGCTGCCCGTCGCCAATTCCAAAGTGGCGGCAGCGCATGCGCGGGTGGCGGCGGCCGGCATAAATCTTGTCCTGCTCGACAACGTTCCGACCGGCCTTCTTCCCGGCAAGGACTATATCTCGCTCGTTTCGGCGGACAACTTTGGGCTCGGCAAGATCGCAGCGGAAGGTTTGTCGCCGTATCTGCCGGAAGGCGCTGACGTCGGCGTCCTCGGTTATGACGCCGATTTCTTTGCAACCAACGAACGCGAAATCGCCTTCGTGAAATGGATGCAGATTAACCGTGCGGACGTGACGCTGCGTGTGCGGCGGTTCCCCGCCCTGTCGGACGTCGCCAAAACCACGCGAAGTCTCGCCGAAGCCCATCCCGGACTTGCCGGCCTCTTTGTCGTCTGGGACACGCCGGCGATGACCGCCGCCCAGGTTCTCGAAACGATGGGCCGCAGGATTTCCATGGCGACAGTGGATCTCGGCCACGAGGCTGCCATCGGCCTTGCCGCCAGCGAACCGCTGGTTGCCATCGCCGCCCAGCAACCCTTCCGCCAGGGCGAAACCGCAGCCTCCATCGTCGTGACCGCCCTGCTTGGCCGGCTGGCCCCCGCCTGGGTCGCGCTGCCTGGTCTGGCCGTCACGGCGCGCAATGTGGTCGAATGTTTCCAGACCGTCTGGCGCATGCCCGCACCGCGCGAAGTGCTGCGAAAGCTCAGCCTCGTCGGTCCGGCAAAGTAGAGAAGCTCTTGAACGGAGCCAACGATCTGACAACCGCATCGTATTTGCCGAAAGCCATTTCGTTTAAGTTATGCGGCCATGGCCGTGGCCTCCGTAGGCTGTATGCTGCCGACGGGCTGGAGAATTTGGAAAACAAAGCTACCGATGACAATTGATGGCAAGGATGCACAAAAGCATTCCCAGAAAGGGCGGACGGTGCATATCCGGGGATTTTTCCGGGTAAATATGCTCCGCATGAGCACAAGCTGAAAATGCAAGTCTCTCCCGAAAACTGGTGAAAAGCGGGGCTCAGCTCATTGTTTCTATGTTTTATCACGTCGAAAGCCCGCGTCCATTTCTGGCTGCGGGCTTTTTGATGTGTTTGTTGGTTGCGGGGGCAGGATTTGAACCTGCGGC
>NZ_MOOY01000043.1 GCF_001931685.1 Pararhizobium arenae | reverse complement strand
GGTGTGAACCGTGACGGCGTCGAGCGTGGTCAGATCCTGTGCAAGCCGGGTTCGGTCAAGCCGCACAAGAAGTTCAAGGCCGAAGCCTACATCCTGACGAAGGAAGAAGGCGGCCGTCATACGCCGTTCTTCACGAACTACCGTCCGCAGTTCTACTTCCGCACGACGGACGTGACCGGTATCGTGACGCTTCCGGAAGGCACGGAAATGGTTATGCCTGGCGACAACGTGACCGTTGACGTCGAGCTGATCGTTCCGATCGCGATGGAAGAAAAGCTGCGCTTCGCGATCCGCGAAGGCGGCCG
>NZ_MOOY01000042.1 GCF_001931685.1 Pararhizobium arenae | reverse complement strand
GTCCGCAGTACCTAGACCACCGGATCTACATGCGTAGTTTGTCTTTTGGCTTTAACCGCACCGCCCTCCGACAGACAGGATGACGACATGGCGATTCTGCTTTAATTTAGCGCGCATCCCACAGACTAGAATGCGCACGATTCCGTGTTTCATGACCCTCCGCGCGCCTTTCGGCTCCGGATCCACAGACAAATCCGGGCAGAGGGCTCACTGCTTAAGCAGCGAGAGCGTAATTGCTGTCGTTGGCAATTATGAATCTGCGACCAGTTTTAAGAGCGAACCGCAGCTCTGCATGCACCGAAGGCTTCGCGACCTGCGTCGAAGCCGG
>NZ_MOOY01000041.1 GCF_001931685.1 Pararhizobium arenae | reverse complement strand
GCCCGTACAGTTTAAGGTCACAGAGCAGACCAAGATTGCGCTCGCGGCTGGCTTCCCTTCGTCCGTCGGAACGGCGGCAGCTAGCTGTTTCTAAGCCGCCGGAAGACATCGCATCATTTGTCCACCAGGCAATACGCTCGGATTGTCCACCGCTGGGTCGCGTCAATCGGACTTGATGCTAGCGCCTACGGCACCCACTCCATGAGGCGAACCAAGGCAGCGCAGATTTACAAGAAGACAGGGAATCTTCGGGCCGTCCAGATTCTGCTCGGTCATACGAAGCTGGAAAGCACCGTTCGCTATCTCGGCGTCGAGGTGGATGACGCCCTCAGAATT
>NZ_MOOY01000040.1 GCF_001931685.1 Pararhizobium arenae | reverse complement strand
GATTAGTCGATTAGCGACACACCCTCAACACGGCGTGTGCTACCTGTCCGCTATTGACGAGGCGTTCGGCTCGAAAAACGAGAATGAAACCGTCAAACGTTTGCGAGATCGGCAACGTGCTACATCTTCCGGTTCAGCTGGATATCCCTTATGACGTCGAGGATGCAGAAATTTACCACCAACGACGCCGATTAGCGTCTGTCGGTTCTCCTCGACAAAACTCTGAGCGAGGATAGAAACGTTGGCAACAAGCCAGCGGGAAGTATATGCTTGCTCAAGACCGAGTTAGGCGGTCAAGCGTCGCAAGTACGCTTTCCGGCCTGGGAAGCGCCTCGGCAAAAAAAACGGATTTCCGAGTCATTATCTCCCGGACTGATAGGCGATATTCTTACCAATCCGACACTCAGCCTCGGAACAATCGAATGTCGTGCCGGTTACGAAGTCCTGACAGAATGAGGAA
>NZ_MOOY01000004.1 GCF_001931685.1 Pararhizobium arenae | reverse complement strand
GATCGTCGCCTCCGGTGCGGCCATCGTCGAAGAAAGCATGCTGCCCGGCGGCAGTCGCTTCTTCCCCAAGCCCTACGATGACCTGACCATCACCGAAGCGATGGCGCGCTTGCTTGCCAGCGATGACTCCGAGGCCAGCTCGCGCTGAAGCAGAGACAACGGTTGGCCCCCATAATCCGGGGGCCGAACCGATTACTTGGGCGAGGAGGCTTCATCTATGCCGGCAAACGCTACCGGTCGCTCTCGAAGATTGCCGGTGAGATCACCGGCACCAACTGGTCCGGGCCGAGGTTCTTTGGCCTATGAGCACGATTACCAAACTGCGCTGCGCCATCTATACCCGCAAATCTTCCGAAGAAGGTCTCGATCAGGCCTTCAACTCGCTTGATGCCCAGCGCGAGGCCTGTGAAGCCTATATCGCCTCGCAGGCTTCTCTTGGTTGGAAGGTTCTGCCCGAGCTTTATGACGATGGCGGCATCTCTGGCGGCACTATGGAGCGCCCTGCTCTCCAACGCTTGCTTCGCGACATCAAGGACAAGAAGATTGACGTGGTTGTCGTCTACAAGATCGATCGCCTCACCCGCTCACTGATGGATTTTTCCCGTATCGTCGAAGTCTTTGATGGCCACGGCGTCTCGTTCGTTTCGATTACCCAACAGTTTAACACCACCACATCGATGGGGCGATTGACGCTGAACGTCCTTCTGTCCTTTGCCCAGTTCGAACGGGAGGTGACCGCTGAGCGCATCCGCGACAAGGTTGCCGCCTCGAAGAAGAAGGGCATGTGGATGGGAGGGCCGGTGCCACTCGGGTACCGAGTCAATGAACGCAAACTTATAGTCGATCCTGAGGGCGCTAAAACTATAAAGTGGTTATTCAGTCGATATCTTGACCTCAAGTCGTTGAACGACTTGTCGGCTGCGGCTCAGGCTGAAGGTCTTTATTGGGGACCGCCGGCCCGAGCGGCGGTGGCTTCCTTAACCCGCGGCAAGATGCGACATCTCCTGACGAATCCAATCTACCTCGGCAAAATCCGCCACAAAGACGCGATCTACGATGGTGAGCACGAAGCAATCCTAGATACTGAGATGTTTGAGCAAGTTCAGTCACTGCTCGCCACACAGGCGCCAACGAGACGTATAGGGAGCAACATTCCCGATCGTCATCTTGGAGGCATTCTATGCGACGCAAACGGACAGACACTCCTGACTGCCCATAGCCAAACCCATGGGAAGCGGTATCGCTACTACGTATCGCGAGCGGACACTGATAGGTCGAGCACCGCCAAGAAGCGTCTGGTCGGATGGCGGCTTCCTATATCGTTGATCGAGCCTATCGTTGAGCAGCATTTGCATAGCTTGTTGGCGGACAAATCTCAGCTTGCACGATGGCTAGATGCTCATCGATGTGCCGCCGACCTCGGCCGTAGCATAGAAAACGCTGCGGCCATCGCACGTCGCTACCGTGAGCAGGAAGATCCGAAAACTCGACATCATATTCTGAGGCAAATCTACAGGCGCATTCTGATTGACGCGAACTCCATCACATTCGAGATCCGGGTCGCATCGCTGCTGTCACTTCTAAACACGCGCGTAGGTGATGAAAGCAAAGTGCCTGCAAATGGCATTGAGGAAATTGCAGCTATCTCGATTCCGATGCGGATGAAGCGGCGGGGAAATGAAGAACGCATTGTTCTGCAGGGGAACACACACACGCCGCAGCCAGATCCGCTGCTCATTGCAATGCTAGCGAAGGCACATCTCTATCTTGAAGCCCTGACGGACGGTTGCGAGACCAGCATCGCCGAGATTGGCAAGCGCTTTAACATCAGCGGTCCCGACGTCAGTCGCCTGTTGCCAATGGCTTTTCTATCGCCGAAAGTAACAGAAGCGATTTTAACAGGGCGTCAGTCGCCAGCTATAACCATTGCGAGGCTGACTCGTATGTCCGATGTCTCGACCGAATGGACCGACCATCACAAGCTGATCGACCTCTAGCTCCTATCCCTTCAGGGCTTACATCGGCTGCCTTTCAGGCAGCCCTGCTCGTTCCGCGGGCAATCCGAACTCGACAAAGCCTCGCAGTATCGGTCAATGCGAATACAGTCTCGAAAAATAGCCTCCCCAAGTTGAAGACTTGGGGCTGACAGGTCCGGCCTTCTGAGAAGTATTCCCGTCTGGCGGAAACTTAAGCCGCCTTTCGAGATGATTGAGCAGACAATAGCCGCCTATGGTCCGCTAACCCTCGGAAATGTCGCAGCTATTCCAGAGGCAACCTTCGGAGACAAGTTGTGGCGAAAAGAATGGTGCCGCTTGCAGGACTCGAACCTGCGACCCCATCATTACGAATGATGTGCTCTACCACCTGAGCTAAAGCGGCACATGCGCTCGCGAACCAGGCCGCGAACGAGTGTGAGGGGCTGATACAAGCAAACTTTCCGGATTTCAAGCCCGGATTTCACACCTTGCCATCATTGCCTCACGAAAAACGCCTTATCGTCAGAGGGCAAGGCGCTGGCGGGCGGCGTGGTATTCCTGCTCCAGCCGATCGACCAGCGTTGCAACCGGGGTGACGGCGTTGACGGCGCCTATGCCCTGACCGCTGCCCCAGATGTCTTTCCAGGCCTTGGCGCCGCTGGTCGCGGTCTCGAAATCCATCTTCGAGGGATCGGCCTCCGGCAGGGCCGCCGGATCCATGCCGGCCGCAACGATGGAACCCTTGAGGTAATTGCCGTGAATGCCCGTGAAATAGTTGGAATAGACGATATCGGCAGAACTGCTATCGACGATCATCTGCTTGTAGCCGTCGCTGGCGCGGGCCTCGTTGGTGGCAATGAAGGGGGTGCCGATATAGGCCATGTCCGCGCCCATGGCCTGAGCGGCCAGAACGGCGCCGCCGTTCGCGATCGCGCCTGACAAGAGAAGCGGGCCATCGAACCAAGCGCGGATCTCCTGGACAAGCGCGAAAGGCGAAAGCGTGCCGGCATGGCCGCCTGCACCGGCCGCAACCGCGATCAGGCCATCGGCGCCCTTGCGAATGGCGGAATTTGCATGGCGATTGTTGATGACGTCATGCAACACGATACCGCCATAGGAATGGATCGCCGCGTTGACCTCCGGCACCGCGCCGAGCGAGGAAATGACGATCGGAACCTTGTATTTGACGCACAGCATCAAATCCTGTTCCAGACGCGCATTCGACTTGTGCACGATCTGATTGACGGCGAAGGGTGCGGCCGGGCGGGTCGGGTTCTTTGCATTGTAAGCCGCCAGATCTTCCGTGATCTCGGCAAGCCACTCATCGAGTTGCGAATGAGGGCGCGCGTTCAGAGCCGGAAAGGAGCCGACGACGCCGGCCTTGCATTGCGCCAGCGTCAAGGCAGGATGGGAAATGATGAAGAGAGGGGCGGCAACCACGGGCAGGCGTGTTGTTCCGTTGAGAATGGCTGGCAGGGACATCGGGTTTCCTCCTCATCGATTTTGACGTTTGCGTAAACGTAAGCTTTTGTAGCAGCGACCGGGAGCTTTGCCTAGAGTTTGTCAGGGAAAAGTGGGAGCCGGCTTTCCGAAATAGACAGAAGAAAACCAGGAAAAACAGGGGAAGCGTGGCTCGAACTCCGCCAGGCGGGATTCACACGCCGCGAAGACATAAGCGAGCCCGACGAGAAATGCCGGGGATTGTCGCGGTCTTGTGCCTGCTTGACGGACGGCAGCCTTGCGATCTCAAGCCGCAACAGTTACCCAATCGTTAATGAACTCGCTCTTGATGGAAACCTCAACCGGCGTTGCGAGAAGAGGACAGCTTTTCGTCAAGAGAAACTTCAAGGCATGGAAGGCGGACACAGGTTCGCCGGCAGCCAAGGCGAAGGGAAGATCGTGAGCGGACTGGAAACGGCCATAAGACAGGCGCTGGAGCGCTCGGACCGGACGAGCCCGGAGATGCGCGCGCGTATCTACCAGTCGGCACGCAATGCGCTTGAGGCCGGTCTGCGCAAGCAGGATGTCCATGATACCGAGGTCATCGCCCAGCAGCGCCACAGGCTCGAGGTCTTGATCCATGCTATCGAGAATGAAGAACGGGCCAACCTCAGGAAGCAGGCAGAAGAAGCGGCAGTCGTCGAGCCGCCAGTAGAAACGCAGCCCCGCACGAACGACAAGGACAGCCAGGCAGCGCCGGTAGACGAAAGCCTGGATATCGCGCCTGACCGCCGGGGGACACCGCCCGAAACGGCCGGTAACGACAATGCTTTTGGCGAGCTGCGTGCCGAACGCCGCGACGGCGGTGCGATCCCGTCCGGCGACTTTTCTGCCGATCTTAATGAAAAGCGCACGCCATCTGCCGCCGAATACCTGCGCGCGGAGCCTTCAGCCAAAGGAAAGCGCGGCCGCGCTGCGGAATTTCCGCCGAAGAACAGGCGCCGCCGGGGACGTTTCTTCTCCTTGCTCATGGTCCTTACCGTTCTGCTCGCCACTTTCGGCACTGCCGGCTGGTGGGTCATGTCGAGCGGACTTCTGCAAACGGCTGACGAGCGCGACACGAGCGTCGCCAATCCGCCCGCTACCGTCAATTCCGAGGATTTCGATGGCGAAACCGGCCTCTCGACTCTCAACACCCAGTCGGGCTTCAACAGCGACTGGATCGAGGTCTATGCACCCGGGAATGGCGCGACGGCCGTTGCCGGCCCGCAGTCCAAGGCGGACGTCGTCAGCGACGAGGCCGGCCAGCACCTGCGCATCACCTCCGGTAGCCCGGACGCCAATGGCGACGTCCGCCTTCAGATTCCTGCCTCCGTTCTGGAACAACTTTCCGGCAAGACATCCACGCTGGCGCTGACGGTGCAGGCGGACATGGGCAAAACCACCCAGTTTTCCGTGGAGTGCGATTTCAGCACGCTGGGCGAATGCGGCCGGCATCGCTTTACCGTCAACGACGAAAAGGTCGACATGCTGTTCAAGGTCACCTTCGACCGCAGCCTGGCGCCAAGCGATCCCGGCGCCGTCATCATCAGCAGCGACGTCAGCGGCAAGGGGGCGAGCCTCAATCTCTACGCGGTTCGGGTACTGCCCGGCCAATAACCGGGCAGTCGGCTTTACTTCAGGAAATCGGGGCCAAAACCGAGGATCTTGTCATCGATCTTGCCGATGGCATCCTTGTCCTTTCCGTAGTAATCCAGCGTATTCAAGATATGCCGGATGACGTTCAGCCGGGCGCGGCGCTTGTCGTTGGCACGCACGAGCGTCCAGGGAGCATCCTTCGTGTGGGTTTCCTTGAGCATGCGGTCGCGTTTCTTGGAATAATCGTCCCACTTGCCGAGCGCGGCGATATCCATCGGTGAGAGCTTCCAGATCTTCAGCGGATCGTGACGGCGGTCGTGAAAACGCTTGAGCTGCATCTTCCGGCCGATATCGAGCCAGAATTTGAAGAAGAAGATACCGTCATCGACGATAAGTTCCTCGAAGCGCGGGGTTTGACGGAAGAAGGTTTCGTATTGCTCCGGAGTGCAGAAGCCCATAACAGGCTCGACCCCTGCGCGATTGTACCAGGAACGGTCAAACATCACGAACTCGCCCGCGGTAGGGAAATGATGGATGTAACGCTGGTAGTACCACTGGCCAGCCTCGGTCTCCGTGGGCTTGGTCAAGGCAACGATACGGGCGCTGCGCGGATTCATGTAGGAATGCGTGGCGAAGATCGTTCCGCCCTTGCCCGCGGCATCACGCCCCTCGAACAGAGCCAGGACGCGCTTTCCCTTGGCTTGCATCCAGAACTGGGCCTTCACCAGTTCGATCTGCAGTTTTTCCAGCTCAGGCTCGAAATCCTCGCGTTTCAGCTTTTTTTCATAGGGAAAGCCTCCGGAAGAGAAGGAACCCGTTTCGATCCAGTCCGGCAGCTGCGGATCATCGATATCCCACAGCCGTTTGGTGCCGTCGATTTCAAGTTCGACCGGCTCGTTCCTCACCAGTCCAAGGTTCACGTTTGCCAATTCCCGCCTCCACTGATCTTTCGTGCTTTTTCGGGGAGCAGGCCACAAACACATTGCGAATTCAAGCATGTCGTGAAATCCATGTCATGAAAGCGCGATATCAGCAGCGAAGTTTTCAAACGAAAGACATGCTTTTGCAGACGCCACGACTGATAGCAAAGAGGACGATCGACACCCTGCGTGACAGGTATTGGGTGGTTCTCCTCTCGCTGTTCATCGGCGCGGCGCTGATCGCCGCCGGCGTTCATCTCATGGCTGTCATCTTTTTCTGGCTGGTTCTGATGATCGCGCTGCTCAACCCAAGGGGCGAGGCTCCTGCACCTGCGACCGCGGCCCATCCCGCCGCCACACCGCTTACCCCGGACCTCAGCGTGCTGGTTGCCGCCTTCAACGCGCTCGACATGCCGATCCTGGTTATCTCGGCGGATGAAACGGTCAGGCTTCAGAACGAGACCGCGGAAAAAGCGTTCGGCGCCATACCGGCAAACACCGATCTTTCCGCGCGCGTGCGCTCTCCGGGTATCCTCGACATGGTCAGGGAGACGATCGCCACGGGAAAGCCCAACCAGATCGAGCATTCCGAGCGGCTGCCATCGGATGCGGTCTACATCGTCAGGATTGCCGCGGCCGACAATGTGACGGAAACCGGCGAGCGGCTTTTTGTGCTTTCCTTCCGCGACATCTCGCAGGCACGCCGGATCGACAGAATGCGTTCTGACTTCGTGGCCAATGCCAGCCACGAACTGAGAACGCCGCTGGCCTCGCTGCGCGGTTTCATCGAAACGTTGCAAGGGCCGGCGCGCGGCGATCCGAAGGCGCATGAGCGGTTTCTGGGGATCATGCACGAGCAGGCGACACGCATGAGCCGGCTTGTCGATGACCTGCTTTCCCTATCCCGTCTTGAGCTGAAATCCCACATCGCCCCCGATGAGACCATCGATCTCGCTCCCCTCCTCGGCCACGTCCGCGACAGTCTGGCGCCGCTTGCGCAGGAACTGAACGTGGATATCAGCCTCGATTTTCCGACGAAAGCGGTCACGGTCCGCGGCGACCGCGATGAACTGATCGAGGTTTTCGAAAACCTGATAGAAAATGCCTGCAAGTATGGCCAGGAGGGCAAGAAGGTCGAAGTGCGCCTCACCGGCGGCGACGGCGATGGCCCCATCGAGGTCTCCGTGCGCGACCACGGACCGGGCATTCCAGCCGAGCACGTTCCGCGCATTACCGAACGATTTTACCGCGTCAATGTGGAAGCGAGCCGAACGAAAAAGGGCACCGGGCTCGGCCTTGCCATCGTCAAGCATATCCTCACGCGCCACCGGGCACGGCTGATCGTTCAATCGGAAGTTGGCAAGGGCACGGTCTTTACCGTCCGCTTCTGACATATATGTCGCACAATACACGCGACAGATTTAATTAATATATATTTTTCAAAGACTTAAATTGTCACAAATGTTTCATCGAACTGACATAAAAGATGAGGTCATCGGGGTCTAGTTAAAGGCAGCCGATCAGACGGCCAACGCGAGCGCCCGCCATAAAGGCGCAACAACACAAGCCCAATTCCGGGAGAACTTCGATGAACGTTTTGAAACTCACTGCTGCTGCCCTGGTTGCATCGGTTGCCTTCGCAGGCGCTGCTGCCGCCCGTGACCAGATCCAGGTCGCCGGCTCCTCCACCGTTCTTCCCTACGCGAAGATCGTTGCCGAAACCTTCGGCGAAACCTTCCCTGACTTCAAGACGCCGGTTGTTGAGTCTGGCGGTTCGGGCGCTGGCCTGAAGGAATTCTGCAAGGGCGTTGGCCCGGACACCATCGACATCGCCAACTCCTCGCGCGCTATCAAGTCCAGTGAGCTGGAAACCTGCAAGGCAAACGGCGTTACCGAAGTTCAGGAAGTGAAGTTCGGCTATGACGGTATCGTCTTCGCAACCGACGCCAGCAATGCCGACCTGAAGCTGGTCCCGAAGGACCTGTACCTCGCTCTCGCCGCTGAAGTTGTTGTCGACGGCAAGATCGTTGCCAACCCCTACAAGAAGTGGTCGGAAGTCAACAAGGACCTGCCGGACGTTGAAATCGCCGCTTACATCCCCGGCGAAAAGCACGGCACCCGCGAAGTCTTCGACGAAAAGGTACTCGCTGAAGGCTGCAAGGAAGCCGGCGCTGCCGACGCCATCAAGGGCCTCGTCGCCGACGAAAAGGAAGCTGCCGCCAAGTGCATCGCCGTTCGTAAGGACGGTCTGGCCATCGACATCGACGGCGACTACACCGAAACGCTTGCCCGCATCGACTCCAACAAGAACGGCATCGGCGTTTTCGGCCTTTCGTTCTACGAAAACAACGCCGACAAGCTGAAGGTCGCCACCATGAGCGGTGTTGCTCCTTCGGTTGAAACCGTTGCTTCCGGCGAATATCCAGTTTCGCGCCCGCTGTTCTTCTACGTCAAGAAGGCTCACCTCGGCGTTATCCCGGGTCTCAAGGAATATGTTGAGTTCTTCCTCGACGACCAGATGATCGGCCCCGACAGCCCGCTCGCTTCCTACGGCCTGGTTCCGGCTCCGGATGCAGAACGCGAAGAAGTCCGCAAGGCCTTCTCTGCCGGCAACATGCTCTGATATAAACATCAGACGAGCGGCACGGCATTCGTTTGCCGTGCCGCATTTCCCTTGTTCGCAATGCCGGCTTTCAATGATTGATAAGGCCGGGGGGACCTATTGATGAACACCTCTCTGATTTTTTTGATTGTTTTGATAATAGGCCTCGCAGCCTATTTTGTCGCGAGATCGCGAGCCGTCACCAGCGCCAACGGCAAGCTTTCCGTGCTCCATTCTCTTCCCGGCTATCACGGTACCTATGCAGCGATCTGGGCGACCTTGCCCGCGCTCGTCGTGCTCGGCGTCTGGCTTATCGCCAGCCCGATGCTGATCGAGAAAACAATTCGCGCCGAGCTTCCCGAGACGGTGACCAGCCAGGGTTCTGCACCGACCGAGCTGGCGCTTGGTCAGGTTATCTCCGTCGCCAACGGCCTGCGGCTGCTCAGCGATGACGAGCTGGCGACCGTGACCAGCGGCAGCGCAACCTTGCGTGAAACGTTGGCTGCCAAGGGCGTCCCCATGGCAAGCGAAGCAGCGACCTACCTGCTGGCATCGGCCCAGGACTATAATGCCCTGAAGGATACCAGCCAGCTCGCTATGGCGGCCGTGGTGATCATCCTTTCGATCGCCGGCGCCGTTTTCGCGCTGCGCGGCATTTCCGCTCCTTTCCGCGCACGCAATCGCGTCGAACAGGTCATCCTGGGCGCGCTCCTGCTGGCGTCCTCCATTGCGATCCTCACCACGGTCGGCATCATCGGCTCGATGCTGTCCGAAGCGATCCGCTTCTTCCAGTCGGTGTCGCCCAGCACGTTCTTCTTCGGCACGGTGTGGGACCCGCGTTTCGCGGCGGCCGGCAGCGGTGGGTCGGAAGGCCAGTTCGGCCTGCTGCCGCTTCTCGCCGGCACGCTTTACATCGCCTTCGTCGCCATGCTCTTCGCAGTTCCGGTCGGTCTTTTCGCGGCCATCTACATGGCCGAGTATGCACGTCCTTCGGTTCGCAGCATCGCAAAGCCGCTGCTCGAAATCCTCGCGGGCATTCCGACCATCGTCTACGGCTTCTTCGCGCTGATCACGGTCGGCCCGTTCCTGCGTGACGTATCCGCCCAGCTCAACGGGCTGGTGACCGGCAACTACGTGAACTTCATTCAGGCGCAGAGCGTTCTAACGGCCGGTATCGTCATGGGCATCATGCTGATCCCGTTCGTGTCATCGCTCTCCGACGACATTATTACCCAGGTACCGCGTTCGCTGCGCGATGGCTCGCTCGGACTTGGTGCGACCCGCTCGGAAACGATCAAGAAGGTCGTGCTTCCCGCCGCCCTTCCCGGCATCGTCGGCGCCCTTCTGCTGACCGCCTCGCGTGCTGTCGGCGAAACCATGATCGTGGTGCTTGCCGCAGGCGTTGCGGCCCGCATGCAGCTCAATCCCTTCGAAGCGATGACGACCGTCACCGTCAAGATCGTCAACCAGCTGACCGGCGACCTCGAGTTCAACTCGCCGCAGACCCTTGTCGCCTTCGCGCTCGGCATCACCCTGTTTGCGATCACGCTTTGCCTCAACATCTACGCGCTCTACATCGTGCGCAAATACCGGGAGCAGTACGAATGACCGAGATCACCGCTTCCGCACCTGCGACCTTCACCCGTCCTGCACAAGCCCGCCGCGACATCGGCATCAAGAAACGCTACCGTGCCGAACGACGCTTTCGCGCCTACGGCATGGCAGCCATCCTGACCGGCCTGTTCTTCCTGTTCGTGCTGCTCTGGACGGTTATTTCCAACGGTTACACCGCGTTCCTGCAAACGACGATCACCCTTCCGATCGAGTTTTCGGAACAGGTCATCGACCCGAAGAACGAACGCGCCGACAATCCGGCGAAGCTGATGACGGCGAACTATCCGCTTCTCGTCCGCGACGCCCTGATCAAGGCGCTGAACATCGATCCTTCGAACCGTGCACTCGTCAAGCAGGCGACCGACATGGTTTCGGCAAGCGCCCGCACCCAGCTGCGTGACATCGTCGTGAACAACCAGTCGGTGATCGGCACGACCCAGAACGTTGCGCTTCTGGCGGAAGGCAATATCGACAGCGCCAACAAGGGCCAGATCGATCTGAATGTCGCCGAAGCCAACCGCAAGGTGAAGGACACACAGCTTGGCTGGATGAAGACGCTCACCGAAACCGGTGCGATGACCAAGAACTTCAACACCGGCCTGTTCACCTTCGGCGCATCGAGCCGTCCCGAGGCAGCCGGTATCGGCGTCGCTGCCGTCGGCTCGCTCTACATGATGCTGATCGTGCTCGTTCTCTCCCTGCCCATCGGCGTCTGCGCGTCGATCTATCTCGAAGAGTTCGCACCGAAAAACAAACTGACCGATCTGATCGAAGTCAACATCAACAACCTCGCGGCTGTTCCCTCGATCGTCTACGGTCTGCTCGGCCTCGCCGTCTTCATCAACTTCGCCGGAATGCCGCGTTCTGCGGCCCTGGTCGGCGGCCTGGTGCTGACGCTGATGACGCTTCCGACGATCATCATCGCGACCCGCGCCGCGCTGAAGGCCGTACCGCCGTCGATCCGATCGGCTGCCCTCGGCCTCGGCGCTTCGAAGATGCAGACGATCTTCCACCATGTCCTGCCGCTCGCCATGCCGGGCGTCCTGACCGGTACCATCATCGGCCTTGCCCACGCGCTCGGCGAAACCGCACCTTTGCTCTTGATCGGCATGGTCGCCTTCGTCGTCGACTACCCGGGTTCGCCGATGGAACCCTCCACTGCCCTGCCCGTGCAGATCTACATGTGGGCCAATGAAGCAGAACGTGCATTTGTCGAACGGACATCGGGGGCGATCATGATCCTCCTGGTCTTCCTCGTCTTGATGAACCTTGGCGCAATCCTGTTGCGGCGTCGCTTTGAGCGTCGCTGGTAGTGAGGTAAGAACATGAACATGATGTCCGAAGCAGCAGTCGAAAAGGCTCTCGATCAGAAGATGACCACCGTACCCTACAAGATGATCGGCAAGGATGTTTCCGTCTATTACGGCGACAAACGCGCTCTTTTCGATGTGAACCTCAACGTTCGCGAAAATACCGTAACCGCATTGATCGGCCCTTCCGGCTGCGGCAAGTCGACCTTCCTGCGCACCTTGAACCGCATGAACGACACGATCGACAATTGCCGCGTCACCGGCAAGATCACGCTCGATGACGGCGATATCTACGACGCGAAGATCGACGTGGTGGAACTGCGTGCCCGTGTCGGCATGGTTTTTCAGAAGCCGAACCCTTTCCCGAAGTCGATCTACGAAAACGTGACCTACGGCCCGAAGATCCACGGCCTTGCCCGCGCCAAGGCGGAACTGGACCAGATCGTCGAGCAGAGCCTTCAGAAGGCCGGCCTGTGGAACGAGGTGAAGGACCGCCTTCATGAGCCGGGCACCGGGCTTTCCGGTGGTCAGCAGCAGCGCCTGTGCATCGCGCGCGCCGTTGCAGTCAGCCCGGAAGTGATCCTGATGGACGAGCCCTGCTCGGCCCTCGACCCGATCGCGACCGCAAAGGTCGAGGAACTGATCCACGAACTGCGGACCAATTTCACGATCGTCATCGTGACGCACTCGATGCAGCAGGCAGCCCGCGTTTCGCAGCGCACCGCCATGTTCCACCTCGGCAATCTCGTCGAGGAGAACGACACCGACAAGATGTTCACCAACCCGGACGACCAGCGCACGCAGGATTACATCATGGGCCGCTTCGGCTGATTGATTGTAGCTGGCCGCGTCCTTCGCCGGAGGCGGCACCTGCTTTGAAACCTGAATGTGATCCGAAGGAACAACGATGAGCTCTACACATATTGTTTCCGTCTACGACGAGGACCTGAAGTACCTGTCGCGACGGATCTCCGAAATGGGCGGCCTGGCCGAACAGATGGTGGCCGATTCCGTGCGCGCGCTCGTGAATGCCGACCTGTCTCTGGCCCAGAAGGTCATCTCCGACGACGTCGTGCTCGACGAGGCTGAAAAGCAGATCGGCGAAAAGGCGATCGTGACGATCGCCAAGCGCCAGCCGATGGCATCGGACCTGCGCGAAATCATGGGCTCGATCCGCATCGCGGCCGATCTCGAACGCGTCGGCGACCTCGGCAAGAACACGGCAAAGCGCGTCATCGCGGTTGCCAGCGCCAGCCTGCCCCGCCAGCTCGCCCGTGGTCTCGAGCACCTGGCCGAGCTTGCATTGATGCAGCTCAAGGAAGTGCTTGATGTCTACGCCTCCCGCTCGCCGGAAAAGGCCAACAGCATCCGCGAGCGCGACAGCGAGATCGATGCGATCTACACCTCGCTGTTCCGCGAACTGCTCACGTACATGATGGAAGATCCGCGCAACATCACCCCCTGCACGCATCTTCTGTTCTGCGCGAAGAACATCGAGCGTATCGGCGATCACGCGACCAACATCGCCGAAACGATCTACTACATGGCAACGGGCGCAGCCCCCGTCGGCGAGCGTCCCAAGGACGACACCGCCAATACCGTGGGTGCGATCAACAGCTGATCGCTGTAACGCAACCCCATGTTTGAAATGCACCAATCGAACGCCGGATCGCGAAGGATCCGGCGAGCGCTCTTCTTTTATCGAGCGCCAAGGAGTTGATCATGCAGCCAAGAATTGCCGTCGTGGAAGATGAGGAAGCCCTCAGCGTACTTCTCCGCTACAATCTGGAAGCCGAAGGTTTTGACGTCGATACCATCAATCGCGGCGACGAAGCCGAGATCCGCCTGCAGGAGCGTCTGCCGGACCTGCTCATTCTCGACTGGATGCTGCCCGGCGTCTCCGGCATCGAACTCTGCCGGCGCCTGCGCCAGCGTGCTGACACCGAGCGCCTGCCGATCATCATGCTGACGGCCCGTGGCGAGGAAAGCGAGCGTGTTCGCGGCCTCTCCACAGGCGCCGACGATTACGTCGTGAAACCCTTCTCGACCCCGGAACTGATGGCCCGCGTCAAGGCGATGCTGCGTCGCGCCAAGCCGGAGGTGCTGTCCACGCTGCTCAAGTGTGGCGATATCGAGCTTGATCGCGAAACCCACCGCGTGCATCGCAAGACCCGCGAAGTGAGGCTCGGCCCGACGGAGTTCCGGCTACTGGAATTTTTCATGGCCTCGCCAGGCCGGGTCTTCTCCCGCTCGCAGCTGCTTGATGGGGTCTGGGGCCACGATATCTACGTTGACGAGCGCACGGTGGACGTCCATGTCGGCCGGCTGCGCAAGGCGCTGAACTTCTCAAACATGCAGGATGTTATCCGCACCGTTCGCGGCGCGGGATACTCGCTGGAGAGCTGATCATCCAGCTCCGGTCGTCGCGGGACCGGCGAAGGTCTCGCGATAGGCTGCGGGCGTCGTCGCATACTGTCGCTTGAAATGGTGGCGCAACGTTGCGGCAGCTCCGAAGCCTGCCATCTCGGCGATCCTGTCGATCGGGATCGCGGAGTTTTCGAGCAGGTCGCGCGCCCGCGTCAAGCGTTCGAGCAAAACCCAGCGCGCCGGCGTCGTACCGGTCGCGGCCTCGAAACGCCGTAGAAACGTGCGGCTGCTCATACCCGACATCCTTGCCAGCAGGGCAACGCTGTGATCGGCGCCGAGATTTTCCCGGATATGATCGAGAAGCGGTCCGAGCCGGGCGCTTTCGTGCGGCAGAGGCACAGCACGCTCGATGTATTGCGCCTGCCCGCCATCCCTGTGGGGCGGTACGACGAGACGCCTTGCAACCATGTTGGCGGCCACCATGCCGTAGTCACGGCGAATGAGATGAAGGCAGAGATCGATGCCGGCAGCGCTTCCCGCCGACGTCAGCACGGCTCCCTCGTCGACATAGAGAACGTCGGGCTGCACGTCGATATCCGGATAACGCTGCTTCAGTGCATCGGTATAGCGCCAGTGGGTCGTGGCACGCCGTCCTGAAAGCAGGCCTGCCGCCGCAAGCACGAAGACGCCGGAGCAGATCGACAGAATGCGCGCGCCGCGGCGATGGGCTGCAGCCAAGGCCTCGCACAGCGCATCCGGAACCGGGGCATCGATGCCGCGCCAGCCGGGAACAATGATCGTCCCGGCTTCCGCCACCATATCGAGACCGCCGTCTGCAACGATGCGCACGCCACCCGCCGCCCGCATTTCGCCGGCGTCGATGCCGACCACGGCGAAGCGATACCAGTCGTCCCCCATTTCCGGCCGCGGCAGCCCGAAGGCTTCGACGGCAACGCCGAATTCGAAGGTGCAGAGCCCGTCGTAGGCAATTGCAACGACGAGAGGATTGCGTGGTTTTGGATGTCGGTTCAATTCTGGCATGATCTTCACACTATATGGCAAACCTGCCATCTGCCAATCCCACTCTTACCGGCATATCCAAGAGACGACAGCAACTGAAGGAGACCATCATGAGCTTCGTCACCGATTACCCGCCGGCGTCCGCGGACATCGCCATCGCCCATTTCCTGCAACGGCTTTCCGTCGAAACCGATTGCGCCGACGTGTCCGCCGTTCTGCGCTCCGGCGAGCCGGATTTCGTGCTCCTGCATTCCGTCGGCTCCCCGGAAGCCTATGCCCGCCGTCATGTGCCCGGTGCTCTCCACCTGCCGCACCGCGAGATCAGCGCCGAGCGGTTGGCCTCCTGGCCGACGGAGACGATCTTCGTGGTCTATTGCGCCGGCCCCCATTGCAACGGTGCCGACCAGGCCGCTCTCAAGCTGGCGCGATTGGGCCGGCCTGTTAAGATCATGATCGGCGGCATTACCGGCTGGGCCGACGAAGGCCTGCCTTTCGCCAAGGGACCGGAGCCCGGCGACATCAATGCCCTTCCTGTGGCGGCAGAGTAGGATATCGCAATGAGTGACCTGGAAATCCGGGCTTTTGAACAGAAGGATGTCAGCGACGTCCTGGCCCTCATGCGTGGCCTCGCGGTTTTCGAAGGCTATATAGACGATTTCCGGGTTACTGAGGCCGATCTTGTAGAACACGGCCTTGGCCCCTCGCCCCGCTTCGGCGTGTTCGTCGCCGTGCTTGCCGGCAAAGTGATCGGCATCGCAGTCCACTACCAGATCCCATGGACTTTCGATCTGAAACCCGTTGTGGTGCTGAAAGAGCTATTCGTTGCGGAAGAGGCGAGAGGGATTGGTGCCGGCGAAGCCCTGTTCCATCGGCTGACGGCCTACGCACGCGATATCGGGGCATCCAAAGTCGCCTGGACGGTGCTCGATGGAAACGAGCCCGCCATGCGGTTTTACGATCGCCAGGGCGGCGTGCCCGATACGCTCTGGAAACCGTGGTTCGTCAGGATCTCATGAAAAGAAAAAAGCCGCCTCACCGAAAGGAAGGGCGGCTTTTAATTGACGGGTCGGGACCTCAGCGAGCGCGACGGCGCTCAGCAGACGGCTGGTAGGCCAGCTTTGCATGGAATGTGCAGTAGGGCGACGTATCCGGGCTATCGTTGCCGCAGAAGTGGAATTCTTCCTTCATCGGGTCACCGATCGGCCACTTGCAGGTGCGGTCGGTCAACTGGGTCAGGCCGAGGCGTCGAGACATGGGCACGACGACGTTGCCGCCGGTGCTGCGAACCTCTTGCTCTTCCATTACGTCCAGTTCGATATCTTCCTTGACCGCAGCAGAACCGGCCGGTCGGGAAACTGTCCGCGTCGGCGCAACGGTGGCGCGGGCCGCAGAATACGTGGCAGGACGGGGAGCAGCGACAGGACGCTTGGCGCGGGTCGGGGTTGCCGCCGTTCCGCCAGCCTTCGCGCGGCCCGGAAGCGACAGCCGGTGAACCTTGCCGATCACGGCGTTTCGGCTTACGCCCCCAAGCTGCGCGGCGATCTGGCTGGCGCTCAAGCCTTCGGACCACAACTTCTTCAGTTTTTCTACGCGCTCGTCTGTCCAGTTCATGCTCTCGCCTCCATTCCAGCGTCGGCATGGACAGAATCCATCACCACGCCCCGGCCATGCGCCGAAGCTGAAACGCGATAATACTTTCGGTGACTAGTTCCGCCGCATGCGTCTAGTAATTGCTTATTAACGTAGAGACAGGGTGACTCCGTGACAAGAGTCACCGGAATCCGAGCGAATCGATTTCTGAGTTTTCCCCAACTTGCTGCCGAGGCGTGGCATTTTTGCAAGTATCGGCGACCGAAAAAATTGCGCGGCAGCAGACGCTCTCAAAGTCCCGAAAATCCGGGCATTTTGTTGACATTGCAATGCGAAGTGCTGATAGTGCGGCTGCCGCCGCGAGGCGGCATTTTTAATTTCTCGACCCCGGTTCCGGCAAGGATAGCGGGTCGATGACACCGACGATCAAAGGAGATACCGCGCCATGGCCGAAGCCAAGCCGCTCTATGACACTTACATGCGCGCACCCTTGCGGTTCGAGCGCGGGGAAGGCGTCTGGCTGATTGCTGAGGATGGCCGACGTTATCTCGATTTCGCAGCCGGCGTTGCCGTCAATTCGCTGGGCCATGCCCATCCGCATCTGGTCCAGGCCCTGAAGGATCAGGCCGAAAAGGTCTGGCACGTCTCGAACCTTTATCAGGCTCCGGGCCAGGAGAAGCTTGCCGATCGGCTGACGCAGGCCACTTTTGCCGACAAGGTATTCTTCACCAATTCGGGTGCGGAAGCACTCGAATGCGCAATCAAGACGGCGCGGCGTTACCAGTTCTCCAAGGGGCACCCGGAGAAGTTCCACATCATCACCTTCGAAGGCGCGTTCCATGGCCGCACACTGGCGACCATCGCCGCCGGCGGACAGGAAAAGTATCTTGAAGGCTTCGGCCCCAAGGCCCCCGGCTTTTATCAGGTGCCGTTCGGCGACATGACCGCCGTGAAGAACGCCATTTCGGAAGAGACGGCTGCGATCCTGATCGAGCCGATCCAGGGCGAAGGCGGTATTCGCGTCGTGCCGAAGGAGTTCCTCGAAGAACTTCGCGCACTCTGCGACGAATACGGCCTGTTGCTGATCTTCGACGAAGTCCAGTGCGGCATCGGTCGAACCGGCAAGCTTTTTGCTCATGAATGGACCGGCATCACGCCGGATATCATGGCTGTCGCCAAGGGCATCGGCGGCGGCTTCCCGCTTGGGGCCTGCCTTGCAACGGCAGAGGCAGCCTCGGGTATGATCGCCGGCACCCACGGCTCGACCTATGGCGGCAACCCGCTGGCCATGGCCGTCGGCAATGCCGTGCTCGACGTCGTGCTCGCAGACGGCTTCCTTGAGCATGTGCGTGACGTCGCGCTTGTCTTCCGTCAGGGGCTTGCTTCCATTGCCGACCGTTTCCCCGACGTTGTCGAGAGCATTCGCGGCGATGGCCTGATGCTTGGCCTCAAGGCCAAGGTGCCTTCGGCGGAACTGCTGCAGGCGATCCGCGCAGAACAGCTTCTGGCCGTTCCGGCCGGCGAAAATGTCATTCGCCTGCTGCCGCCGCTCACCGTGACGGCTGAGGAGGCGCGCGACGGCATGGCCCGTATCGAGCGCGCTGCCGAAAGCGTCAGAGCAGCAAATCTCAAGGCAAGCGCCTAAACGACAGGGCGCCTAAACGATAGGCGCTTGAGCGCCAGACAACAGCAGGACTTCGACAGTATGGCCAGACACTTTCTCGATCTCTCCGCCATGACGGCGGGCGACCTTCGCACCATCATCGACGATGCCCGCGTGCGAAAGACCGCCACAAAGGCCGGCACTGCGGACAAGCCGCTCGCCGGCAAGATGCTGGCGATGATTTTCGAGAAGCCGTCGACCCGAACCCGTGTGTCCTTCGATGTCGGCATGCGACAGCTCGGCGGCGAAACCCTGTTTCTCTCGGGCACCGAAATGCAGCTTGGCCGCGCCGAAACCATCGGTGATACGGCCAAGGTGCTGTCGCGTTACGTCGATGCGATCATGATCCGCACCACGGATCATTCCCGCCTTCTGGAGCTTGCCGAGCACGCGACCGTGCCCGTCATCAACGCGCTGACGGACCTGACGCATCCCTGCCAGATCATGGCCGACATCATGACCTTCGAGGAGCACAATGGCCCCGTGAAGGGCAAGACCATCGCCTGGAGCGGCGACGGCAACAACGTGCTGCACTCCTTCATCGAAGGCTCGGCCCGCTTCGGCTACAACCTGAATATGGCAACGCCGCTCGGCTCGGAGCCGGACGACAAGATCCTGAACTGGGCGCGCAACAATGGCGGCAACATCATGCTCTGCCACGATGCCGATGTTGCGGTGAAGGATGTCGATTGCGTCGTGACCGATACCTGGGTTTCGATGAACCAGGAGCATCGAGCCCGCGGCCACAATGTCTTCCAGCCCTTCCAGGTCAACGAAGCGCTGATGGAGAAGGCTGCCAAGAACGCCCTGTTCATGCATTGCCTGCCGGCCCATCGTGGCGAGGAGGTTACGGACGCCGTCATCGATGGCAAGCAATCCGTGGTGTTTGACGAGGCGGAGAACCGCCTGCACGCCCAGAAATCGATTCTGGCCTGGTGCCTCGGCGCCCTCTGATGCCTGCCATCAGGTCATATTGAAATTTGCGCTGCGCGACCCAATCTAAGCGTCCAGAACGCCGGCGCCACCAGTGACGCCGGCACGTTTTCAATGTAATCCATCCGGCCCGCGCGCTCTCAGCGTCAAGGCCTGCCGATGTACCGAGCCGTCATATCCATCTGGACAAAGACCGAGGACATCGGATCAATAGAGCATAGCGCGCGTTTGTGCCTGCATGTAACACCGTGCGGCCGGAAGCAGTGCATGCGAGGAGCAAGACGATGACGGATACCCTGCCCGGCCTCGGCCAATTCGATTTTGCCGGCGATGATCATGTCGTACCCTTTCAGGTCGAGGGCCTCGACGTACGCGGTCGCGCGGTCCAGCTCGGTCCGATGCTGGATGCTATCCTTGAGCGCCACAACTACCCTCTGCCCGTCGCACGGCTCGTGGCGGAAACGGTGGTGCTGACGGTTCTGCTCGGCACCTCGTTGAAATTCGACGGCAAGCTGATTGTGCAAACCAAGAGCAATGGTCCGGTCGATCTGGTTGTCGCAGATTTTTCGACGCCCGATCGCGTCCGCGCCTATGCCCGTTACGATGCGGAGGCTCTGGCCGAAGCGGAGAAGAACGGTTCGATCCAGCCGCAGGAACTGCTGGGCGAAGGCATTCTCGCCTTCACCATCGATCAGGGCGCCCATACACAACGCTATCAGGGCATCGTGCCGCTGGATGGCGCGTCGCTGGAAGAGATTGCCGGCGTCTATTTCCGCCAGTCGGAGCAAATCCCGACCAAGGTTCGCCTTGGCGTGGCCGAGCTTCTCGACCGGGACGAAAACGGCAAGCCCCGCCATCGCTGGCGGGCCGGCGGCATGGTCGCGCAGTTCTTGCCAGAGGCTCCGGAGCGCATGCGCCAGGCGGATCTGCCGGGTGGCGACGGGTCTGATCCAAGCGAGGATTTCGAAGCCGACGATCTGTGGGACGAGGCCGTTGTCATGGTCGAAACGATCGATGCCGATGAACTGACCGATCCGACTGTCGGCACGGAACGACTGCTTTATCGGCTCTTCCATGAGCGCGGTGTCAGGGTCTACCCGCCGCAGGCCGTGTTCGACCGCTGCAACTGCTCTCGCGAAAAGATCCGTGATGTGCTGGCAAGCTTCAGCCAGGAAGAGATCGACCACACTGTCGAGGACGGATATGTCAGCGTGACCTGCGAGTTCTGTTCCACGACCTATCGCTTCGAGGCAACGGAAGTCCGGCCCCAATAAAACGACAAAGCCCCCGTGCATCCCGTGGGGGCTTTCTGTTTGGTGCTTTGCAGGCCGGCGTCAGTTCAGGGTACGGACTTGGCCCGGAGAATCCAGCGAGAATGCAGGGATGGCGACCTGGAAACTCTCGCCCTCCGGCGTTTCCATCGAATAATAGCCGTACATCATGCCCGACGGGGTATCCAGCGGGCAGCCGGATGAATACTCGTAGGTTTCACCGGGGTTCAGAACCGGTTGCTCACCAATGACACCCGGGCCGTTGACCTCATCCACCTGCCCGTTTTCATCCGTGATATTCCAGTAGCGTGACATCAGGCGCACGGTCTTGCCCGACTTGTTCGAGATCAGGATCCGATAACCCCAGACATAGCGGCTGTCATCCGGATCGGACTGCTCCTCCAGATAATACGGTTCGACCGTCACCTCAATGTCGCGGGTCAGAGCGCGATACATTACCAAACCCTCATTCCCGAAGCTCTCGCAATCCCCCCGGATTCGCCCAATGCCTCAGCTTATAGTTTCCACAGGCCGTGCCAAAAACTCTCTGCGTTCGCAAAGGACATGCCCTTAATCTGCCATAGACTACAACAAGTTCGTTTCGCGAAGAATAACGCGAAAGCGAACTGTCGTGATAACGCACAGCGTCAAGATAATGACGATCAAGAGATATCGACTATTCGCGGATAATCACGTTTTGCGGCACAGGATGCGACGTGACCTCGCGCAACCACTCGCGCCAGATGGCCACCAGCAGCGCCATGAGAACCGGCCCCACGAAGAGGCCGAGGAAGCCCATGGTCTTCACGCCACCCACGAGACCGAAGAACGTCGGAAGAAACGGAAGCTTGATCGGGCCGCCGACGAGCTTCGGGCGTAGCGTCTTGTCGACGATGAACAGCTCGACCGAACCCCAGATAAACAGTGCCAGGCCATTGACCGGGGAGCCGCTGGCGGCAAGATAGATGGACACCAGCGTAAACGACAACGGCGCACCACCGGGGATCATCGCCATGACACCGGTGATGATGCCGAGCGTGACGGGTGATGGAACGCCCGCCAGCCAATAGGCAATGCCGAGTACGATGCCCTCGCCTATGGCGATGATGCCCATGCCTGTGACCGTCGAGCTGATGGTGAGCGGCACGATGCGGGAAACGCGCTCCCAGCGCATCGGCAGGATACGTTCGCCGAGCTTGTCGATTTGCGCGACGAAGGATTCGCCATCCCGATAGACGAAGAACAGCGAGATCAGCATGAACAGCAGCGTCAGCAGAGACTGGGCGGCGGACGCGCCGACAACCAGTACGCCGCGATAGATATTGCCGATATTGGAGCCGCTGATCAGCTGCACAAGCTCGCCGAGCGCCTTGGGGTGACCCACGTATTTGGCCCACTGCGCCGTCAGCCACGCTCCGATACCGGGAACATCGGCAAACCAAGGCGGCACCGGCGCACCAACCTCGTTGGTCTCGATGGCCCAGAGCAACCAGCCGCGGAGCTCTTCCACGGCATACATGGCGGCCACGGTGATCGGAACGACGATGAAGGCCACGACACACAGAATGGCGATCGTTGCGCCGAGGGTGCGATTGCCGCCGATTGCGGCCAGCAGCCGACGATAGATCGGCCAGCTGGCAAAACCGATGACCAGAGCCGCCAGAACCGGCACGAGAAAACCATGGAAGAAGTAAACGCCGGCCAGAAGAACGAAAACCAGCAGCCATCGTGCCGCCGAGATCGGCCCGATGAGCGCAGCGCGTTCGGAGGCAGGGCGACCGAAAAGCCGCGGCTCCTGCTGTGGCAGGCTATCCCCTTCAAATTGGCCAAGCGCCACGAAATTTCCTCCTCGTCGGACCTCTAGGATGCCAGCAAAACAACGATACGACCAGTCGCCTTGCCATGTCAGACGGGCCTATAGCACATGCCGGCACAAGTAATGATGTCAGAGGGACAATGACAAGGGCGGGACGCCGCATTTTGTTTCAAAGGAGAAATAATACGGCATCTTGTCATGCCGGTGTCGTCAGGCGGTGGATTTTTCCTCACCCGAGCGGTCGATTAGGATCGATACGAGGAAAATGGCGATGCCCGCCACGCCCATGATGGCACCGACGACGCCGGTGGATGTCCAGCCGTAACCGGCGGCGATGGAAACCCCGCCAAGCCAGGCACCGATGGCATTGGCGATATTGAAGGCGGAGTGGCTGAGGGCAGCGGCCAGCGTCTGCGCCTCACCCGCTACTTTGATGAGCCGCATCTGAATGCCGGGAACGACTGTGAAGCCGCCGCCGATCAGGAAGACGTTGATGACGGCAAGCCATGGCGACGACATAGTGAAGTAAAACAGAATGAAGGCAACCAGATTGAAGACGAGCGCGATCCCGATCGCAGGCATCAGCGCCCAGTCGGCAAGGCGGGAACCGACGATATTGCCGGCAATCATGCCAGCACCGAAGACCGACAGCATCATCGGTACGCTGGAGAGCGGCACGCCCGCGGATTGCGTCAGCGCCGGGGTGATATAGGTGAAAACCGCGAACATACCGCCGCAGCCGATGGCACAGATGCCGAGCGTGAGCCAAACCTGAGCGCGGGCGAGTGCGCCGAGTTCCTTGAGCGGGCTTGCAGCAGGATTGGCCCTGTCCTTTGGAACATGCATAAAGACCAGCGCCACCGTCAGCACGGCAATGCCGCCGACGATGCCGAAGGCAGCCCGCCAACCAAGTGCCTGACCAAACCATGCGGCAAGCGGCGTGCCGAGGAGGGTGGCGACCGTCAGGCCCATCATCACCCGACCAATGGCGCGGGCCTGCTGATGCGGCGGCGCCATGCCGGCCGCCACGAGCGCAGCCACGCCGAAATAGGCGCCATGGGGCAGGCCGGCGAGGAAACGAGCGGCCACCAGCAGACCGAAGCTGCCCGCGATCGCGCTCGCAAGGTTGCCAAGCGCAAAAAGTGCCATCAAAGCCAAGAGCAAGGTGCGGCGCGACGAGCGGGCAGCCATCACGGCGATCAACGGCGCACCGACCACGACACCGATCGCATAGGCGCTGATCACAACGCCGGCATCGGGAACGCTCACCGCAAATGTATCAGCAACCTGCGGCAGGAGACCCATGATTGCGAATTCACCGGTGCCGATGCCAAAGCTGCCGACGGCAAGTGCCAACTCGGCGATGGAGTAACCGCCCAAACGGGCAGCCGGCAGGGCGGCCCGGTCGGGGGCGTGGGACAGTGCGTCATCGGACATGGCGAAACCTGAAGCGGCGCGGGTGCGCCCGAATGGTGAAAATTGAAATGGATGTTCGAATAATCGGCTCGCAACGCTTGGGAGGAATCACGGAGCCTGCTGCGTCGCAATATATCCGCAAGTGCCTCAGCGGCAAAGTGTTTGCGGCGCAACAGAACCCGCTAAATCTAGCCAGCGAACGCCATTGCGCCGCCCATATATTGACGTTTACGTTAAGGTTATATACTTCGGGAATGCGCTTGAGGAGCCGCAACAAACACGGCATGCTGCAAATGTGGAAATTTGGGAGGTTTCCACCACAAAGTCAGCGGAGCCGTCGCGATCGCCTTGCAAATTTCGCAAGAGGATCGAATGACGCGGCGACCGAGAGCCAGAAGAACGTTGCGCGGGAGAGAGACATGCCGGACATCCAGACACAGACGAACAGCCAAGCTGCGGCAAAACCCTGGCTTGCTTCCTACCCACCCGGCATGCCAGCCGAAATCGCCCGGCCTACGCACAATTCGATCGGCGAACTTTTCGAGCAATCCTGCGCGAAATACGGCGATCGCCCTGCCTTTACCTGCATGGGCAAATCCTTAAGCTTCACAGGGCTGGAAACCGAGAGCCGCAAGGTTGGCGCCTGGCTGCAATCGCTCGGTCTCCAGAAGGGCGACCGCGTTGCTGTGATGATGCCGAACGTTCTGCAGAACCCGGTCATCGTCTTTGCGATTCTGCGGGCAGGCTTCACCGTCGTCAACGTCAACCCGCTCTATACGCCTCGCGAGCTGGAGTACCAGCTGAACGATTCCGGGGCCAAGGCGATTTTCGTTCTCGAGAACTTCGCCCATACCGTCGAGCAGGTGGCCGCCCGCACGCAATTGAAACATATCGTCGTGACCACGATGGGCGACATGCTGGGTCTGAAGGGTGTTATCGTCAATCTCGTGGTGCGCCGCGTGAAGAAGCTGGTACCCGCCTGGTCCCTGCCGGGACATATTTCGTTCAAAAACGTGCTTGCAGCCGGCAGCAACAAGTCGATCACAGACACCGGCGTCAAACAGGAAGACGTTGCCTTCCTACAATATACCGGCGGCACGACAGGCGTTTCCAAGGGTGCGACGCTCACCCACGCCAATCTCTTGTCCAACATGGCCCAGATGGGTCTCTGGCTCGAAACCGCATTCCTGCGCAGGCCGCGACCGGAGCGGCTGGTGTTCCTTTGCGCCCTGCCGCTCTACCATATCTTCGCACTGACCGTGAACGGCCTCATGGGCTTAAGCACCGGCGGCGAAAACATCCTGATACCGAACCCGCGCGATATCCCGGCCTTCGTCAAGGAAATCGCCAAGTACAGGATCAACATCTTCCCCGGCCTCAACACGCTCTTCAACGCGCTGATGAACAATGCCGACTTCCAGAAGCTGGACTTCTCCTCGCTGGCGCTGACCTTCGGCGGCGGCATGGCCGTGCAGCGGCCGGTCGCCGAGCGTTGGCACAAGATGACGGGATGCCCGATCGCCGAGGGCTACGGTCTCTCGGAAACCTCCCCGGTCGCCACCGCCAACCGCCTCGACAGCGAAGCCTTCACCGGCACGATCGGCCTGCCGCTGCCGTCCACCGATGTCGAAATCCGCGATGACGATGGCAGGACGCTGGCGCTGGGCGAAATCGGCGAAATCTGCATCCGCGGTCCGCAAGTCATGCTTGGCTACTGGAACAATCCGGAGGAGACGGCCAAGGCCATCTCCAGCGACGGTTTCTTCCGCACCGGCGACATCGGCTTCATGAACCCGGAGGGTCTCGTGAAGATCGTCGATCGCAAGAAGGACATGATCCTTGTTTCCGGCTTCAATGTTTTCCCCAACGAGGTCGAGGAAGTGGCGATGACCATGCCGGGCATCCTCGAATGCGCCGCGATCGGCGTGCCGGACAGCCATTCCGGCGAGGCCGTCAAGCTCTTCATCGTGCGTCGCGACCCCGACCTGACGGAAGCGGACGTGAAAGCCTTCTGCGCCGAGCAGCTCACGAATTACAAGCGGCCGAAATTCATCGAGTTTCGCACCGAACTGCCGAAATCCAACGTCGGCAAAATTCTGCGCAAGGATCTGCGCGGCTGATTTCAGGTCAGATCGATCCGCGCTTGCAAGCAGCGCGGATCGATTGGCTTTTTCACGCGGCGAAAATCCGTTTCGTGGCCTCGGCGGGCTTGATTTAGACAGGCTAAAGCGACTAGCTAGCGCATCCCTATGCGACGCAAGGAGCTCCCATGAACGCGCGTGTCGAACAGCTGAAATCCACAGTTTCCGAGACCAGGGCGACGGATATCCGGGCCGCCTTTGCGGCCGATCCCGCCCGCTTCTCCAAATACAGCGTCACGCTGGGGGATCTGCTGTTCGATTACTCGAAATGCGCCGTCAACGACCGTATTCTCGACGGCCTTGAAGCCTTGGCCGACGAAGCCGGCGTCGTGAAGAAGCGCGACGCGATGTTTGCCGGCGAGCCTATCAACTTCACCGAGGGCCGCGCCGTTCTGCACACAGCACTTCGCAACCGCGCCAACACGCCGGTTCTGGTCGATGGCAAGGATGTCATGCCTGATGTCAACGGCGTGCTGGATGCCATGGGCGTGTTTTCCGATGGTATCCGTTCCGGCACGCTGACAGGTGCGACCGGCAAGAAGATCACCGATGTCATCAATATCGGCATCGGCGGTTCGGATCTCGGCCCGGTCATGGCGACGCTGGCGCTTGCTCCAGACCACGATGGCCCGCGCCTGCATTTCGTCTCCAATATCGACGGTGCCCATATCGCCGATACGCTGAAGCTGCTCGACGCCGAAACTTCGCTGTTCATCGTCGCATCGAAGACCTTCACGACGATCGAGACGATGACCAACGCCGCGACCGCGCGCAAGTTCATCGCCGACACGCTGGGCGATGCCGCCGTCGCCAACCACTTCTGCGCCGTTTCTACCGCGCTCGACAAGGTCGCTGCGTTCGGCATCGGTTCCGAGCGCGTCTTCGGCTTCTGGGATTGGGTCGGCGGTCGCTACTCGATCTGGTCGGCCATCGGCCTGCCGCTGATGATCGCGATCGGCAGGCAAAAGTTCGGCGAGTTCCTCGCCGGCGCCCATGCCATCGACGAGCATTTCAAGTCCGCGCCGCTGCGCCAGAACATCCCGATGCTGCTTGGCCTTCTCGGCTTCTACCATCGCAACGTGCTGGGTTACGCCACCCGCGCGATCCTGCCCTACGACCAGCGCCTGTCGCGTTTTCCGGCCTATCTGCAGCAGCTCGACATGGAATCGAACGGCAAGGGCGTGACCCTCAACGGCAAGCCGGTCGACGGCAACTCCGGCCCGGTCGTCTGGGGAGAGCCCGGCACTAATGGCCAGCACGCCTTCTACCAGCTCATCCATCAGGGCACGAGCGTCATTCCGGCCGAATTCCTGATTGCCGCCAACGGCCACGAGCCTGAACTACGCCACCAGCACCAGCTCCTGATGGCCAACTGCCTTGCCCAGTCGGAAGCGCTGATGAAAGGCCGCAGCCTGGAGGAAGCTAAGGCACAGATGTCCGCCAAGGGCATGGATGCCGCCTCGATCGACAAGATCGCACCGCACCGCGTCTTCACCGGCAACCGCCCGTCGCTGACCTTCGTCTACGACAAGCTGACGCCTTACCGCCTCGGCAGCCTTATTGCACTCTATGAACACCGCGTTTTTGTCGAGGGCGCGCTCTTCGACATCAACTCCTTCGATCAGTGGGGCGTCGAGCTCGGCAAAGAACTGGCGACAGGCCTTCTGCCCGTCGTCGAAGGCAAGGAAAGTGCTGCCGGTCACGACAGCTCGACCGCGGGCCTTGTCGCCGCACTGCTAAAGGCCGCGAAGTAACGCAGCCCGCAGGAATGACAAAGGCCGGTTTGGATTTCCAAGCCGGCCTTTTTCTTGTCAGGTGATGCGATGCGGTCTTGAGTAGCTTCCAAGCCGTCGCCCGCGCCGCCCGGCAAAGGCGTTTTTCGGGACGCGCGTGAGATTGGAGAGAAACTGGCGCCCGCATTCGGCCCAACTGTAACTCAATGCTTTCTCACGCGCCTGTTGCCGCGACACATCAAGGGCACTCAAAGCCGCCTGCTGCAGATCGTTTGACAACGTTCCGCCTCCATCCGCCAGAATGTCACGCGGGCCTGTCACCGGGAAGGCGGCGACCGGACAGCCGCTTGCGAGCGCCTCAAGGATGACATTACCGAACGTATCCGTCTTACTCGGGAAGACGAAGACATCTGCCGATGCGTAGATGGCCGCAAGATCGGTACCCGTCTGTCGTCCCAAGAAATGAACGTCCGGGTAGCGCTGCTTGAGGGCTGCCAGATCCGGACCGTCGCCGACAACAACCTTGGTGCCAGGAAGATCGAGATCAAGGAAAGCCGGCAGGTTTTTTTCAACGGCCACCCGGCCGACATTCAGAAAGATTGGTCGCGGCAACCACTCGTCACGGCGCCGTGATGGATTGAACAGAGCGGTATCGATGCCGCGCGTCCATCGTTTGATGTTGCGGAAGCCACGGGCGGCCATCTCGGTTCCGAGCGTCGCCGTCGCCACCATCATGCCATCGCCGGAATTGTGGAACTGTCGCAGCCACCAGTAGCTCCAGCTCTCCGGTATGGGTAAGCGAGCGCTGACAAATTCCGGGAAGCGGGTGTGATAGCTGGTGGTAAAGGGAAGGCCGCGCTGCAGGCAGATGCGGCGGGCGACGAGCCCGAGAGGGCCCTCCGTTGCGATATGGATATAGTCGGGCTCGACGGCGTCGATGACATCGGCGACCTGTCGCCGCGTCGGCAAGGCAAGCCGGATATCGGGATAAAACGGCAAAGGGATGGTGGTGAAACGATCCGGCGTCAGGAAGTGGATTTTCGCCCCCTGCTCCGCCACGGTTCGCGACAACTCATCCAGTGTCCTGACAACACCATTGACCTGCGGATGCCAGGCATCGCTGACGACAAGAATAGTCGTGTCCATATTAACCTCCGCCGCAACCGACGAAATCCCGGAAACCGCGCTTGAAACCAAGGGAATCAAGGTGCCTGGCGCGTCCTCGGGTCTTTGAACACGTCAGGATGACACGCGGATGAAGGGGACTGAGGTGTTAGCAGAGTTAGGGGTGTCGCCTCGGAACCGTGACGGACATCCAGCTTACATCCCGATCTCATGCGCCCAGGGCGGATTGGCGCCGGCGCGGGAAACCGTCACAGCCGCAGCCTTGGCGCCGAGCGTGAGCGCCGCACGAACAGCTTCGTCACTAAGGGAAGCGACCGCATCCTTGGTCAGGAGGCCATTCAGCTTCAGCGAGGCAAGGATGCCCGCATCGAAGGTATCGCCAGCACCGACCGTATCGACGACGGTGACGCTCTCGCCCGGCACGGAAACCTTACCGCGCGCCGTGTAGCCATCGGCACCGTCCTTGCCCTTGGTGATGACCACGAGCTTCGGTCCGCGCGCCAGCCATTTCGCGACGAGTTCGTCATGGCTGCCATCCTCGCCGAACCAGTCGAGGTCTTCGTCCGAGAACTTGACGATATCCGACATCGCCGCCATGCGCAGCATACGGGCCTTGTGGGCCTCCGCATCCTTGATGAAGCCGGGTCGGATGTTCGGGTCGAACGAGATGACACGCTTTTCGTACTCGCGCGCCATCAAGGCCTCGTAGGTCGAGCCGCAGGGCTCGGGAATAAGGCTGATCGCGCCGAAATGCAGCGCCTCGCAGAAATCGCCGAGCGCCGGCAGGTGCGCCTGCGTGATCATCCGGCCCGCCGTGTTTTCGTCGAAGAAGGCGTAGGTTGCCGAGCCGTTCACGAGTTTGACGAAGGCGAGCGTCGTGTGCAGCGACAGCGTGGCGCAGGGGGCGAAATCGACATTGCTGCCCTTCAGCGTCTCGCGCAGGATATCGCCGAACATATCGTCCGAGAGACCCGTGAAAAAGCCGGTCGGTATACCGAGCCGCCCAAGCGCAATCGCTGTGTTGAAAATCGCGCCGCCGGCATAGGGCGAAAACGCCGCCTCACCGGATTCCGTCTGCCGCGGCAGCATATCGATCAGGGCTTCCCCGCAGCAAACGATCATGACAGCACTTCCTCCCGAGCCATAATTTCAATCGATTTAGTACATGCCGTCCGAAAAGGCCAGAGCCTTTCCGGAAGCTACAATCAGGCGCTTGCCAAGGCGCTCACGCCACCATTGCGGCCCGACCATTCGAGCGGCGCATTGAGGAAAGCCTCGACCTCCGACAGCGTCTTTTCGTCGAACAGCTTCTGCTCTTTTGCGACGGCGAGAACATTGCGCCAGGTGGCGATGTTGTGCAGCGTCACGCCCTTGTCCTTCATCTGACCGCGCGCTTCCGGGAAGATATCATAATAGAACAGGGCAATACCGTGATCGACGATGCCGCCGGCTGCGCGGATTGCGTCGATGAACTTGAACATCGAGCCGCCGGCCGTGGTCAGGTCTTCGATGACCAGCACGCGGGCACCTTCCGGCATGTGACCCTCGATCTGGGCGTTACGGCCATGGCCCTTCGGTGCCTTGCGTACATAGATCATCGGCAGCGCAAGGCGTTCGGCGAGCATGGCGGCAAACGGAATGCCCGCAGTCTCGCCGCCGGCGACGACATCGAACTGCTCGAAGCCAGCATCGCGCAGGATGGTTGCGGCGGCAAAATCCATGACGGTGGAGCGAATACGCGGATAGGAAATGAGCTTGCGGCAATCGATGTAAACCGGGCTCGCCATGCCCGAGGCGAGCTTGTAGGGCTGATCGGCACGGAAATGCACCGCCTTGATTTCCCACAGCATCTTGGCAACGAGTTCCGCCATCACGGCCTTGTCGGTGAAGGATGTCTGGATCATGGGCAAGGCTCCTGCGGCGTCGGTTTTTCGTTATCCGCGCATAGCAGCTAGAGGCACTTAAAGCCAGAGAAACTGGCGCGGCATAGGCCGCCGCGCCGGCATTTTCAAGGGATTTCAGACGGTCGGCTGAAGCGCCAGATCGGCCGGGATCGGCCCGAAGCGATTGTCGCCGCGCGTGCCTTCCGTCGCATACCAGACGATCAGTACGATGATACCGATCAGCGGGACGAGTCCGAGCAAAATCCACCAGCCCGAACGATCCGTGTCGTGCAGCCGCCGCACGCCAACGGCCAGAGCAGGAAGCAGAAGCACGAGCGCACTGATGGCGCTGATGAACTCTGTACCAATCAGCAAATCGACAAGCGAGGCCACGATATTCACCAGAAAATTGAAAAGCGTGAACCACCAGAACTCCGATCGGCTGGCGCGACCGGAAAACACGGCATATTTCGAAAACGCAGTGGAAGCAGCATCGCCAAAGGTCATCACAAGCTCCTCCAGGATGCCGAGGCTCGCAGGCGCAAGTGACTTCGCCTTTCCCCAAAAGCTCCGGCTCACGCCAGATTATGCACAATCTGTGCGCGCGAAAAGCGCTATTTCAAGGACGTTCCCGCAGGTTGTTTTTAGCGAACGACATCCCAATGCAGCGGGAACATCGGATCGAACACGGTTACCGGACCTGCTTCGGTTTCGATCTTGGCGGGAAAGCTAACCGGCTCAACGTTTTTCTCCAGCGTGATCGTCTCTTCGTTTGCCGCAAGGCCGTACCAGGCCGGGCCGTTCAGCGAGGTGAAGGCTTCCAGCTTGTCGAGCGCGCCGTCCTCCTCGAACACATGGGCAAGGCAGCTCATCGTGTTGATCGAGGTATAAATGCCGGCGCAGCCGCAGGCGCATTCTTTCAGCGGATCGACATGCGGCGCGCTGTCTGTGCCAAGAAAGAAACGGGCATCGCCCGAAACCGCCGCCGCCCTCAAGGCCAGCCGGTGGCTTTCACGCTTGGCGACAGGCAGGCAGTAATAATGCGGCCTGATGCCGCCCACAAGAATGGCATTGCGGTTGATGATCAGGTGATGGGTGGTGATCGAGCCGGCGAGATTGGCCTTCGAGCCCTTGATATAATCGATGCCGTCCTTGGTGGTGACGTGTTCCATCGTCACCTTCAGTTCCGGCAGGCGCTTGCGCAGCGGATCGAGCACGGTTTCGATGAACACGGCTTCGCGGTCGAAGATATCGACCTCCGGCGTCGTCACCTCGCCATGCACGCAGAGCGGCAGGCCGATCTTCGCCATGCGCTCCAGCACCGGCATGGCATTGTCGATATTGCGCACGCCGCCATGCGAATTGGTTGTCGCGCCGGCCGGGTAGAGTTTGACCGCCGTGATCAGGCCAGACTTTTTGCCCTCTTCGACATCATCCGGGTTCGTGCCCTCGGTCAGATAAAGCGTCATCAGCGGCTCGAACCGATCGCCGGGCTTCAGCGCCGCGAGAATGCGGTCGCGATAGGCCTTGGCGTCCGTCGTCGTGACAACCGGCGGGACGAGGTTGGGCATGATGATGGCACGGGCGAAATCACGCGCGGTGTCTCCGATCACCCCCTTGAGCATGCCGCCATCACGCAGATGCAGATGCCAGTCATCAGGGCGGCGGATCGTCAGGCGGGGGGCGGTCATGGAGCTCTCCGGGCGCTGGAGCGTTGCAAACAACGCTCGAAAAATCGAAATCCAGAGGCGATAAGCCGGCCTCTGGCCGGAGGTTCCGATACCATCATTGTCAGACGAAAAACAACCTGCCCTGCTCAATCCATGGAGAAGATTTCAAGTGAGATGTCGGCAGGGCGGGAATTTTCGATGATGCGCCGGCCATTGGGCAGGTCGTTGCCATGCAGCTTCCACTGGATGCCGGTTTCATCGAGCCCGTAATGAACCCAGCGCGCGCGAAGCCGCTCTTCCAGCACCTCCACCGAAGGGCCGACGAAAATCGACAGATCGAAGAGGCCGGCCAGCCGCGACCACGGCGCCTCATCGAGAAGCAGGTAATTGCCTTCGATAAGAATGATCCGCGTCTCGACCGGAATGGCGCGCGCGGAGGCGATCGCCAGTTCCCGGCTGCGGTCGAAGACCGGCACGAGCACCTCTTCGTCACCTTTTCTGACGGCTCGGACGATGTCATCGAAGGCCCGGACATCGAAGGTTTCCGGCGCGCCCTTGCGGGCCAGCAGCCCGCGCTCTTCGAGAAGGCCGTTGTCCATGTGAAAGCCATCCATCGGCAGGACGACGGAACGTTCGCCGCGCCCCATCAGCTCGACGTCCAGCGCATCGGCAAGGGTGGATTTGCCGGCCCCGGGAGGGCCGGCAATGGCGACGAGGAACCGGCAGGCATTGGCCGCCTGTTCCAGAATGCGATCGGCTATCGCAGCCGGCGTCATGCTCATGCTGCTGCCATGGCCTCCGGCGGCACCTTCGCGCCGGTCATGAAGGCGACGGCATCCGACATCGTGTAATCCTTCGGATTGATGACGCAGAGCCTTTTTCCCAGCCGGTGGATATGGATGCGATCGGCCACCTCGAACACATGCGGCATGTTGTGCGAGATCAGCACGATCGGGAGGCCTCGGCGACGAACGTCGAGGATCAGTTCAAGAACCTTGCGCGATTCCTTGACGCCAAGGGCCGCCGTCGGTTCGTCCATGATAACGAGCTTGGAGCCGAAGGCGGCTGCCCGCGCGACTGCAACACCCTGCCGCTGGCCACCCGAAAGCGTTTCCACCGCCTGATTGATGTTCTGGATGGTCATCAAACCGAGTTCCGAGAGCTTCTCGCGGGCGATCTTTTCCATTTTCGGCCGATCGAGCATGCGGAAAAACTGGCCGAGCGGCCCGCTCCTTCGGATTTCGCGACCGAGGAACATGTTGTCGGCGATGGAAAGCGCCGGCGATAGTGCGAGGTTCTGGTAGACGGTCTCGATGCCGGCTTCGCGCGCCTCCATCGGCGAGGAGAAGCTGACGGGCTTCCCCTCGAGGCGAATTTCGCCTTCGTCGGGCCTAATGGCGCCGGAGATGGCCTTGATCAGCGAGGACTTGCCGGCGCCGTTATCGCCGATGACGGCGAGGATTTCGCCCGGATAGAGATCGAAATCGGCGTTGTCGAGGGCGGTCACGCGGCCGTAGCGTTTCACGAGACCGCGTGCGGTGAGGATCGGTTCCATCAGCCTGCTACCTTTCTGATCCACTGGTCGATCGCAACGGCGGTGATGATCAGGACGCCGGTGAGGAAGACCTTCCACTGGGGATCGGCCCCCATCATGTTGAGCCCCATGGAGACAACGCCGACGATCATCGCGCCGATCAGTGTGCCAAGGATCGAACCGCGCCCGCCGAAGAGCGAGATGCCGCCGATGACCGCCGCCGTGATGGCCTGCAGGTTGTAGTCGGTGACGGCCCAGGAGGGAGAGATCGAGCCATTGCGGCCGATCGAGACCCAGGCAGCGATCGCTGCGATCAGACCGGCCAATGCGTAGGTGCCGATCAGCACGCGATCGACGCGGATACCGGAGAGCTTCGCCGCTTCAGGATCGTCGCCCACCGCGTAGAGATGGCGGCCCCACGCCGTGTGATTGAGCGCGTACCAGAGAACGAGAACCAGCAGCACCATGGCGATGACGCCGAAGGTAAAGACCGCCGAACCGATCTTGAAACTCTGGCCGAAGAAGCCAAGGAACGGAGCGGCCGTTTCGATATCGGCACGGCGGATCGTCTCATTGGCGGAATAGATAAAATTCGTCGCCATGACGATATACCAGGTGCCGAGCGTCACAATGAAGGGCGGCAGCTTGAGTTTGGCGACCAGCAGGCCGTTCAGCAGGCCGCAGGCGGCGCCGACACCGAGACCCATCCCGATGGCAATCGGCGAAGGCAAGCCATAGGTTACGGCGAAATTGCCCATGGCAACCGCGGAAATGACCATGATGACGCCGATGGAAAGATCGATACCGGCCGTCAGGATGACCAGCGTCTGGGCAGCACCCAGAATGCCGACGACGGCGATCTGCTGCAGGATGAGCGTCAAGGTGTTGGCCGAAAAGAACCTTTCGCCTTTGAGCACGCCGAAGACGATGATGGACAGAACAAGCACGATGGCGGGAACCGCCGCCGGGGTCGAGTGCAGGAAGTGTTGAACACGCCTCAGCGTCGAGCGATCTTCAAAACTGGCGACAGCGGTATCGCTCTTGTCGAGAACTTTTTCGAATTCCTGGATACTGGCCATGGCTACCCCCTCCCAAGGGTTCCGGCGGTGGATGCCGGCGCTATGACTTCAAAAAAAGGGCGGCCGTGACCGCCCTTCGGGTGAGATAGTGAACCTCTAGGTTCGCGGTATCAACCCCAGCACTTGTCCGTGCCGGTCTTGACGTCGATGGACTCGACGCCGGCAGCCGGCTTGTCCGTGACGAGGGCGACGCCGGTGTCGAAGAAGTCCTTGCCTTCCGTCGGCTTCGGCTTGGTGCCGTCCTTGGCGTACTGGGCAATGGCTTCGATGCCGAGCGAGGCCATCAGCAGCGGATACTGCTGAGAGGTGGCGCCGATCACGCCTTCGCCAACCGACTTCACGCCGGGGCAACCGCCGTCAACCGACACGATCAGCACGTCCTTTTCCTTGCCGACGGCCTTCAGCGCTTCGTAAGCGCCAACAGCGGCCGGCTCGTTGATCGTGTGGATCACGTTGATATCCGGGTCCTTCTGGAGAAGGTTTTCCATGGCGGTGCGGCCGCCTTCCTCGTTGCCGTTGGTGACGTCATGGCCGACGATGCGCGGATCATCCTCGTCGCCGATCTTGTTCGGGTCCTTCGGATCGATACCGAAGCCGATCATGAAGCCCTGGTCACGCAGAACATCGACTGTCGGCTGCGAGGGAACGAGATCGAGGAAGCCGATCTTGGCGTCCTTTGCCTTGTCACCCAGCGTCGCGGCAGCCCACGCGCCGATCAGCTTGCCGGCCTGGAGGTTGTCGGTCGCAAAGGTCGCATCGGCGGCCGTTGCCGGATCGAGCGGCGTGTCGAGCGCGATGACGAGAATGCCCGCGTCCTGCGCCTTCTTCACCTGGTCAACGATCGCCTTGGTGTCGGAGGCGGCAATCAGGATACCCTTGGCACCGTCGGCGATGCAGCTTTCGATGGCGGCAACCTGGCTGTCATGGTCGCCGTCGACCTTGCCGGCATAAGCCTTCAACTCGACGCCGAGTTCTTTGGCCTTGGCTTCGGCACCTTCCTTCATCTTGACGAAGAAGGGGTTGGTATCGGTCTTGGTGATCAGGCAGGCCGAAACGTCGGCGGCCTGCGCGGGGGCAGAGAATGCGACGCCAAGCGCCAGCGCGCCGAGAGCGGCGGAAACAATAGTCTTCTTCATGAATATCCTCCCAAGGATGAAAAACAGTCCCGGCGAACCGGCACGTCAGGCCGCGTCGAGAGGGGCACTCCTTTGCCTTCCAAACGGCGCTTCCGGTGAGCAAGAAACATCTAATCTTTCAGTCTGTCAATAAATAAATCAAATTGAATTATTAAAAATATGTGCGATGCTCTGAGCGAAAATCGAGCAAGCAGCCTGTATTTGGTGCAGCCATATCCGCGAGGAGGACGCGCGGAGCCCCATCAGACAGGCTACCGATTTTTTCTGGGCATAGGTCCGGAAGAGTGCAGCAGGCAGGATCGCGCCGACGTCGGGTACCGATATAATCGTCGCGCAAACGAAACCGGCCGCAGAGCCGGGGCAAACAATGCCGATGGAGGAGATCGGGAATGACATCACCAGCCGAAGCGGGCGCTCCAGCGCCGGCGCCCGAGGTCATCGACCCCGGCGGCGGTGCGAACCTGACGCGTGTGCGCGCCTACAACGAACGCCTCGTCATGTCGCTTGTGCGCCTGCATGGCAGCCTGTCGAAGGCCGATATCGCCCGTCGCTCCGGCCTTTCCGCGCAGACGGTGACAGTGATCATGCGCGCGCTGGAGAAGGAAGGCCTTCTCATTCGCGGCGAGCCGATGCGCGGCCGAGTGGGTCAACCCTCCATCCCCATGCGGCTCAACCCCGAAGCCGTCTATTCCTATGGCGTCAAGATTGGCCGGCGCAGCGCCGATCTCGTGCTCATGGATTTTGTCGGCAATATTCGCCTGCAACTGCACAAGACCCATTCCTATCCGATGCCGCAGGATCTGCTCGCCTTCATTACCGAGGGCGTGCCGAAGCTTGAGAAGATGCTGACCAGCGAACAGCGCGAACGCATCGCCGGCATCGGCGTCGCCACGCCCTTCCAGCTCTGGAGCTGGGCGGAGGAAACTGGCGCCCCGAAGGAAGAGATGGAAGCCTGGCGTGGCTTCGATCTACAGCAGGAAATCGCGGCTCGCACCCATCATCCTGTTTTCATGCAGAATGATGCCACCAGCGCCTGCGGCGCGGAACTGGTGTTCGGCGTCGGCGCAAGCTATCCGGATTTCATCTATTTCTATATCGGCTCCTTCATCGGCGGCGGCATCGTCCTGAACTCGGCGCTGTTTTCCGGCCGAACGGGAACGGCCGGCGCGGTCGGCCCCTTGCAGGTCTCCGACAGGAACGGCAAGCCGCAACAGCTCTTGAAGATCGCGTCGATCTATGTCCTGGAAAACATGCTGCGCGACGCCGGTATCGACCCCAAGCCGCTGTGGTACGCCGCCGATGAATGGATCGATTTCGGCGAACCGCTGGAAAACTGGATCCAGCTGACAGCCGCCGCGCTCGCCCAGGCAATCGTCTCGGCCGTCTCCATCGTCGATTTCGGCGCGGCCGTCATCGACGGCGGCTTCCCCGGATGGGTTCGCGAGCGCATCGTCACCGCCACCCGCACGGCGGCCCTCAAGCTTGACCTCGAAGGCGTGTTCCTGCCGGAGATCATCGAAGGCGCTGTCGGCCCCCATGCCCGCGCGATCGGCGGCGCCAGCCTGCCGCTTTTCGCCCGCTACCTCACCGATACCAATGTCCTTTTCAAGGAGACCGCCTGATGCTCAAGGGATTGAACCCGCTTTTGAGCCCTGAGCTTCTCGCGACCCTTCGGGCCATGGGCCATGGCGACGAGATCGCGCTGGTTGACGGCAACTATCCCGGCGAAGAGCATGGCCGCCGGTTGATCCGACTTGACGGCCATGCGCTGATCCCGGTTCTGGATGCGATCCTCAGCGTCCTGCCGATCGACGATTTCGTACCCGCCGCAATTTTTCGCGCGACCGTAAAGCAGGATCTGGATGCGCTCGATCCGGTTCATCAGGATATCATCGCCTGCTGTGCCCGGCATGAGCCGGATCGAAAGGTCATGCCGCTGCTAGGGCCCGATTTTTATCCGCGTGTTCGCGCCGCCCATACGGTCGTGCAGACCAGCGAGCCGCGCCTCTATGGCAACGTCATCTTGCGCAAGGGCGTCATCTATCCATAGATCGATGAGAGCGCATCTGTCGCGCACGGCCCGAAAACGAATTTGCGACCGACCGATGTCGTTGTCATCTGCGCCCTTGTCCCGGGAATCGGTCTAAGACAGACGTGTGGGAGAACTTGACGCCCGGAGTGTCAGTTACTGCCCCTAGCAGAAGCGGACCACCCCATGTCATTGCCTCCTCCGAAACCGCTCTCCGACAGACCACTCAGCCAGACGACAGGCATCTTTCTGGTTCTGGGTTCCGCTGTGGTCTGGAGTTTCGGCGGCACGCTTGCGCGGTTTCTTGATATACCGGACAGTTGGACGATCGTCTTCTGGCGCTCGCTTTTCGCCGCCCTTTTTCTTCTCTGCTTCATGCTGCTGCGCGATGGCGTCAAAGGCACGCTGGGGCTTTTTCGCGGAATGGGCTTGCCGGGCCTTGCCGTCGGCATCTGCTTTGCAACGGCATCAACGAGTTTCATCCTTGCGCTCGGCTACACGACCGTCGCCAACATCGTGCTCATTCAGGCGGGTGTGCCATTGATCGCCGCCTTGATCGGCTGGATCGTCTTTCGTGAAAACGTCCCGCTTGCGACCTGGCTGGCGATCGCCGCCGTGATCTGCGGCGTCCTGATCATGGTTTCGGATTCGCTCAGCGGCGCAGTCTCCCCCATCGGCGATGCGCTTGCGCTGTTGATCGCCTTCGCTTTTGCTCTGGCGACCGTGATTACCCGGAAGTATGCCCATGTCCGCATGACGCCAGCCGTCTTTCTCGGAACGATCATCGCCGGAACCTTGGCAGCATCCCAGGCGACAGGCTTTGCCGTCACCCTGCCGGAACTCGGCATTCTCATCATCTTCGGCGCGTTCAATTTCGGTTTGGGCCTGGCGCTCTTCGTGACGGGCGCACGTTTCGTACCCTCCGCGCTTGCGGCCTTGTTCGGAACCGCCGAAACCGTGCTCGCTCCTGTCTGGGTGGCCCTCATCCACGGAGAAATCCCGAGCCTCACCACGATCATTGGCGGGTCGGTGGTGCTTGCCGCCCTTCTCTGTTACCTGACCGTCGAGCTTTTTCGCCAGCAGGGGCTGGCCCGCAAACCGGTCGCGTAAGCGTGCTGACGCGGGCACACAATCATGCCCCGGCCTTGACAATATCCGCCAAAACCGCAAAGCCGCTAGAACGACTGCGACCGCAGCTTTGGAAGGAACATGCCATGACGGATAAAAAGCCCCAGGACGACAAGCCGCTGTTCGGCCGTCCGTGGATTTTCATTCGCGGCGTGCCTTCGATGAAATTCCTGCCGCCGGAAGGCCCCGCCGAAATCGCATTTGCCGGCCGCTCGAATGTCGGGAAATCTTCGTTGATCAACGCCCTCGTGGGGCAAAAGGGATTGGCCCGAACCTCGAACACGCCGGGCCGCACCCAAGAGCTCAATTATTTCGTGCCCGACGGCTTTTCCGGAGAAGCAGGAGACCTGCCGCCGATGGCGCTGGTGGATATGCCGGGGTACGGGTACGCCCAGGCTCCAAAGGAAATGGTCGATGCCTGGACGAAACTCGTCTTCGACTATCTGCGCGGGCGCTCGACCCTCAAGCGCGTCTATGTTCTGATCGACAGCCGCCACGGCATAAAGAAGAATGACGACGAAGTGCTTTCCCTGCTGGACAAGGCAGCGGTCTCCTATCAGATCGTCCTGACCAAGACCGACAAGATCAAGGAGCCGGCCGTGCCGCGGCTGATCGCGGAGACGCTTGAGAAGATCAAGAAGCATCCGGCTGCCTTTCCGGAAGTGCTGGCGACCTCATCTGAAAAATCCGCGGGCCTGGATGATCTGCGCGGCGCTATCGAGACGGTCATCACGCAGTAATATCCGCCTGCTTCAGCGCGTGGTGTCACTAGCCTGACATGGACTTTGCCCTAGCTACCCGTTGTCGCGCGAATTTCCGCGCCCGAGGGAGAAGGAGCACATCATGTCCGACCTGATCGTCATTGGTTTTGACAACACCGAGGAGGCCGATCGCGTTCTCGTGAAATTGAACGGCTTGAAGAAGGAATATCTGATCGACCTGGAAGACGCCGTCGTCGTCGTGCGCGACGAAGCCGGCAAGGTTCACCTGAAGCAAAGCCTTAACCTCACGGCGATCGGCGCGACATCCGGGCTGCTTTCGGGGTCGATCTGGGGTGGGCTTGTCGGACTGCTGTTCCTAAATCCGCTTGCCGGGTTTGCCATCGGCGGCGCCATTGGCGCGGGTACGGGCGCGCTCTCCGGCTCGCTTGCCGATTACGGCATCGATGACAACTTCATAAAGTCGCTGAGCGAGACCATCCCCAACAACTCATCGGCCCTTTTCATTCTGGTCCGCAAGGTCCAGCCTGAAAAGGTGATGGCGGAGTTGGAAGGCTTGCGCGGTCGCGTCTTGAAGACATCGCTTTCGCCCGATCAGGAGCAAAAGCTTCAGGCCGCGCTTTCCGGCGGACAGATCACGGCACCGGAAGCCGGCGCGCTCTGATCGTTCACCGCCTGCCGGCGCCTTACGAAGAGGTGCCGGCGACAAAGGTCATGGCGATGCCATTGATACAATGCCGCTTTCCGGTGGGCTGCGGCCCGTCGTCAAAGACATGGCCGAGATGCCCGCCGCAACGCCGGCAATGGCACTCCGTCCGTACCATCCCAAACGTGGTATCCTCGCGAAGCCCGATGGCGTTCGGCAGCGATTCCCAGAAACTCGGCCATCCGGTGCCACTGTCATATTTGGCCTCGGAGGAATAGACAGGCAGATCGCAGCCGGCGCAGTGAAAGATGCCCTTGCGCTTCTCGGTATTCAGCGCGCTGGTAAACGGACGTTCCGTATCCTCATGGCGAAGCACGCGATACTGCTCTTCGGTAAGCATCGCCTTCCATTCCGCATCCGTGCGCATCACCTCGAACGTTTCATCGGCCCGGCTGCCGCCAGGTCTGAGAACCGAAAGCGCAAGGGCACCGACGCCCGACAGCAAAAAAATACGGCGGCTTGGCATGGTCTTCTCCTGAGGCTTGATGACGCATCTTAGTGCGCGTGCCAGCAATCCGCAAAACACATGGGCGTAAACCATATGTGATGAGCACTCCTCAAGGCTCCGGCACAACAGACCCGCTGAACCAAAATGCGCATGACCTCCCATTCACGAGAGGCCATGCGCAGGTCGGCACTAAATCCGACCCTTAAACCCGGCGGGTCAGCTCTTCGGCAGAAGCACCTTGTCGATCACATGGATCACGCCGTTGGACTGCTTCACGTCGGCAATCGTAACGGTTGCCACGCCACCGGTCTCATCGGTCAGCGTGATCTTGCCGCCATCGGCCTTGGCTTTCAGGACGCAGCCACCGACAGTCTTAACGTCGTGGGTGCCGCCGTCATCGGCAACCATCTTGCTGATGGCGTCGGACAGGGCGCTGACGCCGACAACATGGCAGGTCAGCACCTTCGTCAGCTGCTCCTTATTCTCCGGCTTCAGCAGAGTATCGACCGTGCCGGCAGGAAGAGCTTCGAAAGCAGCGTTCGTGGGGGCGAACACCGTGAAGGGGCCCGCGCCGGAAAGCGTCTCAGCCAGACCGGCAGCCTGCACGGCAGCGACCAGTGTCGTGTGATCCTTGGAATTGACCGCATTCTCGACGATTGTCTTGTTTTCATACATGGGAGCACCACCGACCATGGGGTTCTCCGCATGCGCGGCAAACGTGCCGGCAATCATGACCGATACGACCGTCGTGGTACGCAGCAGGGACTTGAACATTGGTAATCCTTCCGTTGATCTCGTTTAGCCCGGAGGGCTTTCTCCCGTTTCAATGTTCTCTGCGCAGAGACAAACCAGAAGACGAGCGGCGTTCGGAAAGAGTTTCAGCTCTCTGCACGAAAAAACGCAGTCACCTGCCAAAAAAATGCGCAACCCGGCGACAGGCGTGATTGTTGTCGCGTCGGGGAAAGATTGCGGAACCTGATTTGGGGTTGAAAATTCAATCCGGAAAGACGGCCTTGCCGGAAGCGATGATCGTGCCGATCGCCGCTTCGTCGGTTGAGCCTCCGGCCGGCTCGACACTGACCGCGAGGGTCACGCCGGTTTTCATGTCTGCGGCAAATTCCGGAGGCAGCCGGATCTCGCCTCCACCTGTTTGCGGCAGCACGCCCAGCGACTTCGGAGTTGCCCCTTCTTCGATCATCCAGACTTCGAGGGAACGCGGCATCTCCTGCGACGCGGCGACAGGCGTCAAGACGAGCTTGTTGCCAGCTGCATCGTAACGCGCGATCAAACCCATCGCGCTTTCCTCGCCGGAAAGTTCGGCAAGGACCGGCAGGCTTGAGGGCGTTGCGTTCGGGGTCGCAGCCTCCAGAACCGCGATGACGGTCAATCCCGCGACGGCCAGCCCGGTCAGAAAGCGCCAGAATCCGAGCGAATTCCAAAGCCCTGTTGGCTCCCCTTGAACCGGTGCCTCCAACGATCGCCGCTCGACGGTCGGATAGGGTCTGGTCGATACGATGGGATCATAAAGGCTATCGAGGGAAGAGAGGTTTGTCTGCCAACGATTGACCATGGCTGCAAAATTGCTGTCGAGCATCATGCGGGCTTCAACCTTGCGGCGATCGTCGACCGAAAGTGCGCCCAGCACATATTCCCCGGCGATGACTTCGTCGCGTCGTGAATCACCGCGTTTGGGGATCTGTGTGCTCATGGTTCCATCGCGTTTTCAAAGCAGATACATCCTCCACAGCCCCGGCCGCACGGGCACGCTCAGATGCACTGAAGGAATCGTTGAAATATACGCACCATTGACTGCGTTTGCCACCAGGTTTTCCGCTGATGGAGCCTTATTCATCCCATGTCTGTTCCTCGCGGTCGAGAACCATTCTCGGCTCGAATTTCTGTCTTATAGAGGGATAATCCTCGTATTCCGCCGCCCTACCGTCACCACAGCGTTATCTTAACAACGGATCATTCCATCCGCGAAAAACTTGCGCTAAACAGCATCCGGCATTTTTTGAAGGTTCCTCCCCCATGACCCCATCCGAAAGCGAAACCCAGGCACGTCTTCTTGCGCAGGCGCTGCCCTATATGCAGCGTTACGAAAACAAGACCATCGTTGTGAAATATGGTGGCCACGCCATGGGCAATGCCGAACTCGGCAAGGCTTTCGCAAGCGACATCGCACTTCTGAAGCAGTCCGGCGTCAACCCGATCGTCGTCCACGGCGGCGGCCCGCAGATCGGGGCGATGCTCACCAAGATGGGGATCGAATCCAAATTCGAAGGCGGGCTCCGCGTCACCGACGCCAAGACCGTCGAGATCGTCGAGATGGTTCTGGCCGGCTCGATCAACAAGGAGATCGTCGCGCTCATCAACCAGACGGGCGAATGGGCGATCGGTCTTTGCGGCAAGGACGGCAACATGGTCTTTGCCGAAAAGGCGAAGAAGACGGTTGTCGATCCCGACAGCAACATCGAGCGCGTGCTGGATCTGGGCTTCGTCGGCGAAGTCGTCGAAGTCGACCGCACGCTGCTCGACCTGCTGGCCCGCTCCGAGATGATCCCGGTCATCGCCCCGGTCGCTCCCGGCCGTGATGGTGCGACCTACAACATCAACGCCGATACCTTTGCCGGTGCGATTGCCGGCGCGCTCAATGCCACCCGCCTCCTGTTCCTCACGGACGTTCCGGGCGTGCTCAACAAGCAGGGCGAACTGATCAAGGAGCTTTCTGTTGCGGAAGCCCGCGCGCTGATCAAGGACGGTACGATTTCCGGCGGCATGATCCCGAAGGTCGAAACCTGCATCGAGGCGATCGACGCCGGCGTTCAGGGTGTGGTCATCCTGAACGGCAAGACGGCCCATTCCGTCCTGCTCGAAATTTTCACCGAGCATGGCGCCGGTACGCTGATCGTGCCCTGAAAGCATACTTCCGGCGGCTCTCCGGCCGCCGGGTTTCAGCGATCCGGCCGCTCCAGCGTCGCCGGATCGTCGCTTCCGTAGAAATGATCGATGGCCTTGCGAAACGACACCTCCTGCGGGGCCGCTGCCGCAAAGAGCGTCATGGACGACCGGAACTTGATATCATCCGGTGAACCGAAGATCGCATGGGCGCTGCGATCCGTATGCGTATTGACTGCCGCGGTGCATTCCCTGAGCCGAGTGCCCAGCAGCGCATGGGCCAGATAAGCCTTCGCTTCTTCCAATCCCGAAATCGCGTAGCGCTGGGCCATGGCTGAATGGCCAAGGCCGGCGATCTGCGGGAAGATGAACCACATCCAGTGGGTTCGCTTATGCCCATCCCGCAATTCCGCAAGCGCGGTATCGTAGGTCGCCACCTGCGCATCGACGAAACGTTGAAGGTTGTCCGGCATCATCTCCTCCTGTCGCATTGATGGTCAACGCGACAGGCGATGACCGGTTCAGGCCGAACTTACCACTTCTGGTGAACATGCACCTTGATCAGGCGCTCGTAGACATCAGCGAGAGCCTGCAGGGTTTCTGCGGAAAACGCTGCAACGTCGCTTGCCGCTGCATTGCCCTTGGCCTGCGCTTCATTGCGCGCGCCGGGGATGACGACGGAGACGGCCTTGCTTTGCAAGATCCAGGCGAGTGCGAACTGTGCCATGGTCACGCCCTCCGGTACCAGCGGACGGACCTGCTCGACGGCTTCGAGCGCCACATCGAAGGGCACGCCGGCAAAGGTTTCGCCCACATCGAAGAACTCGCCATGGCGGTTGAACTTGCGGTGATCGTCATCGGCGAATGTGGTGTCCGCCGTGATCTTGCCCGAGAGCAGGCCGGAAGCGAGCGGCACGCGCACGATAACGCCGACATTCTTCTTGATCGCTTCGGCGAAGAACAGGTCCTGCGGGCGCTGGCGGAAGATGTTGTAGATGATCTGGATCGTCGCGACGCCCGGATATTCGATCGCCTTCAGGGCCTCCTCGACGCGCTCGACGGAAACGCCGTAGGCGCGGATCTTGCCCTTGACGACGAGATCATCCAGCGCGCCAAACATTTCCGGACGGTAGTAGACGTCCGTCGGCGGGCAATGCAGTTGGACGAGATCGAGCGTTTCGACGCCGAGATTGGTCAGGCTACGATCAATGAAGGCCTCGATATTGGCGCCGGTGTAACCATCCGCGACATGCGGGTTCAGTCGGCGGCCGGCCTTGGTGGCGACGAAGGGCTTTTCACCGCCGCGCTCCTTGAGGACGGACGCGATGATCTTTTCCGAGCGGCCGTCGCCATAGACATCGGCGGTATCGATGAAGGTGACACCGGCATCGAGCGCGGCGTTGAGCGCGCGCTTGCCGTCTTCCTCGGAAACATCGCCCCAGGCGCCGCCGATCTGCCAGGCGCCGAAGCCGATTTCGGAAATGGTGGCGCCGGTGCGGCCGAGTTTTCTGGTCTTCATGGGTGGTTTCCTCGCCTATCGTGTTGAAATTGAATTTGTTTAGCTGGGCTTTCTAAGCCGATTATGACGAAGCCGAAAGCCTATTCATCATCAAAGCGCATTTCGGCGCGGCCTCGCGTGAGATCGCGGACCATGGCCCGGATCGCCTCGCGCAGGGGCTTGGCCATCTGCACCTCGAGGATCGCCCCGGTGCCGGTGAAACTTTCCGTCGGGATGGTCACGCCGTTCGACAACAACCGGGCCTTGACGATGGCAAGATCGGAAAAATCGCAGACAATCGTTGCCCCGTCCGTCTCGATCACCTCGGCCTTTTCCGCCGCCCGAAGCCCCATGGCCGCCGTGCCGCCATAGGCGCGGATCAGTCCGCCGCTGCCGAGCAGGATACCGCCGAACCAGCGGATGACGACGACGGCGACATGATCCAGTCCCTGCCCGTCGATCGCCTGCAGGATGGGCTTGCCGGCGGTGCCGCTGGGCTCGCCGTCATCGTTGAAGCGATAGACCTGGCCGATGCGCCAGGCCCAGCAATTGTGGTTTGCGGCCAGGTCGGAATGTGTCGCGAGGAAATCCTTGGCTTCCTGTTCATCGGACACGGGGCCGTAGATCGCGATGAAGCGGCTCTTCTTGATGTCCTGGGTGAAGGTTTCGGTGGCGCGAAGGGTCAACATGACGAGTGGCTATTTCCGTGTCGCGCTGATGTAGCTGAGCTGCGCCATCCCGGCAATCGCCTCAATCGCCATCGAAGGCCGTCAGGATCGGGCATGGGCCGGCCTTGCCATGGGCGCAATCATGCGCCAGCCGATGCAGCGATTTGCGAGCTGCCTGCAATTCGGCAATCTTCTGGTCCAAGGCTTCGATCCGCTGATTGGCGAGTTCGCGGGCGCGCGACCTGTCTTCCGTTGCGTCGAGTTCGATCAGTTCGCCGATCTGCTCCAATGTGAAACCGGCCGCCTGGGCGGATCGGATAAAGCGCAGGCGACGGATATCCTCATCGCCATAGCGGCGGACATTGCCGCGCAACCCGCTTCCGGCCGGGCGATCCGGCAGGTCCAGAAGGCCGCGACGCTGGTAATATCTGACCGTTTCCACGCCCACGCCGCCCTCGCGCGCAAGCCTTGCAATTGTCATGGTTGACATTCTTGACTCCGTACTATGGTACGGAACCTATATTGGGTGCAGTCGGTCAACACCCAAGTCATGAAAGACATGCATCATGTTGAATGCCACGAGCCGCAAGGCCATCCTCTACCGGATGGTGATGCCCAAGCACACCTGCCCCTACGGGCTGAAGGCGAAAGACCTTCTGGAGCGTGAGGGCTATGAGGTCGAGGATCACTGGCTGAAAACCCGCGAGGAAACGGATGCGTTCAAGGCCGAGCATGGCGTCAGGACGACGCCGCAGGTCTTTATCGATGGAAACCGGGTTGGCGGCTATGACGATACCCGGCGATTTTTTGGCAAGACGGTGCGTGATCCGAAGGCTGTTACATACAGCCCCGTGCTGGCGGTTTTCGCAATTGCCGCGCTGATGGCGCTGGCGACGAGCTATGCCAGCTTTGGCACGGTGCTGACCATCCGGGCCGGCGAATGGTTCATCGCCTTCAGCATGGCGATCCTCGCGATGTTGAAACTGCAGGATATCGAGAGCTTTTCGACGATGTTCCTGAACTATGACCTGCTTGCCAAGCGATGGGTGCGGTACGGCTATGTCTATCCCTTTGCTGAGGCTGGCGCCGGCATCCTGATGATCGCGGGCGCCCTGAACTGGATTTCCATCCCGGTCGCGCTGTTCATCGGAACGATCGGTGCGGTCTCGGTGTTCAAGGCCGTCTATATCGACAAGCGGGAACTCAAATGCGCCTGCGTCGGCGGCGGCAGTAATGTGCCGCTCGGATTCGTATCGCTCACGGAAAACCTGATGATGATCGCCATGGCGATCTGGATGTTGTTCATGACAGCACCCATGGGGCACATCGGCTGATCGGCAAGCCCTCATGCCCGATTGTCATCCTCGGCCTCGTGCCGAGGATCTTTCAGATTGTCCTCATACGTGGAGAGGCTGGAAGATGCTCGGGACAGGCCCGAGCATGACGGAGGAGAGTGATCAACCGATCGACATCAGGCTGGCATTGCCGCCCGCCGCGGCTGTGTTGATGCTGGTCGAGACTTCTTCCAGCAGCCAGTTGAGGCAATAGGCATCCGGGTTCTGGTCCAGCTCAGTCGTAGTAGCGGCCTGCACGAGAACAAGCGGGCCGGGAAGCCCTGCAATCTCCTTGTTGACGGCAACGATTCGATCCGCATCGCCTTCGACCAGCGCGCCGGCAAACGGGCTATCCGTCTTCCAGTTCTTCGACCAGGAGACACGGGCCAAAACAGAGGCCGGCAGGCCGGGCAGCTTTTCCTGAAGGCCGGAAGCAGCATCGATAACGACCGTGTTGCCGGTCGCAAGGGCGGCCGCCAGCTGGCGGTATAGGCCTGCTTCAGTCTGCGGCACAGCGAGGACGCGGCCGCGCGGATGCAGCGCATAGAGGTTGCGTTCCCCGACTGGGCCAGCAAGCTCACTGACAAGGCCGAGCGCCGAGACGCTGCCGGTTTCGCGGGTGGCAGACGCCTCGTTCTTCAGGCCCTTGCCATCCAGCCACTTGGCGAAATCGAGCAGCACCGGATCGGTATGAACGGAGCTGTGCTGCGGCGGCACCGGCGGCGTCGAGACGAGGCGGCCGAGATAGAGCGGGCCGCCGGCCTTCGGGCCGGTGCCGGAAAGGCCACGGCCACCAAAGGGCTGCACGCCGACGACCGCGCCGATGATGTTGCGGTTGACGTAGAGATTGCCGGCCTTCACCCGCGAGGTGACGTGGGCAATCGTCTCGTCGAGGCGGGTGTGCAGGCCGAAGGTGAGGCCATAGCCGGTGGCGTTGACGTCGTCGATCAGCCGGTCGAGGTCGTCGCGCTGGTAGCGCAGCACATGCAGCACCGGGCCGAAGACTTCGCGCTTCAGGTCGGAAAGCTGCTGAAGTTCGATGATCGTCGGGGCGACGAAGGTGCCCTTGGCTGCGGTTTCGCCGGGGGCGATGCGCTCGATCTTTGCGCCAATGCCACGCATCGTCTCGATATGCTTTTCGATGATGCCCTGGGCCTCGGCGGTGATGACCGGGCCGACATCAACGGAAAGACGGTCGGTGCGGCCGATTTCCAGTTCGTGCAGCGCGCCCTTGAGCATGGTCAGCACGCGCTCGGCCACGTCTTCCTGCAGGCAAAGAACGCGGAGCGCCGAGCAGCGCTGTCCGGCGCTGTCGAAGGCCGATGCGATGACATCGCCAACGACCTGCTCGGCCAGTGCCGAGCTGTCGACGATCATGGCGTTCTGGCCGCCGGTTTCGGCGATCAGCGGGATCGGCTTGCCGATCTTGGACAGACGGCCGGCGAGTTGGGCCTGGATGAGGCGGGCGACTTCGGTCGAGCCGGTGAACATCACGCCGGCAATGCCCTCGGAACCGACAAGCGCCGCACCGATGCGGCCGTCGCCCGGCAGAAGCTGCAGTACGTCGCCGGGAATACCGCCTTCATGAAGGATGCGTACACCTTCGGCGGCGATCAGCGGCGTTTCTTCTGCGGGCTTCGCCAGCACCGGGTTGCCGGCAACAAGGGCCGCAGCGATCTGGCCGGCGAAGATGGCGAGCGGGAAGTTCCACGGGCTGATGCAGACGATGGGCCCAAGCGGCGTATGCGCCGGGCCGAGCGTGCGGCTGGCCTGTTCGGCGTAGTAGCGCAGGAAGTCGATGGCTTCGCGGACTTCGGCGATGGCGTTGGGTAGCGACTTGCCGGCTTCGCGGATGATGAGGCCGAGCAGCGACGGCATGCGCTCCTGCATCAGATCCGCAGCACGGACGAGGCGGCTGGCGCGGTCGGCCGGTGAAACCTTGGCCCATTCGTTGGCAGTCGCCGTCGCGATCGAAACTGCCTTGCCGACATCCGCCTCGCGGGTTTCCGCGACGGTACCGACGCGATCACCGAGATCGCCGGGGTTGAGGACTGGGCGGCTATCGCCTTCAGCGACCTTGCCGCCGATCAGCGGGGCCGACTGCCAGTCGATCTTCGTCGTTGCGAGCAGCGCGTCGTCGAGCATCGAGAGCGTGTTTTCGTTGGAGAGGTCGAATCCCCTGGAGTTGGGGCGACCGCTATAGAGCGCTTCCGGCAGCTTGATCTTGTCGTGCTGGGCGCCGGGAACCGGCATGGCACGGACGATATCCACCGGATCGGCGATCAGATCATCCACCGAGACGGCCGGATCGGCGATGCGGTTGACGAAGGAAGAGTTGGCACCGTTTTCGAGCAGGCGGCGCACGAGATAGGCGAGCAGCGTCTCATGGGTGCCGACCGGGGCGTAGATGCGGGCCGGGCGGTCGAGCTTGTCCTTGCCGACGACTTCGTCATAGAGCGGTTCGCCCATACCATGAAGGCACTGGAACTCATAGTCGCCGACCTTGAAGTCGGGGCCGGCCAGTTCGTAGATCGTCGCCAGCGATTGAGCATTGTGGGTGGCAAACTGCGGGAAGATCACGTCGCGGGCGGCAAGCAGCTTCCTGGCGCAGGCGATGTAGGAAACGTCCGTATAGACCTTGCGGGTATAGACCGGGAAGCCGTCGAGGCCGTCAAGCTGGGCGCGCTTGATCTCGGCATCCCAATAGGCGCCCTTGACGAGGCGCACCATCATGCGATGGCCGGAGCGGCGGGCGAGATCGATGATGAAATCGAGCACGAAGGGGCAGCGCTTGCCATAGGCCTGCACGACGAAGCCGACACCGTTCCAGCCGGACAGATCGGGATCGAGACGCAGGGCTTCGAGCAGGTCGAGCGACAGTTCCAGCCGGTCGGCTTCCTCGGCATCAATGTTGAGGCCGATGTCGTAGCTCTTGGCGATCAGCGCCAGCGCCTTCACCTTCGGCAGCAGTTCGCCCATGACGCGCGCAGCTTGGGCCCGGACATAGCGCGGATGCAACGCGGAAAGCTTGATGGAGATGCCGGGGCCTTCATAGATGCCGCGGCCGGCGGATGCCTTGCCGATGGCATGGATGGCGTTTTCGTAATCGGCATAATAGCGCTTGGCATCGGCGGCCGTCGTCGCGGCCTCGCCGAGCATGTCGTAGGAATAGCGGAAGCCGCGGGCTTCGAGCGGGCGGGAGCGCTTCAGCGCCTCCTCGATGGTTTCGCCGGTGACGAACTGCTCGCCCATCATGCGCATCGCCATATCGACACCGCGGCGGATGACCGGCTCGCCGGCGCGGGCGATGAGGCGGGTCAGCGCTGCCGAAAGGCTGCGGTCGTTGACGGTGGAGGTGAGCTTGCCGGTGACGACGAGGCCCCAGGTCGCGGCATTGACGAACAGCGACTTGCCGCCGCCGATATGAGACTTCCAGTCGCCTTCGGAGATCTTGTCGCGAATGAGGGCGTCGCGGGTGGCAGTGTCGGGAATGCGCAGCAACGCTTCGGCAAGGCACATCAGCGCCACGCCTTCCTGGCTCGACAGCGAATATTCCTGCACCAGCCCTTCGACGCCGGAGCCCTTGTGCTTGGCGCGCAGCGCCGTGATCAGCGTGCGGGCGGTTTCCTTGGCGCGGGCGCGGATGTCGTCCGGCAGCGTGGCCTGCTCAAGCAGGCGCGGAACGGCTTCTGTCTCGGGGATACGGTAGGCGGCGGTGATTGCCTGACGCAGCGGCGTCGGTGCCGAAATCGGCGGCGCAAAATTGGCGAAGGGGGTTATGATTTCGTCTGCGATCGGTTGCGGCTGGCTCATCGTTCATCCCCATCAAGGCGCGCTACGGCATCTTCATTATCGGGCGCGAAAATACGACTGCTTCTTCCGTATATCCATCCAGTCAAATTGCAACATTGTAGATTTTATAGCTACATAAAGCTTTTAAATTAGCGATTTATGCGGCTCATAGTTTATTCTGCCGAAGAATGCTGAAAAGCACCGGCGGCTAGAATATCGCGGTGCCGGTGACGGGCCATGAGGCATTCGTCATCGCCGGGCATGCAGGTTCGACAGACGTGAGGGCGAGCGGCATAGATGCGGCAGCCGACATGGATACCGAGCTTGCCTTCCAGCGCATCGCAGCGATCGTTCGAACAGCGCATGCCGCCCAGATCCTCGGAGACGTATTCCGCGGGTATACGGTCGATCTCCGCATCGGTTTCCAGCGAAAAACGCGGCCAATCGGCGGAATAGGCGCAGCATGCGCCGCAGCTTTGACAGTCAAAGGTTTCAGGAGATGTGGTCATGACCAACGCTACCACAATCCCCTTTCGCCGGTAACTCTCAACTGCGGGCAAGCGATTTTCGCACGTCAGGCAACCGCAGCTTCGCGCTTTGCGATCTCGTAGTCTTCGGTGTGCACGAGGATACCGGTGTCGGTCATCACGGCGATGCCGTAAGCAGCGGGCTCATCGACCGACATCGAGGCATCCGGCGCTTCGAAGGGCATCGGTTGCTGGTGGCAAGTGCTCTTGAACACCGAGAAGGGAATGCCGCGGCTGGAGCCGGAGATCGTGCGATGCACATGGCCGGCGAAGATATGCAGCACATTGCCGTGCCGCTTCACCAGATCGTAGAACTCTACTTCATTGGTGAGGCGGATCAGGTCCATGCCAGTAAAACCGGTGGCATGCGGCGGGTGGTGCATGAAGAGCAGTACCGGCTTGTCGCCCGCCGTTTGCAGCTGCCGATCCAGCCATGCCATCCGCTTATCGCAGAGCAGGCCGGCATGGCTGTTGGGATAGTCGTAGGGCGGGGCAAACAATGTATCGAGCAGGAGGCAACGACAGTCGTCGAAATCGATCACGCGCTGAACGAAGCCATTCTCGTCCGTTACCGCATTGGTAAAGACGTCAATGAAGATTTCGCGCCGATCATGATTGCCGATGGTGATCGCCAGCGGCGGCACAAGCTTATCCAGCTCGCCCTTTAAGCGCACATACGAATCCTTGTCGGCCCAGTGGGCGAGATCGCCCATGACGATCACCTGATCGGCATCCGCATGGTAGCGGTTGACATGCGCGATACCGGCGGCGAGGCGCTTGGCCGGGTCGAGGCCGATGATGGTCTCCCCTTCGGGCACCATGTGCAAGTCTGTGAAAAGGATGAGTTTTGTCATGGAGGGACTCTTTAGGACTGGACGTAACCGAAAAGACTTCACCGCGGCGGAAGGGTCAAGAGCAATAATTGGGGTAAAGCCGGGAGTGCGAAGAGCGGGACATTTGCGCCACACGAAATCCGTGCGGCCGCCCGTAGGCAAGGCCGTTTTCCTGCGATATCACCGCCAGACACGGAATCGGCCGCCGCCGCCAAAGCACCAGGAGTATCGCCATGAGATGGAAACGCACGATCCAGCTGCTGGATGTTCACGCCGAGGGCGAGATCGGCAAAGTGGCGATTGGCGGCGTTCCGAAAATCCCCGGCAACTCCATCGCCGAGCAGCTTAACTACATCAACACCGTCGATGACAGCCTGCGCCGCTTCCTCTGCCTCGAGCCCCGCGCAGCATCCATCGGCTCCGTCAACCTGCTGGTGCCGCCGAAGCGGCCGGAGGCGGATGCGGGCTTCATCATCCTGCAGGCCGATCAGGCCCATGCCATGTCCGGGTCCAACTCGATTTGCGTGACGACCGCGCTGCTCGAATCCGGCATCGTCGAAATGAAAGAGCCGGAAACGATTGTGATGCTCGATACCGCCGCCGGCCTCGTCAAGGCGACGGCGACCTGCAAGGACGGACGCTGCGAGCGCGTGACGCTGACCATGACGCCCTCCTTCGTGCATGAGCTGGATGTCGAGGTGGATACGCCGGATTGGGGCCGCATCAAGCTCGATCTCTGCTATGGCGGCATCTTCTATGCGCTGGTGGACGTTTCACAGATCGGCACCACGATCGACAAGGCCAATGCCCGCACGCTGGTCGAGGCCGGCATGAAGCTGAAGGAGCTGGTCAATCGCACAATGTCCGTCGTGCATCCGGAAATCCCCGAGATCAGGGGCGTTGCCTATGTCATGTTCCGCGATACGGAAGCGGATGGCGCAGTGCGCACCTGCACGACGATGTGGCCGGGGCGCGTCGATCGCTCGCCATGCGGCACCGGCAGTTCCGCCAACCTCGCGACCCTGCATGCCCGCGGCCTCGCCAAGGTCGGCGATGTCTTTACCTCGCGCTCGATCATCGGTTCGGAATTCAAGGTCGGCCTGCAGGCGGTGACGGAAGTTGCGGGCAAGCCGGCGATCATCCCCACCATCTCCGGCCGCGGCTGGACCTTCGGCCTGCATCAGGTCGCGCTCGATCCCTTCGATCCGCTGGCGGAAGGTTTTGCGCTGACGGATACCTGGGGGCCGGAAGCGGGCAATATCCGCTAAAAAGGCATGCGGCCCGCCGGCTACTTCAGGCGAGCCGTCTTCTTGAGAGCCGGCATGGTAGCGATGCTGCCCGTCACGCTGTCGTCGATCATCGCCATATTGACAGGCTCTTCCGGCTGGGCGGCAAGCGCGGCGATCGCAAATTCGTCGCCGGCAATGGCAGCTCTCGCCAGAAGGTCGTGGGCGGCAGCCGTATCGCGCGCCACACCCTCGCCGGTCTGCAGCATGATCGCCAGATTGACCATGGCATCGACATTGCCGCGCGCGGCTGCAAGGGCATAAAACTTTGCCGCCTTTGCATTGTCCTCCGGCACCAGCTTTCCTTCATCGAACATGACGGCAAGGTTGAAGGCACCGAGATCGTCCTTGGCCTTCGATGCGCGCTCGAACCAGCGGGCGGCAAGGGCGGCATCCGCCACCGTGCCGACGCCATCGCGATAAGCGACGCCGAGATTGTAGGCGGCCAGCGTGTTGCCGGTTGCGGCGGATTTTTCAAAAAGGGCAAAGGCATTCTGATGGTCGCCGTTTTCGCCCAGCAGCACGCCGTAGTTCACCATCGCAAGCGCATGGCCTTTTTCGGACGCTTCCTTGAGCATCGCCATGGCTTGGGTGCGCTGTCCGGCTTTGTGAAGCACGCGGGCGAGCTGGAATGTCTGCCTGGCGCCGGCGTTCTGCTTGTAAGCCTCGCGGCAGGCGGAAAGGGCAACGCCGATGTTGATGTCTTCGGTCTCGACGGGGCGAAAGGAAAGGTTGCGCTGCAAATCGTATCTGCTGCCGGCCTCCAGGTCGCACTGATCTGCAGGCATCATTGTCGTCGCGCGTGCCGAGGGGATCGCGATCGCGGCAACCGATACCGCACTGACGACGGCAAGCAGCAGCGCGTTGATCAGCGAAATGTGTTTTGCGGCAACCTTTTTCATGGCTTTCTCCCTTTCTTTCGTGCCACCTTATGCCGCATGAACAGGATTGCCTGTTCCCGCGGAAACAGCCGCTTGCCCCGGAAGAGACGACAACGGAAGAAAAGCGGGGCACCGCCAGAAACGTCTGCCTGGCTTTCTGACATCGGCCCCTTTGTGAAGGAGTAGAGAATGACGAAGAATGCCCTTTCGCCACTTCCGATCGGCCGTCGCATATTCCTCGCGGGCAGCATTGTCGCAGCCGGCGGGTTGTTCGCACTTCCCACCCGCGCGGGCACGGTTATCGGCACCGCATCCGACATTCGCGGCGGGGTTCAGCGGAAACGCCAGCAATCGGCCGAAGGCCTCGCAACCGGCGCGGAGATCATGGAAAAGGACCTGGTAGCGACCGGGGCGGACGGCTTTGCCGATCTGAAACTGGAAGGCGATACGCGCATCCTGCTCGGCAACCAGACCGAACTTCTGCTCGACAGCTTCATCGCCAACCAGGGCGGCACGCTGGAACTTGGCATGGGCCAGATGGTTTTTGATCGTCCCGAAGGCCTGCCCAAGGTCGATCTCGCCTTGCGCACGACATTCGGCATGATCGGTGTGCGCGGCACGAAATTCTTCTGCGGCCCGACCCGCGGGGTTTTCGGGGTCTTCGTTGAACACGGGCAGGTCGCCGTCGAGGGCGGCGGCGTTACCGAGCTGGTCGGCCCCGGCGAAGGCGTCGAGATCGCCAAACCCGGCGACGCGCCAAACAAGCCCGTGCTCTGGAAGGAGCCGCGCATCGTCGAAGCCTATGCGAGCGTCGGCCTCACGCGGTAGGTGCAATCACGCGGGCGTGGTGAAAAGTTCCATCTCGCCGAAGCCACGTATCTCATGCATGCCGAGCGACCGCAGCGGACGGCCGCTCTGCACGCAGGCTTCCGGCCCGATGCAGATGGCGGTTCCGAGAAACTTGTTTGCCTCCTGCAGACGCGCCGCCAGATTGATGGCGTCGCCATGGGCGGTATAGTCCAGCTTGCCGCCAGCCCCCACTTCTCCGAGAACAGCAATACCGGTCTCGATGCCGATGCGCGTGCGGCCAAATTCATACTCAACGAAGCCGGGCCGCGTGCGCATCTCTTCCGTCAGCACATGGATCGCCTCGGCGCAGTCGATCGCTTTGTTGACGTGATCTTCCAGATCCTCCGGCGCGTTGAAGAAGGCATGCACGGCATCGCCCACCACCTTGTCCACCATGCCGCCGTGGATTGCGACCAGTGCGTTGACCTCCGCGTAGTAAGTATCGAGCAGCGCAACCAGTTCGCGGGGCGGCAGCTTGTGCGTCAAGGTGGAGAACCCCTCGATATCCGTAAACAGTGCCGTCACCGGACGCTCCTCGCTGGAGGCGGGATTGTCATCCGGGTTGTCGATGTAACGCTCCACGACGGACTGCGGCAGATATTGGGAAAACTTGGCCCGCGCAGTCGATTCCGAGCGACGCACCTTGGCGAATTGCAGGGTTGTGGTGACGGTCAAAACGACGATCAGGGCCAGGCTGATGCCGGGCGCATCGAAAAGCAGGGCGTCTACACGATAGAGCATGGTGGCGGCTGCGACGGTCGAGAGGACCGCAAGCAGGCCAAGCAGGGCAGACGTAATCGGCCGCAAGCGTGTCGCGATCAAGGCCAGCAGAATGCCGCCGATTGCAGCGATGGCCGCTTCGAAAGGCCGCTGCCCGGCATCGCGATGGGGGATGAAACCGGTCAGCACCGCGTTGGCGATGTCGGCATGCACCTGCACCGATGGCTCAAGCGGCATCGAGGCTGTCGGGCGCAAGCCTCCAAGGGTCGGCAGGCTGCTGCCGATCATCACGACTTTGCCCGCCAGTCGCTCCGGCGCGATCCGGCCTGAAAGAACCTCGCCTGCCGACACGGTGCGCTCGCCAATTCGTTCTTCGGAACCCGCAACGAAACGCATCGAGCCGCTCCCGTCGAACTGCAAGAGCCGTGTTTCCAGCTTCAGCCAGGGAGGCTCGCCACCGAGGATCGGCGTTCCGTTGCCAAGCGCAAGCCGCGCGGCTTCGATGCCAAAGGCCGGATAGGCATCATTGCCGAGGACGGAATAGGCCTGCACCCGTCTGACGCGCGCATCCTCGTCGCCGACCAGAAATCCGGCGGCCGCCGAGCGGGCATTTGCCTGAAGAAACCCGCAGGAGGTTTCAGCGCCATCGATGAACCACAGCTCCGGGATCGCCACCGGGCGGCGCACGGCGACAGGCGGCACGGGCGCCGGACGCTCGCCGACAACATCGCCAATGAGAAAACCGAGGACGGTCGGCGCCGAGCCTATGGCTGTGGCAAGCGCGGCGTTGCCGGGGTCGCTTTCGCTGCAATTGCCGCTGAACACGAAATCCACCGCAACCGTTCCGGCTTTCGCCTGCCCCAGCGCGGCGATCAATCGGGCCATGTCCGCCCGGTCCCATGTCCTGTCGTCCATCGCCTGCTGTGTCTGCCGATCGACATCGACAACGACGATATCAGGCGAACGGGGGCTCGCAACCCACTGGGTCATGCCGTCGAAAAACTGCTCTCGCTGGGTTTCGAGAACGGCCTCCCCCGCCCAGAAGAGCCCGGCAGCCATGAGCAAGCTTGCCGCAATGCCGGCATAGACGGGTCTGATGCGCGACAGGCGAAAGCTCTTCAAGAGCTAGTCCTCCTCGGGCTCTGCAATTCTCTGCAGCCGCTCGACATGGCAGGTGATGACACCATCGGAGCGCTTGATGGCGTGGCTTTCCTCCAGCGCAAGAATGGCGCGGTTGACCTTGGGTCGGCTGGCGCCAAGGATGCCGGCGATATCCGACTGGCTAAGCATCAGGCGCAGGTTCGCGCTTTCCGGCAGGTCGTCGCCGTGGATCTGCTTCAGCGTTGCAATGAAGAAGCGGGCGACACGTGCATTGAGATCGTAAAGCGCGATCGTCTCCAGACGCTCGGTGGTATCGCGCACCAATGTACAGAGGTAACGCATAATGGCTTCGGCGGCCGGCGGGCGGTGCGTGATGAACTCCATAAAGGCTTTCTTGCTGATGACGTAGCCTTCGGTCGCCGATATCGCCGTCGCGTCGGCCGAACGCGGATGACCATCCAGCACCGCCATCTCCCCGAAGAGCGCGCCCGCCTCGATGTGCCGCAGCAGGAGTTCGCGCCCTTGCGGCGTGATGAGTGAAAGCTTGATGCGACCGGACACCACCACGATCATATAGTTGCCTTCGTCGCCGCGCTGGAAGATCACCGTGCCGGGCGCCCATTTGCGGTGGGAAGCAAGAGAAGCAAGCGTCTCGATCGCATCCTTATCGAACTCTTCGAAAATCGGAAACGAACGCCAGAAGGCCGGGCTCTTGTTGATTTCACTCATGCAGATTCCTCGCGCGTTACCTTGGCAATACTTTCCGGAGTCTTTCCCCGTTGCAACAGGCAATGAACAAAAGCAAGGCTTTAAGCACGCTATAATTCATCGCCGCCAAAGTACAGCAGCCGCGGTTGACGACATCGGCCGATCGTTTTCAATTCGTGAACGATCTGTCTCCTGCGGCCCGTCTGGCAGAATTCGGGATTGCTGATACATCTAGCGCCATCACGAACCCCACCGGAGATCACTTCCATGCAGCAGAGCACCATCGTCCTCGTTGGACGCATCCTTCTTTCGATCCTCTTCATCTTCGCCGGCTTCGGCAAGATCACCGCTCTCGGCGGCACCGCCGGCTATTTCGGCAGCATCGGCCTGCCGGTTCCGATGGTAACGGCCGTCGTCGTCGCTCTCGTTGAACTTCTCGGAGGCATCGCCATCCTCGTTGGCTTCCAGACCCGCATCGTGTCTTACGTGCTCGCGGCGTTCTGCGTTGCCACGGCATTCATCGGCCACTTCAACTTCGCCGACCAGATGCAGCTTATCAGCTTCCAGAAGAACCTCGCCATGGCTGGCGGTTTCCTGGTTCTCGCAGCGTACGGCCCTGGCTCGCTCTCGATCGACGCTCGCCGCGCCTGATAGAACTGCTTTTATCGACAGAACCGGGCGCTGGAGCACAGCGCCCGGTTTTTTTTGTGTGCGTAATCCGCTGCCCATACGGGCGAAATGCTCTATCGGATAAATGATCGACAACACGGTCCGGCTTGGCTGCGATGATGCTGGCGGCCGAAACAATCCGCCGCGGGCAGCCTTCGCCACCAGCACATCCAGCTTCGCCCCAGCAGCCTTGCAGCAACAAAAAACCGGGCGTCGGCTCAAGCCGACGCCCGGTTTCAACTGTAACGCCTGAAGGACTACCGACGAGGACTGTACGTCACACCCGCCCTATTCCGCGGGTTTCGGCTTCTTGGAGAACAATCCCTTCAGATTGTCGAACAGCTCGATCTTGGCGCCGTGGCGCTTCATGATGTAGGCCTGCTGGATGATCGACAGCGTGTTGTTCCAGGCCCAGTAGATCACCAGGCCGGCCGGGAAGCTTGCCAGCATGAAGGTGAAGACAACGGGCATCCAGGTGAACAGCATCGCCTGGGTCGGATCCGGCGGGGTCGGGTTCATGCGCATCTGCAGGAACATGGTGACGCCCATGACCAGCGGCCAGACACCGATGAGCAGCATGTGCGGCACTTCGAACGGAAGAAGACCGAACAGGTTGAAGATCGAGGTCGGATCAGGCGCGGACAGGTCCTGAATCCAGCCGAAGAACGGTGCATGGCGCATTTCGATGGTGACGTAGATCACCTTGTAGAGCGCGAAGAACACCGGAATCTGCAAGAGGATCGGCCAGCAGCCGGCAACCGGATTGATCTTCTCGTCCTTGTAAAGCTGCATCATCGCCTGCTGCAGGCCCATGCGGTCGTCGCCGAACTTCTTCTTGAGTTCCTCCATCTTCGGCTGAACCTTCTTCATGTTCGCCATCGAAGCATACTGCTTGCTGGCGAGCGGGAAGAAAATCGCCTTGACGACGATGGTCGTCATCAGGATCGCCACGCCGAAATTGCCGAAGTAGCGGAAGAAGAAGTCCATCAGTTTGAACATCGGCTTGGTAATGAAGTAGAACCAGCCCCAGTCGATCAGCAGGTCGAACTGCGGAATACCGTAGCTTGCCTCATAGCCATCGACCAGCGGCACCTGCTTGGCGCCAGCAAAAACAAGGTTCTTGACATCCGCGCTCTGACCGGCAGCGATCGTGATCGGGTCCTGCTTGTAGTCCGTCTGGAAGCGCTCGCGACCGTCGGTGAAGTGCGAATAGCGGGATTCGTACGGCGTCGCCTGGGGCGGGACGATCGTGGTCGCCCAATACTTGTCGGTGATACCGAGCCAGCCGGTCGTTGCCTTGCCCGGCTCGACCGGCGCTTCGTTTTCAACCTTGTCGTACTTGATTTCCTGCAGGCCGTGCTCGCCGATGACGCCGATAAAGCCTTCATGCAAAACGTAAACACTGGGGGTCGTCGGCTTGGAGAAACGGGTGACGCGGCCATAGCTGGATAGCGACACGGGCTCTGCGCCGGCATTGGTGATCTTGTCGTCCACCTGGAACATGAAGTGTTCATCGACGGAGATGGTACGGTCGAAGGTGACCCCCTTCTCGTTGGTGTAGGTCAGCGTGACAGGGGTGGAGTGCGTCAGCTGCGTGCCGCTCTTCAGCGTCCAGACCGTCTGCGGGCCGGGGGCCGAACCGGAGGATTCGTTGCCGACATAGCCAAGCTCGGTAAAGTAACCATCCTTGGTCTCGGCGGGGCTTAGGAGCGTGATGATCGGGCTCTTGTCGTCGACCGTCTCGTGATATTCCTTGAGCTTCAGGTCGTCGAAACGGGCGCCGGTGAGGTTGATGGAGCCGCTGAGCGCCGGGGTGTCGATGGCCACGCGCGCAGACTTGGCGAGCGACTGGTCGCGGCTTTCGCCCGTGCCGGGAACCGCGGCATTGTTGGTCGAGCCCGGCAGTGCCGTTGCCTCGCCAGTGGCCGGCGTCGTCTGGGGCTTCGCGAGCTCGGCCTGTTCCGCGGCGATCCGCTCCTTCTCCATCTTGGGATTGATGTAGAGGAACTGCCAGGCGATCAGGATCACCACTGAGAGGGCGATCGCCACGAAGTAGTTGCGGTTATTTTCCATCATTCTTTCCTGGAGCCGGTCGGCGGCCGTGAATATTCTGCTTGCTTTCAATGCGGTCGCAGAGCCCCTTCGTCAGCCGCTCGAAAGGGGCAGTCAAAAGCTCGCGTCTGGCGACAATCACATAGTCGTGTCCGGGCTTCATTGCAAATCCGGCGGAAAGTCGCACGGCCTCTTTCAGGCGGCGGCGCATCCGGTTGCGCTCAACGGCGTTGCCGTGTTTCTTGGTCACCGTAAAACCGACGCGCGCGGCGCTCTTCGGTTCCTTGCGATCCAGAACTTCGAGAAGGAACAGCGGACCTTTGCGCTTTTCACCTTCGCGGACTTTGAGAAACTGCGGGCGGGTTTTAAGCCGCTCCGCAGGTATTTTCCGGTCGTTAGCCGTCATATGCCAACGCCCTTTTCTTCGACAGCTGACCTATGCCCTGCAAGACAGGACCAAAAAGCTGCCGAAAAGCCGCGCAGGGCGTATTCCGGTTCGATGAAACGGAGGACGCCCATGCGCCGGCAGGCCTTAGGCCGACAGACGCTTACGGCCACGTGCCCGGCGGGCAACGATAACCTTGCGGCCACCCTTGGTGGCGATACGTGCACGGAAACCGTGACGGCGCTTGCGAACAAGCTTGGACGGTTGGTAGGTACGCTTCGTCATTTATTTTAATACCGCGGTGTGCGGCCCTTCTTAAGTTTGCTTTTTAGCAAGGAGCGTTATCGTCAGGACACGGCGTTGCCACAGGGCAAGTGGGCTTGTCCAGACGTGCGCGGCTTATAAGTGCAAAAGAGCGCGCGAGTCAATCGCGGCCACGAGAAATGCTGGATTTCCGGTGTTCGCGTGCCAAATCAGCACTGCCGAATATAAGAGGGTATTAATTTAATCTGCAATCTTTAATTGAGATAGCACAAGAGCTACCTAAATCAACTGAAGATTTCGTTAACGAGCAATCCCTAAAATACTCCATACCCTTGAAAACGTTCGTTAACCAAGGCGGACTTAGGGTCCGCACATGTGTGAGCCGTAAGCTGCGACTTTCGGGGTCACATCCACCGTTGAGGACCCTGCATTATGAAAATTCGTGGCAAGATTTATCTGATCGTCGGTATCATGAGTATGATAACCGTCGTGGTTACCGGCATCGCCCTGACCGTCGTCAGCCAGTACAACGCCCACCTTCGCGCTTTTGACGTAGCCTCGGACCGCGCCTTCAACGGCGCTCATCTGAACCGGCTTGTGACAGCGGTGGTTATGGAAGCGCGCGGCATCTACGCCGCTCCGACGGTCGAAAAGGCCGCCCCCTTTGCGGAAGGCATTGCAAAGAACCTCGACAAGATCGACGACCTGCTCACGAAATGGCGCCCGCTGGTGCCTGCCGAGCAACTCCCTGCCTTCGATGCAGTCGTCGGCAGAGCCGCCGAGTTCCGAACCTTCCGCACGGAAACGGCCCGTCTCAGCCAGGAAGTTTCGCCCCAGGCCGCCAACGAACAGGGCAACAACGAACTGAACCGCGCGAACCGGAAGGCCTTCCAGGCTGAAATCGACGCCGTGGTCGCGACCGATCTTGCTGCATTGGACGTCATTCAGGAAGAAATCAACTCCATCGAATATCAGATGACGTTCCTGGTGCTTTTGACTGCGGGTATCGGTCTTGCGATCGGCACAGGAACTGCTTTCTACATCGGCACCAACCAGCTCAGCCGCCCGATCCTCAAGTTGACGGACTCGATGAAGAGCTTAGCTTCTGGCGACCTCGAAACCGAGGTTCCGTTCGCCGGACGAAAGGATGAAATCGGCGAAATGGCAGCTGCCGTCGAGGTCTTCAAGCACAAAAGCCTCGATGTGCGAGAACTCAACGCCCAGGAAAACGCACTGCGCGAAAAGAGTGCCGATCTGCAGTCGAGCATCGCCGTTGTGGTTTCCGCCGCAGCAGCAGGCGACTTTACCAAGCGCATCAGCAAGGATTACGGCAACGCAGACCTCAACCGCTTTGCCGGCAGCGTCAACGAGCTGGTTTCTGGTGTCGACACCGGCATCAGCGAAACCCGCCGCGTTGTCGCAAGCCTTTCGGCCGGCGACCTGACCCAGTCGATGAACGGTCAGTTCCAGGGCGCTTTTGCGGAATTGCAGAGCAATGTGAACGACACCTTCGCCATTCTGCAGAAAACCATGCGCGAGGTGCGTGCCACCACCGACAGCATCAACGGCAACTCGTCCGAACTGCGCTCGGCCACGGATGACCTGTCGCGCCGGACGGAACAGCAGGCAGCTGCACTCGAGCAGACGTCGGCAGCGCTCGACGAGATCACCGTTGCGGTGCGCAACTCCACGGACCGCGCCCAGGAAGCGACCGTCATGGTCACCGGGGCCAAGCAGAGTGCTGCCCAGTCCGCAACGGTCGTGCGCAACGCCGTCGATGCCATGGGCCGCATCGAGCAGGCTTCCAGCGAAATCGGCCAGATCACCAACGTCATCGACGAAATCGCCTTCCAGACCAACCTGCTGGCCCTCAACGCTGGCGTGGAAGCGGCCCGCGCCGGGGATGCCGGCAAGGGTTTCGCGGTTGTCGCCCAGGAAGTTCGCGAGTTGGCCCAGCGCGCCGCCAGCGCCGCCAAGGACATCAAGGCCCTGATCAGCAAGTCCGGCGCAGAAGTGGCAACCGGCGTGCAGCTGGTCCAGGAAACCGGCGAGGTGCTCGGGCAGATCGAAAGCCGTGTCCTGAAGATCAACGATCACATCCACTCGATCGCCACCGCGGCCCGCGAACAGTCCACGGGCCTCAGCGAAGTCTCGACCGCCATCAACCAGATGGACCAGGTGACCCAGCAGAACGCGGCCATGGTCGAGGAAGCAAACGCCGCCACCCACAAGCTGTCGGCGGAAGCCGATGGCCTGGCGAACCTCGTTTCGCACTTCAAGGTGGATGAGAGCGCCCGCCAGGTGTCCGCACCTGCCGCCGTCCGGGATACGGCTCGCCCCGTCGCCTCGCCTGCCCGCAAGATGATGGGCTCGGTCGCGCGCGCCTTCGGTGGCGGCTCTGCAAGCGCTGCCGTGGCCAAGGACAACTGGGAAGAATTCTGATCATCCCACCCGACAACCCGATCCAAGCAGCCCCGCGGCTCATCTCCGCGGGGTTTTTCATGCCGGTCATTGCAGAAACGGGAATTTCTCCACCACCGGGCACGTTTCTCGAAACCGCGACACATTTTTGCCGCACAGGCTATAGCACCTTGATGTGGCAGGCAGATTCCGCTTCGCTGGCTGGAAATTCAACTGGGCTTTCTAATATACCTTTTTAGTATGAAACCACGCGCACGAACATTCCGTATAGGGTAAGCAACGGGCGTAATAGCAGCGCGGGCAAATCGCAGATGACCAACCGACAACCAGCCACGGGATCGCAAGAACCTTCCCAGCCGAAGGTCGGCCTGCTTCAGGGCCTGTCCGGCAGGCTGCTGCTGCTGACGATTGTCTCCGTTATGCTTGCGGAGGTGCTGATCTTCGTGCCTTCCGTGGCCAACATGCGCCTTCGCTGGCTCGAGGACCGCCTGAACACCGCCGCCGCCGCCGGTGTTGTTGTCGATGGCCTTGATAACGTCGAGCTTCCCCGCCCGCTGCAAGACGAGACCTTGATGGCCACCGACACGAAGGCGATCGCCATCCGCCGCAAGGACGAATCACGGCTCATCGCCGCCGTCGATATGCCGCCGGAGGTCGATGCGCAGTATGATCTTTCGGATGTAACGCCCGTCGAGGCGATCAGCGACGCCTTTCACACGCTGTTGTTCGGGGGCGACGAAATCATGCGCGTCTATGGCCCGCTCGGGGAAAGCGACGCGGTGATCGAGCTTGTCATGTCGGATCGAAATCTGCACAAGGCCATGCTCGTCTATGCGCGCAACGTTTTCTTCCTGTCGATCGGGCTCTCGCTGTTTACCGCGACGCTGATTTTCCTTGCGATCAACCGTATCATGATCGTGCCGATTCGCCGCATGACCGCGAGTATGCGGGCGTTTTCCGAAGACCCCGCCGACCCGGCGCGGGTGCTCACGCCGTCATCGGGGCAGGATGAGCTTTCGGTTGCCGGCCAGCATCTGGCATCGATGCAGCAGCAGCTCCAGAAGACCCTGAAAAACCAGAAAAATCTCGCTGATCTCGGGCTTGCCGTCTCGAAGATCAACCACGACATGCGCAATATCCTGTCGTCCGCGCAGCTGATTTCCGACCGACTGGCGGATGTCGACGATCCCATCGTCAAGCGGTTCGCGCCAACGCTATTGCGCACCATCGACCGCGCCGTCGGCTATACGACCGAAGTTCTCTCCTATGGCCGCACCACAGAACAGGAGCCTCACCGTCGGTTCCTGGCGCTCCGTCCGCTTGTGGCCGATGTGGCAGAGATCCTCTCGATCGATCCCGCGTCCGGCATCGACTTCCGCAACCTCGTTCCCGAAGACCTGCAGGTGGACGCCGACAGCGAACAGCTTTTCCGCGTCGTTCACAATATTTGCCGAAACGCCGTGCAGGCGCTGATGAACGACACCGAAGGCGATGGCCTCGGCGTGATTACGGTGTCTGCCGTGCGCACCGGCAGCGTCGTTAGCATCAGCGTGGATGACACAGGCCCCGGCATGCCGCTGAAAGCCCGGGAGAACCTGTTCTCGGCCTTCCGTGGCTCGGCGCGTTCGGGCGGGACAGGGCTTGGGCTGGTCATTGCGCGTGAACTCGTGCTTGCCCACGGTGGAACAATTGCCCTTGTGGAAAAACCGTCTCCGGGCACCCTATTCCAGATCGAACTCCCTGACAGGGCCGTGCCGCTCGATGTCTTTCGCTCAAGGGCACGGCGCTAGAGCATCCGCTGGAAAACGTGGACAACCGTTCGTCGGCGAAACAATGCCCCGACGGTCGCATGTCGCAGCGCCGCGCGTCCTGTCTATAATTTTCCTTTGATTTCAAAATCATAGCTTTTATCTACAGGCAAAAAGCAAAATTTCTCCGGAAATTCGCTTGCATTCGCGGAACGGACGTTTTAGAGGATCGCCACGCAAGCGGTTGACGCCGCAGCGACACGCACCCGTAGCTCAGCTGGATAGAGCACCAGACTACGAATCTGGGGGTCAGGAGTTCGAATCTCTTCGGGTGCGCCATTTCTTTTTCAGCAATTATAGATTTAACGCCTCAGGCATGGCAGCATCGCCATGCCTGCTGCAGACGTTTATCAGTACGGCGATACGCACTGACGTCGCGGACCGTTGTAGGGCTGATACGTGTTGTCGTAAGCCCTATACGAACGGTAGCGGTTGTAGCACCAGGACGCATGGGAGTTTCCGGCGTAGTAGCGACGCGGCTGGGCGTTCACGATCCCGCCGATGATTGCGCCGGCCGCTAGTCCACCGATGATGGCACCTGCATAGTTTCGGCGGTGGTGATAACGGTGGTGATAGTGGTGGCGTCCATGGCGCCAGCGGCGGTCGTACCGCCGATCATGACGGTGGTGTCTGCGAACATACCGACGGTCCCGCACCTCTTCCACGCCCGGCATTTTGGCCTGCGGCGCCGAAATGGCTGGAACGCCTGGAAACGCATGGGCCGGCACGACGCCGGTAAAGGCTGTAGCCAAGGCTACGAAGACGACTGCGATCTTCTTCATCTTTCACACTCCTGCAAAATCGTTCGATCGTTTGCAGCAGCAACGCGAGAGTTGCCTTTCCGGATCCATCACGGCTTCGTCATCAGCCGCTAACGCCTTCGGCGCCGCGCCTCGATCACGTCCACATCAGCAGCAACAAAATGCCGGCGACGATCAGCACGCAGCCTGCCGCTTCCATCTTGGTAACGCGCTCGCGAAAAAGGAAGATCGAGGCCATGAAGGTAAACACCAGTTCGATCTGGCCAAGGGCGCGGACATAGGCGACCTGCTGCATCGCCATTGCCGTAAACCAGCAGGCGGAGCCCGTAACGCCGGCTATGCCGACGAGCGACGACGAGCGCCAGGAGCGCGCCACCTGAAGGATCTCGCCTTTGTCCTTGATCAGCATCCAGGCCAGCATGAACGCGGTCTGGAACGTCGTCACGCAGGCAAGCGTCACCGCCGCCTGCATGATGGGGTTCGGGCCGTCTAGCGAAAGCGCGGCTGAACGATAGGCGACGGCCGAGATGCCGAAGACCGCGCCGGAGGCGATGCCGACAAGCGCCGTGCGGCTGGTCATCGCGACAAGCAGGTTGCGCCATGACAACGGCATGCGTGCGACCGAGATCATCATTACGCCGAAGACGCCGACGATGATTGCCGCGATTGCGCCCGGCGTCAGCTTTTCCCCGAGCAGGATCAGCCCGAAGATCGCCGCCTGCACCGGCTCGGTCTTGGAATAGGCGGTTCCGACCGCGAAATTGCGCAAGGAAAACAGATAGACCAGCATCATCGTCGCGAAGATCTGAGCGAGGCCGCCGATGATCGCCCAGAGCCAGAAGGTGCCGTTCAGCGCCGGCAGACTGTAGCGCGCCACATAATGCAGGCAGATGACGTATAGGATAGCCAGCGGAAAGCCGTAACCAAAGCGCACGAAACTCGCGCCGGTGGTGCCGAGCGACGTCTGCAGATGCTTTTGAAGGGCAGACCGCAGGTTCTGGAGAAACGCCGCGGCGATGGTGATGACGATCCAGGCTTCCATGTAAGCCGGCTATCACGCGCTCCCGCCGAAATCCATCGTATAGAGGCATGTGGGCGCACAAATTCCTTTTTGCTTCCCGCCTGCCCCGTGCCATAAGAGCGCCCATGAACAAGCTCGACCGACAGCCGACCAAAGCCGATTTCGCCCACGTTACCGACTGGGTCTTCGATCTCGACAACACGCTCTATCCGCATCACGTCAATCTGTTTTCGCAGATCGACCGCAACATGACGGCCTATGTGTCCACATTGCTGACGCTGGAACCCGTGGAGGCCAAGGCGCTGCAGAAGCAATACTACCGCGACCACGGCACGACACTGCAGGGCCTTATGATCCATCATGGCATCGATCCCAACGACTTTCTCGAAAAGGCCCATGCGATCGACTATTCCGTCGTGCCGGCGGATCCAGCCCTCGGCGAAGCCATCAAGGCGCTGCCGGGCCGCAAGTTCATCTTCACCAATGGCAGCGTGCGCCATGCGGAAATGACCGCGCGGGCGCTTGGCATTCTCGAAAACTTCGACGACATCTTCGATATCGTCGCGGCCGACTATGTTCCGAAACCTGCGGGCGATACCTATCATAAATTCATGCAGTTGCACCGGGTCGATACCAAAAACGCCGCCATGTTCGAGGACCTGCCGCGCAATCTGCTGGTGCCGCGCGCGCTTGGCATGAAGACGGTGCTGCTCGTGCCGCGCAACCTCGAGTACGAATTTGCCGAAGCATGGGAAAAGACGTCGGACGAAGACGATCAGATCGATTACGTGACCGAAGACCTGACGGGCTTCCTGACAAGGCTGATCGGCTGAAAATAAGCGCCGCGAAAAAGCCGCGCTTTCGCCAAATATCTGAATTACCAAAGTTTAACTGGTCTGTCGGGCGGTCTCGGCTATCCTTTCTTTCAGGGACGAACTCTGAAAGGACATGCCATGACGACCAAGACACTTCTTCTCGGCTTCGTTGCCGCGACGATCGCGGTGACCGGCGCCGTCTCGCCAAGCCTTGCCGCCCGTGAAAAGCCAACCCGCGAACAGCGGGCCGAGTTCATGATCAAGCGGCTCGATGCCAACAAGGACGGCAAGGTTTCGCTCGATGAGGTCAGGGCCCGCACCGAGATTGCCTTCAAGGCGTTCGACACGGACGGCAACGGCCAGGTTTCGCAAGATGAAATGAAGGCCAAGCGCCAAGCATTCCGCGAGGCCCGCAAGGAATGGCGCGAATCCGGCAAGACGGAAGAAGCCCGCGCCGAATTCCGTGAGAAGATGAAGGACATCCGCCCGGCCATGCTGCCCGGCATGCGGCCCAAGGCATTCAAGCGAGTAGACGCGGACAACAACGGTTCGCTCAGCCTTGCCGAAGTGACAGAACAGGCCGGCAAGATGTTCAAGCGCCGTGATACGAATGGCGACGGCTTCATCGACGCCGCTGATTTCACCCGCAAGATTTAAACCAGAAACCCAGCCCGGCGACACAACGCCGGGCTGGGCTGCTCCATGAGCCTAGCTGTTGAGCCGCACTTCGCCCTCGTCCTCGCCATCCCAGTAATGGGCGCGCGTGGCATGCACCTTGATCAGCACGACGCCTTCGGTATCGACGCCATCCTTGAACCATTCATCGAGTTCCGGTGTCCAATGCTGCCTGAAGATTTCGCGATCACGGATCAGTTCGGCCTCGCCTTCCACCGCCACCAGAAAAGCTTTCTCGCCCTGGAAGGATAGCGCCACTTTCTTGTTGCGCTTGATGTCATCCACCATGCGGGAATCTTCCCAAGTGAAATAATAGGAATCGCCGTCATACTCGACGTCGCCATTGTTGCTCATCGGCCGGCCGGCGATCTCGCCACCTTCCGTATGGGTCGAGAGCATGGCGATGTCGATCTCGCGCATCTTCTTGGAAATTTCCGGCAGGCTGCGGTCGCTCATCGTTTCCTCCTGATGGTTGTCAGCGGTAGGAAACGCCGGGAAGGCCGGATAGTTCAAGGCGACAGAATTTAACGCGCGCCGGAAGCAATGGGCACCGCGGTCGGATCGACTTTTTCGTAGAAATCGGAAATGATTTTCCAGGCTTCATCCGCCGTTTCGACGAATTGCACGAGATTGATGTCGTCCGGCGCAATCGTGCCAAATTCGGCAAGTGCGTCGAAATTGATGATCGAGCGCCAGAATTTTTCCCCGAACAGGATCAGCGGCACCAGCGCCATGCGGCCGGTCTGCATCAGCGTCATCGTCTCGAATAGCTCATCCAGGGTGCCGAAACCGCCGGGAAAAACCGTCACGGCCTTGGCGCGCACGAGGAAGTGCATCTTGCGGATCGCAAAATAGTGGAAGTTGAAGCTCAAGTCCGGCGTAACGTAACGGTTGGGTGCCTGCTCGTGCGGCAACACGATGTTAAGGCCGATCGAAGGGGCGCCCACGTCCATTGCGCCGCGATTGCCCGCCTCCATCACGCCCGGCCCACCGCCGGTCACGACCACGAACTCCTTGTAGTCGGACTGGGCCGAATGCTCCGAACACAGCCGCGCGAATTTGCGGGCTTCCTCGTAATAGGCAGAAGCTTCCGTCAGGTTCTTGCGCTGGATCTCGTTCTTCGCCGCCCAGGCATCGCCGCCGGGCTCGGGAATGCGCGCCCCGCCGAACATCACGACGGTGGATGTGATGCCGCGCTCGGCCAGCATCATCTCGGTTTTCAGAAGCTCGAGTTGCAGCCGAACGGGGCGCAGTTCCTCACGGCTCAGAAAGTCGTCGTCGACGTAGGCGAGCCGGTAGGAGGGTGACATGGATTGCGGTGTCGGTGGCACGCCGGCGGCGCGGTGCTTGGCCTGCTGACTATCGACAAGGGGGTCCCAGACCCCGTCCTTGCGACGCAGATTACGCTTCTTCATTCTTGCCATGCTGAACTTTCCTTAACCCACGCCAAGCGCCTTACATGGCGATGGCATGCCCACTGGATGTCGCAGATACCGCCAATGCAAATCACCGGCGACCATTTCGCGACATAGGGCCTGCCTGAAGCTGACTGCAACCGAAAACCGCTTCAACTTTTCGGGATCATGCTCTACAGCAATTTCACGATATCCGCCGAAGCTTAAGGAATTCCGATGACGACCCATGCCGCCCTGTCGCAGACCATCGAAACCGCGTTCGACAATCGCGATGCGATCAACACCGCCACCAAGGGCGAAGTCCGCGACGCCGTGGAAACGGCGCTTGATCTGCTCGACAAGGGCGAGCTGCGCGTCGCCGAGCGTGGCAGCGACGGCAGCTGGACCGTTCATCAGTGGCTGAAGAAGGCCGTTTTGCTCTCCTTCCGCCTGAACGACATGGCAATCGTCGAAGGCGGGCCCGGCGGCTCGACCTGGTGGGACAAGGTGCCGTCGAAGTTCGATGGCTGGGGTGAAAACCGTTTTCGCGAAGCAGGCTTCCGCGCCGTGCCGAACGCTGTCGTGCGCCGCTCGGCCTATATCGCGCCGAATGCCATCCTGATGCCGTCCTTCGTCAATCTCGGCGCCTATGTCGGCGAAGGCACGATGGTCGACACCTGGGCAACGGTCGGATCCTGCGCACAGATCGGCAGCCACGTTCACCTTTCCGGCGGCGTCGGCATCGGCGGCGTTCTGGAGCCACTGCAGGCCGGCCCGACGATCATTGAGGACAACTGCTTCATCGGCGCCCGCTCGGAAGTCGTCGAAGGCTGCATCGTGCGTGAAGGCTCGGTTCTCGGCATGGGCGTGTTCATCGGCAAGTCGACCAAGATTGTCGATCGCGCGACCGGTGAAATCACCTATGGCGAAGTCCCGCCCTACTCCGTTGTCGTCGCAGGCTCGCTCGCGTCCGGCAACCTCATGGGCAACGGCCAGCCGGCGCCGAACCTCTATTGCGCCGTCATCGTCAAGCGCGTCGACGAGAAGACCCGCTCCAAGACCGGCATCAACGAACTGCTTCGGGATTGATGTGATGGCAGCCGCCGCATCGGAAAAGTCCATGCAGTGGCTGTTCTTCAGCCCCTCCGGCCGCATCAGTCGCCAGCCCTACGTCCTGGGCTGGCTGTTCTGGCTGGTGATCATGAGCTTCGCGCTCACCCGCGTTCTCGCCAATGAGGATGAACAGGGCACACTGATGCTCTGGACGGTGCTTACCCTCGTCTGCGGCATCGCCGCCACGGCCTCCACATTCCTGCTGACGATCAAGCGGCTGCACGATATCGGCCAGCAGGGTATGTTCGCGCTGTTTCTTTTCCTGCCGGTTATCAGCCCGCTCATGTTTTTCGCGCTCTGTTTCTGGCCCGGCAATGCCGGCCCCAATGGCTATGGCGCAAGAACCAATGAGCCGCAAAGCGGCGCCTAGATTAAAACCAATTCAAGAGGCAAAGTGCCGAACTCGGAGCCGGCGTATCCACGAAGGTCATGGCAGGGCGGTGACAGGCCGCCACCGATCGGATAAACAATCGGCGAAAAACAAACAGGCGTGCTTCATGTCCTCTACCGATCCGATCGCCAATCTCGCCACCCTCATCCGTTGCCCGTCCGTTACGCCCGCTGAAGGCGGCGCGCTTTCGGCGCTCGATGCCATGCTGTCTCCCCTCGGCTTCAAGGTCGAACGGATCACCGCAAAGGATGAGGCAACGCCGGATATCGAGAACCTCTATGCCCGCCTCGGCACGGATGGCCCGCATCTCATGTTTGCCGGGCATACCGATGTCGTTCCGGTTGGAAACGACGCCGACTGGTCTCACCCGCCCTTTGCCGCGGAAATCGCCGATGGCGAGATGTACGGTCGCGGCGCGGTCGATATGAAGGGTGGCGTTGCCTGCTTCGTTGCAGCGGTTGCACGCCACATCGAGAAGAAGGGCGCACCCAAAGGCTCGATCTCGTTCCTGATCACTGGAGACGAGGAAGGCCCGGCCATCAACGGCACCACGAAGCTTTTGCAGTGGGCCGCTGACAAAGGAGAGCGCTGGGATGCCTGCCTCGTCGGCGAGCCGACCAATCCTGACCAGCTTGGCGACATGATCAAGATCGGTCGTCGTGGCTCGGTCTCGGGAAAGATAACCGTTCATGGCGTTCAGGGTCATGCCGCCTACCCGCATCTGGCCGACAATCCGGTGCGCGGCGTTCTCGCTTTGACCAGCGCCCTGATGGATCCGCCCTTCGATGCCGGGACCGAAAATTTCCAGCCGTCCAATCTCGAAGTGACGACCATCGATGTCGGCAACACCGCCGTCAACGTCATCCCGGCCCGGGCGACGGCAAGCTTCAATATCCGCTTCAACGACACCTGGACCGCCGAGAGCCTGCAATCCGAAATCATCGCGCGGCTGGAGCGCGCGGCGAAGGAAAGTCCGCTTCGCTCCGGCCGCGAGCCGGTGAAGTACGAGATCGTGTGGGCAGAGCGCCCGAGCCATGTCTTCCTCACCCACAACGAGGCGCTGATCTCGTCACTTTCATCCGCCATCGAAGTGGCGATCGGCCGCAAACCGAAGCTTTCCACGACAGGCGGCACCTCGGATGCCCGCTTCATCAAGGATTATTGCCCGGTGGTCGAATTCGGCCTTGTCGGCCAGACCATGCATATGGTGGATGAACGGGTTTCGGTCGCCGATCTGGAGACCCTGACGCAGATTTACGAGACCTTCATCGACCGTTGGTTCAGCAATGCCGCAGCTTGAGGAAATCATCCATTACCTGAAAGGCATCTGGCTGCTTCTCAAGGGCGACAAGCGCGGCTTCGACTATCTTGATCTGTCGGCATCTGGCGTATGGCGTTCGTTTGCGGCGATCCTCTGGTGCCTGCCGGCAATGGCGGTCAACTGGGCCGCATGGCGCCTTTATTATCTGCAAACCATGCCGGAAGGCACGACGGCCGGCCTTTCCTTTATCCTCAAGCTAGCCATGATCGATATCGCCGCCTGGGTTCTGCCGCTGGTTCTGATCGCCGTTCTGGCAAAGCCGCTCGCCTATGGCGAGATCCTGGCGGATGTCATTGTCGCCTCGAACTGGCTGTCGATGCCGATCCTGTATGCCATGGCCATTCCGTCCGCGATCCGGCTGGTCGTGCCGGGAAGCGGGGAGCTGGCCGCGCTACTTTCCCTGCTTGCCCTGATCGTTTCCTTTACGGCGATCTTCCGGCTGATGAAGGCCATCGCAGAGCATACGTTGCTCGCCTCTGCTCTCACAGCACTCTCCATCCTGCCGCCGCTGATCATCGGCGAACTGCTGCAGCGGGCGCTGGGCCTGTTTCCGGGCTGAAATCAGTAATCGACCTGCATGAAGTAGAGCCCGTCGGGCGGGGCCACGGGCCCGCAGGCCTTGCGATCCCTCGCTTCCAGGGCAACGCGCACGTCATCCGGCGTCCACTTGCCCTCGCCCGCCAGTTTCAGCGTGCCAGCGAAGGAACGGATCTGGTTGTGCAGAAAACTCTGGGCCGTGGCCCGTATCTCGATCAGCTCGCCATCGCGGGTCACATCCAGCCGGTCGATGGTTCTGACGGGGCTGTTGGCCTGGCAATGGGCTGAACGGAAAGTGGTGAAATCATGCTTTCCCACCAGCATCTGCGCCGCGGCATGCATCGTCTCGTGATCGAGCGGCTTTACCACCCACCACGCGCGCCTGGCTTCCAGCGCCAGCGGCGAGCGCCGGCAGATGATCCGGTAAAGATAGTGACGTCGCAGCGCCGAAAAGCGGGCATCGAATTCATCAGGCACTTCGGCCGCGTCGAGAATAGCCACCTGCTCGCCATTCTGGCCGAGATGGGCGTTGAGCGCATTGCGCAGCGTCTCGCCCTTCCAGCTGCGCTGAAGATCGGCATGAGCAACCTGCCCGCGGGCATGCACGCCGGAATCGGTGCGCCCGGCACCGCGAATGGACACCGTCTCGCCGGTCAGGCTCAGGATTGCCTTCTCGATGGCACCCTGCACGGAAGGCCCATTGTCCTGCCGCTGCCAGCCGACATAGGACGAGCCGTCATACTCGATGATCAGGCGAAAACGCGGCATCAGTCTAGCCTTGTGCCGGCGGAAATGCATGTGCCGCGCCGGAACTCGTCTGCACCGAGCACCTTGCCGCCCGCTTTTTGCAGCCGCATCAGCCGCACCGAGCCCTCGCCGCAGGCAATCGTCAGATCGTCGGAAAGGACCGTCCCCGGCATGCCGCCTGTGGCTTCGACCGTGCTCGCAAGCACCTTGATCCGCTCGACCTTGCCGCCGATCTCAGCTTCGAACCATGCGCCGGGAAAGGGCGAAAGCCCGCGAATATGGTTGTGCACTTCAGCGGCAGGCTTTGAAAAATCGATACGCGTCTCGGCTTTCGAAATCTTGGCGGCATAGAGCACGCCGTCATCCGATTGTGGCGTCAGCGGCAGATCACCGGCTTCCAGCTTTTCCATGGCATCACGCATCAGGCTTGCGCCGACCAGCATCAGCTTGTCGTGCAACTCGCCCGCCGTCATATCCGGCCCGATGGCAACGGCCTTGGTCAGCGCGACCGGCCCCGTATCGAGCCCGATATCCATCTTCATCACCATCATGCCGGTCTCATGATCGCCGGCCATGATTGCCCTTTGGATCGGGGCTGCACCGCGCCAGCGCGGCAGGAGCGAGGCGTGGCCGTTATAGCAGCCGAGCCGCGTGCCGGTGAGGATAGCTTCGGGGAGCAGCAGGCCGTAGGCGACGACGACGGCGACATCGGCATCCAGTGCCCGGAATTCGGCGCGGTCTTCTTCCTGCTTGAAATTGAGCGGCGTGCGCACGGGAATGCCGAGCAGTTCCGCCGCCTGATGCACAGGCGATTTTTGCAGATCAAGACCACGGCGACCGCCCGGCCGTGGCGGCTGGGTATAGACGGTAACGATCTTATGGCCGGCCTGCGCCAGCACCGACAGCGTCGGCACGGAAAATTCCGGTGTTCCCATAAAGACGATACGAAGCGACACGGCGTGTTTCCTTCATAGGAGGCAACCCCGGAGGGGCGCAGGGCGCCACGATCGCAGCGCATGATAGGGCATCGTTCGACGCGAAGCCGTCAGATGGCCTTTGCGCCGCGAACCTTCGCGGCCTTGGTAAATTTGCGGATCACCATCTCGCGCTTCAGCTTGGAGATATGATCGATGAACAGCGTGCCGTTCAGATGGTCGATCTCATGCTGCAGGCAGGTGGCGAGCAGGCCATCGGCATCCACGCTCTGCGCCTTGCCATCGCGATCAACGTAATTGACCGTCAGGGCTGCCGGACGCTCGACCTCGGCATAATAATCCGGAATCGAAAGGCAGCCTTCCTCGTAGACGGAGCGCTCGTCCGAGGTGCGCACGATTTCCGGGTTGATGAAGACCAGAGGCGCCTTCTCCTCACCCTCCTTGGAAACGTCGATCACCAACATGCGGCGCGGCACGCCGATCTGGATCGCCGCCAGTCCTATGCCCGGCGCATCGTACATGGTTTCCAGCATGTCGTCGGCCAGACGGCGGATATCGTCGTTGACGGTCTCGATAGGCCTGGAAACCTCACGAAGAACCGGATCGGGCAGGATAATGAGCGGCTTGATGGTCATGGGCTCCCATAACCGATCTTAAAGGCGGATGGAATTCTCCCGGCGAAGAATTTTGGAGTTGGAACGCCACCCGACGCCTCGTCGCAATCAATGTTCTTGTTTTGATCTGGAAAACCGACGAAAATCTGTTAGCCTCGCGCCATGAATTCAGTCGCTCCCGATCCCATCCTCTTCCATCTCGGCACTTATCCTGTCGGCCCGACGCAGCTTCTGGCGGCGATCGCCGTTGTCCTTGCGCTCGCCGTCCTGCTTTTCCTTTCCAGCGCCCGCCGGCAAAGACACCGCGCCGAAGAAGCCAATGAGTGCATGGCCATGCTCCTCTCCGCCCAGACGGAAATGCAGGGCCGGATCGCCGCCATGACCGAGGTTTTCGGCGCACGGCAGTCGGAGCTCAACCAGTCGATCAACCAGCGCATTGATGGCATGACGCAGCGCATCGGTGCCTCGATATCGGAGCAGACCCGGGCGACCCACGAAAACCTGCGCCGCCTGCAGGAACGCCTCGCCGTCATCGACACGGCCCAGACCAATATCCAGTCGCTGGCCAAGGACATGGCCGGGCTGCAGCAAATCCTGTCCAACAAACAGACCCGCGGCGCCTTCGGCCAGTCCCGGATGGAGACGATCATTGCCGATGGGCTGCCGATCGGCGCCTATGCCTTCCAGGCCACGCTTTCCAACGGCGCGCGGCCGGATTGCACCATCCGCATGCCCAACGATCAGCCGGTGCTGGTCATTGATGCCAAGTTTCCGCTGGAAAGCTGGAACGCCATTCGAAACGCTGGCGCCAACAGCGAGGCAGTCCGGCTTGCCGGCCAGCAATTCCGTCGCGACATGGACGTGCATATCCGCGATATCGCCGGAAAATACCTCATCCAGGGCGAAACCCAGGACACTGCTTTCCTCTTTGTGCCCTCCGAATCGATCTTCGCCGATATCCACGAGCATTTCGAAGCGATCGTACAGAAAGCGCATCGCGCGCGAATCGTCATCGTCTCGCCGTCTCTTTTGCTCCTGTCGATCCAGGTCATCCAGTCGATCCTGCGCGACGCCCGCATGCGCGAACAGGCACATCTCATCCAGGGCGAGGTGATCCGCCTGATGGAAGACCTCGGTCGCCTTGACGAACGCATCCGCAAACTCCACGGCCATTTCACTGCGACGCAGAAGGATGTCGACGATATCCTGATCTCCTCCGACAAGCTGAAGCGGCGCGGCGCACGCATCGAGGCACTGGAACTCGAAAACGGCGCTCCGGCCTCCCCGGAACCGCGATCCACTGGCGAAAACAGATTTGGCCAGCTGAAGCTGAGGGTGGTTGACGAGGACTGATCCTCTCGGGCAGTGTCCCGCCAAAACCGCCAGCGGCCCCAGCGCCGCGCGCCAACATGCCGGGGAGGCTTTTCATGATCACTGTATTCGGTTCCATCAACATGGACCTGATTGCCACCACCCCGCGCCTGCCCAAGCCCGGTGAAACGCTGGCCGGGACCGGTTTCACCACCGCCGCCGGCGGCAAGGGCGCCAATCAGGCGCTCGCCGCGACCCGGGCCGGCGCCACGGTGCGCATGGCCGGCGCCGTCGGCTCCGATGCTTTTGCAACTGATGCGTTGGCTCTCATGAAGGACGCCGGCACCGATCTGTCCGCAGTAAAAGTTGTCGATGATGCGACCGGCACCGCCCATATCCTCGTCGGTGGCGATGGCGAGAACGTCATCATCGTCGTCGCGAGCGCGAACGGCAAGGTCTCGACAGAGGATGCACTCGCGGCGGTCGCCGCCATGGAGAAGGACGATACGCTCGTCCTGCAGCTCGAAGTCCCCGCGCCGTCCATCGAGGCGGCGCTCTCTGCCGCGAAGAAAGCCGGCATCCGTTCGATCATCAATATCGCGCCACTGACGTCAGATGCCGCCCGTCTCGGCCGCATGGCCGATATCGTCGTTGCCAACGAGACGGAGTTCGAACTTCTGGCCGGAAAAAGCGGGCTTGCCAGCGAAGACCGTATTGCCGAGATGCGCCGCCTTCATGATGAAACAGGCCAGACGATTATCGTCACGCTCGGCGCTGAAGGGGTTGTCGCGCTGCGTGACGGAACACTGCATACCGCCAAGGGCCTGAAGATCGAGCCGGTCGATACGGTCGGTGCCGGCGACACCTTCTGCGGTTATCTGGCCGCCAGCCTCGATGCCGGCCTCGATTTCGAAAAGGCGCTCCGCCGCGCCGCCGTTGCCGGTTCGCTCGCCTGCCTGAAGCCCGGCGCCCAGCCGGCCATTCCCCTTGCCGCCGAGGTGGAAGCAAGCCTTTAAAAACGTTTGTGGCAGCATTGCGCGATCCCGGCAGCCCTGCGCAAATCAGGGTTGCGGCGATCGGAGACACGGCGCTTCGCATTTCAAATAGCAAACGTCGCAAACCGGGAGAAAAGGCCGAACCGCCTTTAAAACCAGCCTTTTCTCCTTTCACGTTGTTCTAATTTTAATAAATTTTCGGCTATTCAGAACCCTGTGCAGCAAGCCGCGCCCCGCCGGGAAGCACTTGCGTTGCGATGTCTTAAAGACATCTGGCGCTCCATGATGGAGCATTTCCCAACATCTGTAAGCGTCCCGTTGCGGCCTCCCGACCGCCAGTCTCTTATCCCAAGGGGATTTTCATGCTCAAGTTCCAAGCCAAGTCCCTGGCGACAAAGCTCATAGCAGTAACGGGCGGCACGATTGCGCTCGTCCTGCTCGCATCCAATTTTGTGTTGATTTCTCAGACCCAGACCCGCGTCGAAACGCTGGTGCGCGACCAGGCTGAAGTTGAAGCCAAGGCGATCGCCTCGGGCATCGCCAGCGATATCGGCGAGCTTGCCGGCGCCGCTCGCGCCATGGCCGGCTCCATCGGCCTTGGTCATCAGAACAATTTCCTCGACCGCAAGGCCATCATCAATATGCTGCAGGCCAACGTCGAGCAGAATGCCTTCGCCTTTGGCAGCTGGTTCGCGGAAGCGCCGAACGCCGCCTTCGACGGCAAGGCTGAGGACTACATCGAGAAGACGGAATTCGCGGGCAGCAAGACGGGCGCATTCAACCCCTACTGGACCAAGAAGAAGACCGGCGGCATCTCGTTCTCCGCATTCGAATCCGATTACGAAGGACAGTGGTATTCGCTCGCCGCCAAGACCGGCAAGGGTGCCATGTCGGCGCCTTACGCTGAAACCACGACCGGCGAAAGCGTCTCGATGGCCTCCATCGCCTATCCGGTCATGTCCAACGGCAAGCTGATCGGTGTCAGCGGCGTGGACGTCGCTTTGAATTCACTGGCCGAAAAGGTCATGAAGCTGCAACCCTTCGGCACCGGCCGCGTGACCCTGCTTGCCCAGAACGGCAACTGGCTCGTTCCCCCGGTTCCGGATCTGCTGATGAAGCCCTATGACAGCACCGGCAACGAGGTGGTCAAGGAAGCGCTCGCAACGTCCACGATGGGTATCATTCCGAACCTCAAGTTCGACGAATTCGAAGCCTTCGATCGCATCGTCTATCCCTTTGCCCTGCCTGACATCAACACGACCTGGGTGGTTCTCGTCGACGTGCCGCGCAGCGCCATCGCCGCCCCGGTCAACGCCCAGACCTATATGATGATCATCGGCGGTCTCGCGGTCCTCGCAGCCGTCATGCTCGGCCTCTACTTCGCCGTTCGCCGCTTCGTCCAGAAGCCGCTCGCCAGCCTTGTCGCCGATGTCGAGATGCTTGGCCAGGGCCAGTACACCAAGCCGATCTCGGGCCAGGAGCGCACCGATGAAACCGGCTCCGTCGCAAAGGCGCTGGAAGGCTTCCGCCACCAGCTGGCCGATACCAAGCGCCTGGAAGCCGAGGCTCAGATGGAGCGTCGCCAGTCCGAGGAACAGCGCAGCCAGAGCGAGGCCGAACGGGCCCAGTCTACCGCCTTGCAGCGTGATATCGTCGCCCGCCTTGGCAAGAGCCTGTCGCATCTGTCTGCGGGCGATCTCTCCTACCGCATCGCCGACGATTTCCCGGGCGAGTACGCGCAGCTGAAGATCGACTTCAACGCCGCAATGCAGAGCCTTGAAGAAACCATCCAGACGGTCAACAACTCGGTTCAGAATATCGGCAACGGCACCGGCGAGATTTCGTCCGCCGCCAATGATCTGTCGCACCGCACGGAACAGCAGGCAGCAAGCCTCGAAGAAACGGCAGCCGCCCTCGATGAGCTGACCTCGCAGGTCAACGCCAGCGCCGACAACGCCAAGATCGCCGCTAAGTCGGTGGAATCGGCGAGCGGCGATGCCGAGAAGTCAGGCGAAGTCGTCCAGAAGGCAATTTCGGCGATGAAGGGCATCGAACAGTCCTCGGGCGAAGTCAGCCGCATCATCGGCGTCATCGACGAGATCGCCTTCCAGACCAACCTCTTGGCGCTGAACGCCGGTGTCGAAGCCGCCCGTGCGGGTGAAGCCGGCAAGGGTTTTGCCGTCGTCGCCCAGGAAGTCCGGGAGCTTGCCCAGCGCTCCGCAAATGCGGCGAAGGAAATCAAGGCGCTGATCAATACGTCTGCCGAACAGGTCCGCGAAGGTGTGGACCTTGTCGGCCAGACCGGCAGCGCCCTTCAGAAAATCGCCGATCAGGTCGTGCAGATCAACGGCCTTATCCGCCAGATCTCGTCGTCCGCTTCAGAACAGGCCGTCGGCCTCAAGGAAATCAACACCGCCGTCAACCAGATGGATCAGGTGACCCAGCAGAACGCCGCTATGGTGGAAGAAACCACGGCAGCCAGCGTCGCCCTTAACGAAGAGGCCCGCACGCTGAGCTCGCTCGTTTCCCGCTTCCAGGTCGGCCGTCAGGCTCAGTCTTCGGCCGACATGCTGCGCGGCACTGCCGAGCGCATGCGTGCGCCTGTCGCCCCCACAAGGGCTGCTCCGGCCGCCTACACGCCTGCCAAGCCCGCCCCTGCCCGCTACACGGCACCGGCCAAGGCGATGCCGCAGACGTCCGGCGCCAATGCGCTGGCGGAAGACAACTGGGAAGAGTTCTGATCGCATGACGATCGAGACATGAACGGAAACGGCGCCCCGCGGGCGCCGTTTTCATTTTGAGGTGTTGGAATGTCAAAGACGGGCAAGCCGCTCCGTCAGGAGATCGAAGAAACCCTGATCATCGACCTCGCGCATCACCTTGGCATTGTGCTTGCGATCGGTCACCTGCCACCAGTCGACCACGGTCATGCCGACCGTCAGTTCAGATGCGGTTTCGATCTCGACGTTGCAGTCGCGTCCCTTGAAAAGTTCCGGGCGCAGGAGATAGGCGATCACCGTCGGATCATGCAGCGGCCCACCGTCGGACCCGTATTTCTCGATGTCGAAACGCTCGAAGAAATCCAGCATTTCAGCCATGGCGACGGCCGGGCGCGAGCCGATCGCGCGGATTTTCTCAACCCGGCTTTTATAGGTCAGAACCTTGTGCGTTACATCGAGCGGCATCATCACGATCGGAATGCCCGAAGCAAAGATGATCTTGGCGGCATCGGGATCGACATAGATGTTGAATTCGGCGGCCGGCGTGATGTTGCCGCCTTCGAAGAAGCCACCGCCCATCATCACCAGTTCGCGCACCCGCGGTGCGATTTCCGGTGCCTTCTGCAGCGCATGCGCAATATTGGTCAAGGCGCCAAGCGTGCAGAGCGTCACGGTTCCCGCCTCATGCGCGCGGATCGTCTCGATGATGAAATCGACGGCGTGCTGCGCCTCGACCTGCATGGTCGGTTCATCGACCACCGGACCATCGAGGCCGGTCTTTCCATGCACATGCTCGGCGGTGACCAGCTGGCGCAGCAGCGGTCGCTCGGCGCCCTCATATACCTTCACGTCGCGGCGGTCGCACAGTTCGCAGACGACGCGGGCGTTGCGCGAGGTCAAAGCCAGCGGCACATTTCCGGCAACGGTGGTGATGCCCAGCACGTCAAGCTCATCAGGGCTGCCGAGAGCCAGCATGATGGCCGCGGCGTCGTCCTGGCCCGGGTCTGTGTCGATGATGATTTTCCTGGGCTCGGCCATGGACTGCACTCCTTGCGATTTTCGGTGCGGACTATGGTTTGCCCGCAACGCCCGCGCAAGCGCCTAATATTGATCTTGTACTGATTGCGCACAGCTACCATATTCCGGGTCCGGGGTGCTGCCTGCGCGGACTCTGCCATTCGACACCCGCCGAACCGAAGTCGCTTGCTCACAAGGACGAGGAAATGAACCGTTTGCCGCCTTTTGCGAGCCCGCTGATGCTGGGGTTCGATGCGATGGAAAACACCCTGAAGCGCGTCGCCAAGGGAAACGACGGTTACCCGCCCTACAATATCGAGCGCGTCCACCGGGATGAGGCGAGCGGTGAACCGGAGCGGCTTCGCATCACGCTCGCCGTCGCCGGTTTTTCCGAGGACGATCTCGACGTGACCTCCGAAAACAACCAGTTGGTGATCCGTGGCCGGCAGACCGAAACGGTCGAACGGGACTACCTGCACCGCGGCATTGCCGCCCGTCAGTTCCAGCGAACCTTCATGCTCGCGGATGGATTGACCGTGCTGAAGGCCGATTTGCGCAACGGGCTCCTCTCCATTGATCTCGTGAGGCCCGAGCCGGTCCGCATGGTAAAGAAAATTAACATTTTCGTCCCAGACTAGGATTGCGGGTGGATCGACCGCCTGCCTTTACCGACCGAAACAGGCCCGGACCTCCCGGTTTTCCTGGCTCCGGAAGGAAGTCAAGTCTTGCGAATCGGTGCATCTCGCATGCCCGGCCGTAAAGCCACGGAGTACGACTATGGGACTGAAACACGTCAGCACGCCACTCTCGAAAAACGATCTTGCTCATCTTGGCGCCGGTGAAGTCGGCTACATCAGAAAAATGCGTTCGGATGAGGTTTCGCGCTGCTTTCCGGAAGCTCCCGATATGGATCCCGGCCTTGATCTCTGGGCCCTCTTCGGCGCCGACGGTACCCCGATCCTTCTGACCGACAATCGGTCGAGCACCTTTTTCAAGGCCGCCGAAGACGATCTGAAGACCGTCAGCCTGCATTAAGACGGACGATCAGCTCGCGCTCAGTCGAGTCAGGTGCGCTTGAAGGTAAGATAGGCCGAGCTGCGGCCTTCGCGCCTGGCTTTGGCCTCATAGCGGGTGCTTGGCCAACCGGCATAGGGCGTCAGCCAGTCTGAGGCGTTTTCGGCCGCCCACTCGAAGTCCGCATGATCGCGGCACTTCTGCAGCGTCCAGTTGACGTAGGTGTCGATATCGGAGGCGAAGCAGAAAACTCCGCCCGGCTTTAGCACGCGCGCGAAGCGATCAAGATTGACCTTCGACACGAAGCGGCGCTTCCAGTGCTTCCGCTTGGGCCACGGATCGGGATAAAGCAGGTCGATATGATCAACCGAGGCTGCCGGCATCCAGTCCAGCACCTGCGTCGCGTCATCGTCATAAAGCCGGATATTCTCCGCTTTCTTTTCCTCGATATGCCCGATCAGCTTCGCCATGGAATTGACGAAGGGCTCGACGCCGATGAAGCCGGTCGTCGGATTTTCGACTGCACGATGGATCAGGTGCTCGCCGCCACCGAAACCGATTTCCAGCCGCACATGATCGACCGGGTGACGAAACAGCGTTTTCAGGTCTGCCGGAGCGGGCTGCGTGAGATCGAGCTTGAGCAGCGGCAGCACGGTTTCCAGATAGCCGGCCTGCTGCGTGCGAAGCGGCTTGCCCTTTCGGCGCCCGAAGAAAGCTTCGGTCGAGCGGCTGGGGTGCTGTTCAGTCATGTGTGCGTCTTTCGGTTATAGAAAAAGCGGGCGCCTCCAAGGAGACACCCGCTCTTTACTGTTTAATGCCGTTGTCCGTCCAGAGGCCGGATCACGCCGCTTTCAGGCCGTTTTCCTTCAAAGCATCCTTGAGCGGCTTCACGAGATCGAGCTTCTCCCAGGAGAAGGATCCGTCGCGACCTGCCTTGCGGCCGAAGTGACCATAAGCCGACGTCTTGGCATAGATCGGCTTGTTGAGATCGAGATGGCGGCGAATGCCAGACGGCGACAGATCGATCGTTTTGCGGATTGCGGCTTCGACCTCGTCCTCGGTCACCTTGCCGGTGCCGTGCAGATCGACATAGATCGACAGCGGCTGGGCAACGCCGATGGCGTAGGAAAGCTGGATCGTGCAACGGTCGGAAAGACCGGCAGCGACCACATTCTTGGCGAGATAACGAGCGACATAGGCCGCCGAACGGTCGACCTTGGTCGTGTCCTTGCCGGAGAATGCGCCGCCGCCATGGGGAGCTGCACCGCCATAGGTGTCGACGATGATCTTGCGGCCGGTGAGGCCTGCGTCGCCATCCGGCCCGCCGATCACGAACTTGCCGGTGGGATTGATGTACCAGGCGCAATCGTCGGCAATCTTGATGTCGTGCAGTGCTTCGCGGATATAGGGCTCGACGACCGCGCGCACCTTTTCCGAATCCCAGCTGTCATCGAGGTGCTGAGTCGACAAGACGATCGAGGCAACTTCCGAAGGCTTGCCATCGACGTAGCGAACCGTCACCTGGCTCTTCGCATCCGGGCCAAGCTTGCCGGCATCGCCCTCGCCCTTCTTGCGGGCAGCGGCAAGCAGATGGAGGATGCGATGCGAATAATAGATCGGCGCCGGCATGAGGTCTTCGGTTTCGCGGCAGGCATAGCCGAACATGATGCCCTGATCGCCCGCGCCCTCGTCGCCCTGCTTGTCGGCTGCGTTGTCCACGCCCTGCGCAATGTCGGCCGACTGGGAGTGTAGGAGAACGTCGATCTTCGCCGTCTTCCAGTGGAAGCCGTCCTGTTCATAGCCGATCTCGCGGATGGCCTTGCGGGCCGCGGATTTGAACTTTGCCGGATTGATGACGGAATTGCCGTTCTTGTCGGTTTTCAGAAGGCTCGGCGGCAGACGCACCTCACCAGCGATCACGACGCGGTTGGTGGTCGCAAGCGTCTCACAAGCGATACGGACGCTCCACGGGTCCACGCCGGTCTTGTTGGCTTCCCGGTAGACGAGATCCACGATCTCATCGGAAATCCGGTCGCAGACCTTGTCCGGATGGCCTTCAGCCACGGACTCGCTTGTAAACAGGTAATTGGCACGCATGCGGGGAACCCCTCAAAGAAAGACGACTGCTGTCGTTGCGATTCTGACAGCAAATGACAATGACACAAGGATATAAATATATCTTTATGTCAAAGTCACGAAAAGTTTGCGCGCCGACGGCAGGCGCGGGAAAACGATATCCTTCGAGGGTGGTATCGAAGACACAAAAAAAGCGGCACTTTGCGGCCGCTTTTTTTGCATTGGGTCCAGAGAAACGTTATTCGGCTTCCGACTCGGCAGCCAACGCCTTGACCAGATCGACCAGTTTACGGCGAACCTTGGGATCGCTGATCTTCACGAAAGCGCGGTTGAGTTGCAGGCCTTCCGAGGAAGACAGGAAGTCAACGACGTAGTTCGAACTGGAAGCTTCCGCCATTCCGGAAACGCCGGAGGAATTGTCACCCGGAGCATCCTCGAAAAAGAAGGAAACCGGAACATTCAGGATCGCTGAAATGTTCTGAAGACGGCTGGCGCCGACGCGGTTGGTTCCTTTTTCATACTTCTGAATCTGCTGGAACGTGATCCCCAGAGCTTCTCCGAGCTTTTCCTGGCTCATGCCCAGCATGGTGCGGCGAAGACGAATCCGGCTGCCGACATGGATGTCGATCGGATTCGGCTTCTTCTTGTTTTCAATCATCATGGTTTCCTAATACACAAAAAATCAGCATCCACTAATTTGAATGCTGCCAGAGAGCAGGCTGCACGCCACGATGTGCAGTCCGGGCGGAAACCCTCCGACCATAGGTTTTAGTCTATGGCGTTTGCTACTATGCAATTTTAGGGGTTTTTGGTCAATTCGCCCTTAGAATAAAACTAGGACGTGAAAATAACGCAACCGCCAGAAACATTGCAGCAACAATCAGCGCGTTTCGTTTCTGCTGATCGGGCTCGAAAGGTATGCGGGACTTTCCCGGCAAGATTGTGTCTACCACACCCCTGACGTTGAAAGATGCTCCAGACACAACCTCCCCCAGTCCATTCACGACAGCTGAAATACCGCTATTGGCTCCTCGGATGAGCGGGACGCCCGTTTCTACAGCCCTGAGTTGAGCTTGCTGAAAGTGCTGGTAGGGGCCGGGCGTGTCTCCAAACCAGGCGTCATTGGTGACATTCAGAAGCGCGTCCGTCGACAGGGCGACATTGCCGATCTCGCCCGGAAAGATCGCCTCGTAACAAATCAGCGGATAAAGAACCTTGCCTTTGGGCAGTGTGAGCGGCGTGCGCGTCGCGGCGGCCGAAAACCCGCCCGGCATCGCCGCGGCAATGGATTTCAGCCCGAACGAGTTCAGCACGTTCTCGAACGGCAGATATTCGCCAAACGGAACCAGGTGCAGCTTGTCCGCCGCTCCGACGATCTGGCCCTGGTCGTCGATAACGTAAACCGAATTATAGTATCGCGGCGGCAGGCCCGCGCCGGCATTTTCGGCCCGAACCGCGCCGGCGATCAGGATCTGTCCTTCCTGCAGGGCATCGGCAATGCTGAGCAGGCCATCCGGATTGTCGGTCAGCAGGAACGGGATCGAGGTTTCGGGCCAGACGACAATATCCGGGCGCTTGGCTCCTTCCGCCGGAGCCGCGGTCGTGAGTTCCAGATGGCTCGTGAAGATATCGGCGCGCGCCGCGTCATCGAGCTTCAGGGCCTGATCGATCACCGGCTGGACAAGCCGGACGGATGTTGTCCCGTCAGCAAGCGCCGCCGGCTGGTCGTTCAGCCGCCAATAGCCATAACCGAAATGAGCGACCACCAGCAGGCCGGCGAGAACCAAACCCGGCACCGCGCCTTTTCGGGTTCCGATCAGGGCCGGGGCCGAAAAAGCGAAAACAGCAAGCATATTCATGCCCGCGAGACCGAAGACGACGGCCGATTGCATCATCAGCGGCACGGGCATCGCCGCGTAGCCGATGGCGTTCCAGGGAAAGCCGGTCATCAACGTTCCCCGCAGCCACTCGCAGATTCCGAAGGCAAGCGCGAGCGCCGCGATCCTTCCTATGCCATCCGACCACAGTACGCGTGCGATCGCTGTCGCAAGGCCGTAGTAGATCGCGAGAAAGGCAGGCAAGCCGATCACGGCCAGCGGCAGCGCCCAGGCAAATTCGTCGGCCTCGACCAGAAGCGCGTTGCCCAGCCACCACAAGCCGCCAAGCAGATAGCCGAAGCCGAAACACCAGCCGATGACAAAGGCCGGGAAAGCACGGCGTATCCGGCCGTGATCCGGATTTCCGGATGCGCCATCCATCAGCCAGACCAGAACCGGAAAGGAAAGAAACGGGGCTGCGAATATGCCGAAAGGCGGCAAGGCGAGGACCGTCAGCAGACCAGCGAAAAAAGCAAGAAAGGCCCTGCGCCCTCCCGACAACAGCATGATCCTGCCAGAGAGCCATTCCATATCATTCCCCTTGCCGCTTGAGCTTGCCGAAAGCCACCGAGCTGAAAACGTTCGCGCCCCTCCGCGTTCGTCTCAACCGCCTGTGATGGCCGAATCAATGTGCGGCCAGTCTTCCAAAAAAGCATGATCTTGTCGTGCGGGCGGGGACATCATTTTTCGGCAGGCGGAAAGCGCTGCGCAAACGCAAACGCCCGCCGTCGGTGGCGGGCGTTTGTTGTCACAGGGTCGATTGCGTCGCTCAGCCGGTTTCGCGCAGCGGGTTTGCTTCCGGCGTGGCGATAACCTCCATGTCGTTGTCCTCTTCCCCTTTTTGCAGGGGGCGTCGACGAATGGCGGCGGCGCGCTTTCGCACGATGCGCACGCGCTTCACCCGACGCGGATCAGCATCCAGAACCTGGAATTCGAAACCGGGGATGGCCTGCACCACCTCGCCACGCGCCGGAATGCGGCCGAGCGACGCGAAGACGAGCCCTCCGAGCGTATCGACATCCTCGAGCTGCTCGCGCACGTCGAAATCGGGACCGATCGCCTCGGCGATTTCTTCCAGTTCAACGCGGGCATCGGCGACGAACACGTCGTCCGAGGTCTTGGCGAACATGACTTCTTCGTCGTCATGTTCGTCCTCGATATCGCCGACAACCATTTCAACGATATCTTCCAGCGACGCCAGACCATCAGTGCCGCCGTATTCGTCGATGACGAGCGCCATCTGAATGCGGGCGGCCTGCATACGCTGCATCAGGTCAGACGCATGCATCGACGGCGGCACGAAGAGCACCTGACGGATGATGCCGGCCTCTTCCACGGTCTTGGACAGATCGACGCGGCCGAGATCGAACATCGCCTTGGGCTGACGCGCCGGCTTTTCGATCTTCTCTGCAGTCGTGGCCGGTGCCGCAGCACGCGTGCCGGTACGACGCTTGTTGCGGGCCTGTTTCGTCACGTAGGACAGAAGGTCGCGGATGTGCACCATGCCGCGCGGGTCATCGAGGCTTTCGCTGTAGACCGGCATGCGGGAGCGGCCGGATTCCTCGAAGATCACCATGAGTTCGCCCACGGTAATGCTCTGGTCAACGGCCTCGATATCGGCGCGCGGCACCATCACGTCTTCGACGCGCACTTCGCGAAAGCGCAGAATGTTGTTGAGCATTGCCTTTTCGCCGGGCGAAAAGGCCGTGTCCGAGCCGCTGTCGGTCATGAGTGCGTCCGCGAGATCCTCGCGAAGACTTGCACCGTTTGCACCGCGAAAAATACGCGCCGCCCGGCTCCAGAAGGAAGGTGATTTGCCGCTCTCAGGTTTCTGCGCGGCGGCGCTACTACTGCCCGCCTCGTCCGAACTGGAGGCTTCCGCCTCGTCTCTTACAGCCACGGCCGGCTGTGCTTTAAAATCGCTCATCGTTCCAAACTATCATACGGGATCGCTGTCCCCATAGGGATCAGATAACCCAAGATGGGCCAAAATGCGAGTCTCCAACCCCTCCATTCTTTCCGCGTCGCCTTCATCAATGTGGTCGTAGCCAAAAAGATGCAGGAATCCGTGGACGAGAAGATGGGTCAGATGCTCGTCGAAAGGCTTGCCGAGATCGACTGATTCGCGCTCGATCGTCTCGCGGGCAAGGATGATGTCGCCGAGCATCGGGCCCGGCATTTTTCCCGGCAAAACCGGAAATGCGGGGAAGGAAAGCACGTTGGTCGGCTTGTCGATGCTGCGCCATTCCGCGTTGATTTCGCGGATCGAGGCGTCGTCGGTAAACACCAGCGACACCTCGGTCGGCATCTCGGGAAAAGGCTGCTTTTCTTCCTGCGCGATAAACGCGGCGGCCTTTTCAAGCACACCTTCGCAAAACGGCTGGAGAGCATCCTCGGATGGCCACTCGCCCTCCTCGACGCTGATCTGGATATCGAGACTGGTCATAAGATCTTCAGCCGACCGCCTCAGCGGTCGCTCTGCTCGCTTTCGTCCTGTACGGCCGTCTGGGCCTCATAGGCCCGGACGATGCGCGCCACCATCGGATGGCGCACGACATCGACATCCTTGAAGCGCACGACCGACACGCCCTCGACGCCCTTCAGGATCTGCAGCGCCTCGACCAGACCGGATTTGACGCCGCGCGGCAGATCCACCTGGCTCGGGTCGCCGGTAACGATCATACGACCCTTTTCGCCGAGACGGGTGAGGAACATCTTCATCTGCATGGAGGTGGTGTTCTGCGCCTCGTCGAGAATGACAGCGGCATTGGCGAGCGTGCGGCCGCGCATGAAGGCGAGCGGCGCGATTTCAATGACGCCAGCGGTGATCGCCCGCTCCACCTTGTCGCCGGGCATCATGTCGTACAGCGCGTCATAGAGTGGGCGAAGATAGGGATCGACCTTTTCCTTCATGTCGCCGGGCAGGAAGCCCAGACGCTCACCGGCTTCCACCGCCGGACGGGAAAGAATGATCCGATCGACCGCACCACGTTCCAGAAGCTGGGCCGCATGGGCAACGGCGAGATAGGTCTTGCCGGTGCCGGCCGGGCCAACGCCGAAGACGAGCTCGGAGCGCTCCAGCGCCCGCATGTAGGCGTCCTGCGTCGGCGTGCGCGCGACGATGGTCTTCTTGCGTGTGGAAATCTGCGCGAGGTTCAGCTTGGCCTTCTTTTCCATGGTCGGCAGCTGCAACTGATCGTCGGCGGCAAGCGCCATGCGCACCGCGCCTTCGACATCGGAAGCTTCAACGCTGCCACCGCTCTGGATGCGTCCGTAGAGAAAGTCGAGCGCCCGGCGGGCCTGATTGGTGGCCAGCACATCGCCTGAGATAGACACCGAATTGCCACGCGGGCGGGCGTCGATCTTCAGCAGCTGCTCCAGCAATTTGAGGTTTTGATCGAACTGACCGAACAGTTCGCTGGCGAAGCGATTGTTCTCGAAAGTAAGCACGAAGTGATTAACGTCTGTCGCGGATGTTTTCGACTGGCGCGGCGAAGAAGAAACCAATTCGTGTCCGTTCAAGCGGCAAAGCTCCCTAAAGGTTCAGCCCTCAGCTTGCCACTTCGGCAAACAAACTGTTAGGGCCGGTGCCTGTGATTCGTACCCTTATAATGTCACCGATTTGCGATGACTTTGCATCAACATTCACAGACTGCAGCCAGGGCGAGCGACCGATCAGCTGGCCGGGCATGCGGCCGGGCTTCTCCAGAAGCAGGTCAATTTCGCGCCCGATGCACATTTCGTTGAAGGCATGCTGCTGTTTCAGGAGCAAAGCCTGCAATCTTTCCAATCGCTTGGCCTTTACGTCTTCCGGGACCTGATCTTTCAGATCCGCGCCCGGCGTTCCCGGACGGGTCGAATATTTGAACGAAAACGCCTGTGCATAACCCACGGCTTCCACAAGCTTCAGCGTGTCTTCGAAGTCCTCGTCGGTCTCGCCGGGGAAACCGACGATGAAATCGCCCGACAGGGCGAGATCGGGCCGCGCCTTCTTGATGCGCTCGATCAACGCCAGATATTCGGCCGCCGTATGGCGCCTGTTCATGGCCTTTAGGATACGGTCCGAGCCCGATTGCACCGGCAGATGCAGGTAAGGCATGAGCTGAGGCAAGTCACGATGGGCGGCAATGAGGCCGTCATCCATGTCCCGCGGATGGCTGGTCGTATAGCGCAGCCGGGCAAGACCCTCGATCCCGGCCAGATGGTGCAGAAGCTCGCCCAGGCCCCATTCGACGCCATCCGGGCCGGCACCATGCCAGGCATTGACGTTCTGACCGAGCAGCGTCAGCTCGCGCACGCCGCCCTCGACCAGCTTGCGGGCTTCCGCGACGATCTGCTCGACGGGACGCGACACTTCCGAACCGCGCGTATAGGGCACGACGCAGAAGCTGCAGAACTTGTCGCAGCCTTCCTGCACGGTGAGAAACGCGGTGACGCCGCGGGCGCGGGTCTTCGCCTTTTCCGGAGCCGGCAGATGCTCGAACTTGTCCTCGATCGCATAATCGGTCTCAAGCACGCGCTCGCCGCGCTTCACCCGCTCAAGGGCTTGCGGCAGGCGGTGATAGGTCTGCGGGCCGATGACCAGATCGACAGCCGGTGCCCGGCGCAGGATCTCGTCGCCTTCCGCCTGCGCGACGCAGCCGGCAACGCCGATCATCATCTCGCGGCCCTCACCGGCCTTCTTCTTTTTCAGCTCACGCAGACGGCCAAGCGCGGAATAGACCTTCTCGGCTGCCTTCTCGCGGATATGACAGGTGTTGAGCAGGACGAGATCGGCGTCCTCCATCACGTCGGTCGCGACATAGCCGTCCTTGGCCAGCGCATCCTGCATGCGATCGGAATCATAGACGTTCATCTGACAGCCGTAGGTCTTGATGAAGACCTTGCGGGTGTTCTGGTGAGCGATGGGCGCGTCCGGCGCGCTTGAGAGCGTTGCAATTTCGTCGGTCATGCGGCTTCCATAGAGCATGAAAGCCCGGATTTGAAGCGTTTTTAGGGTTAGGGCTGATCGACATTCAGTTCAGGCCGAGCCGAAAATGGTGTTTTTCCGGGACCCGGAGCGGAGCGTACTTTTGGTACGTGAGCACCGAAAGCACGGGAAAGCGCCATTTGCAGGCCGGCGTGGGCTGAATGTCGATCAGCGCTAGCGGCCGCGCAGCTTCAGGGACAGCATATCCCGCATCCGCTTTTCGATCCCTCGGCTGACCTGCTTGCGATTGCTGTCGGCGGTATAGGTGATCTGTTCGCCGAAGATGACATCGACATCCACGGCCCCTTCCCTCAGAATACCCAGCAGATGCGGCAGCATGGGAATATCGCCCGGCCATGCGGCAATCGGCCGATGATACCGCCCCATCGGCATGCCATGCACGCCGGTATAGGCGATCGCCAATGGCTGCACATGGACGATCCCCGTCGGCGACAGCGGCACCGCGGCAGCCGCAGCGCCGAAGAGCGAGGTCTTGATCTCCAGCAGCCGGTTGCCGTCCGAGGTCGTGCCCTCTGGAAAGAGAACGACGATTTCGCCAGCCGCCAGCCGCTGCCCGATTTCGTTCACCTGGTTTCCCGTGGTCCGCTTCTCTTCCCGCCGCACGAAAATGGTGGCCTGCAGTCGCGCCAGAAGGCCGAAGACCGGCCAGGACTTCACATCCGATTTGGCAACGAAGACCACATCCGCAATCGAGCCAAGAACGAGAATATCCTTCCAGCTCGCATGATTGGAAACGAGCATCAACGGGCGCTGCCTGTCCGGCTCGCCATGCACGGTGACACGAACACCGATCATACGGCAGGCGAGCCGATGCCAATACCGGGGCAAGCGGCGTCGAAGCGGCCAGTCCAGCCAAAGAAGCACCACCTGAACCGGCGCCAGAACCGCCGTGACGGCAACCAAGATCGCGAGGCACACGACGATGCGCAGCCAGTTGAGCGCGGCTCCGGGATCAAACCTCACGGCGCACATGCCTTCAAGCAAGGGAAGAACGCGGGGATGATTGAACTCTGCAAGGGCGTCTCAGCTTTCCCAACCGTTATCGAACGGGCTGAATATCGGTTGGCCCTAAAGAAGATCAAGCCGCATGACAAGCGCTGCCGTGCGAACACCATCAGCGTTCTGATAATAGGCGCGCCGCTCGCCGACCTTGGCAAAGCCCAGCTTGCGATAAAGGCCGATGGCCGCGAGATTGGTTTCATCCACTTCAAGGAACATACTTTCCGCCGACCGATCCCGCGCCTCGCGCAGCGCCGCCCGCATCAACCGCCAGCCGAGGCCGCTACGCCCATAACGCGGATCGACGCCGATCGTCAGAATTTCCGCCTCGCCGGCCGCAACCCGCGCCAGAACGAAACCACCGATCCCGGGCTTCGACGCATTGGTCTGGCCGGCAACGAAACCGAAAACCGTATCCTGCACCAGAAGACGATGCAGTTCGCCATCGCTCCAGGAATGCGTAAATCTCTGCTTATGAATGGCGGCAGCCTGAGACAGATGCTCGGCCTCAAAAGCGAACACATCAAATTCAGGTTTGCGGACAAAATAGTCGGTAAAGGCCATGGGCCACACTCACGCTCGGGCAACGGCAAAGCCGGCCTGCGGCTTCACGTCGGGACCTCGCAAGTAAAGCGGCTTCGGCTTGCCCTGGGCTGGATCAGCGTAAGCGCCGAGTTTCGCAACGATGCCGATCTCGGTCAGGTCGCTGACATTGGGCATGGGCGAGACAAGCGACGCCCCGGAACCGCAGACGATGCCGTCATAGCCTTGGAACCGGGACGCGGCTTCGGCAATATCCAGTGCTTGCGGCGGCGTCAGTTCGACAAGCCCGGCTGAAAACATCTGCGCATAGACTTCTTCCCGCTTGGCATCCATGACAACCGCAACCGGACGCCCTGGATTGTCGCGTGCAGCAGCAGCAGCAAGCGCTGCAAGCCGCGAAACGCCGACGGCGGGCACGCCGAGCGACAGCGCAAAACCACGGGCCGCGGCAACGCCGACACGAATACCGGTAAACGAGCCTGGACCGATCGTCACGGCAACCCGGTCAACATCGGAAAGCGACTTGCCGGAGACGTCCAGCGCCTCGTCAACGAACGCCATCAGCTGCTCGGCATGGCCACGGCCAATATCGGCACCGGCAGAGGCGAGCACACGGTCTTCCGCGCTGTCATACAGTGCAGCAAAGCAGCCCGTTCCGGCCGTATCGAAAGCGAGAACGATCATGGGACGCGGGACACCTGCATGGAGGTCAAATCAGACGGCTTCGACCGCCTGAACCTCCGGCACGAAGTGGTGAAGCAGGTTCTGGACGCCATGCTTGAGCGTTGCCGTCGAAGACGGGCAGCCCGAGCAGGCACCCTTCATGTTGAGGAAGACGGTGCCATCGCGGAAACCCTTGAAGGTGATATCGCCGCCATCCTGGGCCACGGCCGGACGTACGCGCGTCTCCAGCAGTTCCTTGATGGTCGCGACGATGGTCTCGTCGCCTTCGTCGAAGAACTCGCCTTCCTGATCGCTTTCTTCCGCACGGTTATGGATCGCCATGACCGGCTGACCGGACATAAAGTGCTCCATGATCGAGCCGAGAATGGCGGGCTTCAGGTGCTGCCACTCCTGATCCGACTTGGTGACGGTGATGAAGTCGTAGCCGAAATAAACGCCGGTCACGCCCGGGATCATGAACAGACGGGCAGCCAGCGAGGAGCCGGCAGCGGCTTCTTCGCTGTCACGGAACTCGGCTGTGCCATTTTCCAAGACCACCTTGCCCGGCAGGAATTTCAGGGTTGCCGGGTTCGGCGTCGCTTCGGTCTGAATGAACATCGTTTTCTCCGCGTCGGCCGGGATCGCGTTCAACCAGCCTGTTTAGAATTATTCAAAAGAATATAATCTGTTTGCCGGAGCGCTTCAAGATGCACCGGGCTGCATTTACCTGGCCGAAGGATCAAATCGCCTGATGCTGGCATCAGCTCAGGGCATCGATCTCCTCATCCGTGAGGATATCGGGAATGACAGTGACGGGGATGGGGAAAGCTGCCGTCTTCCCGGCAATAGACGAGACCAGCGGCCCCGGACCATCCTTGGCGGATCCGGCTGCCAGAACCAGAATGGCGATATCGCGGTCTTCCTCGATCAGCCCGTAGATCTGCTCGGTGGCGCTACCCTCGCGGATCACCATTTCCGGCTCGATGCCGATCGTTTCGCGCACCGTCTGGGCGATTTTGGCGAGTGTCGCCTCCGCTTCCGCCCGCGCTTCCGCCCGCATCACCGCCTCGACCCCCAGCCATTGCTGGAAATCGCCGTCGGCGATGACATAGAGCAGAACCAGGCCGCCATTGGAGTTTTTGGCGCGCATGCCCGCATAGTGGACGGCGCGGCCGCATTCGGGGGTGTCGTCGATCACCGCCATGAATTTACGGCGGTGACCTTCCAGTCGTGAGAGTCGTGTCGAAACCATGGCCGGACTCTTACACTCGTTCCGAACGGCTGCAAGAGGCCTTTTTCCGACTTACTGCAGGAAGCCGATGATCTCGCGAACTTCCTTCATGGTGACTTCCGCCCGTGCCCGCGCCCGCTCGCCACCATCCCGCAGGATAGCGTCGATGTGGCTCGTATCGTCCATCAGGCGGCGCATTTCCTGCGTGATCGGCGAGAGAACGTTGACCGCAAGATCGACCAGAGCTGGCTTGAACGTCGAAAACTGCTGGCCACCGAAGTCGTCCAGCACCTGCTGCTTGGTCTTGTCGGACAGCGCCGCATAGATGCCGACGAGGTTTTCCGCTTCTGCGCGACCCTTCAGGCCGTCGGTCTCGCTTGGAAGCGCATCCGGATCGGTCTTGGCCTTGCGGATTTTCTTCGAGATCGTCTCGGCATCGTCCATCAGGTTGACGCGCGAGAGATCGGACGCATCCGACTTCGACATCTTCTTGGTGCCGTCGCGCAGGCTCATGACGCGCGGCGCCGGGCCGCCGATCAGCGGCTCGACCATCGGGAAATAGGCATGCACCGGCTCTTCGCCGACCTTGATATCGATACCGTAGCTGGTGCGGGCGATATGCTCCTTGAAGTCGATGTTGAACTTCATGGCGATATCGCGGGCCAGCTCCAGATGCTGCTTCTGGTCGTCGCCGACCGGAACATGGGTGGCGCGGTAGACAAGGATGTCAGCCGCCATCAGGCTCGGATAGGCGAGCAGGCCGAGCGAGGCCTGTTCGGCATTCTTGCCGCCGGTCTTGTCCTTGAACTGGGTCATGCGCTCCATCCAGCCGATGCGCGCCACGCAGTTGAAGATCCAGGCAAGCTCGGCATGCTGCGGCACGGCCGACTGGTTGAAGACGATGTGCTTCTTCGGATCGATGCCCGAGGCAATGAAGGCCGCCGCAATCGAACGGATCTGGCCCGGCATATCCTCATGCACCAGCTGGTTGGTGATCGCATGCAGATCGACGACGCAATAGATGCAGTCATTGTTTTCCTGCAGCGCCACGAACTTTCTGATGGCACCGAGATAATTGCCGAGATGGAGATTGCCCGTCGGCTGAACGCCGGAAAAGACGAGCGGCTTGAATTCTGACATCGTGTCCTCGATCAGGCTTGTGGAGGGCCTAGATTGCTCTGGCTCTGTTGAAGATGGCCGCGCTTATGCACAAGGCATCGAATGCGATCAAGCGGAATTGCGTTCAGGGCTCAGCCCGCCGGCTGCAACAGGTCCCAGGTGTTGCCGAACGGGTCGGTGAAGACCACGACACTGCCATAGACTTCGTGACGAGGTTGTTCGAGGAATGTGACCCCGGCAGCCAGCATTGCCTCGTAATCACGGGCGAAATCATCCGTGAACAAGAAGAAGCCGACCCGGCCGCCCGTCTGGTTGCCGATCGCCGCCTGCTGACGTTCGCCATCGGCCTTGGCGAGCAAGAGCGCCGTCTCTGTCGCGCCTTTCGGGCGAAGGACGACCCAGCGTTTGCCGTCGCCCATATCAACGTCTTCGAGCAGCTCAAAGCCGAGCTTGCCGCAATAGAATGCAATGCCTTCGTCATAGTCCGGCACGACGAGAGCGATACGCGCAATCATTTGCTTCATGGGACAGATCTCACGGCTCTATCGGTGGTGGTGTGCTGGCCTTGCGCTTGATGTTGCGGCGGATCATCGAGGCATCCGCGCCACCGATCAGGAAGGCAATGGCGAAATACACGACCATCGCCAGGCCAATCAGCATCATCAGGGCCGTGAGCTGGATCAGCAGCGGACTTTCAGGTGCCAGCCAGTCGGACAGCGCGATCGATGCGTAATTCAGCGAGACCGCCATGATGACCGTCGCGATCAGCAGCCGCAGAACCCGGAAGGCCAGCGCATTTTCCCAGTTCCAGTGTCCACGCCAGACAAGTGTTACGAACAGCAGCGTCGCAGTCAGCCAGCCTGAGGTTGCCTCGGCCGTGGCAATGCCACGTTCTGCGAAGAGCGGGAAGAGCGAGACGGCGAGAGCGCAGTTGACGGCCACCGAAAGCCCGGTGATCCGCATCGGCGTCTTGGTATCCTCGCGGGCGAAGAAGCCTGGGGTAAGCGCCTTGATCATCACGAAGGCCGGAAGTCCCAAACCATAGATCGCCAGCGTCGCCGCAACGGTGCCGGTCGTCTCCGCCGAAAACGCCCCACGCTCGTAAAGCACCCGCACGATCTCGTCGGAAATCACCCAAAGCGCGCCGGCCGCCGGTAGCGTCAGGAACAGCACGAATTCCAGCGAGCGGTTCTGCAGGTTTGCCGCTTCCCGCTCATGCCCGCCGCGCAACGCCCGCGACAGTTCCGGCAGAAGCACCACGCCGACAGCAATGCCGACGACACCGAGCGGCAGCTGATAGACGCGGTCGGCATATTGCAGCACCGCGATTGCGCCATCCTTGGTCGAGGCAATCATCTGGCCGATGATCTGGTTGATCTGCGTGATGCCGCCGGTGACGGCAGCTGGCAGCGCCAGCCACAAAAGCCGTTTCACATTCGGCGTGAAACGCGGACGGCGCAGACCGAAGCGCATGCCGGCATGCAGTACCCCGACATAAAGCACCGCCATCTGCAACAAGCCGGCAACCAGTACACCCCAGGAAAGATACCAGGCCGTCGCCAGCGGATCGGCACCCGTCCAGAGCCCATAGCCGAGAGCCGCAATCAGTGCCACGTTCAGGAAAACCGGCGCAATCGCCGCCGCGAAATAATGATGCAGCGAATTCAGCATGCCCGACAGCATCGCCGTCAGCGACATGCACATCAGATACGGAAACATCACGGCCGCCAGCTTGACGGTAACATCGTATTTCTCGGTGCCGACCTCGAAGCCCGGCGCGATGATCCAGGACACCAGCCAGGGCATCGCCAGTTCCATGACGATGGTGATCAGCAGCAGCACCGTAAAGAGAACGCCCAGCACCTCTTCCGAAAACCGCTTGGCGCCCTCGACGCCGTTCGCTTCGATCTCCTTGGCAAACAGCGGGACGAAGGCGGCGTTGAAGGCACCTTCGGCAAAGAGCCGGCGAAACAGGTTCGGAAACCGGAACGCCGCATAGAAGGCGTCCGCCATCGGCCCTGTACCAAGGGCGGCCGCCATCAGCGTTTCGCGCGCAAAGCCGAGCACACGGCTGCCGAGCGTGGCGCCGCCGACGGTTGCGAATTTGCGAACGAGACTCATGTTTATTCGGCCTTGGCTTTACGCGGCGCGGTAGCACGCGCCGTATTCTGGGGTGCAATGATGCCAGCCGGCATGCGATCGCGCACCTCATCCGCCTCATCCGACATCACGGCCTTCAACCGCGCGGCGATATGGCTGTGGCGGTTCTCGTTGACAATCTTCTGCCCCACGAGATCGGTCACGTAAAAGGTATCGATGACCTTTTCGCCGAAGGTGGTGATATGGGCCGAGGCGATATCGAGAGAAAGATCGGCCAGGACTTCCGTCATTTCCGAGAGCAGGCCGGTGCGGTCGAGGCACTCCACCTCGATGACGGTGAACTTGTTGGACAGCGTGTTGCTGATCGTCACGGCCGGCGTGACGGTGAACGCCTTGGTGCGCTTGCGGCTCCTGGTGCGGCTGGCGATCACCTCCGGCAGGCGCTTCCTGCCGGACAGCACGTCCTCGATCAGTTTGCCAATATTGGCCGCCCGGCGCATCTCGTCTTCGTCGTTTGAGAATTCGCGGTTGACCAGGATCGTATCCAGCGCGCGCCCGTCCGAGGTCGTGAAGATCTGCGCATCGACGATGTTTGCCCCCGCCGCAGCGCAGGCGCCGGCGATGACGGCGACAAGGCGCGGATGGTCCGGCGACAGCACGGTGATTTCGGTGATGGCGTGAAACTGATGCGTGCGCACCATGGTCGCCAGCGCCTTGCCCGCCTTATCGGCCTCGCGGATGAATTTCGCGTGGCGGATCTGGTCTTCCAGCGGCACGGAGAGCAGATACGGCTGGTAGTGCAGCTTGGTATAGGTCTTGCGATCCTTCTGGCTCCAGTCCGACAACGCTTCGTAGAGCACATCAGCCGCGTGGGCCGCCCGCTCCTTGCGCGGCATTTCCGAAAAGCCGCCGGAGAGCAGGAGCTCGGTCTCGTAGTAGAGCGTGCGCAGAAGCTGCCCCTTCCAGCCGTTCCACACGCCGGGGCCGACGGCACGGATATCGCAGACCGTCAGGATCAGCAGCATCTTCAGCCGGTCGAGCGACTGCACGCGATCGGCAAAATCGATGATCGTCTTGCGGTCGTTCAGGTCGCGCGTCTGGGCGACCATCGACATCGTCAGATGCTCCTGGATCAGCCAGGCCACCGTTTCCGTCTGCTTCGGCGTCAGGCCGAAACGCGGGCAAAGTTTTCTTGCCACCTTGGCGCCGGCCGTCGAATGGTCCTCCGGCCGCCCCTTGGCCACATCGTGGAGGAGAACCGCCACGAACAGCGCGGTGCGATCCTCGATGCCCGGCATCAGCTTGACGGCCAGCGGGTGCACGTCGTCGTCACGTCCCTGGTCGATGCTGGAGAGGATATCCACCGTGCGCAACAGATGCTCGTCCACCGTATAGTGGTGGTACATATTGAACTGCATCAGCGAGACGATCTTGCCGAATTCGGGAATGAAGCGACCGAGCACGCCGGCCTCGTTCATGCGTCGCAGGATCAGTTCCGGCTTGCGCTTCGAGGTCAGGATCGAGATGAAGAGACGATTGGCTTCCTCGTTGTCGCGCACCGAGGGACCAATCAGCGCCAGCGAGCGTGTAACCTGCTTCAACGCCGCCGGGTGGAATTCCAGTTCGTTGATATCGGCCACATGGAAGATGCGAATCAGATTGACCGGGTCCTTCTTGAAGACATCCGGGCTTGCCAGCGCAATGCGCCCGCCATCATCGACAAACTCCAGAGATCCCGCGATCTTTCGCACCCGATGGGTAAAGCGCGAAAGCGCTGCGGTAAAACCCGGAAGCTGCTTGGCCTGCTGGTCCTCGAGAGCCGCACAGAAGATGCGAGTGAGATCGCCGACATCCTTCGCGACGAGGAAATAATGCTTCATGAAGCGCTCGACCGCCGTCATGCCGGGATGGTCGTGATAGCCGAGGCACTCGGCAATTTCGCGCTGGATATCGAAAGACAGGCGCTCTTCCGCCTTGCCGGTCAGGAAGTGCATGTGGCAGCGCACCGCCCAGAGAAAATCGTCCGATTTTTCGAAAAGCTTAAGCTCCTGCCGCGACAGAACGCCAACCTTGACAAGATCGGCCTGATCCTTGACGCGGTAGAAATATTTGGCGATCCAAAACAGCGTGTGCAGGTCACGAAGACCGCCCTTGCCTTCCTTGACGTTGGGCTCCACCAGATAGCGCGTATCGCCGGCCTTGCGATGGCGCTCGTCGCGTTCGGCAAGCTTTGCGGCAATGAACGCGGGGCCGGTGTTCTTGACGATTTCCTCATCGAAGCGGTGGGAAAGCTCATCCACAAGCATCCGCGAACCGCAGATATAGCGCGCCTCGAGAATGGCCGTGCGGATCGTCATGTCGCTGCGCGAAAGGCGAATGCAGTCCTCGATCGAGCGCGTCGCATGACCGACCTTGAAGCCGAGATCCCAGAGAATATAAAGCAGGAACTCGATCGCCGGTTCGCTCCAGACGGCCTTCTTCTCCGGCAGGATGAAGAGCAGATCGATATCCGACCCCGGCGCCAGCGTTCCGCGGCCATATCCACCGACAGCCGCAACCGCGAGCCGCGAGGCCGCGGGCGTTTGGGCGGCGTCGAAAACCTCGTTCAGCGCGAAGTCATAGAGAACGGTGATCAGCTGGTCCTGAAGCCAGGATATCCGCATGGCGCAGTTGAGACCGCTGCCATCGATATTCAAGAGCTCTCGCGCCCGCTCACGACCTTTGAGATTGGCTTCGCGAAAGGCCGCCAGAAGCGCCTGCCGCATCGGATCGCGCTGCTCGGCATAGGCAGACGCAATGAAATCGCATTTCGCCCGCAATGCCGGAACATTGAGAATGTCGGAAAAATCGAGATCGTTCCTGCTCATCGCTTGCCGTTCGTCTTGATGGCCGGCGATATCAGCGCGCCGCTGTTGCTGCTGCATGCTTTAGACCTTTCGCCCGGAAATGGACAGTACCGGGATGGGCGAGGACTGTAGCGTTCAAGCATTGCCAAGTTGTTTCTTCAACGCATAGAGCGCTTCCATGGCCTCGCGGGGGGTCATATCATCCGGATTGAGGCTTTTTAACGCTTCCTCGACCTTCGACGGGCCGGCCCTGGCGATCTCCTCGCGGCGGATCGCCACCTGGAACAGCGGCAGATCGTCGATCAGCTGGCTTGCCGGGTTCTTGCGGTCTGCGTCCTCGAGCTTGGCGAGAACGTCCTTAGCCCGCGCAACGACGGAAGCCGGCAGACCGGCCAGACGCGCCACCTGGATACCATAGGAGCGATCGGCGGCACCCGGTCCAACCTCGTGCAGGAAGATGACGTCGCCATCCCATTCCTTGACGCGCATCGTGGCGTTGGAAAGCCGGCCGAGCTTTTCGGAGAGCACCGTCAGCTCATGGAAATGGGTGGCGAACAGCCCGCGGCAGCGGTTGCCCTCATGCAGATGCTCGACAGCCGCCCAGGCAATCGACAGGCCGTCGAACGTCGCCGTGCCACGGCCGATTTCATCGAGGATAACGAGAGAGCGATCCGTCGCCTGATTGAGGATCGCGGCCGTTTCGACCATCTCAACCATGAAGGTCGAGCGCCCACGCGCCAGATCGTCGGAGGCACCAACGCGGGAGAACAGACGGTCTACGATGCCGATATGGGCGGATGCCGCCGGCACGAAGGAGCCCATCTGCGCCATGATCGCGATCAGCGCGTTCTGGCGCAGGAACGTCGACTTACCGCCCATGTTCGGACCGGTCAGCAGCCAGATCGCACCATCTCCCTCGCCATCATGGGGCGAGAGATTGCAGCTGTTGGCAACGAAGGCCGTTGCCGACTGGCGCCGCAGCGCCTGCTCGACAACAGGGTGCCGGCCACCATCAATGGCAAACATTTTTGAGCCATCGACGACAGGCCGGCAATAGTTCTGCTCTTCCGCGAGGGATGCGAGTCCGACAGAAACATCGATGATCGACAGCGCAAAAGCAGCCGCCTTGATCGCTTCAGCCTCGCGAACGACAAGCGCCGTCAGTGCGTCGAAGGCTTCGAGTTCGATCGAGAGAGCCTTGTCCGCCGCATTGGCGATCTTGGATTCCAGATCGGCAAGCTCGGTGGTGGTGAAGCGCATGGCGTTTGCCATGGTCTGGCGGTGAATATAGCGCGCGCGGGCCGCGTCGCTGTCGGTCATCGGCCCGGCATTGCCGGCCGTGACCTCGATGAAATAGCCGAGCACGTTGTTGTACTTGATCTTCAGCGACTTGATGCCGGTTTCCTCGGCATAGTTCAGTTGCAAGCCGGCGATCACCCGGCGCGACTGGTCGCGCAGTGCCCTGAACTCGTCCAGCTCGGCGCTCGCCCCTTCCCGAACGAAGCCGCCATCCCGCTTCAAAAGCGGCAGTTCATCGGACAGCGTCGATGAAAGGCGCTCCAAAATCTGGCCCGGTAAGCCGGCGATGGAATCGAGCGCGAGCCTCAATTCCTCCGACAGATTACCGGATTTCAGCAGACGCAGAATTTCGCCTGCAGCCGCCGTTCCGGAAAGAATGGCGCCAAGATCGCGCGGCCCACCGCGGCCGAGCGAAAGGCGTGAAAGCGCCCGCGGCATATCCGGTACATGCTTCAAGGCCTGCCGTAGATCAGCCGAAAGCTGCGGCTGGTCGAGAAGTGCGGTGATCGAATCCAGCCGTTCGACGATACGTTCCGGGTCCGTCAGCGGTGACATCAGCCGCTCGGCCAGAAGCCGCGCGCCGCCACCCGTCACGGTGCGGTCAAGCGCTTTCAACAGGGTGCCGTTGCGGTCGCCCGATTGTGTCTTCACCAGCTCGAGATTGGTGCGCGTCGCAGGATCGATGAACAGTGTCGAGGCGCCGCTTTCGCGCTCGGGAATGCCGAGCGGCGGGCGCTCGGAAAACTGGGTCTTCTCGACGTAGGCGATTGCCGCAGACGCGGCGGCCATTTCCGCCCGGGAAAAACCACCGAAACCGTCGAGCGTCTTCACGCCGTAATATCGGCTGATACGATCTTCGGCCGTGGCGCTGTCAAACAGCACGGATGGCTGCGGCACCGCCACCCGGCCAAGCACGTCAACGACCGCACGCATCTCAGGATCGTGGAAAACCGTATCGGCCAGGATCAACTCGCGTGGCTCGATGCGCAGGATATCGGCAAGCAGCCGGCTTTCCGTCGTTTCTGCCAGCCGGAAGACGCCGGTCGAAATATCGATCCATGCCAGTGCCAGCAACGGCTCGCTGCCGCTCCTGATCCGGGCGAGCGTCATCAGGTAGTTGGTTTCGGACGGCGACAGCAGCTTGTCTTCGGTAATCGTGCCCGGCGTCACCAGCCGCACGACATCCCGCTTCACCACCGATTTTGAACCGCGCTTCTTTGCCTCGGCAGGATCTTCCACCTGCTCGCAGACCGCCACGCGAAAACCGCGCACAATGAGCTTCTGCAGATAATCGTCGGCGGCATGCACCGGCACGCCGCACATCGGAATATCCTGCCCCAGATGCTGGCCGCGCTTCGTCAGGGTGATACCGAGCGCACGCGAGGCTTCCACCGCATCCTGGAAGAACAGCTCGTAGAAATCGCCCATGCGATAGAACAGCAGCGAATCCGGGTTGTTCGCCTTGATCTCGATATATTGCTCCATCATCGGCGTCGCCGAGGAGCGGCTCTCTTCCGTCGCCAGTTGGGCTGCGGAAAGCACGTCGGAATCTTGGTTCGTGGCGTTGGTCAGAAAAGTCATTTTTGCCCCAGAAAACAGGTGCCACACTATTCACGCGCGTTTATAGAAGACAACTGTAAAGCGGCGGGGAGGAGCCTTCGCCCACAGGACTTGGAGGAGGTTTCATGGCCGAAGACGGCAAAGCCAACCGCAATGCGCGCAGCGTCACCGATCAGGAGGCGCTGGACTTCCACTCCCAGGGCCGTCCCGGCAAACTTGAGATTTCCCCGACAAAGCCGATGGCCACCCAGCGCGACCTGTCGCTGGCCTATTCGCCCGGCGTTGCCGTACCTGTGAAGGCGATCGCCGCCAATCCTGCCACCGCCTATGATTACACGACCCGCGGCAACATGGTCGCCGTCATATCCAACGGCACTGCCATTCTCGGCCTCGGCAATCTCGGCGCACTCGCCTCCAAGCCGGTCATGGAAGGCAAGTCGGTACTGTTCAAGCGCTTTGCCGACGTCGATTCCATCGATCTCGAAGTCGATACCGAAAATGTCGACGAGTTCATCAACTGCGTGCGTTTCCTCGGCCCCTCCTTCGGCGGCATCAATCTCGAAGACATCAAGGCACCGGACTGTTTCATCATCGAACAGAAGCTGCGTGAGGTCATGGACATTCCAGTGTTCCACGACGACCAGCACGGCACCGCGATCATCGCCGCCGCCGGCCTGATCAACGCGCTGACGCTTACCGGCCGCGATTTCAAGACGACGAAGCTCGTCTGCAACGGCGCAGGCGCTGCTGCCATCGCCTGCGTCGAGCTGATCAAGTCCATGGGCTTTGCACCCGAAAACATCACGCTTTGCGACACCAAGGGCATCATCTACCAAGGCCGCAGCGAGGGCATGAACCAGTGGAAATCCGCCCACGCCATCAAGACCGACAAGCGCACGCTGGTCGAAGCCATGGACGGCGCGGATGTGGTGTTCGGCCTCTCTGGCAAGGGCACGCTGTCGCAGGACATGATCCGCTCGATGGCACCGCGTCCCATCATCTTTGCCATGGCCAATCCCGATCCGGAAATCACGCCGGAAGAAGTGGCCGACATCCGCGACGACGCCATCGTTGCCACCGGCCGCTCCGACTATCCGAACCAGGTCAACAATGTCCTTGGCTTCCCCTACATCTTCCGCGGCGCGCTTGATGTGCATGCCAGCACGATCAACGAGGAGATGAAGATCGCCGCCGCACAGGCGCTGGCAAGCCTTGCCAAGGAAGACGTGCCGGACGACGTCGCTGCCGCCTATCAGGGCAACCGGCCCCGCTTCGGCCCACAATACATCATCCCCGTGCCCTTCGATCCCCGCCTGATCTCGGCCATTCCCGTCGCCGTCGCCAAGGCCGCGATGGAAAGCGGCGTCGCCCGCAAGCCCATTCCCGATCTTGCCGCCTATGGCCGCCAGCTTTCCGCCCGGCGCGACCCGATCGCCTCCACCCTGCAGCGCATCTACGAGCGCGTCCGCCGCCAGCCGAAGAGGATCGTGTTCGCCGAGGGCGAGGAAGTGCAGATGATGCGCTCGGCGCTTGCCTATGCCAACCAGGAACTCGGCACCGCCTTGCTGCTGGGTCGCGAGGACCGCATGCGCGAAACCGCCGAGAAGGAAGGTATCGACCTGGATCGTCCCGGCATCCAGCTGGTCAACGCAAGGCTCTCGAAGCGCACCGGCGCATACACCGACTATCTCTACGCCCGGCTGCAGCGAAAGGGCTATCTCTTCCGCGATGCCCAGCGCCTGATCAACAACGACCGCAACCACTTCGCCGCCTGCATGGTGGCGATGGGCGATGCGGACGGCATGGTCACCGGCATCACCCGCAACTACTCGACGGCGCTTGACGACGTCCGCCGCTGCATCGACGCAAAGCCGGGGCACCGTGTCATCGGCGTCTCGATTGCGCTGTGCCGTGGCCGTACAGTGCTCGTTGCCGATACCGCCGTGCACGACATGCCGTCGGCGGAAGAGCTTGCCGATATCGCGGAGGAAGCAGCCGGCCTCGCCCGCCGCTTGGGTTACCTGCCGCGCGTCGCCATGCTCGCCTACTCCACTTTCGGCCATCCGTCCGGCGAGCGCTCGGAGAGAGTACGCGAGGCCGTCAGCATCCTCGACAAGCGCCGCGTCGATTTCGAATACGACGGCGAGATGGGGGCTGATGTCGCGCTCAATCCCAAGGTGATGGAGCAATATCCGTTCTGCCGCCTCTCCGGCCCCGCAAACGTGCTGGTCATGCCGGCCTTCCACTCGGCCTCGATCTCGACCAAGATGCTGCAGGAGCTGGGCAATGCGACCGTCATCGGCCCGTTGCTCGTCGGTCTCGACAAATCCGTGCAGATCGTATCGATGACCGCAAAGGACAGTGACATCGTCAACATGGCAGCACTGGCGGCGCACAACGCCGGCATGTAAAACATCTCCAACGATAAAAAACGAAAAAAGCCCGCCCGGAAATCCGGCGCGGGCTTTTTCATGCGAAATGCTGATCTTGATCAAAATAATGGGACGTAATGTCCCTCAATAAAAGGCACGCATTACCAGTCGATGATCAAAAGCTGCTACTCACGGCTGAAATTGAACCAAAATTATTGCGATGCGTCAAGACATTTTGCACTGCAGCATTTTAACTTGCGAAGCGTGTTGCATCCGCGCCATAGTAGTTGATGTAGCGGCCGGAGATGTTGTTGATCGGCAGAACAATCAAAACATCAGTTGTATTAAAGGCATGATCGACGACGGCCCCTTCGCCGACCATCGCGCCGAGACGCATGTATCCTTTGATCAGCGGCGGCAGTGCTGCCAGCGCCTTGCGCGCATTGATCGCTTCCGAGGGCATGAGGTCCATGGTCCGGAAAAGCTCCGGTCGGGCCGACACCTGCCACTCGTCCGTCACCCGCACCGTATGGTGCAGGAAGGACAGGGCAAGCGCGTGTTCCGCAGGGATCCGGCCCGGGAAAGAGCCGCAACCGAACATGGCGTCGATACCGTGCTTCAGCGCATAGGCCCAGTTGCCCTGCCAGAGCAGTTCGACCGTGCGCTTGGTGCGATACTCCGGCAGCACGCAGGAGCGGCCGAGTTCCATGAACTTCTTGTTTGGATGACGCTCGATCAACGCATCGACCCCGAATTCGGAAGCCGAATAGAAGCCGCCGGTCTGGCGGGCGACATCCTGGCGTAGCAGACGGTACGTGCCGACGATCTGTTCCTCGGCATCGCCCTCGATCGCTGTGTCGAGCACCAGAAGATGGTCGCAGACGGCATCCCAGGCGTCGATGTCGCGCCGACGCCGCTCGATATCAGCGGTGGCCTGAGCCTTCATTTCCTCGTAGAAAACCCGGTAGCGAACGGCCTGGGCGGCATCGATTTCAGACGCGGTGCGCGCCAACCGGGTCTCCAGCGTGCCGATGCGACCCAGCACATCGGAAGCCGGTGCAACAGTCGTCCGGATGCGCGTTTGTGGCTGCTCAATCAACCCCGCCCGATCCAAGATTTCTATCGTCATCGCTGGTGATCCTGACCACTTCGTTCTGCCGGGCTTAAACCATGTTTCTGCGACAGCATAGTGACATGATCGACAGCGCAAAACAGCCCGGATTGATTGTGGCTACAGGCCCAGCAGGCGGTTCACCTCAGCCATCAGCCGGGCCGGATCGACAGGCTTGGCAAGCACGGCAGAGGCGCCGGCCTTCAGCAACTCTTCGCTCGTTTCGGGGCGCGTATCCGACGTCAGCACGATGACGGGAACGGGTCGCCTGCCGTTGCCGCGCTCTTCCTTGCGCAGCCGTATGATCATGCTCAGCCCGTCGCCGCCCGGCATGTTGAGGTCGCTGACAATCAGTTCCGGCGTCATGCGCTCGTCCTTCGGCGCATCGAACAGCAGCTTCCCGAGCGCCGAGAAATCGCTGACCGGCCGCACCGTATGCCCGGACTTTTCCAGCACCGAGCGAACGATCAGCGCGTTGACCGGATCATCCTCGGCAAGAAGAATACCCTTGCGCAGGGACTCCGAGCGGATGGTCGGCACTTCGCGCAGCATGGGCCGGTTGTCGTTGATCGCGTCTCTCACTTCCATGCCTTTCATGCGGCCGCGCAAAACCTCGACAAGCGAGCGCTCGCGCAGCGGACGGATCAGCCAGGCCTGGTATCCGTCGATCTGGTTCATCGGTCGTCCGTTGCGCTCTTCCGGGTTCACCAGATAGATGCGGCGGATTTTCAGTTGCGCGAGGCCGGGCAGATCGGCGATCAGCCGCCGGAACTGCGCCGCATGGCGATGGTCGACGACGATATCGGTCAGGGGAGCCTTGCCGCTGGCCGCCCGTCCAGCATGGATTCGCGCCTCGGCAAACGTGTCCGCCAGAACGCAATGCCCGCCTAGCGTCGTCACCGTTTCCATAAGCGCGCGTGCAGCCGGCCCCTTTGGCGCCATGACCAACACCCGCGATCCTTCCAGCGTACCCCGCCGGCTGCGGGCAGACGCCGACAGATTTTCGATGCAGACCGGGAAACGGATTTCGAAGGTCGTACCCTTGCCGAGCTCGCTGGTGAGCGTCAGGCTGCCACCGACCTGCTCCATGATGTGGCGGGAAATGGCAAGCCCAAGGCCCGAACCGCCGCTGCGCTGCACATTGTCGCCCGCCTGCTCGAACTCGTCGAAAATACGGGCCTGTTCCTCTGCCGTCATACCGGGGCCGGTGTCCTCCACGCGCACGAATAGCGCCTTGCCGGAGAGATCGACGCTGACGAAGACGCCGCCCTTGTGCGTGAACTTCACCGCATTGCCGATGACGTTGAACAGCACCTGGCGCAGGCGGGCCGCATCGAACTCCATGAGGCCGGGAACCGCGGCCGCAACCGTCGCGCCGATCTCGATGCCCTTTTCGTGCGCCCGGCTCGACAGCATCTCGACAACGCTTTCGATCGTGTCGCGCACGGCTTCCTCCGATGGGCGCAGCTGGAAACGTCCAGCCTCGATCGAGGAAAAGTCGAGCAGGTCGTCCACCAGTTGCACCAGCGCGTGGCCCGATTGGCGCATGCCGGCAAGATAGTTCTTCTGCTCGCCCGTCAATCTGGTCTGGCTGATGAGATGGCTCATGCCCAGAATGCCGGAAAGCGGCGTGCGGATTTCGTGACTGACGGTCGCCAGCAGCCGGGATTTTGCCTGGCTTGCCTGTTCGGCGCGGCGGCGGGCGTTTTCGCTTTCGCGGGCGGCACGACTTTCCTCGGTGATATCGCGGGCGATGCTGTGCATCATCAGCGCACCGCTGCCCGACTGGCGGGCCATGACGTCGTGCCAGTCGAAAATGCGTGGCCCCGTCGCACCGGCGATGCGCACGCGGTAGTGATCGGGCTCCGGCATCGGTTCGAAATCTATGCCCAGCGCTTCACAGGTCATGCCTTCCGGGCGCGATTGGCCTGTCACACGGCGAAAAACCCTGTTGGCCTCAACGATCCTGCCGCCGGGCTCGCGCACGAGAGCGATATCGCCCAGTGCATCGTGAATGGTCGAGAGCAGCCCGGAGGCTTCGCTGCGCTCCCATTTGCGATCGCTCGCCCGCTCATTCGGCGCGACCTCAAGAGCAACGGAGCGGGATTTCAACGAACGATACCAGTCTGCCAGAAGAACAGCCGCGCCTGCTGCACCGGCAAAGGCAAGCCCGCCGGACAGGAGTTCGAGACCCGCATCCGCGCCGGTACCAAGGATCGCCGCTGAGCAAAGCAGACCCGCGCCGGCGACCGCGGGCTTGAGAACCGCGTAACGTTCCGATACCGGCGTCGTGTCTTCTGCGGCGTCTATATCATCGGCTTCGTCGTCCGCATGCTCGTGCATCCGGTAGCGAGCGCCTGACAAGCGGTTCTGCGCGACGAGTTCGCGCGACAGACGTTGGTGAAGGTTCGACAATTCGCCCATGTCGTCCTTGGGGCCGCGGGCGAAGACCACGCACACCCCCTCCTCTCAATCCAGAGCTTTTCCGGAATAGAGGCCTAGCACGGCAAGGGTTCCGATTGCCTTTTGGCGATCCTTAAACTTTTAAGGAACTTTCTTTTTCGACTGCAGCAGCTCGTCGAGAATGATCGCGCCGGCACCGATGGTGATAAAACTGTCGGCCAGATTGAATACGGCGAAGGACCAAGTTTCCGTGTGGAAGCGGATGTAATCGATGACGTAACCGAACAACAGCCGGTCGATCAGGTTGCCAATGGCACCCGCGATGATCATCGCATAGCCGAAATGGGCAAAGGTCCGGTCGCCCGGCGTGCGTCGCCACAGCCAAAGCACGAAGGCCACGACGATCAGCCGCATGCCAACGATGAACCAGCCCTCCATATGATCGAGCATCGAGAAGGCGACGCCGTAATTGTAGATGCGGTGCAGCGCCAGAACAGGCAGCAGCGCCACATCCTCCCCGAAGGGCAGCCACATCTCGACCGCCACCTTAACCAGCTGATCGAGAACGACGGCAAGAATGATGAAGACCGCAATCGGCAGCGGCCGGGAAAAAAGTGCCACGCGTTCGCTCATGCCTTGGCGTCCAGGTCTAAAAGGTGGCGGCGTGCTTCGAACAGCATGATGCCGGTGGCGATGCCGAGGTTCAGCGAATCCGCCCTGCCCTGCTGTGGGATACGGGCGAGTGCATCGGCCTCTTTCGCCAGTTCGTCCGGCAAACCGGCCTGCTCGTTGCCCATCAGGATAACGACAGGCTTGGAGCGGTAATCGATGGTGCGATAGTCGACAGCGCCGGCCAGATGCGTGGCGACGACCCGGACGCCCGCAGACTTATGCCACTTGATAAAGTCCGCATTGCTGGCGCGGATCACCGGCATGGCGAAGACCGAGCCCATGGTGGCGCGCACGGTTTCGAGCGAAAACGGATCGGTCGTATCGCCAAGCAGGATAACGCCGGAAGCTCCGGCTGCATCGGCGGTGCGGATAATGGTGCCGAGATTGCCGGGATCGCGCACCCGGTCGAGGGCGACATAGGTTTCGCCTGCCGCCGGCTTAACATCCCGCAGGCTCCTGTAGCGCTGCTCGAAAATACCGACGACCATCTGCGGGTTGTCCCGCCGGGTGATCGAGGACAGAACCTTTTCGCTGACTTCCAGCACCAGCCCGCCGGTCGAAACCGTCTTCAATGCGACCTGCTCCACCTGCGTCTTGCCCTTGGCAGCCTTGGCGTAAACAAGTGTCTTGATCGTCCAGCCGAGTTCCAGTGCGTCGATCACCAGCTTCAGGCCCTCTGCCATAAAGCTACGGGTCTCGTCGCGGCTCTTCTTCTGGGCGAGTGCCTTGATGTCCTTGATGATCGGGTTGGTGAGGCTGGTGACCTCCTTCACCTGGCCGACACGGCGGGGGCCGCCATCGTGGTGGTGGTTGTCATGGCTCATTTCGGTACCCATCGGCTGAAGAGGGAGGTGGAAAGCGCGCGCGCCGGCGTCGTGCCGTCAAGGCCGCCTTCGCGCAGGATAAGCTCGCCCGATTCAACCACGCCGCCGCGCCCACGCATGGTGTCGCGCATCAGCTCGTGGATCGAATAAAAGCTCGCCCGGATGGAATAGGCCGTCAGCACGAGGCCGTGTGCCTTGGGCGACAGGATTTCGCGGCAGATGTCGAGCATCTCGGCCAGATGATCGAACAGCTGCCAGACTTCCCCGTTGGGACCACGCCCGAACTTCGGCGGATCGGTAAGGATGATGTCGTATTGGCTGCCGCGACGCGCCTCGCGCTGGATGAACTTCATGGCGTCTTCGCAGATCCAGCGGATCGGCAGGCTTTCCGCCCGGCCCAGCGTCTGGTTTTCCCGGGCCCAGCCGATCGCCTTCTTCGACGCATCCACATGGGTCACTTCCGCGCCGGCCTTCGCCGCAATCAACGAGGCAACGCCGGTATAGCCGAAGAGGTTCAGAACCTTCAGCGGGCGCCCCGCTGTCTCGATCTGTTCCTTCATCCAGCTCCAGTGTGCCAGCTGCTCGGGAAACACGCCGACATGGCGGAAAGCGGTGAACCGGCCATAGAAATCCGCATCCAGAATGCGCATCGGCCAGCTCTCGCCGAGCGCCTCCCTCGGAAACCGCCAGCGTCCGATGCCGTCTTCGTCCGTATCGCCAGTAAAGATCGCATCGGCCTTTTCCCAGACATGGGTGGGCAAAGCCGGCGGCCACAGCGCTTGTGCCTCCGGCCGCACGATCCGGTAAGGCCCGTATTGCTCGATCTTCAGCCCATGACCGCTGTCGATCAGGTGATAATCGCTAGAACCCTTGGTTTCGAGAATGATCGGGATGCGTTCGCCGGGCTTTTCGCCATCCCGCAGGGGAAGAGGCGGGCGCTGTTCGCTCTCCGCCGCTGCCGATCGCTCGGCATTTTTCGCGAGGCGGGGCTTTTCGGCACGGGCTTTCGCGGGCTGAACATTGCCGGGGCGAAAACTCCGCTCCTCGGCCTGCACGCGCGGCTTTGGTGCCGGGCGGCCAGCAACGCGGTTGGCGCCGGCCCGCAATGGCGCTGACGCGGAAGAACGTCCCGCAGGCTTGCCCACGCCGCCCTTGCCACTGCCTTTTCCCTTGGAGCCCTTGTCTTTCACGCCGTCATCCGTTCACGATCTCTCAATCTCTTGCTGCGAGCAAATAGCACCGCTCCCGCACTTGGCAAAGCGGTTTTGCCCTCGCATATAGGACGGACACGCACGGAAAAGGAACGATGTCAGCGACATGAGAGGCGACGTCAGGATTGCAGCACCGCCGCAGATCGTCTGGGAGGCGCTCAACGACCCCGAATTTCTGAAAGACCTGATCCCCGGCTGCCAGTCGATGGAGCGCCTTTCCGAGACGGAAACGCTGGCCACCGTCAAGGTCAAGTTCGGCTTCTTCTCCGCCACCTTCGCCGGCAAGATTCTGCTCAGCAACATCCACGCACCCGACAGCTACACGATCTCGGCCGAAGGTCAGGGCGGTCTCGCCGGTTTTGCGCGGGGCAGCGCCGATGTGATGATGATCCCGGAGGGGGACGAAACGCTTCTGACCTACGACGCAAAGGCCGATGTCGAAGGCAAGCTCGCGCAGATGGGCGGCAAACTGATCGATTCAACTGTCGGCAAACTCGCCCAACGCTTCTTCGACGACTTCAACGCCGCTGTCAGCGAGCGCGCCGGAGCATGATCAGCTCAACCTGATCAAACCGACCGGGACGGAACAAGCGCCTGCGACGCAATATTCTCCGCCCGCACCCGCTGCTTTTCAGCTTCCGTATGCCACTTCACCGCCTCGTGTGCCTCGTTGCGGGCACGCTTGCGGTATTTGTGCTGGCTGACCCAGGTCGCGAAAGACCCGACGACAAGCCCGAAAATCACCGCCAGAAACAGGAAGACGAAGAACGGCGCCGAAACAGAGAGTACGCTGTCATCCGGATTGAAGGGGTTCAGCGCAAGCCGCACGCTCTGTCGGTTGGCAACCGAAAGCACGATCAGGATGATCCCGATCGGGATCAAGACGACGAAATTGATGATCTTCTTCATTTTATGATGCACTCCGATGCGCGCGGATCACGGTTGGCCGTCACGGCAGATCGGCGGCTGCGAAGCGGCGGGCGATGGACCGCTGTCTTCACGGGAAACGACTATTCGTCGTCCTGATCGTCCGAACCGGGGTTCAGCCGCTCGCGCAGTTCCTTGCCGGTCTTGAAGAACGGCACCCATTTTTCCTCGACGAAGACGGAATCGCCGGTACGCGGGTTGCGGCCCGAGCGCGACGGACGATTCTTCACCGAGAAAGCACCAAAGCCGCGCAATTCCACACGATTTCCGGCAGCGAGTGCGTCGGTGATCTCGTCGAGCACCGCGTTGACGATATTCTCGACGTCACGGTGATAGAGATGCGGATTGCGGGCCGCGACAATCTGCACCAGCTCTGACTTGATCACTGTTGCCCCCTCTCGGTTTTATCGTTTGTTCTTCGTATTTTACGTATAGCAGGCGGTACGGGATTCAACCCTTGGGCCGGAAAGGTCTTTGCAGAACCATCGGGAGGAGCCTTCACCGCCTCCCGGTCGGCTTTCAGTTGTTGCCAACCTGCCAAACCGAGAGAAGACCGTCAAGAAACAACTTGTCTCCACCCAACTTTTCGAGCCCTCCAAGGGCAGGAAAAACCTCATATCCCAATGATTTGACCCATTCCGAGGCAATCGACCCGAGGCCAAAGCCCCAGGAATTGTCCGGCGCCTTCCAGTCGACGACCGGCAGGTCGGCATCGACCTTCCGGCTCTTGAAGTAGGCCTTGATCTCCTCCTCGCCGCCGAGCACGTCAACCAGCTTCTCTTTCAATGCCTGACGGCCGGTGAAAATGCGACCATCGGCAAGGCGCAGCGCCTCCGGCCTTGCAAGCTTGCGGCGCTCGGCCACCAGATCGACGAACCAGTCGAAACTGTCATTGATCATGGATTGAATGACGGCCTTTGCCTCCTCGCTCGGCGGATTGAACGGGTTCGGCTCGGCCTTCAGCGGCGCAGACTTGATGGTTTCCAGCGATACGCCCAGCCGGTCCATTAGCGTCTTGATCTGCGGATACTGGAACAGCACGCCGATCGAGCCGGTGATCGAGGTCTCGCCCGCGACGATCTGGTCGCCGGCAATGGCGATCATGTAACCGGCGGAGGCAGCCAGCGTGCGCACATCGGACACCACGGGCTTCTTCTCGGCCACCTTGCGGATCGCCTTGTAGATGGTCTCGCCGCCATAAGTCGTGCCGCCGGGCGATTCGATCGTCACCACCAGCCCCTTGACCGCATCTGCATTGGCGATGCGCTCAAGCCGGTCCAGAAGCTCACGGTCATCCTGGACAATACCCGAGATCGCGACGCGGGCGATCTGCGGACGCGCGGCCAATCCGGCCGATTGCGCGTTGATCGCGACATAGGTGCCGATGGCAGCCACAAGAATGAGGAGAATGCACAGGATGCGCCAAAATCCGAGTTTGCGCCGCAGTTGCCGCCGGTCGGCGATAGCCAGCTGATCCATAAGTCTTTCCTCGCGTTTTCGTCCCGCAATCCATAGCGTCGAGCGAGACGGATGTAACCTGATTTTGAAGTTTTTCGAGCCTTCCTTGTACAAGGTCAAAAAAATCTCCATATTCCCCGCAAGTCATATATTTGAATTTGTGATTAAGCCGGCTGCGCATCGTGGAACCCGACGCGGCGACGACAGGTTTCTTTATGAACGAAATGCCTTTTACCGGGGCGCTTGCCAACTCCGGAGCGCTTCTGCCGGACCCCTATTCCGAGGCCGTGCGCCATTCGCGCCGGGTCACTCGATTGAAAATCCTGTTGCCTCTGCTCGCAACGGTGATCGCAATCATGTTCATCGCCGTCTCCGTCGTTCGCGCATTTTTGCCGGAAGAGCTGCAGATCGAAAACGCCACGATCGAAAACGGCAAGATCGTGATGCAGAACCCTGCGATCTCCGGCCGCAACAAGCAGGATATCAGCTACTCCATGAAAGCGGCCCGCGCCCTGCAGGATATCGCCAATCCCGACATCATCACGCTGGAAACCATCCATGCGGAAATGCCGGTCAACGATACCCTGAAGGCGACAGTCGAGGCCCAGAGCGGCGTCTATGATCGCGGCAAGAACACGCTCGACATGAACGCGCCTTTCAGCATAACGATGAACAACGGCATGGTCGCCGATTTCCGCTCCGCCTATCTCGATATCAATGCCGGCGAAATGAACACCACCAAGCCCGTCGCGATCAGCATCAACGGTGGTTCCATTGTTGCACAGCAGCTGAGAATGACGGATAAGGGACGCATTGTTACATTCGAGGGCATGGTGAAGGTCGTTGTCGACCCCAGCGCCATCCGCAAGACAGCCAACTAGAAAACCGGTGCACCCATGTCGGCCCATTCCTTTTCAGCATTCCGCGTCGCTGCAGCAGTCCTTTTTCTCGGCGTAGCCCCGATTGTCGCCACGCCCGCGCTTGCGCAGGAAACCCAGAGCAGAATGAAGGGCCTGGAGCTCTCCAACGACGCCCCAATCCAGATCGAAAGCGACAAGCTGGAGATCAAGGATCCCGAGAGCAAGGCGATCTTCACCGGCAACGTCAAGGTTGTTCAGGGCACCACCACCCTGCAAGCCGGCAGCATGGTCGTTTTCTACAAAAAGGGCGGCGGCGCGATCTCCAGCGGCAATGCCGATATCGACCGTATCGAGGTCAACGACAAGGTTTTCCTCCAGTCCGGCACCCAGCAGGCGACCGCCGATAACGGCGAGTTCAACATGACGGCCCAGACGCTTGTCTTGAAGGGCAAGCAGGTCGTGCTGTCTGAGGGCAAGAACGTCTTCACCGGCTGCCAGCTGAATGTCCAGATGAACACCGGCGAGGCACAGCTTCAGGCCTGTGGCGGTCGTGTCCAGATTCAGCTGGACCCGAAATCCCAGAAGACCAACTGACGCGGCCCCCGTGAATATTCCTTTTCTCCACAAGCGCAAACGCGCCAAAACCGCGGCTGCGGCATCGGCAAAACCGGCAACGGACAAGGCCCGTTACGACGGAACGCTGATCGCGCGCGGTCTTACCAAATCCTATCGCGGCCGTCGTGTCGTGGGCGGCGTTTCGCTGGTCGTGCGCCGCGGTGAATCGGTCGGCCTGCTCGGTCCGAACGGAGCCGGCAAGACGACCTGCTTCTACATGATCACCGGCCTCGTGCCTGTCGATGAAGGCTCGATCGAAATCAACGGCAACGACGTGACGACGATGCCGATGTATCGCCGCGCCCGCCTCGGTGTCGGCTACCTCCCGCAGGAAGCCTCGATCTTTCGCGGGCTGACGGTCGAGGAAAACATCCGCGCCGTTCTCGAGCTTCACGACAAGAACCGCGAGCGACGCGAGAGCAAGCTGAACGAGCTGCTGGGCGAGTTCAACATTTCCCACCTGCGCAAATCGCCGGCCGTTGCCCTGTCGGGCGGTGAGCGCCGGCGCCTTGAAATCGCCCGCGCGCTGGCGACCGACCCCACCTTCATGCTGCTCGACGAACCCTTTGCGGGCGTCGATCCGATTTCGGTCGCGGACATCCAGGCGCTCGTCCGCCATCTCACATCCCGCGGAATTGGCGTTCTGATCACCGATCACAATGTTCGCGAGACGCTGGGCCTGATCGACCGCGCCTACATCATTCATGCCGGTGAAGTCTTGACCCATGGCCGGGCGAACGACATCGTGACGAACCCCGATGTCCGACGCCTTTATCTTGGCGATAATTTCAGCCTTTGAGGACGAGGTGCGGTTTTTGACAAAACGGCGCTCTGAAACGAAATTACGCAAGTCAGGACGTCAAGCGCAATATTGCGAACGATTTTCGACCCGTTTCATCTTATTTACGACGGGCGCTTGACCAAACCTTTGGAATAAGCAATTTTTGGGCCAGTTGAGGGATCGACCGCTGGCCAACGCATGCCAAGCGTCGTTACGCCCTTAAATTCGAGGGGAGTTTCGCGTCCGAATGGCATTGTCAGCCAGCCTCTTCCTGCGCCAGAGCCAGACACTGGCCATGACGCCGCAACTGATGCAGTCGATCCAGCTCTTGCAGATGACGCATCTGGAGCTGACCCATTTCATCGAACAGGAAGTCGAGAAAAACCCCCTGCTGGAGTTCGTATCCGGCGATGAGTCCTTGGGTGGCGACCGGCACGGCAAGGAGGACTTTCACGCCTCCGAGGACGGATCGGCAAACGACGGCGCGCCCGCCTTCGAGGCGCTCGGCGACGTCTACGACAGCACCACCGCGACAACCAGCGAGCGGATGAGCGAGCAGCTGGATTCCAATTTCGAAAACGTCTTTCCCGACGACATGGGGCCGCAACGCGCGGATGCGCCCGAACTGCTGGGGCAGTGGAAATCCATGCCGGGCAGCGGCGGCGAGGAAGGCTACGATCTTGAGGATTTCGTCGCCAACCAGACAACGCTGCGCGACTTTCTCGATACCCAGATTCCTTTCTGCGTTCACGGCCCGACAGATCGCCTGATCGCTCAGCAGCTTGCCGACCACCTCGATGATGCCGGCTACCTGCATGCGGATATCGGCGAAATCGCCGACCGCCTCGGCACCACGCGGGCCGATGTCGCCCGGGTGCTGGAAAACCTGCAGCAGCTCGATCCTCCCGGCGTATTCGCCAGAAACCTGAGCGAATGCCTTGCAATCCAGCTGCGCCAGCGTGATCGGCTCGATCCCAAGCCCGGCACCGGCTTCGAGGCCGGCACGTCCGAGTCGATCATTCCCGATATCGTGGTGCGCGCGGCGGCCGATGGCAGCTGGGCAATCGAGCTCAATCCGGAAACCTTGCCGCGCGTGCTCGTCAACCAGAGCTACTACACGACCGTTTGCCGCCATACGCCGAAGAACAGCGAGGACCATGCCTTTCTTTCGGAATGCCTGCAAACGGCGAACTGGCTGACCCGCAGCCTTGATCAGCGCGCCCGCACCATCATGAAGGTTGCGACCGAGATCGTGCGCCAGCAGGACGCCTTTCTGGTCCACGGCGTCGATCACCTGCGGCCGCTGAACCTGAAGACCGTGGCCGATGCGATCAAGATGCACGAATCCACCGTCAGCCGCGTGACGTCGAACAAATACATGCTGACACCACGAGGCCTTTTCGAGCTCAAATACTTCTTCACGGTATCGATCGGCTCGGCGGAGGGCGGCGATGCGCATTCGGCGGAATCCGTCCGTCACCGCATCCGCAACATGATCACCCTGGAGAGCCCGGATGCCGTGCTTTCGGATGACGATATCGTCGATCTCCTGAAGAAGGGCGGCATCGACATCGCCCGCCGCACGGTTGCCAAATACCGGGAGGCGATGAACATCCCCTCATCGGTGCAGCGCCGCCGTGAAAAACGCGCGATGGCCAAGGTATCGGCCTGACCCGGCCTTTCAACGTCCTCTTTGGACCTTCAAGGCTCGTCCTCACGATTAGTCGCTTTTTAACCATTGGCTTGACTTCCCGCGACATCGCCTGTAATAGGCCGCCGCTAAAGGCAGGGTTTGAGACCCGGCAATAGAGCGATCCCGTACATTTCAAGCTGATCGGCGCAAAATTTCTTTGCGTGCGTGAAATGCTTGGATGACGGGTGCGGTTGGAATAGACTGGCTACGCAAATCACGAAAAGAGAGGAAACTCCATGAGTGTGCGTGTATCCGGTAAACATATGGAAATCGGCGAAAGCTTCCGTCTGCGGATTGAAGACCAGATAGAGCAAGCCGTTACGAAATATTTTGACGGAGGATATTCAAGCCAAGTCACTGTGGAAAAATCCGGATCTCGTTTCAATGCCGATTGCAAGATTCACCTCGATAGCGGGGCTGCCTTGCAGGCAAGCGGCGAAGCGAATGACCCGCAAGCGGCGTTCGATGCCGCGTCGGATCGCATTGCAAAGCGCATCCGCCGCTACAAGCGCAAGCTCAAGGATCACCACAATGGCAATGGCCATGCTGGATTTGCCGAAGTAGCGTATACCGTGATGGATTCCGTACCCGACGAAGACGATGAGCTTCCGGAGGATTACGCACCGACGATCGTCGCGGAAAGTTCGAAACAGCTGAAGACGATGTCTGTCGCAACCGCCGTGATGGCGCTCGACATGACCGATGAACCCGTCTTCATGTTCCGTAGCCCAGGCAATGAGCATCTGAATATCGTCTATCGACGCAACGATGGAAATATTGGCTGGATCGACGCCGCCAATATCAAGGGCTGAGCAGACGAGCGCGGGGACGGTGAAAGCCGCTCCCGCGCCCTGCCTTCCTGGCGGTGATGCGGACCTAGACCGGTCCGTCGAAACCGTTGACAGACGATCCGTAGGGCTTTGACCGGCACGTCGCCGGGCGCTAAACTCTACCGGGGCAACGAGGATAACAAGAATGGCATTGGCAGGCTTGCTGCAACAGAATGCAATAATCCCGGCCATGAAGGCCAACTCCAAGAAGCAGCTGCTTCAGGAGCTGGCGGCCAAGGCATCCAAGATCACCGGACTTCCCGAGCGGGAAATTTTCGATGTCATTCTCCAGCGGGAGCGCTTGGGCTCGACGGGTGTCGGCAATGGCATCGCCATTCCGCATGGCAAGCTGTCCCATCTCGGCTCGATCATCGGCATCTTTGCGCGGCTCGAATCCCCGGTCGATTTCGAGGCGCTGGATGACCAGCCGGTCGATCTCGTCTTCCTGCTTCTCGCCCCGGAAGGTGCGGGTGCCGATCACCTGAAGGCGCTGTCGCGCATCGCCCGCGTGCTGCGTGACCCGGACATGGTGGCAAAACTGCGCGCCACGGATTCGGCCTCGGCCATCTACGCCTTCCTCAGCGACGACCAAGCCTCCAACGCGGCCTGATCTCCCTTACCTGCTTGATCTCAAAAGCTGTCGGTATCCCGGATATCGACAGCTTTTGTTTTGTCGATAATATCCTCGCAACAACAAGACGAGGAGAACCGCATGCCAGGCAGACTTTCGGGAAAAACCGCCCTGATCAGCGGCGGCGCGGGGGGCTGCGGACTTGCCGCGTCCCAGCTTTTTGCCCGCGAAGGCGCACGCGTCGGCATCGTCGACCTGCCACGCAGCAAGGGTGAGGAAGTTGCAGCCGCAATCCGCGCTGAAGGTGGCGAGGCGATCTTCGCACCAGCCGACGTTTCCGTTTCCTCCGAGGTCAAATCAGCCGTAAAGGCCGTGGAAGAAGCTTTCGGCGCCATCACGGTGCTCTTCAACCACGCCGGCATTCTCGCCGTCGGCCCCTTCCTTGAAACGGAAGAAGACGAGTGGGACCGCCTGATGGCCGTCAATGTCCGCTCGATGTTCCTGATGACCAAGGCCGTGCTGCCCGGCATGCTGGCGGCCGGTGGCGGCAGCATCGTCTCGACGTCCTCGATCTCAGCCGTCGCCGCAACCCCGATGGAAGTGCTCTACGACACGACCAAGGGCGCCTGCCATATGTTCGCCCGCGCCATCGCCGTGGAATTCCGCGACCGCGGCATTCGTTCCAATGCCGTCTGCCCCGGCTTCATCGCCACCGACCACGGCAAGCGTGAACTGGTCGGCCTTGCCAAATACGGCGTCGATGTCTCCGATGCCGCAATCGCCGCCCAGCAGGGCCGCATGTGCGATCCGATGGAAGTGGCGCAGGCCGCCCTTTTCCTCGCCAGCGATGAATCCAGCTTCGTCAACGGCACCCATCTTTTCGTCGACAACTGCTTCACCGCAGTCTGAGCAAGGAAGGCAGAGATATGATGGAAGCAGGCGGACACTGGCGCAACTGGGTCGGAAACCAGTCGTGCATCGTCAGACACAGAGGCGCACCGAGCAGCGAGGCGGCCTTGGCCGAGATGGTGCGGGAGGCGACATCGAACGGCTTGAACGTGCGCTGCGCCGGTTCGGGTCACTCCTTCACCCCGGTCGCGCTCACCAGCGGCCTGCACCTCACCCTTTCCGGGTTACAGGGCATCACCCATATCGACACGACCCGCAAGCGGGTCTCGGTCCATGCCGGCACCACCATCAACACGCTCGGCAAGGCACTGAAGGAAGCGGGCCTCTCGCTGATCAACCAGGGTGACATAGACAGCCAGGCGCTGGCCGGCGCCTTGACCACCGGGACCCACGGCACCGGCATCAAGCTCGGCAACATGGCCTCGCAGATCGTCGGCATGCGGCTCGTCCAGCCGGACGGCAGTATCCTCGTCGTTGATGAAAGCCAACCAGATCTCCTGAACGCCGCCCGTGTCTCCGTCGGCATGCTGGGCGTGATCTCGGAAATCACCCTGCAGACCATGGAGAGCTACAATCTCCATGAAAGGCTCTGGCGCTGCACCTTCGACGAGTGCATGGAGCAACACGACGATCTCGCCGCCAACCACCGCCATTTCGGCTTTTTCTGGTGCCCCGTGCCGGAAAGCCGCCATTGCTATTGCCTGCCGGACACCTCCTCCGTCTCGACCACCGACAGCCTCTCGGATGTCTGCGAGATGAAGACCATCGACATCACCACCGAAGCGCCGATGGAGCGCGGTTTCGAGAAAATCGCCTATTCCTCGGAAATCTATCCGATCGAATACGTGCCGAATTTCCACGAACTGGAATATGCCTTGCCGCTGCGCTACGGCAAGCAGGCCTGCATGGAGGTGCGCAAGCTGATGCTGGAAAAGCATCCGACCTGCATCTACCCGATCGAATACCGCTTCACCGCCGGCGATCCCGGCTGGATCAGCCCGTTCTTCGAGCAGGATTCGATCACGCTGTCGGTCTCGGGCGAGCCTGGCACGGATTACTGGAACTACCTGAAGGACGTGGACGATATCCTGCGCCAGTTCGGCTCGCGCCCACACTGGGGCAAGCTCCACTTCCTCGGCGCGGACGACTTGACGGCGCTCTATCCGCGCGCGGGGGATTTCAAGGCACTGCGTAACAAGCTCGACCCGGAAGGCCGTTTTCTCAACAACCACCTGAAGCAGTTGTTTGGATAAAAGGTGCGGCAAACTCCCTCTTCTCCCCAGCGGGGAGAAGATGCCCGAAGGGCAGATGAGGGGGTCTTCGCCGCGTATTCGGAGCAAGCCGCCCCCTCATCCGGCGCTCCGCGCCACCTTCTCCCCACTGGGGAGAAGAGGAAAGCCGCAGCAAACTCGATCGTCCCCTCTCCCCGCCTGCGGGGAGAGGGTTAGGGTGAGGGGCAAAGCCACAAAAGAAAAAGGGGCGAAAACCGCCCCTCATCCGCCCTTCGGGCACCTTCTCCCCGCAGGCGGGGAGAAGGAAACTACAGCAGCCTTACGCCGCCGGCGTCTCGCCTTCGACGATCGCGATCTTCGGGCCGCCCTTGGCGACGCCGACCATGGCCGGCCGCAGCACGCGGTCGCCGATCGTGTAGCCTGCCTGAACCACCTGAACCACGGTGTTGTTCGGCACATCCGGGTTTGGAACCTCGAACATTGCCTGATGGAAGTTCGGGTCGAACTTCTGGCCTTCCGGCTCCAGCTTCTTCACGCCGTGACGCTCCAGGGCCGACAGCATCGAGCGCTCGGTCATCTCGACGCCTTCGATCAGCGCATTGAGACCGGCTTCGCCGGCCGCGCGGGCTTCGGCCGGGATGGCGTCCAGCGCGCGGCGCAGGTTGTCGGAAACGGCCAGCATGTCGCGGGCAAAGCCCGCGACGGAATAGGACTTGGCATCCTTCACATCGCGCTCGGTGCGGCGGCGCAGGTTGTCCATTTCGGCGGCAAGGCGCAGATAGCGGTCGCGCATCTCGGCAGCTTCGGCGCGTGCGGCTTCAAGCGGGTCGGGTCGGGCCTCTTCGGCAGCAGCCTGCGCATCGGCTTCGGCGGAGGCTTCTGCGGCGCGGGCTTCTTCTTCGGTGTAGGCCTCGGGGCCGTGTTTGTTGGTGTCTTCGGTCATACCGGTCTCCGGAAAGTCTAGATGGTGCCGATATCGAGCTTCAAGGCTCAAAAATCAAGGGCGTAAGTGGCCCTAAGTCCGGCGGGAAAGTCGCGACATTACCTGTGCTGTGTAATCCACCATAGGCACGATGCGGGAATAGTTGAGGCGCGTCGGTCCGATGACCCCGACAGCACCGATGATCTTCTCGTCGCTGTCCTTATAGGGCGCGACGATCAGCGACGAGCCGGAAAGCGAAAACAGCTTGTTTTCCGATCCGATAAAGATGCGAACGCCCGATCCCGTCTCCGCCAGATTGAGAATTTCGATCAGGCTATCCTTCTTTTCGAGATCGTCGAACAGCATGCGCAGCCGGTCGATATCCTCCGCGCCGGCCAGCCCTTCCAGCAGATTGGCCCGGCCGTGGACGATGAGCTGCGTCGACTTGTCGTCCGACGCATTGCCCGACCAGATGGCAAGCCCGCGTTCCACCAGATCCTGCGAGAGTGCATCCAGTTCGGAACGAACGGCGTCCTTGACCTTCTGCATCTCGCCGCGCGCCTCGTTCAGGGTGCGGCCGGCAAGATGGGCGTTGAGAAAGTTGGCCGCTTCGGTCAGCTGCGAACTGGTGATGCCGCTCGGCAGCTCGATGATGCGGTTTTCAACCTGATCATGTTCGCCGACGAGAACCGCCAGCGCCTTGCTCGGCGCCAGCCGCATAAATTCGACGTGCTTCAGGACGGGATCGGATTTCGCCGTGATCACCAGCCCTGCCCCACGCGACATGCCCGAGAGCATCTGGCTCGCCTCGGAAAGCAGCGTTTCCACCGGCTGCACGGGGCCGTCGCGGCGCACGTGCCGGTCGATCGATGCACGGTCTTCCGCCGAGAGGTCGCCCACCTGCATGAAAGCATCGACAAAGAACCGCAGCCCCACCTGGGTCGGCAGGCGACCGGCGGAGGTGTGCGGCGAATAGATGAGACCCAGATCCTCGAGATCGCTCATGACATTGCGAACGGACGCCGGCGACAGCGACATCGGCAGAAGGCGCGAAAGACTGCGCGAACCGAGCGGCTCGCCGCTATCGAGATAGCTCTCGACGATCCGGCGGAAGATTTCCCCCGAGCGCTCATCGAGCGAAGAGGGCGCGTCACGCATCCCAGATCTGTTGATCACCATTTACGCTGCAAATTCCACGCTGTTTCGCCTACGGAAAATATAGTGATCCCGTGCGCGAGTGCAAAACGGAAAATGCGCCGGGAACCCTTTCGACACACGCTGCCGAAAAGATTTCCCTTCTCCTCGCGATAGGATAGAAGGCTGCACAAACATCACATGGAGTTTCATGATGCGGCCCTCCGGCAGAAAAACCGACCAGATGCGCAAGGTTTCCTTCGAGCGCAATGTTTCCAAGCATGCCGAAGGCTCCTGTCTGGTCAAGTTCGGAGATACCCACGTTCTCTGCACCGCAAGCCTCGAAGACAAGACGCCGCCGTGGCTGCGCAACAGCGGCAAGGGCTGGGTCACCGCCGAATACGGCATGCTGCCGCGCGCCACCGGCGAGCGCATGAAGCGCGAAGCCGCCACCGGCAAGCAGAGCGGCCGCACCCAGGAAATACAGCGCCTTATCGGGCGCTCCCTGCGTGCTGTCGTCGACCTGCAGGCACTCGGCGAACGCCAGATCTCGATCGACTGCGACGTCATCCAGGCCGATGGCGGCACCCGCACGGCCTCGATCACCGGCGCATGGATCGCCCTTCACGACTGCCTGAAGTGGATGGAAGCCCGCAACATGATCAAGGTGGAGAAGGTGCTGAAGGACCATATCGCCGCGATCTCCTGCGGCATCTTCGCCGACCAGCCGGTCATCGACCTCGATTACCTCGAGGATTCCGCTGCCGAGACCGACGCCAACTTCGTCATGACCGGCTCCGGCGGCATCGTCGAAATCCAGGGCACGGCCGAAGGCAAGCCCTTCTCGGAAGATGAGTTTTCAACCCTGATGGGCCTCGCCAAGAACGGTATCGCCGAACTGGTGACGCTGCAGAAGCAGGCCGTCGCAGGCTGATTTTTAGGACCTATGGCGAATTTGACGACAGGATTGCCCCTCAATCTCCCCCTCTCGCGAGGGAAGATTTGGTGCGTCCTGTCGAAGACTGAGCAATCCGCCTACCCCCCTCTGCCCTGTCGGGCATCTCCCCCTCAAGGGGGGAGATCAGTTGGGGGTCGCCTCTCGCTCCCGACCTCCCCCCTTGAGGGGGAGATGTCAGCAAGGCTGACAGAGGGGGGTGAGGCGGCATATTCCAAACATCGAGGAGTGCTTGCCTATGCCTAGCCCCCTCGAAGGCATCCTCGAAACCGCCCTCTACGCCGAAGACCTCGACGCCGCCGAACATTTCTACGCCACCATCCTGGGTCTCGAAAAAATCACCCGCGTCGCCAACCGCCACGTCTTCTTCCGCTGCGGCCCGGGCGTGCTCCTAATCTTCAACCCGGAAGAGACGGTGAAGCCGCCCCATGAAGGCAGCTTGCCCGTCCCGCCTCACGGTACCACGGGCCACGGCCACGCCTGCTTCCGCGTCGCGGCGAAAAACCTCGACCTCTGGGCCGAAAAATTGACATCCGCCGGCATCTCCATCGAGGCCGACATCCGCTGGCCGACGGGCGCGCGCTCCTTCTATTTCCGCGACCCCGCCGGCAACAGCCTCGAATGCGCCGAACCCGGCCTCTGGAACATCGACTGAGAGAGAAACCCATGCGCAAGCTTGAAGACAAGACCCTGATTGTCGCCAGCCACAATGCCGGCAAGATCCAGGAAATCCGCGATCTCATTGGCCCGCTCGGCTTCTCCGCCAAGTCCGCCGCCGACCTCAACTTCATCGAGCCGGACGAAACCGGCACCACCTTCGAGGAAAACGCCACGATCAAGGCGCTGGCCTCGGCCCACGCCTCCGGTCTGCCGGCCCTCTCTGATGACAGCGGCATCGTCGTCGATGCGCTGGATGGCGCGCCGGGCGTCTATACGGCAAATTGGGCGGAAACCGCTGATGGCACCCGCGATTTCGCCATGGCCATGCAGAAGGTCGAAACGGCGCTGCAGGAAAAGGGCGCGACCACGCCGGACGCCCGCACCGCCCGCTTCGTCTCGGTGCTCTGCCTTGCCTGGCCGGATGGGCATGTCGAGCTCTTCCGCGGTGAAGTTGCCGGCAAGCTGGTCTGGCCGCCCCGGGGAACAAGCGGTTTCGGCTATGATCCGGTCTTTCAACCGGACGGCTACAACACCACATTCGGCGAAATGACCGCCGAGGAAAAACACGGCTGGAAACCGGGCGACGCCCATGCGCTCTCGCACCGTGCCCGCGCCTTCAAGCTCTTTGCCGAAACCTGCCTTGACGCGCCCAAGGGCGTCTAAGCAATTACAAACGGACTGATGTCCGAAGAAACGAACGGAATGGCCACTTTCACTTCCATCGGCGACCACACGGACCCCGGCTTCGGGGTCTATGTGCATTGGCCCTTCTGCGCCGCCAAATGCCCCTACTGTGATTTCAACAGCCACGTCCGCCACCAGCCGGTGGACCAGCCGCGCTTCGTCGAAGCCTTCTTGAAAGAGATGGCGGAGGCCCGTCGCCTCTCCGGCCCGCGCACCGTTACCAGCATCTTCATGGGCGGCGGCACGCCCTCGCTGATGGACCCGGCGACCGTCGAAGCCGTGCTGAACGGCATTGCGAAAGAATGGCATGTGCCTGACGGCATCGAGATCACCATGGAGGCAAACCCCTCCAGCGTCGAGGCGACCCGCTTTCGTGGCTACCGCGCCGCCGGCGTCAACCGTGTGTCGCTCGGCGTCCAGGCGCTGAACGACGCTGACCTCAAATTCCTTGGTCGCCTCCACAACGTCGAGGATGCCCTGAAGGCGATCAAGCTCGCCCGCGACATCTTTCCGCGCATGTCCTTCGATCTCATCTATGCCCGTCCGAAACAGACAGTCGAGGAATGGGAAAGAGAACTGAAGGAAGCCGTCTCCTACGCCGTCGATCACCTGTCGCTTTACCAGCTGACGATCGAGGAAGGCACGCCCTTCTACGGCCTGCACAAGGCCGGCAAGCTGATCGTGCCCGATGGAGAGCAATCCGCCGTGCTCTACGAGGCAACGCAGGACATCACGGCCGCCATCGGAATGCCGGCCTACGAGGTTTCGAACCACGCCGCCCCCGGTGCTGAGAGCCGCCACAACCTCACCTACTGGCGCTATGGCGACTACGCCGGCATCGGCCCCGGCGCCCATGGCCGCCTGACGATGGGGGCGAGCAAGATCGCCACCGCCACCGAGCGCAAGCCGGAAGAGTGGCTAAAGCTGGTGGAAGAAAACGGCCACGGCATGATCGATCAGGAAATCCTGGGTTATGACGAGCAGGCCGACGAACTTCTGCTCATGGGCCTGCGCCTGAAGGAAGGCATCGATCTCGTGCGCTGGCAAAGCCTTTCGGGCCGCGAACCGGACCCGGAGCGCGAACAGTTCCTGATCGAGCACGGCTTCATCGAGCGGCTCGGAAATTCCCGCCTGCGCTGCACGCCTGCGGGCATGCTGATCCTCGATGCCGTGGTTGCGGATCTCGCCTGCTGACTGCTTGCAGTCTACACCGCAACACTCCTGAAAATTAAGTGGTTTTCCAGCCGGAAAGCGGGTCCTCCCCTCTTTCCGGCGTGACCTTCGCGCCTAGATAAGGGCTTCATATTCCCCAACATGGCTTTCGCTTCCCATGCGTCATGACGACTTTGCCTTTCTCGCCCATAACGGGGAACTCGCCCGGCTGATCAGGGCCTATGATTGGCCATCGACGCCGCTGGGCTGCGTCACGCAATGGCCCCAGAGCCTGAAGACGACGGTCGCGCTGATCTTGCAGTCGCCGGTGCCGATCGTCACGCTTTGGGGCGAAGACGGCATCATGATCTACAATGATGCCTACTCGGTCTTCGCGGGCGGCCGTCACCCGCAGCTCTTCGGTTCCAAAGTGCGCGAGGGCTGGCCGGAAGTCGCCGATTTTAACGACAACGTCATGAAGGTGGGGCTGGCCGGCGGCACGCTTGCCTACAAGGATCAGGAACTGGCATTGCAGCGGCGCGGCCAGCTCGAGCCGGTCTGGATGAACCTGGATTATTCGCCGATCATCGGCGAGGACGGCAAACCCGCTGCCGTCATGGCCATCGTGGTGGAGACCACCCGCCGCGTGAAGGCCGAGAAGGCGCTCAAAGGCGAGCGAAAGCGACTGAAGCGCATGTTTGAACAGGCGCCGGGCTTCATGGCGATGCTGACCGGCAGCGATCATCGTTTCGAAATGGCCAATGAAGCCTACCTGCACCTGATCGGCGGGCGTGATATTATCGGACAGCCTTTGCTTGAGGCGCTGCCCGAATTGAAAGGTCAGGGTTTCGAAAGCCTGCTCGACCGCGTGGCGGAAAGCGGCGAAGCCTATGTCGGCAAGTCGACAGCGGTCTTGCTGCAACGCGCCGGCATCGTCGAGGAGCGCTATCTCGATTTCATCTATCAGCCGATCGTTGACGAGGAGCGCAACCATATCGGCATTTTTGTTCAGGGCAGCGATGTCACCGAGCAGAAAAGGGCGGAACTTGCGCTTCGCCACGAAACCAGTGTTCTCGGCGTGCTGAACAAGCTGGGAGCCGATCTCGCCGCCGAGCGCGATCTCGACAAGGTCGTGCAGATGATCACCGATGCCGGCGTTGCCATGACCGGCGCGAAATTCGGCGCCTTTTTCTACAATGTGTTGGACGAGGACGGCGAGAGCTACATGCTGTATTCGCTTTCCGGCATCTCCCGGGAAAGCTTTGCCGGCTTTCCCATGCCGCGTGCGACGGAGGTTTTCCAACCCACCTTCAAGGGCGAAGGCGTCATCCGCTCGGACGATATCCAGAGGGATCCCCGCTATGGCAAGAGCGGGCCCTATCGCGGCATGCCGACGGGTCATCTGCCGGTGCGCAGCTATCTCGCCGTGCCGGTCGTCTCGCGCTCTGGCGAGGTCATCGGCGGCCTGTTCTTCGGCCATCCGGAGCCCGGCATCTTCAAGCAGGAGCACGAGGATCTGGTGATCAGCGCCGCGGGGCTCGCCGCCATCGGCATGGACAATGCCCGGCTTTTTCAGGCGCTGGAAAGGGAACTCACCGAGCGCAAACGCGCCGAAGAGGCGCTTCTGCGGGTCAACAACAACCTGGAACAGCGCGTGGCCGACGAGATCACCGAGCGCCTGCGTATGGAGGAAACCCTGCGCCAGTCGCAGAAGATGGAGGCGCTCGGCCAGCTGACCGGCGGCGTCGCCCATGATTTCAACAATCTGCTGCAGGTCGTGTCCGGCAATCTCCAGCTCCTGACCGGCGACATTCAGGGCAACGAGCGCGCCCAGAAACGCATAGAGAATGCCCTTGCCGGCGTCAGCCGCGGCTCCAAGCTCGCCAGCCAGTTGCTCGCCTTTGGTCGCCGCCAGCCTCTGGAACCCAAGGCGATCAACATCGGCCGTTTCGTCGGCGGCATCGAGGACATGCTGAGACGAACGCTGGGCGAGGCCATCGAGATCGAGACCATCCAGTCGGGCGGTCTCTGGAACGCCCTGGTTGATCCGACCCAGATCGAAAACGCCCTGCTGAACCTCGCCATCAATTCCCGCGATGCCATGGAAGGCGCGGGAAAACTCACCATAGAGGTCGCCAACGCCTATCTTGACGCCGCCTATGCCCGCCAGAACGACGATGTGCAGCCCGGCCAATATGTGATGCTGGCGGTCACCGATACCGGCAGCGGCATGACCCCGGAGGTTCTTGCCCAGGTCTTCGAACCATTCTTCTCAACCAAGCCGATGGACAAGGGCACGGGCCTTGGCCTTTCCATGGTCTATGGCTTCGTCAAGCAATCCGGCGGCCATGTGAAGATTTACAGCGCGGTCGGCCAGGGCACGACCATCAAGCTTTATTTTCCCCGTATCCTTCAGACTGAAGACGTTATCGTGGAAGGGGATTTCGGCCCCGCGACCGGCGGCACGGAGACCATTCTTGTGGCCGAAGATGACGACCAGGTGCGCAACACCGTGGTCGAGCTTCTCGGCGATCTCGGCTACAGCATATTGAAAGCAAAGGATGCCGCCGGCGCGCTGACGATCATCGAAAGCGGCGCGTCCATCGATCTTCTCTTTACCGATGTCGTGATGCCCGGACCGCTGCGCAGCACGGAACTCGTCCGGAAGGTGCGCGAGCGTTCGCCGGAAATCGCCGTGCTCTTCACCTCCGGCTATACCGAAAATTCGATCGTTCACGGCGGACGCCTGGACGAGGGCGTGGAACTCCTGACCAAGCCCTACACCCGCGAGGCTCTCGCGCGGAAAATCCGCCATGTGCTCAACAACCACCGGCAGCGCCTGCAGGCGCTCGACCGCTCGAAAGGCATGGAGCCTGTGGCAACAACACACACAGAAACGGCGCCGGCTGAGCCGGCGCCGGGCCAGACCAGCCTGCGCGTGCTGCTTGTCGAGGACGATTTCCTGATTCGCATGTCAACCGCCGACATGCTCGCCGACCTCGGCCATGTGGTGGACGAGGCAACGACCGCGGAGCAGGCGCTCGCGATCCTGCAAACGCAGCCGATCACCGTCCTCATCACCGATCTCGGCCTGCCCGGCATGTCGGGCACCGATCTGGCGCGGCTGGTGCGGGAGCGCTACCCGCACATCGGCATCATCTTCGCCACCGGCCACAACGAAGCGCCGCCGATGAGCGATCCGTCCAACACCGCGCTTCTGACGAAGCCGTTCAACACGCCGGATATTGTAAGGGCGATCGGCAGTCTCGATCTTTGAGGGGGAGCCGCGCCAATCTGCTGGCGCAGCGATACCGTATCAAGCCCATTCACCCTTGCGCATGACGGCAACCTTGCCGCCATTCGACAGGATGCCGTCGATATCCACCTTGTCGGAACCGATCATCCAGTCGATGTGAATGAGGCTGGAATTGCCGCCCTGTGCCCTGATCTGCTCCTGACTCAGCGACGCACCATCGAGGAAGCATTTGGAGTAGCATTGCCCCAGCGCGATGTGGCAGGAGGCGTTCTCGTCAAACAGCGTGTTGTAGAACAGGATGCCACTGGCGGAGATCGGCGAGGAGTGCGGCACCAGTGCCACTTCCCCAAGACGACGCGCGCCCTCGTCCGTATCCAGCACCTTGTTCAACACCTCTTCGCCCTTCGAGGCCTTTGCCTCGACTATGCGGCCGCCTTCGAAAAGCACCTGGATCTCGTCGATCAGCGTGCCTTGATGCGACAGCGGCTTGGTGCTTGAGACATGGCCTTCCACACGCAGGGCATGCGGCGTGGTGAACACTTCTTCGGTCGGGATATTCGGATTGCAGGTGATGCCGTTCTTGGCGGTGGAGGCGCCGCCATGCCACTCGTGTCCATCCGCAAGGCCAACCGTCAGGTCGGTGCCCGGACCGGTAAAATGCAGGGCGGAGAACCGCTCGCCGTTCAGCCAGGCGGAACGCTTGTGCAGGTTGGCGTTGTGCTCGGCCCAGGCCGCCACCGGATCGGGCGTGTTGATGCGTGACGCCGTAAAGATCGCCTCCGCCAGCTTGGCAACCGCCGCGTCCTCCGGCAAATCCGGAAACATCTGCTTCGCCCAGGCCGGGTTTGGGTAGGAGATGATGTTCCAGTTGATGTCGAAGTTGGAGATCTTCTCCAGTGCCGGCTTGTAGGCAATCGAGTTTGCCTTGTTGGCGCGGGCGACCTTGGCCGGGTCCTGCGCCGCCAGCATCATCGGATTGTCGCCGGAGATTGCCAGTCGGGCCGCATTTGCGTCATAGGCTTTCGCCATGCCGTCATAGAGCCATCCGGACGCGCGGTCGAAGCTGTCGTCCGGTGCATACTCGTAGCGCGCCAACGTCGTTTCTTCGTCGGAATAAAAGGTCGAGACCAGACCGGCGCCCGCCATATAGGCATGTTTGGTAATCAGCCGCACCAGAGGCAGGGCAGCGATTGGCGCCGTGATGATAAGATCCTGCCCGCGCTCCAGCCGAAGGCCGACCTTGACGGCAACTTCGGCGAGCTTTTCGAGCTTGACGGGATCGATGATGGTTTTGGTCAGGGTCGCGTCCATGGATTGCTCCTGCTTCATTTGCGATGGCCAGTTCTAGCCCGGCCACGGACAAAACAGAAGCCGAAACCGATCTGTGGACAATGTCCTCTCCGGTTGGCGGCGAGGGCCGGCAAAGCCGCATGTCATGGTAGACCACGTGCGCGGACCACAAAACCGGAGACGCCCACATGATTGACCCCACCTATTCGGTCGTGGCCGAAACGCCGTCGGTCGAGGATTACCTGCGGCTGCGCGCCGTGTGCGGCCTGAGCCCCTTCTCACGCGAGGCCGCCGAAATCGGGCTGCCGCGCTCAGTTTTCGCGGTTCAGGTTGTGCATGAAGGCTCCACCATCGGCATGGGTCGCGTGATCGGAGACGGCGGCTGCTTCTTCCAGGTCACCGACATTGCTGTCGATCCGGCACATCAGGGGCGCGGCCTCGGCAGGGCAATCATGACGGCGCTGATGCAGCATGTGAACGAAAAGCTCCCGGCCTCCGCCTATGTCAGCCTGATCGCGGACGTGCCCGCAAACAGGCTCTACGAGCAATTTGGTTTTGTGGAAACGGCGCCGAAATCCCTTGGAATGGCCTACCGCGTGAAACCATCGTCGTAACCGCGTCAAACGTTCCTGCGTCAACACGGCCCACTCTCCGCCATCTTACTGGGCATCCGCGCACACCATTGATCTCAATGCTCAAATGGTCTCGCAGTGCAGCAAGAGCCATCCGCAAAGAAAGCGAGATCGACGCTCTCGACAAATGCAACCATTGCGTAGATGCTGCATCGTCATCCCGCGTATGCAAAGAGGCAAAATCATGCGTAAGCTCATTGTTTTGATTGGAATGATTGCCACCCTCTCCGCTTGCACACAGACTGAAAAGGGCGCGGCCATCGGCGCAGGGTCCGGCGCCATCATCGGCGGCCTCGTCAGCGACAGCTGGGGCGGCGCGGCCATCGGTGCCGTAGCCGGCGGCGCTATCGGTGCTGCGATCGGCAACTCCCAGGAGCGTCAAGGCTACTGCATCTACCGCGACCGCTACGGCCGCCGCTACGAAGCGCCCTGCCGGTAGAGCTTAGCCGCCGGTCAAGCGTAGCCATTGTATCAGAGGGAGGCGGACGTCTCCCTCCATTCATCGGAAATACCGAACTGTCGCACGAAAGAACGCCCCGCATTGCGGTTCGCGAGCGCGAGAGCCGGCAATGTGAGACCGCATGACATTTGGCCAGAAGATCGTTCTTTTGATCATGTTGATGGCGGCCGCCGGTGGCGGCATGTACCTTCGTTACCGAATGTTTGGTCAGTTCGACATGGGTGATAACGCGGGCACTTTCGGGTTGATCGCCTCTTTATTGGCGTTTCTCTTTGGGGGTGCCGTAGCGACCCTTTTTCCCGAGCTGTTTTATTGATCGCCCGACGTTGCGGCTAGATAACACCCGAAAAGCAGCCGTCCTCTCACGCCACCAGCGGTGCCGCGACCGCCTTCAGCGCCGCTTTCGCATCCGCCGGCGCCAGTCGTACCTGCAGCCCGCGCTGGCCGCCATTGATGAACACATGCGGCTCGGATAGCGCCGCTTCCTCGATCGCCGTCGGCACCAGCTTCTTCTGGCCGAAAGGGCTGATGCCGCCGACATGGTAGCCGGTCAGGCGCTCGGCATCGGCAGGCTTCATCATATTGGCCGATTTTCCCGAGAAAGCCGCCGCCAGCTTCTTCATGCTGACCTCGTGATCGGACGGCACGACGACGCAGACCGGCTTGCCATCGACTTCCGCCATCAGCGTCTTCAACACCCGCTGCGGCGCCTCGCCCAACGCGTCCGCCGCCGCCATGCCGATACGATCAACCGACGGATCGTAGTCATAGGCATGAACGCTGAAGGCCACGCCGGCTTTGCTCAGAAACTGTGTCGCACGCGTCGTCTTCGACATGGCTTCGCTCCCTCGCTCTCAGACCTTGAATTCCGCCGCGTAACGTTCCGGCTTGAAGCCCGCGGTGAAATGCCCGTCACGGTCGAGCAACGGCCGCTTGATCATCGACGGCTGCGCCAGCATGAGCGCAATCGCCTTGTCCTGATTGAGATTCTCCCGGTCCGCCTCGGGCAGCGCCCGAAAGGTCGTCCCGGCCTTGTTCAGCACCGTTTCCCATCCCAGCGCCTCGCACCATGCCGCCAGCGTATGGCGATCGATGCCCTCGCTCTTGTAATCATGAAAGGTATAAGCAACGCCGTGGCTCTCGAGCCACGTCCGCGCCTTTTTCATGGTATCGCAGTTCTTGATGCCGTAGATTCTGATCGTCATGCTCAGTCTTCCAGTGTTCCGGCCTTGCGCTTGGCCTTGCTCGGCCCGGCGCAGGCAATTTTCATCAGGTCGTCCCGGCGGCGCGCGAAGCGGGTGGACGTCCGAGTGGCAATCAGGCCATCCTGCGGCGCACGGATTTCGATATCGCCGTCCGCCATGCCCGGCCGCGTAAGCAGCGTCGCGAGCAGGTCGCCTTCCTTCACATGCTCGCCGATATCGCGATGGAACAGCACCGTCCCCGCCTCAGGCGCCCGGATCATCTCGATATTGTCGAGCGCAAAGGCCGGCCCTTCGTACACCAGCGGCCCTGCGGCGGTATCGGCAACGACGCCGCGCCCGGCAAGAAAAGCCCAGAGCCCCTCCGCATCCGCGCTCGCCATGCCCGGATAGACATCGCAGCGTCCGCGCAGTTCCACCGTTACGGCAAGTCGTCCAGGCAGCTTGGTCTTCCTGGCGCCCCTGCCCTGATGCTTCCAGGCGTATCCGACGGCTTCCTCGAAGGCCGAGCTTTCGCCATCCGAGAGGAAAACGGCTTCCATTTTCAATGCCGCGGCAAGATCGGCCGCTTCCGGCCAGAAGGCATCGTCGATATAGGCATATTGCAGCGATTGGTCGTCGCAATGCAGGTCGAGCATCAGGTCGGCGTCGACAGCCATGTGCAGCAATTCGCGCTTCAGCCGGTTGACCGCGGTCTGCGTCTCGATACCCTCCCTGAGACTGTCGCGATCATCGAGCGCAATCAGCGGAAATTCGCGATTGAAATTGATGCGCGACGCCAGATCGAAACGGCCCTGCATGTCGCCGAAATGCGATTGCGCCGCGCCGATCGGGTTGGCCTGCGGAACGATGGTGATATCGCCGAGGATCGCGCCCTCGGCATCCGCCTTGCGCAGTCGCGCGCAGAGGAAATGCAGAAGTGCCGTTCCCGGAAGCTCGTTTGCATGCAGCGCCGCCTGTATATAGACGGACGGCGCCCCGCGTTTTCCACCTTGGAACCGAATGACCGGAAGCCGCCACTCAAGACCGGGCGTATCGCCGGCAATCACGATCTCGGATATCTGCACTGATGTATCGCCTTTCAAAGAATTCCGGCGATGATCTAGGGCATTGTCTCCCCGCCGCGCAAGACGCGCAAAGCTGCTATTGCGCGCCAATCACCCAAACGCGGTGACATCGGGACCGGCGACCAGGGTCCCGATACCCTCATTATCCGAGGCTTGCAGCCACGCCATCGTCCGCCAGCGGCCAGCGGCCGAGATATTCGTAACGGCTTTCGCCCACGAGGCTGTGGATCAACACCACCTCTCGCGCCATCCAGCGCACCGGCTCGGCAAGCACCGTTTCGGCGATGTCCGCTTCGCCATAGCTCAGCGTCATGTGGGGCATGAACCGCGGATTGTAGGTGAAGATCATGCCCGCACCCCACATCTCCTTGGCAAGCTGCACATGCAGATCCATCAGTTCCTCGCTGCGAATGGCATTGCTCAGAACCATCAGCTTGCGCTCGCCATGGGAAAAGCTGGAGGCGCGATCGAGACTGACCTCGAAGGGCGCGGCCCGGATCGATGACATCATCTCCGAAACCGCAAACACATCCGCCTCGGAGAGTTTCAGATAGGAGCCGACCGGATTGAGCGCCACATGCAGGGTGTCAAGCGGCCTCAGACAGGCGGCAACACCCCGCGCATGCAACAGGCGACGGCCGATCTCGGATGCCTGCATTGCGGCCGCCTGATCCGGCATGACCGCCAGAAACATATTGGAGCGCGTCTGTTCCCCGTAACGGCGAGCCTTGCCAAGCTGCGGCGAAGCATCCCAAAGCGAACCCTGCCGAGGGCGCACGTCTTCTTTCCCGGACTGTCCAAGCATCGTAAATTCCTCTCTCGATTGATGCCCGGAGTATATCGGATCGCGTGATTCCATCAAGAACAAAATAGGAACTTATGCGAATTTATTCCTATTTCATTGATCTTCCAGCAGTCTTTTAAGGCAACAGCTTCGGGCATCGAAACCACCACTGGAAGCGCACGGAGAGTGGCTACACAAGGCGTCCTGAAGCCGACCACCTCGCTGAGAACCACCCTCGTCCAACGCGCAGATTTTTCCCGGACCCGCAGCACAACACCGGATGAAAAACGCCTCTTGCCGGGAACCGCCGGCCATCACTGCCAGTCCGACATCTCGTAGAGCGGCCGGATTTCGATCTCGCTCGGCCCCGGCATCGGGTTCGGGCAACGTTTCACCCAGGCCACCGCCTCGTCCATATCCTTGACGTTCCAGAGCCAGAAACCGGCCACCAGCTCACGCGTTTCGGCAAAAGGCCCGTCGATGACGGTGCGGCCGGTACCATCGAATGCGACCCGCTTGCCCTCGGAAGAGGGTTTCAGGCCATCGGCAGTCACGAGGATGCCGGCCTTTTCCAGTTCGTCGTTGAACCGCCCCATCGCCTCCATCATGTCCATGGTTTCCGGCGTGGGCGAAAAGCCCTTTTCGCTCTCTGCAGTCGCCTTCACAAGCACCATCACACGCATCGTCCGTCTCCCTGTTCAGAAGGCCTGAATGACCTCGCACCCAAACGACGAACGGGAGTTTCCGGAATCGACAGGCTTTTGCAATTTTTTTATCAGTTCCCGCCTGGCCGATGACATTGACCAGACAAGCCAAGTTTACGCCCGCCTTGACAAGCTACCTACCAGTTGGTAGACGAACTTATGTCCAGTTCCTCTACCACTGCCGACGACATCCTGCGCTGTGCCCGCTCCCTGATCATCAAAGGGGGCTACAACAGCTTCAGCTACGCGGATATTTCGGATGTGGTGGGTATTCGCAAGGCAAGCATTCACCATCATTTCCCCGCGAAATCCGATCTCGTCCGTGCGGTCGTTGCCCAGTACCGGCAGGAGGCGGCAGCGGCTCTTACGGCACTGGAAAGCCATATACCGGATCCCCACGAACAGCTCCGCGCCTATGTCGGATACTGGGAAACTTGCATCTCCGACGCCTCGCATCCGTTCTGCGTTTGCGCCCTGCTGGCCGGTGAAATCCCGGTCCTGCCCGAGGACGTGGTCGTCGAGGTGCGCGCTCATTTCCGCCAACTGTCGGATTGGCTCACCGCTGCCTTCGAACGCGGTGCTGCCGAAGGCAGCGTCAAGCTGACGGGAACCGCTCGGGAAACAGCAGAAACTTTTATGGCAACCGTCCATGGCGCCATGCTCTCGGCACGGGCCTACGGCAATGCCGCCGCCTTCGGGGCGGTCACGGCGCCATTGCTCAACCGCATGACCGCTTGACCAGAAGCCTAATACTCGTAAACGCGTACCATAATACCTATCAACTAGTAGATAGCTAAATCGCCCCGTCATCGCTTTGAAAGGCAATGCTCATGTTCGGAATCTCTCCCCTCGGCTGGATACACACGCTCGGCAGCCTGCCGGCCATCCCGCTCGCCATCTACATGCTGGCCCGGCACGGCCGCATCGTGCCGCGCTCGCGACCCGGCAAAGTCTACTTCGTGTCGATGATGATCGGCGCCATCACGGTGTTTCTCGTCGCCCATGAGCCGCTGGGCTACGTCATCGCCATCTTGACGATCCTGTTTCTATTCGCCGGCTATGGCGCAGAGCGCCTGCTTGGGCCGACGCGCAAGGTGAGATACATCGAAACGATCTGTCTGAGCCTCAGCGTCTTTTTCCTGATGGTCCCGACGGTCACCGAGACGCTTCGGCGCGTACCCGATGGCCATCCCTTCGTCACCGATCTGAATTCGCCGCTGCTGCTCGGCGCACAGGGCGCCCTTCTGGTGATGCTGATCGTCGGCCTGACAGTTCAGATCATTTCTCTCGCAAAACGAGACAAGGCCGCCGTCAGGTCATAACGGCAGCCTCGTCTGTCACTGTTGTCTGTCATTGGAGAGGCCCCGCCGGACAAGCGTCGGCGGATAAACCTTATTCCCACTCGATCGTGCCCGGCGGCTTCGAGGTCACGTCGTAGACGACGCGGTTGATGCCGCGGACTTCGTTGATGATGCGGGTCGCCGCGCGGCCGAGGAATTCCATGTCGTAGTGATAGAAATCCGCCGTCATGCCATCGACCGAGGTCACGGCGCGCAGCGCGCAGACGAATTCGTAGGTGCGGCCATCACCCATGACGCCGACGGTCTGCACCGGCAGCAGCACGGCAAAGGCCTGCCAGATTGCATCATAGAGACCCGCCTTGCGGATTTCGTCGAGATAGACGGCGTCCGCCTCGCGCAGGATTTCCAGCTTCTCGCGGGTGATGCCGCCGGGGCAGCGGATCGCAAGGCCCGGACCGGGGAACGGATGGCGGCCGATAAACGAATCCGGCAGGCCAAGTTCCTTGCCAAGAACGCGAACCTCGTCCTTGAACAGCTCGCGCAGCGGCTCGACCAGCTTCATGTTCATGCGCTCGGGCAGGCCGCCGACATTGTGGTGAGACTTGATGGTGACAGAAGGACCGCCCGTAAACGACACGCTTTCAATGACGTCCGGATAGAGCGTGCCTTGGGCGAGGAAATCCGCGCCGCCGAGCTTCCTGGCTTCCGCCTCGAACACATCGATGAACAGCTTGCCGATGGTCTTGCGCTTCTTTTCCGGATCGCTTTCGCCTTCCAGCGCATTGATGAACAGGTCGGCCGCATCCACATGCACGAGCTTGATTTCGTAATGTTCCTTGAACATGGCAACGACATCCGCCGCCTCGTTCTTGCGCATCAGGCCATGGTCGACGAGGATGCAGGTCAGCTGGTCGCCGATGGCTTCATGGATCAGCAGCGCCGCAACGGACGAGTCCACTCCGCCGGAGAGGCCGCAGATCACCCGCTTGTCGCCAACCTGCTTGCGGATCTGCTCAACCGCCTGCTCGCGGTAGGCCGCCATCGTCCAGTCGCCCTTGAGGCCGGCAACCTTGTGCACGAAATTGGAGAGAAGCTTCGCGCCATCCGGCGTATGCACCACTTCCGGGTGGAACTGCACGGCGTAGAAGCGACGCTTCTCGTTGGCGATAAAGGCAAACGGCGCGTTGGCCGAGGTCGCGACGACCTCGAAGCCTTCGGGGATCGCGGTCACGCGGTCACCGTGGCTCATCCAGACCTGATGGCGCGAGCCGACCGGCCAGATGCCGTCAAAAAGGGCGCAGTCCTTGTTGATTTCCAAGAAGGCGCGACCGAACTCGCGATGATGGCCGGCCTCGACCTTGCCGCCGAGCTGTTCGCACATGGTCTGCTGGCCATAGCAGATGCCGAGCACCGGCAGGCCGCAATCGAAGACGATCTGCGGCGCCCGCGGCGAGCCGATCTCCAGCGTCGAGGCGGGGCTGCCCGAAAGGATGATGGCCTTCGGCTGCAGCCGGTGAAACCCTTCTTCTGCGGACTGGAACGGCACGATTTCGCAATAGACGCCGGCTTCACGAACGCGGCGCGCGATCAGCTGGGTGACCTGACTGCCAAAATCGATGATGAGGACGGTATCGGGATGCGCTGTCTGGGTCATGGGGGATCTTTCAGCAAGCGGGATCATGGCGAGCCTTTAATTAAAGCCTCGCTGAAGTGCAACGATTACATTGCACCCGCACAATTTCCGGGCGCTGTCGTCCCCTCTCCCCGCCTGCGGGGAGAGGGCTAGGGTGAGGGGCAAACTCTCCTCCTCGATATTGCCGGGTGTGCCCCTCATCCGCCCTTCGGGCACCTTCTCCCCGCGCGCGGGGAGAAGGGGGAGATCGCGGCTAAAGCGCTATCGCCCCCGACTCTACCCCTTCTTCCAGCGCATCGACGGCGGCAGCCAGCTTCTCGTCGATGATGTGGAGATACTGGGTCCAGTCATGGATATGGCTGACCTCGGCCTTGCCATCGGAAATCCCGCGCAGCCCGATCAGCGGGATGGCGAACGACTGGCAGGCCCGCAGCACGGCAAAGGTCTCCATCTCCACCATATCAGCCGCGATCCCATCATAGGCGGCACCGGAGACGACATTGGCCCCGGTCGAAAGACTTGCCTCCGGCACGCCCGGTATCCTCAGCGGCAGATCGACGACGACGGGCAGATCGAGAAACGGCGTCGCTCCCTTCTCGAAACCGAACGCCGAGGCATCCATGTCGCGATAGGCAACGGATGTCGCCTGATAGACCTCCGCCTGCTCCAGCTTCGCCGAGCCCGCCGACCCGAGCGACACCACGAGATCGGGCAGAACGCCCTGGCCGTTCAGTTCCGCCAGCGTGCGCGTCAGCACCACCGCCGCCTCGACCGGCCCGACGCCGGTCATCAGGGGCAGGATGCGGGCCCGTAGATGCGCGCCATATTCGGCATCCGCCGCCATCACATAGAGCAGCGTCTTGTCCGCGACCGGTTTCAGCTCGAAACTCATCCCTCGATCCCCTCGCGTCCGCGGATCACCATCATCGTGCCGGTCATGGAGGCGATCAGCTTGGCAGGGCCGTCCGGCGAGATCGCGTAGCCGCGCCCGTCGGACACGATGATCGTCGTGCCCGGCTTCGTCACCTCGCCGCGAAACAAGAAGCGTTCGCCGCGCCCCGGCGACATCAGGTTGACCTTGAACTCGATGGTCAGGATCGAGGCATCCGGATCGAGCACCGAATAGGCGGCATAGGTGCCGGCCGCATCGAGTGCCGCAGAGATAATGCCGGCATGCAGGAAGCCGTGCTGCTGGGTCAGCTTCTCGTCAAAGGGAAGCTCGATCTCGACAGTCCCCTGCTCGACCCGCGTCAGCTCCGCCCCTATCGTACGCATCGCCGCCTGCCTGTCGAAACTCTTGCGGATCCGGTTCCGAAAATCCGTCGGCCTGTCGTCCTGCATGGCGTTGGTCGCAATCCCGTTCTCAGTCGTCTTCGGTGCCGACACTGGCATGCACGACCTGACCCGGCAAGCTCAATTCATGAGGAAAATCGAAAGGATGAGCAGCGACGCGAAGGCGACCCAGGCAAGATAGGGAAGAAACAGCAGGAACGACAGCCGATCCCGCCCGAAGCTTGCGACCACAAAGCCGATGATCGAGATCAGAAGAGCCAGAATGACGATCAGCGCTAGCGCGATCTCCTGAAACCCGAAGAACAGCGGCGACCACGCGAAATTGAACACCATCTGGGTGACCCACCATCGCATCATCGGCGTCTCACGATGATGAAGAAAGGCCCGTGCCCCGACGAAACCGATGATCACATAAAGCGCCGTCCAGACCGGCGCGAAAATCCAGTTCGGCGGATTGAACGACGGTTTCGCCAGCGCCTGATACCATTCGCCGGGCACATTGTTGATGCCGATCAAAAGGCCGCAGCCGACGACGAGGATGATGAAGAGGATGTAGACGAGAGCTTTTGACATGGAGCTTGAAATAGCGCGGAGGGATGCTGCGTCCAGCCCAGTTGCAGCGATCGAGATACAGGATCCGGAACACCAGGCTCAGCGAGGAAAGCGGGCTTTCATGTTGCATTGCCGAATGAATCCGGTAAAGAAAAGCCACTCACCACGGACCCGGTGAAACTCCGGGTGGCTCTTCTGGCCGCCGATCCGCCAGACCACGCAAAACCTGCATGTCCTTTCGTGACCGCTCAACAGAGCGTGGTCATCATGCTTTGCGAGATTTACCCATGCAATTTTCTTCCTTCCGTCGGGATTGGTCAGCCAATCCCATGCGCGAAATGCTCGCCGGAGCCGTCGCTACCTTTGCCCTCATTCCTGAAGTCATTGCCTTTTCCTTCGTGGCGGGTGTCGATCCTGAGGTCGGCCTCTTTGCGTCCTTCGTCATTGGCATCGTCATCGCCTTTACGGGCGGACGGCCGGCGATGATCTCGGCTGCCGCCGGGTCGGTGGCGCTTGTTGCAGCACCTCTGGTGCACGCCCACGGGCTTGCCTATCTGCTGGCGGCCGGATTGCTGGCCGGCCTCTTTCAGATTGTTTTCGGTCTGCTGCGCCTCGGCGTGCTTATGCGCTTCGTTTCGAAATCTGTCCGCACCGGTTTCGTCAACGCACTCGCAATCCTCATCTTCTCCGCCCAGCTGCCCCATATCATCGGCGGCGACTGGCTGGCCTATGGTATGCTGGCGGCCGGACTGGCGGTCATCTATCTCGCCCCCAAAATCACGACCACCGTACCCTCGCCCCTGATCTGCATCCTGGTTCTGACAACGGCATCCATGGCGTTTCAGCTCCCTGTCGCGACCATTGCCGATCTCGGCAAGCTGCCGGATTCCCTCCCCATCTTTGGCTGGCCCGCCGTTCCGCTGACGTTGGAAACCCTGAAGATCATTGCAGGCCCGGCGCTTGCCATCGCCATGGTCGGCCTTCTGGAATCCATGATGACAGCCAGCGTGGTTGATGACCTGACGGGAACGCCAAGCTCGAAAAACCGGGAAGCCACCGGTCTCGGCATCGCCAATGCTGCCGCCAGCCTGTTCGGCGGCATCGCCGGCTGCGGCATGATCGGACAGACCGTCAGCAACGTGAAATACGGTGGACGCGGGCGGCTTTCCACCCTGTTTGCCGGTGCGTTCCTGCTGGTCCTGATGGTGCTGCTCAAGCCGTGGGTTTCTGAGGTTCCCGTGGCGGCGCTGGTCGCCATCATGGTGATGGTTTCCATCGACACATTCGACTGGTCGTCGCTGAAGACGGTAGCCATCCATCCCAAGATGTCGAGCGCTGTCATGGTCGTGACCGTGATCGTAACGGTGTTCAGCGCCAATCTCGCGCTCGGCGTCACCGTCGGCGTTCTCCTGAGCGGCGTGTTTTTCACGTTCAAGGTCGCGAGGCTGTTGCGCGTGAAAACCGAAATCGACGACAAGGGAACGCACTTGACATATCAGGTTTCCGGTCAGGTCTTCTTCGCGTCAGCCGATATCTTCATCGACGCCTTCGATATCGAGGAAACGACCGGGATGACCGTCACGATCGACGTATCGCAGGCTCACTTCTGGGACATCACGGCCGTTGCGGCTCTCGACAAAGTCGTGGAACGGTTCAAAGCCCACGGCATAATCCCCGATGTCCTCGGGTTGAACCAGGCGAGCACCACCCTGATCGACAACATCAGCGGATCGATGTCGCTGAAGGAGGTCTGACCTTACAGCGGCATCGCAGGAGACGAGTGCTCCGGCAGCGCTCTTCCAACCCTTCCTCGCTCACCCCATATCCCCCTCATGCACCAAGCCTTCCGCATCCGCCCCGCCGACGCCGAGGACCTGCCCATGATCGGCGAAATTCTCGTCGAGACATGGCGGCATGCGTTTCGCGGCATCATTGAGGATGCCTATCTCGCCGGCATGAGCGAGGACGATCAGGCGCTCCGCCATACCCGGCGCATGGGCACGCCGGGCGTTGCCTATCAGGCGGGTGTCGATGCCGATGGGTTGATCGGCTTTGCTAATTACGGCACGGCCCGCGGCCCCGCCATCGCCGGCGTCATGGAGCTGTATGCGCTCTATATCCGCCCCGCAGCGCAAGGCGCTGGCCTCGGCAAGGCGCTGGTCAAGGCTGTCGCACAGGATTGCCGGAGCCAAGGTGCGAACGGCCTGTTCGCTTGGGTCCTGTCAGACAATCCCAATCGCGGCTTCTACGAACGGCTGGGCGCTAAAGTTGTGGCCAAAGGTTCTGTCCACGTTGGCAACAGGGACTATGAGCAACTCGCCTATCTCTGGCCAAACCTCGTGGAACTAGCAGAGATCTGATTAAACGCGGCCGATCCGCACGATATGCTGGTCCCAGGCGACGTCGCTGTGCCGGCCAGCAAAATCGCCGTCATAGCTGGAAACCGCAAAAGCTTTTGGCGAGGCGGCGACGCCGGCCGCATCCAAAATCGTTTCCTGCCGGATGAGCTTACCCGTCACCGCATCCAGCGTCACGGCCACGCCCTCCTTCGGCGAGGTCAGGCAGACAAGCCCCTCGGCCCGGTTGACCGCGATCGCGCCGACATAATTCGCCAGAGCAATTGTCGCCTCCTCCGGCAGATCGACGAAGCGGATATCCTCGCCCGGCGCAAAGGAGCCGGCGAGCGGCGGCAGGTCGTTGCGCGGCCCCTCATACTGGCAGGCAAACCAGATGCGCCCCTTCGCATCGATATCGACATGCCGGGTGGAAAGCTGGCGCCAGCGGTCGGGCATGGTGTGACGCTCGACCAGCGCCCCGGTCTCTGTATCGACCAGCGCCAGCGAGGGTTCCATATGGTCGAGATTGAGCTTGGTGCGGCCGAAATCCGGATGGGTCTCGATGCCGCCATTGGCGATCACCAGCAGCTTGCCGTCTGGCGACAGCGTCATATCGTGCGGGCCGATGCCATAGGTTGGAAACTCGCCGATCCGCGCAAAAACATTCGTGCCATCGTAAATCCCGACCATGCCGCGATTGGCCGCGAAATCGTTTTCGGTCGCATAGAGCAGCCGTCCGTCCGCCGAAAAGCAGCCATGGCCGAAGAAATGCCGCCCCTCGATCGCACTGATCACGATCGGCTCGGAACGCCCGGCCGGATCGAAGATCATCGCATAGGTGCCGGGCCGGCGGGAAAAGGCGACGCTCTTTCCCGTCGCGACCGAATAGGCCATGCCATGCGCCCGCGCCGGCAATGCGACTTTCTCGACGATCTCGCCCTGTTCCGTCACCGTGGCGATGCCATAGGAGCCATCCGGCGCCATGAAGCCGGAGGCATAGACGGCATCGGTACGCGCCAGCGCAAAGGCCGATCCCGGCGCAAGCGTTGCCGCCCAGGCGGCACCCGCCATCTTCAGGAACGAGCGACGCTCGATCAGCGGCGCTGTTCGTGCAAAGGACATTGCCGCGATTTCCCCCTTCTCCCCTCGGGGAGAAGATGCCCGAAGGGCAGATGAGGGGGGCTTTGCCGCAAATTCAGAGCCAGCCGCCCTCTCATCCGGCGCTAAGCGCCACCTTCTCCCCGCTGGGGAGAAGAGGGAACCCGCCGCGCGCGCCGATTTGGAAGCGCCAGCCATCAATCCCCGTCCGCGAAGGAGAAGCCGGCGCTGAGGCCGATCGCCCCGCCGAAATCCTTGTTCAGCCGCTGCAGAAGATCGTCGGCGTTGAGCACGATGAAATCGAGTTTTGCCCGCTGCTCGTCATCGGCGATCGCCTCGTCGATCGGCAGGTCGATCTCTTCGCTCACCCGCACCAGCGACTTGAAGACGAAATTCGCCGATCCCGCCACCGATTTGCTATCCGCAGGCAAAAGCGAGCGCATGTCGGAGATGTTGAACAGCGTCTCAAGCGCCGTGAAGTTCGCATACAGCGACGGCATGGTGTTGCCGGAGCGCCAGTAGACGGCAAGCTTCGGATGTCCCCTGTCGGGAACGCCATCGACGATGCCGGCGTAGAACGGCCGGATGCGCTGGTCCTTCACGGTCTCCACGCCATGCACGAGAATACCGAGCAGCCCCGTTACCACTTCCTTGTTGTCACGGAAGGACGGATTGTCTGGCCCCGGCTTCTTCCACTCGGCCTGCACGCCATCCGGCTTTTCCCAGGCATCGTGCAGTTCGGCTGCCACCTCCGCGAGGTTATCGGCAATCGCTGCGCCATAGCGGCAACGGAACCCGTTCGCCTCGTTCGGCAGTTCCTCCGAGCCCGTGCCATAAAGCACATATTCCAGCGCGCCCAGGCCCTGCACGGCGACGCTCTTGATCTTCAGCGTTTCCGGCTTGGTCGCCGTCTCGTCCTTGGTCGCGATGATCCGCTGCACCTGCTTCAGGCCGGTGCTTTTACGATCCGGAAAGAACAGGAAACGCTCGAACCGGTTCTGCTCGAGCACCGGCCCGACCCGCACGATCTCGATGGTCGACCATTTCTGCACCGTGTCGTCAAAGACGAGTTGCAGGTTGCCGAGGCTTTCTTCCGAAGGTTCTTCGCAGAAGAGATGGCTTGCCTCGGAAAGGGCGGCCGTCGTCTCCATCAGATCGAGATAGCCCGGCCGGATGAAGTCATCCACGGCCTTTGCCAGAACCGCCGGCACCGCCGCCTCGTTCACCACCCGTGGCGTCATCCCGTTCGAATCCTGCGCGACGGCAACGGTCGCGAGCAGTGAAAATCCGAGAGTGACAAGCGTTAATAGACGCATCAAAGAGACTCCAGAAAGGTGACGAGGGCCTGCCTGTCGGCTTTTTCAAGGTCGGCAAAGCGGTCGCGTGCTGTCTGCCCCTCGCCGCCGTGCCAGAGGATGGCTTCGGTAAGGTTCCGGGCGCGGCCGTCATGCAGGAAAAACGTGTGCCCGCTGACGGTCTTCGTCAAACCGATACCCCAAAGCGGCGGCGTGCGCCATTCCCTCCCCGAGGCTTCTCCAACACCCTGCCCATCGGCAAGCCCCTCGCCCATGTCGTGCAGCAGGAAATCGGAATAGGGCCAGATCAGCTGGAAGGCATGGGCCTTGTTGGCGGCGTCGCGGCGGGTCACGAATTTAGGAGTGTGGCAGGCAATGCAGCCCGTTTCGTAAAACAGCTTCTTTCCGGCCAAGATATCGGAAAAACTCGCCTTTCGCCGCGCCGGCACCGCAAGGTTTTCGGCGTAGAAGGTCACGAGATCAAGCACCGGATCAGGCGCTTCGGTATCGCCCAGCCGCGCCTGCACGCCATCGGCCATGCCAAGACAGGCCGTTTGCGCCTGCGTACAATCGCCATGGCTGTTCTTCGAGAGCGGCGTCGAAATGCCGATATCGGTCACAAAGGCATCGGCGCTCTGCTGGCGCACGGTGGCGCTCTGCGCCTTCCAGCCGAATCGCCCGAGCACTTTTTCGCCGGTCACTGGGTCGCGCACGATCGCCGCCCGCCCGCTGATGCCGTCGCCATCCCGGTCATCCGGATCGGCATGGGCAAGGATATCGCCGGGGTGGATCGCCTCGATCAGCCCCAGCCCCGTCATCGCCTGCGTGACCCGCGGCGAGATCGTCGTGTCGGTCCCGAGCGGCCCATAGCCTAGATCGGCAACGCTATAGGACGGCCGCCGGAGCGAAACGACGTCGCCCCCCTTCAGCGTCACGGGCTCTTCCGTGTAGGAGATCACCATCCGCCCCTCGGCCGGAAGCCCCACCACGGCGCTGTCCTGCAATTGCCGCCCATAGACGGGATCGGGAAAATTCAGAACATCATGGGCCGCAATCGCAGCCTTCTCGGCGTCCGTCTTCGGCGCCCGCGCCAGCCGCAGGAACATCGAGGTCGCATCCGCCTTGCCGTCCGGCGGATGACCTCGCCCGTCACGGATATGGCAGGTCTGGCAGGCCCGCGCATTGTAGAGCGGCCCGAGACCATCCGATGCCTGCGTCGAGGAGGGCGAGGAGACCCAGAGCTTCTGAAACAGCGCCTTGCCGAGCCTGAAGCTGCCCTCTTCATCGAAGCTGAGATTGCCGGAGAATTGCGAAAAGCTGTCCTGATTGACCGGCGCGATGGAGGTCGCGGCGCCTGCCGACATGGCTTCGAAGTTTTCAGCCTTGGAAAAATCGGATGTTGGCCGGGTGACGGTTTTTACGCGGGTACGATCGGCGTCCGAGAGATCGGTGCGCGGCTCGGAAAGGCTGGCGGATGGTTCGGTGGCCGCGTCGATCTTTTGAGGTTTGCCAAACGATTCCGCGTGAACAGTAACGGGTACGGAGATCGGGGCTTCACCCCCCTCTGTCCTGACGGACATCTCCCCCTCAAGGGGGGAGATCGGTCTGCCGCAATGATGGCAGTTCACCGTATCGCCGGAAAAAACCGCTTGCTCCCGATCTCCCCCCTTGAGGGGGAGATGTCCCGAAGGGACAGAGGGGGGTACTGCGGCGACCTGTGAAAGTGCGGATGAATACGCAAATCCCGCCAAAACGGAAAAACCGCCCGTCGCCAGCATCAGGGCGGCAACGGACGGCAGAAGGAGACGGCGAACCATCAAGAAACGCATGCGCGAAAACAGGGCGACTGCCAAAAGCTGCCGCCCGCCTTTTCTCTTATTGGAAGACAGCGTTAGGATTATCCAGGCTGTCGGAACCTTCAAGCTCGATCGTGCCGAGATCGAGCGCGGCAATCACACGCTCCACGGTCTTGGCCTGGGCAACGAGCCCATCGATCGCGGCCTGCACGGCGGCGTTGCCCTCGGCATTGCCCTCGGCGATCATCTGGTCGTATTTCTCGACCGTCTCGCCGCGCTTGGCCATCGCTTCCATCGCGGTGATGGTGGCGGCCAGCTTTTCCTTCATTTCCTTGTCGAGCGCCGGGTCCTTGGCAGCCACGATTTCCGAGAGCGACGGGCCGGAAAGCTTCGTGCCGTCGGTGCGGGTGTAATCACCGAGATAGGCGGCCTGAACGCCGATCGCATCGTGCAGGTGCGAATTGTAGGTGTTGTCGGAGAAGCAATCATGCTCTTCTTCCGGATCGTGCAGCAAAAGGCCGAGCTTCATGCGCTCGCCAGCCAGTTCGCCGTAAGACAGCGAGCCCATGCCCGTCAGGATGGCAACGAGGCCAGCCTTCGGGTCGGCTTCCACGTTCTTGGTGGCGGCGCCATCCGGCGTCCAGTTGGCAACCATTTCCGTGAGGTCGGAAACGAGCAGCTGAGTTGCCGCTTTCAGATAGGCGGCGCGGCGGTCGCAATTACCATTGGTGCAATTGGCCTTGTCGTAGTCGGTGTAGGGACGGTTGCCGGCGCCCGGGCCGTTGCCGTTCAGGTCCTGGCCCCAGAGCAGGAATTCGATGGCGTGGTAGCCGGTCGCAACGTTCGCCTCGATGCCGCCTGCTTCCTGCAGGGTGCCGGAAAGGAATTCCGGCGTGATGTTGGTGGCGTCAACATCCTTGCCGTCGATCTTGATCGTCTTGTTGGCGATCACATTGGCGGTGAACAGCGCGTTTTCATCGCTTTCCGTGCCGTAGCTCGGGTCGACATAGTCGATCAGGCCCTCGTCGAGCGGCCAGGCGTTCACCTTGCCTTCCCATTCATCGACGATCGGGTTGCCGAAGCGGTAGACCTCGGTTTCCTGATAGGGATTGCGGGCGGCAAACCAGGCTTCGCGGGCCGCCTTCAGCGTCGCCTCGCTCGGGGTGGCGATCAGCGCGTCCACGGCCTTGTCGAGCGCCTGCGCCGTGGTCAGCGCATCTTCGAACTTGGCGTGGGCCACCTCTGCATAGTGTTTTACCACGGCGGCAGCATCGGTCGCGGCGCTGGCCGGCGTGATCGCCAGCACGGACGTCGCGGTCACCAGCGCCAGCATGGCGCTGCGAAGGAATGATGTGGTCATGACCTCTCCTGATGTCTTTTTCCGAATGATCTTCGGTATCCCCACCGCCCGTCGCGGACCCGGCGGGCAGCCCCCGGCGCCGTTCATAAGGCACCGCTCTCACAACCCGGCTTTCATGAACCAAAAGCAAACTGGTGTCAAAGAGTATAGTTTAGAACGTTTTCAAGGTTCCAACTTGGTCTCGCGACGTGCGAAACCCGGGCGCGCGGGCGCCTGACACCTGTCTCGGCGGTATCGGCCGATCCATCACCGAAGCGTGTATAAGAATATTGAAAATAAAGGGTTTAATGCACGGATAACCTTGTTTCAACAATCAGCAGTAGCGCGATCGTTCCCAAATTGAACCAGCCGTTTCGCCATGCTAGCCAATCCGCGGGGGAATATCGCAAGGAGCGCGCACGATGGCAAAAATTACAGTTGGCGGATTCGTCAAAACCCGGGGATTGAGTTTCGAGGATTTTCTCAGTGAAGAACTCGACGACATCATGGATTACGACACCGAAAAGTTCACCAAGACCGGCATCCTCCTGAAGGACGACGCCAAGAACTACATGCAGTTCACCGGCACCAACCTGACCTACAAGTTCGTCAACGGCGAAATCTACGGGATCACCGGGGGAACACTGACCTCGTTCAAGATCGTCGCCGACGGCCTCACGATCATCAATGAGACCGGACTGTCTCTTTCTGCCAAAACGCTCAACGCGGCCATCGACAGCGGCAGCTCGGCAAAATTCCTCGCCGCCCTGCTGTCCGGCAGCGACACCATCACCGGCACCGCTTATGCCGACATGATCTGGGGCGACAAGGGCAACGACACGCTCTCTGGGGGCAAGGGCAATGACGATCTCGACGGCGACAGCGGCAACGACGTCGTTTACGGTCAGGACGGCAATGACTGGCTGGACGGCGGAACCGGAAACGATACGCTAAACGGCGGAACAGGTAACGACTTCCTGCGCGCTCAGGCCGGAAACGACAAACTGACCGGGGGCACGGGCAAGGACACGTTCATCTTCGATACCGCCCTGAGCGCCACCACCAATATCGATACGATTACCGACTTCAATGTGAAGGATGACACGATCCATCTGGAAAACGGTGTCTTCACCAAGCTGACGAAGGCGGGCCCGCTTGCCTCGTCCGCCTTCTACGCCAGCACCTCCGGCAAGGCGCATGATGCCAATGACCGCATCATCTATGAAACCGACACCGGCAAGCTTTTCTACGATTCCAACGGCAGTGCTTCCGGCGGCTCGGTGCATTTCGCCACGCTGTCGAAGAACCTGTCCCTGACCTACGCCGACTTTATCGTCATCTAAGCGGGTTGATATGTGCTGATCGCCGCGTGGCTTCCATCGCGGCGATCATCTGTATCAGGACGCCTTTTCCATCACGCAGAAGAAGAAGCCGTCCGTATCGGTCGCGGCCGGCGTCAGGGTCACGCTCATCATGTCGGCGGACCACGGCTGCGGCTTGTCCTCACCGAACAGCTCGGCCCAGCGATCGGCAACCGAGATCATCTCGAAATCGGGATTGGCCTCGCAGAAGGCGTAGACCTGCGCCTCGTTTTCCTCCGGCAGCACGGAACAGGTAACGTAAACGAGCTGGCCGCCGGGCTTCACGAAATTCGCCGCGCTCATCAGCGCTTCCTGCTGCTGGCCCATGCGCTCTTCCAGGCTCTTCTGTGTCAGCCGCCATTTGGTGTCCGGGCGACGCCGCCATGTGCCCGTACCCGTGCAAGGCGCGTCAACCAGCACCTTGTCGAAACGGCCCATGAACTGGGCAAGCTCTTCAAACCGGTCATGCACCTGCACATTGCGGGTGCCGGCGCGTTTCAGGCGCTCGATGATCGGCGCGAGCCGCTTGCGGTCGGTGTCATAGGCGTGGATCTGGCCCTTGTTGTTCATGGCTGCCGACATGGCCAGCGTCTTGCCGCCACCGCCGGCGCAATAGTCGAGAACCTGATCGCCTTCCTGCGGATAGACGAGATCGGCGACGATCTGCGAGCCCTCGTCCTGCACCTCGAACCAGCCCTTCTGGAAGGAGAGTTCCGCCGTGACGTTCGGCAGCCGCGACGGACCTTCGCCAGCCTTCACGCGCACGCCATTGCGGGCAATCACCGTCGGCTCGACGCCGCTGCGCTCCAGTGCCTTCAAAACCTTGTCGCGGCTCGCCTTCAGCGTGTTGGCGCGCAGGTCGAGCGAGGGACGCCCGGCCAGCGCCTGCGCTTCCGCCAGCCACTCGTCCTCGAAATTGTCCTCGAAGGACGGCTGCAGCCACTCGGGGATATCGCCCTGCACATGCAGCGGCGCGTCTTCCAGCTTGCGGCTGGCAAAGGCGGCCTTCATTGCATCCGTCAGCGGCTCGGGCGCAAACTTGTCGCCTTCCAGTTCGGCAGCCAGTTGCTCGGGCGAAACACCCCACTGGCGGAACATCACGGCATGGCCGAGCGCGGTCGCGCTGTCGCTGTCCATCAGAAATGCGTGGGAGAGTTTCATGCGCAGCGCGTCATAGACGATGTTGCCGATCGCGGCGCGGTCGCCGGATCCGGCAAAGCGGTGCGCCAGGCCCCAATCCTTCAGGGCATCGGCCACCGGACGTTTGCGCGCTTCGATATCGGCCAGAACTTCAACGGCGCCGGCAAGCCTGCCACCCAATCGCATCTTCATCACTCCATTTTCCGCCGTGGTAGCGGCGATGAGCCCGAAGAGCAAGCCGCCATCGGCATTGGCAGCGGGTTGGAGCCTTATTCGGCTCCGAGTGTCAGAGAGCGATGCTCTCCAACCGTCTAACCCTTCCCGGAACCTTTTCCGGTCAGGTCCGTTCGCCTTTCCGTATGATCAAGAACCGATCGGCATTCAGTTCAGGACGAGTCGAAAATGGTGATTTTCCGTGAGCCGGAGCGCAGCGTACTTTCGGTACGTGAGCACCGGAAGCGCGGGAAGGCACCATTTGCAGACCGGCATGGGCTGAATGCCGTTCGGTTCTAGCCGATGACCTGATAACAGATGCTGGCGGTACCAGAACGGATCATGCCGATCTGGGAGGCCGCGCCCTTGGAGAGATCGAGGACTCGGCCGCGAATGAAGGGGCCACGATCGTTGATGCGAACGACAACGCTCTTGCCGTTGCGCTTGTTGGTGACCTGAACCTTGGTGCCGAACTTCAGGCTGCGGTGGGCAGCGGTGAGCTTGGCAGCGTTCATGCGCTCGCCAGACGCGGTGCGCGATCCCAGCGCATACCAGGATGCGCCGCCACAGGCTGCACTCTTGGCTTCCGCCGTCGTTGTCGTTGTGAGAGTTGCCCCCAAGGCAAAGACAATTGCACCTGCAATTGCCGAGAATTTTCGGTTAGCCAAACGTGAACCCCTAGGCCTGAAATTTAGTCAAGTCTTACGAAGGCTCGGCTTTTCAGGGGCAAAAGTGGCGAAAACGTGCCTCAACCTTTTACCCTCCGTTAGGATTTCCGGCATTTCTGGGGGTTTTAAAGATTGTCAAAAATTGAATTTGCGCACCATTCGAGAAGATTCCGTTTAGATTCAAAGCCGAAGCAAAAACCTGCCTCAAACGTGGAAGTTTAATGCGGTTATCGAATAAAAACGGGATTAAATTTTTTTAGATGCCTCTGAAGGCACCAATCCACAGGCTAGAAAATCTTCTACTCTCGCTTTGATTGTACTCAACCCTCAAAATGTGGCAGTGCTGGAGACCATCGAAAGCCTGTCTATCCGCGCCAGCGTCCTGCCTCCCAGAGGTCGGCGAGCGACGCCCGGTAGTCTGTAAATCGCATGACGTAACCCGCGTCCCGCAGCTTCCTGTTGGAGACCCGTTTGTTCTCGCCGTAGAAAGAGCGCGCCATCGGCGTCAGCTCGGCGCTTTCGAAGGCGACTTCCGGCGGCGGCTCGACACCCATCATATCGGCTGCCATCGAAACCAGATCCTGCGGCGGTGCCGGCTCGTTGTCGGTGATGTTGAAGATACCATCGGCGTGCTTATCGATCAGCAACGCCGTCGCGCCGGCAATATCCTCCACACGGATGCGGTTGAACACCTGGTCCGGCTTGATCAGCCGTTTGGCCGTTCCCTCTTCCAGATTGCGGAAGGTATTGCGACCCGGCCCATAGATGCCGGCAAGCCGCAGAACGGCAACAGGTATGCCTGACGCTTCACCGAACGCCATCCAGCCGTCCTCCGCCTCGACCCGCTCCCGCGAGCGCTGCGACACGGGCTTGCATTCGCTCTCCTCGTCCACCCAGCCGCCCTTGTGGTCGCCATAGACGCCGACCGTCGAGAGATAGCCGACCCATTCCAGCGCCGGCATCAGGTCCCGCATGCGGGTGAAACCGAGCCGGATGATCGGATCGCCCTCACGTCCCGGCGCGATCGACTGGATGAGGTGGGTCGCCCGCGCCATCTCGGCGGCCAGTTCCGGCGAAATTTCGTTGCCGTCATAAACAAGCGCCTCGATGCCGATTGCCGTCAGTGCAGCCCGTTTTTCAAGAGAGCGCGTCGTACCTGTGATGCGGGAGGCCAGAGGTAACAGTTCCCTGGCAATCGCCTTGCCGGAATACCCGGCCCCCAGGATCAAAACGCGCATCATATCACTCCTGCATACGTCCATTCCCCGATCACATCCGGATCGGTCTCATCTTTCCGTCTTGCCGCAAATTCGGAAAATTCGCCAGAGGTCATCAGACGCGACAGCGCCCAGACGGCCATGCCCCGCACCACCGGCGAGGCATCTTCGCTCAGCGCGAGACAGGAGGCGATCATCTCCCGATCCCCGGAATTCCCCGCCGCCATCAGCACATTGCGCACGAAGCGATCCCGCCCGATGCGCTTGACCGGCGAGCCCGAAAACATCGCCCGGAATGCCGGATCGTCGAGCGCCATCAGTTCCGCAAGCTTCGGTGCCTTTAGCTCGTCGCGCGCCTTCAGCTTGATCTCGGAGGCGGTCGCGGCAAACTTGTTCCATGGACAGGCCGCCAGACAGTCGTCGCAGCCATAGATGCGGTTGCCGATCAACGGCCGAAGCGCGGGATCGATCGGCCCCTTGTGCTCGATCGTCAGATAGGAAATGCAGCGCCGCGCATCGATACGGTAGGGCGCCGGAAAGGCGTCGGTCGGACAGGCGGAAAGACAGGCCCGACACGAGCCGCAATGATCGACCTCCGGCGCATCGACTTCGAGATCGGCCGTCGTGAACATGCTGCCCAGAAACAGCCAGGAGCCGAAGTCGCGGCTGACGAGATTGGTGTGCTTGCCCTGCCAGCCAAGCCCGGCCTGCTCCGCCAGCGGCTTTTCCATGACGGGCGCGGTATCGACAAAGACTTTCACATCCTCGCCCGCCCGCGCCGCAAAGCGGGTCGCGACTTCCTTGAGCTTGCCCTTTACAATGTCGTGATAATCGCGGTTTTGCGCATAGACGGAGATTGCCCCGCGATCCGGCATCGACAGGACATCGCGCGGATCGTGCTCCGGCCCGTAATTCATGCCGAAGACAACGACCGAGCGCACATCGCTCCAGAGCACCCGGGGATCGCCACGCCGATCCGCCGTCTCGGCCATCCATTCCATCGTCCCGTGCTGGCCTTCGGCAATGAACTGCCGGAGCCTCCCCGGGGCTTCGGGAATGGAATCCGGCAGCGTCACGCGACAGAGGTCGAACCCCTTGTCGCGCGCTTCTTGCCTCAGGAACGCCGTCAGTTTCAAGCGTCTGGCGTCCTGCCTGTCCTGCGATGGAAGGCCGCCGGTCATGGAACCTACCCTTTAAAAATCCAGATCCGCGTAATGCGAAACAGGCGTCAGTCCACGCACCTTCTCGGCCAGCAGCGGCCGGAAGGACGGTCGCGATTTCAGCCGCTGATACCAGTCCTTGGCCATCGGCGATTCCGTCCAGTCGATCTCGCCGAGATAGTCCAGCACCGAAACGGCAGACGCCGCCGCGAGGTCGGCATAGGAAAGCCGGTCGCCCGCCAGATAGGTGCGCGAGCCCGCAAGCCACGACAGATATTTCATGTGCTGGCGGATATTCGCCCGCGAGGTGCGCAGCGCCTTCGAATCCGGCGCGCCACCGCCCTGATCCGGCGTCATTTGCAGCTTGAAGATGCGTTCGCGCACCAGGGGCCGCGTCACATCGGCTTCCATCTTCTGCAGGAACCATTCGACCAGCCGGCGGATTTCCGCGCGCTGGAAGGGGTCTTCCGCCAGCAGCCGGCGATCGCGCTTCAAAACGCCGTTGGTTTCGTCCAGATATTCGGAAATCACCATCGCGCCGCACAGCGCCCGCATGCTGTCGTCGACATAAACAGGCAATGTGCCGGCAGGATTGAGCGCCAGAAAGTCGCGGCGCTTTTCCCAGGGCTGCTCTTCCGCAAGTTCCGTCTGATAGCCGTATTCGGACAATATCAGCCGGACGAAGCGAGACGAGGTGGACATGGGGTGATGATACAATGTCGGCATAAGGAACTTCGTCGGTTCTATCAGGAGAGGACGGCCATCAGGGCAACGTCCGGGTCTTATCTGTCGGGTAAAGGCCGCGTGCTATTGCCTGAAACCGGCCGTTCCGTGGCGGACCGGAAAAAGCTATAGAAATTTGCAGCCTCAAACTCAAGCGAATCAGCCAATGCCTCTTCGGCGCTCAGGCTAATCATTAAAACTTCAAGGATACTTAACTTATGGCGGATCAATCGATCATCAGCGCGCTTATCCTTGGCCTCATTGAAGGCCTGACAGAGTTCATTCCCGTTTCCTCCACCGCCCATGTGCTGCTCGCCGGCCATTTTCTCGGCTTCAAATCCCCGGGCAATACCTTTGCCGTCCTCATCCAGCTCGGCGCCATCCTCGCGATCCTGCTCGTCTATTTCCAGCGGCTGCTGTCGATTGCGCTTGCTCTTCCCTCGAGCGCCAAGGCCCGCGGCTTCGTGCTGTCGGTGCTCATCGCCTTCCTGCCGGCCGCCATCATCGGCGCCATCGCCCACGATTTCATCAAGTCCGTGCTCTTCGAAACGCCGATGCTGATCTGCATCGTGCTGATCGTCGGCGGCGTCATCCTTTACGCGATCGACAAGCTGCCGCTGCAACCGAAATACCGCGACGTCATGGATTATCCACCCTCGCTCGCTCTGAAAATCGGTCTCTGCCAGTGCCTTGCCATGATCCCGGGCACCTCGCGCTCCGGCGCGACCATTGCCGGCGCGCTGCTGATGGGCACCGACAAGCGTTCGGCGGCGGAATTTTCCTTCTTCCTCGCCATGCCGACCATGCTCGGCGCCTTCACGCTCGATCTCTACAAGAACCGCAACGCCCTTGATTTCAACGACGTGACGGTCATTTCGATCGGCTTCATCGCCGCCTTCGTCTCCGCGCTCTTCGTCGTGCGCTCGCTGCTCAACTTTGTTTCAAACCGGGGCTTCGCACCCTTCGCCATCTGGCGCATCGTCGTCGGCACCGCCGGCATTATCGGCCTTTTCATCTTCGGCTGATCGACCGAAAAACGAAAACCGCGCGCAGCTCCCATAGAAAGCTGCACGCGGTTCCTGGCCCCCGCCATAAACGTCACGTACTCTTTTCAGAGTACGATTTAGAACTCAGTTTTCGGAAAGCTTGCCGATCGAGGCCGTGGTGCACGGGTCGACGCCATAGGCCGGCGAGCAATCGCCGTGATGTCCCGCAACGGTCTTCGGCGCTGCGAAGGAACCGGCCACGATGACGAGTGCCGCGCACGCAAAAAAGATTGCGATCGACTTGCCCATGAACTGTCTGCCTCTCGATAGGAATTGACGTGCCGCGCCTTGAAGATTTGCAAGGCTCAGCGCGGCTGCTGTCTAAGCGTTGCGACTGCCGTTATCAATACGGCAGCATGTTGAATCCAAGGTAAATGCGAAACCTCAAAACGAGTGAGGCAGAAGTGCAACGTTTGGGCTGGGTGGGAAGATACAAAGGCGGTAATGCGGCGGCCCGGTCCTTCTCCCTGCTTGCGGGGAGAAGGTGCCCGAAGGGCGGATGAGGGGCGAAAGCCTCGGCAGCATCAAGGGTAAGAATTGCCCCTCACCCTAGCCCTCTCCCGGCATGCGGGGAGAGGGGACGACCCGATCCTGGGTCACCCCACCTTCAGAAAAGAGACTGCTTACGCCAATCCGCGCGAAAACTGGCCCTGCGGGCGGTAGCGCACGATATAGGACGGCAGGATGGCTTCCACGGAGGTCGGCTCGATGCCGAAGGCCTGCAGCGTACGACCTTCATTGCCGGCCGCATCCGAAACCACGTTGTCGGACTTGAGCAAGATAACCTGATCGGCCGTCAGCGGCGGCTGGATGAACGGCACGAGCGATGCGACAGAGCCGATCAGCGAGGCGACACCGAAGGGTAGCGGCAGCAGCGTGCGCTTGCGGTTGATCTGTTTCAGCATGATCTCGAGACAGGCGCGGAAGGTCAGCACATCAGGGCCACCGATCTCATAGACCTTGCCGCCCTCGACCTTGCCGTCGATCGCGCCGGCGACCGCTTCCGCGAGATCGGTCACATAAACCGGCTGGAACACCGTTTCGCCACCGCCGACCAGCGGCAGCACAGGCGAGAAGCGGGCCATCTCGGCAAATTTGTTGAAGAACTGGTCTTCCGGACCGAAGACGACGGAAGGACGCAGCACGATGGCATCGGGAAGCGTGTCGAAGACCGCCTTTTCGCCACGCCCCTTGGAGCGGGCATAGAGCGATTCGCTCTTCACGTCGGCGCCGATCGCCGAGATATGCACGAGTTTGGCGCCAACCGCGCGCGCCGCTTCGGCAACCGCGCGCGCGCCAAAATCCTGGGTGGCGTCGAACGTGTTGCGGCCGGCTTCGAACAGAACGCCGACGCAGTTGACGACATGGCTTGCGCCCTGGACGGCGGCATCGACCGAGGCGCGATAGCGCAGATTGGCCTGAACCAGCGAAATCTGGCCGACATTGCCGAGCGGCAGCAGGAAGCCGGCGAGATCCGGGCGGCGCACCGCAACGCGGATGCGATAGCCGCGACGGGCAAGCGCGCGCACCACATGACGCCCGACAAAGCCAGACCCACCGAAAACCGTGACGAGCGGCGGAATATTGGACAAGGTCATGGCACAGGCACTCCTGAAAATCGCGCGGGCGCGTTGCTTGGTAACTTACGGCTACATAGCCCAATCGCCAGCCAAGGTGAAGGCTTATCCGACAGGGTTTTGCGCCGCGAAAAGACGCGGCTTGTTAAGATCGATCACACGCCTTCGACGATCACCATCTCGGCATCGGCAACCTGTTGCCGGATGGCCGCCGCGATCTGGTACTCAGGCGAGTGATAGCAGTCATGCGCCGCCTTCAGCGAGGGAAACTCGATCACCACATTGCGTGCCCGGACCTGCCCTTCCAGCCGCTCATATTCCCCGCCACGCGCCAGGAAATTGGCCCCGTATTTTTCAAAGGCCGGCTTGGCGGCTGCGACATAATCCTTGTAGCGTTCGGCATCGCGAACATCGACGCGCGCAATCCAGTATCCCTTTGCCATTGCCTTCTCCTCTTTATCGCCGCAAGCATGGGATTACTGTGATCCGGCAAATCACGGGTGCGGTCAAGCACCGACCAATCGGAAAACTTATAATGGCAGGCTTGCATAACATGCGGAAAACATCGGCTTTATCGATCGCAATCCTGACGCTTGCCGCCGTTCTGCCAGCCGCCGTCCTCTCGGCACGCGCAGAGACGAAACCCGCCATCGCCGCCTGCTCTCCAAAACAGTACGCCGCCCTGCGCGAGCCCGCCTCGAAGGAAAAGGCCGCCGTCGAAATCCGCTGCTCGCTCACGCTCGACAAAGCCGACGTCATCAGCAAGCGACTGATCCTCTCCGGCGAACGGGCATCCGGCATTACCATAGACTGCGCTGGCGCCACACTCGACACCTCCCGCGGCACGGTCAATTACGGCCGGCCGACGGTCCAGATCCGCTCGACAAAGACCAAGGATGGCCGCTGGAGCGTTCCCACCGACATCACCGTCAGGAACTGCGTCGTCAAAGGCGCCATTCGCCTTCAGGGCCTTGGTCGAAACGGCCAGACCGAAGAGGTTCGCCTCTCATCCCTGAAAGCCGACCACACGAAAAACGCCCAGCAAGCCGCCCCGAAAAACATCGTTCTCGAAGCAATGACGTTCGTCGCCGATGGCCAGATCCCCCTCTATGCCGGCCCTGGCATCACCGGCCTGACTGTCAGAAATTCCCGGTTTCAAGGCAAAAGCGACGGCACCGCGCTCTATCTGGATTCGGAATCTGCTGAGAACGCCATCCTCGACAACAGCTTTTCCGTCCGCACCGACCACCGCGAGCAGATCGCCATCGACGGCTCGGCCCATAACCGAATTGTCGGCAACAGCTTCAACAACCCGATGAACGGCGGCATCTTCGTCTATCGCAACTGCGGCGAAGGCGGCACCATCCGCCACCAGAAACCGCAGCGCAACGAGATCGCCGGCAATATCTTCTCCTATCCGAAAGGCAGCCGCGACGCCGAGCCTGCCGTCTGGCTCAACTCCCGCAACGGCGCCCGCCTCTATTGCCTGACAGCCCCCTCCGCCCCCTTCGGCAGCGGATTGAGCGCCAGGGATTTTGCAGACAACAACACGGTCTCCGGCAACACGCTGAAGGGCGGCGCTCTCTCGCTGATCCGCGACGATGACCGAACGAACACGGTCAAGGGCAACACAGCGGAATAGGATGGCCCGGTTGCGATGGGACCGGACGGGCGAATGTCGTGCGTCCGCGGGCCCGAACGGGACGCCGGGCAATCGACACCGCCTTGTTCTGAAAACAACGAGTTGACCGTACCTCTGCGCAAGGCGACACTTGATCATCTCGGACGGAGGAGACGACGATGGAAAACCTGGGCCCCTGGCGACAGATGCGAACCGCGCCGAGAGACGGCAGCCGTATCCTGGTCACGATCCGCGCGACCGAACAGGGACCGGGTGCTGTCGATGTCGCCTACTGGTCGCATGGCGATCGATACGGCGGCGAAGCCTGGCGCTCCTCCGATTCCGCCCCCGGCCGGATCATTGAATATGCGGAGCCGGAACTGAAATGCTGGATGCCGATGCCCTCGGCCAACCTCGACCAGATGACAATGCCGCCCGCCTGGGCAGGCAAGGACGACGAGGAACTCGACGGCTCGGGGATCTGAGCTAAGGCCCCGGTGATTAGCCGGTGATTGCCATCCAGACGAGGTTCACGACGACGCCAAAAAGCATGACGACCGTGGGATAAAAAGTCAGGGCGAAGCCGAGTGCACGGGCCGGTGCCCCATGCCCATAGCCCCGCCAGAAAAGGGCACGACCAAGAAAGAACAGCATTACCGCCACGGGAATTGCCGCTTGCCACCGCCATGGCATGACGGCTGCCCATAGAAGATGGGTCGCAAGTGCCAGCACCACCTGTTCCAGCGTATTCTGAAGCATCGACTGGAGAACCTTTGCGGTAGACGTACCCTCGGTGAGCCCCCCGCCATCGATATCCGAAGGATTGAAGAACCGGTGCCGCGCCAGAGCCGCTATGCTCGCGGCAAGCCACACTACCACGAGGGCATCCCACCGAAGGGCATGTAAAATTGCCGACAGGGCCGTCTCGTCATCCGGAAGAAAAGCGTCTGGCGCGAGAATGATCGCGAGCGAAAGGGCGAGCAAGGCGGCGATCAGGCCGCCCATCATACCCCTCAAGACCCCGCGCTGTTTTTCGGTAAGCATCAGTGATGGGCCCAGCCAGTGTTGCGATACGCCGCATCGTAACAGCACATCAAGGCTTTGAAAGCTTGCTGTCGCTGTGCCCGAGATGGAAGCATTGCCGGTCGATCCCGGTCGCTGCTTCCATTCAGATATTTCATGAAAGCATTTGTCTGAAGCCATCGATCCCGGCGATGCCAGACAGTAGGCTTCTGACCAAGATCAGGCTGCCGTTTCACGGAAGGGAGTTCCATGCCACTTCTCGACGCAGACGCCATTCATCCGATTGTCCTGCCGGATGGCACTGTCTATCGCGATACCGTCCACCTGAAGAACGTCATCGACCATCCGCGCATCGAAGTGGGCGATTACAGCTATTTCACGCATTCCGAAAAGCCTGAAGACACAGCCCAAATACTCGCCCCGTACCTCGGCCACGGCTGTCGGGAACGGCTTGTGATCGGCAAATTCGTACAAATCGCGCGGGGCAGCTACTTCATTACCAGCTCGGCCAATCACCCGATGAGCGGCTTCAGCACCTATCCCTTCCGCATCTTCAAGCCAGAAACCTTCGGCTACAAGGACTTGCCGGTAAGGGATACGATTGTCGGCCACGATGTCTGGATCGGCCATGTCGCCGCGATCATGCCGGGCGTGCAGATTGGTACCGGCGCGATTGTTGCCGCGGCTTCGGTCGTTGCCCGAAACGTCCCGCCCTATGCCGTTGTCGGCGGAAATCCGGCAACCGTCCTCCGGATGCGCTATCCGCAAGAAGTCATCGCGGAACTTCTCGAAATCGCCTGGTGGGATTGGCCGCTGGACAAGATCGAAGCCAATCTGGTCGCCCTGACGGAAGGCGACCTGTCAGCGCTGCGAAAGGCTTGAAACCAAGGCGAGCCTGGCGTTCACCCATTCAGCGCATCATCAGGTTCTTGAATCTTACCGAAGAGGTACTCTATGAACAGAATCCGAGTAACCTTTATGATGGTCCTTTTGCACCGCTGAAACGTGCAGATCGTTCAATTTAACGGATAGCATAAAATGGCGCGCCGAAGCCAGTTTCGGGGTATCTCCCATGATGTTCTTGAGACGTTTGTCAGCAGGTATAATGATCTCGACGGGTACTGGGCCTTGGGCCAATATCGATCGTTCCTTGAGCGGATGGAACAGCATCAAATTGAGTTACATTTGGCAAGCGACATCAATCCGCCAGAGAATGGGCCGTTCGAACTCGCATCAAAGTTTTATAAAACCACTGTTCTAAGAATGATGGCATCGAATGCGATGCCGCTCAGCTGGCTCGCGGACGCCATTGTGCGCCTCGCCATAATCGATCCAAGGAAAATTCAATGCGATTTGACCATCATATCTGATCTTGGGAGAAGCTATTCCAGTAGACGCACCCTAATCGTCAGACCGCATAACCCATCGAGAGAATATCGCAGAGCTGATCGCTTCGGACCGTCGAGCCAAGACTGGCGCTAAAGCAACGCTGTTCGGCCGGACGATGATCTGGAAAGGCTGTAACCGCGTTGGCGCAGCCATTCCACAGCACCCGAACGTGTCTCAAAGCGGATATTTTCCGTCATAAGGAGCAAGACGCCCAAAGGCATCCCACCTCATACTTACCCCTTCAACGCCGCATCCATCTCCGCGACAATCGCTTTCACCGCCGCCAGCGGGTCGGCGGCCTTGACGATCGGGCGGCCGACGACGAGGTGGCTCGATCCGGCGGCCAGCGCATCGCCCGGTGTCATCACCCGCTTCTGGTCGCCGTGGTCGCTGCCTGTCGGCCGGATGCCCGGCGTCACGACAGCCATATCCGGCCCGACGATGCCGCGCACCGCAGCCGCTTCCTCTGCCGAGCAAACGATGCCGCCCATGCCGGCGTCGCGTGCCTGTTCGGCGCGGCGGAGCACCAGCGCCTTGGGATCAAGAGCGTAACCCGCATCTTTCACATCCGCGGCATCCATCGAGGTCAGGACGGTCACGCCGAGCAGGCAAAGGCCGGAGCCTTTCGCCGCCTCGACCGCCGCCTTCATCGCCTTGGGATAGGCGTGCATCGTCAGCATCGACATGCCCATCCTGGCGATGTTTTCCACGCCCTTGGCCACCGTGTTGTCGATGTCGAGCAGCTTCATGTCGAGGAAGACGTTTTTCCCGCTCTTGGCGAGATCGCTAGCGAATTCCAGACCACCGGCGAAGACCAGCTGGTAGCCGATCTTGTAGAAGATCGCCTCGTCGCCGATCGTGGCCACGATCTTTTCCGCTTCGCCGATTGTCGGAATATCGAGACCAACGATCAGCCTGTCGCGTGCACTTGTCATGCCATCCATCCCCGCCATGTTTCGATGGGGGTCCAGTCGCATGCGAGCGCTCGATCCGCAAGGGAAAATGCAAAGAGATTGCCGCCGCCCGCCGGCTGGTCGTGGCGCGCGATCGGCACACCGGCCAGATGGCATTTCAAGAGCGTGCCGACCCCGCCATGCCCAACGAAAGCGACCGGAACGGCTGGATCATGCGTCTCCAGCGCGCCGAAAACCGCCGATACGATCCGCGCCTGCGCATCCACCGCCCTTTCCCAGCCGCGAAAGCTTTCCGTGGGGTTGGCAAAGAACCAGTCCGCCGCGTCCTCGAAGGCATCGGGCTTCAGAAAGCCCGTCGCCGAGCGGTCGTTCTCCCCGGAGTGCTCAAGAATTTCGACAGGCCGCCCGTCTGCAAGGATCGCCGCCGTCTCCTTGGCCTTCACCTCATCGCTCGACAAAAACCGGCCTATGTCACGCACCCAGCCATGCCCGGCCGTCTGCCGCGCCCGCGCGACGCCAAGCTCGGACAGCCCCCATTGCGGCACCGCAACGGCAGGGTCTATCCGCACCTGCGGGTGGGTGATGTAAACGGCAAACATGGGCCGTCAATGCGCCTTGCGGTAGATCCAGAGCTGCGCTGGCGGAATATTGCGCACGACAAAATCATAATGGGAGATCTGGTAGCGATCCGGCAGCGCGACGATCGGCGAAAGCGGCCCGTAGGAAATCTGGATGACCGGACGGCCGACAGGGATTCGCTTCAACAGGTCCTCGATCAGCGCCACGCGGCGATACATCGGGAAATTCAGAAGCGGTACCGCCGAGATCACGCAGTCGAACTGCCGGTCCCTGTGTTCGCCGAGCGTCGTGGAGAGATCGAAGGCATCGCCGTTGATGAAATTCACCTCGGGGAAGCGGCCGATCAGATGCTCGTAGAAATCCGTCGAGAACTCGACCGAGAACAGGTTTTCCGGCTTCACGCCCTTTTCGAGGATTGCCTTGGTGATCACGCCGGTTCCGGGGCCGAGCTCGAGAACCGGCAGGCCCGAATGGGGATTGACGACGCTCGCCATGCGCCGGGCGGTCACGCCGGAGGTCGGGATAATCGAGCCGACCGCCTTCATGTTCTGCTTCCAGCCCTTGAAGAACCGGATTTCCTCGTCAAATTTCTGTTCGAAACGCTGCTTCAGACGAAAATTCATTTTTCTCCCCGCGAGCCATTGAGCCCCGCAGAACCCGCCGCCCTCATGCAGCGTATTCGACGTACCGAATATTTGACGTGCTTTGCGACAAAAACAAGTCTTTCCGCGTCGTTAAATGTCGGGAATTCCGTAAATCTGCTTCGCCGGCTAAAAGGGCAAACGGCAACGACAGTAGTCCCCTCTCCCCGCATGCGGGGAGAGGGTGAGGGGCGAAACTGTCCTCCTCCGAAAACCTTGCGGCTTTGGCCCCTCATCCGCCCTTCGGGTACCTTCTCCCCGCGCGCGGGGAGAAGGACGCGCCGCAGTCTGTGCAGACCAGCCTGGGCTGAATGCTAGACGCGCATGGGCATCAGGACGTACAAAGCATCATCGCCGGCAAGATCGCGCACCAGCGTCGGCGAGCCCGGATCGGCCAGCATGAACACGGCCTCGTCGCCGGAAAGCTGAGCGGTGATATCGAGCAGGTACTTGGCGTTGAAGCCGATTTCCAGCGGGTCGCTTTCATAGCCCACCGGCAGTTCTTCCGTCGCACTTCCCGAATCCGGGTTGTTGACGGTCAGCGTCAGCTGCCCGTCGGTGAGCGAGAGTTTTACGGCGCGGCCGCGCTCGGACGAAATGGTGGAAACGCGATCGACGGCCTGGGCGAAGGACTGGCAGTCAATCTTCAGCTCCTTCTCGTTGTTGGCGGGGATGACGCGCTGGTAATCCGGGAAGGTGCCGTCGATCAGCTTCGAGGTCATGACGATCGAGCCGATGGTGAGGCGGATCTTGGCGTCCGACACTTCGACGGTCACGACGACGTCGGGGTTGTCGACCAGCTTCTGCAATTCGCTGACGGTCTTGCGCGGAATGATGATACCCGGCATGCCTTCCGAGCCCGACGGCGCCTCGATATCGGCGCGGGCGAGACGATGCCCGTCGGTTGCAACGGCACGCAGCTTCAGCTGGCCCTTGCTTTCGATCGTGTGGATATAGATGCCGTTGAGGTAATAGCGCGTCTCTTCCGTGGAGATCGCAAACTGCGTGCGATCGATCAGCATCTTCAGGTCCGTCGCCTTGATGCGGAAAGTATGGCTGAAGGCGCCGGCCGTAAGGTCCGGAAAATCGGATTGCGGCAGGCACTGCAACGAGAATTTCGAGCGGCCCGATTGCACCGTCATCGCCGTGCCTTCGGTGTTGGTGGCAAGAGCAACCTCGGAGCCATCGGACAGCTTGCGCACGATGTCGTAGAGCAGATGCGCCGGCACCGTCGTCGCGCCGGGTTGCTCCACTTGGGCAGGCGTCGCTTCGGTGATTTCGAGATCGAGGTCGGTCGCCTTCATGTCGAGGCTAGCGCCATCGGCACGCAACAGCACGTTCGAGAGGATCGGAATGGTGTTGCGACGCTCGACCACGCGGTGAACGTGGTTCAGCGACTTCAGGAGATTGGACCGCTCGATCGTAATACGCATGGGATGCTACCGCTTTCAACGAACACCGGAAGAAGCCTCCCGGCCTTTACCTTAGACGCCCCATCGGGCCCACAGAGATGTGGACGGGCAAAATGGCAGAAAGAAGCCGCCAAAAGCAAGCGCTATCGCCTGCAAGAAAGGACGATTTGGGGCCGGAATGGGCGCTCGTCCCCAGTATCCCACAGCAACACCCGCTCGACGGGATCGCCATCCTTCATTATCTGTGCGGCATGATGAAAGCCAAACCTGACACCTCAGCCCCGAGCGTCCGCCCCGGGCAGCGTACCCCCGACAGATGACCGTTCGCCTGCGCGCGCACCACCTCCTCTGCCTGCTCACCTATGTCGGCAAGGGATATACCCCCACCTTCGTCGCCAACTACGATCGGATCGCGGCGCGGCTTTCTGCCGGGGAAGAAATCCTGATTGTCGATGGACCGGACGATATCTGCGCGCCGCTTCTTCATGAAAGAGAATCCCATTGCCACCATGAGAGCGTGGGCAGGCGCGACATCAAGGCAGCCGAAGATGTCGGCCGCATTCTCGATCTTGCCCTTTCGGCAGGCACCCTGATCGAACCCCGACCGTCCCTGATCGAGCGGATGCGTGCCGGCTTCGCGGCAGGAGATACCCGGACAGCCTGTGCCGGCTGCGAATGGTTCGAGCTCTGCAGCACCATCTCCGGCAACGGTTACCAAGATGCGCTCATCCATCCGCCCCACGGCAGAGTGATCGCGGACGGGTGACGGCCACCGCCAGCTTCGCGACCTTCGATGCAATCCGGCATGCCGGCCCTTGCCGCCACCGCCCCGCTCGCCCATAAAGGCCGGCAACAGCACTCGGAAAGACCATGACCTTGGAACATCAGGCAGACGGCACCCCCGGCGACAGGCAAAAGACCTATCGCATCCATAACATCGCCGTTCCCGCCCGCCCGCTGGAGCCGGCGCTTTATCTCGTCGCCACCCCCATCGGCAATCTCGCCGACATCACGCTCCGCGCCCTTGAAACCCTGGCCGGCGCCGATGTGCTGGCCTGCGAGGACACCCGCGTCACCCGCGTCCTGCTCGACCGCTACGGCATCGTCAACCGCCCCTATGCCTATCACGAGCACAATGCCGACGAGGCCGGGCCGCGCCTGATTGCGGCGCTTGAGGCCGGAAAATCCGTGGCTCTCGTCTCCGATGCCGGCACGCCGCTCGTGTCGGACCCCGGCTATCGCCTCGGCCAGGCGGCCATCGAAGCCGGTCACCGCGTCATCCCGATCCCAGGCCCCTCGGCGCCGCTTGCCGCCCTTGTCGGTTCCGGCCTCTCCAACGACACCTTCCTGTTCGCCGGCTTCCTGCCCTCCAAGGACAAGGCCCGTCGCGACCGCCTCGCCGAACTCGCCACCGTACCCGCAACCCTCATCTTCTTCGAATCCCCGCACCGCATCGCCGCCACCGTCGCGGCCGCTTGCGATGTGCTCGGCGAAACCCGCCGCGCCAGCGTCTGCCGCGAACTCACGAAAACCTTCGAGGAATTTCGTCGCGGCACGCTTGCCGAGCTGAAAACCTTCTATGACGAAGGCGCTACCGTGAAAGGCGAGATCGTCTTCGTCGTCGCCCCGCCGGATGCACCAGCGCCGCCGAAGGAAGAGGATGTCGACGCTCTCCTCTCTGCGCTCGCGAAAGACATGTCCACCGGCAAGGCCGCCACCGAAGCCGCAAAACGAACCGGCCTCAACCGCAAGGACCTTTACGATCGGCTTTTGGAGTTGAAGGCGCGCGATGGCGCCTGAGCCGGCCGATATCCGCAAGATCAGGGCGCTGCGCAAAGGCGCGATCGCCGAATATCGCGCTGTGCTCGCTCTCCTGCTCAAGGGCTATCGCATCGCCGCCTTCCGCTATCGCACCAAACTCGGCGAGATCGACATCATCGCCCGCAAGGGCGATCTGGTGGCCTGCATCGAAGTGAAAGCCCGTGCAAACATCGAGAGCGCCGTGACCGCCGTCTCGCCGCTCAGCCAGCGCCGCATCCGTGCGGCAAGCAATCTCTGGCTCGCCCGGCAACCCGACGCCACAAGGCTTTCCATTCGTTATGACATCATCTCCGTCAGCCCCTGGCGCTGGCCTGTTCATCTCATCGATGCTTTTTGAACACGCGTGCATCGATGTTACAGAACCGACATCAAAGCGTTATCCTAGCGTCATGAAAGGTCTTTAGCGGGTTCCTCACCTTAACCCTGGTGAAAGGAACTGCCCCATGATCAAGAACATCACGATGACCGGCCTCGCGCTGGCATTTTCCGCAACCTCCTCGTTTGCCGCGACCAACATCACCTGGTGGCACGGCATGGCCGGCCGCAACGGCGAAGTCATCAATGAGGTTGCCCAGAAGTTCAACGCCGCCCAGACGACCTGCGCGCTGACCCCGGTTTCCAAGGGCACCTATGAGGAAGCGCTCGCTTCCGGCATCGCCGCCTTCCGCTCGGGTGAACAGCCGAACATCCTGCAGGTCTTCGATGCGGGTGCCGCCACCATCATCAACGCCAAGGGCGCCGTCATCCCGGCTGAAGACCTGATCACCAAGGCAGGCTACACCTTCGACCGCAACGCCTTCATCGATGGCGTGCGCTATTTCTACGCCGACAGCGAAGGCAAGTTCGTCGGCATGCCGTTCAACTCTTCGGCCCCGATCATGTACATCAACGACGAGGCCCTGAAGAAGGCCGGCGTCGAAGCCCCGAAGACCTGGGAAGAGTTCGAAGCCATCGCCCCGAAGCTCAAGGAAGCCGGCTACATCCCGCTCGTCCAGTCGCAGTTGACCTGGCAGTTCACCGAGAACTTCTTCTCGCGCAACAACATCCAGTTCGCCACCAACAACAACGGTTACGACAGCGTCGTCGACACCCAGCTGAAGGTCACCGACCCGAACCTCGTCATGATGTTCGAAAAGCTGAAGGCCTGGGCCGATGAAGGCTATTTCGCCTATTACGGCGCCGGCTGGAACGATAACCAGAAGATGTTCGAGGAAAACAAGGCGGCCCTCTGGATCGGCTCCTCCGGCTCCTTCGGCGGCCTGACCAAGACCGCCCAGATGCTGTTCTCGGCAAACTTCCTGCCCTATTGGGGTTCGATCCAGGGCGCCGGCACCTCGTCCTTCATCGGCGGCGCTGCCCTCTTTGCAATGGCCGGCAAGTCGGATGAAGAAAACAAGTGCGTTGCCGACTTCTTCCAGTTCCTGACCTCGCCGGAAATCCAGAAGTTCTACCACCAGGCCACCGGCTACGTCGCCATCACCAAGGCGGCCTACGAGCTTGCCAAGGCTGAAGGCTACTATGAGAAGACCCCGGTCGCCGAAGTCGGCATCAAGCAGCTGATGCTGCCGTCGGGCGAGTGGTCCAAGGGTTACCGCCTCGGCTTCTACCCGCAGATCCGCGAAATCATGGAACGCGAATACGGCCGCATCTTCGCAAACGAAGTCTCCGTCAAGGACGCCTTCGACACGATCGAGAAGGAAGGCAACGAACTTCTCGCCCGTTTTGCGAAGACCGCTGGCTGATCTCCCTCCCTTCTCCCCCCTTTCGGGGGAGATGTCACCAGAGCTGACAGAGGGGGGTGGCGCGGCAATCTCCGAGATTGCCTCTGCCCCTCATCCGGCCTGTCGGCCACCTTCTCCCCGCACGCGGGGAGAAGGGATATGCCGCACCTCCCGCCATCCCATGATGGCCCGAGAAGCAGCCAACACGCGATCATCCCCTCTCCCCGCAAGCGGGGAGAGGGCCGGGGTGAGGGGCAAAGCCCTCCGCACCCAAGACACTCCCAAGGGCCAACCCCATGACACACGCACCATCGCTCTCCCCGACAAGCCCCGCGCTCCCCACCGCCGGCGGCTTTTTCCGTCGTTTCCGCTCCACCCCCTCGGAGCCGGATTTCGCCAAGCGCGTGCAGTTTTCCTCGCCCTACCTGCCTTATCTCTTCCTCGCTCCGCAGATGGCGATCATCTTCATCTTCTTCTATTGGCCCTCGGTGCAGGCGATCCAGTCGTCCTTCTATCTCGAGGACCCCTTCGGCTTCGGCTCCACCTTCGTCGGCATGAGCAACTACACCGATGTCCTGAAATCGACGGAATATCTCGGCATCGCCCGCTTCACCGCCGTCTTTACGGCGCTCGTCACCTTCTTTTCGCTCGCCATCGGCCTGCTGCTTGCCGTCAAGGCAGACGGCATCATCCGCGGCAATGCCACCTACAAGACGCTGCTCATCTGGGTCTACGCCATCGCCCCGCCGGTCGCCGGCCTCATGGGCATGATGATGTTCGACCAGCACATCGGCCCGCTGGTCAAATTCGTCGGTCTGTTCGGCTGGGACATGAAGGTCGGCCTCAACTACACCGACACCGCGGCCGCGATGATCATCGTCTCCGTCTGGAAGCAGATCCCCTACAATTTCATCTTCTTCCTCTCCGGCCTGCAGGGCATTCCGGTCTCCGTGCGCGAGGCGGCGCTGATGGACTGCCGCTCCGGTTTCCGCCGTTTCTGGACCGTGATCCTGCCGCTGCTTGCCCCGACTGCCTTCTTCCTCCTGATCATCAACACCACCTACGCCCTCTTCGATACCTTCGGCATCATCGACGTGATGGTGAAGGACAAGGCCGCCAACAACCCGATCACCCTCGTCTACAAGGTCTATATGGACGGTTTCCGCGGCAACGATCTCGGCGGCTCGTCTGCCCAGTCCGTCATCCTGATGATCATCGTCTTCGTGCTCACCATCTTCCAGTTCCGCTTCATCGAGCGGCGTGTCCACTACACTTGAGGTCGCCCCCATGCAGCGCGTCAAAATCTTCGATCATGTCATCCTGCTGATGGGCGTCTTCATCATGGTCGGCCCGCTGGTCGTTGCCCTGATGACCTCCAGCCATGAGGCCGCGGATATCCACCGCAACGGCCTGTCCATCCTGCCCGGCGGCCACTTCGTCGATACCTACACCAAGGTGCTGACCAAGGAAGGCGGCTTCACCGGCAAGATCACCGGTCTTCGGATGATGATGAACTCCCTTATCCTAGGCATCGGCTTTGCCGTCGGCAAGATCGCGCTTTCGATGCTGGCGGCCTATGCGCTCGTCTATTTCCGCTTCCGCTTCGCGACGATCCTCTTCTGGATGATCTTCACGACCCTGCTTCTGCCGCTCGAAGTCCGCATCCTCCCCTCCTACGAGGTGATGACCGCGCTGAACCTGACGAACACCTATACCGGCCTGATCGTCCCGCTGCTGGCGTCCGCTACCGGCACCTTCTATTTCCGCCAGTTCTTCAAATCGATCCCCGACGAACTGCTCGAAGCCGCCCGCATCGATGGCGCCGGCCCGTTCAAGTTCTTCATCGGTGTCATCGTGCCGCTGTCGAAGACCATGATGGCCGCGATCTTCATCATCATGTTCGTCTATGGCTGGAATCAGTATCTGTGGCCGACGCTGATGACCACGGATGAGAGCTTCTTCACGCTGGTCCGCGGCATCAAGCAGATCCTGCTCGTCTGGGTCGGCTCCAACATCCCCGATTACAACGAGGCCTTTGCCCTGGCGATCCTCGCCATGCTGCCGCCGGTGATGATCGTCATGATCTTCCAGCGCTGGTTCATCAAGGGTCTCACCGAAAGCGACAAGTAGGAGATACGCCATGTCAGCGATCAACATCACCAATGTTTCGAAGATCTATGCCGGCGGCGTCGAAGCGGTGAAATCCGTATCGATCGATATCGCCGATGGCGAATTCATCGTGCTCGTCGGCCCCTCCGGCTGCGGCAAGTCCACGCTGCTGCGCATGGTCGCGGGCTTGGAAACCATCTCCAAAGGCACCGTCGAAATCGCCGACCGCATCGTCAATGACGTCGAGCCGGCCGAACGCGATATCGCCATGGTCTTCCAGAACTACGCGCTCTACCCGCACATGACTGTCTACGACAACCTCGCCTACGGCCTCAAGAACCGCGGCACGCCCAAGGCCGAGATCGACGCCCGCGTCGCGGAAGCCGCCCGCATGCTGCAGCTCGAACAATACCTCGACCGCAAGCCCCGCGCGCTTTCCGGCGGCCAGCGCCAGCGCGTCGCCATGGGCCGCGCCATCGTGCGCAAACCCGCCGCCTTCCTCTTCGACGAACCCCTGTCGAACCTCGACGCCAAACTGCGCGTCTCCATGCGCGGCGAAATCAAGCAACTGCAAAAACGCCTCGGCACCACCTCGCTCTACGTCACCCACGACCAGCTCGAAGCCATGACGCTCGCCGACCGCCTCGTGGTCCTCAACGGCGGCGAGATCGAACAGATCGGCCGCCCCCTCGACGTCTACCACACCCCCGCCTCCACCTTCGTTGCCAGCTTCATCGGCTCCCCCGCCATGAACCTCTTGCGCGCCAACCGCGAAGGTAACCGCCTGCATTTCGGTTCGCAGACACTGGAAGCCGACCGCCTCGCGGCGCTCCCCACCGACCTCACCGTCGGCCTGCGCGCCGAAGACCTGCGCGTTGCGCAGGCGGGTGAACAATCCCTCACCCTGAAGATCGATTACGTCGAAGAACTGGGCGCCCAACGCCTCGTCCACGGCACGGTGGACGGCAAGCCACTCACCGCTGCCCTATCGCCCGAAATCGACCTCGGCGAAACCATCGCCCTCACCATAGCCCCGTCCCGCCTGCATTTCTTCGACACGACGACAGGCAAGCGGCTGACGCGCTTGACCGACACGTCCTCTGTCATTCGCGAGCAGGTCGCGGCACTGGAACCAGCCATCAGCTGATCGGCTGGCCTTCCGGACGCCATTGAAACCATAAAACCTCTCCCCAAGCGGGAAGAGATTTGTTTGCATTTCTATCGAGATGCCCCGCCACTTTGTGCGCGGGGGAACAAGGCTGTGCGCGGTGCTCGATCGCCCCCTCTCCCCGCCTGCGGGGGGAGGGCTGGGGTGAGGGGCAAACTGTCATCCTTGAGAGCGACGACACTTCCGCCCCTCATCCGCCCTTCGGGCACCTTCTCCCCGTTTTACGGGGAGAAGGAAACGCGCGAACCCGCCGTTACCAGGAATATTTCAGCGTCCCGAGAACCTTGCGGCGGTCGCCGTAATATTCCGTTCCGTAGTAGGAGGTCGCGACATATTTGCGGTCGAACAGGTTGGTGGCGTTCACCGCCAGCGTGACGTCCTTGGTGACCTTGTAGCTGACGGCCGCATCCACCGTCGTATAGCCGGGAACCGAAGCCGTGTTGGCATCGTCGCCATAGGTCTGGCCGATGTAGCGCACACCCCCGCCGATCGTCAGATCCCCGCGCTGCCCTTCGCCGGGGATCGTGTAATCGAGCCAGGCGGAAGCGAGGTGACGCGGAACGCGCGACGGCCGGTTGCCGACATTGCCGCCAATCCCGTCTTCAAGGATTTCGCCGTCCCAGTAGGAATAGGCGAGCGTCAGGTTCAGGTTGCTGTTGATCGCCGCCTTGCCCTCAAGCTCAAGACCACGAACGCGAACTTCACCGATCTGCTGCTGGATCAGCGGCGTCACGTAGCTCGGAACGTTGGTCTGGGTCAGGTCGAACAGCGCCGCCGTAAACAGCCCATCGAACCCGTCCGGCTGATACTTGACGCCGACTTCATACTGCTGGCCCAGCTGCGGCTTCAGCGAACCATCGACGGCGTAACCATTGGCGCTCGGCGTCACCAGCGGCTGGAAGCTGGTGGAATAGTTGGCGTAGCCGGCGAAATTCGGGGTGAACTTGTAGGTCAGGCCGATACGCTTGGTGAAGGCAGTGGCGGTATCGTCATCCTGCGTGTTCGTATCGAGATAGTCCGCGGTCGTGTTGACCCGATCCCAGCGTCCGCCGGCGGTGATGATCCAGCGATCGTCGAAGGTCAGCTGCTCCTGAGCGTAGATGCCCAGGGCTTCCTGTTTGACCCGCCAGTTCACATAGGGACCGAGGTTGATGCAGGACAGTCCGCAATAGACGGGATTGTTGATGTCCAGCGGTCCAGCCGTACCGAAGAGAATGGTTTCGCGGGTGTTGTCGTTGGCGTAGTCAACACCGACGAGCGTCTTGCTCTCGCCTCCGTCCCAACCGGTGTCGTATTGCAGCTGGTTGTCCATGGTGTAGCGGTTGGAGCGGCCATCGACCGAAAACGCCGTGCGGTTCGCCGTCGGATCGAGCGAGGCGCCGTAGACTTCGGCGTAGTCGAGATCCATATGCGTGTAGCGCGCATTCGAGCGGAATGTCAGGTTTTCGTTGAACTCATGCTCGAACTGGTAGCCGATATCGGACTGTTCGGTGTTGAAGCGGTTGAAGTCCGGTTCGCCGAGGAAGGTGTCGATATCGAGGTTCGCGCCGCTCGGGAAGCCGCGGGCGCCCGTTCCGTCGCGCTTATAATGGTCCATCAGGATGGTGAGCGAGGTGCCGTCATCGGGCTGGATGGTGAAGGCCGGCGCAATATAGACGCGGTCATCGTTGGAATAGTCCCAGCCGAGATCGCCTTCCTTGCCCAGCGCCGTGAAACGGTAGCTGTAAACGCCGTCAGCATCGATCGGGCCGCCGAAATCGGTGCCGACTTCCTTCGTGCCCTCGCCGAGCGAGGTGTAGATTTCGCCGTGCTTTTCATCCTGCGGACGCTTGGTGATCGAGTTCACCAGCCCGCCGGGACCGTTGAGACCAAAGAGCGTCGAGGTCGAGCCCTTCAGGACCTCAACGCGCTGGAGGCCATAGGGCTCGAGACGGCTGGCTGTGAAGTAGGCTGGGATACGCGCCGCCAGGCCATCGCGATACATGCCGAGCACCGTCTGGTCGAAGCCGCGGATACGAACATAGTCGTAGCGGTCGTCATTGCCGAACTCGTCGGCGAAAACGCCGGCCGTGTAGGAGACGGCCTGCTGGACGCTTTCGACATGGCGCGTTTCCAGTTCCTTTTGCGTAATAACGGAGACGGAAGCGGGAAGGTCGATGACCGGCGTATCGGTCTTGCTGCCCGTCGCGGTATCGGTCGCGACGATCGTTTCGTCAGGGCCGACAGCACGGCTGGTTTTCCCGATGGCAACGATCGGCTCCAGCGGCGTCGCCTCCTCGGTCGAGGCGTCCTGCGCCCAACCGGTGCCTGCCATGGCGAAACATACCGTCACCAAAGCGCTGCCCGCAATCAAGCGCGCTGTCCGCGCCCGCACAACGTGCTGTCGATCCATATTCAGTTTCGTTTCCCCTGCACTGTGTCCAGCCAACCCGGTGGCCTCAACGACATTTCATCAGGGGCAATTACTCAAACAAGACAAAATGAGTCAACTTAATAATCGAGCGTTCGCAAGGGTTTCACCAGCAGATGCAAAAGTTGCCCCGAGAAAGTTACGTCAGCGCCGCACCGCAAACGCAATCCCCACCGCCCGGTTCACCGCCGCCCCCAGCACAGACATATGCGTCTCACCCGGGTAGATCTCGAACTGCGCCCTCAGCCCGTCTGCCGTCCCGTTCAGCCGCGTCGTCATTTCCTGCGCCAGCCGCACAGTCTGTTCCTGTTTTTTCTTTTCCAGCCGCTTTTCGGCATCGTCGTTCAGCGTCTGGAACGGCGCGAGATCGTCACCCTCGTATTCGCCGGCGGACATATGCACATAGGCCGGCGCCGGCAGCGGCTTGCGCCCCGCCTCGTTGTTCAGGATCTCCGACCCTTCCCAATAGATCGTCGGGCTCGCCGCGACCCAGTTGGAAAACAGCTCAGGTCGCTCGAAAAGGCCATAGAGCGTGAAAAGCCCGCCGAACGAATGCCCGAACAAGGTCCGCCGCGCCGGATCCAGCATCGTCATCTCAGATATCTTCGGCAACAGATCGTCCGTGATCATGTCGAGAAGCTCGCCCGTCCCGCCGATACGAACCGGGGGCCCGCCTTCGAAATAAGGCGGATAGGTCTTCACCGGCGGAGGCCCCAAATCCCAGGCGCGCCGGAACGCATCGTAAGGCTCGTCCGTCGGATAGCCAATCGCCGCGATAACACCCCAGCCGACATTGGTGCCAGTGGGGTAAAACGCCTGCGTCATCAGGCTGGCGACCGCAAAAGGAAAGGTGGCATTGCCATCCGTCAGCACCAGCAGCGGCCATCCCTCGGCCGGCGGCTCGCCCTTCGGGATAGACAGAAATATCCGATGGGGCTCGCCACTTTTGGAAGGATTGATATCGAAAAAGCAGGTGCCGGGCATGAAATAGGGATTGGTCGTCATGCAAACCTCGATGGCGTTGAGACCCGCCCGCTGTAGCGGATAGCTCCGTATCGTAACAAGACCCGGCAACGATCGATTCCGGATGATCCGCAGGACGATGATCCATCGGGATCACGCTCTTTTCGTGGAGCAGGCGACCATGCAGTGTATACTTTAGCAGCCTCTTCCAAACCCCGGCACAACCTTCTATCGTGGAAGCATTCGGAAAAAAATTCTTGGGCATCTCCTTCCAATGGTCGAACGCAATCTGATCGCCAATTACGTGCATTTCCATTCATCCGGCGCTTATGGTTTTGGCGGAAAGCACTTGCCGAGGGTCCTGCCTCATTTGCTGGCATTTGGCCCGAAGTCGCTCATCGATTATGGCGCCGGCCGCAGCCCCATTGCTCAACGGCTCGGCAAGAAGGCTGGCATCGACGACGTTGTATCCTTCGATCCCGCCATACCCGAAAGGTCGGCCCTGCCAAACCGGACATTCTCCGTCGTCGTGAGTTTTGATGTCCTCGAACACATTCCGGAAGAGGAGATGCATTCGGTTCTCAGCGAGATGGCCCGTCTAGCGCCCGATGCCCTGCATGTCATCGACACGAGGCCCGCAATTGCGACCTTGTCGGACGGTCGCAATGCGCATGTTTCCCAACATGATGAAGACTGGTGGCTGGAGCGGTTGCGGCAATACTGGCCCTCCGCGCAGGCTTTCCCGATGAACAATGGACGGGTCGGGATCAAAACCTGGAGCGCCTCTCTTCCGAAATGGCGTCACAACCTGATTGTTCTGCGGGAGAAAGTCGAAATGAAGCTGCGCAAACGCTTCAGAATGAAATGAACTCTTGCAAGAGCAGCAATTGATCGACCGCCGGATACCCCAGCAGCCTTAGATTGCGTCCGCAAAAACCGATACGCGACGGCGCACGCTGCGGACAGCCGTTCGCCATCCGTAGCCGGCCCCGCCGGGCCAGGCAACCCGAAGACCTGCTCCGCTACATCAAGCGTGAAACTCAGGGGCACTTGCGATTAATCAGAAACGGGTATATACCCGCGATCATGTCAACCACCTCATGCCACTGCATCCTGTTGCGCAGAGCAAGCCGCAAGGTCTCGTCTTACTACGACGAGGCGCTGGCGCCGCTGGGCGTCAACATCGGCCAGTTCAGCCTTCTGCGAAATATCCGCAAGCTGGAGCCGGTGTCCCTGACGGAGCTTGCCCACCGCGTCGAGCTCGATCGCTCAACCGTCGGCCGCAATGCCAAGGTGCTGGAGCGCATGCGGCTCATCGCCATCGGCCATGGCGACGATCAGCGGGAAGCCATGCTGACGATTACGCCTCGGGGACATGAGATTCTCGATCAGGGCGCTCCCCTCTGGGATGGCGTTCAGGATCAGATCGAAGCCCGGCTCGGGCCGGAGAAGACGGAACAGTTGCGGGAGCTGCTCGCAGCTCTCTAAATATTGATTAAAACGGGTATATGCCCGCATATGCGGGCATATACCGATAACCGCATGCCGCCAGGGCGGCTCTCTCAGGAGACGGGAAATGATATCGACACAGGTCGCCGGCTGGATGGCGCGACGAAACATTCATTACGGCTGGGTCGTGGCCGCCACCACTTTTCTCACCATGCTGGCGACCGCTGGCGCCATGGGATCGGCCGGCGTGATGATCCAGCCGCTGCATGAGGAGTTCGGCTGGGATATCGCCGATATCTCCTCCGCCATGGCCGTGCGCCTCGTACTGTTCGGCCTGCTCGGCCCCTTCGCGGCTGCCTTTATGAACCATTTCGGCATCCGCCAAGTGGTCGCAACCGCGCTCGCGATGATCATGGGCGGCATCGTCATCTCGCTGTTTATGACCGAAGTCTGGCAGTTGCTCCTGCTCTGGGGCGTGGTGATCGGCGTCGGCACAGGCATGACGGCGCTGGTGCTCGGCGCCACCGTCGCCGCCCGCTGGTTTTCGCATCGCCGCGGCCTCGTCGTCGGCCTGATGACCGCCAGCAACGCCACTGGCCAGCTGATATTCCTGCCGATCCTCGCCGCCCTGACGGAAGCCTATGGCTGGCGCATTGCGCTTGCCCTTGCCGTCGCCGTCATCGCCACCGCCATGGTCCTCGTCCTGCTGCTCATGCGCGATCACCCCGCCGATGTCGGCCTGCCGGCGTATGGCGAAACGGCCGTCATCAAGCCGCCAGAGCAGGATCACAACCTCTTCGCCACCCTGATTTCCCCGCTGGTCATCCTGAAGAGCGTCTCGGGCAATCCCGTCTTCTGGGTTCTGTTCGGCACCTTCTTCGTCTGCGGCCTCTCGACCAATGGCTTGATCCAGACCCACTGGATCTCGATCTGCGGCGATTTCGGCATGGCCGCGGTCACCGCCGCCGGTACGCTCGCGGTCATCGGCATCTTCGATTTCTTCGGCACCATCGCCGCCGGCTGGCTGTCCGATCGTTATGACAGCCGCGTCCTGCTGTTCTGGTTTTACGGCTTGCGCGGCATGTCGCTGATCTACCTGTCGCTGTCGGGCTTCAGCTTCGTGGAATTGTCGCTCTTCGCCATCTTCTACGGCCTCGACTGGGTCGCAACCGTCCCGCCGACGGTCAAGCTCGCTGCGGAAAACTTCGGCCGCGAAAAAGCCGGCCTCGTCTTCGGCTGGGTCTTCGCCGGCCACCAGCTCGGCGCCGCTACCGCCGCTTTCGGCGCCGGTTATTTCAAGAGCGACTACAACACGTACATGCCCGCCCTGCAGATCGCCGGCCTCATGTGCATCCTTGCGGCACTTGCGGTGATGCTGCTGAAGAAGCCCGGCTCGGCAACGGCCGTGCCGCAGGCGGCATAGGCATTTCTAGTCAGGGACGGAGTACGCCGTCCCTTTCAAAAAAAGCCGAAAAACTTGTCCCCGCCAATCCCCGCCCTTTTCACCCGTGCCACACTCCTCTCGTCCCGCTATCGGATACACCGGAAAGCGTTGCCGGCGAGGCGGGGCCGGTGCCTTTGGTCTGTGTTTGAAACGCAGGCACATCCAAGGGGGCCTGCAGAAAATGCTTTCCCTCCCGTTTGAAAGAGAGCGGGGCGTGCCTGTGCGGCACAAATGCGGACCGGCGACTGGCATCTCGCAAGATATGCCTTTCGTGCCGCGGCGGGTCATCCGTCAGCGCCACCCTGTCAAAGGTGCCGGTAATCCGCGCAGAGGAAGCGGAGTTGCAGGTAAAAATCACCGAGACGGGGCACATCGCGTGTCACTTACTACAACTCAACCAGGCACCCGATGTGCCCCGGCCGAGTTCATACCCTTCAAACCACGGACGCCTTGCGCCGCGTGAACGCGAACCTGCGTTTTCATGGTCAAGCCTGCAGAATTCTTTATGTTTCCGCCGTTGCGATTTGCTATAGAACGCTCGATAACGACGCTCAACAGGAAACGACCCATGGCGAAGATCACCACTGTCGCGGTCCAGATGGACCATGTCTCCGGCATCACCATCGCGGGCGACAGCACTTTCGCCATGAGCCTTGAGGCGCAGGCCCGCGGCTACAAGCTGTTCCATTATACGCCCAACCAGCTTTCGCTGCGCGACGGCCGGGTCTACGCCACCGTCCAGCCGATGGAACTGCGCGACATCAAGGGCGATCACTACACGCTGGGCGACGCCGAGCGCGTCGACCTCTCGACCATGGACGTGGTGCTGCTGCGCCAGGACCCGCCCTTCGACATGGCCTACATCACCTCCACCCATCTGCTGGAGCGCATCCACCCGAAGACGCTTGTCGTCAACCACCCCGCCTGGGTCCGCAACTCGCCGGAAAAGATCTTCGTCACCGAATTTCCGGACCTGATGCCGAAAACGCTGATCACCCGGGACCCGGCGGAAATCGCCTCGTTCCGCGCCGAGATGGGCGATATCATCCTGAAGCCGCTCTACGGCAATGGCGGCGCCGGTGTCTTCCATTCGCCCCGCGACGACCGCAACATGTCCTCGCTTTTGGAAATGTTCGGCCAGATGTTCCGCGAACCCTTCATCGCCCAGGAATATCTGCCGGCGGTGCGCAAGGGCGACAAGCGTATCCTGCTCGTCGATGGCGAACCCGTCGGCGCCATCAACCGCGTGCCGGCCGAGCATGATGCCCGCTCGAACATGCACGCCGGCGGCACCCCCATGCCGACCGAACTCACGACCCGCGAACGCGAAATCTGCGCCCGCATCGGCCCCGCCCTTCGCGAACGCGGCTTCCTCTTCGTCGGCATCGACGTGATCGGCGACGTCATGACCGAGATCAACGTCACCTCGCCCACCGGCATCCGCGAAGTGAAAAAATTCGGCGGTGCCGATGTCGCCTCCTTGCTTTGGGATGCCATCGAGCGCAAGCGCGCCTGATTTGGCGTCCCCTCTCCCCCGGGGAGGGCCAGGGTGAGGGGCAAAAGCATCGACACCGCAACACGCTTCTGATCGGGCAAGATCAGCGCAGCACGCGCTCCCTTCTCACCGACCGGGTAAGGGAAGAGCCGCATCATCCCCGTCCCCCTCGGCAATGCCAGAATATTGACAGGCAGCAGCCGGAAGGCTTCATTCTGGCGGCAATCGCAGCGTGCGGCGTGTTTTTGGGGAAAGGCGATATGGCGAAAGCCCTGAAAGACAGACTGGCCCTGTCGAGAACCGGTCTTTTCATCGGCCTGCTGTTTCTCGCCGCGTCGGTTACGCCGAGCCTGATCCCACGCCCCTATCTGATGCAAGGCGCGCTTTCCGGATTGCTGCTGGCCTTGGGCTATGGCTTCGGCATTCTCGGCCTCTGGTTCTGGCGTTATCTGGAATTGCCGATCCCGCAAGGCCGACGCGTTCGCATTAGCGGCGATCTCGCCTGCGCTGGCGCGCTTTTCCTTGTGCTCCTGTCGTTCTGGAATGCTCGCAACTGGCAAAATTCCATCCGCACGCTGATGGATATGCCGCCGGTGGAAAGCGTCGAGCCCATGTCGCTCGTGCTCGTCACGGTGCTGGTGTTCCTGATCGTGCTTTTCGTTTCACGGCTCTGCCTCAAGGCCTTCCGCTTTCTCTCGGCCAGGGTGGAGCCCTACAGCACGCGGCCGATTTCGCGCGTCTTCAGCGCGCTCGCCGTTCTCATTCTCGTCTGGACCATCGCCGATGGGATATTGCTGAAAGCCGGGCTGCGCATCGCCGACTCGTCCTTCCGGGAACTCGACAGCCTGATCGATGCCGATGTCGCAGCCTCGACCGATCCCTTGAAGAGCGGCAGCGCCGCCTCCCTCGTCGCCTGGCAGGATCTCGGTTTTCGTGGCCGCGAATTCGTCTCCTCCGGTCCTTCGGCAAAGGATATCGCCGCCTTTACCGGGAAAGAAGCCAAGGAGCCCATCCGCGTCTATGTCGGCCTCGATGCGGCGGATACGGCGGAGGAACGGGCCGCCCTTGCGCTTGAGGAAATGAAGCGCGTCGGCGCCTTCGAACGCTCGATCCTGATCGTCGCCATGCCGACCGGCACCGGCTGGATGGATCCCGCCGCCATGGATCCGGTCGAGTATCTCCACGATGGCGATGTCGCGAGCGTCGGGTTGCAATATTCCTATCTCGCCAGCTGGCTCTCCTTGCTGGTGGAGCCAAATTACGGACAGGAAAGCGGCACCGCATTGTTCCGCGCCGTCTATGGCCACTGGACGACGCTGCCGAAGGATCAGCGGCCGCGTCTCTATCTGCATGGCCTCAGCCTCGGCTCGTTGAATTCCGCCCGCTCGATGCAGTTGATCGATGTCATCGGCGATGCGCCGCAGGGTGCCTTCTGGGCAGGCCCGCCCTTCCCCAGCGCCGGCTGGATTTCGGCAACGGCCAATCGCGTGAAGGGTACGCCCGCATGGCTGCCCCGCTTCGGCGACAGCTCGGTCATCCGCTTCACGGCGCAGAAGAATGCGCTCGATATCCCCGGTGCCGTCTGGGGCCCGATGCGCATCGTCTATCTGCAATATGCCAGCGACCCCATCGTCTTCTTCAAGGAAAACGCCTTCTATCGCGAGCCGGACTGGATGAAGGCGCCGCGCGGACCGGATGTCTCGCCGGAGCTGCGCTGGTATCCCGTCATCACCGCGTTGCAGCTCGGCCTCGATATCGCGCTCGCCACCACCACGCCCATGGGCTACGGCCATGTCTATGCGCCGGAAAATTATCTCGACGGCTGGGCAGCCGTGACCGCTCCGGCGATGGCGCCGGCGGAGATTGCCCGGCTGCGCGAGCATTTCATTTCTCAGCGGGAAAAATACCAGTGAGATCGGCAGCGTTGCCTCTTGAAAGGCCATGCACTAGGGTCCGGCCCGACGGCCTGCCATATCGGATAGAACCATGATCCTTCAGCGAAAACGCATTCTCCTCATCATCTCTGGCGGTATCGCGGCCTATAAGAGCCTCGACCTCATCCGGCGTCTCAGGGAGCGCGGCGCCTCCGTTCGGCCGGTGATGACGGCGGGCGCGCAGGCCTTCGTAACGCCGCTCGCGGTCGGGGCGCTCGCCGCAGACAAGGTGTTCACGGAGCTCTTTTCCCGCGAAGACGAACAGGATGTCGGCCATATCCGCCTTGCCCGCGATTGCGATCTCATCCTGATCGCGCCGGCGACGGCTGATCTAATGGCCAAGATGGCGAACGGTCACGCCGATGATCTGGCCTCCACCATCCTGCTCGCGACCGATAAGCCCGTGCTGGCAGCACCCGCCATGAACCCCAAGATGTGGACGCATCCCGCCACGCAACGCAACCATCAGACGCTTGTGGGCGACGGCATCCATTTCATCGGCCCTACCTCCGGCGAGATGGCCGAAAGCGGAGAGAAGGGCGAAGGCCGCATGGCCGAGCCGCTGGAGATCGTCGCCGCCGTCGAAGCGTTGCTCGATACAGGCGACAAGCCGCTTGCCGGCAAGAAGGCCATCGTCACCTCCGGCCCGACCCATGAGCCGATCGACCCCGTGCGCTACATCGCCAATCGCTCCTCCGGCAAGCAGGGCCACGCCATTGCCGCTGAACTGGCCCGGCTCGGTGCCGAGGTTACGCTGGTCTCCGGCCCCGTCACAATCCCCGATCCGAAGGGGGTGACGACCATCCATGTCGAGCGGGCCGAGGACATGCGCGACGCGGTTCTTGCAAACCTACCGGCCGATATCGCCGTGATGGTCGCCGCTGTCGCCGACTGGCGCGTGGCCTCCGCCGCCGGCAACAAGATCAAGAAGCAGCCCGGCGAAGCCCCGCCGCCGCTTATCCTCGCGGAAAACCCGGATATCCTGAAGACCATCGGCCGCCATCCGCAGCGACCAACTCTCGTCGTGGGTTTCGCGGCGGAAACCCAGAATGTCGCGGAAAACGGTCGCTCCAAGCTGGAGCGCAAGGGCGCCGATTACATCATCGCCAATGACGTTTCGCCGGAAACCGGCATCATGGGCGGCGATCGCAACCGGGTGAAGGTGATCGGCAAGGCCGGCGACGAGGATTGGCCGGAGATGGGTAAGCAGGTCGTGGCGGAAAGGATCGCCCGGCTGATCGCCTCACATTTTGCGTGAGAAGGCGCGATGGTTGGAGACGGCATGCTGCGTCTGTGGGCTGGCATTCTGCCCTCCCGTGCCGAACAGCCGCACATCGACACCGTTTTCCCCGACGATAACAGCCGTACCGTCCGGAATTTCGACCCACGCGTTGTCGTCGTCGTTCAGCGGCTCCGACACGAGGCAATAGCCCCCGCTCGGTCCCATCGGCGCCGCATACAGCGTCGGCGCCCGCCAGTCGGAGGCGTAGCGCACGGCATAGAGATCGTGGCCATCGGAGAAGGCAGCGGTGAAACGCACCAGAGTGCGCAGTTCCAGATGCTCGGAAAGCCGCTCGACAAAGGCCAATGTCTCCGCCATCGCGCCGAGCGGGTCGTGCTCCAGTCCGAATTGCAGGGCGAGCAGAAAGAGCAGTTCGCTATCCGTCGTGCCGGTGCGTGCCGCATAGAGATCGTTGTCGAGCATCGCCTCCATCGGCCGGCGCAGCTGCTCGAAATCGCCGATCTGGCCGTTGTGCATGAAGGACCAGCGGCCGTGCACGAAGGGGTGGCAGTTGTCGCGCCGCGTGCCGCCGCCGGTCGCGGCGCGGACATGGGCAAGGAAAAGCGGAGAGCGGATCTGCCGGGCAATACTCTTCAGGTTGCAGTCCGACCAGGCCGGCAGGATATCGCGGTAGCGGCCGGGTTCGGGATGATCGCCATACCAGGCGATGCCGAAGCCATCGCCATTGGTGGCCGTCTTGGCGCGGGTGGCGCAGTGGGATTGCTCGATCAGCGAATGGGCCGGCGATGTCACCAGTTCCTCGAGATAGAGCGGTTCCCCGCGATAGGCTGCCCAGCGGCACATGATCTGCACTCCATGTCGGCAACGAAGCACGCTGCCATTGACGGTTGGTTAACCATGATTTCAACCGATCATTCAACGCAAAACCGTAAAAATGCGTTAACGAACGGGCTTGGTGTTAGCGATAAGGCAGAGATAGCCGATTTTGCGGCAAACGCCGGTTCCGCCGGAAACACGCATCTGGAAAAAACATTCTTGGAAATGGAATGAATATTCTGTTCTCTTTCCTCGCGATCCGCTAAAACCCTTACATCTCAGGCAAGGGGAAACGATGAGCAACGAGCAGGTTCCGCAGGATTTCGAGGCGCTGAAGACGGCGATCCTCCAGCGTAAGGCCGTACTGCCCAAGCGGCTGAAGCAGGTGGCGGCCTATGCGCTCGATAATCCTGATGAAATCGCCTTCGGCACCGCCGCCAGCATTGCCGTGTCTGCCGATGTCCAGCCATCGACGCTGGTGCGTTTCGCGCAGCATTTTGGCTTCGAGGGTTTTTCCAGCCTGCAGCAGATTTTTCGCGCCCGCCTGCGGGAACGCGCACCGGGCTATGACGAGCGTTTGCGCGCACTTGCGGAAAAGGGAAATGACGAGCTGGAAAGCGGCGCGATCCTCAATGGCTTCATCGCTGCGGGTCACAAATCTCTCAATGCGCTGACGTCGGCCATCGATCCCGTGCGCTTCGACAGGGCGGTCAGCATTCTCGCCAATGCCGCCACCATCTATCTCATCGCCAAGCGCCGTGCCTATCCGATCACCAGCTATATGGCGTATGCCTTCGGCAAGTTGAAAATCCGCTGCCAGCTGGTCGGCACCGCCGCCGGCATCGATGATGACATGCTGGCTTTCGCGGGCGAAAGCGATGCCGCCTTTGCTGTCAGCTTTGCGCCCTATGCGGCGGAAACCATCAGCCAGGCGCTGGCCGTTTCCGGCAAGGATATCCCCGTCGTGTCGCTCACCGATTCCGTCTTTTCGCCGCTGGCCGAGTGCTCTACCGTCTGGTTCGAACTGGCTGAAGCCGATCATACCGGTTTCCGCTCGCTCTCCGCCAGCATGGCGTTCGCCATGGCGCTGACGGTCGCGGTCGCGGAAAAGCGCCAGCAGAACGCGGTGAAATGAAATGGAATGAAAATTCCATATTGACTTAATGTCGGAACCTATGTTTCATCCCGTTAAGGCCTCAGCGCCAATAAAGACTGCCGGGAGGAAGATATGAGTGAGACGAACGACACATCGAAGCCACTTGATATCATCACCATCGGCCGCGCCTCCGTTGATCTCTACGGTCAGCAGATCGGCACGCGGCTGGAGGATGTCGCAAGCTTCGCCAAGTCCGTTGGCGGCTGCCCGACGAATATCTCCGTCGGCACCGCGCGCCTTGGCCTGAAGTCTGCGCTCGTCACCCGCGTCGGCAAGGAGCAGATGGGCCGCTTCATTCGCGAACAGCTGACGCGTGAGGGTGTTGAGACCGCCGGTATTGTCACCGATCCCGAACGGTTGACGGCGCTCGCCATCCTCTCCGTCGAAAGCGACCATTCCTTCCCGCTGCTCTTCTACCGCGACAACTGCGCCGACAATGCGCTGTGCGAAGACGATATCAATGAGGACTTCATCCGCTCCTCCCGCGCCATCCTCGTCACCGGCACGCATTTCTCCAAGCCGCATACCGACGCCGCCCAGCGCAAGGCGATCCGCATCGCCAAGGCCAATGGCGGCAAGGTCGTGTTCGATATTGATTACCGTCCGAACCTCTGGGGTCTTGCCGGCCACGATGCCGGCGACAACCGCTATATCGCCTCCGAGCGCGTCTCCGCTCACCTGAAGACGGTGCTTGCCGATTGCGACCTCATCGTCGGCACCGAAGAGGAAGTGCTGATCGCCTCGGGCGAAGGGGACCTGCTCTCGGCGCTGAAAACCATCCGCGCCAATTCGTCGGCCACCATCGTCTTGAAGCGCGGCCCCATGGGCTGCATCGTCTATGACGGCCCGGTGCCGGACGATCTGGAACAGGGCATCGTCGGCAAGGGCTTTCCGATCGAGGTCTACAACGTTCTCGGCGCCGGCGATGCCTTCATGTCCGGCTTCCTGCGCGGCTGGCTGCGCGGCGAGCCCCATGCGACGTCTGCCACCTGGGCCAATGCCTGCGGTGCTTTCGCCGTTTCCCGCCTGCTCTGCGCGCCTGAAATCCCGACTTGGACGGAACTCCAGTTCTTCCTCGAAAACGGCAGCACGGAAAAGGCGCTGCGCAAGGACGAGGCGATCAACCACGTTCACTGGGCGACCACCCGCCGCCGCGAAATTCCTGACCTGATGGCACTCGCCATCGATCACCGCATCCAGCTGGAAGATCTGGCTGCCGGCGATGCTGAAAAGCTTGCCCGCATCCCCGCCTTCAAGGTTCTGGCTGTCCGGGCCGCCGAGCGCATCGCCGCCGGGCGTCCCGGCTTCGGCATGCTGATCGATGACAAATACGGTCGCGAAGCCCTGTTTGCCGCCGCGAAGAACCGCGACTTCTGGATCGGCAAGCCGATCGAGCTTCCCGGCTCCCGGCCGCTGCAATTCGAATTCAGCCAGGATCTCGGCAGCCGTCTGATCGACTGGCCCATCGATCACTGCATCAAGGTCCTGAGCTTCTACCACCCCGACGATCCCGCTGAACTGAAGGCAACCCAGATCGCCAAGCTGCGTTCGGCCTTCGAAGCCGCCCGCAAGGTCGGCCGCGAAATCCTGATCGAGATCATCGCCAGCAAACACGGCCCGCTGACTGATGATACGGCCGCTCGTGCGCTGACCGAGCTTTACGACGAAGGCCTGAAGCCGGATTGGTGGAAGCTTGAGCCTCAGGCCAGCCGCGCCGCCTGGGCGGCCATCGACACGGTGATCGAAACCCGCGACCCGCTCTGCCGTGGCGTGGTGCTGCTCGGTTTGGAAGCGCCTTATGAGGCGTTGAAAGAAGGTTTCGCCGCTGCCAAGGGCGCCCGCACCGTCAAGGGTTTCGCTGTGGGGCGCACCATCTTTGCCGATGCCGCCAAGGCGTGGCTTTCGGGATCGATCGATGACGAAGCCGCGATCGCCGATATGGCAAGCCGCTTTGGTGCGCTGGTCGAGCTGTGGCAGGGGCTGGGAGAGACGAAAGCGGCGTGAGGCCGCCGCTTGTCCCTTCTCCCCGCGTGCGGGGAGAAGGTGGCCGACAGGCCGGATGAGGGGCATACACCGAGACATTACGAGTGAGGAGGCATTGCCCCTCACCCTAGCCCTCTCCCCGTGAACGGGGAGAGGGGACGACAGAACAGGGAGGAGAAGACAATGGCCCCGAAAACCATCCGCCTGACCATGGCGCAAGCCGTGGCGCGGTTCCTGACGCGGCAGATGACGATCATCGATGGCGAGAAGCTGCCAATCTTCGGCGGCGTCTTTGCCATTTTCGGCCACGGCAATGTCGCCGGTGTCGGCGAGGCGCTGCATGCGATCAAGGAGACGCTGCCCACCTATCGCGGCCAGAACGAGCAGGGCATGGCCAATGCCGCAATCGCCTTCGCGAAAGCCAGCTTCCGCCGCCGCTTCATGGCCTGCACCACCTCCATCGGTCCGGGTGCCCTCAACATGGTGACATCAGCCGCGCTCGCCCATGTGAACCGCCTGCCGGTGCTGCTCCTGCCCGGCGACGTCTTTGCCAACCGCCGCCCCGATCCGGTGCTGCAGCAGGTTGAAGGGTTTGGCGATGGCACGATCTCAGCCAATGACTGCTTCCGCCCGGTCTCCCGCTATTTCGACCGCATCACTCGCCCAGAACAGATCATCCCGGCGCTGCGCCGCGCCATGCAGGTACTGACCGATCCCGCCGATTGCGGACCGGTCACGCTCTCGCTCTGCCAGGATGTGCAGGCCGAAGCTTACGATTACCCCGAAAACTTCTTCGACGAAAAAGTCTGGCTGCCCCGCCGCATTCGCCCGGATGCCGACGAACTCGCTTCCGCCATCGCAGCGCTCAAGGCCGCCAAGAACCCGGTCATCATCGCTGGCGGCGGCGTGCTTTATGCCGAGGCAAGCTCAGCCCTTGCAGCCTTTGCCGAAAAGCACGGAATTCCCGTCGTCGAAACCCAGGCCGGAAAATCATCCCTGCCGCACAGCCATCCGCTCAACATGGGCTCCGTCGGTGTCACCGGCACCTCGGCCTCAAATGTACTGACCGAGACCGCGGACGTGGTGCTCGCCGTCGGCTCCCGCCTGCAGGATTTTACCACCGGCTCTTGGGGTCTGTTCAAGAACGACGACCTGAAGATCGTCGGTCTCAATGTGCAGCCCTTCGATGCCGCCAAACATGAAAGCCTGCCGCTCGTTGCCGATGCCCGCGAAGGTCTGGACGCGCTGAGCGCTGGTCTCGGCCATCACAAGGCCGACGCCGCCTGGACCGACAAGGCGAAGGCGCTGAAGACCGAGTGGCTGAAGGCCGCCGACAAGGCGACCGCAACAACCAATTCCGCGCTCCCCTCCGACGCGCAGGTCATCGGCGCCGTTCAGCGCGCCCGCTCCAGCGCATCAACCACGCTGGTCTGCGCCGCCGGAGGCCTGCCGGGCGAGTTGCACAAGCTCTGGCAGGCGGAAGGCCCGGGCAGCTACCATATGGAATATGGTTTCTCGACCATGGGCTACGAGATCGCCGGCGGCCTCGGCGTCAAGTTGGCCAAGCCGGAGAGCGACGTCATCGTCATGGTCGGTGACGGCAGCTACATGATGCTGAATGCCGAAATCGCCTCCTCGATCATGCTCGGCGCGAAGCTGACGATCGTGCTGCTCGACAACGCAGGCTATGGCTGCATCAACCGCCTGCAGATGGCGACCGGCGGCGCGAACTTCAACAATCTGTTGAAGGACACCCACCACGTCACGCTGCCCGGCATCGATTTCGCCGCCCATGCGGCTGCGATGGGTGCTGTGAGCCGTAAGGTCTCGTCCATCGGCGAACTGGAAACCGCGCTCAAGGAAACGGCCAGCGAGACCCGCACCACCGTCATCGTCATCGACACCGATCCGCTGATCACCACGGATGAAGGCGGCCACTGGTGGGATGTCGCCGTGCCGGAAGTCTCCGAGCGCTCTTCGGTCAACGAGGCGCGCAAGGCTTACGAAAAGGCGCTGCTTGCCCAACGCTTCGGCTGACGCCCGATCACCAAGGAGAATTTACATGAAAGCCAAACTCGGCATGTCGCCCATCGCCTGGTGGAACGACGACCTTCCCGAACTCAGCGACGACGTGTCGCTCGAGGAATGCCTGCGCCAGTCCCGCAGCGCCGGCTTCACCGGCATGGAGCAGGGCCGCCGATTCCCCAACAATCCCGGCGAGATGCTGCCGATCCTGCGCGCGGCGGACGTGACGCTCTGCGGCGGCTGGTTCTCCGGCACTCTGGTCGATGAGGAACTCTCGGCCAACAAGGATCGCATCGCGCCGATGATCGAGCTGTTCAAGGCCGTCAACGCGCCCTGCATCGTCTATGGCGAAGTCGGCCGCTCGATCCAGGGCGACCGCTCCAGGCCGCTCGCCACCAAGCCGCGGCTGGGCGATGACGAGATGAAGGCCTATGCGCGGCGCGTCACCGAATTCGGCGAATGGTGCGCCGAGCAGGGCATGCCGCTCTCCTACCACCACCACATGGCCGCTGTGGTCGAAACCGAGCCGGAGCTCGATGCCTTCATGAAGAACTCCGGAGAAGGCATCCCGCTGCTGCTCGATGCCGGGCATCTCGCCTTCGCTGGCGGCGATGTCCTGCGCGCCATCGACAATCACCATGCCCGCATCAACCATGTGCATGTGAAGGACATCCGCCAGTCGGTTGTTTATAATCTGGATCGCAGCAGACAATCCTTCCTCGATGCGGTGGCGCTGGGCGCGTTCACAGTGCCGGGTGACGGCTCGCTCGATTTCGGCGCCATCGTCCAGCGCTTTGCGGATTATGGCTATGAGGGCTGGTTCGTGGTCGAGGCCGAACAGGACCCGCGCAAATCGCCGCCGCAGAAGATGGCGGAGATCGGCTATACCGAACTGATGCGCGTCATGACGGCTGCCGGCTACACGGTGGAAACGGAAGGTTTTCCGAAGGGCTGAGTATCCCCTCACCAACTTCGGCCAAGGGTTCGCGAACGCTCACCCGGCCTTCATATCCTCTCCCACAAGGGGAGAGGAAAACCCGCCGCACCGCCCCTGCCCTATATGCGGAGCAGTGATCGTGGTACCCCACCTCTCCCCTTGTGGGAGAGGATAGTAAGCCCGCGTAAGACGTAGTCGAACGCTGGGCGCACTTGGTGAGGGGGTAATCCCCCGCCTGAAAACATTGACAGGAGACCACCATGCCAAACCTGCTCGTGAAACCCAAGGGCAACACCGGCCGCGTGCACGATATCACGCCGGAAAATGCCGGCTGGACCTATGTCGGCTTCGCGCTCGATCGTCTAGCAACGGGCGAAAGCTCCAGCGGCGAGACGGGGGACAAGGAAGTCTGCCTCGTGCTCGTCTCCGGCAAAGCGGAGGTTTCGGTCGATGGCGAGGATTTCGGCGAACTCGGCGAGCGCATGACACCCTTCGAAGGCCAGCCCTATGCGGTCTATGTGCCAAAGGGCAGCAGCTGGCAGGTCAAGGCGACTACAGCGCTCGAGCTTGCCATCTGCTCCGCGCCGGGTGGGGAAGGATATGAAGCCAAGGTGATCCGTCCCGGCACCCACCCGCAGATGACCCGCGGCAAGGCGACAAATACCCGCTATGTCACCAACATCATGCCGGAAGACGACAACTCCGCCCATTCGCTTCTCGTGGTGGAAGTTATCACCCCCGGCGGGCATACATCCTCCTACCCGCCGCACCGGCACGACGAGGACGACCTGCCGGCCCAGAGTTTCCTTGAAGAGACTTATTACCACCGGCTCAACCCGTCTCAAGGCTTTGCCATGCAGCGCGTCTATACCGACGACCGCTCGCTGGACGAGACCATGGCGGTGGAGGATGGCGATGTGACGCTGGTGCCGAAGGGGTATCACCCCGTGGCTGCCATCCATGGTTACGATCTCTATTATCTCAACGTCATGGCCGGCCCGTCACGCATCTGGAAATTTCACAATGCCCCAGAGCATGCCTGGCTTTTCACCGGGGTCTGACGCGCTATCTTCCCGTCAATGGAGGTGAGGTCATGAAGATCGACGGACAATGCCATTGCGGGCTGATCACCTACGAGGCGGAAATCAACCCGGAAAACGTCTCCATCTGCCATTGCACCGATTGCCAGCAGCTGACGGGCAGCGCCTATCGCGTCACGGTCAGTTGCGCTCTCACGGAGTTCGACCTCACCGGCGGCGCGCCGAAGATCTACGTGAAGCATGGCGACAATGGCCGCCGGCGCTACCAGATGTTCTGCCCCAATTGCGGCGCGCCGGTCTATACGACGGGTACGGGCGAGGACGCAGCCGAAATCGGCATTCGCCTCGGAACAGTCAACCAGCGGCGCGATCTTGCGCCGACAAAGCAGAAATGGTGCGCCTCGGCTCTGCCCTGGAGCGCTTCGATCGAAGGCTTGCCGGGAAGCCCGGGCGAATGAGCGCGGTCCCGACCAAAACGATTGTCGCACGCAGCCTGCTGCGGGGCACGGAAGCGGTGGAGGCCGATACGGGCCAGAGCTTTCCGCGCCACATGCATGAAACCTTCGGCATTGGCCTCATTCGCCGCGGCGCCCAGCGCTCGGCCAGCGGTCGAGGCCCGGTCGAGGCCGGCGCCGGCGATGTCATCACGGTCAATCCCGGTGAAATCCACGACGGTCTGCCGATCGGCGACCACGGCCGCGCCTGGCATATGCTTTATCTCGAAACCGATCTGGTGAGCGAGGCCTGTCGCGATGTCAGTGATCAGAAGTTTTCGGAAGCGGAGTTTTCCGACCCCGTCATCCGCAATACCGCCATCGCTTCCGATTTCGCCCGGGTTTACGGGATCATCACGGGCCGGCTTGCCGCGGCGGACGAAACCTACATCATGGCCGCAGAAGAATGGCTGCTCGAAACCTGCGCCACCCTGCTGTTACGCCGCGCCGCCACCCCCGGCGTGCCCGCCTCCGTCCGCCACGCCCGCGCCCTGATCGACGACGATCCGGCCGTCGCGGTTTCCCTGGCCGATCTCGCCGAGGCGAGCGGCCTCAGCCGCTATCAGATCCTGCGTGCTTTCACCCAAGCGACAGGCCTAACGCCACATGCCTATATCATCCAGCGCCGCCTCAGCATGGCGCGACGCCTGATCCGCGAGGGCACGCCGCTTGCCGAAGCCGCGGCGACCAGCGGCTTCTCCGACCAGAGCCACATGACCCGTCTCTTCGCCCGGTTCTTCGGCTTCAGCCCCGGCGCATTAGCCGCCTCCCTTTGAGCCCTGCAATTCCGTTCAAGACCCGCAGGGCCTGTCTCCGCTTCAATGAGTTTCTTTCTCGATCCCGGAGCCTGCCATGAGCCTCGACTATATCTTCACGTCCCTGATTGTCATCCTGCTGCCGGGCACCGGCGTGCTCTACACACTCGCCTGCGGTCTGAATGGCGGCATACGCGGCAGTATTCTTGCTGCCCTGGGCTGCACGCTCGGCATCCTCCCGCACCTCGCCGCGAGCATCGTCGGCCTCGCGGCGCTGCTTCACACCAGCGCGCTTGCCTTCGAGATCGTCAAATATCTCGGCGTCGCTTACCTGTTGTACATGGCCTGGCTGGTGGCCAGGGATACGCAAAGCCTGCAGGTCAAGGAAAACGCCCCGCATCTCTCGGCCACCCGCACCATTGCCACCGGGTTCCTGCTCAACATCCTGAACCCAAAACTGTCCTTGTTCTTCCTCGCCTTCCTGCCGCAGTTCGTGGCGGTCGATGCCGCCAACCAGACCATGGCGATGCTTGGCCTGGCCCTCGTCTTCATGGCGCTCACCTTCATCGTCTTCGTCATTTACGGCCTCTTTGCAGCGGCGGCCCGCAGCCGGATCGTGGCCCGACCGACCGTTACCCTCTGGCTGCGCCGGTCCTTTGCCGCCGCCTTCGGTCTGATGGGCCTGCGACTGGCGCTTGGGGGACGGTGATACATGTTGGCTGCAACGCGTCGAAAGCCCATCAATAGACCCGCCAAGGGGCGATATCCGTTTGATCCTTCGCGCAAAACTTCGTATTCGAAGGCCACGCGCTGATCATCAAGGAGCAAGCCCCAAGTGTCTTCCGCCACATCGCCGGTTTTCGGCAAGAAATATTCCGCCTTCCTGTTCGATATGGACGGCACCTTGCTGAACTCGATCGCGGCCGCCGAGCGCGTCTGGAGCCGCTGGGCCGAACGCCACGGGCTGGATGTCGCGACCTTCCTGCCGACCATGCACGGCAAGCGGGGCGTGGATACCATTCGCCAGCTCGGGCTGCCCGGCGTCGATCCGGTGGCCGAAGCCGCGCGGGTGACGCAGGATGAGATCGACGACATCGCTGGCGTCATGCCGATCCCCGGCGCCATCGATTTCGTGAAAAGCCTGCCGGCCGATCGCTGGGCGATCGTCACCTCCTCGCCGATCCGGCTTGCCAAGGCGCGCATGGCGGCGGCCGGTCTGCCGGAGCCGAAATTTATCGTCACCGCTGAAGACGTTTCGCGCGGAAAACCGAGCCCGGAATGCTACCTGCTCGGCGCCAAGCGCGTTGGCTTCGATCCCGCGGAATGCCTGGTGTTCGAAGATGTTGCGGCCGGCGTTCTCGCGGGCGAAGCGGCGGGGTCGGACGTGATGGTCATCACCACGACCCACACGCATCCGCTCGAAACTTCCCATCCCGGCATCGATGGTTACCAAGGCATTGTGGCCGCCACAGATGAAGACGGTAAGCTTTATCTGACGGATAATCGCTGATCAGAGCATTTCCAGCAAAAGTGCGCCGCGGTTTTGCGTCCGGAATGCGTAAAACAAATGCTCTAGCTCTTCCAGAGTGCATGAAAATGCTGCACCGGCCCATGGCCGGTGCCGACGGTAAGATCGCCCGCCGCCGCAATCGCTCCGCGCAGATAGTCCTTGGCAACCGCCACGGCGTCACCGATCTCCGCACCCTTGGCGAGTTCCGCTGCAAGCGCGCTTGAAAGCGTGCAGCCGGTGCCGTGAGTGTTCGCGGTCGCAATGCGCGCACCCTCGAACCAGCGGATATCATGGCCCGTCACGAGCACATCGGGGCTGTCGCCTTGGTCGAGATGGCCGCCTTTGACGAGAACGGCCTTTGGCCCCAAGGTTATGAGCCGGCCGGCCTGCGCGGCCATGCCGTCGCGATCCGTTGCCGGGGCTTCGCCGAGCAGCGCGGCGGCCTCGGGTAGATTGGGCGTGATCACCGTTGCCAGCGGCAGCAACCGCCGGACAAGTACCTCGACGGCGTCATTGGCAAGCAGGGGCGCGCCGCCCTTGGCGATCATCACAGGATCGAGCACGATCGGGATATCGCGATGCCCGGCCAGAACGTCGGCCACGGCTTGCGCAATGACGGCATTGGCGATCATGCCGATCTTCACCGCATCCACACGCACATCGGCAAAGACGGTGGCGATTTGCTGCGCAACAAACGCGGGTGCCACCGCCTGAACGCCGGTCACGCCTTGCGTGTTCTGCGCGGTTAGGGCGGTCAGGGCCGCCATGCCATAGACCCCGCGGGCGGCAAAGGCCTTGAGATCGGCCTGGATGCCGGCGCCGCCGGAAGGATCGGAACCGGCGATGGAAAGCACATTGCGGATCATCGCCGCACCCCCTCGATCAGCACAGCCAACGCCCGCGCCGCCGCGCGCGGATCGGGTGTGCCGCAGATAGCCGAGACGACAGCGAGCCCATCGGCGCCCGTCTTCAACACGGCTTCCACATGCTCGCCCTTCAATCCGCCAATCGCAACTGACGGAACCGGGCTTGCCGCGACGAGATCAGCCAATCCATCGAGCCCGACCGGCTGCTTGTGATCCGGCTTTGTCGGCGTCGCAAAGACCGGGCCGATACCGGCATAATCGACGACAGCCGGATCAAGCCGACGCGCGGCTTCCACGGTCTCCACGGAAACGCCAAGGATCATGTCGTTGCCGATACGCGCCCTAGCCGCAACCGGATCGCCATCGTCCTGTCCGATGTGCAGCCCGTCAGCACCGATCCGGCCGGCCGCCTCGATATCGTCATTGACGATCAGCAGCGCGCCGGTGCCGGCCAGCGCCTGCCTCAATGCCAGTCCAGTCTCGATCATCCTTTGCGTGCCGCCTGTCTTGTCGCGTAGCTGCACCATCGTCGCGCCGCCTTCGACAGCGGCGCGCGCCGTTTCCACCATGCCGTAGGACGCGCAGAGATCGGGATCGAGCACCAGATAGAGCGAGAGATCGAAGCCCTTCATGCCGGTGTCACCGCCGCATCGAGCGCCGCCGGCTGAAGCGCGGCCAAGGCATCGAGGAAGCGCCACTGGAAGGAGCCTGGCCCTTCGGCCAGTTTGGCGGCGTCCCTGCCGGCGACGGCAAAGGTCGCAAGCGCCGCAACCGTCGCATCGAACGGTGCATCGGGCCGGACCGCCGCGAAGGCCCCGACGAGGCAGGTGAGCGAGCATCCCAGCGCCGTGATCCTCGGCATCAGCGACGAGCCACCATGAACATGCACGGAGCGTGAGCCATCGGTTACGAAATCGATTTCCCCGGTCACGGCAACCACGGCCTGATGCTGCTGTGCAAGAAGCATGGCCGACTGTTCGGCAAACTCGACGGAGTCGCCGCTGTCGACGCCCTTGCCCGCACCCGTGCCGCCGGCGAGCGCGATGATCTCGGAGGCATTGGCGCGGATGATCGTCGGTTTGAGTTCCAGGAGCGCCTGCGTCGCTTCCCGCCGAAAGCCGGTGGCAAAATGCGCGACCGGATCGAATACCCATGGTTTGCCTGCCGCAGTCGCGGCCTTTGCGGCCGCCCGCATGCCGGCAATCCACTCCGTCGAGAGCGTGCCGATGTTGATCGTCAGCGCGCCGGCGATGGCAGCGAATTCCCCGGCCTCTTCCGGTGCATGCACCATGGCCGGCGACGCCCCTGCCGCCAGCAGGGCATTGGCGGCGATGTTCATTGCAACGTAATTGGTAATGCACTGGACGAGTGGGGCGCGCGCGCGCATCTCGGTGAGCAACTGGCTTGCGGGAATGGTCTCGGTCATCTCGGCCCCTTTTAAGACGGGGGCGGACGTGAGGGCTCGCGCAAAGATACGACAGGCCGAAACGACTCCCTCCGCCAGCATGATCTGGTTCAGGTTCAAAGGGTGCTTCTCAGCCCGGCTTTCGCCAGACGCCCCTGTCTTTCACCCCTGTTCTGGCAGAGATGACCAGGCCTGTCACGCGGAAATTTTTGAGGGGTATGGGTGGTGTAATGTCAGAAACGAAGAAACCGTCCATAGGGACGGTTTCTGGTGCCGATTTTCAGGTTGCAGAAATCACGCCGCCTTAGCGACGTGATATTCCTTGATGGCGACCATCTTAATGGCCGGGAACCGCTCGGCCTCATAGCGCAGCGAGAAGCTGTCCTGCGCCAGGAACACCGGATCGCCGTCGAGATCGCGGGCGATATCGCCGCGCTTGACGGTCAGGAATTTTTCCAGTTCCGTCGGCTGATCGGACGATATCCAGCGGCAGACCGAAAAGCGGGCCATGTCGAAGGACACCGGCAGGCCATATTCCGCCTGCAGCCGCTCCTTCAGCACGTCGAGCTGCAGCGCACCGACAACGCCGACGATGGCCGGCGAGCCGTCTTCCGGCTGGAACAGCTGCACGACGCCCTCTTCGGCCATCTGCTGCAGCGCTTCCTTCAGCTTCTTCGCCTTCATCGCATCTTCCAGCCGCACGCGGCGGAGGATTTCCGGCGAGAAGTTCGGCACGCCCTGAAACACCAGCGCCTCGCCCTCGGTCAGCGTATCGCCGATCCTGAGCGTGCCGTGGTTCGGAATGCCGACGACATCGCCTGCGTAAGCCGTGTCCGCCAGCTGCCGCTGCGAGGCGAAGAAGAACTGCGGCGCGGTAAGGCCCAGCTGCTTGCCGGTGCGCGCCAGCCGCGCCTTCATGCCGCGCTCCAGCTTGCCGGAGCAGATGCGGGCAAAGGCGATGCGGTCGCGGTGGTTCGGGTCCATATTCGCCTGGATTTTGAAGACGAAGGCGGTCATGCGGTCTTCCGCTGCATGCACGGTGCGCACGTCGGCCACCTGATCGCGCGGCGGCGGCGCAAAGGCGCCGAGCGCGTTGATGAGGTCGCGCACGCCGAAATTCCGGAGCGCCGAGCCGAAGAACACCGGCGTCATATGGCCTTCGAGGAAAGCCTGACGATCGAAGGGGCGGCAGGCTTCCATCGCCAGTTCCGTTTCGTCGATAAAGGCCTGACGCTCGTTTTCCGGCAGCCGGTCGGCGACCGCCTGCGGGCCGGTGACCTTGGTCGGCACGACTTCCGTATCCGAGCCGCGCACGGTGTTGTCAGCCAGATGATAGGAGCCGCAGAAGGTTTTCGAGCGGCCGATCGGCCAGGTTATCGGGGCCGTATCCAGCGCAAGCTTTTCTTCGACCTCATCGAGGATTTCGAAGGGATCGCGGCTTTCGCGGTCCATCTTGTTGATGAAGGTGATGATCGGGATATCGCGCATGCGGCAAACTTCGAAAAGCTTCAGCGTGCGCGGCTCGATACCCTTGGCGGCATCGATGACCATGACAGCCGCATCCACCGCCGTCAGCGTGCGATAGGTGTCGTCGGCGAAGTCTTCGTGACCGGGCGTATCGAGAATGTTGAAGACGTTGCCGTCATATTCGAAGGTCATGACCGAGGTCACGACCGAGATGCCGCGCTCGCGCTCGATCTTCATCCAGTCGGATCGCGTCTGGATGCGATCCTTCTTGGCCTTGACTTCACCAGCGAGCTGGATGGCGCCGCCGAACAGCAGCAGCTTTTCGGTGAGCGTGGTTTTACCGGCGTCCGGGTGTGCGATGATCGCGAATGTACGGCGGCGGGAAACCGCCTCTGCGAGGCTTTCGGCCATATCATGAATCCTGTGGAATTGCGGGCTATCTAGCCATTCCGGGCCGCGATTGCAATTGACCTCACGTCTTCGAGGGCAAAGTAATGCCTAATGACCTTGCACACGGAAACCCGCCCGACCCTGAAACTCGTCCGCCTCGCCCATGGCGAGGGCCTCGATCTGCCGTCTTACGAGACCGCGGGTGCCGCCGGCATGGACCTGCGCGCGGCGGTGGATGCGGAAGCTCCGATGACCTTGCAGCCCGGCGAACGCGCCCTTGTCCCGACGGGCTTCATCTTCGAAATCCCGGTCGGCTATGAAGCGCAGATCCGCCCGCGCTCCGGCCTTGCCTTCAAGAACGGCATCACCTGCCTCAACAGCCCTGGCACGATCGACAGCGACTATCGCGGCGAGGTGAAGGTGCTGCTGATCAATCACGGCGCGGAGCCTTTCGTCATCGAGCGCGGCATGCGGATCGCCCAGATGGTCATTGCCCCGGTCACGCAGGTCACGGTCTTTGAGGCAAGCGAAACAACGGACACTCTGCGCGGCACCGGCGGCTTCGGCTCCACCGGCGTGTGATGCCGGACGGGCTCGCTTACCGTCAGGACTACTTTGCCGATCCCGAAGCATGGCAGGCGCTGGTCGACCTGTTGCAAGACACCTTCGGCATCAATGTCGGCCAACTCGACCGGCTGGGCGGCCCTGACCCGACGAGCCGCGCTTTCGGCTATTTCGACGAGACCGGCCGCTGCGTCGCCAATTTCAGCCTGTTTTACATGCCGCTCGTGATTGCTGGAAAGCCCGTCCGCGCTATCGGTTATCAATCCGGCGCGGTGCGGCCGGAATGGCGTGGGCGCGGGCTTTATCGTGATCTGATTCAGCGGGCATTCGCGGCGGCGAAGACAGGGGGATGCGAACTGGAACTGCTGCTGACCGATAAGCCGGCGCTTTACGAAAACCATGGGTTTCGATCGGTGACGGAATATGACTTCAAAGGGCAAGCGCCTGCCCTGGATCACGACATCACCGTTGGTCGACTGCTCGATCTCAACAGAGCCGATGATGTTGCTCTGACCAGCCGGATGTTGAAGCGCCGCACGCCTGTATCGGCAAGCTTTGCCGTGGCAATGCAGAGTGAGATGTTTCTGCTCAATACTGTCTTCGATCCTGAAATCCGACTGAGCTACAGCGCCGCGCTTGATTTCGTCGTCGCGTGGCAGGCTGACGATACGGGCGTCTCAATCCTCGATCTCGTGGCCGCCGACATACCGACGCTTCCGCAAATCCTCGCGGTGATGGGTGTTGCCGTCAGTGAAATTACAATCTGCTTCCCACCGGACAGGCTGAATTGGGCCGGAGAACCGGTGGAGCGGAAATCCTATGCCGGTCTCATGGTGCGAGGCGATATTCCATTACCACGGCTGTTTGCGCTGTCGCCGATGGCAGGTTTTTGAGAGGGTCACCATCTCCACACGCGTCAAAGGCCTGAACTCTGAACCTAAGACAGCAACGGCGGCAAACGGCGTTTGATCGGGCTGGATTTGACGATCGCGGTGTTGGTCTGGGCTTTTTCGGCTATGCGGTCGAGGATCGTGTCCAGTTGCTCCATGTTCTTGACCAGCAGCTTGGCGATAAAGCAATCGTCGCCGGTCACCTTGTCGCATTCCACGAATTCCGGCGTTTCCACGATCAGCTTTTCGACGATGTGCAGCATGCCCGGCATCGGGCGCACCCGCACCACCGCCTGCAGCGTGTAACCCAGCGCGGCGGGGTCGACTTCCACCGTATAGCCGGTGATGACGCCGCGCTTGTCAAGCTTGCGCAGGCGCTCTGCCGTGCTGGGCGAGGACAGTCCGGCTTCCGCCGCCAGCTCCTTCAGCGAGATGCGGGCGTTGGTGGACAGGATGTTGAGAAGCTTGCGGTCAAGATCGTCCAGCATGAGAGCTCCGGAAGGTGATCTAGGCGATGTGCCTTATAATTAAAGTTGATGTGAGGGTTTCACCTTTTCCTGTTTATGTAAACGTCGTTCCGCTCGCCTTATGATGTCTCCAACGTCAAAGAGGAAGAAACCATGGCAAACGAGCGGCGCGGACAACTCGAAATGATAGCGGCAATGCTGATCTCGGGGACGATCGGCTGGTTTGTCGTGATGTCCGGCCTGCCGGTGATCGATGTCGTCTTCTGGCGCTGCGCGATCGGCGCGGTGGTGCTGGCGTTGATCTGCTGGTCACTCGGGCTGTTTCGCAAGGGGGCGCTATCGAGGCGCACGTTTGCCATCGCGGTTGCCGGCGGCGTGGCCATCGTTCTCAACTGGCTGCTGCTTTTCTCCTCCTACAACCATGCCTCGATCTCAATCGCCACCATGGTCTACAACACCCAGCCCTTCATGTTGCTGGGGCTCGGTGTGCTTTTCCTCGGCGAGAAGGTGACGGGTGAAAAGCTGTTCTGGCTTGGCCTCTCCTTTCTCGGCATGCTGGCGATCGTGGAGGGCAAGAGTGGGGGCGGAGATGATTATATTTTCGGGATACTGCTCGCGCTGGGAGCGGCTTTCTTCTATTCGCTGGCAGCCCTTGCCGCGAAGAAGCTCAAGGGCACGCCGCCGCATCTGATTGCGCTGATCCAGGTAATCACCGGAACGGTCATGCTGGCGCCCCTTGCCAATCTGTCGGAGCTTCAGACATCGGTGGCCGTCTGGTCCAACCTGCTACTGCTCGGCGGCGTGCATACCGGGCTGATGTATGTGCTGCTTTACGGCGCGATCCAGAAGCTGCCGACTCACCTTACTGGGGCGCTGTCGTTTCTCTATCCGGTGGTCGCAATCCTCGTCGATCGCTTCGCCCTTGGTCATCAACTGCAACCGGTGCGGATGGTGGGATCGGCGGTCATTCTGCTGGCGGCGGCCGGTGTCACGCTTGGCTGGCGGCCGGGGCGGCTCCTGCGCCGTCGTGGGGCAGCAGGAGCCGGCTGAGCCCTATTTCGCCTGTCGGGTGGTTTCGAACAGGAACCATGTGCGGCGCTCGGCTTCGTCGATCCAGTTTTCCAAGAGGCTCGCGGTGGCGACGTCGCCGTGTTCATCGCAGAGATCATGGGTTTCGCGCAGCAGCGAGACGAGGTGCTTGTTGTCCTCGCAAAGCTCGGCCAGCATATCTCCCGGCGTCACATAATCAGCGTCATTGTCCGGGATACGCTGCAGGCGCGCGGCGTGGCCGAGCGAGCGCAGCGTCGTGCCGCCGATCTTGCGGGCGCGTTCGGCGAGATCGTCCGTGGTCGCAAAAATCTGTTCTGCCTGCTCGTCCAGGAGAAGGTGATAATCGCGGAAATGCGGGCCGGACATATGCCAGTGAAAATTCTTTGTCTTCAGGTAAAGCGCAAACATATCGGCGAGCAGCGTTGTCAACGCCGCGGAAATATCGGTGATGGCATTCGACGCGAGATCGGACGGGGTGGTGAGCGGGGCAAGACGGCGTTTTTCGGCAGAGGACATGATTTTCTCCTTTGGGTACACACGTGAACGGGGGGCTGGAAACTGAAAAGCAAGCCAAGGATGTCCTGATCGGACTGTGTTGTCTTGTTTCATATAGCGTTCGTTGCCGTTTTTTCTCGCGGGCATCATGCAATATTTTCAAAGGAATATTGTGACGGAGCAGGAGCCGTAGCTCCTCCTTTTCAAGCGGTTGCAGGGCGATCTCGATTTTGCCCCGCTGCTTGTAAGCAACGCTGCAACAGCGTAAAAACCGACAAAACAAACCGGAGCGAAACACCATGACCCTGGGCGTCTTCTTGGCCTATTGCAGCGCGTTGTTCATTGCCGCAGCCATTCCCGGGCCGGGCATGACGGCGATCGTGGCGCGGGCTCTGGGTTCCGGCTTCCGCGAGACCTTCTTCATGGGGCTCGGGCTCATTCTGGGCGATCTTGTCTATCTGACGGCGGTTATCCTCGGTCTTGCCTTCGTGGCGCAGACATTCACCACCGCCTTTCTGGTGATCAAGGTTCTGGGCGCGCTTTATCTCGTCTATATCGCCTACAAGCTCTGGACCGCCGGGCTCTTACCGCAGGATATCAAGGCGAAGAAAAGCGGTAGCATGGGCATGTCCTTTCTGTCCGGCCTGCTGATCACACTCGGCAACCCGAAGACGATGCTGTTCTACGTTGCGCTCGTGCCGACACTGATCGATCTCAATGCGATCGGGCTCGACAGCTATCTGGTGCTGGTGGGGGCAACCTTCGTCGTTTTGATGGCGGTTTTGATCCCTTACATCCTGCTCGCCTCGCGGGCGCGCTTGCTTCTGAAAGAGCCGAAGGCGCTGCGTTCGCTGAACCGTATCGCGGCCGGCATTCTGGGCTCGACCGCCGTCTACATCGCGACCCGCGCGGCCTGAGAAAATCATTCGCGCCATCGCGCGTCGCCGAGCGGTATTTTTCGTGAACGTTGCGGGGTGACCTAGTTGCGCCCTCGTCTTTATTGCTTAGCGATCTTATCTTTGACCGATAACATCATGGGAGACGAGCATGTCCGATCAGCGTAAGCCCGGCCGCGGCCGCATCTATTCCTCCATCACCGAGACGATTGGCGACACGCCGATCGTTCGGCTGGACAAGCTGGCGAAGGAGAAGGGCGTGAAGGCCCATCTTCTGGCAAAGCTCGAATTCTTCAACCCGATCGCGTCCGTGAAGGACCGCATCGGCGTGGCGATGATCGAGTCCTTGGAAGCGCAGGGCAAGATCACGCCCGGAAAGACGACGCTTGTCGAGCCGACGTCGGGCAACACGGGCATCGCGCTCGCCTTTGCGGCCGCCGCCAAGGGTTACAAGCTGATCCTGACGATGCCCGAGACCATGTCGATCGAGCGTCGCAAGATGCTGGCGCTGCTCGGCGCTGAACTGGTGCTGACCGAAGGCGCCAAGGGCATGAAGGGCGCGATCGCCAAGGCGCAGGAGCTGGCCGAGGGTCTTGATGACGCGATCATTCCCCAGCAGTTCGAAAACCCCGCCAACCCGGAAATCCATCGTAAGACGACGGCGGAGGAAATCTGGAACGATACGGATGGCGCGATTGACATTCTCGTCTCCGGCATCGGCACGGGCGGCACCATCACCGGCGCGGGCCAAGTGCTGAAGGCGAAGAAGCCGTCGATCAAGGTGATTGCCGTGGAGCCCGAGGAATCACCGGTGCTCTCCGGCGGCGTGCCGGGGCCGCACAAGATCCAAGGCATCGGCGCGGGCTTTGCGCCCGCCATCCTCGACACCGGAATCTATGACGAGATCGTCACCGTCAGCAGCGCGGAAGCGATCGACGCGGCGCGTCATGTGGCGCGGCTCGAAGGCGTGCCGGTCGGCATCTCTTCCGGTGCTGCGCTGACAGCGGCCATCGAGATTGGCCAGCGGCCGGAAAACGAGGGCAAGACGATTGTCGTGATCATTCCCTCCTTCGCCGAACGCTATCTCTCGACCGTGCTCTTCGAAGGGCTCGGAGCGTAACTGGCTGGCCCAAGACGGGAATTTCTCGTTTCTTACTTTCCGACGCCGCGCTTCCTCTGTTGTGCGGCGTTTTCTTTTCAGATGGGCGATTGCGGGCCGGCTTCTGGCTTTCCCTGCGCGAAACGACATGCGTAAAAACAAAAACCTAAAGCGGACGAGCGAATCTGAAAGATCGCGACACGCTTTAGGCCACCGCCGTTGTCGCCAGCCTTTCGCTGGGCATACGGTAGGAAATTGCCTCAGCGATGTGGATGCGGCCGACGGTCGGCTTTTCATCGAGATCGGCCAGCGTGCGGGCAACTTTCAGGACGCGGTGATAGCCTCGGGCCGAGAAGCGCATTTTTTCGGCAGCATCCCGCAGCAATTGCAAACCGCCGGCATCCGGCGCGGCCATGGTTTCGATCATCGTTGTCGTGCAGCGGGCATTGGTGGTGATGCCGGAGAGGCCGGCCGCGAGGAAACGGTCCTGCTGCAACTCGCGGGCGCGGGCCACGCGGGCCGCGATGCTGGCGCTGCACTCAGCCGTTCCGGGGCGAATGAGATCGCTGGCGGTCACGGCGGGGACATCGATGCGGATATCGATGCGATCGAGAAGCGGGCCGGAAATGCGGGCCTGATAATCAGCGACGCAGCGCGGGCCGCGGGCGCAGCTGTGGCCGGGCTCGCCCGCCATGCCGCATCGGCAGGGGTTCATGGCGGCGACAAGCTGGATGGCGGCGGGATAGGAGACGCGATGATTGGCGCGGGCGATGACGCATTCCGCCGTTTCGAGCGGCTGGCGAAGGGCATCGAGCACCTGCGGGGTAAACTCCGGAAACTCATCCAGGAACAGAACGCCATGATGGGCAAGCGAGGCTTCACCGGGGCGGGCACGCAGGCCACCGCCGATCATCGCGGCCATGGTGGCGGAGTGGTGGGGCGTGCGGAAAGGGCGTCGATCCGAAAGCTTGCCGCCGGAAAGCTGGCCGGCGATGGAGTGGATCATCGAGACCTCGAGAAGCTCAGCCGGCGAGAGCGGCGGCAGAATCGAGGGCAAGCGTGCGGCGAGCATGGATTTTCCGGAACCGGGCGGGCCAACCATCAGGAGATTGTGGTTTCCGGCGGCCGCGACTTCGAGCGCCCGTCTGGCGCTTTCCTGGCCCTTGATATCGGCGAGATCCGGCATGTTGGCGGCAGTGGCGCGGATGGCAGGCTCGGGCCGCGAGAGGACCTGAGTGCCGCGGAAATGGTTGGCGAGCGCGATCAGGCTTCGCGGTGCGAGAATGTCGATCTCGCTTCCCGCCCAGGCGGCTTCGGGGCCGCTTTCAGCAGGGCAGATCAGGCCCTTGTCGAGTGCATTGGCGCCGATGGCGGCAGGAAGCGCCCCGGCCACAGCCGCGATCGTGCCGTCAAGATTGAGTTCGCCAATGACGACGTAAGACGCAAGGGCATCGGCGGGGATGGCGCCGAGGGCCGCCATCAGGCCGAGAGCAATGGCAAGATCGAAATGGCTTCCCTCTTTCGGGAGATCGGCAGGGGCAAGATTGACGGTGATGCGCTTTGGCGGCAGAGACAGACCTGAAGCATGCAGGGCTGCGCGCACCCGCTCGCGACTTTCGGCGACGGCCTTGTCCGGAAGGCCGACGATTTGCATGCCGATCTGGCCCGGCGCAACCATGACCTGCACATCGACAGGAACGCCTTCAATCCCCTGAAATGCAACCGTACTGACCCGCGCGACCATGCCCATGCCCTTTTCATCCAGGGCAAATAGCGCCCGGCGTTGGTATTCCCATCAGGTTGTGCGGGAAAATCTTGCACGGAACACGGAATAAAACAAGAACAATTATCGAACAAATTCCCGCATGACGATCATAAAAGTTGTGTACGGTTGTGCTGAAGGAACAGGGGAACCTACACCGAGGCAAGCGCCACGGCCGGCTGCAGGCGCGATGCATTGTGCGCAGGCAAGTAGCCGAAGACGAGGCCCGTGAGGAACGCGCTTGCGAAGGCAAGGATAACAGGGCCTGCCGAAAAGCTGACCGCCACGCCAAGAGCCTGCGCAAGTGCGCCGATGCCCAGACCCAGCGCCACGCCGATCAGGCCACCGAGTGCCGAAACGACGAGCGCCTCGACGATGAACTGGGTGAGGATATCGCGTGCGCGTGCGCCCGTTGCCATCCGGATGCCGATCTCGCGGGTGCGCTCGGTCACCGAAACCAGCATGATGTTCATTACCCCGATGCCGCCGACCAGCAGGGAGATGGCGGCGATGGAGCCCAGGAATATCTTCAGGATGTTCGACGTTTCGGTAAAGGTTTCGCGGATCGCGGCGAGATTGGTGATCTGGGTATCCTGCCGGTTATGACGTTGATCCAGCAGAGCCTGGATTTGGTCCTGCGTGACGTTGATGAGGCTGTCATCCTTCACCTGAACGGTGATCGAGCGCACGTTTCTTGCGCCGAAAAGCCGGAGGTTGCCGGTCGACAGCGGCACCAGCACGGCGTCGTCCTGGTCGTTGCCGCCGGCCGTCGCGCCCTTCTTGGCCATCACGCCGATGACCTGGAAGGGGATGTTCTTGATGAGGATATACTGGCCGAGCGGATCGCTACCATCGGGAAACAGAGTATCGGCCACCGTGCGGCCGAGCACCGCGACGCTGGCATAGCTGTCCATATCCGCCTGCTCGATGAAGGCGCCCTCCTCCACCTGCCAGGATTTTGCGGTGGTGAATTGCGGGATCGTGCCGTTGACGGTCGTCTGGGTGTCCTTGTTTCCCGCGCGCACCGTCAGCGTGCTCTGCATTTCCGGCACGGCGAAGCTGATATTGGGCAATTCCAGAATGGCATCGGCATCCGCAGGGATCAGCGACACGATGCTTCCGCCCTCCCCGCCACGGAAATTCGCCATGTTCGGACGCACGACGAGAAGGTCGGAGCCCATCGCGGAAATGCGGCTCAAAACCTGATCCTGCGCGCCCGTGCCGATCGCCAGCATCGCCACGACGGAACTGACGCCGATGACGATGCCCAGAAGGGTCAGGATGGTGCGGAACAGGTTTGATCTCAGAGCGCGAAAGGACATGCGCACAGCCTCGGCAAGGTCCGTCGTGAAGGCGGCCGCACCCTTTGCGGCGGTGGCGGGTCTGACCGTGTTGCGAGCGATGCGACGGACATTGCCGGTCATCCGGTCGGCTGTGATCCGGCCATCGCTGATCTCGATCACCCGATCGGCCGCCTCGGCAAGCTCGGGCGCGTGGGTGATGATGATGACGGTGTGGCCGTCCTCGTTCATTTTCCGGAGCGTCGCCATCACATCGCGGCCGCTCTGGCTGTCCAGCGCGCCGGTCGGCTCGTCGGCCAGAATGATCTGGCCGCCGTTCATCAAGGCGCGGGCGATCGACACACGCTGCTGCTGGCCGCCCGAAAGCTGGTTCGGCAGGTGGTCGAGACGCTCGCCGAGGTTCAGCGACGTCAGCAGCGCTTCGGCGCGGGCGCGGCGGGCAGCACCCAGCATGCCGGCATAGATCGCAGGGATTTCGACATTTTCCTGCGCCGTGGCGGTCGGCACGAGGTTGTAGCTCTGGAAGACGAAGCCGAAGAGTTGACGCCGGCGTGCCGCAAGCTCGTCCGCATCGAGATCGGAAACATCCTCGCCTTCCAGCAGATATTGCCCGCCGGTCGGGGTATCGAGGCAGCCGAGAATATTCATCAGCGTCGATTTGCCGGAGCCGGAAGCGCCCACGATGGCAACAAACTCGCCGGCGCGGATATCGAGCGACACGCCGCGCAGAACTTCGACGGCAACATCGCCATTGACGAACGTCTTGCGGATATCCTTCAGCGAGATGATGGGAGCCATGATTGACCTCAGAACATCGGCGGCATGCCGCGCATGTTGCGCCGCGAGCCACTGCTGGAGGTGCCGTCACGAGAGCCAGTGCCCACGACCACGCGATCGTTCTCATCAAGCCCGCTCTTGATCTCGACGCGAACCCGGCTCTGCACGCCGGTTTCGACGACACGGGTCTCCTGGGCGCCGGAGCCGGTCACGACCGTCACTTCGCGGCTCTTGCCATCGGCACCGGTGTGGATTGCGGCGACCGGGACGGTCAGCACGTTTTCGGCGCGCGCCTCGACGAAGAAAACCTGGGCAGTCATGTTCATCATCAGCGTGCCTTCGGGGTTCGGCACATCGAAGAGGGCGTAATAGAGAACGACGTTGTTTTCGGTCGATGGCGTCGGTTTGATCTGGCGAAGCTTGCCTTCGTAACGCTTGCCGGGCTGGCCGAGCAGGGTGAAATAGGCATCCATGCCGATTTTCAGCTTGCCGACATCGGCTTCGGAAACTTCCGCCTCCACCGTCATGGTCGAGAGATCCGCAACGGTGACGATCGTCGGGGTCGACTGGTTGGCGTTCAGCGTCTGGCCTTCCTTGGCGGCGGTCTCGACGATCGTGCCGGCCATCGGGGTGTAGATTTTGGTATAGCCGAGGCTGATGCGGGCGTCCTTGAGGCTTGCTTCCTGCTTGCGGATCTGCGCTTCAAGCGAGGCGACATTCGCCTCTGCGGTCGCCAGATTGGCCACGGCTTCATCGAGCGCCGATTGCGCCGCGCTGTTGCTGGCAACGAGGTTCTGCTGGCGCTTGAGATTGGCAGCTCCGAGCACCACCTGCGCCTTCTTGTCGAGCATCTGGGCTTCGAGATTGGCAAGTTCCGCCTCTGCGATCTCGATCTGGGTCTCGATCGAGGCGCTGTCCATTTCAGCGATGAGCTGACCTTCCTCGACCGTGTCGCCGATCTCGACCTTGAGGCTCTTCAGCTGACCTGACACCTGCGCGCCGACATCGACATCCTTGATGGGACTCAAAAGGCCTGAGGCCGTGACGCTGTTTTCAATGGAGCCGCGGATCGGATTTTCCGTGACGACGGCCGCAACGGTGGTCTCGCCGTTATACTGGCTCCAGCCGTACCAGCCTGCCGCGCCAAGGACCACGAGAACGGGAAGCAGAAGCCAACGCCGCGAGCGGCGGCGCGGACGACGCGGCACCGGTGCAGGCGCGATCTCAACCGCTGGTTCCGCATCGATTTTCCGGGAAACATCCGCCATTTTTCAGCACATCCTCACCCAAGGGCGCAGCCTGCGCTGCGTTCAACTATCCCTCACGTAATAGCCAAAAGTGCCTGAATGAAGTCTGAGCGGATGAAATCTTTGTAATGTTTCGGCTTTTTCGTTTCTGATTGTTTCGGAAACGCTTCCCTCCTCCCCGCCTGCGAGGAGAAGGGACGATAAATGCCTCAAACCAGTTTAAACGCGATATAGACGAGCGTTGCCGCGATCACCCACAGCGCCAGACGGCCCAGCCGACTGTGGCGGGCTTCCGAGCGGCCGATGGCCTCGGCCGTCTGCGCGTCGAAGCGCAGGCCGCTTTCCGCCATATCGGTGATCTCACGCGAAAACTTTTCCGTCTTTGCGGCGATCTCGGGTGCAGCTTCGGCAAGACGCAAGGCCGCATGAAGGCCTTCGCGGACGTCCGAGACGATGCGCTTGGGCCCGAGATTGTCGCGGATCCATCCGCCAACCACAGGCTCCGACGCCTTCCACATATTAAAGCGCGGATTGAGGGTGCGCGCCACACCTTCGACGACGACCATGGTCTTCTGCAGCATCACCAGTTCGGGCCGGGTTTCCATATCGAAAAGCTCGGTGACCTCGAAAAGCAGCGTCAAAAGCTTTGCCATGGAGATGGTTTCGGCCGGCTGGCCATGGATCGGCTCGCCGATCGCCCGGATCGCCTGGGCGAAGCTGGCGACATCATGATGGGACGGCACGTAGCCGGCCTCGAAATGCACATCCGCCACGCGGCGATAATCGCGGGTGATGAAACCGTAGAGGATTTCGGCAAGGAACCGCCGCTCCTTCTTGCCGAGCCGGCCGACGATACCGAAATCGACGGCGACGATCATGCCGGCCGGATCGACGAAGAGGTTGCCCTGGTGCATGTCGGCGTGGAAGAAGCCGTCGCGCAGGGTGTGGCGCAGGAAGGACTGGATCAGCGTATCGGCGAGCGCGTTCAGGTCATGGCCGGCATCGATCAGGCCCTGGACATCCGACATCTTGATGCCGTCGATCCATTCCATGGTCACGACATCACGGCCGGTGCGCTCCCAATCGACTTTGGGCACACGGAAACCGGGATCGTTCCTGGAATTTTCAGCGATCTCCGAAAGGGCGGCTGCTTCCAGCCGCAGGTCCATCTCGATCTTGGTCGTCTGCTCCAGCGTCTTCGTCACCTCGACGGGGCGAAGCCGCCGCGTGTGCGGCAGGAGACGCTCCTGCATGCGCGAGACGAGATACATGGCCTCGAGGTCATTGGCGAAGCGCTGGCGGATGCCGGGGCGGATAACCTTGACCGCCACCTTGCGCTCGACACCATCTACGAGAATGCCGGCGGGATGCACCTGCGCAACAGAAGCCGCGGCGATCGGCGCGTCCAGATGGGCGTAAAGTTCGGAGACCGAGCGGCCAAGCGAGCCTTCGATCGCGGCGCGCGCCTCCTCGATCGGGAAGGTCGCCATGCGATCCTGCAGGAAGGTCAGGTCGTTGGCGAATTCGGCACCGACCACATCCGGCCGGGTCGCCAGAAACTGGCCGATCTTCACATAGGAGGGACCGAGACGCTCGATGGCGCGGGCGAGACGATCGCTGCGCTCTTCATTGAGCGCGCGGCGACGCGAGAAGAGCCCGGCAACGGACTGACCGAAGCGCGCGAACGCCGGCAGGTTTTCCGGCGGCAGGGCTGAGACGACGCCTTCGCGCACCAGCACCCAGCCGATGCGAATCAGACGCAGATAGGCTCCGGGCGTGCTCATGAGGCTTTGCCGGCGGAGTGTCGGTCGAACGGAGCGGAAAATGCCATGGTTTCAGATTTTCCAGGCGGAATGCAGGCAGGCAATGCCGCCGGTGTAATTGGTATAGGTCACCCGCGAGAAACCGGCCGCCTTGATCATGGCGGCAAAATCGCTCTGGTTCGGGAACTTGCGGATCGATTCCACCAGATACTGGTAGGGCTCGCCATCGCCGGTGATCATCTTGCCGAATTGCGGAATCGCGTTGAAGGACCAGGCATCATAGACCTTGTCGAGCAGCGGCATCTCGACCTCGGAGAATTCGAGCACCAGCAGCCGGCCGCCACGCTTCAGCACGCGGTAGGCCTCCGACAGCGCCACATCGATGCGCGGCACGTTGCGGATACCGAAGGCGACCGTGTAGGCGTCGAAGGAATTGGCCTCGAACGGCAGTTCCTCGGCATTGGCCTCGACGAAGGTGAGATTGTCCGACAGGCCCTTCTTCTTCGCCCGCTCGGCGCCGACGGCGAGCATCGAGCCGTTGATGTCGAGAACCGTCGAATGGGCCTTGCGGTCGGAGGCTTCGATGATGCGGAAGGCGATATCGCCGGTGCCGCCGGCAACGTCGAGCGTCCTGTAATCCTCGCTGCGGCTCGGATTGAGCGCAGATATCATCGCATCCTTCCAGGCGCGGTGCAGGCCGACGGACATCACGTCGTTCATGATATCGTAGCGCTTGGCGACCTTGTGGAAGACATCGTTGACGAGGGCCTGCTTTTCGCCCTTGTTCACCTGGCGAAAGCCGTAGGAGGTTTCCATGCCGCCATCGGCGGATGTTCGTTCACCTGTCATCGTGCCAGTCTCCTACTCTTCACCACGACCATAGCGAATTCGAAATCGAGACGCTATCTCTGCTCAGGACTGCCCAAAGGCGGCATTATCCCGCGCCATCCCTATAAGATATGTGCACGGCCAAGGAAATCGACAAATGATCGCAGCCCAAATGAAGGAGAGGGGATGCCGGAGCTTCCCGAAGTCGAGACGGTGAAACGCGGACTGGCGCCGACGATGGAAGGCGCCATCATCGTACGCGCCGAGCTTCGCAGACCAGACTTGCGCTTTCCGTTTCCAAACGGCTTTTCCGCAAGCCTTGAAGGCAAGCGCATTGCAGCGCTGTCGCGCCGCGCCAAATATCTGCTGATCGAGCTTGAGGGCGGTGATGTCGTCGTTGCCCATCTCGGCATGTCCGGCTCCTTCCGCATCGAAGCGGGCGCCGCTTCCGAGACACCTGGAAGCTTCCACCACGAGCGCAGCAAGGATGAGAAACACGACCACGTGATCTTTCATCTCCTGACGGAAAATGGCCCGGCCCGCGTCATCTATAACGACCCGCGCCGCTTCGGCTTCATGGATATCATCGCGCGGGATGCTCTGTCGGCCCATGCGTTCTTCAAAAGTCTTGGCGAGGAACCGACCGGCAATGTGCTGGACGCCGCCTATCTCGCGAAACGCTTCAAGGGCAAGGCGCAGCCGCTGAAGGCTGCCCTGCTCGACCAGCGCAATATTGCGGGGCTGGGCAACATCTATGTCTGCGAGGCGCTGTGGCGCTCCCATCTCACGCCCCTGAAGCCTGCGGGTGCCGTGGTCGATGCCAAGGGCAAGCCGACGAAAAAGTTGACGGCCCTGACGGAAGCGATCCGCGCCGTCATTGCAGACGCGATCGCTGCCGGCGGCTCTTCGCTGCGCGACCATATCCAGACCGACGGTACGCTTGGTTACTTCCAGCACTCCTTTTCCGTTTATGACCGGGAGGGCGAGCCCTGTCGCACGCCGGACTGCAAGGGGACCGTGACGCGGATCGTGCAGGCGGGGCGCTCAACGTTCTACTGCCCGTCCTGCCAGAAATGAGATGGCAGGGCTGCAATTAGCGCGTTGACGACGGGGGCGTTTCCGGTTATATGCCGCCCTCAGTTTGGAAAGCCGCTCCAAGGTTTTCCGATATTGCTCCCGAATTGCTTGGATGACAGGTCGCAGTGACCCGGCACGGCGAAGCGGAAGTTTTTGTCAGATTTCGAAGAGAGACACCAAATGGCCAATACAACTTCGGCGAAAAAAGCGACCCGCAAAATCGCCGCCCGTACGGAAGTCAACAAGTCCCGCCGTTCGCGCGTTCGCGGCTTTATCCGCAAGGTCGAAGAAGCCATCGCTTCGGGTGATGCAGCCGTTGCTCAGGCAGCCCTGAAAGCAGCCCAGCCGGAACTGCAGCGCGCCGCCACCAAGGGCGTCCTGCATGCCAATACGGCATCCCGCAAGGTTTCGCGTCTTGCCAGCCGCGTCAAGGCTCTGACGGCCTAATCCGGCTCACGAATTTCCACTTTGAATAGCCCGGTCATCCGTGACCGGGCTATTCGGATTCAGGCCTATGACACCTGTCATGGTTAATACGCAGAAATGTCATCATGTCTCCGCGATGACATAATTTATGAAGAAAAAACAAGGGCTTGCCGGAGGACCTCAAGACTCATCCACCGCCTGGCCGGGGCCGTTAACCCCTGTGACGAGTCAAGAGATTTTTTATTTTTTTTGTTTTTCGCCGGCTCATTTCCAGCACCTTTTTCAAAGCCCTTGATTCAAAAGCGATTCTTATTCGCCCCCTGCCGCCGCTGTCAGCACACGCATAAAGAGTCAACCGGCAACCGCCCCCGGACCCTAAAAATCGCGATTGATTTGGGGATACGATCCTGCCTAAATGTTCTGGACAGAGGGCGCGGGACATACCCGTAAACGAGACGAAAGAGCCGGTTTTTTAAGAGCCGGCGAAATTTCGCCTAGTCCTCTGCAAACGGGGTGGTTCCACAACGTTCCATCATTCAGGTGAAGAGATTGTCACTGGTCGCTTTGGCGTCCCAGAGCGATTTTTTGCATCCTATGGTTGCTGACGCCACCATAGCAGACTGTCCGGTGTCGTGTGAGGCAGCATGATACCGATCCGGCAGTGAGCGGAGCGGCGCGATATAGCGACTGCCTTCGCAGGGAGAATTGACGGTCGCGACGAGGGCGATTGTTGAGGTAAAGAGGAGTTTTGGGAGGAATGGCACCGCAGAGGGTGCCGATATGAGATTGAACCCGCACGGGGGACATGCGTTTGACTTGAAGCTGGCGCATTCGTGCGAAAACCGCGGCAAAAGGGAGAATGAGGCTCCCCCAGCCAGCGGATAACGTTTGTGGAACGGCATGCCTTGGACAAAGGAGCCGTAACCATGGGCATGGATGGTCGGGGCCGGCAGCAATGGCGACCCCATGGAATGATATTGGAAGGCGGCGATATGCTTACAAATTCTGTGACGGCGGCGGGTGTGTTCGAAGACGGGGAGAATGCATTTCAGATTGCGTCCAAGCAGCCTGATGCAGCGGGAGAGAAAAACGACATGCGGCAGAGCGCGCTTTTCGATCGGGTCAGTGCGCGTTTGAAGGCCCAGGTCGGTCCCGATGTCTATGCCAGCTGGTTCGGCCGGCTGAAGCTGCATTCGGTTTCCAAGAGCGTGGTGCGCCTGTCTGTTCCGACGACATTCCTTAAGTCGTGGATCAACAACCGCTATCTCGACCTCATCACCAGCCTTTTCCAGCAGGAAGATGCGGAAATTCTCAAGGTCGAAATTCTGGTGCGCACCGCAACCCGCGGCGCAAGGCCGGGCTCGGCCGAAGAGGCTGCGTCCAGCCCTCAGGTCGATGTTGCAGTTCCCGCGCAGAACCGGCGCGCTTCGCCCCAGAGCATCGCCCAGCATGCGACGGCCGCCATCGGCGGCGTGCAGAAGCCTGCGCCATCTCACTCCGGGCCGCTTTTCGGTTCGCCGCTTGACCAGCGCTATACGTTCGACAGCTTCGTGGAAGGCTCGTCCAACCGCGTGGCTCTTGCTGCCGCAAAGACGATCGCCGAAGCCGGCGCCGGCGCCGTGCGCTTCAATCCGCTGTTCATTCACTCCACCGTCGGCCTCGGCAAGACACATCTCCTGCAGGCGATCGCCAATGCCGCGATCCAGAGCCCGCGCACCTCGCGCGTCGTCTATCTGACGGCCGAGTATTTCATGTGGCGTTTCGCGACCGCGATCCGCGACAATGATGCGCTGTCGCTCAAGGAAACCCTGCGCAATATCGACCTTCTCGTGATTGACGATATGCAGTTCCTGCAGGGCAAGTCGATCCAGCACGAATTCTGCCATCTGCTCAACATGCTGCTCGACAGCGCTAAGCAGGTTGTCGTTGCCGCCGACCGCGCGCCGTGGGAACTGGAATCGCTCGATCCGCGCGTGCGCTCGCGCCTTCAGGGCGGCGTGGCCATCGAAATGGATGGTCCGGACTACGAGATGCGCCTGGAAATCCTCAAGCGCCGGCTTGAAGCCGCGCGTCAGGAAGATGCATCGCTCGATATCCCCGCCGATATCCTGAGCCACGTCGCCCGCAACATCACCGCCAGCGGCCGCGAACTGGAAGGGGCCTTCAACCAGCTGCTCTTCCGCCGTTCCTTCGAGCCGCAGCTGTCGATCGAGCGTGTCGACGAACTGCTTGGCCATCTCGTCAATGCCGGCGAGCCTCGCCGGGTTCGCATCGAGGACATCCAGCGCGTCGTCGCCAAGCATTACAACGTGTCGCGCCAGGAGCTGGTCTCCAACCGCCGCACCCGCGTCATCGTCAAGCCGCGCCAGATCGCCATGTATCTGGCCAAGACGCTGACGCCGCGCTCCTTCCCGGAAATCGGCCGTCGTTTCGGCGGACGCGACCATACGACCGTGCTGCATGCCGTGCGCAAGATCGAGGACCTGATCTCCGGCGACACCAAGCTCAGCCATGAGATCGAGCTTCTGAAGCGGCTGATCAACGAATAAGGCGGGACCGCCACCTACTCCTCTGCGAAGGGCAGAGGCGGCCCTGCCGCCCTGCCCTATTTTTTACCTGCTGCGATCAGATGATACAGCGCGCGGATTGCCTGCGCCTCTCCGCCCAGCGGCGAATGCGGGCGCTCGACCGGCGCCCAGCCGAAGATATCCAGATGCACCCAGCTTTTCGCCTTCGTGACAAAGCGCTTGAGAAACAATGCCGCCGTGATCGAGCCGGCCATGCCGCCTGACGGTGCATTGGTCAGGTCGGCGATGCGGGCGTTGATATCCTTCTCGTAACCCTTGTAGAGCGGCATGCGCCAGAGCGGGTCATCGACCGTCAGGCTCGCCTCCGTCAGATCGTGGGCGAGATTTTCGTCGTCTGTATAGAACGGGGGCAAGTCCGGCCCCAGCGCCACCCGGGCAGCCCCTGTCAGCGTCGCCATGTCGATGATGAGATCGGCATCCTCCTCATCGGCCAAGGCCAGTGCATCGGCGAGGATCAGACGTCCCTCCGCGTCGGTGTTGTCGATCTGGACCGTCAGCCCCTTGCGGCTGCGATAGATGTCGCCCGGGCGGAAGGCATTGGCCGAGATCGAGTTTTCAACCACCGGCACCAGAACCCGCAGATCAACCTTCAGCTTGGCATCCATGATCATCAGCGCCAGACCCATGACATTGGCGGCGCCGCCCATATCCTTCTTCATCAGAAGCATCGAGGAGGCAGGCTTGATATCGAGACCGCCGGTATCGAAGCAGACCCCCTTGCCGACCAGCGTCACCTTGCGGTGGCCCTTCTTGCCCCAGCGCATTTCGAGCAGCCGTGGCGCTTCGGCGCTGGCGCGACCGACGGTATGGATGAGCGGAAAATTTTTGGCGAGAAGGTCGTCGCCATGAACGGCCGTGACCGTCGCCTTGTAGTGGTCGGCAAGGGCGCGGAAGGCTTTTTCCAGGGCATCCGGACCCATGTCGTTGGTCGGCGTGTTGATGAGATCGCGTGCGAGGAAGACACCGGCGAGCTGCCGCTTGATATCGACGGCATCGGCATCGGTGGGGATCATCAGCGTCGGGGCTTCCGACGCAGACGATTTGTACCGATCGAAGCGGTAGGAGCCCAGGCCGTAACCCAGTGCGAGACGATTGGCGGTCAGCGGCGCCGTCTCCACATGCCATTTGCCGGCCGGAAGCGTGCGCGCCAGCTTGCCGGTCAGGAACGGCGCCTCGGACGGATTGGCGCCGAGGCCGAACAATGCGCCGCCTAGATGACCGTCTTCCGACGGGATGAGCAGCACGGCGCCCGGCTCCGCCTTGAAGCCGGCCTTGCGCGCCCAGTCGAGCGCGATCGGATCAATGGCGCCAAGTTCCACATGGGCTGGCGTCACCGCAAAGATCGGCAGCGTCTTGCCGCCGCTGGTGTTGAAAGGAGACGCGCGTTCGATGAACTGGAAGGGGGCCATGCAAAAATCCTTGAAGCGGCACAAGTCGCCGAGGTCGTGATTAACACTCTATTAGGGTTAACAGACTATTGCTGGAGCGAAGATTGCGCCGTTTTTGTTGCTCGTGTCCGGTGCGTGAATTTACGGCATGGGGGCATTGGCGATGGCCAGACAGTTTCGTTCGTTCCGGATGACATCCGGTCTTTCCGTCATTCTCGTCGCGGCGGCCCTCGGCGGCTGTGCCGGCCAGAAGAAGGAGCTGACGACCGGCTCCGTGCCCGCCTCAACGGCGGTCTCCTCCTCCATGAGCGCAGCGCAACTCGCGCAGGCCGCCGACAGCATCGGCAAGGCCTATGAGCGCAACCCCAACGACCGCAACACGGGTCTCAACTACGCCAATGCGCTGCGCATGACCGGCCGCAATGAGCAGGCGCTGGCCGTGATGCAACAGGTCGCGATCAAGTTCCCCAACGATCGGGATGTGCTGGCCGCCTACGGCAAGTCGCAGGCCGCCGCGGGCCAGCTGGAGCAGGCGCTCTCGACGATCACCCGCGCCCAGACGCCGGACCGCCCGGACTGGAAGCTGAAATCCGCCGAAGGTGCGATCCTCGATCAGCTTGGCCGCTCCGGCGAAGCCCGCGCGCGATATCGCGATGCGCTCGACATCCAGCCGAACGAGCCTTCCGTTCTTTCCAATCTCGGCATGTCTTACCTGCTGGCAAAGGACCTCAAGACGGCCGAAACCTATCTGCGCTCGGCCGCCAGCCAGCCCGGAGCCGACAGCGGCGTGCGCCAGAACCTCGCCCTTGCTGTCGGACTGCAGGGGCGCTTCCAGGAAGCAGAGGAAATCGCCAGCCGCGAGCTTTCCCCGGACCAGGCGGAAGCGAACGTCGCCTATCTCCGCGCCATGCTGGCCCAGCAGAACAACTGGCAGAAGCTGGCAAAGAGCGACAAGGCGGAGCCGGACAACGGCACGAACTGAGATTCACACCCGGACGCTTGCAAAAAATGCCCTGTCGCATGTCATGCGCGGGGCATTTTCAGTTTTGAAGCGTTAGGAGAGCCTAAAACTTGTCGGAGACCTGGATGCCGGCCGGGCCGAGAATGACGGCAACCAGCACCGGCAGGAAGAACAGGATCATCGGCACGGTGAGTTTCGGCGGCAGGGCGGCAGCCTTTTTCTCGGCCTCGTTCATGCGCTGGTCGCGGCTTTCCTGCGCCAGAACGCGCAGCGCCTGGGCAACCGGCGTACCGTAGCGGTCGGCCTGGATGAGGGCCTGCATGACCGATTTCACCTCGTCAAGCCCGGTGCGGACGCCAAGATTCTCCAGCGCGACGCGCCGGTCGGGAAGGAAGGAGAGTTCGGCGGTGGTCAGAACAAGTTCTTCGGCGAGCGCGGTGGATTGCGCGGCGATTTCATCGGCCACGCGGCGCATGGCAAGCTCCATCGAGATACCCGATTCCACGCAGATCAGCAGCAGGTCAAGCGCATCCGGCCAGGCGCGGCGGATCGAGTGCTGTCGTTTGGTGACGGCGTTTGAGATGAAGATGTTGGGTGCATAAAAGCCGAGATAGGCTGTGCCGACGACCGCAAGGATGCGCATCGGCAGCGGTTTGGTCCCGAGGTAACCCAGGCCGAAAATGTAGAAGGCACCCACTGCGAGGAAGATGAAGGGCAGGCAGAAACGTGCAAAAAGGAACGTGTTGAGCGCGTTCTGGGAGCGATAACCGGCGGATTTCAGCCGGTTGACGGTCTTGTCGTCGACGAGCGCCTTGCGCAGGTTGAGCCGCTCGACGATCTGGCGGACGGATGTGTTGTTCTTGGTGCGCAGCGATGCCTTGCCGCCGCCTTCCGCGTTCAGGCGGGCGCGCTCGCGGGCACGGATTTGTTCACGTTCGCTCGCCACGCTTTTCATGCGCTTGTCCAGATCGCCCTTCTCGAAGAAGGGAACAGCCAGCGAGTAGAATGTCGCGAGCACCGCGACCGAAACCAGCACGGCCACGATCACGTTCGGGTTCGTCAGGGTGCCGATCAGACCTTCGCTCATGCCGAACCTTCTTCCGTATCAGATGTCAAAATTGATCATGTTGCGCATGACCCAGATGCCGATGCTCATCCAGAAGCCGGAGATGCCCATGATGAGATGGCCGCGCGGATCGGTGAAGAGGATCAGCATGTAATCCGGAGAGGTCATGTAGACGAGACCGGCAACGATGAAGGGCAAGGCCCCGATGATCGCCGCAGACGCCTTCGCCTCCATGGAGAGCGCCTGCACCTTGGCCTTCATCTTCTTGCGCTCGCGCAGCACCTTGCCAAGATTGCCGAGCGCTTCGGAGAGGTTGCCGCCGGCCTGCGCCTGGATGGCGATGACGATGGCGAAGAAATTCACCTCCGGCAGCGGGATGTTGTTGATCATGCGCCCGCATGCTTCCGGAATATTCATACCCACTTGCTGCGATTCGATAATCCGCTTGAATTCGGTCTTGACCGGCTCCTGGCCGTCATTTGCGATCAGCCGGACGGCATCGTTGAGCGGCAGGCCGGACTTGATGGAGCGGACCATCACGTCGAGCGCGTTCGGAAACTCGTTGAGGAACTGCTTGCAGCGCCGCTTGATGAGGAAATTGACGACCCAGCGCGGCAGACCGGCGGCCGCAATCAGGGTTATGCCAAGCGCGATGAGAGGGCCCGCGCCGGCGACGAACACCAGAATGCCCAGCACGAGGCCAAACGCGACGCTCATCATGTAGAACCGCGGAACGGTGATCGCGAGGCCAGCCTGCACCAGCCGCATCTTCATCGTCGGCGCCGCCTTGGCGGTTTTTTCCTGCTGTTTCTTTTCCAGGTCCTTCAGCGAATCCTGCACGGACTTTCGCCGTTTCGACATTTCCGTCATGCGGTCGCGGGCAGCCTTGACCTTGACGCGGTCGGTTTCGCTCGCCGCCACCTTGCGGACGCGGCTTTCGGCTTTCTTCTCGGTTTCGATCCGCGAGAACATCAAGCCATAGGCGGCTCCGCCCATGGACAGGGCCGCAAGCGCCGCGATCGCCAAAACGGTGATGTCGATCCCGAACATGAAGCCGATCAATCCTTTTCCATGGCGTCGAGCGTTGCCGCCAGGCGCTTGTCTTCGTTGAAGTAACGGGCGCGGTCCCAGAAGTTCGGGCGGCCGATGCCGGTCGACTTGTGACGGCCGATGATGCGGCCGTTGGCGTCTTCGCCCTCGATTTCGTAGCGCATCAGGTCCTGGGTGATGATCACGTCACCTTCCATGCCGATCACCTCGCTGATGTGGGTGATGCGGCGCGAACCGTCGCGAAGGCGGGCGGCCTGAATGATGACGTCGATGGAGCCTGCGATGATTTCGCGCACGGTCTTGGCAGGCAGCGTATAGCCGCCCATGGCGATCATCGATTCCATACGCGACAAGCATTCGCGCGGGGTATTGGCGTGGATGGTGCCCATCGAGCCGTCGTGGCCGGTGTTCATCGCCTGAAGCAGGTCGAAGACCTCCGGTCCGCGCACTTCGCCGACGATGATGCGTTCGGGGCGCATACGCAGGCAGTTCTTGATGAGATCGCGCATGGTGATCTCGCCCTCGCCTTCGATGTTCGGCGGGCGGGTTTCGAGGCGCACCACATGCGGCTGCTGCAGTTGTAGTTCGGCCGTGTCCTCGCAGGTGATGACGCGCTCGTCGGCATCGATGAAACCGGTGAGGCAGTTGAGAAGCGTGGTTTTACCGGAGCCGGTACCGCCGGAGATGACGACGTTGCAGCGCACGCGGCCGATGATCTGGAGAAGGACCGCGCCTTCCGGCGTGATGGCGCCGAACTTGACGAGCTGGTCGAGCTTCAGCTTGTCCTTCTTGAACTTACGAATGGTGAGCGCGGTGCCATCGATGGCAAGCGGCGGGGCAATGACGTTGACACGCGAGCCATCGGGAAGGCGGGCGTCGCAGATGGGCGAGGATTCATCGACGCGGCGGCCCACCTGGCTGACAATGCGCTGGCAAATCGAGAGCAGCTGCGCATTGTCGCGGAAGCGGACTTCCGATTCGATGGTCTTGCCGCCGACTTCGATGAAGGTCTGGCCGGCGCCGTTGACCATGATGTCGGCGATGTCGTCGCGGGCGAGCAGCGGTTCCAGCGGACCATAACCCAGAACGTCGTTGCAGATATCCTCAAGCAGTTCTTCCTGCTCGGAGATCGACATCGCGAAGTTCTTGATGGTGATGATGTCGTTGACGATATCGCGGATTTCCTCGCGCGCGCTCTCATTGTCGAGCTTGGCGAGCTGGGAAAGGTCGATCGTGTCGATGAGCGCGGAGAAGACCTGGCTCTTGGTGTCGTAGTAATCCTCCGTGCGGGCCGGACGGCGGCGGGCCGGAGCCGGTGCCGGCTGCGGGCGAGCTACGGCAGAAGGCTCGGCAAGCACGGGCGCCGCCGTTGGCTTTTCGGCCACGGCGACCGATGCAGACACAGCAACCGGCGGCGGAGCGGCGTTCGAGCCACTCTTGCCAAAGCCTTCGTTTCCGCGTTTCCCAAACATGCTTTCAACCCGCTTTACGTTCCAAATTTCCCGCGCTTATCATTGTTCGCGAGGCATTCCCCTGCTGCCGGATCATCCGTCGTCGGCTACTTGCGACCGAGCAGGCCCAGCATCTTGCCGAGACCGCCCTTCTTCGGTTTCTTCACTTCGGCGCGGCCCGTCACGAGATGCGCAAGCTGCGACAAGGTTTCGGCAACCGGTGCCTTCTTGTCGATTTCGGCGATCATGCGGCCGCTGTTGGCGGCATTGCCGAACAGGACGGCGTCGAACTGAATGATCGCGACCGGTTCGATTTCGAGCGATTCGCAGAAGTCGCCGGGCGTGATTTCGGGGCGCTTCGGCATGCCGACCTGATTGAGAACCAGATGCGGCATCTTGTCGTTGGGCCGCAGCTTCTTCAGGCAATCGAACAGGTTCTTGGCATTGCGCAGGTTGGCGAGATCCGGCACCGCAGTCACCACAACCTCGTCGGCCTCGGCAAGCACATTGCGCGTCCATTCCGACCACTGGTGGGGCACATCGAGCACCGACACCGGGGCATTGCGCTGAAGCAGTTCCGTCAACGGCTGGAACGCCATCGGATCGAAGTCATAGGCGCGATCGAGCATCGATGGTGCGGCCAGAAGCGAGAGGCGCTCCGAGCACTTGGTCAGCAGGCGGTCGAGGAAGACTTCGTCCAGGCGTTCCGGGGCAAAGACGGCCTCGGCGATGCCGCTCGGCGGGTCCTGATCGAAGTTGATATTGGCCGTTCCATAGGGCAGATCGAGGTCGGCGAGCACGACTTCGGTCGAAAACAGGTTGGAGATGCCCCAGGCGCAGTTATGCGCCAGCGTCGAAGAGCCGACGCCACCCTTGGCGCCGATGAAGGCGATGGTGCGACCAAGCGGCTCGGCTTCGGGATCGACAAAGATGCCGGCGATCGTCGCCAGCACGTCCGGCATGGAGACAGGCGCAACCATATATTCGGAGATGCCGTTGCGGATCAGGTCGCGGTAGAGCGGAATGTCGTTATAGCGACCGATAAGGACGACCTTGGTCGACGGATCGCAAACCGCGGCCAGCGGTGCCAGCTCTTCCATCAGGTGGCGCGGCTCGGTGGCGGTCTCCAGAATGATCAGGTTCGGCGTCGCCATGGTGGAGAACATGTTGGCGGCAGCCGTGATCGAGCCGCTGTTGATGCGCAGATTGACCTTCGCCATGCGGCGATCCTGACCGCAACGTTCCATCACCTTCTGCAGCGCCGGCGTTTCGCAGAAGGCATGCACCGAGATGCGGGGCAGCGGCCGCAGATGCTCGATATCACCCGCACGGAACTGATCGGCGGCGATATTCGCCTCCTCCGCTCCCGTCTCGATCTTGTAGTCAATCGCGCTCATGGTCTTATCCCGTCAAGCCGTGCGGTTCGTCAGTTGAAGTTGATCGTCGTGCCACCGGTGTCGACCGTCGTGTCGATGCCGCGATAGTCATTAAGGACCTCGCCGCGCTGCACGGCGTCGATCGGCGACATTTCACGCGGTCCGAGCAGGTCCATCGGATTGGCGATCTGAGCCGCCAGATTGGCCTGGCTGGCGCAGCCGAAATTCTCGTAGTTCTTGTTCTGGATCGTGTTGACGGCAAGGTCACTCGGCCACTGCCCGCATGGGCCTGTTTGCGCGGTGATCGCGGTGTAGCGCAGCCGGACAGGAGCCGCATCGTTGGGACCGCCAGCCTGATAGTGGGTTTCCAAGAGCCGCTTTGCCGGTACGCCGGCCTGGACCAGAGCCGCGCGGATTTCACGGCGCATCGAATCGGCGGCGGCAGCGTTGGCCGAGCCGGACGGCAGCATGATCTCGACCACGCCGGTCGACGTGCCCTTGTAGCTTTGAGCGAAGCCGCGAATGACTTCGCGGGCGCTGATTGTCAGGTGCCGGTCGCCGGACGCGATCGGCACGTCGATGGCGTGCTCGGATTCGGCAATCACGATGGGATGACGGGTGCGGTAGTCGTCGGGCAGCGAACCGGTTGTGGTGTTGTCCCTTGCGCAGCCGGCAAGACTTGTTCCGGCAGCGAGCAGCACGCCCAGTGCAAGAAGGCGCAGGGACCGGCTGGTATCGAAGAAATCGGTGGACCGCATGGCGGAAAGCCTTTTCAAGGGACGGTGCGTGGAGAGCGTGTCGATCATGTCCGGTCCCGCCTATTTGTAGATGAAGCCGACATTGCCGTGATACTGGCCGGCTGGAGCCTGCGCCTGGGCACTGCCGTAGATGCGATTGACCGTGCCGAGGAAATAACCGGAGAGGTCACCCGTCGGGTTGAAATTGTCATCCGGACGCTGGAGCGCGTTGCGGCCAACCGGCTTGACGAGATACGGCGTCGCGATGATCACCAGTTCGGTCTCGTTGCGGATAAAATCCTTGCTGCGGAAGAGCGTCCCGAAGATCGGGATTTTCGATACGCCGGGCAGGCCGGACATTGCCTGACGGATATTGTCTTGGATCAGACCGCCGATGACGATCGAGCCGCCGGAGGGAAGCTCGACGCTGGTCGAAGCTTCGCGCTTGCGGATCGACATATAGGTCTGGCCGGGGATATCGGTGTAAGTATTGCCGCTGACGCTGGATCCTTCGAAGGTCGGTTCCGATACGTTCGTTTCTATATCAAGGGCAATGCGCCCAGGCCCCAGCACGACCGGTTTGAAATTCAGCTCGACGCCGTATTCGACATCGCTCGTCTCGCGCGTGAGTGTCCGTCCGTTTTCTTCATCTTCGCTCACCTCCTGCCCACTTGGCAGGCGGTATTCGCCGCCGACAAAGAACTTTGCCTCTTTTCCGGAAATGGCTGTGAGACTGGGTTCCGCAAGCGTTCTCATAACGCCCGCCTGCTCCATCGCATTGATGTAGCTTTTGAAATCCATGGACCCGGTGCCAATGGAGCCGCCGATCAAGGAAGACAGCGGGTTAACCGCATTTCCTAGATTTGCGGGGTTTTTGAACGTGATTCCGTCACCGCTTGAGGTGCTGTAAATACTGCCGCTAATCCCGAGTTGCTTCAGGACCTGGCGTGAAACTTCCGCAACCGTGACCTTGAGCATGACCTGATCCTCACCTTCGATGGTGAGGAGGTTGACGATCTGGGACAGCTGGCGATTTTCGGCAAAAATGTCGGCGTCGCCGTTGTTGCCCTGGGCCGTGATGTTGCGGGTTGTGGCTTCACCGCCCTTGATGAACGCGCGGGCCAGTTCCTCGACGCGTGTCGAATCAAGCGGCGTACGCACCGTTCCGGTCAGGACGATGTTGTCGGAGATGATTTCGACGTTGATGTCGGAGTCCGGCAGGAAGCGACGCAGGTTCGACTGCAGACCGGCGATGTCGCGCTCGATTTCCAGATCGAGGCTGACGATTTCCTCGCCATTGGGGCCGAAGACGAAGATATTCGTCTGGCCGACCGTTTTGCCGAAAAGATAGATGCGCCGCGAGGACCGCGTGACCGCATCCGCAAGTGTCGGATCGGCAACGAGAATGTCGTGGGCATCCGTCGGCAGGTCAACGACGATCGCCTTGTTCAGACCAAGTTTGATCCTCTTCTTGACGCCAGGACCGCTGTCAACGATGCGAACGAGGGATTCGCTCGCGGCGTTTGCGACAAAACCGTGCCCCGGCAACCCAACGAAGGCCATGCAGAGCGCGAGGCTGCCGGCGACGGATGCGCGCAGCGTTTTTGCGATGAGTTTCACGTTATGCTCCGCAGTCATTCGTGGGTGCCTTCCTGGGACGTGCTTTCGTCTGGCTTGACGATGGAGCCCGACTTGATGACCTGGATGGCCGGCTGGCCATCACCGCTCAGCAGATAATCCGCCGCGACCGTATCCGGCTCCTGTGCGTCGGCGATGCTGCGCAGCGCCAGCGACAGGCGGTCCGCCATCTGCTGGGCAACCGTCATGACTTTCGACTGATCAGGGGTCAGCTCGAGCGTGGCAGTGGTGCCGACAACGGACTTTGAGCCGTCTTCCTTCTCCTCGATCTGCTGGTCGATGGCGAGAACACGCACGTTGCTCAGCACGGTTTCGGTGATGAAGCCGCCCTCGTCCGTCTTGCGGACCATGATGACGTCAACGCGATCGTTGGGGAGGATGAAGCCGCCGGCGCCGGTCGCGACGGTGATTTCGGTTGCGACCGCACGCTTTCCGGCCGGAAGCAGCGCGGACATGATGCGCGAAGAAGCATCGGCGATCTTTTCCTGACGGACGGGTTCGCCATTGAAAAGCGGCATGCGGACAACGACGCCGGTCAGATCGGTAACCGCGTTCGGGCGGTTCTGATCGGTGATCAGCCCATCCACGAGATTGCTTTCCGGCCAGGTCGTCCAGTGGACGGAATCACCATTGAGGCGCGAGCCGACGGGAAGGCTTTTGCTCGCAACGAGAACGTTGACCGTCGGTTCCTTTTCGACGACCGGCTCGCCGGCAGCAATCACCGTGCGCGGGCTCGTCAATTTCAGAGCCAGAAAGCCGGCAAGCCCCGCCGAGACGACAGCAACCGCCAGAATGATTACGCGCACCGGTTTCATGGTTTTTCTGCCCCACAGAATTACGTTGGGGCAGAATGATCCGAAATTGGTGTAATTATGGTTAACGAGTTGCTTAACGGCTTGGTTAACGCGCAGTTAGCAACCGTGCGGCCGCCTTTGGCTAACGGACCTGGCCAAGCGCCGCCATCATCAGTGACGATGAGGGATAGGCGAGAAACCCGCCAAGACCGATGGCAATACCGTATGGGATCTTCTTTGCCGTGAACAGAAGATGCGGTAGCGGAAGCCCTGTGGCGAGCAAGGCATTCTCTTGCTTGCGCAACATCAGGATCACCAGCGTCAGCACGCCGCCGAAGATCGACACATAGGCGAGGAACAGAAACAGCGAATGTTCGAAGCCGAACCAGACGGCGCTGGCCGTCAGCAGCTTCGCATCCCCCCCACCCATGATATTGAGCGCAAAGAGTGCAAAGCAGAAAGTGAAGACAATCGCTCCGGCGCCGAGATGCGTCAGGATATCCTGAAGCCCAAGGCCCGCAAATGGCGCAACGACCACGAAAGCGGCCAGAAGAATGGCCGAAACCCGGTTGGGGATCGTCATCGTGAAGAAATCGGAAAACGCGGCGAAGGCGAGGCAAAGAGGAAACACGACGAAAATGGCGGCGTCAGTCATGGAACACTCTGGTATTGGCGACGGGAGCTTTCAGGATCGGCTGGATCGATTAAGTCTTCGCTAAAGCGGAACGCGATCCTTCAGGAACCGCTGCATGTTTTCGGCACGAAATGATTGATGTCCGAAAAACGAAAAAAGACCGCCTCGCGGAGGAAGCGGCCTTTTCCCTTGACGGCGACTGCGCTTAGCGGTCGTTGCCGGCTTCGTCGAGCTTCGTCGACAGGTCATTGAATGTGGTGTCGAGCTGGTCACCGAGGGCGGTTGCGCCGGTGATCAGGGCAACGGAGATGAGGGCGGCGATGAGGCCATATTCGATGGCGGTCGCGCCGGATTCATCTTTCATGAAACGTGCAAAAAGCTTGGTCATTTGATCTCTCCTACTTCACTTGTTGTTCAGCACTGCCGCCAACTGTTTCCGTTGATCGGTCGAGGCAGAAGCTACAGGAGAGCCAATTTCAAACGGCTTAAGGAAGTGAGTTACCAACCCATTAACATCTGATCCCGGTTTATATGGTAAACGCCCCACAAACCAGACGTGTAAAATCCGACGCTTAACCCTGGAAATGCAGGCAGGCACCGGGCTCACGCCAGATGCGGCCATTCACCGAAAATCAATTTAACGCTTCATTCACCAAAAGCGGCGATGCTCTAGCGTCCATATTCCTCAAGGAACCGTCATGAAACCGAACACGTTCGCACTCGCCACCCGCTGGACGCTTCCCGCATTTGCGAGCCTGATCATGACGCTGTCGCTCTCCAATGCCGCCGTGGCGCAGGAGGAGCAGGACATCATGCGTGTTTATAAGGGACATGCCCGCGTGCTGAAGCTGGACCGTCCCGTCTCCAAGGTCATCGTCGGAAATTCCGATGTTGCCGATGCGACCGTCGCCGATGCGCGCACGATCGTGCTCACCGGACGGGCATTCGGCACCACCAACCTTGTGCTGCTCGATGCGGACGGCAATGCGTTGGTGGACGAGCGTATCCTGGTGTCGATCGACGAGGGCAATACGGTGCGGGTTTTCAAGCAGACTGCCAGAACGCTCCTCTCCTGCACACCGACCTGCGAAGAGCACGCGGACCTCACCCCCAAAAACTGATGCCAAGGGCCGATCGACGCAACCGGATGCTTACGGAAAGGTAAGCATTATCATTCGAATAGGCCCCTATCGCGCAAACGATTTATCAATGCTCCTTTCCTATAGTTCCTCGACACGAGAGGAACCCGCCGATGACCGGTTTGGAAAAACAGCAAGTTGCTGCTGACATCCCCGAGATGAAGAAACCCATGCTCCGCAAGGGATTTCTGCGCCGTCTTGCGAAAGACAGGAGTGGCGCCGCGGCAATCGAATTTGCGCTTCTTGCGCTGCCGTTCATGCTTGTGACCTTCGCATCGATCGAAACCTTTGTCGCCTTCTTCGGCGAGCAGGTTCTGGCCAATGCCAATGATACGATGTCGCGCAAGATCAGAACCGGCGAAATCACCTATAATCTCGGCCGCTCCACCGACAAGAACGCCGCGGAATTTCGTGCGCTCTACTGCGAAGAGATCAACTTCTTCCTGAGCTGCGATGCCGACCGGCTCTACCTTGATGTGCGCGCCTTCCCCAAATTCGCGGATATTCCAGCCGATATTCCGCGCAACAACTCTAATTTCTCATCGGATGGCTTCACCTTCAACCCCGGTGGCGCCGAGAAGATCAATGTCGTGCGCGCCTATTATCGCTGGGAAGTGACGACCGATCTGGTTCGCCCCTATGTGACCAACCTTCGCTCGGCCGGCAGCGCCATGCCCAACGATTATCTGATGGTCGCCACCAATACCGTCGTGAACGAGGCTTATTGAGATGAACAGACTGCCGTCTCTCCTCAAGACCCACTTCCAAGGGTTTGCGAGCCAAAGCCTCCTTGGTGCCCTTCTTCGCGACCGCAAGGGCGCGGGCGCGGTGGAATTCGCAATCATCATTCCCCTGCTCATCATGGGCTATCTCGGAGCCTTCGAGATCTCCGTCGGCGTCGGCGTCAGCCGCAAGGTGGCGCACGCATCGAGCACGGTGGCGGAAATCCTGTCGCGCAAGAAGGATGTCACCAAGGAAACGCTCGACGGCATGAAGGACGTCGTGGCCGCCGCCATGGCGCCCTACAAGATGGGCGACTATACGCTGAAGATCACCGGCATCACGGTCAGCGCGGCCGGCAAGGGCACAGTCGCCTGGTCGCGGGATCAGGATGGCGGCAAGCCATACACCGCAGGCTCGACGACGGACCTGCCTTCGGAACTCTCTGCCGTCAACACGTTCGTCGTGCGCGCAGAACTCGTCGTTCCCCATCAGATTATGCTGATGTCGCCGGCCCTGTCGAACTCGGTCAACGAAATCGACATTTCCAAGACCTATTATTACCAGCAGCGCCTCGGCGACCAGATCACCTGCTCCAATTGCGCTAGCTAAGCCTTCCTCGATTTGCATTCCACAGCCGGCCACGTTATCCGTTTGCCGGCTGGCGACGCTTGCGGACGTAACGCAGGGGCCGCCGTACGGCTGACGCGGATCGTCCAGATCGTTACGGATCGCGCTGTCGCCGGGAGCGAAAACATTTCAGGTGAACAATGGCGCGTGCCTTTCTCTTCGTTCTTGATTCCTTCGGCATCGGCAATGCGCCGGATGCGGCAGCCTTTGGCGACGAAGGGGCCGATACGCTCGGCCATATCGCCGAATTCTGCGCTGCGGGTGCGGCTGATCGTGCAGGTTTGCGTAAAGGGCCGCTGAACGTTCCGAACATGACGGCGCTCGGCCTTGTCCATGCGGCCAAGCTTGCGACCGGCAGCGTGCCGGCCGGTCTTGCTATCGATGCGCAGCCCAACGGCGCCTATGGGGCGGCAAACGAAATTTCGCGCGGCAAGGACACACCCTCGGGCCACTGGGAAATCGCCGGCACGCCGGTCAGCTTCGACTGGGGCTACTTCCCGACAGAAGGAGACGCATTTTCGCCGGAGCTGGTGGAGGCAATCTGTCGCGAAGGGAATGTGCCGGGCATTCTCGGCAACTGCCATGCCTCGGGTACGGACATCATCGCCCGCTGCGGTGAGGAGCATATGCGGACGGGAAAGCCGATCTGCTACACGTCCTCCGACAGCGTTTTCCAGATCGCTGCGCATGAGGAGACGTTTGGTCTCGAGCGGCTCCTGGAGTTCTGCCAGGTCGTGCGCCGGCTGCTGGATGACTACAACATCGGCCGGGTGATCGCCCGCCCCTTCGTCGGCCGATCGCCAGCCGATTTTACCCGCACCGGCAACCGCCGCGACTATTCCGTCCTGCCGCCGGAACCGACCCTTCTCGACCGGCTGACGAAAGAAGGCCGCACCGTGCATGCGGTCGGCAAGATCGCCGATATCTTCGCCCATCAGGGCATCGGCCGGTTGATCAAGGCAAACGGCAACATGGCGCTGTTCGATGCCACGCTGAATGCCATGGACGAAGCAGAGGACGGCGATCTCGTTTTCACCAATTTCGTCGATTTCGACATGCTCTACGGCCATCGCCGCGATGTTCCGGGCTATGCGGCGGCGCTCGAAGCCTTTGACGCGCGCCTGCCGGAAATTCAGGAAAAACTGAAACCCGGCGATCTCGCCATCATCACCGCCGATCACGGCTGCGACCCGACCTGGCGCGGCACGGACCACACGCGCGAGCGCGTGCCGGTGCTGGCCTTCGGGCCGGATATCCGCCCGCGTTCCATCGGCATCATCAACGGTTTTGCCGGCATCGGCGAAACCGTTGCCCGCCATCTCGGCATTGCGCCTGGCCTCCATGGGAGAAGTTTCCTTTGACTGCACATCTGAAGAAAGCCGAGCTGCACTGCCATATCGAAGGTGCGGCATCGCCGAAGCTCGCGCTCGACATGGCGCGCAAGTACAACGTCGATGTCAGCGACATCATCCGCGACGGCGCCTATGTCTGGACCGAGTTTTCCGACTTCCTGATCTGCTACGACAAGGTCGCAGAACTCTTCCGCACGGAAGAGGATTATGCCCTGCTCGCCGAGACCTATCTGACGGAACTGGCGGAAGCCGGCACGATCTATAGCGAGATCATCGTCTCGCCCGACCATGGCAACACCATCGGCATCGGCGCGGATGCTTATATCAGCGGCCTTGCCGCCGGCATCGAGGCCGCCAAGGCCAAGACCGGGATCGAAGGCCGGATGATCATCACCATCATCCGCCATCTTGGCACAGAGCGAGCGGAAAAGACCGCGCTCTACGCCGCCAAGCGCGCCCATCCGCTCGTGACCGGCTTCAATCTGGCCGGCGAGGAGCGTATGCACAGGGTTGCGGACTTTGCCCGCGCCTTCGATATCGCCCGCGACAGCGGTCTCGGCATCACCATCCATGCCGGCGAAATGGCCGGCGCCTTCAGCGTGCGCGATGCGCTCGATCATGTCCGCCCCTCGCGCATCAGCCACGGCGTGCGCGCCATCGAGGATGCCGGCCTGGTCGCCCGCATCGCCGATGAGGGTGTGGTGCTGGAAACCTGCCCCGGCTCCAACGTCTCGCTCAAGGTGTTCCCGGATTTTGCGTCGCATCCGCTGCGGAAGCTTCGCGACGCCGGCTGCCGGGTGACGCTGAATTCCGACGATCCGCCCTTCTTCCACACCTCGCTGGAGCAGGAATACGAGATCGCCTCCCATGTCTTCGGCTTCAGCGACGGCGAGATCAACGCCATGACGCTGACCGCAATCGAAGGCGCGTTCGTGGACGAGGCGACCCGGGCGAAGCTTCTGGCGAAGTTTTAGAGAGCGACGGCTGGGGATGACGCCGCAAACCGGCGCTCACCTCTTGCGGCCACCCGCTTTTCCGTGAAAAAGAGTGGTCTATCCAGAATTTTACGGAGGCTTGGCCATGGACGGCGTAACGGTCATCAATCATCCGCTCGTGCAGCACAAGCTGACCATCATGCGCAAGAAGGAAACCTCGACGGCCGGTTTCCGCCGGTTGCTGCGCGAGATTTCCGTGCTGCTCTGCTACGAGGTCACGCGGGATCTCGAACTGACGATGGAGACCGTCGAAACGCCGCTTGAAACCATTCAGGCGCCGGTTCTCGAAGGCAAGAAGCTGGTCTTCGCCTCGATCCTGCGTGCCGGCAACGGCCTGCTCGAAGGCATGCTGGAACTCGTTCCGTCCGCCCGCGTCTCGCATGTCGGCGTCTACCGCGACCATGAAACGCTGGAAGCCGTGGAATATTACTTCAAGGCGCCGGAAGCCATGGCCGAGCGGCTCGTCATCGTCGTCGATCCGATGCTCGCCACCGGCAACTCCTCGATCGCCGCCATCGACAAGCTGAAGGAGCGCGGCGCCAAGAACCTGCGCTTCCTCTGCCTGCTGGCCGCCCCCGAGGGCATCAAAAACTTCCACGCCGTGCATCCGGACGTGCCGATCTATACAGCGTCCATCGACAGCCATCTCAACGAAAAGGGTTATATCGTGCCCGGCCTCGGCGATGCCGGCGACCGGATGTACGGGACGAAGTAAGGCCTTCTTAACTAGGTATTCATTTCCAGATACCGTCGCCGGCCAAACCGGCGGCGTTTTCGTTTGGAATTAGCAACTGCCGTGCTTAGCTCGATACCTCTCAACCTCATGATGGGGCCGGATCATGCTTGCACGCCTTTCGATCTTCGCAGCCGGAATTGCCGTCGCAGCCATGGTCTTGCCCGGCGTTGCGACGCGATATCTGGAACAGGCGGAAAGTGCGGCGGGCCAACCTATCGAGCAGGCGCCTGTTTCGACGGCGAGCTATGCCGGCGGCAAGGGCGTAAAGCTTGAGGCGACACAGGGGCACTTCTTCGGCACGTTTGAGATCAACGGCCGCAAGCAGCCCGGCATGATCGACACCGGCGCCAGTATGATTGCTATCAATGTCTCCATGTCCCGCAAACTCGGGATAGCGCCGGGCAGCCTGCAGTTTAACGCGCGCGCCAACACCGCAAATGGCGTCGTCAAGGGCGCACCGGTTGTTCTCGACCGCGTGAAGATCGGCTCGATCAGTGTCGAGAACGTGCGGGCGATGGTGCTGCCGGATGCATCGCTTTCGGGCATGCTTGTCGGCATGAGCTTTCTCAATCGGCTGTCATCCTACCGGGTCGAAAACGGCGCACTGCACCTCGTCAGGTAGTTAGCCAATCCGGGAAACGATGACCGGCCTTGTTGCCGGGGCTTGATCACCAAACTCGTAAACGGCGCAAAGTCGCGTGCGTGCGGCTTCCGCCGCCGCCTGATCCGCGGCATGCACGATGGCGAAGGGCTCGCCCTTTTCCAGCCGCGTTCCCAGCGGCTTCAACTCGCTGAAGCCGACGCGATGGTCGATGGGCTCGTTGGGGCGTGTGCGGCCGCCGCCGAGCGCGATCACCTCCATACCGACAGCTCGGGCGTCGCAGGCGACAAGAAAGCCGGCGCGCGGCGCTTCGACCGGCAAAACGACCGGCGCTTTTTGTAGATAGGCGTCGCTTCGCTCGATGAAATCATGCGGGCCGCCGAGCAAATGGACCATGCGACCGAAATGGTCGAGCGCGGCACCGCTCTCAAGCGCTTGGCGCACAGTCGCTTCGGCTTCTTGCGAATTCGTTGAAAAGCCTGAAGAAAGCAGCATTTCCGCAGAAAAGGCCATCACGACGGTTTCGAGCCGGGTGCCGGCCTTTTCACCGCGTAGGAAGGCGAGGCAGTTTTCGATTTCCAGCGCGTTGCCGGCGGCATCGGCCAAGGGCTCGTTCATGTCGGTGATCAGGGCCGTGGTCTTGACCCCTGCCCCGTTGGCAACGCCGACGAGCGAGCGGGCAAGCGTCTCTGCCTCTTCCAGGCTCACCATGAAGGCGCCGGACCCGATCTTGACGTCGAGCACGAGCGATTGCAGGCCGGCGGCAAGCTTCTTGGAAAGGATCGAGGCGGTGATCAGGGGGACGGAATCGACGGTGGCCGTCACGTCGCGGATCGCATAGAGGCGACGGTCTGCGGGCGCGAGTGCGGCCGTCTGGCCGATGATGGCGCAGCCGGCTTCCTCGACTGTGCGGCGGAAAAGTGCTGCCGATGGCTTGATGTCGTAGCCGGGGATGGATTCCAGCTTGTCGAGCGTGCCGCCGGTATGGCCAAGGCCGCGGCCGGAAATCATCGGCACGGCAAGCCCGCACGCGGCTGCAATCGGTGCCAGCATCAGCGAGACATTGTCGCCCACGCCGCCGGTCGAATGTTTGTCGGCGATCGGGGCGGTAATGCCGCTCCAGTCCAGCACATCGCCGCTGTCGCGCATGGCAAGCGTCAACGCCACGGTCTCATCCGTCGACATGCCGGAAAACCAGGTGGCCATGGCAAAGGCCGCGACCTGACCTTCAGAGATCGAACCATCCGAGAGGCCACTAATAAACGCGGCGATATCCTCGGCGGAGAGGACTTCGCCGTCACGTTTGCGCCGGATGATTTCCTGCGGGAGCATCGTCAATAGGCGGCCGCGGCCACGGCTGGTTCGCGACCCTCGAGCACCGCAAGGATATCGCCGAGCAGGCCGGAAGCGCCGAAGCGGAAGGTGGAGGGCATCGGCCAGTCCGGGCTGTGGATCGTCGCCGCGAGGTTTAGATAGAGGCGCGCATCGCCGACCGTACGGACGCCGCCAGCCGGCTTGAAGCCGACCTTGCGGCCGCTTTCGCGGATGCAGGTCAGCATGATATCGGCCGCTTCCAGCGTCGCATTGACGGCGACCTTGCCGGTGGAGGTCTTGATGAAATCGGCGCCTTCCTGGATGGCGATATGCGAGGCGCTGCGGATCAGGCCGCGATCCTTCAGTTCGCCGGTTTCCAGAATGGTCTTGAGCAACACCGGCGGCTTGCAGACAGCCTTGACGGCCGAGATCATCGTGCGCACGGCCCGTTCGTCACCGGCCATGAAGGCCTTATAGGGAATGACGAGATCAATCTCGTCGGCGCCATCGGCAATCGCCTTTTCGGTCTCGGCAATAACGGTTTCGACCGGCAGATCACCGGAAGGGAAATTCACGACGGTCGCGATCTTGACGGCGCTGTCGGCCCCAAGAATACCCCGCGCCTGCGCGACGAAACGCGGCCAGATGCAGACGGCGGCGGTGTGGCCAAAGGGCGTTTGCGCTTGTGCGCAGAGCTTTTCGATGGCTTCCGGCGTGCAGGTATCGTTGAGATCGGTGAGATCCAGCAGCGACAAAGCGAGCGACGCAACCTGTCGGTTGTTGGCTTCGAGCATCATTTTGGTCCGTTTCCTCTCCCGCCTCGGCTCATGGCCGGGCAGTTATCATCTCTTTCAGGATGGCTGCGAGACGCTGCCCGCCGACGGGCGCCATATCCTTGGTTTCATGATGGCTGAGTTCCGCGCCGGTCATGCCTGCCCCATAATTGGTGATAACCGAGGCTGCGGCAACCTTCAGGCCGAAAAATCGTGCCAGGATCACTTCCGGCACCGTCGACATGCCAACGGCATCGGCGCCGAGAATGCGCGCCATGCGGATTTCAGCTGGCGTTTCGAAGTTTGGGCCGGAGAACCACATATAGACGCCGGCACCCAGCGGAATATCGAGCTTTATGGCGGCGGCGCGGATGGCTTCAGCCAACTCCGCATCATAGGCGGCCGTGAGGCCAACAAAGCGGGCGTCGCTGTCGATGCCGATCAGCGGGCTCTCGCCGGAGAAATTGATGTGGTCGGTGATCATCATCACTGAGCCCGGCGGCAGATCTTCCCGCAGCGAGCCTGCGGAATTGGTGAGGATCAGCGTTTCGACGCCGAGCGCCTTCATCGTCTCGATCGGCCCGCGCATGGCATTAGCATCGCCGCGCTCATAATAATGCACGCGGCCGGACAGCACGATGACGGGCACGCCGCCGATCTTGCCCGCCACCAGCTCACCCGCATGGCCGGAAACGGCACTGACGGGGAAGCCAGGGATATCGGCATAAGAGATGCGCACCGCATCCGTCACGCCTTCCACCAGCGAGCCGAGGCCGGAGCCGAGCACGATGCCGTAACGGGGCTGAAGCCCGCCGAGACGGCTCTTCAGCAGGTCTGCGGCGGCCGTCAACCGATCACCTCGGTCTCGAAGGAATGCGGCAGCAGATCGGAAAGCGCCAGTGTCTTCTTCACGCCGGTCTCGTCGCACAGGAAAATGCGCGTGCTGGCGCCGGAAAACTCTGCCAGCCGCTGGCGGCAGCCGCCGCAGGGCGGGCAGAGCGCCAGTTTTTCAGCGATGACGGCGACTTCGAGGATCTTGCGCTGGCCGGCCATGACCATGTGGCTGATGGCCGTGGTTTCCGCGCACCAGCCTTCGGGGAAGGACAGGTTCTCGATATTGGCGCCGGAATAGATTTTTCCGTCCTCGGCGCGAATCGCCGCGCCGACGGGGAACTTGGAATAGGGCGCATGCGCCTTGGACATCGCCTCGCGGGCGGCTTCGAAGAGATCGTTTTCCATCGATCAGCGCTCCTTCACATAGGGAATACCGCCAGCCTTCGGCGGGATGGCCTTGCCGATGAAGCCGGCCAGCAGGATGACGGTCAGGATATAGGGCAGCGCCTGCATCAGCTGTACCGGCACTTGGCCGATCAGCGGCAGCGGATTGCCTTGCAGACGGATCGCCAAAGCATCGAGGAAGCCGAACAGCAGGCAGGCCAGCATGATGTTGACCGGACGCCACTTGGCGAAGATCAGCGCGGCGAGCGCGATATAGCCCTTGCCCGCCGTCATCCCCTTGACGAAGCCGGCATTCATGGCAAGCGACAGATAGGCGCCGGCAAAGCCGCAGAGAATGCCGCAGCAGATGACGGCCCGGTAGCGCAGCCAGATGACCGAGATGCCCGCCGTATCGACCGCACCCGGATTTTCCCCGACGGCGCGCAGGCGCAGGCCAAAGCGGGTGCGATAGAGCACCCACCAGCTGATCGGCACCAGCGCGAAGGCGAGATAGGTCAGGAGGAAGTGGCCCGAAAGCAGGTTCGCATAGATCGGGCCGATGAACGGCACGTCCTTGACGGCATCTGCAAAGGGCAGGTCCCAGGTCTGGAAGCGGGCGTCGCCGGAGAGTGCCGGCGTACGGCCGCCCTGGCGGAACCAGGCTTCGCCCAGAATGACCGTCGAGCCGAAAACGATAAAATTGATGGCGACACCGGAGACGATCTGGCTGCCGCGCTGGGTGATCGAGGCATAACCATGCACCAGCGACAGCAGAACAGAAATCAGGATCGCGGCGAGAAGCCCGATAAAGACGGAGCCGGTGACGGCGGCCACCGCGCCGGCCGCAAAGGCGGCGCCCAGCATCTTGCCCTCAAGACCGATATCGAAGACGCCCGCGCGCTCGGTGTAGAGGCCGGCAAGGGCTGCGAAGATCAGCGGCACGGAAAGGCGGATGGTGGATTCGAGAAGTGCGATGATGGTTTGGAAGAAATCCATGGCTCAGGCTCCCTTCGTCTGGACGGCAGCAGAGCGCTGGCCAAAGGATGCAAAGGCGCGGCTGATCGCCGGGCGGAACATATTCTCAAGCGCGCCGGCAAAGAGGATGACGAGGCCCTGAATGATGACGATCATGTCGCGCGAAATGGCGGGCATTTCGAAGGCGATCTCGGCGCCGCCCTGATAGAGCATGCCGAACAGGATAGCCGCCGGGATGATGCCGGCCGGATGCGAGCGACCCATCAGCGCCACCGCGATGCCGACAAAGCCGGCGCCCTGCACGAAATCGAGCTGCATGCGGAACTGCTCGCCCATGATCGGGTTCAGCGCCATCATGCCGGCGAGGCCGCCCGAGATCATCATGACGATGATGGTGATGCGGGTTTCGCTGATGCCGGCGTAACGGGCGGCAGAGGGGCTGTGGCCCATGGTGCGCAGCTCATAGCCGAAGCGCGTGCGCCAGATCAGCACCCAGACGCCGAAGGCCGCCAGCAGCGCCAGCAGGAACGAGACGTTGAAGGGGGCGTTGCCGATGTTCAGCCCGAAGATCGAAAGCAGCCAGTCGAGCTTGGGCAACTGGCCGCCGGCCTCGAAGGTGCGGGTCTGCGTCGCCATCGAGCCAAGCGGCTTCATCACGCGCGTCAGCAGGTAGACCATCAGGCTCGAGGCGATAAAATTGAACATGATGGTGGTGATGACGATATGGCTGCCGCGCTTTGCCTGCAGCCAGCCCGGAAGAAAGGCCCACATTGCGCCAAAAGCGGCCGAACCGATGATTGCCAGCGGAAACACCACGAACCACGGCATGGTGCGATCGAGCCAGAGGCAGGCGAGCGCCACGCCGATACCGCCGATATAGGCCTGACCTTCGCTGCCGATGTTGAACAGACCGGCATGGAAGGCGACGGCCACCGAAAGGCCGGTGAAGATGAAGGTGGTCGCGTAATAGAGGGTGAAGCCGATATATTCGCCGCGGCCGAAGGCGCCGTTCACCATGTGATAGGCGGCATTCAGCGGGTTTTCGCCGACGAGCAGAACGACGAGGCCGGCAACGAGGAAGGCGACGACGAGGTTGACCAGCGGGATCAGCCCGTATTCTGCCCAGTTCGGCAGTTTTGCATATGGATTGCTCATTCGGCGGCCTCCTTGGGGCCTTCGACACCGGCCATCAGCAGGCCGAGTTCGCCCTCCGTCGCGTCCGTGCCGCGCTCGCCGACGACACGGCCGGCAAACATCACGAGGATACGATCGGACAGCGCGCGGATTTCATCGAGTTCGACGGAGACCAGAAGCACGGCCATGCCGCGGTCGCGCATCTCGATGATCCGCTTGTGGATGAATTCGATGGCGCCGACATCGACGCCGCGGGTCGGCTGGCCGATGATCAGCACGTCCGGGCCACGCTCCATTTCGCGGGCCAGCACGATCTTCTGCTGGTTGCCGCCGGAGAAATTGGCGGTCTTCAGCTTCGCATTCGGCGGGCGAATGTCGTATTTCTGGATTTTCTCTTCGGCCTCGGCGCGGATCGCTTCCATGTTGAGGAAGGGGCCGTTCAGGTAGCGCTTGTCGCGCTGATAGCCGAGAATGGCATTTTCGCTTTCATCAAACTTCAGCACGAGGCCGACATGGTGACGGTCTTCCGGCACATGGCCGAGACCCTGGCTACGCAACGCGCCCGGATCGACATGGCCGGTAACATCAACAGTGCTTCCGTTCAGCACCACGGAGCCGGAAACAGCACGGCGAATGCCGGAAATCGCCTCCAGCAGCTCGGACTGACCATTGCCCGCGACACCCGCAATGCCGACGATCTCGCCGGCCTTCAGGTCGAAGGAGACATTGTCGACCATGGTCACGCCGCGACCGTCGCGCACCGTGAGGTTCTTGACCGACAGCTTGACCGCGCCGGGATTGGCCTCGCCCTTTTCCACACGCAGGAGCACACGGCGACCGACCATCAGCTCGGCCAGTTCCTCGACGGAGGTTTCCTTCGTCGTGCGCGTCGCCACCATCTCGCCGCGGCGCATGACGGAGACCTCGTCGGTGATCGCCATGATCTCGCGCAGCTTGTGGGTGATGAGGATGATCGTCTTGCCCTGATCCTTCAGCTGCCCGAGGATGCGGAACAGATGATCGGCTTCCGCAGGCGTCAGCACGCCGGTCGGCTCGTCCAAGATCAGGATATCGGCCTTACGATAGAGCGCCTTGAGGATTTCTACACGCTGCTGCAGGCCAACCGGCAGTTCCTCGATCAGTGCATCGGGATCGACCTCCAGCGCATATTCCTTTTCCAGCCGCTTCAGCTCGACGCGCGCCTTGGAGATGCTGGTGTTCAGCACCTGGCTGTCTTCGGCGCCAAGCATGATGTTTTCGAGCACGGTGAAATTCTCGACCAGCATGAAGTGCTGATGCACCATGCCGATGCCGCTTGCGATCGCCGCATTCGGATCCTTGATGACAACGGCCTTGCCGTCGACGACGATCTCGCCGCGATCGGCCTGATAGAAGCCGTAGAGGATCGACATCAGCGTCGATTTTCCGGCGCCGTTCTCGCCGATGATCCCGTGGATCGTGCCCTTGCGGACCTGGAGATTGATATCTTTATTGGCATGGACAAGACCAAAACTCTTGTCGATGCCTCTGAGCTCGATGGCTAGATCGCTCATGTCGGCCTTTATTCCCCAAGTGGCCCGGTTTCATCTTCTGGCGGATGGCACGGGCGTCGATTTTTTTACCAGTTGGTATATATTTATCATTCGAATTTTAGCTTTGTCAGCCCAAATTCGCATTTCACGCACACTCTTCCCGATTTCTCCAAGGAGAGTCCAGCACCGATTTGCTTCGTTCGCCCTGAAATACCGCAGGGTTTCTGCTCTGCATTGTGATAGAGGGCGAGACGAAAACGTCGAGGAACAGACCATGGCCGATCAAGACGCGCGCATCACCAATCTCGAGGAAACCGTGGCCCATCAGGCGAAAGTGATCGAGGAACTCTCCGACCAGCTCACCGAGCAGTGGAAAGTGGTGGAGCAGACCCGCGCCAAGCTCGACCGGCTGACGGAGCGGTTTCTCAATCTGGAAGAGCAGAGCCTCGAAGCGCCAGCGATTACCCGGCCGCCGCATTATTGATTACTGGTCGCAATTCAAGAATCAATATCGACTAGTGGACGACAGGATCGCTTCTGGAGCATGCGATGAAGAGAGACAGCAAAGAGCATTTTCGAAAAGTTCTTGCTTATCGAGGCATGTGGGTTTCAAACGACAACCTCGATCAGTTTTTTGGGCTTCTCGCCGGCTTCGATGCTGCAGGCGATCCACCGGTCCTCGAAGGATTTCGCGAGTGGCTTCTAGCTACCTATCCGGCATGCAGCGGACCGTTTGGCTTTTCCGTACTGGTGCTGCAAATCCTTCCAAAAAACTTGAAGGGGCGGGAGTCCGTGGATCACGCGGTCGTCATTCTCACGCGATTTCTCGACGAAACTGACGCCGCCGCCTCTTCAACATGAAGGACTACGACACAAAAAACCGCCGGCACAGGACCGGCGGCTTTCTCATTCCATAGCCGTTCTTAGTAAGGGCAGGCTTCGTCCGTCATATAGTCGTGAACCTGAACCGTACCGGCAATGATGTCGGCCTTGGCCTTGTCGACGGCGGCCTGCATTTCCGGGGTGATCAGGGCCTTGTTGTTGTCGTCGAGCGCGTAACCGACGCCATCTTCCTTTAGGCCGAGATTGGAAATGCCGACGGCGAACTTGTCGTCCTTGGCGGACATGAAGCTGTCATAGACGGCAACATCGACGCGCTTCAGCATGGAGGTGAGCACCTTGCCCGGCTGCAGCATGTTCTGGTTCGAGTCGACGCCGATACCGAGCTTGCCGGCATCTGCAGCCGCCTGCAGGACGCCAACGCCCGTGCCGCCGGCCGCGTGATAAACGACGTCAGACCCCTGGTCGAACTGCGACTTGGCGATTTCACCGCCCTTGACCGGGTCATTCCAGGCGTCCGGCGTTGTGCCGGTGTAGGCTTCGAGAACCTTGACGTCAGCGCCGGTCGACTTCGCGCCGCCGACATAGCCGCAGGCGAACTTGTGGATCAGCGGAATGTCCATGCCGCCGATGAAGGAGACGGTCTTGGACTTGGACGCCATGCCGGCGAGAACACCGACGAGGTAGGAGCCTTCCTGTTCCTTGAAGACGACCGACTTCACGTTCGGCTTGTCGACGACCATGTCGATGATGGCGAACTTGATGTCCGGATATTCGGCCGAGACCTTTTCGAGGGCAGCAGCCCAGGAGAAGCCGGCCATGACGATCGGGTTGTTGCCGTCGCCTGCGAAGCGGCGAAGCGCCTGCTCGCGCTGAGCGTCGTTGGCGATTTCGAATTCGCGATATTCGATGCCGGTTTCAGCCTTGAACTTCTCGGCGCCGTTGAAAGCCGCTTCGTTGAAGGATTTGTCGAACTTGCCGCCCAGATCGTAGATGATCGCCGGCTTGATATCGGCGGCGAGCGCCGTTGCGGACATCATCGAAAAAGCGAGGAGGCCGAGGAGGGTTTTCTTCATAGTGCAGCCCTATTGTTGCTATTGATCTTTTTTGTTGGGTCCTCCCGCACGCCCTCTCTTCGGAGAGCATGTCTGCGGAACCACCGACCGCCCCCCAGGGAGGTCTGGCTGGCGCGCATCCTTGCACGGCTCAAACGAAAATTCACCCGAAATTTTTCAGTTGGTAAAAAAAGGCAAATTGCTCAAACCGCGGGCAAAATCTGCCGAATTTGGCGGCTAAATGGTCGATTTTCAGGCCGTCAGCAGCAGGCGGGTAACCGGTCTCCGTCACGGATCGCAGCACAAGAAAAGGCCGTCGCATGAACCATGCGGCGGCCTGAATATTGCGTATTGCTGCCGGTATCAGAAGCTCTTGCTGAGTTTCAGCGTGACCGTGCGCTGTTCGCCATAACCGCAAGTGAACGTGCCCTGGCAACCCTTGACGTATTCCTTGTCAAAGAGGTTGCTGACGTTCAGCGAGGCACCCCAGCCATTTTTCTCGTAGCGGATTGCCGCGTCAGCAACGACGGCATCGGGAACCCAAACCGTGTTTTCTATATCTGCTGCCGACTCGCCCTGATAACGCAAACCGCCACCAAGGCTGAGACCCTCCATTGCGCCCTCGGTGACCGTGTAATCCAGCCACAACGCAGCCTGATGCTCGGGAATCAGGCGCGGACGCTTGCCGATATAGGCAGCGACCGCCTCCTCGGTGATCTCCATGTCGGTGTAGGTGTAGGAAGCAAGCAGCTTCCAGTTCTGATCGATATTGACCTTGCCTTCGAGTTCAATGCCTTTCGATTCGACTTCACCAAGCTGGGTCATGGTAAAGCCGTTCGGGTTCAGCGCGTTTTCCTTAGTCAGGTGGAAGACGGACGCCGTGAGCAGACCGTCGAAGAAGGTCGGCTCATACTTGATACCGGCTTCATACTGAGCGCCTTCTTCCGGAACCAGCGGCGTACCCGAAGCGGAAATGCCGATCAGCGGATTGAAGAAGGTCGCGGCACTGACATAGGGCGTCAGACCATTGTCGAACTCGTAGGCCAGACCGGCCCGGCCGCTGAGCGCACTGTCGTCGGAGGTGTAGGAGCCCGTGGCAAGACGCGAATCGGTCTCGGTATCAACGTAGTCGTAACGGCCGTTCAGGGTCATCAGCCAGCCATTGCCGAAGCGGATTTGGTCCTGCGCATAAAGGCCGACCTGCTGCATGCGCGAAACGCCATCGAGATAAACGAAGTAATCTGGCAGCGCACCACCATAGACCGGGTTCTCCGGGTCGAGATCCGAAGCGGGGAAGGCCGAAGCCTGCGTCTGGTCGATCTTGAAGTTCTTGTAGTCGAGGCCGACAAGCAGGTTGTGCTCGGTGCCGGCCACCTCGAACTCGTTCTGCAGGCGGTTATCGACGTTGAAGCTGTCGACGCTGGTATCGTGCTTGAAGCCGAGACGCGCCAGATCCCCCGCTGCCGTGTAGGCATAAGGATAGACAAGCTCCTCGGACTTATCGAGATGCGCGAAACGCAGGTTCTGGGAGAAGGTCCAGCCGCTGTCGAACTGATGCTGGAACTCATAGCCGATCATCTGCTGGTCGTAGCGGCCATAATCGTGATCCGGTTCGCCATAGAAGAAATCGCGATCGATCTTGCCGCCGAAAGGGCCATCCTCGACGGTGCCGTAATATGGCAGAAAGCCATTGGCAACGTGGGTCTGGTCGAGGCCGGACGCGAGCGCATAAACCGTCAGGCTCGTCGCATCATCCGGCGTATAGGTGATCTGCGGCATGATGAAGCCGCGCAGGTCCTCGGAGTAATCCGTATAGTTGTCGCCGCCGGCGATCTTGCCGGTAATGCGGTAGGTGATGGTGCCATCGTCCTTCAGCTTGTCGTTGACGTCGAAACCGAAGAAGGCATTGCCGAAATTGTTGATGCCGATTTCCGTGTAGTAGAGCGGTTCGTCCTGCGGACGCTTGCGCACAAGATCGACGATACCGCCGGGGTTGGAGCCGCCGTAGAGGACCGAAGCAGGCCCCTTGAGAACTTCAACACGCTCCAGCATGAACGGATCGGACTGGAAGCCGCCGAAACCATAGGAGAAGAGATTGAGACCATCCAGGAAAACGCCCGTCTGGCTGGCATCGAAGCCGCGGATATAGAACCAGTCCGTATCCGGATCGGTCCCGAACGGCTCGGCGGAAACGCCCGCCGTGTAACGCAGGGCCTCATCCACCTTGTTGATGACCGCACGGTCATCGAGTTCCTCGCGGCCGATGACGGAGACGGACTGCGGGATTTCCGACACAGTCATCGCCGCTTTCGAGCCGGTGCCGGTGGCCTTGGCGACATAACCATCCACCGGGCCCTTCGCCTCGGCATCGGTCGTCCTGCCACCTTCGACGACGAGCCGCTCGAGCGGCGTCGCGCCCTCGGTGCCGGCATCCTGCGCCATGGCCGGCATGGCCAGGCCGGCAATCGCCAAGGTTACAAGCGAGACGCCCGCCTTGAGGAAACGGTTAAGACCAGTTTCATTGTTACGCATAGTGTCACCCTAGAAAAATACCGGCGACCGCCAGTCCCGCTCGACCGGCGTACACCGCCCCATATAAGATGAGTATTTATCTCAGCTATTACGGTGGGGATTGTCTTTCCCTGCGGTCTTTGACTGTTTCTGGGCCAATTTCACACAGCGGAGCATTTGCCCATCAGGCTTTCTGATTGCGCGCCCAGTTCCCGGGCGTCACGCCCACGATCTTGCGAAACGCGCGGGTGAAATGCGCCTGATCGGCAAATCCGGTTTCGGACGCCACGACACTCATTGAATGATTTGCCGTCAGGATCAGTTGCTTGGCCCGGTTGATGCGCGCTTTCATCTGCCATTGGTGTGGCGGCAGCCCCGTTGAGGCCTTGAACGCATGGCTGAAATGGGACTGTGACAGGCCCGTCAGTTCGGCGAGCGTTTCCATGCGGATGCCGCTCAGGCAATTCTCCTCGATATAGTCTATGGCGCGGCGCAGCTGCCAGTTTGCAAGGGCGCTGCGCTTTCGCTGCTTCGACGGTCCAAGCCGCATGACGTCGATCAACAGCGCCAGCGAGAGGCCATCGCCGTAGAGATCATGCAGCGGTTGGGGATTGACGCATTCGGCGGCGATCAACTCGGCGAGCGACAGAATGCGCGGATCGGAAAACATCAGCCGCGGCGCCTTGAGCTGTGCCGGGTCAAAATCCTCCATGAGACGCCTGCTGAGGATCTCGACGTTGAAATGCAGGTCGAGGTGGCGGACATACTCGACCTCGACCATTTCCGCCCACAATTCCATACCGGCCGGGATATAGGAGGCCACCTGCCCCTGCCCCGCCTCGCAGAAGCCGCTTTGCGGCTGACGCAGGCGGATATTTGGCCGGCCGGCCCCCTTCGCATCCAGCACAATGAACAGGCGCGGATCGTCCGCCACGTAGAACCCGCCCGCCAAAGGCGCGCAATTGACATTCCACAAATCGGCAACGACCCCGTTCCACTGGCGCCGATTAAGGCCGCCAATGACGGAAAATCCATTGATGCGGTTGTTCATGCGGGGTTGAAACGTCATTACCCGATCCGGCCCGGACTTGCGCGGCTAAAACCTGCTTTTTTAAATCAGGTTTTTGGTAGACGAGAAGCCATTTCATCGCAATCGCTAAAATGCCGCGCGGGGCCGAAACCACCGGCATTGTGGCTTTTCCGCCATGGCGCGCGGCCTGTCCGGTCAGAGGCCGGTTACCCCGAAAAACGGCCGGCAACGGGCGGCCGGCGATAGGCGACCATCCACAGCAGCAGGGAGATCATCATGAAGAAGGCAAATGCCGGCTGCATGAGAACCCAGCGCATGACCGGCTGGAAGATGCCGGCCGCGCCACCCGGTCGCTCCAGCGACTGAACCAAGGCTAGCCCCGTCTCTCCCATCGCTGCGATTGCGATTCCAAGCGGCGTCAGGACCACCTGCGATGCGGAGACGGACTGGATCGAATCCACCGACGCCACGAGGGTTCCCACAACCAGCGACAGGAAACTTGCAAACCGCAGAATGAACCGCATCCAGACCCTCCATCCATGCCGGCAGGAAACACCGGCGACGCCTCGCATAGCTAGACACGACAAAGGCTTAGGCAAGTCCCTCGTGGACGGCAATCACCAGATTTCTCGAAGGCATGGCGCAAGAAGTCAAAAAACTGTCAGAAAGCAGTTGATCCCACAGAATTCATCGGTATATATCGCGCCGTCCACGGCACCGCGCCGACGAGACAGGGTTCGTCACCGATGAACTTTCTGGAGACGATGAAAATCTCTCCGATCCCACCGGACCAACCGACGGTGCGATGACAACGGACAGGTGGCCGAGTGGTTGAAGGCGCACGCCTGGAACGCGTGTATACGTGAAAGCGTATCGAGGGTTCGAATCCCTCTCTGTCCGCCATTTTCCTTATAAAAATTACGGTTTAAACACGGATTATCGCCGGTTCCTCGCGCGGGAGTCGCGCTTCTTTCAAATCGGCTCAATCCTGAAATTGCGCCGCGCGCTAACCGTCGCTTGCAAGAATTCCTCGCAAGCGGTTATAGCAGGGCAAGCATGATCCCGACGAGGAACGACGATGGCGACCGAGAACGATAAAAAGCCCGCGGAAAGCAAGATCACGGTCGAAAAGCGCCAGAATGGCCGCTGGTGTTTCGTGCTGACCAACCGCGGTGTGGTCTATCCGGCGCAGGGCCAGTTTGCGACGATGTTCGAGGCTCAGGCCGCCGCCCAGGAAGCGGCACGCCGCCTGACACGGCGTTAAGCTCAGAGCAAAGCCCGCCCTTTTCAAAGCGCTTTCCTGCCGATACATCTGCTGCGGGAGACCGGCAGACAACACTGTCGGCGGGAGGAAGATGAATGGCTGCCGGGCAGAAGAAACTCGTCATCAGCGCGCCGGAACCGCGCACGCTGGATCTCATTTTCACCCCGCAAGCCCGCCAAATTCTCGATGAACGATATGACGTCATCGAGGCCGATCCGAACGACATCGCCGGATTGGGCGACGCCGTTCTTCAGGAAGCGCGCTACATCGTGGGTCAGCCGCCCCTCAGCCGCGAGACGCTCGACCGCATGCCGAAGCTTCGGGCAATTCTCAATGTCGAGAGCAACCTGATCAACAACATGCCCTATGAGGTGCTGTTTAAGCGCGGCATCCATGTCGTGACGACGGGACAGGTTTTCGCCGAACCGGTCGCCGAACTTGGACTTGCCATGGCGCTCAATATTGCCCGCGGTATCGTCGATGCCGATGTGGACTTCCGCGAAGGACGGGAGCTGTGGGGCGGAGACGGCAACGCACGGGCGCGGCTTCTTTCGGGCGCGGATGTCGGGATCATCGGTTTCGGCGATCTTGGCAAGGCCCTTAACCGCGTGCTGACGGGCTTCAGAACGACGACGCGGGTGTTCGACCCCTGGATGCCGGCGTCGATCCTGCGTGAGCATGGCGTCATCCCGGCCAGTCTCGACGACGTGCTGTCGAACAGCGACTTCATCTTCGTGGTCGCCGCCGTGACCAGCGAAAACGAGGGTTTTCTTGGCGCGAAAGCCTTTGCGAGGATGCGGGACGGAGCCGCCTTCATCCTGCTCAGCCGGGCGAATGTGGTCAATTTCGACGACCTGATGGCTGCCGTCGCCAGCAGACGCATCGTGGCGGCGAGCGACGTCTACCCGCAAGAGCCCCTGCCGCTTGATCACCCCGTGCGCAAACTCAAGGGTTTTCTGCGGTCCGCACATCGCGCCGGCGCTCTCGACAGCGCCTTCAAGAAAATGGGCGACATGGTTCTGGAGGACATGGACCTGATGGACCGCGACCTGCCGCCCATGCGCTGCAAACGCGCGGAGCGCGAAACCGTGTCGCGCATGCGCTCCAGGCCGGTAACGGTGAACTGATCGCGGCGGCCGTAATTTTTTGCCGCCGCGTTCAATCCTTTGTCTTGGTCAAAGGATGCCCGCTTTATCCCGATAAATTCTAGGCCTTCGTCAACTTTAGGATCGACGATCCGCCGCCGCCACGGCTTTCAGTGACCGCGTAGATCGAACCGTCGGGTCCCACCTTCACATCGCGAATGCGGGCTTCGAGCGGCACATGCTCTTCAAATTTCACCCGGTCGCCCTCCAGATGCAGCACGACAACGCCCTGCGCCACAAGCCCGCCGATCAACACGGCACCCTTCCATTCGGGGATGGCGTCGCCCTCATAGAAGGCCATGCCGGAGGGACCGATGACCGGATCCCAATAATAGACGGGCTGTTCCATGCCGTCCGCGGCCGTGATGCCGTCGCCGAGCGGCCCACCGCTGTATTCGACGCCGTAGCTGATGACCGGCCAACCGTAATTCTTGCCGGCCTCCGGACGGTTCAGCTCGTCGCCGCCTTTCGGCCCATGCTCCACCGTCCAGAGACGACCCTGACTGTCTATGGCGGCTGACTGCAGGTTGCGGTGTCCGTAACTCCAGATTTCCGCTTGAGCGTCGTTTCGCCCGACAAAGGGATTGTCCGCTGGCGCCTTGCCGCTGGCATCAATGCGGAAGACCTTGCCGAAGCCGCTGTCCAGATCTTGCGCATGGACACGGGTGTTGCGGTCGGATCGCTCGCCAACGGTCACATAGAGCATGTTGTCAGGTCCGAAGGCGAGGCGCGAACCGAAGTGCTTGCTGTTGTTGTAGCTCGGCGACTGGCGGAAAATCACCTTCACGTCTTCAAGCGCCGCGCCATCGCTCTCCTCCACCAGCTTGGCGGACGCAACGGATGTGCCGTTGCCGTCGTCACGCGGCTCGGAGAAGGAGAAATAGATGAGCCGCGACTGCTCGAAATCCGGCGCGAGAGCAACATCAAGCAATCCGCCCTGACCGGCCGACGCCACCTCCGGCACGCCATCGACCTCTGTCGTGCCGCCGCTTCCGGCGGTCACGATATGGATTTCGCCCTCCTTGGCGGTTACCAGCATGCGCCCATCCGGAAGGAGCTCCATCGCCCAGAGCTGCGGCAGGTCATCGGCAACGACCTCGGCTTTGATCTTCACAGTGGCGGCGGGCTGGGGGGCGCGCGTCTGATTTTCGAAGGCGGGTGTCTGCCCTTCGCCGTTCGGCGCGCGGGTCTCGACGGGCTCGCCCGCGGATTGCGACAATGCGGGGCCCGCGACAAGCGCAAGCGAAAGAATGGTTCCGGCAAGAAGAAGGGGCGGTGTGCGCATGGGATGGCTCCTGTCTCTAGTGGGGCGTCGGCAGACGCTTTGCTACGCAAGCAAACTGCCGGGCCGCCCTTTCGTTGCAGGCAGGCCGATCAACATCGAATCAACAAGAGTTTATTGTCGCCACGACAGGTGGCCTCAGTGCATGTCCATCTGCTGCTTGTAGCGCTCATAGTCGTAGGGGAGGATGGTCTGGCGCTCGATCATGCGGTGCACGCGCGGTGGCGTCTTGCCACGATGGAGCGCCAGCAGCTCGTCACCAATCGAGGCATCCGCCTGGGTGCGCCGCTGGTTGTGACGCACATATTCCACCCAGGTCGGCACATGATAGGTCTCGGTCCAGACGGTGGGATTTTCGAGATCGCGCATGAGACCCCATTGGCCCGCGCCGTCACGGATGCGCACGCGCCGCCGTTCAGCCATGGCGGTCAGGAATTTCGGCACGTCCTCATCGTCGATTTCGTAATCGATCATGATCACGATCGGGCCACTGCGGGGCTTGAGATCGAGTTTCAGAAGCGGCTCGGAGAAGCGGTTGAGCGGATCGAGATTAAGCGCCTTGAACTCCGGCAGCATCAGATAGAAGCCGATCGCCGCACCGACGACCATCAGGAAAGCCGAGCACAACAGCGCAAATTCCGCACCGTAATTTTCGGCGGTGATGCCCCAGATCCAGCTGCCTGCCGCCATGCCGCCGAAGGTGGTCGTCTGGTAAAGCGACAGCGCGCGACCTACGACCCAGCGCGGGGTGGAAAGCTGCACGGTGGTATTGAAGAGTGACAGCGCCAGCACCCAGCCGGCACCGGAGCCAAGCAGGGCCACGGCGGTCAATGCGCCATTGGTGCTGACGGCGGTGATAATGCTCGATACGGCAAAGGCGGCGAAGGCGATGCGCACCACCATCTCGCTCGACATGCGCTCGCGCAGCCGGGCACTGAGCAGTGCGCCACCGATGGCCCCCAAGCCGAAGGCGCCGAGCAGGATGCCGTAGGTCAGCGGGCCGCCGGCCACCAGATCGCGCGCGACCAGCGGCAGAAGCGCGAGAATGGCGCTGGCCGAAAGACCGAAGATGAAGCTTCTGACCAGCACCTTGAGGATGTTCGGCGACATCGCGACGTAGCGCAGGCCGGCCGAAATCGCCCGCCCGAGCGATTCGCGCGGCAGCGTCGGCAGGGTCACGTCCCGCTGCCAGCGGGTTAATGCAAAGAGCAGCGCCAGATAGCTGACGGCATTGACCGCAAAGGCTACCGCCGCACCCGCCGCCGCGACGATGGCGCCGCCGATGGCCGGGCCGACGGAGCGGGTGATGTTGAAGCCCATGCTGTTGAGCGCGACAGCCCCTGGGAGATCGTCCCGTGGTACCATGTCGCCGACGGAAGCCTGCCAGGAGGGATTGTTGAGCGCCGTGCCGCAGCCGATCAGAAAGGTGAAGAGCAGAAGGGTCCAGGGCGTCAGCAGCCCGAGCCAGGCGACAATGGTCAGGCCGATGGAGACGACCAGCATGAAGCTTTGTGCGGTCATCATGATGCGGCGGCGGTCGAAATTGTCGGCAAGCGCGCCCGAGACGAGTGAAAACAGCATGATCGGCAATGTCGTGGAGGCCTGCACCAGCGCCACCATATCCACCGAGGAAGACAGCGAGGTCATGAGCCAGGCCGCGCCAACGGCCTGCACCAGCCCGCCGAAATTCGACGCGAGGCTGGCAATCCAGATCGTGCGGAATGTTTCGTGCCGGAACGGCGCGAGCGGCGATGACGCCACGGCTCTCCCCCTTCTTGTCTCTCGACCAACCGATGCCCGTTGCCCCGGGCGGATATCAGAGCGGGTTGGCCTTTGACGCGAACATAGAACAGGTGCCACGGGTGGCAACCAGGATTCGCGCGATCCACCCCGCCAATTCTGGCTATGGTGGGGGCGAAACCCCGGGTATTGTCGGGATACCTTGCAATTGCGGATAATGAAGCGTATATGACGCTCAAATTCTTGATCGGTTGATGAAGAGTGGGCCCGTCAGGACCCGCTCTTTTTTATTACCGGTGATACGGGAGAGCATCTTTGTCCGACACCACGCCGGCCACATTTGAGCAGGAACCGCGTCTCGTCGTCGAGACCGGCATCGACCTTCGCGTCGCCGAAATCATCGAGCCGGTGCTCGTGCCCATGGGATACCAGCTGGTGCGCGTGCGCCTTTCTTCGCAGAACGGCGCAACGTTGCAGATCATGGCGGAGCGCACCGACGGCACCATGACGGTTGAAGACTGCGAAGCCATTTCGACGGCGATCTCGCCGGTTCTCGATGTGGAAGACCCGATCGACAAGCAGTATCATCTGGAAGTCTCGTCGCCGGGCATCGACCGCCCGATGGTGCGCAAGTCGGATTTCACCCGCTGGACAGGCCATCTTCTCAAGCTGGAAACCTCTGTTCTGGTTGAAGGCCGCAAGCGTTTCCGCGGCAAGATCACCGAAACGGACGCCGAAGGCTTCACCATCGAGCGCGATCAGCCGGCTTACGGCGAAGAGCCTTCGGTCAAGATCCCGTTCACGGCCGTTGCCGAAGGGCGCCTGATCCTGACCGACGATCTGATCCGTGATGCATTGACGGCCGACAAAAAGGCCAAGGCGGCGCAGGCGGCCAACGAAAACTTCGAAGACGAAGATTCGCCGATCAACTGATTTTATAAGTTCAAGAGTGCGGAAGACCTCGATGAGAGGCCCCGCCCACCAGACGGAGACTTGAAAATGGCAGTGAGTGCTAACCGGCTCGAACTTCTGCAGATCGCGGATGCCGTCGCGCGCGAAAAGGTCATCGACCGCGAAATCGTTCTGGCCGCCATGGCCGATGCGATCCAGAAGGCGGCCCGCTCGCGCTACGGTTCGGAGAGCAACATCCGCGCCGACATCAATTCCAAGACCGGCGAAATCCGCCTGCAGCGCCTTCTCGAAGTGGTCGAGCACGCCGAAGATTATTCGACGCAGATCCCGCTCGAGCTGGCCCGCGACCGCAACCCGGACGCCGTTCTCGGCGACTTCATCGCCGATCCGCTCCCGCCGATGGATTTCGGCCGCATCGCTGCCCAGTCGGCCAAGCAGGTGATCGTCCAGAAGGTTCGCGAAGCCGAGCGTGACCGCCAGTTCGACGAGTTCAAGGATCGCATCGGCGAGATCGTCAACGGCACGGTCAAGCGCGTCGAATACGGCAACGTCATCGTCGATCTCGGCCGTGGCGAAGGCATCATCCGCCGCGACGAAATGATCCCGCGCGAAAACATGCGCTACGGCGACCGCGTCCGCGCATACGTCTATGATGTTCGTCGCGAGCAGCGCGGGCCTCAAATTTTCCTGTCGCGTACCCATCCGCAGTTCATGGTGAAGCTCTTCACCATGGAAGTTCCGGAAATCTACGACGGCATCATCCAGATCCGCTCGGTTGCCCGCGATCCGGGCTCGCGCGCCAAGATCGCCGTTATCTCCAATGATTCGTCGATCGATCCGGTCGGCGCTTGCGTCGGTATGCGCGGCTCGCGCGTTCAGGCCGTCGTCGGCGAACTGCAGGGCGAAAAGATCGACATCATTCCGTGGTCCCAGGATCCGGCGTCGTTCATCGTCAACGCCCTTCAGCCGGCTGAAGTCGCCAAGGTCGTTCTCGACGAGGATGCGGAGCGCATCGAAGTGGTGGTTCCGGACGAGCAGCTGTCGCTCGCCATCGGTCGCCGCGGCCAGAACGTTCGCCTCGCCTCGCAGCTGACCGGCTGGGATATCGACATCATGACGGAAGCCGAGGAATCGGAACGCCGTCAGAAGGAATTCAACGAGCGCACCACCCTGTTCATGGAAGCGCTGGACGTTGACGAGATGGTCGGTCAGGTTCTGGCTTCGGAAGGCTTCGCCGCCGTCGAGGAACTGGCTTATGTCGATCTCGACGAAATCGCCTCGATCGATGGCTTCGACGAAGACACGGCAACCGAGATCCAGACCCGAGCCCGCGAGTATCTGGAAAAGCTCGAGGCCGAAATGGATGCCAAGCGCAAGGAGCTCGGCGTTGCCGACGAACTGCGCACGATCGACGGCATGACCGGCCAGATGCTGGTTGCGCTCGGCGAAGACGGCATCAAGACGATGGAAGACTTTGCCGGTTGCGCCGCAGACGATCTCGTCGGCTGGTCGGAGCGCAAGAACGGCGAAACCAAGCGTTTCGACGGCCTGTTCTCGAAGCTCGAAGTGTCCCGCACGGAAGCCGAGCGCATGATCCTGCAGGCACGTCTTGCGGCCGGCTGGATCACCGAAGACGACCTGGCCCGCGAAGAAGCGGCTCTTGAGGCTCTCGAAGGCGCCGAGGAAGACGCCTAACCGGCGTCTTTCTGATTGGCGATGCAGGCAGAGAACAAAACCCCCGAGGGGGATGCTGATGAGGGCCCGATCAACGGCCGCATGTGCATCGTCACCCGCGAGACTGGCGACCCGGACGATCTGATCCGGTTCGTCGCTGCCCCGGATGGGCGCGTGGTACCCGACCTGAAGCGTCAGCTGCCCGGTCGCGGCTGCTGGGTGAAAGCCGAACGTCCGGTTCTGGAAAAGGCGATCGCGCGCAAGCTTTTCGCGCGGGCCCTTAAAACGGATGTGACGGCAGGACCGGAGCTTGCCGACGAGGTCGATCGGCTGTTGTCGGTTCAGCTCGCCGGTATGATGAACATGGCGCGCAAGGCGGCCCAGTTCGTCACCGGGGCTGCGAAGGTTGAACAGGCCGTGCGCGGCCAGGCGGCCATCGCAACCTTTCACGCGGTCGATGCGGCCGCCGACGGGGTGCGAAAAATAGACCAGGCGCGCAAGGCGATGAGCTTTGTCGCCGAAGACGGACAGGAAATACCCTCGTTTCGCTTCCATACGGAGGCGGAAATGGAGGGGCTTTTGGCAAGTAATGCTTTTATCCATGCCTGCGCGCTTGCAGGGCAGGCGGGTGAGGGTGTAGTGAAGCGCGCAAACATGCTCGAACGTTACCGGGGAACCGTCCCGGACCGAGCCCCTGGCGACGCGCGCCAGATGAGAACATGACGCGGGTCACCGGCCGAGCCCGGAGCCATCGCGAACGTAATTCGAGAGAACGACAGGGTCTGGTGATACGCCTCCGGCCCTGATCTTAGGAACGGAACGGAATGACCGATAACAACGACGACAAGACATTCGGCAAGAAGACGCTGACCCTGCGGCCCTCGGGGGTCAATCAGGGAACGGTCCGCCAGGACATGGGGCGCGGCCGGACCAAGGCTGTCGTCGTAGAAACCCGCAAACGTCGCCCGCATCGCCCGGAAGACGACAAGCCGGTTACGCCGATTACCCCTGTGGTGCGTGCACCCGAGCCCCGTCCGGCTCCGGTTCAGCAGCAGCGCCCGACACCGGCTCCGCAGCAGCAGCAGCGTCCCGACAACAACCGCCCGCGCACCGGCGTCGTCCTCAACCAGCTTTCCGCCGGCGAGATCGACGCCCGTCGCCGCGCGCTGGCCGAAGCCCAGATTCGCGATGCCGAGGAAGCCAAGGTCCGTGCCGCCGAGGAAGCGCGCCGCGCCGCCGAAGAGGCCGCCCGCCTGAAGGCCGAGCAGGAAGAGGCAGCGCGCCTGGCCGCCATCGAAGCTGCCCGTCCGGCCGCCGAGCGGGAAGCCGAAAAGGCTGCCGCTGAAGCCAAGGCTGCTGCCGAAGCCAAAGCCGCCGAAGAAGCGAAGGCTGCCGAACAGGCGGCCGCCGCCGCCCCGGTTGTCGCGCGCCGCAGCGATGCGCCTGCATCGCGACCCCAGGCGACCCGTCCGGGTTCCGCCGCACCGCCCGGTGCCGGTCCTGCCGGCCGTGGCCGTGCCAATGACGAGGACGATGCCCGCCCGAACCGGGGTGGTGCTGCAGCGCCCGCACGCGGCAAGGTCACCCGTCCTGAGCCGGCAAAGGTTCCTGCCCGTCCGAAGACCGAAGACGAGCGCCGCAAGGGCAAGCTGACGCTGACCGCTGCTCTCGACGACGAGAGCGGGTCGCGCGGTCGCTCCATGGCTGCGATGCGTCGCCGCCAGGAGAAGTTCCGCCGCAGCCAGATGCAGGAAACCCGCGAAAAGGTTGCTCGCGAAGTCATTCTGCCGGAAACCATCACCATTCAGGAACTGTCGCAGCGCATGTCCGAACGCGCCGTGGACGTTATCAAGTACCTGATGAAGGAAGGCCAGATGATGAAGCCGGGCGACGTCATCGACGCCGATCTGGCTGAACTGATCGCCGGCGAATTCGGCCACACGGTCAAGCGCGTATCGGAATCCGACGTTGAAGAAGGCATCTTCGACGTAAAGGACGACGAAGGCGAAATGCAGACACGCCCGCCGATCGTCACGATCATGGGTCACGTCGACCACGGCAAGACCTCGCTGCTCGACGCGATCCGCAAGACCAACGTGGTTTCCGGCGAAGCGGGTGGCATCACCCAGCACATCGGCGCCTACCAGGTCGAGCACAACGGCCACAAGATCACCTTCATCGACACCCCCGGCCACGCCGCGTTTACCGCGATGCGTGCCCGTGGCGCCCAGGCGACGGATATCGCGATCCTCGTGGTCGCCGCCGACGACAGCGTCATGCCGCAGACGATCGAATCCATCGCGCATGCCAAGGCTGCCGGTGTTCCGATCATCGTGGCGATCAACAAGATCGACAAGCACGAAGCCGATCCGCAGAAGGTCCGCAACCAGCTGCTCCAGCACGACGTCTTCGTCGAAACCATGGGCGGTGAAGTTCTGGACGTCGAAGTGTCGGCCAAGAACCGCGTCAACCTCGACAAGCTGCTCGAAGCCGTGCTGCTGCAGGCCGAAATTCTCGACCTGAAGGCCGATCCGAGCCGCACGGCGGAGGGTACGGTCATCGAGGCCCAGCTTGACCGCGGTCGTGGTTCGGTCGCGACTGTGCTCGTCCAGAAGGGCACGCTGAAGCCCGGCCAGATCATCGTTGCCGGCGATCAGTGGGGCCGCGTTCGCGCCCTCGTCAACGATCGTGGTGAACACGTCAAGGAAGCCGGTCCGTCCATGCCGGTCGAGGTTCTCGGTCTGTCGGGTACGCCGGCCGCCGGTGACCGCTTCGCTGTCGTCGAAAACGAAAGCCGCGCTCGCGAAATCTCCGAGTATCGTCAGCGTCTGGCCCGGGACAAGGCCGTTGCCCGTGCATCCGGTCAGCGCGGCTCGCTCGAGCAGATGATGAGCAAGCTGCAGAATACCGGCTTCAAGGAATTCCCGCTGCTCATCAAGGGTGACGTTCAGGGTTCCATCGAAGCCATCATCGGCGCTCTCGACAAGCTTGGAACGGACGAGGTTCGCGCTCGTATCGTTCATTCCGGCGCCGGCGGCATCACCGAATCCGATGTCTCTCTTGCGGAATCCTCGGATGCGGCGATCATCGGCTTCAACGTTCGTGCCAACGCACAGGCCCGTGCGGCCGCCGAGCGTGCCGGCATCGAAATCCGCTACTACAACATCATCTACGACCTGGTGGATGACGTGAAGTCGGCGATGTCGGGCCTTCTGTCGCCGGAACGTCGCGAAACCTTCCTCGGCAATGCCGAGATTCTGGAGGTCTTCAACATCACCAAGACCGGTAAGGTCGCCGGTTGCCGTGTGGTCGAAGGCAAGGTCGAGCGTGGGGCAGGCGTGCGTCTGGTTCGCGACAACGTCGTCATCCACGAAGGCAAGCTCAAGACGCTCAAGCGCTTCAAGGACGAAGTCTCGGAAGTGCCGGTCGGCCAGGAATGCGGCATGGCCTTCGAAAACTACGAGGACATCCGCGCCGGGGACACGATCGAGTGCTTCCGCGTCGAACACATCACCCGCACGCTGTAATCGCTTCGGGTCTCATAGACACGCAAATGGCGGCCTTTCGGCCGCCATATTTCGTTGAGCAGAGGTTTGGATGTGTTTCGTTCTCCGCCAAAGCAGAAACGGTTCTCAGAACTGTTTGCCGATCTTGGCGTCCACCGACTGCGAATTCGAGCCGCGGACTGCGAAGAACAGGAAAATGGCCGCCCACAGGATCGACTTCTCTGCGCCGCCAACGCCTTCGCCCAGCACGATGCCGTGGAAATAGACGGTGACCAGCAGAACGATCATAGCGGCAAAGGAGGCCGGACGCGTGAACACGCCGATCGCGACCATGATGCCGCCGAAGAACTCGGTCGCGGCCAGCAGTGGCGACCAGAAGACGCCTGGGTAGAAGCCCAGTCCTTCGACCATCCCGACGGCGCCGAAGGGATTCATGATCTTGCCATAGCCATGAATAACGAGAAGCACGCCGGCAACCACGCGCAAGACAGTTTCAGCGGTCGTGTCGAGCGGCAGGTAGAGGCGGGCGAGGCCCGGAAGGAATGGTTGCGGGCGGCTGGATGGAATGTCGGTCATTGATGTCCCCAGGGGTTGTTGCAATGCGGCATTCTGTCGCCGCGAATGCGCGCAAGGGCAACGGCACGGGGCATAAAACATGATAAAATAAGTTGACATTATCGTGAGAGAAAACTGCCGCCGTATTGCCGAGATTACATCTTTGTTGCCTGCGCCGCGGATTTCCACGATACCGTCGGACCGTAGGAGGCGCATTGCTGGTGCGCTCCGGATAACAACTACAAAGGAAAGACGTCACAGTGAGCGAAAAGCCCCGCATCACCATCCTCTATTGCACCCAATGCAACTGGCTGCTGCGCGCCGCCTGGATGGCGCAGGAGTTGCTTTCGACCTTTTCCGATAGCCTGGGCGAGGTGGCACTCATACCCGGCACCGGCGGAAACTTCGAAATTCGCGTCGATGACGACCTCATCTGGGAACGAAAGCGCGACGGCGGGTTTCCCGGCCCCAAGGAACTGAAGCAGCGGGTGCGGGATATCATCGAGCCCGAGCGGGATCTTGGCCATACGGACCGGTCTTCATCGCCGTGACATCAACGCTGATCGGCGTCTTCATCGCCGCGTTTCTTTCGGCCACCCTGCTTTTCGGGCTTTCGGAGGCCGCCCTTGTCGCCTCCGCCATGGCCGGCGACGTCCCGATCGTCTGGCTTTTTGTGGTTGCAACGATCGGCAACGTACTCGGCGCCGTCGTCAACTTTCTGCTGGGCCGTTTCCTCGCTCGATTCGAAGATCGCCGCTGGTTTCCGGTCACGCGGCAAAGCCGCTTACGCGCGGAAGCGATTTTCGCGCGCTACGGACGCCCGGTGCTGCTGTTCTCGTTCCTGCCGGTGATCGGCGACCCGCTGGCGCTTGTCGCCGGCCTTCTGCGCACGCCTTTTATGGTCTTCCTCGCCTATGTCACCATCGGCAAGGCCGCGCGCTACGCGCTCGTTCTATGGGGTTCAAGCTTCTTCGCCTGACCTTCAGCGATATGGCGAGCGGCAATATTTATAGACGCCGCCATAAGTCAGGAACCTATCGGTCTGCGGATTGTAGGAACGATAGCGGGACAGGCACCATTCCACATGCGCATTGCCCGACGGCTGATAATAGCGCCGAGGCTCTACATAGACCTGCACGCCCGGGCGATAATAAGGGCGATAGGCGGGATAATACGGCCTCGAATAGGGCCTGTAGGGTCGATAGGCATAGGGTGCCGCATAAGGGCGGTATGGCCGGTATGGGCGGTAGGCATAGGGGCGGTATGGTCGATACCCCGTTCCGTTCCAGCCGTATCGGGAACGGTAGTCCACAAGCTGGGGATCGGTTGCCGTCACCTTCCCTACGCCTGAAACGGCAAGCGGCATGGCTTGCGACTCCATGGCGGGGGCGATGAACGAAACAACACCCAGCGCGCATCCAAGAACGAAACTGCGAATTCCCGACATGGTCCTGTTCTCCTGCCGAAAGCTCAAGGCCTCACCTAAGATAAACCTTCCTGACCCATCTGGCTATCTCCGCATGCGAAAGGTCAGGCGAACGGTTTATAAGCATCTTCGGGTTTAACGTCCGGGTTGCCGAAATTATTCAGCACAGTCACCCTGTCATTGTGTTTTCCGACATTTCGAATAGCTTCCTCTGCTATTGCGCACCATTCATTTTCCAAGGGGTTTCCAAAAAGGACAGGGGTCATAGTTTACCCCCTGCCCCGCCCATGATTGCAGAAGGAATTTTCTCTTGAGCCTTAAATTCGGAACCAGCGGATTGCGCGGCCTGTCGGTCGATCTCGACGGCCCGGCTGCCGCCATCTATGCCACCGCCTTTGCCCGCTATCTCCTGTCTTCCGGCCAAGCGAAAGCTGGCGATACCGTCATGATCGGGCGCGATTTCAGGCCTTCCAGCCCGTCCATCGCCGCAATATGCGCCGGCGCGCTCAAACGCGCCGGTTTTTCGGTGGCGGATTGCGGCACGGTGCCCACGCCTGCGCTGGCGCTTTACGCCGGCAAGCGACAGTCCGCGGCCCTCATGGTCACGGGCTCGCATATTCCGGCTGATCGCAACGGCATCAAGTTCTACCGACCGAACGGTGAAATCGCCAAGGTGGATGAAGAAGCAATCGCTGCCGCCGCAGCGCCCCTGCTCGCCGACCAGACCTCCTTCGATGTCACGCCGGACGAAGCGGAAGATGGCATGGCGACCGCCACGGCCGAGTTTCTCGCCCGCAACACCGCGCTCCTTGAGGTGGGTGCTCTCGCAGGGCTGCGCGTGGGCGTCTACCAGCACAGCACAGTGGCACGGGACCTCTTCGTCGACGTGCTGAACCACTACGGCGCGCAGGTCGTGGCACTCGGCCGCTCCGACACGTTCATTCCGGTCGATACCGAGGCCGTCTCGCCGGCAACCATCGACAGCCTCAAGCGCTGGGCGGCAGAACACAGCCTTGACGCCATCGTCTCCGCCGATGGCGACGGTGACCGGCCCTTGGTCGCCGACGAGGCAGGTTTGCCGCTGCGAGGCGATCTGCTCGGGCTTATCGCGGCGCGGTTTCTTGACGCTACCGTCGCCGTAACGCCGGTCACGTCCAACTCGGGGCTGGAACGGCATCTTCCCATCCTGCGCACCCGCGTCGGTTCGCCCTACGTTATCGCCGGCATGGAGCAGGCGGTTTCCGAGGGGCAAAAGACGGTCGTCGGTTTCGAGGCCAATGGCGGCACGCTTCTCGCCACGGACGCCGTTGTCAACGGCACCACCCTGACGGCGCTTCCGACGCGCGACAGCTTCCTACCAGCGCTTGCGGTGCTTGCCCTTTCGAAGAAGCAAGCCCAGACGCTCTCCGCGCTTGCCGCCGGTTTTGGCCTTCCCGTTGCAGTCGCCGACCGGATCGAGAATTTCCCGACCGACACCAGCGCCGCCCTGATGGCGCACCTGCGCTCCACTCGCGAAAACCTGGCTGATTTCCTGACGGGTATCGGCCGGCCGGCAGATGTCAGCGACATCGACGGCCTGCGGGTGACACTTCATGACGACAGCGTCATCCATTTTCGTCCCTCCGGAAATGCGCCGGAAATGCGCTGCTATGTCGAAGCGAAGGACGAAGCATCGGCTCACGCCCTGCTGGCGGAGGGATTGACGCGGATTCGCGAGTTCGGCCTCAGCAAGACGGAAAGCAAAGGCTGAAACCTTATCGTATATTGTCTTTTTATTTCAGTGGCTTGAAAGTTTTTTGAAAGCCACTGACACAAAACTGCAAAAACCCTGTTGACACCTGCCGCCCATCCCCTTACATCCCAGCCCGTCGCCCAGATGGCGGAATTGGTAGACGCGCCAGCTTCAGGTGCTGGTACCCGAAAGGGTGTGGAGGTTCGAGTCCTCTTCTGGGCACCATTCCATCTTTCAGCATTGATTATGCTGATGATTTTCCCGATATTGATGACGGTCATCGAACCCCTCCGGGGGTTTATGGAAATGTGTGCCTGATGGTTTCCGGAATGGGCGTGTGGATTTCGAACCTCGCGAAACGGCGATGACGGCATACGACCCTTCAGCCTTGCTCCGCATGCCCGGCATCGAGGAAACCTTGACCGGTATCGGGCGCGAATTGACGCGAATCCACGACGAAACGCCACGCGTTGTGCACTATGTCTCGGACCTGCGGCGCTGGCTGATCACCCAGATTGCCCTGTCGCTTTATTTTGACCAGCAGACGGGTGCCGATCCGGGAGGGCTTACGGCTTCGCGGCTTCTCAAGCTTGAGCCGCTGAAACGGTATGCAAGCCGCAACACCGTCTCCGCCCATCTGCTGCAGATGCGCCGCTTCAACATCTTTACGGTCGAGGCACAGGGAGATATGCGCACACGCCCGCTTATCCCGGTGGAGGAAGCGCTACGCCTCATTCGCATCTGGCTCGACGAACATCTTGCCGCGCTCGACAATCTGGATGGCGGCGACAGGTTGGCGTTTTCCAAGGCAAACCCTTCGCTTCTCCATCACGCCCAGCCACGGATCGCCCGCACCCTGCTTGCCGATCCCGCCTGGGCCGATCCCCCGGAAAGCATCGCCATCTTCACGCTTTCGGGCATGGGCAGCAACCTGCTGCATGATCTGATTTCGCGTGTCTCCTTGCCGCGGAACGATGCCGAAAGGCTGCCAATCGGCCCGTTGCGACCGCGCAGCCTCGTTGCGCGCTACGGGGTCTCCCGCAGCCAGGTCATTCGCCTTCTCGCGCGTGCACAAAGCATCGGCGATATCGGCTGGGCCGATCCGCCCTATGGCGGCGAAGCCTGGATATCGAAGCGGCTGTTCGACAGCTACCTCTACTGGCAGGCCGTCAAGCTTGCGGCGGTTTCCCGCGCCTTCGTCGATGCTTCGGAGCGCCTTGCCTCATAAAACGTGATCAAGAAAATACCATTGGCTGACGTGGCGCCTGACGATCGGCTCGATGACGGCGTTCAAACGTTCCACATCCTCGGCCAGGGCGGCGGCCGCATCACGCGTCTCTGCCAACCTTATTGGTTTCAGCCAGCGGCAGGTGAACTCTGTGCCTGCCTTGCGCACCACGTAAAACGGAACGATCTGCGCGCCGGCGTGTCGGGCAAGGCGCACGGCGATCGCCAGATTGCCGGAAATATGCGTGGCACGTCCAAAAAACGGGGCCATGATGCGGCCATCGAAGCCCTCATCCCCGAAAATGACAACGACCCCGTTATTTTGCGCAAGGCGCCGCATGGCCGGCCGCACGCCTTTGACGCCGGGAGGGAAAAGCACCATGTCGAAGCTCTCTCGCACCCGGCATGCGATCTCATGCTCCAGCCGACTTTCGGGCGGCATGTAGAAGCTTGCCGCGGCGATTGCGAGACGACGGAGAACGACCGAGATCAGTTCCCAATTGCCCAGATGCATCGCGAGCACCACGACAGGTCCCTCTGCGTGGGCGGAGCGAATATTCTCCTCGCCCTCGATCGTGATCTTGTCAGAGGCATCGATACGCGAGAGCACCGAGAATTCCGACATGACCCGGCCTTTGTTGCGCCAGTTCAGGCGCGTAACGGCAGCGGGATCGAGATCCGGACGAATGCGCGCCAGATTTTCGGCGATGCGGCGGTTTCGCGCCGGGAAGAGATGTCGAAGGGTGCCATAATGCAAGGCTCCCATTTCCGAAGCGATGCGCGCCGGGAAAAGCCGGAGCAGATGAAAGCTCAGACGTTTCGGCAGGTCTGCGATCGTGTCGCGGACCCAATAGCGGATGAACCGGCGACGCGCCTCTCCTCCGCTGAAAAGGCTGGAGAATGGCGGCGGCTCCTGATGCGACCAGACGAAGGCCTTGCGGGTTTCAAGCCCGGGATCATCCGTCTTCGTTTTCAGGCTCTTCTTCATCGCAGCTCGATCGTCACCGGCAGGCCACCCAGAGGACGCAGGGTGAGCCTCGAGGCGGGTCGAACTGTGGTTCCCGCCGCCAGCCTCACCTTGAAGCGCTGGGCCAGAATTGCAAGACAAAGGATCGATTCGGTGAGGCCGAACTGAAGCCCGGCGCAGATGCGCGGGCCGCTGGCGAACGGAATGTAGGAATAGGGCAGCGGCCGCCAACCGCCGAGGAAGCGCTCGGGAACGAAATGGTTGGGTTTGTTCCAGAGGTCCGGATTGCGGTGGAGCAGCCACGGAGAAATGGTGATCAGCGCACTGGGGATGACATCGATATTCCCGATGCGATCGGCATCCCGCGCCTGCCGCCCCAAGAGCGGCACCGGCGGATAAAGCCTGAGCGTTTCCTCGATGACAGCGCGGCAATATTCGAGCCTGGGCACATCGGCGAGCGTTGGCGGCGCATTGCCGCACACCCGCTCGATTTCGGCATGGAGCGCCTGCTCGGCCCAGGGAGCGTTGGCAAGCAGGTACCAGGCCCATGTCAATGTTGCGGCCGTCGTCTCCTGCCCCGCCATGAAGATTGTTGCCGCCTCGTTGCGCAGCGCCCGGAGATCGAGCCCCAGCTCCGGGTTCTTCTGTTGCCGGCGCACCAGCAGCGCGAGCATCGATCCGTCCTCAGTCTTGCCTTCCAGATGGTTGCTGGCGACGCGATCGATGACATCCCGCACCCGCGCGATCGCGCGCCTCAAGCGCGGCGTCTTGAGGAGCGGGATGCCGTTGTCGAAGCCGGCGACATAGGCGAGGCTGATGTTATCGACCAGGCCCTGAAAGCTGCTGAAGCCCTCCACGATCTCGCTTGCATCGTTGGGACCGATCTTGTCGCCGAAAACGGTGCGCGCGATGATTTCCGCCGTCAACCCTCCCATTTCTGCCAACGCATCGACCGTGGCGCCCGGCGGGAACTGCGACCAGCGCCGCACCATTTCAAGCGTCGCTTCTTCCATGTGATGAGCAAAATCCGGCAGCCGGTTCTTGTGCACGATATCGCTGACGAGGGGGCGCCTGCATTTCCACGTTTCCCCATCGGAGATAAAAAGCCCGTCACCCAGGAGATATTCCAGCGCGCGGCGCATGGCCGGGCTTTTGCGCTCGAAATTGTCATTGCGTGTCGCCAGCACATATTTCACATGCTCCGGCACATTGACCACTATCAGCTGACGCCCGAGCCCTCGCATCTGCGAATTGCGGCTGCGATAGTCGTTCTTGCGGAAAACGCTGAGATAGTCCTTGCGGGCCAGCAGGAACATTTTCAGGTAGGCGCGCGGCGGGCCGGTGAAATGGGCGGGCCTTGCCGGCTCGAAATATCCCTTTCCGCGTTTTTCGATGATCTGGGGTGGTTCCACCCGAAATGGCAAACGCATGGAGGCTGGTCCTGGTCCTGAGTGTCGAAATACGGCGAAAAGAAGGCAGGAGCGACACTACACGCAGCACAGGGAACGTACAGAGGATATTTTAGCAAAGCCCGCAATTCGCAGGAGACCGGCAAGGTTTGCCCCATCAGGCATGCGAATACACCCCTTGCCTAAGCCTGCTGCTTGCGGTCATCTGGATCGATGATGAACACCATCCGAATCGCGGCGGCCCTCGTTCTTCGCGAGAGCGGCGAGACCCTGCTTGTGCGAAAGCGCGGCACACGCGCTTTCATGCAACCCGGCGGCAAACTGGAACCCGGAGAGGACGCGCAAGCCGCCGTGCTGCGAGAACTTGAGGAAGAGATCGGCCTGAAGATTGACCGCGCTCTCCTCGTTCCGCTTGGTCGTTTCGAGGCCGTCGCGGCAAACGAACCGGACAGCATCGTCGTTGCCGACGTGTTTCGCGTCGAAATCGACCAGTTGACGGTCACGGCGGCGGCGGAGATCGAGGAAATCATCTGGGTCTTGCCGCAGAAGGCACATGAACTGGATCTCGCACCGCTGACCCGCGACGATATTCTGCCCACCTATCTCGCGCGCCTTGAAGCCGCCTCTTGAAACCACGGAGCATTCTCATGGACTGGAAGACGATCAGAATACCCGATCTTGCGGGGAAAGCCGTGCTGATTACCGGCGCCTCCACCGGCATCGGCGCGGCGCTCGTGCGCGCATTCACCGCCCAAGGGGCGCGGGTCGCCATTCATTACAACGAAAGCCGCGATGCGGCCGAAGCGCTTGCCGAAGAGGTGGGGCGGGATGGTACGTTTCTCATTCAGGGCGATGTCTCGACCGATGGCGAGACAGAGCGTGTTGTCGAAGCCGCCGCCGGCCATTTCGGAGGTCTCGACGGGCTGATCAACAATGCCGGCGGCATGCTCGGCCGTGTCTCGACCGCGGAAATGAGCGATGCCCATTACGAGCGGGTGATGAACCTCAATGCCCGCTCCGTGCTGGCTGCCACGCGGGCCGCGCATCCTTATCTCGCGCGTGAGGGCGGTTTCATCATCAACACCACCTCGATTGCCGCCCGCAACGGCGGCGGCAACGGTGCTATCCTCTACGCGGCCTCCAAGGGGTTCGTTTCGACCATCACCCGAGGCCACGCCAAGGAATTTACCGCCGACGGCATCCGCGTGAATGCGGTGGCGCCCGGCGTCATCAGCACACCCTTCCACGAACGATACACCCCGCCGGAGATGCTCGACGCTCAGCGCCGCACGGTGCCCATGGGGCGGCTCGGCACACCGGACGAATGTGTCGGCGCCTATCTCTTCCTTGCCTCCGGCATGCTCTCCGGTTACGTGACCGGCCAGATAATCGAGGTCAATGGCGGCCAGCTGATGCCGTAAGGGCAGGACGGGAAGCGTTTTTTTGGAAACCGAACTCTATCTGCCGATCAAACGGTTTCTCGAAGAGGCCGGCTATCAGGTGAAAGGTGAAATCGGCGGCTGCGATATCGTTGGCCTGAGCGCCGACGATCCGCCTGTTGTCGTCATCTGCGAACTCAAGCTCACCTTCAATCTGGAGCTTGTGCTTCAGGCGGTCGACCGGGCTGCGGCCAGCGACGAAATCTGGATTGCGGCCCGCGTTTCGGCAAAAGGCAAGGGCCGCGAACGGGACAAGCGGTTCCGCGACCTTTGCCGCCGCCTCGGCTTCGGCATGCTCGGCGTTTCCGATCTCGGCACGGTCGATATCCTTGTCAGCCCCACGGCGTTTTTGCCGCGAAAGAACACAAAGAAGCGGTCGCGTCTGGTCGCGGAACACCAGCGCCGCAAGGGCGACCCGACACGCGGCGGCGCAACGCGCCAACCAATCATGACCGCCTATCGCCAGCGCACGCTCGACATGGCCCGGATGCTGGAAGCGGGCCCCCTCCGCCCGCGCGACATGAAGACCGTTGCGCCGGATGCGGCCGCGATCCTTCTCCGGAATGTCTATGGCTGGTTCGACCGTCTGGACCGCGGCATCTATGGCCTCAATGACACAGGCCGGGACGCGATTGTCCGCTGGCCGGTCCGGGCACCCGGCGAAGATTGACAATGTCTTGAACGCCCAACAATAGTCGCGCCGTTAAAACGGTTTCTGTGGTGTCTAGGAATGATCGTGCGTGCTGTCGCCTTGGCGGCGCTGGGGAGCGTGATGTCGCTTGCGGGGACCGCCTGGGCGGAGGTCCTGTCACGCCCGTCCGCAGCCGAAGGCTCGGTCATTTCCCGAAAATCCGGGGAAGAGGCACGCTTCGTCGAACTCGACAACTGGCGCGGGGTCGAAGTCGATCAAGCGCTTCTGGCGGGCGACACCCTGCGAACCAACGCCGAAGGCCGTCTTGCCATTCTCTTCGCCGACGATACGCAGGTGCGCATGGGGCGAAACACCACCCTTGTCGTGCGCTCGATCAACGCCAGCGCCGATAGCCGGCTCGAATTGCAGGGCGGCACGATATGGGCGCGTGCGAAGCGCGGCGGAAGCAGCATTGCGATTGAGACTCCAGCCGCCGCTGCAGCTATCCGCGGCACGGACTGGACGCTGACAGTACAAGGTGACCAGACGACGCTTTCCGTATTCGAAGGATCGGTTTCGCTCTCCAACCCGAAAGGCTCGGTGACGGTTGCGAAAGGGGAAGGCGCGACGGTTGCGATAGGTCAGGCACCGCGGAAATATACGCTGGTCAATCTGAAAGAACGCGAACAGATCCTGCTTTACAGCGAGCTGCGCGGCATTTTTTCCAGCCTTTCGGTCAGCACCCTGAAACCGGCGGCATTGCGAGCGGAGCGCAGTCGCATTCTATCCCTGGATGACGCTACCCGCAGCACGGAATACTGGCGGAAGCAGCATTGGAATATGACGGCTTTGCCGCTGCCAAGGCGGCGATCGGCTCATTGCCCCGCCCGCTGCCCGGCCCGCTCGAAGCGCGCGCAAAACTCGTCGAAGCCATGATTGCCGGAAACGACCTGCATTATGACGACGCTGTACGTCTTTTTCGTGAGGCGATACCGGGTCTCGAACGGGAGCGGCGTGCGTCTGCGGCCTATGGCCTCTGGTTCGCCGAAACGCTTGCCGATCCTGATCGTCAGACACGTCCGCCAGACATGGGCAGCTATGACGACACTCCGGTCGGTGTCCTCGCCCAGGCCTCTGTCATTGCCAACGATCGCGGAGCGGCGGCAGCGATCGATTTCCTGAAGGCTGCGGAGGGCCGCTTTCCCGACGCCGCCCGCCTTCCGGCAGCGCGTGCCGAACTTGCCTTCGAGCTCGACCGCCGTGACGAGGTTCGCGAGGCTCTGGCGCGTGCCCTGGCGCTCGATCCAGACAGCCCGGCGGCCCTTTTGACCAGCGCCCGTTTTCACGCCACCATCAACAGCGATCTCGATGGCGCGCTTGTTGATCTGGAGCGGGCCGTGAAGATAGCTCCCGGTGCCGATGATGTCTGGGATGAGATAGGCACCGTCCAGAGCGACCGAAACGCGATCGTCGAGGCGGACGATGCCCATCGGCGTGCGATCGAACTCAATCCGCAAAACGCCGCACTCTATGCGAATTATGCTCGTTTCCTGATGGACAACGAGCAGATGAAGGCAGCGAAATCTGCGCTCGACATCGCCGAAAAACTCGATGCCAAATCCTACGCCGTGCTGGCGGCCAAGGGGCGATACCTGTTGCGCATGGGCGAGACCGATGAAGGCGAACGCGCGCTGCTTGAAGCGTCTGCCGTCAACCCGACCTATGGCGACAGCCTGATCGGGCTGGCAATCGCCGCCTATCAGAACGGCAATGAGGACGAGGCGATACAGGCACTCGACAATGCCGACCGCTATGAAGACGACAATCCCTCCATCCCGCTGATCCGCTCCGGCATTGCGCTCGACCAGTTCCGGGCCGACGAGGCAATCGAACAGGCTCGGGAGGCGCTGCGGCGCAGACAGGCGCGTGGCGGATATTATAGCGGCTACGATGCCAACCGCGAGGCAAGCTCCTTCCTGGGCATCACCCTCCATAATCTCGGCCTCAGTGAATGGGGCGATTATTATGCCGACCGTGGTTACGACCCTTTCAAGGGCTCGTCCTATCTTGATGAGGCGGACGGCGGACGCGATACGCCTTTCAGCGGAGAGTCACCGCTTCTGACACCACAGGAACGCCGGCAGCCCGGCAGCTCGACGTTCTCCTCTCAAATGCAGGCGCTGATGCTCGACCCCATAGCGGTCGCGGGCGAGACCAAGCGTAATTCGCTGGAAGGCCGTGCTTTTTTCGAGGCCTCCCTCACGGGCGGGCTGATGTGGGAGAAGGATGGTGGTCTTGGTTGGAATGACGAGATCCTTCTTCAGGGCACCAGTTATGCCACCCTGCCGGTGAGCTATTACCTGCAGGCCGGCATGATCCGTCCCGATAGCCCGCGGGAAAACGACCGTGATGACATTGAGAATGTCAATGCAGAGATCGGCCTGCGTCCGACCCTCGAAGACAACATCTTCGTGTTCGCCAATGCGGGTCGTACCGAGCAGGGATATCCCGGGCCGGACTGGAACCCGACACCTTACGACATCAGCGATACACGTTTTGCCAATCTGGGTGTTGGCTGGGCCCACACGATTTCCGACCGCAACGTGGTCCAGGCTTTCGTCGCGGGAAATGATATCCGGGAGCATACGGAGATCGATTTTATCGACTACGATCCCATTCTGGACGATGATGCCCTGTTTCAACTGAAAGAAAACACGCGCCAACGCACGCTGACAGCGGGCATATCGCACCTCCTGGGCATTGGCCCCGTTACACTGCGCTACGGGCTGGAAGGCAATGTCTGGGCTCGCAACTACGACTACTCAATCTACACATTCTGGAATGGCGACGAATATACATCGCCAGATCTTGAATCGTCAGGTCGCTCCGCGCGTATTTACAGCGACGCACTCTGGGAGATCGATCGATCGCTTCAGTTTCAAGGCGGGCTTTTCTACAACTGGGTAGAGGGCGGCGACGATTATGATCGCATTGATCCACGCATCGGAATTGCCTGGGCGCCTGTCGATAACCATTGGCTACGTGCCTATTACCGCGAGGATACAAGCCTCGATTCGAACTATACCCTTTCACCGATTTCAACGGTCGGGCTTGCGCCGCTTGACTTGCCGCTAATCACAACCGGACATTCGAAAACATTGGCACTCCGTTGGGATGCGGAATGGTCCGAACGTTTCTTCACGGCAGCTGAGTATCAGAACCAGAGATTGGACGGTCTTTCGCTGCGAGTACCCGATGTACTCTATACCCGTTTTGGCGCAAGCGAGGGGAATATCGACCGCATCAACTTGAGCGCCAATTACTGGATCGGCGGCGGTTTTGGTGCCTATGGTTCCTTTACACTCATGGACAGCAAAAACACCTCGCCCGACGTACCCGAAGATATCGGACTGCCCATGGTACCTGAACAAATGGCGCAGGTCGGCCTCACTTACGTTGACCCGAATCGCTGGACTGCGACAATCGGGCAGACCTTTATCGGGAAGAGAGCCGGCATGGATAACGGCTTGAAACTAGATCCGTTTTCCCTGACCAATATCGGCCTGTCCTGGAAATCCCCGGATGGTCATCTGGAAACGAGCCTTCAACTGCTCAATGTTTTCGACACGGACTTTCAGGTTGCCTACGGCGTCGCGGCCCCCGGACGAACCTTGCTCGGCAGTATTCGCGCCCGATTCTAGCAACTTGCCTTCAAAGGCTTGCAAGGGCGACGAATTTTCTTAAAAAACCTCCTGACACTACGGCGAAAAATAGTTCTGAAATCGACGGGCGGGACTAGAGACAATCGCTCATCCGCTTCCCATATGCCTGATGCGCTTTCGTGCATCGCTCAATAACAAGGACCGATTTTCATGACCGAAAAATCCCCTGCCGATAATTTTCCCGCCGGCTATGAGCCTCCCAAGGTCTGGACCTGGGACGCGGGCAATGGTGGCGCCTTTGCCAATATCAACCGCCCGATCGCCGGCCCGACCCAGGATAAGGAATTGCCGGTCGGGAAGCATCCGCTGCAGCTTTATTCGCTGGCGACGCCAAACGGCGTCAAGGTCACGATCATGCTGGAAGAGCTGCTGGCTGCCGGCCATTCCGATGCTGAGTACGATGCCTGGCCGATCCGTATCGGCGATGGCGACCAATTCGGCTCGGGTTTCGTCGATATCAATCCGAACTCCAAGATCCCGGCCTTGATGGATCATGGGCCGAAGGGCGGCGGCGAACCGGTGCGCGTCTTCGAATCGGCCTCGATCCTGCTCTATCTGGCGGAAAAGTTCGGCGCCTTCCTGCCGACCGATCTTCGCACGCGCACGGAAACCTTCAACTGGCTGTTCTGGCAGATGGGTTCGGCACCGTTCGTCGGCGGCGGTTTCGGTCACTTCTACGCCTATGCGCCGATCAAGATCAAATATGCGATCGACCGTTACGCCATGGAAGCGAAGCGCCAGTTCGACGTGCTCGACCGCCACCTTGCCGATCATCAGTTCATGGCGGGCTCGGACTACACCATCGCCGATATGGCGATCTGGCCCTGGTATGGCAACATCGCGCTCGGCCAGGCCTATGGCGACGCCGGAACGTTTCTGGAGGTGGAAACCTACAAGAACGTTCAGCGCTGGACGGCCGAAATTGCAGCCCGCCCTGCCGTGAAGCGCGGCCGCATGGTCAACCGGCTGTTCGGCGATCCGGCAGAGCAGTTGCACGAACGCCACGATGCCTCCGACTTCGATACGAAGACGCAGGACAAGCTTACCAAGGCTTAAGGAGAAACCGGATGGCAAACCTGCCCGACATGACCAAACACCGCGGATTCCCGGGTGGAATGCCGGGCACGGGCATCCAGTTCACAATCCGACGCGCCAATCCGAAGGGTGTAACCCCGATCAAGGCCCTGCCGCGCAAGGCGCGGCCGGGAACGAAGGAACATCGGATCGATGCTGCCTTCCTGCATGCACTCTGGCATCATTTCGGCACGGAACCGTTCGAGCGCGGCAACCTCGATGCAGCGCGTCTCAACCTGCTCTTCGGACGGGAAGTGATCGCTGCCGAGAAGGACTTCGATCCGCTGTCCTATGAAGCGATGCTGGTCATCGACGAACGGGTGGCGCGCCAGAACTTTCCGGAATCCTTCGACGATGTTTTCGAAGTCTAACGGTCGAGTAAAACAGGCCACGCCTGTCGCAAACTGACCGAAACGATGTTTCGTCGCCCAATAATTACTCCCTAGAAATAGTAGTACAGAAAAGACGAAAATACCGCATCCTATGAATACGCTCAGTGATTCGCCCCAGGTGACCGCGTTCAGGTCGGATAGACGAGCCGAACGACACGCTAGATGATTTAGCCGGGGGCAAGGCGCAATGCACAAGCGCGATGAAGTCGAGAGTTGGGCAGTTCACAGGGCACAGCAGATCGTGATGCGGGAAGGCATGGACCTCGTGCTTTCCGCGCGCGATCTCGATCCAAAAATCATTCGCATTCGCGGCAAACAGCTTGCCATGGCGATTGCGACATCGCTTGTCGAAGCCTCTTCGGCGCGGATCGATTAGCCGTTCCAGACCCCCTAAATCTGAGAATTGCGGCCGCCTGCGGCAGCACTAAACTCAGTCGATAGTTTCGATGGGGGATGACGCATATGTCTTTTCTTTCCGACATGGCATTGACGCAAGGCGAGATCGCGATCGTATACGGTGCACTTGAGGACTGGTGCAAAAAAACCAACGTGCAGATCGATAGCCCCGACGGCCGGGATGTGGCGACGGTCATGCTTGGTCTCTACAAGACAGGCCAGACCACCAAGCCGGCAATTCTGCAGGCAATGCAGAAGGTTACGGGGCTGGAACAGGTCTGATCGCGACCGGCGGAACCTACAGCTTGCCTTTCAGCGAGGCATCCGGGAAACAGGTTGCCGCAAGCCCGTTTTTAGCCTGCCAATCGCCCAGGGAGCGGCGGGTCTTGTAGCCGGCGAGACCATCGGCCTTGCCGACGTCATAACCCTTTGCCTGCAGGCTCTTCTGCATTTTCAGAACATCCGAGCGCAGCATCTTGCCGACATCGCCCCAGCTGCCGCGAAACGCGCCCCCGCCGGAGGAGATGCGATCGGCGAGATTGCCGATGAACAGGGCATAGAGATCGGAATTGTTGTATTCCTTGATCACGTAGAAATTCGGCGTGACGACAAACTCCGGACCGTACCGGCCGGCAGGGACCAGCATCATGCCGCTGGCCGATGCCTCGCTTGAGGGAAAGGCTTTGCCGGAGATGCGGGTGATGCCATCCCTCGCCCAAGCCGAGATCGGCTTGGCGAGATCGGGACCTTCCTGCGCGCAGGAGACGGCGTCAGGGATCGAGACTTCAAAGCCCCAGTCGCGACCGCGCTGCCAGCCCTTTTCGGAAAGATAATGGGCGATGGAGCCCAGCACATCCGGCACAGAGTTCCAGATATCGCGGCGCCCGTCACCATCGAAATCCACGGCATATTGCAAGAAGCTTGACGGCAGGAACTGCGGCTGACCCATGGCGCCAGCCCACGAACCGCGCATATCGGATTCGCGCACGTCGCCGCTTTCAAGAATATGAAGCGCGGCGATCAGTTCCTTGCGGAAAAGCTCCGGCCTTGTCGACATGAAGGCCTTGGTAGACAGAACTTCCATGACCGGATGCGGGATCTTCGCACGACCATAGCCGGATTCTCGCCCCCAGATGGCCAGCACGATGCCGCCCGGAACGCCGTAAGTCTTTTCGATGCGACGAAGCGTGGCGGCATGAGTCTTGGACAGGCTGCGACCGGTCGCGGCGAGACCCTGCAGGCGCTGCTCGGAGAAATAGGCGCCCGGTGAGGAAAACTCCGCCTGGCTCTGTTTCTGCTCGCCCTGGGGTTTCGTGCCGGGGGGAACGAGATCGGGCAAGTCCCAATTGAGCTTTATATCGGCAAAGGCAGATTTGAAGGCGGAGGCGGAAATGCCGGCCTTCTGCGCTTCAGGCCAGAGATCCTGCTGCAACCATTGACGAAACTGCGCTTCGGTGGCGGCTTTCGAGGCAGCAAGCACCGGGAGCGGGGCAAGTGCAAAGATGGTAGCAAGGAATAAATTTCGAATCGGCCGGAAAGTACCCCCCTCTGTCGGCTTTGCCGACATCTCCCCCTCAAGGGGGGAGATGGGAGTATGCCGAACCGGTCGCTCCTTCAAGAGACGCGGAATTTTATAGACGAGGTAGAAGAGTGATCTCCCCCCTTGAGGGGGAGATGTCACGAAGTGACAGAGCGGGGTGTTTCGCAACGAGCTCAACAGGTGGCACAAAAATTTCATATACTCGTCCTCGCCCGCAGCGCCGCTGTCAGCGTGCCTTCGTCCAGATAATCCAGCTCGCCGCCGACAGGGACGCCGTGGGCGAGGCGGCTGATCTTGATATCGAACCCCTCGAGCTGGTCGGTGATGTAATGGGCGGTCGTCGTGCCCTCGACCGTCGCATTGACGGCGATGATCAGCTCGCGCACGCCGCCCTTGGCGATACGATCCACGAGGCCGCGAATGTTCAGGTCTTCCGGACCGACACCATCGAGTGGCGAGAGCGTGCCGCCGAGAACATGGTAAGCCGTGTTCATGGCCCCTGCCCGCTCGAGCGCCCAGAGATCGGAAACGTCTTCCACCACGATGATGACCGAATTGTCGCGGCGCTCGTCGGTGCAGACGCTACAGGGGTCCTGGGTATCGACGTTGCCGCAGGTCGAGCATGTACAGACCTTGCGGTGTGCTTCCCCCATGGCATCGGCCAGAGGACCGAGCAACTGTTCTTTCTTCTTGACCAGATGCAGCGCCGCACGGCGGGCGGAGCGGGGACCAAGTCCCGGCACCTTTGCCAGGAGCTGGATGAGTTTTTCGATTTCGGGACCAGTGACTCGCTTTGCCATTGGCCGGTTCTACCCCATATCCTCGTGGAACGGAATCGCCATGGAAGGTCACTTGCCTATGAAAATCATCGCCGTCTGCACCGGTCAGGCCGAACGAATGCCGGAGAATAGCTACAAGACCGGCATCTTCAAGCACCCGGTCGAAGCCGGCGTGATGGTCGACACAGAGGGGCTGATCGGCGACGCCATCTGCAACCGCAAGCACCATGGCGGACCGGATCAGGCGGTCTATAGCATGGGCTCCATCGATCTTGACTGGTGGTCCAAGGAACTTGGACGAAGGATCGAGCCCGGCACCTTTGGCGAAAATCTCGTGATCGAGGGCATCGACAGCCGCAGGATCGCCGTGGGTGATCGCTTCGAAACGGAAACGGTGACGTTGGAGGTAACATCAGCGCGCATCCCCTGCGCGACGTTGACACGGCGCATGGACGATCCTGCCTTCGCCCAGCATTTCCTCAAGGCCGGGCGGCCCGGCTTCTATTGTCGCGTGCTGCGCGACGGGGCGTTGCAGGCCGGCGATGCCGTTTCCTACCACGCCTATTCCGGAGCGCCGGTGACCATGCCGGAACTTCTGAAAACCTTCGGCAAGAACCTGTCCGATGAAGATCGCGCGCGGTATCTGGCAGCGCCGATCAATCAGAAACTGAGAGCGATGCTCACCTCGGCCTGAGGCTTATGTCTTAACCGACCGGCTTAACCATTCCTTAAGGTCTTGCTTGGGAAAGACCTAAACTCGCCGTATTTAAGGCTCCTCACCGGGCCATGAAGCGTCCCGGTTCCAGACAACAGGCAAAGTTTTGCCTTGGGAGCAGGCCGCTGATGATCCGTCTTTCCCTGTCCATCGAACGTTTTGCTTTCGCGGCGGCATTCCTGTTTCTTGCACTTATCGTCGCGATGACGCCCTTGGCTGAAGCGCACGCGGCTCTCTGCGGCAGCGCAAATCCGCATGCGAAAGAGATCGCCCGCCTGCAGCGGCAGATCGCTGCAAATCGCAGCTTTGAACAGAAGCACGGCTGCACGGCCGGTGGCACTTTTGCCTGCCGCGAGATTGCCGGGCGGATATCGGCGGCAAGCGGAAAACTGGCGAGCCTGCAGGGTTCCGCGCCGACGTGCCAGCCGGACAAGGCGGTTGCGGCGCGCAAGACCGACCGCAGCAACGGGCGGATTGCCGCGCAACAGCCGAAAACTCCTGCCCGCATCGAGACGCGCTGCGTGCGCCTTTCCGACGGATATTATTTCCCAACGCCCAACTCGGGCTTTTCCACCGAAGGCGACGTGCCGGCGCTGGCGGCCCAATGCCGTTTCATCTGCGACGATCCGGCGATGGATGTGTACCGTATCGGCGCCGACCGTGATGCGGACGAGATGATTTCTCTGACGACGGGTACTGCCTATGCCGATCTGCCGAATGCCGGCGCCTATCGCACGGCGACCGAGCCGAAAACCTGTGATATGGCCCGTTTCTACAAGGCGGCGCTGGCGGGCAAGCAGGCGATGGCCGGCGCGGACTCACGACCCAACGCCGATGATGACCGAGAGGTTGGGGCCACTGCCGGGATCGATACTGAAGTCACGGTGAGTCACCAACTGGCGCTCTGGGACGACACGCCGCTGCGTGGCACACGCAGTCTGTCGCTCGATCTCCCGAAGAAAATCAGGGTCGTCGGTTCGGCATATCTGCCGTAAGAGTAAAACCTCACCCGTGATCACAGCAAGAAACCACTCTCACTGAGCACTTCATATACGCTGCTGGTGCTTGCCAAAGATGCCGATTGCGCGCCGCCCACACGCCGTCGTCATCCCTCAGCCTTGACCCGAGCATGACGGAAAGCAGGTCTCTCTTGCCTCATTGGCACGGCGTCCCCGGCCAAAAGCCGAGGACTTTCTTCATCGCTGAATCAGGCGCGCAGCGTGCCGCCGGTCGACTTCGTGACGTTGGCGACGATCTTGGCCGTCAGCGCCTCGAAATCCTCGTCCGTCAGCGTGCGTTCGGCCGGCTGGATGACCACTTCGATCGCGACAGACTTCTTGCCTTCGCCGAGCGAAGCGCCTTCGAAGATGTCGAAGACGGTAACGCCGCTGACGAGCTTGCGATCGGCGCTCGAGGCCGCCTTCAGGATCGTGCCGGCTTCCACCGTGCGATCGACCACAAAGGCGAAGTCGCGCTTGACGGCCTGGAAGGGCGAAAGCTCCAGCGCCGGCTTGGTGCGGGTCGCCTTCTTTTTCGGGTCGGGCATGGCATCGATATAGATTTCGAAGCCGGCGAGCGCGCCGGAAACATCGAGCGCTTCCAGCGTCTTCGGGTGGAATTCGCCGAAATATCCAAGAACGATCTTCGGACCGAGCTTGATCGTGCCGGAGCGGCCGGGGTGATACCAGGACGGGCCGCCGGCCTCGAACTGGACATTGCCCATCGGCACGCCGCAGGCTTCCAGAACTGCGATCGCATCGGCCTTGGCATCGAAGACATCGACCGGCTTGCCGCCGCCCTTCAGCGCATTCGACCAAAGGCGGCCGGCGCCGGCAAGCGAGGCCGTGCCGCGGCGGATGCCGCCGGCAACGCGGCGCTGGCCGGCAGGCGTATCGTTTTCATAGGTGCCCGAAACTTCGAAGATTGCGACATCGCCAAAGCCCTTGTCGGCATTGCGCTGGGCGGCCGTCAAGAGGCCCGGCAAGAGCGACGGGCGCATGTCCGACATATCGGCGGCGATCGGGTTTGCCAGCGAAAGGGTCGCAGCACCGCCGCCGAAAAGCTCGGCATGGGCCTTTGAGATGAACGACCATGTGACGGCTTCCAGCATGCCGCGGGCAGCAAGCGCGCGTTTGGCAAGGCGGGTGCGAATCTGCAGCGTCGTCAGGATGCGGCCATTGACCGAGGTGTGCCTTTCGATCGGTTCCGGCTTGATGAAATCGACGCCGTGAATGCGCATGACTTCCTCGACCAGATCGGCCTTGCCATCGACATCCGGCCGCCAGGAGGGAACAGATACCGAGACGCGCTCGCCCGAGCCCTGAACGGTAAAGCCGAGCTTGGAGAGGATGGAGACGCTCTCTTCGGAACTGACCTCCAGACCCGTCAGGCGCTTGACCTCGGAGACCGGGAAATCGACGACCTTCGGCGTGTAGCCGGCATAGCCGACGACATCCGCCGTGGCCGCCGTGCCGCCGCAGATATCGACGACCAGCTGGGTTGCCGCATCCAAGCCCGGAACCATGTATTCCGGATCGACGCCGCGCTCGAAGCGGTAACGGGCATCGGTGATGATGCCTAAGGCTCGGCCGGACTTGGCGATGTTCATCGGGTCCCAGAGGGCCGATTCGATCAAGACGTCGGTCGTGTTCTCGTCGCAGCCGGAATGCTCGCCGCCCATGATGCCGCCGATCGACTCGACGCCGTTCTCATCGGCGATAACGACGTTAGCCGGCGAAAGAGTATATTCGCGGGTATCGAGCGCCAGCACCTTTTCGCCTTCAACAGCCCGGCGGACGATGAGGTTGCCCTTGACCTTGGCGGCGTCGAAGACGTGCAGCGGACGGCCCTGGTCGAAGGTCATGTAGTTGGTGACATCGACCAATGCGTTGATCGGGCGAAGGCCGATGGCGAGCAGGCGCTGCTGCATCCACTTCGGGCTCGGGCCGTTCTTGACGCCGCGCACGAGGCGGAGCGCAAAGCCGGGGCAAAGATAAGTGTCGGCGCCGAGATCGAGTTTTACCTTCACCGGTGTTTCGCCTTCGACGGGGAAGGTGTTTGCCGGAGCGGCCTTCAACGTCCCGAGGCCGGAAGCGGCGAGATCGCGGGCGATGCCGCGGATCGAGGTGCAATCCGGGCGGTTCGGCGTCAGGTTGATCTCGATCAGCGGATCGTCGAGGCCGGCATAGGAAGCGAAGCTCTGGCCGACGGGGGCGTCTTCGGGCAAATCGATGATGCCGTCGTGATTGTCGGACATCTGCAACTCGCGCTCTGAGCACATCATGCCGCGGCTTTCGACGCCGCGGATCGTGCCGACCGAGAGCGTGACGTCGATACCGGGCACATAGGCGCCCGGAGCGGCAAAGGCGCCAACGAGGCCGGCGCGCGCATTCGGTGCACCGCAGACGACCTGTACGGGGCTACCCAAACCGGTATCGACCATCAGCACCTTCAGCTTGTCGGCCTGCGGATGTTTTTCCGCCGAGATGACCTTGGCGATGACGAAAGGCTTGAAGGCTGCTTTGTCATCGACATCCTCAACCTCCAGCCCAATCGCCGTCAGGCGTTCGCAGATCTGTTCGAGGGTGGCATCCGTTTCCAGATGGTCTTTCAGCCAGGAGAGAGTGAACTTCATTGTCTTGCTCGTTTCCTAAAAATGTATGGGCCGGGCGATCAGGCGCTCAAACCGCCGAACAATGTCGGCATGTCGAGCGGGCGGAAGCCGTAATGGCTCATCCAGCGCACATCGGCGTCGAAGAAGTTGCGCAGGTCCGGCATGCCGTATTTCAGCATGGCGATGCGGTCGAGGCCCATGCCCCAGGCAAAGCCCTGGTAGACATCGGGATCGAGACCGCCGGCGCGCAAGACGTTGGGATGCACCATGCCGCAGCCGAGGATTTCCATCCAGTCGGTGCCTTCGCCGAACTTGACGATCGGGCCGGAGGAGCGGTCGCACTGGATGTCGACCTCGAAGGACGGCTCCGTGAAGGGGAAGAAGGACGGGCGGAAGCGCATCGTCACATTGTCCACCTCGAAGAACGCCTTGCAGAACTCTTCCAAAATCCAGCGCATGTTGGCGACGTTGGACTTGGTGTCGACAACGAGGCCTTCCACCTGATGGAACATCGGCGAGTGGGTGGCGTCACTGTCCTGCCGGTAGGTCTTGCCGGGGATGATGATGCGGATCGGGGGCTTCTGGGCTTCCATGGTGCGCACCTGGACCGGCGAGGTATGGGTGCGCAGCACTTTGCGCTCGCCCTTCTCATCCGGATTGAAGAAGAAGGTGTCGTGCATCTCGCGGGCCGGGTGACCTTCGGGGAAGTTGAGCGCCGTGAAGTTGTAATAATCGGTCTCGATATCCGGGCCTTCGGCGATCGAGAAACCCATGTCGGCGAAGATGGCGGTGATCTCGTCGATGATCTGGCTGATCGGATGGATGCGGCCGCGCTCGGCAGGCGAGGAGCGGACCGGCAGCGAGATATCGACGGTTTCCCGGGCGAGGCGGGCATTGATGGCCTGATCCTTCAACTCCGACTTGCGGGCGGCGATAGCGTCGCTGACGACGGTCTTCAGCGCGTTGATGGCGACGCCGCGGGTCTGGCGCTCTTCGGGCGTCATGGTGCCGAGCGTCTTCAGGAGTTCGGAGACCGAGCCCTTCTTGCCCAGCGCGGAGACGCGCACGGCCTCGATGGCCGCTTCATCGGCGGCGCCGGCGATCTCGGCCAGAAGGGTGTTTTGCAATGTATCGAGTTCGCTCATTCTGTCCTGCCTTCAGGTGCGGGAATAATCGGGTAGGTTTGTGTCATCGGCGCGTAGCCGACTGTAGAAAGTCCGTTGCGGATATAAATCGCATGACATCCTTGCCGGCGCGCAGGCGTGTCGCAAACCGGGCGAGCGGAAGAAGCCTCGCGAAGAAAGGTATGATTTCGGTCAGGGCCGCTTCTGCTTCCGCCGGGCGGTTGCTGCGCCATGCGGCAAGCGTCGCGGCCGGCGTTTCCGGTTTCAGGCAACGGCTTGCGACCTGCAGGAAAAACAGCCATATATCGCGCGCCTGCGCGGTTGCGAGCGGCATGACGGCAGCAGGCTCCTCTTCGAAATCGAGGAACCCGATACGGCTATCTTCAATAATGAAGTCGCGGGGATGCGGGCGGCCATGGCAAAGGCCGGCCGCATGCAGGCGGCCGAGTTCCAGCCCGCAACGCACCAGAAGCTTGTCATGGATGGCCGGATCGGCCTTTGCGACTTCCTTCATCCGCCGTTCCACCGGCTGGCCGAGATGAGACAGGACGATGGCTGTGCGGCCACTGTAGAAAACAGTCGGCGCCAGGAAACCCGCTGCCGAAAAACGCTCGATCTGTCTCACTTCGCGATCGATCAGGCCTTTGGCATCAAGAAGGGGAGCCGGACGAAGAACCGGCTGCCTGAGCAGCCTTGAGAAGACCCAGAGACAACGCTGCCCGACCCGCAGCCCGAGGCGATTGTAGCGCTTGATCCAGACATCGCGATCAGAAAGCGAGACCCGCTGGACACGGCCGGTCCCGCCGGCAAGGGCTGCCAGCATGATCGCGATATCCTCGTCCTTCAGTTCGGGGAGCATCTGCCGCCCTTCGCTTTCCTGTTCAAGACGTTGCGCACATGGACCGTTCGGGCCATAAGAAAACCCGCGCCAGCCCTGCCAGCGCGGGTTTCCCAATACTAATAATGCAAGTCTGGGAAGCGCTGGTTTACTTGACCGCGCTTTCAAACTCGTTTGCCGTGCCGGCGTCCTTGAGATAGGCGAGCGCCTTCTTGGAAGCTTCGACGAGCGCGCCGAAGGCTGCCGGCTCATGGATAGCCATGTCGGACAGAACCTTGCGGTCGACTTCGATGCCGGCCTTGTTCAGACCGTCGATGAAGCGGCCGTAGGTCAGGCCGAATTCGCGGACGGCGGCGTTGATACGCTGGATCCACAGAGCGCGGAAGTTGCGCTTGTTGACCTTGCGGTCGCGGTAAGCGAACTGCTTGGAACGGTCAACCGCAGCCTTTGCAGCGCGGATGGTGTTCTTGCGGCGGCCGTAGAAACCCTTGGCTGCCTTGAGTGTCTTCTTGTGCTTGGCGTGAGCGGTTACGCCGCGTTTTACACGTGCCATGTCATGATCTCCTTAAAATCCAAAAGTGCCAGATGTCTTAGAGACCGTTCGGCAGGTAGTTCTTGATGACCTTCTTGCCATCGGGCTCGGCCAGCACCATGGTGCCACGGGCGTCGCGAATGAACTTGTTGGACCGCTTGATCATGCCGTGGCGCTTGCCTGCGGCAGCCGCTACGACCTTGCCGGTGGCGGTGATCTTGAACCGCTTCTTGGCAGAGGACTTCGTCTTCATCTTGGGCATTTTGCTACTCCATGTTCTTGATATGAGATCGACTGACGATGGTCGTCTCCAGCGTAAAGAACGGCCACGGCATGCCCTGCCGGACCGTTCGGACGGGGGCTTGTAACCGAAGTGCCGGAAAAGTGCAACGGGATTCGCCGCAACATCCCGGATTTCCGGAAACCAAGCCGTTTCATCGAAAAAGCCGCCCGGAAGGCGGCTTTCCTCACCCAAGCTTTCGCTCGATCACTTCGGCGCCAGCACCATCATCATCTGGCGGCCTTCCAGCTTCGGCTCGGCCTCGACCTTGGCGATGCTGGTCGTGTCTTCCTTCACCTGAAGCAGCAGCTTCATGCCCAGTTCCTGGTGGGCCATTTCGCGGCCGCGGAACTTGAGCGTCACCTTGACCTTGTCGCCATCTTCGAAGAAGCGGTTCATCGCCTTCATCTTCACGTCATAGTCATGCGTGTCGATGTTGGGGCGCATCTTGATCTCCTTGATCTCGATGACCTTCTGCTTCTTGCGGGCTTCGGCGGCTTTCTTCTGGGTCGCATATTTCAGCTTGCCGAGGTCGAGGATCTTGCACACCGGCGGTTCGGCGTTTGGCGAGATCTCCACCAGATCGAGACCGGCTTCTTCCGCCATGCGGAGCGCCTGGTCCGTGGGCACGATGCCCTGGTTGCCGCCTTCGGCATCGATCAGCTGAACCCGGGGAACCCGGATTTCCTTGTTTGAGCGGGGGCCGTCCTTAACCGGGGCATCCGTTTTGAAGGGTCTGCGAATGGTCGTACTCTCCTCGAGTTGTTACGATGCGTCTTATATGGGGCATTGCGCAATCCCGGCCAAGGGCCGCTCAACTGCTGCAAATGCCGGCATGAATTGCTGAGGCGGAGTCTTTAGCACAGCTCAATCTGAAAATCACCACCTGTCATGCGCCTGAAAAATCTGTTTTAGAAGGAAAAACAGCATTCGCACGTCGCATTGAGGGAAATTCGATGATGAACCCGCAGGAAAACACCGAACCGACCTATCTCGACGTCGGAACCGGGGCCGAATCGCGCCGGATCGCCATGAAGCTCATGCCCGCGACCAAACCCGGACTGCCGACGCTCGTCTGGCTCGGGGGGTACCGCTCGGATATGAGCGGCACGAAAGCCGTTGAGCTGGAAAAACATGCCGCTGAAATCGGGGCCGCCTGCGTGCGCTTCGATTATTCCGGCCACGGCGCGTCCGGCGGCGCCTTTCGCGACGGCAGCATCTCCCGTTGGCTGGACGAGAGCCTTGCGGTCATCGACCATATCGTGAAAAGGCCGATGATCCTGATCGGCTCGTCCATGGGCGGGTGGATCGCGCTCAGGGTGATCGAGGAACTGCGCAAGCGCGGCGAAGGAAAACGCATCGCCGGCCTTGTCCTGATCGCGCCGGCCCCGGACTTCACCGCCGAACTGATCGAGCCGAACCTCACGGAAACGGAGAAGACATCCCTTGCCGAACGCGGATATTTCGAGGAGCCGACGCCTTATGGACCGGAGCCAAACATCTACACAGCGCTGCTGATCGAAGACGGCCGGAAAAATAGCGTGCTGAAAGGCATTATCGAGACCGGCTGCCCGATCCATATTCTGCAGGGCATGGAAGATCCGGACGTGCCTTACGCTTACGCACTGAAGCTGGTCGAGCATCTGCCCGCCGACGACGTGGTGCTCACACTGATCCGGGACGGCGACCACCGGCTTTCACGACCGGAGGATATTGCCCGCATGATCGCCGCAATCGACGGCATCCTGGCGAACTGACAGCAAGTTACTTGTGCCGTACATCAGCCTTCCGCAAGAAGGGACGGTATTGCTGTGCCGTTTCGAAGCAGCGCGACTCACGTTGCTACATACTCAGCCTTGTCAAGCCTCTGAAAGCCGGCTTTCGGCCCGTTAACCATAGGGATTGATCCCTAATTCTGCAGATTGACGAAACCCGACCTACGTTGTTAACTCTTTTTTAACGATTAGAGCAGCGCACGAGGGGAACAGTTCGTGACGCCGCCAAGAATTCCAAACTTTGCGGGGCGTCCGGAATGAACCGGATAACCGCGCCACAGGGGATGTGCATGGCGCAGTTGACTGGGGTTAAGGCAATGATTGCGGCGATAGCCGTTGTCGTTGCATCGGCAGGTGCGGCCATTCCGGCCCCGAACGCCACATCGCTCTTCATGCAGACCGGCGCCGTTACGTCGCAGCCGATCGGGCATTACGAATTCTGCCGCAGTCACAAATCCGAATGCGATATAAAGTCGACCTCCGCGCCGGCTCCGCGCGTGACCGAGTTCGGCTGGAAGGTGATCAACGACATCAACCAGTCGGTGAACCATGAGATCACCCCTGTTACCGATGAGGACCTCTACGGCGAGGAAGAGCTCTGGACCTATCCGGACACCGCCGGGGACTGCGAAGACATAGCGCTCTTGAAGCGCGAGCGCCTGATGGAGAAGGGTTTTGCCGCTTCCGATCTGCTCATGACCGTCGTGCGCAAGCCGGATGGCGAAGGTCATGCTGTTCTGACCGTGCGCACAGCCCAGGGCGACTTCATTCTCGACAATCTGGACGATGAAGCGAAGATCTGGACCAAGACCCCCTATCGCTTCCTGAAGCGACAGGCTTCCTTCAATAGCGGCCGCTGGGTGACCATCGAAAATGGCGCGGAAGTTCTGGTCGGCTCTGTCGGCAACTGATCGGCACAAACAGTCTCGAAAAAGGCGCCCATCGTGGCGCCTTTTCTGTTGGATCAGGCATTGCCGATCAGGATACCCGCCGCCAGCACCAGCCCGCCGCCAAGCACCACCTGGAAGACCGCACGGAAGAACGGCGTTTCCATGTATCGGTTCTGGATGAACGCGATCGCCCACAGCTCGAAGAAGACGACGATTGTTGCAATCACCGTCGCCGTCCAGAAGCTTGGGATCAGATAAGGCAGCGCGTGGCCGAGACCACCAAGCGCCGTCATGATGCCTGAGGCAAGCCCACGCTTGACAGGCGAGCCACGACCGGAAAGCTTGCCATCGTCATGGGCGGCCTCCGTGAAGCCCATGGAGATGCCGGCACCCACCGATGCGGAGAGGCCGACAAGGAAGGTCTGCCAGGTATCCTGCGTGGCGAAGGCTGCAGCAAAGATCGGAGCCAGTGTCGAGACCGAGCCATCCATCAGGCCGGCAAGACCCGGCTGTACGTATGTCAGAAGGAACTGGCGCTTCTCCATCTGCTTTTCTTCATCAGCCGCATCGCCCGTTGCGTGCTGCTCGACCAGCCGCTGCGCCAGCGACTGATGCGAACGCTCGGCCATGGCGAGGTCACCCAGAAGCTTTCGGGTTTCCGCATCCGTGGTGATGGCCGCCGCCTGCTCGTAAAAGCGCTGCGCTGTCTCCTCCATCGCCTCGGCCTGCCGCCGGGCCTGCTCGATCGGCATGGAGGCCACCAGCCAGTCCGGCTTGCGATCCGGAAAACCGCGCACATGCTCGCGGCGGATCAGGGGAATGCGCGTGCCGAAGCGGCGAATATGCAGGTCGATCAGCCTCTGGCGGTGAACATCCTCCTCCTGCGCCATCTCGTCGAAAACGGCAGCGGAATTGGGATAGTTTGGTCTCAAGGCATCGGCATAGGCGAGATAAATCCGGCCATCGTCTTCCTCGCTGGCGATGGCAAGGGCAAGCACTTCCTGTTCGGTCAGGGCCGACAGGGGGCGACGGGAAAACAGGCGGGACAGAAACATGATGAAACCTACTTTAGAATAATTCTAAACTAGACACTTAGAGCACGCGCGTCAAGCTGGAAGGAACGGACTGATGCTTGCCCCCTGGACTCGACAGATGGCCTCCAGGCTTCCTAAATAAAGGAAAAGCCGAAAGCAGCGAGTGCGATGAACCCGCTTTATGCCAGCAAGGACACCTTCCTCGATCGCGTGGGCCGGCGTATCGCCGGACAACTGACGCGCCAGACATCCGGCTACGAGCCCTATACCCCTTCCGATCCCGAGACCTTGGCGCGCACGCTGCGCCCTTGCGACATTCTTCTCATCGAAGGCAACCAGAAGGTTTCCTCGGCAATCAAATACCTGACGCAATCCACCTGGTCGCATGCGGCTTTCTTCGCCGGCGACGAAATCCCGCTGACCCTCGATCAGGCCACCCTACCTGTCATCGAACGGCCGCAGCTGATCGAGGTCAATCTGGGAGAAGGCTGCGTGGCAGTGCCGCTCAGCAAATATTCGACCTACAATACCCGCATCTGCCGGCCCGTGGGTCTTATGCCGGAGGATCGCGACAAGGTCTTGTCGTTCATGATCTCGCGGCTCGGCCTGAAGTACGACCTGAAGAATATCTTCGACATGCTGCGCTATTTCCTGCCGACGCCACCGGTGCCGGTGCGTTTTCGCAGGCGCATGCTGGCCTTCGGCTCGGGCGATCCGACACGGGCGATCTGCTCGACGCTGATCGCCCAGGCCTTTGCCGGCATACAATATCCGATCCTGCCGGAGATCACCCGCGCGCCGGGTCGGGCCGCAGCAACCTCGACCTATTCACGGGCCGAAATCCTGCACATTCGCCACCATTCGCTTTACACGCCGCGCGACTTCGACCTTTCACCCTATTTCGCCATCGTGAAGCCGACGCTGGAATACGGTTTCGACTATAAGCGGCTGCAATGGGAGCCGGACTGAACGCCTAAAGCGTCAGCTTCAGCGTCTGCTCGCGCACGATATAGGCCTTCTGCCGGTCTGTGATGTAGTCCCGCACGATGGGAGCTGAATCGCGGGTGCGCGACAGTTGCATATGAAAGACGAGCTGGCTGCCGGTGCGGAACATCATCTCGCAGCTGATCAGGTAAAATTCCCACATGCGGGCGAAGCGCTCGTCATACATGGCGACGACCTTGTCGCGGTTTTTCTCGAAGCGATCGCACCAGTGCTTGAGCGTGGTGGCATAGTGCACGCGCAAAAACTCGAGATCGGTAACCCAGAGGCTGTTCTGCTCGACGACCTCGAAAACCTCCGAAAGGGCCGGTGAATAAGCGCCGGGGAAAATGTACTTGCGCAGCCAGGCGCTCGCCATGCCGGGCGGGCTCATATGACCGATCGAATGCAGGACGGCGATACCATCATCCGGCATCAGCGCGTTCAGCTTCTTGAAGAACTCGTCGTAATGCTGCACGCCGACATGCTCGAACATGCCCACAGAGACGATACGATGGAAGGTTTCATCGACATCGCGGTAATCGCGCAGCTCGAAGCGGACGCGGTTTTCAAGTCCGGCCGCCCGCGCCCGCTCGGTGGCAAGGGCCTGCTGTTCTTTCGAAAGCGTCACGCCGAGCACTTCGACATCTTCCAGCTTGGCAAGGTAAAGTGCGAGATCGCCCCAGCCGCAGCCGATATCCAGCACTTTCATGCCCGGCCGCAAGCACAGCTTTGAGGCGAGCAGCCTGAGCTTGTTGCGCTGCGCCTGCTCCAGCGTCTCGTCCGGCTCCCGGAAATAGGCGCAGGAATAGAGCATGTTGGCATCGAGGAAGAGCTTGTAGAATTCGTTTCCAAGATCGTAATGATGGGCGACGTTGCGTTGCGCTTCACCCTTTATGTTGGACTGCTGGCGCTTGCGGAAGCGCATCTTTATGGCGCGGATCGCCTTCTGGATCGGATACGACCCGAGCGACAGGCGGTTGAGCGAAAAGAGCTGAAGAAAATCGCGCAGCGTCGAGCCATCCTCGAAGCGCAACGTGCCGTCCATATAGGCCTCGCCGGCGGCAAGCTCGGAATTGAAGACAAGCGAACGGTAAAGCCTGGGATCGGTGAGGCGCATGGTGACTTCGGGACCGGGTGTTCCTGAAAACACATGCCGCTTTCCCGCGGCATCGATGACGGTCAACTGTCCCTTGCGGATAAAGGCCTTCATCATATGCGAGAGTGGAAACATACATTCCCCTTGGCGATATTACGGGCTCCTGACGCCAGGCATCCTAGCACCGGCTTTTGAAAAAGCGCGGAAATAATTGAGGTTTTGCAACGCGGGCGCGCAGCGGATCAGGTTTATCCGGCGCTGATGGTGGCGCCGGCGCTGGCTGCGACGACGAGCAAGGTGCCGCCGATCTGCAATGCGGTCATCGGCTGGGAGAGCACCACGAAACCGGCGATGGCGCCAAGCGCCGGTTCAAGGCTCATCAGGATGCCAAACGAAGCGGTGCTCATGCGGCGTAGCGCAATCATCTCCAAAGCATAGGGAAGAAGCGGCACGAGGATCGCGAGCCCGGCGATGAGGATCAGGCCTTCGCCTGTCATCCGCGGCAAATCCATGAGCCCGAACGGGGTTGCGACGATGGCTGCAACCATCAGCGACATGGCAAGCCCCTGCAGCCCATGGAACACCGTACCGGCTTTCTTCATGAGAATGATGTAGAGCCCCCAACCCGTGGCGGCACCGAAGGCGAAAAGAATGCCGATGGGCTCGCCGACCCAGCCTTCGCCATCATGGGCGAGCAACAGGACGCCGAGACCCGCGATCAGCGGCCAGACGAGCCGCCAGCCGATTCCGAAGGCGAAGGTCGCGACCAGAAGCGGCCCCAGAAAATCGATGGCGACCGCAAGACCGAGCGGAATGCGCTCGATCGCCGCAAAGAAACACAGCGTCATGCCGGCCATGCAGGCGCCAAGCGTGATCGCCATTTTCCATTGATGCAGGCTGTAGCGGAAGATCGGCGGGCGCACGATGACGAGAAGCATGAGCGCTGCCCATGCCAACCGCATCCAGGTCGTCCCGGCCGGACCATAGGCAGAGATTGCCGGCGCCGAGAATGCCGATCCGAACTGGACGCTCGACATGGACAGAAGGCACATCAGCCCGCCAAGAAGGGCAGACGCGCCCGGGCCGGCAGCCTGTTTGCCGTTGCCGAGTTCTTGCGCGTTCGCTGAACGCTGATCCATGCTCTCATCTCCCGACTTCGCCACCATGATGGCTGTAGACGGCAGCCTGCCCGTCTGCAAATTCATATTTGTCGGGGATATGATGAGGAAAATTGATGTCCCGTTCCTTCCCGCCGATCGAGGGCCGTTTTCGACCTCTTCGGGAACAATCACGGCAGCACCTCGTTTTCACTGAAGTTGAACCAAATGGAGATGGACTATGGACGTGAACGGGGTTGGCTGGATTGCAGCAATCATCATCGGGGGCTTGGCCGGTTGGCTCGCTGAACAATTCATGAAGTCGAACATGGGCCTCTTCATAAACATCATTCTCGGCATCATCGGTGCCATCGTTCTGAACGCCATCCTTGCCTTTGCCGGCATGGCGTTTACCGGATGGCTCGCTTATCTGATCATCGGCTTTATCGGCGCATGCATCCTGATTGCCGTTGGACGAGCGATCCGTCGATAGAAAAAAGGAGACGCGAATGCTGACCTTTGCAGCAGAAGGAAACGGACAGGGCAAGCTTGAGATCAACGGCCATTCGGAGCCTGTTGCCTACGAGCTGGTCGTTGCCCGTGAGGAAGACGACAACACGCGTCAGGTCCGCATTCGCCTCAATGCCCCGCGCGACTGGCTGATGAAGCAGGGTTTTTCAGGCGAGGCGACCCTGGTTCGCACCAATGGCCAACGCATAGCGGTGCGCCGCGAAGGTGGTGTTGATGTTGAGGATGCGATTTCCGTGACACTTGAAGGCTATGATGACAGCCATATCGGTGGCGCGGATTTGTCGGAGGCTTATCCCGAACTCAGGACGGCAAAGCCACACTGAGGGGAGGATAGCCCCGCAAAACAGATGAAACGGAAAAGGGCGCGGTTCAAAACCGCGCCCTTTCAGTCTTGGGAGAAGCCGATCAGGCTGCAGCCGTGGCGGAGCCGGCGAGCGGAACTTCGGAGATGGTCTTCAGAACGCGCGATGCGATCTGGTAGGGGTCGCCCTGGGAGTTCGGGCGGCGATCTTCCAGATAGCCCTTGTAGTCGTTTTTCACGAAGGAATGCGGAACGCGGATCGAAGCGCCACGGTCGGCAACGCCGTAGGAGAACTTGTTCCACGGAGCGGTTTCGTGCTTGCCGGTCAGACGCTTGTCGTTGTCCGGGCCGTAAACCGCGATGTGTTCCATCAGGTTCTTGTCGAACTGCGCCATCAGGGCTTCGAAGTATTCCTTGCCGCCGACGGTGCGCATGTACTCGGTCGAGAAGTTGCAGTGCATGCCCGAGCCGTTCCAGTCGGTATCGCCAAGCGGCTTGCAGTGGAACTCGATGTCGACGCCGTACTTTTCCGTCAGGCGGAGCAACAGGTAGCGAGCCATCCAGACTTCGTCGGCAGCGCGCTTGGAGCCCTTGCCGAACACCTGGAATTCCCACTGGCCCTTGGCCACTTCGGCATTGATGCCTTCATGGTTGATGCCGGCAGCGAGGCAGAGATCGAGGTGCTCTTCGACAATTTCGCGGGCGATATCGCCGACGTTCGAATAACCGACACCGGTGTAGTACGGACCCTGCGGAGCCGGGTAACCGGATTCCGGGAAGCCGAGCGGGCGGCCGTTCTGGTAGAAGAAGTATTCCTGCTCGAAGCCGAACCATGCACCTTCGTCGTCAAGGATGGTGGCGCGCGCGTTCGACGGATGCGGGGTGACGCCATCGGGCATCATGACTTCGCACATGACGAGAGCGCCGTTGGTGCGGGCCGGATCCGGATAGATCGCAACCGGCTTCAGGACGCAATCCGACGAGCGGCCTTCGGCCTGCATCGTGGAGGAACCGTCGAAGCCCCAGAGCGGCAGCTGCTCAAGCGTCGGGAAAGAATCGTATTCCTTGATCTGCGTCTTGCCGCGCAGGTTCGGGACCGGCGTATAACCATCGAGCCAGATGTACTCGAGCTTGTATTTTGTCATTTGACGTCTCTCATCATGAGTTGCTTCGAAAACGAGCACGCCTCGCTGAAAGGACGGCCAAAGCCGGCCCGGTCATCGAGGACCCGGACTTACAGAAGCATAATGCGTGCCAGTTTGACCAACGACGCCTGACAATCGCGAAGAAAACCAACTCCTTGCCGCAACGCACCCAACGGCAGACGGATTCTCGCAGTTGTCACGGGGGGTTAGCGAGGGGCCCAAAACTTTGCCTATATTTTAGACATCCACAACACTCGGAAGACTCAATATTCGGATTTTCGAGTCAGATGCGTCGTAAACTGCTTACAAAAGAAACATTTGCCGAAATATTTTGCAGCATGTAGTGCAAAAAGCAGGCAGAGTTGCTATATTTCCTCCAAGCGCACACCGCGCTCGAAACACCGGAGGCCATTATATGGCAATACATACGCATCACGGGTCTGCCGAGATCGTGCAGTTCCCGGCAGGCATGTTCAGACGCTCCCGTCCGCTTTCCGAAGCAGGCAGCGTTGTTGCGTTTCGCAAAAAGCCGGAAGTCATCTGCTACGAGGCTCTCGAAAGCAGCTGGTATCATGGCGCTGCCATTCGCGAAGCCGACAAGGACGCGAAACGTCTCGACTGAAATGACCGGACTGCCGAAAGGCAGCCGGTCGCATTCGCGGATTTCCCGCGCCGACGCGATGTTGATCGCACCTTCATGAGCCATGACGGCTCCACCTTCCCCGACAAACGTATCCATGGGCGAATCTTGCCGCCAAAAATCGGTCTGTCACTCGCCGGTGCCGGCGCCTGCACTATCTCCCGAAATGCACCACGTCCTGATAGACAAGGGAAAAACGGGAGGAGAGTGATATGAGCAGCAAGCCGGATTTACCGAGCGAGGGAGGCTGCCGATGCGGACGCGTGCGCCTCAAAATTTCCAAGGCGCCGATCATGACAATGGCTTGCCACTGCACGGGCTGTCAGCGCATGTCTTCCAGCGCCTATTCGCTGAGCGCGCTCATGCCGACCGATGGCTTCGAGATCACTCAAGGCGAGCCGGTGATCGGCGGGCTGCAGGGTGAAACGCGGCATTATTTCTGCGACTATTGCCTGAGCTGGATGTTCACCCGCCCTGCAGGCATGGACTGGCTCGTCAACATGCGCCCCACAATGCTCGATGATGCAAGCTGGTGTGCCCCCTTCATCGAGACCTTTACGTCGGAAAAGCTGGCCTTTGCCGAAACCGGCGCCCGTCACAGCTACAAAACTTTCCCGCCCATGGAAGCCTATGAAGGGCTTATCGCCGAGTATCAGGCGCTCGCTCAATCCTCATCGAATAATTGACATTCGCGAAACGTTCGATTGACTTAGCCGGGCAAGAGGGGCCGGGCGAAGAGGGGACTGCATGAAAGCGCTGATCACCAGGCCGGTCGCCACCATGATCGTGGTCTTCGCGCGTGCCATGACGGCCGTGCGGGCGATCTGGCCGGAAAGCGGCCTGCCGAAGCAGCCTTGCATTTACTTTGCCAATCATTCGAGCCATGGCGATTTCATCCTGGTCTGGGCGGTGCTACCGCCCTGGATACGTTCCCGCACGCGGCCCGTCGCCGGCGCGGAATACTGGCTGGCGACGAAACTGAAGCGCTTCATCGGCCAGGATGTCTTCAACGCCGTGCTGATCGAGCGCGACAAGGACAAGCGTACGGGCGACCCGATCGTCCGGATGGCCGAGGCGCTGGATGGCGGGTCCTCGCTGATCCTTTTTCCCGAAGGCACGCGCAACGAGACGGAGGAACCGTTGCTGCCGTTCAGGAGCGGGCTCTTCAATCTCGCCACGCTAAGGCCAGAGATCGATCTGGTTCCGGTCTGGATCGACAATCTCAACCGAGTGATGCCCAAGGGCGAGATCGTGCCGATCCCGCTGATCTGCACCGTCACCTTCGGCAGCGCCATCAGAATATTGCCCTATGAGAGCCGCGAGGCCTTTCTGGAGCGAAGCCGCGCGGCACTGCTCGCCCTGTCACCGAAAGTCGCGGGAGCGGCGGCATGAACGACGCGCAATCGGATCTTATCCTGCTTCTGTCCGGCACCGGCGCCTTTCTCGCCGTCGCCTCGGTGATCGGCTATGTCCTGAGAGTGAAGCTTTCGCCTGACGGCAGCAACACGACCATCGAGAACCTCAATGCCCGCATCAATGCCTGGTGGGTGATGGTCGTGCTGATCGGCATCGCCTTTATTGCCGGCCGGGTGGGCGTCGTCATTCTCTTTGCCTTCTGCTCCTTCGCGGCGCTGCGCGAATTCGTGACACTCACCAACACCCGCCGCGCCGATCATTGGGCGCTGGCAGCGGCTTTCTTTGTCGTGCTGCCGGTGCAGTATTATCTGATCGCGATCGAATATTACGGGCTCTATTCGATCTTCATCCCCGTCTACGCCTTCCTGTTCATGCCGATCATCTCGGTGCTCCGGGGGGATACCGAGCATTTTCTGATGCGCATCGCCGAGGTGCAGTGGGCGCTGATGATCTGCGTCTTTTGTGCCTCGCATGTGCCGGCGCTGCTCAGTCTCGATATTCCCGGCTATGACGGGAAAAACGTGCTGCTGATCGCCTTCCTGATCATCGTCGTGCAGATGAGCGATGTGCTGCAATATGTCTGGGGCAAACTCTTCGGAAAAACCAAGATCGCGCCCAGACTTTCGCCGTCAAAAACGGTCGAGGGCTTTGTCGGCGGCGTTGCGAGCGCGACGCTGGTCGGCGCCGGGCTGTGGTGGATCACGCCATTTTCGCCGCTGCAGGCGGCAGGACTTGCGCTGACGATCGCGATCATGGGCTTCTTCGGCGGACTGGTGATGTCCGCCATCAAACGGGACAAGGGCGTCAAGGATTGGGGGCACCTCATCGGAGGCCATGGCGGGCTGATCGACCGGCTCGACTCGGTCGTCTTCTCCGCGCCGATCTTCTTCCATATCGTTCGCTTCGGGTGGTCGCTGACATGACGCAGGAAGAACTGAAGGATCGCCGCCCGCTTGCCAGCCGCAACACGAAATGGGCGCAAGGGATCGCCCGTTTTCTGGCGGAACGCTCGGTGACTCCGAACCAGATTTCGCAAGCCAGCATGGTCATGGCCGCGCTGGCCGGAGGGGCATTCTGGTGGGCAGGACACAGCGAGCATACCGAGCGCATCGTCATGCTGCTGCTTGCGGCACTCTTCTGCCAGCTTCGGCTGCTCTGCAACCTTTTCGATGGCATGGTGGCGGTGGAAGGCGGCAAGGGTGCTGCCGACGGGCCGTTCTGGAACGAGTTTCCCGATCGCGCCGCCGATCTCTTCATCTTTGCCGGGGTCGGCGCCGGCGTCGACATGCCGGAACTCGGCTGGGCAGCGGCGGCGCTTGCAATCCTGACCGCCTATGTCCGCGAACTCGGGCACGCCAATGGCCTGCCCGCCGATTTCTCCGGCCCGATGGCCAAGCAGCACCGCATGGCGACCATCACCGCAGCGGCCATAATCTCCGTCTTCGAACCGCTCTGGTCCGGACGGGACGATATCCTGATCATCGCCCTGACGATCGTGGCACTTGGCTCGGCGATCACCGTCATCCGGCGCTCATGGCATATCATCCAGCAACTGAAGGCGCGTGGGCGTCCGCCGGCGTAGGCTCAGCCGACACGGGCCTGCAGCGGCGCATGGCTCGCCTCGACGCGGATCTGCTTCACCCATGCACGCGCCAACGCTAAGCCGTCCGCATCGGCCTGCGGGCCATCGGCGGCTGCATGAAGCTGATAGTCCTCGAGCCACTGCGCATCCCGCGCGACGATCTGGTGACGGAAGATATCGTTCCATTCGACCACCACATCGGTCGAGGCCTCGAAATGGAACTGCATGCCGTAACCGGCGCGGCCGACGCGGAAGGCCTGGTTGGCGACGGCGGGGTTGGCGGCAAGATGCACGGCACCCTGTGGCAGGGTGAAGGTATCGGAGTGCCACTCGAAAATCTTGAACGCATCGCCAGCGGCAGACAGCACCGGATCGGCGCGCCCCTCGGCGGTCAGCATAACGTCGTGCCAGCCGAATTCGCGCGTGCGGTTCAGGAGGTTTTCAGCGCCATAGCCACGAGCAAGCAACTGACTTCCGAGGCAGATACCGAGAACCGCCTTGTCGGCCTCGGTAAAGACGCGCATCAGCCGGGCGAGGCTTGGCAGATAGGGATGCAGCTCGTCGTCGACGGCGCTCTGTTCTCCGCCGAAGACGACGAGAGCATCGAAATCCGCCGCATCGTCCGGCAAGGCCGCACCGTCATAGGGACGGCGAAGATCGATTTGGGCACCGGCTTCCGTCAGCGCAACACCCACCTGCCCCAGTTTGGAATGAGGCATATTCTCGACCACCAGAACCCGCATGGCTGCTCCTGTCTTCAAAATCTTGGGCCCTGATTGAACATGGAGACCTGCCGCTTTCAAGCTCCCTCCCCTGATTCTCACCAGTTGGAAAGCCTGAAAAACCCGGAAAGCCTTGACCTTTGGACCCGAAAGAGGCATTTGACCGCCACTATTGCGTTCATTGAAACGCCAGACAGCGGAAAAACCATGAGCAAAGCAACCTCATCCGCCCCCTCGCAGCGCATGCTGAGGGTCGGCGAGCAAGTCCGTGCAGCCCTGACCCAGGTTCTGCAGCGGGGAGAGGTGCGCGATCCGTTGATCGAAAAGACCGTGATTTCGATTTCGGAAGTGCGCATGTCGCCCGACCTGAAGATCGCCACGGCCTATGTGACGCCGCTTGGCGTCGCCGATCATGCCGAACCGATCGCCGCCCTCAACAAGAATGCCAAGTATATTCGCGGACGTCTGACACCGCATCTGCGGCAGATGAAATATATGCCGGAAGTGCGCTTCCGCGACGACACGAGCTTCGACAACTACAAGAAGATCGATGAGCTTCTGCGCTCGCCGGAAGTCCAGCGCGACCTTACCGATGAAGACGGCCCTGACGACAAAAACGGGCAGTGATGGCAAAGCATATCACTCTCGACGAGCTCAACAGCTGGACTTTTGAGCGCCGTCAGACCTTTTATCGCACCAATCTTGCCCGCTTCGACAATGCCGAGGCGGTGCGTCTTGTCGAGATGATGGTGGCCTCCGGCCTGCCCTTTCGTCGGGGCGAGGAAATTGCTCATGGTGACCGCGAGATGAAGGTGCTCGAAGCCGTCATCTATTCGCCCTATCATGAGAAGCTGCTGACCGATGCCGCTTCCACCGGAAAGCCGCCGCTCGGCGCCATAGAGCCGCTCCTCGTCGAGGAACTGGGCGACGATTACAGCATCGCCAACGGCGCGCCGATCGCCGCCGGTTACCTGATCGCCCGCCGCCTCTATGCGCTGGGATACGAAAAAGGCAACAGCCAGAAAATGCCGGATGGCAGCGTCGCCAAGACAGCCGCCACCTTCCGCAAAAAAAGAGCCTGAACAATGTCAAAACCCCGCAAGCCCAAGGGCCGGCCGATTTCCGGCTGGCTGATCCTCGACAAACCGCTCGATTTCGGCTCGACCGAAGCCGTTTCCAAGATCAAGTGGCTGTTCAAGGCGCAGAAGGCAGGCCATGCCGGCACACTCGACCCCTTGGCGTCGGGCATGCTGCCGATCGCGCTCGGCGATGCGACCAAGACCGTTCCGTATGTGATGGACGGCCGCAAGATCTATGAATTCTCCGTGGCCTGGGGCGAAGAGCGCTCCACCGACGATCTGGAAGGCCAGGTCGTAAAATCCTCCGACAACCGTCCCACGGAAGAGGCGATCCGCGCTCTTCTGCCAAGCTATACCGGCGTCATCTCGCAGGTGCCGCCGCAGTTCTCGGCGATCAAGATCGATGGCGAGCGCGCCTACGATCTTGCCCGGGATGGCGAGACCGTCGAAATCCCTGCCCGCGAAGTGGAAGTGTTCCGCCTGTCGCTCATCGGCTGCACCCCGAACCTTGCGCATTTCGAGATCGAATGCGGCAAGGGAACCTATGTGCGTTCGCTGGCACGCGATTTCGGCCGTGAGCTCGGCTGCTTTGGCCATATCGCCTCTCTACGCCGCAGCTTTGTCGCGCCGTTTGCCGAAGAGCAGATGGTGCCACTTGCAGAGCTCGTGGCGCTGGAAAAGATCGAGAGCGACGAAGAACGCCTTGAAGCGCTCGATGCTTTCCTGATCGATACCGGCGAAGCTCTGTCGAACCTGCCGCATATCGCCATCAGTGACGATCAGGCCCACCGCCTGCGCATGGGCAACCCGATTATCATGCGCGGCCGCGACGCCCCGCTGGCCGAGCCGGAAGCCTATGCCACCGCGCGCGGCAAGCTCGTCGCCATCGGCGAAATCGGTGAGGGAGAGTTCCGGCCTAAGCGGGTGTTCAACACCGATTGATATCAGGCGGCGACCGGAAGTTTGCCTTCCACTGCGCCCTGACGCATGATCGCCCCGAAAGAATCGGCACAGGTGCGTTCGGCACAGGGCGCACCGCTGCCGAGGTTGGAATGATGCCGCGGCGGCGGTTGCGATATACGAGGGCTGCGTTTGACGACGATGCAGGACAAAGGCATGCGGGCGCGGTTTGGCACCTTTGCGGCGGACCTGCGCCACCGGCTCCGGCGACCGTTGTCATTCTACCTTACGGCACTGGTGATCATCGCGATCGTCCCCTCTTTCGTGTTCTCGCTTGTCATCCTCAAGCGTATTACCGACGAGCAGGATCGCGTCATGACGGCCTTGCTCAAGGGCTCGACTGGCGCCGTTACACGGGTCGTCGAGCGCGAGATCGAAGGCATGCTGACGGCGCTGAAGGCGCTGTCGCCTGGAAACCAGATCGATCCGGCCGATCTGGCAGCCCTTCATGCACGCGCCGTTGCCGCTCTCGCCGATACCGGAAACAACCTGCTCCTTATCGATCGCACCGGTCAGCAGTTGCTGAACACGCGCGTTGCCTTCGGAAGCCCGCTTGGTCCAGCCTCCGATCCGAAGTCGATCAGCCAGGCCTTCCAGAGCGGCGAGCCGCTGGTGTCCGACGTTTTCTTCGGCCGCACCGCGCAGCGCTGGGTCTATAACGTGTACCTGCCGGTCCGCACGCCTTCTGGCCAGCCGGATTACCTGCTGACGCTGACGGGGAACGCGGATGGCATGCGCAAGGCTGTCAACCGCGACGTGCTTTCTCCCGGATGGAACGCCGCGCTGCTGGATCGCACCGGCAAGCTGATCGCTTCGTCCGATCCATCGCTTGCCGTTGGAAAGCCGTTTTTCATGGATCTCGCGCCGGCCCTGAATGTCGGGATCCACGAGGCGTCTCACGATGGCGTCGCCTACCGTACAGTGACGGAGTTTTCCATGTCGACAGGATGGCGGATCGTCGCGTGGGCGAAGAGTTCGGCCGTCGATGCCCCGGTGTTCTGGTCGTTCCTCTGGCTGTCCGCCGGAGCCGTGCTGTTTGCGGGCTTTGCTGTCGCAGGATCCACGCTGATCGCCCGTGTCCTCGCCCAGGGCGTCAAAATGGTGGAGCGGGATGCGCGGCTTCTGGGCGAAGGTCAGCCGATCGCCCCGCGCGAGCACATGATCACCGAAGTCGAAACGGTTTCCCAGGCGATTGCCGATGCCGCACAGGCGCGTGCAAAGGCGGAAAACGAAATTCGCTTCCTCATGCGCGAAGTGGCGCACCGCTCGAAAAACCAACTCACCGTCATCCAGTCGATGCTGAACCAGTCGGTGACATCGCCCGAAAGCCGGCAGGATTTCGCCGACACCTTCCGCAAGCGCATCGCGGGCCTTGCGCGCTCGACCGACCTGATGATCGCCAACGCTTCTCAGGGTGTCGATTTCGGCGAACTCGCCCGTAACCAGCTCCAGCCCTTCATCCCCGACGATCCGGCGCGCGTGCGCATCTTCGGACCCTCGGTGCGGCTCGACGCACAGGTCTCGCAGACCCTCGGCATGGCCTTGCACGAGCTTGCCACAAACGCCACGAAATACGGTGCGCTTGCCAATGGCGACGGCACGATCGATCTTGCCTGGACCAGCGGCGACGAGGATGTCGTGATCGTCTGGCGCGAGCGCGGGGCCGATCTTTCGGACATTCCAAGCTCGCCACGCAAGGGTTTCGGAACCATGGTGCTAGAGCGCATGCTGGCTATGGCGCTCGGCGCAACGCTGAAGCGCAGCATGCATGACGATGGTATCGAATGGCATATCACCATTCCACGCGCGCGCTTGCTGGGCGAGCTTGTGGAGGAAAGCTGAGGGGGCGACACGATGCGGCCGATCGTTCGGGCATGCTGCTTGTTATCCGCGATGGTACTCGCCGGCGCGGCACCGACCTTGGGGTCCGATCGCGTCTGTACCGTCGCTGACCCGACCGGAACGCCGCTTAATGTTCGCGCGCAGCCCAACGGCGGCATTCTCTCGACAATTGACAACGGCAGCAGCGTGCGGGTGCTGGAAGAGCGCATGGTCGGGCAAAAACTTTGGCTGCGCATTTTCGCCGATGGCAGAGAACAGGGCTGGGTGTTTGGCGCCTATCTCGACTGCGCTGCAGATGCGATGAAATCAGCGCCGATGCGCCCGCGGACACCGCCCGGTTGACAGCACCGGAAGGGTGCCGGCCGGGCCTCGTGCACGCCCCTTTCCTTTTGTGTCAGGATGGTTTATAGGCACCGCCAGCAAAAGCTCCGTAATAAAAGCGGCCTTCTGCTCCATTTGGCCGCAGCTAGACGACATCCCGGCTGCAGGCGTCCCGAAATCCTGTAAAATCGAAAGGATCACACGATGTCGATCACTGCAGAGCGCAAGGCTGCGCTTATCAAGGAATACGCAATCGTTGAAGGCGATACCGGTTCTCCGGAAGTCCAGGTTGCTATCCTGACGGAACGGATCAACAACCTGACCGAACACTTCAAGGGCCACAAGAAGGACAACCACTCGCGTCGTGGCCTTCTGGCAATGGTTTCCAGCCGCCGTTCGCTTCTTGATTATCTCAAGAAGAAAGAAGAAGCGCGCTACACCAAGCTGATCACGGCTCTCGGCATCCGCCGCTAAGACCTCGCTTCCGGCGGACGTTCGACAAGGACGTCCGCCGGTCGCTTTTGACGGGGCTTTTCCCGTTCTTCGCCTAAGGCAGCCACTCTGGCGCGCCGGCGAGACAATTATTTCCAGCAGCCCGGATGGGCCGGCGCTGCGGAACAACCGATGACCTGTCATGGGGCAGGATTGCAGGATGCTTCGGCGCAGCTGCGCTGAAATGACGAAGCCTCCCGTTGTCTTGCCCATGATGCGTCATATTTGCGGGGCCCTAAGCCGCTCGCGCCTGTCATTTACGGCAGCGACGCGGATAAGCCCGCATAGAAGGACAAGATATGTTCGATACGCACACGGTAGAAATCGAATGGGCCGGCCGCCCGCTCAAGCTCGAAACCGGCAAGATCGCCCGTCAGGCTGACGGCGCGGTTCTCGCGACCTACGGCGAAACCGTCGTTCTGGCGACCGTCGTTTCGGCCAAGGCGCCGAAGCCGGGCCAGGACTTCTTCCCGCTGACCGTCAACTACCAGGAAAAGACCTACGCCGCCGGCAAGATCCCCGGCGGCTACTTCAAGCGCGAAGGTCGTCCGTCGGAAAAGGAAACGCTGGTTTCCCGCCTGATCGACCGCCCGATCCGCCCGCTGTTTCCGGAAGGCTACAAGAACGACACCCAGGTTGTCGTCACCGTCGTCCAGCACGACCTTGAAAACGATCCGGACGTCCTGTCGATGGTTGCAGCATCGGCTGCCCTCACCATCTCCGGCGTTCCCTTCATGGGCCCGGTCGGCGGCGCCCGCGTCGGCTACATCAACGGCGAATACGTTCTGAATCCGCATCTCGACGAGATGGACGAATCGGTTCTCGACCTGGTTGTTGCCGGCACCCAGGACGCCGTCCTGATGGTGGAATCCGAAGCCAAGGAACTCAACGAAGACGTCATGCTCGGTGCCGTCATGTTCGGCCACAAGGGCTTCCAGCCGGTGATCGACGCGATCATCAAGCTCGCTGAAGTCGCCGCCAAGGAGCCGCGCGACTTCCAGCCGGAAGACTACTCCGAACTCGAAGCCGAAATGCTCCAGCATTTCGAAGCCGAGCTGCGCACTGCCTACAAGAACACGCAGAAGGCTGAACGCTACGCTGCCGTCGACGCCGTCAAGGCAAAGGTCAAGGCACACTTCTTCCCGGAAGGTGTCGAGCCGAAGTACACCGCTGAAGTCATCGGCTCCGTCTTCAAGCACCTGCAGGCCAAGATCGTTCGCTGGAACATCCTCGACACCAAGAGCCGCATCGACGGCCGCGATCTCGAAACCGTCCGCAAGATCGTTTCAGAAGTCGGCATCCTGCCGCGCACCCATGGCTCGGCGCTGTTCACCCGCGGCGAAACCCAGGCGATCGTTGTTGCGACGCTCGGCACCGGCGAAGACGAACAGTACGTCGATAGCCTCACCGGCATGTACAAGGAACGCTTCCTGCTGCACTACAACTTCCCGCCCTACTCGGTCGGTGAAACCGGTCGCATGGGCTCCCCGGGCCGTCGCGAAATCGGTCACGGCAAGCTCGCATGGCGCGCCATCCGCCCGATGCTGCCGAGCCCGGAGCAGTTCCCCTACACGCTGCGCGTCGTCTCGGAAATCACCGAGTCCAACGGCTCGTCCTCGATGGCAACCGTCTGCGGCACCTCGCTCGCACTGATGGACGCCGGCGTACCGCTCGCAAAGCCGGTTGCCGGTATCGCCATGGGCCTGATCCTCGAAGGTGACCGCTTCGCCGTTCTCTCCGACATCCTCGGCGACGAGGATCACCTCGGCGACATGGACTTCAAGGTTGCCGGCACCGCTGACGGCATCACCTCGCTGCAGATGGACATCAAGATCGCCGGTATCACCGAAGAGATCATGAAGGTCGCGCTCAGCCAGGCGCAGGGCGGCCGCAAGCACATCCTCGGCGAGATGGCCAATGCCATCACCGAAGGCCGCTCGCAGCTCGGCGAATTCGCACCGCGCATCGAAGTGATGCAGATCCCGGTCGATAAGATCCGTGAAGTCATCGGTTCGGGCGGCAAGGTCATCCGCGAAATCGTCGAAAAGACCGGCGCCAAGGTCAACATCGAAGACGACGGCACGATCAAGATCGCATCCTCTTCGGGCAAGGAAATCGAAGCGGCCCGCAAGTGGATTCATTCCATCGTTGCCGAGCCGGAAGTTGGCCAGATTTACGAAGGCACGGTCGTCAAGACCGCCGACTTCGGCGCCTTCGTCAACTTCTTCGGCCCGCGTGACGGCCTCGTGCACATCTCGCAGCTCGCTTCCGAGCGCGTTGCCAAGACCTCTGATGTCGTCAAGGAAGGCGACAAGGTCTGGGTCAAGCTGATGGGCTTCGATGAACGCGGCAAGGTTCGCCTTTCCATGAAGGTCATCGACCAGGCCACCGGCAAGGAACTGGCGAAGGGCGAAGGCGAAGCTGCTGAATAAGCAATCGCGTCCTTTCTAAGTACCCGGGCGCGGAGCAGATCGTTCCGCGCCCTTTCTTTATCTTCCACGGGACTTCCGCCATGAGCCGCGACACTTTGAAAACCCTTTTCTATCCCTTCGACAACGGCACTCTGCCGTCTCCGGGCGAAGGCGAGCGCGTGCTCTTTCTTGGCGCCGAGGCGGGCTACAGGCTGCCGGAAGGCTTTGCCGGCACTATCGACGCGGTCCAGCCGCTGAAGCCGCTCCACAAGGCCCTGCAGGCCGCCCGTGCGAACGTCACGACCTCGCCCGAGGGCGACGATTATGACGCGGCGCTGGTTCTCTGTGGCAAGCACAAGGGCGAGAACGAAGACCGGATCGCCGAGGCGCTGAAGCGCACGAAGATCGGCGGCACGATCGTCGTTGCCGGCGGCAAGGAAGACGGCATCCAGTCGCTGCGCAAGCGCTTCTACCAGCTCGGCTGGGGTGGCGACAGCCTGCCAAAATATCATGGCGTCGCCTTCTGGTTCGGCCGTCCAACCGATGCGGATGCAAACGCCGTCATCGAACGCTATGCCAAGAAGCCGGTTCGTGTCGAAGGCCGCTTCGATGCCGCGCCCGGCATGTTCTCCCATGACCGGATCGATGCCGGCTCCGAGCTTCTCGCCTCACGCCTGCCGACCGATTTTACCGGCCATGCCGCCGATTTTGGTGCGGGCTGGGGCTATCTCTCGGTCATGCTCGCTGAAAAGTCGCCGGGCCTGAAGGGTATTGACCTGTTCGAGGCGGATTTCCACGCGCTGGAAGCGGCGCGTGGAAATCTGGCGGTCAATGCACCAAAAATCCCGACGCGCTTCCACTGGCAGGACCTGACCAGCGAAGAGCCACGCGACAAGTTCGACCTGATCATCATGAACCCGCCCTTCCATGAGAGCCAGGCGGCAGAACCGGCGCTGGGTGCTGCGATGATCCGCATGGCGGCGAAGGCGGTGAAGATCGGCGGCCGCGTGATGATCGTCGCCAATCGCGGCCTGCCCTACGAGCCGGTCATGACCGAGGCGTTCAAGGAATGGGGCGAAACCTGCCGCAATGCCCGCTTCAAGGTTCTCTGGGGCCGGCGTTAAGCTTCCTTTTTAAATTTGCTTTATCGCCAAAACCGGCTCATCCTCAATACCTAGCCGCGTGGCTTCATGCGGCGTTCCGAGGGAGTTTTGCTGATGGCTTCAAGCGCCGGACAGCGCCCGCCCATTACCGAGGGCGTTGCGGAAGTGATGGTGAAGGATATTAAGAGCAACGAAGGCAAGAGCGTGACCTCCGAGGTACCGCTTGCCTTTCAGACCTCTGGTCGGCCGCCTGTTGATACTGCAGAATTGGGCGATACACGAAAACAGATCGTGATGTTTCTCGGCTTTGCGGCTGTGGTGCTTGTCGTTCTGCTCGGGGTTTGGTGGGTGGCGTAAACGCTACCTTAAGCGGCCTCTATTTCCTTTCGAGCACAGCTCGCAAGGAACGCAGAGCGGGTCATGCCCCGCTCGCGTGCGGCGGCATCGATCGCGTCCAGCATGCCCTTTTCGAATGTGACGTTTGCCCGCACTGTCCTGCTATCATCCTCAATAAACGGAACGCGCATCAGGAACGCGCCGTTTGCCAACTCCTGGAGAATATCTTCGCGCCCTATCACCGCATCGTGGGAAGAGGGTGACGGAACAGTCTGATCCTCGGCCCAGAGGCGTATGGCTTCCATCGCGTTCGCGGTAAGATCTTCCTCGGCATCTGCGGCGGAAAAAACACCCGGCAGATCTGGGAAACTTACGCCATAGGCGCTTTCCTCTTCTTTGTGAACGAGAGCAATGAAATGCTTCATGGTTTAAATCCATCCGGCTTGTTTCGCGATTGCGCGGGCGGTTCCTGTCGGCAGGTCTTTTCTTGGATGCGGTACGATAACGGTCTTTGTACCTTTGCGGAGCTTGTGATGTGAGCCAGTTACGGTAACGAGCTCGTATCCTTCTGCTTTCAGCCGCTTGATAATTGCCTTGCTGTCGCGCTCCATAAACATATCGCCTGACCCATCAATGCGCATTATAATGCGCATCGATGGGCTTTGCAACTCTTTGAACAGCTTCAAGCTACCCCTTCAGCGCCTGATCAAACAGCCGCGAAAGCCGGTCCGCAAAAGCACGCGGATCGGATGGACGGTCGCCGTCCAAGATTCGGGCCTGATCGAGAAGCAGGTTCACCGCATCGGCACGGAAAGCCTCGTTCGAATTCGCCGCAACGGCGGCGATCAAGCTGTTGTCGGGATTGACCTCGAGGATCGGCTTGGCGGCTGAGTCGAGACGGCCGGCGCCGGCCAGCATCTTCTCCATCTGCCGGTCCGGACCATGTTCCGGGGCCACGAGGCAAACGGCGCTTTCCGTCAGGCGGTCCGAGGCGCGGACATCGGATACGGCATCCGCCAGCGTTACCTTGGCGAAGGCGATGAAATCCTTGACGGCCTCGGTTGACTCCGCGCTCGCCGGCTCCTTGGCGTCGAGCTTCGGCACCTGTGCAAGATCGGCGGCGCCTTGCGTGATCGATTTGAAGGGCTTGCCCTCGAAATCGGGGGCCATCGTGACCCAGAAGCTGTCGATCGAATCTGTCAGCACCAGGACCTCGATGCCGCGGGCGCGAAAACCTTCGAGCTGCGGCGAAGCCTGGAGCTGGGCGAGATTGTCGCCCGTGAGGTAATAGATCGCCGCCTGTGCGTCCTTCATGCCCTTGACGTATTCGGCAAGCGAACGAGGCGCTTCGACGGAGGCTGTCGTGCGGAAGCGGGCCAATGCCATCAGTTGCGCCCGACGCTCGAAGTCGTCGTAGATGCCTTCCTTGATGACGGGACCGAAGGCATCCCAGAGTTTTGTGAAAGCATCCTTGTCGCTTTCCGCTAGCTTCTCGATAGCGGTCAGAACGCGGTTTGTCAGGCCCTTGCGGATGGCCGACAGGATGGGGCTTTCCTGGATCATCTCGCGCGAAACGTTAAGCGGCAGATCGGCTGTATCGACCAAGCCGCGCACGAAGCGCAGATACCGCGGCAGAAGCTCGGCCTCATCGGTGATGAAGACACGCTTGACGTAAAGCTTCATCCGGCCCTTGCCGGTCGGATCGAAAAGGTCATAGGGCTTGTTGCTCGGCAAAAAGGCGAGGCCGGTATATTCGTGGCGGCCCTCGGCGCGGAAATGCACTGTCAGCGCCGGCTCGTCGTATTGGCCGGCAACGCTGCGGTAGAAATCGGCATATTCTTCCTTGGTGATCTCGGTGCGCGGGCGCGTCCACAGCGCCGTGCCGTCGCCGATCTGGCTCGTTTCGCCGGATGGCAACTCGATCAGGTCGATCGGCACCGGCACATGGCCAGACTGCTCCTTGACGATACGCTCCACGCTCCATTTCGAGGTGTAGGACTTCGCGTCATCCATCAGCTGCAGGGTGATGCGCGTGCCGCGCGCCGGCGCATCCGCAAGCGCGACCGGTTCGACCGTATAGCTGCCCTGACCGTCAGACGACCAGCGCCACGCATGTTCGCTGCCAGCGCGTCGGGAGACGACATCGACACGGTTCGCCACCATGAAGGCGGAATAGAAGCCGACGCCGAACTGGCCGATGAGTTGCGCACCGTCGCCGGCCTTTGCCGCCTCGATACGCTCCATGAAAGCGCGGGTGCCGGAGCGAGCAATGGTGCCAAGGGCCTCGATCAATTCGTCGCGGCTCATGCCGATGCCGTTGTCGGCGACGATCAGCCGGTTTTCGCTTTCATCAAGCGAAAGGGTGATGCGCGGGGAAGGATCCGAGCCCAGAAGTTCCGGGGCGCTGATGGCTTCGTAGCGCAGCTTCTCGCAGGCATCGGCCGCGTTGGAGATCAGCTCGCGGAGGAAGACGTCCTTGTCGGAATAGACCGAATGCACCATGAGATGCAGGAGGCGGGCGACATCGGCCTCGAAGACGTGATTTTCGACAGGTTTTTCAGTAGCATCGCTCATGCTTGAAGGACCTCGATTAAGTGGGTTGGATGGCCCGTAACTGGCGAGCCATCGCTCAAAAATCAAGAGGCAATTTCAAGCCAAATACTACTCGCTATCGGCGCTGCGCAGCGTGTCGAGCGCTGGCATCGAGGTGATGTTGTAGCCGCTGTCCACATAGTGAATTTCGCCGGTCACGCCACGCGACAGGTCAGACAGCAGGTACAAAGCGGAATTGCCGACATCTTCGATCGTCACGGTGCGGCGCATCGGCGAGTTCTTCTGCTGCCAGGAGAGCATCGCGCGGGCATCCGAAATCCCGGCACCGGCGAGCGTGCGGATCGGGCCGGCGGAGATCGCGTTGACGCGAATGCCGTTGACGCCGTAGTCGGCTGCGAGATAGCGCACGGAGGCCTCAAGCGCGGCCTTGGCAACGCCCATGACATTGTAGTTCGGCATCACCCGCACCGAGCCGCCATAGGTCAGCGTCAGCATCGCGCCGCCATCTGTCATCAGGCCCGCAGCGCGCTTGGCGATTTCCGTGAAGGAGAAGCAGGAGATGACCATCGTGCGGCTGAAATTCTCACGCGAGGTGTCGGCATAGAGGCCCTTCAGCTCGTTCTTGTCGGAGAAGCCGATGGCGTGCACGACGAAATCGAGCTTGCCCCATTTTTCCTTCAGCGCCTCAATGACGGCATCGACAGACGCCAGGTCTTCGACATCGCAGGGCAGCAGGACGTCGGAACCGACTTCCGCCGCAAGCGGTTTCACGCGCTTGCCGAGGGCTTCGGCCTGGTAGGTGAAGGCGAGTTCCGCGCCGGCACCGGCCAGCGCCTTGGCAATGCCCCAGGCGATCGAATGATTGTTGGCGACGCCCATGATGAGGCCGCGTTTTCCTGCCATGATGCCGGTCATTATCTTATCCGTTGTAGCGCTGGAACACGAGCGTCGCGTTGGTGCCGCCGAAACCGAACGAGTTCGACAGAACCGTGTCGATCTTGGCATTGTCGATGCGCTTGCGCACGATCGGAACGCCGTCGAATTCCGGGTCGAGTTCGGTGATGTGAGCGCTTTCGCCGATGAAGCCGGCCTGCATCATCAAGAGGCCATAGATCGATTCCTGCACGCCGGCTGCTCCCAGCGAGTGACCGGTCAGCGACTTGGTCGATTGAATATGCGGGATCTTCGAGCCGAAGACTTCGCGGATCGCGCCGATTTCCTTGGAATCGCCCACCGGCGTCGAAGTGCCGTGGGTGTTGATGTAATCGACGTCACCCTGCACGGTGGCAAGCGCCTGACGCATGCAGCGGACGGCGCCTTCGCCCGAAGGAGCAACCATGTCGTAACCATCGGATGTCGCGCCATAACCGACGACTTCCGCATAGATCTTGGCGCCACGGGCCTTGGCATGCTCCAGCTCTTCCAGAACCAGAACGCCCGCACCACCGGCGATGACGAAACCGTCACGCGACACGTCATAGGCGCGCGAAGCGGTGGACGGCGTATCATTGTACTTGGAGGACATTGCGCCCATGGCGTCGAAGAGGTTCGACATGGTCCAGTCGAGGTCTTCATGACCGCCGGCGAACATCACGTCCTGTTTGCCCCACTGGATCATTTCGACCGCGTTGCCGATGCAGTGCGCGGAGGTGGAGCAGGCCGACGAGATCGAATAGTTGACGCCGTGGATCTTGAACCAGGTGGCGAGCGTGGCCGACGCCGTCGACGACATCGCCTTCGGCACGGCGAACGGACCGATGCGCTTGGGCGAGTTGTTCTTGATGGTGATTTCGGCCGCATCGATCAGCGTGCGGGTGGACGGACCGCCCGAGCCCATGATGATACCGGTGCGCTCGTTGCCGCCGACGTCCTTCTCTTCAAGGCCGCTGTCAGCAATCGCCTGCTTCATCGCCACATGGTTCCAGGTGCCGCCCTGCGACAGGAAGCGGGCAGCGCGGCGATCGACGAGCTCGGTCGTATCGATGTTCGGTGCGCCCCAGACCTGGCACTTGAAGCCGTGTTCGGCAAAGTCGTTGGAGAACGAGATGCCGGACTTGGCTTCGCGCAGCGACGCGGTGACTTCCTGTGCATCATTTCCGATCGAGGAAACGATCCCCAGACCCGTGACAACAACCCGTCTCATGTCGATGACCTCTTCTTTGATTTCACTGCCTGCCGCTCAAACCGCGGATCAGGCAGCTTTTTCCTTGGACAGACCGACGCGCAGGTCGGATGCCTGGTAGATGGTTTCGCCATCGGCCTTCAGCCAGCCGTCAGCCGTGCCGAGCACGAGGCGACCGCGCATGACGCGCTTGAAGTCGATGCCGTATTCGAGAAGCTTGACGTTCGGACGGACCATGCCCTTGAACTTCACTTCGCCGGTCGACAGCGCCATGCCGCGACCTTCTTCGCCGAGCCAGCCGAGGAAGAAGCCGGTAAGCTGCCACATGCCATCGAGACCGAGGCAGCCCGGCATGATCGGGTTTCCCTGGAAGTGGCAGGGGAAGTACCAGTCGTCCGGCTTCACGTCGTATTCGGCGCGGATGTAGCCCTTGTCGTGGGCGCCGCCGGTCTCGAAAATATCGGTGATGCGATGAACCATCAGCATCGGCGGCAGCGGAAGCTGGGCATTGCCCGGACCAAACAGCTCGCCGCGACCGCAGGCGAGAATTTCTTCATAGTTGAAGCTGGATTGTCTGGTCGTCATGGGTTTCCGTTTCCCCGCTGCATTCGATTTTTCGTTGATGTTGTGTAGAGCAAGACGGCACGGATTTGAAGTAAAAGCAGCTCGCTTCTGCGCCGGTCTCCTAGGCTTTACCGTACCCTACACAACGCCTATTGCCGCCGTCGCATACATGAAGGCTTTGATAACAGCCAGAGTTAATTGCCTTTTGCCCCCAGAATCGGGCCGTTTTCGCCGTTCCCATCCATTCTTAGCCGCTGCCATCTATTGAAAGCGCTCCGCGTAAAAGTTATATCGGCAGGGTAGATGCATTTCGCAATAGCTGAAGGGCTCGGCGGCACCTGATGAAGACAGCACTGGAAATTGGTTCGGAAGAGCGCCTGCGCCAGTACGGCCTTCGTCCCACGCGCCAGCGCATGGCGCTTGCGGAGCTGATTTTCGCCAAGGGCGACCGGCATCTGACCGTCGAAGAACTTCACGAAGAGGCTGTCTTTGCAGGCGTGCCTGTTTCTCTCGCCACAGTCTACAACACCCTTCACCAGTTTACCGAAGCCGGCATGATCCGGGTTCTGGCTGTCGAGAGCGCCAAGACCTACTTCGACACGAACGTCTCCGACCACCATCACTTTTTCATCGAAGGTGAAAACGAAGTGTTGGACATCCCGGTCAACAATATCACGATCGGCAATCTGCCAGAACCGCCGGAGGGCATGGAAATCGCCCATGTCGACGTGGTGATCCGGTTGCGCAACAAGCGCGGCTGATCCTTAGTTACCTGCTTGTGGCTTTCAGCCTCGGCTGCGGTTTCTATCTCAAAGCACGTCGTCAGGATGCCTGGGCGGCCTGGGATCGCCCACCGGCAAGGTCCATCCGTATTTCAGCGCCCCGCCTCGGACGCAGAAGGCCGAGATAACACCGAGCGCCGAAGCGAAAATCATCGGCACCTCGAACAAGGTCAGCCCCGTGAAAACACCTGCCCCGATTAAGGCCGCCGTGACATAGATTTCCGGCCGCATGAGCACTGAGGGTTCGCCTGCCAGCAGATCGCGAAGGATGCCGCCGCACGTCGCAGTCAACACGCCGGTAACAAGCGCGACTGTCGCGGAACCCGTGGCCGCAAGCCCCTTGGCCGCCCCCATCACACAATAGGCGGAAAGACCGACTGCATCGAGCCACACGAGGAATCGATAGCGCGATTCCATACGGCGGGCGGACAGGTAAACGACCATGGCCGAGCCGGTGCAGACGAGCAGGTAAAGCGGGTTTTCTATCCAGAACACCGGGGTCGCACCGAGCACAAGGTCGCGCAGGGTGCCGCCGCCGATGCCGGTTACGGATGCGAAGAAGATATACCCGATGACATCAAGGTGTTTGCGTGATGCGGCAAGCGCACCCGTTGCCGCAAAGACTGCAACCCCGGCGTAGTCGAGAAATTCAAGAATGGACATGGTCTCTCCCCGTCGTCCCACCACTCATGCCACGACCACGGACCGATGTCAGCGAGGGAAGACCGCATGCGTTCTGCCGGTAAGGTAGTAGGCGACCAGCCCGATCCATTCGCGAACGGCCGTCGTCGTCAGTTGCGCATTCAGCGCGGGCTGGCTGAAATCGAACCAGAGCACCGCCTTGCCCGTCGTCCGGTAGTCCGTTGGCCACGGAATGACATCGATCCCCTGCTTCCGGAACAGGCCAACGGAGCGCGGCATGTGGAACGCGGAGGTCACCAGCGCGCAGCCGGACAGCCGCTCATCTTCCAGAAGCTGTCGCGTGTTTCGGGCATTTTCAAACGTGGTCCGTGAGTCACCTTCGCGAATGAGACGTTCGGCGGAGACCCCGAACGTGGTGAAAAAGCGTTCCGATGCATCCGCATCGCCCTCGTAGACACCACTGAAGGACCCGTCGCCTCCCGACACCAGGATACGGGCGCCCGGGTGATTTTGCGCCAGGCGCAAGCCTTCGACGAAGCGATCAGCGGCCTGATTGAACTCGATACCCCCGCGGCTTGCCATGACCTCGTTTTCAAAGGCGCCGCCCAGGATAATGATACAGGAGAGATCAGCCGGCAGGCTTGCCGGACGCGCGAACCTATCCTCAAGCTTCTGGAGCATGACAGTCCCCGTCGAGGTAAAGAGCGTCACGAACAGCAGGATCGTCGCCAGCCCTGCCAAAAAGCCGGGAGCGCCGCGTACACCGAAGCCGCTGAGAAGCAGGGCCAGCAGCAGAAGGAAAAAGACAAGCGAGAGCGGCTGCGCTGCCAGCCAGAAGATTTTCGAGATCAGAAACATGAAAACTCGTCTGGCACCCAATTGTCGTTCGGCAGGCGCGCCTCGCCCGGTGTAGAAGCCGGAAGCGCGCCGGGTTGGCCACCTTCTTAGGACGGCAGCAACCCGAGCGCAACTAACCGCGTCAGGCCGGCCGGCCGAGCGTCGTCGGCGCGGCCTGGGACTTTCCGCGCCGCAGGTAGATGAGGCCGGCCGCGAGCGCCACGCCAAGGCCGAGAACCGCAATGGCAATCAATGGACGATAGGCGATCCAGGCGATGGCGATAACCAGAGGGCCGATCAACAGGGTGAGGATCGCTGCGATGATGGATGCTCCAAACCCGACGATCGAACCGATAAAGGGAATGACATCGGCGATGATGCCGAGGATCGACAGCATCATGACGAAACCGATGAACATGCCGAGCAGGCCCCCGAAGCGGATAAGCCAGGTGATCAGCGTGTTTTCGCTTTGCGCCGTCTCGAACATTTCAGCCGCGGGAACATTGCCGGCAGCGGTCAGGAAAACCGTATAGCCGTTGCTGGTCTTGAAATCATCCGTAACACCATCGCCCCGCTGGGCACCGATAAAGCTCGCGGTCGAGACATCCTCTCGCGAAAAACTGATTCTCAGATCGCCGACGGCAGGGGCCTGACGGTTTTGTGAAACGTAGATCGTCGTGCCGTTAGCCCTTACCGGAAGATCGCTGTTGAGGGCACTGCTGACACGTTCAAGCACCTCGGGCGTCACGCTCAGCGGCTTGTCCGCACCGAGATCGGCCACGGCCTTGCCATCGACGGTGAAGGCACCTACCGATGCGCTGGAAACCCAGAAGCGTTCGCTCTCGAACGGCATGGAAGGGTTTTGATGCGCATTTGCATTCCGGAAATCGGAGGAGTCGATGGGTCGTGACTGCCATTCCTTGTGGTAAGTATAGGTGGTAACGGTTTCCTCACCGCCACCCAGCGTCTTCTTCGTCTCGCTTTTGCTATCCTCTACCCACTGATACATCTCTACCTTGCGGTTAATCCCCACTGCGCCTTCCGCCTGCACGCCAAATATCTGGTCCTCCGGAACGCCCTGCGGCATCACGGGACCGGAAATATGGATAAGCTTGCCCTCGTTTGCCGCATCCACGGTTCCGCTATCGACGGAAACCACCACGCCCGCGCCCTCCAGCAAAGAGTTATAGGTCTTGACCGACCGCCCCTCATTCCATGACAGAAGCCAGATCGTGCCGATAATCAGCAATGGGCCGATCAGCAAGCCGAGCAAGCCATTCTTCAGTTTGGAAAACCATGATGTCGTTGTCGTTTCGGTTATGCTCATGATTAGCCCCCTGTTCATCAGCATTCGTGGCGGATAACGTTTCAGCACATCGCGCTATTCGTCAATTCGCATTTGCTAACAGAAATTCGCCGATTTGGGATAGGCCGCTCTTCTTGCCCGTGCGCCATTATTGGGTATTCGCAGGTCTCTCGCTGGGCGACATAAAAAAGGGGAGAGGCAAACCGCCCCTCCCCTTCGTTCGGCAGTGCTGCTGCCTTAGCCGCCCCAACGCATCGGGTTGGCAGAAGCGACGCTGACGTAGCGGTAGCCGGTCTGGCTGCGCTTGACGATCGACTTGCGCAGATTGTCGAGAGCGAACTCGCCTGCAGAGGTCTTGACGAGCAGGACGGCGTGGCCTTCACCAGCAGGAGTGCGGACAACGGCAATCCGAAGAGCGCCCGAAGGAATGCCGGCACGGATCAGGCGGCTGCGCTTGGTGACAGCGTAATCGTCACAATCTCCGAACGTCGGGTTCAGCGTCCAGACGTCCCGGCTTTCGCGCACCGGGCGGATGCTGCGGTTGACCGAGTTATTGACCGAGGCGAGAAGGTTGCGAACCTTGGCTGTGTAGGCCACCTGCGACTGCTTGGAAGGCTTGCATTCATTGATGTGCTTCAGGCAATAGAGCGAGAAGGCGATCGGAACCGTTGCCTGACGGCTAACCTTGAGGTTGCGGCTCTGGCCCATATTGATGGCGTGCGCCGAGGACATGCTCGTTACGCCGAGGGCTGCGATGGTTGCCAGTGCGATGATTGCTTTTTTAAACATGATCTTTTCCCTGTCCGTTCAGCCTTCTGTCCAAGGCTTTTTGTTGAACCGAGTTCATCTCGGATCAGGGGAGGAGCATCATGCACCGAAGAGAACCACTCCCTTCGTCCGCCTGTATCAACACGATACAAAAGGGCCTTTTCAGCTCGCTTAAATCGATAGGTACAATTTTACGCAAACACACATTTTCGCGCTGTACCCGCTGCGGATCCGGCATTTGAGGATTTGCGAGGGACGACCAGACATGCGTCCGCTACGTTTTGCCCTGTATTTAAGCGTTTGGAAAAAGACACTTTTCCGCAGCTGACAAAGGTCTTTACATTTCACCAACCAAACCTACCAGTCTCTGGATATCTCGTCCGAAAAAAACAAAACTCCCCGAGAACGGGGAGTTTTTGCAGGACGATCCCGATGAAAGCCAGCGTGCGCTACTCGGTGTAGTAGCCGGAATAGCTGTAATTTCCGGACATTTTCGCCCGGTCCTGCTGATTGAGCAGGGTGACAATACCCGCGTGAGGATTGCGGTTTTCCTTAAGCGCATTGACCGAGTGTTTTGCGCTCGACTGCGGTGTGCTCGCCCATTTGATCACGAACACGATCATGTCGGCATGTCGCGACAGATAAAGGCCATCGACAACGGGCTCGATCGGCGGGGTGTCCAGGACGATATAATCGAAATGCTTGCGCGCGCTGGCGAGGATGCGCCCCATTTTTTCACTCATGACAAGCTCGTCGGTGGCGATGTCGCTGCGGCGGCCGCCGAGAAGCACGGTCAGGTTTGTCATGGGGTCCCGCATGATCAGCGATGTCAGCGTGGCCGTGTTGCGATCCTGGCGAAGATAGTCGATGAAATCGTGATTTGGTTCGAGATTGAGATGGCGATTGATGCTCGGCTTGCGCAAGTCGCAGTCGATCAGCAGCGTACGTTTGCCGGTCAATGCATAGGCTCGTGCCAGCGAAAGCGCCATCGTCGATTTGCCTTCATTGGGCAAAGCCGAAGACACCATGATGATCTGGCCTTCCTCGCCATCTCCCCGAGCCGCCTGCGGACGCTTTCTTTCCTGCTGGTCGAGCGTCAGCCGCAGCCGTCTAACCGATTCAGCAAAGAGCGACAGCGGCGCAGTGACCATGAGATCCGAGAGGCTCGACGTCGGCGTGGCCAGCTTGTTGTGTTCGTCGTTGCTCGACTGGCGCGGGGCGATGGCCGAAAGCGGCAGCTTCAAAACCGTTTCAATCTGATTTTCATCGACGAAGCCGCCGATGAAGTATTCGCGAAGGATTGCCAGACCAAGGCCAAGACCGATCGCGACAAGCAAAGCGAGCGAAATGATCAGGGTTTTGTTCGGGAAAGACGGTGAGTTCGGTACCATCGCTGCCGAAGCAACGCGGCTGTCGGGCAGTTGCAGCGTAGATTGAGCGTCGAGATCCTGAACGCGCTTCAAAAGATTCTGATACTGACCGCGGGCATTTTCGGCCGATTGCTGCAAGCCGAGAAACTCAGTCAGCACTTCCGGCGGCAGATCCCCCTGAAGCACGGTCGTCCGAATTTGCGTGCGGACCTCATTGGCCTTTTCCTGATAGGAGGCAAGCGATTGCTGCAGACCGCTGACTTCGCTGCTTGCCGTCTGCGCGAGCTGAGCATCGAGCTTGGCAAGCTCCGCCTTGAGGTTCAGCGCTTGAGCGCTGCCCTCGTTAGCCTGCGACATCTGTGTCGCCAAAGTCTCCCGCTGCTCTTGCAACTGCTTCAAAGCGTCGCTGCCAAGCTCGCTGACCAGCGACGCGAAATCCTGCGTTTGCAGCGAGCGCTGGATGGTGTCGATGCGCGTCGCCTCGTTGTCGCGCTGGGCATTGATACTGTCCAGTTGGGCGCGAAGCGCCTTGAGGCCGACGGAATTCGACTGTTCGAGTCGATCGATATTTTCGTTGATGTAGGAATCGAACCGACGTTCGTTCTCCACGATCGCGGCACTGGCGGCAGGCAACCGGTTCTGGATCGCGTTGCGTGCTGCCAGGGTCGAGGCCACCTTCGCCTCGATCTGGGCCTCGATATAGGTATCTGAAATGGAATTGGCGAGCTTGGCGGCTTTTGCCGGATCAACGGACACAACGTTCACGTTGATCAGATAGGTCAATCCCGACCGGTTGACGGACACCGCGTTCTTGAACTTATCGAGCACCATCCCAACTGCCTGATCCGGCGTCGGCGCTGGCGGAAGAGGCACACGTAGCCACGACAGGACTCGATCCTTCAGTGACACCTTCAGGCCAAATTCGTCATCTGTCACGAGATTGTTATCTCTGATGACATCGAGCAAAATCCTGTTGGATTTCAGGATACCGACCTCACTCTCAACGCGAGCATTGTCTGCATTGGGATTAGATAAAGAATTCGTCGCATCCAGAATATTCTTTTGACTTGTGTCAACCAGAATAAGTGCCGTTGCCGTATACTTTGGAGTAAGGGAATAAGTGAATATAATAGTGACAACAAGTATGGCGGCAATTGTACTCAAGATAAGCCAGGTTTGGCGACGGACTATCCCGAGTATGCCTTTCAGATCAATCTCTGCATCCATTATATGTCGACCGTTATTATGCGGCACTCACCGCTATTAATAAAAAAATAGAACTTTTTCGCAGGCAGAAAAATGCCGATCTATGCTCTTTAGTCTTATCAGATAAACGCAAAGCGACAATTGCGAAATTGCAACATCATTAACTGCATTGGATAACCTGCGGCGCTTCTCCCTTTGACAGCCGGACGGCCGACAATTTCGCGGAGAGATACGCCCCGGTATCGACGTTGATGCGGCCCTGGATCATCTCAACATCCGGGACCGGTGTGTGCCCGTGCACAACGGTAAAGTTCCGCGAAGCGCTATTTCCCTCTGTCGGGCGCGGACGTAGCCACAAAAGGTCGCTATCGACTTGCTCTTCGAGTGAAACATTTTCCCGGATGCCAGCATGCACGAGGCACAGTCCGGGAACGCTGATCAAGGAAGGCAGCGTCTCAAGGAAGGAGATGTGCTCTTGCGGGATATGGCTGAGAAGCACGTTCCGGATCGCCTGACGACTGCCCGGTAACTTGTGAATGCCATAGGAGTAAAGCGTTTCCAGCCCACCAAAATCAAGCCAGCGATGATCTGAGGACGGGTTGTTCAGGAAATCGAGCATGACCTCCTCATGGTTGCCGGCAAGGCAAAATCGCTGGAAGCCCTCGGGCGGACGGAACGTGAGCCGATCCAAGACAGAGGCAGACTTTGGCCCCCGATCAACATAATCTCCGAGCATCACGATCCATTTGCTGCCGGATCTCGCAAGGGCGTCGGCAACAATTTTTGCTTCGAGGCTGGCAAGCAAATCTTCGCAGCCATGAACATCACCAATAGCGTAAAGGTGGTCAGGGCCTTGATCCAGGAAATGCTTCCTTCTCTGCATGACAGTTTGAGACGGTCGTTTCCGCTGCAGCAGGTTCCAGAGATTGCCGATCATGCGGCATCCTCTTGCGCCATCATTCCAAGGAGTTCACTTCGTCTCGCCCAGGCCACCGCCAGTATCGCCACGAAAACAAAGGTTACAGCTTGGATTTCCAGACTGAAATCGACAAGAGAATGTACTGCGCAGACAACGACAGCGCCAATACCACATCGGATCAAACTGTCTTGAGATTTCATTTTCCGATGTACCCCGACAAGTTGCACAAAGACGATGGCAACCAATAATATGGGTAAGGAGCCAAAAAGCAGACCGTAGTCGCTCCACAATGCAAGATATGTCGAATGCGTTTTACTCCAGACGAGATCGACACTGACGGGAGGGCGATGGAAGAGCGGGAACACATATTCGAAACTATCGCCCCCATAGCCCGTGAGCGGGCGCAGGTGGATCATATCGATTACCTGAGCATAGAGCTTCTGCCGGATTTCGGCATCACTTCCCGTTCGCCCAAGTCTCTCGGTCAGGGTTCCGCCATAAGTAACAGCCCCAAAAACCGCGGCGACGACGAAGAACAGGACCAACGGCCAGATGCGGAAGCCTTCCCCTGCCTCACTCCGCTTGAAAACGGCAAGACCGGCGGAAAACAACATACCGCAAAGGGCCGCAAAAACGCCCATACGGGAATTGGTCGCGATGAGGGCGACCAGAATGATCAGAAGCCCGACGCCCATTATAAGCGTGTCGCGTCCCCATGAATCGGCCGGTTTACCACCCCGTTTTGCTAGAAGTCTCGCCCCCGGAAGCAACAAGTTCAGGCCTAAGACACTACCGAATGCAAGAAATGTCGCAAACGAGTTTCTATTGATGAAGCCACCGAGGGCATCTCCGAAATATTTCCATTTCGGAATACCGAGAATTGTATCTCCGAACTGCAAAAGAAACATCAGCGATAAAATCGCATGCAGAACAATGCTCCAGTAAAGGAGCTTCAGGAAAAGTTGCGCACGTTGCGGATTGGCAGCAAGCTGAAGGACGAGCACAAACAGCAAGCCATAGGTGCACCAACGGACCAGCGCAAAAACAGTATCATGAGGCGTCAAGCTAATTGTGCTGACATATTGATCGACAACGCCCAGCGCATTCTCCGGTAGCGCTGAGGGAAAGCCGACAGGCACGATCTGCCAAAGGGTAAACGCCGCGCACACAAAAAAAATCGACGTGACGACCCTCATACGCCTTAACGGTATGCGCAATGGCTCGTTCAGAAAGGCCATGCGCGCGTAGAAGTAGGCCCCGCAGCCGAACACGACGGTCGCCCATAGCGCCCATGCTGCTGGTTTCGTGCTTCCAAACAGGTAGGGAGCAACGGTCAGGACGAGCAGTATAACCCACATGATCTGGCTGTGCAGACGCTTACGCTGTAAGCTTGAGGTCGTGCCTGATTTCATGGCGCTTCTTTCCCCTCGCGCATTGTCCTGCCTTAAAGCCTGGAAATTACTCAGCCTGATGCCCCTGGCAGCGGCCAAAAGTCCGCTTATCCACTCAAAATTTCACGTTTCATTTTCGCGCATGGCGCGTCTTATATTCGCAAGGAACATACGCTGCTGTTCTGCGGGAAGTTTTTCGACAACCGTCGTGATTCGGGATCTGAAATCAGGATTGGTCACATAGCGGCGTGCCAGATATCTCACGCCGCGATAGCTACCGGCAAGGAGCGTTAGGTCCCTGTCATGGGCGGAGAGCGCCGTCGTATCGAGAGATGCGAGAAACGTCTCCGCGATTTCCACACGTCTGCGGGCAATCCATTGCTCATTTGGACCAACCCTCTGCGAGGCCACAAGCGCTGTATTCAAAAGTTCGGTTTTTCCAAGAAGCGCTGAAGAAAGTGCCTTTACCGCCCAAGCAAAGGAATCTGTCGGCGTATTCTCAACAACGTCAGCGGAGCGTAACCGGCATTTTTCCGCCAGGACCGCATTTTTTATGTCGAACATCTCTACCCGGCCAAGAACAATGAGCCCCTGCAGGCAGTCCTTCATGATAATTTCTTTGGAATAGGAAGAGGTGCCATGACCAAGTGCTGTAGCAGATACAACTCCCTCCGCCCTCAGTTCCGCAAATCGCGGATTAACGAAGGGCCGCATCTCCATTGAAAACAGAAAAAGACTTCCCGCCGCGCAAGCGAACAGAAGGACAGACGAGAACAGATACTGAAGTTTCACTGCCTCACCTCAGAGATTACGTGCACAACGGAACAAGAAAGCTCTACCACGCAAAAAACAGCCATCAGACTTTAAAGCCTGATACTACAATAAAAAACGCCCCAGAAGGGGCGTTTTCCAACAGAAAATAGCTAAACTCAATTAGCTTGCGTCGTCGTCGTCTTCCTGGTCAGGAGGACCATCACCACGCGATGCGCCGTCGTCGCTACCTGGATCGGTCGTCCCGGTTGCGGCAGTCGCGGCCGCGCGACGGCCTGCTGGCGAAACTTCAGCGCTTGCAACCTGCGCCTTGGCATTCAGAGCCGTGGCAATTTCAGGGTTGTTCACGGCAGCCTCAGCGATCGCGGCTACAAGCCTCGCCAAAAGAGCATCCTTTTCAGGACCAGGAGGAAGCGCCTGCGCCTCAGCCAGCGCCGCATCAACGAGACCTTCACACGTCGCGGCAGAGCAGCCGGAAATGGCGGAAATCGCGATATCAGCCTGCGCTACGCTCTGAGCATGAGCCAGCCCATGAAACGAGACGCTCGAAAGCGCCAACGCCGCAATAAAGAAAGTCTTCTTAAACATAATCAAACCTCTCAATACGCGAAAGACTGGGAAAGCCTCACGCTTTTAAACTTATAGTAACCACATTAGAATCTTCTTATGACTGCTGTCAATAAGATTCAGCATAAACGCCGGGAAAGCAAGGGCTTCGGTTAATTCGCAAGCGAAATATCAATACAGCATAAAAACAGGCCACCTTGGCTTTCGCGCAAAAGTTGTCAGCGCTGTATCAATAAGGCAGACCACGCTTCAGCCGCTCCAGTGAACGGGGCAGCATGGGTGAGCGGAAGACCAGGCCGCCATCGCTGCTGCAGCTGTTGAGCACATGATAAAGCGGTCCGTTCGTGGGCTCCACCCCCGGTCGACGCTCGACGATCTGTTCGCAGACAACCTTGTTCGGCGCATTCAGGGGCTCTTGCGGCTGAACGCCCGGCAAATCGTTGAAGACCTGCGCGACCTCGCTCGACGGGCTAATATCCTGTGCCATGGCGCCTGCGGGGAGAACCGCCGTCGGGACCAGCACTCCCAGGAAAAACCACGCCCTGAAACGGGAAGGATACATTCTCTGCTCCGGTTTGCGCTGCACGTAGACCCGGCGATACGGTATCGCTGCCACCGGACATGCGCTATAGCGCATGCAACTTTGCGATATGTGGGGAATTTTCATGGCGAATACAATACGGCTTCATCAAGGCGACATCCCGGCGGCCGACGCTGCGCGATATGCGGGAGCCATCGCCATCGACACCGAAACGCTGGGTCTTGTTCCCCGCCGCGACCGGCTTTGTGTCGTCCAACTTTCCTCCGGCGACGGAACGGCTGATGTCATCCAGATTGCACGCGGACACACGGAGGCGCCGAATCTGGTTGCCATGCTCGCCGATCCCGTGCGCCAGAAAATCTTCCATTTCGGACGCTTCGATATTGCCGTTCTGTTCCATACCTTCGGCGTGACCACGAATCCGGTTTTCTGCACCAAGATCGCCTCGCGCCTGACGCGTACTTACACGGATCGTCATGGATTGAAGGACAACCTGAAAGAATTGCTTGAGGTCGATATCTCCAAGCAGCAACAATCCTCGGATTGGGCAGCCGAAAAGCTGTCGCAGGCACAACTGGAATATGCGGCATCCGATGTGCTGCATCTGCATGCCCTGCGTGAACGGTTGACGGCGCGGCTTCTGCGCGATGGTCGCATGGAGCTTGCGGATGCCTGTTTCGCGTTCCTGCCCACGCGCGCCAAGCTCGATCTTCTCGGCTGGGACGAGACCGATATTTTCGCCCATAGCTGAGATGGATCGATCCGCTCGTTCGAAGTCACCGCGTAGCGGTTGACTATCCCGCTTTTGTCGTTGGGCGAACGATACCGAGGCGGGCGATCACCTCCCGAGGGATGCCGTAACGCTGGATCGCATCGCGATTGGAGCGCAAACCGCAGATCTCCCGCTGGATGAAAAAGGCCCAGACAATATCCGCAGCCTCGTTGAGGAGCGCCTCGCGCCTTTCCGCCGGCGTCGCCTCATCCAGGGCGGCAAGCGCGGCAATTGCCCTCTCCACTTTCAGCCCATGACGACCCAGCGCATCCGCTCGCTCGGACATCAGCTCATATTCGAGCAGGTTGAGCCCGCTATCGCGGGTGAAGGATGGAGCAAGTGCCTGCGGCGGCCGAACAGTCATGGCAACTCCTGTCGTCATCGTAGCATTCAAGATGGCGCGCCCGGGTGAATGCTTCAAGATTGAAGGCAGGGTTCAGGTTGCTCACCGCGCGCGGTCGCGAATATCAGCAAGGCTCCAGTCCTTGAGAAGCCTGCCATTTTCCCAGACGGGGACCAGATGGTTCCTGCGCTCGCCAAGAGTGGCGAGCGGGACGGCCTCAAGGCCCGGCGCTGCGCTGATCACCGCCTGACGGCCCGCTTTGGACGCCTTTACGTTCATCATTGCCGGTCGCTTGAAGACATCGTGCCAGCGCCCCGTATCGTCCTGGCGCGCATTGGCTTTCATCGTGAAAGAATAGGTATCGCGGTTCACCTTCTGTAGGATACCGGAGCCCATGGCGAAGGAGATATTCTCGGACGAGAAGCCGAAAGCTTCAAGCCGTCCGAGGATTTGCCCCATGTCGGCGGCAGAGAGGCCGTCTCCCTGCAGAACGCGAACCGAAGGGTGCAGCACCTTGTAACCCTTGCCGTTCAACGTGGAACCGAAATGATAGTCCAGCTGGCGCACCGCATGCACCGGGGTTTCGATGGGATCGCCGCTGTCGGGACGGATGATGACCCGACCACCGCTTGCCATCACCTTCTCCCGCAACTCCTCGCCCCAGATTTCCGAAACAGCGTAGTTGATGTCGAAGCTATCGGAAACGACGGAAACGCTGCCTTTGCCGGCAAATCGGTCGACCATATTGGCGTAGGCGCGGGTTTCTCCGTCCACGCCCCATGACGTCATCGTCGAATGCTCCGACGCGGGGATGGAGAGACCCGCCATGGCGGCATCGTAGTAGCGGCGGGCATAGAGAACGCCGGTCATCGTATCTGTTGCGCGGAAATGAACGAGATGGGCGGCACCGCCGAGACCCGCCTGCTCCATTGAGGTCGCACCGCGCGCGCCGAAATCGTGCAGGCTGAAGGGGAGTATCGCATCAGGATTGTCCGCCGTCTTTTGCAGCATGGGCTGCAGCAACCGCTTCAGCTTGCGGATTTGGCTAGCGACGGTGGAAGGATACCAGACGGCACGAAGAAGCGCGGTTTCCACATGGGACGTTAGCCAGAAACAGCGCGGATCGGTATTGACGACCTGCACGAGCGGAACGCCGCGCCGCACCAGCGTTCCCTCTGGCAATGCTTCGATGCGCAACGGCAGATAACCGCCGTGTTTGTCGACGATGTGAAGCCAGCCCTCACGATCGAAGGGCTGGCCATGGGCGATGACGATCGCCTCGGCTTCATCGACATGGGTTCGGGTAACGGGCCGGGTCAGATATTCCTTGAGAAACATCTGCAGACCGAAGAACAGGACATCCGCCTCCTCCGGCTGGCCACGGGTTTCGATGTAAGACGATATTGCCTGGGTGCCGGGCGGATACTGCAGGAAATGACCGAATTTGTAGCTGTCAGTATTAAGGATCGGATTGCCGAGATCCATGTCGCTCCTCCCGAAGCGGATGATAATATCAGCCAGATGTACGCGAGCCTAGAATGAGCGGCAAGCCGCGACGGGGAGGGAAATCCCGTCTCTCTTCGCACCTGCAATATGATTAAGAAACTATCAAGAGTTTTGTCATAAATTGATAACCATGATCGCTTCTTGCGATCGAGAACGCCGCAGAGAGCCGATGGGAAGATTGTCCTTTCCGGGCCTGCGCATGACGCGCTTCCATACCATTGCCCGGATGATCCCCCCACCGCCAGCCTGCGGAAGATCAAGTGCATTCGGGCATTCCGGCGAGACCGGTTCACGCAACACGATCGGACGGAGACAGAGATGCTGACACCCCTTCTCACGGCCAAGAGCGTGACCCCGTCTGCTGCACCCGCCCCCATGCACAGCGTAAGCGCGAAAGAGCCTGTTGCACCGAAAAACGCTTCCCAGGCTGGGCAACTGCGTTCCGAAGCGGCCCTGCGCATCCTGGAAACGCTGAACCGGCATCTTGTCGGCACCGAAACCTTGCCGAAAGAGGCACTGCTGCGCCTGCTCGATACCCTGTCGCGGCTTTTGAAGGTTCAGCCCTTGCCGCAGGAAAGTGTTCGCGATTTTGGCAGGCGCATCGCAGTCGCGATCGAGGCACTGCCTCCGGCTGCGCGGCAGGCTCTCGAGAAGCAGCTTGGCCAGCGCAATCTTGCGCTTTCCGTTCGCATCCTTGCTGAAATCGTCAAGGCGCTCCCCACACCGGACATGACACACCAGCCGGTAACCCAAGCCATGCCCCAGCAGGCCCGCGTGTCCAGCACCGTGGCTCAGGACGTTCAGGTACGCCGGGAGGGACAAATTCAGGCGAACCTCCTGCCCTCTGCGACGCCGGCACAATCACGGGCGGGGGAGTTTCGTGCCGTCCCCGCAGTCCTTCCGCCTCAACAGTTGCCGATACAGGCTTTTATGGCGGCAGGCCTCAATGCAGGTGCGCTGCAAGTCGTTCTGCGAAGTGCCTTCATGGACGAACCTGCGCGGACGGACGCTCTTGCAGCCGATCAAAGCGAGCCGGAAGTTGACGATAACAATCCGCTGGAGAAGAAGGCGGATCGCGCAGCGTCATCAGCGCCGGTCGTCCGCTTTGCCATAGCGGAAGGCAACGATCCCATCCCGGCCCTGCATACCGTAGCACACTTCCTGACGGAAAACCCGGACACACTGGAGCAGGTGATTGCCATCATCGGCAATGACATCGACGAGGACCTTCGCGAAACCGTGCAGCAGGTGCTGGACACGGATACGTCGCTTGAGACCGTTTTGCCGGTCGGTGAGGCAGAAGCGGCAGAGCATATCACAACGCCCAGCGAGCACGACGTGCCGGAGGTTTTCGCGGATGCGGCGTCGGGCGAAGAAGACATGGTTCCGCCAAGCGCCGGCAATACAGCGGCAGCCGAGCCGGAATACACGATTTACGACCTCATGACCCACCCCGAGGCGCCGGAAGAGAAGCCGGCTGGACCAGCGATACCCATCGAAATCTCCGAAGAAGCGGATGCTGAACTTTCCGGCGAGAAGAGCGAACAGTCGCCGCCAAGGGGCGAGACCCCCCTTTCAGAGCGCGCCGCGCGCACCATTGCCGATGCGTTGAAGACGTTGATCGACGTCGGAATCCCACTGTCGAGCGACGGCCTGAACGAACCTCTGGAAAAGCTTGTCGCCAGCATGATGCCGACGGAGCCCGAAGGCATAGCCAATCCGACACCCGTCAACGGCAAACCGCTGACACCCGGCGGCCAACCTATCCTCGCGGCAGCCGGCGACGAGGCGAGCGCTTTGCTGGATATGGGCGAGGCGGCAGACAGCGTTTCCACGGAGGCAGGGCGTTCCCCGTTACGCTCCGCAGGAAGGGAAGACCTGCAGAGAGAACCGCTGCCATCGGCACTGCCCGAAGCCACTTTCCTGCGCGAGACGCTGCCCTTTCTGGCCATGTCGATCCCGGCCAAGCCTGTTGCCTCCCAAAAGGTTGACGAGGAGGAGGCAAGCCGCCGCTTCGATCAGGACGAGGAGCAGGATGGGTCTCCACAGCAACAGTCGCCTGACGACGGTGCATCCGGTGAAAAGTCCGATCGGGAACTTTCCGAGGCGGATGAGGAGACCGCGGAAGAAGCGGACCTGTACGGGCTTTACCACCGTCCCTGAACACCGGCTTTCCAAGACATCCCAATAAAAAGCCCGCGGAAATCGCTTTCCGCGGGCTTCTTCATTTCATGGCTTCAAGGCTTATTCGCCGGAACGGTTCTTCAGAGCCGCGCCGAGGATGTCGCCGAGTGAAGCGCCGGAGTCGGACGAACCGAACTGTGCGACGGCTTCCTTCTCTTCAGCGATTTCCAGAGCCTTGATCGAAAGCATGACCTTGCGATCCTTCTTGGAGAAGTTGGTGACGCGGGCGTCAACAACCTGACCAACGGAGAAACGCTCCGGACGCTGCTCGTCGCGATCACGCGACAGGTCGGCACGGCGGATGAACGAGGTGAGGTCTTCGTGGTTGACGAGCTTCACTTCGATGCCACCGTCGTTGATCGCGATGACTTCAGCCGAAACGACGGCGTTCTTGCGCAGGTCGCCGGAAGCGGCGGCATCGCCAACCGAATCCTTGCCGAGCTGCTTGATGCCGAGCGAGATGCGTTCCTTCTCGACGTCTACATCGAGAACGACAGCCTTGACGACGTCGCCCTTGTTGTATTCCTCGATGACCTGTTCGCCCGGACGGTTCCAGTCGAGGTCGGAGAGGTGCACCATGCCGTCAACGTCGCCGTCGAGACCGATGAACAGGCCGAATTCGGTCTTGTTCTTGACTTCGCCTTCAACTTCGGTGCCAGCCGGATGGCTGTGCGCAAAAGCCTGCCACGGGTTCTCAAGCGTCTGCTTGAGGCCGAGCGAGATGCGGCGCTTGGTCGGGTCGACTTCGAGAACGACAACGTCGACTTCCTGCGTCGTGGACAGGATCTTGCCGGGATGTACGTTCTTCTTGGTCCAGGACATTTCGGAGATGTGGATCAGGCCTTCGATGCCCGGCTCCAGCTCTACGAATGCACCGTAGTCGGTGATGTTGGTGACGGTACCGGAGATCTTCTTGCCGACCGGGTACTTGGCACCGATGCCATCCCACGGATCCGACTCGAGCTGCTTCATGCCGAGCGAGATGCGGTGGGTTTCCTGGTTGATACGGATGATCTGAACCTTGACCTGCTGGCCAATGGACAGGATTTCCGACGGATGGTTGACGCGGCGCCAAGCCATGTCGGTGACGTGCAACAGGCCGTCGATGCCGCCGAGGTCAACGAACGCACCGTAATCGGTGATGTTCTTGACGACGCCGTCAACAACCTGGCCTTCTTCGAGGTTCTGAACGATTTCCGAACGCTGTTCAGCACGGGACTCTTCGAGAACCGTACGGCGCGAAACAACGATGTTGCCGCGACGCTTGTCCATCTTGAGGATTTCGAAGGGCTGCGGGTTGTGCATCAGCGGGGTAACGTCGCGGATCGGACGGATGTCGACCTGCGAACGCGGAAGGAAGGCAACAGCGCCGTCCAGATCGACGGTGAAGCCACCCTTGACCTGGTTGAAGATAACGCCTTCGACGCGCTCGCCAGCTTCGAACTTGACTTCGAGGCGGACCCAGCTCTCTTCGCGGCGAGCCTTCTCGCGCGACAGAACAGCTTCGCCCAGCGCGTTTTCGATACGCTCGACGTAGACTTCAACTTCGTCGCCGACCTTCAGCGTGCCGTCCTTGGCCTTGGCGCCGAATTCCTTGAGCGCGATGCGGCCTTCGACCTTGAGACCGACGTCAACGATGGCGACGTCCTTCTCGATGGCGGTCACGATACCCTTGGTAACGTAGCCTTCAGCAAGATCCTGCGTAGCAAAGGATTCCTGCAGCAGCGCGGCGAAATCGTCGCGGGTGGGATTGGCTTGAGACATGAATACTCCTGGTGTGCCGCGTGGGCACAGGCGCCGGTGGTTCGAGTTGATCAGGTCCAAAATCCATCCGCTCCCTTCATCAGGGAGTAAATCCGGCGCGGGGACGGTCTTTCGGACTATTTGTTCAATGCAGCGTCGATCAGAGCCTTCGCCGCCAAGAATGCGGCCTCTATACTCATTTCGGACGTATCAAGCAAGTGCGCGTCTTCAGCCGGGCGAAGCGGGCTATCGGCGCGTCCCATGTCGCGCTCGTCGCGCTTTTGAATGTCTGCCAGAACCGAGAGATAATCGGCGGGAAAGCCGTTTCCAACCATCTCGTCGAACCGACGCCGGGCGCGCACTTCAGCAGACGCCGTCACATAGAGTTTAACGGGCGCATCCGGGCAGACGACCGTGCCAATATCGCGGCCATCCAGCACCGTACCGGGCTTGCGAGCCGCAAAGGCACGCTGCGCTTCGACCAGCGCGCGACGGACTGACGGCATGACGGCAATCTTCGAGGCCGCTTCGCCAATCTCATGGGCGGAGAGCACGCTGCGGTCGAGGCCCGCAAGCTCCACCTCCAGCGCCATCTTTTCGGCGACCGGTTCGTTGTCGAGCGGCAACGCGGCGTCGAGCAGCGCCTTGGCGGTGGCCCTATAGGTCAGGCCCGTATCGAGATGGTGGAAGCCGTAGTCGGCAGCAATCCGGCGCGAAAGCGTTCCCTTGCCTGCGGCGGCAGGCCCGTCGATAGCGATGATCATTCATGTCCCCGAGCGTTCGATTGGGCCGCGGGAGAGGTTATTCCGCGACCATTGTTTTCCCTGTTAGCGGAAAACAGGCACGCTGGCCAAGCCGTGTCGATGGAAGAGTGTATTGCTGCCAAGCGTTTCGCCTTGACTTTTTCGGCTCAAAATCCACCTTTGCTTGCCGCGCGCCCCGGAAAGTTAGGCTTTGACAGACAAAGCCAAGACGATTATGGGGACCGGCTAATTCATTTCTTCGTCAACGCCGGTTTTCCGGCAAATGCCGGCTTTCCCGGCCATACAAGAGGCTTTGACCGTGGCAAAAGCGGAACTTGGTACCAAGCGCATCGATCCGGAAACGGGTCGCAAGTTTTACGATCTGAACAAGGATCCGATCGTCTCCCCTTACACCGGCAAGTCCTATCCGCTGTCCTTCTTCGAAGAGACCTCGGTTGCCAAGGTCATGGAAAAGGCTGAGGAAGAGGACGTTCAGGAAGTCGATACCGAAAACACGGAAGTCGAACTGGTCTCGCTGGAAGAAGCCGATGAAGGCGCCAGCGGCGACGACATCCCGGATCTGGGCGATGACGACGTCGAGATCGAAGGCGACGACGACGACACCTTCCTCGAAGAAGACGAAGATGACGATGACGACGGCCTGTCCGACCTGATCGGCGTATCCGACGACGACGACGAAGTGTAAGCCTTTCATAAGGTTTGAAATTGGCACCCGCGCGGACTGTTCCATTGCCGCGCGGGCCTGAACTGGGCTCAGCGAAGAAAATTGCACCCGGTCTGATTTTTCGGCTTGCCATCTGCGAAAAGCGCACGTAATAAGCCGCCACCCGACCGGACGAACAATTCGGAACGGTTTCCCGGACCGGCCTTGCCGGAACCCGATATGGGGCTATAGCTCAGCTGGGAGAGCGCTTGCATGGCATGCAAGAGGTCAGCGGTTCGATCCCGCTTAGCTCCACCAAATTTTTCCAAGCGCTATACAACAGTTTCCCTTGAACGAATTTCGTCCCGTTGGCGATGTCGGCTTATACCCCTGCGACCTGCGCGCTCGGATGGGGCTGCACGTTCGTTCGAATCAATGACAGTTTGTCAGACCGTTCTGTCGATTGCCGCTATGGCGTCCGAGAGCGCCTTGCGCACCCGCAGCTTTTCCTCCGAATCAAGCCGATCAAGATCGAGATGCAGGTCCAGCCCTGCGAGATGCTCGCTCAGGACGCTTGTCCTCCTGTCTGCACCGGCCACAAGGCCATCGATCACATAAGGAACGACTTCGCGCTGGATACCCTTCATGGTGATCGGAGGCAGCGCATGCGCTTCGACGATATCCTGGACAAGGGCATAAGTTTCGTAACTGATGACGATCTGGCCGCCCTCTGCAATGCTCTGCAGCCGGGCCGCGAGGTTCGCCTCCGCTCCGATGATCGTGTAGTCCATCCGGTCGTTGCTTCCGAAGTTGCCGACATTGCAGTAACCGGTGTTGATGCCCATGCGCACCACGAACGGCTCTTCGGTGCCATCGCTGCGCCACTTGGACTTCAACTCCCCCAGACGCTGCTGCATGTCCATCGCCATGCGTATGCAGGCCTTTGCATCCTCGACAGCTCCCCTGGTTTCCGGATCGCCGAAAAACACAAGGATTGCGTCGCCGATGAACTTGTCGATGGTACCGCCATGCGCCAGCGCGATGTTCGACATCTCGGTCAGGTATTCATTGAGCATTTCGGTCAGAGCTTCGGGCTGGAGCCGCTCGGTGGTCGCCGTGAAATCCTTGATATCCGAAAAGAAGATCGTCAGCCGCTTGCGCTCGGTGTGAACCACCACATCCCTCTGGCCGCTGAAGATGCTCTTGTAGATTTGCGGCGAGAGGTAACGCGATATCTTCAGAGAAATGCTGGCGAGAAATTCGTTCGTCGCCTCCAGCTCGCGGTTGAATGTCTTGATGACGTGCGCATGCCGCCTTTGCAGCACAATGAAGCTCATGCCGACGACTGCGACGAAGAAAAAGTAAAGCAGCAGATACTTGAAGGCGAAGGCGTTGCTGGCGAAAGGCTGCGTGATCGTCACTTCCTGGATGCCGCGAACATCCCCGACCTTCCAATCCTTCTTCGGGCTTTCAGGGTGGCTGTCATGACACGCCACACAAGCCGGCCCCATGATGACCGGCGTGACGAGGCGATAGATATTGTCGAAACCTATGCGTTCGACACTCGTCACCGTCCGTTTCGGGTCCGCGCGCAATGCGGCAAGCGCCGAAACTTCGAAGGCATCCATCGGATGCTTCGCGCGGTTCTTGAACGGCAGGTCCGAAATGAAGCGATAGGAGATATTCGCCTGCTGCTCCTTGATGACGCTCCCAAGCTCCAGCGAAAGTGTTGCCGGGATCGGGATCGCGCCGGGGATCGTCGCATAATTGTGCGAGAGGACCGTTTCCGTCGTCTGCCCATCCGCATGCGCAGCCAGCACGCGACCGACCACGTTTGTCGAATAATAGGAGCGGATGCTGGTGATCAGGGAGCTCATGTCCTGCGCCTGTCGCTGAAGCGCGTCGCGGGACAGATTGTTGACGTCGAACCAGACGGCCAGAGGAAGGCCGGCAATCATCAGCAGGACGAGAAACACCAACAGCCGCGCGCCGAAACGGCTTTCGGCAACGTTCTGTCGCAACTCGTCGGAAAGAGCCATCGGAATTCTGCGTGGGATTGATCTGCGCTAGCTACAGCATGACGTCAGGCTCCGCGCAAGGGCCGGCGGGCCGGCCGATGAAATAGGCCCAATATTGATCAACTTTCGGCAACCCGCATCCTGCCGGCCGAAGGCGGGTCGCCAAGTCCGGACCCTGCATAAGAATCATCAGAAGCGATAGGTCATACCGAGAACGGGACCGCTGAGACGGGTATCGAACAGATGGCCATCATGCTCGTAGTCGACATCCAGGACCTTGTAACCGGCAGAAGCCGACAGATTATCCGTGAATGTATAGTTCACCGTCGCCAGTGCTGACCAAGTAAAATCCGATCCCGCACCGAAGCCGCCGACATCGGCCTGCGCCTGGATGGAGAGCTTGTCCGTCAGGCTTATGAACATTCGCGCGCCAACGACAGGGTCTATCCAGTTGAAACTTTCCTCATGACTGGCGGAGATGGTACCGATCAGAGGATGCGAGGCGGTGACGGACACGTCGTTCGAGATATACCAGAAACGGGCGCCGCCGAGCGCATCGAGTGTGAACTCCGGTGTATCGACAACGCGATAGCCACCCTGCAGGGTCGCCATGAATTCCGTCGTATCGACATCTGCATCGACGCTCGCACCCGGCGGGATCACGCCCAGTCCAGGGATCTGGAAGGCCGGCAACGGGCCGGTCGCATGGCTGCCCGTGGTGTCGACATACATCATGTCACCGGACAGAACAAAACGGTCGTTACGGCCCCAGACATTGATGAAACCTCCGAAATTGAGGTCTTCCATGACATCGGAGAACGATTTTTCGGTGTGGAGCGACGGTCCGTTGCGGAATGGGGAAATTTTCCCCTCAAGTCCGGTCGCCCAGAGATACGGGGTGACCTGCAACGCCCAATCCGGGCGCCCGACCTCCGCGCCCTCGGCCGCAGGGTCACTTACCACACCAAACAGATCGCCGGCGTGAACTGCGGGCATACCACAAAGAACAGGAAGGCCGTAATAGCTAAAGATTTCATTGCGCCCTCACTCAAACCTGCAATGTATTCTTGTGGATACGTCCGTCCTTCATGACCAGCTTCATCGTCCGGTCGGGATCGGCAATGAGCGAGATGTCCTGCAGCGGATTTCCATCGATGAGAAGAATATCCGCATAGGCGCCCGCTTCGATGCGACCGAGCCTGGCGGGATAAGGATTGCGCAGCCCCGAAAGCTCCAGCAGCGCGGCATTTCCGCTCGTCAGCATACGCAGCACGTCTGCATTGTCATACCAACGGGCAAATTTTGCGAGCTGCCGTCCCTGGCTCGCGGTCCCCGTCGGGCTGAACAGGATATCCGTCCCGAGCGCCATCTTCACCTGATGCTTGCGGCCGAACTCAATGGCACGCACCGTCCCCTCGGCAATCTGCTCCTGCTGGAGGCGTTGCTCGGGTGATGACTTCGCATTGGCATCTTCGTCGGCGAGGAAGGGCTGAATGCTCCACCAGGCGTCGGCATCGGCGATCCGTTTGGCCGTCTCTTCGTCGATCAGCTGCCCGTGTTCGATCGACTTCACCCCGCAATCAAGCGCACGGCGCACCGCCGCAGAGGTGTAGGCATGGATGCAGACATAGGTTCCCCAGTCGGCAGCGGCTGATACGGCCGCTCTCATTTCGGCTTCGGTATATTGAAGCGAATCGATCGGATCGAAGGACGAGGACACGCCGCCGCCGCCCATGATCTTGATCTGGCTGGCGCCCAGCATAAGCTGTTCCCGAACCCGACGCAGCACTTCCGCCTCTCCATCCGCGATCGCCGATATGCCGGCCTGTTCGGCAATGCTGAGATCGCTTTGCGGCGTACGCGGCAGGTCGCTCCGCATGCGGAAATCGCCATGTCCCGATGTCTGCGAAATCATGGCGCCGGAGGGATAGATGCGAGGACCCGCAATGCGTCCCTCGTCGATGGCACGCTTCACGGCAAAGGCCGGACCGCCGACATCGCGGACGGTCGTGAAACCGCGCAAGATGGTCCGCTCGGCTTCCTGGGCTGCAACGAGATGGACATAGGGCACATCCGCCGTCATGGCCGCGACCTGGGATATGCCGGCCAATATGGAGTGCCAGTGCGCCTCGATCATGCCCGGCATCAATGTGCGTCCGCCGCCATCGATCACCTCGGCGTCCGAGACGGTATCTGCGGCAGGGACAAGCGCCTTGATCAGGTTGCCCTCAACCAGCACGCCCTGGCCCTCGATCAAGGCGCTTGCGGTCCCGTCGAAAATCTTGAGGTTGCGAAACAGGATCGGCCTTGCCGGAGCCTGTGCAAAAGCCGGGCTGACTTTGCCGAGCGCCGGAACCGCAAGGGTGGCCGCAATGACCTTCAGGAGCGAACGGCGGGACAAGCCAGCATCTATGCGCGCAAAGAGTTGCAAGGCGTCCGGGCTATGGCAGGGGCATGCCGCGCCGTGAACCAGATGGCGGTATTTGTGTCCAAGCCGAAACGCCACGCTACACCCCCTTGTCGCCATAAACCCGGTCAATCGTCGCTTACGGGTCAATTAATCCGATTTCAAAGCCTCGAACAAGCGCAATCCTGAAGTGTAGCGATGAGCGCGCGAAGGGATGTATCAGACCTGCGACGGGTGAAGATTTTTAGTCGAGTTTATTTCCCGCTGGCCATCGAAGCCTCAGTCATTGTCTTCTCTAAATCAACAATCCAGTCCAGACCGACCGCACTATCGTCCTTTCCGTTCCCCATTTACGCATAGCACGCATGCGCGCTTGCCGCGTTGTGCTGTCGCCGGCAGCCGTGTACGTCTCGATCGAGGAAACGATTCCGGTGTGTGGCTACGTTGTTGCAGATCGGTAAATTTAGCGAGTGCGCGTATGAATGCCGATGAGGCCAATGTCTTCGATCTCGCACCGATCGCGATGTGGATCGAGGATTTTAGCGGGGTAAAGGGACTGTTCGACCTCTGGCGGGCAGATGGCATCGAGGATATCCGCACCTTCCTTCGTGCCGATGTGAGCCGCGTCGCAGCCTGCTCCCGAAAGATCAAGGTCCTGCAGGTCAACCGCAGCACGCTCGAGCTCTTCGAGGCGCACGACCGGGATCATCTGGTCGCCAATCTCGACTGCATCTTTCGCGATGAGATGCTGACCAGCCACGTCAACGAACTGTCCCAGCTCTGGGACGGGCGGCGCGAGTTTTCCGGCACCGCCATCAACTATACGCTCTCGGGGCGCAGGCTCGATATCCAGCTTCGCGGCTCGGTGCTTCCAGGATACGAGGACACACTGGGCAAGGTGTTGCTGACGACCGAGGACGTGACAGCCCGCGAAGACGCGCGCCGCTATGCCGAAGGGGTTTTCGAACATTCGCCCGTATCCCTTTGGGTGGAGGATTTCAGTGGCGTGAAGAACCTGCTGGACGGGGTGCGGGATCGCGGCATCGTCGACTTTCGTGTCTTTACCGATGTGCATCCGGAATTCGTGCGCCAGTGCATGAGCGAAATCCGCGTCATTGATGTCAACAAGGCAACGCTTGATCTCTTTTGCGCGCCGGACGCGAAAACGCTGCTGCACCGCCAGGCCGATATCTTTCGCGACGAAATGGAGAAGCACTTTCGCGAGCAGCTGATCGAACTCTGGAACCGCAATCTTTTCCACCAGCGCGAGGTCGTGAATTATGCCCTAGATGGCAGCGAGCGTTATGTGCTGTTGCAATTTTCCGTCTTTCCCGGTCGGGAACGGGACTGGTCACTCGTGCAGGTCTCGCTCACCGATATCACCGCACGAAAGAAAGCCGAGGCCTATCTCGAATATCTCGGCAAGCACGACGTGTTGACCAAGCTTCATAACCGCGCCTTTTACACGGATGAACTGAACCGTCTGGAACGCAAGTCCTTGCGTCCGGTCTCCATCGTGGTCATCGACCTGAACGGATTGAAGACGACCAACGACCAGCTTGGCCATGCAGCGGGCGATTCGCTGCTTCGCCGTCTTGGTGAGGTGATGAACGAAGCCGTGTCGCTACCCAATCACGCCGCGCGTATCGGCGGCGATGAATTTGCGATCATCATGCCAGGCGGCGATGAAACCGACGTCGCGGTGATGATCGACAATGTCGACAAACTTCTGAAGATCAACAATCAGTATTATTCCAATGCCCCGATCAGCATTGCTGTCGGCGCGGCGACCAGCACGCCTGGCGAGCCCTTGGAAGCTGTTGTCCGGCGCGCCGACCTCGCCATGTATCAGGACAAGCAGGCGCATTACGACGACTTGCGTTCGCTGGATGCGGCTTCTCTGACGTGAGGCGTCTACCCCGTGAAGAAGGCCGGCGGACCTTTCGCCGGCCATCCTGTTCGCGAACGGGTCAGACCACGACGCTGCCAGCCATGAAGGCGAGCACGAGGAAAATCAGGAACACGACGAGCGCGATATAGAACAGGATTTTTGCAATCGTGGCGGTCGCGGCCGATACGCCGGAAAAACCGAGAAAGCCGGTAATCAGAGAGATAACGAAGAAGATAAGCGCCCATTTCAGCATCGAAATTTCCTTCCGTGGTTCAATGCCGCTGAAACGCGTCTACCCCGTCTCCGGTTCCGTCGTCATATGGCAGCGGAATGCCGGGCCATACCGCTTCCCAGATAGGCGTCGAATGCCGCCGCAACGAGCCTCGCCGTCTTGTAGGCGGTCTCTGGCGCCAGTTCGAACCGCTCTCCGAGGCGGCTGAAGCCGAGATCGTTTCCGGCAGCAAGGCTAAGGGCCGTCTGCAAAATCGGATGGGCGGCCGCGCCGAATTGCCTGATGGCCTCGTTTCCATCGAACGCGAAATCGCACATCAGCCTCTCGATGACCCACCGCCTTGCGCGATCGTCCTCGCTCAGCGCAAGGCCGCGCACGGCTGCAATCTGCCCGGATTTGACGATACGCATGTACTCGCCTGTTGCCGGCATGGTCTGCAGGTAGCCCTGCGGCACTTGACTGATGGAGGATGGACCCAGCCCGATCAGGCTTTCGCAGCTGTCATCGGTATAGCCCTGAAAATTGCGCCGCAGCCGACCGCTTTGCGCGGCAAGCGCAAGACTGTCTGATGCAAAGGCAAAATGATCGATACCGATCGCCCGGTAACCGGCTTCAAGAATGATCCGCCGGGCCTCGTCCGCCTGCGCGAGCCGTTCGCCGGCATCCGGCAGGCTCGCCTCGTCGATCATCGTCTGATGTTTCTTAAACCAGGGAACGTGAGCATAGCCAAAGAGTGCCAGCCGGTCCGGGCGCAACGACAGCGTCTGCCGGATCGTTGTGGCAACGCCGTCCATCGTCTGGTGCGGCAGACCATACAGAAGATCCAGATTGACCGAACCGACGCCGCGTGCGCGAACATTCTCCACAACCCGGGCCGTATCCTCGAAGGATTGGATGCGGTTGATGACCTGCTGCACCTTCGGATCGAAATCCTGGATACCGAGAGAGGCGCGTGTCATGCCGATTTCAGCCAGAGCATCAAAGCGCGCCTCATCCATGTCGTTCGGGTCCATCTCGACGCTAACCGATGCGCCGGGCGCGAAATTGAACGTATCCTTCAGGTGACGGGCCAACCTCTTCATGTCGGCAGGCGTCAGCATGGTCGGCGAACCGCCGCCGAAATGGAGTGCCTTGACGGGGGACCGTATAATCCGCCCGATCGTCGCGACCTCGCAAAGCAAGGCATCAAGGTAAGCCGCCACCGGTTGGTAATGCCGCGTCTGCTTGGTATGGCAGGCGCAAAACCAGCAAAGACGGTCACAGAACGGGATATGCACATAGAGCGAAACCGGCTCATCCGGCGGAAGCGTCTCAAGCCACGCGCGCGCGACATCCGCCCCGATGCCCCCGTGGAAATGCGGCGCGGTCGGATAACTCGTGTATCGGGGAACTGATTGCAGAAGCGTCTTGGTCGTCATCGGGGCAAACTCCTTTGTCGATAGAGAGCCTATCGATGACAGGCGCAAGCGCCTTGATCTTCGTCAAATCGCTTGTTCCCATGCTTGATCTGGATCAAGGCATGCAGCGACAACCAACAATACAACGCAGAAGGGGAGACACCGAAGCCGGCACGGCCCTGCTCACGAAGGTTCCACCGTTCGTTTTCGAGGCTGAAAGGCCAAGACGCAGACCTTACGGCCGATGAGCAAGGAAGAGCCGAATGCGCGCGCAGGCACCCGATCACTCAGCCTTCGAAAGCCTCCTCGAAATCTGGGGTGAGCAACTTGCCCTTTGCGACGCACTGGAACAGATGGCGGACGCACTCCCAATTGGCCTCAGCAAAATGAACTGCCTGCGCCTTGCCCGCACCATTCCGGCCGTTGTGGACCGTGCACACAAGCTTGAGGAATTGCTGCTTTTTCCCTTGCTGCAACGCCGCGCGGCTTCATCACCAGCTTTGAACGCCGTGATCGAAAGGCTGCGCTACGAGCATCTGGAAGACGATGCCTATGCGGAGGAACTGTACGACGCCTTGAATGCACGCGGCTGGGGACGGGCGACGCCGTCAGCGGAAACGTTGGGCTACATGCTTCGCACGTTCTTTGCCGCCATGCGTCGCCACATATGGTTCGACAGGGATGTCCTGATGCCATTGCTGCTCGCCGGAGGTGAAGACGAGATGCTTGCCGGTCTCAGCCGCAACGCGCCTTGAGACGTAGAATATCCGGCACCACGATGTGCCGGTTGGCGATAATGCTGATCACACCGGCCGTTCGGAGTTTCGTCATCTGCCGCGATACCGTTTCGATGGTGAGACCGAGGAAATCGGCGATATCTGCGCGGGAGAGAGGCAGGTCGAATTCCGTGACCGCGACGCCTTCCTTATCACCTAACGGATCGATATGGGTGGCGATGAGATAGAGCAGGCTCGCCACTTTCTCCGCTGCGGTCTTGCGGCCGAGCGTCACCATCCACCCGCGCGCCTCATCCAGTTCGCGCAGGGTCTGTTCCATCAAACGCCGTTCAAGCTTCGGGTTCTCAGCGACCAGTTGTTCAAGGGCCATGCGCGGAACCCGACAGAGTTCGACATTGGACGCAGCCTCGACGGATACATCGCTCGTCTGTCCGTAGATACGGCCAACAAAATCCGGCGCAAATTGCAGGCCCACGACCTGTTGACGCCCGTCCTCGAGAACCTTCGTGAGCTTCACCACGCCGCGCATGACATTGGCATAGGACGTGATCGGCGCATCTTCGCTGGAAAGCTGGGCACCGGCTTCATGACGCACCTGCCGCGTATGGCGCGAGAGTGTCATCAGTTCATCGGAACTGAGAGCGCCGCACATACCCTTGTGGCGAATTTCGCAGCTCTGGCACAGCGCCGGCGTTTGCGAATTGTGAATATCCAAGCGTGTCATCGCCAGCCCGCCCCGTTCGGTCTCATTGCTGCACCGGCATTCCGCGTTGCACGGAAGGCCCGCATCGCCCTCCTCATCAATAGACCTTTCCGTCAGGGCACGGAACACCACCGGTTGCGACAAAAACACCCATATCGGGCCTTTGCCGGGGTCAATGTTTGCGGATTTCGAGCTCGTTTTCAATCAAGTGAACGCCGATCACGGCTGCGGCGGCCTCTTCCACACAGCCTCTCTCCGCTTCGGAGGAGACGGTGCCGCTCAGGACAATCGTGCGCCCGATGGCCATCACGGAAATATCCGACGTGTCGATAAGGGTAACGTAACGAAGGTAACGCAATACCTTGCCCGCCAGATCCTCGTCCTGAAGATCCGGCCTGTCATCGCGATGAGCATAAAAGGGGGGGCGTTCCATAGCCATCGACGTTTCCTTTCGACACAGGGAACGTCAGGCCTACGCTAAGGTTCCAGGCCCTTGCGGCGATCCGATCTTTAAAACCGTGGCTGATCAACATGGATGAACGCTTCCACCGCAGCGGCGATGAAATCCTGGCGCGCATAATCGACCGGCTGTTCGCCATTCAGGACATAACGGCACATGGTAATCGCCGCTTTATAGGCCCTGCCCTCGTGAACGGGCCATCGATCGAGCAGGCATTCGGCCGCTTCACGTGTATTGCGAACCACCTGATATTTTCCAATCCCGCCAAGTTCAAGGACGACAGGTTCCTGCCACCATTTTTCGTTCATTAGGGACGCCTTTCAACTAGGCTAAATTTCGCACATTAAATCTCGCATGCGAGGCTTGCGTGAACATAACTTTTTCAAGCGTTTCCTAATGTGAGGCGCAGAAAGGCGGTTAGGCGATTTTACGTTGCCTGCGGCGCTTTCAGGGTCGTAAAGGTCAAAGGTCGTCTTTTCTCCCAGAGACCCTTCCCTTATGTCCGATATCTTCCTGAATGTCGTTCCGGTCTTCCTGCTGATCCTCATCGGCTGGCTGATCGTACGGCTCGGCTATCTCAAGGCCACCGTCGGCGACGGTTTGAGCGAATTCGTCTTCCGGGTCGCCGTTCCCGTTCTTCTTTTTCGCACGATCGCCGAAGCCGATTTCAGCGGCAGTTCTCCATGGCTGCTCTGGGTCGCCTATTTCTCCGGCGTCGCCATCACCTGGGGTCTCGGTCATCTGGCCGCGACTTTACTGTTCGGCCGCGATGCCCGCATCGGCGTCCTCTCCGGTGTCTCGTCAGCCTTCGCCAACAATGTTTTCATCGGCCTGCCGCTGGTCTCCCGAAACGTCGGAGAAAGCGGACTTGTCGCCCTTTCCATCCTGCTGTCCGTCCATCTTCCCGTCATGATGATCGCAGGCACGGTGTTGATGGAACAGGCTGAACGAAAAACAAGCGGCAAGGCTGCCCAAAGTCCCCTGCGGCTGTTGAAGGGCATCGTCCGCAATCTCGTTCGCAATCCGCTGGTGATCGGCCTGGCGCTGGGTGCGCTCTATCACGTTTTCGACACGCCACTCGGCGGCCCTGTCAAGATCGTCATCGATCAGATCGCGGCTGTCGCCGCCCCGGCGGCTCTGGTTTCGATCGGCATGGCGCTCGATAAATATGGCTTGTCCGGTAATCTCGGCCTTGCGGCCGTTACCTCGACCCTGAAGCTTATCGTGCTTCCGGCAACCGTTTTCGCCGCCTGCCATTTGCTGGGCCTCAACCGTGATTGGACCGCTGCACTCGTTCTGACCGCATCGGTTCCGACAGGCGTCAACGCCTGGCTAATCGCCAACCACTTCAATGTCGGGCATGGCCTTGCGTCATCGACCATCACATTGACGACGGCGCTCGGTGTCGTCTCAGTTTCGGCCTGGGCGCTTCTTCTGCTGTAGGACACGAAAAAGCCCGGCGCGACGGCCGGGCTCGATCTTGCAGAATTGCGTCAGCACCTTAATTCGCAGGCGCAGGTTCGACCGGCTTGGCTTCGCCTTCAGTTGCGGCCGGCTGAGCCTCGCCGGCAGCCGGAGCCGCAGCGGACGCTTCCGGAAGGGGTGCCGGGCTATCCGCCTGTTCGCGCATCCAGGCGATCAGGTTTGCACGTTCGTCAGGCTTTTTGATCCCCGCAAAACCCATTGCGGTACCCGGAACATGCTTCTTCGGCGCCTCGATGAAGAAGCTCAGATGATCATAGGTCCAGGTCTTGTTGGCTTCTGCGAAGGTCTTCATGCCGGCCGAGTAGCTGAAGCCTTCATGCGATGCGATCGGGCGATCGACGATGCCGAAAAGGTTGGGACCGACTTTGTTGGCCCCGCCCTTGTCGGCGGTGTGACAGCTCGCGCATTTTTTGAAGACGGTTGCACCGGCAGTCGCGTCCGCGCCGGCAAGCAACGGCTTGATATCGACCTCGACTTCAGCCTCGGCACCGCCGCCGGCTTCCGACGTTCCCTCTTCAGCGACGATCGCGAAACCTTCCTTCTCGGGGTTCTCCGAGTGGAAAATGCCCTCCGACGCGATCGAGACGGACATCAGAACAAAGACGGTGCCCAGCAAGGCACCTACGCCCATGTTCACATATGAGTTCATCTGTAAACGCTCCCCTTACCGCCGGAAAAACAAAAAACCGGCCCATCTTGAAATCGGGCGGAACCTATGTCTTTTGGCTTTCCGTTGCAACAGACATTCTCCGCGCCGAACCGTGACGTTTTGACACTTTTCCTGTGTACTTTGAAGGCCAAAGCATGACCAGCGACAATTTGCATGAAACTCTCGTCCTTATTCCGGCGCGAATGGCCTCGACGCGCCTTCCGGGCAAGCCGCTGGCCGATATCTGCGGCCTTCCCATGATCGTCCAGGTGGCTTTGCGGGCACGGGATGCGGGTGTCGGGCGAATCGTTGTCGCCGTCGATCATCAGGATACGTTCGATGCGGTGACGGCGGCGGGCTTCGAGGCAGTTATGACCCGTGTCGATCACCAGTCCGGCTCCGACCGCATCCACGAGGCGCTTCTGAAGTGCGATCCCGAAGGCCAGGCGAAAGTCGTGATCAATGTGCAAGGCGACCTGCCGACCATTGAACCGGAGACCATTCGCGCAGCCCTGAAACCGCTCGAAAACCCGGCGGTTGATATCGCCACGCTGACCGTCGAGATCGAGGACGAAGACGAAAAGACGAACCCCAACGTGGTGAAGGTCGTCGGCTCGCCGATCTCCGAGGATCGTTTGCGGGCTCTGTACTTTACGCGCACCACCGCGCCGCACGGAGCCGGGCCTCTTTACCACCATATCGGACTGTATGCCTATCGCCGCGCAGCGCTCGAGACATTCGTAAGCCTTCCGCCCTCGACGCTTGAAAAGCGGGAATCGCTGGAACAGTTGCGTGCGCTCGAAGCCGGGATGCGCATCGACGTGCAGATCGTGCGCTCCATCCCCCTTGGCGTCGATACGCCCGCCGACCTTGAAAAGGCCCGGCGCCTCCTGACCGCGAAAGGCTGAGATCATGATCGCGAAAACCAACAGGATTTCCTTCCAGGGGGATTTCGGCGCCAATTCCGACATGGCTTGCCGCGACATGTTCCCGGACATGGAGCCCCTGCCCTGCCAGACCTTCGAGGACGCCTTCCTCGCCGTTGAAAACGGCGAAGCCGATCTGGCGATGATCCCGATCGAGAACACGATCGCCGGGCGTGTCGCCGATATCCATCATCTGTTGCCCGAATCGCGCCTGCATATCGTCGGCGAATATTTCATGCCGATCCGCTTCCAGCTTATGGTTCTGCCGGGTGTGAAGCGCGACGAGATCCGCACCGTCCACAGCCACATTCATGCCCTCGGCCAGTGCCGCAAGATCGTGCGCGCCAATGGCTGGAAGCCCATCGTCGCCGGCGACACTGCGGGTGCGGCGAAGCTGGTCGCAGAGACCGGCGACCGTTCCATGGCAGCGCTCGCCCCCCGCCTCGCAGCCGATTTGTACGGCCTCGAAATCATCGCGGAAAACGTCGAAGACACGGAAAACAACGTCACCCGCTTCGTCGTTCTTTCGCGCGATGCGCAGGATATCCGCCGCGGCACTGAAAAGGATGTGATCGTTACGACCTTCGTCTTCAATGTCCGCAACATCCCGGCCGCGCTCTACAAGGCGCTTGGCGGCTTTGCGACCAACGGCATCAACATGACGAAGCTGGAAAGCTATCAACTCGGCGGCAAGTTCATCGCCACCCAGTTCTACGCCGATATCGAAGGCCACCCGGAAGACCTCCATGTCCGACAGGCGTTGGAGGAGCTCAGGTTCTTCTCCGAGAAGGTCAGAATTCTCGGTACATACCGTGCCCATCCGATGCGACTGACCCTCTGATTTCGAACGCGCGCGACCGTGGCGATCTTGCCACGACCGACTGGCGATCGCACTGCAGGAAACCAACGGCAAGATTTCCGGGGTGGAGTTTCGCGATTCTGCGTGATTTCCTCCGCCCTGACGACGCGACTCGGCCACCCGTGGCGACATGCCCGGAAAACCGACACGCCGCCGCGTTTTGCATGCCGACGCTCATCCCGGCATAGACACGGAGATTTCCATGAACATCAAAGCTCTTCTTGCGGGCTCCGCAGCCGCCTTCTCGTTTGTTTCCGCCTCTCATGCCGCCGACGCGATCGTTGCGGCGGAGCCGGAACCGATGGAGTATGTGCGCGTCTGCGATGCCTATGGTGAAGGCTACTTTTATATTCCTGGCAGCGAGACTTGCCTGAAGATCGGCGGCTATGTCCGCTTCGAACTGGGGCTTGGCGATGACCCCTATGACGGTGAGGATATCGGGTGGTCGACGTTCACGCGCGGCAGCCTCGAGTTCGATGCGCGCAACGAGACGGAAATCGGCACGGTGCGATCCTTCATCGAACTCCGTTCGGAATCGAGCAACGACACCTACATCAACGCCGCTTTCATCGAAGCTGGCGGCTTTCGCGCCGGTTACGCCGATTCCCGCTTCGACACCTGGCTCGATTCGGCCGGTAACATCATCAATGACGACGTGATCGACTATACCGGCGATCGCACAAACCAGGTGAGTTACGTTTACGAAGGCAGCAACGGCTTCAGCGCATTGATCGGCCTTGAGGAAGGCGCCGGCACCTACGAAACCGGCTTCGCACCGGTTCCGGAGGTTTCCTACACCCAGGACAATAACCTCGGCATCATCGGCGGCGTCAAGTACGAGCAGGACTGGGGTGGAATTTCGGCCGTCGGCGGTTATGACACTTTTGCGGAAAGCTTTGCCGGCAAGGTACGCGTCGATATCACCTTCAACGACGTTTTCTCCGCCTGGGTCATGGGCGGCTACCAGTCAGACTGGGACAACGACAACGGTCCCGGCGGCACGCGTCGCCTGAACTACTTCGGCGCCTGGAACGGCGACTGGGCCGCGTGGGGCGGGTTTGCGATGCAGGCGACGGAAAAAGCTTCGTTCAATGCCCAGGCAGCTTACGAGGAAGACGGCACCTTCGCCGGCGCACTCAACATGGAATATGCCGTTGCCGACGGCCTGAAGTTCATGCCCGAACTGAACTACACCAGCTTCGATGGCGAACGAGGCGACGACGACGCATTCGGCGCCACCATTCGCTTGCAACGGGACTTCTGATCTATGCTTAAAACCGTGGAACAGGCTCTCTTTGATGTCTGTTCCACGACCGACTACAGCTCTCGCGGACGCTGACGCCAGAGAACCGATGCGGTAGTTTTGCAACACGAGCGCTCCGTCGCTGCAGCGCAATAATTATGACAGTTTACCCCGTAGAATGTGACATGGGAGCGTGGTTTTTTCCCTGCCTGCTGGCGATGTGATCGCGTGCCACACAATGTGGTTAGCCGGCAAATTATTGTTGTCATCCGACACGATTGGGGATTCCATGACTATCAAAACCTTCCTGCTGACTTCGGCAGCCGCGCTTGCGGCCTCCCAAGGCGCCCAAGCGGCAGACGCCATCGTTGCGGTCGAACCGGAGCCGATGGAGTACGTCCGCATCTGTGATGCGTTCGGAAAGGGCTATTTTTATCTTCCGGGGACCGAAACCTGTCTCAAGGTCGGCGGTTACGTCCGTTTCGACAACATCCTGGGTGAAAACCCGTTCGACGGCGAGGACGATGGCTGGGTCGGGCACACGCGCGCCACTCTCCGTTACGATGCTGTTTCCGACACCGAATACGGAACCCTGCGCTCCTTTATTGAACATCGCTGGGATGTTCAGGATGGCGAGGAACGATTCACATTGGTGAGCGCCTTTATCGAACTCGGCGGTTTCCGCGCCGGCTATTCGGATTCACGCTTCGACAAATGGCTCGATTCAGCTGGCAACATCGTCAACGACGACGTCATCGACTTTTCGCCGAGCCGGACCAACCAGATCAGCTACGTCTACAAGGCCGATAACGGTTTTGAGCTTCTTTTCGGCCTGGAAGAGGGAAATGGGACCTATAGCGCCGGGGGCACGACTGTGGCCTACAGGGCGGAGGACTGGCCATTCCCCGTGGCCGGTATGAAGTACGAGCAGGATTGGGGCGGGATATCCGCCATCGTCGGTTACGACACCAATGCTGAATCGGTCGCAGCGAAAGCTCGTCTTGACCTGGCCCTCACCGATGCTTTCTCGATCTTCGTCATGGGCGGTTATCAGTCGGACTGGGACAATACAAACGGGCCGGCCGGTTCGCGTGAGCGCAACTATTTCGGCTCGTGGCGCGGCGATTGGGCGGCCTGGGGCGGGTTTTCCGCCAAGGTTGCCGATAAGACCACTCTCAACGGGCAGATTGCCTATGAAGAAGACGGCACGATGGCGACCGCGCTCAACGTCGAATACAAGATGGTTTCAGGCTTCAAGATCATGCCTGAAATCAACTACACGGATTTCGATGGCGACCGCGGCGATGGCGAGGCCTTTGGCGGCACCATCCGCTTCCAGCGCGATTTCTAAGTTACAGCGACATCTCAACTATGAAGCCGGCGTCCAAAGGCGCCGGTTTTCTTTTGGCCGCCTACTTCGGCCAGTCCAGCCAATCCCGCATCAGGCGATGCGCGATCGCGCCCTTGGGCGGCGATCCGATTTCGCCATTGGCCAGAGCGACGCCCGTGTTGCGCGCCAGCATTTCAACCGTCTCTTCGCGCGTAAACCAGCGGCAATCTTCCAGTTCCTGCTCATCGCGGCGGATGTCCCGGTTCTTGGCTTCGGCGTAGCAGCCGACCATCAATGTATGCGGCATCGGCCAGGGCTGGGAGGCGTGGTAGCGCACACGACCGACGCGAATGCCGGATTCTTCGTGGGTTTCGCGCCGCACGGCATTTTCGATCGTTTCGCCCGGCTCGACGAAGCCGGCCAGACACGAATACATACCTTCGGGGAAATGCGGACTGCGGCCGAGAAGGCAGAGATCCCGCTCCAGATCGATCGTCAGCATGATCACGACGGGGTCCGTCCGAGGAAAACTCAGATGACCGCAAGCCGTACACTGGCGCTTGTAGCCACCCGCCTGACTTTCCGTCGCATTGCCGCATTTGCCGCAGAAACGGTTGTTGGCATTCCAGGTGATCAGGCTCGATGCCTGTGCGAACTGGCCTAAAAGTTCATCGGTCAGCATCTGCTGGCGATAGAGCGTGCGTCCGTCCGCAAGCTTGAACGGTTCCGGCAGCGTTTCCTCGGTCAACCCGATCGGCACGGCAAGGCGCGGCTCGCCGTTCGGCAGAAAACCGAGCAGTATGGCATCGTCGAGTTCCGGCTTGAGATCGGAAAGCTCATAGGGCGCAAACAGCGGATCGACGATTTTCTCGTCATGCTTGACCACGAGCCGGTTGCCGGAAAAAGCGAAGACATGGGCACCCTCCGCCTTGAAGGCTTTTTCAACGCAATCCTCGGCGCGATGCTCGGACCGGCGGTCGAGATGGTTTTCGGCAAAGGCGACGAGGGTGCTGGGTTCGGGATGCGGACTGTGCAGGTCGAAGATCGATTTCGTCATGGTCAGAGGTTTTCCAGAATGCGGGCCGCAAATGCCTTGCGTTCTTCATCGCTCCAGGGTTCGGCCGTGCCGAAACCCCAGACGGGGCCTGGCCAGTTGGCGTCACCTTCGCTGCGGGCGATGACATGAACATGAAGCTGGCGCACGATATTGCCAAGCGCGCCGATATTGATCTTGGTTGCCCCCGTCACCTTTTTCAATGCCGTAGCCACCATGTTGGTCTCGAATGTCAGCATGGTCTGATCGAGCGGCGTCAGGTCGAAGACTTCGGAAATACCCTCGCGCTGCGGAACGAGCACCAGCCAAGGCCAGCGCTTGTCGTTCATGACGCGGAGCTGGCAAAGCCCGAGGTTGGAAACGAGCAGACCATCGCGCTCTAGGCGTGGATCGAGAGGAAAATCGGGCAAGGGTGTCTCCGGGCATTCGCGAATTATCGTTGTTTTGCAAATCAATAGCAGTTTTTTGAAGGCTTGGCTTGCTTTTGGTGATGATATTGCCGATATGAAAGCCGGGAGGTTGGTGGTGGACGAGCCACTCGCCAACCGGGTCAGGTCCGGAAGGAAGCAGCCCCAACGAGCCACGGCACGGGTCATCGTGCCAGCCTCCCACCCTTTTCTCAGCCGCCTTTGCCCTTTGGGCCTGAAGGCGCGCTGTCGAAAGAAAGGCCCAAGAGGCCTCGAGCCATGCGGCCCTATATTGGAGAAATATAAAGGTCGATGAGCGAAGACATTTCCCTCTCCCAACCGGAAAAACCCGCGGCCTACCGCGTGCTGGCGCGCAAGTATCGCCCAAAAGATTTTTCCGACCTGATGGTTGGCCAGGAGCCGATGGTGAGGACGCTCACCAACGCCTTCGAGACCGGCCGCATCGCCCAGGCCTATATGCTGACAGGCGTGCGCGGGGTCGGCAAGACCACGACTGCCCGCATCCTTGCACGCGCCCTGAACTACAAGACGCCCGAGATCGACAAGCCGACCATCGACCTGCGCGTTCCCGGCGAACATTGTCAGGCGATCATGGAAGGCCGCCATGTCGACGTGATCGAGATGGACGCCGCCTCCCATACCGGTATCGACGATATCCGCGAGATCATCGAGCAGGTGCGCTACCGCCCGGTTTCGGCGCGCTACAAGGTCTATATCATCGACGAAGTGCACATGCTTTCGACGCAGGCCTTCAACGGCTTGTTGAAGACGCTCGAAGAGCCGCCGGAGCATGTGAAGTTCATCTTCGCCACCACGGAAATCCGCAAGGTTCCGATCACGGTGCTGTCGCGCTGCCAGCGCTTTGACCTGCGCCGTATCGCCGCCACGGATCTCGTCGGCCTGTTCACCACCATTCTCGGCAAGGAAGGCGTGGATGCCGAGCCGGATGCGCTGGCGATGATTGCCCGCGCCGCCGAAGGTTCCGCCCGCGATGGCCTGTCACTGCTCGATCAGGCAATTGCCCATGGTGCCGGTCGTGTTGAGGTCGAGGCGGTGCGATCCATGCTCGGCCTCGCCGATCGCGCCTGCATCGTCGATCTTTTCCATCATATCGTGAAGGGCGATGTCGCGGCGGTGCTCGACGAGTTCGGCCGGCAATATGAGGCGGGCGCCAGCCCGTCCGTCGTGCTGACCGATCTTGCCGATTTCACCCACCTCGTTACCAAGCTCAAATATGTGCCGGATGCAGCAAACGACCAGTCGCTGAGCGAGATCGAGCGCACCCGTGGCGCCGAGTTCGCCTCCGGCGTCGCCGTCACCACGCTGTCGCGCATCTGGCAGATGCTGCTGAAGGGCATTCCGGAGACGGAAAGCTCATCGCGCCCCGCCGGGGCCGCCGAGATGGTGCTGATCCGTCTGGCCCACGCCGCCCATCTGCCGGCCCCGGAAGATGCGGCGCGTCGCCTGCTTGAGCTTTCCGGCAGCGATGCAGGGCGCGCGGCGTCCGTCAATGGCAGCGGTAATGGCGCGACCTCGGCTCAGGGCTCCGCTCCGGCAACGCAGGCCCGTGGTTTTGATGCGCCGCCCACCCAGCGCGCCACCGGCAATGGCGCAACAATGCTGCGCGCCGTGCCGGCGACACAGGCGCCTGCTGCGCAGCCGGTCGGTCGCATTGAGGAAAAGCCTGCCGAGGCACCTGTCGCCAGAGCTCAGCTGAAAGTGCCGGTCAATTCCGTTGCCGATATCGCCGAGCTCTGCGCCAAGAACCGAGACATCCGCCTGAAGACGCTGGTGCGCGGCTTCGTGCGCCTCGTCAATCTCGAGCCGGGCCGGCTGGAGATCAACCTTCCCGACGATGCGCCAAAGACACTGGTTGCCGATTTGCAAAAGCGGCTGGAGGAATGGACCGACATTCGATGGATGGTGATCCTCAGCCGCGAGCCCGGGCAGCAGACGCTTCTGGAAGCCGAGCAGCAGGCGCAGGAAAAGCGCCTGAGCGACGCGCGCCAGGACCCTGACGTTGCCGCCATCCTCTCCCGTTTCCCGGGCGCCAAGATCGCCGACGTGCGCATCAAGGGGCCGGACCCTGAAGTGGAAGAGCCGCAGGTCGTGGCCGTGGCAGAATCCGAGGAAGGCGACATCCTTCCCGGCGACGATATCGAGCACTAAATACAAGTACCGCAGTTTGAAGAGGAAAACCGATGCGCGACCTCATGGGCATGATGGGCAAGGTCAAGGAAATGCAGGCCAAGATGGAGAAGATGCAGGAGGAAATCTCCGCTCTCGAAGTCGATGGCACCTCCGGCGGCGGCCTTGTCACCGTTCGCATGGACGGCAAGGGCAACCTCAAGGGTCTCAAGATCGATCCTTCGCTGTTCAAGGAAGACGATGTCGAAATTCTCGAAGACCTGATCGTTGCTGCCCACAAGGATGGCAAGGACAAGGCGGAAGCCATTGCCGCAGAAAAGACCCGCGCGCTGACCGCCGGTCTGCCTATCCCGCCCGGTATGAAGCTGCCTTTCTGATCGGCGAATAATTCCGAACGACAAAACGAACGCCGCTGGCAATCACCGCGCAGCGGCGTTTATCTATGCTGCGTGCAGGTGATAGAGCTTGTTGACGATGATCCAGCGGCTTTCGATCTTCAAAAGTGACAGATAATCGGTAAAGCGCATCCCGGCGAATTCGTCGGTCACCTTGACGCTTGCCGCATCGCCGGAAATGTCGATCGTCTCCACATCCATGACCGGCTGCGTGCCCGGAGGCGATGGCGGTTCGGCGAGCACGGCGGCGATGAACTCATCCCGCGTCAGCCATTCGACCGCGCCCTCATAATTGCCGATGATGCGGGCATTGACATGGAAGGCCTTGCGCAAGGCCGCCTCGTTGCCGAAGGCCATGCCGTCGACATAGAGATGCAAGATCGTCCTGATGGCCTGCTCTTCCGACATCTGCGTCCTCCGCCAAAGCTACCGGATTGCGTGAGCATTCTATCACAGGCTTCCTCCCCCGAGAAATCGTGCCTCTGGTTTCGGGTGGCGCCAGACCTGCCTGCTGCTATCCTTTCCTTGAAACGGGAGGGGCGGATGAAGAAACCGGGATCGATGCGGGCGCTGGAGGATATGGGCCGGGCACGGCTGTCGGAAAATTTCTTCCTGCGGGATTTCCTGCATTCCGAGATCGCCGATTTCTACGGCATACCCAATATTCCTGATGACCCGGAGCTTGCCATCGAAGCCGGAAGCCGGCTCTGCGAAGAGTTGCTGGAGCCGCTGCAGCGAACCTTTGGCCGGCTTCATATCCGCTCCGGGTATCGCTCGCGCAGCGTCAACGCATTCGGCAACCGCAACAAGCTGAACTGCTCTACCAATGCGGCAAGCGCTGCCGATCACATCTGGGACATGCGCGATGCGGATGGTTGCATCGGTGCGACGGCCTGCATCGTCGTGCCGTGGGTATGGGACAACAGGGACAGGCTGCAGGGCTGGCAATCGCTGGCCTGGTGGATACACGACCAGTTGCCCTATGCCTCCCTCTGCGTGTTCCCAAAACTCTGGGCGATGAACATCCAGTGGCATGAGCGGCCGGCGCGCCGCATCCGCAGTTATGCCGCCCCTGCCGGCGTTCTGACCAAACGCGGCATGGCCAGCCACGAGGGCAGCCACGCGGAGTTCTATGAGGGATTTCCGACCCTCAGAAGCGGCTAGCGGTGCAGATCGCGGCTTTCACGGAAAGCTTATGCGATAGCGGACATGGCCATCGGCCTTGGCGTATTGATCATAGAGACGGCGCGCGGTGATGTTGTTTTCATCCGTGTGCCAGTAGAGCTTCGACCAGCCCTTGGTCTTTGCCTGCTCGACGAGATCATCGATCAGGGCCCGACCGACACCCTTGCCGCGCACGCTATCATCGACGAACAGATCTTCCAGATAACAGGCCGGCCCTATAGTCCAGGTCGCTTCGTGCAGAACCGAGATTGCGAAACCGACCAAGCGCCCGTCAAGAACGGCAGCGCGCATGAACAACGCGGATGCCGGGTCGAGAACCCGCCGCCATGTGGTATCCGTCACCTCATCTGGCACCATGACTTTGTAGAAGATATTGTAGCCGGTCCAGAGGCGACGCCAGTCGGCTTCGTCCTCCGGCTTGGCATCGCGGATTTCCAGCGTCATTCGCTCGCCTCATTGAGCAGGCGGCAGGCCTCGTCGCTCAGCGTGATTGTCGCCGATTTGATCAGGCTTTCCACTTGCGGCAGGCTGGTGGCGCTGGCGATCGGTGCCGTCACGCCCCGCCGAGCCATGACCCAAGCCAGAGCAACCTCTGCCTGAGTTGCGCCAAGTTCACCGGCAACTTCGTCCAAGGCTCCCAGAATACGCATGCCGCGGCCATCGAGATATTTGCCGATGCCGCCGCCACGGGCGGAGCCTTCGAGGTCCTTGTGCGAGCGGTATTTGCCCGAGAGAAACCCTTTGGCGAGGCTGAAATAGGTGATGACGCCGATCTCATCGGCGATGCAGAGATTGCGCAGCGCGCCATCGAAGGAAGAACGGTCGTAAAGATTATATTCCGGCTGGAGCACGTCGTAGCGCGGCAGGCTCTTGGCCGCCGAGACATCAAGCGCCTCGCGCAGTTGCGCAGCATCGAGATTGGAGGCGCCGATATGGCGAACCTTGCCCTCCTTCAAAAGCTTATCATAGGCTGCCAGCGTTTCCTCGTAGGGCGTTTCCGGGTCCGGCCAGTGGGACAGATAGAGATCGATGTAGTCGGTCTGCAGCCGCATCAAACTGTCTTCCACCGCCTGTTTGATCCAGCCTGCCTTGAGGCCTTTCTTGCCCGGCCCCATCTCGGACCCGACCTTGGTGATGATGATGGCTGCATCCCGCGAACGCCCCGATTGCTTCAGCCATTTGCCGATGATCGTCTCGGATTCCCCGCCCTGATTGCCCGGCACCCAGGAGGAATAGACATCGGCCGTGTCGATGGCATTGAAGCCGGCATCGAAGAAACGGTCGAGCAGGGCGAAGGAAGTCTTTTCATCGGCCGTCCAGCCAAAGACATTGCCGCCGAAAACCAGCGGGGCGATGGACAGGCCAGTGCGGCCAAGGCTGCGCTTTTCCATGGGATAAGCTCCTATGTGAGGGGAAGGTGTCAGACCGGAGGCTCAACACTGCAACAGCATGGGCCGGTTCGTACAGGCCGTTTTTTGCCGGAAGATGCGAATTATTCGAATGCGATACCGCTTGATAGGCACGTACCTCATCGATAGTGTGCCGCCAACAATCAGGGAGGACCTCATATGCTGCGTTTCGGCATTCTATCCACCGCCAAGATCGGCCGCGAACTCGTCGTGCCCGCTATTCAGGACGCGGAAAACTGCGTCGTGACGGCGATCGCCAGCCGCGATCTTGCCAAGGCCCGCGCCATGGCCGACCGCTTTTCCGTGCCGCATGCCTTCGGCAGCTATGAGGACATGCTGGCTTCGGACAAGATCGATGCCGTCTACATTCCTCTGCCGACCTCGCAGCACGTTGAGTGGTCGATCAAGGCAGCCAATGCCGGCAAGCATGTGCTCTGCGAAAAGCCGATCTCGTTGCATGCCTCGCAGATCGATGCCCTGATCGAAGCCCGCGACCGCAACAAGGTGATCGTCTCGGAAGCCTTCATGGTGACCTACAGCCCTGTGTGGCGGAAGGTTCGCTCGCTGCTAAATGAAGGGGCAATCGGCAAGCTGCGCTATGTGCAGGGTGCCTTCACCTACTTCAACCGCGATACCGCCAACATGCGCAACATCCCCGAGCTTGGCGGTGGCGGCCTGCCGGATATCGGCGTCTACCCGACCATCTCCACCCGCTTTGTTACCGGCAAGGAGCCGGTTCGCGTGCAGGCGAACACCGATCGCGACCCGGATTTCGGCACGGACATCTTCTCAAGCGTTCGCGCCGATTTCGGTGATTTTGAGCTGGCTTTCTACATCTCGACCCAGCTCGCAGCACGCCAGATCATGGTCTTCCATGGCGACAAGGGTTTCATCGAGGTGAAGTCGCCCTTCAACGCTGATCGCTACGGCGCCGAGGAAATCGAGCTGACGAACCAGAACCATTCCCAGTCGCAACACTTCCGCTTCCAGGATGCCCGCCAGTACAAGCTGCAGGCAGAAGCTTTCGCCCGCGCAGCCGCTGGTGAAAACGAGGAGATCGTGTCGCTGGAAAGCTCGGTCAAGAACCAGAAGCTCATCGACGCGATCTATCGCGCAAGCGACAAGGATGGCTGGGAAGCGATCTGAGGTTCAGAAAAGCCGAAGCCTGAAGACACGGACGCAGCGGCCTCGGTCGCTGCGTTTTCCGTTCAGGCAGTGCGCAGACGGTCTGCTGCCAGATAGCCGCCAACAGCAGTTGCGATGCCGGCATTATAGCCGAGAATGGCAAGTCCCAGAGAGATCAGGGAAACCGGCCCCGCGGACAACAGCGCAGCGGCGGTAAAGGCGACAAGGATCAGGCAGCCGGCAGTCATGTAGCAGACGACCGAGCGCATACTCGTTGCCAGCAGTCCGATTGCGAATGCGGTCAAGATAATCATCCGACCCTCCCGTTTGCGACTTTGCATCCTCATCCTTGCATGAGGCTCGCTAAATTTCGCTTAATCCGTTTGCATATGCAGTAACGAAGGGAACGGGATCGTTGTTTCAAATTATTACAAAACGTGAAGAGCCGCCGCGCAACGCCGGCGACGGCTCTGTTTTTCCAAGTCATATCAAACCGACAATATCCCCTGCCGTTGTACCGGTCTGTAAAACACGATCGGCCCGCACCGGCAGGATGCTGCCTGCGGAGACTGTCAGAAAGGTTGCCGCCGAACCCGAAACCGTTCTCAGGCTGACGGCACCGCCTGTGCCGACATACAGCGCGCGCACGGCTTCAGGGAGGTCCGTTGTGTCGGACGGGATGATCGGAAAGGCATGGGACGCCGGGCCAGTCAGCGAGGCGGCATTGGCGGAAAAACGATCAGGCATGGCAGCTCCTTTATCTGCAAGTGCAACTGTCCTCATCATCGCCGATCGCAACCTTGCGGGATAAAACGGGGATGTTGAAACGCCTGTTGAGGGCGACACAGGGATGCTGGCAAAAAGCGTCCAGACGCTGCAAAATGACGCCATGAGCTCCTTCTTCGAATCGCAAAGCCCCTCCAATCTTGCCGAGTATTCGGTCTCCGAACTGTCCGGCTCGATCAAGCGGACGGTCGAGCAGGCGTTCGATCAGGTGCGCGTGCGCGGCGAGATTTCCGGTTATCGCGGGCCTCATTCCTCCGGCCATGCCTATTTCGCGCTGAAGGACGACAAGGCGCGCATAGATGCCGTGATCTGGAAGGGCACGATGAGCCGGCTCAAGTTCCGGCCGGAAGAGGGAATGGAAGTGATCGCGACCGGCAAGGTCACCACCTTCCCGGGATCGTCAAAATACCAGATCGTCATCGAAACGCTCGAACCAGCTGGCGCCGGCGCGCTGATGGCGTTGCTGGAAGAGCGCAAGCGCAAGCTGGCGGCAGAAGGCCTTTTCGAGACTGCGCGAAAACACCCTCTGCCTTTCATGCCGCGCGTTATCGGCGTGGTGACATCGCCGACCGGCGCCGTTATCCGCGATATTCTGCATCGTATCTCCGATCGTTTTCCCGTTCATGTGGTCGTCTGGCCCGTTCGGGTTCAAGGCGAAGGTTCGGGCAATGAGGTGGCGGCTGCGATCGAGGGCTTCAATGCTTTTGCGCCGGATGGACCGATCGCGGTTCCTGACGTGATCATCGTAGCGCGTGGCGGCGGCAGTCTCGAAGACCTCTGGAGTTTCAACGATGAGGCGGTGGTGCGTGCCACAGCGGCGTCGCGGATCCCGCTGATCTCCGCCGTCGGCCATGAAACCGACTGGACGCTGATAGACTACGCCGCCGACCAGCGCGCGCCGACACCGACCGGAGCCGCGGAAATGGCCGTACCGGTCAAGGCAGAGCTGGAGGCGATGATATCCGGCCTCGGTGCCCGCCTGAAGGGTGCCGCCAGCCGGCAGATGGACAATCGTCGCCAGTCCCTTCGCGCGCTTGGCCGGGCCATGCCGTCGCTCGACCAGCTTCTTGCCCTGCCGCGCCGCCGTTTTGACGAGGCGGCCGCCGGGCTCGGCCGCGGCCTGCAGATGAACACCGCCGACAAGCGCCGCAGCTTCGAGCGCATCTCCGCCCATCTGCGCCCCGATATGCTGTCCAGCCGGCTTGCCGAGCGCCGCCAGCGGCTTTCGGAGCGCATGGTTCGGGCCGAGCGCATCGTGGAGCGCATGATGGACCGTGCGCGGGGCCGAACCGCTTCCGCCGATGCGTCATTACGTGCCCTGCCCGCCCGCATTCTGGGACAGGTGCACCGCTCTCGGGATCGGATCAACGGACTGTCCGCGCGCGCTGATACGGCCGTGATCGCCGATGTCAGACGGCTCAAGGGGTTGGTTGTCGCGCAAGACCGTGTGCTGCAATCGCTTTCCTATCGAAATGTACTGAAGCGCGGTTATGCGATTGTCTACGACGACAAGGGCGCGCCGGTGCATGCCGCCGGCGCCCTTGGCCCCGGCCAGGCGATCTCGATCGAGTTTAGCGACGACCGGATCGCTGCGGTGACGACGAGCGGTTCTGCGGCACCGGCCAAGCCGGTAAAGAAGCGCACCGAAAAGCAGGCCGACGCGCCGAAGCAGGGCAGCCTGTTCTGAACGTTTGGCAGCGCCGATCACGGAGTTCACATGCACCTGCTCATGGTTCTGGCCCATCCGCTTGAAGACAGCTTCGCCGCCAGCGTGGCGCGCACGGCGCGGCAAACGCTCGAAGCCAACGGCCATACGGTCGATCTGTTCGATCTTTATGCCGAAAATTTCGACCCGCGCCTGAGCGAAACCGAACGTCGCGGCTATTTCGATACGCCCTACGATACAACAGCGGTTGACGGCATCGTCGCACGTCTGCAGGCGGCGGAAGGCCTGATCCTTGTCTTTCAGCAATGGTGGTTCAATTTTCCTGCGGTGCTCAAGGGTTTCTTCGACCGTATTTTTGCGCCCGGCATTGCTTTCGATCATGACAAGGCGGGCGGGCGGATCATTCCGAAGCTCACGAATATCCGGCTCTTCTGGGCGTTCACCACAACGGGCTCTCCCTGGTGGGTCGTCAGGCTTTACATGGGCGATCCCGTTCGCCGGCTGCTCAAACGAGGCATCGCCAGCTTCTGTGCGAAGAAACTGGATTTCCGCATGTTGGCCCTGCACGACATGGACCGCGTGTCTGATGAACAGCGCAGGGCGCATCTTGCCCGCATTGCCCGCGCGGTTACACAAATCCGCTGACAAAAAGAAACGCTTCCGTAACGATCCTTGATTATCGTGGCGAAAATTCACGCGAGCATTCCGCCTTGCCGATCGAACTTTCTGCCTCGCAAGCGCTGACCCTCTGGCATGACGTTTCCCTTCAACAGGTTCGTGTGGGCCAGCATGACCTGACGCTGCGCCAGATCTCGATTCTTTTGCATATCTACCTGATGCCCCCGCCCCATACCGTACGCGGACTTGCCGAAACCCTTGGCGTTACCAAACCGGTCATCACCCGCGCGCTGGATACGATGGGCGAACTACAGCTCGTCTCCCGCAGCCGCGACGACAAGGACCGGCGCAACGTCATCATCAAACGCACGCTCGAAGGCGCGCTTTATCTTGAAAAACTCGGCGACCTCATCATTGATCAGGGCCGCAAACTGTCTATCTGAGAAACCATGTCCGATCTCCCCGACCGCCGGCTCAACGCCTATCGCCCCGATCTTGCCGAAGAGCGGCTGCGCGGCCTCGTCGCTGCTGACAACTACGTGGTTGGCACGCTTTGCGAGGTCAGCGTGCCGGTCGTGCAACTGCGCGCTCGCCCGGAGCTGGAATGCGGCACGGACACGGAACTGCTGCTCGGTGAAATCGTCCATGTTCTGGACACCTCAGCCGGCTGGGCCTGGGTGAAGGCCGACAGCGACGGCTATGTCGGTTATGTGCCGGACTACACGGTCGGACCCGTCCGCAGGAGCCCGACGCATATCGTAACCGCGCCGCGCACCTTCATCTATGTCGGCCCGGACCTGCGTTTCCCGACCGTGCGGGCGATCTCGATGGGAAGCCGGATCACCGTCGTCGACGAGCGCGAGACACGGGGGACGCGATATTTCCTTCTCGACGATGGTCATGCGGTCATCGCCAACCATTGCGCCTCGGTCAATGCACCTATGGCCGACGATTACGTGGCCGTTGCCGGTCGATTTATCGAAACGCCGTATCTGTGGGGCGGGCGCTCAGGCTTCGGCATCGATTGTTCCGGCCTTGTGCAGCTTGCCATGCTCATGACGGGTCGACAGGCGCCGCGCGATACGGATATGCAGGCCAGCGGCTTGGGTACTCCAATCGCCCGCGACGAACTGCGGCGCGGCGATCTCGTCTTCTGGAAGGGCCATGTCGCCATCATGGAAGACGACAGGACGCTGCTGCATGCCAACGGTCATACGATGAATGTTTCCCACGAGGGGCTGGAGGAGGCGATCGACCGGATCGGCTGGCTTTATGACCAACCGACGGGTTATCGCCGACCCTGATCAGTAGCCAGCTTCGCGATCCACCAGATGCTGCAAGGGCTGACCGCTCTCAAGGCGATCGATCTGCTGCTGGACATGGGCAAACAGCGCCTTGACGTCCGACGATGCCGCAACATGTGGCGTCACATAAACATTGTCCATCTCCCAGAACGGGCTGTCTTTCGACAGTGGTTCCTTTTCGAACACATCCAGGGAGGCGGCATGGAGGACACCCTTCTCCAGCGCCGCCACAATATCACTCTCGACCTGACTGCCGCCACGGCCGCCATTGATGAAAACGGGTGCGCCGAATGCTCCTTTGCGGCTGAGCCTGGAGAAGAGTTCGGCGTTGAAGATGCCGCGTGTATCATCCGTCAGCGGCAGCAGGCCGACGAGGAAATCCGTTTTGGCAAGGAAGGCATCAAGCTGATCGCCGTCGAAGGTCTCGGTGCCTTCGATGTGCTTCTTCGAGCGCGACCAGCCTACGGTCTTGAAACCCATCGTCGAAAGTTTCCGGATCGCATCCTGCCCAAGCACGCCGAGGCCCATGACGCCGACAGTGATGTCGGCGGCTTCCGGCTGGATCAGGTCTTCCCAGACATGCTTTTTCGCACGAGCCTCATAGGCGCGGTGCTGGCGCAGGTGCAGGAGGCACTGCATCACCACCCACTCACTCATGCGCGTCGTCAGGCTGCGATCGACGAAACGCACGAGCGGCACATCCGGCAGGCCGGGAAGTTTGAGAATATGGTCCACGCCTGCACCACCGGAAAACAGAACCTTTAAATCCGGTGCTCGCGAAAAAAGATCGAGACTTGGGTTCCAGACAACCGCATAGTCGATACCGCTCAAGTCGCGGTCGGCATGGGCCGGGTTGGCGAGATTGATGATGTCACGACCGGGAAAGGCGCCGATAAGGGCGGCGTCCACCTCGTCCGGAATGAACTTCAAATCGACGATGACGGGGCTTTTGTCGGACATGATGCACTCAAAATGACTGGTGAAAGAACTACTGGCGCACGGCTGGAACGGCGACCGCTTCCATGTCGAAGGCGGCAGCCATCAGGGCCTTGGTGTAGTCGTCCCTGGGCGCTGTGAAGATTTGCTCGGATGGGCCCTGCTCCACGACTTTGCCGAGCCGCATGACGATCATGTCATTGGCAAGGGCGCGCACCACCTTCAGGTCGTGGCTGATGAAGAGATAGGCGAGCGCATGTTTCGTCTGCAGGTCGCGCAACAGATCGACCACCTGCGCCTGCACGCTCATATCGAGCGCGGACGTCGGCTCGTCGAGCATGACGAACTGGGGCTTGAGCACCATGGCGCGGGCGATGGCGATGCGCTGCCGCTGGCCGCCGGAGAACTCATGCGGATAACGCCAGCGGGTTGCGGCATCGAGCCCGACCTCTTCCAGCGCCGCAGCGACGCGGGCGTCGCGTTCCTTGTCGGACAGCGCGCTCTCGTGAACCTTGAGACCTTCGCCGATGATATCGGAGACGGCCATGCGCGGTGACAGCGAGCCGAAGGGGTCCTGAAACACGATCTGCATGCGATTGCGCAGTGGCCGCATGTCCTTGAAGGTGTAGTCGGCAATATCCTGCCCGACGAAGGCGATGCGGCCCTTGGATGAGATCATCCGCGTCAATGCCAGTCCGAGCGTCGTCTTGCCGGAGCCGGATTCACCGACGACGCCGAGCGTCTGGCCGGCGCGCAGCGAAAGATCGATGCCGTCCACAGCCTTCACATGATCCACGACCCGGCGGAGAAACCCTGCCTTGATCGGGAACCAGACTTTGACGTCCTGCGCCTCCATCACGACCGGTTTCGACAGATCGGAGGTCGGCGGCTTGCCCTTCGGCTCGGCGGCGAGCAGATGCTTGGTATAGGCATGCTGCGGATTGGAGAAGATTTCTGCGGTCGGACCGGTCTCGACGATCTTGCCCTTTGTCATCACGCAGACGCGATCGGCGATCTTGCGGACGATGCCGAGGTCATGGGTGATAAACAGCATGGACATGCCATGCTCGTCCTTGAGCGTCTTCAACAGCGCCAATATCTGCGCCTGCACAGTCACGTCGAGCGCCGTGGTCGGCTCGTCGGCGATCAGCAGTTCCGGCCGGTTGGCAAGCGCCATGGCGATCATCACGCGCTGGCGCTGACCGCCGGAAAGCTCGTGCGGATAGGCGGACAGGCGCTTTTCCGGCTCGCGGATACCGACCTGGTTCAGAAGCTCCAGCACGCGGGTTCGCGCGGCGGGACCGGTGATACCCTGATGCAGATCGAGGATTTCGGCGATCTGCCGCTCGATCGAATGCAGCGGATTGAGCGAGGTCATCGGCTCCTGGAATATCATGGTGATGTCGTTGCCGCGCACATGGCGCAGTTCCGCATCCGATGCTTTCAGGAGGTCCTTGCCGTTGAACAGGATTTCGCCGCTCGGGTGGCTGGCGGACGGATAGGGCAGAAGCTTCAGGATCGAATTGGCCGAGACCGATTTTCCCGAGCCGGATTCGCCCACCAGAGCCACCACTTCACCACGGCGAATGTCGAAGGACACGCGATCGACGGCAAGCGACGTGTTGCCGCCCTGATGGAAGGCCACCGAGAGATCGCGAACGGAAAGCAGGGGTTCTGTCACTTGTTCGCTCACTGGAATGTTTTCCTTGGATCGAAGGCATCGCGCACGGCTTCTCCGACAAAGATCAGCAGTGACAGCATCACCGACATGACGATGAAGGCCGTCAGGCCCAGCCATGGCGCCTGCAGATTCGATTTGCCCTGTGCGATCAGCTCACCAAGCGAGGCCGAACCCGGCGGCATACCGAAGCCGAGGAAGTCGAGCGAGGTCAGCGTCGTGATCGAGCCGGACAAGATGAAGGGCAGGAAGGTGAGCGTCGCCACCATCGCGTTCGGCAAGAGGTGCCGCCACATGATCGTGAGATTTCCGACTCCGAGCGCGCGGGCGGCGCGCACATATTCGAAATTGCGTGCGCGCAAGAACTCGGCACGCACCACGCCGACGAAGCCGACCCAGGAGAAGAGCAGCATGATGCCGAGCAGGACGAAGAAACCCGGCGGCATGATCGCCGCGATGATCAGCAGGATGTAAAGCACCGGCATCGACGACCAGATCTCGATAAAGCGCTGCATCAGCAGGTCAGTCCAGCCGCCGAAATAGCCTTGGACCGCACCCGCGGAGACGCCGACGACGGCGGAAGCGATGGTCAGCGCCAAACCGAAGAGAACCGAGATACGGAAGCCATAGATCATGCGGGCTGTGACATCGCGGGCCTGATCGTCGGTTCCGAGCCAGTTGAGATTGCCGAGCGTACAGCCCGGGTCCTCACTGCCCAGCGGATAGCCGGAGCAGCGTTCCCCAGCATCCATCAGCCAGAACGGTGCCGTCGGGGCCGAATGGGGGATGTTGGAGTTGGCGGTGTTGTAGGAATAACGGATCGGCGGCCAGATCATCCAGCCATTGGCCTGGATTTCGTCGCGGATAAAATCCGAGCGGTAGTCCGTCTCGGCAAGGAAGCCGCCGAACTTCTCTTCCGGATAGTTGACGACCACCGGGAACAGGATCTCACCCTTGTAGGATGCGATCAGCGGCTTGTCGTTGGCGATGAACTCGGCAAACAGGCTGAGCACGAACAGGACCATGAAGATCCAGAACGACCAGTAGCCACGTTTGTTGGCCTTGAAATTCTGCAGCCGTCGCTGATTGACCGGCGTCAGCCAGCCGGCGCGGGGCTCTGCAACAGTGGCGCGGGAGACGACGTCGCTCATCAGACATCCCTCCGCTCGAAATCGATGCGCGGGTCGACCCAGGTGTAGATCAGGTCCGACAGCAGGCTGACGATAAGGCCCATCAACGAGAAGATGTAGAGCGTCGCGAAAACGATCGGATAATCGCGCTTGACCACGGCGTCGTAGCCGAGACGGCCGAGGCCATCGAGCGAGAAGATGTATTCGATCAGCAGCGAACCCGTGAAGAAGGCCGAGATGAAGGCGCCGGGAAAGCCGGCGATGATGATCAGCATCGCATTTCGGAAGACATGGCGATAGAGCACCTGGCTGTCGGTCAGCCCCTTGGCGCGGGCGGTGGTGACATATTGCTTGCGGATTTCATCGATGAACGAGTTCTTGGTGAGCAACGTCGTCGTCGCAAAGGCGGAGATCAGCAGCGTGATCAGGGGCAGCGTCATGTGCCAGACATAGTCAATAATCTTTTCGTACCAGGGCAGCTGATGGAAATTGTCCGAGACGATGCCGCGCAGCGGAAACCAGTCGAGGAAGGAGCCACCGGCGAACAGGACGATCAGCAGGATACCGAACAGGAAGCTTGGCACCGCATAGCCGACGACGATGATGCCGGAGGTCCAGACGTCGAAACGCGAGCCATCGGATATGGCCTTCCTGATGCCGAGCGGGATGGAGATCGCGTAGGACAGGATCAATATCCAGAGCCCGAGCGAAATCGAGACCGGCATCTTTTCCAGAATGAGGTCGATGACCGAGGTATTGCGGAAAAAGCTCTCGCCGAAATCGAAGCGGATGTAGTCCCACATCATCTTGCCGAAGCGCTCGAGCGGCGGCTTGTCGAAGCCGAACTGCTTTTCGAGCTTGGCAATGAACTCGGGATCGAGCCCCTGCGCACCGCGATACTTACCAGCGGATTCGTCGTTGAAGGACTGCCCACCCAGATCACCGCCACCGCCGGAAAGCCGGTCGCCACCCTGGTTCTGGCCGGTGAGATCGGAAATGACCTGCTCAACGGGACCGCCGGGCGCGAACTGCACGACGGCGAAGGAGATGGCCATGATGCCGACGATCGTCGGGATCATCAGCAACAGGCGGCGCAGGATGTAAGCTCCCATCAGAGCGCTCCCGTTGCCTGATGAGCGATGTATCTGAAGTCAGCGGCAGCGCGCCCTGTGGTGGTCAATCCGGTCGTCTCCTTGCCGACAGCCGGCAGATAAGCCGGATGTCGAGTGATTCGCTTTTCCGCATTTGGAGTGCACAGCGCTTGCAAGCGCAAGGCCTCATTGAGAACCGGCACTCTTGCGCCACCAGATAGACGGGAAACCGGTCGAATATTCCGGGAGAACGGCCGGATGTTCGAGATCGGAAGAGTAGGCGATGCGGGAATTGCGAGCCGTATAGCTCGGCACGACGATATGCTTGGCGAGAAGAACCCGGTCGAGGACCTTCGTCGTCGCGATCAGTTCATCGCGATCCTTGGCGAAGATAACACGCTTGATGAGAGTATCGAGAACGGGATCGCTGACACCGGAATAGTTCTGCGATCCGTCGCGATTGGCAGCCGCTGAGCCCCAGTATTCCGCCTGTTCGTTGCCGGGGTTCAGGGACTGCCCCCAGCCTTGATAGACGACATCGAAATCGCGCGAACGCCAGCGATTGGTGAACTGAGAGGAATCGACCGTGCGCACGCTGACCTCGACACCGATCTTCTTCAAACTCTGGGCAAAGGGCAGCGCCACGCGCTCGATCGTCGGGCCATCGAGCAGGATTTCGAAGGTAAAGGGCTCGCCGGTCTTGGCATTGACCATACGGTTGCCCTTCAGCTCGTACCCGGCTTCCTTGAAGAGGCCGATGGCCTGGCGGAGATTGTCACGCACCTTTTTCGGATCGCCCCCGACCGGGCTGACATAGGGCTCCATCACTTCCGGCGGGAGCTGGTCTTTCATTTCATTGATGATTTCCAGCTCGCGGCCTTCCGGCACGCCCTTGGAGGCAAGCTCAGTTCCGTAAAAGAAACTGTCGATCCGCGAATACTGGTTGTAGAAGATCGTGCGGTTCAGCTCCTCGAAATCGAAGGCATAGTTGAGCGCTTTGCGCACCCGCACATCCCCAAATTTCTCTCGCTTCATATTGAAGATGAATCCGACGAGAACACCGCGGTTGCGATAATCATTCTCAAGCTTTTCCAGCTTGATGCGCCCATCCTTGACGGCCGGAAAGTCGTATGAGGTCGCCCAACGCTTGGCCGAATTTTCCCACCAATAGTCCGCATTGCCCGAGCGAAAGGCTTCGAAGGCAACGTCGAGATCGGCGTAATAGGTGTAGATCATGGCGCCGAAGTTATCTTCGCCGATATTGACGTTTATATCCTTGCCCCAATAGTCCTCGCGGCGCTCGAAACGAATGGTCGATCCCGCCTGCATCGAAGCGACCTTGTAGGCGCCCGAACCCATCGGGATTTCCAGAGAGGTCTTGGAGATGTCGCGCTGGTTGCCATTGGCGTCCTTGCCCTCCCACCAATGCTTGGGCACGATCACCAGTTCGCCGACGATCTTGGGAAGCTCGCGATTGTTCTTCTCGTCAAAGCTGAAGGTGACCTCACGATCACCGGTCTTTTCCGCCTTGATGACGTGGGCGTAGTAAAATTCCCGCTGCGGATCGAGCGCCTTGGCCTTTTCGAAGGAGAACACCACATCTTCCGGAGTCACCGGCTGACCGTCTTCCCACTTGGCTTCCGGCCGCAGGCGAAATTTCACCCAGCCAAAATCATCGGGGTAGGCGATGGCCTCCGCCAGCAGCCCGTAATCCGAGGCGATCTCATCCAGCGACGGCTTCATCAGCGTTTCGTAAACAAGACCGGCGACGCCCGCGGCCACTTCGCCCTTGGCAAGGATCGGGTTGAGCGAATCAAACGTGCCCATGGCCGTGAGCCTCAGATCGCCGCCTTTCGGGGCATCCGGGTTCACATAGTCGAAGCGCTTGAAACCATCCTGATACTTCAGCTCGCCAACCGTTGCCGTTCCCCCGCGCCAGACCGGCTCCTGCGCCAGAACCGGACTTGCGACAAGCCCCGCCAAGGCTGCAACGGCAACAGCTTTGATCACGGTTCGGAACGCATTTTCGATGATCGAGCCAATTCGGCGCATATAGGCCTTCCCCTTTTTTTCTCTGTTTGGTGAACAGAATAGGCAAAATCAGGACAAAAGACAGGCGCTGCCTCAAATCAGGCATTTTTTTTGGTTCACGTCCGCGTGTATCGCAAGGCTCGGACAAAGGCGCTCTGGCAGCCTCCGGACCTGCCCTTTTGCCTAATCCATATTGGACGACCGATGACCAAGATCGCCACCCTGTTGCACCGCACGTTTAACGCCTTGATCGCCGCGACGATCGGCATCGGGGTGGTCGCAACGGAAGCGACAGCTGCGGAGCCTGCCAAGCAGATTTTCGGGAAGGTGAAGCTGCCAAGCGAGGGGCCGGCGAGTCCGATCGGATTCTACGCCAAGGGCTGCATGGCCGGCGCCGTCGCCATCCCCACGGATGGTCCGACCTGGCAGGCGATGCGGCTGTCGCGCAATCGCCGCTGGGGTAACCCGGCGATGATCCAGCTGCTCGAAAAATTTTCGAAAGATGCGGCGGGTCTCGGCTGGGGGTCGGGTATCCTCATCGGCGATATCTCACAACCGCGCGGCGGGCCGATGCTGACCGGCCACGCCTCCCACCAGATCGGGCTGGATGCAGACATCTGGTTCACGCCGAAGCCGGCGCAGCCGCTCACTGCCCAGCAGCGCGAGGACATGCCATTTACCTCCATGCTCGACAAGAGCAAGTTCCTGACGGTCAGCAACCAGCGCTGGACGGCGACCCATGCCAATATCGTGATGAAGGCCGCAAGTTATCCGCAGGTGGAGCGCGTCTTCGTCAATCCGGCGATCAAGAAGAAGCTTTGCGACACCTGGACCGGCGACCGCTCGCTGCTCGGCAAGGTGCGTCCGGTCTATGGTCACGACGAACATTTCCATATCCGCATGCACTGCCCACCGGCAGCAAAGGGCTGCAAGGCGCAGGCGCCGGTGACGGCTGGCGACGGCTGCGACAAGTCCCTGGCCTGGTGGTTTACCAAGGAGCCGTGGGCCGCACCGAAGAAAGATCCGAACGCCAAGCCGGTAAAACCGAAGTTCACGATGCTGTCCGATCTGCCAAAGGCTTGTTCAGCCGTTCTCGCGGCGCCGGCCAATTCGGAATCGGCTGCAACCTACGGCACCGCCTATGCAGCGGCCCCGGCCAGTACGTCCGTCGAAGCGGTGATCAATGCCAGCGCCGAACAGGCCGCGAATGAAATGGCGGTTCCGATTCCCACGCCGCGGCCGTTGAATTGAGCGAATAGCGAATAGCGAATAGCGAATAGCGAATAGCGAATAGCGAATAGTTTGATTGGACCTATTCCATTCGCCAATCCCTATTCGCTATTCGCCTCAACTAATTCGCCATTCGCTGTGCCCGTCTTCCCAACGGCGCGTGCCTCATGTAGAGGAAAATCAAATCGATTTAAAACGGCGCCGCCCATGTGGAGACAAGGAGTACGTTCATGTCGTCGCAAAAATGTGTGGCCTTGATCGCCCATGACGAGAAGAAAGCCGATCTCGCCGCCTTCGCCAAGGCTCACGAACATATCCTCGCCAAGTGGAAGATCGTGGCGACAGGAACCACGGGTGGTCGCGTGCAGGAGGCCTGTCCCAGCCTCGATATCACCCGTCTAAAGAGCGGCCCGCTTGGCGGCGACCAGCAGATTGGCGCGATGATCGCCACCGGCGAGGTCGAGATGCTGATTTTCTTTACCGATCCGCTGACGGCCATGCCGCACGATGTCGATGTCAAGGCGCTGATGCGGCTTGCGACCGTCTACGACATTCCCATGGCGCTCAACCGCGCCACCGCGGAACAGTTGATCGCCTTCAACCAACCCTGATACAGAATGCTTCCCGGCACATCATCGCAGCATCGGAACGGATCACCCATGTCTTCGCACCTGCCACACCTCGACGATAGCGACGCGAGCTTCGTCTTCCCCATTCTCGTCGGCGATATCGGCGGCACCAATGCGCGCTTCGCACTGCTGCTGGATGCCTATGCCGAGCCGAAGATCTTTCCGATCATCCCGACCGGGGATTATGCCAGCATCGAGGAAGCGCTGCAGACCAGCATTCTCGACAAGACATCGGTACAGCCGCGCTCGGCGATCATCGCCATTGCCGGCCCGATCAACGGAGACGAAATCCCGCTGACCAACGCCGGCTGGGTGATCAAGCCGAAGGACATGATCTCGGCGCTCAACCTCCAGGACGTGATCATCATCAACGATTTCGAAGCGCAGGCACTGGCCGTCGCCTCGATCGGCGATGACGGGCGCGAAAAGGTCGGCTCCGGCAAAATCCTGCCGTCGGCATCCTGCGCTGTACTCGGCCCCGGCACCGGGCTTGGTGTTGCCGGCCTCCTGCATGCCCGCCACACCTGGTTTCCGGTGCCCGGCGAAGGCGGCCATGTCGATGTCGGCCCGCGCAGCGAACGCGATTTCCACATCTGGCCCTTCCTCGAGCCGATCGAAGGTCGCGTCTCCGGGGAGCAACTGCTCTGCGGCCGCGGTCTCATGAACATCTACCGCGCCGTCTGCGAGGCCGATGGCAAGGATCCGCATATTACCGATCCGGCCGGCATCACCAGCCATGCGCTTTCCGGCGGCGATGTCGCTGCTGTCGAGACCGTCTCACTCTTCTCCACATATCTGGGCCGCGTCGCCGGCGACATGGCGATGATCTTCATGGCGCGTGGCGGCGTGTTCCTGGCCGGCGGTATTTCGCAAAAAATCCTGCCCGCGCTGAAGAAGCCTGAGTTCCGCGCCGCCTTCGAGGACAAGGCGCCACATTCCGCCCTGCTGCGCACCATCCCAACCTTCGTCGTCACACATCCGACGGCAGCTTTGTCCGGCCTCGCAGCCTATGCACGCACCCCCTCTCGCTTTGGTGTTGCGACAGAGGGACGCCGCTGGAGAAGTTGAGCTGCTGTGCCCTTCGCAAGACTCGCCAAACCGTGACACAGGGACTATAGAGCCCTTGAAACGCGCGCCGCCCTGCGGTTGCGCCCTGCTTCAGGCGAGGGAAAACAGCCTTTGAAAGTCGCCAAGACCGCGCATCAGCACGTCGATGCGGAAACCATCACCAGTGTTCTCAAGCGTGTCATCCGCGAGAATGGCCGCGCGCATGTCAAAGGCTATGTTTTCGCGATTTTTTGCCTGGCAGTCGTCGCGGCGACCACCGCCTTTTCCGCCTGGATCATGGAGTCCGTCGTCAACGAGGCCTTTGCGAACAAGCGGGCCGATATCGTTCTTGTCATCTGCGGCTCCATCTTCGCGGCCTTTGTGCTGCGAGGTTTTGCCACCTACGGTCAGGCGGTTGCGCTATCGAAGATCGGCAACAACATTGTCGCCAGCTACCAGCGCCGGCTCTACAGCCACCTGATGGCGCTCAGCGTCGGCTTTTTCAGCGACACCCGCTCGGCACGCATCTCCGCACAGATCAGCCAGAACGTTTCCGGCATCCGTGATGTTTTGAACATGACGGTGACCTCGATAGCGCGAGACTTTCTGACCCTCATTGCGCTGATCGGTGTGATGATCAGCAAGGACTGGCTGCTGACGCTGATCGTCTTCGTCATCGCACCGCCGCTGCTGCTCGGCCTGCGCTACGTCTCCAAGCGCCTGCGTCAGGCGACGCGGGAATCCATCGAGATAAACAGCCACGTTCTGGGCGCGATGCAGGAGACGATCCAAGGCATCACCATCGTCAAGGCTTTCACGATGGAAGACCAGCTGAAAGACAAGGTCGAGTCGATTATCGATCGCGCGGAAAACCGCGCCAACCGGATCGCACGGCTGAGCGAGCGCACAGCGCCCATGACGGAAAGCTTCGCCGGCTTTGCCATCTCGAGCGTACTCGCCTATGCCGCCTTCCGCTCGATTTACGGCGACGTCCAGCCGGGTGCCTTCTTCGCTTTCGTCACCGCCTTGCTCATGGCCTATGATCCGGCGCGGCGCCTCGCCCGTTTGCAGGTGAACCTTGAGCGCGCCGTCGTCAATGCCCGGATGATCTATGAAGTTCTCGACACAGTTCCGCATCAGCGGGATCATCCGGACGCAACGGAACTGAAACTGGATCAGGCCCAGATTGAATTTCGAAACGTGCATTTCGGCTACGCCACCGGCGGTGACATTCTGAAGGGCGTGAGTTTTATAGCGGAGGGCGGGAAGACCACTGCCCTTGTCGGTCCGTCGGGCGCCGGAAAATCCACGGTCATCAGCCTTATCCCCCGGTTCTACGATCCGGGCGCGGGTGAAATCCTGATCGACGGGCAGGATATCGCCCATGTGACCAAACAATCCCTGCGAAACGGTCTCGCCTATGTCTCGCAACAGCCTTACCTGTTCGAAGGCTCGATCCGCGACAACATCCGCTACGGTCGGCCGGAGGCGACTGATGGGGAAATCGAAGAGGCAGCAAAGCTTGCCTACGCCCACGACTTCATCATCACTCAACCGCAGGGCTACGATACGCCCGTGGGTGAAAATGGCGTGACGCTTTCCGGCGGCCAGCGCCAGCGGCTGTCGATTGCCCGCGCCCTGGTGCGCAAGGCACCCATCCTGCTGCTTGACGAAGCGACATCGGCGCTCGACACCGAATCGGAATCCGCCGTTCAGAAGGCGCTGGATCATGCCATGGCAGGCCGCACCGTGGTCGTCATTGCCCACCGCCTGTCGACCATCGTCAATGCCGACAAGATCATCGTGATGCGGGAAGGCCTTGTCGTGGAAGAGGGCACCCATGAGGCGCTTGCGCAGCGTAGCGACGGGCTTTACGCTCGCCTTCACAATCTGCAGGGCGGGTCCGAAGACGCCGATTCAATGGAAGATCAGGAACTTCAGAAGTGAGCGCAGGCATGAGCGGTACGGATATGAAACTCGTTGTGGTCGGCGCTGCCGGCCGTATGGGACAGACGCTGATCCGCACCATCCATTCGATGAAGGGCGTCACCGTCTTTGCCGCCGTCGAGCGCTCGGGTTCCGCTTTCGTCGGCCGCGACGCCGGAGAGCTTGCAGGCCTTGGCACCACCGGCGTCACCATCACCGACAAGCCGCTTGAAGCCTTTGTCGAGGCGGAAGGCGTGCTCGATTTTACGTCGCCCGCGGCGACAGTCGAATTTGCCGGCCTCGCCGCTCAGGCACGCATTGTCCACGTCATCGGCACCACCGGCTGCTCGGTTGATGACGACACCAAGATTGCCGCCGCCGCCCGCCATGCCCGCATCGTCAAATCCGGCAATATGAGCCTCGGCGTCAACCTACTCGGCGTTTTGACGGAGCAGGCCGCGAAGGCTCTCGGTCCTGACGATTGGGATATCGAAGTTTTGGAGATGCACCACAAGCACAAGGTCGATGCGCCGTCGGGTACCGCACTTCTGCTCGGCGAAGCGGCGGCCCGCGGCCGCGGCATCGATCTTGCCGAACAGTCGGTTCGCGTCCGCGAAGGGCATACCGGCGCGCGTGTTGCCGGCACGATCGGTTTTGCCACCCTACGGGGCGGCTCCGTCATTGGTGAACATTCCGTCATTCTCGCGGGCGAAGGCGAGCAAGTGACGCTTTCCCACAGTGCGACCGATCGCGGCATTTTTGCCCGTGGCGCCGTCACCGCCGCCCTTTGGGCGCGCGACAGGAAACCCGGTTTCTACACCATGCTCGACGTGCTCGGGCTCAACTGATCTTTCTTCGAGGAGCAAACACCATATGAGCGGAACCCTTGTCCTTGTTCGTCACGGCCAGAGCGACTGGAACCTGAAAAACCTGTTCACCGGCTGGAAGGACCCCGACCTGACCGAGCTTGGCGTTCAGGAAGCCAATGCCGGCGGCAAGGCGCTTGCCGAGTACGGCATCAAGTTCGACGTCGCCTTCACCTCGGTCCTGACCCGCGCGCAGCACACGCTGAAGCTCATTCTTGAAAACGTCGGCCAGACCGAGCTTGAGACCATCAAGGACCAGGCCCTCAACGAGCGCGACTACGGCGATCTCTCCGGCCTCAACAAGGACGATGCCCGCGCAAAGTGGGGCGAAGAGCAGGTGCATATCTGGCGTCGCTCCTACGACGTCCCGCCGCCGGGCGGCGAGAGCCTGCGCGACACCGGCGCCCGCGTCTGGCCCTATTACCTCACCGATATCCTGCCGCGCGTTCTCGCCGGCCAGAATGTGCTTGTCGCCGCTCATGGCAACTCGCTGCGCTCGCTGGTGATGGTGCTCGACCGCCTGACCAAGGAACAGATCCTGGCGCTGAACCTCGCGACCGGCGTTCCCATGGTCTACAAACTGAATGCGGACTCGACCGTCGCTTCCAAGGAAGTGCTCGGCGATATGTCCGGCGCGCATTGAGCCTGACTTGAGACTTATTACGAGAAGGCCGGGGCACCCCGGCCTTTCTTGTTTTCAGACCTTGCCAGCCTCCCAGCCGAGCATAGCGCGCTTGCGGGTCAGGCCCCAATGATAGCCGGTCAGCGCACCGCTTTTTCCGAGCGCCCGATGGCACGGTACAACGAAGGAAATCGGGTTGCGGCCAACGGCCGCGCCCACGGCCCTTGATGCGGTCGGCTGGCCGATATCGCAGGCGATGTCCGAATAGGTGACGGCCTTACCCATCGGGATTTTCAACAGCGTCTGCCAGACGCGGACCTGGAAATCCGAACCGATCAGCACGATGCGCAGCGGCTCTTCAGCCTGCCAGCGATCCGCCTCGAAAATGCGGGCGGCATAGCCGGCCGTGGCCGCGCTATCCTCGACGTAATTGGCATTCGGCCAGCGGCCGGCCATATCCTCAAAACTCTCGCGTTCCTGGCCGGGGTCGTTGAAGGCAAGGCCGGCAAGGCCGCGATCCGTGACCATGACCAGAGCGACGCCGAAGGGTGACGGATGGAAACCATAACGGATCGTCAGACCCGCGCCACGCAGCTTCCATTCGCCGGGTGACATGGCTTCATGGGTGACGAAAAGATCGTGCAGGCGGCCGGGGCCGGAGAGGCCGAGCTCGTAACTCGTTTCCAACAGCGGCAGCTCTTCTTGCCTGAGCAGGCGCTTGGCATGGTCCAGCGTAACGGCCTGCAGGAAAGCCTTGGGCGACAGGCCAGCCCAACGGGTAAACGTCTTTTGCAACTGTGTCGGCGATTCGCCCAATTCCCCGGCGATCACATCCAGAGACGGCTGGTCGCGATAATTCTCGGTCAGCAGTTCGACAACACGGCTTACGACTTCATAATCGCTGCCCTTGCGGGTGATATCCGACGGGATTTGGGTCGTGACGTTCATGATCGTATCTCCTTGTGTGGGAGATAATCACTGTGAGCGGCCAGTCGCCACCCGTTTCTTGCCCTATCGGCGTTTCACCGTAGCGAGAGCGCCGGAAAATGCCTTGGCGAAGCTTTCGCGGTCATCGCGATTGAGAAACATGCCGATATCGGTGGCGCGGCGGCGATCGCTGATGTTCATCGAGACGATGCCGATTTCCGAATGGCGCGCAATGTTGAAGCGCGCCCAAAAGGGATTGAAATTGTGCTCGGTCATCTGGCCGGCAGGCGTGAATTTGCGCACGCGGACATCCGTTCGGGAGACCAAGACTTCCTCACGGGCGCGTGCAGCACGATAGTTCAACCAGAAGGCGCCAAGCAGCAGCGCATAGTCCAGCCCGAAGAAGAACACGACCGGCCAAGCGCCCATGAGCATGAACACGAAAACATGGACGAGGCTCATAAGGCCGGCGATCAGGAAGAGGACCTTGAAACCCTTCATTCCAAGCGAGCGATAGGGTGTCAGCTCGGCTTCGAAAACCGGCTTGTCCTGGTTCGTCATCTCGCCATTGCCATCGTTCATGGCTGCCAACTATAGATGGCGCATGAAAAACGTGAAGTCGAAAACAGCATCTGCGCCCGCAAAATCCCGCACCGCGACGTCGGGTCGCGGCAAAAAGCCGGTAAAGACCGCCTATAGCCGTGACGAGATCGAGGAAATCTTCCGCCGTTTTTCGATCCAGCGGCCGGAACCGAAGGGCGAACTCGAACACGTCAACCCCTTCACGCTGGTCGTCGCCGTTGCACTCTCGGCGCAGGCGACCGATGCCGGCGTCAACAAGGCGACACGGGCGCTGTTTGCCGCCGCCGATACACCGGAAAAGATGGTCGCGCTGGGTGAGGAAACGGTTCGCGATTACATCAAGACCATCGGGCTTTATCGCAACAAGGCAAAGAACGTCATCGCGCTTAGCGAAAAGCTGATCGCCGATTTCGGTGGCGAGGTGCCGCGCACCCGCGAGGAGCTGGTGACGCTACCCGGTGTTGGCCGCAAGACGGCCAATGTGGTGATGTCCATGGCCTTCGGAGAAGCGACCATGGCGGTGGATACCCATGTGTTCCGCATCGCCAATCGGCTCTGTCTTGCACCGGGGAAAACCCCGGATGAGGTGGAGGACAATCTGATGCGGATCATTCCGGATCACTACCTCTACCACGCCCATCATTGGCTGATCCTGCACGGGCGCTACTGCTGCAAGGCCCGCAAGCCGGAATGTCTGCGCTGCGTGATCGCCGATATCTGCAAGGCGGCGGAGAAGACCAATGCCATCCCCGCCCCTCTCGTGGAACTGCCGCAGCAGTTCATGGATCCGCCGCTGCCCTGATCAGTCTTTTGTCCGGCCTTCCGTCAGCGAATAAGCGAGTGCAGCCAACGGAAGGGCAATGCCGAAAGTGGAGGCTGCCCACCATCCGCCAGCAGCATAGAGGTAGCCGCCAATCGCCGAGCCGAACGCGCCACCGGCGAAGAATGTCGCCATATAGAGGCCATTCAGCCGGCTGCGATATTCCGGCCCCAGCACGAAGATGGCGCGCTGGCCGAGCACCAGATTGGTGGTCACGCCAAAATCGAGCAGGATGGCGGCGAAGGTCAGGAGTGCCAGGGCAAGGACCGATCCCGTTGGGGCGATGTGCGTGATCAGAAACGCCACGGCAACCGACGACATGGCCGCCCGGCTCGCCCAATAGCTCCAGCCGCGATCGGCCAGACGACCAGCGATCGGAGCCGCGACCGCGCCAGCCGCACCGGCGAGCGCAAAGAGCGCGATCTGTCCTTGCGAAAGCCCGAACTCAGGCCCGGACAGAAGCAACGGCGTGGTTGTCCAGAACAGGCTGAAGGCACCGAAGAGACAGGCCTGATAGAGTGCCCTGCGGCGCAGGATCGGCGTTGTCACGACGAGACGACCCATGGAAGCGAGCAAGGCGCCGTATCCGAGGCCGCTCTTCGGCACTTGGTCCGGCAAGGTGCGGGCCAGAACCAGCATCAGAATGACGAGAACGCCCGCCGAAATGAAGAACACCATGTGCCATGGCAGGAACTCGGCAATGAAGCTCGACGCCGGGCGGGCGAGCATGATGCCGACCATCAGGCCGCTCATCACATTGCCGACTGTCGCACCCCGATGCTCCTCCGCCACCATATGGGCGGCAAAGGGCACGATGATCTGCACCGCGACCGAGCCGATGCCGATGAAAAGAGCGGCGACAAGGAACTGCAGAGGTGTTTCAGCGAATCCGGCAGCGATCACGGCAAGCGTCCCAAGCCCGGTGATAACCAGAATGAGACGCCGGTTTTCGAAGAGATCGCCGAGCGGCACGATCAACAGAAGGCCGAGACCGTAACCGACCTGCGTGAGCGTCACGATAAGGCCGGCCGCTGACGGTGTCAGCCCGAGTGAGGCGCTGATGAGGCCGATCAGAGGCTGGGCGTAATAGAGATTGGCCGCGATGAGACCACAGGCTGCTGCCAGCAGAAAGGTCATGGCCGGGGATAGCGATGTCGACGGGGAAGTCGGCGAATGGACGGCAGAAACGGTGGCCACGGAAAATCTCCAGTCTGGCATTTTGAAATGTATGGATGATCAGCCGAGCATGCCCATCGCCACATCGACGATGCGGCCCATGTCTTCCCGGCTGCGGGAGGAGGTTTTGCCCACGACGCGCATGCCTTGCTGAAGGCACAGCATGGCGCGGGCTGTTGAGGCGGCGTCGATGCCCGGACCGATCGAGCCATCCCGCTGCCCGAGAAGGATCAACTCGCGCAAAAATCCTTCGTTCGAAGCGTGCGCCTCATCGACATCGCGGGCAGCAAGCGCATCAGTCGCAGCAAGCTCCGTCGCCATCGCGACCACAAGGCAGCCACGCTGACCGGAACCACCGCATGCAGCTTCAGCATAGAAAGCCAGCACGCCACGGATTTTTTCCCGCCCTGTCTGCATATGCTCGATTGCCGTTACCAGCAGGCCGCGGCGCACTTTTCTGTAGCGGGCAAACGCCTCCAGCAAGACGCCGCGCTTGTCGCCAAACGCCTTGTAGATACTGCCGGTCGTCAACTCCATCGCATCCGAGAGATCCGCAATGGAGGTTCCGTGATAGCCGCGCTCGCTGAACGCAACGATCGCACGGTCCAGCGCCGCATCCATATCGAAGGTGCGCGGACGTCCGCGTTTGGGAGGATTTGAAGCTAGCTCGATCGTGTTCATGGCGCCTATATAGGGAACGATCATTTCCTAAATCAAGAAAAATCTTTGCCTCTGACATGATTTTGCCATTTCCGCTTCCCTCAGCCCGGAAAACCGCTATTACCGGATACCGGCTGAAGCATATTTTCCAGGCGGTTCCCCATGACAAAATTCGACGTGCTCACGGTCGGCAATGCCATTGTCGATATCATTGCCCGTTGCGAGGATGAGTTTCTTGTAGACAACGGCATCATCAAGAGCGCGATGAACCTGATCGACGCGGAGCGGGCAGAACTGCTGTATTCGCGGATGGGGCCGGCCTTGGAGGCATCGGGCGGCAGCGCCGGCAATACGGCAGCGGGCGTCGCCAGCCTCGGAGGGAAGGCAGCCTATTTCGGCAAGATTTCCAACGACCAGCTGGGCGAAATCTTCACCCATGACATCCGTGCGCAGGGCGTGCATTTCGAGACCAAACCGCTGCCATCAACCCCTCCGACGGCCCGCTCAATGATCTTCGTGACGCCCGATGGCGAGCGCTCGATGAACACCTATCTCGGTGCCTGCGTCGAGCTTGGCCCTGAAGATGTGGAAGCGGACGTCGTGGCAGAAGCCAAGGTCACCTATTTCGAAGGCTATCTCTGGGATCCGCCGCGCGCCAAGGATGCGATCCGCGAGTGCGCCCGCATTGCCCACGAAAACGGTCGCGAGGTGTCGATGACGCTTTCGGACAGTTTTTGCGTTCATCGCTACCGGGCGGAGTTCCTGGACCTGATGCGTTCCGGTACCGTCGATATCGTCTTTGCCAATCGCGCCGAAGCGCTGGCGCTCTATGAAACGGAAGATTTCGAGCTCGCTCTTGCCAACATCGCCCGAGATTGCAAGCTGGCGGCGGTGACGATGAGCGAGGAAGGCTCGATCATCGTTCGCGGCGACGAGCGTGTTCGGGTGGAGGCCACCCACATCCACAGCGTCGTCGATACGACCGGAGCCGGCGATCTTTATGCCGCCGGTTTCCTCTTCGGCTATACCACTGGCCGATCGCTTGCCGATTGCGGCAGGCTCGGCAGCCTTGCGGCCGGCATCGTCATCGAGCAGGTCGGGCCCCGTCCGATGGTTTCGCTTTCAGCTGCCGCGAAGAACGCCGGCTTGCTGTAGGCCCTCTGAAACTTACTTGAACGCCTCGCCAGGATAGGCGCCCCAGATCTCGCTCTGGGCGATCCAGCCTTCCGTGCCCTGTGCATCCGCATGGCACCAGTCACCATTGCATTCGCCGACGTGGACGACCACTCCTGGCTGGAGGCGGGCGACGATCCCTGCGCTGGACATCGGCTCGCGGCGCATGTTGACGAAAACGTCTTCGCCCTTACCCCGCATCCACGGCGCAGTCACGGCCGTTCGGTCGCCGGACAGAAGCGCCTGGTTAACCCAGCCTTCCGAGCCGTCCGCATCGCGAACGCGACGCCAGTTGTCATATTCCTGGATGATCTCGACCGGAACGCCAGAGCGCATATAACGCCACGCGATCGCATAATCCGTGCTCGGACCGACCCGCAGGTTGACGCTCTTGGATTTCAGGCTGACGAAGCGCGGCAAGGGCAAGCCGCTCGGCCCCTTTGCAGCTTGGGCAAAGGCCGGCATGGCAGCACCTGCGACACCTGCGGCAACAACCGCAGCAACGACGAAGCTGGACAGAACCCTACGCATGACGAAATCCGCTTTTACAAAGAAATCAGTGGCTTGCAGGCAGACACCAGATCGAGGCGGGTTTCCACAAACAATTCGCCGGAGAAGATTCAGAGTTTCGTTTGTCTTCCACACCGGGTCTGGTAGAAAATGCACTGCAGGGAGAACGATCACTCATCTTGGTTAAGAACCCGTCAACAAGCTCAAGACAGGCGCAGATGACCGCTAAGAAAAAACCCAGGGTCTACATCACCCGAAAATTGCCGGATGTCGTGGAAACGCGCATGCGCGAGCTGTTCGATGCGGAGCTGAACATCGACGACACGCCGCGCAGCCAGCCGGAGCTGGTGGCTGCGGTCAAGCGCGCCGACGTGCTGGTGCCGACCGTGACGGACCGGATCGACGCGGCACTGATCGAGCAGGCCGGGTCGCAGCTGAAACTGATCGCAAGCTTCTCCAACGGGGTGGACAACATCGATGTCGATGCTGCCGCTCGCCGCGGCATTACGGTTACCAACACTCCGAATGTCCTGACGGAAGACACGGCCGACATGACCATGGCGCTCATCCTCGCCGTGCCACGACGCCTGATCGAAGGTGCCAATGTCCTGACCGACAAAAAGGGCGAATGGGCCGGTTGGTCGCCGACCTGGATGCTGGGCCGCCGGCTTGCGGGAAAGCGCATCGGCATCGTCGGCATGGGCCGCATCGGCACCGCCGTTGCCCGCCGCGCCAAAGCTTTCGGGGTTTCGATCCACTATCATAACCGCAAGCGCGTGAGCCAGGAAACCGAGGAAAGGCTGGAAGCGACCTACTGGGACAGTCTCGACCAGATGCTGGCCCGCGTCGATATCGTCTCCGTCAACTGCCCCTCTACGCCGGCCACGTACCATCTACTGTCCGCGCGACGGATCGCGCTGATGCAGCCGACAAGCTACCTCGTCAACACCGCCCGTGGCAGCATTGTCGATGAAACGGCGCTCATCAAATCACTGCGGGAGGGCAAGATCGCCGGCGCGGGGCTCGATGTCTTCGAAAACGAGCCGGCCGTCAATCCAAAGCTGCTCAAGCTGGCGGCGGAAGGCAGGGTCGTGCTGCTGCCCCACATGAGTTCGGCAACGCTGGAAGGCCGTATCGACATGGGCGAGAAGGTGGTGATCAATATCCGCACCTTCTTCGACGGCCATCGGCCGCCGGATCGCGTGCTTCCCAACAGGGTTTGACCCACGCCTTCAGAGCGTCATCCGCATCTCGATGAATGTGCTGCGCATAAAGCCTGAATGCGCCATTTCGGCCGTCTTGCGAAACCCCCAGCGACCAAAGACAGCATGATTTTCCAAGAGTTCGATGCGTGTCTGAAGCCGCAGTTGCGACAAACCCAACTCTTTTGCGGTCTGGATGGCCGCGTCGAGCAGGCAACGGCCTATCCCTTGGCCCTGCGCCTCAGGCGCGACCGCAAGCTTGCCGATATAGAGGCAATCTGGTTCCGGGTTCAGAAAGACACACCCGACAAGGATCGCGTCCTCGCTGGCGACATAGGCAATTTCAATCTTTGCTTTTTCACGCAGGGATGCCGGTGTCAGAAGATGCGCCGAAGACGGCGGATCGATGCGTCCATCCATGAAGGCAAAGGCGCGAAGAATTAGCGCAAGAAGCTGATCGTAATCGGAAAAGCGACTGTCGATACGCTGAACTTTCACGCCGCTTATCCCTTCCGCCGATAGCGGATCGTTTCAAATCGAGCGGCAAGGGCGTCGTAGAGCAGCAATCTGCCAACGAGCGGTTGTCCAGCGCCGGTGATCAGCTTGATGGCTTCCATAGCCTGCAATGTTCCTACGACGCCGGTCAAAGCGCCAATAATTCCGGCTTCCGCGCAGGATGGAACAACGCCAGCTGCCGGCGGCTCAGGAAAAAGATCGCGGTAACGGGGATTGAGGCGGCCATCTTGGCCCGTCATCCAAGGCTGAAGGACGGTCAGCGAACCATCGAAACGTCCAACTGCACCGGTAACCAGCGTCACGTGCAGCTGCTCGGCCATATCGGCGACCAGGTAGCGGGTTTCAAAACTGTCAGAGCCATCGACCGCGATATCGTAGCCCGAAAGAAGGCTCTCCACGTTGCCGGCATCGAGGCGCACGGCATGGGGGAGAAATCTCACATGAGGGTTGATCTCAGCGATGGCTGCCTGCGCACTCTCGACCTTGGGGTGCCCGATATCGTTCGTGCCATGAATGATCTGGCGCTGCAGGTTGGACAGTGACACATGGTCATCGTCGACGACGCCGAGCGTACCCACACCGGCCGCTGCAAGATAAAGCAGCACCGGGGCGCCCAACCCGCCTGCGCCGATGACGAGGACGCGCGCAGCCTTCAGCTTCTGCTGCCCTGCTCCGCCTATTTCCGGCAAAACGATATGGCGCGCGTAGCGTTCAATTTCTTCAGACGTGAGCGAAGCGGATGACATGATTCGACTTCACCCGGAAACGTTGCCATTGGCAACCGTCAGATGGCGGGCGCGATCGCCCAGGGCGGAAAACATCGAGCGATCCGTCCCGGTCATAAAGGCCTGCCCGCCGAGACCATCAACCAGATCGAAAAGCGCCGCACGACGCCCTTCGTCGAGATGGGCAGCAATTTCATCCAGCAACAGCACCGGTGCATGTCCGGTCAGGTTTGAGACAAGCCGCGCGTGGGCGAGCACCAAACCGACGAGAAGCGCCTTCTGCTCGCCTGTCGAGCACCGCGCCGCCTCCATGTCCTTGGCCCGGTGGCGGATGATAAGATCGACGCGATGGGGGCCATCCAGCGTGCGACCGACGGCGGCGTCGCGGTAGCGGCCAGCTTGCAGCATATCAAGATACTCTTCCTCGAGATCAACGGCCGGACGTTGCCACTCCCCGTCGAGGAAACCGGAAAGCGCCAGATCGGCCGCCGGGAAGACGCCACCCTCCCAATTTTTCTCGACCAATGTCGCCAACAGGCTCAACATTTCATGGCGGGCATGAGCCATGGAGATACCGAGCTCGGCCATCTGCCGTTCAAGACCCGTCAGCCAGACGGGATCGGGCCGGGTTTCGGAGAGCAGCTTGTTGCGGCTGCGCATTGCGCGCTCGAAATCCGTGGCGCGGCGGCCATGTTCGGGATCAAGCGACAGAACGAGGCGATCGAGAAACCGGCGCCGATCGCCGGAGCCGCCGCTAAACAGCCCGTCCATCGCCGGCGTCAACCAGAGAACACGCAGATGATCGAGCAGTTCATCAACGCTTTTTGCCGTCGTGCCATTGAGCCGGAGCCTGCGCGACTGGCCCTCCTCGCCGCCCACCGTGCCGGTGCCCAGTTCGACGCCGCCTTCCATGCCCTCCAGCGCGGCAAATACGGAAAATCCGCCGTCCGAGCCAACGCGGGCAACGTCACCGTAAGCAGACCTACGCAAACCCCGACCGGGGGTCAGAAACGAGACGGCTTCCATGAGATTGGTCTTGCCGGCACCGTTTTCGCCGGTCAGCACCACATGCCGCTCATCAAGATCGAGCGAAAGACCCGCATAGTTGCGGAAATCGACGAGCTTCAGGCGTGTGAGAAAAACCTTGTGCGGCATGTTCTGTCCGGTTGCACTTCTGCCGCAGAGCTATGCCGCCTTGAGGGTCTTGGCAAGGCACAAGGCCGTGGAATTCGAATAGGGAAGCCGCCACTACGGACCGTTCAGGGCGTCAAGCTCGGGATAGTGGCGGAAGATGCCGGACTGGTTGAAGTCTAGCCGCCTTTCGGAAGCGAGATAGGACGCAATCGCTGGCAGTTCGCGTATGTGATCATGCAGGGCCAAGAGGCGCTGATAGCGCGCATGGTCACCTTCCATCGCCTGCGGGAACGCATATCGAAGTCCATCGACCAGATGGAAAAGGGAGAGGTCCACATAGGTCAGGCGAGAACCGACGGCGAAGGTTCCGGACTGTGCATTATGGGCCAGGACCTTTTCGAAATAGCCGAGAAACTTGGGAAGCCGGTCAATCAGGAAGTTTTCCGAACGACGTTTCGCTTCATCCTTCTGCTCTTCGTAATACAGCGACGTGCCGATGGGATGATGGCAATCGTGAACTTCGGCCACGATATCGGTGATCGTCAGTTGCAGTCCGTTGGCATGAAACCTGCCGGCATCGTCAGCCGGCGCAAGTTCCAGACGGTCACCCAGATACAACAGGATATTGGCGACATGGGAGACGAGAACGTCTCCATCCTTGAGAAATGGCGGAGCAAAGGGAACCATGACGGCGTGCTCCCCCTTCAGCATGGCCATCAGGCGTTCCGTTCCACCACTTTCGCGCGCAACGTCGACATACTCAGCCTCGGCATATTCGAGTGCCAGGCGAACGAACTCCCCGCGGCCGGGAATGCCATCCCAGTAGTAGAGCATGTATGCCATTTATCCTCCCTGCGTTGCAGTATGCGATGAGAAAGGAACTAGGCCAATATACCTCTGCGTAAAGGGCAAATAAAAACAAAGGCCGGGAACGATCCGGCCTTTGACGCACATCAATAAAGAACGACGTTCGCTCAATCACTGAGCGTGTCGAAAAAATCCTTCATACGCGAGAAGAAACCCGAGGACTCCGGATTGTTTTCCTTCGAAGAAATCTCCTCAAACTCCTTCAGCAGTTCGCGCTGGCGCTTGGTGAGCTTCTGCGGCGTCTCGATCTGGATCTGAATATAGAGGTCGCCGATCTGGGTCGATCGCAGCACCGGCATGCCCTTGCCCTTGAGGCGGAACTGCTTACCGGCCTGCGTGCCCTCGGGCACGGAAACACGCGACTTCGTGCCATCCAGAGTAGCGACATCGAACTTTCCGCCAAGGGCGGCCGTCGTCATGGAAATCGGCACGGCACAGTAGAGGTCTGCCCCGTCGCGTTGATAGAAGTCATGCGGCTTTACCGACAGGAAGATGTAGAGATCGCCCGCAGGGCCACCGCGCAAGCCTGCTTCACCCTCGCCCGACAGGCGGATACGGGTACCATCTTCGATCCCGGCGGGAATGTTGACTGAAAGCGAGCGCTCTTCGGTCGTGCGGCCCTGACCATGGCACTTGGTGCAGGGATCGGTAATCGTCTGGCCGCGACCATGGCAGGTCGGGCAGGTGCGCTCGACCGAGAAGAAGCCCTGAGCGGCGCGAACACGGCCAGCGCCCTGACAGGTGGCGCAAGTCTTGGGACTGGTCCCGGGCTTTGCGCCGGTGCCGGTGCAAACGTCACAGGTAATGGAGGTTGGAACCCGGATCTGTGCAGTCTTGCCGGCGAACGCTTCTTCGAGGCTGATTTCCATGTTGTAGCGAAGATCGGCTCCTCGCTCGCGACCACCGGAGGAGCGGCGCTGGCGCCCACCCATCATCTCGCCGAAAATGTCTTCGAAGATATCGGAGAAGCCGCCAGCCCCCATGCCGGCGCCGCCGCCACCCATGCCGCCATGTTCGAACGCCGCATGGCCATAGCGATCGTAAGCCGCACGTTTTTGAGGATCCTTCAGGGTCTCGTAGGCCTGATTGATTTCCTTGAACGTCTTTTCGGCTTCTGAATCGCCCGGGTTCTTGTCCGGATGATATTTCATCGCCAGTTTTCGGAAGGCGCTCTTCAGCTCCTTCTCATCCGCCGTTTTTGCAACGCCGAGCGTTTCGTAGAGATCACGTTTCATTCGTGCGGCTTGTCCTGTTGTATAGTCGCAGCGAGTCCGGCCGTCCGGCAATCGCCTGATTTCCTTGGAACAGGATTTAGTAAACCTTCACGCGCGATACCATAGCCAAACCTGCGGACACCTCATTTTTTGCCGCAAAATCGACGCTTCAGGCGGGTGCGTTGCGGGCTTGCACGGTGCCGGCCTTCTTCGGCGTGCCGAAAAGACCGTTGAACCAGTCGCTGAAGGGCTTTTCGAAGTACCGGTCAGAGGCGATCGCGACCAGAATGGTTGCCGCCATCGGCACGATCCAAAACACGTAGAAGCTCACGATATCGAGCGGCTCGATGAAGCGGCGCCAGATCACGGCAAGCAGGATCGCCTCCATCACCGGATGGATCAGGTAGATTCCGAAGGAGACGCGGCCAATCGGCGAAAGCACGGAAAGCCATCGTGCGCCGGCCGGATTGTTCCGTTCCGCGACAGCCGCCAGGAACATCGACAGGCCAAGGAGCAGGACGGTTACATAGGACGGCCAGAAAAGCAGCATGCCGACTATGGAAATCGCGAAGACGAGCCAGGCCGGAAAATGAGAGCGCAATTTCCACCGGCTATCGCGTGCCAGCATCATCACCACACCCCCAACAGCAAAGTCGGCAAAGGCGCGATAGGCGCCCCACGTATCTGCCTGAAGCCAGCTTTCGAAGGGGATGATCCCGGTTGTGGTGGCAATTTCGAGAGCGGCGATGCTGAGAACGGCAAGCGTGGTCAGTCCGACAACTCCGCCTCGCCGGATGATCAGCACATAAACCGGCAGCAGCAGGTAGCAGAACCATTCCGCCGACAGCGACCATGCGACATAGTTGAAGCTGAGATTGGCCGTTGTTCCCCATGCCTGCACCAGAAACAGATTTTCCCAGAGCAGCGAATAATCGTAACGCTCCGGCTGGGTCGACTGGACAAGGCCGAAATGAAGGCACACGCCGACTGCGACGAAGAACAGGAAGGTCACGAGATAGAGTGGATAAAACCGCGCCAGCCGCCGGACGATGAACTGCCGGTAGCTGCTCCAATCGCTGATCAGGTCGCCGTAGCGCAGAAGGATCAGGAACCCGGAAATCATGAAGAACATATCCATCAGCGGCAGCAGCCGATGAAGCACCTCTCCCGCCTGATATTGCTGCAACGTGCCCGGCCCGAAGCGAAGGAAGTGATAGGCCATGACCAGCAGGGCCGCCATCAGTCTCCAGGTTTCGAAAATGCGGAAGTGCATGGGAACGTCTCCATGACGAAGAAATACAAGTCTCCGCCTTGCGACATCCAGCAGCCACGCGGCCGGTGAACTCTATCAGCGCTCCATCAAGTAAGCGTTAAACGGAAGACAACAAAAAACCTCGGAGCAATTGCTGCTCCGAGGTTTCTGGTGTGTCTCAGAAAGATCAGGCCGACTTCTTGTTGTCGTCGTCGTTGATCTCTTCGTAATCGGCATCAACGACGTTGTCGCCGTCGCGAGCAGCATCTGCTGCGGCATCCGCGTGGGCGCTTTCGGTCTGCTGTGCTTCATACATGGCCTGACCGAGCTTCATGGAAGCTTCCATGAGAACTTGCGTCTTCGCCTTGATGTCTTCCGCATCCGGCTCAGAGGCTTCGACAGCCGTCTTCAGGCTGGCTATAGCGTCCGAAATCGCATTGCGGTCCGCTTCCGTAACCTTGTCACCATACTCCTTCAGCGACTTTTCCGAGGAGTGGATCAGGCTTTCGGCCTGATTCTTGGCTTCGACGGCTTCACGACGGGCCTTGTCGGCTTCGGCATTGGCTTCAGCGTCCTTGACCATCTTTTCGATGTCGGCATCGGAGAGACCACCAGAAGCCTGGATACGGATCTGGTGTTCCTTGCCGGTCCCCTTGTCCTTGGCAGAAACCTGCACGATGCCGTTGGCATCGATATCGAAAGTAACTTCGATCTGCGGAACGCCACGCGGCGCCGGCGGGATACCGACGAGGTCGAACTGGCCGAGCAGCTTGTTGTCCGCAGCCATTTCGCGCTCGCCCTGCGAAACGCGGATGGTCACGGCATTCTGGTTGTCTTCGGCCGTCGAGAAGGTCTGGCTCTTCTTCGTCGGGATCGTGGTGTTACGCTCGATCAGACGGGTGAAGACGCCGCCGAGGGTTTCGATGCCGAGCGACAGCGGGGTCACGTCGAGGAGCAGGACGTCCTTGACGTCGCCCTGAAGAACGCCGGCCTGGATGGCGGCGCCGAGAGCGACGACTTCATCCGGGTTCACGCCCTTGTGCGGCTCTTTGCCGAACAGCTGCTTGACGATTTCCTGCACCTTCGGCATGCGGCTCATGCCGCCGACCAGAACGACTTCGTCGATCTCGGCTGCGGTGACACCGGCATCCTTGAGGGCTGCCTTGCACGGCGCGACGGTGCGCTGGATCAGGTCGTCGACCAGGCTTTCGAACTTGGCGCGCGACAGCTTCATGGTCAGGTGCTTCGGACCCGACGCATCAGCCGTGATGAACGGCAGGTTGATTTCGGTCTGCTGCGAGGACGACAGCTCGATCTTGGCCTTTTCAGCAGCTTCCTTGAGGCGCTGCAGGGCAAGCTTGTCGTTCTTCAGGTCGATGCCCTGATCCTTCTTGAATTCGGCTGCGAGGTATTCGACCAGACGCATGTCGAAGTCTTCACCGCCGAGGAAGGTGTCGCCGTTGGTCGACTTCACTTCGAAGACGCCGTCGCCGATTTCCAGAACCGAGATATCGAAGGTACCGCCGCCCAAGTCGTAAACCGCGATGGTGCGGCCGTCTTTCTTATCGAGGCCATAGGCAAGGGCTGCAGCCGTCGGCTCGTTGATGATGCGGAGAACTTCGAGACCAGCGATGCGGCCGGCATCCTTGGTTGCCTGACGCTGGGCGTCGTTGAAGTAGGCCGGAACGGTGATGACGGCCTGGGTAACCTTTTCACCAAGGTAGGATTCGGCGGTTTCCTTCATCTTCTGAAGGATCATGGCGGAGACCTGCGACGGCGAGTACTTGTCGCCATGCGCTTCAACCCAAGCGTCGCCATTGTCGCCCCTGACGATCTTGTAGGGAACGAGGGCCTTGTCCTTTTCCACGAGCTTGTCGTCGTAACGGCGGCCGATGAGGCGCTTTACGGCAAACAGCGTGTTTTCAGGGTTGGTAACAGCCTGGCGCTTGGCCGGCTGGCCGATCAGGCGCTCGCCGTCGTCGTTGAAGGCGACGATCGAAGGGGTCGTGCGCGCACCTTCCGCATTTTCAATGACCTTCGCGTCCTTGCCGTCCATGACGGCGACGCAGGAGTTGGTCGTTCCCAAGTCGATACCGATTACTTTAGCCATGTCGTTCTCTCCTTGCAGCGGACTGTCGGAACCCGGTCAGGCATTCATAGGACAGCCCCTAACGGGATGGTCTGTGGTGGGCCGCGATCGATGACCACGGTGATGGGGCGTATATAAGGAGGGGTTTTCGGGACTGCAAGGCACCTCGAAACGGCAAAACGTGCGAAATCAGCGTGCCGCTGAAGGAAATTCGCATACCGCAACCAGCATCTTATCGGTTTCAATCGAATACCTCCGAACGTCCCCGTTTATCCCCGCCACTGGCAGCCCACGCATGATTGCTCCGCTGAAACGGAAACGGGTAGCGGCGGCAATGATTTCGACAGACCGAACTGAAGGAGGCGTCCTGCAATCGGACTACAGGTTTGCAGCATTCGCCGTTGAGCTACGCGCCCTGACGCTACGCTTTCATTTGAAGCCGGCTTTCGCCCCGAACAACCGCGCGTGCCGGCCGGCAATCCCGACGGCGGACAATGGGTCGGAGACGGTTCCGAAACCCGCCCGATCCTCGTCAGCCGCCGCGGACCGCGCGGCGGAGGGCAGGTTCATATCCTTGGACGATGGCAGAGCGTCACGCCCGCGCAAGAGGCACGGCTGGCGGTGAGCGTGGGCCGCATGCAGGAGGCGTTGCGGGCCGTCCACAGGCGTGAGCCGAACTGGCGGCCGACGCCGCAAGCCTACGAGACGGTAGAGGGTCTGATCCGGGCGAATGAGTCGATAGCACAGGAAGCGATGCTTCGCGCACTCCAGTTGAGGTTACCGCGCACCGGGATCGGACCATATGCCAAAGAATGGATTGCCGCGCCGCCGACCAACAGGCGTTTGACCCGGACCGAACAGGCAGAAATCGATCGCATCGGCCGTACCTACGGATGCCATAGGTGTGGTACAAAGACGTCGGGGACACCTCGCGGCCATTTTATCGGCGACCATCAGGTGCCAAAATCAGTTGGCAAACCAACAAGAATTTACCCACATTGCTGGTAGTGCAGTAATTCGCAGGGCGGACGTTTATCGAAGGGGAGATTTTAACGCTATGACCGTCCAACGCTTATCGATAGCCCCAGAATATGTCAGCTTTTATGTTGCGGGTCGCCGGAATGTTGTTGTTCCTGTACACATGGACAGGCAGGGAGTCTTTGTGTCTGACGATTGCGTTAACATTCCAGCCTATTATTGGAGTGACGGGGATACCCATGTGACACTCGGACCATATTCGGAGGTTGCAGAGGCAAGGGAACCGAATTCTGACAGCATTTTGAACACTCCTAACAATGAGATTATTCTGTTTGACGCGAACAACCCTCAATTCGCTGTTTCACAAGTGGCATCCAAGAAAACGCGAATACGGGTCTGGATGGACCATCCGATCGAACCCTCAAACGTCATTATCGCCTGGGGGTAAGTAAAGGCAGTGTGCTGAGGGATGAGTGTTATTCGCAAGCCAGCGTTGTAAGAGGCGGGAAGCTTTGAATGGCAATTCTTCATTTCAGTATCGCACCTGAATACAACAGCGTTTATCTAGCAAGTCGCGATATTCGGGATGTTCCTTACAATTTCCGGGAGAAGATCATTCCTTTCACGCCGGATTGTATTAGTATTCCATGCATCTACTGGAATGACGGCGATACCCATTTTACGGTTGGGGAAGCCTCGGAAATAACCATGCCTACACCACCAACCTTTGACGGTATTCTGAACACGCCGGACAAGATGCTTGTTTTCTTCGACGCCAACGAGCCGAGGTTTGCCAGCCTTCCAGTACCGACGATCAAAACGCGGATTCGAGTCTGGATTGATCACCCGACACAGCCCGAAAATGTCGTTGTGGCTTGGGGATAATCCGGAGGCCAACAGATACAATTCTTCGAGCAAACCTACTCGGAGGAGCGCGGGTCATGCGGTCAGTCGCAAGGCGGCGGACTTTTATCTAAGAAGAGATTTTAGCGCCATGACCGTACAGCGGATGTCTATAGCTCCGGAATATGTAAGTTTTTACGCCGCAGGCCGTCGGGATGTTGATATTCCGATGCATATGGATCGAAAAGGCGTTCTTACGTCGAACAACTGCATCAATATCCCAGCACTCTATTGGAATGATGGGGATACGCATGTGGCGATTGGACCGTACTCTGAAATCAAGGAGGCGAGGGAGCCGGACTCCGACAGCGTTTTGAATACGCCGGACCTGGAGTTCATCTTGTTTGACGCGATCGATCCACAATTCGCCATTGTGCATGTACCATCCGACAAAACCCGTATTCGTGTCTGGATCGATCATCCGACAGAGCCGGAAAATGTCGTTATCGCCTGGGGATAGCCAAGCCCTTTCGCGACAAAGTTCAGCCGCCGGTCAAGATATCGAACAGGGTCGTCCGTCGGGTGGCGCCGGTGGTTTCGCCGACATCGGCCGGCGGCACGAGTCCGGAATCGGCGGTATCGGCCGGCGGCTGCAGCCCCTGACCGTTGGCCATCTGGCCATCGGAAACCGGCGCCTGCGGAAACTCGTCGATCGATCCGCCTGAAATGACGTTTTCGATGCTCTCGGGAGATACCGGATCGCTATCAAACGTCGGCTGGATACCGGTCGTGCCGAAGATCGGCGACGGCGACAGGCCTTCGTGGGCAGCCGTCATGAAATCGTGCCAGGCCTTGGCCGGCAGGCCGCCGCCCGTCACCTTCTTCATCGACTTGCCGTCGTCATTGCCGAACCAGATGCCGGTCGTGAGATTATTGGTAAAGCCGACGAAAAGCGCATCGCGGAACGATTGCGTGGTGCCGGACTTGCCGGCCGCTTCCCAGCCTTTCAGCCGGGCGTTCTTGCCGGTGCCGTGATCGATAACGCCGAGCATCATCTGGTTCATTTCGCTAACGATTTCCGGATCGAGCACGCGCGGCGGGCTGTCATAGGTGTTTTCATAAAGCACCGTGCCATCCGCCTTCGAGATACGGCGGATAATGTGCGGCGTCGCCTTGAAGCCGCCATTCATAAAGGGGGCGTAAGCCGAGGTCAGCTCAAGCAGGCTGACTTCCGAGGTGCCGAGCGCGATCGAGGCGTTGGACTGCAGCTCCGATTCGATACCCAGCCGGTGAGCCAGCTTGATGACATTCTGCGGGCCGACTTCCATCACCAGCTGGGCGGCGATCGTGTTCAGCGAGTTGGCGAGCGCTTCGGCTAGGGAAACCTCGCCGCGATATTTCTGATCGTAGTTTTCGGGCGTCCAGTTGCCGATGCGCACCGGCGCGTCATTGCGGATCGACATCGGCGTGCGGCCGATTTCCAGGGCGGCGGCATAAACGAACGGCTTGAAGGCCGAGCCCGGCTGGCGCTTGGCTTTCACCGCGCGGTCGAACTGGCTCGTCGCATAGTCGCGGCCACCGACAATCGCGCGGATCGCGCCGGTGCCATCGATGGACACAAGCGCCGCCTGCGAGACGTTGAGCTTTTCGCCATCGGCATCGAGGCTTGCGGCGAGCGTTTCCTCGGCCTTTTTCTCAAGCGTGAGATCGAGTGTCGTATCAACGATCAGGTCCTGATCGATCTTGCCGATCATGCCCGGCAGTTGGTCCATGACCATGTCGGCGGCGTAATACTGCGCGCCGGACCAGAAGCTTTTGGCCTTGGTCGGCGGCTGCGACATCGCCGTCTTGATTTCGCTGTCGGAAATATAGCCCTCTTCGCGCATGGCGCCGAGTACAAGCTGGGCGCGCTCTTCCGCAGCCTTCGGATCGCGGGCCGGCGACAGGCGTGATGGCGCCTTCAAAAGGCCGGCCAGCATGGCGGCTTCGCCGAGGTTCACGTCACGGGCGGATTTGTTGAAGTAGCGGCGCGATGCCGCCTCGACGCCATAGGCGTTCGAACCGAAGAACACCCGGTTCAGGTACATCGTCAGGATCTGGTCCTTGGTATAGTTCTGCTCCAGCCAGAAGGCGAGCAGCACTTCCTGCACCTTGCGCTCCAGCGTGCGCTCCGGCGAGAGGAACATATTTTTTGCAAGCTGCTGGGTGAGCGTCGAACCGCCCTGAACCATGCGGCCCGTCGTCAGATTGGTCACCATGGCACGGGCAAGGCCGAGCGGATCGACGCCGAAATGCGAGTAGAATCGCCTGTCCTCGATCGCAACCACCGCCTGCGGGATATAGGGCGACATCTCTTCAAGCGAGAGCGCCTCGCCGCCGGTCATGCCGCGATTGGCGAGCACCGTGCCGTCATTCGCGATGATCTTGACGTTTGGCGGGCGCACCGGAACGGACCAGCTCGTGGCACTGGGCATGCGGGAGCCGTAATACAGAACGAGACCACCAACGCCGATCGCGCCCCATATGCCGAGAACGACGCACCAGTAGATCATGCGCCGGATCGCACCGAAGATGCCCAAGCCGGGTTCGCGACGGCTGCGGCGGCTCTTTTTTGACTTGGAGACACGTCTTTCCGAGGGAGAATATGATTTGCCGGCAGGCTTTACGGACGGCGACTTTTTTTGCCGGCCATCGGACACACGTTCGCCGGCGCTGAAATCAAACACGTCGTCGTTCCGCTCCTCCCCGAAGGACGGTTCCATTCTCTGTCTTGATCTGCCGTTTGATGCCATGCCGGGGGGAGTTGCTCCAAGTCAGGATGGCGGCACCTCATCTCTGGCCCGCACGATGATCGACCGGATGGACTCTAATTGCGGCGATTTAAGGTGTGGTTAAGAACTTGCAACCCAAAAGCGTACGATTCTCAAGCACTTCCAATTCGCAGAACCTTTGACGCCGAGATGAGGCGGTGACGTTCGTTTCCAAGCTTGATTCACAAAGAGACTTTAATCCGGAGAAACAAGCGTCTGGTCTGGGCGTTAACCATCGCAATTTTGCCTTTATGCAGCCCTTTGTAGAACACGGCACGCGCTCTATATTCCAACTGGGCAGGGCTTAACCGTTAAGGAGAACCCAATGAAGAAGACACTTGCAACGATCGTTGCCGCCGCCTCTCTCGCGCAGGCATTCGTGACGGCGACCAACGCTGCGGACCCCGTTGCGACCTATCAGGAATCTGACGATTCCGATGGTGTGAAAATCGGCATGCTGACCTGCGACGTCGGCGGTGGCGTCGGTTATGTGCTTGGATCGGCTAAAAATCTCGACTGCACTTTTAGCTCAACAAGGGGCAGGCAGGACCATTACACCGGGGTGATCCGCAAAATGGGCGTCGATCTCGGCTTTACCACACAGGGGCGTCTGGCCTGGGCGGTCTTTGCTCCGACAGCCGGCTATCATCGTGGTTCCTTGAGCGGCCTTTACCAGGGTGCAACGGCTGAAGCGACGGTTTTCGCGGGCGTCGGCACCAATATCCTGGTCGGCGGTACGTCCGGGTCCATTCAATTGCAGACAGTGAGCGTCACCGGTCAGCTGGGTCTGAACGTCGCTGCCACCGGCACCTCGATCACCCTGACACCGAGCTGATCAGCCGGGCTTGCAACATCAGCAAATACAATGAACGTTTAGACCAGCCGGCGTGACCTCGCGCCGGCTGTCTTTTTCAAGAGGGTTGAATGAAGCGAATAGCCGGCTCGCTGGAGGCCGAATTTCATCAGCACATGCTGGCAATCTATGATCTTTGCGCCACGGTCGGCTTCCGACCCGTGCTCCTGCGCCGTTTGGTGCTTTTGCAAGGCGGCGTTGCCGCGGCGCGGAAGCTTCTCGAACAACCGGGCACCACCGGGTTGGAGCGACTGCAGAAACACGGCATGGCGGACGCTTCCATGGAGGCTTTGATCCTCAGGCCGGAATTCCAATCCCTGTTCACGGCGCAAGAGCGCAAGCTGGCCTCGACGCTTCTTGCCGCCCGCACATCCTCACGCTCGCGCGGACGATTAAACGCCGTCGCCGATCGCGGCTAGACGGAACCATCTCTTCTCCTTGCCGTTCCCTTTCCAAGACCTTGCGATCACTGCGCGAGGACAATCGAAAGGAGACAATCATGCCCAATCGTGATCCCCTGCAGACGCCTTCCGCCGAGACGCCGCGCGGCCCGCAAACCACACCCGGCGTGCCCGATCGCAGTCAGGAAAAACCGGCGACACCGCCCATCATCGACGAGGGCGATTCGAAAAATCCGAATGACCCGACGCTCGATCCCGCTCTTCTGCCGATCGGCGACCCCGCTGGCATGGCCTGACATTTTTTCGGAACGAACATGAGCCAGAGGCATTTAAAGGGCCATGGCTAGATGGAAAATCGAAAGGAGCTAACCATGAAAACCAAAATTATCATTCTCGCCGCAGCAACTCTTGGCCTTGCTTCGGCCACCGCTTATGCCCAGGAAGGTACCGTGAACGGTGCAGCCGGCGGCGCTATCACCGGCGCGATCGTCGGCGGCCCGGTTGGTGCGGCCGTTGGTGGCGTTGCCGGTGCGATCGTTGGTACGGCAATCGACCCGCCGCCGCAGCGCGTTGTAACCTACGTGCAGCAGCAGCCAGCCCCTCAGTCGGTCGTTGTCGAACAGCCGGTCGCCGTCGGCAAGCCCATCCCGACTGATGTCGTCCTGACGCCGGTACCGGAAGATCAGCGTTACGCCTATGCGGTCGTCAACGAACAGCGCGTTATCGTGGATCCGCAGACCCATACGGTCGTGCAGGTCATCCAGTAATATGGACGAATAGTTTTTTCGGGGAGACGGTATCTGGCGATACCGTCTCCTTCTTGTGTCGGCAGACACACTCCTGCCTCAAGTCCCCTTCAATTCTCGACGTATCGTTTTCCCAGGAGGCTTTCATGTTCCAGCGTCTTCTTCTCGCAGCCTGCCTGATATCCTGCCCCGTGGCGTCGGTTGCCCAGGAGCCCGCCTACATCGATGATCGCTCCGATGGCGCGGCCCTCATCCGCTCGCTCTATAATGCCGTTTCGCGCAAGGAATATGCCCGCGCCTACAGCTATTTCTCCGACAAGAGCGAACTTCCCGAATTCAGCAAGTTTGCGGAAGGCTACGCGGATACGGTCGAGGTCGAGGTAAAGACCGGCACGGTCACCCCGGAGGGTGCTGCCGGTAGTGTCTACATGCCGGTTCCGGTTGCCGTGCGCTCGGTTGACAAGGCGGGCAAGGAGCATGTCTTTGCCGGCTGCTACGTCACCCGGCTCGGCGATGCGACGCTGCAGGAGCCACCCTTCATACCGCTTCAGATCGACAGCGCCGAGTTGGAGGAGGTCGACCAGCCCTTTGACCAGGCCCTGCCGAAGGTCTGCCATACGCCGTCCTGATTTCGGCTCAGCCGCCGATGTCCGCAGATTCCCTTTTGCGCTCGGCAACATACTGCGCCCGTTCGAAGAACACGACGACACCGAGCGCCATGATGAAGGGGAGGATCAGGTAAAACAGCCGGAAAATGGCAAGCGCTGCGAGAACGGCAGCGGGATCGATCTCCGGAAGCGCTGCAATGAACACCAGTTCAAGCACACCAAGTCCTCCGGGCGCGTGGGAGAGCAGCGCTGCGGAGAACGAGGCGAGGAAAATTCCGAGCACGATCAGGAAACCAGGGTTCCCCTCGGCCGGCAGCGCGAAATAGATGATCGCCCCTGCCCCGATCAATTCCAATGGCGCAATGAACAACTGCTTTAATGCCAGCTTTGGCTTCGGATATTCCAGCCTGAACCATTTGGTATGCACGGGACGGAAGCCTGCAAGGCTGCCAAGCAGATAAAGCCCGATCAGAAGCAGGATCAAGACCGCGGTCGAAATCGATGCCTCCACGGACAAGAACGAGGCAAAGCGCGCCATGATATCCGGCTCGAGCAACAGCACGATGGCCGAGAGGAGCAGCGTGCCCAGCGCGAAGGTGAAGGAGCAGAAGGCGACGAGAATGCCGGTTTCACCGGCTGAAAGCCCCTGCGACCCATAGGCCCGGTAACGCACGACCGCTCCGGAAAACACCGATGCACCTACCGTATGCGAAAGCGCATAGGCCGTGAACGAGCAGATGGTGATGAACCAGATGGAAATCCGTTTGCCCAGATGCTCCAGCGCCAGATGGTCGTAAGCCGCAAGCGCGGCATAGGCCGTGAGCGTGGCGCAACCGGCGAGTATCCATTGTTTCAGGGAAACATTCGCAAGGCTCGCAAGCACGTCATCGAGCGAAAGGCCGCGCAACTCGTGGTAGAGACCATAAAGCGAGAAGAGGATTGCGGCCAGTCCAATGACGGGCCAGATGAATTTGCGCGCAGTCTTCATGCGGCAGGAAATTTCAAAAGCAAGCAGTCGTTCATTCATAAAAGAGACCATCCCCGGCCTATGGGGTCAAGTCATGGCCGGGGAAGTCGCAGCGCTTTGCCGTTAATCAATGCGGTGCCGCTCGTCATTCATGACGCAGCGAGGGCCGCGGTAATATTTGAATTTGCGGCATAATTTTCCCTTAAATCGGCTTCGATTTAAGGAATCATGCAGTCGCAATCGCGTCCAGAATACGCACCCAGGAGCGGATGCCCTTGTGGAACGACTGAAGTTCATACTTCTCGTTCGGCGAATGGATGCGGTCATCAGAAAGACCGAAGCCGACAAGCAGCGATTCCATGCCGAGCATCTTCTGGAAATCACCGACGATCGGGATCGAGCCGCCCATGCCGATGATGACCGCAGGCTTTGGCCATTCGTCCGAAAGTGCTGATTTGGCGGTGTTCAGGAGAGCCGAATCATATGGAAGCTGGATGGCCGGCGAGCCGCCATGCGGATGGAACTCCACCGAGCAATCGGCCGGTATCTGCGCGCGAACATAAGCGTGGAAGGCTTCGCGGATCTTGTCCGGGTTCTGCTGACCGACAAGGCGGAAGGAAATCTTGGCGAAAGCCTTGGCTGCAATCACGGTCTTGAATCCTTCGCCGGTATAGCCGCCCCAGATGCCGTTGACCTCGGCCGTCGGACGCGCCCAGGTGAGTTCCAGAACCGAACGTCCCTTTTCCCCGGAAGGGATGGAAAGACCTATTTCTCCGAGAAATTTATCGGCTGTCAGGCCAAGCGTTTCCCAGGCAGCCTTGATCTGGCTCGGGGTCTCCTCGACACCTTCGTAGAAGCCATCAAGCGTCACGCGGCCCTGATCGTCGTGCAGACCGGCAAGCACCTTCGTCAGGATATGGATCGGGTTTGCAGCAGCACCCCCGAAATAGCCGGAGTGCAGATCGCGATCGGCGGCGGTGATGACGATTTCCTCGCCGACGAGACCGCGCAGGCCGGCGGAAATGGCGGGCGTATCACGGTCCCACATGCTGGTATCGCAAACGAGAGCATAGTCCGCCTTCAGTTCGGCGGCATTGGCTTCAAGGAACGGCTTCAGCGACGGCGAACCGGATTCCTCTTCGCCTTCGAACAGGATCGTGACCCTGCACGGCAACGAACCGACGGTTTCCTTATAGGCGCGGCAGGCTTCGACGAAGGTGAGCAGCTGGCCCTTGTCATCGGCCGTGCCGCGGCCGGTGATAACCTTGCTGCCATTGAGCTCCTTGATCGTAGGCTCGAACGGCGCGGTATCCCAAAGCTCGATCGGATCGACCGGCTGGACGTCATAGTGGCCATAGAAGAGCACGTGCGGCGCGTCCGGCATGGCGCCTTCGTGATGAGCAACGACCATCGGATGGCCGGGCGTGTCGCGCACCGAGGCGGCAAAGCCGAGGCTGTTGAGTTCCGCCACCAGCCATTCTGCCGCCTTGCGGCATTCCGCCTTGTAGGCCGGGTCGGTCGAGATCGACTGGATGCGCACCAGATCGAAGAGCCGCTCCAGGCTGGCATTGAGGTTTTCGTCCGCGCGGGTGAGAACGCTTTGCGTCATGTCCGATTCCTTTCGTTTGGAGCGGAACCTAGACAAAGACGAGGACGGCTTTAAGCAAAAACTTTTGATCCACCTATTCACGGGCGCTGTTGGCGATCGCCATGCGCATATATTCGAGCATCAGCTCACGCTCGAAGCGGCGGAAACCGCTGAACAGCGACTGGTCGGCGGCGGCAGCGGCTTCCTTTGCGTCCGCTTCCATCGCCCGGGCCCTGTCGGTGAGAAAAATCTGCTGGGCGCGTTTGTCCGTGGGGTGGCGGCGGCGCTCGATCAAACCATCGCGCTCCATGCGCGCAAGCGTATTGGCCATGGTGGCCTGCTCGATATCCAGCCGATCGATCAGTTGGCGCTGGGTCAACCCTTCCTCGCTCCAGAGTTCCAGGAGCACCGGAAACTGGCCCGGCGCGAAGCCGAGTTTCTGACCTCTCTCCTGCAAGGCGCGGGAGAAATTTTTGGCCAGCAGACTGGCCAGGTAAGTCGCAGAATCCATTCTGTCGAAGGCCATGTCCAATGGGTACGCCCCCCGTCGATTTATGACAAGTTACATTGACGTAACACGGCTGTTTGACAGGCTTTTCACGGGTTTTTGATGCCGCAAAATAAAAACCGCCATGGCGGAGGCGGAGCCATGGCGGTTTTGTCATAAAGTGGACAAAGGCCCGGAGAGGGGGATAGGCCTTTGTCCTTGCATCTGACGCGGGCGGGGGACAGGCCACTTGCCAGAAGACGGCGTGTTCGTTTGCCGTTGACTGGGATTTGGGTGTGCAAATGTGGCTTTTCAAGGGAGAGCATCGCCGGCCATGGATTACAAATTCGTAACGTTCGCGTGAACGCGGAACGGCGCAAAAATCCCATGACACCCGGAATGAAAGATGGACGCTGGAGACGGCCCGCGCTATCCCTTGTCGCTATGAAAAAAGGCGATCATCTCTTCCTCGTTGACGGCTCCGGGTTCATCTTCCGGGCGTTTCACGCCATCCCCCCTTTGAACCGCAAGTCGGACGGCCTGCCGGTCAATGCGGTCTCGGGTTTCTGCAACATGCTGTGGAAGTTGCTGACGGATGCGCGCGACACCTCTGTCGGCGTCACGCCCACCCATTTCGCCGTCATTTTCGACTATTCCTCGAAGACCTTCCGCAACGATCTCTACAATCTCTACAAGGCGAACCGCACGGCGCCGCCGGAAGACCTGATCCCGCAATTCGGCCTCATCCGCCACGCCACCCGCGCCTTTAACCTGCCCTGCATCGAGAAGGAAGGTTACGAAGCCGATGACTTGATCGCCACCTACGCACGGCTTGCGGAAGCTGCTGGCGCGGATGTCACCATCGTCTCTTCCGACAAGGACCTCATGCAGCTCGTGACTGAAAACGTCTCGATGTATGACAGCATGAAGGACAAGCAGATTTCCATTCCCGAGGTCATCGAGAAATGGGGCGTGACGCCGGACAAGATGATCGACCTGCAGGCGATGACCGGCGATTCGACCGACAACGTGCCCGGTATCCCCGGCATCGGTCCGAAGACGGCGGCGCAGCTGCTCGAGGAGTTCGGCGATCTCGACACGCTGCTTTCCCGCGCCAGCGAAATCAAGCAGCAGAAGCGCCGTGAAAACATCATCGCCAATGCCGATCTCGCCCGCCTCTCGCGCCAGCTGGTGACACTGAAGATCGACACGCCAATCGATGTGCCGCTCGAAGAGCTAGGGCTTGAGCCACAGGATGGCGTAAAGCTCATTGCCTTCCTAAAGGCCATGGAATTCACGACGCTGACGCGACGCGTCGCTGCCGCGACCGAAACGGATGCCGATGCAGTCGAGGCCGCCAAGGTGCCTGTGGAGTGGGGCGCGGAAGCCCATGGCCCCGATCTCGACAAGGGCGAAGCCGCCACATCAGGAGCAGATGCTACCCCTGACGGCGAGACCGCCGCCGAAGCGGCAAGCGCCTTCATCGCAGCCGGTCGTACCGCTGCGGAAGACGCAAATACCGCTCAATCGCTGGCACAATCCCGCGCCCGGATCTTTGCCGAGGCAAAGATCGATCATAGCGGCTACCTGACCATCCGCGACCTCGCCTCGCTTGATGCCTTCATCGCCCTTGCCCGTGAAACCGGCATCGTCGCCTTCGATACGGAAACCACCTCACTGGATGCCATGCAGGCTGAGCTCGTCGGCTTTTCGCTCGCCGTTGCCGACAATGCCAAGGACCCGACGGGAACCGCGATCAAGGCCGCCTATGTGCCGCTGATTCACAAGAGCGGCGTCGGCGATCTGCTCGGTGGCGGGTTGGTCGAGAACCAGATTTCGACCCGCGATGCGCTCGACCGGCTGAAGGGCTTGCTGGAAGATCCTTCCGTTCTGAAGGTGGCGCAGAACCTGAAATACGACTACCTCGTGATGAAGCGCTACGGCATTACCGTCGAGGGTTTCGACGATACGATGCTGATGTCCTATGTCGTCGATGCCGGCACGGGCACCCATGGCATGGACACGCTTTCGGAGCGCTGGCTGAACCATAAGCCGATCGCCTATAAGGACGTCGCCGGCAGCGGCAAAACCATGGTGACGTTCGACTATGTCGATATCGACCGCGCCACTGCCTATGCCGCCGAAGACGCCGACGTGACGCTGCGCCTCTGGCAGGTGCTTAAACCGCGGCTCGCGGCAAGCAAGCTCAGCGCCGTCTATGAGCGACTGGAGCGCCCGCTGGTGCCGGTGCTCGCCCGCATGGAAGAACGCGGCATCAGCATCGACCGCCAGATTCTGTCCCGTCTTTCCGGCGAGTTGGCTCAAGGCGCTGCCGCCCTTGAAGACGAAATCTACAAGCTCGCCGGCGAGACGTTCAATATCGGCTCGCCAAAGCAGCTCGGTGACATCCTGTTTGGCCGCATGGGCTTGCCGGGTGCATCGAAAACCAAGACCGGTCAATGGTCGACCTCGGCTCAGGTCTTGGAAGATCTCGCCGCCGCCGGCCACGAGCTGCCGCGCAAGATCGTCGACTGGCGCCAGCTGACCAAGCTCAAATCCACCTACACCGACGCCCTTCCCGGCTTCGTGCATCCGCAGACGAAGCGCGTCCACACGTCCTATGCGCTGGCCGCAACGACGACGGGCCGCCTTTCTTCCTCCGATCCGAACCTGCAGAATATTCCTGTGCGCACGGCCGAAGGTCGCAAAATCCGCACCGCCTTCGTCTCGACGCCCGGCCACAAGCTGGTGTCGGCCGACTACAGCCAGATCGAACTGCGCGTGCTCGCCCATGTGGCCGATATCCCGCAGCTGCGCCAGGCCTTTGCCGATGGGGTCGACATTCATGCGATGACGGCCTCGGAAATGTTCGGCGTACCGGTTGAAGGCATGCCGAGCGAAATCCGTCGCCGCGCCAAGGCGATCAACTTCGGCATCATCTACGGCATCTCAGCCTTCGGGCTTGCCAACCAGCTCTCCATCGAGCGCTCGGAAGCCGGCGACTACATCAAGAAGTATTTCGAGCGCTTCCCCGGCATTCGCGACTACATGGAAACGACCAAGGCTTTTGCCCGCGAAAACGGCTATGTGGAAACCATTTTCGGTCGCCGGGCGCATTATCCCGATATCCGCTCATCCAACCCGTCACTGCGCGCTTTTAACGAGCGCGCCGCAATCAATGCCCCGATCCAGGGTTCGGCCGCCGACGTCATCCGCCGGGCCATGATCAAGATGGAGCCGGCGCTCGTGCAGGCCGGGCTTTCCGAGCGCGCCCGCATGCTTTTGCAGGTGCATGATGAGCTGATCTTCGAGGTCGAGGACGCAGATGTCGAGCGGGCGATACCGCTGATCGTTTCCGTCATGGAAAACGCGGCGATGCCGGCGCTCGACATGAAGGTGCCGCTGAAGGTCGATGCGCGTGCGGCCCATAACTGGGATGAGGCGCACTGAGAAAGGCAACAAGCCCTCGCCGTTTTGGAGAGGGGCAGTTGTCTAACCCGCTGCAGACCGGAAACTTGAGAAAAGTTGTCTGAGGCCTTTCTTGCCTTCGACAGGCAGATCGAAGCGACGACCGAAAAGCAGCCATTCGCTGCAGAGACCTTGCATGGTCCAGCGTAAAAGATTGGTCGCCGCCTGGGGCGTCCAGCGCGCATCCATCTGGCCCCGGTTCAGCGCCCGTTCAAAGGCCGTATTCAGGATCTTGGTGTGGTAGTCATGGACTTCTTGCTGCCGCTCAAGCACGGGAGCCAGATCACCCGCATAATCACAGCGCAACAGAATGGCAAAAACGCGCTGGCGCTGCTCGTCGATCCTCATGACATCCAGCCATTCGCTCGCGACACGCTCGATATCGCCGAGAATATCTTCGGACTGATCCGTCTCGATATCCCGCGCGACCATGTCTTCCTGGGGAATTTTGACGGTATTGTAGAGTTCGAGAAAAAGATCGGTCTTGTTGGCGAAATGCCAGTAGATGGCACCCCGGGTGACGCCGGCTGCGGTGGCAACCTCCTCCATCGTCGCATTGGAAACGCCCTTTTCAAAGAAGATTTGTTCCGCCGCACTCAGAATGTTCTGGCGCGTCTCCTCTGCCTCGGCCTTTGTCCTTCTCATACGTCCTCCCATGAAAAGGCCCGCCTTTGTCCGGCGGGCCCTTCCCTTATCATTCGGCCGGAGCGGTCGGCGTCTCTGTCTTTTCGTTCTTCACATGCACCGACTTCGTTCCGAAAAGCCGCATCACGAAGACGAAGAACACGGGAACGAAGAAGATGGCGAGGACGGTCGCCGAGATCATGCCGCCCATGACGCCGGTGCCGATGGCGCGCTGGCTGCCAGAGCTTGCGCCCGTGGCAATCGCCAGCGGCAGAACGCCGAGCGTGAAGGCGAGAGAAGTCATCAGGATCGGGCGGAAGCGCAGGTGCGATGCCTCGATCGTGGCGTCGAACAGGGACTTGCCTGCCTCCATCTGCTCCTTGGCGAACTCGATGATCAGGATCGCATTCTTGGCGGATAGGCCAATGATCGCGATCAGGCCGACCTTGAAGTATACGTCGTTTGGCATGTCGCGCAGCGTCACGGCAAGCACCGCGCCGATAACGCCGAGCGGCACGACCATGATGACCGAGACCGGGATCGACCAGCTTTCATAGAGTGCAGCCAGGCACAGGAAGACCAGAAGGCACGAGAGCGCGATCAGGATCGGCGCCTGCGAACCGGACTGGATTTCCTGCAGCGACTGACCCGTCCATTCATAGCCGAAGCCTGCAGGCAGCTGCGTCATCAGGCGTTGCATCTCGGCAATCGCGTCACCGGACGAGTAGCCCGGCTTGGTATCGCCGCTGATTTTCACCGAGGGGTAGCCGTTATAGCCAACCGTCTGTGTCGGTGCCTTGACCCACTCCACCGTGGCGAAGGAAGAAATCGGCACCATGCCGCCATTCGAGTTTCGGACGTTCAGATTGAGAAGATCAGACGTCTGCATGCGCTTGTTCTCGTCCGCCTGCACCGTCACGCGCTGCATGCGGCCGGCATTCGGGAAGTCGTTGACATAGGACGAGCCGAGATTGGTCGAGATCGTCGAGTTGATGTCGGCGAACGTCACTCCGAAGGTGTTTGCCTTCTCGCGGTCGATCAGGACATTTGCCTGGGCCGCATCGGGCATGCCTTCGAAGCGCACGCCGGCCAGGACTGGGCTCTGGGCCGCAAGGCCGAGAAGCTGGTCGCGGGCTTGCGCCAGCGCCTGCTCGCCGAGACCGGCGCGATCCTGCAGGCGGAAGGAGAAGCCGCCCGTCGTACCGAGACCCTGGATCGGCGGTGGCGACAGCGCAAACGAGATCGCATCCTTGATCTGGCTCATCGCCATCGTCGCGCGACCGGCAATCGACTGGGCCGAGTTGTTCGCGTCGCGCTCTGCCCAGTCGTCCAGCGTCACGAACGCGAGTGCTGCGTTCTGGCCGGCGCCGAAGAAGGAGAAGCCGTTGATCGCAACGATCTTGTCGACGGCTTCTTCCTTGCCAAAGATGCCTTCGGCGCTGGCAATGACCTCATCCGTGCGGTGTCCCGTCGCTTCCGAAGGCAACTGCATCAGGACGATGACGAAGCCCTGGTCTTCATCGGGAAGGAACGACGAGGGTAGCTTCACGAAGAGATAGCCGAGGCCGCCGAGGATGATGACGTAGATCAGCATGAAGCGCCCGGCGCGGCGGATCAGCCACGAGACCGAGCCGCTATAGGCGTGCGAGGTCTTGTCGAAGCCGCGGTTGAACCAGCCGAAGAACCCGCGCTTGGCATGATGGTGGCCCTTTGGAACCTGCTTCAGGAAGCTGGCGCAAAGTGCCGGTGTCAGGGACAGAGCGAGGAAGGCCGAGAACAGGATCGACACGACCATGGTCAGCGAGAACTGGCGGTAGATGACGCCGACGGCGCCCGGGAAGAAGGCCATCGGAATGAACACCGAGGCCAGAACCAGCGTGATGCCGATAACGGCCGGCGTAATCTGCTTCATCGCCTTGCGGGTGGCTTCGCGGGGGGAGATCCCCTCTTCCGACATGATGCGCTCGACGTTTTCAACGACGATGATCGCGTCATCGACGAGAATGCCGATCGCCAGCACCATGCCGAACATGGTGAGCACGTTGATCGAGAAGCCCATGCCGTACATGACGGCACATGTGCCGAGAAGGGCAACCGGAACGACCAGCGTCGGGATGATGGTGTAGCGAATGTTCTGCAGGAACAGAAACATCACGAGGAACACCAGCGCCACGGCTTCGAGCAACGTGTGCAGAACCTTCTCGATCGACACCTTGACGAATGGCGAGGTGTCATAAGGGATCGAATATTCGAGACCTTCCGGGAAATAGGTCGAAAGCTCCTTCATCCGCTCCTGGATGGCGGCGGAGGTTTGCATCGCGTTGCCGGTTGGCGAAAGCTGAACGCCGATAGCAGCGGATGGCTTGCCGTTAAGGCGGGTGGTGAAGCTGTAGCTTTCGCCACCGACTTCGACGCGGGCGACATCACGCAGACGGACTGCCGAACCATCCTGATTGGCGCGCAGCACGATCGCACCGAATTCCTCCGGTGACGTCAGCTGGCCCTTGATAATCACAGGAGCGGCGATCTGCTGGGTAATCGGGTTGGGCTGAGCGCCGATGGAGCCGGCGGCAACCTGCGCGTTCTGAGCGCCAATGGCCGCCGTCACGTCGCTTGCCGTCAGGTTGAGGCCGAGCATCTTGTCCGGGTCGAGCCAGACGCGCATCGAGCGTTCGGTGGCAAAAAGCTGCGCCCGGCCGACGCCGGGAACACGCTGGATTTCCGAGAGAACGTTGCGGTTCAGATAGTCACCGAGACCGATCGCATCCATGGTGCCATCGGTCGAGGTGAGCGCGATGATCAGCAGAAAACCGGAGCCGGCTTCATCGACCTGAACGCCCTGCTGCTTGACGCTGTCCGGCAAACGTGGCTCGACGCGGCGAACACGGTTCTGAACATCGACGGCGGCATCGCCGGGATCGGTGCCTGGCGCGAAAGTCGCGCTGATTTCCACCGAGCCGGAGGCGCTTGAGGTGGATTCGAAGTAAAGAAGGCCTTCGATACCGTTCAACTCGTCTTCGATGAGTCGCGTGACGCTCTGGTAGGTGTCCTGAGAGGATGCGCCGGGATAGCTGGTGTTGACGGATATCTGGGGCGGGGCGACGTCCGGATACTGCGAGATCGGCAGCATCGGAATGGCGATGGCGCCTGCGATCATGATGAAGATCGCAACCACCCAGGCGAAAATCGGCCTGTCGATAAAGAAACTGGGCATCTTGCGATCCTTACTTCTGCTCGGCCGGCTGTTCGCCCTCAGCCGATGCCGCAGCCTTGTCGGCGCCTTCGGCTGCGGGCTTTGCCTCGTCGCCAGCCTTAGGCTCGGCAGCGGCGTCTGCCGGTGCGTCAGCTGCCGGCTTTGCATTCGGGTCCCACTCGGACGGAACAACGGGGGCGCCGGGGCCGATTTTCTGGAAGCCCTCGACGATGACCTTCTCATCCGGCTTCAAACCGCTGGCGACCTGCCAGCGATTACCGATGGTGCGGCCAAGCGTGATCGTACGAAATTCCACCTTGTTGTCAGCAGTAACGACATAGACCTGCGGCTGGCCGCCAGCATTGCGCTGCACGGCCTGCTGCGGAACGGCAATGGCGTTCTTTTCAACACCCTGCTGGACCTGAACGCGCACATACATGCCCGGCAGAAGATCGTTATCCGGATTTGGGAATTCGCCGCGAAGGGTAATCTGGCCGGTCGTTTCATCGACGGCAGCTTCGGAGAACAACAGCCTGCCCTTCTGATCGTAGGGCGTGCCGTCGTCAAGGATCAACTGTACCGTTGCCTCGTTCTTGTCGGTCATCATCTGGCCGTCCTGCAGCGCTTTGCGAAGGCGAATGAGATCGGTCGCCGGCTGCGTGAAGTCGGCATAAACAGGATCGAGCTGCTGGATCGTTGCGAGATTTTCCGTGCCGTTTGCGCTGACAAGCGCGCCTTCGGTGATCAGCGCACGGCCGATACGACCGCTGATCGGCGCCGTCACGCTGGCGTATTGAAGATTGAGTTCGGCCGTTGCGAGGCCTGCCTGCGCACCCGCGACATCGGCATCGGCCTGGGCAAGCTGGGCGATGGCGTCATCATAAGCCTGGGCACTGGCGGCATTGGCCTTACGCAGCTGGTCCTGACGATCGGCCGTCTGGCGGGCCTGAAGCTGGACGGCCTTGGCGCGGGCAAGCGTGGCCGCAGCGCTGTCAACCTGGACCTGGAAGGGTGCCGGGTCGATCCGGTAGAGCACGTCGCCTTCCTTGACGACCGAGCCCTGCTCGAACACACGCTCGACGACGATGCCAGATACGCGCGGGCGGACCTCGGCGACGCGGGTGGCCGCGATCCGTCCCGGCAGTTCGTTGATGATCGGCAGTTCTTCAGCCTTCGTCGTGACGACAGAGACCTGCGCCGGGGGGTATGCGGGAGCAGCCTGCTGCTCCTCCTCTTTTTGACATCCGGCGAGGAGCGCCAGGCTTGCCACGGCAGCAGTCAGGATCAGTCGGTTCATCCGCATGGTCGTTTCCATATGAAAAACTCCGGCTCTCACCATCCCCTCCCCAAAGCAAGGAAATGTGACCGGAAGATCAAGAAATTCAAACTGATACGCCTGGCCAGACGGGAACTCTGGCTGGCGCATCAAATTATACAAACAAACTCGTATGTTAATTTCCGTACGGAATCAAGCGGATGACGCGGCGCACAATAAAACGTTACCGGACGCCGCCTTTCGGCAACATCCGGTTACAAACGGCATTTCGATTTGATGGAAGATCAGCGAAGAACGCGATCGTCCCCGCCGAAGCGATGCATCAGCGATGTGTCCGGCGTGGCGTAGACGATGTCATCGACTGCGAACCTGTGCTCGCCAAAAAGGCGCACCGTCAGCAGGCCGGTTGTCTCGGTTTCGAGATAGACGATCGTATCGGCGCCGAGATGCTCGACATGGATGACCTTGCCCTTCCACTCGCCGGCGTCGCGGGCCAGCGTGATATGCTCCGGCCGGATACCGATGGTCTTGGCGGCGCTGTCGCCGAGGCGGCCTGCGTCGATGAAATTCATCTGCGGCGAGCCGATGAAGCCGGCGACGAAGGTGTTAGCCGGCTTGTTGTAAAGCTCCATCGGCGAGCCAACCTGCTCGATCTGGCCGGCATTCAGCACGACGATCTTGTCGGCAAGGGTCATCGCCTCGACCTGATCATGCGTCACATAGATCATCGTCGCCTTGAGGCTGCGGTGCAGGCGGGCGATCTCGAGACGGGTGTTGACACGCAGTGCGGCATCGAGGTTCGACAGCGGCTCATCGAAGAGGAAGAGTTTCGGTTCGCGGACAATGGCGCGGCCGATGGCGACACGCTGGCGCTGGCCGCCAGAAAGCTCGGCAGGGCGGCGAGCGAGATACTGCTCCAGCGACAGCATGGAAGAGGCCTTGGCCACCTTGGCATCAATCTCCGCCTTGGGTGCACCCATCTGTTTGAGGCCGAGACCCATATTGTCCTTGACCGTCAGGTGCGGATAGAGCGCGTAGGACTGGAAGACCATGGCGATACCGCGCTTGGCGGGCGGCGTGTTGATCACCTCGGCGCCATCGATCTGCACGCTGCCGGAAGTTGCGTCTTCAAGACCGGCGATAACGCGCAGCAGCGTGGACTTGCCGCAGCCGGAGGGGCCGACGAAGATTACGAACTCGCCGTCCTTGACCTCAAGGTCGATGCCCTTCAGAACTTCATGGGTGCCGAAGGCCTTGCGGATGGATTTCAGTTGAAGCGATCCCACGGAAGCCCCCTTAAAGCTTGATCGGATGACCGGTGCGCACGCTTTCATCCGCCGCAAGGCAGATGCGCAGCGACTGGACGGCATCGTCCATGTGGCGGTCGAGATTGATGTTTTCGCGGATGGCCTTCAGGACATAGGCCTGCTCACGGTCGCAGAGTTCCTGATGGCCCGGCTCACCGTCCATCTTCAGGTCTTCGTCCTTGTGCAGGAACTTGCCATCCGGGCCGGTCTCTGCCTTGTGGACGCGGATCACGGCCGTCTTGGTGTGCGTGTCGATATCGTCGGACTTGGCATTCGGGTCCATGACGATCGAGACCGCGCCGTTGGGCGACATGACGTCCTTCACGAAGAAGGCGGTTTCCGAGATCATCGGCCCCCAGCCGGCCTCATACCAGCCGATGGAACCATCCTCGTAGATCACCTGCAGGTGGCCGTAGTTGTACATATCCGGTGCGATGTCGTTCGACAGACGCAGGCCCATACCGCGGACTTCGACGGGTTTCGCGTCGGTGATCTGGCACATGACATCGACATAATGCACGCCGCAATCGACAATCGGCGGCGTCGTCTGCATCAGCGACTTGTGGGTTTCCCAGGTCGGGCCTGACGATTGCTGGTTGAGGTTCATGCGGAAGACGTAAGGGCCGCCTAGTTTCCGAGCTTCCTCGATCAGCCTGATCCAGGACGGATGGTGGCGCAGGATATAGCCGACGACCAGCTTCTTGCCGGCCTTCTTCGCCGCCGCCACGACGCGCTCTGCATCCGCGACCGTCGTTGCCAGCGGCTTTTCAATAAAGACATCGCAACCGGCCTCGAAGGCCATGACGGCATAATCCGCATGGCTGTCCGAATAGGTGCAGATCGAGCAGAGATCGGGCTTCAGCTCCTGCAAGGCCTTTTCAAAATCCGGCAGGATTTCGTAGCCGCCAAGCTCGGGCGCAAGCGTCGGCTTCGAGCGATTGACGAGGCCGACGATCTCGAAGCCCGGATTGTTGTGATAGGCGAGCGCATGGCTGCGGCCCATGTTTCCAAGACCGGCAACGAGAACGCGGATCGGTTTTTCTGGCATGCTCACTTGACTGCTCCTGCCGTAATGCCGCGGATCAGCTGCCGCGAAAAGATCACATAGAGAATGAGGACCGGGAAGATCGCCAGCGAGAGCGCGGAGAGGACCGCATTCCAGTTGGTGACGAACTGGCCGATGAAGACCTGGCTGCCGAGCGTGACGGTCTTGGTGGCTTCACCCGGCGCGAGGATCAGCGGGAACCAGAGATCATTCCAGATCGGGATCATTGTGAAGACCGCGACCGTCGCCATCGCCGGCCGGATCAGCGGCAGCACGAGACGGAAAAAGATCGCATATTCGGAGAGCCCATCGATGCGACCGGCATTCTTCAGGTCGTCAGAGACCGTTCGCATGAACTCCGAGAGGATGAAGATCGCCAGCGGCAGGCCCTGTGCGGTGTAGACGAGGATCAGCGCCGTCAGCGTGTTGACGAGGCCGGCGGCGACCATGCCCTGCAGGATCGCGACCGTGCCGAGGCGGATCGGGATCATGATACCGATCGCCAGATAAAGCCCCATCAGCGTATTGCCGCGGAAACGATATTCCGACAGCGCGAAGGCCGCCATGGCGCCGAACAGCAGTACGAAGAAGATCGAGACGACGGTGACGATCAGGCTGTTCTGGAAATAGCCGACGAAATCGCCCTGCTTCAGCACCGTCTCGTAGCCGATCAGGCTGAAGCTTTTCATGGTCGGCGGCGACAGTGGCGAGCGAAAGATGGCATTCTTGTCCTTGAACGAATTGAGGATCGTCAGCAGGACGGGAAACAGCGCGATGGCTGTATAGCCGGCAAGAGCCAGATGGACGAAACCGGAGCGGACCGGGGAGATACGGGCTTTGGACATCTCGGCCTCCTCAGAACTGGTAGCGGCGGATGCGCCGCTGGATCGTAAACAGATAAAGCGAGACGCCGGCGAGGATAATCAGGAACATGACGGTGGCGATCGTCGCGCCCATCGAGCGGTCGCCAAGCTGCAACTGGAAACCGAAGAAGGTGCGGTAAAGCAGCGTGCCGAGAATGTCGGTCGAGCCATCGGGACCTGCAAGGGCGCCCTGCACGGTGTAGATCAGGTCGAAGGCGTTGAAGTTGCCGACGAAGGTCAGGATCGAGACCATGCCGATCGCCGGCAGCACCAGCGGCAGCTTGATCTTCCAGAACTGCGCCCAGCCGGTGACGCCGTCACACTCTGCCGCCTCGATCACCTCGTCCGGGATGTTGAGGAGAGCCGCGTAGATCAACATCATCGGGATACCGACATTTTGCCAGACGGAGATCAGCGAGACCGTGATCAGGGCGGAGTCGGGTTTGCCGAGCCAAGGACCGAAGAACGATTTCAAGCCGACCAGATCCATGAAGAACGGCGTGATGCCCCAGATCGGCGAAAGAATGAGCTTCCAAATGAAACCGACGATGACGAAGGAAAGCAATGTCGGCAGGAAGATCGCCGTGCGGTAGAACGGCGCAAGCCGCAGCTTCGGGATCGACAGCATGGCGGCGAGCGCGATGCCGAGAGGGTTCTGCACCAGCATGTGGATCGCAAAGAAGATCGTGTTGTTTTTGAGCGCATTCCAGAAGTCATGCGCCCAGCGTGCGTCGCCGAACAGCACCTGAAAATTCTGAAGCCCTACAAAGGTAGACTGACCATCGACGGTGTTGAACAGCGAGAGCCTGAGCGTCTCGACGAGCGGCAGGATCATGACCGCCGTATAGACAAGAAAGGCCGGCAACAGGAAGACGGCGATGTGCCAGCGTCTTGCGCGCGGCGCGATCTTTATCTCGTCTTCAGAATATGTGGCGCTGCTCATGGCTCTGCCGCTCCGACGTGTTTTGTTCAATGTATGCGGTAAGCGAAAGCCCGTGCCGCCGGTTTGCACCGCGCACGCCCTACAGCCAATTCCCGCTGCTCACGCTTACGATTTCAGATTACATATTTTCGGCTGGATGATCTGCTTTTTCGCATGAAGCATCCTGCCACAAGTGCTGCCTTTCATACGCCCTTCGGCACCTTTTCCCGCAGACGGGAAGAAGGGAAAAGCCACTTGACTTGGTAATCCCCTCCCCCCGCAAGCAGGGAGAGGGCAAGGGTGAGGGATAAGCCCTACCCAAAGATTACTTCGCAGGCTTGTACCAGCTGTCGAGGCCCTTCTGCAGCTTTTCAGCAGCAACTTCCGGCGTATCCGTACCGTTGATCACGTTGGCGGATTCGACCCAGGTCTCGTTTTCGAGGTTCGGCGTGCCGCGCGACAGGATCTGGTAGGTCGAGCGGATCGTCGGCTTGCACTTTTCGCGCCAGGACACAAATTCCTGAGCGAGCGGATCCGCCATCTTTACCGGCGTCGAATTCAGGCTGAAAAAGCCCGGCAGCGAGTTGGCGTAGATTTCAGCAAATTCCGGCGAAGCAACCCACGAGAGGAAGGTCTTGGCCTGCTCGGCATGGGCGCTCTTGGCGTTCAGGCCAACACCGATGTCGTTGTGGTCGGAGATGTAGCAGGTGTCGCCAGCGGTCTTAACCGGCGGCGGGAAGGCGCCCATCTTGAAGTCTGCCTGGCTGTTGAACAGGCCGATTTCCCACGAGCCTGCCGGGTAGATGGCGGCGCGGCCGAGCGTGAACAGGTTCTGGCTGTCCGGATAGGTCTGGGCTTCGAAGCCGTCGCCGAGATAATCCTTCCACTTGGCGAGGACCTTGTAGGGCTCGACCCAGCCGGCGTCGGTCAGCTTCTGCTCGCCCTTGATGAGGGCAGCGCGGCCTTCTTCACCCTTCCAGTAGGTCGGGCCGATGTTCTGGTAGCCCATGGTTGCGGCTTCCCAGAGATCCTTCGTGCCCATGGCCATCGGGATGTAGGTGCCGTCAGCCTTGATCTTGTCGAGCGCCGCAAAGAATTCGGCTTCGGTCGCCGGAACGGCGATGCCAAGCTTGTCGAAGGCGTCCTTGTTGTAGATGAAGCCATGGATAACAGACGCCATCGGCACGCAGAAGGTGGCCGCGCCATCGTCCGTCGTCCAGGCTGACTTGGCGACATCAGAGAAGTTCTCCATGCCCGGCAGGCCGGTCAGGTCAGCAAGGTGCTTCTTGTTGTAGAGTTCGAGCGAAGCATCGAACGGGCGGCAGGTGACGAGATCGCCCGCGGTGCCGGCGTCGAGCTTGGCGTTCAGCGCAGCATTGTATTCGGTTGGCGCGGTCGGCGCGAACACCACCTTGATCCCGGGGTTCTTGGCTTCGAAGGCCGGGATCAGCTTCTCCTGCCAGATCGACAGGTCGTCATTGCGCCAGCTTTCGATGGTCAGCGTTACGTCTTCGGCATGGGCCAGTCCGGCGGAGCCGAGAATGCTGGTCGCAAGCAGCAGACCTTTCAAAGTCGTACGGGTCATTACGTTCTCCCTTTTATAAGCGCCGGTCTGGCGCGTTTTGGAACCCAGTTCTTCCTGACCATGCGCGCTAGCGAGCGCGCAGGATCTTTTCGTTTTCAAGCCTCGGCCGACACGCCGGAGCCGCTCTAGCCTTGCGCTGCAAGCCCTTTGAGGGCCTTGCGCAAATTCTGCCGTGATGCCGCAAGTGCCACTTGCGCAGCCGCCACCGTGCCCGCCCCAGCAGCAAGCAGAATGGCGATCTTGACTGAACCCGATGCAGTATTGAGATGATGTCCGGCCTCGGTCGCACTAACGCCGGCGATATCCGACACGATGCGTACCGCGCGGCCGCGCAGCTTGATGTTGTCGGCCTTGAGATTGACCATATGGCCGTCATAGACGTGGCCGAGCTGAATGCCGACCAGTGTCGAAAACATATTGAAGGCAATCTTCTGCGCGGTGCCTGCACCCATGCGGGTCGAGCCGGAAACGACTTCCGGCGGCGTTTGCAACAGTATCGAAACCTCTGCGTCTGCAAAAAGCTGAGCACCGGGGTTGTTCGCCATGGCGATTACCCGCGCGCCGCAGCTACGGGCTTCATCAAGGGCCGCCAGCGCATAGGGCGTCGAGCCGCTCGCCGAAACGGCAATCAGGCAATCGCCCTTGCCGATGCCGGCATTCCTGACGTCGTTGCGAGCAAGCTCGATATCGTCCTCGTAACCGCCGGCCAGATCGACCAAGCTTGCAGCACCGCCGGCAAGCAACACGACGACCTTGTCATGCGCGATACCGTAGGTGCCCGGAAGCTCCAGCGCATCGGCCATCGCCATCAACCCGGAAGAACCTGCGCCCGCATAAGCAAGCTTGCCACCGGATGAAAGCACATCGGAGGCAATCGCCGCGGCAGCCGCGATGCTCTCGATCGCGCCATCGACAGCCTTGGCGGCAGCCTGCTGGCCGGATGCGAGAATACGCAATGCCATGGCCGGATGGGCCACATCCAGTCCGATTGCCTTTTCGTGACGCTCTTCGGTTTTCACAGATGGCATACGCGCAAACTCCTCTGCCGCAAATTAATGCCAAAAAAATACCAATTGTCTAGGAAAAATTAATGCCGCTCTAAAGAAAAAGTGGCGTTGCAGAAAATATCGAAAATAATCATACGATTAACTTTCATTTCTCGAAACCTAAGAATTTCGCTTGGTTAATGGTATTTTTTTGGTATTCTTTTTTCCGGAGGTATCCATGCCACATTACATCATCGGTATAGACGGCGGCGGGACAAGCTGCCGCGCGGCGCTTGCCGGCGCGGATGGCCGCATCATCGGGCGCGGCAAAAGCGGCGCCGCCAACATCCTGACGGACCCCGACACCGCGCTGAAGCACATCATCGGAGCGGTGCAGGCGGCGTTTGACGATGCCGGCATCGATCCGGAAGGTTTCGCCAATACCGATGCGCTCGTCGGCGTGGCCGGCAGCAATGTCGGCGATGCCGTGCATTATGTAAAAGAGCGACTGCCCTTCGCGCACGCAGATATCGAATCCGATGGCCTGATCGCCCTGCAGGGCGCGATCGGCGATCGTGACGGTGCCGTCGCCATCCTCGGCACCGGCACCATTTATATCTCCCGCATCGCTGGCGACGTCTCCTATATCGGCGGTTGGGGTTTTAAAGTCGGCGACCTCGGCAGCGGCGGCCGTCTCGGCCATGCGTTGCTGCAGGAAAGCCTGCTGGCCTATGACGGCATACACCCCTCTTCCCCCCTGACAGATGAAGTGCTGGCGGAATTCAACAATAATCCGCGCGATGTCGTCGAGTTCGCACGCCTCGCCCATCCCGGCGAATTCGGCCGCTATGCACCGAAAGTCTTTGCTCATGCCGAGCGACAGGACCCGGTGGCATTGGCGTTGCTCAAGGCATCTGCGCAGGCGATCGACGAGGCACTTGATGTCGTGGTCGGGCGTGGCAGCCGGCGTATTTGCCTCCTGGGCGGTTTGGCGCCGCTTTATCGACCTTTCCTGGCAGAGCGGCATCAGTCTCTTTTCGCGGACGCAGAAGCCGATGCGCTAACCGGATCGGTAGCTCTCGCCGCGCATCGTTTCGTCCTCGCTAAAGAGGTGAACGCATGACACAGCATCTCCAGGCCATTCTTCCGCTCGAAGGGCTGCAAGCCGGCGGCTCCGGCCCGCTGTACCTGAAACTGCGGCAATCGCTCGAAGAGGCGATCGTGTCCGGCAAGCTCAATCACGGCGACGCATTGCCGCCGGAGCGCGATCTTGCCGACTACGCCAACATCAGCCGCGTGACCGTGCGCAAGGCGGTGGACGATCTCGTGCGCGACGGGCTTCTCGTGCGCCGCCATGGATCAGGCACCTTTGTCGTCAAGCCCGTGAGCCGCGTGCAGCAGTCCCTGTCGCGCCTCACCTCCTTTACCGAAGACATGGCGCGGCGCGGCCTCAACACGCGGGCGCAGTGGATCGAACGCGGGCTGTTTCAGCCTTCGCCGGATGAGATCATGACGCTCGGCCTACCGGCCGACGGCCTTGTCGCCCGTCTCGGCCGGTTGCGTATTGCAGACGATCTGCCCCTTGCCATTGAGCGCGCCAGTATTTCCGCGGAATTCCTGCCGGACCCGACGCGCGTTACGTCCTCGCTTTATGCCGAACTTGACAAGACCCGGTCGCGACCGGTGCGCGCGGTGCAGCGCATTTCCGCCTGTGCCCTGAAAGATCCCGACGCCGCCATGCTGGGCGTGGCTGTCGGCTCCGCCAGCCTTTCCATTGAGCGTATTTCCTATCTGGCCTCCGGCCGGGTGGTGGAATTCACCCGCTCGCTTTATCGCGGCGACGCCTACGACTTCGTTGCTGAACTGACACTTTCGGACAGCTGATCCCATACCGAGAAAGAGACAAGACCATGCAGACCAATATGCGGCGCGAGATCGACGAAATCCCGGAAGCAACAGCCCGCCTGCTCGACCGTTCCGGTGACGCTATCCGCAAGGCGGGTGCCGCGCTGCGCGAAAAGAACCCGGCTTTTCTGGTGACCATTGCCCGCGGCTCTTCCGACCATGCCGCACTTTTCCTGAAATACGCGATCGAGCTTTCGACCGGTCGTCCCGTAGCCTCGCTCGGCCCGTCGCTGGCCTCGATCTACGGCGCGAAGATGGAGCTTGCGGGCGCCGCCTCCATCGCCATCTCGCAATCCGGAAAGAGCCCGGACATCGTCGCCATGGCGGAAGCGGCAACCAAGGCCGGCGCGGTGACGATCGCACTCACCAACACGCTGCCTTCGCCAATCTCGGAAGCCAGCACCCATCCGCTCGATATCCAGGCCGGCCCGGAACTCGCCGTCGCCGCCACCAAGTCTTATGTGAACTCGATTGTCGCCGGGCTTGCCGTTCTTGCCGAATGGACTGGTGATGAGGCTCTTGGCGCAGCCGTGAAAGCCCTGCCCGGCCATTTCGAAAAGGCCGTGAAGCTCGACTGGCAGCTGCTGGCCGACAATCTCGGGGAGGCGGAATCGCTTTATATGCTGGGCCGTGGTCCCGCCCTGGCGATCGCTTCCGAAGCTGCACTGAAATTCAAGGAAACCTCCGGCATGCATGCCGAGGCCTATTCTGCCGCCGAAGTGCTGCATGGCCCGGTGGCGCTGGTCGAACGCCGCTTCCCGGTGATCGGCCTTGCCGCGCGCGATGCGGCCGAGAACTCGGTCGTGGATATCGTCGATGGCCTCGGCGCCAAGGGCGCGCTTGCCTTCGCGACGTCTTCCAAGCTCAAGACGGCTAAGGCATTGCCGTTTGTCGAAACCGGTCACCCGATCACCGACGCCCTGACGCTAATCCTGCCCTTCTATGGTTTCGTCGAATCCTGGTCGCGCTCGCGCGGTCTCAATCCCGACGCCCCGGTGGCGCTGAAGAAAGTGACGGAGACGAGATGAGCGCTCAGACCGCAATCACCGGCGCCCGCATCTTCGACGGCGACATCTGGCATGACGGCAAGGCGCTGCTGGTCGAGAACAGCAAGATCGCCGATATCCGCACCGAAAGCGCCCTGCCCGCCGGCATCGAGACGATCTCCGCCGACGGGAAGCTGATCGTTCCGGGCTTCATCGACCTGCAGGTCAATGGCGGCGGCGGCGTGTTGCTGAACCATCAGCAGGATGTGGATGCCATCAGGCAGATCTGCGCCGCCCATGCGAAATTCGGCACGACGGCGCTTCTGCCGACGCTGATCACCGACACCTTCGACATTCGCGCCAAGACCATTGCTGCGGGGATCGAAGCGAGGAAGGCCGGTGTTCCGGGCTTTCTCGGCCTACACATCGAAGGCCCGCATCTTTCCGTCGCGCGCAAGGGCGTGCACGACCCGTCGCTGATCCGGCCGATGGAAGACGCGGACCTGCAGGCCATGCTCGCCTGTGCCGACGCTTTCGACGGCCTGATGGTGACGGTCGCGCCGGAAAACACGACGTTGAAGCAGGTCGCGGCGCTCGCCGAAGCCGGCATCATCGTCAGCCTCGGCCATACCGATGTCGGCTACGCAACGGTGAAGGCCTATGCGGATGCCGGCGCACGGACCGTGACCCATCTTTTCAACGCTATGAGCCAGCTCGGCAACCGCGAACCCGGCGTCGTCGGCGCCACGCTTGATCTCGGAAGCCTCTATGCCGGTATTATTGCCGACGGTATCCATGTCGATCCGGCCAGCATGCGGGCGGCTCTCCGCGCAAAGCAGGGACCGGGCAAGATTTTCATCGTGACCGACGCCATGTCGACCATCGGCTCGGACCAGACCGGTTTCTTCCTCAACGGCCGTGAGATTTTTCGCAAGGACGGACGGCTGGCATTGGCTGACGGCACGCTGGCCGGCGCCGATATCGATATGCTGTCTTCCGTGCGCTTCGTGCATGAAAAACTCGGCATCGCATTGGAAGAAGCGCTGTGCATGGGATCGGCCTATGCCGCGCAAGCCATGCGGGTCGATGATCGCAAGGGACGGCTTGCAGCCGGTTACGATGCCGACTTTGTCGTGCTTGCCAAAACGCTCGACATCGCCGCCACCTATATCGGCGGAGCCTGCGTCCATACAGCGTGAAACGATCGCTGACCGCCTCCGGGCAGCTGGCTGTCACATAGAGAGAGCTTCCTTCAAGGCTCTGACGACAGCCGCATCCGTGCGGCGTGCCGTCTCGCCGGCAAAACCCAGCGAGACAAGGCGCGCATCTGCTTGCCGAACCGCCACTGAGCAGGAGGAGTGCAGCTCGCTCACGCCAAGCCTCTGCCGGAAGTGGCCGGCATTTGCGATCGAAACCCCTGAACCGGGCATGATCGAGATCCGCCCGGCAGCGTGATCGACGACGCTCGCCAGAGCCTCGATGCCTTCCAGCGCTGTCTTTTCCCCACCCGATGTCAAAATCCGCTCGAAGCCGAGTTCAACGGCGATCTCGACCGCCTCGGCAAAATCCGGCACGAGGTCAAATGCCCGGTGCAGGGTCAGACCCAGGCCCTGAGCATGCCCGGCAAGCCGGCGCAACAGCGCCTCATCCAGACGGCCATCCGGCAGACTCGCCCCCAGCACAACCCCTGCAAGCCCCGCCCGGCGGACGGCATCGATATCCCATAGCAGGAGATCGATTTCGCTGGCATCGAAGACGAAGCTGCCGGCGCGGGGGCGGATCATCGCATAGCTTGGAACAGGCGCCTGCGCCGCATAGGCCATCAGGCCCGGAGGCGGCGTGAGGCCACCGGTCGCGAGCGCGGCGCAAAGCTCGATGCGATCGGCACCGCCGGAAACGGCGGCATCGACACCGGCGGCATCATCCACACAGACTTCGAGACGGCATCCGCTCATCGGCCGGCCTCCCCGGCACCGAGACCGAGAAGAGCGGCGCCGATCAGGCCCGGCTCAATCTGCAATTCACCCGGAACGACCAACGGCCGCTCGAAGCGCCGAAGCGTGCGGGTTCGAACGGTCAGGTCGATAGCCTCGATCAAGGCCGGGACCTTGGAAAGCCCTCCACCAACCGGAACGATGGTCGCACCGGTGATATTGATGGTGAGCGCCAGTGGCGAACTGACGAGATCGACCAGCACATCGATGGTGCGGGCGGCATCGACGTCACCCTCTTCCCAACGGGCGGTGATCTGGGCGCTGGTCAGCGAAACGCCATGCAAAAGCTTGTGCAGCCGCTCCATGCCGCGCGCGGCACCGACCGAATCGACGCAGCCGCGCTGACCGCAGCCACAATCGAAATGCGGAATATCAACCGGCGGATCGCCGGCCCGGAGCGCCACGGCCGGACCATGGCCCCACTCGCCGGCAAAGCCACCATCGGCATTGATCAGCCTGCCATCGACCACCAGACCGCCGCCGATGCCCGTTCCGAAGATCGCGCCGAGCACGATGCGATGACCACGTCCCGCGCCGAGACCGGCTTCGGCCAAAGCGAAACAATCGGCATCATTGGCGATCAGCACCGGCAAGCCAAGCTTGTCAGAAAGATCGTCCGCAAGCCTTCGACCGTCGATGCAGGGAATATTGGCGCAGGTGATCCTGTGCGTTTCGGGGTCGATGACACCGGTGATGGAGATCGCGATGCGCTCCGGTCTCTCTGGCAAGCCGTCAATCGCATTTTTCATTACCGAGACGAAATGATCGAAGCTCTGCAGCGGCGTCACCTCCCGCGACAGCGTGAAGATCTCGTCGGCTGTCCGCGCGTAGGCGGACTTGATCGCAGAGCCGCCAATGTCGAAACAGGCGATCATGCCTCACCGCGAATGACAGTCTCAGTCGCCAGCGCTGCGGAGAGCAGCCGCTCGTCTTCGTTGCGACGACCCGACAACAGGAAACCGACCGGCATGCCGGCATCGCCCGCTCCGCAAGGAATGGAGATGCCGCAGCCATCAAGCACGTTGCCGATGGTCGTGTTGCGCAGCGTCTTGAGATTGGTTTTCATGAAAAGATCCTGATCGGCATCGAGCGATGCGATCGTCGGGGCCACATGCGGTACCGTCGGATGCACGATCAGTTCATCCGGCGCGAAGGAGGTTTCGAACGCATCGATCAGGCGCTGCCGCTCGGAGAGAATGGCAATGTAATCCGGCGCCGTGATCTTTTCTCCGAGACGGATACGAGCGGCAATGCGAGGGTCGATAAGGTCTGCTTGCGGCCCCTGCAGACGCTCGCGGTGCAGCGCATAGGCTTCCGCCACCACCAGCGCGCCATGACGGGCGGCAAGTTCGTAAACCTCGGAAAAGACGGGGAACGAACGTCGGGTGATTACAGCTCCAGCGGCGGAAAGACGCTCCAACGCCTTTTCGAAGGCTGCCACGACTTCAGCTTCCGCATCATCAAAGACGACCGTTTCGGCGACGACCAGCTTGACGCCGGAAAGCGCGCCACGCCGCAAAGGCGAAGCCGTCAAGCCGCGCATGGCCGCGTCGATCCAGACGGCATCCTGTACCGTACGGGTGAGCGGTCCGATGGAATCGAGGCTGGTCGCAAGCGGAAAGATGCCCTGCATCGGATAACGCCCACGGCTGGGTTTGTAGCCGACAATGCCGTTCAAGGCAGCGGGAATGCGGATCGAGCCGCCGGTATCCGTGCCCATCGCCGCAGGCACGAGGCCAGCGGCAACGGCGACGGCGGAACCGGAGGAGGAGCCGCCCGGAATGCGCGGACCATCGGTCGATGCGGCGTTTTCCGGTGTACCGAAATGCTTGTTGATGCCGAGGCCGGAGAAAGCAAACTCGCTCAGATTGGTGCGGCCTATGCTCACCATGCCGGCGCTCGCAAGCGACGACACGACCGGCGCATCGGCAGCGGCGGGCGCATTGCCCTTCATGAAAGCCGAGGCTGCCATTGTCACGTTGCCTTTAGTGTCGAAAAGATCTTTCCAGGCGAAGGGAATACCGTCCAACGGCCCAAGCGAGCGGCCGGCCGAAAGGCGTTCTGCAGCGGCGGCAGCTTCCTTGCGGGCCCGCTCCGGCAAAAGCTCGGTAAAAACGGTACTATCCGCATAGCCGGCTATCTTCTCCAGCACGGTTTCCGTCAGTTGGACGGCATCGAGAGCACCAGTTTGCAAAAGCGCGCTCAAGCTCGCGATGGACCGGTTTGCATCAATCTGTGCCATCGTCATTCTCCGTATGGACATTCGCGCGGCACCTTACCGTTCCGTCACGGCTTTTGCAGCGATTTCCCCCTCCGCGCACATGAATTTTCATCCGCATTTCCAAGTTCAAACCGACCGCCTTGCCGCAGGTTCTGAACCTGCCTACATGCTCTGAAGACAATGGAGACAAACCAGCATGATTTTTGACGCGGCACGGCTCGCTTTTGGCAACCTCTTCGCACCGGAAGCACGCTCGGTTCTCTGGAAGGTCATTGGCCTGACGCTGCTCGTGCTTGTCGGTCTCTGGCTTGCGCTGCGAGAAAGCTTCATCTATTTCGCCTTGCCATTCATTGACCAGTGGATGCCGGGAACGCCGGACTGGGCAGGTTGGCTCACCTTCGTTCTCGGACTTTTTGCAAGCCTAGGGCTGGCACTGGGGCTCGCGCTGTTGATGGCGCCCGTGACGGCGCTGATTGCCGGATTTTTTCTCGATGACGTGGCCGAGGCAATCGAGCGCCGCGATTATCCCGCCGACCCGCCGGGTCGCGCCTTGCCGCTCGCAGAAGCCATTGGGGCGACGATCAAGTTTCTCGGCATCGTCATCATCGGCAACCTCTGCGCCCTCTTCCTGCTATTGATACCCGGCATCAACCTGATCGCATTCTTCGCCGTCAACGCCTACCTGTTGAGCCGCGAATATTTCGAGTTCGCCGCCATGCGCCATTTGCCGCCGGCAGCGGCGCGGGAATTCCGCGCCAAACATTCACGCACAGTGCTTGCCGCCGGCGTGATTATCGCCGCGTTCCTCGCCGTTCCGATTCTGAACCTGACGACGCCGCTCTTTGCCGGCGCGATGATGGTGCATCTCTACAAGCGGCTTGCCGCGCGTGATCCGGACTTCGCCCGGATTGCGGCAGCAACAGGTTCGCCAAAGCCAATTTAGACAAAAAATCTAATATTGACAATTTGTATTATCACTATCATGATCCGGGCATGACGAACCCGATCCATGCCCATATTCCGGTTGCCGACGCGATTGCGCGACTATTCTTTCCCCATGTCGAGGTGGTGCTGCACGACCTTGCGACGGGTAAGATCGCCCATATCGCCAATGGCTATTCGAAGCGCCGCCCCGGCGATGCCTCGCTGACGGATGACGGCATTGGCGCCGATGGCGACGCCGACCTCATCGGCCCCTACGCCAAGCGAAACTGGGACGGCCGGCGGCTGAAATCGATCACCGCGGTTCTTCGCGATAAGGGCGGCAAGGCGATCGGGCTCTTCTGCATCAATCAGGATATCGAGACTTTTGCCGCGCTCGGCGATCAGCTGAAAAGCCTTTTCTCTCTGCCGGAACCTTCACCTGGAACCTCCGCCCTGATGGCGGGTGACTGGCGCGAGACGATCAACGCTGTCGTCGGGGACCATCTTTCCGAACGCAATACCTCGCTTGCCGGCCTCACCAGCGGCGATATCGACGACCTGCTACTGCTGCTCGAAGCCCGCGGCATCTTCGAAATCCGCAAGGCGGTGCCCTATGTCGCCGAAATCCTGCGCCTGTCGCGCGCCACCATCTACAATCGCCTCGCCGCCGCCCGTGGCCGCCGCCCCTCTTCCGGAGAAACCAGATGACCGAAGCTCCTGCGATGCGCGATTTCGCGCTCGAAGCCTATATGTCGAAATGGGAATTCGTTGCCCGCTACAATCTCACCGGCTCGGACGCAGAAAGCCTGCGCTTGCCCGATCTGCTTGCGCTGGCCAATGACGGCGAGCGCGCGGAGTTCGAAAACCTCAGCCTCAGCTACACCCAGACCTATGGCGCCCCGGCCCTGCGCGCCGAAATCAGCCGCACCTATGACAGCACCGCACCGGAAGACATTCTCTGCTTTGCTGGCGCCGAAGAGGGCATCTATATCGCCATGAAGGTGCTGCTGACCGCTGACGACCATGCGATCGTCATCACGCCCAACTATCAGGCCGCGGAGACGATACCGCTCTCCATCTGCGCCGTTACCGGCATTGCGCTCGACGAGAATGATGATTGGTCGCTCGATATCGACAAGGTGGAAGCCGCTATCCGTCCAAACACGAAGCTGATCTCCATCAACTTTCCCAACAACCCGACCGGCAAGATTCTGCCGCGCAAAACCTTCGACGCACTTGTCACGCTCTGCCGCAAACATGGCATCTGGCTGTTCAGCGACGAGGTCTACCGCCTGATCGAGCGCACGCCGGAGCTGCGCCTGCCGCAGGCCGTCGATGTCTATGAACGCGGCATTTCGCTCAACGTCATGTCCAAGGCCTATGGCCTGCCGGGCCTGCGCATCGGCTGGATCGCCTGCAAGGACCGCGCGCTGCTGCAGCGGTTCGAGCGCTACAAGCATTATCTCTCGATCTGCAATTCCGCCCCATCGGAGGTTCTGGCACGCATCGCGCTGCGCAACCGTGAAACGGTTCTTGCCCGCACCCGCGGGATCGTCAGCAACAATATTGGCCTGCTGAACGATTTCTTTGCCGACTATTCCCATATCTTTGATTGGAAGGAACCGAATGGAGGATGCGTCGCCTTCATCCGCTACAAAGGACCGGACGGCGTCGAGGCTTTCACGCAAAAGCTCGTGGAAGAGGCTGGCGTCTTCTTCCTGCCTTCCAGCGTTTATCGTTCCGACCTTGGTCCCGTGCCGCAGGATCGGCTGCGTGTCGGCTTTGGCCATCTCGACCTACGCGAAGGACTTTCTGCGCTCGGAAAATACCTGATGCGCAACGATCGTTATTGAGTTTTTCCGCCAGGAAACCTTGGTAACACCCTTCCGACTTGACATTTTCTACCGTGCTGGCCAGTGATCCACTGTGCAATACGGGGAACTTGCATGACGCATGTATTATTGGGGCGGCTTTCTGCAACGGCATTACTTTGCCTTGCCACGACGGCATTGGCAGATCCGCTGCCGCGTAACCTGCCGGCGGCCGGCTCCGTTATCGCGCGAAAATCCGGTGAAGAGGTCCGTTTCGTCGATGTATCCGGCTGGCGTTATGTCGATCTTCAGCAGGATTTGCTGACGGGCGACGTGTTGCGCACCAATGCCAACGGCCAGCTCGCCGTGCTTTTTGCCGATCGCACCCAGGTCCGCCTTGGCCGCAACACCTCGCTTCTGGTCAAGGCCATGCGGACGGACGGCGACACGGATCTGGAGCTTCAATCCGGCACCATCTGGGCCCGCGCCGAACGCGGCGGGCAAGGATTGACGGTCGGCACGCCCGCCGCGGCAGCCGCCATTCGCGGCACGGACTGGACCCTGACGGTCGGTGCTGACGGCAAGACATCGCTGATCGTTCTGGAAGGCAAGGTGGAGCTCAGGAACGACTTCGGCAGCGTCGAAGTCAATCAGGGTGAAGGTGCGGTCGCTTCGATCGGTAAGGCGCCCGCCAAGATCATCATCGCCAAGCCGAAGGAACGCGAACAGATGCTGTTCAGCCTGCAGCTGCGCGATTCCTTCCGCTGGATGCCGCCCACGGATTTGACGGCGCAAGAACAGCGTCAGACACGGGATCGCATCGCGGCACAGCCGGAAGGCACCCGAAGCGCCGAGGATTGGTTGTCTCTTGCCGAAGTTGGCCTGACGCTTGACGGCAAGCAGAAGACACGTCAGGCCATGGAAGCGGCGAAGGCAAAGGGGCTTGACCGCCGCCAGCGCGCCCGCGTCACGCTGCTGGAAGCAATGATCGCCGGCTCGGAAAATCGCTATGCGGACGCGGCGAAACTGTTTGCCGAGACGCAACGCAATCTTGACAAGCGCCGGGCCAACATCGCCCGCTACGGCGGTTTCATCGCGCGATCGCTGGCCGACCCCAATCGTATCGAAACACCCCCCGATGTCGTCGACAGCGCGTCTGCGGTGATCGGCAAGGCGTGGATCGCCGGCTTCCGCAACGATATCCGTACAGCTCTCGAGATCGTAAAAGCGGCGGAGAAGGCCAACCCGAACGATGCTTCGCTGCCGGCCGGCCGTGCGCAGCTTGCCATCCTGCTGGCAGATGAGACTGAAGCAAAGCATGCTATTGATCGAGCTTTGATGCTTGATCCGGATAACCCGACGGCGCTTGAAGCGCGCGCCACCTACAAAATGGGCATCAGCTTCGATCGCGAGGGTGCCGTCGATGACCTGCTGCGCGCCGCTGAGGTTGCCCCCGGAGACAGTGGCGTCTGGAATACGCTGGGGCTCGCCCATTCTGACCGCGATGACAATCGCAAGGCTGAGGAAGCATTGAAGAAGGCGATCGAGCTCGATCCACTCGATCCGCTTCCCCATGCCAACCTTGCCATTCTCTATCTCGACGAGATGCGCATGGAAGAAGCCAAGCGGGAGATCGATCTCGTCACAAAGATCGACCCGAGTTTCGACTTGGTGCTTCTCGCGCGCGGGCGATATCATCTGCAGATGGGGGAGGTCGACAAGGGCATGCAGGATCTGCTGGCGGCGTCTGCCTCCAATCCCGGCGTGTCGAACACCCAGGTTCTGTTGGCCGCAGCTCACTACGCGAAAAAGGAACGCGACCCGACAGCTCAGGCACTCGATAATGCCGAGCGACTTGATCCTTACGATCCCGTTATTCCTATTGTCCGTACTGCAATCGCCATCGATGAATATGATGCCGAGGGCGCCATTCGCTACGCTCAGGAGATCATGCGTTTGACGCGCGCCCGCGGCGGTGACTATGCCTCGCTTGGCGCCAACCAGACCGCCGGCTCTACCCTCAACGATGCCTTCCGGCTGCAGGGACTGGACGCATGGGGGCAATATTATGGCGATGCTGTCTTCGATCCGTTTACAGCAACCAGCTATTTTGACCAGTCCGTGCGTGGTAGCGTCAGCCCGTTTCTCAACATCTATTCGACCAGCCTCGCCCCCTGGTCGCCGATCGGCAACCAGGACAGTGATTCCGCTTACATCCAAGGTTTGATGCTGGGACCGCATATGCTAACCGGCCGGGAGCGAACGACAAACCTTCTCGATGAGCCATTTTTCGAGACCGAACTGACGGGCGGCTTTCTGACCGGTGGACGGGAGACGACCTACACGGGCGGGGCCGAGATCCGCGGTTTCACCTTCGCGCCGTTTCCGATCAGCATTCAGGGCGACATAAGCTGGAGCCGACCGCGAGATGAATTCAACTTCGCGAACGGAATAAGCGTCAATCACGATGTCGATATTTCCAGCGGCAACGGCTACGTAACGATGTCTCCCACTCCGGACGACAGGATCGTTGCCTTTACGACCTATTCCACGGCAGACGATGTGCAGGATGTTTTTAACGAACCGGATGTCGCCGGCCGCAATTTCGGCGTTGATGCCTCTGATCTTTCAACAGGCTTGGCTTGGAGCCATACGTTTGGATACGAAAACGTTCTGAATGCCGGCCTGTTTTATACGGCTAACAAAGCCTCGATCTCTGAGACAGTGACCAATGAAAGACCCATAGATATAGATGAAGATGGGGTAGGTGATGATATAAATGGCGACGGGTTTCCGGATGTTGCGTCGGTTTCTTTGACCAAAAAGGATGAGGTCCGATCCAGAAGTTACATCGCAGCGATCAGCCACATGGTCGGTGACGACGATCTTGTCTGGCGATACGGTGTGGAAGGCGGCGTTGTTAAAAATCAAGGGATATCAATACTCGATATCGATATCGATATCGATATACCCAGCGTGCCTGATCCCACTCCTGTTCGCTATAACTCAATCGATGATACCACCCGGGTCGGCCGCGCCTATATAGACCTGCGCTACGAGGCGGCGCCCGATCTGACACTTGAGGCAGCGATTTTCGGGCGGTTTCTCGATACCGATACGGATCACACAAATCGTTTCGAGCCTCGGCTTGGTCTTGCATGGAGCCCGATCGATGACCAATGGTTGCGCTTTGGTTATTTACGAGAGGGTGAAAACTTTTCCTCGCCGACCCTTGCACCAATTGGCGTCGTTGGCCTGCAAAGCAATCAGATAGGGCTTGCCGATAACGGCTATATTGATACCTTCGCTTTCCGTTGGGATGCGCAATGGTCCGACAGGTTTTTTACCGCATTCGATTACCAGCATCAGGATGCAAAAAGAGTTTCTCTGGCCCAGCCGCTCGCTGTGGCAACCCTTAATTTCGAAGATGCACGCATTGATCGCGCGGCCTTCAATGCCAATCTCGCGCTCGGCCACGGTTTCGGCCTGTCCGCAACCTATGCCCGGCTGGACTCGAAGAATCTTGACCCGAGTTCCGCCGACTACGGCGATCCTTTGATCTTCGTGCCGGACCAGACGGGTCAGGTCGCGCTCACCTGGGTCAATCCCATCAACGTCAAGGCTACGCTCGCAGCCAACTATGTCGGCGAGCGGCAAGGCGGGGGCGGTGAAACACTCGACGATTACTGGACGCTCGACGCATCGCTCGTCTGGGAGCCGTTCGACAAGCAGATCGAGCTGGAATTGTCGGGCTACAACCTGCTTGACGAGGATTTCGAACTGGCGCCAGGCGTGAAGGGCTGGGGGCCGACGGTCAAGGGTACGCTTTCGGTGCGGTTCTAATGGCGGGCAAGGGCAGGAACGGGCAGGCGCGTACCCAGCAGCAAAAGACGCGGCGGCGGCAGGCAGGCCTCGTGCTTCTGGGCTTTCTGGTGACTATCGCGCTCGCCCTCTTCTCCTATACGTCGCCGTGGTCTCTGATCGAGCTTCGCAGTTTCGATTATCTCTCCACCCTTCACCCCCCAGCCATCCCTCAAGACAGCCCTATCGTTGTTGCCATCGACGAACCGTCGATGGCGGAGATTGGCAGTCAATGGCCCTGGCCCCGCGCCCTGCATGCGGAGCTCGTCAAAGCGCTGCGCGCGGCAGGAGCGAAAGCGATCGGCCTCGATGTGATCTTCGCAGAGCCGGCTGCAGATCCGCAAAACGACGTGGCGCTGGCAGCCGCCCTTGGACCCGACGTGGTGCTGGCCGGCGACGAAAGCCTGATCGTTACACCCCAAGCAGAACAGTTCATCCGGACCGAACCGCTGGCAGAGTTCATAGCCCGGGGCGCCTCGACAGGTATTGCATCGGTTCATCTGGACCGTGATGGAACCCTGCGGCAGATCCCGCCTTATGGCGATGGCTTTGCCGCCGAGCTTGCCCGCATTGCCGGGCGCCCGGTATCGGCTGACGCCGGAAACCAGCTGATCCAGATGTTCGGGCCGGCTCGCACCTATCCGACCGTATCCTACTACCAGGCTCTGAAACCTGATGAGTTCCTGCCGCCGGATATTTTCAAGAATCGCGTCGTCATTATCGGGCTCAGCCTGCAGAACGCGCCGACACTGGAAAAAGGTGGTACCGATACGTTTGCAACCGCCTTTACCGTGCATACCGGCCATCTGGTTTCAGGCGCCGAGATCCAGGCAACGATCTTCGACAACATCACCAACGACCTGTTCATCGCCCGCGCCAGCCATGGTGCGGTGATCGCGGCGATCACGCTCGCGGCACTGGCGGCCGCCGCTCTTTGCTGGCGCTCGACCGGATGGGAGACAGCCGCCGTCACTCTGGTTGTCCTGCCGCTCCTCGCAGCGGTGAGCTTTCTTGCCCTGACGGTGAATGGAACCTTCCTTTCGCCCGCCGGCCCGGCGCTTGCCTTTCTGCTTGTTGTCACGGGACAGGCGACGCTCGACTACGCTGCGGAGCGCCGCAGCCGGCGGGACATTACCAACGCCTTTTCCCGCTATCTTTCGCCGGCGCTCGTGGAACGCCTGGCAGACGACCCCAGCCAGTTGAAGCTCGGTGGCGAGCGCCGCACCCTGACAATCCTTTTCTGCGACGTGCGCGGCTTCACCACGATCTCCGAGGCGCTGAAAGACGATCCCGAACAACTCACGACGCTGATCAACCGGCTGCTGACGCCACTCTCGGAAATCGTGCTGGAAAGCGGGGGCACGATCGACAAGTACATCGGCGATTGCCTGATGGCCTTTTGGAATGCCCCATTGGATGATCCGGACCACGCAATTCATGCCGTTGATGCGGCGCGGAAAATGCTTGCCGCGATCGAGGTGCTGAACGCCGAGCTGAAACGCGAAGCCGATGCGGTCCTCAGCAAACCGCATGTGCTGAAGATCGGCATCGGCATCAATACCGGCGAGTGTGTCGTCGGCAACATGGGGTCTACCCGGCGCTTCGACTATTCGGTGCTGGGCGACAGCGTCAATTTGGCATCGCGGCTGGAAGGCGAATCGAAGAACTACGGGGTTCCGCTTTTGATTGGCGAAGAGACGGCACGGCTTGCGGCAAGCCAGTTCATCACCGTCGAACTAGACAGCATCAAGGTCAAGGGTCGCACGACACTCTCGCCCGTGTTCACCGTGCTAAACAAGGCGACGGCAGCCGCCCGGACCAAGCACGAAGAATTTCTGAAGCGCAAATATGGAGGGACGCTTGATGCCGGAGATCCTGCCTTCTCCGAGCTACCTGACGCACTTCCCGAACTGGTACGGTATTACCAAATGGTGGCCGACCGTCTGGTTTGAGATTATTTGACTGGAACCGTGGCGAAAACACTGCTCGCCTCTCGCACGATCGAGACATGGGCGTAAGCCGCCTGTCCTGCGGCGGCGCCATCTGCCTGCAGAATGGCCGTAACGATCTTGTCATGTTCCGCGAAGGATTGCGCAAGTCTCCCGGCGATACGGAACTGCGCGCGGCGGAAAGGCGCAAGGCGTGCACGGGTCTGGGTGACGAGTTCGGTGATATGGTCGCTGTGGGCGCCGTAATAGAGCCGGCTATGAAACTCGGTGTTGTGAGCCTCGTATTCCTCCTCGGCACCGCGATGCACGAGACGGGCAGATGCAAGATGCTCTGCCTCCAGAAGCTTTCGCTCTTCCAGTGTCATGCGCTCGGCGCAAAGACGCGCGCAGATACCTTCAAGTTCCGCCATCGCCTCGAACATCGAGGTCAGATGTTTTTGCGTAACGTTGGTGACCACGGCACTCTTGTTCGGCTGTCGATCCACAAGGCCCATGGCGCACAACTGGCTAAGCGCCTCGCGAACCGGCGTGCGCGACACTTCGAAGCGGTTGGCAAGCGAGATTTCGTCCAGCCGGTCGCCCGGTTGCATGGCGCCGGTGACGATGAGATCCGCAATCGCCCGAACCATCTGCTCGACGGTGGTGCCGGAACGCACGATTTCTCTCTTTCGAACTGATTTCACGACGGCATGTTATCCAACCAATCACAGTGCATACAGATGCAACGAACATCCATGGATGTCAAATATCATACAAGCTATTATAAAAATTGCGTTTTTCCTGGAATTTTCGGCAGAGACCTCCAAACCGACGATAATTCGCTATCCGTATCCACGGAAATGCGTAAATTTTAGACAATGGCGAATTTATAGCTTATTTTTCCTGAAAACTGCATACAGTTTATCCACGTCTATCAAAACAGCTTATCAAAACCTTTACAAAACAGCTTCTTATAAATTGGCATGCACATTGCATACAGTTTCTTGTGACCTTTTGTGAACCCGGCATGAGCCGCGAGGAGACTGATCATGACCCCGATGACCCGCCGCAGTTTTCTTCAGACAACCGTCGCCGGCACTGCCGCCCTCGGTCTATCCAACTCCCTCTTCTATCGCTCGGCATCGGCGCAAACGGCGCTGACCGTCGGCTTCATCTATGTCGGCCCCAAGGACGACTACGGCTACAACCAGGCCCATGCCGAAGGCGCCGCGGTTATCAAAGCATTGCCGGGCGTCACCATTATTGAAGAGGAAAACGTGCCGGAAACCGTGGATGTCCAGAAGACAATGGAATCCATGATCAACCTCGATGGCGCGGGCCTGATCTTCCCGACCTCCTTCGGCTATTTCGACCCTCATATGCTGGCGATGGCCGAGAAGTACCCGGACGTTCAGTTCCGCCATTGCGGCGGCCTCTGGCAGGAGGGCAAGAACCCCGCCAACACCGGCTCCTATTTCGGCTATATCGGTCAGGGCCAGTACCTGAATGGCATCAATGCCGGCTATGCGACCAAGAGCAAGAAGATCGGCTTCGTCGCCGCCAAACCGATCCCGCAGGTGCTGCAGAACATCAACTCCTTCCTGCTCGGCGCCCGCTCCGTCGATCCGACGATCACCTGCCAGGTGATCTTCACCGGCGAATGGTCGCTGGCCGTCAAGGAAGCCGAAGCCACCAACGCGCTGATCGACCAGGGCGCCGACGTCATCACCTGCCATGTCGATAGCCCGAAGGTGGTGGTCGAAACCGCTGCCGGCCGTGGTGCCTTTATCTGCGGCTACCACGCCAACCAGAGCCCGCTTGCGCCTGAAAAATATCTCACGGGCGCCGAATGGGCCTGGGGCAATGTCTACACCGACTTCATCAAGAAGGCGCAGGCCGGCGAACCGCTCGGCAACTTCGTCCGGGGCGGCCTGAAGGATGGCTTCGTCAAGATGAGCCCGCTCGGGCCGGGCGTTTCAGAAGAAGCCCGCAAGAAATTCGATGCGACGCTCGCCGAAATCAAGACCGGCACGTTCTCGGTCTTTAAAGGACCGCTCAAGGACAACAAGGGCGCTGATGTCGTGACGGCAGGGCAGGCCTTCGCCGAAGATGCGATCGAGCTCGAGAGCATGGCCTATCTCGTCGAGGGTGTCGTCGGCTCGACATCCTGATCGGAAGGAAGAGCGCCATGACGATCCAAGCCAATCTGTCGAGCGAGCCTGTGCTTTCGACACGCAACCCCTCCGCCGTGCTGGAATGGCTGGCACGACAGGCGGAGCCGGTGGTCATCTCGCTGGGGGCGATCCTGGCGGGGCTGGCGCTCTTTTCCATCTTCATCGTGCTGGTCGGCAAATCGCCTATCGACCTCTTCAAGCTGATGTACACAGGCGGCTTCGGCAGCTGGTTCTCGATCCAGAACAGTCTTAGCCGTGCCGCTCCCCTACTTCTCACAGGGCTTTGCGTCGCGCTTCCGGCGCGGCTTGGTCTCGTCATCATCGGTGGCGAGGGGGCCGTGGTGCTTGGCGGTGTTGCCGCCGCTGCGGCGGCCCTTCCGCTCATTGGCGTTCTGCCACCGGCCATCGTGCTCGTTATCATGGCCGTCGCCGGCATGATCATGGGTGGCATCTGGATCGGCCTCGCCGGCCTGCTGCGCCACTATCGCGGCGTCAACGAAACCATCTCCTCGCTGCTGCTCGCTTATATCGCCATCGCCCTCATGAACCACGTCATCGAAGGCGTGCTGCGTGATCCCGCCAGCCTCAACAAACCTTCGACCACACCGCTGCCGGCGGACTATATGCTCGGCAATATCCCCGGCATGGACGTCAACTGGGGGCTGGCGATCGGTGTCGTCGCCTGCATCGTCTCCTGGATCATCATCGAGACGACCAGCGTCGGCTTTGCCGCCCGTATCGCTGGCGGCAATGTGCGGGCAGCGCAGATTCAGGGCCTGCCCGTTGGCCAGCTTATTGTCGGCTTCACGGCGCTTGCCGGCACTTTTGCCGGTCTCGCGGGCATGGTGGAAGTTGCCGCCGTACAGGGCAGCGCCAATGCCTCGCTTGCCGCGGGATACGGCTATACCGGCATCCTCGTCGCCTTCCTCGCCCGGCATAACCCGCTCGCCATCATCCCCGTCGCCATCCTGCTCGGCGGCATCGATGCCTCGGGCGGACTGATCCAGCGGCGTCTTGGCCTGCCGGATGCGACTGTGCTCGTGCTGCAGGGCACGCTCTTCATCGTCATCCTGTTCTGCGAAACGCTCTACGGTCGCTTCAAGATGTTCAACCCCGATCTCTGGAAAAGGAGCGCGTGATGGAAGACGGCATCGGCATCTGGGGCGTTCCGCTCGCCATCCTGGCAGGCGCGATCCGCGTTTCCACCCCCTTCATCTTCGTCAGCCTCGGGGAGGCGATCACCGAGCGCTCCGGCCGCATCAATCTGGGGCTTGAGGGCACGCTCGTCTTCGGCGCCATGACGGCCTATGCCGTCGCGGTCATGAGCGGATCGCCCTACATAGGCGTGCTCGCGGCCATGGCGACCGGTGCGATCTTCGGGCTCGTGCACGGCTTCATCTGCAAGTTCCCCAAGGTCAACGATATCGCCATCGGCATCGCCATGATGCAGTTCGGCCTCGGGCTTGCCTTCTTTCTCGGCAAACCTTTCATCCAGCCGGTCGCGCCGCGTCTACCCTCGATTTCGCTCGGCGGCTGGTCGGATCTTCCGCAGGTGCAATCGGCACTGACAATCAATGTGCTGTTCATCGTCGGCGGGCTTCTGGCGCTGGCTTTGTGGTGGGCCTTCCGCAACACCCGCATCGGCCTCATCCTGCGCGTCGTTGGCGACAGCTCCGATGCGGCCCGCGCCATGGGCCTGAACCCCGATACGGTGCGGCTTCTGGCAACCGCTGCGGGCGGCGCGCTGGCCGCCATCGGCGGGGCCTATCTCTCGCTCTATTATCCCGGCTCCTGGAACGAAGGCATTTCCTCCGGTCAGGGCCTGATGGCGGTGGCGCTGGTGATCTTCGCCCGCTGGAACCCGATCGGCTGCTTCCTCGCCGCCCTTCTCTTCGGCGGAGCCGGTGCACTTGGCCCGGCGCTTCAGTCCGTGGGTGTGACACAGGGCTACTACCTCTTCTACGCGGCCCCCTACGTGCTGACGCTTGCCATCCTCATCGCGACATCCTCGCCGACCCGTGCGCTTGTCGGCGCACCCGGCGCCCTGTCGATCACGAAATGACATCTGACGGGAGGCGACACCGCCTCCGGTCGTCCCCTTAACAGGAGTTCACAACGATGGACGCGCAGGCAACCGCCACCGGGCAATACGTCAAGGCCGATCCCTATCCCTGGCCCTATAATGGCGCTCTGCGCCCTGATAATACCGCCCTGATCATCATCGACATGCAGACCGATTTCTGCGGTCCCGGCGGCTATGTCGATCATATGGGCTACGATCTCTCGCTGGTGCGTGCACCCATCGAGCCGATCAAGGCCGTACTCGCCGCCATGCGGGCCAAGGGCTATCACATCATCCACACCCGCGAGGGCCATAGGCCGGATCTCGGCGACCTGCCTGCCAACAAGCGCTGGCGTTCGCAGCGTATCGGCGCCGGCATCGGCGATGTCGGCCCGTGCGGCCGCATTCTCGTGCGCGGTGAGCCCGGCTGGGACATCATCGAGGAGCTTTACCCGATCGAGGGCGAGACGATCATCGACAAGCCGGGCAAGGGCTCGTTCTGCGCCACGGATCTGGAGCTGATCCTCAATCAGAAGCGCATCGAAAACATCATCCTCACCGGCATCACAACGGACGTCTGCGTGCACACCACCATGCGCGAGGCCAACGACCGGGGCTTTGAATGCCTGATCCTCGGCGATTGCTGCGGCGCGACTGATTACGGCAACCACCTCGCCGCGCTGAAGATGGTGACGATGCAGGGCGGCGTATTCGGCTCCGTTTCCAATTCGAAAGACCTGATTGCCGCACTTCCTTGATTTCATCCGTTTGCCGCCCATCGACGTGAAAAGGAAAACACCATGATTCAGGTTCGCGACACGCCGCTTCCGGAGGCCGGCAAGGCCGTCGGCATCCAGACCATCGGCATGACCATGCGCTTCGGCAGTTTTACCGCGCTCGACAATGTTTCGATCAACGTGCCCGCCGGCACGTTCCATGCGCTGCTCGGCGAAAACGGGGCCGGCAAGTCGACGCTGGTCAAGTGCATCATGGGTTTCTACCACCAGACATCCGGCTCGCTGTCCGTCGATGGCCGCGAGGTCGTCGTGCAATCGCCGAAAGATGCGGCGACCTATGGGCTCGGCATGGTATACCAGCACTTCACGCTGGTTCCATCGCTGACCGGCGCCGAAAACCTCGTCATCAACCGCGCCCATGTGCCGGCCGTCATCAACTGGGCAAAGGAGCGGCGCGAGCTTGCCACCTTCATGGAAAAAATGCCCTTCCAGATCCCGCTCGACCGGCCGGTGCAGGAACTGGCGGCCGGCGAGAAGCAGAAGCTGGAGATCATCAAGCAGCTTTATCTCGGCCGCAGCTTCATCGTCCTCGACGAGCCAACCTCCGTGCTGACACCGGCGGAAGCCGACGAGATGCTGGGGCTGGTGCGCGGCATGACTGAGCGCGGCGAACTGACCGTGCTGATGATCAGCCACAAGTTCCACGAGGTCACCAAATTCGCCGATGCCGTCACTGTACTCCGGCGCGGCAAGATGGCGGGCAGCGGCCTCGTCAGCGAACTTTCGACCAAGGACATGGCCGCGATGATGATCGGCGACGTCAAGCTGCCGGAGCTTGATACCCGCCTACCCGTCGCCGCAGATGCCCGGCCGATCCTGATGGTCAACGGCATCAAGGCCCCGGATCGCACCGGCCTGAAATCGATCGATATCGGCAACCTCACCGTCCATGCCGGCGAGATCGTCGGCATCGCCGGCATTTCCGGTAATGGCCAGAAGGAATTGGCCGAGGTGCTGGCCGGCCAGCGGCCACCAGAGGCGGGCAGCATCTCTATCAAGGGCACGCGCTATGGTGCGACCCGCCAGGAAAGCCGCATCAACAACGTGCGTTTCATTCCGGAAGAGCCGCTCAGCAACGCCTGCGCGCCCAAAATGACGGTGACGGAAAACCTCGCCTTCCGCACCTTCGACGTGAAGCCGGCCGGCGGCAACGCCGTCTGGCTCGACATGAAGCGTATGCGCCAGCGCGCCGCCTCGCTGATCTCCGATTTCAAGGTGAAGACGGCATCCCATTCCTCGCCGATTGCCGCCCTTTCCGGCGGCAACGTGCAGCGCGCGGTACTTGCCCGTGAGCTGACCGGCGATGTCGATCTGCTGATCGTCTCCAACCCCTGTTTCGGCCTCGATTTCTCCGCGGTCGCGGAGATCCGCGCCCGTATCATGAAGGCGCGCAATGCCGGAACGGCGGTGCTGCTGCTTTCGGAGGACCTCGACGAACTCTTGGAAATGTCGGACCGCATCATGGTCATGTCGGAAGGCAAGCTGGTTTATGAAACGCCGGCGATTTCAGCGGATATATCCGTGATCGGCGCGCATATGGCGGGGCATCACTGATGGTGGAGATTAAGGCAGAACCCTTTTCCTTTCCGCTCAAGCGCGACGCCATCGCCCTTGTCGTCATCGACATGCAGCGCGATTTCGCCGAGCCCGGCGGCTTTGGCGCGAGCTTGGGCAATGACGTCAGCCGCATCACCAAAATCATCCCAGACGTAAAGCGGCTGATCGAGGGTTTTCGCAGCGCCGGCCTACCGGTGATCCACACCATGGAATGCCATCGCCCCGATCTCTCCGACCTGCCGCCGGCAAAACGCAACCGCGGCAATCCCACCCTAAAGATTGGCGACGAGGGGCCGATGGGCCGGGTGCTGATTGCAGGTGAACCGGGAACACAGATCCTTGCCGAGCTTGCGCCTGTCGATGGCGAAATCGTCATTGAGAAGCCCGGCAAGGGCGCCTTCTATGCGACCCCGCTCGGCGATATCCTCAGGGAGCGCGGCATCGAACAGCTCGTCTTCTCCGGTGTGACCACCGAAGTCTGCGTGCAGACCACCATGCGCGAGGCCAATGACCGCGGCTATGAATGCCTGCTCGCCGAAGAGGCGACGGAGAGCTACTTTCCTGAATTCAAGACGGCCGCGATCAGCATGATCAAGGCGCAGGGCGCGATCGTCGGCTGGGTCGGCTCGGTCGATGATATCATCGAGGGGATTGCCTGATGCCGGAAACGACACGCGAAAGCCTGGCCACCGGAGGCTGGAAGGAGCTGGAATTCGGCCCCTTCCGCGAAGGCGTCACCATTCACTGGATTCAGCCGTTCGAAAACGACCAGCCCGGCGTCGCCCTTCTGAAATACGAGGCCGGGGCCACCGTACCGCGCCACCGCCATATGGGGTTAGAGACCATCATGGTGCTTCAGGGTACCCAGTCGGACGAGGCCGGCGATTACGGCCCAGGCTGTCTTGTGATCAACCGCAAGGATAGCGAACACTCGGTCTGGAGCGATACGGGATGCGTGGTGCTGATCCAGTGGGATCAGCCGGTGAAGATACTGCAAGAGGAATTCGCATGAGCAACACTCAGGCTTTCGACATCGGCTCCCTGCACGCCGGCTATGCAGCCGGATGGCCGGTTTCGGAGATGATCGATCTCGTTTTTGCCCGCCTCGAAGAGGCTGCCGATCCCGGCATTTTCATCGAAGTCGCCGACCGTGCAGCCCTTCTGGAAGCAGCATCGGCGCTTGGTCCCTTTGATGCAGTGGCCAAGCCGCTCTGGGGCATTCCCTTTGCCGTGAAGGATAATATCGATGTCGCGGGCCTGCCGACCACAGCCGCCTGCCCGGACTATGCCTATCTGCCGCGGCAAGACGCGACCGTCGTGCGGCTCTTGAAAGACGCCGGCGCCATCGTTATCGGCAAGACCAATCTCGACCAGTTCGCCACCGGCCTCGTCGGCGTGCGAAGCCCCTACCCGATCCCCCGCAACGCCATCGACCCTGAACTCGTACCCGGCGGCTCCAGCTCCGGCTCCGCCGTCGCGACGGCACGCGGCATCGTCAGCTTCGCGCTTGGAACGGACACCGCCGGCTCCGGCCGCATCCCCGCTGGGCTCAATAACATCGTCGGCTTGAAGCCAAGCGTCGGCGCGCTTTCGACCACGGGCGTCGTGCCTGCCTGCCGCACGCTCGATTGCGTGTCGATCTTTGCGCTGACGGTGGAGGATGCCTGGAGCGTCTTTGAGATTGCCGCGAAACCGGACGCGGACGATCCCTATTCCCGTGATGTGGGCCGCTCACCAGCAAGTACGCCACCCGCGCTGACAATTGGTGTGCCGGCTAAAGATGATCGGCAATTCTTTGGCGATAACGCCATGGAAAGCGCCTATGAAAAAGCGATCGCAACCCTCTCCGCGCTTGGACATCGCATCGTCGAAGTCCCCTTCGATGATTTCTATGCAACGGCGCGATTGCTGTATGAGGGCGCCTGGGTGGCGGAGCGTTATGCCGCGATCAAGGATTTCTTCGATCAGCACCCGCAATCGCTACACCCCGTTACCCGGCAGATTTATGGTGCCGCGAAATCGCTCACGGCTGCAGATGCCTTTAGCGGCTTCTACGCCTTGCAGGCACTGAAACGCAAAGTCGCGCCGATCATCGCATCGGTCGATCTCTTCTGCGTTCCGACCGCGCCACGCCATTTCACCGTTGCGGAACTCGAGGCCGAACCGATCCGCGAAAACTCTAGGCTCGGCACCTATACGAACTTCGTCAACCTGCTCGACATGTGCGGCATTGCCGTCCCGACCGGAAAGCGGGAAGACGGTTTGCCCGCGAGCGTCACGCTGCTTGCACCTTTCGGGAAGGATGCGCTTGTTGCGGGGCTTGCCCAAACCCTTCACCGGGAGAGCGGCGTCACCCTCGGCGCCACGGGCTTGCCTTTGCCCCCGCTGAAGCCGGATACTTCACCCGCGTCCGAAGAGGGCATGATCGATCTCGTTGTCGTCGGCGCCCATCTTTCCGGCCTGCCGCTGAATCATCAACTGCAAGCTCTCAAGGCCCGCTTTCTGCGCGCCGCGCAGACGGCGCCGGACTACAAGCTCTTCGCCCTGCCCGGCACCGTTCCGCCAAAACCGGGCATGCTGCGGGTCGATGGCTCCGAAGGGGCCAGCATCGACGTTGAGGTCTGGCAGCTGACGCCCGAAGCCTTCGGCACCTTCGTCGCCGCCATCCCCGCGCCCTTGGGGATTGGGACCATTTCTCTGGCGGACGGCAGTCAATGCAAGGGTTTTCTCGTCGAATCCGTGGCGCTGACCGGCGCCGCCGACATCACCGCCTATGGCGGTTGGCGGCACTATCTAAAATCGGCTTGAAATTGATTAAAGGCCCCGTCTGCGATGCAAACGAGGCCTTCAAAAAATCGAACTTTAGGGTGGCGAAGAACGACCTTACTCGTCGCCCATCTTGAGCGCCGCGATGAACGCTTCCTGCGGGATTTCCACCTTGCCGAACTGGCGCATGCGCTTCTTGCCGGCCTTCTGCTTGTCCAACAATTTGCGTTTACGTGTGGCGTCGCCGCCGTAGCACTTGGCGGTGACGTCCTTGCGCAGCGCCGAGATAGTTTCGCGGGCGATCACGTTGCCGCCGATCGCAGCCTGGATCGGGATCTTGAACATGTGCTTCGGGATCAGCTCCTTGAGCTTCTCGCACATGTCGCGACCGCGCTTTTCAGCCGCCATGCGGTGCACCATCATCGACAAGGCATCGACCGGCTCGCCGTTGACGAGGATCGACATCTTTACCAGATGGCCTTCCTGATGGTTGGTGATCTGGTAGTCGAAGGAGGCATAGCCCTTGGAGATAGACTTCAGACGATCATAGAAATCGAAGACAACTTCGTTGAGCGGCAGGTCGTAGGTCAGCATCGCACGGGTGCCGACGTAGGTGAGTTCAACCTGAATACCGCGCCGGTCCTGGCAGAGCTTGAGGATGCCGCCGAGATAATCGTCCGGGGTCAGGATCGTCGCGCGGATCCACGGCTCGTGGATTTCCTTGATCTTGACGACGTCGGGCATGTCGGCCGGATTGTGCAGTTCGCGCATCGTCCCGTCGGTCATGTAGAGCTGATAGACGACGGACGGTGCGGTTGCGATCAGATCGAGATCGAACTCACGCTCGAGACGCTCCTGGATGATTTCCAGATGGAGAAGCCCGAGGAAGCCGCAGCGGAAGCCGAAGCCAAGGGCCGCCGAGCTTTCCATCTCGAACGAGAACGAGGCGTCGTTGAGACGAAGCTTGCCCATGGCGGCGCGCAAATCTTCGAAATCGGCAGCATCGACCGGGAAAAGACCGCAGAAAACAACCGGCTGCGCCGGCTTGAAGCCTGGCAACGCCTTTGCCGTCGGGCGCTTGTCTTCGGTGATGGTATCGCCGACGCGGGTATCGGCCACTTCCTTGATCGAGGCGGTGATGAAGCCGATCTCGCCGGGGCCGAGTTCATCGACCGTGACCATCTTCGGCGTGATGACGCCGACGCGCTCGATCTGATATTTCGCATCCGTGCCCATCATGCGCACGGTCATGCCGCGCTTCAGGCGGCCGTCCAGGATGCGGACAAGAACCATGACGCCGAGATAGGTGTCGTACCAGCTGTCGACCAGCAACGCCTTCAGCGGTGCATCTTCGCCGCCTTCGCTCTTCGGCGCCGGCAGCTGATGCACGATGGCTTCCAGAACGTCCGGAATGCCGAGGCCGGTCTTGGCCGAGATCAGAACGGCTTGCGAAGCGTCGATGCCGATAACTTCCTCGATCTGCTCCTTGATGCGCTCCGGCTCGGCGGCCGGAAGGTCGATCTTGTTGAGGACCGTGACCAGCTCGTGGTTGTTGTCGATCGCCTGATAGACGTTGGCGAGCGTCTGGGCTTCGACGCCCTGGCTCGCATCGACGACCAGCAGCGAGCCTTCGCAGGCCGACAGCGACCGCGAAACTTCATAGGCGAAGTCGACGTGGCCGGGCGTGTCGATCAGGTTCAGCACATAGGTTTCGCCATTGTTGGCCTTGTAGTGCAAGCGCACCGTCTGGGCCTTGATGGTGATGCCGCGCTCTTTCTCGATATCCATGTTGTCGAGAACCTGCTCCGACATCTCGCGAGCGGCAAGGCCGCCGGTGGTCTGGATCAGGCGGTCGGCAAGCGTCGATTTGCCGTGGTCGATATGGGCCACGATCGAGAAGTTGCGGATGTGCGACAGGGGCGTCTTTGAAGGTGTTGTGCTCATGGGCCGCATATAGCAGTGCTCCGATGCGCCGCAAAGCGGGAAATGAACGGATTATTGACTATATTCCAGGCTTCGCCACGCCTTCGCTGCCCTCGACCAGAGCCTCCGCATTGGGCATCTGCGCGGTCTTGAGCTCGAAGCCTTCGCGAAGATGCGTGGGCACAGTCTCGCGATTGCGCAAGCGCACGGCCACGAAAGCCGCATACGCAATGGCAACGCCTAGCACCGCGTAAATGAAGGTCTGCGGCCCAAAGATCGGCGTCAGAACGGTAATCGCCAACGGAACGACGGTTGCCGAACTCGACCAGCAGAGAAGCATGGTGGAGGCAAGCGGCACGAAATCCGCGGGCGCAGTGCGATCGTTGGCATGCGCGTTGGCGAGCGAATAGACGGCCTCGACTGCACCGGCCCATATGGCAAAGACCAGCATCAGCAGGAGAAGCTGAGAGAAGGGAATGAAAAACGCGGTCATCGCCGCAGCCGCAATCAGCAGGCAAGTGATGATCAGCACGATGCGACGGTCGATCCGGTCGGACAGCGCGCCGAGCGGATACTGGATGAAGACGAGGCCGAATTGCATGACGAACATCAGCAGCGCCACGTCCTGCTGGCTGACCGCGTTAGTGGCCGCATAGATCGGTGTAAATCCTTGTACCGCCATGGAAAGCCCGCCGGCGGCGAGAACGCCGACGAACGCGACCGGTGAGTTGCGCCAAGCCATTGGAATATCGACACTCACCTTGGCCGGCGGCGGCGGGTTGGGCAAACGCGTCAGGCCGATCGGAAGAATGGCGATGGCTGTGAAGAAGATCGTCATCAACGGCGGCAGGTTTCCATCAGCCGGCAGTTGGCCGAATATCCAGGCGCCCACGCCGAGGCAAATGACATAGGTCATGTAGAAGGCGGACATCGCCCTTCCGCGCCAGCTGTTGGCGCTGGCATGGTTGATCCAGCTCTGGGCGACGATAAAATTCGTGTTGCCTGACATGCCGTAGAGTGCACGTGCCGCGACCCAGAGCAGCGGATTGACGCCAAGCGCAATCAGGAACGCCGATAGGATGACGAAAGCCATGGAGCAGGCAAAGGCGCGCGCATGCCCCACCCGGCGAATGACGGGCCCCGCGAGAAAGCATCCCGCAAAACCGCCAAAAGCGAGCGCGGTTACGGCAGCGCCCGTGACCCATGAGGGCGCATCCTCGCGCGAGAGGACAAATGGCACATAAGCGAGCATGAGACCATTGCCGACGGCAACGCAGGCCATCGAAACCACGATGCTGGCGATGGAAAGAAAGGAAACGCGCGGTTCCTCAAGCTCACCCGCTATTGCCATGACACCTTCCCTCGATCCGCAAGCACAATCTAACATATTGGCGCGGGATGGTTTTTCCGCCCGAATACCATTCACATCGTAAAGGCGCTCCTGTCGCTCCGCTATCGTCAAAGCGGCATGACGAAAATAAATACCATGGCGCCGAACACGCTTGACTCCATTATCGGAAACTATAATTCTCCTATAATGGATATTTCACGCGACCAGCTTGAGGCCGATATCGGCGAGCGGATACGCTTGCTCCGCCAACAACGCGGATTGACCCTTGACGAGCTCGCAATCCGTTCAGGGGTCAGCCGCGCGATGATCTCGAAGGTGGAGCGTGCGGAGGCAAGTCCGACAGCCCAGCTTCTCGCCCGTCTTTGCGCGGCACTGGGCACAACGCTTTCTCGTTTTTTCGCGACTGACGAGCCTACAGCCTCTCCTCTCTCGCGCCGCAGCGACCAGCGGTTATGGCGCGATCCGGACACCGGCTATCTTCGCCGCTCCGTGTCGCCGGAAGGCATCGAATCCCCGGTCGACATCGTTGAGGTGGAGTTTCCACCCGGAGCCCGTATCGTATTCGATCCGCATCAGATCGACAGCGGCACGACGCAACATCTCTGGCTGTTTCGCGGCCGGCTCGACGTAACACACAACAGAAAAACCTATATGCTCGAAGCCGGTGACTGCCTATTCATGGCACTCGGCGACGGCCACATCTTCCACAATCCCTATAACGAAACGGCGCATTACAGCGTCATTCTCCATCGCAGCAAGTGATCCCATGAACCAGATCAGCCTCAACGTTCTCTCCGCGGCCGAAACTGAAGCGGCCTTGCCCGCTCTGTGCGAGATTCTTTCCGACTGCGTCGAAGGCGGCGCCTCCGTCGGCTTCCTGTCCCCCTACCGGCCGGCGGATGCCATGCCCTATTGGGAAACTGTAGCCTCAGCGGTCGCCGCCGGCGATACCGTTCTGGTCGTCGCCCGGCTGAACGACGAAATCCTAGGCACCGTCCAGCTTGGAATAGGCACCATGCCGAACCAGCCCCACCGGGCAGACCTGAAAAAACTTCTGGTGCATCGCCGCGGTCGCGGTCAGGGCCTTGCACGGTTGCTGATGGAACGGGCGGAAATAGAAGCCCGGCACCACAAACGCCATGTCCTGGTGCTCGATACGGCAACGGGGAGCCCGGCGGAAGCGATCTACACCAGGCTCGGATGGCAACGGGTAGGCGTCATCCCTCAATACGCCCTGATGCCGGATGGCAGCTACTGCGGATCGACCTTCTTTTACAAGTCGCTCGGCGCGAGCTGAGCCGCATTCGGAACCAAAAATGGCGCCAAAAGGGTTGATAAGACCGTCTTTCTATTAGGCTTTTTGCATGCTAGCCATTGCTCGTCGGCGGGGGCGCCGATACGAAAAAGGGGAGTGTCAATGTCTATTCTTCGCCGCGCGCAGCTGGGCGCGCTTTCCGCCGCAATCCTCGTTGGGACGATCGCGTCAGCTTTTGCCGCCGATGTCACCTTTCAGATGCGCAACAGCCATCCGAATGCCGTAGAAGTCGAGCTTTACAGCCAGGATCGCGACCATGTTTGGCCGGGCAACAATCAGGTTTACTACCTTGATGATGGCGAAACAAAACAGATCCCGCTCGCCTGCGATGAAGGCGAAAAAATCTGCTATGGCGCCTGGGTATCGGGCGATAAGGCCACGTATTGGGGCACCGGGCCCGAAAATGCCGAAAGCTGCGATGACTGCTGCTACACCTGCCAGGGCGGCAATACTGAAGAAATCGACCTGACCGAATAGTTGCGAAGCTGCGGCGCCGGGGTTCAGCTCCGGCGTTTGCTGTTCCCAAATCTACACAGCTGCTCTTTCAAACAAAACGCGCGGGCAAACGAACCGTCTGGCAAGCATCGTGTCTTCATCTTCCCGCCGCAATCGGTAGTATGAAGCAGGGAAGCACTTTTTGAGGACAGCTGATTCTATGATGAAGAAAACCGCCATCGTGGCCGTCGCGGCCATCTATCTCTCCGGCTGCACGACGACGGACCCCTATACGGGCGAACAGAAAATGTCGAACACGGCGGGCGGCGCGCTGATCGGCGCAGGCCTCGGTGCGGCGACGGGCCTGCTCGTTGGCGGCAGCGCCCGCGGTCGCCGCGACGCTGCCCTCGTCGGTGCCGGCATTGGTGCGCTCGGTGGCGGCCTGATCGGCAATTACATGGACAGTCAGGAATCCGAACTGCGCGCGCAGTTGCAGGGCACGGGCGTTTCCGTGACCCGCGCAGGCGACCGCATCATTCTGAACATGCCATCGAACATCACCTTCGCAACCGATCAGGACCAGGTCGTGCCGGGCTTCTACTCGACGCTTAATTCCGTTGCGATCGTTCTGCGCAAGTTCAACAAGACCCTTATCGATGTGGATGGCCACACGGACTCGACCGGCAATCCCGGCTACAATCAGGGCCTCTCGGAGCGCCGGGCGGCGTCGGTCGCGAATTATCTGGCAAGCCAGGGTGTCGATCAGCGTCGCATGTCGGCGATCGGCTACGGCCAGGATCGCCCGGTTGCATCGAATGCGGACGAAGCCGGACGCGCGCAGAACCGCCGCGTCGAAATCTCGATCGCACCGATCAAGGAAGGCTAAGTCGCCCTCGATCGACGGGATTTATCAAGCCGGCCTTCGCGGCCGGCTTTTTCGTTGTCGATCATCTCTTTCAAACTCTTGAGAGATATTCGGCTCTCAGCTCAAGAAACCCCCGCCATTATACGGTTGTAAATGCAAGGAATTCGTGCGGCAAATCCATGAACCGGTGCTCGCCTCGAAACCCGATCTGAATTGTCTTTCCAAAGTCACGCTTCCGTGATTAGTCTATGAGGACAAGGACATAAACGGGAAGACGTGAGGGCATTTTCGGTTTCTGGGGAGGTTGTAGCATGGCGTTGCAGAGAAACTTTTTCCTCACTTTTGCCTACGGCGCCCTTGTCGCCGTTGCCCTCTTGCCGATTGCCGGCCTTGCCCAGCAGGCTCCGGCGCCTGCCGTTATAATCGCACCCGCCAAGATCATGGATATCCGGCAGAGCGTCGATTTCACGGGGCGTATCGTTGCAATCCAGAAGGTGGACATCCGCGCCCGCGTGTCCGGCTTCCTGGAGAAAATAAACTTTACCGAGGGCCAGAAGGTAACGGCCGGCACCGTGCTTTATGAGGTCGAGGACGGATCTTACGCCGCCGTCGTGCAGCAGAGCGAAGGGGCGCTTGCGGCAGCGCAGGCGCAATATGATCTGGCGGCAATTGAGCGTGATCGACAGAAACAATTGTTTGCCTCCAACACGACGCCACAATCGAAAGTCGATATCGCAGAGGCCCAGCTCAAGAAGGCGGCAGCCGACCTGACGAGCCTCGAAGGCTCCAAGGCCAAGGCTGATCTCGATTTATCCTACACCAAGATAACCGCCCCTTTCGATGGTGTCGTCGGCTTGACGACCGTCGATGACGGGGCTTTGGTTGGTCCCGACAGCGGCGCGCTCGTCACGCTCACGCGACTCAATCCGATCTATGTGGAATTTCCCGTCGCGACAGCCCTTCTGCTTCAATACCGGAAGGATGTGACGGACGGCCGATACAGCGGCGGCGCCAACGTCAACATTACCTTGCCCGGCGGCATGGCCTACCCCGGCAAGGGAACCATCGACTTTATTGCCAGCAACGTGTCCCAGGGGACGGACACGGTGATTGTCAGGGCGCAATTCGACAATCCCGAAACCACCCTGCTTGACGGTACGCTTGTGCGCGTGAACCTCGAACAGGCAGATAAGCAGGAGGTGCTGGCCGTTCCCGAGCAGGCCATCCAGCGAGACCAGCAGGGCGCCTTCGTGATGGTCGTCGGGGCAGACAAGAAGGTCGAACTTCGTCGGGTCGACGTGGCCCGCACGTCGCGCGGGCAGGCCGTGATCTCCACCGGTCTCAAGGAAGGTGAAAACGTGATCACCGACGGGGTGGGCAAGGTCCGCCCTGGCGTCACTGTCGATGCAACTCCTGCCGTTGGCGGCTAAGCCATGATCTCCGAGATTTTCATCGATCGCCCGCGCTTCGCCGCGGTTATCTCCATCGTACTGACCCTTGCCGGCCTGATCGCGCTGACCCGGCTACCGGTCGCCCAGTTTCCGGATATCGTGCCACCGCAGATCAGCGTCACCGCCAGTTATCCCGGTGCCGGCGCCGACGTCGTGGAAGCGACGGTTGCCCAGCCGATCGAAAGCCAGGTCATCGGCGTCGATGACATGCTTTACATGAAATCGACCAGCGGCGCTGACGGCTCCTATAACCTCACCGTCACCTTCGCCGTCGGCACCGACTCGGATATCGCCACCGTCAACGTGCAGAACCGGGTTTCACTCGCCGAGGCACGACTCCCCGCCGAGGTGAAGCAGACCGGCGTCAGCGTCCGCAAGAAATCCTCCGCCCTGATGCAGGTGATTGCGATCTATGGCGAAGGCGAGGAATTCGACAGCCTGTTCCTGTCGAACTACGCCACCATCAACCTGATGGATACGATCAAGCGCATTCCCGGCGTCGGCGATGCCGCGATGTTCGGCGCTGAAGACTATTCGATGCGCATCGTGCTCGACATAGATCGTCTCACCAGCCTCGACATGACGCCATCGGACATCATTGCGGCGCTGAAGGCTCAGAACGTGCAGGCTGCGATCGGTCGCATCGGCGCCCAGCCGATGACCGACGACCCGCTTTTTCAGCTGAATCTACAGACCCAGGGGCGCCTTACCGATCCCCGGCAGTTCGAGGAGGTGGTGCTGAAGGCCCAGCCCGACGGTTCCTATATCCGCATTCGCGATATCGCCGAGGTTGAGCTTGGCGCCGCAAGTTCGGATTCGAGCGCCCGCTTCAACGGCAAGCCCGTCGCCATGATCGGCACCTATCAGGCACCCGGTGCGAACGCTCTTGCGGCAGCGAAAGGTGTTCGCGACACGATGGAACGGCTGTCACAGAGCTTTCCGCCCGGCTTGAAATATGAGGTCAACTACGACACTTCGACGTTCGTCGAGGCAAGCGTCGACAACGTCGTGCATACACTGATCGAGGCTTTTGCTCTCGTCATCCTCGTGGTCTTCCTGTTTCTCGGCAACTGGCGTGCTACCCTCATTCCGCTGGTCGCGGTGCCGGTAGCACTGATCGGCACGTTCGCCGTCATTCTCGCGCTTGGATTTTCCCTCAACACGATCTCGCTGCTGGCACTCGTGCTTGCGATCGGCATCGTCGTCGATGACGCAATCGTTGTGGTGGAAAACATCGAGCGCGTGATGGAGGAAAATCCCGGCATGGAGGCGCCCGAGGCTGCCCGTCTTGCCATGGGAGAAATCACCGGCGCGATCGTCGCGATTACACTCGTACTTCTATCCGTGTTTGTGCCCGTAGCATTCATTCCCGGCCTCAGCGGCCAGTTGTTCCAGCAGTTTGCCGTTGCCGTCTCGGTATCGATGGTGCTTTCCGCCATCAATGCGCTCACGCTCAGCCCGGCGCTCTGCTCGATCCTTCTGAAACCGCATCATGGCAAAAAACGCGGCATTCTCGGCTGGCTTTCGCGCCGGATCGACAATGGGCGCGACGGTTATGTCTATGTCGCCGGTCATATCGCCCGGCGCGCCGCAATCGGCGTGTTGCTGCTCGCCGTTGCGATCGGCGCCAGCGGCTGGCTGTTCCGTATCGTGCCGACGGGCTTCCTGCCGAGCGAGGATCAGGGCGCATTTTTCGTGGAAGTCCGCCTGCCGGAAGGCGCGTCCTTCAATCGTACCCAGGATATCGTGACTGGCGTCGAATCGATGCTGAAGGAGATCGACGGCGTTGCCAACGTCTTCAGCGTCAGCGGGTACAGCTTCCTCGACGGCTTGTCCAAATCCAACAGCGGCTTCGCGCTGGTCACGATGAAGGGTTTCGAGGAGCGTGAAAGCCCCGCGCTTTCGGTGGATGCCGCCATCCGCACGGCCATGATGAGGGGTGCGGCCGTTCGAGGCGCCCAGATCTTCGCTTTCAATCTGCCGCCGATCATGGGGCTCGGCACCGGTTCCGGCTTCGAGTACCAGTTGCTCGACCTGCAGGGTAGGCCTCCGGCGGAACTCGCCGCCACGGCGGGGGGCCTCGTTATTGCCGCCAACCAGAACCCGCTGCTTGGCCCGACCTTCACCACCTATTCCGCAAGCGCGCCCCAGCTCTATCTCGATCTCGATCGAGACCGCCTGCAGGCGCTCGGCGTGTCTGTCAGCGACCTCTTCACCACGCTTCAGGGAACGCTTGGCTCCTATTACATCAACGACTTCAATCTGTTCGGCAGAAGCTGGAAAGTAACCATGCAGGCTGCCGAGGCCGACCGTGCCTCCATTGACGATATCTCTCGCCTGCATGTCCGCAATTCATCCGGCGAGATGGTGCCCGTGGCATCAGTCGCCCAGGTTCGATATATCGTCGGCCCGCAATCGATCGTGCGGTACAACAACTACCGTTCGATCACCCTCAACGGCCAGCCCGCTCCCGGTGTCTCCTCGGGCCAGGCGCTGGCTGCCATGGAGCAGCTTTCCGCGACCACATTGCCCTCGGGCTACAGCTACGAATGGACCGGAACGGCATTGCAGGAACTTGAGGCCGCGGGGCAGACGACGGCGATTCTCGCGCTCGCGGTATTGTTTGCCTATCTGTTCCTTGTCGCCCTTTATGAAAGCTGGACCATTCCCGTGCCGGTTCTGCTGTCGGTCGCCGTCGGCGTTGCCGGCGCCTTGATCGCAATTCTGGTCGCAGGTCTTTCTTTCAACATCTATGCCCAGATCGGTCTGGTGGTGCTGATTGCCCTGGCCTCGAAAAACGCCATCCTGATCGTGGAGTTTGCGAAAGACAGGCGCGAGAAGGGCGCCGGCATTATCGATGCCGCGATCGAAGGCGCGAGAACCCGCTTCCGCGCGGTGATGATGACGAGCTTCGCCTTCATCATCGGCCTCGTGCCGCTGATCATCGCCGAGGGCGCCGGCATGCTGAGCCGCCGCGCCGTCGGCACCGGCGTCGCCGGTGGCATGCTTGCGGCCTCGTTGATCGGTATCTTCCTTATTCCCGCTCTCTACGTGGCCTTCCAGTGGATTCGCGAACGCGGCCACAGCATCACCGGCATTGGAAGAGAAAAGACGGTCCAAACGGACAAGACAGGCACGCACAACCCCGACTGAAGGACGGCTTCGGGACCTATTTCGCAACGGGCGGGTAAGTATGCTCCTGACCGCGGAAATCGGTGACGGTGTAGCAGCCGCCCCCCTGACTTTCGATCGTCGTCGCGGTCACCACGGTCTTGCCGTGACCGCCTGGAATATCAAGAATGTAGGTCGGTTGGCAAAGACCGGAAACGCGGCCGCGAAGGGCACCGACCAAGGCTTGTCCCTCCTCGATCGACAAACGTAAGTGGCTGGTTCCCGGCGCAAGATCCGGGTGATGCAGATAGTAGGGCTTGATGCGGTTTTCGACAAAGGAGCGCATCAGCGCGGCCAGTGTTTCGACATCGTCGTTGACGCCCTTCAGCAGCACGGACTGGCTGACCATAACGATGCCGGCATCAACGAGCCGGGCACAGGCGCGCCTTGCATCCTCGGTAAACTCCCGCGGATGATTGGCGTGGAGCGCCACATAAACGGCCTTGCCGCTCGCCTTCAAGGCCTCGATCAGCGACGCATCGACCCGGGCAGGTTCCACGACGGGAACCCGAGTGTGAAACCGCACAATCTTGATATGTTCGATCGCTGCCAGCCTTTCGGTGATCGCACGCAGGCGACGCGGCGACAGAACCAACGGATCGCCGCCGGTGAGGATCACTTCCCAGATTTCCGGATGGCCGGCGATATAAGTGAAAGCGGCATCCATTTCCGAAAGCGTCAGCGTTCCCAGTCCCTGGGGCCCGACCATTTCGCGACGGAAGCAGAAGCGGCAATAAACCGGGCAGACGTGGACCGCCTTCAGAAGGACGCGATCAGGATACCGATGCACGATGCCGGCAACGGGACTGTGGGCGCCATCGCCGATGGGGTCGTCCCGCTCTTCCGGCAGACGGGTCAGCTCCGCTGCATCGGGAATGAACTGGCGGGCAATCGGATCATTAACATCGGTAGGGTCGATCAGCGCCGCCATCGCAGGCGTGACGGCAACGGCGTAATGGTCGCCGATCGCCGCAAGCGACGGTGCGTCTTCTGACGCAATCAGACCCGCAAAATGCAGATCCTCGACGCTTTTCAGCGACCGGGCGACCGGTTGAGCAATCGGCGCGTTCACCGGACGGTCTCCGCGACAGGCGCCCAGATAACGTGATCAATTCGGGGTGCGCCCGTTGCCAGCATTACCAGACGGTCGAAACCGAGCGCGGCACCACTTGCGTCGGGCATGATTGTTAGTGCCGACAGGAAATCTTCATCCAGAGGATAGGTCTCGCCGTAGACGCGCTGTTTTTCGGCCATCTCCAGCCCGAAGCGACGACGCTGCTCGCCGGCATCCGTCAACTCGCCAAATGCATTGGCAAGTTCCACGCCGCACGCATAGAGTTCGAACCGTTCGGCGACACGCCGGTCATGCGGCGTCGGTCGCGCTAGTGCAGCCTCGGCGACGGGATACTCGTAGAGGATCGTCGCACGCCCCATTCCGAGATTGGGTTCGACCTTTTCAACGATGACACGACTGAAGAGATCGGCCCAGGTGTCATCCTGCGCGACGCGGATACCGGCAATGCACAGACTGCCGGCGAGCGTTTCACGATCCGTCTCGCCGGACCCATCGATGGACGCAAGGAGATCGACCCCCGCATAGCGATCAAAGGCTTCGGCAACCGTGATGCGCTCGGGTGCGGCGAAAGGGTCGGTCGTGCGGTCAAGATAGCGCAGTACATCGTGGCCTGCAGCGTCTGCCGCCAGTGCCAGCATGTCGGCGCAATCATCCATCAGCGAGTGATAGGTTTCCCGGGCTCGATACCATTCCAGCATCGTGAATTCCGGATGATGCAGGGGTCCACGCTCGCGATTTCGGTAGACATGGGCAAAGCAGGCGATGCGCTCCTCCCCTGCCGCCAGCAGTTTCTTGCAGGCGAATTCAGGTGAGGTATGGAGATACAGCGGCGTCTCGCTGCCATCGGGATTGATGGCAACCGTGCCGAATGCATGGAGATGCGCCTCGTTTCCGGGGGATATCTGCAAGGTTGCCGTATCGACTTCGACAAACGCGCGCTCCGCGAAAAAGCCGCGCAGGGCCGCCAGGATTTTGTTGCGGCCGAGCAGGAAGCCGCGTCGATCCGCATGGACATCCGGCGTCCACCAGGGAGAAGCGGTCAGCGAAGCGTTTGCCATTCGATCGGTTCCGGTTTGGCTGAAAAGACGCTAGCGCCGCGTGTTTCCGCCTTTCTTTTGCCTCGCAGGCTCGCCCCGCTGGCAATTTGCATGAATATAGGATAGGTGCGGCCCGAAAACTCTGAAATCAGCGTCTGGGCAGGCTTTGTGCGCTCCTCTACGACGCGACAGCCTCTGTTGCAAGGAAGACTTATGGTCAAGGTAATCGCCTCTTCGGTCCGCAAGGGCAATGTTCTCGACGTCGACGGCAAGCTCTACGTCGTGCTGACGGCTCAGAACTTCCACCCCGGCAAGGGCACGCCGGTCACCCAGGTCGATATGCGCCGCATTTCTGACGGCGTGAAGGTTTCCGAACGCTACCGCACCACCGAGCAGGTCGAGCGCGCCTTCGTCGAGGACACCGAGCACACCTTCCTTTACGAAGACGGCGAAGGCTTCCACTTCATGAACCCGCAGTCCTATGACCAGCTGGTCATGTCGACCGAAGATATCGGCGACCTCAAGGCCTACCTGCAGGAAGGCATGACCTGCATTCTGTCGATCCACGAAGGCCTCGCGATCGCCATCGAGCTGCCACGCCACGTAACCCTCGAAATCACCGAGACGGAGCCGGTCGTCAAGGGGCAGACCGCATCGTCGTCCTACAAGCCGGCAGTTCTCTCGAACGGCGTGCGCACGCTCGTTCCGCCGCACATTACAGCTGGCACCCGCGTCGTCATCGCGACCGAAGACGGCTCCTATGTCGAGCGCGCCAAGGACTGATCGTCCCGCGACCTGGAATGATGAAGGGGCATGGTGAAAACCGTGCCCTTTTTATTTGGTGAGATAGTCCGCGGGCATATGGGGCGATCCACATGCTTTTGACAGCGCCGCATATCGGCGATTGCCGCAGATCCGACGTACGGTGGCGGCCTGCTAGAGCCGCCGTGTTTGACCGAAATTCCTATAAAATTCCTATATCTTTGGTGTGCCCTCTCTCTCGAACCTTAATGCGGTTCGGGACCATATTCCTGACGAAATCCAGCCATGGGCCGCCACATTTTTCCGATGTCGCGGCGCGGGGATTTCACGCGCTCACGAATGGCTATCAGCCGAAAATGTGACGCCGTCTTTGAATCAAAACAGGAATTACCGACATGGATATTGTCGTTCTTGCCATCGGCATCGTCTTCTTCGCGCTTTCGTTCGCCTATGTGCGCGCCTGCGCCAATCTTTGAGGGAGGTTGACCGTGCTTTTTGACTATGCGCTCGGCGGCACTGTTACCGCGCTGCTCCTCGTCTATCTCACCTATGCCCTCATTCGCCCGGAGCGGTTCTGACCGCCCGGGCCTAGTGCTGGAAAGCCTTGTCCCATGACACCAAATGGATGGATACAGATCCTCATCTTCTGCGGGATCGTTCTTCTGCTCGTGAAGCCGCTGGGCGGTTACATGACACGCGTTTTCAACGGGGAGCGCACGCTCCTGTCGCTTATTTTCGGGCCTGCCGAACGGGGGCTTTATGCGCTCGCCGGTACGAGCGAACGGGAAGACCAGCATTGGACGACCTACGCCTTTTCTCTTCTCTTCTTCAATCTGGCAGGCTTCCTCCTGCTCTATTTTCTGCAGCGCCTTCAGGGTGCGCTGCCATTTAATCCGGCCGACATGGGCGCCGTTCCGCCGGAACTCGCCTTCAACACGGCTGTCAGCTTCGTGACCAACACCAACTGGCAGAACTATGGTGGTGAAAGCACGATGTCCTACCTCGTGCAGATGGCCGGCTTTACCGTGCAGAACTTCGTTTCGGCGGCAACCGGCATGGCGATCGCCGTCGCGCTGATCCGCGGCTTCTCGCGTGCGTCTGCCAAATCGATCGGAAACTTCTGGGTCGATCTGACCCGGGCGACACTCTACATCCTGCTGCCGATGTGCGTGGTGCTGACACTGGTCTATGTCTATCTCGGCGTGCCGCAGACGCTCGGCGCCTATGTCGAGGCAACGACCCTCGAGGGTGCCAAGCAGACGATCGCCGTCGGTCCCGTTGCCTCCCAGATCGCCATCAAGATGCTCGGCACCAATGGCGGCGGCTTCTTCAACGCCAATGCCGCCCATCCGTTCGAAAACCCGGATGCGATTTCGAACCTCTTCCAGATGGTTTCGATCTTCGCGATCGGCGCTGCCTTTACAAACGTGTTCGGCCGCATGGTCGGCAACCAGCGTCAGGGCTGGGCCATTCTCGCGACCATGGGTGTGCTGTTCATGGCTGGCGTTGTCGTCTGCTACTGGGCTGAGGCTTCCGGCAATCCGCTCATTCATGCGCTCGGCATCGAAGGCGGCAACATGGAAGGCAAGGAGGTCCGCTTCGGCATCGTGCTTTCCGCACTCTTCGCGGCCATCACCACGGCAGCGTCCTGCGGTGCGGTCAACGCCATGCATGACAGCTTCACCGCGCTTGGCGGCCTCATCCCGCTGATCAACATGGAACTCGGCGAAATCATTATCGGCGGTGTCGGCGCAGGTCTCTACGGCATCCTGATGTTCGTCGTGCTCGCCATCTTCGTTGCCGGCCTGATGGTCGGCCGCACGCCCGAATATCTCGGCAAGAAGATCGAGGCCAAGGAGGTCAAGATGGCGGTTCTCGCCGTACTTTGCCTGCCGCTCGCCATGCTGGTCTTCACCGCGATTTCCGTTGTCCTGCCGGATGCCGTGGCCTCCATCGCCAATCCCGGTCCGCGTGGGTTCTCGGAAATCCTGTACGCCTACACGTCAGCTGCCGCCAACAACGGCTCGGCTTTCGGCGGTCTTACAGGCAATACGCCCTGGTACAACATCACGCTGGGCATCGCCATGCTGATGGGCCGCTTCCTGGTCATCATTCCCGCGCTGGCAATCGCCGGTTCGCTGGTTGCCAAGAAGACGGTACCTGCCTCGGCCGGCACCTTCCCGACCGACAGCGGACTGTTCGTCGGACTGCTCTCAGGCGTGATCCTGATCGTTGGCGGCCTGACCTTCTTCCCCGCACTCGCTGTTGGCCCGATCGTCGAACACCTTGCGATGACGCTCGGTCAGACATTCTGAGGTGGCGCCGTGGAACAGACAATGCAGTTCTTCCGCAGATCATCCCGCCCCCGCTCCGGACATCCGGAGCGGGCAGACGGGCCGCCGCTGCGGGTCTCGACCCTTCTTTGCCTCGTGCTCGGCGCCATGGCGCTCGTTGTGCTGATCGGCAAGGCTTTCCTAACATTCAGCTGGAGTCTCATATGAGCCAGTCCAAAACCACGAGCATCATGGACGCTCGTATCCTCCTGCCCGCGATCGGAGATGCTTTCCGCAAGCTCGATCCGCGCGCACTCGCCAGAAATCCCGTCATGTTCGTTGTGGCCGTCGTTTCCGCGCTGACCACGATCCTCTTCATCCGCGACGCGATAACCGGCGGAGACAATCTCGGCTTTTCCTTCCAGATCGTGATCTGGCTCTGGTTCACCGTGCTGTTTGCCAATTTCGCCGAAGCCGTCGCCGAGGGACGGGGCAAGGCACAGGCGGAATCTTTGCGTCGCACCCGCACCGAGACCCAGGCCAAACTGCTCAAGGGCGATGACATCAAGAGCTTTGCGGTGGTACCGGGCACCAGCCTGAAGGTCGGTGATGTGGTTCTCGTCGAGGCGGGCGACATCATCCCTTCGGACGGCGAGGTCATCGAAGGTGTCGCCTCTGTCAACGAGGCAGCCATAACCGGGGAATCGGCACCGGTAATCCGCGAATCCGGCGGTGACCGCTCGGCCGTCACCGGCGGCACGCAGGTTCTGTCCGACTGGATTCGCGTTCGTATCACGGCCGCGGCCGGCTCGACCTTCATCGATCGCATGATTGCGCTTGTCGAGGGCGCCGAGCGGCAGAAGACGCCGAACGAAATCGCCCTTAACATCCTGCTTGCCGGCATGACCCTGATCTTCGTGCTGGCGACGGCGACGATCCCGAGCTTTGCCAGCTATGCCGGCGGCTATATTCCGATAGTCGTTCTGGTTGCCCTGTTCGTCACGCTGATCCCGACGACGATCGGTGCGCTTCTCTCGGCCATCGGCATCGCCGGCATGGACCGGCTTGTGCGCTTCAACGTGCTCGCCATGTCCGGCCGCGCCGTCGAGGCTGCGGGCGACGTCGATACGTTGCTGCTCGACAAAACCGGCACGATCACCCTCGGCAACCGTCAGGCTGCGGAATTCAAGCCGGTTCGCGGCGTGAGCGAACAGGAACTGGCGGATGCGGCGCAACTTGCGTCGCTTGCCGACGAAACCCCGGAAGGTCGCTCCATCGTGGTGCTCGCGAAGGAGAAATACGGCATCCGTGCGCGCGACATGGCAAGCCTTAACGCCCAGTTTGTGCCCTTTACCGCCCAGAGCCGCATGAGCGGCATCGATCTGGATGGTTCGAGCATCCGCAAGGGCGCCGTCGATGCCGTTCTTCGCTATGTCGATGGCAGCACAGCTGTTGCCTCGGGCAATACCGCAGTTATGAGCTATCAGCCGCAGACGGCGCGCGAAATCCAGGCCATTGCCGACGAGATCGCCAAGGCCGGTGGCACGCCGCTTGCCGTGGTGAAGGACGGCAAGCTGCTGGGCGTCGTCTACCTGAAGGATATCGTCAAGGGCGGCATTCGCGAGCGCTTCGCCGAACTCAGGCGCATGGGTATCCGCACCGTCATGATCACCGGCGACAACCCGATGACGGCCGCTGCGATTGCTGCGGAAGCAGGCGTTGACGATTTCCTCGCGCAGGCAACCCCGGAAAACAAGCTCAGCCTCATCCGCGAGGAACAGGCCAAGGGCAAGCTGGTCGCCATGTGTGGCGACGGCACCAATGACGCGCCGGCGCTTGCCCAGGCCGATGTCGGCGTGGCCATGAATACGGGTACTGTCGCGGCTCGCGAAGCCGGCAACATGGTCGATCTCGACTCCGACCCGACGAAGCTCATCGAGATCGTCGAAATCGGCAAGCAGTTGCTCATGACCCGTGGCGCGCTGACGACCTTCTCGATCGCCAATGACGTCGCCAAGTATTTCGCGATCATCCCCGCGATGTTCCTGGCCTTCTATCCGCAGCTCGGCGCGCTCAACATCATGGGCCTCAAGACCCCGGAAAGCGCCATTCTCTCGGCGATCATCTTCAACGCCCTGATCATCGTCGCGTTGATCCCGCTGTCGCTCAAGGGTGTCAAATACCGGCCGATCGGCGCAGGCGCGCTCCTCTCGCGCAACCTGCTGATCTACGGCCTCGGCGGCCTCATCGTTCCCTTCATCGGCATCAAGGCGATCGACGTCATCATCACGACGCTCGGCCTCGCATAAGGATTACTTGCATGTGGAAACAACTCAGACCCGCAACCGTCATGATCGTCGCACTGACCGTGCTGACCGGTCTCATCTATCCGCTCGGCATGACGGGCATCGCCCAGGCACTCTTTCCGAAACAGGCGAATGGCAGCCTGATTGAAAAGGACGGAACGGTAATCGGCTCGAAACTCATTGGCCAGGCCTTCAGCAGCGACCGTTACTTCCATGGCCGACCCTCGGCAGCCGGCGATGGTTATAACGCCGCCGGCTCCAGCGGTTCGAACCTCGCTCCGACGAATGCCAAGCTGATCGACCGCGTCAAGGCCGATGCCGAGGCCCTGAAGGCAACAAATCCGGATGCTCCCGTGCCGATGGATCTCGTCACCACATCCGGCAGCGGCCTTGACCCGCATATTTCGCCGGAGGCCGCCTATTTCCAGGTGCCACGCGTTGCCAAGGCACGCGGGCTCAATGAAGCGCAGGTCAAGGCGCTGGTTGACGCTCATGTCGAGGACCGTGAACTGGGCGTACTCGGCGAGCCCGTGGTGAATGTGCTCGCATTGAACCTTGCACTGGATGGCGTAGCTGCTCAATAACAACAGGATGGCCGGGATTTTAATCCCGGCCCTTCACCCCGGGAGACCCCATGCCTGACGACAGACGCAATGACAGACCTTCGCCGGACGCTCTTCTGGAGAACGTCGCGCGAGAAGGCCGCGGGCGTCTGAAGATTTTCCTGGGCGCTGCTCCCGGCGTCGGCAAGACTTATGAAATGCTGCAATCCGGCCGAGCGCGAAAGGCCGAGGGCGTCGATGTCGTGATCGGCATCGTCGAGACCCACGGCCGGCAGGAAACCCAGGCGCTGGTCGCCGGTCTCGAACTCATTCCGCGTCGGGATATCGAATACAAGGGGCGCACTCTCCATGAGATGGACCTCGACGCCATCCTCGCCCGGCGCCCCCGGCTCGTGCTCGTGGATGAACTCGCCCACAGCAATGTCGATGGCCGCCATTCGAAGCGCTATCTGGATGTCGAGGAAATCCTCGCGCAGGGTATCGATGTCTATTCGACGCTGAACGTCCAGCATATCGAAAGCCTGAACGATATCGTCGCGCAGATCACTCGGATCAGGGTGCGCGAAACCGTTCCTGACTCGATCATCGACCGCGCCGATGACATCGAGATCATCGACATCACTCCCAATGACCTGATCAAGCGTTTGCATGAGGGCAAGGTCTACCTGCCGACCACGGCCAAGAGGGCGATCGAAAACTACTTTTCCCCAGGCAACCTGACGGCACTGCGCGAACTCGCCTTGCGCCGTACCGCCGAGCGCGTTGACGACCAATTGCTCAGCCACATGCAGGCGCATGCCATTTCCGGTCCCTGGGCGGCAGGCGACCGTGTGCTGGTCTGCATCGACCACGACCCGCGCGGGGCGGCTCTTGTGCGATATGCAAAGCGGCAGGCGGATCGCCTGCGGGCGCCCTGGACGGCGATCCACGTCGAAACCTCAAGGTCGATCAATCTTTCCGACGCGGACAAGGACAGGCTCGCTTCTCACTTGCGTCTTGCCGAACAGCTCGGCGGCGAAGCGGTCACCATCCCCGGCCAGACGGTTGCCCGCGACATCCTGCACCACGCCACCACCCACAACTTCACCCATGTCATAACCGGCAAGCCGGACAAGCCGCGTTGGCGCGAGTGGATGGAAGGGTCGGTGTCCCACGATCTGATCCGTTATACCGGCGACATCAGCGTGCATGTGTTTTCCGGGATCGAGCGTACACCTTCTATATCGAGAGGCGTCAAAGCCGCGCCGCCGCCACGGCAGTTCACATTGCCGCCCTACCTGTTCAGCACGTTTTACATATCGGTCGCCCTTGCCGCCGGGATACTGCTCGACCAGTTTCTGGATGTCCGAAATCTCGCGCTGGTGTTCCTCATCGCGGTTTTGACCTCCGCCGTTACGGCCGGCCTCGGCCCGGCGCTATATGCCTGCGTTGCCAGCGCCCTCGCCTTCAACTTCTTCTTCCTCGAACCACGTTACACGCTGACGGTGAGCGATCCGGAAAGCGTGCTCGCACTTGTGTTTTTCCTTGTCGTGGCCATTACCGCCAGCAACCTGACGGCGCGTGTCCAAAGGCAGGCCGTTGCCGCACGACAGAGGGCAAGGACGACGGAAGACCTTTATCTCTTCTCCAAGAAGCTTGCGAGCACAGGCACGTTGGACGACGTTCTGTGGGCAACCGCTCACCAGATCGCCTCCATGCTGAAGGTTCGTGTCGTCATCCTCATGCCGGAAGGCGACACCATTGCGGTAAAGGCCGGCTATCCGCCGGATGACACGCTGGTTGATGCGGATATCGCTGCGGCGCGCTGGGCCTGGGAACACGACCGGCCGGCCGGCCGTGGCGCGGACACCCTGCCGGGGGCAAAACGCCTCTATCTGCCGCTGCGCACCGGGCGCATGCCCATCGGCGTCGTCGGTCTCGACAATGACAAGCAGGATTACCTGCTGACCCCGGAACAACAGCGACTGTTCGATGCGCTGGCGGATCAGGCAGCCCTTGCCATTGAGCGCGTACAACTGGTTGCCGACGTCGATCAGGCGCGGCTGGCAGCGGAGGCCGACCGGCTTCGTTCCGCCCTGCTCACCTCGATTTCTCACGATCTGAAGACGCCGCTCGCGGCGATCATGGGGGCGGCGGGAACCTTGCGCGACTATTCGGCCGCGATGGCGGAAGAGGACCGGGCAGAGCTGTTGGCGACGGTGGTCGACGAATCCGAGCGCCTCAACCGCTTCATCGCCAATCTTCTCGACATGACACGCCTTGAGTCCGGAGCGACCGAACCCAATTCTTCATACCACTATATCGGCGATATCGTGGGGTCTGCGCTTCGCCGGGCGGGCAAAGTTCTTGGCCGCCAGCAGACATCGGTCGATATTCCCGCCGATCTGCCGATGGTCAAACTCGATCCCGTCCTGTTCGAACAGGTTCTGTTCAACCTGCTCGACAATGCCGGCAAATATGCGCCGCCCGGCTCGGTCGTGACGATCCGGGGCAGGGTCGATGGCGCGACCGTTTTGCTGCAGGTCATCGACGAGGGCGAGGGCATTCCGCCCTCGGACCTGGAGCGGATTTTCGATAGCTTTTACCGGGTGCACAAGGGCGACAGGGTGCGGGCGGGAACGGGATTGGGGCTTTCGATCTGCCGAGGCTTTATCGAGGCCATGGGCGGTACTATCTCTGCAGGAAACAGAACCGACCGGTCCGGCGCGATCTTAACCATCGCCATGCCGATCCCGGCCGAAATACCGAGGATGGACGAACTGGCATGAGCGTTTCAAACGTCAAGATCCTCGTGGTGGACGACGAACCGGCCATCCGAAAACTGCTCAGGGTCGGCCTCACCAGCGAGGGTTATGCCGTTGAAGAAGCGATCAACGGCAAAGAGGCGATCAGCCGCGTCGCGAGCGGACACCCCGATCTCATTCTGCTTGATCTCGGCCTGCCGGACACCTCCGGCCACGAACTCCTTGAGAAATGGCGCAGCGAGGCTCTGGAACTTCCGATCGTAATCTTGTCGAGCCGGACGGACGAGATCGGTATCGTCAAGGCGCTGGAGACCGGCGCGGATGACTACGTCACAAAGCCCTTCGGCATGAAGGAACTCGCGGCCCGCATTCGGGTCGCGCTCCGTCACAAGCTGCAGCAGCAGGGCGAACGGCCGATCTTCCGCACCGGCGAGCTTTCAGTCGATCTCGTCAAGCGGATCGTCAGGCTCGGTGAGCGCGAGATCAAGCTCTCGCCTAAGGAATACGATATTCTGCGCATTCTCGTTCAGTATGCCGGCAAGGTCATCACGCACCAGCATCTTCTGAAGCAGATCTGGGGTGGGTCGACGGATGTACAGTATCTCAGGGTCTATGTGCGTCAGCTTCGCCAGAAGATCGAGCGTGTTCCCGATCAGCCGCACTATATCACCACGGAAACGGGCGTCGGCTATCGCATGCGGGAGGCCGATCCAAGCTAAAACCGGCTAATGAAGTCCGAAGATACGCAACAGCTCTTCGCGCAGACGGACAAATTCCGGCGCGCTCCTGTCGCGCGGGCGCTGGAGGTCGATATCGATGAACTTCGACTCTCCCCCCTTTTCGCGGGGCAGGATCAGGATGCGATCGGCAAGATAGATTGCCTCTTCGAGATCATGCGTCACGAGGATCGTCGTCACCTCCTCATCGCGCCAGATGCGCGCCAGTTCCTGCTGCATGCCGATCTTGGTCATCGCATCCAGCGCACCGAGCGGTTCGTCGAGCAAGAGGATTTCAGGCTGCACGGCAAGTGCCCGGGCGATACCCACGCGTTGCGCCATGCCGCCTGAAAGCTGGCGGGGATAGGCATTTTCGAACTGCTGCAAGCCCACGAGCTTAACATATCGTCTTGCATGCGCGCGCGCCTCATCCCTTGACGTGCCGCGCGTCTCAAGGCCGAACGCAATGTTGTCGAGAACCGTGAGCCACGGCAGCAGCCGCGGCTCCTGGAAAATAACTGCCCGCTCTGCGCCGACGCCATGCACCGCCTTGCCGTCGATCAGCACTTCGCCGGCATCCGCTGCCTCCAGACCAGCCAGCACCCTGAGCAGCGTCGTCTTTCCGGAACCGCTGGCGCCGACGATGGCAAGGCTCTCGCCGGAGCGGATATTCAGGTTGACGTCGCGCAGAACCGGCAGAGGCTCTCCGTTGAGAGTGAAGGACTTGGAGAGATGGCGGATGGCCACCTCTCCACGGACGGATTGCTGGGCATGGCTCATAGAGCTGTTCCTTCCGGCTCAGTTGCTGGCGATATCGGCGGAGTAAAGGATGTCCTTGGTCGCGAGCTGGCCTTCCTTCAGCTTGCCCTCGCGCACCAACACGTCGATCCAGAACTGGATGTCACGATCCACGGCGCGGCCGCCTTCACGCACGCCGTAACCACGGAAATACTGCGCTATATCCGGATTTTCGTCCCGCTCCTTCAGCGCCTTGGCGAAGACATCTTTGGTTTCCTCCGGGTGCTCCCGGGCGTAATCAAGTGCGCGTGCCGACTGTTCCACGAAGGTTTTGGCGGCCTCCGGATGTTCCTTGATGAAATCGCGGCGCAGCACCACGAAACCGCCGGCGATTTCACCGAGGACATCGGTATCGTCAAAAACGGCTCTCAGACCGCCGTTCTTCTTCGCGGCGCCCTCGAAGGTTGTCTGCCAGTAGCCAAAAGCCGAGACATCGACCTGGCCTGAACGCAGCACCTGTTCCAGTTGGGGGCCGGGAACGACGATCTGGTTGGCGGCATCGGACGGCAGCCCGACCGAATGCAGCGCCTCGCGGATCGTATAGTCGAGATGGGCGCCGAGCGTGTTGACCGCGATGCTCTTGCCGGCGATGTCCTTGATATCCTTGATCGGGCTATCTTCCAGCACATAGAAAATCGACTGCACCTCGTTGTTGATGCCGTTGGACGGATAGGCCGCGACAAAATCATTTCCGCTGATGATGGAGTTCAGGACGGCCGAGGTCGCGGCGCTACCGATCTCGACGTCGCCCGAGGCAAGAGCGATCAGCGACGCAGGGCCGCCTGTGGCATAGCCGACGTTTTCAAGCGTGATGCCGGTGCCGTCGAAATAACCGAGCTCGGCTGCGAGTTCATGGGCAGAAAGTCCGCCCTGGCTCGCGAGATAGCGCAATTTGACTTCGTCTGCGGCAAAGGACGAGCCAACCCAGGCGCCGGAGAGCCCGAGGAAGACGGCGGCGGAAGCGAGGAGACGGGAGTGGAAGGTCATCGGATATAATCCTTTCAAAATGAGGGAAAATGAGCAGTCAAGGGGCGGGTTGCGACCACCGGCATAGCCGGCGCTGCAGCGCGAGCAGAATGGCATTTGCGGCAAGCCCGATGAGCGCCAGAAGCAGGATCGCCGCAAACATCAGCGGTATCTGGAAGTTGTATTGGGCATTCATCACTTGGAAGCCGATGCCCTTATTGGCGCCGATCATCTCTGCCGCGATCAGGAGCAGGAGTGCAGTCGTGGCAGACAGCCTCAGGCCAACAAAAATCGCTGGCACGGAAGCCGGCAGGATGACCCGGCGAAAGACGGTGAGCCGGCTTGCACCATACGTGCGCGCCATTTCGATCAGCTTGCGATCGACCTCCTTCACGCCACCAATGGTGGCCAGCAGGATCGGAAACAGCGTCGCCCAGAAAATCACAAAAACTTTGGATGTCTCGCCCAGCCCGAGCAGCAGAATGAAGATCGGGTAGAGCGCAAGCGCCGACGTCTGGCGGAAGAACTGCAGAAGCGGGTCCAGTGCCTGCTCTACCGTCTTGATCTGCCCCATGAAAAGACCCAGCGGGATACCGAGCATGACAGCGGCGAAGAAGGCGATACCCGCCCTTTGCAGGCTGATGGCGATGTCATCCAGCAGAGCCCCACTGGCGAGACTGTCCCATAACGCCACGACAATGACGTCGAGAGGTGGAAACACCGCCGGATTGACCCATCCACGGGTGGCTGACACCTGCCAGAGCAAAAGGAAGCCGGTGACCAGTCCATATCGGGTCAGGAAGGGCAGGAGAAAATCGCGCAGCCGTGCGCCGATTGCCGTTCCTGATACCACCCGATTAGAAGGTGAAAAACCGGGGGCAAGTGAAAGATCGATATTGTCGTAAGCCATGATTTCTCCCCTTACTCGGCGGCTTGAACGACTGTTCGTTCGGCTGTCCAGCGGTTAACAGGGAAGGGAAGCCCAAGATTTTCCCGCAACGTCGTTCCTTCATAGGCGGTGCGGAACAGGCCGCGACGCTGCAATTCTGGGATGACGAGATCGACGAAATCATCGAGCCCTGTCGGCAGCCATGGCGGCAGGATGTTGAAACCGTCGGCACCCTCGTTCTCAAACCATTCCTGCAGCGTATCGACGATGCTCTCAGGCGTGCCGACGATCGTGTAATGCCCTCGGGCGGACGCGATCCATTGATAGAGCTGGCGGATGGTAAAGTTGTTTTCGTCGGCGATCTGCCGGATCAGCGCCTGACGGCTTTTCATGCCTTCCGTTGGCGGGACAGGCGGCAGCGGACCGTCGATATCGTAGCCCCTGAGATCCAGCGTGCCGCCCGCCAGTCCGTTGAGAAGGCCGACACCGTCTTCTTCCAGAATGAGGGCGGTAAGCCGCTCATATTTCTCGCGCGCTTCGGCCTGCGTTCGCCCGATAAAAGGCGATACGCCCGGCATGACAAGTATATGGTTCGGGTCGCGACCCAATCCGTGGGCGCGCGCCTTGATGTCCCGGTAGAATTCCTGGGCCGTATCGAGATGCTGGTGGGCCGTGAAGATCACTTCGGCTGTTGCGGCGGCAAGCCCACGACCATCGTCCGATTGCCCCGCCTGAACAATGACGGGATAACCCTGCGGCGAACGCGAGACGTTGAGCGGTCCGCGGACCTGGAAGTGTTCGCCGCGGTGATTGCTCTCGTGCAGCTTCTGCGGATCGTAGAAGATGCCGGTCTCCTTGTCGCGCAGAAAGGCGTCATCCTCGAAGCTGTCCCAGAGCTTCTTGACCACGTCGACATGCTCGGCGGCGCGACGGTAGCGCGCGGCATGCGGAAGCTGTGTTTCGCGATTGAAATTCTGCGCGGTCGGGTCACCGGTCGTGGTAACCACATTCCAGCCGGCACGCCCGCCGGAGATCAGGTCGAGCGATGCGAACTTTCGCGCCGTGGTGTAGGGTTCTTCGTAGGTCGTGGACGACGTTGCGATAAAGCCGAGATTTTTGGTGAAGGGCGCAAGCGCTGAAAACAACGTGACCGGCTCGAAGCCCGCCACCCTGGCGTTGCCGCCCTCCCGCGCTCCCCCAAAACCGACCGCCAGATTGTCAGCCAGGAAATAGGCATCGAACAATCCGCGTTCCGCCGTCTGGGCCAATTGCTTGTGGAACTCGAAATTCACCGCGCCATCGGCAGGTTGATCCGGATGCCGCCAAGCGGCAACGTGCTGCCCTCCGCCAGGAAGAAATGCCCCAAGCCTGATCTTGCGTGCCATATTCATTGCTCTCCTCAGCTCGTTGCGCGATGGGGGCCATCGCTTTCGACTGATGATAAGCCTAAGTAATCTACAATATTTATAGAGAAAATGAATTTCGTTCTTCGCGGATTAAGCGGAAAAAATCTGGCATTCTGTCGCTGCCCAGAGGATTTCTCCGCGCATGGCTTTCGATTCCGCTGCGCCGCAGTTCGTCAAAATCGATGGAAAAGTACCTCTGGCCACAGACTTCCTTTGGAGACCTTTCTCAAATGGGCAGGACCTGCTGGGCTGGTGACCACGGAAAAACGCCGATCTGAACCATACTCCAGGCATCCATATTGTTGAACAATATAAAGTATGATATTGAACAATCCCTGCAAACACTCAACTGGAGCTGCGTCATGGCGAGCATCGATCTCAACAGCGACCTTGGGGAAGGTTTTGGGCCTTGGCCGATGGGCGATGACGCGGCGATGCTCCAGATCGTCACCAGCGCCAATATCGCCTGCGGCTTTCATGCGGGTGATCCAGCCGGCATCCTCAAGGTCCTGAAAGTCGCGGCAACGCGTGGCGTGGTCGTCGGTGCCCATGTCGGTTACCGCGATCTCGTGGGTTTCGGTCGCCGCAACATGGACCCGTCGAGCGAGGAACTGGTGGGAGACACCATCTACCAGATTGGCGCGCTGCAGGGCCTGGCGAAGGCTGCCGGAACCACGGTGCGCTATGTGAAGCCGCACGGAGCTCTATATAACACCATCGCCAGCGATCCCCGCCAGGCGGCAGATGTCATCGCCGGCATCAAGGCGATCGATCCGTCGCTGATCCTGATGGCGCTCGCCGGCGCGCCGATCGTCGCACAGGCACGGGCGGCAGGCCTCACCGTTGTCTGCGAGGCCTTCGCCGATCGTGCCTATAATGCCGATGGGAGCCTCGTCAGCCGCCGCCTGCCCGGCTCCGTCATCCACGATCCCGCCGAGGTCGCAGCCCGCATGCTGCGCATGGTCAACGAGAAGCGCATTACCGCCATCGACGGCACCGATATCCCGCTCGATGCGCAATCGATCTGCATCCACGGCGACACCGCGACCGCGGTTTCGATAGCGTCCACCCTGCGCGACACGCTCGCAGCCCGGGGTGTGACACTCAGGTCCTTTGTCGATCATGACTGAGCGGCTGCGTTTCCTGCCAGTCGGCAGTGTCAGCTTCATGGTCGAGCTTGCCGATCTCGACATGACCCTGACCTTGCTTGACCGGATGCGCGCTGCCCCAGCGGAAGGCGTCGTCGAGATAATCCCGGCCGCGCGCACGCTGATGGTGCGTTTCGACCCGCTGCTGACCGACCGCGCACGACTGTCAGCACATATCCGCAGGTTCGATCTCAGCCAACGAAGCACCCGCGAGGGCGACCTATTCGAGATACCCGTGACCTATGACGGCGAGGATCTTGCCGATGTCGCAGAGATCCTGGGTTGGACAGTGGAGGAAGTCGTGCGTCGCCACACGGCCGCAACCTATACGGTGGCGTTTACCGGCTTTGCGCCGGGCTTCGCCTATATGACATCGGACGACCCGGCGTTTGACGTGCCGCGCCGCAAGAGCCCGCGGGTGCGCATCCCCGCCGGTTCCGTCGCTCTCGGTGGCAAATTCGGGGGCATCTATCCATCAGACAGTCCCGGCGGCTGGCAGCTTCTTGGAAAAACGCCGCTGAAGATGTGGGACACCGGCCGAACGCGCGCCGCGCTGCTTGCCCCGGGCGACCGGGTGCATTTTCGTGACATGGCAAAAGGGAGGACGGTTCGCCTCGGGGTGATGCAGGACAGCAGGCAAACATCTCCCACGCTTCAAAGCCCGATTTCTGAGGCACCAGCGCCGGATACGGGACAAACGGGCTTACGTGTTCTCCGCGCGGATCGCCCGGCGCTCTATCAGGATTTTGGCCGCGCCGGTCGCGCCGATCAGGGTGTGGGCGAATCCGGGGCGCTCGACCGGCTGGCGATGCAGGAGGCCAATCTCGCTGTCGGCAATCCGCGAGATGCTGCTATCATCGAAGTGACTTTCGGTGGCTTCGCCCTCAAGGTGGATGCCCCAGTAACGCTTGCCATCTTCGGAGCTCCTTCCCCTCTCCGCATCGACACCGCCGACGGCCGGTCCATCGCCGCCCCCTTCGCCCGCGCCTTCGCGCTCGATGCCGGCGACCGGCTGACGCTGGATGCGCCTCAGCAAGGCATGCGCAGTTACCTGGCATTGCGCGGCGGTTTTGCCATCGACCCGGTTCTGGGCTCGGCGTCGACCGATACGTTGGCCAAGGTCGGCCCGCCGCCGATTGTCGCCGGGGACCGGCTGATCGCGGCCGGCAACACCGGCGCGGCCGTCGATCCCTACCGCCCCCTCCCCTCACCGCTGCCCCGCGCCGGCGATCTGGTAACTTTGGATGTCATTCTCGGTCCACGCACGGATTGGTTCACGGCAAGGGGCCTTGATACTTTCCAAGCGCAGGAATGGACAGTGACGGCGGAATCGAGCCGCGTCGGCATGCGCCTGTCCGGCCCCTCCCCGATCGAACGTCGCGACCAGGCGGAGCTTCCGTCCGAAGCGACCGCCATCGGCGCCATCCAGGTGCCGCATACCGGCCAGCCGGTACTGTTCCTTGCCGATCATCCGCTGACCGGCGGCTATCCGGTGATCGGGTCTGTCGCCCGCCATCATCTTGATCTTGCCGGGCAGGTGCCGATCGGTGCCCGCATCCGCTTCAACCCGATTGCCAGCTTCGACCCCGAAGACGCACAGGAAGAATGACCCGATGAAAAAGCTGCTGATCGCCAATCGCGGCGAAATCGCCATCCGCATCATGCGAGCCGCCCGTGATTACGGCGTCGCCTCCTTTGCGATATATTCCGATGCTGATGCGGCCTCTCTCCATGCCGAGCTTGCCGACGAAGCCTATGGCCTCGGCTCCGGTCGGCCTGCGGATACCTATCTGAACATCGACAAGATCGTCGACATCGCCAAGCGCGCTGGCGCCGATGCGGTGCATCCGGGCTATGGCTTTCTATCCGAACGCGCAGAGTTCGCGCGTGCCGTTATCGATGCCGGCCTGATCTGGGTCGGGCCGAAACCGGAAGTCATCATGGCGTTGGGCGACAAGGTGAAAGCCCGGCGTATTGCCGAGAAGGTCGGAGCTCCTCTCGTGAAGGGCTCGGCCGGACCGTTGGCATCTGCGGCAGAAGCCGTTGCCTTTGCCCGCGAGGCCGGCTTGCCTCTGGCGATCAAGGCGGCCTTTGGCGGCGGTGGGCGGGGCATGAAGGTGGCGCACACACTGGAAGACGTTGGCCCACTGTTCGACAGCGCCGTGCGCGAGGCCAAGGAAGCCTTCGGCCGCGGCGAATGTTACGCCGAACAGTTTCTCGAAAAGCCGCGCCATATCGAGGCACAGGTCATCGCCGACAGCCACGGTCATACCGTCGTGCTGGGCACGCGCGACTGTTCGCTGCAGCGGCGAAACCAGAAGCTGGTGGAAGAGGCCCCTGCCCCCTTCATCACCGAAGAGCAGCGCGATCGCATCCATGCGGCGGCAAAGGCAATCTGTGTCGAGGCCGGCTATACCAATGCCGGCACAGTTGAATTCCTGCTGTCGCAGAATGGCGTGATTTCCTTCCTTGAAGTCAATACCCGCCTGCAGGTCGAGCATACTGTGACCGAAGAGACGACCGGCATCGATATCGTTATCGAACAGCTGCGCATCGCAGATGGCCTGCCGCTGTCGGTTACGGAGACCCCTGCGTGCCGGGGCCATGCCTTCGAGTTCCGCATCAATGCCGAAGACCCAGGCCGCGGCTTCCTGCCGACGCCAGGTCTCATCACTCGATTCCGGCCACCGGCCGGCCCGGGCGTGCGGCTCGACAGCGGTGTCGAGACCGGGTCCGAAATCCCCGGCCTCTACGACTCGATGATGGCCAAGCTGGTTGTCAGCGGCGCAACGCGCCAGGAGGCGCTGATCCGCGCCCGCCGGGCACTTGCCGAATTCACGATTGAAGGCGTTGCCTCGGTGCTGCCCTTCCATCGCGCCGTGCTGGAGGAGCCCGCCTTCACCGGCGAAAACGGTTTTGGCGTGTTCACAAACTGGATCGAGACGGCGTTTCGAGGGCTTGAGCCGGCGCCGCGCGTCAATCCTGTCGAGGGCGGCTTGCTGCGCAGCTTTATCGAGATCGATGGCAAGCGGCACGCCCTCGGCCTGCCCGCCGCGCTGTTCACCGGCCTCGCCGCCCCTGCGCCAAGCTCCGTCCGCGAAGCGACGGCCAGCGAAGGCTCTGTAACCGCGCCGATATCCGGCACGCTGCAACAATGGCTGGTGGCGGACGGCGCCGAGGTTGCCGAAGGCGATGCCGTGGCGTTGATCGAGGCAATGAAGATGGAAACGCGTATCCTCGCACCGAAATCCGGCAAGATCATCTTCAAGGCAGAATCCGGCACAAGCGTCGGGGTCGGGATGGAAATCGCAGTGATCGCATGATCCCTCAGTCAAATACCAGCAACCCATTCAACTTTCAAAGCGGACTAGATATGAAACCCTCCCCGATCACGCAGCCCCCGGAAGATGCCGCAAGACGCAAGGCGATCACGCCCGTCATCTGCTATCCCGTCGAAACCTTGCCACGCCCTGATCTTGCCGCCTACCGCGCGCTTCGCGACAATCTCACGCTTGTCGACCGTGTCACCGTGCCGCCACGGGACGCCGCCTGCTGGACGGTTCCATCAGGACATTTCTGCCGTATCCTCTGCCGGGACGGCGCGCAGGTTGGCGATCTCAACTTGTTCAACGCCGACAATCTCAACGAGCGTCTCTATACCGGCAAGACAAGGGCGCTGAACGGCACCCATGTCGGCTTCGGCGACCAGCTGTTTTCCAATTTTCCCTATCTGCGCCCTATCGCCACCATCACCCACGATACGCTGGATTGGTATGGCTTCGACGCGTTTGGTGGTTCGGTTCATGATGTCATCGGGACACGCTGCGACCCGTACACGCACAATCTGCTCAGCCATGGCGGACAATATCATCATTGCTGCCACTCCAACCTGACGAGGGCCTTCGCCGAAAAGACCGGCAAGCCACTCGCCGAAGCCGAGACATATATCCATGACGTTCTGAACGTCTTCATGTGCACCGGCTTTACGCGCGACACCGGCCAGTATTTCATGAAGGCAAGCCCGGTCAGGCCCGGCGACTACCTGGAATTTTTCGCTGAAATCGATCTGCTTGGATGCATGTCCGCCTGCCCCGGCGGAGATTGCTCCGCCGAGCATTCGTCGGATACGGCGGCATGTTATCCGCTTGAAGTCGAGATCTATAAAGCCGCCGACTTGCCTTCAGGATGGATTGCTCCATCCGTCAACGGCTACGACCGCACGCACGGCGTTTGAGCCCGCGGCCTGCGGGATCAACCCGCAGGCAGGACAACGACGACAATACTTTCCGCCGCCACCGGAACCCTGTCGTGAACTTCCGTCTCAAGAAAGGGTTCGTCAGCCCTGGTATCGAGAACCCGTTGCCACGCCTTTGCTTCCTCCAACTGCGGCAGAGTAAATTCTTCCTGACCGCCGGCATTGAGAATGACAAGCAGGCGATCCGTCACGACAGGCGGATCGACCTCGGTATCCCGGGCGACGAAATATGCGCCAAGGCAGCGTTGCTGGTTGTCGCCCCAGGCGCCGTCATCCATCGGAGTACCATCTGCCTTGAACCATTCGATGTGGTTCGGACCATCCTCGCCGTTCGAAAACCGCTCGGGGCGCAATGCCGGATGCTGTTTTCTAAGCTCGACCAGCTTCCTGCAAAGTTCCAGAAAATGATCCTCGTGGCGGCTCCAGTCGATCCAGCTGATATCGTTGTCCTGGCAGTAGGCATTGTTGTTGCCGCCCTGGCTGTTTCCAACCTCATCGCCCGCCAGGATCATTGGCACACCCTGGCTTAGCATCAGCGTCGCCATCATATTGAACCGACGCTTCAGCCGCGCATCGAGAATGCCGGCGTCTTCCGTCTCGCCTTCGGCGCCCATATTGTCCGAGTGATTGTTGGAATGCCCGTCGCGGTTTTCCTCGCCATTCGCCTCGTTGTGCTTCTCGCTGTAGGAAACGGTATCGGCCAGGGTGAACCCGTCATGGGCGCTCAGAAGGTTCACGGATGCGGTTGCCCCGCGATCCGAATGGTTGAACTGGGTCGCGGATGCGCTGAGCCGTTCGGCAACCTTGGGCACCATGCCCTCGTCGCCCTTCCAGAAGCTTCTGATATCATCGCGGTACTTGTCGTTCCATTCCCGGAACGGGAACGGGAACCCGCCAACCTGATAGCCGCCGTCCCCGACATCCCATGGCTCAGCGATCAGCTTGACGCCAGCAAGGACGGGATCCTGGCGGATTGCCTTGAAAAACGCTCCGTCACGATCGAACTCGACATGCCGTGCGCGACCAAGCGTGCTTGCGAGGTCGAAGCGGAAGCCATCAACATGCATCACGCCGACCCAGTAACGGAGGCTGTCGAGCACCATGCGCAGGACCATGGGATGGGCAACGTTGAGCGTGTTGCCCGTTCCGGTCGTATCGTAGGTATGGCGCGGATCTTCGGGCGAAAGCCGATAGTAGCTCAGATTGTCGAGACCGCGGAAGCTCAGCGTCGGGCCCCGCTCGGAGCCCTCGGCCGTGTGGTTGTAAACCACATCCATGATCACCTCGATGCCCGCGGCATGGAAGCGCTTGACCATGGTCTTGAATTCCATGATGCGCGACTGGGACAGATAGCGTGGCTGCGGCGCAAAGAACCCGAGCGACTGGTAGCCCCAGTAATTGCGCAGCCCTTTTTCGATGAGATAGCGATCATCGGGGAAATAATGGATCGGCAACACCTCGATCGCGGTGATGCCGAGTTTCAGCAGATGCTCAATGATCGGCTCGCTGGACATGCCCAGGAATGTTCCGCGCAACTCGTCCGGCACGTTTGGATGTTTCATCGTCAGCCCCCGCACATGGGCTTCATAGATGATGGTCTCGGTCCATGGCCGGCGAATACTCTGGTCGCCGTCCCAATCGAAATCCGGATCCTGGACGACACCCTTGACCATGAAAGGAGCACTATCCCGGTCATCGAAGGAAAGATCCTCCTCCGGCGAACCGATGGAATAACCATAAAGCGCGTCGTCCCACGTCAACTCGCCGGAAATCTGCTTTGCATAGGGATCGAGCAGAAGCTTGTTCGGATTGAACCGGTGACCCTTGAGTGGATCATAGGGGCCGTGGGCCCGATAGCCATAGAGCGTTCCGGGCTTCAGGCCGGCGATGTAGCCCGACCAGATGTCGCCCTCGCGCTTTGGTAAGGGGAGTTGCGCCACCTGTTGACGTCCGTCTTCTGAAAAAATACAGAGATCCATCTGTTCGGCATGGGCGGAGAAAATGGCGAAATGCACGCCATCGCCCGTGTATTCCGCACCAAGCTCAGGCTTGATGTAGTCAAGCTGGGAAAACTTCAGGTCCATGATCCACCGTTGGGTTCAAAAGCAGGGGATGTAAGAAATAAACACCGCCCGAAGATAGGGCGGAGAAAGATCAAGTGCGAGACTCACTCAGAGGCAGGATTTTGAGGTTCCGCCTTTCGGTCGCGGTCACCGTCGTCTTCCGTCAGTTGACGTTGTTTCAACTCTTCCTCAGCCCGCAACCAATGCTCATCCTGCCGGCCAACGGGCCGATTTTCGCCTTCCCACAAGGCATAGGCCCTTTCGTGCAACCATTTGGTCCAATCGTTCCCCATAGCCGGCTCCTTTTTGCGCTGCATCATGGAACTGCCATTGCGACGGAAAGTTCCGGTGCTGCTCACAGAAAGGCGGGGCATTCGCAGTTTGCTGCATCATTCCGAAGCAACGGGAGAGCCAACCTGCTGTCTCTGAAACAACGCAGCCTGTGCCAGATCCTCTCTGAACCGTTCCATTTCTTCCTGTTGTTTAACCCTGTCGGGAATGCGCAGAAGGTAGGAAGGGTGTACCGTTACGAGTATCGCTCCGGTGCTGCCCATATCCAGCATCCGGCCACGCAGATCGGAAAGTTTCCCCCGATTGTCCATCAAGGCTGACAGGGCGGTCGCGCCCATGGCGACGGCCAGTTTGGGCTTGACGAAATTCATCTCAAGTTTCAGCCACCAACGGCAATGCTGGACTTCACCGAGGTTCGGTTTCTGGTGGATGCGCCGCTTGCCACGCAGTTCATATTTGAAATGCTTGACCGCATTGGTGACGTAGGTGCGTGTGCGATCAAGACCGACGTACTCGGCGGCCTGATCGAAAACCTTGCCCGCAGGCCCGACAAACGGACGTCCGGCCAGGTCCTCCTGATCGCCCGGCTGTTCGCCGACGATCATGATATCCGCGTTGCTTGGCCCCTCTCCAAAAACGGTCTGCGTCGCCTTGCAATGGAGAGGGCAACGAGTGCAGTGCATCGCCTGCTCCCGTACCTCGGCCAAGGAGGCCGGCTCTCCCGATGGAGCAACGATTGGCGTTTCGGCAGCCGACTTGAGACGCGTGTGAAACAGCGGCGCCTCGCGTGCCGCTCGCTCTGCCATGGCGATGACGTCGGCCTCCGCACTGGCGATCATTTCGGGAATAAGTTCCGCTTCGGGAAGGTTTTTCCAATACTTCTTCGGCATCTCCGTCTGCATCATCTTCACCTTCAAACGCGCCGGGTTGAAGATGTTGCGGAAGTAGGTGCGCCACAGCGCATCTGCCTGATCGGTATGATGCGGGTTTTCGGCCGGTGCGGTGGAAACCTCCAGCACCTCGCCGTTCCAGGCCGCCGTGCCCTTTGGCGTGGCGATAACCCAGTCCATGTCCGTAAACCGGCGCTGGAAGAACGGCGCGACACGCGAGACGATGTAGTGGTCCGGTTCAAACCAGGCGAAGAAACGCCGGCGCGAGCCGCCCGTGTCGTTCGGTATTTCCTTGAAGCGCACGAAAGCGGTCATCTTGTGGTCGTCGCGCCGCACGGATTTTACCATGTCATGAAGCTCGGCCACATCCTTGTCGGCGCGCACCGCCAGCAGCGATCGCTCCTCCTGCAAACGGTAGAGAAGCCGGTACAGCCGCGCGAAACGGGCCGGATCGGAATGACAAATGACTGCTTCGGCAAGCGGCAGAAAAGCCTTGGGCACGGTAAACGACGGCGAGGACGTACATGTCGGCAAACCCTCATCCTGTTGTCTGAAGAGATCGCCCGCAGCATCCATACGGGTACGCCAATCGACGTTTTCCGGCGCCACCCCCGCGGCCAGAAGGCTACGCGCCGCATCGCGCCATTCCGCGAAATTGCCCCGGCCCTCCAACACGATCCGGTGCATCAGAACAAAGCCAATTGCTCGGGTTTTGGTTCAAACATAGCGCGCAGGTCCGACCGATCGATCAAACGCGACGGCGTCCACCCCTCGGCCATGATAAAGGCCTGTACCTTCTTCAACGACACATGCAGGCGGGCGAGATCCTCAAGCCGCAGCCGACGGTATCGACGGGAGGAAAGTATGCCCGCGACCGCCTTCGTTCCAAGGCCTGGAACCCGCAGCAGCGTTTCCCGTTCCGCCCGGTTGATATCGACCGGAAACCGATCGCGATTTGCGAGCGCCCAGGAAAGCTTCGGGTCGAGCTTCAGGTCCAGCATGCCGTCCGGTTGCTTTTCCGTTATTTCCTCGATGCCAAAGCCATAAAAGCGATACAGCCAGTCCGCCTGATAAAGCCGGTGCTCGCGGATGAGAGGCGGCTTGATCAGCGGCAGGTTTTTCGAAGCGTCGGGGATGGGGCTGAAAGCGGAGTAGTAGACGCGCCGGAGACCGTAACTGCCGTAAAGCCGCGCACTGGTGCCAAGAATCGTACTGTCGTTGGATTGATCAGCGCCTACGATCATTTGCGTGCTCTGTCCCGCCGGGACAAAACGCTTGCGCCGCTTCGTCTGCAGGGTGGGTTCGCTCGCCGCCTCGATCTTGAGCCGCAGGTCACCCATCGACCGGCGAATATTGGCAGGGCGCTTTTCCGGCGCGAACTGCGTCAGCCCTCTGTCCGTCGGCAGTTCGATGTTGATCGACAGGCGGTCGGCGTAAAGCCCTGCCTCCTCGATGAGCAAGGGAGACGCTTCCGGGATCGATTTGAGATGGATATAGCCGCGGAAGTTATGCGTGAGCCGCAGTTCGCGCGCGATGCGGACCATCTCCTCCATGGTGTAATCGGAAGACCGGATAATGCCGGAGGACAGGAAGAGGCCTTCTATATAATTTCGCCGGTAAAACTCTAGGGTCAGCCATACGACTTCCTCCGCTGAAAACCGGGCGCGCTCGACATTGCTGGACGACCGGTTGATGCAGTAGGCGCAGTCGTAGATACAAAAATTGGTCATCAGGATTTTGAGTAGGGAAATGCAACGCCCATCGGGCGCATAGGCATGACAGATGCCCGAGCCCTCCGTCGATCCGAGACCGCCGGATTTCAGCGAATCCCTTTTGGTGGTGCCACTGGAAGCGCAAGACGCGTCATATTTGGCCGCATCAGACAGGATGGCCAATCTTTCATTCAGCGATTTCTTCATAATTGTTCATGATATGTTCTTTCGTCCATAAGATCAACCGTCGTAGATCGATTACGGTTATGAATGCTGCGCGGCAAGTCGCGGAGGCTGACGCACGCGACACCCGGCGATATGTTTCGCAGTTCAGGCCTTAAGAATGGCGTCGGCCGCCTTCTCCGCGATCATGATAACGGGCGAATTCGTATTGCCGGACACGATGGTCGGCATGATCGAGGCATCCACGACGCGCAATTTTTCCAGGCCATGGACACGAAGTCCGGGGTCCACCACCGCCATCGGATCGCTTCCCATCTTGCAGGTGCCGACCGGATGGAAGATCGTCGTGGCGATATCGCCGGCGCGGCGGATGAGTTCGTCGTCGCTCTGATAATCCGTGCCCGGCAACATCTCCTGCGGCAGGAAGCGTGAGATCGCTTTTGTCTCCATCAGGCTGCGGGCATGGCGGATGGACTTTGCCGCAAGCAGGCGATCACCGGATGTCGAGAGATAATTGGGCCGGATCTCCGGGGCTCCTGCCGCGTCCCGCGTCGTGACATGCACGGTGCCACGGCTTTCCGGGCGGAGGTTGCAGACGGAGACCGTCACGGCCGGATAGCGATGCAGCGGCTCACCGAGCCGATCGGTGCTGAGCGGCTGGACGTGATATTCGAGATCGGCGGTGGCGACGGCCGGATCGCTCTTGGCAAAGATGCCGAGCTGGCTCGGGGCCATCGACAAGGGACCGGAACGGCTGATTGCATATTGCAGTCCTATACCGGCGCGGCTGAAGAGATTGTGGTAGAGCTGGTTCAGCGTGCGTGCGCCCTCGATCCTGAAGACGGTGCGGATCTGCAGATGGTCTTGCAGATTTTCACCGACGCCCTGCAGTTCGTGATGCACGGGGATGCCAAGGCCAGAGAGGACATCTGGCCGGCCGATGCCGGAGAGTTCGAGAATTTTCGGCGAGTTGATGGCGCCGGCCGAGAGAATGACTTCGCGAGACGCGCGGGCGGTGTGAGAGTGACCGTTCAGGCGAAAGCGTACACCCGTCACCGTCTTGCCGTCGAATTCCAGCCGTTCGGTCTCGGCACCAGTCAACACGCGCAGGTTCTTGCGTTTCATCGCCGGGCGCAAAAAGGCCTTTGTGGTGTTCCAGCGCAGGCCACCCTTCTGGTTGACCTCGAAATAGCCGGAGCCTTCATTGTCGCCATCGTTGAAATCGTCGGTCTTGCGGATGCCGAGTTCTTCGGCCGCATCGCGAAAGGCATCGAGGATCGGCCAGGAGAGCCGCTGGCGCTCGACGCGCCATTCGCCGCCGGCACCGTGCATCCCGGATTTGCCGCGATAATTGTCTTCCGATTTCAGGAAGTACGGCAGCACATCGTCCCAGCCCCAACCGGTATTGCCCGCCTGCCGCCAGCCATCGTAATCGGCCGCCTGCCCGCGCATGTAGATCATGCCGTTGATCGACGAGCAGCCGCCAAGCACTTTTCCGCGCGGATAGTTGAGCGCGCGGCCGTTCAGGCCGGGCTCGGCGGCCGTCTTCATCATCCAGTCGGTACGTGGATTGCCCATGCAATAGAGATAGCCGATCGGCACATGAACCCAGTGATATCGATCAGAGCCACCGGCTTCGAGCAGAAGCACCCGGTTTTTCGGATCGGCCGAGAGCCGGTTTGCCAGCACGCAACCGGCCGATCCCGCGCCGACGACGATGAAGTCATACATGCCTTCGTCTACCAGCGTTTCGTTCATGGGCATGGTCACGCTGCAACTCCTGTCGCGAGGCTCTGCGCCTGCGAAAGCCGCCGCCACAGCGGCGCCATCGCTTCCGCGATATCCTTGTAAAGTCCATAGCGGCGAGTGTAATGGGCCGAAAGCTGGGCGTTCGGCTTATAATGACGATCCGTGCGGACCATGGCCGTCGCGCCCTCGGTGAAATCGGCAAACAGCCCGACACCCGTGCCGGCCGCAATCGCGGCCCCAAGCGCCCCGGTTTCCCGCGAGACCGCGACCGTGACGGGAACGCCCAGCACATCGGCGAAAATCTGCGGCCAGAGCCTGCTGCGCGAGCCGCCGCCGGAGAGCACCGCTTCCTCGAAGGTCGCGCCCGCCTTGCGGATGGTCTCGATATGCTGGCGATGGCCGAAGGCGACGCCTTCCAGAAGGGCACGGATCAGGTGCCTCTTGGTGTGCCAGCCGGCCATGCCGTAAAAGCCGGCCCGCGCATGGCCATCCTGCTGGGCGCCGTAGAGATAGGGGTGATAGAGCGGATCGTCCGCTGCCGGCACGACCACTGCTGCCAGCGCGCAGGCCGTATCGAAGGGCGAAACGCCGTCGTGGTGTTCACCTTCGAAGAACTCCCTGACCAGCCATTCGAGATTGGCGGCCGAGGTCGCGCTGTTTTCCATCGCCATGTAGCGGCTGCGATCGAAAGTGGAGGACATGAAGACCGGGCCATCGAGATCGGGACCATCGATGATCACCTGGTTGATGCTCCAGGTGCCGGCGATAACCGAGGCGCTGCCGGTGCGCGATACGCCCGAGCCGAGCGCAGACGCCACGACATCGAACAGCCCGCCGACGACGGGCGTGCCGGCCGCAAGCCCGGTCTCGGCAGCCACCTCTTCCGTCACATGACCGGCGATATCGGCACTTTCGATCAGCGGCGGCAGCATATGCATGCTGTCGGCAAGGCCGTAAGCCGCCATCAGTGTCTTGTCGTAACGGCGGGCGGCGAGATCGAGCAGGCCGGCGCCGGACATATCCGAGACCTCGCTGACGCGGCTTCCCGTCAGCCGGTTGACGACGAAATCCTTCGAAAAAAACACCGTGCCGATGCGCTGGAAAAGCTCGGGGCGATGGCGCTTCAGCCAGGCAAGCAGCGTCGGCGTCTGGGAGGGCCAGGGGCGCTGACGGGCAATCGGCGCCGTGCGGTCGCCAACACCTTCAACCGCCCACTCCTCGACAAGCCCGGTTGCTCTTGTGTCGAGCGACTGGATGCCGAGAAGCGGCTGGCCGTCACGATCGAGCGCATAAAGCCCGTTGCCATGGCCGGCGCAACCGATCGCCGCGATATCCGCGGCATCGATGCCCGCCTTGTCGAGGCAGGCGCGGATCACCCGCTTGGCATTGGCCCAGAGTTCGCCGAGATCCCGCTCGACATGGCCGGGGCATGGCATGCGGCTATGGCCCTCCTCCCCGGCATAGGCCACCTCCCTGCCCTTGAGATCGAAGATCACGGCCTTGATGACGGTGTTTCCGGCATCGAGCCCCAACAGATATTTTTCCATTCCGAACCCCTCCCAAGGTTCTGACAGTTTTGCGCGATTTTGGTGCAAAGCCTAGCGGCAGGCTCCTCTTCTCCCCAGCGGGGAGAAGATGCCCAACGGGCAGATGAGGGGGGGGCTTCGCCGCACATTCCGAGCCAGCCGCCCCCCTCATCCGGCGCTACGCGCCACCTTCTCCCCGCTGGGGAGAAGAGGGAACCTCATCCCTGCTGATACTTGGCAAACGCCTCTTCGCCGCTCGCATCGTCATGGATGATCGCCATCAGGCCGCGCACGACGGCGCTTGGGTTGGCGTGCTGGTAGATGTTGCGTCCATACACCATGCCCATGGCGCCCTGCCGCATAAGTGCTGCGGATTTGGCGAAGACGGCGGAGAGGTCTTCCTTGCCGCCGCCGCGCACCAGAACCGGGCAGCGCGCCGCCTCGACCACGCGATGGAAATCCTCCGGATTGGTCGTCGGATCGGCCTTGACGATATCGGCGCCCATTTCGCGGGCAAGCCGCGTCAGGGTCACGATCTTGTCGGCATCGCCATCGACCATGTAACCACCGCGCTCCGTCACCGGCTGCATCACCAGTGGCTCGATCATCAGCGGCATGCCGTATTTTTCGCAATCGGCACGCACGCGGGCAATGTTCTGGACGCACTGGCGGAAAAGATCGGGCTCATCCGGCAGCATAAACAGATTGACGACAACGCAGGCGGCATCCATCTGCAGCGCGCCGATCAGCGGCTCGGCTTCATTCTGCAGCACCGCCCACATATCGCGGTGACGGATGCGGTTGTATGGGTTGCCCATGTCGATGCGCATGACCAGCGCCGGCTTGTCCTTGCCGGGCAGGTCCTGCAGCAGGTCGGCCTGGCCGTAATTCATCTGGATCGCATCAGGCCTTGCATCGACCAGCGCCTTGACGACCGCCGGCACATTCTCCAGCCCGTCGAGGAAGGACGGTTCGTTGCAGACGCCATGATCGATCGCCACATCCAGGCAACGGCCGTTGCCGAACAGCCGGTTCATCCGGACCTTGCTGATGTTTCGCATAGTTCACTCCTTTGTTTGTTCCTTGCGGAAAGGGTTTCCTCCGAAACGCCGTGGCGGTCGTTCAGGAGGGCTAGAAAACGGGTGCGCTCTTCGGCGGCGCGCTGGGGCGGCCAGCACTTCTCGGTGGAGAGGACCGCGAGCGTCGCCTCGGTCATGTCGAGCGAGAGTTCGCCGCTGATGGCGAGCGTCGTGCGTCGCAGCAGCAGGTCGTCCAGATGCTCGACCGCCTCGGAGCGGATGAGATGGATCAGTTCGCGGGCGCTGTAGCCGACGTGGGGCACAGCATGATCCACACCCGCCGAGATAAAGAGGGCGATCTCGGCGGCATCGGTGCCATAGCGGGTGAAAAGCGTGGCGAGACGATCCGCGGCAAGGCCGGTGGTGGCCGAAAGCTGCCGCAGCCAGTCGCCGCGATCCTCGGGAAAGCCGCGCCCGCCGCCAAAGGTGCGCTCGGTGGTATCCAGCCGGCGCGTGAGGCCGAGCCGTTCCAGCGCCATGTCGGCGGCCAGTTCCCCGAAGGAGCGGAAGGTCGTCCACTTGCCGCCGATCATGCAGAGCACCGGCGGGCCGCTGCCTTCGAGCATCGTGCAGAAATGATCGCGCGGAATGCGGCCGGTAAAGCTGTCATTGCTGGCGGGCAGCGGCCGCACGCCTGCGAACTGGAAGACGATTTCTTCCGGTCCGATGACGATGCCCGGCAGCACGAAGGCGAGCGATTGCAGGATGTAATCCCGCTCGTCAGCCTCACATCGCACCGTGCCGGGATCGTCCACCCGGATATCGGTCGAGCCGACCAACACCTTGCCGAGATAGGGAAAAAGGATGCAGATGCGCCCGTCCTCGTTCTCGTAATAGATCATGTGGCCATCGAGCATGTCGCGTAGGCCGGGATGATCGATGATCAGGTGCGAGCCCTTGGTGCCGCCCATCAACGGCGCTGGACGCGTATCCGCCGGGAAGAGCGCGCCGTTGGCGATATCGATCCAGCCGCCGGTGGCGTTGATGATCAGGGACGGCTTGATTCCCAGCGTCTCGCCGGAAATGCCATCCTGCAGCAGGAAACCTCCTGCCGGTGATTGCTCGATCGTCGCATAGTTGAGGGCGGCGGCATTCGGGCCGGCCGATAGCCCGTCGCGCAAGATTTCGATACCGATACGCTCCGGATGGCTTACCCAGGCGTCGTAATAGGTTGCGGAGTTGCGGATCGCCGGGTTGAGCGCCGGCCATTTGGCAAGCGTGCTGCGGCGGCCGCGAAACTGGTGTTTCGGCATCAGCGCCCGTTTGCGAGTCAGGAAATCATAAATCCCGAGCCCCGCCTTGATGGCGATGGCCCCGCGACGGCTCGGGCGGCGGGTGAGGCCGAGGAAACGCACAATGCCGTTGCCGAGGCCGGAGAAAACATCGAAGATCGGAACGGTGGTCGGCAGCGGTGCGACGTAATGCGGCGCGTTGCGCAGCAGCCGGTCACGCTCGACCAGCGATTCCTGCACAAGGCTGAATTCGCCGTTTTCGAGATAGCGCAGCCCGCCATGCACCATGCGCGACAATGCAGCGCTGGCGCCGGAGCAATAGTCGCCCTTCTCGACAAGCAGCACGTTGACGCCCTGCAGCGCCAGCTCGCGAAAGACGCCGAGCCCGTTGATGCCGCCGCCGAGGACGCACACGTCCACCTTCGGGCTCTTGCGGAGCCCGTCCAATGTCTCTTCACGGTTCATGATGACAGCCTGTTATCCGTCCATGTTGGCCAGTTTCGCGGCGAGTGCCGCGTCGATGGCGACAAGATCGTCCGCAGAAAGCCTGAGCGTTCCAGCCCGCGCATTGTCGAGTGCCTGTGCCGGGTTGCGTGCGCCGCAGAGCGCAAAGGTCACGCCCGGCTGCGCCAGCGTCCAGGCGATGACCACCTGCGCGATGCTCGCTTCATGCCGCTCGGCAACCGGTCGGATCGCCTCGGAAAACGCCTGCGCCTTCTGCCGGTTGGAAACGGAGAAGCGCGGATTGTCCTTGCGCTGATCGTCGCCGGAGAACACCCGGTCTGGCCCGATGGTGCCGGAGAGCAGGCCGAGCGCCAGCGAGGAATAGCTGAGCGTCGCCACGCCGTTTTGATGGGTGAGCGGCAGCAGGTCCGCCTCGATCTCGCGATCCATCATGCTGAACCGCTCCTGGATCGCATCGAGCGAACCAGTCTGGATGTATGTCTGGAGCTCGGTCTTATCGACATTGCTAGCGCCGATGGCGCGGATCTTGCCGGCCGCCTTCAGCTCCTCCAGCGCTCTTACCGTCTCCTCGATCGGCGTCGTCGCGTCCTGCCAATGGGTGATGTAGAGATCGATATGGTCGGTGCCGAGTCGGCGCAGGCTTTCCTCGACTTCGTGGATGATCGAGTCCCGCCCCAGATATCGGTGCACCGGCTTGCCATCCTGATCAAAGAAGTGATTGCCTTTCTGCGTGTGCCAGACGAGGCCGCATTTGGTGGCGATGACGGCCTTGTCGCGACGCCCGGCAATTGCCTTGCCGACGATCTCTTCCGAGCGGCCGAGACCGTAAGCCGGGGCCGTGTCGATGAGGCTCACTCCGGCATCGAGCGAGGCCTGGATGGCGGCGATGGATTGCGCCTCGTCCGTCCCGCCCCACATCCAGCCGCCGATCGCCCAGGTGCCGAGCCCGACGGCCGATGCCTCGACGCCCGAGCGCCCGATCTCGCGGATCAACTGTTCGCCGCTCATCCTGAGAACCCTTCTGCCATGTCTAGAATGCGTGCCCCGGTCGCCTCGTCGGTGACGAGCGTATCGAGATGGTTGCCGCGCAGAACGCTCAGGATCGAGCCGGCCTTGTTGAGGCCGCTTGCCACGCCGATCTTGGTCGGGATGGAGGCGAACTCTTCCAGCGTTAGCGACACGAGAGCGCGGTTGAGGCTGTAGTCGCAGACCCGGCCGTGCCCATCGAGAAGATGAGCAAGCAGTTCCGCACTCGCGCCGGACTGTTCGATGGCCTTGCGGTCTTCGCTGGAGGACGGATGCAGGTCGTAATAGGTCGAATCCGTGCTGAGGATCGAGCCGATGCCGACCACCGCGACCTTTGCCTCCCGTGCCCGCTGGAAGACATCGGCGACGGCGCGCATGTTGATCAACATATCCCGCTGCTCGGCGTCATCGGCAAAGAGCGGCGCGTGGATCTGGTAGGAGCGGCCGCCAAGCCGGTCGGCCATCAGGGTCGAGACGTGATTGACGTCCGTATAGTGCTTGCCCTGAACGCAGCCGGTCGCCGGGATCACCCTGACATCGAAGCGGCGGGCGGGTTGCAAGCCGGCAACAACAGCGCCGACACCCTTGCCGCCGGTGATGCAGATCGTGTCGCCATCGGCAATTTCTTCCAGCAGCAGCCGTGCCGCCGCTTCTCCAACGGCCTGCAACGCCGTCTGCGGATTGTCGGATACGGTCGGCACCACCACGGCGCGGCTGATGCCGCCGAGTGCCAGCAGGCGTTCTTCCATATCGACCAGCGGTTCGACCGGCGACTTGATCTTGATTTCGACGAGGCCGAGCTGGCGGCCGCGCTTGATCAGCCGGTTGACGGTGGCGTGCGAGATGCCGAGCTGATCGGCAATCTGCGATTGTGTCAGGCCTTCAAGGAAGTGCAGCACGAGCGCCTGGTGCATCTGGCGCGCGATGACGATTTCCTCGCGCGGCGCTGTCGTCTTGGGTTTCAGTTTGGCAATCGGCATATCAGGCGGCCTTCCGCTTGTGCAGGAAATGGTCGATGGAGACGGCGGCGAGCAGAATGCAACCTTTGATCATGTCCTGCCAATAGACTGAGACATCGAGCAGGATCAGCGACGAGGTGACGACGGAGAGCAGCGCGATGCCGAGAATGGCCCCGAAGATCGTGCCCGAGCCGCCGTTCAGCGAAGCCCCGCCGATCACCGCCGCCGCGATGATGTTGAGCTCCATGCCGACACCGAAGGTGGGCGTCGCGGCACCGAAGCGGGACATATAGATGACACCTGCGACACCGGCCAGCGTCGAGCAGAGAACCGTCACCCAGAACTTCACCTGGTTGGTGCGGATACCGGAATAGAGCGCCGCCTTCTCGTTGCTGCCGGTGTAGAACACCTTGCGGAAGGCGGTAGCCCGGCGCAGCAGGAAATCGAACAGGATGACGACGGCGACGAAGATCAGGATGACATAGGGAACGCCATAGAACGTGCTCTGCCCGACCGCCTTGAAACTCGACGGCAGCGTGAAGAGCGAGAGCGGCGTGCCCTTGGTGATGATCAGGCAGAGCCCGCGCACAATCACCATGCCGGCGAGCGAGGTGATAAAGTGGTTGAGCCCCACCACGGTCACGAAGAAACCCATGATCGCGCCGATGACGCCGCTCGCAAAAATGCCGATCAGCGAGGCCGTCCACGGATCGAGCCCGACAAGGAACAGTGAGCCGGAAAGCACCATGGCGAAACACACGACCGAGCCGACGGCGAGATCAATGCCGCCGACGATCAGCAGGATCGTCATGCCGACGACGACGATGCCTTCCACCGAAAAGCTCATGAGCATGGCGCGGAAATTGCCGAGCGTGAGGAAGTGCGGTGAGGCGAAGCTCATGAGCACGCAGAGCGCCAGGATGATCACCACCAGCCCCGCTTCGCGCATGGTGCCGATGCGTTTCCAGTGCCCTGTCTTCGGCATGTCCGCCGCCATCGTGTCGATTGCCATTCCCGTCTCTCCCTTAACGTCTTCACGCGGCATGATCTGCCGTCCTTGTCGCACTGACCCCTGATGCAAGGCGGATCACGGCTTCTTCCGTCATCTCCTCCGGGCCAAGCTCGCCGGCGATCCGTCCTTCCCTGACGACCAGAACACGGTCGCAGAGCCCGAGCAGTTCCGGCATTTCGGACGAGATGACGACGATGCCGATGCCCGAGCGCGCGAGATCGCGCAGCAGCCGGTGGATTTCGGTCTTGGCGCCCACATCGATGCCGCGCGTCGGCTCGTCCATCAGGATCACTTTGGGCTTCACCGCCAGTTGCTTGGCGATCGCCACCTTCTGCTGATTGCCGCCGGAGAGCGACTTGACCGGCGCCTCGACGCCACCCATGCGCACCGCCAGCCGCCGCGCGAAATCTTCCGCGAGCGCTGCCTCGGCGCGGCCGTTGAGCAGGCCGACATGGTTGGTGAGCGGCTTCAGGTTCAGGACCGAGATATTCTGGGCGATGGACATCTCCAGGAAGATGCCCGAGCCCTTGCGATCTTCCGACAGATAGACGATGCCAGCCTTTACGGAATCCGCATAGGCGCGGATCGCCTGCGGTTTGCCATGCAGACTCACTTCGCCCGCCGTATGCGAACGCAGCCCGCAAATGCCCTCGGCAATCTCCGTACGGCCCGAGCCGATCAGGCCGCCGATGCCGAGGATTTCCCCCCGGCGCAGACCGAAGCCGATGTCATGGAAGCGCGCGCCGTCACTGAGGCCGGCGACCTCGAGGATCGTTTCGCCGGAAGCGTCTTCGGCCTTGAGTTTTTCCGGATAAAGCTGGGTGATCTCGCGGCCGACCATACGGCGCACCACGTCATCGGCCGTGATATCGGCTGTTCTGTCGGTGCAGACGTAACGGCCATCGCGGAACACGGTCACGCGGTCGCAGAGCAAGAAAATCTCGGCCATGCGGTGGCTGATATAGATGATCGAGATGCCGTTGGCCTTAAGATCGCGGATGATGGTGAAGAGTTGCTGTGTCTCGGTCTCGGTAAGCGCGGCAGTCGGCTCGTCCAGAATGAGAACGCGGCAGTCGAGCGTCAGCGCCTTGGCGATCTCGACAAGCTGCTGGCTGGAAATCGGCAAGTCCGCAACCTTCTGGCGGACATCGATGGCGGCGAGCCGGTTCATCACCCGTTGGGCGTCGCGCTCCAGCGCGCGGTAATTCATGAAAAGCGAGCGGCGGCGGTTGGTGGCCGCCATGAACATATTCTCGGCCACGGTCGCATCCGGGCAAAGGGCGATCTCCTGATGCACGAGACCGATGCCGAGCGCCTGTGCGGCTGCCGGCGAAGCAACGCGGACAGCTTTGCCATCAACGCGGATTTCGCCTTCGGTCGGTTGCAACACGCCGGCAATGATGTTCATCAGCGTCGACTTGCCGGCGCCATTTTCACCGCAAAGCGCATGGACCTCGCCGCGCTCAAGCGAAAAGTTGACATCCGTCAACGCCCGGATCGCCCCAAAATGTTTGCTGACGCCATGAATGGTGAGCACCGGCTCGGCCATTGTCACTTTCCCTTATTCATAGCCGGCCATCGTACACAAAGCGAAGGCGACTGCGGCAGTCTTGCCTTCTCCCCGCATGCGGGGAGAAGGTGCCCGAAGGACGGATGAGGGGCGGGAGCCTCGACATATTCGAGGATGAGAGTTTTGCCCCTCACCCTAGCCCTCTCCCCGCTTGCGGGGAGAGGGGACGATTGACTTATTCCTCGATACCCTTGGTGCCACGGCGCTTCAGGTACTTGTCCCAATAGAAGTCATCGGCATTTTCGGCTGTCACGATCGAAAGACCGTTATCGACAACCGGAATGCTCATCGGGTTGAAGCCCGAACGCTTGGCGTCGTTCATCGGGTCGATCAGTTCCGGATGCTTGGCGAGCCACAGCAGCATGAAGCCCATATAGCCCTGCATGCCCTGGTTCGGGTTGATCGAGCCAAAAACTTCGCCGGCCTTGATCATGTCGAGGATGTTGGCGTTGACGTCGGCGCACATGACGAGAACCTTGCCGCCGTTTTCCTTGGATGCCTGCGACGCGCCGATTGCCGAGTTGGCTTCCGGCATGAAGACCGCGCCGAGGTTCGGATTGGCCTGGATGATGCTCGACAGCCCCTGATAGGCCTTGGTCGGGTCCTGGTTGGACGCGGCCCGACCGACCAGCTTCATGTCCGGCCACTTCTCTTCCATGCGGCCAATGAAGGCGGTGATGCGCTTGTCGTGGTTGTCCTGGCCCGGATTTTCCAGAACCGCATATTCGCCCTTGCCGCCCATCTTCTCGGCGATCGCATCGGCGGCATAGACGCCTTCGCGGTTGTTGTCCGAGGTGATGAAGGAAACGCGCTTGGAAAGCGGCGAGTCGGCTGCGAAGGTCACGACGGCCGTGCCCTGATCGATGGCGCGGTTGATCGGCTCGATGAACGGATCGGAGTTCATCGGATGGACGAGAATGCCGGCCGGGTTCTGGGCCAGTGCCTGGTCGAAGGTGGCGATCTGCTTGTTGACGTCATATTCCGGCGTGCCGGTATATTCCGTCTCGCAGCCCATCTGTTGACCAGCCTGCTTGAACATTTCATAGACCGGGAACCAGTATTCCACGCCGGACACCATGACGTTCATGACGTATTTTTCGCCCGGCTTGCAGCGGAACGGGTTTTCCGTCTCCGCGGATGCCGTGCCGGCAAAAAGCGTTGCTGCAAGGACCGCCAATGCGGTCGAGCCTAAAAATTTGCGCAAGATTCCTCCTCGAGGCCGAAGCCCCTCCCAAAAGCCCGAGGGCGTCTCGAGGACGCCACTGATCGCGTTGAAACCGAACTTCCTCCTCGAAGTTCGATATGGGCAGCTAACGCCAAGGCATCTTGCTTGTCAATATAATTCATTACGTGAAATATATTTCAGATCTATCTCGTTATAATCGGTTTTGCCTAGATGTCCGCCGCAGGAACATCGAAAACCTCGCCGGGTCGCATGGCACGAAATCGGTCGCGACTGATGTTTCGAGCATCCAGCGCGATATTGAGAGCCAAAAGCGGATGTTCGATGCCCTCGTCCGTGAGTTTAACCGTTCCCCAGTGATGACCCGCGACGAAGGCCGCGCCACACAGTTCCATTCCTTCTACGGCTTCCTCCGGGTTCTGGTGCTGCCCGCGCATGAACCAGCGGGGCTCATAAGCCCCGAAAGGCAGGTTTGCCAGGCGGAAACTGCCGTACTTTTCGCGGGCGGCGCGGTAATTGATACCCCGGTGAAAACCGGTATCGCCGATATGATAGATATTGCCGGCCGGCGTGGTCAGCACGAACGCCGCCCACAAGGCCATGCGGCGATCACCCAATCCGCGCGCCGACCAGTGGTGACAGGGGTCGCAATGCAGATCGATATCCGGCGCGATCGTCAGCGCCTCGCCCCAATCCATTTCGGTAATCCGTGCAGCCGGAAGTCGCCCGCGCATGATCGCCTTGTTTCCGAGAGGCGTTACGATACGCGGGTCCGCACGTTGTTGAAGTTTGTGCAGCGTGTCGAGATCGAGATGGTCGTAATGATTGTGCGTCACGAGAACGATATCGATCGGAGGCAGATCGCCCATGCGAATACCCGGCGGATTGACCCGTTTCGGTCCCGCCCAGGGGAAGGGGCTCGTACGATCCGACCAGACCGGATCGGTCAGGATATTGAGGCCACCAACCTGGATGAGCATCGACGCATGACCAACCATCGTGACGACAAGCCGTTGCTCCGTCACCCGTTCCTCCGGTCTGGCAGGAGGAAAGGGGCTGTCGAATATGTTTGGCCATGGGACATTACCCTTTCCGAATTTCCAGCGAAGCAGATCCAGCGCGCCAGCCGGTTCTTCTCCATCCGGATTGAAGAACCGCGTGCCGTCGAAATGATCGGAGACCGGGCCGGAATAATATCTGTTTACAGCCATTTCGCTTCCTGTCGCGTTGCGTGCCTCGATCAGCGGAAGTGGATCCCTGCAGGCATCCGAATCGCCCTTCACTCCATATAGTGATCGTTATTGCGAGAAAAAATAAAATCCGCACGCAATCAACGTTGAGCGGATCACAGCAAGCGCGTGAATTAGCGCCTTGACAAACAGGTTTGCCTGTCTTTTATTCACGCCTGAAGATTAGGCATATTTCCTTATGCCAAAGACATGACTTCGTTTGTCGAAGGGCAATATCGCCCCACAACGCCCCGGCTTCCGGGAATCGCGTTGTGGGTTTTTTTGTGTTTGGAAAACCGATGCGGGACACGGCTAAGATAGGCATTCTCTACTCGACCACCGGGCCTTATGGCGCGCTGGGACGGGATGGCTGGGCCGGTGCGGAATGCGCGCTTCATGACTGGCAAGCAGCCGGCGGCGAAGGCGTCGAGCTGGTGTTCTTCGATGCCCATGCCGATCTTTCCGCTTATCTGGAAGGTGCCCGCAGCCTGATCCGCGATCACGGCTGCCGCAACATTGTCGGCACGATCACGTCTTCGGCCCGTAAGGAAGTCATTCCGCTGGTCGAGAAGCATGACGGCCTTCTCTGGTACATGTGCCCCTATGAGGGTTTCGAGGCCAATGAGAACGTCATCTATATCGCGGGGTGCCCGAACCAGCATCTCATCCCCCTGCTCGACCATCTCATGCCCCGCCATGGCAACCGGCCCTATCTGCTGGGTGCGAACTATGTCTGGGGCTGGGAAACCAATCGCCTCGCCCGCGAGCTGATCACCAAGGCCGGCGGCCAGATCCTTGGCGAGCGTTATCTGCCGCTGGAAGAAACGGCCGTCGAACGCATCATAGCCGATATCGCCGAAAAGCGGCCGAGCTTCATTCTCAACAATCTGATCGGCCCATCGAGCTACGCCTTCCTTGCCGCCCTGCGCCGTCTCGGCGAACAGAACCCGGCCTTCCTGCCGGAAAATTGCCCGGTCGCGAGCTGCGACCTGACTGAATGTGAGCTTTCCGATATCGAGAAGGGTGCCGCCGTCGGCCAGCTTTGCGCGCTTCCCTATTTCGACAGCCTCGACACCGCCGAGAACCGCGCCTTCAAGGCGCGCGTGCAGGCATGGCGGCCGGAAATCACCCATATTTCCAGCATCTTCGCCAGCGCTTATGCGGCCGTGACGCTCTGCATCGCAGCGATCCAATCCTGTGGCAGCGATGAGCCGATGGCGATCCGCAGGGAAGTCACGTCCCGCACCTGGCCTTCGGTTCTCGGCGATCTTGTCATAGACCCGGCGACAAACCATTCTGCGCTACCCTTCCATCTCGGCCGGATCAATGCCGAGGGCGGCTTCGATGTCATCGCCTCGCGGCCGGCAATCGTCGCTGATCCTTACCTCACCGGCGAGCGCGCCCGCCCTGCCCCGTCGCTCAGGGTGGTGTCATGATCAACACCCCGAATTTTGCCGGCTGGCGCGCAACGATCCTTGCAGAAGAAGACGGCAACACCGACAGGCTACGCCGCCAGCTCGCGCTTCTGGGCGTTTCCGCTTCGCTACAATGGCTGCCTCTCTCGCCCATCGACCTACCGGATCTCGTCATCGTCGACGCCGATCGCGGCTGGGATGAGTTGTTACCCTGGCCGGAAGGCAAGCCGGCACGCCCGGTTGCGGCGCTTCTGGGTTCGGAAGCCCCCGGTCGGATCGCCTGGGCCATCGGTTGCGGCGCTTCAGCGATCATTCCGAAACCCGTTTCCGCCTCAGCGATTTATCCCGCCCTCGTATTGGCCGTCGCCTCCCATCAGCAGCGCATGGAAGCTGATGCCCGCGTGGCGAAACTCGAAGAGCGCCTGCGTCTGCTTCCCGTGGTCTTTGCCGCCATCAACCGGCTGAAGACGGAGCGGCAGATCGATGACGAAGAAGCCTACCGGCTGCTCCGGGAATGCGCGATGGAGCGCCGTATGCCCATGGAGCAGCTCGCCGCCTTGTTTCTTGGCGGATCAAAAGCCCTGAAGGATGTCGGCTGATGCGTGTTCTCAAAGAAATCTGCCGGCAGCCGACGGCGCTTTTCGGCCTTGCGGTCGTCCTGATCGTCATCGCCATGGCGATCGCCGCCCCGCTGATCGCACCGCTCAATCCCGATGAGCAGATGTTCGACGGCCTGACGCTGGAGGGCGCACCCATGCCGCCGGGTGCTCCGTTCCTGCTCGGTACGGACACGCTGGGGCGCGATCTCTTCTCTCGCATGCTGTTCGGCGCCCGCACATCGCTGATCATCGGCCTTGTCGCCAATGGCATCGCCGTTGCCATCGGCCTGTTCGTCGGCACCACCGCCGGCTACATGCGCGGCTGGGCCGGCAATCTGTTGATGCGCTTCACCGATCTGATGATGGCCTTTCCCGCGCTGTTGCTCGCCATCGTGCTCGCGGCGCTTCTGAAGCCAAGCCTCTGGATCGTCGCCATGGTGATTGCGCTGGTCAACTGGGTGCAGGTGGCGCGCATCGTCTATACCGAGACGCGCGGGCTGGTGGAGCGCGATTTCATTCTGGCCGAACGCTCCCTTGGAGCGGGGCACGGCCGCATCCTGCTCCTGCATATCCTGCCGCATCTCATTCCGACGGCCATCGTCTGGGGCACGCTCGGCATTGCAACGACGGTGCTTCTCGAAGCGACCCTCTCTTTCCTCGGCATCGGCGTGCAGCCACCGGACCCGTCCTGGGGCAACATCATCTTTGAAAGCCAGAGCTATTTCCAGGCCGCTCCCTGGCTGGTGTTCTTCCCCGGCGCTGTGATCCTTTTGACCGCGCTCGCCTTCAATCTCGTTGGTGACGCCTTGCGCGATATCCTCGATCCGACCCAGCGGGGGAGAGGCTGATGCTGTCCGTCTTTCTGAAGCGCCTGATCCAATCCGCGCTAATTCTGTTCGGCGTCGCCGCCATCACCTTCGTCCTGCTCTATGCCTTGCCGGCCGACCCGGCCCGCATGTTGGCAGGACGCAGCGCGACGGCGCAGACGGTTGCCAATATCCGCCATGAGCTCGGCCTCGATCAGCCTCTGCTCGTCCAGTTCATGCACTATATTGGCGGTCTGGTGCAGGGCGATCTCGGCCGCTCCTATGCGCAGAAGACCGAGGTCATCACCCTGATCGCAGCCCGCCTGCCCGCGACGCTGACCTTGATGGCAGCCGGCATCCTGATCGAAGTCGTCATTGGCGTGACGCTCGGAACGCTGGCTGCCTTGAATCGCGGCAAGTTCATCGATCGTGCCGTGATGACCACCGCCTTCGTCGGCGTGTCGGCGCCGCAATTCGTGGTCGCCCTGCTGCTGCTTTACGTGTTCGCGGCAACGCTCGGCTGGTTCCCCATGTCCGGCTACGGCACTCTCTCCCATGTCGTGCTGCCCGCCGCGACGCTCGGCATCCTAGGCGCCGGCTGGTATGCGCGCATGGTTCGCTCGGCCGTTGTCGATGTTCTCAATCAGGATTATGTGCGCACCGCCCGCGCCAAGGGGCTCTCCCAGCGCCGCATCATCCTGCGCCATGTGCTGCCCAACGCCGTGCTGCCGATCATCGCCATGATCGGCATCGATATCGGCCAGTTTATGGGCGGCGTGGTGGTGGTGGAGGCGGTCTATGGCTGGCCGGGCATCGGCCAGCTTGCCTGGCAGGCGATCCAGCAGGTGGACATCCCGATCATCATGGGGGTCACGCTCACCTCTGCGCTTGCCATCATCATCGGCAACCTCGTCGCCGATTTCCTCGCGCCGGTCATCGACCCGCGCATCCGTTCAAACTGAAGTCCAGCGATCAAAAAGGGGAACTAAAAATGTTCAGACGCATGCTTCTCAGCACCACCACGGCGGCGTTTCTTGCGCTGATGCCGTTTGCCGCCAGCGCGCAGGATACACCTGCCCAGGGCGGCGATATCGTCGTTACCTACAAGGACGACATCACCACGCTCGATCCGGCGATTGGCTATGACTGGGTGAACTGGTCGATGATCAAGAGCCTCTATTCGCGCCTCGTCGATTACGAGCCGGGCACGGCCAACATCGTGCCCTCGCTTGCCGAAAGCTTCACCGTTGCGCCGGATGGCCTCACCTACGAATTCAAGCTCCGCAAGGGCGTCAAGTTCTCGAACGGCCGTGAAGTCGTGGCCTCCGACGTCAAGTATTCGATCGAGCGCGCCGTCAATCCGAAGACGCAAGGTCCCGGCGCCGGCTTCTTCGGCGCAATCGCCGGCTTCGACGACCTGACAGGTGGCAAGTCCGAGACCCTCTCGGGCATCGAAACCCCGGATGACGGCACCGTAATCTTCAAGCTGTCGCGCCCGGATGCGACCTTCCTGCATGTGCTGGCAATCAACTTCGCCTCAATCGTGCCGAAGGAAGCCGTGGACGCGGCAGGCGGCGATTTCGGCAAGAAACCGGTCGGCTCCGGCACCTTCATCCTGAAGGACTGGACGATCGGCCAGCAGCTCGTCTTCGAGCGCAACAAGGACTATTACGTCAAGGACATGCCGCATATCGACAGCTTCAAGGTCGAAGTCGGCCAGGAGCCGCTGGTGGCGCTCCTGCGCCTGCAGAAGGGTGAGGTCGACATCGCCGGCGACGGCATTCCGCCGGCAAAGTTCCTGGAGATCAAGAACTCGCCGGAAGGCGCGCAGATGATCGTCGATGGCGAACAGCTGCACACTGGCTACGTGACCCTCAACACCAAGGTGAAGCCCTTCGATGACGTGAAGGTGCGCCAGGCCGTGAACATGGCTGTCAACAAGGAGCGCATCACCCGTATCCTGAACGGCCGCGCAACGCCCGCCACCCAGCCGCTGCCGCCGCTGATGCCGGGCTACGACAAGGCCTTCACCGGTTATGCCTATGACGTCGAAAAGGCCAAGGCCCTGCTCGCCGAAGCCGGCCATCCCGATGGTTTCGAGACGGTGCTTTACGCCACCAACACCGATCCGCAGCCGCGCATCGCCCAGGCGATCCAGCAGGATCTGGCCGCCATCGGCATCAAGGCTGAAATCCGGGCTCTCGCCCAGGGCAACGTGATCGCGGCCGGCGGCACCGAAGGCGAGGCACCGATGATCTGGTCGGGTGGCATGGCCTGGATCGCCGACTTCCCGGATCCGTCAAACTTCTACGGCCCGATCCTCGGCTGCGCCGGCGCTGTTCAGGGCGGCTGGAACTGGTCCTGGTATTGCAATGAAGATCTCGACAAGCGGGCGATGGCGGCTGACGCCATGTCCGATCCGGCTCAGGTTGCCGAACGTCAGGCCGTCTGGGGCAAGATCTTCACCGATATCATGGCGGATGCGCCGTGGGTGCCGGTCATCAACGAGCGCCGCGTCGTTGCCAAGTCCGTTCGCATGGGCGGCCCGGACAACATCTACATCGATCCGACCCGCGTCATCAATTACGACGCGATCTTCGTAAAGCCATAAGCTGAAGCACATGCCTTCTCCCGCCCACGCGGGGGAAGGCACCCTACCGAGGAAACAACCAGAAAAATCGAGGCATCGCCCATGTGTGTCGCTTGCAATCACACCATTCACCGCGCCCAGCACAATTTCGGCTGGAACAAGGATTTTCCGCCCGCTTTGACCGCAAAGCCGGGTGAAACGATCCTGTTCGAGTGCCTGGATTCCTCCGGCGGCCAGCTCGGCCCGGATGCGACGCTCGACACGCTGGCCGCTCTCGATTTCGGCAAGATCAATCCCGTCTCCGGCCCGGTCTATGTCGAAGGCGCCGAACCCGGCGACGCGCTGAAGGTGACGATCCGCAAGTTTCATCCCTCCGGCTATGGCTGGACGGCAAATATTCCGGGTTTCGGCCTCCTGGCGGACCAGTTCAAGGACCCGGCTCTGCATGTCTGGACATACGATACGGTCTCGATGGAGCCTTCCGCCTTCGGTCCCGGCGGCCGCGTGCCGCTAAAGCCCTTTACCGGCACCATCGGTGTTGCGCCTGCGGAAGCCGGTCTTCACTCCGTCGTTCCGCCCCGCCGCGTCGGCGGCAACATGGACATCCGCGATCTCTCGGCAGGCGTAACGCTCTATCTGCCGATCGAGGTTCAGGGTGGTCTCTTCTCCGTTGGCGACACCCATGCCGCCCAGGGCGATGGCGAGGTTTGCGGCACTGCGATCGAAAGTCAGATGAACGTCGAGCTGACGCTCGATCTCGTCAAGGGCGCCAATTTGCAGACGCCGCGCTTTACCACCACCGAACCCGTGACCCGCCATCTCGATGGCGCCGGCTACGAGGTAACGACCGGCATCGGCCCCGACCTGATGACCGGCGCACGCGAAGCCGTCATGCGCATGGTCGATCTGCTCACGGCCGAACACGGCATGAACCCGGTCGATGCCTACATGCTCTGCTCGGTCTGCGGCGATCTTCGGATCAGCGAGATCGTCGACATGCCGAACTGGGTCGTCTCCTTCTACTTCCCGCGAATCGTCTTCGCATGAGCGACACCAAATCCCGCCCCGCAACCGTGCTTTCGGTCCGTGACCTCTCGATCGACGCACGCACGCCAAGCGGGTTGAAGCGGATCCTCGACGGTATCAGTTTCGATCTTGCCGCAGGCGAAACGCTGTGCCTCGCCGGCGAATCCGGCTCCGGCAAATCCGTGACCTCGCTTGCGATCATGGGGCTTTTGCCGAAAGCGTCACTCAGGGTCGCCTCCGGCGAAATCCGGCTCGGAGATACGGACCTGCTTCGCCTGTCCGAAAAGGCGATGCGGCAGGTGCGCGGCGGCGACGTGGCGATGATTTTCCAGGAGCCGATGACCTCGCTGAACCCTGTGATGACCGTTGGTACCCAGCTTATGGAGGCAATCCGCGAGCATCAGGATGCGGCCAATGCGGAGGATGTGGCCAAGCACATGCTGGATGCCGTCCACATCACCGATCCCGCCCGCCGCATGACCCAATATCCACATGAACTTTCCGGCGGCATGCGCCAGCGCGTGATGATCGCCATGGCACTCTCCTGCCGCCCGAAAGTGCTGATTGCTGACGAGCCGACGACCGCGCTCGACGTCACGGTTCAGGCGCAAATCCTCAAGCTGATGCGCGAGCTGAAGCAGGAATTCGGCACCTCGATCGTCATGATCACCCACGACATGGGCGTGGTCGCCGAAATGGCCGACCGCGTCGTGATCATGCAGAACGGCAAAACCGTCGAGCAGGGCGACGTGATGGATATCTTCCATCGTCCGTCAGTCACCTATACCCGTGAGCTCTTGGCCGCCGTGCCGCGGCTCGGCACCTATGCCGGCACGGACGAGCCGCCGCGGATTTCCTCCGCCCCGATCCGGCCGCCCTTCCCCAAACCCGTCCTCGAAGTCTCCGACCTTACCGTCACCTATGGCGGCAAAAGCGGCTGGTTCGGCCGTGGCGCGGAAGTGCCTCCGACGGTGAAGGGCATCAGCTTCCGGCTGGAAGCCGGCCAGACGCTTGGTCTCGTCGGCGAAAGCGGCTCGGGAAAATCGACCACCGGCAAGGCCGTGCTCGGTCTTATCCCGTTCAAGGGCACTGTGCGCATCGACGGACAGGATATCGCCGGTCTTTCGGCCCGCGCCATGCAGCCGATCCGGCGCACGGCACAGATGATCTTCCAAGATCCTTATGCTTCGCTCGATCCGCGTATGAGCGTCGGCGCGGCCATTGCCGAGCCGCTGGTCATCCATAAGATCGGCAACGCCTCCGAACGGCGCGACCGGGTGGCAGCCCTCCTGAAGCGTGTTGGTCTGACGCCGGATGCAGCGGAACGCTATCCGCACGAGTTTTCCGGCGGACAACGCCAGCGCATTTGCATTGCACGCGCGTTGGCGCTCGAACCAAAACTCATCATCGCGGATGAAAGCGTGGCGGCGCTCGACGTCTCCGTGCGCGCCCGCGTGCTCGATCTGATGCTCGAGCTCCAGGAACAGATGGGTCTCGCCTATTTGTTCATCTCCCACGACATGGCGGTTATCGAGAAAATGGCCCACTCCGTCGCTGTCATGCGCGGCGGCGAACTGGTGGAGATGGGCACACGGCGGCAGGTGTTTGAAGAACAGCGGAACGAGTACACCCGCAAGCTCATTGGCGCGGTGCCGATACCTGACCCGGAAGTTTACCGGCGGGTGGCTGCGGGATAGCCGCTCTTTGAGATTTTCCCGCCGAAACTCTTCATTCTCCTGATCCAGCTTGCAGCCGAAGGTAATCCTCCTCTACAGGTGGTCTCGTGGATCAAGGGGCGGGATGTGCAACGCAAGCAGACGCTGACAGAACGACTGAGCCGAAGCCTCAAGACGGCGATCATGGACGGCGCGATAACGCCGGGCACGCTGCTGACGGAAGTTCCACTGGCTCGGCTCGTCGGCTCAAGCAGGGTACCCGTGCGAAGCGCTCTCCAGTTATTGCTGGACGAAGGCCTGATTCACAGGGCAGGCGCAAGGGGCTATGTCGTCGGCGCCGCTGGTGTGGACATCATTCGCGTCCCCCTGGAGCAATCCCTCGGATCCCTTTCGATCCTGCACGAGCCCCGCATCAATTTTGCCTGGCAGGCGCTTTACGACGATGTCGAGGCTCAGGTCGTGCATCGCTCCTTTTTCGGGAGAACCCGCATCAACGAACATGAACTGGCCCGGCACTATGATGTCGGTCGCACGGTGGCGCGGGACGTCCTCTCACGGCTGGAAACGCTTGGCATGCTGGAAAAGGACGAAGCCTCCCGCTGGTCGGTCGTCCCGCTGGACGAGCGGCGTATCCGTGAACTTTACGAAATCCGCGAACATCTTGAACCGGTGGCCATCGCAGGCGCAATCGGCGCCGTGAGCGACGCGGAGCTCGACGGGATGACCGCCCGTCACGCCGACGGCCTGGCCCGCTACCCCGACATCAGCGCCGCGGAAATGTATGATCTCGAAGTCGACCTGCATGTGCGCTGCGTAGAGCGCAGCCAGAATCGCGAACTCGCCCAAATCCTGCAACGGACCCACTGCGTTCTGACCCTATCGAAGCATACGGTGGGGACGAAGGTCGCCAAGCTGCCGCGTGAAGCCCTGTTCGAAGAACATATGGCCGTCTTTTCCGCCATGCGCTGCCGTGACAGCAGTGCGGTTCAGGCGGCAGTGCGGGATCATATCCGCAACTCAATGCCAAACGTGGTCGCGAGAGCGCAACTGGTGCGCAACGAAGGAAGTCCGCAACCCGCCAGTTTCTTCGCCTGACAAACCTGTTCAGGTGATCGCGCCAACCTGCCACGGCACGAATTCGTTGTCGCCGTAATCATAGAGCTCGCTCACGGTTTTCTGCCCGGAGGCAACGGCAATGATCTGCTCGAAAAGCTTTTCACCGGCGCTTTCGATCGTTTCGATCCCGGTCACGATACCGCCGGTATCGATGTCCATGTCCTCGCGCATATGCTCGTACATTTCCGTGTTGGTGGCGATCTTGATGGTTGGAGCCGGCTTCCAGCCGGAGACGGAACCACGCCCCGTGGTGAAGCAGACCACGTTGCAGCCGCCAGCCACCTGTCCGGTCACGGCGACAGGGTCGTAACCCGGTGTATCCATGAAGACAAAACCCGGTTGGTCGATAATCTCTGCATATTCGTAAACCGCCTTGAGCGGCATCGAGCCCCCCTTGGCCACCGCACCCAGGGATTTTTCTAGAATGGTGGTCAATCCGCCCTGTTTGTTGCCATAGCTCGGATTGTTGTTGAGTTCCGCACCGTTGCGCGCCGTGTAGTCCCGCCACCAGTCGATCCGGTCCATCAGTTTCTGCGCGATTTCAGGACGCACGGCCCGGCGCGTCAGCAGATGTTCGGCGCCATAGATCTCTGGCGTTTCGGCCAGACAGGATGTTCCCCCATTACGAACGATGAGGTCGGACGCATAGCCAAGCGCCGGATTTGCCGTGATGCCGGAATAACCGTCGGAGCCACCGCATTCCAACGCGACTTTCAACCCGGATAGCGGTTGCGGCGTGCGTTTTGCCGCGTTTACCGCAGGCAGCATCTCGCGGATCATCTCGCAAGCAGCTTCGATTGTCTTGCGCGTACCGCCCATCGCCTGGATGGTCATGGTCCGGAAGCGCTCGCCCTCCTCCAGCTTGTAATGCTCCAGAATTGGCTGGATCTGGTTCGTCTCGCATCCGAGCCCGATCATCAGAATACCGCCGAAGTTGGGATGACGGGCATAACCCTGTATGACACGGGTCAAATACCGGTAGCCCTCGGATGTGTTGCTGACAGCACAGCCCAAGCCATGGGTGAGGGCCACGACGCCATCGACATTGTCGAAGCCATCAAGTCCGCCCATCCGGTTGAAATGATCGGCGATGTAGCGGGATACCGTGGCCGAACAGTTTACAGTCGTCAAAACGCCGATAAAATTGCGTGTGCCGACGCCGCCGGTGCCGCGGTCGTATCCCATAAAGGTGCGACGCGCGGATGTGGGGAGCATTCCGAGCTCTTCGATCTCGGTCGAGAACTGATGATCGGCATGCGATTCCGACATGGCCAGATTGTGAAGGTGGACATGAGCCCCGGCTTCGATCGCCTGTGTCGCCACGCCGATCACCTGCCCAAATTTGCGCAACTCAGCGCCCGCCGGCAGCGGGCGCAATGCCACCTTGTGACCCCGCGGAACAAGCTGTGCCGCAACAACACCGGAAATCCCGGTCGCTTCCCCAGCCACAATCCGTCGGCGCGCAACGGCAACATCATCTGCAGGGTTCAGCAGGATTGCGGCAGCATGGGTGTCAGCAGGCATCGAACGTTCTTTCTGTATATTGCGTGCAGTCAACAAGGATGATGGAGCAAGCAATTGTCAAGCGTTATTAACCGTCGGATGTTCAGTCCAATCACTTCGGTGGTGACAGCGTGGCGAAGAAGGACGGCAAGCTAACGCAGATCGTTGCCGACGTGGCGCCGGGCAAGAATGTGTATCAGAAAGTCTCAATCTGATTTACGGCTTGAACACAGAAGAGCCCACCTATTCCTTGGCCAGCACAAAATCGTGCTCCACCTGCCAGAACTTGCCGTCAAAGCCGAGCTCCTTGGCCCGCGCCGGATTATCTGTCAGGCGAAACTCGGCAAGCAGGCTTTCCTTGACGCCGAAGACAGCATCCGAGTGGATGTAGGGGTCATCCGGATCGAAGATGTGGGTTGTCAGCGTTTCGAAACCGTCTGCCTTGATGATGTAGTGCAGGTGCGCCGGACGGTAGGGGTGGCGGCCGAGATGGCCGAGCAACTGGCCGACGGGGCCGTCATCCGGGATCGGGTAATATTTCGGCTTCACCGCGCGGAACCAGTAATGCCCGTCCGCACCGGTGCGGAAGATGCCGCGCAGGTTGAAGTCCGGCTGGATGCCCTTCTGCTGGACGTCGTAGAAGCCTTCGTCATTCGCCTGCCAGACATCGATGACGGCGTTTTCGATCGGCCGGCCCTCAGTGTCGAGGATGCGGCCGCCAATCACCATGTCCTCGCCCTTCTGGTCGAGGCAGATATTGGCGCCCATCGGCAGTTCCGGCGCATCCGCCACATGAAACGGCCCGAGCACCGTGCTTTCGGAGGCACCGGATGGCTTGCGGTTGTTGATCGCATCGACCAGCATCGAAACGCCAAGCACATCCGACAGGAGGATGAACTCTTGCCGCCACTCGTTGCACATATGGCCGGTGCGGGTGAGGAAGAGAACGGCATCCATCCACTCCTCCTGCGTCGGCTCCAGCTCCTTCACCGCCTCGTGCAGCTTGCGTGTGACGACCTCCATGATTTCCTTCAGCCGCTCGCTTTTTGCATCGACGTTGCGGCTGGTGACCACCTCGACGGAATTTTCCTCGGTGAAATAGCCCTTTTCCTGAGCGCTCATGATGTCCTCACCGGTCCAGAATGATCTTCAGCACGCGGCGCAGCTCGCCTTCGGGATCGCCGATCGCCGCATCCGCGCGCCACGCGATGTGGTGATCCGGCCGCACCAGCAACGCGCCGGAATCGCGGATTTCGCGGGCACGCGCCCAGTCGCCGGTCAGATCCTGCCAGGGCTGGCGCGGGCCGATCTTGTGGACTGTGATCGGCAGGCCAAATTCTTTCGACAAGGCTTTTGCCGCCGCCACCCAGCCATCGCCGCCGATGCCCGTGAGGATGGTGAAGACGCCGTGGCCGGTAAGGTCTAGGCTCGACACCTTACCGCCATCGGCGCCAAACAGCCAGGCATGGGGCAGCCGTGCGCCCGGCCAGCTCGTCGGCTGGAAATGCAGCTCCGCGTCCTTTTCGAAAGCCGGCTCCAGCTGGCCGTCTTTCACCACGGCATTGGAGTCATATCGGTGGTTCATCTCAACGCCGTGGGCATCGAATTCGTAGACCTTGTTGGCGATCGCCTCCCGAATCGCAGCGCGCTGACGCTCGGCATCGGCGGTATCGTCGCAACGCGCATCCATGTTCTGCTGCATCTTCACCGGATCGACGGAATCGAGCAGGCCGAGCGCCTTAAAGATCGGGCCGAACTCCTCGATCGACTTGTTGGCGCGGGTGACGATCTGCTTGGCGACCGGCGCACGTTCCGCCTGATAGCTGTCGAGCAGCCCCATGCCCGCCTGCCCGCGGATGACCATTGCGAGCTTCCAGGCGAGGTTGAAGCCATCCTGAATGGATGTGTTTGAGCCGAGACCGTTTGAGGGCGGATGGCGGTGGGCGGCATCACCCATGCAGAAGACGCGGCCATTCGACAGCGTCGTCGCGTACATATTGTTGACCGTCCAGGTGGAGACCGACTTGATGGTCGGCTTCAGATCCGGCACACCGACGAGATCGCGCACGACCTTGGTGGCGAAGGCATCGTCAACCTGCGGCGCGGACTGGTTGATGTCATAGCCCCAGACGATCAGCCATTCATGCCAGGGTCGCACCATGCGCACGAGCCCCATGCCGATGCCGCCGACATCGGCGCCGGGCTGCAGCACCCAGTAAAGCACCGAGGGACGATGGGCGACATATTGCGATAGATCGCATTCGAACAGGATGTTCATGGAGCCGCCGACGCCCATCTTGCCTTCAAAAGTGAGCCCCGCATGTTCGGCGACCTTGGAGTTGCCGCCATCGGCACCAACAAGGAACTTCGAACGGATGATAACCTCCTTGCCGGTCAACCGATCGAGGCAGGTGGTGGTGACGCCCTCGTCGTCCTGCACATGGCTCAGATATTCCGTCGACATGCGCGACTGGGCGCCGCGCGAACAAGCCGTCTTGAAGAGCAGCGGCTCCATATAGGTCTGCGGAAGGTCATTCATGCGGCCAGGCGACGTCAAGATATGTTCGGCGCGGGAGAGCGGGTGGTTGCCCCAGCTCTGCATGCGGCCGATCTCTTCGCCTGCGACGGCGGTGCAGAACACGTTCTGGCCCATCAGATCCTGTTCGGTCGCGAACATATAGGCCTCGTCCTCCACGTCGCGGCCCAGATCGCGCAGAACCTCCATCGTGCGCTGGTTGGTAATGTGCGCACGCGGCGTTGTCGCCAGCCAGCGATAGCGGTTGATCACCAGCGGCTCGAGGCCATAGGTCGCCAGAAGTGCTGCCGTGGCAGAGCCTGCCGGTCCCGTTCCAATGATCAAAACGTCGGTGGTGATGTCAGCCATGCGGCCCTCCCTTATCATCCCTACTGTGTGGTCCGCCCTTCAGCAGGCGGCGGACCGGAAAGAGTTCCCAACCGGTGCGGTCGGAGATCAGCCCCCAGAGACCCCGGGGCGCAAAAAGCATGGTGACGATGGCAAGCGCCCCCAGCGCCAGCAGATACCAGGAGCCGTAGCTCGAAAAGGCATTCTGCAGCAGAAAGAAGACGATGACGCCAAGGATCGGGCCTTCGATGGTGCCGATGCCGCCGATGACAACGATAAAGACGACATAGGCCGTCCAGTCGGTGAGCGAGAAAGCGGCATCCGGTGAGATGCGGGCTTTCTGCAGATAGATGAGCGCGCCGACGATGCCCGTGAGAAAAGCGGTCAGCAGATAGATCGCGGTCTTCAGCCGGCGCGCCTCGACGCCAAGCGCACGGGCGGCTGTCTCGTTGTCGCGCACCGCAGCAAGGCCTAGACCCTGCTTGGAGCGCAGCAGCTTGTAGACGAAGCCGATGGTGAGCGCGGCAAGCGCCAGCGCCAGCCAGTAGGCGAGCGCATCGGCAGCGGCGGAAGACCGCATGCCGAACCAGTCCTGTAGCAGCGAGAGACCGAGCATGTCCTTCGTCGCCTCGCGCGGCATCGACGTTCCGGTGCCGCCGCCCAGCGTTTTCCATTGCGCGAACAGCAACCGCCCGACCTCGGCGATGACCCAGGTGCCGATTGCGAAATAGGGGCCATAAAGCCGGAAGGCAAAGAAGGCCGTGGGTGCGGCAACGACCATTGCAAAAAGGCCGGCGAACGGGATGGCGAAAATCGGGTCGAAACCCGCAAGGATCACCAGACCGAAAAGTGCATAGGCGCCGCAGCCGACGAAAAGCTGCTGGCCGACGGAGATCAAACCGGCATAACCGGCAAGAAGGTTCCAGTTCTGCGCCAGCGCCAGCATGGTGAGGATGAAGAACAGATCCTGCACCACGCCGCGCGACACGAGGAAGGGGGCGGCGGCCAGCGCCACGACGGCCATAAGGGAGACGACTGCGAAGATGCCGGAAAGCCGTGTGCGCGTTTCCACCCGCCAGCCTTGGGGCGTTTCGATCTCGTTGCTCATGGTTTCAAAACCTGTGGTCATGGCGTCTCAATCCACTGCCCGAGGGAAAAGGCCGCGCGGCCGGAAGAGAAGGACAAGAAGGAAGGCGATATGCCCGGAAAGGATCTGCCATTCCGGATTGATGGCGGCACCGACGGTCTGGGCGACGCCAAGGATGATCCCGCCGGCAAGCGTGCCCCAGAGCGAGCCGAGCCCGCCAATGATCACGGCTTCGAAGGCATAGATCAGCCGCGCCGGTCCGGCTGTCGGGTCGAAATTCGCCCGCGTGCCGAGATAGAGGGCGGCGACGGTCACGATCATCATCGCAAGGCCGGTTGCGATGGCGAAAATCGCGTTCGGCCGGATGCCCATGAGGCTCGCCGTCACCACGTCATCCGACGTGGCGCGGAAGGCGCGGCCGAGCGCGGTGCGATAGATCAACTGGTTCAGCGCGACGATGACCAACACGGCCGAGGCAAAGGTGACGAGCGGCATCACGCCGGCACTGATACCGCCGAAATTGACCGAGGCCGTTTCCAGCGCGCCGGCCGAGATGCGACGGCTATCGGCGGTGAAGCCTTCAAGCAGACCGTTCTGGATGACGATCGACAGGCCGAAGGTAACGAGCAGCGGCGGCAGGATATCCTTGCCGAGCGTGCGGTTGAGCAGGTGATACTGCAAGAGCCAGCCAATGCCGAACATCATTGGCGCTGCGATAACGGCCGCCAAGAAAGGATCGAGTCCGAACGTCGAGACGATCAGCAGGATGAGGAAGGCGGCGAGCACGATCAGATCACCATGGGCGAGATTGACGAGCCGCATGATGCCGAAGACGAGGCTCAAGCCCGCCGCGAACAGGGCATAAAGCCCGCCGAGCAGCACACCCTGCAGAAGCGTATCAATGAAGCTCATGGGTCTCTGCTCCGAAATAGGCGGCGTGGATATCAGCGCGGTCAAGTTCGGCCGGGCGGCCGGACAGGGTGATGCGGCCCTCCATCATGCAATAGACGCGATCTGCGACCTTCAGCGCCTGAGCGATATCCTGCTCGACGATGACGATGGCCGCACCTGTCGCGCGGATTTTCGAGAAGGCAGCGTAGATATCCTTGATGATGACGGGTGCGAGGCCGAGGCTGAGCTCGTCGCAGAGCAGGATCTCCGGGTTCGACATCAGCGCCCGGCCGATCGCCACCATCTGCTGCTGGCCGCCGGACAGTGCAGTGGCCGGATTGCGGCGACGCTCCTTGAGGATCGGGAAAAGCCCGTAGATGCTCTCGAGCGTCCACGGGCCTTCGACCTTGCGGCCATAAGCGCCGACCTGAAGATTTTCCTCGACGGTAAGAGACGGAAACAGCTTTCGCCCCTCCGGCACCAGCGCGATGCCGCGGCGCACGACGTCGGGTGCGGCCAGCGCGCCGATTGGCTCGCCACGGTGCAGGATCATCTCCGGACGATTGGCGATGACGCCCGCTATCGAGCGCATCAGTGTCGATTTGCCGGCGCCATTCGCGCCGATGACCGCGATGGTCTCGCCGGCATCGAGCCGGATATCGACGCCAAAGACGGCCTGCAAATCGCCGTAGAAAGCCGTAAGGCTGCGGGTTTCGATGAGGCTCGGCATCAGACCTCCATACCCAGATAGATTTCGCGAACCTCGCTGGAGGCCATGATCGTCTCGGGATCGCCGATGCCGATCACCCGGCCAAAATTGAGCACAAGGATGCGCTCGACCACCGCCGTCAGGGCATGCAGCACATGCTCGATCCAGATAACGGCGATGCCGCGCTGATGCACGCGCTTGATCGTCGCGACGAGCTGACGGCATTCGCCTTCGGTCAGTCCGCCGGCAATCTCGTCCAGCAGCAGAAGTTTTGGCTGGGTGGCAAGCGCGCGGGCGAGTTCCAGCCGCTTGCGCTCCAGCAGGGTGAGCGAACCCGCCGGCACATTGGCCTTGGCGATCAGGCCGGTCTCGACGAGGGTATCGGCGCAAAGATCGGCCACCTCGCTCTCCTTCGCCTGCGCGCCAAAGGCTCCTGCGACGAGCAGGTTTTCATACACCGTTAGCCGCTCGAAGGGTTGCGGGATCTGGAAGGTGCGGCCCATGCCAGACAGACAGCGCTGCATCGGCGGCTGATGGGTCACGTCGCGGCCATCGAAGCGGACGGTACCGCTGGCGACGGAAAGCGTGCCGTTGATCAGATTAAACAGCGTGGACTTGCCCGCGCCATTCGGCCCGATCACGCCCAGCGCCTCGCCCGGCTCTACTGCAAAGCTGATGTTTTCGGCCACGACCAGTGCGCCGAAGGATTTCGAGACTGCGGTGAGTTCCAGTATGGGCATCGGTTTTCTCAGTTTCTTGTTTTAGCTTTCGGAGAGCCCCTCATCCGGACTGTCGGCCACCTTCTCCCCGCGCGCGGGGAGAAGGAATATGCGGCACGCTCGGTATTCCCGATCCCGCTCCGTCGTCCCCTCTCCCCGCAAGCGGGGAGAGGGCTAGGGTGAGGGGCAATCCCGGAAACAACCTCTACGCCAAAGCCTCCAGCTTCCCGCCCAGTGGCACATTCGGCGCCAATCCGTTTTCCACGACAACGAGATCATAGCCGCCGCCGGATTTCAGCCGCCACTGGCCACCGACCAGCGGCGTTTTCGCGACGTTTTTCTGGGCGAAGGGCGGCAGCTTTTCGTTGCCCCAGGCGACCGGGCCGACCAGCGTATCGAGCTTGGTCTCGCCGATGGCCTTGGCAACCGCATCGCCATCGGCAACATCCTCGGCTCGCTTCATCACATCCACGGCAAGCTCGAACAGCGCATGGGCAAAGCCGATCGGCTGCGTCCAAGGCCGCCCCGTCGCCTTGCTGAAGGCATCCGCCACCGTTGCCGCCGTCTCGCCCGTCAGCGACGACTTGAACGGATGGCTTGGCGTCCACCAGACCTCGGTCGACAGATTGTGCCCGGCCTCGCCCAGCGCCTCCACCGTCTGCGGGAAGAGCAGCGCCTTGCCGATCGAGGCGATCTTGGGCTTCAGGCCCTGCTGCTTGGCCTGGTTCCAGAAGGTGGTGAGATCGGGCGGGATCATCACGCCGGTCAGGATATCGGTTTGCCCCTGTTTGAAGGCATTGATCTGGGCGGAAAAATCATCCGTCAGGTTCTGGTAGCGGCCGGTATCGGTCAGCCCGTAGCCCAGCTTTTCAAGGACCGGCGGGAAGCCGACGACCTTGTCGCCCCAGGCATTGCCGTCGCCATCATTCGGGAAGAGGCCGCCGACCTTCTTGTTGGTCTCGATTTGGCCCCACATGCCGGTGAAGACGGCGATGATATCCTCGAGCCCCCAAAAGAAATGGTAGGCATAATTGAACGGCTTCCACGAGGCCGGATCGCCTGGATTACCCTGCTGGCCGATGAACCATGGCTGCCATGGGGCAACGGTCGAGATGCAGGGCATCTCCTCGGCCTCGCAGGTGGTGGAAACCGGATTGGTGGTTTCCGGCGTCGAGGAGACCAGCATCAGGTTTATCTCGTCATCGACGATCAGTTCCTTGGCCACTTCCGCCGCCCGGTTGGGGTTGGACTGGCTATCCTTCACCACCACCTCGTAATTGAGGCCCATGCTTTTGGTCGTCGAAAGAAAGGCGTCGATCACGAACTTGTCGGCCTCGCCGAAAGCGGCGAGCGGTCCGGTCTGCGGGCTGACATAGCCGAGCTTGATCGCCACATCCTGCGCAATCGCCGGCGCGGCAAGGCCCGATGTGGCGAGAACGGCCCCGCCGGCCGCCGTCGTCTTCAGAAAATCGCGTCTGGTAAACATGCTTTCTCCCATTGTCGTCTCTCCTCCCAAAGAGCGCGCCCAGCGGCGTGCGAGATATCAGTCCATCGGCCGGCGGCCCTCCCAGGCGTCCTGCAGAAGTGCGCGGATCGACGCCTTGTCGATCGGCCGCGGATTCCAATAGGGGTTTTCGACGGCGATCGATGCGGCGCGATCAAGATCGGCTTCACTCAGCCCGAAATCCTTCAGGGACAACGGCGCGCCGATGGCCTTGGCGAAATCCCAGAGCCCGCCGCCAATGGAACCCCCGAAGATCTCCGCCGCTGCTGCAAGTTCCGATACAGCGGCGCGGGCGTTGAACGCGGCGGTGTGCGGCAGCATCACCGCATGGGTTTCCGCATGCGGCGTATCGAAGGAGCCGCCCAGCGTGTGGCAAATCTTGTGATGCAGCGCCATGCCGACCGTGCCGAGCACCGTGCCGCAGAGCCAGGCGCCATAGAGCGCATCGCTGCGAGCCTCGGCGTCGCGGGGCGACGCGACGATCTTCGGCAGGCTGCGGGCGAAGGCGCGCAGACCCTCCAGCGCCATCAGCGTCGAGATTGGGTTGCGGTCCTGTGCGTAGAGCCCTTCCACGGCATGGGCCATAGCGTTCAGACCGCTGGTCACGCTCATCGCGACCGGGAGGCCGAGCGTCAGCACCGGATCGTAGATGACAACTTCCGGAAGGATCTTCGCATCCCGCACCATCGTCTTGCGGCCAGCCCCGGTCTGGCCGAGGATCGGCGTGACTTCCGAGCCTGCATAGGTGGTCGGCACGACGATCTGCGGCAGGTCCGTGCGATAAGCAATCGCCTTGCCGAGCCCGGTGGTCGAGCCGCCACCCAGCGAGACGACACAATCCGCGCCGGTCTCAGCCACCACCTTCATCGCCGCGTCCGTCACATCGACCGGCGTGTGGATGGTGGCGCCTGAAAAGATGCCGCAGGCGAGATCGCCGATTTCGCGCGCCAGAGCCTCGGCATCGGCCTTTTGCTGCGGCGTCGACAGCACCAGCGCCCGCTTACAGCCGGACTTTCTGATCCACTCTGCCACCTGGCCTTTGGTACCCTCGCCGAAGACAATGCGCGCCGGGCTACCGGCATAGGAAAAGAGCTGGGTCATACCGCTCTCCCCGGCTTGGCGCGCATCATGACGAATGTGAGGCTCACAGCCTTGCCGCGCTTGCCCGCGACGTCGGCGGGCTCGAAGCAGGTGACCAGTTCCGGCCGCACGCCGAACAGGGCATCCTCGGAAAGATGCGGATCATTGGCATCGTAGATATGCGTCGTGATCGTCTCGAACCCCTTGGCGCGGATAACGAAATGCAGATGTGCCGGCCGCCGCAGCGGATAACCGGCCTCGGCCAGCAGCCGCCCGACCGGCCCATCATCCGGCACGCCATAGCCGGAAGGCACGACGGAGCGGTAATCGAAACGGCCTTGCGCATCCGTACGAAACAGGCCGCGCAGATTGTGCTCCGGCTGCAGGTCCGGCTGCTGGTTCTCGTAGAAACCTTCGGCATTGGCCTGCCACGTCACGACCTCTGCGCCGGGAATGGGCAGCCCGTCGAGATCCTCTACCCTTACCGAAACGGCGAGAGGCTCGCCGATACCATCGAGCGAGATGGAGGAACCGGAAGCGCGCTCAGGCGCATCGTTGCGAAAGAAGGGGCCGCGGATGGTGTTGGGCGTCGCGCTCTTCGGACGGCGGGTGTTGATCTCCTCAACGAGAGCGGAAGCGCCGATGAGATCGGAGAGAAGCACCCATTCCTGCCGGCGCTCGTCGGAGGCGTGGCCGACTTCCGTCAGGAAAGCGATGACCTTGCGCCACTCGTCCTGCGTCGGGCGAAATTGCTTGATGAGATCGTGAACATGGGTGACGGCGGCGGCGATGAGCTGCGGCAGATTGCTATCCGGACTTGCGGAAAAACGCTCGGCGAAGGCTTGCGACGATGTCGCTTCGCTGAATGTGAGCGCTTTAGCACCCAACGACATGCTTTTCCTCCCAAATCCGCCGTGTTGGTAAAGGGAATATAGCAGTCGGAAATGGATGGATTGATGATTTTGTTCGAGATCAATATAACGGATCGTTATGAAGATTGATGAACGCCACCTGATCCAGCTTGCCGCCGTCGTCAAGACCGGCGGTGTCACAGAAGGGGCCGCCCTGCTGGGCATGGCGCAGCCTGCCGTCTCGCGCACGCTGTCCATGCTTGAAAAGCGGGTCGGCGAGCCGCTGTTCATCAAGGGCCGCCGGCCGCTGCAAGCGACGCCCTTTGGGCTTGCGCTTGCCGAACATGGCTTCGTGATGCTGGCAGCTTCGCGAAAAGCCTCCGATCTTCTGGAAAGCTTTCGCATCGGCAAAAGCGGCGTGGTGCGCGTGGGCGGCACGCCTTTTTTTATGGATGCATTGATCGCCGAACTCTGCGCTGAATTCCAGACGCGTCATCCCGATGTGCGTATCGACCAAAGCTACGGCTATTTTCCCGACCTGCGCGCCGCGCTGAAGGCTGACCAGATCGACCTTGCCATCTGCCCGATCGATATTCTCGACGAGGGTTCCGGGCTCGAGTTCCAGCAGATTCTTCCCGGCCGCAACGTCATCGCCTGCCGGGTCACTCATCCGCTGCTGTTGAAGCGCCGGCCGCAACCGAGCCACCTGCTCGATTACCCCTGGGTCGCACCACCACCGGGAAGCCCTCTTATGACCGACCTGCGGGCGTTGCTTCTCTCCTTCGGCGCGACCGAGATCAAGATCCGCTATTCCGGCGGCTCGCTGATGGGCGTGATCAACTATCTGAAATCGGCCGATGCGCTCACCGTAATGCCCCACAGCGTCGTCTTCGCCCAGCGCAAGGAAAAGACAATCACCGCGCTGCCGGTGAACATCCCTCACCCGGAGCGGGCGCTTGCGATCCTGAAGCGGACGGACGCCCCGCGCACACCCGCCGTCGAACAGTTCGCAACCTTCATCCGAACCGACTTCCAAGACCTGCGCCATCTCATCAAGCGGCACGAAGAGGCCGTCATCTGGGGCGTTTGAGAGACGCGTGGCTTCCAGAGTTACAGTGCATCTGGTTCAATGTTCTCAAAAAAGTTCGGATATTGGTTCTGTGTAATGTTGATCGTCCACGCCTGGACGTTGGCACACGCAAATTGCCCTGATGGAATATCAGCTGTTTCAAATACAGCGTGATACATCATGCCGACTGAGCGACTGCGTTTACTTTATTTTTATGTTTTATCACGTCGAAAGCCCGCGTCCATTTCTGGCTGCGGGCTTTTTGATGTGTTTGTTGGTTGCGGGGGCAGGATTTGAACCTGCGGC
>NZ_MOOY01000039.1 GCF_001931685.1 Pararhizobium arenae | reverse complement strand
GCCGCTCCCGCCGAAATCACCGGAACTGAACCCGGTCGAAAATCTCTGGCACTTCATGCGCGAAAACTGGCTCTCAAACCGCGTCTTCAAATCATACGAAGACATCGTCGACCATTGCTGTGATGCCTGGCGGAAACTCGAAAGACAGCCTTGGCGCATCATGTCTATCGGACGCAGAGAATGGACCAATGAGTTCTGATCAGTGAGGATGCGTATAATTTGCTCTTTGCAGTGAGGACATCGGATTGTCGTCATGGGTCTGGCGAGTGCGCTGATGACAGCTCGACGGATAGCAGGCAGGGTGGGCTCAGGCGGCCCCTTTCGTCCTTGTCGCGTCTTTTTTTTCCCACTTTGCAGTCTGCAATCTGTGGTGCTGGAGGAAGGCATAGGCGATCATCGTCATGAGGGCGTGCCGATGTAACCCTTGCCATGATCGGCCTTCGAAGTGGTCGAGGCCGAGTTCCTCTTTCATCTGCTGATGCGCTTGCTCGCAAACCCATCTCGCCTTGATGGC
>NZ_MOOY01000038.1 GCF_001931685.1 Pararhizobium arenae | reverse complement strand
CCGGACTGATAGGCGATATTCTTACCAATCCGACACTCAGCCTCGGAACAATCGAATGTCGTGCCGGTTACGAAGTCCTGACAGAATGAGGAAAGGCTGTGCGCTTCATTCTTTCTATGCATGAACGCAAATCCACGCGGGTTTCATTGTCGCGCTGGAGAATTGATCTGCATTCCTCGGGATCACTCCTCCGAAAAAAACACCTACATCGAGGTTGCGAAAGATTATGAACGCTGATGCCAAAGCCCTCGGAGAAGCCTGTCGCAGCTTTGAAGCCAAATACGGCATCGACGCTTTCCTGGTAAGCGCGAATTTCTCCACACCTTCTGAAGCGCGGTACTCTCAGGCATGAGGTGTCCACCAAAATAAGTGGACACCAAATCATGGATGAAGATGCTCCTAAACTTCAGGTGCGGCTTGTTGGTCGCGACGGCCGCCGTCGATATGACCCTGCTTCGCGTGATCGGCTCGTTGCAGCGTGTTTAGAACCTGGCGTTTCGGTCTCTCGACTTGCGCGGGAACACGGTGTGAATGCCAATCTCGTACGCAAGTGGATAAAGAAGGCCCTGGAGCAGCGTCCTTCGCCATCGGTCGCGACCTTCGTTCCAGTTC
>NZ_MOOY01000037.1 GCF_001931685.1 Pararhizobium arenae | reverse complement strand
GATTTGAAGACGCGGTTTGAGAGCCAGTTTTCGCGCATGAAGTGCCAGAGATTTTCGACCGGGTTCAGTTCCGGTGATTTCGGCGGGAGCGGCAGGATGGTAATGTTGTCGGGAACGACGAGATTGTTGGACATGTGCCAACCCGCCTGATCCATGATGAGGATGGCGTGCGCGTCATCGGCGACATGGCGGGCAATTTCGGCCAGATGCTGGGTCATCGCGAATGTGTCGCACCACGGCATGACCAACGCTGCTGCCTTGCCGAGCTTCGGGCAGATCGCGCCGAAGATGTAGGCTGATCTGGTGCGCTGATCGTGCGGCGCTGAAGGCCGCGTTCCGCGCCTGGCCCAGCGGCGGGTGATCTTGTTCTTCTGTCCGATACGCGCCTCGTCCTCGAACCAGATTTCTATTCTTTTGCCTTTCGCTGCGCCGGCGGCAATCTCTGCCACAGCGGCAGGGAAGCTTTTTTAAAATCCTCAACGGCTTGAGGGTCTTGCGCGTGATGTCTTGGCCGAGCAGAAAGCTTGCGATAGCCATGGCCCGCACTTCGCGGCTCAGCGTTTGTTCGCTCACGGGAACACGGAATTCTTCCCACAGCCATTGCGCCAGATCGCATAGACGCCAGCGAACGACGCCGTCCAGATAGGGTGTCGGCCCACGCTCGATGGCCTGCGCCAAGGCCGCA
>NZ_MOOY01000036.1 GCF_001931685.1 Pararhizobium arenae | reverse complement strand
TAGATGTTTGATCCCAGGCTTTGATGGTGCAATCTTCTCACACGAATGGAAGGAGGCACTATGGGCCAGGTTCTACACGGGAGCGCCACGACGACAGAGGCAATCCGTCGAGCAATACAACATAGTCAAGAGAGCCTGAGGGCGCTTTCCCGACGCTACGGGATCAATCAGAAGACCGTAGCCAAATGGAAGAAGAGAACGTCCTTGGCTGATTTGCCGACGGGCCCGAAAGAGCCGCGCTCGACGGTCCTTTCGGTAGAGCACGAAGCCGTCATTGTCGCCTTCCGCCAGCACACGTTGCTACCTCTCGACGACTGCCTTTACGCACTCCAGCCGACGATCCCTTATCTGACACGATCATCATTGCACCGATGCCTTCAGCGTCATGGCATTTCACGGCTGCCGGATGTCCAAGGCGACAAGGAGCCGAAGAAGAAGTTCAAGAGCTATCCGATCGGCTACTTCCACGTTGACATTGCGGAGGTGCATACGGCGGAAGGGAGGCTTTATCTCTTCGTGGCCATTGATCGGACGTCCAAATTCGCCTTCGCCCAATTGGTTGAGAAAGCAACCCGGCGGGTCGCCGGGAACTTCCTTCGTGCGCTTGCTATAGCTGTGCCGTACAAAATCCACACCGTGCTGACCGACAACGGCACTCATTTCACCGACCCAACCGGCGATGGCTGGACGCCTGATGACATCAAAGCCATGCGCAAGG
>NZ_MOOY01000035.1 GCF_001931685.1 Pararhizobium arenae | reverse complement strand
TGACCTGAGACCCAATCTTCCTCCAGTTTTGGGGAGAGTCTTGGGCTTTTAATCTGGCCTCATGCGGCCTGTTTTTCCATAGCCATTTTCATTGCGAACTCGTTGGGGGTGATATTGCCCAGCGACGAGTGCGGTCTGTTTCTGTTGTAATCCTCCTTCCATGCCGTGATTGCGGCGCGGGCCTGAGCAAGCGACGAGAACAGCGTCTCGTTCAGGCACTCGTCGCGGAAGCTGCCGTTGAAGCTTTCAATGAGGCCGTTTTGCATCGGCTTGCCGGGGGCGATGTAATGCCATTCGACCTTTGTCTCCTGGCACCATTTGAGGATGGCCATACTGGTCATCTCCGTGCCGTTGTCCGAGACAATCGTCCTCGGCTTTCTTCGTCGAGCGATGAGACTATCCAGTTCGCGGGCAAGCCGTGCCCCCGACAGGGATGTATCGGCGACCAGGCACAGGCATTCGCGGGTAAAGTCGTCGACGACCGCCAGCACCCGAAAGCGGCGGCCGTCGGTGAAGGCATCACTGACGAAGTCCAGGCTCCAGCGCTCGCCCGGACGCGACGGCAGAGCCAAAGGACGTCTCGTCCCCAAGGCCCGCTTTCGGCCGCCACGCTTGCGCACCGTCAGCTTCTCCTCCCGATAGAGACGTCGAAGCTTCTTCAGGTTCATGACGATCCCCTGCCGGTCGAGCATCACGTGGATGCGCCGGTAACCGAAGCGCCGCCGCTCGGATGCCACCTTCTTCATCGCCTCCCGAATGGCCGCATCGTCCGGCCGCACGCTGCGATATCGCATGCTCGACCGATCCACCGATAGAACCTCGCACGCCCGACGCTGGCTCACTCCATGCTGTGCACAGACGTGA
>NZ_MOOY01000034.1 GCF_001931685.1 Pararhizobium arenae | reverse complement strand
CCCTTGCCATGATCGGCCTTCGAAGTGGTCGAGGCCGAGTTCCTCTTTCATCTGCTGATGCGCTTGCTCGCAAACCCATCTCGCCTTGATGGCGGCCGCCAGCACTTTCAACGTCGCATCGGCCGGCAAGTTGGACAGGTAGTATTTGCGCTCGTCGTTTGATCGCCATTCGCCAACCAACCAGGCTTCCTCGCCCGGCATGTGTTGCTGTCCCTTGTCAAGAATGCGTTGCGGCGTGCCGTCGGCGATCCGGACGCGCAATGCTGCAAAGCGTGCCGTCAGGCGGCCCTTTGTGCCACGCCGCCAACTAACCTTCTTCCAGCTTGCATGCGTCAGGACCGTCTCGGCTGCAACCGAGAGGGTGTCGGGGATCGGATGCTTACGAGGGCGGCCATGCCCGGAGATGGGAAAGATCAACCCGACATCATGGGGATAGACCTTCTGATGCTTGGGGATGCCGACCGCCCAGGTGAGGCCACGTCCACTTAGCCCCTGGCGGAAGGCCGCCGACAGGCCGTAGCCTGCGTCAGCCAGCACTGTGCCAAACCGGACACCGGTCACGATCAACCGGTCGATCTCGTGAAGGGCAATCTCCGGCTTCGTGCGATATGTCCGCATGGCATCGGGAACTCCGGCCTTGGCCATCCGTTCCGTGTCGCTGGTCCAGCTCTCGGGCAAAAACAGACGCAAGCCAACCGGAACAGGAACCTCGTCTCGGGCAAGCGTCACCGAAACCAGCGTCTGGCAATTCGCTCTCTTGCCCAGCATCGAAGCATATTGCGGCGCGACACCCACCGAGTGATCGCCCTTCTTCGGCAGACCGGTATCATCGATCACCAGAAATGCACTGGATGCACCAACGATCCTGTC
>NZ_MOOY01000033.1 GCF_001931685.1 Pararhizobium arenae | reverse complement strand
TCCCAACTGCCTCGCCTTGAAGCGATCTGAACCGGCGACACGTTGGTTACTGCCCAACTCGCGGGGACGATCCGGGGCCACTGCGGTCCTGATCTCAGACGCTCCAAGGGTCCACCAAGACTACCCCTGTTCCCTGGAAATCCTGAATGTTCCGCGTCACCACCGCTAGCCCGTGGACAAGCGCCGTGGCGGCAATGATTGCATCAGCTTCATTACGGCGATCTGGTGTGTGCAAATGGGCGCAACGAGTAGCAACCGCATCGTCGATTACAATGGTGCGCTCAGAAAACTCCGGGCGAACCCGGCCATCCATCCAGGCGCGCAAACGAGAGCCCTGCGCAATGTCGCGGCGCTGAATGCTAAGTATCCCGCGCTCAAGCTCTAAAATTGTTATCACAGAAATGTACAGATCACGGGCATCCTGCGCACCTATCCAAGCAGTTACATTCGGGTCGGCTTTACCGTCGCCGACCTTTCGAAGTTCGGAGACAACGTTTGTATCGAGCAAATATTTCAAGACAGATCAACTTCGCGGGCTGCTATAATCGATCGAGGAGGATCGAAATCGATGGCCGACAAACCCGGCATCGATAGCGCATCGACAAGATTATGACGTTTGCCTGTCAGACGCTCAAACTCACCGTAAGTCATTAACACGTGCGATGGCCTGCCCCGATCAGTAATAACGACAGGTCCAGCCTCAGCAGCCTTCTTTGCTCTGCCAACATCGTGGTTCAATTCGCGGCTTGTCAAACTGATGGTACCCATACGAACCTCCATGTAGGAACATACCTACATATATGGCACCCGTCCTCATCACGCAATGCTCTCGTGGGAAATTGGGTTCTTGGTCGGGTTTTTAAGCTCTTGA
>NZ_MOOY01000032.1 GCF_001931685.1 Pararhizobium arenae | reverse complement strand
GTGATGGTCAGGTCATCGTAGGGCTTGGGGAAGAAGCGACTGCCGCCGGGCAGCATGCTTTCTTCGACGATGGCCGCACCGGAGGCGACGATCAGCTTCACGGGTGGCCATCGATCGCGAATGTAGTGGGACAGTTTGATACCGTCCATCGTCCCTGGCATCTGCACATCGGTGAAGACGAGATCGATGTCATCCCGTCCTTCAAGGATGCGGATCGCCTCGTCTGCGTCGCCCGCTTCCAGTGCTTCATAGCCCGCCGATAGCACGAGATCGACTGCGCTCATGCGGATTATCGCACTGTCTTCCACGATCAAGACGACCGGTTTGCCGTTCTTCATTGTTCACTCACTGTATGAGAATGACCGCAGCTCTGCAGCCTTGGCGCTTCAGGGGCCGAGCTGTCCCTACGCCGCTGGCGAAAAGTCGGTCCGTAGATTTGAAGTGTCGCGATGTCTGATCGTCACCACCGTCCCTGGGGCAGCGTCGCTCACTGTCAATTCGCCTTCGAGATTTTTGACGAGTGCCTCGACGATACCGGTCCCCAACCCGGCCTTGGGGGCGTCGTTCCCGATGGGCATTCCAATTCCGTCGTCAGAAATCGAGAGGGTCCAGTCTTTGCCCGACGACTGATAGTTGATCTCGATCGTTCCATTCCGATCGTCGCTGAAGGCATGCTTGAGGGCATTGATCACGAGTTCGGTAACGATGAGACCCAGACTGATGGAGACATCCGCCGGGACGGTGCTGTCATCGACCTTTACCCGGATCGACAGCCGCTCGGGGTCCGCGATCATCGATGCGCCGAGACTTTGGCAAAGCTGCGTGAAATAGGCACGCAACTCGACACTGCCGCCGGTGGAGGTGGAAAGCTGACGTTGCAGGGCTGCAATCGACATGATGCGTTGACGGGCGTCATGGAGATGCCCGCGGACTTCCTCCGACTGAACACGGCGCGCACTCTGCATGAGGACGCTGGCAATGATTTGCAGGCTGTTGGCGACCCGGTGCTGGACTTCCTGCAGAAGGATGGCCTTGTCGCGAACCAGGTCGTCTTTCAGACGAGCCTCAGCGCGCATGTCGGTCACGTCGGTGAT
>NZ_MOOY01000031.1 GCF_001931685.1 Pararhizobium arenae | reverse complement strand
CCTTCTTGGATGATCAAACTATGAGATAGTTGTTTCTGCCGGGCGGGCGGCCACCCGCCCGGCAGCTGGTTGTCGGATCGTCACCTTCTCAGCCATTTCGGGCTGCGGGGAGCAAGATCGCAACCGGCTCTTCATCAGGCCCGTGTGGTTGCAGGAACCTTTGGGTTCGTATCCAAGACAGGGACGACGAAGATGACGGATACTAGCATGATCTGTGCCGGGATCGATGTCGGCAAAAGCCATCTCGACATCGCCATCCATCCCGGCGACGCGCGGCTGAAGGTCGCCTACGATACGGCAGGCCTGAAGCGGCTCGACGCATTTCTTCAGGAGCATGATGTCGAGCGGGTCGGTTTCGAAGCCTCCGGTGGCTATGAATGGCGGCTCATGGTGCATTTGCGGGCGTCCAAGCGCCCGACAGCGCGCCTGCAGCCGGCGCAAGTGCGGTTCTTCGCCAAGAGCCGGTTGCAGCGGGCCAAGAACGATCGGCTGGACGCCACGCTGATTGCCGTCTTCACCGCCAGCCTTGAGACAATGCCGGCCCTGCCTGATGCCCGCTTCGACCGGTTGTCGGCCGAGCAGACCTATCTGGAGCAGATCGAGCAACAGATCGCGCTGGTGAAGACCTTTGCCGAGACCGCCGTGCCTGACATCGTCAAGCGCCGCCACGCCCGCGAGATCGCCAGGCTTGAGACGTGCCGCAAAATGCACATGCTTCGGCTCGAAAAGATGGTCCGCGATGATGTCGATCTGGCGCGGCGGTTCGACCTTCTGATCTCCATCAAGGGCATCGGGCCGCGCAGCGCGCTGTGCCTCATCATCCGCATGCCCGAACTCGGCCATGCCAGCCGCAACGAGATCGCCGCCCTTGCCGGTGTCGCGCCCTACGATGACGACAGCGGCAAACATCGTGGCAGGCGGAAAATCCAGGGCGGACGCCAACGGCTGCGCAAGAGCCTGTTTATGTGCGCCTTCACCGCTGCCTGGCACAATCCAGATCTGGCGGCATTCTACAGGCGGCTGCGCGGCAACGGAAAGCAGCACCTCTGCGCGCTCATCGCGGTCGCCCGCAAACTCGTCATTCTGGCAAACGCTGTCCTTGCCCGTAACACCGCATGGACACCAAAATACTCACATGCATGAAACATGGTTGCTCCCCG
>NZ_MOOY01000030.1 GCF_001931685.1 Pararhizobium arenae | reverse complement strand
CTCATGATCGATCCCGAGGAAGTCGCTGCCGTTGTACCTGATGCTGACAAAATGCTCGACATCGAAGCCTTCATCCCATGCGGCAAGATCGACGATATTTACTTCGACAAGCCCTACTACCTCGTTCCGAGTGACGAGGAATCCGAAGATGCGTTCGCCGCAATCCGTGACGCACTGAAAAATTCCAATACAATCGCTGTCGCCCAGACCGTGCTCTTCCGCCGTATTCGAACCGTCCTCATCCGCGCGCACGGTCGCGGCCTGATCGCGACGACCTTGAACCACGACTACGAGGTACGGTCGTCAAAGGAAGCGTTCGAGGATGTCCCGAAGGTCAAGGTTGAAGCCGAAATGCTCGACCTGGCAAAACACATCATCGGAACGAAGAAGGGCGACTTCGACCCTGCCACGTTTGAGGACCGGTACGAGAACGCGTTGGAAAAGCTGGTCGAAGCGAAAGCGAAGGGCAAGTCCTTGCCCAAACCAAAACCCATCAAGGTTTCCGAGCCCAGCGATCTTCTCGCAGCTCTACGGGAAAGTGTTGGAGCTGGCGGTGACGATAAAAAGAAGACAAAACCGGCCAGCGCCAATCGCAAAAAGAAGGACACGAAGCCCACTCGAAAGACGACGAAGGCTAAGCTACCAGCAAAAACCAAACAGAAAAAAGCCAGTTGAGGATTGAGCCATGGCACCACGCCGCCCCTATTGGAGAGGATACCTGAAGCTCTCCCTCGTCACCTGCCCGGTCGCGATGACACCGGCAACCTCGGAATCGGAGAAGGTGCGGTTTCATACTCTGAACAAGGAAACGGGAAACCGAGTGCGTTCCCAGTACGTCGACGCCGTTACTGGAAAACCGGTGAAAGAAGACGACGAAGCCAAGGGCTTCGAGCGCGGCGAGAACGACTACGTGCTTCTCACTGACGAGGACCTTGAGACGGTCGAACTCGAAAGCGTTCGGACAATTGATATAGAGCGGTTTGTACCACGCGATAGCATCGACTGGGTCTACCTCGAAAGCCCTTTCTTCCTGACAGCCAACGACAAAATCGGGGACGAGGCTTTCGCCGTAATACGTGATGCAATGGCTGCCGAGGATGTCCTTGCGGTGTCTAGACTGGTGCTCGGAAGACGGGAGCGGGCGGTTGTGTTGGAAGCCCGGGACAACGGCATAGTTTTGTGGACCCTTCGCTTCGGCAACGAGGTCCGTCCCGAAACTGAGTATTTCAAGGAAATTGATAAAAAAGCCGACACGAAGGTCGTCTCCGCAAT
>NZ_MOOY01000003.1 GCF_001931685.1 Pararhizobium arenae | reverse complement strand
CCGCAAACTCGTCATTCTGGCAAACGCTGTCCTTGCCCGTAACACCGCATGGACACCAAAATACTCACATGCATGAAACATGGTTGCTCCCCGCAGGCGGGGAGAAGGGATATGCCGCACTTACTCCCATCCATTGCCTCTCCTGCACCAAAAGCCACGCGATGCGCCGGGGCATCCGTGGGGATGGAATCATCTGCTGCCCGGCAAGCCGGATCGGACGGGGCGCCGCGGGGTGCCTCATCTTAGTTTTATAATATGAGTTTTATAATATGACGCCTCGCGGCGCCCCGTTCGGTGTCTTGGCACGACAACTCCGGTTCCTCTGCAAGGACGGCACCCCTTTCGGTGGGACTTAAAGTCAGGAGGCATTTGCGCCACCAGCCATCCTCTTGTGTGCCGCACAGGCACGCCCCGCTCTCTTTCAAGCGAGAGGGAAACCATTTTCTGCCGCGTCCTGATATCCGGCCCGCGTTTCAGCCACATATCAGGGCACCGGTCCCGCCTCGCCGGCAACGCGCTCCGGTGTATCCGTGGCGGGACGGCATTAGTTTAGGCTGCCAAGCCCAGGCGAGGATTTGCGGGGATGGAATTTTATTCGCAACGACGAAAATTTGCGCCAGGCGCCTAGTCTAAGCCTTTTCGGCAGTTTCCGTCTGGATAAGCCTGTTGCTTCGTCTATTTGGCTGCTAGAGCGCTTGCGCCAAAACCGATCACGACCGGAGAGGGTCGAGACGTCACGTCCAGGGGTAAGAGGAATGGATATTTTTACCGCGGCCGGTTTGACCGCACTTCTGCAGGTCATCGCAATCGACCTTGTACTGGCGGGCGACAATGCCGTGGTCATCGGCCTCGCTGCCGCCGGCCTGGAACCCGACCAGCGCAAGAAGGCCATTCTTGTCGGCATTCTGGCTGCAACCGTGCTGCGCATTGCCTTTGCGACCGTCGCCGTGCATCTGCTGGCGATCATCGGCCTTTTGCTCGCCGGCGGCCTGCTGCTGCTCTGGGTCTGCTGGAAGATGTGGCGCGAACTGCGCGCCGGACACGGCGACGAAGAGGCGATAGCAAACCAGAACGCGCCGCGAAAGACCTTCTTCCAGGCAGCAACCCAAATCGTCGTCGCCGACGTCTCGATGTCGCTCGACAACGTTCTGGCAGTGGCCGGCGCAGCGCGCGAGCATCCGAGCGTGCTGATCGTCGGGCTGGGGCTTTCCATCGCGCTAATGGGTTTTGCGGCCAACTTCATCGCCCGCCTGCTCGGCAAGTACCACTGGATCGCCTATGTCGGTCTCGCGATCATCCTCTATGTCGCGCTCGACATGATCTATCGTGGCTCAGTGGAAGTGTGGCCCTACGTGCACGCGGCAATGTGAGTGTACGGCAAGACGCTGAACGATATTGAAGGCCACCGGATCGCTCCGGTGGCCTTTTGCTTTGGCAGTTATCTGAGCTCAGACCGAACGCATCAGGCCGCCATCGACCTTCAGGCTCTGGCCGGTGATGTAGCCGGCGCCTTCAGAGGCGAGAAATGCGATGGTGGCGGCGATTTCGGCGCTGGTGCCGTAGCGCTTCATCGGCACGCTGTTGCCGCGCTCCTCCGTCATCGGCAGGCTGTCGATCCAGCCCGGCAGGACATTGTTCATGCGCACGTTATCGGCGGCATACGTATCGGCAAACAGCTTGGTATAGGCAGCGAGACCCGCGCGGAACACGGCCGATGTCGGGAACATGGCGGACGGCTCGAACACCCACGCCGTGGAGATATTGATGATCGCGCCGGATTTCTGGGTCTGCATGATCGGCGCGACAAGACGGACGGCGCGGATAACGTTCATCAGGTAGACGTCCATGCCGGTGTGCCATTGTTCGTCGGTAATATCGAGCAGGGCGGCGCGGGGTCCATGGCCGGCGCTGTTGACGAGAACGTCGATGCGGCCCCATTTTTCCATCGTGGCATCAACCAGGCGCTTCAAGTCATCGTTCGACTGGTTGGAGCCGGTGACGCCGAGGCCGCCGAGCTCATTGGCCAGCGCCTCGCCCTTGCCGGAGGAAGAGAGGATGGCGACCTTGAAGCCGTCCGCGGCCAGCCGCCGCGCAGCTTCCGCGCCCATACCGCTGCCGCCCGCGGTGATGATTGCCACTTTTTCCACTGACATCGCATAGGCCTTTCGCTTCTTGGATCATGATTGTCGGCCGTTGAGATAGCACTGCGTCGTCTGGGCGCAAAGACCGTTCTCGACCTCCCCAGATTTCGCCACAGACTGTCGATTTCATCGCTACCAATCCGGATGCCATTGGGCATAGTTCCGCCATGTCGCAGATCCGTCCCCTGATTCCCCTTCTCGTCACCGCCGGCATCCTCATCGGAGGCAACGGCCTGCAGGGAACCTATATTTCGCTGAGGGCACTGAACGAGGGCTTTTCGACGTCGCTGATCGGACTTGTCGGCACAGGCTACAATATCGGCTTTGCGATCGGCTGTATTTACGTCACGCGCATCCTGCGCTCGATCGGGCATATCCGCACATTTTCGGCCATGGCGGCGATCGCCTCGGCCGCCTCGATCGCCATGGTGCTGCTGATCGATCCCTGGTTCTGGTTTCTGATGCGGCTGGTGGCGGGCGTGTGTTTTGCCGGGCTGTTCGCGACGGTCGAAAGCTGGCTTAACGCCCGCGTCACCAATTCCAACCGGGCGCGCACCCTGTCGATCTACAGGCTGGTCGATCTCGGCTCGGTGACGGCGGCGCAGTACATGATCCCGACCGTGGGGATCGAAGGCTTCCAGCTCTTCGCGATCATCTCCATGGCGCTGACGCTTTCACTGGTGCCGATCTCCTTTGCCGACCGCTCCAGCCCGGAGGCGCCGGAGGCAATCCGCTTCGACGTGAAGGCCTTGTGGAACATTTCGCCGCTGGCGACGATCGGCTGCATCGTCGTGGGGCTGACGAATTCGACCTTCCGCTCGCTCGGGCCGGTCTATGCCGAGGGCATCGGGCTTTCGATCACGGCCATCGCCACCTTCATGAGCATCGGCATCATCGGCGGCGTGGTGCTGCAATATCCGCTGGGGCTCTATTCCGACCGGCTCGACCGGCGGCTGATCATCCTCGTCGCCACCTTCGGTTCGTTGATCTCCGGCCTGTTCCTCGCCTTTGTGGCGGGATCGAGCGAGTGGTTGAACTTTGCCGGCATCTTCGTCTTCGGCGCCTTTGCCATGCCGCTCTATTCGCTCTGTTCGGCGCACGCCAACGACCACGCGGAGGAAGGCCAGCATGCGCTGGTGTCTGCGGGCATGCTCTTCTTCTGGTCGCTTGGCGCGATCATCGGACCGCTCTTCGCATCCTTCATGCTCGATCTCTTCGGTCCGCAGGCGCTGTTCGTCTACACCGCCGTCGTGCTCTTCGGCTTCATGGTCTACACGCTGCAGCGCATGACGGCGCGGGGGCCGGTGCCCGCCGGGGAAAGGTCGATGCGGTTTCGCAATTTGCTGAGGACATCGACGTATTTCTCGAAACTGGCCTCCCGGAGCGACGATCCCACAAAATGAAAGCGGAAACAGCGAGATTTTTCTCCGATCCGGTATATCGAAGGAACAACAAACCGTTTCAGCCGTTCGCCCCTCGTTGAACTCATAAAGAAGTCCCTCGGAGGAAATGAACGTGTTGAAACTTATGACGCTTGCCGCTGCTGCTACCATCGCCCTGTCTTCGGCAAGCTATGCCCAGACCGCGATGATGCCGATGACCTGTGACACAGTAAGCATGGAAAACCTGAGCGCGGACGTGCAGAAGGCCCAGGATGAAGCACAGAAGTCCAGGGCGCAGGCCGCAGTGGGCGACGCGACCGTCGCGATGCAGGCAGGTAACGTCGAAGCCTGCGTTGCCGCCATGCAGAAGGCCCGCATGGAAATCGACAAGAAGTAATATTTCAGGCATTCCTGAAAACGAGCCCGTGACGATGTCGCGGGCTTTGTCGTTTCAGTCACGCCGTTTGAAGGTCCTGCGGCAAAATTGCTTTGGCGGGGCGATTGCTGAAGGCAGACCTCAAGTTTAAAAGGGCGATGTCGCAGTCTCCCGAGGTTTGATCATGCCGCTCCTTTCCCGCCGCACGCTCCTGAAGGGGTCCGCTGTTGCCGGAGCGTCCTTTGCGATCGGCGCGGGCTTTGCGGCACGGCCGGGGATCGCCCTGGCGACGCCGGTAACGCTCAAGGCGCAGTTTACGGATGCCGCGATCGCCAGCGACGGCGTGACGCAGAAAATAATGACCTACGGACTTGGCGAGACACCCGCAGATGGCATGCCGCCGGTTCTGAGGATGAGGAAGGGCGAGCCCTTCGCGGCTCGCCTCGTCAACGGCCTGGATGAGCCGACCACCGTGCACTGGCATGGGCTTCGGGTTATCAACGCGATGGACGGCGTGCCGGAGATGACGCAGCCTTACGTCTATCCCGGCGACGGCTTCGACTATGCCTTCACGCCGCCGGATGCCGGCACGTTCTGGTATCATCCCCACTGCAACACGCTGACCCAGATGGGCCATGGCATGACAGGGGTGATCGTCGTGGAAAACCCGGACGATCCGGTTTTCGATGCGGAGGTGGTGCTGAACCTGCGCGACTGGCGGCTTGGCAAGGGCGGTGCGTTCATCGCCCCGTTCAAACCGCGCGATGCGGCCAAAGGCGGCACCTACGGCACCGTGAGGACGGCAAACTGGCAGCAGGCACCGACTTATGAGGCGCCGGCGGGCGGATTGGTGCGCCTGCGGATCGCGGCGACCGATGTGACGCGCATCTACACGATCGGACTGGAGGGCGGCGCCGGGATGGTGATGGCGCTTGACGGCAATCCGGTCGAGACACCCTTTCTCCTCGACCGGCTGGATTTCGGGCCGGGGCAGCGGGTCGAACTCGTCGTGCGTATGCCGGACGAGGAAGGACAGAGCCTCACCCTCGGCAACTTCCGCGGCTCATCGCCCTGGACCATTGCGACGTTGAAGGCCGTGGGTGGCACGTCGCTGAAAAGGGACCTGAAGGATGTGAAGGCGCTGCCGGCCAACCCCATCGCAGAGGCCGATCTTTCGACCGCCACCCGCATACCGCTCGATTTCACGGCGACCGCAGAGCACAAGGCAATGCCAAGCATGTGCGGCTCGCTCGGCTACACCTTCTGGGCGATCAACAAGGTCCCGTGGCAGGGCGATACACCTGATCCGGTCGCCCCCCTCTCCGACCTCAAGCTAGGGAAAAGCTACGTTTTGCAGGTGCGCAACCGCACACCGCATGCCCACCCTATCCACCTGCACGGCCTGAGCTTTCGCGTGCTTTCCTCCAACAAGCGCGCCTTCCTGCCGCCGCCGACGGACACGATCCTGCTGCAGCCGGACGAGCAGGCCGAACTTGGACTTGTTGCCGACAATCTTGGCGATTGGTTGCTGCACTGCCATATCATCGAGCACCAGAAGACAGGCATGTCGGCTTATTTCCGGGTGCTCTGACTTTTTCATTGTGAGGGCTGTCATGAAGCGATACATCGGGAAATCTTTTGCGCCCGATTTTCGCCACAGTGATTGAAGCCTGATGATTGTTACCACCTCCGACCTTGCCGCCGCCTGCGAACAGCTTGCAAAGGCGCCCTACATGACCATCGACACGGAGTTTCTGCGCGAGACCACCTTCTGGCCGCAGCTCTGCCTGATCCAGATGGCTGGCCCCGATATCGCCGTGATCGTCGATCCCCTGGCGGACGGTATCGATCTCAAGCCCTTCTTCGAACTGATGGCCAATCCGGACGTGACCAAGGTATTCCATGCCGCCCGGCAGGATATCGAAATCATCTACAATCTCGGCGGCCTCATTCCGCATCCGATCTTCGATACCCAGGTTGCCGCCATGGTCTGCGGCTTCGGCGACAGCGTGTCCTATGACCAGCTGGTGAGCCGTATCAAGGGCGTTCACATCGACAAGTCCTCGCGCTTCACCGACTGGAGCCGCCGACCGCTTTCGGAAAAGCAGCTGGACTATGCGCTGGCGGACGTGACCCACCTGCGCGACGTCTATATCTGCCTCAAGGAACAGCTGGACCGCGAAGGCCGCACGCTCTGGCTTTCCGACGAAATGGCGGTGCTGGAAGCGAAGGAAACCTACGATCTGCACCCGGACGACGCCTGGCAGCGGCTGAAGATGCGGCTGAAGAAGCCGATCGAGCTTGCCGTTTTGCAAAAGGTTGCCGCATGGCGCGAGCGCGAGGCGCGGGCGCGCAACGTGCCGCGTGGTCGCATCATCAAGGATGACGGGCTTTATGAAATCGCCCAGCAGCAGCCGAAGGATGCGGAAGCCCTGAGCCGCCTGCGCACGATTCCGAAGGGCTGGGAACGATCCGCCTCCGGCGCGGCGATCATCGAGGCGGTGAATGCGGCGCTGGCCATCCCCAAGAACGAGATGCCGCGTCTTCCCAAGCAGCAACAATCGCCGGAAGGTGCGGCCGCAGCGATCGAACTCCTGAAGGTTCTCTTGAAGCTGATCGCTGAAAAGCAGGGCGTGGCTGCCAAGATCATCGCCAACAGCGACGATCTCGAACGGATCGCCGCCGAAGGTGAAAACGCCGAGGTCGAAGCCTTGAAGGGCTGGCGCCGCGAATTGTTTGGCGATACCGCGCTGAAGCTGATCAGCGGCCAGGTGGCGTTGCGGTTCGTCGACCGCAAGATCGAGGCCGTGGAGCTTTAGATCCGCCAGACTGTTTCTGTCTCCCATCTGTATCCCTGGCAGCATCGCCCCATTGTCGCGCCGCCAGCGGATTAATGTCGCTTGCTAAAGGACATGCGAAGGCGCATGGTCGTGCCTTCGGTAGCAAATTACACAGGCGCTGCCGCTTGAGGGTCAGATGCCCTCGCCTCAACCGAAGGAGGACGGCATGTCTTCCCATCCCCATCAAAACTTTCTGCAATCGCTGTCTCTAAGAGCGGTCAACCGCTCCGCGGAGGTGTTACCGGAGTTTGCGAAAAAACTCCTGAAACCGCCGACATCCTTTATGTCCGGACGTTTTGATCCCCGCACGGAAAACAATGCAGACAGCGCCGAAACACCGATACTGATTGATAAAAGATGGCGGCTGAGCGCCCGGTTGCGGCGTTATCCGCCAGCCGGAATAGCGGTTTACAACTGGCATGACGGACCGGGCGCGTGGTGGAGGTTCTTGAAACCCGACCAGCCCGATTCGCACCCTTCCGTCGAAGAGGGGAGGCCGAATGTATAAGGGCGTAACCTTTCGTGACGCGATCACCCTTTATCTGATCAAATCGTCCCTGCTCCTTTCATTTGCGATTGTGGCCTACCTGACATGGAACTCCGCGCCATAGCGCATGCGACCACGGTTATGGAAGAGAGCCCGGGTTCCCTCAGGCGTGCAGCTTTGCTCCCTTGGTGATTCGGTCGACGGTCTTCTTGTCGGCATGAACGGCGATGCCGACGACCTTTGCTGTCTGCGGGCCAAACTCTGCAAAGACAGCGCGGTTGGCCGCATCATGGCCTGTCGAAAACATTTCCTCGATATAGACGGACGCCGGCACCTCGCGTTCCAGCGCGCGGGCATGGATTTTCGAAAGCGTCGCGCCATCCGCCGATAGAACGATGATCGGCTGGACGCTGAGCGCGTTGTAGACATTGCCGCTTGCATCGCGGTAGGCTTCGCCGATCAAATCCGGCTTCTGACCGATGATGCCGCTCGACAGGAAAGCGGTGACATTCAGCTTCTGCCAGACTTCCAGATCCTCGCGCAGGATGACGGCGAACTTGGTATCGAACATGCAGGTTTACTCCGATGAAAAGGCTGTAGCGAACGCCTTAGCAGGCGCCGTCGAGGCGCCGCTTGAACGTTCGTGCGCGGCGAGCGACAGGATCGTCGTGGCACCGGACCTTGCCGGCATCGAGCGCATCGAGGCGCGTTTTCACGGCAAGGGGTTCGAGCCCCACCGGCACGATACCTATGCGCTGGGCGTCACCATGGCCGGCATCCAGACCTTTCGCTATCGCGGCGAGGAACGCTTTAGCCCGCCCGGAAACGTGATCGTGCTGCATCCCGACGAGTTGCATGATGGCGGCGCGGGGACGGACGACGGCCTGACCTATCGCATGATGTATATCCCGCCGGAGCTCTTTTTGCCGGTGACGGCGGAGCGCGGACGCACCCTGCCCTTCGTCGCGTCACCTGTCGTCGAGGATCCCCGGCTGGCGCGGCTTCTGCTCGAAGCCTTCGGCAATGACACGATCGAGCCGTTGAAATTCGACGAACTGGTCGAAGAGATCGCCAGTGCATTGCTCGACCATTCCGGCGCGGTGCAAATGCGAAGCGGCAGGCTGGCCCGGCCCGAGGTCTTGCGGGCTTGCGACTTCCTGCGGGAGAACCTGTCACGACAGGTGAGCTCGTCCGAGCTGGAAGACGTCACGGGGCTCGACCGCTTTGCGCTCTCGCGACAATTCCGCCAGCTTCTGGGGACCAGCCCTCACCGCTACCTCGTGATGCGCCGGCTAGAGCGGGCAAAGGCGCTGATTGCTATCGGAGAAAACATTGCCGAGGCGGCCTTTGCGGGCGGATTTGCCGATCAGGCGCATCTCAACCGGCATTTCAAAAAGTCGCTCGGCATGACTCCGGGCCGGTTTGCGGCCTTGGCCGGACGCCACAGTCGACGCGATCAGCCGCCCGGTTCATGAACGGCCGGCCGTCTGGACGACGTACTGTCTCTCCGAAACTCTTTATAAGATTATTCTTTTCAAACACTTGTGCGAATAGATCACTCAACCACATCGTCAAGGGCGGTGTGCGTTCCCTTTAATGACCTCCGTCACGAAAGCTTCATTCCACCGTCAAGCAAACATCAAGCAACCGTCATCAAGCGGCCCTATCGGAAGCGTGTCTCGTCAACCGAACCCGAGGGGAAACCTATGAAGAACATCCTTCTGGCCTCCGTGGCCTTCACGCTTGCTTTTGGAACTGCGGCTCAGGCCGAAGAAGCCGTTTTCCCGGCAAAGCTCGTCAGCCACGCCATCCTTCCGGCCAACACCATCATCCCTGCTCCGGCAGATGCCACCGAACACCTCAAGACCTCCGGCAAGTTCACCACGCCGGACCGCCGTCGCGCGGTCGAGCTCGGCAGCGTTCCCGGCAAGGATGGCGTACGCCTCACTGGCCTTTCGCTTCCCTTCGACGGCCAGCCGATGCAGGGCTTCTCCGGCATCAAAACCATGGCCGACGGCACCTTCTGGAGCCTTTCCGATAACGGCTTCGGTTCGAAGATGAACTCTTCCGATGCCATGCTGATGCTGCACAACATCAAGTTTGACTGGGAAGCTGGCAAGGTCGAGGCGCTGAAGACCGTGTTCCTGTCCGATCCCGACCGCAAGGCCCCCTTCCCGATCGTCATGGAAGGTTCCGACAAGCGCTACCTGACGGGCGCCGATTTCGACGTCGAATCGATCCAGCCCGTGGCCGACGGCTTCTGGGTGGGCGAAGAGTTCGGCCCGAACCTCCTGAAGTTCGACACCGAAGGCAAGCTGACGGACGTTATCCCGACAGTGGTTGACGGTAAGCCGGTGATGTCGCCGGACAACGCGACACTTACCCTGCAGGCCGATCCGTCGAAGCCCGTTCCGGCTTTCAATCTCAAGCGCTCGGGCGGCTATGAAGGGCTTGCCATGTCGAAGGACGGCAGCAAGCTGTACGGTCTGCTGGAAGGGCCGATCTGGATCGATGGCGAAAGCGTCGAGCAGGCAGAAGACCGCCCGGCCCTGCGCATCATCGAGCTTGACGTTGCTTCCAAGGCCTGGACCGGCCGCAGCTGGCTCTATCCGCTGGCCGAAGGCGGCGAAGCGATCGGCGACTTCAACATGCTGGACGAGACCACCGCTCTGGTGATCGAGCGCGACAATGGCGCAGGCACGGTGGACAAGGCTTGCGCCGACGCCAAGAACCCGCAGCCTGACTGCTTTGCCGTCGGCTCCAAGGTCAAGCGCATCTACAAGATCGAGATGAACGACGCCAATGTCGGCAAGGCCGCGCGCAAGATCGGCTACATCGACCTGCTCAAGATCGCTGATCCGGACAACAAAAAGCGTCAGGGCGGCGGCGAAGGCTTCTACGACATGCCGTTCGTCACCATCGAGAACGTCGACCGTGTTGACGACACCCACATCGTCGTCGGCAACGACAACAACCTGCCGTTCTCTGCCGGACGCGCAATCGACAAGGCGGATGATAACGAGTTCGTGCTGCTGGAAGTCGGTGAATTCCTGAACGCGAAGTAAGCAGCGAGCAAACGAAAATGGCGGCTCCGGTCATCCTCTCCGGAGCCGCCATCCTGTAAATACCAAGCCGCCTTAACTCAGAGGATGAAATAGCCCTTCAGCATCGTCACGGCATCATCGAGATGAATGGCAAAGTCGGCCTTTTTGTTGCCGTCGAGGTCGCCGTAGATATAGGTATCGGACGCCTTCTTCTCATAACGCAGCTCCCCGGCCTTCCCGGAAAAAGCCCTGGTTTCGATAAAGCTAAAGGCCTGGTTGCCGGCGGCTTTCGTGCTGGCATCCATGTCGGAGAGATCGATTTTGTCGCCTGCGGCGCCGGAAAAGTCGAAAATCGTATCGCGGTTTGTCGTGGACACGGTGCTTTCGAGAAAGCTGGCATAGATAAACGTATCCTTGCCGGTGCCGCCATAGAGGTCATCGGCGCCCGAACCGCCGTAAAGTTTGTCGTCGCCGGCCGCACCGTTCAAAAGATCGGCGCCGAGATTGCCCTCAAGGGTGTTGGCGCTGCTGTTGCCATACAGCTTGTCGGCAAACCGGCTTCCCGAAACGGCTTCGATCGATGAATAGGTATCTCCGGCAGCCTCGTTGGTGTTGAGCGAAGGCTTGGCGAGATTGACGGTCACCGCCTTGGCGGAATTGTCGTAAAGCGCCGTATCGAAGCCGCTGCCACCGAACAGCCGATCGGCGCCGAGGCCGCCCACCAGAAGGTCGTTGCCGGCGCCGCCATCAAGCAGGTCGTTGCCGGCCGCTCCGACCAGGGCATTGGAACTGCCGTTTCCGTAAATCTTGTCGGCATATTGGGTTCCGAGAAGATTTTCGATGGAGGAATAGGTGTCGCCCTTGGCATCGCCTGTGTTGGCGGACGGCTTGGCGAGGCTGGCGGTAACGCCGGCCTTGGCAAAGAAGTAGCTGCCGGTATCGCTGCCGGAACCGCCCACGAGCTTGTCTGCGCCAACGCCGCCTTCCAGGAGGTCGTCCCCCGCCCCACCGTTCAGCGTGTCGGTGCCCACGCCTCCGAGCAATGCGTCGTCATGTTTTGTGCCGTTGACCGTATCGTTGCCGGAGAGAAGCAGAGACAGGAACACGGCGCTCTGATCCTTAAAGATGGCATCGCCGACGCTTTTTGCGGAAACCTTCCAGCCCGTGACGGAGAAAACCGAAACGTTGTTGAAAACGACCTTGAGGCCTGTGACCGTGCCGCCGGTCACAGCGGTTATCTCGCCGGATTGCACCTTGTAGGTGAGGCCTGTGCCGGTAAACAGCGAATAGTTCTTGGAGTCGTCGTAGAGCTTCAGCTGCGTGCGCGACCATTGCGCATGGTCGTATTCAAGAAAACTGGACACTTCGAGAAGCGACATATCGACGCCGCCGGTAATATCGCTGAAATTAATCGTGGCCATGAAAGCAACCTCAAAAAAAATCGCCAACATTGATGGGTCGGCGGTTAATATTCCGGGGCGCAAGATGCCGCAATACATCCCTCAGCGCAACAAGCGCTCCTAATATTCAGTATTGCGAATATACAGCTGAATATTTTCCGGCAAGGACGCAGAACGGATGTAGGGCGCTACTGGAAACGGAAGCCGATCCTCTTTCCCGTCAGCCGTGCAAGCTGCTGAAGGCGGCCGTCGAGGCGTTCTCCGGCAAATTCGCCGTAGGCTTCCGGCACGATGAACTCATAGTCGAGGTCCGGTACCTTGGCGGCGCGGATATCGAGATTGCGCACCACGCCCGGCATGGACGCCGAAAACAGATAGGCGACACGCAGGATGCCGCCCAGGAGCTTCGCCAGTTCGCGAAGCCTCGGCGTGGCGATCGCCGTCAGCGGGCTTGTCGCCTCGTCATCCGACAGGCCTTCGAAGCGGTAGTAGTTGGCAAGCGCGATATAGGCACGGCCGGCATGGGTGATGCCGGAGAAGGTGCTGTGGGCAATGATATTCAGGGCCTGCAGGCCGCGATAATCGGGATGGGCGCGCCAGCTGATGTCGGCAAGCAGACAGGCAGCCTGACGGTAGCGGCTTTCCTCGTCGGTTTCCATGACGCCGAGCTTGCCGAGCATGTCGCCGCTCCAGTCGGCGAGTTCGCGGGCGTGCTCGGGCGACCGGGCACGCAGGATGGCAAGTTCGCCGGCGGCGGCCAGCAGCGGGTCGCTTTTGCGGACGGAATCCGACAGCAGGGAAAACAGATAACCCTCGCGCACGCCAAGAGCCGAGAAAGACACCCGCGCCGGCTTCATGCGGATGATCGCCTCCTGCATAGCGATGGCACCGTAGGGCAGAAGCGCACGACGGCTCTTGGAGATCGCCGCATAGGCAGGAGCCTTGGGGTTCTTCGGCTCGACCACGTCGGCAAGCAGGTTTATCGCTTCATCGAAGGAGATTTCGTAGCCCTGCATCATGTGCAGCGGATAATCGCGCAGTTCCATGTGCAGTTTGGCGATGGAGCGCCATGTGCCGCCAACCGCATAGAAGGTGCGACCCTCCGCGTTTTTGAGAACCTCGGCCTTGTCCATGAAGCTGCGAACGTAGCTGCGTGCCTGAACGAGCGAACCCTGGGCATGTTCCGACAGTCGGATACCGCCGAGCGGCAGGGTGATGCCCTTGCCTATCTTCGTGCCGAGAACATCGACAAGCTCCAGCGAACCACCGCCGAGATCGCCGACGACGCCATCGGGATCGTGATAACCGCTGACGATGCCGAGCGCCGAGAAGTACGCCTCCTCCTCGCCGGTGAGCACGCGGATCTTCTGACCGAGGATGAGTTCGGCACGCCGTATGAAATCGGGGCCATTGGAGGCGTCGCGGGCGGCAGCCGTGGCCAGAACGAAGGAGGTCGAGGCCCGCGCCTGCCGGGACAGCGCCTTGAAGCGGTGCAAAGCCTTGAGGGCGCGTTCCACGCTATCGGCATCCATGCGGCCGGTGGCATCGATACCCTTGCCAAGACCGCACATGACCTTTTCATTGAAAAGCACGGCGGGCGAGCGGTTCAGACCTTCATAGATCACCAGCCGAATTGAGTTAGAACCGATATCCACGACGGAGACCGGGGCTATTCCAGGCAGACGCCCCTGGGCTTCAGATTCGACCATGCAATTCCAGTTTTACTTTCCGCGGCCGCTCTTCCAGCCGGCAATGACCTTTGGCGCGCTCGATTTCAGGGCCTCGCCCCGGCCCGAGAGGCTGGGGTTGGTCATGAAATAGAGCTGTGCATTGAACGGCTCCGAGTTCTTCGCGACATCCATGCGACGCGATGTGCCGTCGCTGAGGATTTCGTAGCTCTGCTGGTTATCGATGAGATTACCCAGCATGATCTGCGACAGAACCTGTTCATGCACGGTCCGGTTGGTTAGAGGCACAAGTGTCTCTACCCGCCGGTCCAGATTGCGCGGCATCATGTCCGCGGAACCGATATACACAAGCGCACGCTCGGAGGGAAGCCCGTGGCCGTTGCCAAAGCAGAAGATGCGGGAATGTTCAAGGAAGCGGCCGACGATCGATTTTACGCGGATATTGTCGGAAAGGCCGGGAACCTGCGGACGGAGGCAGCAGATGCCGCGGATGACCAGATCGATCTCCACACCGGCGCGGCTGGCACGATAAAGCGCGTCGATAATGTCGGGGTCGACCAGCGAGTTCATCTTCATCCAGATGGCGGCCGGACGGCCGTCGCGGGCGTGAACGATCTCTTCCTCGATATGCTGGAGGATGCGTGGACGAAGCGTGTGCGGAGATGCCGCCAGTTGCATGCCGGCTTCCGGCTCGCCGTAGCCGGTGATGAAGTTGAAGATATTCGCCATGTCGTGGGCAATCGCCGGATCGCAGGTGAAATACGACAGGTCGGTATAAATCTTCGCCGTGATCGGGTGATAATTCCCGGTGCCAAGATGGCAGTACGACCGAAGCTTGCCTTCCTCACGTCGCACGACCAGCGACATCTTGGCGTGGGTCTTGAGTTCGATGAAGCCGAAGACGACCTGCACGCCGGCGCGTTCAAGGTCGCGTGCCCAGCGGATGTTGGCTTCTTCATCGAAGCGGGCCTTGAGTTCGACCAGCGCGGTGACAGACTTGCCGGCCTCGGCCGCATCGATCAGCGCACGCACGATCGGGCTGTCGTTGGAGGTGCGGTAAAGCGTCTGCTTTATCGCCACCACGTCAGGGTCGCGCGAAGCCTGGAGAAGAAACTGGACCACCACGTCGAACGATTCGTAGGGGTGGTGGACGACCATGTCCTTTTCGCGGATGGCGGCGAAGCAGTCGCCGGCGTGTTCGCGGACGCGTTCGGGAAATCGGGCATTGTACGGCTCGAAGCGCAGGTCCTCGCGCGGCGCCTTGGTGATTTCCGACAGCGTGTTGAGGGCAAGCAGACCCGGCAGGACGGCGACGCGATTTTCGGCAACGCCGAGTTCGGAAATGACGAAACGGCGCAGCTCCAGCGGCATTTCCGAATCGATCTCGATGCGGATGACGGAGCCGCGACGACGGCGCTTCAAGGCCGTTTCGTAAAAACGGACAAGATCCTCGGCCTCTTCTTCAACTTCGATATCACTGTCGCGGATGATGCGGAAGGTGCCGGAACCCTTGACCACATAGCCCGGGAAGAGTGTTTCGATGAACAGGCCGACGGCATCTTCAAGGGTGATGTAGCGGATAGTCGACTTGACATCGGGCAGACGGATGAAGCGGTCCAGCGCGACCGGCAGACGCAGCAACGCGGTCATCGGCTCCCTGCCCGTCTTGCTGTCGAGTTGGAGGCCCATGCTGAAGCCGAGGTTCGGAATGAAGGGGAACGGATGCGCCGGATCGATCGACAGCGGCGTCAGCACCGGGAAGATCGACTGCTCGAACTCGTTCTGCAGCCAGACGCGATCCTGCCCTGAAAGCGAAACCGGGCGCACGATCAGAATGTCTTCCTTGGCGAGATATTGCTGCAGGACGGCGAGCGAGGCCTGCTGCTCCATCTGCAGATTGTCGATTTCCTTGAGGATGCCCTCGAGTTGCTCGACGGGTGTCTTCCCATCCGGGCTGCGGACGGAAACGCCCTGCCGAACCTGACCTTCGAGGCCGGCGACGCGCACCATGAAAAATTCATCGAGGTTGGCGGCGGAGATCGACAGGAAGCGCACGCGCTCCAGAAGCGGATGCGCCGTGTTCAGCGTTTCTTCGAGAACGCGGCGGTTGAACTGGAGCCAGGAGAACTCGCGATTGATAAAGCGCTCGGGGCTGTTCATGAGATCGATCGCCTCTTCAACAGGCTCGATCGGAGCTACCGCGTTCGCTGCCGATTCCGTCGTGATGTCCATGGTCCCTACCCCTCTTGCGAAATGCTTTTGCAGCTATCCCAGTTTGACGACGTAACTGTGACAGTCAATCATGTTGACTTGCCTTTCCAAGGCCCTCGATCACTTCGGCGGCGAGCGTCCGGGTGATGCGCGTGCCCCGCGCGAGGGCCAGATGATCCAGTTTTTCCACCACTTTCTGGGCGGCGTCCAGCGAGCGCTCCATGCGGGCGACGATATAGGCGACCAGCTTGTCGTCTATGAAAAGCTGGCGATCGGCGAAGAGCTTGACGAGGACCTGCGCCAGAAGCTCGTCATCCGGCTCGCCGATCTCGACGACGGTCGCGGCCTTGAGGCGAGACCGCAGGTCCGGAAGCTCCACCGGCCAGGACATGGGCCACAGACGGCTGGTGATCAGCAGATAGCTGCCGTTTTCCCGAACACTGTTGATGACGTGAAAAAGCGCCGTATCGTCAAAGCCGCGCCGATCGGCGTCTTCGAACAGCACGGCATTGGCCGCCGCAATGACGGATGCGTCGCTGCCGGCGGTGGGATGGATATCGACAGCTTCGCTTTTTTCGCGCCAGATGCTGGCGAGATGCGATTTGCCCGAGCCGACGGGGCCCGCCAGGATGACGACCGGGGACGGCCAGTTCGGCCAGTTGTCGACGATCGATATGGCCGCGCTCAGGGGATCGGAGACGAGCAGATCATCCCGTCCGGTTTGCGGTTCATGCCCGAAGGCGAGCGGCAGCTGTTCTGACTTGCGGATCATGCTCAGTCTCACTCCGGAAGATTGTGTTCCGGTTCGACTTTCAAGGTGGCGTCATGGCCGCGATAAAGCGCGCTTTGAAGGTAGCGCTCGATGCCGAAGCGGACAAGCACGCCGATGGCGGCGGCGGCGGGTACCGCGATCAGCAGACCGACAAAACCGAAGAGCGCGCCAAAAGCCAGTAGCGCGAACATGAGCCAGACCGGATGAAGGCCGACGCTTTTGCCGACGAGGCGCGGCTGGAGGATATTGCCTTCCAGAAACTGGCCGGAGAAAAACACCGCGAGGACAAGCGCGATCGGCGTAAATTCCGGCCAGAACTGCACCAGCGCCACACCGAGTGCCAGAACGAGGCCGACCATGGACCCCACATAGGGAATAAAGCTGATCATGCCCGCAAAGAAGCCGATGAGCAGGCCGAAATTGAGACCGACCAGCGAGAGAAGGATACCGTAGTAAAGGCCAAGGATGATACAGAGCGAGCCTTGGCCGCGGATGAAGCCGGCAATGGTCGCGTCCATGTCGCGAGCGATCCGGCGCACTGTCGCGACATGATCGCGCGGCACCCAGCTGTCGACTTTGGCGACCATGCGGTCCCAGTCAAGGAGCATATAGAAGGCGACGACCGGGGTGACGATCAGGAGCGAGAGGATATCGAGAAGGGCTACGCCGGAACTCCATATCTGCTGGAAGAGCGTCACCACGAAGCCGGCACCCTGCTCAAGGATTTTCATCGCATTCTGTTTGATGGAACCCATCTGGCCCGCCACCCAATCGGGCACCAGCCGCGAATTGGCGTCGAGCAGAACCTCCTGAAGACGGCTCGTGTAGCCCGGCACCTTCTCGATGAAATCAGCCGCTTGCGAGGCGATGATCGGGATGATGATCACAAGCGCCAGAATGAAGATGACGACGAAACTGATCAGGATGACGATGGTGGCCATCAGGCGGCTCAAGCCACTGCGCTCCAGCCAATCCGCAATGGGATCGAGGAAATAGGCAAGCGCCATGCCGGCGAGGAAAGGCAGAAGGATGGAACTGAAGACGGTCAAGAACGCGACGAAGGCGAGGAAACACAGGGTCCAGAAGACGATCTGCCTCTGAAGCGCCTTGCCGCCCTGGATTTGCGTGGTGCCATGGTCGCTCATGATGTTTTCCAAATGTCCGCGCGCGCCGTACCATCCGCCGCATCCCGCTGAAGGAAATAGGATGTGCTGCCGACCGGGGTCAACCCTGCGGCAAATTTCGTTGCGGGATATGGGCAAAACGGTGAAAAAACGGCCTTTCGCGGGCTAATATGCTTGCGCTTGGCCAGCACCCATGCCAATCGCAACCGGATACGGCCCATGCGGGCAAGCCAGCGGAGATTTAAGCCATGAGCGAGGCGGGTAAGAACGGTCTGACCTACAGCGACGCAGGTGTCGATATCGACGCCGGAAACCTGCTGGTCGAAAAGATCAAGCCGCATGTGCGCTCCACGCGCCGCCCCGGCGCCGATGGCGAGATCGGCGGCTTTGGCGGGCTGTTCGACCTGAAGGCGGCGGGTTTTACCGATCCGGTTCTGGTGGCCGCCAATGACGGCGTCGGCACCAAGCTGAAGATCGCCATCGATGCCGACAAACACGATACGGTCGGCATCGATCTCGTGGCCATGTGCGTCAACGATCTCGTGGTACAGGGCGCCGAGCCCCTGTTCTTTCTCGACTATTTCGCGACCGGCAAGCTCGACCCGGACCAGGGTGCCGCGATCGTCGGTGGCATCGCCGATGGTTGCCGTCAGGCCGGCTGCGCGCTGATCGGTGGCGAGACGGCAGAGATGCCCGGCATGTATTCCGGCGGTGATTACGATCTTGCCGGCTTTGCGGTTGGCGCGGCCGAGCGCGGCCAGCTTCTACCATCAGGCAATATCGCAGAGGGCGACGTGATCCTCGGTCTCGCTTCTTCCGGCGTGCATTCCAACGGCTATTCGCTGGTGCGCAAGATCGTTGCCCTTTCCGGCCTCGCCTGGGATGCGCCGGCGCCGTTTGGCGAAGGTACCCTTGCCGACGTGCTGATGACCCCGACCAAGATTTACGTGAAGCCGCTTCTGAAGGCGATCCGCGAGACCGGTTCGATCAAGGCGCTCGCCCACATTACCGGCGGCGGTTTCCCGGAAAACATTCCGCGCGTGCTGCCGAAGCATCTGGCCGCCGAAATCGATCTCGGCGCCGTGAAGGCACCGGCCGTGTTCTCCTGGCTTGCGAAGACCGGCGGTGTTGCGGCCAACGAAATGCTGCGCACCTTCAACTGCGGCGTCGGCATGATCGCCGTCGTGCCTGCCGAAGAGTCCGAGAAAGTTGCGGCGGTGCTGACGGCGGAAGGTGAAACAGTCTTCACGCTCGGTCGCATGGTGGCCCGCGAGGAAGGTGCCGCCGGCACGATCTACAAGGGCACGCTCGCCCTATGACATCTGCAGTCCGCAAGCGCGTTGTCGTCTTCATCTCCGGCAGCGGATCGAACATGGTTGCGCTTGCCAAGGCGACGGGAGACCCGGATTTTCCGGCCGAGATCGTCGCGGTGATTTCCGACAAGGCGGATGCGGGCGGGCTTGCCAAGGCTGAGGCGTTGGGCATTCCGACCATGAGCTTCGTGCGCAAGGATTTTGCCAGCAAGGACGCCCATGAAGCTGCGATCCTGGATGCACTCGATGCGCTTTCGCCTGATATCATCTGCCTGGCCGGCTATATGCGCCTCTTGTCCGGCAACTTCATCAGCCGTCATGAAGGCAGGATCATCAACATCCACCCCTCCCTGCTGCCGCTCTTCCCCGGGCTCGATACCCATCGCAGGGCGATCGAGGCAGGCCACGACAAGGCCGGCTGCACCGTGCATTTCGTGACGGAAGGCATGGATGAGGGCCCCGTCATCCTGCAGGCTGAAGTTCCTGTTTTGGCGGGCGATACGCCGGAGGCGCTGGCTGCGCGCGTGCTGACCGTCGAGCACCAGAGCTATCCCGCAGCACTCAGGCTTCTCGCCGAAGGCAAGGTGCGGATGGAAGGCGGCAAGACCGTGCGGGCTGACGCCGATTAGAGTTCGGTTGTCTTTCGGCAAAAACGGATCAAGGCTGCAACTTCTCCTGCCGCGTCAGGACCAGCAGCAGCACCAGAAAACCGAAGATCGCAAAATCGCGCCAGAGGATCGGCCCGTAGCCGCTCCACATGGTTTCGGCCAATCCCATCAGGGCTCCACCGGCGGCAGCGAGAATGGGGGTCGCCTGACCGCCGATCGCGGCGATGAACAGGATTTTCACCCCGAAAACGAGACCTGCCCCGAAATCCATCGTGCCGTAATAGGCGGTTGCCAGCACGCCGGCGATCGCGGCCAGCAAAGCGGATGCGCCATAGGCCATGACGAAGATGCGGGCGGGATCGATGCCGCAAAGGGCGGCGGCCTGCCCATCATCCGCCACGGCCCGCCATTGCCTGCCCCAGGCGGACCGTAAAAGGACGAGCTGCCCCGCTCCGACAAGACTGAGCAGCGTGGCGGTGTTGATGACCTGGATCAGCGTCAGCGTGACCGGGAAACGAGCGTCATTCCAGAGAACCAGCGGCGTGCTGAGAAACGGGGGCAGCCAGAGCGCCCGCGTATCGGCGGCAAGACGCGATATCTCCATGAGCACCAGCGCCAATCCCAGAGAGACGACCACGACCGTATTCGGCGAGAACAGAACGACGCGGCGCATGACGGTGCGGCCGAGAAAGATGCCGGTGCCCGTGGCATAGAGCAGCGCCGCCACGGCCCCGATCGCCAGCGATGCCGGCAGGACCAGCCACAGGCGATTGTAGGCGAAATCTGAAAACAGCAGCAGGATCTGGCCGGAAAAACCGAAAAGCGCGCCGTAGGTGAGATCCGCGCGCCGGGTGACGGCAAAGGCAATCGCGTAACCGAAGGCGAGCAGCGCATAAAGCGCTGCCACCGGCACGGCATTGGCAAGCTGCTGCAGGAAATAGGCCATGGCGGTTTCCGTTGTCGTTCAGAAAATCATAACTTGTAAAATGGCTTTTACCAGTTAGAATTTTGCCATGACCTTTTCCTGGACCCCTCACCGCTTTTCCGGCGGCGCGTTGGCGCTGGATGTCGCAAACTCCGTCGTGCTGCGTTTCGATCAGCAACGCCGCATCGACCGGTTTGCCGACACTGCTGCCATGGATACCTTCGCCGAAGCGGCAAGCCGGCTTTGCGGCGAGAGGCAATCCTTCGGCACGCTGACGCCAACGGCACCGGAGCGGCGCCCCCTTTTGCTGGCGCTTCGGGAAACCACAGATCAACATTTTCGCGCGCAGGCTGATGGCGAGGGATCGGACATCCTGCTAGCCGATCTGCTCAATGCCATTGCCGCTGCCCTGCGCGGTGGCCAGCGCCAGGCAAACGGATTTATCGCCCTCGAGGCGGCTGCGGCGCATTCGGCCTTGCGGCTGGTATCGGAAACGCATGACGGGCGGCTGAAGGTCTGCCCCAATTGCCAGTGGCTATTCATTGATCGCAGTCGCAACCGCAGCCGCAGCTGGTGCGACATGGCGATCTGCGGCAACCGTGTGAAGGCCAGCCGGCATTACCGGAAACAGAAGGAGGCAGGGCCATGAAAGGAATGTTGCTTCTCAGCAAGCTGCACCCCCCTCTGCCCTGTCGGGCATCTCCCCCTCAAGGGGGGAGATTGGCTGGGGTTAGCCTCTCGCACCCGATCTCCCCCCTTGAGGGGGAGATGTCGGCACAGCCGACAGAGGGGGGTATTGCTCCAGGCTCAAGATACGCGTCGCCTCCCGGCAACCGAATACATTTGAGCCTCTTCGCGACAATATTGCTTGCACTCCTTGCCCTGCCTGCCTGCCAACGGGAAACCGGGAATGAGCCGTTGCAGCTCACGGGAAAGATCTTCGTGTTCAACTACCGGCTGGCCTATGCGACATACATGGTGACGCTCGACAAGAAGGAGCCCGTGCCAGAGGGCAGCATCGTCGTGGCGAGCTTCGAGAACCCGGCTGGCGGCGAGCCGCTGACGATGGAGCGCAAGGTTTTTGCAAAGCAGACGAAGATCGTGCTGGAAAGCCCGGACGTGACCTGCGTGCGCAAGGAAAAGCCCTATTCGGTGACAATCGAGCTTAAGAGGCCGGATGGCGACCTGTTGCAGACGATAAAGACAACAGTCACCTCCAAACTGGATCAGGATGTGCTGCCGGCCAAGCCGCTGGTCATCGGCCCGGCCTACGACAAGAACCCCGAGATGTTCAAGGACGGCAAGACGCTGGTCCGCATAAAGCCCCCCTCCTGCAACTCCTGACCGACAACGCATTGCCCGACGATTGTCGCGGGGGTATCTTGACGCACAGCATCCCAACAGCTGCTGCGAGCGACGATCATGATGCGCTTTGTTCTTGCCTTGACCCTTGCAGTCACGCACTCCGCCCCTGCCCTCGCCCAGAGCGCCTGTGCGGATGCGATCGAGACGCTGGCCGATATCGTGATCGACGGGCGTGCAGACGTTCCCCGGCTGGCCGCCCGGCGCTATGGCACGCAAGCGGCTTTTCTGAAAATTCGTTATGGCGAGCTGCCGGCCGGAGAGACGGAGGCGCTTCTGACAACACTTCAGGACGCGGGCGCCATCGAATCCGACCAGCTGGCGGCGACATGGACGATCCACCAGCATGGTTATGCTGCCGCCAAACGGAAGTTCGATGCCAAGACGCTGGGGCTTGCGATGTCCTCGACCGGCATTTCCGTCATGCGGGCCATGCTCTTGTCCGACGACGGCGCCGAACTCGTGGTGACGGAAATGGCCGCCTTGCCGAAAGAGAGGCAGCCGCTGGCCGCCAAGTCCGCAATGATGGCCGCGATCGACCTACCCGATGACAAGAAGGCCCGCATTGTCGAGGTCGCCGAACGACACGAACTCTGGTTTCTGGCAGCGACCTTTGCCGCTATCCAAAGCGACGTGACAGCCTGGAAAAGCTTTGCGGAACGGCAGGAAAAGCGTGGAGGACTTGACGACCTCTCGACGGCCATCAGTTGGGCGCCCGCTTTCGTCGGCAATCCCGCCTTGCCACGGGGCGCATACGACAAGCCGGAATATGCCGAACAGCGCAAGATGGTCCACGACGTCATGATCACCGCGGCGCTTGGGCCCGAACGGGACTTTCTCATGACCTTCCTCAACCAGACAGGCATGATCGAGCCCACCGCCGCCGTTTCCAAGCAACTGCGTGAGGATATCCTTTCCGGCAAGTTGAACCGCAAGGGCACATTTGACGATGTCTGGCTCTCTGCCTATCGCGCCCTGCTGAAAGCAACCGCTCAGCCGGATATGGTTGCGACCACGTTTGAAAGTATCCCTTTCTCGCTTGGCCGCTACCTGCGGACATCCGAGGGATTTTCGGTGCGGGATGTCGTCGACCGGCTGATGGCCGTTGAAACGCTGACGCCCTATGTGCAGGCCAAGGCCGACGATCCACCGCCCGTACCGGTGGAGCTTTCCGCCAAGATGGCCGGAGAATGGGCGAACTGGAGCAGCGCGGCGCAGATGATCAGGGGTGACGCGCCATCGCCCGAGCCGACGGCCGACCCCGCCATGCTTGGCATTTCCGCCGAACTTCTGTTTGGAAAGGGCGATGAAAAGAAGCTCACGGAGTTCATTGCGTCCGCACCGGCAGGCGAGCCGAGAGTGGCGCTGGCCAATGATTTCGCCGCCCGGCTCGATCGCAAATGTGCATCTTACCTCTGGCATCCCAGCGAAGCCGTGCTTCTTGCAGGACAGCAGATCTACAAATTCGACACGCCGAAATAAAAAAGCCGGAGCGCTGACGCCCCGGCTTTAAAACTTTATGCTTTAAACAACTTCAGGCCAGAGCCTTGAGGAATTGAATCAGCCGACGATTTCGGTGTCGGAGAACCAGTACTTGATTTCCTGGGCAGCGGTTTCCGGAGCATCCGAACCGTGAACCGAGTTTTCGCCGATCGAAAGGGCATGGGTCTTGCGGATGGTGCCTTCCTCGGCGTTTGCCGGGTTGGTCGCGCCCATGATTTCGCGGTTCTTGAGGATGGCGTTTTCGCCTTCGAGAACCTGAACGATGGTCGGGCCGGAGGTCATGCCGTCAACGAGTTCGCCGAAGAACGGGCGTTCCTTGTGAACGGCGTAAAAGCCTTCGGCTTCGCGCTTGCTCATCCAGACGCGCTTGGAGGCGACGACGCGCAGGCCGGCGTCTTCGATCATCTTGGTGATCGCGCCGGTCAGGTTGCGCTTGGTGGCGTCCGGCTTGATCATCGAAAAGGTGCGTTCAATCGCCATTTTTTATCTTCCCTTTGTTTCCGTGGAGTGGGTGTTTTCCGTGGATTTGGCGCGTCAATAGCCGCCAATGCGCCGCAAAACAAGGGGGGCTGCCGGATTTCGGCCGCGCAGGCATATCGCAGAACCATAATCAGCAAATTTCATCGGTGACATCAGCCCAAACGATGCGATCTTCGACTATGATCCCGGAAAACCAGGGAGAAAGCCGAATGCGCGACCACTACCGGATGATGGCGGATTACAACAAATGGGCAAACCGGCTTGTCTAGGAGGCGGCGTCCGCTCTGGGCGACAGCGCGTTTCGCGAGGACAAGGGCGCGTTCTTCGGCTCGCTTTGCGGCACGCTCAACCATCTGCTCGCGACCGATCGGATCTGGATGCGGCGCTTTACAGGCACGGGCGATGCACCAAACCGGCTTGACGCCGTATTGCATGGAGACCTTGCCCCGCTTGCCGAAGCCCGGCGTGCCGAGGACGAACGGATCATTGCCTGGGTGGAGAGCCTATCGGAAGAGGACTTGCAGGGCACCATAACCTACACGCCCGTCAGCAATCCGACACCTGTATCGCAGAAACTTTCACCGGCGATGGCTCACCTCTTCAACCACCAGACCCACCATCGCGGGCAGTGCCATATGATCCTGACGGCGCTTGGTCGCCCAAGCCTGTCCCTCGATCTCGCCTTTTTCCAGCGGACGCCCGAGGGACGCAAGCATGCTGGCTAGGTGATGTTCCCCGGCTGCCCTCGCCGCAAACATCCCTGTGCGAATGCGACGGCGGTGCGAAGGCCGCGCTGAAACCAACTGATTCCTGTGCCAACTATTGCGAAGGTTGCAGACAGCTATCGACCAGGACGGCAGGATGTATATTTGGTCCACCTCGTCGTGGCTTTTCCGCATCTTGCACGGCTGAACGGGCAGTGCTTCAGCCCTATTCTGTTCATTTTAGGGCGTATCTGTCCCGCTCTCTTGCCGAATAAAGGTCAAGCCGTACCAATCGCCGCACTCTCATTTCCATGCGGCGGATTGCTAATGCGTATTTCTCTTCTCTCCTTTGCCTGTCTTCTTGCCTCGACCAGCATCTCACTGGCCGATGAGGCCAGCTTCGACGATGGCCGCTTCACCTTCGGCGGCTCCGTCGGGTTGATGAACATCAATGCGACCGAGCATGTATACCTGGGTGCCGACAAGGCCAGTCTGCTCGAATGGGAAAGCAAGGGCGTCGTGCTCTACAGCGCGACGGCGGCGGCGTTACTGACGCCGGAATGGTCGTTGAAGGCGACGGTCGATATCGGCACCAATGGCGATGGCCATATGGTCGATTACGATTGGGTGCCCGGTTTCTACATCGACCAGAGCATGGATGGCTGGAGCGATCGCTCGATAAGCCCCGATACCCGGCTCGCGCATTACTTCGCCGGCTCCATCGAGATTGCCCGTCAAGTCTATTCGGATGACAGCAACAGCCTCGGCATCAATGCCGGCTTCAAATACTCCGACGTGAAATGGAACTCTTACGGCGGCACCTATATCTACAGCGATCAGGCGACACGCGACGATATCGGCGTGCTGCCGGATGGACTGGGTATCAGTTACCGCCAGAAGATACCGGTCGCTTTTGTCGGCCTCGACGGCTCCACACAAATGGATCGCTTCACGCTTTCCGGGGGGGCGAAAGGTGGCTTCACCTTCGGTATTCAGGATATCGACAATCACTGGCTGACCCAATCGCAGACGCATGACGATATGGATCCCGCGCCGGTCGTGATGCTGAATGTGGAGGCTGCCTACAAGGTGACCGAAACGGCGTCGTTTTACATCGGCGGTTCCTACGAAAAGGTCTTCCACAGGCGTGGCGACATGCGCCAGATGGACACCGATACCGGTGCAATCACAAACTACAAGAATGCAGCCGGCGCCTCTTTCGAGACAATGGCCGTGAAATTCGGACTGAAAGGTACTTTCTGAATCTTTTCGCTTCCGCGCAACTCCCGCCCCGCCAGAGCTTGCGCCTTCTGTCGGCGACGGCGAGCGGCAAAACCTTGCCGCTCGCAAACAGGCTGACATTTGCCGATTGCGGGTATGAGGCTGACAGACCAACCCATATTCTCGGGATTTCAGCCATCCACACCGGCAAACGAAGCGGCTCGCCGTTCCAGAACCTGGATCGTCCGTGAAATTATTTTCTCAACATTTCTCCCATGCTTCGCGCGGCTTAACGCGATTCCAGACCAGTTCCTTTGGGCTGCAAGCATGAAGTTTCACAAAATCGCTGCATTTCGGATGGAATTACCCACGCACACATAATCCGGCAGTCGCCCCTTACGGGCTTTTCCTGCCGATCCGCTCACCACGCGACGATGGCGACAGGCGATGTTCGCATGCTTTGGCATGCCGACACGTTGGGCCGTTGCGCGTCTTTAAAGGGTATAGCGATGCGTTGCGTTTTTTCGATAGCCCTCGCCTGCTTGATGACTGCCTCTTTCTTCACCGTTGCCGAAGCAAAGGACGAAAAGAGGCGTAAACTTCCGGATCACGATGTGACGCTTGGTTACGCTGTTCAGACAGTTTCCGTCAGAACCGGCTGTTTCTCCCCGAAACTCGAGGCGATTCTTTCTCATATCGCCGCGCAGACGGGAAAGCGGCCCATGGTGACATCCGGCCACAGGCCACGCGCCAGCCGGCGCGGTTCACTCCACCGCAGTTGCCAGGCGGCCGACATCCGCGTGCCCGGCGTTTCCGAGCGGTCCATCATTGCGGCGGCCCTGTCAGCTCCCGGTATCGGTGGCGTCGGGCGTTATTGCAACGGCATCGTCCATGTCGATACCGGTGCAAGACGCAACTGGACCTACTGCGGCAAAAAAGGCGGTATCCTCAGTGCTCGAAAGCGTAACGGGAAACGGGCTTGAGTTTGCGGAAATTGAGCATTGCCAACTTCCTGAAATCTCAATCGGACTCTAGAATGCCTTCCACGAAGGAAAAGAAGTCTTCGGCTTCTACTTCAAAACGAGGGCCGCTCATATCGAGACAAAAAACCGCGTCGCCCCGGGAAGGACAGAGGCAATATCGCCATGTTGCGCCGGAATCAGCAATCATAATTGCGTCGTCCGGAATGATGTCGCCGGGCGGCCTCTGGCCAAACAGATTGCTATAGGCCTCAGACTGATAAAGCTGAAATGATATGTGCTTTTCAACCGAACGCGCAGGTTCCGGCTCGTAGATATAAAATCCGAGTGTCGTGGAGCCCGTCCCAAACTTTCGAATGAATTCGAGATATTGGCCCGAAATTCCGGGATAGCTTTTTGCTATGGCCTGCATGGTATCATCCGACACAGGCTCCAGCGATGCCAGTTGATTGCGGCGATCAAGATCGGCTAGTCGTGAGATATGGCCATTCATCTGAATTGGGCTCGCTGTGTGAGATGGCTTGCAGCGACGAAAATTTCTCTCAGCCTTTGGCGCTTAGACTATCCTTGTTCAGCATCGCCCACTGCAGCAGCATAATCGTCTTGCCGTCGCAGATGTCGCCGGTTTCGATCATCGCCATTGCTTCCGTGAGCGGCACTTCGAGGACTTCGATATCCTCGTCCTCGTGGGCTGCACCGCCGCCCTCCTCCGCGCGCTCGGTCACGTCGATGACGGCGGCGAAGAAATGGAGAATTTCGGTGACGGAACCGGGGGACATGAAGGACTGGAAGACCGGGCGGACGTCCTTGACGATATAGCCGGTTTCCTCGACCACCTCGCGGCCGATGGCTTCGGCAGGGTTGTCGCCGTCGAGCAGGCCGGCCGGGGTTTCGAGCAGCCAGCCGGAATGGCCGTTGACGTGTGCCGGCATGCGGAACTGACGGACGAGGACGACGCTGTCGCGCTTCGGGTCGTAGAGCAGAATCGTCGCGCCATTGCCGCGATCGTAGGCTTCGCGCTTCAGGGTCTTGGTCTTGCCGTTCGAGCCGGTGTAATTGTAGGTGATGTTGCGCAGGTGGTACCAGTTTTTCGAGAGCGTCTCGTCCTTGAGAATCTCGATCGTCGCATTCCTGAATTTCGTCATTACACGTCCTTGCGCAGCCAGATTCGGTTGTCGTGGAAGGCGGCGCCGCCATAAGGCGCAACGGCATCGCCGCCCGTCAGCACGTTAATGCCTTCGCCATCGAGATGGGCGTCGTTGGGCCAGAGGCCTTCGGCAATCACCACGCCGCGGCGGGCCCCGCCGCCGAGCTTGGCGTGCAGTCGGATGTCGCCTCTGACGTTGCCCAGCTTGACGATATCGCCCTCGGCAATACCGAGCGCTGCGGCATCCTCCGGGTGGATCATGGCTTCAGGGCGCACTTCCTTCTGCACCGACGACGGGGTTTCCGCGAAGGTGGAATTGAGGAAGGAGCGTGCCGGCGAGGTCGCGAGACGGAAGGGATGCTCGGCATCCGCCACCTCGATCAGATCGACATGATCAGGAAATTCCGGCAGGTCCTGATGGGGCCCGAGGGCACCCAGCGCTTTCGGCGGGCGGTTCGGGGCGGGCGTGCCCGTCCAGTCCGCCTTGAAGCGGAATTTTCCATCCGGATGGCCAAAGCCGTGGACGAAATGGGCGGTGTCGAAATCCGGCTGGACATCCAGCCACTTCTCGCGCTTCAGCTCATCGAAGCCGATGCCGTAATTGACGAGGATATGGTCGATATGCTCCCGCTCGGTGAGGCCGAAGCCGGGGCGATCGGCGACGCCGAGGCGCTTGGCCAGTTCCTCGATGACGAAGAGATTGGTGCGCACGGTCGAAGGCGGTTCGACGACCTTAGGGCCGAGCAGGATGTGCTGGTGACCGCCGCCGCGATAAAGATCATCATGCTCCAGGAACATGGTGGCCGGCAGGACGATATCCGCGAGCTTGGCCGTATCCGTCATGAACTGCTCGTGCACCGCGACGAAGAGATCGTTGCGCAGGAAACCCTTCGTCACGAGGCGCTGTTCGGGGGCGACATTGACGGGGTTGGTGTTCTGGATGAGGAGCGCCGTCACCGGGCCGCGATGGCGCAACGCCTCGGCATCGCCGGTCAGCACGCGGCCGATCTGGGACTGGTCGAGCATGCGGATATCCGGGTCGACCATCGCGGTGCCCATCAATTCGCGCTTGTCGAAGCGGAAGACGTCGTTGTTGGTATGGAAGGCGCCGCCGCCCTCGTATTGCCAGGAGCCGAGAACGGTCGGCACCGAGGCTGCGGCATGGATGGCGACCGCGCCGTTGCGCTGCCGGGTAAAGCCGTAACCGAGGCGGAAATAGCTCTTCTTGGTCGTGCCCACGAGCTTGGCGAAGGCTTCGATCTCTTCCACCGAAAGGCCGGTGATCGCGGAGGCCCATTCCGGGGTGCGCGTTGCAAGGTGAGCTTCGAGGCCGGCGGGATCATCGGCGTAACGGGCGAGATAGGCGCGGTCGGCATAGCCGTCGCGGTACGCGACGTGCATGACGGCGCAGGCGAGCGCCGCGTCCGTTCCAGGCTTCAGCACGAGGCCCATATCGGCCTGCTTGACGGTCGGGTTGTCGTAGATGTCGATGACGACGATCTTTGCGCCGCGCTCCTTGCGGGCCTTGATGGCGTGGGTCATCACATTGACCTGGGTCGAGACGGCGTTTGTGCCCCAGATGACGACGCAATCGGATTTTGACATTTCGCGCGGGTCGGGGCCGCGCAGCGACCCCGTCGCCATCGCAAGTCCGGTCCAGGCCATGTTGGTGCAGATCGAGCCGAAGAAGCCGGAATAGCGCTTGGCATGGCGCAGGCGCTCGATGGAATCGCGCTGCACCTGGCCCATGGTGCCGGCATAGAAATAGGGCCAGACGGCTTCTGAGCCGGACATCTGCTCGGCCTTGACGAAGGCGTTGGCGATTTCGTCGAGGGCGGCTTCCCAAGAGATTTCCTGCCAGCGGCCTTCGCCTTTGCTGCCGAGACGGCGCTGCGGCACCATCAGGCGTCCGGGATGATAGATGCGCTCGGAATAGCGGGCCACCTTGGCGCAAATGACGCCGGCGGTGTAACTATTGGAGGCTGCGCCGCGCACGCGGCCGATGCGGCCCTCGGCCGTCAGATCGACTTCGAGCGCGCAAGCCGACGGACAGTCATGGGGACAGACCGTGTGGCCGATGGACTTTTCTGCTTTGATGGGGGTCGCAACGTTCATGGCTTTTCTATAGGACACGAAAAAGGGCTCTCAAAGAGCCAATCCGCATCCATGCCAACAATTCATGAGAGCGATCAACTGAGCGAATGAACTACCGGCACATCTATCACGCAGGAAATTTTGCCGACGTGCTGAAGCATGCGGTGCTCGCGCGTCTCGTCACCTATCTGAAGCAGAAGGACAAGGCGTTCCGGGTGCTGGATACCCATGCCGGGATCGGGCTCTACGATCTTTCCAGCGAAGAGGCGCAGAAGACCGGCGAATGGGTGGACGGCATCGGGCGGCTGCTCGAAAAGCCCCTGCCCGGCGATGTCGCCACGATCCTGGCGCCCTATCTCGAGGCAGTGCGGGACCTGAACCCCGATGGCTCGATCAAGCTTTATCCGGGCTCGCCGAAGCTGACGCGCATACTGATGCGGCCGCAGGACCGGCTTTCGGCAATGGAGCTGCATCCGGCCGACTACGAGACGCTGCACAGCCTGTTCGATGGCGATTTCCAGAGCCGGATCACCGAACTCGACGGCTGGCTGGCACTCGGAGCGCATCTGCCGCCGAAGGAAAAGCGCGGGCTGGTGCTGGTCGATCCGCCCTTCGAGATTGCTGGCGAATACGATCGCTTGGTGGAGGGACTGGCCAAGGCCTACAAACGGTTTTCGGGCGGGGTGTTCTGCCTGTGGTATCCGCTGAAGCAGGGTACTCCGATCCGCAAGTTCCATGAGGATTTGCAGGCGCTGAACATTCCGAAGATGCTGTGTGCCGAGCTTTCGGTGCGTAGCGAACGCGATACGACCGGGCTTTCCGGCTCGGGACTGATCATCGTCAACCCGCCGTTTACGCTGAAGGGCGAGCTGGATGTGCTGCTGCCGTTCCTGAAGGGACGTCTGGCGCAGGACAAATTTGCCTCGGCCCGCAGTCTCTGGCTGCGCGGCGAGACGGTCGAGGAGGAGTGAGGTGATGGGATGGAGGGGTAGATCAAGGCATGGTGTTTGCGCCGTGACGCCTCACCCCCCTCTGCCCTGTCGGGCATCTCCCTCTCAAGGGGGGAGATCGACTGGGGCTCGCCTCTCGCTCCCGATGTCAGCAAAGCTGACAGAGGGGGGTAAGGCGGCATACTCCAGAATAGCGGAGTGGCAGCTTTGAGGACCCTGGCTCTACTCTTTGGTCTCACAATAATAACACTTGCGCTCACCGCATGCGGCGATAGCGGCAACGACAATGCACAGGGCAGCCAGAAGCCGCCAACACCTATCGCCTCCACAGGCGCAACCAAGACAGCCGAAACCGCCAAGACCACCCTTCCCCTCGGTAGCGGCTTCGACTTCTATGTCCTCTCCCTTTCCTGGTCGCCGAGCTGGTGCGGCGACAACGACCCGCAGGGCAAGACAATGCAATGCGACGCGCATCGTAACCACGGTCTGATCGTGCATGGCCTTTGGCCGCAGAATGAGAGCGGCTACCCCGAATTCTGCCGAAGCCGCGACCCGGACCGGGTGCCGGAGGCGCTGGGGCGGCAGTTGTTCGATATCATGCCCTCCATGGGTCTCATCGGCCATGAATGGCGCAAGCACGGCACCTGCTCGGGGCTGAGCCAGAAGGACTATTTCGCGACCTTGCGGGCGGCATGGCAGAAGCTTGCACTGCCGCCGGAGCTCACATCCGGCGCGCGATCCTCCAAGGCTTCGCCGCAGGAGATCGAGGCGGATCTGATCGCTGCCAATCCCGGCCTGACCGCCGGTGCGATCGCGGTCACCTGCTCGGCCAACCAGCTCGATGAAATCCGGATCTGCATGGACACCGACCTCAGTTTTCGCGCCTGCCCCGAAGTCGATCGACGCAGTTGCCGGGCGCGGGCGCTGACATTGCCTGCCCTTTGACCACGTTTCCGAACAGAAAGCCGAAGCGATGAAAATTCTCTATTCGCCCGCCTCCCCCTATTCCAACAAGGTCCGCATGGCCGCCCATTACGCCGGCATCTCCGCCGAAAGCGTGCTGACCGACACCAATGCAGCGCCGCAGGAACTGACCGGCAACAATCCGCTTGGCAAGATTCCGACGCTGATTACCGATGAGGGCAAAGCGATCTTCGACAGCCGGGCGATCATGCACTTCATCGACCGCGAGACGAAGGGCAAGCTCTATCCGCGCAACGCCGAAAAGCGCACGGATATCGAAATCCTCGAAGCGCTTTGTGACGGCATCTGCGACAGCCTGCTCGCCATTGTCTATGAAAAGCGCTTCCACCCGCCGGAAAAGATCCACCAACCCTGGATCGACAAGCAGTGGGAAAAGGTGTTGCGTGGCCTCGATTATCTCGAAGCCAACCTCCCCAAGACGACGTCCAAGCTGCACGGCGGTCATTTCGCGCTTGCCGCCATGCTGCGGTATATCGAGCTGCGCTTCGAGGGAGAATGGCAGCGCGGCCGCCCGAAGCTGAAAAACTGGCCGAAGAAATTCGAGAAGCAGTTTCCCGACTACGGCAAGTTCAAAGCCTGACAGCGGCGGCCGCGACGCGCACGCAGACACAGAAAAGGCCGGATCGCTCCGGCCTTTTCCGCATTCCGTTTTTTCCAGATCAGAACTTCACGCCCATACCGACGCGAACGCTGTGTTCGTCGTAGCCGGCCGAGACGTTGCCGCTCGGCAGGTCGAAGTCCTTCTTCTGATAGTCGGTGTAGCGGTATTCGACGCGGGCCGTGACGTTATCGGTCACGAAGGCTTCCGCACCGGCACCGGCCGTCCAGCCAAAGGCGGTCTTGTTGTCGGAACCGCCAGTTTCGCTGCCTTCCAGATCAGCAACGGCAACACCGGCCGTGCCGTAGACGAGAACCGGGTTGACGTCGACGCCGACGCGAGCGCGCAGCGAGCCGTTGACACCCTGCTTGAACGAACGATCGCCGCTGGAGGCATCGTTACCGCGGTAGTTCACGTCCGCTTCGGCACCGTAAACCATCTGGCCGCTCTGCATGTTGTAGCCGCCGTAGAGACCGCCGCCGAAACCAGCAGCCGTCTTGCCGCCGTTGCGATCGAACTTTCCATGAGCCCAGTCAGCGGTACCGCCGACATAGGCGCCGGACCAGTTCTTGACAGCCGGCTCGGTGTAGTCGGCAGCCGGAGCAGCCGGAACTTCGTCGATCGCGTCGGCAGCCTGAACAGCCGAGAACGTCATGAGGGTCACAGCCGATGCCATGAGGGTGGTGATGAGAGTACGCATACAAATTCTCCTTATACGACCGATGTCACAGGCCCTTGCGGCCTATTCTGGGACATCGGCAATTGCATTTAACCCCGCCCGGTTGAGATGAAATTGGATTTCAAATGAGGATTCACCAGAGCCAAAATGTGAAATTTTGGTGGCACAAGCATGACCAAATTTCGATGTTGCTTCAACGCCACAGGATATTTGTTAACCATGAAATAATAATTAATGAGACTATACTTACATAGCTTCATTTTATCTCAAGATTTGTTTCATCCATTAATTTTTTCGAAACTATTGTGCATTGCCAGTTTCGCATTGCGCCTCAGCCACCTATATCTTGCCGTTCATATCGTTCGAATCTGGCATCGGGACAGGCCTTGAGAAAACCGCTGAAAACCGCCCTCGTCACCGGCAGCGCCAAGCGCATCGGCAAGGCCATTGTCGAGGATCTCGCCGCCCATGGTTTTGCCGTCGCGATCCACGCGCACCAGGGAGGCGAGGAGGCGCAGGCGCTGGCAGCGCATATCCGTCAACAGGGTGGAACCGCCGCCGTCGTTGTCGCCGACCTTTCCGACACGGCGGCCACGGAACGTCTGATGGCCGAGGCCGTCGCAGCCATTGGTCCGATCGGCCTTCTTGTAAACAATGCCTCCGTGTTCAAGAAGGACAGCATCGACAGCTTCGACGCTGACGTCTGGGACCGGCACTTTGCCCTTCACGTCAAGGCACCCTCCATCCTAGCCCGCGATTTCGCGGCGCAGCTGCCGTCCGGTCATGGCGGGTTGATCGTCAACATCATCGACCAGAGGGTCTGGGCTCCCAATCCGAGATTTTATTCCTATATGCTGTCGAAGGCGGCACTTCTGATGGCAACGACGACGATGGCGCAGGCGCTCGCGCCTGCCATCCGGGTCAATGGCATCGGGCCCGGGCCGACGCTGCCGAACGAGCGACAGAACCAGTCCGACTTCGAAGCCCAGGTGGAGGCCCTGATCCTGCGGAGAGGTCCGGAACTTTCGGAATTCGGGCGGACGATCCGCTTTTTGTTCGAGACCCCCTCGATCACGGGGCAGATGATCGCGCTTGATGGCGGCCAGCATCTAGCCTGGGAGACGCCGGACATATTGGAGATCGTGGAATGAGCGGACGCACGCCCAGCGATGGCGGCCTCCTTTATGACGAGAATGCCGCTGACGATGATGACCTGGTCCAAGGAGAGGTCACCCTCCCCGAAGCCCTGCCTGCGATAGACTGGGCCGAGGCGGGCGAGTTCGACCATACCTTACGCGGCGCCGAACTGATCCTGGCCTTTGTCAAGCTTTTGCCGAACAGCCCGGGCGTCTACCGGATGTTCAACGAGGCGGGCGACGTTCTCTATGTCGGCAAGGCGCGCAGCCTGAAGAAGCGCGTCAGCAACTATGCGCAGGGTCGCGTGCATTCCAACCGCCTGACCCGCATGGTGCGCGAGACGGCGAACATGGAATTCGTCACAACGCGCACCGAAATCGAGGCTTTGCTGCTCGAAGCGAACCTCATCAAGCGCTTGCGTCCTCGCTTCAACGTGCTTTTGCGCGACGACAAGTCGTTTCCCTACATTCTCGTCACCGGCGACAGCCGGGCGCCGGCGCTCTACAAGCACCGCGGCGCCCGCAGCCGAAAGGGCGACTATTTCGGACCCTTCGCCTCGGCCGGCGCCGTCGGGCGCACGATCAATTCGTTGCAGCGCGCCTTTCTTCTGCGCACCTGCACGGACAGCGTGTTCGAAACGCGGACGCGGCCCTGCCTCCTGCATCAGATCAAACGGTGCGCGGCGCCCTGCACTCACGAGATTTCCGACGAGGGCTATGCGGAGCTTGTGAGCGAAGCCAAGGACTTTCTGTCGGGCAAGAGCCAGGCGGTAAAGGCGACGATCGCGTCCGCCATGAGCGAGGCTTCGGAAAATCTCGATTTTGAGCGGGCCGCGCTTTACCGCGACCGTCTCGCCGCGCTTTCGCACGTCCAGAGCCATCAGGGCATCAACCCGGCTGGCGTCGACGAAGCTGATGTCTTCGCCATCCACCACGAGGGCGGCGTTTCCTGCATCCAGGTGTTCTTCTTCCGCACGGGTCAGAACTGGGGCAACCGCGCCTACTTCCCCAAGGCAGACCCGGCCATGACGTCCGCGGAAGTGCTCAGCGCCTTTCTGGCGCAGTTCTATGACGACAAGCCCTGTCCGCGACAGATTCTGCTTTGCGAGCAGGTCGAGGAGCAGGAACTGCTGGGACAGGCGCTGTCTGAAAAATCCGCTTACAAGGTGGCGATTTCCGTTCCGCAGCGGGGCGAAAAGAAAGACCTCGTGGATCACGCTGTCGCCAATGCCCGCGAGGCCCACGGCCGCAAGCTTGCGGAAACCGCATCGCAATCGCGGCTGCTGCAGGGCTTTGCCGAGACGTTCAAGCTGGAGCGCGTACCTCAACGCATCGAGATCTACGACAACTCCCACATCATGGGCACCAACGCCGTCGGTGGAATGGTGGTGGCGGGGCCGGAAGGTTTCGTCAAAGGCCAGTATCGCAAGTTCAATATCAAATCGACCGACATCACCCCCGGCGACGACTTCGGCATGATGCGCGAAGTGATGACACGACGGTTCTCGCGGCTGTTGAAAGAAGAGGGCAAGCCGGATCGCTCCACACCGCCATCAGAAGATCAGGGATTTCCGGCGTGGCCGGATGTGATCCTGATCGATGGCGGTCAAGGGCAGATGACGGCAGTGAGGGCGATCCTGAAAGAGCTGGATATCGAGGACAGCGTGATCGCGATCGGCGTCGCCAAGGGCGTGGACCGCGATGCCGGGCGCGAGCGGTTCTTCCCGCCGGGCCGCGAAAGCTTCACCATGCCGCCGCGCGATCCGGTTCTCTATTTCATCCAGCGGCTGCGCGACGAGGCCCACCGGTTTGCGATCGGCTCACACCGGGCGCGGCGCAAGAAGGAAATGGTCAAAAATCCGCTGGACGAGATCGGCGGCATCGGCCCGACGCGCAAGCGGGCCCTGCTTCACCATTTCGGAACGGCAAAGGCCGTTTCGCGGGCGGGGATCAACGATCTGATGTCGGTTGAGGGTATTTCAGCCTCGGTCGCGAAGCTCGTTTACGATCACTTCCACGAGGATGCTGGAAAATAGCCTCAGGCCGCCACCCTTGCCAAGCCGCTGAGCAGGCTCGCCAGCTCCGGCTGGCGGCGCGTTCCGGTTTTCAGGAAAATGCGTTTCAGGTAGCTGCGCACCGTTTCGATGCTGAGATTGAGCGCGCCTGCCACCATCTCGACGCTGGCCCCGCTTGCCAGTTCCCGGGCGACCCTCGCCTCTCCGGGGGTCAGATCGAACAGGCCGGACAGCACGCCCAGGTCAGGCAATCCCGCCCCGCCGACGGGGCTCGCCATCAGCACAGCCATGCTGCGCGCAAAAATGTCGCGCGCGTTGCGGCGGACGGGCAGGACATGAAGCACCATGGCAGCCTCCGTCTCCGAGGCGGCAAGCGGGATCGACTGCACACGCGGGGCGTCGGAGGCGTTCAGAAGCTCGAAACTTCTTTGGAGAAGCAGGTTCGCGCCGGGATGCTCGACAGAGACCCTGTTGCCTGCGCCGGTGCGGATCCGTGGCGCAAGCGCTTCCATCTCGGCGTTCATGGCGATGATCTGCCTGTCATCCCCCAGCACGGCAGCCGGCAGACCGACCATCGACAGGGCGTTTGCGATGGATCGTGCTTGCTGGAAAACCATGCGCGAGGAAATCAGAGCTGCACGGGCGAGATCACCCTTCAGGCCGTTGACGATTTCCAGATGCTGCGGCTCGAAAGGCCCAAGGTCCGTCCGACGCATGACATCGAAGATGAGCGTCTGGCCGGCGGGTTCGGGCATGACCGTACCCATGCTCCAACCGACCCCCATTGGGCGCATGAACGTATCGTAAATCGCGTCGACCTCGATTTCCGCCATCGTCATGACGTCGACATCACGGGCAAAGGACATGGGAAACAGGCGCATGGACCGGCCCGGACGCACGTTTCCATAGCGAAGGTCGCTGCGGGAATAGGTGTTCAGGGCATCCTCGATATGGGGTGAGCAGACCCAGCGGACATCCTGCCGGGAATCCACCGAAAGGATACAGGTCGCGAACCCATCCACGGCCGCCGCAAGCCTGTCACAGACATCCGCCCAAAGCTCGGGGATGACGGCGGCTTCATATATGCGATCAACAAGGGCTGCTTGATCCATGACTCTGCTCATGCGCCTCTTCCCCCTGTAAATTCAGGGGGTTCTTCTTTAACAGACGGGGAAACGATTCAAAGCGCGAACACGATCCACATGCACGTTTTCACGTTCTCGTGACCAAAATGCAACCACAACCTGAAAACCACCATACAGGATTAACGTGTCGAAAAGTTCATTTTGCATTCAGGTGGATATCGCCATAATTCACCCTGATTTTACGCCGACCGGTTGACCTTGCGGTCATAAAGGCCTCATCTGTCGCCACGCTTCCCAGAGAATGGAATTCGATGTCCACGCCTGCCGCCTACAACATACCCAATCTCCTGACCTATGGCCGCATTCTGGCCGTTCCGTTGATCGTGCTGTGCTTCTTCGTGGAAGGCAGGCTGCAGAGTTCGGATTTCGCGCGCTGGACAGCCTTCTGGCTGTTTGCAGCCGCATCCATCACCGACTATCTCGACGGTTACCTCGCCCGCATCTGGAACCAGACATCGAATATCGGTCGCATGCTCGATCCGATCGCCGACAAGCTGCTTGTCGCCTCCATTCTGTTGCTGATGGCCGCCGACCGGACCATCGCCGGCTGGACGATCTGGGCCGCCATCATCATCCTGTGCCGTGAGATTCTCGTCTCGGGCCTGCGGGAATACCTTGCCGCGCTGAAGGTCAGCGTGCCGGTGACGCGGATTGCCAAATGGAAGACGGCAATCCAGATGGTTGCCATCGCCATGCTGCTCGTCGGACCGGCGATCGACAACAATCCCCCGGAAAGCGAAATGACCGGCCTCGTCACCGGCGCCGGCATCGCCATGCTCTGGGCCGCCGCGCTGATCACGATGTATACCGGCTACGACTATTTCCGCGCCGGCATCAAGCATGTGATCGACGAATGAGCAGCGTCCGGCTTGTCTACTTCGCCTGGGTGCGCGAGCGGATCGGCAAGGACGAGGAAGAGATCACGCTTCCCGAAAGTGTGCTCACGGCCGGCGATCTGCTGACGCATTTGAAAAGCCTTGGCGAAGAATACGAGATGGCGCTGGAGCATGACAACGTCATCCGCGTTGCCGTCAACCAGGAGCACGTCGAGCACCGCGAATCGATCGTCGGCGCACGCGAGATCGCGCTCTTTCCGCCGATGACCGGCGGCTGAGGCCATGACCGATCCGGCAATATCGGTGCGCGTGCAGCGGGAGGATTTCGATCTCGCGGCCGAAGTCTCCGCGCTGTCATCCGGGCGGAAGGATATCGGCGCCGTCGTGACCTTTTCCGGCCTTTGCCGCGATGAGGCAGGCACGCTCGGAGCCCTTGAACTCGAGCATTATCCCGGAATGGCGGAAGCAGAAATCCGCCGTGTCAGCGAAGCGGCAATGGTCCGTTTCGGATTGATCGCTCTCACCGCCATCCACCGGTACGGCCGTATTCTTCCGGGCGAAAATATCGTGCTGGTGGTTGCCGCATCGCCGCACCGGCAGGCCGCCTTCGACGGCGCGAATTTTGTCATGGATTTCCTGAAGACGTCGGCGCCCTTCTGGAAGAAGGAAATCGATACGGCCGGCAAGGCAGGCCAATGGGTTTCCGCCAAGGATGCCGACGACAGCGCGCGGGATCGCTGGACCGAAAGCGATGGCAAGGCGAACTCTTAAATTGGACCGGTTGCCATAGCAGTCTGCTAACCATGCCCCATAAGCGCAACCCGCGATTGACGCTCTTTTAAATGTCAAAGGCTTATCCCTTGCTCCACAACAGGAGAAAAGCGGCTTGAAATGGCCGCAGGATGGCGGAAAACGCCGTTGCAGGGGTTGAGCCGATGACCAGACAAAACGCGCAAAAGATCGTCCCCGCGGAAATCGAGGCCGTGGTGGGCAAGATCAGCCAGGCCATGGCGACGCTTGGCGTCTTGCCCTTGCCGCGAAACTATGCGCTGTTCTACGAGGCGCTTTCGGGCCGCAATCCGGAGCTTGCCCGCGAACTTTCCGCACTTGGCTCCTCCCCCGATGCGGCGCGCATCGATGAACTCGGCATTCGGCACAATCTTGCCAGCCACGCAACATTGAAGGCAGACAAGGTTCAGGCGCAGGCCGTAAAGCTACTTTCCGAACTCTCCGGCGCCATGCGGGAGACCGCAGGCCGAAAAACGGCGTTCATCCGTCAGCTTCAGCATTTCATCGAACGGCTCCAGAACGATCCCGTCGTCGGCATGACCGATTTTGCCGATGATGCGGACGTGCTGCGGCGAGAGGCAGCCGCTGTGCTGCGGGAAGACGGGGCGTTTTGCGGGCGGCTCTCGGATACCGCCAGCCAGCTTTCCTCGATGGAAGCCGATATCGATGCCCTGCGTGCGGCCGCCACGCGCGATCCCTCCACCGGGCTTCCCAACCGCACCGCCTTTGCCGCACGACTTTCCACACTATTCCTCGATGCTTCACCAAGGTCACAGTCTGCCCTCGTTGTGGTATCGGTCAGCGGTTTGCGCAGCATCGGAGAGCGCTACGGCGTCGGCGCGCTGGAGAAGGCACTGAAGAAGCTGGCACCCACCTTCCGCAAATCGATCAAGAAGAACGATTTCGTCGGGCGTATCGGGCTCGACGAGCTTGCATTCCTGTTTTGCGACGTCAATGCAAGCAATGCCGAGACGATCGTGGAGCGCATTCGCGCCTCCATCGAAGCCCTCGATATCCCCCTGCCGGAACGCGCCTTCACGCCGGAACGGCTGTCGCTGTCAGCCGGCATTTCCATGAGCGATACAGCCCAGAGCGAGACCGACCTGATGAACCAGGCGGAACTCGCGCTGCAGGCCGTGAAAGCTTCGGGGCGGCCGGGCCAGATGGTGTTTTCGGCTATCGTCGGCGCGCGCGCCAAACGCCTTTATTCCCCGCACGCGGCATAGGTCTCGCCGACGGCGGCTTTGACCGCAGCCGCTCTTGCCTTCCGGGATAACATCGGCCAAAACCCCGGCCATGATCACGATCAACAACCTCTCCGCCCGCATTGCCGGACGCCTACTCATCGATCAGGCGACGGTTTCGCTTCCCGCCGGCACCAAGGCCGGTCTCGTCGGCAAGAACGGCGCCGGCAAGTCGACCCTGTTTCGCATCATCACCGGCACGATGGACAGCGAGTCCGGCTCCGTTTCGATCCCCCGGAATGCCCGCATCGGGCAGGTGGCGCAGGAAGCGCCCGGCACCGAGGAGCCGCTGATCGAAATCGTGCTCAAGGCTGACAAGGAGCGCGAGGCGCTGCTGAAAGAAGCCGAGAGCGCCACCGACCCGCACAGGATCGCCGAAATCCAGACGCGGCTTGCCGACATTCAGGCCCATTCGGCGGAATCCCGCGCCGCCAGCATACTCGCCGGCCTCGGGTTCGATCACGAGGCACAGAAGCGCCCCGCCTCGTCCTTCTCGGGCGGGTGGCGCATGCGTGTGGCGCTCGCAGCCGTCTTGTTTTCCGAACCCGACCTTTTGCTGCTCGACGAGCCGACCAACTATCTCGACCTCGAAGGCACGCTCTGGCTTGAGGATTATATCCGCCGCTATCCACATACGGTCATCATCATCAGCCACGACCGCGACCTGCTCAACACGGCGGTCAATTCGATCATCCATCTCGACCAGCAGAAGCTGACCTTCTATCGCGGCTCCTACGACCAGTTCCAGCGCCAGCGCGCCGAAGCGATCGAGCTGCAGCAGAAGGCCAAGGTCAAGAACGAGGCGGCACGGAAACACCTGCAGTCGTTCATCGACCGCTTCAAGGCGAAGGCGACCAAGGCCCGGCAGGCGCAGAGCCGCGTCAAGGCGCTGGAGCGCATGGGCACCGTTGCGGCCGTCATCGAGGATCACGTCTATCCCATCACCTTCCCGGAGCCTGAAAAGCAGCCGGCCTCGCCGATCATCGCCATACAGGGCGGCGCTGTCGGCTACACGCCCGGCAAGCCGATCCTGAAGGGCCTGAACCTGCGTATCGACAATGACGATCGCATCGCCCTGCTTGGCTCTAACGGCAACGGCAAGTCGACCTTCGCCAAGTTCATCTCCGGCCGGCTGGAGGCGCAGGCGGGCGACATCAAGCTGGCGCCGGGGCTGAAGATCGGCTTCTTCGCCCAGCACCAGCTGGACGATCTGCGGCCGAACGAAAGCGCCGTCGAGCATGTGCGCCCGCTTATGCCGGATGCCCCGGAAGCCAAGGTTCGCTCGCGCGTTGCGCAGATGGGGCTTGCAACCGAGAAGATGGATACGCCGGCCAAGGATCTTTCCGGCGGCGAGAAAGCGCGCCTTCTGATGGGCCTTGCGGCGTTCGACGCGCCGAACATGCTGATCCTCGACGAACCGACCAACCATCTCGACATCGACAGCCGCAACGCGCTGATCGAGGCGCTGAACGACTACGAAGGTGCGGTCATCCTGATCTCGCACGACCGTCATCTGATCGAGGCAACCGTGGACCGGCTATGGCTGGTGCGCGACGGCACCGTGACCAGCTATGATGGCGACCTTGAGGATTATCGCAGCGTCATCGTCGCCAGCAACAAGCCGAAGGGGGCGAAGACGAAGCCGGTCGACGAGGCCGTCAACAAGGCCGACCAGCGCAAGGCGGCTGCCGAAAAGCGCGCCGCTTTCGCACCGCTCAAGAAAAAGATCAATGAAATCGAATCCCTGACGGAAAAGCTTCAGAAGCAGATTCGGGCTCTTGATGCGGAACTTGAGGACCCGGCGCTCTACGAAAAATCCCCGGACAAGGCCGCTGCCAAGATCAAGGAACGCGGCGAACTTTCCGGCAAGCTTGCCAAAGCCGAGGATGAGTGGATGGAGCTTTCCACCCAATACGAGGAAGCGATGGCGGATTGACGTCTCCGCCGTAAACCTCCGTTAAAATCTTAGCAGTTGCTTTAAAATGGCGTTCATCGACTCGCCCTACTCTTTTGCGCCATGAGCAACGCGCGCGACAAAGATGCGGATGTCTACCGGTTTCGCCGGGTGAAGTGGGGCAACCCGCGCCACCAGATGAACAAGCTGCGCAATGCCACGCCGGCCATGGCGGAAGGCGAGCGTGAAGCGGCCGGGCTCTGGTTCTGGATGGCTGTCGTCTGCCTGTCGGCGTTTTCGTTCTTCAGCGTCTTCCTGATTGCAACGGGCACGCGGCTGTTCTGATCCTCAACCCAGCTCAAACGTCGTGATGCCGTAGATCTGCGAAAGCGGCAGGTCCGGTGCCGGGCCGCGATACATCCTCGCGGTTTCGAACACCGGTTTCAGGTTATAGCGATCGCAGAGTGCCCGGGCGGCGGCATTGGGCTCGGGGATATCGAGGAATATCTGGCCCCCGCCCGCCACGGTCACAAGCTTGCGGAAGATCAGATCGGCATTGGTTTCCGTATCAGCAAACAGCGGCCCGATCTTGTGGCCCTCGCGGCAGGTGCGGATTGTGCCGTAACCGAGGATTTCAGCGTTGCGGATCAGCGCCACGCTGTTTCGGCTCGAAAGCGGACGCAGCCATTCCTTGAGGAAAGCATCGCGCTGGCCGGGCGAAAAACGACGGTCGTATTCGATGATCGAGGGGATATGGACAGGCGAGACCTCGACAAGCTCCGATGACGGAGGTTCGCTGCAACTCACCTCACCGCCATAGCGAAAGTTTGCATGGGCATAGGCGAAACCCGATTTGCGGTAGTTCTCCTGCTGAGCAACCACGCCATCGAGCCCGACCGTTGCGGAGGTGGTTTCGGCGAGCGCCTTCTGCCACAGCCCATGGCCAATCCCCTGCCCGCGAAAATCCGGATGAGCCATGTAAAAGCCGAGGAAGGCGTAATCCTCGCCATAACGCACGATCGAAATGGCAGCGGCGATCCGACCTTCATCCTCAGCCACCCAGTAGCCATCGGGATCGGCCGCAAAAAACGGCGTGGCGTCATCGAGGCCGGGATTCCAGCCTTCCCGTGCCGCCCATTCGAGCATGGTATCGAGTTCGGCACGGGTGGCTTTTCGGAAGATCGGCGGCATGGCGGCTCCTGTGGACGATTCTCATTATGCAAATAGGCGCTTTATGGTTTTGTCCATGATCGGCAACGATCATCCGTTCAGCGCCGCTTGCCCGCATTCCGCTTTCTGATACAAAGCGCATCATAAAATCATACTAATCGAGCGAAACCCCATGAGCCCCATCAATATCGCCATCGTCGGTGTCGGCAAGATCGTCCGCGACCAGCATCTGCCCGCCCTTGCCGCCAATTCCGATTACAAGCTGATCGCCGCCGCGAGCCGAAACGGCGTCGTGGACGGTATCGACAATTTCAAGTCGATCGAAGCCATGCTCGAGGCCGTGCCGGCCATCGACGCCGTTTCGCTCTGCATGCCGCCGCAATACCGCTACGCGGCGGCCCACACGGCGCTGCAGGCCGGCAAGCATGTGTTCCTCGAAAAGCCGCCCGGCGCGACGCTGAGCGAAGTGGCCGATCTGCAGGCGCTCGCAGACTCGAAGGGCCTGTCGCTCTTCGCCAGCTGGCACTCGCGCTATGCGCCGGCCGTCGAGGAAGCCAAGACGTTCCTCGCCTCGACCAAGATCAACAGCGTGCAGGTCAACTGGAAGGAAGACGTGCGCCACTGGCATCCGAACCAGGAATGGATCTGGGCGGCCGGCGGTCTCGGTGTCTTCGATCCCGGCATCAACGCGCTGTCGATCGTCACCCATATCCTGCCGAACCTGTTCATCACCGCCGCCACACTGGAATTCCCGGAAAACCGCGATGCGCCGATCGCGGCCAGCATCACTTTCCAGGATGCGACGGGTCTGCCGGTTTCGGCCGAGTTCGACTGGCGCCAAACCGGCCACCAGAGCTGGGACATCATTGCCGAGACCGATGCCGGCAAGATGGTTCTTGCCGAAGGTGGTGCGAAACTCTCGATCAACGGCGAACTGCGCAAGGACACGCCGGAACGCGAATATCCGGCGCTGTACGAGCGTTTTGCCGAGATCGTGAAAGCCGGCAAGTCCGACGTCGATCAGGCACCGCTGCGCCATGTCGCCGACGCCTTCATGCTTGGCAAGCGCAAGTTCGTGGAAGCGTTTCACGATTGATTGAGCGATTACCGGCACGGGGGCCGCAGTCGGGCCCCCTGCCGTACGCTCTTTGGCCTACCGCTTGACCGTCAGCCGCACGCTGCCACGATTGTTGTCATAGGTCTGCCAGGCGTCGTTGGCGAAGGCGTAGAGATAGCCGCTCTTCTTGGGCGTGAACTCCGCCGATTTGCCGATCTTGAAAACCTCGTGCGGTTCATAGCTCAGCCGGTCTTCGGGCTTCATTTCCGGAAGCACGCCGTTGGCGACCATTCCGACCAGCGCGAACCACGGGAAATTCTCGGCGCGTTTGGTATACCAGAAATCGACCTGATGGTTTCCCGTAAGCCGGGAGAACAGCGCCTCACCCTTGCCCCAGATGGACGAGGCAATGTGCACGGCCTCGCCCAACTGGAATTTTCCGTCGTCGGTACCGTCCGGCGAGCAGGCGATGCTGCTATCCATCCATTCGCCTTCGGCCTTGAAGACATAGCGGACTCCCGCCTCCAGAAAGAGGCCCGTGAAATTCCAGCGCTCTCGCGCGAACACGTCCACCGTCTTCTTTTGCCCATCGTCGAGGCGTGTGGTTTTCCAGTAGTCGCCCTGCGACAGCGGCGGCGTGTTGTGACGGTCCAGAGCCGACTTGTGCAGTTCGCCGCTGCCGTCCATAAAAAGCGGCACGTCGCGCGGGCGGGTTTTCAGCGACTTGAAAACGCCGGTGACGGAATCATGCAGGAGCCCGAGGGGATCGATCGAAAGCTGCTGCTCGATGTTCTCCCGGAAATTCAGTTCCAGCGCCCGCGCCTCGTCGATCATCCACAACAATGCGCCATCGGAAAGCGCCGAGCGGCCATAACCGCCGCCGACATCCGCATGCACGCCGGGAAACCAGACCTGCTTCACGGTGTCCTTGCGATCCTCGACATTTGTCCAGAGCGTCGGCGTGAAACTCTGGCGCTTCTCGTCGATGGCAATGGCATGTCGGGCGTTGAGCACGATCCGGTTCAGGTCGGTATCGTGAAAGCTGTGTTTGGCGGGATCATCAAGCAGGTTCAACAGGGCAAGGTCGTCGGGCACGCCGAGCGCGCCCACCGTATCCCAGACGCCGATGAAATGGATGGGCATCGATTGTTTGGTCGCATTACCGGTCGCAACGCCGTGGAACGGCATTTTCGTCGTCGCCTTGACGGCTTTCGCCGCCTTTGCCGGTGTACGATAGTTCTCGAAGAGGGTTTCGATGGCCGCCCAGATGGACTTTTCGCTCATTCCGCCGGCAGTGGCGTTGAGCAGGCCGCAGCGGGCGATCATGCCGCCGAGGCTGCGCACCGTATAAGCCCCGCGGCTGAAACCGAAGAGCCAGATGCTGGCGCCATTCGTATAGTTGCGCGCCAGCCAGTTGTAGGCGCTCATGATGTTCTTATCGAGCCCTTCGCCCATGCCGCCGCCGGCAACGCGATCCCACAAACCGCCGTCGGTTCCGACCCCGGGGTGATAATAGACCCGCTGTTCCTGGCCGTTCTTGTCAACTGCGGCCAGCGCATTGCGCAGCTTCACGACATTCGTCGGCGCAGGCAGCCCGTCCTCCATCTGGTCGGGCGTATTCCAGGTTCCATCGCAGAAGACAACCAGATGCATGGCGACCCCTCCTCTTGCTACAGAGAAGGGTAAATCAACTAAGGGTTGACATCCATGAAAATATTGTCCGGCCCTGCCTCTAACCGGCATCTGGGGCAGCCGGGAGCTTTGCGGGGCTCATTTCTCCACCGCCGCCACCGGACGCTGCGGGTCCGATCAGGCCTTCTTCACCCAGCGGCCGTCTTCGTTCTGCTGCCAATAGGTCAGCGTGTGCCCCTCGCCTTTCAGGCGCTTCCAGTTGGCCCGGGCGGCGTCGAGCTGGGCATTGTCATATCCGTCGAACATGAAGACGACGCGCTCGTAGGTCGCGACATCAGGCGGCGCGGCGCCATCGACCATGAAGCGGACGGTGGCGCCATTGAGATTGTCACCGTCCGTCGTGAGGAGAATGGGCTGCTCCTCGGCAAACGCCATGTCTGGCGTACCGTGGGCCAGAAAGCTGTCGTCACGGTAGAGCCAGAGATGCTGATCGAGCTTGTCGCGACGCTCCTCGTCCACCGTCTGCACGACGACGCGCCAGCCGCGCTCGACGCTACGGTCGAGCAGGGCAGGAAGCGCGTCTTCGAGCTTCGACTCGGTCAGATGGTAGAAGAGGATTTCCGTCACCTTGCTATCAGCCTTCGTAGTTGGCGCGGACCAGCTCGTCGAGCAGTCGCACGCCGAAGCCGGAGGCCCAGGAGCGATTGATCTCGTCGGTCGGCGAGCCCATGGCGGTGCCGGCGATATCGAGATGCGCCCACGGGGTATCCTTGACAAAGCGCTTGAGGAACTGGGCTGCGGTGATCGAACCGCCGTAACGGCCGCCGGTGTTCTTCATGTCGGCGAACTTGCTGTCGATCATCTTGTCGTAGTCCTTGCCGAGCGGCAGGCGCCAGAGGCGCTCCTGCGTGGAAAGGCCGGCAGCGAGAAGCTTCTCCGACAAGTCGTCGTCGTTGGAGAACAGGCCGGCATGATGGCTGCCGAGTGCCACCATAACGGCACCGGTGAGCGTCGCCAGATTGATCATGAACTTCGGCTTGAAACGGTCGTTGCAATACCAGAGCGCGTCCGCCAGCACGAGACGGCCTTCGGCATCCGTATTGATGATCTCGATCGTCTGACCGGACATGGAAGTGACGATATCGCCCGGGCGCTGGGCGTTACCGTCGGGCATGTTTTCGACGAGACCGATGATGCCGATGGCATTGACCTTGGCCTTGCGGGCGGCAAGCACATGCAGGAGGCCCGTGACGGCGGCGGCACCGCCCATGTCGCCCTTCATGTCTTCCATGCCGGCGCCCGGCTTGATCGAGATGCCGCCCGAATCGAAGACGACGCCCTTGCCGATGAAGGCGATGGGCTGGTCCTTGGCCTTGCCGCCGTTCCACTTCATGATCGCCAGGCGCGGCGGTCGGACAGAGCCCTGAGCTACACCGAGCAGTGCGCCCATGCCAAGCTTTTTCATCTCCTTTTCGGTGAGAATTTCGACGTCGACGCCGAGCTTTTCCAGCTCCTTGGCCTTGTCGGCGAACTCCACCGGCCCGAGATCGTTCGGCGGCAGGTTGACGAGATCGCGGGCGAGGAAAACGCCACCGGCGACGGCTTCCGTCACGCTTGCGAGCTTCTTGGCTTCAGCGGCCGCGGCGGTAACGATGGTGACCTTAACCGGCTTCTTCGGCGCCTTTTCCTCGTCGTCGTCCTTCTTCGTCTTGTAGGTGTCAAAGCTGTAGGCGTTCATTTCCATGCCGAGAGCGAAATCAGCGGCGGCCTTGGCCGTGACCTCGACACCGGGCGTATCAAGAAAGATCGTGATGGAGGAATCGGCGTTGCGAACCTTCGCGGCGGCGGCACCGCCGGCCTTAAGCCAATCGTGGGCGGTGATCGAACCCGCCTTGCCGAGACCGAGGACGAGGATGCGATCGGCGGCCGAACCGTGCGGCGCGACGATATCGAGCAGGGCCAGCGACTTGCCGGTGAACTTGCCGATTCGCATCGCGTTTTCGAGTATACCGGCGGGGTCCGCAACGGCCGCACCGGCAACCGCGCCATCAATGGCCTTTGCCAGAATCGCGACGCCGCCAGAGACGGCCGCGGACTTCGAAAAACCGATATCGAACTTGAAGGACATGAAACAACTCCGGGGATATTGGGCTTGGGTTAAACGCAAGCGGATTGCGAACTGTTGTAGTTCGTGGCCGGCAGCTTGCAAGCCGCAGATTCCATCATGCTCATTCCCGCACAGCGAAATCCGACCTTGTAACAGGCAAGGGTGACTGTAATATATTTTGTAATACAGGAGGCACGCATGACAACACTCATGAGTTTCCGGGTCGATGACGACCTCAAGAAGAGCTTTACGAAGGCTGCTATCAGCAAGCAACAGTCACAGAGCGACGCCATACGCGAAGCTCTGTTGCTCTACATCAAGCGCGTACGCAACGAAGAGCTTCAGGCCGCGGCTGTTCGCATCCGTGGCAACCGAGGCGACGAGGAAGACGCACTGCACCTCATTGATATCCATCAGGCCGGGGCCGATGATTGAGCGCGGCGCGATCTACCGCTTGCGGGAAAAGGGCGACTACACAGGCAAGGCTCGGCCGGTTGTCGTCATGCAGAACCCGAACGTTCAACTGGACAGCGTGATCGTGGTTCTGATGACATCAAACGACAGTCAGGGCGAGCCCATCCGGATCGCGGTCGATCCGACACCCGAAAACGGGCTGGAGAAACGCTCATATGTAATGTGTGACAAGGTTGCGGCCATTCGCGCGGAAAACCTCGTAGAACCGCCGGTCGGCACCCTTCCCGCCGAAACGCTCAAGCAGATACAGGATACGATTTACGATCTGATCGATGAGGGCGTATCTCCGAATTGAAACCGCGGCGCAGCGAACGGATTCGAATGCGGTTCGGCTTTTCTCGTGTGGCCGAATTGTATCTTTCATAAGAATTTTACGGTTTCAGATTATACTTTAAAATCAAGGCTTACCGCGGGTTGTTGACCCTCTGCGCAGCGCAGTGCTAATAGCCGTTTAGATATGCCGCACGTCCGCGTTTGTTTATGGCCTTATTGTCGTGGAAATTTGCAGATGTACAACGTGACAGCAAGCATATCGGTACCGGCCCGAAAGGTGCGCCGGCAGCGGACGTCCGGGCGCCTGTAAGCGCCGGCAAAGGCCTGAGATGAAACTGATCGAGCGCTATATACTGCGGCGGGCAACGGGCATGTTCCTCGCGACGCTCCTGCCGCTCCTGGCGATCGTCTGGGTGACGCAGGCGCTTGCGAGCGTCAATCTGGTGACCGATACCGGGCAATCGATTCTGGCCTTCCTCAAGCTGGCAACCCTGATCCTTCCTTCGATCGTGCCCCTCATCCTGCCGTTTGCGCTGGTCATCGGCGTGGCGCAGGTGCTGACGGCGATGAACAGCGATTCGGAACTGACGGTGCTGAACGCCGCCGGAAGCTCCCGCATGACGATCATTCGCCCGGTGCTCTATCTCGGCATAGCGCTCAGTGTTCTGTCGTTTGCCGTCGACAATTTCGTCGAGCCCTACTCCCGCGTGGCCGTGCGAAAGATGATCGCGACGGCCCACGCGGACCTGCTTTCTTCCGTCGTGCAGGAAAACACCTTTCGCAAGATCGCCGACGGCCTTTACGTGCAGGTCGCCTCACGGCGCAGCGGCGGCGTGCTGGGTGGTATCTTCGTGGCCGACACCCGAAGCCCCGCAGCCGAACTCATCTATTATGCGCGCGAGGGCGCGGTGGACGAAAACAGCTCCGCTCTGGTGATGAAGGACGGCGAGGTGCATCGCAAGCTGCCGGATGGCGGTGTCTCGATCATCAAGTTCGATTCCTATGCCTTCGACCTGACCGACATGACGCGCATGGCCAGTCAAGCCAATATCCGCGCCAAGGATCGTGACCTTCCCTATCTCTTCCATCCCGATCCGGAAGACGAGGTCTACAAGAAATCCCCGATGACCTTTACCGCCGAACTGCATCGCCGGTTGACGGAATGGACTTTCCCTCTGTTGTTCGCACTCGTCGCCCTGGTCTTTTCCAGCGATGCGCGCTCGCACCGCGAAGCCCGCCTGCATCCGATGGTGGCGGCGCTCCTCACCTGCCTCTTCATCCGCTGGGCAACCTTCTATGCCGGCAACAGCGCCGAGGAATCCTGGGCCTTCGTGCCCGTCATGTACCTTATACCGCTGATTTCCGGTTATCTCGCCATCCGGCAACTGTTCGGGAACCGTCGGCTTGAGATACCGGTGACCTGGGAGAAGATCGCCAAGGACACCATGGCGCGAACGGGGATGTTCAAGTCCGCAGCGCCGACGGATGGAGGATCGACGTCTTGATCCTGTTTTCCACGCTCGGACGCTATTTCTTCAAGCGGTATGCGATCACGACCTTCTGGTTCCTCACCGGCATTTTCGCTCTGATCTTCATCATCGACTTCAGCGAAGTCTCCAACCGCATGGCGCAGTTGCCGCGCTACTCGATCAACGGCGCATTGCTGATGACGGCGTTGCGCATCCCGATGATTCTTCAGCAGACTGTTCCCTTCGTCGCGCTTTTTGCCGGCATGGCGTCGCTGATCTCCCTCAACCGACGATACGAGCTGGTTGTGACGCGGGCTGCCGGCATATCCGTCTGGCAGTTCCTGCAGCCCTTCGTGTTCGGCGCGTTTCTCTTCGGCGCGCTGGCCGTCGCCATCCTCAATCCGATCGCGTCGTGGGGATCGAGCCAGGCGGAAGCGCTCGAAGCGTCCTGGGGGAGCAGCTCTTCGACGCGCTCCAGCCTCTCGATTCCGTGGCTGCGCCAAATCTACAACAAGGACGATACGATCATCGGCGCGCGCTCGGTCCAGGACGAGGGAAAGACGCTCGTCGGGGTCACTGTGATCCACTTTGATCCACAGGGCGCGATCGTCTCGCGGCAGGATGCCGAGAGCGCAAAGCTCGAAGATGGTTACTGGCTTCTTAACAAGGTGACGGAAACGCGCAACGGAGAGTTGCCGCGCAGTCTCGAAACGGCACAACTGCCCACCAACCTGAAGGCCGAATTCATCCAGGAAACGCTGACGAAGCCTGATTCTATTCAGTTTTTCGACCTCCTTCACAAGATCGAAGTCGCGAAATCCTTCGGCTTCCCGACCGACGGGATGAAAACGCAATTCCACACCATGCTGGCTTTGCCTCTCCTTCTCGTTGCAATGACGCTGATTGCTGCAAGCGTCTCTTTAAAATTTAGCCGGTTTAACCAATCCCGCTCGGTGATTCTCGGTGGCATCCTTTCGGGCTTCGTGCTTTATGTCGTCACCGTGCTTGTGAAAGCATTCGGGAGTAGCGGTATCGTTCCTCCCTTCGTTGCAGCCTGGCTGCCAGTCGTCGTGGCGATGGCATTGGGGGCAACGATTCTATTGCATGAGGAAGATGGCTAGTGGCGGCAGGCAACCGCAAACATAACAGGCTGCTAACGGCCATTCTGCTTTCCGGTGTTGCGTTTTCGGCAATGATCCCCGGCATGATTGCGCCCGCATGGGCGCAATCCACGGATATTGATTCGCTGCAGCCCTCCCTGCCCGAAGACGCCAAGATGCTGCTTTCGGCCAACGAGATGGTCTACAACCGCGATACCGAGCGCGTGATCGTGCGTGGCGCTGTTCAGATCAATTACGGCGGCTACCAGATGGTGGCCCAGCAGGTCGAATACAGCCAGAGCACCGGCCGAATCGTCGCGACCGGCGAAATCGAGCTGATCGAGCCCGGCGGCAACAAGGTCTATGCCGACCGCATGGACGTGACCGACGATTTCGGCAACGGTTTCGTCGAGGCCATGCGCATCGAAACGACGGACCTGACCAAGCTTGCGGCCGTCAATGGCGAGCGTGTTAACGGCGAGGAGATCATCCTCAACAATGCTGTCTACACCGCCTGCACGCCCTGCGCGACCAATCCGAATCATCGATCGCTCTGGAACATCAAGGCCCAGCGAATCATCCAGAACGGCAAGACGCGTACCGTTCGCCTCGAAAATGCGAAGTTCGAACTGTTCGGCAAGCCGATCATTTTCCTGCCGGTGCTGGAGCTTCCCGACCATACGGTGAAGCGCAAGAGCGGCTTCCTCTTCCCGCAATTCAAATATACCCAGAAGCTCGGCGCCGGCGTCAGCGTTCCCTATTACTGGGCGATCTCGCCCTATATGGACGCGACCGTGACGGCGACCGGGCTTACCCGCCAGGGTTTCCTGCTGGAAGGAGAATTCCGGCAGAGCTTCGAAAGCGGCGAGCATGTGCTGCGCATGGCCGGCATCAGCCAGATGGACAGCTCCGCCTTTACCGACGACACCGTCGACGCGCAGGAAACCACGCGCGGCATGATCGCCTCCCGTGCCAAGTTCGAGATCAATCCGCGCTGGACCTTCGGTTGGGACGTGCTGGTCCAGAGCGACAACAACTTCGCCAAGACCTATGAGCTTTCGACCTTCGACGGGCGCACGCTGACAAACCAGGTTTATCTGACCGGCCTCGGCAAGCGTAACTATTTCGATGCCCGCGCCTTCTACTTCGACATTCAGGACGCCGATCCGGAAAGCGTTGCCGAGAACAAGCAGCCGGTCGCCCAGGTTCTCGACTATTCCTACACGTCCGAAGACCCGGTCGCCGGTGGCGAGCTCAACATCGACGTCAACCTGACCAACATTCACCGCAACCGCGAGGATCGCTACACCGTGCTCGGTGTCAACCGCTTCCCCGGGCTTAGCGGCACGTCCCATCGCCTGACGGCAGAGGCCGAATGGCAGCGCACCTTCATCACGCCGGGCGGGCTGTCGCTGACGCCGTTGCTGGCGGCGCGCGGCGACATCCTCGGGCTGACCATGGACGATCCGGGCGCTGCCTATAGCGGCTCCTACTATAACGATGACGCCGCCACCCGCTCCATGCTGACGGCTGGGCTTGAAGCACGCTATCCGATCCTGATGGCGACCGAGAACAGCAGCCACATCTTCGAGCCGATCGCTCAGGTCTATGTCCGCCCGGACGAAGACTATGCCGGGGCGCTGCCCAACGAAGACGCGCAGAGCTTCGTTTTCGACGCGACGTCCCTGTTCGATCGTGACAAGTTCTCCGGATACGACCGGATCGAGGGCGGCAGCCGTGCCAATCTCGGCTTCCGCTATACCGGCTCGCTTGGCAATGGTTACGCCGTACGCGCCATCGCCGGTCAGTCGTTCCACCTCGGCGGGCTGAACTCGTTCGCAACGGACGACCTCGTGAAGGCGGGTTCGGATTCGGGCCTCGAAACGGATCGCTCCGATTATGTCTCGATGATCGGCATCGATGCCCCCTCCGGCCTTACGGCGAGCCTCAGCGGCCGGTTCGACGAGCGCACGCTGGACCTTCGCCGCGCCGACACGACGCTCGGCTATGAGGGCATTCGCTGGCAGACCGCCCTCACCTATACCCGCATCGAAGCCCAGCCCACCTATGGCTCGCGGTTCGATCAGGATGAAATCCAGACGGCAGCGGCCTACCGTTTCCACGACTATTGGTCGGTGTTTGGATCCGTCACCTATGACATCAACGACGAGGTCATTACCCGCGACGGATTGGGCATAACCTACGACGACCAGGACACGCTCTTCTCGCTCGTCTATCAGCGCGAGCGGGACGACGAGGACTCGGTGGCCAACGACTGGTCCATCGGTGCGCGGATCAGCTTCCGTACGCTTGGCGACATCAATGTCGGCGACACCACCTTTGACGGTCTCGATGCACGATAGCCGGTCGGCTACGCTCGATTTTCCCATTAAATTGCCCTGTTGCCGTAAAACGGCCGGATTGAACTGCGATCCGGCCCTTTGTGGCCATGGGCGGGCCTTGTCATACCACGGCGGCACCATTATGGATTTTCCCGGACAGTCGATGATGCCGCGGGATGGAGCCGGCGTCGTGGTTGCGTGACAACCGGTCGAGACCGGAAGCTGACCGCCCGGATGCAGGCAGGGCTTAGAAAAGGACATGACATGGGTGGAACATTCTCGATGAAGCGGGTCGCCAGGGCGGCGCTGGTCGCAGGCTTGCTGGCAGGCTCCATGATGTCGGCGACGGCTCCCGCAGCCCAGGCCGCAAGCTCGGTCGCGGTCATCGTCAACAATGCCCCGATCACATCGGGCGACATCGCCAAGCGTGTCGCGTTCATGCGCCTGCAAAAGCAGGGCGGCGGAGCGGCGGAAGCCAAGAAGCAGCTGATCGACGAAGCCCTGAAGCGCGAGGAAATCGCGCGGCTGCGCGTGTCCGTGAGCATGAGCGACGTCGATGCGGCCGTGGGGCGGTTCGCTGCCGGCAACAAGCTGAGCGTCGAGCAGCTGTCGCAGATCCTCGATCGGTCCGGCGTGACGCTGGATCACTTCAAGCAGTATGTTGCCATCTCCATGAGCTGGCCGCGCGCGGTCAATCTGCGTTACGGCAGCAGAGGCAACGGCCGCCTTTCCAATGAGGAACTGGTTCGCCGCATGCAGGAGAACGGCGGGCAGAAGCCGGTCACGACCGAATACTTCCTGCAGCAGGTGATCTTCGTCGTACCCGCCTCGAAGCGCAACGCGATCATCGGCAAGCGTCAGGCCGAGGCGAATGCCTCCCGCGCAAACTTTCCGGGCTGCGAGCAGGCCAAGGCCTTTGCTGCCACCATGCGCGACGTTTCCATCCGCAGCCTCGGCCGCATGATGATCCAGGAAATTCCGGATGACTGGAAGACGCTCGTGGAAAAGGCCGGCGACGGCAACACGACCGGCACCCGCGTTACCGAGAAGGGCGTGGAATATCTCGCGATCTGCAAGAAGCGCCAGGTGAACGACGATCTGGCCGCCGAAGTCGTCTTCCGCGCCGAAGACCTCGGCAAGAAGCAGCAGGAAGGCGAAGATTCCAACAGCAAGAAATATATGGACGAACTGCGCTCCAAGGCACAGATCCTCGACAAGTAAGCTTTCATGACGAAGCACGATCCGGCGCCCCTGGCGCTTTCCATGGGCGATCCGGCCGGTATCGGGCTTGATATCAGCCTTGACGTTTGGCTGAGGCGGCGTGAATGGAAGACGCCGCCTTTTGTGCTGATCGGCGATCCCCGGGCGCTTCGCGAACGTGCGCGGCTCCTGGGTCATGATGTTGCAATCAGGGAAGCATCTGCCGCCGACGCCAACTCCATTTTTTCCGAGGCCCTGCCGGTATTTCCCGTAAACTGCGCGGCACCCGTTATCGTCGGCCAGCCGGACAGCGCCAATGCCGGCGCGATCATCGGCGCGATCGAAGAGGCCGTGCGGCTGACAATGGCCGGAGACACGGCCGCCGTCGTCACCTGCCCGATTGCCAAATCCGTTCTTTACGATGCCGGTTTCGCATTTCCCGGACACACGGAGTTCCTCGCCGATCTCGGCCAGAAGGCGACCGGCGAGAGCCTTTTGCCTGTGATGATGCTGGCAGGTCCGAAGTTGAAGGCTGTGCCGGTCACCATCCATATTCCCTTGAAGGATGTTCCGTCCGAACTGACGTCCGATCTGATCTACCGGACCTGCGCCGTGACCATAGCCGACCTGAAGGCCCGGTTCGGGCTCTCGCGGCCGCGGCTTGCTGTTGCCGGTCTAAACCCGCATGCCGGCGAAGGTGGCGCCCTGGGGCTCGAAGACGACGCGATCATCCGCCCGGTTGTCGAGCGGCTGATCAGCGAAGGCAACGCGGTGACCGGCCCGCTGCCCGCCGACACCATGTTCCATGACCGGGCGCGGGCGACCTACGATGTGGCGATCTGCATGTATCACGATCAGGCGCTGATCCCGGCCAAGGCGCTCGGCTTCGACGACAGCGTCAACGCGACGCTCGGCCTGCCCTTCATTCGAACCTCGCCTGACCACGGCACCGCCTTTTCTCTCGCCGGCCGGGGCGTTGCCCGCGCCGACAGCCTGATGGCGGCGCTTCGCATGGCGCGCGAGCTTGCGGACAATGCTGAAAGGACCAATGGCTGATGGCTGCGATTGACGGGCTTCCGCCGCTCAGGGACGTGATCTCCCGCCATGGGCTCGATGCCAAAAAGGCGCTGGGACAGAACTTTCTGCTCGACCTCAATCTCACCCAGAAAATCGCGCGCACCGCCGGTTCGCTGGAAGGCGTGACGGTGATCGAGGTCGGTCCCGGTCCCGGCGGCCTCACACGCGCTATCCTGCCGCTTGGGGCAAAGAAGGTCATCGCCATCGAGCGCGACAGCCGCTGCCTGCCGGCGCTGGCCGAAATTTCCGATCACTATCCGGGTCGTCTGGACGTTATCGAGGGCGACGCGCTGAGGGTCGATTTCGAGACGCTGGTCACCGACGGCAGCCCGGTCAAGATTATCGCCAACCTGCCCTACAATGTCGGCACACAATTGCTGGTCAACTGGCTGCTTACGAAAAACTGGCCACCCTTCTACCAGTCGCTGACGCTGATGTTCCAGCGCGAAGTGGGCCTGCGCATCGTCGCCGAAGAGGATGACGATCACTACGGGCGCCTCGGTGCGCTCTGCGGCTGGCGCACCCATGCGCGCATGGCCTTCGACGTGCCGCCGCAGGCCTTTACGCCACCGCCGAAGGTGACGTCCTCCGTCGTGCATCTGGAGCCGCGGGAAAACCCGATCCCCTGCCGCGTGGAAGCGCTGGAGCGCGTCACCCAAGCCGCCTTCGGACAGAGACGCAAGATGCTGCGGCAGAGCGTGAAATCGCTGGGGGGCGAAACGCTGCTGGCAAAGGCAGAGATCGACCCGCAACGGCGGGCCGAGACACTGTCCGTCGAAGAGTTTTGCCGGCTGGCGAATTGCCTTTAGGCGGAGTAGCCGCGCCTTGAAAAACCTCAGAACGGGTTTTCCGTCAGCAGTCCGTTGACGAAATCGAACAGGCCGGGGCGACGATCGCGGCGAAGGCGTTCGGCTTCGACAATAGCGCGGACCGAGGCGAAGGCGCTGTCCAGATCCTCATTGACGACGATGTAGTCGTATTCCAGCCAGTGTTCGATCTCGGAGCGGGAGTTGGCGAGTCGGGTGGCGATCACCTCTTCCGTATCTTCCGCGCGGCGATGCAGGCGCGATTGCAGTTCGGCCATGGTCGGCGGCAGGATGAAGATCGAGACGACATCGCCGGCCATCTTTTCCTGCAACTGCTGGGCGCCCTGCCAGTCGATATCGAACAGCATGTCGCGGCCTTCGGCCATCGCCTGCTCAACGGCATCGCGCGGGGTGCCGTAGAAATTGCCGTGGACCTCGGCCCATTCCAGCAGGGCATCTGCCTTGCGCAGACCTTCGAACTCGCGGATCGACTTGAAGAAGTAATGACGCCCCTCGATTTCGCTCGGGCGGCGCTGGCGGGTGGTGACGCTCACGGAAATGCTCATCTGCGGATCGGCTTCCAGCAGATTGCGGGCGATGGTCGACTTGCCTGCGCCTGACGGCGAGGAAATCACCAGCATGAGGCCGCGGCGCGGGATATTGATGGTCGAAGGGCGGCTGGCGGGGCTCATGGTCACTCCAGATTCTGGACCTGTTCACGGAACTGGTCGATGACGACCTTCAGCTCAATGCCGGCCGCCGTGACGGAGGCCGCATTGGACTTCGAACAGATCGTATTCGATTCGCGGTTAAATTCCTGGGAAAGGAAATCGAGTTTTCGCCCGACCGGACCGCCTTTTTCAAGCAGATCGCGGGCTGCCGCCACATGCGCATGCAGACGATCGATCTCCTCGCGGATATCGGCCTTGGCGGCCAGAACCGCGACTTCGGCATAGAGCCGGTCGCGATCGAGCGTCGCGGCGCCATCCATCAGCAACGACAACTGCTGGGAAAGACGGGCCGCAATCGTTTCGGGACTGCGCGACGGGTCTGCCTCGATGGTGTAGGCAAGCTCTTCGATGCGCGCGATCTGGCCCAGGAGGACGTGATGCAGCGCCGCACCTTCGGTTTCACGCATCATCATGATGTCGTGGAGAGCAAGCCGCAGCCCGGCCATGATATCGGCGTCACGGGCGGCTTTCTCGCCCTCCTTCTCCTCCGGCTCGCGGAATTCGACGATGCCGCGTACGCCGAGCAGCGTATCCAGCCGCAGGGGCGCCGGATCGATCATGCCGGCCAGCTGCTCGCGAAGGGACAGCACGGCGGCCAGCGCATTCTGGTTGACGACCGTTTCGACGCCGATTTCACTGGCACTGATCGACAGGCCGATCTGCATGTTACCGCGGGAAAACATCTCGCCCGCGAGCTTGCGCACGTCCGCCTCAATGGCCTCCGCGCCCGTCGGCAGACGCAGGCGCAGGTCGAGCCCCTTACCGTTGACGGAACGCAGTTCCCAGGCCCAGCGGTAGCGCCCGGATGAGCCTTCGCGTCGGGCGAACCCGGTCATGGATTGCAATGGCATGATTATCCTCCGGCGGCCGAGGGTCTGTGAAGGCACGCGAACGGCAGCTGTTGGCCAAAATGTTTACGGCCCCGGCGCCATCTCCCGCAAGGGATAAGCACGCCGGGGCCGCATGATCCACAGTTGCCGCTCGGGATTACTCCTGAACCGGCGTTTCTTCGCTCGCTTTCGCCGCTGCAGCCGCCTTTTCAGCCTCTATCTTGCGCCAGCGCCGGACATTGGCATTGTGCTCGTCCAGCGTCGTCGCGAAGACGTGACCACCGGTACCGTCCGCGACAAAATAGAGGTCGTTAGTGCGCGAGGGATTGGCAACCGCCTCGAGCGCCGCCCGGCCGGGATTGGCGATTGGCGTTGGGGGCAGGCCCTTGATCAGGTACGTGTTGTAAGGCGTCTGCTTCTCGAGGTCCGACTTCAAGATCGGCCGGTCGGCCGGTTTGCCCTCGCCGCCGAAGATGCCGTAGATGATCGTCGGATCGGACTGGAGCCGCATGCCCTTGTCGAGGCGATTGAGGAAGACCGAGGCGACGCGCGAGCGCTCGTCGGCGATGCCGGTTTCCTTCTCGACGATGGAGGCGAGCGTCACGAACTCCTCACGGGTAGCGATCGGCAGGTCGTCGTCACGACGTTCCCATATCTGATCGACCAGCGATTTCTGGGCGGCCAACATCTGGGCAACGATTTCTCCACGCTTGGTGCCGCGAGAAAATTTATAGGTATCCGGGCGCAGCGACCCTTCGGCAGGAAGCTCCTGCGGCAGATCGCCCTCCAGAACCGGATCGTTGCGCAGGCGGTCGAACATCTGCTTGACGGTCAGACCTTCCGGCAGGGAAACGGAATAAAGGATGGACTTGCCCGACTTCAGGAGTTGCATGATCTCCTGCATCGAGGAGCCCGCCTTGATCTCGTATTCGCCGGCCTTCAGCGTATCGTCATCGAGATAGGCTTCAGACATGAACCTGAACACGCGGCCGTCGGTCACGATGCTGTTGCGCTCGAGGCTGGAGGCGATCTCCTGGATGCCCGCGCCGTTGCGAACGATAAAATTTGTGTTCGAGGTCAGCGGGCCTTTGGCCTCATAAGCCGTCATCGCGTAATAGACGGTGCCGGCGGCAGCAATCGTGATGAAGACGATCAGCGTCATCAGGAAGTTCAGGAAGATAACGACCTGACTGCGCGCCTTGCGCGACCGCTTGGGCGGCTGCGGCACCTTTTCCGGGCGCAGGGCTTCATTTGCCGACTTCGGGATAATCGGTCCCTTGCTGCCGGTTTCGTTGCGGCCGAAAGGCTGAGAGCCGTTTTCGTTTGTGTCGTTCACGATCTTCCTGAATCCGGTGTTCGCAACATTCCAGTGTCTCGATTTTCCGACGCGAACTCCGGAGGAGAGCCAGAAATGAGCAAAAGTTCATGCATGGTCGCTGAGGAAGACGGGCCGTTTATCACGACTGAACGCATTCTTGATGAAGCGCACACTCCTCCGACCATCCGCATTGCACGTTTGAGCCGAGCAATGCGGCAAAAACAGGATAGTTTTCAAATTATCCGAACGCCGCGATGCCGCAGCCCATCCGTTCCGTCCGGCATCCGGGAGACGATGCCGGAGGATTGCTCGTAAACGACGGTTCAGGCCGTATAGCGCTTCAAGACCAGCGAAGCATTGGTGCCGCCGAAACCAAAGGAATTGGAGAGTGCGACGTTGACCTCGCGCTTGCGCGCCTTGTGCGGAACCAGATCAATCTTGGTCTCAACCGAAGGCTCGTCAAGGTTCAGGGTCGGCGGCACGATGTTGTCGCGGATGGCCAGCGCGCAGAAGATCGCCTCGACAGCGCCGGCCGCACCCAGCAGATGGCCGATGGCCGACTTGGTGGACGACATCGAAATCTTGGAAGCGGCATCGCCGACGACACGTTCGACTGCGCCGAGCTCGATCGTGTCGGCCATGGTCGAGGTGCCGTGTGCGTTGATGTAGTCGATCTCGGAGGGATCGAGGCCCGCGCGCTTCAGCGCCATCTTCATGCAGCGATAGGCGCCGTCGCCGTCTTCGGAAGGCGCGGTGATGTGATGCGCATCGCCCGAAAGACCGTAGCCGACGACTTCGGCATAAATCTTGGCGCCGCGAGCCAGAGCATGGTCCAGCTCTTCGAGAACCACGATACCGGCGCCCTCGCCCATGACGAAGCCGTCGCGGTTGACGTCATAGGGGCGCGAGGCCTTGGTCGGCTCGTCGTTGTGCTGGGTGGAAAGCGCCTTGCAGGCGGCAAAGCCGGCAAGCGCGATCCGCGAGATCGGGGATTCGGTGCCACCGGCCACCATCACATCGGCATCGCCGAGCGCGATCAGCCGGGCCGCATCGCCGATGGCGTGCGCGCCGGTCGAACAGGCCGTCACGACGGAATGGTTCGGGCCGCGCAGCTTGTGGCGGATCGAAACCTGACCGGAAGCGAGGTTGATCAGGCGGCCGGGAATGAAAAAGGGAGATACGCGGCGCGGGCCCTTGTCACGCAGCGTATAGCCGCCTTCGACAATGCCTTCCAGACCACCGATGCCGGAACCGATGAGAACGCCGGTCGCAATCTGGTCGTCGTCGCTCTCAGGATGCCAGCCGGCATCGTCAAGCGCCATATCGGCCGCTGCCATCGCGTAAACGATAAAGGCGTCAACCTTGCGCTGTTCCTTCTGCTCCATCCAGTCATCTGGATTGAATGTGCCGTTGGAGCCATCGCCGGTTGGAATGCGGCAGGCAATCTTGGCGGGAAGGTCTTCGACCTCGAATTCCGTAACCTTGCGAGCTGCGTTTTCGCCAGCCAGCAAACGGGACCAGCTCACCTCGGTTCCACACCCCAAGGGAGATACCATGCCGGTACCGGTAATAACGACCCGTCTCATAACCCGTGATCCACCCTGCCTGTTACCCCAGAACCGGACCGGACCTTGCTATGAAAACCGGACCTGAACATCCATGCCTGGAAACGCCTATCGGGCGGTCTTGACGGAAGCCGAGAGGCCTCCCAACCGCCCCTTGAGCACCCCGTAGAGGAATGCGTGCCCTGCAGTCAGCGAGGGCTACCGGCGGGCCGCAGAGCGCCCCGCCTTGAAAACCGAGATCAGGCCTGTGCCTTCTCGATGAACTTGACAGCGTCGCCGACGGTCAGGATCGAGTCGGCCGCATCGTCCGGGATCTCGACGCCGAATTCTTCTTCGAACGCCATGACCAGTTCGACCGTGTCGAGCGAGTCAGCACCGAGGTCGTCGATGAAGCTTGCGCCTTCGGTAACCTTTTCGGCATCAACGCCAAGATGATCGATAACAATTTTCTTCACGCGTTCTGCGGTGTCGCTCATGTCGGATTCCTCGACCTTTGTTTCTCTCCAGCGCCGTTCTGGCGCCGGTATCTCTATAACGCCTGATAGACCAACACGATCCACCGGGCAATCCTTGCAACCGGAAGAGCGGCTGCACGCGGCCAAGAGCCTGCATATGCCTTTGCTTCTTCCGATGGACTGCGCACAGTCATGGCCCGATTAACACGGTTTAACTTCTGCGCAAAGCCTGAAAATCACCGACAACGGCTTGGTCAACATGCAATTTCCGGCTTTTTTGATGCTCTTTTCCGCCTGCCGGGAACGGACCTCGGCAAGCGGCCAGAAGCCGGATCAGATCATCGCCATGCCGCCGTTGACGTGGATCGTCTGTCCGGTGACGTAGCCGGCCTCGTTGGAAGAGAGATATGCGACGGCTGAAGCCACTTCGGCAGACGTTCCCATGCGCTTCATCGGGATCGCTCCCATGATCGCATCCTTCTGCTTGTCGTTGAGCTTGCCGGTCATGGCGCTCTCGATGAAGCCCGGAGCGACGCAGTTCACGGTGACGTTGCGGGTGGCGATTTCCTGGGCGAGCGACTTCGAAAAGCCGATCATGCCGGCCTTGGAGGCGCAGTAGTTGGCCTGCCCCGGATTGCCGGTGACGCCGACGACCGACGTAATATTGATGATGCGGCCATGGCGGCGGCGCATCATCGGATGGGTCAGTTCGCGCGTCAGGCGGAAGACGGACGTCAGGTTCACTTCGATGACCGCATCCCAGTCTTCATCGCTCATGCGCACGAACAGGCCATCCTTGGTGATGCCGGCATTGTTGACGAGGATATCGACACCACCGAGATCGGCTTCGGCCTTTTCGCCGAGCGCCTTGACGGCCGCGCGGTCGGCGAGATTGGCCGGAAACAGGTGAACGCGCTCGCCAAGCGAATTGGCAAGTTCTTCAAGCTTCTCGACGCGGGTGCCGTGCAGGCCAACGATCGCGCCCTGAGCGTGGAGGATACGGGCGATTTCCTCGCCAATGCCGCCGGAAGCGCCGGTGACGAGTGCCTTGCGGCCGGAAAGATCGAACATGGGAGGGTCCTCTGTTTAAGAGCGAGTGTTTTTAGCGAATAGCGAGTGGGGAGTAGCGAATAGGGGAAGAGCAGCGCGCAATTCAACTATTCGCCATTCGCTATTCCCTATTCGCCGCGAAGAGCGGCCAGCGCCGCCTCTATATCGGCGGGCGTGTTGACGGCAACGCCGGTCACAGACTTGTCGATGCGACGGGCAAGGCCGGTCAGCACTTTGCCGGAACCGACTTCATAAAGCGTAGTGACGCCGTTGGCGCCGAACCACTCGACGGTTTCGCGCCAGCGCACCTGGCCGGTGACCTGCTCGACGAGAAGGCCCGTGATGGTCGCCGCATCGGTGACCGGCGCGGCGCGCACATTGGCAATCAGCGGCACGACAGGATCGGATGCCTTCACCTCGGCGAGTGCGACCCGCATGGCGTCCGCAGCCGGCGCCATCAGGCTCGAATGGAAGGGTGCAGAGACCGGAAGCAGGATGGCGCGCTTTGCGCCCTTCTCGGTCGCAAGTGCGGCTGCCTTCTCAACGGCTTCCTTTTCGCCGGAGATGACAAGCTGGCCGCCGCCATTGTCGTTGGCGATCTGACAGGCGCCAAGCGCGGCGGCTTGCGCACATACGGCTTCGACATCGCCATGCTCAAGACCGATGATCGCGGCCATCGCGCCTTTGCCGACCGGAACGGCCGCCTGCATGGCATTGCCCCGGATACGCAGGAGACGAGCGGTATCAGCAAGAGAGAAGGTGCCGGCCGCACAGAGTGCAGAGTATTCGCCGAGCGAGTGGCCAGCGACGTAGGAAACCCTGGACTTCAGGTCGAGACCGCCCTTTTCGAGAACACGCAAGGCCGCGATGGAAACGGCCATCAGCGCTGGCTGGGCGTTTGCGGTGAGCGTCAGCGTTTCTTCCGGACCGTTCCACATGACATCCGAAAGCTTCTGACCAAGCGCGTCATCGACCTCGGCAAAAACGGCGGCAGCTTCAGGAAAAGCTTCGGCCAGTTCCTTGCCCATGCCGACAGCCTGACTACCCTGACCGGGAAATGTAAATGCAACGCTCATGGGACGATCCTTCCCTGGTTTTTACCTCTCCATTCACATTCCGTCGCCGCGAGTCAAGGCTTGCGGGGTTTTTGGCAAACATCCTGCCCCGGCAATTACGCCTTGAACTTGGCAGCAGGAAGCTTAAGTTTGCGCCGCGCGCCTCGCCACGTTTCCCTCCCGGGAAGCATGAGGCTGCTTACGATCATCTTTCTCGACGGCTGCCGCTGCCCCTCCCGCGACCGCAGGCGCCGCTTTTTCATATCGAGGTTTCCTTCATGCAATATAGATCGCTCGGCTCTGCCGACATCAAGGTTTCGGAAATTTGTCTGGGCACCATGACCTGGGGGTCCCAGAACACCGAAGCCGAGGCCCACGAGCAGCTCGACTACGCCGTTGCCGAGGGCGTCAACTTCTTCGACACGGCCGAACTCTACCCCACGACACCGCTCTCGCCAGCGACCTACGGCAACACCGAACGCATCATCGGCAACTGGCTGGAGAAGCGCGGACGTCGTGACGACGTCGTCATCGCCACCAAGATCGCCGGGCCTGGCCGCGACTATATTCGTGGCGGCGGACCGATCACCCCGGAGGCGATCGAGACGGCGCTCGATGCGAGCCTCAAGCGCCTGAAGACCGACTATGTCGATCTCTACCAGCTGCACTGGCCGAATCGCGGCCACTACCATTTCCGCAATGCCTGGACCTACGACCCCTCCAAGCAAAACCGGGAAAAGGTCGCCGCCGAGCTGCTGGCCATCCTCGAAGCGCTCGGCGCCCAAGTCCGCGCCGGCAAGATTCGCGCCATCGGCCTGTCCAACGACACGGCCTGGGGTGCGCATCGCCTGCTGAACCTCGCCGAAAAGCACGGCCTGCCGCGCGTCGTCTCGATCCAGAACGAATACAATCTGCTCTATCGCAGCTACGATCTCGATCTGGCCGAGCTTTCCCATCACGAGGATGTCGGCCTGCTGGCCTATTCGCCGCTGGCGGCAGGGCTTTTGACCGGCAAGTATCTCGGCGGCAGGAAACCGGCCGGAACCCGGCTTTCGATCAATGGCGATCTTGGCGGCCGTTACACGCCGCATCAGGAGCCCGCCGTTTCCGCCTATGTCGAACTGGCGAAAAAGCATGGCATCGATCCGGGCCAGATGGCGCTCGCCTTCTGCCTCACGCGCCCGTTCATGGCGTCCGCCATCATCGGCGCAACCACCATGGGGCAGCTGAAGGACAACATCGGAGCGGCCGACCTCAAGCTCTCTGAGGACGTGATGCGGGGCATCGCGGAAATCCACCGCGCGCATCCGATGCCGATCTGAAAACCTCCCGCCTTCGCGGCAAGACGTCTGAAACCAAACGGCCCGCCGATCGATCGGCGGGCCGTTTGGTTTGCATGATCATGCGTGCTTGCGGATCGTGCCGTAGATGATGTTGCGGTTCTCGCCGAACCAGACGTCCGCGTCGACGCTGTTGCGCTCGACGCTCGAATTGATCACCTTCCACATATCGGCTTGCGACCGCAGCAGCAGCGTCCAGTTCATGTAGGATTCCATATAGCCGTCGTCCGCCATCTCGTCGGCGAAATTGGCGAACAGGAAGACCCCACCCGGCTTCAGCATCTCCATGCAGGTCTGCGTCAGCTTGATGGCGACCTTGTCGTTCAGGTAATCGTAGAGGCCGGCGGCATAGATAAAATCGAACTTACCGAGTTGATGCTTCTTGCTGAGCAAGCCGCGGACGGAACCATCCACCGCCTCGATGCAGGTTCCCTGGAAGTTGCGCGTGATGGTGCCGATGCTGATCGGGTCCTGATCGAGGGCCACCCAACGCTTGATCCCACCCTGCTTGAGGGCAACGGATGCGTTCGCTTCGCGCAGGTGGCCGGCGGCGACCGTCAGGATTTCGATATCGGGGCCCTTCTCCGCCGCAAGTTCATCGACATAGCGGGTGAGAATGTCGCGACGCTCGCGAACCGCGACGGGGCCCGGCGCATTGCGCGTGTACTCGTAGATATCGAGGCCGAGAGGCGTGCATTTGGCGACTTCGTGGGCCACGTCCTCGTGACCGTAGATGAAATCGATGAGGCTCGCATCGCCCGAATAGCCACGCGGCTTTTCGAACGACCAGCGGGTGAACGGGCATTGCTGGAAAATCTTCGCGGACGGATGCGCCTGCACGATCTGGATCAGTTCCTGCCAGACAGTCGGCTCATATTTGCGCCGCACATCCCTGAGCGCCGCGATGAGCCACTTCACCGTTTCGCCGCCATCGCGTCCCTCTTCGATGCGCTGGGTGGCAATTTTCATCACAAGCGCCAACTGCGCCTTGGCAGTCGGCAGCTGTTCGTCGTGCAAATGTGTCCTGGAAGAAGACAGTTCATCTGAAATGGATTCAGGTGTAATAAGACTTTGGCCGTCGAGAGCAATCTGAAGCTGAGACACGCAAACCTCACTCGTTACTGGAAGGTTAACATTATGCGTAAGATTGCGTGCAGTTCCAGCAATGGTTCAAATTTTCGACAACTATGGTTAACTTCCATAAAATATTAGTGGTTTTGCGGATTTAGAGAAACTTAATGCCGATCAACTAGGGTCTGGACGATGTGCCGGGCCTCGCCGGAAGGTTGTCTAAATTGACGGCACTCAAGAGCGTATCGAATGACTGCCGGTTGCAGGAATGAACCTCGCTCCGGAAAGTACGACGCAACGCAATGGATGGTGCATGAAGCACACGCTGGCCAATGTTGAGATCGATCTCCAGCACGAGCCGCCGAGACCGGCGGCTGGGGAATTGCGCGCGCTTTTTCGCGAGGAAAGCGAAGGCACGCGCAAGCGCGCGACCCGCCAGGGTCTCTGGATCGCAGTTCTTGCCTATCTGCTCTATTCGCTCACCGATCTGCTGATCGTTCCGGATGTCGCGGTCTATACGATCGCCGCCCGTTTCGCCGTGGGCATCATCGCGCTTGCCGTGCTTGAAGTTCAGATCAGAACACGGGTCAGCGCCGATGTGATCGACGCTTGGTCGGCAGCCGCGGTGATCATCGCCTATGCCGGGTGGCTCTATACGGCGCGCATGACCACCGACACGCAGGCCATCTCCTACTACATGGTTTTCGGCGCGATCTTCATGATGAGCGTCAACCTGTTTTTCAGTTTCCAGTTCCGGCTTGCGCTGATCTCGTCGGTTACGTCGATGCTGATCTTCCTCGGTTCGCTCTACACGTTCGACCCCATGGCGACGCTGCAGAAGCTGACGCTCGGCGCCTTCTGCGTCTCCTGTTTCGTCTTCACCTCCTATGTGAACTTCAAGCTCAACAAGGAGCGCTACAAGGTCTTCCTCAATGCGCTTGAGGCGCGTTTCCAGCAAAAGGAAGCGACCGAGCGCGGCAAGGCCCTGCTTCGCTTGTCGAACACCGACCCTCTCACCGGCCTGGAAAATCGCCGCGCGGTGGATCAGCGCCTGCGCGCTTGCTGGGAAGGCTGGCAGAAGTACGGACGCAATTTCGCGGTTCTGCTGATCGATGTGGACTTCTTCAAACACTACAACGATTTCTACGGCCACCAGGAAGGCGACCGCTGCCTGATTCTCGTGGCAAATGCGCTCAGCGATGCCATTGAGCCGTACAATGCCACGATCGGCCGTTACGGCGGAGAAGAATTTATCGTGCTGGCAAGGCTCGAGACCCGCGAACAGGCGGGCGAACTCGCCGAAGTCATCTGCCGCACGGTCGAGGACATGGCCCTGCCCCACGGCCAGCGCCGCGACGGCACCTCGATCGTCACGGTCAGCATCGGCGCTTCCTTTACCCGTAACCAATCGGGTTCGAAGCTTGAAAAGATCATCCATGAGGCCGACCGAGCGCTTTACGCCGTCAAGGCCGGCGGGCGCAACGGCGTGCGGCTTTTCGACCCCAACGACCCGCAAAGCAGCGACGAAAGCGAAAACATCGCCGCGATCCTGAAGATCGCCATCGAGCAGAACCTCGTGTCGATGGTCTACCAGCCGATCCGCAATGTCGGCACCGGCAAGCTCGATGCCGCCGAAGCGCTAATGCGACTGAAGATGCTGGATGGTACGCCGGTTACACCGAGCCTCTTCATCCCCATTGCCGAGCGGACGGGGGCTATCCTCGATCTCGGCCGCTGGGCCGTGCGCACGGTCTGCCGCGATATGCTGGCGACGAACGTCGTGCCCGTCGCCAGCGTCAACGTGTCCCCCATCCAGTTGAAGGCCCCCGGATTTGCCGCCTCCGTCGCCGCGATCCTCGGCGAGACCGGGGTTGCCGGCAACCGGCTTGCCTTCGAGATCACCGAAGGTCTCGAGATGGAGATGAACTCGGATATCCTGCGCTGCATCAGCGATCTGAAGATGCTGGGCATCCGCATCTGGCTCGATGACTTCGGCACGGGTTTCGCAGGTCTCTCCTGGCTGCGGCTTATCGATTTCGATACGGTCAAGATCGATCGCTCGTTCCTGCATGACTGCGGATCGGAGCGCGGCAAGGCGATGCTGCAGGACATCATTGGCCTGATCCGCAATCGCGGCCCGAAAATCCTCGTGGAGGGTGTGGAGACCGAGGCGCAACTCGCGCTGATGCATCGGTTCCGGATCGACCATGTTCAGGGCTATCATGTGGGGCGTCCGCAGGCTGCGGCGGATTTCCAGTCCACGCTCCTGGCGAATCGGGCGCTTAAGCCCGCGCGCCGCTGAGCCCTCGGGGTTTTTTCACCCGCGATTGCCGCCAAGCCTTGCTATTGCGCCAAAAATCCGTATAAGCCGCCCTGTTCGAAACACCCGGTCTTCTGGCTGGTGGCTGAACGGAGGGCCGGTTTCCCTCAAGAAACCTGTCAGGACCAAAGGGGTCCAGCCTCCCGTGTCTCCGCTCTCGACCGTCTCGAAACAACACTTTCTTGCCGGCTCTCACGAGCCACTAAGAACAGTCGTTGAGGCTTAGCCGCCGATTTCCGGGTGACGTTTAACGCAAGAAAGGCAAGCCACTATGGCTCTTTATGAACACGTATTCCTTGCTCGGCAGGACATCTCCGCCCAGCAGGTCGACGCCCTCGTCGAACAGTACAAGGGTGTTATCGAAGCAAACGGCGGTAAGGTCGGTCGCGTAGAGAACTGGGGCCTCAAGTCCCTCACCTACCGCATCAACAAGAACCGCAAGGCTCACTACGTTCTGATGGACATCGATGCTCCTGCACCGGCCGTTCACGAAGTCGAGCGCCAGATGCGCATCAACGAAGACGTTCTTCGTTACATGACCATCGCTGTTGAAAAGCACGAAGACGGCCCGTCTGCCATGATGCAGAAGCGCGACCGTGACGACCGTCCGCGTCGCGATGGCGACGACCGTGGCCCGCGCCGCGAGTTCGGTGACCGTCCGCCCCGTGGTGACCGCGAAGACCGTCCGCGCCGTCCGCGCGAAGATCGTGCATAAGGTATAGGAGAAAAGACAATGGCTGATATTTCTTCCGCTCCGGCACGCCGCCCGTTCCATCGTCGTCGCAAGACCTGCCCCTTCTCGGGCGCAAACGCTCCGCGCATCGACTACAAGGACATCCGTCTCCTGCAGCGCTACATTTCCGAGCGCGGCAAGATCGTTCCGTCCCGCATCACGGCCGTTTCTCAGAAGAAGCAGCGCGAACTGGCCCAGGCCATCAAGCGCGCACGTTTCCTCGGCCTGCTGCCGTACGTCGTCGCCTAATCAGGCTCGACTGAGCGTGAGTCTCCTGACTCAGCGCTAACCGACTCAGGGTGAGGCGAATGCCTGACGGCGTCGCCTCACCTTTTCCCTTCCGCGTTGGGCGCGGATCGGCAAACCGGCACTCGTTGAGTGCTCAAACCCATGTTGGGGCATCGTCCTGAATCGATTTATCAGGGAACGCCTCTAACTGCTTGATAGCAGGACAGCGAACGTGAAGACCGTAAACTCGACATCGCTGGTAATCGGCGTCCTCGCCGGCGTGACCGCCGCCTTGCTTTCGCTTGGCGCGAACACACAGTCGTCGCTTGCGATCGCGCTTTACGCTGGGTCTGCTCTTCCGATCCTGATCGCCGGCCTTGGTTGGGGCAACCTTGCCGCCATCGCCGCCGTCGTCGTCGCGGGCCTGATCAGTTCGGTCCTGGTTTCACCCTACTACGCCCTTCTCATTCTCGTCATCACGCTCATTCCGGCTGCGTGGCTGAGCCACCTTGCCAATCTCGCGCGTCCTGCTTCCGAACTCGGCGGCCCGGATGACGCGATGGCCTGGTATCCCCTCTCTGACATCCTGACCCAGCTCGCGGTTCTCGTGACCATGGGCATGATCGTCGTCGGCCTGATCGTCGGTTACGATCAGGCGATGTCGGATCGGCTTGTCGAGCTGGTGCTGGAAGCCCTGAAGGCACAGGAGCCGCTCTACAACCCGGATGCGGATGCCGTCGCCCAGTTCAAAAGCATCTTCTCCGTCGCACTGCCGCTGATACAGGGCGCCTTGTGGATGGTGATGCTGTTTGCGGCCTATTATATCGCAACCCGCATCACCCAGATCGCCAAGAACAACCTGCGCCCGCGCGAAGACATGCCCTCGACACTGCGCATGCACCGCTATGCGATCTTCGCGTTCCTCGGTGGTTTGCTGCTCTGCTTTGCCGGCGGCACGCTCGGTGCGCTCGGTGCGCTCATCTGCGGCTCGTTTGGCGCAGGCTTCCTCATCTCCGGCTTTGCCGTCTTCCATTTTCGCACGCGCGGCAAGTCCTGGCGGCTGCCGGTCTTGTGGCTCGGATATCTGTCGGTCGTGCTGTTCACGATCCCGGCATTCTTCTTTCTCCTGTCGGGTCTCATGGACACCAGACGCGCCATCGCGCTGTCACCGACCGGGAAAACAACTGAAACCAAAGAAACTGAAACATCGAACTGAAAGGACACTCCAATGCAAGTCATTCTTCTCGAACGCGTCGCCAAGCTCGGCCAGATGGGCGAAACCGTCAAGGTTCGCGACGGCTTTGCCCGTAACTACCTGCTGCCGCTTGGCAAGGCGCTGCGCGCCAACGAAGCCAACAAGAAGCGTTTCGAAGCCGAGCGTGCAACGCTCGAAGCCCGTAACCTCGAACGCAAGTCCGAAGCCCAGGCCGTTGCCGAAACGCTCGACGGCAAGTCGTTCGTCGTCGTTCGCTCGGCTGGCGAAACCGGTCAGCTCTACGGTTCGGTCGCTGCCCGCGATATCGTTGAAGTGCTCGCTGCCGAAGGCTTCAACATCGGCCGCAACCAGGTCGACCTGAACCAGCCGATCAAGTCCATCGGCCTGCACACGGTTGTTCTGCACCTGCATTCGGAAGTCGAAATCAACATCACCGTGAACGTTGCCCGTTCGGCTGACGAAGCCGAGCGCCAGGCCAAGGGCGAAAGCCTGACCTCGGTCGACGCCATCTACGGTGTTGACGAAGATGCCCTGAAGCCGGAAGACTTCTTCAACCCGGAAGCTGAATACGACGCCGACGAAGAATAATCGTCCGTTTCGTACCCACATAAAAAAGCCCGGATCGGTTCATGCCGATCCGGGCTTTTTCTTTATCCGGGGTTCAGGGCGCGGACGGTGCTGCAGCCTTATCGACCCGCACGATCACCGAAAGACCGGGCGTAAGCCGCTCGACCTGTTCCTGACCGGGATCGATCGATACGCGCACGCCGACACGCTGGGCGATCTTGGTAAAGTTGCCGGTAGCGTTATCGGCCTTGATGACGCTGAACTCGGAACCGGCAGCTGGCGAAAAGCGCTCGATATGCCCCTTCAGCTCCGTGCCTCGCAGAGCATCGACGGTGAAGGTCACGGGCTGGCCGATCTGCATGCCGTCAAGCTGGGTTTCCTTGAAATTGGCAACGACCCAGAGATCCTGGGGAACGACGGCAACAAGTTGCGTACCTGCCGTCACATACTGGCCAAGCCGTACACCAACCTCGCCCAGATGACCGTCGCGCGGCGACACGATCCGGGTATTGCCGAGATCGATTTTCGCGAGTTCAACTGTGGCTTCTGCGCCGGACACGGCGGCTTCAAGCGAAGCACGGTTGACGATGATCGTCTGCAGACTTTGCTGCGCAACATCAACCGCCGCCTGATGCTGTGCAACGGTTGCTTTCGCCTGATCGAGCGTGGCGCGCGCGGCTTCGACCTCGCTGGTCGAAGCAATGCTGCGCTCGTTGAGATTCTGGATCCGGTTCCAGGCAAGCTCGGCGCGTTTTTCCGCAGCCTGGCTGCCCTGAAGCTGGGCCTCGGCTGCCGCGATATTCGCCTTGGCCGACAATTCCTGCTGGTGTGAATTGGCAAGCGTCGCCTTCTGCGCTGCAAGCGAGGCTTCCGCTTGCGCCACCTTCTGGACATAGGTGCGGTCATCGATACGGACGAGCAGATCGCCCTGTTTGACGGCCTGATAATCCTTGACCGGAACCTCCACCACATAGCCGCTGACCTGCGGGCTCATCATTGTCACCATGCCGCGCACATAGGCATTGTCCGTGGTTTCGACGGAGGTCGCGAAAGGTGGCAGACGCCAAGCGTAAAGCGCCAAGAAAACACCGGCGACGCCGGCAATCAGGGTGATGATGGTGGATGGGGAACGTAAAGCTTTCAACATTGTCTTTGCTCGAAGTTTGATCAGGCTTGCTGCGGCACGGCTGCTTCTGCCGGTTTGGCGACATTGGCGGCGATAAAACGCCAGCCGAGATGCAACAGCAGGAGGAGAAGAGAGACCGCCGAGACGACAGCGATCATCAGAAAGGTATCGTTATAGGCCAGGATATAGGCCTCGCGGCTGACCTGCTGGCCAAGCAGGGTCAAGCCTTCCGCATTCAGAAGCGTCTTGTCGGTGATCACCTTGCCGTAACTTGCGGCAAGCTGGGAGATGCGCTGGGCGACCAGCGGGTCGCTCATGACAATCTTTTCGACCAGCACGCTTGAATGGAATTTTTCACGCAGGGTAACGAAAGTCCCCAGTGCGGCCGAAGCCATCGAGCCGCCGATGCTCTGGGTGAAGAGGAAGATGACCAGAAAATTGACGATATACGTCATGCCCTTGGCGAACACCATCTTCAGGCCGGCGGCCATGGCGGGCGGCAGGAACATCGCGGCGCCGGCTGCCACCATCGCCTGGCTCAGATACATCTGCTCCGGCCGTGTCAGCGCTGTCGAATTGCTGTCCATGTAGGCGCCGGCGCCGATGAGGATCAGCGCCAGGATATGGGCGAGATCGACATGGCGCGTCGTCATCAGCATGGCGCAGAACAGGCCACCGGCGATCGAAGCGCAAAGGATGATCGTGTAAAGCGTCACGGTCTGATCGTTGGTGAGGCCGATCTGCATGAAGAAGTTGGCTGCCGTGGTCGATTGCTCGGACGCAACTGTGCGGAAGGCGATCAGCACGGCCGCCATGTGCAGGTTCGGCCAGCTGAACACCCAGCGCAGATCGATCAAAGGCGACTGCCGGTTCAGCTCGATAACGCCGAACAGGATCAGCAGGCCGATCGCAGAGGCAAGCAAGGCGCCGAGCCACCAGGCCTCGAACCACCAGTAAAGACGGCCAAGCGTCAGGAAGACGGCAAGGCAACCGAAGCCGGCGGCGAGGACGAGGTAGCTCAGGATATCCATCTTCTGGATGACCTTGAGGCGCGGCGGCGCGGTGATCGGCAGAAGATAGATGAACGGCAGGGCGATCAACGCCAACGCCATCTCGAAGGTGTAGAGTGCGTGCCAGCCGCCATATTCGATAAGGCTCGGCGAGATGATGCGCGCAAGCGGCGCGGCCAGCAGCGTGTTGGTGAGCGAGAGGCTTAAGCCCAGCGTCAGCTTCTTTTCCGGCGGGAAGGCTTCGAGCATATAGAGGAAGCCGATGGTGGAAAGCGGCGCCGCCGCCATGCCGCTGATGAAGCGCACGACAAGCGCCGAATGAAAATCGGACACGAAAAGATTGGCGATGGTTGCCAGGACGAAGCAGACGATTCCGAGTTCTGCAAAGGGACGCAAACCGTACTGCGTGCGGATCTTGAAGAGCCCGATCGACATGCTGGCATAGGGCGCCATGTAGACGGCCGACAGCCAGGCCAGCTCGTTGACGGTTGCCGAAAGCGAGCCCTGAAGCTGGTAGATATTGGCCGTCATCAGGTTCATGCCGAGACCCTGCGTCAACGCCATCAGGGTCGATGTGAAGATATAAAGCGCTGCCCTGCCACGGCTATGAACGACAGGCGCGGCCGGTGCGGCGGAAACAGGTTTCTCCGCAGAAGAAGCGGCTGCCGACATTGCCGCCGCTGGCAACTCCGGCTGTGCTGTTTCGCGGATATCGGATGGAAGCGGATCTTCGTTCTGACGTGACAGGACACTCATCGCCCTACTCCTTGCCGATCCGCTGAAGCATGTTGTCGACGATCTTATTGATCACCTTGAGCGCCACCTTCTTTTCGGCGGGCTCAATGCCTTCCATAACCTCGACACGGATCTGCCGGGCCAGTTCCTCTATCTCCTCGGCACTCCGGCGGCCATGGTTGGTGAGATGGATGCGTTTCGCGCGGCGATCAGTCGCCTCCGGTCTGCGCTCGACGAAGTCCTGCGATTCCATGCCATCCAGCAGCCGGACGATGGTCGGCGTTTCGATGCCGAGATCTTCGGCCAGCTCCCGCTGGTTCAACCCGTCGCGGCGCAGCAGGGTAAAGAGAACCCGCGCCCGCGAGAGCGTCAATCCCGTTTCCTTCACCCGCGCATCGAACAGCACGCGCAGCTTGCGATTCACGCTCGCCAGCGCATCGAAGAGATCGCGATCGGTTACGGGATCCGTCATTTCGTACCTTTTACATATTACTAGCTTACTAATTATTATGTCACTACTTAGTCCGGAGCATCGATTTTTTCAAGCTGCAAAATTCGGGAGGCAGCTATGACAAATCTTTCGGGATCGGCGTTGCCCGTGCTAGATTTCGGGATCGCCCTGCCGGACTCGCGGCCTGCGCCGCAGTCAACGGGAAAATTGGATATTCGCGATCATAGGCTCTGCCCTGTGGACATCGTGCACACTCAGCGCCCGCAGGCATGCGACACAGAGCTGTGGCATGAATGCGCTTGACCCTTTCGGCAGGAAGCCTAAACCGAGGCCTTGGACGGATAGGAAGAGACGACAACCATGAACGAGATCGCGCGCAAGCTGGCCCCGGCGGCCAAAGACCAGTCCGAAGCGCAGTATCGCGAAGCCCCGAACAACCTCGAGGCGGAACAGGCGCTGCTCGGCGCCATCCTCGTCAACAATGACGCGTTCTACCGCGTTTCGGACTTTCTGAAGCCGGTTCATCTTTACGAACCGCTACACCGCAAGATTTTCGAAGTGGCCGGCGACATCATCCGCATGGGCAAGACCGCCCATCCCGTGACGGTCAAAACCTTCCTGCCCGGCGACCAGAAGGTCGGCGACATGACGATCTCGCAATATCTGGCGCAGCTTGCAGCCAATGCCGTGACGATCATCAATGCGGAAGATTATGGCCGCGCGATCTACGATCTGGCGCTGCGCCGCTCGCTGATCACCATCGGCGAGGACATGGTCAACATCGCCTTCGACGCGCCGCTCGACATGCCGCCGCAGAGCCAGATCGAAGACGCCGAACGTCGCCTGTTCGAACTCGCCGAAACCGGCCGCTACGATGGCGGCTTTCAGTCGTTCAACGACGCCGTGGCACTGGCGATCGACATGGCCGGTCAGGCCTTCGAGCGCGACGGCTCGCTGTCGGGTATTTCCACCGGAATCATGTCTCTCGATGCCCGCATGGGCGGCCTGCAGCGCTCCGACTTGATCGTGCTGGCGGGGCGTCCCGGCATGGGCAAGACCTCACTTGCCACCAACATCGCCTATAATATTGCCGCAGCCTATGAACCCGAAGTGCAGGCGGACGGTTCGTTCAAGGCGAGGAACGGCGGCGTCGTCGGCTTCTACTCGCTGGAAATGTCGTCCGAACAGCTGGCGACCCGTATCATCTCCGAGCAGACGGAAGTCTCCTCCTCCAAGATCCGTCGTGGTGATATCTCCGAAGCCGATTTCGAAAAGCTCGTCGCCTGCAGCCAGATGATGCAGAAGGTGCCGCTTTATATCGACCAGACCGGTGGCATTTCGATTGCCCAGCTTTCAGCCCGCGCCCGCCGCCTGAAGCGCCAGCGCGGCCTCGACTGCCTGGTGGTGGACTATATCCAGCTGATGACCGGCTCCGGCAAATCCAGCGACAACCGCGTGCAGGAAATCACCCAGATCACCACCGGCCTGAAGGCGCTCGGCAAGGAGCTGAACGTGCCGATCATCGCGCTCTCGCAGCTCTCCCGTCAGGTGGAAAGCCGCGAAGACAAACGCCCGCAGCTCTCCGACCTGCGTGAATCCGGCTCGATCGAGCAGGACGCCGACGTGGTGCTGTTCGTGTTCCGTGAAGAATACTACGTCAAGAACCTCGAACCCCGCGACGAGTTCGACCCGAAATACGAAGAATGGAAGATGCTGTTCGAAAAGGTGAAGGGCACGGCGGACGTGATCATCGCCAAGCAGCGTCACGGGCCGACCGGTACGGTGAAGCTCGCCTTCCAGTCGGAATTCACCCGCTTTACCGACCTCGCCGACCCGTCCTTCTCGCAATACGAGGAACACTGAGCCGCATGGACGACATCTTCTCCGCCGCCTCCAATCGCCTGATCATCGATCTTTCAGCACTTGCGGACAACTGGCGGATGATGGCCAAGATATCGGGCAAGGCCCGCGCGGCGGCCGTTCTGAAAGCGGATGCCTATGGCATCGGCTTCGAGCCAGCCTCCGAAACGCTCTACGGAGCCGGCGCGCGCGACTTTTTCGTTGCGAGCGTCGAGGAAGGCGTTGCCCTTCGTCCCTACGTTCCGGAAGGCCGCATCTTTATCCTTGCCGGCATGTGGCCGGGCAATGAAAAGCACTTCTTCGACAATGACCTCGTGCCGGTGATCAACTCGGAAGAGCAGCTCGCCTTCTTCATGTCGACCCTTTCCGAACGCGGCGATTATCCTTGCGCTTTGCACGTCGATACCGGCATGAACCGGCTCGGCCTGACGCCACAGGAAGCACTGGCGCTTGCCAACGATCCGGTGCGACCGGCAAGTTTCTCTCCCGTTCTGGTGATGAGCCACCTCGCCTGCGCCGACGATCAGGCACACCCGCTCAATCGCCGCCAGCTCGACGCGTTCCGCACGATCGCGGATGCCTTTGACGGTGTGGAGATGAGCCTTGCCAATTCGGCCGGCGTGCATCTTGGCCCGGATTTCCATTTCGATCTCACCCGCCCCGGCATCGCGGTCTATGGCGGTGAAGCCGTCAACGACATGCCGAACCCGATGAAGCCCGTCGTGACCGCGGAAGCGCGCATCCTGCAGATCCGCACCGTCAAGAGCGGAGATACGGCAAGCTACGGAGCGTCAGCCCAGTTTTCGCGCGACAGCCGTGTAGCCGTCGTCGCCGTCGGCTATGCCGACGGGTATCACCGCTCCGTCTCCGGTGGTGGTGTGACGCTCCGGCAAGCGCGCCCCTCCGGCGCTTACGGTTTTCTGCATGGCCAGAAGGTGCCGCATCTCGGCCGGGTGACGATGGACCTCAGCCTGTTTGACGTCACCGACCTGCCGGAAAACGGCGTTCGCGCTGGCGACTATATCGAGCTCTTCGGCGAAAACATCGCGATAGACGATGTGGCCCGCGCCGGCGGCACGATCGGCTACGAGATGCTGACCAGCCTTGGGCAGCGCTACGACAGGGCCTACGTTCCGGCGGAATGAAGTTTTCTTCAACCTGGGCTTGGAATCATCAAGGCCATTCTGTAAATTAGAACAAAAGAAGATCAAAACGAGCGACGGTGATATCGGTTTGCCCCCCAAAGCTGACCGGTAGGAATAGTTCTCACCCGCTGCTATACTGCGTCCCAGTGAAGCCCTCGCGAGAAATAGTTATGTCCAACACGAAAAAGTCCTTCGTTATCGGTGATCATTTTGACGCCTTCATCAACAAACAGGTGGCAACCGGCCGTTTTAATAATGCGAGCGAAGTCGTGCGCGCCGGCCTAAGACTTCTGGAACGTGACGAAACCAAATTCGCTGAACTCAAACGGCTGATCGATGAGGGGCTGGAGGATTTCGCGAACGGCGACTACGTCGAATTTTCCGAACCTGGACAATTGTTGGCCTATATCCAACAAGAGGCCGAAAAGGAGCAATGAGCGCATCTGGGAAATTCCGGTTATCGCGTAGAGCGATTCGCGACCTTGCCACAATCTTCCGATTCATATCTGAGAAAGACCCGATTGCTGCGCAACGACTAGTCAACAGCTTGGAAAGCAAGATAGCTGCATTGGCGCGAATTAACTTCCCGGGCGTCTCGCGGGAACAGTTCGCTCCTGGACTAAGAGCGTTTCCCTACAAAAGCCACTGCATCTATTTTCACGTCGAGGAAAACCATCTCCACGTCGTCCGCATCCTGCACGGACGCCAGGATGTTTCCTCACAAGACTTCCCCGAAAGCGAGACCTGATGGCGAAAGCCCGTACGAATTTCATCTGCCAGAACTGCGGAACGGTTCATCCGCGCTGGGTCGGAAAATGCGAAGGCTGCGGCCAGTGGAACACGATCGTCGAGGAAGACCCGATGGGCGGGATCGGTGGCGGGCCTGGCAAGACGCCAAAGAAAGGACGGCCGGTCGCTCTGACAACGCTTTCCGGCGAGATCGAGGAAGCGCCGCGTATTGCGACGGGTATTTCCGAGCTTGATCGAGCGACCGGCGGTGGTTTCGTGCGCGGCTCGGCCGTCCTGATCGGCGGCGACCCCGGCATCGGCAAATCGACGGTGCTGATGCAGGCTGCGGCCGCCCTCTCCCGGCTGAAACACCGGGTCATCTATGTCTCGGGCGAAGAGGCCGTGGCGCAGGTGCGGCTGCGCGCCCAGCGGCTTGGCGCCGCCGACACGGACGTGCTGCTCGCGGCAGAGACCAATGTCGAGGATATTCTGGCGACGCTCAGCGAAGGCAAAAGGCCGGATCTCGTCATCATCGACTCGATCCAGACGCTGTGGAGCGATATCGTCGATTCCGCGCCGGGAACGGTAACGCAAGTGAGAACCGGCGTGCAGGCGATGATCCGTTTCGCCAAGCAGACGGGCGCGACGGTCGTGCTTGTCGGCCATGTGACCAAGGAAGGCCAGATCGCCGGTCCCCGCGTCGTCGAGCATATGGTCGATGCGGTTCTCTATTTCGAGGGTGACCGCGGCCATCACTACCGCATCCTGCGCACCGTCAAGAACCGCTTCGGGCCGACCGACGAGATCGGCGTCTTTGAAATGTCGGACAAGGGGCTTCGCGAAGTCACCAACCCTTCCGAACTTTTCCTTGGGGAGCGCAATGCCAAAGCGCCGGGCGCCGCTGTCTTTGCCGGCATGGAGGGAACACGGCCGGTTCTGGTCGAGGTGCAGGCCCTGGTGGCGCCGACATCGCTCGGCACCGCCCGCCGCGCGGTAGTCGGCTGGGACTCGTCGCGTCTATCGATGATTCTTGCCGTTCTCGAAGCGCATTGCGGGGTTCGCCTCGGGCAGCACGACGTCTATCTCAATGTCGCCGGTGGCTACCGCATCACGGAGCCCGCCGCCGATCTTGCGGTCGCCTCCGCACTTGTTTCGTCGCTCGCCGGTCTTGCCCTTCCTCCCGATTGCGTCTATTTCGGCGAGGTCAGCCTGTCGGGGGCAATCCGACCGGTTGCGCACACCGCCCAGCGCCTTAAAGAAGCCGAAAAGCTCGGCTTTTCACAGGTCGTCCTGCCATCGGCTTCGCCGGATCTTCCCAAGGGAACGGGTCTGCGCTGGAGCGAGATGGAGGGGCTTCCGGATCTGGTGGCGCGCATTGCCGGCTCGAAGGGTGCCCTGAAGCAGGCGGACGAGGAATACTGACGGATTTTCCATGCGGAAACGCCGAAAATCCGGTGAAAACAGTGTTCACCGCCATGACGCCCCGGGACGCTTGCTTCGGGATGTTATATATGGTTCGCACACATCGACATGAGGCCGCTTCAGGTGCGGGTTCGGAGTAGGTCAATATGCCCATAACAATTCTCGACGGTATCGTTCTCGGCGTCGCGCTGTTTTCCGCCATTCTGGCAATGGTGCGCGGCTTTTCCCGGGAAGTCCTGTCGGTCGCAAGCTGGGTGGGCGCGGCTGCCGCAGCTTACTTTCTCTATCCTTACCTCCTGCCCTACGCGACGAAATATACGACCAGCGACACCGTTGCGATGATCGGCTCGGCCGGCGTCGTCTTTCTCGTGGCGCTGATCATCATTTCCTTCATCACCATGCGGATTGCCGATTTCATCATCGACAGCCGGATCGGGGCGCTGGACCGGACGCTTGGCTTCCTCTTCGGGGCTGCCCGCGGCGTTCTGCTTGTCGTGGTCGCCATGCTGTTCTTCAACTGGCTGGTTGCGCCGCAGCAGCAGCCGCCGTGGGTTACCCAGGCCAAGTCCAAGCCCTTGCTCGACAATCTCGGCGGCAAGCTGATCGCGCTCCTGCCTGAAAATGCCGATGCCACGATCCTCGACCGCTTGCGCGGCAAGGAGCCGACGGCCGGCGACGAGAACGACACGCCGGCTGCCCCTTCGGATCAGGCGCCGGCCGAACAGGCTCCGGCCGACGACGCGCCCGCGACCAACGGCGCAGCTACCAACGGCTGAGGTCCGATGATAGAATGAAGGCCCGCTCCGGCGGGCCTTGTCCATTTTGCAATGATGCCATGCTTGTCCCTCAATCCTCGCGACTTGACGGATCGGCATTACAATACGATATGCGCTCCTCCGCGTCCGTGCTGACAAAAGGCCAAAGCGATGACCCGTTCCGCAGAGATTGAAAACATACTCGATGGCGATACCCTGCATGAAGAATGCGGCGTGTTCGGCATCCTGGGCCATCCGGATGCGGCAACGCTGACGGCACTCGGCCTGCATGCCCTGCAGCATCGCGGACAGGAAGCGGCCGGTATCGTCACGTTCGACGGCAAGCAGTTCCACACCGAAAAGCATATGGGGCTTGTCGGCGACCACTACACAAACCCCGCGGTTCTGGCGAAGCTGCCCGGTTCTATCTCGATCGGCCATACCCGCTATTCCACGACCGGCGAAGTCGCGCTGCGCAACGTCCAGCCGCTGTTTGCCGAACTCGAAGTCGGCGGCATCGCCATCGCCCATAACGGCAACTTCACCAACGGCCTGACGCTGCGCCGCCAGATCATCGCCACCGGCGCCATTTGTCAGTCGACCTCGGATACGGAAGTCGTTCTTCACCTTATCGCCCGCTCCCGCCACTCCTCGACCGCCGACCGTTTCATCGACGCCATTCGCCAGATGGAAGGCGGCTACGCCATGGTGGCGATGACCCGCACGAAGCTCATTGCCGCACGCGACCCGATCGGCATCCGGCCGCTCGTCATGGGCGAACTTGATGGAAAGCCGATCTTCTGCTCGGAAACCTGCGCACTCGATATCATTGGCGCGAAGTACATCCGCGACGTCGAAAATGGCGAAGTCATCATCTGCGAAATCCAGCCGGACGGTTCGGTTCAGATCGATGCGCGCAAGCCGGCCAACCAGCAGCCTGAACGTCTCTGCCTGTTCGAATACGTCTACTTCGCCCGCCCCGATTCGGTTGTGGGCGGCCGGAGCGTCTATGTCGCGCGCAAGAACATGGGCATCAACCTCGCCAAGGAATCGCCGGTCGAGGCAGACGTCGTCGTTCCGGTTCCGGATGGCGGCACGCCGGCAGCCCTTGGCTTTGCCCAGGCAAGCGGCATTCCCTTCGAATACGGCATTATCCGCAACCACTATGTCGGCCGTACCTTCATCGAGCCGACACAGCAGATCCGCGCCTTCGGCGTGAAGCTGAAGCATTCTGCGAACCGGGCGATGATCGAAGGCAAGCGCGTCGTTCTCGTTGACGATTCCATCGTGCGCGGCACGACCTCGCTCAAGATCGTGCAGATGATCCGCGATGCCGGGGCGACCGAAGTGCATCTTCGCGTCGCCAGCCCGATGATCTTCTATCCGGATTTCTACGGCATCGACACGCCGAACGCCGAGAAGCTCATCGCCAACCAGTATGCGGACGTCAAGGCGATGGCGAAGTACATCGGTGCTGACTCGCTGGAGTTCCTGACGATCGACGGTCTCTACCGGGCCGTCGGTGGCGAGGATCGCAACAATGCGCGTCCACAGTTCACCGACCACTATTTCACCGGCGACTACCCGACCCGCCTGCTCGACAAGAATGGCGAGACCGCCGGCCTGAAGCTTTCGGTTATGGCCAGCAACGGCTGATCGTTTGTCGGTTTAGAATACATATCTGACGTCATCCTCGGCCTTGTGCCGAGGATCTGCTGACCCCTCCTAAAATCAAAGACTTGCAGATGCTCGGGAAGCCCGAGCATGACGGAAGAGGGAGGCTTAACTGGCCTTGCCGTCTTGCATCCGGGGGCAATGCTATGGCAGAGCAAGCCAGCATTTTCGAAACCGGAGCCATCCAGACATGATCGATCTCAAGGGCCGCCTCGCGCTGGTCACCGGAGCCTCCCGCGGCATCGGCTATTTCACCGCATTGGAGTTGGCCAAGGCGGGTGCGCAGGTCATCGCCTGCGCCCGCACGATCGGTGGTCTGGAAGAGCTTGATGATGCGATCAAGGCGGCTGGCGGTCTTCCCGCGACGCTGGTGCCCTTCGATCTCGCCGACATGGGGGCCATCGACAAGCTCGGCGGCGCTATCCATGAGCGCTGGGGTAAGCTCGACATTCTCGTCGCCAATGCCGGCATGCTTGGCGTCATCTCGCCGATCGGGCATGTCGAGGCCAAGGTTTTCGAGAAAGTCATGAACATCAATGTCACCGCGACGTGGCGGCTGATCCGTTCCGTCGATCCGCTGCTGCAGGCATCCGATGCCGGCCGCGCCCTCATCCTGTCGTCGAGCGCCGCACACAAGTGCAAGCCGTTCTGGGGGCCCTACTCCGCGTCCAAGGCCGCCGTCGAAGCCTTGGCGCGCACTTGGGCCGGCGAGACCCAGCGCCTGCCGCTGCGCATCCTCTCGGTCGATCCGGGCGGCACGCGCACGGCCATGCGGGCGCAGGCTATTCCCGGCGAAGACCCGATGACGGTGCCGCATCCTTCAGAAGTCGCCGCCAAGCTCGTTCCGCTGGTTGGGCCGGATCAGACCGAAACGGGCAAGCTCTTTATCGTCCGCGAGAACCGGATCGTGGATTACCGGCTGCCGGATTGATCAGCACAAACGCCGCATCATTGAAAAAGCCGCCTCGTTTGCACGGGCGGCTTTTTGTTCTTGGTGCTTATGGCTGATCGCTTTTGCGTTCAACCGGCAGACCGTCATCCAGCCCTTCCGGGTGGTCGGGATGATCCGGGTGATCCGGCCAGTTGCCGTATTTTTTCTGCCACTTGCGGGCGCCGAAGGGCAGCGTCGCGAGATAGGCAAGCGCCGTCACCACCATGGTCTCCCAGGTGTAGGTCATCAGGGTCGCCACGTAGAAAACAACGACCAGGATAATCGGCAGCACGAGGTCGCGACGGATACGGTTCGTCGATTTTCCCGACCAGACCGGCATGCGGCAGACTAGGAGGAAGCCGATCAGGACCGTGTAAGCCGAGGCGATGATCGCGATGGTGCGATCCGGTACGACACCGAGAAGACCCAGATAGACCGGCAACAGCACCAGCATCGCGCCCGCTGGCGCCGGCACGCCCACGAAATATTCCGACTGCCATGTCGCCTTGACCTCGCGCTCGGCCATGACGTTGAAGCGGGCAAGCCGCAGCCCGGCAGCGATTACATAGATCAGGGCCGCAATCCAGCCCAGCGAGCGGGCCTGATCCAGAATGAAGGCGTAAAGCACGAGGGCCGGTGCGACACCGAAGTTGACGATGTCGGCGAGCGAATCCATCTGCGCACCAAATTTCGACGTCGCCTTCATCATTCGGGCGAGACGGCCATCGATACCATCCAGAAAGGCGGCAAGCAGGACCATCGCAACGGCAAGCTCGAAACGGTTCTCGATCGCCAGCCGAACGCCCGACAGGCCGGCGCAGATCGCCAGCACGGTCACAACATTCGGGACGATCAGCCGCAGGGGAATTTCCCGCAGGCGCGGTCCCCGCGCTTCGTTGTTCGGGCCGTTCGGCTCATAGGACGGAAAAGGCGTTTCCATGGACTCGCTCCTGTTATTCGCTTCTACGCATTCCCGGACGCAAAACCGCTTCACACTTTTGCTGGAAATGCTCCTCGGCTCAGTCGCGGCGGCTGATGACCGGGCCCTTGGGGGAGCCGAATTCGGCAAGCACGGTTTCCCCGGCAATTGCCGTCTGGCCGAGCGTCACACGCGCCTGCGCGCCTGCCGGCAGGAAGACGTCGAGGCGAGAACCGAAGCGGATGAGGCCGAAGCGCTCGCCCGGCTGCAGCGTGTCGCCCTCGTTCGACCAGCAGATGATGCGGCGGGCAACGAGACCGGCGATCTGGACAACGCCAATGGTGCCATGGGCGGTTTCGATCGCAAGGCCGTTGCGCTCGTTTTCGTGGCTGGCCTTGTCGAGTTCGGCATTGACGAACCTGCCGGCGCGATAGGCTATGCGGCGGACCGTGCCGCGCATCGGCGAACGGTTCACGTGGCAATTGAACACATTCATGAAAACGGTGATGCGCAGCATCGGCTCGTTTCCGATACCGAGTTCATCGGGCGGGGACACAATGGCGATGGAGGATACGCGGCCATCGGCAGGGCTGATGACGAGATCGTCATCCAGCGGCGTCATGCGCACCGGATCGCGGAAGAAGTATGCGCACCACGCCGTTAGAATGAAGCCCAGCCACATCAGCGGCTCCCAGAGCAGACCCAGGAGAAGCGAAACGACGAAGAAGCCGGCAATGAACGGATAACCCGCCTTATGCACCGGGACCAGCGTGTTACGGACAGTGTTGATGAGGCTCATATATTCTCGTCTCCGAATTGTATTGCGCCCACGGGTTACAGGGAAATCGGGCGGGGGGCAATGCGCGGTTGGAGGCAGTAGGAATTAGGCAGCAGGCAATAGTCGACAATCCCGCATCTCTCTCTACTGCCTATTGCCTACCCCCTACTGTTTCTCACTCATCCCGCCACCGGCCCACGAACCACGACACCCAAATCGTCTTCCTCCTGAACCTTCTTCAAGCGCTCCTCTGCCTGCGTCGCTTCGCGCTGGCGGCTCCACATGGAGGCGTAAAGACCATTGCGGTCGATAAGTTCCCCGTGGGTGCCCCGCTCTGCGATACCGCCATCCTTCAGCACGATGATCTCATCCGCATGAATGACCGTCGAAAGGCGGTGGGCGATGACCAGCGTCGTCCGGTTTTGCGACACGACTTCCAAAGCCGCCTGGATTTCCTGCTCGGTGCGGGTGTCGAGCGCCGATGTCGCCTCGTCGAGGATCAGGATCGGCGGGCTCTTGAGAACGGTTCGCGCAATCGCAACACGTTGTTTTTCTCCGCCGGAAAGCTTCAGGCCGCGTTCGCCGACCATGGCATTGTAGCCCTCCGGCAGATGCTTGATGAAATCGCCGATCTGGGCGATCTCGGCCGCCGCCTGAACCTCCGCATCGCTGGCGGAGGGTCGGCCGTAGCGGATGTTATAGGCGAGCGTGTCGTTGAACAGCACCGTATCCTGCGGCACCATGCCGATCGCGGCGCGCAGGCTCTTCTGCGTCAGATCGCGCACATCCTGACCATCGACGGTGATCGAGCCTTCCTGCACGTCGTAGAAGCGATAGAGCAGACGCGAGAGCGTCGACTTGCCGGCACCGGAGGGGCCGACGACCGCGACGGTCTTGCCAGCCGGCACCTCGAAGCTGATGCCCTTGAGGATCGGACGGGCCGGGTCATAGGCGAAGTGCACCTCCTTGAAGACGATCGCCCCCTTGTCGATGGCGAGTTCGCGAGCGTCGGGCTTGTCGAGAACCTCGGCCTCAACTTCCAGAAGATCGAACATCTGCTCGATATCCGTGAGGCCCTGGCGGATTTCGCGGTAGACGAAGCCGATGAAATTGAGCGGGATGGAGAGCTGCATCAGCATGGCATTGATGAAGACGAAATCGCCCAGCGTCTGCTCGCCGCGCTGCACGGCGAGCGCCGACATGACCATCATGACCGCCGTGCCACCGCCGAAAATCAGAGCTTGGCCGAAGTTCAGCCAGCCCAAGGAGGTCCAGACCTGCGTTGCGGATTTCTCGTACCGCGCCATAGACTGATCGAAGCGCTTGGCTTCCATCTCCTCGTTGCCGAAATATTTGACGGTCTCGAAGTTGAGAAGAGAGTCGATGGCCTTCGTATTGGCTTCCGTATCGCTGTCGTTCATCGAACGGCGGATGGAAATGCGCCAATCGCTCGCCTTGACGGTGAACCAGATATAGAGAACGACCGTGACAGCCGTCACCAGCAGGTAGTTGAAGCCGTATCCCCACCAGAAGACCACCGCCGTCAGCAGGAATTCGATCAGCGTCGGCACCGTGTTGAGAATGGTGAAGCGGACGATGGTTTCGATGCCCTTGGTACCACGCTCGATAATGCGCGAAAGCCCGCCGGTGCGGCGCTCCAGATGGAAGCGCAGCGACAGCTGATGCATATGGACGAAGGTGCGATAGGCAAGCTGGCGCACCGCATGCTGACCGACGCTGGCAAAAAGCGCATCCCGCAGCTGGTTCAACCCCGCCTGCAGAAGACGGGCGACATTATAGGCCAGCACCAGCATGACGGCACCGGTCAAGAACGCCGGCAGGATGCCGACCACATCCGCCTTGCCGTTCAGGGCGTCGGTCGACCACTTGAAGAAATAGGGAACAAGCAGCAGGACGACCTTGGAGACCAGCAGGATCAGTGTCGCCCATACCACCCGCATCTTGAGATCGTTGCGGTCGCTGGGCCACATATAGGGCCAGAGATTGAGAATGGTCTGGAGCGGATTGCCGGCATCTGCCGATACGGTCTTCTTCTGGGCCATCGCTTCTGCTTTGCCGTCGTGCCGCGGCGATTGCCGCGGCAAAGGACACGCGGAACATCCGTCCGTGCCTTGGTTTCCAATGGAAAGCGGCGCCTCGTCGGCGCCGCTTGGTTGTCTTCAGATAGGGCTTCATCATAACCGCTGCAATGCAACGGTCGGGGAAAACCTTATGGCTGGTTCGTGATGCGCTTGCGGTGGATTTCTTCCGATTCCGCATCCGGCAGCGCCTTGTCCGGCACACCGAAGATCTGGCCCGGCTGGATCCTGTCGGGATCGCTGATCTGGTCCTCGTTGGCCATGTAAATCGTGGTGTAGCGAACGCCCGCCCCGTAGACGCGGCGCGAGATCTGCCACAGCGTATCACCGCGTCGAATGATCACGGAGGACTTGCTCTCGGTCAGCGGAGCTTGCTCGACAGTCTGCGGAGCGGCGGCCGTTTCCCCTGTGGCAGGCGCGGCCGAATTGTCCGCAGCAGGAGCCTGTGCAACCGGCTCTTCCGTCGCCGGCGCTTCAGCGACGGGTTCCTGGGTGGTCGCACCGCCTGCGGTGTCCGGAGCCGGGGTGGTTGGCGCGGTTTCCTGCGAGACCGTTCCGCCGGCGCCGTCCGTCCGCGGCATCAAGGCGGAACCGATCGCAGCCTCGATCTTGCCAAGGGCGGCGCCAACACTCTGCGCATCCTGCGGCAGAGCCTTCAGGAGTGCGAGCGCATCGGCGGCAGCCTTGGAAGTCCTGGCCACCATGTCCTTGACGCTGGCTTCCAGCGTTTCCGGGGCCTTGAAGTCGGCAAGCGAGCCCAGAGCGAATTCCGTCGAGGAGCGTGCGGCTGCCAGTTGTTCGGCATTCGGGAGTTTGCCATCGGCAAAGAGCCCCTTCAGGAGACCGAACGCCTTGGCGGCCTCGAGGCGCAGACCGTCAAAGGCACCGCCATCGAACGGCATGATCGCGCCGTTGGCGGAGGGCTGGGCGACGGCCGCGACCTGCTCGCCTGCAGGACGATCGAAAGGCACGGAGGCACGCACGGCGACGGTCTTGCCGTCGTCAGCCATCATGTCGACACGGATCGTATGCTTGCCGACAGAAAGATCGAGCGAGCCGTCGATAACAAAACGACCCTGGTCGTTGGTCTTAGCCTCGCCAATCAGTCGGTCGTCCGCGTAGCCGCGAACGAGAGAACCGGCCTTGGCTGTGCCGGCAACGAAAATCTTGCTGCCTTCAAGCTCGACTGCGGACACGGCGACAGCCGGGGGTTCTGTGGTGGCGGCGGCCGGATTTGCAGCGGCGGTCTCTGCGGTCGGCTTGGCATTTGCGTCCGCGGCAGCGGTATCGGCCGAAGCCGCGCCGTCTGCGGCCGCAGCTGGCTGTTCAGCGGCCGGCTGCTGGTTCGCCTGCGAAGCGACGGCCTCCTTCGGGGCGGTGATGATACGGCTCGCCGTACCCGGCTTGGAAACCATCGCCAGAAGCTCGCCGCTCTTGTCCTTCGGGATCGAAACCGTCGCGACCTCTTCCGAGGTCTTGGCCTGATTGCCCGCGCCGAGGCTCCGCAGCAGCAACTGATAATCGCCCGGATCGAGCGGCTGTTCGAACACAGCGGCGAAATCTCCGGCGGCACTGACATCTGCGGTCGCGACGACCTTGTCGCCGTTGACAATCTCAAGCTTGGTGCCCGGCTGGGCACGGCCCGCGATAACCGTGGAGCCATCGGGCTCGACGCGCAGGATATCAAAACTCGGAACGACCCACGCGGCTGTCGCATCGGCAGGCTTATCAGTTTGTGGCGCGGTAGCGTTCTGGCCGGCCGCTGCATCCGGGCTTGCCGTCTGCGGCGCGGCAGCCTGACCGTCCGTTGTCGAACCCTCCGTTGTGGGGCGGCTGCCCTTCGCATCGGCGGCCGGTGTTTCGGCCGCAGGCTCGCTCTTGCTTTCAGCGGACGGAGTTTCCTTGTCGCCGCTGACATTCGGCAGAACAAAGAAGACCATCAGGGCCGTCGCAGCCGCGAGTACGATGAGGGCCACCAGACCGGCCTTGTTCTTCATTTTCGACATCTCCAAGAAAGCCCGGTACCTGCGATGTTCACGTCATCGTCTGATCGAGCTCAGTCCCCATATGCGCAGGTCCCGGTCCTCTTCCCGCCCCCGGGATAGACCAGCCTGCACGGCAATTCATTCAACCCTGAAATTGCTAACGATTTCCCCACTCCTTCACAAGCATCAGAGCCCCTTGAAGGCCCGTGGGCAGACGCTTTCCCTTCATTTTTCTTGACGCATCGGACCGGGCAATGTCTCTTTGGGCCTATGAATGAGCAAAATATCCCGATTCGATCCGTTTGTGTGTATTGCGGCTCCCAGCCGGGCCGCGACAAAGCCTTCATGGATGCAGGCCGCCGGCTTGGCAAATCCATGGCGGAAAACCATCTGCAGTTGGTCTACGGCGGCGGCACAAAGGGCATCATGGGCGCAGTGGCCAGCGGCGTTCTTTCCAATGGCGGGCGCGTTACGGGCATTATCCCCGAATTTCTTGTCGATATGGAGGCGACGCGCCATTCGCTTGGCCAGCTTTCCGAGCTGATCGTGACCCCGGACATGCACGTTCGCAAGCACAAGATGTTTGAGCGGGCGGATGCCTTCGTCACCCTTCCCGGCGGCATTGGCACGCTGGAAGAGGTCGTGGAGATCATGACCTGGGCGCAGCTCGGCCGCCATCGCAAGCCGATCGTGCTTGCCAATATCGGCGGCTTCTGGGACCCGCTGATGGAACTCATCCGCCACATGGCCGACGCCGGCTTCATTCACTCGGCGCATCTCCTGCAGCCGCTCGTCATCGACAGCGTCGACGAGATCGTCCCTGCCCTGCTCAACCATTGGGCCAGCAAGGTGGACCGCGACGGCGAAGGCGACATCATCGACAAGATGTAAGGCATCATAACAGCCTGATACGAAAACGCCGCGCTTCCTCAGGAAACGCGGCGTTTCTATTGAAGCAGGCTTGCGACCTACTCTGCCGGGTGCGCCTGCAGCCGGCGAGCCGCGCGCCGGCTTTCCATCAGCATCGAGCCGGAATAGACGGCAAGCGCTGCCCAGATGAAGATGAAGGCAACGAGCTTGGCGGTGTTGAACGGCTCATGGAACACGAAGACGGCAATCAGGAAGATCATCGTGGGCGCGATGTATTGCATGATGCCGATCGTCGAAAGACGGAGCAATTTTGCGCCATTGGCGTAGATCATCAACGGAATGGCCGTGACGACGCCGCAGGCGAGCAGCAGGAGACCATCCGTCACGCCGGTATCAAAGAAATGGCCCTGCCCGCTCGCTTCGAGGTAGACGATATAGCCCAGCGCCGGAACGCTGAGGAGCAGCACCTCAAGGAAGAAACCCTGGTTGGGGCCAACCGGCAGGGTTTTGCGGAAAAAGGCATAGAGGCCCCATGTCAGGGCAAGGCTGATGGACACCCATGGCAGGCCGCCGGCATCGAAGGCAAGCACCGCAACCGCAATGGCCGCCAGACCGATGGCAACCATCTGTGCGCGGCTTAGCCGCTCCTTCAGGAGAACGGCTCCGAGGAAAATCGAAAACAGCGGGTTGATGTAGTAGCCGAGCGCCGTCTCCAGCGCCCTGCCGGCACCGATCGCCCAGACATAGATGCCCCAGTTGATGGTGATGAGGATCGCGGTGACGGAGGCCATTTTTAGCATGCGCGGCGATTGCAGCGCCACCTTCACGTCACCGGTACGCCCGAGCCACAAAAGCACGAGACCGGCAAGCGGTACCGACCAGACGATGCGGTGGGCAACCACCTCGAAAGCCGGAATGTGAGCGACCGCCTTCATGAAGAACGGCAGGAAACCCCACAGCAGATAGGCCGTAAGCGCGAAGGCAAAACCGCGCGGCGAATCGCCATTTGCCAGGGCTGGGGCCGGGGCCGGAGTGTCTTTGGCATCAGCCATGGCGTTTCATCCCGAATGTTTTTCTGCTTTGCGTCGTCCTACTCCAAAGCGGCTGGGGCGACCAATTCATTTCGGTGAAGCTTGATGCAATAAGTTTGACACTCCCGCGTCACCGGCGAAAAACCGTCATATTTCCGGGCATGCTTTCCAAACGAACCCGTTCTAGCTTTCGTCCAGACCACATGAAGAAAAGGGTACAGCATGTCAGCCAGTCTCGGACTTCACGCCATCACGCGCCGCTCTCTGCTTGGCGGCCTTGCCGCCACCTCCGGTCTTGTCCTGCTGCATCCTTTCGCAGCACGCGCAGCCAACAACCAGGCCCACCTGCGGATCATGGAAACGACCGACATCCATGTCCATGTCTTCCCCTACGACTATTATGCCGACAAGCCGAACGACACGATGGGCCTTGCCCGCACCGCCTCGATCATCGACGCAATCCGCGCGGAAGCGACCAACTCGCTGCTGGTCGACAACGGCGACTTCCTGCAGGGCAATCCGATGGGCGATTTCATGGCCTATCAGCATGGCATGAAGGAAGGCGATGTTCACCCGGTCATCAAGGCGATGAACGTTCTGGGCTACGAGGCCGGCACTCTGGGCAACCATGAGTTCAACTACGGCCTGGACTATATGAACAAGGTGCTTGCCGGCGCCAACTATCCTTTCGTCTGCGCCAACCTGACCAAGGGCCAGCTTGCCTCCGATCCCAGGAAAGACGAGCTTTTCTTCAAGCCCTATACGATCGTCGAAAAGGTGATCACCGACGGCTCCGGCGCAACCAGCCCGCTGAAGATCGGCATCATCGGCTTCGTGCCGCCCCAGATCATGATCTGGGACATCAAGAACCTCGAAGGCAAGGCGCAGACGCGCGATATCGTCGAGGCTGCCAAGGCCTGGGTGCCGGTCATGAAGGAAGACGGCGCCGATATCGTTATCGCGCTTTCCCATTCCGGCATCGATGGCTCGGGCCAGTCCCACCGCATGGAAAACGCCTCGCTCTATCTCGCAGGGGTGGAGGGCATTGATGCCGTTTTCACCGGACACCAGCATCTCGTCTTTCCCGGCCCGAAGAGTTTTGACGGCATCGAAGGCGTCGATCCCGTCAAGGGCACGCTGCTTGGCAAGCCGGCCGTCATGGGCGGCTTCTGGGGATCGCATCTCGGCCTAATCGACCTGCTGCTGGAGAAGGACGGCAACAGCTGGCGGATCGTCGATTTCACGACCGAAGCGCGGCCGATCTACCACCGCGAGGACAAGAAGGTCGTGGCGGATGTGGTCGATCGCGCCGACGTGCTGACGGCGGCGAAGGCCGAACATGAGGCGACGCTCGCCTATGTGCGCACGCCGGTCGGCAAGACCTCCGCTCCCCTCTACTCCTACTTCGCGCTGGTGGCGGACGACCCGTCCGTCCAGATCGTCTCCAATGCACAGACCTGGTACATCAAGGACATGCTGAAGGACACGGAGCACAAGGATCTTCCGGTGCTTTCGGCCGCGGCTCCCTTCAAGGCCGGCGGTCGCGGCGGTGCCGATTACTATACCGACGTTCCGGCGGGCGACATCGCCATCAAGAACGTCGCGGATCTCTATCTTTATCCGAACACCGTGCAGGCCGTCGTTATCACCGGCGAACAGGTAAAGAACTGGCTGGAAATGTCGGCCGGCATGTTCAACACGGTCGAGGCAGGCGCAAAGGATGCACCGCTTCTGAACCCGGATTTCCCGTCCTACAATTTCGATATCATCGACGGCGTGACCTACGAAATCGACCTTTCCCAGCCGGCGAAATACGACAATGACGGCAATGTCGTGAACGCCGGCTCAAACCGCATCCAGAACCTGACGTTCGACGGCAAGCCGATCGATCCCGCGCAAAAATTCGTGGTCGCGACCAACAATTATCGTGCGGGCGGCGGCGGAAAGTTTCCCGACATCGCAGCCGACAAGGTGGTGTTCGTGGCACCCGACACGAACCGCGACGTCATCGTCCGCTATATCCACGAACAGGGAACGATCAATCCCTCTGCCGATGCCAACTGGACCTTCAAACCCTTGGCCAACACGACTGCTATCTTCGAGACTGGCCCGAGGGCGCGCGGGCTGCTCGGTGAGGTCAAGAGCGTGAAGCTCGAGGATGCAGGCGACGGGGCGGACGGCTTCGCCAAGTTCAGGCTGGTGCTGTGAGGCGCGGGCTGACGCATCCCGCAGCCAACGGAAGGCGACGGCTATGACGAAAGACGAACTTTGCGCGCTTTATCGCGGTTACATCGATTGCCTCAATCGGCAGGACTGGCCGTCGCTCGGTCAGTTCGTGCATAAGGACGCAAGCCACAATGGCCGATCGATCGGGCTTTCCGGCTATCGGGCGATGCTGGAAAAGGATTTCGACGATATTCCCGACCTTTACTTCAGCATCGACATGCTGGCGGCCGATCCACCGGTGATCGCCAGCCGCCTCGGCTTTCATTGCACGCCACGCGCAACCTTTCTCGGCCTCCCCGTGAATGGCGGGAAAGTCTCCTTTGCCGAGAACGTCTTCTATAGTTTTCGGGATGGGAAGATATGGCAGGTCCTGTCGATCATCGACAAGGCGGCCATCGAAGGGCAACTTTCCGGCATGTCCGACACCGGCGAATAACGCGAAAGCGTGGCATGTCCATCAGGCCATGCCACGCTCGGAAGCGGGACCGTATCGACGCGGGTGGATCGTCAGACGATCAGGAAGTCGCTATAGGTGACCTTGTAGCTGTTATCGAGCTCTGCAAACTTGATGGCCGAACCGCCGGTACCCGCACCGTCGTTATCGTAGTAAATCCACGAGTCGTCGGTATCGAAGAACAGGTGGTCGCCCTTGGCCATCGACTTGACCGAGGTACCGGACGAGAAATCGCCTTTGGAAAGACCGACGGGATCTTTCGGATTGCCCAGCCCGGTAAAGGTATCGGCCAGCAGGGTGATCTTGTCGCCCGTGGCGAAATCGATCAAGAGGTCGAGCCCAAGCTTGGCGAGCGTGACAGCACCGAAAACGAAGAAGTCGTTACCGCTTCCGCCGGTCAGGATATCGCTGCCGGCGCCGCCGTCCAGATAGTCCGACCCCGCCTTGCCGGAAAGCCGGTTGGAGAAGCCGTCACCGACGAAAACATCGTCGCCCGAGCCGCCCGTGAGGTTTTCGATATTGCGGACGCGGTCGAGAATCGTGTCGTTTTGATTGGTGACATTCGCCCAGGAGGCACCCTTCAAGGCGATCTGGATCGTCGTGGTCGAGGAGCTGTAGTCCGCCGTATCCTGGCCGGTACCGCCATCGAGGCTGTCGTAGCCGGAGCCGCCGATGAGCCTGTCATTGCCGGCATTGCCGTTCAGCGTATCCTTGCCGGCACCGCCGCTCAGCAGATTGGCCGCCTTATTGCCGTTAATCGTGTCGGCGCCAGAGCCGCCGACCGCGTTTTCGATCGTCACGCCCTTGGCAATCGAGATATTCCACTTCAACCCGCCGACGGACGAGAACTTTTCGGCGTTGAGGTCGATGGTCTGGGTAGCGGTGTACTTCGAGAAATTCAGCGTATCGCGACCGCCTGCGTCCCAGATGGAAAAGACGGTCTTGTCCGAAGCCTTCGACAGGCCATAAACGCCCTTGCCGCCGAAGCCGTAGGTATCATCACCGGTCCGCGTCGTCATGTTGGCGCCATAGAGCCGCTGGAGGGCTGCGATGTCATGCAGGCCAAGCGTCTTCAGAAGTTGCCCCTGATGCACTGCCCCGGTCTCCGAGGCGGAAAAATAACTCATCACGGTGTATTGCAGCGAATCCTGCCTGTAGGCGGCGTCCCGCTCATAGTCGAAATTTTCAGGATAATCCGTGGGGTGTTCGAGGCCAAGGGAGTGGCCGAGCTCGTGCATGATGGTGTTATAGTCATCCGAGCCGATGGCGATCTGCGGGCTGGAACCATTGGAATTCGGTCCTTCCAGATTGTACCAGAAGTCGCCGTCAAGAGCGGCGGAACTCGTCCTGCCGCTGCCGACGCCGTAGGAGTATCCGTAGATCCCGCCATTCTCGGCATCGCTGTAATTGCCAAGCAGCATCGTAGCCGCATTGGAATAGCCATTGGTGCCGGCGACCCGCTTCAAGGTGACGCCGCAGACCTCCTCGAACAGATCGAAGATTTTTTCGCTGACGGCAATCTGGGACGCCGTGAACTTTTCGAATGTCTGCGCCTCGACGGAGTCCCCCTGATAACCGGAGGGAATGCTGGTACGATAAGCATATGTTATCGTTACTTTTTCAGCGAGATTTACCGCCCAGCTGGAATCGTTGCGTGTCAGCTGCTCACCGGCCTGTGTCGTCGTCAGAGATGGCTTCGTGGCCATGGATTTCCCCCTGTGTTTCCCGTCTTCCAGAAAGCAGATTCGTTCCTGCCAAGAAACGGTTCGGGGAAATATAAGTAAGATCGCACCTAAAATGGTTACCGGGGTGACTGAACAGCGACGTCACTCTCGGAATCCAGCCGATTCGTTGAGGAAGTGGCGTCCACCTTGCCAGCGCTTTGGTGGACGCCTCGACTGTTATTCCGCGGCCACCAGCCCTTGATGGTTGCGGTTCTTCAGGAGCTTGTAGACGATGGAATCCATAAGCGCCTGGAAAGACGCATCGATGATGTTGTCGGAGACACCGACGGTCCACCAGCGCTGGCCGGTGCCGTCTAGGGATTCTATGAGCACGCGGGTTATCGCTTCCGTGCCGCCGTTGAGGATGCGGACCTTGTAGTCAGCCAGTTCCAGATCGGCGATCTCGGACTGGTATTTGCCGAGATCCTTTCGCAGCGCCAGATCGAGCGCGTTGACCGGCCCGTGACCTTCGGCAACCGACATGGTTGTCTCGCCATCGATCGAGACCCGAACCACTGCTTCCGAGACGGTCTTGAGATTGCCGTTCGCATCGTAGCGACGCTCGACCATCACGCGGAAACTGTCGACGTGGAAGAAATCCGGCACGGAACCGAGGGTACGCTGGGCAAGGATCGCAAAGCTCGCATCAGCCCCTTCATAAGCGTAGCCGGTCGCCTCGCGCTCTTTGACGATGGAAATCAGCTTGTCGAGCTTCGGATCGTCTTTGGAGACCACGATGCCACGGCGTTTGAGCGCATTGATGAAATTGGCCTTGCCGCCCTGATCTGAGACCATGACCTTACGCAGGTTGCCGACGCTTTCGGGCGTCACGTGTTCATAGGTACGCGGGTCTTTCAGCAGCGCAGAGGCGTGGATGCCGGCCTTGGTGGCGAAGGCGGAGGCGCCGACATAGGGCATCTGGTGATCGGGGGAGCGGTTCAGTAGCTCGTCGAAGGCGTGGGATAGGCGGGTGAGTTCCTGCAGCTTTTCTGAATCTATGCCGGTTTCAAAACGGGTGGCATAGGTTTCCTTCAGCGCCAGTGTCGGGATCAGCGTCACCACATTGGCGTTGCCGCAACGTTCGCCGATACCGTTCAGCGTGCCCTGGACCTGGCGGACGCCAGCCTCCACGGCGGCCAGCGAATTGGCGACGGCCTGTCCGGTGTCGTTATGGGCATGGATGCCGAGATTGGCACCGGGGACACCGGCGGCGATGACGGCCGCGACGATGTCGCGAATTTCCGGCGGCTGGGTGCCGCCATTGGTGTCACAGAGAACGACCCAGCGGGCGCCTGCGTTGTAGGCCGTCGTGGCGCAGGCGAGCGCATATTCGGGATTGGCCTTGTAGCCGTCAAAGAAGTGCTCGCAGTCGATCATAGCCTCGCGGCCGCTCCTTACCACGGCCTGAACGGATTCCCGGATCGACTCCAGGTTTTCCTCGTTGGAACAGCCGAGTGCGACCTTCACATGATAGTCCCAGCTCTTGGCGACAAGACAGATCGCGTCGCTGTTGGCCTGCAGCAAAGCATTGAGGCCCGGATCGTTGGAGGCGGAAACACCGGCGCGCTTGGTCATTCCGAAGGCCACGAACCGGGCACTGTGGGTGCGGCGGGTCTTGAAGAACTCGGTATCCGTCGGGTTGGCACCGGGATAACCACCCTCGACATAGTCGACGCCGAAATCATCGAGCAAAGCGGCAATCGCAATCTTGTCCTCGACGGAAAAATCAATGCCGGGCGTCTGCTGCCCGTCACGTAGGGTGGTGTCGAAGAGGTAGATGCGTTCGCGGGTCATGCGGCTTTGCTCCGAAAGCGGATTACGGCAGTTGGTGATTTATCACGGAGGCCCTGGCCGGCGGCCTTACCCCCCTCTGTCGGCGACGCCGACATCTCCCCCTCAAGGGGGGAGATCAGCCGCAGACTGCCTGCGTCCCTAACCTTTGCAAGAGGAAAGAACGATCTCCCCCCTTGAGGGGGAGATGTCCCGAAGGGACAGAGGGGGGTGAAAGCGGCAGAACTGGTCATTACACCTTCCCCGCATACCTGTCCGTCGCGCGGATCAGCTGATCGAGAATGCCGGGCTCCGAATAGGCGTGCCCCGCCCCTTCGATCAGATGGAAATCCGCATCCGGCCATGCCTTGTGCAGTGCCCAGGCATATTTCGCCGGGCACGGCATGTCGTAGCGACCGTGAATGATGACGCCGGGAATGCCTTGGAGCTTGTGTGCATCACGCAGCAGCTGTCCCTCCTCCATCCAGCCGGCATTGACGAAGAAGTGGTTTTCGATGCGGGCGAAGGCGTAGGCGAACTCGTCTTCCTCGAACTTGTCGCTGGTGGACGGTTCAGGAAGCAGCGTGATGGTTTCGCCTTCCCAGATGCTCCAGGTCTTGGCAGCGGCAAGCCGGGTCGCCTTGTCGTCGCTGGTCAGGCGGCGATGATAGGCGTGCATCATTTCGTGACGCTCATTTTCCGGGATCGGCGCGATGAAGCGCTCCCACTTGTCCGGAAACATCTCGGAGACGCCGAACTGGTAGTACCAGTCGAGTTCGGCCCTGGTCAGCGTGTAGATGCCGCGCAGGACGAGTTCGGACACATGTTCGGGGTGCTTTTCGGCATAGGCGAGCGCCAGGGTCGAGCCCCAGGAGCCGCCGAAAACCAGCCACTTGTCGATACCCGCCATCTCGCGCAGGCGCTCGATATCGGCCACCAGATGCCATGTGGTATTGGCCTCAAGTTCGCCATGCGGCGTCGATTGTCCGCAGCCGCGCTGGTCGAACAGGGTGACGTCGTAAAGCGCTGGATCGAACAGGCGGCGGTGGCTCGGCGAGATCGTGCCGCCGGGGCCGCCATGCAGGAAGACGGCCGGCTTGGCGCCGGGCGTGCCGGACTTTTCCCAATAGATGACGTGACCGTCGCCGACATCGAGATGGCCGGACGCGTAGGGTTCGATTTCAGGGTAAAGCGTGCGCAATGTCATAGATTCATGCCGTGTTGAGGCCATTCGGCCGTATCGTGATCGGGATGCTGGAAGGAGATGATCTGCTCCTGCCGGGAGTAATAATCCGCGTCCTTATGGACCGGCTGCTCGAAGATCGTCGTGACCCAGGGAATGCGGGCAGCATAGTTGACCTGAATTTGTGGCGCGAGATCGGAGCGATCGTCGAAGGCGCCGATGGCGATCTCCAGCCCGCCGGGATGGCGGTAGGTCAGCGGCGTTCCGCAGGAAGCGCAGAAGCCACGGGAAATATTGACAGAGGACTGGAAGTAGCTCGGCTCTTCGCGGGTCCATTCGACACCGCCTTCCGGCGCGGTGACCAGCGGGCCGAAGAAACCCCCGAACGCTTTCTGGCACATGCGGCAGTGACAGATCGACGGGCGGCCAAGCGTGCCCCTGATGCGGAAACGGACAGCGCCGCACTGGCAGCCTCCGGTACGTTCGGTATCGGTCATCGATCATCCTCCAGGGGCCAGTGAACGGTGTCGTAATCGGGATGCTGGTTGTTCGATTCAAGGATGGCGATATGGCGCTCGACAGCGCCCTCGCCCTCCGTATCCGTTTCCTTTTCCGGCAAACGCGGCAGCTGTGAAAACCATGGCACGCGCGATTCCACGCCGGACTGGCCGATAGGGCGAACATCGTCGGGATCATCAAGCGAACCGAGCACGATGTTGATGAAGTCCTCCGCCGGCATGTCGTAGAACAGCGGCGTGCCGCATTTCTCGCAAAAGCCACGGCGCACCAGATGGGACGACTGGAACCAGGACGGCTCGCCGCGCGTCAGCGAAAAGGTCGCGCGGGCGGCATTGGCGAGCGGCATGAAATAGTTGCCGGCCGCCTTCTGGCACATCCGGCAATGGCAGAGATGCGGGTCGGCAAGCGTGCCCTCGGCGCGGTAGCGCACCGCGCCGCACTGGCATCCGCCGGTGTAGATCCGCGAAATGCTCATGGGCGTGCCTCCGGCGGCCAATCGACGGTGTCATGATCGGGATGCTGATAGGAAACAACAGACGCGAGATACGGCGCGCCTTCAAGATCGTCCTCGGTGTTCTGCTGCGGCAGGGCATGCAGCCGATCGACAAAATCGATCTTCGCCTCGACGCCGAATTGCACCGTCGGCGGTACGGCAGACGGATCATCCAGCGCACCCAAGGCAATCGCCACGCCATCCGGCGCTTCGAAGGTCAAGGGCGTGCCGCAATCGGCGCAGAAACCGCGCAGCACCGAATTGGACGAACGAAACCGTTTCGGCTCGCCGCGTGTCCAGACAAGCTCGGCTCCACGGGTTGAGACCAGCGGGGCGTAATAGGCCCCGAATGCCTTCTGGCACATGCGGCAATGACAGATCGAGGCCTCGCCCAACGGACCGCTGATGCGGAAGCGAACGGCTCCGCATTGGCAGCCACCGGTATAGCGAGGCGTCGTGTCAGTACTCATGACGGTCCTTCCTCCTCCAGCCTATTCCGGTTTGTGACAGACTGCTTCGATGTTGTTCCCATCGGGGTCAAAAACGAAAGCCCCGTAGTAGTTCAGATGATAGTGGGGACGCAGCCCTGGCGCACCATTGTCTCTTCCGCCAGACGCCATCGCGGCCGCATAGAAGGCATCGACCATGGCGCGACCAGAGGCCGTGAAGGCGATGTGGCGGCCCGGACCCGGGTCTTTGCCTTCCGTCAGCCAGTAGCTTGGGTGATCGCGGCCGTAACCGAAGACGTTCATGCCACCGGTATATTCCTTCGGCACCGTCATCATCAGCGTGGCGCCGAGCGCGGTCATGGTTGCATCATAGAACGTCTTTGCCTTCCCGAAGTCGGAGACGGCAATCCCGGTATGATCGATCATTTCAACTCCTCCCTGCAACGTTTCCCGGAATGCCTTCCTGGCCGACACATCATCGGCCAGTCAGTTTCATCGGCCAAGTCGGCAACAGCTCGCGGACAACCCGCTCACCGTTTCACTTCCCACGTCGTAACGCGCTCTCCTGTCGCCGGGTCCTTGCCGTCCTTAAGCTGGATGCCCTGAGCAACGAGCTGGTCGCGAATCTTGTCGGCCTCGGCAAAATTCTTGGCCTTCAGCATTTCAAGACGCATCTCCACCAGCGCATCGATTGCCGCCTTGAGATCATCCTGAAGAACCGGCTCATCCTTGCGCCATGCGGCCGATGGGAACCAGAGGCCCAGGAACTTCAGGCTTGCCGCCAGCCTTTCGGCAGAGCCTTCCGTCTCCTTTGCCAGAGCGTGCAGTCTCGCCACAACCTTCGACATATCGAGGTCGTCGGCGAGAGCATCGAGAACCTCGCCGTCCAGCGCCGCGTCGTTCGCCGGAGCGTGCTGCTCCGCAACGAGATTCCAGCGCTTGAGGATACGCTCCGCCTCCTCAAGCCGCTTGATCGAAAAATCGATCGGCTCGCGATAATGGGTCATCAGCATGGCAAGGCGCAGCACCTCGCCCGGCCATTTACGGCCACCGAAGACGTCGCTGTGCAACAGCTCCGCGATGGTAACGAAGTTGCCTTCGGACTTCGACATCTTGCGGCCTTCGACCTGCAGGAAGCCGTTGTGCATCCAGACATTGGCCATGACCGGCGTGCCGTGGGCGCAACGCGACTGAGCGATCTCGTTTTCATGGTGCGGGAAGATAAGATCGAGCCCACCGCCATGGATATCGAAGACGTCGCCGAGATACCGCCCGCTCATGGCCGAGCATTCGATATGCCAGCCCGGACGACCGAAGATCGACTGGCTGACACCTTCGACTGTAAAGCTCGCATCCCAGCCCGGCTCGTTCTCGGCCGACTGCTTCCAGAGCACGAAATCGGCTGGATTGTGCTTGTGTTCCTCGACGGCCACGCGGGCACCGGCCTGCTGGTCTTCCAGCTTGCGCTTTGAGAGTGCGCCGTAGTCCGCCATGGAGCCGGTCGAAAACAGCACTTCCTTGCCTTCCGAGCCCGTCGCGACATAGGCATGGCCCTTGTCGATGAGCGTCTGGATGATCTCGACCATCTGCACGATGTTTTCGGTCGCCCGCGGCTGGACATCCGGATCGAGGCAGCCGAGCGCCTTGGCGTCCTCGATGAACTGCGTCTCGGTCTTTTCCGTCACGCGGCGGATGGCATCGTTCAGCGGAAGACCGGGGTAGTCACGCAGCGCCCGCGCGTTGATCTTGTCGTCAACGTCGGTGATGTTGCGGACATAGGTGACATTCTCAGCGCCATAGACATGACGCAGCAGCCGGTTCAGCACGTCGAAGACGATGACCGGGCGGGCGTTGCCGATGTGGGCGAAATCATAAACGGTCGGGCCGCAGACATACATACGCACATTTTTGGCGTCGATTGGCGTGAAATCCGCCTTTTCGCGCGTGAGCGTGTTGTACAGTTTCAGCGTCGGCTTTTCGGCCATTCCAAGTCTCCCAATTGCATGCTGACGGGTACACGACAGCCCACCGCTGGACCTTCGCGTTGTCATCTTGGATTTCAGGAGACGAAAACGGACGGGCCAGCTGAAGCGCTAGCGAATAATAATCCCGCAGGTGATGCAGATAACCGTTTTCATGGCGAGCTTTATCGCGCCTGAAAGGCATTCGGTCAAGGGGGCGGGCCAGAGAGCGGTCAAGAGGTCAGTCCAGCGCCAGCATCATATGTTTGGATTGCAATCGCTCCGTCATTCTTTTGTCACGTTTGGGCCGTCAGAGACGCCAAGTGACTGAGGATTCGGGCTTGCGGGGACACGCACAATATGGCCTGTTTCTTCCGTAACAATAAGATTACGCATCCGCTGCAAAAGTGGAGCGAACCAAAGACGGCTAGGGACACACCTCAAGGAGAGTTTGAAATGACCGTGCAGAAGAGCGACAAGGCCGAAAAACGCCCGACCGCCAATCTCATCGAACAGTACCGTCCCCTCGGCCTTAAGGCCGTACTCGCTGCGGCGCTGCAGCTGAAGCCAAAGCCCAAAAAGAAGCCACAGACCGCCTGAGCGGTCGACAGGCTTAAAAGAGCGAAAGCTGATCGCTGGTCTTCGGTTGAGGCTTGGCGGGCTGGAGCCTTTGCTTCGGCTCGACGGGATCTTGCAGGTCCGGCCCCATGTTGGCGACCTTGTTGACCTTGTCGGAGACCGCGATCGCTTCGAAATAATCGTCTTCGACAGGTGTGAGGAGATCGGCGACGTGCCGTGGCTCCTGCGTCTTGCAATCGAGCCAGCGTGAAAAATCCTCCGGCTTGATGACAACAGGCATGCGATCATGGATCGGCGAAATCGCGGCATTGGCCGCAACGGTCAGGATTGCGCCCGTATCGACCTCGGAACCGTCAGCCGAAGACCAGGTTTCCATCAACCCCGCGAAGGCGACGATGCCACCGTTTCTCGGCCGTATCCAGTACGCCTGCGACGGCTCGCCCGTTTCCTTCGCCGGGCGATGCCACTCATAAAAGCCGGATGCGGGGATAAGAACGCGGCGATGGCGCATGGCCGTCTTGAAGGATGCCTTGGAGGCGGCTGTTTCCGAGCGGGCGTTGATCAGCAGCGGAAAATCGCGTGGGTCCTTGACCCAGGACGGTGTCAGCCCCCAGCGCACCAATATGGCTTTGCGATCCGGCAGGTTGCTGCCCGGCGTTTGGCGATCGCCGGTCATCACGACGAGGATCGGCTGCGTCGGCGCGATATTGTAGCGCGCCGGGAAGTCCTCGGCTTCCATCAGCGCCATAAACTCGGCGAGATCTTTTGCCGTCGCCGTCAGTGAAAATCGTCCACACATGGTTTTCAGATGGCACTTCGCCTATGCTGGGTCAACAAAGGCCTGCGATTCTTTTCAGTGCGGTATTTTGAGTTCGTCCATGCCCCAGCTTGCCTCTTCTGCCATTCTCGAACGCGACGGCCGCTACCTGCTCGTCAGACGCGCCAACCCGCCGTCAGCCGATATGTACGCCTTTCCCGGCGGCCGCGCCGAACCGGGTGAAACGCCGGCGCAAACCGCGTTGAGGGAATTTGAGGAAGAAACCGGCATCGTCGCGCGCAACGCACGGCTTTTCGCGACCTACGACCTGCCGCCCCGCGCGTCCGATGACGAGCGCCATTTCTTCCTTTCCGTGTTCAAGGTCGATGCCGATTCCGATAGCATCGCGGTGGCCGCCGATGATGCGCTTTCTCTCGGCTGGTTCACCGCAAGCGAGATCGAAGCTCTTCCGGCACCCGACAGCGTGCGCGATTGCATCGACCGGCTGGAACGGGAAAGCGGACGATGAAGGATTTTAGCACCCACAGGAGCGTAATTGATTCGGCTCGCCTCAACCGAATCGAACGATGCGCCGCAGGTTTTCGCGCCCTGGTTTTTGGTGCCCTTGCTCTTGCCGTCGCCTTACCGGCGATGGCGCAGACGTCTGAGACCCCCTCCACGACATCCCCCGAGACCCCCGCCGCGACATCTGTGGAACCGGCGGAAAAACCGGCCCCTTACGATGCGCGTCTGCTCAGACTTTCGGAGATTCTTGGCTCGGTGCATTACCTGCGCGTGCTCTGCAAGGCGGGCGATCCGGATGACTGGCGGCAGGCGATGCAAGACCTTCTGAACAAGGAAGCGGCGGGCGAAGCTGTCCGAAAAGCGCGCCTGACCGCTTCCTTCAATCGCGGTTACAGGAGTTTTGCATCCGTTTATACCTCTTGCACCCCGGCGGCAGTGATGGCAGACCAGCGATACCGTGCCGAAGGAGCAACACTTGCGTCAGAAATTGTCGCCCGCTTCGGAAATTAAGGATTAATTAACCTCTTTCTTCACGACCCCGTGTCGTTTTGGGAAAAGGCTGCTAATCTCGTTAAGAGAGTGGTAAGAAGTGGTTCCGGGGTTAGTATCGGAATTCGGTTAAGAGCGTAGAATCTGCATGGAACGTATGATGGAACCAAGTCTCAACGACATCGACGACATGATCGTTCACGAGAAAATGCAGGCAGCGCTCGAACACCAGAATGAGGCTTGGGCCGACGGCATGGCCGATGGCATCGAGCCTGAAATCATTGCCGACGCGGCGATCGCGCTTGCCATGCGCGAGACCATTCGCCTTCATGGCGAAGATGGCGCTGAAGCAATGCTTACCTCCCTTCGCGAGCGTATGCTCGCTGGCGAATTTTCTCCAGGACGGACCCTGCAATAGGGCGAGGCAGACATGACGGGGCTGATACCGGTAAACCGGCCTTTTGCGGCAGGTCTCTGTGCCCTTTTGCTGGCGACGGCCAGCCTTGCGCCGTTCGTCGATAGCCGCCCCGCCTATGCCCTTAGCGAATTGAAGCGCGTCCCGGGCGACCTGCCCCCGGACGAGGAGCAGCCCGCCGAGGATGAGCCGGCCGAAGACACCGGCCAGCCGATGCGTATCCCGATGCCGGACCCGCTTGTGCAAAAGCCCGGCGTCGAAACCAAAGACGATTCGATCGAAGACGCGGCTCCCGCCGCCCCTGTCGAGGTTCTGTCGGACATTTCGAAAATCCCCGCACCGGTCGCGCGCATGCGCGAGTTGATCGTAGAGGCGGCCGCCTCCGGCGATATTGAGCGGCTACGTCCGCTGCTTGGCAAGGGGCCGACGCAGACCCAGGTCGGCGACGGTCAGGAGGACCCGATCGAGACCATCAAGGCGCTCTCCGGCGATGGTGAGGGACTTGAGATTCTGGCGATCATGCTCGACCTGCTCTCCACAGGTTTCGTCAATGTCGACAAGGACACACCCGACGAACTCTATATCTGGCCCTATTTTGCCGAAAAGCCTCTCGCATCGCTGACCCCGCCGGAAAAGGTGGACCTGCTGCGTCTCGTTACAGCAGGCGATTATGCCGGCATGGAAGAATTCGGCAGCTACAATTTCTACCGCATCGGCATCACGCCCGATGGCCAGTGGAAATTCCTTCAGGGCGGCGATTGAGCCGGGCAGAACCGAACGACCCGTCTGAAAGAGACTTGCCGAGCGACGCGCGGCGTCTTACCTGTTTCTTCCCGTCAAAAGGATAGACAACATGCAGCCCACCGCCCTTCCCGACCGCGCCCTCGTCTTCGTTTCGGGCAAGGATGCCGAGGACCTGCTGCAAAACCTGATCACCACCGACCTTGACCAACTGGCGTCGGACGAAGCCCGCCCGGGTGCCCTTCTGACGCCGCAGGGCAAGATCCTCTTCGATTTCATCGTCAGCCGCGACGGAGACGGTCTTCGGCTGGAAACCGGCATCTATCAGGCGGAAGCGCTTTTGAAGCGGCTCACCATGTACAAACTACGGGCCGACGTGAAACTCGATCTGCACATGCCGGCTTCGGTGTGGATTTCCGACGCTGCGCAGGAGGGATATAGCGATGTCCGCTTTGCCAAGGCGGGCACGCCGCTTTACCGGCATTACGGCGCAGCATCGACGGAAACCGGCGACAAGGGCTGGTACGATGCACTCCGCATCGCGTCCGGCATCGCCGTTGCCGGCGCCGACTACCCGCTTCAGGATGCCTTTCCGCATGATGTCTTGTTCGATCTCAATGGCGGGCTTTCCTTCAAGAAGGGCTGCTATGTGGGCCAGGAAGTCGTCTCCCGCATGCAGCATCGCGGCACGGCGCGTCGGCGCGTCGTCCTGGTCGCGGGTGAGGCGCCGCTTCCCGAGAGCGGCACGCCGATCACCGTCAATGATCGGCCGATCGGCACACTCGGCAGCGTTTCCGGCAGAAGCGGCCTTGCGATCGTGCGGATCGACAAGGCTGGCGAAGCGATTGCCGAGGGCAAGCCGATCAACTGCGGCTCAATTCCAGTTACCCTGACGCTGCCTTCCTGGACCGGACTTTCCTTCCCCAGCGCAGCCGACGAGGTGAGCGCCTGATGTCTGCGCGTGCCTGGCAGCGCATGCTTTCCGGGCGGCGTCTCGATCTGCTCGATCCCTCGCCGCTCGATATCGAGCTTGCCGATATCGCCCACGGGCTTGCCCGCGTCGCTCGGTGGAACGGTCAGACGGAGGGCGAGCATGCCTTCTCGGTCGCCCAGCATAGTCTTGTCGTCGAAGAAATCTTCCGTCGTCAGAACATCTGCAGCGCCGACGAGTGTCAGATGGCGCTTCTGCACGATGCCGCGGAATATGTGATCGGCGACATGATCTCGCCGTTCAAGGCCGTCGTCGGCGGTGGCTACAAGACGGTGGAAGCACGGCTTGAAAGTGCCATTCACCTGCGCTTTGGCCTACCCGCCATGACCCCGACGGAACTCAAGGAGCGCATCAAGAAAGCCGATCAGGTGGCGGCGTTCTTCGAGGCAACGCTGCTTGCCGGCTTCTCTCTCACCGAAGCCAAGAAATTCTTCGGCCAGCCGCGCGGCATTACCCGCGAGATGATCCCCATCGAGCCTATGTCGGCGATGAACGCACAGCGTCGGTTTGCGGAACGCTTCGCCGAGATCGAGGCCGCGCGCGCAACAGCCGGCGTGATATCCTGATATGGCGCTCATCGTCGTTTCACCTCTGGGCAGGATTGCGGAAATGGCCGTGCGGCATAAGTGCCGCGAGATGGTGAGCCTCGTGGCAAAGGAGCAGGCGTTTCATCGGCCGGGCGTGATCGATGCAAGCCGCCACGTGCTGCTCTCGATGAACGATATCGCCTTTGCCGGAACCGGCGGGCTGGTGGCACCTGCCGATGAGCATGTTTCCGAGATCATCAGCTTCGCTCGCACGTGGGATCGAAATTCGCCGCTACTCGTGCATTGCTGGATGGGTGTCTCGCGCTCGCCGGCCGCCGCACTGGTTGCAGCGCTTGCGGTCGAGCCCGATCAGGACGACGGCGCGCTCGTCCAGCGCCTGCGCGCAGCCTCGCCCTATGCCACCCCGAACACCAGGATCGTGGAAATCGGCGATCGTCTTCTGTCCCGGCAGGGAAAACTGGTGGCCGCCGTCAAGGCGATCGGCCGCGGCAAGGATACGGACGGCGACGTACCCTTCGTCTTCTCGCCCGTGCCGGAGGGAGTGACCGATGACGGCTGATTCCGTCGAGATCGGCCTCAATGCGGCGATCGTTGCGGTCAACAACCGCTCGCCGCTCATCCTTGCAGTAAACGACGGCGCAGACGAGCGCGACGCCTTGCCCTTCGGCCCATTCGATCCGGCTTTGCATCGAACCTTCGAGACCAGCCTGCGCGCCCGTGTGGAACAGCAGACGGCGCTCGATCTCGGCTATATCGAACAGCTCTACACCTTCGGCGATCGTGGGCGGCACCGGCTGCCCGGTGAAGACGGCAAGCACATGGTCTCGGTCGGCTATCTGGCGCTGACCCGGACGGATGCCGAGAACAATGCCCGGCTTGCGGAAGCCGGCGCCTCGTGGCGCGACTGGTACGGCTACCTCCCATGGGAGGACTGGCGGCAAGGTCGCCCCGATGTCATCGACCGCGTCATCCTGCCCGCGCTGTCGCAATGGGAGACGGGCGGCAGCGCCGACGAGCGGCTTGGGCTGCCGCAACGACGCACGCGTATTCGCCTTGCTTTCGGCGTCGGAGATTTTCCTTGGGACGAGGAGCGCGTGCTGGAGCGCTACGAGTTGCTGTACGAGGCCGGTCTGGTCGCGGAAGCCATTTCCGACGGCCATTGCAAAAGCGGCGGTCTGCCCGTGGTCGGTCGCGCCATGCGCCACGACCATCGCCGGATTGTCGCAACCGCGATTGCGCGCCTGCGGGGCAAGATCAAATACCGCCCCGTCATCTTCGAGCTCATGCCGCCGGAATTTACCCTGACCGACCTTCAGGCGACGGTGGAAGCGATCTCCGGCCGACATCTTCACAAGCAGAATTTCCGCCGGCTTGTCGAAGGTGCGGAGCTTGTCGAGCCGACGGGCATGATGTCTGCCGCGACGGGGGGCCGCCCTGCTGCCCTCTTCCGCTTCCGCCGCCAGATTCTGAGCGAACGCCCCGCGCCCGGACTGAAGCTCGGCGGCCGCTGATCATTTTTGGGGTTGATCCCTGTCCCTGCTACTCCATCTCCCGAAGCACGAAAACTTCAGGACTGGAAGACGGTATGGAACAGCAGGCCAGCGACGTTATCATTGCCACACGCACGGCACTCAGCCAAGCGAGTGCCTTGGCGGTCCAATATTCATTCTCCGTCATCGGCGCGATCATACTGCTGTTTGTGGGATGGATAATTGCCCGACTGCTGCACAATTGGGCCTACTCCGGTCTGTCACGGGTGCGAGGGATCGACGAGACGCTCGCGCGGTTCTTTTCGAACATCCTGCGCTATGCGGTGCTGATCCTCGTTTTCATCACGGTTCTCGGGCAGTTCGGCGTTCAGACGGCCTCGATCATCGCCGCCGTCGGTGCCATCGGCCTGGCCATCGGTCTTGCCCTCCAAGGCACCCTCCAGAACATCGCCGCCGGCATCATGTTGCTGGTGCTCCGCCCCTTCCGTGTGGGTGAATCGATCGAGACGCCGGCGGTGAGCGGCACCGTGACGGAAATCGGCCTTTTCGCCACCGAATTACGCACGGCTGACGGGCTTTACCGGCTGGCGCCGAATTCCATTCTCTGGAACGTACCGGTGACCAACTACAGCCGCGAGCGGCTGCGCCGGCATGAGCTTTCCGTGACGCTGCCGAATGAAGCCCATATCGAGGCTGCCAAGGCAAAGCTGGTCGAGATCGCCTCTGGAGACAGCCGGATCGAGCAGACCCCGGCTCCGTCGGCCTTTATCGCAGAGCTTGGCACGGACACCACGAGCCTCACGCTTCGCTACTGGGTTGCGACCGGTGCATGGTGGGCGACGACACGGGACATGCTGGAGCGGGTGAAGCAGACCTTTTATGCGGCAAAGCCCGAAGAAGCGGCGCCCCCTGCAGAGTAGTAAGGAAAAGCGCCGCCTGTTCACCCCGCTTACCTGATCGGCGCACAGGCCAGACGTTCGCCGGCATCGCCCGTTGGCTGGCTGCGATTGTCGTCAGACTTTGCGTGGATCATCAGCGCGCGACCGCGCACACCGGTCGTATCGTCATCGAGGCGAATGAAGCTGTTGAAGACCTGAGCCCGCATCACACCGTCGGAACCGACATATTGATTGGGCATGTCGCCGGCGTGGGGACCGTTCGCGGCAAGAAATCCATGTTCCGTCTTGCCAGGATTGAAGTGGCCACCGGCGGATTCATGTCCGTGCGTGGCATCGCATTCACCGGTTTCATGTACATGGAAGGCAACCCAGGTGCCGGGCGGCAGTCCCGTGACTTCCGCTTCGATCAGCACGCCGTCCTTTCCGGCGGTCAGCGCGGCACGGCCGGTTTCCTTGCCATCCTTGCCGACAAATTCGGCGGTCGCAGTCTGGGCGGATTGCTGGGCAAGCACGGGTGTTGCCGCACATATGGCGACTGCCGCCGTCAAAACGAACCGTTTCATGATAGTTCCTCCAATCATTGAGCAGATACGATCAAGCCCAACGTGCGGGAGGCACGGCTGTTCCCACAGGAAACGGAAAGGCCGGGATCCGTTGCCCCGAAACCCGGCCTCATGTGTCGATACTGCAAGCCGCGGGTCAGGCGGCAAGCAGCGTCTCGGTTGTGTCCAGATCGCTACCGCTGTTTTCCTTGTACGCCTCGATGGCGGACAAAAGCTGGTCAAGCAGGCTCTGGATCGTCTCGGCAGCACTATCGGAACTCGTGCTTGTGCTATCGGTTTCCGAGGTTTCTTCCGCCGGCGGTGGCATCATGCCAGGGGGCGGACCGGCAGGCCGGTTTGCTTCCATTGCCGCGGAAAACTGCTCTTCGCTCAATGCGCCGGTACCTTCGCTATCGAGGCGGGCGAAGAAATCGGTGGCCTGCTCCTCACTCACGTTTTCGGGACGGGCGGCCACGAACTCGGCCTCCGTCACCGAACCATCACCGTCCGTATCCATGTCGGCAAACATGTCCGACGATGACGGCGGCTGCGGCCGTTCGGTTCCCTGGGTCTGCTGGAGCATGTCCAGTATCTTCGCCATCATTTCACCGGACAGCTTGGCCGACGTGCTGTCGGCGGCGCTTTCCGAGCCGGCGACATACTCGTCATAGGTCAACGCGCCGGTGCCGCTGGTGTTCAGGCTGCCGAAAAGGGTGGCGGACTGTTCGGCCGTGACATCCGACGGACGGCCTGTGGAAAACTCATCCTGGCTGACGGTCCCGTCACCGTTCTTGTCCAGACTGGTAAACATACTCTGGTACTGATACGCACTCGTGCCTGTCGAGACACTCAACATAAAGCTCTCCTTTTCGAGATCCTCGTGTAAGACTGTGTATCCGCCATACGCGATATGAAAAGGGGACATGAACCGATGTAATACGGTTCATGTCCTACGTCAAAATTATTTGTTTATCACTATAATATACATTTGACATCGCTCGAATCAGGAAATCATTAACCACTATTTCCTGCGATATCCAAATATTTCCGTATGTATACGAAATATATCCACGCGTTTCGCGTCATCAACTGATGACGATATCAAGGCCGATATCGAGCGTCGGGGCGGCCATAGTGATCTTCGATGTCGAGATATAATCGACACCGGTCTCGGCGATATCTCGGATGGTCTTGAGATTGACGTTGCCAGAGGCTTCCAGCTTCGTGCGGCGCGGATCGGCGACGTAAGCATGCTCGTCAAGCGACCAATGGGCGGCGTTGATCGCCACTGCTTCGCGGAGCATCTCCGGCCCCATGTTGTCGAGCAGGATCACATCCGGGCTTGCCGTCAGCGCCTCGCGCATCTGATCCAGGCCATCGACCTCGATTTCGATCTTCACGAGATGGCCGCAATAGGCGCGTGCGGCCTCGACCGCGCTCGCCACACCGGCTGCAACGGCAATGTGGTTGTCCTTGATCAGCACGGCATCGTCGAGGCCGTAACGATGGTTCGAGCCGCCGCCGAGACGAACGGCATATTTTTCCAGCCCGCGCAGGCCAGGGATGGTCTTGCGGGTGCAGCAGACGCGAGCCCGGGTATGGGCGATTTCGGCTGCGAAGGTCGCCGTATAGGTGGCGACGCCGCTGAGGTGCATCAGGAAATTCAGGCCGACGCGCTCGGCAGAGAGCAGGCCGCGGGCCGGGCCGCTGACGCGGGCGATCGCCGTCCCCGGCGAAACCCGGTCGCCATCGGCGAGCAGCGCTTCGAAACGGATCGTGGGATCGACGAGACGGAAGGCGGTGCGGGCCAGTTCCAGGCCGGCAATCACGCCCTCCTCGCGCGAGGTCATCTCGGCGGTCGCGACCATATGCGGCGCGATCGTCGCATAGGTGGTGATATCACCGGCGCGGCCGAGATCTTCGAGAAGGGCGAGGCGAACCTGCTCCTCCACCATGAGAGCCGGCAGTTCGGGACGAAGCGGGGTGATGGTCATGAAAGCGGCCCTGTAGTTTTTTTGGGAGAAGAATGCCCGCGAAGAGCGGCACGGTCGTACTTTTGCTAAAGCGGTTCAGGCCGGCTCCAACTCCGTCACCTCGGCAATGATGCGCTCGGCGTCGGCGAGGGTCAGGAAGCTGCGGTGTTTCCATTCGGCGCGCGGTTCAGGCCAATCGGAACGATAGTGGCCACCGCGGCTTTCCGTTCGCTGCAAGGCGGCGGCGGCCATCAGCTTTGCAGTCGCCAGAATGTTGGTGAAGCGCAGGCGGGTGTTTTCCCGCTCCAGCGTGGAGATCTCGCGGATCGCCCGCGTCAGGCTCTCGCGGCTGCGGATCACGCCGACATTCTCGCTCATAACGAGGCGCAGACGCTTCAGCGCCGGACTGTCTTCCAGCGTCACCGGATCATCGTTTTCGCCGGCATTGCCGCCCCAGTCGGTGATCTTCGGCTCCGGCAGCATGCCCTTGATGTTTTCAGCGATACGGGCGGCAAACACGACGGCTTCGAGCAGCGAATTCGACGCGAGCCGGTTGGCGCCGTGAACGCCGGTCGACGTCACCTCGCCAGCCGCCCATAGGCCGTCGATCGAGGTGCGGCCCGCAGCATCTGTCAGCACGCCGCCCATATGATAGTGCACGGCTGGAACGACCGGGATGGCTTGCGTGACGGGATCGATGCCGGCCGCCACGCAGGAGGCGTAAACCGTCGGGAACATATCCGGGAAATGTTTGCCGACCGCCTTGGTGCAATCGAGGAAGGCGCCGCGCCCGGCTTGAACCTCGGCGAAGACACCGCGCGAAACGATATCGCGCGGGGCAAGCTCGGCATCGGGATGGATATCGAGCATGAAACGGCGCCCGGCGCTGTTGATGAGTTGCGCGCCATCACCCCGAAGGGCTTCGGTGGCAAGCGGCGCCGGATCGCGGCCAATGTTGATCGCTGTCGGGTGGAACTGGACGAACTCCGGATCGGCGATGATGGCCCCCGCCCGCGCCGCCATGCCGACGCCCTGGCCGCAGGCCTCGGTAGGGTTGGTCGTAACCGCGAAAAGATGGCCGACGCCGCCCGAGCACAGGATGACAGCGCGGGCGGGGAACGACACACGCTTCTTAGATTGGCCGGCATCCGGCCGGGCGATGACGCCCGCGATAAAGCGGCCTTCGCGCACCAGATCTTCAACGACATAGCCTTCGAGAACGCGGATGGAGGGCGTCTTGCGAACAGCCGCGATAAGCGCCTCCATGATCGCCTTGCCGGCCATGTCGCCCTTGACGCGCACGATACGGCGCTCGGAATGGGCGGCTTCGCGCGACAGGATCAGCTTGCCTTCGAGATCGCGATCGAAGGGAACGCCGTATTCTAAGAGATCGTGGATGCGCGCCGGGCCTTCTGCGACCATCATGCGGGTCATCTTTTCATCGACGATACCGGCACCGGCGACAAGCGTATCGGCCACATGCTTGTCGATCGTATCGCCGGGGCTCATCGCCGCGGCAATGCCACCCTGCGCCCAGGCGGAGGATGCACCATGCCCTATGGGGGCGGCGGCGAGGATGGTGACGGGACGCGGAGCAAGTTTCAGCGCGCAGAACAGGCCGGCAAGACCACCACCGACGATGACGATATCATCGATGCCGTTGAAGGATTGCGGGCGGAAATGGTCTGTCAGCATGGCTGGAAGCTCCGGTGGTCTCGGACTGATCTCCCCGCTTGAGGGGGAGATGTCACGACGTAACAGAGGGGGGTGTTTCCGCATGCTCGGGCGGCAAGGATGCCCCCCTCTGCCCTGTCGGGCATCTCCCCCTCAAGGGGGGAGATCGCAAGAGGCAAGCTCCGAACCCTAAATCCAGTCATTGTCATCGTTCCCTCCCGAACAACGCGCCGTAGCACAGTCGGTCGCTACTGCTTCAGGTTCACCATCCGCTCGACGGCGAGGCGGGCGCGATCGGCGATGGCCGGATCGACAAGCACCTCCTCCGTCATGAACAACAGGCTGTCGAGGATCTTCGGCAGCGTGATGCGCTTCATGTGCGGACAGAGGTTGCACGGCTTGACGAAATCGACGCCCTCGACCTCCGCCTGGATGTTCGATGCCATGGAGCACTCGGTGACGAGCAGCACGCGCGGCGGGCGCTTGTCCTTGACGTAGTTGATCATGCCGGCGGTGGAGCCTGCGAAATCGCAGACGGCAATCACGTCCGGGTGGCATTCCGGATGGCCGATGATCTCGATGCCGGGATTGGCATCCTTGTAGGCAAGCAGTTCCGCAGCCGTGAAGCGCTCATGCACTTCGCAGTGGCCCTTCCATGTGAGGATCTTCTTGTTGGTCTGCTTGGCGACATTCATCGCCAGATATTCGTCGGGAATGCAGAGGACCGTATCGCTTTCCAGGCTTTCCACGACAGAAAGCACGTTGGACGAGGTGCAGCAGATATCGGTTTCCGCCTTCACGTCGGCAGAGGTGTTGACATAGGTGACGACCGGTACGCCCGGATAGCGCTGTTTCAGCAGACGCACATCCGCGCCGGTGATCGATTCCGACAGGGAACACCCGGCCTTGGCATCCGGGATAAGGATGGTCTTTTCCGGGTTGAGCAGCTTCGAGGTCTCGGCCATGAAATGCACACCGCACTGCACGATGATCTCGGCATCGATCTTGGTGGCGTCGCGCGCCAGCTGCAGCGAATCGCCGACGATATCGGCGACGCAGTGGAAGATATCTGGCGTCTGGTAGTTATGGGCGAGGATGACGGCGTTGCGCTCGCGCTTCAGCCGGTTGATGGCGGCGACATAGGGCGCATAGACCGGCCATTCGAAGGCAGGGATGAAATCTTTGACGCGCTGGTAGAGATGCTCCGTCTCCGCGGCGATGGCCGGCGTGAAGGTCAGGTCCGGCCGCTCGATGATGCCGAAACGTTCGGCCGCAGTCATCGGCTTCAAGGTGCCCGTGCCGCTGATGTTTTCGACGACGCTCATCGCTCCCACCTTCTTCCGCCCCTCCGGCGGAAATCTATTTTGCTCAAGTTGAGCATAATAGGACCAAAAGAAAACCGGCGGTGCCGGTCATGTGGATTTAGAAAGTTTTGTGACGGTTTTCAAGATTGCCTCCCGATTTTTCATCGGGAGGCAATGGGGGTTCGCTCAGGCGATCGCGGGACGCACGACCGGCTTTTCCTGTATCGGCCAGTGAACGATGGCGGCGAAGATGCCGAGCGCCACCCCGAACCACCAGACCGGATCGTAGGAACCGAAATGGTCGTAGAGATAACCGCCCATCCACACGCCTAGGAAAGAGCCGACCTGGTGCGACAGGAAGACGATGCCGCCGAGCAGGCCGAGATGGCGCGTGCCGAACATGATGGCAACCAGCGCATTCGTCGGCGGCACGGTGGAAAGCCAGAGCAGGCCCATGACGACGGCGAAGACAATCACCGACAACGGCGTCTGCGGCAACAGAAGGAAGGCCGTGACCGCAATCGAGCGGCCGATATAGATCAGCGCCAGGAAATAGGGCTTGGAATATCTCTGGGCGATGACGCCGGACGATAGCGAGCCGATAATGTTGAAGAAGCCGATGAGAGCGAGCGCGATCACGGCGTAACGCGCATCAATGCCGAGATCGCCGATATAGGCGGGGAAATGGGCGGTGATGAAGGCCACCTGATAACCGCAGACGAAAAAGCCGGAGATCAGCAGCAGGTAGCTCTTGTGCGAAAGGGCTTCCTTCAGCGCTTCGCCGATCGACTGTTTGTACTGGGCTTCCTTCTGCGAGCCGGAAGACGCATTGCCACGCAAGGGAATGGCGACCAGCGGCACCAGCAGCATGAGCACGCCGAGGTAGACGAGGCTGTCCTGCCAGCCATAGGTCGAGATCAGTGCCTGGCTGAGCGGCGCAAACAGGAACATGCCGGCGGAGCCTGCCGCAGTGCCGATGCCAAAAGCCATGGACCGCTGCTGCGGCGTGACGTTGCGGGCAAAGGCCGAAAGCACGATACCGAAGGAACCGGCGCCAACGGCAAGACCGACAAGCACGCCACCACCGATATGCAGCCAGATCGGCGCATTGGCAAACGCCATCATGATCAGGCCGATGGCGTACAGGATGCCGGAGATGCAGAGCACCCGCCATGTGCCGAACTTATCCGCAATCGCACCAAATAAGGGCTGACCGAGGCCCCAGCACAGGTTCTGCAACGCCATGGCGAGGCCGAAGGTGGTTCGATCCCAGCCGGTATCGGCCAGCATCGGCAGCTGGAAAAAGCCCATGGCCGAGCGCGGCCCGAAGGTGAGCATCGCGACGAGAGAACCGGCGATGATGATCAGCCAGGGCATGCGAGCGGCACTGGTTTGCGCGGTGGATGGCGATACGGCCGACATGGGGGTTCTCCGGAAATTTCGAAGCCGCAAATTACGTCCAGATATCGATCAGCAAAAGCGAAATAAATTGACCGATCGATCATTTACCTTGATAGCGCGCTGCGGCTCGCAGCCGGCTTGACGGTGGCAAGTTTTTGTATCATTTCCACGGCGGGCGTCATTCGGCGCTAACGTCAAACGGACACAATCAATGGACACCGACAGTCGATTATCGACCGCAATGGCACGATCTGTCCGGTAGCAAGCACGTCGCGCTTCGCTCCGGCCGGCAGATGCCGAAGGAGTGAACGATGCTGCAAGTTTATGCCCGCAAGGCTGAGCGCTTTTGCCTGCGCCCTGTTTCCAACGCCGCCATCGAGCAGGCGATCTCCCCTGCCCTCTGGTATGACCTGCTGGACCCAACGCCTCAGGAGGTTGCAGAAGTCGAGGCAGCCCTTCACATCACCATTCCGACCCGTGAGGAGATGGAAGATATCGAGCTTTCCGCACGACTCTACCAGGAGGACGGCGCCGAGTTCATGACCCTGACGGCGCTCACCCATGTCGATACAGACGAACCGGCAAAGATGCCGGTCACCTTCATCCTGCGCGGTCCAACGCTGGTGAGCGTTCGCTACGCCGAAGCCAAACCCTTCGCCGCATTTTGCAACCGTGCGCTGCGCGGGAACGGCTACAGCTACGAAACCGGCGAGGATGTCATGCTCGGCATCATCGAGGCGATCATCGACCGTATGGCGGATGTGCTGGAGCGGCTCGGCAACGAGATCGACGGCCTTTCACGCGAAGTGTTCCGCGGCAAATCGCGGTCTTCCGCCAAAAAGACGCGGGACCTCGAGGCACTGATCGAACAGCTGGGCCGCAAGGGCGACTTCCTGAGCGGCGTGCGTGAAAGCCTCGTCAGCATCTCGCGGCTTGTCGCCTATCATGCCGCAATCGAGAACCCGGTGCGCAAGCCGTCAAAGGAAACACGCCAGTTGATGAAGCTGGTGCAGCGGGATGCGTCGTCGCTTGGCGACCATGCCACGTTTCTTTCGGGCAAGATCAACTTCCTGCTCGATGCGACGCTGGGGCTGATCAATCTGGAGCAGAACCAGATCATCAAGATCTTCACCGTCGCGTCGGTGGTTTTCCTGCCGCCGACGCTGGTCGCCTCGATGTACGGCATGAACTTCGAGCTGATGCCGGAACTTCAATGGCGCCTCGGCTATCCGTGGGCGATCGGTTTGATGATCTTCTCCGCGTTGATGCCGTTTTTATACTTCAAGCGGCGCGGCTGGGTTTAGGCCCGAACCTAGGCGCGGATCTTCATAGGCCAACGTTCGGTGCGCGTCTTCAGGATGCGCACCTCGTCGCCCAGACGCACGGCGCCGCTACTGCGCGCGACTGCATTCCAGCCGAAGAGCACGCCGGGTACCCGGCGGTCTGCAGACATGCGTTTCTCGGCCAATCCCTGAATAGGATTGCCGCCGACGCGCTCGCCGGTGATCTGGTCTTGCGTCGTCATGATGCAGCGCGCACAGGGCTTGACGAGATCGAAGACAATGCCGCCGATCTCGACGCTCTCCCAGAAATCTTCGTCCCAGGGCTCGTCGCTGTCGATGAGGATATTGGTGCGGAAACGGTCCATGCCGACCGGCTCCTGCCCTTTCGCGATCAGCGAGACGTTGAGATCAGCAAGCGAGGCCATGGTGGTGATGAGGATGGGAAAGCCATCGGCGAAGCCGACGGGCGCGGCTTCACCCGCCCATTCCTCGCCCTCGACGCGGCTTGCCCGCTCGTCCATGTGGACAAGTTTGACGGGACGACCGAACCAGCCGGACAGCGTCGCGTTGACATCGTCCGAGGCAACAGCGGCGTTGACCCCGCTCGACCAGATACGGACATCCATGCGGACTGCAGGATCAAAGGTGACGGTAAGCTTGCGGCCGCCCATGGCGAGGCTGACACCGTTCGGCACATGCGCTGCCTCGACCTGGGCAAGGCTTTGTAATTCGCGCTGCGTTATGAAGCGCCCGTCGGGATCGATCAGCATGAAACGCCGATCGCCGCGCAAGCCGTCGCGATCGATATCGACGATTTCGCGGGCAATGGCCCGGCCGCTTTTCAGCGGGTGAATGTTCAATCCAATGACCTGCAAAGCCCGCCTCCGTCCGTTGCCATTCCGATTCAAGATGCTGGCAAACCGATTCCGCACATCCCGCCAGCGCCCTGAATTGGCTATATTTCTTCAAGCAGCATGGCAAGCACCTGCGAGAGTTTCGCCTGCCGCTTCTCTGCAAGCTCCCGCCCCGCGCCGGTCTGGAAACCATCAGCCAGCCGAAACAGCTTGGTTTCGAAATGATCGATTGCAAAAGCCTTGTCGTCGAGCGGTCTTTTTTCCGCAAGCGGATCGAGCGGATCGTAAAGCGCGCTTCCCATACGTCCGGCAATGTAGAAGCATCTGGCCGCGCCCACCATGCCGATCGCATCCAGGCGGTCGGCATCCTGCAGGATTTTTGCCTCCAGCGTTTCAGGCGCGATGCCGGCAGAAAAACTGTGGGTCAGGATGGCATGGCCGACGGCATCGATATCCTGTGACAGCCACCCGAGATCAGCAAGCAGGCCACGCGCCTTTTCGGCAGCAAGCCGGGAAGCCTGCGATCTCAGGGGCGAGTTCTTTTCCACGGCGACGCAATCGTGCAGCAGGACGGCAGCGGCGAGAATGCGTATGTCGCCGCCCTCCTCGGCCCGGATGGCACATGCGTTCTTCCACACCCTGAGCAGGTGCGCGACGTCATGGGAGCCGTCATTGCCGGAAACGGCGTGGGGCAAGAGATCGGCGGCAATATCTTCGGCAGGCGCGAAGGCGGCAACAAGCGAGGCTGAAACGGTCATGACATATCCGGCACGAGAAACGGTTAGCGCTTATTTGGCTGTCGTCGGCTCGGTGTCTACCGGAGCCTCCGACTTCGCCGACAATATGCGCTGGTAGAACAGACCTATACCGATCAACACGACGCCTAGACCGATGAACGACAGCGCTCTCAGGAAGCCTTCGAGATTGGCCATATCGATCAGGAAGACCTTGATGACGGCGATGAAGACAAGAACTGCCGAGGTGATCCGCAGGCTCTTGGCATCATAGCGCGAACCGACTGCGAGCAGGATCACACCCAGCAACAGCCAGACGACGGAATAGGTGTATGTTTCTGCCTGCAGAAAACCGTTCCAGCCGGCGATGGCCTCTCCCTGCCAGAAGCGCCGGACAGACAGCGTCGCCCAGGCAAAAATCAACAAGACGCCGGAAACGGCGAGCGCCATCACATAGGGCAAGGGCCGGCGATGGCGGGCGTAGCGGGCGAGCACACCGTAACCGACACCCGGCAACAAATAACCGATCAACAGCAGGTCAAAGACCGGAAAACGGCCGAGCCTTTCGCCGCTGAAATACGGATTGAGATAGAAAAGGTGGGCCGACAAAACGGAAAGCATCGACCAGACGCCAACTGCCATGCCGCCATAGCGGAAGATCGGGCTCGGGGAACGCAGATCGAGCATCAGGAAGATGCCAGAAGCGCCGATTGCCAGGAGCGTGTAAATCGCTTGCTCCGCAAGGGTTGGGGCCGCGCTGTCGAGAACCCCGTCATTCATGGCATGGCGAACGAGGATGGCCGCCGTCAGCAGGACGAAGATGCTTGCCAGCGCCTGCAGAAGATTTCGCACGCGGATATCCGGCCATGTCCGAAGGGCATAGGCAGAGATCACGAGCAGCAGCGCGGGAATGCCATAACCTGGGAGAAGTGCATTGAAGATCGGCGTGCGACCGAGCTCGGATGTACCGACAATCGTCGGATCCCAGGCAATCCGCGCAAGAACGACGAGTGCCGCTCCGACCATCATCCACGGTAGCGCCCTCCAGCTTCGGACGCGGAGAGCCGCGACGTAAACTACGCCCACCACCGCGATCGATACCGTGGTGACAAGCCCGTTCGTCAGAGCATGCAACGCGATGACGAACTGGCCGAGGGAGCCGGCCAGCAGGAAGGCCTGCATCCAGATGAGACCCCTTTCATCCGCACCGCGGCGCACGGCGCCTTCTGCAAGACCGATCAGGACGAGACCAAGGAGAATTGAAATGCCCCCGTGGAGGGCATCGAAGAAGAGATTTCCGGTCATGATCAGCGATGTCGCCATCAGCGCTGCCGGGGCGGCCGCCGCAATAGCTGACCAGCATACTGCAAACACCGGTCGCGAGGTGGCCCGCAAGATCAGGACCAAAGCGGCGAGCAGCACAAAGCAGGCCGAGAGCACGAAGGCGGCAGGCTGCGCGTCGGCTGCGGTCTCTGAAACGGCAGAAAGGCTGGGATCGGCGAGCGTGACGAGATCATGGATCGACGTCATACTCCACAAACCGAGGATGGCGGCAAGCGCCGCGCCGATGGCCGCATAGACCGCATTTTCCCTGACGGCGCCAAGCGCGGCGAGAGCGGCAACGATAATAACGAAGCCGCTGACGGCATAGCCGGACGACGTGAAGAGCGGCCCGACCAGGCCAAGTGCGACGAGCAGAGCGGAAATCGCGGCGGTGACCGTCACCGCGGCGAACGGCGGCTGCAATATGCATGACCAGTCAAGCGACGCCGCGGGTATCGGCGACGAGGATTGAACCGGAATGTCTCCTTCGTTCAAAGCCTCGACGTCTTCTTGCGGTGCCGGTCCGGGCTCCTCTTGCCGCGCTCCGATCAGCGCCGCCTGCTTCTGCAAAAGTGGAGCAGCGGCGGGCCAGACAAGGCCAACGCCGGCGATCATGACCAGCATGGCGGACACGATCGGAGAAACGTCGAAGGGAACAGACGATGCGATGTAGGCCAGCGACCAGAGACAAAGACCGATATTGCCGATGGCCGGCACGACCGACCATCGCCGCAGCCGCGCTGCCAGAAGGGTCGCAAGCCACGCGACGGCCAGATACGAAAACAGCACCCAGGGCCTTGGGCTTTCGGAGGCGATCAATGCAGGCGCGAGCATCGCGGCAAGAAGGCCCAGCCCCGCAAGCGCCTGACCATGGAGAAGCGACAGTCCGACCGTTGCAAGCGAAACAAGTCCGAGCAGCAGGAACGCCGGAGCGGCCCCGATAAAGCCGTAGATGCCATGTGCCGCATAAACCGCGCCGAACAGCGTGACGGCACCGGCTGCGGTGAGGATGCCGGGGATCATCGCGTTGTCGAACTGGCCTGCCCCGAAGCGGCCGGGCAAGCTCGCCCCGCGACGGATGACTTCGCCTGCCGCGACAAGAAGAAGGCCGAAGACGGCAGCAAGGACCAGGCGCACGGCGGGGCTCAGCAGTCCTGCCTCGATCGAATAGCGCACCATGAACACGCCACCGAGGGCCAGCGCAATGCCGCCGACCCAGACAGCCCATCGCGCTCCAAGGCGGCTTTCAAGGCTCTCCTTCGGGCGCGGCGCAGCCGCATCGACCGTAGACGCCGGCTCCGGCATCTTACCCCAAGGCTCGCCGCGGGATGCACGTTCGACAGTTTCCTGCAGATAGGGTTCATCGTGCGCTGCGGCTTGGCCACTGTCCGCTCCGGCCACGACGGCCTCTTCATCGCCGTCCGGGCTGGCGGCCGGTGTTTCAACCGCGCTTTCCAGCGAAACGGGAAGCACCGCGCTCTCTTGCAGGCGCTTCAGTTCGCCCCTGATCGCATCGAGTTCCGTTTCCAGCCGCTCGGCCGTGCGGCGGTTGTTCATGAACGCCAAGATGGCCAGAACGAAACCGACCAGCGCTACGATCTCGATCATGCTTCCTCCTCAACTAACCGGCCGGAGACGACGACGCATTTCATCTTCCCTCACGCGCGGACGAACACATTCATTCGCCGATGCGGCCACCCCGCATCATATTCTCCATCGGGAAAATGGCGCAGGTTTCCGTGCCATGGGCAAGCAGTTTGCCGCCGGCATCCTTCAGCCAGCACTCGGACGTGGCAATCGTGCGGCCGCGATGGACGATCTTGCCCTCGCAGAACACCTCGCCCATGCCCGGCAGCAGCGGGCGCACGAGGTTCACCTTGAACTCGACGGTCGTGTAACCTTCGCCGGGCTTCAGCGTGGTCATGACCGCGCAGCCAAGGGCGGAATCCATGATGGTGGCGCTCCAGCCGCCATGCACGGTGCCGAGCGGATTGAGGTGCTCGCTGGTTGGCAGCCCGCGAAACAGAACCCTGCCCTCCTCGACCTCATCCAGCGTGAACTTCAACGTCGCTGCCATCGACGGCGCCGGATAGGTTCCCTCGAGCAATCGCTGCAAGGCTTTCAGCCCGCCGTCGCGCGCGACCTCGGCCAGGGGCAATGTGCCAATGCCGGGGACGGTGACGCCGGGATAGATTTCAACTGTCATGGGAGCCTCGTGGAGAGAATGAAAGGTTTCATTGGGCTGCCGGCGTTTGCTGCCGCAGCGCCTTCAGGGCGGACTGGATAAAGCCGTCGCGGGCAGCCGGCAGGACAATTCCGCGCGGTTCGTAGACATGGCGATTGAGGAAATGGGCCGTCATGCGGAAGGCCGCAAGCAGGCTGTCGTGATCTGCAGCCCTTGCGCAGTCTGAAAGAAAGGCGGGAAGCGCCAGCATGCGATCCGCATAGGGCGCGCCGGCATCGCGGCTGACGGCCCGGCCGGATTTCGGAGAAACATAAACAAGATCGGAGCGCGTGCCGGTTGCCGCGCATTCGTTGAGATCCAGCCCGAAACCGAGGTCGTTGAGAACGGCGATTTCGAAACGTACGAAGAGTTCGCCGGCATCGGCAGGGTTGTCGAGATGCTCAAGAATAACCGACAGCGCATCGTGCAGATACGGATGGGGATCGCGTTCCGGCAAGAGACGAAGCAGGGCCGCCATGGCCTGAACGCCATAAACGGCGGTTGCGCTCTCCATAAGCTGCGCTGCCCGCAACCGCACGGGCTCGATCCGGAACTCGCCCATATGCTCTTCCAGCCGCGCGCGCCACGTTACCTCGACGTCATTTCCCGGCTGAAGCACCGGCTGCATCATCCGCGAACGACCCGAACGCACCATACCCAGATGACGCCCATGGGAGCGGGTCATCACTTCGGCGATGACCGAGGTTTCGCCATGACGCCTGACGCCGAGAATGATGGCCTGATCTCTCCACTGCATGGGGCGAACATATAACGCTTGTTTCACCCGCCACAAGCGCAGCTGAACCATGGGCCGGCAAAGCGCTGACTTTCGGACGGAACGCAAAGCGCCGGAAGGCGGAGGCGCGCTTCCGCGAAATCACAGTCCTCTTTTCCATCGGCGCGGGGACGCGGGCACAGACGAGGATCACGAGCATCTGCGACACCAGCAACGACTTCGAACCAATCGAAAGCGAGGTCCAGCTGGCAAGCGTGAAATAAAGGACGACGACATTAGAACCAGCGAAGGCGTCTTTCGCGAAACGGGACAAGAGGTGCCACACGGCGATCAGCAACATGAGCGCCAGCGGCAAACCATAGGCTATCGTCATTGCAACGGGCGCGCTTTCAAAGCCGAAAGGTGTTTGCAGCATGGCATGATAAGCCCGGCGCGTGTCGGGCTCCATGCCGATCATCCACTGCAACGGCGTCAGCTCTGCTAGGACGATGGCGGATGCCAGACGTGCCTGGTCGCTCTTGGCCGACGAGACGAAACGCGCAAGCAGCGGATCGGCGATGCCGGAGGAAACGACGACCCCGACACCGATTAAGCCCAGACAGGCCAACAACATCGCGCGACGGCTGACGAGAAGCCTGACTTTGGAGAGCAGCCCGAAGCGTCGGACGAGAAAGAACGCAACCAGGCAGCAGCACAGAACGAGCGCTGCCCGTCCGCCGAAAACGAACATCGCGGCAAAATGCAGGACCGCCTGACACAGCAGCCGAAAGCTCAGCCCACGAGAAACGAGATGTGAAACGCTTATCAGCAGAACCGCGCCGGTCAGCAAGGCGTTGATCAGCGGATGCCCGAGCAGCGCGGTGGGGCGGGCGTCGAAGGTGATCAACTGATCGGCCGCATAAAACGGCAGCAGCCTCCAGCCCGACAGAAATTCGGCAAGCCCGAGGGCCGAATTGGCCACGAAGAACAGCTCCAGAAACCTTCCGACCGCGACAAGTGCACCGGCGCCCGCAAATTGCAGAACATATGCCAGCATGGCCGGGGCGAGAAACGTTATGACGATCGAGGAAAGATCACCGCCGCCGCTGCGGGAAAGCATGGCGACGACGATCAGGACGGCTGCGGCAACGGCGAGCGGAAGCCGCCAGCTTCCCTTTATCCAGGCGGGAACTGCACGGCGCGCACCGTCGCGCAAAAGTGCAGTCATGCAACACAGGAGGCACAGCAGGTAAAAGGAAGGATGCAGCTTTTCCCAGAAACTGCCCGCACCGCTCATGTAACGCACGCCGAAACCGAACAGCAGATTGTTCGACAACAGAAACAGGCAAGGAGCGAAAAGCCATATCGACGCCTGGAACACAACACGCCCCACAAGCATAAACAACCATAGACTGCACACTGCACCACAGCGAGTGGCGTTCGTAAAGATGCTTGTGACGTTACGATCGAGGAAAGCCGTCCGCACGACAAAAAATTCCAGCCGACCCTTCATCGCAACCGAATGGCGAAAATTCGAATCAAATGGCTTGCAATCGTTTTATACCTATACGAGTATAAGTTTCAGCAGGGGACTGACCACGGAAATGAAGAAGAAGGACTGTCATGCGCGCAAGCGCTTGACAGAAAGCCCATTAATACTCGGCGGTTGTCGCAACTGCGATGAGCTTTTTGAACCTTGGGATTGCGGAAAGCGTGATCTCCAGATGATTATACGATGTGTCCATAACCCATTCGTGAGATCAGGGACTCACGGATGAGTAGCATTCAATCCATCATGTGAAGTAACCTGACCATCCGACTTCTCCCGGTGAGACGCGCGGAAAAGCATATTTTTGCGCCCGCAAAAATGCCAGACGCATACAACCTGTGAACGTTTAGCCGCCGAAGGTTGGGAAACCTCGGTATCGGTCCTCCGTGCGCCTGTTCAGGCTCTCACCGACATTGGAAGCGTGATGAAGATCGACGTATTCATGATGGGACTTCGCCATATCCACGCAACACAGGGCGGCATTGAAACGCATGTTCGGCATCTGGCGAACGAAATGGCCGCGCAGGGACTGAATATCGCGATTGCAGTGAGAACACGGGATTTCGCGCGAAGCAGGCGGCAAACCTCCGGTGGGTTTCAGCCCAAAGGACAGCGGAACGGAGAAGACATCGGGATCGGCTTAGCGCGGGGACACACCACGACGGAGACCGGCACAGGCCTTCAAAGGCCCCTCTCGCCGACGGCTGGGGATAACAATGACGCGGCCGCTGCCATCAGGATCGTCCCGATCTGGGCGCCCCGCATCGTCGCGTTGGATGCCATCCTTCATAGTCTCCTGTGTGTTTTCTACGCAGCCATTACGCGTCCTCGCATCGTCCATATCCATGGGATCGGGCCCGGCCTTGTCACGCCGATCGCGTGCTTGCTCGGTTTAACAGTCGTGGCAACGCATCATGGTCAGGATTATCAGCGAGAAAAATGGGGATTGGTGGCCAGAGCCGCTCTGCGACTTGGAGAATGGATGCAGTCAAAATTCGCGACGACCATTATCTGCGTATCCCGCTCCCTCCGGGACACGCTCAAAAACCGCTACGACCGCAACTATATCTACGTGCCGAACGGTGTTCACGCACCGAGGGAGTTGTCCTCCTTGGCCCCGCTGGAAAGTCTTGGACTAACGCCCGGCGCTTACATTCTGAGCGTCGGCCGGCTGGTTCCGGAGAAGCGGCACGGGGATCTGATCGACGCTTTCGTCGCGGTGGAAAAAATTCCCGATTTAAAATTGGTGATCGTCGGTGAAGGCAAATCCAGATATGCGGATTGGCTGAAGCGCAAGGCTGCGAACGCGCCAAATGTCGTCATGGCCGGCTACCGAGGAGGTAAAGAGCTTGAGGCTCTTTATGCCAACGCGCTTGTTTTCGCACTCCCCTCAAGCCACGAAGGCCTGCCGATTGTGCTGCTGGAAGCGATGGCCCATGGATGCGAGATCATCGTCAGCGATATCGCGCCCCATCGCGAACTCGGCTTTACCAGCGGCCGCTATCACGGCGTCGGAGACATCCCTTCACTGAGTGCCAGGATCACCAACGTTGCTCTGCGAGGCACGCTGAAAGGCGAACGATGCGACTGGAGCAGCCTGTTGCATCATTATCGCTGGTCGTCTGTTGCGCAAAAGACTGTCGAGATTTTCGGCTCTGTCGATCCAAGGATCGGGCCTAGTTCGTCCGGGAAAGAAAGGGCATTATCCATGCGAGCAGCGCGGCCACAGGTTGATCCAGGCGATGCTGGCGGGTCTGGCGCTTCAATTTCGAAAGAACCGATCCACCCGTACAATCATGACTGGGAGCAACTCCGGGCGAGAAACGGGAGTATAGCCGAACACAGATCTCCCGATCAGCTCATCGACTGACGCTGCAGCGTCACGAAGAGAACAAGACCGGCACCCTGCTTGCCGATGCCGAGCGTCGTCGCCTTGCTGTAGGCCATTGCGCCCACCGGTGCCATCAGCATTGTTGCCAGAAGGAACATCCGGAAAGCGATCGTGGCTGAGGTCAGTAAGGTGGACATGGCGGTCCCTCGATGAGAAATCTTGTTAGAATTTTGCCGTGGCAAGCTTGGTCTGGCAGAACTGGGCGGTGTGCGCAGTGCAATCGGCAATGGACCCGGCATAGCTGCGGCGGCGCTGCGTGTCGGCGCTGACTGCGGCGGCGAGCATCAGAGCAAAAACAACCATGAGCATGCTGATGATGGTAAGGCGGCGAGCGAGGATATCCATGGTTTTGTCCGTGTTCTGCGAGTGGTTCACTTCGATGAGACCCTTTTCGCATATGCAAACTGAACTGTTTCTGAGATTCCGGTTCATCTCCCGTTCATCTTCGCAAGGCCGGTATTCATACTTCGGTGTCCCGGCGAGCCGGCTTATCGCTTAGCCAGAGCGCGCAAGGCGAAAAGATAAATGAAAAAATCATTCTGAAACAAATATATAGCCGCGATTCAACTGCCATTGTTCATTTGCCGTCCTACAAACCGCGCCTCACTCCGACGGCAACAAAAACCGATCTGGCGTCTACGGATGCGTAAAATCATTCAGAATTGATGCAGCGCGGCAGATCTGGGCAGGAAACGCTTCGGCAATATGATCGAGGTTTCGGCGGCCCATCAGGCAATAAAAAGGCGCCCGCGATGTCGCAAGCGCCTTTATCCGTTGCCCCGCAGACCCATCCGTCTCGGCGCGGGTCTGAAACGCAGACCAAAACCTTACATCTTGGTCCAGGTCTGCGACTTGCAAAGCACCTTCAACACACAGCCCTTCATCTTCAAGGACGACCCCTGTATGGCCGCGGAACCGCTGTAGGTCTTGTCATTGGCAGGGTCGGTAATTTCGCCGGTGTAGCTTTCGCCAGAGCCCGACATGCTGCCGATCTTCTTGCCGGCATGCTGGCCGGTTTTGAGCGTGATGCAATAGGCGCCGCCACAGGCTGCAATCGCAGCGGTTTCGCCGCTGGCGGTCTTCCAGTTGCCGACAATGGGTTCTGCGGCAAAGCCGGCCGAGGCAGTGGCAAGCGTCAGCGCAAGAGCGAATGTCATTTTGCGGATCATGTTTCCTCCTTCATCCCTGATCGATCGCACAGGCATCGCCTGGCGTCATCGACGGCTCCTCTCCGTCATGCCGGGATGATAATTTACGCGAACGTAAAGGTAAACAAGCAGTCGGAGTTTTCCGTTGAAAATCGCAGGTTCCAAGCTCGATACGGACTTTGGAAATCAGGTCCGCCCGTGGATCTCCGCGATGCGACCGTTTTTCGTGGTTAGCATTCCGTTGAAATCGACAATTGAACTTTTCGTAAAAATTGAGCCGAAAGCCCCGTTTTCAAACGACTTCCATGTTTAACGAAAATCCAATTTTACCAATCATTTGAACTTTGTTTGCGTCACATTAATCATGGATTTTAAGCGGCCATTGAAAGACCTTGGGCATACTCAAAACCACAAGACGAGCAGGGGAACACACCCCGCCGACAAACCTTGAGGGACCGAAAGCCACGAAGATGGCACGGCCCTTAAGGCTCAAAAAACAGGGACTACAAAAGTACCAACCAGGCAAACAGGGACACGAAAATGGCACGCTTTGACATTCAGAATGCTTCGGATGCCGCAATGGGTGGCGAAAACCGCGCGGACGTCTTTTGCGAAATGGGCTTGATGTATGCAACCGGCCGTGGCTGCGACATCGATCTGGTCGCAGCTCACAAATGGCTCAACATCGCCGCCATCAAGGGTTCGGACCGTGCAGCTGCGCTGCGCGCCGACCTCGCGGCTACGATGAGCAAGACCGAACTCGCGACGGCGCTGCGCGCCGCCCGCGAATGGATGACGCTCCACTAAAATCTTCTCCCCGGAATACCGATGCGCCTGCCTCCAGAAGGCGCTCATGCCCGCAAGCCCTTGCCATCACGGGTTTCCCTCCCGGCTGCAAGGGCTTTCGGTTTTGGAGGATCAGAGAGCCTTCAACACTGCCGGCAAGGCCTCTTCCAGACGCGCCATGTCGGTTTGCGGCCCGGTGCTGATACGGATGCAGCGGTTAAGCGGCGCGACACCCGGCATGCGAATGAATATGCCGTGATCCGCCATCAACCTGTCGACGATGGCGCGTGCGTAGACGGCATCATGGCCGCAATCGATCGCGACGAAGTTGGTGGCCGACGGCAAAGCCTTCAATCCGTTCCGATCTGCGATCATTGAAATCTGGGTACGGGACGCGGAAATCTGATCCAGCACCTGCCGGAGATAGTCCTGATCTTTCAAGGCCGCAATCGCGCCGGCCGTTGCCATGCGGTTCATGCCGAAGTGGTTGCGGATCTTGTCGAAGGCCTGAGCGGTTCCCGCTGTGGTGATCGCATAGCCCACACGCGCACCGGCCAGACCGTAGGCCTTGGAAAAGGTGCGCGTGCGCACAACGTTCGGCATGTCGATGAAGGCATCGACCGGCGGGATCGAGCCGGCAGGCGCGGTTTCGCCATAGGCCTCGTCCAGCACCAGCAGGCAGGTCTCCGGCAGAGCCTTCGCGAAGGCGACAACGCTTTGCGCATCCCACCAGCTGCCCATCGGATTGTCGGGATTGGCGAAATAGACGATAGGCGCGTTCTCGCGGCGCACAGCAGCAAGCAGCCCTTCCATATCTTCGCGGTCGGCGACGTAAGGAACCGTAACCAGGCGGCCGCCATGCCCGGCGACATGGAAATTGAAGGTGGGATAGGCCCCGAACGAGGAAACGACGGTCGTTCCGGGATCGACAATGAGGCGAACGATCTGCCCCAGCAGGCTGTCGATGCCCTCGCCGATCGCGAGGTTTGACGGGGAAATGCCGAGATGTTCGGCAAGCGCCTGCTTCAGCTCGAAATTTTCGGGATCGTTGTATTTCCAGATGCCGGATGCCGCCTCGGCCATGGCAGTCAACACAGAAGGCGCCGGACCGAAGCCGTTTTCATTGGCGCCGATGCGCGCCAGAACAGGACGGCCGCGCTGACGCTCGATGGCCTCGGGGCCAACAAAGGGAACGGTCGATGGAAGGGAGGCCGCAAGCGGCGTGAAACGGGAAAAGGCGGACATCTGGCTCTACGGATCCGAAGGAGGACAAATCGGCGCGGACACTACTGCATAAATCGCCGAACCGAAATCGCCGCCGCAAGAATTAAGGGCAGGCCGTCCCTATCGCCTGGTTTTCGTTCTTGCATCAGTGCTTTTTCTGGTTTTCTCCGGTGAAGAACTCGTGGCGCACGATCTCGTGGAGCAGCTCTTCATCGATCGGCGCGATAAAATGGACCTGGATGCGGTTTTCCTTGCGAAAGAGTTCGGCACAGCCGATGCGCTTCTTGATGCCGACGATCGAGAGATAATAGTGAATCGGCAAGCCGATCGTGGTGTTCACGGAAAAAACCGCGCCGCCACGGGAAATTTCCAGCATCTTGCATATCCGTGTCGAGACCCCGGCGAGACCCGGCCTGACCGACATCAGCGTCCCCGCCTGCCCCACCCTGAAACGCTCGTAACGCTCCTCATAGAGCTTCGAACGTACAGTCGCGTACATCGTCGTTTCCTGCTGCATCTTCCCTCCTTGTCCAGCCGCTGCATCGAGCACGACATGGGTTGCATCAGTGATTGCGGCGGCGCCGTTCGATAGCCGATATGGCCGTCACCGGCGTTCATTCCGCCTGCCTTCGACACGCCGACCTTCTTCCCTCCCCGGAAGCGGCCGTTCATGCAGGATTGGACAAGGATGTTTCAAACCCTTGAAAGGATTTGTTCATATTTTAGGATTTCGGTTAAATACCGCTGCTTTGGAACGCACTGCGGATCAGTCGGCGGATGAATTCCTGCGACAACAGCATGTTGAAGCGCACGCCAAGCTCGGTTCCCAGACGGTGAACCTGGGTGCAGCCGATCTCTTCCTTGAAGCCTTCGATCTCCAGGAAGAAATTTTTCGGCAGCGGGATATTCGGGTTGAAATCGAGCATGGCGCCGCCAATCGAGATATGCCGCAGAAGGCAGTTGTATCTGGTCTTCGCCTTCAGATGCTCGCCGATGATCAGGATGCGGCAAGGCCGCTCGACATAGAAATGCTTGTGGGTGGTCGTCAGTTCACCCGGCCGGGGCTCGGCCATATGCATGCGCATAGACATTTGAAACTCCCTGAAATCCGCGGCAGACCCGGACGGGGTCAAATGCCCTGTCACCGATTTCAAATTTTCCCGAAGTTTCCACGGCCTTGCTTGCGTTGAACTTGTGCGGCGCGTGTAACGCCATTCAACCAAGCAAAAAATCCACAGCGAGCTACATTGAAACCGCCTCTCCCATACGTAATACTTCCTGAAAAACATGGGCGGCCGGACCGCCCATGACGGGAATGCCATGCAGCCCTTTCCTCGCGTCCGCGAGCGGGCCTGATGGCGGAGGGAGAAGCATGTTGAAATCGCTTGTGCCGCGAAGCCTGCGGACAGTCGTGCTGTGTCTTTCGGTTCTGGTATGTCAGTATGGCGTGGCCGAGGCCGCCGCCCGCGTTGCCCTGCTGATCGGCAATCAGAAATACCAGGCGACCTCGCAGCTCAACAATCCCGCCAACGATGTCGAGCTCATGAAGGCGGCTTTCGAGCAGGCGGGGTTCGACAGCGTCACCACGGTTCACGACGTGACGCGCGGCGCGATGGTTCGGGCATTGCGCGATTTCGAGGATATGGCGGCCGGCGCGGAAGTGGCGATCATCTACTATTCCGGCCACGGCATGGAGATGAACGGCGAGAACTTCCTTCTGCCGGTCGATGTCACCCTGAAGAGCGACAAGGATGTGGAGGACGAGGCGATCCCGCTCGACCGCGTGCAGCGCTCGCTGGAAGGCGCAAAACGGCTGAAGCTGGTGATCCTCGACGCCTGCCGCAACAATCCTTTCGAGCAATCCATGACCCGCTCGATTTCCACCCGCGCCGTCAGCCGCGGTCTTGCCCGTGTCGAGCCGGAAGCCGCCGACCTGCTCATCGCCTTCGCCTCCAAGGCGGGCACCGTTGCGATGGACGGCGAAGGCAAGAACAGCCCTTTCGCGACTGCACTCTCCAAATATCTGACAGAGCCGGGCGTGGATGTTCGCATCGCGCTTGGCAAGGTGCGCGACGAGGTGGTCGAAGTCACCAACCGGGAACAGGAGCCGTTCGTCTATGGCTCGCTTGGCGGGGCGCAGATTTTCCTGAACATCAAGGAAATCAATATCAACGTCACCACCGACAGCCAGCAGCAGGTGTCGCCGAACGGCCAGTCCGCCGCTGCGGCCGACTGGCAGAACATCCGCGATCTCGCCGACAAGGAACTGATCGAGGTCTTCCTGGAAAAGCATGGCAGCGACCCTGTCTACAAGATGCTGGCAGAGAAGAAGCTGAGGCTTCTGGACGAGGCAGCAGCCACCGCCACCACCAGTCCCGACGAAATCGCCTGGGAAGCGCTGAAGCAATCGACGGATGCGGCCGCCCTCACCCGTTTCCTCGAGCGCTATCCCGACAGCAAGCACAAGAGTGAGGCTGAACAGCAGATCGCGGCACTCGAGCCGAAAAAAGGCCTGAACATCTCGCAGACCGGCAAGGACACGCAGGCCTCGCGCGACTGCTACCTGCTCGCCGGCGAACCGCAGTCCATGCCCGGGTTCCTGGGCGTCAACTTCCTGAAGATCGATTCGGAGCGGGCTCTGACGGCCTGCGCCCAGGCCGTCAACGAAAACCCTGACGACATGATGCTCGTCAACATGCTCGGCCGCGCCTATGACGCCGGCCGAAACTATGCCGAGGCGCGGCGCACCTACCAGAAGGCCGTCGATGGCGGCAACATGTACGCCCTGACCAATCTCGCCTGGTTTTCGATCTACGGCACCGACGGTCCGGTCGATATCGACGCCGGCAAGCGCATGTTCGAACAGGCCGCGGACGCTGGCAACGCCTACGCCCAGGCCTCGCTTGGCTGGCTGTACCGCGAAGGCTACGGCGGCGTGCCGCAGGATTTTGAGCAGTCCCGGCGGCTTTACGAGGCGTCCGCCGCGCAAGGCTATGCCAATGCCATGGCGACCCTCGGCTGGTTCTACCGTGAAGGCAAGGGCGTGAAGCAGGACTATGCGCAATCGCTCCAGTGGTACCTGAAGGCAGCCGACGGTGGCGATGCCAATGCGATGTCCTCGCTTGGCTGGGCCTATCAGAACGGGCTCGGTACGGCGCAGGACTATGCAGAGGCGAAGAAATGGTACGAGAAGGCCGCCAATGTCGGCGACGCCTATTCGATGGCGCTGCTCGGCTGGTTCTACGATGTCGGAAACGGCGTGCCGCAGGACTACGAGCAGGCGCGCAACTGGTACGAGATGGCCGCCAATGCCGGCAGCGCCTATGCCATGGGGGGCCTCAGCCGCCTCTACGACTTCGGCCTCGGCACCAAGCCCGACCCGAGAGAGGCCGTGCGCTGGGCGGCGGCCAGCATCGAGGGGGGCGATCAGGGCAAGCTCGACGAAGTTCGCACCAAGCCCGACAATTTCACCGCCGAATTCCGTCGCGAGTTCCAGGCGCTCCTGAAAGAAAGAGGTTTCTACAGCGGCCCTCTGGACGGCGATTTCGGGGCCTCGACCCAGGCCGCCATAGACCGGCTGGCACAAAAAGGGTGAAACCGGCATCGTTTCCCTAAAAATTCCAAGGATGTGGGTGCGCTCAAATCAGATTAAACGTCTGGTGTCCCCGATAGAATAAAGCCACAAGCTCCCGCGTCAGCGGGGGCTTTTTTTGTTGACGCGTTCCGACTTCGGAAGATGGGCGCAGCCGCCGATCAAGAGGGAAATTGTCTACTGCTGAGCCGCGACGGTGCCGCAACGCCCGCACCGAATTTCGGTGGTTGCCGGGGAGTTCGTGAGCCTGGATACATAAAAGCCCTTGCTCACGCGATCGACGAGGAAGTCGAGCTTGTTGGTGTATGCTTTTTCAACCTGTGCAACGTCGGCGCGACCTTCAGCTCCACAACGAGGGCATGACAAATCTATCTGGTATGTGTGTCGCACCGTCACTCTCCAAGGCTCCCGTCAACACAAGCGGAGTGCAGGTTGCGTATCCAGATACAGGACGTTCCAACGTCCTTGCCGCATTTTGAAGCGACAATCACACTCCGGTCATCCGTGGTTTCATGTGAAGGAAAGTGGCGGAGAAGATGGGATTCGAACCCACGATACCCTTCCGGGTATACTCCCTTAGCAGGGGAGCGCCTTCGACCACTCGGCCACCTCTCCGTTGACGCCCTGATAGGGTGAAACGCCCGACCGATCAAGCGGTTTTTCAGTTTATGCGGTGAAAATGCGAAATCTAGGCTGGAGCTTTTCCGGCTTGTTTGTGGCCGGTGCACTGGCAGCAAACAGCGCCTGGAAGCCCGTCGCTCTGCGCATCGTTTGGGATTACCGATCGCTCTCCCATACCGCGGCAAAGAAACTATCAGTCTTGACTCTCAACCCAAAAACAAGAACAAATAATGAACAAAAATTCGCATTGCAAACTTCTGAAACCCGAGAGCAACCGAGGGAGTGCTTCCATGTCGGTCAGGACGATGGACCCCATCCTGCATGATGTCGTTTACAACATGCCCATAGACGATGTGGCGGTTCTGATCGGCCGGCACCGGGGCGATGTGCGGGCCGCCATTCGGTCGCTGCTGGAGGAACGCAAACGACTTCTCGAACGCCTAGCACTTGCCGACATATGTCTTGGCGGCGGTCTCGCAGGTTCATCCGCTTCCGAGGATGGCGTGCCTTACGGCGTTGAGCGGAAAACGTAACGTGTAAATCCCCGCCGTCACGGCGGGGATTGTCGATACATCACGACACCTGATGGCGTTTGCGATAAACGCGATTTGAAGCCATGGATCTGCTGCGAAACAGCCGTCAGCCAGCGCGCAATCAAGGCTGGAGCGTCAGCTTTTCGGCGCCGGCCCCGTCCTTGCCGGTAATCGTCCAGCTTCCCTCCAGCACGCCGCCATCTTTGACCTTGTAGACGACAAGGCCGACCGCATCTTGCAGCACGTAGCCGGCAGCGAAAGCGTCCTCGTGCAACATGCAGACGCCTTCGGACGTCGTGCCGCCGGTCTTCCATTCGATGACGCAAGTGGTTTCGCTGGTCAGCGTGATCGTTGCCGTTCCGTTGTAGGCAGAACCGTCAAGGTTCGTGCCTTCGACTGTGTAGGTACCTGCGCTGACGGTCTGCGCCTGAGCAGGCAATGCGAAAGCAAGGCTCGCTGCGGCATAGGCAAGATATTTTTTCATGGATGTTCCCCCGGGTTCAAAACGCGCATGAATTTAACAGTTTGCCGCATCCAGCGAAATCCCGTGAAGGGCGGCGCCATGCACCAAAACTGGGTGATTTCATCCCCGTGAATTCCCGCCACCGAAGTCTCCGCCATGCTTGGCGCAGATCAGCTGCCCAAACCTGCGGCAGAAGGGAAAGGATGGCATCCATGCAGATTTCACGATTGGCGATAGAGCCGGGCGGCATGGACCGTCCCGCGACACCGCCGGAAAATGTACTTCGCTCGGCAGTAGACGGCGGGCAAAGGGTTGCGTCCTCAGGCGCGGAGCGGCGCGTCCGTCCCGCGAGCCGTTTTTCACCAGCGGCGGAGCTTCGCAGTATCGCCGCGGCAAAGGGCATCTGCTTCGGCACTGCCTTGCCGCCGGCAGACAAGCTGGCCGCCGATCCAGCTTACGCGGCACTCCTGAGGCGGGAAGCGGCGATCTATGTCGCCGACACCGACATGCAGCCGTCGCGTATCCAAGGTGTGGAGGGTGTTTTCACCTTTACGGCCGCCGATGGCTTTGCCGCACGCGCCGTGTCCGAGAATAAGAAATTCCGCATCCATCAGTTGCTGTATGCGGTGCGCGACATGGCCTGGGTCAACACCACCACGGTCAATGCCGAAAACTGGCGCAACAAGATCGATACCCATTTCGCGGCGATCGCCACACGCTGGTGGTCGCAGCTCGCCGTCAATATCGATGTCGTCAACGAAGTGATGGATGCGGCCCAGATCGCGACCGACGGCTATCGTCCCAACACCTGGTATCAGGCCGCCGGTGGTCCGGGCTATATCACCTATGCCTTCCAAAAAGCCCGGGAACTCTGGCCGCAGACGCCGCTTTTCGTCTGCCACGATCACAGCGAGCAGATTACCGATGGCTATCACGAGAGCCACACAGCCAACATCCTGTCGATGCTGGAGAGCCAGCTTGCGGCGGGGGCTCCGATCGACGGGCTGAACACCCAGGCGCATCTGACCATTCGCCTCGGTTTCGACGCCGTGAAGCTGCGCAGCTTTCTATCCGACGCCTCCTCGCTGGGCCTGAAGATCATGATCGGCGAACTGGATATCCGCACCGGCTACAAGACGGGTTCTCAGGAGGATACAGCGCCGCCCTCGGCCTACAGCGCGACGTCCTACGACCGGCGCGCGGCCGATATCGTCAAGCATTACCTCGATATCGCCCTTCCCTTCGTCGGAAGCGAACCGGTGCTTTGCTGGGGGCTTTCCGATCGCATCTCGCCATGGATTCCGCCGGACGCGGAGGAAGGCGAGCGCCCTCACCCCTTCGACACAAACCTTCAACCGAAACCGCTTTACCGCGCGATCCGCGCCGCTTTCGAGGACCTCTGACATGACCAGCATCACGGACAATATCGCCGCTTCCACCGATCCGTCTGCCGCCAATGACGGGACGGAAGGCTATGCGACGGGATCGGAATGGTACAACACGCTGACCAGGCAGATGTGGAAAGCGATCAGCGTGACCACCGGCGCCGCGCAGTGGGTTCGGCTCGCGCCCGCGCCCGCATGGCCTCCTGGGTACTATCGCCCGCCGGCCCACATTTACGCCGTCAATGACGGTCAGGTCGCGGCCAACAAGCTTACGATGATGCCGCTGCTCGTTCATCGCCGCACCAGCATCGATCGCATAGCACTCTGGCTCGTGACCGGCCAGACGGGCGGGGAAATGCGGCTCGGCCTCTACCGTACGGATAGCTTTACCGATCTGCCGGGTACGCTTTTCGCCGATGCCGGCGTTATCGATCTGTCCGGAGCAGCGAGCCTTAAGACGATCACGGTCTCGTGGTCGCTCGTGCCTGGCCAATACTGGCTTGCAGCCCTCAACAAGACGGCCGGCACCTTGCCGACCGTACGCCGGGCCGGCGGTGCGTTGCTTGGCCATGTCCTGAACAATGACGGCAACGAGATCGCCGGCGCCAATGCCTGGCGCTACCTTGAAGCGGGCCAGCCCTACGGCAGTCTTCCCACCAACGCGCCGGCAATGAACGCCTCCACCGGATCGGACGGCCCGGTGCTGATGCTTCGGCGCGCATGATTCGATTTCACGCGAAGTCCGCCTCGTCCGCCGTGCGGACGGGGCGCCCGATCTGCTCTTCAACGACATCCCAGTAGCGCCGCAAAGCTGCGGCGGTCGCGAAACGATCTGCTCCGAGCAAGGCTGCCTTGCGATAACGGTCTCGCGTAGCGCCAGCCGTCATGTTTCCGATTGCCTGCGCCAGGGCATCCACATCCCCCACCGGCACCAGCATGCCGTACTGTCCCTCATGCAGCCGATCGATCGAAAGCTCCTCGCGCTCGTCCAGAATTTCGGATGGACCGGAGCGGCAATTGGTGGATATGACGGGAACGCCAAGGGCCATCGCCTCGACAACAGCGTTTGGGAAGCCTTCCGCATTGGACGACGAAACGAAGAACTCGGCCTGGGCGATGATCGGAAACGGATTTTCGACAAAACCGGGGAAATGTATGCGTCCGGCAAGGCCCAGTTGGAAGGCATTTTCTTCCAGCGCCTTGCGCAACCGCCCCTCTCCCAGAACGACCAAGTCCAGCGGGACTCTGCTCTTGGCAAGGGCTGAGAGCAACAGCGCGAAGTTCTTGTTTTCGACGAGGCGACCGACCGCGACGATATAGGGGCGCTGAGTTTTCCATGACGTGACCGCAGTCGCGCGGCTGCGAATATCATCGATATTCAGAGGATTGGGAATAACGTCGATGCGGCTTCTTGCCACCCGATAGCCCTCGACGAGATCGGCGGCCACGCCCGCGGATGGGCAGATGATGCGATGGGCCAACGGATAAAAGAAGCGTGTCGTCTGTCGTGCAAAAACACCACGCGGGCCGCTACCGTGGTGGCTCGCCGGACTGACACGCTCGCTGATGATCGCCCGAAAGCCGCATAACCTCGAAGAGACGACCGCAACGATATTGGCACGCGTCAGGAAGCTCAGACAAACAGCCGGTTTCAATCTTCTCATCAGCGGCACGGAAAGCCGCAGCGACCGGCCAAGGGAAAAGCGGCTGTCCAGACGATGCACCTGCAGCCATTCCGGCAGCGGATAGGCATCCGCCTCTCGATCAAGCAGGATCAGATGAAGCTCGTAGCGCTGCGCCCACTTAGATGATGCGGCGAGCAAAGCGGCCATGACCCGCTCCGCTCCGCCGCCGGTCAGGGAATTGATGAGGAAGACGACGACCGGTCGAGATGGTGTGGCCGGCAAGCTCTGACCGGTCAGCATGACATTTCCGTTGGCACGATCGATGACGCGCCTTGCCCTGGGTGATTATCCTGAGATCCGTAAATCTCGCGAGCCGCGCGAAGCCAGGTCGACGCTTCGGCGCGATGCCGGGCGCCACGGGACAGGCGGTTTCGTTCAACCGGATCGGCGATGAGGCTCGCGAGCGCTTGCGCAAGCGCCTGCGGGTCGTTTTCCGGAACCAGAAGCCCGCTCTCGCCATGGTCGATGGCCTCTGAAATGCCACCCATATCCGCGGCGACGGATGGCAGGCCAAGGGCTGCCGCCTCGAGATAGACGAGACCGAAGCCTTCAACACCACCGCCTTCCAGCTGTCGTCCCGGAAGGCAGAAGACATCCGCAGCGGAGAGACGAAGACTGACCTCGCCCTGTGCCAGCGGGCCATGAATGACGACCTTCCCCCCCAAGGATTCCGTTATGCGGCGAAGTTGCGCCTCGTATGCCTGGTCAAGCAGCGGTCCGATGATGTGCCATTCGACCCGACGGACGATCTCCGCTGGAAGCCTTTGCAGGGCCTCGGCGAGCACATCATGCCCCTTGCGCGGAACAACCCGGCCGAGCGTTGCGATGACGAACTGATGTTGGCAAATTCCCAGACGTTGGCGAGCACAGGCCTTCTCCACCCGTGCGGCGAGCCATTCCCGGCCGACACCCGGATGCACGACGCGGACGGCGCATTCTTCCAACCCTACCGCCACGCGGAGCCGTCGGGCGGTATGATGGCTGTTGGCGACATAGTGTGCCCAGCCATTCCAGAACCTCAGCAGCGAGAGCGGTACGGCGCGGATGGGCTTCTGGATGAAATCAACCTCTGTTCCATGGAAGGTGAGAATGCAGCGGGTGGCCGAGCGATAGGCACACAGAGCGAGCGGAATGTAGAACGGCCAGTCGATGGCGTGCACGATATCATATGCCGGTTCCTGCCGCGCCAGTCGGCGCACGAGCGCGATCTTGGCCGGGACGTCCCGCATGTGGTGCTGCCCGCCGGGATACCGCAAAACCCGGAACGGAAAGGATGTGGCTGCTTCCTCTGCTCCATAATCGGCGGCGACGACGGTTACGCGATGACCGAGTTCGGTTGCGGCAAGCGCCATCTCCCGCGCGTAGGTTCCGATGCCGCCCCGGAAGGGATCAAACTCGCTGGAGAGGATCATGATCTTCATCCCGCACCCTTCTGCGCATCGCGAGAACCCCGCCAGCGACGATAGAAGCCTGCACTTCGCCGGGAAAAAGCAAGGCCAGACAAACAGCGTAGAGAGAGGCCCCGCAAGCAATCGGCACGGCAAGAGCCGGCAGGGAAGGCGCCCTCCCCATCATATGCACGCAAAGCGCCATGAGGGCCGCTGCGAGCAGTATCCGGGAAAGCGCACGGACGGGCGGCTCAAAACCGAACCTCGTCACCGCCCAGACGATGCTCGCCGTCGCGCTGACAGACGCGGCACCCAGCAGGCCTGCCGCGCCTGCGGAAGGGCCGAAGAACCGGATCGCCGTGGCGGTAAGCAGCACCGTCATGCAGAACTCCATGAAAGCGATGATCGCCGCCGGCCTGGTATCTGCCATCAACAGGAAAACCTGATCCGTCGTATGGGAACGCAGGTAGCGAACGAGGCCTGCGAGTGCCGCCAACGGCAGAATGACGGATGCATCGGCCTGCATGGACGCGGGCAGGAGCAGGCTGGCGACAGAGCCACCTATGCCCGCAAAGCCAAGGCCCAGCGGGGCAGCGACAAGACAGAGCAGCAGCATGTTTGCCGATAACTGCGAGAAGCCGGCCGCCCTGCCCTCCAGCTCCATACGCCTTACCGCCAGCGGATAAGCGCCTGCCGTAACCAGCATGACGGCGACAGCCGATAGCCTGACGCCGAGCCCGAACGCGACCGAGAAAATGCCCGCCACGGCGTGGCCGAACCAGAGATCGACGAGGATGCGCGGCATGTTCAGGGCGAGAGCCGCGAGCAAAGCGGCGATCATTGCGGGAAGTCCAAAAGCCCAGGCTTCCCGCACGAGCCTTGCATCCCAGCCAAACCCGGCGACATTCATGCCGCCGAACAAAGGAGCGGCAAGAAGCGGAAGGGCGGAAAACAGCAAAACGACATCGGCCCGAGGTGCCAGCAGCATCGCGGCGAAGAGTGCTAGCAGCAAGGCGGCGGCAGGCAACACAAGCTGGATGACGCTATAGGCCAGCACCCGGCCCGTGGCGCGTGCCCGCTCCGCGCAATAGCTGGCGAGCGATCTGACGGTTACGAAGGTCGCTGCGGCGACATGAAACGAAAGGGCGGCTGAGGGGATGTAGAGGAGCAGGATGACAGCCAGGAACATAAACTGCGCGAGCAGGCACACCGCCACAACCCCAGATTCCGCCCCTGCCATCCCGCCCTTCTGCCCGATCAGCGGTAAGCGCGGCGCATGCCGCAGCATGAACTGCGACCACCAGACAAGGCAGAGGGAAAAAAGAATATCCTGAAGGGCGACAACAAGCATGAGCTTGCCGAGTTCCTCGGCCGGGAGAAGATGGGCCCAAACGACGACCGCCGCCAGTTGTACAAGCGGCGCGCCGATCTGGGCTGGCAAGTAAGATCCGGTCTGCCTGAGAAGCATCTGGTAAACGCATCCGGGAGTGTCAACAGCACACAGCCAAGCACAACCGGAAGGTTTTGTCTCGTACTGTTTTCACGTCATGCAAAAGCCGGCCGCGAACGCAGCCGGCCCGGCTTTCAAGCATGTGTCAGGTGCGTGCCGACGCGCCGGCTATTTGCGCTTTATTGCCTCTGCGAGCGCCGCGCCAAAGGCGCCTTGGGCAGGTGCCTGCGGCTTGCTCTGTGCAGGCTTGAACGTCTGCGGGCGGCCGCCCTGCGGTTTTGCGTTGCGGGTATCGCCGTTTGACGCGCGATTACCTGACTCTGCGCCACCATCCTTGCGCATGGTGAGGCCGATACGCTTGCGGGGGACGTCGACCTCGGTCACGCGAACCTGCACGACATCGCCGGCCTTCACGACTTCATGCGGGTCCTTGACGAAACGATCGGCGAGCTGGGAGACGTGAACAAGACCATCCTGATGCACGCCGATATCGACGAAGGCACCGAAGGCGGCGACATTGGTCACCGTCCCTTCCAAGAGCATGCCGGGCTTCAGATCCTTGATGTCATCAATGCCATCGGCGAACGTTGCGGTCTTGAAGCTCGGGCGCGGGTCGCGGCCCGGCTTTTCGAGTTCCGACAGGATGTCCTTCACGGTCGGCAGGCCGAAGCGCTCGTCGACGAAGACGCGCGGATCGAGCGCCTTCAAAACGGAACTGTCACCCATGATGGCGCGCAGGTCGCGGCCGCAGGCGGCGACGATCTTCTTGGCGACGCCGTAGGCTTCCGGGTGCACCGCAGAAGCATCCAGCGGCTCCTTGCCATTGGGGATGCGCAGGAAGCCGGCGCATTGTTCGAAGGTGCGGGCACCGAGGCGCGGAACCTTCATCAGTTCCTTGCGGCTTTCAAACGGGCCAGTGGCATCACGATGGGCGACGATGGCTTCGGCGGAGGATTTTCCGAGACCCGACACCCGGGCGAGCAACGGGGCGGAAGCGGTGTTGAGATCGACGCCAACGGCATTCACGGCATCTTCAACGACAGCATCGAGCGAGCGGCTGAGGCGGCCCTGATCGACATCGTGCTGATACTGGCCGACGCCGATCGACTTCGGATCGATCTTGACGAGTTCGGCCAACGGGTCCTGCAGGCGGCGAGCGATGGAGACGGCGCCGCGGAGCGACACGTCGAGACCGGGAAATTCATCGGCGGCCGCTTGCGAGGCGGAGTAGACGGAGGCACCGGCTTCCGAGACGATGACCTTGGTGGGTTTCGGCGCGGGCATCTGGGCCAGCATATCGGCGACGAGGCGCTCGGTCTCGCGGCTGCCGGTGCCGTTGCCGATGGCGATCAGCTCGATCTTGTGCTTGCGCACGAGGCTTGCAAGTTCCGCCTGGGTGCCGCGAATGTCGTTCTTCGGCGGGAAGGGATAGACAGTCGTGGTTTCGAGCAGCTTGCCGGTGCCATCAACGACGGCGACCTTGACGCCGGTGCGGATGCCGGGGTCGAGACCCATGGTGGCGCGCGAGCCGGCCGGCGCGGCAAGAAGCAGGTCCTTGAGGTTGCGGGCGAAGACGTGGATTGCTTCCTCTTCAGCCCGCTCGCGCAACTCGCGCATCAGGTCGAGCGACAGCGACATGGAGAGCTTGACGCGCCATGTCCAGCCGATCACCTCCATCAACCACTGATCGCCCGGCAGCGTGCCTCCGACCATATAGGCGGCGGCAATGGTGCGCTCGACAGGCTTGACCGGGGACGTGTCATCCTGATCGACGACGATATCGACGGAAAGGACTTCCTCGTTCCAGCCGCGCAGCATGGCGAGCGCCCGGTGGCCGGGAACGGTCGCCCAGCGCTCGGAATGATCGAAGTAATCGGAAAACTTGGCGCCGGCTTCCTGCTTGCCATCGACCACGCGAGCGCGAAGGAAGGCAGCACTGCGCATATGCGTGCGCAGACGGCCAAGCAGATCCGCATTTTCGGTGATACCTTCGGCGATGATGTCGCGCGCGCCTTCCAGCGCCATCTTTACGTCGGTCACGTCGGCGGTCAGAAACGCCGTCGCACGTTCGGCAGGCGCGATGCGGCGATCAAGAAGGATCGCTTCTGCGAGGGGGCCGAGGCCACGTTCGCGCGCAATCTCCGCCTTGGTGCGGCGCTTGGGCTTGTAGGGCAGATAGATGTCTTCAAGTTCCGCCTTGGTGGTGACGGCAGCGATCTTGGCCGTCAGCTCGTCGGTCAGCTTGTCCTGGCTGCGGATCGAATCCAGGATCGCGGCGCGGCGGGCTTCCAGTTCGCGCAGGTAGACGAGCCTTTCGGAGAGCGTGCGCAACTGCGTATCATCGAGACCGCCGGTGACCTCCTTGCGGTAACGGGCGATGAAGGGAACGGTCGCACCCTCGTCAAGCAGCTCGACCGCAGCGATCACCTGCGCCGGGGTGGCGTTAACCTCACGGGCGATGATGATGGCGATCGGCGTTGCGGAAGCGGATTTGGCAGAGCTGGTCATGGTATCCCGTCAGATGAGGCCCGTCACATGAGGCAAGTACGGCGGACCATAGATGTGCAGAGCATCAAGGCCAAGTGAGGGCGTGAACACCCTCCCCGACTTCCACAGGTCGATGCGGGATTATGACGACAGCCGGAGCCTACGAACGCTTGCGGAACACGCCTTCGCCGTTCAACCGCGCCCTGTCATGCGGCCGATTGAAATCAAGGACCGGGCCGACGGGGACGATCTGTGTCGGGTTGATATGGGCGATGGAATAATAGCCGCGCTTGATCTGGTCGATCTTCACGGTCTCGGAAATGCCCGGCCACTGATAGATTTCACGAAGGTAGTTCGAGAGATTGGGGTAATCCTCGAGCCGACGGATGTTGCACTTGAACACGCCGTTATAGGCGGTATCGAAACGGATCAGCGTGACGAACAGGCGGATATCGGCTTCGGTCAGGTGTGAGCCCGCGACATAGCGGTTCTCGGCCAGATGGGCTTCGAGCGTGTCCAGCATCTCGAAGACATCCGCGACGGCGGCCTCATAGGAGCTTTGCGTCTTGGCAAAGCCCGCGCGGTAGACGCCGTTGTTGACCTTGTCATAGATCGGCGCGTTCCAGTGGTCGATTTCGGCGCGCAACGGCTCGGGATAGAAATCGAGATCATTGTCGGTCAGGTGATCGAAGGCGCTGTTGAGGATGCGCAGGATATCGGCCGATTCGTTGTTGACGATCCGGCCCTCCTTCAGATCCCAGAGAACCGGAACCGAGACCTTGCCGGTGTAATGCGGATCGGAGGCGGCATAGAGTTCGTACTGGTAGCGGATCTTGCCGACACGCTCACCGGCATCCTGCGGCTCGCTATAGGTCCAGCCGCTTTCGCCAAGCTCGGGCTCGGAGACGGAAAGGCCGATGATCTCTTCCAGGCCTTTCAGCTTGCGCATCATCAGCGTGCGCGAGGCCCAGGGGCAGAGATAGGAGACGAAGAGTTTGTAGCGCCCCGCTTCGGCCGGCAGGCCGGGCTGGCCGTCGGGGCCTTCAGAACCATCTGGCGTGATCCAGTTGCGGAAGCTGGTCGGCTCGCGATGAAAGGCGCCGCCCTTCATCTCGCTTGCGGCGACATCGCCCTTTTCCCACTTTCCATCGACCAGCTGCGGCATGCGTCACTCCCTCGACCAAGGCGCAGCACTTGCGCGCCGCATGATCATGACGTGTCACACAGAGACAGGGGCCACAAGCCAGCGGGTTTAAGACAGACTGTTCGATGATTGGGCACGGTACGGTCCTTCTCCCCGCGTGCGGGGAGAAGGTGCCCGAAGGGCGGATGAGGGGCAATGCCCGGCATTCTCAAGGATGAGAGTTATGCCCCTCACCCTAGCCCTCTCCCCGCTCGCGGGGAGAGGGGACGATAGCGTTTGCGGCACAGTGGCCTGCTGCATTACCCGCGCGGAAACTCCAGCCCCATTTCGCGGAAACGCTCGGGATCGTCGCCCCAGTTTTCACGCACCTTCACGAACAGGAAGAGATGAACGGGCTGTTCCAGGATTTCCGACAACTCCTTACGCGACGCCATGGAGATGGCTTTGATCGCTTCGCCGTTGCGGCCGAGCGCGATCTTCTTCTGGCTGTCACGCTCGACGTAAATCACCTGTTCGATGCGCACGGAGCCATCCTTGCGCTCCTCCCACTTTTCCGTCTCGACATGAGAGGAATAGGGAAGCTCCTGATGCAGGCGCAGAAACAGCTTTTCGCGGGTGATTTCGGCAGCGAGCTGGCGCATCGGCAGGTCGGAAATCTGGTCTTCCGGATAATACCAGGGGCCCTCCGGCAGCTCGGTGGCGAGGTAGTCCATGACGTCCTCGCAGCCCGAACCGTTGAGCGCCGAGATCATGAAGGTGCGATCAAAATTGACGAACTCGTTGACGGCGGCAGCAAGCTTCAGCAGGTCTTCGCGCGAAACCTGATCGATCTTGTTCAAGACAAGGATTTTGCGCTGCGGCACTTCCTTCAGGCCTTCGAGAATGGTCTCGGCATCGCCCTTCAGGCCGCGCTCGCTGTCGATCAGAAGCATGATGACATCGGCATCCTTGGCGCCGCCCCAGGCGGTCGTGACCATGGCGCGGTCGAGCCGACGGCGCGGCTTGAAGATGCCGGGCGTGTCCATGAAGACAATCTGGGCATTGTTGTGGATGGCGATGCCGCGCACGATGGCGCGCGTCGTCTGCACCTTGTGGCTGACGATCGACACCTTGGCGCCGACGAGGCGATTGACCAGCGTCGACTTGCCGGCATTGGTCGCGCCGATCAGGGCGACGAAGCCCGAACGGGTTGCAACAGCTTCGGTCTCGGCGGTGTCTTTGATCTCTTCGGTCATGGTCTCGGTCAAATCCAAATGGCGGCGGACATCCCGTCCGGCGCAGGGTTTTATTGCTGCGGGCACCAGCCCGGATGTTCTGTTTAAATCGGTCTTGCTTACGGGCGCAAAGGGCGCTCTGACTGTTATTCTACTTGAGTTCGGAGGCCTTCCAGACCCCTTCCCTCTCCAGAACCTTCGTCGCGGCCACCTGCTCGGCGGCGCGCTTGGAACGGTCGGTTCCGGTTTCGGGCGCTGTGCCCGCAATCTCGACCGTCACCGTGAAGCGCGGATCATGGTCCGGGCCGGAACGCTCGTCAACGCGGTAGCTTGGCGCCACGCCGAATTTCGCATGGGCCCATTCCTGCAACTCCGTCTTGGCATCACGGCGGGCACCATCGGCACGAACCGCACGCGCACCCCAATGACGCAACACAAAGCCGCGGGCAGCCTCAAGCCCGCCATCCAGATAGATCGCGGCGATGAGCGATTCGACCACATCAGCGCGGATGTTGAGCATATGTTTGCCGGTAACGCGCTTCACGTCGGCACCGGTGCGAATGTAAAGATGAAGTTCCAGCGCGTCGGCCACGACAGCGCAGCTTTCCGCGCTGACAAGCTGGTTGAGACGCACAGAAAGCTCGCCTTCCGTTGCCTCGCGAAACGTCTGGAACAGAAGCTCTGCAATGCAAAGCCCGAGCACGCGGTCGCCCAGAAACTCCAGGCGTTCGTAGTTCGAGCCCTTGGCGTTGCGGGCGCTGGAATGGGTGAGTGCCCGGTCCAGCCGCTCCTGCTGAACGAAATGATAGCCGATCGCGGTTTCAAGCGTGTGCCGGTTTTCCGCGTTCAGTGGCTTCCTGATCATTGCACGCTCTTGAACAGGCGGTCGTAACGCAGGTTGGTCGGCCACTTCCAGATTTCGCGGAAGGAGGTGTCGTTGCCGAGCGAGAAGAAGATCATGCTGGCGCGACCGACAAGGTTTTCCGCCGGAACGAAGCCGACATCGAAGCGGCTGTCGGCGGAGTTGTCGCGGTTGTCGCCCATCATGAAATAATGGCCTTCCGGCACGATGAACTCGCGGGTGTTATCGCCACGACTGTCCGGAAACTGGTCCAGCGTGTCGAAAGTCACGCCATTGTCGAGCGTTTCGCGATAGACCGGTACATCAGCGCCCGTGTCATACTGGTCGTCGGCGCGAAACACCCCGTCTGCCACACGCTCGACGGGCTTGTCGTTCACATAGAGGACGCTGTCACGCACCTGCACCCGGTCGCCCGGCAGACCGATCAGGCGCTTGATGTAGTCGATGTCGGGGTTGGGCGGGAAACGGAAGACGACGACGTCGCCACGCTCCGGCTCGCTTGCAAAGATGCGGCCTTCGAAGAGGTCCGGCGAGAACGGCAGCGAGTATTTCGAATAACCGTAGGCGAACTTGTTGACGAAGATATAGTCACCGACCAGAAGCGTCGGCATCATCGAGCCCGAGGGAATGGTGAAGGGCTGGAAGAACACGGTGCGGATCACCACGGCGAGCAACAATGCCTGGATGATGACCTTGACGTTTTCCCACAGGCCACCCTGGCTTTTTTCAATCTTCTCTGCCACGCCGTTCTTTCCTTGTGTGCTGTTTCACGCCGCCCTTCAGATAGGATCGGGCTCTGCGAAAGTCAGCCGGTGTTTTCACTTAAAATCCGTCGGAACGATGTTCGCTCAGCAAGGGATTATGCAAATAATACGCTCCTCAAGGCGGAGCGTTGTTTGAGACATGCTCTAAACGTTTCCCGATGCCGGAGCAACGGGCAGCGCCTCGATTATCACGAAGGCCTGCGCCAGGGGAAAATCATCGGTAATCGTCAGGTGGATCACGGCACGATGACCTTCGGGGGTCATTGCGCTGAGACGCTCGGCTGCGCCCCCGGTGAGTTCCATGGTGGGCTTGCCGCCCGGCAGGTTGACTACACCCATATCCTTCCAGAAGACGCCGTTCGCAAGACCGGTGCCCAGCGCCTTGGAGCAGGCTTCCTTGGCCGCAAACCGCTTGGCGTAGGATTCCGCCCGGTTCTTGCGCCCCTCGGATTTGCGAATTTCGACCTCGGTGAAACAACGCTGGGTGAAACGCTCCCCGAAACGTTCGATCGAGCCGGCGATGCGGCGGATGTCGATCAGGTCACTTCCGATGCCTATAATCATGTGATCTCACTTGCTGGACCCGCGCGCGCGGCAACCGGTCGATTTCACTGGCTCACGACTTGTCCGATGACTGGAAAGCGGGCGTGCGCAGCAAACGGCGTGCCTGCCGACGTTGCTGGAACATCCGCGCCGCGACATAGGCAAGCGTATAGAAGACGATAGCGCTCGTAAGCGCGAGCGGAATGGCTCCCACGAGCATAGGCTTCAGAACGGGTTCCCAGAGATGCGAAAACTCCAGATGGCCAAGCATGTCAATAATTTCATGGCCGGAAAGCGTCTGGTGGCTTTCGACGCCCAGAACGGCGACACCCGCTTCATAGGTCCCGGTCAGAATGAAGGGGATCGTCAGCGGATTGGCAATAGCCGTTGCAAGGGCCGCGGCAATCAGATTGCCCGACAGCAGGTAAGCAACTCCCACGGCGAGGATGATGTGAAGTCCGAGAAAAGGTGTGGCCGAGGATGCGGCACCGGCGGCGACACCCACCGCGATGCAATGCGGCGTTGAAGACAGCCGCAGCACCCTGAGAGTCATATAGCGCAATCCACGCGAAAAACCCTTTCGCGGCCAGAGAAAGGCACGAACCCTGCCCGCAAGGGTCGCCGGTTTTCTGCGACGGAACAACATAGGATGCTTGATAGACGAAGACCACGGCAGGAGACAATGCCGAAGGCGACAGATGAGGGTCAAATCGACGCGACCGACGCCTGGCCAAACCCGCACACTTGCGCGCCTGCATGACCAGTCATTCGCACATCGCATAGCTCCTGACCGCCCTCAATGGGCGGTCGGAGATTTCCGGCGATCAGAAACCGCTACGGAAAAGGCCGCGATCGATCTGACGCTGGCGATATTCGAGATCGATGCGATCGACAGAACCGTTGAGATAGCTCAATTCGCGTTCTTCGACAGACGGGCCACGCAGGGCGCCGGTGAACTTCTTCAATTGCTTGAACATGGTAAACCTCTTTTCGTTTACCTCCCGAGCATGAAGATAGGTGAGCAACTGCTTTTCTACCAGCGCCGGATACTGCCAGCAGCCATGCACCAGACGCATGGGCAGCCCATCCCGCCGTCATCATCCGCCTATTTATGGGGCAATCGCCCCATAACCAAGCAGAAACAGCGACTTCTAACTATTCGAACACGCGCTTGACGGTCGACACGCTCGGCAGATCTCGTATCTGAGAGAGCAAATGATTGAGCTGACGCAAATCCCAGACTTCCACATCGATCTGGAATTCGCTGAAATCGGCGGCGACCCGTCCCATGGTGAGGCCGCGAATGTTGATATCGCTGGTCGCGATCGCCTGGGCGATTTCGGCAAGCGTGCCAGGCTCATTCAGGGCATTGATCTGGATACGGGCCATGAAGCGGGTGTTGTTGGCTTCATCGAGATCCCAGCGCACGTCGATCCAGCGCTCAGATTCCTCGTCGAACTTCTGCAGGCTCGGCGACTGGATCGGATAGATGGTGATGCCCTTGTCCCTGTCCATGATGCCGACGATACGGTCGCCGGGCACGGCGCCGGATGCGCTGAAATGCACCTCCGCCTCGCCGGAAAGCCCGCGGATGGGCAAAGCTTCCGGTCCCGCACTTTCCTCGAACATATCCTTGGGACGTTCGGGCAGCTTGAACACCATGCCGGCGGCGCTGCGCATGTTGAACCAGCCCTGATCGACGGGCTTGACGGTCACCCGTTCATCCTGGTGATCGGGATGAACGGCGCGCAGGACGTCGAGCGACGAAAGCTCCCCTCGCCCGACGGCGGCGATCGCATCCTCGACATCCTTCTGGCCAAGCCGGTGAAGGACCGGCTTCAGGCCTTCGCGGGTAAAGGTTTTGCCGGCGCGCTCGAAGGTGCGCTCCAGAATGCGATATCCGAGTCCGGAATATTGCTTGCGGATGGCGGCACGGGTTGCGCGGCGGATGGCGGCACGCGCCTTGCCGGTCACCACGATCTCTTCCCAGGCTGCCGGCGGCACCTGAATGCCCGAGCGAACGATCTCCACCTCATCGCCATTCGAAAGACGGGTGACAAGCGGCATGATGCGACCGTTGATCTTGGCGCCCACACAGGTATCCCCGATATTGGTATGCACCGCATAAGCGAAATCGATGGGGGTCGCGCCGCGCGGCAGCGCGATCAGTTGCCCCTTCGGCGTGAAGCAGAAGACCTGATCCTGAAACAATTCTAGCTTCGTGTGCTCCAGAAACTCTTCCGGATTGTCGCCTTCCGCGAGCGATTCAATGGTCCGGCGGAGCCATGAATAGGCATTCGAGCCGGGCGACAGCTTCACGTCTCCCGAGGCCTCGCTGCCATCCTTGTAGAGCGTATGGGCGGCAATCCCGTATTCGGCGATCTCGTGCATCCAGCGGGTGCGGATCTGCAGTTCGATACGCTGACGGGAAGGGCCGACGATCGTCGTGTGGATCGACTGGTAGTCGTTCTGCTTCGGCGTGGAGATGTAATCCTTGAACCGGCCGGGTACGACGCGCCAACGGGTATGGACGATGCCGAGCGCACGATAACACGCGGGAATGTCATCGACGATGATGCGGAAGCCCCACACGTCGGACAATTGCTCGAAGGAGAGCGACTTGGACTGCATCTTCTTGAAGACGGAGTAAGGCTTCTTCTGGCGCCCCTTGACGAGGGGATCGGTGAGCCCCTTGACTGCCAGAAGCTCGCGAAGTTCGTCCTCGATCTTCTTGATCAACCCCTCATTTCGGGTGGAAAGCTCTTCAAGCCGCCTCGTGACGGTCTCGAACGCCTCGGGATTGATGTGACGGAAGGAGAGGTTTTCCAGCTCCTCGCGCATGTCCTGCATACCCATGCGGCCAGCCAAGGGCGCATAGATTTCCATCGTCTCCTCGGAAATGCGGGCACGCTTTTCCGCCGACATATGGTCCAGGGTTCGCATGTTGTGCAGGCGATCCGCCAGCTTGACCAGCAGCACGCGGACGTCATCGGAAATCGCAAGCAGGAGCTTGCGCAGGTTTTCGGCCTGCTTGGCCTTTTTGGTCACGAGATCGAGTTTCTTGATCTTCGTGAGACCTTCTACCAGTGCGCCGATGTCCTCGCCGAAAAGTTCATCGATCTCGGCACGGGTGGCCGTGGTGTCCTCGATCGTATCGTGGAGCAGCGCGACCGCAATGGTCGACTCGTCCAGATGCATCTCGGTCAGGATGGCCGCGACTTCGAGGGGATGGGAAATGTAAGGGTCGCCGCTCGCCCGTTTCTGCTGGCCATGCTTCTGCATGGCGTAGACATAGGCCTTGTTCAGCAGGGCCTCGTTGACATCGGGCTTGTATTTTTGAACGCGCTCAACGAGCTCGTACTGGCGCATCATTTCCTGAACAGCTCCCGGGGAAGGCTTGAAAAAACAAACGGCGCGCCAATCATAGGAGTGGCGCACCGCTTTGCAAAGTCAGCTGCTTGCGTCAAACGGCGCGATCGCAGCTTGCGATACGCCGTTGGCAGGGGGCGCGCAAACCGCGCCTCGCCTTTTTCAGTATCAGTAGTCGTCGCTCTTTTCCGGCGGAACGAGACCTTCGATGCCGGCCAGCAGTTCCTCTTCGGACATGCGATCGAAGGTTACGACTTCGGGCTGATCCTCATCCTCGGACTGATCGGCAAAAACCGTCGCTGCCTCGTTGGCGATCATCGAAGCCGGATCGGGCTCGGGCTCATCGACCTCGACATGCTTCTGAAGCGAGTGAATCAGATCTTCCTTCAGATCGCCCGGAGACAGGGTTTCATCCGCGATTTCGCGCAGTGCTACAACCGGGTTCTTGTCGTTGTCGCGATCGACGGTGATTGCAGCGCCCTGCGAGATGAGGCGCGCGCGGTGGCTTGCCAGCAGCACGAGTTCGAAACGGTTATCGACCTTGTCGATGCAATCTTCAACGGTGACGCGAGCCATTGCCTGTCCTTTGGGTCTTGAGTGCGCGGTGCGTTCACGAAGGGGAACTGCCGGCCGTGCGATTGACAACATCGGAGCCCGCATCCAGCCGTCGGCGGACGGTACGCTTGGCTCCAATTTTCGGAATTAACCTGCCCGATACAATCAAAAGCCGGCAAATTCAAGTTTTTCCTTTGGAGGCCACAAAAAGATATCCGCGGGGATTCAGGACATTTGCATGAAAGAATCGCCTCGCGAAGTCTCGAAACAAGACGCATAAGTTGAGTGTCTGCGCCTTTAAGACACCGTTGCTCCCGCTTGATGGATCGCTTCGGAGCACCCGATCCGTCGCGAACGCGTGGCAGAACGAATATGAGCGTTTCATAGAAGTCGCTGATATCCTTTGACTTCTACAAGAATGATGATTGAATGCGGGTGGGGGAGAAAGAGTTGGATTTCTGGAATGCAACGGCCGACGAAGGCGCGCAAAAGTTTTATGCCTTCGGAATATCCTTGTGGGGGAAAAAATACTAAAAAATGCCTCATTGATGATCTTATTTGAAAAATCCTGCGAAAACTCGCACTTTCGCCATTAAATTTGTTGGTTTAAGTCGAGCCTCGAACCCGGTTCATGAACCCAAAAAAATCTCTTAATGTTAATAGATTCTCTGCTTCAGCGCCTGTTTTTCGCTCGCTCAGATTGAACAAAAACATTGAGACAACAAAAGGAATACTCATATGTTCGATCCACGCGAGAAAATCGCGCTTTTTATCGATGGTGCAAATTTATATGCGGCGTCAAAGAGCCTGGGTTTCGACATTGATTACCGCAAGCTGTTGAAGGCCTTCCAGAAGCGGGGTTACCTGCTGCGCGCCTACTACTACACCGCGCTGATCGAAGATCAGGAATACTCGTCGATCCGCCCGTTGATCGACTGGCTGGACTATAACGGCTACAAGGTGGTGACCAAGCCCGCCAAGGAATTCACCGACTCGCTCGGCCGTCGCAAGATCAAGGGCAACATGGATATCGAGCTTGCCATCGATGCGATGGAACAGGCCGAAACGGTCGATCATCTGGTGATTTTCTCCGGCGACGGCGACTTCACCACGCTTGTAGAAGCGCTTCAGCGCAAGGGTCGCAAGGTTTCCGTCGTCTCGACCATGTCGACGCAGCCGCCCATGATTGCCGACGATCTGCGCCGGCAGGCGGATCACTTCATCGAACTGATGACCTTGAAATCCGAAGTCGGACGCGACCCATCGGAGCGGCCCGCAAGACTGCCGGAATCCTTGGGTATCGGCGGAGACGAATAAACGTCGATATCACACCGCTCCGCAAAGCCGGAGCGGTGGCGTGACGTGGCTTCGCTGCGCCGATCGACGAAGGGATCAATGATCCTTCAAAAGCCGGCTTCTTTGCCGGTTCCAGTCGCGTTCTTTTTCGCTTTCGCGCTTGTCGTGCAGCTTTTTGCCCTTGCCCAGAGCCAGCTCCATTTTGGCGCGGCCCTTCTCGTTAAAATAGATTTTCAACGGAACGAGCGTCATGCCATCGCGATTGATGGCGCCACGCAGGCGATTGATCTCGCGTTTCGAGAGCAGCAATTTGCGACGGCGGCGCGGCTCGTGATTGAACCGGTTGGCCTGCAGATATTCCGGGAGATAGGCGTTGATGAGCCACATCTCCCCGCCTTCGTCCGAAGCGTAGGATTCCGCAATATTGGCCTTGCCCTCGCGCAGCGACTTCACCTCGGTGCCGCTCAGAACAAGGCCAGCCTCGTAGGTATCGACGATCTCATAGTTGAAGCGGGCCTTCCGGTTTTCCGCCACAACCTTGTTGACCACGCGCTGGCTGCCCTTGGGTGCCATCAGTTCATCAGCCCCGCATGGCGTAGCGCCGCATCAAGTGCGGTTTCCGTCGCCGGTTCGAGTGTCGACACAAGCGGGGAACGAACCGTGCGGCTCAGGCCGCGCAGCTTGTGCAGCGCATATTTTGCACCACAGAGGCCTGGCTCCATGAAGATTGCCTTGTGCAGCGGCATCAGCTTGTCCTGATAGGCGAGTGCCTTGGCATAGTCACCGGCAAGCGTCGCCTCCTGGAACTCGGCGCAGAGGCGAGGCGCGACGTTTGCCGTAACCGAGATGCAACCGACGCCGCCATGGGCGTTGAAGCCAAGCGCGGTCGCGTCTTCGCCGGAGAGCTGAACGAAATCCGGGCCACAGGCCATGCGCTGCTCCGAAACACGCTCGATCTTGCCGGTTGCATCCTTGACGCCCATGATCGAGGGATACGCCTTATGCAGCGCCGCCATCGTTTCCACGCTCATGTCCACGACGGAGCGACCGGGAATATTGTAGATGACGATCGGCAGCTTCACGCTTTCCGCAATAGCCGCATAGTGGGCGAAGAGGCCCTTCTGCGTTGGCTTGTTGTAGTACGGTGTAACGACAAGGATTGCGTCGGCGCCTGCCTTTTCGGCATGTTGCGCGAGTTCGACGGCTTCGGTGGTGTTGTTGGAACCGGCGCCTGCGATCACCGGTACACGACCGGCTGCGGTCTTGATGCAGAGTTCAACCACCCGTTTGTGCTCGGCATGGGACAGGGTCGGCGATTCGCCGGTCGTGCCGACGGGCACGAGACCGTGGCTTCCTTCCGCGATCTGCCATTCCACATGAGCAACGAAGCTTTCCTCATCGACGGCACCGGTGGCCGTGAACGGGGTAACGAGTGCGGGAATTGATCCCTTGAACATCAACGACTCCTGACGGCCCGGGTTGCGCGAAAAACCAACCCACGCTTTGGCCGCATTTCTTGGTTAGAAAACTGGCGCACCATAATCATGTGAAATGGCTGCGGCAAGCATCTATACGGCATTCGCGCGTCGCATATCCACTTGCATGCATGCGCGAATACTTCGTTCCGCCGCCGTCAAAGTTCGGCAGGCGGATTTAAGTTCGCAAGCACAGGACCAGCATTAGGGGGATATTTGTCGAATTCTATCTTTCCCGGTAAGCTTTCGTTAGCAATTGCAGCAGCAAATGAGGGAAGATTGCTGGCGATCATGGGGCGCTTCATGCGTGCTTACGGTTTATCCCGGTTAACGGTTGCAGTGGTATGCGCATCGAGTGCTCTGCTTGCCGCGCCGTCGGCCTCCGCCTTCGACGGCAGCGCGCCCCTGCCCCGCGCCCGGCCGGACTCGTCACTGCAAACAGGCTTCGCCCCCGCACGCGCGGACCTGACCGGTTCGATCGCCGCAGCGACCGGCACTATCGTCACCAATTCATCTTTGAAGCAGGGGCTTGATGCGCTTTCCGACCGGAAAGCTGCCGATGCTATCGCCATTCGCGATGGCATGCCAAAGAACACGCTCGACCGGCATATCCTTACCTGGGCGATCGCACTCTCTGCGCAAAGGGGTGTTCCCTCCTTTGAGATCGCAGCAGCCCAGCAGGAGCTCAAAGGCTGGCCCGGTCTATCAGCGCTGAGGGCGAATTCGGAGCGGGCGCTGGCACGCGAAACCCCTCCGGCAGAAGACGTCATTGCAGCATTTGGCAACAGTCGACCCGAAACGGCGGAAGGCACGCTGGCGCTTGCCCGTGCCCGCATGCAAACCGGCGACAAGGCGGAAGCGACGAAACTTATCAGAACCCTCTGGTCGACAGAGCGGCTGGACACCGGCGTCGAAGACAAGATTCTTGCGGAGTTTTCCGATCTGCTCGCGACTGCCGGTCACCGCAAAAGGATGGAGATGCTGCTCTATCGCGGCAAATTCGAGCAGGCGGCCCGTTTCAGCGACCTTGGAAAGGCGCAATCCCTCTATCGGGCTTGGGTCGCCGTTGCGAAAAATGCCGGCAATGCGTCATCTTTGGTCTCTTCGGTCGATCCATCCTGGGCCAAGAGTTCCGCCTACCTGTTCATTCGTATCGAGCTCCTGCGAAAGCAGGAAAAATACGAACAGGCTGCCCAACTGCTTGCAAGCGTACCCAAAGAGACCGCCGATCTCGTCAACCCGGGTGAATGGTGGGTCGAACAACGCATCGTCAGCCGCGGTCTGCAGGACAAAGGTGACTTTACCAGTGCCTACAGGGTGGCGGCCAATCACTCCGCCCGGGATGCGAGCGATGTCGTGGATGCGGAGTTTCATGCCGGCTGGTATGCGCTGCGCGGCTTGAAGAAAGCCGAACTGGCCGCCGGGCATTTCCGCCGTATTCTCGATGTTTCGAACCGGCCGATTTCTGTTTCTCGCGCCTACTACTGGCTGGGTCGCGCTGCGGAAGCTGGCGCTACCGGTTCTGCCAGAGAGTATTTTTCAAAGGCTGCCCATTTTTCAGGGACCTTTTATGGCCAACTTGCGGCGTCGCGGCTGGGTGAAAACGCACTTGACGTCACCTATCCGTCCCCAACGGCAGAGGACCGTGCCGCCTTCGATAAGCGGGAAGCCGTGCAGGCCATAGCCCGGCTGGAAGCTGCGGGACATGGATGGCGCGCCGACAACCTCTATCGGGCGCTGGCCGAAGAACTGCAAAGCCCGGGGGAACTCTCCATCCTCGCCGCCCGCGCGGAAACGACCCGCGGACATCAGCTTTCGCTGCAGATCGGCAAGCTCGCCTTTGGCCGTGGCATCGACGTGGCGGCCCTCGCCTTTCCGCTTGGCGTCATCCCTGCAAGCGCTAATATCGGCGGATCGGGCAAAGCCCTCGCCTATGCGATCGCGCGCCAGGAGAGCGCCTTCAATCCCGCAGCGATTTCGCCTGCGAATGCGCGTGGCCTTCTCCAGATTCTTCCAGGCACGGCCAAGGGCATCGCGGCCCGGCATGGCCTTGCCTATTCCGGCGATCGCCTGACCACCGATGCGGCCTACAATGCGACCCTTGGCGCCCACTATCTCGGTGAGCAGATCGACAGTTTCGGCGGCTCCTACATCCTGACCTTCATTGCCTACAACGCCGGGCCGCGGCGCGTGCCAGAGTGGCTGAACCGATATGGCGATCCTCGCGGCAAACCGATCGACGAGGTTGTCGACTGGATCGAACGCATCCCGTTTGCGGAAACCCGCGGTTACGTTCAGCGTGTCATGGAAAATTATCAGGTCTACAAGGCGCGCCTCGGCCAGCGACCCGATATCGTGAAGGATCTGCGCATGGGACGAAACGGTTAAACCTCGTTTACCGCGTGCCTCGCGCCAGCTTTTCTTAAATGCCCCTGCCTTGACGGGGCCTTCAGAGCTTGCTCCTCTGCCGTGTGACGACAACCGTATTTGGCGATGACGTTCTGGAGGATGACCTTGGGACAGCCCGTTTTCACCGAGCATTTCATCCCGGCCGAAGACGGGCTCATGTTGTACGCAAGAGATTACAATAGCGCAGAGTTACCCGACGCAGGGCTGCCACCCGTGGTCTGCCTCGCGGGCTTAAGCCGAAACAGCCGTGATTTTCACCCGCTCGCGGTCTCGCTTTCATCCAATGGTCCACACGCCCGTCGGGTTGTCGCCATCGATTATCGGGGGCGCGGACTTTCCGAGCGCGACCCGGATAGCAGCCACTACCAGCTTCCGGTCGAAGCCGCTGATGTCGCCCATATCTGCGCTGCGCTCGGCATAGGCAAGGCAGACTTCATCGGCACATCGCGCGGCGGTCTGATCCTGCATCTCTTGGCCAACAGCAATCCCACCCTACTGAACCGGGTTGTTCTCAACGATATCGGTCCGGTGATCGAGCTTGCGGGGCTCCTTAACATCCGCGACTATCTGTCAAATCACCGACAATTCGACGACTGGGAGGAAGTCTCCCTGTATCTGGCGCATCTGCACGGAGCGGCCTTTCCGGCGCTTTCCCGGCAGGACTGGGATGAAATGGCGCAGGCACTCTATCGTCGACAAGGCAATGCCATTGTCGCGGATTTCGACCCCGCCCTTGTCAACGGCTTCAAGGACCTGACGCTGGAGACACAACTGGCTGATCTCTGGGCACTGTTCGAAGGCTTGAAACCCTGTCCCCTCTTGATCATACGCGGTGAAAATTCCGGGCTGCTGACAATGGAAACGGCCTTAGAAATGGCACACCGCCATCCCGATGCGACGCTACTGGAGGTCGAAGGACAAGGCCACGCCCCTCTTCTGCATTTTCCGGGGCCAAGACAAGCGATCGAACGTTTTCTCGCGAAACCGAGCTGAGCGCGCCATTTCAGGAAATCAATCGGAACGGCTGATGATGGACGCAGCGACAAGCCTTGCTCGCTTTCAGCCTTTGTCATTGGCGGCAATACGCAAAAAGCCCGGCCTTTCGGCCGGGCTTTCTCTTCACTGACAAAAGTCAGATCAGATTAGAAGTCGCGCTGCAGACGCAGGAAGCCGGTTACGCGGCTGTCGTCGTCAGCCAGCGAGGTGCCAGCTTCGTCGATGTCCGTGTAGTTAACCGTTGCGAGGGTACGCAGGCCTTCAGTGATCTGGTAACCAGCGGTTACACCAACGCGCCATGCATCGATGTCTGCGAAGTCAACATCGCCGAAGTACTGGGCAGCCGGCGTGATGAAGAACTTGTCGGTTGCCTGGATCTTGTATTCAGCAGCAACGCTCCACTCGGACGTATCCCAGTAGAAGTTCGGGTCGGTTGCGTAGATACCCATCAGGCCGATGGTGCCCGGGCCGACAGCAGCCGTGAGGCGAGCCTTGAAGGCAGCTTCTTCAGCGTCGAAGTCGTAGGAACCGATGAGGAGGGCGTCAACGCCACCAACGGTGCCGCGGATAAGACCCGAAACGCCAACGTTGTCGTTTTCGCCGTCGCCGTCGATTTCTTCAACCGAAGCGCCAGCCTGGAACGAACCGCCGTCATAGGTATAACGGATGGAGTTCGTCAGGTTACCGCCAGAGCTGTCGGTTTCGCCGGACAGACCGAAATCGTCCCACCAGTTGTAGAAGTAACCGATGTCGAAGCCAGCGATGTTGATCCACGCGCCATCAAGGAACGTGTCCGACGTGTCGTTTGCTTCCAGGTTGATGTAGCTGGAGAGCGTGCCGAATTCGGTGTCGTTCTTAGCAGCGAAGGTCAGGTAACCCTTGGTGCGGGCATCCCAGTCGGCGCCAGCAGCGGTGAATTCCTGATCGTCATAGTTGATCTGCGTACGAACGTAACCGCTGATGCTCAGGCAGGTTTCGGTGCCCGGGATGTAGAAGTAGCCGGTGCCGAAAGCGTCGCAAACGCGAACGTATTCCATGGGCTCCGGCTCGGCAGCGACGATTGCGTCGGCAGCCTGTGCGCCGGATACTGCTGCGAGAGCAGCAGCGGAGCCGAGAAGAAGGCTCTTGATGTTCATTTCTGACCTCCAGTCAAAAGTTTCAAACGGGTCTGGGTATTTTGCTGAAGGACAGCGTTCCCTGCCCCATCCCCAACATTTAGAAAGTCGGACGATCAACCGCCCTCGCTTCCGAAGTTGAAAATACAAGACCGGACCGTTGGCGCAATCTCCATCTTGCCAGTTCAGCCACTTTGATCCCGCCTTCCCATGGCCCTGTTGCTGAAACGACACAAAATCGCCCCGCAGCCCGGCAAGTTCTTAACAGATCGTTAAGAAAATCCTTTATCCATCAGGGGTTAGCAGACCCGAACAGACGCCGTTTCGTGTCAGAACGAGGCAAAAAGGCGGCGATCGTTGGGCCCCGGCAGCGATTCCCGACCGCAGCAAGCGGGTCGCGCTGCCCTGACGAAAGAGGCGTGAAGGAGCTGGATGACAGAATCGGGCAGAAGGAGATTCGCAGAGAATCGCGATCCGGTGCGCCAAAACGACCCGCCAACAGAACCGATCAGCATGGACGAACCTTACCTTATATATAAGCTCGTCCTGCAGAGGTGATCGGAGAAGGAGGACCGGTCCTCGCCACAACAGCGAGATCAGACACCTGTCTGCAGATCACATCGGGCGCAGCCTGGCGACTTTATCTTGTCGTTTGCTTGTCAGAAGGCGCTGCCTATAATGGCGCATGAACACGCGAATCCACTCCCCCTCCGCCCTTCCCGTTGCAACTCCGGACGCCTTTGAACCGCAGACGTTCGATGATCCTGCCGCAGCCGTCGATGCACTGACGGCGCTTTACGAGCGCAACACGACCTTTCTCGTGAATGCCTTTACAGAGTTGGGCAGAACAGGCGTTGCGAATACCCGTTACCGGGCCTGCTATCCTCAGGTCAGCATTGAGACGAGCAGCTTCAGCCGGGTCGATTCGCGGCTTTCCTACGGTTATGTCAGCGCGCCCGGCGTCTACACGACGACGGTGACCCGACCGAAGCTTTTCAGGCATTATCTCAAGGAGCAGCTTGGCCTTCTCATCCGCAATCACGGAATCGGGGTCACGGTTTCGGAATCGTCGACACCGATCCCGCTTCATTTCGCCTTTGGAGAAGGCGCCTATGTCGAGGCATCGCTTGCGGAAAACATCGATGTTCCCCTACGCGACCTGTTCGACGCCCCGGATCTGACGACAACCGATGACGAAATTGCCAACGGCTCCTATGAGCCGGGGCCTGGGGAACCATCGCCCCTTGCGCCGTTCACCGCGCAGCGCATCGACTATTCCCTCGCGCGGCTCAGCCACTATACGGCCACCAGCGCCACACATTTCCAGAACTTCGTGCTTTTCACGAACTACCAGTTCTATATCGACGAGTTCTGCAGCTGGGCCCGTAAGCTGATGGCAGACGGGGGCGATGGCTATACGGCGTTCGTAGAGCCCGGCAACATTATTACGCAGGCGGGCTCCGACAAGCCGGAACAGGATCTGACGCTGGCACGCCTGCCGCAGATGCCGGCCTATCACCTGAAGAAGAAAGGCCATGGCGGCATCACCGTCGTCAATATCGGCGTCGGCCCTTCCAACGCCAAGACGATCACCGATCATATCGCGGTGCTGCGGCCGCATGCCTGGTTGATGCTCGGCCACTGCGCCGGCTTGCGCAACAGCCAGATGCTGGGAGACTATGTGCTGGCCCACGCCTATGTGCGCGAGGATCACGTTCTGGATGACGATCTGCCCGTCTGGGTGCCGATCCCGGCTCTGGCAGAAGTTCAGGTGGCCATGCAGGAAGCAGTTGCGGATGTGACAGGCTATGAAGGCTACGATCTGAAGCGGATCATGCGGACCGGGACAGTGGCGACCATCGACAACAGAAACTGGGAGCTGCGCGACCAGCGCGGACCGGTGAAGCGGCTTTCGCAGTCGCGCGCGATTGCGCTCGATATGGAATCGGCCACCATCGCTGCCAACGGCTTCCGCTTCCGCGTTCCCTACGGCACCCTGCTCTGCGTGTCGGACAAACCGCTGCACGGCGAGCTGAAACTGCCGGGCATGGCGACCGCTTTCTACAAGACCCAGGTCAGCCAGCACCTGCAGATCGGCATTCTCGCATTGCAGAAGCTCGCTGCCATGCCGGTCGAGACGCTGCATTCGCGCAAGCTCAGAAGCTTCTTTGAAACGGCGTTTCAGTAACGGGCAGCAAGAATCAGTCGAGGTCTTCGCCAACGAGCAGCTTCAGTTCGCCGGGATGCACTCGCAGTGCGACCTCGCGACCGAGCGGCAAAAGCTCGCCGTCGATCACGCAGTTCGTGCGGCCCTTTGATTTCGGAAAGTGCAGATCGACAGCCTGGCCGGTGGTTTCGGTGATGATCGCGCTGTCGCGAAACTTGCCGCGTACAATATCGAAGGCAAGCTTTGCCACGCCGACCGGCTTCAGGGGTGGCGCGGTGTAGAAGCCAAGATGTCCGCCGGTGACACTGTCGGCATACATCAGCGTGTCACGGCCGAAATGGTTGTTCGACACGGAGATCGCGGAAATCTTGCGCCGCTCCTCCTTGCCGTCAATATGTATATCGACCTCGAATTCCGGCGGATTGAAAATGACGCCAACGGCCGCGCGGGTGCTGGCCATGATCTTGCCGGGACGGGACGCGAAACTGTAGCTGTCGCGCAGGCGCACCATGCGGGCGTGCAGCCCGGCCGAAAACTGGTGGACGAAGGCACGTCCGTCCGCGCTGCCGATGTCGGCATCGATGATATGCCCGGCGGCCAGTACATCCAGCACTTTCCAGATATCGAGCGGCAATTTCAGGCTGCGGGCAAAGAGGTTCATCGTTCCTGCCGGGACGATACCGAGCGGCATGCCGTTCTTCCAGGCGACGGAGGCAGCGGACGAGATCGTTCCGTCCCCACCGCCGGCGATGATCGCATCCAGATCGTCGCGGCGCGCCGCCCTTTCCAACACATCGCCCATTTCACTGCCTGACACAGCTTCAATCTCGATCTCGTGGCCCGCAGCGCGAAAAACCTCTTCGACCTTCGCGCAATAGGCTTCCATGTCGGTCGTTCTGAACGTGCCGCCGTCGCGGTTGAAAACGGCCTTCATCTTCATGTCGCATATCCTTGTTGCTGCAATGCAGATATGGGACCGCGCCGCGAAATTTCAGCCGTTCTGCGAAAAATATACTTTGCTGAAATACCGGCAAAAACAATCACGGCAGCGCAAACGCAGGACCTGCCCGCAGCGTGTTCCCGCGGGAACGCGGATCAGCGCCGGCATGGTCTACAGATGCATTCAACGCGGCGCACCGAAAGCCACATGATCCTCCCGAGCCGGTGATGCCGCGTTGTCCCGCAGCCGACCGGCGACCTCCCGGCCGGTTCGGTTGCGGGCGGCACCATTGCACCACCCACCGGAGACAACGACATGCCTTCTTTTATTCAAGCGATCACCAGCAGCGCCGCGTTCGGTTATTTCGCCCGAACGCTCCTCACCTACATGTTCTGGGCCAGCGGCCTGGCCAAGCTCATCGACTTCAATGCCGGCGTGGCGGAGATGACGCATTTCGGACTGGAACCCGCACGCCTCTTCAATATTGCCGTCATCATCACGCAACTCGGCGGTTCAGCTCTCATCATCGCCAATCGCTGGACATGGCTCGGCGCCGGTGCGCTTGCCGTTTTCACAGCGCTGACAATCCCGATCGCCCACACGTTCTGGCTGATGGAAGAGCCGATGAGAACCTTGGAATTTTATGTGGTGATGGAACACATCACGGTGATCGGCGCGCTGATGGTCGTTGCGTGGAAGTCGGCGCCGCAGTCGCAGGGCGAAGCGAGCAAGGCGCCGGCCTTCGCCCGAAGCTGATATGAAACGCACACAGGGCTGATGACCCGCCAGTCTATTCGTGAAGCGAAACGCCTCCGGTTTTCCGGGGGCGTTTTTCGTATATGCGGAATCAGGCCTGCTTGACGACGACGCGGCCACCCACGTCGACGCGCTGGTACAGATCCACGACATCGTGGTTGAGCATGCGCACGCAACCGCTCGACATGGCAAGGCCGATCGATTGCGGCTGATTGGTTCCGTGGATGCGGAACATGGTGTCGTTACCGCCCTGATAGAGATAGATGGCGCGTGCACCGAGCGGATTGTTCGGGCCGCCGGGAAGGCCGCCGGCATAGCGCAGGTTCTTGCCGGGATCGCGGCGGATCATGTTGCTGGTCGGTGTCCAGCTCGGCCATTCAGCCTTGCGGCCGATATAGGCGCTTCCCGCAAGCGCATAACCGTTGCGGCCGACGCCGATGCCGTAGCGCATGGCCTTGCCATCGCCGAGAACGTAATAGAGCCGGCGGGCGGGCGTATCGACGACGATCGTGCCGGGTTTTTCGGATGTGGTGTAGGCCACTTCCTGGCGACGAAGTTCCGGATCGATCTTTTCGAGCGGCATGGCCGGCAACGGGAATTTCTCGTCCGGCAAAGCTGCGTAATTCAGCTTGTGGTTCGGAGCATTGGTCGAGCATCCGGCAAGAAGTGCAGACATTCCAAGCAGCAGGCCACGGCGCGAAATCGGCATCGGAAAAATTCCCTAACGGTCGGTTATGAGGCCGAAATTACGGAATTTATGGTTAATACTGAGTTAAGCGGGGTCGCTGTCCGTTCATACTTTGGGAAATTCCATGACCATCGCGATGCGTCGCGCGGGATCAAGACCGTGCGCTATCTCTGTTCGCAGAATTGCGGCCAGCCGCGCATCCAGTTCGGCGGCATCCAGGATACGGAACCCTATCGACATATAAAAAGGTGCGTTGAACGGCGCAAGGCGATCGGTGGTGAGTGTCGCGCCATTTAAACCACGGCGCTCCGCTTCCGTAAGTATTTGGCTCATCAACAGGCGTCCGATGCCACGCCTTTGCCACGCGCGGGCAACGTCCAGCTCATCAACATGCAGAACATCACCAGCGATCGATGCGGAGATGAAGGCGATGGCTCGATCATCGGCATCTGCGGCCACAAGGAGCAGACCGTCACGCAGCCAGCGCCCGAACTGCTCGATATCAGCCGGATGCGGGTCGCGATCATCGGCCCCGCCAGCCTCGGCAAGCGTTGCGAAAGCATCCACTTCGATCTCGCGCAAACGCTCGAACTCGGTGTCCCACGCGGGGCGAAGACGTATGTTTTCGCGGCTTGATTCAGCCATCACATATTCGGATAGACCGGCCCTTCGCCCCCTTGCGGCGGCACCCAGTTGATGTTCTGGTTCGGGTCCTTGATGTCGCACGTCTTGCAATGCACGCAGTTCTGCGCGTTGATGACGAAGACTTCCTCGCCGTCCTTCTCCACCCATTCGTAGACACCGGCGGGACAGTAGCGCGTCGAGGGGCCTGCAAAGATATCGTGCTCGGAGCGCTTCTGCAGCTCCATGTCCTTGACCTTGAGATGAACCGGCTGGTCTTCCTCATGGTTGGTGTTGGACAGGAACACCGACGACAGACGGTCGAAGGTCAGCACGCCATCCGGCTTCGGATAGTCGATCTTCTTGTGCTTGGATGCCGGCTCCAGCGAGGCGGCATCGGTCTTGCCGTGCTTCAGCGTGCCGAAGAAGGAGAAGCCGAAGAGCTGGTTGGTCCACATATCGAGGCCGCCCAGCGCCACGCCGACCGCCGTGCCGAACTTTGACCACAGCGGCTTGACGTTGCGCACCCGCTTCAGGTCCTTGCCGATGTCGCTGGAGCGCCAGTCGTTCTCGATCTCGATCACTTCGTCATTGGCGCGGCCGGATTCGATCGCAGCCGCGATCCGGTCCGCGGCCAGCATGCCGGACAGAACCGCATTGTGGCTGCCCTTGATGCGCGGCACGTTGACAAAACCGGCCGAGCAGCCGATCAGCGCGCCGCCCGGGAAGGAAAGCTTCGGAACCGACTGATAACCACCCTCGGTGATGGCGCGGGCGCCGTAGGAGATGCGCTTACCGCCTTCGAACGTGCCGCGGATCGCAGGATGCGTCTTGAAGCGCTGGAACTCCTCAAAGGGATAGAGATAGGGGTTCTTGTAATTCAGGTGCACCACGAACCCGACGGCGACCGTATTGTCTTCGAGGTGATAGAGGAACGAGCCGCCACCGGTCCTCATGCCGAGCGGCCAGCCGAAGGAGTGCTGTACAAGGCCCTGTTTGTGGTTCTCCGGCTTCACCTGCCAGAGTTCCTTGATGCCGATGCCGAACTTCTGCGGCTCGCGGTCCTTTGAAAGCTCGTACTTTGCAATCAGCTGTTTGGCGATCGAGCCGCGCACGCCCTCGCCGATCAGCGTGTACTTTCCAAGAAGCGACATGCCGCGGGCATAGTTCGGGCCGGGCTCGCCGTTCTTCTCTATGCCCATGTCGCCGGTCGCAACGCCGATGACAGCACCTTCATCATTATAAAGCACTTCGACGGCGGCGAAGCCCGGATAGATCTCGACACCAAGCTCTTCCGCCTTGGTGGCGAGCCATCGACAGACATTGCCGAGAGAGACGATATAGTTGCCGTGATTGTTCATCAGCGGCGGCATGGCAAAGTTCGGCAGTCGGATGGAGCCGGCTGGGCCGAGCAGCAGGAACTGGTCGTCCTTCACCTCGGTCTTGAAAGGATGGTCCGCCTCCTCGCGCCAGCCCGGCAGCAGGCGGTCGATGCCGATCGGATCGACGACAGCGCCGGACAGGATATGGGCGCCGACCTCGGCCCCCTTCTCCAGAACGACGACGGAAAGCTCCGGGTTGACCTGCTTCAGCCGGATCGCCGCCGAAAGCCCCGCAGGCCCGGCGCCGACGATCACGACGTCGAATTCCATGCTTTCGCGTTCGGGAAGCTCAAGCGCCTCGGTCATTTCCTCGTCTCCAGTCGGTATTGCCGGACTTCACCGGTCTGTTCCCATTCCATTCCGTCATGGCAAATACGACATTGCTTGTCGAGCCGGGATGCGACCTGCACCACCAGCATTTGCGCATGACATCATGCATGAGAACAAGATTTATATGACTTGTACGTAAACGTCAAAATCTGATCGCGCTTGCGCCTTGCTTTTGTCTCAGGCCTGTGCGACGAGCCCACCTCAATCCGCGCGAAAGCGCATCGCGGCATTCCGCGAGGGACCATTCCCATTTCATTATGATTGCCCAGGCAGCCAGTCACCCGACCCAAGACGGATGTTGATTGACGCCCGGCCACGCCGTCCGGTGCATTCGCGGCGGCGCGTTCAGGAGAGATGACATGACCAAGGCGCTCGGCTTCGATTTCGGCACGACCAATTCCGTGCTGGCAGCCTCTCAAGGGCAAACGACACGCTCCCTGAGCTTCACCAGCTCCGCCGGCACCGGCGACAGCATGCGCACGGCGCTGTCTTATATGAAACATGCGCAGCTCGGGGCTTCTGCATTGAAGGTCGAAGCCGGACAGGCCGCCATCCGCGAATTCATCGACAATCCCGGCGAAGTGCGCTTCCTGCAGTCGATCAAGACCTTCGCGGCGAGCCCGCTTTTTCAGGGCACACTCATCTTCGCCAAGCGCAACGGTTTCGAAGACTTGATGCGCGCCTTTGTCAGCCGCATCGCTGACTATGCCGGCAACGGATGGGAAGGCGGCTACAAGCGCCTTGTCGTTGGCCGCCCGGTGCATTTTGCCGGCAGCAACCCGGACGAAAACCTCGCGCTGGAGCGTTACAACAAGGCGCTTTCAACATTCGGTTTCCCGGAAATCCACTTCGTCTACGAACCGGTCGCCGCGGCATTCTATTTTGCCCAGAGCCTGAAGCGGGACGCGACGGTGCTGGTTGCCGATTTCGGCGGCGGCACGACGGACTATTCGATTATCCGTTTCGAGAGCCATGCCGGCCATCTGACGGCTGTTCCCGTCGGCCATTCCGGCGTCGGTGTCGCGGGCGATCATTTCGACTTCCGCATCATCGACAATGTCGTCTCGCCGCTGATCGGCAAGGGCAGCCAGTTCCGCAGCTTTGACAAGCTGCTGGATGTTCCGACCAGCTACTACGCGAATTTCGGCCGCTGGAACCAGCTCTCGATCTTCAAGACGCTGAAGGATTTTACCGATCTGAAGCAGCTCGTCCGTTCGGCCGTCGAGCCGGAAAAGCTCGAGCGTTTCATCGATCTGGTGGATCATGACGAAGGTTACCCGCTTTATCAGGCAATCTCGGCAGCCAAGATGCGGCTTTCGAGCGAGGAGGAAACCGAGTTCCACTTCGCCCCGCTTGGCGAAGAAAGCCGCCGCGTCATTCGACGCAGCGATTTCGAAAGCTGGATCGCACCGGACATCGCTCGCATCGAAACCGCACTTGACGACGTTTTCGAAAAAACCGGAACGAAGCCTGCCGATATCGACAAGGTGTTCCTGACCGGCGGCACGTCGTTCGTGCCGGCCGTGCGTCGCCTGTTCGAGAATCGCTTCGACAAGGGTGATATCGAAAGCGGCGGCGAGCTTCTGTCGATTGCCCATGGGCTGGCGCTGATTGGCGAACGCGACGACATCGACCGCTGGACGGCGATGGCGGCGTAATGCTGCACAGCTTATGGCGCGGCGGGCTCTTCCCCGCCCGCAAACGCTTCTATAAAGTTCCTCAATGATCTCCATCGACCATATGAGCCCGGCCGAACTTGCCACCCTTCTGCATTTTCATGCAGACGCCGGCGTCGAATGGCTGCTGGAAGACGATCCTATCGATCGCTTCGCGGAGTTTGCCGCCTCCCGGGCCGCGCGTTCGGTGCAACGACAACAGGAGGCCCCGGCTCTCAAGGAAAGCCGGGTCGATGCCCAGCCGCGCATCTCCGGGGAGAACGGGCAATCCGGCGCCCGACGAGAGGAACGCCCGGCCCCGGTGTCGATCAGCGCCGCTGCGGCGATCCCGCACGAGCAGGCCGTCTCGGAAGCTCGGTTTGCGGCCGAAAGCGCGCGCTCCCTGGCCGAACTAAAGACGGCAATGGAAGCTTTTTCCGGCTGCAGCCTGCGTAAAAGCGCGCGCAACACCGTTTTCATGGATGGCAGTCCCGAATCGCGCATCATGGTCATCGGCCCGATGCCGAACGCCGACGACGATCGTGACGGCCTGCCCTTCTCCGGCAAGCAGGGACAGATGCTGGAGCGCATGCTGTCTGCCATCGGCCTTGACCGGACATCGACCCTGCTGACCAACGTTATCGCCTGGCGCCCGCCGGGCAACCGCGTGCCTTCGCCGAGGGAAAGCGAAATCTGCCGTCCCTTCATCGAACGGCAGATCGCCCTAGCCGAGCCGAAACATCTGCTGATTCTCGGCAATTTTGCCGCCCGTTTCCTGTTTGGCGGCACCGATACGATCCACCACACGCGCGGCGAATGGCGCGATCTTACCATCGCCGGAACCACCGTTCAGGCGATGGCGACGCTTCATCCGCAGGATCTGATCAGCGCGCCTGCCAGCAAGCGTCTGGCGTGGCAGGACCTGCTGGCGTTCAAATCCCGCCTTCGTGGTTAAGACCCCGTTTACGCCGCCTGATCAATTTGTGAACAAAGAATGAAAAAAGCCATGCGCATTGTGCATAGCAGCACCGCATGCGGGCCGATTGCGCAATTTATGTTGCGATGCAATATAAGAACCACGGGAGGAACAGGATAAGGAAGACGTCATGACCGCCCGTGTTCGCCCGCTGCACAGCAGCTTCGAAACTCTCCGCCACGCCGGCACTGCGCTGCGCACGCCGTTTAACAGCTTCGGCTCGGCTGCCAATGAGCAGATGACCGCTTCGGGATATGGCCGCACCACGCGCCCCGCCCAGATCTATGCGGAATTCATCCAGCGCTAAGCATCATCGCCGTCGCCCTATCTGCGGCGCGTCATGTCTCAAAGTTTGGAAAACCTGTCATGTCGAATTCGATCCGAGCCTTCATCACCGGCGTCCATGACATTGCGACTGCAGTTCGCGCATCGCGCGAATACACCCGCCTGGGTACGGAAGCAGGTCGCCAGTCTTCCGATCGCCTTGCGCAGAGCGCTCTCCTGCCGCGCTGATAAACGCCTAGCCTCTGAACACCTAGCCTTTGGCCACAGCGCTATGTCGCGCCTGCCCGTCAAGCACCTCCGCCTGTTTACAACCTTTGCGCCAGCGGCTGTCGCAATCGACAGCGCCCGCAAAATTGATTAGAGCGACACTCTTTCCGGTCAGGCGGCACCGCTCTTTGCTTCTGCGCGATGTTTTACTGAACCTGCCTTCTCTTCCTCACCCGACCGGACGATAAGCGCCTGTCGGGCTTTGCGCCTTGGAGCCTTCATGCTGGGCAGCCTTCTCTCCGTCTCGACCCTGATGCTGTCCACGCTCCTGATGATGGTCGGGTTCGGTCTCGCAAGCTATGTTCTGCCCGTGCGCTCCGTCGCAGAGGGATGGTCGACCATGACCATTTCCATCATCGCGACCGGCTACACGATCGGTTTCACCCTCTCCTGCATCGTCACGCCGAAATTCGTGCTGCGCGTCGGCCATGTCCGCGTCTTCGCCGCGCTGATCACGCTTCTCAGCGTCGCCATCCTTCTGTGCGGTCTTGTCGTTGATTGGCGGGCCTGGATCCTCTTTCGTGGCACCTACGGCTTTGCCATGGCCGGAACGTATCTGGTCATCGAAAGCTGGCTGAACGAACGCGTGAACAACGAAAATCGCGGCATGCTGTTTTCGGTCTATCTGATCACGACGATGCTCGGGACGATCGGCGGGCAATATCTCGTGCCCCTCGGCGACCCGACGAATACATCTCTCTTCATGCTCTGCAGCGTCCTGCTGTCGCTTTCCCTGTTGCCGACGACGCTTTCCTCGCAGACGTCTCCTGCTCCGCCGGCGCAAGCCCGGTTCAATCTGGTCAATCTGTTCCGGCGCTCTCCCGTGGCCATCGTCGGCGCGTTCCTCGCCGGTGCTATGTCCGGAGCATGGCTCAACCTTGGCGGCGTCTTCACCCAGAAGATCGGCCTTTCGACGGCAGAAGGCGCAACCCTTCTCGCCGCGGTGCTGGCCGGAAGCGCGCTCTCGCAGATTCCGATCGGCCGCGCTTCGGACAGAATGGATCGTCGTATCGTCATGGTGGGCTGCGGCGCGGTCGGCGTTGCCGCCTGCATTGCCATGGTGTTTTCGGTCGGTTCGTCGCCATTGACGCTCTACGTGATCGCCGCCCTGGTCGGCTCCGTGCTTTTTCCGATCTATGCGCTGAACGTTGCCCACGCAAACGATCTTGCCCGCTCGGACGAATATGTCGAAGTCTCCTCGGGCATGATGATCACCTACGGTATCGGAACGATTTCCGGACCGCTGATGGTCGGGCCGGTCATGGACCGTTTCGGCCCGGCCTCGCTCTTCGTCGTGCTGGCGATCTATTTCGCCGCCTACGCCGCCTATGCCGCATGGCGCATCGCCCAGCGCAACGCCGAGGATGGCCTTGTCAGCAAGACCGACTTTCAGGCGAACACGGTGCCGACACCGGGAACGGAGGCCGTCAACGCCATGAACCGGGCGATCAATGCCGATCCCGAAAATAACGATCAGACCCGCTAAACCGGCTTACCCCTGCGGGGTTACGTGTTTGCGCGCACCACGGCGCTCGAGGCCGAGACGGTGTTCCCGCCAGATGATGAAGATACCGGCGCCCACGACGATCGTCGTGCCGATCAGCATCGTCGTTGTAGGCACGTCATCGAACAGGAGATAGCCAATCACGATGCCGAGCAGGATCGAGGTGTATTCGAACGGCGCGATCGTCGACATATCGGCGTAGCGGTAACTCTGGGTCAACAGAAGCTGCGCGATGCCGCCGCAGAAGCCGGCCGCCATCAACAGCAGGAAGGCGTTCCAGGACAGAGGCTCCCAGCCGAGCGGCAGGGTCAGCAACGAAAAGCAGGACGCGGACAGCGAGAAATACAGCACGATCGTATGCGTCTTCTCTTTTACCACCAGCTTGCGCACCAGAACCATCGCGACAGCGCCGAGCGTGGCCGACATCAGCACGGACAGCGCGCCCAGGGCCTCCGAGCCGCCAAACCCGCCTTCGTCCAGCAGCGTCAGGCGCGGCCATGTGATGATCATCACGCCCACAAGCCCCACCAGAACGGCCGTCCAGCGATAGATCCGAACGGTCTCCTTGAGAAACACGGCCGCGAACACGACGGCGAGAAGCGGCATCGCATATCCGATGGCGATGGCCTCCGGCAGAGGCAAATGCACCAGACCGTAGAAGCCGAAACTCATCGAGACGATACCGATAAAACCTCGGGCGAGATGGCCCCAGACCTCCTTTGTGTAAAAGGCCGTGCGCAGGTTTCCGGTAAAAGCCAGATAACAAAGGATCGGCACCATCGCGAAGGCCGAGCGATAGAACGTGATCTGGCCGGTCACGATCCCCTCGCCTGCGGCCTTTATCAGCGTCGCCATGGCAACGAAAACGACCACGGACATAACCTTGAGGGATATTCCCTTCAGCGGATGGGGGTGTTCTTCGTCCATGACATGCTCGGTCTGAGGGTATGCGGCAAGCGCAAGGCTTTTGGGGAGGTCTCGAGATACGGACGAATCCGCATGATTACCGCGATCCTAACGCGGTGCCCGGAAATGAGGGATCAATTCTCGTGATGTGGGACTGAAATATTTGATGTCGCGCCGTCTATCCCCTACTCTGCACCGCCATGGATCGGTAAATTTACCGTAAGTGTGCCGAAATGATCCACGGATTTAAGTATTGTTAGGGCGAATTTCGTAAGTCTCTCACAGACATCGGGCACAACGTCCCGTGTCGAGCGAAGGATGGCCCGCCCAAGGCCTCTGAAAACAGATCTCAGGCGACGCCGCGCGCCCAGACGCGTGGCAGACCAATACGGAAGATACGATGCGCACAGACACCGGCGAAATCACTCATCTCGAAAACTACAAGCCGACCGATTTCGTCCTGGAACGTGTGGACCTCACCTTTGAACTTGATCCGACCGAAACCAAGGTCGAGGCCCGACTGATCTTCCACCGCCGCGAAGGCGTCGATACCAGTGCGCCGCTGGTCCTGGATGGCGACGAGCTCAAGATGACGGGCCTGCTCTTCGATCAGGAACCGATCGATCCCGCGAACTACGACGCGACCGACGAGAGCCTGACAATCCGCAACCTGCCGGCCGAAGCGCCGTTTGAAATCACCATCACCACCGAAATCAATCCGGAAGCCAACACCACCCTGATGGGGCTCTACCGGACGAAGAACGTCTACTGCACGCAATGCGAGGCGGAAGGCTTCCGCCGTATCACTTACTTTCCGGATCGCCCGGATGTGCTGGCTGTCTATACCGTCAACATCATTGCCGACAAGGCGACCGCACCTCTGCTTCTCTCGAACGGCAATTTCCTCGGTGGCGCCGGCATGGGCGATGGCCGCCACTTCGCCGCCTGGTTCGATCCGCATCCGAAGCCGAGCTACCTGTTCGCGCTCGTCGCCGGCGATCTCGGCGTCGTCGAAGATACGTTCACCACCATGTCCGGCCGCGAGGTTGCGCTGAAAATCTACGTCGAGCACGGTAAGGAGTCGCGTGCCGCCTATGCCATGGATGCGCTGAAGCGCTCGATGAAGTGGGACGAAGAGGTTTTCGGCCGCGAATACGATCTCGACATCTTCATGATCGTCGCCGTTTCCGACTTCAACATGGGTGCCATGGAGAACAAGGGCCTGAACGTCTTCAACGACAAATACGTTCTGGCCGACCCGGAAACCGCAACGGACGCCGACTACGCCAACATCGAAGCGATCATTGCGCATGAATATTTCCACAACTGGACCGGCAACCGCATCACCTGCCGCGACTGGTTCCAGCTGTGCCTCAAGGAAGGCCTGACGGTCTACCGCGACCACGAATTTTCCGCCGACATGCGCTCGCGCACCGTCAAGCGCATCGCCGAGGTCCGTCATCTGAAATCGGAGCAGTTTCCGGAGGACGCCGGTCCGCTGGCGCATCCGGTTCGTCCGACGAAATACCGTGAAATCAACAACTTCTATACGACCACCGTCTACGAGAAGGGCAGCGAAGTCACACGCATGATCGCGACGCTGCTCGGTGCCGAACTGTTCAAGAAGGGCATGGACCTCTATTTCGATCGCCATGACGGCCAAGCCGTCACAATCGAGGATTTCGTCCGCTGCTTCGAAGACGCAAGCGGCCGCGATCTCACCCAGTTTGCGCTCTGGTACCACCAGGCCGGCACGCCGCTGGTGACCGTTTCGACCGACTACGACGCCGCCAAACAGACCCTGACGCTATCGCTGGAGCAGATGGTTCCGGCAACGCCCGGCCAGCCGAACAAGGAGCCGATGCACATTCCCCTGCGCTTCGGCCTGATCCTGCCCGATGGCGCGCAGGCCGCACCGACATCCGTGTCCGGCGGCGAGGTCACCGGCGACGTTCTGCATCTGACCGAACGCAAGCAAACTGTTGTCTTCGAAGGTATCCCGGCACGTCCGGTCGTGTCCCTCAACCGGGGATTCTCGGCCCCGATCAACCTGCATTTCGAACATACCGTTGCCGACCGTTCCCATATCGCCCGTTATGAAAGCGATCTCTTTGCCCGTTGGCAGGCCCTGAACGAGCTTGCGACCCCGAACCTTGTCGCCGCAACGGAAAGCGCCCGCAACGGTGAGCCCGTAACGTCCGATCCGGCCTTGATCCAGGCATTGCTTGCAGCCGCAGCCGACGACACGCTGGAGCCGGCCTTCCGGGCCCAGGCGCTGTCGCTGCCGAGCGAAGCCGACATCGCCCGCGAGATCGGCAGCAACAACGATCCGGATGCGATCCATGCGGGCCGCCAGCAGGTGATGACCGCTATCGCAAAGGCCGGCAAGGACGTTTTCGCGCAGCTTGCCGACGAGATGAACGTGACAGGCCCGTTCACGCCGGATGCCGACAGCGCAGGCCGCCGGGCGCTGCGCAACACTGCCCTCTCCTATCTCGTCTATGCCGAAAACCAGCCGGACCGCGCTCTCAAGGCCTTCCGCGAAGCCAACAACATGACGGATCTCAGCCAGGCGCTGACCATCCTTGCGCATCGCTTTCCGCACGATGCCGGGACGTCCGAGGCGTTGGCGGAATTCAAGACCCGCTTCGAAGACAATGCCCTCGTCATCGACAAGTGGTTCGCCATCCAGGCGACCATCCCCGGCGATGGCGCGCTGCAGCGCGTGAAGTCATTGATGGACGACCCGCTCTTCAACGCCTCCAACCCGAACCGCGTCCGCTCCCTTCTCGGCACTTTCGCCTTTGCGAACCCGACCGGTTTCAACCGGCTGGATGGCGAAGGTTATCATTTCCTGGCCCAGAACATCCTGGCGATCGATCCGAAAAACCCGCAATTGGCTGCCCGCATCCTGACATCGATGCGTTCTTGGCGCTCGCTCGAATCGCAGCGTGCCGACCACGCCCGTAACGCGCTTCGCGAAATCGCGGCGGCTTCGAAACTGTCGCCGGATGTCAGCGATATCGTCGAACGCATGCTGAAGGGGTAGTCGGCAAGGCCATTCAACCCTTCCGAGTCAAAATATGCGGCACGGCCGAGCGGCTTTTCAGAGCCGCTCGGCCGCATTGTTTTCAAGCATTTGATTTTGAATCACAATTCAGTAGCGCACCATCCGGTTCGCGCATGAAACCTACCATTTCCCAATGATTATAATTGGTTAATAAAGTTTTACGATTTCCTCTGGACAACCCGAATCACAATTGATTCATTGGGACAGGTTCGAGCGAGCGGCGCGACGAATCAAACGAGGGTTTACAGATTTGACGAAGATGGCGGAAGCGCAGCGGGGACGCGCGGCCGGTGGGCGGCTGCGACCCAAATTTCCTGATTTTCTGGCTCTTGAGCAGGAAATCATCCAGCACGCCCGGATTTTCACCGAGCCGGCGGCGTTGCGCCTCTCACGCGCGGAGCCTTTGCTCAAGCGGTCCATCCCGGTCCTGATCATCGCCTTTCTGATGATCGTCGCCATGTCCCGGGCGAACGGTATCATGGTCGAATACGCGCGGATGGAGGAAAGCATCCGTCACAGCACGTTGCTTGCCGCCGTCGCGGCCAGCACCAGCCTGCAAGATGGCGCGGAAGACCTCTTCAAAGACGCTCGCAAGGTCGATGTCGAGCAGAAGCTTGCTGAGCACATCGCGCCGGAGATGCTTGCCAAGGAAGCTTTCATCCTGGCCGTGCGTGCTGATGGCCGCATCTTTGCCAGCTCACCGCCCGGCTCGCTTTACACAGGGCGCCCGCTTTCGGCGATCACGCCCGAGGTTGCCGCGTTTCAGTATTACGGCGAGCGTTCGATGGTGGTGAAGACCTTCATCGGCGGCGGCGCTCATATCGTCGCGATGGTACAGGTGCCGGGAACGACCGGCACACTTCTCGTCGCGACCCCCATGGCGGCCATAGAGAAAATGTGGCGCGACGAAGTTTCGCTGAATGTCACGCTTTTTGCCGGCATCTCGGCCATCCTGCTGGTCGTGCTCTACGCCTACTACATCCAGGCCAAGCGGGCGCGCGATGCCGACCAGATTTTCGCGGAGTCGAATCTGCGGGTCGAAACCGCGCTGTCTCGCGGTCGTTGCGGCCTGTGGGATTTCGATCTGCCGAACCGGCGCCTGTTCTGGTCGCGCTCCATGTACGAGATGCTCGGAATGGCACCGAATACAAGCGTGCTTTCCTTCGGTGACGCGGCACGCCTGATGCACCCCGATGACAACGGCATCTACAAGGTGGCCCGCGCCATCGCGAAGGGCGACACGCCGCAGATCGATCAGGTCTTTCGCATGCGGCACGCCGCCGGCCACTATGTCTGGCTGCGCGCCCGTGCCCAGGTCATGCGCACGGCATCCGGCCGCGTGCATCTGATCGGCATCGCCATGGATGTGACCGAGCAGCACCGGCTTGCCCAGCGCTACGCCGAAGCGGATCAACGCCTCGCAGTCGCGATCGAGTGTACTTCCGAAGCGTTCGTGCTCTGGGACAAGCATCAGCGTCTCGTCATGTGCAATACCCACTACCAGCAGGCTTACGCCCTTCCGGATGAGGTGCTGGTTCCCGGCACCGACCGTCAGACGGTCATGAACGCATCGGCCCGCCCGATCATCGAGCGTCGCATCGCCGATCCCGACCATTCCAACCACTCGCAGACCTTCGAAGTGCAGCTTGCGGATCAACGCTGGCTGCAGATCAACGAGCGTCGCACCCGCGACGGTGGCCTCGTTTCCGTCGGCACGGACATTACCCTTCTGAAACGCCATCAGGTCAGGCTGCGCGAATCCGAGCGCCGGCTGATGGCGACCATCGGCGACCTCTCGGCATCGCGCATCACGCTGGAGCGCCAGAAAGCCGAGCTCTCCGTCGCCAACTCGAACTATCTTCAGGAAAAGGAGCGCGCCGAGGCAGCCAACCGGGCGAAGTCCGAGTTTCTGGCGAATATGTCGCATGAGCTGCGCACGCCGCTCAACGCGATTCTGGGCTTCTCGGAGATCCTGCAGCACCAGATGTTCGGGCCACTGGGCTCTGAAAAATACGACGAGTATTCCCGCGATATCCACGATAGCGGCAAGCATCTGCTGAACGTCATCAACGACATTCTCGATATGTCGAAGATCGAGGCGGGCCATATGCAGATCAATCGCGAGACGATCGATCTGGCACCGCTGATCGAGGAGACCCTGCGGCTGACCACAATCCCGGCCGAGCAAAAGAACATCTGCGTCGATCAGCAGATTTCCTCCGGCCTAACGATCGTCGCCGATCGCCGAGCCATGAAGCAGGTGCTGTTGAACCTGCTCTCCAACGCCGTGAAATTCACCAATGAGGGCGGAAAGATTTCCCTTCGCGCCAAGAAGGTGGGAGGGGCGGTAACCTTGACGATCGCCGATACCGGTATCGGCATCCCCAAAAGCGCTTTGCAGAAGATCGGCCAGCCCTTCGAGCAGGTTCAGAGCCAATATGCGAAGAGCAAGGGCGGCTCAGGTCTGGGCCTTGCCATCTCCCGGTCCCTGACGCTGCTGCATGGCGGCGCCATGAAGATCTATTCGCAGGAGAAGGTCGGCACCATCATCTGCGTGCGCATTCCCAACTGCGACGCGTAATCTCAGGCCTTTACGACGCTTTGAAAAATCCGGCGCACGGCTTTGGAGAGCCGGCGGATATCTGCCTCCAGAACCTTGAGATCAGGCGCATCCGCCGCCCGGCACAGCAGATCGACAAGGCCCGACGGCGCATCCTTGAACTCGAAGTCGCCCTCGATGCAGAGCCGCACCATCTGCGAAAGCTCCGTAAACAGATCGAGCGCTTCCAACACCGTATCGAGGTTCGCAGGCTCCATCAATTGCGGGCCGAGCACCTTCAGGGCATCGACCGTCGGTGTGCCGGCGGGCAAGGGCGCAACACCGCGCGCGGGCGCGATAAGCGCCAGATATTGCGCGATGAACTCGATATCCACCAAGCCGCCGGGAATGAGCTTGAAATCCCAGAGATCGCTCGGCGGCTTCTCCTTGTCGATCAGCCCGCGCATCTCGGCAACATCAGCCGTGACCTTCCCGATATCTCGCTTTTGCCCCAGCACCTCACGGAAAATTTCCTGCGCTTCGGCCATCAGGCTTGCATCGCCACAGAGCGGCCGCGCCCGGGTCAGGGCCATATGCTCCCAGGTCCAGGCTTCGCCGCGCTGATATTTTGCAAAGGCTTGGATGCGGGTTGCGACCGGTCCCTTGTTGCCCGACGGCCTCAAACGCATATCGACTTCGTAGAGAACGCCTTCTGCCGTGGGCGCCGAAAGCGCTGCAATCAGCCGCTGCGTGATCCGGGTGAAGTATCGCATGGCATCCAGCGGCTTGGCGCCGTCTGATTCCAGCGTTTCGGAATCGTAGTCATAGAGCAGGATGAGATCGACATCGGAACCAGCCGTCAGTTCCCAACTGCCGAGCTTGCCCATGCCGACGATCGCAACGCGTCCACCCTTGTAATCGCCGTGAACGGAGCGCACTTCAGCGAGCACCGCATCCAGTGCCGCGGCGATGATCAGATCGGCAAGGTCGGTGAAGGCATGGCCGGCCTGGGCCCCGGTTATCACGCCCGTCAGCAGGCGTATGCCGATCAGGAACCGTTGTTCGGCGGCGATGATGCGAAGCCGATCGAGAATTTCCTCGTAGTGGCGTGCCCCGGAGACGAAGGCTCCGATCCGTTCGGAGAGATAACTGCGCGTCGGCGGTTCCGCCAGCAGGCGCGGGTCGAGCATGCCGTCGAACACATGTGGGCGCCCGGCAATGATGCCCGCCAGTCGCGGCGCGGTCGACATGATATTGACGATCAGCGAGAGCAGGCCGGGATTGTTGCCGAGCAGCGAGAACAGCTGAATGCCCGCCGGCAGACCGGAGATGAACTGATCGAACCTAAGCAGCGCCTCGTCGGCCCGCTTGTTCTGGCCGAAGACGCGCAGAAGCTCCGGCGTCAACTCCGTCAACCGTTCCCGCGCCTCGACGGATTGCGTGGCGCGATAACGACCGTAATGCCAAGTGCGGATGATGCGCGAGATATCCTGCGGCCGTTCGAAGCCCAGCGTTTTCAAGGTTTCCAGCGTATCGGGATCGTCCTTCTGGCCGGTAAAGACGAGGTTGCCGGCATCGCCGGAAAGCCGGGCCTCCTGTTCGAAAAGCTGCGCGTAACGCCGTTCCACCGTCTTCAAGACAGTGGAAAGCCGCTGGGAAAAAGAGGTCGTATCGGCAAAGCCCAGCATATAGGCGATACGCTTCAGCTCCGCTTCGGTCGTCGGCAGGACATGGGTTTGCTCGTCGCGGACCATCTGCAAGCGATGTTCGACATCGCGCAGGAACCAGTAGGCCTCCGTCAATTCGGCCGCAGTTTCCTCATCGATCCAGTTGGCCTTCGCCAGTTGCTCCAGCATGGGCTCCGTCGCGCGCTGCCGCAGGTCGGTCATGCGTCCGCCGGCAATCAACTGCTGCGTCTGGACGAAAAACTCGATCTCGCGGATACCGCCGCGACCGAGCTTGATATTGTGGCCCTTCACCGCGATCTCGCCATGCCCTTTATGGGCATGGATCTGTCGCTTGATGGAATGAATGTCCGCAATCGCCGCGTAATCGAGATATTTGCGGAAAACGAAGGGGGTCAGTTCCCGAAGGAAGTTCTCGCCTGCCTTCAGATCGCCGGCCACGGGTCTAGCCTTGATGAAGGCCGCCCGCTCCCAGTTCTGCCCGCGCCCCTCATAGTAGAGCATCGCGGCTTCAACTGGGATCGCCAGTGGCGTTGCGCCGGGATCGGGGCGAAGCCTGAGATCGGTGCGAAACACATAGCCGTCACCGGTGCGTTCCTGCAGGATGCGGATGAGGCGCCGCAGCAGGCGGCCAAACGTTTCGGGAGCCTCTGAAGCATCCGCGATCAAGGAGGCGTCAGGCTCGTAGAAAACCACGAGATCGATGTCTGAGGAATAGTTGAGTTCGAAGGCGCCGAGCTTGCCCATGCCGAGCACCACGACACCGGAACCTTCGCTTGGCTGTTCCGGATTGGAAACGTGAAGGTTGCCGGCCTCGCCGGCACTCAGCAATAGGTGATCGACGGTCGCCGAAACAGCGGCACCGGCAAATTCGGAAAGCCGGCGTGTGGTTTCCCGCCCGTCCATCAGCTTGGCCAGATCGGCAAGCGCGAGACAGAAAGCCATTTCCCGCTTGGCAACCCTGAGCCGCGCCATGATCTCGGCATCGGGAAGCGCCTTGCCCTGCACGTCGCTTCGCCATGCATCACGGGCCGTGTCGATGCGCTTGCGGAGGTAGGTGTCGAGCGGCGTCTTCAGCATGTCGGCCACCATCGCCGGGCGCGCGACTGCTCCATCACGGAGATAGGGAGAGAGCGAGAAGGCAGCGACAAGAAAGTCACGAAGCGCTGCGTTCGAGGAGAGCGCTGCGCCAAGAGCAGGCTCCGCCTTGCCCATATCCTTGAGATCCGAAAGAACCAATTTCGCATCGGACTGGCTCATGGGGCGGATAGGCGATGCCGCGATATCCTCAAGGCGCCGCGTCACGGTCTCGGTCATGCTTTCCTCCCGCCTGATTCCGGCGGTCGCAAACTAACCCATTCGCGGGAAAAGGGAAAACAGGGAGACCATGCGATGAATAGCGTAATTTACGCAGCCGGCACTGGAAAGACCATGGTGACAGTCAGGCCAGGGCTGCTCTGACCGGGTGCGGTATCGCCCAATTCCAGAGAGCCGTGGTGCATTTCCATGACAGCCTCGACCAGCGACAAACCCAATCCCGTCCCCGGCTTTGATCGGCTCTCGTCGAGGCGAACGAAGCGGGCCACCACCTGGTCGCGCTTGTCTGCAGGCACGCCAGGTCCGTGATCGGCAACGGCAATGACCACCGCATCTCCGCGACGCACCAAGGAAACCCTGATTCCCGGATCGGCGGCTCCTTCGGCATATTTGATCGCGTTGTCGATGAGGTTCCCAAGCGCCTGCCCGACCAGTTCCCGATTGCCGTTGATATGCAACGGCCCGGAGATGTCGGCCGTCAACTCCAGCGCCTGTTCCTCAGCCACCGGTTCGTAGAGTTCCACACAATCGGCCACGATGGTCGAAAGATCGATATCGCTCATCTCGGCGGCAGCCCCGCCCGCCTCCACCCGCGAGATCATCAGCAAAGCATTGAAGGTGCGGATCAACTGGTCGGACTCGCCGATGATTTCCTCCAGCGACGCGCGATACCCTGCACTGGTGTTCTTGTGGGCAAGGGCCGCTTCTGCCTTGTTGCGCAGGCGCGTCAGCGGGGTCTTCAGGTCATGGGCGATATTGTCTGAGACCTGCCGCAGCCCTTCGTTAAGCTTCTCGATTCTTTCGAGCATGGCATTCAGGGATTCCGAGAGCCGGTCGAATTCGTCTCCCGATCCGCTCATAGGCAGTCTTTGCGAAAGGTCGCCGGCCATGATGCGGGTGCTGGCATCCGACATGCGGTCGATACGTTTCAAGGCATTGCGGCCGATCGCAAACCATATCACCAGCGCGCCAAACCCCATGATCCCGAGCGCCACCATCAGCGCCTGACGGACCAGAACCCGGAATTTTTCCGGTTCCTGCAGATCTCGACCGACAAGAATACGCAGACCGTTTTCCAGAACCAGAACATGCGCAAGTGCAACATGGCTATCCTTGCGGCTTTCGTCGGTATAGCGCTGGTAGCGGAAGGCCTGCCCCGTCCAGCCTTCCTTGTCGAGAAGGCCTGGCTCGAGAGACGCAACGTTACCGGCGAGAATCTCGCCGGTTGGACCGGCAATCACATAGAGGTTGGCGCCCGGCTGGCGAGCGCGCCGTTCCAGTGTCCGTAAAAGTCCGTTGATGCCCGCCCGGTCGTAGATCGCCTCGATCTGGGCGACTTCGGTGCTCACGGCTTCGCGCGTCTGCTGCTCAAGCAGGCGTTGCGACATCGCCGTCACATAGAAGACGAGAAAGGCCGCGCAGATGGAAAACAGAACCAGATAGACGGCGGAAAGGCGAACCGCCGTCGTGCGAAAAAGAACGCGCAGCCGGTTCATCCGTCAGTGCGCACCCTCTTCCTTGATCATGTAACCAGCACCGCGCACGGTTCTGAGCAGGGGGCCGTCGAAATCCTTCTCGATCTTCGAGCGCAGCCGCGAGACATGCACGTCGATCACATTGGTCTGCGGATCGAAATGGTAATCCCAGACATTTTCCAGCAGCATCGTCCGGGTCACCACCTGCCCGGAATTCTTCATGAGGTACTCCAGCAGACGGAATTCGCGGGGCTGCAGGACGATTTCCTTGCCCTGCCGGCGCACCGTATGGGACAGCCGGTCGAGTTCCAGATCGCCGACCCGGTAGACCATATCCTGCTCGGGCGTACCCTTTCGGCGGCCCAGCACCTCGACACGCGCCAGAAGCTCGTTGAAGGAGTAGGGTTTCGGCAGATAGTCGTCGCCACCGGCGCGCAAGCCCGTTACCCGGTCATCCACCTGCCCGAGAGCCGAAAGGATAAGGACTGGCGTGTGAATACCCTTGCGGCGCAGTTCCGAGATCACGGAAAGCCCGTCCCGCCGCGGCAGCATGCGGTCGATGACCAGCACGTCGTAGGAGTTTTCGCTGGCCATGAAAAGCCCGCTTTCGCCATCGCTCGCGTGATCGGACACAATGCCCGCCTCACGAAAGGCCTTGGCGAGATAGGCAGCGGCTTCCAGATCGTCTTCGATAATCAGAATCTTCATGCGGGTGACCATAGTCCCGGACCCTCACCTTCCACAACCGGCTTTACCTTGGCTTAATCAACGGCAGACGCCGCGAAACCGTAAGGTCCCGCGGCGCCCATATTCAAAAAAAGTCGAGCGCCTTAGCCCTGTGCATCGATCGGCAGGGCCACGAAGCGGCTGCCGTTTTCGGCCTGGATCTGGAACAGTGCCTTGGTCCGGCCGTCCTTACGGGCATCGGCGATCACCTTCAGGATGTCGTCGGCGGACTTGATCTCCTGGTTGTTCACCGAGACGATCTTTTCGCCTTCCTTCAGCCCACGATCGCCCGCATCGGATTCCGGATCGACCGAGGAGATCGTCACGCCGTTGCCGTCATCCGAAGGGGAAACGGTAACGCCGAGATCGGCAAGCGCCTTTTCAGAGGCCGGAGCGGTATCTTCCTGGCCCTGGTCGGGATCGGCCGCGGCCTGCTGCTCTTCCTGCGGCAAAGTGCCGACCTCGAGCTTCACGCTGGTTGCCTTGCCGTCACGCCACAGCGAGACATCGACGCTCGTGCCCGGACGGAGCGCGCCGATCTTGCGGGCAAGCTCGCGCGGGCCCTTGACCGTCTCGCCGTTGACGGCGGTCACGACGTCGCCCTTCTTGATACCGGCCTTTTCGCCGGGCGAGCCGGCCTGCGGCTCGATGACGAGCGCGCCGCTTGCCTCGGCCAGACCAAGCGAGTCGGCGATATCCTTGGTCACCGGCTGGATTTGGACGCCGAGCCAGCCACGCGAGACCGTGCCGTCCTTCATCAGGTCGGCGACGACATCCTTGGCAACCGAGGCCGGAATAGCGAAGGCGATACCGACGTTGCCGCCCGACGGCGAGAAGATCGCGGTGTTGATGCCAACGACTTCACCGGAGAGGTTGAACGTCGGACCACCGGAGTTACCACGGTTCACGGCAGCATCGACCTGGAGGTAGTCGTCGTAGGGGCCGGAGCCGATATCACGGCCACGGGCCGAAACGATACCGGAGGTGACCGTACCGCCGAGACCGAACGGATTGCCGACAGCCACGACCCAGTCGCCGACGCGAACCTTGCTGTCGTCAGCCCAGTTGACGTAGGTGAACTTGCGCTTGTCATCGACCTTCAGCACGGCGAGGTCGGTACGGCTGTCCTTGCCGATCAGCTTGGCATCGAGCTCGGTGCCGTCGTTCAGGACAACGGTAAAGGCGGAGCCGTCGGAGACAACGTGGTTGTTGGTGACGAGATATCCGTCCTCGGTGATGAAGAAGCCGGAGCCCTGTGCGGTCGGGCGCAGACGGCCGGGGCCGGGCTTGCCGAGATGCGGACGCTCTGCGCGGCGCTCGCCGCCGTCCGGGCCGCCGAATTCACGGAAGAAGCGCTTCAGCGGGTGATCGTCGGGCAGCTGGTCGAAGCCGGGGCCACCGAAATCGAAGCTGAAGCCGTTCGAAGCATCGTCGGAAACCGGATTAGCCCGGGACTGAACGCGCACGGAAACGACGGCCGGGGAAACGGCATCGACGACATCGGCAAAGCTCGGAACCTGCGGGGCTTCCACCTTCACAGGTGCGGCAAAGGTATAGTTGACCGCAGCGGGAATACCCGTCGACAGCATGACCGCCGCGAGACCGGCGACTGTCGTTGTCTGCAGCACGGTTTTCAGGGAGGGACGCGAGGGTTTGAACATTGGTTTTGCCTTCTCTCTTCAGCTACGGATCGCAACGGGAAAAGCGATCGTTGGGATAAGAGATAGAGCGCGCCACCTTACCGATGAATGTCCGAGGCATGAATTTTTGGTAATGTAGGGACAAAGCACTGCGAAATTGCCCGTTGCTCCTGAAGGCTCAGGAACGGAACATCAGCAAACAGCTGAAACGGCAGGATAAATCGCTTTGATCCCGCGCGTCCGGCAGCTCAACGCACGTCCTCTTTCAGAAGGGCATCCAGCCGTGCCTTCTCGTCTGCCGAAAGCGATGTCCCCGTCACCTTGCCCCTCTTGCGCCGCGCCGCAAAAAACATCACGCCGGCACCGATCAGCAGCAAAGCGGCGGGCGTGCCCCAGAGCAGCAGTGTCTTCGTCTCGAATCGCGGTTTCAGGAGCACGAATTCGCCGTAGCGCGAAACGACATAGGCGATCACCTCGTCATCGCTGTCGCCATCGGCGATGCGCTCACGCACAAGGACGCGCAAATCCTTTGCGAGTTCGGCATTGGAATCATCGATCGACTGGTTCTGACAGACCATGCAGCGCAGCTGAGCCGAAAGTGCCCGCGCCCGCGCCTCCAGCGCCGGGTCCTTCATCACCTCATCGGGATTGACGGCAAGCGCGGGCATCGCCGACAGGATTAGAATGATAAAAAGCGCCAGCCGCCGCATCATTCCGCCGCTCCCATCGCAAGCTTCGCCTTCGCCCGCTTCGGCACGCCGACCCGCAGGCGCCGGTCGCTGAGCGATACCGCACCGCCGATCATCATCAGGACGGTCCCGAGCCAGATGCAGAGAATGAACGGCTTCCACCAGATGCGGATCACCATGGCGCCGTTCGGGGCGGGATCGCCAAGCGAGACATAGAGTTGACTGAAGCCAAAGGTGCGGATGCCGGCTTCCGTCGTCGGCATGCGCCGCGCCGTGTAGATCCGCTTCGAAGACCAGAAGTCATCGACGACCACGCCGCCTCTGAGAATATCGAAATGCGCCGCTTCTTCGGTGTAGTTCGGCCCCTGGCCTTCGCGCATGCCGTCGAAGCGCAGCGTAAAGCCGCCGGCCTCTGCCGTCATGCCCGGCTTCATCTCGACGATCGTTTCCGTCTCGTAAGCCGTGACTGCCACAATGCCGATCAGCGTCACGCCAACGCCGGCATGCGCAAGTGCGGTCCCGAAGGACGAGCGCGGCAGGCCTTTCAACCGCGCCCACGCCGTTGCCAGCGGCAGCTTGCCAGAACCCGACCGCAGCACGATATCCGTCACCGCGCCGCCGATCATGTAAATGCCGAGCCCGATGCCGGCCGCAGCCATCACCGGCCCACCATAGCGCGCGTAGAACACACCCATCGCAACGATAAGCCCCGCTCCGATCGCCGCAAACAGCCGCTGCGCGGCCCCCAGCAGATCACCGCGCTTCCATGCCAGCAGCGGGCCGAAGGGGACGGCCACGAGCAGAGGCAGCATCAGCAGGCCGAAGGTGATGTTGAAGAAGGGAGGACCGACGGAAATCTTGGCGCCGGTCATCGCCTCGAGCGCCAGCGGATAGAGCGTTCCGGTCAAAACCGTCGCCGTCGCGGTCGTCAGGATCAGGTTGTTATAGACCAGCGCGCCTTCGCGCGAGATGGGCGCAAACAGCCCGCCCGCCTTCAGCCGCACCGCCCGGAAAGCAAACAGGGACAAGGCCCCGCCGATGAAAAGCATCAGGATAATCAGGATGAAGACGCCGCGTGTCGGATCGGTCGCGAAGGCGTGTACCGATGTCAGCACGCCGGAGCGCACAAGGAAGGTTCCGAGCAGCGACAGCGAAAACGTCAGGATCGCCAGCAGCACGGTCCAGATCTTCAGAGCCTCGCGCTTTTCCATCACGAGTGCCGAATGCAGGAGCGCCGTTCCCGCCAGCCAGGGCATGAAGGAGGCGTTTTCCACCGGGTCCCAGAACCACCAGCCCCCCCAGCCAAGCTCGTAATAGGCCCAGTAGGAGCCCATGGCGATGCCGGCGGTCAGGAAGCTCCACGCGGCAAGCGTCCAGGGCCGTACCCAGCGCGCCCAGGCGGCATCGATCCGCCCGTCGATCAGGGCGGCAACGGCAAAGGAAAAGCAGACGGAGAAACCGACATAACCGAGGTAGAGCAGCGGCGGATGGATCGCAAGGCCGACGTCCTGCAGCACGGGGTTCAAATCCCGTCCCTCGCCCGGCGCCGGTATGATCCGCGCAAAGGGGTTTGAGGTCAGCAGGATAAACAGCGCGAACGCTGTCGCCACCCAGGCCTGAACGCCCAGAACATTGGCCCTGAGCGTATCCGGCAGGTTTCGCCCGAAGACGGCGACCAGAGCGGAGAAAAACATCAGGATCAGCAGCCAGAGCAGCATCGATCCTTCATGGTTTCCCCAGACACCCGAATATTTGTACAGCAGCGGGATCATCGAGTGGGAATTCTCCCACACATTGACGACCGAGAAATCCGATGTCACATGCGCATAGGTCAGCGCGCCGAAGGACAGCGCCAAAAGACAGAAACTCGCGATCGCCGCCGTCGTGCCGCTTTGCATCAGGGCGCGTTCACCGCGCCACGCGCCGATCACGGGTAACAGCGATTGCAGGATCGAGGTGGCAAGCGCCAGCACAAGAGCGTAATGACCAAACTCAACGATCATCGGATCGTCTCCTTGCCGCCCAGCGAAACGCCCTGTGCCTTGAGCCGGTCGGCCACATCCTTCGGCATGTAGGTCTCATCATGTTTGGCAAGCACGGTATCGGCAACGAAAAGTTTGCCCGCCGGATCGAACGCCCCCTCCGTCACGACCCCCTGCCCTTCGCGAAACAGATCAGGCAGAATGCCGGAATAGGTCACCGGCACTGTGCCGATGGTGTCGGTGACGACAAAGCTAACCGTCTTCCCCTCGCCCCGCTTCACAGAGCCGTTTTCGACAAGCCCACCAAGCCTGATGCGGGTGCCGGGCGCGATCTCGGTCTTTTCCAGATCACCCGGAACGTAGAAATAGGCGACAGACTGGCTGAAAGCGAACATGACCAGCAAGACCGCCGCCAGCAGAAAGCCGACACCGCCACCGATAACCGCCAGTCTCTTCTGCTTGCGCGTCATTTCACATCCTTGCCGGCGTCGATGCCCAATTCGCTGGCGAGAGCCAGCAGGCTGCGTCCTTCTTCGCTTCCGGCGGGAAACGCCTGCAAACCTTGTCGCAGCGCCTCGGCTGCATCCGCCTTGCGATCGAGCACCGCATAGGATCGGATGATCCGCATCCAGCCCTCGAAATTGTCCGGGTCCTGCTTCAGCTTTTCGGCAAGGCTCGAAACCATGCCCTCGATCATCGCATTCCGGTCGGCTCCGTCCATGGCCTGCGCCGCCGCCACATCGGCTTGCGTGGGATTGCCGGGCGCCTTGTCGTTCTGGGCGACGTCACCGCCCAGTTCCGCCAGATGGCTGTTGACCAGTGGCAGCCACGGCGCGTCCTTCGGCGAGGAACGGACAAGCGCCTCGAAGGCGGTTCGGGCCTCCTCGGTCTTGCCTTGCTGCTTCAAGGCCAGCGCCAGATAATACTCCGACCGTGGATCGTCCGGCGCCATCGCCAGTGACTGCCTCAGCGCATCCTGCGCCTCGGTCGTGATCAATCCGCCGGAAAGCGCAATCAGACTTTCCGCGTAACCGGCGAGCCGCATCGGCGTCGGCCCGAGAATCCGGATCGCGTTCTGATAGGCCGCGCCAGCATCCTCGATCCGCCCCTCGCGGTAATAGATCGGCGCCAGCAAATCCCAGCCCGCCCCATCCTCCGGGTTCTGCACAAGATGCTGCTCGGCCTTGGCAATCAGGATATTGATGTCTTCGCCGGGGTTGGCAAGACGCATGGCAAGCGGGGCGTCCGGCAGATCCGGACGGCCCGTCGCCAAATAAAGACAGAGCCCGAGAAGCGGCAGGAAAACGATCACCGCGGCCTGCGCGATACGGTTCGCGCGCCGCCCTGAAACCGGAGCCGTCGCTTTCACGGCTTCGTTGGCCGCCAGCAGGCGCCGCGCCACCTCTGCTTTTGCAAACTCGGCCTCATCTCCGGAAATCAGTCCATTCGCCTGATCGCGCTGCAGCTCGGCGAGCTGATCGCGATAAACCTCGACGTCATGGGATTGCGGAATATCGGTCTGGGCCTCAGCCCGCATCAGTGGCAAAAGCAAAGCGACGGCAACAGCCGCCGTCAGAACGGAAACAACGATCCAGAACAGCATGGCGCTCAATACTATGCGCCCCCTGGCTTTCCAACTGGAAAACCCATTCTGACAAAAACTTGAGGCGTTTCGCCGCAAGCGTGAAGCAGATCAGGTCAGCGGCGTCCAGGTTCCGTCGGTATTGCGGCAGGCAACCCCGCGCACGACATTGCCCTGCCCCTTTGCGGTGATCGTGTGGCTATACTGGCGGCAGTTCTGCGAGCCAACCTGATAGGGTGCCGTCGCAACGACCGCGCCGGAAACTCCCGAACCTTCCCATGTCACCGGTTGTCCGCCGGGTGCTGCTTCCAGTGCCCTGTATTCGGCTTCCAGGGCCCGCTGACGATCCGCCTGGCTTATCGACAGGCTCGCTTCCTTGCCGATGATCCCGCCGCCGAGCGCCGCGATATACGACGACGAACCGGTCGCGGCCTGTGCGGCGCCGCCTTTTCCAGTCGAAGCGCAGCCGCCAAGCAGCAATGCGCAGCCGAGCAATACTAAGCCGGCCTGGGCAGTGGTCGATATCGTCAAACAGGCGTTCTGGTACATGATGCGGGACTATCCAGCTCTCGCGTTTGGTGTCGCGGTTATCATCATACGTTCGGCCATTCCGGCAAACGCACGACTCCGTGACTCCTCGTCTTTTTGCATTTGCTCAGCAGGCAGGCAACCTTTGATCCATGGGGGTCCGGCATTCGCACAAGCTTTTGCTTATTTTGCCGGCAACCCTGTCAAAAAAGTCACGCTTGCCCCCGACACAAGGTTGCGTCGCGGCTCAACTGATCCCAGGCAGAATCAACTGAGCCCTCAAGCCACCGATTTCCGCCCTCGAAAGCCCCAGCTTGCCGTGATATTCCCCTGCAATTTCCTTGACGATCGAAAGGCCGAGCCCCGTCCCGGGTTTGCTCTCGTCCAGCCTTTTGCCGCGCTTGATCGCCACCGCGATCTGGTCGGGCTCCAGCCCTGGCCCGTCATCCTCGACATCCACGGTAATCCAGTGCCGACGCCCGGGATCACCGCCCTGGATATTCTCTTCGGCCGGATGTGCGATGATGCGAACCTTCGTGTCGGCATAGCGCGCCGCGTTGTCGAGCAGGTTGCCGACGGTCTCTTCCACATCCTGTTGCTCCATGGCGAGCATCAGCCCGGGCGGAGAGACGGAAAGTTCGAACGTCTTTTCCGGATGCAGCCGTCGCATGACGCGCACCAGCCGCTCCAGCGCCGGCTCCACCTCCATGCGCGCCAGAACGCTCTCGCGTTGTGCGGCAATTCGCGCCCGGTTGAGATAGGATTGCACCTGCATCTGCATCGCATCGGCCTGGGTCTTGACGAGATCGCCATGCGGCGCCTCCAGCACCCGCGCCTCGTTGATCAGAACGGCGATCGGCGTCTTCAGCGAATGGGCGAGATTGCCGACCTGCATGCGCGCCCGTTCTATGATGCGCCGGTTGCTGTCGATCAGCGCATTGACCTCGCTCGCCAGAGGCTGGATTTCGCGCGGAAACTCTCCGTCCAGCCGCTCGCTCTCGCCGGCGCGGATTTTCTCCAGCGACCGGCGCGCCTGATCGAGCGGCCGCAGCCCGAAGAGAATCGCCAGCGCATTCATCCCCAGCCCGCCGAAGCCGAAGATCGAAAGCGCCAGATAGAGATTGCGGTTGAAGTCGTTGATATCGCTTTCCAGCACATCGCGGTTGCCCGCGACGCGAAACCGGGCCGTATGCCCCTGAATGTCGAGAACGACTTCCGTCTCGGCCACTTCCACCGAATTCCCGAAGGAATCGGTCGTGGTGTAGAACCGCTCATAACGGATATCGAAAGGCACCTCGTCTACGCTCGGGATCGGCAGCTTGCCGTTGCCCAGCGAAGTCGACATCAGCGTCGGCGTGTCGAACTCGCCGATCGGCTCGACGATCCAGTACCAGCCCGTCTGCGGCTGCGAAAACCGAAGATCTCCCAGCTGCGGACTTCCGGCCAGCACCGTCTTGTCGTTGACCACGACGGAGTTGATGACGTTGTAAAGCTGAGCCCGCAGGAGATCCTGAAACCCGCGCTCCGAGCCCTGTCGATACAGTGTGGAAATCACCACCCCGATCACCACCAGCGCTGCCACAGCCCAGATGGTGGAGACGAGAAGAACGCGCGCCGTCAGCGATTGCGGTTTCAGCATATCGGCCAGTCCCCGCTCAGGACTTAGAGCCCTTCTCCACAAGCGCGCCGGGTGGCTGCATGCGGTAGCCGAGCCCGCGCACGGTCTCGATCAGATCGTTGCCGATCTTCTTGCGAAGCCGACCGACAAACACTTCGATGGTGTTGGAATCGCGATCGAAATCCTGATCGTACATATGCTCGACAAGTTCCGTGCGCGACACGGCCTGCCCCATATGGTGCATCAGATAGGAAAGCAGCCGAAATTCATGCGAGGTGAGCTTGAGCTGCACGCCATCCACCGTCGCCTTCGAAGCCTTGGTATCGAGCCGCACCGGCCCGCAGACGATTTCCGAGCTGGCATGCCCCGCCGCCCTGCGGATCAGCGCCCGGATACGGGCCAGCACTTCCTCGACATGAAACGGCTTTGCGACATAGTCGTCGGCGCCCGCATCGATACCCGCCACCTTGTCGCTCCAGCGGTCGCGCGCCGTCAGGATCAGCACCGGCATGGTCTTGCCCGCCCCACGCCATTTTTCGAGAACGGTAATGCCGTCCATCTCCGGCAAGCCGATATCGAGGATCACGGCGTCGTAAGGTTCGCCGTCGCCGAGATAATGCCCTTCCTCGCCATCGAACGCCTGATCGACGACATAGCCCACCTCCTTCAGCGCCTCGGCGAGCTGGCGATTGAGATTGATGTCGTCTTCGACCACGAGAATGCGCATGAAAGGATTATCCTCTATTCCTCTGCAATCGCCCTGTTCGTGCGGAGCGGCAGAATCACGAACCCTGCCTATTCCATCGCGCTAGCGGGATTATGCAAGCCCTCAACCTGCTCTGGAAGAGCAATGCGGCATTACATGGGCACACGCACCGTCACCTTCTTCGGCCGGCCACCATTTCCCGGGATCAGCACGGTCACGACGCATTTGCCGTCGGACGTCGGCTGGGCTGAAAGCAATTCACCGCCCGTCTCGGCAACGACCTGTGCTGCGGCCGCGCTGCAATCCCCATCGACGGTAACAACCTTCGATGGCAGATCGAGCGCAGGCGGCGCGAATCCGGAAAGACCCGCTGCAAGCGCTGCTATGATCAAGGGTGAGGACATGAAAGCACTTTCAAGGCTGACGTTTCTTGCGATTTTAATAAACCATACTGTCTGAATGGCAAATGAATGTCAGGTTACAACGACTTCACCTGATTTGACAGGAAGTCTCAAGTGGCCTCCCACAGCGTTTTGGGTCCCGTCAACGCACCCTTTTCTGAGCCGAAATCCGGCCATAGACGGCGATAACGCCGCCGACAGCAGCCGCGATCGTTGTCAGTGCGTCAACGATCTGCTGCTGATCTTGCGCTCCGAAGTCGAAGCCCGCCAAATTCGCGCAGGAAGCGAATATTGCCACCAGAGCGCCCCAGATCGTCTTGGAACGATACCAATCCTTCGGTTCCATCATGCCTGCCTCCGTTTACAGTTCCACCAAAGCCTGTGCCGAAACACCGAGCGACACCTTTTTGCCCACCTGCCGCACCCGAAACGAGATGGCGTCCTGCGCGGCTCCGAAATCCGCCATTTCGCTCGCAGCGGAGTATAGGAAGCTGGGCGTCGAGACGTCCGTCCGCCGCCTGACGCTCTCTCCGTCCAGAATATCGATGCGATAACGCTCCTCCGGCTCGTCCAGCGCGATGTCACCATCCAGCCAGTGATCGGCATCCTGCCGCGCGCACCGCACCCAGCTCAGCCGGATATCGCCGCCGGGCAATCTTTCCGCTCTCAGATGCACCGGAGCGACCGGCGTCTGCGCCCGCAAACCGCCGGCAAAGACGATCGGTCCGATGGCCGCTTCGCCTGTCGCCTCGGCGAGATAGTTCAGCGGCCGTCCCGCCTCGTCCAGTGAGAGCCCGATCGGCTTTACCGCCCCATCGAGCAAAACGATGGCCGCACCGGTACCGCTTCCCGCCATCATCGCATCGCCGGTGCCATGCAAACCGCGCAACAGGCCACGCACCTGCCATTGCCCGGCGGAAACCTCCTCCGCCTCCAGAAAGCTGATGATTTCCCAGACACCGTTCGCGGCCTCGACGGCGACGCGGTTCTGACCGCCCAGCACCGCGATCCGCGGCGCGGACGACAAACCGCCGAAGTCGAGATTGAGCAAAAGCGGCTGCGACCAGTCGAAACGACCGGTGACACCCGGCCCCAGGGGCGCGGCCAACATGCCGGTTTTCGCCGGCCTGTCGAAACGCTGCCTTGCCGTGTACCCTTCCGTCGTTGCCGAAGACGAGAGAACGACCGGCCGCCATGGCCGGGCAAACATCGCCGCCCGCGCAAAGCTTGCCGGCTCGCCCCCATCATACTGCGGCAGGTCCATGAGCAGCATGATGGGCGAAAACCCATCGGATGCCTGCCGTGCCGGACGGAGTCCCGCGTTGTCCGTTTGACCAACGCCATTGGCGGAGGGCTGAAACGCCCGCGCCTCGGCACGGCGCTTTTTTCCATCCTCGATCCGCTCGACGATGAAGAGCCCCGCCGGCCCATCCTCGAACGTCACGACATCGCCCGGCTCCAGAGCCAACGCCGATGGCGAAAGACTGAACCGCACCTGCCGCCGCCCGGCCTGATGGTCCTTCAGCGCGTCTTCGACTGTTGCGGACGCCATTCCCTCATGCAGCACCGCCGGCGGCGAAAGCCGCAAGACCCGATCGCTTTTCGCTCCGGTTCTTCGCGAGCGTACCGTCGCCTGACCGTAGTCGGCCGTCGCATCGAAGAAATCGATCAGCGCCTCCCCGGCATAATCGCTGTCATGCTCGCGTGTTTCCTCAAACTGCGCAGCCTCCCCATCCTCCGCCAAAATCTCGATATGCTGCGTCCGGGCCGCCAGCTTCAGCCGCGAGCGGAAGCGAAGCACGCCGCCATACTCCACCGCATCGATCGACAGCGCCTGCATCAGGGGCTCCAGCACATCCCGCGCGGACGCCTGCTCCGCCTGCACATAGCCAGTGATATCTCCGGTGACCGCGGACGTATCGGCCCCTTCAAACCCATGGTCCGCCAGCACAGCCTGAATGATATCGCCTGCGGTAGAGGCCCCCAGTCGTCCGTTCAGCCAGTGGCCCGTGCGCCAGTTACCGCCATCCGCCCAGAGATCGGTATTTTCAGGAAAAGCCGGCACCGGCCGCGCATCCCAGGTCCAGACGAAAAGATGATGCGGATCAACCGCCCCATCGACCTCCCGCCAATGCGCGTGATGCGCCTCAAGAAACCGCCGCTGCACGAGATCGCAGCGCCCACCGCTGGAAAAATAGGGAAGCGCGTTCTCCGACGATTTCGGATCGACAAACACGTTGGGCTGGTTCGCCCCCTTGTCGATCGCCGGACACCCCACCTCCGTAAACCAGATCGGCTTGCCTCCCGGCACCCATGGGCTCGGCACGGACAGTTCCACGCCGCCGATCCGGTCATGATGAAGGCTCCCCCACCAGCCCTCCAGATCCTTGTAACGATAGACCCAGGTGTGGCTTCCTGTATCCCCTTGTGAGCCTACGACCAAGAATCAATGACTTAGAAGCCGTGTTTCTGGCATTCCTTACCCTGCTTTCTGGCATACCTGCGTTGAAGACACCGACTTTCTGGCATTCCCTTGTGAGGTCAGCGGGTATTGAACGCGGCTTGATAATGCCTTGTCTTGTCAACAAGTTTGCCGAGCATTCGAATCGAATTGCCCGCATCTAAATCCGACATTACCATCTGACGTATCGAGGTGCGCGCAGACTCGGAGGACAGGTGGACACATTATTCAAAGAGGAACTTGAGTTACTGCTTCCAGCGCAGTTCGAACTGGCGGGAAAAGTGCATGGAGCCGTTGTCCGCAAGGTGAAGCACCCCAAGCGGATGGTCTCGCTGACCGCAAACGAATTCACCCGAAATCGTCTTCAAGGGGTGTTTCTTCGATCCCTTGACGGGCAGCGGGAGATCGCTGTTGTTCCGAGAAAAACTGATGTCCAACTAGATGCAGCGGAGGTCCTCCGCCATCCCAAGGCCTCGTCGCTCACTGCAATGCGCTCGTCGTCTCAGGTCGGCGCATGGGTGAAACCCGTGGCTGCGGAGCCGATGATCATCGGAGTTCCTGACTTCGAAAAGGAATTGGCCGCGATCCGACAATCCTGGCGCGGTGCCTTCAGTTACGACGAAGAACTCGTGATCGATGGAGTCGTTCATCAGAAGGGGCTCCGCACCCCACAGATCGGCGCGATACATGCTGCCCTTGGCCACTGGACCTCATCGAGCATTCCAGCCACGATAGTGATGCCGACGGGGACTGGTAAAACCGAGACCATGTTGGCGCTGCTCGTCGTTGCTCAAATCAAGCGGCTCTTGGTCGTCGTCCCTAGCGACGCCCTTCGCACGCAGATTTCGGAGAAGTTCTTGGAACTCGGTGTTCTGAAGGATTGCGGCAGCGTGTCTGCTACCGCCAAGCTCCCAGTCGTCGCTACACTCGAAGAAGTCCCGAAGACTGTGGAGGCGGTGGACGACATCTTCCTCCGTGCGAACGTCGTGGTCACTACCATGGATGCGGTAGCCAAGGCGGACGTGGCAATTCAACAACGTATGGCGGAACTTACAAGCCACCTCTTCGTGGATGAAGCCCATCACATCGGCGCGAGGACCTGGCGAGAATTCAAAGCCCAGTTTGCCGACAGCCTTGTTCTCCAGTTTACGGCGACGCCGTATCGAACGGACGGCCGGCGTGTCGATGGAAAGTTCATCTACACATATCCCCTGAAGAAAGCCTTTTCCGAAGGCTACTTCAGGAAAATCCACTTCAAGCCCGTGTACGGCCTCGACAGAGAAGCTGGCGACGAGCAAATCATTCTTGAAGTCAGAAACACTCTTCGCAACGACGAAGAGCAAGGCCATATTCATCTCGCGATGGCCAGATGCAGGACGATCGAGATCGCGACTAAGCTTCATGCGCTCTACTGCCGGATGACCCCAGAGTTCAATCCGCAGGTTGTTCACAGCAAGCTGTCTGCGAAGGCGAAGGCAGAGGTCCTCAGGAAGCTTCGCGCCCGCGAGAGCAGGATCATCGTCTGCGTTGACATGCTTGGCGAGGGCTTCGATCTTCCCGATCTGAAGGTCGCGGCGCTGCACGACAAGCACAAAAGCGAGGCAATTACCGTCCAGTTCGTGGGAAGATTTACCCGCACCCGTAAAGACCTCGGCAACGCAACGGTCATCGCCAACGTCGTCGCCGCTGGCATGAAGGAAAGCCTTCAGGCGCTATATGCCGAAGACGCGGACTGGAACTTCATTCTGGAAGGACTCGGAACTCGGAACACCGCTCGAGAGGAGCGTCGGCAAGAAGTGTTCGAAGGTTTCGACGAGCTTCCAGCCACCTTCCCGCTGGAACAACTAAATCCTCGGCTTGGTGCCGTCGTCTACGAAACTTCTTGTGACCGATGGGACCCGAGCAAGATCGAGGAAGCTTATACGCCTGGTTGGATCATCGATGGCCCGTCCATCAACCATGCGGAGCGCTTAGCGATTTGGGTTCTTCGCAAGGAGGAGAAGCTTCGATGGACGCCGCTGAAGCAACCTGTAGACACCGCCTATCACCTTTATGCCTGTCATTGGGATGACGAGCGAAATCTCCTATACGTCAGCAGTTCGGACCTAAGCGACTTGCACACCAAGCTCGCTGAAAAGATCGCTGGAACGGACGTAAAGAGAATTCGCGGCAATCAGGTCTTCAGGGTTCTCGACGGATACAAGCGCCTTATACTCAGCCACCTCGGCCTTTCAGAAGCGGTCAGGAAACCAATACGGTACTCTCAGTTCATGGGGACCGATATCGCGCCGCAACTGACAGACGACCCCGCGAACCGTGGTCGCATGAAGACCAACTTGTTCGGCCAGGGATATACGAGCGCTGGCAAGTCTACGATCGGCTGCTCCATGAAGGGGAAAATCTGGTCTTATGAGTCCGTTCACGGATTTGCCGGCTGGATCGATTGGTGCAAGGACGTTGGCAGGAAATTGCAGGACTCCACCATAACCGAAGACGGCATTCTCCGCCGCCTCGTGCAGCCCGTAAAACTTGACAGCCTCCCAGCGAAGCACGCGATCGCCATAAATTGGCCAGAGGCCATCCTTCATACAAACGATGACAAGGTCGATCTAACATTCGGGGACACGATCGTCCCGCTTTACGACTGCGACATTCGTATCGTCTCACAGACACCAGGTTCGGATATCGTCATGAGGGTCGGCAACGACACTCATTTCAATGACCTCACGATGACGGTAGACACTACGGGTGCGCACTATTCGGGAAACACTGACGGCGGCGTCCGCATCGGCAAGAAGACGATGGACCTTGTCGCGTGGTTCAAGGAAGACCCGCCGCACATCTACTACGCCGACGGAAACATGCTCTTGGCCTCCGAAATGCTCAAGCTTCCAGAGGACCATGCGCCTGCGTTCGATCCGGAAAAGCTGGTGCCGCGAGACTGGACTGGTATCGACATCAAGAAGGAGTCCCAGGGGAAAGGCAAAGACCCCAAGAGCATTCAACGCCGGGTCATCGACGAGCTTCTTCAGGCTAACGAATACGACCTGGTGTTTGACGATGACGGTGCAGGCGAGTCTGCGGACGTCGTGGCGATCCGAAAGGAGGGTGACGTTCTGAAAGTCGCGATGTTCCACTGCAAGTATTCGGGAGGACCGAATCCAGGGGCGCGCGTCGATGACCTGTACGAAGTCTGCGGCCAGACCCAAAAATCAATTCGCCGGCGGGAACACCCGGATTTGCTCCTAGCCCGTTTGCGAAAGCGGGAGGCCGACAGCCAAAAACGACGCGCGGTGACCAGGCTCGAAAAGGGAAAGATCACCGACCTTATTAACTGGCATAACCGCTGGAGCGAGTTCGACTATCGTTTCGAGATGACGGCAGTTCAACCAGGATACTCCAAAGCCGAGGCCATTCGTCAGCAGGACAAGGGACAGCTTGAGGTTCTTGCCGCGACCCAGTCTCTCCTCATGGATACGTGGGCCATCCCGTTTTCCTTTTATTGCAGTGACTGAGCTTTGAGCCGCCGCCCCGCTCGCGAGCGCGGGGCGGCGGCTTTATGACCGCTAGCCGTCAAGCCACGACGGATGCGGTATTCCTGACGCCCGCTCGGCAGAGCGCGCGAACCTCTTCGCCGCCAACATGGCCACGGACGAAAAGCTGGGCGGCGAGCAGATCAAGCTGCACCCGCCTTTCCGACAGCATCTCCAAAGCCCTGTCGAACTGCGCCTTGAGGCGCGCGTCCACGAGCCGACGAAGATCGGGGTCCCGGTCTCTGAGGTATTCGAGCGGACGCTCGCCCTTCCCGCTGGACGTCGCCTTTCAGTTCGGCGTCGCGGAGATGATGCTTCAGGATGGCCCCCCGCGCGACGGCGTCCGGCAAAGGCACCTCGATGACCTTCTCCAGTCTTCCCGATCTCAGCAGGGCGCGATCGATCCCCGATGGATTGTTGGTCGCGCCGACCACCACGACGCCTTCCCTGCCCTCGGCGGGGTCTAGGCATTCCAGCATGCCGTTGATGGCCTGCCGTCGATAATCACGATGGTGGTCGTCCCCTCCGCCTTCGCGGTCTCCGAAGCTGTCGAACTCGTCGACGAAGAGGATCGACGGGGCGTTCCGCTTGGCCTCGGCAAAGGAAGACCTCATCGCCTTGAGGAAGTCTCCGAGATGACCGGCCGCCTGCCAGCGCGCAGCGGACGCGACGACCAGGTTGACATCACACGTGTTCGCCAGTGCCTTCGCAAAGCTGGTCTTCCCCGTCCCCGGAGGACCATGGAGCAGCATGCCTCTGTCGACGTCTTCCCATTCCAGTTCCCCTGCCTTCCATGCGCGCAGGTCCTCGGCAAGCTGCAGACCCCAGGTCTTGGCATCTCCATACCCCGACATGCCTTCCAGACCCGGTCCCTTTGGCTTCACCGGGACGGCGTCGGCTTTCGCCTTCTCGAACTTCATGCGCTTGAGATGGCGGACGACACTGGCGACTGGCCGGTTGCCCCGAACGACAGCTGCAAGGACATCGAAGGAGAACTCGGTGAAGAACTCGGCGATCTCAGGCGTAACGCCGCGAAGCCCGACATCCCGTGCGGCCGCCATGAAATGCACCGGCGTTGGCGGTTTGATCTCCCTCACGATATCGGCAGACGCGATGGTCTCCAGCGGAACGTGCTCGAGCTTCTCGGTGACGAGGACGATCTGACGTCCATAGCGGTATTGCTTGAAGACCGTACTGGCATCGACGGCCCGGTCATACAGCGCGACGACGACCGCGAGTTCGTTGAAGGCCTCGTCGATCGGCATCGGCTCGGCGATCAAAGCATGGGCCGCACGTTTGTAGAACTCGCATGTACCCTCAGGAACGTGAAGGATGGCTACGAAGGCCGCTTCTCGGGGGACGAGGAAAGGGCGAAGGGCATTGGTCGTGCCGCATCTTGCCGCGGCGACGACAAAGCTGGCGGTGACCTTGGGTCTTTTGATCTTTTCCAGGGGCATCTCGGGAGTCCCTTCCTCCGTGCAGCGGCAGACGAGATACCGTCCGCTCTCGTCGGGATCGTGCACTGCCTGGACCAGGAACCGCCGCGCGCCCTTGGCGAGCCGCATTCCGGAAACGAGGTCGTCGCGGTACCGGACAAGGATTTCGTGCGTCACCGTTACCTGCTGCAGGCCGCCTGCCTCGCGCATCACCGCCGAGACCGGTTCGATCCGTGCCCAGGCACCGCCCACCAGTTCGAGCCCGCCGATCTCGCCGCCCTGCCCATCCGAAACCAAGACCGGCCTCTCGATCTCGATAGACGCGCTGAGCGCGCCCGGATCGAAGAACACGCGCCCCATCTCAAAGCCCCCGCCGCCGGAACGGCGCGATCAGCCGCTCGTAACCGGCCGGCACCGCCGCCGGCTGATTGTCGGGCGCCACCGCCCCGCGAAACTCGTAGAGAAGGGCAATGTGCAGCAGCAGCGCTCGCTTCAGCGTATCCGGAACGTCCGCGCCACTCGCCCCGAAGCCTGCGGTGAAATCGATCTCGATCCCGTTCAGCGACTGGCCCGGCCGCACCCGACGCGGCAGCATCAGCCGGGCCGGATGCGCCCGCCCGTCCAGCACCATGCCCGTGGTATCAGCTTCGGAAGCATCGCCCAGATCGTCATAAACCGTAACGACATCAATCGTTTGTACCGGACTTCTCCCGATCTGAATCACCGGCCCGTCCGGCCAGTCGTCAAGATAGAGGCGAAAGCCGGCCGTCATCAGCACCAGCCCCGTTTCCCGCTCCAGATATTGGCGAGCAGCCGTGATAGGCCCGGAAAGCAGGTCATCCTCGGCGCTGCCGGAAAGGCGCAGATGCGCCTTCACCTCGGCAAGCGTCAGCGGCTCGCCATCAGGCGGCGTCAGTTCGGCAATGGTCATGGAAATCTCCACGGTGTCGATAAGGGAAAGGCGGACGCGGCGGGAGGGAAGCCGCGTCCGCCCGGACGGCCGCCGACAGGGAGGGTCAGCAGCCGAATACATCAGACCCTTCTAAAAGAAGCGCCGCGTTGGAAAAGATCAAGAGGTGAAAAATCAGGAGGCCGCGAATTTCACGAGCTTAATCGCCTCGAAATTCTGCACCCCGCCGCCGACACGTTTGGTCGTGTAGAACAGCACATAGGGCTTGGCCGAATAGGGGTCGCGCAAAACCCGAACCCCCGTGCGATCGACGACCAGATAGCCGGCCGCGAAATTGCCGAAGGCAATGGAGAAGCTGTTGGCCGCAATGTCTGGCATGTCCTCGGCCTCGGCGATCGGAAAGCCCATCAGCGAGGCCTGCTGTCCGGCAGTCGCCGGCGGCCGCCACAGATAGTTGCCGTCGGCATCCTTGAACTTGCGGATTTCGGCTTGAGTCTTGCGGCTCATCACGAAGCTCGCATTCTGCCGATGTCCCGCCTTCAGCGCATAGATCGTATCGACCAGCGTGTCGGAAGGCCCGGATGTCTTGAAGGCACCCGCCGCGCCCGTGGCGATGTAGCCGATGTTGCCCCAGCTCCAGCTGCTTTCGGCAACATTGGTGTATGCGAGAAACCCCTTCGGCTTGTTGGTCCCGTCACCGGAAACGAAGGCCGTCCCCTCCTGCTCGCCAAAGGCGATATCGACTTCCGAGGCAATCCAGCTTTCGATATCGACCGCCGCGTCGTCGAGAAGTGCCGCCGTCGCCGCCGGCATGGCGTAGAGTTCCATGGTCGGGAAGGAAAGTTCGGCCAGCTGCGGCGTCGTGGTCTGCGGTCGCGCCGCCGTTTCCGCCACCCAGCCGGTTGCCATGCCGGCCAGCGCAAACGGCTTCTTCAGCACAGCGCCCGAAACTTGCCGCACCGTCGCCATGGAGCGGATCGGCGACAGCACCGAAAGCCTGCGGCCGATCTCGCTGTCGGTTTCGTTCGGCACCAGATAGCCGCCGTCGCTGGCCGAGCCGATCGAAAACGCCTTGGCCTCCAGCGACCTCAGCGCCTGCTCGTCACCCCGGCGCACATAGCTTTCGAAGGCCGCCTTATGCTCCTCCGCTTCAGGCGAAAGGGTATCGTCGCGGCCGAGCGCCGGCCGCGCCTTCTTCAAGAGCATCTGGTCCATGGTGCGCTTCTGCTCATCCATGGCGCGGGAGATGCGGTCCATCTTGTCGCGGGTCACGACATCGGCCGTCAGCTTGCCCTCGATTTCGGCGAGCCGGCGTTCGTTGGTCTCCTTGAAGCTTTCGAAAGCCCCCATGAAGTCCTCGAAAGCCGCCGTTATCGTCTCCGGCACATGCTTGGTTTCCGGCGCTACCTTGAGCGTGGTCATCGCAGTCTCTGTCATCGGCACATCCTTCCTTGGGTTTTCATCATCCGGGCCGCCCGGCGCATGCCGCGCACGAGCTCCGTTTCCGTGTCGCGGAACCACCGCGCATTCTTCACGTTCGAAACGCGGGCAGAGGGCAGCATCGGAAAGGTGACGATCGAGATCTCCCAGAGATCCGCCTCCAGAATGCGCCTGACACCGCCCTTGTCCGTCTTCGCCTTCACCGTCTGGAAGCCGATGGAAAGCCCGTCCAGCGCCCCGTTCTTCATCAGCTGGTGCACCTCGCGCGCCCGCTCGACGCCCGGCGCCAGCACGCCCTCGACATAGAGCCCCCGCGCATCCTCGCGAATGGTCTTCCAGGTCCCGAGCGGCTCGGCCGGATCGTGCTGGAACAACATCCTCACCCCGCTCGCTCCACGCCGCGACAGGGATTGCGCAAAAGCCCCCGGCTCGATCGCATCCTTGCCGAGATCGATCTCGCCGAAGACGCTGGCATAGCCGGAAAACCGTCCCTCGCCGGTCACGCCGGCAAGGTTCAAATTGGCAAACTTCTTCGTCCGCCAGACCGGAAGGCCGTCGGTTGTCATTGACATCTCCATGTTTGAAATGTGCCGCTCGCGCCCCTCTCCCCCCTCTTGGGAGAGATGTCAGCGCAGCTGACAGAGAGGGGGCCACCCGGCAAAAACCATCGTCTGAAAGCCCTCAGCCCCCACCCTTGCCAAACCGCGCCGCAATGCGCGCCGCCGCCCCCAGCACCCACCAGGCGCAAAGGCTCGCCGCCGCCGAACCCGCCAGCAGGATTTCGCCACCCGAAATCTGCCCGCCAATCCCAAGCCGGCTGACGAGCCACAACCCCGTCGGCGCCCCAAAAATCATCCCGCAGGCCATGCCGGTAAAAAACCGCGACACCGCCTCCTGCCGGCTGCGCGGCAGCATATAGACAAGCGAGACCGCCGCCCCCGCCACCGAGCCCAGCACATTGGCGGCCCACAGGCCGGGATCATTACCGATGTCAGCCATTTGTTAAGCCTCTCCGACTAGTATGAAATCTCAATCCAGGCCCGCGCCCAAACGCGCCAAGGCCCCGCCCGCTACCCTTCCCGCAAGGTCATGCCGCAGCGTGAGCTTTCCGATTTCCTGAATCTTTGGAATCCCTTGCGGCAATCAGCTCGCAAGCTGATTCAAGTCCTTCACAGATTGATTCCAGTTTGGCGCGGCCTAGATTCACCTCGCCGCGGTAGTCATTTGTTTTTAATAGCAATATTCCAAAAACGAGGCAGACAGGGCAAACTCCGGGTGCCGCGCGACACCCCCCTCTGTCCCTTCGGGACATCTCCCCCTCAAGGGGGGGAGATTGGCAAGAGGCAGCTCCTTGCTCCCGATCTCCCCCCTTGAGGGGGAGATGTCGGCACAGCCGACAGAGGGGGGTATGGCCGCAAACTCCAAGCCCTCAATACCCCACAGCCCGCCGCTTCTCCTCGTCGCTCAAGAACGCCGCATCCTTCAGCCGCGCCCAGACCTCGTTGCGCTCGCCCGTCAGCCCCGCCACCTGATCCAAATCCGGCCGCAACGACACCCCTTCGCCGTAGAGATCAGACAGCCACCCCGAAAGCGCCGCCGCCGTCCGCATCACCAGCGGCAACACCGTCAGCCGATAAAACGCCCGGTTCGCCTCCTGATAATTGGCATAGGTGTTGTCGCCGGGTATCCCCACCAGCATCGGCGGCACCCCGAAGGCGAGCGCGATATCCCGCGCCGCGCCGTTCTTCGCCTCGACGAAATCCATGTCCTTTGGCGAAAGCCCCATCGCCTTCCAGTCGAGCCCGCCCTCGAGCAACAGCGGCCGCCCCGCCCGCGTCGCGCCGGAGTATCCCTCCTCCAGCTCGCTCTTCAGCCGGTCGTACTGATCGGCGGAAAGATTGCCGCCCTCCTTGGGCTGATAGACCAGCGCGCCGGAAGGCCGGGCAGAATTGTCGAGCAGCGCCTTGTTCCAGGTCGCCGCCGCATTGGAAAGATCGAGCGCCATCTGCGCCGCCGCCAGCGGCGGAAAACCCAGATGATCGTCCAGCGGATGAAACAGCTTCAGATGCAGAATGCCGCCCTCTCCGGCGGCAAAGCGCCGAACGCGACCGCCGATCCGGTATTCGTAGCCCTCCGGCCACCCGTCCCGATCCTCCAGAATGCGCACCCGGTCGGGCCGCAAAAGATGCAGCTCCCGCGGCTCCGCCCCGATCCGCGCTGCTTCGACATAGGCATTGCCGGAGAGCATCAGGTGCCCGTAGAGCGCCTCCAGAAAGTCCGCCCCCGCCATCTGCCCATTCGGCCGCGCCAGGAGCGACAGCGCCGGATGCTCGGCAATCTCCTCGTCCCCATCATAAAGCAGCAACGGCACCGCCGCCGAAGCCTCCGCCACCATCCGCACGGCCCGGTAGGCGACCGGATTGCGCTGGTATCCCTGCTCCGACAAGGCCCGATAGGACCGCCCCGTCCAATGCGCCGCCGCCTCGTGCGCGACGGCGATAAAACCGGAGGCTGCCTTCGCCTCGCGCGCGTCATCCTGCCGCCGGAACATCTTTCGCAACGGGTTCTTCATCGACCATCCTTCCGTGAAAATTCAAGATCGCGAGCGCGACAGATCAACCGATCCGTCACGCCAGGCCTGCAAGCATCGACCTGTGGAAACTCCAATTTCCACTTTAACCATGGCCGAAGTTCTAATCGATTTAATGCATTTCAATCGTTTAAACTGTTTAATGCCCTGATTTACTTCGGCTTTGAGATGTGACAGGACGATTACAACAATATGATATTGTTTCTCTTGGAGGAGATGCTGCATGCAGAACACCGGCAAGGCCACAGCCGAAACCGCCGCCGTACCTCAACACCTCGTTGATCGTTTCGAAAACGAATGGCGCCAGATGCGCACCAGTGCAGCCGAAACGCCGAAGCCCGCCTTCATCACTCCCGATAAGCGCTGATCGAAAAATCCGAAACACGCCGGAACCATTCGCGGCGTGCAGAGTTTCAGGCCCGGCCCATTTGTGGCTACACCGCATTTGCGTTTGAAACAGGAGTATCGCGATGACCAAGCCAGCATCCTGGACCGTATCCCGGGAACTCTTCGACCGTTTCGAGAACGAGTGGCGCCAGATGCGCGAAGGTGCATCCGAGGAAAAGCCGGCTCGTAAGGAACCGGCCGAGTAGCCCCAATCGTCCGTCAGATTATGAGAGGCAGCGATGCCTCTCTTTTCATATTCCCCGCACGCGCGGCTCCCCGTTTCCTTCCAGCATCAGCGCCGTCAGCGCCCAGACGAGCGCATCCAGCCTGTCCGGTGAGCGCCCGTTAGACAGCCCGTCCGGTCCGAAGTCGCACATCTGGTCGGTCAGATCGGCAAAAGCGCCGGCATGCACCACCCGCCCCTGCTCGTAGAGCGCCGCCACCGGTTCGGCCCGCAGCCACTTCCCGCGCGTCGCCCGAACCGTCGTCACTGGCAGTCCGGCATCGATCCCGCGCAGCACGGCTGACACCATCTCCCCGCCCTGGTTCACCTCCGCCACGACCCGATCGGCATCGAACCGCCGGAAGGCGCGCACCACCGCAGCGCCCCAGCTGGCAGGGCTTGCGCCTTCCACCGAACAATCCGCCAGCACCACGCCGCGCCCCGTCCGGTCGAGCCCCGCAACCACAATGCCGCAACAGGAACTCGGCCCGATGCCAGCGGGCGGATCGACCGCCACGACAATCCGCTGCAGCGGCCCGCACTCGCCCAGCGCCCCGCGCAACGTCAAAGCCTCGAGCGCCGCGCGAGACCAGAGCCCGTCCTCCCGGTCGGCGATCATCTCGCCGTCCAGCTCCTGCCGGCCCAGCCGCGTGCCGCTATAGCGCCCGGCCATAGCCTCCAGAAACCCCGGTGCGAGATTACCTGCATTGTCGAGCGTGCGGATGCGCCGCATCACCGTCGTCGACTCCGCCATCAATTTCTTCAACAGCGGCAGAGGACGCGGCGTCGTGGTAATCATCAGCCGCGGATCACTCCCCAGCCGCAAGCCAAACTGCAGCATGTCGAAAGTCTCCTCAGCATGCCGCCATTTCCCCACCTCATCGGCCCAGGCATAATCGAACTGCGGCCCGCGCAGGCTTTCGGGGTCTTCGGAGGAGAAAATCTGCGCCACCGTGCCGTTCGGCCAGACAAGCCGTTTGCGCGAGGCCTCGAAATCCGGCCGGTTTCGCCGCGCGATCCGGCAGATACCGGAGATGCCATCGATCATCACCTCGCGCGCATCCCCCAGCGTCTCCGCCACCAGCGCGATGCGCAACGGTCGCCCGCCCGGCATCGTCGCCAGCCCCTGCACCCACTCGGCCCCTGCCCGCGTCTTGCCCGACCCGCGCCCGCCCATCAGCAGCCAAACCCGCCAGTCGCCGGCGGGAGGCTTCTGCTCCAACCGCCCGCTCAGCCGCCAGTCGGCGAGAACGCGCCGATAGAGTTTGCGCTGGTCCGGTTGGTGATCCGCCGCCGCGTCGCCATGTGCGGCTTCAAGCTTAGGAGCCGGACTGTCCTCACTCCCGCCAGCCTCTTCTCCCCCCGAGCGACGAGACGGTGCCGAAGGGACGGATGAGAGGCAGCCGTCCACAAATTCCGTATTCGCCGCATCACCCCCCTCTGTCACTTCGTGACATCTCCCCCTCAAGGGGGGAGATTGGGAGCGAGAGGCCACCCCTTGCCGATCTCCCCCCTTGAGGGGGCGATGCCCGACAGGGCAGAGGGGGGTATCGTCCGACGAACTCTGAACGGGCGAATCCGTCTCCTTGTCACCGATCAAACTCGCTCCGTCCGCATTTTGCCGAGAAAACCCAGCAAGCCTCTCACTCAAACCCCGCCCCGCCTCAACCGCCCGACAGAGCGCATCGCCCAGCCTCCCCATGCCATCTTCATGCTGCGTGGCAATCTTTTCTGCCCGCTGCACCACCGCCTTGGTCTTCCGCCTCGCCGCTCGGCTCTCCATCCTTCCCGCCACTCCCGTCGTCCCCGCCGGGACCGGCAACTTTTTCCCCCCGGGACCTGGCAAGCTCTTCAGCCCGCTGCTCGACGAGAGCGTCGAAGTGGGCAACAAGCGCCTCGTAGCTTTCATCGGCGCCTGCGGCTTCGGCCTCGACTCGTCGGTCATGGGCAATCGTCCTCTGCAGGCTGTCGATCTTTTCGAGCGTGCGGATGATCAGCGACATCGCCTCGAGGCTCGCCTTCGCATCCGCCTGCACCGCCTTGCGGTCGATCCCCTCCTCGCCGAGCGCCTCCGTGGCTGCCTGCCGCAAGGCCTGAAACTGCTGCAACTGCTGCTTCAGTTCCTTGGTCATGCCGTTCAGCATGTCCTGCAACTCGTCGAGCGGCGAAACCGTGTTCTGGGACTTGGTGTCCAGCACCACCCGCCCCGCGACATCCGCCAGCCATTCATCGCGACCAGCGCCGTCATAGCCCGGCACCGACGGCCAATAGCCGAAGACGTCCGGATCGAAATCCAGATCAGCAATCATCCCCGATGTCCTCAAAAGTTGAGCGGCGCCAAACCACGCCGCGCAAATACAAAAGGCCGTCGCATCCTCCGATGCCCCGGCCTCATCCGCAGTTTTTCGACTGTGCCATAACCCTATCAAAGCACCGTCACGGCGTCAAGGATTATTTTCCTAATTATATACTTGACGTACCACGAAAGATTTTGTACAACGAAATCAATCGAGGGATTAGCCATGTTCGACCTGACAAACGCCATTTACACCGACGCCGAAAAGGCCCGCGAACACCTTGAGTCGATCCATTGGCCGAACGGCCCTATCTGCCCCCATTGCGGCAACTCCGATCAGCAGACGATTACCAAGCTGGCTGGCAAGTCCACTCGCCCCGGCGTCTACAAGTGCAACGCTTGCCGCGATCCTTTCACTGTGACCGTTGGCACCGTTTTCGAGCGCTCCAAGATCGCCCTGAACAAGTGGGTACTTGCTACGCACCTAATGGCCGCTTCAAAGAAGGGCATGAGCGCCCACCAGCTTCACCGCATGCTTGGCGTCACCTACAAGACTGCTTGGTTTATGGCCCATCGCATTCGCGAAGCCATGAAAGAAAACGTAAAGTCTTCCGGCCCTCTCGGCGGCGAAGGCAAAACTGTTGAAGCCGACGAGACTTATATCGGCAAGCGCGAAACCCCTGCCAAGCTTTCCCGTGGCCGTATCGCCACCCCGACAAAGAGCGGCAAGGCTGGCGGCGCACAGAAGCGTGTCATCATTGGTCTTGTCGAGCGCGGCGGGAAGGTTCGCACCTTCCATATCAATCACGCCACCAAGGATAGCGTTCGCGAAGTCCTCGTCCGCAACGTCACCCGCGAGACGAACCTCATCACCGATGAAAGCCGCCTTTACACCGAGACTGGCAGGGAATACGCCAGCCACAAGACAACGAAGCACTCCCGAAAAGAATACGTCCGCTATGAGGACGGCTTTGCTATTCATTCGAACACAATCGAAGGCGTCTTCTCAGTCTTCAAGCGTGGCATGATCGGCGTATATCAGCATTGCGGCGAAGCCCATCTTCATCGCTACCTTGCGGAATTCGATTTTAGGTATAACCGCCGCGCCGCCTTGAAAATTTCAGACGCAGAACGCGCAGAAGACCTGCTTCGCAATGCTCGCGACAAGCGGCTGACCTATCGGCGGACTAACGAAAGCGCTCACGCCTAAGCAAAAGGCGCGCAAAATTCTGTGCAAACGACGAAAATTAGCGCGGGATAAGTAAGAAACTCCTGATTGAATCTCTTTAACGGGTCTTGTCGAGATCGTTCTCGTTGCGTTCCAATGGAAACGGCGGCGAATTGTGGTGATTCGCCGCCGTCAACGTAACCAAGCCACAGGACGGCTCGATATGCTTCCATTGCAGACTTTAAGCCTGAGGGCAGAGTCGTCAAGTCATCCTGTGGCATACACAGGAGATAATCCACCATGGCCTTATACAAGAATGGCAATGAGCTATCACACTCGACTTCGGCCCAATTCGATGCAGTTCACTTGCCTGGGGCGAAAGTGCCGCACTCTGGAATATACCTCTGCACAAATTGCAGAGATGAAGTCGCCTGCAATGCGGGCGACCCATTTCCACCTCAGAACCACCGCCAGCACTCGACCACTAAGGGCGATATCCGCTGGAAACTTCTGGTTCAGACCCAGAATGGCCCGCCAAATTAACTCTTAACGTCGCCCCGGCTTGTACCAGATGTATGAGCCGGGGAGTCGTCCTTTGTATTTCTAGGTAGCCGCTTCTTTGGCGGAGATTCCAAATTTCTTGGTTCCGGCGGCGTCTTCAGCATGCGCCGAAGAACCTCGTCACCCTTCTTTTCGTCAACCTGTTTTTCGGAATCACTCATGGATCACTTCACCGACATTAATAACTTGGAGGACTACCCGGATGTCGCAGCGGCGCTCGGCAATATGGTTGTGGCATGGGCAGACGCAGAAACAGCCATGGTTTTCGCACTTGCCGCCGTTATGGGCTCAAGCGCGAACATGTCTATGATGGGATATTATCGAATCCCGACTTTCGAAGCCCGTGTAAAGTTCATCCTTGCGCTGGTCGATGAATGGGAAACAGATAAATTCGACAGGCCAGAGATCGCCAAGGCCATAAAAAGTATCAGCGGCATATCCGGGACGAGAAACGGCTGGGTTCATGGCATATGGTCAGCCAATAAGAACACCAAAGAACTAGTTGTCTTCAACCTCAGGGCTAGAGAGGGCAACGGCAGGATGAAGCCTGTGAAAGCTCACGATATCCTCGACCACTGTAACACTCTTCGGACAACACGCTAAGCGTCTCAGGACTCTGTTACCCGGCATCGAATAGCGGCGTAGATTTCCGCCACCATTTCCCTGTCCATTCCATCTCCACATGCGCTGTCAGGGCAATACCTCAACAATACGTCAACGCCCGCATCGATAGCGCCAGAAGGTAGCTTTTCAACACTCTCAATCACCGGCCTGTCACGCTCGGGAATCATGCCATTTCCAATCTTGGTACGTCAAGTATATAATTAGGATTATTTTCCTATGTAGGCAAATTTTCTTTTCATTGCGCACCGGCGGATTCATGTTACCCTTCAGCCATGAGGACGGAGGACCTGGAAAAGCGGGCCTTGAGCCTGCCGGGCGCGGTGGAGAGCGCCCATTTCGGCAAACGCGATTTTCGCGTCGGCAAGCGCATCTTCATGACCCTACCCGAGCCCGGCCGCGCCGTCTTCAAGTTCACGCCCGACCAGCAGCGATTCCTGATCGAAACGGAACCCGGCCTCTGCTCCGCCGTCCCCGGCGGCTGGGGCGCAAAGGGCTGGACCTCGGTCTATTTCACCGAGGCCGACGAAGACATCATCGACAGCGTGATGGAAACCGCCTGGCGCAATGTGGCGCCGCAAACTCCGTAGTCCCTTCTCCCCGCCTGCGGGGAGAAGGAAAAAACTACGCCCTCGCCTTGCTTTCCTCGCCCACCGTCAACGGCCACTCCACGATATAGTCCTCGTAGTCATCGAGCGCGACATCATCTTCGCTCACCGTCCGCCCGCGCGCCGAAATGCCGGCGGCGTGCACCGTGTCGGGATCGCCGGATACCAGCGGATGCCACCAGTAGAGGTCGTGTCCGTCGCGAACCAGCCGGTAGCCGCAGGTCGGCGGCAGCCAGGAGAGTTCCGCCACCATCTCCGGCGTCAGTTGCAGACAGTCCGGCACGGTCGCCTGGCGGTTCGGGTAGTCGCGACAGCGACAGCTCTCGCCGTCGAGCAGCGTGCAGCCGATATTGGTCCAGGCGATCTCGCCCGTATCCCAGTCTTCCAGCTTGTTGAGACAGCAGAGCCCGCAGCCGTCGCAGAGGCTTTCCCACTCCGCGCCCGTCATCTCGGCAAGCGATTTCGTTTTCCAGAAGGGCTCGGCCCCCATCACATATCGTCTTCTTTTTGAGGATATCTGCTGGCAGTCTACAAAAGATTGCCGGTTTTTTAAGGCTGTTTACCGATACCGGCGTAGATTGGAAACCCGCCCCGTGCAAATATCAGGGTGCTCATGACATCAGGCGATCAGGACATTCAGACCGTGCAGGAAGATACCCCGGAGGAAACTCCCGCCAAGAAGCGCCATATCCTGCTGCGCATCGATTCCTGGATCGATTCGACGGTGTGGAATGCCGGCTTCCGCCTTGCCGTCTGGTGGGAAGACATCACCATCTTCTTCCGCCGTTTTCGCGTACGCGGCTGGAAGAAGGCGCTGTTCGAGGTGCTCGGCGAGGGCATGACCTGGGGCACGGTCGGCGCCGTTCTGATGCTGGCGCTGGCGCTGCCCGCCTTCGAGGAAACCAAGGGCAACTGGCGGGCGCAAAGCGATTTCGCCGTCACCTTCCTTGATCGCTACGGCAACGAGATCGGCCACCGCGGCATCATCCACGAGGATTCCGTCCCCATCGACGAACTGCCGGATACGCTGATCAAGGCCGTGCTCGCCACGGAAGACCGCCGCTTCTTCGATCATTGGGGCATCGATTTCCTCGGCCTCGCCCGCGCCATGACCATCAACGCCCAGGCCGGCGGCGTCGTGCAGGGCGGCTCAACGCTCACCCAGCAACTTGCGAAAAACCTGTTCCTGTCGAACGAGCGCACCATCGAGCGCAAGATCAAGGAAGCTTTCCTCGCCGTCTGGCTGGAATGCAACCTGTCGAAAAAGGAAATCCTGCGCCTTTATCTCGACCGCGCCTATATGGGCGGCGGCACATTCGGCGCGGCAGCCGCCTCGCAGTTCTATTTCGGCAAGAACATCACCGATATCAATCTGGCCGAAAGCGCCATGCTTGCGGGTCTTTTCAAAGCACCGGCCCGCTACGCCCCGCACGTCAATCTGCCCGCCGCCCGCGCCCGCGCCAACGAGGTGCTGACCAACCTCGTCCAGGGTGGCCTGATGACGGAAGGCCAGGTCATTGCCGCCCGCCTCACTCCGGCAACGGTCGTCGACCGCGCCAAGGTCAGTGCGCCGGATTTCTTCCTCGATTGGGCGTTCGACGAAGTCCAGCGCATCGCCGCACCCTTCGCCCAGCATTCCCTCATCGTGCGCACCACCATCGACATGGGCCTGCAGCAGGCGGCGGAAGAATCCGTCGAATCCAGCCTTCGCCAGTATGGCGAAAGCTACAAGGTCAAGCAGGGTGCCTTGGTGATGGTCGAAAACGGCGGCGCCGTGCGCGCCATGGTCGGCGGGCGGGATTATGGCGAAAGCCAGTTCAACCGCGCCACCAAGGCCCTGCGCCAGCCGGGCTCGTCCTTCAAGGTCTATACCTATGCCGCCGCGATGGAAAAAGGCTTCACGCCCGAATCGACCATCAGCGATGCTCCCGTCACGTGGCGCGGCTGGTCTCCGCAAAACTATGCCCGCTCCTATTCGGGCCGCGTGACGATGCTCACCGCGATTGCCAAGTCGATCAACACCGTCCCCGTGCGCCTTGCCAAGGATGAACTCGGCACCGAGATCATTGCTGAAACGGCAAAGAAAATGGGCGTCGAGACGCCGATCCGCACCGACAAGACCATGCCGCTCGGCACCTCGGAAGTCACGGTCCTCGATCAGGCGACAGCCTATGCCGTCTTCCCCGCCGGCGGCATGCAGTCGCGCCGCCACGGCATCAGCCAGATCCTGAACTACGACGGCGATATCCTCTACGATTTCGGCCGCGACGCTCCGCCGGCCAAGCGGGTGCTGTCAGAACAGGCCAATGCCTCGATGAACTACATGCTGACCCAGATCCCGATCATCGGCACGGCCCGCAAGGCCGCCCTCGACCACGGTATCGTGACAGGCGGCAAGACCGGCACGACGCAGGCCTATCGCGACGCCTGGTTCGTCGGCTTCACCGGCGATTACACCACCGCCGTCTGGTTCGGAAACGACGATTACACCTCGACCAACAACATGACCGGCGGCTCGCTGCCCGCCATGACCTTCAAGCGCCTGATGGATTATGCCGAACAGGGCATCGAGCACCGCGCCATCCCAGGCATCGAAAATCCGCTGCCCGATCCGAGCGCGGACACGTCGGTGGAGACCGCGAAACCCGATGACAACGCGCTGCCGCCGCTTGTCCGTCCCCGCTCTTTGTCCGCGGACGTCACCCGTCTCCTGAAATCGATCGGCGAAAAGTTCGACAAGGCGTCACCGCTGAAAATCCCTGCCTCCGGCAAGATTGCCGAAGCCGGCACGCCGCCGGCGCGGAAGGGCGCAAGAACGGAGGCCAGCAACATTGCGAACTGAGCAAGCAAAATCGTCTCCGCTATCCACGCCATCGTCTGACCTGACCACCCGGTAAAGCTGTTGTTTCGCGTTCCCCTCCTCATCGCTCTCGCCCTCTCGATCACCTTCGGTGTCGGCATCCTCTCAACGGTGTCGGCTCTCAAGGCGACGGTCGGTTTCGGCGCGATCGCGCTTGGACCGTGGATCGCCTTCCCCAATGCCCAGACAGCCGATACCGATCCCTATGCAAAGGCCCACCGCGCCCGGGCGGGAAAACTACTTTACGGCGGCGCGGAAGGCCTGCAGTTCACAGCGACAACGGACGACAGTGGCGAAACGCTCAACACCGCCTGCAGCTACGAGATTTCCGGATTAACGCCACCCGCACGCTTCTGGACGCTCTATACGACCACGCCGACCGATATGCCGCTGAAGGCAACCCCGGATTTGCCGGGCGGTCTCAATGCCTGGACGGTGCTGCGCAAGGCCGACACCTCGTTTGTCATTCACGTTTCAACAACCGCCCGGCCGGACAACTGGATTGCCGTTCCGCGGATCGGTGCCTTCAAGCTGGTTCTCACTTTGCTGGACACGCCCGCCGCCGGCTCGTCAGGCGTCATCGATCTTTCCATGCCGAAGATCGTCAGGACGGGTTGCGGCAATGTTTAGGATCCTGTTCGCCATCGTCGCCGGCCTTGTCGGCGCTGCGCTATTGCACATCGTCATCATTCTGGCGCTGCCGCAGTTCACAGGCAAGGACGCCTATAGCCGGGTGCTCGGGCTGTTCGAGATGGACAGCTTCTTCTCGTTGACCAACGAGCCGGGCGCGACCGGCCTTGCCAATGAAGACCCGTACCTGCGCGTTGCCGTCTGCGCCTTTTCCGTCAACAACGGACCGACGCGCTTCGTCGCCCGCGGCCGCGTGCCGTTCTGGTCGTTTGCGGTCTATGATGAAAATTCGAACGAGGTCTTTTCGATGAACGATCAGACCGCCGTCAACGGCAATCTCGACCTCGTTGTGGCCACGCCAATCCAGCTCGTCGAGTTGCGCAAGACGCCAGCGGAGGCGCTTTCCCAGTCGATTTTGGTCCAGATGTCGGGAGAGGATGGCTACGCCGTGCTGAGAGCTCTCGCGCCAACGCCCAGCTATGAGGAGACCGCGCGTAATTTCCTGACTGAATCCAGCTGCCAGACGCTACGACCCTGATTGAACCAGTGATAACCGCGATCCCGGTCGCGCCCAAACGAATAACGCCACACCTCACAAGAGCGTCGCAGAAACTACGACCGCTCTTCAGTGCGTCTTGCCGTTATGAAGGGATGCGCCACGCTCGGCCACCTCTTCCTTGTCCAGACGCTCGTAGCGAATGCCAGTGAAAAGAAGGATCGTGGCGTCCTTGCCGGCCGCTACATCCGCCGGCATCCTGCGCGCAAAGCGCGGAAGGCGCTCCTCGATGCGTATGATGTCTGCCATTCTCATCTCCATCGGAAATTGAGACGGATGAACTACCGTACAAATTTCACCCTGCCCGCTTCACGGGCCGGCGCACGTCCTTTTCCGGACATCTGCGCCTTTCTCGTTTCTGCTCCTTTTCCGGACCATCCGGATTCGTAACAAACTCAATCAGTCTTTCGACTACGCCCTATTTCAGCCACACGATAGTTAATGGCGCCTTAACGGTCAAAACCCTAGGATTAGCGATAGGCAAATATCGAAACACTGGCCGGCGGAACTGATTTGCAAATGATCTGCATCGCCCCGAAAGCAGAAGCACTATAGGGCCTTTTTGAGAATGGCGGTGTTCCATTGGGAACCCCGCCGATCACAACTTCGAAATCTTTCGCTCAGCGCCGTGCAAGCAAGCCGAGAACGAAGGAGAAGCCGGCTACGGCCAGCAGCGTCGTTACCGGCTCTTCACGCACCTTGTTGCGCATGCTTTCCACCAGCACTTCGGCTTCCGACTGGGCAACCGCCTTGGCGCCGCTTCCGATCGCGCTGAGGGAATCGGTCAGCCGCGCGATTTCCGAGCGCAGCTCGGCAATCTGGCTGTCGAGCTCGGCGCGGGCTACCGTCGCTTCGACTTCGGCCTCGACCTTTGCGGTTTCTTCGGAGACGGCTGCGAATTTCTTTTCGACCATGATGGGAGCTCCTTACTGGATCGGCTTGGTGGATCGTGCGGTTCGAGTGACTGGGTTTATCGCCCGGATTTGAGAATGCGAACGCTTTGTCTCAAGAACGCGGTCTCTTCCCAATGGTTCCCGCCTCCTTCACACCGATTTTCGCCGCGGGAACGAAGCGCTCGTTCGAACGTTATCAGTGCGCCCGTCGCACGCAAAGAGAGCGAACTGAAGCTGCGATCTCAAAAAAAACACAAAAACAAGAACTTCGTTACCGCGTGTCGGCCAATGAACCTAGAGGCCGATGAGGGATGACTGGAACCACCCTAATAGAGACATTCGGAGAAATTCAGTGAAGAAAATCCTCTTTGGAGCCATGACGCTGGTGGCGGGCCTGAGCCCCGCACTGGCGGAAGCTGCCGAGGGCTATGCCACGGCAAACGTCAACATGCGCTCCGGCCCCAGCACATCCTACCCCGCCGTCACCGTCATCCCCAACGGCACGCCCGTTGAAATTCACGGCTGCCTTGCCGATCTGCCATGGTGTGACGTCTCCTTCTACAACGGCCGCGGCTGGGTCGCAGGTCGCTATGTCCAGACGGTATACCAGCGCAACCGCGTCTACCTCGAACCCCGCTATTATCGCCCGCTCGGCATTCCGACAATCACCTTCTCGGTCGGCAACTACTGGGACCGTTACTACCGGGATCGCCCCTTCTATCGCGACCGCGACCGTTGGGATCGCGGCCCTGACCGCCGGCCGGACCGACGCCCGGATCGGGTGGACCGTGACCGGGACCGCCCGGATTGGGCCCGCCCCGGCAGAGATCGCCCGGATTGGGATCGTGACCGGGATCGGCCTGACTGGAACAGGGGACCTGACCGGATAGATCGCGACCGAGATCGGGATCGTAATCAGGCTCGCGAGCGCGAACGCGATCGTGAACAGGCACGCGATCGTGACCGCGAAAGAGATCGCGAGCAGGCACGCGACCGCAACCGCGAAAGAGACCGTGAACAGGCTCGCGACCGTAACCGTGACAGAGACCGCGAGCAGGCCCGTGATCGTAACCGCGACAGAGACCGGGAACAGGCCCGTGACCGGGACAGGAATCGCGATGACGCGCGCGACCGCAGCCGGGACCGCAACGACGCGCGGTCGCGTGACGGTGAACGGGAACGCAATCGCCCTCGCTGCGTGCCGGGCACACCCGATTGCCCCTGATATCCACGACATCGCATTCAAGGGCGGCTTCGGCCGCCCTTGCTGTTTGAGAATGCTTCATGGCGCAACACCGGCCCCATCGGTAAACCGGATGTTAACCATGAGGACGTACCGTCTTCCCAGGCGCGATTGCGCGGAAAATCATGGCTTCTCTCCAGCTTACGCCTGACTTTTCCCCATTGCGCCGGTCACCGGACCTGTTGGCGTTGCGTAAGAGTAGGTGTGTTCGTGTCGGAGCGGTTTCGCGAGTTGGAAAGTCCGGGCATCGGGCGGCGCAAGGATATTGTGCTGCTGGCAACCGTGACCAGCTTCGAAAGTCTGCGGCATCCGCGCAAGTCCGACCTTCACCAGTTCGCCGAACTTTTCATGCCGCTTTTTGAAGCGTCCAGTGACGAAGCGCGCCGTCAGGCGGCCGCCGCACTTTCCCGCTGCGCAAACGTGCCGGCTTCCGTCGCCCTGCAGATCGGCAGCGCCCCCATCGGCATTGCCGCCATCTTCCTGACGCGGGCCCCGGCAATCGACGACGCCACGCTGTTGCAGATCATCAACACCCGGAGCCCGGCCCACGCCACCGCCATAGCGCGCCGTGAGAACCTGTCCGTGAAGCTCGTCGATGCCCTCGTCGACAGACGTCAATCTTCCATCCCGATGGCCCGCCGTCCCGGACCCGCGCAGGCAAAAGCAGGCGCACCTTCCGAACAGATGTCCGTGCCGGAGATGCCGCGTCCCGACGAAGAAAGAGTGCAGCGTGAAGAACGGCTCCGCACCGAACTGAAGGCCCTCGCACGCCGGCAGACCGCTCCCGCCGATACCGAAATCGTCATCGAGCCAATCAGCGAATTAAACGCGGCGCTCCTCGTGCGTTTCGCCCGGCTTGCCGAAATCTATCTCTTCGCCTCGACGCTGACGAGCGCGATGTCGTCGAGCCCTGATCTGGCCGAACGCATGCTGCTTGACGTCTCAGGCCATCAGCTCGCAGTCGCGCTCACCGCGCTCGATATGCCCACGGATGATCTGCGTGTCGTCCTGCGGGTCTTCTACCCCGATCTTGACGAACGCCTCGGTGGCACCACCCGCAGCGAGATGCTGATCGCAGATCTTACACCGGAGGCCTGCCGCAAGCGGCTGCGTCACTGGCTTCAGCTGGACCGTGAAGAACACGGCCTTCAACCCCACCAGCCCTACTTCGCCGCCGACCGCCGCGCCGATCCGCGCGTCGCGAACCAGACGACCGCAACGCCGCAGCGCACCCAGCGCAGCGAACGATATCTGGCCCGGCGTTAGAGCGCTTCCTTGTTAAATGGAAACAATTCTGTTGGCTCAAACCGGCCTTCCACGCGAAGGTCGGCGCAGGGCGATGCCGACCCATCTCACAAGCCGGCCGACAAAGTGGAGGGCCGGTTTCAGCCAACCCTTCGGGCCGGATGAATTTCGGCCATTACCGTCGGCCGCCGTCTCGACCGCAGCGAAGGCTGCGTTCTTCGCCATCGTCCTCGGTTCTGGCCGAAATTCCTTCCGGCAGAATGGTTCCATTTAACAAGGAAGCGCTCTAGGGAGCCTCATCGCTGAGGGGGACGAGCGTTCCGATCTCCTCGACCTCGATCTCCACGACCCAACAATCCGGATCGAACCGCACTTCCCGCTCGATCAAGCCATCGATTTCGCCGGGATCGTCGGTTTCAAGCCGCTGTTCGAACAGGCGTCCGTCCTGTTCGCCATCGTCGAAAAAGCTTTGCGGCGCGGGAGCGTAGAGCGTCGCGCGACCATCGCGGCGGCGCTGCAGGACGAAAATCGCCCCCGCCTCGGCCGCCCCCTTGCGCAGAACGGCGGCATATTCGCCTGCGGAAAAAACCCGGCGAACAAGAGCGGAAACGAAAATATCGGATTTGATGCGCATGGCAGGGTGATACACGCGGGCGAGACGTGGCGCAAACCGCGCAATTTTTGCAAGCCTGGGCGTCAGACCCGGATCGCCAGCCGCAGTCCGCCCCAATGGCGTCCATGCACGAAGATCGGCGCGGAGATATCCTTCATGACCACGAAGTTGCCGGCGCCCATGTCGCGGCGATAGGTCTGAACGAGGAAAGGCTTGAGGCTGCGCCCGGCCGCAAGCCCCACGCGATCATTGAAAATCCGCCGGTTGCGGCAATTCGCCGTGTTCCAGTCGGTATCCCCGGGACGCTGCGGCTGTGAAAACTTGCGGTTATGCGTTGGCAGATAGCCGTTTTCGTCGATGGCCGCGCAGAAGGCGATGCGCTCGTCGTCGGTTGCCACCGGCTCGATCAGGGCAGGCAGGGCTCTGTCAGTAAATTCCGTAAAGCGCGTCATCATCTGCTGCGGGTCGCTGCCGGGTATCGGCCTGTAGTGCCGGTCAAAGAGCGCGTCCATCGCGATGATCCCCTGCGCCACGCTCTCCTCAAACAACGCGGATATGGCCTGCGCCGTCTCGCAGGCCCTGCGGATATAGGGACTATCGACCGTCTCGATGCCGGCGCTCGCCGTCACCTGTATGATCTTCTCGGAAACCGCGACAACCGAATCGACGCGGGACGAAGCCTTCTGCAACATGCCGCTGGAGGCGCGGATCTCTTCCGCAATGCCCGTCAGCGTATCGGCGAAAACCGCGTATTGCCTGTCGACGGCATCGGTCGTGCCGGCGACCGTGGAGGCGCTGTCGAGGATGGAAGACATCACCTTTTCCATGCTCGCAAAGGAGCCCTGGATTTCGTTTGCCTTGTTCTTGACGCCGGCTGCCGAGGCGGCGGCCTGCGTGCCGGCTGCGGTCAACCGTTCGATACGGCTGCGCAATACGCCAAGGGTCTTCTGGATCGAGGCTGTGGTTTCGGATGTCTGCAACGAAAGCGCCCGGACCTCGGCCGCGACCACCGCGAAGCCCTTGCCCGCCTCGCCCGCCCGCGCCGCCTCGATGGCGGCGTTCAGGGCCAGAAGGTTGGTCTGCCGGGCGATCGTGCTGATTTCGCCCGCGAACCGGTCGACATCGGCGAGCGCGCCGGAAAAGGAGTGGATTTCCTCGCCCATATCGCGGGTGGTCGAGACCATGTGGTCGATTTCGCCCAGCGACGCATTGAGGCGTTCTGCCTGCTCACCCAGCACCTGCCGCGCGCTGTTGGCGGAAGCGTCCGTCTCGTGCAGCGAGCGGACCACCTCGCCGTTGGCGGCGGCAATCGCGCGGGCCGTTTCTGTCACGCCGGAAAACGCGCTCGCGTGCCGCGCTGAAAGACCGGCGGCGTCCTGAATGGCGCCGGCGATATCGACGAGATCGACACCGAGGCCGGCCGCCTCCTGCGCGAGGGCGGAAACGACCTGCTTCAGATCGCCGTTTCCCGGTTGCTCTACTGCCTCGCCGGACTGCTGGCCTTCCTCGAACCGCACTGCCGCATCCATGTCCCATCCTCCCGCGATGATCGAAAGAGGCTAGTCGAGCATGGTTAACAAAGGGGAAAGACAAGAAGACTTACAACCGAAGCGAGACTAAAGTCGTAGTTTCGAACAGAAGCCCTGCTGCCTTTAGAGAGCGCCGATAGACTTCATCTTGCGCAAAACCACGTCGCTCGGCTCCCCCGTCGGCGGCAGGCGATAATGCTTCTCGAAATGGCGGATGGCGGCGCGGGTCTTCTCGTTGGCAACGCCATCGACGGTGACGTCGGCATAGGCGAGGTTTACCAGCCCCTGCTGGATACGCATCACCAGTTCGCTGGAGGCCGGAATATCCGCCTTGGGAATATATTGGGGATCGACATTCGCCTGACGGATCGCGGCTGCAACCGCGTCGAGTTCGCCCTTTTCGGCCTTGATGTTCTGGTACGGGCGCGCATCCGGCGTGGCCGCGACGGCGGCGGGTCTCGCAGCTGCGCGCAGGCGGGTCAGCAGCGCCTCGTTCGCCTCGCCGGTCACCGCGCGACCGCTCCTGCTTTCGAAGGCCTCGATCGCCGCGCGGGTCTTCGGCCCGAGCTTGCCGTCGGCTTCGCCATCGTACAGGCCGCGACGCGCCAGTTCCTTCTGGATGGCGGCAACCGTCTCCTGGCTTGGGCCGAGAACGGTCCCAGCATTCTCAATCAGAGCGGCAACGTCATCGGCATCATTGTTGTCGGCCTCCTCGACGGCCGGCAACGGTTGCGGCATGGCAGGGCGCTGCACCGCCGTCTGGGTCGTTCCGGTCGTTTCGGCCGTCTCAGCCGCGATCTCGTCTTCACGCTTGATGACGAAGGTGGTCACCTTCTTCGGATCGAGACCCGTCTCGTTCGCGCCCAGACTCGCCGGGTCGGGATAGGTTAACGGCAGGCGGGTCCGCAGGAACGGCGAAGGATGCGCGCCCGGCTGGTACCAGAGTGCGTTGGCCGCGACGAACGAGAAAACCACGATGAATGCAACCGAGCCGCCGACCACGCCGGGATTGCGCGCGGTGAGACGACCGGCCGCCATCAGGCCGCTGCCGGCAAGGCCAAGGCCCGCTATGGCCAACGACGGACGACGCTGTGCGGACTTGCGTTTCTTCTCAGGCTGTTTTCGCTTGCGCGGCGCCATGCTGCGGTTTCTCGCTGCTTCTTGCGGCACGCTGTGCGCCGTTCTTGTCGTCCTGATCTGCGGCCTCGCGATCCTTCAACCGCGGCGGAAACTCCACCATGGTCGCAGGCGGCGCCACGCGGTCGAGGGTCGCCTTCTCGCCGGTCAGCATGCCCGAGCCATCAAGCGGGATGGCAATGGTGATGACGGTGCCCTCGCCCGGTCGGCTGGCAATCTCGAAACGTCCGCCATGCAGCGCCACCAGACCCTTGACCAGCGACAGACCGAGGCCGGTGCCTTCATACTTGCGGGTGTAGTCGTTCTGTACCTGCACGAAAGGCTGGCCGATCAGCGCAAGCTTGTCTTCGGCAATGCCGATGCCGGTGTCGCTGACGGTCAGCAAAAGCATACCGCGCGCGGTTTCCGCGTCGATCGTCACAAGGCCGCCGGCATCCGTGAACTTGATGGCGTTGCCGACCAGATTGATCAGGATCTGATGGATCGCGCGTTCGTCGGCGTTGACCTCGCCCATGCCGCGACGGATGCGGCTCGTCAGCTGCACGCCCTTTTCGCGGGCCTGCAGGGCCAGCATGTTTTCACAGGCCTTGACGGCATCGGTCACGGGGAAGAGTTCCGGCATCAGTTCGTAGCGGCCCGCCTCGATCTTGCTCATGTCGAGCATCGTGTTGACGACCGAGAGCAGATGCGCGCCGGACTGGTTGATCAGCTTCACATATTCCCGCTGGCGGTCGTTCTCCAGCTTGCCGAAATATTCGCCGGACAGGATATCGGAAAAACCAAGGATCGCGTTCAGCGGCGTGCGCAGCTCATGGCTGACGGCCGCGAGGAAGCGGGATTTCGCCTCGTTTGCGGTTTCCGCAAGTGCTGCCTTGTGCGCCGCTTCGTGACGCAGCCGCGCTTCGGCGGAAATATCGAAGGACTGGACGAGGATCGAGGGTTGCGAGGCAGCGCCTGTTTCCGTGCCGTTCAGCGCCGTCATTTCGCAGCGCATATGCATGAACTGCTCGCCTTCGGCGGTCAGGCTGGGGCGTTCGAAGCGAATCTCGACCGTTGCCTGCCCTTCGCCCTGGCGCAGCCCATCGATCGCGGTTAGGAACAGCAGGCGGTCGGACACATGGATCTGCTCGATGAAACCCCGCCCTGCCGGGTCGCGCATCCATTGCAGGTAGCTTGCAGCGTCGCGGCCGTGAACCGCCAGCACCGTGCCGCGGATATCGTGCACCGTCACAAGGCCGGCAAACAGATCATAGGGTTCGCCATCCATCGCCACGATTGCCTCGACCGGTATCGAAACGCCCAGCATGCGCGCGCGTCCGCGCTGATAGGCAACGGTGGCTACGGCGCCGACAAGGGCGGACGATGCGACAAGGGCTGCCCCGACAGGCATGGCCAGCGAAGCGGGAAGAACGGTCGAAAGCGCGAGCGGAACGATCGGAAACGCAACAAGGGCGCAGGCGGCAACACTGCGAATGGCGGCAAACTCGCGATCTCTCGCCGGCTCGCCCGCAACGCGCGGCGGCAGCCAGAGGCGCGCGATGTCGTCCACCCGGGACGCCATCCTGCCGGCAATGTTACGCAATACTCTCACTTTCGACCCTGTATTCGTTTTCTTCAGGACCCGTCATGGGTGCCGTTATTCATGTGGTCGACAGGCTACCCGGCGCGTTCGAAAAAGACCATCGCGGACACGTCTGCCGACCCTTCGAATGTCGCACCGGCGACTTAATGAAAGAATAAGTGAGCAGCTGCGAAAGCCCGTCAAAACGGCTGAAAGTGCCATTCCGGGACGATTCGGAGGGGCTTTGTATTTTGTGGTTAATGGGGCGTAAGCATCGGATTTTAGTTGTCTTTCTCCGGAACGTTAACGCTTGTGGCAAAGCGGCTGACGCGAGAATCCCGGTGTCGAAGGGCGTTCAGCCGCAGCTGTGGCCACGATGCTTAACGGCGGTCGATAAAATGCGATGAAAATGCCGTTCAAATGCCATTGTTTCGAATTTTAAGAAAACACGGTGCAAATGCGACCGGTTTTCGCAAAGCCGTGTTTCGAACCCTCCCCTAATGTGGGATCACGAGGCAGCGGTACCGAGAAGCCGGCGAAGACCGGACACCGCCCGCTGCCAGTCACAGAGGATGGGCAAGACGATGTGGTTTCTGATCAAGGGAACGTTCTGGTTCTCGCTGGTGCTGGTGCTTCTGCCGTTTCTCGATGCGTCGAGCACGAAGACGCTGGAGACCGGGCCGAAGGTCGATGTCGGCGACACGGTTTCGGCCGCGACCGAAGCGTTCACCTATATATCCGCGATGTGCGCTGAGAAGCCGGACGTCTGCGAAAAAGGCGCCGAAACCTTCGTGGCGCTCGGCCACCGGGCCCGCGAAGGCGCCCGCATCGCCTATCAATTCCTCGATACACAATTTGCCGAGCCGGGCGATGCCGTCCTGACCGGAACGATCGCCGCTTCGGCCATGGAGCCCGCTGCAGCCGACAAGCCGGTGGACACCGCACCGGCGCAACCGACCCAATATGTCACCATCGACCCGACTGCGGACGCCGACGGCCTCCCCGTAAAGCGCATCCCTGTTCCGGAGAAGCGCGTCGAACCCAAGGCGTCAAACGCCGGGTGAGCCATTTGCCTGTTACTGCCTGAACTGCCGGTTTTCGGCCGCCGTGAGGAACGCCCATCCCTCACGGCTTTTTCTTTTCTTCGCACCCGCAATCCCCTATATGAACCGCCATGGATCAGATGAACACCACGGGCCTCACGCCGCTTTCCGAAATCATCGACAACTGCGCGTTTCTCGACGACTGGCAGGATCGCATGAGCTATGTGATCGAGCTCGGCCGCAAGCTGCCGGTCATGCCCGAGGAAGACAGGACGGCGGAAAACAAGGTGCAGGGCTGCGCCAGCCAGGTTTGGCTCGTGACCCAGGCGGATGCCGCGGACGATCCGGTCATGAGTTTTCGCGGCGAATCGGACGCGCATATCGTGCGCGGCCTCGTCGCCATCGTGCTTTCGATCTTCTCCGGCAAACGCGCCTCCGACATCGCCGGCATCGATGCGCTGGATCTCTTCGGCCGCATGGGTCTGATCGAATACCTGACGGCCCAGCGCGCCAACGGCCTGCGGTCCATGATCAAGCGCATCAAGGACGAGGCAGCCCGGCGGCAGGCCTGATTTTGCCCGCCCCTCGCCTGCTCCTCTGATTTGGCGTGTGTCAACGCGGCGATGTCACCGCGGCATCGCGCATGTCCGGCCGGTATCCCTCCGCCCCCCAGCGGTGTATCGCCTTGCCCTTCGCTGGCGGCTGGTAGTGGCGCGAGAGCGCCATCAGGGCCGTGCGCAGCATGAGCTTTGCAGACCGCGCCGGCCATTGCCGCTCGCGTTCCACCGTTTCCAGACCCTTTTCGAAGCAGCAGACATCGAGCGCCACGCCGCAGAGCTCGGGGCCGATCGCCTCCATCGCCCGCGCTACCCGTTCGCGGGCGGCAAGGGCCGTGTCGGAAAGATCGGCTGCCGCATTGCGCGCTCCGCCGCGCGGCGTTGCCGCAAGTCGCGGCTCGTAGATCATCGTCAGACGCGGCTGCAGCCCCGCCCGGACGAAATCCGCATGCAGCCGCTCGCCGGCGGCCAGCGCCTCGGGCGGCAGGAAGGCGGAACCGGATTTCTCCTTCAATCGCGCCATGGCGCCGAGCGGCGATTCGGCGCGGTTGACGCGGTAGCGCAAACCGCTTTCCGGATCGTTCATTTCGGCGAGATCGCGGTGCTGATCCTGAAAGCCGGTCTCGCGCGAAAGCTGGGCACGCCGCAGGAACGAGGATGCCGTAGGACTTGCGCGGACGCCGCCATCCACGCTCACCAGAAGCCCGCGCGCAAGGGCATCCTTAAGGGTCGCCACGGAAAAACCCGGTCCGCCCTCGGCTCCGATACGCACCCGGTCGCCTTCGAAGGCAAACTGCGCCGCCGCCCGCCGCGTTTGCCCGGCAACGAAACGCACCAGTTGCACGAGGTCCCTCGATTCCCGGTCACCGTTATCGCGCATCTTCGCTGCCCCCCGTGGCACCGAACACGGAAATCACAACCCGCTCGATCGCCGCGACGAACTCGTCATAGGCCTTGTCGTCGCGCCGGTCCTCCACCACGTTGCAGGCATGGCCAACCGTCGTGCGGTCGCGCCCGAAAGCCGTGCCGATATCGGTCAGGGACAACTGAAGAACCACATGGCAGATATACATCGCGATCTGGCGGATATGGCACGTCGCGCGGCGGCGATCGCGTCGCACCTGCACCCGCTCGGAGACCAGCATCACCATTTCCGCCGTCACCTGCCGCACGATCCGGCAGCGCACCTGCGCCGAAACCGAGAGGCCCACCGGGGAAGCGCAAACGGCTTCCGATTCGCCGGGGATCACCTGCGATTTGAGTTCGAGTCCGCCGGATAACGAGCGCGCGGGCGTGGGCAAGGACCGGCTGCGGCGGCTGGCAGACGGGGGTTGCGGGAATTCCTGAGGGACAAAGCGCATGACATACTCCTCTTAAAATAGGAATTATTTCATACACCCTAGGGATTAAGCGGGGACATGGGAAGCCGCCAAATCACAACTAAATGCTGTTTTCGCTCAGTTTTCCGGTTAACGGCTGAAACAAAATAGGTATTTTTTCCTCTACCATCGAAAGATTTTCCGCCGGCTTATGGTCACGGCAGAAACGAGGAGATACCCGCAGGAGAATGTGAGAGAGGGGACATGGGGGCCGCTGAGCGGCAGGCCGGGCGATGGTCGCGGGCCAACAGGCGGGAACCGCCGCCCGTCCCCCAAAGGGAGGCGGGCGGCGCAAAGAGCTTACTTGGAGCCGCGCTTGCGGCGCTGGCCGAGGCCCATTTCCTTGGCAAGACGCGAACGCGCTTCGGCATAGGCCGGCGCGACCATCGGGTAATCGACCGGCAGTTCCCACTTGTCGCGGTATTCTTCCGGCGACAGGCTGTGATGGGTCATCAGATGGCGCTTCAGCGACTTGAAGTTGCCGCCACATTCTAGACACGTAATCTGGTCGTCCTGCACCGACTTGCGGACGGAGACGGCCGGCTTCGGTTTTTCAACGGCAACGGCAACCGGAGCCGGGCTACCGGTATTGTTGAGCGCGGAATGCACGTCGCCAATCAGGGTCGAAAGTTCAGCCACGGGGACGACGTGATTGCTGACGTAAGCGGCAACGATTTCTGCGGTGAGTTCGACGAGCAGATCATGCGCCACGCCAGTCTGGATATCCGTCATATTCTTCTTCTCCTATCGGAATCGAGATGCGCCGCGACGGGTTTATCGCGGCAGCCATGTTTATTGTTGTGAAAGCGCCATAAGCCGGCAAGCCATGTTGCGACAAGGCACAGGCATGCTTCCGCACGCCGCGCGAGCAACACGAGAACATCGTTCCAGGTCGAAGCAACCTCCGCCAAGATGCCGGCCACACGACATCTCAAAGCAATGGCGGCTTCTCAACCCTTAATGGAATTTCAGGTTCAAGTAATATGACCAATGACACTTTGCCATTACTCGATTAACACTGATCGAATAAAAGTCCAATAATATTTTGTGAGGTGTTTCGGCCACTCATCTTCAATTGTGACATCTTCGAGGCAAAGCCTTTATTTCCCCAGCCGACTGGTAAATTGTTTCTGAAGATATCTCAACTCGAAGCAGCGCCGGAGAAGTGTCCGGCGCCTTACCTTGCAACCTGAGATAATGTCGAGGAGAGTTCGGGAGTAAGCGAAACCTACCGGCGTCGTTCCCGATCCGCAGGATGCTCCAGGGCATCCATCACGGAGGACCGATCGAGCCTGTGGCCGGAGCGGTGCGCGGCCTTGGCCAGCAGGTGGGCGGCGACCGGCGCCGTCATCAGCAGGAAAACGACCCCGGCCAGGGCGCGGAACAGGGTCGCGCTATCGCCTGCGTGAAGGCCCGCGGCGATCAGCAGCAGGCTCGAGCCGACGGTGCCGGCCTTGGAGGCTGCATGCATGCGGGTGTAAAGATCGGGAAAGCGAAGAACGCCGATGGCCGCAAGAAGCGCGAAGACTCCACCGAGCACGACCAGCAGCGAAAGCACGATGGCAAACACCATTTCAACGACTGGCATCAGCGCTTCCCCTTGCGTTTCGAGCTGCGCTGCTGATGCCCGGCGCCCTTGCGGGAGGCGGCGAGGCTTTTTGCGGTCGCATGCGGCTTATCCGCTTCACCTTCGGGCTCCAGACCCCGTGCGAGCACGAAGCGGGCAAAAGCGGCGGTTGCGAGAAAGCCGACAAGACCCAGCGCGATCGCGATGTCGACATAGAGATTGACGTCGGTGCGGATTGCAATAGCGGCAATCATGCCGATCGCGATGCCCACGAGCATATCGAGCCCGACGATCCTGTCCGGCAGGGTCGGCCCCCTGACGATACGGACAGCCGTGACCAGCAGGCCTGCGGAGAGAAGGAGCAGCGCGACGAACGTCGCCGCGTCGAGAACCATGTCCGGTGTCATCTCGGAAAAGCCTCCCGGATACGACGTTCGAAACCATCGGCAATGTCCCGCTTCACCCCGGCGGGATCGGAACAATCGAGCGCATGGACGTAGAGAACCCTGCGATCCTCGGAGACATCGACGGAGAGCGTGCCGGGCGTCAGGGTGATGAGATTGGCCAGGAGCGTGATCTCGAAATCCCGCTCGACGGTGAGCGGGAACGCGAAAATCCCGGGCTTCAGCACCAGCTGCGGCTTCATCACCTGCAGCGCCACCCGATAGGCGGACAGCGCCAGCTCCTTGACGAACAGCAGCGCGAGGAGAACCGCGGCCCCGGGGCGCACCTTCAGCTTCGTTTCGCTCACATGCGCGCGCGTAATCCAGAGAGACAGAAGCGCGACGAGAAGGCCGAGCAGCAGGTTGGCAACGGTCAGGCTGCCGGTCACAGCCAACCAGGCGAGTGTCAGCAACAGCACGATCCCCAAGCGTCTCATGGCGTCGCCTCCGTACCGAAGACCGATTGGACATAAGCCAGCGGCGATACAAGACCTTCCGCCGCCGTTGTGGCCGCGGCAATCAGCGGCTCGGGATAGAGACCGATGCCGATGCTGGCAAGCATCAGGGCGAAAACCGGCAGGAGCGATGCGGCAGAGCCTCTCTTGCGCCCACCGGAGGACGGGTCGCGCTCTGCACCCGCTGAAGACGCAAGGGGAGCCGGCCGCCAATAGGCGATCAGGAACAGGCGTCCGACGGCGATCGTGGTCAAAAAACCGCTGACGAGCAGCGCAGCGGCAAGCCAGCCCGCTCCTTGCGCCAAAGCCGCCTTGACCAGCATCAGCTTCGGCCAGAAACCTGAGAAGGGCGGCAGACCCGACACCGAGAAGAACAGAACCAGCGTCAACGCCGAAAGGGTCAGTTCACGCTGCCAGAGCCCTCCGGCCCCGCCGATCGAGAACGTGCCTGCGGCCCGTCCGGCAAGTCCGATGGCGAGGTAGAGGGCGCTCATCACCAGCATAGAATGCACGCCATAGACGATCGCGCCGGAAACAGCATCGGCTCCGCCGAGGGCGAGGCCGGCCAGCATCGCGCCGATCCCTGAGACGACGAGATAGCCGAGCAGCCGGCGCATATCCGCCTGCGCCAGCGCGCCAAGCGCACCGGTGATCATGGTGAACCCGGCGACGACGGCGATCACCGTGGACAAGGCCTCGCGCTCGGTCGGAAACAGCATGACGCCGATGCGCAGCAGCGCGTAGACGCCGACCTTCGTCAACAGGCCGGCAAACAGCGCCGATACGACGATCCGGGGCGTATGGTAGGAGGCCGGCAGCCAGAAATTGACAGGAAAGGCGGCGGCCTTCATCGCGAAGGCGAAGAGGTAGAGCGCGACAAGCGTCATCAGCGGCGCGCTGTCGGGCAGCGTCCCGGCCTTGCGGGCGATATCGGCCATGTTGAGCGTGCCGAAGATGCCGTAGAGATAGCCGGTGGCAATCAGGAACAGCGTCGTCGCAACCAGGTTCAGGAAGCCGTATTTGACCGCGCCGTCGATCTGGCGATGTTCGGAACCGATCACCAGCAGCCCGAAGGACGAGATCAGCAGCACCTCGAACCAGACATAGAGGTTGAAGATATCGCCCGTCAGGAAAGCGCCGGAGACGCCGGCCATCAGCAGCAGGAGGAACGGGTAGAAGCCGTGGCGCCGGCCCGTTTCGCTGATATCGCCCAGGGAATGAAGGGCGCAGGCGAATGCGACGACGGAGGCGCTCAACGAGAAAAGCGCGCCGGTCATGTCCGCCGTGAAGGCGATGCCGAAGGGCGGCAGCCAGCGTCCGACCATCATCGTGACCGGCCCGGAGGCGCCGATGTGGAAAACGAGCCCGATATTGAGCATGACGAGAACGCCGAGCGCCAGCACCGCCAGCCAGCCCTGCAGGCTAGGGCGGCCGCGCAGCATGGTCATGAGCGCGCCGGTCGCAATGCAGAGCGCGACAGGCAGTACGACAAGCCAATCCGCCGCATCGGGCGCTTCGGTTACAAGGGCAAGGGAGAGATCGATCGGGGAAGAGGCCATGCCGTCTCAATATCCTTCCGGCGGCAAGGGGGCGTCTTCCGGCTCGGCCACGCGCATGCGGTCTGTGTTATCCGTGCCCAGCCCCTCATAGGCGCGCCAGGACAGAACCAGCAGGAAGGCGAAGAACGAAAAGGAGATCACGATCGCCGTCAGGATCAGCGCCTGCGGCAGCGGATTGGCGACGGGCCCGGCCGGCACGTCCAGCCCCGCAGCCAGCACCGGTGGCACCTCGCGCAGAAGCCGCCCATTGGTGAAGATCAGCAGGTTCACGGCATTGCCGAGGATCGCGACGCCGAGCAGCACGCGAATGATGAACTTCGACAGCATCAGATAGACAGCGGCGGCGAAGAACAGGCCGGTCAGGATCGCAAGCACAGGCTCCATCATGTCTCGTCCTCCTCTTCTTCGAGCGACAAGGCGACCGCCCCGATCGCGCCGACGACAACGAGATAGACGCCGACATCGAAGCTCATCACGGTGGCGAGCGGGATCTCTGTGCCGAGGATGACGGGCGTCACCCAGAGCCCGGTCATGAACGGCACGCCGAAAAACGCAGAGACCAGCCCCGAGACCGTCGCCAGCAACAGCCCGCTGCCGGCAATGACGATCGGATGAAAATACAGGGCCCGACGCACCGCGCCGACTCCGAAGGCAATGCCGTAGATCGAAAGGGCCGCCACGGCGATCAAGCCGCCAATGAAGCCGCCGCCGGGCTCGTTATGCCCCCGCAGCAGGACGAAGATCGAAAACAGCACCATCAGGCTTACCAGCGCCGGGGCCACCGTTCGCAGAATGACGGAGTTCATCGGCGGCCTCCCTGCGCTGGCGTTTCCTCTGCCGGATCTTCGGCCTGCCGCAAGCCGCCTGCCCTGACCCGGATGAGCGACAGGATTGACAGGGCCGCGATCATCACCACGGCGATTTCGCCCAGCGTATCGGTTCCGCGGAAATCGACGATGATGACATTGACGATGTTGGCGCCGTGGGCGAGCGGCTTGGAGAATTGCTCGAAGAAATCCGAAAGCGTCGAATCGAACGGGACCTCCGTGACCTTCATCAGGAACAGCATGACGCCGAGTCCGCAGGCGATGGCGATCGCCGCATCCGGCAAGACCTGGACGAGCGGGCGCTTGTCCGAGGGCGACAGCCGGAGCCGTGTCATCACGAGCGTCAGGATCACGACCGACAGCGTCTCGACCATGAACTGGGTGAAGGCGAGATCGGGCGCCCCATAAAGCAGAAAGATCATCGCGACGGAAAAACCCTGTATGCCGAGGGATACGATGGCCGTCAGCCTGTCTTTCGCAAAAATCACCGCCGGCAGGCCGACCGCCGCCAGGAGGAGGATGGCAAGCTCGTGCCAGGGAATATGCGCGGGGAAAAACGGCGCCCGGGCCAATTCGCCATAGACGACCGGGGGCAGCAGCAGCACCAGCGCCACAAGCACGAATGTCACGGTCATGTAACTGTCCAGCCTGCCCGGCTGCAGGCTGCGCGTAACGGCCGTGGCGAACCTGACCAGTCCGGCAATGGTCTGATCGAAACCGCGATCCGGTCCCCAGCCGATGGCATCGAGAAGCCGGGTCACGGCGGCGCGCAGGCTGGCAAGACCGACATAGAAGGCGATACCGATCGCGACCGTCAGCAGCGAGAGCGCAAGCGGCAGGCCCCAATGCGGCAGCGGCAGGAGATCGATCACGCGGGCCTCACCCGCAATGGCGGAGGCCATGGGCGACGAAATGGCAGCGTGAAAGGACGGGGCGAAAAGCGCGGCAAGCAGCCCGGCAAGCGACATGACGGCCGGCCCGAGCCAGAGCAGCACGGGCGCCTCGTGCGCATGCTTGGGTGTTTCCAATGTCTCGCCCCAGAAGGGCTTCAGCGCGACGGCGAAAGCCACCGCGAACATCAGGGCATTGCCGAGGACCGCGACAAGGCAGGCCGCAAGCAAGGCGGCGTCGCCCTGCGCGAGCGCCGCGTAAATCTCCTCTTTCGCGACGAAGCCGAGGAAGGGTATGAAGCCGCCCATGGAAAGCGCCGCCGCCATCGCAATCGCGAATGTCAGCGGCATGGCGCTCCGCAGCCCCCCGAGCTTGGTGAGGTTTCGCGTGCCGGTCTCATGATCGATGATGCCGCTCACCATGAAGAGCGCGCCCTTGAACAGCGCATGCGCCACGAGATAGAGCACGGCCGCATCGATGGCGCGTTCCGTGCCAAAGCCGGTTAGCATGACCAAAAGCCCGAGCGACGCCATGGTCGTGTAGGCGAGCATCATCTTCAGATCGACATGGCGAACCGCAAGAACGGCCCCGAACAGAAGCGTCGCCGCCCCGAACAGCGGCAGGACGGTTTCCCACAGCACCGTGCCGCCCATCACCGGGAAAAGCCGCATCAGCAGATAGACGCCGGCCTTTACCATGGTTGCCGAATGCAGGTAGGCGGACACCGGTGTCGGTGCCTCCATGGCGTTGGGTAGCCAGAAATGGAACGGGAACTGCGCCGATTTGGTAAATGCGCCACCCAGGATCAGGATCAGCATGACCGGATAGAGCGGCGCGGCGCGCACCACCTCACCCGCGGCGAGCAGACCGGAGAGATCGGAGATGCCGGTCACGTTCCAGATCAGCAGCAGCCCGGCCAGAAGGCTCAGCCCGCCGCCGCCGGTCACCACCAGAGCCTGAAAGGCCGCGCGGCGCGCAGCCGCGCGCTCATGCTCGAAGCCGATCAGCAGGAAGGAGGTGATCGATGTCAGCTCCCAGAAGACGAAGAGCGTGAAGAGGCCATCGGAAACCACAACGCCCAGCATCGATCCCATGAACAGAAGGATATAGGCGAAGAACCGCCCCTGCTGCGCATTTCCTTTAAGGTAGCCGCCCGCATAGAGCACGATCAGCGCACCGATGCCGGAAATGAGAAGCGCAAAGCTCAGGGACAGGCCGTCGATCAGCCAGGAGAAGCGCAGGCCAAGCGACGGTATCCAGTCATAACCCTGCGTGACGGTACCGCCGCCGGAAACGCCGGAGGACAACCGCGCGAAATAGACAAAGATGCCGGCGGGGATCAGGGCCAGAAGCCATGCGGCCCGATATCCCATAAGCCGTGTTGCCAGCGGCGCCAGCGCAGCGGCGATGAACGGCGACAGCAGGACAAAAAGGGTCAGGCTTGCGGCAGACATGCGTCCGAAATATTCCTCTCCCGGTGCCGCGGATCGCCACGCTCCCCTGTGGATCTGTCCGCAGAATTCCCGGATGCGCCCCAAGCGGCCGCATCTTGCAGTTCAGGGGATAGGATAGGCGGACGGGGAGTTCAAGGAAAACCGGACACTTTCCAAAGAAACCGGATCAGACAACGCTGCTGCTGATGCAGGTTACCACCGCACCATAATGAACGGCGGCGGCCACCACGACGAAACCATGCCAGATGGCATTCTGGAAGCGCAGCTTTTCCCAGACATGGAAGATCACGCCCAGCGAATAGATGACGCCACCGATGACGATCAGCGTCATTGTCGTCACGCTCAGTTCCGTCAGCAATGGTTCCGCCGCAAAAACGCCGCTCCAGCCCATGGCGAGATAGAGAACGATCGCCAGCTTGTCGAAGCGGCCGGGGAAGACGCATTTGATGAACACGCCAAAGACCGCAATCGACCAGATGAAGATCAGCATGCCGAACAGGAACGGATCGGCCCAGCCGCGCTGCAGGAACGGCGTATAGGTCGCCGCAATCAGGATGAAGATCGAGGAATGATCGAACCGCCGCAGCCAGACCTTGGTCTTAGAAGCAGGCCAGAGATTATACATGAAGGATATGGAAAGCGTCGCGACCAGACCGGCCCCGTAAATCCAGGCGGCAGCGAGCTGCCCGGCGGACGCCCAGACCGTCGCATAGAAAATCAGCGCCGTGACGCCGATCAGCGCAAACACCAGACCGACGCCATGAACCACGCCGTCGGCAATCAGCTCCGACTTGTCGTAGTTCCATTTGACGCCCGGTATATGCATGTCGCTTCCCCATCATTTCCTCCCGCAAGGCTATCGCGGGCATACGACTGTTTCATGGCACAATCTGCCACAGGCATCGTTACCAAAACAGCATCCTGAATGTCGCAGGCCATCAAGAATTGAAACAGAAAGAAACGCTTGGCCTCTTGCCAGCTGTTCCTCCGGTGACTTGCAAGCCCACTGCTTTTCTACACAATGAGACGGCAAACGACGGCTGCGGGTGTGCAAAACCATGTCACGGAACGATTGGAAATTCAGGAACGCAAGGCTACACACCCTTTTGGGGCTGGTGATCGGAATTGCGGCGCAGACGGTGCCGGCTGCGGCCCAGGGTGATCCCGGCGCCTACAACGCACCCGCTGTTTCCGCCCCGCCCGCCGCCAACACCCGCGATCCGAGCTCGATCGGCCGGATCAAGCCGCTGACGCCGCGCGTCGTCCGGGTGGGTGCCGATCCGTGCGACACGCTGGCCGCCGATCCGCTCGATCACGACCGCGTCCGGGCGATCGCGCCGGTGGAATTCGTCAATCTCGACGGCCCGGCGGCCCTTGCGGCTTGCGAAAAATCCAACCGGGGCAGCACGAACACGCTGCGCTTCATCTATCAGTACGGCCGAGCCAAGGAGAAGATGAAGGATTATGCCGGAGCGCTGGCGCTTTATCGAGAGGCCGCAAGCCGTGGCTATGCGATCGCCTATGCCGCCGTCGGCTATGCCTATGACAACGGCGAAGGTGTCGCCCAGGACGAGACGGAAGCGCTGCGCTGGTATCAGGAAGGCGCCAACCGCAACAATGCCTGGGCCATGTTCAACGTCGCCTATTTCCACGATTCCGGCCGTGGCGTCGCAGAGGATGATGCAACCGCGCTCGACTGGTATCGCCGGGCCGCGGAAGGCGGCAATGCCCGCGCGATGAACGATGCCGGCTACCTGCTAGAAACCAGCAACCAGGTGCCGCGCGATATCCCGGAAGCGCGCCGCTGGTATCTGAAGGCCGCCGAGGCCGGCAACATCATCGGCATGGCCAATATCGCCAATTTCATGCTGAACGGCATCGGCGGCCCTGCCGACCTGCCAGGCGCGCTCAAATGGTATGAGGCGGCCGAAAAACATGGCAATGCCGACGCGATGAACGGCCTCGGTTATATGTATTACGAGGGTCTCGGGGTCGACAAGGACGTGACGCGGGGCATGGCGCTTTATCGTCGCGCGGCCGAAGGTGGCAATGCCACCGCGCTCACCAATATCGGCTTCGCCTTCGAGACCGGCGTGGGCGAGACCCAGGACTACGCCCAGGCGCTCTCCTACTACCGCCGCGCCGCCGCAGGCGGAGATGCCGTCGCCTTCAACAACATCGCCAATTTCTACGACAAGGGTCTCGGCATCGATCCCGATCCGGCGGAAGCGGCGGAATGGATGGAAAAGGCGCTGCGCAACGGCGCGGTGTTCAGCCGCAACCAGATGCGCGACAACAGCGGCAACTGGTCGCTCGCCTTCCGCAAGGCGCTGCAGCGGCGCCTTCGTGAGCAACTGCTTTATACCGGCCCCATCGACGGCGGCTTCGGCCCGAGGACGCAGGAGGCCATCGACCGGATATATGGGGTTCGGGTGGATTGATGCATCGATCGTCCCCTCTCCCCGCTTGCGGGGAGAGGGTTAGGGTGAGGGGCAAACTCTCAGTCTTGAGAAAGCCGATGCCTGCCCTTCATCCGCCCTGTCGGGTACCTTCTCCCCGCCTGCGGGGAGAATGAACGTGCGGCTTACCGATCGATCAGAACCGCGCATTTGCAGTGGCTGGCGACGCGGCTGGCGGTCGAGCCGATGAAATAATCGATCAGGCCCGGCCGATGCGAGGCGATGATCACGAGGTCGGCCTTTTCATCCTCGGCAAAGGTGTTGATGACGCCCGCCGCCCCGCCGATGCGGACTTCGATGCGGCCGGTCACGCCATGTTTTTCCTTGAGTTCGTTGAGCGTCTTCTTAGCGTGATCGCGCGAAGCGTCGATCACTTCGAGCGGGAAATCGACGATCATATAACCCTGCGCATAGGCGTTCAGGTCTTCCACGACATTGAGAAGGATGATCTCTCCGCCGGGATCGAGCAGCGATTTTGCCCGTTCGAGCACAGCTTCGCCATGCTCCAGGTGATCCATGGCAATCGGCACGACGATCTTGGAATACATCACACTCTCCTTTGCTTGCCGCGACGATGGCGGCCAACCGGCAGGGCCGTCCAGCGCCCCTGCCCTCTTCCTTCTAGGCGGAAAGACGCCCGCCCGCATTGATGCAGGTCAAGCAGATTATAGGGCCGTGCCTGCAACCATAACAAGCGCCTGTCGTCGTGGACCATCGTCTCCAAAAGGAGAACAATCCATCTCCAATATCGCGTCTTTCGCCACCTTGGCCGAAAGGCCATATTCGGCATCGAGAAAGGAAGACGCCATGACAGATCTCGACCGACGCGATTTCCTGAAATTTTCCGGCGCCATTGCCGCAGGCGGCATCGCGGCGAACGCACGCGCAGAAAGCACAGCCATGACCGAACCGACCTCCGCGCCGACACACGCAATTGAAATGCCCGCCTATGTCGACCACTCGCACCTCGTCGTGCGCGACCTGCCGATGATTTCGGCGTGGTATCAGGACATCATGGGCCTGAAACCGCTCGAGAACACGGCTTCCGGCGAAGTGCTGGGCGTCGACGGCCATCCGCTGCTGACGCTGACCACACAGGGCAACGCCGACCTTGCGCCGCGCAATGCGCCCGGCCTCTTCCACACCGCGTTCCTGATGCCGAACCGGACCGAACTCGGCCGCTGGCTGACCCACATCGCCCACAACAACGTGCCGCTGCAGGGCGCGTCCGACCATCTGGTGAGCGAGGCGATCTATCTCGGCGACCCCGAAGGCAACGGCATCGAAGTTTACCGCGACCGTCCGCGCGCCGAATGGGATTATCTGCAGGACGGCATGGTCAAGATGGCGACGCTGCCGCTCGACCTGCAGGCGATCTACGACGAAGCCCCGAAGGACACGTGGGACGGCATGCCGGATGGCACAGCGATCGGCCATATCCACCTGCAGGTATCGAATATTCCGGAAGCCAACAATTTCTTCCGCGGCGTACTCGGCCTCGACCTGATGGCGACCTATCCCGGCGCAAGCTTCTTCGCGTCTGGCAAGTATCACCACCATATCGGCGCCAACATCTGGAACTCCCGCGGCGCGCCGAAGCGCGAGGGAAATATGACCGGCCTGTCGGACTACACGATCCGCTTCAACGATCCGGCCAAGCTGCAGGCCGCGTTGGCGGCGCTTGAGAAGCTGGAGATAAATGTGAGCCGCTCGGGCGACAGCCATTCGCTGGTCGATCCATGGGGGATCGGGTTGAAGCTGGCGGCTTAGCGCGATCGTCCCCTCTCCCGCCTGCGGGGAGAGGGCCAGGGTGAGGGGCAAAACTCTCATCCTTGAGAGGGTGGATGATTCCGCCCCTCATCCGCCCTTCGGGCACCTTCTCCCCGCAAGCGGGGAGAAGGACAGTCGGTCGCTCGTTCAATGCGTCTGCCCCGAACCGCCGACCGCGACGATTGAAAACGGCTGGCCCTCCACCGCTATCGTCCGCGCTTCCTTCAGCGTCTTGGGATCGATCATGCGCACGAGGCTGTGGCGCGGATCCGTAACGGCGATCGCGTCGCCGGCGATCGCAAGACGCGGGCGCGGGTCGCGCCAGTGGCCGTCCTTGCTGTAGGGTTCGGTGATCGTTTCCGAGCCGGTGATCTCGCCCTTCACCACATCCAGCCGATGCAGCTTGCCGTCTTCGGTCAGGATATAGGCATGGCGGACATCCGCCGGATCGAGCACGAAATCGACGCGGCGGGTCGCAAGCTCGATGAGACGGTAAGGCGTATCGCTGTCGGGATCGATCAGCACGACCTTGTCTTCCCCGTAATTGCCCAGGAAGAACTGCATGGATTTTCCGCCAAGCAGCGTCGAAACCTTGCCTTCCGGCAGATCCGAACCATAGGCCAGCATCTGCAGCTTCGGCCCGTCGATGCCGCCCGGCCGGGCGATCAGCACGCCTTCCTCGCAACCGAAGGCCACAAGCCGCGCCGAAACCGCCTCGCCATGCAGGCCCGTGCAGGTCGCGACCTCGCCCTGCGCCTTGCTGTTCCGATCAACGACGCGAAGGCCGAGCCGTGGCGGCAGTTCGTCCGGCTTCACCTCAACAGCCATGTTCGGCACGGAAACGAGAATGTTCTTTCCCATCGGAACCGCCACACCATGATGCGGCGCGGTCGTGTCGATCGCAGTCCCCTGCCCCTTACCCTCGAGCAAAGCGCTTTCCGTGAGCAGATCGGCCTTGCCGCCGCGATCGTAAAACACCACCACATCATCGCCATGGGTCACGACATGGCCGGGTTTTTCGCCGGTGATGGTGACGGGCAGAAGCTTCGGTTCCGCAACCTCGATATCGCGATGCTCGCCGTGATCGGAAAGGGCAATGCCGGTCGAAAGCACATTCACCGTGCCGGCATCGCCCTGCACCGCAAACACCGTTCTGCCGGTCTCGCTGGCGCTCAGTGCCGCATAACCCTTGAGATCGTAACGCCCCAGTTCGGCGCCGCTCTTCGCATCAATCGCCCTCACGACCGGCAACGTGTGATCGGCCACGAACAGCCGCCATGTATCCGCGCCTTCGTCCGCAATCACGGGAACCGGAACGAGCGCGCTCACGAGGGCGGCACCCCTGAACATCCGGGTGAAATGGGTTCGCATTGGCTTCTCCTGATAAAATGTAATAACGTTACGTCCGTTATAAAGTTACATTCGCAATGTCCAGGCCGGAACCGCAAATTTCACGGGGAGAAACGAAAAAGGCCGCATGTGCGATCACATGCGGCCGCTCAAGATATTGATTTGGATCAGGTTATGCGGCGCTGCGCATGCGCTGGGCCATGCCGGAGAGTGCGCTTCCGCCACCCTCCAGCTTGAAGCGGGCCAGCAGCGTCTGCAGCTGACGGCTTTCGTCGGCAAGCGTTTCGCTGGCGGCGGTGGTTTCCTCGACCATGGCCGCGTTCTTCTGGGTCATCTGGTCCATGTGGTTGACCGAGGTGTTGATCTCGGCCAGCGCCGTGGACTGCTCGCGCGATGCCGTTGCGATCGATTCGACGTGATCGTTGACCTTCAGCACCAGCCGCTCGATTTCGAGCAGCGCATCGCCGGTGGCGCGCACGAGAGAAACGCCGGTCTCGACTTCGTTGGCCGATGCGCTGATCAGGGTCTTGATCTCCTTTGCGGCATTGGCGGAACGCTGGGCAAGCTCGCGCACTTCCTGCGCCACGACGGCGAAGCCACGACCGGCCTCACCGGCACGCGCTGCCTCGACACCGGCGTTGAGCGCCAGAAGGTTGGTCTGGAAGGCGATCTCGTCGATGACGCCGATGATCTGGCCGATGCGGCTGGAGGAATCCTCGATGCGACCCATGGCGGTCACGGCGCTGCGAACGATTTCGCCCGACTTGCCGGCGCTTTCCTTGGTTTCGCGCACCATGTCGCGCGCCTCGTTGGCGCGGGTCGAGGAGGTACGGACCGTTGCCGTGATCTCGTCGAGGGCGGCGGCGGTCTCTTCCAGCGCTGCGGCCTGCTGCTCGGTGCGCTTGGAAAGGTCGTTGGCGGCAGACGAAAGCTCGGCGGAGCTGTCCTTGATCGTGCCGGCGGAGCCGCGCACATTGCTCATGGTCGAGCGCAGCGTGACCATGGTGGAGTTGACGTTCGCCTGCAGCTCGGCAAAGGCGCCCTGATAGCTGCCCTCCATCGCCTGCGACAGGTCGGCATCGGCAAGCGCTGCAATGACGCGGCGCACTTCGGTCACGGCATGGTCGATGCTGTCGACCAGCTCGTTGACACTGCCGGCAAAGCGGTTGAGGTCGGCATTACCGTAATCCTTGCGGATGCGGGCGGTGAAATCGCCGGCGACGGCGGCGGCAACCACCGTGCTGATGCTTGATTGCAGATCGCTCGAGCGGGCATGGAGCGCCTCTTCCTGCGCCTTCATGTCACGCATTGCGATCGCATTGGTGCGGAACACTTCCACCGCGCGGGCCATCTCGCCGATCTCGTCCTTGCGGGCGGCATCGACGCCGGTCTCGGCGAGATTGCCTTCGGCCAGGCGGCTCATGGCGGCGGTCAGGCCGCGCACCGGAGCGGAGATGCCGCGACGGGCGACGAGCAGGCTGACGGCCGCGCCAAACAGGATGCAGGCAATGACGGCAGCGGCATCGATCATCATGGCGGTGTTGGATTCGGCAAGCGCGGCGGCACGCGCGCCGGCAAGAGCCTCGCCGGAATAGGTGCTGTATTCCTTGACGGCTGCGGTCACGACCTTCTGGCCATCGAGCGCAACGCCCAGTGCCGCCTTGATCGCTTGCGCATTGGCCGGATCAGCCTCTGCGACATCGACCATGGAACGGATGCTGGCGAAATAGCTTTCCAGCGTCTGCTTGATCTTCGCGAGCTGCTGCACTTCCGTCGCATCCGCCGCAGCCTCGATCTTCGGCAGCCGGGCCAGCATTTCGCTGGAGCGTTTCTCGGTCTCGGCGCGGAAATCCGCGGCCTTTTCCGGCGCTGCCGCCAGCTGGTAGGTCATGCGGCTGATGGCGATGATATCGACGCGCAGGTCCATCGCCTCGCGGGCGACCTCTTCCTTGGCGCCGACGGAGATCATCGCCGCCTCCAGCGCCGCGATGCCGCGCGCCCCGACAAGGCCGATGATAAGGGACGAAAGCCCCATCACGAAGACGACAAGGCCGATCTTCTGAAGAATGGAAAGATTGCGAAACGTCATCGAAAACTCCGGCGCGGCGTTTTAGCCCGCATGCTGAAAGACAAGGGGAAAAGGCCTGATGCCCGGAAAAAAGCGCGGATGAGACATTGCGCCCGTTGGCGCGAGACTCCCGCACTTGCCCTAAATTTAAGTTAAATTTTCAACTGTTTTCTCGCAGGTGCGGGGGTTGCCACCGCAAAGCAGCAAAAGCCGTCACCCCGGCATGGGAACGGTATAGGCCCGGGACACGCGGATGAAGTGGTCGGCTGGAAGAGCGGTGTTGGCAGCGACGCTGACGCCGTCCTTTAAGCGTCGATGGAACTTTGATTTCACTGGCTGCAGTGACAACCGCTATGCGCCCGAAACCGCTGTTCATGGCGCTGGCAAGATTAACGCGCGCGGCGGCGCAATTCGTCTTCTTACCTGCTTATGATGCCGCTATGATCGCGTCATGGATAGCCATAATTGCAAAGAGATCGCTGCGTGGTTGGCCGAGGCTGGCCTGCTTGGGATTCGAGACGAGGCCTCGCTGACGCAGGCATTCTGCGAACGATGCGTCGAGGCCGGACTGCCGCTCGGCAAAGTCTTCGTGATGATCGACACGCTTCATCCGATGTATCAGGCGCGCGCGTTTTTCTGGGACGAGAACCCAGAGAACCCGTTCCGCGAAGAGGACCATGTCGGCAGTCGCGATCCGAAAGATGTGGGTCAGTGGTCGAGCAGCCCCTTCCTGAAAATGCTGCATCGGCGCGAGACCTCGTTGCGCTGCCGGCTGGAGCACGGCGAAACCCAAGGCTATCCAGCGATCCAGGACCTGTGTGACGCCGGTCAGACTGATTATCTGGCATTCGTCTACCGCACGCGGCAGGCAATACGGGTCGAGGATGTCAATGCATTCTATGCGTATTTCACCACGGCCCGGCCGGGCGGATTCACCGACGGTGATGTCGCCTGCCTGGCGCAACTTACGCCTCACCTCGGTCTCGCGATCAGGTCCGCTGCCCAAACCCGGCTGACGAAGACGCTCGCGGAAGCCTATCTCGGTCGCGATGCCGGCCGGCGTGTGCTGAACGGCGCGATCCGGCATGATTCCGTAAGGCGTATCCGGGCCGTGCTCTGGTATTCGGATATCACCGGCTACACCCATCTCTCCGAGTCCGTGCAGGCCGATCAGCTGATCCCTCTGATCAACGACTATGCGGAGGCGGTGATCGGGGCAGTCAGGTCGGCCGGCGGCGACGTCCTTAAGCTGATCGGAGACGGTGTGCTGGCGATGTTCAGGAGTTCCCGACCGGAATATGCGTGCCGGGCGGCCGTTGAAGCGGAGCACGATCTACGGCTGCGGCTCGACCGGCTTGCACAACGCCGCAAAACAGAGGGTCTGCCTGTCGCCGACATCCATCTCGGCCTGCATGCGGGCGATGTGTTCTACGGCAACATCGGCACGCCCGACCGGCTCGATTTCACTGTTGTTGGCCAGCCGGTCAACGAAGTCAGTCGCATCAGCGACATGTGCCAATCCACTGGCCGAGACATGCTGTGCTCGTCGGAGTTCGCCGACCTTCTGCTTGGGGCGGAACGAGACAAGCTCGTTTCCGTCGGGCGATTTGCGTTGAAAGGCGTTGGAAAAGCCAAGGAATTGTTCACGCTTGATCCAGGCCTTGCAGCCGCGGGTACGGCACCGAAAATGAAAACCTCTCGCCGACGGGCATCCGTGGCGACGCGCTAATGGGACTTGGGCCAGGTATGCGCGCACGCTTCCTCCACCTTTTCCCTTGAACCCACCCTTCCCCACCTCTATCTCCGAAATCCTCACTTCTCGCATCGCCGGAGACATTGCTTGTCCATCTTCACGAACCTTCCCGCCGCTCCCGTTGCTCCCAAAAGGCCGGTTACCGATACCCGCCACGGCATCACCCGCACCGACGACTATGCCTGGCTGCGCGACGACAACTGGCAGGCGATGTTCAAGGACCCGTCGATCCTGAACCCGGATATCCGCACCCATCTCGAAGCCGAAAACGCCTATATGAAGGCGGCCATGGCCGATACCGAGGCGCTGCAGAAGACGCTGTTTGCCGAGATGAAGGGCCGTATCAAGGAAGATGATTCATCCGTTCCGGTGAAGGATGGCCCGTTTGCCTACGGCACGTTCTTCGTGACCGGCGGCGAGCAGCCGCGTTACTTCCGCCAGCCCCGCGATGGCGGCGAGCGCACTGTGCTGCTCGACGGCGACAAGGAAGCGGAAGGCAAGGCCTATTTTCGTCTGGCCGGCATTGATCATTCAACTGACCACAGTCGCGGCATCTGGGGCTATGACGACAAGGGCTCGGAATATTACACGCTCCGCGTCCGTGACCTCGCGACCGGCGAAGACCTCTCCGACATCATCGAAAACACCGGTGGCGGCGGCGCCTGGGCGCCGGATGGCAAGAGCTTCTTCTACACGGTGCTCGACGACAACCACCGCCCGTCGAAAATATTCCATCACATCATCGGCACGCCGCAATCCTCCGACCGGCTGGTCTATGAGGAAGAGGATCCGGGCTTCTTCATGGGCGTCGGCGGCTCGATGCTGGACGACTTCATCTACATCGATATCCACGACCACGAGACCAGCGAGTATCGCCTGATCCCAACCTCGGACCTGACGGCCAAGCCGCAGATCGTGTCGCCGCGCGAGACCGGCCTCGAATATTCGATGACCGAAGGCGGCAGCGTTTTCTACATCCTGACCAATGCCGATGGCGCCAAGGATTTCAAGATCATGGAAGCGCCGGTGAATGCACCGGACCGTCACAACTGGAAAGATGTCGTGCCCCATACGCCGGGCCGGCTGATCATCAGCCACATGGCCTTTGCCCGCCATCTCGTTTGGCTGGAGCGCGAAAACGGCCTGCCGCAGATCAAGATCCGCGACCGCGCCACCGGCGAAGAACACGCCATCGCCTTTGCCGAGGAAGCCTATTCGCTCGGCCTCTCCGGCGCCGGCGAATACGACACCGATGTCATCCGCTTCTCCTATTCCTCGATGACGACGCCGAGCCAACTGTTCGACTACAACATGGTGAGCCGCGAGCGCACCCTTCTGAAGACGCAGGAAGTACCCTCCGGCCACAATCCGGATGATTACGTCACTCGCCGCGTCATGGCACCGGGCTGGGATGGCGTCGAGGTTCCGGTCACCCTGCTTTACCGGAAAGACACGCCCCTCGACGGCTCCGCACCCTGCCTGCTCTATGGCTACGGTGCCTACGGCATCTCTATCCCGGCCTCGTTCAACACCAATTGCCTGTCGCTCGCCGATCGCGGCTTCGTCTATGCCATCGCCCATATCCGTGGCGGCAAGGACAAGGGGTTCGCCTGGTACGAAGACGGCAAGATGGAGAAGAAGACCAACACCTTCAAGGACTTCATCGCAGCGGCCGATTATTTGAATCAACAGAAGTTCACGTCTTACGCGAACATCATCGCCGAGGGCGGCTCGGCCGGTGGCATGCTGATGGGCGCGATCGCCAACATGGCGCCTGAAAAATTCAAGGGCATCATCGCCGCCGTTCCCTTCGTCGATGTCTTGAACACCATGCTCGACGACACCCTGCCGCTCACCCCGCCGGAATGGCCGGAATGGGGCAACCCGATTGACTCAAGGGAAGCCTACGAGCGCATGGCCGCCTACTCGCCTTACGACAATGTCGGCGCCAAGCCTTACCCTGCGATCCTCGCACTCGGCGGCCTCACGGATCCGCGCGTCACTTACTGGGAGCCGGCAAAGTGGGTCGCGCGTCTTCGCGAAAAGACCACCGGCTCGGATCCGATCCTGTTGAAGACCAACATGGATGCCGGCCATGGCGGCGCATCCGGCCGCTTCCAGCGGCTGGAAGAAATCGCCTTTGAATACGCCTTCGCCATCAAGGTCGCGGGCAAGATGTGAGGCTGACTTTGCCGAAACCGCGAAGCACCTTATAACAGGGTGATTCGGATGTTTCGGATCGAGGTCGGACATGGCAGTTCACATTGCTCTTCTTCGTGCCGTCAATGTCGGCGGCACCGGGCGATTGTTGATGAGCGAGCTGAAATCGCTCTGCGAGCAGATCGGTTTCGAGGACGTCAGAACCTATATCCAGAGCGGCAATGTGGTTTTCCGCAGCGCGCTTTCGGATGAGGAGGCTGGCAGGCAGCTCAATGATGCGCTCGGCCGCATCCTCGGAAAATCGCCGGGCGTCATGGTGCGCAACAGCCGCGAAATCGAAGAGATCGTGGCTCATAATCCCTTTCCGGATGCCAAGCCAAGCTATCTGATGGTCAACTTCCTGCCCGAAGCGCCGCCGGAAAATGCGCTCGCCAGCCTCGTGGCGCCGGATGGGGAGCAGGCCAAGATCGACGGGCGCGAGGTCTATATCCACTATCCCAAAGGCTCCGGCCGCTCTCGGCTCAGCCTGCGCTGCATCCGCAACGCCACCTCCCGCAACCTGACGACGGTGACCAAGCTCGCCGAGATCGCAGCCTCGATCGAGCGGCATTAATGGCGATCAGGGCCTGACCTGCGTCTGCGCATTCTCTTCGATCAGGAAGCAGGTGAGCGTCGTCACCTGCCCCGTGACGTTCTTGAGTTCCGTATCAATGAAATCGCAGCTCAGGATATTATCCGGGCCGCTTTTGCGGGACGAAAACACGTTTACGTTCACATAAATGGGACCCTCGATCCATTTCAGCCGCTTGGGATCGAAATCGCCGCCAGTGACATGGACGTTGCCCGGCTTGCCCGGCAGATCGACCCGCTCGATGCCAAGATCGATCTGGCCGACCTCGTTGGCATGCTTCTCCGCACCTTTTTTGGGATCGGCGTAATAGGAGGCTGCGAAGGTGATGCCCTCCTTTGCCGAGACGAGCGCCTTTTCCGCTTTCGGTGACAGAATGACGTTGAAATCGAATGCCACAGGCGTTTGCGCATAGGCGTTAACGCTTGAAATCGAAATGGCGGCGCAGAGGGCGGTGCGGAAAAGGGTCTTGGCGATCATTGGTTTTACTCGTCTGGAACGCAGTGGGGGTGAGGCTACCGCGTGCAGGTGCGACTTGCCAACCTCCACGCCGGCCAGCCCAAAAATGGCTATCCTTGCCGTCGGCCTTTCACCTCCGGGCAAACAACCCTATCTAGGAAGAAGGATATTTCGCCTTTGGGCGACCACGGAGGCGCAGCCATGACCGAAGCCGTTCAACGCAAGTCGCAAACCGCGCCCTTCCCGTTCGACAACAGCTATGCGCGTCTGCCGGAACCGTTTTTCTCGAAGGTCGATCCGACACCGGTGTCGGAACCCTGGCTGATCAAGCTCAACACCGGTCTTGCCGAAGAGCTCGGGCTCAATACGGCCGCACTCCGGCGCGACGGTGCCGCGATTTTTTCCGGCAATCGCATTCCCGAAGGCGCCGAACCGGTGGCCATGGCCTATGCCGGCCATCAGTTCGGCCAGTTTGTGCCGCTGCTCGGCGATGGCCGTGCGATCCTTCTGGGCGAGGTCATCGACCGCACCGGCACACGGCGCGACATCCAGCTGAAGGGCGCCGGCCCCACCCCCTATTCCCGCCGCGGCGATGGACGCGCGGCGCTAGGTCCAGTGCTGCGCGAGTATATCGTCAGCGAAGCCATGCACGCGCTCGGTATCCCCGCCACACGGGCGCTGGCGGCGGTCGTGACCGGAGATCCCGTCTACCGTGAGCAGGTGCTGCCCGGCGCAGTCTTCACCCGCGTTGCCGCAAGCCATGTGCGCGTCGGCACCTTCCAGTTCTTCGCCGCCCGGGGCGACCATGCCAATCTCCGGGTGCTGTCGGACTACGTCATCGATCGGCATTATCCTGAACTGAAAACCGAAGAGCGCCCGTATGTGGCGCTGCTCAAGGCCGTCAGCGAGCGGCAGGCGGCGCTGATCGCCCGCTGGCTTGGCGTCGGTTTCATCCACGGCGTGATGAACACCGATAACATGACGATCTCGGGCGAGACCATCGACTTCGGCCCCTGCGCCTTCATGGATGCCTACGATCCCGCCAAGGTCTTCTCCTCGATCGATCAGGGCGGGCGTTACGGCTACGCCAATCAGCCCGGCATCGGCCAATGGAACCTCGCGCGGCTTGCCGAAGCCATGCTGCCGATCCTCGATGACGACACGGAAAAGGCTGTGGAAGCGGCAAACGACATCCTCGCCGACTACGGACGCGTGTTCCAAACCCACTGGCTGGACGGTATGCGCCGCAAGATCGGCCTTGCGACCTCGGAAGACGGCGATCTTGCACTGGTGCAGGACCTGCTGGCCCGCATGAACGAGGGCGACGCCGATTTCACGCTGGCCTTCCGCCGGCTCTCGGCTGTTGCGGAAAACGATGCGGCTGAAGAGGATTTCGCCTCGACCTTCCGCGATCCGGCAACCATTGGTCCCTGGCTTTCGGCGTGGCGCAATCGCCTGACCCGCGAGGACACCTCGCGTGAAGAACGCGCCAGCGACATGCGGACCGTCAACCCGGCTTTCATCCCCCGCAACCATCGTATCGAAGAGGTGATCAAGGCAACTGTCGAGGATGGCGATGTCTCGTTGTTCGAGGCCTTGCTCGAGGTGACGTCGCGTCCCTACGAGGACCAGCCCACCTTCGCCGCCTATGCCGAGCCGCCGAAGCCGGGCGAAGAAGTGCTACGGACGTTTTGCGGGACATAACGCTCGTCCGCCGACACGCGCTGGGCGTCCTGATCAACGCTCTCTGCGCGGGTACTACACTCAAGACGAACGCGTTCTGAGATGATGTTCCTTTGCGCATGCTCGCTTGCTCCCATGGCGCTTTTCATCCACTTCAGGCATCCAGAAGCCGGTGGGCCAGCTCTATCGCATCAACCGGCCAGTAAATTTCCGGACGTGGACGCATCACCCTCGGGTCACCGCGCTGCGGGCGGCAAGAGAGAAGGCATTGACGCCACTGTTCCGGAACAAGGCCGTCGCCGTACACGGCACCGACGAGTGCTCCCGCAATCGCTGCATTCGTATCCGTATCGCCGCCTTGCATAACGGTATCGACAATACAGTCTTCGATCGACTTCGAGTGCAGCAGCCGAAAAACTGCGTTCTGAAAAGCAATAACAACCCAACCTTGCTGATTGAGAAAATCCCTTGGCGGTTCGTGGGCAGCATCCGCAATAGCCTCTTTGACCACAGGACTGACGTCCAGCTCATCCGCCCATCCGCGCATGGCATTGTGGACATCCACCGGATGAGGCCCATCAGCGACGGCAAAGGCAATCGCCCGGACGAAGAGATTGTTTATTTGTCGGCAAATGGGATTGGGGTGCGTGATGATGGCATCCTTTTCCGCCCATATCCCTACGTCCTCCAGCGGGAACCGGGAACCGAAAATGCCGAGCACCGATACGCGCATTAAAGCACCATTGGCCTGACTGTCATGATTGGGATCGTAGCCGATGCCGCGATAGACTGTGTTACCGACGTCGAATGGCGCGGAGGCGAGCCAGTCCTCGTAGGCCCGTCGTGCCCCATCCTGAACGAACATACCTCCAGCAAGAATCGATCTGGCCAGCGCCAGGGCCATTTCGGAATCATCTGTCGGCTGCCCGGCAAGGGTGTTCCATGTGCCGCCATCGTGCATGCGTCTTACGCCATCGGGGTAATCTTCAAGTATCTGTTTCGGCGTCTGAAACTCTACCAGAGACCCCAGCGCATCCCCCGCCAGCTGACCGAGTAGGCAGCCGACGGCGCGCGATTTCATGTCTTCATCAACGGTTTTCATCTGACAGCTTGCAACTTTCAATCAAAGCGACGGATACAACCCTACCGATAACGCCTTTTCCCCCAAATACAACGTCCTGCTGGTGCCTGAGCACGATATCCCATCACCATGCGCTTCTACATCTACCTGGCTTGAAGGGATCGCCGACGGTTGAAACCCCTGTCCCCTGCCCTAGTTTTGCCACAGAAGCCGGCGGTGGGCACCGTTGTCGCTTCGGCATCCCTGAAAGTCGCATGCTCCCAAGATGCGGCAGGAGACACTCCATGATCATTGGCGTAACTGCTTTTATTTTCACCCTTATCGGATTGGCGATCGGGGCCGGCGGGCTTTGGCTCATCGTGCTCGGCGGCAGCTGGTATTATCTCATCGCCGGCCTCGGCTTTCTGCTGACGGCCTTCCTGCTCTTCAAACGCCGCGCCTCGGCGCTCACGGCCTATGCGCTCCTTATCGTCGGCACGCTTGCCTGGGCGATCTGGGAAGTCGGCTTCGACTGGTGGCAGCTCGGGCCCCGCGGCGGCATCGTCATTCTGCTCGGCCTCTGGCTGCTGATCCCGGCGATCCGCCGCGGGCTCGGCTTCGTCAGCCCGACGGGCCAGGTTTACAAGGCCAGCGCATTGCCGCTCGCCGCAGCCGTCATTCTCTCAATCGGCGTCGCCGGCTATTCCATGACTGTGGATACGCTCGATCTGGCCGGCGAACTGCCAGCCGGCACCGCTGCCGCCACCCCGAACTACGGCGGCAACGTGCCGGACAATGAATGGCACCAGTATGGCCGCACGCCTTTTGGCCAGCGCTATTCGCCGCTCGCCCAGATCAACACCGACAACGTCTCCTCGCTGGAAGTCGCCTGGCAGTACCAGACCGGCGACGTGAAGCTGCCGGATGACGTCGGCGAAACCACCTATCAGGTGACGCCGCTCAAAATCCGCGACACGCTCTATGTCTGCACCCCGCACAACTGGGCGATCGCCATCGATGCGGCGACGGGCCAGGAAAAGTGGAAGTTCGATGCCAATTCCGGCATGAACCCGGACCGCCAGCACCAGACCTGCCGCGGCGTCAGCTACTATGCCGACGCGGCCGCAACGGCCGGCACGCCTTGCGCAGAGCGCGTGTACCTGCCGACCTCGGACGCCCGCCTGATTGCGCTCGATGCAGCCAACGGGCAGGTTTGCTCGAATTTCGCCGACCAGGGCACGCTGCATCTCGAAACCGGCATGAAGTACAAGCCGGCCGGCTACTACTACTCCACCTCGCCGCCGGTCATCGTCGCCGGCAAGATCATCATTGGCGGCGCCGTCAACGACAACTATTCGACGCAGGAACAGTCCGGCGTCGTCCGCGCCTTCGACGTCAACACCGGCGCCCTGATCTGGAATTGGGATAGCGGCAATCCGGATGTGACGACGCCGCTGCCGGAAGGCCAGACCTACACGACGAACTCGCCGAACAGCTGGTCCGTCTTCAGCTATGACGAGGGCCTGAACCTCGTCTACATCCCGCTCGGCAACCAGGTGCCCGACCAGCTCGGCATGGGCCGCTCGGAGCATGTCGAGAAATACTCGTCCTCCATCGTGGCGCTCGATATCACCAGCGGACAGGTGCGCTGGGTGCGCCAGACGGTGCATCACGATCTCTGGGACATGGACGTTCCCGCCCAGCCGGTGCTGCTCGACATCACCGGCAAGGACGGCCAGCCGGTTCCGGCGCTTGTCGGCCCGACGAAGCAGGGCGACATCTATGTGCTCGACCGGCGCACCGGCGAGCCGATCATCCCGGTTAAGGAAATCCCGGCGCCGACAGGCGCCATTCCTGAGGATTTCACCTCCCCGACCCAGCCGATCTCCGACCTCACCTTCTCGCCGCCACCCTTGACGGACAAGAATATGTGGGGCGTGACGATGTTCGACCAGCTCGCCTGCCGCATCCGCTTCAAGAGCCTGAAATATGAGGGCCGCTACACGCCTCCGTCGATCGAGGGTTCGCTGATCTATCCCGGCAATTTCGGCGTCTTCAACTGGGGCTCGGTTGCGGTCGATCCCGAGCGGCAGGTGATGTTCGGCATGCCGACCTATCTCGCCTTCACCTCCAGGCTCGTGCCGCGCGACCAGATCCCGCCGAAGGGACAAGGTGAAAAGGGCTCCGAGCAGGGTCTGAACCGCAACGACGGCGCGCCTTACGGCGTGTTCATGGGCCCGTTCCTCGGCCCGCTCGGCATCCCCTGCCAGGCGCCGCCATGGGGTTATGTCGCCGGCGTCGATCTCAAGACCGGCCAGATCGCCTACAAGCATCGCAACGGCACGGTGTACGACATGACGCCGCTGCCCCTGCCCTTCAAGGTCGGCGTGCCCGGCATCGGCGGGCCGATGATCACCAAGGGCGGCGTTGCCTTCCTGGGTGCGGCCGTCGACAACTACATCCGCGCCTACGACCTGACGACCGGCCGCGAACTCTGGAAGGGCCGCCTGCCCGCCGGCGGCCAGTCGACGCCGATGAGCTACGCCACCGATGACGGCACCCAATATGTGGTGATCGTCGCCGGCGGCCACGGCTCCATCGGCACCAAACCGGGCGATTATGTGATTGCTTACCGGCTGCCGAAGGAATAGTCGAAGCAGAAAATGGGGCCGGCATTGTCACCGGCCCCATTGTCATGTCGCGCCCGTTGTCCGTATGAGCGCCGGGTGTCGGATTGTAAGGAAAATCTCCACTCTTCCTTCAGCTTCCGCGCATACAACTTGATCCGGGGGATATCGCTCTCGGTAATAGTGGCAGGTTGCGGATGAGAAACGGGGAGCATATCGGCAAGGCCGAACTTCTGAGCGCGCTCAGCTACGCGCTGGACCTGACGGAAGGTCAGCCCGAAGGCCATGGGGTTCGCTGCTGCTTTATCGGCATGGCCATCGGCCGCGCCATCGGAGTGCCCGCGGAGTCGTTGGGCGATCTCTATTATACGCTGCTGCTCAAGGACATCGGCTGCAGCAGCAACGCCGCCCGCATCTGCCAGCTCTATCTCACCGATGACCGCGAATTCAAACGTGATGCCAAGCTGCTGGACGAAAGCCTGCCGCAGGTGCTGCGCTTCGTGCTCTCGCACACCGGCCTGAAGGCCGGTCTCTCCGAACGTTTCCGCTCGCTCGTCACCATCTTCACCACCGGCGGCACCATCGCCCGCGAACTGATCGAGACCCGTTGCCAGCGGGGCGCCGATATCGTGCGCATGATGCGCTTTTCCGAGCGCGTCGCCTCCGGCATCCTCGACCTCGACGAATACTGGAACGGCAAGGGCAAGCCGAACGGCCTGAAGGGCGAGGAGATTTCGCTGAATGCCCGCATCGGGCTACTGTCTCAAGTTGTCGATGTCTTCCACACCAGCGGCGGTGCCGATGTAGCCATGCGCGAGATCGCGAAGCGATCCGGCTCTTGGTTCGATCCTGATCTTGCAGAGGCTTTCGCGAAGATCGCCAGCGATACCGCATTCTGGCAGGCATTGGCTGACCCCAGGCTTCCCGAGCAAGTGATCGCCATCGCCCCGGACGAGACGGCCGATGGCGTGGACGAAGACTATCTCGACGACGTGGCCGCAGCCTTCGCCGACGTGGTCGACAGCAAGAGCCCCTTCACCAGCGGCCACAGCAAGCGCGTCGCCCTGTTCACCGAGCTGATCGCCGAGGAAATGGGCTATGACGAAGCAGCCCGACGCACGTTGAAACGCGCCGCCCTGCTTCACGATATCGGCAAGCTCGGCGTCTCCAACCAGATTCTCGACAAGCCCGGCAAACCGGACGAGGACGAGTGGCAGTCGATCCGCAGCCATCCCGGTGCCGGCGAAAACATCCTGTCGAAGATCGCCGCCTTCAATGACGTCGCCCGCATTGCCGGCGCCCACCACGAGCGGCTGGACGGCAAGGGTTATCCCAACGGCATCAGCGGCGACGAAATCTGCCCGGAAACCCGCATCGTCACGACAGCCGACATCTTCGACGCCCTGACCGCCGACCGCCCCTACCGCGCCGCCATGCCAATCTCGCAGGCGCTGTCGATCATGCAGAAGGATATCGGCACGGCCATCGATCCGCTCTGCTTCGACGCCCTCTGCCGGGCGCTGGCGCAGATGGAGAAGGCTGCGGCCTGACGCTGGCATTTCGTTCTTCCAGCACCTATATTGCTCTAGAGACTATAGGTTTGGAGCCATCCATGTTTTCCATCGGCGATCTTTCCCGCAGGACCGGCGTCAAGGTGCCGACCATTCGCTATTACGAGCAGATGGGCTTGATTTCCGCTCCAGAACGCAGCGAGGGCAACCAGCGGCGCTATGAGAAGCGCGACCTCGAACGCCTTGCCTTCATCCGCCACGGCCGTGATCTCGGCCTGTCGATCGAGGCGATCCGCGACCTGCTGGAATTGAGCGGTCATCCGGAAAAGCCCTGCGGCGACGCCGACCGGATCGCTTCGGAGCATTTGGCCGATGTTCGCGACAAGATCACGAAGCTGAGGAAACTGGAACATGAACTGGAGCGTATCGTCGCCTGCGACGGCAACCACACGGTGGGCGACTGCTACGTCATCCGGGCGCTGGCGGATCATGGCCTTTGCGAAGGGGAGCATTAGGTTCGAAAACGGGTCTTGCCATTTCATTAAATGTAGCTACATTTAATCATGAAAATCACATGGGATGAGCCAAAGCGTCTGGCAAACCTCGAAAAGCACGGCTTCGATTTCGCCGATGCCGGGGAATTCGACTGGACGACTGCTTTTATCTCGGCAGGTAAAATCGATGCCTTTGGCCGACAGCGATTGAAGGCATTGGGGTATTTCCGCGACGGAACTGCGATAATCATCTTCGCGACGCTCGGGACCGAAGCTATTTCGATCATCAGCTTCCGACAGGCGAGCGAACAGGAAAGACGGAGGCTGCCATGGCCAAAACCAACACCGTGAAACCGTTTGAAGCTGGTCGCGGCTACTCGAAGGAAGATTGGGATTCCGTCGATTCTCCGGAATTGACCGATGACGAACTGGCAAACATGCGTCCGGCGAAAGATATTCTTCCACCGGACTTTTTCAAAGCCATGGAGGAGCATCGGAGATCTCGCGGACGCCCTTCCTTGGATCAGCCGAAAAAGCAGATCACACTTCGCCTTGATGAAGAGGTTATCAGCAAATTCCGGGAAGGCGGAAAAGGCTGGCAGGGCCGAATGAACGAGGCTCTGCGCAAGGCAGTTGGATTGAAGTGAATTCACAGGAGACCGGAAAACAATTTTCCGCTTCGAAATACCCGTTGACATTCCCCCGGAAAAGCGCGAACCAAGCTGCCATGATCACGACTGCAACCACTGCCCGCTGGTATTTTACGCTGCTCTCATAGGGTGCGGCTGTCTGATCATGTTCAACAAGCCGCCGTCAGGCGGCTTTTGTTTTGAACGGCACCTGATGGCGGGAAGAAGCCATCAGGAGACCTCGAAATGCTCGAAACTGCCCTTCCCCATCGCCAGACACTGCCACATTCCGCCGCCACCCGCGCGCCGCTCGTGACCATCCGCAATGCGAAAATCCGCGACCTGCCCGCGCTTCGCGAACTGATCGGCGAACTGGCTGCCCATCATGGCGATGCCGCCCCGATCACCGCGGAAGACCTGGAACGCGACCTCTTCGGCAAGATGCCCTGGATCACCGCGCTTGTTGCCGAAGCCGAGGGCGAGCTCATCGGCCACGCCATCCTCGTTCCGCTCTACCGCGCGCCGCAGGGCCTGCGCGGCATGGAAGTGAACCAGCTTTACGTTCGCCCCGCCCATCGCGGCACAGGCATCGGCCGCCAACTCGTCGCCAAGGCGCGCGAGCAGGCGCGGATGGCCGGCTGCACCTATCTTTCGGTCAGCGCCGCCACCGGCAATTTCCAGGCGCACCGCTTCTACGAATCGGAAAACTTCACGCCCGGCCCGGTCACCGGCATGCGCTATCTGCAAAAGCTGGCTTGATGGCCTTGGCCTTCCGCCAGCCGCGACATCAGCATGTTAAGCTTTTGTTTTCCCGCCCCTCTTCTCTCAAAAACGTTCCCATTTTCGAGAGAGATGCGCTAAGCTTTCGGGGTGTCGTCTAAAGCGTATCGCGATCTTTCGGATTCGCTCGGGACGCTTTAGTTCGTTGTCTTACGCATGTCTGTTCGCAAAACCGCTGCGCACTTTTGCGAGACATGCTTTAGGTATCCCGCGTCTGAGGGAGGAAGCCATGAAGCTTGCGATCATCCTGACGGAAGGTTTTGCGGATTGGGAATGCGCGCTTTTGATGGCTTCGGCGCGCAGCGATCTCGGCTTCGAGATCGTCACCGCAACACCGGGCGGGCGGGGTGTCATGTCGATGGGCGGCCTCAAGGTCGTCCCCGACAGGGATGCCGAAACGCTGGACCCCGCCTCCTTCGATGCGCTTGTCGTCAGCGGCGGAACGATCTGGCAGACAGAGGCCGCGCCGGACTTGTCGCTCGTCTATCGCCGGTTCAACGATCACGGCCGACCGATTGCCGCCATCTGCGGTGCAACGATCGCCTTTGCCCGTGCGGGCTTGCTGGATACCGTCGCCCATACCAGCAATTCAATCGGCCTTCTGGAGCGCGAACCGCGCTATCGCGGCGCCGATCTCTATATCGACCAACCGCAGGCGGTGAGCGACCAGGGCGTGATTACAGCCGCCGAAACTGCCCCAGTCAGCTTCACCGCCGAAATCTACCGCGCCATCGGCTTTTCCTCGGAAGACCTCAGCGCCTATCTCGCGCTTTTCGCCAACGAGCACAGAGCAGGGAAATAGCGCGCCGACCGCTATTGCACTGCCGGCACCGCCTTGAGATAGGCCGCGATTGCCTCGCGGTCGCTGGCGGGGAGCTTGGCCATGTTCTTCTGCACTTCGACCATCGAACCACCGACGGAATCGAAATCGGGGGTAAAGCCGGTCTCTAGATAGTTGACGATGTCGCTTTCGCTCCAGCTGCCGATGCTTTGAGAACCAGGGGTAATGTTGGGAATGCGGCCTTCGCCGTCCGGGTTGGCAGCACCGGCAAGCCATTGGCTGGCCTCGAAACCGCCAAGCGCGTTGCGTGGCGTGTGGCATTCGCCGCAATGGCCCGGGCCTTCGACCAGATATTGCCCGCGGGCAAGCTTGGCGTTCGCTGTATCGACCGTCACGCGCGGCCCGTCGCTGTAGAAAAGCAGCTTCCAGCCACCGAGCGCCACGCGCAGATTGAACGGAAAAGGCAGTTCGTGCGACGGCGCGACTTCGGCGCTTTTCGGCAGGGTTTTCAGATAGCCGAAGAGATCGTTGACGTCCTTCGGCGTCATGCGGGCATAGGAGGTGTAGGGGAAGGACGGATAAAGATGTTCGTTTCGCGGCCCGACGCCGCGGGTCATGGCATTGCCGAACTGGGCAAGGCTCCATCCGCCGATGCCGGCCGTTTCATCCGGCGAGATATTCGGCACATGGAAGGTGCCAAAATCGCTTTTGATCGAAAGGCCGCCCGCAAGAACGAGCTGGGCATCGCCTTCCGCACCGGGCTTGGCATGACAGCTGACGCAGCCGCCGGCGGAAAACACCAAGGCGCCATTGGCGACATCCGGCTCGCCGAGACCTTCCCAATGGCTTGCCGGCCAAGGCTCAGGCCGCGTGAGGAACCAGGCTGCCGTGCCGGCCACCGCCACAAACAGCACCACCGATGTCAGAAATTTGCGCGCTCTTGCCGCCATATGCCCCTCCAGCCGTCACATACGCATGCGCCGATGCACCGGAAGAGTATCCCGTGCATCGGTCACAAATGAAAGCCGTCTGAAGCGTGCCGCGATCGTTCAGATGCGCTCGCAAGCTTCAGGCTTTTGCTGTTGCGCATGTCATTTCGCAAAACCGCTGCACACGTTTGCGAGACATGCTTTTGCGGGCTACTTCTTCACCCGGTAGGACTGGTGACAGTCGCCGCAGGACTTGCCGATCACGCCAAGGGCGGCGCCGACACTGGCCTGATCTGCCGGCAGCTGGGCAAGCTGCGCATCGGCATCGGCGCCGAGCTTGGCGGCCTTCGCCTTGAAGTCATCCATGTTTTCCCAGATCTTCGGGCTCGCTTCCGACCCAGCCTCCGAGCCTGCCGGGAACTGGTCCGGGAATGCCTTGATGCTTTCGCTAATGGTGGTGAGCGACGCCTTCACAACCGCTTCATCGTAAGGCTTTTCGCCCTTGGCGATGCCGGCCAGCGCGCCCATGGAGCCGCCGATCTTCTTCATCAGCCCTTCGCGAATTTCGACCGGATTATCGGCCGCGCTGACGGCGCCAAGGCCGATGCTCGCAACGGCAATCGCCAGTGCAATGGTTTTCAGCTTCATCAAAATCTCCCTTTGAACCGGCAAGGCGGAAACCGCAGAATGGATTCCCGCGCACGGGCGGGATCATTGCATGTTGATGGCGCGAGGGAAGTAACATTTTTTTGAAAACCTGTTTATTTCGAAGCATTTAGACGGAAAATACAGGAGTAAAAATATCATGTTTCCTAACCGATCTGCGTGTTCCAGCCCTGCCATGCGGTCCACGCGGCAACAAGCACCAGCACCAGCCCGACGCCCTTGCCGAGCATCGCGGTTGCATAAGGACTTGAGGTGATCACATCGCGGCTGCGACCGGCGGCAATCGCAAGGCTTCCATAGATCGCCAGCTGGGTGAGAGAGATCATGACGCCCATGACCGGCACCTGCCGCAAGAGCGGCCCGAATTCGGGTTTGAGGAATTGCGGATAGACCGCGAGCATGAAGAGATAGGCCTTGGGGTTCATCAGGCTCGTCAGCGCACCGCGGCGAAAGCTCGTCCAGTGGGATAGGCGGGCAGACGGTTCGACGGCGGCGATCGCGATATTCGAGCGCAGCAGCGTGTAGCCGATCCAGGCGATATAGAGCGCGCCGGCCAGCAGCAGCCCGCGACCGCCGTCGTCGTCGGTTGGTGCGAACTGAGAGAAGCAATCCGCAATTTCCGGGCCGACCGGGTGGAAGCCTGCGATTTGCTCGAAGAGCATTTTCGCGGAGACGGAGATAACCTTCGCGACCTGTGGATCAGCGGCTGGAACATGCCGCCTGTCGCAGTCTCCAACTGATCACAGCAGCCTGACGTCGAAGACAAACGGCTGCTCATCGACGATGCGCAGCCTGTGAGCATCCGGGTGCGCGTGGTTGACCAGAATATTCACATCGGGTGAACCGGCGATCGGCACGATGGCCGATGGAACGCGCAAGAGAAGCGCTTATTGTGCCGCGTGCCAGTCGTCCCCCATACCCTGGGTCAATGCCTCGTGGCGACGCCAGTCGGCCGGCAGATCGGACAAGGCGATATCCTCGATTTCGGTATCATCGGGGAGTTCATAGGTGACCATGACGAGGTCCGGCAGCAGGTCGGGATCTTCGACATGGACCAGTTTTTCCAGAACGCAGAGGGATGGAGAGGTTGCGCAATAGGTCACGGCATGACCGACCGTATTCCAGCGGCCATCGAAATGCAGGCCATAACCCCCATCGAGGGCACGCGCAAACTGGCGACCGGAGAGACGCCAAAGCCGCATCAGGCGGCAGCACCCCAGGCAATCTTGCCGATGATCGTCTCGATGACCCGCGCTCCGGTCTCCGTCTGTGAAACGACCAGCGGCGTTTCACCGCCAAGCTCGCTCAACGGACGGCGCAGCCAGCGGTTGGCCTTCTCTTCATTTCCGAAGGTCTGATCCGCAAGCGACTGAATACGCAGAAGGCGAACGGCACGATCCGACTCATCCACCGTCAGCGGTCGTTTCTTTTCCGCCCTGTGTCGGCGCGTTCGTTGCGGGATCACGAAGGCATCGATTTCCTGCTCCGTCATCCCTGCCCGGCTTAAACCGGCCAGGGCGGAGAGAGGCAGGCGATTGCGAACAACCAAGGCCAGATCGGCCTGGGAACGCACAATGGTTCCCAGCACAGTCTTGCCGCCCAGCTTGCGGGCGACTTCCTCGACGATGGCAACGGACATGGCAAACCTCTCCGGCAATATGCCGCATTATGGGAGGCATGTTGCCGCCCTGCAAGGGTGCCGTCTGTTCCTGTCAGGCGAGAACCGTTCCCAGAGGAACCACCCGGCTCTCCTCGCGGCCATAGCCTTCGATCTCGATGCGGTCGGTGAAGACGGAGACGATGGTAAAGGCGTTGTGCTCGGGCGTATCGACCATGCCTTTGACGGTCACGAAAGGGCGCCCGTGCAGGAGGCCGAAATCGCCGTCGTGGTTATGGCCGCAGAAATATACGGTGAAGCTTTCGAATTTTGCAAGCGTGTCGAGAATGCGCTGGCTGTCCCACATATTGTGCCGGTTTGGTGGAAAGACCGGATAGTGGTTGAAGACGATGACCTGTTCGCCGTCCACATCCGCCTTTGCCAGCACCGATGCCAACCAGGTGAGTTGCTCGTCACCCAGAGAACCGTTCCAGGTCTGGGCATTTCTGGCGCCGGTCTGCTTCAGAGCCGAGAGCCGCTCTTTCGCCAGAGCCGTGCGCGGGTCATTGACGGGGGCGGAGAAGACACTGACATCGCTGCCATCGAGGAAAACCAGACGATACTGGCCTATGACCAGATCGTAGTAACCACGCTCCAGCCCGACGCGCCCGGCGACGGCGGGCAGATGCTGCGCCGAGACGGCATAGTCGTGGTTGCCGAGCAGGAAATAGGTCGGATGACGCGATTTTTCGTAGAGGGGCAGGATATCGTCGAAATTCTCGAAACCGCGATCGATGATGTCGCCGAGCGTGACGACAAAATCGAGCTCTTCGCCATTGAAAACCTCGATCGCCTCGGCCACGCGGTCAAGGCTCTTGCGGAAATAGCGGTTCAGCGCCGGGTCCGGACCGAGATCGGCATATTGGGGATCGGCGATGATGCCGAAGCGGAGGAGCGGTGTTTGATCGGGCATGAGAGGCTGGTTACCGCGGCTTGGTGACAGGGTGGTGACAGGCCGGACGATCCGGGCTTCAGAGGCGCTTCAGCAGGCTTCGGCCGATCGGCTTTTCCGGCTCGCTGCGCAGCACAAGCGAGGTCGTGACCGAACCGTAGCGGGCGATGGTATCGACGATGGTTTCAAGGTCGCCGGGGGTGGGCACGAGCACCTTCAGCAGGAAACAATCCTCGCCGGTCAGGCGCAGGACCTCGATCACCGGCGGCAATTCCGCAAAGAGGGCAAGGCAGGGCTTGATATGCTCATGCGTGGTGCGCAGGAGGATGACCGCCATCATGCCAAGCCCAAGCCGCGCCGCATCGAGCCGCGCGCCGTAGCCGCTGATCACGCCACGCTCCTCCAGCCGTTTCACCCGTTCCGAGGTCGCCGGCTGAGAAAGCCCGATGCGGCGGCCAAGCTCGGACATGCCGATGCGACCGTTTTCCTGCATCGCCTCCAGAATGGCAATATCGGTGGGGTCGAGGGTGACGGGATCAGGCATAATTCGTCTTTCGACTTTGAATTCATCGGCTGCAGCAAGGGTTTTCCGATGAATTCTCATTCCAAAGAAATCCCGTGTCCATCATTTTGTTGACATTCATTCAAGGAGACAAAATGAGCGACATCATCCTATTGCCCGGCATCGGCGGTTCCGGGGAAAGCCATTGGCAGACGCTTTGGGAACGGCGGGACGCCGCCATGACGCGGTTCCAGCCCGGAGATTGGGACAAGCCCGAACGCGGGGCGTGGATCGACGCGCTGGAGACGGCGGTTCAGGGTGCGGCAAAGCCCCCGGTGCTGGTGGCGCACAGTCTCGCGTGCCTTCTGGTTGCCCATTGGCAGGCGATTTCGACAACGGCCGTTGCAGGTGCTTTTCTGGTTGCGGTTCCCGATCCGGGCTCGGACGCTTTTCCGCAGGAAGCGGCAAGCTTTGCCAACCCGCCCGAAAGCCCATTGCGGATGCCGTCGCTGATCGTTGCGAGCAGCAATGATCCTTTTGGCACGCCCGACTCTTCGAGACGGCGGGCGGCGGAGTGGGAATGTGGATTGATTGAGATCGGCGCGGCAGGCCACATAAACGGGCAAAGCGGCCTTGGCGACTGGCGGGAAGGCCTGAACCTGCTGACGGCGTTTCGCGCCGGGCTTGGCCGATAGCTTTCCTGCGCAACAAAGACAGGCATTGTCCCCACAAAAAACCCGGCCTCTCGACCGGGTTCGATGTCACAAGCCTTTGGCTTGAAATGATTACTTGGTCGCGCCTTCGTAGAGTTCCAGCACGTAGTCCCAGTTGACGAGGCTGTCGACGAAGGCTTCGAGGTACTTGGGACGGGCATTGCGGTAGTCGATGTAGTAGGAGTGTTCCCAGACATCGACGCCGAGGATCGGGGTAGCGCCGTGAACGAGCGGGTTTTCACCGTTCGGGGTCTTGGAAATTTCCAGCTTGCCGTTCTTGACGGAGAGCCATGCCCAGCCCGAGCCGAACTGGCCAGCGCCGGCCGCGAGGAAGTCGGCGCGGAACTTGTCGTAGCCGCCGAGATCGGACTTGATGGCAGCGTCCAGCGCGCCCGGCAGCGACGTGCCGCCGCCGCCCTTCTTCATCCACTTCCAGAAATGAAGGTGGTTGTAGTGCTGGCCGGCATTGTTGAACAGCGGCTGGTTGGTGCCGTAGGACTTCTTGACGATTTCCTCGAGCGACAGGTCGGCGAGACCGGCTTCTTCAGCCAGCTTGTTGCCGTTGGTCACGTAGGCCTGGTGGTGCTTGTCGTGATGATACTCGAGCGTTTCGCGCGACATGTAGGGCGCGAGCGCATCGTAGTCATAGGGAAGGTTCGGCAATTCGAAAGCCATGGTGGTATCTCCTCTTGGCGATGGAATTTCTCAATAAAATCTGTCGTTCGGGAACATAGGGACCATGGCTGCGGGTGGCAACTGCTCCTCCACCAAATTTCGGTACGCCTTTGGAAAATACTTCCCCTTACTCTCCCGCAAAAACTGCCCGGCCCCACAGAATGGCCACGTTCTTCGCCAAGCTCGGGGCAAACCAATCAGGAGATTTTTGATGCCCTTTCTTCTTCGCCGCGCCGTCATCATCGCTACCCTCCTTACCGCGCCGGGCCTTGCCCAGGCCTCTTCCGGTGATGCGTGGGAGGAAATGCGGGCCGATGTCAGCAAAAAATGCCTCGCGGCGGTGGCATCCTCGATGGAGAGCCCGAAGGCCGTCGTCGATCCGTTTGGCTCCGAGCGCTTCGGACTGGCGCTGGTGAGCGGCAAGGCCAAGGGTGCGGAGGCGACGATCTCGCAGATCTGCGTCTATGACAAGCAGGCCAAAACGGTGGAGCTCGGCAGCGAGCTTACCGAGGAGATGCTGAAGGACTGATACGGGCACGGCAGGCCCCTCTTCTACCCTGGTGGGAGAAGAGGAAACCGCCGCGATCTCGTCAGCAAGCTATCCCAGAATGATGACAGCGGCCGCCCCGGCCATGGCCAGCGCCACCACCGCGAAAGCCCGCAGAAAGGTGGCGATTTCGGCTTCGGCCGACATCTCCACTGGCCGCGCCGGCCGTTGCGGCTCGCGCCGCCTCATCGGCCGGATCGGCCGACCGGCATGGGCATCGACGTGCAATCTGTGAAAATGGGGCATGACACACTCCAGTCAGTCTGACGACGGAACGCCTGCTGCCCTGGCGGCAGCATCTCCGACGACGGATGGTCTATTCCCGATGCGCATTTTATTTCGATTGCGAGGCGGCCCCGAAAATATAAAATTTCCATAAGGCTGAGCGCGAATTTTCCGTCCACGCACCCGCTGCCACATGCGTTTCGTACAAGACGCATGCCCAAAATTTCAGTTCATATTGAAAAATTCGATTTGTGACTTGAGGGGAAACAGCATGGCAAATCCCATGTCGACGCTCGGTATCATCCACACCGTCGTCAGCGTCATTCCGGTCATCGCCGGCATCTACAGTTTCTCGAAATACGGCGCGATCGTGCCAAAGAGCGATGCGGGGCGCCTCTATTTGATCACGATCGTTCTTTCGGTGGTGACATCCTTCGGGCTTTCGAGCACCGGCGGCTTCAACCCCGGCCACGCGATCGGCATCCTGACGCTGCTGGCCATCGCCTTTTCCTTCGCGATCGCCAAACTCGGCTGGTTCGGACGACTGAACCGCTATCTGCAGGTTCTCTCGATGTCGTTCACCTATTTCCTGCTGATGGTGCCGGCGATCAACGAAACGCTCTCGCGCGTGCCGCCATCAAACCCGATCGGCAACGGCCCGGAATCGCCGCCCGTGCAGGCGACGACGGCGGCCTGGGCAGTGATCTTCCTGATCGGCATCTGTTGGCAGGCCTGGTCGATGCACCGTCATCCGGTGAGCGGGGCGCAGGCCGTTTGACGGAAGGCTCACGCCCTCGCTGCCGTCATGCTTGGGCCTGTCCCAAACATCTGCCGACCTGTCGTTTGACGACAGCCTGAAAGATCCTCGGCACAAGGCCGAGGATGGCGACCGAGAGTTTTGTCTCAAAAATCAGACGTCTTCGAGTTCGCCCAGTCCATATAAAGGTCCTTCGCCTTGGCGGCGATGGGGCCGGGCTGGATGTCGCGGTCTTCCAGCTTCGTCACCGGCACGACCTTGGAATAATTGCCGGAGGTGAAAATCTCGTCGGCGCCCTGGAAGTCGGCCAGCGTCAGGGATGTCTCCACCACTTCGAAACCGGCCTCCCGCAGAAGCCCGATCACGCGGAAGCGGGTGATGCCGGCGAGGAAGGTGCGGTTTGCGGCCGGCGTGAAGACGACGCCATCCTTGACCATGAAGACGTTGGACGAGCCGGTTTCGGCGATATTGCCGAGCATGTCGCGCACCAAAGCATTGCTGAAGCCGCGCGAGCGGGCTTCGGCCAGGATGCGGCCGTTGTTCGGATAGAGGCAACCGGCTTTCGCGTCTGTCGGCATCGTCTCGATGGTCGGGCGGCGGAAGGGCGAGACGGCCAGCGACTGGCCGCCCGGCCCCTCGCCCATCGGCGCTTCGAACAGGCACAGGGCAAAGCGGGTCGAGTCCGGATCGACCGTGACGACGCTGCCCGGCGAACCGTGCTCGCCCCAATACATCGGCTTGATGTAGATCGCAGTCTTGCCGTCGAATTTCTTGACGCCTTCCCAGGCGAGCGCCTCGATATCCTCGGCCGGCACGGTGGGCTTCAGGCCGAGCGCAAGCGCCGAGCGGTTGACGCGCTGGCAATGCAGGTCGAGGTCCGGCGCGATGCCGTCAAACCAGCGGCCGCCATCGAACACGGTGGAGCCGAGCCACATGGCATGGGACGTCGGGCCGATCAGCGGCGGGTTACCGGAGAGCCACTCCCCATCCACATAGGTCCATGTGGTGCTGCGTGCCTTGGTATCGACGGCCATGATAGTCTCCTTTGCTGGCTCTTTCCTCCGGCATATCCGGAAAATCGAGCATTGGGGTAAATAGGTCCATCAAAAAAAGTCATGGGCAAGCAATCTGGATCGGAAAGATGGGGTTGGATAGGTTGCGGGCACGCCGATGGAAACGAGGGAGAGGCCGGAGTCACGGTCGTCCCCTCTCCCCGCTTGCGAGGAGAGGGTTAGCGTGAGGGGCGAAAGGCATCGGCACGCGCGACAGGCTGGTCTCTGCCCCTCATCCGCCCTATCGGGCACCTTCTCCCCGCAGGCGGGGAGAAGGGATATGCCGCTCCGTCCGTTGTCCCTTGGTCTCGCGAGGGGGACGCACCACATGAAAGTCATGCCTCAAGGGACCGGTCCGTCAGTGCCTCACGCAGAAACCAACTCCAGCAACATCCCCGCCATCCGCATGCTCTCCCCGGGAGATGTCGCCGCCTTTCGTGCCATCCGCCTCGAATCCCTGCGCCAGGACCCACACGCCTTTGCCAGCCGTGAAGAAGACTGGCTGACCATATCCGAATCCGACTGGCGGCAGCACCTCGTCGGCAACACCATCTTCGCCGCCTTCGAGGGCGAGACACCGGTTGCGATCATGGGCCTGATGCGCCAGCGCGCGGCGAAAATGGCCCATCGCGCAACGATCGTCATGGTCTATATTCGCGCAAGCTGGCGCGGTTCGGGTCTCGCAAAGGCAATGCTCGATGCGCTGGAGAGCCACGCCGCGATAACAAACATCCGCCAACTGGAGCTTGCCGTCAGGGCGGACAATGCCGGCGCCATCGCCTTCTATTTCAAGGCCGGCTTTGCCGAGATCGGTCGCATCCCTGGCGGCTTCCTTGAGGACGGCCAGGAATTTGACGAAATCCTCATGGCCCGGAGAACCCGCCGGCTGCCGACAGACAACGGAGCAACCCCATGAAAGCCATGTATTACGAAGCCTTCGGCGAAGCACCGGACATCCGCACTCTGCCGGACCCGACGCCGACGGCAGATGGCGTCGTCATCAAGGTGGAGGCGACCGGCATCTGCCGCAGCGACTGGCATGGCTGGATGGGCCACGACCCGGATATCAACCTGCCGCATGTGCCCGGCCATGAGCTTGCCGGCATCATCACCGCCACCGGCAAGGGCGTGATGCGCTACAAGATCGGTGACCGGGTCACCGTGCCCTTCGTCTCCGGCTGCGGCCGCTGCGGCGAGTGCCACTCGGGCAATGCGCAAGTTTGCCCCAACCAGTTCCAGCCCGGCTTCACCCATTGGGGCTCGTTCGCCGAATATGTGGCGATCGATTATGCAGAGCAGAACCTCGTGGCCTTGCCGGAAACCATCGATTTCGCCACTGCCGCAAGCCTCGGCTGCCGTTTCGCCACCTCCTTCCGCGCCATTGCCGATCAGGGCCGCGTCAAGGGCGGCGAGTGGGTGGCTGTTCATGGCTGCGGCGGTGTTGGGCTTTCGGCCATCATGATCGCGTCCGCGCTCGGCGCCAACGTCATCGCCATCGATATCGCCGAAACGAAACTCTCCTTCGCCCGCGAGATCGGCGCGGTCGCGACCATCGATGCAACGACGGTTGGCGATGTCGCCGAAGCCGTGCGGGAGCTGACCGGCGGTGGCGCCCATGTTTCGATCGATGCGCTTGGTTCGCCCGTCACCTGCTTCAACTCGATCAAGAATCTCCGCCGCCGCGGCCGGCATGTGCAGGTTGGCCTGATGCTCGGCGACCATTCCGCGCCGCAGATCCCGATGGCGCAGGTGATCGGCCACGAACTGGAAATCTACGGCAGCCACGGCATGCAGGCCTGGCGCTACGACGCCATGCTGGAGATGATCGCGACGGGCAAACTCAACCCGCAGAAGCTGATCGGCCGGCATGTGACGCTGGAAGAGGCGATACCGGTGCTGACGACGATGGATACGGCGACGGATTTGGGGATCAGCGTGATTACGCGGTTTTGAGGAAAGCAGACGAGCGCAGCTACTCCGAATATGTCCTACCGTCACGCTTGAAATATACACACTAGTGTGTATAATTTTCGCATGAAGAGTGGCGATGTTATTGACGCATTGTTGGCTGATGGATGGATCGAGGTTGCTCGCAAAGGCAGCCACGCACAGTTCAAGCACCCTGAAAAGACGGGGCGCGTCACTGTTCCGCATCCAAAGCGCGATATCCCCATCGGCACGCTCAAAAGCATAGAGAAACAAGCCGGCTTAAAATTGAGGTAACACCATGCGCAACTATATCGGTCTCATCCATAAGGACTCCGAGAGCGATTTCGGCGTTTCCTTTCCCGACTTTCCTGGCCTTGTCACTGCGGGTACGTCGCTGGATGACGCTCGTGATATGGCCGAGGAAGCCTTGGCGCTTCACATCGAAGGGCTAATCGAAGACGGCGATGCCATCCCCGAACCCTCTACGCTTGAGGCCATCATGAGCAACACTGAAAATCGGGATGGCGTGGCCATTCTCGTGGCACTGAAGACTGAGGCCAAGAGAGCGGTCAGAGTGAACGTCACTCTTCCGGAAGACGTGCTCCAGCAGATTGACGCATTTGCTGAAGCCCATGGGCTCACGAGATCCGGATTTATCGCAAGGGCCGCCAAAAGAGAGATCGAGGCCGCCGCGGCCTGACGCACGACGGCCATAAGATGAGGACTTGAATCCAAGGTCAAATGTGGAAATGTTCACGAGCAATTCAACACGAATGTCGAAGCAAAGCAGCGGAGATTAACGCCTGATATTTTCGACGAACAGTCCTTGTGACGTTCCACGACCGCTCACAACAATTTCGTCACCAGGGGCAAGTTTTTGTCGAAACTCCTGTGGGACCCGGCAGAGCTTGGGGAACAGTAATGGCATTCCTTGTAGCTCAACGGGCGTACGGCAGCGCTTTGTACCGGGCTGATCTATTGCAGCTATCGTAAATCTCAAATCCACAGTTCCACCTACGAGTACTGCCGACATAATAGGGATCGAGTACATCACCAGATTTCGCCCAAGGAGATACCCGACGGCCGGCGCACCAATAAGCAACGCAACCATTTTGAGGCTGCCCTTGGCCGCAACCTTCCTTGTCCTCCAGAACACCCACGTTAGAAGGCAAGCTGACAGTCCGCCAAAAATGTTTGCAAAGCTTGAGGTGGAATCCACCCAACTAGTCGATGGCAAAAAATTGAAGCCAAACCCGGCAATGACAATCGGGATAAACGAAATCAGAAACCACGCTACGAAAATGACACCTACCGTCCTTCCCATTGGCCATGTTGTTTTGGGTCGTCGTTGAATCCGCATAAAACAAGTCCTGATCAGCCCTCTCGCTCACAATACCGCGTTGCGGAGGGCAAATTTCTGTCCAAGTAAACATCGGATGAAGCGCACCGATTCTACTCAGCGACGAGGAAAAGGCTTCAAGTCAGCATAAAGAATCCAGCTGCTTCAGTTTACGTAAGGTCATGTCTCTCAGGCGTATATTCCACGCTCTACCCCTTGACCTCAATCCCCGCCTCCTGCGCCGCGGCGATAAACGCGCGTCTGGCATCCTCGGGCGTCTTTTTGCCCTTCAGCGTCGCCTCGATGATGAGCAAGGCCGCGTCCAGCGCTTCGCCATCCTCCACCGGCCAATCCTCGATCAGCGCCCAGGAGGCTTCCTGAATGGTGGTGATGGTCGTGAATTTATCCGGGCCTTCCAGCGCCAGGGTCACGCCCTTGCTCCAACTCTTGCTCACGTCTACGTCTCCGGGGTCTGATTTTCCGCCGTCATAGCAGTGATCCATGAGGATGGAAAATCGTTTGAGGGACGGAGATGCGGCTGCGATCAAGGGGAGTTAGTCTCGCGACAGATCGGGGGCCTTGTCGTCAAAATTCGTGTCCCAATCCTTCTTCGGCTTTTTTCGTCCCGGCGGGGTGCGATGATTGGTCATGTCTTCCGACCCGGTGATCACCGTTGGCTTGGCACTGGCGACACCGGTGCTTTTTCGATCGGCCTGCGACTTCGCGAACTGGCCTTTGGCGTGGGACTCCGGTTTCATTTTAGCTCTCCTTCGTTTTGAAGGCATCGGTCGCCTTCGTACGCTTCGGATTGGCGTTGGTTTCGCCCACCGCATCTTTTTCCACATCGGGATTGTCCCTGGCGGGGAGGTATCCACGCGGCCGGGTGGCCTCCGGTCCTTCCCAGCGGGGAGATTGATCCGTCGTGCCGGCAGCGCCGTCCTTTGGTTTTTCGATTGCCATCACAAAACTCCTTCCAGATAAGTGCCAACCAATCGGAGGCGCGGATGTTCCAATTTTGATCGTCGTGTTGGGCCAGCACGGCAGGGACAGACGATTTTCCCCCTCCCCGATCCGGCATCCGGCTGGTAGTTTGGCGGGGTGGAATCAGGGAGAAAGCAGATGGCACTGGCGGCGGAAAAACAGACGGACATGCTCTACGCACCCATCCTTGCCAGCAATGCCGCCCACCCCAATGGCTGGCCCTTGCACATCATCGTTTCCTCCCAGACCGAGGCTCGCCATAACCGGGCGGACTGGGCGCCGAGCCATCTCATTTCGATCCGCGCCACCGGCACGAAGCTGCTCTCGATGATCGACCTGCCGGAAGAGCGCCACCTGCAGCTCCAGTTCGGCGATGCCATGGACCCGGACGAGCCGGATGCGGCAAAGATCGCCCATATCGAAGCAGCCTTCGCCTTTATCGATGGGCTGCCCAAGGATGCACATCTGCTCGTCCACTGCCTGCGCGGCATCGGCCGCTCGACGGCGCTGACGCTCGGCATTCTCGGCCGCTACATGGAGCCGGAAGATGCCGCCGCCAACCTGCATGCGCTCAGGCCGGAGGCGAAGCCCAACCGGCATGTCGTGGGGCTCTGCGATACGGTGCTGGGGCTGAAGGGCAAGCTTTCGAAACAGGCTCTGCGTTTTCCGGCGAAGGTTTGGAAAACGGGTAAGGTGTGAGGTTCGCGGGATTGGGCTCCCTCTTCTCCCAATCTCTTTTGACAATGCCTTGCCACCGCCCCCATCGTGACCGACATTCGCAAGGGGTCACCTGATCCCGTCCGTCGGACAATCCCCGAGAGGTTCCCATGGCCTTTACCGCCTATGTCTTCGATGCCTATGGCACGCTGTTTGATGTGCATGCCGCCGTGCGCCGGCATGCGGACGCGATGGGGCCGGACGCCGAGGTTTTTTCGGAGATGTGGCGGGCAAAGCAGCTGGAATATTCCTGGATCAGGACGCTGATGGGCGCCTACGCCGATTTCTGGACGCTGACAATGCAGGCACTCGACCACACCTTCCAGCGCTTTCCATCCGCCAATCCCGCCCTGAAACAGCCCCTGCTCGATGCCTATTGGCAGCTCGACTGCTACCCGGAAGTCCCGACCGTCCTGAAAAACCTGAAGGCCGGAGGCGCGCGCATCGCCATACTCTCCAACGGCACGGATGCGATGCTCAAATCCGCGGTCGGCAAGGCCGGGCTTGATCTCGTCGTCGACGATATCTTTTCCGTCGAGGCCGTGCGCGCCTTCAAGACGGCGCCTGCCGCCTATGATATCGTCACCACCCATTACCGGCTTTATCCGAGCGCCGTATCCTTCCAGTCGTCGAACCGCTGGGATATCGCGGGAGCCACGAAATTCGGCTTCCGCACCGTCTGGATAAACCGCGCCAACCGGCCGGACGAATATGTGGATTTCGGTCCGGCGGTGATCCTGCCGTCGCTCGAAAGCCTGCAGCAGCATCAGGAAGGATGAGGTCATGGCGTGGTCGGCGGCGCAGTATGTGAAATTCGAAGACGAGCGCACACGGCCGGCGCGTGACCTTCTGGCACAGGTTTCGGACGTGCCGGGAGGTGCGCTCTACGACCTTGGCTGCGGTCCGGGCAACTCCACGGCGCTGATCAACGATCGGTTTGCCGACCGCCTGACCATCGGCATCGACAGCGACGAGGACATGCTGGCGGCAGCGCGAAAAAGGTTGCCGCAACTGACGTTCGAAAAGGGCGATCTGGCGGAATGGCAGCCACCCGCCCCGGCCGCGCTGTTTTATGCCAATGCCGTCTTCCAGTGGCTGCCGAACCATCTCGATAGTCTCGAACGGCTGATGGGGAGCCTCGTCTCCGGCGGAACGCTTGCTGTGCAGATGCCGGACAACCTTTCTGAACCCAGCCATGTGGCGATGCGCGAGGTTGCCGCCCTGGCTCCATTTGCTGCGCATTTCGCCAAGAACCCGCGTGACCGGACCGCCCTGCCGGTGCCGGCCGTCTATATCGACCGGCTTTCGCCGCACAGCACCCGTGTCGATGTCTGGCATACCATCTACTATCACCGGCTCGCCGATGCAGAAGCAATTGTCGAATGGGTGAAGGGCACGGGCCTTCGCCCCTATCTCGACGCCCTGCCGGAAGAGCTGCGGGCGGATTATCTCGCCGCCTATCTGGAGCGCATCCGCGCCGCTTACCCGCCGCTGGCCGACGGGCGCGTGCTCTTGCGTTTTCCGCGTCTGTTTATCGTGGCGGTGAAGGCATAAGCCTTCCTCAAGGGCGCTTCAGCTTGCCAGCGCCAAGCCGCCGTAGCGGGTGATTTCGGCCTTTATTTCGCTCACAAGCGTATCCAGCACCGGGTTTCGGGTCTTGCGGGCGCGGCGGACGACGTAGACGAGGCCGGGCGGTTTCGGCAGGCGATCGGTGACGATCTGCATCTCAGGGCGGATATGGCGCTGGCTGAGAAGCGCCACGCCCATGGCCGATTTGACCGCTGCGACGATGCCGGCGGCGCTGGCGCATTCGAAGACGGTCTCGAGCACCACTCCACCATCCTGCCCGATATCGTGCGCCCATCGGCGATAGAAGCACTGATCGTCGAAGGAGAGGAACGGGACCGGCCCCTGCTCCGGCAGCGTCAGTTCCGGATGCTTCACCCAATGAAGCTGCTCCTGAAACAGCACGACATCCGTGGGGCGGACTTCATGGGCAAAGATCTGCACGATGGCGGCATCGAGTTCGCCCCGCTCCAGCAACTCCCTCAGAACAAGGCTCATGCGCACCTTTGTCCTGGCCGAGACCTGCGGGTGCAGGCGGCCGAACCGGCCGAGGATGCGGGCAAGATCGGTGCAGGCGGTGTCTTCGGTGAGGCCGAGCGCGATACGCCCGGAAAGCGCAGTTTTCGACAGGCTGAGCACGGCTTCGTCATGCAGGCCGAGGATACGAGCGGCATAATCCAGCAAATCCTCGCCCGCCGACGTAAACAGCGAGCCGCCGGCCTTGCGGTTGAGCAGCTCGCAATCGAGGCTCGTCTCCAGCCGCCTGATCTTGTGGCTGACCGCCGACTGGGAGAGGCCCAAAGCCTCCGCCGCGCGGGTGACCCCGCCATGATTGCGGATGGCAGCCAGGGCGCGCAGCGCATCTATTTCCAGACGTCGACCGGGGAATTCCGACATGCCTCAAACTCCAAACTCTTTCCGAAACTATGCCTGAGGCGACGGTTCGCGGCAATATTCCATTACGATATTGAGCTGAATTTCATGCTATGATCGAAATTTGTCATGAGCGTAAGCACCTGTGTCTGCGTATTGATGGGTAAATTTCAGGCCACGGAACCCTCATGAAATCTACCACAGCAGAACATTCCACCCCGCGCCCCCATCCCCTGCTCTGGCCTGTGATGGCCACGCTGCTGGTGATCGGCTGGAGTTCCGGCTTCATCGGCATCCGCTATGCCAGCGAAGAAGCCAGCGTCGTGCTGGTGCTTTTCTGGCGCACGCTTCTGTCGGGACTTATCCTCCTGCCCTTCGCGCTGACGATCGGTCCGAAACTCACCTTGCGTGCGGTGCGGGGCCAGATGCTGTTCGGCGTGATATCGGTGTTTCTCTATCTGGGGGGCTTTGCGCTGGCGATCGAGCAGCGGGTGCCGACCGGCCTCGTCGCGCTCATCTCCGACCTGCTGCCGCTGGCCATTGCCGCGCTGTCGCAGCCCGTGCTCGGCGAAAGGCTGAGCGGCCGGCAGTGGCTTGGAACCGCGATTGCGGTTGCCGGCGTGGTGATCGTCTCGTTCGACAGCCTGAGCTTCGGCGCAGCACCGCTCTGGGCCTATGGGCTGACGGTCGGATCGATGCTCGTCTTCGCCGTCGCCTCGGTGCTGCTCCGGCGCAACCGCGCGACACAGATGCCCGTTCATCAAAGCCTCTGCATTCATACGCTGACGGGCTCCGTTCTGTTCGGGATCTGCGCCCTGATGCAAGGCAACATCGCGCCGCCGATGACCCAGAATTTTGCCATCGGCATGGTCTGGCTGGTGCTGATCGCGACCTTCGCCGCCTATTCCGTCTACTACACCAGTCTTCGTTTGTTTCCCGTCGCAAAGGTGAGCGCCGCGATCTATCTCAGCCCGCCGGTCACCATGCTCTGGGCCTGGGCGCTATTTTCCGAGCCGCTGACACCGGCGATGTTCATCGGTCTGGCGGTGACGATGGTTGGGGTGTGGATGACGGCGCGGGGGTGATGGCGTCTACCCTCAGTGCCGCCGCTCCGCCGCCGGCCTGTGCGGGCCTTCTTCCAGCCGGTGGAGCTTGCGGATTTCATCGGCGACCAGCGCCTGAAGGCGCCACAGGTTGCGGTCGCGGATGCCGAATTCTTCGAGATGCGAGACGGTGTTGTAGAGATATTCGGCACCGGAGCCGATATGGCCGCAGGCGCGCGCCAGGATATGGGCGACCTCGGAGGGCGGATGGCGATGGGATATGCTGCGGGCCGTCTCGCCCACCCAGAAGCCGAGCGCCATTTGCGGGCCGTCGGCGGTTTTCACCGGCAGCCAGCGCACCGCCTGAACGCCTTCGGTTTCGCTGACTTCCCGGCGCAGCATGCGCTCGATCTGCTCCAGCCGGTTGCCGTCCGGCAGCCGGTAGATCACGCCGTCGCAGCGGCCGCCCTTGGCAAGCGCCATCATCAAACCCGGCTGCTCGCGCGAGCCGCGCCAGCTGTTGATCTCCAGCGTGAAGGCCCGGTGCCAGCCGAAGGCGGTGGCGGGCTTCATCTCGACGGACTCGAACTCCGGCTTCCAGATCAGCGAACCATAGGCAAAGACCCAGAGCGGGCCATGATCCGATTCCGCCTCCAGCTTTTCCGCGAGAACGCGATAGTCGTCGTCGGTCAGCGGCGTGAAGCGGCCATCGAGCCCTTGATCGGGTACTTCGCGATGGCAGAGGGCGACGAGTTCGGATGTGAGCGACATGGTGCGCTTTGCGGACATGGCAGGCCTCGGATCATTTTTTTGCGGTGCAACACCGACTTGCCTTTTAGATGGCTGTCGGCGCTTGCCGCGTCAAGTTGAAAGGCCATCAGTCTGGACAGGGCAGGCATTCGGCGCCACCCGATTCCCCCAAAGTTGGCCCAACCGGATCGGATCGAAACACGCTAATGTTTGCCCCGCAGCCAAGGCGATGGGTGGGTTTATACGCCTTACCTGCAATCGACATTTCAGAACCACGATTTCCGCATTCAAACAGTGACATGCGACGGAGGCTGCGCGCCTGCGATCGCGGGAGGACATCATGAAAAAAATGCTTGCTGCGGCTCTTTTCGCCGCTTTTCTGCCGGGCACGGGCTTTGCCGCGACGCTCGAATTTCCGAGCGACGAGCCGGTCGCCTCGATCACCATTCCCGATGACTGGAGCCCGAAGGAAACAGACGGCGGTATCGAAGCCAATGCCGCCGACGATGCGATCTATCTCGCTATCGACGTGACCGACGAGGCCGGCACCGAAGAAGTCGTCAACGAGTGCATCGAATACCTGAAGGGCGCCGGCGTCACCGTCGATACCGCGACCCAGAAAGAGAGCAGCGGCACGCTGAACGGCATGCAGGCCACCAGCCTCGACTGGTCCGGCAAGGACAATGACGGCGACGTCAGCATCAGCCTCACCTTCGCTTCGCCGAAGCCGGGCAAGATTCTCGTCATCACCTATTGGGGCACCAAGGGCATGGAAGAAGCCCATGGCGCGGAACTGCAGGCGATGATTTCGTCGCTGAAGGTTGTGGAATAAGGCGACTTGCCTCTTCTCCCCGGCGGGGAGAAGTGCCGAGCGCATGCGAGGCGATGAGGGGGTGGTGCGGCAAATTTAGAGCCCGAGGCCCCCTCATCCGGCCCTTCGGGCCACCTTCTCCCCGCTGGGGAGAAGAGGGAATGCGTGGCAACTATCTGCGCCTTTCCCCACCCTTTCCGCTTCTGTCCACCAGAAAATCGATGAACGCGCGGATGCGGGCGGCGAGATGGTCGTGGCCGGCAAAGACCGCCTGGATGATTTCCTCGTCCTGCGGCCGATGATCTTCCAGCAGCATCACAAGGCGCCCTTCGCGGATATCCTCGCTGACATGGAAATAGCCGATGCGGCCGATGCCGATGCCGGCGAGGCAGATCTGGCGCATAATCACCCCGGAATTGACCAGCATGTTGCCGCTGACGGGACGGAAGACGACACTACTGCTTTCCGGATCGACAAAGGGCCACCCCTCGCGCGCACGGCGAAAACTGAAATCGAGGCAGTTGTGCCGATCCAGATCGTCCGGCGTGTGCGGCGTACCCCGGCGTTCCAGATAATCCGGCGAAGCCACCAGCACCCGGCGGGTCTCCAGAAGCTTGCGCGCCTTGAGGCTCGAGTCCCGCAAGATGCCGGAGCGGATGGCGATATCCGTCCGCTCCTCGATCAGATCGATCACACCATCCGTCAGGGAAAGATCGAGCTGGACATGCGGATAGAGCGCCAGAAACTCGCTGACGATCGGCAGGATATAGCGTTCGCCAAATCCCATCAGCGCGTTGACCCGCAGCAGGCCGCGCGGAACGGCCTCTGCGCCGGAGGACACGATGATCTCCGTCTCGGCGATATCGGCAAGGATGCGCCGCGCCCGCGCCAGATAGACCTCGCCTTCGGGCGTCAATTGCAGCGAGCGCGTGGTGCGCACCAGAAGCCGGGTGCCGAGCCGGTCTTCGATGCGCGTTACCAGCTTGCTGACGGCAGATGGCGAAAGCTTCAGCCGCCGGCCGGCAGCCGAAAAGCTCTTGAGTTCCGCGGCGGTCGCAAAGACCTCCATCTCACCTGCGCGATTGTCCATAGCTGCACCTTATGAATTCAGTTCACAGGTATTTATCCATTCCTGCGGATTATCGCGCAAGTCCTCTTCCATCATATTCCGGGCATTCGATTCAACCGGCGTTCTGATGCTCCCAGTCAGAGCGCTCCCAGCCGCCCGCCTTGGCCGGGCGAAAAGGTGTCCCATGCCCCTTGCCCTCTTTGCGCTCACGATCTCGGCCTACGCGATCGGCACCACCGAGTTCGTCATTGTCGGCCTGCTGCCGACGGTCGCAACCGACCTTCACATCACCCTGCCCCTCGCCGGCCTGATCGTGTCCATCTATGCGCTCGGCGTCACGTTTGGCGCTCCTATCCTCACCGCGCTCACCGGCCGGATCGAGCGCAAGCCGCTTCTGCTCGGCCTGATGGCGCTGTTCATCGCCGGCAACACCATGGCGGCCTTCTCGCCGAGTTATGAGCTTCTGCTCGTCGCCCGCGTGCTGTCGGCCTTTGCCCATGGCGTGTTCTTCTCCGTCGGCGCGACCATCGCCGCCGATCTGGTGCCGGAAAACCGTCGCGCCTCAGCGATTGCCATGATGTTCATGGGCCTGACGGTTGCCATCGTCACCGGCGTTCCGCTCGGTACCTTCATCGGCCAGAGCTTTGGCTGGCGTGCGACCTTCTTCGCCGTTGCCGGTCTCGGCGTCATCGCCTTTGCCGGCATTGCCGCCCTCCTGCCCGCGACCCTTTCCAAGGCCGCACCGGCAAGCCTCATGGATCAGGTGCGCGTTCTGGGCAGCGGCCGCCTGCTGATCGTCTTTGCCATGACAGCGCTCGGCTATGGCGGCACCTTCGTCACCTTCACCTTCCTTGCCCCGATGCTGCAGGAAGTGACCGGCTTCGCCGCCTCGTCCGTCAGCCTCGTGCTGGTGCTCTATGGCCTTGCGATCGCCGCCGGCAATATCCTCGGCGGCCGGCTTGCCGACCGCAATCCGGTGAAGGCGCTCGGATGGCTGTTTGCAGCACAGGCTCTGGTGCTCGTGCTGTTCTCGTTCACCGCGATCTCGACCATTCCGGCGCTGGTCACACTGGCAGCCCTCGGCTTCCTGTCCTTTGCCAACGTGCCCGGCTTACAGCTTTATGTCGTGCAGCTCGCCAAGCAGCATCGCCCGGGCGCCGTCGATGTCGCCTCGGCGCTCAACATTGCCGCCTTCAATCTCGGCATTGCGGCGGGTGCGTGGATCGGCGGTCTGGTCGTCGCCTCCCCGCTGGGCTTGCAGGCAACGCCGTGGGTGGGTGGCCTGCTCGTGGCCGGCGCGCTTGCGCTCACGCTTCTGAGCCAGGCGCTAGACCGCAAGCCGCAAGCGATCTGCCAACCGGCTTGACCCATCAGCTTTTTGTCCCATCTTACCCCACAACCGCCCGGTCGAATACGGTCGCGACAGCTTCGCGGCATCCGTCGATGAGAGCCTGCGCAAGCTGAAGACCGACTATGTCGATCTGCTGCTTCTCCACTGGCCGGGCAGCCCGGTGCCGATGGCCGAGCGGATCGAGGGACTGAACGCCGCTGTTGAGGCCGGCAAGGTCCGCCATATCGGCATCAGCAACTTCAACACCCACCAGATGGACGAAGCGGCCAAGCTTTCCAAGGCACCGCTCGTCACCAACCAGGTCGAATATCACCCCTATCTCGACCAGCTGAAGGTGCTGGAGGATGCAGAGCGTCTCGGCATGTCGATCACCGCCTATTATGCGATGGCCGATGGCAAGGTGCCGAAGGACCCGCTTCTGAACGACATCGGCAGCCGCCATGGCAAGACGGCCGCGCAGGTGGTGTTGCGCTGGCTCATCCAGCAGCACGGCGTGGTGGCACTTTCCAAGACCTCGACGGCAAGCCGCCTCAAGGAGAATTTCGATATCTTCGATTTTCACCTGACGGCGGATGAGATGAAGGCAATTCATGGCCTCGCCCGGCCCGACGGCCGCATCGTCAACCCGCAGGGGTTGGCACCCGTCTGGGACAAGGCTGCCTGATAAATGCCTTAATTGCGCATGCCGCGGGCGAGCGTTCGCGGCATGAAAACCACCATGCCGTGTGAAAAAGTCCGGCGTGAACAAGGACATGGCCGCTGGAACGCGAATTGTAGCCACGGCATTAACATATGATAATCGACTTGGCAGATCGCGCCGATTATAATTTCCTTATCGGTAGCCATTGAACAGGGCGCTATCGCTGAAAGTCTTGAAAAGCTTCCGCCCCAAACGAAGGCAGGAAGTTATGGCTCCCAATTCGATCAGCCTGATTACTGCGCAGGACAAGTGGCTCGTGCGTATTGTTGAAAATGGAGACCTCGCCGGAGAGCGGGAATTCGGCCTGGAAGAACATGCCAATTCCTTTATCGCCGGCCAGATGGTCCGGCTTGGACTGACGGAAGTTCTTCGGCTCCAAGAGGAAGAGGAATAAGCTTCCGGACGCGGCAGGCGCTCTCTGACGAAGAGCGCCGGCAAGCCCTGCCGACGGCGTAATACCGCGCCAAAAGGGCTGCATAACCCCTCAAAAGCCATACCAGCGCCACAGATTATGAAGTAGGGTCCGCGGATCGTGACCGACGACCGGGGACATCTGTGCTCAAACGCCTTGCAGTGGCTCTCTTCCTGCTCTTGCCGGCCCTTTCCGCTCATGCCAGCGACTGGCAGCCGGTCGAGCAAAACAGCTTTTACCAGATCAGCGGCACGACGGGTCCCGAGCTTTACGCCTCCATCGGCGAGCGGGGGCCGGAGATCGGCAACGGCATGCGCACCATCGCCTATACCGATTTCAAGCTGACCTGGAGGCGGGACTACCAGCAACGCGGCAGCGCATGCGTACTCGCCTCGGCCCGGCCCAAGCTGATCATCACCTATAAACTGCCGAAGCCAACGCAGAAACTGGTTGGCGCCACCCGTACGCTCTGGGAAAGCTTCGCATCGGGCGTCGCCGCCCATGAAAAAGTGCATGGCCAGATCCTGATCGACATGGTGCATGAGATCGAGCGCCAGACCGTTGGCCTGACCGTCGAGAACGACCCAGGCTGCCGCAAGATCCGCAATCGCATGGTCGAAATCCTCGGGCCTATCTCCCAGGCCCGCCAGGCAAAGAACCGCGACTTCGATCGCGTGGAGCTCAATGCGGGCGGCAATGTGCACCAGTTGATCCTTGCCCTCGTCAATGGTGGCCGATAACGCAACCTGTCCCGGACCCCGTACTATTCGGGATGGAGCCAAGACCGGTGACTTGGTAAAAGCAATCCAGCAAGGGATATTCGAGCCGCATGCGGATAAGCACGATCACCAACTGGGCCTATGGGATTACGGTGCTGCTGACCGTTCTTTCGGGTGGTGCCTTCATCCTCTCGGCCCGCAGCGCCGAGCGGGAGCGGATTGCCGTCGAGGAACATCTGGCGCTGGACCGGCTTGGCGAGGATTTGGCGCTAGGGGCGGAACTGCGCTCCGACGAAGCGCGACTCTACGTGATGCGCGGTGAAGAGCGTCACCTTCAGGCCTTCCATGTTCGGGAAGACGAAGAACGCCACCATCAGGCGGCAATACGCGGCGTGCGTGCGCTCGAAGCCTCGCCTGCCGAGCTCGCCGCCCTTGCGGAAGTCGAAGCCCATGCCGAGGCGCTGGACAAGATCGAAGTCGAGGCGATTGCGGCCTATCAGGCAGGCGACCGCGCGGGCGCCCAGGCGGCGCTCTTCGGCCCCGAGCACGAGCGCCAGCAGACAGCCCTTCTCGAAACCGTGACGCGCTTTCGCGCTCTTGCAGACACCCGCACCAGCGCCGCGCTCGATGCTGCAAAACTGCAGGCCGACTGGTGGGGTATCGCCGCCAAGACCATGCTCGCGCTGACCGCCGCCTTGTTTCTCGGCGTTCTCTATTTCGTGCTGAAACGCCGGGTCGCCGCTCCGTTGACGCGCATGACCGGCATCGTCACGCGCCTTGCCAAGCAGGATTATCTGGTCGAAGTGCCGAACGACCCGCGCCGCGACGAGATCGGCGAGATGAACGAAGCCATCCAGATCTTTCGCGACAACGGGCTGGAGCGCGATCGGCTGGATGCCGAACGCCGCCTCGACCAGCAGACCAAGGACCTTATTCTGCAGATGATGCACCGCCTGCAGGCCTGCCAGGCGCAAGCCGAACTTGCCGAAGTCGTCTCGCGCTTCGCGCCGCAGATTTTTCCCCATCTCGCAGGCCATCTCTATGTGCAGAACGACAGCCACACGGCGCTGGCGCTGGTCGGCACATGGCACGAGCCGCACCATTCCGCGCCCGGTTTCGAGGCGAGCGCTTGCTGGGCGCTGCGGCGCGGGCGGCCGCACATCAGCAACCGCGGCCACAGCGATGTGATCTGCCAGCATCTGGAAGAAAGCGAAACCGCCGGGCTTTGCGTGCCGCTGACGGCGCAGGGCGATACGGTCGGCCTGCTCTACTTCGAAGAGAGGGAGGGCAACGCACCGGCCATAGAGGCCTCGCGACTCTATCTGGAGCTGATCGCCGAAAATATCGGCCTCGCGCTCGCCAATCTGCGGCTGCGCGAACGGCTGACCACCCTGGCGCTTCGCGATGCGCTGACCGGTTTGCTGAACCGCCGCTGCCTTGACGAAGCCTTGAACCGTCATGGCCGCGAGGACGGAACTCTCTCCGTGCTGATGATCGATATCGACCACTTCAAGCGCTTCAACGACGAGTTCGGTCACGACGCCGGCGATGTCGTGATGCAGCATGTCGCGAAGATCATGCTGGATACGACAGACACACGCGGCGCCGTCTATCGCTTCGGCGGCGAGGAATTCACCATTCTCCTGCCGGGCATGCAGGAAACGCCGGCCTTCGAATGCGCCGAACGTCTGCGCGAGCGTATCGCCTCCGCGCCGCTCAGCCATCGCGGTCGGATGCTCGGTACGGTCAGCGTTTCGATCGGGGTGGCGGAAGCACCGCTCAACGGGCCGGCGGCAACGCTGCTCACCCGCGCCGATGCCGCCCTGCTGGAGGCAAAGGCAAGCGGCAGGAACCGGACGATGACCTCCTCCGGGCTGGTTAAAGCTGCAAGATCGGCGTGATTTCCAGCCGTTGATCCCCGCAAGATTCGCTTTCAACGCCTGTCAGTTTTAAGAACCGTGGGGAGCTTCGCGACCAAGCTTCAGCCGGCCACCTTTACTTTTTCCACGTCGTAGGGTCGTAGGGAAAAGGGTCGGCCCGAAACGGTCGTTGCGCCGCGAACATCGCTGATCGGGAAAGATCGCAGCGCGCCGCGATAGTCGCTCACCAGCATCTTGTCGTCCACGGTCTTGACATCCACGACATAGATTGCACCATCCGGATCGCTGGCGAGCTCGAACACAATACGCAAATTAGCCTCCCGACTAACATTTTAGAGGATTCGAATGAATCCTTATAAGAGTCGATGGCATCTGCCAAGCCGCTGGGTTATTGCTCAAAAGTCTAATCGCGCGCCTGCCGGCCGACACGTGCTGCTCACCATATCCCACCCGCCAGTTTTGCTGTAAGAGACCGCGAACACACGCGAGATCGAACCCTATGCAGTCGGCAGGCCACACCGAAATCACCATGCCGGACTGGTCGGCGATTGCCGCAGTCGTTCTCGGCGTTACGGCCTTTTCGGTGGCGCAGGGGCTCACCTATCCGCTGATCTCGCTGACGCTTGAGGCGCGCGGCATCTCCACCACGCTGATCGGGCTCAATGCTGTCGGCTTTGCCATCGGGCTCGGAGCCGCAACGCTGACGCTTGGCGCGCTCACGGCCCGTTTCCGTGCGGACCGGCTGATCATCGCGAGCCTGATCGGTTGCTCGCTCTGCCTGGCCACCTTTGCGGCGACGTCCTCGCTCGCCACCTGGTTCCTCGCCCGCTTTCTGCTTGGCTACTTCGCCAGCATGATCTTCATGATCGGCGAGGCATGGCTGAATGCCGCCTGCCCGGATCGGTTGCGTGGCCGGATTTCAGGAATATACGGCGCTGGCATGTGCGCCGGCTTTGCCGCAGGGCCGTTGGCGATCCCGCTGCTCGGCAGCGAGAGCGGCTTCGGCTTTGCCATCTCGGCGATCTACCTGGCGATCGTTGCCTTCGCGACGGCCATGCTGATGTTTTCCACCCGCACGACGCCGGAGCCTTCCTCGACGCGCGATCTCTTCCGCTTCTTCAAGGCGGCACCGCTGCTGATTCTGATGGTCTTTGCCTTCGGCTTCGCCGATATCGCCGCGATCTCCGCCATGCCCGTCTATTTCGTCAAGATGGGCCACAGCGAAGCCTTTGCGGCCCTGAGCGTCACGATCCTCGCCCTGCCGACGGCTTTGGCGCAGCCGTTCATCGGGTTGGCGCTCGACCGTCTGCCGCGCCATGGCGTGGCGATCGCTGCCTCGCTCACCGCCGCCCTCGGCTTTCTTGCCATTCCCTTCATCGAGCATCCGGTGCTGATCCTGATCGACTATGCGCTGATGGGTGGAGCCGCATTCTCGCTCTACACCTGCGCCTTGACGATGCTCGGCGAAACCTTTCGCGGCGGCATGCTGGTCGCCGGCAGCGCCGCCTATTCCCTCGCCTATGCCATCGGCAGCGGCGCAGGTTCCGGCCTCACCGGCAGCATCATGGCGGCCGGCGGCCCCGCAGCAGGCCCGCTCTGCGTCGGCGCGGCGCTGCTCGCTTTTACCGCGCTGTTCGCTTTTTCGCGTCGGAGCTGACACATCCGCCGCGCACGGATCGGGCTTGATGATTGTGCAGAAAAGCGAACAACCCATGCGGCTCCATCCCGATTATCGAAAACAATAATCGAGCTATCTTACCTCATGTCCTGAAACGGAGGTAAATCCCATGTCCAGTATGCAAACGTCCAATCTAGAAAAATCCGGCACTTACACGCTCGGCGACCGTACCGTCAAACGTCTCGGCTACGGCGCCATGCAGCTTGCCGGCAAGGGTGTCTTCGGCCCGCCGAAGGATCGCGCCGAGGCTGTCGCGGTGCTGCGCGAAGCCATTGAAAGCGGCGTCGATCACATCGATACCAGCGATTTCTACGGTCCGCATGTCACCAACCAGATTATCAAAGAAGCGTTGCATCCCTACAAGGACGATCTCGTCATCGTCACCAAGGTCGGTGCCGTCAGGGGCGAGGATGCCTCCTGGAACCCGGCTTTCTCGAAGGAAGCCTTGACGCAGGCGATCCACGACAATCTCCGGAATCTCGGCCTCGATGTGATCGAGGTGGTGAACCTGCGCTCGATGCACGGAACGTACGGACCGGAGGAAGGCTCGCTGGAAGAACCGTTGAGCGTGCTCGCCGATCTGCAGCGCCAAGGCCTGATCAAGCACATCGGCCTTTCGAACGTCACCTCGAAGCAGGTAGCCGATGGGCGCAAGATCACCGACATCGTCTGCGTGCAGAACCTCTACAATCTCGCGCATCGTGCGGATGATCCGCTGATCGAGGAGCTGGCGGCTGCCGGCACGCCCTATGTGCCGTTCTTCCCGCTCGGCGGTTTCTCGCCGCTGCAGTCCTCGACGCTCTCGGATGTCGCGGCAAAACTCGGCGCGACGCCGATGCAGGTGGCGCTTGCCTGGCTCCTGCAGCGTGCCCCGAACATCCTGCTGATCCCCGGCACCTCGTCGCGCGCCCATCTCCGGGAGAATCTGGCGGTTGCCGATATCACGCTGTCGGCGGAAACCGTCGCCGAACTCGAGGGTATCGGCTCCGCCAAGCCCGAGTGACATCTCGACAAACGCAAACGGCGGCCCTGGAACCCGGGGCCGCCGTTTTCATTTCAAAGCGATGGGATCAGACGAACTGGCTGAGGCCCGGAACCGAGTTGACGACTTCGTCGACGGTTTCCTCGCCGGCATGCTCCTTGGCATAGCCGATGGTTTCCTTGGCGAGCGAGGTGATCTCGCCCATGCCAAGACCCTGGCTCATCAGCTGCTGGCCGAGCGCCATGACGCCACCGCCGGCGCCGACGGCGCTCAGCAGACCGCCGAGCAGCCCACCGCCGCCCGAGCCTTCGCCGTTGAATTTCGCAACCATCTCGGTCGCGCCGGGGATCGCTTCGATCATGCGGGCAACCGGGCCGTCGGCGGCTTCGCGCTGCAGGAAGCCGAGCATCATGCCGATCGCCTTTTCGGCGGTTGCCGGGTCGATGCCGACATTGTCGACGACGCGCTGGATCAGTTCGTTCATGGTGAAATCTCCTCGTTAATTTTGACGTGTACGTGAACGTAAATTATTCGAAATCGAAACTCAAGCGGCGGTCAGCGTCTTCTCAGCGCTTCGTCCCCAGCCATTGCCGATATCGTTTCATGGCTTGGCGCCATTTACAATGCGTCAGGAAATACAATGCGGTGATGGCAATCCGGTGACGTTTTTCCAAGATGAATCCGCCAGTTGCCGCCCGCAATTTCCCCTCCTATAACTATCCGACGACACAGGATTGCGGCACGGCCTTAAGCTCGTTGCCTGCCGCCGAACCATGGAGAAGGCCGCGATGATCGAGGACGGGAAACTCTATATCGGCACCAGCCGCAAGCCGGACGATACCAACAACAAGCCCGAATATCTCGACCTGAAATTCGGCAACCGCCATGGCCTCGTCACCGGCGCCACCGGCACCGGCAAGACGATTACGCTGCAGATCCTTGCCGAAGGTTTTTCCAATGCCGGCGTTCCGGTGTTTTGCGCCGACGTGAAGGGCGACCTTTCCGGCATCGGCGCCATGGGCGAGCCCAAGGATTTCCTCCTGAAACGCGCCCAGCAGATCGGCCTCGAACCCTACGACTTCCAGGAATTCCCGGTGATTTTCTGGGATCTCTACGGCGAAAAGGGCCACCGCGTCCGCACCACCATGTCGGAAATGGGCCCGCTGCTGCTGTCGCGGCTGATGAACGCGACGGATGCGCAAGAGGGCGTCCTGAACATCGCCTTCAAGATCGCCGACAAGGGCGGGCTGCCGCTCCTCGACATGAAGGACCTGCAGTCGCTGCTCACCTACATGGGTGACAATGCGTCGGAACTGTCCAACCAGTTCGGCTTCATCTCAAAGGCCTCGGTCGGCTCGATCCAGCGCGAGCTTCTGATTCTGGAACAGCAGGGCGCCGAGCATTTCTTCGGCGAGCCGGCGCTCAAGATTTCCGACATCATGCGCACCACCAATGACGGCCGTGGCGCGATCTCGGTGCTGGCCGCCGACAAGCTTATGATGAACCCGCGCCTCTACGGCACCTTCCTGCTCTGGATGCTGTCCGAACTCTTCGAAGTGCTGCCGGAAGTCGGCGATGCCGACAAGCCGAAGCTCGTCTTCTTCTTCGACGAAGCCCATCTGCTGTTCAACGATGCGCCGAAGGTGCTGATCGAGCGGGTTGAACAGGTCGTGCGCCTCATCCGCTCCAAGGGCGTCGGCGTCTATTTCGTCACGCAGAACCCGCTCGACGTGCCGGAAACCGTGCTTGCGCAGCTCGGCAACCGCGTGCAGCATGCGCTGCGCGCCTATACGCCACGCGAGCAGAAGGCGGTGAAGACGGCGGCCGACACGTTCCGCCCCAACCCCGAATTCGACTGCGCCACCGTCATCACCAATCTCGGCACAGGCGAGGCGCTGGTCTCGACGCTTGAAGGCAAGGGTGCGCCTTCGATGGTCGAGCGCACGCTGATCCGCCCACCGGCCAGCCGGGTCGGCCCGCTAACGACGGAAGAGCGCGCCCATGTGATGAAGATCAGTCCCGTCGCCGGGCTCTATGACGAGGATTTCGACCGCGAGTCGGCCTACGAAATGCTGGCGAAGAAGGCCGCCCAGGCCGCGCAGCAGGTGGAAGAGGCAAAGAAAGCCGAAGAGGAAGCAGCCGAACAATCCTCAGGCGGCGGCAGCATCTGGACCCTGCCCGGCTTCGGCAACGACAGCGCGCCGACCAGCGGCACACCCCGCCCCCGCTCGGCAAGCCCGGGCCGCCAGCGCGAAACGGTTGTGGAAGCAGCCATGAAATCGGCGGCCCGCAGCATGGCAAACTCGCTCGGACGCGCCCTGGTGCGCGGCATTCTGGGGAGCCTGAAGCGGTAACGCCTTCAAATCCGGATCATGGTAGGCTTGACAGAGTTGCGTATCACCGTATGATACACAACAGAAGAAGTAAAGATGATACGCTCGTTCAACGACAAGTTTACGGCTTCCATCAATGACGGATCGGTCAGAAAGGGATTTCCACCAGATCTGGTGCGCAGAAGCCAGCTACTACTTGCTCTACTCGATGCAGCCGTTGATTTGAACGACTTGAGATCGCCGCCCGGAAATCGGCTCGAAAAGCTCTCCGGAGATCGCGCTGGTCAGCACTCGATCCGTATCAACAAACAGTGGCGCATTTGCTTCGTGTGGAAAGATGATGGTGCCGATAACGTCGAAATCGTCGATTATCACTAATCCGAGGAAAGATCATGTCCGCTAACAACGGCCCGGCGATACATCCTGGCGAGGTCCTGCGGGAGCTCTATCTCGAGCCGCTTGGCATGAGCGCGGGCGCGCTCGCCAAAATTCTCAAGGTTCCCCGTACTCGTATCGAGCGGATTGCGAGCCAGCAGACCGGCATCACTCCGGATACGGCCCTGCGCCTTGCGCGGTTCTTTCGGACGACCCCTCAATTCTGGCTGAATATGCAGGCAAGCTACGATCTGAAAATACAGGCGCCGATGCTGGCCAAAGAGCTGGAAACCATTCCTGAAATGGAAGCAGCCTGACGCCGGCGCATCTCGGTGCGCCGGCCTGGTCTCTCCTCCCTCGCCGTGGTCGCAGCCCTCATGACTCTCGAAATTCGACCGGCAGGCGAGCGGAGTCCGAAGCATTAAGCTATCGTTTTGAAAAGATTTGAAATACGGGGAGGATTGCTTGTTTGCCTTGTGACCAGATCGACATCCTCCGGACCCCAGAAAAATCTTAGCACCATCCGCCTGAAGCAATACCCTCTATTTTAGGGGTAGCGCATAAAAAAACGGCATTTTTCGCAAACACAATCAAAGCGCGTTGCGCGTGCGCGACACCCGTTTTCGCACCATCAGAAATGGATCACGCCCAGGGAAACGGCGGCGGCGACAAGCTCGGCGCGGGTTGCCGCCTCGAAACGCTTGCGGGCGTTTTCAACATGCTCGTGCGCGGTGGAGATCGAGATCGACAGTTCGGCGGCGATCTGCCGGTCCGATAATCCCTTGGAAACGAGCGGCAGGCAATCCAGCTCGCGGGCGGTAAGGCCCGCCGGGGCGACCGGCAGGGCATGGCCTGCGATCAGGCCACGCAAGCGTTCATGGAAACAGATGCAGAGCGGCGGCAGCAGCAGCTTGTGCCGCTCTGAGATGAGGCTGCGGCGGGCAACGATGCTGATGATGCCGACCCGCTGGCCGCCGCGCGGAACGGGCACGACGAGACCGTCGATCCAGCCTGCCTCAGCCGCCTTGTCCAGCGCTTCGGTCCCAAGACGGGGCAAGGTGCGATCGGCGCGGAGCTCGACCCATGTGAATGGGCCTGCGCGGTTTTCCAGCGCATCCAGCAGCGGATCGCGGTTCACCAGCCCGGAAGCGAAGTAGTAACGCCGCCAGTCCTCCGGCCAGTCGATGACATGAAAAACCGCGCGGGCGCGATTGCGCAGATCGATTTCGCCGGCTGCAAACGTATCGATGCCGCAGCGATCGAGAAGGCTGCGGAAAATCGCCGTGCAGGCATCCGCCGCCGTTGCCGACAGCATGCCGCTGATGGCCTCAAGGATATCCATCGGTTCGACGTCGATATCGGACATGCTCCCCCTCTCCCAGGCACACCCTTGCCGGCGAAAGAGTGGCACGGATCAAGAACTTCAGCATCTCCTAAAACGGCATCCATGTCGCCTTTGGCATGACCTTCTGTGAAGTCGCCGGTCCCGTGCCAAAAGTGGCGCCGCATCACAAGAAAACCCCGGCGCGGTTCTCCGGGCCGGGGCTTGTGGTCGCGTCCTGAGACGTGAAATCAGGCGAGTGTCGCCGAGACTTCGGTCGAGGTGCGCATGGCGTGGCTGTAGGGGCAGACGATGTGCGCTGCAGCCACCAGCTTCTCACCGGTTTCGCGATCGACGCCGGGAATATTGACGGAGAGCGAGACTTCGATGCCGAAACCGGTGCCGTCTTCGCGCGGGCCGATGCCAACGGTCGCGGTGACCGTCGTTTCTTCTGAGATCTTTACCTTTTCCTTGCCGGCGACAAACTTCAGCGCGCCGAGGAAGCAGGCGGAATAACCGGCTGCAAACAGCTGCTCGGGGTTGGTGCCGCGGGCACCGTCGCCGCCGAGTTCCTTGGGAACCGTCAGCGTTACATCGAGAACGCCATCTTCCGAGACGGCGCGGCCAGCACGACCGCCAGTAGCGGATGCCTTGGTGGTGTAAAGAATGGGCATGATGGTCTCCTTGGGTTCGATCTGAAAGGCGTGAAACTGGCTCGGCAGGCATTTTCTCCGCCGATGGATTTTTAAATATCGCAAAATTAAATTGCGCGCAATATGATTTTGCAAATTGCATTATTTTTTTGTTTTGCGATAATGTCGATCATGAAGGACGCACAGGAAACCCTACCCCCGGCCGGAATCGACGACGCCATGCTGGCGCCGGAGAGGCAGCTTTGCTTTGCGATCTATTCTGCCGCCCATGCCTTTACGCGAACCTACAAGCCCATGCTGGAGCGCTTCGGGCTGACCTATCCGCAATATCTGGTGCTTCTGTCGCTTTGGCAGACAGATGAAATGACCGTAAAGGCGATCGGCGAGGAACTCGGCCTCGATTCCGGCACGCTCTCGCCTCTCCTCAAGCGCCTGGAAGCGGCTGGGCACATCAGCCGCACCCGCGACAAGCAGGACGAACGGCAGGTCATCATCCGCCTCACGCCATCCGGCAAGGCCTTGAAGAAGGAGGCCTTCGGGATTCTGATGCAGATCGGCGCCGCCACCGGATGCAGCCGAGAAGAAGCGGAAAATCTGCGCGATCTGCTGCGCAATCTCACCGACCGGCTGGATGAGGCGCAGCAATCATTCTGATTCTTCACGTCAATTGTGATCTTCCCATATGCAACCGGTGCGCTAAACTTCACAATAGCGATTCACGCTTGCTAGAGGCGGCCGGTGCAGAGCGACGCGACATGGGAGCCATTGAGCATATGCGCCGGCGGTGTCAGCATGCTCGTGGGAGCCGCCGTTATGGGCCTCTGGCTGAGCGAACCCGCGGCACTTGCGGCGCAATTTCCGATGATGTTTGTGATGCAGTTCAACACGAGCATCTGTTTCGTGCTGAGCGGACTGTCACTGGCCTTGATGCATTCGGCATACAGCAGGTGGTCGGCGCTGCTCTCCGGCGTGGTCGTGGCCTTTGCAGTCGCCATACTGATACAGCATTTTCTTAAGACCGATCTAGGCATCGATCGTCTGCTGATCACGCCGTTCATGCAGAGCGGCACCGCGCCTGCCGGGCGCATGGCCGCCAATACCGCCTTCTGTCTGATCCTGATCAATGCCTCGATCCTGCTGACACTGCGGATCGGCCGCAATTCCCACATCCGCCTGCTGTTTGCCGGACTGGTTTTCATGATCGCCGCCAGTGCTCAGATCGGGCATCTGCTGAATGCCACCACGACGCAGGACTGGCTGCCGCTGTCGCGCATGTCGGCGCAGACATCCATCAGTTTCATGGCGCTTTCCATCGGCCTGATCTTCTCGCGCCCCGAAGATCTCGGTTACCAGCGCACGATGATGGGGGCGTTTCTCGCGGCCGCCACCTACCTGCTTCTCGTGCTCCTGACCTATTTTGAGTTCATGCGGCAGGAAACGCTGTTCACGGAGGAGCTTCCGGCGTCCGAGGCCGGCAATGCCCGCTCCACGCTCATCGCCATACTGCTGTTCTCCGGCATCGCCTACGCCTTTCTCATTCTCTATGCGCTGAGAACGGCGCAACGCCAGCGCGCCGCGGCGCGCGATCTCTCGGAAAGCCAGATGCGGTTTGCCGCCATCATCGACACGGCGGTCGACGGCTTCATCACCATAGACGACCAGGGCAAGATCCTGTCGGTCAATCCCGCCTGCGAGAGGATATTCGGCTACAAGGCGGCGGAGATGATGTCGCAGAACGTCAAGATGCTGATGCCGGAACCCTATCGGCACGAGCATGATCAATACATCCGCAACTATCACCGGACCAGCAGGCCCAGGATCATCGGCATCGGACGCGAGGTCGAGGGGCGACGCAAGGATGGCAGCACCTTTCCGCTCGATCTGTCGGTGGCCAAGGTCAATCTCGGCCATCAGGTGCTCTACAGCGGCATCGTGCGCGACATCTCCGAACGCAAGCGCCACGAGCGGCAGATCCTGGAGGCGAATGCGGAACTCGAAGAGTTTTCCTATCGCACCTCCCACGACCTGCGCTCGCCGATCGCGTCCTCGATCGGCATGATCGCCATCGTCCAGGACATGATCGAGGACGGCGTTTCCCCGAAGGATCTCAAGCCGGTTCTCGAACGCATCGACAAGAGCTTCCGCAAGCTCGACAGCCTGATCCAGAACATCATCCTGCTGACCCGCGTCAAGGTTCTGGAAGAGACCGAAACGCCGATCGCGGTGGCCAAGGTGGTCAACGATACGGTGGAGCGGCTGCGCTACATCGATACGGAGCAGAAAACCCACATCCATATCGATGTGCCATCCGCGCTCACGATCCACAAGAAGGCGAGCCGCTTCCAGATCATCATCGACAACCTGCTCTCCAACGCGCTCAAATACCGCGACCCCGGAGAAGATAGGCCGGAGGTGCGCATCCTCGCGCGCAAGGAAAACGGGGAGTTCGTGCTGAGCGTCGTCGACAACGGTCTCGGCATTCAGGAGCAGGACGAGCAGCAGCTGTTCCAGATGTTCCGCCGCTTTCATCCCCAGCAGGCCTATGGCAGCGGTCTCGGTCTCTACATCCTGAAAAAGAGCGCCGAGCATCTCGGCGGCAGCGTATCCTTTCATCGCAGAAAAAAAGGCAGTCAGTTTACCGTGACATTGCCGGACGGGAGCAGAAAATGACCTTGAATTCGATACTCACCGTCGATGACGACGAGGGAGATTTGTTCATCTGCAGCTACACGATCCGCAAGTTCGATCCGAACATCAAGGTTCTGAAAGCGCTGAACGGCCGTGAAGCCCTCGATGTCCTTCACACGACGACGCCGGACGCAATCATTCTCGATATCAACATGCCGATCATGAACGGCTTCGAGTTTCTCGACCGCTACGCCATCGAGTTCGAGCGTCATGCGCCGGTGGTGGCGATGCTGACGAGTTCGCACCTCGCGGCAGACCGCGAGAGGGCAATGCGGTACAATTTCGTGAAGAGTTACTTCGAGAAGCCGCTGACGCCGGAGAACCTGCGCATCATGGCGTCACTGCTGGATGAGGATGAGAAGGCCCGGGGGGTAGCGAATAGCGAATAGCGAATAGCGAATAGCGAATAGCGAATAGCGAATAAGGTGATGCCAGCGCCGACAGGGCTGTCAAAGTCTATTCGCTACTCTCTATTCGCTACTCGCCTTCAAACATCAAATCACCAGAATCGGCGTCTTGTTCGGCACGCGATCGTAGAGGTCGATGATGTCCTGGTTGATCAGGCGCACGCAGCCGGACGAGACCGCCTTGCCAATCGACTGCCACTCCGGCGATCCATGAAGCCGGTAGAGGGTATCCTCGCCGTTCTGGAAGATGTAGAGCGCACGCGCGCCGAGCGGGTTGTTGAGGCCCGGCGGCATGCCGCCATTGGCAATCGAATACGGCTCCAGGTGCGGCTGGCGCGCGACCATCTCGTTCGGTGGCTTCCAGCGCGGCCATTTCTGCTTCCACTGGATGACGCCGCGGCCCGACCAGGCAAAGCCTTCGCGACCGATGCCGACACCGTAGCGCATGGCGGTGCCATCGCGCTGGATGAGATAGAGGAACCGGTCGCCGGTATCGACGATGATGGTGCCGGGCCGCTCTCCGAAGGGGTTTTCCACCTGCTGACGATAGTAGCGGGAATCGATCTGCTGGTAGGGCACGGCCGGAATTGAATATCCCTCGTCCTGCATCGGTCCGTAGATCGCTGCGTAACGCGAGGTATCCGGCATCAGGCCGCTCGGCGCGGGCTCGCCGACCCGCCCGAGATATTCGTCCCCCGTCAGCGGCGGGCGACCTTCAAGCTCCGGATTGCGGAAATAGGGGCGCGTTTCTTCGCGGAAACGGTCGGTGTTCATCGAGGAGGTGCAGCCGGCAAGCACGGCCGAAGTGGCGGCAAGTCCGGAAAGATTGAGGAATTTCCGGCGGGAAAGCGAAACAGTCATGAACTCTTAATTCCGGTTGGGGCGCCGGTGGGGCACGTCGGCAAGACAGCTATGTCCGTCAGACCGGAATTCAACACCGGCCGATGCCACAAAGATGGCAAATGCGACTGGATTGAGGCTTGCGCCGCACAAAATTGTTCAAAACTGCGTCAGGCTTACGATGCCTCGGACAACAGCCGGGCAAAGGCGTCCGCTGGAACGGGTCGGCTGAAAAAATACCCCTGGATTTCGTTGCAGCCGTTGTCGCGCAGGAATTCGACCTGCGCTTGCGTTTCGACGCCCTCTGCGATGACCTGCATGCCGAGCTCCTGCGCCAGCGAGATGATGGCGCTGGTGATCGCCTTGTCGTCTTCGTCGGCGGGGATATCCATGACGAAGGACCGATCGATCTTCAGTCGCTTGACGGGAAAACGCTTGAGCGCGCTAAGGCTGGAGTAGCCGGTGCCGAAATCGTCGATCGCAAGCTGCACGCCGAGCGCCTCAAGCTGGTGCATGGTGGCGATCGCTTGCGGCACGTCCTGCATGATCAGGCTTTCCGTCAGCTCCAGCTCGAGATAACGCGCCTCCAGCCCGCTTTCCTTCAGGGCTGTGGCCACCCGGCAAACCCAGTCACGCTCGCGGAACTGGCGGGCGGAGACATTGACGCTGATGACGATGGGCGGCAGGCCGGCATCCTGCCAGGCCTTGTTCTGGCGGCAGGCGGCATTGAGCGTCCAGTCGCCGATATCGACGATGAGGCCGGTTTCCTCGGCAAGCGGGATGAACTCGCCGGGTGCGACGATGCCACGCTCTGGATGCGCCCAGCGCAGGAGCGATTCTGCGGCAAACACCTTGCCGGTGCGCAGGTTCATCTGCGGCTGGTAGTGCAGCACGAACTCCTGGCGGACGATGGCCTCGCGAAGCTCCTCGTAACGGCGCAGCTTCTCATGGGCGGTGGCCGCCATTTCGGCATCGAATATCTGCAGGTTGTTGCGGCCGAGTTCCTTTGCCCGGTACATCGCCGCATCGGCATTGGCCAGCAGCTCTTCCGCGTTCGAGCCATGTTCGGGAAAACCGACGACACCCATGCTGCAGCTGACCTGCAGGCTGCGCCCGCCAAGGGTGAGCGGCGCCGCGATCGCGCGGCGGATTTCCTCAAGTCGGGGAACGATGATGCCGTTTTCCGCCGGCAGGTCTGTCAAAAGCAGAATGAACTCGTCGCCGCCGACGCGCACCACCATATCCGTCTTGCGCACGCAGCCCTGCATCCGGCGTGCAACGATACGCAGAAGCTCGTCGCCGGCCTTGTGCCCGAGGCTGTCATTGATCAGCTTGAAATTGTCGAGGTCGAGGAAGGCAAGCGCCACCCACTGGTTCGCTTTGCGCGCATTCTGAAGCGCCAGCGCCACGCGCTCATCAAACAGAAGCCGGTTGGGAAGGCCGGTCAGCGCATCATGATGCGCCATGAAGTGAATGCGATCTTCGGCCTTTTGCCGCTCGATCGCGATGCCCGCCAGGTGGGCCGCCATCGAGATGAGCTCCCGCTCCTCCTCGCTCGGCACGCCAACCTTGCGGGAATAAAGAGCGAAAGTGCCGAGAACCTGCCCCTGATAGGAGAAGATGGGCATCGACCAGCAGGAGCGATAACCGAACGGACGCACCAGCTCGGTATATTGCTCCCACAAGGGATCGGACAGGATGTCGCTGACGAAGACGGGCTCGCCGCGCCAGGCCGCAGTGCCGCAGGACCCGACCTTGGGACCGATCTCGACGCCATGGATTGCGGCGGAATAACCCGGATCGAGGCCGGGAGCGGCCCCGGTCAGCAGATGCTTGCCGTCTTCCGACAACAGCAGCACGGAGCCGATGATGCCCGGCAGATGCCCTTCGATCAGCGCCAGCAGCTCGTTGAAAAACGCCTGCAGGGAAACGCTCTGGGCGATCTTCTCCAGAAGCTTTGCTTGCCCCAGAAGCAGGCGCTCGACCTTCTTCTGCTGGGTGATGTCGCGCGAGACGCCGACCGTGCCGATGGTGACGCCCGACTTGTTGCGCAGCGGCACCTTGGATGTAGCAAGCCAGCGTTCGCTGCCCTTATCGATGACGGCCAGTTCCTCGATGTCGAACATCGGCTCGCCGGTTTCCATCACCCGGCGCTCGACATCGAAAAAGCCTTGTGCGGCCTCCGGCGCATGCAGGTCGAAATCGGTCTTGCCGACGATCTCGCTCATCGACGCAAAACCGTTTTCCGTCACCGTCGCCTGGTTTGCCATCAGGAAGCGCCCTTCGGTGTCCTTGGCATAGATGCAATCGGGGATGTGATTGATCATGGTTTCGAGCCAGTCGTACCGATCGGCGATATCGGCTTCGGTGCTGGTCAAACGGGCGATTTCGGCGACCAGACGCTGGCTTGCGGCAAGCAGGCGTCGGGTGTCGTCATTGCTGGCGATCTTCGCTCCGCTGTCCTTTCGGTAGCGGCCTAGTTCCTTCGTCAAGCAAGCCTCCAAAGCGGGGGCGGCGCGCCGTTGTAACCGGCATGGCCTTGTCTCCTTCTCGCACACTAGCAGCGATAGGTTATCCGACCCTAAAGAACCGGGTTGCAATCGAGAGAGCTTACAGCCTGCCTTTTGCCAATCCGGGCGGTCTGGATGTGCCGTTTCGAGACAGGCGCGGCTGGCACGGTTCATGCTACGTGTGCACCATGAAAAGACGAGCGCTCCTCCTGACCCTTGCTGCCGCACCGGCTGCCCTTGCCTTGCAAGGCCGGATGCCGGCCCATGCTGCCGGCGATATCGGCGGGCTCGTGCCGGACGAGCGACGCAACCAGAGCCGGGTTTTCGCGCAACTGCTGGAAGCGGCCGCATCCGAGCGCAGACCGGTGGAACTGCCGGCCGGCGATTTCAGGATTTCGGGGATACGGCTTCCCGAAGGAACCGTGCTTTCAGGAGTTCCCGGGGCGACGCGACTTGTCCAGGACGGCCAGGACAGCCGTTTTCTCTTCGCCGAGGCGCTGGAGCGGCTCACCCTGCGGGACATCATTCTGGAGACGGACGGCGGCCCCCTCGGCGACGACGGCCAGGGGGCGCTCGACCTGCGCGGGGTGCGCGATCTTACCCTCGAAAACATCGGCATCCGCAACAGTGCCCGGCACGGGCTTTACGCCGAACGCTGCGGCGGGCGGATTGCCGGCTGCGGCATCTCAGGCGCCGCCGATGCCGGTATCTGGGCCGTGGACAGCGAGGGGCTTTCGATCACCGGAAACAGCATCGCCGATTGCGGCAATGGCGGCATTCTCGTTCACCGCTGGGAGAAGGGAGCCGACAACACCCTCGTTTCCGGCAACCGCGTTTCCGGCATCCGCGCCCGTGACGGCGGCACGGGTGAGAACGGCAACGGCATCAACATCTTTCGCGCCGCCGGCGTGATCGTTTCCGCAAATCATGTGTCGGACTGCGCCTTTTCCGCGATCCGGGCGAATGCCGCGACGAATGTGCAGATCACCGGCAACCAGTGCCTGCGCTCGGGCGAGACGGCGATCTATTCCGAATTCGGCTTTGAGGGCGCCATCGTCAGCGACAATCTAATCGACGCGGCGGCGAACGGCATCATCATCTGCAACTTCAACGAGGGCGGCCGGCTATCGACGGTCACCGGCAACATCGTTCGCAATCTCTCCGAGAAGGGCCCGTATTTCCACGATGGCGCGGGCTTCGGGTTCGGCATCGCCGTCGAGGCCGATACGGTCGTTTCGGGCAACGTCATCGAAAACGCGCCAAAATGGGGGCTGATGCTTGGCTGGGGCCCTTACATGCGCGACGTGGTGGCAAGCGGCAATGTCATCCGCAAGGCCGGAGGCGGCTGCGCGGTCACGGTCGTTGAAGAATCGGGAGCCGCCATCATCACCGACAACGTCTTCAGCGAAGTTCGCGACGGCGCTGTGCTGGGTTATCGCTGGAACGACAAGGTGACCGGCGATCTTGCGGCAGAGGGCGCCGAGCGTTTCTCGCACCTGACGATCTTTGGCAACAGGCTGGCCTGAACGTTTTCATCACAAGATTTCATCAATGACATCAGCGCCTCAGGCTTCCTGCCGGGAGACGGTTTTCCTACAAAACAATCCAGCAACACGTCGCGCAGGCGTTTTGCCGAAGAGGAGAACACCATGCTGACGATCTACGGCGTTTATCGCTCCCGCGCCTCGCGCAACTACTGGATGGCCGGAGAACTGGGCCTGGACTTCCGCTCCGTGCCCGTGATCCAGGCCCGCCGCCTCGCCGATCCATCGAGCCCGGACGCGCCGGTCAACACCCGATCGCCGGAGTTCCTGGCCGTCAACCCGATGGGGCTGATACCGGCGATCGAGGACGATGGCCTTGTGCTCACGGAATCGCTTGTCAACAACCTTTATCTTGCCCGCAAGCATGGCGGCCCGCTTGCGGGGCAGACGATCGCGGAAGAAGGCCTGATCGGCAACTGGACCATGTGGGCGGCAACGGAAATCGAGCCGCATGCGGTCAAGATCGTGCTTGCCTATGACAACGGCATTGAGGAGACGCCGGACGGCAAGGCCGTGATCGTCGCCGCCGTGACCGCTCTCGGCAAGGGGTTCGCGCGGCTGGCCGCCCAGCTGGAAAACACCCCTTATGTGATCGGCGACCGCTTTACCGTCGCAGACCTCAATCTCGCGGAAGTGTTTCGCTACACCCAGTCACAGACAGCCCTGTTTGAAACATACCCGGCTGTGAAGGCGTGGCTGGAAAAGTGCCAGTCGCGTCCGGCGTTCCGGGCCATGATGGAAACGAGGCAGCTCGAGGTGGAGTGAGGCCGCCTCAATCCCGGTTTCCGCCGACGGCGATCAACTGCGGCTTTGACGGCGACCATGCGCGCACGAGGTCGCGACCGGCCGCCTTTGCCATGTACAGCGCCTCGTCGGCGCGCTTGACGAGAAGCCGGGCATCCGCCTCGCCGCCGCGCTTGGGCAGGGTGGCGACGCCGATGCTGGCGGTAACGATGCCCTTTTCGCTAGCCACATGCTGGATATCCAAGGCCCTGATCCGAAGCCGAAGATCATGCGCCAGCGCGACGGCCTCCTCTTCCCGGCTGCCCGGCAGGATGACGGCCAGTTCCTCGCCGCCATAGCGGGCGACATGATGCGGACGCGAGTAATCGAGCGACTTGAGGCAGGACGCAATCTCGCGCAGGCACGCATCGCCGGAAAGATGGCCATACGTGTCGTTGTAGGCCTTGAACCGGTCCACATCCAAAAACAGAAGGCTCAAGGGCTGCTCTTCGCTATCCGGAGCCTGCAGTTCCTCACGCAGGGCCGCATCGAAGGCACGCCGGTTGAGAAGCCCGGTCAACCCGTCCGTCTCGGCAAGCTCGGCAAGCCGGTCGTTGAGCGCCCGCAGCGTCTTTTCGTCCTGCTTTGCCTTGGTGATATCGGAACAGACCACGAAGCAGGTGCCATCGGCCGCAGGGCTGGTGCGCGACTCGATCCACCGCCCGTCCCAGAGGGGAAACTGGACCGTGCCCGCGTCTCGCAGGCTTGAGACCGCGACCCGCACCCATTCCGTAACCGCATCCGGGGGTATGCCGACGAGCTCGCCCCGGGCCACGGCGGCATACAGAATGGAGGATGCCGAGGCGCCCGGAACGCGCAGATCCGCAGTGCGGGAGAACATCTCGCGGTATTTCTGATTGCAGAAAACCAGTTTCTGATCCCGGTCGAACATCACCAGCCCGTCGGCCATGTTGGTGAGGGCCGCGGTCACCCGCTTCTGGCTTTCGTTCAACGCCGCTTCGAGCGCCTTGCGCTCGGTGATATCGCGGCTGTGGGTGATGAGACCGGAGATGTCGCCATGCCGATCGATGAGAGGGGCGAGCAAGGTCGAGAACCAGCGCCGATCGTCGTTCTCCATCGCTCGTGTTTCTTCGATGATCGTGGCCTCGCCGCTTTGCAGAACCGCCCTTTCGGTGGCACCGAAACCGGTGACGGCACCGTCGGCAACGGGCCTTGAGGCTTTCTCGGCAGCGGGGTTGGCAATGATGAGGTTGCCATCGACGTCCGTGACCGACACGGCATCCGGAAGACACTCGATCGCTGTCCGGTAGATATGATTGGCGCGCATGATCTCGCGGCGGCGCAGCTCGTTGGAAACCGCGAAGCCCGCCATGGACGTCGTCACGAAGGAAAGGATCATCGAGGGCAGCAGCATATCGGCCATGACGGCGGTCCACCGCTCCGTCGGCAGAGCAAAAAGACTGATCGAGCCCGTCAAGGCAACAAGGATGGCGAAACCGACGATGGTGAGCGGGCTCGGGCGGTTGCCGCGCAGGACGTAGAATGTCGCCACGCCGACCAGCATGGCCGATGCAATGCCCATCAGTCCGATGGCAAAACCCGCACCGCCGAGATAAAACCTGTAGAGCGCGGCAAAGGAAGCCGTGATGAGCACGGAGACCGGCCCGCCAAAGAGGCCGGAAACGGCGATCACCGTACGCCGCAGATCGACGAAATAACCACCGTGAAGTTCGATCGGAATGAGCATGACGCCGACCGCGCCTGCGCCCATCACCGCCCCCAACAAAACCCGCCGGATAAGCAGCGAATGCTTCGATTCCGGCAACTGGATGTTGCTCCAGATCGAAATAGACAATGCGACGATCGCCATGTTGGCGAGAAGCTCATTCCAGACGGGGTTCAAATCTGCCTCGACGAAGATGGATCGGATTGCTCCGACAAGGTTGCACCGGCGCTCCCAGCTCACAAACCGGGATACGGCCTTCTCAGCGGCAGACCGCGGAAGTCACCTCATGTGACGGACCCTGCAGCTTCACATGAACAGCGCCCGCCACCAAAGCGGGCACCCGATGCGAAGCGCTCAGCCCAACCGATACCATCAACGTGGAAAAAAAATGTAAATTAGGAACCGCTTTGCCAGCGTAAACGGGTGGGACGCACGGCGCCCGCACCCGGCCCGCCAACACGGCCTCAAACGATCAGAAAATCCGAGGCGGTGACGGAAAGATTGGAGCCGATGGTGGCGAAATGCACGGAGCCGCCACTCGCCTTGCCGTTGCTGTCGTAGAACAGCTTGCCGGTATCGGTCTCATAGATGATCCGGTCGTCGTTGTCGCCAGCGAGACCGGTGGTGTTCTTGACGAACTTCGAGGCGCTCAAGGGGCCCGCCGCCCCGATGGCAGTGAAAACAGCGTTTTCGATCTGTATGGTGTCGTCGGCAACGTTGAAATCCGTGATCCGGTCGACATTGGTCGAGGCGCCGAGCGTCGTCTTGAAAATGAACTTGTCCTTGCCCGAACCGCCGATCAGGACGTCATTGCCCAGTCCGCCATTGATCAGGTCGTCACCAGCCGCGCCGTTCAGCGTGTTGATGGCATTGTTGCCTGTCATCGCGTTTGCGCTGCCATTGCCGGTGCCGTTGATCGCGGACGTGCCGGTCAGCACCAGCTTCTCGAAGGTGCCGATCACCTTGCTGCTGGCCGCAAGGCTGAAGCTGATCGAGGATTTGACAGTATCCGTGCCCGCCCCGCCGCTGGCCGTTTCGTTGACGATATCGCCGGTGTCCTGCACGACATAGGTATCGTTGCCGGCGCCGCCGATCATCGTGTCGGCGCCGGTTGCGCCATCGAGCGTGTTGCCGGCGGAATTGCCGGTCAGCACGTTGGCGCTGCTGTTGCCGGTGGCATTGATCGCGCCGGTGCCGACCAGGGTCAGCTTCTCGACCACGCCGCCCACGCGCGAACTCTGCGCCAGACTGAAGCTGATCGAAGACTTGACCGTATCGATGCCGCTGCCGCCATCGTTCAGCTCATCGACGATATCGCCCGCGTTCTGGACAAGGTACGTATCGTTGCCGGCGCCGCCGACCATTTCGTCGGCCCCCGCACCACCGTCGAGCGTGTCGTTGCCGGCGCGACCGACGAGCTGATCGTTTCCATCCCGGCCTTTCAGAACATTGGCGACAGACGAGCCGAACAATTCGTCGCGGACGTTGGTTCCGGTGGCATTTTCGATGCTTACGAAATCCTCGAAGCGATTGTTGCCGGTGATCGCGAAACCCTGGGCAAGATCGACCTCGACGCCGGTGCCGCCGAGCGTATTGCTTTCGTCGCGCAGCTCGTAGCTCAGCGTGTCGGTTCCCGAGCCGCCGTCAAAAACATTCTGCCAGCCTTCGGAGATGAACGTGTCGTTGTCCCCCTCGCCGAAATACCGGCTGTTGAAGGTGGTAACCGCCATAGTGTCATTGCCGGTGCCGCCGAAGACGACATCGAAACCTTCCGTCGTGAAGGCAAAGCCCTGCCCGACATAGGTATCGTTGTTGGCGCCAAGACGGATCTCGTTTCCGCCTTCGACACGATTGTCCACCACGTCATCACCGCTGCCGGCATCGACGAAGTTGTCGCCGCCGAGATTGCCGACAAGATTGAGGACAATAACGTCATTGCCGCCGCGTGCGTTTATGATGATCTGCGGTCGGTTTCCCTGAATGATTTCGTTGGCACTATCGTTGCCGTTGACCGTAACGCCCATAATATCTTCCCTGAAATTTTTGCGTAATATTCAGTCTGATTTGCAGTTTACGTTTCAATCGATCCGAGAACAGGACCATTATTGGGATACTCGGCAGATTTCGGCCCGCGACATTTCGTGAGGCTGCCGAAATCAAGCAAGACGACTTCCGTTACAGCAGGAAATCCGAGCCGGTGAGGATGCCGCTTTCGAAGGAGGTCACCACCTGGAACACGAAGTCCGCCTGATTGTCCGCATCGACATGGCCTGAGACCGTATTCAGGAAACTTTCGTCGGTGCCGTCGCCGTTGCGGTCAAACAAGTCGGCCGTCAGGACCAGCGTGCCGGCGGCGGCGGTGACCGGGAGCGGCGGCGGGTCGCCTGGCAGCGGCTGGACGAAGACCGGATTGAACGCGGTGAAATTGTCGTTTCCGGCATTGCCGAGGATGGCATCGATCGCCGAGACGTCGATGCGGTCGCTGCCGCGCAGGAAATCCGTGATCAGGTCTGTGGAGCTGCCCCGGCTCTCGGCCGTGGCGTTGAAGATGAAATCGTCATTGCCGGCGCCGCCGGTCAGCGTGTCCTTGCCCATGCCGCCGGTGAGGAAGTCCCGGCCCAAGCCACCGTCGATCGTGTCGTTGCCGAAGAGGCCATCGATGGTATCGCCGCCTGCCCCGCCCTTGAGGGTGTTGGCGCGGATGCTGCCCTTCAGTTCGTCGGCAAGACCCGAACCGGTGATGTTTTCGAAGCTGGAGAAGCTGTCGCCCTGCGCATCGCCGCCGAAAGCCTGACCGTTTTGCAGGCTGACATTCACGCCGGCGGCGGAGGTCGCATAATCGAGCGTGTCGTTGCCCGCGCCGCCCGCCATGACATCGGCCCCTGCGCCGCCGACAACGCGGTCATTGCCGGCGCCACCGGTCAGGGTGTCATTGCCGCCGCGGCCGGACAGCACGTCGTCGCCCTCTTCGCCGACCAACCGGTTTGCGACATCGCTGCCGGTGATGGTGTCGTTGAACGTCGTGCCCGTCACATTCTCGAAGCCGGACAGAACATCCTTTTCGACGACGGTGCTGACGCCCTGGGCGTTCTTCGAAACGAGGCTGGCCTGACCGGGCCCGGCAAAGGGAGACTGCAACGAAATCAGCGTCGACAGGGAGCCACCGGCCGGGACGGCCGCATCGTTCCACGATGCAAACGAGATTTCGTCGGTGCCCGCGCCGCCGAGCAGCGTATCATTGCCACGGCCCGCATCGACGAAATCCTGGCCGTCGCCGAGCTTGATGGTTTCCGCGCCGCTGCCGCCGCGAACCTTGTCGCTGCCGCCGAAGGTTTCGATCGTACGGCCGACGCCGTTGTTGGTGACGATATCGTTATGCGCGGTGAAGGTCAGCTTTTCGACGGAGCTCAGGGACAACGTGCCGAGGCTGTCGCCGCCGACATGGCGCACCGCGCCGCTTGCAACATTGTAGTCGATGCCCTTTCCCATGCCGAAGGTGATGACCGACGACACCGAATCGAAACTTCCGGTCACGAAGAGAATTTCGCGGAATTGCAGCGTGTCGGTGCCGGAGCCGCCGTTGAACGTGTCGTTGCCGCGTTCATAGATCAGCGTGTCGTTGCCGCCGTCGCCGAAGAGGTCGTCGTTGCCTTCGCCACCGACCAGCGTGTCGTTACCCTGACCGCCGAAGAGGCGATCGTTGCCGCGCATGCCGTACATCGTGTCATCGTCTTCATGTCCGAACATATCGTCGTTGCGACCGCCCCAGTCGGTGGTCTTGTTGTTGCCGTACATCCGGTCCTTGCCCCAGCCGCCATTGAACGTCGCCATCTTCGCCTCCATGGTTTTGCGGCCTGCCTGCCGCGTCATGGCTTTACTATGGCGGGAAGCCGGCAGCCGCGCAGTTCCGGATGGAACACCTTGATGCTGCCGCGTTTTTTATCCAGGCCAAGGCTTCTCAGAGGGCGTCGATACGCTTCATGCTCTCGGCAATCTCGGCGCGCACCCAGGCCTTGAAGGCCCTGACCGTTGCCGTCTCGCGCCGATCGGGCGCGGTCACGAAATAATGGCCGAAGCCGCTGCGCGCCCTGATCTTGAAGGGAGCGACGAGCCGCCCCTCGATGAGGCTGTCGCCCGCCAGCGTCTGCCAGGCAAGCATCGGCCCCTGCCCGGCAATGGCCGCGTCGAGACAGATCGAGGCTTCGTTGAAGACATGGCGTTCGCCCATGGTGCGCCCGGAAAGCCCGGCTTCCCGAAACCAGGTCTCCCAGGAAAACATCGAGTGACCGTCGATGACAGCGGGGAAATTCAGGATGTCCTCGGGCTTTGCCAACTGGCGCGCCATGCCCGGAGAGCAGACGGGAAACACCTCCTGCGCCAGCAGCAGCTCGGCATGCACGCCCGGCCAGTCGCCCCGCCCGACGCGGATGCCGATATCGACATCGGAGGTTTCCATGCTGACCAGCCTCGTGGTCGCATCGATGCGCAGCTGGATATCCGGGTGATGCCTGGCGAAACGATCGAGCCGCGCCACCAGCCAGCGGGCGGCGAAAACCGGAGCGACGGAGATGGTGAGGATGCCTTCGTCGCGCTTGCGGGCCGCCCCGACCGCCTGATCGAGGATCTCGAAGCCGGCCTGAAGCCGCGGGAGGAAACGGTCCGCGAACTCGCTAGCCACAAGCCCGCGCGGGGTGCGCGTGAACAGCGTGCGGCCGAGCTGCCTTTCCGTCTTGATGATCTGCTGGCTGACGGCGCCGATGGTGACGCCCAGTTCATCGGCCGCGGCCTGCAGCGAGCCCAGCCGGCCTGCGACCTCCACGGCACGAAGGCCGTTCAGATGGATTACATTCAAATTTTTCATATAGAAAAACTATATCAGAATGCCGGCAATCTCAATTGAGAATGCGCTGGAACAAGCCGATTATAGCACCCTGACAACAGGGAAGCAGATCCGATGCTAAAGTTTTTCTCAAGACAGAAGAGTGTACGGAACGACACCGTCCCGGCGGCCGATCTTCTCGATCATCCCGATATCGCCCGCATGGACACCCGCGAACTGGGAGACCTTCCCTTCCCGCGGACCTTTGTCACCGACCACGATGCGGAAGCCGGCCGCCCCGCAGGCCCGGCCGTTCAGGCGAAGGCGTCCGTTACCCTGATATCGCCGACGAACAGGCCGTTCCAGTTGTGCATGGCATGATCGGCCATGCCGCGCAGTGAGGCGTGAAGGTCGGGCTCGTCCTTGAAGAAGCGGGCGAGCGTGGCGGCGACCATGGCTTCGGCGGCACGGGTGGTGCCGTCCTCGCATTTGAGCGCGATGCCGATGCCCTTTTCCGGGATCGCCGCGCAGAATACGCCTTCGGCCCCGGTCTTGGCGAAGATGCGGCCCGGAGCAAGCTGCATGAGCCTGGTGCAGGCGCGGCCGGTGCCGGCAACATAAAATGGCTCGGCCATGCAGGCTTCGATCAGGCGCTTCGAAGCACGGGCGCGCTGCGGCTCAAGGCCGGCACCCGTCGCCATCCGTGCAAAACCATGGGCGAGCCCCTTGAGCGGCACGGCATAGGTCGGGATCGAGCAGCCGTCGGTGCCGCAATTGTCGTGCCCGAGAACACCCCCGGTCAGCGCCTCCATGGTGCCGCGGATATCGCGCTGCAGCGGGTGGCCGTAGGTGACGTAGCCCTTCGGATCGCCGCCATCGTGGCAGACGGCACAGACGAAACCGGCATGTTTTCCCGAGCAGTTGTTGTGCAGCGCGGTCGGCCGATCAAGGCTGCGAGCCTGATCGATCAGCGTCTTCTGGCTGGAGGACCAGTGCGCTCCGCACTCCAGCGTCTCGACATCCCGGCCGGCAGCGGCGAGCATTTTTGCGGCTAGGGCGACGTGTTCGGGTTCGCCATTGTGCGAGGAACAGGCGAGCGCCAGCTCCTTCGCGCCGAAGCCATAGGCATCGGCGGCGCCCGTTTCCATCAGCGGCAACGCCTGCATGACCTTGCAGGCCGAGCGCGGGAAGACGTTTGCCTCGACATCACCCAGCGAAAACACGGTCTTGCCGTCGCCATCGACCGCAATGACCATGCCGCGATGGCGGCTTTCCACCAGCGCGCCGCGAGTGACTTCGACAGTTACGGGGTTCGACATGCTTTGCCCTCAAAAATTCCAAGTTCGAATGCGTCATATCCCACGATTGCCATCCGTCCAACATTGTCTTTTCACGGACTTGCTCATGACATTCATCAAACGCCTGCTGCTTGCCATTCTCATCGTCTACCTGTTGCCGGCGCTTGCCTCTGCCGGCTGGTGGTATGTCAAGGAAAGGCCGGGCAGTTGGCGGGAAGCGGACTGGTCGTCCGCCGGCATCCTTCCGAAGGCCGACGCGAACCAGGAAGCGGCGATCTACGTCTTTTCCGCCGCAACCGGCGGCATGAAGGGCGCAGTCGCGAGCCATTCCTGGATCGTCACCAAGGCGGCGGGCGATACCACCTACAATCGCTACGACAAGGTTGGCTGGGGATCGCCCATCCGCCGCAACGGCTATCCGGCCGATGCCCGCTGGTATTCGAACACGCCGCATATGGTGGTGAGCATCAAGGGCGATGCGGCAAGCCGGCTGATCCCGAAGGTCGAGCAGGCGATCCAGTCCTACCCCTATGCCACGCCGGGCGCCTATCGCATCTGGCCCGGCCCGAACTCCAACACCTTCGTCGCACATGTGCTGCGCTCCGTGCCGGAACTCGACGCGGTGCTGCCGCCGGATGCGGTGGGGCGCGACTACCTGCCGGAGGGCAAGCTGTTTCACATCGATGCCGACGCGCGCGACCTGCACGCGACGCTCTACGGGCTGCTGGGCGTCTCGATGGGCCTGCGCAGCGGCTTCGAGGTACATTTCATGGGGCTGGTGGCGGGGATCGACGTGGCCCGGCCGGGGCTGAAGATACCGGCGATCGGAAGGGTGGGAATTTGAGGCTTGCTCCCCGAAACGTAAAAAGGGTCGCGCGAGGCGACCCTTTCCATGAGTTTTGGCCTGTGACAGACCCGGACAGCTGACGCCACCCGAAGGAAGGCGGGGATCAGAACGAGGGCTGCCTCGTTTCGCTCAACACGATTTCCATGCCAGCCACGAGAGCCGAAATCTCATTAGACATTGGATCACCTTCCTTTCATTACGTTGAACATAGGAGAAAGGTAGTCCTTTGTGACAGGAATGCANGGAATGCAAGGGGGGGGGGGGGGCAAGCTCGCGCTATCCGGGGGTGGCAATAGAAAAAGGTCCCGCCGCTGATCGTAGCGAGCCCCCTTTAGCCAAAGCGTTCTAATTCCAGCGACCGCCAACCTATAAACGGAAGCTCTTTAAATGACGATGAAATCCGAACTTGATATTGTCGGCTTACTCACCAGCGTCGCGAACAGTACGCCGTCATATGAGGATCCTGAGCCGTCCCGATCATAGAAGAGCTTACCGGTATCGGTTTCATAGATAATTCTATCGGTAACGTCTCCGGCAATACCGGTGCCATTCGCACGAAACGCCGCTGCGGAGAGCGCTCCAGTCGCGGTTAGAGCGGTAAAAATGCCATTCTCCAACTGGATCGTATCATAAACCGCGCTAAAGTCGCTGATCTTGTCGACGTTGGTCATGGCGCTAAGAGCTGTATGAAATATAAAGGTATCCTTCCCGCTCGCCCCCGTTAACGTATCGTTTCCGGCGTACCCTCGGATGACGTCGTTCCCGCCGTTGCCATTGATTTTATTCGCAACCGAGTTGCCGGTGAGTATATCGTTAAATCCGGAACCGCTGATATTCTGGATTGAAACGAACGTGTCGCCGGCAGCGTCGCCTTTATTCGTTGAGGGCGTCGTGAGGCTAACGGTCACGCCAGTGGTAGCATAGAAGTACGTTACGGTGTCGGTGTCTGCACCACCATCAATACGGTCGGCCCCGGCACCCCCGGCAAGGATATCGTACCCTGCGCCTCCAAGAAGCGAGTTGTTGCCGGCGCCGGCATAGAGCGTGTCATCACCCTCCCCTCCATTTGCAACACCGGTTAAGCTGCCAACCCGACTGTCGAAAGTGTCTTCACCATCTCCCAAGCTCACGTCACCGTTTATGGTGCCCGTATTTGTGAGGTTATCAATCGCGATGTTTTCAGAGTAAAAGGCGAAATTTTCGGCCGATATCAAACCTGTATTTGAAACATTCAAGGTCTCGTTTCCGGTATGGTACACTCCAAAGTTATCTGCCTCGATCTTACCAGCGTTGAAAAGATTTGAGTGTAAATAGCCGTACGTATCGAAATGTGCCCCATAGTGGCCAGTGATCACTCCGCGGTTAGTAATCTCCGCTTCCACTCCCCTGACAGTGATGGCTGAAGAAGAGATCGAATCTACGCGTGCTCCATTCTCGATCAGTATGCGGTTGCCGCTGTCGGTTGTACCGTTCCCTAACAAAATCGCACCAGATGCCGATGCTACAGTTCCGTAAACGCGGACCTCATGGTTGCTGCCATTACCGTAAACAGCGATACCGCTCGTGGACGCAATGAACACCTGCGGCGCTACATAAAGATCACCAACCCCATCGCCGAGATCGATTTGAGTTCCCGAACCTGAAACCGATGTTGGAAATCTCCACGCCATGTTTTCTACTTCCTGTTGCGAATAAGTCAGGAACTACCTATAAAATTTAGAAAAAGCAATTCGCTTTTAATCCGCTGTTTCTATTCGCAATTATGACAACCAAAGGCGGAAGGACAATTCGCCTTTGATCTGCGGCCTGTTATTTTTCCTGCCCTTTAGCAAAAGGGTGGCAAGGGGCAATTGGATTGGCACCCCCTCCGAAAAACCGCCTCACATCGTCAGCACGATCTTGCCGATATGATCGCCCGCCTCCATCAGCCTGTGCGCTTCCGCAACCTCGGCAAAAGGCACGATCGCGTGCATAACAGGGGCGATTTCGCCGGCGTCGAGAAGCGGCCAGACATTGTCTTCGAGATCGTCGCGGATCGCCTGTTTTTCAGCAGCAGTGCGCGGGCGCAGCGTCGAGCCCATCAGCCGCAGCCGCTTGGTCATGATCGGCAGGACGTCGAAATTCTCGACCTTGGTGCCGCCCTGAACGGCGATGATCGCGAGGCGGCCGTCTTTCGCAAGGCTGGTGACATTGCGGGAGAAATAGGAGCCGCCGACCATGTCGAGGATGACGTCGACGCCCTTGCCTGATGTCTCCTCCAGGACGACAGCCTTGAAGTCTTCTTCCTTGTAGTTGATCGCACGCGCGGCGCCGAGTTCCACGCAGGCCTTGCATTTTTCCGCAGTACCAGCGGTCGCAAAAACGCGGGCGCCAAAAGCGTTGGCGATCTGGATGGCGGTGGTGCCGATGCCGCTGGTGCCACCATGGACGAGGAAGGTTTCGCCTTCCACGAGCTCCGCCATCTGGAAGACGTTCGCCCAGACGGTGAAGAAGGTTTCGGGAAGAACGGCGGCGCGGGCGGCGTCATAGCCATGGGGCCAGCGCAAGGTCTGGGCGGCCGGGATGGCGCAGAACTCGGCATAGCCGCCGCCATTGGCCAGGCCGCAGACGCGGTCTCCGATCGCAAAGCCCTCGACATCCTCGCCGAGCGCGACGACCTCGCCCGCGACTTCCAGCCCCATGACCGGGCTGGCGCCGGGCGGCGGCGGGTAAAGACCCTTGCGCTGCTGGATATCCGGCCGGTTGACGCCGGCCGCCTCGACGCGCACGAGGATTTCGCCGGAGCCAGGCGCGGGCAGCGGCCCCCTGGCCATCACCATGTTTTCCGGACCGCCGGGCGATGGCAGGGCGACATAGGTCATCTCTGTGGGAAGCGTCACGGGCAAGTCCTTTCGGCTGGTATTCGCATATGTCCGCAGATATCTAGCGCTGATGATGTACGCTTCCTAGAGGCGTGATTTCAGCGGCGCGCGCCCTCTTCTCCCCTTGTGGGAGAAGATGTCCGAAGGACAGATGAGGGGGTCTTTGCCGCGAATTCCGAGCAAGCAGCCCCCTCATCCGGCGCGTTGCGCCACCTTCTCCCACAAGGGGAGAAGCGGGAGCGAGGCGCTGCCCTTAACCATTGCGGCGAAACCCGCGCGAAGCATGCGTTGCTGCGCTGCACCACGGCAAAATTGCGTCCGAAACGCCGGCTGGAAAATTAAACTTCTTTAATTTGAACGGTTTGACGCGCGGGTATAGCTTTCACCTCGAAACCGGGAAACGCCGGCGGCTCCTCCCCCTCTTGGCCGCGACTCGACGTTTCGGGACGGTTTCGCTGTTACCGGTCCATACCCGGACCATTCAAGGACGACACCGATGCGTGCTCTTCTGACTTCTCTTACCGTTCTCTCCGCCATTACCCTGTCGTCGGCTGCCTTTGCCGCCACGATGACGACCGGCACCGTCAAGGCCTTCGACGCCAAGACGATGACGCTCACCCTCAAGGACGGGTCGCATTACCTGCTGCCCGCGAACTTCAAGAACCCCGGCTTGAAGATCGGAGAAAAGGTCAAGATCGCCTACGACATGGTGGGCAAGAAGCATCAGGCAACCGCTGTGACCATCTTGCAGTGAGCGCGCCGACGTTCTCGCGCATGAGCGTACCCGATCGCGGCTAAGACGCTTTGGGATCATGCAGGACGAGCCGGGGTCCATGACGGGCTCCGGCTCGTTTCGTTTTGTGGAACAGGATTGGTGACGACGGTTGCGATACCCCCCTCTGTCACTTCGTGACATCTCCTCCTCAAGGGGGGAGATCATTCTTTTCCCTCATCCGCTCCATAGAAGATGGTGGGCGAGAGGTGACCTCCAGCCGATCTCCCCCCTTGAGGGGGAGATGCCCGACAGGGCAGAGGGGGGTAGGTCCGCGGGCACATGCCGGCTTAAAAACTATTCAGCCCCGTGCCCAAACGTCCCGAAAACCAGTCCATCATCGCTCTCCTTGGCGAGCGACTTGATTTCGGCGATGCGGGCGCTGACGGCAAGCGCATCCGAGAAAACAAGTCCCTCCGGCAGTTCGAGAACGGCAATCGAGCAGCGCATCAGGGGAAAGTATGTTGTTTCGCCGCTGCGGCCGTGGCCGGTCATGTAGCCGGCGGCCTGATGTTCGGCGGAATAATGCTGGCGGATATCGGCGCGGAATTCCTCGAGAATGCGGGTCAGCACCTCCTCCAGTTCCGCTCTTGTCCAGCCGCGCACGCCGATGAAGAAATCGTCGCCGCCGACATGGCCCAGGAACTTCTCCTCGCCGATGAAATGGCGGCGCATCAGCGCGGCAAACAGCGAAATGGCGACATCGCCCTTCTGGAAGCCGTAATAATCGTTGAACGGCTTGAAGCTGTCGAAATCGCAATAGCAGAAATAGCGCGTTTCATCCTCGTCGAGCACGGCTTCCTGCACGTAATCGCGGATCGCGCGATTGCCCGGCAGGCCGGTCAGCGGGTTCTGCTCCTGGGCGAGCTTCAGCTGCTTTTCGTTGATGATCTTCAGGAGCGACGAGGCCGAGAGGATGCCGGCGTAGCGCATGTTCTCAGTCAGGATAACGCAATCGCTGCCATCCATGCCGGCAAAGATCTTCAGCATTTCCTCAGCCGGGGTTTCGAGATCGGCAATCGGCGCAGGGCTGACGAAATGGGCGATGTGGCGCTGGTAGATGTGGTTCTTCAGGAGGTCGCGGCCGAAGGGATGATAGATCATCTCCTTCACATGATATTCGTGCAGCACGCCGCGCGGCTCGCCATTGGCGTTCAGCACCGGGAAAAAGCTGCGCTGCGGCGATTTGCGGAACAGCTCGAAGACGCTGTCCAGCCCGCTTGCCTCGTTGACGGCCGGCACCTGCTCGATCTGCTTGCGGATGAGGATGCTGTCGATGGAGGCGGAAGGGCGGCGCACTTCCGCGGTCTGCACCAGATGCGGATAGGATGGCTGCAGTTCCGCGAAATGCACGGTGGGGCGCGCGACGAAATAGCCCTGCACCAGATCGCAGCCGAGATCGCGACAGGTGGAAAACTCCGCCTCCGTCTCCACGCCTTCCGCGACGACGCGGGTGCCGAGCGCATGGGCGGTGCTGACGACATGGCGCACCAGATGGCGCTTGCGCGGGCTTGCGTCGATGCCGGAGATGAAATGGCGGTCGATCTTCACGTAATCGACCGGCTGGTCGCAGAGCAGCTTCAGGCCGTTGAAGCCGACACCGAAATCATCGAGCGCCAGCTTGAAACCGGCGAGCCTGAGCCGCTTGATGAGATCGGCAAAAGCCGGCATGCGCAGATTGTCGAAACGCTCGGAAAGCTCGAAACAGATGGAGGACGGCGGGATATCGGAGCGCTTCAGGTGGCTGCCGAGGCGCTCGACGATATCGCCCTCCATGCCGATCAGCCGGGCGTCGAAATTGACGAACAGGGTGCGGGAGGAAAATTCCGGCAGACCGGCGAAACCGGCAAAGGCACGGCTGTTGATCATGTGCTCCAGCGGCATGAGCTGGCCGGTCGCTTCAGCGCGGTCCAGCAGCTCCAGCGGGGACTCGAAGCCGAGCCGCTCGAAGCCGCGCATCAGCGTCTCATAGCCGAACACCGCACCGGTGCCTGCTTCGACGATGGGCTGGAAGGCGTTCTCGATCACCAATTTGGCAAGCGTGACGATCTGGTCATCGCCAAAACGGCGAAGCGACAACATTTCGGCGGCAGCGGCGGCAGACATGAAATCTCCGGACAAACGATCATTGTGCCTCGCCTTTTGCCAGCGCGGCGTAGTTTGACATTCGAGCTGAAACGTCAATGAAAGCTTTCCGGGGCATGAAAGTTTTGTGAAGCTTTCACGACAGCGGAAGGGCCTGCCATCAGTCAAGGATGGCGGCCAGAACAACTTAGGATTTCAACAATTTAGAACAAGCTGATGAAAAGATGATTCACCCGGCGACCGGTGCACCGTCGGGCCGATTTTCAAGATTTCGCCAACACGCCGAAGGCGATCAGCGCCAGCCCCTGCATGGTGATATCGATCGCCAGGAACAGGCCCAGAATCCAGAGGCTGTTGACCGGCCAGCCGGCGAAAATGATCAGGCCGGCGAGGAAGGTGACGAGACCGCCAAGCGCGATCCAGCCCCAGCCCTTGATTGGCCTGAGCGCAAAGCCGGACCAGATGCGGAAAACGCCGGCAACCAGCAAAGCCGCGCTCATGATCAACGTCAGCACGGCGGAGGTGAGCAGCGGGTTTATGAAGGCGAAGATACCGGCCAGCGTGTAGCAACCGCCGGCAAGCCCCCAATAAAGCACGCTTTTCCAGTCCTTGACGCGGAAGGCATGGCCAAGCTGAAGCAAGCCGGCCACGAGCATGACGACCCCGACATAGTAGACGGAGACCACCGTCGCTGCGAAAAGATTGGCGAGCGCGATGCCGCCACCCATGACGAGCAGCACGCCGAGCGCGACGAACCATGCCCACTTCCGGGTCAAACTTTCTTTGGCAACCAGATCCAAGGCCATGCGAAAACTCCCTCTGCGAACGCAGAGATAAAGGCGCATTTCAACCCATAAGGGAAGTGGAAAACCTCATCCGGTTTCGCGAAGTTTTTTATTGATTGATGGGTCAATCAAAAATAACATGACATGCAATCAAGGGGAAAACGCATGCCGAAGATCGGAATGGAGCCGGTGCGCCGCCGGGCGTTGGTGGATGCCGCACTACAGGTGATCGGCGATCAGGGCACATTGTCCGTCACCATGTCGGATATCGCCCGCAAGGCCGGCGTCTCCCCTGCCCTTGCCCATCATTATTTCGGCTCCAAGGAACAGCTGCTGACGGAGACCATCCGCTTCCTGCTGCGCCAGCTGCGGCAAGACACGGTGCGGGCATTGCAGGCGGCGGAGCTTCCCCGCGACCGCATCTCGGCGATCATCCGCGTCAGCTTCCAGGCCGATCAGTTCGCGCCGGAAACCATCGCCGCATGGCTCGCCTTCTATTCTGAAGCGCAACGTTCGGAAGCGACACGGCGGCTTTTGGTGATCTATGCCCGGCGGCTGCATTCCAATCTGGTCGATAGCCTCAAGCGGCTCTGTTCCGCAGACGACGCACACCGCATCGCAGAGGGGACAGCGGCGATGATCGACGGGCTTTATATTCGCCGTGCGCTCGGCTCCTCGCCCGTGACCGCAGAAGCCTCGATGCGCCTCACCGACGATTACATCACGCTCAATCTCCAGGCGCTTTCCAGCCTGACCGATACTGACAAAGGACATGCCGCATGACCACTGGGCGACCCAATATTCTCATCATCATGGTCGACCAGCTGAACGGAAAGTTGTTTCCCGATGGTCCGGCGGAGTTCCTGCATGCGCCGCACATGAAGGCGCTGGCGAAGCGTTCGGCGCGCTTTCGCAACAACTATACCTCCTCGCCGCTCTGCGCGCCGGCCCGCGCCTCTATGATGGCCGGGCAATTGCCGAGCCGCACGCGCGTTTATGACAATGCCGCGGAATATGTCTCGTCGATCCCGACCTATGCGCATCACCTGCGCCGCGCCGGCTATTACACGGCGCTGTCCGGCAAGATGCACTTCGTCGGGCCGGACCAGCTTCACGGTTTCGAAGAGCGGCTGACGACCGACATTTATCCGGCCGATTTCGGCTGGACGCCGGATTACCGCAAGCCCGGCGAGCGCATCGACTGGTGGTATCACAATCTCGGCTCCGTCACCGGCGCCGGCGTGGCCGAAATCACCAACCAGATGGAATATGACGACGAAGTCGCCTTTCTCGCCAACCAGAAGCTTTACCAGCTTTCGCGCGAGCAGGACGATGACGCCCGTCGCCCCTGGGCGCTGACCGTCTCGTTCACGCATCCCCACGATCCCTATGTGGCGCGCAAGAAGTTCTGGGATCTCTATGAGAATTGCGAGCACCTGCTGCCGGACGTCGGCGATATCCCGCTCGCCGAGCAGGACCCGCATTCTCAGCGGCTCATCCATTCCTGCGACTATCAAAACTTTACGGTGACGGAAGACAACATCCGCCGCTCGCGCCGCGCCTATTTCGCCAATATCTCCTATCTGGACGAGAAGGTGGGCGAGCTGATCGACACGCTGACGCGCACGCGCATGCTGGAGGACACGATCATCCTGTTCTGCTCCGACCACGGTGACATGCTCGGCGAGCGCGGCCTGTGGTTCAAGATGAACTTCTTCGAGGGCTCGGCCCGCGTGCCGCTGATGGTCGCCGGTCCGGGCGTTACGCCTGCCCTCCATCTCGCGCCGGTTTCCAACCTCGATATCCTGCCGACGCTCTGTGATCTCGCCGGCATCTCGATGGACGAGATCATGCCGTGGACGGATGGCGAAAGTCTCGTACCGGTGATCAACGGCGAAGAGCGGACCTCGCCCGTCATCATGGAATATGCGGCGGAAGGCTCCTATGCGCCTCTCGTCTGCATCCGCGAAGGCAAATGGAAATACATCCACTGCGAGCTTGATCCCGACCAGCTCTTCGACCTCGACGCCGACCCGCTGGAGCTTACCAATGTTGCCGGCGTGCCGGCGCACGCGCCGACGCTGCGCGCCTTCCAGGAAATGCGCGATGCGCGCTGGGACATGGAAGCCTTCGACGCCGCCGTGCGCGAAAGCCAGGCACGGCGCTGGGTGGTCTACGAGGCGCTGCGCAACGGCTCCTATTATCCCTGGGATCACCAGCCGCTGCAGAAGGCCTCGGAGCGCTACATGCGCAACCACATGAACCTCGACAACCTCGAAGAATCTAAACGCTATCCACGCGGGGAGTGACACGATGATCAAGATCTGGGGACGAAAATCGTCGTCCAACGTGCAGTCGGTGATGTGGTGCCTTGGCGAACTCGGCCTTGAGTACGAGCGCACCGACGCCGGCTTTACCTATGGCGTCGTCGATACGCCGGAGTTTCTGGCAATGAACCCGAACGGCCTTGTGCCGGTGCTTGTCGATGACGGTTTGGAGCCGATGTGGGAGGCCGGCGCGATCGTCCGCTATCTCGCCACCCGCTACGGCGATGACAGGTTTTGGCCGAAGGATGCGGTGGCGCGTGCGCCGGTCGATAAGTGGGCGGAATGGGCGAAGGTCACCTTCTCGCCCAGCTTCACCGTGCCGATCTTCTGGCGCGTCGTCCGCACCGCGCCAAAGGATCAGGACCCGGCCGCGATTGCCGCCGCCGTCAAGGCACTGCAGGGCAAGCTCGACATTGCCGAAGCCCAGCTTTCCCGCCACGCACATCTTGCCGGCGAAAATTTCAGCGTGGCCGATATCCAGTTCGGCCATCTGCTGTATCGCTACTTCACCATCGATATCGAACGCCGGCCTAGGCCTGTTCTGGAACGCTACTATCAGGCGCTGACAGAGCGCCCCGCGTTTCAGGAGCATGTCATGGTGTCCTACGAAGAATTGAGAGCCAAATAATGCGCGCACAACCGAAAGCTTCCCACTTCATCGACGGCGACTATGTCGAGGATACCGCCGGCACTGTCTTCGAAAGCATCTATCCCGCCACCGGCGAGGTGATTGCACGACTCCATGCCGCCACACCGGCCATCGTCGAAAAGGCGATTGCCGCCGCCAAGCGCGCGCAAGGCGAATGGGCTGCGATGAGCCCGACGGCCCGCGGCCGTATCCTCAAGCGCGCCGCAGACATCATGCGCGAGCGCAACCGCGAACTTTCCGAGCTGGAAACGCTCGATACCGGCAAGCCGATCCAGGAAACCATCGTCGCTGACCCGACCTCGGGCGCCGACAGCTTCGAGTTCTTCGGCGGCGTGATCGCGACAGCGTTGAATGGCGACTACATCCCGCTCGGCGGCGATTTCGCCTATACCAAGCGGGTGCCGCTCGGGGTCTGTGTGGGTATCGGCGCCTGGAACTATCCGCAGCAGATCGCCTGCTGGAAGGGTGCACCGGCGCTTGCCGCCGGCAATGCCATGGTCTTCAAGCCATCGGAAAATACGCCGCTCGGCGCCCTGAAGATCGCGGAGATCCTGATCGAAGCCGGCCTGCCGAAGGGGCTCTACAACGTCATTCAGGGCGACCGCGAAACCGGGCCGCTGCTCGTCAATCATCCCGATGTCGCCAAGGTGTCGCTCACCGGCTCGGTACCGACCGGGCGCAAGGTGGCGGCCGCCGCTGCCGGCCATCTGAAGCATGTGACGATGGAACTCGGCGGCAAGTCGCCGCTGATCGTCTTCGACGACGCCGATCTCGAAAGCGCCATCGGCGGGGCGATGCTCGGCAACTTCTATTCCACGGGACAGGTGTGCTCCAACGGCACCCGCGTCTTCGTGCAGAAGGGCATCAAGGACAGGTTCCTGTCACGACTGAAGGAGCGGACGGAAGCTATCGTCATCGGCGACCCCATGGACGAGGCGACGCAGCTCGGCCCGATGGTTTCGCGCGCCCAGCTTGAGACGGTCTTCTCCTATGTCGACAAAGGCAAGGCCGAGGGCGCGACGCTGCTCACCGGCGGCGGCATTCCGAACTCGGTGTCTTCCGAGGGCACCTATATCCAGCCGACCGTCTTCTCCGATGTCACGGACACGATGACGATCGCCCGCGAAGAGATCTTCGGGCCGGTGATGTGCGTGCTCAACTTCGACGGCGAGGAAGAGGTGATCGCCCGGGCCAATGCGAGCGAATTCGGCCTTTCGGCCGGTGTCTTCACCGCCGATATTGCCCGTGCCCATCGCGTGGTCGACCAGCTGGAAGCCGGCACGCTCTGGATCAACACCTATAATCTCTGCCCGGTCGAAATCCCCTTCGGCGGCTCCAAGCAATCCGGCTTCGGCCGCGAGAACTCGGCAGCCGCGCTGGAGCATTATTCGGAGCTGAAGACGGTGTATGTGGCGATGGGCAAGGTCGAGGCGCCGTATTGAGATGAGAGGCGCGGTCGAACAGGCGGAAGGCAAAAAACCTATTGCCGTCATGCTCGGGCCTGTCCCGAGCATCTGCCGCCGTGCGACCTTTCAACGTCCGGCAGATCCTCGGCTCAGGGCCGAGGATGACGGCAATAGGCGGCTACTCTTCGCCGGGTTCCCAGACCACGAGATCGTCCAGATCGACCTTGAGGACGACGGCGATGCGCTTGAGGACATCGACCGAGCCGGTCTTCTTGTTGGCCTCGATCTCGGAAAGGTAGGGCTGGGAAATGCCGGCCTTTGCAGCAAGTTCGGAAATCGTCATGCCGCGATAGTTTCGGTACGTTCGGATGCGGCTGTCGGTCTCGGACAGCTCCACGATCAAGGAGTGTGGCCACGTTTCCTCGCCGGCCGCGATTCTTGCCATAATCGCCTCAGCCCGTATGCCATCGATCAAGTCCTCGTAATCCTCTTCGCTGAGGAGGACATAGTTCTTTCCGTCAATGACCAATTTCTGAATGTCACCCATCTGGATTTATTCCTTATAGATACTGCCGCGTGGGCCGACTTCGACAACAGAAACAACAACCCCATTATCGTCTATAACGACACGGTCACCGCCGACACGGATGCGAAAGAGTCGCGTTCCGACCATTTTCTTGATGTCGACGGTTTCGCCGCGGGCATACGCTTCAAGTTTCCGCAAGATCGCGGCCTGACGATGCGGTTGCATACGGGCAAGGGCTTTGCTGGCTTCCCGCGAATAGATGATCTGCTTCATTCCAACATTCACCAATCGCGATGTTCGCAATAGACATTATAGCTTAGAGCGATACCCACCGCAACCGACGCGACACACGAGTTTTACACATGCAAAACGCAGACTTCATCATCATCGGCTCCGGTTCGGCTGGATCCGCCATGGCCTACCGGCTCTCCGAAGACGGCAAGAACACCGTCATGGTGCTGGAATATGGCGGGTCGGATGTCGGGCCGTTCATCCAGATGCCGGCGGCACTTGCCTGGCCGATGAGCATGAAGCGCTACAATTGGGGTTATCTCTCCGAGCCCGAGCCGAACCTCAACAACCGGCGCATCACCGCCCCCCGCGGCAAGGTGATCGGCGGTTCGTCGTCGATCAACGGCATGGTCTATGTGCGCGGATCGGCGGAGGATTATACCCGCTGGGAAGACGCCGGCGCCAAGGGGTGGGGCTATGCGGATGTGCTGCCCTACTTCAAGCGCATGGAAAGCTCCCATGGCGGCCAGGATGGCTGGCGCGGCATGGATGGGCCGCTGCATGTCCAGCGCGGCCCGGTGAAGAACCCGCTGTTCAAGGCGTTTGTCGAGGCCGGCCGCGAGGCGGGCTTTGAAACGACCGAGGACTACAACGGCGAGAAGCAGGAAGGCTTTGGTCTGATGGAGCAGACCATCTGGAAATCCCGCCGCTGGTCTGCCGCCAATGCCTATCTGAAGCCGGCGCTGAAGCGGCCGAATGTCGAACTCGTGCAGTGTTTTGCCCGCAAGATTGTGATCGAGAATGGCCGCGCCGTCGGTGTCGAGATCGAACGCCCCGGCAAGATCGAGGTTGTCAGGGCCAATCGCGAGGTTATCGTCGCCGCCTCGTCGTTCAACTCGCCGAAGCTGCTAATGCTCTCGGGCATCGGCCCGGCGGCGCATTTGCAGGAGATGGGCATCGAGGTGAAGCTCGACCGGCCGGGTGTGGGCGCAAACCTGATGGACCATATGGAATTCTATTTCCAGCAGGTGTCCTTGAAGCCGGTGTCGCTCTATTCGTGGCTGCCGTGGTTCTGGCAAGGGGTTGCCGGCGCGCAGTGGCTGTTTTCCGGGACCGGGCTCGGCGCGTCCAACCAGTTCGAAAGCTGCGCCTTCGTGCGCTCGGCACCGGGCGTCAAGCAGCCGGATATCCAGTTCCACTTCCTGCCCGTCGCCATCTCCTATGACGGCAAGGCGGCGGCGAAGAGCCACGGTTTTCAGGTGCATGTCGGCTACAACCACTCGAAATCGCGTGGCAATGTCACGCTTGCCTCGTCCGATCCGATGGCAGACCCCGTCATCCGCTTCAACTATATGAGCACCGAGGAAGACTGGGTGAAATTCCGCCATTGCGTGCGGCTCACCCGAGAGATCTTCGGCCAGAAGGCATTCGATCCGTTCCGCGGGCCGGAAATCCAGCCGGGCGAAAACGTGCAGACGGACGACCAGATCGACGACTTCCTGCGCGAGCATCTGGAAAGCGCCTATCACCCCTGCGGTACCTGCAAGATGGGATCGAAGGACGACCCGATGGCGGTGGTGGACCCGGAAACGCGGGTCATCGGTATCGATGGCCTGCGGGTGGCGGATAGCTCGATCTTCCCGGATATCACCTACGGCAACCTCAACGGCCCCTCGATCATGACCGGCGAAAAGGCAGCCGACCACATCCTCGGCAAGCAGCCGCTGCCCCGCTCAAACCAGGAACCATGGATCAATCCGCGCTGGGAAGTGAGCGACCGGTAGTTACGCCGAGAACCCGATCCAGCGCCCCGCCAGCAAGGCCGCCAGCCAGATGATTGCGGAAAGTGCCGCAGACAGCGTCACCCATCGCGAAACGCTCTCACCTTCAAGAACATCGCGCCAGCCGGAGGTCCGGTGCAAGGCGAGCGCGTTCAGGCTGCCCAGCACGAGCAACGCGAGTTTCGTGAGGAAAGCCGGATTGGCGGCGTATTCGGCGGGCCGGACGCTGAAAAGACAAAGGCCGGTTGCGATCGCGAGCAACAGCCCGCTTGCGGCGATGCGCGACAGGAACGGCGCAATGACGGCAACTGGGACAGCGCGGAAAAAGCCCATCAGCCGCAAATCGAGCGGCAGGATCGCCCCCACCAGAAATGCCACCCCGAGAATGTGGGTAGCGTTCAGGACGATATAGAGCGTCGGATGACGGCCGAGCGCCAAGGCGAGCGGCGACGCGGCCAGCCATTCGAAAAGATCCGTGAGCACGGGTCCGTCAGTTCGTCTTTATCCGCTCCGGATAGATATCGTACTGCTTGCCGGCGACCGTGATGCGCACGGCCTTCATGCGTTTTTCGTTCGGGTCCTCGGAGCGGTTGCCGAGCGCGACGATCTCGTCGCCATCCTTGGCAACGCCCTGAACGAAACCGGAGCGTTCCGTCTGTCGCGGGTTGCCCAGTTCCACACGCCAGACACCGTCATCTGTCGTCGCGACATCCAGCGTCGGGTGTGGCGGCGCCATGGAAATCGTCTGGATCGTGCCCTTGAGTTCTATCTGGTCTGCCTCCGCCCAGGACCAGCCGTGATGGGCGAGTGCTGCGGTGGCGGTCAGCGTTGCGGCGATGGTGATCGCCATACGTCTCGAAAAATAGAAGGGATGCATCGGTCTTCTCCTCTACCCGGGATAATCTTGGTTAAGTGGGGCAGCTACGGCGGAGGTAAAAGCGCTTTCACCGAGAGTTGAACGCAGCCCGACTTGGTCATCCGCTTGAGGGAAACGCAAGCTTCCCCTAAAGTAGATTATTGCAATGGGAGAGCCGCGATGCGCCTGCTTGTCACCATCTTGCTTCTTTTTCTGTCATGGTTTCCGCTGCGCGCCGAAGACCGGCAGCTTGTTCCCGGCACCAGTTGGAGCATCATCCCGCCGCCCGGCTTCGTGCTGGAGCGCAATCCGGTGACGATGTTTCTCCATCCGTCGAAGGCCGTCGTCACCATCATGCAAATGCCGCTTCAGCCGTTGAAACTCTCCGATCTCGGCGAAATCGGCAGCGTGCAGGGCACCGGGCAGAACGCGACGAAACTTTCGGAAACGGCAGAGCTTATCGTCAACGGTCGACAAGCCTTCCTGATGAAAGGACACATGATCGAGCGCAACGCGGAAATGATGAGCGTTATGGTGATTGGCGAAGCCAGCATCGGCATGGTCATCGGCTCCGTGCCGGCGACAGCCATCGGCACGGTCGATCTCGCCGCCATCGAAACGTCCCTCAAAACGGCAGAGGAAGTGCTGCAAAGCATGGAGCAGCGCATCGAGGCCCTGCCCTATCGCTTCGGCGATCTTGCCGGCATGCGTGTCGCGGAGTTGCTCGTCGGCTCCTTCGCGGTGGTGACCGATGGCCCGAGCGCCACATTCAACGAGGATTTCGATCAGGTCTATGCCCTCGTCTTCGCCATGAGCGGACAGAGCTATACGCTCGACCTTCAACGGGATGGCGAGGCCGCCCGCCAGCGCATTCTTCAGGAATACCCAGATGCCACGATCCTCGGCACCACAATGCGCGACAGCCCCAAAGGCGCGGTGCTGGAAGTAAGTTATTCACGCCAGCCGCAGGGCGCCAAGGCGCTACTGGGCGGCACGGCATGGTTCAGGGCCGATGGGCCGGCCATGCTCTTGATGATCACGCAATATCCGACGGGCGGCGGACCGGCGCATTACGACCGGCTGGCAAAGGTGCGGGATGCGATCGAGATGAAGTGAGATCGATGCTCCAAGCTAGCAAGTGCAATCCCGCCGTATATGTCCGCTTTTGCCAACCGGGGACGAGACAATGGACGATTTTCATAAGAAACGCTTGATCCTTGAATTCCTGAGAAAGCACATTCTGGCGGTCATCGCGACCTGCCATCGCAATGGAACGCCTGAGGCAGCCACGATTGACTTCTCTGTTTTGGACAATCTTGAGATCGTGTTCAGCGCTTTCCAAGAGACACGGAAGTTCACCAATCTCGCGGATCGTCCCGGCGTCGCATTCGTTGTCGGATGGGACGACAATATCACCGTTCAATACGAGGGCGAGGCAACAAGGGTTCCCGCCGCTGATACCGAACAATACCAGAAAGCCTTTCTGAGCAGCGTACCGGCTGACAGGGAATTCATCGAGAGAGGAGCGGTAATGTTCAAAGCGACGCCGCGATGGATACGATATTCCGATTTCAACAAAGAGCCGCCCGAGCTGATCGAGATTAAATTCTGACAAAAGCAACGACTTCACAATTGATAGCCCGCCTCTAGCGACGTTTCCATTACCCAAAACTCAACCCATTTAATCTACAATTTTTATATATTTTACCATTTACTTCCTGCACATTTCCGCCATATTCTTTCATCGCCCGAGAATAGAGAGATATTTGCTCTTCACCGGCGGCATTAGAAATCCGTTTTCCTGTCTTTTCGCGGCTGTGGCTGCGATATTCCGCGGACAACATCAGGATTTCTGTTTTCATGGCATCCCATCCGCTTGAAACCGCCGCACAGGCATTGAGCCAGCAACTCGAAGGTCTCGACCTTCAGGGCCGGCTGGCTGCGGTCGCCGCCCTTGGAGGCAAGGCGGTGTTCACCACCAGCCTCGGCATCGAGGATCAGGTCATTACGGCCGCAATCGCGACCGGCAAGCATGACATCGAAGTTTCGACGCTTGAAACCGGTCGCTTGTTTAATGAAACGGTCGCCCTCATCGACAAGACCGAGGAAACCTACGGTATCCTCATTCGCCGCTTCTATCCGGAGCAGGACGATATCGATGCCTATGCCGCCAAGTATGGCCTCAATGGCTTTTACGACAGCGTCGAAGCCCGCCACGCCTGTTGTGGCGTGCGCAAGCTGAAGCCGCTTGCGCGCGCACTCGAAGGGGCATCCTTCTGGATCACCGGCCTGCGTCGCGGCCAGTCCGGCAACCGTGCGGAAACGCCGTTTGCCGAGGCCGATCTCGATCGCGGCATGATCAAGATCAACGTGCTGGCCGATTGGACCATCGAAGCGATCAACGAGCATGTTGCAAGAGAAGCAATACCGGTCAATCCGCTGCACAAGCGCGGTTACCCGTCGATCGGCTGCGAGCCCTGTACCCGCGCCATCAAGCCGGGCGAACCCGAACGCGCCGGCCGCTGGTGGTGGGAAAACGACGAGAAGCGCGAATGCGGTCTTCACGTCGCGGAAGCATCTTCCTCCATCCCGCAGTCACCCCTTCCCGCGAGCAGCATCGCGCGATAACCGCGCGAACCTCGCCTCCCAGATACTCCCGGAGACTTGAAATGCCCCTGACCCTTCCGGAAACGGAACTGCATAATCCGCAGACCTCGAAAACCCCGCTCGATCCGCACCTGAAGGCGCTGGAAAACGAAGCGATCCACATCTTCCGCGAGGTGGCCGCCGAGTTCGACAAGCCGGTCATGCTCTATTCGATCGGCAAGGATTCGTCCGTGCTCCTGCATCTGGCCCGCAAGGCCTTTTATCCCGGTCGCGTTCCCTTCCCGCTCCTGCACGTCAACACGGGCTGGAAGTTCCCGGAGATGATCGCGTTTCGCGACGAGATCGCCAAGCGCTACGACCTCGACCTGATCGAACACAAGAATCCGCGCGGCGCAGCCGAAAACATCACCCCCTTCACCCATGGTTCGGCGCTCTATACCGATATCATGAAGACCGAGGCGCTGCGCCAGGCGCTCGACGCCGGCCAGTACGACGCCGCTTTCGGCGGCGCGCGCCGCGACGAGGAAGCCAGCCGCGCCAAGGAGCGCATCTACTCGTTCCGTACGCCGGATCACAAATGGGACCCGCGCAACCAGCGCCCGGAACTGTGGAGCATCTACAACGGCATGATCCGCAAGGGGGAGAGCGTGCGCGCCTTCCCGCTGTCCAACTGGACCGAGGTCGATATCTGGCGCTACATCCAGGCGGAAGACATTCCGCTGGTGCCGCTCTACTACGCCGCCAAGCGCAAGTTCGTTGAACGCGATGGCATGCTGGTCTGGGCCGAGGACCCGCGCTTCGAGCCGCTGCCGGGCGAACAGGTCCAGGAAGACAACATCCGCTTCCGCACGCTGGGCTGCTGGCCGCTGACCGGTGCCATCCGCTCCGAAGCCAGGACACTCGACGAAGTCATCGCCGAACTCGAAATTGCAACCGTTTCCGAACGTCAGGGCCGCGCCATCGACCGCGACCAATCCGGTTCGATGGAAAAGAAAAAGCGCGAAGGATACTTCTGATGACCGTTTCCGCTACCGCCCAAGCTGCCGCTACACAGACCGAGACCGGCGCCGCCACCATCACCGCCTTTCCGGCCGCTGACGCCCAGCGCCAGCCGCGCGACACGCGCCCGCTGCGCCTCATCACCTGCGGCAGCGTCGATGACGGCAAATCGACCCTCATCGGCCGCCTGCTCTGGGATACCAAGGCCGTCAAGGAAGACCAGGCCGCGACCCTGCGCCGTGACTCAGGCAAGCAGAACGATCTCGGTCTGCCCGATTTCGCGCTGCTGCTCGATGGCCTGCAGGCCGAACGCGAACAGGGCATCACCATCGATGTCGCCTATCGCTATTTCGCGACCGACAAGCGCTCCTTCATCGTTGCCGACACCCCCGGCCACGAGCAGTACACCCGCAACATGGCAACCGGCGCTTCGACCGCCGATCTCGCCATCCTGCTGGTCGACGCCCGCGTCGGGCTGCTGGAACAGACCCGCCGCCATGCCACCATCGCAACGCTGATGGGCATCAAGCAGTTCGTTCTCGCCGTCAATAAGATCGACCTCACCGGCTACGACCGTGCCCGCTTCGAGGCGATCAGCCACGAGTTCAAGGAACTGGCGCTGTCGCTCGGCGTGCGCCAGATTACCGCGATCCCGGTTTCGGCGCTGAAGGGCGAAAACGTCGTGTATGACGGCAAGGCTTCGATGCCCTGGTATGAAGGCCCGACGCTGGTCGAAGTGCTGGAGCTTGCGACCGTGCGCTCCGCCCAGACCGTCGGCTTCCGCCTGCCGGTGCAGCGCGTATCGCGTCCGGGCGAAAGCTTCCGTGGCTATCAGGGTACGGTTGCCGGCGGCGCCGTGAAGCCCGGCGACAGCGTCGTCATCCTGCCTTCGGGCATGGTGGCCAACGTCGCCAAGATCGTCACCTTCGACCTCGTTCGCAATGCCGCTGTGGCCGGCGATGCGATCACGCTCGTGCTCGACCGTCAGGTAGACGTTTCGCGTGGCGACATGATCGTTTCGATCGACGCCCAGCCGCAGACCGGCCTTGCTTTCGACGCCCAGCTCGTTGCGCTGCAGCCGGATGGCATCCAGCCCGGCAAGCGCTACTGGCTGAAGAGCGGTTCGCGTCGCCAGCGCGTCACGGTGCAGCCGTCGAGCCTGCTCGACCTAAAGAGCGGCAAGTGGAACCACCACACCGAAGCCCTCGGCATGAATGCCATCGGCAAGGTGCACCTCTCCTTTGACGAGCAGGCGGTGTTCGATTCATACGAGCAGAACCGCACGACCGGCGCCTTCATCCTGATCGATCCGGACACCAATAACACGGTGGCCGGCGGCATGATCACGGCCAAGCGCTCGGCGCTCGGCGGCATCCACACGGACGATACGCGCGTGCTCTTGTCGCTTCCCGCCGATCTCGCCGACAAGATCATGGCAAGCGAACTCTTCGCCAATCGCCGCGAGGAAGCGGAAGTGCGCCGCATTTCCACAGGCAAGGCTGCCGAGATCCTCGACGATATCGACGGCTGATCGTTCTTCGAACGCACGCTGCAACCACGAAAAATCCCACGGACATCGTTCGTGGGATTTTTCTTGCTGACGTGTATATTTATGCAATTTCTAATTTAGTTATACTCAGAAACATTTGAGCCATATTATTCTCTCAAGCGCCAACAGAACGTATTTTATCAAATTATTATAATGAGAAAGATAGGCGCGAGGTATTTCTACCCTCTTGCTTTTTCTGCGACCTTCCGTTGTATTTCCTTAAAATTTAAGGGTTAATGATTTCTGAATGTCAAAAGAAACGTCCTTCAATGTCGTGACCCGCACCCTGCTGGACGAATGGCTCAAAACCACGCCGGAAAAACCGGCGGCGGCCGAAGACGTCTATCGCGGCATCCTCGACAAGCTGACCATCAAGATGCGGCTGACCCTGTTTCGCATCGATGGCGACGACCCTCTCAACTGGCATATGAAGGCGATCCGCCATTCTGGTTTCGTCACCCGCGTCCTGAACATCAACAAGATCTTTGCTGATTGTCGCATCGGCGAGTTCAAGGACCGCAACTACATGGAACAGGCGGTGATCCCGCGGCTGAAGGATGTGCTGGCCCGCCAGCAGCCGGCCATGGAACTGGTGAAGACCAAGCTGCTCGGCGTCAATCTCGGCTACGACCGCATCCTGCTGCCGCAGAAGAATGTGGGTCGGCCGGAATGGATCATCTCCTCCTCCAACGCGCAGTTCCTCTTGAACCCGCCGGCGCGGAACGAAAAGCTCGACGTTGCCGACGAGACCATCATCCAGCTTCTGATCGAGGGCTACACCGCAAAGGAAATCGCCGCCACCCTCGGCATGTCGCACCGCACGGTGGAACATCGCCTGGAGCGCATGAAGGAACGGTTTGGCGCGCGCAACATCGTGCATCTGGTGGCGATGCTGATCGCCACCCACATCGACCGCTCGATACCGGATTCGCGCGCTTAAAAAGCGGGCAGCACCTTACCGGAACAGCTGCATCACATTGTCGGAATTGCTGTTGGCGATCGACAACGACTGGATGGCAAGCTGCTCCTGCGTTTGCAGCGCCTTCAGCCGCGTGGAGGCCTCGTTCATGTCCGCATCCACGAGGCGACCGACGCCCTTGTCGATCGTATCCATCAGCTTGACAGCAAAGTCGCTCTGCATCTCGACGCGCGTCGTCAGCGCGCCGAGCTGTGACGCGGCGTCAATGATGCGGTTCGAGGCGATCTCGACATAGTCCAGATAGGTCGTCAGCAATCCCGGATTGGCCTCGATGTCGATATCCATGAAGTTCAGGCGCGGGATCGGTTCGATATTCACTGAGACGCCGGTGAACTGGACGCCCGACTTTTCACCGGATTTTCTGTTGATCAGAACATCGGTTTTCACCGTCACGCCGCCGGTGCCATTATCCTCGATGATGATATCCGTGTTCGGGATGAATGAGCGCAGCAGGACCGCCATCTCGGCGGCGGTTTCAACGATGCCGTCGGTCTTTCCCAAGAGAGTATTGATGTAGTCCTTGTCGAAGGAGAAATGTGCGGGCGCCTCCTCATCGACCGTGAAATCGAAGTCGATGATCACACCCGCTTTCACCTCGAACGGCTTGAAATCCAGTGTCATCGTCGAGTTGCGGGTGCCGAATCTGATCCCTCCGGTATCGGTAAAACCGCCATTGTCCGAAAAGGTCGACACGAGGTTCTTGATTTCGAAGGAGGAGCCGTTCTTGCTCGGATCCGCCACCCTCGCGATCCCGATGACATCGATCGTCGGAACGTAAATCACTCTCTGATCGGGCGGCTCTGGATGCGTGTAGTTGACCGCCCGGGCATTGGCGCCGGCGATGGTGAAGGCGTGGTTGAGAACCCTCGTGTAGTCAACATAGGTCTCGATGTGTCCATCCGAAACACCCAAAGCCGCATTCACCACCGACTGGTCGATGATCACGTTCGCGCTGGTCCCGTCATCGTATGCGGGGGAAATCCCATCCAGGGGATTATCGACATCGACGATGACATCAAATGTCATCGTCTCACCGGCGGCTATATCCATCGGGCCGGTGAACATGAAACTGCGGGTCGCAGGGCCACTCCCGTAGGCGTTGTCCAAACTCCAGGTGCTCATCTCTTGAACGGAATCGCCTCCGCTCATATAGGCGAAACGCAACCCGCCGAGCGTATCGACGTCACGCGGATCGGCCTGCAGCAGGCCACCGCCTGTAGAATTGAAAAGCGAGACCCCGTTGAGATCAAAGTCCATGGTCTTTACGGACACGCCACCATCCGTACTGCGAACGAAAGACGAAACAATCGACGTTCCTGTCTGGGAGGCGTCATACATGTCCGGAATATTGGTATTCAGGTAGTTCACGCCGTTAAACGAGCTCGAAGTGGCAACCGACAGCACTTCCTGCTTCAATTGGTCGAGTTCGGTCTGGATTTTGGCCGTATCGACACCGGGCTCTTTCGCCGCGATAAGGCGCGCCTTGAAGTCGCCAAGCAGATCGACGACGTTATCCATGCCCGCGGATGCCAGATCAAGCTTCGCCGCCCCAAGCCCCAGCGCATCGACAACCGCCGAGATCGCCTTGTTGTCCGAGCGCATCGTGGTGGAGATCGACCAGTAGGCCGCATTATCCGCGGCGGTCTGGATGCGCAGGCCGCTCGATACCTGCGCCTGCGTCTCGCTCATGCCGGAATTGATGCCGCGCAGCGTATGCAATGCCGCCATGGCGGAGATATTCGTCAGAATACTCGTCATCTGGAAAACCATTCATTCTTTGATTTTTTTGAATGCTGGTCGTCCTCATGACGCCAATGCAGCCCTCCGCTGCACGAGCACTATGGTTCACAAGACGTTAACGCCCTTGGCAAAATTGGGGGGTAGAAATACGGGTGGAAGAAAACTGCGAGCGTTTTCATCGGGATGCGCACAAACGCTCCGCGCGCCGCCGGCTACCCTCCATGATGGATCAGGTTCGCAAGCTTGCAGTGTTGGAAGCAAACGATGAGGGGCTGGCAAGTCGCCAACCGTCCTCAACGATGCGAAATTTGCGGTTATTCGGCGGCCGGCTGTTCGCTCGGCAGGCGCTCGCCCTTGAGCAGGATCGGCGTTTCGGTCTTCGGCTCAGTTTGGATGCTCGCCGTGGTCAGCGTCGTGTCCACATCCGCAGCCGCATTGACCTTGTGGTACTCACATTCGGCAAAAGCGGATGTTGCCGAAAACCCCATGACTGCACCGATTACAAGAAGCGTTTTCATCGTTCGTGTCTCCGTTGAAGTTACGCCACAGGGGTAACGGCCACACGGCAGATGCCGAAATCACGTTTTCGAGACCGGCCAACCAGTCACCGGATCAGCGCAATCAGCGGGTCGGCAGCGGGCAGATTCAATGCACCAGCGGGTCGTCGCTGTCGAAAAACGACCGGATCCCGTCCCGGGCAACCGTCGCCAGGAATTCGTCGAAGGCTTCCCGGTCGGTCGCGAAGGGTTCTTCCCATGTCGTGACGTCGTCTTCCTCCGTCACGACCTCCAGCACCCAGTCGTTCTGGGTCCCGGCGGGGCGGAAGATATCGACGAGCACGGTCACGCCATCCTCGGTGAATTCCCCCGCAAGTTCGGAATGCTCGAGTTTGGCTTGCTTGGGCATGATGCCTCCCGTTGAATGTCGACGCGCAGGATAATACCCGTACCGCACGATCGCGAAAAACGCGACCACGACGGCGGAATTTCAACTTCAATTTTTTTGAAAAATGCCTTTCGGGACAGGCTTTTAGCTGGTCGGAGTGAGAGGATTCGAACCTCCGACCCCCACGTCCCGAACGTGGTGCGCTACCAGACTGCGCTACACTCCGTGACCAGCGGCGCCTCTATAGAACAGCATCCGGGAAGAGACAAGCGGCAAATTCACGAAAAGTGACCGGCGGCGTTGGAAATCTTGGCCTCGGCGCGCAGCGAAGCGCGGGAAAAGCGGATGCACCCAGATAAGGTCATGGAAGCATTCGATAATCCTGCGCTTTCACTTGACCGGGCATAGGTCCCGCTGATTGGCTCGCGCGCGCTGGCGGAGGGACCGCGCCGGCATTCAGACACTCTAGGGGACACCATGAAAATCCGAATTCTGCTTGCCGCCGCCGTTGCCGCCCTGCTTTCCGGCTGCACGACCACCGAAGAGGCCAACACCGCCATCCAGTCCCGCTGGATCGGCCAGCCGGCCGACGCGTTCTTCACCCGCTATGGCCCGCCGCAAAGCCGCTTCCCGCTCAACGACGGAGGCTCGATCTATAGCTGGCGCGGCGGCGACAAGACCAACTACATTCCCGCACAATATGCGCAGCCTTCCACCGATGATGACGATGTCTTCGGCAAGTCCGTTACCAAGACGACGACCCGCGAGGATGGCAATGAGACGACGGTGACCACCACCCGCACCTCTTTCGGCATTTCGGACAACACGCCGCGGATGATCGCGCCGGCGCGAACCGAGCAGTTGTTCTGCGAAGTGCAGATTTCCACGGGTCCGGACGACCGCATCACGACAATCCGCGCCAGCAACGACACGACCGGCGAAGGCCTCAGCCTTTCGCGCTGCGCCGAGGTCCTGGAAGTCCAGAAGTAAAGCCGCCAGGGATCGGCCGGAACGGGGGTGTTTTCCACCTCCGGCCGAACGCGGAGGCGCTGCAACGCGTTCTTTGCAAATAATTGCCGAAATATGGCCGGGCAGCGATTTTCTTTCGTCGCGTTTGGAGCTAGAGGCAGGTGGAAAACCCCGGCCGCACAGGTGTTTGCGTCGTGCCGGAAAGCACCTGTTTCAGAACGAAATCGAAGGACGATCCCGAAATGAATTTTCGCATGACGATTGCTGCCGGTCTTGCACTGGCGCTTGCAGGCTGCACGACCGTCGGGCCGGCGCGAAACGCGGTCGAGGCTCGCTGGAACGGCCAGCCCGCCGGCACCTTCTTTGCCCAGTTCGGCCCGCCGGTCTCCGATGTCGAAACCGGCGAAACCACGGTCTATTCCTGGAAGGGTGGCTACAAGACCCGCCGCATCCCGGCCGAATACGAAAAGGGCGCCGACGGCAAACGCGGCAAGCGCATTTCCGCAGCCCGCACGGAATATCTGAGCTGCTCCGTCCAGCTGACGGTCTCGTCCGACTACGTCATCCGCTCCATCCGCATTTCAGGCGATCGCAAGCGCGCCGAAGGGCCGAGCTGGTGCGAAGAGTTCCTCGGCGGCGCCAAGACGGACGCGCCGAAGGCGGGCTGAGCCAGCCGTTCAAGACAGGAAAGCCCGCCCGCATAATGACCGGGCGGGCTTACGCCTCGGTATCAGCTGTTATCTTCCACAGGGGCTTCCGGCCCGTTCTTCTTGATGGAATCGATCGCGTTCTGGGCGCTTGCCTTGCTGGCATAGCCCTCGGTCATGAACATGACCTCGCTGTTGTATTTGAAGCGAACACGAAATTCGCCGGCCTTGTCCTTGTAGATTTCGAACTTGTGAGCCAAGTGGGTTCCTCCATGACAGCTGTCGAATGCGAGGCGCGGTGTCGTGTGTGCGGTGCAGACCGAGGAGATAAGCCCTCCTGCCCCGACCGGTCCTCCGGCAACAGTCATAACACGAGAAAACGAGTCGTCTCGCGGATTCCGCACTGGACACGGGCAGCACAGGCAACAAAGCCTTGTGAAGCTGCATCGGCGTCTCTCTGCACGACGTCAGCCGTCTGAACCGAAACGATCGGCGTTGAATGCCGTTGAAGGATGAAGCTTGCCACGACGTCCAGGGTCATCCGCGCTTGCGACAGCGCGCTGCAGACCGGCAGGCAGGGCAAGCCGCTCATGGGCTTCAGCCGGGGCGAGCGCCCACTCGCGTATCACGGTGCCGGAAACGTTCCAGGCTCCTTGATGACGGACGTTGAAAAGAGCCGATTCATCGGCCGTGGGCTGGCGCAAAGCGCGGCCTGTCATGCTGAGGCCCCGCATCGCCTTGAACGACGAGGATGGAATGAATGCAGATGTCCCGACGATAACGCTGGGTTCCATCTCCGGGCTGCGGAAGATCGGAAGCGGTGCATCAATCGCCGCAAGGTCAAAGAACTCCGGCGGTTTGACAGAGGCCTGAGCGGATGTCTGCAGGTCGAGCGCTTCCTCCGCGCGACTTTTATGCTTCGGCAGCAATGCCGTCACAAGTCCATTCGCCGTGCCGACGGTGCTCGCGGCCACGATCGATTTCGAACCGACGCGTCGCTTGTAGTCGGCAACGGCATAGTCATAACCCGGCAGCGGGCGGCCATCGGCGGGAAGGTGCATGGTTTTCCCTTTCGGGAAGATGCTGACAAGTTCCTTGCGCGACATGCGTGGCCAGGCTCGGACATTGCCCACGTCCAGATGCACGAAGGGAGAGCCGGAGGTCGGGTAATAGCCGACGCCGCCAACCTGCATCTGCATGGCTATTTTTCTCAACGTGGCAAGCTTCACGCCCGGAATGTAAAAATCCATGGCCTTGCCCAGCGTATGCTGGCTGTTTTTGGCCACACCCGAACTGCGCGATCGTCCGCGCAGCATGTTGTTGGTCTTTGGCGAGCGATAGGCGGAAACGACGTTGATATAATTGTTGGAGCCGGTCCGCTGATAGACCTCCCACACAAGGTCAAGAAGACGGGGATCCATTTTCGCCGGCTCGTTCCGGCGCCAGTCCCGAAGGATACGATTGACCTGGGCGAGCCCCTTCTGGTCAAATTTGCCGTCGCGTTTGAAGGTGATGGTCGCCTTCTCGCCCGTATGGGTGAAAAGCAGCTTGAGGGAGCGCGTTTCGGCTGCGGCGGACGTCGCCGCACTCAAAGCCGAAACCAGGACCGCCGCCGCACCCAAGATCCGGACGGGCTGCGAGATGTGTTCTTTGCCGAGGTCGCGAAGCTTCCGCACAATGGCGGCAATTGCTGAATACTCAAACACGATAATTCCAGTCCACAAGCTACCTGGGGGACGCCGCGATGCTCCATGGCCGCGCGCATGACATCCTGGAATTATGGTCAACGAAACCTTAAAAAGCGGTTGATGAGGCAATTTTCTGAAAAATCAACGACGTAGGTGGCGCTTGTAGAGCTCGTGGCCTTGCCGAACCCTTTCGGTCTAAAGTGCTACTGGTGTCTCGAGAATAAATCGTAACCGACGTGCCCAGACCGGACACAACAAAAATGGCTGGGGCGCCAGGATTCGAACCTGGGAATGCCGGTACCAAAAACCGGTGCCTTACCGCTTGGCGACGCCCCAGCAGGATCGGGAAACGCAGAACTTCTCCGCGTAAACGACGCAAAGGCCGTTCGATCGAGCGCCTGATTAGCAAAGCTAGTGCCGGGCGACAATCATTAGTTTCGGCTTTCGGTCGATTTCTTTGAAGGCCGCCGAGCCGGTCCCCGACAACGGAAAACGGACGAAATTTTGCCCCCCGGTTCTTTTCGGCCCGGGTTAAACCCTTTACGGTCCCGCGACTGGAGATCACGATGACTGCATTTCGCGCCCGCCCGCCTGCCATTCCCACCATCCTTCTCGACGATGCCGTGGTCCGCATCACCCGCTGGGATTTCGAGCCCGGCGCCGATACCGGCCATCATGTGCACGGGCTCGGCTATGTCGTGGTGCCGATGACGGACTGCCGCTTCCTCCTGGAAGAGCCGACGGGCGAGCGGCGCGTGGATATTGCGAAGGGCGAGGCTTACCGCCGCGAGGCCGGCGTGGAGCACAATGTCGTCAATGCCGGGACGGAGCCCATGTCCTTTATCGAGATCGAATACAAGTGAGGCGACGGCGCATGGATGGTCCCGCCTTCAACCTGGATTTCAAGCCCGCCTACGGAGAGGCCGTCACGGTGGCCGATGGCATCGAGCGCATCACCGTCAACAATCCGAGCCCGTTTACCTTCCACGGCACGAATTCCTACATCGTCGGGAAACGGTCCGTCTGCGTGATCGATCCCGGACCGGAGGACGAGGCGCACTTCCAGGCCTTGATGACGGCGCTCGCGGGCCGCGAGGTGACGCACATTGCCGTCAGCCACACCCACCGGGATCATTCCCCGCTCGCCCGGCGGCTGAAGGCCGAGACCGGCGCATTCATCGTCGCGGAGGGACCGCACCGGGCCGCCCGGCCCCTGCATGAAGGCGAGACCAACCCCTTTGCCGAAAGCTCCGACATGGACCTCCGGCCGGATATATCGCTTGCCGACGGCGATCTCGTGGAAGGCGACGGCTGGAGGCTGCGGGCTTTGGCAACGCCCGGGCACACGGCCAATCACATGGCTTTTTCGCTGGAAGACACCGGCACCGTGTTTTCCGCCGATCATGTCATGGCCTGGGCAACCAGCATCGTTGCGCCGCCGGATGGGGCGATGAGCGACTACATGGCCTCGCTGGACAAACTGCTGGCGCGCGACGACCGGCTCTATCTGCCCGGCCACGGCGGCGCGCTTGGCGAACCTGCCGCCTTCCTGCGGGGCTTGCGCGCCCATCGGCGCATGCGTGAACGCGCCGTTCTGGAACGCATCCGGGCGGGAGACCGCTTCATTGCCGACATGGTGAAGATCATCTATGCCAGCACCGATCCCCGCCTGCACGGGGCGGCCGCGCTGTCCGTCCTTGCCCATATCGAAGACCTTGTGGAGCGCGGCCAGGTGGAAACCGACGGGCCGCCCTCGCTTGCGGGCGACTACAGGCTCGCAGCCGGCGGCGCCTCATGAAGAAAGGCTACGGCGCTTGAAACCCGATCGACCGGCCTACAGCTACCGCGACGATCCGCTCGTGCCGGCTTTTGACGATACGGCGCCGATCATCGTCTTCGACGGCACCTGCGTTTTCTGCTCCGCCTGGGCGCATTTCGTTCTGCGCCACGATCGCGCCCTCGCCTTCAAGCTGCTGACCGCACAATCGGCGCTCGGAACGGCGCTTTATCGGCACTACGGCCTCGACGATCGCGATTACGAAACCAATCTGGTGATCGAGGATGGCCGGGTTTGGACCAAGTCAGCGGCGGCCTTTCGCGTGCTTTCAAGGCTTGGCCTTCCCTGGTCGCTGGCCGGCGCGTTGCGGATTGTTCCCCGGCCCCTGCTCGATGCCGCCTACGCCATCGTGGCGCGCAACCGATACCGCATCGCCGGCCAGCGCGCGACCTGCATGGTGCCGACGGCGGAACAGAAGAGCCGGTTCATCGGCTGATCAATCGCCGGCGATGCCGAGCAGTTCGGCGTCAAGCGCATGCAGGAAGCGATCGGCAAAATCTGCCGCAAGGCCGAGTTCATGGGGACCGTAGCGTGAGGCCACGCGGATATCGACGAAGGTGGTTTCCGCCTCCTCGCGCAACCGCACGAGAACATCGAAGCGGAAACCGGAAACCGGCGTTCGCCATTCGCCCTGCAGCAAGATGTCCGAAGCACGCATGCCGGCGGGCCTCAGGCCGATCATCGCATTCGGCCGCGCCATTGGAATGGGCACCGTCGCGGGCTCGCTGTCGGGCGGCGTATTGGCTTCGGGCTTGACGACGAGATCCTCGAGATCGGCTTCGGCGTTTTCCTCGCCCTCGGTGGCAACGATGCGGATGCCGAGATCGGTCGCGACCGTCTTCACGCCTGTAAAGACGCGGTCCAACGCTCCGTCATACCGCCGTCCGGTCAAGCCGGGATAGGCCTCGATCTGGGCTTCCCGATCCTGTGGCATGACCGCCGCCGCGCGGCGAAGCCAGCCCTGATCCGCCTTTGGGGGCTCTATCCAGTCCGGCGCGGTTACCGTATCCGTGCTGATGTCGTAGATCGCCGGCCTCTGGAAATAGCGCTCGGCACCGAGACCGACGGCGGCGAGCGGCACGGCTGAATAGACCAGCGCCGAGACAGAGGCGACGCCGCCGACCGCCGCAACTTGCCAGAGGCGCACGAAGCCGATGACGGCGAGCACCACCGCAAGCAGCGCCAAACCGGCCGCAAAGGCAACGATTGCCAGGAGATGGGGGGTCACAAGCGGGCCGAACCGGTGGGCGAGCATGGCCACGAGAAACAGGCCGCAGGAAAACCGGGCAATCCGCCGCGCCCAAAGGGCCGCGTAGGATATCGGGCGTTCATACTTGATCATCATGCGTCTGCCGGTCCCTTCAGATGGCCGGCGCGAACACCGCCAAGCTCACCCTGTTTAGATCATCAGGGCGAAGGCTGTGAAGCGGTTTCGCACGGATGCACGCCGGGCAGACCAGCCGGAAATGCTTTATTAACCATGCCGCAAATTCGCCATGCTCGCTCTTCAATTTTGCGCTCAAGGCCCCGAAGGAGAAAAAACATGCTCCCATCCCAAACAGCATCTGGTGACGTCAGCGTCCAGCAAGGCCCGCAGAGCGCAACGCAGCCGCACGCCTCGTCATGGAACAGCCAGCCGCGCGAAGCCGCCAACGACAGTGGCTTCACCATGGAACTGCTGGAACTCGAACTCTCGGTGGACGGCTTTTCCGAAGGCCGCGAAGGCTTTACTGCCTATGTCACGGAGGCCGCATCGGCGCTCGGTGGCAGCTTTCTCTTCGAATTGCCGGCCTCTGGCCTGGTTGCGAATTGCGAACGCATCGCCGTTCTTCGTATCCCGCGCGACGATGCCGGCGAGGCTATGACGATCTTTGCCTGCTTGGAGACCGGCGGCACGACGATCCGGATGGAAAATCCGAGCGAGGAAACGGCGGATCTCAAGAATTTCGCGGATGCCTTCGTGGACGTGCTGCGTCGCATTTGACGCCCGGCTTGAAATATCCCTGCCTTGACGATAGCCTCAAACATGACCTGTTCGCTCAACTAATTCTCTCCATGTGGGCGTGACAGGCAATCGGTTGTCAAAGGGTATCCCATGCGTCCGCGTACCGTCGTCGTGCTCACACTCGTTGCAGGTGTTCTTTCCGCTTGCCAGACAACGACGCCGGAGGAACGGCGCGCGGCCGATGAGGCAAGATGCGCCTCCTACGGATTTCGCCGGGGCACGGATGGCTTCGCAAACTGCCTGCAGAAGATCGATCTCGACCGCAGCGCCGAACGCCGGGCGTTTCGCTATGGCTATGACGGCGGCCCGTGGGGCTGGGACAAACCGGTGGTGGTCTACCGCTGATGTGACGGCGATACTCCAGAAATCGAACGATTCCTCCAAAATTGCTTCTTGCTGCGGATCGCTGTAAACTAAGCTAGCTCAGCTAGCCGGGAGCATCGTCATAATGCGTAAAGTTGGAGCCTTCGAGGCAAAGAATACCTTCGGAACACTTCTCGAACTCGTTGAAAGCGGTGAAGAAATTGTCATCACGCGCCATGGCAAGCCCGTCGCGCGGATGATCCGGGAAGCTGGCTCGAAAGATGCCGGTGTCGCGAAGGCGGCCGCAGAAGGTATTCGGGAGCTTGCAAAAAGCATCCGGCCGGAAGGTTTCGACTGGCTTGAATGGAAAGGGTTTCGTGATGAGGGTCGGAGATGAGCGTCGTACTCGACTGCTCTGCCACCCTTGCCTTTCTTTTGGACGATGAACTGACGCCTGCCGCATCTTCGCTGCTTGATAAAATCGTTCGAGATGGCGCTGTCGTTCCATCCCTTTGGTATCTGGAGGTCGCCAATAGCCTCAGTGTGGCGGTACGCAGAAAACGCATTCCCGCCTCCGCGCGTTCTGACTTTCTCCGTCATCTCGGCGGGCTTGGCATTGATGTCGATGACGAGACGCATGTTCATGCGTGGGGTGCGACGCTTAAGCTTGCAGATATTCACAATCTTTCGATTTACGATGCGTCCTACCTTGAGCTTGCGCAGCGGCGGCGCCTACCCCTGGCGACGCTCGATACTGCTCTCGCAGTTGCCGCGAAAGCCTCCGGTGTCATCCTTCATTCAGAATCGTAACTACCCCTTCCCGTTGATCGCCGCCTGCGCTGCAGCAAGCCGTGCGATCGGCACGCGGAATGGGGAGCAGGAGACGTAATCCAGGCCCGTCTCCTCGCAGAAGCGGATGGAGGCCGGGTCGCCGCCGTGTTCGCCGCAGATGCCGAGCTTCAGGCCGTTCTTGGTGCGCCGGCCCCGTTCGGCAGCGATCTGGATCAGCTCGCCGACGCCATCGAAATCGAGCGACACGAACGGATCCTTCTCGACGATACCCTTCTGGATATAGGTGTTGAGAAACTGGGCCGCGTCGTCGCGCGAAATGCCGAAGGTGGTCTGTGTCAGATCGTTGGTGCCGAAGGAGAAGAAGTCGGCGGATTCGGCGATCACATGCGCGCGCAGCGCCGAGCGCGGAAGTTCGATCATCGTGCCTACGAGATATTCGATCTCGATGCCGGCCTCGCCGATCACCTCCCTGGCCACCGCATCGATGCGCGCCTTGACGTAGTCGAGTTCGGATTTCAGGCCGACGAGCGGGACCATGATCTCCGGCACGACGGCGGCCCCTGTCTCCCGGGCAGCCTCCACCGCCGCCTCGAAGATGGCGCGGGCCTGCATCTCGGCGATCTCCGGATAGGAAATCGCGAGACGGCAGCCGCGATGGCCGAGCATCGGGTTGAACTCGTGCAGGGCATCGACGCGCTGTCGAAGCTCCGAAGGCTTCATGCCGAGACGCGTGGCGACGTCGTCGATCTCCGCATCGGTCTTGGGCAGGAATTCGTGCAGCGGCGGATCGAGCATGCGGATCGTCACCGGAAGGCCATGCATGATCGAAAACAGCTCGGCGAAATCCGAACGCTGCATCGGCAGGAGCTTGGCCAGCGCCACGCGACGGCCCGCCTCGTCTGCGGCAAGGATCATCTCGCGCATGACATTGATGCGTTCGCCCTCGAAGAACATATGCTCCGTTCGGCAAAGGCCAATGCCTTCCGCACCGAAAGAGCGGGCGGCGCGGGCGTCCGTCGGGGTCTCCGCATTGGTGCGCACGGTCATGCGCCGGTTCTGGTCCGCCCAGGCCATGATCTTGCCGAAGTCGCCGGAAAGCTCCGGTTGCAGCATGGCGATGATGCCCTTCAGAACCTGGCCTGAGGAGCCGTCGATGGTGATCACATCTCCCTTCTTCAGCGTGATCCCCGCCGCCACCAGAAGTTCGTTCCTGACATCGACGCGCAGGTTGCCGGCGCCGGAAACACAGGGGATGCCCATGCCACGGGCGACAACCGCCGCGTGGCTCGTCATGCCGCCCCGGGTGGTGAGAATGCCTTCGGCCGCGTGCATGCCGTGTATGTCTTCGGGGCTCGTCTCGACACGCACGAGGATGACCTTGCGGCCTTCCTTCTCGGCTGTGACGGCCTCCTCCGAGGTGAAGACGATCTCGCCACTTGCCGCCCCCGGCGAGGCCGGCAGGCCGGAGCCGATAATGTCACGGCGGGCGCGCGGATCGATGGTCGGATGCAGCAACTGATCGAGCGAGGCTGGATCGATGCGGCTCACGGCGTCCTGCGGCGTGATCATGCCGCTTTCCGCCATATCCACTGCGATGCGCAGCGCGGCCTTGGCGGTGCGTTTGCCGGAGCGCGTCTGAAGCATCCAGAGCTTGCCGCGCTCGATGGTGAATTCAAGATCCTGCATGTCTCGGTAGTGGGTTTCCAGCCGGTTGCAGATGGCCCGGAACTCCTCGAAGGCCTCCGGCATCAGCTTTTCCAGCGATGGCCTGTCGGAGCCGGAATCGATGCGTGCGGCCTCGGTGATATTCTGCGGCGTGCGGATGCCAGCAACGACATCCTCTCCCTGCGCATTGACGAGGAACTCGCCGTAAAGCGCATTTTCACCCGTCGAGGGATTGCGGGTGAAGGCAACACCGGTGGCGGACGCATTGCCGAGATTGCCGAAGACCATGGCCTGGATATTGACGGCCGTGCCCCATTCCGCCGGGATGTTGTGAAGATGACGATAGGTGATGGCGCGGGCATTCATCCAGCTCGAAAACACTGCCCCGATCGCCCCCCAGAGCTGCACCTGCGGATCCTGGGGGAAAGTCTCGCCCAGTTCCTCCTCGATCGCGGCCTTGTAGAGCGCGATCACATGCTGCCATTCGACGGCCGAAAGCTCCGTGTCGTTCTCGTGGCCGAGCCGGCCCTTCTCGTCTTCAAGAATGTCCTCGAAGACCTCATGATCCAGCCCCATGACGACATCACCGTACATCTGGATAAAGCGGCGATAGCTGTCCCAGGCGAAGCGGGCATCGCCCGCGTCATGGCCCAGCGCCTCGACGGTGATGTCATTGAGGCCGAGATTGAGGACCGTATCCATCATGCCCGGCATGGAGGCGCGGGCGCCGGAGCGAACGGAAACGAGCAGCGGGCGCCTCACATCCCCAAAGACGCGGCCCGTTGCCTTTTCCATGAAGGCGATACCCCGACGCACATCCTGCTTCACCGCGTCGGAAATGGTGCGGCCATTGTCATAAAACTGCGAACAGGCATCGGTAACGATGGTGAAACCGGGCGGCACGGGCAGGCCGAGATTGCACATTTCAGCAAGGTTGGCGCCCTTGCCTCCCAGATGGTCCCGATCAGCGGCACTGCCTTCGGCGGTTCCGTCGCCGAAGGTGTAAACCCACTTCCTCATCACAATTTCCCCCACTTGCGTCGCAAGAGACTACAGCATGTGCATCCCGTTGAAAATGTGGCGCGAACGATAACTTGTTGCGGCGCAGCAAAAGGTCGCGATTCTGGATCGGCGTCATGCCGCAACGGGGCTCAATTGCAAACAGAATAGCCTCACGAGAGGGTTTCTGAACGAGGTCGTGTTTTTGCGAGGACGGTCATGCCTAGAGCGATCTCCTCCGGTTCGACATCGCCGAGGATAGCCGACTGCGCGACGAAGCCGAGCAGCAGCGAAAGAAGGGTTTTGGCAAGATGCTGACCGGCACTGTTACCGGCGCACGACCTTGACGCGACGAGGCGGCTTGCCATGCCCAGATCGGACGGCTTTACAGCGAGGCGCGCTGCAGCTTGCGGGCGCTTTCCTCGTGGCGGCGATCCCAATCGAGTGTCGAACGTGTCCAGTAGGAAATGCAGAGGCCGGCAACAATGACCATCGGCACCTGCCGCTTGTCTTCGACCCATTTCAATCGCCGGGCGGATTTCACATAAAGCGCGCCACCGAACGGTAAAGGTAATCTCATTGATGCTCCACACGCCGCCGGTGCCGCGACGGCTAAAGTCCTGGGCCATATATCGGCCAAGGCGCCCGTTTGAAAATCGACTGCAATAGCCCCTCAAATATAAGTGCAGACTAACATCGACCGCAGCGCGATAAAATCCCCAAACGAGGGCACTGCAGCACATTTCTTTAGACAGTGTTAATTTTCCAACGGCCCAAAATCACAACGTGGCCACATAAAAATAGCCCGTCTTTCGGGCGAAAGACGGGATATCAGACACTTCAGAGGAAGATCAGTTCTCTTCGATCGACAGCCCGTTCTGATCGACCTGGATCTCAACGCCATCCGGCTTCTTTTCTTCCTGATAGGCGTAATAGGAAAAGCCGGCGACCACAACAACGAGGGCACCGATGATCATGTAGAGGGCATTCTTGTTCAAAGGGAATTTCCTTGTGAAATTGACGGGTTACCGGGAGGTAACGGCCAGATCACGAAATAGTTCCCGCTTCAGCTTGCCTCGCGCAGCTGTTCGGCGGTCTGCAGGTCGACCGATACCAGCTGGGAAACGCCCTGCTCCGCCATGGTGACGCCGAAGAGGCGGTTCATGCGGGCCATGGTGATGGGATTGTGGGTGATGATGACGAAGCGGGTCTCGGTCGAGGCCGCCATCTCGTCCATCAGGTTGCAGTAGCGCTCGACATTGTGGTCGTCGAGCGGGGCATCCACCTCGTCCAGCACGCAGATCGGCGCTGGATTGGTGAGGAAGACGGCGAAGATCAGCGCCATCGCCGTCAGCGCCTGCTCGCCGCCCGAGAGCAGCGTCATCGTCTGCGGCTTCTTGCCCGGCGGTCGCGCGAGGATTTCGAGGCCGGCATCCAGCGGGTCTTCACTTTCGATCAGCTGCAATTCCGCCGTGCCGCCGCCGAAGAGATGGGTGAACAGCCGCTGGAACTGGGCGTTGACCACATCGAAGGCGGCCAGCAGCCGTTCGCGGCCTTCGCGGTTCAGGCTCTGGATCGCCGAGCGCAGCTTGCGGATGGCGTCGATGACGTCCTCGCGCTCCTTCAACATGGCTTCGAGCCTGTCGGAAAGCTCCTTCTGCTCTTCCTCGGCGCGCAGGTTGACAGCCCCCAGGCGCTCGCGCTCAATCTTCAGCCGCTCAAGCTCTCGCTCGATAGCGCGGATATCCGGCAACGCGGCATCGGCGGCAAGGCCGGTGAGCCGCATCACCTTATGCGGGGCGCAGGACAGCGCCTCGCGGATACGGGCTTCGATTTCGATGCGCTTTTCGCGGTTAGACACCAGTCTCTCTTCGGCGCGGCCACGTTTCTCGCGGTTTTCGGCCAGCTCCGAAAGAGCTGTCGCGGCGCGCTGATCGGCTTCACGCTGACCGGTTTCTGCCAGTGCCAGTTCGTCTGCTGCCTCGCGTCGCAAAGCTTCGGCCTTGCTGAGTTCGTTCATCAGCGCGCGGCGCTTGTCGTCGAAGGCATCCGGCGCGTCGTTCAGCTCTTCGGCTTCCTCGCGCGCTTCAGCCTCGCGGTCGCGCAAGGTCTCGATATGCTCTTGCGCGCTCCTGGCGCGATCGGCCCAGGTCTGCCTCTCGCTTGAAATTGCCGAAAGGCGGCGCTGGCGAGCTTCCGTTTCACGGGCAAGGCCATCATGGATGGCGCGGGCTTCGACCACGGCGGCTCGGTCGAGCGTCACGGCCGCCGTCTGATGGGAGACGCGCTGTTCGAGATCGCTGACATCAGCCAGTTCCTCCAGCGCCTCCCTGCCCTCTTCCATCTGGGCGGCAAGCTCTTCGTTCTGCAGTTCCAGCTGGCTTTTGGCCTCGGCCAGCACCGCACGGCGACGCACGAGATCGCCCGACGCGCGCTCGGCGGCGGCCAGAGCCTCGCGGGCTTCGGCCAGCTTGCGGGCGACAAGGCGCTGCTCGTCACGGGAATGGCGTAGGCGCTCGTCCTCGGCGCGGATACGGGCCGCCGCTGCAGCAAGATCGGCTTCACGCGCATCGAGCAGGTCGCGGGCGCTTTCCGCCTCCTCGTCCAGTTCCTCCAGCCGATTTTTCTGGGCAAGCCTCAGGGCTGCGGCACTCGGGGCATCGGCACCGGTGACATGACCATCCCAGCGCCAGACGGCGCCATCTCGGGTGACGAGCCGCTGGCCGGGCTTCAGTTCCTTCTGCAGGATTTCGGCGCTTTCGGCATCGGCTGCGATCCCGATCTGGCGCAGGCTGCGGGCGAGTTCCGCCGGCGCTTTCACATGGGCCGAAAGTGGCTGGACGCCGCCCGGCAAGGCAGGATCGAGACGCGCATCGCCCGGCATGCGCCAATGGGCGGGGGCCGCGGGATCGAGCGGTGAATCGAGATCGTCGCCGAGGGCGGCGCCGAGCGCCGTTTCGAAGCCGCGATCGACGATCATCTCGTCGACAACCGGCGGCGCGCTGCCCTGCTGGCGCGAGGCTTCGAGCATGCGGCGGATGGTACGGGCTTCCGTCTCGATGCCGTTCAGCGCCGCACGCGCCATATCGACCGGCGGGCGGGCAGCGACCTCTGCGCTACGCGCTTCGGAAAGCGCCATCTCGATCTCGGCGATGGTGACTTCTGCGGCTTCCAGAGCGATCTCGGCGGCCTCGACCTCCTCGCGCTTCTGCTCCGGGTCCGGCAAGGCGGACATCTGGCTGTCGAGCGCATCGAGATCGCGGGCCTGATCGGCGAGCTGGCGGGTCAGGCGCATCTGCCGGTCGGAGAGATCGCGGATGGTCTTTTCAAGCTGGTTGCGGGTCGCCATGGCTTCAGCGCGCTCGGCCGTCAGGATGCCGAGCGCCCTTTCGCTCTCGGCCAGCCGATCCGCGGCATCGGCGAGACGTTCACGGGCCTCTTCGGCCCGTTCGCCGGCTTCGCCGAGGATGTCGCGGATGTCAGTCTCTTCGGCATCGAGGCGAGCGAGGATGCCGGCATTGTCGGCAACCAGCCGCTCTTCGCGGAGGATGTCTTCGGCGAGTTGCGCAAGACGGCGCTGCAGTTCATCGCGGCGACGCAGGATGCGGCCGGCATCTTCCTCCAGCTGAGACTTTGCGATCTGCAGGCGCTGCAGGGCGGCGGCTACGCGGGCTTCGGCCTCGCGCAGCTCCGGCAGCTTCAGGCTGGCGATGGCCTGGTTCTTGGCCGCCTCCATCTGGGCCTGCGCTTTTTCGGCAACCAGAGAGGTGATCTGGTTCAGCTGGCTGTCGGCCTCGGCTTCGGCCTCCTTGGCCTGCACCCAGCGGATATGCAAGAGCATCGCCTCATGCCGGCGGATATCGGCGGAGAGCATCTTGAAGCGGTTGGCCTGTCGCGACTGGCGTTTCAGGCTCTCGATCTGGCTTTCAAGCTGCGAGGTGACGTCATCGAGACGCTCGAGGTTGGTTTCGGCGCCGCGCATGCGCAGTTCCGCCTCGTGGCGGCGGGAATGCAGACCGGAAATGCCGGCGGCTTCTTCCAGCAGCTGGCGACGGGCCTGCGGTTTTGCCGCGATCAGTTCGCCAATACGGCCCTGCCCCACCATGGAAGGCGAGCGCGCACCCGTCGAGGCATCGGCGAACAGCAACTGCACATCCTTGGCGCGGGCTTCCTTGCCGTTGATGCGATAGACGGAGCCGTTTTCGCGCTCGATACGGCGGGTGACCTGGATTTCGTCGCTGTCGTTGAAAGCAGCGGGCGCGGTGCGATCGGAATTGTCGAGATAGAGGCCGACTTCGGCGGTATTGCGCGCCGGGCGGTTGCCGGAGCCGGAGAAGATCACGTCGTCCATGCCCGACGCGCGCATGTTCTTGTAGGAGTTTTCCCCCATCACCCAGCGCAGCGCTTCGACAAGATTGGACTTGCCGCAACCATTCGGCCCGACAACGCCGGTGAGACCGCGCTCGATGACAAATTCGGACGGTTCGACGAAGGACTTGAAGCCGAGCAGACGGAGTTTGGTGAATTTCATGGAGTGGGCTCCGTTGATGGGACGGAGTATGCGGAGCGCTTACCCCCCTCTGTCAGCCCTGCTGACATCTCCCCCTCAAGGGGGGAGATCGGGAGGATGCCGCGCCTTCTCGGCTTGGGCGAAGAGTGGGAAAAGAATGATCTCCCCCCTTGAGGGGGAGATGTCACGAAGTGACAGAGGGGGGTATCTGACCTCGGTCTCATTTCCTCGCCATCTCCACCACCCGAACGATGTGCGAGCAGACGCCATCCATATCGGTCAACACATCACCGTTCCAGAAACGAAGCACCGTCCAGCCCAGCGACGTCAATATCTGATCGCGAGATGCGTCATGTCGTATCTGCTTGTCATCCCCATGACCAGAGCCATCGACTTCCACAATGATGCGATGTTCGGGGCAGGCAAAATCGGCGATGTATCCGGAGATCGGCAACTGTCGGCGGAACCCGAGCCCCATGAGACGATGCGCGCGAAGCTCGTTCCAAAGTTTCAGCTCCGCATCGGTCATAACCTTGCGCATGCTGCGAGCATTCTTGCGGGTGGCGGGGCGAACGTCAGCGTGAGGCATAAGAGCCTCCCAAGAATCTTACCAGTTTGCGGCTGTCATACCCCCCTCTGTCACTTCGTGACATCTCCCCCTCAAGGGGGGAGATCGGGAGGATGCCGCACCTTCTCGGCTTGGGCGAAGTATGGGAAAAGAATGATCTCCCCACTTGAGGGGGAGATGTCGGCGCAGCCGACAGAGGGGGGTATGGCAGCCGCAGAAAAGAACGGTCAAACAAAAAAGCGGGCGCACTTCTGCGCCCGCTGATCCCTGCAAAAAGCGGTGGAACCTTACAGCATCGAGTCGATGAGGCCCGACATGATGTCAACCGACATTTCTCCGGAGTATTTCTTGCCGTTGATGAAGAAGGTCGGGGTGGCGGCAACGCCGAAATCCTTGGCGCCCTTCTGCATCACGGCATTCACATCATCCAGAAGCTTCTGGTTCGTCAAGCAGGCCTCGAAGCTCTCCTGTGTAAAACCGGCGAGTTTCGACATCTGCAAGAGCGCGTCGCGGCCATTCTGGGCGGCGGCCCACTGTTCCTGCTGCTTGAAGAGCATGGACACCATCGGGAAATACTGGCCTTCGGGCGCGCAGCGCGCCAGCATGAAGGCGGCTGCCGCGCGCGGATCGAACGGGAATTCGCGGACGATGAAGCGAACCTGACCACCGTCGACATACTTCGCCTTGATGGTATCGAAGGTATCATTGTGGAAGCGGGCGCAATGGGGGCAGGTCATCGACATGTATTCGACGATCGTCACCTTGGCGTCGTCCTTGCCGATCGCCATTTCCGGCAGCGCTCCGGGCGCCATCAGCTTGGCGACGTCGATCTCGCCTTCCGGCTGTGGCAGTTCGACCTTGGCGGCGGGAGCAGCCGCCTGGGCAACCTGCGTCTCGGCGGCGGCCGGGGTCTGGTTGGCAGCTGCCGTCATCGGCGTGGCGGCCATGGTGTTTGCCGCCATGGTCGACGAGGTCATCATGTTGTCGGCCGGCTTCATCTCGGTCTTGGTTGCCGTATCGGTGGTCTCGGCCGGCTTTGCGGTTTCGGCGGCTTCCTTCTTTTCGTCGCTGCAGGCAGCGAGTGTCAGGGCGATCGCGGCAACGGCGACGCCGCTCAGGAGGCGCTTGAAAGGGCTCATTTCGGAAAGCAACATGGAACACCTGATGTGAGAATAGAGTGACATTGCGATAACGCGCCTTGATGACAGCCACAAGGGGCCGCGGCTCACCAAGGTTCAAACAATTGTGACCGGCTCAAGGCCTATCTCAGCAAAAGGCGATAAGACTGGAGAAGCAAGCTGTAAGGCTGTTGGAATGAGCGGGGATCGCATTTAACCGAAACCGGACGTGCCGCTCATCCGGCCTGTCGGCCACCTTCTCCCCGTTCGCGGGGAGAAGGGATATGCCGCACCTTCCCGCGAGGCTTTAACGACCGCCAAAGTCGGCGGGTTTCGCCTTCTCCCCGCCTGCGGGGAGAAGGTGCCCGAAGGGCGGATGAGGGGCTTAAAACACCCAGTCACCGCCGGCGTGGCGAAAGCACCGCCGTTCCGAGCCGCCTCAGGGCCTGTTTCAGAGCATCGTCCTCAATGCCTTCCACCATATCCTCAAGCTGGCGCGCCTTCTCGCCGGTCAAGGGCCGGGGCTTGCCGCGATGTTTTGGCGCCACCGAAACCGGCTTCTGGACGATGCGCAGCTGGTTGACGGCGGGGAAGCCAAAAAAGCCGTTGATGCGCTGGATCAGCTGCCCTTGAGCATGGGTAAGGAACAGCGCCCGCGCGCCTTCGCAGGCAACGACCAGCGTGCCCGGCTGATGGCCGCTGCCATCGACGATCTCGGAGGCGCGGCGCGGCCAGGCGATCTTTTCCGGCCGGGTGCAATCGGCAAAGTCCTCGCCGGCGATCTCGTCCCAGGAGCCGAGCAGAAGGGTGCTGATCCCGGCGCGCTTGGCGAGCACCGGGTCGATCAGGCGGTTTGCGACTTCGCTGATCTGGCGCGCGCCCGTCGGGCGCCATGCTTCTTTCACCGGAAAAATCCTTGTCCGAATAGGCCTTGAAGGAGGCCGATCACTCCGCCAAGTATAGGCGACAAATCACTCTTCCGGCAAATCATGCTCTCTTTACCGCCTGCGGTCCCGATCGCGCAACGACTTCTCGCCTGGTACGACCGGCACCACCGCGACCTGCCCTGGCGCGTTTCGCCGCCTATGGCGAAAAGCGGGATCGTGGCGCGGCCCTATGATGTCTGGCTCTCGGAGGTCATGCTGCAGCAGACGACGGTGCAGGCGGTCAAACCCTATTTCGAGAAGTTTCTGCGGCTCTGGCCTGACGTCACCGATCTGGCGAAGGCCGATACCGAAGAGGTGATGAAGGCATGGGCCGGCCTTGGCTACTATGCCCGTGCCCGCAACCTGAAGAAATGCGCCGAAGCCGTGGCTGAGCGGCATGGCGGCATTTTTCCCGATACCGAGGAAGGCCTGAAAACCCTGCCCGGCATCGGCGACTATACGGCCGCCGCCATTGCCGCCATCGCCTTCGGCCGCCGGAGCGCTGTGCTGGATGGCAATATCGAGCGGGTGTTTTCGCGGCTCTTCATGGTGGAAACGCCGCTGCCGGCCGCGAAGCCTGAACTCCGGGCACTGGTGGGCGAAGCGACGCCCTATGACCGGCCGGGGGATTTCGCGCAAGGCTTGATGGACCTCGGCGCAACGATCTGTACGCCAAAGCGACCCGCCTGCGCGCTCTGTCCGCTCAACGAAGACTGTCTTGCCTTGAAAGAGGCCGATCCCGAGAGCTTTCCGCGCAAGGCCGCGAAAAAGGAAAAGCCAGTGCGTGTCGGCGCGGCCTTCGTCGCGATACGCCCGGATGGCGCGGTTTTCCTGCAAAAGCGCGGGGATACCGGGCTTCTCGGCGGCATGACGGAAGTGCCGGGCACGGAATGGACCGCCCGCATCGATGGCGACACCACGATGGCCGGACGGCCCTTCGATGCCGACTGGCAGGCCTGCGGCGCCATCGTTCACGTCTTTACGCATTTTGAATTGCGCTTGTCGGTCTATCGGGCCAATCTCGCCGCCCGCGACGAGCCTCAGGGCTTCAAGACGGGCAATGGCTGGTGGGAACATCCTGAAACCCTGAAGGATCAGGCGCTGCCCACCGTCATGAAGAAAGCAATCGCCCAGGCTATACCGGACGCCTTCCGGCAGACGCCGAAATCGAGGAGCATGCCAAGATGAGTTCCGACAAGGCCAAGGCCGAGATCCGCCACATCGTGTTCGATATCGGCAAGGTGCTGATCCACTACGACCCGAACCTGCCCTTCAGCCGAATCATCCCGGACGATGCCGAGCGCAGCTGGTTCTTCGCCAATGTCTGCACCCACGACTGGAACCTGGAGCAGGATCGCGGCCGCGACTGGGTGGAGGCAGAGGAACTGCTGATCGCGAAACATCCGGACCACGTCGAGAGCATCCGTGCCTTCCGCAAGCATTGGACGGAGATGGTGCCGCATGCCTATGTCGAAAGCGTTTCGATCATGGAAGGACTGATCGCGCAGGGGCATGACGTGACCCTGCTCACCAACTTCGCCTCGGACACTTTCAAGGAGGCGATCAAGCTTTTCCCGTTCCTCACCCTGCCACGCGGCGTGACGGTTTCCGGCGATGCCCGCGTGATCAAGCCGGATCTGGCGATCTACCAATTGCATGCCGAGACCTTTCGCCTCACGCCTTCGGCCACGCTCTTCATCGATGACAGCATGGCGAATGTGGCAGGCGCCCGCGCCGCAGGCTGGCACGCGATCCATTTCACCGATCCGCAGACCCTGAAATCAGACCTCGCCTATTACGGGCTCTGATGCCGGGCTGCGCCAATCTCCCAAAACGGCTTCCACGAGGCAATCCAGAGTGACGACATAGACCCGTGCGCGCTCGTTGCGCGTTTTCACCAGGCCATCAACGAACTCGACTTCGCCACGATCGAAAGCTTCTTCAGCGACGATGCCCGCTACGCCTCCGGAAAGGTCGGTGGTCTGAAGGGTCGCGAAGAGATCATGATCGCCTTCCGGCGTTATTTCGAGGAGTATCCGGATCAGGTGGCCGAAGACAGCCTGATAGAGCCGGTTTCGCCGCTCGCCGCCCGCGCCGTCTGGAGCCTGAAGGCTACCAGCAGCAAAACGGGAGCCCCCCTGACCCGCCGCGGCGAGGAAACGATCACTTTCGACAGCGAAGGAAAAATCGTGAATGTCGATGTAACGGACTACGACGCGGCAAGCTGAACGGCGCCACGAAAAGCTCACCGCAAGATCACCAAAGCGCCACAATCGGTTCAGCCATCGTTCACCTTGATGGCCGCATGATCGCACCCATCGAGTTCAGCGTCTCATCATGAAAGGTACAGTTCCATGGCTACCATTTACGGCACCGACGACGACGATAAGATTGTTCAGAACAAGTATGCGGCGGTGAAAATCTACGCCTATGACGGCAACGACGACATCTACCTGAACCGCACCGACAGCTACGGCGGCAACAACTACGTCAGCGCCGGCGCTGGCTCCGACATGGTCGTCAACTATTTCGAGGGCGGCAACGACATCTATCTCGGCACCGGCAACGACCTCTACATCGCCGACATCCGCGCCGGCGCCAAGGGCGAGTATGACATCGTGCACGGTGGCGACGGCAACGATCGCTTCGAGGTCGATACGTTGGCCAGCGTCTATTACGGCGATGCCGGCAACGACAAATTCCTCTCGATCGGCTATGACAACTCCTTCAACGGCGGCACGGGCGTCGATACGATCAGCTACGAGCAGCGCGGCAAGTTTGTGGACATCGACCTTGCCGGCAAGAAGGCATTGACAGGCAGCGGTCACTACGAAGACCTGATCAGCATCGAGAATGCGATCGGCACCAATTACAGTGACGACATCACCGGCAGCAGCGCCCGCAACATCCTGAAGGGCCTGGGCGGTAACGACCTTCTGGAAGGCCTTGATGGTCATGACGACCTTTATGGCGGCTCGGGCCACGACGATCTCTACGGCGGCAATAACGATGACGACCTCTGGGGTGACTCCGGACTTGATAACCTCTATGGCGGCGCAGGCCGCGACATCCTGACCGGCGGCGCCAACAGCGACCTTCTGGTCGGCGGCAGCGGCGCGGATACGTTCGATTTCAACTCGGTGAGCGAAATCGGCCGTGGCAGCACCCGCGATTTCATCCAGGATTTCCGCCATTCCGAGGCAGACGTCATCGACCTTACCACCATCGACGCCAATACTGGCCGCAGCGGCAACCAGGCCTTCAGCTTCATTGGCGGCGCGTCGTTCGGTGACAAGGCTGGCGAACTTCGTTTCTCAAGCGGCGTGCTTTCCGGTGATGTCAACGGCGATGGCGTCGCGGATTTCGATATCCGGATGAACGGCGTCACCAAGATGTATTCGAACGACTTTTTCCTCTGAGAGAAAAACGATAACGCCTGAAAACAGAAACGCCCGGAGTTCCCTTGGAACTCCGGGCGTTTTAGCATTCCCCCGGGACTGAAGGTACTAAAACCGGAAGAAGGCCATCCCTGCGCCGTCGAAAACTCCGACCCGCTTAATCTGCTTCACGCGGAGGTTCCGGTCCGGGTATCTTCCGACTCGGAAACACATGCGATACACGGACGGCCGGCCGGATCAGACGCTTGTTTGCCTGCCTGAAGGATAGGCCTAGGATGGTTAAATTCTTCTAAAAAATAGAAGTGGTTAGGTCGCGACCTCTTATTTTAGAATATTCTGTTTTGATACGAGATCGGCGCGTGAAACCCATAAAAATTTATGGTAAATGGGAAACAAATTGTTTCTGAATTCCGTTCCTGACCGACAGGAAGGTGGTGGCGATGAACTCAAATTCCGAAACATGGAAAAAGACCGAAGGGCGCACCGGTCCTGTCGGGGAAAGCCCCAAGCGATGGATCATCGAATGCATCGCCTGCGACACCCTGGTCGAGCCATGGCAGACCGAGGGGTATCAGTATGGGTACTGCAACAGCTGTTTTGAGACGCTCATGGACCCGGACAAGATGCTGTAGGGGCTCCTTTTCACCGTTGACGACAGCCCCTCGCCAACGTCTGACTGCTTAGCGCCCATGGATTAATTCGGAGAAAAACTATGCTTTGCCGTGCGTGCAGGCATTCAAGAATGCGTGTGGTCACTAGTGTTTCGGCTCAGTAAAGGGGGCCGCGATAAATTTGGATAACAATATCTTTGCCGTGTTGCTTTCCAAACCGTAGGCCAATCCCAAAGCATTGACACAGAAGGCGTCACTTCGGCCAATTGATTTTAGGAAATAAATGAATTTCCCTTCCTCTCTGAACACGGATTTCGCAATAATGATAACCGTTCTCCAAAGCAGTTTTCTCGTTTTTGTGAAATCGCCGGTCTTTTTTCTGATCTCGTACATCTGCTCGCTCGGAAATTTGCTTTATATAACCTCTGCAGAGGATCGGAGCCGCCAATACTCTCCCGCAAAGGGGACGCTACCACACCTCAAATTATAGCATAATCTCGTTCGCTAAAGCCTGTCGCCTTGAAGCCAAATGTAATCGTTTATGACCGCTTTGCGCCCAATTGTGGTCATCAGATAGTCCTGTTCACTTCCGAGCCGATTTTCTCTGCTGTCGAGTGACGAGCAGGGTCTGTTCGGCCTCCTCAATTGAGGGCAAAGGGCGCTCTGATCTTAAGATATGAAATGCGCCACAGTTTTCGTCAGGGCAACCACAGGAGACGACGTCCACATGGTGCCTGGTTTTTCCCGCTCGCTTTTGCACGGCGTTCATGCGCTCTTCGCTCTTAATGGTGTCAAAGATCGCACCGCGCTTCAGGAATTTTCCGGTCATTGCAGTGCTGCCTCGATTTCTTGTCGTCTGCGCTAAAATGACAGCACGACCGAACATCCACAACGGGCCAAGAGCAGCCCATCGCCCTTGCCCCCCCCTAAAAAAACACCAAAGCCACCGTACGGGACCGCACGATGGCTTTGGTGTGGGCAGGGAACCCTATCTCTTAATTGATCTTGGCCATATCCGCACGAATGATGGCGCGGAGCGCATCGATCGGCTTCAGCGCGCCCTCGTCTTCGAAATGCCAGAAGGTCCAGCCGTTGCAGGCATCGAACCCTTGCACCTTCGCGCCCAGGCGATGGATCGAGCCGGCGTCGCCGCCGCTGGCGATCGTGCCGTCGGCGCGGACGATGGCGCTGTAACGGCGGCGTTCGTCGGTCAGCACCGTGCCGGGCTTGATCAGGCCGCTTTCGACCAGCGTGTTGAAGGCAACGCGTGGTTCGGCCTTCTTGCCGGTCATCACCGAGAGTGTCGCCTTGCCAAGCGGCTCGACGGCGGCGATGCGCTCGGCGGCGGCATCGATATACTCTTGCTCGCGCTCGACGCCGACGAAATGGCGGCCGAGACGCTTTGCGACGGCGCCGGTGGTGCCGGAACCGAAGAAGGGATCAAGCACGACGTCACCTGGCTTGGTGGAAGCCATCAGGATGCGGGCGAGCAGAGCTTCCGGCTTCTGGGTCGGATGCACCTTCTTGCCGTCTTCGCCCTTCAGACGCTCGCCGCCCGAGCAGATCGGGAACAGCCAGTCGGAGCGCATCTGCACATCGTCGTTCGAGGCCTTGAGGGCATCGTAGTTGAACGTGTAACCCTTGCCCTTGGCGCTGGGAGACGCCCAGATCAGCGTTTCATGGGCGTTCTGGAACCGGCGGCCCTTGAAGTTCGGCATCGGATTGGTCTTGCGCCAGATGATGTCGTTCAGTATCCAGAAGTTGAGGTCCTGAAGCGTCGCGCCAACGCGAAAAATGTTGTGGTAGGAGCCGATCACCCAGAGGGTGCCGGTAGGCTTCAAGACGCGGCGGCAGGCGAGCAGCCAGGCGCGGGTGAAGGCATCATAGGCATCGAAGGAGACGAACTGGTCCCACTCGTCATCGACGGCATCGACGTGGCTCTGGTCGGGACGCGTCAGTGCGCCGCCGAGCTGCAGATTATACGGCGGATCGGCGAAGACGACATCGACGGAATTGTCTGGGAGAGCTTCGAGCGCTGAAACGCAGTCGCCCTTGATGATGGTATCCAGCCAGCCGGAAGGGCGGGCGGCGCGAGAAATATCGGCCGGCGAAACAACAATGGACATGGACAACTCGCTCTTACGCTTACTCGGAACAGATTTCAGGCTCTTATGGTTACCGAAGTTGGTTACCAAAAGCTGAATTTCCTCCGAGATTTACAAAAATGAGCGTCGGGAATGGCGGGGATATCGTGGATACGTTATCTTGCAGGCCATGCTGAAAAACGAAGCCATCGCCACGCTTGAAAACAATGCCGCTGCCATTAAGGATTTGGGGGCAACAGCTCTCTATCTTTTCGGCTCGACAGCCCGCGATGAGACGAAGGCGACCAGCGACATCGACATTTTCATCGATTACGATGACAACAGCCGCTTCAATGCGCTCGACCTCATGAGCATCAAGCTGCTTCTCGAAGAAAAACTGAAAACGGCCGTGGACATCACCACGCGCGATGGCCTTCATCCGCGCCTGAAAGACCGAATAGAAGAATCCGCAATCAGGGTCTTCTGATGCCGAGGGACTATTGCCACGCGCTTGATGATATTCTCGAAGCGATCCAAGGTATCGAAAATGTAGCGAGCAGCCGCTACCGACCTGCGCATCAGGTTCTGCAGCACATCACTATTCCACTGCCTGTGGATGCCACTGCTTGCTATCCCCGGGCGCCTCCTCGCGTTCGCTCAGGCCATAGTCCCGGATTACCCCCGCGACCCGCAGGCGATAATCGGCGAAAACACCGTGGCGACCGGCTTCCTGGGCGGCACGGTGCTGCGAAAGATTGCGCCATTGGCGCACCGCCTCCTCATCCCGCCAGAAAGACAGGGACAGCATCTTGCCGGGGGTGCTGAGGCTTTCGAAACGCTCGATCGAGAGAAAGCCATCAATCTCCTTCAGCCGCGCGTGAAGTTCAGAAGCCAGATGCAAATAGACGTCGCGACGTCCGTGCGCGGGTGTCACCTCGAAGATCACCGCGATCATGGCGTCACCTTTGGCGCATGCGGCAGGGACATGTTCTTGAGGAAGATGCGGTCTTCCTTCAGGATGAAGCGCTCGCGTTTGGCAAACTGGTAGTTTTCGCCCCCGAGCGGATCGACGGCAAGCCGGGCACGATAGGCCTCGTAGGCTGCGAGGCTTTCGATGTTATAGACGCCGTAGGCCGTCGTCGCGGAGCCCTCATGCGGGCCGAAATAACCGATGAGATCGGCGCCGCAGCGAGGGATGCATTGGCCCCAGTTGCGGGCGTAGTCGGCGAACTGATCCTTCTTGAACGGGTCGATTTCGTAGCGGATGAAACAGGTGATCATCGTTTTTCCCTTCGTCTTTCGATGATGCTTTTTGCCATCTTGAACGCATGGGATGCTTCGGTTACGGTCGAACTATGAAAGAAGGACCGGACATCGCCCAGATCGGCGCCCTTATCGGCGACCCCGCCCGCGCCAACATGCTGACCGCACTGATGAGCGGCAGGGCGCTGACGGCAACCGAGCTTGCGGGAGCCGCGGGCATCACGCTGCAGACGGCAAGTTCCCATCTCTCGAAGCTTGAAGCCGGAAAGCTGGTGCGACAACGCAAGCTGGGCCGGCACCGCTATTTCTCGTTGTTCGACGACGATGTGGGCTTGCTGCTGGAAAACCTGATGGGCTTTGCCGCGAGCCGCGGTCTGTTGCGCCAGCGGCTCGGACCCAAGGACCCTTCGCTGCGCAAGGCACGCATCTGCTACAACCACCTCGCCGGCGACTATGGCGTGCGCATGCTCGACAGCATGATCGCCGAGGAAATCATCGAGAGCCGCGAAGACGAACTGGTGCTGACCGATAGCGGCAGCATGCGGATGACCGGCTTGGGGATCGATCTGGAAAGCCTGACGAAACGCCGCCGGCCACTTTGCCGCACCTGCCTCGACTGGAGCGAGCGGCGGTCGCACCTGGCGGGTTCGCTCGGGGAAGCGCTGCTCAGCCTGTTTCTCGACAAGGGCTGGGCAAAGCGTGAGGCCGAAAGCCGGCGCATCGCGTTCACCCGCAGCGGGGAGCGGACGTTTCTCGACCTTTTTGCGGTGCCGCCTGCCACTTGATCGCGCCCTTGCATGGCAGCTACCCGCCGCCCGCGGTTGAGCTTTGCGGCCGCATCGTGTAAACGGCGGCGGTCTTCCCAAAGGATATCCCATGAACAGCATCGATCTCATTCTCTTCGATTGCGACGGCGTGCTCGTCGATTCCGAAATTATCGCCAGCGAAGTCGAAGCCGAACTTCTGACAGAGGCGGGCTATCCGATCTCGACCGAGGAGATGGCGGAGCGCTTTGCGGGCCTTACCTGGCATCACGCCCTGCTGCAGATCGAGAAGGAAGCCGACATTCCGCTCTCGGCCTCGCTCATCAAGCGCCACGACGAGGTTCTCGACAAGCGGCTGGCACGCGATCTGAAGATCATCGACGGCGTTCGCCCGATGCTCGCCGGCCTGAAGCTGCCACACGGCATCTGCTCCAACTCGACCTCGGAGCGGCTTGCCATGATGCTCGGCAAGCTCGGCATCAAGGATCATTTCGGCAAGCATATTTATTCCGCTCGCGATCTCGGCGAAGACCGGGTGAAGCCGAAGCCGGACATTTACCTGCACGGCGCCAAGCAGTTCGGCATCGATCCGTCGCGGGTTCTGGTGGTGGAGGATTCGGTGCATGGCGTTCACGCTGCCCGCGCGGCCGGCATGCGCGTCGTCGGCTTTACCGGCGCCTCACACAGCTATCCGTCCCACGCCGATCAGCTCACGGATGCGGGCGCGGAAACCGTCATCTCGCGCATGAGCGCGCTGCCGGGCACGATCGAAGCACTTTCGGCCTGGTCGGAAGAGATGAGCGCATAAAAGCGCCCTCCATAGAACGTAAAAAAACCGGCTGTAACGCCGGTTTTTTGTTGCTTACTTTTTCTTCTTGCCCTGCGGGCCCTCGTCGAAACCGACATAGACCTTCGCGAAGGAGCCGGCACCGCCCGGAATGGCGATGTTGGCCTTGGTGAAGATGAACTGGGCGGCACCTGCGCCCTGCTGAACGGTGACCGGATACTGGGTCAGTTCGGAATAAAGCGTGTTTTCGCCATCCGTCACGGCAACGCGGATCGGGAGGTTGACGCTGCCGGCGCTACCGGCCGGGCCGGCGACGACGCGACCCTGGGCGACTACGGTTATGACGAGCTGCGATTCGTTCTGCACGCACTGGCGGGTCGTGTCGACGAGCGTCGCTTGATAGGCAAGCTTGGTCGGGTCGCCCTGCGTGCCGGCGTAACTTGTGTGGATGGCAGTGCCGTCGAGCAGGAAGACCTGCGGGCAGGCGCCCTGGATGACGGCCGGGGTCGGAGTGGCGGCGCTGCCGCCGGCGTCGATCGCGCCGCCGGTATCTGTCTTGTTGCAGCCGGCTGCGATGAGAAGAAGAGATATGCCGAGAATCCGGCTGGAGACTTTACCGATCACGTAACTGAACCCTCTGCTCTACGCATGGCGGCTGGATCGCATGGCGCGAAACGCCGCAACTCCCATCGTTGGCGCTGCGGGCCTGTTTGTACCTGCAAGCAGGGCAAACTCGCCGCAACTGGGCCTTTCAAGACCCTTGGCGATGGTCTATAGCAGCGGCGCATTGAAAAATCGATTGGTGAATCCGCAGGCTTTCTAAAAAGTTCGGCTTATGGCCGAAACGCATTCGAATGCCGCCACACCGATAGCTCCGATGCAGAATTCCGGCGGCTTCGCCATGGCTTGACGCAAAGAGAACCGCAGTTTTCGCGTCATTCCCGTAACGTCGCCTCGATCCGGCCGCTTCGGACACGGAACGGCGAATGCATGACGAAGGATGGTAACGGTGAAGTATGTCTCGACGCGGGGCGAAGCCCCTACCCTCGGTTTCTGCGATGCGCTCATGGCAGGCCTTGCCCGTGACGGCGGCCTTTACGTGCCGAAACACTGGCCGACGCTGAGCAAGAAGGAAATCCGGGCACTGCGCGGCAGATCCTATCAGGAGATCGCCTTCGCCGTCCTGACGCCCTTCGTCGACGGCGAAATCCCGGACGACAAGTTCCGTGCGATGATCGACGAGGCCTATGCTACCTTCCGCCATCCCGCCGTGACGCCGCTGGTGCAGACCGGCCCGAACAGCTTCGTGCTCGAACTCTTCCACGGCACGACGCTCGCCTTCAAGGACGTCGCGATGCAGCTGCTGGCGCGGTTGATGGACCATGTTCTCACCGAGCGCGGCGAGCGCGCGACCATCGTCGGCGCCACTTCGGGCGATACCGGGGGTGCGGCGATCGATGCCTTTGCCGGGCGTGACCGCACCGATATCTTCATCCTGTTCCCGGAAGGCAAGGTCTCGCCGGTGCAGCAGCGCCAGATGACGACCTCCACCGCCTCCAATGTCCATGCGCTGGCGATCAAGGGCAATTTCGACGACTGCCAGAATCTCGTCAAGGAGATGTTCAACGACACCCCGTTTCGTGACGGCGTGGCGCTTTCCGGCGTCAACTCGATCAACTGGGGCCGCATCATGGCCCAGGTCGTCTATTACTTCACGACGGCCATCGCGCTCGGCGGCCCGGACCGGAAAATCTCCTTCACGGTACCGACCGGCAACTTCGGCGATATCTTCGCAGGCTACGTCGCCAAGAAGATGGGCCTGCCCATCGACAGGCTGGTTGTCGCCACCAATGACAACGACATTCTCGCCCGCACGTTGAAGACCGGCCGTTACGAGATGCGCGCGGTGAAGGCGACGACCTCGCCGTCGATGGATATCCAGATCTCCTCCAATTTCGAGCGGCTGCTGTTCGAAGCCTTTGATCGTGATGCCTCGAAGGTGCGCCTCGCCATGGCAGGCCTCAAGCAATCCGGCGCGTTTGAGATCGAGGAAAAGGCGCTGAAGGCGATCAGGAAAGAGTTCCGCGCCGGTCGCGCCACCGAGAAGGAAGTGGCGCGCACGATCAAGACGGTGTTGGCCGATACCGGCTATCTGCTCGATCCGCACAGCGCCATCGGCGTGTTTGTTGCGGAGAAGAATGCGAAGCCCGGCTCCCCGATGGTGACGCTTGCGACCGCCCATCCCGCAAAATTCCCCGCCGCAGTAAAATCGGCCAGCGGTATTGACCCGGCGCTTCCAACGTGGCTTGCTGACCTGATGGTCAGGGAGGAGCGTTTCGATATACTGGAGCCCGAGCTTAAGATCGTTGAAACTTTCGTCAACGAGCATGCGCGCATCCGGAAGTAGGACGCAGAAAGACAGACGATGAAAGTTGAGTGCACTCGGCTCAAATCCGGGTTGACGGTCGTAACCGAGAACATGCCGCACCTCGAAAGTGTCGCCCTCGGTGTGTGGATCAAGTCTGGTTCGCGTGATGAAACCACCGAAGAACATGGCATTGCCCATCTTCTCGAACACATGGCTTTCAAGGGCACGGCCCGGCGCTCGGCGCGCGATATCGCCGAGCAGATCGAAAATGTCGGCGGCGAGGTCAATGCCGCGACATCGACGGAAACCACATCCTATTATGCGCGCATCCTCAAGGACGACGTGCCGCTTGCCGTCGATATACTGGCCGACATCCTCACCGAATCGTCGTTCGAAGACGAGGAACTGGAGCGTGAGCAGCAGGTGATCCTGCAGGAAATCGGCGCCGCCAACGACACGCCCGACGATGTCGTGTTCGACCGCTTTGCCGAAACCGCCTTTGCCGGACAGACCATCGGCCGCCCGATCCTCGGCACGCCGGAAACGGTGCAATCCTTCACGCCCAACCAGATCCGCGCCTATCTCGCCCGCAACTACACGACCGACCGTATGTTCGTCGTCGGTGCCGGTGCGATTGACCATGACAGCTTTGTACGACAGGCTGAAGAACGTTTTGCCAGCCTGCCGGAGAAAGCAACCGGCCCGCAGGCCTCGCAGCCCGCCCGCTATATCGGCGGCGAGGTGCGCGAAGACCGCGACCTGATGGATGCGCAGGTGCTGCTCGGTTTCGAGGGCAAGGCCTATCACGCCCGCGACTTCTACTGTTCGCAGATTCTCGCCAACATCCTCGGCGGCGGCATGTCTTCCCGCCTGTTCCAGGAAGTGCGCGAGCATCGCGGCCTCTGCTACTCGGTCTATGCCTTCCACTGGGGCTTTTCCGATACCGGCATCTTCGGCGTCCATGCGGCAACCGGTGGCGAGAACCTGCCGGAACTGATGCCTGTCATCATCGACGAACTGCGCAAGTCTTCGATGCAGATCGACCAGCAGGAAATCGACCGCGCCCGCGCGCAAATCCGCGCCCAACTGCTGATGGGTCAGGAAAGCCCGGCTGCCCGCGCCGGCCAGATCGCCCGCCAGATGATGCTCTACGGCCGCCCGATCCCGAACGAGGAGCTGATGGAACGCCTGCAGGGCATTACCGTCGAGCGCCTCAAGGATCTTGCCGGCCGGCTGTTCTTCGATACGATCCCCACACTTTCGGCGATTGGTCCCGTAGACAAGCTGGCGCCGATGGACGACATTCTCGGAGCGCTGTCGAACGGCGCCCGCCATCCCCGCGCGGCTGCCGGCTAAAAGTCGCAGCCCGCGCAAACACCATCCGGCCCGCCCGCGGAGGCATATATGACACGATCGGTCTTTCGGTTTCTGTCACGGCAGCCGGACCCGGTCGAAATTGCCAGTGCCACGCATCTGCTGCGCCTGCCCAAGATCTCGGACTATCGGCAATGGTTTCTGCTGCGCAGCGAAAGCCGCGCATTCCTCGAACCGTGGGAGCCGACCTGGCGGGCGGACGAGATGACCGAGAGCGCGTTTCGCACCCGCGTCATCCGCAACGAGCAGGAATTTTCCTCCGGGCAGGCCGTACCGCTGTTTCTGATCTCCCGGCCGGACAACCAGCTGATGGGTGGGCTCACCATCGGCTATATCCGCCGCGGCGTCGCCCAATGCTGCATGATCGGCTACTGGATGGGCGAACGTTACGCCGGTAAGGGGCATATGGAACAGGCGCTGCGTCTTGCGCTTCCCTACATCTTTTCGAGCCTTCAGTTGCACCGCGTCGAGGCAGCCTGTATTCCCGAGAACCAGAGAAGCATCAGGCTTCTTGAAAAGGTCGGATTTCAGCGCGAAGGCTATTTGCGGGAATATCTGAAGATCAATGGACAATGGCGGGATCATCTGATGTTCTCCCTGCTTTCGCAGGACAGCGCGCCAGCCAGGAATTCGAGTAACTGATGACGTTCACCCGTTCGCCCCTTCTCCTACCGGTTCGGAGGATCAAGCCGGTCCAGAGGTTCATGGCGTTCGTGCTGGCGATGTTCGCACTGCTGTGGACCAGTCAGGCTCTGGCGATCGAACCTGTAAAAATTTCCCGCGAGGACACCGCGCTCGACCTGACGGCGACGACCGAAATCTATACGGGCCGCGGCGAAGCCTTCCAGGTCTCCACCGCTCCGGGAACGGACGGCATCGTGCGCCGGATTGAGGTGCGCTCCAGCACGGACAACCATCAGGGCGACTGGGCCGTTTTCGCGCTCGCCAACGTTTCGGAAGAACAGATCGACCGCGTGATCGTGGCGCCGCATTTCCGCCTTGTGAACTCGAAAATCTTCTGGCCCGATCTTGGTTCGCAGCGCATCCTGTCGATCACGCCAAGCGAAGGTTTCGCGCTGGACCGGCAGCCGAGTGACGAGGCGGACGTGTTCCGCATCACGCTCAACCCCGGCTCCGTCATCACCTTCGTCGCGGAATTGGCGACCCCTGAGCTGCCGCAGCTGTATCTGTGGGAGCCGGACGCCTACAAGGATACGGTCAACGCCTTCACGCTCTATCGCGGCATTGTTCTCGGAATCGCCGGCTTGCTCGCCGTGTTCCTGACGATCCTCTTCGTCGTCAAGGGTACCTCCATGCTGCCGGCGACCGCGGCGCTGGCCTGGGCCGTGCTCGCCTATATCTGCGTCGATTTCGGCTTCCTGTCGAAGCTCATCAGCGTGACGGCCGGCGACGATCGAATATGGCGCGCTGGAACGGAAGTGTTTCTGGCGGCGGGCCTCGTGGTGTTCCTCTTCACCTACCTGAACCTCAACCGCTGGCACCAGCATCTGTCCTACGCGACGCTCGCCTGGATCCTGGGCCTTGGCCTGCTGTTCGGCGTCGCGATCTACGATCCGGCGATCGCCGCCGGCATTGCCCGCCTCTCGTTTGCGCTGACTGGTACGGTCGGTATCATCCTGATCGCCTATCTCGGCTTCAACCGTTACGATCGCGCCATCCTGCTCGTTCCGGCCTGGCTCCTGACCCTCGTCTGGCTCTTTGGCGCATGGCTGACGGTCACCGGCCAGCTTGCCAATGATATCGTCCAGCCGGCGCTCGGCGGCGGGCTTGTGCTGATCGTGCTGCTGATCGGCTTCACCGTCATGCAGCACGCCTTTGCCGGCGGCGCCTACAGCCAGGGCCTGTTTTCCGATCTCGAGCGCCAGTCGCTGGCATTGACGGGCTCGGGTGATACCGTCTGGGACTGGGATGTGGCGCGCGACCGGGTTGTCACGATCCCCGACATTTCCGCCCAGCTCGGTCTTTCGCCCGGCAGCATGAACGGCCCGGCCCGCAACTGGCTGCCGCGCCTGCATCCCGACGACCGCGACCGCTTCCGCGCGACGCTGGACATCTTGCTGGAACACCGCCGCGGCCGCCTCAACCACGATTTCCGCATCCGCGCCGAGGACGGGCATTACCACTGGCTTTCGATCCGCGCCCGGCCTGTGCTCGGCGCCAACGGCGAAATCATCCGCTGTGTCGGCACGATCGTCGATGTGACCGAACAGAAGAATTCGATCGACCGGCTCCTGCACAATGCGATGCAGGACAATCTTACAGGCCTGCCGAACCGTCAGGTGTTCCTCGACCGGCTGCAATCGATCCTGTCGCTGGCCTCGGGCACCAACTCGGTGCGTCCGACGGTGATCACCATCGACATCGATCGCTACAAGCACGTCAACGATACGCTCGGCATCGCCGCCGGCGACAACATCCTGATCGCCCTGACCCGGCGCCTGCGCCGTCTCCTCAAGCCGCAGGATACGCTTGCGCGCCTCGGCGGCGACGAATTCGGGTTGATCCTGATGTCGGAACGCGATCCGGCCAAGGTTGCGGATTTTGCCGATGCCGTATCCAAGGCAATCATGGTGCCTCTGTCCTTCGGCAATCGCGAGGTGAACCTCACCGCCTCAATCGGCCTCGTTTCCTGGGTCGATCAGCAGGAAAATGCCGCCGTTCTGGTTGATGACGCCGAGCTTGCCATGTTCCGCGCCAAGAAAGCCGGCGGCAACCGCGTGGAACCTTTCCGCCCGGCCTTCCGCACCTCCGGCACCGACCGCCTGCAGCTGGAACACGACCTGAAGCGCGCCATAGAGCGCAAGGAACTGAGCCTCGTCTATCAGCCGATCGTGCGGCTGAACGATGCGGAGATCGCCGGCTTCGAGGCCCTGATGCGCTGGGATCACCCCAAGCGCGGCAACATCTCGCCGTCCGAATTCATTCCCGTCGCGGAAAGCTGCGATCTGATCGGCGAACTCGGCCTCTTCGCCTTCGACCGCGCCACGAGCGACCTGACAGAATGGCAGCTCCAGACCGGCGATCTGCCCGTCTTCGTGTCCGTCAACTTGTCCAGCGCGCAGCTGCTGAACAACGAGCTCTATGACGATATCCGCGCAGTTTTAAGCAAGAACCGCTGCGATCCCAACAAGATCAGGGTTGAGCTGACGGAATCGCTGGTCATGGAAAACCCTGAACAGGCGCGCCTTGTCCTCGAGAAACTGAAGGATGCCGGGCTGAAGCTGGCGCTCGACGATTTCGGTACCGGCCATTCCTCGCTCGCCTATCTCACCCGTTTTCCCTTCGACACCATCAAGATCGACAAGGCGCTGGTGAAGGACCCGAGCGACAAGCGCGCGATCCTGCTGCGCTCGGTCATTTCCATGGCCCGCGAACTCGATATGGAGGTGGTTGCGGAAGGGATCGAGTCGGAAGAGGATGCCGTGCAGCTTGCAAAGATGGGCTGCGATTTTGGCCAGAGCTTCCTCTTCGGCCCGCCGATCGGACCGGATTCGATCCTGAGATTGCTCAAGGAGCGGTTTCCGTTGATGAAGCGGGCGTGAGGGCGAATAGCGAATAGCGAATAGCGAATAGCGAATAGCGAATAGCGAATAGCAAAATTCGTAGCATCTTGCCGATTCGCTACTCCCTATTCGCTATTCGCTCTCATCTACGTCCAAAACACATACTGCCTGTTCCCCGCCCTCTGAATCAGCGCGTTGATGAAATTGAGCTTCTGCACCACCGGCGGGGATAAGATGAACGGGTAGCTGTCTGCCTGCCCCATGCTGCGCTGAAGGCTGTTGAGCGCCACGCTGAGCGGTATCCACGCATCCACCAGGGCCTGCGCGTCTTCGGCGCGATAGGGATCGAAATCCACTTCCGCGGCCATGTCCTGATGGCGGCGCGCGTCGGTGGAGATGCCGAAGGAGCGCGCCGTCTCCAGCGTATCGACGATATGAAAGAAATGCGCCCAGCATTCCGCGAAATCCTCGGCGGGATGGCAGCTGGCATAGGTGCTGATGAAGCGGGTCTGCCAGTCGGCCGGCGGTCCCTGCTCGTAGTTGCGCTGGAGGGCCGCGGCATAATCCTCGCGCTCGTCGCCGAACAGCTGGCGCGCAAGCGTGAGCGTATCCTCGTCTCGGACCAGTTGCGCCCAGTAGAAATGGCCGCTCTCGTGACGGAAGTGGCCGAGCAGCGTCCGGTACGGTTCGCCCATGGAGACGCGTACGCTTTCGCGGGTTGCGTCGTTGGCCTCAGCCGCGCGCAGGCTGATGAGCCCGTCCTCATGCCCGGTCATCGCGGGAATAACATTACCGTTGGCATCGACCTCATCCGCGAGGAAATCGAATACCAGACCGCCCTGCGGGTCGACGTCGCGCCCGGGAATGGGCAGCCGCCAGCGCAGCAAGGAGTAGAACAGATGCCGCTGCGCCTGCCCGATGCGCTGCCAGCGCTCCAACCCTTCCGGGTTATCGGTGACGGGCACGATGCGATTGTAGCGGCAGGCGACGCAGTAAGCGTTGCTGTCGCCCGCTGCGACCAGCCAGTTGCAAATATCGTGCTCCGCATTGGCGCAGAAAATCACGTTTTGCGGCAAAGAGGTCATCGTCCTCCAGCCACCGTCGACTGGCTGGAGCGCATGAAGCGCGAGATCTTCCGAAGAAAACCCAAGCCGGGAGCCGCAGGAAATGCAGAAGCGATTGTCGAAATGAATGGGATTGCCGCAGTTTTCACAGGCAAAGAGTCTCATGGAGAAGGGTCCGTTCCTGCATGAAGGTGGGTGGGGCTTTTGAGAAGATATAGGACAGGCTCAAACATAGGAAATGCCCGCTGGCACAGAGGCACAGCGGGCATCGGCGCAGAAACTCCCATCCAGTTGAACCCGTCAGGACAGAAGCTGGTTGCGCACCTCGTGGCCACGCCTCTCCCTATCGGGCGAAAGGCGCAGCGATGAGAAGATTACATGCGGTCAACGGCACCCTTGACGGCGCTCTTGGCCTTGCCGGACGTGGTCTGAACCTTGCCCTTGACTTCCTGGCCCTTGCCTTCGGCGCGCAGCTTGTCATTGCCGGTCGCCTTGCCTGCTGCCTGCTTGGCCTTGCCGGCTGCCTGGTTGGCGGCACCGGCAATCTTATCAGACACACTGCCCATATCACGTTCTCCTTGATGGGTTGAGCATGATCAGTTGTTCATGCTTGCGTCTGGAAAACGGGGAAAAATGAAAAAGGTTCCGGCTGTTTTTCGAAAAGAAACAAAGCGTGAGCGCGCCGCTCAGGCGTGGCCCGCATTCATGGACAGCATGGCGGGCGCGACGCCCATTAGCGCCAGGGCGCGATCATACTTGTCGCCGAAATCGCGATCGAAGATCAGTTCTTCGCTGGCCGGGCAATTGAGCCAGCCATTGTTGGCGATCTCATTTTCCAGTTGCCCCGCACCCCAGCCGGCATAACCAAGCATCATGGTGGCGCGCACCGGGCCCTCGCCGCGAGAGATGGCGCGGATGATGTCGAGCGTTGCCGTGAGGCAGATATCGTCGCTGATCGGAATGCTGGAGGTGCTGATGTAATCGTCCGAATGAAGGACGAAGCCACGTCCCGTTTCAACGGGGCCTCCGGTCTGAATCTGGAAACGACGGGCGCGCTCCGGCAGCCGGATCGCCTCATGGGAATCGACGATATCCAGATGCTGCAACACATCAGAGAAGCTCAGTTGCTGCGGCCGGTTGAGGATGAAGCCCATGGCGCCATCGGCGGAATGGGCGCAGATATAGATGACGGTCCGGGAAAAATTGCTGTCGGTCATGCCCGGCATGGCGATCAGGAACTGCCCGTCGAGCTGGCCGCGTTCGCGCTTGTTCTGCAATGTGGTCATCATGGTGTCAGCCTATTCGGTCAGAGCCAAAGTCAGACGTGTCGCCACTTACGGAATCTATCCTGCACGCCCTCTCAAGGCACCGCTCCATCACCGGAATATGATCTCCGGAGAAGACCGGGCGCCCTTTCATCCGCTTCACAAAACCGATAATCCTCACCGTCATGAAACGTCGTACTGCCCTACAGAATGTGACGCATTTCCTGGCGCTGGCAAGCCTTGCGGGATATTTTTTTGCTGAACACAGCCTTGCCGCCGGCAGCGCGTGGACTCAGGTGCAAGGCGGCGAGGTCAGGATCGTCGCGGCGAAGCCCGAACCGGACGGTCGCGTTCCCGCGATCCTGGAGATCAAGCTCGAGCCCGGCTGGAAGACCTATTGGCGAGAGCCAGGTGCGAGCGGCATTCCACCTGAAATCAGCATTGACCCCATGGGTGGCATTGATTTTTCAGGCATGCGCTTTCCTGCACCAAAAACCTTTGACGATGGCACGGTCCGCTACATCGGCTACGACACCACCGTCGCGCTGCCGCTCGACCTCAAGCGCAGCAGGCCGGGCGATCTTTTGTTGAAGGCCTCTGTTTTCCTGGGTATCTGCAAGGACATATGTATTCCCTTGCAGGCGGAGCTCACCGTTGCGCTGCCGGACGCGCTTGTCGAAAACCCGCTGGAGCGGGCGCGGATCGATGCGGCGGTCGATGCCCTTCCCACGGCGCCGGACGACACGTTCAGGATCGCCTCGGCCAGTTACGACCCGCAGGCAAAGCGCTTGCGTCTGAGCCTCGCCTTGCCGAAAGAGACAGCATCGCAGACCACGGAGCTTTTTATCGCAGGGCCACCCGGATACGGCTTCGGAAAGCCTGCATTGACACCCGCTTCGAACGGCATGATCGACGCCGAAGTTGCTGTGCGGGCACCGAAGGCCGGTGGCGCGCTGAAGAGCGGATCGGTGCTCGTCACCGTCAAGGCCGGCAAGCGCAGCATCGAAACCCCGCTTGCCTTTGACTGAGTCGAACTTATATTCCGCAAGACCCATCGGCCTTCCGGTGCCCGCCATTTTCCAATCCTATGAGGAGATACCCGTGACCATTTCCGTCGGAGACAAGTTGCCTGCCGTAACCTTCAAGGAGAAGACCGCGGATGGTCCGGTCGAAATCACCACCGAGCAGCTTTTTGGCGGCAAGAAGGTCGTGCTGTTTGCCGTTCCCGGCGCCTTTACGCCCACCTGCTCGCTGAACCACCTTCCCGGCTATCTCGAAAACCGCGATGCGATCCTCGCCCGCGGCGTCGATGACATCGCCGTCGTCGCCGTCAATGACATCCACGTGATGGGCGCGTGGGCGACCGCTTCCGGTGGCATGGGCAAGATCCACTTCCTCTCCGACTGGAACGCGGCCTTCACCAAGGCGCTGGGCCTCGACATCGACCTTTCCGCCGGCACGCTCGGCGTGCGCTCCAAGCGCTATTCGATGCTGGTCGAAGATGGCGTGGTAAAGTCGCTGAACATCGAGGAAAGCCCCGGCCAGGCGACCGTTTCCGCCGCCGCCGCCATGCTCGAGCAGCTCTGAAATATCGATTGATCGCCCGGCCCGCCGGGCGCGCTGACACTGCGAGTTAGCCGCTTGTCCCTTCTCCCCGCTTGCGGGGAGAAGGTGCCCGCAGGGCGGATGAGGGGCGAAAGCATCAGCGCTCTCAAGGATGAGAGTTTTGCCCCTCACCCTAGCCCTCTCCCCGCTTGCGGGGAGAGGGGACAACGGAGTACGAGGCTCATCTTCAAGCCACGCTCAGCCCCGCGTCTTCTTGAACGGCTCCATGCCCTTGCGAGCCAGTTCGTCCGCGCGCTCGTTTTCCGGGTGGCCGGCGTGGCCCTTGACCCAGTGCCAGGTAACCTTGTGGCGGCGGTTGGCTTCGTCCAGCGCCTGCCAGAGTTCTCCGTTCTTCACCGGCTTCTTGTCGGCGGTCTTCCAGCCGTTTTTCTTCCAGCCGTGAATCCACTTCGAGATGCCGTCCATGACATATTTGCTGTCGGTGTAGAGATCGATCTCACACGCTTCCTTCAGCGCCGACAATGACGATATCGCAGCGAGCAGTTCCATGCGGTTGTTGGTGGTCTCAGCCTCACCACCGCACATTTCCTTTTCCTTCTCGCCGTAACGCATCACCGCGCCCCAGCCGCCCGGTCCCGGATTGCCGGAGCAGGCGCCGTCCGTGAAAATATCGACGTGCTTCATGGTGCGCCCGCCCCATCAAGGCCGTAAGCGGCGGCTGACGTGACGGTGCGGTGGAACTGCAGCTTGCGCAGATATTCGATTGGGTCCTTTTTCACCACCAGCGCGCCGGGCGGGGTCATCAGCCAGTCGTAGAGGCGCGTCAGGAAGAAGCGCAACGCAGAGCCGCGGCAAAGCAGCGGCAGGGCTTCGACTTCGGCGGTCGATAGCGGCCGCACGGCGTTATAACCGGCCAGCAAGGCCGTGCCCTTGGTGATATTGAAGGCGCCATCCTTTTCGAAGCACCAGGCATTCAGGCAGACGGACACGTCATAGGCCAAGAAATCATTGCAGGCGAAATAGAAGTCGATCAGGCCGGAAAGCTCGTCGCCGAGGAAGAAGACGTTGTCGGGGAAGAGATCGGCATGGATGACGCCGGCCGGCAAGTCCCTCGGCCATGCGGCTTCGAGCGTATCGAGTTCGCTGGTGATTTCCTCGCGCAGGCCCGTCTGCACCTCATCGGCGCGGTCGCGCGAATTGTCCCAGAGCGGGCGCCAGCCGCTGACGGACAGGGCGTTTCGGCGAGTGATATCGAACCCTTCGCCGGCCACATGCATTTCGGCCAGTGCCCGGCCAACTTCGCGGCAATGCTTCGCCTCCGGCTTGCGCAGCCACATGCCCTCGAGGAAGGAGATGACGGCGGCGGGGCGACCTGACAGCTCGCCCAAGAGGGCGCCATCGGCGCGGGGCAAGGGCAACGGGCAGGACAGGCCGCGCTCGGCCAGATGATGCATCAGGCCGAGGAAGAACGGCAGGTCGTTCCGGTCCACGCGCTTTTCGTAAAGCGTCAGGATGTAGGCTCCGTTGGTCGTGTGCAGCAGGAAATTGGTGTTTTCCACGCCCTCGGCGATGCCCTTGTAGGAGGTGAGCTCGCCGACGTCATAGACGGACAGAAAGCGCTTCAGATCGTCTTCGGAGATGTCGGTATAAACGGCCATGGGTCAGCGGCTTTCGGGTGAGCGATGTCGAATCATATTCCTGTTTTCCCCTGCGGGAAGAATTGCAGAGGTAGTGTCCCCACAAACTTTGAGAGTGCCGCCTATACCCCCCTCTGCCCTGTCGGGCATCTCCCCCTCAAGGGGGGAGATCAGCAGGAGGCGGCCTCTCGGCTCAATCTCCCCCCTTGAGGGGGAGATGTCACGCAGTGACAGAGGGGGGTGATGCGGCAAACGCCGAAAGCGCATGGAGACGCAAGAGTTAGCCGCGCCAGGGAGCAAGCATGTTGCAGCGGTCAATCCTGCCATGCCTATTCGCCGTTGACCCAGGCCATGTCTTCCACGGTGAGCGGCACATGGCGCAGTTCGCGGTTGACGAGGAAATTTTCGGTTTCCTCGACCGTATCGGCGAGTTCGACCACGGCATCGTAACGCTCGCGGAAGGCTTCGATGATCTCGTTGACGATGACCTCCGGGGCCGATGCGCCGGCCGACAGGCCGACCGTCTCGATATCACCGAGCGTATCCCAGTCGATCTCCGAGGCTCGCTGGACGAGAACCGATTGCTTGGCCCCGGCCCTGAGCGCGACTTCGACAAGACGCTTGGAGTTGGACGAGTTCGGGGCGCCGACGATCAGGAAGAGATCGCAGCCGGGAGCGGCCTGCTTCACGGCTTCCTGCCGGTTGGTCGTGGCGTAGCAGATGGAATCCGCGGCGGGCGCCGTAAGGTTCGGGAAACGCTCGTGCAGGCGCTTGATGACGCCGGCGGTGTCATCCACCGAGAGCGTCGTCTGGGTGACGAAGCCGAGGTTGTCCGGATCGACGGGCACGTAGGCGTCGGCATCCTCGACGGTTTCGACCAGCGAGACCGCACCTTCCGGCAGCTGGCCCATGGTGCCGATCACTTCCGGGTGGCCGGCATGGCCGATCAGCACGACATGGCGGCCCATGCGCTGGTGGCGCATCGCCTGCTTGTGGACCTTGGAGACCAGCGGGCAGGTCGCATCGAGATAAAAGAGATTGCGGCTTTCGGCATCGGCGGGAACCGATTTCGGCACGCCATGGGCGGAGAACACCACCGGCTGCTTGCGATGCTCTTCCGGGATTTCGTCCAGTTCCTCGACGAAGATCGCGCCCTTGGCCTCGAGGCCTTCGACCACATAACGATTGTGCACGATCTCGTGGCGGACATAGACCGGGGCGCCGAATTCCTTCAGCGCCAGAACGACGATCTGGATCGCCCGATCGACGCCGGCGCAAAATCCGCGGGGGCCGCACAGGCGGATGGTGAGCGCTTTCTTTGCCGCGGAAGATGCCATGAAATCACATTGCCAGAAACGTCAGAACGAGGGCCACGATCGCCGGGGCACCCTGCACGATGAGGATGCGCCGGGAAACCGACCATGCGCCATATATAGCGGCAACGATCACGCACACAAGGAAGAAGAGCTTCAGCTGGAAGGCAAATTCAGGCACCGGCTGCAGCAGTGCCCAGATCAGCCCGGCGGCGAGGAAGCCGTTGTATAGCCCCTGATTGGCGGCAAGCACCTTCGTTGCCTCGGCCTGTTCCTCGCTCATGCGGAAGACGCTGCGGCCGGTCGGGCCGCTCCACAGGATCATTTCGAGACCGAGAAAACCGATATGCAGGAGTGCCGTCAGGGCGACGAACAGATTGGCAAGCGTAGCCATCAAATTTCCCCCTTCACGATAGACGGCGCCGCCAGGCAGCCCCGGACCTAGACCGTGTCGCGCCAAAATTGCGCGGCGGTGTTTCAACAATGAATGCGTAAAATCTGGTTTTTAAACTACCAAACGCTCTGCGACCACATTACACCGCGCGGCATTCGGCATACCCCTTTGCCCCTCACCCTAGCCCTCTCCCCGCACGCGGTGAGAGGGGACGATGGAGTTTGCCGCTTGTCCCTTCTCCCCGCCTGCGGGGAGAAGGTGGCCGACAGGCCGGATGAGGGGCCGACATCGACCGCACATAATTTGCAAGCGTCATCTACCGTGCCTACGACTTACGGCGGCGCTTAATCATGAAGGCGATACTGATGGCGACCAACGCGGCGGCCAATCCATACCATGTCACCGCATATTGCAGATGGTTGTTCGGCAGATCGAACTGGGTGACACCGCCGATTGGCCAACCGCCGGGATTGGCCGTCGCATCTGCATCCATGAAGAACGGCAGGACTTTTGCCGGGTCAAGCCCGACGCTCGTTGCCATTGCGTGATGATCCTTCCAGTAAAAGATGTTCTTGGCAACATCATTATCTGGAACAACCCAGGAAGGTTTTTCTAAAAGTTCGGCCCGGGCAAGGCCGCGCACGGTCTGCTCGCCGGTCAACTGGCCTTCTTTCCGGGTTTCCGGCTCCTTGTTGTCGAAGAGCACGAAGCCGCGGTTGACCAGCAGCAAGCGGCCATCGGCAAGCTGGAGAGGGGTATAGACGTAATAGCCGGTGCGCCCCGCGTAGGTCGCGAAGAAATGGCGTTCCTTGTTGTTGGCATAGACGCCGGTCGCGGTCATGGCGCGATAATCGACATCCTCGCCGGCCTTCACCATGCGATCGATCTCGGCGACATCCAGAGGAGGCGCCACGCGGCGCTCGGCGATGGCTGCGAGCAGGCCCTCTTTCCAGGCGAGACGCTCCATCTGCCAGGTGCCGAGCGAGAGCAGGATTGCAAGCGCGACAAGAACTGTGACGGCGGAGGCAATAGTGCGGCCCCTGCCCTTCTTCTCGATATTGTCAGCCACGATCGATTTCACCCTGCCGCGCATTGTTGCGGTATTGCAGATTGACGAGCAGCCCCTTCAGCATGCGCATCAGAACGAGGCTCAAACCGCAGGCGAGCGGTATCCAGAGCAGGAAATGCAGCCAGAGCGGCGGGTTGATGTTGACCTCCATCCAGAGCGCCGCACCGACGACGAGGAAGCCGACAATCAGGATGACGAAGACGACGGGCCCATCACCGGCATCGATAAAGCTGTAGTCCAGCCCGCAGGCGGCGCAGGACGGTTTCAGCTTGATGAAGCCATCGAACAGCTTGCCCTGACCGCAGCGCGGGCAATGGCCGGAAAGGCCAGACTTCACCGGATCCACCGGGGGGAAATGTGCGCTGTCCTCGTTCATCGTTCTGTCCGTTTCGTTTCGTGGTGCGAAGGCGAGCCAAGCCCTCGATCGTCCGCTCTCCCCGCCTGCGGGGAGAGGGCTAGGGTGAGGGGCAAAGTGTCATCCTTGAGACTGCCCCGTGGCCCTTGCCCCTCATCCGCCCTGTCGGGCACCTTCTCCCCACAGGCGGGGAGAAGGGATATGCCGCACGTCCTTAGCCCATTCCCTCGTGACACGCGATCCCTCAACGACAAAGGGCGGATGCCGAAGCACCCGCCCTTTCGATATCATGGCCTCTGCGATCAGTGGGCGATCGGGGCGCCCCAGCTTCCCCAGATGTAGATCGAGAAGAACAGGAACAGCCAGACGACGTCAACGAAGTGCCAGTACCAGGCGGCGGCTTCGAAGCCGAAGTGCTGCTTGGGGGTAAAATCACCTCGCAGCGCGCGGATCAGGCAGACGAGCAGGAAGATCGTGCCGACCAGGACGTGGAAACCGTGGAAGCCGGTGGCCATGAAGAAGGTGGCGCCGTAGATCGAATCCTTGAAGGCGAACGGCGCGTGGGCGTATTCGTAGGCCTGAACGAAGGAGAACAGGACGCCGAGCACCACCGTCAGCGTCAGGCCGTTGATCAGGCCCTTGCGGTCGTTGTGCAGGAGGGCGTGGTGCGCCCAGGTGACGCAGGTGCCGGAGAGCAGCAGGATCACCGTGTTGTAGAGCGGCAGATGCCACGGATCGAGAACCTCGATACCCTGCGGCGGCCAGACCCCGCCGGTATGCTCGACACGCGCAGCCTGGATGGCTTCGCCCGGAAAGAGGCTGGCATCGAAAAAGGCCCAGAACCAGGCGACGAAGAACATCACTTCCGACGCGATGAACATGATCATGCCGTAGCGCAGATGCAGGGCGACGACGCGGGTGTGGTGGCCCTCATGCGCTTCCTTCACCGTATCCGCCCACCAGGCGTACATGGTGTAGAGCACGATCGCCAGACCGATGAACATGATCCACGGATTGGCCATTTCCAGGCCAAACAGCTTCAGCGAGCCGCCGGAGAGATAGCGCATGTAGGCGATGCCGCCGAACGCCATGACGAAAGCCCCGATGGATGCCAGAAGCGGCCATGGGCTGGGGTCGATGATGTGATAGTCGTGGTTCTTCTGATGCGCATCGGCCATGTGATAATCCCCGAAAGTCTTTCTCTCTCCACGTCCCCGGCTTAGCCGGAAACACATATATTTCAAAGCTTTTTGTCAGCGTCCGCTGGCGTCGTCGTGACCGCGGCAACCGGCTTGGACGGCTCGCGGGCATAGAAGGTGTAGGACAGCGTCAATGTCTTGAGACCCTTGGTCTCAACCGCATTGGCAATCTCGGGATCGACGAAGAAGACGACCGGCATGGTCATTTCCTCGCCGGGCTGCAGCGTCGTCTCCGTAAAGCAGAAACACTGGACCTTGTTGAAATAGGCGCCCGCCTGCATCGGTGTGACGTTGAACACCGCCTGCCCCGTCGTCGGCTTCGACGACAGGTTCTTTGCAGTGAACTCCACCTGCAGGGTCTCGCCGATCTTGGGATTGACGGAGCGCTGCACCGGCTTGAAATCCCAGGGAAGATCGGAGGCGGTGTTGCTGTCGAAGGTCACCTCGATCGTCTTGTCGAGGATCACCTCCGACGCCTGTTCCACGCGCTTGGTGGTGCCGTTGTAGCCGGTGACCTTGCAGAACATCTCATAGAGCGGCACGGCGGCATAGGCCATGCCGGTCATGCCCGCGACGAAGGCGAGGCAGGACACGACAATGATGCCGTTTGCCCTCTCCTTGCCCTTATGGCTTGATGCGTTGCTCATGGCGACCTCGATCAGTTGACCATGCCGTTGCCGACCTTAATCAGCGTCACGACATAGAAGAGGGCCACGAGACAGAAAAGCACGACAGCGAGCGCGATGTTGCGGCCGCGGCGGGATTTTTTCTGCGCGTCATTGAGCTTCATGAGTTCCATCAGAGGGCACCTCCGGCAGTCAGCCACAGGGTCGTGACGAGGTGGTCGGCCATCAGCGCCGAGAAGATCACGAACAGGTAGACGATCGAATAGGCAAACAGCTTCTTGGCGGGCACCATCTTCTCGTCGCCATCGGGCATACGCAGCACGAGAAGCGAATACCAGATGAAGCCGAGGCCGAGGGCGGCGGCAAAGGCGCCGTAAACGAGGCTGGCGAAGCCGAGCACGGTCGGCACGACACCAATCACGGCGGTCAGCACGGCGTAGATGACGATCTGCTTCTTGGTGGTCGCCTCGCCGCAGACATTCGGCATCATCGGCACGTTGACGGCGCCGTATTCACGCATCTTGAACAGGGCCAAGGCCCAGAAATGGGCAGGCGTCCAGAGGAAGGTGATGAGGAAAAGCACGATGCTTTCGATCGAGACGCCGCCGGTGACGCAGGCCCAGCCGATCATGGGCGGGAAAGCGCCGGCCGCGCCACCGATCACGATGTTCTGCGGGGTCGAGCGCTTGAGCCACATCGTATAGATGACGGCATAGAAGAAGATGGTGAAGGCGAGCAGGCCGGCCGACAGCCAGTTGACGACAACCCCGAGGATGCAGACGGAGAAGGCCGAGAGCGTCAGGCCGAAGGCGAGCGCCTCCTGCGGCAGGATCTTGCCGGCGGGGATCGGGCGCTTGGCGGTGCGGCTCATGACGGCGTCGATATCGGCGTCGTACCACATGTTCAGGGCGCCGGAGGCTCCGGCGCCCACGGCGATACAGAGGATCGCGATGAAGCCGATGACGGGGTGGATGTGTCCCGGCGCCAGCACCATGCCGGCGAGCGCCGTAAAGACCACCAGCGACATTACCCGCGGCTTCAGGAGCTCAAAGAAATCGCGCGCAGAGGCTTCCGACAGGCGCGGTACGCCATTGGCTCCGATTGCTTCGTGATTGTCGACGAGTGCCATGTCGTTTCCGTACTCTTAATTTCGAGGCGCTTCGTTTCAACGCCTCTGCTCCGTCATCCTCGGGCTTGTCCCGAGGATCTGCTTCACCCCTGCAGTTATACCGCAGATCCTCGGGACAAGCCCGAGGATGACGGCGCGGCATATTGCCCGCGCCCCACGAGGTTAAATCAGGCCGCCTTCATCGGCGGCCTGAGCCATCAGCATATTACTTGATGCGCGGCAGCTGTTCCCACTGGTGGAACGGCGGCGGCGACGTCAGCTGCCATTCCAGCGTGGTCGCACCCTCGCCCCACGGATTGTCGCCGGCGATGCGCTTCTTGGCGAAGGCTTCGAAGACGCCGTAGAGGAAGATGAGAACCGCGACAGCCGAGATGTAGGAACCGATCGAGGACACGAAGTTCCAGCCGGCAAAGGCATCCGGATAGTCGATGTAGCGGCGCGGCATGCCGGCGAGGCCGAGGAAGTGCTGCGGGAAGAACACCAGGTTGACGCCGATGAACATGACCCAGAAGTGCAGCTTGCCGATGAACTCGGAGTACATGTAGCCGCTCATCTTCGGGAACCAGTAGTACCAGGCCGCGAAGATCGCGAAGACGGCGCCGAGCGACAGAACGTAGTGGAAGTGAGCAACCACGTAGTAGGTGTCATGAAGGGCGCGGTCGAGGCCGGCGTTGGCGAGCTGGACGCCCGTGACGCCGCCGACGGTGAACAGGAAGATGAAGCCGATCGCCCAGACCATCGGGGTGGTGAAGCGAATGGAGCCGCCCCACATCGTTGCGATCCACGAGAAGATCTTCACGCCTGTCGGAACAGCGATAACCATCGTCGCGAAGACGAAGTAGCGCTGCGTGTCGAGCGACATGCCGACCGTGTACATGTGGTGCGCCCACACGATGAAGCCGACGGCGCCGATCGCGACCATGGCGTAGGCCATGCCGAGGTAGCCGAAGATCGGCTTGCGCGAGAAGGTGGAAACGATGTGGCTGACGATGCCGAAGCCGGGCAGGATCAGGATGTACACTTCCGGGTGACCGAAGAACCAGAACAGGTGCTGGAACAGGATCGGATCGCCGCCGCCTTCCGGCGCGAAGAACGACGTGCCGAAGTTACGGTCGGTCAGAAGCATGGTGATCGCACCCGCCAGAACCGGCAGCGAGAGCAGAAGCAGGAAGGCGGTGATCAGCACCGACCAAGCAAAGAGCGGCATCTTGTGCAGCGTCATGCCCGGAGCGCGCATGTTGAGGATGGTGGTGATGAAGTTGATCGCGCCGAGGATCGACGAGGCACCTGCGATGTGCAGGCCAAGGATCGCGAAATCCATGGCCGGCCCGGGCATGCCCGACGTCGAGAATGGCGGATAGATCGTCCAGCCGCCGCCTGCGCCGTAAGCACCTGCCGGGCCTTCGACGAACATCGAAAGCAGAACCAGCAGGAAGGCCGGGACGATCAGCCAGAAGGAGATGTTGTTCATGCGCGGGAACGCCATGTCCGGCGCGCCGATCATGATCGGGACCATCCAGTTGGCGAAGCCGCCGATCAGCGCCGGCATGACCATGAAGAAGATCATGATGAGCGCGTGCGCGGTCGTGAAGACGTTGAACATATGCTTGCCGCCATCGATGGCAGCATCGCCCTCGAAGCCGTAAACCATCTGGGCCAGACCGTGGAAGATCTGGATGCCCGGTTCCTGCAGCTCGGCGCGCATGAAGACCGACAGCGTACCGCCGATGATGCCGGCGATGATCGCGAAGATCAGGTAGAGCGTGCCGATGTCCTTGTGGTTGGTCGACAGAAACCAGCGCTGAAAGAAGGTCAGCGGCTTGTGGGCGTGGTCGTCGTGATGATCATGATCTGCATGATCATGATGATGATCGTGATGCGCGGATGTTCCGGCCATGGGTCTCGAGCTCCCCGTTAAATTACTGTGCGGCGTTTTCAGCGACGTCTACGGTCTTGGCCGCGCCGTCGATGGAAGCCATGAGTGCCTTGTTCGCATCACCAATGTTGGTGGCGGCGGCAGCGAGCCAGGTATTGTACTTGTCTTCGCTGACCACACGGATGGCAATCGGCATATAGGCATGATCCTTGCCGCAGAGCTCGGAACACTGGCCGTAGTAGAGACCTTCGCGCTCTGCCCTGAACCAGGTTTCGTTGAGGCGACCCGGAACGGCGTCGATCTTCACGCCGAAAGCCGGCATGGCGAAAGCGTGAATGACGTCTGCGGCGGTCACGAGAACGCGAACCGTCTTGCCGACGGGAACGACGACTTCGTTATCAACGGCGAGAAGACGCGGATATTCGGTCTTGTCTTCCTTGCCGAGGGCGGCACGGTCTTCTTCCTTCATCATCAGGCTGTCGAAGGAAAGCGGGCTTTCGCCGACTTCATATTCGTAGGACCAGTACCACTGGTTGCCCGTTGCCTTCAGGGTGAGATCAGGATTTTCCGGCGGGGTGAGCTGCGCCGTCAAAAGCTGGAACGAGGGAATTGCCAGGAAGAGGAGAATAACCACCGGGCCAAGCGTCCAGACGATTTCGATCGCCGTGTTGTGGCTGGTCTTGGACGGAACCGGATTGGCGCTTTCGCGGAACTTCACGACCACGACGATCAGAAGAGCGAGGACGAAAAGCGTGATCGGTATGATGAACCAGAGCGTATAATGCTCGAACCACGTAATTTCTTCCATGATACCGGTGGCGGCAGGTTGGAAATTCGTTTGCCATGCAACCGGCTTGTCAGCCAAGGCGTTGGTGGCAAACAGCAGACAGGCAGTGGTTGCCAGAGCTGCAAAAGCCTTGTTTTTCACAATATGTCTCCCCTGGGCGTTTGATCTCGATCAAACAGAAACGCAGAATCCTGCGATACTGAAGCGCTTCAAACCACAGTTTGACCAACGCCGCAACATCTGTCCATTCACCTCCATGCGGCATTTTTGCGCAAAAGCTTGCTTTTCGCACAAGGACTTGCCGGCATGGCGTTCCGGCCACAGCGCAGCCTTGTCGGCAACCTCCCCAAAGCCATGCGCCAGACCCGATATTTGGTTCTATACCATAGAATAAAGTGAGCAGCAGCTTCGTGACGGCGCCAGAGTGTGGAAAGACACGCGAACACAGCATCTTCCGCCGCTTTTCTGCCGCACGGCTGGTGAATGTGGGGGCAAGGGCTTTTCATTTGCGCGGACGCGCTTCAAGAATAGCCCGGATGATTCGTACTTCGAGGTTTACATGGGCCTGTCCCTCCTTTCGCGGCTAGCAGCCATCGGACTTGCCGCAACCGTCCTGCCCCTTTCGGCATTCGCCCAGGCCCAGCAGCCAAACACCCCCGGCACGGTAAAATCCAACCACGGCGCCTGGTCGATCGTCTGCGACCAGCCGGCGGGCGCTTCGGCCGAACAATGCGCGCTGATGCAGAACGTGATCGCCGAGGACCGTCCGGAAGTGGGCTTGTCGGTCGTTGTGCTGAAGACCGCCGACCGCAAGGCGAAGATCCTGCGCGTGCTGGCGCCGCTCGGCGTTCTGCTGCCGAACGGCCTTGGCCTCAATGTCGATGGCAAGGATATCGGCCGCGCCTATTTCGTGCGCTGCTTCAATGACGGCTGTTATGCCGAGGTCGTGCTGGAAGACGAACTCCTGAAGACCTTCCGCTCGGGCGCTACGGCGACCTTCATCGTCTTCCAGTCGCCGGAGGAAGGCATCGGTATTCCGGTCGACCTCAAGGGGTTCGGCGAAGGATATGACGCGCTGCCTTGATGGCAGCACCTTCTAGTCCCCTCGCCCCGCTTGCGGGGAGAGTGTTAGGGTGAGGGGCGAACTCTCATCCTCCGAGAATGCCGATATTGAGCCCGTCATCCGGCCTGTCGGCCACCTTCTCCCCGCAAGCAGGGAGAAGGGACAAGCGGCAAGCTCTCGCTACCCTTCAATTACTTCACCGCAGCAACCGGCCAATCCATCACATCCGCCTTGCCGCCCGCCAGACGACCACGGCTGCCGGAGACGACATCATATGGGAAGCCGAGCGGAATAGCGCTGGCAGCATCGAGGCGTGCGATTTGTTCATCCGTCAGGCGGACATCGAGCGCGGCGAGATTATCATCCAGTTGCGCCGTGGTGCGTGGGCCGATGATCGGCAGGGTCGTGCCCTTGGCCAGCACCCAGGCGATGGCGATCTGGCCGGCCGGTACGCCGGTTTCTTCGGATATCGCCAGAACCGCATCCACCGTCGCCGTCTTGCGGGCATCGCTTTCGCCGTGAATGACGACGCCGAGGCCTTGCGCCCTGCCCGTCTCGCCCTTGCGATACTTGCCCGTCAGCAAACCGCCACCGAGCGGCGACCAGCTGACCGTGCCGAGACCGAAGGCATCGGCCATGGGGATCAGCTCGCGCTCGACGGTCCGCTCCACGAGGCTGTATTCGATCTGCAGCGCCGAGATCGGCGACCAGCCGCGCAGGTCGGCAAGCGTGGCGGCGGTGGCGACCCGCCAGGCGGGGAAATCCGAGAGACCGGCATAAAGGATCTTGCCGGAGCGAGCGAGATCGTCGAGGCCACGGGCGATTTCGTCGATCGGGGTGACATCGTCAGGCATATGCACCCAGAGCAGGTCGATGCGGTCAGTGTTCAGACGCTTGAGACTGGCTTCGACCGACTGGATCATCGCCTTGCGGCTGTTGCCGGTGCGCTGCAGGCCGCTGGTAGGAGCATCGCCCAGCGAGAACTTGGTGGCGAGCACGATGTCATCGCGGTCACTGGCGATGAACTCGCCGGTCAGCGTTTCCGACTGGCCGAACTGGTACTGGTCGGCCGTATCGATGAAATTGCCACCGGCGGCGCGGTAGCCGTCGAAAATCTGCTTCGCGGTTTCGCGGTCAGCGCCGTAGCCCCAGCCTGTGCCGAAATTGCCGGTGCCCAGCGCCAGCGAGGAAACGCGAAGGCCAGTGCGGCCGAAAACTTTGTAACGCATGCTCATGTGCTTCATCCTTCAATCTGGGCCGCAGCCTTGAGTTCAAATTTAAATGACGATCGTCATGTATTGTGTTTAAATTACGATCGTCATATATTTTGTCAAGAGGCATTTTTTGAAGGAGACGATTATGCGTCCGAGCAAGGAACAGGCGAAGGAAAACCGGCAGCGCATTCTCGATACGGCGGCAAAGCTGTTTCGGGAGAACGGCATCCATGCGGTCGGCGTCGATGCCGTGATGAAAGGCGCGGGGCTTACCCATGGCGGCTTCTACGGCCACTTCAAATCCAAGAGCGATCTGGCCGAGCAGGCACTTTCCCACGCCATGCAGGACATGCTGAAGACCGACGCGCTGAACGGTTCGCTGGCAGACTTTGCGAAATCCTACCTCTCCCCCCAGCATCGTGAAGCAGCGGGAGCTGGCTGCACGGTCGCCGCTCTAGGGCCGGAACTGGCACGCCTGCCCGATGCAGAGCGCGGCCCGGTAACCGAGCATATCAAGGTTCTCATCGCCCATATGGAAAAATGGCAGACGGAGGATGACGGCGAGCTTGACCGCCCGCGCGCAGTCGCCGATGTCGCGAGTTTTGTCGGGGCGCTGGTGCTGTCGCGGGCCGTCAACGACCCTACCCTTTCAGACGAAATTCTGGAGAGCGTGCGCGAGCGTGTGACCGGAAAGCCTTGACGCAGGTTTCGCACTTGCCGCGCTGCTTGCCCTTGAAGGGGCGAGCCTCTACATAACCTGCAACACCAGATGCAGGAGCAAGCCCCATGAACACCGATCTCATCAAACTGTTCGACAGCGACGAGGCGGCGGTGCGCAAGGTGCTGGCCGATACGCTCCATGGCGCGGATGACGGCGAGCTTTTCATCGAGCACATTCAGTCGGAGGCGCTGTCCTTCGACAATGGCCGCCTGAAGGGCGGCAGCTTCAACACCGATCAGGGTTTTGGCCTGCGCGCCGTTGCCGGCGAAGCGGTGGGTTACGCCCATGCCGGCGATCTTTCCGTTGCCGCCCTGAAGCGCGCGGCCGATGCCGTCGGCGCCGTCACCCGGGGCTATTCCGGCTCTTACGCCGCAGCACCGCAGCGCACCAACGTCAAGCTTTACGGCGACGAAAACCCGATCGGCGAGCCGACCTTTGAAGCCAAGGTGGCACTGCTCACCGAGATCGACGCCTATCTGCGCGCCAAGGACCCCAAGGTGCGGCAGGTGAGCGCATCCATCGCCGCGTCCTGGCAGGTTGTCGATATCCTGCGTGCCGATGGCGAGCGCATGCACGACATCCGCCCGATGACGCGGCTTAATATCTCCGTGATCGTCGGTGACGGCGACCGGCAGGAATCCGGCTCCTACGGTGTCGGTGGCCGTCGCGGCTTCGGCGATTTCGTTTTGACGGAAAGCTGGCAGCGTGGCGCGGACGAGGCCTTGCGGCAGGCGCTCGTCAATCTCGAAGCGATCGAGGCTCCGGCCGGCACGATGGACGTGGTGCTCTCCTCCGGTTGGCCGGGCGTGATGCTGCATGAAGCCGTCGGCCACGGGCTGGAAGGCGACTTCAATCGCAAGAAGACCTCCGCTTTCGCCGGGCTTCTGGGCGAGCAGGTCGCCGCCAAGGGCGTGACTGTCGTCGATGACGGCACGATCGAATCCCGCCGCGGCTCGCTCACCATCGACGATGAAGGCACGCCGTCCGCCTATAACGTGCTGATCGATGACGGCAAGCTCGTCGGCTATATGCAAGACCGGCAGAATGCCCGGCTGATGGGCATGAAGCCGACCGGCAACGGCCGACGTGAAGGCTACGCCCATGTGCCGATGCCGCGCATGACCAACACCTATATGCTCTCCGGCGACAAGACCCCGGAAGAAATCATCTCCTCCGTGAAGAAGGGCATCTATGCCGTCTCCTTCGGCGGCGGACAGGTGGATATCACCTCGGGCAAATTCGTCTTCGGCTGCACCGAGGCCTATCTCATCGAAAACGGCAAGGTCGGCGCACCGGTCAAGGGCGCGATGCTGATCGGCAACGGGCCGGATGCGATGAAGCGCATCACCATGATCGGCAACGACAGCAGGCTCGACAACGGCATGGGCAATTGCGGCAAGGCCGGCCAGTGCGTGCCGGTCGGCGTCGGCCAGCCGCATCTGCGCATGAACGGCATGACGGTCGGTGGCACCAAGGCATAATCACGCATTAATTCTTTGTCGTTTCGGCACTTAGCGCCGGAACCAAAGCTCTCCTGCAAAGTTGAATGGCAGATCCCGAGTGCATCGGGACGCTATTGAACCACGAAAGGAGAGACATCATGGGACGTGGAATTCTGCTTTGGCTGCTGGGGGTTCCGATCCCCATTATCATCCTTCTCGCTCTCTTCTTCCGATAGGTGATTGATGGCGATACCTGTTTCATCGACTGCGGTTCTTCCGGAAGAATCGTCCCGCTCGGCTGTCAGCTGGGGGGCGATTTTTGCAGGCGCGGTTGCCGCCACCGCGCTGACTTCGGTGCTGATTTTGGTCGGCTCCGGTCTAGGCCTCACCATGATTTCTCCCTGGTCCAGTGAAGGTGTCACCGCGACGACATTCGCGGTCTCGACGGCAGTCTGGCTTGTGCTGGTACAATGGCTGTCTTCGGCTTTCGGCGGCTACATCACGGGCCGTCTGCGCACGAAGTGGGTTGGTGTCCACACGGACGAAGTGTTCTTCCGCGATACGGCGCACGGCCTGCTGGCCTGGGCGGTGGCGACGCTGCTTGTCGCAGGCGCTCTCGGCTCTGCCGTTTCCTCCACGATCTCGACGATCGGCTCCGGCGTACAGACCGCGACGCTGGCTGCCGGTGCCACGGCCGCAACCGCTGCCGCTTCCGGCGACGAGGGTGGCAACACCGCTGGGTCGGGAAATGCGCTGACCGGCTACTTCGTCGATTCGCTTCTGCGCCCCGCTGATCCGCGGACGCCGGCGAACGCCGCTTCTACCGGCGACGCAACGGCTGAAGTCTCGCGTATTCTAGTGAACAGCGCTGCCAACGGCGAAATGTCGGAAGGCGACAAGACCTATCTTGGTCAGCTCGTCGCCGCCCGCACCGGTCTTTCGGAGGCCGACGCCACCGCCCGTGTCGACAGCGTTCTTCAGAGCATCGAAGACGCGAAGGTCAAGGCGCAGGAAGCCGCCGATACCGCCCGCAAGACCAGCGCGACCATCGCTCTGATCGGGGCAGTATCGCTTCTCATCGGTGCCTTCGTTGCCGGTGTCGCCGCAGCCATTGCCGGCCGCCAGCGGGACGATGAATCGCTGTATATGACGCGATAAACAAAACGGCGAACAACACAGAAGGCGGGTCGTGACGAACGGCCCGCCTTTTTCCTTTTCGATTCAACTTGGCTTAACACGAAACCCTTATCCTGCCGGCCTTTGAAGCGGCGCCATGACGGCACGCAGAGATAAGGCCGGGCTCCATGCTCAAACGGTTCGTGAAAAGCACATTGATCACCGGCGGACTTGAAACCGCACGCATCGTGAAAATGGCCGGGCTCATGAAAGGCGCGCGCGGACGCGGCGCGATCTTCACCCTGCATCATGTGCGCCCGAAACAGCCTCGCACCTTCGATCCGAACGCGCATCTGGAAGTGACGCCGCAGTTTCTTGACACGGCAATTTCGACCCTGATGGGCGAGGGCTACCGTTTCGTCGCGCTGGACGACCTGCCGGCGGCTCTCACGTCCAGCGATCCCGCCCCGGTCGCTGTCTTCACGTTGGACGATGGCTACCGCAACAATCTCGAACATGCCGCGCCGGTGTTTACCCGCCATGGCGTGCCCTTCACGGTTTTCGCGACGAAGGGCTTTGTCGAGCGGACGCACAGCCTCTGGTGGGAAACGCTGGCCGATCTTCTGGAACCCCGGGACAGGATCGACTTCGATTTCGGCAACGGCCTTGAAACGCTGCTCATCGAGACCGGCGCAAAGAAGCAGGCGGCTTTCGACCGTTTCGCCGATTTCGTCAATGGACGCGACGAGGCCGAAGCCGTCGCCGCCGTCGATACGGCTGCCCGCGCCGCAGGCATCGATCCGCTGGCGATCACGGAAAAGCTGACGCTGGATGCGGATGGGCTCAAGCAGCTCGTTGCCAATCCGCTCGCGACCCTTGGCGTCCACACCGTCAGCCACCGCATGCTCGCTCGGCTCTCCGACGACACGGCACGGGCTGAGCTCGCCGGCTCGATTGCGTCGATCGAAGACATCACCGGCCGCCGCCCGAAGACGCTTGCCTACCCTTACGGATTCGCTTGGGCGGTGTCTGCGCGGGATCGCCTGCTGGCGCGCGAACTCGGGCTGACGGTTGCGGTCACCACCCAGCCGGGCACACTTTCGGCTGAGCAGGAGCGCACCGCCCTGCCCCGTATTTCGCTGAACGGCCATTTCCAGAAAGCGGCCTATGTCGGCGCACTGGCATCGGGTATTCCGTTCAAGATGATGCGGACGGGGTGAACGGCTGGCAACCCGCGTGCCGTGCGATAACCCCCTCTGTCACTTCGTGACATCTCCCCCCTCAAGGGGGGAGATCGTTCTTTTCCCTTGCAGCCTTCGCGAAAAAGCGAGAGGTACCCTCAGCCGATCTCCCCCCTTGAGGGGGAGATGCCCGACAGGGCAGAGGGGGGTGATGCGGCAAACTCAGCTTTGCGGTTACGGATACATCCGTACCTTATCCCAAGTCCCCTCCGGATCGGCGCGGCGAAACTCGATGCGGTCGTGCAGGCGAAACGCGCCGTCCTTCCAGAATTCGATCGAGGTCGGGCGGATGCGGAAGCCGGACCAGTGGCCGGGGCGCGGGATTTCGCCGATCGCGTAGCGCGCGGTATATTCGGCCACCGCCTTTTCCAGCGCAAAGCGGCTTTCGAGCGGTCGCGACTGTTTCGATGCCCAGGCGCCGATGCGGCTGCCACGGGGCCGTGTCTTGTAATATTCGTCGGCTTCCTCGTCCGTCACGATCTCGACCGGGCCACGGATGCGAACCTGCCGCCGCAGCGATTTCCAGTGAAAACACATGGCCGCCTTCATGCTGCCCAGAATTTCGCGGCCTTTCTGGCTCTCGAAATTCGTGTAGAAGACGAATCCCCTGGCATCGAAATCCTTGAGCAACACCATCCGTACGTTCGGCAATCCATTCTCGTCCACCGTCGCCAGCGCTACCCCGTTGGGATCATTGATCTCGCTGGCTGTCGCCTCCTTCAGCCAGTTTCCGAAAAGCGTAAACGGCTCGTTTTCGGCGGTGAAGTCACCAGTTGTTAACCCAGTCTCGCTCATATTGTCTTCCAATGCCGTGATTTGTGGTGCGGAGAGAACCCCGGATGTCCGCCCGCCAGTGAATATGTCAGAGTCGCCGCGATCAGGTCCGCCCACCGTTCGCTTCGGCTCTCCCGAGTTCGACAGGTAGGCCGTGCAAGACATAGCAAACAGCATCAGTGACACCAAGGCTTTATCCCGGCGGAGCGGGATTGCCCTGGTATGCGCTGCGGGGATTTTCTTGACCGGCTGCATGGGTGCCGGCCTTGATCTTACGTCAAACGACGTCGATCGAAGCGTTTCCACCGGTTCGGTTCCGCTGAAGAACAATGAAAGCTTTTCCGACGCGGTGACCGTGCAGAATGCGGTTTCTTCCGCCGATGTCAGCCGCGCCGACCTCGGCCCCATTCCGTGGGCGAATTCCAATTCCGGCAGTGCCGGCGTGATCAGCAGCATCAACGAGGAACAGGTCAACGGCGTCACGTGCCGCCGCTTCACGACCACGCGCCATTCCTATCAAGGCATCGCCAAGTTCGATGGCAACACGTGCCTGATGCAAAACGGCGAATGGACGCTGACCAGCTTCGGGCCGCGCAGCTGAGCCACAGCCCGCCCCCTCACACGCTGACTGCGTGTTAACCACAGTTTCAATTCGGCCTGGCAAATCGGCCCCGAAGCGCCGCCGCAACGGCCGCGGCTAACCCTTATTTAAGCGCCTCCTTCTCATCATCCATTCCACTATTTGAACGAAAGCCGACAGCCCCACAGAGGGATGCGGCCAAACGGGCGGTGATGGGCATGCGTGATCCCTATGCAGTTTTGGGTGTGAGGCGAAATGCCGGTGCCGACGAGATAAAGTCGGCATGGCGCAATGTCGCCAAGGCTGTGCATCCCGACCACAATCGCGACGATCCGAATGCCGCCGCACGCTTTGCCGAAGCCGGTCGCGCCTATGAACTTCTCAAAGACCCGAAGCTGCGCAACCGCTACGACAATGCGCGCCGCGAGGCCGATCTGCGCCGCATGGAGGAAATGAAGCGCAAGCAGGAGACGCCGCGCGACATCGATCCGGAAACCGCAGAAGAGATGATCTCGCGCATATTCGGCGCCGAAACCCGCCAGCAGGCAAAGCCGCAACCTGCGGCGAAACCGCAGCCCGAAGCAAAGTCCGAGCCGAAGCCGGAGCCGAAGGTTGAACCGTCCGTGACGGCGGAGGCGACCGACCAGAAATCCGAGGCTCCCGCGGAGAACGACGACCGCAATGTCCGCTTCGGCATTCTTCCACGCGCCGCCGCCCCCGCCGCCGAACTCGTCTCGGCGATCGTGCGCCGCATCCGCGGTGCGCAAAAACCGGTGGACAAGGTGCCGGATATCTTCAGCGAGGTAACGGTCACGATTGCCGACATCTTCCGCCGCGAGAAGGCGACCGCGATGCTGCCCGACGGGCAGACGCTCAAGGTCACGCTGCCGCCCGGCACCGTCGACGGAAGCGTCATCCGGCTGAAGGAACAGGGCTATCGCCTGAACGGCATGATCCGGGGTGACCTCGTCGTTCACGTTCATATCGCCGCCGACGACACCTTCCGTCCAAACGGCGTCGATCTCCATACGACCTTGCCGATCAACATCCAGGATGCCGTGCTCGGCTGCGAAGCCAAGGTCGAGACCCCGACGGGCGCGACCACCGTGACGGTTCCCGCATGGTCCGGGTCCGACCAGACCATCCGCGTCGAAGGCCACGGCCTGCCGGATGCCGAAGGCGGACGCGGCGCTCTGGTGGTCGAACTGCGCCTCATGCTCTGGGAAAAACCCGATGAGAAAATCACCGACCTGATGCGCGCGCGCCGTGACGGTCTTGTTCTTTAACCGGAAACGCGGTTCGTGACGCAACCGTGACATCGCCGGGGGACGCTGACCCATTATTACGGGAACTAACAGTTCCTGATGGGCGCCGCGCTTGAACCACCCGGACGCCTATGCCATAGCGATGACTTCGAATTTCGGAACCGGCGCGGCGAATTGCCGCCCCCGGTTTCCCGGCACGTCAATCTATCGGCAATTCCGCTCGCGACTGCGGGGGAACGCATGAGCATTATGGGGACATTCAAATGTCGCAAGGTCTGATGAAGGGTAAGCGCGGGCTTATCATGGGCGTCGCCAACAACCGGTCGATCGCATGGGGCATTGCCAAAGCCATTCACGCCCAGGGCGGCGAAATCGCTTTCACCTACCAGGGCGATGCCCTCAAGAAGCGTGTTGAGCCGCTTGTCGCCGAACTCGACGGTTTCCTCGCCGGCCACTGCGATGTCAGCGACGAAGCCACCATCGACGAAGTCTTCGACAATCTCGAAAAGAAGTGGGGCAAGATCGATTTCCTCGTTCACGCCATCGGCTTTTCCGACAAGGACGAACTGACCGGACGTTACGTCGACACGTCTCCTGACAACTTCGCCAAGACGATGCAGATCTCGGTCTACTCCTTCACCTCCGTCGCGCGCCGCGCCGAAAAGCTGATGACAGACGGCGGCTCGATGCTGACGCTGACCTATTACGGTGCCGAGAAGGTGATGCCGAACTACAACGTCATGGGCGTTGCCAAGGCGGCACTCGAAGCCAGCGTCAAGTATCTCGCCGTCGATCTCGGCCCGAAGAACATCCGCGTCAACGCGATCTCGGCCGGCCCGATCAAGACGCTCGCAGCCTCCGGCATCGGTGATTTCCGCTACATTCTCAAGTGGAACGAATACAACGCGCCGCTGCGTCGCACCGTCACGATCGAAGAAGTGGGCGATGTCGGCCTTTACATGCTGTCCGACCTTTCGCGCTCGGTGACCGGCGAAACACATCATGCCGACAGCGGCTATCATGTCGTCGGCATGAAGGCGGTCGACGCGCCTGACATCAGCGTCGTCAAGGACTGACAGGCTCGATCTCATCCCGAAAGGCCCCGCTTCACACAGGCGGGGCCTTTGTCTTGTTGCGATCCATGGAGCAATCCCTTGCTTATCTACATGATCCGCCACGGCCAGACAGACTGGAACGCCCAGATCAGGCTGCAGGGACAGAAGGATATTCCCCTGAACGACACCGGGAGGGCGCAGGCGAGCGGCAACGGTCGAAAGCTTGCAGAACTCTTGGGCCAATCGGCATCGACCTACGATTTCGTGGCAAGCCCCCTCGGTCGCACGCGCGAAACGATGGAACGGATGCGCGCCGCGATGGGCCTCCCCCCCCTCGCCTATCGCACGGACGACCGTCTGAAGGAACTGTCCTTCGGCGACTGGGAGGGACATACGCTGGAGGAACTGGAAAGCATCGCGCCGGAACGGGTTGCCGAGCGCGAACTTTCGAAGTGGGACTTCATCCCGCCGGGACAGGATGCCGAAAGCTACGAGATCCTGTCATGGCGCGTGGGCGCATGGCTTGCCGATATCACGACGCCCACGGTTGCCGTTGCTCACGGCGGCGTGATCCGGACCCTTTTCAAGCTTTGCGGAGAAATGACGCCAGAGGAGGCTGCCATGGGCGCGATCCCGCAGGACCGCATCCTGAAAATGGAAAATGGAAAGATCGGCTGGCTGTAAGCCAGCCCTGAAACTTTACTGAACGATCTCGAGGTCGTTGATGACGCGCTTGCCATCGACTTCGGTGTAGAAAACCAGAACCTTCACGCCGGCCTTCAGGCCATCGAAATTGAACTCTTCCGGCGCCTGATAGCTCTTGCCGTCGTCGAGCGAAAGGCTGAGCCCCTGCGTATCGACCGAGGTGATCGTCGCCTCGACGTCTGCGCTCTCGGCGAATGCGCCAAGCGGTGAAAGCAGGCTTGCCGTGGCCATAAGTGCCGCTACCACGAACTTCATGCGGGTTACCCTCTTGAATGATTCCTTGAATTTTGTTGGTCGCATGGTTGCCTCCCGATTGTGGCGAAAGTTGCCCAGTGTTGTGGCTTTTCGAAGTTTCCCGGATTCTCCGGATTATGGTTAACGCTGCGTTGACGCCCCTCGCGTCTTACAGGTTTTAAGCGGCATTTTCATAACAGGATCAACCTCTAAAGCCAATCTTAAGACTCAACCACTACCGTCCTCATTTAAAACAGGGGAATACTGGCTTGAGCATCGGCACGAAACTTCGCCATCGGGCGGAAATGCTTGCGAGGTTGGCGAGACCCTCGCTTATACCGGCTGTCATTGCCGCGGCTGTCGTCTTTACCGGCGGATACTTCTTCGACCAGCAAAATCGCCATAACTTCCGCAGCGAACTGCAGATCAAGGTGCAGAACGAACTGAGCCTGATCTCGACCCGTCTGCAGGCCGAAATCACCACCAGCATCACGGCGCTGCGCGGCATTGCCAACACTGTCGCCGCCAATCCGGAGATGACGCAAAAGCAATTCGATCAGCTTTCCTCCCGCGCTCTGCTTCAAAATCCGCAGATGACCCGAATCAGCGCTGCCCCGGAAGCCGTGGTTTCCATGGTCACGCCGCTCGACGGCAACGAGCGCATGATCGGTACGGATTTCAAGCGTTTCGGCTCTTCGCGTGTTGCAACCGATCGCGCCCAGTCCAAGGCGCGTCCGATCATCGCCGGCCCTGTTCGGCTGCCGAACGGCAGCACTGGCTTCAACCTGTTCTCGCCGGTGTTTGCCAAGAAGCTCGCCCATATGCGCTTCTGGGGCTTCATGGAAGCGATCGTCGACGAGAAGGAACTGTACCGCGCCGCACGGCTGCTGGAGACGACCGGGAGCGAGGACCGCGAGGCCAACGACCGCAATATCGAGATCAAGCTGGCGATCCGCGATATCTCCGTCAGTAACAACATTCAGGACCCGTTCTTCGGCGACGCCGAAATCTTCGAACAAAGCCCGGTCATCCGGCAGATGCATCTTCCAGGCGGCACCTGGGAACTTGCCGCCATTCCAGCCGCCGGCTGGGAACAGGAACCCGCCAACAACAAATGGCTGATGACGGCGATCTGCTCTGCCGCGGCGGTCATCGTCATCCCGATCATCCTGACCTTTGGACTTGTCAGCGAGCGTCAGCGCACCATCGCCACCCTGCGCTCGCGCGACCGCGAACTGCTGACGCTGTCTCATCGCCTTAATCTGGCGCTCGAATCATCAAGCATCGGCATCTGGGAAATCGATCTGGACAGCCAGACCCGCTCCTGGGACGAGCGCATGTATCACCTGCACGGCATGCCGCCGGGCTCCGGCGCTCCGAGCTACGCGGACTGGCGTGCCACCGTTCACCCCAACGACTTCGAAGCCGCGACGCTGACGCTCTTTCAGGCCCTGGACGAAAATCAGGAATACCGCTCGCAATACCGGATCGTCATGCCTGGCGGCGGCATACGCTACCTGCGCCACGTCGGCTCGACCCATGTCGGGGCCGATGGGAAGGCCAAGATCACGGGCATCAGCTGGGATGTCACTGACGACGTTTTGATGAACGAGCAGTTGCGTGCCGCCAAGGCACTCGCCGAGGCACGCAACACCGAACTGAAGGATGCGCTCGACGGCCTCTCCGAACGCGAACAGCAGCTGGAAGAGATCACCCGCAGGCTTGATCTGGCGCTCGCCTCCTATCAGTGCGGCATGTGGGAAGCCGATCTCGACCGAAATCTCACCTATTGGGACGAACGCATGCACCAGCTTTACGGTCTGGCGTTCACCGATGGTGCCGTCACCCATCAGACATGGCTCGATGCGCTGCATCCTGAAGACCGCATCGAAGCCGAAACCAGCGTGAACCACGCCATCAGCGAAACGCTGCCCTATGTGCAGCAATCCCGCGTCATCTTGCCAGATGGCGGCCTTCGCCATGTCCGGTCGGTCGGCAAGATCCACACGGCCCCAGATGGCACGCGCCGCCTGATCGGCATCGCCTTCGATATCAGCGAGGACGTGAAGCTGACAGAGGAATTGCGCGCGGCCAAGGCCGTGGCGGATATCAAGAACGACGAGCTGGCCGAGGCGAACCACCGGATCGAGCACAATGCGCTGCACGATCCGCTCACCGGCCTTGGCAATCGCCGCATGCTGGATGCCACCCTCGAAGCGCTGTCATCCGGCCGCAGCGGCGGGCTAAACAACATTGCGCTGCTGCACATCGACCTCGACCGTTTCAAGCAGATCAACGACACCCTCGGCCATGCAGCCGGCGACGCGATGCTCGTGCACGCCTCGAAGATTCTGCGTTCCAACGTGAGGGCCGACGACATGGTGGCTCGCATCGGCGGCGACGAATTCGTCGTCGTGGTGACCGACGTGCCGGAAAAGGCCTATCTCGAAAAGCTGTCGCAGCGGATCATTCACGAGATGCGCCAGCCGGTGGATTACAACGGTTTCCCCTGCCGCTTCGGCGTCAGCATCGGCATTGCGACGGCGGGCGATCTCGCTGTGGACGAACGCAAGCTGCTGGTCAATGCCGATATCGCGCTTTACCGCGCCAAGGAAAATGGCCGAAATCGCTTCGAATTCTTCACCGAAACGCTGCAGGCCGAAATCGTCAAGACCAAGCGCATCGCCGACGAAATCCTCGAAGGCATCGAGAAGAACCAGTTCGTCGCCTGGTATCAGCCGCAGTTCGAGGCGGGCACGCTGAAGCTTGCCGGCGTGGAAGCGCTCATCCGCTGGAACCACCCGACGGAGGGCCTGCTGACCCCCGACAAGTTCCTCAGGATCGCCGAGGAGCTGAATGTGGTGGCGACACTCGACCGGATCGTGCTCGACCGTGCGCTGCTCGATGCCATGGTCTGGGCCTCCAAGGGTATTCATGTGCCGAAGATTTCGGTCAATGTTTCGGCAAAGCGTCTGTCGGACGACCTGCTTCTGAACTCGCTGCAAGGCCTGAGCTTCACGCCCGGCCAGCTTTCCTTCGAACTGGTGGAATCGATCTTCCTCGACGAAAGCGACGATATCGTCACTGCCAATATCGAGGGCATCAAGAAGCTCGGCATCGATATCGAGATCGACGACTTCGGCACAGGCCACACCTCGATCGTCAGCCTCCTGAAGATCAAGCCGAAGCGGCTGAAGATCGATCGCCAGCTGGTCGCCCCGATCCTTGGCGCCCGCAAGGAGCAGGCTCTTATTCGTTCCATCATCGAAATCGGCCGCTCGCTTGGCATCGAAACGGTGGCGGAAGGCGTCGAGACCATGGAACACGCTGAGATGCTCGGCGTACTCGGCTGCGACCTCCTGCAGGGCTTTGCCTTCTCGAAGGCGAAGAGCGCCGACGATTTTCTCGCATTTGCCAAGAGCGACGCTCTGGCGCTGGCTTCTTGATCAACGAAATCATTCTCATAAAACGACAAAGATGCCCCTCACCCTAGCATGCGGGGAGAGGGGACGATAGAGTTTGCCGCTTGTCCCTTCTCCCCGTGAAAACGGGGAGAAGGTGGCCGACAGGCCGGATGAGGGGCAAGGCTCGTTGCAAATTCCCAAGCCGAAGCTTTTTCACCAGAAAGGCTTTTCCCTTTCCGCCATTTTCCACTAATAGTCTCCGCCGAAGTCTGGGGCTCGCCCCTCCCCGTCAGTTCACGGTTTCCGGTTTATGTCACACAACACGTTCGGCCATCTCTTCCGCGTCACCACCTGGGGCGAAAGCCACGGACCAGCGCTGGGCTGCGTCGTCGACGGCTGCCCTCCCGGCATCCGCTTCACGCTTGCCGAACTGCAGGCATGGCTCGACAAGCGCAAGCCCGGCCAGTCGCGTTTCGTCACGCAGCGCCGCGAGGATGACCTGGTGAAAGTGCTCTCCGGCGTGATGCTGGACGAGGACGGCGAGACGATGATCACCACGGGCACGCCGGTATCGATGATGATCGAAAACACCGACCAGCGCTCCAAGGACTACGGCGAGATCGCCAAGCGTTACCGCCCTGGCCATGCCGACTTTACCTATGACGTGAAATACGGCATCCGCGACTATCGCGGCGGCGGGCGTTCCTCTGCCCGCGAAACGGCGGCGCGCGTGGCGGCCGGCGGCCTCGCACGCAAGGTCGTGCCCGGCCTCAATGTCCGCGCTGCCCTCGTGCAGATCGGCAAGCACAAGATCAACCGCGCCAACTGGGACTGGGCGCAGGTCAACGAAAATCCGTTCTTTTCGCCCGACCCTGAGATAGTGCCGGTGTGGGAAGAGTACCTCGATGGCATCCGCAAGGCCGGCTCCTCGATCGGCGCGGTGATCGAAGTGATCGCCGAAGGCGTGCCTGCCGGTATCGGCGCGCCGATCTATGCCAAGCTCGATCAGGATATCGCCTCGAGCCTCATGTCGATCAACGCCGTCAAGGGCGTCGAGATCGGCAACGGCTTTGGCGCCGCTGAAATCACCGGCGAGGAAAATGCCGACGAGATGCGCATGGGCAATGACGGTCAGCCGATCTTCCTGTCCAACCATGCCGGCGGCATCCTCGGCGGCATTTCCACCGGCCAGCCGGTGATCGCGCGCTTCGCCATCAAGCCGACCTCCTCGATCCTCACCGAGCGCCGCTCGATCGACAGCGACGGCAACAATGTTGACGTCCGCACCAAGGGCCGCCACGACCCCTGCGTCGGTATCCGCGCCGTGCCGATCGGCGAGGCGATGGTCGCCTGCACCATTGCCGATCATTACCTGCGCGATCGCGGCCAGACAGGCCGTTTGAAGTGACAGGTCGCCTGAAATAACTGCCGGACGAACAAGGAGAACCCCATGGCCTATGACCAGAAGCGCGTCGTCGACGCCATCCGCGCCTTCGAAGCCGGCGAGATCGTCGTCGTCACCGATGATGACGGCCGCGAGAACGAAGGCGACCTGATCGTCGCCGCCGTTCACTGCACGCCGGAAAAGATGGGTTTCATCGTCCGCTACACCTCCGGCATCGTCTGCACCCCGATGCCGCGCGAGGAAGCCAAGCGGCTGAACCTCAACGCCATGGTCGCGGAAAACGATTCGGCCCACACGACGGCGTTCACCGTTTCCGTCGATTTCAAGCACGGCACGACAACCGGCATCTCGGCCGATGACCGCACGTTGACGGTGCGCAATCTCGCCAATCCGAATGTCGGCCCGAGCGACTTTACCCGTCCCGGCCATATCTTCCCGCTGGTTGCCCGCGAAGGCGGCGTCCTCATGCGCTCCGGCCATACGGAAGCCGCTGTCGATCTCTGCAGGCTCGCCAGCCTGCCGCCGATCGGCGTCATCTGCGAACTCGTCAACGATGACGGCACCGTCATGCGCGGCCCGCAGGTCGCAAGTTTCGCCGAAAACCATGGCCTGAAGCAGGTCTCGGTTGCCGACCTGATCGCCTATCGCCAGCGCAAGGACAAGCTGATCGAGCTGGAAAACACCTTCGACATCGATACGGCCTACGGCAAGGCCAAGGGCCATGCCTACTCCCTGCCCTGGGACCCGATGCAGCATCTGGCCGTCGTCTTCGGCGACATCCGCGATGGCGAGGACATCCCGGTGCGCCTGCATCTGGAAAACGTCGGTGCCGACGTGTTCGGCAAGGACTGCCAGCTCGACAAGATCATGAAGCGCATGGCCGAAAACGGCCGCGGCGTCATCGTCTATCTGCGCGAAGGTTCCGTCGGCGTCGGCATCTCCAAGACGGCGCGCACCGCAAAGCATGAACGCGAGGGACATGACGAGGCGCAGGCCCGCGAAAGCGAATGGCTGGAAATCGGTCTCGGCGCGCAGATCCTCAAAGATCTCGGCATCACCTCCATTCGCCTGCTCGCCTCCCGCGAGCGTCACTATGTCGGCCTCGAAGGCTTCGGCATCAAGATCGCTGCAACCGATATCATTTGATGACGGACAAGCACGATCCTGACGCTGTGGATTTGGCGACCGGATCGTGCATTCTTTAAACACCGATTCCCTGAATGGTTTCGGAGCGCATCGCGCAAACCTTTGAACCGGAGGTGGCCGTGGCACGGGTGTTCGGGAAATCATCGGCGGAGGCGATCGAGCGTGAAAACCAGCGTCTGGCGGCTCTGGCACAGTTGGATCTTCTCGATAGCCCGAGGGACGAAGGCTTCGAGCGCATCGTCCGTCTCATCAGGGCGATCTTCTCGATCGATATCGGCCTGGTTTCGCTGATCGACGCGCACAGGCAGTGGTATTCGGCCTGCTCCGGGCTCAGCGCCTCAGAGGTGCCCCGTGGCGGCTCCTTCTGCCGCTTCGTTGTGGATAGCGAAGAACCGATCGTCGTGTCCGATGCCAGCAAGGATCAGCGTTTTGCGCAGCATCCCGCGGTAACAGGCGAGGAGCACATCCGGTTCTATGCGGGTGTTCCGTTGCGCACAAGGTCCGGCCATACGGTCGGCACCGTCTGCGCGATCGACCGCCGTGCGCGGTCTTTCAACACCAGGGACCTTTCCATCCTTGAAGAGCTTTCCGGTGCCGCCATGGACCGCATCGAGCTTATTCACTCGGCCTCCACCGACAGCTTGACGGAGGCGCTGACGCGTCGCGCATTCAAGCAGGAAGCCGATCAGCTGATCTCGCTCGCAACGCGCCACCAGCACGATCTTTCCTGCATCGTGCTCGATATCGACCACTTCAAGACCATCAACGACACCCATGGTCATGCCACCGGCGATGAGGTGCTCAAAGCGGTGGTCGCGGCTTGCCGGCCCGTTCTGCGGACGGGTGATGTTCTCGGGCGTCTCGGTGGCGAGGAATTTGCGATCCTTCTTCCCCATATCGACCGCGATGGCGCCGCCGCCACTGCGGAAAGGCTGAGGACGGTCATTGCATCGCAACAGGTGCAAAACGGCAGCGGGGTCGTGAAGGTAACCGCAAGCTTCGGCTTGTCGTCCCTTTCCATCGTCACCAAAGACATCGATACCCTGCTTGCTCAGGCGGATGCCGCCATGTACCGGGCAAAAACCGATGGCCGCAATCGCTGCGTATCCTGGGCCTCGATCTCGGGCGAAGACGCCATGGGCGCCAGACGGCGCGTGCTGAAGGCCGGTTCGATCCTGTTCAACGACCGGCGCTCGACGATCGACTGCACTGTGCGCTCGCTCGGCGCAGACGGCGCAAGCCTTTCCGTTTCGAACAGCACCGGCATACCGCCGGAATTTGCCCTTCTGCTCACCGGCGAAGGCCGCGAAATGGCATGCCGGGTGATCGCCAGCGACCGGCAGAACCTCGAAGTCGCCTTCCGCTGAAGCGGCGACCTACTCCGCCTGCCAGCCTTCCAGGTAGTTCACCCTCTCCACGCCGGCGAAGCGGGCGACGCGGGCAAGCTCCGCGTCCAGCCGGTCCATGCGTCCGGAAGAGGCGCGCACGCCCCTCTCCCACCACAGCCGCTTGACGTCGAGCGAACCGGCCTTGCGATCTGCCTTCATGTCGATGCGCCCGACGATCCGGTCCCCTTCGAGCAGCGGGAAGACGTAGTAGCCATATTCCCGCTTCGGCTCGGGCACGAAAATCTCGATGCGATAATAAAACCCGAACAGGCGCTCGGTGCGATCCCGGTTGCGGATGAGAGGATCGAAGGGGCTGAGCACCCGAAGCCGCGCCGGCGGATCGAAATGCTCGCCGAGATTGTCGGGAAAGCCATGAAAGGCATAGGACAGCCGTGGTTTATCGCCATTGGCCGGTTCTATCGCCACCTCTGTCAGTTCGTCGCGATGGGTCTCGATCCAGACGCCGGCTTCTTCCGGCGATATCAAACCCCAGAAAGCCGCAATCTCGCCGCGCGTGGCAAAACCAAGCCGCTGCAGGGCGCTGCGGCAGGTCCAATCGAGGAACGCGGCCTCGCTGACCTCGGGCTCATAGTGATGGCCGGGAATGACGCGTTCTGCGAGGTCGTAGATTTTCTGGAAGTTCTGGCGGCCGGCGATAGCGAGTTTTCCGGTGTGCCAGAAATATTCGAGCGCCGTCTTGTTGGGATGCCAGTTCCACCAGCCGCCTGACTTGTGGTCCGCTACCTTGAGGTCCCGTGACATGGCCGCGCCGCCGTCTGAGATCCGCTTCAAGGTTTCCTCGAAGCTGCTATCGAACCCTTCGCCATGCCATTTCAGCCATCGCTCCTTCAGAACCGGCTCGCGTCGGGCGAAGCGATGTTTCCAGTAGCGAAAAAATGCGGCGGGCAGGATCGAGGCGTCGTGCGTCCAGTGTTCGAAGAGTTCGCCGTCCTTCTCCAAAAGCTCGGTCAGGTGTTCGCGCCGATAGGTCTGGTTTCGGGAAAACAGGATCTGGTGATGGGCGCGCTCGACGGTCGAGATGCTGTCGACCTGCACGAAACCCATATCGTGGATGAGCTGCAACAGCCCTTCCTTGCCCAATGCCCGATGCGGCGGAGCGGCAAGGCCCTGCTTGTTGAGAAAGATCAGCCGCGCGTCGCGGTTCGAAACCAGAATCGCCATAGACGGAAGATTAGGCTTTTATTCCCAACAGTCAAACTGGCGGATTTGCGTTTGTGACAGGTTCGATTATAGAACGGGGCGAGACAGCGAGGGGACTGCTTTTTGGATATCCGGTTTGCCGATTGCTCGGTCCGCTTCGGCGACAAGACCGCGCTTCATGCCCTGAGCCTCGTCCTTACAGAGCGGCGCATTGGCATCATCGGCCTCAACGGCTCCGGAAAAACCACCTTTGCGCGGCTGATCAACGGCCTGGTGAAGCCCAGCGACGGCCAGGTGCTGGTCGGCGGGCTCGATACGGTGGCGGATGAAAAGAAGGTTTTCGGAAAAGCCGGCTTCATCTTCCAGAACCCGCAGCACCAGCTGATCATGCCGATCGTTGAGGAAGATATCGCCTTCGGACTGAAGAATCGTGGCTTGAAAAGCGGAGACATATCGGCGCGGACAGCGGCAATTCTCGACCGCTTCGGCATTTCGCATCTTGCCCGCCGCCGGGTGCACGAGCTTTCCGGTGGCGAGACGCAGCTCGTCGCCATGGCGAGCGTGCTGGTGACGGAACCGGACATCCTTATCCTCGACGAACCGACGAACCAGCTCGACCTCAAGAACCGCGCGCTCGTATCAAACACCATCATGGGTCTCGAACAGCAGGTCCTGGTCATCAGCCACGACCTTTCGCTGGTCGAGGATTTCGAACGGGTGTTGCTGTTCGACGGGGGCAGGCTTGCCGCCGATGGCGCCCCACACGATGTGATCTCCCGCTACAGGGAGCTTGCGGCATGCTGAAGAGCCTTTACGTCGAGGGCGGCACACCGTTTCACCGCATGTCGGTGCGGGCCAAGCTGTTGCTGCTGATGGCGGCGGGCGTCGTGCTTTTCTTCATTGCGTCGCCGCTCGTTCTGCTGCCGGTTTTCCTCTTTTGCGCGGTCGCTTACTTCAGCCTCGGCCTGCCGCTGCGCGACGCGCTGGCAAGGGTTGCCTGGATATTTTTCGCCATCCTGATCCTTGCGCTTGCGACGTTCTATTTCGATGGGGCAAGGCAAGCCGCCGCGCTGACGTTGCGGATCGGCGCCGTCGTTTTTCTGGCTGCCGCCATCACCGCCACCACGGCGATCAGCGCCTTCATGGACGAAATCACGGTTCTTCTTCAGCCCCTGGAAAGGGCTGGGATCGTCAGGGCCGCTGACGTCGGGCTGGCGCTGGCGCTGGTGATCCGCTTCGTGCCGGAAATCCTCGATCGCTACGAAAACATCCGCGAGGCACACCGCGCCCGCGGCTTGCCGATGCGACCGCTCACACTGTTTGCGCCGCTGATCATCCTGACGCTCAAGGACGCCGACACGATCGCCATGGCCATTGACGCCCGCGGGTTCAGGCGTCAGGAGTCAAGCAGTTCCTTATGAACCCCACATGATTCCCCGCCGGAGAAAAATTGGAATGACCACCAGAGACCTCGTTCTTATCGCCCTGTTCGCCGCCATCATTGTTTTCCTTGGCGTTATCCCGCCGATCACGTTGGGCTTTATCCCGGTTCCGATCACTGCGCAGTCCATGGGCGTGATGCTCGCCGGCTGCATCATCGGCGCCAAGCGCGGTGCGCTTGCCTATCTTCTGGTGATCCTGATGGTCGCGGTCGGTCTCCCGGTTCTCTCCGGCGGTCGCGGCGGCCTCGCCATTCTGGCCGGTCCGACAGCCGGCTACATCGCCGGCTGGGTGGTCGGCACCTTCGTTACCGGCATCATCGCGGAAAAGCTCGTGCGTGAAAGCCAGACCGGCACCCGCCAGCTCGCCGGCTTCTTCATCGCCTCCGTTGTCGGCGGCATCGGCGTCGTTTATCTGCTCGGCATCGCATGGCTCGCCTTCGTGACCGGCCTTGGCATCGAAAAGGCGGTCATGGGCTCGCTCGCCTTCATCCCCGGCGACATCCTGAAAGCCGCCATTGCCGCGCTTGCCGCCCGCGCGGTCATCGTCGGCTATCCGCTTTTGCCCCAGCGCGCCTGATTAGGCCCCTGCGTGATGGCGATCCCTTTTCGCCATCACGCCTCGCTGTTGAAAACAGTGCAATTGTCTGTGGCCTCCATGGACCTTATGGCAGCCACGCCCTAGGTTTTCGCCCATGACAACGATCCTTTTCGAAAATCCGATCTTTCTCGAACATCAGGTGCCGGAAGGCCACCCGGAGCGACCGGACCGGCTGCGCGCGCTCAACCTTGCGCTGGAACATGAGCGTTTTGGCGACCTGAAGCGGGAGAAGGCGCCGCAGGGCAACGAGGATCTGGTGCTGCTCGCCCACCCGGAAGAGCATTTGCGCACCGTCATGTCGGTCATTCCCGAAGAAGGCATCAACTCCTTCGAGGCCGACACCCATGCAAGCCCCGCAAGTCTTCAGGCGGCACTCACCGGGATCGGCGGCGCAACCGCCGCTGTCGATGCCGTCTTCACGGGCAAGGCCGACAACGTCTTCGTCGCCTCGCGCCCGCCCGGCCATCATGCCGAGAAGAACAAGGCCATGGGCTTCTGCTTCTTCAACAATGCCGCCATCGCCGCCCGTTACGCGCAGCAGACCTACGGCGCCGAGCGTGTCGCCATCGTCGACTGGGACGTGCATCACGGCAACGGAACGCAGGATATCTTCTGGGACGATCCCTCCGTACTCTTCTGCTCCACGCACCAGATGCCGCTTTATCCCGGAACCGGCGCCAAGGATGAGACGGGGGCCGGCAACATCGTCAACGCACCCCTCTCGCCCGACACCGGCAGCGATCATTTTCGCGAGGCCTTCCGGTCGCGCGTTCTGACGGCCCTCGAAAACTTCCGCCCGGACTTCCTGATCATCTCCGCCGGCTTCGACGCCCACCACCGCGATCCGCTGGCGCAGATCAATCTCGTCGCCGACGATTTCGACTGGGCAACGGGCCGGCTGCTCGAGATCGCCGGCAAGAGCGCCAACAACCGCGTCGTCAGCCTGCTGGAAGGCGGCTACGACCTGCAAGGCCTGGCGGAATCCGCCGGCACACACATATATCGCCTGATGAGGGGCTGACATGAGCACGACACCGAACACCGACGTTTCCGGCCTCTCCTTCGAAAAGGCCGTGGAGGAACTCGAAGCCATAGTCTCCGCACTGGAGCGCGGCGATGTGGCGCTGGACAAGTCGATCGAGATCTACGAACGCGGCGAAGCGCTGAAAAAGCATTGCGAAAGCCTGCTCAACGCCGCCGAAAACCGCATCGAAAAAATCCGCCTCGACCGCGCCGGAAAGCCGCAGGGCGTGGAGCCGCTGGACGGGGAGTGATCGCGCGGAAAAGTTGTATTTTGCCTTGACAGGACTTTCGAAGCAGACTTAAATATCGTTGATTAATTTACTTTTTTAACGGTCTTCGGTTCGCTTCAATGGATATCTGCCTCAGTGCCGGCCCATAGTGACATCGCGCCGGTTTTAGGGGCAGTTTGTAATGGCGAAGTTTTATGGCACGGCAGGTGTCGATCGTTTTGTTGGCGGTAGCGCAGACGATGTTTTCTATTTTACCCGTAGCAGTATGAAGTCCACCGACAAATTGGACGGCGGGACAGGAAGCAATACGCTATTTCTTACGAATGAACTCGCCTCGCTTTGGTCCATTCCGAGCAGCGGCTGGCCACTATTTTCGAAAATTGACGGTATAACATTGGCGACGAAACCGTCCGGCGGCGCCGACGCTTTCGGCTTCAACCTGACATTTGACGATACCGTGTTCAAGACGAACAAGGTTGGCCGTGTCTCTATCGATGCGACCAAGTTGGGCGCCGATAAATCGGCCCTACAATTGAATGCATCTTCGGTTACGGGCACAGCATTCGACGTTTTCGGATCAACGGACCGATCATTGAATAGTGCGGACAGAACCAAGGATACTCTGAAAACCGGCGCAAAGAATGACACTTTTACTTACTACGCCAACACCTTGATATACGACGCTATCGATGGTGGCGCAGGTACCGACACCCTCGTAATCTCAGGCGCAGGCCAAACCAAGAGCAACAAGACAGATCCAAACGGCATCAGCAATATTCAAAACACCAAGAACATTGAAAATATTGTGGTGACAAATCTCGCCGCCGGGCAGTCACGGGTGGTCGATTTCGGCGTACCGGAGAACTACAAAGGTACCAATGCGATTACAATAACGACAGATCGCAATTACGGAACGGGCAAGGCTGCAACCGCAATCGATGGCACGCTCATCGTTGATGGAGGCGCTGTGAGTTCAAAATACAGCAAGCTGACTGTTAATGGTGGGAATGCCAACGATCTTCTAATCGGAGGCCTCGCTGATGATCGCCTGTCCGGCGGAAAAGGAAACGATATACTGATCGGCGGATATGGCGCCGACTGGCTTGGCGGAGGAGCCGGAAATGATTTGTTTTTAAACAGTTCTTCCTTGTATGAGGGCGACTACGAACTCACGAGCCCCGCCCAGGGCAGTCGCGGAATAACCAAGATGTACGGTGAGGAAGGCAATGACGTCTTTGATTTCTTGCTGACTGTTCAACCCAAATTCAATGTCGAGATATCTGGGGGAACTGGCACAGATACTCTCAGGTTTTCAGGAGACTCCCCGACTGCAGCCGTGCTCGATAGCGGCAAGGTATCAGGTATTGAAATCATCGATTTAACGTCATCGACCGCCTTCAGCATAACTCAAGATTTTCTGACGAATAATCATTACGAAAATGGACGTCTTCGCATACAGGCTTCAACGAGAAAGGTTGACGCCTCTGATGTCATAGATGCCAAGTATTCGGTCTATATTGCTCTCAAGGGGCAAGCAGAGACCCATTTGATCGGCAGCGCTGGCAACGATGTGTTCGACTTCTCCCTTCTCAAGAAAAATGACTGGTACACCGGCATAACGGAGAATGACGTCATCATCGGCGGGGCTGGCGTTGATACGGTTCTTGTTGCAGACGGACATGAAACCATCATTGGCGCGTCAGTCGAAGGAATTGAGACGATAAAAATCGCCAACAATTTCAGTAAAGGCCTCAAAAGTTATGTCACGATTCAAGGTGATCGAGCCATGACGATCGACGGCAGCCAACTGAGCACCAACGATACCCTTTTGGTGAATTTCTCGACTAACGGCTTTACAAAAGCGGCATTGCTGGTAATCGGCGGCAAGGGCAATGACATTCTCTCAGGTGGACAAGCAAATGACCGCCTGCGTGGTGGTGATGGCAATGACACGCTGAACGGAAACGAGGGGGCTGACCGGCTGGCAGGCGGAAAGGGCGCGGACCACTTCGTTATCGACATGTTTGAGTCACTCCCTAGAGCATCCACACAAGACTTCTTCACGGATTTCAACCGCGCTGAGGGTGACAAGATTAAGCTCAGATACACAGATCTTGCGAGCGTATCCATGATAGGCGCCGGCGCTTTCCAAGGTAAGGCAGGCGAAGTTCGCAGCTACCTTGAGGGCGGCAACACCTACGTCCAGATTGACAGTGACGGTGATAGTTTTGCCGACATCGGATTTGGCATTGCCGGCAAAATCACCCTGACGCAGAGCGATTTCATACTGTAGTCTCCAAGGCGATCAGTGCTAAGGAGACGCCTATGTCCTTTTTTCCCGGAAAAGACCCTGAGGCGGGTGATGCGCCGGCTTGTGATGCCATCGAGCTTATGATCATTCCGCGCACCAGCGATATCGGCAATTTCCAGGTGCGGCGAGCGCTGCCGACGGCAAAACGCCGGCTGGTCGGGCCTTTCGTGTTCTTCGACCGCATGGGCCCGGCGATCCTGAGGGCGGATCAGGCGATGGATGTGCGGCCGCATCCGCATATCGGGCTTTCCACCGTCACCTATCTCTTCGACGGCGAGATCAAACATCGCGACAGCCTCGGCACGGAGATGGTCATCCGGCCGGGCGATCTCAACCTGATGACCGCCGGGCGCGGTATCGTGCATTCGGAGCGCTCTCCGGAAAACCTGCGCGGGACAGAACATTCGATCTCCGGCCTGCAGACGTGGCTGGCGCTGCCGGATCGACACGAAGAGATCGATCCGATCTTCGCCCATACGGAAAAGCACGACATGCCGGCGTTTCGTCAGGACGGGCTGGAAGGTCGTGTCGTCATCGGATCCTTCGAAGGCATGGCCTCTCCGGTCAAGGTGTTTTCGGACACGATCTATGTCGATCTCTCGATCGAGGCCGGCAGAAGCGCGCCGTTCGCGGCGAGCTGGGAGGAGCGCGCGCTCTACATTCTGTCGGGCGAAGCCATCATTGCCGGAGATCATTTTGCGGAGAACCAGCTTCTCGTTTTCCGCCCGGGCGATGCCATCACCATCACGGGCGGACCGACGGGCTGTCATGTGATGCTCTTCGGCGGTGCTGCGATGGGCTCGCAGCGCTATATCTGGTGGAACTTCGTTTCCTCATCCAAGGAACGCATCGAAAAGGCCAAAGAAGAGTGGAGAACCGGCCGTTTCGATATCGTGCCGGGGGACGAAGAAGAGTTTATCCCTTTGCCGGAAAGCTGATTTTCGTTAAACTTCTGGTTCGTGTCGCAGAAAAACCTGCTTTTGCAATCCTTGTGGTTTCTGTTTAAAGACCCAGATTTGCAGACACTACATCCAGAATCGCGGCGCATCGGTGCGACGCGGGAATGAGGCCTTCAGCGTGACACAACTGCCTGCCCAGCCCCTGCCGGCGACACCCCTTCTCGACAAGGTGACATACCCTGACGACCTGAAGAAGATCGACGACAAGGATTTGCCGCAGCTGGCAACGGAACTGCGCGCCGAAATGGTCGATGCCGTGTCGCGTACCGGCGGGCATCTGGGCGCCGGGCTCGGCGTCGTGGAACTGACGATCGCGATCCACAAAGTCTTCAACACGCCGCATGACCGGCTGATCTTCGATGTCGGTCACCAGTGTTATCCGCACAAGATCCTGACCGGCCGACGGGACCGCATCCGCACGCTTCGCCAGGAAAATGGCCTTTCCGGCTTCACCCGCCGGGCTGAGAGCGAATACGATCCCTTCGGCGCCGCCCATTCCTCCACCTCGATTTCCGCCGGTCTCGGCATGGCGGTTGCCTCGCAGCTTTCGGACGTGCCGCGCAATGTCATCGCTGTCATTGGGGACGGCGCCATGTCGGCCGGGATGGCCTATGAGGCGCTGAACAATGCCGGTGCGCTGGATGCGCGCCTCATTGTGATCCTCAACGACAACGACATGTCGATTGCGCCGCCTACAGGCGCGATGAGCGCCTATCTGGCGCGTCTCGCATCCGGCCGCACCTATATGGGCTTTCGTGATCTCGGCAAGAAACTGACGGCCTATCTCGGTAAGAAGGTCGATCGCGCCATTACCCGTGCGGTGGAGCATGCCCGCGGCTATGTGACCGGCGGTACGCTGTTCGAGGAGATGGGTTTCTACCATATCGGCCCGATCGACGGTCACTCCTTCGATCACCTGCTGCCCGTACTGCGCAATGTGCGTGACAACTCCAAGGGCCCGGTTCTGATTCACGTCGTGACCCAGAAGGGCAAGGGATATCCGCCAGCCGAAGCGGCTGCGGACAAGTATCACGGCGTCAACACATTCGACGTCATCACCGGCGCACAGGCGAAGGCAAAGCCCAACGCGCCGGCTTACACCTCCGTCTTCGCCGAAGCGCTGACGCAGGAAGCCGGCTTCGACGAGAAGATCGTCGCGATCACCGCCGCCATGCCGTCGGGCACCGGCCTCGACAAGTTTGCGCTCGCCCATCCGAGCCGCATCTTCGATGTCGGCATTGCCGAGCAGCATGCCGTGACGTTTGCGGCTGGCCTGGCTTCGGAAGGCTACAAGCCCTTCTGCGCGCTTTATTCCACCTTCCTGCAGCGCGGTTACGATCAGGTCGTGCATGACGTGGCGATCCAGAGCTTGCCGGTTCGGTTCCCGATCGATCGCGCGGGCTTCGTCGGCGCAGACGGGCCGACGCATGCCGGCTCGTTCGATACCACCTATCTCGCCACCCTGCCCGGCTTCGTGGTCATGGCGGCTGCCGACGAGGCCGAATTGAAGCATATGGTACGCACTGCCGCCGCCTATGATGACGGCCCGATCTCCTTCCGTTATCCGCGCGGCGAAGGCGTCGGCGTCGAGATGCCGGAGCGCGGCGAAATCCTTCAGATCGGCAAGGGCCGGGTGATCAAGCAGGGCTCCAAGGTGGCGCTTCTGTCCTTCGGCACCCGCCTTACGGACTGTCTGACTGCCGCCGAAGACCTCGATGCTGCCGGGCTTTCGACCACGGTTGCCGATGCCCGTTTTGCCAAGCCGCTCGATCTCGATCTGATCCGCCAGCTTGCCCGTCACCATGAAGTCCTGATCACCATCGAGGAAGGCGCCATCGGCGGCTTCGGCAGCCATGTGCTGCAGTTTCTCGCGCTGGAAGGCCTGCTCGACAACGGCCTGAAGGTGCGCCCGATGGTGCTGCCGGATGTCTGGATGGAGCAGGCCAAACCGGACGTCATGTATGCCAAGGCGGGTCTCGATCGCGCCGGCATCGTTTCGACCGTCTTCAAGGCGCTCGGCCAGAAGAAAACAGTCGGGCTTGGCGCTGCGGGATAGATTTATAGCATCTCGCCAGTTTATCGTGCAGCTGAGAAGTCGGTAGGGGCGGCTGACGTCTGGGATTGGCCACCTGCCTTGCGTGCCGTCTTCCGTTTTTCCAGAAAGGCTGCCAGTGCAAGCTGTATCGCACAGCCAATGCCGAGCATGCAGAGCTGAACGGAGAGCGGCGCCTGCGGATGCACGTTCATGATGACCATCGCGCAGAAGGACAGCAGGATACCGACGGAAAAGACCGGCAGGCTGTGCCGACCCGCAGCGCAGAGAAGCTGCAGGGACGGATGATCCGCGGCGCGCTTCACGGCGCGAATATTCCAGGCCAGGTACAGGATCGCCAGAACATTGATGATGCGAAGCGGCCCGCCATTGGTTTTCGACACCAATTCGTGATGAAGGCTGCCGAAGGGCGATTCCGCGACACCGAGATAGATCACCAGATTGGCCGGGATGGCTGCGAGCGCAAACAGCGCCGCGGCGACGAAAACCACGCGATTGTAAGGCAGGACCGGCAAGCCACGTTTCATGCGGATGCCAAGGCAAATGCCGATGATGAAGATCAGCTGCCATGACAGCGGATCGAAATACCATGCATGGCCTTCGAGTGCGACGTTGACGAAATTGATGTGGCCGAGCCCGGCTGCGATCCAGACCAGGACGGAAAGGCAAAGCAGCAGCGGCAGGGATCGCTCATGCAGCACGAAGACGAAGGGCGCCAGCAGCAGAAGGACGACATACATCGGCAGGATATCGAGGTTGCCCGGCATGTAGCGCAACGAGAGAGCCTCGAAACTGTGCTGCCAGGGCTCACGCCAGAAATCCACCATATCGATCGCCCAGGCCGCATCGTGGAAGACGTGCAGGGCGATGGCCCCCTCGAACGCCATGATGGCGAACAGCAACAGATGGACGAAATAGAGGCGCAACGCCCGTTTCCACGGGCGTTCCAGCTGCAGGCCCGTGGACGGGCGGAAATAGGCAAGCGCCGCGGACATGCCGGAGAGCAGCACGAAAATTTCCGACGCATCGGAGAAGCCACGCGCATGCTGAAAGGTCTGCGAGAATGTAAATTCCGCATGCCCGACAAAAATGAACAGGAGAGAAAGACCCCTCAACAGGTCAATCCTGTTCTCGCGCTGACCGCTCATCCCCAATCCCCGGTTCGCCATCCTTCGGCATAGGCCCTTCGGTCAATGTTATAGATTGAAATCCTTACTCTTTCGCGCCGGCCAAATGATATAATTTTAGCAATCCCGCATTTTGTGCCAAATTGGCACCCTGCATCGGGCGGCTGCCAATATTTGCCGCAAAACGCCCAAAACCCTTGCCTTCCATGGGCTGACGCGGCATGAGGAGCAATGTCCTACACCCTGAAAAACCCTATTCGCCTCGATCAGCTGCTGCTCAATCGTGGCCTCGTCGCCAGCCGTTCTCGCGCCCGCGACGCCATCCAGCGCGGCACCGTGACCGTCGATGGCAAGCTTGTCACCAAGGCGAGCGCCAATGTCTCCGAAGATGCCAAGGTCGAAATCGACGATCCGGTGCAGGCCTATGTTTCGCGCGCGGCGCTGAAGCTGAAGGCCGGGCTGGAGCATTTCGCCCTTTCGCCAGAAGGCTGCGACTGTCTCGATATCGGCGCTTCCACCGGCGGCTTCACCGAAATCCTCCTCCACAATGGCGCAAATCATGTGATCGCGATCGATGTCGGTCATGGCCAGTTCCATCCCCGTCTCGAGGCCGACGATCGTGTCACCAACATCGAGGGCCTGAATGCCCGCGTGCTGGATGAGGATTATCTGGACGACCGCGAAATCTCCTTCGTCGTTTCGGATGTCTCCTTCATCTCGCTGAAGCTCGCCCTGCCGCCGGCGCTTGATCTTGCAGCTCCAGGGGCGCACTGCATCCTGCTGGTGAAGCCGCAGTTCGAAGCCGGGCGGGAGGCGATCAGCAAGGCCGGCCTTCTGAAAGACCCATCCACTGCTCCCGCTGTTGCTGCCGAGCTGGAGCGCTGGCTGGTGGAGGACATGGGCTGGGAAAGCCTCGGGCTCATCCCCTCACCGATTGCCGGCGGTGACGGCAATGAAGAATACCTGCTGGCTGGCCGCAAACCGGAAGGCGACGACGAAGACGACGGCGAGGACGCATGAGCACCGAAACGCTGACCATTGAAAAGCTCGGCCTTTCCGGCGATGGCGTTGCGCGCGGTCCGTTCGGCCCGGTCTATGTGTCCTTTACCCTGCCGGGCGAGACGGCCGTCCTTGCCGTCAACAAGAACCACGGCACGGTGATGTCGATGAGCGATGTCTCCCCGGATCGTGTGCCGCCGAAGTGCCGGCATTTCGGGCCCGAGGGCGAGAACGGCACCTGCGGCGGCTGTTCGCTGCAGCATGCGAGCGATGCGCTGTATCACGACTTCAAGCGTCAGATTGTCATCGACGCCATGAAATCCAAGGCGCTTTCGGTCGACGTCGCGCCGTTGATCACGGCACAGCCCGGCGAGAGGCGCCGCGTCGTCTTCATCGTTCGGCGCACGGAGAAGGAGCTGCTGCTCGGCTTCAACACGCCGGAAAGCCATCACATCGTCTCCATCTCGGAATGTCCCATCGCAAGCCCCGGCATCGTGTCGCGGCTTGCAACCATAAGGGCCGTCGCCGAGGCGCTGGCTGACAATGCCGAGCCTTTCCGTCTGACCGTTCTGGAGACGCTGACCGGGCTTGATCTGGCTGCCGACGGCATCAAGAAGCTCGATGACAAAAGCCGGCGGAGGACGGTGGAGACCGTGCTTTCGCTGCGTGGCGTGGCGCGGGTTTCGGTGAATGGCGAAGTTCTCGTCGAGCCGATCAAGCCGCTGATCGATTTTGGCGGTATCCAGGTCTCGCCGCCGCCGGGCGGCTTTACCCAGGCGACGAAGCCGGCGGAAGAGGCGATGGCCGATCTCGTCATCCGCCATGTCGGCAAGGCAAAGCGGGTGGCAGACCTGTTTTCCGGCTCCGGCACCTTTTCGCTGCGACTTGCCCGCACGGCCCGCGTCCATGCCGTCGAGGGCGAGGACAAGGCGCTAAAGGCACTGGATTTCGCCGCCCGCAACACGCAGGGGCTGAAGCCGGTGACGGTCGAGAAACGCGACCTCTTCCGCCGCCCGCTGATGGCCTCCGAACTCAAGGTCTACGACGCCATCGTCTTCGACCCGCCACGCGCCGGCGCTGAAGCGCAGGTGAAGGAAATCGCCCGCTCCGGCGTGAAAAAGATCGCCGCCGTCTCCTGCAATCCTCAGACGCTGGTGCGCGATCTGCGCTTTCTCGTCGATGCCGGATACCGGATTACGTCCGTCGTGCCGATCGATCAGTTTCTTTGGTCCAGTCATGTGGAAGTGGTGGCGACGCTGGAGAAGTGATGACGAGCTGACGGCTGGTTTTCGGCAAAATTGAATGTGGGCGTTTCGACGTTTCGCCCTATGTCTTCGTTCTGATCGCAGATCGCGTTAGCTTGCAGTGCCGTGAAGGACAAGCTGCTACCGACGACAACGCAACCAGTATGGAGGATACCGCTATGGCGAAGAACACAATTTGCTTGTGGTACGAAAAGGATGCCGAGGAGGCAGCCAACTTCTATGCCAAGACTTTTCCGGATAGTTCCGTCGGTTCCGTGACGCGGGCTCCCGGCGATTATCCGGATGGCAAGCAGGGTGACGTGCTTATGGTTGATTTCACCGTTGCCGGCGTGTCCTGCATCGGGCTGAACGGTGGTCCGGTGTTCAAGCACAGCGAGGCCTTCTCCTTCCAGATTTCGACGGAGGATCAGGCGGAGACGGATCGCTACTGGAACGCTATCGTCGGCAATGGCGGGCAGGAAAGCGAATGCGGCTGGTGCAAGGATCGCTGGGGCATCTCGTGGCAGATTACGCCGCGCACGCTCATGGAAGCCATGCAGGCCGGCGGCAGCGAGGCAAAACGGGCCTTCGATGCGATGATGACCATGAAGAAGATCGATGTTGCGGCAATCGAGGCCGCCCGCCACGGCTGACAACCTCTTTTCTCTCGGCAAGACGCGAAAAGGCCCGGAAGAACCGGGCCTTTTGCATTTCATTTCATCAACACTCAAGCAGCCCGGCGTGCATACCCCTGCTGACGTTGACCTGCCTGAGCACTGTCGCCGAGCTTGAACTGGGCAAGCAGGGCGTTCAGCGCTGCCGCTTCCTGGGCAAGGCCGTGGCTGGCGGCGGTCTGTTCTTCCACCATAGCGGCGTTCTGCTGGGTGCCCTGGTCCATGGTGTTGACGGCGGTGTTGATCTCCTGCAGGCCGGTCGACTGTTCGCGGGTGGCGGTGACGATGGCGCTGATGTGGGTGTTGATCTCCTGCACCTCGGCAACGATCACTTCCAGCGCCTTGCCGGTTTCGCCAACCAGCGTCACGCCCGCCTGAACCTGCGTGCCGGACGCGGTGATCAGGGCCTTGATTTCCTTGGCGGCATTGGCCGAGCGCTGGGCGAGCTCGCGAACTTCCTGCGCGACGACGGCAAAACCCTTGCCAGCTTCACCGGCACGCGCAGCTTCGACACCGGCATTCAGCGCCAGGAGGTTGGTCTGGAAGGCGATGTCATCGATCACGCCGATGATGTTGGAGATTTCGCCGGAGGACTTTTCGATGCCCTGCATGGCGTTGACCGCATCGCGGACAACCGTGCCGGACTTTTCGGCGCCGGCGCGGGTGCGGGCGACGAGCGCACCGACTTCCTCGGCACGACGCGCCGAATCCTTGACCGTCGTGGTGATCTCTTCCAGCGCTGCGGCGGTCTCCTCGACGGAAGCGGCCTGCTGTTCGGTGCGACGGGCGAGATCGTCTGCCGCGTGGCGGATTTCATGGGCGCCGGCATCAATGGCACGGGCGTTGATCCCGACCGTCGACATGGCGTCATGCAGCTTGGCGACCGAGTTGTTGAAGTCGGCGCGCAGACGATCGAGATGGGAGACGAAGGGCGAAGCAATCCGGTAGCCGAGATCGCCTTCCGCCAGACGGCCGAGACCGGTCGCCAGGGCATCGACGGCATGCTGGATATCGGCGGTTTCGCGGGCCTTCTGGGCCTCGCGCTCGCGGCGCTCCTTTTCGGACAGCGAACGACCGGCATTGGCCTCTTCTTCCAGACGCACACGCTCGATGGCGTTGTCCCGGAACACGGCGACAGCTGCAGCCATGGAGCCGATCTGGTCGCGGCGATCCTGGCCGGGGATTTCGGCCTTCAGGTCGCCGGCAGCCAGCTTTGCCATCGCGCCCGTCATCGCCGTGACCGGGCGGATGACGAGGTGGCTGAGCAGGCTTGCGAGGAAGGCGATCATGACACCGACCGACAAGACGGTGGCGATGGTCGCGGCAATGCGGAACTGGCCGATCGCGGAATAGGCAATATCGGCGTCGACGGCGAAGCCGATATACCATTCGACCGAAGGCAGGCCCGCGACCGGCACGAAGCTGACGAGCATCGGCTTGCCGTCAAGCTCGGTTTCCATGATCGCGGAGCCGATGGACGGGGTGTTGACCGGGAAGGCATCGGTCAGCGTCTTGGTGACGAGCTTGGCATCCGGATGGACAAGGATCTGGCCGGACTTGTTGGCCAGGAAGGCAAAACCGCCGCTGCCGGCATCGACGCCCTTGATCATCTCGACGAGGGTCTTCAGCGAAAAATCGCTGCCGGCGACGCCGATGAGCTTGCCGTCGCGCTTGACCGGAACGGCGGCGCTGATGATCAGGTCGTTGGTCGAGGCGTCGATATACGGCTCGGTCAGCACGCTGCCATTGGCCTTGACGGCATCCTGGTACCACGGGCGCTGGCGCGGATCGTAACCTTCCGGCATCGGGGAATCCGGCCACATGGTAAAGGTGCCGGTTTCCTCGCCGACATAGGTGGTCATGAATTCCTTGACGAGTACGTCGTTCTTCAGGGCGTTCATGAGGCCGGTATTGTCGGCAGCGTTGCCGGCAGCATTTGCAGCCATTTCGGTGAGCGTCAGGCGGCCGTTCAGCCAGTTGGCAACGCTCTGGGCGGCCTGCTTGCCGGAGGAGGAGATGTTTTCCTCGACGGCGCGGGTGGTCGCGGCGCGCTGAAGGCTATCGATATAGATGGAGAAGCCGGCAAGCGCGGCGACGACAACGAAAGACGCGGCGAGCAGAATACGCGTCATGAGATTGGATGTGCGGACCAAGGCGGGCCTTCCTTTTACAATACGGCGAAGCGGGCTCGGAGCTTGAAACGTGCAAACGCGCGCTCCACAAAAGCAGGACGCTTTGCGGGTCATCTTGAAGAATGCGGGGACATGCCCGAACGGGCGGAAACGTCGGCATCATGCCGACGGACTCGATGCGACGCAGAATATGATGACGTACTTAAAAGCCCGTTAAATTTGAAGCGCCGGTTTTGCCGGCGAGATCGACAAATTCAGCGCGCCAGCACCGGCTTCTTCAGGCCCCAGCTATCGGCAAGGCGCGTTGTGGAGGAAATGCCGGCATCTAGCATGAACGGGCCGGGGGTATCGGCACGGCCGCGCGACGCGGGCCTCGGCTTCAGCGGCGTGCCATGGCCCATGCCCTCGATGCGGTAGAATTCCACCGCGGTTTTCCCCGTCCGGTCTTTCCATTCCCTGCGCAAGTGGCCGTCCACCGTGCTTTGCGTCGAACCCGACGGGTCGAGGCCGTGCAGATCCAGCCACTGCTGCAACAATGCCTCGGCATTGGAGAGGGCGACCGTCTGGTCGTGCGTGCCGTGCCAGATCGAGACAGACGGGATCCGGGCCCTGCCGCCCGCAAAACGGTGCGGCGAAGCAGCGCGCACGAGATCGCCCCACTCCGAGGCCGACCGCTCCGGCGCCTTTTTCATTGCGGCCAGGGCGCGGTGCACATCGCGCGCAGCCCCGTAAGGAAGCCCCGCGATGATGCCGCCGCCGGCAAACAGCTCCGGATAGGCCGCAAGCATTGCCGCCGTCATCGCGCCACCGGCCGAAAGGCCGGTGATGTAGATCCGGTTTCGATCAATGCCGTGGGCGTTGACCATGCGCTCGATCATCTGGCGGATCGACATCACCTCCCCCCGGTCGCGCGTGACGTTGCTGGGGCGAAACCAGTTGAAGCAATAATTCGGGTTGTTGCTGCGGGTCTGCTCGGCATAGAGAACCGCAAAGCCGCGCTCGCGCGCAAGCGTCGACCAGCCGCTGCCATGATCATAGTCGCGAGCATTCTGCCGGCACCCATGCAGCACCACCACCAGGGGCGCCTTTCGCGGCAGATGCGGCGGCACGTAGCGAAGCATATGGAGCCGGCCGGGATTGCTGCCGAAACCGGTCACCTCCTCCAGGCGACCGGCCGGCACCTTCTGGGATTTGGCGGCCGGCTTGAGCGGCGCCGGCGCTGAGAACGGAGAAAGCGCTATGGCCTTTCGGGAAGCCTTGACCGCTTTCAGAACGGTCTTTTCTAGGCGGCGCTGCTGGCGCAGCATGGACGAGAAAGAAAACTTGAAAGGTGATCGCAAGGCATGTCCTTCCAGCCGGGCCTGCCGTGCGGCACGGCCAATATGCTCCACCCGGAAGAGAATATGGTGCGGATCACTATTGGCGGCAAGGGACGGCTGCGATCCTTTGCTCAGCTTCTCAGCGCAAAGCTTTCAAAAGGCCCGGGGGATGACGATGCGCCGAATAGCGTGAAATCGTGCAGCGAGCGGCTGAAGGGAAACTTCAGAATGACCTTGGACGCCAGTTCCAAAGCTGCGGTACGCTCGCATTCCTTGTCGGTGATGCGGCTTCTCTGGCAGAGAGCTGTGGTGCTATCCAGCAGCCGGTAATCATGACCGCTGTAAACAAGCGCTACGCCTTCGTTCATGGCGAAGGAAACCGCCGGCACAACCACGATGCGCAGGCTACCCAGCCAGATCGCCATGATCGCCAAAAACACTGTTGCCGTAAAAATCTGAAGAATAATCCGCATCGTGTCCACCTTGGTTTTCCCAAGGCTTACACTATTCAGAGTTGCAGTGAAGATGGCATGTGACGCCATGAGCGACGATGGTAAACAAGGCGTAAACACTCTCTTTCCGTTTACCGGACGAGTGACGGCACAATCCTTGCTGGTATCTTGCCGAGCTACCGGCGCATGAATGCCTCGAAGGCCGCGCGGGCCTCGGCACTCTTCAGCTGATTGGCGAAATGCACGGCCTCCTCATCGATTCGGGCGATGACATCGCCGCGGTCACCGCGCAGCAGGCGGCGGGCAATGGCGAGCGCTGCCGGCGGCTTTGCAGCGAGTTTGGAGGCAAGCGCCAGCGTTTCGCCTTCGACGGCCTCCGGCTCGACGATCTTGCGGATGAGGCCAGCGGAAAGCGCGTCTTCTGCCGTAAAGGCGTCCCCCATGGCCAGCAGTGCAAAGGCCCGCTGGTGGCCCATGACGCGGGGCGCGAGAAGGCTGGAGGCAGCCTCCGGCACCAGCGCCAGATCGACGAAGGGGGTGCGGAAGACGGAACGGGCGGAGGCGACCGTCAGGTCGCAATGCAGATGGATCGTCGTGCCGACGCCGATCGCCAAACCGTCCACGCCGGACACCACCGGCTTGTCGATTGTAGCAAGGGCGCGCAGGAACTCGATCACATCGCGGCCCATGGCGCCACCCATCGCAACCGCGATGAAATCGGCCATGTCATTGCCGGCGGAAAAGCAGCCTTCGGTACCGAGAAAGGCGACGGCCTTGACCTCCGGATCGGTGGAGGCCGCAACGAGCGCTGCCGCCATCTTGCGGTACATGGCGCTGGTGATGGCATTCTTCTTGGCCGGCCGGTTGAAGCGGATAACCTCGACGCCCGGATGAGCGTCTGGTCGTTCAATGAGGACGTCGTCGGTCATGGTTTTTCCTCAGCCAAGGGCAATTCGGGCAGCGGCGAGGCTCTCGGCGCCGTAGACGATGCTATGTTTCAGGGCGGCGGTCTCGCCGATGAGATTTTCGGCGGCAAAGCGGCAGAGCGCGATGCGGGCCGGCTGCTGACCGTCGCCGGCATCGGCAAGCGCGCCCTTGGCGAGATAGATGCCGGTGAGCGTCAGGCCGAACAGGCGCTGATAGGCGGTGGCGCCGGCGAGAGCGGCGGCGGTTTCGCCGGCGGCGAGGCGCTCCAGCAGCCAGACGGTTGCCGTTTCGAGATCGCGCAGCGAGGCGTTCAGGCGGTCCTTGGTCTCGCCAAACCCTTCGAGATTTGAGGCGGCGACGGCGCCTGCGATCTTGGCGAGCTCGACGATGAACCCGCGCACATGATCGCCGTTGCCGATCGGCAGCTTGCGGGTCACGAGGTCGATCGCCTGAATGCCGTTGGTGCCCTCATAAATCGGGGCGATGCGGGCATCGCGCAGCAGACGGGCGGCGCCCGTCTCCTCGATGAAGCCCATGCCGCCATGCACCTGCACGCCCATGGAGGCGACATCGACGCCGGCATCGGTGCCGAAGGATTTGGCGATCGGGGTCAAGAGGCTGGAGCGGTCGGCCCAGAAGCGCGCCTCGTCGCCCTGCAGATGGTGCGACTTGTCAACGGCGTGGGCACAGCTATAGGCGATGGCGCGCGCACCTTGCGTCAGCGCCTTCATGGTGAGCAGCGTGCGGGCGATATCGGGATGATCGATGATCGGGCTCATGCCCTTGCCGGAAAAGCCCGGCGCCTTGCCCTGCGTGCGCTCGCGGGCATAGGCGATCGCCTTTTGGGTCGCGGCATCGGCCATGGCGACGCCCTGCACGCCGACGGCAAGGCGCGCATTGTTCATCATCGTGAACATGCAGTTCAAACCACGGTTTTCCTCGCCGATCAGGTAGCCGATCGCACCCTTCTCTTCACCGAAGCGGCCGTCGCCATAGATCATCGTGCAGGTGGGTGAGGCGTGAATGCCGAGCTTGTGCTCCAGCGCGTGGCAGAAAAGGTCGTTGCGTTCGCCGAGCGAACCGTCTGCATTGACGAGGAATTTCGGCACGAGGAAAAGCGAGATGCCGCGCGTCCCTTCCGGCGCATCGCTGAGGCGGGCAAGCACCAGATGCACGATATTGTCCGTGAAATCGTGTTCGCCCCAGGTGATGAAAATTTTCTGGCCGAAAATGCGGTAGCTGCCGTCATCGCGGCGCTCGGCGCGGGCTTTCAGCACACCGAGATCGGAGCCGGCATGGGGCTCCGTCAGGTTCATCGTGCCGGTCCATTCGCCGGAAATCATCTTTTCGAGATAGGTGGCCTTGAGGTCGTCGGAGCCATGCTTTTCCAGCGCCTCGATCGCGCCCATGGTCAGCATCGGGCCGAGCGCGAAGGCCATGGAGCCGGCGTTCCACATTTCCATGGCGGCGATGTGCAGCATGTGCGGCAACCCCTGCCCGCCGAATTCGGCATCCGCCGTCAGGCTGTTCCAGCCGCCGGCCGCCCAGTTGCGGTAGAGATCACGCCAGCCATCCGGTGTCCTGACGGCGCCATCGACCAGCTTGGAGCCTTGCGTGTCGCCGACGGTGGCAAGAGGGGCCACCTCATCGCTGGCGAAACGACCGGCCTCATTGACCACGGCCTCCACGGTATCCTGATCGAGATCGCCAAGGGCGCCTTCCGCGAGCGCGGCATCGAGGCCGGCAACATGCTTCAGCGTGAAAAGAATATCTTCGACGGGCGCCTTGTACATGGTCGTCTCCTCCTGCCATCCCATGATAACCTCGCCCATGCGTCAGGCGATGTCTCCTAGTGGCGAAATTATTGATTTTTACGTAAACGTCAATATCCGATACGGATCGATTGCCCCTTTACCCCGACGCCATCTGCAACAAGAATGTCATGAAACGCGCCTAAGCGTCTTCTGCCCCGGGTTAGGACATTCAACCACATGAACCTGTTATCGCGCGACATTCCCGGACTGGTATGGGCCTATCGTTTCACGCCGGGCGAAACGCGCTGCAGCCGCATCGCCATCGATTCCTCGGTGGAAAACCTGCGGCAGACGGGTGAAGGCTGGATCTGGGTGCATCTGGCGCTGAGCGACGCCCGGACGCCGGCGTTGATCGAAAAGATTTTCGACCTGCCTTTGGACGTCATCTCCACCCTCACCAGCCACGACACCCAAGCCACCATCGCCGTGACGGACGATATCGTGCACGGGACGCTGGTCGATTTCGAACGCACCTTCGATGCAGAGACGAAGACGATCGGATGGCTGCATTTTGCCGTCAGCGACCGTTTCGTCATCACAACGCGCCTGCACCCGCTGCGCAGCATCGACCGGGTAAAGTCTGCCGTCGAGCAGGCGAACCGCTGCGCCCGCCCAATCGATCTTTTTGAAATGATGGTCGTCGAGTTCCAGCGCACGCTGATCAGCCTTGTGCTGGAACTGACGGAAGAACTGAATGTCATCGAGGACGATGTCTATGGAGAGGCGGGGCACAACAGCCAGCCGCGCCTGGCGCCCCTGCGCCGGACGGCTGTGAGGCTGCATCGGCACCTACGGACACTGCTGGCGCTCCTGCGGCGTGTCGGCACATCCGAGGAAGACGAGGTGCCGCCCGGTTTTCTCGACGCTGCCGAGCGCCTGTCGGACCGGCTGGAAACGGTTGATCGCGACGTGTTCGCGCTTCAGGAGCGGGCGCGGCTGCTGCATGAAGAAATCGACAGCAAGCTTTCATCCGAAACCAACCGCCATCTCTACATCCTTTCGCTGATGACGGCCTTCCTGCTGCCGCCAACGCTGGTCACCGGTTTTTTCGGCATGAACACCGGCGGCTTGCCGCTTGCGGAAGGCATTCACGGAACCCTGGTTGCGGGCATGTTCATTCTGATGTCAATGGGGCTTGCCTGGACGATCCTGAAACGGATCGGCATCCTGTAGACCGTATGATGGAAAAAGGGCCGGCGATGCCGACCCTCTTGATGTCTCGATTGCATTCAACCTTACGAGTAAGGCGAATAGCACTGCTGGCGCGGGCCGTTATACGGCTGGAACGTGTTGTCGTACGCGCGGTACGAACGATAACGGTTTGCACACCACTGCGCATGGGAACCGCCGCCGCTGTAGCTCGGAGCCGGGTAAACCGGACGCGGCTGGGCAACGGCACCGCCGATGATTGCGCCGGTCGCGAATGCAGCAAGGGGGAACCAGGCGCCGTTATACTGACGATAGCCCGGACGCGAATAACGATAGCCGCGGTGACCGTTGTAGTAATAGCGGCCGCCATTGCGATAGTAGCCGCGGCGATAATCGCGGTCACGATCACGGTCGCGGCGATACTGTACGGTCTGGACGTCAGAGACGCGTTCCGCCTTTGTTGGCACCGGAATTGACGTGAAAGCCTGCGACGGTGCAACCGATGTGATCAGAAACACGGCCGAAAGGGCGGCGGGGATAAGTTTGCTCAAGCGACCCATTTGGGTTCCTCCGTTGGGTTCAAGGTTGTCGTTCTGCCCCTTAAAACTGCAGGGTCGCCGATTTTGTTCCGCCCTCGCCTGCACCGCGCCGCATCGCCAGAAATCGTGATCCGCCCATTTACCGTTCGTTAACCATGACGCCGGCACGCTGTGTCCCATGACAAAACGCCGGAAAACATTGGTTTCAGGGCTTTTGAGCCTCTCCTTCGCCCTTGCCGCGACCATGTTCGCGACACCGCTCAGCGCGCGCGACGTCATGCCCTGGAAGACGCCATCTAACGCGATCGTGATCGATGCCTACGAGATGAACATCATCGACTGGGAGAAAATGCTGACCGACAAGCGCATAGCCGGCTTCATTGCCAAGGCGTCCGACGGGCTCCCGGAAAGTTTTTCCTGCACCGGCGATCACAACGGCGACACGGTCAACCACTGCAAGACCATGTGGCGCAAATATGCCGTCAGCCGCGAGCTCTACCTGACGCGCCGCATGATCGCCCGCGCTAACGGCCTGCTGTGGGGCGCCTATCATCTGGCCCGCCCCGGCAATCCCATCGATCAGGCCAATCATTTCATCGACTACGCCGCGCCGCGCGACGACGAGCTGATGGCGCTCGACATCGAAGGCATCGATGCGGAGAAATTCATGTCGCTGGAGGATGCCGGCATTTTTGCCGGGCATATCAAGACCCGCACCGGACGCTATCCGATGCTCTACACCAACCACGCGACGGCTAAACACATTGCCCAGCATCGGGATCGATATCCGATCCTGTCGCGCCTGCCGCTCTGGTACGCCCGCTACAAACCGGGCATTCGCGACATCTTTCCGATGGGCAACTGGGACAGCTATGCGCTCTGGCAGTTTTCGGCGGCCGCCAATTGCGGCAAGCGGCGCTGCCCTTACCGGGTGGCGGGAACGCTCAACGATATCGACGTCAATGTCGCGGCGATGAACGCGGCGGAGCTCAAGAAGATCTGGGCGAAGGGCGAACTGGTGCCGGAGAAGCCATTTGCCACACCGCTCCTTATCGCGTCCGCAGAGGCAGGCTCCTCCTCCTCCGGAAGCGGCATCGGCGTGGACATGATGCTGACGGCCTCGATCAAACCGCAGAAACCGCTCCCGCTGGACTTGCGCAACCGTCAAAAGAACCATTTTGAACTCTTGAACTAACGGCAAGTCCCCAGTTTTGGGGAGGCTGCCCTGCTGGGGCAGCACTTGTGTTTTCCCGCTCCGGCAAGCATATGTTTACCACCGCGCGCGAATAACGTTGCCGACCGGGCAGGTTTTGTCCGTCTCCCCCGCAGAATGGTTTAGAACGCCAAGCTCGATACCACTGCACATGATGAGCAGATGACGACCAAGATTGTGATTTCCAGCAACCGCACGACACCCGTGTCGGTGCTCAAGGCCGACAGCCAGCTGGTCGTGAACCAGAACATCAGCCTCACCACGTCCGGCACCGCCATCGTCGCGACCGGCGTCGCCACAGACCGCGATTTCTATATCAACGGATACGTCACCTCGGCTTCCGGCTATGCCGTGCGGTTTGGCGCTAGCGGTGTGGCCGATAGCGACAGCATGTTCGTCATCAGCAAGGCGGGCAAGGTTTCCGGCACCACCGGCGGCGCCATGGAGATCATGAGCGGCGGGCTGGAGCTTACCAATCACGGCACGATCGAGGGCAAGCAGACGACGCTTCTGGTCACGGGTGCTGCGACCCAAATCGTCAACAATGGCCTGATCACCTCTTCCGCCGGCACCGCCATCAAGGCGAGCGGCAAGGACGAAAAGGTGATCAACCACGGCGCGACGAAAGCCGTTGGCGATGCCATCGTGCTTACCGGCTCCTCGGCCGAGTTCACCAACAATGGCGAAACAAGTTCCAGCAAGGCGCGGGCGCTGGTCTCCTCGGGCAGTTCTGCGACGCTCACCAATCACGGGACTTTGAAATCCGCGACGGACGCTATCGTTTCCTCAGGAAGCGAGGCGACCATCACCAATAACGGCCTGATCTCCTCAACCAAGGCCTTGGCTATTCTGGCCTCGGGCATCTCCGCGATCGTCACCAACAATGGTGGCACGATCAAAGCGGTAAAGGATGCCATCGTTCTCACCGGCGACAACGGCACCGTCACCAACAACGGCACCATCACCTCGTCGGCCTATGGCATTTCCGTCGATGCCGACAAAGCGATCGTCACCAACAACAAGGTGATCAAGGCTGCCGGCGGGGTCACCATCGATGGCGCCAGCAATGTGCTGACCAACACGGGCACAATAACGGCCACCAAGACGGGAATCGCCGCAATTGATTTTTCCGGCACCGCGGCTTCGCAGTTCAAGAATTCCGGCCTTGTCGAAAGCACCGGCACGGCGTTCCTTGGCGGCAATGGCGTGCAGAAGGTTTTCAACACCGGCACGATCAAAGGCTCGATCCATCTCAGCGGCGGCAACGATTATTTCGAGGGCCTGATCGGCACCGTCACCGGCAGCGTCTATGGCGGCAAGGGCAACGACACTTATGTCATCGGCAGCGCATCCACCACGCTCGTCGAAAAGGCCGGGGAAGGCACCGATCTCGTCAGATCCAGCGCCACATACACCCTGAGGGACAACTTCGAGAACCTGACATTGCTCGGCTCCGGCAACAGCAACGCCACGGGCAACACGCTCGCCAACCAGATCCATGGCAACAGCGGCAAAAACGACATCAGCGGCCGTGGCGGCAACGACATGCTTTGGGGTCACGCCGGCGCTGACACCCTGACCGGCGGCTCGGGGTCAGATACCTTCGTCTTCGCAACCGGCGACGGCAAGGACACGATCAAGGATTTTACCGCGACGGGATCAAGCTACGATATCCTCGACCTGACAGGGCTTTCCAGTATCACCAGTTTCAACGATCTGGTGAAGAACCATATGAAGCAGGTCGGTTCAGACGTCCATATCAATGGACTGAACGGCGATAGCATAACGCTTGAGAACGTGAAGATCGGGCATCTGGATGCCGGCGATTTTCTGTTCTGAAACGCTGACACACAGTCAGTTGACAAACACTCCGCGTCATCCTCGGCCTTGAGCCGAGGATCTGCTGGCGGCACATCGATGCGGAGACAGTGGAAGATGCTCGGGTCAAGCCCGAGCATGACGGAAGGGCTATTTTCAGCCCATCAAAACGCCCAGACACACGCAGGCTGAAGGCTCAAGCCTCGATCTGCACATCCCCGATGGGCCGCGAACAGCAGGCGAGGATGTAGCCTTCCGCGATCTCGTCATCGAGAATGCCGCCATTGTGGTTCATCTCGACGTCGCCCGAGATCTTCATCACCCGGCAGGTGCCGCAAATGCCGCCCTCGCAGGCAGCGCCGATGCGCACGCCGTTGGCGCGGGCCGTCTGGAGGATGGTCTTGCCCGGCTGGCATTTGGCTTCCTTGCCGGCCATGGTGAAGGTGATGGTGGAGACGGCGTTGGCATCCGCCTCGCCGGCCCCTGCCCGGATCGCAAGCTCTTCTTCGGCAGGCGCTGCCGCCGGTTGGAAGCTTTCCTCATGATAGCGGGTCATGTCGAAGCCGACGCTTTCGAGCATGGCTTTGACGCCCTTCATGAACGGCTCCGGCCCGCAACAGAAGACGGTGCGGTCGCGGAAATCGGGCGCCAAGAGCGCCAGCTTCGAGGTTTCGATGCGGCCGCGCAGGCCGTGCCAGCCGTGGCGCGGCGCATGGGTTTCGACGATGAAGCCGAGGTTGAGGTTCGGCATGTTGCGCGAGATATTTTCAAGCTCCTCGCGGAAGAGCAGATCGTCCGGTGCGCGGGCGCAGGAGAGGAACGTCACGTTCGTCTGCGGCGCGCAATCGGCCATCCAACGGGTCATCGACATCATCGGCGTGATGCCGGAACCGGCCGAGATGAACAGGTACTTTTCACCCGGATGGCGCACGAAGGAGAAATCGCCGAGCGGGCCGAAAGCCCGGAGTTTCATTCCGGGCTTCAGGTTTTGGAACATCCAGCGGGTGCCGATGCTGTTTGCCTGCGCCTTGACCGTTACCGCAACCGAGAAGGGGCGCGATGGCGTCGAAGACAGCGTGTAGGTACGCATGACCGGATCATCTGCCTTCACCGGCAGTTCGAGTGTGACGAACTGGCCCGGCAGATACCGGAACCAGGCGTCCTTCTCGGACTTGAAGGTGAAGGTCATGACATCCGGCGCCTCGACGGTCACCGCGATGCACTCCAGCATCTGCTGGCGGTCATTGAACGGCTGAAGCTCATCGAAGTGACGGAAGGAGGAGGCAATCGTCATCTCAGGCGACCTTGAACAGAGGAGCAGTCGCGCCCTTCAGGCGGTCCTGCATGAAGTTGACGTACCATTCGACGAACTGCATGACGCCGCCTTCGTGCTCCGGCGAATAGGGGCCGGGCTGGTAGGCGGGCGAGCGGATGCCGAAGGCATTTTCCTCGACGATCTGGCGATCCTGGTCGTTGGTTTCCGTCCAGACATGGGTGAGCTCGTCGAGATTGTAGTCGACGCCTTCGACCGCATCCTTGTGCACCAGCCACTTGGTCGTGACCTGCGTCAGTTCCGGCCCGAGCGGCAGGACGCGGAAGGTGATGGCGTGATCGGCCAGCACATGGTTCCAGGTCGAGGGATAATGGAACATCAGCAGCGTGCCGATATGGCTCTGGCTGACATCGTCCGACAGCTGGCGCTTGACGGCGCGGGCGCCGGACATGGTGTAGCTTTCCGCACCTTCGATCAGCGGCATGCGGGCGATGCGAAACTGGCCGGTGTGATCGATCTTGAACTCGCTCGGAAGCCCCTGGGCTTCGCAGCGCGCCCAGTGCTCGGCGATAACCGGATCGTCCTTGGCGCCCTGCACGCCGGTCGCGGTCGGAGCCTCCGGATAGGTGCGGCAGAGTTCCGGATGGTTGGCGGCGCAGTGGTAGCACTCGCGGTTGTTTTCCCAGACGAGCTTCCAGTTGCCCTTCTCGATGATGGTGCTCTCAAAAGCGACCTTGGTGTCCTTCAGATTATGCGGCTGAAGATAGCGGGTCACCATGTCGCGCATCGGCTGAAAGTCGATCGGCTCGTCGGCAAGGCAGATGAAGATGTAGCCGCCGACGGTCTCGCAGGCGATGGGCTTCAGGCTGTGCGCCGCCTTGTCGAAATCCTCGCCCATCTGGCGGGCAAACAGCAGCGAACCATCGAGTTCATAGGTCCACTGGTGATAGGGACAGACGAGCTTGGCAGACGAACCCTTTTGTCCCGCGCAGACGCGCGAGCCGCGATGGCGGCAGGAATTGTGCAGCGCCCGGACCTCGCCCTTGCGATCGCGGGTGATGACCACCGGATAATCGCCGACCTGGACGGTGAAATAATTGCCGGCCTTCGGCACTTCGCAATCATGGCCGATGAACAGCCAATCCTTGTACCAGATCTGCTCCAGATCGAGCTTGTAGAGATCGGGATCGGTGTAGAAGGCCTGTTCGAGGCTGTAGCCGTCGCGTCGGGTCTTGAGCTTGCGGAGGACTTCGCTGCGAAGATCCATGGTTCTTTCCTTGTGTTCGCCACATCATTTGAAGTTTTAGCGAGCAGGAAAGGAACCGCCGTCGTGCGGGAGTGCACGCCGTCTGATGGTTCACATTCCGGCTGCCCGCCGCAACCAAGACATCAATTTCGCCTCAAAGGCTGGTTTCCGGGCTCTGGAGCTGTCCTTGGCAGGACTGTCTCGACGCCTTCCCGGATTGCTCCAGTGGCTTTTTGCCGAGGTTTCGCTCCACCACCGTTGCGGGGGCAGCGCCGGATTTCGACCGGCTTCCCAATTCTCCGCCCTCCCTAAAAGGCGGCACCGTTGAGTGGTTTCATTTAAGCCGAGAGATGGATGTCGCAATCGTCAATTAGCGACAGACGATTCAAGAAAGACGACACTACACATATTCTGCTTCACTATAATTTATCCATTAGAAACAACGATATGCAGATTTTTTCAGCATATGGCGCTTTTTCGGGCGGCCGCTGATACCAGAGCGAGCGGATGTCACATTGCGACATCGATCCACGGGCCCTTTGCGATCACGCAAGCTTCGCGACATCGTGGGTGGCTAGAAGGAAGACGGCGTTAACCACGCTGGAATAGTATCTTCTAATGGACGATCGGCAGCCGCCGCTGCCGCAGCATGCAAAACGGGTATGGACCATGCCAGAACTGCGTTACTTCGACACCGCCAAGGCCGAAAAGGACACTCCGGTCACCAAGACAGGCGTGCACACCGAATTCCTGCGCACAGGCCGCATTACCCGTCGCGGCGACGACTGGCATCCGGCGGAAAAGCGCTATCTTACCCACAAGGAAGTGGCGGAACGCACGGGCCGCAAGCTGGAAGCCGCCGGCAGCCAGGCGCATGAGCGCATCAACAGCTTTCATGCCTCCATCCGCTTTCCCAAGATCGTTTATCACAGGACGCTGAGCGGACGGCCGCATCTGGGGTATTGCCACGTCACCTCCGCAAAGACCAAGTTTGCCGAGTTCGACGATGTGCGCTGGTCCTTCTACATCGCCAACTTCTTTGCCGATGTGAGCGACAAGGACCTGTTCTTCAAGAATATCAGCCTTGGCTATTCCCGCATGTTCTTTGCCGTCGCGATGGAAAGGGACGCCGAGGAAGGCAAGCTGGTCGTTGATCGCAAGATCCGTGACGACGGGCTTCTGTTTCGCACACGCGATCCGAAAGCGGCACTCAAGAACGTGCTGATGCTCGGCGCCGTCAACGAGTCGCTGCGCAAGATCATCCAGAAACTCTGAAAAAACTCCGCCTTTTCATCCTTTGCGGATGCCGCCCCATGCTCTAAAGAAGCCGTCATCAGACGCGCTGAAGGCAAGAAGGCATGGCGGACATCATCGACACCCGAACCGACCCGGAGACAGCGCTTGTCCGCGCCGAGAAGGTTCTGTCGGAAGGTTTTCCCGTCGCGATCCCGACCGAGACCGTCTACGGGCTCGCCGCAGACGCCACCAATCCGGACGCCATCAGCCGCATCTATGAAATGAAGGGGCGGCCGCGGTTCAATCCGCTCATCTGCCATGTCAGCGATTTCGCGATGGCGGAGGAGTATGTCATCTTCGATCCGTTGTCGCGCCGGCTTGCGGACGCCTTCTGGCCGGGACCGCTGACGCTGATCTTGCCGCTGAAACCGACAAGCAAAGTGCATGCCCTGGCATCCGCCGGCCTCGATACGCTGGGCGTGCGCATGCCTGACGGGTTTTCGCGAAAGGTCATCGCCCGCTTCGGCCGACCGTTGGCGGCCCCGAGTGCCAATACCTCCGGCAAGATCAGCCCGACGACGGCGGCCCATGTGGAGGCAGATCTCGGCAGCAAGCTGACGCTGATCCTTGATGACGGGCCGGCGGAAATCGGGCTGGAATCGACCATTCTGAAGGTAGAGGGCGACAGCATAAAGCTGCTCCGTCCCGGCGGGCTGGATGTCGCCGATGTCGAGAAGTTGACGGGGCTCTCCGTCGAACGTCCCGCGAGCGCCGGCGCCGCAATCGAGGCACCGGGCATGCTCGCCTCGCATTATGCGCCCGGCGCGCGGGTGAGGCTCAATGCGACGAGCGTGCAGGCTGGCGAGGCGCTGATCCGGTTTGGCGGGGGCAAGATCGCGGGTGAGGACAAGGCGGTGGTCGTGCTTGATCTCAGCCCAAGCGGCAATCTGCGGGAGGCGGCTGCCCATCTCTTCGACTATATGAAACGGGCCGATGCGTCCGGGGCCGAGACAATCGCATTCGGGGTGATTCCGAACGAGGGTCTGGGCGAGGCGATCCTCGACCGTATCGAACGCGCGGCCGCGCCCCGGGATGGGGAAGCGGTGTGAGTCGGATACGCGCTCTATCGTCCCCTCTCCCCGCGCGCGGGGAGAGGGCTAGGGTGAGGGGCAGTTTCTCATCCTTGTCATTGCTTTCGTGTCGCCCCTCATCCGGCCTGTCGGCCACCTTCTCCCCGCGGGCGGGGAGAAGGGACAAGCGGCAAGTTTTCGCGCGCCACTCAAGGAGCCACCTCCAATGACAATCCTCTCCCCCGAACTCATTGCCAGTTTCGCAGCGATCGTCGGTCCGGCCAATGCCCTGATCAGCCAGAGTGACATCGCGCCGTATCTCGTTGAATCGCGTGGGCTCTACAAGGGGACCACGCCGCTGGTGCTGCGGCCGGGCACGATCGAGGAAGTCGCCGCTATAATGAAACTCGCAACCGCGACCGGCACGCCGATCGTGCCGCAAGGCGGCAATACCGGGCATGTCGCCGGCGGCATTCCGCGGACGGGGGAAAACGATGTCGTGCTGTCGCTGCAGCGGCTGAACCGCATCCGCGATGTCGATCCCGTGGGCAACGTCATTGTTGCCGATGCCGGCTGCATTCTCGCCGATATCCAGAAGGCCGCCGAAGACGTCAACCGACTGTTTCCGCTGTCGCTCGGCTCCGAGGGCTCCTGCCGGATCGGCGGTAACCTCTCGACCAATGCCGGCGGGACCGCCGTTCTCGCTTATGGCAACATGCGCCAGCTTTGCCTCGGCCTCGAAGTCGTGCTGCCGACCGGCGAAATCTGGGACGGGCTTCGCCGCCTGAAGAAGGACAATACCGGCTACGACCTGCGCGACCTGTTCATCGGCGCGGAGGGTACACTCGGCATCATCACCGGCGCCGTGCTGAAGCTCTTCCCGCGGCCGCTCGGCCATCAGGTGGCTTTCGCAGGTGTCAGCAGCGTCGCAGATGCCCTGACACTTTTCGATCGCGCATCAAGCCTTGCCGGACAGGCGCTGACGGGCTTCGAGCTGATGCCGCGGCTTGGCGTCGAGTTTACCTCGAAGCACATTGCCGGTGTTCGCGACCCGTTGCCAACGCAACACGCCTGGTATGCGCTGATCGATATCTCCACCTCGGACAGCGCCGAAACGGCCAACCGCATGATGGAGAGCCTGCTGGAAAGCGCCATCGCCGACGGGCTCGTGGAAAATGCCGTGATCGCTGCCAACGATGCGCAAGGCAAGGCGCTCTGGCATATGCGCGAAAGCATGTCGCCGGCGCAGAAGCCGGAGGGCGGCTCGATCAAGCACGACGTTTCCGTGCCGGTCTCCAGCATTCCCGCCTTTATGGCGGAAGCGGACGAAGCCGTGATGAAGGCCATTCCCGGCGCGCGCATCTGCTCCTTCGGCCATATGGGCGACGGCAACATCCACTACAATATCTCGCAGCCTGTGGGCGCGGACAAACAGGCCTTCCTCGATCGCTGGCGCGAGATGAACGCTCTCGTCCACGGCATCGTGCTGAAATACAACGGCTCGATTTCCGCCGAGCACGGCATCGGTCAGCTGAAGCGCAATGAGCTTGCGGAGGTGCGCGCCCCGATCGAAATCGACCTGATGCAGCGCATCAAGCACGCCTTCGACCCCGCCGGGATCATGAACCCCGACAAGGTGCTGAAGATCAAAGGCTGAGATCAGTATCCGCCGCTGCGCAGCTGGGTGAGGCTCAAGAGCGTATCCGCACTGATACCGTTGCCACCGCTGCCGGACAGAACGATCTCGGCCGGCGAGATATCGGTGTTGTTCTCGACATCGTAGAGCGAGGTGAAGCGGACGAGGATCTTCTCCAGCGCCTCCGGATCGTGCAGGTCCTCGATATCGAGCACGCGGTTGATATAGTCGTACTGCACGTCGACATCCGCATTCGTCATTTCCTCGGGAATGCTGTAGGTCGTCTGGATCACCTGCAGCAGGGCGCTGTCGGCGAGAATGTCATAGGCGTTGGTGATGCCATCGGCCATGCGGCGGAAGTAGAGCGCCAGGCGGACGCCGGCATTGTCCTCGCCCTTTTGTTCTTCAAGCGTCTGGTTGTAATAGAGATCTTCCGTTTCCAACAGGCCGCGGCGGGTCTGAATGCCCTGATCCGGCTTTTCGATTTCGCCTTCCGTGTTGAAGTTGAAGGAGGCGACGAGTTCGCGATACTTGGTGTCCGGCTCCGTGTTGACGAAGCTGTCTGGATCGTCGAGATCGGATTCGAACATCTGGCGCAGGTATCCCGGCTCGACCTCTTCCGGATCTATGCCATGCGCGACGAGGATGAATTCGACAAGGCGCGTATTCGACAGCAGGTCGTCCAGCGATTCGATCTGTTCGATGGTCGAGCTGTAATATTGCGATTCTTCCGTCGCCTTGGTCTTGTCGTCCTCGGTACCGAACTGGCTCTTTTCCAGAACGTAGTTCTTGGCCGTGATCAGGATTTCGGATTCCGACTGGGCGAGCGTCGGCGTGCCGATGGAGCCGTCGGCATTGAAGTTGAAGGCCTTCACCAGTTCGGTGTAGCGACTGTCCTTCAGTGTATTGGCGTAGCTTTTCGGATCGGTGAGATCGCTGGTCAGGACCTTTTTCAGCTTGCGGGTGGAATCGCCTTCGTCTTCCAGTGCGAAGGCTTTCAGCACCAGCGACATGATTTTGGTATCGGCGAGGAAGCTGTCGACATCCGTTACGGTCTGGATCAGGGTCTGGAAGTTCGAGATCAGCGTCTCGTCGGCCGCATCCTGCTTGTCGTTGTAGCGAACCATCCAGCCATTGGAGGTCGAGGTCATTTGCGCAGCCGTCTGCGCCGTCTCGCCGCTTGCAACGGTGCCGTCCGCCTGGAAGTTGAAGTCGGCCGCGATCTTCTTGTAGATCGCGTTGTATTCTCCGCCCTGCGTATTGGCGTAACTGTTGGCATCGCTGAGATCGCTGGTGACGATGTTTTCGAACGTCGATGTCAGCGTGCTGGACGGCAGTCCATAGGCGGTGACGATATAGGAAAACAGCGTGCTGTTGGACTTGATGTTGCTGACCGAGGTAACGCTTGCCATCGTCGCCTCGTAGTAGGATTTGGTCGCGAGGGCAGCGCTGGACGACGTCCGGGGTTGGGCGAAGATATAGGCGGTGCTGGTCGTGGTCTTCTGATCGTCGGTCATCGCCTTTTCACCGGCGGCAACCGTTCCGTCGGACTGGAAGTTGAAGGCGGCGGCGAGCGTCGTGTAGTCCGGCGCATTGTTGATCGCCGACTGGTACTGGGCGATCTGTTTGTAGGCCGTGCTCGAGGAGTTCGCGAGGTCGGCGGCCGACGCGGTCGAGGTGATGGCGTCGATCTTGGCCTGCAGGCTCTGCTTGTAGGCCGCGGCCTGTGTGTTCACGTAGCTCGTCGTATCGCTCACGTCGCTGGTGACGATGCCCTTGAAGTGCTCGTAGGACATATATTTGGAATCAAAGCCGTAAGCGGTCAGCACGTAGTTCTTAAGCTTGTCGTTCTGCCAGAGCTGATCGACATGGGTTACGGTGTCCATGACCGCCTTGAAATAGGCCGTATCGGTGCTGACCGCATCTTCCTGATCGATCATGGTCTGCTTGTAGAGACCGATGACATCCTCTTCCTGTGCATCACTTTGAACCACCGTCGTCGCCTGCGAGAAGCTGTAGGCCATGGCGAAATTGCGGTAGCGGTCGTCGGTCAGCTGGTTTGCGTAGCTCGTGTCGTCGTTGAGGTCGCTTTCCAGAACCTTCTTCATGAAGGCCTTAGCATAGGTCATGTCCTCAAGGCCATGGGCTTTCATCGCGTAGGAATAAAGCCGGTAGTCATCCATGAACTCGTCGACGGATGTGATCTTGCCGATGTTGTCCTTGTAATACTGGGTCTCGCGCGCCACCAGGGTCTGCTCCGCCGTGCGCTGAAGGCTGGTCTTCATATCGCGCGTGACGAGATTGTAATCGATATAGGTGGAAACCATCGGACGCCTGCCTGACTGTGCCTGAAGCGCGCACGGGCGCGCGATGCCGCATGATGCGGATTTGAGCGTGCCGCATCTTCGCGCGCGTGCCTTGCGCGTGGCTTTTGGACGTGATGATCCCGACAATTTGCCCCCCGATCTTCATATTTCAAAAACCGTGAAGCGTCGGCTTTTGCTAACCATCGGGAAATGCAAAGTTTTTTAACCGCGATTTTTAAGCGGTCTCAAACATCGCCCGCTTATCGTCCGGATCACAGAGGACGCGAAGTCCCGAAAAGAGAAGACCGGGAACCGGCTCTCAAGGAAAAACAAGGGCGATTGAAATGCTGAAGACACTTACCCAACCGGCATGGGTTGAAAACACCCTGCGTCTCGATCCGATGCGCTTTCCGCAGCAGGCAACGTATCGCTTGCCTGGACAGGCAAGCGATGTCACGATAAGCCTCGACGAACGCGGTGCCGTGATGCGTAAGGTTCTTCCCGCCAGCGGCCTACCGCTGTCGATCGCCTTGCCCTCCCGCGCGTTCAAAGGGGTCGCCGCCCGTGCGATCGACCATGGCGATGGGGAGGTTACAGTGACACTCGAGCTGCATCACGACGATCCGGAACTCTGCATTCCGCTTCTGGTGGCGCACGATCTCTCCGATATCGCCGCCGACTGGCGCGCCTGGGCCGAAGCCTACCGTATTCCGATGCTGATGGTCGAAGCCGATGGCGTTGCCCGCCCACTCGAAGAGCATCTTGGCGAAGTCCGCACCCGTGATATCAAGCCGCGCCGTCGCCACTCGCTGTTCAAAGGCCGCCGCCCGCGCTTCCTGATGCGCCGCTCGACGGGCAGCCTCGGCGTCAACATGAAGATCGACGGCCGCGAGATCATCGCCCGCAGTTGACCAACTGCTTCTTGCCTCCATCGGAAACCGGCCGTTCCCTGCGGTCGGTTTTTCCGTTTTGGTTTCAGGGCATTGAGATTTTCGTGACGGAAAAGCGCCCCTCTGCCTTTTTCATGCCACAAGCGCTTTGCACACTGATGGCAGGTGAAGGCGATGGTCATGCGACCTTTGGTTGCCGTAGTTGCGCGGATTTTGCACGTCGGGCTGAAAGAAGGACGCTCATCAGAGAACATCCGGCCCTGAACCTTCAGGATTTGGTTTCGAAACCGTCGTTTCGCGAAACCCGAACAGTTTACTGCGGTGGACCTCGAAGCCCCTGCCTGACACTCCAGTCGGCAGGGGTTTTTTTGTCAGATCAGGCGGATGAGAAGCGCGGCGAACAGCCCGGCGAAGATGATCAGGCCGACGATATTGTTGAACTTGAAGAGTGCAAGGCACTGGCCGGCATCATGGATATCGAGCACCAAGATCTGGTAAACCAGCAACACGGCAGCAGCCAGAAGTGCCAGATAGGCTACGAACCCGGCGCCGGCGGCCATGAAGGCCAACAGGATCAGCAGCGTCGTGATCCCGTAGAGCCCGACCAGCCAGGGGCGCGGATGGTCGCCAAAGCGACGGGCGGTGGAGCGTACGCCGATCAGTTCGTCATCCTCCCGATCCTGATAGGCATAGATCGTATCGTATCCGATCGTCCAGGCAACCGCGCCGAGGTAAAGCAGCACAGCCGCCACGCTGATGCCGCCAAACTCGGCGGCCCAGCCCATCAGCGCACCCCAAGAGAAGGCAAGGCCCAAAAAGAACTGCGGCCAGTCGGTAAAACGCTTGGCGAAGGGATAAATCGCGACGATCGCGAGCGAGAAAATGCCAAGCCCGATCGAAAAACCGTTGAACTGCAACAGCACCACGAGGCCGACAAGCGCCTGCGCCACCAGGAAAATCTTGGCTTGCAGCCGCGAGACCCGCCCGGATGGCAGGGGACGCGAGCGGGTGCGCAGCACTTCCATGTCGATATCGTGATCGACGAGATCATTGTAGGTGCAGCCGGCACCGCGCATCGCGACCGCGCCGACGAAGAACAGGAAAAGATGGAATGCAAAGCGGCCGAAGGAAAAGCTGCCGAGGCTCGCCGCGGTGTTGGCCGCAAGTCCCGCCGCCCAGAAACAGGGCCACATCAGGAGCTGCCAGCCGATCGGCCGGTCCCAGCGGGCAAGCTGCGCATAGGGCCACAGCGCCCGTGGCAGGACGCGGTAGACCCAGTTGTTGGACGGCGCGTCATAGACGCGGCCGGAATCGAGGCTGGACGTGTTCATGCAATCTGTTTGCCGCTGTTGGCAGTGACGGTCAAGCGGCTTGCTTCCCCCATTCTACCCCGCCCGCGCCCGCAGGTAGTTGCTGGGCGAGCTGCCGAGCATGCGGCGAAACATCGTGGTGAAGGCGGCGATGTTTTCGTAGCCTGCATCGAGCGCGACGGAGGTCACGGACTGCCCTTCCGCCAGCCGTGGCAGCGAGGCGAACAGGCAGGCCTGCTGGCGCCATGTTACAAAACTCAGACCCGTTTCGGCGCGGAAGAAGCGGGTAAACGAGCGGCGGCTCATGCCGAGATCGCGCGCCCAGTCATCGATGCCGGCATTGGCAGCGGGGGTCTTGAGGAAGTGGCGGCAAAGTCGTGCGAGGCGCTGATCGGCGGGAAAAGGCAAGCCGAGCGGCCGTTCCGGCAGACGGCCGATCTCATCCAGCAGAAGCTCCATGATCAGCCACTTGCGCTTGTCGGATAGCGGCGTCTCTTCGGAATGCACAAGCTCCTCCATGAGACTGGCAGCCAGCGGCGTGACCTCCAACACCCGAGGGTCGGCCGCGGCAACCACATCGGCATTCACATAGAGCGACTGCATGCGCACCGCGCTCACCATCTCGGTTGCATGTTCGAGGCCGGCGGGAATGAGCAGCCCATGCCCGGGCGGCAACATCCAGCGCCCGCGCGCTGTCCCGACCAAGACGATGCCTTCACGGGCGCACCAGAGCTGGGTCTTGGCATGGCTGTGCAGAGGCACCCGAAAGCCGGCCGGATAGTTTCTGCCAAGCGCAAGCACGGCATCCCCGCTGGAATCGATCCAGGAGAGGCTCTGCTGATGCTGAAGTTCGTCCTCGGCATCCTTGCTTGGCAGGGTGATGATGCGCATTTGGCCCACTTGCGTAAAAACAAGACCAGAGCACAAAAGCAGGCCAGGCGCAATGAGCGTAGACACGCCGGACTGAATTTGGAACCGGGTGGAGACATCTCATGGCAAGCGTAGCAGCCAGCAGCAGCGGCCCCGCGGAGCGGACGGCCTTTTCGATCATCGTGGCGGTGAGCTTCTGCCACATGCTCAACGACATCATGCAGTCGCTGCTGACCTCGCTCTATCCGCTTCTCAAGGAAAACTACGCGCTTGATTTCGTGCAGATCGGCCTTTTGACCTTCAGCTTTCAGGTCACCGCATCCTTGTTGCAACCTGCCGTCGGCGTGGTCACCGATCGCTGGCCGATGCCGTTTTCGCTGCCGGCCGGCATGCTCAGCACCTGCGCCGGCCTGCTTTTGCTGGCGAACGCCCATAGTTTCCCGCTGCTGATCGTCGCGGCCAGCCTGATCGGCCTCGGCTCGGCGATCTTTCATCCGGAATCCTCGCGCATCGCGCGTCTTGCTTCCGGCGGCCGTCATGGACTGGCCCAGTCGCTGTTTCAGGTGGGCGGCAATGCCGGCACGGCGATCGGCCCCTTGCTTGCTGCCTTCATCGTCGTTCCGCGTGGCCAGGGCAGCCTCGGCTGGTTCTCCGGTATCGCGCTCCTCGGCTTCGTCATCCTCACTTTCGTCAGCGGCTGGTACACCCGCCACCGCCTCGCCAACATCAATCGCCCGGCCGTGAGCCGCGCCCTGCCGCTGCCGAAAAACAAGGTGATCATGACGCTGATCGTGCTGATCCTGCTGACGGCAACAAAGAACGTCTACATGGCCAGCCTATCCAGCTACTTCACCTTCTATACGATCGAGAAGTTCGGTCTTGGCCTGCAGGATGCGCAGATGCTGTTGTTCCTGTTCCTCGGCGCGAGTGCCGCCGGCGTGCTTCTGGGCGGTCCCTTTGGCGATCGCTACGGCGCTCGGTTCGTGATCTGGTTCTCGATCCTCGGCGTGATCCCTTTCGCCTTGGTGCTGCCCTATGCCAACCTGTTCTGGACCGGCGTACTGGTTGTCCTGATCGGCCTCATCTTCTCATCGGCCTTCTCCGCAATCGTGGTCTTCGCGCAGGAACTGATCCCCGGCCGGGTGGGGCTCATTGCCGGCATGTTCTTCGGCTTTGCCTTCGGCTTCGGCGGCCTCGGCGCAGCCGTGCTCGGGGTGTTTGCGGATAAACAGGGCATCGAGTTCGTGTACGTCATAACGTCCTATATGCCGCTGCTCGGCATCCTCACCATCCTGTTGCCGAGGATTCCCGGACATCGATGAAGCCGTTAGAATGGCTTGATCACCACCAGCAGCACGATGATCAGCAGGCCGCCAAAGGTGATGGCGGCCGCATACGGCAGATGTTTCGGCACAGCCCGTGCCGGCTCGTTTTCCATGCGCCGGAAGGAGGCCGAAAGGTTTCCATGCAGGCCTGAGAGGATGATCACCGGCACCAGCTTGGCATGCAGCCAGGCATCCATGTACCAGTCCCCCATCCAGGCGATCGCAACGCCAAAGAGCCAGACGAGCCCGAGAGCAGGGTTGGTCACGCGCGCGTCCCACTTGCGAACGGCCGATATGACGGAAAGCTCCCGTTCGCCGCGCGGTGAGCCCGCCCGCGCGAGCCACAGCGAAGCAGCCGACAACAGCACCATGCCGCCCATCCACATGACGACGGCAACGATATGCAGGGATTTCAGCAACAGATAGGTCATGGAACGCCTCCCGCGTGGTTACGCTATATCTGGCACTGCATCGGCTTGGAAACGAGCCCCTGTTGACGAAAAGCCGCCTGTTTTTTCCGCAGGCACGTTTCCCGGCAGCTTTCTGGTTGCAACCCAAAAAACTGCATCCCCTTGTAAGTATTCATCAAGCTTTGGCACCTACACTTCCCGGCAAGGCTGCCAGGGGACGGGCCATGCTAAAGAAAACGATTGCCGCCGCGATTCTGCTTTCCACGACTGCGCATGTTTCTGGCGTTCGCGCCGAAACGCTGAACCTGCTGATCTGGGAAGCCTATATCGACCAGGGCATCCTCGACCGTTTCAACAAGGAGACGGGCGTCACGATCCGCCAGACCTATTACGACAGCGGCGATGCGCGCGACGAGATCCTGTCTGACCCGGCAAGCAACATCGATCTTGTCGTGGTCGGCGAAAACGGCGCGGATCTCTTCGGCAAGCGCGGCATTCTGGAGCCCCTGACGGAGGCAAACGTCCCTTCGCTCAAGGACTACAGCGAGAAATGGCGCTCACGCTGCGCCGGATATGCGCTTCCCTATCTCTGGGGCACGATGGGCATCGTCTATCGTTCGGACGTCGTCAAGGAAGCCCCAAGCTCCTGGAACGCCCTGATGGCGCCCAAGCCGGAACTGAAAAAGCACATCGCCATGTATGACGATCACAACGAGGCATTCATTGCGCCGCTGGTGCTTTTGGGCAAATCGATCAACGCCAATGACAGCGAGACCCTCAAGGCCGCCTTCGAGGTGATGAAGAAGCAGGCCCCTTACGTCCTGACCTATGATTACGTGATCACCTCGATCCAGAACCCCGAGATTGGCAGGAACATCTACATAGCGCTCGCCTATAGCGGCGACCAGCATGTGCTGAACGACAAGGCGGGCACGCCCGGCGTCTGGCGCTATGCCGTGCCGAAGGAAGGTACACTCTCCTGGCTCGACTGCATGGCGGTGACCTCGGCCTCGCCGCGCAAGGGGCTGGCGCTCAGGTTCCTCGATTTCGTCGGCTCGCCGGAAAGCGCTGCCGCCAATGCCGAAAGCCTCACCATGCCGACGGCAAGTTCGGAGGCGCTGAAGCTGATACCGCAAGAAACCCGCAACAACCCGGAAATCTATACGCCGGACGCCATTCTGGCGAAAAGCCAATACCAGCAGGAGCTCAGCATACAGTCCGTCCAGACGCGCCGACGCATCATAAGCTCGATGGCAAACTTCCAGTGACCCTTGGCAAGCGCGCATTTCTCCTGATCTTTCCGGTCGTTCTGACCGGTTATCTGCTTGCGGCCGTTGTCGTCTATCTTGCCGAAAGCCGTTCGGTCCGAAATCTCGAACAGGCTCGTCTTTCCCAGCAGCTCGACCATCTGGGTGCCCTCTACCGCAACGAAGTCAACCAGAGCCGCAGCTTTCTCTACACGATCCTTGAAGGCAACGCGATCCGGCGGTTCCTTTCGGAGACGGACGAAAGCTACCGCAACAACGCGCTTGGGCTTCGCCTGCAACAGAGCGTGCGTTCGCTGTCGGACGACCCGAAGAAGTTCCTCTCCTTCTCGATCCTCAAACCGGATATGTCGCCGACCTATTATTTCGAGAACAGCGACGATCCTTTCGCCGAAATAGGCAACGCGCAGATGACGCTGGCAAAGCGCCTGACGGCCGGCAACCAGCTCCGGGACTGGACGTTCCTGCAGGGCACCCGGCCTCTGATCATCTATTCGGAATTTATCGATCCGACCACCTTCAGCCGGCCTTTGCCCAGCGCCAAATCGTCAGCGATCCTCATCCAGGTTGCCGTCGAGCCGACCCAGTTTCTGGCGATGAAACGCGCCCTGGAACGGGAATATGGCGTGGAAGCCGAATTCATGCCGACCTCGCCCTCCGCCTGGCATGACAAGCTCGCCGCCGGCGTTCGGCTGGCGCCATCTCTGTTCCTCATCCTCGATGCCTCATCAAGCCACGAAACCGCCAGCCTGGGGCGTTTCAAGCTGCTACTCGGCTTCGGCGCGCTTGCCATGAGCTTCATATCCGTAAGCCTGATGGCCGTGTTGATCACCCGCTTCATCACCAATCCGATCTCGGCTCTCGACCGGCAGGTCACCGCGGTCATGAGCGGTCGCAAGGACGGCATCATCGAAACCGGCTCGGCCGGCGAGATCGGCCGGTTGACCGCCAATATCAAGCAGTTGCATGACCAGTCGAGCCGTGCCCTGCGGCTCGTGCAGACCGCTTCCTGGACCGACACGCTGACCGGCATCAGCAATCGCGGCCACTTCAACAGCCTGGCCGCAGCGATCGTGCAGGACATGGTGGAGAATGGCGGCCATTGCAGCCTGCTCTTCATCGACATCGACAACTTCAAATTCGTCAACGACAAATACGGCCATGAAGTGGGCGACGAACTGCTGCGCAAGCTGGCCGTGCGCCTGCGCGAGACGGTCGATGCGACCGCCGAACGCCGCAGCCTGCCGCCCGCGATCCTGGCCCGCCTCTCGGGCGACGAATTTGCCGTGCTCATCCAGTCGCAGCCCGGCGACGGCACCATCCGCGAAATGTGCGCGGGTATCCTCAGCCTGTTTTCCGGCGGTTTCGAGGTGCTGGGCAAGCGATACCCCGTCACGGCCAGCATCGGCGTCGCGATCTGCCCGACGGATGCCGGCAACCTCGCCGAGCTGATCTCCAACGCCGATGCGGCCATGTACCAGGCAAAGACCAACGGCAAGAACCGCTCCGCCCGCTTCTCCCGCGATCTCAAGGACAAGCGCGACCGCGTGCGTCTCATTCAGGACGAATTGCGGCAGGTCGATCCGGACGAACAGTTCCACCTCGTCTACATGCCGATCGTCGATGGTCTCGGAAAGGTCGTCGGTTGCGAGGCTCTGCTGCGCTGGGTATCGCCCATCCTCGGCAATGTCCGTCCCGACGAGTTCGTGCCGATTGCCGAAAGCTTCGGCCAGTTCACCAAGATCGACTGCTGGGTCATCGATCGCGCCATGGCCGATCACGCAACGCTGCAGCAGCTTTTCGGCACGGACACGACGCTCGCCATCAACATCTCTTCCGCGGAGCTGCATTCCAAGACGATCGTCGATCATTTCGATCTTTGCCTGAAGCGGCATGATGTTCAGCCCGGCGCGATCGAAATCGAACTGACCGAGACCTATGCGGTCACGCTCGGCGACCAGCTTCACCAGAATATCGAAGGTCTGCGAGACCGCGGCTTCCGTATCTCGATCGACGATTTCGGTGCCGGTTATACCTCCGTGCAGCAGATCATCGAATACACCGCCGACACGATCAAGCTTGATCGGGCGCTCGTCGACAATCTCGCCCGCGAGGAAATGCTGCCAGCGCTGAAGGCCGTGATCGCGCTTTGCCATGCCCAGGACATGCAGGTCATCGGCGAAGGCGTCGATACGGAAGAGAAGATGACAATCCTCTCGGCGGCCGGCTGCGATCACTATCAGGGCTACCTGATCTCCAAGCCGCTGACGCTGGAAGATCTCGCGATCTGGTCGCTGAAGCGGACCGTCGAGATGGCGGCACGCGATGGCGATCGGCGTCTGGTTCCCGGCCGTGCCCGCCGCAGCGGTACACGCGGGCTTCTTTAGGCACGATTGCTGCTTTTCCCTTGACCTTGGGCACCCCTCGCCTTAACCGCACCAGCTTAGGCACAAGCGGGAGATGGCGATGAAGGTTCTGTTGATCGGTTCGGGTGGACGCGAGCATGCTCTGGCCTGGAAACTCGCCCAATCTCCGAAGCTGACGACACTTTACGCCGCCCCCGGCAACCCCGGCATCGCAGAGGAAGCGACCATCGTTTCGCTCGATACCGAAGACAACGCCGCCGTCGTTTCCTTCTGCAAACAGGAAGGCATCGATTTCGTCGTCGTGGGGCCGGAAGCACCGCTCGTTGCCGGCCTTGCCGACGCCCTGCGCGATGCCGGCATCGCCGTCTTCGGTCCCTCTGCCGCCGCCGCCCAGCTTGAAGGCTCGAAGGGCTTCACCAAGGATATCTGCGCCAAATACGGCATCCCGACCGGCGCTTACCAGCGCTTCACAGCGGCCGAGCCCGCCAAGGCCTATGTGCGTGAACAGGGCGCGCCGATCGTCATCAAGGCCGACGGTCTTGCCGCCGGCAAGGGCGTGACCGTTGCGATGACACTGGATGAAGCGCTCGACGCCATCGACGCCTGCTTTTCCGGCACGTTTGGCGCGGCCGGTGCCGAAGTCGTCGTCGAAGCCTTCCTTGACGGCGAGGAAGCGAGCTTCTTCTGCCTGTGCGACGGCGTGAATGCGCTTCCGCTCGCCTCCGCGCAGGATCACAAGCGCGTCGGCGACGGCGACACCGGCCCGAACACCGGCGGCATGGGTGCCTACTCCCCCGCTCCGGTGATGACCGCCGAGATGACCGAGCGCACGATGAAGGACATCATCGAGCCGACGATCCGTGGCATGGCCGAGAGTGGCCACCCGTTCCAGGGCGTGCTCTTTGCCGGCCTGATGATCACCGCCAAGGGGCCGGAACTGATCGAATACAACGTCCGTTTCGGCGACCCGGAATGCCAGGTGCTGATGATGCGGATGAGAAGCGACCTTCTGCCGATCCTCTATGCCGCGGCGACGGGCGGCCTCGACAAGCTCACAGCCGAATGGCGGCCGGATGCGGCGCTAACCGTGGTCATGGCATCGAACGGGTATCCGGGCAGCTATGAGAAAAACACGCCGATCGATGCGCTTCCGGGCGAGGACGCGGCCACCAAGGTCTTCCACGCCGGCACCGCGCTGAAGGACGGCAAGCTGGTGGCGACCGGCGGACGGGTTCTGAACGTCACCGCCATGGGAGCGACGGTCAGCGCGGCCAAGGACACGGCCTATGCCGCCGTCGACCGGGTGCGCTGGGAAAACGGCTTCTGCCGCCGCGACATCGGCTGGCAGGCGGTTGCCCGCGAAAAGTCTTAAGCGATCTTCGACAGGCTTTAATTCAATCTTTACCAGTTCTCCTGACGGGAATGTAACGGTACGGCGTCTATGGTTTACTGTCCATTCAGGGGAGACCGTCCATGCGCGTTCTGTTGTTCAGCCTTGTCGGCCTTGTCGCCGCCTCTGCACATGCCTCATCGATCGAAGCGGTTATCACCGGCGGCTCCAAGGGTCCTAGCATCACCCAGATGCCCTGCAACCAATGCCCGCCCTTGGTCGTGAAGAAATCCTCGAGCTATGTCGTGCCCGAGGTCGCTCCCGGCACCGAGCACGTAGAGATCAGGGAAATCAACGGCGAAAAGCATCTGGTGCGCACCGAGGCCTGGCTTGGCGGGTCCCCGATCGTTTTCGTCTCGAAGGCATCCGAGGATGTCGTCAAGGCTTCCGAGGCCGCCAAGCTTCTGAAGGGCGAGGCCGCCGCAACCGTGATCGACCCGATGCCGGCTGCAGCAACGGCGTCTGCGACGATCGATCTTTCGGTAGATGCGACAGCAAAGACGGCGTCGTTAAGCCTTGATTCGGCAGAACAACTGGCCACGGCGACGCGGGAGGAACCGCGATCACAGGAAATTGATCTCGAAAACTACCAACTTCGTCTACAATAAACGAAGAATTTACAGGTCCCTGCCCTCGCCTGCGACCGAGTTGCAGTACGGGCATCGCCTCCGAGGCGGAAATTGCGCCCCTGAAGAGAAGCAGGGGCGCAATTTTTTGTGACGGCAAACGATGCCTACGCTTCCCCCGCCAGCCTTTTGACCAGCGCATCGACATCCCTGTCCGAAAAGACCTCGATGCCGTGTCGCCGCAGAAGGGCTGCGGTGACGCCCTCGCCCGCCTGCCTGTTGCCGGAAAAGCTGCCGTCGTAGATGAAGCCGGAGCCGCAGGACGGGCTGCCATCGATCAGCAGCGCATAGCGGCAGCCGGTCTCTTTCGCCAAATCGAGCGCATTACGCGCGGCGGCTACAAACCCTTGCGTGACATCGCCGCCAGTGATTTCGACAACACGCGCCCGGCCTTCCAGAACATTATTGCCATTGGCCGCCTGGGCGATTTCCGCAGGCGGGCGCGGCACAGGCATGCCGGCGGACATTTCCGGACAGATGGTGACAAGCCGCCTCTCTTCGCGCCAGCGATCGAGCGCGGGGTGGATGAGCGGCTTGGCCTTGCCGTCGTAGCGCACGGCATGGCCCATCAGGCAGGCGCTGACGAGGATTTTCGCCCCCGTCGCCATCGTCAGCCGGCGATCTTGGAGAAATCGGCCACGGTACCGGTGGCAGCGCGGATCTGCGCGAGCAACGCCAGGCGGTTGGCACGCACGGCCGGATCGTCATCATTGACGAGCACATCCGCGAAGAACTGGTCGACCGGACCGCGCAGCTTGGAGAGCGCTTCCATGGCGGAGCGAAAGTCTTCGCCGGCAATGGCCTGACGGGCCTCGCTTGCCGCCTCAGTGACGGCCGCATACAGCGCCTTTTCGGCATCGAGCTTGAACAGCGACGGATCGACCGTATCGGAAACCACGGTGCCCTTCTTCTCCTCGGCGGCGAGAAGCTGCGTGGCGCGCTTGGTGCCGGCGAGCAGGTTCAGGCCTTCTTCCGAGGTGATAAACGCCGTCAGCGCCTCGACGCGACGGGCGACCATCAGCAGATCGTCGGCGTCCGGCGTCAGCACGGCATCGATCAGGTCATGACGGGCACCGAGATCGCGCAGGTAGACCTTGAAGCGGTCGTGGAAGAAGGAGAGAAGGTCCGCGCCGATTTGCTTTGCAGACTTCTGCAATTCGGTCTCCGGGATATCACCGGTAAACTCAAAGGAAATACCCGCAAGCGATGCGGGATCGAAGATGCCTCGTTTCTCGGAATGATTAAACTCCAGAGCGTAGGCTTCCTGCTCAGATGTTCCACCTTTGATCTCATCAAAAAATTTGAGGTAGTTCAGAGCTTGGTTTGTAGTTGTGCCTAGAAGAGGCAACCGGATCTTCCGCTCCAGCATCATCCTGATAACACCGAGCGCGGCGCGGCGAAGCGCATAGGGGTCCTTCGAGCCGGTCGGCTTCTCATCGATGGCCCAGAAACCGACAAGCGTATCGAGCTTGTCGGCAAGCGCGACGGTGATCGCGACCTTGTCGTCCGGTACACGGTCGGACGGGCCGTTCGGCTTCCAGTGATCTTCAATAGCCGTGGCGACGGAAGGGTTTTCTCCCTGCAGGGTCGCATATTTACGGCCCATGACACCTTGCAATTCGGGGAACTCACCGACGGCCTCGGTGCGCAGGTCAGCCTTGGCGAGCACGACAGCGCGGTCGACCAGAACCGGATCGGCGCCGGTGACCTTGGCGAGTTCGGCCGCGAGCGTGCGGATACGGGCAACGCGCTCGCCCTGCGTGCCGAGCTTGGCGTGGAACGTTACGTTCAGCGCATCGAGCTTGGCCATGCGCTGGTCGAGCGGCTTCTTGAGATCGAGGTTGAATTTCTCGGCCGAGGCCTTGAGCGTATTGAGGTCCGGCAGGTCGCCCTGATCGCGGGTCCAGAAATGCTTGGCGTCCGACAGGCGGGCGCGCACGACCTTGCCGTTGCCGTGGATGATTTCCGTGCCGCCGTCCTTCGCCTCGACATTGGAAACGAGGATGAACTTGTTCGACAGGCCTTCCTCACCCTGAACGCGGGTGACGAAACACTTCTGGTTGGTCTTGATCGTCAGGCGGATGATTTCCGACGGGATCGCCAGATAATCTTCCTCGAAGGTGCCCATCAGCACCTGCGGCCATTCGACGAGGCCGGAGACTTCTTCCAGCAAGCCCTCGTCCTCGACCAGCTCAAGTCCGCTGGCAAAGGCGATGTTGGCGGCGTCCGACGCGATGATCTGCTTGCGCCGCTCGGCGTCGAGCACGACCTTGGCCTTTTCCAGCTTCTCGATGTAATCGGCAAAGCGGCGCACGGTGAAAGCTTCCGGTGCGTGGAAGCGGTGGCCATACGTCACGTTGCTCGCCACGATGCCATCGACCTCGAAGGGGATGACCTGGGTTTCTTCATGCTCCGGCCCGAAGAGGCAGACGATCGACTGCAGCGGGCGCACCCAGCGCAGCGAGCCGGGTTTTGCGGAGGCGGCACCCGAGCGCATCGGCTTCGGCCAGGGAAAATTGCGGATGATGCCCGGCATCACCTCGGCGACGATCTCTTCGGTCGGGCGGCCGGGCTTGACGATATGGGCGACGTAAAAGTCACCCTTTTTCGGATCGCTATGGACGTGCGCCTCGGAGATCGAGGCAAGGCCTGCCTTGCGCAGAAAGCCCTGGATCGCCTGTTCGGGTGCCGAGGTTGCGGGGCCCTTGATGTCTTCGCGCACATCCGCCGAGCGGGTGTTGAGACCGCGGATATCCAGCGTCAGCCGGCGCGGGGTCCAGTATTCGCGTGCGCCCTCATAGGTCAGGCCCGCATCGACCAGCGCATCGGTGAGCAATTTCTTCAGATCGCCGGCAGCCTTGCGCTGCAGACGAGCCGGGATTTCCTCAGAGCGGAGTTCAAGCAGAAGATCGGGCATGGCGGGCACTTTGCGGGTTGTTCAGATGGTTGCGGCGGACTTAGCAAGCCGCGGCTGAAAAGTCACGCGGTTAAGCGGGTTTACGGCGGGGCAGCCGCCTCGGCTGCCCTCTTCTCCCCAGCGGGGAGAAGTGCCAAGCGAAAGCGAGGCGATGAGGGGGTCTTTGCCGCGCATCTTGGAACAAGCCGCCCCCTCATCCGGCCCTTCGGGCCACCTTCTCCCCACTGGGGAGAAGAGGGAGCAAGACGCTACGGCTTTACCAGCCGCCGCCTCCACCGCCACCACCGCCGCCGCCCGAAAAACCGCCACCACTCGAAAAGCCGGATGAACTGCTCTTCGGCGGCGGGGGCAAGGAGGCCGTCATGGTGCTCGCCATCGAGCCGGCAAAGCCGCCCATGCGATCGCCAAACGAGCCGGCCGAGAAGCTGTCGCCATGGTACCATGCCGGCTGATAGGCGGCCGCCCCTGCCGCTGCGGCAAGCAGCCAGCGGTCAAAGGTTTCCGACCAGGGCTTTTCGACGCCGAGCGCCACGGCATAGGGCAACAGCTTTTCGAAATGCCGCGGCGACATTTCAGGGGCGCCTGCCATGTTCATCCGCTCCTTTTCCGCGAGCGTCAGATATTGGCGCAGGCCGTCGATGCCATCCATCATGCGGGTGCCGAGCGGTGTCGGCGCGCCCATCAGGTAATAGAACAGGATATTAGCGATGATGATGCCGCAGACGGCGACCAGCAGCGGCATCTGGTGGCTCTGCACGGCGGTTTCGAAGACGAAGGCGGCCATGCCGATGCCGACGGAGCAGAGGATGAACCCGAAGAAGGCAAAGACGATGATGGCGCGGGCGCGGGCAAAGAGGGTGCCGCTCTTGCGCAGGCTTTTTACGAGGCCGACAGCGACAATCGAGATGACCACCGATGCAAAAGCCGGCACCATGACGATGGCGATATTGTTTTCGTCGAGATCGCCGAACAGAAAGATCGAAACGAGGAACACCGCGGAGAGCGCGACGCCGCCCAGCACATACCATGTGTTGGCGAGATAGTAGCGGTTGCGGTGTTCCTTCTCCATGGCGCTGCGGAAATCGGCTCCGACCTTTTGCACCGTCTTGCCGTTGGCCTTGTCGATGGCAAGCTTTCCGCCCTGCGCCTTCACCGCCTGCATCAACACGGCCTCGCCGGTCGGCAGCTTCGTCGGCGGCGTCTTGGCCGTGGCGGTGATGGTGAGCGACTGTTTCAGGTCTTCCAGCACGACGTAACCCTGCACCGCAAGGCTGAGTGCCGCCGCCGAAAGCGCCGTCCAGCCCTGACCGGAAAAGCCCTTGTTGTCGATGTAGTTGACGAGCGCCGGAGAGATATCGTCCGGCGCATCCCAGCGCGGCACGATGACGCCGCGCGCCGGATCGCGCCCCACCTTCAGCCACATGCGGGCGTAGTAGAGAACAACGACCACCAGCCCCGCAATCGCCAAAACCGGTGCCATATGGTCCTTCAGCCACCAGAGCTTTTCCGTGGAAGCCGAGGGCGGATCGATGCTGCCTTTCGGCATCTTGATGGCGATAGTGAGACCTTCCTGCGGTTGCAGGCGCCGGGTGGTGGTGAAAACCACCTCGCGGCCATCTTCCACCGCAGTCGCGTTCTTTTCGCGCGAGCCATAGCCGCCCGTGAAGACATCGAGCGCCTGCGCCCGCACGCCATCCGGCAAGGTTACGGTGGCGATCGCTTCCTCGATTGGAAACGCCCATTCCGTACCGGTGACATTCCAGTAAAGCTCGTCATGATCCGGAAAATAGCGGATCTGGCGGTCCGTCTGATAGGCGATCTCGAAGACATGCTCGCCGGAGGGCAGGAAAACATCCTTATCGCCGGTATAGATGCGGATGCCGTCCTGAATGGTTTCTGTGCGATAGGGCTCGCTTTGGCCATCGCGGGAAACGGAGAGCAGCTTGAACTCCACCTTGCGCCGCCGGTCGCCGTCATCAAGGAAGGTCAGCGGAAAATCGCGGTAGATGCCGCGCTTGATACGGTCGCCCTCGACATGGGCGCGGATGGTTTCGGTAACAATCAGCCGGCCGCTTTTCTCGAGATTAATCGCCGAACTGTAGGAGGTGATGACCTCCTCGGCAAAGGCGCTGGACGCGACGAGCGCGCCCAGAAGGAAAAGCGCTACACCGAATGCCCTGATCAGTCGGATCATGCTGCCCTTCCCTCCCGCGGCGTTTGTTTATTCAGATATCCGGGCGATCGCCTTCGAGTTCGACGCCGAGAGACGAAAGCTCGTCCCAGTAGCGCGGATAGGTTTTTGCGACGCAGGCCGGGTCAAGAATGGTGATGCCCTTGATCTTCAGGCCGGCGAGCGCAAAGCTCATGGCAATGCGGTGATCGGCGAAGGTATCGATATCGGCCGGCAGACGCTGTCCGGCAAGGGCCGGATCGGCCGCGACGACGAGATCATCGCCCTCCTCCGTCGCAAGGCCTGCGCGGATGTTGGTGAGGCCGGTCGACAGCGCACGGATACGATCGCATTCCTTGACGCGCAAATTGGCGATGCCGACAAAACGAACAGGCGTTTCGTTGAAAGCGGCGAGCACGGCAAGCGTCGGGATCGCATCCTGCATCTGCGAGCCATCGATCACGGCGGGCATGTGCGGGAAGCTTGCGATGACGTCGTAAGCCTTGGCATCCGGCTGGGAGAAGGTCGTCGCCTTCACCCCGAGATCGATCTCACCCTTGGTCAACACTTCCGCAGCCCAGAGATAGGTGGCGGCCGAAGCGTCCGGCTCGATCAGGTAATCGGTCGCGGTATAGCCGGTCGGCTGCACCTGCCAGACGGAAGCGCTCGGCTGGGTGACTTCGGCACCGAAGGCGCGCATGGCGGCAACCGTGAGATCGATATAACCGCGGGCGCCGATATCATCGCCGGCCAGGATGATGTCGATCGGGCGGCTGGCACCGGCGGCGGCCATCAAGAGCGCCGAGACATACTGGCTGGAAAGACCGGCATCGATCTCGACGCGATCGGCGCCGAAATCGCCGGTGCCCTTGACGATGACCGGCGGGCAGCCGGTTTCGGAGCGGATATCGACGCCGAGCGCCGTCAGCGCCTTGACCAGCGGCGCGATCGGACGCTTGCGCATATGCTCGTCGCCATCGACGATGACTTCGCCTTCAACCAGCGCTGCAGCTGCCGTCAGGAAGCGGGTCGCTGTGCCGGCATTGCCGAGGAAGAGCGACTTTGCCGGGGCCAGAAGCTTGCCGGTGCCGGTGACGACAAAGGTCGTGTCATCCGGCTCGCTGATCTCGACGCCCATGGCCCGCAGCGCTTCCGCCATATAGCGCGTATCGTCGCTCTTCAGCGCCCCGGTCAGGCGGCTCGTGCCCTTGGCGAGACCGGCGAGCAGCAGCGCGCGATTGGTGATCGACTTCGAGCCGGGCGGGCTGACGCGGCCCTTCAACGGATGGGACGGCGGGACGACGGTCAGTTTCTGGTCTTTGCTCATGCGGGAAACTCTTGGATAGCGGATGCGCGCCGTTCTTATCGGCACGCATTGCCGCGATTGCAAGCCATTGGCGATGGAAGAACGGCTTAAAACTTGACCGTCGGCACCGCGCGGTCGGCTTCATTGGTGATTTCGAAGAACGGCGCCTTGGCAAAGCCGAAGGGACCGGCGATCAGGTTCGACGGGAAACTCTCGACCTTGACGTTCAGGTCGCGGGCGGCGCCGTTGTAATAGCGCCGCGACATCTGGATTTCTTCCTCGATGGTTTCAAGCGACTGCTGCAACTCGGAAAAATTCTGGTTCGCCTTGAGGTCCGGATAGGCTTCCGCAAGCGCGAAAACCTTGCCAAGCGCCTGACTGAGCAGCCCTTCCGCCTGAGCGCGGGCGGCGACGTCACCCGTCGGCAGCGACTGTGCCTTGTTCCTCAGCTCGACGATCTGTTCAAGCGTACCTTTTTCATGGGCTGCGTAGCCCTTGACGGTCTCGATCAGGTTGGGGATCAGGTCGGCGCGGCGCTTCAGCTGCACGTCGATGCCGGACCATGCCTCTTCCTTCACCTGCCGGGCCTTGACCAGCCCGTTATAGATGAAAATCAGGTACAGGATTACCGCGGCGCCAATTGCCAAGCCGATCATGAAACACCCTCTCGCTTCAAGCCTTTTGCGCGACCTTAGAACATAACGCGGCAAATGGGTATCCGCCGGCGCGCAAGTGAAAGCAATCCTGTTACGTAAGTAACACCTTGATTTCCCTGTTTCATTGGGAACCGCGAAATTTTCCGTTCTGATCGATAGTGGCTTCAACAACCGGAATGAACCGGCACATTCAAACGAAGCCAACGACCATGAAACCGCTCGCAACCCTCATCAACGTCATCGCCTTCTCGGCCCTCTTCGTCGCCTATGCGAGCGTCACCACACCGGAGCGCCCGAGCGGCGTCCGCCGCGCCCTCCAGACCTATGCCGGCCAATTGCCCACGGGCACCTACCCCACCCTGAAGCCGGTCTGGGAAATCGGCAGCGGCATGAGCGACACGCTGTAAAGAGCGATCGATCTAGTGAATTTCAGCGATAGCGAAAAGGGGAGAAACCCCTATCCTGTGCCTCGTTAGTAACTTGCGTCTTGCGGTCGATGATGACCGCTTGCTCCTGCCATGAAAGCAGGTTCACGGCCGAGGCGGCCGATACAAGCGAGGCTAAGATGACCATCCTGACTTTGATCACGACCAGCGCGCTTGCGCTGATGGCTGCTACCCATTTCGTCGCACTGCGCGTCGAGCGCCAGCAACAGGCAAAGCTGCGTCCGGTGCGGACCAACCGGCCTGTTATCACGGAAATGGACACCTGAGCCCGCACTTCCATTCCGGGCGAGCCCAGATTGCTGACAAACCTGACCACGTCCTCCGGCGTCATCCTCGGGTTCGTCCCGAGGATCTGCTGAAATCTGTTTAAAGCAATAAAATAAGAGGATAAATCTTCCGGGATTGGATCCTCGGGACAAGCCCGAGGATGGCGCCGGAGGGTTTGTCAACAAACTACGCTCACCCATTCCGGGCAAGTCGTTTTCCTCATTTCCCTGAATTTCGGAACCTTACGCCGCGTCACGCACGAGATTTGCGCCGCCGGCATCCGTCAACAGGAAGGCTTCGCCGCAGGCCTTGGCGAGCGTGCGCACGCGCAGGATATAACTCTGGCGTTCCGTGACCGAGATCACGCCGCGCGCATCCAGAAGATTGAAGACGTGGCTGGCCTTGATGCACTGGTCATAGGCCGGGAATACGCACTTGTGCAGTTGCTGGTTTGCCGTATCGCCCGGCGCTCCGGCGACGAGCAGCGCCACGCACTCCTTCTCGGCGTCGATGAAATGCTGGTGCAGCATCGCGGTGTTGGCATATTCGAAATTGTAGCGGGAATACTCCTGCTCGGCCTGCAGGAAGACATCGCCATAGCTGATCTTCTCATCGCCTTCGCGGCCGTTGAAGTTCAGGTCATAGACATTGTCGACGCCCTGCACATACATGGCGAGGCGTTCGAGGCCGTAGGTCAGTTCGCCTGAGACCGGGGAGCATTCGATGCCGCAGACCTGCTGGAAATAGGTGAACTGCGACACTTCCATGCCATCGCACCAGCACTCCCAGCCGAGACCCCAGGCGCCAAGCGTCGGGCTTTCCCAATCGTCCTCGACGAAGCGGATATCGTGCAGCAGCGGATCAAGGCCGATCGCTTCAAGCGAGCCGAGATACAGTTCCTGCAGGTTCGACGGGTTCGGCTTCAGGATCACCTGATACTGGTAATAATGCTGGAGACGGTTCGGGTTTTCGCCGTAACGACCGTCCGTGGGGCGGCGCGAGGGCTGGACATAAGCGGCACGCCAGGGCTTGGGGCCGAGCGCGCGCAGCGTCGTTGCCGGATGGAACGTACCGGCGCCCACTTCCATGTCATAGGGCTGCAGCACGGCGCAACCCTTGTCCGCCCAATACGCATGCAGCGTCAGGATCAGCGCCTGGAAGGAGCGCTTCGGGTTCATATGGTCCGGCAGGGCGGCAGCAGTCATGATCGGATGTCCAGCTTGGAAACTTCTGGCTGTCTGGTGCCACGATGGGCCGGAGGGGTCAAGAGACGAGTATTAATGGCGAATAGGCCGGTCACTCGATGAACGGATTAACGATCCTCAATTGCTCATTCACCACCAGACCGTGCTGCATGTCTTCCGAATAGCATTGCGAGCACCCCGCACGAAGGGCGCTAGCTACCATCATGGCGTCGAAAATCGAGAGCTTCAAGCGCTCCGCCAGTTCCATTCCAAGTGTGTGGATCGCCGTATCGACAGGCAATACCACTGTCGCCAGCTTACTGAAATCGTTGATAGCGGTGCGCGTTTCTTGCCAGCTCATGCCCATCTTGCGACGAGAAACATTGGCAAATTCATTGAAGGCCTGCACGCTGACGATGAAGGGCTGGGTCAAGAGAAGCTGTGCTTTTGATGCCCGAATGTCACTCGAAGCGGCGTAGACAAGAATATTCGTATCCAGGAGTGGCGGAACGCTCACCGGGCATTTGCCTCTTCCCGGTCAAATTTCCAATCTGCGGGAAGGTTTCGAGCCAAAGCGCGGATGCGGGCCAAAGCATCCGCGCGCCCGTGATCCTTTTCGATCTCGAACTCTCGATTACCCGCAAGGCGGATTACCACCTCGTCTCCTTCGGAAAGATCGAGCGCCTCGACGACGCTTGAGGGAATGCGAATGGCGAGGCTGTTGCCCCACTTTGATACTTGCATCATTCGTCTCCGGATATACATCCTATACGTATATCATCTCATAATGCTGATGCTTCAGCAACAATCTCTCACTCCGGCTTCTTCAGCCTGTATTCCCCCGTCACCGGATCCTTGACCAGCGTGCCCTGCGAGCCGGCTTCCTTCTCGCGGCGCACCTGTTCGCGTTGGCGTGAGAGTTTTTCGGCATCGGCTATGAACTTTCGGTAGCCGAACCACGCGATGCCGACGATGAGCAGAAAGAGAATGATTTGCGGCATGCGTGTCCCCCGGAGCCTTTTCCTTTAAGTGTCAGAGCCCGTATCGGCCCCATAATGCCTTTTCCTCTGCCACATCAGCAAGGCCCGATACGGCAGACGCCGCGAAACGCTCCGCAACCGCACCGGCAATCGCTGCCCCCGGCTGGCGGCGACCAAACAGGCCGCGGGCTGGCGAGATCAGCTGCAGTTCGGTCTTTTCGCCGTAACGCTTCTTCAGTTCGCCGCGCATATCGCCGAGGCTGTCGATCAGTCCCAGTTCCAGCGCCCGGCCGCCGGTCCAGAACAGGCCGGAGAAAATTTCGCCGTGGTCGGCCAGCAGATGGCCGCGCCGCGCCTTGACCATATCAATGAACACGGCGTGAATCTGTTGCTGCAAGGTCTTCAGATATTCGATGTCCTTTTCCTTTTCCGGCTGGAAAGGATCGAGCATCACCTTGTTTTCGCCAGCCGTGTAGACGCGGCGCTCGACGCCGATCTTCTTCAGCAATTCGGGAAAACCGAACCCGCCGGAAACGACACCGATCGAGCCGACGATCGAGGTCGGATCGGCGATGATCTCATCGCCGGCCAGCGCGATCATGTAGCCGCCGGATGCCGCGACATCCTCGACGAAGATAATCACCCGCTTCTTCTTTTCCTCCGCCAGATCGCGGATGCGCTGAAAGATCAGGCGCGACTGTACCGGCGAACCGCCGGGCGAATTGACGGAGATGGCAACGGCCGGCGCATCTTTTACAGCAAAGGCTTTATCCAGCACGGAGGCAACCGATGCCAGATTGAGCGGCGGGCGGAACTGGCCGCCTCCGGCCATGATCGTTCCGTGCAGCCGGACCACAGGGATCGTGACACCGCTTTTGCGAAAACGCTTCGGCATCAGCTTTCTGAAGAATCCGGCCATAAAACCTCCGTTTGGCAACAAAATCGTGAGGTGGATGTATGTATTGGCGGGGCGAACGCAATATCCCCCGTCAAAAATCCGTCATCGCCGGGCGGAAAGCGTCTTGCGGGCATAGGCGGCCCGGCCGTTGTTGAGGTCGTCGACGTAAGCCGTGAAACGGTGGGCATCGTCCTCGTGCATGATGAGCGGTGCGCGAAACGCCAGCCGTGCCCGGCTCTGCTTGATCGCCGTCACAAGAATGCGCACAGCATTTTCACCAGGCCTTGGATGAAGAGCGGTGATTTCCAGGCCGCCGAAGCGTCGGCCGCAGGCGGCGATGATCTCGGAGATCGATTCGGGGCGGGCGATCAGGGACAACTGGCCGCCGGGTCGCGTGATGGCGCAGGCCGTGCGTATCCAGATTTCGAACAGGTCTTCTTCCATTGCATGGGCTTCCGCCTTCAGAGGATCGGGCGTGCGCCGGTCAGAACCATCGTTGAAGGGCGGGTTCATGATGACATGATGGAAGCTGTCGTCGACAAGACCCGCGGCGGCGCGCTCACGCCCCTTCCAGGCGACATCGGCCTCGATGACATCAAGGCGGGCGGCGAACCGGGCGTTTTCCGGGAGTTCGAGGCTTCGGCGGGCAAACGCGGCCATGGTTGGAGAGCGCTCGACCAGAGTTACCTGCGCGGTGTCGAGACGGGAAGCAACGGCCATGCCGGCGGCCCCCGCTCCGGCGCCGAGATCGGCCACGCGGATCGGGCGTTCATCGGCGACGAGGGACGCAAGAAGCATCGCATCCATGCCGGAGCGATGCCCTTGGCCGAGCGGCTGCACGACATGGAAACGGCCACGGTGGAAGCTGTCGATGGATTCAGTCGAGGTCATTGGGCAATGGCCATTTTCGAAGCACAGAAAGCTTTTGCGTTGGTGGCCAGATACCCCCCTCTGTCACTTCGTGACATCTCCCCTTCAAGGGGGGAGATCGGACGCGAGAGGCTGGCTCCAGCCGATCTACTCCCTTGAGGGGGAGATGTCCGACAGGGCAGAGGGGGTAAAGCGGCACGCTCAGTCGTCTAGAAAAACGCACCGCCCTACTCCCGCAACTCCGCTTCCAGCCCCGCATCGATCAATATCTTACGCGCCTCCTCCGCATCATCCTCCACCACCAGAAACCGCCGTGGCAAAAGCCCGAGCGAACCTTCGAAAATGCTCATATTCTGGTCGGCAATCATGCAGCCGATACCGGCATCCTTCATCAGGCTTTCGGCAAAGGAGAGGAGCACGGCGTCGTTGGTGCGGATCAGTTCTTTCATGCGGGGTTCGCTGCCTCACGGATGGAATGCCTCAAAATCACGGCGAATTTTACTTGGGACGGCCAAATCCCCACTTGCCGCCGCAAGCCCCCCTTTCTATTGTCCGGACTGAAATTGAACAGGAGTGGCTCGCGTTGGGCGTAGTGATACCGCTGGAAGACGGCAAAAACAAACAGGCATCGGTCAAGCCTCTCGTCGACCTGACAAAAGCCGATATGGAGCGGGTGAACCAGCTTATTCTCTCCAAGGCAGGTTCCGACGTGCAGATGATCCCGGAAGTGGCGAACCACCTGATTTCCTCGGGCGGAAAACGCCTGCGCCCGATGCTGACGCTCGCCTCCGCGTCCATGTTCGGCTTTACCGGCGATGCCCATGTGAAGCTGGCGACCTCCGTCGAGTTCATGCACACCGCAACGCTCCTGCATGACGACGTGGTCGATGAGAGCGATCTGCGGCGCGGCAAATCCACTGCGCGCATGATCTGGGGCAACCAGGCAAGCGTGCTCGTCGGCGACTTTCTCCTCGGCCAGGCCTTCCGGATGATGGTTGATGTCGGCTCGCTGGATGCGCTGGATGTCCTTTCGACCGCCGCATCCGTCATTGCCGAAGGCGAAGTGCTGCAGCTTTCCGTCGCCAAGAACATGGAAACGACTGAAGACGACTATCTCTCGGTCATCCGCGCCAAGACGGCCGCGCTGTTTGCCGCTGCAGCCGAAGTCGGCCCGATCGTTGCCGGCACGGACAAGGCCAGCCGCAATGCGCTGAAATCCTACGGCATGAATCTCGGCCTCGCCTTCCAACTGGTTGATGACGTCTTGGATTACGGCGGCAAGGCTGCCGATCTCGGGAAGAATGTCGGTGACGATTTCCGTGAGGGCAAGATCACGCTCCCGGTCATCCTGTCTTATCGACGCGGCACGCCGGAAGAGCGCAGCTTCTGGCGGGAGGCAATCGAAGGTGGCCAGAGCGATGACCGAAACCTGGAAAAGGCGATGGGCCTGATCGCGCGCTATAATGGCCTGACGGACACGATCGCCCGCGCACAGCATTACGGCACGATCGCCCGCGATGCTCTGGCGCCGCTACCGCAATCGCCGTGGAAGTCGGCTCTTCTGGAAGTCATCGATTTCTGCATCGACCGGGTGAGCTGACTTTTTCCCGGCACACCTTTCCGGAATCACGAAATTCTTGCTGCGTTGCGCCAAAAAAGCCATTCTGTTTTGTAGAATGGCCCTCGGGAGGATTGTACGGCCTCCCGACCCAAGGCTGCCGGTGGTCCATGACGGACAGATCGGTCATGCTGCATGATCCGCAAAGCGACCGATTCCGGTCCATCGGGTTATGCGCTACTATTTCGGAATTGATTCCGCGCTTATCCGGCAGCGGCCACCGGCACGCTCCGCAACGAAAGGCTTGTCATGCGGCAGACACACATTCTTCGCCTCCTCAGCGGTGCAGCGCTCCTTGCCCTGGCATCCCTTGCCAGCGTGCCCCAGAGCCTTGCCGAGGAGACGCCCGCCGCAGCCGCCGAAACGAAGCCTTTCGATGTCAACTCGATCAACAGCTTCTCCGGCGCCTTTCTTGCGGCGCGCACCGCCGATGTCGATCGCGATTTCGCGACCGCGACAAAACTTTATCGCACGGCCCTCGAATTCCAGCCGGACAACGTTGACGTCAAGCAGCGGCTGATGATCACGCTTTTGATGAACGGCGATTTGGAAGATGGCGTGAAGATCGCCGAGGAGCTGAAGGGCGACAGGTCGGTCGAGCGGATCACTACTGTCGTCAGGGCTGTGGATGCTATCCGCAAGAAGGAATTCAAGAATGCTGAAAAGCTGCTCGTCTACAAGGGTCCGAACGATCTGGACCGGCTGCTGAACGGCCTGCTGATCGGCTGGGCGAAGGCCGGTTCCGGCAATCCCAAGAACGCGATCGCTTCGATCCAGGCGCTGGAAGGCCCTGAGTGGTTCGCCATTTTCAAGAATTACCATGAAGGCGCGATCGCGCTTGCTGCCGGCGACAAGGCCACGGCCCGCGCGCGCTTCAACGATGCAATTCTCGACCGCAACGGCGGCGGCGCGGCGCCGGACACATTCCTGCGCGCCATCACCGCTCTTGCCCGCCTCGAAGCCCGTGACGGCAACAAGCAGAAAGCGCTCGACGCGATCGCAGTCGGCGAAAACTTCCTCAACAACTACGCGCCGCTCAGCTCCCTGCGCATCAGCATCGAGAAAGGCCAGCCGCAGGAGCAGCAGGTTCGCGATGCCGCGCAGGGCGCAGCCGCCGTGCTGTTCAGCATTGGTGCCGCGTTGAACCGCGATGGCGCGGAAGACATCGTCTCGCTCTATCTCCAGTCGGCGCGTGCGCTCGATCCCGACAGTTCCGACGTGCTCGTGATGCTCGGTGGCGTTGCCGAAAACCTGAAGAAGCCGGAACAGGCGATCGAATTCTACAGACAGGTGCCGGAAGGCTCGCCGATGCGTCGTCTGTCCGAGATGCAGCTTGGACTGGCGCTCGCTTCCGTCGGCAAGGTCGAGGAAGCCAAGACACACCTGAAGGGTTTGATCGAACTCGATCCGAAAGATATCCGCAGCTATGTCGCCTATGGCAGCGTGCTTTCGGACGCCAAGGATTACAGAGAGATGTCGCGGGTCTACGATCAGGCGGTGGATTCTCTCGGACCGCTCCCGAAAAAGCAGGATTGGTCGATCTACTTCCAGCGCGGCATCGCCTATGAACGCCTAAAGGAATGGCCGAAGGCGGAACCGAACTTCACCAAGGCACTGGAGCTCAACCCGGATCAGCCGCAGGTTTTGAACTATCTCGGCTACTCCTGGATCGATATGAACATCAATCTCGAAAAGGGCCTGGAGATGATCCGCAAGGCTGTCGAGTTGAAGCCGGATGACGGCTACATCATCGACTCGCTCGGCTGGGCCTATTTCCGCATGGGACGTTTTGAGGACGCGGTGACCGAACTCGAGCGCGCCGCCGAGCTTCTGGCTGGCGATCCGACCATCAACGACCATCTGGGCGATGCCTACTGGCGTGTTGGCCGTAAGCTTGAGGCGGTCTACAAATGGAACCAGACGCTCGATCTTAAGCCGGAAGAAGCGGAAATCCCGAAGATCAAGGCCAAGATCGAAAACGGCTTGCCGCCGCTTGACGACAACGTTCCCAATGCCGCCGATGCCAATGAGAAGCTGCCGGAAAAAACCGATCCGGTCGATACGGCCGGCAAGAAGAGCTGATCCCAAACAGGTACGCCTTCCATGACGTTTCCCCTTCCCGTTTCGGCGAGAAGGGGGAGCAAGCGGCAATCCGTATTCCCTGAAAGTCTTTTGATGATCGCGGCTGATATGCGTAGAAACGATCTCTCGCAGTTCGAGCTGGTTCTGACGGCCCCTGCCAAGATCAATCTAGCGCTGCATGTGGTCGGTCAGAGGACCGATGGTTACCATCTGCTAGAAAGCATCGTAACCTTTGCGGATCGGGGCGATCGCATCGGTTTTTCCGCTTCCACCGCGGACCGATTTACGGTTTCGGGCGCATTTTGCGCCGATATCCCGTCTGATGGCGCCGCCGCGGGCGGAAATCTCGTGCTCACGGCGCGTGACAGCCTTCGGGCACTTTTGCAACGGTACGGCCATGCCGCTGGCCCCGTTCATCTGCATCTGGAAAAAAACCTCCCGGTCGCTTCCGGCATTGGCGGCGGATCGGCTGATGCTGCAGCGACGCTTAAGGGCTTGCTTGCTCTTTGGCAGGCGCCGGAGGGGCTCGCCGACACAAGCAATGCCGGCGAACTCGCAGAGATCGCCATCCGGCTTGGCGCCGACGTGCCGATGTGCTTTCAGGGCCGGCCGCTGGTGGCACGCGGCATCGGCGAACACACGGAAATCCTGCGGGATTTTCCCCGCTTTCCAATGCTGCTGGTCAATCCGCTTGTGCCGGTTTCCACACCTGCGATCTTTCGCCTCCTGACCAACAAGACCAACCCGCCTCTCGTTTTGCCGGGAAAACAGGCTTCCGCCGGCGAATGGTTCTCTGCGCTGGCTGCGATGCGCAACGATCTGGAGCCGCCGGCACGGCTGCTTGAGCCGGTGATTGCCGAGGTATCGCAGGCGCTTGCCGCAGATGCGCTGTTCACGCGCATGTCCGGCTCCGGCGCCACCTGCTTTGGTCTTTATGAAACGGAGCAGGCACGCGACGCGGCAGCGGAGGCGCTTTCGGCGAACCATCCCGACTGGTACGTTTTACGCTGTTTCAGTGTTGCAGGAGACGACGATGGCAAAGTCTGACGATAACCGGCCTTTCATTCCGCTCGGCATTGCCGTTCTCACGGTATCCGACACCCGCACGCTGGCGGACGACCGATCCGGCGACACGCTGGCGGACCGTATCGCGGAGGCTGGACACAGGCTCGTCGATCGTGCCATTTCCCCCGATGACAAGGAGGCCATCGCCGAAAGGGTGTTGGGCTGGTCGGGAAACGATGCCATCGACGTGATTATCACGACGGGCGGCACGGGCTTTACCGGACGCGATGTCACGCCCGATACGCTGGAGCCGCATTTCGACAAGCGCATGGAGGGCTTTTCCGCGGTCTTTCATCGCAACTCCTACGACAAGATCGGCACATCGACCATCCAGTCGCGCGCTACCGCGGGCCTCATCGGCACGACCTTCGTCTTCGTTCTGCCCGGTTCCCCCGGCGCCTGCCGCGACGCCTGGGATGGCATTCTCAAGCAGCAGCTCGACTATCGGCACATGCCCTGCAACTTCGTGGAGATCATGCCGCGTCTCGACGAACACCTGAAGCGCAGCTGATATTTTCACGCGCCACCGCACGCCCCTGTTCCATCCGAAACAGCGCGACCCCTCCTGTCCGGTCTATAAACCTCCCAACAGACAGACAGAGGGAGAAAGACAATGGGCAGGACGATCAACGGCACCAACGGCGCAGACACCATCCAGCAAGGCAATGAAATCGAGGTCCGCATTTTCGGCCTCAACGGCAACGACACCATCATCCTGAACCGCAGCGACGATTTCGGCGGCTTCAATTTCGTCGATGCAGGCGCCGGCAATGATGGCGTGGTCAACCACTTCGAAGGCGGCAACGATATCCGCCTGGGCACCGGCGACGACGCCTATGTCGGCCTTGGCTTCGCCTTTTCGGGCTCGCCGTTCGACACCATCCGGGCGGGCGACGGCAACGATACCATTGCGGTTTCCACCTTCCACAGCGACTATTTCGGCGAAAACGGCAATGACAGCTTTTTCTCCGAAGGCTGGCAGAATGTCTTCAACGGCGGTGCGGGCACAGACAGCATCAGCTACGAGCCGCGCGACGACAGCTCTGTCTTGCGCAGCACCGGCGTCGGCATCGATCTCGGCCAGGGTTTTGCCCAGACGGGCGCCAATCGCTTCGAAACTCTCGTCAGCATCGAGAATGCGGCGGGCACCAATGTCGGCGACACGATCGTCGGCTCGTCTGCCGCAAACACGCTGAACGGTCGCGGCGGCAACGACATTCTTTCCGGCCTCGGCGGCAATGACGTCCTGACGGGTGGGACCGGCCGCGACCAACTGCGGGGCGGGACGGGTGCCGACAAGTTCGACTTCAACAACAAGAACGAAAGCGTTGTCGGGGCGAACCGCGACAGTATCCTGGATTTCTCCCGCGCCCAGGGCGACAAAGTCGATCTCGGCGGCATCGACGCCAAGACCACGGTTGCCGGCAATCAGGCGTTCTCGTTCATCGGCTCGGCCGCTTTCGGCAACCATGCGGGCGAGTTGCGCTTCTCCGGCGGCGTGGTCTCCGGCGACGTCGATGGCAATGGTACGGCCGACTTCCAGATCGCCATCAATGTTACCAGCATGAATGCAGCGGATTTCATCCTCTGACGCGGTTTCCGCGTCCAAGCGGAGCGAGTGGCTATACAACGCGGCAGTCCGCGACAAGACATTTTCAGGCAGCAATTTTCCATGAAGCGCGGGCGGGCTCGAAAGGGCCTGCCCTTTTCATGGCCGTCATCCGCGCAGGGGGGTGCGTGCCTCGGTAGCGACCCAGGCGGGTATGATCTCGGCAGACAGGCGGCGGGTCGAAAGCGCTTTGGCTATATCACCGGGACTGTTGGCACGCACAGCGGCCGAAGCCTGTTGCCGGGACACAAGAATGCCGTGCTCCAGCGGTGTGGGGCGGATGAAAAGCCGCTTCAGCAGCGGCTTGCGGTAAAGCCGCGCGGGCGAGAAGTGGGCCGGCTCCCTGTTCAGAGCCATGTATTCGGCCACATCGTCGATCCAGCGCCCCGTCGGCCGCGCACCCGGCTCGAGAAACAGCAGCCATTCGCCGCGCGCCGAGCGGATGATATCCGCCAGGTCCCAGAGATCGTGGAACCGGCAACCCGCCGCATCCGCCACGCGCAAAGACCCGTCGTCGGAGCCATGATCCAGAACGATGACATCGCTGATCAAGCCTTCCACCGCCGCGGAAACAAGCGCAGACAGGCTCTGGGCGAGTTCGGCTTCGTTGTTGCGGGTTTCCAGGATGATCGTCAGCATCGCCCCTCCTATCGCATCGCAGCAGGAATTGCCACATTGCAACGAAGCGGGACACGTTCGCTCTTCATTAATCATGAATCTCAACACTTTAAGGCCGCTGACGTTGCCTTCACCCAACCGTGCCGATTTTTTGTTCTTGCATTGTTCTCAATTTCGCGTTAGGAAAATAATCAGAAACCGTCGCAGGATGCGGCACTTCTGGTTTCCCGGAGTTGTCTCGACATGACCGATCTGTCTGATCTCAGGCAGGGTGCGTTTGCGCCCGCCCACACGGCTGACATGGCCGAAGCGATGATCGCCGGCACGGGCCTGCGCATCGATATCGATCGTCGGCGCGGTCGCGGCGCCGGACTGAACACCGCCGGGCGCTTCGAGCCGCTGAGCCGGGAAGCCGAAGACGACGGCTGGAACTCGCTGGAAGACCTGCCGCCTTTCAAGACCGAAGTGCAGGTGGAGAAGCCGCGTTCCGTCATCAGCCGCAACGACAGCCCGGACATCCCCTTCGACCGTTCGATCAATCCATACCGTGGCTGCGAGCACGGCTGCATCTATTGTTTTGCACGGCCGACGCATGCCTATATGGGCCTTTCGGCGGGGCTTGATTTCGAGGCGAAACTGTTTGCCAAGCCGGACGCTGCCCGGCTTCTGGAGCGCGAGCTTGCAAAGCCGGGATACAAGGTGCGGCCGATCGCGATCGGCACCAACACGGATCCCTACCAGCCGATCGAGAAGGAATGGCGCATCATGCGTCAGGTTCTCGAAGTGCTGGAGGCCTGCAATCACCCAGTCATGATCGTCACCAAATCGGCGATGGTAACGCGGGACATCGATATTCTCGGCCCGATGGCGGAAAAGGGGCTGGCCAAGGTCGGGCTCTCGGTGACGACGCTCGACCGCAAGCTGGCGCGGCTCATGGAGCCGCGTGCCTCCACGCCTTCCAAACGTCTGGAGGCGATCAGGATACTGTCAGAGGCGGGCATTCCGACCACTGCAATGATGGCGCCGATCATACCGGCCCTCAACGACCACGAGATCGAGCGCGTGCTGGAATCCGGCAAGGCCGCCGGCGCGTCGTCCGCGAGCTACGTTCTTCTGCGCCTGCCGCTGGAGGTCAGTCCGCTGTTTCGCGACTGGCTGCTGCGCAACTATCCAGATCGCTACCGCCATGTGATGTCGCTGGTGCGCTCCATGCGCGGCGGCAAGGATTACGATGCCGATTTCGGCAAACGCATGAAAGGGGCTGGCCCCTATGCCTGGCAGATCGGCCGACGTTTCGAGCTTGCCGCCAAGCGGCTGGAGCTGAACCTTTCGAAACGCCCGCTCAACTGCGATCTGTTCGTGCCGCCGCTGGGGTCAGGCGTTCAGCTGTCGCTGCTGTGAGCCCGGCCGGCGATGCCGGCTCATGTTTCTGCCGTTCCCGTTCGTCCCTGTGACGGGAACGGCCAATCCCCCGGCCGTCGCCGCATCCGGCCGGGGGACTTGCAGGGAATCGGGCTTCCGTGCAACGGTCCGCCAATGTCACGAAGCACAGTGCCCGATTCCCCCTTTTTTTTCGACGATGCCGGCGGGCCTGATTTTTCAATAGAAACTGGCGTTCGGCGCGAGGGGCTCTGGCCGGTGGCCGGAACGGATGAGGCAGGGCGCGGGCCGCTTGCAGGGCCGGTTGTTGCCGCCGCTGTTATCCTCGACCCGGACAACATTCCGGAAGGGCTGAACGACAGCAAGAAGCTCACCCTTTCCCGCCGTGAGCAGCTTTACGATATCATCCTCGCCAATGCGATCGTTTCTGTCGCCTCTTCCGGCGCGCGCAGGATCGACGGGACGGATATCCGCAAAGCAAGCCTGGATGCGATGCGCCGGGCTGTCGCAGGCCTCGCTCTTACGCCGTCCTGCGTGCTGGCGGATGGTCGCGATGTTCCGCCGGGCCTCGCCTGCGTCGGCAAGGCTGTCGTCAAGGGCGATGCCCGTTCCGTCTCGATCGCCGCCGCTTCGATCGTCGCCAAGGTCACCCGCGACCGGATGATGGCGCGGGCCGATCTGGTCTTCCCGGCCTACGGCTTTTCCGTACACGCGGGATACGCCACAGCGCGCCATCGCAAGGCCATTATCGACGATGGCCCCTGCCCTCTGCACCGCATGAGTTTTCGCCCGCTGCGCCGTGACGAGGAAGACGGGGAGAACGGGCAGGACGTGACCGTATTCGACGGCTTCTGAACGGAGTCGAATTTCGTGCCGTCGATCGCCCACACAAGTTGACGTCATAATGCGTCGCGGTTTCACCACTTTGTCATCGCGCGCCGTTGGAACAATGGCACGGAAAGCTGCATTGGCGTGTCGAACGCCCGGATGTGGCGGCCAGGTGACGCCGGTCGAGTTTTTCAGGATTTTCCCTTGGATGACGTCACGCCTGTAACAAGGGTGCAAAACGATCGACTATAGACTGGCCATGGGATCGCAGCCTGGCGATTCGCGGGAAGGACTTGTTTCGTGCTCTTCACACTCACGCTTATAGGATTGATGGCTACGGCCGAGACACCGCCCGCAGCAGCGGAGCCGACCGCCGAGGCGTTGCAGTCCGACCTGCAGACCGCCTATCCCTGCAAGGATATCGATGGCCGGAAGGTCTGGAAGGGCGGGCTCGCCTATTACATCGAGTCCTATGTCTATGACGGCCAGCCAACAGGAACCGCAACCGACGTTGCGACGGACGCAGTGCTGCCGCAGGACAACACGGCGGAAACGATGGAAGAGTTTGAACAGGCCTGCATTACGATCGCGCCGTCCCAGGCGAAAAGCGAGTGACCTGCTGAGCTGGCCTTTGGCAACGCCTTTACAAGGCCGAAACGCGGTTCCGGCCGGCCCGCTTCGAGAGGTAGAGCCCCTCATCGGCACGTTTCAGGATATCGCTGGATAAACGATCCGGCTGGCCGAATTCGCTAACGCCGCCGCTGATCGTCGATTCGTAACGCAGGCTCTCCCTCAGAACGATCGGAACATTCTCGCGCAATCGTTCGGCGATTTGCAACGCATCGCCACGACGCGTCTCTGGCATCACCACCACGAATTCGTCGCCGCCGAAACGGGCGATCACATCGTTCTGGCGCAAATGCTGGCGGCACAGGCGCGCGATCTCAACCAGAGCCGCATCGCCGGTCTGATGTCCCATCTCGTCATTGAGCCGCTTGAAATTGTCGAGATCGAAGACCAGGACGGATGTCGGGGTCTTTTCCCGTGCAAAGATCTCCAGCCGCCGGTCCAGGGTTTCGATGAGCTTGCGCCGGTTGTAAAGGCCGGTCAGGGCATCGGTCTCGCTCAACTGGCGCAACTTGCGCTGCACCTCGTTCTTCTCCGTTATGTTGCTGGCCACCCAGACAACAGCGGCCTCGCCGTCGACCGGAAAACTCAGCGCCTGAACGCGGCCCTCGAACCAGATGGTGTAATCCGGGCCATCGCCGGCACCCTTCACGTCACTGCCGCTCAGCTCATACTCGACAATGTGAAGAACACCGCTTTCAAGCGCCTTTTCTATTTCAGCGGCGAACCAGGCCGCCTTCTCCTCCTTCAGCACATCAAACATGCTGAGGCCCACAAGGGCGCTGCCGTCGTGATAATGGCGGCTGTCCTTGCCCCCGAATATCGCCGCGTAGCGCCCGCTTCGGGTCAGGATGAAGGCGGGGTCCGGAAGAGACGAAAGTATCGAGCTTAATTGTTGCTGGGTAAACACGCAGTCGCCTTCCCACATTACACCGACCAGGCAATCTTTGATGCGCTGCCCCCGTTGTTGAGCAGGGGGTTGTTTCACATGCAAATCAGCCTGTTGCCTGCGCAATCTGCCACGGGAGCATTTCATTTTTCTAAATGCTGCCGTACGTGCGCTGCAGCCACAACGTGCATACCGACGCCCGTTGCCCATTTACTCGCCTCAACCACGCCTCTTCCGCGGCATCGTGTTGAAAGCCAAATCTTCAGGCCTGTGTAACGAAAAAAGGCCGGCGCGAGGCCAGCCTTTTCAGTTCATTCGGATCAGGCGCTGATTAATTCAGCCGTGTCTTCACGTCGCCGACAGCCTTGGCAAACAGCGCGTTCTGCGTTGTTGCATCCGATTTCGAAGCAATCACCTGTTCGGCAGCGGCAATCGCCAGATCAACGGCAGTCGCGCGTACGGCGTTGATCGCGTCGCTTTCAGCCTGCTTGATCTTCTGCTCGGAGAGCGACGTACGGCGCGCGACGAATTCTTCCGTCTTGGCCTTGGCTTCGGCCGTCAGCGCTGTGGCTTCACGCTCGGCAGCGGCAACAATGTTTGCGGCTTCTGCTTCGGCTTCCTTGCGCTTCTTCTGGTACTCGACCAGAAGTGCCTGGGCTTCTTCACGAAGACGCTTTGCTTCCTTCAGTTCGTTGCTGATGCGACCAGCGCGCTCGTCGAGCGACTTAGCAAGCATCGCCGGAACCTTGAGGTAGGCGATCAGGACAAAGAAGAGAATGAGGCCAACGAAGGCCCAGAATGTCGCCAGTGAGGTCAAATCCATGATGGCGCTCCTTTACTTTGCCGTTGCTTTGACCGCAGCAGCGATCTCGGCCTTGCTTGCCTTGCCGATCAGCTGTTCGACGACGGCGGCGGCGGTTTCTTCGGCGATGGCACCGACGTCGGCCAGAGCCTTCGCCTTGATGTCCGCGATGCGGACTTCGGCGGCGGTGATCTTGTCGTTCAGCTCGGCTTCCACAGCGGCGCGTTCTGCGGCGGCCTTGGCCTTGGCAGCTTCGCGTGCTTCACCGGCGATGGCGTTGCCCTTGGCCTTTGCAGCTGCAAGGTCCTGCTCATAGGCGGCAATGGCGGCGTCAGCTTCGGCCTTCGAGCGCGCTGCATCGTCAAGATCGCGGGCGATCGTGCCGGAGCGGGCTTCCAGAATGCCACCGATCCGCGGAAGGATGACCTTCGAGATCAGGACGTAGAAAAGACCGAAGGAAATCGCGAGCCACAGGAGCTGCGATGCGAATGTCGATTGGTCGAAGGGCGGGAACACGCCAGAGCCGTGACCGCCTTCATGCGCGACACCGGTTTCGGTGTGCACCTCGCCGGCAGCGGCGTCATGGGTTTCTGTGCCTTCGGTGGTGGTTGACTGGGCATAGGCCGCCGTCACAAACATGCTCACCTCCAGGTGCACTCAAATGATTTGCGGGCCGCGGGTTTGATCCCGCGGCCCAGCCTTAAAGCTGTTATTAAACAGCGAAAAGGAGGAGAAGAGCTACGAGCAGCGAGAAGATGCCCAGAGCTTCCGTAACGGCGAAGCCGAATACGAGGCGGCCGAACTGGCTGTCAGCGGCCGAAGGGTTGCGCAGAGCGCCCGACAGGTAGCTGCCGAAGATGTTGCCGAGGCCGAGAGCCGTACCGGCCATACCGAGGCAAGCGAGACCTGCACCGATGAACTTTGCTGCTTCCGCTTCCATGTTAAACTCCTTCGAATGGTGTTGCGGCTGGATTTGGCACCCAGGCCGGACGAGGCCGGCCGGGACTCCGTGACTTTTCCCTAGTGGCCACCCGGATGGACAGCGTCGTTGAGGTACATGCAAGTGAGTACCGCGAAGACGTAAGCCTGCAGGAAGGCGACGAGGAATTCGAGACCCGTCAAAGCGACGGTCATGATCATGGGCAGGATCGCGCCGCCGATGCCGACTGCACCCATGGTTCCAAGCGTGGCAACGAAGCCCGCGAACACTTTGAGCGTGATGTGGCCAGCCAGCATGTTCGCGAAGAGACGAACCGAAAGGCTGATGGGACGCGACAGGAAGGAAATGACTTCGATGGCAACGACGAGCGGCAGAAGGATGCCGGGAACGCCGCTCGGAACGAAGACGTTCAGGAAGCCGAAGCCGTGCTTGTAGAAACCGTAGACCAGAACCGTGCCGATGACGAACAGCGCAAGCGCGAAGGTCACGATGATCTGGCTGGTGACGGTGAAGAAGTAAGGGATCATGCCGAGCATGTTTGCCGTCAGGATGAACATGAACAGCGAGAACACCATCGGGAAGAACTTCATGCCGTGGGAGCCTGCGCCTTCGCGCAGCATCGAGGCGATGAATTCATAGGACATTTCGGAGACTGACTGGAGACGACCCGGAACAACCGCGCGGCTCGACGTCGTGAAATAGAGGAAGCCTACAGCAACGACCAGCGTCGCGACCATGAACAGCGATGCATTGGTGAACGAAAAATCAATACCGCCGATTTCGATCGGGACGATCTTGTTGACCACAAACTGGTGTACCGGATCTACCTTATCGCCTGCCACAGCCGCTCTCTCTCGTTTTCACCGCTCGGGAGCGGTCCTTTTTCATACTGCAACAGACGCTTAAACGTCGTCGCCCTTATCCTTGCCGACCCTGCCCAGCTCATCCGCGGGATGGGGCGACGCCACCATTCCCGCCGAACGCAGAACGTTCAGCACACCGGCACAGAAGCCAAGAAGGAGGAGTACGATCATCCCCCACGGCCCTGTACCCGCAAAATGGTCCAAAAGATAGCCCAGAAGCGCGCCTACAATGATCGCCGCCACAAATTCGCTCGAAAGCTTGACGGCAACCTGATAGCCTTTGCGGTTTTCCGCAGCCCTCGCCTCGCTGGCAGCTTCGCCCGGGTCCTTGCCCAGCTTTGCCGACAACTCGGATTGGAGCCGCGCGCGCCGCTCTTCCAGACCCTCTTTCCGGTCGTCCGTCATGTGGCATCCTCCTCTTATCGCTCCGCGACGGTCTTAGACCATCAACTTCGCCATAGAAAGGCCGGATTTGAAGCCACCGTCGGCCCGTTCTGAAGTCGGCCGCAACATAGTTTTCGGGGCCTTTGTAGTCAAGGCGTGGAAGGCGCTTGTGAAGGCACAATATTATTATTTTAAATCAGTGACTTAAGCCCAATTGCCCAGGCAGATGGAGAATCTGCCGCAGCCGTTGGCCGGCTTTTGGCGCCGGCCTGACGGAATCGTTGTCTCACACCAAAGCCGGTCAGCTCCAGCCGCCGCCATAGGTGCGGTAGAAGATATGCTTGCCGATCTTGGCCACGCGCTTCATCGTCGGCCCCCAGTTCGGCTTGACGTATGTGGCATGATAATGTGTTGAAGAACCGACTTCCGGCAGCCAGATCTTGCCGGCCGTGACCGCAAGCGCGACTTCCTTGGCGGTGCGCCATGCAGCGGGCGACCAGACGATGTCCGGAATGCGGTCGCAGGTGAAGGAGAACTGGCAGCGGTTGTACCAGGTCTTGTTCTGGTAGACGACGCCGCAGACGGTGCCGGGATAGGCAGGGTTGCGGACGCGATTGAGAATGACCTGCGCAACGGCGGCCTGCCCCTTGGCGCTCTCGCCGCGGGATTCGAAATAGATGCCGGAGGTCAGACACTTCTGCTCGGCCTCGCTGAAGACCTCCGCCGGCAGCGGATTGGCCGCCCAGGCATGATCTTCAGGCGCGATTTCGGGAATGAAGCGACCACCGGTCTTGTCGTCGCGCAGAATGGAATCGAAGGGCGACTGGCGGGCATAGTCCGGCTTTACCGGCGCATAGGCGGTTGCCAGAATATCGGCCTTCTCGTTGGTCACGAGGCTGGCGACCATCGGCGACATCGACGTATCCACCTGAGGCGGCTTCTTCTTGTAGAAGGCCGTGGCGATCTGGATTTCCTTGCCTTTGATGTCCGACTTGGCAAAGACCATGCGCTCACCGTCGAGTTTCGGCTCGATCAGGAAACTCGTGCGCTGGAGGATCGAGCCGGCGGTGAAATCCTTTGGCGGCGTCACCGGAACGACCGCCACGATGCGGCCTTTCTTTGCCTTGCGGTTGACGCGCTCTTCGTCGGTCAAAGCTTCGGTGTCTTTTGCACCGGAGGAGAATGCGACCTTCTCACCATCGGGCAGGCTAAGGCCCGCACCATCGGCGATGGCGCCCGTGGTGATCGGATCGTTGAAGACGACTTCGACATCATGCAGGGAACCGGCCGGTGACCGCGTCATATGCATGCGCCAGCGCTCGCCGCCGCGATTGATACCCGACAGGAAGGTGGCGAGATCGGCATGGCCGGAAAAGGACGGAAAGCCGAGAAGCAGGCCGAGACCGAGAAGCAGCGGACTTGCGAGGCGGCGCGACGCGCCGGACCGACGAAACTGTTTACTCTGACGCACCAACCGTACTCCACGCGCAGGCAAATCGCGACCGTTCGCCCGGCAAGGGCTGCCGGCGCGCTGACATCAGCGATGGTGTAAATCCATGAAGCGCGCCCTGCCCCAGAGCCGGATCGCCGCTTCGATCAAGGTCGATAATCAGCTATTAACCTTGATGCTTACGTGCTTTGCACATTTTGCAATCGATTAGTGCTGCTTCTCTGACCTTCTGCGTAAACTATAGAAGCAACATGGTTAATGCCTGTTTAATGGAAGGCAACCAAGATCAGTGCCTATGCCGTTTGCGCACATATATGTCTGCGGCAGAATGCTACGGAAACTGGCGATCGTCTCTCCATTGACCGAGGCAGGCACCCCATCAAAAAACGCGGGATATCCCACTTTACCAGACCACAACCCACGCTATAACTACGACAGCCATATATTTCCAGGATAGCATTATGCCACTCAAATTTTCTGCCGCGAAAACTTCTCTTATTGAAGGAAATGAATTCCCAGACGAGCTCGTTGGCACCGGAGCCAAAGAGAAGATTTACGGGTTAGCAGGAAATGATGTCATCGATGGTAGAGGTGGCGGAGACTTCGTATCCGGCGGAGAGGGCAATGATGAGATAAAAGGCTATGTCGGGGACAAATTGGATGGCGGTGCGGGCGCTGATACCCTGAAGTTCGACTTCAGCGCGCAGAAACACAATCTCAATCTGACATTGACCGGTCGGCTCAACACATACACCGAGATAGCGCCGGAAACATGGATACGCGGGTTTGAAGTCATCGACTTCAAGACGGGAAAAGGCAAGAACTTCCTTGATGCGCGAGGTGCAAAAAACACATCTCTGGATGGAACGCCAGGTGGTGTTTTCCTGGATGGAACTGCGGGCACGGACACTTTCCTAGGCGACTACAAGTCGGGAATGATTTCGCTCGACAAAGTCGAGACCATAGACCTCGACTTTACAACGTCAGGAAAAGCGGCGACCGTGCTTGGCGCTTACGACACTTCGATCTCGCTCGAAGTTGGCTGGAACTTCGTCACCCTCCAAAATTACCAGAAGCTCAAGCTTAGGCTCTCCGACCGCGACGACGACGCCGCGGGTACGGCGGCCATCGACATCATATATGGCAACGGTGGTGACGACATTATCCGTGGGCGGGGTGGCAAAGATTTCATTTACGGCGGAAACGGCAACGATAAACTTTACGGCGAAGCAGGAGCCACGCTCAACGGTGGAGCTGGCGATGACTTGATCTATGCGAGCCGCGGAATGACAATGATTGGCGGATCTGGAAAGGACGCCGCTATTTTCGATTTCTCCTCGATAAAAACCAACTACAATTTCTCCATCCTCGGCATGAAGGACCGCGTCTTGCAGCTCGATAAGGCGACGACGCTGACAGGCTTCGAGCATTTAGTTTTAATGTTCGGAAAAGGCGACGATGTTGTAAAATTGCACAATATTCAATTCAAGCTATCGAAGGATATCGCCACAGTCGTCAACGGTGGAAAGGGTAGCGATACCCTGAGAATCGATGCGAGCACAAAGGGTGGGTATATCGTTGCAAACTTCGAGAATATTGTCATCGACATGTCAAAGAGTGAGTCCGGAATGCTCGTGGACAGGGATGCAAGAACGGGAGCCCTCATGCTCGCCACAAAGTCTCTGGACGTCAAGGTCATCAGCCCCGGCATCATGAACGTAACCGGCAGCCAACTTGCGGACACGCTCGTCGGCGGATCGAAAGCTGACACGTTGAAGGGCGGCGCAGGAAACGACGTGCTTCGTGGGGGCAAGGGAGCGGACGCACTTTACGGCGGCAAAGGGAACGACACCCTCATCGGCGGCGCATTCGCCGACTATATGGCGGGCGGGAGCGGATCGGACCGTTTCGTCTACGAGATTAAATCGGATAGCATCGGGTATAATGAGTTTTATACGGATGTTATCGCCGACTTTATGCGTGGTCAGGACAAGATCGATCTTTCGTTAATCGACGCATCTTCCAGCAAATATGGCGATCAGGGTTTTACTTTTAAAGGCACGCTGCCGTTCTCAGGCAGCGCTGGCGAGCTTCGTTACTATGTGGCGGATGCCGGTATTGTCGTCCTCGCTGACACGAATGGCGACGGGCTCGACGACATGCGCATCCATCTCGTCGACCTGAAAGCCTTAAGCATCAGCGACTTCATTCTGTAGCCTCACGAGCGACCCACCGACAAAGAACAAGCTATAATTTCCCCGCTCACTATTCTGGGTGCGGGCAGCCAAGACTCATCCCACCCGAAGGCTATATAATGACGTGCGACCCAAGCTCGACCACACGGTTGGTGGGTAGGCGGAAGTAGTCGGAGGGGTCGATCGCGGCATTGGCGAGCGCGATGAACAGGCGGTCCTGCCAGTGGGGCATGCCGGATTGGGCATCCGGAACCAGTTTGCGCCGGCCGAGATAGAAGGAGGTCGACATGATGTCGAACTTCAGGCCGGTCTTGCGGAAGAGGCCGAGCGCCTGGGAAACGTTCTGCGTTTCCATATAGCCGAAATTCATCTCCAGCAGGCTGAAGCGCTCCGAAAGGCTGGAGGCGGTTACCCGATGATCTTTCGAGACGATCGGGGTGTTTGCCGTGCGGATCGTCAGGATGAAATTCTGCTGATGCAGGACGTGGTTGTGCTTGATGTTGTGTAGCAGCGCCGCTGGCGTCGATTCCGGATCGCTGGTCAGGAAGATTGCGGTACCGGGAACGGACACCGGGGCATGCTCGCTCTTGCGCTCGATCGACTTGACGAAGGAGGCGAGCGGAATGTCGGTGTGCCGCGTCTTGTCGTGCAGGATCTTGGTGCCGCGCCGCCATGTCCACATGACGATGATGATGGCCGCCGCGATCAGCACCGGCACATAACCGCCGTCATGGATCTTCAAGAGGTTGGCGCCAAGGAAGATGGTTTCAAGGAAGGCGAGCGGCAGCAACACGGCGCAGGCCGCATAGAGCGGCCAGCGCCAGCGCAAGCGCACGAAGACGAAGGCGAGCACCGTATCGACCAGCATGGCGCCGGTGACGGAGATGCCATAGGCGGTTGCCAGGGATTCGGAAGATTCGAACAGGAAGACCAGAAGCATGACCCCGAACATCAAGAGCACGTTGACGTTCGGCAAATAGATCTGGCCCGTCTGGGTCTCCGATGTATGGAAGATCGCCATGCGCGGCAAGAAGCCGAGGTGGATCGCCTGACGGGTCAGCGAGAAGGCGCCGGTGATTACGGCCTGGCTGGCGATGATGGTCGCGCAGGTGGCGAGCAGCACGACCGGCAGCAGCGCCCACTCCGGGAACATGAGATAGAAGGGGTCCGACATCGCCTCGGGATGCTTCAGAACCAGGGCGCCCTGCCCCAGATAATTCAGCGCCAGCGCCGGGAAGACGAAACAGATCCAGGCCCACTGGATGGGACGACGACCGAAATGGCCGAGGTCGGCGTAGAGGGCTTCCGCGCCGGTCACGGTCAGGAAGACTGCGCCCAGCACGATGAAGCCGACAAAGCCGGCATGGAGCAGGAAGTAGACCGCATAATAGGGATTGAAGGCAGCAAGGATACCATAATCATCAGCGATATGGCTGAGCCCTGCCAGCGCCAGCACCAGAAACCACGCCGCCATGATCGGCCCGAAAAACTTGGAGACCGCCTCGGTTCCGCGCGACTGGACCGTGAAGAGCAGGAGCAGGATGACGACGGAGATCGGCACGACATAATCTGTCAGCGCGGGCGTCACGAGCTTCAGGCCTTCCACGGCGGAGAGAACGGAGAGCGCCGGAGCAATGATCGCGTCACCGATAAAGAGGGCAGCTCCCGCGATACCGAAGAAGAACAGCCAGCCGGTCTTGTCGGTGGAAAACTTCATCAGAAGCGCGAGAAGGGACAGCGTGCCGCCTTCGCCGTTGTTGTCAGCCCGCAGCAGAAAGAGCACGTATTTGAGCGTGACGATAATCGTCAGCGTCCAGATCATCAGCGAGATCAGGCCGATGATCTCGATGCGGCTCACGCCATCGACCGCCACAGGGCGCAGCGCCTCGCGGAAGGCATAGAGCGGGCTGGTGCCGATGTCGCCATAGACCACACCGATGGAGCCAAGCGCCAGCGTCAGCAGCTTGCGCATGTTCTCCGGCTCTCCCTTCTTGTGATGGGGCATGGGCATTGTCAGGCTCTCAGAGCCAGCCTTTCCAGCGAAAGAAGTAAAAGGGGATGATCGCGGAGATCACCATGGCGCCGAGCGCAAGCGGATAACCGAAGGTCCAGTGCAGCTCCGGCATGAAATCGAAATTCATGCCGTAGAGCGACGCGACCAGCGTCGGCGGCAGGAAAACCACCGAGGCAATCGAGAAAATCTTGATGATGGCGTTCTGCTCGACATTGATCAGGCCCAGCGAGGCATCAAGCAAGAAGGTGATATTGCCGGAAATGAAGGACGCATGCTCGGACAGCGACTGGATATCGAGCGAGATGGTGCGGCAAAGCTCCTTGGTTTCCTTGCTCTCCTGCACGGCCGGCAGGGTGTAGAGGAACGTCAGCGCACGGGAGAGCGAGGCAAGGCTGTCGCGCGTCTTGGCCACAAGCCGGTGATGAGCCGCGACATCCATGAGGCGCGCTTCGAGATAATGGGGCGGCCGGCGCTTGCCGGCGCTCCTGGTGCCAAACACCTGAAGCGAAAGATTATCGACCCGCGAAACCGCCGTTTCCAGAATTTCCGCCGTGCGGTCGACGATCGTCTCGAAAAGACGGGTGGCAAGCATGGTGCCGTTCGTGCAGCCGCCGGGAATGCGATGCATCGCCGCGATGAACAGGTCAAACGAGCGCGGCTGGCCGTAGCGCACGGTCACCAGCAGGTTTCTGGCGAGAACGAAGGCGACATCGGTGATCTCCGGCTGCTCGCTATCGGCGCGGCAGACCAGCGAGGCCGTCATGAACACGGCGTTGTCCGCCGTGTAGAGGCGGCTCGAAGGCTCGATGTCCTTCAAGTCTTCCCGGGTCGGAATCTCGATGCCGAGGAACCCCTCGATCAGCTTGTCCTCTTCCCGATCGGGGCACAGCATGTCGATCCAGACGGTTCCGTCAGGCAACGCGGCTGGCGGCGTGGCCGCGCTGATCGCAACGGCCTCGCCATTGGCGCAATAGGCTTTGATCATCGCGCATCCTTCGGGCAAGCGATATCGACGAGCCGCCCGTCACAGGTGCGGATCGCAGCAGGGCGAGCCCACCGAAGGGGGCTTGATATGAAGACGGCTGCGGGCGGCAGGATCATCAAAAAACTTTCGTCGACGACGACAGACTTTTATTCACCACGATCACAGCTGCACCTCTATTGAGGCGAAACCATCGGTCGGGCGACGCGGGCAGCCATATGGCGCAAGGCCTTGCCAAAATCAATGCGGAATGTGGCAATCCGCCGTTATTCCGCCCAAAGAATTAATTGGGCGAAACCGCAGATGTCAACAGATCAAGCGTTTTTGCCGCGACCGGCGACGCTCAATTATGGCGAAAAAATGGCTATTCGAAGACGATGTTCGGCATGGCGCGCGCGCCCCCTGCCCGCTGCGCGGCGACCTGATCCCAGACGCGGCGCGCAATTTCCCGATAGATTTTAGCGACTTCGCCATCCGGCTCGGAATGGACGAGCGGCGTTCCGGCGTCCGAGGTCTCGCGAATGCCCATCGTCAAAGGCACTTCGCCGAGGAAGGGGACACCGATCCGCTCGGCCTCCTTGCGAGCACCGCCATGGCCGAAGATATCGTAGCGCTTTCCCGTGTCCGGGGCGATGAAAAAGCTCATGTTTTCGATGATACCAAGCACCGGAACCTCGACCTTGCGGAACATCGCAAGACCCTTGCGCGCATCGATCAGCGCAAGATCCTGAGGCGTGGAAACGATGACGGCACCGGCGAGCGGGACCTGCTGGGCCATGGTCAGCTGCGCATCGCCCGTGCCCGGCGGCATGTCGACGACCAGAACATCAAGATCGCCCCAGGCGACTTCGCGCAGCATCTGCAGGAGCGCCGACTGGATCATCGGCCCACGCCAGATCATCGCGACCTCTTCGTCTACGAGGAAACCCATGGACATGACCTTCAGGCCGTAATTCTCCATCGGCTTGATCAGCCGTCCCTCCAGCTGCTGCGGGCGGCCGGAAATCTTCATCAGACGCGGCATGGAGGGGCCGTAGATATCCGCGTCGAGAATGCCGACTCGCAGGCCGTTAGCATGAAGTGCGAGCGCCAGATTGACGGAGGTGGTCGATTTGCCCACCCCGCCCTTGCCCGAGGCGACGGCTATGATCGCGCCGACGCCGGGAATACCCGGCTTGGCTTGCGGGCGCTGAGCTTGCGGCGGGGCGGCATGGCTGTGCGCATGGTTATGGCCGGCATGATCGTGCGCGCCGGGCTGCGGCGGGCGGCGAACCGGTGCCGAACCGGCGGCGGCGCGCTTGTCCGCCGTCAGCGCCACCATGGCGCCCTTGACGCCCGGAATATCCTTCACCACCCGCTCGGCGGCAGCCCGCAGCGGATCGAGTTCCTTTGCCCGTTCGGCCGGGACCGTGATCGAAAAGTAGACCTTGGAATCGGAAATGAAGACGTCGGAGACCAACCCCATATCGACGATGTTGCCATCCATGTCCGGTCCGCGAACGCCCTTGAGCTTTTCCAGAACCTGTTCCTTGGTCACCTCGGCCATTATCCACACTTTCCTGTCATGCCTTGAGCCGCCCGGACCGGACGCCAAGCCATAGATAATCAAGGCGAAGCGTTTCGCCAATGCGTGGAAAACAAATCTGCGGATAAAGTAAAGACCGCTCCCGCCGCCTGTGTCCGTACATCCGGGATCACCTGCGGCAGGAAACGGTCTTTGCAATCGCGACCTTCAAGGGCGCTGTTTTATTAAAGTCCCCTCTGGACCTGATCTAACGAATGCAGAAAACGTGCCAGTTTGGAAAACCCCGGAAAATCAAGGGGTGCTGAAAGATTTGATCGCATCTGCAAACGGCACTGCACCCTTTTTGTGCAGCGCGACACGGAATGCCTGCTTACACGGCATCAAATAAAACACCGGGCATCGGGCCCGGTGTTCGAGAGGTTGCGATCGTCCGGAAGCTCAGAACTCGTCCCAGCCGTCGTCGCTTTTCACGGGCGCGCTGTTGCCGAAGGCGCCCGCAAGCTTCTGGGAAAGCGCCCGAGCCGGAGATTGCGTGGCAGGTGTCAGAGCCGATGCGGTGCGTATCTTCGCCGCCGGCACGATGGCAGGACGAGCGGGCGCCGGTTCGCGCCGCGGCGCGGCTGAGGTGTGGCTGGGGGCGGCGGAAGCGTAGGAAACGGATGCGCCTTCCCCGAGATTGAACTTGGACAACAACTCACCCAGCGCGGCAGCCTCCGCCGCCAGCGTATGGCTGGCTGCCGTCGATTCCTCGACCATGGCGGCATTCTGCTGCGTGCCCTGGTCCATGACGTTTACGGCACGATTGATGTCATTGAGGCCGATCGACTGCTCGCGCGCCGCCTCGACGATTGCCGCGACCCTCAGGTTGATCTCGTCCACCTCGTGCACGATGGCATCCAGCGCCGTCCCGGTCTGCCCGACGAGATCGACGCCGATACGCACCTGATCGCCGGACTTCGAGATCAAGGCCTTGATCTCCTTGGCGGCATTGGCGGAACGCTGGGCCAGCTCGCGAACTTCCTGGGCAACGACGGCAAAGCCCTTGCCCGCCTCGCCGGCGCGGGCAGCTTCGACACCGGCGTTCAGGGCAAGAAGGTTGGTCTGGAAGGCGATCTCATCGATCACGCCGATAATGCTCGATATCTCGCGCGACGACGATTCGATCTGGCCGACGGCATCGATGGCGTTTCGGACGACATTTGCGGAGGCCTGAGCGCCGGAACGGGCTGCGGCGACAAGCTGCCCCGCCTCCTCGGCCCTGACGGTCGAATCGCGAACCGAGGCGGTGATCTCGTCGAGCGCCGCCGCGGTCTGCTCGACCGACGCAGCCTGCTGCTCGGTGCGGCGTGCCAGATCGTCGGCGGACGAGCGGATTTCGGCGGAACCGGCGCGAATGCCCTGCGCATTCTGGCCAACCGATTGCAGCGCTTGCTGCAAGGTGCCCATCGAGCGGTTGAAATCCGTACGCAATTGCTCGAGCGTGCCGATGAAGGGACGGGAAAGACGGAACGTCATATCGCCATCCGACAGGCGCTGCAGGCCGGTGCCCAGTTCCTCGACGGCAAAACGCATGTCACGCTCGTTGCGTGCGGCCTCGTCAGCCCGGCGCTGGCGCTCGTCCTCGCCGGCGTTGCGGGACGCTTCCGCCTCCGCTTCCAGCCGCTGCTTCGCGATCGTCGCGTCGCGCAGGACCGCAAGAGACCGCGCCATGCCACCGATTTCATCCTTGCGATAGGCATCGGCAATCACGACGCCGGTGTTTCCCTGGGCGATCTGGGCGGTCGCTTCGACGACAGCCTCAAGCCGGCGGCGGAACCGGCTGGAGATCATCATGCCGAGCAGGACCAGCAGAATGGAGGCAAGCGCAATAATTGCGACCGAAATCCATGCCATGTCAGTAAGATAGGCAAAGACCGTCGCTTTCGGCACCGTTACCACGGCATACCAGGATGTTTCCGGCAGCAGCTGCACCGGCACCGCAACGGAAAGATAGGCGATGCCGTCGCCCCCGACCGTTTCCACAGGCGAGCCGGGGCGATCGATCATCTGCTGCCATGCAGCGACGTCGACGTTGCTGTCCTTCAGTGCCTTGCCGAGATTGGCGGTATCCTGATGGCTGATGATCGTGCCGCCCTGGGAGACCAGAGAGACACTGCCATTCCCGAGCGGCTTTATCTGCATGAGTTTGCCGGCAAGGCTGTCCAGCGCGATATCGATGCCGACCACACCCAGCGGCCTGCCATCCACCGTCACCGGCGCGGCGAGCGTGGTCATCATCACATTCTTGCCATCGACCGGGTAGCTGTAAGGCTCGATCACCACGGCCTTCTGGCTTTTGAACGGTATCTGGTAATAATCGCCCGCCCCGGACTTGTCGTAGTCAACGAGCGGCGTGACCATGATCTTGCCGCCGGAGCGCACCCAATAAGGGACATAGCGGCCGGTATCGTCATGATCGGGTTTGCCTGCGAAATCGGCATCCTTGCCGTCGAAGGCGTTCGGCTCCCAGCCGCTCCAGGTGCCAAGCGCGAACGGGTTGTCCTCAAGCGCTCTGCTCAATATGGCATCGGCCACGGCGCGATCCGCACCGCCGGTCTTCGTCAAGGCCCAGAACGTGCTCTGGAAGGTGTGCACGAGTTGCATTCCGAGGGCGATATCGCCCTTGATCTCGGCGGCCGTCAGCTGGGCGGCGCTGTTCATCTCGTCGATGCTTCGGCGTTCCACCTCGGAATAGGAAATCGAAAAGAGCGTTCCGGCCGTCACGACCGTTGCCAAGAGACCGGTTGCGACAATGGAAAAGATATTGCGGGAGGTTGCGGTCTTGAACAGCATCTCGGGTCCTTGTGGGCGCACAATCGCTGCCATGCGGCCGTTTCCGGTCAGCACGTGCCTGTTGGCCAAAGAGGGGAAAGAGGAAAGCTCTGGGCCGGCAGGAGCCGCCAGCCGGCGAAATCATTTCACCGCGAAAAGACTGCACCCGAAAGATTAATGATCGTCTAAAATACGCGCGAGCGACACGACGAGAAAAAGCTGTCCACAGGCAAGCCGGCGGTCAGCTGATATAGCCCTTTTTCATCGCCTTCACGACCGCCTGGGTCCGGTTTACGGCGTCGAGCTTCTTGGTCACATGGTTGAGGTAGTGGTTCACGGTATGCTCGGACAGACCGAGGATACCGGCAATTTCGGCGCTGGTCTTGCCCGCAGCCGTCCAGTTCAGGCACTGGATTTCGCGCTCGGACAGGACAACCGAATTGTCCTTGAAGACCGCTCCGATCTCCATCAGGCGATTGAAGACGTGGATTGCGATCATCTGCAATTCCATCATCGTCGCCATGGAAAGATCCACGCGCTCGCCCAGCCAGATGACGGTCGCGCGGCGTCCTTCGGCATCATGCACCGGAAAATAGTTCGCCTGCAGCAGCCCATGCTCGCGCAGCAGCGCCAGATAGCTCGAAAGCTCCGGCGAAGTGGGGTTCTGCCGTTCCCAATCCTCGACCGTGATCTGGAACGGTGTGGTGGTCTCCCGCAGTCGGCGCAGACCGACGCTGTGCTGCACCATGGAGGTGCTGTCGTAGCGGCTGACAAGCTCTGGCGGCATGTTGGAAAGCAGCGACGACACCGCCAGCTTTTCCGCGTCAAAACCCGGGATCTGACAGATCAGGAAGCTCTTGAAGCCGAAGGCGTGGCTGGTGCGGCGCATGTAGCGAATGAGATCGAACTGCGTCTGCAGGCCGGCAATCTCCGCTGCGAAATCGCCCCCACGCGGCTGCTCTTTCTCGATTGTATCACTCATTATGACATCAGGCATTCACGGTCTCCGCCGCTTCTCGCTTCAGCAACCCGAAGTGGCTGGCAAGTTCGGCGCTGGGACCAGTGCTATAGCCCCCTCGTACACAAAAGGCCATCAGTTCTTGCATACGAGATACCCTGTCCCACGTTTCAATGGATCAACCCGGCGCGCAGCGCCTTCGCAATCGTCTGGACGCGGTTTACAGAGTCAAGCTTGCGCGTGGCCCGGCTCAGATAATGGTTTACGGTGTATTCCGAAAGGTCGAGAATGCGTGCCATTTCCGTCGTGGTCTTGCCGGCGGCAGCCCAATGCAGACATTCGATCTCACGTCTGGAAAGCGGTCCGTGCTTGCGGCCCTTCTTTCCGTTGATCTCGCAAAGCCGGCTGAAGAGATAACCGCAGAGAAACGTCAGTTCGGTCATTTCTTTGGCGTTGACCGTTTCGCGAACCCCGCCAAAGCCGACCGCGCCGCGGTTCCCATGGATATCGTGAACCGGAATGTAGACACCGCGAACCAGCCCGGCCCGCTCGAACAGCTCGACCGCCATTTCGTTCTTGCCATCGACACGGCGACGGTTGTCGGCACGGGCATCGTAGGTGAAGGGCACCGTGCTGCGACGAAGCTGCTCGATGACGGGGCTGCCCGTCAACATGCAGGCCGCGTCATAGCCGCGCAGCAGCTTCTTCGACCAGTTGGTCATCATGACCGTATCGGAGAGAAACCGCACATCCTTGCCCGGCACGGTCATGACCAGAAATCCCTGGAAACCATAAGCTGTCATGACCTGATCGAAGACGTGGCGCACATCCTCCTCAACCTTGAGGCTATCGGAGATATGGGCACCTGTCGGGAGCGCCAGAGATGTCACTTCGCGGCTGAAATCATTCATTTTTCCCACACTTCCGGTCGTGCAATCCGTCGCGTCTCATGCACGGCGGAAGCTTGTCCTTTTGCTATCGGACTTGCAGCTTCGGGCAGGACGGGCACGAATCTGCAGGACAATCCCGAACCTATAACATCAGCCTCACGAGTCTACGCCCGTCTGGATCGAAAGCGGCTTTTGTCTGGTCGGCGGGCCTTCCGGATAATCCCGGAGCAACTGAGCACAAGGTGCCATGGCACCGCTATATATGGTATTGCTATCGCCACGGGTCCACCCCGTCCACCTTAAATTCCTAATTTACTGTAAAACGAAGAAAACCGGGCCGCTTCAGCGCCCGGGTCCAAGCTTCAGCGCCGCCTCCTCGCTGATCCCGGCGGCGATTCGCCGGACTGCCGGCGCCCAGTTTTCGAGCTGCGCCATGGTGACGCGATAGGCCGGCCCCGTCACAGAAATGCCGCCGACAAAACTCAGGCCCGGCGCATGAATGGGCGCCGCGACGCAGCGGATTTCCGCCTCATGTTCCTCCCTGTCGAACGCATGGCCGACACGGCGCGCCTCATCGAGATCGCGCTTCAGGGACTGGCCGTCCGTGAGGGTATGGGCGGTAAACTTCTGAAAGGACAATCCGGCGATCGTCTCTTCCAGCACCTCAACCGGAAGGGCGGAGAGGGCCGCCTTGCCGAGCCCCGTGCAATAGACCGGCGAGGCGTTGCCGATCTGGGACTGCATGCGCACGGTCTGCCGGCTTTCCACCTTGTCGAGATAGATGACCTCCTGACCCCGCAGCACGCCGAGGTGAACGGTCTCGCCGGCTTCCTCGTGGAGTCGATGCAGATAAGGTTCGGCGATCACCCGGAACTGGTTGCCGGACCAGGCGCGTGCCGCAAACTTGAGAAGACGAAGCCCCGGTTCGTAGGTGAGATCGGCCCGCAGCGACAGCAGCCCCTCCTCCACCAGATGGGAAAGCTGGCGATGCAGCGTGCCGCGCGGTTGCGGCGAAAGCGCGAGAATATCGGTGAAGCGAAGAGGACGATCGCTTGCGACCACAAGATCGAGCAAGGCCAGAGCCTTGCCGAGCGTGCCGGTTCCTCCTTCTGATCCGTTCCCTTCGAGCATTACCATATCCGACCTTGACAAGCGTGTACCGCAAGCGCGATTATTCCATATAATAAGACTAAGTTCCGAATAATGGAACTGTTCTACTGGTTTTTCCGGTGGCATGTGCAGGGAGCAAAAATCTCATGGCTTTTCCGGCCGCCGAGTTTCACGACCTCAAGGGGCGTGGCGTTCTCATTTCCGGCGGCGGCTCCGGTATTGGCGCTCCCCTGGTGGAAGCCTTTGCCCGGCAAGGCGCAAGGGTCGCCTTCATAGACATTGCCGAAAGGGAAAGCCGGGCCCTTGCCGAACGGCTCGCCAAGGATTGTGCCCACGCTCCAGTTTTCCTGCCGGCGGACCTGCGTGACGCGGCTTCGCTTGCCGGCGTCGTCGAAAAGGCGCAAGCCGCAATCGGCCCGATCCGCGTGCTCATAAACAACGCCGCCCGCGACGACCGGCAGGCATTGGAAGACGTCACGCTGGAAAGCTGGGACGAAAACCAGGCGGTCAACCTGCGGCATGTTTTTTTCCTGTGCCAGGCGGTTGCCCCGATTATGAAGCGTGCCGGCGGCGGCTCGATCATCAATTTTTCGTCGATCGCCTTCATGCTGAACATGGGCGAAATTCCCGCCTATGCGACGGCCAAAGCCGGCATCATCGGCCTGACGAAATCGCTTGCCGGGCGGCTCGGGCCGGACGATATCCGCGTCAATGCCATTCTGCCCGGCATGGTCGTCACGCAACGGCAGAAAGATCTCTGGATCGACGACGCCGCGATTGCCGCGATGATTGAAAAACAATGCCTGAAACATTCGCTGTTCGCGGAGGATATGGTGGGGCCATGCCTGTACCTCGCCTCCGACTGCTCGGCGCGGATGACGGCGCAAACGATGATTATCGACGGAGGCGTATTTTAATGACGGCAGCATCCTATGCGGCAGTCGACTGGGGCACGACGAGCTTTCGCCTGTGGCTCGTGGGTGAAAACGGTGACGTGATCGGCGAGCGCCGCAGTGGCGAGGGCATGACGACGGCCGTTAAGCACGGCTTTTCCACCATTCTGGAAACGCATCTGGCGGCCCTTGCAGCGCCCGCGCACCTGCCGGTCATCGTCTGCGGCATGGCCGGGGCGCGTCAGGCGTGGATGGAGGCAGGCTATCTCGATACGCCGGCACCTCTCTCCGGCATCGTCGGGGCGGCTGTCACCGTTGCCGACGCAAACCGCGACATCCGGATTCTTCCGGGACTGGCGCAGCGCAGCGAGCAGCATCCCGATGTCATGCGCGGCGAGGAAACCCAGCTTCTGGGTGCCGCGGGCTCTCTCGGGAATGGAAACCACCTCGTTTGCATGCCCGGCACCCACAGCAAATGGGTGCGCTTGACCGGTGGCGTGGTCGAGGGTTTCTCCACCTATATGACCGGCGAGCTTTTCGACGTCATTTCCAAACATTCGATCCTGGCGCAGGCGATGGTCGATGCCGGAGCTTTCGGCGGCGAGAACAAGAGCTTTCTCGATGCCGTCGCCCATGCAGCCCGCAATCCGGCCATGGCGACGAACCAGCTGTTTACGGTGCGTTCGGGCCAGCTGCTTCACGCCCTGTCGGCGCTCGACGCCAAGGCCCGGCTTTCCGGCACGCTGATCGGCCTGGAAATCGCCGGTGCGCTTTCCTCCGCCAGGGCCGGCAGCAGCGTCTGCCTCGTCGCCTCCGGCCCGCTCGCCGCCCTCTACCAGTCGGCGCTGTCAACGCTTGACCTGAAACCCACCATCATCGACGCCGACGATGCCGTTCGTCGCGGCCTCGCCGCCGCCGCCCGCAGCCTCTGGCCTGCCTGAGAAAGAGACTTCCATGAGCCGCATTCCCTTTCCACCGATGAAATATCCACTGATCGCCATCCTGCGCGGTCTGAAGCCTTCCGAAACCGAAGCCGTGGTCGGCACGCTGATCGAAGCCGGCTTTACGGCCATCGAAATTCCGCTGAACTCGCCCGACCCGTTCACGTCGATCGAGATCGCCGTGAAGATGGCACCGGCCGGTTGCCTGATCGGCGCCGGCACCGTGCTGACCACCGATCAGGTCGAGCAGCTCGATGCTGTCGGCGGCAAGCTGATGGTGAGCCCGAATGTCGAACCCGCCGTGATCCGCCTTGCCGCGGAAAAGGGCATGGTGACGATGCCCGGCGTCTTCACCCCGACCGAGGCGCTCGCCGCCGCACGCGCCGGTGCGACCGGCCTCAAATTCTTCCCGGCAAGCGTGCTCGGGCCCTCCGGCATCTCGGCGATCCGCGCCGTGCTGCCGCCGGAACTGGAGATCGCTGCCGTGGGCGGCGTCTCGGAAGCCAATTTCGGCGACTACGCCAAAATCGGCGTCAAGAGCTTCGGTCTCGGGTCCAGCCTCTACAAGGCCGACATGGATGCCGCCGAAGTCGGCAAGCGGGCCAAGGCGACAATCGCCGCCTATAACAGTGTTTACGGAGCCTGATCCATGGTCGAAACAACAGCGTTTTCCGGCAATATCCTCTGCGACAATGCCCTGCAGCTGGGCGAAGGCCCGGCCTTCGATCCCGCGACCGGAACCGCCTGGTGGCACAACATCAAGGGCCAGCAGTTGCATGAGCTGCACCTCGACAGCGGCGTGAAGCGCGTTCACGAGATGCCGTTCCTGTCGAGCGTGATTGCCGTGATCGATCCGGAGCGGCAGCTGATCGTCTCAGACGACGGCCTTTTCGTCCGCGAGACAAAGACCGGCTCGCTGACAAAGTTCGGCTCCCTGGAAGACAAGCCGGGCAACCGCTCGAACGACGGCCGCGTGCATGCCTCCGGCAGCCTCTGGATCGGCACGATGGGACGCAGCGCCGAAAAGGGCGCCGGCGCGATCTATCACGTTGCCGGCAGCACGGTGACGAAGCTCTACGACGGCGTCAGCATCCCGAACAGCATCTGCTTCTCGCCCGACGGCAAGATCGCCTACTTCGTCGATTCCATGGTCAACCACATCATGCGTGTCGATGTCGATCCTGCGACCGGCCTCCCGACCGGCGATGCAACGGTCTTTTCCGACCAGAGCGGAAATCCGGGCGATGTCGATGGCTCCGTCTGCGATACGGACGGGCTGATCTGGAACGCCCGCTGGGGTCAGGGCGCGGTCGATGTCTACAGCCCGGACGCCACCCATCTGAAGCGTTACGCCGTTCCGGCTCTGCAATCGAGCTGCCCCGCCTTCATCGGTGCAAAGGCTGACAGACTGCTCGTCACATCCGCCTGGGCGGACATGGACGACGCGGCCCGCCAGGCCGACCCTCATGCCGGCAAGACCTTCGATCTCGGCATCACCGTCAACGGTCGTTTCGAGCCTGCTTTCATCCTGTGAGATGGAACGAACTTTCCAGTCATTTGAAGCCGGGTCCTCCCGGCTTAGTTTTTTGGGCTGATGCAAAACCATCTGGAATCCACCAGAATCCAGGAAGGTTCCACAAAAACCTGCAGAATATTTTCGGAACCAGTTGGGGACCCCGACGTTTTCAGGTCATCACCGGTGCGGCGGTTTGGACCACGCGCCCTGATCGACAAAGAGAACGAAAGGTAGGTTTACAATGACCAATAAACTCGTAGCTTCCGTCGCCGCAGGTGCCCTTCTTGCTGGCGTTACCGCATTTGCCCCGATGACCTTCGCGCAGAGTGCAACCCAGCCGGCCAATGATCCCGCTGCCACCCAGCAGATGGAAACCCCGATGACCGGCGAACAGCCGGCCATGAAGCCTGTTACCCCGGCTGATCAGGCCGCCGACGCTTCGGCCCCGGCTGGCGGTGCAACCGGCTTTATCGCCGAGCAGACCGAAGACCAGATCGCTGCCAGCAGCTATATCGGCCAGTCGGTCTACAACTCCAGCGATGAAAGCATCGGCGAGATCAACGATGTGATTTTCACTAAGGACGGCTCTGTCGAAGCCGCTGTGATCGGCGTCGGTGGCTTCCTGGGTATCGGTGAAAAGAACGTCGCCGTCCCGCTCGACACGATTGCAGTCGCAACCGTTCCGGATTCCGACGACCTGAAGCTGACCACGCAGGAAACCGCTGAATCGCTGAAGGCGGCTCCGGAATTCAAGACCCGCTCGCAGCAGGTCGCCGAGCAGAACGCCAACACCCCGGTCGATACCTCGACCACTTCGTCCACGACGCCAATGGCGCCGGCAGGCGAAGCTCAGCCGGCTGATCCGGCAGCAACCAACAACTAAGGCTAGCGCCTTAGGAGTATCGACGGCGGCGCCTTACAGGTGCCGCCGTTTTTCTATGTCAAAACAGCAGCCCATAACGCATGGCATCATAGATGCCGGCATGAATATTGCGGCTCGCAACCGCGTCGCCGATACGGATCAGGTCGAAGCTGCCCGCCGGGTTCTTCACGACGACCGGATGCTCCCGCCGGATCAGCGCCTTGTAATCCACGGCGCCGAGATTGCGCGATAACGGTTTCAGTTCCAGATAAAGATCGGCCATCGGCATCGTGCCGTGTTCCACCACCACCTGCGCCACGCGCCGTTCCGTCGTTGCACTTTCCGAATAGTCCGAAGCAAGGGTTGCCACCAGGCTGTTTCCATCCCGCCGAACGGATTTGAGACGGGTGTTGATCGTTACGCGCACGTTCTTCTCGGCAAATGCCTTCGCATACGGCACATGGTTCATGCCGCCGATTTCCGGTGCGAACATGCGCTCGGGCGAAACCACCTCCAGCTCTGCTCCGGCATTGGCAATCAGCTCCGCTGCCGTCATGCCGGAATGTGCGCCGTTGTCATCGTAGAGCAGAACCGGGCCTTCGGGCTTGACGGCTCCGGCGATGATATCCCAGCTCGAGACTACCAGGTCGTCGCCCGCCGATAGAACCGGGTTCTGGGCAATACCGCCCGTCGCAACGATCACAAGGTCCGGATGGTGCTCAAGCACGTCCGCTGCCTCGGCAAAGACATTGTAGTGGATGGCGACACCGAGCCGCTCGAGTTCCGCCAGCCGCCAGTCGACGATGCCGATCAGTTCCTTTCGGCGCGGGTTGCGGGCGGCGAGCAGAATCTGACCGCCTGCCTCTCCCGTCGCCTCCAGCACGTCCACCCGATGGCCGCGTTCGGCCAGAACCCGGGCCGCTTCCAGCCCCGCCGGACCGGCGCCCACCACGACGGCCCTGCGGACAGAGCCCGTGGTTTTCGGGATGACATGCGGGATCTTCGCTTCGCGACCGGTGGCCGCGTTGTGAATGCAGAGCGCGCCACCGCCTTCGTAGATGCGATCAAGACAGTATGTGGCGCCGACACAGGGGCGGATCTGCGCCTCCCTGCCCTCCTCGATCTTTTTCACGATATGCGGATCGGCGATATGGGCGCGCGTCATTCCGACCATATCGAGCTTGCCCTCGGCAATCGCGTGGCGCGCGGTCGCGACATCGGCGATCCGGGCCGCATGGAAGACCGGGAATTTGGTTGCCGCACGCACCTCGCCGGCAAAATCCAGATGCGGCGATGCCGCCATGCCCTGGATCGGGATAACATTGTTGAGATGCGCGTCGTGATCGATATGGCCGCGGATGATATTGAGGAAATCCACGTTTCCGCCGGCCACCAGTTTGCGGGCGATCTCGATGCCGTCATCCTTCGAAAGGCCTATGTCCCATTGCTCGTCGGCAACCATGCGGATGCCGACGATGAAATCCGGTCCCGTCGCCTTGCGAATTGCTTCAAGCACCATGTTGGAGAAGCGCATGCGGTTTTCGAGAGAACCGCCATATTCGTCCTCGCGATGATTGGTGGCCGGCGACCAGAAACCGTCCATCAGGTGGCCGTAGGCCTCGATCTCGATACCGTCGAGACCGGCCGCCTGCATGCGCTGTGCTGCAACGGCATAGTCCGCAACGATACGCTCAATATCCCAATCCTCGATCTCTTTCGGGAAGGCACGATGCGCCGGCTCGCGCACCGGGGAAGCGCTCAGAACCGGCAGCCAGTCGCCCTTGTTCCAGCCGGTGCGGCGGCCAAGATGGGTGAGCTGGATCATGACCGCGCAGTCATGCTCGTGACAGTCGTCGGCGATCTTCTTCAACCACGGCACGATCTCGTCGGAATAGGCGTAGAGATTGCCGAAGGCGGGCGGCGAATCCTCGGAGACGATGGCCGAGCCGGCGGTCATCGTCAGCGCCATACCACCCTTCGCCTTTTCGAGATGATAAAGGCGATAGCGATCCTTCGGCATGCCGTCTTCGGAATAGGCCGGCTCATGGGAGGTCGACATGATCCGGTTCTTGAGGGTCAGGTGTTTGAGCGTGTAGGGCTGGAGAAGCGGGTCTTTCGAAAGTGTCATCATATGCCTTGGGAGGTTTGGCGGAGACAGATCAATACCAGGCATCCGCCATGCTGGTCTTGCGTCGGCTGATATAGTCCAGCAACGCTTCGTCGATGGCTACGTCCAATGGCGGCGCTTCGTATTCGGCGAGCGTCTTTTTCCAGAGACGGTTGGCGCGGGTCGCCATGTCGGTCGAGCCACCCTCTTCGCTCCACTTTTCGAAAGGCTCGTTGTCGGACAGGGCAGAATCCCAAAAGGCCGTCTGGTAGTTGCGCATCGTGTGGTCGCAGCCGAGGAAGTGGCTGCCAGGGCCGACCTGCAGGAAAGCATCCATGGCGAGCGTGTTGTCGTCGACGACGACGCCGGCCAGATAGGAATGCAGCGCCCCGCAGAAATCCGTGTCCATCACGAACTTCTCATAGGACATGGCAAGCAGGCCATCGACGAAGCCGGCGGAGTGCAGGATGAAGTTTGCGCCGCAATGCACGGCAGACAACATCGACATCACGCCTTCCTGCATTGCCTGCGCATCCGGCAGCTTCGAGTTGGAGAAGTTGCCGGCGCAGCGCAGCGGCAATTTAAGCCGCCGCGCCAACTGGCCGATAACCATGGAGCCGATCGCCGGCTCCGGCGTGCCGAAGGTGGGCGAACCCGAGCGCAGGGACATCGAGGAGAGGAAGTTGCCGAAGATGACCGGGGCGCCCTTGCGCTCCAGCTGTGTCAGGGCACAGCCAGCCAGCGTCTCGGCAAAGGATTGCGCGATGGCGCCGGCGTTCGTGACCGGGCCCATGGCGCCACCCAGGATGAAGGGAACGATGACCGCCGCCTGGTTTGCCCGCGCGTAGGCGCGCAGCGACTTCGTCATCGTGCCATCCCACACGAGCGGCGAATTGACATTGACGTTGCCGAGGATGACGCAATTCCGATCGACGAAATCCTTGCCGAAGACGATGCGCGCCATGTCGATCGAATCCTCGGCACGCTCTTCCGCCGTGATCGAGCCCATGAAGGCGCGGTCGGAATATTTGACATGGCTGTAAACCATATCGAGATGGCGCTTGTTGACGGGAATATCGACCGGCTCGCAGATCGTGCCGCCGGAATGGTGCAGCCACGGGCTCGACTGGGCGAGTTTGATGAAGTTCCGAAAATCCTCCAGCGTGCCGTAGCGCCGGCCCTTGTCCAGGTCCATGACGAACGGTGAGCCGTACGCAGGGGAGAAAACAACGTTCTTGCCGCCGATCTCGACATTGTGGGCGGGGTTGCGGGCGTGCTGGGTAAACTGTGACGGCGCCGAAGAGACGATCTCGTTGAGCATGCCGGGCTCGAAACGCACCAGCACGCCATCGACATTGGCACCGGCCTTTTTCCAATGATCGAGTGCCACGGGATCGTCACGAAACTCGATCCCGACTTCGGACAGGATGCGCTCCGCGACCTTTTCGATCTTCAGGAGATTTTCCTCGCCGAGAATATCGTAGGTCGGAATATTCCTGACGATATAGGGCACCCCGAGGGCGCGACCGCTATGGCCTCGCTGAGGCCGTGCACCGCGGCTGCGGCGCTGGGGTGCGGCTTGAGTCGCGTCGAGTGTATCCATAATCCTGTCTCCCCTCGTTTGAATTGATGCTAGTGGGGAAAAACCAAGCTGTAACGCTGGAAAAAATCGCTTCATCATATAAACTGAACTTATGGAAACATTTCGTCGACTGCTGCCCTCCGCATCCAGCCTCGTGGTCTTCGAGGCCGCCGGTCGGCACCAGAATTTCACCCGTGCCGCCCAGGAACTGGGCATGACGCAGGCGGCCGTTTCCTATGCCGTGCGCAGCCTGGAAGATCAGCTTGGCGTTCCGCTTTTCCAGCGGGTGCACCGCGCCGTGCATCTCACGGAGGCGGGCGAGAAATTCCATGTGGATGTCTCGCTTGGCCTGTCACGGATTCAGAAATCCGCCGAGGACATCCGTGCCAAGAAGCGGGAAACGAACGTCACGCTTGCCGCATCAACGGCGTTTGCCTCCATGTGGATGTTGCCGCGTCTCGCCCAACTGCGGGCCGATCTTCCGGAAATAGACCTGCGCATCCAGACGAGCGTGCGCGATCTGGACCTTGACGACGAGCCCATTCCGCTAGGCGTGCGCGGCGGCGATCCCGCAAACTGGCCGCGCTATCACGCCGCCCTGCTGGCCGAGGAGGTCATCTTTCCGGTTGCCTCGCCGTCCTTCATCGAAGCCAATGGACTGCCGAAGACACCGGCAGAGCTTCTGCGCCATCGCCTCATCCATCTGGAAGAGCCCGTGCGGCAGGCCTGCGACTGGCCGGCCTGGTTCGAAAGCGCCGGCATTTCCTATCCCCCGCAATCCCGCCGGCTGGCGATCAATGATTATGTGCTGGTCGTGCAGGCGGTGCTGGCGGGCGAAGGTGTTGCGCTCGGCTGGCAGCATCTGATCCAACAGCAGATGCGTTCGGGAACGCTCGTCCCGGTCGGTGGCCATGTTCTGGAGACGGGCCTTGCATTTTACGTCGTCTGGCCCCGTTCACGGGAGCTGAACCATCAGGCACGCCGCATCCGCGACTGGCTGCTTGAGGAAGGCAGGAAAGAACGCGAGTCGCCGCGCGAGGCTCCCTAAGTCTTTAAACGGCGATCGCGGTCGGTTTGTCCTGGTATTTTTCCGCGATATAGCGAAGCGTGGTCACGGCGTCGGCCGGCTTGCCGTAGAAATAGCCCTGCCCCATGCCGCAGCCAAGCGCCTTCAGCTTCAGCGCTTCGGCGAAACTTTCGATGCCTTCCGCCACGACCTCCAGATGCAGGCCATCACACATGGCAACGATTGCCTTGACGATGTGCTCGCAAGCCCGGTCGGTGGAAATCTGCGAAACGAAGGCGCGATCGACCTTCACCTTGTCGAAGGAAAACTCCCGCAGGCGCCCGAGGCTGGACTGGCCGGTGCCGAAATCGTCCAGCGACACCCGGATACCGGCTGAGCGCAAATCGTCGATGATCTTCTTGGCGATTTCCGCGTCCATCATGACAGCGGTTTCGGTGATCTCCAGCTCCAGTCGGCGCGGCTCCAGCCCGGCGCGATTGACGATGGCAAGCACGTTGGCGCTGGTGTTCGGGTCGGTCAACTGCGCGGACGACAGGTTGAACGACAGAAATAGCTCCTTGGGCCAGGAAAGGGCCGCGTGGGCCGCCTTGCGCAACAGGGCCTCGGAGAGCGAATCGATGAAGCCGCGTTCTTCGGCGAGCGGCACGAAAACGGCGGGTGAGACATAGCCGAGATCCGGATCGCACCAGCGCGCCAGCGCCTCGAAGCCGACCACCATGTCGTCCTTGAGATTGACGATCGGCTGGAAATGCACATCGACCTCGTCGGCGATGATCGCATTGCGCAAGGCCTGTTCCAGCTGGGTCGCCCGCTTCATTTCCTGGGCGATTTCCTGCGAATACACCGTGACCTGACCACGGCCGCGGCGCTTCGAGCGGTAGAGCGCGGTGTCGGCGCTTTTCAGGAGATCGTCGAATTCGCTGCCGGCGAAAGGATAGATCGCGAAACCGAAGGATGCGGACAGACGCACGTTGCGCTCGCCAAGGTCGAAGGGCGCCGAAAGCACTTCCTTGAGCATCAGCCCCATCTTCTCCGCGGTCTTGCGCTCGAAGATGAGAGGCAGGACAAACGCGAACTCGTCGCCGCTGGCACGAATGACGGTTACACCGTCCGGAACACAGGCGACGAGCCGGTTTGCCACCTGCCGCAGGATTGCATCGCCGGCAGCCGGTCCGAAAAGGTCGTTGATCGGCTTGAAGCCGTCGAGATTGGCAAGACCGATGGTAAAGGGCGCCGGGTCGGCCGCGCGATCGCTGGCGAGCTGGCATACCTTTTCGCGCAGCGCCTGGGCATTGCCCAGCCCCGTCAGCGGATCGATATTGACCTGCGGGTCGCTTCGGCTGATGTGCTGAGACGACGCTTCAGCAGAATTCATAAACAAATTCCCGGCCTTGGTTCATGGCTTCTTCGCTGGCTAGACCATGGCCGACGAGAGTTAAGATTTTGAAAGCAAACAATAGCCAGTTCCGGCAGGAGCATCCCGAAGTTTAGTGAGTTGACATGGCACACGTCATTGCGCATCGCGACATCCTCCTGCGCCGCTCTCTCCTTCCCGTAACGCACGGCGATCAGCCGGCCAGCGCTTCCTCCTTGCGTCTGGCGTCGACATGGCGCCGGTAAACGGCCTCGATCATATCGGGGCTGATCGGCTTCGTGATGTGGTCGTCCATACCGGCGGCCCGGCTGCGCTCGATATCGAGATCGAAGGCGGGCGTCGTGACCGCCACGATCGGCGTTTTGGCAGCCCCTCCGGCTTCGGCGGCACGGATTGCGATGGCCGCATCGAAACCGTTCATCACGGGCATCGCCACATCCATCAGCACAAGGTTCGGGCGGTGCTGCTGCCAGAGCCGGACCGCTTCCTCGCCATTGGCCGCGATGCGGTAGCTGATGCCGAGCCCTTCGAGGATCTGGGCAAAGACGAACTGGTTGATTTCGTTATCCTCGGCGACGATAACCTCGACCATCGGGCTGACATCGACATTGGGCTCGGCAACGATGATATCCCATTCGGACGGCAGCACCGTCTCCTCGATCGCCACGTCCTCAGCATGGCTGAGAAGGGCAGTGATATCGGCGTGCAGTTCCGCGCGCTTCCATTCGCGGTTGACGAGCAGGAACGGCGAGTTTTGCCAGGATGAGAGCAGCGACCGGATGTCGGAGCACGCTGAATCGACCAGAAGCACATCGATGCCAACGCCAGAGCGGGCAGCGGCCTCGGCGAAGGCTGTGACCTCCTCAAGGCCGGTCACAGCGCACGCGTCGAAACCCCATTTGCGCAACTGCGGCACAAGGGTCTGGGCGAATGTCTGCGACTGGCTGACGACGAGCGCCCGCTTCGCGCTCATCGCCGTCGGCTCGATGATCGACACCGCCTCCTTCAGATGCTGGACATCGATCGAGCGGAAGGGATCGTAGCAATTCTGCGCAGGCTCGAAGATATCGTAGTCCTTGATGCGCAGCGGCAGAATGCCGTCGATGCCCGTGCCGGCCACGAGTTCGCTGATATCGCTCAAGCAGGTCACGACCATATGCTTGCCGGGATCACCGACACGGAACTTTCGCGTCAGAACCCACATATCTTCGCCATTGCTGCGGACGATCTGCTCCGCCAGCGTGTAGACCTCACCGGTTTCGAGCACATACCGATCGGACCGTTCGAACTTTTCCGCCAGATCGGGCTCGACGAGATCCCATGCGGAGCGCCCGAGCATGGATTCCGGCACCGTGCCGTGGATTTCGCAGAAAGCCCGATTGACGCCGATATAACTCAGGCCCCGATCCTTGACGAAGACCGGATTGGGCAGGTTGTCGAGGATGTTTTCGGTAACGCTTATCCGCTCCATCTCGCTCTGGAGCTGATCCTCGCGCTTGCGCTGTTCGGAAACATCCGTGAAGGACACGACGCCCATGCCGTTGGAGAGCCGGCGCATGCGCACGCTGACCCAGCGTTGCTGACCGATGCGCTCGACGGCTTCATAACGTTCGCGCCAGTGATGGGAAATCCGTTCGGCGATCCAGTCGTCACGACCGATGCGACGCCGGTTCTTTTCGGAATGGGTGCCATGCAGGCCGCTGTCGAAGACAGCACACAGGAAATCGCGCAGGCGCGTGCCGGGTGCCACGAACTCCGGCGCTATGGCATAGAACTGCAGGACCGGACGGCTCGCGAACACGATCTCGTCATTCTTGTCGCAGACAAGAATGGCAAGGCCCAGCGCGTCCAGCGTCGCCTCGAGCATCGTTTTCTGGATGTCTGCGCCGGAAGACGCCACATCGGTCATCGCATGGTCCTCATTTCCGCCTTGACGGCTTATTTTGGGGGACATGCTGACGAAGCTGCCAAGGGCAACGCCGAGGAGATATTTACCCGCGCGGCCAGCGACGCACGAGCTTCCGAAGGACAAAACCTGTGTTCATTCAGGTTCTTCGCTAAAAATTGCAGCTTTATATTAAGAGCTGATTAAAACACGCATACGGGCTTTGGCGAGATTGTAACAAAGGGTAACGCGCGCAGTTGGGGACGCGCGCCGCCGCACCCTTCCCACGACGCGGCGAATCCACGACAATAGGCCATGCCGATCAAACAGCTCTCCGAAACCCTGATCAACCAGATCGCCGCCGGCGAAGTCATCGAACGGCCCGCCAGCGCCGCCAAGGAACTGATCGAAAACGCGCTCGATGCCGGGGCCACCCGCATCGAAATCGCCACGGCCGGTGGCGGCAAAACCTTGCTGCGCGTCACCGACAACGGCAGCGGCATGAGCCCCGAAGACCTGGAGATGGCGGTGCGGCGGCACTGCACCTCCAAGCTCGACAGCGGGCTTGCCGATATCCGCACGCTGGGGTTTCGCGGCGAGGCGCTGCCCTCCATCGGCTCGGTTGCCAAACTGACGATTTCCAGCCGGACCTCCGGTGCAGCCCAGGGCTCGCAAATCTCGATCGTCGGTGGCAAGCTTGAACCCGTGCGTCCGGCAGCCGCCAACAACGGCACCGTCGTCGAGGTCAGGGACCTGTTTTTTGCCACCCCTGCCCGCTTGAAATTCATGAAGACGGAGAAGGCGGAGGCATCGGCCATCTCGGAGGTGGTGCGCCGCATGGCGATCGCCTTCCCGCATGTGCGCTTCGTCCTGTCGGGCTCGGACCGCACGACGCTTGAATTTGCGGCGACCGGCAACGACAGGCTCGCCCGGATCGCGCAGGTCCTTGGCCGGGATTTCCGCGACAACGCCATTGAAATCGACGCCGAACGCGAGGGCGTGCATCTTACCGGCTTTGCCGGTGTGCCGACCTTCAACCGCGGAAACTCCCTGCAGCAGTATGCCTTCGTCAACGGGCGTCCGGTGCAGGACAAGCTGATCTGGTCGGCGCTGCGGGCAGCCTATGCGGAAACAATTCCGCAGGGACGCTATCCGGTTGCCGTACTCTCCCTCACCATCGATCCTGACCTTGTCGATGTGAATGTGCATCCCGCGAAATCGGATGTCCGCTTCCGCGATCCCGGTCTGGTTCGCGGCCTGATCATCGGCGCGATACGCCAGGGGCTGGCGCAGCATGGCGACCGCGCGTCCACGACCGGTGCCAGCGGGCTGATGCGCGCCTTTCGGCCCGAGCCGCCCCGCCCCGCAGCCAACTGGAACGCAGCAACCTCGCCCTACCGCCCCGCGAGCTTCGACGGCACGGCGGCCTTCGCTTTCCGGGAAGCGCCGCAGCAGAGCTTTCAGGAGATGGCCGCTCCTTCAGCGCGCACCCAGATGGTCGAACCGGCCCCGCAAGGCGAAGCGACACCCGAGCCGCTTCATCCGCTCGGTGCCGCCCGTGCCCAACTGCATGAAAACTACATCGTGGCCCAGACGGCAGACGGACTTGTGATTGTCGACCAGCACGCGGCCCATGAGCGGCTTGTCTTCGAACATCTGCGCAAGGGCCTGAATTCCCGGTCGATCCCGGCGCAGGCGCTCCTCATTCCGGAGATCGTCGATCTTGCCGAAGATGACTGCGATCGCCTGATCGCCCATGCGGAAGAATTCTCGCGTCTTGGTCTTGGCATCGAGCGCTTCGGGCCGGGCGCCATCGCCGTGCGCGAAACGCCCGCCATGCTCGGCGAGATGGATGCCGCCGGCCTCGTGCGGCAGCTCGCCGACGAGCTGGCGGAATGGGATACGGCCTCCGGACTTTCGAGCCGCCTGGAATATCTCGCTGCGACCATGGCCTGCCACGGTTCGGTCCGTTCAGGCCGACGCATGCGGCCGGAGGAAATGAATGCGCTTCTGCGGCAGATGGAGGCAACACCGGGCTCTGGCCAGTGCAATCACGGGCGTCCGACCTATATCGAACTCAAGCTCAGCGACATCGAACGATTGTTCGGCCGCAGTTGAGATCGTACGATTACGCTGGAAATCCGCCTCTACCCGTTTTAAAGGCAGGTGAGTGTAAACGATGTGACACGACGGCCCGCAGGCCGCTGAAATCGGGTCAAGACGATGCGAGGGCGACGGATGATGAACCGTTTCGAAAGTAGCGGTGGCCGGGAAGCGAAAATTCGCTACCTCGACGGCGATTTCCAGATCGTGCTGCCGGGCTCCTTCGTAACCTGCGCCATGACGGGCGCGGCCATCCCGGTGGATGAACTGCGTTACTGGAGCGTTGCCCGACAGGAGCCCTATATCGACGCACAGGCCGCTTTCGACGCTGAGAAACGCGCCGGCGCCCTTCCGAACCAGAAAACTCCGGCCTGAGACGCCTTCACGCGCCGCGCAGCCGCCGCTGTCTGGCGGCATTGACCGCCGCCTCGATGATCTTCGCCGGGGATGCCGGATCGTCGTAACGAACCTCCACCTCGATCACATCCGTCCTTTCCGCAAGCTCCCCGGCCCGCCCGTGCCCGGGTTCGAGCCGGACTCGATCCTTGCTCGTGGTCAACAGGCGTAGACCGCTCTTCTCCGCGCGGTCGAGAAGATCGGCAATCTCGTCTTCCGAATAATGATGATGATCGGGAAAACTGCGGGTCTCGGCAATTTCCAGCCCCATCTCCCGGACCGTTCGGTAGAATTTCTCAGGATCGGCAATCCCAGCCCAGGCCAGCACGGGCCGGCGATCCGCCTGCGGCCCGCCGACGGGCAGGACATTGGCCTCAAAGATGGCTTTTCCCGCCCGGGCCGCGCTGCGGATGAGGGCATCGGCCTGATCCCCGTTCCCGAGTTTCAGCAGCGCCGAAGCGTGGCGCAACTGCGTGGCGAGCGGTGCGCGAACCGGGCCTCCCGGCACCAGATGGCCGTTGCCGATGCCGCGGCGGCTGTCGATCACCAGCAGCGCGTAGTCGAAATGGAGCCGCGCGCTCTGGAACCCGTCGTCCATGATGATCAGATCGGCGCCCTCGGTGACGAGTTTGCGAGCCCCCTCCACCCGCCGGCGACAAATGACGGTCAGCGCCTCGCGGGCAAGCAGCAGCGGTTCGTCGCCGACGTCCCGGGCCCGGTGATGGTCGATATCCACGACCGTCGTCACATCAAGCGAGCCGCCGTAACCGCGCGAGAGAAATCCGGGTTTCAGCCCCTTGGTCCGGGCGGCCCGGGCGAGCGAAATCGCCGTCGGTGTCTTGCCCGCCCCGCCGACCGTAAAATTCCCGACGCAGATGATCGGTACCGGCACAGTTGCACGGCGGGCGCGATCCATGCGCATGCCGGCAACGCGCCCGTAAATCCACGAAAACGGAGAAAGAGCATGGGCACGCCAGTCCGCCCTGGTCCACCAGAATGGTGGTGCTTCGGAAACCATCGGCGATCAGACCTTTTCTCTCACGGCAGAATTTCGCACCATTTCATCCCAATCGACATCCTGCGAAAATGCCGCATGCATCAAAAAAATCAACCGGGTAGGTTAACGACTTGGCATGTTTCAAGCGCTGCGGAAAGTCATATCCGCGAGAAATTCCGGGCTTGCCGCCTGTCACGCGCCGCCCATTAGAAAGCGCTCAAACAAGAGTTTAGGGCAATTTCCGGCAATACAATTATACCGAGTTTTAACCACTCTCAGCGACAGTCGGTTAACCACACTTGGTAACCTCCGTTTTTTGTTTTTCGTCGCGGATTTTGTAATGACTGACATGAGTTTCAACGCAGCGGCGAATGCCGCGCTGGCGATCCTGCGCCACAACGACACCACTGCCGCAAAGCAGCAGGATATCGTGACCACCGGCCTGCGTATCTCCGAGGCGGCAGACAATGCCGCCTACTGGTCGATCGCCACCGACATGCGCAACACGAACAAGGCAACATCAACCGTTATCGACGCACTGGAACTGGGCGCGGCCCTCATCGACGTCGGCTACGAGGCGATGGAAAACCTGATCGACATCACCTCCGAGATCAAGAACAAGCTGGTGCTGATGAAGGACCAGAGCATCGACCGTTACAAGGTCAGCGCCGAGGTCTACGAATTGCAGAAGCAGTTCCTTTCGGTCATCGAATCCGCTTCGTTCAATGGCCGCAACCTGCTGGCACCGGGCGAACTGAACTACGTTGAGAAAACCTATACCGACGCCAACGGTGTTGAACTGGGGTACATCGAGATGAGCCCGCCGGAGGACAATCTCGTCTTCGGCGGCATCGTGTCGAGCTATACCAAGGGCAAGATCGGCCTCATCCACATCTACGACTACATGAACCTGAACATCTTCGGTCAGGCCAACTACAAGAACGAGGATGGCGGCCTGACGCTGATGGATGGCCTTGCGGACGTCCCGAGCGCGGACGGGATGAGCGGTGGTGTCACCAATGCGGACCCGTCCAAGACCACCGCCTGGCTGCCCGCCTTCAATGGCCATACCTCCGTCGGCTTCAACCATTCCGGCCATATCGACGACACCTTCAGCGCCGCCCATATGGGCGAAGTGCCGGATGATCTCGTGGACTACGCCACGGACCTGCTCGTCAGCCGGTACGACGAGATCGAACGGAAGCTGACGGACCGGGCGGCAACGATCGGCTCGCTCAGCATGCGCGTCGAAATCCAGACGGACTTCAACCGATCGCTCTCCGACACGATCGACAGAGGCATAGGTCGTCTGGTCGATGCCGACATGAGCACGGCGTCGATGAAGCTGAAGGCCGTTCAGGCGAAGGTTCAGCTTGCTGTGCAGGCCCTGAACATTGCCAACAACTCGCCGTCCCTGCTGATGCAGCTCTTCCAGTAAGGTATCCGCTTTCCTTCTCCCCGCAGCGGGAGAAGGAGCAGGACGCGCCTACCGCAGGACGCCCTCAAGCTCGGTTATATCCTTCAGACAATAATCCGAAGCCGCCGAAAGCGATGCCGGCGAGCCGGTTCCCGTCAAAACCGCCACCGTCATGCCGGCGCCCGCATTTCGTCCCATATGGAGATCGTGATTGTTGTCGCCAACCACGGCGACCTGATGGGGCTCAAGCCCGGTAGCCGCACAAAAGCCCAGCACCATTCCGGGCTCCGGCTTGGTGCCGAAGCCGCTGTCGTAACCGGCGACATAGTGCAGGTAATCTTCGAAACCGAAGCGCTTTGCCGTCTGGCGGATGGAGCGCTCGTTGTCGCTGGAGGCGACGCCGAGACGGTATCCCTTGGCATACAGCGCAGAGAAAAACGCCGCGAGATCCGTAACGGGCACGGCGTAATCCGCGGAATTGGCAAACAGACCGTCGAGCTTCGCGGTCAGGCCCTCGACGGTGTAGGGCGCGCCAGCCGCGACCATGCCGGTCGCGATCTCCACGGTGTTGCCGGCGGCCAGCAGGCTGTCAGGCAGGACGTAACCGGTCTCCGGGTCCATGCCGCAGGCCCGAAGCAACGTCCAAGACAGTTCTTCGTCACCATCGGCGGCAATGCGTGCCACCTCGTAATTCACCGGCACCCAGCTCTTTACATAGTCGAGCAGCGTGCCGTCCTTGTCGAAGAGGATGCCGGAGATCGCCTGCGGGTTCGTCATATGTGCCAACCGGGAAGGGCTTCAGGTTTCCTTGCGCGGCTGCAGCCGCGCCTTGACCGTCAGCGGATTGATGTAGGGTTCAAGCCCCCGGACAGTTGCCGAAAGCGCTCCGCGCATTTCATGCACGGTTTCCTGCCCCGCATCGATCATCTTGCGACGCATCTCGTCGTTGACGAGCAGGTAGTTTACGCCCTTGGCCAGCATCTCGACATCGCGGACGATCTTGGCGCTGCCGTTCTTGGCAAGCGTCTGGTAGGTATCCCGGAAATTCTGGACATTGCTGCCCGACAGGATCGCGCAGCCGAGCATCGCGGGCTCCAGCGGGTTCTGACCGCCTTCGCCAAAGAGCGATCGGCCGACGAACGCAACCTCGGTCAGGCGCAGGTACAGTCCCATTTCGCCGATCGTGTCGCCCAGGAAAATATCGGTATCGGCGGTCAGCGGATCGTTGCGGGTGCGCCGCGCGACCGTCAGCCCCTTGCCAACCAGCATCGCCTCGATCTGGTCGCCGCGCTCGGGATGGCGCGGCACGATGATCGTCAACAGGCCGGTGCGCTCCTTGAGCGCCCGGTGCACGATGCCGGCGGCGGCCTCCTCGCCGTCAAAGGTGGAGATCGCCGCCCAGGTCTTGCGGGGGCCGAGCTGCGCCCGGTAACGGCGCAGCGCCTCCGCGTCATAGGCCGGCGCATCCGTATCCACCTTCAGGTTGCCGGACACCATGACGGGCAAGGCCCCCAGCGCGCGGAACCGGTCGGCGTCTAGCTCCGACTGGGCAATCACCAGCGCCAGGTTTTCAAACAGGGCATCGGCCAGCCACAGACGCTTCTTCCAACGACCGAAGGTGCGATCGGAGATCCGGCCATTGACCAGAACCTGCGGGATATGACGCTCGCCAAGCTCCATGATCGTCATCGGCCAGATTTCCGACTCGGCGATAATGGCGAGATCCGGCTCCCAGTAGTCGAGAAAGCGGCTGACAGCCGGCTTGAAATCCAGCGGCACGTACTGATGGATGATGCCGGGATCGAGGCGTTCGGCGGCAACGCGGGCAGACGTCGTCGTGCCCGTCGTCAACACGACGGAAACACCGCGCCGGGACACTTCCTTGATCAGCGGTACCACGGCATTGGTTTCGCCGACGCTTGCGGCATGGAACCAGACGAGCGGCCCCTGCGGGCGCGGCGCGCTGGCATAGCCGTATCGCTCCTGCTTGCGCTTCGGGTCTTCCTTGCCCTTGGCGGCGCGCATGGCAAGATAGCCCCAGACAAAGGGATACATCGCTGTTCCAACCCATCGATAGGTCGACAGGGCGATCTTTGCCAGAAGGCCACTCATGAAGACGCATTTCCGTTACGCGGGCAGCGGACATGCCGCTCCCGGCGGGGGCTGATCGGCAAGGCCATCGAACCGCTCACCAAGCCCATCAGGCCTGTTCCGGATCCAGAAGCTTGTGCATGTGGACGATGAAGTACCGCATATGCGCGTTGTCGACCGTCTGCTGCGCCTTGGACTTCCAGGCCGTCAGCGCGGTCTCGTAGTTCGGGTAGATGCCGACGATATCGAGCTTGTCGAGATCGCGGAAATGCAAGCCGGCGAGCGAGGTCAATTCGCCGCCGAATACGAGGTGGAGCAACTGCTTCTTGTCGCTATCCTGAGCCATTTTGTCGTCCGTTCCATTACACTTATTTTTGGTGGGTGGTTTGCGGCATTCAGGCGCAAAGGTCAATGGTTCTCCAAGGCCTGGGTCGCTGCTATCAACGCCGGAAGTGCGGCGTTTTCTGCCGCGCACATCACGCCATGGGAAACGCTTGGCCGGTTGTAGACAATCGCCTGTCCCTCAAGATCGCAGAGCGAACCACCGGCCCGCTGCAAAATGAGATCGGCAGCCGCCAGATCCCAGTCGTGGGAGTTCTTCTTGACGATGGTTCCATCGATCGAGCCGTCGGCGATCATCGCCAGCCGGTAGGCGAGCGACGGCACATGCGGGACGCGGGTCACACCCGCGCGATATCCGGTTTCCAGAATACCGACGACATCCTCCGCCAGCGCGATGCGGCGGGAGACGCCGGCCTTGCCCGGCGATGCGGCGATCGGCTGACCGTTCTTGCGCGCCTGCGATGTCAAAGACGCCTCGAACAGCTCCTCCAGAGCCGGAGCATACAGCACGCCCGCGACAGGCCGCCCCCGATGGACAACCGCGACGCTGACGCACCAGACGTTCTTGCCCGCGATGAAGGCACGGGTGCCGTCGATCGGATCGACCACGAAGACTGTTTCACAGCCGAGCCGGGCTTCGTCGTCATCCGTCTCTTCCGAGAGCCAGCCATAGTTCGGGCGGGCCGAAAGAAGTTTTTCCTTGAGGATGTCGTTGGCGGCAAAATCCGCCTCGCTGACCGGCGAGCGGCCACCATTCTTCCACTGAACATCCGGGTTGCGGCCGAAGAAACTCAGCGCCTTCTCACCCGCGAGCTGCGCCGCGGAAGCGATCAGTTCGAGATCCTTCAGCCACTGCTCGGGCGACGGGTGGACGGCGGTCATGGTTTGTCTTTCCGTTTTCTGCCGCGACAAAGCCGCGGCACGATCTTCGATGCGACGGGTTTCCTTTGCAATCAGGTTCCGGCGAGCGTCATGCCTTCGATGGCAAGGGTGGGGGCAGCGACACCGAACTTGCGATCAATGTCGTTTGCCGGCGTCACCGACATAAACATCTGCTTCAGGTTGGAGGCAATGGTGACTTCCGAAACCGGGAAGGCGATCTCGCCGTTCTCGATCCAGAAGCCCGAGGCGCCGCGGCTGTATTCGCCGGTCAGCATGTTGACGCCTTGGCCGATCAATTCGGTGACATAGAATCCTGTGCCGACGGAGCGGATCAGGTCTTCCGGCGAGATATCGCCCGGCTCCAGGGCAAAATTGGTCGATCCCGGATTGACGGCAGGACCGCCGCGCACGCCGCGGCCGTTGGTTTGAAGGCCAAGTTCGCGCGCTGTCGAGGTCGACAGGAACCAATGGCGCAGCACGCCGTCCTCGATCATCGACAGCTTGTTGCCGCTGATGCCTTCCCCATCGAAGGGGCGCGAAGACGAGCCGCGCACGATGAGCGGATCATCTGTAACATTCAGGCCCGACTTCAGCACCTGCTCGCCCATCTTGTCGCGCAGGAAGCTCGTCTTGCGGGCGACGGATGCGCCGTTGATCGCGCCGGCGATATGGCCGGCAAAACCGCGCGCCATACGCGGATCGAAAACCACCGTAAGGTTCTGCTGGGTCGGCATCTGGCGCGGCGAAAGCCGGGCGATCGCCCGCTCTCCGGCGGTACGGCCGATGTCCTCGGCTGCCTTCAGATCGGCGAAATAGAGACGGCTGTCGAAGTCGTAGTCGCGCTCCATCTTGGTGCCTTCACCGGCAATGGCGCTGACCGAGCGGCCGAAGCGGCTTGCCATGTAGGACCCGGAAAAGCCGTGGGAGGTGACGAGAACCAGCCCGCCCATGCCGGCGGATGCGCCGGCACCGCTCGAATTGGTGACGCCCGCAACGGCCAGGGCCGCTGCTTCGGCCGCGAGCGCGGCGTCCGTCAGGGCTTCGGTCGAAACTTCGGTCGGGTCGAAGAGCTGAAGATCGGGATAGGATTTCGCCAGCCGATCCTGATCTGCGAGGCTGGCATAGGGATCTTCCGGCGAGGCCTTGGCCATGGCGACGGCACGCTCGGCAAGGGTCTTAAGATCGAAACCGGGATTGGCGGAAACGCTGGCTACTCTTTTGCCGACAAAGACGCGCAACGAGAAATCGTCGCTCTCGGAAGATTCAGTCGCTTCGACCTTACCGAGCCTCACAGACACGGAGCGCGAGCGTCCGCGCACAACAACGGCATCCGCCTCATCCGCGCCTGCCTTTTTAGCGAGATTCACAAGCTCTGAAGCCCGCTTCAGGAGAACGTCGGAATCGATAACATCGGACATGATTTAGCCTTTCATTCCCGTTCCATTTATTGTGCAGTGGCTTAAGCATCAAGGGCATTCACCGATTCTTGCCCCGTGCACTCAGAGAAAGTCGCCTATCACGGGTCTCCGCTCTCCAAACACTGAAATTCACAGCGGTCCCAGGGGCCGAACGAGGAAGAAACTGGTATGTCGACGACGTCCGCCTTCACCTCCCAGGCCGTGCTTCTGCTCGGCGGGGCCGTTCTGGCCGCCCCCATCTTCAAGAAACTCGGCCTGGGTACCGTTCTGGGCTATCTCGCGGCCGGCGTGATCATCGGCCCGCTGCTGCACCAGATTACCGATGGCGAGCAGATCCTTGGTTTTGGCGAACTCGGGGTGGTGTTCCTGCTGTTCGTCATAGGGCTGGAGCTCAATCCGTCGCGCCTGTGGCAGATGCGCAAGGATATATTCGGGCTGGGCACGGCGCAGGTCGTGCTAACTGGCGGTGTGCTTTCAGGGCTGATTTTCGGGTTTGGGCTGCTCGACTTTGCCGGCAGCATCATCACCGGGTTCGGGCTTTCGTTGTCCTCGACCGCTTTCGCGCTGCAGGTTCTCGAAGAAAAGAACGACGCCAACACCCGATACGGCCAGCGTGCGTTCTCGGTCCTGCTGTTGCAGGATCTCGCGATCGTGCCGCTTCTGGCCCTCATCCCGCTTTTGGCCTTGCAGGCCCCGGAAGACACGACGCCACCGCTTGAGGATTTCGGCATCGCCGTCGGCGCGATCCTGATCATGGTGATCGCCGGTCGCTATGTCCTCAATCCGCTGTTTCAGATCATCTCCCGCACGGGCGCGCGCGAGGTCATGATCGCGGCCGCGCTTCTGATCGTTCTGGGAGCGGCAACCCTCATGCAGCTTGCCGGCCTTTCCATGGCCATGGGCGCCTTCCTGGCCGGCGTGCTTCTGGCGGAATCGTCCTATCGCCATGAGCTGGAGGCGGATATCGAGCCCTTCCGCGGCATTCTGCTGGCGCTGTTCTTCATGGCCGTCGGGCTATCGCTGCAGATTGACGTGATCTTCAAGTTCTATCCGCTGATCCTTGTCGCGGTGCCGGTGCTGATGCTGGTAAAGTCCGTCCTGATCTACGGCCTCTGCCGGCTGACAGGCTCCAACCACAACGACGCGGTGCGCATTGGCCTTCTCCTGCCGCAGGGCGGCGAATTTGGCTTTGTGTTGTTTTCGGCGGCCGCTCTTGCCGGCATCTTCACCGACGAAACATCCTCGCTGCTGATCGTCATCGTCACCGTCTCCATGGCGCTGACACCGGTTGCTTCCGCCCTTGCAGGGTTGCTCCTGCAGGAGCAGGAAGAGGCAACCGAAGAGATAGAGGAGGATTTCGCGGGCGCCGGCGCCGACGTGCTGATGATCGGCTTCTCGCGTTTCGGGCAGATTGCCGCACAAATCCTGCTTGCCGGCGGCCGCGAGGTGACCGTCATCGATCACTCGGCCGCGCGCGTGCGCCAAGCGGCCGGTTTTGGCTTTCGCATCTATTTCGGCGACGGGACCCGGCTCGACGTGCTGCGCGCGGCCGGCATCGAGAAAGCCAAGATCGTGGCGATCTGCACGCACGGCCCGGACATCACCAACCGTATCGTCGATCTGCTTCAGGCCGAATATCCCAGCATCAAGCTCTATGTGCGCTCCTACGATCGCGTGCATACGCTGGCGCTAAGGGCGCGCAATGTCGACTACGAGCTGCGCGAGACGTTCGAGTCCGGTCTCGTTTTCGGACGGGAAACCCTGCAGGGGCTCGGCGTGGCTGACGATACCGCGCAAGCCATCACCGACGACATCCGCCGTCGTGACGAAGCGCGTCTGGCGGTGCAGGCGGCAGAAGGCATCTCCGCCGGTCGCGACATGCTGCATCACGCGCCGGTCAAACCCGAGCCGCTGATCAAGCCCAAACGAGAAATACCGGCAAACGACGATGACGACCGGATTTTGCCGGAGCCGGCGAGAGCGAAAGGCAAGCTCGATTGAGAGCCGGATTTGGAAAAATCGGCGGATTTTCTAAGATGAAATCGCCTGCTCCAACGCCCGCTTCAGATCATCCGCCACGCTTGCCGTCGCATCCAGAACTTCCTGCGCGCGCAGGAAATCCATGACCCGGAAGCGATTGACCTCCGGCCTCAGGAAGATGTGCGGAGGATGCGCTTTCAGCTTCATGGCGATGATCGACTGCATCATCAGCTGACTGGAGCCCAACAGGCTATCGATGCGGCTTGGCAGGGTTTCGCCGTCACCTTCAGGCCCGCCGACGACATCGACGCCGATGACGATATCGGCCTTGCCGTGCAAATGATCGAACGGCACCGGATTGTAGATGCCGCCGTCGATCATCACCCTGCCATCGATCTTGACCGGGCGAAAGAGCGCGGGAATGGCGGCGGAAGCGGCAATCGCCTTCCGCAGATCGCCACTGACGCAGACATGCTCGTTCTGGCCGTAGTAATCGGTTGCCATGATCTTCAGCGGAATGGCGAGATCGGCGAAATCGCGCGGGATGGCATCCGGCAGAAAGGCGTCGAGCACGCGCTCGAGATTGAACTGGCCGAGCCCGAAACCGCCGCTCATCGCTTCGGAAAAACTAGTCGGGCGCAGCCGCCAGAGGCGGTTCATCAACTCGCCCCGGCGGCTGATCGCCGTCAGCGTATGCTCGCGGATTTCCGTGCCGCGCATGCCAGACGCCATGGCGGCACCCATAATGGCGCCAATGGAGGAACCGGCGATCACCGTGGGCCTCAGCCCAAGTTCATCCAGCGCCTCGATGACGTGGATATGGGCGATGCCCCGCGCGCCACCGCCGCCAAGAGCAAGGGCGATGGTCGGGCCTGAAGCAGCATGTTCGACTGTCTCTTTTGCCATGCCGCCTCCGGATGATCAGGCCGTGTAGCGATAAAAATGCATGCGCGTATCGCCGAACTGACGCTCTTCAAGGAAGGTAAAGCCATCCTGCAGCGCAGGGTTCACGTCGGCACGTTCCTCAAGAATGGCCAGGGCGCCCGGCACCAGCCAGCCGCCGGAAGCGGCGGAGGCGAGCGCCTTTTCGCCCAGCCCCTTGCCATAGGGCGGATCGGCAAACAGCAGATGGAAGGGCTCGGCCGTGCCGACGAAACCGAGATCGCAGGCATCGCGGCGATAGATTTTCGCACGCCCCTGCAAACCGAAGGCTTCGATATTGGTGCGCAACAGCCCCCGCCCCTCGACGCCCTGCTCGACGAACAGCGCCTGGCGGCAACCACGTGAGAGCGCCTCCAGGCCGACTGCACCCGTGCCCGCGAAAAGATCGAGGATACGAGTGTTGTCCAGCACGTCGGGATAGGCGTGGCTCAGAATGTTGAACAGGCTTTCGCGCGTCCGGTCGGTCGTCGGCCGGATATCGTTGGATTTGGGCGCGGCAAGCGCGCGCCCCCGGAATTCACCGCCGACGATCCGCACGATCTATCAGTTCCCGCGTCCGCGCGGCTTGCCGCCGCCGGACGGTTTGCCGCCGCCGAACGGACGGCCACCCGGCTTTCCGCCCGCAGGACGGCCACCACCGGGCTTGCCGCCACGCGGCGCAGCGGATTTCGCGCCAAACGGTTTGCCGCCCGGACGTCCGCCCGCCGGCTTGTCGCCAAAGCTTTTTCCCCGGGGACGATCGCCGTCAGGACGATCCCCGAAATCACGGGGCTTGCGATCGCCGCCTTCGCGGGGCGGGCGATCACCAAAGGGCTTGTCGCCGAAGGACCGGCGCGGGCGCTCGCCATCCGGGCGGTCTCCACGGGGCGGACGATCTCCACGATCGGGGCGGTCTCCACGCGCGCGATCTGAGACACCACCAGCACCCTCACGACGCGGCGGACGGTCTCCAAAATCTCTCGGCTTGCGATCACCGCCGCCAAAACCGCCCTTGCGATCACCGTCGTCGCGGCGACCCCCGCGTTCCGGTGCATCGACACCACGAATCCAGTCCTTGTCCTCTTCTGCACGATTGACGATGACGCGCGGTCCGCTATCCGGCCGATCAGCGGCAGAAGGCCGCTTGCGATCCGGATCGAACTTGCGGGACGATTTTACCTGCTGACCCTCAGCATTGCGGCCGTAGCGCTTCGACTTCGGCGCACCTTCCGGCCGCTCGCGGCGAACAGGCTTTTCGGCTGTTGCTGCGGCTTCGCCGTCCTTCGTCTTCTTTTCTGCGAGGGGACGGGCGCCGGGCGCCATCCAGACATTGGTCTTGCGGGCGCGGAAGCCCGGTTCGCGTTTCGGCCGGTCATCGAACGAGGGAGCGGCATCGCGACCACCCTTGCGGTCGTCGCGACCACCTTTGCGATCCGGGCGGCTGTCGCTTCTGTCATCACGGCGCGTATCGAGGCGCGACAAGGCACGCTCGCGCTTGTCGCCCGGCTTCTCGCGAAAACCGCCGCGCTGCTCGCCACGGGCTTCTCCGCCTGCAGCCCGCTCGGTCTTGCGCGGTTTTTCCTCTTCTTCCGAGGCCGCGTCAAAGATCGGCGCGTCGAAATTGGCCTTGGCGTCCTCGATCAGGCGTGGGCCGAGCTGATCGCGGAGCGTGCGGCCACGGATTTCCTGGGCGTGGCCTTCCGGCAGTTCGCCGAGCTGGAACGGGCCGTAGGAAATGCGGATCAGGCGGTTGACCTCAAGGCCAAGCGCGCCGAGCACGTTCTTGATTTCGCGGTTCTTGCCTTCGCGCAGGCCCATGGTGATCCAGACGTTGGAGCCCTGCACCTTGTCGAGCGTCGCTTCGATGCTGCCATAGAGCACGCCATCGACGGCGATGCCGTCACGCAGCTTGTCGAGGCCGGCCTGATCGATTTCGCCATGGGCGCGCACGCGGTAGCGGCGCAGCCAGCCGGTGGCGGGAAGCTCGAGCACGCGGGCGAGACCGCCGTCATTGGTGAGCAGCAGCAGGCCTTCGGTGTTGATGTCGAGGCGGCCGATGGAGAGCACGCGCGGCAGGTCTTCCGGCAGGTGATCGAACACCGTCGGACGGCCTTCCGGATCGGAATTGGTGGTCACCAGACCGGCCGGCTTGTGATAAAGCCAGAGGCGGGTGCGCTCGATGCCGCGGATCGGCTGGCCATCGACCTCGATCTTGTCGGCGAGCGTCACGTTGACGACCGGGCTTTCCAGCACCTTGCCATTCAGCGACACGCGGCCTTCCATGATCATGCGCTCGATATCGCGGCGCGAGGCGACGCCGGCGCGGGCCAGGATCTTGGAGATGCGCTGCGGCGCATCCGGTGCGGTCTCGACCGCCGCAGGCCGCGGACGGCGCGGCTTGTCGAAGCCGCCTTCCGGCGACGCATCGCGCGGTGCGGATTTCGCCGCAAACGGCTTTGCGCCGCGCGGCTTGTCGCCATAGGATTTTTCGCCGCGCGGCTTGTCGCCGTAGCTCTTCTCGCCCTGGGCCTTTTTGCCAAATGGCTTGTCGCCATGGCTCTTGTCGCTCCGGGCCTTGCCTGCGGAGAATTTGCTCGCCTGGCCGGGACGCTTGGCCCCGGGGCGATCGGACTTGTCTTTTGATGTCATTTGTGTTGCCTGCCTTTTGAGGCTTCCTATCAGGTCGGGGGCCAAGGGTTAAGAGAAAATATCACAGGTCGACGGGATGACTGAGCGCAACCGCTTCATGGAAATCGCCCTCGACGAGGCGCGCAAGGCAGGCGGACGGGGCGAAGTGCCGATCGGGGCCGTGGTCGTTCATGACGGCAAGGTTATCGGCCGCGCCGGAAACCGCACCCGCGAACGAAGCGACATCACTGCGCATGCAGAGATCGAGGCAATCCGGGAAGCCGCAGCCAACATCGGCTCGGAACGGCTGGTCGATGCCGATCTCTACGTCACGCTCGAGCCTTGCACCATGTGCGCGGCGGCGATCTCCTTTGCCCGCATCCGGCGGCTTTATTACGGCGCGGAAGACCCAAAGGGCGGCGGGGTCGATAACGGCGTGCGGTTTTATGCGCAGCCGACGTGTCATCATCAGCCGGATGTGTATTCGGGCATGGCGGAGAGCGAGGCGGCAGCGATCCTCAGAGAGTTTTTTAGGGAGAGGCGGGATGAGGCTGCAGTCGTCCCCTCTCCCCGCCTGCGGGGAGAGGGTTAGGGTGAGGGGCAAACTCTTGTCTTCCAGATTGCCGAAGCTTTCGCCCCTGATCCGGCTTCTCAGCCACCTTCTCCCGGCAAGCGGGGAGAAGGGATATGCCGCCGCCTCCCGGCAAGACTAGACTTTGCACTCTTCTGCACGCTTCAGGAGGAAAGCCTTTTCCTTTTCATTGCTGCTAAGTGCCGCCGCTTCCTCGAATTTCACCTTTGCTTCCAACAAACGGTTCGCCCGAAACAGAAAATCGCCCTTCGCCGCAGGCAGCAGGGGATAGGACGCCAGCGCGCCGCTTCTTTCAATATCCTCAATGATCTTAAGTCCCGCATCCGGTCCAAACGCCATGCAGCAGGCCACCGCCCGGTTAAGCGCGACCACGGGTGACGGCATCACCTCGGAGAGCCGATCATAGAGCGCGGCAATCCTTTTCCAGTCGGTATCCTCCGCCGTCAGCGCTCTTGCATGACAGGCAGCAAGATCAGCTTGCAACACATAAGGGCTCGCCTGACCGCCGAGCGCATGGCCCCGCTCCAGCGCAGCGAGACCGCGGCGGATCGCCAGACGATCCCATTTCGCCCGGTTCTGCGTCGTCAGCGGGATCGGCAGACCATCTGCGCCGACACGGGCGGCAAAGCGGGAGGACTGAATTTCAATCAAGGCAAGCAAACCGAATACCTCGGCTTCGCGCGGCATCAAGCCGGCGAGAATGCGGGCAAGCCGCAGGGCTTCGATCGACAGTGCAGGGCGCAGCAGGTCGGGCCCGCTGGTGGCGGCATAGCCTTCGTTGAAGATCAGATAGATGACGGACAGGACGGATTGCAACCTCTGATACCGCTCCGCGCCGCGCGGCACCTCGTAGGCAACACCGGCCCTGGAGATCGCCTTCTTTGCCCGGACGATGCGTTGCGCAATCGTCGCCTCGCTGGAAAGAAAAGCGCGGGCGATTTCCTCCATCGTCAGGCCGCCGATCAGCCGCAGCGTCAGCGCTGCACGCGCCTCCGCCGTCAGAACGGGATGGCAGGCGGTGAAGATGAGGCTCAGAAGCTCGTCGCCGATATCGTCATCCATGGCAGCCTCGATGGCATCGACGCCGGTTTCCTGCACATCTTCCAGATCGCGGCCGATCTCGGCATGTTTGCGCGCCAGCATCTCGCGGCGGCGGAAACCGTCGATCGCCCGGCGCTTCGCAGCCGCCATGAGCCATGCACCCGGATTTTTCGGCAGGCCGTTCTGCGGCCATTCGGAAAGCGCGGTGACGAGCGCGTCCTGCGCCAGTTCTTCCGCCAGATCGATATCACGGACCATCCGGGCAAGGCCCCCGATCAGCCTTGCCCGCTCGATGCGGAATACCGTTTCGATTGCCTGGTGTGTTTCTCTCGTCGCCACACTGCGAACTTAGCCGCAACGTGGCGCAAGACAAGACGGGATGGACGTTTACTTCGACAACTGCTCGCGCAGACGCTCTTCCTGCGCGGCGATTTCCGGCGTTAGCGCCTCGCCGAAATCGGAGGCTTCGAACACCCGGCGGATTTCGATTTCGCTGGGTCCGAGCATCGGGTTGGGGCAGCGCTTCACCCATTCGATCGCTTCCGCCATATCCTTGACTTCCCACAGCCAGAAGCCGGCGATCAGTTCGCGCGTTTCGGCGAAGGGACCATCAATGACGGAGCGGCTTAGGCCATCGAAGGCGACCCGCGCGCCGGCGGACGACGGGTGCAACCCCTCGCCTGCCAGCATGATGCCGGCCTTGACCAGTTCCTCGTTGTAGTTGCCCATGGCTTCCAGCAACTCGGTCGAAGGCATGATGCCGGCTTCGCTATCCTCGGTCGCCTTTACGATCACCATTACACGCATAATCTCACTCCTCTGATCATGGAAGCCACTGCGGCTTTCCTGACCATACGACGAACGAGCCCGATGAAGATCGACAGGCCGACGAAATTTTTCTTAAAAAAAATTCAGCCTGCGGCAAAAGCCGCAAGCGCATCGCCGGAAAGGCGGTAGCGTGTCCATTCACTCATCGGCTCGGCGCCAATGGCCTCGTAGACGCGGATGGCAGGCTCGTTCCAGTCCAGCACGCTCCACTCGAAACGGCCGCAGCCGCTTTCAAGGGCGATTTTCGCCAGATGCCGCAACAGTGCCTTGCCGGCGCCGGAGCCGCGGTGCTCCGGCGTCACGTAGAGATCTTCGAGATAGAGCCCGTTCTTCGCCTGCCAGGTGGAGAAGCTCAGGAACCAGCAGGCAAAGCCGATGGCGATGCCATCCTTTTCGCAGATGGCTGCCTTCGTTACCGTGGCTGGGCCGAACAAGGCTTCCTCCAGCGAAGCTTCGGTCGCCTCCACCTCGTGGCCGGCCTTTTCGTAGACAGCCAGTTCGCGGATGAAATTCAGGATCACCGGCACATCGGCGCGCACGGCTTCACGGATGGAAAGCGTCATGGAGGGCCTGCTAAGATTGGAAAAATGGAACGATCGCAAGAGTAGCTGCTGCCGGCAGCAAAAAGCCCGAAGCGAGCCTCGGGCCTTTTGGACTTAGAAAACCTGCCACCACTTTTTGCCGGTGCCCTGGATCTGGGCTTCCTTCTTGCGGCGGCGTTCCTTGTCCTTTTCCGGCTCGCCGAGATCGGCGGTCGCCTCTTCCGGCAGCTTGCGGTATTCGAGCGGCGGATCGCTCAGGAAGCGGCGCTTGTCGGCATAGGCCCCCATCTGGACCTTGCGGGCTTCGCGGTAGGCTTCCTGCTGTTCCTTGGCAGTCAAGGCGCGGCTGTTGGCGTTGCCCTTGGCCAGCGGCGATACGTAGCCCGGACGATCGGCGTTGGCATCGGCTTCCTCGCGCAGGCGCTGGCGGATTTCTTCAGGCGATTCCACCCACTCCGGATTGTCCTTGGTCAGGGATTGCTGCGGCTGGACCAGCGCAGTCCGCTGTTCCTCGGCCGGAACGACGAGAGAACCGCGCGGCTGATATTTGACCGAGGCGGCTTCCTTGGCGTTGGGGGTTTCGAGGCTGATGGCGCTGCCGAGATCGTCGATCAGGTGCTCGCCTGACGACTTGTTGGTGCCGTAGGTCGGATCGCCCAGGCAACCCGTCAGGACTGCGCTGCCGGCAACGATGCCCGCGACGGCGGCATACACTCGAAACTCTCGTGTCATTCCCATGAAAACCCTTCCAGCAAAAGCCGGCACAACAGCCGCCCCGCGCCCCCTTGGCGTAAAAATCCGCCAAATTTCAGGCAGCGTTTTACCGGAGGACCTTTCAAAGAGCAATTGACCCGGTAAACAAAGCGTAAAACGAACTGCGGAAAAGCGTGATCGCAGCCGGCCCAGCATAAAAGAAGCCCCGGCGATGACCGGGGCTTCGTGAAAATCAGGCGCCGTAGCCGAGTTCGCGCAGCGCCGCGGCATCGCGCGCCGAGACGTCCGGGAAGGCCGGATCGGAACCGACATCGGCGGTAATGCGCCACGAGCGGGCGCACTTCCGGCCTTCCGCCGCCTTCGCCTCGACGCTGACGTCTGCGACATCATCCAGACGGAAGGCATCGGCGGGGCCTGCATCGGCGACGATGCGGATGTCCGAGGTGATGCAGATTTCCGAGAAATCCTGGCCTTCGAGGGCCGCAAACAGTTCCGGATCGGCGACATGCACGACGGGCGCTGCTTCCAGCGAAGAACCGATGCGCTTTTCGCGGCGCTCGATTTCCAGGGCGCCGGTCACAACCTTGCGCACGGTGCGGATTTTCTTCCACTTCTCGGCCAGCTCAGGGTCCAGCCACTCGGCTGGCACATGCGGGAACTGCTCCAGATGCACCGAAACCGCATCCGGCTTCAGCGACAGCCAGGCTTCTTCGGTGGTGAAGGGCAGCATGGGTGCCAGCCAAGTGACGAGGCATTCGAACAGCTTGCGGATGACGGCAAGGCTCGCGCGGCGGCGCAGGCTCGACGGGGCATCGCAATAGAGCGTGTCCTTGCGGACGTCGAAATAGAAGGCCGAGAGTTCGACGTTGGAAAAATCGATCAGCGCGCGGGTGATCTTCTTGAAGTCGAAGGCATCATAGCCTTCGCGCACGAGGATATCGAGTTCCGCCAGGCGATGCAGCATCAGGCGCTCGAGTTCCGGCATTTCGTCGCGGGCGATCTCCTCGCCCTTGTCGTGAGCCAGCGTGCCGAGCATCCAGCGGATGGTGTTCCTGAGCTTGCGATAGGCATCGACGTTCGTCTGGATGATCGTCTTGCCGAGGCGCTGGTCTTCCCAATAATCCGTGGTCATGACCCAGAGACGCAGGATGTCGGCGCCCGAATCCTTCATCACGTCCTGCGGCGAGACGACGTTGCCGAGCGACTTCGACATCTTCTGGCCCTTCTCATCCATGGTGAAGCCATGGGTGATGACCGTGTCATAAGGCGCGCGGCCGCGGGTGGCAGCCGATTCCAGCAGCGAGGAATGGAACCAGCCGCGATGCTGGTCGGACCCTTCCAGATAGACATCGGCCGGCCACTTGAGGTCCGGGCGGTCTTCCAGCGTGAAGGTATGGGTCGAGCCACTGTCGAACCAGACATCGAGGATGTCCATGACCTGGGTCCACTTGGCGGCATCCTCGCGGTTGCCAAGGAAGCGCTCCTTGGCGCCAGCGGCAAACCATGCGTCCGCACCTTCGGCATCGAAGGCTTCAAGGATGCGCTGGTTGACGGCTTCGTCCTGCAGGACATTGCCTTCTTCGTCGGCGAAGACGCAGATCGGCACGCCCCAGGCGCGCTGACGCGACAGAACCCAGTCCGGGCGCTGCTCGATCATGGCGCGCAGGCGGTTCTGGCCCGCGGCGGGAACGAAGCGGGTGTCGTCGATCGCGGTCAGTGCACGGGTGCGCAGCGTCGTGCCGTCCTTCAGGTCCTTGTCCATATAGACGAACCACTGCGGCGTGTTGCGGAAGATGATCGGCTTCTTGGAGCGCCACGAGTGCGGATAGGAATGCTTCAGGCGACCGCGGGCGAAGAGCGCGTTGCGCTCGATCAGCGCCTTGATGACGCGATCATTGGCATCGCCCTTCTTGCCGTTGTCATCCATGACGCGGGCACCCTCGAAACCGGGGGCATCGGCGGTATAGGTGCCGCTATCATCGACCGGGAACGGGATGCGAGGATCGATGCCACGGGCTTCGAGTTCCTTGACGCTCGACATCCAGGCCTCGAAGTCTTCGCGACCGTGGGATGGCGCGGTATGGACGAAGCCGGTACCGGCGTCGTCAGTGACGTGATCACCGGCGAGCAGCGGAACGGCGAAGTCGTAACCGCCGCCAAGGCCCTTGAGGGGGTGGTCAGCCGTCATCGAGGCCAGTTCATCAGCGGAGACGTTGCTCAGCCGTTTGGCTTCAAGCTTCGCTTTCTTGAAAGATTCATCTGCGAGCGCATCCGCAAAGATCAATTTTTCGCCCGGACGCGGGCCAAAATCGTTCTCGGCAGCCGTGATCTCATAGAGACCGTAAGCAACTTTCGGCGAAAACGCGATGGCGCGGTTGCCGGGGATGGTCCACGGCGTGGTGGTCCAGATGACAACGAAGGCGCCCTGCAGATCTCTGCTCTGCTCACCAGCACTGCTCATGTTGTCAGCCGCAGAGCCTTCGCCATCCAAACGGGAGTGAGCAACTCGCAGCGAGGCAACCGGAAACTTCACCCAGATCGTGTCGCTCTCGTAGTCGTGATATTCGACTTCGGCTTCCGCCAGTGCCGTGCGCTCGACGACCGACCACATGATCGGCTTGGAGCCGCGATAGAGCTGGCCGCTCATGGCGATCTTGAGGAGTTCGCCGGCGATGCGGCTTTCCGCGTGGAAATTCATCGTCAGATACGGATTGTCGAAATCGCCGATGATGCCGAGACGCTTGAACTCGTCGCCCTGGATCTTGATCCACTTTTCAGCGTAAGCGCGGCATTCCTTGCGGAATTCGATCATCGCGTCCGGCTGCTTCAGGTCGGGCTTCGCCTTGCCCTTGGCGCGGTAGTTTTCTTCCTCGATCTTCCACTCGATCGGCAGGCCATGGCAATCCCAGCCCGGAACATAGTTGCTGTCAAAGCCGCGCATCTGGAACGAGCGGGTGATGACGTCCTTGAGGATCTTGTTCAGCGCGTGGCCGATGTGGATGTTGCCGTTGGCATAGGGCGGGCCATCATGCAGCACGAATTTTTCGCGGCCGGCGGCGGAAGCGCGCAGCCTCTTGTAGAGGTCCATCTGCTGCCAGCGGGCAACGGTTTCCGGCTCCTTCTGCGGCAGGCCGGCGCGCATCGGGAAATCGGTTTCGGGCAGATAGAGGGTTTTCGAATAATCGAGCGTTTCAGCGGTATCGGTCATGGTTTTCAATCGTCTTGATCAGCGCAGCAAAGGCGCATGCGAACGGGAATGGGGAAATGACGAGGGCGCTCAGGCAAGCGCCGGAAACCCGGACCTTCCGGCGGCTCTCAAAGCGCGCGGAAGGCCGGGCCAATAATTCGCAGGTCGATGGTCAGCCACATGAGCATCATGAGGGCGGTTCATACGGGTTTTTATTGCGGAAAGGAAGGGGAAAACGGGGAACAAGGCGACGGAACGCCGGCTTGTCGTTTGTGCCAAGTGCCACTATATTGATGCGCAGATTGTCAAAGGATAACCCAGTGGATACGTCCTCGCAAACCGTCTTTCAGGAACCGATCCGCTCGCGGCTGAAGCTTGCCTCACAAGGGCGGCTGCCGGTTTACGATGCCCAGACGATCGTTTCGCTGACGGATTTCGGCCTCACCATGGATGAAATCTACCGGTTTGTCGTGCCACGGCGAACGCTGGCGCGGCGCATGGAGAAGAGCGAGCCGCTGACAGTCGCCGAAAATGACAGCGCCTTTCGCATCGTGCGCGTCGTGCAACTGGCCGAGCGGGTGTTCGGCAATCGGGACAAGGCGCATCGCTGGCTGCGCAAGCCGAGCCGGGCGCTGGAAGGCGTCGTACCGCTCGATTTGCTCGAATCGGAAAGCGGCGCCTATATCGTCGAGCAGAGCCTGCACCAGCTGGATCACGGCATCGCGGCCTGATGATCCTCTGGCGGATATCCAATTATGCCGATCTTTCCGGGCGCGGCGGCCTGATCGCGGCCGGCCGCTGGCATGAACAGGGCCATCCCGTCGTCTATTGCTGCGATCACCCTTCCACCGCGCTTCTGGAAATTCTTGTCCATGTCGACCCCGAAGACATGCCGGAGGACTTTCAGCTTCTGAAAATCCGTTGTCCGGAGGAGATCGGGGTGTTTCGGCTGGAGGTGGAGCTGAAGAAGCTTCACGACGCGGGCTGGACACGCAGGGAAGGCACGCGACTGCTGAAGGCTGCGAAACATTGCCTGCTGGATGTGCCCTCGGCAATCATGCCGGAGGCGCGCAATATCCTGATCAACACACAGCATCCCGATGCGCAGCGGCTGGTGATCGAGAAGACCATCCGCTATCCGTTCGACAGTCGGCTTTTGATTTAGAAGCAGATTTTCCGATCGATCTCGCTGAGCGGCGTCACACCCGCAAGCAACGCCCTCGCCTCGGCATCGTCTTGCTTCATCTGCACGACCAGCGGATCGAGGCCGTCGAATTTCAGCTCGTCGCGCAGGTGGCCGAAGAAGGAAACGGAGCAGATTTCGCCATAGAGGCTGTCGTTGAAATCGAAGACGAAGGTTTCAAGCAGCGCGTGGCCATCGCTATCAACGGTCGGGCGGCGACCGAAGCTGGCGACGCCATTGTGGACGCTGCCGTCAGGACGGCGGAATTTGACGGCATAGATGCCGTTGCGCAGTTCGACTTCGAGTGGGAGCTGCATATTGGCGGTGGGATAACCCAGCGTGCGGCCGAGTTTCTTGCCGTCGATCACTTCGGCTTCGACCGTATAGCGATAACCCAATAGTCCGGCCGCCTGCGAAACGTCGCCTTCGCCGAGCAGCGCGCGGATATGGCTGGAGGAAATGACCGAGGCGTTCTCGTCGCGAAAGGCATCGACCAGCGTGACGCCAAAACCGTTTTCGCCACCGGCCGCCATCAGGAAGGCCGGGCCGCCTTCCCTGCCCTTGCCGAAATGGAAATCGAAGCCGGTGACGACATGGCTTGCATGCAGCCAGTCGAGCAGGATCGTCTTGATGAAGGCGGAAGCCGTAAGTTCGGAGAAGGTGCGGTCGAAGGGATATTCGATGACGGCGGAAAAGCCCATGCCTTCGAGGATGCGGGCTTTCAGCGGCGCAGGCGTCAGGCGGAAGACCGGCGTATCCGGCCGGAACACCGTGCGCGGGTGCGGCTCGAAGGTCAAGACCGATGCCGGGACGCCACGGGCGCGAGCTTCCTCCAGGGCGCGGTTCAGGACGGATTGATGGCCGCGATGCACGCCGTCGAAATTGCCGATGGCGACCACGCCGCCCCAGAGGGCTTCAGGAAGCGGCTGGCGGGTCTCGTTGCGGTGGAATACGGTCATCGTCACAATGCCATTTCATAAAGGCTGAAAGCCATTTTTCTTACGCCAGTCGCGGCATCCACCATTTCGGCGTCGCGCCTTCGGCCTTGAGGAAAGCATTGAGCTTTGCCTCGTCGGTCTTGTCGTTGGCCATGTATTCGCGGGCATGAATGCCGGCGCTGATATAGAGAACGTCAAGCCCGAAATCCTGCGCGCCCTTGACGTCCGTCGGCATGCCGTCGCCGATGGCGATGACGCGCGACAGATCGATACTGCCGCGGATCGCCTTGGCTTCGGAGAGGGATGCGCGATACATCGGCACATAGGGCTTGCCGGAAATCCGGGTTTCGCCGCCGAGTTCCTCATAGACCTTGGCAATCGCACCCGCGCAGGGGATGAGCTTGTGACCGCGCTCGACGACCAGATCCGGGTTGGCGCAAATGAACGGGATCTTTCGCCGGGCAAGACCCATCAGCGTGGCGCGGTAATCGTCCGGCGTTTCGGTCTCGTCATCGAAGAAGCCGGCGCAGACGATGATCTCGGCGCTTTCCGAGGAAACCATGTCGACACCGAGCCCGTCGAGCAGGGGCAGATCCTTCTCCGCGCCGATGAAATAAATCTTCTTCGGCCCGGCGGAGATGAGCGCACGGGTCACGTCGCCCGAGGTGACGATCCGGTCATAGGCCGTATCCGGCACGCCGAGGCCGCGGATCTGGACGATGACGCCTGGATGCGGACGCGGCGAATTGGTGATGAGAACGACAGTCAATCCGCGGGCGCGCGCCTCGGTCAGCGCCTCGCAAGCCTCCTTGAACGCCGCGACGCCGTTGTGCAGCACGCCCCAGACATCGCAGAGCACCACATCGTATCGGCTGGCAATATCGCGAAAACTGTTGATCCGGGCGGCCATTCCGACTTCCGTTGAAAACATGGGTGCGGGTGACATCGCAGGCGGACAGCGAAAAAACAAGTCTGTGACCGTCATTTCGACGCCAAATCCCAAACAATCGAGCCCGAACGGACACAGCAAAGCCTAAAACAGACTGCCGAGCCAACCCACCGCAGAACAGACAGCGAGAACCCATACCACGCCCTTCTTGCCGATGAAGGTAATGGCAAGAGCAAGCAGCGTGAGGAAAAATGCCATCGGCTGGAAGCTGGAAAGATCGGGAAGCGTCACGGAAACGATCCCCCTATCGGCCTTGACCGTACTGGCGAAAAGCACATGCAGACCGAACCACAGAGCCAGATTGAGGATGACGCCGGTTACCGCCGCGGAAATCGAGGCGAGCGCCGCAGACAGGACCCGGTTGCTGCGCAAGCCTTCCACATAGGGTGCGCCGAGGAAAATCCAGAGGAAGCAGGGTACGAACGTAACCCATGTGGTGAGGACGGCGCCAAGCGTGCCGGCGAACAGGGGATCGAGCCCGGTTGCGCCGCGCAATGCGCCCATGAAACCGACAAAGGACAGGACCAGCACCAGCGGCCCCGGCGTGGTTTCGGCGAGCGCCAATCCGTCGAGCATCTCACCCGGCTTCAGCCATTGGTGGACGTCCACCGCCTGCTGGGCGACATAGGACAGGACGGCATAGGCACCGCCGAAGGTCACCACCGCCATCTTCGAGAAGAACAGACCGATGTCCATGAAAACACTGTCGATGCCCGCGAACGCGGCAATCAGCACGAAGGGGGCGATCCAGAGCGAAAGCCAGAGCGCCAGAACCTTTGCGGCGCGATACAAGCCGGAACCTTCGGCTTGGGCGTGAGCCGACAGCAATGACGTTTCCGCCCGTTCCTGTGCGGAGCCTGCCGGCGGCTGCAGAAGTCCAGCCTTCGCGGCAAGATAGCCGGCAAGGGCTGCCGTGAGAATAACCAGGGGAAACGGCACGTTGAACACGAACAGCGCCAGAAAGGCGAGCGCCGCAACCGTTCGCGCAAAATTGCTTTTCAGCGCCCGCTTGCCCAGGCGCACCATGGCATCGATGACGATCGCCAGCACTGCCGCCTTCAGCCCGAAGAACAGCCCTTCCAGCCAGCCGGACTGTTGGTAGAGGGCATAAAGGAGAGACAGCCCCAGCATGACAAGAAAGCCGGGCAGAACAAAAAGTGTGCCCGCAACGACCCCGCCGCGTGTGCCATGCAGCATCCAGCCGATGTAGGTTGCCAGCTGCTGGGCTTCCGGGCCGGGAAGCAGCATGCAGTAGTTTAGCGCATGCAGGAACCGGTTTTCGGATACCCAACGCCGTTCTTCCACGATTTCCCGATGCATGAGGGCGATCTGGCCGGCAGGCCCGCCGAAACCGAGAAGACCGATGCGTGACCAGACCCTGGCGGCTTCAAGGAACGTCGGCCGTGCGGTTGTCACATTGAGGTCGTGTTGCTGAGAGATATCCATGGCCGCTAGTAACCAGTTTTCGTGAAATATTTTCGACGGCCCGTCCTTGACTCGTCTTCCCGCCGTCCTTATCTCGGAACCGCTAGCACTCACTTCCGTAGAGTGCTAATATCATCCATCGGATCCACCAGGCGATCCGTGAAGTCATTTGATCGAGGGATTAGACAATGACAACCACCAACTTCCGCCCGTTGCATGACCGCGTCGTTGTACGTCGCGTCGAGTCCGAAGCCAAGACCAAGGGCGGCATCATCATTCCGGACACCGCCAAGGAAAAGCCGCAAGAAGGCGAAATCGTCGCTGTCGGCACCGGCACCCGTGACGACAAGGGCGCCCTCATCGCGCTCGACGTCAAGGCTGGCGACCGCGTTCTGTTCGGCAAGTGGTCGGGCACCGAAGTCAAGCTCAACGGCGAAGACCTTCTGATCATGAAGGAAGCCGACATCATGGGCGTTATCGGCTGATCCGGCCGGTTCTTCTCACCTCATTCCAAAAACCAATTGGGCTAAAGCCCGGGAGTTTTTATCATGGCAGCCAAAGAAATTAAATTCGGCCGTACCGCGCGCGAAAAGATGCTGCGCGGCGTCGATATCCTCGCTGACGCAGTGAAGGTCACGCTCGGCCCGAAGGGTCGCAACGTCATCATCGACAAGTCCTTCGGCGCTCCGCGCATCACTAAGGACGGCGTATCGGTCGCCAAGGAAATCGAACTCGAAGACAAGTTCGAAAACATGGGCGCCCAGATGGTCCGCGAAGTTGCTTCGAAGACCAACGACATCGCCGGTGACGGCACCACCACTGCTACCGTTCTTGCCCAGGCCATCGTTCGCGAAGGCGGCAAGGCCGTTGCAGCCGGCATGAACCCGATGGACCTGAAGCGCGGTATCGACCTCGCGGTTGCCGAAGTCGTCAAGGACCTGCAGGCAAAGGCCAAGAAGATCACCACCCCGGAAGAAGTTGCCCAGGTCGGCACGATCTCCGCAAACGGCGAAAAGCAGATCGGTCTCGATATTGCTGAAGCCATGCAGAAGGTTGGCAACGAAGGCGTTATTACCGTCGAAGAAGCCAAGACCGCTGAAACCGAACTCGAAGTCGTCGAAGGCATGCAGTTCGACCGCGGCTACCTGTCGCCCTACTTCGTCACCAACCCGGAAAAGATGGTCGCAGACCTCGACGACGCTTTCGTTCTCCTCCACGAGAAGAAGCTCTCGAACCTGCAGGCAATGCTCCCGGTTCTCGAAGCTGTTGTCCAGACCGGCAAGCCGCTCGTCATCATCGCTGAAGACGTCGAAGGCGAAGCGCTTGCGACCCTCGTCGTCAACAAGCTGCGTGGCGGCCTGAAGATCGCTGCCGTTAAGGCTCCGGGCTTCGGCGATCGCCGCAAGGCTATGCTCGAAGACATCGCCATCCTGACCGGTGGCCAGGTCATCTCCGAAGACATCGGCATCAAGCTCGAAAACGTCACGCTCGACATGCTCGGCCGTGCGAAGAAGATCTCGATCTCCAAGGAAAACACCACCATCGTTGATGGCGCCGGTGCCAAGGCTGAAATCGAAGGCCGCGTTGCCCAGATCAAGGCTCAGATCGAAGAAACCACTTCCGACTACGACCGCGAAAAGCTGCAGGAACGCCTTGCCAAGCTCGCCGGCGGCGTTGCCGTTATCCGCGTTGGCGGCTCGACGGAAATCGAAGTCAAGGAAAAGAAGGACCGCATCGACGACGCCCTCAACGCGACGCGCGCTGCCGTTCAGGAAGGCATCGTCCCCGGCGGCGGTACCGCTCTGCTGCGTTCCTCCGTCAAGATCACCGTCAAGGGTGCGAACGACGACCAGGAAGCCGGCATCAACATCATCCGCCGCGCGCTGCAGGCTCTGGTTCGCCAGATCGCCGAGAACGCTGGCGATGAAGCCTCGATCGTTGTCGGCAAGATCCTCGACAAGGACGAAGACAACTGGGGCTACAACGCTCAGACGAGCGAATATGGCGACATGATTGCCATGGGTATCGTCGACCCGGTCAAGGTTGTTCGCACGGCCCTGCAGAACGCAGCTTCGGTTGCTTCGCTGCTGATCACCACCGAAGCCATGATCGCCGAGCTGCCGAAGAAGGACGCTCCGATGGGCGGCGGCATGCCTGACATGGGCGGCATGGGCGGCATGATGTAATAAGGCGTCAGCCTTATTACGAATGACGACCATAAAGCTTCGCCCATGTTCAAAAGCGTTTCAGCGCGTCAAGCGCGCTGAAACGGCGGCATGGGTGGCATGATGTGATAAGGCGCAAGCCTAACTACGGCATCACAAACATACAATTTGAAGGGGCGGTCTTCGGGCCGCCCTTTCTTTTTTCAGCCGTAAAAATACCCTTGCAAGCCCCCAAGATTGGTCGCTACCTACGGTAAATAGCCCATTGCCAGCACGATCTCATGGCGTATTCTCTAAGGAAGGCAACATGGAGCGTTATCTAATATAACAAGGGGTGTGAAATATTTGCACAGACCCCATTGATGCCCAAAAAAAAGCAATTATAAAAGCGCCCCAAGTGAACGTTAGATTCACGGGGAGTAGAAATGCGAAAGATTCGAAAATAAAATCGTTCAATTTTTTCGTATTAACCGTGCAGAGAATATCGCTTTGATTCGGCTGCATGGATCGTTTAGTTCATTTCGTGTGATGCTTGCCCTTCTTCTTTGATTTCTCAACGAAGAAGAATACGGCAACGCATTTAGACCGTGGCGCAAGATATAACGAGATGCAAAAACAACCGGAATTGCGACCGGATACTTTTCGTATCGTGAGATCTTGTTGAACATACCGATAAATCAGACGGATGCGTCCGAAACGACGCGCCGATTCCGGAGCAGAACGTGTTTAAAATTGCCAGAGCGGGTCTTTCTCAGTTCCCGATTCCCGGCGCTCTTTCCCTCTCGGAATGCAGCCAGGAAATGCTTGGGCAATTCTGCGTTTCGGAAGCGTGGTCGGGTGATCTCTCGAACGGGCTTTTCCGCATCGGCGACAATGCCGCGTCGCTTCATGGCCTTGAGCAGACGGAATGCGGCCTGCTCAACCTCGTGCGTTGCTACGATCAGACCGATCGCAACCATGTGCTCGAGCTTTTCGAGCAGGCGGCAACCACGTCATCTTCGTTCTGCTACTCCACGACGATCGTGACGCTTTCCGGCCGCAAGCAGCCGGTATTCTGCGTCGGCGAATCCTCCGGCCTCGAGCAGCGTTACTCCGGCACGCTGCAGGGCATCTTTTTCTTCCCGCGTTTCCAGCTCGAAACCCGCAGCTATCTGGCCAGCCACCAATAGGGCAAGGCGCTACTGCAGCAGCGTCTTCAAATCCGTTGCAGGATCTTCCAGCACCGTACGATCCGGCGTCACGCCGAGATCGAGCAGCTTCTTGCCTGTTACGTAAGCCTTGGCGTCGTTGATCGCATCGACGGCAATGAATTTGCCCTGGCGGAAATACCAAACGGAAACCGCCCCCTCGCGCTGCCCGGGGCGCACGATGGTTTCGTCATGGCCAAGGCCGAAACCGGCGATCTGCAGCTTTACGTCATACTGATCCGACCAGAACCAGGGCTTCGGCTCATAGGGCGCGCTGCCGCCTGCCAGAAGCGCGGCGACGGCCTCGGCCTGATCGACGGCGTTCTGGACCGATTCCAGCCGGATATTCAGCCCCTGGAACGGAAGGACGGCGCAATCGCCCATGGCGTGGATGGCCGGGTCTTCCGTGCGGCCGAACTGATCGACGAGAATGCCGTTTGCAACGGCAAGACCGGCATCATGGGCAAGCGTGTCGTTTGCGACAACGCCGATGCCGACGATGACCAGATCCACCGGCAAGGTCGTGCCATCGGTGAGTTCCGCTTCGGCAACACGGCCACCCGTGCCCACGAGCTTCACAAGACCGAGGCCCTCGCGGATATCCACGCCCCGGCTCCTGTGTATCTCCCGCACGATGGAGGATGTTGCGGCCGAGGCGACGCGCTGGAGGATGCGATCGGCCATCTCGATGACTGTGACCTCAAGGCCAAGGCTGCGCGCGACGGCGGCGGCCTCCAGACCGATATAGCCACCACCGACGATCAGCGCGCGGCGACCCGGCTTCATGTCTTCGGCCAGCTTGTCGGCATCGGTGAAATCGCGGACGGTGTAAACGCCATCCAGATTGCCGCCGACGGCAGCCGGCAGCCGGCGGGGCGTCGAGCCGGTGGCGATCGCCAGAGTTTCATAGTCCAGAACCGTGCCATCGCTAAGCGTCACACTGCGGGCACTGCGGTCCACACCGGTCACCGTCGTCGAGAGACGGATATCGATATCGTGCTCGCCGTACCATTCGGCCGGTCGGTACAGCAGCCGGTCGAGATCCATCTCGCGCAGCAGATACTTCTTGGAAAGCGGCGGGCGCTGATAGGGAAGGCTCGCTTCGCCGGCGATGACGGTGATCGGGCGCTCGTCCTTCAGCGCCCTCAATTTGGCCACCAGGGCAAAGGCGGCCTGACCGCCGCCCGCTACAACAAGTCTTCCTGCCACGTCTGCTCCACCCTTATGGATATGCTTTTCACCAGACGTAGCCTGCCGGCCCGAGCGCCGTCAACTGAAGCCAGCGACGGGCGATGGCTTAATCCCGCATCGAAACGCTATCGCTTGCGCGCCAGCCAGATCGTGGCGCCGCCGCAATCCGGGTCCTCGACCTGATGGCGGACAACTGAGAAGCCGTTTTCAGTGAGAAGCGCACGGTATTCTTCGGGCGCAAGGCTCGCATGATGCAGCGGCTCCCCCTCGAACGTCCCCATCGCCACGCCATGGGACGGGCCGGACGTAAACATCAGCGCGGCACCCGGCGCGGCGAGCGTCGCGAAGACCGGAAACATCCGGCGCTGGGTTTCAAAATCGAGATGGAAAAAACTGTGCCAGGCGAGAATGCCCGCATAGCTGCCTAGCGGCGGCAAAGCGCGCATGTCGCCGACCCGCCAGTCATGCTCCGGAAAGCGCTCCCGGCAAAGCTCGATCAGGCGTGGCGAGACATCGATGCCGGTGAGCTTGAAACCGCAGGCGATGAGGGCCGCAGCCAACGGCTCGCCGGAACCGCAGCCCAGATCGAGAATATCCGCGCCTTTCGGCAGGCCTTCCGTGAAACGATCGAGCCATGGCTTTTCGAACAGCGTCTTTCCGCGCAGCCGGTCGAAGGCATCCGCGTGGCGGCTGTATAGAGAGGGAATGGCGTCGGCGTCCTTCTCTCCCATGCCGGTCTCAGACGACGGCGCGCACGCGGCTGATGATCTCAGCCACCGTCGCATCGCCCTCATGCTCCGGCTTGCGGGCCCGCACGAGGCAGGCTTCCGATTTCAGGATCACACCGTCCGACAGGATTTTCAGGTGATTGGCCCGCAGCGTCGAGCCGGTCGTGGTGATATCGACGATGATATCGGCCGAGCCGGAAGCCGGAGCCCCTTCCGTTGCGCCCAGGCTTTCGACGATGCGGTAAAGCTGGATGCCGTGCTGGCTGGAGAAGAATTGCTGGGTCAGCCGCCAGTATTTGGTGGCGATCGCCAGGCGCCGGCCGTGGCGGGCGCGAAAATCGGCGGCGACATCGCCGAGATCGGCCATGGTGTCGACATCGAGCCAGATCTCCGGCACGGCGACCACAACATCGGCATGACCGAAGCCGAGGCGGGCACAGAACTCGACGCGGACATCTGCCTCAGCCAGTCCTTCGCGGATCAGGTCTTCGCCGGTGACGCCGAAATCGATCGAGCCATTGCCGATCTCGCGGGATATCTCCGACGCCGAAAGGAAGGCGATCTCGACATCGTCGACTCCTTCGAGGCGGCCGCGATAGGAACGCTCGTTGCCGACGGCGACGACCTTGAAACCGGCTTTTCCAAAAATCGCGGAGGCATCGTCCTTCATGCGGCCCTTGGAGGGCAAGGCTATGGTGATCATCAGCGCTCTCCCCTCACCGCTTCTATCCGGTCCAGCCACAGCGAGAAGCCGACAGCCGGGATATTTTCTTCAGCGCCCAGCAGCGTCAGCATGCCGTCATAGCGGCCACCGCCGGCCAGAACCCGATGATCATTGCGCAAGGTGACCTCGAAGACGAGGCCGGTGTAATAATCGAGCGGACGGCCGAAGGCGGCCCGCCAGGTGATGTCCGACAGCTTGACGCCGGCATTGGCAAAAGCAGCAACGCGCGCATCGAAACGATCGACGGCCGCCTGCAATGGCAGGCCGGTACTCTCGGCGAAATCGGCCAGCACGCCCGGCGCATAGCGCAGGCTGACATTCAGCGACAGGAATTCCCTGAGCACATCGAGCTTTGCGGGATCGAGCGAGGTGCCGGCCAGCGCCAGCTTCTCCTTCAGCCGCCGGGCGATTTCCTTCGGCGAACGGCTGGCATTGGTGAGATAGCCGGTCGCTTCCATCACGCCATCGATATGGGCGATCAGGCCTTCTTCATCTTCTTTCGCAAGAGTTTCGACTTCCGCGCCGAGGCCCGAGACGTGCTCCGGCTTGGCCAGCCGCTGCATCAGCGCTTCGAGCTGTGCGTGTTCGCCAAAGGCGCGGATCAGGCGCTTCTGCCAGCCGGCGGGCAGGCCCAGCGCGGCAACCACAGCTTCGAACATCGCCTGATCGCCCATGGTGACGGCGAGCGGCTGTTCCGGCACGAGCTTGCCGAGGATCGCCACGGCATCGGCCACGGCGCGAGCATCGGCACCGGCGAAATCGCGGGTGCCGAGATCTTCGATGCCGGCCTGATAGAATTCGCTGCCGCCTTCGCGGCGCTGACGGAAGACTTCACCGAGATAAGAGTAACGCTTCGGCGTGCCGGTTGCGGTCTCGATATGGCGCATGCAGACGGGGATGGTGAACTCCGGCCGAAGGCAGAGGTTCTCGCCCGTCTCGCTCTGGGTGAGGAAGATGCGGCGGCGCAGGTCCTCGCCGGCCATATCGAGGAAAGGTTCGGCCGGTTGGATGACCGGCGTGTCGACCCGCGTGGTGCCGAGCCGCTCGAAATCCGCGATGAGATCGCCGGCGAAATCCGGCAGGTTGATGAGAGTCATGGGTTTATTCCGATGTCCGCCAGAAGGCATTTTACCGAAAAGGAAAGAGCGGAAGCGAGAGGGTGCGGCATATCCCTTCTCCCCGCCTGCGGGGAGAAGGTGGCCGACAGGCCGGATGAGGGGCTGTATCGTGACGATATCGAGGATGAAAGTTTGCCCCTCACCCTAGCCCTCTCCCCGCACGCGGGGAGAGGGGACGATGGAGTTTGCCGCTCATCCCTCTTCTCCCCCACGGGGAGAGGTGCCGAGCCAATGCGAGGCGATGAGGGGGTCTTCGCCGCGAATTCAGAGCCAGCCGTCCCCCTCATCCGGCGCTGCGCGCCACCTTCTCCCACAAGGGGAGAAGAGGAAGCAAGCAGCATGCTCCGGGCCGATCTCCCCCCTTGAGGGGGAGATGTCAGCAAAGCTGACAGAGGGGGGTAGGCTCTCGCCACGTCAGAGACCCTTTGTTTTCGCCCGATCCTCGGCCTGCGCCGCCAGCATTTCGCGGACCTTATCGACCAGTTCGCTCTCCGGCACCGACACCTGCGCCACGCGCGCCTCGCGCCATGTCGCATTGTCCTCGATCTCGCCGGAAAGGCGCTTGCCCTCGATGAGGTCCTTGATCTGCACGACACCCTGCGCCCGCTCGTCGCCGCCCTGGATGATGGCAAGCGGAGCGTTGCGGCGGTCGGCGTATTTCAGCTGGTCGCCAAAATTCTTCTTGTTGCCCTGATACATCTCGGCGCGGATGCCGGCATGGCGCAGCGTCTGGGTGAACTGCTGGTACTTGCCGAGGCTCTCTATATCGCGGTCCATGACGCAGACGACGACGGGGGCAACAACCTCTTCCATACCGAGCTTGCCGAGGTTCTTCAGTGCCGTCATCAGGCGCGAGACGCCGATGGAGAAGCCCGTGGCCGGCACCGGCTGGCCCATGAAGCGCGACACGAGACCATCATAACGACCACCGCCGCCGACCGAACCGAAGACGACCTTCTCGCCCTTCTCGTTGGTGACCGCAAACTGCAACTCGGCTTCGAAGACCGGGCCGGTGTAATATTCGAGACCGCGGACGACAGACGGGTCGATCTTGATGCGGCCAGCGTCATAACCGGCGCTCGTCACGAGGCTGCCGATCAGGTTCAGCTCCTCGACACCTTCGGCACCCTTGGAGGTGCCGGCAACGAGAGCGGCCAGTTCATCGGCGCTCTTGGCGTAATCGGTGATGCCGACGAAGAACAGGACCTTGGCGATCTGCTCTTCATTCAGGCCCGCACCCTTGGTGAAATCGCCGCTTTCGTCCTTGCGGCCGGCACCGAGCAGAAGCTTGACGCCTTCCGGGCCGAACTTGTCGAGCTTGTCGATGGCACGCAGCACGGTCAGGCGCGCATTGGCGTTCTCGTCGCCACCGAGGCCGATGGCTTCGAGCACGCCATCCAGAACCTTGCGGTTGTTCACCCGGATCACATAATCCCCGCGCTTGATGCCGAGCGCTTCCATCGTATCGGCCATCATCATGCACATTTCGGCATCGGCCTGGACGCCAGCGGCGCCGACCGTATCGGCATCGAACTGCATGAACTGGCGGAAGCGGCCCGGACCCGGCTTCTCGTTGCGGAAGACGTAGCCGGCGCGGTAGGTGCGGTAAGGCAGCTGGATGTCGTTGAAGTTCTCGGCGACATGGCGGGCGAGCGGCGCGGTGAGATCATAGCGCGCGCTCATCCACTGCTCGTCGTCATCCTGCAGCGAGAAGACGCCTTCGTTCGGACGGTCGCTGTCGGGCAGGAATTTTCCGAGCGCATCGGTGTATTCGAACAGCGGTGTTTCGACCGGATCGAAACCGTAGCGCTCATAGACTTCGCGGATTTTCGCGGTCATCTCGTCGACGGCGCGGATATCGGCGGCGGACCTGTCGACGAAGCCACGCGGCAGGCGGGCTCTGAGCTTCTGAGGCTTTTTCTTCTTGTCGTTCATGGGGATTACGTCCGGGCTTGTGCGCTGTTGGGCTTTCCCTAAACGATCGCACCTACGGCGGCAAGCCTTTGAGGCGTCACAGGGGGCGCGACAGCGTATCCCAGCTGTGCAGCCGCGCGCCATGCTCCATCGGCGCATCGGCCTTCGGGATGAGGATAGAGTGGGTTTCGGCGCGGATGATGCCCTTCACCTGCGACTGGAAGGTCATGCGCTTGAGCTGCACGAACCCTTCCGGAATGCTGGTGGTGGCCAGGGCCGCGCCGCTGTAGACCTCGACACTGGACAGCTCCCGCGCCTTCAGGCTCGCGATCATCGCCTTATCCTCGATGAAATCCTGGTAGAGGCCGGTCAGGTGATGACGGATGCTGGTGCCCACGGCAGCGCGCATCTGCGGGGTATCGATATATTCCTGCCGCGAGCCCGCGAGATAGCGCACATGCTCGCCCTCCCACAGGTTGCGGCTGTCGCGGGCCATCAGCACGGCGCGGATCAGCGCCTTTTCGTCGTGACTGTCGGCCCGGCGCAGAAAATCGACGATGGCGCCGACGGCTCTGAGATCGGGTGTGCAGGTTCCCCGCTCCCACCGGGAAACCGTTGGCAGCGAGAAGCCGAGCTTCCAGGCGATGTCGCCCTGGCTGAGGCCTGCCCGCAACCGGTACTCCCGCAATTGCCGCACGAGTTCGCCTACATTCGAGATCAGCATGCGCCCCTCACGCAACCGGAAGAAGAATCAACACCAATCACTCGACCATGAGGACAGCAAATGATCAATCCGGGCCATTTCGAAGCCGTTCGTGGTCGATTACTCTCTAAAATCAAGGGGAAGGCCTTTCGCAAAACCGATGGGGCGATCGGTTTGCGATTTCAGGCCTTTTTGCCTGTCGGGTAAAGCGCATTCTCGTTTTCGCCAAAACGGCGGGCCTGAAACTGTCTCAAATTTGAAATTCCGCCTGCAGGAGCGCCTGTCCGCATGTTTAGAATCCCTCAACCCGGCTTCGGCGTGATCGAGCCCGAGGAAAGCTGGGCCCATGAACAGTGGCTGCGCGAGCTAATGCAGGGGGATCACGAGATCGAGGAATGGCATTGCGACCTCGATACCGGGCTCTTTTCGGTCGGCGAGATCACCCGAAACCGGCACGGTCTGGCCGATACGATCTGCGGGCTCCTCGACATCATGCGCGCCTATGACGCCGAAAGCCGCAAAACCGCACTGACGATCCTAGAGGAGGCAACCGCCGTCGCCTCGTGTTTCTGTTTCTGCACCCTTGTCCGACTGGGGGAAGATAAGGGTCATCCGGTCTGGTGCATCGGCACCTCGACGCTCGGCAACGAGACGACCGGCGACCGCATGCAGGGCGTTTTCGCCTATGGGCGCCAGCCTTCCTGATCGCGGCATCTGTGCTGCGCCGTGCGAAGAAGCATCTTTTATTCCCGCCGTCTCCCGCTTATGCTCTTGGCATGCGTCGCATCGTTTTCGTGCTCTCGATTGTCTGTGCCATCCTCAGCGGCTGGACGTCGGCGCTTGGCCAGGCGCAGCAACTGGGTGGCAGCAATCCGAACCATGGCTTGCATGCGACAGGGCAAAGCGGGCATGCGGCGCACGGCACGATGGTCCAGCACGCCGCTTGCGATACGGATGCGGAGCAATGCGGCAAGCGGGCGGGCCATCCGATGCTGTGCGCCGCCTGTTACGCTATCCCGGCCGAAAATCTGCTCTCGCCGCATCCGGTCATAAAAAACCGCGGCGTTCCGCCGGCGCTGCAGGTAAGCCTTGACGAGACCCCGCTGGAGCCGCAGTTCCCGCCGCCCAAGCCCTCTTTCCTCCTGTAACAGCACGGGCCTCGTGCCCGCATCTTCAAGACCAGGAAAAGAGGAAAGACAATGTTCCTGAAACACATTCTTGCTGCCACGGCGATCGCCCTGGCGCTTTCCAGCCCTGCCATCGCGCAGGATCAGAACGCCATGGACCACGGCAGCCACGGCACCATGGAAACCGCAACACCCAAGGGCGACAACGGGCCATCAAGCAAGGCCTTTGCGGAGGCCAATGCCCGCATGCACAAGGACATGGACATCACCTATAGCGGCAACGCCGATGTCGATTTCGTGCGCGGCATGATCGCCCATCATCAGGGTGCGATCGACATGGCCAGGATCGAACTGCAATACGGCAAGGACGAAGCCATTCGAAAACTCGCCGAGGCGATCATCGCCGCCCAGGAAGGCGAGATCAGAATGATGAAGGAGTGGCTCGCCAGGAATGGCGGCTGAAAGCTGGCCGCACGTCCCCTCTCTCCGCTTGTGGGGAGAGGGAGACAGTGTCAAGGCCTCGCGAAGTTCCTTCGCATCTCCTCCACCCTGCCCCGGCAGATGCAGCCTTCGATATGGTCGTTCACCAGTCCCATGGCCTGCATGAAGGCGTAGACGGTTGTCGGACCGACGAAGGTCCAGCCGCGCTTCTTCAGATCCTTTGAAATCCGCACGGAAACCGGCGTCGTGGGATTGGCGGCGATCGTCTCCCAGGTGACGACATCGGGGCGTTCGGCGGCGCTCGGCTCGTGAGCCCAGAAATACCGCGCCAGCGAGCCGAATTCGGCCTTCATCTCCTGAGCCCGGCGGGCGTTGTTGATGGTCGAGACGATCTTGCCGCGATGGCGCACGATCCCCTTGTCGGCGAGGCAACGCTCGATATCGGCTTCTCCGAACCCGGCGACGACGTCGAAATCGAAACCGGCGAAGGCTGCCCGGAAGGCCTCGCGTTTTCTCAGGATCGTCAGCCAGGACAGACCGGACTGGAACCCTTCAAGGCAAATCTTCTCAAACAGGCGGATATCGTCGGTGACCGGGCGGCCCCACTCCTCGTCGTGATAGTGCTCGTAATCCGGCAGGCCCGCCGGCCAGGCACAGCGGTTGCGGCCATCGCTGCCGGTGATGATACCCCGTGGAAGCGCCTCTTTCGTCACGTCTTAACCTCTGATTCACTGTTTTACCAATCGCCAACCATAGTCCTAAAGCCGCCGATAACCCTACCGAAAGCTTTATGGGATCAACGGCCTTTTACACGTCGCGCGTTTACCATTCGCTTGCCCCGCGGTGCCACGATCCGGCCGAGCAACATGACATCGGCGACAGGCTTTCCCGCGGCCGCCGGTGCAATCGACCCCGTTCGGCGAAAGGTATTTTGTCCGCCATGTTCAAGAAAAGCCTGATCCTTTCCACTGCCCTGTTTGTCGCCCTCGCCTCCGTTGCAGAAGCGCAGGACCGCTACGGCAACCGCCCGCCCGTTGTGGTCAGCCCCGATCTCACCGCCCCGTGGGTGATGCAGCTCGGCGTGCAGGCAGCACCCGGCGTCTATCGCAAGCGCCAGCCGCAAGCCGTAGCACCGCAGCGCCGCACCGCCACCCGAAACATGCGCGTTCGCGAGCCGATGCGCCAGCTTCCCGGCGTATTCGCCCGGCCCCAGGCTCAACCTGTCGCCATGGTGCGCCCGCAGAAGCCCGCGGCCCGGCAAATCGACCCGCAGTTCCTGCCGCAGACGGTGGCCTACGACACCAACGAAAAAACCGGCACCATCGTCATCGATACCAACAACCGCTTTCTCTATCTGGTAACCGGCAAGGGCGAGGCCCGTCGTTACGGCGTCGGCGTCGGCAAACCGGGCTTCGAATGGGCCGGCTCCCACAAGATCACCCGCAAGGCCGAATGGCCGACCTGGAGGCCGCCGTCGGAGATGATCGCCCGCGAGGCCGCCAAGGGGCACTATCTTCCCGCTTCGATGGAAGGCGGACCGGCAAACCCGCTGGGCGCCCGTGCCATGTATCTCGGCTCGACGCTCTACCGCATCCACGGCACCAATGCGCCCTGGAGCATCGGCTATGCCGTTTCCTCCGGCTGCATCCGCATGCGCAACGAGGACGTCGTAGACCTCTACGAACGCGTGCCGGTCGGCACCAAAGTGGTCGTGATCTGACAGGACGACATACGCACAAACGGGCGGCGGCTGCGGAAGACTTGGTTTCCGCGGCGCCGCCCGTGTCGTTTCTGCAACAACTGTTCCCCGCGATACAGCAGAAGCAATCACTTTCGGTCTATCGGATGGAACCCAGCCTTGCCTTGAAAGCGTTATCGGTTAGCGTCTTGCGACCAATGATCGACCGCTGAAGGCGTGGCTGCCAGACCGATTGTTTGAGAGGGGAGATTTTCATGAAATATACCTTGCGCACATCCTTTGCGGCCGCCGTGACGGCCGCGCTGCTGCTGACCGCATCCCATGCCGCCGCCTTCACGCCGGGGCATGCACCGACGACCGGCGCAACCCAAAGCGACGTCACGCTCGTCGCCATGCCGCAGAAGAAGCCGCCGAAACAATATTGGCGCACCAAGGTCCGCCTGCAGACGGACGAGGCGCCCGGCACGATCATCGTCGATACCAACAACCGATATCTCTACCTCGTCGAGGGCCGCAACAAGGCCATTCGGTACGGCATCGGCGTTGGCCGCGAAGGGTTCGGCTGGTCGGGTGTGGTCAAGGTGCAGCGCAAGGCCGAATGGCCGGGATGGACGCCCCCGCCGGAGATGATCGCCCGCGAACGCAAGAAGGGCCACATCCTTCCCGCCTATCAGGAAGGCGGCATCGACAACCCGCTCGGCGCCCGCGCGCTCTATCTCTACAAGGGCAGGTCCGACTCGGGCTTCCGCATCCACGGTACCAACCAGCCCTGGACGATCGGCCAGAATATGTCCTCCGGCTGCATCCGCATGATGAACCAGGATGTCGAACATCTGTACGAGCGCACGGCGATCGGCACCAAGGTCATCGTCATCGGTCCCGGAAACAAGCAGGGCGAAGTGTCCTATGACGACCGGGGCGTGGATATCCTGCGCACCATTTTCGGCGGCTGATCCTTTCGTCCGCTTCTGCCGCGCGTCATCGAGACGCGCGGTTTGGCGTGCGGCCGCGCAAGACTCCATTCTCGTCAAACATTAGATTCTCGACATGAATACAACGGCAAAGGCATCACGGGCGCGCGCACGCAGCCGATGTCCGGGTTAACCATGTGTGAGCGAAATTTCAGTTCTGACCCAAAAATGGTCACATGCACCATCTTCGGTTTGTCATCGAGCTCAGCTATTGATGCGCCACCGCTGGCCACGAAGGCGGTGATTTTTTACCAAAACCTATTGCAGGCATTTAGGCCCCGCGGCCGATTTTTATAATAGAGCGATAATGCAAAGGCCGCAGCCTCACTTCGAGGATGCGGCCTTTTTATTGGGTCGGATCCCTTACCAGCCAGGCAGCATATGGCTCTGGCGCAGGCGCGGGTAGCGCGGGAAACTCTTCACATCGCCATCGAGATCGTCGCTGGCGGAAACCGGCGTGATGTTGTCGAGGCAGGCGGTGATGTGGTTGCTGATGGCATTCGAGAGCGAAGGGGAAAGCCCCGGACGCTTCATGATGCCGATCTGCACCGGTGCCAATGCGGGGAAACCATCGGCCTGCGTGAGCACTTTCATGCCGGTTCGCAACGCCGATTCCGGCAGTACCGACACCGCCATGCCGGCGAGCACGGCCGATGCGACCACGGTGGAGGACCAGCTCGTAAACAGGATCTGATATTCCTTGCCGGTCGCATCGAGCGCCGCACAGGCCGCCTGCCGCCAGAGGCAATCCCGTTTGCCGACCGCAAGCGGCACCGGCGCGTTTTCCGGCAGCGGATGGTTGATGGAGCTGACCCAGCAGAGCGGCTCGGTGCGCACAACATCCGAGGCGCGGGCGCGGGGATTGTGGGTCACCAGCGCGATATCGAGATCACCCTTTGCCATCTTTTCCGCGAGATCCACGGAAGGCTCGCAGACGATATAGAGCTCGACGTTCGGATGTGTCTTGGCAAAGCGCATGATGATTTCGGGCATGTAGCGGTCCGCATAGTCGTCCGGCGTGCCGATACGCAGCATGCCTTCCAGCCGGTTGTCGTCGAAGGAGGCTATGGCCTCGTTGTTGAGACGGATCATGCGGCGGGCGAAGTTGAGAAGCCGGTCGCCTTCGCTTGTCAGCCGGTTGCCGCGCCCGTCCTTGGCGAAAAGCTGCTTGCCGATCCGCTCTTCCAGTCGGCGCATCTGCATGGAGACCGCCGACTGGGTCTTGAAGACCCGCTCGGCCGCCTTGGTAAAACTGCCCGTATCGGCGATGGCAACGAAGGTTTGCAACTGATCGATATCGAGCGGTGCGGACATGGCCGAAATACCCATAAGATTGTTTGATAGATATCATTAGAAACATTCGTTGGACTGATCAATAAGGATTTGCGAATTTGATTTTGCAAACACCGCAAATCACCGCTCCGGCGAGACCAACTCTTCCGGATCATCCAGTTTGACCCATTCTCTTCATGACCTCCCCGGAGGATGGGTCTTTTCGTGCCTGTGAAAAGGAGCTTCCCGATGCGCACGACAGATTACGCCCTTGGCCCCACCCTTGCAGGGACGGCGGCTGCCTCCCGACGCAACGGCCTGGTCGCCCTGATGGCGACGATCTGGCGCGTATTGCGAAACCGAACCGCACTCGTCCGCCTCGACGAACTCGACGACCGCCAGCTGCTCGATCTAGGCCTCTGCCGCGAAGACGTGCGTACAGCGATGACGTCGGCTTTCTTCGATGATGTCGGTGCCCATCTGACCCAGGCTGCGCGGCACCGTACGCGCAATTATTATCGGGATGCTCTCTACAAGGAGCAGTCCGAAGCCTGACCTGCCTGCCCCGGCGGATTTCGAAAAGCGTGAGGCTTGAGCAATCCGTCCGATTTCCCGATTTGCCGTGCGTCCGCATGTCCCGCGGGCTGCCATGGCAGGCGCGCAGCCGCCTCTGCGCGCCCCTCCTTCCCCGCAGGGTTAGAGCCAATAGACCCTGCTGCTTGCCCGGTGTCCCGATCCCAAGATCGACACCGGGCTTTTTCTTTCTTCGGCTGTCGTTTGATCCTCAAAATGAAAAGACAGAGGGACGGTCACGCCCCTCAGTCGAAACCTGGGTCAGGCCTGACTATCCATCGGCTTGCCGGTGGCGCCAGATTCAGCCCGACGCGAAAGCCATCTGCGCAGGGATCGCCGCGGCGCGGGATAAAGAACCTGCATGCGCGAAAGGCCGATGTCATCCAGCGAGTGGTCGCTCATGGACTGGAGTTCCTGCAGCACAAGCTGGTCGCGCTTGCGTTTGAAAAACATTCTGTTGAGACTCATATCCGTTCTCCTGATTTCAATTATGCCCACGGCCTTCCGGGAGATGCGACGGCCGGCCGGTGGCGATCCGGCCGCGGACCGGATGTCCGCGACCGGGGTATGTTCAAGCGGCGTTGCGCTCGACCAGTGGTCTACGGCGCAGCGTTGCCGTGGTGATTGCCGGGGGGTTATATGCCGCTTCCAGCAGCCCCAAATCTGTGCCCGGCGGAACAATGGCGTCGATCTTGTCGAGGACGTCGTCGCCAAGGGCGACGTCGGCGCCGAGCAGAAGATCGTCGAGATGCTCCATCTTGCGAGGGCCTAGAATTGCCGAGGTCACGCCGGGATGGGCAACGACAAATGCCATGGCCATGTGGGTAAGCGACAGGCCCGCGTCCTGCGCGACCGGGATCAGTCGTTCGATGGCATCGAGACGGCGCTCATCCGCCATCTGCCGCGGGAACCGCCGGGCGCGGGCGCTGTCCGGCATTTCCTGCCCGCGGCGATAACGTCCGGTCAGCATACCCATCGCCAGAGGGCTCCAGACGATGGCACCCATGCCGTAGCGCTGGCACGCAGGCAGAACCTCCCGCTCGATGCCACGATTGAGGATCGAGTAAGGCGGTTGTTCCGCACGGAATCGGGCGAGCCCCCGACGCTCTGACACCCACTGCGCCTCGACGATTTCCGATGCCGGGAAGGTCGAGGAGCCAATCGCACGAACCTTGCCGGCCCGCATCAGGTCGGTCAGGACGGAGAGCGTCTCCTCGATATCGGTGTCCGGCGCCGGCCGATGGATCTGGTAGAGATCGATGTAATCGGTCTGCAGGCGACGAAGGGAGTCATCGATCGCGCGGGTGATCCAGCGCCGCGAGTTTCCCTGCTGGTTCGGATCGTCCCCCATCGGCAGATGCGCTTTGGTGGCGAGCACGATATCGTCGCGCCGCCCCTTGATGGCCTTGCCAACGATTTCCTCGGATTCGCCCCGGCTGTAGATGTCGGCCGTGTCGATGAAATTGATGCCGGCATCCAGCGCCTTGTGGATGATGCGAATGGCATCATCATGATCCGGATTGCCGGCGGCACCGAACATCATCGCCCCGAGGCAGTACGGACTGACCTTAATGCCTATCCGTCCCAGCGTTCGATATTGCATATCCGTCTCCTATATATGCTGATGTGTGGATTAGACTGACGTTCCGTGCTAAAAGAACAAACGGAACGTCGCTCCATTTATATACGGAACATTGTTCCGTTTATCAAGGTGGCGCGTCGGATAATTCGAAATGTGAGGAGAGACAGGTGTTGGAGACCGGCAAAAATCCGGACCGGCCCGTACGGGCGGACGCAAAACGCAATCTGGATTTACTGCTTCAGGCCGCAGCAAAAATCTTCGCGACATCGGGTGTGGATGCGCCGGTGCGAGAAATAGCCGAAAAAGCCGGCGTCGGGATCGGCACGGTCTACCGTCACTTTCCGGAACGATCGGATCTGGTGATTGCCGTTTTTCGCCATGAGGTCGACGCCTGCGCGGATGCGGCCCCGGTTCTGGCGGCCTCCCACGGGCCCGGCGAGGCGCTGTCGCGCTGGATGGAGCGCTATATGGATTTCATCGCGACCAAGCGAGGGCTTGCGGCCGCCTTGCATTCCGGCGATCCGGCCTTCGACGGTCTGCCTGCCTATTTCCAGGAGCGGCTTCGCCCGGCTCTGCAAAACCTGCTGGATGCGGCCGCATCCGCCGGGGAAATTAGAAGCGGCATCGAGCCTCAGGACCTGCTGCGCGCTGTGGCCAGCCTCTCCGCACCCGATGCGAACGGCGATACGTCTCAAGCAAGACGAATGGTGGCGCTGTTTCTGGATGGCCTCCGTTACGGCGCGGTTGGCACCTGAAAAACTAAAGCGTCTCGCGATCTTTCAGATTCGCGTACGCTTTAGGTTTTTGTTTTTACGCATGTCTTTCCGCAAAACCGCGGCACACTTTTGCGACATATGCCTTAAACGCCCTTCGGACGGTATGTCTCGAACAGGCCGTCGATCGCCTTCTGATATTCTTTCTGGGCCTCGATACCGCTGTCGAACATGGTGCCGACCATCTCCGCAAACGGCGCCATCATCCTTTTATCAGCCGGCTTCTGCTTCTCACCGGGCGGGCTGCCGGCCGTCATCATGTCCTGAAACGCCTTCATGAAGGGATTGCCGGCAAAGATGTCTGCCGGCGCGGGTTTCTTTTCGACCGGTGTCGGCTGGAAGAAGGCCTGCATGGCCTGGGTGAAGGGATTGTCGAAAGGATTGGCGACCGGCTCGGGCTTCCGGGCAAGGCCCGCGGCCTCCAGCCAGGATTGCATCATCGGCGCGAACGGCGTGTTGGCAAAAGCATTGCCGGCACCGGTCATCTGGTCCGTCGCCTGCTTGAAGAGCCCGCCCATGAGCGCCGTCGCCATGACCGGCAGCATCTGCTTGTAGATCTCCTGGCCGATGCCGGTCATCTGCGCCGCCTGCGCCGCGATTGCCCGCGACATTTCCTTTGAGCCGAAAAGCTGGCCGAGAATGCCATTGCCGTCCGCCAGACCCTGCGGAGTAAAGGCTTTCGTCATGTCCTCGAAATATTGCGCGTGGTTTCCGCTCGTCATGGCGGCGAGAAAGGCACTGAAATCGTAGGGATTGGAAGCATTGCGCTTCATCGCCGTCGAAAATGCCGGCATGAGGGCCGCGGTCGCCTTCGCCATCTGCTCTTGCGCAAGTCCGAATTGTCGGGCCATGACCTCCATCGCCTGGCCATTCTGCGCATTCAGCATCACGTCAAAAAGCGGAAGCATGTAAGACCCTCTCCAGCTGAAGCGTTCCACAATCGATGGAGCGCTTCGGGCAAATCGACCCATGTCGTTGCACTATAACGGGAAAAAGTCCGCAGCAAATCGCTTTCTGCGATGCCGGCTAACTCAATACTGATAATCCTCGAAGACCGGCTCTACGGAACCGTTCCAGCGGCCATTATAAAGCGCCAGCATGTCTTCCGCGAGAGTCGCCTTCTTGGCGATGACCTCGTCGAGCGGCGACAGGAAGATGCTTTCGTCCATGCCGTCACCGTTCAGTCGCTTGCGATTCTGGAGCCCGAGGCGGGAGATGCCGATAACCTCGCGGCCGATATCGAAGAGCGAGACGCCGTTGAGCTTGGCGTTCAGACCTTCTGCAGGCACGGCATCGCGCATGGATAGCGTGTCTTCATAGCTCCAGTGGCGTGTCAGCTGTTCTGCTGCATCCAGCGCCGCATCGTCATAGAGAAGGCCGACCCAGAAAGCCGGCAACGCACAGATGCGACGCCACGGACCGCCGTCGGCGCCGCGCATTTCGAGAAAGCGCTTCAGGCGCACGTCAGGGAAGAGCGTGGAGAGGTGGTTGGTCCAGTCGCCCATGTTCGGCTGCCAGTCGGCGATTTCGCCCTTCAGCGCGCCATTCATGAACTGGCGGAAGGTCACATGCGTACAGTCATGATAACGGCCGTCGCGCACCACGAAATACATGGGCACGTCCAGTGCCCATTCGACGTAATCCTTGAAACCGAACTCCGGCTTGAAGGCGGAGGGCAGAACGCCAGCACGCTGGTTATCGGTATCGCGCCAGATGTCGCCGCGCCAGGACTGCAGGCCGTTCGGCTTGCCTTCGGTGAAGGGCGAGCTGGCAAACAGCGCCGTCGACAGCGGCTGCAACTTCAGCGACACCTGCATCTTGCGGCGCATGTCCTCTTCCGAGGAGAAATCGAGGTTCACCTGGATCGTGCAGGTGCGATACATCATGTCGAGGCCCTTGGTGCCGACCTTCGGCATGTAGCGGCTCATGATGTCGTAGCGGGATTTCGGCATGCGCGGGGTTTCCGCCAGGGACCATTTCGGGCTACCGCCCATGCCGAGGAAACGGATGCCGAGCGGCTCGGCGATCTCGCGCAGATCAGCCAGATGCCGGTTCGATTCCTTGCAGGTCTCGTGGATGTTTTCGAGCGGCGCGCCCGAAAGCTCGAACTGGCCGCCCGGCTCCAGCGAAATCGCGCCGCGGCCGGACTGCTCGACGAGGCCGATGATCTTGCCGGCGTCGATGATCGGCTCCCAGCCGCTCTTCTTCGCCATGCCGTTGAGCAGCGCGGAAATGCTGGCTTCGCCATCATAGGGAACAGGACTGTTATCGGCCTTGAAGAAGGCGAATTTTTCGTGCTCGGTGCCGATGCGGAAGCGATCTACCGTTTTGGACCCTTGAGCCAGATAGTCGCTCAGTTCGGCGATCGAGGCAATCGGGGTCTGATCGGTGGTATCGCGAGCCATGGGCATCTTCTTCTGAATGGATGGAACAGGCGGAAAGGCTCCGGCTGCTTGAACCGGATTGGGCCACCGCGCAAGTGAAATTCTTTCAAGGCGCGTTCAAAAAATCAACAGCATGAAAAAGCATGTCGCAAACAGGCGAGGACGTTACTTCCAGTCGCCGATCGCGGCCTGAATGACGGCCATGGCGGCAACCGCTGCCGTATCGGCCCGCAGGATACGCGGCCCAAGTGGAATGGCTGTGACGAATTCCAGGCTTCGAAGCAGCCTGCGCTCGTCGTCGGAGAACCCGCCCTCCGGACCGATCAGCAGCGCGTGTTTGCTTTCCGTGATCCGCGAGAGGATCGGCAGGGGATTTTGTCCTTCATCGCCTTCATCACAGAAGATGATACGGCGCTCCTTCGGCCAGGTCTCAAGGATATCCGTGAGCCTGCGCGGTTCGGCCACATCGGGAATACCGAGCACGCCGCATTGCTCCGCGGCCTCGATGACGTTGGCCCGCACGCGATCGAGGCTTCCGAGCTTGCCCTGCACATGCTGGGTCATCACCGGCTGGAGCAGCCCTGCCCCCATCTCGACGGCCTTCTGCACCAGATAGTCAAGCCGGCCCACTTTCAGCGGCGCAAACAGATAATGGAGATCGCATGGCGCCGGCTGCGGCCGGGCCTGTTCGGTCGCGATCAGGATCAGCCGCTTGCGGGTTGGAAATGAAAGCTCCGCCTGCCATTCGCCATCGCGCCCGTTGAAGACGAGCACGACGGCACCTTCCTCGAACCGAAGCACATTGACGAGATAATTGTACTGCTCCTTGGTCGCCTCATAGGTGGCGCCCTTTGAAAGCGGCGTATCGATGAACAGCCGCTGCATCCGGAAATTGGCCCGCATCAAAGCCTCTTACATGAAAAACAGGTCGAAAAGACCGTACATGGCGGCCGAAAGCAATGCCGAAATCGGCACCGTGATCACCCATGCGCCCACGATTGTCAAAAGATGCGAGCGGCGAACGAGCCGGCGGCGATGTTTCTCATCGGGATTTTGCGGCGCGCGGCGCTGGAACTCTTCATGGCCGGTTTTCTTGCGCACATACTCCAGCCGCCGCGCGGAATTGCGGGTGTACCATTCGCGGAAAAAGCCGATGCCGAAGACGGCGCCGACAGCGGTGTGGGTCGTGGAGACGGGCAGGCCCATGGCGGATGCCATGATCACGGTGACGGCTGTCGCGAGCGCCACGCAAAAGGCGCGCATGGGATTGAGACGCGTAATTTCCTCGCCGACCACCCGGATCAGTTTCGGGCCAAACAGCAAAAGCCCGCAGGAAATGCCCAATGCCCCGATCAGCATGACCCAGAGCGGAACTGCGGAATACGGTCCGACGCTGCTGGTAGTCAGTTCGGTGACGATCGCCGACAGCGGCCCTACGGCGTTAGACACGTCGTTTGCGCCGTGCGCAAAGGAAAGCAGGGCCGCGGAAAAGATGAGAGGGATCGAAAACAGCTTGCGCAGAGACTGATTGCGGTTGTCGAGGCCGATTGCCTGCCGCCGGATGACGGGGCGCATGACGAAAAACGTGAGCAGCCCCACGCCGATCCCCGCCACGAGACCCTTCCATGTGGCAATTTCGACGATACGATCGAGCGCGGCCAGCAGGAAATAGCTGGTGAACATGCCGAACATCAAGGCGATGAGGATCGGCATCCAGAAGACCGCCGCCGTGATCTTTTCTTCCCGATAGATCAGGAATGTCTTGATAAAAGCGAGAAACACCGCTGCAATGCCACCCCCCAGCAGGGGAGAAACCATCCAGCTCAGCGTGATGCCGGCCAGGGGCAGCCATTGCACCGCGGAAAAGCCGGCTGCGGCGATACCGGCACCCATGATGCCGCCGATCACCGAATGCGTCGTCGAAACCGGCGCCCCGGACCATGTCGCGATATTGATCCAGATGGCGGAAGACAGGAGTGCGGCCATCATGACCCACACGAAGGCCATGCCGGATGGCATATAACTGGCGGAAACGATGCCGGATTCCACGGTCCTGACGACATTGCCGCCTGCAAGCAAGGCGCCGAGGATTTCGAAGACCGCGGCAATTACAAGAGCCACGGGCAGACTGATCGCCCGCGAACCGACGGCAGCGCCGACATTGTTGGTCACATCGTTGGCACCGATGTTCATCGCCATGTAACCGGCGATCACGGCCGCAAATACGATGATGAGGAAGCCGGGCTGTTCCAGAACATAGAGGGCTGCGAACATGCCGCTGGTCAGCATGAAGAGCAGGCCGAGACCAAGCCCGGCCCAGGGCTTCAGCACAAAATGCGATGCCTCTTCATTGAAGGTGACCTTCTCCAAATCCTTGTCGAGCGTCAGCTTTTCAAGGCTGGGCGGTGATTTTGCCACAGACACGTCTCCATTCGGGGCTTGTTGTTTTGCCAGCCCTCGACCGGCTTGTTTCCCCGCATTCTAGCCGCTTTCGAATGATTCTTTGTGAAATGCAAGCGTGTGCATCCACTTTGCGCGCCACGAGGGAAAGCGGCATCTTCCATGCGATCAGGGGATGAAGATATTTAGCCGGCGGCCGATAATGGCTGCGGACGCATCGTATCGAGCAATTGTTGCTCAAACCGCAGGATGAGTTCCTTCAGCTCCGGCTCTGCCACGCGTGACGCCGCTTCCGGGAAGCTTACCCATTCGAGCTTGCGCACCCCCTTTTCCTTGAAGCGCCTAGCCATCTCGAACACGACGATCGGATAGACCTGAACGCGGCAAGCCACCTTCATGCCGTGATCGAGGCCCTTGGAATAGGTGTAATAGCCGATGCTCTGCTCGCTGACCTCACCCTTGACGCCCGCCTCTTCCCAAGCCTCCTGCGCGGCGGCTTCATGGGATGTCTTGCCATCCATCGGCCAGCCCTTGGGAATGACCCAACGGCCGGTATCGCGGCTGGTGATGACGAGCATCTCCGGCTGGGCGCTCTTCTTCTTGAACCGATAACACAATGCAGCACACTGAACGCGCACGGGGCGGCGAAACATCAGTCGTACTTCACTGGTGATACGGTCCAAAAAGTTCAATGTCAGGGCATCCTTTCAGTTTTTTAAAGGGAATCACGATCTCCGATGCGTTCGTGTCAGTATGCTCCGTTCGCGAAGCCTGTAAACGCGCAGATCTAGTGATACACATATAGTATTTAAGGTTGTCGCAAAGAAGAGCCCGACGGCCTAAAAAAGGTCAAACTAGGCAAGCGTTGCGAACGCCGCTCTTCCGAATGCGATAAAAGGCGATGCACATGCGACAAAAGTGTCGCACATTTCTAAAGGCGGCCCGCGATACGCTCAGGTGCCGACGTCGCGCTGCTGCATGCGCATCTGCGAAATCCGGCTCCACTCGCCGCTGCGCTCGGCATCCCGCGTGGCGGTGATGATAAAATCGATGTGGGCGTGGGCGGCGTCGCGCGCCGCGTCCGGATCGCCTGACATGATGGCGGCGTAGATCGCTTCATGCTGGGCGAGCAGCCGCTCCCCTGCGCCAGGGGCATCGAAAAGCACGGCACGATTGAAGAAGATGCCTTCGCTCAAAAGCCGGTAACAGGCCCTCAGCGTATGCAGGAGGATAATGTTATGGGCGCTTTCGCCGATGGCGTTGTGCAGTTCCACGTCGGTCTTCAGCCCGCCTTCGGCTGACCCGTCGCGATGGGCGGCGCGCATCTCTTCCATGATCCGGGTCAGCATGTCGCGATCGAAGCGGGTAGCGCGGCGCGCGGCAAGGGCCGCCGTCATGCCTTCCAGTTCCCGCCGGTATTCCAGATAATCCAGCGTCGCCTTCTGGTGGCGGGCAATGAGATCGATGACCGGCTTTGAAAAGATCTGGCCGATGACATCGCCGACAAAGGTGCCGCCGCCATGATGGCTGACGAGCAGCCCACGCGCCTCAAGCTCCTTCAACGCTTCGCGCAGGATGGGGCGGGAAACATCGAGACGGCCGGACAGGTCGCGCTCGCTCGGCAGCCGCTCTCCATCGCGCAGCACGCCTTCGAGGATGAGAATTTCGATCTGATGAACGATCTCATCTGCCGTGCGGCTCGGCGCGATGCGGGAATAGGTATCGATGGGGGCGTCGGTCACGGCTGGCTCCTTGGCGGCAAATCTAGCTGCACCGCAAAAAGTGGTCAAATTGTTTGGCCACTTTCAGTGCTGCAAAGTTTGTCCATGCGTCAAACTGCCCTTTTCTTTTTACGTCCGAGGTTGGTAAGACCTTGCTGATGAAGGCGTCAGAGGGGACACGCTTCGTGGGAAATTTTTCGTTTCCGGCCGCGGCCGCAAGGGCGCAGGCTCTGGGAGAAATCCATGCGCGGCCTTATGCGCTGGTCAGTGCGCCGCGGGTCATCTTCCAGCTTGCCTTCATGACGGATGGCGGTTCCGTCGTCGATCATGCGGTTCTATCGGAGCTGTCACGCGCGCGGGGTGTGACCCCTCCCGGTCGCGAAGCCAATCATCACGCCATGCCCTGGGGTCAGGGCACGCTGCGGTGGGAACGGCACACGGAATTCTCGACCTACTTCTGGGACTGTCCGGCACCGGAAAACTTTGATGATCCGGTGACGCTCCATCCTTTCGGCGACGGCTTCCAGCCGCCGGGTACCCTGATCTCGGGGATCCGGCTGGAGATCCGTCCCGACACGCCGGAAATCCGCAAGGCCATGGCCGCCTTCGATCCGACCAGCCTATGTTACGGCGATGTAAAGGGTGGCCAAGGGGCCGTGATTACAGATTTTCGCCAGAACGGCGACGGGCTGACCCGCATTCTGGTGCTGGACGACGGCATGAGCGAGGCCGGAACCGGCGCGCTGGTGCAGCGTCTGCTGGATATCGAGACCTATCGCACGCTGGCGATGATCGGCCTGCCGATGGCGCAATCCCTGTCTCCTGACCTGCGCCGCATCGAGGACGGCCTGACGGCGATAACCCAACAGATGCGCAACGATGCGCGCGAGCATGCCGATACCATGCTGGGCGAGATCACCCGACTGGCAGCGGAGCTCGAGGCGAGTGCCGCCCTCAGCCTCTATCGGTTCGGCGCCAGTCGCGCCTATTACGGCATCGTGCAGGAACGTATCCGTGCGCTGGGGGAAACCGGCGTTCATGGCTACGAGACCATCGGCAGTTTCCTTGAACGGCGTCTGGCGCCGGCGATGCGCACCTGTCAGTCCGTCGAGGAGCGGCAGGCGAACCTCTCGCGCAAACTCACCCGCGCCACCGCACTGCTGCGCAGCTGGGTCGATCTCGAACTGGAGCGCCAGAACACGGCGATCCTCAACTCGATGGACCAGAGGGCGAAACTGCAACTGCGCCTGCAACAGACCGTCGAAGGCCTCTCGGTCGCCGCGATTTCCTACTACATCGTCGGATTGTTCGGCTATCTCGCCAAAGCACTCGACAGCGAAGGTCTGCCGGTCAAATCCAGCGTGCTGACGGGTCTATTTGTGCCCATCGCCATCATCGCCATGTGGTTCATCGTCCGCCGCATCCGCAAGTATCACGCGGAGGAGGATGGTCAGTGAAGATCAGCGGCTTGCCGCTTCTTCGATGACGTCGGAAACCCATTCGTTAAGGCTCTTGTCGGCCGCTTTCGCGGCAATGGCCGCGGCTTCATGTGTTTGCGGCGAAAGCCGGACGTTAAAGCGGCCGGAAAAGTTCCTGAAGGCGGGAACGTTCTTTTCCGCGCACATATCAAGAAAGACTTTCAGCGAGATCGCGCCTTCCTTCCGCAGGTTATCGATGCTGTCCGCATAGAAATCGGCACCACCGTTGAGGCCGAGAAACTCCCCCCTGAACAGGCCGATCTCCGGATCAAGCGACACGACCGCCCGGTGACCATCGATTTCAATCGTGTTTTTCATGTGTGATCCCATTGCTTTCAAGCCATTTGCGAATACTGGCAACTGCACCCTTGTCGGTTTCCGGCGACGGATGTGGCCGATGGAAGACCCTGACTTCGCCAAACAGAAAAACGCCGATGCGCGATCCTTCGCGTTCGCTGATTTCGGCACCAAGCGCCAGAAAAAGCGCCTCTATGTCCGACCAGCGGATGGTGCCGCTCACAGGACGACTGAATATCTGCCGAAGTGTCGCGACATGCTTCCGTTGCATGGGCTACTAGTACCGTATATTGGTACTAATTTCAACTTTCCCAATAGGGCACCGGACCATAAAGATCGGCCAGGAAATCGATAAACACGCGCACCTTGGCAGGCAGAAACTGACGGCTGGGGTAAAGGGCCGACACGGCAAGATGTTTCGAGCCCTCCCATTGGGGAAGAACCTGGATCAGCTTTCCGCTTCTGAGCTCCGGCCCGATATCCCAGGTCGAGCGCAGGGCGATACCGGCGCCGGCGATGACGGCTTCGCGGATGATTTCGGACGAGTTGGTGACCAGCGGCCCCTCGGCGCGGTAAACGATCTGGCCTTCCGCACCTTCCAGCCGCCAACTTTCATTGTTATGGGCTGGCAGGCAGATGTGGTGCACGAGATCGGCGATGGTTTCGGGATGTCCATGCCGGGCGATATAGTCCGGTGCGGCGCAGAGAATGCGCCGGACAGGCGCCAGCCGGCGGGCGACGAGGCTGGTATCCACCAGTTCGCCGATACGGATCGCGAGATCGAAACCATCCGCAACGATATCGGTGAACTCGTCGGTCAGGACGATATCGATTACCAGGGCCGGATGCGCCTCCATGAAGCGCGGCAGATGCGGCGCGATGTGCAGCCGGCCAAAGGATGTGGGCGCCGTGATGCGCAGCCGCCCCTGCGCCAGTTGCGAGCGGCCGGCCGCGAAGGCTTCGGCTTCCTCGATGCCCGCCAAGACCCCTAGAATGCGATCGTGAAAGCCTTGCCCGGCTTCAGTGAGGGAAATCTGCCGGGTGGTGCGCTGGAAAAGCCGCGTGCCCAGCCGATCTTCCAGCCGCTTGATGCGTTTGGAAGTAACCGCCGGAGAAAACCCGAGCGCACGGCCCGCCGCGGACATGCTGCCGGTTGCCACAACGCGGGTGAAGATTTCGAGATCGCCCAGATTTGTCATGAATGGACTTGATTGTTTCGGGAATGGAAAAGATGCAATAGCATTTGTCGAGCAGGTTCGATAGTGGTAAAGAAACTAGACCAATTCGAAAGCGAAAGATCACGGCGTGTCTGAACAGATCGCATTCCTGGAGCCCAAGCGATCCGTGCTCGATCGCCGCGAAACGATTGTCGCCGATCTCGCCGATCTGCTGCCGCCGGGCTGTCTCGTGAGCGATGTCAGGGGCCTCGTGCCGTTCGAGACGGATGCCTTTATCGCCTATCGTCGTGTGCCGCTGGCTGTCGCCCTGCCCGAAACGACGGCACAGGTGGCGGCGGTTCTGAAATACTGCAGCCGCTACGGCATTCCCGTCGTGCCGCGGGGCGCGGGCACATCGCTTTCCGGCGGCGCGATCCCGCAGGAAGATGCCGTTGTCATCGGCCTTTCCAAGATGACGCGCATTCTCGACATCGACTTTCCCAATCGCACCGCGACCGTGGAGGCGGGCGTCACCAATATCAGCATCTCCGAAGCCGTGATGCCCGAAGGCTTCTTTTACGCGCCGGACCCAAGCTCGCAGCTCGCCTGCACCATCGGCGGCAATATCGGCATGAACTCGGGCGGGGCGCACTGCCTCAAATACGGGGTCACGACCAACAATCTGCTGGGCGTGAAAATGGTGCTGTTCGACGGCACGATCATCGAGCTTGGCGGCAAGGCGCTGGATGCGGCGGGTTACGACCTGCTTGGTCTCGTCTGCGGCTCTGAAGGTCAACTCGGCATCGTCACCGAGGCAACGGTACGGCTTCTGGCGCGGCCGGAAGGAGCGCGGCCGGTACTCTTCGGCTTTTCCTCGTCTGAAGAGGCGGGAGCCTGTGTCGCTGAAGTCATCGGCTCGGGCATCATTCCGGTTGCCATCGAGTTCATGGACAAGCCGGCGATCGGCATCTGCGAGGCTTTTGCCAAGGCGGGTTATCCGATGGATGTCGAGGCACTGCTGATCGTCGAGGTCGAAGGCTCCGAAGCGGAAATGGATGCGACGCTGGCCAGCATCATCGACATCGCCCGGCGTCATGGCGTGACCACCATCCGCGAAAGCCAGTCCGCGACCGAGGCGGCGCTGATCTGGAAAGGCCGCAAATCCGCCTTTGGCGCCACCGGCCGGATCGCCGACTATATCTGCATGGACGGCACGGTGCCGCTTTCGAAACTTTCGGAGGTGTTGCGCAAGACCGGCGAGATCGCGGCGCGTTACGGCCTGCGCGTCGCCAACGTCTTTCATGCCGGCGACGGCAACATGCATCCGCTCATCCTTTACAATATCAACGATCCGGAAGACGCCGCCCGCGCGGAAGCGGCGGGCAACGATATCCTGAAACTCTGCGTCGATGCCGGCGGCTGCCTGACCGGCGAGCATGGCGTCGGCATCGAGAAGCGGGACCTGATGCTGCACCAGTTCACGCAGGCCGACCTCAACCAGCAGATGGCCGCCCGTGCCGCCTTCGATCCGCAATGGATCATGAACCCGTCCAAGGTCTTCCCGCTTGAGGGGCGCCCGACCGCATGAACATCGATTTCGAACCGCAGACGGAAGACGACGCAGCCGCCATCGTGCGCGCGGCTGCGCAGCGTTCGGCCCGGCTCAGGATACAGGGTGGCGGTACGCGCGGCATCTGCGCGGCCATAGAGGCCGATGCGGTCCTGTCCACCCGCAAGCTCTCGGGCATCGTCAGCTACAACCCCGCCGAAATGACGATGAGCGCGCTTGCCGGTACGCCGGCGTCCGAGATCGAGGTGAAGCTTGCCGAGCATCGTCAGATGCTGGCCTTCGAGCCGATGGACCCGCGCGGTCTTTCGGGCGCTACCGGCGAGCCGACGATCGGCGGCGTTTTCGCCACCAACAGCTCCGGCCCAAGGCGGCTTTCGGCCGGTGCCGCGCGCGATCACCTGCTCGGCCTCCGCTTCGTCAATGGCGAGGGCATCGTGATCAAATCGGGCGGCCGGGTCATGAAAAACGTGACAGGTCTCGATCTCGTCAAGCTGCTGGCCGGTGCGCACGGGACGCTCGGCCTCATGACGGAGGTGACGTTCAAGGTCCTGCCGCTGCCGCCGGCATCGGCAACGATCGTGCTTTCGAGCCTCAACGATGCCGAGGCGGCGGGTGCCATGGCGCGGGTGATGTCGATGCCATCCGAGGTTTCAAGTGCCGCGCATCTGCCGGAAAGCGTGCGCGGACGCTTCATCAGCGGGCGATTGCCGGATGGCCCGGCAACGATTTTTCGGCTTGAAGGCCTGCCCGCCACCGTCTCGGCGCGTGCGGAAAAGCTGACGTCCGCCTGCGCAGTCGCGGGCCCCGTAACGGTTCTGGAGGATCAGGACAGCCGTGCGCTGTGGCGCGAGGTTCGCGATGTGAAACCGTATGCCGACGGAACCGAACGCGCGCTCTGGTGCGTGTCCGTCGCCCCGACCGTCGGCCATCAACTGGTCGCAGCGCTTCGTCTCGAAACCGGTGTCGATGCCTTTTACGACTGGCAGGGCGGGCGCGTCTGGCTGCGCATGGAGGCTGATCCGGAAGCAGACCTCGTGCGTCGCTTCATCAAGGCGCTGGGTGGCGGGCACGCGCGACTGATGCGCGCCTCAAGCGCAGTCCGCGCCGTGACGCCCGCCTTCGAACCCGAAACTCCGGCGGTCTCCGTTTTGTCGGCACGGTTGCGGGAGAAGTTTGATCCGAAGGGTATCTTCAATCCGGGGCTGATGGGGTGATGATGCAAGAATTTCCTGCCATCTCCGAAACGTGTAAGGCGGTCGCCTGATGCAAACATCCTTCGCGCCCGCCCAGCTCGCCGATCCCCAGATTGCGACGTCGGAGCAGATCCTGCGCAAATGCGTGCATTGCGGCTTCTGCACCGCCACCTGCCCGACCTATGTGACGCTGGGAAACGAGCTCGATAGTCCGCGCGGTCGCATTTATCTCATCAAGGACATGCTGGAAAACGATCGTCCGGCGGATGAGGAGGTCGTGACCCATATCGACCGCTGTCTGTCCTGCCTTTCCTGCATGACCACCTGTCCCTCCGGCGTGAACTACATGCACCTTGTGGATCACGCCCGCGTTCATATCGAAAAGACGTATGAACGTCCGCTCGGCGACCGTCTGGTGCGCGCCGTGCTGGCGGCGGTTCTGCCCTATCCGGGCCGCTTCCGGCTGGCACTGAAGGCCGCCGGCCTCGGCCGACCCTTTGCCGGGCTCCTGAAGCGTATCGGTCCGCTGAAACCGTTTGGCACGATGCTCGATCTGGCGCCGTCGAAGGTCGCGCCCGCTTCCATCGCGGACACGCCGGGTACCCACCGCGTCGATGGTCTGAAGCGCGGCCGCGTGGCAATCCTTTCCGGCTGCGCCCAGCCGGTCCTGCGACCAGAGATCAACGAGGCGACGCTGCGGCTGCTGGCCCGGCTCGGCGTCGAAGTTGTCGTGCCGGAAAACGCGGGTTGCTGTGGCGCGCTCGTGCATCACATGGGGCGCGAGGAACAGGCGCTGGAAGCCGCCCGCCGCATGGTCGATGCCTGGCTCAAGGTGAAGGTAGACGGTGGCCTCGATGCCGTCATCATCACCGCTTCCGGCTGCGGCACGACGATCAAGGACTATGGCCATATGCTGCGGCTTGACCCTGACTATGCCGAAAAGGCGGCAGAGGTTTCGGCGCTGGCCAGGGATATCACGGAATACCTTTCAGGCCTCGAACTGCCTGTGCTGGAGAAACGGGCGCTGACCGTCGCCTATCATTCCGCCTGCTCCATGCAGCACGGCCAGAAAATCACGATGGCGCCGAAGGTTTTGCTGAGCAACGCGGGTTTCACCGTGCGCGATCCCGGCGAAGGACATCTCTGCTGCGGCTCTGCCGGCACCTACAACATCCTACAGCCGGAGATTTCGACGACGCTCAAGGCTCGCAAGATCAGAAACATCGAGGCGACCAAAGCCGATATCATCGCCACCGGCAACATCGGCTGCATCACCCAGATTGCAACGGGAACGGCAATGCCGATCCTGCACACAGTGGAACTGCTCGACTGGGCTTACGGCGGACCAAAACCCGCATTGCTCGAAACCCGGGACTGAACGCGGCGATCAATCGGCAGGAGCGCCTTGCGCGCTCCTGCCGATGTTGCAGACGATAATCGAGAGCATCAACTCAGTTTCGTCTTCAGGAACTCGACCGTTCGCCCCCAGGCAAGATCGGCGGCCGCCTTGTCATAGCGGGCAGACGAGGTATCGTTGTTGAATGCGTGATTGACGCCGTCATAGACGAAGAGCTGGAACTCCTTGCCATTGTCGGTCAGCGCCTTCTGGTAAGCATCGATGCCGGCATTGATGCGCTCGTCGAGACCGCCATAGTGCAGCATCAGCGCGGCCTTGATCTTCGGCACATCTTCCGCCGGTGGCTGGGAGCCGTAATAGGCGACGCCGGCCTTCAGGTCCGGCAGATTGACCGCCATCCGGTTGACGAGGCCACCACCCCAGCAGAAGCCGATCGCCCCGACCTTGCCATTGGTCAGAGCGTTGCCTTGCAGATAGGTAATGGTTGCGCCGCCGTTCTGAACGGTTGCAGCGGGGTCGAGCGTGCCGATCATTTCGCGGGCCTTGTCTTCGTCGGTCGGCGTACCCCCGGCGGGCGACAGGAAATCCGGCGCGAGCGCGATGGAACCTTCCAGAGCCATGCGCCGTGTCACATCGCGAATGTGCGGATTGAGGCCACGGTTCTCGTGGATGACGATCACGGCCGGCAGCTTGCCAGCGGCGTTAACGGGCTGCACCAGATAGCCCTTCATCTCGCCGGCTGCGCCAGGATAGGTGATATCCTCGCCCTTGATACGCTCGTCGTTGTCCGCGACGATCTGCGCCTTGGCACTACTGGCGGCCAGCATCGGCGCAATTGCGGCGGCAGCGGCCGCGGAGCCGGCAAGGCCCGTGAGCTTTTCCATGAACCGCCGGCGATCCAGCGACAGGTGAGTATATTCGTCGTAGGCGTTGATCATCGCCTGGGTAATGACCGGTTTATCCATACCACATCCTCCTCTGGCCCTCATGGCCCTCACTTCCCGGCGGACTTTACGCCGCCAGTGGCCGAAAGATTAGTCCATGCGCATGAGAGGACCAGAGGCGGGTGGAACGGAAAACCCGTCCGCATCACAAAATTGCGTGATGCGCCCGTGAGCAGCCATCTCCCCTACTGCATATACCAGCCGTGGCTGACGACCAGCGACTGGCCGGTCAGCGCATTGGTCTCGAAACCGGCAAACAGCAAGGCGACTTCGGCGACATCCTCAACGGTGGTGAACTCCGTATCGACCGTGCAGGAAAGCATCATCTTCTTGACGACGTCCTCCTCGGAAATGCCAAGTGCCTTGGCCTGTTCCGGTATCTGCTTTTCCACCAATGGCGTGCGCACGAAACCGGGGCAGATGACGTTCGAGCGGATGCCATGAGGCCCGCCTTCCTTGGCGACTACGCGGGCAAGGCCGAGCAGGCCATGCTTGGCGGTGACATAGGCCGATTTCAGCGGCGAAGCCTCATGCGAATGCACGGAGCCCATGTAGATGATCGCACCGCCGCCTTGCGTCTTCATATGCGGCACGCAGGCCTTGGTGGTGAGGAAGGCACCGTCGAGATGGATCGAGAGCATCTTCTTCCAATCGGCGAAGGGAAAGTCCTCGATCTTGTGGACGATCTGGATGCCGGCATTGGAGACCAGCACATCCACCCTGCCCCACTTCGAAATGACGGCGGCAACGCCGCTGTTGACCGCTTCTTCGCTGGTCACGTCCATCTCGATGCCGATGGCTTCGCCGGGACCGGCGGCTGTCAACTCGGCTGCTGTTTTTTCCGCCGCATCGAGTTTCAGATCGGCGATCACGACCTTTGCACCTTCGCTGACATAGCGCTTGGCAATCGCTTGGCCGATGCCGCTGGCGGAGCCGGTGACGATGCAAATCTTTTCCTTCAATTTCATGATGTCGCTCCCTTTTTAGGCGACCGCGGTTTCAAGCGGCCGGTCCTTGTCTCAGTTTGAGGGTTTCAGCCGCTTCTCGGCAAGGTCGAAAATCTCGATGCCGTGTTTCGGCCGCTTGCGGTTCTTCCATTCCGGCGAAGACAGGGTCTCGACAACATCGTCATAACCGGCCCGCCAATGTTCTTCGACCGAGAGGCGTGAAAACTCATAGTCCTTCGAATGGCTCTCATAGGCCGCCTGACGGTAGATCAGGTGAACGATCGTGACTGCGGCATCATTGCCAATTTCCTCCAGAAGCCGCGCATCGGGATCATCTGCGAATTCCGGCGGCAACTTTGCCATCAGGCGCTTGGCCGCCATGCGAACCCGCTGCATGCGCCGGAAGAGATCGGTGTTCATGCGCGTGCGGCTGGAATAGCGGATTTCCTTCTGCCGCGATTCGACATCGAACATGGTCTTCGGCATCGGGCCGGTGGCGCTGAAGAGATCCACCTGGAAGATGCAGAGATCACTCTCTAGCTGCTGCCCCAGCACCTTTTGCAACGGCGTGTTGGAAACGATGCCGCCATCCCAGTAATGCCGGCCATCGATCTCGATCGGCGCAAAGCCGGGCGGAAGCGCCCCGGAGGCGGCCACATGGGCGAAATCGAGATTGCCCACGGTGTTGTCGAAGTAGCGGAAATTGCCGCTCTCGACATCGACGGCCCCGAGGCTCACGCGGACATCACCCTTGTTGATGAGGTCGAAGTCGACGAGTTCGCCCAGCGTCTCGCAGAGCGGCGCTGTATCATAAACGCTGATCGCGGCCATCGGGTCTCCGATCATCGCCCAAGGCTCCATCAGACGCGGGGTGAAGAAGCCTGGAACGCCGGTGAACGAGCCCATCAAGGCCGAGGCTTCGTTGAACCATCGCCGCATGATATCGCCATTGCCGTAAAACACCCCCGACAGCCCCGACGAGACCTTGTGCCAGAACCGGCGTAGGTTTTCGACGCGCTGGTCGATCGGGCTACCGGCGATGATCGCCGAGTTTATCGCACCGATGGAGATGCCGGCCAGCCATTCCGGCCGGATGCCGGCCTCATGCAGCGCCTCATAGGCCCCTGCCTGGTAAGCCCCGAGCGCGCCGCCGCCCTGAAACACCAGCACGATCTTCTCATCCCTCATAAACGCCACCTCTTGAATGCTGCATTGCATCAATCAACCAAACGAGCAGCATCGCGGTTCCCATCGCAAAGATTAAATCATGGAAAGATGACAGTGGGAGGCATGAAGGAGATCAGAGCCAAGATCATGATAATCAATATTTTATCAGGCAATCCGTTCAGACCCGGCAGGCCGGATGAAGGCACCATAATCCAGCTTTGTGCAGCGCGCAAACAAAGACCCGCCGGATCACGGAAATGCGATGTGAACGGCAAACAGCACCCACAGCGCGACCACGCAGAAAAATCCGAACAGGAAGAGACGCCGGCGCAGCATCAGCCGATTGGACGTGACATGCACATAGGCATGCACATAGCGGCTTATCACGAAGAGCCATGCGATGGCGAGCGCGAGATAGGTAGCCCCGGACGTGATGTTGAAGAGAATGCAGACGATGTAGAACAACATCGGCAGTTCGAACTGGTTGATGAGGCTTCGTGCCACCGTGGCGCTCGGATCGGGCTCGATCCACGGAATTTTAAAGTCGTGGGCCTTGACGAGACCAGCCTTGACAGCGCCAACCCTGCGAAGGGACATCAGCAAGTAGATTGCGAAGATCAGCGCCGTCTGCGCGATCATCGGCCAGAAAATAGCGGTATTGGCGTTCATGCGGGCTCCCATGGAATCGATCGTTTCATACGTAGAACGTTTCGCCGGAAAGCACAGGATGGGGAAGAACTTTTGCAGCACCGCCAAGCTGGCAGGACGTGATTGATCCTGGCAGCAAAACGGCGGGACAAGCCCGCCGTTCGCCATTTAGCCGATATGAAACCCGCTTATACGGCGCCCGGATAGTTCGGGCTTTCACGGGTGATAGTGACGTCGTGCGCATGGCTTTCGCGCAGGCCCGCGCCGGAGATGCGCACGAACGTCGCGCGCTCCTGATACTCCTTGATGTCCTTGCCGCCGACATAACCCATGGAGGCCTTGAGGCCGCCTGCGAGCTGGTGCAGCACGCCCGAGACCGGCCCCTTGTAGGGAACCTGACCTTCGATGCCTTCCGGAACGAGTTTCAGCGTGTCGCGCACTTCCGCCTGGAAGTAACGGTCTGCCGAGCCGCGGGCCATTGCGCCGACGGAGCCCATGCCGCGATAGGCCTTGAAGGAGCGGCCCTGATACAAGAACACCTCGCCCGGGCTTTCATCCGTGCCGGCAAGCAGCGAGCCGATCATGACGGCCGAGGCACCGGCGGCGATGGCTTTGGCGAGATCGCCCGAGAACTTGATGCCGCCATCGGCGATGACAGGAATGCCCGAGTCCTGAGCCGCTTCGACAGCCGACATGATGGCCGCGAGCTGCGGCACGCCGACGCCGGCCACGATACGGGTGGTGCAGATCGAGCCCGGGCCGATACCGACCTTGACGGCATCGGCACCGGCGTCGATCAGCGCCCTGGTCCCGTCGGCAGTCGCGACGTTGCCGGCCATGATGCGAACGGAGTTCGACATGGTCTTGACCTTGGTGACGGCATCGAGAACGCGCTGCGAATGGCCATGCGCCGTATCGACGACGATGAGGTCAACGCCGGCATCGATAAGGCGCTCGGCACGCTCGATACCATCGTCACCGACGCTGATGGCGGCGGCGGCGCGCAGGCGCCCCTGGGCATCCTTGGACGCGTTCGGGTTAAGCTGCGACTTCTCGATATCCTTGACGGTGATGAGGCCGACGCAACGGCCGTCGCCATCGACCACCAGCAGCTTTTCGATGCGGTGCGCGTGCAGAAGCCGCTTGGCTTCCTGCTGGTTGACGTTTTCCTTGACCGTGATCAGGTTCTCACGGGTCATCAGTTCGTAGATCTTCTGGTTCGGATCGGAGGCGAAGCGCACGTCGCGGTTCGTCAGGATGCCGACGAGGCGGCCGGGCTTGCCGGTCGGGCCTACGTTCTCGACAACCGGAATGCCGGAGATGCTGTAGATTTTCATCAGGTTCAGCGCATCGGCAAGCGTCGCATCCGGGCCGATGGTGACCGGGTTGACGACCATGCCGCTTTCGAACTTCTTCACCTGCCGGACCTGCTCGGCCTGCTCGGCCGGCGTCAGGTTGCGGTGAATGACGCCGATGCCGCCGGCCTGCGCCATGGCGATCGCGAGGCGGCCTTCGGTGACTGTGTCCATCGCGGACGAGAGGATCGGCAGGTTGAGATCGATATCCTGGGCGATGCGGGTGGCGATGTTCGTCTGCCCCGGCATGACTTCGGAATGTCCGGGTTGCAACAGGACGTCGTCGAAGGTCAAAGCTTCGAGACCGGTTGCCGTTTCGATGATGCGCGCCATGGGCCAAGTTCCTTCAGGGTAAAAACGGGCTATCCAAGGGGGAACATTGGGAGTGGTCCACCTTGATCGCTTGCAAGAAATTCTTGGAAGTTGGCGAGGGCTCGTAACACGAGTTTGACAAGAAAGGAATAGCAAAAACCGGCGTCAAGGCCGCATTCCCGCATCGCGTGCGTTTTCATCAATTCTTAGGTGTATCCGCTGCCGGTCTTTTAAAGCTTATCCTGTAAAAGACTTTCCGTGACCGGGGCAAAACAAGGTCACGTCAAGAAACAACGCAAAGTAAACGGGGATTAGCAATGTCTGCATTGAAGAAGAGAGCGCAAGCGCTCGAAAACGAATTTGCCTATCAGCAGGAATTCATGTTCAAGGCCACGGCACGCCGCAACGCGATGCTGGGCATCTGGGCTGCCAATACAATGCGCCGGACCGATGGCGAGCAGTATGCCCGCGAGCTGGCGGTTGCCGATGTCACCACACCGGGCGGCGCCTATGATCGCGTCCGCTCCGACTTCAAGACGGCCGGCGTCAACTGTTCCGACGACGAACTGCAAAACCGCATGATCGCCCTGTTGAAGGACGTCGCCAAGGACATGCGCGGCTACTAAAGTCCGCCGACTTCAGGCAAAAAGGCCCATCACGCATGGGCCTTTTCGCATTTTCGAACGTCAGATGTCGAACTGATAGGTCGCGGGCACGAAACGATATCCCTCACCCGCCTTCTCGACAAAGCCGACGGATGGATACGGCATATGGTATCCGACGAAGGGAAGACGATCGGTCGATACCATGTCGAAGACCTTCTTGCGCGTTGCCGCCGCTTGCGCCTTGTCCATGTCGAAGCGCACCTCCCAGTCAGGCTTCTGCAGCGACAGAACGAAATGGTTGGCCGTATCGGCGGTCAGCAACAGCTGCTTGCCGTCGGATTCGATCCGGAAGATCATGTGGCCCGGCGAGTGCCCGAAGGCTTCGACCCCGACGATACCGGGGACAACTTCGCTGCCTTCCTTGATGAAGGTCATCTTTTCAGCCAGCGGTACGACTTTCGAAACGACGCCCTTGTGGCCGCCTTCCGCCGGCGTGCCGACACGCGCAGGATCCTTCCAGAAATCATATTCGACCTGGCCGGCAACATAACGGGCATTCTTGAAGGCCGGCGCGCCGCCTTCCATCACGCCGCCGATATGATCGCCATGCATATGGGTGAGCACGACCACGCTGACCTGCTCCGGCGAATAGCCGGCCTGCTTCAGCCCATCCAGCAGACGCCCGGCGCCGGCCTCACGGCCCGCCTCGCCCATGCCGGTATCGAAAAGCACCACATCCGAGCCGGTATCGACAAGCGTCGGCGAAAAGCCGTTGACGAATTTTTCGGTCGGCAGGAAGTTCGCCTGCAGCAAGTCCGCAACGGCCTGCTGCGGCTGATTGGTGCCGAAGGTCTCATGCGGATTTTCAGAAAGTCGCGTGCCGTCGCTGATGACGGTGACCTTGAAGGCACCGATATTGAAGCTGTTGGTCCTGGCGGGTGGCATGGCGGTTTCCGTGGCTTGGTCCTGCGCCTGCGCGGCACCGGTCATGATGAAAGGAGCGGCGAGCGCGCCGCCAGCCGTGATCTTGAATAGTCCGCGACGGTCTGATGAAAAAGATGTCATCGAAAGTGCCTCCAAGGTTTCGCCGTTGTCTCAACTTCCCGTTTCAACCGATACCGACGGAGGTTCTCGCCCGACGCTTCGGCTTTCGGTTTTTCACGTTCTCTCTCGCAAAACCGCTGCACAGTTTTGCGACATGCTCTATAGGCAACGGGAAACATAGCGCCACAACGGTACGCTGTGCGGGGGCTCACAGGGAAGTGATGGCAAAGTGACTGCGCATCCGTCTTTTCCGCCGCAAGAAGCCTATCTTCCCGCATCGACATCCGCATTTGCCCAGGCCCGCCCCGCATGAATCGTATCGTCCCGCTGATCCTTGCCGTTGCTCTTTTCATGGAGCAGATGGATTCCACCGTTATCTCGACATCGCTGCCGGCAATCGCGCACGATCTGGGGGTCGGGCCGATTACGCTCAAGCTGGCGCTGACCGCCTATATGGTTTCGCTGGCAATCTTTATTCCGTTGAGCGGCTGGATGGCGGACCGGTTCGGTGCAAAACGCATTTTCCGGGCGGCCATCGTGGTCTTCGTCATAGGCTCGATCTTCTGCGCGGTGGCCGACAGCATCTTCGCTTTCGTCGTTTCCCGTTTCCTGCAGGGCATGGGCGGCGCCATGATGACGCCGGTCGCCCGCCTGGTTCTGGTGCGCAGCACGCCGCGGAGCCAGCTTGTCAACGCCATGGCGCTTCTGACCATTCCGGCGCTGGTCGGGCCGCTTGCCGGTCCGCCGCTTGGCGGTTTCATCACCACCTATTTTTCCTGGCACTGGATTTTTCTCATCAACGTGCCGGTCGGCATCGTCGGTTTCATCCTGTCGGGAATTTACCTGCCGGAGGTGCGCAGCGATCAACCGCCGCCCATCGATGTCACCGGCTTCATCCTCAGCGCCATCGCCGCCGCCGGCACGATGTTTGGCCTCTCCGTGATGAGCCTGCCGGCGCTTCCGCCGGTGGTCGGCGCAATGTCCGTCGTGATTGGCGTTGTCGCGGGTTTTCTTTATGTGCGTCATGCGCGCTCGCACCCGGCCCCGCTTCTCGATCTCAAGCTTTTCCACGACAGCGCCTTTCGCGCAGCGGCGATCGGCGGCACTCTGTTTCGCATCTCGATCGGCGCAACGCCCTTCCTCCTGCCGTTGATGCTGCAAGTCGGTTTCGGGCTGACGCCCTTTCAGTCCGGCCTGATCACCTTCTCCGGCGCCATCGGCGCGATCACCACGAAGTTCATCGCCAAGCGGGTGCTGACGGTCACCGGTTTTCGCACGACGTTGATCGTTGCAGGCATCTGCGGCACGATTTTCACCTTCATCAACGGCCTCTTCACGCCCGCCACACCGGCACTCGTCATGATCGGCGTGCTTCTGCTGGCTGGCTTCGTGCGCTCCTTCTTCTTCACCAGCGTCAACGCGCTTTCCTTTGCCGACATCCCGGATCGGGACGCCAGCAAAGCCACCTCGATGAGCGCGGTGCTTCAGCAGATGAGCCTTGCCATGGGGGTCGCGATTGCTGGCGGCATCCTGGAAATCGAATCGACGTTTAGCGGTTCGGCCCTTGAATTGCAGGACTTCCAGTTAGCCTTCATGGTGATTTCGGCGATCACGCTCACGTCCATCATTCCCTTCATCCGCATGTCGAAATCGGCTGGCGCCTCCGTGTCCGGTCACCGGATGCCGCGCAAGGAAGGAATCGGGGCAGAGAGCATGGGCAGCGGCAAGTGATGCCCTACCGACGTGTCGCCTGACGCGGCGGCGCTATCCGCTTGAACTCGATGAACTTGCCCATCGGCGCACGGCAGACGGCGGAGGGATCGCGGTTGCTTTCCTCCTGCGCAAAATGCAGGGCTGCGGCCTCGGAGGCAAACAGCCCGCCGACGCGATCAAGCTTGTCTTCGACAACCCACCAGCCATGATGATCGCGGCCGACGGTGAAGCGCGGCGTCGCCGATTTGAGCGGAAATTGACTACCCATAATTCTGCTGCCTTTTGATTTTGATTAAAACGTCTGACGGGCAAGCCAGCCGGCCATGACATGCAGGCCGCCGGCGAAGACGAGCACGCCGCCGAGCCGTATCATCGTGTAGCGGAAGCCGTCGAACGGCTTAGTTGCTTGTGTGACGGGGTTGAGTTTCACGGCGTGAATTCGCGGTTCATCGGCCATGTCAGGCATTGTCTTCTCACTTCTGGTAATGCTGGGGTTGACGGGGAGCAGCCGGCGACGGGCAGAGCACCGGCGCAAGCGCCATGCGGATCGCGGCGGCGGTCTCCGCCACGATAGGCGTGATTGGCAGGCGGACATCGTCGTTCATGCCGCGTAGCAGGCAGAGCCCGTATTTAAGGGCAGCAACCGCGCTTTCCCGCTCCAGCGCATGGAACAGCGGGATGAGCCTTTCCTGCAACATCTGCGCCGAGGCGAGATTGGCTGTTGAGGCCGCGTGATGCAGCGTCACCACAAGGCGCGGCACGACATTTGCGGCGGCAGAAACGGTGCCGACACCGGCCGCGAGATTGAAGGGCAGCGCCGTCAGGTCATGGCCGGAATAAAGCTCGAAGCGCTGGCGCAGCGCCGCCGGCATCGTCATGAGCCGGGTGATATCGCCGGTCGCATCAACGATGCCCCTGATCGCTGCAAGTCCGGCAAGCCGCTCCAGCGTGCGCGGCGCGAGATCGACGGCACAATGGGACGGCGAAAGCCCGACGAGGATCGGCATATCGACACTTTGGGCAATCGCCTCGAAATGACGGAACAGCCCTTCCTGCGACGGTTTGCTGTAATAGGGCGTCACGACATAGGCCGCCTGCGCACCGAGCGATTTGGCCTCGGCCGTTCGGGTGATGGTCGTTTCGGTCGAATTCGTTCCCGTGCCGGCGATGACCGGAACCTGCCCGCGCGTCGCCGCAACGGCAAGGCGCAGAAGCGTTGCGCGCTCGCGGTCCGTCAAGGCCCAGGCCTCGCCGGCCGTGCCGGCGACCAGAAGACCGCCGACGCCGCTTGCAATCTGCCACTCGATAAGGCGGACGAAGGAAACTTCGTCCAGCGCCAGTCCATTGAACGGCGTCACCAGGTCGCAGATGACATTGCCGGGGAGCGATGCTCGCAAACTCTCAGACATCGGCTTCACCCTCCGTGTTTCCGGATAAGACCATGTGCTGGCGGACACTGAAAAGCAGGGCGGCAAGGATTGCGGCGACCGCATCCCGTTGCGTCGCCTTGAACGACGCGCTGGGGAAATCGACGAACTTCACAATGCAGGTCCAATCGCTATCGGACGGATGAAGAAATTCGATCCGCCGGGCTGGCCGCGTGCTCTGCACGACCAAAAGCAGGGCGTCGCGGAGGGCATTTCGCTCCATAAGGGCGCGGAACTCCGGCGAATACCTGAAGTCATCCGACAGCTGGCCGGCCTGCGACAGGATGCGGACGGCCTCCCAGATGTGGTGTTCATGCACTCTGCCGGCCTGTACGCGGGCCATCAGGCTCGCCAGCGCCTCCGGCGGTGTCATGTGTTCAAGCTCGGAAGAAACAGCGCGCGCCTCTCTTGGAGACTGCGCCGACGATATCGACAGCATGGGACGCCTCACCCGAAAAAGACGAGAAGGGCGCCGACGGCAAGCACCGAAAAGGCGGCGGCGCGAATGTGGAACGTGCCGGAGACAGAGCTAGTGCAGCAGTGCGCAGGAACATCCTGCCGACCGGCTTGGGGCATCGTTTCGGCAAAGCCGTCACGACAGGACAGATACGCATACGTGGAAAACATCGACGTCATGGCCTCGAAAAGTTTCGATGCCAGGAAAATAGAGGGGCCGCCCATTTGAAATCCATTGGTCGAAATCGGCGAAGACATAAAGATTTCGCATGAATTTTCCGATCCCGGGAGGTGGTGGCCGCGCTGTTTCATGTGAGCTCAGCCGCGATGCGGAATCGATGGATACCGCACCTCGAAGGCAGCCTGATTACTCGCCGATTTTCCCGTGCAACCCTTATTTTTCCGGGCACGACCGAACGTCACAGCAGGTTCACGGCGCCATGCAATATCCCCTTCGTCAGCTCAACCGGAGGCTCGCATGTCAGACCGTCAGAAGACCCGCGCACGGCCCAATCCCCGACGCGCCTTTTCCGCATCCTACGGCGAAATCCTCGCCGAAGGCGTCAATCGCCGCACCGTTCTCAAGGGCCTTTTCGGATCGGCGGCCATCGCCGCCTTCGGGCAGGGTCTGTCCCTTCTGCGAGCCGAAGCCGCCGCTTCGACGACCCTCACCTTCGAGGAACTGCAACGGGTTCGCGACCCCGCCGACCATTGGCCGAAGGGCTACAGCCGCCAGATCGTTGCGCGCTGGGGCGATGCGCTGTTTCCCGACAGTCCGGCGTTCGACATAGCGAGCCTGAACGGCAAGGCGGCCGAGCGCCAGTTCGGCTACAACAACGACTTTACCCAGTTTCTGCCGCTGCCGCAGGGATCGACGACGGCCGATCACGGCCTGATGGTCGTCAGCCACGAATACGCGACGCCCTATCTGATGTTCCCTGGCCTCACCGAAGAGGACTACCGCGAGAAGTTGAGCGACGACCAGATCCGCGCGCTGATGGGCTGTCTTGGCGTCAGCGTCTTCGAGGTGAGGAAGACGGGCAAAGAATGGAAGGTCGTTCTCGACAGCAAGTACAACCGCCGCGTCCACCTGGGCACGGAAATGGATATTTCCGGCCCGGCCGCCGGCGATGAGCGCCTGAAGACCAAGGCAGACCCGACCGGCCGTAAGGTTTTCGGCACCATCTCCAACTGCAATGGCGGCATCACCCCATGGGGCACGATGCTCTCCGGTGAGGAAGGCGCGATGGACGTTTTTGCCGGCGACTACAAGACGCTGCCGAACCAGGAACTGGTCGAGCGTCAAGGCTGGGATGAAGACGAGAACGACATCTATTCCGTCAGCCGCGTCGAGCCGCGCTTCAAGTTCGAGGAAGAGCCGAACGAATGGATGCGTTTCGACTGGGTGGTCGAGATCGATCCCTTCGATCCCGAGGCCAAGCCGGTGAAGCGCACCTCGCTCGGCCGCATGACCCATGAAGGCGCGCAGGTCACCGTCGCGCCGGATGGCCGCGTGGTCGTGTTCATGGGCGATGACGACGATTTCGAATATCTCTACCGCTTCGTCACTCGCGATCCGTGGAACCCCAATGATCGCGCCGCCAACAAGAACCTGCTCGACGACGGCACGCTCTCCGTCGCCAAGTTTGCCAGCGACGGCACCATGACGTGGATACCGCTCATCGCCGGCAGCGGCCCGCTGACGGCGGAAGCCGGCTTTGCGACACAGGCCGATGTGGTGCTGAACACCCGCGCTGCCGCCGATCTCGTCGGCGCAACGCCGATGGATGCGCCGGAAGGTTTCGTTCCTCACCACGGCACCGGCAAGCTCTATGTCGCGATGACCGAGAACGAAGACCGGCTGGCGGCTGGCGAGGGTGACGAACGCGAGACGGTGAATGTCGCCAACCCGCGCGGCCCCAATCCGCATGGCCACCTGCTGGAACTCGTGCCGCCCGGCGCGCCGGACAAGCCGGACCATGCCGCCGACACGTTCAAATGGGATGTGTTCGTGCTCTGCGGCGATCCGGCCAAGGCGGAGGATGAAGCGATGTTCAACCCCGGCACCTCGGCATCCGGCTGGTTTACCGATCCCGACAATCTCGGCGTCGATCCCGCGGGTCGCCTCTGGGTCACCACCGACGGCCCGCCGCCGGAAGGCATCGCCGATTCGATGTATGTGATGGACACGGAAGGCCCGGGCCGCGCCCTGCCGAAACTGTTCTACATCGCCCCGGTCGGTTCGGAATGCTGCTCGCCCACCTTCACGCCGGATGGAACGAACGTTTTCGTTTCCGTCCAGCATCCGGGCGAACTGCGTCTCTCGGACAATGAAGATGCGACCGCGATTGCCGATGCGGGAACGGCCTGGCCGGATTTTGCCGAAGGCATGCCGGCCCGCCCCTCGCTGATCGTGATTACCCGCGACGACAACGGCGTCGTCGGGAACTGACGACAGGCAAATGCCAGCCGGTGAAATCTGTCTCATCGGCTGGTGAAACACTGCGGGATCGCAAGAGAGGCCGGATCGCTTATTCTTCCGGCTTTTCACAGACGGCGGACAGCTTGTTCCCATCGGGATCACGCACATAGGCGGCATAGAAGTTCGCATGGAAGGGTCGAAGCCCCGGCGGGCCTTCATCCGTGCCGCCAGCCGCCAGAGCCGCCTGGTAGAACGCATCGACGGCGGCCCGGCTTTCAGCCTCAAGCGCCACCATCGAGCCATTGCCGATCGTTGCCGGTCGGCGATCATAGGGCGTGACGACCCAGAGGCGGCAGCGACTGTCGCTTGGTGCGGCATAACCGATCTCGACCGCATCTTCTTTCCTGCGCTCGAAGCCGAGCGGAAGGAGGGCCGCATCATAGAAACGACCGGCAGCCGCCAGATCATTGGTGCCGATCGTCACATAAAGCAGCATGCTTTCAGTTTGCCTCGACGTCGTCGGCGAGATCGCGATCCACATCGAGATCATCGATGTCATCGTGCAGTTCATCACCCGCCGTCGGCCGAGCACCAGAGCGGCCTTTGAAGCCCTTGGCGAGCAGGAACATCTCGACCGATTCGGCGCGCGATGAGGCCGGCTTCACATGGATGACCTGCTTGAAATTCTGTTTCAGCAGCGTCAGCAGCTCGCGCTCCGTGCCACCCTGGAAGGTTTTCGCAAGGAAATGGCCACCCGGCGCCAGAACATCGATAGCAAAATGGGCCGCGACTTCGCAGAGGTGCATCGTGCGCAGGTGGTCCGTCTGGCGATGGCCCGTGGTCGGGGCTGCCATATCGGAGAGGACGAGATTGGGAGAGCCCCCCAGCGCGTCCATCAGTTGATCCGGCGCGGTCGGATCGAGGAAATCGAGCTGTAAGATGCGCACGCCCGGAAGCGGGTCCATCTCCAGAAAGTCGATGGCCACGACCTTAGGGTCTGCATCTGTCGAGCGCGTCACGTTCGCGGCGATCTGCGACCAGCTGCCGGGCGCGGCGCCAAGGTCGATGACGCGCTTCGCACCGGTCAGGATCTTGTGCTTCTCGTCGATCTCCAAGAGCTTGAAAGCCGCGCGGGCGCGATAGCCTTCGAGCTGGGCGCGCTGAACGTAGGGGTCGTTGATATGACGTTCCAGCCAGCGGCGCGAAGATGCCTTCAGCTTGCCCTTCTTGACCTTCTGACCCAGTTTTCGCCCGGTGCGGTTTCCGCCGATCGGGGGTTTCGTCATGATGCGTTCCCTTCGCGCGAACCATGCGGCGCGCTGCCGCGGGGATGACGGCGACCGCGGCCGCGGCGCCAGATGCCATCGTCGGCCATCATATCGGTGAGCAGGCCTTCGCGCAGCCCCCTGTCCGCCACGCGCATGCGCTGCGACGGCCAGCGGCGACGGATCGCTTCCAGAATGGCGCAGCCGGCGAGTACCAGATCGGCGCGATCCGGCCCGATACACGGGTTTGCGGCACGGGCGGAAAAATCCCAGGAGAGAAGCCGCGCCTGCATGGCCGAAACCTCATCATCGGACAACCAGACGCCATCGACCTTGCGGCGATCGTAACGCGGCAGATCCAGATGCACGCCGGCAAGGGTCGTCACCGTGCCGGAGGTGCCGATGAGATGGAAGCCACTGTCATTGCCGGCATCGTCGAGCAGATGGATCGCCGGGCAATCGAACCGCGCCAGCATGCCCTCCACCTCGACCACCATCGCCTCGAAACTTTCCGGCGTCACATCCTGCCCGCCATGACGTTCCGACAGGGTAACGACGCCGACGGGCAGAGACGTCCAGTGGGTGATGTGATTGGCCAGGCGGCTGGAGCGGTTTTCACCGATACGGATCACGGCGATTTCCGAAGAGCCGCCACCGATATCGAAGAGTACAACAGATTTCGTTTCGCGTCCGACAAGCGACGAGCAGCCGGACACGGCAAGCCGGGCTTCCGTTTCGCGGTTGATGATTTCCAGTTCGAGACCGGTTTCTTCCCGCACTCGCTCCAGAAAACTTTCGCCGTTTTCGGCGGCACGCGCCGCTTCCGTGGCGATCAGGCGGCTGCGGCGGATATTGCGGCCTTTAAGCTTGGCCGCACAAATCTTTAGGGCTTCGATGGAACGATCCATCGCTTCCGGAGAAAGACGCCCGGATGCACCAAGCCCCTCGCCCAGACGAACGATTCGCGAAAAGGCATCGACAACGCGGAACTGCCCCGGCCGTGTCGGCTGGGCAATCAAGAGACGGCAATTGTTCGTGCCGAGATCGAGCGCGGCATAGAGCGGCGCGCCGTGATCGGTGGACACGCCCTCCGCGCCATGGAACTGACGACGTTCTCCCGATGGCGGGCCGACCGGCCGATCGTGCGCCCGAGACGTCTCCGCAACAGGTGACGGGTTCACGCGGGTTGCCGCCGTGCCGCTGCTCTTTGATTTTTCCGCAGCAAGCGGCCGCCCTTGCAAGCCACGCCGATTGCGTTGCTTTCGCCCGTGCTCCTTGTGGAGAGCAGACTTGCCATCCTGGGATTTTTTTTCGCCTGGGGCTTCGCTGCCCGCGGAAAGGGTATTCACAGGCTGCGCGGCCTTGGACCGCCGCCTGCGCTTGCGCTTGCGAACGGGCTCCGCGCCCGGGTTATCTTTCAATTCGGGACGCCCTGCCTCGCCGGCAACGCCGGTAAGGCTGACATTCGCAGACGGGCTACGCGACGGCTTGCCCCGCCTGCGCTTCCCTTTGCCGGACCGGGACACAGTTTGCCCCTCGATACGGCCTGCTGCCGACGCCCCGGAAACGGACGGCTTTTCGCCGTTGTCGGGGTCTCTCACGTAACTGTCCATTGCACCGCGCGGAACTTGCCGCTCAAGGCGCTCATCTTGATCTTCGTTGGCAGGGACTTTACCAGCGAGCGGGAATTTCACCAAACTCTTTTTCTGGGCAGCACCTTGGCGGATCCAATCACAGCGTCAACGCGCCTCAAGGCACAGGTTTGCGCTCCAGAGAACTGATGAGACCTGCGCGCGGGTGCCTGGACTGGGACAGTAAGGCAAGCAAAAGCCTGCTCATCGAAAAAAGAAACGCCGCCGACCTTTTCCGATCAGCGACGTCCATTGAAATGTGACTGCAAGGCTTCTCAGAAACCCGTGCCGCCCCGCAGCTCGTTGATGGCCGTGCGGATCATGATCTTGATATCGAGCATCAGCGAGAAATTGCGGATATACTCGACATCGCAGACGATGCGGCGGATCGCCAGCCAGCGGTGCGTGGTGGGGCCACGAAGACCCCGCGCCTGCGCCAGCCCCGTGAGGCCCGGCCGCATCAGATGGCGATATTCATACCCCTGCACAAGATCCGAATAGTTGCGCCCGGCCGCCAGCATATCCGGCACATGCGGACGCGGACCAACCAGTGACATGTCACCGATCAGAACATTCCACAGCTGCGGAATTTCATCGAGGTTGGTCTTGCGCAAAACCTTGCCCAACCGCGTGATGCGAGGATCGTTGTCGGTGGTCTGCGCGACGCCTGAGGTGTCGCACTGCTCCGTATACATCGAGCGGAATTTCAGGATTTCGAACGGGACATCGTTCCGCCCCGTGCGGATTTGACGGAAGAACACCGGACCACGGCTCTCGATCTTGATGAGGGCCGCGACCAGGATCAGCAAGGGGGCAAGAACGAGAAGCCCCCCGAAAGCACCGATAATATCGATGACGCGCTTGGCGACAAGTTGCGCCGACTTGGTCGGAGCGCTTGCCGGATTAATGTAGAAATTGCTCTCTTCCGGGGCGCGCTTTTGGCGCAGGGATGCAAATTCACCGCGCCCGGAGGACTTCGGAGCAAGAACAGACCCGTCGATCGAAAGAGCAGACGAATGATGTAAAACAATATTTTCCGTCATAACTTCCAATACCTCTGGAATTTTTGACTTCAGACCAAGACATTGCCTCTCCAAAACGCGGAAAGGCCTTCCGCCCCGGTCCCCAAAAAAATCTTTATTTTAAAAACAGGCAAACCTGCACCAACAGGCGCATTCCGCCATGACATTTCCCTGAACGGATGTAATTCCACCCCGGAAGTGAACTGAGGCTTGATGGCTTTTTTCTTTTTTTAACTACTTATTAAATATAAGCGTCTTTGGCAAGATTGTGCAATGCCGAAGTTGAGCCGAATGGTTAATTGACGGCAGGAAAATCTGGTTCATTTTTGGGCACATCAGACGCGTCCGGTCAGGCCGGGACAATCAACGGGTTCCACCGGCTTTCGCGCCGGCTTTGCGTACCATTTCGACCCACCTGCCCGGCTAGAGGATGGCAGGCGCTGATTTTGGAGAAACATCAGGCTGTAAAAAAAGCCTTCATCGACACCTGCAATTTTCCACAGGGCGCCAAAAAGCCTCTTGCCTGAATGCGCGAATATGCTAGAAGGCGCCACGAAACGAGCTCAAGTCTGTCTGACCGGGACAGAATGGCATCTGCCTTCAACTCGCTTTTGCGCAAACACATCATGTTTGCTTGGCCCTTTTGGGGAATAGGTTAACGGTAGACCCACGGACTCTGACTCCGTTAGTCCTGGTTCGAATCCAGGTTCCCCAGCCAACTGTTTTCGCTACGCTTTTCCCACATTGAAATCAGAACATCTTCGAACGTTTGGGCGTTCATTTGGGAGTTTTCGTTCTTGCTTCGAGCTTCCGGATGGCGTTCTCCCCTAGTTTCGGATCACGTTTGAGGTAATGGGCGTCGAGGATCGAGCGCACGTCACGTAGGCTATGCCCGGTGATTGTCGCGATCTCTGCTTCGGTGCATTGCGCGATCGCAAGCCGCGTTACGGCCGTTCTTCGCAGGTCGTTGAAGGTAACCCCGACGACACCTGCCGCCTTTCGAGCCTTGTTAAATGAGGAGCGAAACCCGTCCGCAGTCCACGGCTCACCGTCGCTGTTAAGGAGGAACAGGCCGTCGCGGCGATTCGCTTCGTCCAGCATGGCCTTGAGCGGCGCACCCACCGGAATGACGACGCGCATTCCAGTCTTCCCCTGCTTGAGACGGATCACTTCGCCATCGTACTGCGTCCACGCGAGCTTCAAGAGATCGCCCTGCCGCTGCCCCGTCCAAAGCGCCAGCATCAACGGCAAATGGAGATGACGCGGAGCGCTGGCAATGAACCGGGCCTCGTCATCGTCGGTCCAGATGTTCTCGGCCCGAGATCCACGATAAAGACGGCCACCCTTTTCACAGGGGTTAGCGCTGATCAGACCGCGCCCATGCGCCCAAGACAGAATGCGGGCCAGCACCTGCCAACCGTAATCAGCCTGTCGGCGCGAGGCTTTCGCCCGCGCGTCCCGCCACTCCATGAAAATGCCCCGCGTCCGGCGGTCGGACAGCGCCGATAGCGGGAAGTCGCCAAACTTCGCTTCAATGACCTTGATCAGCCCCACGTAGTCTTTCTGCGTGCGCGGCGCGAGTTCGTCCCAATCACTGCTGAATTGAAAGGCACTGAGAATGGAGAGAAGGGCCCCGCTCGGCGGCTGCACCTTCTTTGCAACCGCCGCATTGTACGCAGCGATAAATTCAGGGTCACCCGGCTTGCCGGGCAAACGAGGCCCGCCTTTCCAAGCGTAAAAGTAGACGGCTTCAGAGCCGTCAGCGAGCTTCGTCTTGACGCGGTTTACGCCCTTCAGCCTAACCCGCATTTTGCTTCGACAGCCATTTATCCAACGCCGCCCCCTCACTTTCCACCGCGCCAGGCGCAGCGATCACGATGCGCCCTGTCTTTGGATCGATTTCAACACTGCCGATCGTCATGCCCGCTTTTGTTGCGCCCCGCACTGCACGCATGACATCCGCCTCTTTAAAGGGAATAAGACGCGCCATCAGCCACCGCCTTTTTTGATGTATCGGGTGAGGTCGATGGCCCGCATCTTGATCGGACTGGTCTTGCCGTCCCCCTCGAATGTCCTCAGCTTGCCCGCCGCATGATAGCGGCGGACTGTTTTCGTGGAGACACCCAGCTCGTGGGCGATTTCGCCAATGCTCAACGGTCTCTTTTTGTCGGCTGCCATTTCAGTCCCTCGCTCTGGTTGACATGCTAGGCGCTCATCGGCCGGTCAGAAAAACCATCGGAAGGATCGTCCAGCTTTCGAATGATGTTGAGGGAGACAAAGCGCTGGCTACGGTCGAAGAATTCGCCATCAACTAGCTGCCAACCCCAATAATGCGTGATGGGCTTGCCACCGATCAGCATCGGCTCACCCTTGCCGTTAAGTACCGTGAACGCCTCGATCCAGTACGGGACCGCCAAACCGTCCATGCTCAAAAGATACAAGCCATCACCGTCGAACGGCTGGTACTTGATCTGGCTGTAGAAGTTACCCCGGAAGCTTCCATCCTGATTGGTCACCCACCCATGAGCGACATTCACCGCCTGCGGGTGCATCTTCATCAGAAGGCTACGTAGATGTTCGAACGCTGCGTCGATCTCGGTTTTCAACGCAATATCCGGCGATGGACCTGTAGCTTCCGCCTTAGCGTCTTCGATCCACGCGAGTTCATCACGGGAAACTACGGCCGCCGCTGCAACAGCCGCGCCACCGCCCAAAAGGGTACGTCGAGAAAGAGCGGTCATCGGCTAGCCTCCGCAAACACATTCCGATTGAGCCAGGCGCGAGGGGCTTCGAGGTCTTCGATCGATCTGTTGACGAGATCGCGCAGGCATTTCGACCCTTTTAGGCCGCCATCCTCAAGCGTGTACAAAGCCAGCCAAACGCAGCGCAGGCGATCTTCTATGTCATCAATGATGTCCACCAATTCGAGTGGTGTTGCATCTTGCAAAGGTTCGGTATTAGGATCATCGGGCATTTCAGATTCCTTTCTGATGCGTAAAGCCAATCGGCGGGTCTCAAGCTACCGATTGGCTTTTTTCGTTTTGGGTTAGGTCAAGACCATTCCGAACAAGCAACCTAATTGCTTGCGCCCTTGACCCTATTCGCGCCTCGAAACGATAATCATCAATTTCACGGAGCAGAGATGGCTCCAGCATAATGGGCACTCTTTCGGTTTTCTGTTCCATTCGCGATTCCTTTTAGTGGCTATTAGCCATGCGGCACAAAATGGCTTATAGCCATACTTGCATCAAGGCTGAATTCATGGCTAGTAGCCTCTATGAACGAGAAAACACTTCAACCGCAGGATAAGTATGTGGTGCGCTTCCCAGACGGGATGCGCGACCAGATAAAAGCGGAAGCGGAAAAAAGCGGCCGTTCCATGAATGGCGAGATCATTCACAGGCTGGCAGCGACCTTAAAAATTCACGTTGCGTTTGCGGAACAGGCGGCTTGGGAGTTTCCCGAAGAACTCACTTTCCATTTGCTGAATGAGGCGAGCTGGAACAACCGGTCCTTCAAAGAGGAAGTTATTGAGCGCCTCCAGAACTCACTGCACTCGCACGCCAAAGTTGAAAACAGAATTTACGACCTAGAAAAAGAGAAGTGGCGCCTACAGGAGAAAGTTGACGAACTTACGAGGCTCCTAATGCAAGCAACTCCTTATGAGCGACTAGTGCTTGAAGAGCGGGAATATTACACCAATAAAAAGAATGGCATTGGCCTTACATCCGGCGAGATGAAAAGGATGCTTGAAATGAAGCCTATAGGCGACCGTGGACGTCGAATATTCAATGTGAGAACGGATAACAACGCCTAAGCGCTCATCGCCTTAGGGCCAGCAAATTTGCTGATCCGAAAAGGTCGTGAGCTGCGACAATTTTTATATGTCGCAGCTCACGAAGTTGAAGCCTTCTCACTTGGAAGGTTTTCCATCTCGCGATAAGTGTTCCAGTTGGGAACGTTATTTGCCCATGGTTGTAAGAGCTCGACTAGATGATACTCCCTGACTTCGTGAAAACACTTTACCGCTTTCAAGACCTTCCGCCTGAGGAACTGCACCGCCGTGTTAAGGTCGCAAATGCTCGCACAATTTGGTGGGCAGAGGTTTATGGGAATGGCGCCTTGGCGTTTCTCATCTCCTTTCTTCTGTCACCAGCAATTGAAAAACGCCAGATCAGAATTGTTGAAGAGCCACACACTTGGGTCTGGATTTTCGTCGCATTGTTCCTTTATTTCGTAGGCCATAAAATTCTGAATAACCTGGTAGAGGAGACGGCGTGACCCTATCCTTTGTTTTGATAACCTCCGGTATAGCCCTTATTTTTGGTGTTGGTGTTGCCGTTCATCAGCATCTGACTGCCCGTGGGCTCAGAACTGCCTATTCGCTAAATAGAGCCCAATTGTCTGGGGATTCCGAACAGGTTGGTAGCGAGGAGAGGCCGGAGGATCCGGTGCTATCTGCCACTTTGAATAGCGAAGTGACAGTGGGTGAAGTAGACAATCCGGAGATTTCCCAGATCGACGATAGCGAGACCTCTCAATCCGAAAAAGTGAGGCTCTCCCTACGCGCGGAAATGTGGGCATTAAAACAAGCAGAAGACCTTCTGGAGCGAGAGCTTGAGCTCAGACGCCTAGACACGCCGCCCAAGCGGGTCAAACAGTTTCTGAGAATCAAAAGAAGGTCACGGCCCTTTCGGAGTAAATCGATCCGTGAGGTTCATGAGATAGTGCTGAAAGATGAAAGCGGACGTCTTCGTGTTGTCGCGGTAAACGACCAAGGAGAGATTGTTGCATCTGAGATGTACGAGGTACTTGCAGACAAATCTACAGATTTCCAAGGAAAGCGTACCCAGTAGGCATAATTAGGCCGCCTGCCGGAACCAGCGGTCGAAGATTTCGCGCGTGAGGTAAAAGACGTTGCTCTCGCGCTCCGCCTCTCGCCGGCGCAATTTGCTGGCCGCCTTTGTGCACTTCGAGCAACAGTAGATCGCGACCGGCGTTTTCGGCCGAAACGGCTTCTCGCATTTGTGCCAGGCGCAAAGCCTGGGTTCAAGCAAAGTAGGCGACAATTAATTGCCACCTGTACGGAAACTAAAAACGGCTGAAACCGAATTTGGAACAGCGGAGGCGACCGTGGTTTATGAAAACGTAGAAGGCGCGCTCAGCGCAGCAGTTGACGTGATCAATGTTCACAGTAACAAAATTCTGCAAATGCAAGGCGAGGCGCTTATTCACCGGACGATAATCCGGCGGCTTATGTCCTTGTTGTTGGTCAATGATGAAGAGCTGGCGAAGGTTTGGAACGATAGCATTGCCGGGGATACGGAATTTTGGAAAACGGAGCTTGAGGACTGTAGCCCCGCGACTAGGACACAGATCGAAGCAGGGATAGCCGAAATCGAGCGCTTCAGGGCGGAATATTCCGACGAAAGCGACTCACGACCGCGCTTTTCCGTCATCGATGGCGGCAAGCCGAATGAGTAGCGAATTCTACGTTTATGAAAACTGGCGGCGTGACCGAGGCGGTATCCACCGTGCCGAGTGTCGCTATTGCAATTTCGGCAAAGGATTCCAGGCCGAGGATGGTGGCAAAAACGGCAAGTGGCACGGCCCTTATGATCGCGACACGGCGTCGACCAAAGCAAATTCTCTAAATCGCTCTGGTATGAAAGAATGCAGCGTCTGCAAGCCATGAGTAACCTGAAAAGCATTCTCATCAGGAATGCTTTTCGCGTTTGAGGTAAGGCCGGCCTTCCGGACCTGCTGTTGACGTATCCGGCCGACCATGCAACGCCTTTTCATACGGTCGCGCTTAGCCGAACCGCGTCACATACAAGAACTCGCAACCCAGTGGCTGCATTGCCAACGCGGAGAGAAGTATGGTCGATATAGTTGCAGGGATGGGCATGCTTGCTCAAGCGATCGGGATCGCAAAGGATATCCGCGAGATTGACAGGGGCCTTGATCAGGGAGAGATCAAGGCAAAAATGGCCGATTTATACTCGGCACTAGCTGATGCAAAAATGGCTTTTGCGGACGCCCAAGGCGAGATGAAGGCGAGAGAGGAGGAAATCGCACGCCTCCAAGAGGCCTTCAAATTTCGCAGCACACTCGCCGAGTATCACGGGTTCAAGTATGAAGCCTTCGAGGACGGAAGCCCCAGAGGCCGCCCGTTTTGCCCTCGATGTGAAGAAAACCACGGGCGATTTTATCGACTTACCAGGTTTGGCAAAGGCATGCTCAATATGATGTGCCCGGAATGCAAGACCGAGTATGCGAACGTTTCCAATTTTGCATGGGACAAGCAAGCCTAATCGACATCACCACAAACTACGTCGCATAAGATAGACCCTATTGACGTATGCAGCGCAAACCAATTACAAGTATGCACTGCATATATAAACAAGCTCATGAGGTGGCTCGTTGATAGGGAAATTCGAAGAATTGACGCTATTGGCATTGGTAAAAGCTGGACCTGACGCGCACGCCGCAAAGGTTTTCGAGGTTCTGGAGACAAGCCTTGAAAAGGCCCCGCAATTCGCGGCGCTCTATACCGCGATCGATCGCATGGTCAAAAAAGGAATGGTCTCTGAGACCAAAGATGAAAAGGACAAACGCGGTAAGCGCTTGTTCACGATCACCGGCGCGGGCCGCAAAGCGCTGGACGAGGCTTACAATGCAACGCATGCTGTGAATTCCTACGGGGGGAAGCTTGCATTGGGAGGTTCTTTCAATGGATGAAAGCACGCCTTCGATGGATAAACCGCCCCTTCGGAAGTTGAATAATTTAGGGCTGAAAATGCTTCTTCGTACATTTGACGCGAACGGCATGACTTCCCCTTCGGGGCGAAAAGCAAGCGAAATATTCGATCTCACGCTAACCGAACGGGATATTGCCGCCTTCAATGCGCTCAAAGAAGAACCTGACCAGCCTGGAATGGTTAGAGTGTCTCTTTCTACCGGGTTCGCCGCAACGACTGAGCTGCTTCAAACACAGAATGCGATTGATCGCGCGACCCAAATTCTAGACGGCCATACGAAAAAAGCTGAGCCAGCCCTACCGTCTGCCTTCTTGTTCGAGTTGCTGGTGCCAGTAGCCTTGTCTGGTGATTTTCTCGCAAATCTTGAAATCGTTTATTCTGAAAAATGGCTGACACGATATGGGAAGCGGCAGGCTAATATGCTGTGGCACTCTCAGTGCGCTCGTATGGCAGCGCGCCATTGGGTTGATCGCATCACAGAGACGTTTACCGCAATTCGTAAAATAATCTGGTGAAACGGAGAAACTTTGATGGCCAATTTCGAGCGCGTTCTTCGTAACGTACTGAACGGGCTGCCAGAGCAATCACCCGAAACCCGAGAGCGCGTCTACATGAAAGCGATCCACGCAACTGATCGCCAGTTACGCGCCATGCAACCTCTTCCCTCCGAAATACTGATAAGAAGGCAGATGGCGAACCTCGCGGATGCCATTTTCGCAATAGAAACCGAGTCGGGATATGATCTCGCGAAGGTGCTGGCCGAACGGGCAACATGCAAAGCGCGCTCAATGAGTGTCATTCGATCAGCGTCTGCACTTGTCGGTAAATTGATGCCCCTTGAGCGAGCGTCAGATTTCCTTTCCAACTTAGAAGATTTGCATCCCCGATGGACGGCCCAGTATGGCGAGAATGCAGCTCGTGGCAAAATCTACTTAGAGTGCGTCGCTTTCGCTTTTCTGTATCAGCGATCGCGGCTTGTCTCTTCCGTGAGCTGGTTCAGTCGCTCAGATTGATGCAATTTGGAACAAGCGCCTAGCTTCACCAAAGACTTCTAAAAGAACATCATGGGCCGATACTCGACCGCATTAGAGCCTGTTGTTATTTCACTTCAGGCATACGCTTCGTGGCCGCCACCGGTAGGCTTATTTGGCTTGCCAGTTTTGCAAAGGTAACCGCATGAGCCACCAGCACAGCGGCAAAGCCATTGTCTTGGAACTGAGATGACAGACGATCACAAGCTCCCACGTCCGCCCGAAAGCATCAGCATTGAATGCTCCGTCCGCCGACAATGGGAGAGCATCCTGGAACTCTGGCGGAGAGGATGGCACTCTGAGTCTGCAATCGACCGTTTGGAAGACTACATCGAGTTCCAGCGTGAGAAGGTTTTTGTTTCAGGCACAGCGGAGGGAGATTTCGACTGGGAAGGCGACTGGCTAGCTGCTGTCCGGCATCACGATCTAAAGCGTGACTTTGTTGCGAACCGCAGGGCCCACAATGATGACCTTCGAAAAATGTGGTCCGAATGGCTTGATCGAAATTACTCCGGAATGGCAAACTTGGCCCTCGAAGCCTTGCGCAGCATGGTCTTAATAAATGGCGCTTCGATCCTGGCTTGCCTTACACTGTTGTCCGGCCAAATTTCAACACCAAGTCCAGCAGCCGTCCTCGCGGCGAAAGTAATGATTTTCTTCTCCATCGTAAGCCTGATTATGATGGCTGGCGGCCATGTCATGGCATTTGTGCAAGTCGAAGGTGTTGCCTCGCGGGTCAGAGGTGTGATGGTTGGCCATATGCGTCATCGGCGGCTTTACGCGGTTTCACGCTATGTAGACCGATTTCTGAATAGAGCGCTTGTCTGGTCGAGCGCGCTCATCTACGGATCAATATTCTTGTTCGCATTCAGTGCGCTCATTTCTGCAATCATACTGATAACCGGCAGCGGCTGACGTTTTCACGTCTCTTTTCGTGTGCAACTTACAAAACCAATATTAAGCAGCAGAACAATCGCGATGATTTCGAGCTTCGCAACTGGTCTCGTTTTTTTTTGCAAACAACAATTCCTCACTGCAATTCCAAAGCCGCGTCAACTGCAACCCGTCGGACAATTGCAACAACGTGATCCGCGCCAGACGAAGACGTAGCTGCTCTACATCTACCTTCGAAGATTGATCTTAATACAACAACCATTATGATCCTTGCTGGAGCCGAAGTGCGTAAACATCGGTAGTGGATCGAACAGCCGGCCGAGTCGTGCGCCACGAAGTAATGAGGAGACCGTGGCAAAACGGCAGGATGCACAGCGGTCCCCTCTGAGCGACCCTAAAGAGACAATCCACATCACCTTAATCCATGGCACCTTCGCTCCCGGTGCTGCCTGGACAAAACCCGGTTCGCTCTTTCGAAATACGATCTCTGAGGAATTTGATGGCCGCATCGAATTCCACAGTGACTTCTGGTGGTGGGGGCTTCCCAGCCACTTGAACCGACATGTTGCCGGGATGCGGCTTCAAAAGTACCTATGGGACTTAACAACGAGCCATCCTGGAAGGCATTTTGTAATCGGGCATAGTCACGGCGCCCTAGTCGGCTTGTACGCCGTTCGAGACCAAGACCTCGCAAAACGAATTGAAGGCGTCATATCGCTATCGACCCCATTCTTGATCGCCCGGCCGAGGGAGCTGAGCATCTTAGGCATGATCGCCCTCATCTTCGGCTTTATCGCCTTTTTCGCGATACCAGCGAGCTTCGCCCCTATCCCGTTTGCGGCCTATATCGACTCCGAGCTGCCATGGTATTTAGGAGCACCGATTTTTTTGGTCGGACTAGCTTTGCCTGTAGTGGGCCTGATGGCGATAGCCGGAATAATTATTGGCGTCGAAAAACTCACCAACTGGTTTCTCACGACAATGAAAATCCCGAACATCCACTCTGGTCGTCTACTGATCGTGCGCGGACCAAGCGACGAGGCAAGTGCGCTTATCAGCTTGTTTCACGGACTGGAATTGCTTGTGACAGCAATTTGGGGTCGCCGAGGGCCTTTTGATAGGTTTATCCTTGCAAGCGCGCGACGCCTCTCGAATGGTGTCGAAAGGATTCTGAATGCAGTTCCAATGTGGTTTTGCGCGATATCATGGGCTTGGTTTTGGCTTGGCAACCTGTTGACTGTTGTCGCTTTTATGTCCGCAGCGATTTTTAGTCTAAACTTTCCAGAACAAACTGAGGAAATAAAGAGAACCGCGTGGGCACCGTTCAATCCGCGCTCGCATTTATGGCCAATGCTAGGAATAATCTACCACTACTCAACAGCGGTACTGCCATTCTGGTTGATATCAGCGATCGCTATCACCGCATTTCCAACATTCATCTTCCTCTGCTTAACCGGCTTCGCATTCTCACTTGCAGTCAGCGCGGGAGTTTTTCTAGGGCTGTGTTTTTTGGTAGCCGTTTCATGCACTGCTTTCCTCGCTATCACGAGCGTGCCGGAGCTGGGCCCGTGTGCCGCCACGGTAGTGGTCTCGGTTGAAGCTACGCCACCTGGCCGATACGAGGTTGAATCAGGCGACGATACCGCGCGCATAGATGCTTTTCTCACGCATTCTTGGTCGTATTCACATCCACAGGCTCTTGCCGCAATTTCGGCGTGGCTCAAATTGCCAAAACCAGATGCTCCCCTGATTCCCCCTCTGCCAGAGCCGAAAACCCAATCGGAGAATCCTTTTTCCTAAGTACCCGTTCGATGGACCAGAGTTGAAGCTCTCGATTACGAGTGGGGTGCGGGGACATTGGTGGGTCAAATTGGCTTCAACCAGCACCATGGCTACGAACTCAGCCGCCGTCATTCGTCTTGTCTCAGCGATACCGATCTCGCGGACAAAAGTCACAAGCCAGTCTTTGTCGCTTAGTTGAATGGCGAAGGGGGTGGACTTGGTCAAAGGGTCTCCTTTGCTGGCGGAGACCAGCACAGACATGAATATTGATCCATTGACAAAAATAATAGCGTTCGATACGCGGCCACCCACCAAATGAGGCCCCGTCCAGGCCCGCGCCAAGCTATGGATGACAGTCTTGCCCGAGGCGGTGAACGCAGACGACGGAGGCGATTCTTAAGAGCCTCATCAGGAGGTCTGCGGCATCAAAGTATGCTGGTCGCGCTCAGCGTCGCAGACAATCTCGACATGCCCCAATGCGGCGGAACCGGACGCTCCTGCATATGGACCATGGCCGAAGCGATCCACATCAATCAATCCGCGAAGCCCGAGGATCGCCTTTACCGGGTCCGACTGTTCTCGGACCCGTCGATCTGTCAAACCAGATTCAACTAATGCGAAGTAAATAAGCGGTGGCTATATGACACCCCCGCAGATTTCTAATTTCAGAAGTACCTCGTGTATTGCCTCGCCAACCTTGACCCCTCGAAACATGGCTCGGGCGCGGGGAGATCAGCTTTCCGTTGTGGGTCTGGCTCTTCGACCTTCGCTAACTGCGCCTTGCTTCATCCCTGATTTGATCAGGATTGCTGTTTGCCAAGCATCTTCTCGACGAACAAGCCGACAGGCCCCTTCGCGCCCGTCCGCTTGGCAGCGTCGCGGCTTGCCTTCTCGCGCACTCTGAGGGCGGCATCGCTGGCGTGCTTCTTCGTCACTGTCTTGAAGGAGCGGAAATCGCCCGCATGCTTTGCCTGAAGCTCCGGAGACGCGTCCCAGGCTTCGCGCAGCCGCCGGCCGAATGCATAATCAGTCCAGAGCGGAAACTGAAACTGCAGATCGGCGTTCGCCTGCCATTCCTCGTGCCAGACGTTTACCTGTTCACCATAGTTCATCTCACACCTCACTTCTGCGCCGCTTCGCGCTTCAGACGATCCGCGATTTCCAGCAGGTTCGGCCCATCCACCCCGGGCACGGTCAGGCGGCCCGAATACAGGAACCCGAAAGCAGCGCCGAGATTTTCGTCCCGAACAGTGACAGAGTGGAGCGGCGGACGCACACAGAGTTCGTTGCGGTCGGCGTTGCGAAGCTTTGCGTTGATGTCGGTGATTTCGTCAGCCAGTGCCTGATAGGCGGCTGCAGCGTCAACAACCTGTTTCAGCGGCCCGGCCAGCTTGATCACCAACGCTTTCGCCTCTGCCTGTTTGGCGGCGGCGGCGGCGGCAAGGGATTTCATCTCGGCATCGGTCTCTGATTTCAGCATCGCTCGATGCTTTTCCTCGATGCGGCGCTGCAGATATTCGGCGTCGGTGAGCAAGTCGCTCAACGCGCTCCGCTCGCTGCGCAGGGCATTGGCGCGCGTCCGGTCGATGGACTCGGCTTCAGCGGCGATATCGTCATCGAATTTTTCGCGAGCGAGCTCGATATCGCCAATGAGAGCGGGGATATCCTCACCGCACGCCATCACACTCGCGGCGGTGTCTGCTGCCGCCAGCGCGCGGCGGACGCGGTCGAGGGTGTCTTCAGCCTTTGCTTTCGGGCTGCGAACATTGTCACGGATAATGCTCAACATCGTTCTCTCCAATTTCATTGAAAGGGTTTGCTTGCTACCACTCGCCAGCGACTGGCGAGGTATCCTCAGGGGCGAACACCCCGGACCTGGCTCGTGTGCACAAACGCAGCGAAACGTTTGGACTCCGTACGGTTCTGCTCCGCAATCGTGCGCTCAAGCCGGGCGATTGCAGCCTGATCAGCGCCAGGCGCGCTAATGTTGGTGACCGGCGAATATGTGATCGAGCCGCCGCCGCTGGCGCCGGCACTGCCGACTACGCCACCCCGCGCACCGATACGTACGATTTCTGGGCCGTTTTCGCCGACGAGATAGTCGTGCCACGGATCGACGCCGCCGCCGATGGCTCGACCACCGCCGAACAGCGACGTAAGCAGGCCGCCACCCCCGCCGAAAACGCCGGAAAGAGGGCCTTCACCAAAGAAAGCCGCATCCATGGCAGCTTGAGCAAGCCTGTTAATGAAACCGTCAAGCGCCTGGTTGCCCATTTCGATCTGGGGAAGCAGGTCGGAAAAGCTTTCGCGCAGATTGTCGTTCATGAATTCACCGGCTTCCGCCGCTGCGTCGTAAGCTTCCCTCTGCCTTTCGATGTTGGCGACAAGATCAGCAATCGCCATACCCTCAGCACTGGTCGCTTCGACGCCGGCCCGCTGCAGTTCAATCGCGATGCGACGGTCTATCGTGTTCAACCCCATGACAGCGCGCTCTTCGTTGAGCTTATCGATGATCCGCTGGTATGCGCTTTCTTGCTCGCGGGCGACCGCAATGGACCGCGAGCGCGAGCCAGTGCCACCTTCTTCGTCGTCATCATTGCCGCCGGGGATAATCGTGTCCCCGAGCTTCTTCAGCCCCCACAGCCGCGCTGCCTCCGCTAACTTCCGGTCGTTATCGTTGAGCACGCGCGGATCGCCGAATGCATTGTTGATCCGCTTGTCAACAGGACCACTCAAGCGATCACCTTTATCGAGTATTGCGCCATCGGCCGCTGATTGCGCCTGAATTTGTTCATATGCCGCAGCAATGTCCGCCTTATAGGACCTATTCCATTCAACAGCCGCCGCCCGCAGCGGTGCCATAGCTGTGACTGCAGTCAAGATTGCACCTTTCGCGCCAATTTCGAAATCCCGCCACATTGCATTGAAGGCATCGTCGATTTCACCGGCCTGCCTCAACAAGCCATCCTTCAACACACCGCCGGCTTCGTCGGCGGCGCGCATCAGCTCATCCATGCCCGCAGAGCCGTTTTTGAGTGCAAGCACCATTTCCGCGCCGGACTTGCCGAACGCAGCAGTCGCAAGGGTCATCTGCTCCTGTTCGCTGCCTGCGCGAGCAACAAGATCGGCGTAGTCCCGCATCAGATCTACGGAAGAGCGAAGACGACCTTCTCCGTCAACGAGGCTCACATTGTTTGCCGCGAGGATGTTGGCGAGCCGGCCGCCGTTGGTGTAGGCCTCGCCGATCCGCTTCGACCACTGCGACAGCGCCTGGTCGAGATTGGAAGCCTCCACGCCTGCCAGCTCAAAACCGTACTGCATCCGCTGAAGGTCTTCGGTCGCAACGCCGACCTTATCGGCGAGATCGACAAGATCAGCAGCTTCAGTGATAACACCGCGCACCCGCGACCCGAAATCGACAGCAGCCGAGACCGTGAAGCCGGCTGCGAACAATTTTGCGGCGGTCCCGGCCAGGTTCCAGCTACGCGCCATCATCTCGATATGACGGTTGGCGTCGCGCGCATCGTCTATGACCTGGTTGAAGGCCGGCCGGGTTTTGTTATGGCCCTTGATATCGAATTCAAGGTCTCTCATGCCTTCGCTCCTTCACGGGTTCAACGGCCGGCGGCGATCCGTTCGGCTGACCCGGCAGCAAGAAGCCTGTCATGGAGTGAGTACGGAAAACTATACGGCAAATGGTTTGCCGTAGTACGGAATTTGATTTGCGGTACTTTCCGCGACGTCTCGCTGTGGCCTGATCTGCACGCTCCAGCGCCGGCGAAAATCATCGACTAAGCTGTCAAGAGCTTTGTCATCGATGGGACCGCGTGCGGCTGATAGGCCGCCATGATCAGCCGCAAGCCAACGAAGCAATTCGCGTGCAATATCACGACTGAACCGAAAGCCAGCAAAACCGCCGCGTTCAGTTTCAACCTCGAAGCGCGAGACGAGCAACAGATTGTGCAACGAAATTGAGGCCGTACCCCGCGTAATTTTTCCTCCCGGCCCAATCGAAACGCGAGGCACACGCTGCTTGTCTGGCTTGACACAAAGCCCAGCTTTGCTCAGGTGGTCGTTGTACTCCTCAATGGTCCAGAACGCGCCCGCAGGACGCTCCTGCGCCGCGATGCGACGAAAAACGTCGGCCGGCTCTTGCGATACATCCTGACTGGCGCGTTGCTCAACAGGCGGCGGCGTAGAAGCGTCGGCGGGCGTCGGCCGCCCGTCGTCCAATGGCAAGGCGATCTGAACGTCATAGATGCGCGTTCCCTCAGGTGTGATGGCCAAAAAATCGCCGTTCTCGACCTTGCAACTCAGATGCAGCCATGCGGTCGGCGGTATCTCGGTTTTGCATTTCAGAGGCCCGCCGACCCGCCCCCTGGCAGAAACACCTGCCAGCGCAGAGAGGTTTCTGAACTGTCGAATTTTGAAGAATGCGGCAGCTTCTGGCAGATCAACCCACACGTAGCCAACCGGCACTTGATGATTTTCAGATTTCACTTTTGCGGCTCCAGTGAACAGTTCACGGCACTTAACCCTCTGAAGAACAACAACAACAAGCTAAAAACTAACCTGCACGCAGTGGAACGCGGTCAAACCGACCGGGGTGCGAATTACCCGTGGGGCATGCTTCTCGCTGGAAGGACCCATTGCTCCCAGGGAGCAGCAAATCTATCTTCTCGATCGCCCACTTTCGAGCCGCACAACATTCTGAGCCTCGTCGACCGCTTCATTCAGCATTAAAATGCTCATGCGTACGAGAAAGCGTTCAAGCTTCTCGGGGCCTCCCGAAGGGAAGCAGGCAATGCCGTCCATCGGTGTTGGCAGGGGCCAGCCACGCTCGCGGTATTCCGACTTCCAAGCCTGCCATTCCGCACTATCAGCCTTCACGGGTTCCATTTCCAAAGCCATGCGGGCTATCGCTCCGGTGCGGAGCGACGGGTCGAGGCATCGCTTATGCAAATCAGGCCATCCCTTGTCGGCCCGATGAGCTTTGACCAATTCCGGATATTGATCTTCCTTGCCTCGCAGCATTGGCGGCAGCACCACGTCTACCGTGGGACCGCCTGCAAGAATGGAAAGGACGACTGTTCCGATCGGAGCACGAGCCGGCGAAGCTTCAACAGTCGCGCGCGCTTTATCAGAGATTTCATCAAAGGGTTTATTCAAAGAGGTTAGTAGGACACTGGTGTCCACCTTTTGGGGACGCATTTGTCCACGTTTCGGGACAACGATGTCCACGTTTTCACCATCGACATTGCCACCCGCTTCGAAAGGTGGACACACATGTCCACCTTTCTCCACTTCGTCGCCACCCTCAATAGCTGCCTCGATTGGCTTTATTATCGCGTAATAGGTGAGCGAGCAGTGGCGCCCGCCGGCCCCCTTCGTCTCCATGTGACCTTTGACTTTGAGCAAGGAAACCGCTCGCTGCACCGTCTTACTGGAGCAGCCGGCCTCATCCGCAAGCGTTTCATAGGACGGCCAAGCTGAAAAAGAACCACTCTCAGAATAGCGCCTTCGGTTGAAACGTGTGCTGATACGCATAGCGATGTCACGAGACATTGGCGTCAGCGTTTTGTCCGCCCATATCTGATCGAGCCACGCCAACCTGAAACGTGTGAAATTGTCACGCACGGGTACCTACTTCCTGATGCAACTTGCAACAAGACATTCGCACATCCCGCTCACCGAACAGGGTGGCCAATTTAACAGAGCCACACTTGCCAACGTTACTGCCCGAAACGTTGGCGCGTTGTTTGTAAATGACAAAGCTCAGCCCTTTGAATTTCGCCTCTCCCATTACATTGCCCTCGCATGTCGGAGAACATTGGCGCGTTTCAGAGCCTCAATGGCTTCGAGATTGGAGAGACCGAAACGCTCGCGCACCTGAGGGATAAGTGCGCCTTTGCACTCGCCACGATGAGCCGCCAACCATTCAGCAGCGGCATTGACCGGGCATAATCCATTTGGCGGATTGCTCGTAACCTGTTGATATGTCATAAGGCGTTTTCTCCGCATTTGGAGAAAAAGCGTCACTTTTACAGACTTGCGTTAGGGACTCTGACTCCGTTAGTCCTGGTTCGAATCCAGGTTCCCCAGCCAATTCTCTCTAAATCCCCTTGATTCCTTGATTTTCCAGTCGCGCCGGATATCGTTTTGGCATCATTGGCGACCTGATGCCCAGAACTGTAGCCCACAGGTGATGCCCACGCGAAATATGCGCGGCGGCGACGCCGGTGGCAGGCAAGAGCAACAACCTGATGGCGGTCCGCCACGACGTCGAAAACCTCACCCGCCGCGGCAATATCTTCTATTGGCGTGCGCGCGTCCCAAGCGCCTTCGGGCAGTGCCGACCAGGCAGCCGGCTTTCACTGAGCCTTCACTGTTCTGATCATAAGAAAGCGCAGGCGATCGGCCGCAAGCTCAACATGCTGGTTGCCGAACTGAAGTTGAAGCAGAAGGAACCCATGTCCAAGGCGCAGCTCCAAAAGCTTTGCGAACACGAACGAGACATGATGCTCATGCATCTGGAAGATGTTTCGATCGTGGCGCGGCGCTATGGCCGTCCCGCCGATATTTCAGAGCTGGAAATGGATCTGGAAAATGCATGGGCCTATAGACTGCTCGGCATATTCGGCATCACCCATCACCTGACGCTGAAGGAAGATTGCCGCGGCTTAGCCTACCTGAGGCAAAACGGGGTTCCCGCCTCCCATATCTTCGCGGTCGGCTCCAATTATTTCGAACTGCTTCACGAGGCCAACACGCGCGGCTTCAAGGCGGGCATTCGAAGATTGATGCACCTCTTCGAAATCAGCCCAAACCCGCTCAACGAGGAAAAGGCCATGAAGGCCTATTTCAGCGGCCGGGCAGAAGCTCTGTTCGACGTCGCGGAACGGCATCCGCTCGCCGATCGTGACCTTAGCGAACTCACGGGCGGCTCGGGTCCCAGGCCACAACCTGTCTCCATTGAAGTTCCCTCCGTAAACACGACGCCGCCGCCGTCGGAGATCGCAGCTCCCGCTGATGACGTTGTCGAGCCCCTGGCGCCCGAAGATCGACCGATCGTAACGCTCGATCTCACTCCCTCGCCGCGGGTAGCCGCCATCAATGAGCCGGTTGAGGAAAAGACCCGCCCCGTCATTCACCTCGCGGATTTCGAAGCTGAGTGCGAGCAGCTCGTCAAGAACATGAAGGATGCCTGGGACGATAGTACCGCACGTGACGCACGCGCAGCGGTTCGCATGTTCAAGGGCGTACTCGAAGAACACGGTGTTGAACACACCGGCCAGATTACCCAGTACCATATCGGCAAGCTTCGTAAGCACTTCAACGAGATCCCCCTCCGCTGGGGGCAGAGCGCCAGAATGAGGGCGATGTCGGCACCTGAGCTTCGGGCCGCGGGCGAGAGACTCCGCGAGCAGGCCGAAACGAAGGGCGAGGATGCCGCCGTGGGCTTAAGCGCCGCTACCATCCGAAAGCATATCGGGAATGTGAACCATTTCCTGAAACATGTTCGCGGCCACGGGTTTGACGTCGAAGATTGGACCTTCGAAGGCTTGAGGCCGAAAAAGCCGAAGCTTGGCAGTATTCGCAAACAGCAGCACAAGCCGACGCCCGACGAGATCAAACCCATTTTCTCCAGCCCGATCTATACAGGCTCGCTAAACCACGACCGGGGCCGCAAAAAGCCGGGACCGCACGTCTTTCATGACGCCGCCTATTTCTTGCCGATCATGTTCTCATACCTCGGGGCCCGGCGGCGCGAGTTTGCAGGGCTTGCATTAGACGATATTGCCGAAGACGATGGCGGTCTCGTGCTGATCCTGCGGACAAACAAATTTCGGCGGTTGAAGACTGAGCAATCAGAGCGGTTATTGCCAGTCCCGGAAGAGCTGGTTCGCTTGGGCTTCATGGACTATTGCGCTGCGCTCCAGAACCTGGGGTACGAGGCCGTGTTCCCTGACCTCTTCTCCGATAAAACCGTGAACGATCCGGGCGACCGCTTCTACGACGTCTTCCTCCCGATCATGAAGCAGTCCCTCGGAGAGAACATGTGGGATCGCGCTTTCCATGCGCTACGCCACGGAATGGCAGATACCCTCCTTCAGGCAGGCGTCCCGCCCCTGGTCATCGACGACATCTCGGGACGACTCAGTCAGGGCGGTGAAACGAGCCTTCGCTATACCAACCCCGCTGGTCTGCCGTTGATGCGCGATGCTCTCAGCAAGTATCCGATTATCACCGCCGGCATCGAACCCAAGCCGATCAAGCTTCTCCCATGGATCGAAAAACGGCAGCCGCCGCCTTGGGCGCGCGAGGCAAAGAACGAGGCAAGACGCCGGAAATAATTTCCGACGCCTCCTTCCGCGTCAGGCGGCTTCCCATACCTGGTTGAGGATGCGTGCCGCAAGCGCTGCTTTATCTTGGGGCAGGAAGCGCCCGTAGTGCTTGGCGACCATTTCGGCGGTGTCCTGTATGGCGTAGCTCGCCTGCTCATAGGAGCCAGTCTGCTTCAGGATATGGGTTGCCAGAACGTCACGGACATTGTGAGGCCCGTGCGGGAGCAGCCCCTTGATCGCGCCTCGTCCGGTATAGGGGTTGTAGATGCCGTAGCGCTGGATGGTGTGACGCCAGGCCTCGTAGAAACTCGTCGTGTCATAGGCCGCGTTCGTGCTGGTCGTCTTGACAGTCTTGACGAAGAACGTGCCGGGATCCGCAGCCGACCGCAGGAGCACCGAGCGGTACCGGTCGACATAGGCGTCGATGTACTTGTAGAGATCCAGGAGGTCCGGAAGCACGAGCCGAAACGGCTTGTCGCCAAAGAAGGATGAGTGTGCGTTCTTGAAGGCGACCGCAGGTATGAAGACCTCCCAGCCATCTTCCCGATCATTCCACCGGATTTCGCCGCGCTTCATCTTTTCCAACGCGCGTTCCGAGCGCGGCATGGACCCTTTCGGATTGAGCATCAGTTGCCGGAGGTTCTTCTGGCGAAGCCCCAGGTGCAAGCCAAGCCTCAGCATCAGAAATGACCGGACCGCTTCGGCAGCCGGCCGAGGATAACGATGCTCATCCGGCATCAGGCGGATGATCTCCTCGGTGATCTTGCGATACTCGCCAACGGGGCTCGCCGCCTCAAGGACCGGCATGATCGGCTCGAACGGATCGCGATGGACGCGCGCGATCCGTTGGATTTCCTTGACGCGATGAGCGGCATGCTTGTGGAAGTCGTCGCAGGCACCGTGCCAGTCCGCATTTGCATAGTCGATCTCATTCTGCGAGACGAGGCCGGCGATCGGTTGAACCCGCGCCAGAAGCTCCGGATGCTGCCGAAGCCATCCCGTCCCCTCCTTGGTGATCGCCAAAGCGATCCGCAACATGTCAACTTCCCAAGCGGTGAAGAAGCCGCGGCGCGTCTCCCGCCACTGCAGATACCAATCCTAGACTCCGGGGAAAATGAGGAGCCCGAACGTCAACTGTCGGACCGGCACCCCGTAGCCCTTCACCTCTCCATCTCTCGCTGCCGCAAGGGCGCCGAACATAAGCCCGAGGTGCTCGATCTTTTGCGAGGCGGTTTCTTCGCCCCAAACCCCGTTTCGCTGAAAACCCACAGACGTCAGAGCCGACGTCTTGAAGCGCACGAGGTCAGCCATTTCCATGGCAAGAGCTGGTGGCGCTTCGATCACCCCGGACAGCAGATCAGGATCCTCGACCCATGTCTGCTCGTAGTTCGCAGGCACAATGATTTTACCGTCGCGTGGCGCCCGGCCGCCATAGGAGACGCCGGGAAATCGGATGGCGTAGCGTTGCTTGGCGGCGGCAGCCTGGTACTTCCGGTAGTCCGTCGTGCCGCTGATAATAACCCGCCGCACCCAATCGACGATCTCCTCCCTCTTCTGGAAGGACAGCGTGTTGAAATCCTCAGGAAGATGCCACGCGATCCGACGCCGCTCGGCAGGTTCGATACCAGACAGTTCAAACCCTGACGCCGATCGTGAGGGGTGCGGTAACTTGGCTTTGAAATAACCGGCCGGAAGCCGGTACCGCCGCTCGATCCGCGACAAGATCTCAAAGCTCTCGGTGGTGCGCGGGATCCTCCGACCTTCGATCCAGCTTAAAAGCGTATTCTTGTCCGTGGTGTCATCCGAACCGATGATGCCGCGATAGAGTGTCCAGTAAGTTTCGCCATGCCGCCGAAGATGAAGCTGCAAGGCCTCCGAAAAGTCAGCCGGATCCTCCCAGACCTCGAACAGTGCTTCTGGAAATTCGAGATTTGCGCCTGTGCTCGCTGCGGGAGCCGGCCGCGCCGCGGTCGGATGCTTTGGCATCCGCGAGGCAGGCCGAGGCACCGTCGGCGGCGCCTGCGTCCTCGGCGTCTTCTGTGTTTGGAGGACTTTGGAAGTTGCGGCGGTTGCTGAAGGGTGAGCGTCTCGGATCCACCGAGCAATCGCGTCGAACGCCGGGTTGATCTGCCGCGCATTGTTCGCCAGGAGCTTGGCGTCCACGCCGCAGGCTGCCGCGACAACGTCCCAGTCCGTCTTGCCGCTCGTTCTTGGCGCCGATTTCCTCGTCTGAATGAGCGTGTGCATATACCACTTCAGTCGGAGAAGTTCGTCATCCTCCAACAGCGGCGCTAGCCGCAGTTGGCAGAAGGCGTCGATCTTGCGTTGAAAGGTTTTGGCAGAAAACTGGTTCATTTCCATTCACGTAGCTGTTGTTGGTCGTTCCCGCAGATGCGGGGCACGCGAGCTATGGGAATGGGGTTAACCTCTGGTAACCGCGGGTTACCGGAAGCGAAAGGCTTTTTTATAAAAACGATTCAGTTGCAAACGGCGTTTCACGAAGTAACGGGGGGACGAAGTCTCTGATGATAACGCCGTTTGCAAAAAGTTGGTGATCCAGCAGAGCAGATGGCCTGATTTCTTCAGCCCCGCAGGTGAGGCTTACGGCGGAAGGGCTGGTCGTCGCGGGCATAGCGGTCAACGAGATCATCGAAGACCTCGTAGGCTGCCCGCTCGTCAAATCCTTGGTCGACCAGCAGGGCAGTCACGGCGTCGGCTAGCTGATCGATCCGATCGGGCCGATCTTCCTTTAGATAGCCGGTGATCGCCCAGAACAGCATGGTGCGCGCGACGTCGTCTCGATCCGGGCGCCGCTCGGCCCGATGCCGGTCCCTCAGCCGCTGCTGCCGTTCCCGCTGCTTCGCGTTCCGCTGCTCTAAGGTCTGTCGTGCCACGTTGTCCTCCCTGTTCTCGTTGATGGCACTATAATGGTCAGAGGACCGGCGGCATGGCGCAAGGCGTTTTTCGCCGAAACGGAATCATTTTGTTTTGAATCGGAATTTTCGAGTTTGGAATCGAATGAGCGCAATTTGCTTCAGGTTGCGGGCACGTCGAGAGGTTGCCGGCAATCCTACAGCTATATTCACGGCTCCGGACGTACAGAGTGCGACCATTCCGACTTCGGATGAATCGGAAATCTGGACGAATGAAACGTTCGCCCAGAGTTTGGAAACGTTGCCCTAGACGTTCGAATCGTTCGCCCGGAAGTTCGAAGCGAATGAGCGCAATTTGTTTCGAGTTGCGAGCAACCTGCATCAAATCGTCTCGCTGTGGATCAACGTGCGGGAGACTTAAGCCCGCTGACCGAGGATCCAGCCTTCCCAGGTTTTGACATTATCAGCTTCCGGTACCCCTTCGCTCCGTCTACCATCGACGACGTCGATCATGCCGAGCAGGCCGACCGTGGCGTCGAACCGGTCCTCACCATCCTTGCCATTTCCGAAACCATCGCTGATCAGACTTTGGAGTGCGCTCCCGTCGACGTGTGGCCTGTTTTCCAGCCACCGCACCAGATGACTTGCCACGGACCGGCGTCCGTCTTGCTGTCGCTTACTCCATACCGGACGTCGGGGAATTCCAAGCTGGCCACAAACGTCGCCGGGATAGGTCTCGGTCCCGACAGTGGCACCCGGTATCATCAGTTCATGGGAGCGGCCCGTCGAACGGCCATAGCGATAGCTCCCCGAGGTTCGGCAGGATAATCTCACGCCAGCCGGCTAATGCGGCCTTACCGACTTGATTGCCGCCGAGCGTCCAGAACAACATGCAGGCGTCGCCGCGATCCGGCGTCGCCCGTTCGCAGCGGCGCAGAAGATCCTTGGCCGTCAGTCCCAAAGCGTCGAAAAGGTAGGGTCAAACGCTACGCCGAAGCACGGTCTCGTCCGCTTTCGGGCATGGGCGACCACGGCGCCGATAACCGGCATGAAGCCGCGAAGCGGAAATGATCTTCGCTTTCGGCCGAAATTGTGGCGAAACTAGCCGGGACTACAGATCAATCTCCGCGGTGGGAGGGACCGGAAGAATCGCGCCCGCGCGGCTATCTACCGGCTGTCGACAATCACGCGACCGATCGTGACGCGGCCGGATAAAATTTGGATGACCCCAATCGCTCAAAACTGACGGATGCAGGCAAGACGAAGGGAGACAAGTGATAACGAAGAAGAAACAGGCAGGGGTAGCGGCCATTCATCAGGATGCAAAGGGTCAATATGCCAAAGGCCTGGCACTAGCGGTAACAACGGTTTGGCGAGTGCAAAGCCACGGATTATTACCGGCTCCGACAACGCCACAGCCCACAAGGCGCCTGCTCGACAAAAGCCGATCGGCAAGAAATGGGACGTCAACTATGACGAACGCGACGCGAATTTCACGGATAAAAATGGACTATGTTTAAGGTAGCCCCCAAATGGGACTTCATGCAAACGGTACGTTCATATCGAGGGCTGCGGCGATGAAAGCTCGGCGCGCTTCTTCTGGTGATAGACCAATCTCCAGCGCAGCGTGACACCTGTCTTTTGCGCGCTCAAAGAACCATCCTTCATGATGAAGCCAGGAGTTAAGGCTCTCCAGTGCTTCCAAAGGCCCATTGATCACCTGCTCGCCGCCTTGAAGGGCCGATATCCGTACCGGTTTTGTCCAGTGAATCTTGTTCATCCGCGTGAGTTTCCAAATTGACATTTGTGCAACGCAGCATAACCGCGCAATGCACAGTTGGTTCCGCACGTTTCCGATGTTTTCTTGTTATTGCAAGCAACGCTCTAAGCCATAACTAAACTGTATGGCCTGGCTCCCGACATTCTCATCGCGGCGGCTCACGCTCTTTCGCGAAGTATGTCACAGGTTCGGAACATTAACCCCACACGATGGTTAGCCTTGTGAACCAGGAAATCCTGGTTCAACCAAGGAAGATCCAATGAAAAACATCATATCTGCAGTTTGCACGGCAACGCTTGCCGCCACGATCGGCTTGTCGACGTACACCCCCGCGGCAGCGGCTCCCGCTACGCCCATGTTGTACAAAGTTAGCCCCGACATTCAGTCTGTCCAATATCGTCGTGACATGCGCCGCGGCCACTGGAATGGCAACCAGGGATACCGCGAACGCCGTGACGGATATCGCCGTCACAATGACGGCTACTGGTATCCGCTTGCGGCATTTGGAGCAGGAGCGATCATCGGCGGTGCGTTGACGAATGGAACCAGGCGAGAGCGGGTTGTCGAAATTGATGACCAATCAGCCAATTGGTGTGCCAATCGCTATCGGTCGTATCGGGCTTATGACAACACCTATCAGCCCAATAATGGTCCGCGCCAGCAGTGCAGGTCTCCCTATTAATCGATGACTTGCAAAGGCCCGGTCAACACGATCGGGCCTTTGCGTAATGCCTTATTTTCGCTCCTCGTGGCTGCGCCGCGATTTAGAAGTTAATGGATCCGATCCCATCGGAAGGGACAACATTATGGACGATCAGAAATTCGCAGAAAGCTCCAACGGAGACCGTTGGTTTGTTCGAAAAGATAGCTTTGGCGGTGAATCGATGGTTCTGCATGTCGGCAATTCGCCTTCAGGTGGCCATGAGACACGCTCGACTGTGGAAGCGTTTCTGGCGCAAAAACCCTTCGGGCCAGAGCATGACGCACTACGTGCCATTCTCGCGGAAGAAAAACAGCCAAACGAGATCGTCGTATCGGACGATGGAAAGACACCATCGCTGGAAATGGCTGAAGAATACATGAGGCTTGGAGGGCGACGCCGTGTAAAGGTCGATGACAACATTGTCAGCACGCGGAAGTGGGAAGATGAGCCTGCCGAGGCCGATGCGTTTTGGAATGCGAATGTTGCATCATTAGATGACAAGAGGCGCAGGGAGATCGAGATTCACCTTCCCTCTATCAGCGATATCTGATCCAGACCCGTGTAACTCGCACGAGAACGAAGGCAATGACCGTTAAGACGCTGAAATCATGTCTCCAGCCTCGAATAGTTCCTTTCTGCGCGGGAAAAAGACACGCCCGGAAAATCAAATCGGCGGTCTCGAGTTGCGGCTGGCAGCGGCTTTAGCTCCGTCACCGCACATGCATTCTTCATTTCGCGACACGTTCCGCGCGCCTCAATAGCCTCTTTTCTCGATGTCAGGACTGATTGAAGGTAATGCGGGTTCCTGCTGTTGCAGCGTGAACAGGGACCACGCGGAGATGAAGAGGGCGGCGATCAGGGGACCAATCACGAAGCCGCTGAGGCCGAACAGGGAAATTCCACCGACAGTCGAAATGAGCACGACATAGTCCGGCAGCCGCGCTCCCTGCCCGACCAGCGGAGGACGAAGGATGTTATCGATCAGCCCTATCACGAAGATGCCGATCACCACCATCAGGATGCCCCTGATCCAAGCGCCGATAAGGAAGAGCCAGATAGCAGCCGGTACCCAGACGATCGCGGCACCGACGGCAGGCAGCATGGACAGGAAAGTCATGACGACGCCCCAGAGCAATGCGGCCTCGATCCCCAGGGACCAGAAGCTCAGGCCGCCAATCAGACCCTGTGTGATCGCGATGATCACATTGCCTCGAACCGTGGCGCGGACAACGGCGGCGAACTTATCGACGAACTGGCGCGTATAGTCGTCACTGAGCGGAATGGAGTGACGTAAAGTCCTCCCCAGCGATGCGCCGTCGCGGAACAGGAAGAACAGCAGATAGAGCATCAGTCCCAGGCTGATGAAGAACTGCAGCGTGTTCTGTCCGAAGCTTAGCACACCGCCGGCAATCGACTGGCCTGCCTCCATGAAGCCGGACGACAGCTTCGTCCAGACTTCAGCAAAGCCATCGAGCTTGAGGGAAGTCAACCAGTCGTCGACGAAGGCAGGGAGGATGGATTGAAGACGCAGCAGGTGGGCATTCAGGTTGATTTCGTTACTGCTGATGCGCTGGTAGAGGCTGGTCCCTTCCTGGATGAGCGATGCCAGAATGCCGAGGGCCGGCAGGATGACGAGGCAGACGCATAGAAGCACGGTCAGCAGTGCCGCGATCGTGGAACGACCACCAATCATTCGGTCTAGCCGTCTGTGGACGGGGAAGAACAAGATTGCAAGGATCACAGCCCAGAGGACCGCAGTGTAGTAGGGAATGAGCAGCCACACAAATGCAATCGTCACGATGACCAGGAGCACATAAAAACTGGCTCTTTGGATGGACATTCTGGCATGTTCCTTATGTCGCGGCTCTGGAGAGCGAGACAACAATCTTCGAGTAGTTTCGCCATAACTGGTTCGCGACTGCAATCCGCCGATTTCCTACCTCATGACACCAGAACACTGGCGTTGATCAGCCATCACCGGGTCGGTTCAACTTGGATGTTTTCGCAGACAAGGCGCGACACGTAAGCAACATCATCGGTAAACTCGATGCCTTCACATCGAGCTCCAGGTCATTACGCTCGCGGAAGAAAGATCTTTGCATTCCGCTCAACGGCATGGCTGCTGGAAGGTTCCGGTCCAATCGACGGATAAATTCGACTATGAGAGCCGCGCAACAGCGCTTAACCTATTTCCCCCGCAGACGGCGCTTTCAACGTCATGTTCCACCAGTAGAAAGCCAGCCGATATGGTGTAGCGCGCGTTTTGTCTGCCTATCCAGGCCACGACCGTCCCGGCAACAGATGGCGACACGCCAACCGATGCGCCCCATACTCACCAAATGCGACCGCGCCAGTCCGGTGCTAGCGCGCGCATGTTCCGCGAAGCGGGCGGCTTCATGATCGGCTCGGGCGCCTTTTGCTCGAGCTAGGGCAGAGTTCACGTCTGCCCGACAGAATTAAAGCAAAACTACGCATGAGGTGTGTTATTGTGTTTCAGTAGGATACGGCTTTCAGCGCCTTGTCCAACGCTCCTGCCGAGTCATGACTTGCGCCGTGAGTCTCCGGCCCTTGAGGGCCCTATCATGTCACAGATACCGAAAGTACATTTCGAAGCGGCGAGCACACTTGCCGTGGTGATGTCGTCCAACGAACCGCTGCTGTTTCTGTCCGATGATCTGAGGATCATCGCAGCGAGCGCATCTTTCTGCCGAGCATTCGAGATTGCCCCGGCCTCCGTCACAGGCAAGCGCCTTGGCGAACTCGGACACGGGGAATGGGCCATGCCCAGGCTCGAGTCCCTGTTGACGGCGACCGTCACCGGCAGTGCGAGCATTGATGCCTATGAGATCGACCTGAAGCGATCGGACCGGAAAACGCGGCAGTTGATCATCAACGCGCGCAAGCTCGATGACGGCGATCTTGAGCATATTCGCCTGCTTGTCGCCATCACCGACGTGACCGACATGCGCGCTGAGGCTCGTCTGAAAGACGACCTGGTTCGCGACAAGGCCATCCTTCTGCAGGAAGTCCAGCACCGG
>NZ_MOOY01000029.1 GCF_001931685.1 Pararhizobium arenae | reverse complement strand
CTTCAAGGAAGTCAATGACACACACGGCCATGCCGCAGGAGACAGTCTCCTGCAGGCGATCGGCGTTCGGCTTTCCTATTTGTTGAGCTCCGGCACGACAATAGCGAGGCTTGGAGGCGATGAGTTCGCAGTCCTGTTTCCGACAGGCGACCCTCTGGAAGCGCAAAGTGAAGCGGCCGCGATTTTGAATGCGTTCCGCAAGCCGTTTACTCTTGGCCCCCTTGTCTTGGACCTCGGCGCAAGCCTTGGCATTGCTCTTGCTCCGAACCATGGTGCGGATGCCGAGGAACTTCTGGCGTCCGCCGACTTCGCGCTTTATCGCGCCAAGGCCGCGTCTGGAGGGTGCTATCGCATGTTCGACCATTCCATGCGGAGCGAGGCTCAGGCTCGCCGGGCGACGCGAGACGAACTACGCCGGGCCCTGCGCCATGGTGAGCTTTTAATGCGATATCAGCCGCAAGTTAATCTCCCGTCGAAGGAGATCACAGGGTTCGAGGCGTTGATCAGGTGGCGACATCCAGAACGTGGGCTACTATCGCCTTCCGCCTTCCTGCCGGCTCTGGAGCAAAGCGCACTTGCGCTGGAGATAGGCTGGTGGACTTTGGAGGAAGCCTGCCGAACCGCGAGCAGATTGAACTCGGCTGGAGGCAGTCTAAAAGTCAGCGTCAATTTGTTTCCCACCCAGTTTCGCGCGCTAAACCTTTGTGACCGCGTACAGAACAGTATGGACGAGTACGGTATAAAGCCCGAATGGCTCGAACTCGAAGTGACCGAGCAGGTTGCTCTCCTCGATGACGAGAAGGCGTTTCGCACTTTGACCGCTCTTAGGGAGATCGGCGTCGGCGTTGCTTTCGACGACTTCGGAACAGGTTATGCGTCTCTGAGCTCGCTCCAACGCTTCCCCATCACGACGCTAAAAATCGACAGGGGCTTCGTCGAAGAGCTCGGTTCAAGCGCTTCTGATGCAGCCATCACCAGGGCTCTCATCGGCATGAGCAAAGACATGGGGCTGAATACCATCGCCGAGGGTATCGAGACCGAGGTCCAGGAAAACGTACTCCTTGGAATGGGATGTCCGTCCGGACAGGGTTACAGATATGGACGTCCGATGGACGAAGATGACATCTACGGCCTTGTGGAGTCGCATGTCGCTCAGACTGCTTAGGATGAGGTATTCACTATTCTTCTGACACTTTGCGAAGAGCGTAACCGCTAAGATGCGTCTGCGAGGTCTATCAGCCGCAGATAGGCATTGCTGAAAATCGGTAGCAGTTATGATCCCGCACAATGTACACCGACTGGGCCGAATAGATGATAGTTTCTGCTTGACCCGAAGTTGAGGCGACCATGTGTCGATTGGGGCTTCGATGTCGAGCTCCATTCCATCGACCTCAGCAGAGCGACGATGTTATCGTCCCGGTGGGCTACGCGAGCGAATGGAGTGCTCCTCTCGCGCTCTGTCCGCAGCCCTTTAGCGTAAACATTCGAGCGTGAGCAGATACCGGTGCTGCGG
>NZ_MOOY01000028.1 GCF_001931685.1 Pararhizobium arenae | reverse complement strand
GTAAGCGCGAGGTTCCATGCACATTGACGTATGCGGCATCACCGGATCGGCCTCGTTTGCGAAGCGATATCCGGGTCTATCAATTGGCTGAGATTTTGGAGAAGCTGAACGGCAGCAGGTCGTTGATGTCGTCGGCTTCCTGGCGCTGAGGCAACTCAATGAGTACGTGGCGCAGCCAGGAGAGTGGGTCAACGCCACAGGCGCGGCAGGTCAGCATCAGACTGTAGATCACAGCGCTGGCCTTGGCTCCGTCGGCGGTATCGCTGAACAGCCACGATTTTCTTCCGGTCGCAAAAACTCTGATGTCGCATTCCAGAATGTTGTTATCGATCGGCATCCTGCCGTCGCTGGTGTAGCGCGTCAGATAATCCCATTGGTTCAGGGTGTAGGACACGGCATCCCCGAGCTTGGTATCCGGCAAGACCTTTGGCGCGATGGTATCGAGCCACGTCTTAAGGGCGTTGAGGACAGGCAAGCTGTGCTGTTGCCGGAAACGGCGAATGCAATCGGCCTGCGTTTCGCCGGCGTCGGGCTTTCTGTCTCGCGCCTGCTTTTCGATCCGGTAGAGCTGCTCGAAGAACCGGAGCGCCTGCTCCGGCGGTCCGCCTCCATTTTTCCTGGTTTTGAGAGCCTCGACAAAGCGCCGCCGTGAATGAGCCATGCATCCGACATGGGTTGCGCCATGCAATGTGCGCCAGGCTGTGTAGCCATCGCTCACCAATATGCCGCGGTAGTCGCCGAGAAAGGTCTGCGGGTGGACCTGACCGCGGCCCGGTTGATAATCGAGAAGCACGATCGGCTCGGCACTGTCCTCGCTGCTGCGGTATGCCCACATGTAGGAGGTGCTGGTGGCTTCCTTGTTCTTTTCCTTCAGCACCTGAACCGTCGTCTCATCGCCATGAATGAGAGGCTGCGACTGAAGCCGCAATCTCAGCGCATCGTAAATGCGATGCAAATGCCTCTCGCTCGAACCGATCACCCAGTGCGCGAGAGCACCCCGGCTGATCGGAACGCCGGCCCGTTCGAACGTTTGCGCCACGCGGTAGAGCGGTGTGCCGTCGACGTATTTATGCACCAGCGCGAAGGCCAGCGTCGAGGCGGTAGCGATGCTGCCCGGCAATGGTTGCGCTGGCATCGGTGCGATCACGACAGGCGTGTTGATCCCGGTGCGGTCGCAATGGCGGCAGGCGTATTTGAACCGCACATTCTGCAGAACCTTTGCCTTGACCTCAATATGGAGCTGCTCGGTAACGGCCTCGCCCATGCGATGCATTTGACTGTCGCAGCAAGGGCAAACTTTCTGATCGTCGGGCAGATCGTATTCGACACGCTCGCGCGGCAGGTCTTCCGGCAAGGGTCTGCGGCCCCGCTTCTTTCCCGCCCCGCTATCGACCGCCGGCAGCCCTGTATCCGGGAGATCGGCGACGACGTCGCCACGATCAGGATCATCCTCGTCTGCGGCCTCTTCGGCTTCGTTGAAGAGGCGATCGACGTGCTTTTCGCTGCGGGGTGCAAAACGATGCAGCCTTGCGAGCGCCAGTTCTTCTTCCAGCTTGACGACCCGCTGTGACAGCGCTTCCTTCTCGGCTTTGAGCGCAGCGATTTCGGCGGCATTTGCCGCCAACTGCGCCATCAGCTCTGCAACATCAGGTTCGCCGGCTCGGGTCATCCCAGTTTTGAATCTGAACCGAGTCGCCGCGTCAACAGATCAACGCGCCACCTCAGCCGGCAATCTGATATTGCCGCACGGGATGGCGGATCATCGCGTCGATATCAATCCCGTCGAGAATCCAGTGGAGTTGCTCGGTCGTCAGTGTAACCACCGCCACCTCTCGGCGCGGCCATCGGAACTTGTCTTCCGTCAACCGCTTCAGGATCAACACAAAGCCCGACCGATCGAAGAACAGCAGCTTCACCCGGTCACGTCGGCGATTGCAGAAGGCAAACACCGCAGGGGCAAACGGGTCCAATGCCATGGTCTCCTGGACCAGGACTGCAAGGCTGTTGATGCCGGCCCGGAAGTCGATCGGCTCCCGATGCAAGTAGACCTTCAGATCAGCGCCAAGTCTGAACATGACCCAACGCTCCTATGATTGCGGCCAGCCCATTCTCATCGTCATACTCAACGGTCAGGCTGATCCCGTTCGGCAGGAGCGCGCTCACCTTGGATGCAT
>NZ_MOOY01000027.1 GCF_001931685.1 Pararhizobium arenae | reverse complement strand
ATGTAGGAACATACCTACATATATGGCACCCGTCCTCATCACGCAATGCTCTCGTGGGAAATTGGGTTCTTGGTCGGGTTTTTAAGCTCTTGAACAGATACGAACTTACGACACGTTTGTTCAGAAAGCTAAACGATGGGAGATTGGGAAACTGCAGAGATGTCGACATCAGACTAGCACCGGCTTGGTTTCGCTTCGTCCAGAACATCCAGGTTGTTGCCTGTCCAATTCCAGAGCCCGACCCGTTGGGTCGCGTTGTATATCTTCTCGTTCGTGAGCAGCCGCCCGTTCCCTATCCCGGGAAAGCCGACATTGTCTGGGTGGAGCCCACGCTGATCGCCGAGATCGAGTTTCGGGCGTGGACCGGGGATGGCAAACTGCGCCATCCATCCTACAAGGGCTTGCGGGAACGTCAGGACAATGCCGACGTTTACAAGCTCGATTAGAGAGCCGGCGCAACACGCCGGTACAAACTGCATTCGGTCGCAACGGAAGGGATTGCTGCCATGTGTTGGTGTGTGGACGGCTCTGAGACCTCAGCGTTCCGTGGCATTAATGTCATGGAGCTACGAGCGAGAGGAGCGCTTGCCATGAAGCCTATTGCAAGAATTGGCATGGACACGTCTAAAAACGTGTTTCAGTTGCACGGTGTCGACGACGCTGAAGAACCTACACTGCGACGCCAACTTCGGCGAAGGGAGATGATTAGGATCAGGGGATATTCATCAACATGATCTCGCTGGGCGGATTTGCGGCCGCACCTTATGCCACCGCCTACAGCGCTAGCAAGTTTGGGCTGAAGGGATTTTCGGAAGCGCTGAGGGGCAAACTTTCCGACCATCCGAACGTCCATATCTGCGATGTCTACCCGGCATCTATCGATACGCCTGGGATCAACCCAGAGCGCATGGAGGAACGTTTTGGAAATGGGTACCGGCGATATGAGTGACGGACAGCCGTTCGAGAAAAAAGCAATCAGCGCTGTCGTCCAAGAGTTGGAAAGGCAAGCCGCGGAGAACCCGGAAAAATCAACGTGAAGCGGACGGGCGAGACGGTCACCGTCAATGGCGAGATCGACGTCGACGCTCTGGTCATGGTCGTCGTGGGCTCAATGGCGGGTGGCCCCTGACGCGATAACTGCCATACCGGCTGAGCAATCCTCCAGTCATTTCGATAACCGCTGAAAGCCCTGCCGAATGACGGCGCATGCGTCGCCGACGAAGCTTGAAATACGACGCTGAATGTATTCGACGCCAAGCTTTAACGGGCGCGGCCTCTCTCGCCGCCGTCGAAGGTATCGACCACTCGCAAGGCGAGCGTGTTCGCCCACTGATAACGCCCCTCCGCCTCGATCGAGAAGCGGTTCTACAGACCACCAAGGCGTCCCATGGTGATACCCATCCACGCAGCTGACCATGGAAACACTTTTACAGGACGAAGGCCAGTTTCGGCAGCGAAGTCATCGATGTTCATGCGTGTAATCCTGATTGACGGCGACGGGTGGCCCATGCCAAGCTCAGCTACTCAAGGGCCTTCATCGTCCGTGCCTACCTCCTTCAGACTCACGAAATGCTGTTCGACGCTCATAACCATGACTTCCGTGTTTCGGTGGCATTCCAAGGTGTGGCATCTACGACAACATGCGCACCGCAATAGACAAGGTCGGTCGCGGCACGGAGCGGGATGTCAACATCCATTTCCAGGCAATGGCCAGCCACTATCTATTCGAGCCCGAGTTCTGCAATCCAGCGTCTGGATGGGAGAAGGGACAGGTCGAGAAGAATGTCCAGGATGCTCGCCACAGGCTGTGGCAGCCCATTCCCCGTTTTGCCGCGCTCGATGAGCTGAATGACTGGCTGGAAGAGCGTTGCAAGGCGTTCTGGGCAATGACACCGCATGGCCAGATGCGCGGCACGAATGCCGACATCTGGGCGGAAGAGGCTCAGGCTCTCATACCGGTCACACGGTCCTTTGATGGATTTGTCGAATATGCCAAACGGTGGCCCAAGCCGTTGGCGAGCTGACGGAACAAGGCTCACCTGCCTTCGAAGCCGCCATGCCCATCAAGTAGCAGCTCCTTAAGGCAGAGACGGCCGAGCGGGAGGTCAGGTCCGTTGCCTATCAGCTGAAGACGGTAGAGCTCACGCTGTTTGAGCCGCAAGAATGCGCAAACTAGCTTAAAACGTGCGGATAACTCCAAGTAAAGCGGCGCGCTCTAGCACTACTTTGGCAGATTGAGGCAAGGCTGGTTTGAGATGATTTGCGCTCTCTTCATTGGGAGCGCAACATGGCAGATTGGGATGCGGAGCTTTCAGCATTTTTGCAGCCATTTCTGGACAAGCTCGGACACAAGAAGCGGCGACAGATGTGCCCTCTTTACGTCTCCGGGCTCATTGGCCCCGGTGACCGCAAGAGTATCGAGCCGATGGCGGAACGGTTTGCTCCAGGCCAGTATGACCGCTTGCACCATTTCATTTCCGACGGCCTTTGGGATGCTGTTCCTCTTGAGACCGAGCTTGCGCGACAGGCAGACAGGATCGTTGGTGCATCCAGTGCATTTCTGGTGATCGATGATACCGGTCTGCCGAAGAAGGGCGATCACTCGGTGGGTGTCGCGCCGCAA
>NZ_MOOY01000026.1 GCF_001931685.1 Pararhizobium arenae | reverse complement strand
CCGGAGCTCAACAAATAGGAAAGCCGAACGCCGATCGCCTGCAGGAGACTGTCTCCTGCGGCATGGCCGTGTGTGTCATTGACTTCCTTGAAGCCGTCGAGATCAATGACGATGATTGTCGCCGAGTGACTTGTTTGAAGCCTTTCACCCACCAGCGTCATGAATTGATGGCGATTGTTAAGACCGGTGAGGGTGTCGTGAGAGGCAAGACGCATCAAGCGCGTTTCGCGTTCCCTTCGTTCAGAAATGTCTTTGATTATCGCCCCTGCACAGACCCCTTTCTCTGACTGCCATACAGAAAGGGTGATCTCGATGGGGAACTCCGTGCCATCCTTTCTTATGGCGGAGACCTCTACCGCTCTGCCGCCGAGGTTAGGCTTTTCGCCATCTGCAACTCGTGAAAGGCCGGCCATATGCGCGCCGCGCATTCGCTCAGGAATGATGATGGTGATCGGGCGCCCGACCATTTCATCCCTCAAGTAGCCGAACATGCTACATGCCGAGGGGTTTACAAAGACAATGTTACCTTCGGCGTCGATGGAGATGAGCGACAGGTTCGTCGTTTCGGCAAACCGCCACACGGTCATCGCGATATGCTCGCTGTTATCAACGGATTGCTTCACGTCTGCCTCCTACCGAAGTGCAATAAGTAAAGTTCATGGGCGGCTGATCGCAGTGATTGGATGGTTGATTTGTGCGACCTTGGTCGCGATCACCCACAGCAATCACATCGACAACACGCGCATAGCGCCTAACTGTGGAAGTTGTTGTCCGCAAATCGGAGACCCGTAGGGCGATAAAGTGACTACAAAATTCAGTCCATGTCCGCTTAGCGGGAATGGCAGAAAAAAACGCCCCAGGTACCGGCGACAATCGTTGGGCTGCTAGGTTGATCGTCGTCCGACGGGGTCTTGGTTGGGTCATGGCAGGTTAAACAAGGTTCCATGCGCAAGGAGCTGAATGTCGACATAGTTGGCAAGCTTTTTCAGCTTGACGAGTTCCGACGCATCCGCCTGACGCGGGCTGGTTCCAATCACGCAGAGGGCCCCCACACCGTCCATTAATTTCACCCCAGCATAGAAGCGTACGCCAGGGGAGGACGTGACGAGTGTGTTGGTTGAGAACCGCGAGTCGCGGGTCGCGTCCTCGACGACCATGACCCCGTCTTCCGTTTCGATCGTATGAGAGCAAAACGACAGACTGCGGGGCGTTTCCTTTACATTGAGGCCGATGATCGTCTTGAACCATTGGCGGTTCTGGTCCACCAGACTGATGGCAGCAATACTGGCTCCGGGGAAAAGCCCAAGCGCCTGAGCAGCGCAGTCTCGAAAATCTCGAGATTCGGGAGTGTCCAGTATCCCGATATCCTGGAGCCGTTTCAGCCTTTTTTCTTCTTTAAGGAGCGTCATCGGCTCTTCCTTGCGTAGATGCTGTAGTCTGGTGTCACGTGCCACATGTTAGGCATAGCGCATCAAGCGCGGTGAGTTGGCCGTGTCCCGATGGATAGTGTTTCCCACTGGCTGATTTTGATCATTCAACCGGAACTGATTCGTCAGTTCAGCCAAACCAGCCGCGGCGTTTTTCAAGGTTTCTGCCGCTGCTGCCGAAGTCGACAGCATCGCCGCGTTCTCTTGGGTTACGGTGTCCATGACGTTTACTGCTGCATTGACCTCACCGAGCCCAATCGCCTGCTCTCGCGCGGATTTGGCCATCTCAGAAAGGGCGGCATCAATCTCGCCGACCTTGATCGTCACGTTCTCAAGCGCCTCGGCCGTATCTCCTACCAGCTTCACTCCACGCTTTACCTGATCTGAACTCGCGGAAATCAGCGTCTTGATTTCCTTCGCTGCGGTGGCTGACCTTTGCGCGAGTTCTCGCACCTCTTGCGCGACGACGGCGAAACCACGCCCCGATTCACCGGCACGAGCAGCTTCAACGCCCGCGTTAAGGGCAAGGAGGTTCGTCTGGAATGCGATACCGTCGATGACCCCGATGATTTGACTGATCTTGTTGCTGCTCTCGTCGATCTCGCTCATGACCGCAGCAGCCTGATTCATGACTTTACCCGAAAGGACGGTTCCCGACCGAGCCCCTGCGGCGGCCAGTGCCGCCTCCAGCGCTCCCTGAGCGCTTAGTTTGACGGTTGCCGTAATCTCATCCAAGGCGGCGGCGGTTTGCTCAAGGCTCGCGGCCTGACTCTCTATTCGTTTCGACATGACGTCTGACGAAGCCAAAATTTCGTCTGTACCTGTGTTAACGGTGTGGGCCGTGCTGACGATTTTCTCGATTGTCGCGTGGAGTCCATCGAGCGAGGAGTTATAATCGGAACGCAGCGGCTCGAATGCGGGGTCAAACGCATCTTCGAGCCTTTGATTGAGATTGTTTCGAGCAAGCTGTTCGAGGCCATGAGCGACCTGCGTAACAGCGCGGACGCGGCCGGAGATGTCGGTCGCGAATTTGACCACGGACTTAACGTTTCCATCCACGTCGAAGATCGGGTTATACGAAGCCTGAATCCAGATTTCACGTCCGCCCTTGCCGAATCGATGAAACTCACCCGCTGCGAGTTCGCCAGCATTTAACTTAGACCAGAACTCACGGTATTCATCAGACGCAGCAAGCTTGTCTTCAACGAACATCCGATGATGCCGACCCTTTATCTCGTCTAAGGAATAGCCGACCACATTGAGGAAGTTCTCATTGGCATCGACGATCTCGCCGCCAGGGGTGAACTCGATCATGCCCTGCACCCGGGAGATCGCAGAAATTTTGGCTTCAAAGGCGGCGTTCTTTTCACGCTGTGCCGTGGTATCCGACGCGACTTTTACGACGCGCGAGACCTTCCCTGTACCGTTTATTATTGGATTGTAAGAGGCTTGTATCCAGACGGTCTTCCCGCCCTTGGCAATCCTCCGGTATTCCTGCTGCTCAAATTCCCCCCGGCCAAGCTTGCGCCAGAAGTTCTTGTAGGCTTCCGAGGCGGCTTCCTGTTCTGTCACAAACATTCGGTGATGCTGGCCAACGATTTCGTTGGGGGCATATCCCATAACTTTGCAGAAACAGTCGTTGGCGGAGAGAATATTGCCCTCGGGATCGAACTCAATTATCGCCAGCGACTTGTTTAACGCGCCGACCAACTGTGAAGCCTTGGATTGGAATAGATTGCGCATGCCGATCATCCGATGATCCCGAGGGTGATGTTGGCAATTTTAGACAGGCAATGCTTACCAACCTTGAAACGCACCAGTTTTGGTACGGTGGCGCACAATAGCGGTAGACGCTCGCCGGCGCGCCCATGATACCCTCGCAGCGCAAGCAAACCAGATCGTGTTCTGTTTTAGAGCGAGAGATACCTGTGCAAACCGCGATGAAGGCTGAAAAAAGATAAGCAACTGGTAGTTCGAAATAACCCGCGATGATGGAACGGTGATCGAGTCCTTATAATCTTTGCGTGACTGGCGGTGCGTTTAGGTTGGACCTGAAAAGTGTTCCCGCTATCGACTTCGCAGACTACAATTTTGATGGAGGCGGGGCAGGCTCTTTGGCAGCCTCGGATCGGACCGACAGCTTTAGGGAGCGAGTTTTTTGGGTATGAACGACGGGAATGACGGCGCTTAGCAACCACTATGGGCTGCCACCCTCTGTGAGGGCGTGTTCGTGCACTTCCTCACCGTAGTGACTTCCGAAAAACTTTATGTATCACAGAAACGGGGTTGCAACTCTTGCGTGGTATCCACCAATCATGAGCAACTTTACGCTACTCGTTGTTGGACTGTCTGCTGCCTCATTCCTCGGGGCTGGCGGCTACGTGCTTATGCCTAGAGAGACGTTTGATAGCGCTTGTGACATCAAGGGCAATATCAGCATCAACAGAGGGGAACGTATCTTCCATGTTCCGGGGCAGGAAAACTATCTCGACACCAAGATACGTGCTAATTACGGGGAACGGTGGTTCTGCTCTGAAGCTGAGGCCCGCGCCGCTGGATGGCGCAAGGCGGGGCGATGAGAATGATCCGTTTTCTTGTTGTGTTTGCCGTTGCTTTCGGAGCTATCCAAGCTCACGCGGAGAAAAGAATAGATACCGTCGCCATTGAAATCGGGGCGATCAATTTCATTGTTCCTTTCGGTCCGGGTGTGACATTGCGGTTTTCAGATGAGCTGGAAATCACGGCGACAGGCGCTGACAGTAAATACGACGACCCCTTTGCCGTCCTTGAGCAAGAGATCGCTCGCGCTGCGGGTAGGCCGCTGAAAGTCGAGCAATTAATTATCAATCTGAGTAACCTTTGCCGCGCAGGTTGGAGCGGGTGTCTAGCGGACGGCAAATTTCCCCTTCCGGCCGATGTTATCCGCATAGGACCTCCCCCCGCACAGGAACATCATCTGCGCGTCTATTCGAAAGTCACTTCTCGTTCTCCTGAATTGAATTCGGCAGCAAGGCAATTACTAGAGCAACGTCTGAAGGGTATTTCTCCCTGCGGCCCAACGCTCAATGTATGCCGTGTAAATTTAGTCTTCGAGGATAGAGCTATGGTCTCGATGATGGGGACCGGCCCAACTCAAAGCTCAGAAGATTATCGTAGGCTACGCGAACGTGCACTTAGGTATATAAAACTCTTCTTGGAAAGTGGACAGGTCAGGTAACTCTCATCGTCGCGCTCGCGGGGTGCCATTTCGCCAACGCTGGCAGGTACCCTGATCCCCACCATGCGGACTGACCGCTTCAGGGAGGCCGGCACGGTGGTGTGAATGACGGCAATGACGGCGCAAAGCTGCCTTCTTTCTCGTGCAGCCAGCAATGTCCGCAATGGGCCGATTAGCGTCGAGACGTGCTAATACCTCGAGGCCTAACTGAGGCGACGTNAACAAGGGAATTCTGGTCGGACAGAAACGACCGCTGCAGCCAAAGAACGTTTGGTCGATCCGCGTTAGGCTCGAAATGAGCGGGGCGATCCGAGAACTGGCGCTATTCAACCTCGCCATCGACAGCAAGCTCCGGGCTTGCGACCTGGTCAAACTGAGAGTCGAAGACCTATGGTCGGGTAGTTCGATCCGAGATCGAGCCACCATCATCCAAAAGAAGACGAAGCCGCCCGTACAGTTTAAGGTCACAGAGCAGACCAAGATTGCGCTCGCGGCTGGCTTCCCTTCGTCCGTCGGAACGGCGGCAGCTAGCTGTTTCTA
>NZ_MOOY01000025.1 GCF_001931685.1 Pararhizobium arenae | reverse complement strand
GCCGCTCCCGCCGAAATCACCGGAACTGAACCCGGTCGAAAATCTCTGGCACTTCATGCGCGAAAACTGGCTCTCAAACCGCGTCTTCAAATCCTACGACGACATCGTCGATCATTGCTGCGATGCCTGGCGAAAGCTCGAAAGCCAGCCCTGGCGCATCATGTCTATCGGCCGCAGAGAATGGACCAATGAGTTCTGATCAGTGAGGATGCGTATAAGTCGAGCTTGGTCAATGTGCGAGAAAAACTTCTTACCGAACTCAATAGGGACTCACCGACCAGCTGTGCCCTGAAATTTAGTCTCTTCCCATGACGATGTTGCGATCAAAGTGAGTGTCAAGATCTTTCTCGCCGGGCGTCGCTTGGCTTACGCGTCGGCGTTATCCCATAAAGCTCAAATTCGCATTCGTCATAGAAAGTAATGAGGGCGTACATGGCCATGAACTGCTCATCCGTCGTGCGGCCGTCATCGCTGTCCAGTACAACCTGCAAAAGACCTTTGCAGTCCACTGCCGGCTGCATCGTTACGACGTTGCCGGACAAATCTATGAAAATGTCATAGAGCGCCGGTATCTCATCGCCACGCCTGTAGAATTCAATCAGCATCGCCACACAGAGCTCCTCTCCATGAGCAACTAGAGGGCGGAGAGGGCAGCGCAAGTCGTTAACGTGCGAGGTTTCGCGAAGTTTTAAAGGCAACCTTAAACAAGCCTAACTGAACACCTGGCCAAAAATGGTGTTGGCGTGAAACACCCACACGGGACTGTTGTGTCCTCGCCATGCGGTCGCTCGCCGGCAAGGACATCCGCTTACCTGCGCAGAATCTAGAACCTGATCGAAGGCGCGCCCGTGGGACCATCGACCAAATTCGAGCTCATGCGGCGTTATCGTACGCATGGCGGATGCGTTCGCCGCGAATAATGTCTCTGCAATCTCATGCAAAAAGAAGACGCTTCGAAAGGGTAGCGAAGCGCCTTCAGTTGGGGTGTGTGCTCGTTAGCAAGGCTTGGCAATGCACCAAACAGACAAAGACTGAAATTGTTCCCAGTCTTCTGGAGCGTGTGGTTTATGATGCCGGAAGCAACGCTGCGAAGTTCACGACCAACGCGTCAGGGTCGCAAGGTTTGGACAGGAAGGGTGCACTGCCAAACTCGTTCGGAACCACTGAGCGATCATACCCGGTTAAGAAAACGAACGGGATTTGTCTCTTCATCAATCCTGCCGCGGCCTCGTAGACCGTTCCGTCAAGTAGATGGATGTCGAGAACGGCAGCGTCGAGCGAGAATTCAGACGCTATTTCCACAGCCTGCTTAGCGCGACTTATGGGACCAAAAGCCTCCGCACCCGCCAGCGTCAGGGCTGTGAGCAAGTCGGAGGCCGTCAGATAGTCGTCCTCGACGACAAGTATCCTCCGACCAGCTAGCACCTTGTGGTCAGAAGATGAAGCCCCACTGCCTCTAGGCGGGGTTGAAGACCAGTGCCCGTGATCTGGCCGCGGCGTCCTTGTCAGCAGTTCTACGGCGATGCGGTGCAACATCCCGGTAGCGTTTTTCAGACCTGCGTTTTTCCGGAAACCAAGATCACCGCCCAGTTTTTGGAGTGTCTGGTCTACAAGTGCAGAACGTGTCCCCTCGTCGGGAGAATAGCGTTGAGCCCAAACATCAAGGGTTTGGTACAAGGTTTCGGGATCGAGGATACTGCCATTTTGTGGAATAGCAGGGCTTTCTTTTTTGCGGCAAGAGCGCACTAGCACCTAATCTGGAACCTACGATAGCGTCGCCAATCATAACTCCGCGCAAGCCGGAGTCCATTACAAAATGTTGCCCTGCGCAGGAGTCGCTCGGAACTAACCTACCTAGCTGTTGAACCGGTTCCCCTGGGTGTCACTTTGCATACGACGTTTACTAAAAATCAATGGTATTCAGCAAGCATGGACGGCGTCGACTGGTCCTCGGCGGTTGCAAAGCCCTCTACACGTCAAGTGAGAGGGCTTTGTTATGCAGGTATGGTGTCCATGCACCAACACTGGCTCCCTGAATCACAACGGATACATGTAACTGTTGATTGTGTAGGTGACCTTTTGTAGATTGGGTCCCGCTAATGGGCGGAACCCAAGCAGGCAAGGTTCCTGCGCCACGAACGTTTTGGAGCCTTGCCAACTAAGGGTGCGGTGATCTCGCGGCAAATGTGTTCGCCTCTGTTCAGAGTAGCTGTAGGCGACTAGCTCACCAGCTTGAATGACCGACAGGGCCATATTGACTGATGGTACGCCTATGCCGTTTACGCCCAACGGTGTTGCATGAGTTTTGCGAATTGCGGCGCAACGGTCCTTCGGATCGTGTAGCAGCCTCCTTGGGGGCTCATCCCAACCGCAGCGCCGAGCGAAAGGGCACAGCGGCAACGATGTTGCCGACGTCGTCCGTTATCTCAAACGTTTCAACCGTCGACTGGCACTCCTGCAAATATCATGTCAGATACAATCTCACGTGCTGAGTCCACCGCGTCGGACTTCGCAGCGTCGGCATATGGAAAATTTCTCTTCCGATGGGATCGCGTTTTAAGTGGGAGCCTATGCGAACATGAAAATAGAACTCGGAATAATTCTTGGGGCCCCAGGCGCGGTCCGTGCCGCCCTCTGACAAGTTATGGTGAAGCCGGCGCTGGCGGTATGGCTTGGACGACAGCCTGGAAGAGTTGCCCAAGCGTGAACGGTTTAGCCAAGCGGACCATCTTGGTATCGGCCCCGGGCGGCAGTTCGGCGTAGCCGGTCGCGAGCACGATCGGCATCGCCGGATGTCGTTCCCTGACAGCCTCCGCCAGTTGCACCCCCGTCATCCCCGGCATCGCCTGATCGGTAATGATCAAATCTATCGCCTCGCCTAACTCGAGGACCTGAAGGGCCTGACTTCCGGACGCGGCTTCGACCACATCATGACCGAGGTCTTCCAGCATGGCGACGGAGTTCATAAGGACGAGCGCGTCGTCGTCGACAGCCATTATACGCAGCTTCCTGATCGGACTGGCCGGCGCGTCCACGGCGGCGTCCGGGGCGGCGACATCGGGCTTAGACGCCTCATCTGCGGGAAGACAGAGTTCAACGGAAGTGCCTTTTCCGGGATCACTTTCGATTCGCATTCTTCCGCCTGACTGGGCCACCAAGCCGTCGACCATCGAAAGTCCGAGACCGGTACCTTTCCCAACGCCCTTCGTCGTAAAGAATGGCTCTCTTACCCGTCCCAAAGTCTCCCGGTCCATCCCTTCGCCCGTGTCCTTGACCGTGATGCAAACATAATCTCCAGGTGTAAGATCGAGAGCTACAGCCGCCTGGCCATGAAGGAATTTTGCAGCGATCGAAACTTTTCCGCCGTTCGGCATCGCGTCCCTGGCGTTGACGACAAGGTTGAGGAGTGCGTTTTCCAGTTGGCCCTGATCTGTGGTGACCCGCGGTAGGTCTCTTGAGATCTGCATCTCGACTTCGACAGTCGGTCCGACGGACTGTACAAGGAGGTCAGACATTCCTGCCAGCATAGTGCCGATATCGATGCTCTCGCTCTTGAGCTCCTGTCGTCGGGCAAATGCGAGCATCCGCTGTGTCAAGGCCGCGCCGCGCTTCGCGCCCTGCACCGCATTATCAAGCAACGCCAAGGACCTCGGGTCGCCCGGGAGCCGCTTTCGTAGAAGTTCGAGGCTTCCTAGCACGGCGGTGAGAAGATTGTTGAAGTCATGCGCGGCGCCACCTGTAAACACGCCGACAGCCTTCAGCCTCTCGGCTTGCCGTAAGCGCTCGTCCGCAGCCTTCTTCTCGGTGATATCGCGGGTCACCTTCGCGAAGCCGATAACCTCTCCATCCTCACGTATGGCGTCGATCACCACGCTGGCCCAGAAGCGTGTCCCATCCTTGCGGACACGCCAGCCTTCATTCTCCCAGCGGCCCTCAGTGCGTGCTGTGACAAGCCCGAGCTCCGGCAGCCCCGCCGCCCTGTCCTCTTCGGTATAGAAGTTCGAGAAGTGTTTTCCGATGATTTCGCCGGCTGAGTAGCCTTTCGCGCGCTCAGCTCCCTCGTTCCAGCTTGCGACGTTTCCCTCGATGTCAAGCATGTATATCGCGTAGTCGACAACGCTTTTGACGAGGAGGCGAAAGTTGCGCTCGGTTTCGCCAAGCTTACTTGCAGCTCGTTCGAGCTCCTTCGTTTGCTCTTTGACCAGTTGGTCGAGCTGCTCGTTCGCGCTCTGAAGTGCCAGCTCTGTTTGCCGGCGTTCTCCAACGTCCCTGGTAATCGCAAGCTGCCCCGTCCTGCCGTCTTCAAGTTGGATGGGAACGGCATGTGTTTCCATATGGCGGCGAGTCCCCTTCAGCCCCACAATGTCGAATTGCCACGACAACTTCTCGCCCGCACATATTCTCCCATGGTTGGCAAGCCATGTATCTCGATCCTCTTCCGCGATCAGACTTGGCGTCGAGGCTCCGTCCACGGTTACCCAAGACCCCGCCTCGATCATCCGCAGACCAGCGCCGTTCATGCGCAAAAGACTGCCGTCAGGCCCGACGATCTTAATGCACTCAGGTGTTTCTTCAATGATTGCCTCGAGAAATGGGCCGCCATCAGTCCGGCCACGAAAACTCAAAACTTCGGCAAGCTCCTTAAGCATCCGATCTCCAATTTCCCTACGAATTTGCTGAGGTAGAAGCGCCGCCACTCGTTAGTTTTCGGTCAACCCCTACAAATTCGTCTAAATGAAATAAGTTCCATGCCATCCAAAGAAAAATTGGCCAAGAAGATCGGGGAAGCACGTTCTTCACCCTGTGTTGTCGCTTTAGCATACAGTTCGCAGTCGCTGAGGCATGGTGACGTTGCGCCTGTGTAAAAATTCCATTCCGCTCGCGGTCCCTGAAACTGGCGGGCCAACCCAATCTGAATGCGGGTTCTTCAGGAAGTGGCTTTACTCAAGTGGCGCTGGTTAATCTTTGGCCACCTCTGCCTGCGCTTGGCGCAAAGCTCTTAGTCGCTCGGTCTTGATACGATAGGCCTAACCGGCGGATCGGGAAGGGGCGCTGTCCCTCACTCCCGCAAGAAGGCCTGTCATCTTCAAACGAGGACAGGACAGTTCGTCGTGGACGTTATTTCTAGGGACGCTAATTCACGCTGTCTAGGCGGTTCGGTAGGCATGATCCCCGGCGGCAATCACGAGCTTGGCGCCTTGGCAAGCGAAGCCCTCAGCCGTGGCTTGGCCGATCCCACTAGCCGCTCCGGTGATCACCACCACGTTCGCTTTGCTCTGTATTGCGGTCTCCAATTCCGTCATCAAAGAATTCGATGTTTATACCGTGCTCGCTGAGACGATCCTGCATAATTGCAGCCATCGTATTCAGGAAAGCGTCGATGCCGTATTTGGCTTCAAAGCTGCGACAGGCTTCTTCGAGGGCTTTGGCATCAGCGTTCATAATCTTTCGTAACCTCGATGTAGGTGTTTTTCTTCGGAGGAGTGATCCCGAAGAATGCAGCTAAATTCTCAAGCGCGATAATGAAACCCGCGTGGATTTTGCGTTCATGCATAGAAAAAATGAAGCGCACAGCCGTTCCTCATTCTGTCAGGACTTCGTAACCGGCACGACATTCGATTGTTCCGAGGCTGAGTGTCGGATTGGTAAGAATATCGCCTATCAGTCCGG
>NZ_MOOY01000024.1 GCF_001931685.1 Pararhizobium arenae | reverse complement strand
GTCGATCTTGCCGCATGGGATGAAGGCTTCGATGTCGAGCATTTTGTCAGCATCAGGTACAACGGCAGCGACTTCCTCGGGATCGATCATGAGATACTCGCCGTTCTCGATCTCGAAACCTTTAACCTGATCTTCGCGTTCGACGGGGTCGTCAGTTTCAGAGTCGACGAACTCTCGTTTGACCCGATTGCCGGTGGCTTTGTTGATCGTGTGAAAGCTGATGCGCTCGGACGTCGACGAGGCCGTGTACAGGCCGACGGCGCATTTGAAGTCACCGATTTCGAGATGGCCTTTCCATTGAGCGCGATGTGCCATTTATCCCTCCGACTGCTTGCCGGAGAAACTTGCAAATTTGGGTTTCGTTCCTTTGGTGTTATTCCTGCGGAACAGTGACCGGTCGCATTGGCAAGACGTGCGGAACGTTTGGCGATCAGGCCGTCTTGGCCTCAAAGACCGTAGTCATTTGTAAGGGTTTGTCTGCTGCAATTGCAGCATGTCGAAACCACCTAAATCTCCACGTACAAAACCTCTGCTAAGAGAAGATGTCGGCCCATTGAAAAGTCGCCGCCTTCGAAGGCGCGACCCCGCTCAGCCTCAACTGCTTTTCGATCCAATGCCAGAGCGTGTTGAGCCGTGCCTTGCGACGCTCCTCACCCGGCCACCGACAACGGGCGACTGGTCCTGGGAAATAAAGTGGGATGGTTATCGCGTATCAGTCTTCATCGACTCGAATGGCGCGAAAATCCTTACCCGAGGCGGGCACGACTGGACCGATAGATTTCCCTTAATCGCTCAAGGTGCACGGGACCTTGGGCCTACGACAATGATCCTCGATGGCGAAGCAGTAAAATTGGACGACCAAGGTCGATCAGATTTCGGATTGCTGCAGAAATCCTTGGGCGCAACCGGCAAGCGAGACGGAAACAAAGCCTCCGATGCCGTTTTTATGGCTTTTGACCTGCTTTACCTGGATGGTCATGACCTCCGAGGTATGGAGTACAGCACCCGACGTCATCTACTGGAAGACGCTTTAGGCAACACCCCTGGCCCCATCCGTGTTTCCGAAGAGATTGAAGCCGATCCCAATGTTCTTTTGGAGCACGCCTGTTCGCTCGGCCTCGAAGGTATCATCGGAAAGCACAGAGACCGACCCTACAGATCGGGCCGCAACGGCGACTGGGTGAAAATCAAATGCGTCTCAAGCGATGCATTTTTCATAGTTGGTTACGAGCCATCTCCAGGAACGGCTGCGTTTAGGTCGCTTCTACTGGGCGCGTATCGTGGCGACGAGATCGTGTATGTCGGAAGCGTAGGCACCGGCTTCAAAAGCCGCCAAGCGACCGAGCTGCGCAAACTGATGGATACGGTGCGGTGGAAGGAAAAGCGGCCGCCTGTCGCGTACGACGGCGGCGGAAAAGATATCGTTTGGCTCCATCCCACGCTGATCGCCGAGATCGAATATCGGGCTTGGACTGACGATAGCAGACTTCGGCACGCGGCTTACAAAGGCCTGCGTGAGCGGCAAGACAACGCGGATGTCTTCAAAATAAAGTAGCACGACGCAAACGTCACGGACATCGGAACTTCCTAAGCGAAGTCTTGTTCTGGCGCTCCCCAGGGAGTGTGATCATGGACAAAATTCAGGAAGCAGCCATAAGCAACGAACGCGAGAAGCTGCGTTTGCTAATAGTTGAAGACGAGGCGTTGATAGCGATAGCTGTCGAGCAAATGGTCGAGGATGCAGGCTTCCTGTTTGAGACCTCGGTGAACGGCGACGACGCAATAGCTATCTTGGAGGACAGCAACCAATCATTTTCCGCGCTCGTGACAGACATTCGCATACCTGGCCAGGCAACCGGATGGGACGTAGCACGTAGAGCGCGTGAACTGTATCCGAGTATCCCCGTAATCTATATGACGGGCGACAGCACTGGGGAGTGGACGGCTTACGGCGTTCCCGAAAGCATTCTGTTGCAGAAGCCGTTCGCGGAAGTCCAGCTCACGACGGGTTTGGCCACGCTCCTTAACGATGTCCGTCCACTTGCGTAGCCTGTCACGCTTCAGCGGAGGCACTATATTGAAGATGGCCATGGTGAAAGGCTCAAAGGTGGATTTTGTTTGGACGTCCACGGACATGGTCAACTTCGACCTTCATGGTACCCCTTCCTCAAGTGGCAGGGGGTCGGCTGATGAATATTGGCATTCCCGACAGGCCGCTTAGTCCTTTGCTTTCAACTGATCCCGCTGCAGTCTCAGCGCCTTCAACTTCTCGGACTTTGTCCTGGCATCCTGCAAGTCCGCCGCAATCTTCTCGGCGGCTGCGGCTTTGGACACGTCGAAATCGCCTCGGGGGGAAGGTCCACGTGGTCTGCGCTTTTCATGAACGTCGTTGGTCATATTATGAAGCTATATCTTGATCGTTGGGTGTCTGGGTCTCACCGATATCGCCATTCATCATCGTCAGAGAAAGAAGTCAGAAGAGCCTCTTCACTGTCGATCCCACTCTGGTATCTGGCCAATATCGTCGCAGCCAAATCTTGAGCAGCAATCGAGGTGACATCCATGCGACGCTTACGGCACACGCTGCTAGTGACGCGGTGAAGCATCTCCAAATGCTCTGGCGAAACAATAGGATGGAGTACCATGGGATGATCCTATTAAGCCGACTTGGCTTACTCAATTAATTTTTTTAACGGTATGCCGCCGTACAATTCTGCCGGTTCTTCAGGAACTCTCCCCGGTCCCCCGCTGTTGCCATAATGGCGGGAGGCTGCAATGCACGAAGAGCTTGAAGAGGCAGCTGCAGTATTGGCAAAGCCGCGACTCTTTGAAACTGACGAAGATTGGTTGGCGGCTGAGTCATTGGTGTCGATTGTGCTCCAATTTTTGGAGCCGGGTGAGGTTATGCCCAATTATACCGAGCGCACATTGCTGGTAATCGCCAACAAACTGATTGCGCGCTCGATGACACGGAATTGAAAGACGATCTACCCCCTGTCGTCAGCCATCTGACGTAAAGGCCCCGTCGGGCAAGCGACGATAGAGGCCCTGAACTTGCGATTGTAGCAAGGCGGTGCAGGTGCTGCCTCGCCGTCTATTCAGATAAGTCGTCTGATCTGGAGAGTATCTCAAGCGTAGTCAGAACAAGCACCGTCTGACTTACCTCGTCTGCGGTGTAACTTCGAGACCACTGGATCAGCGAAGGGCGTAGAAGTTCAAGCTTCTCGGACATTCCTTTAGGGTGTTGCTTGGCTTCCCCCTGTTCAGCAGGCGGGAGCACCTATTCAGCCCTCAGTTGGCCCCGCCTACGATTTCGGTTGGTGCCAATAGTCGACATCATGCGCTTACAACTTCTTAAAGACAACGTTATCCTAAGAAATTGTCTCAAAGCTCAACCACGGAACGAAATGGTACCGTTCCGATAACGGCTCCGGTTTCAGACATGACGTGAAAAATTTGGCCGTCAATCTTTTCGCCAGCCTTTAGTTTTTCCGCGCACATTTCACGTGCGGCTATAGCTGCTTCCTGCATAGCGACATCGTCATCTGGGAGTTCGACGCCGAGGGTGTCTTCGGAAAACTCTTCGTGATCGCGAACGTGGAAAAAATATTTGGGCATCTTGCCACCTCCGACAGATGAATCGCGAAGGGAAGTTTTCGTTCCACTTACTCGCCGTAGCGCATTGAATATGGTTATCCACTATCGCTGCTGGATCAGCGATGAAACGCTTCAGCACATGCGTCGCGACCGGTGGGATATCATAAGGCAACACCTGGGCAAGGCGGAGCTTCTGAAAATCCAGTCGCTGGCCTAAGGACATAGGTCAACAATATGCTGTCAGTCTTGGTCACCGGGACCCCGCACGAACAGGGCACCAGCCAAGCAGATCAGAACAACTGCCTGTAAAAAGAACATTGGCCATTCGTTTGACATGGCGACAATCCAGCGCGGCACTGTCTGGCTTCGTCCGAAGTCTTGCTCATCTCTGATTGGGACTTTCGCCAGAGCGATATGTATTTCCGCTACATCATCAACGCGTGCGACTTTATCCGCTCCGAGGAGGAGGCGCAACGCGCTTATCCCTAGCCCGTTGGATAACACAAAGGACGCGCCGAGCCAACATGGACAAGTGCCGGGGAATATTATCTTGTCATTTGTACCACTTCGCCGCTCCGGATACTTGCAGGCGCGGTAAGAGTGAATCGGGTTTCCTCATCGTCAGACTTTACTTCCAGCTTGCCGCCATGTGCTCGCGCAATTTCAGAGGCGATATAAAGTCCGAGTCCCAGGCCTTTGACACTGTGCTCGCCGCCGCGCTCAAAGGGACGGAAGAGACGTTCAATTGTGCTTGGATCAATACGCTTCCCGGCATTTGCGACCGATAATTTGAAACCCTCAGGACTGGTGACGGCTTCAACCGTAATAGGGGAGCCCTCTTCACCATGAGTTACAGCGTTGCCGAGCAAATTTGAAAATAATTGGCCAAGGCGGACGTGATCACCTTCGAAGGGATGGGCAAGGTCGAAAGTATAGCGAATATCACGATCCGGCCAAGCTGAAGCAATCTCGCTGACCACCTGAGACAGCGTCGGCTCCAGCGGCTTGGTCTCCGTCTGCAACACAATGCCACCACCCAGGCGGCCACGGGCGAAGTCCATCACGTTCTCAATTAAAGCCCCCATCCTCTGGGCACCTGCCGCCATCATTTGCAGCACGCTCCGCGACTTTTCGTCCTCTGTCCGTCGAAGCAGGATTTGTGTGCCGCCGCTGATCGCCGTAAGTGGGTTGCGCAAGTCATGCCCGAGGACGGCGATGAACTGTTCTCGAAGCTCTGCAGTGTTGCGCTCCTCAGCAAGCTCGCGTTGCGACGCAATGAGCTTGGCTCGGGCATAAATGTGCACTGCAATCAACTCGGCAAACAACCTGAACATCTCAACGACCTCTGTCGAAATGTGGCGCGGCTTTGGATCGATAGCGCAAAGGGTTCCGAAGAAGGTGCCATCCGATAGTACAATGGGCATCGAGATGTAGCTCTGAAAACCGTACATCGCTGGGGTGTGGTGCCTGCAGTAAACACTATCTTCGGCAACGTTATGGATGACCACAACTTGACGGGTATCCCGTATGTCGTTGCAGATAGTGGTTTCGATCCGCAGCTCTCCGCCGGGCTTGAGACCGAAATCTATGTTGTCTAACACCTCACATGCGACCCACCGGTCCTCTGTGACGCGCGCGACCGCCGCAAAACCCATTCCCGTGACCTTTGTCACAACATCCAAAATAGAAGAAACCGACGGGATTTCCCCAATCGCATTCAAGTCACCTGTTAGGTCTGCCATTGGTCTCTCTGAAGCAGGTGTCAAAATGTCAGCCGCAATTCCCTGGCTTTGAGGCCGGAGGTGCGTACGGAGTGGATTGAGATTAGAGGGTAAACACGATGCTTGAAAGATGAAATTCCAGAAGGGCGGTTATCGGAACCTTCTAGAAGACTTTCACATCTATCGGAGGCTTCGTCGCGAATTATCCTCATTGTGACCTGAGCCCCTGAACTTCCTCCAGAATTTGGTAGAGTCTGTCACATCAAGGAGACGGACGGATGAAGCGTTCACGGTTCACGGAAGAACAGATCATCGGGATATTGAAGGAGCAGGAGGCGGGCGCGAAGACGGTTGATGTCTGCCGCAAGCACGGCATCTCGGATGCAACCTTCTACAAATACAAGGCGAAGTATGGCGGCATGGACGTGTCGGATGCCCGCAAGCTGAAGGCGCTTGAGGACGAGAATGCCAAGCTGAAGAAGCTGCTCGCCGAAGCCGTGCTGGACAATGCGATCCTGAAGGATGTCGCCGCAAAAAAATGGTGACGCCCGATGTGAAGCGGAATGCGGTGGGTCACGTCTGTGCACAGCATGGAGTGAGCCAGCGTCGGGCGTGCGAGGTTCTATCGGTGGATCGGTCGAGCATGCGATATCGCAGCGTGCGGCC
>NZ_MOOY01000023.1:2500-6680 GCF_001931685.1 Pararhizobium arenae | reverse complement strand
TGGTTGCGGGGGCAGGATTTGAACCTGCGGCCTTCAGGTTATGAGCCTGACGAGCTACCGGGCTGCTCCACCCCGCGTTACCTGAGTTTTGGCGAAGCCAAAAGCTCAACCGATTTTTGGCGAAGCCAAAATATCGCTATTTTGGCTTGCTCTGTAGTGATCACTGCCGGAGCAAATTGCCGAAGGCTATTTGTCTCCTGTGAGGGACGCGAGATGTGAGCATCCCTGACGTTTCAAATCCGGCTTTTACCGAAGCAAAAGGGCCGCTTTGAGGGCGGCCCGGTTGTTTCGGCTTGGGCCGGGTTTGTTCGGAGAAGATATTTTCGGTCTTTTGCATTCGCAAAAACCTGATGACATTGCCATTAGCAGACCTGGCAGCGACCTACTCTCCCGCGTCTTAAGACGAAGTACCATTGGCGCTGGGGCGTTTCACGGCCGTGTTCGGAATGGGAACGGGTGCGGCCACCCCGCCATAACCACCAGGTCGGCTAAGGGCAATGTGATGAGAAGCTGGTAAAGGCTGAGCCTTGTTTGTCTATTTGAACACGTCTTTTTCATAGCTGCTTGGGGCACATCCGGAGCAAAGCTCCGCAAGGCCAAGCGGCCGTCGCGTCTCGTGACGCGGCCCGTCCGGAGCGCTATGCGCGTCAGGACAGATAATGGCTCTGTTCACTCGGACAAACGCTTAGCGTTTGCCGAGAGATGAACATGAGCAATGGGAACGATCAAGCCAATCGAACGATTAGTACCGGTAAGCTTCATGCATTGCTGCACTTCCACACCCGGCCTATCAACGTGGTAGTCTTCCACGGTTCTCAAGGGAATACTCGTTTTCAGGTTGGTTTCCCGCTTAGATGCCTTCAGCGGTTATCCATTCCATATATAGCTACCCTGCTATGCGGCTGGCGCCACAACAGGTCCACCAGAGATATGTCCATCCCGGTCCTCTCGTACTAGGGACAGATCCTGTCAATATTCCTACACCCACGGCAGATAGGGACCGAACTGTCTCACGACGTTCTGAACCCAGCTCACGTACCGCTTTAATTGGCGAACAGCCAAACCCTTGGGACCTGCTCCAGCCCCAGGATGCGATGAGCCGACATCGAGGTGCCAAACAACCCCGTCGATATGGACTCTTGGGGGTCATCAGCCTGTTATCCCCGGCGTACCTTTTATCCGTTGAGCGATGGCCCTTCCACACGGGACCACCGGATCACTATGACCGACTTTCGTCTCTGCTCGACTTGTCAGTCTCGCAGTCAGGCGGGCTTATGCCATTGCACTCGACGACCGATTTCCGACCGGTCTGAGCCCACCATCGCGCGCCTCCGTTACTCTTTCGGAGGCGACCGCCCCAGTCAAACTACCCACCATACACTGTCCCGGATCCGGATAACGGACCGCGGTTAGACATCCATGACGATAAGGGTGGTATTTCAAGGATGGCTCCACCTGAACTGGCGTCCAAGCTTCAAAGCCTACCACCTATCCTACACATGCCGACACGAATGCCAGTGTAAAGCTATAGTAAAGGTGCACGGGGTCTTTCCGTCTGACCGCAGGAACCCCGCATCTTCACGGGGAATTCAATTTCACTGAGTCTATGCTGGAGACAGCGGGGAAGTCGTTACGCCATTCGTGCAGGTCGGAACTTACCCGACAAGGAATTTCGCTACCTTAGGACCGTTATAGTTACGGCCGCCGTTTACTGGGGCTTCGATTCAAAGCTTGCACCTCTCCTCTTAACCTTCCAGCACCGGGCAGGCGTCAGACCCTATACGTCGTTTTGCAACTTCGCAGAGCCCTGTGTTTTTGATAAACAGTCGCTACCCCCTGGTCTGTGCCACCCCAAAAGACTTGCGTCCTGTGGGGTCACGCTTCTTCCGAAGTTACGCGTGCAATTTGCCGAGTTCCTTCAGCATAGTTCTCTCAAGCGCCTTGGTATACTCTACCTGACCACCTGTGTCGGTTTCGGGTACGGTCTATACGGTGGAGCTATTTCCTGGAACCGCTTCCCCGCCCAGACAATCCAATAAGTCTGAACAAGTTACGCAATCCGTCACTACCACCAGGCCCACGAATATTAACGTGGTTCCCATCGACTACGCATTTCTGCCTCATCTTAGGGGCCGGCTAACCCTGCTCAGATTAACTTTAAGCAGGAACCCTTGGTCTTTCGGCGAGGGGGTCTCTCACCCCCTTTATCGTTACTCATGTCAACATTCGCACTTCCGATACCTCCAGGACCCCTCACAGGTATCCCTTCACAGGCTTACGGAACGCTCCGCTACCACACGTCTTGCGACGTATCCTCAGCTTCGGTGCATGGCTTTAGCCCCGTTACATTTTCGGCGCAAAGACCCTTATTTAGACCAGTGAGCTGTTACGCTTTCTTTAAATGATGGCTGCTTCTAAGCCAACATCCTGGTTGTTTTGGGATCCTCACATCCTTTCCCACTTAGCCATGACTTGGGGACCTTAGCTGGAGGTCAGGGTTGTTGCCCTCTTCACGACGGACGTTAGCACCCGCCGTGTGTCTGCCGACTAGTACTCCTCGGTATTCGGAGTTTGGTTAGGATCAGTAAGACGGTGAGTCCCCATAGCCCATCCAGTGCTCTACCCCCGAGGGTATTCGGTCGACGCACTACCTAAATAGTTTTCGCGGAGAACCAGCTATTTCCGAGTTTGATTGGCCTTTCACCCCTAGCCACAAGTCATCCCAATCTATTGCAACAGATGCGGGTTCGGTCCTCCAGTTGGTGTTACCCAACCTTCAACCTGCTCATGGCTAGATCACTCGGTTTCGGGTCTAATGCGACGAACTGAACGCCCTGTTCAGACTCGCTTTCGCTGCGCCTTCACCTACCGGCTTAAGCTTGCTCGTCACACTAAGTCGTTGACCCATTATACAAAAGGTACGCCGTCACCCTTGCGGGCTCCGACTGTTTGTAGGCAACCGGTTTCAGGTTCTATTTCACTCCCCTTGTCGGGGTGCTTTTCACCTTTCCCTCACGGTACTTGTTCGCTATCGGTCATGCACGAGTACTTAGGCTTGGAGGGTGGTCCCCCCAATTTCAAACAGGATTTCACGTGTCCCGCCTTACTCAAGGACCTTGGGTGTTCTACATGTACGGGGCTATCACCCGCTACGGCCGGACTTTCCATTCCGTTCCACTTTATTCCCCAAGGCCACTGGCCTGGTCCGCGTTCGCTCGCCACTACTTGCGGAGTCTCGGTTGATGTCCTTTCCTGCAGGTACTTAGATGTTTCAGTTCCCTGCGTTCGCTTCTTACCCCTATGTATTCGAAAGTAAGATACCTTATTCCAATACCTAGAAACCTAAACCGTCCTTGCGGGCGATTTAAACTCTCCAGGTATTTAAGGTGGGTTTCCCCATTCGGAAATCCATGGATCAAAGCTCATTCGCAGCTCCCCACGGCTTATCGCAGCGTATCACGTCCTTCATCGCCTGTGCATGCCAAGGCATCCACCAATTGCCCTTATTTCACTTGATCGTTCTCATTGCCAATGCTCATCCTTAAGTCGTCATCCCGAAGGGATGCGACGGACAAGGCTACCTTTTACAGCCTCATCCAGATCCAGATGCCATCGACGTGTTCGATTTGATCTTCATATGAAGGCACGCCGGTGCACTTCGAAGTCAAATCATAAGACCAGCTTCTCGAGATCTGTCCGGGGATGCGCGGTCAGGCAACATCCATCAACATGCCGTCAGAGGTCACCAGAAACACCAAAATCCCCGAAGCCCGAAAGCCTCGAAGTTTCGATGGTTCCAAAAACCAACAACAAACATGCCTTGAGTAACAAGCTCCCTACCGACCTCCAGTCCCTCGTCTGCGTCGGATCGGCTAGACCTTCAACAGCTTTAACAGGACTGGGCTCGGACGTTTCCAATGATCTTTCGATCACCGTCAACACCTGGAAGCCTCCAGACATATCTTCTCTTCACAATGTAATCAGAACAGGCATCAGGCTCGAAAGCCGATGCAAACTTTTATTTCTCTATTAGGATAATCCGTCTTCCACCAAACAGGGCCAGAGGCCCACGCCCATCGTTGGGCGGCCCGCCCGGAGCGCAGCGCTCAAAGAGCGCGACAGCGTCAGGACAGAATATGGTGGAGCTGAGCGGGATCGAACCGCTGACCCCCTGCTTGCA
>NZ_MOOY01000022.1 GCF_001931685.1 Pararhizobium arenae | reverse complement strand
AATCTTCGGGCCGTCCAGATTCTGCTCGGTCATACGAAGCTGGAAAGCACCGTTCGCTATCTCGGCGTCGAGGTGGATGACGCCCTCAGAATTACCGAGCAGATCGAGCTATAGGTTTAATGACCATCGGCAACAGCCGGTGGTCTCTCTCGCGCCAACACCGGACATTGCCGCGATGTAAAGGATAGCGATATGGTCGGAGCTTCCCGAGAGTTTACGGAGGTCCGACTTATGGAAGGTGACATGCAAAAAACTGATGTCGCGAAGCATTGGGACGAAAACGCAGACCAGTGGGCCCGAGACGTTCGAGCTGGCTTCGATGTCTATAGAGACAAGTTTACCTTCCCGGCTTTCCTTGATGCCCTACCCGCAATCAAAGGGCTCGACGTCATTGACTTCGGATGCGGAGAGGGGACCAATACTCGCGCCTTCGCTCGGATGGGCGCACGCGTCACTGGTATCGACCTTTCAGTCCGGATGATTGAGCATGCAAGGCGGACGGAGGAAGCCGATCCGCTTGGAATCCAGTACCAAGTGGCGTCGTATAGCGATCATAGTGGGATGCCAGACGCATCTTTCGATGCGGTCCTTTCGACTATGGCCCTGATGGATGGACCAGATTTCCCCGGCGCTATGCGGGAGGCGTATCGGCTTCTGCGACCAGGCGGCTTCATACTCTTCAGCGTCCTGCATCCCTGTTTCATCACGCCGGGGCTCGGGTGGGTAAAAGACGCTGAAGGTCGCACAACGGGACTCCAAGTAGCCCGCTATTTTGATAGATCGTCTTTTACAGAGCGTTGGCGTTTTGGAGATCGTCCCAAGGACGAAGACGTTCTCCCGTTCGCTGTTCCAAGATTTCCACGCACGATAAGCGACTACCTGAACGCAGTAGCCTCGGCAGGTTTTATGATAACGAACATCGCAGAGCCTCAACCATCTCACGCCGCTTGTGAAGCCATCCCTCGCTTCTCACGTTGGCGCGACCTTGGAGGCTTTCTCCTGCTGGTCACGGCGAGGCGAGCCTGATCCGGCCGGCACCGCGCTGACCGTCTTCGCTTAGCGCCAATAGCGGCCGTTGAGACTAATCCCAAGCCGCGTGTTGTAGGACGACTCTGTAGCCGTCTGGGTCTTCGAAGGTTTTACCATTTCGATCCCAGTAGGGATTAAACGCAGGAACGGGCGGAAACCCAGACGATACCATGCGGGCAACGGACTCGTTCCACTCCGTTTGATCGGGAATATAAAAGACGATCAAGTTGTCTTCAGTTGGGGCACGGCCGACTGGATGACCTGCCTTTTTCGTGAACTCAAAATGATACGGCACCCCACGCTGGCCGACCATTATACCGTCGAATCCATCGTGCCCTGTAAATTCGTATAATAATTCGAGCCCAAGTCCACCACAGTAAAATTGGCGAAGGGCATCCAAATTATCGCTTGGTCGCGCTACGCGGATTGTTGAAGCTTGCAAATCTTGGGCTCCCCGTATGTGTTTGATCCTAGCATTTACAGATCGTGGCAGGCTAATCGTCAAGGAGTTGATGACCGCAAAGGGCCGATTGCAGCCATTCCACCCTCTCGGCAAATGGAATCCCCTTCGATTAAATGACGGGAGCCCATGGATCAGATGGAGGTCTTTGCATGTTGGTACAGGTCCAGCAGAGACTATACCTATAGCTGAGAGAAGAATTTGTGCACATCCCGTAAGTTAGTGATATTCAAGATTTCGTACATCGCTAGTTTTGTACTTGGTCGTACATATGTCCCGCGTTGGCGATTTCTGCGGCTGGAGGCCTTAGGTCGCCAGCTATCTCAACGCATCAATGGGACTCAGGATGAAGAAAGAAACTCCGTCATTTCAAAAATATATCACTCCTATCGCACCGGTTGCTATTGGTATATATAGTTGGAAGGTGTCAGAAGATGTTGTGTTTGCTGACGAGTACGTTGCAGAGCTTTTCAACCTCAGTCCGGCCTTAGCAAAGAACGGCATGCCAATTGAGTGCTACATCAAAAGTATCCACCGGGACGACGTGGAAAGGGTGACAGCCGCCATCGCCAAGGCCGTCAGCACAGGCGAAGGATATAACACCGAATATCGGATTGTCTCACCGTCCGGCGATGTCAGACACGTGTTAGCGGTTGGCCAATGTTTTCTCGGCAGTGACGGGTGCGCTGTCGAATGGGCAGGTTCCATGTTTGCTCTGGATGTTGAGTCATCCGCGGAAGATAAAGCCAACCGAGTGGTAGATGCTTGTATAGAGGCGTACAAAGCGGCGGATCGTGCGAAAGCTACGTTCGTGAAATATCTCTTGTCGATGGTTCTTATTGAGCTTGGCCAAGCGGCAGTCGCTGAGTTGGAGGCGGATTCGACAGTCCATTAGTCGTTTGTTTTCAATGCGTTCTCCCGACGCCAGCGACAACATGCCATAATGGGTTTGCATGGATGCGATTTCACTTAAATTAGTCGGGTGATATTTTCTTAGGAGTGGTTATTTTCTGCCTTGCTAATGGGCGGAAAACCCTAGCGCGGCAAGGTTTCGACGCCACGAAACGTCGAGCCTTGCCATCTCATCAAAAAGTGGAATCGTTCATGGCCGCTATGCGCCAGAAGCGGTCACTCCATGTTGTCGATCAAGCGAAATATTTGCGGCGGTTTGTAGACTACCGTTTTCTTCAAGAAAATGAGAGAACGGCTACTGATAAGGTAAATCGATGATGCCTATACGATGCCATCGACGACGCGGCCGCCGAGGTGGCGGACGGTTTCGCGAAAGCGGGCCTCGAGTTCGAACCGACCAGTCTCGACTTTTTTACGTTCGCGACCCAGCAGGTTCTATTCGTGCGTCTGTGCGGTGGTGACCTGATACGCTGAGAGGTGGCGATCTCGAAATCGGGCAGCGTATCGTGAATAACGGTCAGCACATCATCGACCACTACTGGCAAAAGCCTGAGTAGAGGATCGGACCAATCAACCGAAACTTCACCGCAACGACGTGGGAAATAAGATAGGCAGAAGGAACAAGGTTCGAGGCGATCAGCCAGATAGGATCGAGGCGGATCAATGACGCGACCTTTCCGGGAGGGGCAGATGGTGAAACTTTACAGGTCATCGTGGCAGGTTTGTTTGCCGTGGATGGCCATCATCGGACTGGTATTCTTTCAGGCAGGCGCGGCCTCCGGTGCTGACATAAGGAAGTCCTCCAAAGAGACTTGTGTTCTTTCGCTTGAAGGGGAAATCGTCTCGGGTGACTTCTCTCGCTTGGTTGAAATCGCCGCCAAGGAATTTCTCGGTGTCGACGGCGAGAGTTCGGCGCGAGACACGATCTGTTTGAACAGCCCGGGAGGCAACGTCACCGAAGGCGTTAAACTCGCTGAATTCTTCTACAAGAACGGCGTTGGCACGGTCATCGACGAAGGCGCGGAATGCTACTCCATGTGCGCCATCATGTTCATGATGGGAATTGCACAGGGACCCGAGGTGACCTTCGTCAATCGTAAGCTCCACATCACCGGCAAGCTCGGGTTTCATCGCCCGTTCCTGGCTCTGAAGGAAGAAAGCCTGATCAGTACCAAAGCGCTGGCCGTCGCCCACGACGTTGCCTTGGAGGACATGAGCAAGATCATGCTGCTCGCCAACAATCTGGTCCCTTGGTCGAATTCGACGATGATGCGCCCTGACCTGATTCAGGAGATGCTGCGCCATATCGGCAACGATTTCTTCTACATCGATACCGTAGAGAAAGCCGGCCGCTTCGAAATCGAACTCATAGGCCTTTCTGAACAATCGGCACCACCCGAGGAACGTGCGTATTATGCATGCGAGAATTCCTTTCATTGGCAGGTGGGCCTGATGAAGGACCCCGTCGATGTGGGGAAATTCACGAAACCCGTCACGCAGGACGAATCTGTTGTCAAACTCCTGAAGACCGCAGATGGCACCGGATACTATTCTGTGACGAGTAGCGATGCCGGGTACTCCGAAGCGGGATGCGTGATCGCCGTCAAAGGAAACGGCCTGCAAGGTTGCGGTTACAACGGGATGTACAACGTCCTACTGGGTCAGGGAGCTTGCACTGTCGATAATTTCGCCGACCGGAGTTGGGGGATCAACCAACTTGCTTCATATCGCCCCGGCCTCACTCTCAAAGAGCTCGGCGGAGCGGCCACCAGTGAGGATGCCACATCCCCTCGGTCAATAATCGGTGCGAAAGCGTCCGCCACGTGCGCTGTCTTCAGTACAAGTGGCGAAAGGGAGATCGAACGCTGTGAAGCTACTCTGAACATCAATGTCATTGTAGATAGTCGGCGATCCGATCGTTACGAATTCGTATGGCCGACGGGCAACAAGACCATTTTTGCACGCGACGGCGACTTTTTCACGATAAACGGCAAGCCGTCAATTCCTTACGCCGACGACGGATATACGCTGTGCGCGCTGAACAGCGAGACACGGAACCGCTTCTGCTTCAAGCTGTAACAGCGCCACACCGTACTGGGTGCTCACCGAGGAGTGACCGCCTGCTCGGACTTGCGATAGGTTTCGAGTTGGTTCGCCACGTCGTCCAGCTTCGTGTGTGGCGGAACGAGGTCAATTGCGCGCATCATATCGTCAACCCAATCACCTGTCGAAAGCGCGATCGTCGTCGTGGATGAGGTGAAGTCCCAGAGGTCGCCCTTGCCCTTGAGCTCCGAGAACAGCTCTTCGATAGTCCCTGCTGGTTTGTAGAATGTCGTTGGCCCTGTTGTGCCTGGCGAGAATAAACACCATACGAAGCGATCACCGTCCTTCGTCTTGGCGATTGGCATGTAGGCGAGCCACGTGGAAACCGTGCCCTGCCCGATCGAGCGAACGCCGAACGCAATCGCGTCCTCACCGTTCTCCATCAGCTGAGAACTTTCGATGAATTCCTCGAGCGAAGACAACGCAATCTGGTAGCCGTCGGAACTGCTTCTACGTCCGAGGTGGTAGTAGCGGTTGACGCATCCGTTCAGGATCATGGAATGCGAAAATGGATATCCATCCCGGATTTGGTACGAAAAGTCGTTGTAAGTGATGCCGAGAACTCGGACTGCATCTACGTCGTCGGCCATATACATCTCGTCACGGCCTGGAGCGAGCAAGCGAGGCAACTCGGCTGGAACGAGATGGAGACGATCCGCGACTGCTACCAATCGCGCGATACCCAAAACCGCCGCCCTGTAGGCATCCTGTACGAGGGCTGCGTCGTAACTCCCCTCCGGAACGGAGAGATACGGCGCGTGAAATCCCAGTTTCGCGCCCTTCTCAATCGTGCGCGACGGCTTCTGATCGGGGAGAGGATCATCGTCGCCGACAGGGGTCGGGTCTTTCGGAAGATCGACGCCCCCCAGAAATGCGACGGCGCAGGCCGAGTAGCAGGCGTCCATCTCACGTACGACGGTGGCGAGACCGAGACGACGGAACGCCAAGGCGAGGTTTAGTCCCTCGTGGTAATCGCCGCCCGGACTATCCAGTGCGATGACGATCCGTCGCCAAGGGTCTTGTTGAACTGAGATGTTGGCTTCCGCCAATGCTTGCTTCACACGAGCACTGTCGGCCTCGACGATTTCGCCCTCGAGCCTGAATCGTGCCTCTGGACCGAACTGCCCGCTCGTAATCCCTTCGAACTTAACGTCGGCGGCATGGGAGCTTACCGGAGCCGTCAGCCCTAAGCATGCAAGTACGGTGGCGACGGAGAGGCGACGGATCATTCAGCGACACCAGGGCAAAGTTCCTGGAAGACGCTAAAAGCGGTCGGGTAGCCAGAGGCCGATGAACCGTCGAGTACTTCGCCCGACTTTACGCTGCGCACGACATAGTCAGCCATGATGTCAGTGGACCTCGACTTGCCCTCAAGGACATACCCCTCGCCGTAAACGTCGGTCCAAGTCCCCTTTTTGCAGTTCGCCGTTACCCGGTCGCCGACTTTTATCGATGCCATTGTCCGTTTGACGCAAGCCATCGAATAGTCCTGCTCGTATCCAACGCAGTACGCCTTGGCGTCCTTGAGCGTATGCTTGATCATGATGACGGCATTTGACGTACCGATCCCGGATTTGGCGACGGTCGTCACGTGCATGCCGGCACGCGAACCGTAGTAGATCGAGTGATCGTCCTGCGCCCGCGCGGGAATGATAGACAACGTTCCCGCTGCGCCTGCTGCGGCGATCAACAACATCACCCTGGACCTCGCCACCCCAATCAACGCCTGCATGCAACACCTCCATTAGCCCGCACGGGGCAGCTTCGATTTCAACGCGGACCATGCGTCCGAGACCTTCCTGCCCGCGGATGCGGCTTTCGATGGCTCCGACCCAAGCACCTTCAAAAGGTCCGCCAACTCCGCCGCGACGGAAAGGGGTGAACCTTGGCCGCATCCATGGCAGCCAGGCAGGTTCGTGCCTTGGCTGGCTTCGTCTCAGTTCCCGCAACTCCGCCTCCGGAAACCGGATGTCGTCGGGAAGGACGGAAGCTAGATTTACTACCCTCCCCTGTATGGTGGCAACAGCGTCAGGCTGATACACAAGTTCAAGGGCATTGGCTGTGAGCTCGCAGTGACGACCAGGAAGTCGGAGGAACTGGCTGAGGCCTTGGGACCCCTCCTGCAACCCGACATGATGGTTCGGCTAATGAAATCCATGGCGTTCGTCAATGTGCAGACACCCGCGATCAATCACCTTCTGGACTTCGACACGGTCAAGGACGATGTGTTAGCAAGCCTTCACGCCCTCGAGCGCTTGTGGGTGTTCTCGATGAATAAGAGCGTCAGAAAGCTGATCTTGGCGGCAATCTAAGCATCTACATTCCAGCGACAACCATTCCGGTCGCTCGCGCGTGCAATTACGGTGATGGTATCGGGCTGCGGGCGATCATAGGACTTGTGAGGGCACGAACACGGCCAACTCAAGCTCAAGCGGAGCGAGCGCCTGACGTCCGCTTAGGGCCGAGTAGCGACTAGATGTGCTACAATCGGTCTGCTACGGAGGCGACGCNTCGGACAGAAACGACCGCTGCAGCCAAAGAACGTTTGGTCGATCCGCGTTAGGCTCGAAATGAGCGGGGCGATCCGAGAACTGGCGCTATTCAACCTCGCCATCGACAGCAAGCTCCGGGCTTGCGACCTGGTCAAACTGAGAGTCGAAGACCTATGGTCGGGTAGTTCGATCCGGGATCGAGCCACCATCATCCAAAAGAAGACGAAGCGGCCCGTACAGTTTAAGGTCACAGAGCAGACCAAGATTGCGCTCGCGGCTGGCTTCCCTTCGTCCGTCGGAACGGCGGCAGCTAGCTGTTTCTA
>NZ_MOOY01000021.1 GCF_001931685.1 Pararhizobium arenae | reverse complement strand
CGTCGTGGCGCTCCCGTGTAGAACCTGGCCCATAGTGCCTCCTTCCATTCGTGTGAGAAGATTGCACCATCAAAGCCTGGGATCAAACATCTAATAGCCTTACTGCTAAAGAGGTGTGGTATGGCCGAGAAGGAACTATCGAGGGCCTCTTACGAGACTGGATTAAATGGCAGTCATCAATTGACCGTAAAACCTTTGACCAATTCAAGTCTGTATTGAAAAGATTGTCACCCGAGGACCTTGGCTCTCTAACACCAGGCGATCCAGTTCGGATACCCGACGAGCCGCGAGATATACCTACCATACGGCATCGCTACGGCATTGTTCCTGTAACTCATGCGTCCTCAGGTGTTCAACGTGTGCTGTTACTCGCGTATCTAGTTATATGGTCTTGGCAAGAGCATGAACTTGCCGCGAAACAAATTGGCGAGCCACCTCTTCGTCGGATGATGGTGATCGTAGACGAGCTTGAAGCCCATCTACATCCAAAATGGCAGCGAATTGTTCTACCAGCGTTGATGAGTGTCGGCGATCTACTCAGCAGCGATCTCGCGCTCCAAATGATAGCTGCAACCCATTCCCCAATGATCTTGGCGTCAATGGAGGCAAGTTTCGATAGCTCGATTGACCTTCTTTACCATCTCTATGGTGCCGGGCCCACAATCAAACTGGAGGAAATTCCATTTGTGAAATACGGCGACGCGTCTGGTTGGCTGACTTCTCCTCTGTTTGGGCTTCGACACGCGCGTTCGCGAGAAGCAGAGGAAACGATCGAAAAAGCCAAAGCCTTACAGCTAGAAGACGAGCCGAGCGCGGAAGCAGTCGCAGCAATTTCCGAACGCCTCAGGTCCCAGTTGGCAAACGATGACAAGTTTTGGCCTCGATGGCTTTACTTTGCAGAGCAGCATGGTGTGAAAATATGATTGGAGTTGCTCCCAAGCACGAGTATCCAGGTTTCGATAACGACGTAAGAAAGCGGGGCGCTGCCTTTTTGGCTGCATGTCCGAAGCCGACTTCGAAACAATTCAAGCGGTTTAACTTCTGGAGTAGTGCGCTCCGTGAGTTGCATGAGGCTTATTCCGGCGTATGCGCTTACACGGCTATGTATCTACCAGACCGCGGCACTGTTGATCATTTCATTCCGAAAGCAGGAGAAAATGGACAGCCCGAGTTAGCTTACGAGTGGAGCAATTTTCGCTTAGCTGGCGGAAAGGTTAACACCTCAAAAGGCGACTTGATCGATATCGTAGATCCGTTCGAAGTACAGGAAAACTGGTTCTTCATGCAGATTCCAGCTTGTCTGCTTCGAGCCAACCCTGGACTTGATAAAGAATTAAAGCGAAAGATCGCGAACACCATAAATATTTTGCGACTGAACCAAGATGACAATTACGTTCAGGAGAGGTGCAACATCCTTATCGACTACGCGAAGAACGACGTATCGCTGAATTTTCTCGAGCGCCGCTACCCGTTTCTCGCAAAGGAAATTCACAGGCAGGGCCTTAGCCAAGAGAAGCTCAGGGAGTTGCTGAGTGTTTAGAGGACAGAGCTGGCTCGGGAAATCTGCACAGCTAGGATAAGTGGAATTTCTGCCTGACTTTGGCATAGATGCCGGGAACAGGAGATACCATGACGAAACGACCGCGCCGGAACCATAGCCCGGCTTTCAAGGCGAAGGTGGCGCTTGCCGCGATCAGAGGCGAACAGACGCTGGTGGAACTATCCCAGCAGTTCGACGTGCACGCCAATCAGATCAAGCAGTGGAAAGACCAGCTCCTTGAGGGGGCGACGGGCGTTTTCGGCGATGAAGCCAAGACAGACCTTCTGCATCGAAGCAGTCGAGGAAGCGCTGGCCCATTATGGCAAACCCGACATATTCAATACGGACAGTCATATGATTGATGCCAGTTCTCGGGTGGTTTGACTCAAATACCGATCGACCATTCTCTGGGTTGGTGCCGTATGGCTTCCCGGTATGATTTGACCCTCATTCCGATCGACCCGATATGTGTCTTTCCCTGGACCTGTCGATCATCCGGGAACGCCTGCGGTGAGGCCTTGCCTCGAAGGTGCTGCTGTGACCCAAGAAGGGCATGACCATCCGGTCCCATGACTGTCCTGTCCCTGCATCATTCCGGGCAAAAAACGTTCACCTGCCGCAGGAAAGGATAATCGGATGGCTGAACACCCAGCAGAAACTCACGTCATTGGTGGCGTCGATACACACAAGGAATTGCATGTCGCGGCTGTCGTTGATCATCGCGACCGTGTTCTCGGTACCGAGACCTTCCCGACAACCCGACACGGCTATCGCTTGATGCTGGCCTGGATGAACTCCTTCGGGGATCTGCAGCGCGTCGGAATCGAATGCTCCGGCAGCTACGGTGCAGGGTTGCTGCGTTACATGCAGGCAGCGGGCATCGAGATTCTGGAAGTTACCGCACCTGACAAACTGGACCGTCGCAGGCGCGGCAAGAATGACGACTTCGACGCAGAAAGCGCGGCCCATGCTGCCTTTGCCAAAAGGCACACCGTGACGCCGCGCACGCGAGACGGCATGGTGGAAAGTCTTCGCGTGCTGAGGGCATGCCGCAAAACCGCTGTTCAAGCGCGCCGCATTGCCCTGCAGATGATCCAGATGACCATCGTTTGTGCACCAGACAAGATCCGAGATCCCCTGCGCAGCATGACGCGGATGCAACTGATCCGCACCCTCGCGTCTTGGCGCCCCGATCTCACTGCCTATCGCCAGGTCGAGGAAGCTTACCGTATATCTCTCAAATCCCTGGGGCGGCGTTATCTCGAACTGCATGACGAGATCGCTGACCTGGACGACATGATCGAGGCCATCGTCAAGGATCTCGCGCCCGAACTGCTTGCTCAAGCCGCGATCGGTCTGAACAGCGCAGCGCAGTTGCTGCTGACGGCTGGCGACAACCCCGAACGGCTGAGGTCCGAAGCGAGCTTCGCAGCATTGTGCGGCGTCAGCCCAGTGCCGGCTTCATCAGGGAAAACGGTTCGGCACAGGTTGAATCGGGGCGGTGATCGCGCGGCGAATAGCGCCATCCACATCATCGCTATCGGGCGACTTCGATTGGACGCTCACACGCAGGACTACGTCGCCCGGCGCATCGCAGCGGGAAACTCGAAGCTGGAGGCAATCCGCTGCCTTAAACGCTACATTGCCCGCGAAGTCTTCGGCATCATTATGCGACGGCACAGGGAGATCAGCCAAAGCCAGATCGCCGCTTGACTCTTAGAAGGGCGTCCAGGGGTCGCAGTTCACTTCCGTCGACTTCACTGATGTGCTGAAGAAGGCGGAGATCGCCATCTCGATGGACGGCAAGGGCGCGTGGCGGGACAATGTCTTCGTCGAGCGGCTCTGGCGGTCGATCAAATATGAGGAGGTCTATCTCCATGCCTACAAGACCGTGCCCGAGGCGCGCTGGCATCAGCCGCTATCTGAGCTTCTACAATACCCGACGCCCACATCCATCCCTTGACCGGCAAACGCCGGATCAGGCTTACTTCAATGCGCTGACGCCAATGAAGGCCGCAGCACAATCGAGGCGGAAATCCACTTAGCGAAACGCCCAAAACTGTTCAGACAAACCGAGCCACCTCTCTTGGCGGGTTCAATGGCGGGAAGGCGAATCTGACTTCGAGGAGAGGCTCCTGGTCGCCTACCGCTTTCCCAGGTCGGCGCCTCGCGTGAGCTGTTTTGTGAATTGGGCCGCGCATTGCTTCAGAAAGCTTGGGATGCCGAAGGTCTGTGAAGTCAGTAGCGGCGTCGAAGATCGCCTCTTCAGAAGTTCCCCCTGGCAATAAAATTGGCCAAATTGTCGCCTTTTTCGCCGCCAACTTGTTGATGGTCGGAAGGGGTCCCGGCATGAGAGGAATTCGCGAGGTTGCTGTTCGGCGGTGTATTCCATAGATGTGTCCCACTCCAGGCCTATATCTTTCGTAACGATTGCATGATCAAATCAAACGAAGTATCGGCCTGTCCGAACAGAGGTGAAAGGTGCCAAAGGTCAATCCATTGATCCTGCGTTGGGCACGCGAGACCGCGGGGTTCAGTGTAGAAGATGCTGCCGACAAGCTCGGTATCGGCGATGCACGCGGTGTTGCGGGCAGCGATCGCCTTGCCATGCTTGAAGACGGCCAGGTTGAGCCGACCCGTCCGCAGTTGATCAAAATGTCCACACAATACCGGCGCCCGCTGCTCACCTTCTATCTTGCCGAACCGCCAGCAACCGCGGCGCGCGGCCAGGATTTCCGAACCCTTCCCGAGGAATACGCGCAACGCGATGCAGCGCTGGTAGATACGCTGTTGCGCGAAGTTCGCGCTCGTCAGGAAATGGTGCGCTCATTGCTCGAGAGCGAGGAAGAGGCCGAGCCACTCGATTTCGTGGCATCTTATGACATTCGCCGTGGAGCGGAAGGTCTGGCCACGGTGATCAGCGAGCGTCTGAGTTTCAGCCTCCACTCTTTTCGATCCGGCAACGGTCGAGGCAGTTCCAAAGGTTTTGCCTATCTGCGCGAACGCGCAGAGGCCGCGGGGATTTTCGTGCTGTTGATCGGCAATCTGGGAAGTCACCACAGCGCTCTCGACGTCGAGCTGTTCAGAGGTTTTGCGCTTTCCGACAAGGTCGCGCCGTTCGTGGTGATCAACGACCAGGACAGCGAGCAGGCTTGGTCGTTCACTTTGCTGCACGAACTTGCCCATATCTGGCTCGGCCAGACAGGTGTGAGCGGCGGCCGGCCGACATTGGCTATCGAAACCTTCTGCAATGACGTGGCGGGGCGTATTTTGCTGCCTTCGGCCGAGATCGCCGGCGAGGTCGCGTTGCGCGGAGCGCGCCAGGACGTCGTGATTGCGCGTATCGGCGAAATCGCGGAGCTACGACAGATCAGCCATTCGATGGTCGCCTACAAGCTTTACCGCGAAGGGATCATCGACCAAGCCATGTGGTCGTCTGTGACGGCTGTCTTCCGGCAGCAGTGGTTGAACAATAAGGCAGCTCAAAGAGCACGCGCGCGTGAAAACGAGGGTGGGCCGAGCTACTATCTTGTTCGTCGCCACAGGCTTGGCAATCGCCTTTTGAGCCTTTCGAAACGAATGCTTGCAGACGGAGCCCTGTCGCCCTCCAAGGCGGCGGCGATCCTCGGCGTGAAGCCGAACAACGTCTTCTCGCTGACTGACGGCGTGGCTTAAGGGGGCGGCGTGCATCTTCTCGACGCGAACGTCCTCATTACAGCGCATAATCTTTACTACCCGATTCAGCGCGTTCCGGAATTCTGGGACTGGCTCGTCCATATGGGCGAGACCGGCGCGTTGAAAATCCCGGTCGAGATCCTCGAGGAGATCACCGAAGGTTCGGAACTGGGGCAATGGTTGAATGAGGGGGACAATTATGATGCCCTCAAGCTGGATCAGGATGTCGAACCGGCTCTCGTTCAGACCGTCATCGAAAAATATGCGCCCGACCTCAACGACGCCGAGATTATCGAGGTCGGTCGCGATCCATTCCTGATTGCCCATGCCCTGGCACATCGCGCCGACCGGATCGTCGTGACGGTCGAGGCGTCCAAGCCGAGTACCAAACGGGCAAATCGCAGGATACCGGATGTCTGCAACGATCTCGAAGTCCGCTGGTGCAACAGCTTCCAAATGCTGACGGATTTGAATTTCAGGACCGGCTGGCGCTCGCAGCTCTGATCGCAAATAAGAGGAGATATCCGGCCATTCGCGATCGTTTGTCGGATCTCAAAGGAAGTGTCATAGAGTCAGCTAGTTGACCATCTGGGGATAGTGGCCGTAAGTCCGATTCCTTTCAAGACCATCTGTAGAGCGCTGCGAGGGAATCAAAGAGAACCGCTTTCTTCACACTTGATTATCTGACAGGCTTTCCGGACAGTTCTATATTCCAGCGCGAACCGGCGCATCTACGATGAGAGGAATACGGTCGTTTTCCTACCGCGCTGGATCGGGTAGCTCGCCTTCCGCCTCGATCGTATATCAATAGTGAAAGCGTCGCGAGAGCACTTGCTGCTGCGGGGTTGCCCTATCGGGAGTAGGTGATATGTTCGAGGAAGTTGGCTCCGATAGTGTGCTGGCCTGTTCCACGCCGCAACATGAGTGTCGTCCGTGCCAAATTTTAAGGTCGATCCGACTATCTTGCCAGCATATGAGCCGTCCAGAATGGCTGCGGTCCGACGTTATGACGTGCTTGACACGCCGCCTGATGGAATGTTCGACAGCATCACAGCTCTTGCGGCGAGACGGTGCAAAGTGCCGATTGCTATCATCAGTACCGTTGACAACGACCGCATCTGGTTCAAATCGCACCATGGTCTCTCGGTGGAGCAGATAGACCGGGAGCCTGGGCTCTGTGCATCCGCGATCCTAGCAGATGATCCGTATATTCTGGAAAACGCCGTGACCGACATGCGCTCGCTGGCGAACCCGCTGGTGGCGGGCGACTTTGGCTTGAAGTTCTACGCGGCAGTGCCACTCCGAACACATGATGGTTTCAATCTCGGCACTCTTTGCATCCTCGACAAGGAGGTGCGGACGATTGACCAGGAACAGATCGCCGATCTCAAGGATCTCGCCTCGATCGTCATGGATCAGCTAGAGCTTCGGCTTTCGGCACGCCGGGCGGTCGCCACGGCCGAAATGCTGGCGAAAGAAATCGATCACAGAGTCATGAATAGTCTACAATTCGTGTCCACCATGCTGACGATGCAGGGAAGATCACCTGACGCCGCACCGGCGGCCGACGCCCTCCGGGACGCCGCGAACCGGGTGGGTGCAGTTGCCCGTGTCCATCGCCATTCGTACGCCAAAGAGCACGGCGAAGACGTGTCTTCAGCAATGTATCTCGGTCGCCTGTGTGAAGACCTGTCCGGTATCGTCGGGAGGCCGGTTCAAGTGAGCGCAGATGACATTGCAATTCCGCTTGCCGCACTGCAGCCAATCGGTCTCATTGTCAACGAACTCGTGACAAATGCCGCCAAGCACGGAGAGGGCACAATCACCGTCACCTATTTTGAACGGAACGGAGAGATAGAACTGGCAGTTTCGGACGAAGGCTCCGGCCTGCCGGATGATTTCGATGTCTCGCGAGCGCGCGGGCTGGGTATGAAGGTCGTCAGTTCGCTTGCGACGCAACTTCAAGGTCGGTTTGATGTTCAGCCAAGATCGGCGGACAGGGCTGCTCGTTTGGCCGTATTCTTCCCCACACCGTCATCGAGCTCCTGATCATTGCCGAAGCCATTGGACCAGGAGAAACGCGTTCTTGCTTCCGTCCTCCGGTTTCTTCCATGGCACTCACTAACGCTGCAGTAGCCGATCAACGCAGGCCCATTTGGCGCCGCAGAACCCTGTCGAGAAAGCGATCGGGGATGAAGTTGACCATGCGAGGCATTACGGCGGCATCGCGACCCACCGTGTAGCGGCCAAGCCTTCCACGCCGCTGCCACCCAGGGGGCGGCGTACCTCACGCGTCAGCGCGGCGCGTCTCGATATCGATGAAACGGCCGAGGGAGCCATTGATGCACATCCGTCCGGCGCTCTCCTGAGCTTCGGCAAAGGCCGTTGGTCCCATTGATCGGTTCGCATCTTGCATTCTGATCCGCGTGCCGGAACGATTTCCCGCCGCTGTGCTAGTAGCGTCTTCGTTACGGCGACTGGCCCGCATATTCGGCCCGCTTTTCGCTACAGCAAGGCGATTTCGACCGAGACGGTCATCGAATTGAACGCATCTGCAGGTCCGATAAACCCACCGGAGATCGGCGCTGACTGCGCGATATTTCTGACAACTGCGACAGGGATCAGGTTTGCCCCGCCCATGCTCCGATTTGTCGGATCGAATGTGATCCATCCCGCACCCGGGAGATAGACATCGGTCCAGGCATGGGTCGATCCGCTATCGTGGGAGCCGATGAGTATCTGCCCGGGATTGTAGAGATAGCCGGAGACGATCCGCGCTCCGAACCGAAGCACTCTGGCCGCTTCGGCAAACAGCACCGCGAAATCCCGGCAAGTACCGGAGCGCAGGCCAAGCGTCTCGAGGGGCGACTGAGTGCCTTCCTCCTCGCGGGTCCGATATGCGATGCCGTTCGACACGCCGGCGCTGAGATCTTTCAGAAGTGAAAGCGTGTCGGTCGATCCGCTCATGACGAAGGCGCCGACCCATGCAAGAAACTCGCCGGACGGGTCGGGGTACTGAACATTCCTCAATGCTCCGAGATCTTTCAATTCCTCGCCATCGTACTGGAAGGGGTAGGTGGCTGCGGAAAAAGAGATATCGAACACTGGCCACGCCGCAGACCGCAGGTCCACTTCTGCAAGACTGATGATTTCCAATCGATCAGTTGCCTCTGCGAAGGTCGCTGTTGCGATTGCGTTGCCGAACACGTCGGTGGCCCAGGTTAATCCCGCGCTCGGTGTCGCCTGGATCTCATGGCTTGCCAGCAGAAGGTCCTGCCCTTCGCGAGGCCGAAGGATCAGCCGGTGAGGGCTGAGTGCCACTGGATAGCGATAGTGATATGTCGTGCTGTGCCGGACGGAGAGTTTCGTCATTTAATCCACCTTGGCGGAGGGGCTCGGGCGACTGCGGGGCTGAGTCCAATTGCCGACTGGCTCCATACCCCGCGTCAGTCATCGCTCATCGATCGAAGATGGATCTCGACCTCGCTCCGCTGCTTGTCGTCCATGGGTTCAACATGCTTCCTCCAAAATTCGGAGGCTTCGGCAGGCTCGTCATCCCACTGCCGGGTGCTGACGATGTTGTCATCGACCTTAGCCCGCCGGCGTCCGCCAAGACGAAGATATTCTTCCGCAATCTTAAGAGATGGTGTCTTCTCCCCGTCAGTGGCCTTCGATTGATTCTCGCCGCCTTCGTTATCCAGCATCGCAAAGAGCGCCTCGCGTTCTGGGCCGAATGTTTGCTGTCTCAGAAACCCGTCAACCGAGGTTCTGGTTTCGTGGCCGCCTGAGGGCGCGTTGCCCCGGTGAAGCACGAAGGGCTGTCGGGTTATCGCATCGGTCCCGAGAAACCAACGATCACCATTTGAGCTCGCAGCGAATTCGCGCAGATCGTTCATTTAGCGTCCTCTCTTCGAAAACCGTTCAGCTCAGTAATAACCCTGGTTGGGCATAGAAGTTGCGGAGGCCTCCGTCTTGGCGCCGGGCTGCTTGGCTTTCGGTCGTATCTGCCCTCTATGGAAGCGTCTCCGCCTCCTGAAGGGAGATCAGTCGTTTTGAGGTCTCGTCCCAGAGGATGAGTTTGACGCACGCAAGGCTCTTGCTCAGACTGATGCGCCCCAACTCAGCAAGCTCGGGATAGTCCTTCAAGACTTCCGGCAGTCGGTAGAACGGCACCTTACTGGAAAGGTGGTGCACATGATGCATGCCGATATTGCCGGTGATCCATCTCAGCGGCCGCGGCAAGTCATAGTGTGAAGCACCATGCATGGCAGCATGTGGAAAAACCCATTCCGGCGGCTTCGACCAGTGGGTCTCCTCGAACTGATGCTGCACATAGAATAACCAGACGCCGGCCGAACCTGCGAGCAGGACGATCGGCAAGTGGATCAAAAGGAAGGGCACCAGGCCGACAGCCCAAATCAGGAGGGCAGCCAACAACGCAACAACGGCGTTTGTGAGCATCGTCGAGAGCCAGGGGAGGGCGCCCGCTCGCATCATCCCGAAAGGAAGACGCTGCTTGAACAAGAATAGGAAAGCAGGACCGATACCGAACATCACCACGGGATGTCGATACAGACGATAGCCGAGTTTCCCACGGAAACTGAGGGCACGATATTCGGCCACGGTTAGCGTGGTGATGTCGCCAACGCCGCGCTCGTCTAGGTTCCCGGCAGAGGCGTGGTGCTCAGCGTGTGCCCGGCGCCAGTAATCATAGGGCGTCAGTGTCAGCACGCCGATAGCACGACCCGTCCAGTCGTCCCACTGGCGCTTTCCGAACAACGATCCATGCCCGCAGTCATGCTGCAACATGAAAAGCCGCAGCAGGAACCCGGCCGCCGGAATGACCAGGATCAAGCCGATCCAGTAGCCGAAGTGGATGGCAAGCCAGGCTCCACTCCACAGGAGCAGGAAGGGGACGAGCGTCACCGCAAGCTCATAGAAACTTCGGCGGATCGTTGGAGTCCTGTATCCGGACAGGATTTTGAGCCAGGCTTTTTCTGAAACGCCGCCAGGAGAGTCAGCGGTAAGTGATGCGGTCATATCTGGTCGGTGTCTTTCTGTTCTGCGGCGGCTCGAAAGAAATGCTCAGCTTGCTGGAAGTTATTTTCCGCGCCGATACGGTCGCCCGCCGAGATCTTCAGTTCTGCGAACTGAAGATGCTGCTTGTATCGATCGATCGAGCGCTGTCTTGTGGGCAGTTCGACGCCTTTTGGTTTCGTGATGCGTCTGGAGGTCATAAATATTGCTGCGAATTCGCAGATCCTATCGGGCTGACTGCGTCTTACGGCGTAATGAGTGAAATCGATGAGAGGTGGGGCGGGTTTTGATAGTCGCTCGCAATGCAAATTCCAGAGGATGAGCGAAAGCGACATCCACTCTGGCTACGTACCGCAACATTGTGTTCACTTAACGTCGCCCGGCGATCAGCGGTCAATTCCTTAAAGGACTGATTGCAAAGAGTTGCGATCCTCTAGGTTACGAAGGCGTGGAGTCATGGCGTTGTAAGCTTGCCTGCCATTGTGACAGGCGCCCCGAAGCAGCCCTTGGCAGTCGGTATTGGTCGTGGTCAGATGTGTTCCCTGATCATAGGAGGAACGCTGTGCCCAAGGTCGATATCAAAGCTATTCCGGTGCAGAAAGGGACAGGTTATCCGCCCGAATTCGCCATCGCGAGTGCCGAAAGATTGCGCCATCGTCTCGGGGATGCTGGCGGATTGCTGGATTTTGGCGTCAATCTGACGTGCCTGCCGCCTGGCAATTGGTCAAGCCAGCGCCACTGGCATTCTCACGAGGATGAGTTTGTTTACCTCATCGCGGGTGAACTCACACTTGTCGAGGACTCGGGCGAAACGGTGCTTTGTCCGGGTGATTGCGCGGCCTTTCCTAAGGGCACCGGCAATGGCCACCACATGATCAACAAGTCGAACGAAGTGGCGACCTATCTGGAGATCGGGTCGTGTCATCGAGATGATCTGATAACCTGTTCCGATGAATGAACAGCTGTGAGCCTCTTTGTCTGCGCCTAGCTCTGGAACCAGAACTTTCGATATGAACCAGGCATTTCCGGAGCGCTTTGATGCCACGCGCCGTCAACTCCGCCGGCGCTGGTCGGACGATTTTGAAGCGCCGGCGGTGGCAGAGGCACTCGAGCCTAGCTCGAACATCTCAGCGATCGCACGTCGACTCGATATCCACCCGTCACAACTGTTTTGCTGGCATCGCGCCGCCCTGGGCTCAAGGGAACATAGCGTCGAGCCGTCATAGGCAGTTACGCCATCTGCCGACGACGCGATAATCGAAGTTAAAATTGGAGTTATCGTCGTGCGCGTCCCGCCGATGTGGATGAAGCGCATCGTCACCGCGTGATCTAGGCGGTTCGCTCGGCATGATCCCCGGCGGCAATCACGAGCTTGGCGCCTTGGCAAGCGAAGCCCTCAGCCGTGGCTTGGCCGATCCCACTAGCCGCTCCGGTGATCACCACCACGTTCGCTTTGCTCTGTATTGCGGTCTCCAATTCCGTCATCAAAGAATTTGATGTTTAGACCGTGCCCGCTGAGACGATCCTGCATAATTGCGGCCATCGTATTCAGGAAAGGTAAGCGCGAGGTTCCATGCACATTGACGTATGCGGCATCACCGGATCGGCCTCGTTTGCGAAGCGATATCCGGGTCTATCAATTGGCTGAGA
>NZ_MOOY01000020.1 GCF_001931685.1 Pararhizobium arenae | reverse complement strand
GCCATCAAGGCGAGATGGGTTTGCGAGCAAGCGCATCAGCAGATGAAAGAGGAACTCGGCCTCGACCACTTCGAAGGCCGATCATGGCAAGGGCTACATCGGCACGCCCTCATGACGATAATCGCCTACGCCTTCCTCCAGCACCACAGATTGCAGACTGCAAAGCGGGGAAAAAAAGACGCGACGAGTTCGTCATGGGCCACCTGAACCGACCTTGCCAGCCGTGCGGAGAGCCATCATTAACGCACTTGCTCTACCGACAGCACAAATCCGATGTCCGCACTGTCGACAGCACTTTACAAGCAAAAATTCAATTCTGCCAAAGTAGTGCTAGGCTCGAGACTCAATTGATCCACCATGTGACAATAGCTGCGATGTAGCATGTTGCCGCGAAGTTTATCATGAGCTTGTCGTATCGCGTCGCGACACGTCTCCAGTCCTTGAGGCGACAGAATGTCCGCTCGATGATATTCCGTCTTCGGTAGGCGATCGGGTCGAACGGTCTGATCCTCTTTCGGGTTGGATTGTTGGGGATGACTGGTCCGTGCCGCGTGTTGTCAAGAAGCTGCGCAAGGCGTCGCTGCCGTAAGCCGTATCTGCGGCGCAGAGACGTGTTGGAGGCAAGGGCTCAAGGAGCGGGATGGCAACGGGTGCATCACCGCGTTGCCCAGGCGTTATTCGCAACGCCACTGGACGGCCGCAACCATCGACAACAGCATGGATTTTTGTCGATCTGCCGCCTCTCGATCGACCGATTGCTTCGGCATCCGCCCCCCTTTTCCGCCAGCGGCAGAGCGGTGCGCTTTTGCGGTGGTGCTATCGATCATATGGATGTCCTGATCGGTCGTTTGCACCTGAGCCTCAAACAGTCGCCGCCATATCCCTTTAGCTGACCAGCGATGGAAGCGGTTATAGACCGTTGTCGAAGGCCCGTAGCAGGATGGACAATCCTGCCAGCGGCAACCGGATCGCAAGACGTGGATGATCCCACTGATAACCCGGCGGTCGTCGGTACGATGAGCGCCGGGTTGGTTGGTCGGAAGCAACGGCGAAAGCACCGCCCACTGATCGTCATCAAGCCAGAATTCGCCTGCCATGGTCAAACACTCCTACTTCTGCAGGCAATGAATAATGGATGGATAATCTCATCAACAACTTGATTGGGTTTTGACCCTAGAATCCCGTCAAAACCGTTGGCGCGATGGTAGGTCTTCAGTCTGATGTGATTTGAGACCAAGTGCCTAGCGAACTTGGGTATGAAGTTCGATCCATGGAACTCCGAGTTTTCTCGTCTTGTTTCCAACCAAGCACCCGACGCTCGTCGGGCGCATCAAAGAACAAGAGGAGACACCTATGAACGTGTTTAAAAGCGTGACGCTCGTCGCAGCACTTCTAGCCGGGACCGCATTGTCAGCGAGTGCCCAATCCAGCAGCACCGTTGGCACTGGCGGCACGACCGTCGACGGCGGCACATCCAGCAGCACGGTTGGCACAGCAGGTTCTGCAGCCGGAAGTGATTGCACCCCAGGTGCTGTGGGTTGTGAAGCAGGTTCAGCATCCACGCTCGCGACCGGTGGCACCTCGGCTGGCGATGGCACTTCAAGCAGTTCAGTCGGTACCGCAGGATCTGCTGCAGGATCGGATGGTTCTGGAGCCGCGTCTACCCTGGGAACAGGAGGCACTTCAGCGGGTGACGGCCAATCGAGCAGTTCGGTCGGTACCGCAGGGTCTGCGGCTGGCTCCGGTGACGGGTCTGGTTCCGCGTCCACGCTAGGAACCGCCGGGACCTCTTCTGGGGACGGCCAATCCGGTAGTTCCGTCGGTACTGCAGGAAGCGCTGCTGGTGCAGCTCAGGACGATGAGGCCAACAAAGCCTGCCCTCCTGGCCAAGCCAAAAAGAACAACGGCAAGTGCTAACCCTATCAGCCGGTCGCAGATATGCGGCCGGCCCCTCCAAAAGGAACGACACGATGTCTACGATATCTCGCAGAACTGTCATTGGTGTGCTTACACCTTTGATCGGTTTGATCATAAGCGGTCCGGCCTTGGCCTCGGAGACCATTAAACTGGATGACGGGACCACCTGCACCATCATTGAGAACACAGGATCTAAGGCGGGCGGCGGTACGTCTACTACCGTCACTGCCGACGGTGGCCGCGTCACTTCATCGACTACTGTGGACGGGCAAACAAACCCAAGTAGCGCAGGAAGCGGTACGTCGTCATCAAGCGCGGCATCCTCAACATCCAGTGTTGGAGAGGGGCAGGCGCTGTCAACGAGCAGCTATACACGGCCCGATGGGTCGCTTGTGACGCGCCGCTCGGATGGAACTTGCGACATTACCAAACCTACGCAATAGGAGTTCACGATGACTAGATTACTGTCAGTGGCAGCCGTTACGATGTTTATTGCAACGACTGCATTCCCGCTTCAAGTAAGAAGCCAAGAGTGCAATGCCGTGGGAACCGTGGGCACGGCAGGAAGCGCTGCAGCGGGAGACACTTCGGCAAGCACAGTCGGCACGGCGGGCACTTGCCTGACCGATGACGGCGCGACCAGTTCAATCGGCTCGGCAGGAAGCGCCGCCGCATCCGATGGTAAGGTTAAAAGTCAGACGAAAGTGAACGAGAACCCAAATCAGCTAAAGGCGCAGTCCAAAGCCCAAGCTATGGATCAAGGGACATTCAGCAAGTCGCGAACAAAAACGCGGGTCAAAGGCGATGAGCTGGAAAGCTCCACCCGGACAATGTCGCATCTACCGGGCGAAAAACCAGTGATGGACAAGACAACCAAGAAGGTACTCCTGCCGCAGTGACGTTTTATACGGTGAACTCGCGGTGCGCCATAAATCTCTTGAGCGGGCGCACCGGTCATTTATCAGCGGCCTTGTCACACAAGGAGATATTTAGGGCGTGTCGCAAAGCCGGCGGTAGGACGCGTTGAGCCGAAAAAGTCCCCGTCTTTACCCGTTGTTAACCTTTTGAAGTCGTAAGTATCCGGTGACTACCGCGGTTGGCGCTGATGGTGTCCAGCTTCAGCGGCCTGACTGAAGTTCCGCGATAGCTTTGACAGCCTTGTCGCAGCGCTCTGCAAGTTCTGGGTATGAGAGCTCCATGTGCTCGGTCGCGAACTTGAAGAGATACTGCGCGATGGCGTCAACTGAGGCGGTTTGGTTGGTCAGCATGCCAAAGACGGTACCGGCATAGGCATCATATTCGTCTTGCGCTTCAGGAATGTCCGACACCCCGATGGGGTCCCATTCTGTGAGCAATATTTTCCGAATGATAGCTCGGTTGGCTTTGTGATCCATCGTTGATCTTATGCCGCAACGGCTGCTGTTTGCCAGTTCCACGGCAGCAATTGCTCCAGCCTGCTGATCGGCGTGTCGGCAATGTTGGCGAGGACGTCGGCGAGCCAGGCCTGTGGGTCGGTGTCATTGAGCTTGGCGCTCATGATGAGCGTCGCCATGAACGCGGCGCGATCAGCACCACGATCCGATCCGGCGAAGAGCCATGACTTCCTGCCGAGTGCAAACCCTCTGAGCGCTCGTTCGGCAGCATTGTTCGTCAGGCAAATCCGGCCGTCATCGAGGAATGACGTGAAGCCATCCCATCGCTTGAGCATGTAATCTATCGCCTCGGCGACGGGAGAACTGCGCGACAATTTTGCCCGCTCGGTTTGGAGCCAATCATGCAGTTCTTCGGCGAGTGGCTGGCTGACTTTGCGGCGGCGCTCCAGACGTTGATCGGCGGCAAGCCCGTTGATATCCCGTTCGACATCGAACAGGGCATCGATCCGTTTGACGGCCTCCAATGCCATTGGCGAGATCAGCGCAGCTTTGCTGCCACGTTTGGCGTTCGCGGCGATGTCGGCCAGCACGAAGAACTTACGGCGCGAATGTGCCCAGCAGAGTGCTTGGCGCAGAGGCGCGGGATCGCGATCTACCTTAAACAGCGGATTGTAGCCGCCATAGGCATCCGCCTGCAGAATGCCGGAGAAGGTCTTCAGGTGGCGTTCGGGATGCTCCTGTCGCCGGTCTCGCGACGCGTAGAACAGGGCCGCAGGCGGGGACAGCCCGCCAAACGGCCGGTCATCCCGGACATAGGTCCAGATGCGGCCCGTATCGGTCTTTCCCTTCTCCAGGATCGGCACGGTCGTGTCGTCGCCATGCAGTCGCTCGGCCGCCAGGACATGGGCCTCGATCAACGAATGGACTGGCTTCAGGGCCGCTGCACACGCGCCGACCTGATCGGCAAGCGTCGACAGGCTGAGATCGATCCCCTCGCGAGCATAGCGCTCGCTCTGGCGATTGAGCGGCTGATGCTGGGCGAACTTCTCGAACAGGATCATCGCCAGAAGGTTCGGGCCGGCAAAGCCGCGCGGCGTCACATGGAAGGGTGCTGGCGGCTGCGTGATCTTCTCGCATTCGCGGCAGGAGAACTTCTCCCGCACGGTCTGAATGACCTTCCACTGACGCGGGATGACCTCCAGCGTCTCCGTGATGTCCTCACCGAGCTTCGACAGCTTGGCCGAGCCGCAGCAGGGGCAGTTTGTTGGAGCAGCAATGACGACACGCTCGCGCGGGAGATGTCCGGGGAACGGTTTCCGTGATGGTCGCCTGCGCTCGAAGGCCCTGACGGTCGAGGCATTGGCTGCGATCTCCGCCGCCAGTTCATCTTCGCCAGCATCAGCCTCCAGCTCTTCAAGCTGCAGTTCCATCTGTTCGAGAAGCCGCGCTTTGCGCTCGGAGCGGCTGCCGTAGAGCTCCCGGCGGACCTTCTCTATCTCCACCTTCAACCGCGCGATCAGCGCCTCGGAATGCGATACGAGCGCCTTCGCGCTGGCGGCCTCTGCCTTGGCGGTCGCTGCCTCGGCCTCGGCCGTGATGCGCCGGGCACGCTCCGCCGCCAGGGCCGCAAGTGCGCTGGCAAGGTCGTCAGGAAGCTGTTCAGCCGCATCGTTCATGGGCTGATGGAATCATATTCTATCCAGCGATTCCAGCGTTTTTGCTTATCCGGCCGAGGTCGGCCGCCAGGTTTTTTGCGGCATCCGCCAGTCGATACCTTCCAGCAAATACCCGAGCTGCGCAGGGGTAATCACCACCGTCCCATCGGCCGCCGACGGCCATATGAAGCGTCCGCGTTCCAGCTTCTTTGTGAACAAGCACGCTGCTTGACCGTCATGCCAGATGACCTTGATCAGACCGCCGCCACGCCCGCGGAAGACGTGTCCGCACATCGGATCGCGCTTCAGCGTCTCTTGCACCAACAGCGACAGACCGGGAAAGCCCTTGCGCATGTCCGTATGGCCGGTTGCCAGCCAGACTTTCACACCAGCAGGGACCGGGATCATCGCCGACCCAGTACACAGTCGAGAATACGGCCAAGCGCCTCCGTGTCGATGTCGCTATCCACACGGACACGGCGACCGCGGCCCAGATCAATCGTCACATCGCTACGCTTCCGACGGGGTTGCGATGAGGCTGGCGCGTCCGTAGCCGCGGGTTGGGCCTCAGACAGGATAACCGGCACCAACCTGCGCGCCGTCTCGGTCCTCGGTTCCTCGATCTGGCAAAGCTCCTTGCGCCACCGAAAGAGCTGGCTGACGTGGATACCGGCCCCACGGGCAATCTCCGAGAGAACCGCCTCTGGCTCAAGGCAGGCTGCGACGAGACGCTCCTTGTCCTGGCGGGACCAGCGCCGACGCGCTCGACAGACGTGATGACTTCAATCGGATGCTTCGTCATAGGACTACTCCTAGTGTTTGCACTAGGACTTCCGATGTTCGCATCAACCTCGCAAGACGGCCCTCACCGAGGGCTTACTTGAAGTCTGAAGAGGCGCGCCAGCAGATCATTCTGATTGTTGACGGTCCAGCCGCGGGCGAAACCGAAGCCCTTTCGCAGCCACAACATCGCCTCGGATCCAGCAATCGTTCGGCGCGCCGTTCTGAAGGATTGAAAGCCGCCGATCTTCGGCATGTTCTTCTTCACTCTGAACTGGTCGCTCTCGATCCGTTGCTGTTGATGCTGGTGACATACTGGACCGGGTCTGGATGCAGGAGACCATCATCGATGGCCGTTTTGATCGCCGACGGAAATATTGGCGCCGTCGGTACCGATCTTACCTGGGGAGAGTAGCGGCTCATCCTTGAGCATTTTGCGAAGGAACCATTTGGCGGCATCGAGGTCACGCTTCGCGGTGAGTAGGAAGTCGACCGGGTTTCGCGCTTGTCGATGGCACGATAAAGATAGCGCCATTTGCCGCGGATCTTAACGTAGGTCTCGTCAATCCGCACTGAACCGTAGTGGGGTCGGCGAAACTGGCGCAGCCGCTTTTCGACCACTGGCGCATAAGCCAAGACTCAGCGGTTGTTCGTGGTGTGATCCACTGCGTAGCCACGCTCGAGAAACGTCTCTACGAGATCTCGATAGCTGAGCGGATAGCGGAGGTACCAAGTCACCGCCTACACGATCAGCCATGCCTCGAAATGCCGCCCTTTGAAGTCGCCCTTTGACTGGTGCTTTTGCTTGTCAGCGATAGCATTTAAAATCATCAGCAGCTTCGTCACATCGGGAGCGGCAATTTCCCCGCCGATGGTGAACAGCTCGCTAACTGAGAAATTTGGGACACGCCCGGCAACGCCCCATCCTCGCACGATCCAGAAGTTTTCGCATTGAGCACGCTTTTCTGAGTGTTAGCCAAAGCTAGTTCGGTACCCATCGACCAACTTGAACATCCGCAGAGAGGGGAGCATCTCATCTACTACCGAGCGACTGCAGCGCCGCGACGATCTCGTGTGCCGGAACGGGTTTGGAGAAGAGATATCCCTGAGCCTCATTGAACCCTTCCGCATTAACCGCGTCGAGCTGCTCTTGGGTTTCGACGCCTTCAACAGTCGTCGTGATACCGAGACTGCGACCAATGCCGGCAACTGCTCGGACAATCGCAAGAGACTCTTTCCCATCTGGCAGATCACTGATGAAGCCGCGATCCACCTTGATTTTGTCGAAGGGAAAGCTCCGGAGATAGCCGAGCGAGGAGTAGCCGGTACCGAAGTCGTCCATGGCGATCTTCACGCCGAGTGCGCGCAATTCCTGCAGCGTTCTCAGGTTAGTATCGTTCTCGTCCAACATGACCGATTCCGTGATCTCGAGCTGCAGCCGAGAGGGAGCAAGACCCGTCGCCCCTAGGGCTTCGGCGACGATGGCGACCAGTTTGCCATCTTTAAACTGCAGCGGCGAAAGATTGATCGCTACGCCGACCCCGTCTGGCCAAGCGGAGGCTTCCTTGCAGGCCGTCTGCAAGACCCATTCTCCGATTGGTATAATCAGACCACTTTCTTCGGCAACTGGTATGAAATCAGCCGGAGAGATCATCCCTTTATCAGGACGATGCCAGCGGACAAGTGCTTCGCATGTGTTCACCTTGCTTGAGGATAGATCAACCAATGGCTGGTAAAAGAGTTCAAGTTCGTTTCGTGCGATTGCGTTTCGCAACGCAATCTTGAGCTCCTGGCGCGCTTGGAGATGCGCGTCCATTCCAGCCTCAAACCGGCGGAACGTCCCCCTTCCTTCGGCTTTGGCGCGATAAAGAGCCACGTCAGAGGCGCGAACGAGTTGGTCGACGGTCGTGCCCGCATCCGGAGCAAAAGCAATCCCGACGCTGGTTCCAATGCTGATTGAAAGCCCCTCAAGCTCGAACGGCCTCTGTAAGTTCTCGATGATGCGTCTTGCAAGCAAATCCACGTCACCAATTCGGCGGACTGTCGGTTGGACAATGACGAACTCGTCGCCGCCGACTCGGGCGACCGTGTCCTCCTCGCGAACACAGCATCTTAACCGTTCCGCGACCTGTCGCAGCAACATGTCTCCCACCGGATGGCCGTAGGTATCATTGACCGGCTTGAAACCATCGAGATCCAGTGTCATGACTGCCAGACGTGCATCATCACGCATCTCCGCCAAACTCTGTTCGAGCCGTTCCCTGAACAGCAGTCGGTTCGGCAGGTTGGTTAGAGCATCGTGACGTGACATATGGAGCATTTGCGTCTGGGCGTGAAACCGCTCTTGCTCGGCGCGCCGGCGCTCCGACGTGTCGCGGAAAAATATCGACAGCCCTTCGTCCGTTGGCGAGGCATGGACCTCGATCCACATGTCCAGTCTGGCTAGATATTCTTCAAATGTTACCGGTTGCCTGGACGCTAACGCTTTTCTGTATTGCGCCGCAAAGACTCCGTTCTGCTCTTCGGGGTAGAGCGACCAAAGTCCTTGCCCTATCGCTTCATTATCAAGACCAAGCAGCCGTCGCGCGTTCGTGTTCATGTAGGTAAGCCGCCAATCATGATCTAACACCACGACGCAGTCCATTGTGCTTTCGAGGACGGATCCCAGCTTTTCGGCTGCCTGCTCCGCAGAGCGTCTGGCTTCGTCGGCCGCGTCGCGAGCGGCCTTGGCATCTGTGATGTCACGCCAGATCGTAAGAATACGGATAGTCTTCCCAGACTTGTCCAGCACAGGGGCGGCGATCACGTCCATGCAGAGGGTTATACCGTCGACACTCGTGACACGCGCTTCGAATCTCGCGGTGTTTCCTCTGCGGACAGAGGAGAATGCCTCCGTAACGCGTGTTGCGTCACTTGACGCCACCAAGCGATCCCATCGCTGGAGTGTAAGATCAGCATCCTGCGACAGACCGAATAACCGACGCCCTGCCTTGTTCATCAGGAGCGGTTCGCCCTCAAGATCGAGAAGCCTCACACAGTCTGGACTGCTGTCGAATATGCTCCGTATGAACGCCTCACTTTCCTCCAGAGCCGCTTCTGACGCCTTTCGATCCGAAATGTCCAATACCGAACCAGCAAAGCCCATGAGAGCACCGTTAGATGATAAACGCGGCTCACCTATGTCGATTACCCAGGCCCAGCTTCCGTCTTCTCGCCGTAGTCGATATTCCACCCTTGAAAGCGTCCGAGACGTGCTAGCCTCCGTGAAGCTCCTGAGAACCGCTTCCCGGTCTTCCGGGTGGACTGCATCCAGCCAACCATGACCAAGAGCCTGCTGCTCGCTCTGTCCGGTCGTCTCAAGCCAGTTTCGATTGAGATAGGTCGTTTTCCCGCTTTCGTCGGTCAACCAGATCATCACTGGGACGCTATCAGCGATCAGGCGAAAGCGCGTCTCGCTTTCGCGCAAAGCCTCTTCAGTGGTTCTACGCTCATGAACATCCTCGAGAAGCCCGTACCATCTGATTGTCCTGCCTTGCACATCCTGGCGGGCGGCGGCGCGGTTTCGAACCCAGCGATAGCTGTCGTCCGCAACGCGAATGCGGCATTCAACATCGAATGGAGCACCAGATGCAACCGAACGCTGCCACTTCTGAAGAACGATGCCGAGATCATCCGGATGTACGCTGTTCCCCCAGCCCTGGCCAAAAGCTGATTCCGGTGACGATCCTGAAAGCTGGACCCATGTGGGGCCAACTTCGATCACCTCTCCCTCGGCATTCGCGACCCAGGGAACCTGCGGATGAAGCTCGATCAGCGACCTGTAATGCTCCTCGCTCTCCCGCAGGGTTCGTTCCGCTTCCCGCAACTCGGTAACATCCGTGATGACGGCAATCAGGTACTTGCGCTCCTCAATGCCGGGGAAGGCGACGCTGTGCTTGTGCGTAACAAGCGTTCGTGTTCCTCCTTCCGGAGGCGTGATCACTTCCTCGAAGACCTGCTCGACACCCGTCTCAAGGATCTCGCGATCGATCGCGACAATTCTATCCGCCTCCTCCTTCGACAGGAAATCATGATCTGTTCGGCCGCTCAATTCCTCTGCCGAATGTCCAATCAAGTCACAAGCGGCGGCGTTCAGGTGAACGAACCGTGACTGCTCATCCTTGACGATTACGGGGTGGCGAAAGCCCGAGAAGATAGCGGAAATCAAGTCAAGTGAACTCGCCAAACCGCCTGCTCGACCAAGTGTGGGAAGGGACATCTGAGACATACCTGCATAGTTGCAACTGCGGGTGGCCCGGACCTAAAGCCCGTGCCCGGTGCGACGATTGTTTTGAAGCCGCGTGATGCACCCGTTGATTTTCGCCATCAGCAGCTCGAGGTCCACCGGTTTGGTCAGATAGTCTTCCGCCCCCGCGCTCAATCCGGTGAGCTGGTTGTCCTTGTCGCTGAGCGCCGTCAGCATGATGAAAGGTGTGTGGGAAAATTCTGGGTGATTAATCTGGATCTCCGCCAGCAATTCGTGGCCGTTCATCACCGGCATCGATATGTCGCAGACAACGATGTCCGGCCAGGAGCTGAGGATGAGCTCCAGGCCCTCTTTTCCGTTCGAAGCTTCCAAGGTTGCCAACCCGGCGTCATTGAATTCTTCGACAAGCAGTTTGCGGAGGTCGACTTCATCGTCGACACAAAGTACGGTGATCATATTGTCCTCCCGTTAAGCGGCTTTTTCTTGTGATGGATCCAAACTCGTCGGCAGCGTGACTGAGAATGTGGTTCCGGCGCCGAGAGCGCTTTCAACGCTGATCTTTCCTCTGTGCAGCTCAACGATCTCTCGGACGATGTTGAGGCCGATCCCCGTTCCCGCTATTCCTGTGGCGCTTCGTGCGCGGAAATACGGTTCGAACAATCTGGGCAGATCGTCTGCGTCAATCCCAATGCCCCCGTCGCGAATCTCGACCTTGGCATTTCCATCTTCCTCCCAGCCACGAACAATGATGTCAGATGCTGCGGGCGAATATTTCACGGCATTCGAGAGGAGATTTGAGAACACTCTTTCGATGGCGTCTCGATCGAAACACATCCGGGCCGGCAAATGTTCCACATCGAGGTGGAGGCGATGGGTCGGGCTAAGCTGCCTTCGACGATCGGCGCACTCCTCTATCACGGCCGAGAGAGAAGCTTCCTGCTTCTTGATCTCAATCATCCCAGTCTGCAGGCGGCCCGCGGCAAGGATGCTTTCCATCAGCTCCACCATGCGGGAAACGGCGTTCTTTATTTGCGTCGATTTCTCTGCAAGATAATCGGTGGTGAGGACTGCCTTGGTTCTCGTCAGTCGCTGGGCGGCACTGTCAATAATCGCCAGCGGCGTGCGGAACTCATGTGAGATCATCGCCACGAAACGGCGTTGCAATGCATTCACTTCACGCTCTTGCTGAAGCAGTCGATCCAGTTCGGCGTTTTTCTCATGGATCTCCGCCGTCCGGCATTCGACGATCTTCTCCAGCTTGTCGCGATGCTCGCGCAGGCTACGTTCACTTTCCCGAAGCGCGTCTACTGCCGTGTACCGATCATGAACATCTTCCAGAAGGCCATACCACCTGATGACCTTCCCATCGGCAGCAAGTTTTGGAGCAGCCCTGCTTCTGAACCAGCGATAGTCCCCAGCAGCGTTGCGAATCCGAAATTCCATATCCAACAGCGATTTTGCTTGTACGGCCTCTTTCCAGCGCCGCCTGACGGTTGATAGATCCGAAGCATGAACTGATGCCTCCCACCCGTGGCCTGTGGCCTCATCAATGTGACGCCCGGAAAGATGTGCCCACTCCTGACCCACCTCGATAATCTCGCCGTCAGGATCCGCCACCCAGGGTGTTTGAGGATGGAGTTCGATCAATGAACGGTGATGCTCCTCGCTGGCACGCAATACCTGCTCCGCCACTTGAAGCTCTGTCACGTCCTTGATCTCAGCGATGATGATGTAAGATGTTTCGTTCGCGAAAGGCCATTTCAGACGCCGCTTGTGTGTGACTAGCGTGCGCACAGAGCCGTCGAGCGCGGTGATCCGCTCTTCAAAAAGCTTCTCCTCGCCAGTGGCCAGGATTTCAATGTCCAAGGCCCTGATCGCATCTGCTTCCGCCGCGGGTAGAAAGTCATGGTCGGTGTGTCCGACAAGGTCCTCCAACCGGACGCCGACAAGGTCACAGGCGGCATCACTCAGGAAGAGAAACCGTGATTGTTCGTCCTTGATAATGACAGGATGAGGAGACCGCTTGAAGATTGAAGGAAGGACATCTTGAACTGAAGCATGATGGGGAATGTCCGCAGGCATTTGAACACATTCATTTGGTGGCGCGTCGATGACAGCATCTAAGGGTCAAGGCGGACAATAGCGGCGATATATTCCGGAGCTTTAAATGTTTTTGCTTGTATTTTAGCGAAACGAAACTTTGAAGCGATACGGACGGTCATTGTAAACTACCGTTGTGACGTGGCTTCGAAGGTCACAATTGGCCGTTCCAAGTTTAGGACCCTCTTAGACCGGTTGAGGTCCGTCTACCTCCGGCTAGCACTACTTTGGCAGAACTGGCTCTGCGGTTCTAATACGGCGTCTCTATGAACTCGACTCTTTAAGCTTCCCAAAACGCGGTGAATCTNCTTGCGCGGCAGACGAAGGACGCGGCCCAGGCACGACGTCTTTTGGCACTGGCGTCGATCTATGACGGAGGCTCGCGATCCGATGCCGCCCGCCTCGGCAATGTCACGCTCCAGATCGTTCGGGACTGGGTCCTGCGCTTCAATGAACGCGGCCCCGCTGGTCTGGTCAACGGCAAGGCTCGCGGTCAAAAGTCACGCTTGAACGATGATAAGCTTGCGGCCTTGGCGCAGGCCATCGAGCGTGGGCCGACACCCTATCTGGACGGCGTCGTTCGCTGGCGTCTATGCGATCTGGCGCAATGGCTGTG
>NZ_MOOY01000002.1 GCF_001931685.1 Pararhizobium arenae | reverse complement strand
GTGGACCCTTCGCTTCGGCAACGAGGTCCGTCCCGAAACTGAGTATTTCAAGGAAATTGATAAAAAAGCCGACACGAAGGTCGTCTCCGCAATTGAGAAGGTCATCAAAAAGCAAACGAAAAACTGGACGCCGGAAATGGCCAGCGATCCAGTCCAGGAAAGTCTCCTGAAGCTCATTGCAGAGAAGAAGGATCAGCTGAAGCCGAGGAAGAAGGGCAAAAAGGACAAATCCGTTTCCGCTGCGAACGACAGCAATGTCATCGACATCATGGATGCGCTGAGGAAGTCGCTCGAAAAAGATCGCCAGACGAGGAAAGCAAGCTGAAGCGAGGAAGACATCATGATCAGGTCACCAAATGCGAACCCGCGAGATGACGACATGGAATGCCAGGAAGCCTTGGAACCGGCTTTTATCGCTCTGGTAGACGAAGCAATCCGAGCGGGTTGGTCGCGCGAACAAGCGGTCCGTTCGCTCTCGGACCTCGCCGATCACATTTGGTTCGACGATCAAAATTTTCCTGACGACCCAGAGTACAACGGGACAAGCACACCGCTATAACGCCCTAGTTCTTTACGATGAGAACAATCGCCCTCAGTGTTGGCGCTGGGAACAAACTACCACAGAGTCTGTTTGGGGCCGCCGGTTTTCATCCGGCGCACTCCCATTCTTCCGGGCGCTTCCTTCCCCTTGAAGCGCCCTTTTTTTCCTCAAAATCGCGGTCCGGTTAAGCAAGACTCTCCCGGACCTTGAGTGCAGTTCTAATGTTGAAAACTGTCGCGCCGATCACCATTTTTCATTGCGACCCGAATAGCGATGGAAACGATGGTAAGCAGGATCAGAAAAACTCTGACCGTGCGAGAACGCGCGGCCATGTTTGAACACACCACGAAGGTAGCCACGGAAGCTACCGATGAAGAAGCCAGAGAGCGTGAAGAGAAAACCGCTCGCCTCCGTGCCCTAAGGTTGGCTGCCGAACTACAGTCTAGCAAGTAACCGCCTTACCCAAGTCTCCGGAACTAGTGTTCACCCATTGAGGTTGGAACAGATTGGCTAATGGAGACCAAAACGGGGATCGAAGTCGAAGAGACGGTGCTGCAGGCACAACGGATCAGTCACCACGTTGGGAAGGTCCCGAAGCGACCCGGCCGCGTGGATACCTTCCGGCGAAAGATGATTCAGACGGTAGCACTCGCAAATCTTCTGGAACACGATACCAAGGATAGCGCAGAGGCTTACGATGCTAGCGTAAAAGCCTATGGAACCACGACCTTCTGGACATATTCAGCAACCATTGGATGCTTCGCCATCATTATTGGAGCGATCTGGTTTTCAATTAACAGCATCGCCCAGCCGATCCAGCTGATAACCGGCTCGATGAAGAACCTTGCGTCCGGTGATGCCGATGCCGCCATTCCCTTTGCAGGCCGTGCTGACGAGATTGGCGACATGGCCGCAGCCGTCGAGGTCTTCCGCAAGAACGCGGTCGAGAACAAGCGGCTGGAAGGTGAAGCGGAAAACCAGCGCCACCTGACGGAAGAACAGCGCCGACGTGCAGCCGAGCAGGATCGTGTCCGCACTGAAGAGATGGAGCAGGCGACGCAGGGTCTTGCTGAAGGCCTAAAGCATCTGGCCTCTGGTGATTTATCCTTCCAGCTCGACCTAGCCTTCGCGCAAAACTTCGAGGGGCTGAGGGAAGACTTCAATCGCGCCATCGTGCAGCTTCGTGGGACATTAGCGGCGGTCGCTCAGGCGACGCATGCCATTGACGGCGGTTCGCGCGAGATTAGTTCCAGTGCAGAAGACCTTTCGAAACGCACGGAGCAGCAGGCGGCTTCGCTTGAAGAGACGGCGGCTGCTCTCGACGAGATCACGACGAATGTTGCGAACTCGACCAAACGAGCAGAAGAAGCCCGGACTGTTGCAGTTCAAGCTAACGAGAGCGCCCGTCAGTCTGGCAATGTTGTTGCCAATGCCGTCACCGCGATGGGACGCATCGAGGACTCGTCGGGACAAATCTCTAACATCATAGGCGTCATTGACGACATTGCCTTCCAGACTAACCTCCTGGCGTTAAACGCAGGCGTTGAAGCTGCTCGCGCTGGTGAAGCAGGAAAAGGCTTTGCAGTGGTTGCGCAGGAAGTGCGTGAGCTGGCACAGCGTTCGGCCCAGGCTGCACGCGAGATTAAGGACCTGATCGGCAAATCGACAGTTGAAGTCGAGACTGGCGTGAAGCTCGTCAGCGAGACGGGCGAGGCCCTCAAGAAGATCGAGGCTTATATTGTCACGATCAACCAGCACATGGACTCCATCGCCACGTCGGCCAAGGAGCAGTCCATCGGGCTGTCCGAAGTAAATATGGCCGTCAACCAGATGGACCAGGTAACGCAGCAGAATGCCGCCATGGTCGAAGAAGCCAGTGCTGCCGGTGCGACCTTAGCGAACGAAGCAAGTCGTCTGCGTGAGCTTGTTTCGCAGTTTCAGCTCGGCACGGCAGCCAGCTTCGCGACCGGCACGTCCAGAGCTGCACCCGTCAAACCTGCAACTCATGCATCTACTGCCTCTGCTCCACGCTCCATGGTCGGCAAGATCGCCAAAGCCTTCAGCGGACGTACCGGAGCGGCAGCCGCAGCCGTCGCAGACGACTGGCAAGAGTTCTGAACGGGCCCGAGCCAAGAACTTGTAGTCTCAGAGCCGCCGTCGGGCGGCTCTTCTATTTGGGACCTACTTCCGCTGTGATACTGTACGACGTTGAACGACGTAACGATCCCGTTTACCCGGCTGCCGCGAACGCCTTGACAAAACAGCGGAAAATACGTGTGCGTCAGCCCGTAATCACTGCCAACCACGTGAGGTCGCTTCCTACGAATTTGGCTCCGGTTGTGATGTCGGAAGTGTGATAGTGCTTCCCCATGCAACATTGCCGTTTGGAAAGAAGCAGATTTTGACCGTTTCTCCTGATCCATGAGGACATGTCATAGTGCGTTCCACTCAGTTCACCAATCTTCGTCGACTGCGTCGGCTTCATGGCATCAAGCAGGAGCATATGGCGGAACTGCTTCAGGTAAGTCAGCCCACGCTATCGCGACTGGAACGCGGGTTGATAGAATTGAAGCCCGCACAAGCTGCCTTGATCGAAAGGCACTTCGCAAAGCCTTCTGCACAAGTGGACCGTGCACTGGCACGGCTCGTAGATCATACGACATTATCAACGCATCTTATTGAGGACCGGTCGCACAAGCTGTTGGCCGCCTCGCCAGCCCGTTGGCAGGAGTGGCGGTTGGATCGCAACGATCTACTTGGAGCGTCGCTCAGACCCTTTGCAACGTCAGACATCGAGTTGGTTGAACAGACGCTTAATGACAGAGGGTGGTTCGATGATCTCGTCGGCGAGGTAAGTTTCGTAACCGCAGACAACGGAAATATTGACCTTCCTATCAGGCAGAGCAGCGTTTGCTGGGAGCGCGTCTGTCTCGCAGACGGGACCACCTGCAGGTTGGTGACTACGCTGCCTGAATAAAATATTCTGATGTGCCCCACGCCTTGCGTTGTGAACAATCTCGGATCAGAAGCGGGCATGGCAAACTCCGCTCCACGCTCAATTGTTTTTCTGGTCATCGCGTCAGGCACCGTACTGGGCGTCGCTGGCGTCGATCTAATCCTCCCTTCCGTCCCGTACTTGCCGCAGGCCCTTGGAGGCACCGTCATAGAGGCTCAATATGTACTTGCAGCCTACACACTTGGCACGGCAATCGGTCTGTTAAGCTTTGGCGCACTTGGAGATCGCGTCGAGCGCAACTTTCTGTTCTCCGCGTCTCTGACACTGTTTGCCTGCGTGTCCTTCATCGCCTCGTTTGCGTCAGACTTGTGGATGCTGGTTCTTCTGCGGGCCTTTCAGGGGGCGTTTGGCGCGGCTCCGGCTGTGTTTGCTCCAGGACTTTTACGGACGATCTACGGTGACCGCGAGGCTCCCCGGGTCCTAGGGTGGCTTGGCTCAATCGAGTCCTTGGCTCCTGCACTTGCTCCAATAGCTGGCTTGTTTCTCTTCCAGCTCGGCGGGTGGCGCTTGGCATTCGTGACCATGGCCGCCGCTGCCACTGTCGCCACCATCGCTTCCGTGATCCTCCTGCCAAAACCTGCCACCCATCAGCGGTCAGGTGGCGGGAGCTATTTCGCCCTTCTACGCACGCCGCTTTTCCTTCGATACGCGTTGAGCCAGGCGTTATCGCTTGGAAGCATCATGATCTTTGTCTTTGGTGCTCCGACTGCCTTTACCCAAGGGATGGGCCTGCCGATGACTTCTTTCATCCTCATGCAAGTTGTAGGAGTGTCTTTCTTCATCCTAGGTACCGTCGTCTCACCCAGGTTGACGAAGCGCTACGGCGCTGAGCGGGTGATCTGGGGAGGGACTGCCACCGTTGCAGGTACCTTCCTGGCCATCTTCATCGTCTCCTCACTCGGCGTTGGAGCCCTCACCTTCATCATCCCGCTTTTTGCACTGAACGGAATCGGTTTTGGGATTAGAGGACCGGTGGGGTTCCATCGCGCTATAGTAGCAGCGGATGGCGACGATTCTCGCGCCGCTGCGATGGTCGTGTTGACTTTCCTCGGAGTGGCAGCGGCAGGAACGGCAGTGGCAGCGCCGTCTCTCATGCAAGGCGTGGCACCTCTCGCTGGCTTGGCGGCAGTGGTTTCGGCAGGTGCTCTAGCGGCGCTTCGGATCGGGAGCAGCAACCGTCTCGCGCTGTAGAAGGCGCTTGAATAAATTCCTGTGACAACCAGGACAGACAAAACCAGCCGAACCGTATCGTGGGGTCAACATCCACTCCGCCGGAAAGAGGGGCAACCGGGGCGGTCCCAACTGCGACGGTAATACGGCGGGTAGTGCGCGGACCATAGGGTTCAGGTAGATCGTGCCACGACGCCCGGGATCGCAGTAGCCAGACCGCAGTCAGCACGCGTTCATCATGTGCGCGTGGCACACCTTCAGTTTGTTATCAAGCAGCGGCTCAGTTAACTCCCCACTCGAATTGGCCAAGCACAACGGCTCATGCCGAACCTGATTCAGAACCGACGGCGGAATGGAGGGCTACTGAGCAACTGACTTTACTCGGTAAATTAGGCATTGTAGTCGAAGACCATGATTTTGATCCGACCTTCGCGCCCGGACGAGGGCACCCGCGTAATCGAGATTTGGAGAGGCGCAGTTGACGCTACTCATCATTTTCTAACGCCTGAGGATCGCGTCGCCATTGATGAAATGGTGTGCGATTTCCTTCCGCGTGCTCCACTTTGGTTAGCAGTTGATGAAAATGACTACCCGCTGGCCTTCATGCTGATCGAGGACGGGCACATGGAGGCACTATTCGTTGATCCCGCCCGGCGAGGAGCAGGCATTGGTGCGGCCCTTGTACAGCATGGCCTCACGCTTCATCCAAAAATGACGACCGACGTCAACGAGCAGAATGATCAAGCTGTTCGCTTCTATGAACGAATGGGGTTTAGGCATACAGGGCGTTCGCCAGTCGACGGACAAGGCAGACGATATCCACTCATTCACTTGGAATATCTAGGCTGATTGTTTGAACCCTCAACGCGACCAAGGGCATTGCTTAGCACCGACATCATCTGTGCTGCGAAGGAGTTGACACGAGAGACCTGGGAACGGGTTTTCTCGCGTGTGCGTCTTTCTCTCCCCGTTGTTAAGGGGCCAGATGCCTAGACATTGCACTTGAGAATGTCACGACGTCGCCGAGGCGCTGGAACCAACTCTTCCTATCCTGCTTAATGGCGCGGGTCGGACCCGGGACTTCTCAACGGTCCCTGGTGCCGTTCTCCTTCTGTCTATCCTGATGCTGACATTGCAGACGTGGCTGAGGAAATCCGGGCGGTTCTCCGGCCCATTGGAAGCTAAATTACGGTAGGTTCAAAAGTCAAAATTGCCCTGTTGTCGGGCCTGATGACCGATAACATTCATTATTGGACCCTAGAAAACCGGGTCATTCTCGCCGCACACGCTGTTGTCCGTCACAGTCACAAGCTGAGCGAGAAGGCGTCCGCTGGTGTCGAGCCGAAGAAACTGCTGGTCATCCGCGTGAGAGCCACGTTGACCCGACAAGGCATCTGACCGCTATCGCGCTAAGAGGGTATAAGTAAGCACTTACGGCATCATGGGGCTCAAGGTTCGACGGGATACGCAACCATCGAGAGTGATTGGAAGGGCTGGATCAGAATGATATGTAGGTCCCCTTATTGAGCAGTTAATAAGCTGCAAAACGTCAGGTGTTGCCATGTCCGTTCGTGGTGTCTTCATAGGGATCAATAAGCATGTTGACCCTAAAATTGGTGAACTGGGCGGTGCGTGCGATGACGCTCGTGCGCTCTGGGCCTTGTTCTCCGATAACATCCCCGATCTAGAATCGAGACTTCTGCTTGATGATGTCGCCACTATCGAGAATTCGCGTCGAGCTATCCTTACTGCTTTGTCGGAAGCCCAAACTGATGATGTCGTTATTCTAAGCTTCGCGGGACACGGATCGGCGAACGGTCGCCTCGTCTTTTCAGACACCTCGCTTGCTGACCTCGATAATTCAACGCTTCCAATGTCCGAGTTGGCTGATGCGTTTGCTGGGAGTAAGGCACGCGTGATCCTCTGCGTGCTCGATTGCTGCTTCAGCGGCCAGGCCCCTGCCCGCGTCCTTGAAACCGAGGGAAGACCACGCTCCTTTTCGCCCTACGAAGGCATATTCGGTGAAGGCCGCGTGCTGTTCGCAGCTTGCGGTCCAGATGAATCGGCATGGGAGCAACCAGGCAGTGGCCATGGCGTCCTGACCTACTCGATCATCCAGGCACTTACCAACGCTGAGCTAACGTCGGTCGCATTTCCGGAGATCGCTGGAGCTATTATTGGAGCTGCACGGGTTGCGGCACAACAGATGGGTCGCACACAGACCCCGGAATTCCTCGGCCATATTCAGGGCGGGCTCACTTTCCCCCGATTTGAGCGGGGCGAGAATTACCTTGCTGCGTTTCCGGAACATGGGATCACGAAGGTCAGCGGCGATTTCGCGGAGTTTGAGCACCTCGGCTTCCCGCCTGAAGTCGTCAATATCTGGAAGAAGGATTTTCCGGAGGGGCTCAATCCCCTTCAGCTATCGGCAGTCAATGATTATGGAGTCCTGGCGGGCAACTCACTCCTTGTCGTCGCGCCAACCAGCTCAGGCAAAACGCTTGTCGGAGAACTCGCGAGCGCTCAGAACGTTACGTCTGGCAAAAAAGCTGTGTTCCTTCTGCCGTACCGCGCGCTTGTGAACGAGAAATTCGAGGACTTCTCAGCTCGCTACGGCAGCGCGGGATTGCGTGTTGCACGCTGCAGCGGCGATGCGTCTGATGGCGTCTCGTCGGTGATGACGGGCCGCTACGATATCGCGTTCTTTACCTACGAGATGTTCCTCAATATCGCGCTGGGGTCACCGAAGCTGCTCTCGCAGCTTGGTCTGGTGGTGGTCGATGAAGGTCAGTTTATCACCGATCCCAACCGAGGTATCACGGTCGAACTGATCCTGGCGATGCTTCTGCGAAACCGCGAAATCGGCATCAAACCGCAATTGCTAGTGTTGTCTGCCGTCATCGGCAGCCTCAATGGTTTCGATCAGTGGCTGCAGCTGCCAGTTTTGCGAAGGGACGTTCGCCCTGTACCGCTAATCGAAGGAGTTCTGGATCGATCAGGAACCTTTCAGAGCGTTGGAGCCGACGGCATCGTTCGAAAGGAGCAACTGCTTGAATATGGTGAAATTCGTCAGCGTCGGGACAAGCCCAGTTCGCAAGACGTCATCGTGCCCTTGGCAAAAAAATTGATCCGAAACGGAGAAAAAATCATCGTTTTCCGCAATGTTCGCGGCCCCGCTCAAGGATGTGCTGCATATCTCGCGGATGAACTTGGTCTGCCACCAGCATCTTCGGTCCTAGCTGCTCTTCCAGAACGCGACCTTTCTTCAGCGTCCCGGCATCTGCGGCGCTGCCTTGAGGGCGGAACCGCGTTTCACAACACGAACCTTCTTAGAGCAGAACGGGAAGCAGTTGAGAGAGGGTACCGTGATCGCAATGGCGGCATCCATGCGCTGGCGGCTACAACAACGCTTGCTGCTGGGATCAACACACCCGCATCTACCGTCATCCTGGCGGAAAACAATTTCGTCGGTGAGGACGGCAGGCCGTTTACCGTTGCCGAATATAAGAACATGGCAGGTCGTGCTGGCCGCCTCGGCTGGAACGAGACTGGCAAGGCGATCATCCTTGCAGAGACGCCGATGGAGCGCGCTCAGCTTTTTCACAGATATGTTCTCGGTGCGCCCGAGGATGTGCGGTCGTCCTTTCAGCAGAAAGACCTAGCGACTTGGACACTTCGATTGCTCAGCCAGGTAAGAGCGGTCCGCGCTGGCGATATCCCGCAACTACTGGTGAACACCTTCGGCGGATATACGGCTTCTCGTTCCAATCCAGATTGGGTGACACGTGTCAGCGCCGATGTAGCCGCTCTGGTGGAACGAATGTTGAAACTTGGTCTCGCTGAGATGGAGGATGACATGGTGCATCTCTCGCTCCTCGGGAAAGCTTGCGGTTCATCGTCCCTCGCATTCGAGTCGAGTCTCCGGTTGGTTGGGCTGCTTAGGGAAACCAATATCGCGGTCGATGAGATTTCGATTTTGGCATTAATCCAGGTCCTCGAAGAAATGGATTCAGCGTACGTCTCGATCTTCAAACGAGGTCGGGGCGAAAGTGCGCGCGTGTCTGAGGCATCTGCTCGCTACGGAATTGAAGCCGTCAGGTCACTACAGCGGTTTGCAGCTGACGAATTTGCATATTGGCAGCGATGCAAGCGTGCCGCCATCCTTTATGACTGGCTTGATGGAATCGAAGTGGAAGAGATCGAGAGGCGGTACAGCTATACGCCTTACCAGGGAAACGTTAGCTACGGGGATATTGTGCGCGTCGGCGATGCCACTCGATTTCACCTTCGGTCAGCTCATCAGATATTCGCAGTGATGTATCCCGAGAAACCTGAGCTTCTGGTTGGCCTGTCAGAGCTGCTAGATCGCCTTGAGCTTGGATTGCCCGCCAAGGCCTTGTTACTCACTGAAATCACCGGACTCTCCCGTGGTCAATATCTCGCGCTACTGCAGCACGGATGTCGGACACCGTCTGATGTAGACGCAATCCCCTACGCGACCCTAGTGGAGATTGTTGGGGAAGTCGGCGCAGCGTTGATAAGAGACAAGAATGGGGAGGCTGCTCAGGTCAGCTAGTATGGCTCGTTTCGATCTGTGCTGGGGCGGCGTCAGGTCGGGTTAGCTCAACCTCTGAAGCGGTCCATTCCGGATCAACTGGAAAGACACTGGCGTTGTGGCTCAGAATCTGTCGCGTCAGGTTTTCGAACCGGGTGACCTGCAAACGGGGTCGGCTTGAACCCAGTAGAGCTGCTGTGGCCTGATTGTCCGCGACTGCGTCCAGTGCGCGCAGTGTGGGCGGCTCGTCAGCAGCAACTCGGCTCATTTCAGCTTCCCAGTCTGCACAATCTTGCACCGTCGGCACAATGCGGCTCTGTATGTCCGCTACGAGGCTATAGTAGCGGCGCTGCAAGGTCTCGTGAGCGCGTGCCCTACCCCCAAAATCGAATACGAGCTGAAGAGCACCAATAAGTGCGATGGCACCACCAAGCAAAAGATATGCCTGAGAATTACCTCTCGTGAGGTCGGCGGCGGCGCTGGTACCACCTATGATGACCAGAAGATTGAAGAGGCGATTCCATCCATCCAGCCATCCCCTACGGGCGAGATGGTAGAGAGCGTTTCGCAAGGCCTGATGACGTGCCCGAAACGCCCTGTCTAGGCAATCCTCTTCTTCGTTCACTTCTTGCCGCCGCCATTTCTGTTCGGTGGTGGCTGATTACCGGCGCTACGCGTGGTCTCGGTTTTTGGACCGGAACCACCGCTCGTCTGACGTCCCGGACCCGGCTTGATGTTGCTGCCGCCGGGAGAATGCGAACCTTTTTTACCCGTCATTTGCGTCTCCATGTATGGCAAACATTCAATGCTTCACCGCTTACAGTTGCAACTCGCAAAGAAGCTTAAACACAAGTTTTCTATGGTTGGAACCTGCCAACATGTATGAATTTGGCGATTAAGCTGGACGGACCAATTGAACTACCGCGTTGGGCATTTACAGAAGTAGTTTCCATCGCTTTGTCGGACATCCACCGTCGACGCTGTTATAAACACCCGGTACTTGCTCGCAGACAATTGGGCCACCGCGAAACATGTAGGATAGCGGCCGAGGTAACTCAGCATCAGCTGCCGATGATTTTCTGCCTCGACCTGCGCAAACTCACAAACATAAGCCTTCTTCAATTCAGGGGGCTGAAATTCAAAACTCACATCCTCGCCCGATGAAATGACTATGCTGTTCAGCGGCTCCAAGGGCTGAGCATACCCTTGGGCATTCGCAAACGAGGAGAAGAAGACAGGATCAGGGGTCAAGAGCGCCGTCATCATCGCTGTAAAGACGATACCCGTGACCGCCCCCACAGCCGCAGATCGGATGTCACCTGGCAATCCATAAATGAGCCAGCGCCATCCGCGATAGAGATACGTCCCGAGCCAATTCATCAGAATGCCGGAAACACGAGGGCGTAGCTCAGCTCCGCAGATCGCGCCTGAATGCCGAAGCTCCGTTCACCTATAGCTCCGCACGATAGGAAGCTGTTGACCTCACGAAATTGCTCCTGACGTGGAAGCACGTCTGAGACACACCGCTCAATCCCGCTACGTGCTTCCGCAGTTCCCATGGCCTCAAGAAACCCGCTGCTGTCCTCTTTGCTGAACGCTCCCTCGACAAAGGGCTGCCTGAAGGCTTCCAATATTCGCGGCGCGAAGCTTTCGCGAAGGGCCTGCGATCCTTCGGCGGTGGCAAGTTTGAACTCAATTCGAATTCTATCCAATTCTCCTATCGCCGCGTAAGTCGCCATCATCGCCGGATTGGCATTCGCAGATTGATTTGGTGGAAGCGCAACGCTGAAACGGCATATCCGCTGAGATGGATTTGAGTACAGGCTTACAATTAAGCTGTCGTCAAACTCAATTGACGCCAACTCCGCGACATCATTGCACTCAGTCAACGTCATTCCTGCCCGCGCACCGTCGGTCGCCAGCCAGGCTACGAGAGCTGAAAACAGTAGGCGTGAAAAATTGCTACGACGGGTCACGGTTGCAGTGAATCCTTGACCGGCCCCTGATAGCTCGGATCGAGCGCGATATTTAGAATGTGCGCCAATCGGAAACCAGCGTTTCTGACCCTATCCTCAGCAATCGGTGCGAACGCCATGCGGTAGGCCTGATCCGCAACGACTGTTCGCTCCTCATCATTCTCACCCAACGTGACCTGGCTGTCCGAGTAGTTGCAGGAGGCTCCGACCTTTACGCAGTATTGAACTTCCGGCCGCAGCGTGATTTCGAAGGATTCGTTCGCCCATATTGCCGGGTCGGTCCCAACCATCTGTTGTTCATCGATCAAACTTGTGTTTGCGAGCAGAGTATCAACCGCCCTGTACGTGATCGTGCGGCGTCCCCAGCTTGCTTTGAAGTCGGCGCGATTGCGAACCTTCTGGAAAAGCCCCGCTTCCAAGAGGCAACCGTCCCAGACCGCGTGCAGGTTTCCGGGCCGGTACGATGATGTCCCACAGCCACCCGGCACCTTCGCCTTTATGGCGTTCCCGCCCTTATCGTCAGCGAAGGAAATATGAAGTGGTTGGTGGATGTCGCCAATCCAGTGTCCGACAGCCATTAGCGCGAAGACGCGGTCTTCATCCGATTTTGAGCGATCCTTCAAAATCGCCAAATCGCGGTCTATCCCAGCGAAAATACACGATCCACCAACCGGGCAGCTCGCTGAAGGAATGGAACTTGTCGTCCTGTCCAGGTTGACGAAATGGTCCGCAGGATGTTTGCGAGGCCTTTCGTCTTCTTCGAGACAGCCGACGTTGAATGAGGTGTAGTGCCGAAGCTCTGTTCCGTCCTTTGCCTGAACTGTAATGCCACCCTGCCCTGCGTGGAAGATTTTCTTCAATTCGTCGCGCGATGCGTCCGTCAAATTTCGGTACGCGAGGTCGCACACTGTCAGATGGCCAAACTCACCCCAGGCTCGGGCTGGCTCCCGCAAACTCAGCCAGCCACCTGCAACCGCAGCAAATATGAGAATTCCTGTAGCAATGCGTCCCATGTTGTCCCCTCACGAGCTAACGCAGCGCGATCATATCGCAACTTATAGGAAAGTGAAGAGATTCTTAATTTCCGCGTTGGTTGCTTGGGTGTCGAGCGGCACATGAGACAGACGCCGGTAGTAGCTCACGGAATAGCTGTTCTCCGAAGCCCGCAACGAACCCGCACCTGGCCTAAGGACCGTGCTATACTGCGCGGCTAGTAGCACTGGCACCAATCTTGCCAAAAAACACAAACAACGCAAAACTCAACCCAAAGACGAGAGGGGAATTCGTTTTGTACCTGGCATCGCTAACCATCTCGAATTTTCGACGTTTCACGAAAACCACGTTAAGCTTTCAGCCCGGTCTCAACGTCATTGTCGGCCCGAATAATATCGGAAAATCCGCCGTCGTCGACGGTTTACGTGCTTTGCTGGCGGGAGCCGACGACCCCTATCCCCGCTTTACCTCAGATGACATTCATCTTCCAAAGGCAGGTACGGCCACAGGCGAGATCACGTTCACCTTTGTATTCAAAGACCTCGACCTGGACGACGAGGCCGACTTTTTGCATGCAATCCGAGAGAAACTATCTGGCGACATAGAAGCCGTGATGGGCGTCACCTATGGGGAGCCCGACAAGTCTGGACGTCTGCGCGCCAGACGATGGTGCGGTCAGTTTGAAGAGGTACCTGCATCGTCTCAAATGTTGGATAACTTGCGAAGTGTGTACCTGCAGCCGCTGCGAGACGCCGAGCAGAATCTTCGACCGGGACGCAACAGCCAGCTATCCCGTCTGCTCCACCTCCTGTCAGGAAAAGAGGCCAGGGAAGAGATTGGCGACCTTCTCAAGCACCTTGATAAAGACATTAAGAACGTTCAGCCCCTCAAAGATGCTCAGGATGCCATTTTCGGACGACACCAAACGATGCTCGGCGCGCAACTCGCCCAAGTGCTGAACGTCGAACTGGCAGGCAACGATTTCGGAAAACTTGCAGCCAGATTGTCGCTGCTTGTTGACGCTTTCGACTCGATAGAAACGGCCTTGGTTACCCAACGATTCAAGCTTGGAGTATTCAAACTGCACTGACCAAAAAACGAGGCTTCATTTCCGCCGGGCTGACAGAAGCGTCCCGGCGTGGAACCTTAATGAGAAACCGTCGAACTGTCTCGGACCACCAGGATATACGTCACGACGCCGCCGTCCGAACTGGAATATGGATACTCCAGGCTCACCTGAAATCCGATCCGAGCGCCCACGGACGCGGTACCGGCAAGCACTCCGCCCATCCAATCTTGAATATCGTCGAATGACTGAAAATCAATCTGGCGACGACGAATGGTAGCATATCGGCCATCCAACACGGCATGCCCCATGGCGAGAGCATCCTCCATCGCACTGAAGGTATCTCTCTCGGCAACCATGTCGGAAGTGCCCGCCTTCGCCCCTTCGTCGAAGCCGATTTTGTACCAGGCTCCGGTCGTATCTATTTCCTCTGGCAAGTAAGACCTCGTTCTTAATTTGTCCGGCCTCGTTCTCGCGAACGCCGCCTCGGATGGGCCATCAAGGCGTTGGTAGCACGCCGAAAATGAATGAGTTGTTTCCTCAAACGGCTGGAACAGAGGGCCACGTCGCTCGTGGCCAGACAAAATGCTCACCGGGTAATATTTTTTTTAAAGTAATGTAGAAGTAACGCCGTCACTCTACTTGCATGCCCTGGTTTGCGACCCCAAGGCGTTTTATTGGAGTTCGAAAGGAGTTCTCACGCCCGAAATGCAATACGCAAGGAATTCACTCAATCGCAATCCAGCCCCTTCAACGCGGTTGGCGGATTCGAGGCAAAACGACGTTGCCGGACTAAACTTCACCCGGCGAAAATTCAATTTATATCTCCAAAAATTTGAAATATTATCAAGTTAAATCGGTCCGACGCCGGAATAAATTCCTAAACTCCAATCACCTAATGAGGCCTTTACAGGATTCCGATCAAAGGAATTAAGGTCGCATATCCAAATTATCGATTTTTTTTTGCAGAATTCCTTGCGGCAGAATTACAGTATTATCCGAATATATGAAAGTATCTCGAAGATATCGAAAATTTGCAATGTGATACTTAATCATGTCTTATCCGGCTCATGCCTGATCTTACAGCGAGCCTTTACCGTGCATAACGACATGATAGAGCAAGTCTTGGAGCGCTTACGCGCAAATGCCAACCAGACAGCAGCAAGACCGAGAAGAGCCCTACGTCTCAGAGGATCGTACAGCGATAGATACCGTGAGACCGTCGAAGCCTTGGCCGAGCGGATGCTCGGTATCCTCCGCTTGAATGAGGCTGCCGCCCCCCTCCCGCATCTCGACGCCAGAGCGCCTTTGAGTGAAGAGCCTGCCACTGCAGGCGTCGCCTTGCAGGATGATGACCACGCAGACGTCACTGTCGAGCATCACTCCGTAAACGAGCGATCTGAGCGGCGGCCATTAATCACCTTGAAGGGGAACGTCACGGTATCCGACCGCGCGTCGCTTTACGCCCCGCGCCAGGGTGTCCAAGTGCAAGTGGTCAAACGCAGAGTTCCGTCCGCTCTTCAGGTGAAGCCAGTTAGATTCTCAGACCCCAGCGCACCACAAGCGGAACGGCGAAATTATAAGCAAAAGATCGAGGCGCTCTACTGGCCGTCCATATCCGGGAAAGAGCCACAAGCCAAGAGTGAGGTGAACTCGACTGCCGCTCGGTCAGAGCTACGCCAATCTGCATCACATACGCCTCTTCAGCCGGAGAATAGGCAAAATCTGCAGCCGACGATGCGCCCCGCCGGTAGCGTGCGGGTAGAACCAGTAGCGACTCCGTCTGCTCCTGAGCACCGAGATGGACGAATACATTTCGAGTACGATGACACCGTCAGGAAGTTGGCCGAACCTGTTCGGAAGGCCATTAAGCAAGTCGGCATTAAGCGATACGGGATTCTCACCTGCTTCGAAGTCATTACCGACATGCTGGGATACGACGGCTACAACGACTTCATGGATCGTTTCGAGGACTTCCCGCCCTCTCCAACTGACCTACAGGCGTCACCCGAGGAGCGAATTAGGCGCTACCGGCAATATTGCGCGGCGCTTGAGAAGCATGGCCTGAGCACCGAGCAAGCCAAGGAAGCAATCAAGTTAAGCCGCAAGGGCGAGTGGTTCGGCTTCGAAGACATTCAGGACTTGATACAGGAGCATGCCAGCAAGGCTGGTCGAGAAAGAGCAGCCGTGGGCGGCTTTGCAACGACCACAGATCGGGGGAAAGCGCCTAACCCACTTTCCAAGGGCGAGCAGCTATCTGGACGAATGGTCCCGACGGAAATCATGGGCTTCGACAGCCGCGACGTTGCGTTCGCGGTGGGCAAGAGAATTGGGCACGCGCTTCGGAAGCGAGGGATTGAATGTGGCCTGAATCGCGGGCGCGAATATGCAGCCAGGATGTTCGGATATGAAAACCTAAATACCTTGATTCACACGTGCCACACTCGCCCACGTTCTCTCCCTGACGACCAGCTCTCGGAAAACGAGAAATCGGCTCGTCTCAGCCAATACGCAAACGTACTCATCGCGCAGGGGCTGAGCAGGTCCGAAGCAATCGATGTGCTGCGAGCGTCTAGGATCGGTGGATGGTTGGCATTTTGGGGCCGGGATGACCAATCGACACAGCATTAACCGTCAACGATTTGAAAAACCACCGGGGGGACATTCTTATGTCAACGAATGAAGTGAAGCCACAGAGCGACCGCACAACCGGCTCAGAAGCGGCAGGTGAGCCGAATTGTTTTCAATGTGTTCACTCGATGCCCGACTTTACCGAAGGTTATTTGCGTTTGCAGTCAGCCTACCAGGAAAATCGTCGGTCAGCACTGGACGAGGCTTACGAAAGTTTTGTCCGGGTGTGGGAGAACGAAGCGATTTCTCGGTACGCGAATTCTTTGCGGATCGGCTTTGATGAAACTGGCGACATCAAGCGTGGGGTTGGTGACGAGGAAGCGCCGAGCGAGCCCAACTGGGTTTGCCGAATCTACACGGTCAAGGTCGGCGAAGATGTATGTTATCGGCTTCGCAACTCGGACGGTACCGTTGACGGAGATTGGGGACTCGAAGGTATCGAAAGTCTCATAGAGAAACACGTCGGAGGTGAAGATGACCCCTTCTATACCAACTTCGCGCTGCATTTCTATCGCGAAACCCATGACGTTATGCGGGGCGACTATGTGATGGTGGCCGATATCGATGATGACACAGATGTCATCAACATACGCGTCATTAGGGGCGACGAAGAAGAACTACGGTATCCGAACCGGTTTATCTTTTTCGAGTCGAGTTCCTGGTGGAACGCCCAGAAATAAGGCGCGTCCCGCTCTGAGGGGCAATGGTGGGTGCAAGCGTAGGCGGCCGCGAGGGCCTTGCGAGCCCGCCTACCGGCGACCTACACTCTTCTACTTCGGTTTAATTGTATGGAGGCGATCCAAAAATCAGGCTGTCGCCGAATCGTGGTACAGAAATCGAACCTGAAGCTGACGTTCCGGACCGGAACGTCAGACGGTCGATTCCTATTCGACGATTTCCCATACGAAACATTGTCAATTGATGCACAGCCCCAACCACCGATCCCCCGTCACCGCCCTCTTCGACGAGAGGACACTCGAAAAGCCTCTCGAAGCTCTACGGCGCATCTGGGGGTATCAGGATTTTCGCGGGAAACAGGCGGATGTTATTCAACATATTTTAGCTGGGAACGACGCACTGGTCCTTTTCCCCACGGGAAAAGGAAAATCGCTTTGCTTCCAGCTTCCGGGGGTCTGCCTTCCAGGTGTCACTGTTGTTGTTTCTCCTTTGGTCGCTCTCATGCGAGATCAGGTCGAGGAACTGAAAGCTCTTGGTATCGAGGCCGAATGCCTGTGGTCGCAGCAATCGGAAGAAGAGTCTCGCTCAGTCAGGTCGAAGCTACGTGCAGGTAAGCTAAAACTAATTTACGTCACACCTGAGCGCGTCATGCTCCCCGGCTTCGGCGACCTGTTTGGCAACGTGCCGATTTCCCTGATCGCAATCGATGAATGTCACTGCGTCAGCAGTTGGGGACACAACTTCCGCAAAGACTACCTTGGCCTCGGCAAGCTCAAGGAACTTTACCCCGGCGTGCCCAGGATCGCTCTTACGGCAACAGCCGATCCTCATACCCGAGACGATATCATCCGCCAGCTTCACCTCGACGACGCCGCAGTGTTCGTCGACAGCTTTGACCGCCCAAACATCACCTACCAGATTGCTGAACGGGATAACGCACGCACGCAGCTTCTTCGCTTCCTTCAGCGTCACGATGGTTCCAGCGGCATTGTCTACTGCCTGTCCCGACGAAAAGTCGAGGAAACGGCAGAGTGGCTCAACAAGCAGGGTATCAAGGCGCGAGCCTACCACGCGGGAATGGACCCGAGTGTGAAGGCAGATAACCAGGATGCGTTCCGAATGGAGGAAGACCTTTGTTTGGTCGCCACCGTCGCATTCGGCATGGGTATCAATAAGCCAAACGTCAGGTACGTCGCACACCTCGACCTGCCCTCATCCGTCGAAGGTTACTACCAGGAGACAGGTCGAGCCGGGCGGGATGGCCTGCCGTCCGAAGCTTTCATGATCTACGGCATGCAGGACATCGTTCAACGCCAGCGGATGATCGATGAAGGTGAAGCCACCGATGAGATCAAGCGAATAGAACGGGCGAAGCTCAGTGCCCTGCTTGGCATATGCGAGACTGCAGGATGTCGCCGGAAGGCCATCCTATCGCACTTTGGCGAGGCAGCACCTACCCGCTGCGGAAATTGCGACACTTGCAACAATCCGGTCGAGACCTGGGATGGTACCGAGGCCTCAATCAAAGCATTGGCAGCGGTCTATCGAACCGGCGAACGTTTCGGCGCTGCCCATGTTATTGACGTCCTGCTTGGCAAAGTGACCGAACGCACGAGCAAATTCGGGCATGACCAACTTGCCGTATTCGGCGTCGGCAAGGAGCTGTCAGTTCACGCATGGCAATCCGTCTTCCGTCAGCTTCTCGCCCTTGGCTTCATTCGGGTTGATCATGACGAATACGGTGCGCTGAAACTGGAGCCGTCGGCCCACGCCGTGTTCAAGAAAGAGGTGTCGGTGACACTTCGCCGCGACACGGTGGATGATGTTCGAAAGCGTGAACGCGGTAAGCCTGTTGCTTCAGCGGCCCGATCCGGAATGTCGGTCGACGACGAGAGGCTCTTTCAGGCACTACGCGCGCTTAGACTCTTGATCTCAAAGGACATGGGTGTCGCGCCATACGTCGTCTTTCCAGATACGACCCTGATCGCTTTCGCGACCAACCGGCCTACGACGGAGCGGGACATGTTGTCGATATCGGGAGTCGGAGCCACGAAATTTGCTCGATACGGGGAGCAGTTTATGGAAACTATTCTGGAACACGAGTGAGCATTCGGTCTTACGAGACGGATTTGACCCATAAAGCGGCTTCCATTGAAGGAAACGCCTTGCAGTTCTTACTGTCGATAACGTTTACGTAGTTTTGTGGGTCTATCACCGCATGGCGACTGTAAAGCGCTCCGGTCGACAGTGCCCTCTTCACGGAATGCGATAATGGTATCGCAAATTTCCGATAGGAAGGCCAACGCGAGGGTTGGTACCCTCCCAATTCTCGCCAGAGTTTTCCATCGGCGCAAATACGCTCACTCGCGCTTAACGCTTGCTCTCACCTATAATGTCAATCGGGGATTGATTCGGGGGTGGGATGCTGGAAGTCGATAAAAACCGTGAAGCAACAGCTTCAATCAGGGGCTACTTTTACCAACTCGACGCTGCCTTGCTCGAAATCCTGAATGCGGGCCTGGACGAGAACGTCGTCATTGAGGGCATTGAAGACTTTGACCGCTATACCGATGAAGGCGTCATTTACGGGCAGGTGAAATACTACGCCGAGCAGAACCTGACAGACTCGGTGCTGCGTGATCCTTTACATAAACTCTTTATTCATTTCTATGGCCTCGAAGAGGCACAACGCGCAGGCAGAAAGTACCTGCTGTACGGGCACTTCTCAGAAGTAAAGATCGATATTGGCGAACTTTCCGTCGAGCGCTTCAAATCGGTTATGGAATACCGAAAGGAAGTGAAGGCCGCTGACGGTACAAAGAGCTACGAAAAGAAGTCTTTGCTCGACGGCATGGACGCGCCAGATCGGCTAATTGAGGCGTTCTGCAAGAGCTTCAGCATACAAATCTCGACGAAATTTTCTGAACATCGCAACATCGTCATCGAGGCGATACGGAAAAACCAAGACGTCTCCGCGTTTGAGGCCGAAGGCTTTCACTATCCAATCGCCTTCGACTACATCGCCACGCTCGCGACGAAAAAAGATCACAACGCCCGTAAGGTCACCCGTCGTGACCTGCAGGAACTACTCAAAGGTACTCAAGCGGTCCATAATCGATGGCTCCTCCGGGAGAAGGATGCAAGCGAGTACGCGACGCATATGAAACGCCTGTACTTCTCGCCCACGAACGGCGCAGGAATCGTCCGTGCTTTCATCATTGAATGCAATGCGGCAACCGACGGTTCGGTTGTCTGCGACCAACTCAGAGCAATCGGCAACAACTGGAGTTCGGCTAAGAAGCTCCGCATCCAGAATTCCGAGCGCTACGCGCCATTCGTCCTGTTACGCGGCGCGGATGAAAAGCTCATCATGCAAGTGAAGAACGAGCTTTTCGATACTGGAACAGTTTTCGTAGACGGTTTCCCATATCGCGGATCGCCATTCCGCATCGATCACGTTCATAGCCAGCAGACCCAAGAGCACCAGATCGAAATTCGTCTTGTTGACGACGTCGACCAGTTGCTGGAGGTCCTCGATGGGGTGGGACGGAAGTTGTGCCACATCTACGACTTCTTCCTAGAACGCCCTGCAACCATGGCGCTGCCGGGTCCGAAGAGTCGGATGTATTCGATCCCCGTCAGCAGCATCTCCACAATCACCAAAATTATCTGAGGACGAACAATGACTGAGGAAATCGCCAATGCCGAGGTTGTCGCCGTTTACCCCAACAAAGTCCGAGTGGCCGTCGATGATCTCTTGAACTTCCAGGCGGCGGGAGAGTCTCTTCGCGTTGGGTCCTTTCTCAAGGTCTCGGACAATGACAACGTTTCTCTCATCTGCATCATCGAAAGCTTTTCAATCGAGATGAAAGAGGTGAAAGGCAACGGCAGCAGTGACTACAAGCGCGTCTATATGATTGATGCGTATCCTCTCGGGACCCTTAAAGACGGAAAGTTCAATCGAGGCGGTGACGAACTCGCCATTCCGCCGAAAAAGGTCGTCCCGGCGACGAAAGCGGAAATCGCAGCCATATACGCAGACTGCTATGCGGCTGAAGACCGCTTTTGCTTTTCGTCATTGACCAGGCAGCGCGATATCGTCGTCCCTGTCCATGGCGACCGGTTCTTCAACAAACATATTGCCGTTGTCGGCGCTTCGGGATCGGGCAAATCATCGAGTGTGTCGTCAGTTCTGCAAAAGGCGATATCTGCCAAAACCGGCGAATATCAGGGACTCAACAACTCCCATATCCTGATATTCGATCTTCATTCCGAATATGCCACGGCGTTTACTAAGGCGAATGTCATCACCGTCGATGACCTCGTCCTGCCATATTGGCTTCTCAACGAAGACGAGATGGAGGACATGTTCCTGGAGTCGGGGGACAACAACAATTACAATCAGGAGTCGTTGCTCCGTTCCGTGGTGACCATCGCCAAGAAGATCAGCAATCCTGCCGTCGAGAAGGTCAATTTCGACAGTCCGCTTCGATATGACATTCAGCACGTAGCGAACGCTTTCCGCAACCTGACGCGGGAAACAAAAGATGCTGAGAACTCGCTGCATATCAAGTTTAAGGACGGCACGACCGAAACGTTCGATGACGTGGAGGGGCAGCTTGAGCATTATTGCAAGGCGTTGCGGGAATTCGCGGCCCCGGAACGCAGCAAAATCAACAAAGGCCCTTATGCCGACGGTAGCATCGACAAGTTCGAGCGTCGGATTAGATCAAAGATATCCAACTCCCGGCTTGACTTCATATTCGGTGCGAAGGCCAAAGCCGCGACCCTGGAGCAGGTACTTGAACAGTTTACCGGCTACAAAGCGGGAGGCGAGTCGAATTTCACTATCATCGACCTCAGCGGCATCCCCTTTGAACTGCTCAGCGTTACCGTTTCGGTGATCTCCCGTTTAATGTTCGATTTTTGCTATTATGCTCGGCGCGTTGAAAGCAAGACTGAACAGCCATTCCTGATGGTTTGTGAGGAAGCGCACAAATACGCGCCAAAGAGTGGCCTTGCTCGCTACAAGGCTTCCCTGGCTGCAATCGAACGCATCGCCAAAGAAGGCCGAAAGTACGGCATCAGCCTTCTCATTTCGAGCCAGCGACCGTCTGAAATTTCAGAAACTATTTTTTCGCAATGCTCCAACTTCCTCGCAATGCGTCTCACCAACCCCGATGATCAAAGCTACGTCCGCCGACTTTTGCCAGATACCCTAGGCAATCTGACCGAGGGCATGCCTGCGCTCGAACAAGGCGAAGCGCTTCTCATCGGGGACGCCGTTGTTATGCCGTGCGTAGTGTATGTGGAAAAATGCGATCCCGAACCTTCGTCCAGTGACGTGAAATATTTCACGCTATGGAAAGAGGAATGGAAAAACATCGATTTCAAAAAGCGTGCAGACAACTGGCGGGGTTGAACAGAGCATTCATTTCGGCGGTCTTCGTATAACAAACCTGTCGATAAACAAATGATGGAAAATACTGAATAACTACACGATAGAATAGGGATGAACATTGTGGTGTCAAAGCCGAAGATTTTTCTCAGCCATGCAGCAGCAGACATTGAACTCGTGGAAGCGTTCCAGACGTTGCTAACGCAGTATCTTGGCATCACAAGTGCCGATATATTCTGTTCCAGCTTGTCGGGTCAGGGCGCTCCGAAGGGAATGCCATTTGTCGACAGTATTCGGGCTCACGCGGAAGCCGCCGACGCTGTTGTCGCTCTCATAACCCCCGCTTACCTAGAGAGCGCCTTTTGCTTGGGCGAATTAGGGGCTGCCTGGGTGTTGCAAACACAACGATTTCCGGTCGTCGTGCCGCCAGCTGATTTCAGCGCTATGACTGCAACGCTACTCGGCATCGTTGGAGTAAAGCTCAACGACACAATCGAGCTACAGCAGATGTTGGAAGAGCTGGGCATAGCGATCAAAAAGAAAGCTCCCGCAGCCGGTGTACGCGGACGTGCTATCAGGGATTTCGAGAAAACTTGGGAACGCGATGTACTCCCTATTCTAGCGGGTCCAAAAAAGATCGACGTAGCCGTTCACAAAGCTAAACAGACAGAACTCGAAGAAGCGATCAAAGCAAGGGATGATGCGGAGGATTTGCTGCTGCAAGCCAACAAGCAAATTGAGGCTTTGAAGAAGGCAAAGGACAAAGCTGACGTTGCGAAAATCGAGAACGAATTCGCAGACACATCATGGCAAGAGAAATTCGATGAAATTGTGAGGGAAATTCGAGATCATAGAAGCGAAGTCGGAGGTATGGAGATAATCCGACTATTGATCCTGGACCGGATGGGACGTGGAAAACCAGTTGATCATCTAAACTATCCTGACGAGGCAGATCGCGCTATCGAGCTGGGAATCTACGACGAAGAACGGCGCTCTTGGAACACCGGCACTGAAGAAGTCAAGCAGCTTTATAAATTACTTGATGCGATGGACGATCTGTTTGAGGAGTATCCTGAAGCTGCAAAGGCCCTTAAGGCAAGGGGCGAACGAAGCGATCCTACGACGATCAAGTTCTGGGAAGAACACTTGTAAGCTGGAAGTCGAACGAAGCCGTAGTTAGCCGCAATTGGGGTGTTGTTTGTGAGCAAAACGCATCGACTGGACCTACTAACCAACAGCATCTCATATTTCAAAGAGGCTGTGTCCTACGCACAACAGGACACGACAGAGACCAATCAGTGGAAGTTCGCGATCCTTCACGTCGTCCAAGCAATGGAGTTGGCGTTCAAGGAGCGACTAAGGAGAATTCACCCCGTGTTTATCTACGAGTCGGTAGATAAGCCAGACAAGACGGTGTCATTGCGGTGCGCTATTACACGGCTTCGGAACCCGCTGATCGGCAATGTAAGCATCTCGGATGCTGATAAACTTAAAATTGAAAAAGCCTTTGAGTTACGAAGTGAGCTTACTCATTTCGAATTCAATCATTCTCATGAGCATATCGAACTGAAATTTGCCGAGATTTTTGGGTTCATGATATTTTTCTATCGTAGCCAACTCGCATTACAGACTGCTGACTTCATTGATGAGGCTCAGCACAACAACGTGATTCAATTGGTAAACACCCGCAAAGAACTGCTTGAGCGGGCCAAGGAATATATTGCCGAGCGCGACGATATCATCTGGACATGTCCAGAATGCAGTGAAAACACGTTTCTTGTCTCGGAGCAGCAATGCTGCTTCTGCCATCGCAAGGAACAAATCTTCGATTGCCCGACATGTGGAGCGGAGAATTTCGAGCATGACCTCATCGACATATCAGACGCCTTCGACTGGGCATGGGACGAAGGCCGGACCAGTGTCCAGAGTTTTGGGATGGAAGTAGTATGCTGTCCGGAGTGTGTTTCGGAGGCACGCGAGAAAATCGACGACATTCGACGTTCACAGTATGACGAGGATATGGCAATGGAGGAGTATCATTTCCAAAAAGGGAAATGATGCATTCTTTTATAAACTTGATTACTTAATATGGATTCGCGGATACCCCGGTAGGCTTGCAAATAGCGTTTTTCCGCAGAAAATGATTCCAAGGCCACCATCTATCGCGGTGGGCTGCTTATACATTCACCGTGGTAAGTCATTGTATCGGAACCCTCGCCAGCTACCGAGACGTTGGCTGGCATCCGTAGAGAGAAAACAAAATCCTGTCCTTGGAACGTCGCCGTCATCAAGCTTGATCCGACACTCAATGGGACCGGCTCGTGTTGTCCGATCTGCACAGTGTTGTCATTCCGTCCCATGCCAGTCCGAAAAATCAGCAACATCAATGGCAAGTGCTCAAACTTGCAGGCAACTGGGGTCAAGTTGTCCGATGCAACTACTCCGGTTGCTTCGTACGCTAGAAATGACGGTGCGCAAACCAGCGACATCAACAGTTTATGGATTGCGCAGCGTGGCGATTTCATTTCAACGGCCTCCTCTGACAACTGCCTTTGTGATTTAGTTCTTCAGCCCGAAAACGCCTCGTCCCCAATACGGCGCTCGCCATCCTGCCGTGACGGCTTCCGCTTCGTCACAGAACCACCGTTCGCCCTCCGCAACGCTGACCTTCGTTTTTGCGTACCACGGTGACCAAGGTGCGTGATAGATTTTGCCGTTCTTTGAGATGTTACCCTTGATGGGACATCCATTGGGCGCAGTCTGTTGCGCAACGGCCCATTTCTCTGATCGATATTCCCAGGCGGGAGGCGTCGATGCCTGCCAGATACCCGAGTTCAATTGGCGAGCCTGATCCTCGACATCGACGTAATCCTGAGAATACTTGCGGAATGCCCAAGCTAATCCGGATACCACCATTTCTCGGTTGATATCTTTTCCATCCGAAAAGCAGACCGCTATCGTCCTACCATAGTCATCAGAACCCCTGTCGTCGCAATGCACCTGCCGACGATCAACAAGTTCTTCCAAGGCAGCAATCGCGGCCTGCCCACAGGGCCAGTTTCCACCGCGAGCTTTTTTACATTTTTGACCGGCTTCAGGTGCATCGATGCCGTGCAAACGAAACCGCACTCCTGCAACGTCTATGGTGTCTCCGTCCACCACGTACAGCTCATCCTGAGCCGACGCTGCCGAGCAACTCAAGGAGAGCGCCATCAAGACTGGGAGCCTCCATCGGGCACGGGCTTCTCGTTTCTTCATTCTAGTCCTGCTAGGTAAATGCATAGCGATATTCTGAGTCTTTGGACAACATACGCTCAGAGCACTTAGGCGCAATCTCAACCTAACTGTGTATTTCATCGCATCCAATTGATCGGCAATTCGTTTTGGGGTTGTATGGCGGCAATTGTGGATGGGGAGCCTTGCATGTCCGAGTTCGATCAACAGCCTTTCGCCGATGCCGATTTGAAATCCAACCCTCAACCGCGCTGTCCATGCGTCCTGATCCTGGATGTTTCAGGTTCGATGGGCGGCAGACCAATTGACGAACTGAACGAAGGCCTACGGGCTCTGCAGGAAGAGATTCAGAGCGATAGTCTCGCGGCAAAACGGGTCGAATTCGCAATGGTGACGTTCGGGCCCGTGAACGTGGAAATGGACTTCATCGGTGCAGAGAACTTTTATCCGCCAACACTCACCTCCCAAGGCAACACTCCAATGGGAGAAGCCATCGAAACCGGTCTAGCCATGCTCCGTGAACGCAAGGATCGTTACCGGGAGAACGGGATCAATTTTTATCGACCCTGGGTTTTCCTGATTACCGATGGTGCGCCTACTGATAGCTGGCATCGCGCTGCTGAAGAGGTCAGGAAGGGCGAAGATAGCAAGGCCTTCATGTTTTATGCCATTGGCGTCGAAGGCGCTAACATGGATACCCTGGCCAAAATCTCGGTTCGCCAGCCGCTTAAACTGAAGGGCCTCCAGTTCAAAGAGTTCTTCCAGTGGCTCTCGAACTCTCTTGGATCGGTTTCTCGGTCCAATCCGGGCGAGCAAGTGCCCCTTACCAATCCAACGGCTCCGGATGGATGGGCCTTTGCCGGATGACAAGATGGACATTCGGTGCCGCATCCGTTCGGGGCATCTCCCATGTCAAAAGCGGGACGCGCCTTCAGGATGCGAAGCGATGTTTTGAAATAGTCGATCCGGACGGGGCGTCAATCTTCTGTGCCGTTGTTTCCGATGGCGCAGGTTCCGCGTCCCATGGTGGAGAAGGTGCTTCGGTTGTCTGTCGCACGCTGGCGGAAGCTCTTCGTTCCCATTTCGCTAATGGCTCAACGGACATGCCGTCCGAGGATCATGTTTGGGATTGGGTAGACCAGGTTCGCGACCGGATCATTCATGCAGCGTCCTTGCGATCCCTCACTCCTCGTGATTTCGCCGCAACGATGGTTATGGGCGTCACGGACGGCACCCGGACAGTGACCGCTCACGTCGGTGATGGTGCTATTGTTGCTCGAAGCGCTGTTGACCAAGGCTGGCTGCTTCTGAGTGAATCCGAAAATGGCGAGTACGCATCAACTACGTACTTCGTGACCGATTCCGGCACTCCGAGGCTCAGGGTCGCAGAGCATGATGTTCCGATAGACGCCATATTCCTGTTCTCTGACGGGATCGAGAACCAGGTCTTGGACAGCGTAACGAACGAGCCTTACGAGAACTTTTTCAACCCTATGATACGACCATTCGTATCAAGCACATCTCTCGGCCGCGACCGTTTCCTGACAGGCCGACTTTCGGCTTATCTCGATAGCGAGAAGTTTGCCGAGCACACCGATGACGACAAAACGTTGGTGATAGCGGTCAGAAGATGAGCCTCGACAAACTCTTTGCTGGAACTGACGAACTGCATGTCGGGAAGCGCATTGGCAAAGGCGGCGAAGGCGAGGTCTATGCGCTGACCAACCTGCCGGGCTATGCGGTAAAGGCCTATCTGCCCACGGTCGTTGCATCGCGAGAGGCGAAAATCAGGGCCATGGTGGATGCTAACCTGCATTCATCCATTAATACGGTTGCGTTCCCCACCAAGGTCGTTGCTGACCGCAAGGGAAGCTTTGTCGGCTTCCTGATGCGGCTCGTTGCAGAGCACAAAGAAATCCACGAACTGCAGACGCCTTCCTCACGGTTGAGGCATTTTCCGGCTGCGGACTACAGGTTTCTGGTGCGGACCGCCATCAACGTGGCGCGTGTCTTTGGGCAGGTCCATGCAGCTGGTTGCGTCATCGGAGATATTAATCAGCGCAGTATCTTGGTTTCCCAACAGGCAACCGTCGCGCTCATCGACACCGACTCATTCCAGGTCATTCAAAAGGGTAAACAGTACCTGTGCGTCGTCGGCGTTCCAGAGTACACGCCGCCGGAACTACAAGGCCAATCCTTGAAGAGCGTGGTCCGTACACCCGATCACGATGCCTTCGGCTTGGCGGTCGCCATCTTCCAGATTCTCTGCATGGATCGACATCCATTCTCTGGCCGCTTCAAGGGAGTCGGAGATATGGGGATCGAACAGGCCATCAAGGAGTTTCGGTTCGCATACTCGATGCGGGACACAAAAATGCAACCGCCTCCTTCGACTGTTCAGATGGCGGACCTCTCACCAAAGGTCAGGCAGAGCTTCGAGTTGGCGTTCTCGCCTCAAGGAGTCGGCTCCAGACCAACCCCCAGCCAATGGATTTCCGCACTCGAAGAGCTGGAGCAATCCCTACGGCCGTGTCCGAACAACAAGGCTCACCACTATTCAAGGGTTGCCCCTGAATGTCCCTGGTGCCGAATGGAGCAGGCGTTCGGCGTGCCGATGTTCATCAGCCACGACGCAAACGCTCACGTTCCAAAAGGCTCTATCAGTGAAGGCGTTGGTTTTAGCTTTAACATCGTAGCCATCGAGGCCATCCTAAACTCGCTGACAATTCCACCCCAGATCAAAGTTGCGATCCCGTCGCCCAAAGTCAGCTACTCTGCATCTGCCGAAGCCTTGGCTTCTGCGTCGAAAACTGCGTCGGACGGAAGACTGCGGAAAGTCTTCGCAGTAGTTTGGGGCGCGGCGGCGATCTTGATGTTTGCAGCTGGGTTTCCACCCGTAGTGCCCCTGATTTCAGCAGGCGTGGCGGTGTACCTGGCATTTCGCTCTGATAGCGCGGAAAGCAGCTTTCTTCAGAGGTACAAATCTACTGCGGAGAAAGTACGCGGGCGGGTCCAGCATCTGCAGTCAAACTCGCCTGCTGAAACGGTCCAGTCAACCCGTGCAGCCATTCTTGAGAAGATTGACGAGTACAAGGCGCTCGTATCCGATTTTAAGAATATCGAAACCGACTACAATGCCTCCAGGCGGCAACAGCAGCTGGATGCCCACCTTAGTGCGCACGGCATCCGAGGTGCAAGGATACCAAAACTGACGTCCGGTGACGTCGCGTCTCTGGCTTCCTACGGATTTACGACCGCATACGACGCATCAAGACGTGACGTTCAGGATGCTCATGGCATCGGCCCGGTTAAGTCCGCCAACATCATGGCCTGGGTCAACCAGGTTGAAAGAAAGTTCCTGTTTCGGACCGACTACACGGCTGCCGATAGAGCCGCCTTGCGAACCAAACGGGACAATATCATCTCCCGACAACAAGGATGTGCTGACAAGCTTTCGAAGCTTGTCGATCAATTGAAGCAGCAACACAAGCAGCTGAATGATTGGATCAGTGGCAATGATGCCCAGCTTCAGCAATTCGTTGAGGAACTGGCCCAAGCCGAAGCCGATCTACGTCATTTCAAGATCGCGGTTCCGGTTTTGCAACCGGTACCTCCGTACCAACCTACCCAGCCGTCCACGCGCCGACCGACCTCTTATTCGTCAACTGCCGGTACCGCGCGGACAAGCTTCGGAGGCAGTCACAATTCAAGCCGCACAGGCTCAAGCATACCTAGCTGCCCTGTATGTGGCTCTGGCATGCGTTTGCGAACAGCAAGGCGGGGAAAGCGGGCAGGACGCCAGTTTTGGGGATGCAGTCGATATCCGACCTGCCAGGGCACGAGGAACATCTGATCGTGGCCATAGTCTATTGCGCAAGGTACCAAACCAAGGCTATCGCGCCTACTATCAAGATTACTCCGAAAGTTATTGATCTAGATTTCGACCACGGTTTTGAGGCGTAATCATTTTCCGGACCCGGATGTTTGTCCCAACCACTAACCATTGCGGCACCTCCGATTAGACTGGCACCGTACCAATATTCGTTCTCGCGGCCAATCTATTCATCGTGCGCCTTTCATTGCGGTTCTTCGTGGCCCAAATACTTTGATGACAACGCGACACGTTGTGCCTTTAGAGCAAGGCGTCGGAAACCTTTTGAACGTAGAGGTCAACCCAATCACGGAACGGGCAGCATTCAGAATGAACCTGACTTATGCAATCGGGGATATCCACGGCTGAGACGATCTCCTTCGCCTGCTCCTCGCAGCGATAAATGAAGATGCGGCCGACTATGCTCGACGCTTCATATTCCTCGGCGACATAGTTGATCGTGGTCCAGACAGCAAGGAGTGCATGGAAATCGTCAACCAGACGATGCTGCTGCATCCGGGCTCAAAGTTCGTGCTGGGCAATCATGATGAACGCTTCTGGCACGCGGTCAGCGGTATTCTGAGGCCAGACGAGCAGGCTGCTTGGCTCGAAGATTTTGGTGGCTGGCAAACTGTCGAGGCCTATTGTGGCGGGCAGAGACCATCGATGCAAGAATTCGCCGCACTGATTCAAGAGTTCTACGATCATCACGTCGAGATGCTGCAAGCAGCGGTCGACAAGGTGGAGACCACCAATTTCTGTTTCGTCCACGCCGGTGTTCGGCCTGGCATCAAACTGGCGGATCAGAATCCATACGATCTTCGATGGATCAGGGATGGATTTATCGGGTTCAGCGGGGAGTTAGAGAAGACTGTCGTGCACGGACACACCATCACCGATAGCGAACTTCCTGAGGTGCACGGGAACCGGATAGCTATAGACACCGGGTCTTACCGCACTGGTCGTATTTCTTCAGCTGTGTTCGTTGACGATGAACTCACAGGCTTCATCTGTGCCGAGAAGATAAATGGCAACCCGGTCATTCACCGCTTTGACGCCAGAATGGAAGAGCAAAACCGGAACGTTGCCAAGGTGACTGCCGACTAAGGCTATGTCGCCGCGCTCGCTGCACCGGCCTTCTCGTCATCTGTCCAAAACTTCAAGCTGAAATTGTTCAAGTGGCCATCCCGATCAGGCACGGCTGTGAACGTTCCCGGAATTTGGTGTCCATCGCCACCGCCCTCGAAATAGTCCCTCAGCGTATACAAAGCGCTTTTCATCAGATGCTGCCAGGTCGATGACAGTTCGTTCTGACGAATTTCCTCCTGCTTCGCTTTGCTCGGCTTCCGCTTTGGCTGCGGCTGCAGATACGACGGCCGAGGAATGACCTTGTGGTGAAATGTGATGCGGCCTGTGTTCCAGTCGTCTTCGACCTCTTTCCGCCAGCGGTAAGAAATCGTCACTGACAGGTTGTTTGTGAAATCATGTGGCCAGTACACTTTGTCGTCGACATACCAGTACGGGCGCTGACGTTCCTCAGTTTCCATTCGATGTTTCATCCTGCCGAAGGCAAAGGATAAATCAGAACCCATGCGCCTCGCGTAACCGTAGGTCTCCTCCCGCTTTTTCGCAGACTTCGCGTCCCGATACGCGTTCAAAGCCTTCTCGAAATAATGCAGCTTGCTCCCAACGTATTCACCACAGTCGCGTAGCCTGAGCCGGTACAGGTCGCCAAGCCTTTCTGCTTCCATAGCCTCATCAATCAGCTTGGATAGTTCGCGTTCATCGATGCCTTTGATCGCCTCGATTTCTCGTTGTTCCAGGTTGATTTCACCCATTGGCCTCATCTCCTGCGTATGCTGCTGATGTTCGGCGATGAACGTTAACATGACAATCGCTATTCACACCCCAATGCTTTGTCGCTTCAAGGTTTGACCTTGTTCTAACGTATCTGGCGACGGCGTCCTGTTTGCTGGTAGGAGGCTACTTGCTCAAACGAACGCGGCAACCGCTCCGAAGAAGCGACCGCTTTCGACTCGGCCATGTTCACACCAATGTGGTGAGCACGCGCAGGATCACCGGTTTCGATCTTTCAGCTGCATATGGTTAACGAATGGCTATTGTGCTCTTGCCGTTTGCTTCGCCGCCCTCAAAGCTAAAGTCAGGCATCTCGCTATGCGAGATGAAAAGGACAGGCTGACGCCCGGAGTCTTTTGTATACGAGCCGAACGGACTGCCAGACTCTAGCGGTCGCTGTCCGAACGGCACGTATACTCAAGGCGGTATCCGCCTAGTCGGCGGATGCTCTGGAAATGATACCCGCCCCGATAAAATCGGCCTCGTCCAGCCGATAGGGTTGCAGAGTCAATGAGTTACTGATACCTTCTGTTTTATGGTCAAAACCGTGAATACGGGAAAACAGTGCGCCTCGTCGATCGCAAAAAGCGCGATATCCGCGCCGTTGATCAGATCGCGGAAAGACGGCGTCAGGATGCGCTCCGGCGTCACATAGAGTAGATCGAGCTTGCCGGCCCGCAGCGCATCACGAACGGCAAAGGCTTCCTCCCGGCTCAATGACGAATTGAGCGCGGCAGCATTTACGCCGAGTTGCTTCAGCGCCTCCACCTGGTCGCGCATCAGCGCGATCAGCGGCGAGACAACAATGCCGACGCCGCGGCGGCACAGCGCTGGAACCTGAAAGCACAGCGACTTGCCCGCACCCGTCGGAAACAGCACGACCGCATCCCCACCCGCCGTGACGTGCTCCACCACCTCGGATTGCTTTCCCCGGAATGCGGAATACCCATAGACGGTCTTCAGGACATCGAGCGGATTTCTGGTTCCCGTGCGATCCAGGAGGTGATGAGCTTGGGTGTTCATTCTGGCAGGAATCTCCTTCAGCGCCGGAATATGTCACAGATCGATCCGCGGCAACCAGCTTTTGGCCTGTCACGCAGACAGCCCACCAACCCTTTTTGCTTTTCTTCTGATTGAAAGCCCTCCGCCCCCGCCTAAATCTCTGTCTCGAACAGAAGGAGGCGGAGATGGAAACCAACGAACTGCATCGCGGGCGACTGATTGATCACATCCAGCTGGTCGTACGCGACCTTGCCGCAAGCCGGAATTTCTACGGCGCGATCTTCGAGGTTCTCGGCATTCCGATCGGCGGGGAAGAGGAGAGCTACTTCTGGGCCGACGAGTTGTTCATCTCTGCGCTCGACAGCGAAGCCTCGGCAGGCGCGTTGACCGGCCGCCATCATCTGGCTTTCCAGGCCGCCGATGAGGCAACCGTCCGCGCCTTCTATGAAGCCGGCTTGGCCCATGGAGGACAAGACAATGGAGCGCCCGGGGAACGCCCCTATCATCCGGACTATTACGCCGCCTTCCTGCTCGATCGCGATGGAAACAACATCGAAGCGGTCTTTCACGGGGAGTCAAAACGCAGCGCCCCGTCCGTGAAGATTACCTTCTAGAGTTTGCCAGGGAAAAGTGGAAACCGGTTTTCCCGAAAGGACAAACGAAATGAAAGAAATCTAGGGTCTGTGAGGTTCAATCTGAACCTCACAGACCCTAGCCTCACGCCTCCCGGGTGATGACGGCGACATTCATCGCCTCGCGCACCTTGAAGCCGAGCGTTTCATAAAGCCCGATGGCCGCGGTGTTGGTCACATAGGCGTGCAGATAGGGACGCTCGTTGTTGGCGAATATCTTACCGCCGACATAGAGCGACAGCAGGCGACCGATGCCTCTGCCGCGCACATCCGGATGCGTGCAGACGCCACTGAGCTCGGTGAAACCCGGCTGCTTCAACCTCTCGCCGGCCATTGCCACGAGCCGGCCGTTTTCCCTGATCCCCCAGAAACTGCCAAGGCTCTGGGCATGAAGCGTGAAAGGACCCGGCTTCGTCAGCATCGCGAGATCGAGCATGTCCTGCGCGTCGTCGGCCGTCAGCGGCACGATGCGCTCGTCCTCTATCGGCGGCAGATGCTCTTCCGCCTGCATCTGCACCAGTTTCGCCGTGGCATTGACGACGAAATTTGCGGGGATGCGGATGTCATCGGATTGCACGATCAGCAAGGTTTCGCCGGGCGCCGGCAGCTTCGCCAGCGCCTCCAGACTTTCTTCCTCGTCGTCCTTCATACCGGCAAATGTATGGATGGGCGGGCGAAACCGCCTCGCTCGCCCATCGCCTTCACCAAGAGCTGCGTGGCGCGTTTCAAGGGCGCTCCATATGGGGCGATCAAGCAGATGTTTCATGGTTCTTGTCCTTTAAGCATATCGCTGCGCTGCTTCAGCGAGCGCGCGGCAAGGCCACCCTCTACGGCCGCCAGTTGTTCGAGAAAGGGGCCGGAAAGCCCGCCGCAGAGGTCGCGCACGGCCGCCTCGATGCGCGGCCATATCTCGGCCTTTGCCCGTTCCACCAGCCGGCGGCCCTGCTCCGTCAGGTGAACGATACGCCGTCGCTGATCGTCCTCGGCAGGCTTGACAGCCAGATAACCAAGATCGGCGAGTTGGTTGACGCTGCGGGTAATCGCCGGCTGGGTAATGCCGAGCGCCTCCGCCAGTTCACCGATCGTCAGCGGCCCGAGCATATCGATTGCCGCGAGCAAGGGACATTGGCCAGCGCCCACCGGCAGCTCCATTGCTTCCAGCAGAACTTGCGTGTCGGCCTGGAGCCGCTCCCCGATACGCTTCATGCGCGTTCCCATCGCCAGAAAGCCGAGCGACTTTACAACATCTTCAACCATACGACCGCTCACTGAATTTACATAACACGTTATATAACACAACATCAAATTGCCTGGCAAGACTCTCCGATGTGGGATTTTCCCTGCCGATAATTCCCCCGGCTTCCTGACCGTCGACACAATTGCCTCAAGTTCCTCCGCCCGCAAAGCCGTTCGACGTGAAAGCAGATTTTTCTTTGTTTTAAATCTTTTACACGACTGTCTTGAAATGGTTACATTTGCCCTCCATATTCGCTTCAACAAAGAATTCATCTCCGCCTGACCACGGATGTACTGGCAGTGTCGTTGAGATGGAGTGAGGAAGGTCGGTGCGAATTTCGCCCGGCCTTTTTTCTTGCGGGATCAGACGAGAGCCTTTCGGCAGTCGGATCCCGTGGTTTTCTCCAGCAAAACATCATGCGATATTCCGTCACTGAGCCCTTTCCTTGTGCGGAATTTTGAACGATGACGGATTTGCCCCTTGCCGACCTCGACGCCTTCACGGCCGTTGCCCAGGCCCGCAGCTTTCGGGCCGCGGCCCTGCAACGCGGTGTTTCCGCTTCATCCCTGAGCGAGGCGCTGCGGCGGCTGGAGCAACGGCTCGGCGTTCGTCTGCTCAACCGCACGACACGAAGCGTTACGGTCACGGAAGCCGGAGAACGCCTGCTGGAACGTTTGACCCCCGCACTCGGCGACGTGGCGCTTGCGCTCGATCAGATCAACAGTTTCCGCGAAAGCCCTGCCGGCACGTTGCGCCTCAACGTTCCGACGGTGACCGCCATGACGTTTCTGCCGGCGCTCATCAGCGCGTTCCTGAAGCAATACCCGGACATCACGCTGGAAGTGCGCGGCGAAGACAATTTCATCGATGTGCTTGCCGCCGGGTTCGATGCGGGCATCCGTTACGACGAACGGCTGGAACGCGATATGATTGCCGTTCCCATCGGTCCGCGCATCCAGCGTTATGTGACCGCTGCGGCGCCGGCCTATCTTGCCGCTTACGGCGAACCGAAGCATCCGAACGATATCCTCGATCATACCTGCATCCGCCACAGATTTCTAAGCGGCGCCATGCCACCCTGGGAATTCGATCGCGCAGAGGAAACCATCCGCATCACGCCGCCCTCCAAGCTCATCGCCAACACGGTCCAACTGGAAATCGAGGCCGCCGTCGAAGGAATGGGAATTATCAGGACTTTCGAAGATTTTCTGGCGCCGGCCATCGCGGCGGGAAAGCTTGTGCCGATTCTTGAGGACTGGGTGACCTCATTCCCCGGCCCGTTTCTCTACTATGCTAGCCGTCGGCATATGCCAGCGCCGCTGCGCGCTTTCATCGACTTCATAAAACAGCAGCGATAACCGGGTATCACCGGCAGCAATCCTCCCATCATCAACATTGAAATGTTCACGGATTGTTTCGCGCTATTTTTTGCGCTACGGAAAATTTCCGCAGGTTCGTTCCCGTTTCGTATCGAAATGCCGGCAAGGATGGGGTGAGTGATGATCGATCCGCAATCGGCACGGCGCGGCCTTTTTCTCGTCTTCATCATCCTGTTTCTCGACATCATGGGCATCGCCATCATCATGCCCGTGCTGCCCGCCTATCTAGAGGAACTGACGGGAGCGACGATCAGCGAAGCAGCTGTGGAAGGTGGCTGGCTGTTGCTTGCCTATTCAGGCATGCAGTTCCTGTTTGCTCCGCTGATCGGCAATCTGTCGGATCGTTTTGGCCGCCGGCCTGTGCTGCTTGCCTCGGTCCTGACCTTCGCGCTCGACAATCTGATCTGTGCGCTTGCCACAACCTACTGGATGCTTTTCGTCGGGCGGGTGCTGGCCGGCATCAGCGGCGCCAGCTTTTCGACCGCGTCCGCCTACATTGCCGATGTCAGCGACGACAGCAATCGCGCCAAGAATTTCGGCCTGATCGGCATCGCCTTCGGCACCGGTTTTGCGCTCGGTCCGGTTCTGGGTGGCATTCTGGGCGAGTTCGGTCCGCGTGTGCCTTTTTATGGTGCAGCCGCCCTCTCCTTCGTCAACTTCGTCGTCGCCTACTTCCTGCTGCCGGAAACGCTCGGCGCGGAACACCGCCGAACCTTCGAGTGGAAACGCGCCAACCCGCTCGGCGCCGTGAAGCAGATGCGCAACTATCGCGGCATTGGCTGGATACTGCTGGTCTTCTTTCTCTACTGGCAGGCCCACGCGGTCTATCCCGCCGTCTGGTCTTTCGTCACTTCGGAGCGCTATGGCTGGAGCGAGGGCCAGATCGGCCTGTCGCTGGGCATTTTCGGCATTTGCGGTGCGCTGGTCATGGGGCTGGTGCTGCCGCGGGTCGTGCCATGGCTCGGCGAATGGAAGTCAGGGGCGGTCGGGCTGATCTTCACCGGGCTTGGGCTGTTCGGCTTTGCCTTCGCCTTTCAGGGCTGGATGGTCTACGCCGTGATCCTGCTGACCTGCATCGAGGCACTGGCAGATCCGCCGCTCAGAAGCATCGCCGCAGCCAAGGTCCCGCCCTCCGCGCAAGGGGAGTTGCAAGGCGCGCTCTCCAGCATATCGAGCTTCACCACCATCATCGGCCCGATCATGTTCACCCAGATCTTCAGCAGCTTTACTGCGCCCGATGCAGGCATCCACTTCGCCGGTGCACCCTATGTGCTGTCGGGATTTTTCATTGTGCTCGCCCTCGCGGTCTACATGACGAAGCTCAAGCCCGGCGCGGAAGACGCTCTGCTGAAGAGTGCGGCTTGAGCAGCGGTTTTTCAAAAATTCGCCAAAACCGGCGAAGATCATGCCATTTCTTCCAAATCCCATCATTTTTCGTGATGTTTTGATGAAAAAATAAGCGATTTCTATGGTTTGACTGGCCAATTCGGCGGCATTCAGGTATTTCCGCAACTCCCATCGTGCGGCCATTGTCCGGCTGCGATGAAGCCAAAGGCCAATCTTACCATGTTGACGAGGACGGAAAGCCCGGAAGACGCGGGCACGAGCAATTCGTGGTCGGTGCATTATCGCGCCACCATCGCGCTTGGCATTCCTTTCATCGGTGCGCAGATCGCGCAGTTCGCGATCCACGCGACCGACGTGCTGATGGTGGGCCGGCTCGGGACAACCGAGCTTGCTGCGATGGTTCTGGCCGCCCAGATGTTCTTCACCGTCTTCATCTTCGGCTCCGGCCTTGCCAATGCCGTCGTGCCGATCGTGGCCCAGGCCGAAGGCCGTGGCGACCGCGTCGCTGTTCGTCGTGCCGTGCGCATGGGCATGTGGGCCGTGCTCGGTTATGGCGTTCTGACGGCGCCCCTGCTCTGGTACGCGGAGGCCGTGCTCCGCTTCATGGGCCAGCAGCCGGAGGTCGCAGCACTTGCCGGCCAATACCAGCGTGTCGCCCAGTGGGGGATTTTTCCGGCTCTGTTGTTCATGGTGTTGCGTGGCTTTCTGAGCTCGCTGCAGCGGGCAGGCATCATCCTGTATGTCACGATCGCCATTCTCGCGACCAACGCCGCGATGTGCTACGTCTTCATCTTCGGCCATTTCGGCGCGCCGGCGCTCGGCATTGTCGGTGCGGCGATTGCGGCTCTTGTCGTCAACACGATGAGCTTCGTGCTGCTCTACATCTACATTCAGCGCACGCAGCAGACCCACGATTACGAGATTTTCGTTCGCTTCTGGCGCCCGGACTGGCCGGTGCTGAAAGAAGTCGTGAAGCTCGGTCTGCCGATTGCGGTGACGATCCTTGCTGAAGTCAGCCTCTTCACCGTCGCGTCGCTGCTGATGGGCATGATCGGCACGGTCGAGCTTGCCGCCCATGGCATTGCGCTGCAGTTCGCCTCCGTCGCCTTCATGATCCCGCTGGGATTGGCGCAGGTGGCGACCGTGCGCATCGGCCTTGCCCACGGGCGTCGGGATGCGGAAGGCATCAGGCGCGCGGCACTGGCTGTGCTCGTGCTGGGTTGTGCCTTTGCGGTCGTCGGCAGCCTGGTCTTCGCCCTGTTCTCGCACGAACTGGCGATGCTTTATCTCGACACCCGCAGGCCCGATGCGATGGATGTGATTGCCTATGCCGGGCCGCTGATCGTCATTGCCGGCGCCTTTCAGCTCGTCGATGGCGTGCAGGCGCTCGCCGCCGGCATGCTGCGCGGCCTGAAGGATACGACGGTGCCGATGGTTTTCGCGCTGATCTCCTATTGGGCGATCGGCTTCGTTTCTGCCTATATTCTGGCGTTTCCGCTCGGCTTCGGAGGTCTCGGAATCTGGTACGGTTTCGTCATCGGCCTGACGGCTGCCAGTATCTCGCTCACCTGGCGTTTCTTCCGCTTCCTGTCGCGGGAGAGGAAGGCGCTGGCGCTGCCCGCCTGATCAGGGTCGATCTAATCGCCATAAAGAAAAGGCCCGCATCGCAGGCCTTTTCTTTATGTTCAAACCCGCGCCTTACCGCTCGGCGACCGCCGGCTCGCCCTTCTTTTCTCTGATCATATTGACGAAGCGGCGGAAGAGGTAGTGGCTGTCCTGCGGGCCGGGCGAAGCTTCCGGGTGATGCTGCACCGAGAAGACGTTCTTGCCCTTGAGCCGCAGGCCACAATTGGTGCCATCGAACAGCGAGACGTGGGTTTCTTCCACGCTCTCCGGCAGCGACTTGGCATCGACGGCAAAGCCATGGTTCATCGACACGATCTCGACCTTGCCGGTTGTGTGGTCCTTCACAGGATGGTTGGCGCCGTGGTGGCCCTGGTGCATCTTCTCGGTCTTGCCGCCGAGCGCGAGACCGAGCATCTGGTGGCCGAGGCAGATGCCGAACATCGGAATATCCGTGGTGATCAGTTCCTGGATCACCGGGACGGCATACTCACCGGTTGCCGCCGGGTCCCCCGGGCCATTGGACAGGAAGATGCCGTCCGGCTTCTGGGCCAGAACCTCTTCCGCCGTCGCCGTTGCCGGCATGACGGTGACCTTGCAGTCGAGACCGGCAAAGAGGCGCAGGATATTGCGCTTCACGCCGAAATCCAGCGCAACGATGTGGTGAGCGGCCTTGGCTTCGTCGAGTTCGCCGTAACCTTCGTTCCAGACCCACGGGGTCTGCGTCCAGCGCGAGGACTGGCCGGACGATGCGACCTTGGCGAGGTCGAGACCTTCAAGGCCGCTCCAGGCAGCCGCTTCCGCCTTCAGCGCTTCGATGTCGAAGACGCCGTTCGGATCGTGGGCGATCACAGCGTTTGGCGCGCCGTTTTCACGGATCCAGGCGGTCAGGGCGCGGGTGTCGATGCCGCTGAGGCCGATGATCCCGCGGGCTTTCAGCCATTCGTCGAGATGCTTGGAGGCGCGGTAGTTCGAAGGCTCGGTGATGTCGGCCTTGAAGATCACGCCGACCGCGCCGTGGCGGGCCGCCGGCGTCAGGTCTTCGATGTCTTCGTCATTGGTGCCGATATTGCCGATATGCGGGAAGGTAAAGGTCACGATCTGGCCGAGATAGGAAGGATCGGTCAGGATCTCCTCGTAGCCGGTCAGCGCGGTGTTGAAGCAGACTTCGGCCTGAACGCGGCCGGTTGCGCCGATGCCCTTGCCCTCGATGACCGTGCCGTCGGCAAGAACGAGCAAGGCGGTGGGTTTTTCGGTGGTCCAGGGGGCTGTCGCGGTCATATCTTCTATCCCGTTCGTGTGACGGGAAGCGGGGAGACGCCTCCCGCGGCCGTGTGCCAAATTCTCGTGCTCAGGCATGGGCGCGCGGAAACCCCGCGGTCGCTCAAGATCATGCCAATTTCGGTGCAGGTGCCGGAAAATAGTCCCGCAGGCCCTTGGGGTCAACACCCGCCTGTGAATTGTTCTGAAATAAAAGAAAAGCAAAATCAGATATTTGACTATTCAGTTTGATTGTTTTGCCCATGCTGGTCTAAGACTGCGGCAAATCACAACCCTTGGCGCGGCGCTTTTTGAAGCGGCGCGCCTTCGCCACCGGCGGGAGAAAAACGATATGCGCGAGACGATTAGCGAAGCCCTGAAGACCGCAATGAAGACCAAGGATCAGCGCCGCGTTTCGACGCTGCGCCTCGTTCAGGCGGCGATCAAGGAGCGCGATATCGCCAACCGTGGCGCGGGCAAGGATGCGGCGTCCGACGACGAGGTGCTGCAGCTGCTGGCCAAGATGGTCAAGCAGCGCGAGGAATCGGCCAAAATATACGACGATGCCGGCCGCCCGGAGCTTGCCGCCCATGAGCGCGAGGAAATCGCCATCATTTCGGATTTCCAGCCTGAGCAGTTTTCCGACGACAAGGTGCGCGCGGTAACCGCCGAGGTTATTGCTGAAGTCGGCGCCGCCGGCATCAAGGACATGGGCAAGTGCATGGCGATCCTGAAGGAGCGTTACGCCGGCCAGATGGATTTCGCCAAGGCCTCGTCGATCCTCAAGGAATTGCTGTCAGCTCTCTGACAACGGGCAGCGCTGCTGCCTCAGCTTCGAATGCCGCATCAATGATGGCGAACTTTTCCGCCTGATAGTTGCGGTATTCGTCGATGAAACCCTGCGACAGCCAGAGTCCGGCGCCCGGGCCTGTGCCGTTGAAGCCGAGGCTCCCCATTTCCGAGGCACGCTTCATCAGCCGCTTGAAATGGGTTTTCGAAATCATGAAGGTACGGCAGAGATCCGCCGCCACGATCGGCCCGATATCGATCTTCTCCGCCTCCGGGCTCCATTCCTGGATACGGCCGATGAAATAATCCATGACACCGCCGCCGGCGTTCGCCCAGGTGAAGAGGTTGAAGGCTTCCCCGGGATTGCGCACCCGCTGGTTTTCCAGAATGCCGTAGCCGATCCTCGCCTCGAGAGACGCAAATATAGCCGGGTTCCCGGCGAGGGTGGCAACGCGCGCGCCACCATCGAGATGATCGAGAAGGCTGAGATGCAGGTGCATCCATTTCCGCAGGGGATCCAGCGCCAACTCGGTAACGTCGAGCAGCCGCGTGCGGCGATCCGGCGGGTTTTCCCGATATTTGACGAAGCGATAGGCAAGCATCTCCTGCATGAAGACTGCTGCCGTGTTGCGGCTGGCGACGTCATAATCGACGATCGTTGAAACGAGACGGCCGGAATAGAGGCCGGGCTGCTTGCCAAGTGCGGGGCATCCATAGAAAAGCGCGAAACCGGCCTGTGCCATCAGCCAGCGCTGCTGCGAAGCGAAGATCGAGCTTTCCCGAGGTTGTTGGATAAAGAGCGACGTCATAGCGCGCGCGCCATCACGCATCGCCATGAAAAATGCTCCACTCTCCGCCAATGCTTGTGCAGTGAAAGCCATCGTCAAAATCCGAGAAAATATGGACGACTTCATCGCTGTTGCGACCGAGCAGTGTCAAACCTTTTATTGTTTCACCGTGTATATAAGAAAACCCTTTCAGAGATGCGGGCTGTGAATTGCGGGCATCCCCGATATCGTCGGTAGCGTGGCGCTTCTTTGACGCCTATATGAAGGCCAGATCAGAGGTTTTCATGCGCTTTTCCAACGCCTTTCTCGATGAAATTCGCGACCGCGTTCCAATTTCGGACGTGATTGGCAAGCGCGTGAGCTGGGATCGCAAGAAGACCAACCAGTCGCGTGGCGATTTCTGGGCCTGCTGCCCCTTTCACGGCGAAAAATCCCCGAGTTTCCATTGTGAGGACCGCAAGGGCCGCTACCACTGCTTCGGCTGCGGTGTTTCCGGCGATCATTTCCGCTTCCTCACCGATCTTGACGGCATGAGCTTTCCGGAGGCCGTGCAGCAGATTGCCGATCTCGCCGGCGTGGCGATGCCGCAGCCCGATGTCGAGGCCGAGAAACGTGACCGTCAGCGGGCGAGCCTTCAGGACGTCATGGAAATGGCGACGCAGTTCTTTCAGGATCAGTTGCAGACGGCGGGCGGCGCCAAGGCCCGGGCCTATTTGCGCGACCGCGGCCTGACGGGACGCACGATCGAAACCTTCCGGCTGGGCTATGCGCCTGAAAGCCGCAACGCCTTGAAGGAATATCTGGCGACCAAGGGCGTGGCCAAGGAGCAGATCGAGGCCTGCGGCCTTGTCGTTCATGGGCCTGATATCCCTGTGTCCTACGATCGTTTCCGTGATCGCATCATGTTTCCCATCCTTTCGGCCCGCGAGAAGGTGATCGCCTTCGGCGGTCGTGCGATGTCGCCGGATGCGCCGGCCAAATACCTGAACTCCAACGAAACGGAACTCTTCCACAAGGGCAATGTGCTCTACAATTTCGCCCGGGCGCGCCGGGCGATGGGTGGAGCCGATGGCGCGGGTACGATCATTGCGGTTGAAGGCTATATGGATGTGATCGCGCTGCATCAGGCCGGCATTGAAAATGCCGTTGCCCCGCTGGGCACGGCACTGACGGAAAACCAGCTCGACTTGCTCTGGAAGCTGGCACAACAACCGATCCTGTGTTTCGACGGCGACGGCGCCGGCATTCGCGCCGCCAATCGCGCGGTTGATCTCGCGCTTCCGCATCTGAAGCCCGGCCGCTCCGTGCGGTTCGCGCTCTTGCCCGACGGCAAGGACCCCGACGATCTGGTGCGCAACGATGGTCGCGGCCCCTTCGACAAGGTGCTGGCCTCGGCGCGCTCGCTGTCTGAAATGGTATGGACGCGCGAAGTGCAGTCGGCGAACTTCGACACGCCGGAGAAACGTGCGGAACTGGAAGCCACGCTCAAACAGGTCGTATCCGTGATCGCCGATGAAAATGTGCGTCGCCACTACGGGCAGGATATCCGTGATCGGCTGAACGGCTTCTTTCAGGGCAGCAACCGCCAGCAGAGTGGACAGAGAAACTTTGAGCGCGGGCAATCCGCGGGTCGCGGCGGACGTGGTGGGCAGGCCGGACGCAACAACAGCTTTTCCCAGCGCGAATCCGGCGGCGTTTCCGATCGACTGGCCCGATCGTCACTCGTAACCGGCGGCCAGAGCCTTCCCGTGCTGCGCGAAAGCGTACTTGCCTTGACGATCGTCAACCATCCGCAACTGTTGTTCGAAGAATACGACGAGATTTCCGCGATCGACTTTGACAATCGCGACCTCCAGCGCTTCTGGTCGTCCGTCCTCAACACGGCTGCCGCCAAAGGTCCGCGACTTTCCCGTGACGGGCTGATGGAGCAGCTCGAAGCAGACGGCTTCGGCACGCTGCTAAAGACGCTCGACCAGCAAATCCGGTTTGCGCGGCTCTGGACGGCATCGGCCGAGGCTGCGCCGGAAGATGCGCGAGAAGGCTATCTTCAGGCGCTTTCCCTTCACAAGCGGACGAAGGCCCTGTTGTGGCAGCGCCGGGAACTGGAAATGGAACTGGGCCACGCCACCGAAGAAGGCGACCTCGAAAGCGTCGACCAGATCCTGCGCACGTTGCAGGAAGTCCAGCTGGAAGTGACGCGGCTTGAGAATCAGGAGGCGATCATAGACGGCTTTGGCGTGTTGTCTGGCCGGGTAAAAGGTCCGGCGGGCAAATAGCCCAGCTCTCAATCGGTCGGAAACTCGTCATAGGCGGGCAAACCATCCGTGATCTCGTACCATGAGGCCTTGGATCCCACGAAGATATGGGCGGTCGGGCGGATCGACGGCTGATCCGCCAGCGTGCCCATCGTCACATGGACATATCGCCCTTCCCGCACGACGGAATGGAGAAGCGAGCCGCATGTCGCACAATGAACGTCATGCTCTGCCTGCGGATCGCCATAGATCAAAACCGCATCGCCACCCTCGACGATTATCAAAGCCGAGCTGGAAATCCCGGCAAAAGGCTTGAAGGCAGACCCGGTGGCACGACGGCAATTCGAGCAATGACAATTCATCGCATATTCGAATGCATCCTCCACCTCGTATCGAACCGCGCCGCACAGGCATCCGCCTCGCAGACGGCGCGGTCCCTCCCCTTCGGCCATTGGCTCAGATATCGCTGTTGAACGTGTCGCAGGCGGAAAGCTTGCCACTGTCGAAGCCGCGCTTGAACCAGGTTGCGCGCTGCTCCGACGTACCGTGGTTGAAGCTTTCCGGCACGACATAGCCCTGCGTCCGCTTCTGCAGCGTATCGTCGCCGATCTGGGTCGCGGCATTCAGCGCCTCTTCGAGATCGCCCTGCTCCAGCAAACCCTTCTGCTCGGTATATTTGCCCCAGATGCCGGCGAAGCAGTCCGCCTGCAGCTCGACGCGAACCGACATCTCGTTCGAATCCGCTTCGCTCATGCGCTGGCGCTGTGCATTGACCTTGGGCAGAATGCCGAGAAGGTTCTGCACGTGATGACCCACTTCATGGGCGATGACATAGGCTTCCGCAAAATCGCCGGCCGCATCGAAACGCTGTGCGAGTTCATCGAAGAACGACATGTCGAGATAGACCTTCCGGTCACCGGGGCAATAGAACGGGCCGGTGGCCGAGGACGCGCTGCCGCATGCCGAAGTGATACCGTCACGGAAGAGAACCAGTTTCGGCTCCTCGTAGGTCTCGCCGCTCGCCTGGAAAATGCCGTTCCAGGTGTCTTCGGTCTCGGCAAGCACGGTGGCGACGAAGGCCTTGCGCTCTTCCTCTTCCGCCGAGCCCTGCGTGGTGCCCTCGCTCTGCTCGTAACCGGACGGGCTTGGGCTTGTCTGCCCGCCATCCATCACCTGCAACAGGTCGATGCCCATCATCTTCAAAACGAAATAGATCACCACGAGAAAGATGATCGTGCCGATGCTCAGGCCGCCACCGCGACCGCCACCGCCGGTCGGAATCCTGAAACCGCCGCCACGCCCGAACGGGTTGCCGCCCAAACCGCCGCGCACGGGTCCGGAGCCGCGTGCATCCTCAATGTTGCCTGATTGGCGACGGCCTTTCCATTCCATGGTGCGACTCCCCGTCTGCGTGTCTTTCTGTTGAAGCCGCGAAAACTGGCCTCACGCCAGCATATAACGCGCCAGACGCGAATTTGTGCAAGGCCTAATCGAGAAACTTCAGCGAGGGAAAAATGAGGCTTGTGGCTGGCATGCAGGCCAGGAACATGACAGCATATATGCTCGCTTTGGGAGGAGCGCGACATGAAGGCGATGCGTCTGGAAGCAATCGGTAAACTGTTTGTTCGCGAGGTCGAAAAACCGCAGCCGGGACCGGAGGATCTGCTGGTCAAGGTGGAAGCCTGCGGCATCTGCGGCACCGATCGTCACCTGCTGCACGGCGAGTTTCCCTCCACGCCGCCCGTGACGCTCGGTCACGAATTCTGCGGCATTGTCGAGGCGGTGGGCGATGCCGTCAACGGCTTTCGTCCGGGCATGCGCATCACCGGCGATCCCAATATTTCCTGCGGCCTCTGCCCGCAATGCCAGGCGGGCCGCGTCAATCTCTGCGCCAACCTGAAGGCGATCGGCATCAGCCGCGACGGCGGGTTTGCAGACTACGTTATCGTGCCGCAGAAACAGGCGTTCGACATACCGCTGAGCTTGCCCGCCGAACATGGCGCCTTTTGCGAACCGCTGGCCTGCTGCCTTCACGGTATCGACATGGCCGCGATCAAGGCAGGCTCCTCCGTCATCGTGCTCGGTGGCGGCGTGATCGGTCTGTTGACCGTCCAGCTTGCCAGATTGGCGGGTGCAACGACCGTCATTCTCTCGACACGGCAGAAATCCAAACGCGATCTCGCTGAAGACCTCGGCGCGACCGCCAGCTTCGATCCGTCGGATGACGATCCGGTTGACGGGCTTGTCGGCAAAAGGGGCCTGCTGCCCGGCGGAGCCGATGTTGTCATCGAATGCGCCGGCGTGCGCGAAACGGTGGCTCAGGCACCGAAGCTTGCCAAGTCCGGCGGCACGGTGGTCATTCTCGGCGTGCTGGCCCAGGGAGAGAAGGTCGAGATCGAGCCTTTCGACATTCTGTTTCGGGAGCTGCGCGTGATCGGCTCCTTCATCAATCCCCACACCCATCGCCGCGCGGCCGATCTGGTGGGGTCAGGAAAGGTCAATGTGGAAAAGCTGATCTCACGGCGGATCACGCTCGATGAAGCGCCCGAGGCGATCCGCAATCCCGCCCGCTCCGGCGAGATCAAGGTGCTGGTGATGGCGGGGATTTAAACCCCGCCTTCCAAAATCAACGATCGATCGTTGCCTGATTTGCGGGCGCATAACGCGCGCCGGAGATGCGGTCGGGCGCCAGTGCCGCATCGAGCTCGGCCATCTCATCTGGAGAGAGGACGATATCGGCAGCAGCAATATTCTGCTCCAGATAACGGCGACGCTTGGTGCCGGGGATCGGCACGATGTCACTTCCCTTGCCGAGAATCCACGCAAGCGCGATCTGGCCCGGTGCCGCATCGTGGCGCGCGGCAATGTCCTTGACGATGCTCGCGGCCTTCACGTTCGCATCGTAGTTCTCGCCCTGATAACGCGGATCGTTGCGACGGAAATCACCTTCCGGATAGTCTTCCGCCCGCTTGACCTCGCCCGTGAGAAAACCACGACCGAGCGGTGAGAACGGCACGAGGCCGATGCCGAGGTCGCGCAGCGCCGGAATGACATCCGCCTCCAGATTGCGCTCCCAGGGCGAGTATTCACTTTGCACTGCAGACACAGGATGCACCACATGTGCCTTGCGGATATTGGCAACGCCCGCCTCGGAAAGGCCGAAGAAACGCACCTTGCCCTCCTTGACGAGATCGGAAACCGTGCCCGCAACATCCGCAATCGGCACGTTCGGATCGACGCGGTGCTGATAGAGAAGGTCGATATGATCGGTGCGCAGCCGTCTCAGCGATCCTTCGACGGCATAGCGGATGTTGGCGGGCGAACTGTCGAGACTGGTGCCCTGCTGCTTGCCATCCCGGATGACGAAGCCGAATTTTGTCGCAATCGTCACCTCGCTGCGTCGCCCCGCCAACGCGCGACCGAGCAACTCCTCGTTCTTCAGTGGTCCGTAGACCTCCGCGGTATCGAGAAAGGTACAGCCGAGCTCGATGGCGCGGTGCAGCGTGGCAATCGATTCTGTCTCGTCGGCCGGGCCGTAGGATTGGCTCATGCCCATGCAGCCGAGGCCAAGGGCGGAAACCTCAAGCCCTTGCGAGCCGAGCTTGCGTTTTTGAAGTGTCACGAATTATGTCCTTCCAGAACAGGAAATACATCTCCAGACATAGGTTTAGCCGTCGCCCGTTAAATGGCTGGCTGAAGATTTATTGTCGTTCCTGCAAAGGATTCACTGCCTGCGGCAAAGATTCGGATTTTCTGTCGAATCCTTGATTTTCGGGGTTCCGCTTACGGACACATTTGCCTATAAGCCGCTTCTAGCCTTTTACGACTGACAAGCATGCGCCCCGGCCGGTGATCCTCTCACCCTGCCGGTTTTTCGCGCACGCGCAAGAATGGATAGAGCCCATGCCCAAGCGCCAAGATTTGAAATCGATCCTCATCATCGGCGCGGGTCCGATCGTCATCGGCCAGGCATGCGAATTCGACTATTCCGGCACCCAGGCCTGCAAGGCCCTGAAGGAAGAAGGCTACCGGGTCATTCTGGTCAACTCCAATCCAGCGACGATCATGACCGACCCGGGCCTTGCCGACGCGACCTATGTCGAGCCGATCACGCCGGAAGTCGTCGCAAAGATCATCGCCAAGGAGCGCCCGGACGCGCTGTTGCCGACTATGGGCGGCCAGACCGCGCTCAACACCGCGCTCTCTTTGAAGCGCATGGGCGTGCTCGACCGCTACAACGTCGAAATGATCGGCGCCAAGCCCGCGGCGATCGACATGGCCGAAGACCGCGCCCTATTCCGCGAAGCTATGGCCCGCATCGGCCTTGAAACCCCGCGCTCGCTGCTCGCCAACGCCACCGAAATCAAGGACGCCGACCGCAAGACCCACGAAGCCGAGCGTACCAAGCTGAAGGCTTCACTGACCGGCGCTGATCTCGACAAGGCCCTGGACGAGCTGGAAAACCAGTGGAACCTCGGCGAAACCGACCGCAAGCAGCGCTACATGAGCCACGCGATGGCGATTGCTGCGCAGGCAATCGACGAAGTCGGTCTGCCCGCCATCATCCGCCCCTCCTTCACGCTCGGCGGCACCGGCGGCGGCATTGCCTATAACCGTTCGGAATTCTTTGAGATCGTTTCGGGCGGCCTCGATGCCTCGCCGACCACCGAAGTCCTGATCGAAGAGTCGGTTCTCGGCTGGAAGGAATATGAAATGGAAGTGGTTCGCGACACCGCGGACAACTGCATCATCATCTGCTCGATCGAGAACATCGACCCGATGGGCGTCCACACGGGCGATTCTATCACGGTTGCGCCGGCCCTGACGCTGACCGACAAGGAATACCAGATCATGCGCAACGCCTCGATCGCGGTGCTGCGCGAGATCGGCGTCGAAACCGGCGGCTCGAACGTGCAGTTCGCCGTCAACCCGGCCAATGGCCGTCTCGTCGTCATCGAAATGAACCCGCGCGTGTCGCGCTCGTCTGCGCTGGCCTCCAAGGCAACCGGCTTCCCGATCGCCAAGATCGCTGCAAAGCTCGCTGTCGGCTACACGCTCGACGAACTGGAAAACGACATCACCGGCGGCGCGACGCCGGCCTCGTTCGAACCCTCGATCGATTACGTCGTCACCAAAATCCCGCGTTTCGCCTTCGAAAAGTTCCCCGGCGCCGGCACCACGCTGACGACGGCGATGAAATCGGTCGGCGAAGTCATGGCCATCGGCCGCACCTTTGCCGAATCCTTGCAGAAGGCGCTGCGCGGCATGGAAACCGGCCTCACCGGCCTCGATGAAATCGAAATTCCGGGCCTCGGCGACGGCAACGACAAGAACGCGATGCGCGCGGCAATCGGCACACCGACCCCGGACAGACTGCGCATGGTCGCTCAGGCCCTGCGCATGGGCATGAGCGAGCAGGAAGTGCACGAAGGCTCGAAGATCGATCCGTGGTTCATCGCCCAGTTGAAGGCGATCGTCGATATGGAAGCCCGTATTCGCGAACACGGCCTGCCGGGCGACGCTGAAAACCTGCGCAAGCTGAAAGCCATGGGCTTCTCCGACGCCCGCCTCGCCACCCTCTCCGGCAAGCGCCCGAAGGAAGTGGCCGAGCTGCGCAACGGGCTCAACGTCCGTCCGGTGTTCAAGCGCATCGACACCTGCGCCGCCGAATTCGCCTCGCCGACCGCCTATATGTATTCAACCTACGAAACGCCCTTTAACGGTGCGGCGCGCTCCGAGGCCGGCATCTCCGACCGCAAGAAGGTCGTGATCCTCGGCGGCGGTCCGAACCGGATCGGCCAGGGCATCGAGTTCGACTATTGCTGCTGCCACGCCGCCTTCGCCCTGAAGGACGCCGGCTATGAAGCGATCATGATCAACTGCAACCCGGAAACCGTCTCCACCGACTACGACACGTCGGATCGCCTCTACTTCGAACCGCTGACGGCCGAAGACGTGATCGAAATCCTGAAGGCGGAGCAGGAAAAGGGTGAAGTCGTCGGTGTCATCGTGCAGTTTGGCGGCCAGACCCCGCTGAAGCTCGCCGATGCTCTGGAGCGCAACGGCATCCCGATCCTCGGCACCGCGCCGGATGCGATCGACCTTGCCGAAGACCGCGACCGCTTCCAGAAGCTCTTGATGAAGCTCGATCTCAACCAGCCGAACAACGGCATCGCTTACTCCGTCGAGCAGGCCCGCACGGTGGCCTCGGAAATCGGCTTCCCGCTGGTCGTGCGCCCGTCCTACGTTCTCGGCGGCCGCGCCATGCAGATCATCCATTCGGAATCGATGCTGCAGACCTACCTGCTCGACACCGTGCCGGAACTGGTGCCGGAAGACATCAAGCAGCGCTACCCGAACGATAAGACCGGCCAGATCAACACCCTGCTCGGCAAGAACCCGCTGTTGTTCGACTCGTATCTGACCAACGCCATCGAAGTTGACGTCGATTGCCTCTGCGATGGCACCGACGTCTATGTGGCCGGCATCATGGAGCATATCGAAGAAGCCGGCATCCACTCGGGCGACTCGGCCTGCTCGCTGCCGCCACGCACACTGTCCGACGAGATGATCGACGAACTGGAGCGTCAGGCCAAAGCCATGGCCAAGGCGCTGAACGTCGGCGGCCTGATGAATGTGCAGTTCGCCATCAAGGACGGCACCGTCTATGTGCTCGAAGTCAACCCGCGTGCATCCCGCACCGTGCCCTTCGTCGCCAAGACCATCGGCGCGCCGATCGCCAAGATCGCCGCCCGTGTCATGGCAGGCGAGAAGCTCGATGCGACTTTCGCGGCTTATGGAGAGAAGCCCGATCCGCGCAAGCTGAAGCACATTGCCGTCAAGGAAGCCGTGTTCCCGTTTGCGCGCTTCCCCGGCGTCGATATCCTGCTCGGACCGGAAATGCGCTCGACCGGCGAGGTCATCGGCCTCGACAACGATTTCGCGCTTGCCTTCGCCAAGGCACAGCTCGGCGCCGGCGTCGACCTGCCGCGCGATGGCGCGGTGTTCGTCTCGGTGCGTGACGAAGACAAGGAGCGTGTTCTGCCCGCCATCCGCATCCTCACCGATATCGGCTTCAAGGTCATTGCCACCGGCGGCACTCAGCGCTTCCTCGCCGAAAACGGCATCGAGGCGACCAAGGTGAACAAGGTGCAGGAAGGACGTCCTCATATCGAGGACTCGATCCGCAATCGGCAGGTCCAGCTCGTGATCAACACGACCGATGGCAACAAGGCGATTTCGGACTCGAAATCGCTGCGCCGCGCGACACTTATGCAGAAGGTGCCATACTACACGACCATGGCGGGCGCCGAAGCTGCCGCAAATGCCATCAAGGCACTGAAGGCCGGAAGCCTGGAAGTGCGGCCGCTGCAGAGCTACTTCTAAAGAAATACTGCCTATCTGAATCGAAACGGCCCCAATTCGGGCCGCTTCTTTTTGATGTCCTCAATACCCGCCAATAATCGGCAGAATTTCGCCCGTGATGTAACTCGAGCATTGTGGCGATGCGAGGAAGACATAGGCCGGAGCGATCTCTTCCGGCTGTGCGGGCCGCTTCATCGGCACCTCCTCGCCGAAGTGCGCTACATCGTCAGCCTCCTTGTCGGATGGGTTGAGTGGTGTCCAGACAGGACCTGGCGCGACCGCATTGACCCTAATCCCCTTTGGCGTCAATTGACTGGCCAGCGAACGGGTGAAGGCATGGATGCCGCCCTTGGTCATGGAATAGTCCAGCAACGCCTTACTGCCTTCCAAGCCCGTGACCGATCCGGTGTTGATGATTGCGCTTCCTTCCTTGAGATGCGGCACCGCAGCCTGTGCCATGAAGAAATAACCGTAGAGATTGGTCTTCAGAGTTTCGTCGAAGTGCTCTTCCGTCAGGTCAAGCACATCGGCCGTATGCACCTGAAACGCCGCATTGTTAACGAGCACATCGAGCTTGCCGAAAGCTTCGACCACGGCCGCCACGGCCTTCTGGCAAAAAACGCGGTCCTTCACATCTCCGGGAATGGCCATCGCCCGACGGCCTTCAGCCTCGATTGCCTTGACGGTGTCCTCGGCATCCCTGCCCTCCTGCAGATGCAGGATCGCCACATCAGCGCCCTCCCGCGCAAAGAGCACTGCAACTGCCCGACCAATGCCGCTGTCGCCACCGGTGATCAACGCCACCTTGCCTTCGAGCTTGCCGGAGCCTTTGTAGAATGGTGCATCATACATCGGGGCCGGCTCGAGCTTGTACTCCGCGCCCGGCTTCGGTTGGTGCTGCGCAGGAAAGGGAGGCACGGGATAGGCCCGGGCGCCCGCCTGCATCGGTTTTGGTTTCGAGTTGTCCGACCTGGCGTCAGCCTGCGCGACCTGTGCCTGAATGTCGCGCTGCTTTTCCGCGGTCTGCTCGGCGGCATTTGGGTGCATTCCCATGACTGCTCTCCTGTAAAAATCGTTATTGCTTCGTCGCGGCGGCCGCACGCGCCCAGCCCGCCTGCACGATGGCCCGCATCTCATCATCGGCGATCTGCTGGCCGGCAAAACCGACATCCGGTTCAATCCCGGGATCCTCTTCGTGATCGCGGACAATTTCGGTGTCGTGAAGCAGGCCTTCCAGAAATGAACGCCCTTCGCTGCTTTGTGCGATGTAGCTGGCAAGAGCGACGAGAAGCTTTCTATGAGCGTTCAAACGGCCGTCGATCTGTTCCGGTGTGAGCGTGTGCATGATATCGCCTCCATCCTTTGCCAAATGGAACCAACGGATAATTGTTCCTTGCAATTGCTCCTTGTCGCTCCATCTCCTCAAGGTGAGCCGAGGGCAGCCTGCGAGGCAGGCTTCGAAAAATCTGGCTTTTCGAATGTGGAATCTGCTATAAGCAGCGTTCAAATGTTTCGGACGGCTTTGGGATTAAAACCCCGGAGGCCGTTTTCTTTTGCGTCGGGCCCGCCATGCGGGCCCCGCGCGCATCATGAAGGACAGTGAAATGGTCGAGAAAGTGCCGATGACTCAGAGCGGGTTCGTCAAGCTGCAGGAAGAACTGCGCTGGCGCCAGCAGGAAGAGCGTCCTCGGATCATCGAAGCGATCGCCGAAGCGCGCGCCCATGGCGACCTTTCGGAAAACGCCGAATACCACGCCGCCAAGGAAGCCCAGAGCCACAACGAAGGCCGTATTGGCGAGCTGGAAGATTTCGTTGCGCGCGCTGAAGTGATCGACCTGTCAAAAATGTCCGGCACCACCATCAAGTTTGGCGCGACCGTCAAGCTGGTCGATGAGGACACGGAAGAAAATAAGACCTACCAGATCGTTGGCGACCAGGAAGCCGACGTAAAGCAGGGCCGCATCTCCATCTCCTCCCCGATTGCGCGTGCGCTGATCGGCAAGGAAGTCGGCGACAGCATCGAAGTCGTGGCCCCCGGCGGCTCCAAGGCTTATGAAATCCTTGCGATCCAGTGGGGTTGATGGAAAAGACCGAAGCCATGTCCTCCCCCCCGGAGACCGGCCGCAAGACCATCGTCGTCAAGGTCATCGGGCCTCTCAACAAGGTCCATGGCGTTAGTTCGCTTGCTCGGCAACTGCCGACCGGCTTTGCCGAGCAGCACGGTCTTTCCTTCACATTCGATCTCGATGCGCGGGATTACGACTGGCTGGCGGTGTACGAAAACCTGCCGCCAGCAGGCAGCGAGCGCCGTTCGAAACGCGTGGAAACCCTTTCCTGCGCACCAGAAAATACGATCCTTTTCACAACCGAGCCTTCGGGCGTCAAGATCTACAGCTCGGCCTATACCGACCAGTTCGGCCATGTCGTCACAAGCCAGGAGCCATTTGCCCTGCGCCATCCGGGCCGGATATGGAGCCAGGCAGGCCTACGCTGGTTCTACGGCGCCGGCAGCCAGCATTTGGTGACAGCTGACGAAATCAGCACACACTTCCCTGAAAAGACGAAGAGTATCGGTACTGTATGCTCGACCAAGCGGCAAGGGCACACCCTGCACCGCTTGCGCTACGATTTTACGCAGGCGATGGCGGTGCGCATGCCGGAACTCGACGTCTTTGGCCATGGGCATCGCCAGATCGACGACAAGGCATCCTCGATCGATCCGTACAAATATCATATCGCGATCGAGAACCATCTCGCTCCGCATCACATCACGGAAAAGCTGAGCGACGCCTTTCTCGGCCTATCGCTGCCGTTTTACTTTGGCGCACCAAACGCCGCCGATTATTTTCCGGCCGACAGTTTCATTGCCATCGATATCCGCAAGCCAGACGAAGCCTATCGCACCATGCAGGAAGCAATCGAAAACGGCGAATATGAGAAACGGCTTCCCGCCATATTGGAAGCCCGTCGTCTGGTGATCGAGAAACACAATATTCTCGCGCTCATTGCGGACGTGATCGAAAAGAACGGCACCGCTGCGAGAGATGGAAAACAAGCCGTCCTCAAAAGCCAACGCGCCGCGCGCGAAGGGCGACCGTTCCTTGCAGCAAAGGAGTTCGCATTTCGCGAGGCTTTGCATCTCCGGAACCGTATCGCCGGCCTGCTGTCTCGCTAGTGCGACCGGTCCTTCGCGCGCGTGATCGGCCTCGCGCGAAGCGATAGCGAGCGGTTGATCACGGTCGCATTAGAGAGTAAGCCGCGCAGGACCTTATTCCGGAGAATATACTTTGCAAAAGAAACCAGTGGCGTTGATTACGGGCGTAACGGGCCAGGACGGCGCCTATCTTGCACAGCTCCTGCTCAGCAAGGGCTACATCGTACACGGCATCAAGCGTCGCTCGTCCTCCTTCAACACCGGACGCATTGAGCATATATACGAGGATCCCCATGATCCCGATCCGCAATTGTTTCTGCACTATGGCGACATGACCGATGCGACCAATCTCGTTCGCATCATTCAACAGTGCCAACCGGACGAAATCTACAATCTTGCCGCTCAAAGCCATGTGCAGGTGAGCTTCGAGACCCCGGAGTACACCGCGAACGCAGACGCGATTGGTACGCTTCGTCTTCTCGAAGCAATCCGTATTCTGGGCCTCGGTGAAAAAACTCGTTTTTACCAAGCCTCCACATCCGAACTTTACGGCAAGGTGCAGGAAATACCGCAGAGCGAAACGACGCCATTCTATCCGCGCTCGCCCTACGCAGCCGCAAAGCTCTACGCTTACTGGATCGTCGTAAACTACCGTGAAGCCTATGGTCTGCACGCTTCAAACGGCATTCTCTTCAATCACGAAAGCCCGCTGCGTGGCGAAACTTTTGTTACGCGCAAGATCACGCGCGCTGTCGCCGCCATCAAGCTCGGCCTCCAAGAGCAGCTTTTCCTCGGAAACCTGGACGCCAAGCGTGACTGGGGGCATGCCAGGGAATATGTGCGGGGCATGTGGCTGATGCTGCAGCAGCAAAATGCGGACGATTATGTGCTGGCGACGGGCACAACCACAACGGTACGGCAATTCGCCGAATGGTCTTTCGCCGAGGCCGGCATCGATATTCGCTGGGAAGGCCAAGGCGTAAATGAAAAGGGCTTTGACGCAGCGAGCGGAAAGCAATTGATCAGCATCGATCCCCGATATTTCAGGCCGACTGAAGTGGATCTGCTGCTCGGTGACCCCACCAAAGCCCAGAAAATCCTTGGCTGGCGTCACGAAACCTCGGCTCACGAACTCGCCAAGGAAATGGTGCAGGAAGATCTAAAGCTGATGCAGAAACAGCTTTCCGGAGAAAGTGGCCTGTAATGTACGAGCTTCGTGGAAAGCGGGTTTTCGTTGCGGGGCACCGCGGCATGGTGGGAAGCGCCGTTGCGAAACAACTCGCTTCAGAAGGTTGCGACGTGGTTACCGCAGCACGTGATGTGGTTAATCTCGAACGCCAAGTCGAGGTAGAACGGTTCTTCGAGACCCAACGGCCGGACGCCGTCGTCATGGCGGCTGCCAAGGTTGGTGGCATTCTTGCCAACGACCGGGAGCCTGTCGAATTTTTGCAACGCAATCTCTCGATGGAACTGAACGTTATCAAATCAGCTTACGAGTCAGGTGTAGAAAAGCTGCTTTTCCTGGGCTCCAGCTGCATTTACCCGAAGTTTGCCGAACAGCCGATCGCGGAAGACTCTCTCCTGACCGGCGTTCTGGAGCCGACGAACGAGTGGTACGCAATCGCGAAAATCGCCGGAATCAAGCTTTGCCAAGCTTACATGAAGCAGCACGGTGCCCGCTTCATATCCGCTATGCCGACCAACCTCTATGGACCGAACGATAATTTCGACCTGCAGACCAGTCATGTGTTGCCCGCCTTGATTCGCAAGGCACACGAAGCAAAATGCGGTGGCGCTGATCATGTCGTTATCTGGGGTACCGGGTCGCCTCGCCGCGAGTTCCTTTTCAGTGAAGATTGCGCGGATGCGCTTGTCTTTCTTCTGAAGCATTACGAGGGCTACGAACACATCAATGTCGGTTCCGGCGAAGATATCTCTATTCTTGACCTGATGAAACTTGTTGCCGAGGTGGTCGGCTTTCACGGACGTATAGAGACGGATCCGTCAAAACCGGATGGAACGCCACGCAAGCTCATGTCGAATGCAAGACTGGCCGCCATGGGCTGGGAGCCTAAGACTGAACTTCGGCAAGGCATCTCCCTCGCCTATCAATGGTACTTGAATAGCGCAAAAACCTGACCCCACGAACGACCTCAGGAGAGGCATTCGTCTTTCCGCATTAGCGCCAATGCTCGGTGATCCAAGGGGTGGCGCGCACGTGTTTGTAAAGACGCTTCCACCAGACCCTTGTTGGCCACTTGCCGATTTCCGCCTCGTCCGGATCAGGCTTTCCGGTAAAGGCGACAACACGGGTATCCTTGGGGAGAGACGGCACCTGGAAGAAGTTCAAAGGCCAGCGTGGCAACAGGGTGTGCTTGAAGCTTGCGCTCCAGGATGACGGCCAATAGGTCATGTCGTCGACTTCAGCGGATATGTACTTCTGCGAAATCCGGTACTTGTCGACGTAGGCATCGCCGTCTCGCATGAAATTATCGTAAATGTGCGTGTTTGTTCCGACACGCCAGCGATAGACGGACGTGTTGCCGATCCCCTTGCCAAGCTGCGACCAGTTCTCGGCAATGCAGAAAGTTTTCTCAGGCTCATAGTCGAAGAAGGCGTCGAGTGAGCCGGTAATGACGACATCCAGGTCGAGAAACAACGCGTCGCCCTCGATATCGGCCAAGGGCGCCTGCCATAGCGAGACTTTGCGCCAAGGTTTCCACATGACCGCTTCAGGCAGCACGATGTGAGGCAGTGGGAACACGCCGACAGCCTGATCGATGCCATCGGCATCATCCGTAAAGCAGACAAGCCGCGTGGGACGGGAGGTGTTGCGCTTGATCATGGACCACAGCCGGTTGACGTAATCCCCAGGATATCGCGTTCCCCACTTGATACATACAATGGTCTGCATCTGATCACCCTCCGCCTGAATCTCGCCGCCAATGACGCGTCCTTATTACAATTGCCGGCTACTGAACAGTGCTAGCACTTTACCCACAACTGACTTATGCATCGCGGTCGAACGTCCACTGACCAACCGGTACAGCCCCCGTCTGAGAGCGGCTTGCACAAGAGAATTCTGAGGAAAACATATGGTAAGTTTGCTGCATGTAATGCTAGGTGGCAGACTAGGCGGTCTCGAACGCGTGTTTCTAGACTATCAGGCAGCACTCGCCAGCTATGCGGTTGAGCATAACGGCCAATGCCGCGCAGTTCTCAAAGCAAATGGCGCAACTGCGAAGCTCGCAGGCCGAGAACTTGGTTCGACTGTCATTCCAGTTTGGAGCGATTGGGATCCCTTGACGCGGGCGATAGCCAGAATCAGGCTTGGCAAAGACCGGGTATCCGCCGCACTATGCCATGGCCAGCGGGCCTATCGCATCATGGCTCGGTTATCCGCTCCACCCACCAAGCTGGTCGCCTGCATTCACAAACCAAGCTTCGATGTTGATCTAAAGCGCACGCATTATATCTGCGTTGCAAACCATCTCGCCGACTTGGTTCGAAGCAAGGGGATCCCCCCGCATCGGATCCATGTTCTTCACAACACTGTTTCTGTGCCAACCCACAGCGCTACGCCTTTCGCTCATGAAGGCCCTGCCCACATCGTTGCCGCTGGACGCCTGCATCCAAAAAAAGGGTTCGATCTGCTCTTGCGAGCCCTAGCGAGGCTCGCCGCGCGGAAAATAGCGTTCCGGGCAACAATAGCCGGAGATGGCGAAGAAGGCCCGAGGCTTAAGGAGTTGACCCGCGAACTTGGCTTGCAAGATCGTGTCACCTTTTCGGGTTGGAGCAACGATCTGTCCGGTCTTTTGACGTCGGCTGATGTTTTCGTCTTCCCGTCCAGACAAGAAGGATTCCCCCTTATGCTGCTTGAAGCGATGGGAGCCGGTGTTCCCGTGGTGGCGACCAGCATCAAAGGGACTGACGAAATCATCATCGACGATCGGAACGGCAGACTGGTGCCGCCGGAAGACATCGAACAACTGACGGATAGAATCGCGGGCTATATCGAGAGCCCGCAATCGGCAATTCGGAACGCGTCGGCAGGCCGCGCCCATGTACTCGCGAACCATGCCCGCGGTTCGCTTTCAAAGCGCCTCCACGCGATTATGGACGACATATTGGGTGATGCGGTAAACGTGAGCCCTCGATGATGAACAACGAGCATAGCCAACAGCGCATTCTGCAACTCGTTCCCGCGCTTGGAGATGGCGGTGTGGAACGAAGTGCTGTGGAAATGGCGGAATATCTTTCCGGTAAAGGTATCGAGAACTGGATTGCAAGTGCCGGCGGGCCGCTTGTGTCTCAGGCTGAAAAGGCGGGGGCGCATCATCTTCAGATAACGGTCGGCTCGAAATCTCCTTGGGGCCTTTTGTCCGCGGCGCGCGCTCTTTCCCGTGTTATCGACGCGCACGATATAGACATTGTCCATGCGCGTAGCAGGGCTCCGGCCTGGGCTGGCCTTCTTGCCCTCAAGCTTGCACGCCGGAAGGCACGGTTCGTCACCACGTTCCATGGCGTTTACAGTCATGGCAATGCCCTCAAACGATTCTATAACAGCGGCATGCTGCGAACCCCGGTGGTCATTGCCAATTCGCAGTTCATTCGCAACCACATCATGGATGTCTACGGCTATCCCTCGGATTCCGTCATTGTCGCCCCGCGCGGCATCGATCCTGACGTTTTCAACCCTGACGCCATAACGACCCAACAGCGCACTGACATTCGCTTGCAACTCGGCGGCAGCGCTGATCGCCCCTTGATCGTGATGGTCGGTCGGCTCACGGGGTGGAAAGGGCATATGGTGTTGCTGGAGGCTTTTTCCCTGATGAAGGATATTGGGGCACATCTCGCCTTGGTCGGTGGGGGGGACGATGGCTATCTCGGCGAACTGAAGGACAAGGCTGCCGCGCTTGGTTTGGGTGAACGGGTAACATTTGCGGGCAGTCGCCGCGACATTCCCGCCGTGCTTGCCGCTTCAGACCTTGCGGTGTCCGCGTCCACTCGGCCCGAAGCCTTTGGACGCGCAGCAATTGAGGCGCAAGCCATGTGCATTCCGGTTGTCGCCACGGATCATGGCGGCAGTCGGGAAACCGTGATCGCGGGCCAAACTGGCTGGCTCGTTCCACCAAACGACGCCCCTGCCCTGGCCCGCGCTTTGGATGATGCTTTCACTGATCCCGCACGGCGGACTGCCATAGGTTCAGCAGGACGCCGCAACATCATCGAGAACTTCACCACGCGCATGATGCTCGAAAAGGAGTTTTCGGCCTACACGCGCATTCTCGGCATAGGGGGCTAGAGTTGCAGGAGGCTCTGCGTCCCTCAGTCTGGGTCCTGACCGATGGCAAAGCGGGCGATGAACAACCGCTTGTCGGACTAGCCGAAGCCATGGGTGTTACCCCGATCGTGCGCCGCGTTCATCCCAGAGCCGCGTTCGCCTGGCTGATGCCCTGGGGGCCCATCGATCCAAAGGATGCACCGAACAGGAAAGATTCGCCGCTGGCCCAACCCTGGCCGGATATCTGCCTTGCCACCGGAAGGCGCGCCATCGCCTATCTGCGAAAGCTGAAGACGCTGTCGCCGGAGACTTTCTGCGTCATTTTCAAGGATCCGCGCATTCGCGGGCATGGCGGCGATCTTCTTATCGTGCAACGGCACGATAAGCCGCGCGGTGAAAACGTGATCGCGGTGACGACGGCTCCCAACAGACTTTCGCCACAACGGCTGGCAGAGGCACGCGCCGCGGTCGAAGCATCGAAGGCTTCGCTGCCCCGCCCCCGCATCACCGTTCTTGCCGGTGGAGACAGCAGGCATCACCGTTTTACCGAGGCGGATATCAAGCGGTTCGTAACCGGCCTCGAGCGCAAGATCGAAAGCGGGTCTTCCCTCATGATCACAACATCCCGCCGTACGCCGCTTGCTTTGGCGGAGGCGCTGCAAACGCTGTCCACACATAAACAGGTTCGGCTATGGGACGGGCGAGGCCAAAATCCGCTTCTTGGCTACCTTGCTCTCGCGGATGAGATCATCGTGACAGGCGACTCCACCAACATGGTCGGTGAGGCGGCAGCGCTTGGCGTTCCCGTACAGGTTTTCCACCCATCCGGCGGTCATCGAAAAATCGAAAGCTTCCTTGCAGCGCTTTCGAAGGAAGCGACAATCGGACGATTTCCCGACGCACCGGCGACCGGAAATCACACGCCGGTCAATTCGACGCCGATGCTGGCCTCAGAAATCCTGGCGCGGTGGCAACGGTTTCTCAGAGATCGACCAGGCCGTCCTTCTTGACCTGACGGATGGTCAACATGGTGCGCACGGTATCGACGTGCTCATTGGCCGTCAGCACCTCGATGACGAAATCCTGAAACTGGGTCAGGTTTTCTGCCAGACAATGCAACAGGAAATCGCTTTCGCCCGAAACCATCCAGGCGGACCGTACCAGCGGCCAGGATGACGTTGCCGCGGCGAAGGACTTGAGATTGGCCTCGGACTGATGCCGCAGGCCCACCATGCAGAAGGCAACCAGATCGAAGCCGAGCATCGGGCCGTTCAAATGCGCGTGATAGCCTTCGATCACGCCGCTTTCTTCGAGCTTGCGAACCCGTCTCAGACAGGGGGGAGCCGATATGCCGACGCGGGTCGCGAGTTCCACATTGGTCATGCGCCCGTCGGCCTGCAATTCCCGAAGGATTTTGAGATCGATCGCATCCAGTTCCGCACGAAACACTGTTTGCCCTTTCCTGTCGTGATCTTGCGCATGTGGACTAAAATGTCCCTCCTACGCAAGAAAATTTGGATTCTGCCGACAGAAATTGCCCGTTCCGGAACCTGCATTGTTGGTAACATGCGGGCCGGACTTGAATATAACGCCCCTGCGTTCATAAATGACGGTAAGATCAGGCTGGCGCCGTGCTAATGCACGCAGATCGCCGGCAACACCACACAGGATATCCGCCATGACTGCCCGTCACACCAAAGTTCTCATCATCGGCTCCGGCCCCGCCGGCTACACTGCCGCGATCTATTCGGCGCGCGCCATGCTCAACCCTGTGCTGATCGCCGGCATGGAACAGGGCGGCCAGTTGATGATCACGACGGATGTCGAGAACTATCCGGGTTACGCGGATCCCGTTCAGGGGCCCTGGATGATGGAGCAGATGCTGAAGCAGGCGCAGCATGTTGGCGCCGAGATCGTCAACGACCTCGTCACCAGCGTCGATTTCTCCACGCGCCCCTTCAGGCTGACGACCGATAGCGGCACCGACTGGACCGCCGATGTCGTGGTGATCGCCACCGGTGCCAAGGCCAAGTGGCTTGGTATCGAGACCGAACACACCTTCCAGGGCTTTGGCGTCTCTGCCTGCGCTACATGCGACGGCTTCTTCTACCGCAACAAGGACGTCATCGTCGTCGGTGGCGGCAATTCGGCTGTCGAGGAGGCTCTCTATCTCTCCAACCTTGCCAAAACCGTGACGGTCGTGCACCGCCGCGACAGCTTCCGTTCGGAGAAAATCCTTCAGGAACGCCTGTTCGCCAAGGAGAACGTGAAGGTTCTCTGGGATCACGAAGTCACCGAATATCTGGGCACGCCGCCCAAGCCGCCGATGCCGGCTTCGGTCAATGGCGTGAAGCTGCGCAACACCAAGACGGGCGCTGTGAGCGAAATGCCGATCGATGGCGTGTTCGTCGCCATCGGCCATGCACCGGCCGTGGAACTGTTCAAGGACCAACTGCGCCTGAAACCCAACGGCTACCTCTGGACGGCGCCCGATTCGACCGCAACCGACATCCCCGGCGTGTTTGCCGCGGGCGACGTGACCGACGACATCTACCGTCAGGCGATCACCGCCGCCGGCATGGGCTGCATGGCGGCGCTTGAAGCCGAAAAGTTTTTGGCAGGCCACATGCCTGTCGCAATTGCGGCCGAATAGAAGCCGCGAATTGTCGAAGGGTTTCAAATCCTTCGACGTGGGAACAGACTGATCAGCTTCCGGCGGAACGCAATCGCGTTTCCGCCGCAAGCCCATGTTGGGGGAAAGAATGCCGCTAGACTGGGATAAACTTCGCATTTTTCATGCGGCGGCAGAGGCTGGTTCATTCACCCATGCGGCAGACAAGCTTCACCTCTCCCAGTCGGCGATCAGCCGTCAGGTTTCCTCGCTCGAGCAGGACGTGGGCCTCAAGCTGTTTCACCGCCATGCGCGCGGCCTGATCCTGACCGAGCAGGGTGAAATCCTCTATCGCACCGCCCACGAAGTTCTGATGAAGCTCGAAAGTGTCAAGGTCCAGCTGACCGAGAACACCGACAAGCCCAGCGGCAAGCTGCGCATCACCACGACAGTTGGTCTCGGTCAGGGCTGGCTCACCGACAAGGTGCAGGAGTTCCTGTCGCTCTATCCGGAAATGCAGGTCCAGCTCATTCTCGACAACGAGGAACTGGATGTGAACATGCGCCACGCCGATTGCGCCATCCGCCTGCGCCAGCCGCAGCAATCGGACCTCATCCAGCGCAAGCTCTTTACCGTGCACATGCACGTCTACGCCGCGCCCTCGTACATCAACAAATACGGCGAGCCGCAGTCGGTCGAGGATCTCGACAATCACCGGATCATCACCTTCGGCGAACCGGCACCCAACTATCTGCTCGACGTCAACTGGCTGGAGATCGCCGGCCGTGATTCGGACAATCCCCGACCTTCGCATCTGCAGATCAACAGCCAGACCTCGATCAAGCGCGCCTGCCTGCTCGGTATCGGCATCGCCATGATGCCGGATTATATCGTCGGTCGCGATCCCGGCCTGATTCAGCTGCCGATCGGTGCCGATATTCCGTCTTTCGACACCTATTTCTGCTATCCGGACGAGATGAAGAACGCCGCAAAGCTCAAGGTCTTCCGCGATTTTATCGTCGCCAAGGCAAGGAACTGGAACTTCTGATCCCGGCAGTTTCGCTGCCGAAAAAATCAGCGAAATCGAAAACTCGCGCAACTCTATGATTATTATAGATTTTTAAGATCGACAAAGTTAATCTTTTATCGATCTCAGCGGATTTGCATATTTTATTTGCAGGGCTGCGCCTGGCACATGGCTGGCATGCGCATTCATTGATTGCGAAGCGCCCAAAAAACCAGCATACCGCACCCAGCTGATGCACTTTTGGTGGCTTTTTTCCTCCCAGTGCCACCGCAGCAGCTGTTCCCCTCTGGAGGTTTAATTACCTTCAAAACTATAAAGGCCCCAAGTCTTCTTGTGGGCCTCTTTTTTTGCCCGGATTCCGCAGGGGATCGCGCGGCCAGCACGAAGCGGCCGCGCGACGTGCTCCTCAAACAAGCGATGCATTCAGGCTGATCGGCACCGCAGAAAGTGCCTTCGATACCGGGCATCCCGCCTTGGCCTTGCCGGCAAGCTCCTGGAACGTCGCCTCGTCCGCGCCGGGCACCTTGCCCGTCAGGTTCAGCTCGATGGCTGTGATCGCAAAACCGTCGTCCACTTTCTCCAGCGTGACGACTGCCTTCGTGTCGAGGCTTTCCGCCGTCAAACCGGCTTCGCCGAGAATGAGCGAGAGGGCCATGGTGAAGCAGGCCGCGTGGGCAGCACCGATCAGTTCTTCCGGGTTTGAGCCGACCACGCCCTCAAACCGGGTCTTGAAGCCGTAAGGGTGAGACTTGAGGGCGCCGCTTTCGGTTGAAACCTCACCCTGGCCGTCTTTCAGGCCGCCCGTCCAATGCGCCGAACCGTTCTTCTGAATTTTCATATCGAATCTCCCTTTTCGCTCGCGTTGGGCAATCGCCACCGAGGACGGTTGCCGGATACTATCGACCAAGCAACTATGGCAGCCGGGCACGGAGACAACCATTGTGGCGGCATGAAAATTTCATGAAACGTCGCGATTACGCCGAGAGCAGATTTTTTTGATAGCAGGCATTGAAAATTTACCCTCTCGCTCCATATTAGAAACAGCTGAGGCACATGGTGGTCTTCTCCTCCCGGTATCCACCGCCGCAGCTGTTCCCCTCTGGAGGTTTTAACCTTCACACCTAGCAGGCCCCAACGAAACCGTTGCGGGCCTCTTTTTTTTGCCGGCCTTCCAGAAAATCAGAAAACCATCCCTTTAAAATCGTGAAACGACGATCCATATATCGCTATATCGAAATTTAACGATACAGGCCCCGCAATGGACAGGGAAGACATTTTGAAGGCGCTTTCGCACCCTATGCGTGTCGAGATTTTGACCTGGCTGAAAGAGCCGGAAGCGTATTTCAAGACCCAGGAGCATCCGCTGGATATGGGCGTCTGCGCCAGCCAGTTCGAGCGCTGCGGCCTATCACAATCCACCGTCTCGGCCCATCTCGCCACATTGCAGCGCGCCGGTCTTGTGACCACGCGCCGGGTCGGCCAGTGGATATTCTACAAGAGGAACGAGGAAACCATACAGGCGTTCCTGAAAAATATTGGCGAGACGCTTTAACCCTCGCCCAACCCCCTCCGGAAAACCGGACCTCCCCCGTAAATGAAAAGGACTACCCAATGGCTTCCCTTTTTGACCCCATAAAAATCGGCGACATCGCGCTTGCAAACCGCATCGTCATGGCTCCCCTGACGCGCAACCGCTCTCCGGGCGCCGTTCCGAACACGCTGAACGCGACCTATTACGAACAGCGCGCCTCTGCCGGCCTGCTGATCACCGAAGCGACCGCCATCACCCATCAGGGTCAGGGCTATGCCGACGTTCCCGGCCTCTACACCCAGGAGGCACTCGACGGCTGGAAGAAAGTGACGGACGGAGTCCACAAAGCGGGCGGCAAGATCGTCGTACAGATGTGGCATGTCGGCCGGATCTCCCACACCGATCTGCAGCCGAACAACGGCAAGCCGGTTTCGGCCTCGGCCATCCGTGCGAAGTCGAAGACCTATCTTGTCAACGAGGACGGTACCGGCTCGTTTGCGGAAACCTCCGAGCCCCGCGCGCTCGAACTTTCCGAAATTCCGGGCATCGTCGAGGACTACCGCAAGGCAGCCCGTGCAGCCATCGATGCCGGCTTTGACGGCGTGGAAATCCATGCGGCGAATGGCTATCTCATCGACCAGTTCCTGCGCTCAAGCTCCAATGTCCGCACCGACGAATACGGCGGCTCGATCGAAAACCGTGCCCGCTTCCTGTTTGAGGTGGTGGACGTGGTCACCAAGGAAATCGGCGCCAGCCGCACCGGCATCCGCATCTCTCCTGTCACCCCTGCAAACGATGTCAGCGATTCCGAGCCGCAGCCGCTCTTCACCCATGTCGTGGAAGGCCTTGCGAAGTACGATCTCGCCTATATCCATGTCATCGAGGGTGCGACCGGCGGTCCGCGCGACTTCCAGCAGGGCGACAAGCCGTTCGACTACAAGGCGCTGCGCTCCGCTTACGAGCAGGCCGGCGGCAAGGCGGCCTGGATGGTCAACAACGGTTATGACCGCCAGCAGGCCATTGATGCGGTCGAACAGGGTCGCGCCGATCTCGTTGCCTTCGGCAAGCCGTTCATCGCCAACCCGGATCTGGTCGAGCGCCTGAAGGAAAACGCCGAACTCAACACGCCGGATCAGGCCACGTTCTACGGCGGCGGCGCCAAAGGCTACACCGATTATCCGGTGCTCGAACAGGTCGCCTGACTTTCGGTTTAGCTGACGACAGGAGCCGCCCGTGGAAACGCGGGCGGTTTTTCTATGGGTGCACAGAGCCCAGGCAAAATCTGGCGAACAAGCGCATTTTCGGGGTGCCCCCATGGGGCGTATCGTATAGAGCAACCGGATCATCCAGACCGGAGCCCGCTTATGATCATCCGCGACGCGACACCCGACGACCTGCCGGCCATCCGCGACATCTACAACGACGCCGTCGCCAACACGACCGCGATCTGGAACGAGACGATCGTCGATCTCGATAACCGGGCGAAGTGGTTCGCAGACCGGCAGAAGAGCGGCTATCCGGTGTTGGTCGCGATTGCCGAGGATGGCGCAGTCGCGGGCTACGCCTCGTTTGGCGACTGGCGGGCCTTTGACGGCTACCGCCATACGGTCGAGCATTCTGTCTATGTGGAAAAGAACCAGCGCGGCGGCGGCATCGGCAAGGCGCTGATGATCGCCCTGATCGAACGGGCCACGGCACTGGGCAAGCATGTCATGGTCGCCGGCATCGAAGCGGGCAACACCGGCTCCATCCGCCTGCACGAAAAGCTCGGCTTCGAGATCACCGGGCAGATGAAGGAAGTCGGCACCAAATTCGGACGCTGGCTGGACCTCACCTTCATGCAAATCATCCTGCCCGGCTCGGAGCCGAAGTAATCGTTAGCCCCGCTGGCCCAGCGTCCGCTCCGCCATAAAAAGGCTGGCGATGTTGATCAGCAAGGCGTTGGCCGGGTGAAGCGCCTGAATTGCGCCGCTTCCAAGCGCCTCGCCCAGTTCCAGCCAGACGAATTGCAGGCAATAGAGCGCAAACAGGAGCGTGGTTAACAGACGGTAATGGCGAAGTGCGGGCCGCGTGATCGCCAAAGCGAGCATAGCGAGGATCACAACTCCGATTCCGCTGCCGAGTGCCCTGTGCCACTCCCAAGCGACGCCATCGGAAAAGATGGCAAGACCGGCAAGAAACAGCTGCAAGCCGATGAGCAAAGGCACGGACAGGGCCAAAGCCTGGAAATAGCCGGGTGCCGGCCGGACCGGCGAAAGCATCGCCTTCATGGGATCATCTCCTGTTTGAGTTCGCCAAAGCCAAGGAGGCCGAGGGGTTTGGCTCTTCCCCCCTCAGGCAGCCAAGACCGACAAGCGTAGCGCGCACGGCATCGTCAATGGGCGTCGAAGGCTCGGAACCGATGGTTGCCACAAGCCTGTTGTTCGGCATTCTGAGCGGCTGCTGCCAGAGGTAGCGCATCTCGTAAAGCTCTTTGAGCAAAGGCGCGAAAGGTGCCGCAAGCGGCATCAGCCACCAGGGAAACGACCATACTTTCAGCCGCGGGTTCCGGGTGACACGACGGATCGCCTCGATCATCCGCGTGCCGTCCGCATCCCATAAACCTTGGAAATGATAGGCCGCGAACGCAGGCAGCGTCTCGCCCTGTTCCACAAGCCGCATCATCGTCTCGGCCACATCCGGCAGATAGGCCCACTGATGCCCAAGTCCCTTGCGACCGGGATTGATGACCGATGTCACCGGTTTTCCGGGTTTTATGAGACCTTGCGAAAACCAGTTGTTGGCAGCGCCCGGACCAAAGAAATCGCCAGCGCGGAGCACTATGACCCGAACACCGTCGCGCGACACCGCTTCTAGCCGCCGCTCCATCTCGGCGCGGATCGCACCCTTCTTCGTCACCGGGTTCTGCGGTGATGTCTCGGTCAGCAACGGAAAAGTATCTGGACCGAAATTGTAGATTGTGCCGGGAAGCAGGATCGTCGCGCCATGGGATTTCGCCGCCTTGATCGTGCTGTCGAGCATTGGCAGGACAAGCGTTTCCCAGTTGCGGTAACCGGGCGGATTAACAGCATGGACGATAAGGTCCACACCGGAGGCCGCCTGGACGACATCCCCGGCATTCAAGGCGTCGCCCTGACGCCATTCGACCGCCGGCGCAGTGACCGCCGCCTTGGCGATGTTCCGGCTCAAGGCCCGCACATGCCAGCCCCGCGCCATCAGCACCTTGACCATAGCGCCCCCAATGCCGCCGGTGGCGCCAAGAACAAGGGCGGTACGCTTCATCTTACCGGTCATCATCAATCTCCTTCGTGTTAAGGAGACTGTGCCCGAGATAAAAGCTAAGCAAAATTGCGATATTTTCTTTAGCTGATATACAAAAATGATGAGCGATCCGAGCTGGGACTATTACCGCACGTTTCTGTCCGTGATGACGGAAGGCTCCCTATCGGGTGCCGCCCGTGAACTCGGGCTGACGCAGCCGACAGTCGGCAGGCATATCGATGCGCTGGAGCAGGCAATCGGCCTTCAGCTCTTCATCCGCTCGCCACAAGGGTTGGTGCCGACCGAAGCTGCGGGTGAACTGCGCCCGCATGCGGAGCAGCTCGCGGCGACGGCCGCCGGTTTCCTGCGTGCCGCCAGCGGTCAGGGGCATGCGGTGCGCGGAACGGTGCGGATCAGCGCCAGCGAAATCATCGGCATCGAAGTCTTGCCGCCCATTCTGACCGAACTTCATGAGCGCCACACGGATCTGGTGATCGAGCTCTCCTTATCCGATGCTGTCGAAGACCTGCTGCGGCAAGAGGCGGATATCGCCGTGCGCATGGTGGCACCGGCGCAGGATGCATTGCTGACCCGCCGCATCGGTGGCATTCCGCTCGGGCTTTACGCCCATCGCCGCTATCTCGATCGCTGCGGGCCCCCGGAAAGACTAGAGGATATCGCCCATCACTCGATGATTGGTTTCGATCGGGAGAGTGCCTTCGTCCGTGGCATGCGCAAACGCGTGCCGCTTCTCAACATCATGCAGCCGGCGTTCCGGGCCGACAGCAACCTTGCCCAACTTGCCGCCATCCGCGCCGGCTTCGGCATCGGCGTTTGTCAGGTGGGTCTTGCGCAGCGCGATCCCGATCTGGTGCGCCTCTTCGAAAAGGAGTTCGAACTCCCGCTCGACACATATGTGGTGATGCATGAAAACCTGCGGACAACGCCACGCTGCCGCGCGACGTTCGATGCGCTGGTGGAAGGTCTGCTCGACTATCACGGTAAAAATCCCTAAGGCCGTCCCGCTTCGCCCGGCGCCCAGCCCTCACCCATCTCGGCAAGGCCGCGCTTCGGCGCAAGCGCCTTGACGCAAAACAGCGCGTAGATGATCAGCGGCAGGCAGACGAGATAGGAGATGCGGATGCCCGCATGTTCGGCAACAAAACCGAGCAACGGCGGCGCAAGGAAGAAGACCACGAACGTTACCTGCCCCAGCGCCGCGACATTGAGATGGGGGGCACGATCCGTGCGCTGGGCAGCAGCCGAAACGGCAAGCGGATAGACGGCACTGCAGCCCGCGCCCATCGCCGCGAAGCCGAAAAGCGCGATATACGGGTGTGGCGCCAGCCAAACGGCTGCAACGCCGAAGGCCGACAGCAACAGCAATCCAACAGCAACATTGCGGGCGCCAAACCGATCGACCACCGGATCGGCGAAGAGGCGCATCATTGCCATGAAGAAGGTGAAAAGCGTAAGGCCCAGGCCCCCGATGAACGGCTCGACCGCAAAGACGTCCCGCATATAGATGGCCGACCAGTCGATGCCCGCGCCTTCGACGAGGAAGGCGGCAATGCCGATGATGCAGAGCGGCAGCAGCCCGATCGTCGGCAGGGCAAACATCGGGGCATCCGCATCGCCCTGAAGCTCGCGGGCCGGCGCATTGCGCATGCCGGCAATGACAAAGCCGCCGATGACAAAGACGATCGCGACCGTCACGGCCATATGCAGTTGCATGGAGATTTCCGCCTGGCGGATGCCCGATGCGATCAGCGCGGTCACGAAGAAACCGAGGCTCCAGAAGCCATGGGCACGGTTCATCATGCCATGGCCGGCCTGCGCCTCGATGCGGTCGATCTCGACATTGAGGTTGATTTCCAGCGCGCCGGCCAGAAGACCGGCACAGAAGAAGGCCGAGAAAACCAGCGGTGCGGCCCCAAGCCACGGAATGACCGCGAAGATCGCGCTGATGCCCAGAACGGTAATGAATGCCGTTGCCCGCGCGCCAAGCTTGGCGATCAGGGGCGAAGAGAACGTGAGCGAAATCAGCGCGCCGATCGACATGCCGATCAGCGTCAGCCCGAGCTCCGACTTGTTGACGCCAAGCGCCACCTGCAGATCGGGCATGCGGGCAAGCAAAGCCCCAAGCGCCACGGCAAACAGAAAGAAGCAGGCATAGATACGGTGTTGCGGCGCAAGCATGGGGAAACTCCTCGTAGAACGGTCTATAGAAGGAGTCGCCCAATAAAAAAACTGCCGGGGCAGTGCCACCGGCAGTTTTCGCTACAAAATCAGCCGTATGTCGCGCAAAAGTGCGCAGCGGTTTTGCGATAACGACATACGCATCAGAAATCAGAAGCAAGGCGCGATCTTAAAGATTGCGCCTTGCTTCGGTCTTTTTACTTGCAGGCCGCGCAGAAGCGCTGGATGCGCTTGCAGGCTTCCTCAAGCAGGGCTTCCGAGGTCGCGTAGGAAATGCGGAAGTTCGGGCCGAGGCCGAAGGCCGAGCCATGAACGACGGCAACGCCTTCGGTCTCGAGCAGTTCGGAAACGAAATCCTCGTCGGTCTCGATGACCTTGCCCGACGGCGCGGTCTTGCCGATCAGGCCCTTGCACGACGGATAGACGTAGAAGGCACCTTCAGGCGACGGGCACTCGATGCCCTTGGCCTGGTTCAGCATCGAAACCACCAGATCGCGGCGGCCTTCGAAGATCTTCTTGTTTTCCGGAATGAAGTCCTGCGTTCCGTTCAGCGCCTCGACGGCAGCCCACTGGGCGATCGAGGTCGCACCCGAGGTCTGCTGGCCCTGGATCATGTCCATGGCTTTGATCAGCTGCAGCGGGCCGGCCGCATAGCCGATACGCCAGCCGGTCATCGCATAGGCCTTCGACACGCCGTTCATGGTGAGCGTGCGGTCATAGAGCGCCGGCTCGACTTCGACCGGGGTGACGAACTTGAAGTCGCCATAGGTCAGGTGCTCGTACATGTCGTCGGTCAGAACCCAGACATGCGGATGCTTGACGAGAACGTCGGTCAGGGCCTTCAACTCGTCGTGGCTGTAGGCAGCACCCGACGGGTTGGACGGCGAGTTGAAGATGAACCACTTGGTCTTGGGCGTAATCGCCTTGTCCAGGTCTTCAGCCTTCAGCTTGAACTTGTTTTCCTGGGTGGTCGCCACGAACACCGGGGTACCGCCGCAAAGCGAGACCATCTCGGGATAGGAAACCCAATAAGGTGTTGGGATAACAACTTCATCGCCAGGATTGAGCGTCGCCATGAAGGCGTTGAAAAGAATCTGCTTTCCGCCGGTGCCGACGATCGTCTGCTCCCACGCATAGTCGAGGCCGTTTTCGCGCTTGTACTTTGCAGCGATCGCCTTGCGCAGTTCCGGGATGCCGGAAACCGGCGTGTACTTGGTCTCGCCACGGTTGATCGCATCGATGGCGGCCGCCTTGATGTTGTCCGGCGTATCGAAATCCGGCTCGCCTGCGCCAAGCCCGATCACATCGCGACCCTTGGCTTTCAGCTCACGGGCTTTCTGGGAAACGGCGATGGTGGCGGATGGCTTCACACGGGAAAGAGCGTCGGCAAGAAAGGCCATGATACGGTTGTCCTGATCAAGGTTGAAACGGCATGCGGGCCAGTGGAGCGGCAGATTGCGTGGGGCTCCATAGCGGTTAGGTGTATGTCGAAAGAGAGACTGGGTTTCAAGGGTAAAGGACCGGCAAAACCGGCAAAAATCGTACCCATGACAATGTTTCATCGGTGACATCAGCCGCCAAGATGAGTCAGTCTCTCCGGCTTTCCCGACAGCATGCTGAAATGACTCTGCTTTTCGCCAGCGGCTCAAGCACGGCAGAGACGACTGATCAAACTTGAATCAGACGCTGAAGAGCCCTGATTTATTCAAGGAAAACAGTCGGTTTTACGTCTTTTTACAAAATCACGATTTCGACACGATAAATGCGCTGGCAGGCCGCAATTCAGTCTTCGTCCAGCCGATATCCGGGCCTCTTCTCAAGCGGAACATGAATCTTTTGTAATGAAGGGGTCTTCAAATGTCACTTGATGCACAATTGGCCCGGACACAGCCGAGCCGGGGGAATTTCAACCTCGGCGTCGCTTTTGCCCTGATGGCCTTAAGCCTGAGCTTCCTGATGCTGGCCGGGCTTTTCGTCCGTGCCTTTGCCGAGACCCCGCCCGCGCGGGAAACCATGCCAAGCCTCGTGCGGCCCAATGACATGGGCACCGGCGCCCTGCTCTTCCCGTCGTCCCAGCCCGGCTATTTTGTCGAGGCGCCGCGGCTTGCGACCGACGTCGAGATCGATGTCACTGGCCCGATCATGCGCACCCGCGTCACCCAGCGTTTCCAGAACCCGTCCAAGGGCTGGGTGGAGGGCACATACGTCTTCCCGCTGCCGGAGGATTCCGCCGTCGATGTGCTGAAGATGCAGATCGGCGATCGCTTTATAGAAGGCGAGATCAAGCTACGCGAAGAAGCCCGCCAGATCTATGAGGACGCCAAGGCCGAAGGCAAGAAGACCGCGCTCCTCGAACAACAGCGGCCGAACATCTTCACCAATCAGGTCGCCAATATCGGTCCCGGCGAAACCATCGTCGTGCAGATCGAATACCAGAGCAGCGTGCACCAGTCCGACGGAGCGTTTTCCTTCCGCTTCCCGATGGTCGTCGCGCCCCGCTACAATCCGCAGCCGATCGTCCAGACGGTCGATCTTGACGGCTCGACCGGTTATGCCGTCGGCGATCCCGTTCCGGATCGCGACAAGATCGAAGCACCGGTCCTCGATCCGGCAAAGAACGCCAGGATCAACCCGGTCAAGCTCACCATAAAGCTCGATGCCGGTTTCCCGATCGGCGCGCTCACCTCGCCCTTCCATGAGATCAACGTGAAGGACAATGGCGATACCGGCCGGCTGATCACGCTGAAGGCCGACAGCGTTCCTGCAGACCGCGACTTTGAGCTGAACTGGAAGGTTGCGGCCGGGAAGACGCCACAGGCCGGCCTGTTCCGCGAGACGATCGCCGGCAAGACCTATCTTCTCGGCTTCGTCACCCCGCCAAGCGAAGCCGGCGCCAACGAGGAAAAGCCGCATCGGGAGGTGATCTTCGTCATCGACAATTCCGGCTCCATGTCCGGCACCTCGATCGAACAGGCGAAAGAAAGCCTGGCGCTCGCCATCTCCCGCCTCGGCCCGAATGACAAATTCAACGTCATCCGCTTCGACGACACCATGACCGTCTATTTCCCGAGCCCGGTTCAGGCAACGCCTGACAAACGAGAACAGGCCATCGCCTATGTCCGTGGCCTCACCGCCGATGGCGGCACGGAGATGCTGCCGGCGCTGCAGGCTGCGCTTTCTGCCCAGGGTCCCGTTGCCAAGGATGCGCTGCGGCAGGTGGTGTTCCTCACTGATGGCGCGATCGGCAACGAGGCGCAACTGTTCGAGGAGATTGCCGGAAACCGTGGTGACGCCCGCGTCTTCACCGTCGGCATCGGCTCGGCGCCCAACAGCCACTTCATGACCAAGGCCGCCGAAATCGGTCGCGGCACCTTCACGCTGATCGGCTCGGAAGACCAGATCGCCGCCCGCATGGGTGAACTTTTCGCCAAACTCGAAAACCCGGCCATGACAAACATCGCCGCCAATTTCGACGAAAAGACTGTGCGGGACATCTCGCCGGACCCGATGCCCGATCTTTATCGCGGCGAACCGGTGGTTCTGACCGCCGTGCTCGACAGCACGGCTCCCAAGGGCATGCTGCGTATTTCCGGCGATGCGGGCCGCCAGCCCTGGCAGATCGCCATCGATGTCGCCAAGGCTTCCGAGGGCAAGGGCATTGCAAAACTCTGGGCTCGCCGCCAGATCGACGATATTGAAGCCACAGCCTATTCCGCCGCTGATCCGGCCTCCGTGGACAAGAAGATCGAGGAGGTGGCGCTCGCCCATCACCTCGTCTCGCGCGTCACCAGCCTCGTCGCAGTCGATGTAACACCGTCCCGCCCGAACGACGAACCGCTGGGCTCGGCCAAGGTGCCGCTCAACCTGCCGGCCGGCTGGGACTTCGACAAGGTCTTTGGCGAGGAAGGCACCGGTGGAGCAACCCAACGCGCGCAGCTCGCCCCTGCCCCGGAAGCGGAAATGGTTGCCGACATGATGGCCGCCGCCCCGACCGCACGCGCAGCCGGTATGATCGCGCAGGCCGCAAAGCCCGTTGCCTTGCCGCAGACCGCGACCCTCGCCGATCGCTACATCCTGATCGGCCTGCTCATGATCGCCATAGCCGCCATGGCCTCCGTCGCCTTCGGTATCTGGCGCTGGCAGATGCAGGGACTTGCAACCGCAAATGCCGGAACGCGATATGAGCACTGAACTTTCCAACGAGTGGCGTGCCGGGTTTCTGGCACGCCTCAGCGCCGGCGAAACCGTCGTGCTGGCGGCCATCGCAATGATCGCCCTTGGTGGAACGCTGGTTGCCGCCAAGGGCGTCTACATGAAAGCCAAGGCGGAGCTGTCGCAGGTTCTGTTGCAACGCAGCTTTGCGGCCGAAATGCGCGGCGAGACCGCCACCAAGCCCTGGCCGTGGGCCGACTTCACCACCGAAGCGGAAATTTCAGCGCCCCGCCTCGGGCAAAAGGCCATCGTGCTCTCCGGCGCAAGCGGCGAAGCTCTGGCTTTCGGTCCAGCCCATCTCCTGAGCACGCCGCAGCCCGGCGACGCCGGCACCGCCGTTATCGCAGCCCATCGCGACACCCATTTCCGCTGGCTGAAGGATGTGAAGCCCGGCGACCTCATCGTCGTTACCCGCAAGGACGGGCGGAAATTGACCTTCCGGGCCGACGCTGGGCGGATCGCGCGCTGGGACGAGAGCGGCATCGATGCCAATGCCGACGGTCACAATCTCGCACTCGCCACCTGCTGGCCGTTCGATGCGACGACCCGTGGACCGATGCGCTACATCGTGACGGCGGAACTCGTCGTTGCAGATCCTATCGTGACCGGAGCGGTGCCAGCCAGCAGATCGGACATAGCGGAAAAGTCGTCTGACAACCCTCTTGCTCAAAATTAGAGCAACTGGTACCTGACAGCTTCCGTCCGGCATCTTCAGGATTTCCATCGTGAATCGCATTCAGGCCAATCTGCTTCTGCTTCTTTCCGGCGCCATCTGGGGTGCCGGGTTCGTCGCGCAATCGACCGCGATGGGGGAGGTCGGGCCGCTGTGGTTCACAGGCATGAAGTTCGCTCTGGCCGCTTTGGTGGTGGCCCCCCTCGCCGTCTTCGAAGCGCGCAAGGCGACCGCGCCGCTGCCGAAGAACAGCATCCGCAACTTCATGATCATCGGGCTGGCGCTCTTTTGCGGCGCCGTGACCCAGCAGATCGGCCTGCTCACCACCAGCGTCACCAACTCCGGCTTCCTGACCGGGCTCTACGTGGTCTTCGTACCGTTGCTGACCGTCATTTTCCTGCGCCGGCAGCCGCACTGGATCATCTGGCCGGCGGCGGCCATGGCCCTTCTCGGCATTTTCCTTCTCAGCGGCGGTTCGCTTGCCGGGCTGAACGGGGGCGATCTGATGACCATCGTCTGCGCCGTCTTCTGGGCGATCCAGCTGATGCTCGTCGGGATTTTTGCCGGCAGCACCGGCAGACCGATGTTGCTGTCGTTCGTGCAGTTCGCAACCTGCGCCATCCTCAGCTCAGCCATCGGCGCAGGCATGGAACCGATCACGCTGACCGGCATCAACAACGCCCTGCCGGAAATCCTCTATGCCGGCATCCTCTCCAGCGGCGTCGCATTTACCTGCCAGGTGGTGGCCCAGCGCTACACGACGGCGCCGCAGGCCGCGATCTTCCTGTCGAGCGAAGCGCTTTTCGCCGCCCTTTTCGGCATGCTGCTGCTGGGCGAAACCATCAGCACTCTCGGCTATGTCGGCTGCGGCATCATTTTTGCGGCCATGCTGCTAGTCGAACTCGTGCCCGAACTTACGAAGACCAAAAGCGGTCTTGCGGAAGCCTGAGCATCGCCGGAAGCTGTCCCAAATCGAAACATCACTCCAGGATTTTAACGTTTCGTTGAGGGACTGAGATGGAGGCTGAGGCAGATCGGATATTTTTGACTGCGACATTTCGTGACGCAGACGCCTAAATTTTTCTCACAGATAAACAAAAATAAGTGTTTTCAATAGCTTGCAATACAACCCGAAAAAATTGGATTTTTTCGGCAATTGACTGCATTTTGCGCAAAGTGAAAAGGTGCACTTGTTTCGTCAAAGTTTTGCTTGCCAATTCAAAATAAACGCAGCAATCTTACTGTGTTCGGGCAATTTACGGACACGGGAAGACCTTGAATAAAGCGCGCCGGAGACGCCAAAAGTTCCGGGCAGTCAGGCAAGATGAGTTTTGTGTTGACTGGCTGCAATGACAGGACCCTTTCCTCCTCGTCGAGAACTGCCTGCCCCACGCCCTCTGGGCAAAACGTAATGCTGCCCGCCGCTTCGGGCAGAGGAAAAAGGACCTGACGCATGGCCGAAACTGGCATTGTTAAATTCTTCAACACCGACAAGGGCTTTGGTTTCATCAAGCCTGACAACGGTGGGGCTGATATCTTCGTGCATATCTCCGCCGTACAGGCTTCTGGCCTGAACGGGCTGTCTGAAAACCAGAAAGTCAGCTTCGACACGGAACCGGATCGCCGCGGCAAAGGCCCCAAGGCGGTTAACCTGCAGGTTTCCGGCTGATCGCCGGCAAATCTGTACACGAACCAAGTTGAAGCCCGGCCTTGTTGCCGGGTTTTTTTATTCAGGCTGCGTTCAGCCTCGTGGGCTTAACCTGTGTTCACAATCAAGAGCGGAATTCATTCGCTTACCAACGGGACCAAGACCATGAAGAAGATGATCAAAGCTGTTGTTCTCGGCCTAGCAACCTTTGCGACCGTGCTGCCTGCACTTGCCCCCGCCCATGCCGGCGATTGGGATCGCCGCTATTACCGTCGCGACCACGGTCGCCATCATCACGACAACAGCGATGCCTGGGCGCTTGGTGCGGCCGGCCTCGCAACCGGCCTGATCGTCGGCGGCGCAATCGCCAGCCAGCCGCGTTACCAGGAACGGGTCTATATCGATCCCGAGCCCGAGTACTACCGTCCCGCCCCGGTCTATCGTCGCCCTCGCCCGGTCGTTGTCGACAATGGCTATGGCCTCGAACCGTGGAGCCCGGGCTGGTACGATTACTGCGAGCGTCGCTATCGCTCCTTCAACGCGCGAACGGGCACATTCCGTGGCTACGATGGCCGCGATTACTTCTGCCAAGCCGGCTGATCATTCCGGTTGAACCCGACGAAAAGCCCGCTGCCATCCGTTGGCGCGGGCTTTTTGCTTTTATCGTGGGAATTCAAAGTCCGCGCAGATAAGGATTGCTACGGCGTTCCTCGCCAATCTGCCCACCGGGGCCGTGGCCGCAAATAAAGCCAACGGTGTCTCCGAGCGGCAATATCTTGTCGCGGATACTATCGAGCAGCTGCTGATGGTTGCCGCCCGGCAGGTCGGTACGGCCGATGGAGCCGTGAAAAAGCACATCGCCAACATGGGCGAAACCTTGGCTGCGATTGAAGTAGACGACGTGCCCTGGCGCGTGGCCGGGGCAATGCAGAACCTCGAAAACGTGATCGCCAAAGGAAACGGTATCGCCGTCTGCCAACCAACGATCCGGGACGACGTTTTCGACTTTCATGGCAAGACCGAAGCGTTCCGCCTGCGCTTCCAGATTTTCCAGAAGCGGAAGATCGTCCTTATGCGGGCCGATAATGTCGAGGTCGAGCGCCTCTTTCAACTCCTTGGCGCCCCCCGCATGGTCGATGTGACCATGGGTCAGCCAGATCGCCTTCAAGGTGATGCCATTTTCCTTGATTGTCTGGAGAATGACATCAACGTCACCGCCCGGATCGACGATCACGCCTTCCTTGGTATCGGTGTCGAACAGAACCGTACAGTTCTGCTGGAAATGGGTAACCGGAATAATGCCCGCCTGTAACATGCGTTCCTCGCTGAATCGTCAGCCTGCATATAAAGCGGCGGCGCAGGGAATGAAACCTCCCGCAGGCCCTTCCAGCACCGGTACGGGTCAGCGGAGCTGGGCGATTTCCATGGTCGGCTGGATCGGCCCGAGGTTCACAGTTGTAATCAGCAAGGCTGCAACGGCAAGCTTGGCTGCAACAACAGTAACGACAACCGGCCGAAGCGGGTTGATGGCGGGAGCTTGAGAAGTCGGGTTCATGGCGTGGGTCCTTTTCATTTGGCCTGTTAACACGCTGCAATTACAAAGGTTCCAGACATCGGAACGACCATGATTATTTAAGACTTCGGTAAGATTCTCTGTTCCCTTGGAAACACAAGGACTGGACGAACGGGTCAGATGCGAAAAAGGCGGCTCCATGAGGGCCGCCTTGGCTCCGATCGATAAGGGAAGATTTTACTCGGCAGCGGCAGCGACCGGATAGACTTCCTTCATGTAGTCGTTCATCAGCGTTTCCGAGATCGTCGATGGCGTGAAACGGTAGGGACCGATCTCGGAAACCGGCGTTACCTCCGCAGCCGAACCGGTCAGGAAGCATTCCGAGAAGCTCGAAAGCTCTTCCGGCATGATCGCGCGTTCGACGACCTGATAGCCGCGACGCTGGGCAAGCTCGATGACGGTTTGGCGGGTGATGCCGTTCAGGAAGCAATCCGGCACCGGCGTATGGATGACTCCGTCCTTGACGAAGAAAATGTTCGCACCCGTCGCTTCGGCCACCTGACCACGATAGTCCAGCATCATCGCATCGGCATAGCCTTTGGCTTCGGCCGCATGCTTTGAGATCGTGCAGATCATGTAGAGGCCGGCAGCCTTGGAGGCGCAAGGTGCAGTCTTCGGATCGGGGCGACGATACTCGGCGATATCGAGACGAATGCCCTTCAACTTTTCGGCCGGGTTGAAGTAGCTGCCCCACTGCCAGATGGCGATAGCGACGTTGATGCGGTTCTGCTGGGCCGAAACGCCCATCATTTCCGACCCGCGCCACGCGATCGGGCGCACATAAGCATCGGCAAAACCCTGACGCTTCAAAAGTTCGATCGTCGCCGCATCCAGTTCCTCGACGCTGTAAGGAACGGTGAAGCCGAGGATTTCGGCAGACTTGTGGAGGCGCTGGTTATGCTCTGTCAGCTTGAAGATGCGGCCGCCATAGGCGCGCTCGCCTTCAAACACGGCGCTGGCGTAGTGAAGACCGTGGGTCAGCACATGGATCTTGGCATCCTTCCAATCGACGAACTCGCCGTTGAACCAGATCTGACCGTCCATCTGATCGAATGGAACTCCTGCCATGTGCTTATCCTCCGGCGTATCCACGCCATTTTCTGTGCGATTTCGATATCTCCACGCCGCCGGATCGACGGCAAATTGTGGAGGGGAATGATCATGAGTGATTTTGAATTGGCGATCTCACCGCCACCGCCTACATTCAACGGATGACTCTGGCGTCGATTGCATCGCTCTTCGGTGGGCAGACTTACCAATAGCGAAAAATTATGTCAACAAAGCTGACATAATTTTTCGAAAGTTGCCGCGAAGCCCTTGCGGACGAAAGGAAATAACTGCGTGGCAGGACAGGTTAATCAGAACCCCGCAACCAAGGCTGCGCCCGAAAGCCCTGATTCGGTCGATTACGAGATTATCGAGCTTCTGTTTTTCGCCTATCGCGACTTCACCTCCGATCCGGATGTCATTCTGGAAAAGCGCGGCTTCGGGCGGGCCCATCACCGTGTTCTGCATTTCGTCGATCGCGAGCCCGGCATGACGGTTGCCGATCTGCTCGACACGCTGAAGATCACAAAGCAGAGCCTTGCGCGCGTCCTGAAACAGTTGATCGATTCCGGCTATATCCACCAGATTGCCGGCCCGGAGGACCGTCGCCAGCGCAAGCTTTATACGACGAAGGAAGGCAAGGCGCTGGCCAAGGCCTTGGCAGAGCCACAGTCACGGCGCATAGCCGAGGCCATTGCCGAAAGCGGGCCGGGCGCGCGCGAAATCGTGACGCGCTTTCTTGCCAGCATGAAGAACAAATCGGACGATTGAACCATTCCTGCGTCCGCCGCCCGATCGGTGGATCTCGATATGAAGGGCTGCGCCCGGACATGGAACCATGACGAAGACAGTAACCATTCCCGACGATGCCGCCCATCTCCTGGTGGTGGACGACGACCGCCGTATCCGCGAACTCTTGAACCGCTATCTGATGGAACAGGGTTTTCGCGTGACGACAGCGGCCGACGCGGATGAAGCCCGCCGCCGTTTGCAGGGCATCGACTTCGATCTCCTCATCGTGGACGTCATGATGCCGGGGGAAACCGGCATTTCACTCACACAGGGCCTTCGCAAGATCAAGACCGTGCCGATCATCATGCTGACGGCGCTGGCCGAATCCAATGCCCGCATCGAGGGGCTTGAGGCCGGCGCCGACGATTATCTGCCCAAACCCTTCGATCCACGCGAACTGGTGCTGCGCATCAACAACATCCTGCGACGGAATGCCCCTGCTCAGCAACCGAAGGTCGAGCAGGTTATTTTCGGCCCCTTCACCTTCTCGGTCGTGCGCAAGGAACTGCGTCGCGGTGCCGATCACATTCGCCTGACGGATCGCGAGCAGGAAATCATGATGCTGTTTTCCCAGCGTCCCGGGGAAACCATCCCGCGCCACGAGCTTGTCAGCGACGATGCGGAGGTGGGCGAGCGCACCATCGACGTCCAGATCAACCGCCTGCGCCGCAAGATCGAGGATGATCCTTCCAACCCTGTCTTCCTGCAAACGGTGCGCGGCATCGGCTACAAGCTCAGCGTGGACTGAGGGATGGATGTCGATGGCCAGCATTGACGCGATGTTGCGCAGCCTGAAATCAAGGCGGCGAGGCCCCGTGAATCGCAACAGTGTTTGGGGCCGTTTCACGCTCTGGATGCGCCGTCGCCTTCCGATGGGGCTTTATGCCCGCTCGCTGCTGATCGTCATCATCCCGATGGTGCTGCTGCAGTCGATCGTCGCCTTCGTCTTCATGGAACGTCACTGGCAGCTGGTAACGCAACGCCTCTCTGCTGCCGTGACGGCCGATATCGCTGCCGTAATCGACCTGATCGAAGACGCGCCGCCGGAGGAGATCAACGACATCATCCGCGTTGCTCGCGAACGCCTGAGCCTCAACGTTTCAATCGAAGAGGGTGGCGAGCTTCCGCCGCCACGACCAAAACCGTTTTTCGAAATCCTCGACCAGATCCTGAGCGAGGAAATTTCCGACCAGATCCGGCGTCCCTTCTGGATCGATACAGTCGGCAATTCCTCAATCGTCGAAATCCGCATCAAGATCGACAACGATCGCATCCTGCGCGTCTATGCGCGGCGCAACCAGGCCTATGCTTCCAACACCCATATTTTCCTCGTCTGGATGGTCGGGGCGTCGCTGGTGCTGCTGACCATCGCGATCCTCTTCCTGCGGGGCCAGATCCGCCCCATCCTTTCGCTCGCCCACGCTGCTGAAAGTTTCGGCAAGGGCCAGAAAATAGACGACTTCTCCCCACGCGGCGCTCAGGAAATCCGCCGGGCCGGCCTCGCCTTCATCCAGATGCGCGAACGCATCGAACGGCAGATCGAGCAGCGGACCGCCATGCTGACCGGCGTCAGCCACGATCTGCGCACCATCCTCACCCGTTTCAAGCTTCAGCTGGCATTGGCGCCGGATCATCCCGACTTCGAGAGCCTCAATCAGGATGTCGAGGATATGCAGAGCATGCTCGAAGGCTATCTGGCCTTTGCCCGTGGCGAGGCGGAGGAAGATGTCGGCAACCTGAAGCTCAGCGAGTTGATGATCCGCGCCGAAGCCGAAGCCGAACTGCACGGAAAAGAGCTCTCCGTGACCATCGAGGGTGAAGACGATATTCGGGTTCGTCCCAATGCCTTCACCCGCCTGCTCGCCAATATCGTTTCCAACGCCTATCGCTACGCAAATTCGGTGAATATCGAAGCCAGGCACAGCGCAAAATGGCTGACCATTACCGTCGATGACGATGGTCCGGGCATCCCCGAACGCGCCCGTGACGACGTCTTCAAACCATTCTTCCGGCTAGATGAAGCGCGCAACCTCGACAGTTCCGGCACAGGCCTCGGCCTTGCCATTGCACTCGATATCGCCCGCAGCCACGGCGGCAACATCACCCTTTCGGACAGCCCGATGGGTGGCCTGCGGGTGGTTATCCGTGTTCCCGCGTGATTAGAGCGCTTCCTTGTTAAGTGGAAACAATTCTGTTGGCTCAAACCGGCCTTCCACGCGAAGGTCGGCGCAAGGCGATGCCGACCCATCTCACAAGCCGGCCGACAAAGTGGAGGGCCGGTTTCAGTCAACCCTTCGGGCCGGATGAATGGTTCCTTTTAACAATGAAGCGCTCTAAAGCAGTTTTTTGCCGTTGGGCACCGGCTTGTCGGTCGCGGCAAGCACGATGGCGTTCGCCTCGTCCTCGAAGCCGAGGGTCAGAACTTCGGAACGGAACGGCCCGATCTGGCGCGGCGGGAAGTTGACGACGCCGAGTACCTGACGGCCGATCAGGCTTTCCGGCGTATAATGTACGGTGATCTGGGCCGAGGATTTTTTCAGTCCGATCTCCGGCCCGAAATCAATCACGAGCTTGATCGCAGGCTTGCGCGCTTCAGGAAACGGCGAGGTTTCGACGATGGTGCCGACACGGATATCGACACGCTCGAAATCGGCATAGGTAATCTGATCGGTCATGGGGAAATCCGAGTTCAGCCGGCGAGTTCTTCGGCCCGCTTGCGCGCGGCGGCGATGGCCTTGTCGAACAGCGGCTGCATGCCGTCTTCCGCCATCAGTACAGAGAGCGCGGCCGCCGTGGTGCCACCAGGCGACGTGACGTTCTTGCGCAACTGCGAAGCAGCGTCGGGGGACTGGTAGAGAAGCTCACCAGCCCCCGCGACGGTTTCCCGAGCAAGACGCATGGCAAGGTCCGCCTGAAGACCGGCCTTGCGACCGGCCTCCGCCATGCACTCGACGAGATAAAAAACATAAGCCGGGCCGCTACCGGAAACGGCTGTCACCGCATCGATATCGGCTTCGGTTTCGACCCATTCGACAGGGCCGCTGACTTTCAGGAGGTCATGCACCTGCGCCCGCTTTTCCGACGTGACGGCGCTGTTTGCGAAGGCACCGGTGACCCCGCGGCCGATCATGGCAGGCGTGTTCGGCATGGCACGAACCATGGCTGCTTCTCCCAGATGAGAAGCCATGAAGGCAAGCGTGGTGCCGGCAGCAACCGACACGATCACGGTCTCAGGCCCGACAAGCGACTTGAGCGGCGGCAGAACCGCGCCCATCAGCTGCGGTTTCACGGCAAGGAAAAGAACGCCAGCCTTCAGGCCTTCGGGAGCCGTCGTTGCATGAGCTGCGCCATTGTCGGCGATGAGCTTTGCCATCGCCTCAGACGGGCCGGGATCGATGACAAGGACGTCGCTACCCTTGATTCCGTTTTTCAGCCAGCCGGACAGCATCGCGCCGCCCATGTTGCCAGCCCCGATAAGAACGATGGATGCCGTCATCTACACCTCAAGCCTCGCCAACAGTTTCGAACATCACGGCCTCGACGGCCTTGTGTGCTTCGATACCGGACCAGACGACGAACTGGAAGGCCTGGAAATAGGATTCGCAGGCATCGAGTGCGCTGGACAGCAGCACTTCCACCTGCTGGTTGGTCGGCTCCGCGCCACCGGACAGGAGCAGCGACTGGCGGAAGATGACGACATCTTCCTGGCGCCACAGATCGAAGTGCCCCATCAGCACCTGACCGTTGATATGGGAAAGAAGCCTGATGACTTCGTTGACCCGGCTCTCGGGCACTTTGATGTCGAAAGCGCAGGCGAGGTGCAAAGCCTCGAACTCCTCCATCCAGGAGAAGGAGACGTGGTAATCGGTCCACTTGCCCTCAACGGTCATGGCGATTTCGTCTTCGCCGGAGCGCTCGAAGCACCAGTCGTTGTTGGCAGCGACAAACTCGATCATATCGACCGGGTTTGATTGACGCTCAAGATCCAATTCCATCAGGCTCATATGTCACCTTAAAAGTCCCGACACAGGCATGCGTCGTCGCGCTCACACACGACTGCGGCAAACTCAAACACCGGAAACAAACACTATGATTGCTGAATACACGCCCATCCTGGCTTACTTACCCTGCCCGGAGCTTGCGTGATCCGTTTCGAATCATCATTTAAAATCAGTGTATAACGGCGGAGTCTGCGTGCCAGCCCCTCAAAGCCAAAATACGTCCACGAGGTTGTGGAAAGACGCTTGAAACAGATTCAGCCCGAGTTCTTAAACGACTCTGCCGTAAGCATTTTTTGGCAGTGTCCACAGGCGTAAATTTTTTATGAAAAAAGCCGCCCGAAGCAGGTTCTGGCGGCCGAGGAAATACTGGTCTGTTACAAAAAGAAACAGAGCGTCGCGGCAGCGCGGCAAACACTTTGCTGATCCCGCTTGATCGCTTACTTGCCGGCAGCGTCGAGCTTGGCTTCGAGGGCAGCAACACGCGCGAGCAGCGCGTCGTTTTCTTCCCGCGCCTTCAGCGCCATTTCCCTGACAGCCTCGAACTCTTCACGCTTGACGATATCCATCGAGTTCAGGAGCTTCTCGCCCTGTGCGCGGAAAACCGTTTCCATCTCGCGCCGCACGCCCTGTGCCGCGCCGGCCGCGTCCGTCATCAGCTTGGCGAATTCGTCCAGAATGCGATTGGTGCCCGTGGTCATAGTCTGATCTCCGATCGTGCGCCGCCTTGCGTCTCACAGCGGCCTTTGAGATTGAGGTAGGGTCAGGTGGGCTCCGATGCAAGGAAAAATACAAGTGAATCACCGGTTGCCAACCACCGCCTGCGCCTTGACCCTGCCCCCTTGGAACGCCATGTTCCGGCAAAAGACAGGCAGGAGAGAGCCAAGACTTGGAAACGATAGCGACTTTTCTCGCAATACTGCCCTTTCCTCAAATCGATCCTGTCCTTTTGACGATCGGTCCCCTGCAGATTCACTGGTACGGCCTCGCTTATGTCGCCGGCATCCTGATCGGCTGGCAATATGCACGCCGTCTCGTGCGCAACACGTCGCTCTGGAAGAATGGCGAGCCGGCAATCACCGAAGCGCAGCTCGATGATTTCCTGCTTTGGGCCGCAGCCGGCATCGTCGGTGGCGGACGCATAGGCTACATCCTGTTCTATGACCTGCCGAGCGTGTTGGCCAACCCGCTCCGTGCGCTGGAAATCTGGAACGGCGGCATGTCCTTCCATGGCGGCCTGATCGGCACGATGATCGCCATGATCCTGTTTGCCCGCCGGCACAAGATCGCCATCTGGAGCCTGTTCGACGCCGTCTCCGCCGTCGTGCCGATCGGTCTGTTCTTCGGCCGTGTCGCCAATTTCATCAATGGCGAGCTTTGGGGCAGGCTTTCATCCATGCCCTGGGCTGTCGAGTTCCCGCCCGGCAGCGGCCTCGCCTATCACCCGAGCCAGCTCTACGAAGCGATCCTTGAAGGCATCGTGCTGCTCATCGTGCTGGCGATAATGATCTATGACCGCAAGGCTCTGAAGACTCCCGGCCTGGTTTGCGGCATCTTCGTGCTGGGATATGCGATATCACGCATCATCGTCGAATTCTTCCGCCAGCCGGATGCGCAGATCGGCTATCTCGCGGGCGGATGGCTGACGATGGGCATGGTGTTGTCGACGCCGATGGCGCTTGCCGGGTTATGGGCGATCCTGCGCGCGCGCCGCGCTGCCGCAAACGCTGGCTGAGGGCAATGCGATGAGCACACCGTTGGGGGAAAAGATCAAGGCACTGATCACCGCGAGCGGCCCTATCAGCGTGACCGACTATTTCTCGTTGTGCCTCGCAGACCCGCAATACGGATATTACAAGACGCGCGAGCCTTTCGGCGCAGCCGGCGATTTCACCACCGCTCCGGAGATCAGTCAGCTTTTCGGCGAGATGATCGGCATCTTTCTCGTTCAGGCCTGGCAACGCCACGGGGAGCCCAGTCCCGTGCATATTGCCGAGATCGGTCCCGGGCGCGGCACGATGATGTCCGATATCCTGCGGGTGATTTCCAAGATCTCGCCCGCTCTTTACGAGGCCGCCGAATTTCACCTGATCGAAACGAGCGAACGGCTGCAAAAGGTCCAGAGCCAGACGCTGGTCGCCCACAAGTACAAGATCACCTGGCACGAAAGCTTCGATACGCTTCCGGACGGTTTTCTGCTTCTCGCAACGAACGAGCTTTTCGACGCGATTCCGATCCGCCAGTTCGTCAAGACAGCGCAGGGCTTCCGCGAGCGCATGGTCGGCCTGGATGCCAATGGCGAGTTGAGCTTTGCGGCGGGTGTCGCAACCATCGATCCGGAGCTTCTGCCGCAAACATCCCGGGAGGTTTCTCCCGGCACGATCTTCGAAGTCGCGCCGGCACGCGATGCGGTCATGGCGACGCTTGCTTCGCGCATCCGCGCCAGTGGCGGCACCGCCGTCATCATCGACTACGGCCATCTCGCAACCGGCTATGGCGATACCTTGCAAGCCGTGCGCGATCACCAGTTCGATCCGCCGCTGAAGCATCCGGGCGAGGCCGATATCACCAGCCATGTCGATTTTGAGCAACTCGCCCGCCGCGCCGTGGCCGAGGGTCTGCAGATCAACGGCCTCACCTATCAGGGTGATTTCCTGCTGGGTCTTGGGCTCATCGAGCGCGCCTCATCGCTTGGAAGCGGCAAGGACACGATCACGCAGGAGGGCATCCGCATGGATGTCGAAAGGCTGGCCGGCAGCGGCGAAGGCAAGATGGGCGAGCTTTTCAAGGTGCTGGCCGTGAGCAGCCCCGCGATTGCACTCCCGCCCTTTCAGCGTTGAAAAAGGCCTGATTGTGATGATCGCGTCATCGAACACGGCGATCATTGACAGGACGACGTGGGGAGGCCAACATCGCGCCAAATCACAGCGGCCTTGTTTTCGCGGTCGCAAAATCCGCAAAATTTCAAGCATGAAAGGGCGACAACACCGATGAAGGATGATGCCCAGCCCTCGCCCGTCTTCAGCTCGCTTCTCTCCGACCTCGCGCCCGGCGGCATCGCCCACGCCTATTTCACCCGCAAAGGCGGGGTGTCCGAAGGCATTTATCACGGCCTGAATGTCGGGCTGGGTTCAGACGACGACAAGGCGCATGTCGAGGAAAACCGCAGGCGCGTTGCCGCTTATTTCGACGCCGGCCCGGAAAAGCTGGCGACGGTTCATCAGGTTCATTCGCCAACGGCCGTCATTGTCGATTCACGCTATGACGGCGCGCGGCCGGAAGCGGACGCCGTCGTCACTGCGACGCCGGGCATGGTCGTCGGCGTACTGACGGCCGATTGTGGACCTATTCTCTTCGCCGACCCGCAGGCCCGTGTGATCGGTGCCGCCCATGCCGGCTGGAAAGGCGCGCTTGGCGGCGTGCTGGAAAGCACGATCGCGGCGATGATCTCGCTCGGGGCGACCCGCGAAAACATCGTTGCCAGCCTTGGCCCGTCGATCAGCCATCGCAACTACGAAGTGGGCGCGGAATTCATAGCCCGTTTCGTCGAGACAGATCCAAGCTATGCGGCGTTCTTTTCCCCTTCCGAGCGCGAAGGCCACGCCATGTTCGACCTGCCGGCGCTCACCCTGAAGCGGCTCACCGACGCGGGTGTGAGGGCAGAAAACCTCGACATCTGCACCTATTCGGATGAGGAACGCTTCTTCTCCTATCGGCGCACGACCCATCGCAAAGAGCCGGATTACGGCCGCCAGATTTCGGCAATCTTCATTCGGGAGGAATGACATGGCACTGCATTTCGGCCAGGACGAATTTACCGAGCGGCTTGAGCGGCTGAAGGCCGCGATGAAGGAAGAGAAGCTCGACGCCATGCTGCTCTTCGCGCAGGAAAGCATGTATTGGCTGACGGGCTACGACACCTTCGGCTACTGCTTCTTCCAGACGCTGGTGGTGAAGGCCGATGGCTCGATGGTGTTGCTCACCCGCTCGGCAGATCTGCGGCAGGCACGGCACACCTCCAACATCGAGCGCATCGAAATCTGGGTCGATCGCGTCAACGCCGATCCGACCATGGATTTGAAGAACCTCCTGAGCGATCTCGATCTGCTCGGCATGCGCATCGGCGTCGAATATGACACCCATGGCATGACCGGCCGTGTCGCACGCCTGCTCGACCTGCAACTGACCAGCTTCGGCCAGTTGGTTGATGCTTCCGGTATGGTCGGCAAGCTGCGGCTGATCAAGAGCCCGGCGGAACTCGCCCATGTCGAAAAGGCCGCAAGCCTTGCGGATGACGCGCTCGATGCCGCCATTCCCCTCATCCGTCCGGGCGGCAACGAAGCCGATATTCTGGCCGCCATGCAAGGCGCGGTCTTTGCCGGCGGTGGCGATTATCCGGCCAACGAGTTCATCATCGGCTCCGGCGCCGATGCCTTGCTCTGCCGCTACAAGGCAGGCCGCCGCATGCTCGATGCGCAGGATCAACTGACGCTCGAATGGGCAGGCGTGAGCGCCCATTACCATGCGGCGATGATGCGCACCGTCGTCATCGGCGAGCCGACGAACCGGCACCGCGAACTCTACAGCGCAGCCCGGGAAACCGTGCAAGCTGTCGAGATGGTGATGCGGCCCGGCAATACATTCGGCACGGTCTTCGACGTCCATGCCAAGATCATGGACGAACGCGGCCTGGCGCGGCACCGCCTCAATGCCTGCGGCTACTCGCTGGGCGCCCGCTTCTCCCCTTCCTGGATGGAGCAGCAGATGTTCCATCTCGGCAATCCACAGGAGATCCTCCCGAATATGTCGCTCTTCCTGCACATGATCATCATGGACAGCGACACCGGGACCGCGATGACGCTTGGCCAGACCTACATCACGACGGAAGGTGCGCCGAAACCGCTGTCGCGTTACGGGCTGGACTTCATCACTGCTTAGGAAAATTGCCGTATCGTTGCCTTGAGCGCAGGTGGGGGCCTTGTCGCTGCACTTCCTTTCGAAGGAACGACGGTGGAACGATGAAGAGACTTATCAGCGCCATTTCCGGCCTCGCCCTGCTTGCAGGTTGCAACTCGACCGACGCCCTGATCCCCCAGGTCGATGTCGGCGAAGGAAATTTTCGTTCGCCGCCGGTCAACCAGGCCGACCTCGACACGATGTCGTCGCAGCCCGCCTATGTGCCGCAGGAAACCGCGTCCATCCAGAGCGGACCGCTGGACGCACAGCCGAGCTACACGGAACCCTCATCCGAGACGATGCTCGCCCAGGGTGACATGGGCTACACGGACCCTGCCGGCTCGCTCGAGGCGCAGGCCAGCCGCCTCTCGCAAGGCGAAATCCCGGCGCAGGAGCGCCGACGGGTGATGCGCGAAGCCCCGCAACTTGCAGAAACACCGGCATCCGTGGAAGAAAACGACCCGGCGCAGGTAGAGCAGGCCGCGCCTCAGCAGCTGGCACAACAGCAGCCGGCAGAGCAGGAAAAGCCGGCACAGGCCGCAGCGCTGCCATCGACCGGAGAAGCCGGCACGATCCGCTTCCTGCCGATCATCGGCGCCCCCGTGGCTGCCGTCACGTCGCTTTCCAAACAACTCGGTGCGGACGCGCGCGCCAACGGCCTGACCATCAAGAGTTCGTCGGATGAAAGCAGCAGGCATATCCTGAAGGGTTATTTCTCCGCCCTCAACGACGGTGGCAAGACAACCGTGGTCTACATCTGGGATGTGCTCGACGGCAACGGCAACCGGCTTCACCGCATCCAGGGTCAGGACAGCGTCGATGCGACGGCACAAGATCCGTGGTCGGTCGTGCCACCCGACACGATGCAGTCCATCGCCACGAAATCGATCGGTGCTTATCTTTCCTGGGCGCGCGGCAACGCGGGCTGACACGGCCATTGTCCCAAATCGGTGCAGAATCGCAACGTCGGCGAACCGATCAAGGCCGCGTAACAGCTTGTCTTAAAACTTTTTCGGATAAACGACCGCAGAACGTGGCATCCCTCTTGCATTCAGAGGCAGGGACGTTATGAAGCGCCCAAGCGGCTCTGTTTCAAAGCCCCACGGGCTGACAGCGCACACCGAACTTGGCTTACGGAATTCGCGCGACACACCCGGACTGGATATCTACGGTCTGGAACAATTCGCGCCAGCACAGGCGGACCATCGATGAAGGTTTTCGCAGGCAATTCGAACCGGCTGCTTGCCGAAGCGATCTGCAACTATCTTAACCTGCCCCTCGGCAAAGCAACTGTAAGACGGTTCGCCGACCAGGAAATCTTCGTAGAAATTCAGGAAAATGTGCGCGGGGAAGACGTTTTTGTCGTCCAGTCCACGTCTTTTCCGACCAACGACCACCTGATGGAACTGTTGATCATGATCGATGCCATGCGCCGCTCCTCGGCGCGACGCATTACGGCGGTGATCCCCTATTTCGGCTATGCCCGCCAGGATCGCAAACCCGGTCCGCGCACGCCGATCTCCGCCAAGCTGGTCGCCAACCTGATCACCGAAGCCGGCGCAGACCGCGTTCTGACGCTCGATCTGCACGCCGGCCAGATTCAGGGTTTCTTCGATATCCCGACCGACAATCTCTACGCCGTGCCGATCCTGTCGCGCGACGTGAAGGAAAACTACGACCTCAAGAACGTCATGGTCGTTTCGCCTGACGTCGGCGGCGTGGTGCGTGCCCGCGCGCTTGCCAAGCGCCTCGACTGCCAACTCGCCATCGTCGACAAGCGCCGCGAGCGCGCCGGCGAATCCGAAGTCATGAACGTCATCGGCGACGTGACCGGCAAGGACTGTCTGCTGATCGACGACATCGTCGATTCCGGCGGCACGCTCTGCAACGCGGCAGAAGCGCTCCTCAACAAGGGCGCGACCAGCGTGACCGCCTATATCACCCACGGCGTTCTCTCGGGCGGAGCGGTTGCCCGCGTCACCTCTTCCAAGCTCAAGGAGCTTGTGATCACCGACTCGATCCAGCCGACCACGGCGGTCCAGTCCGCTCACAACATCCGCGTCATCTCGACCTCGACGCTGATCGGCGAAGCCATCAACCGCACCAGCCAGGAAGAATCGGTCTCCAGCCTGTTCGATTGAGCCGGCTTCAGAGACCAGCCTTCTCAGATTGCGTCATGAGCCAGCCCGAAAAGGCGGCCATGGCCGGTGTGATCGCGCGCGATTGCAGCCTTGTCAGCCAGTAGCTTCCTATCGAAACCTCCGTACGGAAGGGCTGCACGATCTCTCCCGACAAGAGCTGGCGCTGGAACATGGCCGGCGGCGCAAGGCCGACACCGGCGCCTTGCAGAAGGGCTTCCATCATCGCAAGCGACGTATCGAAAACGATACTGTCACGCATGGTTGCCGACTCGGCCACGCCAGCCGCTTCGAGCCAGCGCGTCCACTCGTCGGGACGATAGGAACGCAGAAGCGTTTTCGTGAGCACATCGGAAGGCTGTCGCAGCGAACCGGCGACCTCGGGCGTACACAGAACCGAGAGCGGCGCCTCGAAAAGCCGGATCGATTCCGTCGCATGCCACGCGCCGCTGCCAAAGCGAACCGCGAAATCCAGCCCTTCCGCCGCAAGATCCACGCGGTTGTTGTTCGTCGATAGGCGCAGATCGATGAAGGGGTGGCTCTGCCGGAACGAGGAAAGCCGCGGCAGCAGCCAGCCGACGGCAAAGGTACCGACCGCACCAACCGTCAGCACCTCAAGCAGTCTCCCTCCACGAAACCGCTCAACGGCATCCGCCATGCGATCGAAGCTTTCCCGCAGAACAGGCAACAGGCTCTCCCCCTCGGCGGTGATCATCAGACCGCGCGGCAGGCGGCGGAAAAGCGTGACCCCAAGCTGCTCTTCCAGTGCCTTGACCTGATGACTGACCGCCGCCTGCGTCACGTTCAGCTCGATCGCCGCCCGTGTGAAGCTGAGATGGCGGGCGGACGCTTCAAAAGCGCGGAATGCATTGAGCGGAAGATGCGGGCGAACCATGAATGACCTAAATTTTCTAATGCCAGCTTCGATTATTCGTCCTTTGTCGCCTCGTCAAACTCTTGCTACGAAACGGACGAAATTCAACAGATAACGAGGAAATAAGATGATTTTCCGATCTCTGATCGTAGGCGTGGCGCTGGCTGGTTTGTCCGGCATCTCGGCGCAAGCCAAGACAATTTGTACGGTCATTGCCAATGCAGATACTGGCGACATCATCGCTCAGGATGGCAACTGCGAGGAGCGTTTTACGCCGGCATCGACCTTCAAGATCCCGCTCGCGGTGATGGGCTATGACTCCGGGTTCCTGAAGGATGCTCACGATCCTTCCTTGCCCTTCAAGGAAGGCTATGCCGACTGGGGCGGTGACAACTGGAAGCAGCCGACGGATGCGACGCGCTGGCTCAAATATTCGGTCGTCTGGTTCTCGCAGCGCATCACCGAATATCTCGGCGAAGACAGGCTCACGGACTATGCCCGCCAGTTCCAATACGGCAACGCCGACTTTTCCGGAGACCCCGGCAAGAACAACGGCCTCGAGCGGGCATGGATCATTTCGTCGCTAAAGGTCTCCCCGATCGAGCAGATCACCTTCCTGCGGCGGCTGATCAATCACGATCTTCCGGTCAGCAAGGAGGCGGTCAACAAGACGATAGCTGTCGTGGAAGGGCGCACCCTGCCCTCCGGCTGGGCGATACAGGGCAAGACCGGCATGGCCTATCCGCGTAATGCGGACTACAGCTTCGATATGAACCATCCTTGGGGCTGGTATGTCGGCTGGGGCAGGAAGGACGATCAGACCATCGTTTTCGCCCGGCTCGTTCAGGACGAAAAAAGAATGGAGGGCAGCGCAAGCGCCCGTGCCCGCGATAGCCTTCTTGAAGAGCTCCCGTCGCTTATTCCAACGGAGTGACGCTTCCGGACGTCAGGCCCGCTTGACCAGCGGTATGGCGCAGGCCTCTCCGCCATCGAACAATCGCGAGCGCGTCAGAAACCGGCGCTCGCGACCGTTGTCGAGCGAGAACATGCCACCTCGGCCGGGCACGACATCGATGATCAGCTGCGTATGGCGCCAGACTTCGAACTGGCTTGCGCTGATATAGACCGGCGCCCCGCCGATCTCACCCAGCTTCACGTCATTGTCGCCGACGATATAGTCATCTGCCGGGTAGCACATCGGTGAAGAGCCATCGCAACAGCCGCCCGACTGGTGAAACAGGATGTCGGGATAATCCTTTCGGATTTCCTCGATGAAGGCGAGCGCCGCATCCGTTGCGACCACTCGCGGCAGTCCGTTTATCTCGTCCATATCCATGTTCCTCATTTCGCGAAAAAGCCCTCTCCCTGCACGCTGCAGGGAGAGGGCCAAGGTGAGAGGTTGGGAGGAGGTCTGGCGCAACAATCCCCTCACCCTGCTCTGTTACCCTGTACCGGATCAGAAGAAGCCGAGCGCCTTCGGGCTGTAGCTCACCAGCATGTTCTTGGTCTGCTGGTAGTGATCGAGCATCATCTTGTGCGTTTCGCGGCCGATGCCCGACTGCTTGTAGCCGCCGAAGGCAGCGTGCGCCGGATAGGCATGGTAGCAGTTGGTCCAGACGCGACCGGCCTGGATGTTGCGGCCGAACTGGTAGCAGCGGTTCGCATCGCGGCTCCACACGCCGGCACCGAGGCCATAGAGCGTGTCGTTGGCGATTTCGAGTGCTTCGGCATCATCCTTGAAGGTGGTGACGGAAACGACCGGCCCGAAGATTTCCTCCTGGAAGACGCGCATCTTGTTGTGGCCACGGAAAACCGTCGGCTTGACGTAATAACCGCCGGCCAGATCGCCTTCGAGCATGTTGCGCTCGCCGCCGATCAGCACTTCAGCACCTTCCTGGCGGCCGATGTCCATGTAGGACAGGATTTTTTCGAGCTGCTCGGACGACGCCTGCGCGCCGATCATGGTCGATGTGTCGAGCGGGTTGCCCTGCTTGATCGCGGCCACGCGCTTGATCGCCTTTTCCATGAAGCGATCGTAGATCTTCTCATGCACGAGGGCGCGGCTGGGGCATGTGCAGACTTCGCCCTGGTTGAGCGCGAACATCGCAAAACCTTCGAGCGCCTTGTCGAGATAGTCGTCGTCCTCGGCCATGACATCCGAGAAGAAGATGTTCGGAGACTTGCCGCCCAGTTCCAGCGTGACCGGAATGAGGTTCTGGCTGGCATATTGCATGATCAGGCGGCCGGTCGTCGTCTCGCCTGTAAAGGCGATCTTGTTGATGCGCGGGTTGGACGCGAGCGGCTTGCCGGCTTCGAGGCCGAAACCGTTTACGATGTTGAGAACGCCGCCCGGCAGCAGATCGCCGATCAATTCGGCCCAGACGAGGATCGAGGCCGGGGTCTGTTCGGCAGGTTTCAGCACGACGCAGTTGCCGGCGGCAAGTGCCGGTGCGAGCTTCCACGCGGCCATCAGGATCGGGAAGTTCCAGGGAATGATCTGGCCGACGACGCCAAGCGGCTCATGGAAATGATAGGCGATGGTGTCGTGATCGACTTCGCCGATCGTGCCTTCCTGGGCGCGGACGCACGAGGCAAAATAGCGGAAGTGGTCGATGGCAAGCGGAATGTCTGCCGCCATGGTTTCGCGCAACGGCTTGCCGTTATCCCAGGTTTCGGCGCGCGCCAGAAGATCGAGATTGTCTTCCATGCGCTGAGCAATTTTCATGAGAATATTGGAGCGCTCGGTGGCCGAGGTGCGGCCCCACTTGTCCTTGACAGCGTGCGCAGCATCAAGCGCCAGCTCGATATCGGCCGCTTCCGAGCGGGCAATCTGGCAGACAACGCCGCCGGTAACGGGGGTAATATTGTCGAAGTAGCGGCCGCTTACCGGCTCGCGCCATTCACCGCCAATGAAGTTGCCATACTTCTGCTTGAACGGGCTTTCGACGATCTTCTGGTGCAACATCTGTTTTCTCCTCCACGACAGATCTTCCTCATCTGTGAGAGGCAGACTGCGCCTGAAGAAAAAAATGCGAAAGCCAGTGAAAAGAGAGAGGCTCCGGCTTCTGTTTCAGAATTGAGACATGGCGTTTACATCAAACATTCCGCATCGCCGCAAACACCAACGCAGATGCAGCATTCTGACTTTGAAAACTACTCGACGGAAAGCTTCTTCATCTTTCTGTAGAGCGTCGCACGGCTGATACCGAGGATCTCGGCAGCTTGCGAAACATTGCCGCCGGCTCGGGAGAGAACGCGACGCAGGGCAGCGCGCTCGGCATCCAGAAGATCCCGCCCCTGCCCGCTGTGATCCTCGTGTAGAAGGTCGGCCGCCGGAATACCGGTTGCGATCTTGCGGTCGTCCAGCCCCAGCGTCTGTCGCGCGGCACGGGTGGCGCCCAGAACAAGATCGTCGCGATCGATGGCCAGAAGCGCAGGTGCGCTCTTTCCCTCGCCATTGACGAGCAGGATGCGGGCACCATTGAAGGCGCGGCGGAAAAGATTGGCTTCGATGCGGGCGGCCGCATCGCGCACGGCTTGAGAGAGGATCAATACCGTCATGTCGTTGACGTCTTCCCGGCAGGTTGAAATGTCGAGCGCGGCGGTAATCCGGCCCATATGGTCACGGATCGGTGCCGTCGCGCAGCTCAAGCCGGTATTGGCGCTGAGGAAATGCTGGTCGCGGTGGATGAGAACGGCGCGCTCGTCGGCAATTGCCGTGCCGATGCCGTTCGTGCCGACGCTGGCCTCGCTCCACACGGTGCCGGACCATAGGCCAAGCCCGCGAAAATCCTTGTCGTCGCCGACTGCACCGCGCCGCTCCAGCGCAATACCGCGCTCGTCCGTCAGCAACAGGCAGCACCCCGCCTTGCCGACCGTCAGAAAAAGCCGGTCCATCTCGTCATTGGCTTCCTCGATGACATGACCGGAGCGCTCGCGCGCCTGCATGAATTCCGTCTCGGTCAGCCGCCATGGCGTCCGCGCCTCTTCCGGCGAAAGGCCATGGACCGTCATGCAGCGGCGCCAGGATGCGGCGACCGGCGAACTGGCTGCAGCGGACAACTGATGGGCAACGGCATTGACGTGATCGGAATGGTTCATCCGCTCTCCTCCCCGAGGGCTGACGCAGGCAGCCAGTATAGGCGTATTCATAGAGAAACGTCCACCGCATGAAAGTCGATGGTTACGCTCGCCGGGCTAACGGTTCATTCCGGCCGAACCGGGAAGCGTATTCTCACAAGCGATCATGGCAGTATTGTTTCAGGTCGGACGGTTTTGCAGTAGGCAGTACCCGATACTCCACAAGCGGTGATTCTCCCAACCATGCTCCGAGATTTCTCCCTTCAGGCCCTTTTCATGGGATTGCTCACCGCATTCGTGGGCTTTGCCAGCTCCTTCGCCGTCGTCCTACACGGGCTGACCGGCGTCGGAGCAACGGAGGCGCAGGCCGCGTCCGGACTGATGGCCCTGTCGATCTCCATGGGCGTCTGCGCCATCGTGCTGTCTGTCGCGACCCGGCTTCCCGTGTCGATCGCCTGGTCGACACCGGGTGCGGCGTTGCTGTCAAGTTCGGGCGCAGTGGCCGGCGGCTTTAACACCGCTGTCGGAAGTTTCCTGATCTGCGGCGCCCTGATCGTGATCGCGGGTCTCTGGAAGCCGCTTGGCCGCATGGTGGCGGCAATCCCTGCGGCGCTTGCAAACGCAATGCTGGCGGGCGTTCTGATCGGCCTGTGTTTCGCGCCGGTCAAGGCGGTGGCCTTCAACCCGCTGCTCGGCTTGCCGATCGTGCTCGCCTGGGTGGCCGTGGGTGCCGTCAACCGATTGCTTGCTGTCCCAGCCGCGCTGCTTGCTTTCGCTCTCGTCCTCGCGTTTGGCATCGACATGCCGGCCGATGTCTTTACACGGCTCACCGCAACTCTGGTCCCGCAGGCGGAATGGGTCACGCCGGCTTTTTCGTTTGCCGGTCTGGTGAGCATTGCCCTGCCGCTGTTCGTGGTGACCATGGCCTCGCAGAACATTCCGGGCATCGCCGTGCTGAAAGTCAACGGTTATGAGCCGAACCCGGGACCGCTATTCGCGACGACCGGTCTGTTTTCGATCCTCAGCGCGCCGTTCGGTGGCCATGCGGTCAATCTGGCAGCCATCACGGCTGCCATGTGCGCGGGCGAGGACGCCCATCGCGATCCCGCGCGCCGCTACTGGGCGGCGATCGTTGCCGGTCTCGGTTACGTCATCTTCGGACTTCTGGCCGCGACGGTCACGGCCTTCGTCAGCCTGGCACCCAAGATTCTGATCGAAGCGGTTGCGGGACTTGCCCTGGTCGCCGCCTTTTCCGGCTCGGCAATGGCCGCCTTCAAGGAGCCAAACAGCCGCGAAGCGGCGGCGGTCACCTTTCTCGTGACCGCGTCCGGTGTCAGCTTCGCGGGCATATCGGGCGCCTTCTGGGGCCTTGCGGCCGGTGGTCTGATGCTGGCGCTGGCAAGGATGGTCGCCAGAAGGACGTAAACTTAAGCCGCCGCGATGTTCTCTTCGAGTGAAGGCTTGACCTCATCGTCGCCATTCACGAACGCCTGCAGGTCGCTCAGTGGCATTGGCTTGCCGAAAAGATAACCCTGCACCTCAAGGCAGCCTTCCTTGCGCAGGAAGTCCATATGCGCCTCGTTTTCGACGCCTTCCGCCAGAACAGGAATGTCGAGGCTCTGGGCGAGAATGATGGTCGAGCGCACGATCGCGGCGGAATGCCGGTTGCGGGTGACGCCGCCGATAAAGGCACGGTCGATCTTGATCTTGTCGAACGGAAAATTCTGCAGCGTCGAAAGCGAGGAATACCCGGTGCCGTAGTCGTCCATGGCGATGCGAACGCCAAGCGCCTTCAACTGACGGATGATCTGCAAGGCATGCTGCTGGTCGGCGATAATGCCGGATTCCGTGATCTCGAGTTCAAGACGGGCCGCATCGAGGCCCGTTTCCTTGAGGATTTCCTTCACTCGAAGCGGCAGATTGCTGTCGGCAAGCTGCGCCGGGGCGACATTGACAGCGATCTTCACAGGCTTTTTCCAGGAGGCCGCCTGAAGGCAGGCCGTCCGCAGAACCCAGTCGCCGAGCTCGTGAATAAACCCGTTCTTCTCCGCAATCGGGATGAATTCGACAGGCGGAACCATGCCGCGAACGGGATGGCGCCAGCGCAGAAGAACTTCGAGGCCGACGATATCGCGGGTGAGCGAGCTGTTCTGCTGCTGATAATAAAGTTCGAACTCGTCGCGCTCGATGCCCTTGCGCATATCCATGGCAAGCAAGGCCCTGTCGCGCGAAATCACATCCATCGACGGCTCGTAGAAGCAGACGGCCTTGTTGCCGGTGGACTTCGACCGGTACATCGCGAGATCGGCCTGGGCCAGAAGTTCTTCAGCGGTGCGCGCGTCCTCAGGATAGAGTGAGATGCCAACGCTGCTTCCCACCAGAAGCGTATTGCCTTGCCATTCAACGGGTTTGACGATCTCGCTTGTCAGCCGGTCGGCAAAGGCGCGGATATCGCCCTTGAGAAAACAATTGCGCGTGAGCGCGACAAACTCGTCGCCGCCGATACGGGCCAGAAACTCGCCCTCTTCCAGAATGGAGGCCATACGCTCCGATACCGTGCGCAGAACCGCGTCTCCCGCAGCATGACCATGGACATCATTGACGTCCTTGAAGCGATCGAGATCGAAGGACAATACTGCGAACTTGGCATTATCGGCCTTCTGGCGACGGATGCGCTCCGCAAGATAATCGTTGAACGCGGCCCGGTTCGGCAGGCTGGTCAGGGCGTCATGGAGCGACAGATAGCGGAACCGCTCCGCGGCAACCTGCGTCGAATGCATGTCGATCACATAGGTCGAGGCGCCGAGACCGAGCATCACTGCCATCAGCGCGACCACGATGATGATCAGCACGTTGTCGGGGATCATGGCGGCCGGAATGGTCACGAGGCTTTCAGGAACGATGGTGATCGCCGCCATGCCGGTGAAGTGCATTGTAACGATTGCCAGAATAAGGGCGAGAACCGCGCCATGCTTGCAAAAGCGGGTGACGGGGCGGGCAATCCGGTTGGCTGCCAGTGCGCCGAAGCCGACGCCGAGGGCGATGGATGCCGCGTAATAGCTGTAGTCCCACTGCATAACGCCCATGATCTGATAGGCGGCCATGCCCATGTAGTGCATCACGGCGATGCCGGCACCGACGATGGCACCACCGAGTTCGATCGTGGGTCCGGACTTGTTCATGGCCGTGACGGTGAAGCCGATCGTGGTGATACCGATCGCGGCCAGCAACGACATCATCGTCAAGGTGGGTTCGTAGGCATGCGGCAGGGATGGCCGATAGCTGAGCATGGCGATGAAATGGGTCGTCCAGATCGTCGATCCGCCGATGACGGCGCTCATGAACAGCCAGTTGATCTTCTGCAACCCTTCCGTCCGCCTGACGCGGGCATAGAGCCTCATCGCCAGCGCAGAACCCAGCACGCAGACGAGCGCCGCCAGGGCAACCAGCCCGTAATCATGGTCGGTGATGATGCAGGAGAGCACAGTAAGCATGGAGCACCCGATTTGAGATGCCACACCCTCGCATCCGGGCCTTAAAATCCCTTAATTGCGTGAAAATCATCGAGATCGAAGGTTAGCGATCAATGAAATATCGCGCATGACGGGAACTTTCCCGAGACTGCTCACCTGCTGCGAGATAATATATGCCGAAACGCGACAAAAGCGGTTTGAGGGATCGCTTGCTTGCATTTCCAGGCGTTCTCGGTTATGGACGCGCGTCCGCGCAGACACCCTTGGAGGCAAACGCGGATGGGATCTCCGGATCTCAGGTCCATCTGGCACTGTTGATAGCAGATGGGCTCTCCAAAAACACCAGAAAGGTAATGCCATGAGCCACGCATCTTACGAGCTCAAGGCCGAAACGCGCGAACGGGTTGGTAAGGGGTCCTCCCGTGAACTTCGCCGCAACGGCCTTATTCCTGCAGTCATCTACGGCGACAAGCAGGCTCCGATTTCCATCGCCCTCTCCACGAAGGAAGTCACCCAGAAGATCCACGCCGGCGGTTTCATGACCACCGTTGCGACGATCGACGTTGGCGGCGAAAAGATCCGCGTCCTTCCGAAGGACTATCAGCTAGATCCGGTCCGCGACTTCACCATGCACGTCGACTTCCTGCGCGTTTCCGCGAATTCCCAGGTTACCGTCGAAGTTCCGGTTCACTTCATCAACGAAGACAAGTCCGCGATCAAGACCGGCGCTGTTCTAAACATCGTCCGTCACGAAGTCGAACTGCACGTTTCGGCCAACGACATCCCGGAATTCATCACCGTTGACCTGACGGGTCTCAAGGTTGGCGACGGCGTTCATATCTCGAACGTCAAGCTGCCGAAGGGCGCAACCCCGGCCATCACCGACCGCGACTTCACGATCGCCACCATCGTTGCTCCGGCAGGCGGCGTTTCGGAAGAAGAAGAAGCAGCTTCGGAATAATCGTATCCGGGCCTGCTATAGAACCCGCCCTGCCTCAGGCTTGGCGGGTTTTTTATTGCCTGCGGGCCAGTTCTCTCTGCCCGGACATCTACCCAGGAAATTAACCGGTGAATTTTAGCAACATTTAAGATTTTCGTGATGAGTTGTGCTGGGGGATTGAACCGGCCTTAGCGTACGAGAATCCTGAAATGAACCGTGAGAACCGAAGCACGATCGGATGCACGCCATGATGCATTCCGTGGAGAACCGATTTATTGCGATTGTTTGCGGCGCCGTCCTCATCTTCGTGGCGCCCCTTATCGTGCTGTTCCTGACCCTTTCGTCCGAGCGCGTTGCGCGCGAAAGGCTGGACAACACCGAGGTGCTCATGCGCACCGGCGCCGAGGCGCTGGGCAAGCCCCTCTGGGACTACGATACGGACGGCATAAAGCAGATCGCCCGGGCGCTTGCCGCCGGCGAAAACGTGCTGTCCGTTCATGTCCGCGATAGCTCTGGCTCCATTTCCATTCGTTTCCCGGATGCCCCGCCCCGGATCGACAGCAGCGAAGACACCGTGCTTTCGCGCGAAATTCACTACAATTCCAACGATGGTGAACGCGTCGTCGGTTCCGTTGAAATCCAGGTCGAAGAGCCCGGTCTCGTTTCGCGCTTCAGCCGGGATGAAATCAGTGTCTTCCTGATCCTGCTTGTTGCCGTCGCGATCGTCTTTGCCGCTGCGATCATCAGCAATCGCGTGATCGTCATCCGCCCGCTGCTTCGCCTGACCGCGGCCATCGAGGCCACCCGTCGCCTGGGATCGCGCCATCAGGTCGATTGGAACTCGGATGACGAAATGGGCGCGCTTGCCCATAACTTCAACGAGATGCAGACGAAGCTCGAGCAGGAGGAAACCGAGCTCAAGCGCGCCCACGCGCGCGCGTCCAACATCTACAACAAGACTCCGGCCATGCTGTTTTCGCTCGACACGTCGGGCGAAATCACCGCCGTCAGCGATTACTGGCTGGTCGCCACGGGTTATCGCCGCGAGGAGGCGATCGGGCGAGCCTTCACGGATTTCGTCGACGAGCACTGGCACGAAACCTACAAGGCGCGCAGGGCAGACATCAGCCCGGACAATGCAGGCATCTGCGAGGTCACGGTCCCGTTTCGCAGGAAGAACGGCGAGATGATGATCGTTCTCATTCTGGAGATGCGCAACTTCGTCAGCGATGAAATTGGCGGCGTATCGCTGTCGGTCATGACGGACGTGACCGCTCTCAAGCAGGCGGAAAGCCGGAACCACGCCCAGGCGATTACGGATCACCTGACCGGCCTGCTCAACCGTCAGGGTTTTGAAGCGGCGCTGGATGACGGCATCAAGGATGTCGATGCGCAGGCGATGCAACTCGCCTGCATCTTTATCGATCTGGACCGGTTCAAGTGGATCAACGACAATTTCGGCCATGCGGCGGGCGACGAGGTTCTGCGCCAGGTGGTGACGCGCATCAAGACCACGCTGCGCCCGGAAGACGCGATGGCTCGTCTTGGCGGCGACGAATTCGCAATCCTGGTCAGCGCCGAGCATGCGGCAGCCCTCGCCAGTGAAATCGGCGAGAGGATTTACGAGTGCCTCAACGCGCCGATCTTCATCGAGGGCGCCGATCTTTCGGTCACCGCCAGCATCGGCATTGCGCTTTACCCTGACCACGCCGTCAATGCGTCCGACCTGCTGCTCAAGTCCGACATGGCGATGTATACGCGCAAGCGCGAAGGCAAGAACGGCGTGCTGGTGTTCGACAACTCCATGCTCGACACGGCGCGCGAACGCCATGAGATGGAGCAGCACATCGAGGCCGGCCTCAAGGAAGACTGGTTCGAAGCCTATCTCCAGCCGATCGTCAGCCTCGGCGAAGGCCGCATCGCCGGTTTCGAAGCCCTGATGCGCCTCAACCATCCGGAAAAGGGCATCCTGCCCCCCGGCAAGATCATCGGCATTGCCGAGGAAACCGGTTCCATCGGCCGCATCGGCGAGCGGGTTCTTGAAAAGGCCATCCGGCACCTCGCCCGGATCAGCAAGCTGGAAGGCACGCAAAGCACCTACCTTGCCGTCAATTTCTCACCCCTTCAGTTCGAACTCACCTTACCCCACAAGCTGGCGGCGCTGCTGCTGAAGCACCATATCGCCCCGAGCCGCATCGTCATCGAGATCACCGAGGCGGTGCTGATGCTCGACAATCCCGATGTCCATGCCGTCCTGAAGCAACTCAGCGAATTCGGCTGCCGCATCGCGCTTGACGATTTCGGCACCGGCTACTCGTCTTTGAGCTACCTCAATCGGTTCCCGGTCAATATCGTCAAGGTCGATCAATCATTCACCCGCTCGCTGAGCACGGGAACAAACGACGTGCGCCGCAAGAGCCGGATGCTGATCAAGGGCATCCGCACCATCTCCCACCAGATGGGCTGTTCGGTGGTTGCGGAAGGCATCGAAACGACGGAACAATGGGAACTGCTGCGCAAGCTCGGCGTCGATTACGGCCAGGGTTATCTGTTCAGCAAGCCAATGCCGATAGACAGCATGCTCGAAATGCTGGAAATGGACTCCGAAGCCAAGATCAGTACACTGGCTTGAGACGACACGGGAGACAGGGCATGAAACGCATTCTTTTCGCGCTTGTGCTCTGCCTCTCCGGCACCGCCCATGCCCAAGAGCCGATCAATCTTCTCACCGAGGAATATGCGCCCTACAATTTCACCCGTAACGGTGAGATCACCGGCGCTTCGGTCGAGCAGGTGCGCCTGATCATGAAGGCGATCGATGTTCCCTACAATCTGGAGATCCTGCCCTGGGCGCGCGCCTTCTCCCGCGCGGAGACGGAAACCGACACCTGTGTCTTCACCACTGGCCATGACGACGAGCGCGACCGGCGTTTCAAATGGATCGAGCCGCTTCTCATCGACAAGATGGTAATGGTTCGCAAAGCCGGTTCCGGCATCGATCCGCTCACCATCGAGGCTGCGAAGCGTTTCACCATCGGCACCCGGCGGGATGACTTTTCCTACAGTTTCCTGACCGCGAACGGTTTCCCCAAGATCGATCTCGCCGCCGATCTCGAGGCAACGCTGAGGAAGCTTCTGAACAATCGCATCGATCTGATGATGACGTCGGAGAAGACCTTCGAGATAATGCAGGCGGAAGGAAAGGCCGTGGAATCCGCCCTGATCCTAGGCGGCAAGCGCTACGGCATCGCGTGCAATCTCGGCGTCGCCGATGACGTCGTGGCCAAAATGCAGGGCGCCTTGGACAGATTGATCGCCGATGGCACACAGGACAAGATCGCGGCGGACTACGGCCTGCGGCCCAATCGATAGATGATGCCATAAAACGCTGAAACAGGCGTTGACTTGAAAGCCCGACCGCCGCATCTGGAAACAAACATTCTGGAGAGCGCCCGTGCAGATTTTTGCAGGTCTCGGCAATCCCGGCGGCAAATACGCCGGCAACCGCCACAATATCGGTTTCATGGCGATCGACGCCATTCATCGCCGCCACAACTTTTCGCCATGGTCGAAGAAGTTCAAGGCCGAGATTTCTGAAGGTGAACTGGGCGGCGAGCGCATCCTCCTGATGAAACCGCAGACCTTCATGAACCTTTCGGGCGAATCCGTCGGCGAAGCCATGCGCTTCTACAAGCTTGAGCCGAAGGATATCGTCGCGATCTACGACGAACTCGACCTCCCGCCGGGCAAGGCCCGCATCAAGACGGCCGGCGGCCATGGGGGCCATAACGGAATCAAGTCGCTCGACACCCATTGCGGCAAGGATTACCGGCGTCTGCGATTAGGTATCGGTCATCCCGGATCGAAAGAACAGGTGCACAATCATGTCCTGGGTGATTTCGCCAAAGCGGACCAGGCATGGCTGACGCCCTTGCTCGACGCGCTGGCTGACAATGCCGAGATGCTGGCGAAAGGCGAGGATTCACAGCTGATGAACAAGCTGGCGCTTGCAGTCGGCGGAAAGCCGGAAGCCGAAGCCCCTGCCCCGAAACCGCCGGCCGGCAAGTCACATATCCGTCAGGCACGGAACCATCAGCAACCGAAGATTTTGCCGACAACGGGGCCCATGGCCGAAATGCTGAAGAAGATGTTCGGCAACAAGGGCGATTGAGGAGACGACCTCGTTTTCCCTTATTCTTCCGGCTCCGTTGCAAACATCAGCGGGAAACCCGCTTCCTTGCCGAGATCGGTGGCCTCCTTCGCCTTGGTCTCCGCGATATCCTTGGCGCACACGAGGATGACGCAGGAGCCGAGCTTGTGGGCGGTCATCATCATTCGGTAGCCGGTTTCCTCACTCATGTGGAAGACCGCCTTCAAGACGAGCGTGACGAAATCGCGGGGCGTGTAGTCGTCGTTGAACAGAATGACCTTGTAGAGCTTCGGCCTCTCCAGCTTCGGCTTGGTCTTCAGTTTCGGTTTCAGGTTGGTTTCGTTGTCGCTCATCGTGGAACCACCATGGAGAACTCGCGGACTTTGCCCCCATCGTCTCTCGATCGCAAGAGAAGAGCCATCACAAGATGCGTGAAACGTCCATTCGCCCAAACTTTAACTCCGCAACCCTTGACCTTGCCCTGCCCTATCCCCCATAGGCAGGGCACAGATTTCCAGAATAGACGGACTTTGGCCATGGGCTTCAAATGCGGTATCGTCGGACTGCCGAATGTCGGCAAGTCCACCCTCTTCAACGCGCTGACCAAGACGGCAGCCGCGCAGGCGGCAAACTATCCGTTCTGCACCATCGAGCCGAACACCGGCGAAGTCGCGGTGCCGGATCCGCGCATGCGCGCGCTCGCCGACATCGCCAAGTCGAAGGAAATCATCCCGACCCGCATTTCCTTCGTCGATATCGCCGGGCTCGTGCGCGGCGCTTCGAAGGGAGAAGGCCTCGGCAACCAGTTCCTCGCCAACATCCGCGAAGTCGATGCCGTCGTGCATGTTCTGCGCTGCTTTGAAGACGACGACATCACCCATGTCGAAGGCAAGATCAATCCGGTCGCCGATGCCGACACGATCGAGACCGAGCTGATGCTCGCCGACCTCGAAAGCCTGGAGCGCCGCACCGAGCAGACCCGCAAGCGCGCCGTCGGCAAGGACAAGGATTCGATGGCGATGCTTCCGATCATGGAAGCGTCGCTCAAGCTGCTGCACGAAGGCAAGCCGGTGCGTACCCTGCTCTCGACGCTCGACGCCGAAGAGCTGCGCATCCTCCAATCGCTTAACCTGCTGACCTCGCACCCGGTCCTCTACGTCTGCAACGTCGCGGAAGCCGATGCCGTTTCCGGCAATGCGCACACCAAGGCTGTCGAGGAAATGGCGAAGGCACAGGGCGCCGAAACCGTGATCATCTCGGCGGCGATCGAATCCGAAGTCGCCCAGCTTCCGGAAGAGGAAGCCAAGGAATTTCTTGAAGCGCTCGGTCTCCATGAAGCCGGCCTCGACCGCCTGATCCGCGCCGGTTACAAGCTGCTCGACCTCATCACCTATTTCACGGTCGGCCCCAAGGAAACCCGCGCCTGGACCATCAAGCGCGGCACCAAGGCGCCGGGTGCCGCCGGCGTCATCCACTCGGATTTCGAACGCGGTTTCATCCGCGCCAACACCATCGCCTATGAGGACTACATCAAGTACAACGGCGAAACGGGTGCCAAGGATGCCGGCAAGGCGCGTGACGAAGGCAAGGAATATGTCGTTCAGGATGGCGACGTCATCCACTTCCGTTTCAACACCTAAGAATAGCGGCCCGAACCGCGGACCATTTGAAAGGGCCTGCGACGCTCGTCGTCGCGGGCCCTTTCCGTTTTTGGGGTAATACACGTCAGGCACTTGCCGTTACCGGCCATTGGCATATCTTCCGCGACAACTCGTAGTTTGGAGGAATCCTGTGATGCGCTTTATGGCCGCCGCCTTGCTTTCCGTCGCTCTGCCGCTCACGCCGGCTTTGGCTGCAGAGATTTCCTATGAAGGCGCGATGGCGCTCGAAAAGAAGCTGACAACCTATCTGCCCGAAAAATTCGTCAAGCAGGGGCTGGTCAAGGTTCGTCCCGCGACGCAGGATTATGAGGTCATTTTCGACCCCACCGTGTTTTTGAAAGACGTCGATCCGGCAGATTTCACAGTCACGGGGCTGAAGCCGTTTCTGTCGCTGGTGCGGCCGTTGGAAGATGGTCTGTGGCGGTTCACGCAGGATGAAAATCTCGATCTCAAGGGCAGCTTCACTGCCGAGAAGGAGAAGACCGATTTCACCTATCGTATCGACAGGATGCGGGGCGAAGGCATCATCGATCCCGATCTGCTCTACTTCAAGTCGTTCGACATGAAGGCCGACGGCCTCGCCTTTTCGACCAAAAGCCCGAAGGAATCCATCGAAGGCCGTTTTGCCAACCTTGCCACAACGCTGGATACGCAGCGCAAGGGCCCCGATACCGTCGACATGCGCTCCAACTCTGTCTTCGGTGCCTTTACCGAAACCATCGTGGACGAGAAAAACACCCGCATCGGCATCTCCGCCGACAACCTGACCGTCGATGCGGCAGTCAACGGCCTTCACTACAAGCCGCTTCAGGACATCGTATTCTTCGTCATCGACCGCATAAAGCAGGACAAGCTGACGCCGGACGACGAGAAGACGCTGAAGGACCTCGTGCGCGCCAACCTGCCGATGTTCGGGCAACTGCTGGAAACCATCGAACTTGCAAACCTGAAGGTTTCCACGCCGGAAGGCGAGTTTGGGGCGGAAAGCGCGCGTTACAATATCGCAGCCGACGGCCTGCGGGACGGCGCATCCTTCCGCATCGGCTTTGGCCTCGACAAGCCGACGACGCCTCCGAACCTCGTACCCCTCGTCTTTCAGCAAGCCATCCCTGAAACCTTCGATGTCGAGATCGGCGTAAAGGACATCAATGTAGCAAGCGGCCTCACCTATTTCATCGACAACGCCAACTTCAATGCCGACGAGCCGTTGACAGAGGCGCAATCGACTGAAATGGGCAAACGTTTCCTGCCGAATGGCGAGCTCCATGTCACTTATGAGAACGTATCGGCACGCTCCTCTATCTACGACGTCAGCCTGACAGGCGAAACGACGCTTTATCCTGATATCCAGAACAAGCAGAAATCCGACGTCACCATCGTCGCCCGCGACTTCGACAAGACCGTCGCCTACCTTCAGGACAACGCCAAGGCCGTACCGCAATACGGTCAGGCGGCCTTCGTGCTGCTGATGGTCAAGGGCTTTGCCGAAACGACGCCGGACGGCACCCATCGCTGGCGGCTTGAGGTTGACGAGAACAACAAGATGAAGATCAACGGCCGCGAAATGGCTATTCCGCAATAACCGCTTCATGATTGCAACCGGAATGGAATGAGGCTATTCGGTTTGCCCAGCACAAGGGCGGAGAATGTGATGCTTCATTTCGAGGACTTTTTACCCGGGCAACGGTTTGAGTACCTGCCGCGTCGCATGGAAACTGCCGAGATCATCGCATTCGCCAGCGAATTCGATCCGCAGCCGATGCACATGGACGAAGAAGCCGGAAAGAAAAGCATTCTCGGCGGGCTTGCCGCCTCCGGCTGGCATACGAGTTCCATAGCCATGCGTATGATGATCGACGCCTTTCTAGGCTCTTCGACCTCTCAAGGGTCGCCCGGCATCGAGTTCATGGACTGGAAGAAACCCGTGATCGCCGGCGATACGCTGAGCGGCTTCAGTCTGGTTCTCGAAACCCGCGCGTTGCGCTCCAAACCCGGCATCGGCGTCGTCCGCTTTCGCAACGAAATCCTCAACCAGACAGGCGAGACGGTCGCGGTGTCCGAGTGCCCGATCATGTTCAGAATGCGGGAGGCAGGATGATGACCATGGAAGCGCTCTATGGCGGCAAGGGCCGCGCCCTGATCGGAAGCCTGACGTTCTCTGCCGAAGACATCATCCGTTTTGCCAGCGATTTCGATCCGCAGCCATTTCACCTCGATCCCGAAGCCGCCAAATCGTCCCTGCTCGGTGGCCTCTGTGCCTCCGGTTGGCATACGGCCGCAGGCTGGATGAAATGCTTCGTGCCGTACTGGATCGGCGAGATGAAGCGCCTTGCGGGCGAAGGCATCGCGGCGCCAAAGCTTGGCCCCTCGCCGGGCTTTCGCAATCTGCAATGGTTAAAGCCGGTATATGCCGGAGATACGGTCAGCTATTACGTGACGTTCCTTGAAAGCAAGGAACTGGCCTCGCGCCCGGGCTGGCGGATCAACACCATTCTCAATGAGGGAGAAAACCAGACTGGCGAAACCGTCATCCGCTTCGAAAGCAAGGTGATCGAGTTTCCATAATTTCCCTGAATCAGAGGCCGTCGGAAAGCCGACGGCCTAGATGGGGAATATCAATGACCGTCGAACTCGACCAGCGTCAGAACATTGACGCCAAGCGCTTCGAGTTTCTTGCGGCCGCCGAGTTCCGGCAGGTCGATGACGAAGCAGGCGGCTACGATCTCGGCGCCCATCTGCTGAAGAAGCTTCGTGGCCGCTTCGGCTGTTCCGCCGGTCGCGATCAGGTCGTCCACAAGGATCACCTTTTCGCCGGGCTGCAAAGCATCGCGGTGCATTTCCATTTCATCGACGCCATATTCGAGGCTGTAGGCGATGCGCACGGTATCGTGCGGCAGCTTGCCCTTCTTGCGTATCGGAACGAAACCAGAGGACATCTGGTGCGCCATCGCGCCGCCAAGGATGAAACCGCGCGCCTCGATGCCGGCAATCTTGTCGACCTTCTGGCCGGCAAAGGGATGAACCAGCTCGTCGATCGCCCGACGGAAGCTGCGCGCATTGCCGAGCATGGTGGTGATATCGCGGAACATCACGCCCGGCTTCGGATAGTCCGGAATGTTGCGGATGGAAGCGATCAGATCCTGCTTTAGGGAGCTCATGGTATGCCTTTGCGCGACGTCTCATTCAAGGAGCGCCAGCCATAGCACCAAACAGGCATCTTTCTATAGTGCTTTCTCGACCCACCGGGAGATGCCTGCGCGGCAATCTCAGAAATGCGAAGCAGGAACTCGCGCCCCCGCCCCGCAGTCGCGAACCGCCTTATTGCACGGCGTTCGCCTTCAATTTCTCCTGTACCTTTCGCGCCACTTCGGGGTCTGTCTGCGCGGTGCTGACGATGGTCTTGTATTCCTCGACCGTCATGTCCGGAGAGTTCTGCACCGCGTTGATCATCTGCTTGTTTGCCTCGTTCTGCAGCTTCTGGCGGGAGGCGGCATCCTTCTGGGCGCCGATCTTGGCGGCATAGTCTCGGCGCACGCTGTCCACCTTGAGATAGGCGACAGCAAAGGCATTGAGCTTTTGCTCACTGATAGCCGCAGTTGCTGGCGTGCTCGCCTGCGGTGCGGCGGCCTGCGGCTCTGCGGCCCCTTGCGCAAAGGCGGGCGTGCTGACGACGATCAGGCTCCAGGCTGCAGCAGTAAGCGCCGCGATGGGCATGTGGGTCATAGGCTTTCCTTCCGTTTGGTCATTTCAAGGCCCGGCTTAACGTTCGGGGACCCATTGGGCGGCAATGTGACCCCGAGAAGGGCATTGCTAGGCCATTAAGAGGCCGTCATCGGGCAGATACCGCACGGTTTTCGCAGGGTGTTTGCGAAAGGAGGAACCAATCAGACCGATTTCAGGTTATCATCGGCACGCCCTGATGTGACGGAGGATCCTTCAGGGGGATGAAGGCAAGGAGGAAAATCATGAGACTGTTCGAATGCGGTTCCCTGGTTCCCGGCTGTGACTGGCACACAAGAGCCGATAGCGATGCGGAAGTCGTCCGCCGCGCTGTCGAGCACATGCGTCAGTCGCACGGCGAAACGATCATCCGCGAAAACATGGTCGACAACATCAAAATGAGGATTGTCGAGGAAACAAAGGCTGCCTGATGGCACCTTCCCATGATCGCTTCAGACCAAAGACTTCAGCCGGGCGACCAGCGTTGCCCGGTCAGCATTGAAGTTTCCATCGACCCAGCCATCTTCAAGCGTCTGCAAAAGTTCGCGCACGCGCGGCCCGGCTGGCACTCCAGCCTCCAATACATCGGCGCCAGACACGGGCAGCACAGGTTTCTGCCACGCCTCAGCGCGGGCCAAAAGCCGCTTCAGTCGCGCAACCTCTGGCAGCTGCGAAGGATCGTTCTCCGTTTTCTGGCGCGCAACTGCCAAGGCCAGTTTCAGGCGCGTGACGAGACCAGCGGCACCGCTTCGATACAGCATGCGGTCGAAGGCTGTATCGGCAATCGTGACGGGAACGGCCGGGCTGCCCGCCCATGCCGTGAAAAAGCTGGCTTCCGTCTTTGAGAGCCGAAGCCTTTTCGCCATCTCACCAAGCCGCTCGTTGTCCGGCGGAACAATAGATGCAAGACGAAGCAGAGGATCAGGCGCCCATCCGAAAACACGCTCCGCCGCGACAAGTCCCGGAATGGCGTCTATTCCCCATTTTTCGCTCTCCGGCAGAACTTCGGTCAGCACACCGGCCTGCCGCATCCAGAGCAAGGCACGGCCCGGATCCTCCGCTGAAAGCAGCTTCTTCAGCTCTGACCAGACACGCTCGGCCGACAAACTCGATAGTTTGGAGCGCGCCCTTGCACAGGCACGAAGACCGCCGGCATCGGGACGGCCGGAACCGTACCAGGCGAAGAAACGAAAGAACCGAAGCACGCGCAGGTAATCTTCCGCGACCCGCTTTTCCGCCTCGCCGATGAAACGCACCGTGCGGCTTTCGATGTCGGGAAGGCCGTCAACGAGATCTATCACCGCGCCGCGAGCATCGGCATAGAGCGCGTTGATCGTGAGATCGCGCCGCTTGGCGTCCACTTTCCAGTCCGTGCCAAAGGCCACTTCCGCATGTCGGCCGTTGGTCTCCACATCCTGCCGCAATGTCGTGACTTCAAAAGGCTTGCCGCCGATGATGAGGGTGACGGTGCCATGATCGATGCCCGTCGCAACCGCCTTGATGCCCGCCGCCTCCGCACGCTTCATCACCTCCTGCGGCAAAAGCGTTGTCGCCATGTCGATATCGCTGGCGTCGAGCCCCATCAGGCTGTTGCGCACGGCACCGCCAACCACACGCGCCTCTCCGCCATCAGCATTCAGGAGATCGAAGATGCGTTTCAGCGCCGGTTGAGCAAACCAGGCCTCGGCGGCAACGGAGGTCATGCATAAAGCCTTTCATAAAGCATGCGTATAATGCCGGCGGTGATACCCCAAATGTTCCGCTCGCCATAGGGCATGCGATAGAATTGCCGTTCGCTGCCTTGCCACGTCGCGCGACCGCGACCGTGGTTGCGCGGGTTCATCAGGAACGACAGCGGCACCTCGAAGGCGGCGTCCACTTCGGTCGGATTGAGCGTGAGCTCGAAACCGGGCTCCACGACCGCCAGAACGGGCGTAATGCGGAATCCCGACAGTGCCATGTAGGACGGCAGTCGCCCGACGGTCTCGACAAAGCGGCGATCGAGACCGATCTCCTCTTCCGTCTCGCGAAGGGCTGCCCGCTCGGGCGTATCGTCGCCGGGATCGATTGCACCGCCCGGGAAAGCCACTTGCCCGGAATGCTTTCGAAGCGTCGAGGTGCGCTGGGTCAGGATAACGCGAGCGTCGTCCCCGTCGTCGATCACGGGGATCAGAACCGCGGCATCCCGCAGCTTCATCGTTTCGACGAAGGAGACGTAGTCGGGATTGAGCAGGAAATCGCCATGCTCGCGCCAGGCATCCTCAGCCTGACTGCCCCGCTGGTTCATGGCGCGACGGCGAAAATCGGCAGCGGAGAAATCCGGGAGGCTCAGAAGCGGCTCGCTCACGCGGACAGCGCCTTCAGTTCGGCCGCCGGCATGATCGGGAAGAGGACGCCGCCGGAGCGTACGCAAAACATGGTGACGCCATCGACCTCGGCTTCCTCGCCAAGCTCGACCAACTCATACATCACAGCACGCGATACAAGCGCTTCCAAGCGGCCGCGCACATGCAGGTAAGGCTTGAGCTCGCGGTTTTCGCCATGGATGACGAAACGAAGTTCATGCTCTGCTCCCGCTTCCACCACATCCCCGACATTGGTGCGGAAGGTGAGCACCTGACCGCCCTCTTTCTCCGTCGCGGTCATTTCAACGGCAATGAAGGGGGCGTCCGCGATGCGGATGCCGACTTTTTCCACAGGTGTCACGAGATAGGTCCTGCCGTCCTCGTCCTTGCGCAAAACCGTCGAAAAAAGCCGCACGAGCGGCTGCCGGCCAATGGGCGTGCCCATGTAAAACCAGGTGCCATCGGCGCGGATTTCCATGTCGATATCCCCGCAAAACGGCGGATTCCAGCGCTCTACCGGCGGAAGACCCTTCGCCCTATCGCCGGTCTGGCCCGCGGCACGGGCGATCATGGCGGCAAGGCCCGCCGCGTCACCGGCTGTGACGGCTGTTTGATTCATCTCGGTTTCTGCCATCGTTCCGTCCCGATTGGCCCTATTCTTGCTTATTAACATCTCGCTCACGAGATAGTGCGCCCTCAGCGACTTGTCAGCCGCTGACCGGAGCATAAATTGAAATTCGAAGACGGAAAGATCGGATTTTGCGATTCGACCCGGCGGCCAGGGAGACGATCAATGGGTGTAATGAAGACCTCGGACAAGCTGGTCGACGAAAAGATGATCGTCGCCGAAGCCGAAAAGGCGCTCGCGGAAATCGCCAATATCCGCAAGGAAGTCGGCAAGGTCATCTTCGGCCAGGAAAGCGTCATCGAACAGACGCTGCTGGCCGTTCTTTCCGGTGGTCACGCCCTGCTCGTCGGTGTTCCCGGCCTTGCCAAGACCAAGCTGGTGACGACGCTCGCGACGGTTCTGGGGCTGAATTCCAGCCGCATCCAGTTCACGCCCGACCTGATGCCATCGGATATTCTCGGCTCGGAAGTGATGGATCAGGACGAGAACGGACGCCGCTCCTTCCGCTTCGTCGCCGGCCCGATCTTCACCCAACTGCTCATGGCCGACGAAATCAACCGCGCCAGCCCACGTACCCAATCCGCACTTCTGCAGGCCATGCAGGAATATCACGTCACCGTCGCCGGCCAGCGCAACGACCTGCCGCAGCCTTTTCACGTTCTCGCAACGCAGAACCCGCTGGAGCAGGAAGGCACGTACCCGCTGCCCGAAGCTCAGCTCGACCGGTTCCTGATGCAGGTGGATGTCGGCTATCCGGAGCTTGCCGCCGAACGGCAAATCCTGCTTGAAACCACCGGTCTCGATGAAGCAGAGGCCCGCGCCGTGATCGATGCCGCAAAGCTTCAGGATATCCAGCACCTCATTCGCCAGATGCCGGTCAGCGAAAAGGTGGTCGACGCGATCCTGTCGCTGGTGCGCTCCGCCCGCCCGGGCAACGGCAATGCGGCTACCGACAAGAACGTGGCCTGGGGCCCAGGCCCGCGCGCCGGTCAGTCGCTGATGCTGTGCGCCCGCGCCCGTGCCCTCTATGACGGCAGGCTTGCGCCTTCGATCGACGACATCGTGGCGCTCGCCGAGCCGGTGCTGCAGCACCGTATGGCACTCACATTCGCTGCCCGCGCCGAGGGCATGTCGGTTCGCGATGTGATTTCCAGCCTCGTCAAGCAAATCAAGGGCTGATGGATGGTCTCGATCGGGCAGATCGTCGAGCGTACCCCTTCGGGCGACGTGCTGTCGCGGGCGCAGATGCGCGCGCGTCTGATCCCCGATTGCATGGTCGAGGCAAAGCGCATCGCCAACACCGTTATCTCTGGCTGGCACGGCCGCCGCAAGCGGGGCATCGGCGAGAATTTCTGGCAGTTCCGACCCTATAGCGACGGCGAAAGCCTGGCTCGTATCGACTGGCGCCGCTCGGCCCGGGACGACCACACCTATGTACGCGACCGAGAATGGGAAGCGGCCCACACCATTTGGCTGTGGGCCGATCTCTCGCCCTCGATGATGTACAAATCCCGCTTCGGCAGCGTTTCCAAGGAGAGCCGCGCGCTGGTGCTGATGCTGGCGCTGGCGGAAATCCTCGCCCGCTCCGGTGAGCGCATCGGCTGCCCGGGCGTGATGGAGCCGCTTTCGGCACGCAACGCCGCAGAACGTCTGGCGACAGCCCTGATGCACACGCCGCTCTCTGGCGGTTTGCCGGAAACGGGCATGATCCGCGGTTGGAGCGATCTGGTGCTGATCGGGGACTTTCTCGACCCCGCCGACGAGATCATGACACGCCTCGGTCCGCTCGCCCGCCGTGGTTTTCGCGGCCATGTGGTCGAGGTTGCAGACCCGGCAGAAGAAACCTTCCCCTATGCCGGTCGCACCGAGTTCACCGATCCCGAGACCGGCGACAAGCTGACGGCCGGTCGCGCGGAAATCCTCGCTGAAGACTACCGCCGCGCCTATTTCGCTCGCCGCGACGCGCTCGGAACGGATCTTCGTCATTTGGGTTGGACATTTACGCAACACCGCACGGACCACCTCGCCTCCGAGGCGCTGGTTGCCGTGCATATGTATCTTTCCGGCATGCCGGCGCGGGCGACGCACGGGGGGCAACTATGAGCTTCCTGTCGCTCGTCTTCGCCAACCCCATGATGCTGGCTGCACTGGTGGCTCTGCCCGCCATCTGGTGGCTTTTGCGCCTCACGCCGCCGCGCCCGGTCACGGAAGCGTTTCCGCCGCTGCGCATTCTCGCAACCGTTCTGAAGCGCGAAGAAACGCCATCGAAAAGCCCATGGTGGCTGACGCTCCTGCGCATGCTGATGGCGGCTGCTGTCATTCTCGCCATTTCCGATCCGGTGCTGAACCCGCGCGCCAATACGCTCTCCGCAAATGGCCCGCTCGTTCTTTTCGTCGACAACAGCTGGGCGACCGCCCCGGATTGGGAGCGGCGGGTCAACACGATCGATGCCCTGCTCGCCGACGCCGAAAGCCGCGATGTCCCGGTCTCGATCGTCTTCACCGCCGATCGCGAGCACAATGCCGTCCCCACATCGCCGGATGACGCGCGAAATCGCCTTGCCGCCGCTGCCCCGCAGCCGCTGTCACCGGACAGGAAGGCTGCGTTCACGGCGCTCGCAACGGCTTTGCAGGAAACACCACCCGGCACGATCGCCTTCATCTCGGATGGTGTGGCGTCGGGTGAAAATGACGTAATGGCCGACCTTGCCTCGCTTTCGCCGGGCGAATTGCGCCTGATCGGCGGCAATCCGGAAGCCGTTGCCATAACGGCCTCGACAAACGAGGCGGATGCGATGTCCATCTCCGTGAGCCGGTTGGATACGGCCGGAGCCCGCGTCCTTCCGCTGACGGCCTACGACATTCGCGGCCGCGCGATCGCCAGCGGCACCGTGTCCTTCAACGCGGGCGAAGGAACAGCTAGGGGGGCGATTACCGCGCCGTTCGAACTGCGCAACGATTTCTCCCGCATCGGCATAGACGGTCAGGCCACAGCCGGGGCAACCTATCTGCTGGACGACGGCTTTCGCCGCCGGCGCGTAGCCCTGCTGAGCGGTGAGGCACGCGACCAGTCCCAGCCCCTGCTTTCGCCGCTCTATTACATCAACCGGGCGCTGGCGCCCTTTGCCGATCTTGTCCAGCCGAACGAAGCCGACCTTGCTGTGGCCATTCCCGAGCTTCTCTCGCAGAAGCCGTCCATGCTGATCATGGCCGATATCGGCCGTCTGCCGGACGAAACCTATGGCCCGCTTGGGCAGTGGATCGAAAATGGCGGTACGCTGATCCGCTTTGCCGGCCCGCGTCTGGCGGCAGCGCCTGCTGAAGATCCGCTGGTGCCGGTGACGCTGCGTCAGGGCGAGCGCGCGCTGGGCGGCGCCCTTTCCTGGGCCGAGCCACAGCCGCTTGCCGATTACCCTGCCCAGAGCCCGTTTGCCGGCATGCCGAAGCCGGAAGGCATTCTCGTTAAGCGACAGGTTCTGGCCGAACCGACGGCCGATCTTTCCTCCCGCACCTGGGCAAGCCTGGCCGACGGCACGCCGCTGGTCACCACGAAGACGCAGGGCTCCGGTCGTATCATCCTGTTCCATGTCAGCGCCGAGGCGACGTGGTCCAACCTGCCGATCTCGGGCGCATTCGTCGAGATGCTGCGCCGCAGCGTGCAGATGTCGCGCAGCGGCGGTGTTGCCAGCGAGGGTGCGCCGAACGGTCAGACGCTTGCGCCCTATCGCCTGCTCAACGCCGATGGCGTGCTCGTTGGCGAAACCGCCCGCGCCCGCCCGCTGGAGCCGCGAGCCGGAGCAACGCCGGTTGCCGATGCCGAACATCCTCCAGGGCTTTACGGCTCCGAAGAAGGGTTCACCGCCCTCAATCTGCTTGCCGCCAACGCTGAACTGATGCCGGTCAACACCGAAGGCCTTTCCCTCGCCTATACGAGCGAGCCGCTGCTCGGCGCGGAGACGGTTTCACTGAAGCCCGCCCTTTTCGCCATCGCACTCACACTGGCGCTTGTTGATACGCTGGTCGTGCTGTTCATGGCTGGAACGTTCTCGCGCGTGCGCCTCTCGCGTGCCGCTGCGGCAGCGGCGATCTTGGCCGCTTTCAGTGTAGCTACATTGGTACCTGACGTTTCCCATGCCGATGACAGCAAGCCCGGCGATGAAAACATCCTGTCGCGACTGGACAAGACCCACCTTGCCTATGTCGTGACCGGCGAAGCGGATGTAGATCGTATCTCCGAGCGCGGTCTCGCCGGGCTTACGGATTTCCTGACCTACCGAACAACGCTGGAACCGGGCCCGCCGGTCGGGCTGGACATTTCCCGCGACGAGCTTTCCCTTTATTCCATCATCTACTGGCCGATCTCCGCCAACGCGGCGATGCCGAGTCCGCAGGCGATCAGCCGCGTCGATGCCTATATGCGTGCCGGCGGTACCGTGCTGTTCGACACCCGCGACCAGTTCAACTCCCTGAGCGGCAGCGCCGCGACAAGCCAGAATGCCGAACGCCTGCAGGCGATCCTGGCCGATCTCGACATCCCGCCGCTGGAGCCGGTGCCGACGGACAATGTGCTGACGAAGTCTTTTTACCTGCTCTCGAGCTTTCCCGGTCGCTACACCGGAAGCCCGCTCTGGATCGAGGCCCATCCGGACAACGGTGCCGAGGACGCGGGCCGCCCGGCCCGCACCGGCGACGGCGTGTCACCGATCATGATCACCGGCAACGATCTTGCCGGCGCCTGGGCCATCGACGGCAACGGCGCGCCTCTGCTTCCAACCGTGCCCCCGGACGAGATGCAGCGCGAATATGCCTTCCGGGCCGGCGTCAACATCATGATGTATATGCTGACCGGCAACTACAAGGCGGATCAGGTGCACATTCCCGCTCTTCTCGAACGGCTTGGACAGTAGGAGAAACGCATGACGCTTTCCTTCTCTCCGCTTCTGCCCTGGGTCGTGATCGGCATCCTTGCAGCCATCGCTGCCCTGCTGTCGTCCGTCGGCCTCTGGCGCGGTGTGCGGGGCGCCGTGCTGCGCAGCTGCGCGCTTGCCGCCCTCGTGCTTGCGCTTGCCAATCCCGTCTTCTTCCAGGAGGAGCGCGAGCCGCTTTCCACCGTCGTCGCTGTCGTCGTGGACCGTAGCCAAAGCCAAGACTATTCCGGCCGGCGCGAGGCAACGGATGCCGCGCTGGCCGAACTCAAGGAACGGCTGGCAAAATTCCCGCAAATCGAGCCGCGGATCGTCGAAGCCGCCGATGATGCCGAAACGGAAGCCCCCGCGACGAAACTCTTCGGCGCGCTTTCGACGGCCCTTGCGGATGTTCCGCCCGCCCGTGTCGGCGGCGCCATCTTCATCACCGATGGGCAGATCCACGACATTCCGGATGTCAACCAGCCGCTCGGCTTCGACGCGCCGGTTCATGGCCTGATCACCGGCAAGGCTGACGAGTATGACCGCCGTATCGAAGTTCGCAGCGGCCCGCGCTTCGGCATCGTGGGTGAAGAGCAGACCGTCACGTTCCGTGTTGTCGATGATGGCGCCGCCCCCGGCGGCACGGCGCAGGTGTCCGTCAGCCTCAACGGCAATCCGATCGCGACCGAACAGGCGGAGGCGGGTACCGATGTCCCCTTCTCCTTCAAGGTGCCGCGCGGCGGCAACAACATCCTTGAGTTCGCCGTCGCGCCCGTTGAAGGGGAAGTCACGGACGCCAACAATCGCGCCGTCCATGTCCTTGATGGCATTCGCGAAAACCTGCGTGTGCTGCTTGTTTCCGGAGAGCCGCATGCGGGCGAGCGCGCATGGCGAAACCTGCTGAAATCAGATGCTGCCGTCGATCTCGTGCATTTCACGATTTTGCGCCCGCCGGAAAAGCAGGACGGTACGCCGATCAATGAACTGTCGCTGATCGCGTTCCCGACCCGCGAATTGTTCGTCGACAAGATCAACGAATTCGATCTGATCATTTTCGACCGCTACCAGCATCGCGGCGTGCTGCCGATCCTCTATTACGACAACATCGCCCAGTATGTCGAAAACGGTGGTGCGCTGTTGATTGCCGCCGGGCCCGAACATGCGGGCGATGATTCGATCGCCACAACGCCGCTATCAGCCGTGCTGCCTGCCGCCCCCACCGGCTTCATGAGCGAGAAAGCCTTCTATCCCCGACTTTCCGAGGAAGGCCGCAAGCATCCCGTCACGCGCGGGCTTGAGGGCGCCGAAGTCGAGCCGCCTCGCTGGGGCCGCTGGTTCCGCACGGTCGATGTCGATCGCCCGCTTGGCCAAACCGTCATGGAAGCCGCCGACGGCAAGCCGCTTCTGGTGCTGAACCGCGTCGGCGAGGGTCGTGTCGCCATGCTGTTGTCCGATCAGGGCTGGCTCTGGTCGCGCGGCTTCGAAGGCGGCGGGCCGAGCGTGTCGCTTTATCGTCGCACCGCCCATTGGCTGATGCGGGAGCCGGCGCTGGAGGAGGAAGCTTTGACGGCGCGCGCCAACGGTCGTTCGCTCGAAATTTCCCGCCAGACGATCCAGGGCGACCCCGGTGCCGCAAATCTCATCTATCCCTCCGGCCGCACCGAACAGGTGCCGCTGACAGAAAACGGGCCAGGCCTTTACAAGGCCGCCGTCCGGACCTCCGAAACCGGATTGTTCGAGATCAGCAATGGCGATCTCTCGACCCTCGTTCATGTTGGCGCGGTTGATGCGCCGGAGTTCAAGGCGACGATCTCGACCGAGGAAACGCTGAGGCCATGGTCGGAAAAGACCAGGGGGCTCGTCCGCCGCGTTGCAGACGCCTCGGGAGCGCTCGACATGCCGCCGATCCTCCCGGTGCGCGGCACCGTCCGCGTGGCGGACGATGATCGGCTATCGCTGCGCATGACCGACGAAACGGTACTGAAGGGCATCAATTCCCTGCCGCTTTTCGCAGGCTTCCTGGGACTGGGTTTGCTTCTGCTGGCGCTTTCGGCAACCTGGCACCGCGAAGGGCGCTAGAGTTTCCTTAAAAGACAAACGAAATCAAAGAAACCTAGAGGCTTTCAGGTTCAATCTGGACCTGAAAGCCTCTCGGTAACACATTGTCGCCTCGCCCTTCAATTGAGATCGAGAGTTCTTGCGCGTTGGAGCCCGTCACGTTCGGATTGAAGCAACCGATTCCCGCTTTTCACTGAAAAATTCTAATCTCTAATAACGCGTCTGAACGCGCCCGAGGAGTCGAATCGGCACTCGAACGTGGTCACTCTCGATCCCTCAGGCGGAAACTGGCCGTAAACGGTAAAGCCGCCACCAGTGCGTTCGACCGGCAGCGTGAGAATCTCCTGGGGCCTGCGGCCGAAGGTGGCGGACGCCTCGCCCTGGCAGAATTTCCCCATGCTTCCGACCGAAACCCTCTGTCTCGATTTCGTCTCGACGTCGCGTTGCGGTGGCGGCGAGTACGTGTTGCCGCGGAACTGGAAGTCCGGTCGTTCTCCCCGAGAATTAGGGCATTCATAGCTCATCGAATACCAGGTTACCGGCCCCGGTATGCTATCGCCGAGAAGTCCGCCTGCGTGGCTTTCGCTAAAGAGAACGTGGTAATCGCCACCGCAGACACGCTGGGCTTCCTGAATGCAGGCACCGCTGTTGCCCTTGCATTTCGTCTGATGAACGTCATTTGCAAAAGCGGGTAAGGCCGACAAAAAAACCATTCCCATGAGAGATGTCGCGATGAGACGCATGCTAACTCCTTTAATTCTAACGTTGCTGCGAGAAGGCTTTGAGGTTGATGTATTTCGCCGATGGTGATCGGCAGTCATTCCCCCGCGTTTATAGGCATATGGGCAAATTCAAACACCAGGATGAACCCCGTCCAGTCATTGATGATATGGGCGCCCGCCGAGACCCAAAGATTTCTCGTGACGATATAGGAGAGCGTCAGGATCACGCGTGCGAAGCCGATCCCGATCAATGACTGCGCCCAGTGCCAGCCATAGGTCGGCAGATGCGCCGCGCCGAACAGCAGACCGGAGATGACAAGCGCTATAAGGATTCCCGCTCTGCGCGACAGTCTCGGCTGGCGAACACAGAGCCACAGAACGGCGAGGAACGGCAATATTCCGAAAAGCTCTTCCCCTACCAACTGGATGCCGGTCACCACAAGCGTCGCGCCGATCTCAAAGGCGGACATTGCGGCGATCTCGTCCGCCAAGGGGTTGGGGTCAAGCTCGAAAAACCTTTGCAGGACCCAGCCCATGGCCATGGACCCGACCAGCGTTGCTCCTCCGAACAACGCCATCAGCGCCACGGATCGGACGTCAACGGGACGGAACAGACATTTCCAGTGCGGGCCTGCCACCCTGTGAACAGCCAGGATAGGAATACCGACGAAAAGAAGTGCCAAAACGACCGTGTAAGGAAAGGTCCGCAGGGGAATAAGGATGAGCGCCAGGAAGGCGATGACCAGGGATAGCATGATAACGAGCCAGCCTCGTCCAGCGATCTCGACGGGTTTGCCATTATAGAATGGGAGATCGCTATCCGATGAGATCATTTCAGGCTCTCGGCATCTGACTACTCGACGTAAAGCGTGAGATCGTAATTTGCAGACTCATTCCGCCGGGCTGCGTTTCGCATCAGGTAGACGTCTATGAGGTACTTGCCGCTGGAAGGGATCGTGATGGTTGTGCCGTTGCCATCGATCGAGCTGTTGTACATCGCGGCATCTGCGCCCGGCGCGGTCACGTTAAAGTAGAGACTGCTGTTGCGGGAATCGAGCTGGACGCTCATCTTTTGGCCCGCCGTGACAGACACAGCGTACTGGACGGACTGATAGCCCTTCACGAATGCCTTTATGGTAGAACTCGAGGTTCCCGGGGCGAACCTGATGCTCTCTTGCCGCAGCTCGTCGGCGACAGCGGGCATGGCGGCCAATAGGGCAAAACTGAGTATCAAGCTTCTTATCGTCGTCATCGACCTGTCTCCGCGTGTGCGATATCGGGAACAACCGTACTTTCCGAACATAGAAACCAGAAGTGGAAAAGCAAGACCGCGAAGTCTTCCATGTTTACAACTGAAGGCTTGCATTGCCGCAGTGACGTCGGGCACTGGCGCTGGTATGACTGCGGATCAGGACGCGGGCATCGGGCAGGAAGGAATATTACTTGGACTTCATGAAACTGCTGAAGTCGCTCGAAGAGCTGCTCTACGAGTTGGTGTCCTGGCTGGTGTTCTATCCTGTCACGATGTGGCGCTCTCTGGTGACGCCGCTCAGCATGATGCGCTACGCCGACATCGAACTTGCCGACAGGCCGGAGGACCAGTATCAGGATACTCTCAGCCCGCCGCTTTTCCTGCTGATCACCCTGCTGCTTTCGCAAGGATTGTCCGCTTCCCTCCCCTCGGTTTACGATCCTATGGAGGCCGCCCGGGAACTCGGGTCCGGCTCGAACCTTTTGATCGCGCGAGGGGTCATCTTCGGAATCTACCCCCTGTGCATGGCCGTGACGCTTCTGCGATCGAAGACGGTCGCTATCACGCGCAATTCGCTGCGCCCGCCGTTCTTCAGCCAGTGCTACGTCGCGGCTCCTTTCGCCTTCTTGCTGGTGTTGAGCCTCGATTTCTTCAGCATGCCTCAGGGGCAGGGTCTCGTTGCAGGTACCGTCGCATTGGCCGTCGCCACAATCTGGTACGCGCAGGCGCAGGTCCGCTGGTTCATGCATGATCTGGGCATTGGTGCTGCAAGAGCGCTTTCCATCTTTGTCGGAGCACTTCTGTTTGCCACCCTCGCAGCATTCCTCGTCGCGCTATTGATCACTCTCGATGTCAAAAGCATCGCACCCGCCACGGGCTGACCAGCAGACGGGGACAGGTCGCAGCAGCGGATGTGCCCACAGGCCGCCGCGGTGTGACGTATTCAGTTCAGTCCGTCAGCCCCGCCAGCCGATAACACCCTTCAGCCGCGCATGCACGTCGTCTCCCATGGGGACGACGAGCACCCGCGCAGGATCGACCGGGCCGGGAAAATCGAGCGCGCCATAGGCTACCTTCTCGAAACCGAGCGGCATGTAATAGGGCGGATCGCCAACGAGGATCACGCCTTCGGACCCCTTCCGCCGCGCCGCTTCGACCGCAATCCGCACCAGCTCACGGCCGATGCCCTTGTTCTTGTGGGAAGGCCGAACGGCGAGCGGTCCCAGCAGATGCCCCTTGACCGAACCCGCCATCACGGGGGTCATCCGCACGGACGCAATTGTTTCGCCGTCATCCGTGCAGACGAAGGAGAGGGAGAGGTCATGCGGCCCCTGCTCGCGGATACGCGTCGCCGCCCGGGCGAACCGGCCAGGACCGAATGCTTCTTCATTGATGATTTCGATGGCAGCGTCGTGCGACGCATCTTCCGTCAGATAGACGAGGTCGTGCTTTTGCATGAACATGAGGAAACCGTATAAGCGAGACGTATGTAAGGGTGATGGCGCGCCTCTCGGGCGTCAGAGCATCAGCGTCGTCGCGGGTTTCCTGGGAAGTACATCGAAGAGAATTCCGACCTGTTCAAAAAAGACTGCTTGGCCCGATAGCAGAAAAATTCATCCCGTCAAAGCCTAAAACGCACTGTTCAGCATTCGACGCCTATCGAATGGGATTTTGTCCGCTATCTATTGTTCTCAAGACACGGGGGACCAGGTTTCCCCTGCAAGGAGACAAGATCATGGGCATGCTGGTTGACGGCGTCTGGCAGGACGTCTGGTACGATACGAAATCCACCAAGGGCCATTTCAAGCGGGCGCAATCGCAATTTCGCAACTGGATAACGGCGGATGGTTCCGCCGGGCCGAGCGGCGACGGCGGTTTCAAGGCTGAAGCGGATCGTTACCATCTCTATGTCTCGCTTGCCTGCCCCTGGGCGCACCGCACGCTGATCTTCCGCAAGCTGAAAAAGCTCGACGACCTGATTACCGTTTCGATCGTCGATCCGCTGATGCTGTCCAAGGGCTGGGAGTTCAAGAACGAGATTGGCGGCACCGTCGATCACCTGTTCGGTTCCCAGGCGCTGTGGCAGGTCTATGTGAAGGCCGATCCCACCTATTCCGGCCGCGTCACCGTCCCGGTTCTCTGGGACAAGAAGACCAACCGCATGGTTTCCAACGAAAGCTCGGAAATCATCCGCATGTTCAACTCGGCCTTCGATGGATTGAAGGGCTCCACCCTCGACCTCTACCCGCAAGACCTGCGCGATGAGATCGACAGCCTCAACAGCCGAATTTACGATGCCGTGAACAACGGCGTCTACAAGGCGGGCTTTGCCACCACGCAGGAAGCCTATGAAGAAAACGTCACGGTGCTTTTCGAGGTCCTGGACGAGCTGGAGACTAGGCTTTCCGCTCAGCGTTACCTCACAGGCAACCGGACGACCGAAGCCGACTGGCGGCTGTTCACGACCCTGGTTCGGTTCGATCCTGTCTATGTCGGCCATTTCAAATGCAACATCCGGCGGATTGCCGACTATCCGAACCTGCAGAACTACCTGCGCGATCTCTATCAGGTTGAGGGCGTTGCCGAGACGGTCAACTTCCGTCACATCAAGGAGCACTACTACCGCAGCCATACGACGATCAATCCGACGGGCGTCGTGCCGGTCGGACCGCTGCTCGATCTCGACGGCCCGCACGGACGCGAGAAGATCGGCGGCTGATCACCAGATTTCGGAAAAAGCTGTCTTGCCCGACAGCTCGTCCAGCCGGCGAAGCGTCGCGGATGTCGTACCCGTCGGCAGATCGTCGAGCGGAAAAAATCCCGCCTCGGCAATCTCCCGATCACGCGTCCTCGGCGCCGTCTGGATAACGTTCCGGCAGCGGTAGAACAGCACATGATCGCGCCGGCTGGTGCGTGGGTTGTGGAACACATGCATGAGTTCGGGTGGATCGCCGAGCAGGAGATTTCCCTCCTCGCGCAGTTCCTTGATCAGCGCTTCACCGGCGGTCTCGTCCCGCTCGATGCCGCCGCCCGGCATCAGCCAGCCCGGAACGTAGGTGTGGCGCACAAGAAAAATGCGCCCCTGTGCATCGAAGCAGGCGGCACGAACGCCCATCGTCATGCCGCGCGTATAGGCGAAGTATCGATGAACGACCCCAGTGACGAGCCGTGCTTTCCAGTTGCGCATTTCCGGCGGGGTATCACCCATTCAGCCCGATCTCCCTGATGTGAACAGACAAATATCGAATAAATCCGGCCAATGATTCCCCTTTGCCGGAATATGCGCTAACTACCAAATATGTTCAAACTCGCGCATATTTCAGACATTCATCTCGGCCCCCTGCCCGATCTTTCCTTTCGCGAACTCGCTTCCAAGCGGATCACCGGCTTCGTCAACTGGCATCGCAATCGCCGCAATCATCTGGTCGGCGACACGCTGAACCTCCTGATGGACGAGATCGAACGCATCGATCCGGACCATCTCGCGATCACGGGCGATCTCGTCAATCTGGCGTCCTCACGAGAAATTGAGATCATGACCGAATGGCTTCGCGAAGCGGGCGAGCCGGAAAACATCTCCGTCATTCCCGGCAACCACGACGCCTATGTGCCCGGCGCCTACGAAAAGACCACCAAGGCCTGGTATCCGTATATGCGGGCCGACAAGGGACCACGAGACTGGGATGATGATTTTCACTGTTATCCCTACATGCGCGTGCGCGGCAATGTCGCTATCATCGGCTGCTCAACTGCCGTTGCCACGCCGCCTTTCGCGGCCTCCGGCTACTTCGGCCAGCGGCAGGCCCGCGAGACCGTCAACCTCTTGAAAAACGCCGAAGAAGCGGGTCTTTTCCGGGTCGTGATGATCCACCACCCGCCGATCCTCGGCGCGACGCCCATGCACAAACGCATGCTTGGCATTCGCCGCTTTGCCGCCACGATCGCGTCGGGCGGCGCCGAACTGGTGTTGCATGGCCACACCCACCTGAACACCGTCTACTGGCTGAAGGGGACGGCTGGCAGGCAGGTTCCGGTCGTCGGCATCGCCTCGGCTTCTCAGGGACAGGGCGGTAGCAAACCACCCGCATCCTTCAACCTTTTCTTCATTGGCGGTGGCCCGGGCAGTTGGAACCTGACGCGCGAGCGTTTCGAACTGACCAAGGATGGGCGAACGGTTACGCTCGCCGAGACCACCCGTTTCTGAATTACGGCCTCGCCAAATGCGCAAAAGACGCTATCCTGTTCAATAAACTGTGCAGCTGATCCGTTATCCTATTGACCGGACGCTGGCACCTGCTCGCCCGAGCCGGTCGATGTTCGAAAAGGGAGAAAAGCATGCTTATCCGCAAGATCGCATTGACAGGCCTGTTCCTCGCAGCCACCGCTTTGACTACTTCTCTGGCGCATGCGGCTGGAGAGGACACGACCACGCCACCCGCCAAGACCAAGACCTCCAGCGAATGCACCGGCGGCAAGGTCTGGGACGAGGGCAAGAAAGAATGCGTCGATGCCAAGAAGAGCGGCCTTGACGACGATACGCTTTTTAAGGCGGCGCGCGAACTCGCCTATGACGGCCAGTACGACAATTCGCTGAAGGTGCTGGACGCCGTCAGCGACCAGACGAGCGCACGGGTGCTCAACTATCGCGGCTACGCAAACCGTAAGGCAGGCCGCATGGAACTCGGCATGGAATATTATCGCAAGGCGATCCAAATCGATGAAAACTATATCCTCGCGCGCTCCTACATGGGCCAGGCACTCGTCCAGCAGGGCAAGATCGAAGAGGCCAAGGTTCAGCTGATCGAAATCCGCGACCGCGGCGGCGAACAGACATGGGCCTACCAAGCCTTGCTTGAGACGCTGGGTGGCGTGCGCCAATACTGATCGGCGGATTTCCAGTCCTTCTGCGCCATGCCGTAATTTTTGGCGTGGCGCAGAGGCCGGAGCAGGAAAATCGGCAAAATATGTGATCGGCGGCATTGGGCGGCTTGCAGATCATTGGCCAAGTGTTTCATATCAGCAGGCGTCTAAATCGACCGGCGAATAATAGGCCGGTCGCAAACGTTTCATCGGAAGAACAATGCGCCCAGCGGTAGATGTTACCGAATTTCGTCGGGACTTGGTCAGCATGCTGCCCAAGTTGCGCCGTTTTGCGCTGACATTGACGCGCAACGCCGCGGACGCCGATGACCTCGTTCAGGAAGTCTGTGAGCGCGCGATCTCTCGCAACCACCTCTGGAACGGCGAAGGACGGCTGGAAAGCTGGATCTATGCAATGACGCGCAACCTCTGGGTCGATGAAATCAGGAAACGGAAAGTGCGCGCCGGTGCGGGCACCGTCGATGCGCACGACCAGAACGAGCTTTCGATTGAAGCGTCCGGCGAAAAGCTCGTTTACGCAAACCAGTTGCACAAGCTGATCCTGTCTATGCCCGAAGGCCTCGCCAGCGTTTTCGTTCTCGTGAACGTCGAAGGTCACAGCTACAAGGAAGCCGCCGAAATCCTGAAGATTCCGATCGGGACCGTGATGAGCCGACTGTCCACGGCGCGCATGCGGCTGGCCGCGATGATCACCGAAACATCGGAAAGGAGGGCCTGAGCGTTGCAAAACACGAAGGGCCTTGCGCTCGAAGTCCGGTTGTCAGCCTATATCGACGGGGAAGTCAGCGACGTTGAACGGCGCGAACTGGAGCATCTCGTCAACAGTGACGACGAAGCGCGATTGCTGCTGGAAATGCTGAAAGCCGGCAACAATTTCGGCAACAGTGCCTTCGAGGAATTTCTGCACGATCCCGTTCCGCTTTCGTTGGTCCGGCAGATCAAGCAGGGCCCCGGCGCCGTGCAGCGCAACGACAGGATCGCCCCGGCGCAACCGCGGAACAATCGCCTCAAGCTCTGGCCGCGTGCCCTCGCCGCCTCCCTTGTGCTGCTGCTTGTCGGCGGCTCGACCGGTTTTATCATCGGTAAGGCAAGCAACGACCCGCTGCTGCCGGCTGCCGCCGTCGCCGCCCCGACATGGCTCGACGATATCGCCGACTATCACCGCATCTACGCCCGGCAGGACAAGCACCTCGTCGAAGTTCCGGCAACCGAAGAAAATGCCATCAGGTCCTGGCTGGCCGAAAGTGTCGGCGTCGGTTTCCAGGTTCCGGACCTCGAAACCGAGGGCCTGACGTTCCAGGGCGCCCGCCTGCTGGTGGCTGCCGGCAAGCCCGTTGCGCAACTCATGTACAAGTCCGGCGAAGGCGAGATCGTCGCCATCTGTTTCCTGAAGAGCAAACCGGGCAGCTCCGATAGCGCGCCGGTTGAAAGCATTCGCGATGATCTGGCTATGATCTCGTGGCAGAAGGCCGGTGCATCCTATGTCGTCGTCGGGTCGTCCGCGAAGGCCAACCTCCAGAAGCTCGCCGAGCGTGTCGCCGGTCTGATCGGCTGATTTCCGCCAAATGCAGGCAAGGTCCGGAGCGCAGCATTGGATGCGGCGTCGCTACTTTAGTATCGACTCACGCGAAATTTTCTGCTTTAAATTGAAAATCACAATCCAGAGTTAGAATAGCTCTGCATTGCAGCGCTGGGGATGCGCTGCCCACGCTTTTCATAAAACCAATTTCTATGCATTCGCTCACGATCTGATTGTCTCCCGGCGGGGCCTTGCCGATGACTTCTATGATTCTTCTGCCAACCCTGTTCTTCGCCGTCATCCTGCCGGGGACGCATTCCAGGCTGGAGAAGGCCCGTGCGCCGATGCCCGCCCATTTCCGCGATTTTACGCCGCTATGGGCCATGCGAAAGCAATCCCGGAATTTTCAGTTAGGCGATACCGCGAAGATCCCCGGCGTCGCAAATGGCGCCATGATGCGCAGCTTGAAATTCGTCAGCGACACGATGCTGAAGCTGTCCGGAGCGGCTTTGGAAACAGCAACACAACAACCCGACATCGTTCTCATGAGAACAAACCCCTAGGAGGCACGCATGGATCGCTTTGCAGACATCATGACCACTGTGCTCGAATGCGAGGGTGGTTACGTCAACAATCCCCTGGACAATGGCGGGCCGACGAATTTCGGCATCACCCACACGGACCTCGCGGCATGGCGGGGTGCTGCGAGCGTCACGCCGGCCGAAGTGAAGGCAATGACCGTCGCCGAAGCCATCGAAATCTATCGGGCGCGCTATTGGGGCAAGATCAGGGGAGACAAACTTCCAAGACCCGTGGATTTCGTCGTGATGGACGGCGCAGTCAACCATGGTGTAGCCGGCATGACCCGTTTTCTGCAGGCGGCCGTCGGCCTCACGACCACCGGCTCACTGAGCGATCAGGATATCGCTGCCGTCTCTGCCCAGGCGAACTCCGATGAAAAAGCGGTCGCGCTTGCAATGGAACTCGCGGAGGCGCGCAAGAAGCGTTATCTCGGCCATGAGGATGCTCCGCACTTCATCAACGGCTGGCGAAACAGACTCAACAAGGTGATGACAGCCGCCCTCAAGCCTTACTCGGTAAACTGGACGTTCGATGGCGGTTCCAGCGGGGGCGTCGTGGTAAACGGCGGCTCGGCTGACGCCAACGGCGCGGTCGAGGCGACGCCCAAAACCAGTCTGATGCAATCGACCATCAGCGATGAAGACCTGCAGCGCGGACTTGAGGCAGCAGGCCTCTACAAGGCCGGCATCGACGGCATGTTCGGCGAAAAATCAGTTGCCGGCCTGAATGCCTTGTTACAGCAGCGCAGCGCCGATATTTCCACCGGATGGCAGGCCTGGTCGGTCACCCGCCGCAAGATCGCGCTCGGCCAGTTGTTGTGCAAGAATCTGGCCATCGATACCGGCCGCATCGATGGCCTCTATGGCCAGCAGACGCGCGCCGCATTCGAGGCTTTCAACAGGATCAAGGCCGGGCAACCGCAGGAAACCTGGCGCGACGACATCAATGACGAAGCCGCCAACAACCCGCCGATACCGGCGATCAACAATACCTGGCCGCGGCAGCGCGATGTTTCCAGCTTCTTTGGCCCCCATTGCAATGTTCCGATGAAACGCCTGGAGCTGCCCTTCAAGATGAAGATCGCCTGGGATCTCGACAAGGACGTCAGCGGTTTCATGATCCATGAGAAGGTGCACGACAGCGCCGCACGGGTCTTCGACAAGGTCTGGAAGCACTACGGTCAGGCCGGCATCCAGGAGATTGGCGTCGACCTGTTCGGCGGTTGCTACAATTGCCGGAAGATGAAGGGTGGCACCTCCTGGTCCATGCATTCCTGGGCCATCGCCATCGATTTCGACCCGGCGCGCAATCAGCTCAAATGGAGCCATCTGCATGCGAGGCTAGCGAAAAAAGACGCGCAAAAATTCTGGGAGTTCTGGGAGGAAGAGGGCTGGCTGAGCCTCGGCAGGGCGAAGGATTTCGACTGGATGCATGTTCAGGCAGCGCGGCTTTGAAAACAATCCTCCGGCATTCGCCAAAGCCGAGTTTGTCAGAGCGCTTTTGCTCATAGGACCGGCGCCTCCGCTTCCCAGGCGGCGGCCGCATCAAAAAATGGGAGGGCCGTGATGAACTCGCGGCCCTCCCGTTCAAATGCAATTTCTGTCGATCAATTACGGTTTTCGAGAACCCGGTTCGCAGCAGACACGATCGCTTCCAGCGACGCGGCGACGATGTTGGTGTTGATGCCGACGCCAAACAGTTTGCCGCCCGCATGCTCCATTTCGACATAGGCGATAGCAGCGGCATTCGAGCCGTGCTGGAGCGAGTGTTCGGAGTAATCCGCGACCGACAGATCAACACCGAGATAGATCGACAGGGCATTGATGAAGCCGTCGATCGGGCCGGTGCCCTTGCCTTCGATGCGCTTCGTCTCGCCGTTGTCCGTGATCTCCGCCGCGACGACCCGCGTGCCCTTGTGCTCGCCGACCGGATAGGTGTGGTGATCGACGAACTTGATGCGGGCGCCCGGCTGATCCACGTAACGCTCGATGAAGCGGGCATGGATCGCCTTCGACGGCAGCTCCTTGCCGCCCTCGTCGGTAATGCGCTGGATGTCCTCGCGGAACTCGACCTGCAGGTTGCGCGGCAGGTTGATGCCGTAATCTTCCTGCAGGATATAGGCGATGCCGCCCTTGCCGGACTGCGAGTTGATGCGGATGATCGCCTCGTAGCTGCGGCCGACGTCGCGCGGATCGATCGGCAGATAAGGCACTTCCCACTGCGGCTTGTTGGCGACCTTGATCGCCTTCATACCCTTGTTGATCGCGTCCTGATGCGAGCCGGAGAAGGCCGTGTAGACCAGTTCGCCGACGTAAGGATGGCGCTCGGGGATAACCATCTGGTTTGAATATTCGTAGACCTGCTTGATGCGCTCGATATCAGAGCAATCCAGTTCCGGATCGACCCCTTGCGTAAACATATTCAGGGCCAAGGTGACAACGTCAACGTTGCCTGTGCGCTCGCCATTGCCGAACAGGGTGCCTTCGACGCGATCGGCGCCGGCCATCAGGCCGAGTTCGGTCGCAGCGATGCCGGTGCCGCGGTCATTATGCGGGTGCAGCGAGATGATCAGATTTTCACGATTGTCGAGGTTGCGGCACATCCACTCGATCTGATCGGCATAGATGTTCGGCGTCGCCATCTCGACGGTGGACGGCAGGTTGAGGATCAGCTTGTTGTCCGCCGTCGGCTTCACGATCTCGGTGACCGCGTTGCAGATTTCCAGCGCCACTTCCAGCTCCGTGCCGGTAAAGCTTTCCGGCGAATATTCGAAGCGGAAACCGCCGCCGGCCTTGGCGGCCATGTCGGTGATCATCTTGGCGGCATCGGTGGCGATCTGCTTGATGCCGGCGACATCCTTGCCGAACACCACGCGACGCTGCAATTCGCTGGTCGAGTTATAGAAATGCACGATGGGGTTCTTCGCGCCCTGCAGGGCCTCGAAGGTGCGGGTGATCAATTCCGGACGGCACTGTACCAGGACCTGCAGCGACACATCATCCGGCACATTGCCTTCCTCGACGCACCAGCGGGCGAAATCGAAGTCGGTCTGCGACGCAGAGGGGAAACCGATCTCGATTTCCTTGAAGCCCATGTCGAGCAGCAACTGGAACATACGGGCCTTGCGGTCGTGGCCCATGGGATCGACCAGCGACTGGTTGCCATCGCGCAAATCGACCGAACACCAGATGGGAGCCTTGGTGATGGTCTTGCCCGGCCAGGTGCGGTCGGGAATATTGATCTGCGGATAGGGCTGATACTTCATCGAAGCTTCGGGCATGCCCTGCTTGACGGAATGGGATTTCATGATCATTGCGGCTTCTCTTCGTCTGGAGGCGCATTGCCCGCATGCCATAACCGATCATCGGTCGCAATGCGATGGCAAAATCTGCCTTTAGTGGTTCTTTTCTTGAAGGATTTCATGAGGCGAAGGAGCTTGGGCCGGTGGGCTTTGGGCCACCGGGCGCTCCTTCAAAGAACCCGGCAACCGCTGATAAGGCCGAGAAGAAGAAGCGAGGCGCACGCACGGTCACACACGGCAAAATGCACGTGGGAAGCCTGTTCGTTGATCTGTGCGCCATTGGTCTGCATGCAAACTGTATAACCGGGGATGATTTCCGGAGCAAGGGAGGTGTTTTGAAAAAACACGGGCCGCTCAGTGGATTTGCGAAGCAACCGCAAAGCGGCTACATTAGCCCTATGACGATGATCCCGATCCGCGAAGCTCAGGAACGCCTGCTGGAACTCGCCCGCCGTGTCGATGGCGGTGAGACGATCACTGTTACCCTCGACGGCAAGCCGATGATGGACCTCGTTCCCGCGAAAAAGAAGGGCGGGATTGATTGGGAGGGGCTCCGCGCGTTCAAGAAGGAACACGGTATCACACAAATCTTCGGTGAGATTTCGGAGGATTTCGATGATCCTTTGCCGGAGGACTTTCTCATAACGCCCCTGCCGCCTTTTCTCGAAAAATAATGCGGCTGCTCCTCGACACTCATATCTTTATCGCCATGGTCGAGGAACGGATGCAACATCTTCCGGCCAGGATCGCGGTCGAACTCGGATCTCCGCAAAACGATCTTTATCTGAGCGTTGCGACCCTATGGGAAATCGCCATCAAGTGGCGCCTTGGAAAGCTTCCGATCCCGGTTCCCCCGGAGATACTTCCCGAGGTGGCGCGCAACGCCAACATCACGTGTCTACCGATCACAGAGCACCACGCGCTTCGCCATGTAGAACCCGAGCCGCCAACCCGCGATCCTTTCGACCGCCTTCTCCTCGCCCAATGCGCCGTCGAAAGCCTGAAGCTTGTGACGATTGACCGGGCACTGGCAGTCCATCCACTTGCTCTTCGGCAATAGAAAAAACCCCACGGGCGCGAGCCGATGGGGTTTTTGAAATCATGCGTCGTTCGATCAGATATCGGCCGAAGACGTGATGATGCGGGAAACCAGACCATAAGCCTTGGCTTCCTCGGCGGAGAGCCAGTAGTCGCGGTCCGTATCCTTGGCGATCTTTTCGATCGGCTGGCCGGTGGCGTCAGCGAAGATCTTGTTCAGGCGCTCGTTCATCTTGATGATTTCACGCGCCTGGATCTCGATGTCCGAGGCCATGCCGCGGGTACCGCCGGACGGTTGATGAAGCAGGAAGCGGGTGTTCGGCAGGCAAATGCGGCGCTCCTTCGGGGCTGCCACATAGATCAGCGCACCAGCGGAAGCGACCCAGCCGGAACCGATGATCCAGACCTTCGGCTTGATGAACTTGATCATGTCATGGATCGAATCGCCGGATTCGACATGGCCGCCCGGGGAGTTGACGAAGATACGGATGTCTTCGTCGCTGGCAGCGGCAAGCGCCACGAGTTGCGAGCAGACCTTCTGCGCCAGTTCCTGGTTGATCGGGCCGTAGATAAAGATCGAGCGCGACTTGAACAGATTCGCCTCGGTCTCCTTGCCCAAAGGCAGTTCCGTCTTCTTGTCTTCGTCGTCTTCGTTCATCCGCTGTCTCCCGCGAAATTCGTGTTGTTCTGCCGCCATCAGATAAGGCGACTCGACTGCGAAAACAATGCAACAAAAGCGGTTGACGATGAAAGGGTAAAGCTGAAGCTAAGGAAAAGAACCCGGATAAGGCAAATGCCGTATGGACAGCCATCCGCCGGACAATAAGATAAGCGCGTCACGCATTTGCATCCGGCGGGTCCGCCTCCCAAGCATCCGCCCGTCAGTGGGGAACTCAATGAAAAAAAGTCTTGCTCTCGCCGCCGCTATCCTCGCGGTTTCCTCGGCTCCCGCCTTCGCCCATCTCGATCCCGCCGAACATGGCTCCTTGATGGCCGGCTTCACTCACCCGCTCTCCGGGCTTGATCATATCCTCGTCATGGTCGCCGTCGGCCTTTGGGCGGCGCAGATCGGGGGCCGCGCCCTCTGGGCGGTTCCCTCCGCGTTCGTCGGCACAATGGCATTCGGCTTCGCGCTGGCGCTTGGCGGCGTCTCGCTGCCTTTTGTCGAGCCGGCCATCCTCGCGTCGATCGTCGCGCTCGGCCTGCTGGTCGCCATGGCGGTGCGCATGGAAACGGCCGCATGTGCGGCTGTTGTCGGCATCTTCGCTCTCTTCCATGGCTACGCCCATGGCGGTGAACTCGGTGCTGCCGGCGCCCTGCCCTTCGGCGCTGGTTTCGTTATCGCGACCGCGCTTCTGCATGTTGCCGGTATCGGCCTTGGCATCGGCATCGGCAAGCTTTCGGCCGGTGGCGTTCTGTCCCGCATTCTCGGCGGCATCACCGCGCTTGCCGGCCTGGCTCTGATCTTCAACTGATCGAGCAAACCATGAAAACGAAAACGGCGGGCTTTTGGCCCGCCGTTTTCTTTTGATATCACCCACGCCCGCGATAGGGCTGTACGCCCTGATCCGGCAGCCACACGCCTTCCGGCGGCGCACCCGTCTGCCAGAAGACATCAATGGGGATGCCGCCGCGCGGATACCAGTAGGCGCCGATCCTGAGCCACTTCGGCGCAAGCAGATCAACCAGCCGCTTGGCGATGCCGATCGTGCAATCCTCATGGAAGGCGCCGTGGTTGCGGAAGGAATGCAAATAGAGCTTCAGCGACTTGGATTCGACCAGCCAGCCATCCGGCACATAATCGATGACGATATGCGCAAAATCCGGCTGCCCGGTCATCGGGCAGAGCGAGGTGAATTCGGGCGCGGTAAAACGCACCACGAAATCGGTGCCGGCATGGTTGCTCGGCACGCGCTCCAGAACGGCCTCTTCAGGGTTCGTCGGGGAGACAACGGCCTGCCCCAGCTGCGAGAGGCCGGACACATCGGTCTTGCTCATGAGTTCAATCCTTCAACGACTTTGACGCGGATGCCGTGGGCCTTTTCACCCTCCGGCTCCACATGAATGGCAATCCTGGCGCCCGGATGAACGACGCGAATGGCATCTTCAAGGCAATCGCAGATGTCATGCGCTTCCCGCACCGGCATGGCGGAGGGAACGACCATATGGAAATCGACGAAGATCACCGGCCCAGCCTGCCGTGTCTTCAAATCATGCACGCCGAGCGAACCGGCGGCATTGGCGGCAATCGCCTGCTTGATCGCCTCTTCCTCATCGGCCGGCACGGCGCGGTCCATCAGGCCATCCACCGAGCGGGCAATGACCTTCCAGCCCTGATAGAGAATGTTGCAAGCAACGATGATCGCGAGCAGCGGGTCAAGCACCGCGTAGCCCGTGGCGATCGCCAGCACGAGACCGAAGAGAACGCCAACAGAGGTCACGACATCCGAAAGGATATGATGGCCATCGGCTTCAAGCGCCGGCGAACGCAGCCGGCGTCCGGAACTGATCAAGACCCAGGCCCACACCGCATTGATCACGCCAGCGAGCAGGTTGATACCCAGACCAAGCGCAGGCGCATCCGGCAGGCGCGGCGACAACATTGCCGGGATCGCTTCCCAGACAATGAGCAGCGCCGCCACAACGATCAGCACGCCCTCGATAACAGCAGAGAAATACTCAGCCTTGTAATGCCCGAAAGGATGGCCTGCATCGGCAGGTTTTGCCGCATAGCCGATCACCATGAAGGCAACGACGGCGGCCACGACATTGACGATCGATTCCAGGCCGTCGGAGAGCAGCGCAACTGATCCGGTCACCCACCAGGCTCCCATCTTGAGCCCCAGGACCACGATGGCCAGTGGAATGCTCCAGAAGGCAAGCCACTGCGCGCTCTTCTTGCTCTCGGTTTTGTTCATTGGCGAAGTCCCTGCAAAATAAACAACCGCCGCGCCTTTATCGGGCGCGGCGGCTAAAAGAGTCGCGTCCGGAATGTTTTAGGCGGCCTTGACCTTGGCCTTCTTGGCAAGGTGGGCAACCACGTTTTCGATCATGCGCATTCCGGCGTCTCCGCCGAGCGTCATAATCGATTCCGGATGGAATTGAACGGCCGCAATCGGTTCCTTCACATGTTCGATACCCATGATCGTGCCGTCATCGCTTTCGGCCGTGATCATGAAATCGCGCGGAAGCGTCGAGGGATCGGCAAAGATCGAGTGATAACGGCCAACCGTCACTTCCTTGCCGAGACCGGAGAAAACGATGCCCGGCTCCAGAACGCGGATGCGCGACGGCTTGCCGTGCATGGGGATCGCCAGTTGGCGCAGATCGCCGCCATAGGCTTCCGCCAGCGCCTGCAGGCCGAGGCAGACGCCGAAGATCGGCAGGTTGCGCGCCCGCGCCTTCTTGATCGTCGCCTTGCAATCGAAATCCTTCGGCATGCCCGGACCGGGCGACAGCACGACGAGATCGGGCTTCAGCGTATCCAGCAGTTCTTCTGCAACCGGTGTGCGAACCGTGTTCACGGTTGCGCCCGTCTGGCGGAAGTAGTTGGCGAGCGTATGTACAAAGGAGTCTTCATGATCGACCAGCAGGATGTTGACCCCTGCCCCGACGGAGGCAACATCGCGTCCGGCCTTGCCGCTGTTGGCGGATTTTGCATCACGAATGGCTGCGATCATGGCGGATGCCTTCAGTTCGGTTTCGGCCTCTTCCTCTTCCGGGTTGCTGTCGTTGAGCAACGTCGCGCCGGCGCGCACCTCGGCAATGCCATCCTTGATGCGGATGGTGCGCAGCGTAAGCCCCGTGTTCATGTCGCCGTTGAAGCCGACCATGCCGATCGCGCCGCCGTACCAGGCGCGCGGGCTCTTCTCATGGCTTTCGATGAAGCGCATAGCCCAGAGTTTTGGTGCACCAGTGACGGTGACGGCCCATGCATGGGAGAGGAAACCGTCAAAGGCATCCATGTCGTCGCGCAGACGACCTTCGATGTGGTCGACCGTGTGGATGAGGCGCGAATACATCTCGATCTGGCGGCGGCCGATGACCTTGACCGATCCCGGTTCGCAGACGCGGCTCTTGTCGTTGCGGTCGACGTCCGAGCACATGGTCAGCTCCGACTCGTCCTTCTTGGAATTCAGGAGCTTCAGGATCTGCTCCGAGTCGGCGATCGGATCGGCACCGCGTTTGATCGTGCCGGAAATCGGGCAGGTCTCGATGCGGCGACCGGAGACACGCACGAACATCTCCGGCGAAGCGCCGACCAGATATTCCTGGTTTCCGAGGTTGATAAAGAAAGAATAAGGCGACGGATTGATCGCCTTCAGCCGATTGGAGATTTCCGACGGCTTGCTGTCGGAGCGCTCGTAGAACTTCTGACCCGGTACGACCTCGAACAGATCGCCGCGCCGAAAACTTTCCTTCGCCTTGGTTACCAGTTCGGCATATTCGCCGGGACGGTGATCGCCATGCGGCGGGATGCTGTCGACGGTGCGGAAAGGTTCCGGCTCGATATCGCCGGCCTTGCCCTCGGTGGTGATACCGCACTTTGTGAAGTCATAGCGATCGATCCAGGCCTTGGCGGAATAGTGATCGACGACGAGGATTTCATCTGGCAGGAACAGCACCATGTCGCGCTGGTCGTCCGGCCGCTTCAGCTTCAGCTCGATCGCATCGAACTGGAAGGCGAGATCGTAGCCGAACGCGCCGTAAAGACCGAGGCTCGAATCTTCCTGCGAATAGAAGAGTGCGGTTACGGCGCGCAGGACGGTGAAGACCGTCGGGATCTTCGAGCGCTCTTCTTCGGTAAAGACACGGTCCGGCATGTTAATTGTGAGATCGAGGCGACGCTTGGTCGATTCGCCGAGCGTGATGTCGGGTACACCTGCGAGATGGGCAGAGATGATCTCGAGCAGCGCTTCGCCGCGCTCGTTATAGGCTTCGATCCACAGCGAACGGCCGAAGGAAGAGATGGCAAGCGGCGGATCGATGACGGCGGTATCCCAGCGGGTGTAACGGCCGGGATATTCGTAGTTGGAGGAAAACACCGCGCCGCGGCGTTCGTCGAGCCGATCGACGTAACTCGAAATCGCTTCCCCATAGGGTGCCTCGCGCCTGCGTCTTACGATCTCGATGCCGCCCTTGGTCGTGTAGGTCTCAGCACCGTCCGTCAGTATTGTCGTCGCCATGTTCCGCTCCGTTTCGGCCCGTCTTCCCCGCCCGGCCCGAATACAAAAAAGCCGCCTCGAGGTTTTCGGGCGGCTTGTGCTCTCAATCACGCATGACTGGTCAAAGGCCGCCTCAGCGAGCCCACCACCAGATCGAAAGGGTGCGTGCCTGTTTCATGGCGGAAATTGTTAGCGCGGGTTTTGGCAATGCGCAAGCGCCATGAATTCGAAATTTCGATCGTTCTGATGGAAAAAGAGGGCGCCATACAACACCCTCCCTCATTCTCCATGTGTAAGCTCAGAATTTCTGCGTCAGCGAAACCTTGAAGTAGCGGCCGGCCTCCGAATAGAGCTCGGAAGCGTTGGCGATGTCCTTCACCTCGAGCGCATCGAAATAGGTATTGTCGAAGATGTTGTAGACGCCGGCCTGGAGGCGGGTGCCGTTCAACTGCTCCGGTTCCCACCAGCCCGTGAGGTTGACGATGCCATAGCCTGCTGGCTTGGTGGCCGCCGTCGATTCATCCCGCACGCCGGCTGCGGCTACAAGACTTACATCCGTGCCCCAGCTTTCGGTGTCATAGCCCAGGCCGACGATGCCCTTCAGCGGAGCAACAGAGGCGAGCACCTCGTCCGTATCGAGATCGGTGCCGTATGCATAGGCAATCGAACCATGCAGGTTGAAGCCGTTGCCAAACCGCTTGTTGCCGCGCGCCTCGATGCCGGAAATGCGAACGTTCGCCCGGTTGAAGAACTCGTAGCTGCCGAGCATGTAGCCGGGAAGGACGGTGAGCTCGGTATCGATGAAGTTCTTGTAGCGGGTGCTGAATGCCGTCACCCGCCCGCCGAAATCCTCATCTCCAAGGTTTGCGCCTGCCTCGAAGCCCCAGCTGGTTTCCGCTTCGAGATCGGGATTGCCGATCTGGCGGTAGAGCGGTGCATTATCGTAGTTCGAGTAAAGCTGGGAAACATTCGGTGCCTTGAAGCCTGTGGCGAACTGCGCGAACAGCTCGACGTCGTCGGTCACCTGCCAACCGGCCCGAAGCTTGGGCGAGATCGCAAAATCCGACTGCCCGGCCGGCAGACCGTCATAACCGCTGTTGTCTTCATAGGCGGCGGTTTCCTGCGGGCTGTAGTCGTACCAGTCGAGACGGACGCCCGGCGTCAGCGAGAAATCGGTGCCACCGATCTCGATCCGGTCTTCCGCAAAGAGGCCAATCCGGGTGGAATCGGTTTCCGGCATGTCAGCCTGGTTGTTGTGGAAATACGCGCAACTCGGCACCCAGGTCACGCTGCAGCTGTCGACACCGCTCTGATACTGCGTCGTGGTCGCGAAGTTGAAGTCAGCGCCCACGGTGACATTATGGTGAAGCGTGCCGGTCTGGAAATCGCTGTTCAGGTAACCGGTGAAGCCGATCGATTTCTCTTCGTTGGTGCTGATGCGGCTGTAATCGCCGATCGGCGCGGTGTTGCGATAACCGCCCGTGCCGAAGTCCCGCTCGGTGTCCTGATAGTAGAGCGTTGCGAAGGCGGAATCGATCAGGCTGTCTTCGCCGATCGCTTCGTAACGGTAATCGAGCGAAATACGGTCACGGGTCAGGTCGGTGATCTCGTCGTAATTGTCGGTCGCATAGGTCGTGCCCTGGGCGCTGCGCAGATTGGTGGTCGAATCCTGATTGAAGTGTTCGGCGGTAACGCCGATCTCGTGTCCGCCGTCCAGCTCGTGGCGGACTTTGAACAACAGGTTCTTCTTGTCGTAATCTTCGGGGTCCGCTTCCGTCCGGGTCGAGCCGTAACCACCGACATCGCCGCCGGTTTCAGTCTCATGGCCCTTCTTGTAGCTCCCCTGGAACAGCACGGACGTATCGCCGAACCGCTTGGCGACCGCGGCCGAACCGCCGAGGGAGGCATCCGAACTGTCATAGCCGAACTTGACGATGCCGCCGACATCCGAGCCGGGCGCGATGAGGTCTTCCGGCTCCAGCGTGCGCAGGATGACAGCGCCACCAAGGGCGCCTGAACCGGCGCGGCTGGAATCGGCTCCGCGCAGGATATCGACTGATGATAGAGACGAGAAATCGAAGCTGTTGGCGCCGCCATAGGAGCTTCGGATGTCATTGGCGAGATAGGGGATCGGAATGCCGTCGATCGTGGTCAACACGCGGTCGTCTTCCAGGCCGCGAATGTTGACGCTCTGCGTCGCGCCAACGAAGGACACGCCGGGTTCGGTCGTGCGACCGAGATCGTCGAGGCTGTCGATATCCTTTTCGTCGATCTCTTCCTTGGAGGTTCGGGTCGCAAGCGGCGTATCCGCCACTGACCCGGCTTCGGCCCTTTTGCCCTTGACGACAAGTTTCTTGAGCGGGGTCGCCTGCTCGGTGTTTGCGATGGCCGACGTTTCGCCGGATGCATCCTGGGCGAATGAAAAAACAGAAGACGACATGACGGCAAATGCCGCGCACGCCAAAAGAACCGAGCGGGAGCGTCGGATAATCATTGACCAATCCTTTGAGTGTTCAAACCGGGCTGGCTGGCGAGGTAAAGATGCTCGTGGGGCTGGCTGGGTATGCTTTCGATCGGCGGACCCTACATCCGCCTGAACCCGCCATAAAAAACATGAGTAATAATGTCAACTTAAAATACACAATGTTACCAACCGGGTTTATCGGCTGGTTTTATCGCAACACGCAAACCGGACCCGGATGCAACCGACCGCAAATTCAGGCGTTGAACACGTTCAGACCGAAAGGTTCCCATGGAGTGCGTTCATGTCTTTTCGTCCCCTCGCCCTGATCCTCGCCATTCTGACCCTCACCTCCGCCACCCTGCCCGCGACCGGACCAACACCGGAAAAGCGCCCGGAAACCGAGCAGCTTGACTCCAAAACCGGCGATGCGTCCAACAACGGCAATGTTGCAAAGCCGACGCAACGACCTGACGAGAACGAGGACAACCAGGCGAAGCCGAGTGAAGGAGAGATCGGGAACAACGCAAAACCGGAGGCTCAAAAGCCGGACGTGCAAAAGGAGACCGAGAAGCCCGTCCCGCCTGCGCCGATCATGGCGGAAAACGAACAGGATCATGCCGCCTGCCTTGTCGACCTCAAGGCCATCGGTGCGACGTTCGAATCAGTTCCCCGCATTGATGACGGCTCGGGCTGTGGCATCGACAAGCCGCTGAAGGTGACGACGGTTCTGCCCGGCATCACGCTCAAGCCCGAAGGCACGATGCGCTGCGAGACGGCGCTGGAACTTGCGCGCTGGACCAAGGAGGCAGTTCTGCCCGCCGCCAAGGCTGCGCTGGAAAGCGAAGGTGAACTGACCACCATCAATCAGGCTTCCAGTTATATCTGCCGGCTGCGCAACAATGCCAAGGCCGGCAAGATTTCCGAACATGCCCGCGGCAACGCGATTGACATCGCCTCCTTTACCTTCAAGAGCGGAAAGACGATCGCGATCGAACCGCGCGATGAAGACTCCACGCTTTCTGGCGCTTTCCAACGCGCCGTCACCGCCTCGGGTTGCCTATACTTCGAAACCGTTCTCGACCCGGGCAGCGACGAGGCTCACGAAAACCACCTGCATTTCGATGTGTTGCAGCGGAAGGGCGGCTATCGATACTGCCGGTGATGGCCGCCGTGAAATATTCAAAACCCGATCTCGGGGAACTTGTTGAGATGGACACGAAACCCCATCTGCCTGACGCGGCATTCGCCGTGCCTCAGAAGGATTTCATTTATGTCCGTTTCCACCTATTCGCTTTCCATCCCGGTTTTCCTGCGCGGTCTGAACATCCTTTCCGCGTTGCTCGAAAAAGGCAGAGCCCACGCGACGGAAAAGGCGATCCCGCTCGACAGCCTGTTCAACGCCCGCCTCGCTCCCGACATGCTGCCGCTTTCCGGCCAGATACAGCGGGTCAGCGACACGTCCAAGAATGCCGTCGGCCGCACGACCGCGATTGCGGCACCGAGCTTTCCGGACAACGAACAAACCTACGAAGAGCTCGAAGAGCGCGTCCGCAAGACCATCGCCTTCCTCGAAACCGTGAAACCGGAGGACATGGCAGAGAGCGGCGAACGCGACGTGACGATCAAGGTCGGCAAGCTCGAACATACCTTCGCGGGCAACGACTACCTGCTGACCTTCGCGATCCCGAACTTCTTCTTCCACCTCACCACGGCGTACGACATCCTGCGAAACCAGGGTGTTCCCGTCGGCAAGATGGACTATCTGGGGCCATACAAGGCGGGCGCGTAGGAAAGGCCGCCATTCAGCCCAGGTCGTGTCGAAAATGATGTTGTTCTCGACCCGGAGCGCAGCGTACTTGGGTACGTGAGCACCGGAAGCGCGGAAAAACACCATTTGTAGACCTACATGGGCTGAATAGCGCCCGCTCCTAAAACAGCCCCTCGATAAAGCCGTCGTCGTTGAGGAAAATCTTCTCCGACGACGGCACGCTGGGCAGGCCAGGCATGGTCATGATCTCGCCGGTGATGACCACCACAAAACCGGCACCGGCCGAAAGCCGCACCTCGCGCACCGGCACCGTGTGCCCCGTGGGTGCCCCGCGCAGGTTCGGATCGGTCGAGAAGGAATACTGGGTCTTTGCCATGCAGACCGGCAGGTGGCCATAGCCCTGCGCCTCCCAGGCATGCAGCTGGTCGCGTACCTGCTTGTCGGCGATGACATTGCCGGCATGGTAGATTTCGGTCGCGATCGTCTCGATTTTCTGAAACAGCGGCATGTCATCCGGGTAAAGCGGCGAAAACTGCGCATGCCCGCCTTCCGCCAGTTCGACGACCTTGTGCGCCAGTTCCTCGATCCCGGCCGACCCTTCCGCCCAGTGGCGGCAGAGCACGGCTTCCGCGCCAAGCGTCGCCACATAGTCCTTCACCGCCTGGATTTCTGCGGGCGTATCGGTCGCGAAGTGATTGATAGCGACAATCGCCGGCACGCCGAACTTCTTGACGTTCTGGACATGGCGCCCGAGATTGGCGCAGCCCTTGCGCACCGCCTCGACATTCTCCGCCCCGAGGTTTTCCTTCTTCACGCCGCCGTTCATCTTCATGGCGCGCACGGTCGCGACAATCACGGCGGCATCAGGTTTGAGACCTGCCTTGCGGCACTTGATGTCGAAGAATTTTTCCGCGCCGAGATCGGCCCCGAACCCGGCTTCCGTCACCACGTAATCGGCAAGCTTCAGCGCCGTCGTCGTCGCCATCACCGAGTTGCAGCCATGGGCGATGTTGGCGAAGGGGCCGCCATGCACGAAGGCAGGGTTGTTTTCCAGCGTCTGGACAAGGTTCGGCTGAAGGGCATCCTTGAGCAAGACGGCCATCGCACCATCGGCCTTCAAGTCACGCGCAAAGACCGGCGTCTTGTCGCGGCGATAGCCGACGATGATATCGCCAAGCCGGGCTTCAAGGTCCTTCAGGTCTCGCGCCAGGCAAAGAATCGCCATGACTTCCGATGCCACGGTAATATCAAAGCCGGTCTCGCGCGGGAAACCGTTGGCGACGCCGCCCAGCGAGCCGACGATATGGCGCAGCGCCCGGTCGTTCATATCCATCACCCGCCGCCAGGTGATGCGCCGCACATCGATACCCTCGGCATTGCCCCAATAGATATGATTGTCGATGAGCGCGGAAAGCAGATTGTGCGCCGAGGTGATGGCGTGAAAATCACCAGTAAAATGGAGATTGATATCCTCCATCGGCACGACCTGCGAATATCCGCCACCGGCAGCGCCACCCTTGACGCCAAAACAGGGACCGAGCGAAGCTTCGCGAATGCAGACCACGGCCTTTTTGCCGATCCGGTTCAGGCCGTCGCCTAATCCAACGGTGGTCGTCGTCTTGCCTTCGCCGGCCGGCGTCGGGTTGATGGCGGTCACAAGGATCAGCCGGCCGTCTTTTTTACCCTTCTGACGGGCGATGAAATCGGCACTGATCTTGGCCTTGTCATGCCCGTAGGGTACGAGGTCTTCCGGTGGAATGCCGAGCCGTGCGCCGATCTCGTAGATCGGCTTTTTCACGGCGGCGCGTGCGATTTCGATGTCGGACTTGACCTCTCCCATGTGGCATTTCTCCCCTAATGCACATTGTTATGACGCCATAAAATCGTGAAAACGGGGGCAACGCCAGTTTTTGTTTTACCGGCGTATAAAAAGCCCGCCGCCAGCGGTTGCCAGCGGCGGGCGCATGGTGTCCCAGCAGGATCAGCGGGCGAGAACGTCGCGCATTTCGACGATGTTGGACCGGACGCGCAGGATGTAGAACCCGATGGTCGCAAGATGGGTCGGCATGATCCAGCCGTCTTCTCGGCCGTTGGAAATGATCGCCGGCTGGATGCGCAAGGCGGCGCGCAACTGCTTGATGCTTTCCGTCCAGATCGGGCCGAGGCCGCGCTGGTTGATCACGCTATGGAAATCAGCGCCGGCAGCCGACATCACGCCGTAGTAGCCGTAAAGCTGGCCATAGGCGAACCAGAAGCGGTCGTCTGCCCGCGTATCGAACCAGCCGCCATTGTGATTTTCCGAACGCTCGCGCACCATCGCCGAGGTGCTTCCGAGATCGTTCGCGATGCGGTCGAGGAATTCGATCAGGTTGTCGGAGCGACCGTCGAAGATCGCCTCGCATTTCACGAGGCTCTCGTTGAAAGCCATAAGATCGCGGCTGGCGCTGCGGTAGAAGCTCGGCGTCGGTGTCTTCGGGCCGAAGGGGTCAAGGCCGAAATACCAGGCGGTCTCGTCGAACTGCATGTTGGAGCGCGCGCGCTGCAGGTTGTTGTTGATGCCCGAGGTGCCACGAACGCGGCCGAGCGAATCCACCAGCTCGATGGTCGTGCGCCGGATCGCCTGGTTGACGCCGCGCTGGAACGACGCCTTGTTGTCGAGCCACGGCGTATCATCCCAATCCATGCCGAAGAGCCCGGCCTTGTAGAGCAGCATGGAGGAAATCCAGGCATTTTCATCGACGTTGAAATCGATAAGGCCCGAGGTTACGTCGACGATTGCGGAACGTTCGCAGGTGCTGCCTGCGGGTGGCGGGGCAGCCGCCGCCGGTTCGCTTACGGCAACCTCCGCAGTGACATTTGCCGATGCCGTCGCGTCAGGGGTCGCTGCCGGTTGGGTGGCGGCAGCCGTCGTCGGCTGGCCTGCATCGTTCTTGCGGGCAGCGAAGTTGTAGCGATCGACGTAGTCGGGATTGAAATTCGTCCAGACCTGCGTCTGCCAGAGGAAATAGGCGTAAAGGCCGAACAGCAGGATCAGGATGATGCCGATCGGTCCCTTTATGAACCAGGCGCGGGAACGATACCAGGCCGCGAAGAGAACGAACGGCGACAACAGCCATGAAATCGCAAGTCCGATGCCGCGTCCGATGGCGGCAAAGACACGCTGGAAAAACGTGACGATCGGATCAAGCATTGGCGGTTTCCTCCCTGAGCCCGTAAAGGCGTCTACGAAATGCGGCTTTATCCTTCAGATATGCACCTGTCAGCGTCGCCACAACATATTCGCGAAATTTTTCGCTATAGCGTTCATAAGCGGCATAAAACCCCTGCTTGTCGAAGACGAAGCGGGAGACAAAATCTTCCGGCGTCAACTGCGCCACCAGCCGGTTGACCAGCCATTGATCCGGATGATCGGGGGCAGCGCGCACGAGATGAAAACGCTGCTGGGCCGGTACATCCTGCATCTTGATGCCCCCCGTTGCCATGACGGTGCGGATGGCATTCTGCAGGAAGGGATAGAGCCCGTTCTTTGCCACGACCGCAGCATTCCTATGCATCCAGGTCTGCAGCCAGATGGCATCGATTGTACCCTGATCGACGGTGGGCTCTGTTTCGTTGACGAGGGCGCGGATCACCATGTCGGCGCGATGCTGGTAGAGCCCTGAGGCTTCAACCCAGGAGGCTTGCGGCAGCTGCAGCCGGTTGGTTGAAGCGAGAAACTCGAAAATGCGCTGGTGATCGGACAGACTGATATAGCTCACCTGCCATGGCCGCGAGCGGCGGAAGCCGGGAACGGAAGGATCGCAAATGACCGTCGTCGTCTTCTCATCAAGGAAGATATAGACCCCCCCGAAATGATTGGCCCAGAAGGCATCATGGCGGAAGACGAGCTTGTCAGGCACGAGCGCGTTTTCGCGGATATCGCCGGTGAGCTTTGCCAGCTCCACCATGCGATTCAGGAGATCATCATCCGCCCAGGCATTCGGCACGGTCTTCAGCCGGTCGACGAGCGTGCGCAGTTCTGCTGCCTTGCCCAACATGTCTTCGGCCGAAAGCACCCGGAAACGCACCTCGTTAATTGACAGCAGATCATCGATATCGTTGACGATGGAAACGCTGTCCTCGATTTCACCATAGAGTGCATCGCGGATGGTTACGGCATTGATGGCACGGGCATTGGCCGAGAAGAACTCGTGCATCAACGCAGCCGTGTTGGAAAAGCTGGTATGGACGACCGGCAACTCCTCCTGCGCCGGCGTCATGATGACGAAGCGGCGGTTGACACGGTTCGGGTCAAGGTAATCCCGATCACCGAATTCATCAGCGATCTCCGGGGAAAAGCCGGTCATGTCGATCTGGAAGGAGGTGAGCGCCGTCTGCCGCAGGCCGAAGCCGGCCAGCGCCTTGTTGTAGCGCGCAACCAGATGCTGCTCGGAAATATCGAGCAGCCGGCCGTAGATCAATTCCGCTTCGAGGAGGCGTTTCATGGGATGCACGTCACGCAGGATCACGCTTTGCCATCGACGGCTGGACGTTCTTCACCCCAGATGAGGTCATCGAGGTCAACATTCAGCGCAACCGCGATAGCCTTGAGAACGGATAAACTACCCTCCTTTCTGCCAGTCTCGATTTCCGAAAGGTAGGCCGTGCTTATACCAATCCGCGAAGCAAGTTCCTTACCTGACAATCCGCGAAAATCGCGCCAGACGCGCACCGGGCTTTCTCCGTCGATAAGACGATCGACGAATTTCATCGGCATACCGACTTCACCGCCATCGACTATGCGCCGCTTGGCGTTGTCATAAGCAGCAACGTCCGCAAGCATCTCCGCCATTTCAACAAGAGATTCATAGTCAGCACGAGGGAGAACAACCAGCTCCTCTCCGCCCGGGGTGACAAATTCAGAAACCCTGTTCATCCGATTGCTCCACTCAATAAATACTGCCGCGGCTGCCTATATCGAGAATATCCAAAATGTTGCCGCCCTCATCGAAAATCACGCGCCAGTTTCCGACACGCAACCTAAAACCCTCACGCCCCTGCAATTTCTTGACGTTCGCGGCAAGTGAGCCCGGTTCGGCTGCATACTGAAAAATCTTTTCCCTAACCTTCTCCGCTTCGTTTCTCGGCATCCGCGAAAGCATTCTCAATGCAGGCCTGTGGAAGACGACTTGTTTCATGGAACACTACGCCGCGCTAATTTATTGGGCAAGAAAATTCGCTATTAGCTAATTAGATCCCATCACCACCGCCCCTCCCGCTTCATCTCCTCGATCTCGCGGATCGCCTTCTCCCGCTGGCGTTCCCGGCGGATGATGTCGGTGATGGCGGCGTCGTCGGATTTGTCGGTGTAGCGGAATTCGCTGTCGGCGTAGCGGTTGATCTCCTGCAGAACCATGGGCAGCGTGACGGGACCGCGCAATTCCTCGATCATCGCCTTCTTCTCGTCGTAGGGCTTGTGCATGAAGCTTCCGGCATCCTTGAACCAGTCATCCGGAAGCTCAACATCCATCGCCCGCATCTTGATCGCGTCGGTGATGTTCTTGATGGCGCGACCCGTGAAGCGTGGCTCGGCAAGCTTGATCTCGTGCAGGTAGGCGCCGACATCGGCCAGCGTCTTGATCGCACCCTTTTCCTTCTCGAAGCGTTCCCAGACAGCCACAAGCCCTTCCTCTTTCGGCCGCGAATGAGCCTCGTAGGATTGCGAAACAGCCTTCTTGATTTCCTGCCCCGCAAACAGCGCGTGTTCACCAAGCGGAATCCTGTGGTTATTACCGACCAGCAAGGCGAAGATGTCGATATAATCGGCTTCCGTCTGGGGCCCGTCCACCAGCCAGCGGGCACCGGCGCGCTGGCGCAGCGCATCGTCGACATTTTCAGGATAGTTGGAAAACATGCCGAAAGTACAATTGCCGCGCACCACGGTCGAGGCACCGGCAAAACTCTCCATCAGCACCGCAGTTACCTCATGCTGGCCGGCGGATGCGCGGTCGTCCGAGCGCTTGGCCGCGACCTGATCGACATCGTCGATGGTGCCGAAGCCGATGGCGCGTGGGTTGATGACGTTATTGACGAATTCCTTGCAGTTCTGGCCGGATTTGCCCTGATAGGAAGAAATCTGGTCGACGCCGAAATTCTCGTAGTGGAAGGCGTAGCCCGCCACCTCGCAGTAATCGTTGAGCATGCCGGCCAGCATCTGGATCAGGATCGTCTTGCCGGTCCCCGGCATGCCGTCGCCGATGAAGGTGAACAGAAAGCCGCCGAGCTCGACAAACGGGTTCATTTGACGGTCGAAATCATAGGCCATCAGCATCTTGGCGAGCTTCAGCGCCTGATATTTGGCGATGTGGTTGCCGATGATCTCTTCCGGCTTCTTGAAGGTCATCACCAGCGGCTTGCGCTTGGCGCCGGGGGCGACATCGAAACCGTTCAGGGTGAAATCGTCCTGATCGAGCCGGATGTGTGCGTTCTCGAAGGCCGCAAGTCCGGTAAAGCGCGCCTTGCGGCCGATCAGGCCTTCGATTGCCACCCGGGCGAACGCCCGCGCCCGACTGGTGAGCGCCGCGTCATCCGGCGCGCCGGCAATCGTCTTGTCGAGCGCCGAGATCATCGACTTCACCGCATCCTGCGGCGTATCAAACAGGAAATCCGGTTCCGCGCCATCCTCGACAGGCTCACCCTCCCCGGCCAGCGTCGCGGAAAGATAGGCGGAGAAGGTGAAGGCGGCAACGTAAGCCGAAGACGAGAGCAGCGCCTTGAAACGGGTCGCCTCCTCGCCCGCCAACGGCGCGGAAGCGTTGCGCGATTGCAGGCTTTCGAGGTCTGTCTGGCGGGCAAAGACGTCGGCGACAGCAAGCGCCACCTGAGCGCCACGCCGGCCGCGATAGAGCAACGCATGTTGGGCCGGCGACATCAGCGGGTCACCGGAGCGCACGCCCTGGATCGTCTTGATCAGTTCGACATCCCGCGTGCGGCGCTGGCCGCCGGTCGAAACGGTGGAGACGAAGCGGCGGCCGGTGCCGGCAAGCGTGGTCGATGAAGCAGGGTCGTCGGCTTCGAGAATGATCAGCCGCGTCACCAACCCCTGCGCCACCGCCTGATGCTTGGCGATATCGTCTTCATGAAGCGTCGTCAGGCCGGCATTCAGGCTCATGGGATCACACCTCGCTCACCACCTGGTTTCCCGAAATCACATGCACCTTGTAATCCCCGAAGATCGAGGCGACATCGCCCGAGGCATAAAGCGCCTGATAGGCCTCGTGCGGCACCAAAGCGTGCTTCTCGTAGGAACTGACCCCCATGCGTGTCGCTTCGAGATTGTCGGTATCGATATGGAATTCTTCAGACGCCGGCGTCGAAGACCAGAAGCCACGCTGGGCGGGACGCTCGGCCTTGGAAAACACCTCCTGCACGGTCCATGTCAGCAGCCAGGCGTTCTCCACCTTGCGCACCTTGGAAAGGATTTCGTTGATGCGGGCATTGTTCTCGGTAATGCCCGCCGAATAGAACGGGCCGAGCACGATGCGGCGCAGTTGCTTCGGGTGCAGCTCTTCAAAATCCTTGTCGAGATTGGTGGCAATGGTCACCGGCGTCAGTGAATAGGCGCTGTTCTTCAAGGCAAAATCATCGAAACGGCTGGCAAGTTCTGGGTTGAGCAATCCGCCGATCGGCAGCGGAATATCCTGATCGGGGTTCAGCTTGCCATCCGGTGTCACCAGCAGTTTGACGATCTTGTCGGACGAATCCTCGATTGTCGCCATATAGATCATCGGCAGGGTACTGGTGCCGTCGAAGGCGCCCCAGCAGACGACGTAGTAGGGCCGCATGGTTTTCGGGTTGACCGCGACGCGGACGGTCTCGGGCAGCACGAAAGGCGAAAAAATGTCGCCCTTGCCGATCTGCTCCAGATAGAGGCGCTCGGCCATGCGGGCTTGCAGAGCCGATGGAAATGCCTTCTGCCGCAGGATGAAATCGGCCATCTCGGCGCGCAGCGCATCGGCGACGGGAATGCTGGCGAGACGCTTTTCCGCCGTCTGCCGATCGTTCTCCAGTTCCAGAACATTCTGGAAAACCGGAAAGCCGCTTTCGGCGCGGGAGATACGGAACTGCTCGATAAAGCCGACGCGATTTTCCCAGCAGGAAAACGAGGATTTCAGCCGGGCGAGATAGGGAACGACGACTTCGCCTACCACGGAATTGCGGTAGAACGGCGAGTTGCGGTCGGAAAGGAAGATTTCGAGGCCGGCCAGGGCGGCGCGGATGGAACCGAAATATTGGCCGACGGGGCCGTGGAGGGCGGCGTTCATGGACGCAATCTCGCACTTGCCGAAAGTTTACCCCCCTCTGTCACTTCGTGACATCTCCCCCTCAAGGGGGGAGATTGCCTCTGGCATCGTGGTCGGTCAGGGAAAAGAACGATCTCCCCCCTTGAGGGGGAGATGTCGGCGAAGCCGACAGAGGGGGGTAAGACACCCCAAACTCCAGAATCGGCCATCGGAATCACGACTTCACGTAATTCGCGGCGTTGTGCTTATCCATCACCGCCTGGAACCGACGCGCAAAGGCATCGTCGGCCAGTTTCTTGCGCCGCTGGATATCCTGCGTCGAGAGCATGTTCTTCTCGTGCATCTCCAGGAGATCGCCGATATGGCGCTGTGCCGCCGAGCCGATGCCGGCCATGGTCTCTTCCGCTGCCGTGTCCACCTGACTGCCGAGCGTGTTGATCTTGTGGGCGACTTCCTGCTGGGCCGCGGTCTTCAGCGAATCTTCCAGCGCCTTGTAGAGCACGATGCGCTGCTCGGTATCGATCGTCAGCTTGTTGATCAGCGTGTTCTGCGCGGCAATCTGGTTATTGAGCGAATCCACGAAGGTCTGGAACATAGAGGTGTAGCGTTCCAGCGTCTGGCTTTCGGCCAGCAGTTCCTGCTCCTTGGCCTGCTTCTCGTTGTATTCCGTCGCCAGCACCGAACGCTCGCCCTCAAGCTGGGTGCGCGAAATCTGGTCGGTCGAAGCCGCGATGCGGTTTTCGATGTCCATCAGCATCGGGTTCAGTTCCTCGATGCGCTTCTGCACCTCCTGCAGATTGGCCATCGTCCCCTTGCGCCGCTCGATCACCTGCACAAGGCTCGCCTCGGAGGTCTTGTAGCGCTGGTCGAGGACGGATTTCTGTTCCTTGAGGATACCGACGATGGTATCGGATTTGGAAAGCAGCTCCTGCAGATTGCCGGCAAGCGACATGTTGCGAACGCGATCGGTGCGCATGCGCTGCGCGCTCTGCTTGGAAAAGATGCCGATGAATTTCTCGTAGCCGGTGAAGGTCTTCATGCTTTCGAATTCGGCGCCGAAAACATTGGTCGCATCCTCAAGCCCGATGATCAGGTCGGCGATATTGCCTTCCATCATCTTCTGCTGGCGGATGACATCCTCGATGCGGGCGTTTTCGATGTCGAAATTGGCATCACCTAGCTTGGTGTCGGCCTTGGCGAACTGATCGAGCACGACGGCGGACTGATCCATCTTGCCGCGCATTTCCTGCACGATCCCGCGGGTCTTTTCGATTTCGCTTTCAAAATTCTGAAGTGTCGCCATCGGTTTTCCCCCTGTTTGCGCGTGATAACGCATCGCCGCGGCGGATTATTCAGTGCCCGGCCGGATTATATAATGGTCCCCGGACGTTGAAGCACAAGGGTTGTAGCGACGAATATTGCTATTTGGGCGAAACCACTGATTTAAGATAGGCAATCACGTTGGCGATATCCGTCGGTTTCTTCAGCCCCGCAAAGACCATCTTGGTGCCTGGCACCATGGCTTTGGGGCTGAGGAGATACTCCGAAAGCCGCGCCTCATCCCAGACTTTACCGTCAGCGCCAAACTCCGTCATGGCGGAGGAATAGGTGTAGTCCGGCGCTGTTGCCACGGGACGGCCAATTACGCCCAGCAGGCTTGGCCCAACTCGGTTCAGCGGCTCGGTTGCCGTATGGCAGGCCCCGCATTTGCGAAACACGGCGGCACCGGCGTCTACGTCGCCATCCGCACGGGTGGTGACGGCAGAAAGACAGAGACAGAGGAGTGAAAAAAGAAGACGGGGCATGATGACGAACCTAAGGTAGAAAGCGCTACCTTCGCACAAAGCCTGCATCGCAGGAAAGCGGTCACGCCTCGCTCATCAGGTCTTCCCAATGCCTGCGGCAATAGGAGACATATTTGTCATTGCCGCCGACTTCGATCTGAGCGCCTTCGCGTGCGACACGCCCCTCTCCGTCAAGCCGTACCACCATCGTCGCCTTGCGGCCGCAATGGCAGATGGTGCGCACCTCGCGCAGTTCGTCGGCGATGGCGAGCAGCGCCATCGAGCCGGGAAAGAGCTTGCCCTGGAAATCGGTGCGCAACCCGTAAGCCATGACGGGAATACCAACGCGATCGGCAACGCGCGCCAGCTGCCAGACCTGTTCTTCCGAAAGGAACTGCGCCTCGTCCACAAAAACACAGGCAATCTTCTCGTCCGCGTGCTGCTTTTCGATCATTGCATAGAGGTCGTCTTCATGGCCGAACGCCGTTGCCTCGGCACTCAGTCCGATACGTGAGGAAATACGGCCCTTGCCGGCGCGATCATCGAAGGCGGCGATCAGCACCAGAACGCGCATACCGCGTTCCTGATAGTTATAGGACGCCTGCAGCAGCAGGGTGGATTTCCCCGCATTCATGGTGGCATAGCTGAAATAGAGTTTGGCCATGGCGTGCAGTCCCCGTATGCTTTCCCCGTTCATGAACAGACAGAACGAGGAACACCAGTCTCCAATTTCAAAAATCACAGAAAAACGAGAAAGGCGCCAATCCATCAGCATTGCGACATGTAACGTCGCATTGGGCGGGCGCGTCGGCCGATTGTCTCAATACACTCCGGCCAACACCAGGCGCTTGAAAAGGCGAAAAATTGGTGATTGGCTAAAAACACAGTGCCAGGGGAACGACAAAATGAACCAGATATTCTCTTTGAAATTCGTAGCAGCCGCGACCGTTTCGCTTATTGCTCTCGGTGCATCAACCGCCTTTGCGGCCGAGCCGGAAAGCTGCGGCACCGTTCGCTTTTCCGATGTCGGCTGGACCGATATCACCGCGACCACAGCAACCGTCAGCACCATCCTGAAGGGTCTCGGCTACCAGACGGAAACCACCGTTCTGTCCGTGCCGGTCACCTATCAGTCGCTGAAGAACAAGGACATCGACGTCTTCCTTGGCAACTGGATGCCGACCCAGGAAAACGACGTTCGCCCCTTCCTCGATGACAAGTCGGTCGAATCCTTCGGTCCCAACCTCGAAGGCGCGAAATACACGCTCGCCACCAACGCCAAGGGCGCCGAACTCGGCATCAAGGACTTCAAGGATATCGCCACGCACAAGGATGCGCTTGGCGGAAAAATCTACGGCATCGAACCCGGCAATGACGGCAACCGCCTGATCATGGACATGGTCGACAAGAACACGTTCGAGCTCAGCGGCTTCGAAGTGGTCGAATCCTCCGAACAGGGCATGCTTGCCGAAGTCGCCCGCGCTGAAAAGGATGGCGGCCCGATTGTCTTCCTCGGCTGGGAACCCCACCCGATGAACGCCAACTTCAAGCTCACGTACCTCTCGGGTGGCGACGACATCTTCGGGCCGAACTTCGGTGGCGCAACCGTCTTCACCAATGTCCGCGCCGGCTACGTCACGGAATGCCCGAATGTCGGCAAGCTTCTGACGAACCTCAAGTTCTCGCTCCAGATGGAAAACGAGATCATGGGCAAGATCCTGAACGAGAGCAAGGACCCGGAAGCGGCCGCCACCGAATGGCTGAAGGCCAACCCGACCGCCATCGAGCCTTGGCTCGCCGGCGTGACCACAAAGGACGGCGCAGACGCCGCCAGCGCGGTCAAGACCGCACTGGGCCTCTGATATCTTCGCGCAGGATCGCCTGAGGCGGTTCTGCGCGGATGACACGCATGAATGCGGAACCTTGAAGCGTGGGCAGAAAATTGCTCGCCATGCTTCAAGCCTGATCTGACGATTGCTATTGTCTCTTACGGGCGGGCCCTTCCGCCCGTATGAAGACGCGCATCGCACCCCCTGTCTGCAGCCCTGCTATCGAGAATTTTAGCCTGTAGATGCTCCATCAACTTTTGAAATCGGATCTCAATTCGTGGATTGGCTGACAACTACCAAGATTCCTATCGGCCCATGGGCCAAAGCCGTCGTTGACTGGCTGACGACCAATGGCGAAGGCGTGTTCGACTTCCTGAAAGTCGTGCTGCAGGCCGGCATTGATGTCGTGCTGTTCGTGCTGCAGGGCCCCTATCTTACCAGCCCCGGCGGCAAGCTGGGCTATGCGCTGGCGATGATCGTGCTGATCAGCTGTCTTGCCTGGTATTTCCGCCGCTCGCTTGGTATTACCCTGTTCACCTTCCTCGGGCTGCTCCTGATCGTCAATCAGGGTTTCTGGAAGGAAACGACGGAAACCCTGGCGCTGGTTCTCGCCGCAACGGGCGTCAGCATGCTGATCGGCGTGCCGCTCGGCATCGCGGCTGCCCGTCGCCCTTGGTTTTACGCCATCCTGCGACCCGCCCTCGATCTGATGCAGACGATCCCGACCTTCGTCTATCTCATCCCGGCGCTCATCCTGTTCGGCCTCGGCATGGTTCCGGGCCTGATCGCCACCGTGATCTTCGCCATCCCTGCCCCGATCCGCCTCACCCGTCTCGGCATCATCTCGACCCCGCCGTCGCTGGTGGAAGCGGCCGTGTCCTTCGGCGCAACGCCCTCCCAGGTGCTGCGCAAGATCGAGCTGCCTTTCGCCAAGCCTCAGATCATGGCGGGCCTGACCCAGACCATCATGCTCTCCCTGTCGATGGTGGTGATCGCCGCGCTCGTCGGCGCCAAGGGCCTCGGCGTTCCGGTCGTTCGGGCGCTGAACACCGTCAACATCTCGATGGGCTTCGAAGCCGGCCTCTGCATCGTCGTGCTCGCCATCATCCTCGACCGCCTGTTCCGCTCGTCGGATGAAGGAGACGCCGCATGACCGAGGCCGTCGTTTTCAAGAATGTCGACATTGTCTTCGGCAACAAGCCGGAAGCGGCCCTCGCCATGGTCGATCAGGGCAAGACCCGCGACGAGATCGGCGCGGCAACCGGGCTGGTGCTCGGCGTCGCCGATGCCTCGCTCTCCATCCACGAGGGCGAAATCCTCGTGCTGATGGGCCTGTCGGGCTCGGGCAAATCCACGCTTCTGCGCGCCGTTAACGGCCTTGCCCCTGTCGTGCGCGGCAGCGTCGAGGTCAAGACCGGCAACGGCTCGCTCAACCCTTACAAGACGACCACCAAGGCGCTGCGCGATTTCCGCATGCACACGGTGTCGATGGTGTTCCAGCAGTTCGCGCTGCTGCCGTGGCGCACGGTTGCCGACAATGTCGGCTTCGGCCTCGAGCTTGCCGGCGTGCCGGAAGCCGAGATGAAGAAACGTGTCGCAGAGCAACTGGAACTGGTGAACCTCACCAAATGGTCCGGCCGCAAGGTTCAGGAATTGTCGGGTGGCATGCAGCAGCGGGTCGGCCTTGCCCGCGCCTTTGCGACAGGCGCGCCGATCCTCCTGATGGACGAGCCTTTCTCGGCGCTCGACCCACTGATCCGCACCCGCCTGCAGGACGAACTGCTCGAATTCCAGCGCCGCCTGAAGAAGACCATCCTTTTCGTGAGCCACGATCTGGACGAGGCTTTCCGCATCGGCAACCGCATCGCCATCATGGAAGGCGGGCGCATCATCCAGTGCGGCACGCCGCAGGAGATCGTCAAGAACCCGGCCAACCAGTATGTCGCCGATTTTGTCCAGCACATGAACCCGATCACCATGCTGACGGCCATGGACGTGATGAGCCACGGGGCAAGCCGCGATACCGCCGGCGTCAGCGCGACCGCCAAGCCGACAACGCCGCTGGTCGACATCCTCGATGCCATGTCACGCCAACCAGGCAGCATCGGCGTCGTAGAGAACGGCGCGATCATCGGCACGATCAATGCACAGAACGTCGTCGAAAGCCTGACGCGACACAAGAACAGGGGTGCCTAAAACGGCCCTCGTTCCATCCCTCCGCGGCATCGCCGGGAGGGATGGAACGACGTTCATACTTTCATCCAACACTCAACTTTGCAGATTTCCGTTTTAGGATTTATGCGCTAGTGATCGTCCCTGACCGTTTCAGGGAAAATGACGATCATGAGCGAGAAACCTTCCGTGCTGCGCGAGACCAATGACGAGGCGCGCAGGCTTGCGCGCACGCTGTTGCGATCGGCTCGAAGCGCCGCGCTCGCTGTCCTGGAACCCGGCGAAAACGGCTTTCCCTTTGTCAGCCGCACCCTGATCGGCATCGACACGGATGGCACCCCGGTTATCCTCGTATCCAATCTTTCGACCCACACACAGGCACTTGCCGCCGACAATCGCTGCTCTCTTCTGGTGGGAGACATCGGCAAGGGCGATCCGCTGGCCCACCCACGTTTGACCGTTCAATGCGCAGCCGAAAAGGTGGAGCGCGAGCATGACCGGCATGCGGGCCTTCGTGAACGCTTTCTGCGGCGCCATCCCAAGGCCGAGCTTTACATCGACTTTCCCGATTTCGCCTTCTTCCGACTGACGCCGCAACGCGCCAGCCTGAACGGCGGTTTTGGGCGCGCCTATCTGCTTGACGGCGACGATCTGCTGATCGTCTCACCTGCCATTGCCGACCTCGCAGCCATGGAAAGCCGGGCGATCGAGCACATGAACAGCGATCATGCCGACGCGGCGACGCGCTATACGCAGACCTTCTGCAAGGCTACGGGAGACGGCTGGACGATCTGCGGCATAGACGCCGCAGGCCTCGATCTCGCCCTCGGCGACCAGCTCAAGCGGCTCGAATTTAACGAAACTTTGCAAAGTGTATCAGAATTGCGACCGCTGCTTGTGCGGCTTTACGGTTAACTTGACTCAAATACCCCTAATTCTTGCAGTGCCCGGTTGCCCTTTCATGCATCACGGCTAATTATCCCGGCTTGATTTGTATGACTAAGCTTGATGAGAGCCCGCATCGGAGTGCGCAATGCCCGAAATTTCCCCTGAAACCCATCAGAAAGCCGAGATCGCTGCCGAATTCCTGTCCGCCATGGCCAATCCCAAGCGGCTGTTGATCCTGAACTCGCTGATCAAGGAAGAGATGGCGGTCGGCGCTCTTGCCGTACAGGTCGGGCTTAGCCAGTCGGCGCTCTCCCAGCACCTTTCGAAGCTGCGCGCCCAGAATCTGGTCACGACCCGCCGCGACGCGCAGACAATCTACTATTCCTGCTCTTCGGAGTCCGTGATTAAGGTCTTGGATACGCTGAAGGAAATCTATCCGGCCGAAGACGAAAACGTAAAGCCGCTGAAGCAGCTGCGTGCCTGAAACCTGCCTGTCTGCCCGCTTTGCCGGGTAGAAGAATTGCCGGCGATGCCTTTGGGTCGTCTGCACCCGCCTCCTGTTGATGATGAACGGATCAGGTCCCCGGACATCCAACATCAGGCGTTTGACCTGCCGCGCCGGGATAACGAGTCCGGGCGCGGCAGGCAGTGATCATAACCCCGAAATCACGGCGATATTGCCCTTGATCCGCTCATTCGGGAGCGCTCTTCTGATCGCACGACAAGGTTGTGCCGGGCTTGCAGAAAATCGCGCAACAAGTTGAATTTGACGGTGGTCAGCGTGCATCCGCAAGGAAAGACGCCACGTAGACGAGGGGCGCGTTCCAGTTGATTGCGATCTCGTTGCTCCCGAAGGCCTCGATGTCATCGGCGTAGCAGGTCTGCGGCACGCATCCCTGAAGGCGTGCGCGCGCGATCTCGTCGACCGGTGTCGAGTTCGGCCCCCCGGCAAGTGAGCCGACGGGAGGATTGGGAAAGCGCTGGTCGACCTGATGCGCGTACCAGCGGCTGTGCTGGTTTTTCGGATAAGCCGCGCCGTAACCGGTGATGTAGGACATATTCATGGCGTTGCGCCCGAGAATATAGTCCATGCTTTCGCGCACGCCGTCCAGAAGCGCGCGGTCACCGGTCAGATCATAGCCTGCGGCCATGACGATCATGTTTTGCAGAATGGCGTGGTTCGATCCCCAGTCGTAACGCGCCTCGGCTGGGCGGTAGATCTGGCCGAACGGCTCCTTCTGCTGCAGCTTGAGGAAATTGCCCGCAGCGGAAACGACGCTTTTCCGGATCATCGAGAGATCGTTCTTCGGCAGCTTCTCGCCGTAGAGCGCCAGATTGATGCGACCAAGCCCGGCGGGATTGCGCCAGTGAAAGGCACCTGCGGGAGAAAACACAGGACCCGCCCAATAGGGCGAACCGTGGAGCGCGGTCAGATATCTCTTCTCGCCCGTGGTGATGAAAAGTTCGGCCGCCGCCCAGTAGGTCTCGTCGGTGATATCGTCGTCGTTGTAATCGCCGCCGCCCTGCATGCCATCGGATGACGGTGCGTAGAGAACGGGGTTGGCGGCCGCGGCCAGCCATGCCTTTCGGGCGGCGGCAAGCAACTTTCGGGAAAAGTCCTCGTCATAGGGCGCATACAACCGCGCGCCCTGGGCGGCAACAGCCGCGAGATCGAGCGTTGCCGCTGTCGAGGGTCGGTGCAGCATCCGCTCCTCGGCGTCCATATGCGGCAGAAGCGGAATGCCCGTCCAAGCCGTGTCGTGGATCTTGTGGTGCACCATTCCGGCCAGAGGCTGCCCTTCCGGCACAATCATTTTCAGCAGAAATTCCAGCTCCCACCGCGCTTCATCGAGAACGTCGGGAATACCGTTTCCGTTTTCCGCGATATTCGAGAGGCTGTCGCCCAGCATCGCCGAGGCGCCTGCCGTGAACAGCCGGCCACGCTCGAAGGCGCCGAGCAGTTGTGCAGCCGAGATCGCGCCGTTGACGCTGTACTTGCCGTTATCGCCCGCGTCATACCAGCCGCCGGAAACATCGAGCCGGTAGTCACAGCGCCAGTCACCATAGAGTGTCTCGGCAACCGGCCCGCCAAGGCAGGACACATCGGTATCCCCCTTGTTTTCACCCTCGCCGATATGGCCCGCCGGCCGTGCATAGACTTCGCCGGCGATGTCGCCATCGATCGCGATACCGCTGCGCTGCGGGTAAAACCAGGACAGCGCATCAATCCTCAACTGCGAATAGACGTCCCGCCCCACGGCGAACGGCACGCTTTGCGCGCCGTTGACAACGATGCGATATCCATCCCCCGCACGCCGGAAGGCCGAGAAATCGGCGATCTGGGTATCCGCGCCAACGGTCGGATCGAAGCCGCCGGGCCTAGTCACGCCTTCCCCAACCGTCCGGCCCGCCTCATCGGCGAGCGTGAAGGCCAAGGGCTTTTCCGACGAGGAGATGATCGTCGCACGCTTGGGGCCATCCAGAAAATACCCGGCCTGATTGACGAGCGGCGGCAGCGCCTCAAGCGGGCTCGGTCCCGGCGATTGCCGCTCCGTTTCCCCCTCGCTGCCGGTCGGCTGCGTCGCTTCGACAGCAGCCAGCGTCACGTCGTCAATGCACAAACGCCAAGGATCTGGCGCACCGCCCAGATGAAAGACAAGCTGTGCGGGGTCGGCTTCCTTGGCGACGAATGTGGTTGAAAGGGCGAACGCTTCTTCGCCCGCGCGGCCTTCAAAGCTTGCCTGGGCGGTCCAGGGCTCGGCTGCGCGCTGTACGAGGATGGAAAAATCATGAGGGTCGCGGCTTTCGGCCTTCAGCGCAAGCCGATAGGACGTTCCGGGCCTCAGCTTGATGTCGCTGACGCCCATCAGTCGATCCCAGGCCTGACCGCCGGCTGGCACGGAGGCGCACAATTCTCCGCCTTCTCGCGACAAAACGACATCGCCCGCGCCCCAGAAACCATCCTTCGCCTGGTCGAAAGCGCCGTCTACGATCGTTTCTTCGGCCCGCGCCTGCACGAGAAACAGGCCGAGCACAACAAGGGCCACAGCGGCCACGACATTTCGCAAGATCATCGTCCTGAAGCCGTTTCGGATACGAGCGCCTGCACTGTGCAGCAAACTGGTTAAGCTTCCTCAAAGACGCAGGTTTGCGTGGCGGTTTTAGGATGTCTGTTGGGGAAAATGCGCGAGGAAGAGGCAGGGTTGACGCCTCGAATCGCCCTGATAGTTTGACCGAAGAGTAAAGATTCCAAACCACTTACGGGGAAATGGCCTCACGGGGCCATGGAGAACGATATGTCGAACCGAAATGCCACGCCCAACGACCTGCGCGCCTTCTGGATGCCGTTCACGGCAAACCGTCAGTTCAAGAAGGAGCCGCGCATGTTCGTGGCCGCCAAGGACATGCATTACACCACCAGCGATGGCAGACAGGTGCTGGACGGCACCGCAGGTCTGTGGTGCGTCAATGCCGGGCACTGCCGCCCGCTGATTACCGAGGCCATCCGCGAGCAGGCCGGCGAACTTGATTATGCGCCGGCGTTTCAGCTTGGTCATCCCAAGGCCTTCGAACTGGCGAACCGCCTCGTGGACATCGCCCCTGAAGGCATGAACCATGTTCTCTACACCAACTCCGGTTCGGAATCCGTCGATACCGCCCTCAAGGTGGCACTGGCCTACCAGAAGGTGAAAGGCCAGGGATCGCGCACGCGCCTGATCGGTCGCGAGCGCGGCTATCACGGCGTCAACTTCGGCGGCATTTCCGTCGGCGGCATAGTCTCCAACCGCAAGATGTTTGGCACGCTGCTCACCGGCGTCGATCACATGCCACACACACACCTGCCGGAGAAGAACGCCTTTACCAAAGGCCAGCCGGAACATGGGGGCGATCTTGCAAGCGAACTGGAGCGCATCGTGACGCTTCACGATGCCTCGACCATCGCAGCTGTCATCGTCGAGCCTGTTGCAGGCTCCACTGGCGTCCTCATCCCGCCGAAGGGCTATCTGCAGAAGCTGCGCGATATCTGCACCAAGCACGGCATCCTGTTGATCTTCGATGAAGTCATCACTGGCTACGGCCGCCTCGGCACGCCGTTTGCCGCCCAGTATTTCGATGTGAGGCCGGACATCATCGTCACCGCCAAAGGCCTGACCAACGGCGTGATCCCGATGGGGGCGGTGTTCGTTACCTCGGAAATCCACGATGCGTTCATGAGCGGCCCGGAGCACATGATCGAGTTCTTCCATGGCTATACCTATTCAGGCAATCCGATCGCATCCGCCGCTGCCCTCGGCACGCTCGATACCTACCGCGACGAAGGCCTGCTGACCCGCGGCGCCGAGCTTGCTCCCTACTGGGAAAAGGCGCTGCATACGCTGGCCGATTGCCCTCACGTCATCGACATCCGCAACATCGGCCTTATCGGCGCCATCGAGCTCTCGCCGATCGCCGGCGAGCCGACCAAGCGCGCCTTCTCGGCCTTCCTCAAGGCCTATGAAAGCGGCCTCCTGATCCGCACCACCGGCGACATCATCGCGCTCTCGCCACCGCTGATCATCACGACCGAGCAGATCGACGAACTGATAGACGGCATCCGCAAGGTGCTCCACGCGATCGCCTGAACGGTTGCCATTCATGCAAATTCCTCTCCGTGATATCTGCGGAGAGGGCTATTTTGAGAAGGCTGATATTCAACGGCCGAAGTCTTCAGAAACAGGAAACGCGCCATGTCCGAACGTCTCGAACGCCTCATCGACCAAGGCACCGGGCGGATACCGGCGGACATCGTCCTGAAGGGCGGCCAATTCTACGATCTCGCGACTGGCGAGCTTGTCGCGTCCGACATCGCCATCTGCGGCGATCGGATCGTCGGCACCTACGGCACCTATACCGGCACGAAGGAAATCGACATTTCCGGCAAGACCGTCGTTCCCGGTTTCATCGACACCCATCTGCATATCGAATCCTCGCTCGTCACCCCGCATGAATTCGACCGCTGCGTCCTGCCCTACGGCGTGACCACGGTGATCTGCGATCCGCATGAGATCGCCAATGTGCTCGGCATCGAGGGCATCCAGTTCTTCCTCGACAGCGCGCTCGAAACCATCATGGATATCCGCGTGCAGCTTTCGAGCTGCGTGCCGGCAACCCATCTCGAAACCTCCGGCGCCGATCTGCCGATCGAGAAGCTGTTGCCATTCCGCGATCATCCCAAGGTTATCGGCCTTGCGGAGTTCATGAATTTTCCCGGCGTCATTTACAAGGACCCGACCTGCCTCGCCAAGCTCGAAGCATTCCAGGGCGGCCATATCGACGGGCATGCACCGCTGCTGCGCGGGCTGGATCTCAACGGCTATCTCTCCGCCGGCATCCGCACCGATCACGAATGCACCTCGGCGGAAGAAGCCTTGGAAAAGATCCGCAAGGGCATGCACATCCTGGTGCGTGAGGGGTCCGTTTCCAAGGATCTCCATGCGTTGCTGCCGCTGCTCACGGAACGGCTGTCGCCTCATCTTGCCCTTTGCACCGACGACCGCAATCCGCTCGACATCGCCGAAGAAGGCCATCTCGATCACATGATCCGCGAAGCCATTGCTCACGGAGCGGATCGTCTGGCCGTTTATCGCGCTGCCTCCCTTTCCGCGGCGCGCGCCTTCGGGCTCAAAGATCGCGGTCTCATCGCCCCGGGCTGGCGAGCTGATCTCGTTGTGGTGGATAGCCTGGAAAAGTGCCGGGCGGAGATGGTGTTCTGCGGCGGTCGCCGTGTCACGGATGAGCTGTTTGCCTCTCGCCGTTCCGTCGCGCCCGTGGGGCTGGATAGCGTCAAAGCCGGCCATGTGAACGCCGCCGCCTTTGGCGTGCCCTATACCGAAGGCGAAAGCTCGGTCATCGGGGTATTGCCGGGCAAGATCATCACCGAACACCGCCGTTTCAAGCTGCCAGCCGACGGCAACCAGACCGGCATCGATCTCGGCCGCGATATCATCAAGGTAGCGGTTATCGAGCGGCATGGTTTGAACGGCAATCATGCCAACGGTTTCGTGCAGGGATTTGGCCTGAAGAAAGGTGCCATCGCATCGACCGTCGGCCATGACAGCCACAACATCTGCGTCGTCGGCGTGAACGTGGACGATATGGCGATGGCAGCCAACCGTCTCGGTGAGATCAAAGGCGGCTTCGTCGTGGTCGAAGACGGCAAGGTGACCGGCGAAATCGCCCTGCCCGTCGCCGGCCTCATGAGCCTCGAGCCCTATGAGAGCGTGCGCGACACGCTGCACGACCTGCGCCAGGCCGCTTTTGCATTGGGCGCCACGTTGCAGGAGCCGTTCCTGCAACTCGCCTTCCTGCCACTGCCGGTTATTCCTCACCTGAAGATTTCGGATCGCGGGCTGGTGGATGTCGACAAGTTCATGCTGATCGGGTGAACTTCATTCCTGATTTTTTAATATGTCCGGCATCTCGTCGCCTGCATCCGGTGGGACATCAGCGACTTTATGAAGAATGCTTGCGAGGCCCGTCCCACGCGCAGAGCCGGCTCTCGCCGCGAGGAAAGTCTCCGCTGTCTCCATTACACCGACTTTCTGCGCAACCGCCGACGCAATCCATTGATTAAGCGAGACACCGTCTGACTTTGCCAGCCGAGCAGCGGCTTCTTTTACGGAAGCGGGCAGCTTTAAAGGATAGGTTGCCTTACTCATCTTTCCATTCCTGCAAGAATACGCCTGGAAGCACCGCTGGAATTCCAAAACGTGCAGCTGCTTCGGCCAAGTCCTTTAGATTATGGGTGATCAACGCATCTGCACGACCGTTTACCGCAGCTTCCAGAACCATTTCATCAGCCGGATCGGAGCTTTGCGGGCGCCAACTGAAATGAACGTCAACCGGCTTTGCCAGAGCAGCGAGCTCCCGCAGGAATAATTCCATGTCAGCAACAGACAAGTTTGTCATACCTCGCAGTTCCGGGCGTTTGAGAACGGCCTCATACTCCAAGAACAAGGTTGTGGTGACCAACGGTATGATCACCCTGTCTGCAACAAGACTGAGAACGCCGAAAGATGCGCCGTTTCTGCTGCGCAGGCCCGCCACCAGAATATTGGTATCCAGCACAACACGTTTCATGTCGCAATATATGACATCCCATAGGATGTTTCAACAAGGCTAATTCTGAAGCTTCCCGCAAAAAACATCGAGCGCGTCCAGCTCAATATCCCAGCCGTCCAGTCGCGCTTCAAAACCCGGCATCGGCAGAACTTCGGCGATCTTCAGATCCTTCGGCAACTGAACGCTTTGCGGGCCACGGCGGAGATTGAAGACGAAAAGCAGCCGCTCCCCGTCCTTCTCCCGCGTGAAGGCGAGGATATCCTGATTGGTCTCGATAAAGCGCATCGAACCGTCGCGCAGTGCCGGATGCTGTTTTCGGAACGCCAGCGTCTCACGGTAATGCGCAAGGACAGAACCATCAGCTTTCTCCTGCACATCGGCAGCGAGCGCCGTGTGAACATCCGGCACCGGCAGCCAAGGTTTGACCTTCGAGAACCCGGCATTTTCGGCTTTTGCTTCCCAGGGCATCGGCGTGCGGCATCCGTCGCGGCCCTTGAAGGAAGGCCAGAAACGGATGCCGTAGGGATCGCGCAGATCTTCGAAGGCAAGATCGGCTTCCGGCAAGGAGAGTTCCTCGCCTTGATAAAGGCAAATGGAACCGCGCAATGTCGCCAGCACCGAGATCGCCAGTTTGGCCACACGTTCGCGTTCATCGTCCTTTTCGATAAACCGGCTCACATGGCGGGTGACGTCGTGGTTGGAAAAGGCCCAGCAGACCCAGCCATCCGTCACCGCATTCTGGAACGCGGTGACGCATCGGCGGATATGGGTTGCCGTGAAATCCGGCCCCAACAGATCGAAGGTGTAGCACATATGCAGCTTGTCGCCGCCGCTCGTGTATGCGGCGACGGTCTTTAGCGAGCGTGCACCGTCGCCCACTTCCCCGACCGATGCGCGTTCGCCGAACTCGTCCAGGAGAGCGCGAAAACGCTGCAGGAAGCCGATATTTTCCGGTTGGGTCTTGTCGTAGAGATGGTTCTGCATACCGTATGGGTTCACGTCCGGCGCATCGAGACCGATCGCATCCTCGTCATGGACAAGCGGAGGATTGTCCCGCAGTTCCTTGTCGTGGAAGTAGAAGTTGACGGTATCAAGCCGGAAACCATCGACGCCGCGCTCCAGCCAGAAACGCACGGTCTTCAGGAGGGCGTCCTGCACATCCGGATTGTGGAAATTCAGATCCGGCTGCGAGCCGAGGAAGTTGTGCATGTAATATTGCTTGCGCACACCGTCCCACTCCCAGGCCGGTCCGCCAAAAATCGACAGCCAGTTGTTCGGCGCCGTGCCGTCCGGCTTCGGGTCGGCCCAGACATACCAGTCGGCCTTGTCGTTCGTCCGGCTGGAGCGGCTTTCCTTGAACCAGGGATGCTGGTCGGATGTGTGGGAAATGACCTGATCGATGATCACCTTGAGGCCGAGATCATGCGCTTTTTTCATAAGCGCATCGAAATCCCTGAGCGTGCCGAAGATCGGATCGACATCGCAGTAATCCGAGACGTCATAACCCATGTCGGCCATCGGCGAGGTGAAGAAGGGCGACAGCCAGATCGCATCGACACCAAGGCTGGAGATATAAGGCAACCGCTCGGTCACGCCGTTGAGGTCGCCCAGCCCGTCCCCCGTCGTATCCTGGAAAGATCGCGGATAGACCTGATAGATCACCGCACCACGCCACCAATCGGGATTGGACTTCACGGGAGACGCCATCGGAAACTCCATGGCTGGAGGGACATGATTGCAAGATGTATCGCCGTGATGCCGCGGAGTAAACGGCAGCCGGAACGCTTTTATTGCATTGCAAGAATAGAACCGGCGCGACCATCAACCGAACCGAATCCTCCGCGAAACGCCTTGCCTTCCGCCGTGCTTCCCCCTATCCGGAAAAATGGGACTTTGGAGGAGAGGCTTTATGGCAAGGACACTGCTTTCGATCGGCGAATGTATGGTGGAACTCATGCAGGCCGAAGGCGATCTCTTGCGAAAAGGCTACGCCGGCGACAGCTTCAACACCGCCTATTACGCCCGACGCTTCCTGCCCGCTGACTGGTCCGTCGATTACCTGACGGCCGTCGGCACCGATACCGTCTCCGACGATATGCTCGCCTTCATCGAGACAACCGGCGTTGGAACGAGACACATCCGCCGCGTCGAGGGCCGCTCACCGGGCCTCTACATGATCCACCTGAAGGACGGCGAACGCAGCTTTTCCTACTGGCGTTCGGTTTCGGCGGCAAAGACGCTGGCCGACGATGCCGATCATCTGCGCGGCGCAATCGAGACCGCCGATATCATCGTCTTTTCCGGCATCACCCTTGCCATTCTCGCGCCGGATGCCGTCGAGACCCTGCTTTCGGAACTGCGCCGCGCCAAGGCGGCGGGCAAACTCGTCGTCTTCGACCCGAACATCCGCGCTCGCCTGTGGGATGATCGCCAGCGCATGCTGGACACCATCTCCGACGGCGCCCGTGCGGCGAGCCTAGTCATGCCGAGCTTCGACGACGAGGCAACCTATTTCGGCGACGCCGATATCGCAGCGACGATCGCGCGCTATCGGAATCTCGGGGTCGAGCATATCGTCGTCAAGGATGGGGCGAAGGGAGTGACGCTGAGTTTCGCCGGTAAAGCGGAGGTCTTTGTGCCGTCCCAGGCTGTCGACAAAATCGTCGATACGACCAGCGCCGGCGACAGTTTCAACGGCGCGTTTCTCGCCCGTTATGCCGTCAATAGGGATGCAAAGGCAGCCGCCGAATTTGCGACCAAGGCGGCTGCGGCCGTCATCCAGCATCATGGTGCGCTGATTGCCGCCGACAAGCTGCCGACGGCCTGAAAAGAAGCTGATTACCGCTTCTTTTTCTTGTTTTCGAACGGATTGTCCGACGCGCGCAGATGGATGCGGATCGGTACGCCCGGCATGTCGAAATCGTTGCGCAGGCCGTTGGTCAGATAACGGATATAGCTTTCCGGCACGGCGTCAGGCCGCGTGCAATTGATCATGAAGCCCGGCGGACGGGCCTTCACCTGCGTCATGTATTTCAACTTCAGGCGACGGCCGGAAACGGCCGGTGGCGGATGCTGGATCTGCGTGCCATCGAGCCAGCGGTTGAGCCGCGCTGTGGAAATACGGCGGTTCCAGACCTTGTCGGTATCGATGATCGACTGCATCAGCTTGTCGAGGCCGTAGCCCGTCTGGCCGGAAATCGGCACGGCGCGGATGCCGCGCGCCTGCGGCAGAAGCCGCTCGGTCTTTTCGCGCAGATCGGCAAGCAGCGCCTGCGGGTCTTCGACCAAATCCCACTTGTTAAAGGCGAGGATGGCGGCACGGCCTTCGCGGATCACGAGATCGACGAGCTGCAAATCCTGCTTTTCGAAAGGGATGGTCGCATCGAAGACGATGACGACGGATTCGGCGAAGCGGATCGAGCGCAGGCTGTCGGCGACGGAAAGCTTTTCAAGCTTTTCCTGTACCCGCGCCTTCTTGCGCATGCCGGCGGTGTCGAACATCTTGATGGTGCGGCCGCGCCATTCCCATTCGACGGAAATGCTGTCGCGGGTGATGCCGGCTTCCGGGCCGGTCAGCAGGCGATCTTCGCCAAGGAAGCGGTTGATCAGCGTCGACTTGCCGGCATTGGGGCGACCGATGATCGCAACGCGCAGCGGCTTGGTCTCGTCATATTCCGGCTCGAAATCCTCGTCCTCGGCGCCCATCTCGTCGCGAACATCGACATTGGTCTCGGCTTCATCGACTTGCGGCGGGAAGGCGCGGTCTTCCCCGATCGCAGCAACGATGGCGTCACGCAGATCGATCATGCCCTGACCGTGTTCAGCGGAGATGGCGACAGGCTCGCCAAGGCCCAGGGTGAAGGCGTCGTAATAGCCGCCGTCCGACCCCTTGGCTTCGGACTTGTTGGCAACCAGCACGACAGGCTTGCCACGACGGCGTAGCATCTCACCCAGCGTCTCGTCAGCCGGCGTCAGACCGTATTTGGCATCGACGACGAAGAGCGTCAGGTCGGCTTCGTCGATGGCGGCTTCGGTCTGCATCCACATGCGGCCCTGAAGCGTTTCGGGTCCGGACTGCTCGAGACCGGCCGTATCGATGATGGTGAAGCGCAGGTCGATGAGCTTGGCGTCTCCCGGACGCCGGTCGCGGGTAACGCCCGGCGTATCATCGACAAGCGCCAGCTTCTTTCCGACCAGACGGTTGAAAAGCGTGGACTTGCCGACATTGGGGCGACCGACGATGGCGACGGTGAAGTTCATCGAAAATTCCTGTTCGTCACGCGCCCGTTCAGGACGCCTTGCCGCTGGCAGTGATCAGATCGAGCAGCATCTGGGCGCGGTTTGCCAGATTACGCGGGCTTTGGGTGTCGTCGATGATCTGCTGAAACCAGCCCTTGGCCTTGGCCATGTCGCCTGCCTTGTAAGCGGCAAGGCCGAGTGCTTCGCGGGCCGAATGGCGAAGACCGTTCGCGGGAACGGCGAGCTGTTCGACTTCGGCCGAAACCTGCTCGTAGGTGCCGGTATCGACGAGGAGATAGGCTGCGCGCACGCGCGCTGCATCGCGAACAGCCGGATCGACATTGCCATCCTTCGCGATATCCGAAAAGGCTGCAACGGCGGCGGCCTTGTCGCCCTTCTGCGCCTGCAATGTGGCGGCACGCATGCGCGCCAGCACGGGATAGGAGCCGAAGCCGTCCTTCTCCAGAGCGCTGAAGGCGGCTATGGCTTCATCGGTCTTGTTTTCCTTGGCAAGCGTCAGCGCTGCCAGGAATTCGTCGCCGGATTTCGACGCCGAGCTTTCACGCCAGTATTCGTAGCCAACCTTGCCGATGGTTGCGAGCACGATCAGAACGGCGATACCGATGATGATGTTGCCAAAACGCGCCCAGACGCCCCGCATCTGGTCGGAGCGTAGTTCGTCATTGACCTCGCGGATGAAGCTGTCGTCTTGGTTCGCCATTCCTGCTCCGGATAACCGGCCTTCTCGTACTGGATGATCGGAAAGATTTTGCGCCTTCTACCCGATTTTGCGGCGGTTGTAAGGGGGGATCGTCGAATTGGCCTATCCCGTGACGATCGGCGGCACGCCGATCAACAGTTCATGCAGACGCCAAACGAACAAACCGTAGACGATCAGACCACCAGCGACGGCCATCGCATCATAGGCGTAGGAGACGAAAACCGGGTGCGTGATCTCGCCGGCCCGCCAGCGACGCTTCATAGAAATGCGGAGGATGACACCCCAGGCGAGAAAAGTGCCGAACAGCAAAACGGAGTTGGTCTCGCCATTGGAAATAAGATGGGCCAGCGCCCAGATCTTGATGGCCAGAACCGCCGGGTGCTTCGTTGCAGCCTTGATCTTGCCCGCCGGCAGGAAAGCCGCGACCAGACAGATGCAGGCGAAGATCATCAGCGTCAGCGCGATGTGGCTCAAGAATTTCGGCGGATTGTAGAGCATGCCCGTGGTCGCGCGGGAAGCATCGAAACCGTAGGCGATGAGACAGAGGCCGAGGAGCGCGCAGATGCCATGGATCGCGTGCCAGGCGCCTTTGCCGCCCTTTGCAATCACGGTGTCGCGAAGGCCGGGCGCAAAACTGCGCACCAGATGAATGCCGAGAAAAATCACGACGCCGAGAATGAGAATGGCCATGTCCAACCTGTCCTGAAAGGGGTTTCTGCCAAAGGGCATAAAGGCAATGGCGGCGAATTTCCAGCGCGATCAAAGGATTGCCGCATTCCTGCGGCAGTGCATCGCAGCTCGTCTCTTTTCCAGCGCGATCACGCGCCGCTTTCTCCAAGGCCTTTCTCCATGTCCCGCATGCCCCGTCTCGCTCCCCTCGCCCTCTGTCTCGCTTTTGCGCCGGGGCAAGCCTTCGCCGTGGCGCCGCCGGCAGCGAACGCAGGGGCGGCCAAGCGCGAGCAGATGGTGATCGTTTCTTTCGATGGCGCCCATGACAACAGGCTCTGGGAAAAGAGCCTCGACATGGGCAGGCGCACCGGCGCGCACTTCACCTATTTCCTCTCCTGCACATTCCTGATGACCAAGGCCGACGGCGGTCGCAGCTATCAGGCCGCGGGCCACACGGCTGGCCGCTCGAATGTGGGCTTCGCGCAGTCGCAGGACGAGATTGCCCAGCGCGTCCGCTATATCTGGCAGGCGCATCTCGCCGGCCATGATATCGGCAGCCATGCCTGCGGCCATTTTGACGGCAAAAGCTGGAGCAAGGCCGACTGGAGCCGTGAGTTCAAGGCTTTCGACGCAGCGCTTCAGAATGCCTGGACCGCCGCCGGCATCGAAAGCGAAAAGCCGGAAGGCTGGAATAAATTCGCCACCCACGACATCAAGGGTTTTCGCGCGCCCTATCTTTCGACCAGCGACGGCCTGCTGCCGGCACTGAAGGATGCCGGTTTCCGCTACGACGCGAGCCTCGTCACCAAGGGACCGGGCATGCCCGCCACGCAGGAAGGAATGTCGCGCTTCGGCCTGCCGCTGATCCCGGAAGGCCCGCAGAAGCGCCGCGTCATCGGCATGGACTACAATCTGTTCGTGCGTCATTCCATGGGCGTCGAAAACAGGAAGGACAGCGCAACCTTCGAGGCCCGCGCGCTGGAAGCCTATCGCAATGCGTTCAACGCCCAATACAATGGCGGCCGCATTCCGCTGCAGCTCGGCTTCCACTTTGTCGAGATGAACGGCGGCGCCTATTGGCGCGCGCTCGATAGGTTCCTGACCGAAACCTGCTCAAAGCCGGAAGTCGCCTGCGTCAGCTATACGGAAGCACTGGCAAGGCTCGCCAACGAAAAGAAGGCGGATCGCTCCGCCTTCTAACAGTTTGAATGTCAGGGCTTTGCGGCCTGGATCTCGCCGTCCGTGTCTTCCCGCTCCAGATAACGTTGCTCGATATCCGGCAGCGGCTCGTCATAGATCGCCGCTTCAAACGCACGTAGACGTTTGTAGATCGACAACAGTTCCACAATCGTTGTCCATGAGTTGACGAGATACTGAAACGATTCCCGCACCTGCCCGAAGACGTTCTGGATCTGGCTCATAACGCCAAGTGTCAGCTTGCCCGCCACGATCGAAGGCACGAGGACAAAGGTGCCGAAGAGATTGTCGGCCTGTAGATAGAAGATGCGGGCGACGTTGAAATACATGTAGTGGAAATAGAGGCGAAAATAGTTGCGCCGCACGTTTGCGAACAGCTGCGCCACGGTGATCGGGTCTGCCCGGTCCTCGTGGTCTTCGCCGTAGACGAGTTCCTTACGATAGGCCGCTTCAACCCGCTGGTTGCGGAATTCCAGCCCCGGCAGCTTGATACCGACCATTGCCAGGAACACCGTTCCAAACAGCGACCAGCAGATCGCCGCCCAGACAAGCGCGTGCGGCACCGTGCCGATGAGCGGTAGTTCCGTAACTGTACCGGAAAACTTGAACAGGACCGGCAGAAACGCGATCAGCGTCATGATCGAGCTGACCAGATTGACGCCGAGGCTTTCCACGGTCGAGGAGAAGCGCATCGTATCTTCCTGAACACGCTGGGAAGCGCCTTCGATATGACGCAGCTTCGGCCAGTGCGACATATAGAAATCGTTCATCGCCGTGCGCCAGCGAAAGATGTAGTGGCTGACGAAGAACAGGTTCAGCACCCCGACGGTGATGGCGACAAAGGCGATCCCAGCAAACCCTGTCATGCCCCAATAAAGATCGGCGGCTGTGGGTATGGGCTCCTGCCGGGCCAATGCCCTCTGGATCATATCGTAGAACGGACCATACCAGGCGTTGATCGCCACGCTGACCTGAACCGAGAAATAGGTGTTGAAGACGATCAGTGCCGAGCCGAGCACCGACCAGCCCTGCCAGCGATGCGGGCTGTATGTGAACCAGAAAGCGGAAAAGAGCCCGGCCATCAGGATGTAGTAGATATAGAACCAGAGGAACGGTGCGGACCAGAAGACCGAAACGCCAATCACTGGCTCCTGGCCCTCCGGCAAGGGCGGCAAGCCGATCAAGGCGCCGAAGTCACGGCCGCCGCCATACCAGACGAGAACCGCAAGCAGGGTCCATATGACAACGGAAGGGAAGAACAGCTTCGGCTTGGGGAAAAAGGATACGAACAAGGTGCTGGTACTTTCGCTGGCGACGGGCAAAGCACCCGCCTTCTCGACACGGGAAACTAGGGCAAAAGCCTTTCCCTGCCAATCACATCAGCGGAACGTTACGGTTATTTAATCGGGAGCTTATTTGCCGCCCGACGAAGCCGTCATCGCCTCGGAAATCCGCCGCGCCTCCACCGCAACCATCACCACGCACAAAAGCAGCACGGAGGCCGCAATCAATGTCGGCAAGGTATAGCCGCCGCCTTCCGCAAGCCGGCCGGCGACAATCGGCCCGATGATCTGGCCGACGCCAAAGGCGGCGGTCATGAAGGCCAGAGCCTTGCGCGGACTTTTCGGCGCAAGCAGCCGGCCGATCTGCAGTCCGAACGCCGTCACCATCAGAAAGGTCAGCCCCAGCAGCACGCCGCCAACCAGCGGGGCCGCCGGCAGCGGCAGGCTGACGGCAAGCACCAGGCCGATGGCCTCGACCAGCAGGCCGCCGAGATAAACGCCGACAAGGCCGACAAACCGCACCAGCTTGCCCCAGAGATAGATCGAGATCGCCGCCGAAAGACCGGTCAGAAACCACGCAAGAAATTCGACCGTGCTATCCGCCGCCCCTTCCCGCGCCATGGCGACAAGAAAGGTGGCGGTGATCACATAGCCGAAGCCGAAGAGGCCGTAAGTCAATGTCATCACTACAAGCGGCCGGTTCCAGACAATCGGCGGCTCATGAACCGGAGTGGCGCTCGTCGTCTCACCCTCCAGCATAAGCCACACGGCGATGGCACCGATGAAAGCGATCAGCGCGCTGCCAAGCCAATCCAGCCGCCAGCTCGCAAAGCCCGCCACATCTACACCGGCCAGCAGGAAGATCATCAGGGAGGATGCCGCGATACCGAGACCCACACCGCCGAAATGCACGGCCTGCACATGCGGATTGTGTATCCGCGCCGCCCGGCCAAGCACGATCGACGAGAGGAAAATCATGGTGAAGGCGCTTGCGACACCCGCAAGGAAGCGGATGACGATGAAGCTTGCGATGCTTTCGGTTGTGCCCATCGCGAGGAGAAGCAAGGCTGTCGACAGCAACGCCCCAAGACCGATCGATCGCTCCCGGCCCGTTGCCCAGCCAAGCCCGGCAAGGACGGCGCCCACGAGATAACCGACAAAATTCGCCGAGGCGATCAGCCCGGCATCGGAGGGCGAAAGGCCGAGCCCGGCCATCATGCCGGGCAGGATCGGGGTATAGGCGAAGCGGCCGAAACCCATGGCGATCGCCATAGCAATGGCCCCGGCAGCTGCCGTGCGGGCCATGCCCGCGGAGGAATGCGCAACAGTCATGCCGTTTTATCGCACCGCAGCAAAGCCACAACAAACGACAAAATTTGAGCGATCGATCAATGCCGCGAATGATCCGGCGATCAATCCGGCAGCGTCAGCACCAAGGGCCCGTTGCGGGTAACGACGACGGTGTGTTCGTACTGCACGGTCGGGGCGCGTGGCTCGCTATAGAGCGTCCAGTCGTCATCGCCGCTTTCGGCCCAATGGGCGCCGATTGACAGGAAGGGCTCGACGGTAAAGACCATGCCCTCTTCCATGCGGCGCTTTTCGCGTTTGTCCGGCCAGGTGGCGATCTCGCCGGGCTCCTCATGCAGCGAGCGGCCAACGCCGTGGCTCGCAAGATTGGTGATCAGCGTATAGCGGTTCTTCTTGGCAAAACTGCCGATGGCATTGCCGATGGCCGCCAGCGACCGGCCGGAGCGCACCTCGTTCAGCCCCACCCACATGGCTCGCTTGCCATCCCGGCAGAGTTTTTCGATCTGCGTCTTGACCGGCGGCACGGCAAAGGAGGCGCCGGTATCGGAGAAGAAGCCGTTCTTTTCGGCGGAAACGTCGATGTTGACGAGATCCCCGGCAGCAATTACCCGCGGGCCGGGAATGCCGTGGGCAACTTCCTCATTGACCGAAATGCAGGTGGCGCCCGGAAAATTATAGGACAGCTCCGGCGCCGAACGGGCGCCCTCACCTTCAAGGAAACGACGCCCAATCGCATCGAGCTCAGCGGTGGTCATGCCGGGTTCGAGCGATGCGCCCATCAACTGGACAGCACGGGCACAGATGCGGCCGATTTCCTTCAACCGCTCCAGATCTTCATCATTGTTCAGGGTCATGTCGTCTCGCTTTCGCGGCGTATGTAACGCGCCGGGAGCCCTGGATAAAGCCCCTTGATGGAAGACAGTAGACGTTAGGCATTAGGCAATAGCGATTGAAAGCCACGCAAGAATTCGAGTGTGCCGACTACTGCCTATTGCCCACTGCCTATTGCCTCGCGAACAATCGGCGCAACCTTCGTGCCGTAAAGCTCGATACCGCGCATGATCTGGTCATGCGGCATCAAGCCGATCGCCATCTGCAGGAGGAAACGGTCATTCTTGAAGATGCGCTGATGGCGGATGATCTTTTCCGCGACGGTTTCGGGATCACCGAGAAAGAGATTGCCGTTCGGTCCGATCGACTGGTTGAAATGCGCCCGGTTGGTCGGCCCCCAGCCACGTTCGCGGCCGATGCGGTTCATCACCTCCGCCTGTGGGCCGTAAAACTGATCGGCCGCCTGCTCGGTCGTATCCGCGATGAAACCATGCACATTGATGCTGGTTTTCAGCTTTGCAGGATCTTGTCCCGCCCGGCGGGCAGCTTCGCGATAAAGCTCGAAAAGCGGCGCATAACGCGCCGGCTCGCCACCGATGATGGCAAGCGCCACCGGCAATCCCAGCGCGCCCGCGCGCGCGACCGACTGCGGCGTGCCACCGACGGCGATCCAGATGGGCATCTCCTTTTGCAAGGGTCGCGGATAAACGCCGCGTCCATTGATCGGCGGGCGCATGTTTCCGTTCCATGTCACAACCTCCTGATCGCGAATGGCGAGCAGCAAGTCGAGCTTTTCAGAATAAAGATCGTCGTAGTCTTCGAGGTTGTAACCGAAGAGCGGGAAGGATTCGATGAAGGAGCCGCGCCCTGCCATGATCTCGGCCCGGCCGTTCGAAATGAGGTCCAGCGTCGCATATTGCTGGAACACCCGCACCGGATCATCGGAAGAAAGCACCGTCACCGCGCTCGTCAGCCGAATATTTTTTGTCTTCGCGGCCGCAGCAGCCAGGATGACGGCAGGCGCAGACGCCGCATAATCCGGGCGATGATGCTCGCCGAGCCCGAAGACATCGAGCCCCACCTGATCGGCAAGCTCGATTTCCTCAATAAGGTGCCGAATACGCTCTTCACCTTCCACCCCGCGCCCGTTCGGTGCCTCGGGGTGAACATCCGCAAATGTGTAGAGACCAAGTTCCATGGATTTTCCTAGCAACGGGAGGCGGATCAAAACACGCCATTTCAAAGCGATAGTTAGGCAGCCGCCGATCGAAATCCCAGCGAAAAAGCGAGAACGAACTGTTTCTGTTTTTGGATCAATCGTTCCAGGGATTGAGCAGCCGCGCTCCGGTGACGGCAAAATCTCTGATATTGTGGGTAACGATCACGAAATCCCGTTGCAAGGCAGTCGCGGCAATCATGGCATCCCGATCGGATCGCCGGTCCGGCACATGGACTGCGGCGCAGCGGCGGGCGGTTTCGTGATCGAAGGCAAGAATGCGGTCCTTGAAGGCGACAAGCACATGGTCGGCAATCCATGTCCTGATGATCGCTGCCTGCCGGACATCACGGCGGGCAAGCAGCAGGTAGCCGATTTCCAGCTCCATCACGGAAATCGCCGATAGAAACAGCAGATCGGCCTGCACGGACTCTGCCCAGGTCAGAACCGACGGATGACACAGACCGTTGCCGGCCTTGCGCAGCTCGGAAACGACATTCGTATCGAGGATATACATCCGGGGCGCTACGAAAGGTCGGGGATTTTCAGCCCCAGATCGTCGCCCATCCTCGGCACCTCGAAATCGATTGCCGCGGCGTCCGGCATGGCCAGCAGTTCGGCAATTGTAGATTTCTTGGCCGTCAGCCGACGATAATCGTCAATGGAAAGCAGCACATGCGCCGGCTCGCCGCGGTGCGTGATGAACACCGGACCATCTTCCGCCGCCTTCTTGGCGCGGCTGGTATCCTGATTGAATTCGCGACTTGAGATGATCGTGACCATTGCAAGCACCTCCATTGTAGAAACATTACTACAATGGAGCGCTGCCGGCAATGTCGTTCAAGCGCTCAGCGTGCGCCGCACCGCATCGTTCCAGCCCGATATCTTCGCCTTGCGGGTCTTGTCGTCCATATCCGGCTCGAAGCGGCGGTCTCTCGCCCAAGTCGCAGCAAAGCCGGCCTGATCGGGCCAGACCCCGGCGCGGCTCCCGGCGAGCCAGGCGACGCCCAGAGCGGTCGTTTCAAGAATGACGGGACGGTCGACGGGAGCGTCGAGCAGGTCGGAGAGGCGCTGCATCGTCCAATCAGAAGCAACCATGCCGCCATCGACGCGCAGAACGGTCTGGGTGTCATCGTTCGACCAGTCCTTGCGCATGGCTTCCAGAAGATCGCGGGTCTGGTAGCAGACGGCTTCGAGCGCAGCGCGGGCAATCTCGTTCGGGCCTGTGTTGCGGGTGAGCCCGAAGATCGCGCCGCGGGCATCCGGGTCCCAATGGGGAGCGCCGAGGCCGGTGAAGGCGGGAACTAGATAAACATCCTGCTGCGGATCGGCATCCTTGGCCATGGGGCCGGTCTCATAGGCGGCGTTGACGATCTTCAGCCCATCACGCAGCCATTGCACGGCGGCACCGGCGATGAAGATCGAGCCTTCCAGCGCATAGGTGGTCTTGCCGTCGAGGCGATAGGCGATGGTGGTGAGCAGCCGGTTCTTCGAGCGAACCATGTCCTGCCCGGTATTGAGCAGGGCGAAGCAGCCGGTACCGTAGGTGGATTTCAGCATGCCCGGCTCAAAGCAGGCCTGACCGATTGTCGCCGCCTGCTGGTCGCCGGCAACGCCGAGAATGGGGATCGCCGCGCCGACGATCTCCGGGTCGGTCACGCCGAAGTCGGCGGCGCAATCCAGAACTTCCGGCAGCATGCTGCGCGGCACTTCCAGCATTTTCAGAAGATAGTCGTCCCACACATTCTCAGCGATATTGAACATCAGGGTACGAGAAGCATTGGTGGCATCTGTGACGAAAGATTTTCCGCCTGTCAGCAGCCAGATCAGGAAGGTATCGATGGTGCCGAAGCAAAGGTCGCCCTCGTCCGCGCGTGCCTGTGCGCCCTCGACATTTGCGAGCAGCCACGAGACCTTCGTGCCGGAGAAGTAGGGATCGAGCAGCAGGCCGGTCTTCTTCACCACCGTCTTCTCGAAATCCTGCCGTTTCAGTGTTTCGCAAAAGGATGCCGTGCGGCGGTCCTGCCAGACGATGGCATTGTAGATCGGCTTGCCGGTCTTGCGGTCCCAGACGACGACGGTTTCACGCTGGTTGGTGATGCCGATGGCAGAGATGTCGGAGGCGACAAGTCCGGCGTTGCGGATTGCCTCGTGAATGGTCGAAACCACCGTATCCCAGATCTCTTCCGGATCGTGTTCGACCCAGCCGGATTTCGGGAAATACTGGCGGAACTCGCGCTGGCCGGTGCCGACCACCTTCTGCTCGCCATTGAAGACGATCGCGCGGCTCGACGTCGTGCCCTGGTCGATCGCAAGCACATAACCCATGGTGGCCTCCCTCTCTGCGGCGCGCTCGTTTCCTCCCGGCGCGACCTTTTAAAAACTTCAATACAACGGCAAAACGAATGTCAAACGAAAATAAAACGCAAATCCGTCCGCACACTCAGAACCCGCGAAATCTGGCTCCTGCAGTGCAAAACGCAATTGTCACATCGGCGCTTTTGCGCGTAGTCTCAAGTGTCGAAATGATAAGAAGAGACAAGATGACGACAACGGCCGGCAGCATTCGCTTCATTCTCAACGATCGCGACGTTGCGCTTTCTGACCTTTCGCCCACGGCGACGCTTCTGGATTTCCTGCGCCTCGAGCGGCGGCTGACCGGCACGAAGGAAGGCTGCGCGGAAGGTGACTGCGGCGCCTGCACGGTGCTGGTCGGCAGGCTCTCTGGCGATGATCTCGTCTATGAAGGCGTCAACGCCTGTATCCGATTCGTCGGCTCGCTGAACGCGACCCATATCGTCACCGTGGAGCACCTGGCGGCGAAGGATGGCACGCTGCATCCGGTGCAGCAGGCGATGGTGGATTATCATGGCTCGCAATGCGGTTTCTGCACGCCGGGCTTCATCATGTCCCTCTATGGCCTCTGGCTTTCGAAGGATAATCCGGGCCGCGCCGATATCGAAAAGGCGCTGCAAGGCAATCTCTGTCGATGCACGGGCTACGAGCCGATCGTGAAGGCTGCCGAAGCCGTTGCCCGAGCCCGCCCCGATGCAGTCTTCGATCCGATCCTTAAGGTGCGGGACGATATCCGTTCGCGCCTGAAGACCCTGAGAACGGACGCGACCATCGTCGTCGGTCCGGAAGAGGCACAGCTCCTTGTGCCCGGCACGACAGCGGCCCTGGCCGAGATCATGGAACGCTCGCCCAAGGCGACCATCGTCGCCGGCTCGACCGATGTCGGCCTCTGGGTCACCAAGCAGATGCGGCCGATCAATCCGGTGGTCTTTATCAACGGGCTGGAAACGCTGCAAACGATCTCCGAAAACGCGGATGGCATCACCATCGGCGCCGGCGTTAGTTATACGGCTGCATTTGAAACGCTTGCCCGCCACTATCCGGCGCTCGGCGGCCTGATCAACCGCATCGGCGGCGATCAGGTGCGCAACATGGGCACGATCGGCGGCAACATCGCCAACGGCTCGCCGATCGGCGACAGCCCGCCGCCGCTGATTGCCCTTGGCGCTACGGTGACGCTGCGCTCGATAGCCGGGCAGCGAACGGTGCCGCTCGAAGACTATTTCATCGAATATGGCCGGCAGGATCGCAAACCCGGCGAATTCGTCGAAAGCATCTTCGTACCCGCGTTGCCGGCGTCCGATCATTTCGCCGTCTACAAGATCACCAAGCGGCGGGATGAGGATATCTCCGCCCTCTGCGCCGCCTTCCGGATCACGCTCGATGGCGACAACGTTGTGAGAGAAGCCCGCATCGCCTTCGGCGGCATGGCGGGAACGCCGAAGCGGGCTACGGCTGCGGAGGCTGCGCTTGTCGGGCACGTCTGGAGCGAGGAAACCATCAGGGCAGCGCAGCTTGCCCTTGAGCAGGATTACCAGCCGCTCACCGACTGGCGCGCCACGGCCGCCTACCGCATGCTGACGGCGAAGAACCTCTTCACACGATTTTTCCTGGAGACATCGGGAGAAGTTTCCGAACTTAAGCGGTTCGAGGTGGTGTGATGGAAGGTTTGTTTGGAATTTGCGGCATCACCCCCCTCTGTCACTTCGTGACATCTCCCCCTCAAGGAGGGAGATTGGGAGCAAGAGGCATCCCCCAGCCGATCTCCACCCTTGAGGGGGAGATGCCCGACAGGGCAGAGGGGGGTGATGCCGCCCGCCGCGATATTTCCGAATGGAGAACGCTCTAATGGATCAATCTACCTTCGAGGAGCGCAAGGTCATCTCCGGCGGCATGCATGCGAACCTGCGCCATGACAGCGCCCACAAGCATGTTTCCGGCACCGCCGACTATATCGACGACATCCCGGAACCCGCCGGCACTCTCCATGGTGCGCTCGGCATGACGGATCGCGCCCATGCCGAGATCGTTTCCATGGATCTCTCCGAGGTCGAGGCTACGCCCGGCGTCGTCTGCGTGCTCACCGCCCGCGACATGCCGCACAGCAATGATATCAGCCCCAGCCATCTCGATGACGAGCCGGTGCTGGCGGATGGCAAGGTGCAGTTCCACGGCCAGCCGGCCTTCGCCGTGATCGCCGAAACCCGCGATATCGCCCGCCGCGCCGCCCGGAAGGCGAAGATCGTCTATAACGACCTGCCGCACGCAACCGACATTCTCGACGCGCTTGAAAACGGCGGCGAACTGGTGACAAAGCCGCTGACGCTGTCGCGTGGCGAGGCAGAGGCCGAGCTGGAAAATAGCCCCCGTCGCCTCAAGGGCCGGATGCGCATCGGCGGGCAGGAGCATTTCTATCTCGAAAGCCATATCGCCTTTGCCATTCCCGGCGAAGACGACGAAATCACCGTATGGTCCTCCACCCAGCATCCGAGCGAAGTGCAGCATATGGTCGGCCATGTACTGGGCGTTCCCTCCAATGCCGTGACCGTGCAGGTGCGCCGCATGGGCGGCGGCTTCGGCGGCAAGGAAACGCAGGGCAACCAGTTCGCAGCACTCGCCGCCGTCGCCGCCAAGAAGCTGCATCGCCCGGTGAAATTCCGCCCCGACCGCGACGAGGACATGGCCGCGACCGGCAAGCGCCACGACTTCCTTGTCGATTACGACGTCGGTTTCGATGAAGACGGCCGCATCCATGCCGTGAACGCCAATTACGCCGCCCGCTGCGGCTATTCCTCCGACCTTTCCGGCCCGGTGACGGACCGCGCCCTCTTCCATGCCGATAGTTCCTATTTCTATCCGCATGTGAAGCTCACCTCGCAGCCGCTGAAGACCCATACCGTCTCCAACACCGCCTATCGCGGCTTCGGCGGCCCACAAGGCATGGTCGGCGGCGAGCGCATCATCGAGGAAATCGCCTATGCGCTCGGCAAGGATCCGCTCGAAATCCGCAAGCTGAATTTTTACGGCGAGAAGGATTCAGGGCGGGACATCACGCCCTATCACCAGCAGGTGGTGGACAACGTCATCCACCGCGTCGTCTCCGAACTGGAGGCAAGCACCGATTACCAGGCCCGGCGGCAGGCGATCATCGAGTTCAACAAAACCAGCCGTGTCATCCGCAAGGGCATCGCGCTGACGCCGGTGAAATTCGGCATCTCCTTCACCATGACCGCGTTCAACCAGGCGGGCGCCCTTGTCCATGTCTATCAGGATGGCTCGATCCACCTGAACCATGGCGGCACGGAAATGGGCCAGGGGCTCTATACCAAGGTCGCGCAGGTTCTGGCGGACAGTTTCCAGGTCGATATCTCCCATGTGAAGATCACCGCGACCACAACCGGCAAGGTGCCGAACACATCCGCCACCGCCGCCTCCTCCGGCTCCGATCTCAATGGCATGGCGGCCTATGACGCTGCGCGCCAGATCAAGGAACGTCTCGTCGCTTTCGCCGCCGAACGCTGGCAAACGGCACCGGAAAACATCAGCTTCGTGCCAAACCATGTGAAGATCGGCGATGAGCGCGTGCCCTTCCCGGATTTCATCAAGCAGGCCTATTTCGCCCGGGTGCAGCTCTCGGCGGCGGGCTTCTACAAGACGCCGAAAATCCACTGGGACCGCAACACCGGCCGCGGCACGCCGTTTTATTACTTCGCCTATGGCGCATCGGTCTCCGAAGTCTCCATCGATACGCTGACCGGCGAATACATGGTCGACCGCGTCGACGTGCTTCATGATGTCGGCAAGTCGCTGAACCCGGCGATCGATATCGGCCAGATCGAAGGCGCCTTCGTGCAGGGCATGGGCTGGCTGACGACCGAAGAGCTCTGGTGGGATGCCAAGGGCAGGCTGCGCACGCACGCGCCATCGACCTACAAGATCCCTCTGGCCTCCGACAGGCCAAAAATCTTCAACGTCAAGCTTGCCGAATGGTCCGAAAATGCCGAGCTGACCATCGGCCGCTCAAAGGCCGTGGGCGAGCCGCCCTTCATGCTGCCGATCTCGGTGCTGGAGGCGCTTTCCATGGCAGTCGCCAGCGTTGCAGGCTATCGCGAGTGCCCGCGCCTTGATGCTCCGGCGACACCGGAACGGGTGCTGATGGCCGTCGAACGGCTGCGCGCCGGCAACAAGGCCTGACGAGCGAAGGCGATGAACTTCGCAGCCCAGAGCTTGGACGCATTCCTCGACCGCGAGTTCAAGCTCGTCATCGTCGAGATCCTTGAAACGCGCGGATCGACGCCGCGGGAGGTGGGGGCAATCATGCTGGTCTCCCCGACCGACCTGCATGGCACGATCGGTGGCGGCCAGATGGAGCATATGGCGATCGACAATGCCCGCGCCCTACTCGCCGGCATCAGCGACACCCTGACCATGGATATCCCGCTTGGGCCGGAGATCGGCCAATGCTGCGGCGGCCGTGTCATCCTCGGCTTTCGCTTGTGCGACGATGCCGCCCGCGCCGATCTGCTGCGACTGATCGATGAGCGGCGAAACGACTTTCCGGAAGTCTGGATATTCGGTGCCGGCCATGTCGGTCGCGCGCTGGCCGAAGCGCTGCTTCTGCTGCCGTTCAAGACCTATGCCGTGGAAACGCGGGAAACCGAACTCGCCCAGCTTTCTGCAGGCGCGTTCCACCGGCTGGTCGCCATGCCGGAAGCCATGGTGAAGGACGTCGCGCCGGGTGGCGCTGTCACTATCGTCACCCATGACCATGCGCTCGACTTCCTGATTGCCAAGGAGGCACTGGCCCGCGACGACCTCGCCTATGTCGGCATGATCGGCTCGAAGACGAAACGGGCGACATTTTCAAGCTGGGCAAAGAAGGAAGATTTGGGCGAGACGGAGCTTTCTCGGCTCACGCTCCCCGTCGGCGGCACCGCCGTGCCGGACAAACGGCCGGCGGTGATCGCAGCGCTGACAACAGCGGAAATCGTGACCGCAATCAGCGCCTACCGCGTCAAATCCCACTCCTGAAGCGGCTCCCGTCCATCAAGGAAGCCCAGGTCTCTCTTGATGTGATCCGAGGTGACTTCGAGATCGAGCGCGCCGGTTACGGAGCGTTCTCTGTCAAACATTTGCGTTACACCTCGCAAAAGGCGCGCGAACCATGAAGGTTCGATTGACTGATATTTTTCAAATGCTTGGAGTGTCATGACAACACCTCTGAATGGTGGAGAACCTGAGTTGCAGCTTGCCTCCAAACGTGCTCAAGTTCCAATCGAACTTCACAGGCGATACATCAAGAGAACTTATCCATGAAACTGTCGCGACAGATGCCGCTCAATGCGCTGCGTGTCTTCGAGGCAGCCGCGCGGCTGATGAGCTTTACCAAGGCCGGCGACGAGCTTGGCATGACGCAGACGGCCGTGAGCTATCAGATCAAGCTTCTGGAAGACCATGTCGGGGAGCCACTGTTTCTGCGCCGCCCGCGGCAGATTTCATTGACGGAAGCCGGCGAGCGGCTGCAGCCGAAGGTGGCTCAAGGCTTTTCCATTCTGGCGGAGGCCTTGGCTTCGGTCAGCGACGAAACCGGCCAGATGCTGCATATCGATTCGACCGCCACCTTCGCGCAGCAGTGGCTGACGCGTTATCTCGGCTCCTTTCAGCTTCGCCATCCCAACATCGCTGTCAGGCTTTCGACATCGCCGGTCGTCAATGATTTTGCGAGCACCCAGGCCGATGTCGCCATTCGCTACGGCCGAGGGCTCTGGCCCGGTTTGAAGGCCCATCGCATCATGCGCATGGATTTCACGCCGATGCTGAGCCCGAAACTCGCTGAAAAGGTCGGCGGCATCCGCGAGCCGGCCGATCTCCTGAAGCTCTCGATCATCAGCGCCGGCGATGTCTGGTGGGAGCAATGGTTTGAGGCTGCAGGGGTGAAGGATGCCAATCTCAAACGCTATCCGCCCAACGAACTCGGCACACAGTCCTTCGATGCCGGCATGGCGATCGCCGGCCAGGGGGTTGCCATTCTCAACCCGCAGCATTTTCAGGAAGAGGTGGAAAGCGGCAGGCTCTACCAGCCCTTTTCCCTGACCTGCAACGACGGGCGCGACTACTGGCTGGTCTACCTCGAAACCCGCCGGCATGTGCCGAAGATCCGCGCTTTTCGCGACTGGATGCTGAGCGAATTTCCGGTGGATGACGATTGATGAAAAGGCGCATTGAAGCGCCGAACATCCGCACCACGTTGTGGATTTTGCCCTTCCCTCATGGCCAAAATTTTCGCAATGTGCCGGAGCGGGGGATGAAAGGGGAACTGAATGTACGAATACGCCATCGCCTGGGAATGGCTGGCCTTTGCCGTCCGCTGGCTGCATGTGATCACCGCCATCGCCTGGATCGGCTCATCCTTCTATTTCATAGCCCTTGACCTCGGCCTCGTGAAGCGGCCGGGCCTGCCCGTCGGCGCCTATGGCGAAGAATGGCAGGTGCATGGCGGCGGCTTTTACCACATCCAGAAATACCTCGTGGCCCCCGCCTCGATGCCGGAGCACCTGACCTGGTTCAAATGGGAGAGTTACGCCACCTGGCTTTCCGGCTTCGCCCTGCTCTGTCTGGTTTATTACGGCGGCGCGGACCTGTTCCTCATCGACCGGCATGTGCTCGACATCACCTCAACCCAGGCCATCCTCATCTCCATGGCTTCGCTCGCCATCGGCTGGATTTTCTACGATCTTCTCTGCAAGTCGCCGCTTGGCAAGAACACCTGGACGCTGATGATCATCCTCTACGTGGCGCTCGTCGCCATGGCCTGGGGTTATACGCAGGTCTTTACCGGCCGTGCCGCCTTCCTGCATCTTGGCGCCTTTACCGCGACGATCATGTCGGCGAACGTGTTCTTCATCATCATGCCGAACCAGCGCGTCGTCGTCGCAGACCTGATCGGCGGGCGCACGCCAGATCCGAAATACGGCGTCATCGCCAAGCAACGCTCACTGCACAACAACTACCTGACGCTGCCCGTCATCTTCTTCATGCTGTCGAACCATTATCCGCTGGCCTTTGCGACGGCCAACAACTGGATCATCGCAGCCCTCGTCTTCCTGATGGGCGTCACGATCCGCCACTGGTTCAACACCACCCATGCTCGCAAGGGCAAGCCGGCCTGGACCTGGCTGGTGACGCTGATCCTCTTCATCCTGATCATGTGGCTTTCGACGGCGCCGAAGCTGATGCCGGAGGAAGACACTGCCGCCGTTTCGCCGGCCTTCCAGCAGTTCGCCTCGAACGCGCATTTTCCGGCCGTGAAGGACACCATCTCCACCCGCTGCAGCATGTGCCATGCGGCGGAACCAGTCTATGAAGGCATCGTCCGCCCGCCCAAGGGCGTAATGCTGGAAACGGACGGAGAGATTGCCGCCCATGCGCGCGAAATCTACATTCAGGCCGGCCGCAGCCACGCCATGCCGCCCGGCAATATCACCGACATGACCAGCCAAGAGCGCGCCCTGCTGACCGCCTGGTTTGAAAGCGCCGCGACGGAAGGCAAGACCGAATGACGACGCTGATCCGCGCCCGAACGCTGAGCTTTTTGCGCGCACCACTCGCCATGGATGATAGCGGGGCTTACCGCTACGAGAGCGACGGCGCGCTGCTGGTTGCCGATGGCATTATCCTCGCAAGCGGGTCCTACTCCACCGTCCGTGAACATGCCCCGGCCGATGTTATCGAGATTGATCACCGTCCGCATCTGGTCGTGCCCGGCTTCATCGATACCCACGCGCATTTTCCGCAGATGCAGGTGATCGGCTCTTATGCCGCTAACCTCTTGGAATGGCTGAACACCTACACCTTCCCGGAGGAGTGCCGCTTCGTCGAGAGCGCCCATGCGCAGCGCATCGCCGGCTTCTTCTATGACGAGATGATCCGCCACGGCACCACGACGGCCGTCGCCTACTGCTCCGTGCACAAGACCTCCGCCGACGCCTATTTCGGAGAGGCCCTGAAGCGCAACATGCGCATGGTCGGCGGCAAGGTGATGATGGACCGCAACGCCCCGCAGGGCCTGCTCGACACACCTGAGATGGGATACGACGAAACCCGCGCGGTGATCGAAGAATGGCACGGCAAAGGCCGCAACCACGTCGCCATCACCCCGCGCTTCGCGATCACCTCGACGCCGGAACAGATGTCGGCGGCGCAAACGCTCGCCCGAGAATTTCCGGACCTGCACATCCAGACCCATCTTTCGGAAAACCGCGACGAGATCGATTTCACCTGCTCGCTCTTCCCGGAAGCGGACGACTATACCGACATCTACGCCAGCTACAGCCTGCTCGGCCCGAAATCCCTTTTCGGCCACTGCATCCATCTGTCGGAGCGCGAGCGCGACGTGATGAGCGAGACGGGCTCGATCGCCGTCCACTGCCCGACATCCAACCTCTTCCTCGGCTCCGGCCTTTTTCCGCTGAAAGAATTGATGCGACGGGAAAAGCCCGTGCGCGTTTCGGTCGCCACCGATGTCGGCGGCGGCACCAGCTATTCGATGCTGAAAACCATGGACGAGGCCTACAAGATCCAGCAATTGCTGGGCGAGCGACTGAACCCCTTCGACAGCTACTACCACATGACCCTCGGCAACGCCGAAGCGCTGTCGCTCTCCGACAGGATCGGCACGCTGGACGCCGGCACCGATGCCGATTTAATCGTGCTCAACATGGCTGCAACGCCGGCCATGGCCGTGAAGGCGGAAGTGGTCAATTCCCTGGCCGAGGAGCTCTTCCTGCTGCAAACGCTGGGCGATGACCGGGCCATTGTCGAAACCTACGTGGCTGGCATCGCTTCGAAAGGCAGCCTTCAAAGCTGAATACACGAAGAGGTAAAATTATTTTACCTCTTTTACTCTTCACCCTTAACAAGCAGAACCCGGACGTGATATTGCGGAGGCAAGACGTCCAGAGGTTTTGCCATGTCCACACCGCTCGAAATCGCCGATCTCAAAGCCCTCGCCAAGCGTCGGGTCCCGAAAATGTTCTTCGACTATGCGGATAGCGGGGCATGGACCGAGAGCACCTACCGGGCGAACGAGGACGATTTCCAAAAGGTAAAGCTGCGCCAACGCGTGCTGGTCGATATGACCAACCGCTCGCTGGAATCGACGATGATCGGACAGAACGTCTCTATGCCTGTCGCGCTCGCGCCGACCGGCCTGACGGGCATGCAGCATGCCGATGGCGAGATGTTGGCGGCGCAGGCCGCGGAAGAGTTCGGCGTTCCCTTCACGCTCTCGACCATGAGCATCTGCTCCATCGAAGACGTCGCCTCGGTGACGAAAAAGCCCTTCTGGTTTCAGCTCTACGTGATGCGCGACCGGGATTTCGTGAAGAACCTGATCGACCGCGCCAAGGCCGCGAAATGCTCCGCGCTGGTGCTGACACTGGATTTGCAGATTCTTGGCCAGCGCCACAAGGACGTGCGCAACGGCCTCTCGGCGCCCCCGAAATTCACCCCGAAACATATCTGGCAGATGGCAACACGCCCGCTCTGGTGCATGCAGATGCTGGGCACTAAGCGCCGCAGTTTTGGCAACATCGTCGGTCATGCCAAGAATGTGTCCGACCTCTCTTCGCTCTCCGTGTGGACAGCCGAACAGTTCGATCCTCAACTTTCCTGGGATCATGTTGCCTGGATAAAGGACATGTGGGGCGGCCCGCTGATTCTGAAAGGCATTCTCGATGTCGAGGACGCCCAGATGGCGGCGCGCACCGGTGCCGATGCGATCATCGTTTCCAACCACGGCGGGCGCCAGCTTGACGGAGCTCCCTCCTCGATCAGCATGCTGCCGAAAATCGTCGATGCCGTCGGTGACAGGATTGAAATCCACCTCGACGGCGGCATCCGCTCGGGCCAGGACGTGCTAAAGGCGGTCGCGCTCGGCGCCAAGGGAACCTATATCGGCCGCCCCTTCCTCTACGGCCTCGGCGCGGGCGGCAAGGCGGGCGTCACCAAGGCGCTCGACATCATCCGCAAGGAACTGGATATCACCATGGCCCTTTGCGGCAAACGCGATATCCGCGACATCGATGGCAGCGTGATTGCGGAATGATCAGTAGTGGAAACGGCATTGGAGAATGATGAGCGTCCTGTTCTCATCATTTCCTTCGACGCGATAAACCAGCCGATGCTCCTGCGTAATGCGCCGCGACCATTGGCCTTTGAGTTGGTTTCGCAGAGGTTCCGGCTTGCCTATGCCTTCGAAGGGATGTCTTAAGGCATCCCTTATCAACTCGTTGATGCGCTCGACCATTTTTGGATCGGCCTGCTGCCAGTAAAGATACTCTTTCCAGGCCTCCGGCTCCCAGCCCAAACGTGTCGCAGCCGTTCCGACCATTCGATCTCCCTAGAATTATTAAGGGTCGATCAGGTCGTGAAATTCGACTTTGCCGGCATTAACGTCTTCAATGGCCTGCATCAGACGCTTCGCATTCGCCGGTGAAGACATGAGGTGCAGCGTTTCCAGCATGCCCTCGTACTCATCCTTGTCGATCAGGATGGCTGACGGCTTGTTGCGGCGGACGATCTCGACCGCCACACGATCCTGGCTCACTTCGTCAAGAAGGCCTGCAAGCTCTTCGCGAGCCTTGGAAAACATCACGGTACGCATGAGCACCTCCGAAAGAAACTTGTACAATAAATCGTACAAGTCTCGCCCGATGTCAAGAATCTGATCAGCTACCCCGATAAGTCGAGTAGCTGAAAGGCGAAAGCAGCAGCGGCACGTGGTAGTGGCTGCCGGCATCGGCGATGCCGAAGCGCAGCGGGATCAGGTCGAGAAAGGCCGGCTCCGGCAGCGCCGCTCCGGTACCACGCAGATAATCACCGGCGTAGAAGAGCAGTTCGTAGGTGCCTGCGACAAAAGCCTCGCCTTCCAGCATCGGGCCATCGACACGACCGTCGCTGTTGGTCGAGACATTGCGCAGCAGCGCCTTCGCTTCGCCATCGATGCGGTAGAGATCGATCTTCAGCCCCCGCGCGGGTTTGCCGAGGGCTGTGTCGAGGACATGGGTGGTGAGACGGCCGGTCTTGCTCATGAATGGTCTCCGTCGCAGCCCTCAAGGGCTTTCGATAACATAGGGATGTTCGAAGAAAAACTCTTCCAGATTGTTGCCGGGTCCTTCGCGATCGACGACGAGGAAGTCGCTGACCGAACCAACAGAAATCAACGGATGGTGCCAGACATTGCGGCCGTAGTTCACGCCCTGCGATCCGCTGGCGCGGAACACGCGCGGCTTGCCGGGCTTGCCGTTCTCGTCCGGCGCAACGGCGGCAAGCCACGGGCCTCCGCCAATCGGCGAAAAGCTCTGCGAGCCGAGCGGGTGCCGCTCCATCATCTCAATGACATAGGGGAAACTGCGCGGCTGGCCACGAAAGAGGTTGATGATCACGGAAGCGCCTTCGCCCGTAACATCCACGCGGCCAAGCGCATGAAACCGCTCTGTCGTGCCCCCATTGATCAGCCGCATCTTCGATGGATCGGCGTCTATCACGGTACCAAAGGGTGCGAAGGCGGCTGATGTCAAAGGTTCGATCGACAGAACCTGCGAAGGCTCAGGCATTCTGCGCTCCGGGCAACAAACTCTGCAGGCGCAGCCAGGCAATCTTCTCGACCTGCGCAGCTGCCGTTTCAAACTCCTGATGCGGCGTATTGCCGACGCGGCTTTGGAAGGCTTCGAGAATATCGTCCTTTGTCAGCCCCTTCACGGCGATGATGAAGGGGAAACCGAATTTTTCCATATAGGCAGCATTGAGTTCGGTAAAACGCGCGTGCTCGGCAGCGCTCAGGCGATCAAGACCGGCGGATGCCTGCTCGGCCTTCGAATCTTCCGTCAACTCACCCGCAACGGCCAGCTTGCCGGCAAGATCGGGATGGGCGCGTAAAACGTCCAGCCGTTCCGTCTCCGTTGCGTTGCGGAAGGCGACGACCATGCCGGCATGCACGTCCTCTGCCGTGATCGGCATGTCGGGCCGTGCATCATAGGCACGCTCCGCGACCCAGGGGGAATGCTCGAAGATGCCGCCGAAGCGGGATACGAAATCCTGTTTGCCAGACATCAGAGCGCTCCCTCCGGCTTGTGGTGCTCATACCAATGGCGAGCGATATCGATGCGCTTGGGTATCCAGACCTTCTCATGCCCCAGCACGTAATCGACGAAACGGGCGAGAGCCGCCGCGCGGCCCGGACGGCCGACGAGACGGCAGTGCAGGCCGACATTCATCATCTTCGGGCTGCCTTCGGCACCTTCCGCGTAGAGTACATCGAACGTGTCCTTGAGATAGGTGAAGAACTGGTCGCCGGCGTTGAAACCCTGCGGCGTGGCAAAGCGCATGTCATTGGCGTCGAGCGTATAGGGAATGATCAGGTGCGGTTTTTCCGGTGTGAGGCCCGGCACCCAATAGGGTAGTTCGTCGGCATAGCTGTCGCTCGAATAGAGGAAGCCACCCTCCTCCAGCACCAGCTTCAGCGTGTTGTCCGAAGGCTTGCCCTGATACATGCCGAGCGGGTGCGATCCCGTCAGCTCCTTGTGCAGCCGCACGGCCTCGAGAATATGCTTGCGCTCTTCCTCTTCCGGAAAATCCTTGTATTCCAGCCAGCGATAACCGTGGCTGGCGATTTCCCAGCCGGCTTCCTTCATGGCGGCGACGGCTTCGGGGTTGCGGGCCATGGCGAGCGTCACGCCATAGACGGTGACATCGACGTTGCGGCTCGTAAACAGGCGCCACAGCCGCCAGAAGCCGGCACGCGAGCCATATTCGTAGATCGATTCCATGTTGAGGTTGCGCTGCCCCGGCCAGGACTGTGCGCCGACGATCTCCGACAGCAGCGACTCGGAACCCTTTTCGCCATCCAGAATGCAGCTTTCGCCGCCCTCTTCGTAGTTCACCACGAACTGCACGGCGATATTTGCGTCGCCCGGCCAGCGCACCTTGGGAGGATTGCGTCCATAGCCGACGAGATCGCGCGGATAAGCTTTTTCAACCATCATTTCACCCTTCGATTTCACCGGGACGGTAGCACCCGAAACCGGAAAGTCGAGATGAAATTATGGTTTTTCAACCGCCTGTCGGCCGGCGGCCGATAGGCCTCAGCGTGCCTGGAGGCGCACCGTCCGTGCGGCCAGATGTTCGGCGGCGATCTGAGGCGCAGCACCCGGCTGCGCGCTGCGGCGGGCCGCAAGCTGATGCGCTGAAAGCTTACCCAGCGGATGCTGGGAATGCACGCGCAGCGGCGCGCCCGGCTCGGGTTCGATAAAGAGCGCGAGGCTGGATACCTTCACCGGCTCGATCAGGAACGGCTCGAAATAGTCGCGCAGTGCGGCTTCGAATCGCGGCCTCACGCTCGGGTTGAGAGCGCCCGTCAGCATCATGTGAAAACGGAACTCGTCCATCACATAGGGGCAACCCCACCGATAGAGGTTGGCAAACTGCGGTGCGGTCAGTGAGTCGGAATCGCGCTCGATCTCGGCTTCCGAAAGCGGCGCCCGGAAGCGATCGAAAGCCTCCACCACGGAGGCCGCGAGATAGTTCATCTCCGCGCATTCCACCGACGGCATCAGGCCATAAAAGTTACCCAGCCGGGCGACTTCCAGCCGCGGAATTTCAAAAGGCGTCGCAGCGCTTGCAAACTGCATCATGAACTTGAGCAGGCTCGCCTCGGTTTCATCCGGGTTCAGCCTGAACGGCGCCTTGATCGCTCCATGAAAGCCGTAACGACGGGGAATGGCCGTATGGAATGCAATCTCTTGCAGGCTAAAGCCGGGAATCGACGGCGGCTCGATCGCCTCGCCCGAATAGACATTCCGCCCCAGCCAACTCGCAGCAGCCACGGAGAGCGGATCGTGTATCGAAGGCGTGTAATAGATCGCGTACCGCATCTGCAGTTCCTTGATTCGGATTTCTGCTTCAGCCAATAGACGATGTTCGTGACAGGACGACAAAGACGGCAGTATGAGGTCGTATCACGCGCGTAAGTTACGAGTTCTTTGACGAGTTCCGCGAAAAGAGCGGGCAGTTTGGTCGGAACCATTCGCAGATTGGGTCGTTTTTCTTTCGGACTATGAAAAAGGGAGAAACATCATGACCTATCAAAGCTCGGAATTTGGCGATGGCCGCAAGGATGCGACGATCCGCGAGACCCATGACCTGATCGCAAGCGACAAGGTGGAAGGCACTCGGGTCTACGGCGCCGATGGCAAACATATCGGCTCCATCGAACGCGTTATCATCGAGAAGCGATCCGGCCGCGTATCCTATGCCGTTCTCGCCTTCGGCGGCTTCCTCGGCCTTGGTGAAGACCATTACCCGTTGCCGTGGGCAAAGCTGTCCTACGACGAGAACCTCGGCGGGTACCGCACGGACGTGACGCGCGAACAGGTCGAGAACGCACCCAAGTACCAGGGCGACGAGGACTACGACTGGAACAAGGAAAACGGTCGCCGTGTCTACGATTATTACGGCGTTCCTCCGTACTGGATGTAACCGTTTAGGAAGAGGAAATTGGGCCCCGCTTTCGAGCGGGGTTTCTCGTTGTCAGCGCCTCAAGGCGAAATGATGCGCAAGCTCGAACGATGGCGGAAGGGCCGCAGCTTTCCCTGATATGCGATCGATAACAGCCTCCGCCAGCCGATGCGCAATCCCGAAACTGATCTTGAACCCTCCACCCAGAAGATGCAGGCTTTTATGGTCGGGGTGGCGGCCGGCGATGGGATCTCGGCCGATCGCCTTCGGGCGAAGCCCAGCCCAGCGCTGGATGACGGGTGCATCCCGAAGACAGGGCGCAAAGGCGCGGGCACGCTCAATCAAGACATCCAGTTGGGCATCCGTCGAGAGAGGCTCGTCAAATTTATCCTCGCTGGTACTACCGATCGCAACCCGACCGCCTTCATGCGGGATGATGTACAGACCATCCTGGAAGACGACCGGCAGAGCGGGATCGATACCTGCGTCAAGCAGAGCCGCCTGCCCCTTGACCGGAACGCCCAGTGGCGGCGTCGCCAGACCGGACGTCGTCACACAATCCGTCGTCTTAAACAGATCGACGCCGTTTGCGAGAATGCAGTGGTCGAACGTTATCACACGACCATCGGACAGCGTGGCACGACCACAGCCCAGCTCAAGCCGGTCGACGCCAGTTCCTTCCTCCACAATGATATCGTGTTGTCGCTCCAGCCAAGTCTTCAGAAGGTTGAGAAACGACCGGGGAAAAACCCGTGCTGCCAACGTATCGAGCACGACCCCGTGCTCACAGGCCTCAGCGGCAGGCCACCCGATGACATCCGGACTGTCTTGGACGTTCCAGAGGAAGGTGGACCCGCTTTGATGCCAATTGGTCACCGCCTCCTGCTCGTGACGCAAGGCGATGGTGCGAAGATGCGGCTTTCCGAGCGGCATGATCCGGCCGCTGCGGCGATAGCCTGCGGACAATCCGGTTTCTGCCTCAAGCGGCGCAATTTCCGCCTCAAGCGACGCCAGCGCTTCGAATTGAAACTGCTTCTTCGGGTTCCACCTGTCCGGCATATGCGGCATAAGGGCGCCGACAAGCCCACCGCTGGCACCGGCCCCGATCCGTTCGCGCTCGACAAGATGCACGAAGAGCCCGGCACGAACGGCTTTCACCGCCGCCCACAACCCCATGATGCCGCCACCGACGATCAAGACATCCGTCACTGATTGACCTTCCCGCCTGCCGGGATTAACGCTTCGCGAATGACCGACAGCCTACTGGAAAACAACTCCGCGCCGGCGCCTGAAACAGGCACGGCACCCGATCACCAGACCTTGACCTGGGATGAAGGCGATATGCCCTATTCGCAGGAATTTGGCGATCACTTTTATTGCCGCACGGATGGCCGGCTGGAATGCGGCCATGTTTTCCTGGCCGGAAATCGTCTGCCCGATCGTTTTGCTGACAATGCCGAATTCACCATCGGCGAACTCGGTTTCGGCACCGGGCTCAATTTCTGCGAGACCTGGCGACAGTTTCGGGAAACCGGCGTTCACGGCAAGCTGCATTTCGTCTCCTTCGAACGCTTTCCCATGCGACGCGCGGACATCGACCGCGCACTGTCCCACTGGCCGGAAATCGAGCGGGAAAGGCTTGCCCTTTGCACCGCATGGCCGGACGACCCGGCCGGGCATGTCACGCTTGAGCTTGCGCCGAATGGGCGGCTCACGGTCGTTTGCGGCGCGGCTCTGGAACAGATTGGACGTTTCGGAGAAACGTTCGATGCGTGGTATCTCGATGGGTTCGCACCTTCGCGAAACCCGGATATGTGGTCGGCGGAACTGATGCAGCTTGTCCATGATCATACGCGCCCTGGCGGCACGTTCGCGACCTATGCCGCGGCCGGTTTCGTGCGGCGGAACCTGCAAGCCGCCGGATTTACCGTCGAGCGGCGCAAGGGCTTCGCGGGCAAGCGCGAGATGCTCTGCGGGGCAAAAGTGGACTGAGGCGACCCGCCAGTTTTCTGTCTTGGGAGCTTGCTGTCGCAAATGGAAGCGCATTTTCCGGCGTGAATCGGCAGTCTTGCGACGAGCCCAACCGATGGAAAAGCCATGAGCGAAAACGAAGTGACGCCGCCTTCCCTCACCGAAACCGATGCGCCCGTCGAGCGCCGCAGACGAACCGGCGGACGCGGCGGCGAACGCTCCCGCAAAAGTGTTGGGGGTTCCAAATATCTCAATCTGGTCAATACGGTAGCGAAGACCAAGGTTGTCGATGACGAAACCATTGAGGCCATCCATGAGGCTTCGCTGACGGTTCTCGAAGAGATCGGCATGGATGTGATCCTGCCGGAAGCCCGCAGCCTGATGAAGGCCGCCGGCGCAAAGGTCACGCCCGGAACCGACCGCGTGCGCTTCGATCGTGGGTTGATCATGGAAATGATCGCCTCCGCCCCCTCCGGCTTCACGCTGCATGCCCGCAACCCGGTCCGCAATGTTGAGATCGGCGGCAACAACCTCGTCTTCGCTCAAATCGCCAGCGCCCCTTTCGTGGCAGATCGCGACGGCGGTCGTCGTGCCGGCAATCAGGAAGATTATCGCAAGCTCGTGAAGCTCGCGCAGTCCTATGACATCATTCATACGACGGGCGGCTATCCGGTCGAGCCAGTCGATATCCATGCCTCGGTGCGCCACCTCGATTGTCTCTCGGACATGGTGAAGCTCACCGACAAGGTGTTCCACGCCTATTCGCTCGGCAGGCAGCGCAACCTCGATGCGCTGGAGATCGTCCGCATCGGCCGCGACATCTCGGCAGACCGGCTGGAGCAGGAACCGTCGCTGTTCACCATCATCAACACCTCGTCGCCGCTCAGGCTCGACGGGCCGATGCTGCAGGGCATCATGGAGATGTCGGCGCGCAATCAGGTGGTGGTGGTCACGCCGTTTACGCTGGCGGGCGCCATGGCACCGGTCACGATTGCCGGCGCACTGGTGCAGCAGAATGCGGAGGCTCTCTCCGGCATCGCCTTCACGCAGATGGTTCGCCGTGGAGCGCCTGTCATGTATGGGGGCTTTACCTCGAATGTCGACATGAAGACCGGTGCGCCTGCCTTCGGCACGCCGGAATACATGAAGGCGGTAATCGCGGGCGGCCAGCTCGCCCGACGCTACGGCATTCCCTACCGTACCTCGAACACCAATGCCTCGAATACGCTCGATGCGCAGGCAGCCTATGAATCGGCCCTGTCTCTCTGGGCACTGACGCAGGGTGGCGGCAACTTCATCATGCATGCGGCCGGCTGGAGCGAAGGCGGCCTGACGGCGTCGTTCGAGAAGTTCATTCTCGACGTCGATATGTTGCAGATGGCGGCGGAATTCCTGAAGCCGCTGGATGTCAGCCCCGATGCCCTGGGGCTTGATGCGATCCGCGATGTCGGTCCGGGCGGCCATTTCTTCGGCACGCCCCACACGCTTGCCCGTTACGAGACCGCTTTCTATTCACCGATTCTGTCAGACTGGCGCAATTTCGAGACCTGGACCGAAGCCGGCCGCCCCACGACCTACGACCACGCCAACCGGATCTTCAAGGAAAAGCTCAACGAATACGAGCGCCCTCCACTCGATCCGGCCATCGAGGAAGAGCTTGATGCCTTCGTTGCGCGGCGCAAGGCTGAAGGTGGGGTTCCGACGGATTTTTGATCAGCCGTCCGCGGTAGCGCGCAACATGCCCCTCATCCGCCTTCGGGCACCGTCTCCCCGCATGCGGGGAGAAGGACACTGCGGCTACTGCTCGAACATCACCGAGCGGACCGATGAAATCAGCTTCTCAGTTGGCAAATTGCTGAAATCCTTGTTGATCTCGGCTGTCGTCTTGTCTCGCGTGGCGGGGGACAGCATCGAGCGCAAATCGCCCAACGTCTGGGGAGCAGCGCAAACAACGAGTCTATCGAAGGCCCCTTCCTGCGCATAGCCATCGAGCTTGCTGGCAACTTCAGCAGTAAATTTCTGCTGCTCTTCCCGGGCCGGATCGCTGCTGTATTCCATCGCTGAGCGACCATGTCCGACGGAGGAATGGCTGCGCCCCGGCTTGTCGGCCATGATGTCCTGCACCCGCTTGGTCTTGATCTGGAAGATTTCCTGTTCGGGGCTCTGGGGCTCGTCCTTCAGGAAATTCACGCCCTTCAGCAGGCGAGCCTGATTTCCATCGGCGGCAAGTATCCAGGTCGTCGTCATATCTCACTCCTCGAGCAGGTTTTCGTTTGAAGTTCTACGGCCGCGCGACCGATGACGACGCAACAGAACGGTATCGCCAAATGACGCACGTAGAGAATCCAACGCTGCGATCAAAAAGAAGGTTCCTTGGCGTTGTGCAAAATGCTCCGGGAGAGGTGCGGCTCTGTTCTCTCGCCTCAAGAGTGTTTATCGTTTTCCGGAACAGCACAGGACGATCATGGCCGAACCGCTCAAGAACCTGCTTCACCCCGCTCTCGTCGAGACCATGGCCAGCCATATCGGACGCCATGACAGCACATTCGATCGCAAGCGTTTCGTCGCCGACGCCACGAAGACCATGGAGAGCCTCGAACTGATGCAGCGCTCGCTGCAAATCTGCGACGCGCTCGAAGCGACCTTGCCGGAGGATTTTCCGGAAGCCGCTGCACTTCTGTCGGCAAGCCTGCCCCGGGAGAACCGGGCCGGCCTGACAGGCTGGATGCTGCTCCCCGTCAACCAGTATATCTCACGCAAGGGGCTCGGAGACTTCGAAATCTCGCTGGCGTTGCTCAAGGAATTGACGCCGCACTTTACCGCCGAGTTCGGCATCCGGGCCTTCATCCATGCGGATCAGCCGCGGGCATTGTCGGAGATCAGCAGTTGGGTCGGCGACCGAAACCACCATGTCCGACGCCTTTCCAGCGAAGGAACCCGACCCCGCCTGCCCTGGGCCATGCGCTTGCCCCAGCTGATCGCCGATCCGCACCCGATCCTGCCGATCCTCGAAGCTCTCCTTGACGATCCCGAGGACTACGTGCGTCGATCCGTCGCCAACAGCCTGAACGATATCGCCAAGGATCACCCCGATCTGGTCGCGGACTTTGTCGCAGCCCATGTCAGCGACGCCTCCGTGGAACGGACAAGGCTTCTGCGCCACGCTTCCCGCACGCTTCTGAAGAGGGGACACGGAAAGGCGCTTGCCAACTTCGGCTTTGGCGCACTGGATTCCATTCGTGCCGAGCTTGCGATCGCAACGCCGCAGGTGATCTTCGGAGATGCGATCGAGTTTTCCCTTTCTCTCTCCAGTAGCGCCTATTCCGCACATCAGGTGATGATCGACTATGCGGTGCATCACCAAAAGGCCAACGGCACGCTCTCGCCAAAAGTCTTCAAATGGAAGAGCCTTGAACTTCGACCCGGTGAAACCGTCGAACTCTCCAAAAGGCACGCGATCCGCCCGATTACGACCCGCCAGTATTACCCCGGCACGCACCGGATCGAAATCCTGTTCAACGGCAACGCCCTGGCCTTCGCCGATTTCGAACTCGTCATGCGCTGAGAGCAAGGCTGCTCTTCGCACCTGCAAAAAACGATCTCTTGACTTTTCGCCTGAAAACAACGACATGAGGCGCAGCGTCACCTTCTGGCCGCCGCGTGAGCGAGCCCTGCGGGATTTTACCGATCCGTAACGAAGGATAAGCGCACCAAGAGAATGTCCTGCCGAACGTGGCCGGATGCAGCGCAGACAGCTTAATCAACCCACAAGTTCCCAAATCACGCGGGGTTCTTGACGCGAAGCGAAACCGGAACCGCATGGTGCAGTTCCGGCGAAATTCGTTTTGCGCCCCCGAAAAGGTAATACATTGACCACTTTCAAAGACCTTGGCCTCTCCGAGCACGTTCTTTCGACCCTGACCGCCCTGGGGTTCGAAAAGCCGACGCCGATCCAGGCTGAAGCTATTCCGCTCGTGATGGAAGGCCATGACCTGATCGGTCTCGCCCAGACCGGCACCGGCAAGACGGCCGCTTTCGGCCTGCCTATGATCGAGAAGCTGATGGCCGACGGCAAGCGCCCTGACCCGCGCAATATCCGCGCCCTCATCCTTGCCCCGACCCGCGAACTGGTGAACCAGATCGCCGCAAACCTCAAGGAATTCGTCAAGAAAACCCCGATCAAGGTCGGCGTCGTCGTTGGCGGTGCCTCGATCAACAAGCAGTCCGAGCAGCTGGCCCGCGGCGTCGATATCCTCGTCGCCACCCCCGGCCGCCTTCTCGACCTCGTCAACCGCCGCGCCGTAACCCTGACGCAGGGCCGTTATCTGGTGCTCGACGAGGCCGACCAGATGCTGGACCTCGGCTTCATCCACGACCTGCGCAAGATCTCCAAGCTCGTTCCGAAAAACCGCCAGACGCTTCTTTTCTCGGCCACCATGCCGAAGGCGATTGCAGAACTGGCCAGCGAATATCTGAGCAACCCGAAGCGCGTCGAAGTTTCGCCTCCGGGCAAGGCTGCCGACAAGGTCGAGCAGTATGTTCATTTCGTCGCCGGTGCCAGCCAGAAGACCGAAATCCTCAAGAAGACCATGAACGAAAACCCCGATGGCCGCGCCATGGTGTTTTCGCGCACCAAGCACGGCGCCGAAAAGCTGATGAAGCATCTCGAGCATACCGGCTTCTCCGTTGCCTCGATCCATGGCAACAAGAGCCAGGGCCAGCGTGAGCGTGCGCTCAAGGCGTTCCGCGACGGTGACATTCGCGTTCTCGTCGCCACCGACGTTGCCGCCCGCGGCATCGACATTCCAGGCGTCACCCACGTCTACAATTACGATCTGCCGGAAGTGCCGGACGCCTACGTCCACCGCATCGGCCGTACCGCCCGCGCCGGCCGTGACGGTATTGCAATCGCCTTCTGCGCCCCGGATGAAATCCGCCTGCTGCGGGACATCGAGCGTCTGATGAAGATCGACATCGCTGTCGCCAGCGGCGAAGTCCCGGCTGACCGTGCCCGCCCGAAGGGTGCGCGCGGCGGCAATGGCGCCCGCAACGCCCAGCGCGCGACCGGCGACGGTCACAACCAGCGCCGCGCCCGCCCGCAGGGCGGCAGCGACAACGCACCGCGTGCTGAGCGCACGGCTCCGAGCGCCTTTGCCGGCGACGAACTGCTGGTCGATGCCAACGCGCAGCAGAAGAAGCAGCATCGCAAGGGCCAGGGCCCGGCAGCGCAGGCGGCTCACGAGGCTGCTGTCGCTAAGCGCGGCAATCGCGGCGGTCGCCCCGGCCAGAAGCAGGGCCAGTGGCGCAACCGCGGCGGCAACGCCGGCGGCGGCAATGGTGGCCAGCAGGGCCAGCGTCGTCAGGGCGGCAGCCAGCGTCGCGAAGAAGCGTAAGCCTCCTCACAGAGATATGAAAACGGCGGGCCTGGTCCCGCCGTTTTTCGTTTATTCGTCATGCGCTTTGGGCAGCAGGATCAGCTTTGCGGTTGGTCAGATAGACACCAAGCACGGCGATCACGGTACCGACGATCATCGGCAGCGTCAGCGCTTCGCCGAAGATCAGAAAAGCTTCGAGTGCCGCGAGCGGCGGCACGAGATAGATCAGCGAAGCCGCCTTCGACACCTGCCCGCGGCCGATGAGATAAAGCAGCAACAACACCGCGCCCATGGAAACGCCGAGCACGCCCCAGGCCAGAGTGGCAAAGAGTTCGATGCCCCAATCCACGCGCATGTCTTCGAGCAGATAGGCAGCCGGCAGCGTCACGATCAGCGCGCCGATATATTGCAACGTTGCCGTGGAGCGTATGTCACTCTCCTGCAGGTACCGCTTCTGGTAGATCGTGCCGTAGGTGACGGACGCCATGCCGATGACGTTGATCAGCACGGGAAACGCCGGGATCGCACTGGCGCTGTCAAGGGCCAGCACCTTCGGCACGACGGCGACGGCAATGCCGATAAAACCCAGCACAAGGCCGAGCTTCTGTGGGGATGAAAGTCTCTCGCCGATCAGGAAGGGTGCGACCGATGCCGTCATCAACGGCTGTAGCCCGGCAATAATGCCGGAGATTGCAGCGGGAACGCCCTGGCCCACGGCCCACCACACAGCTCCGAGATAGAACCCATGCAGGAACATGCCGGAGACGATGGCATGGCCTGCCAGCCCCCAGCTTTTCGGCCAGCGCACACCGCTGACGAAACAGAAGCCTGCAAAGAGCACACCAGCCAGCACGTAACGGAGCACGAGGAAAGTCAGCGGATCGGCATAGATCGCGGCATATTTCGCCATCACCCATCCTGTCGACCAGAGCAGCACGAAGATGGCCGGAGCCAGACGGTCGAGGGTCATGTCGTCTCCAGAGGGGAAGCTTGATGCGGGTGGGCTTTCGGCGTCTGCGATAAGCGGCATCCGGGCGATCGTCAAAGCAATTTTGCTGATGTTTAGGTTCAGCCGCCTGGATTGAAAGCGCTCACAAATTTCTATCTTCGCTGAAGAAAAATCGCGTTCAAAAATCAGGCAAACGGCACGGTTTGCAGGATGTGGGTGGATGAAAAAGTAGTCATGTGCACTTTTCGAACGGTTGCGATGTCGCAAAAGCTGGAGCGAACATCTCCGAAAGCGCCGGACTCTGCTGAAAAAACCAGCAGAACCGCCGTTGAATTTCTTTTGCCCCGGGATGAGCATGCTTCTTGCATTGCTTATCGCGTTGTACTCAAATGACAAAAAAAGGGGACCAAACCGTTGGCATTTGACGAAATGATGAATGCGGACAATAGCCCGCGCCAGCCTTATACGACTTACAATGAATGGTACGACAATCAGGACAGGGCCCGCCTGATTGCCAAATCGAAAGAGGCCGAAAACATCTTTCGCAAGACCGGCATCACATTCGCCGTCTATGGCCACGCCGACAGTTCCGAAAAGCTCATCCCCTTCGATCTCATCCCCCGCATCATCTCCGGCCGCGAATGGCGCCGTCTCGCGCAGGGCATCGAACAGCGTGTCATCGCCCTCAACGCCTTTCTCGACGACATCTACCACAAGCAGGAGATTATCAAGGCCGGACGTATCCCCCGCGAACTGATCGAGCGCAACGAAGCCTTCCTGCCGCAGATGATCGGTTTTCGCCCGCCCGGCGGCGTCTACACCCACATCGTCGGCACCGATATCGTGCGCACCGGTGAAGACCAGTTCTACGTTCTGGAAGACAATGCCCGCACGCCGTCCGGCGTCAGCTACATGCTGGAAAACCGCGAAACGATGATGCAGATGTTTCCGGAACTCTTCCATCAGAACCGCGTGCGCCCGGTCGAAAACTACCCTTACCTGCTGCGCCACAGCCTTGCCTCGCTCGCGCCTCCCGGATGCACCGGAAAGCCACGTGTCGCCGTTCTCACCCCCGGCATCTACAACTCCGCCTATTACGAGCACGCCTTTCTTGCAGACATGATGGGCGTGGAACTGGTAGAAGGATCGGACCTTCGCGTCATCGACGGCAAGGTGAAGATGCGCACGACGCGTGGATACGAGGCGATCGACGTGCTCTATCGCCGCGTCGACGACGACTACCTCGATCCGCTGACGTTCAAGCCAGAATCGGCGCTTGGCATTCCCGGCATCATGGATGTCTACCGCGCCGGCAACATCACCATCGCCAATGCGCCGGGCACCGGTATCTGCGACGACAAGGCAATCTATTCCTACATGCCGGAGATCGTCGAGTTCTATACCGGCCGCAAGGCCCTGCTTGAGAACGTGCCGACGTGGCGTTGCTCGGAAACCGACAGCTTGCAATACGTGCTCGACAATCTTGCCGACCTCGTCGTCAAGGAAGTCCACGGCTCAGGCGGATACGGCATGCTCGTCGGCCCGACGGCGTCGAAACGGGAGCGTGCGACCTTTGCCGAAAAGCTGAAGGCGCGCCCAAACAACTACATCGCGCAACCCACGCTTTCCCTTTCCACCGTGCCGATCCTCGTGAACAAAGGCATTGCGCCGCGTCACGTCGACCTTCGGCCCTATGTGCTCGTATCCGACAAGGTACAGATCATTCCGGGCGGTTTGACCCGCGTGGCCCTGAAGGCCGGCTCCCTGGTAGTCAATTCCAGCCAGGGCGGCGGCACCAAGGATACCTGGGTTCTGGAGGACTGATACGCATGCTTGGAAGAACCGCAAACGGCCTCTACTGGATGTTCCGGTATATCGAACGGGCTGAAAACAGCGCGCGCCTCGTGGATGCCGGCCTTCGCATGTCACTCACCCGCTCTGAAGCGACGGAAGACGATTGGAATGGCGTGCTCCAAAGCTCCGGCATTCGCGACATCTATGACGAGCGCTACGAAAAGACCTCCAGCGCCGATGCCATCGATTTCCTGCTGCGCGAGAAAGCCAATCCATCAAGCGTGCTTTCCTGTATCGAGACCGGCCGCAGCAATGCGCGCATGGTGCGCACGGCACTGACCCGTGAGACCTGGGAGGCCGTGAACGAGTGTTATCTCGACATGAAGGCGCTGCTTGCCCGCCGGGTGAAGCCCACCGAACTGCCGGAGGTGATCGACACCATCAAGCGGCGCACCGGCCTGATCCGTGGCGCCTTTCACGGCACAATGCTGCGCAACGAGATCTTCAACTTCTCGCGCATCGGCACCTTCATCGAGCGCGCCGACAACACGGCCCGCATCCTTGATGTGAAGTATTACGTTCTGCTGCCGGCCGTCTCCCAGGTCGGCTCTTCCATTGACAATGTCCAGTGGGAGTCGATCCTGCGTTCCGTTTCCGCCCATCGCTCCTATGGCTGGGTCTATGAAGCGGAATACAAATCGTCCAACATTGCCGATTTCCTGATCCTCAACGGCCGCATGCCGCGTTCGCTTGCCTATTGTTACGACAAGATCGTTAGCAATCTCGGCTATCTCGCCCGCGAGTATGGTGAGCGGCACAATGCCCATGAAACGGCGGAAAAGACCCTCGCCTCGCTGCGCAATCATTCGATCAAGGATGTGATGGATCAGGGCCTGCACGAATACATCGAGAATTTCATAAGCGACAACAACCGTCTGGGCCAGGAAATCTCCGACGGTTATCGGTTTTACTGAGTTTCGGAACGGAGATACCCATGCGTCTGAAAATCAGCCACACCACCGAATACAGCTATGACGAACCGGTGCAGTACGCGCTGCAAAGACTGCGCCTGACACCGCACAACCAGCCGGGCCAGACCGTTCTCGGCTGGGATATCACCGTCGAAGGCGCCAATCTCGAAGTCGGTTACGACGACCATTTCGGCAACCACACCAATCTGGTCAGCGTCAATGCCGAGCGAAGTGCGATCCGCATCACCGCGTCCGGCGAAATCGAAACCGAAGACAAGGCCGGTGTCTTCGGCCAGCATCTTGGCTACACGCCGCTGTGGCTCTACCTGCGCGAGACGCCGCTGACGAAGAAGACCAAGCCCATCCGCAACATGGCGAAATCAACCGCCGGCGACAGCGATCTTGCCCGCATGCATGCGCTGATGGGCGAAATTCATGAACGCGTTGAGTACAAAACCGGCGCAACAGAAACCGAAACGACCGCCGATCAAGCGCTGGAAAAGGGCAGCGGCGTATGCCAGGATCACGCCCACATATTCGTCGCAGCCGCCCGAACGCTGGGCCTGCCGGCACGCTATGTCTCCGGTTACCTCATGATGGACGATCACCCGGAACAGACTGCGACCCACGCGTGGGCGGAGGTTCATCTGAACGGCCTCGGCTGGGTCGGCTTCGATGCCGCCAACAAGATGTGTCCGGACGACCGCTACGTCCGCATCGCCTCCGGTCTTGATTACAAGGATGCGGCGCCGATCTCAGGCCTCGTCCATGGCTCGGCCAACGAGAGCCTGAAAGTAGCCGTCACGGTCGAGCAGAAGCAGGGGCAGAGCCAGTCGCAAAGCTGATCGAAGCTTTCAGATGTCGATTGATTTCAATCGGCAAGGCGTTTGTTGGCATTCATCCAAGGATCTGGGCCAGCACCGCAATTGCCCCACCGAGGGTCACCCGGATCGGCGCGGCAACAGCCGTGTGCGAACCGGAGCTGATCAGTCTTTAATTATTGGGACGCTGGAAGGACATCGACATGTCCTTCATCGCCATAGGCAAGTACAGCCTGATCAGCCGTCATCAGTGGCACCTGATGAAAGCGCGCCGTCGCAACGATCATCCGATCGGCTGGGTCCGGATGAAAAATGCCCGGCAATCTCACACTTCCCACCGCAATCTGTGGCTCCAGCGCCGCCAGCTTTATGCCCGGCAAAGCCAGAACACGATCGATCCAGCGTGCCACATCATCGTTCAAGACAAGACTCCCCTTCTCCGAGAGCATGGCAATCTCCCAAGGGGTGATCGCCGAGACCAGAACACGGCTGTTGCGGGTACAATCTTCGATGATCGCCCGCGCCTTTCTGCCCAGCCGGCCATCGTCATGAACAGCCCAGACAAGAACGTGTGTGTCGAGAAGGATCACGTCTCGGCATCCCAGTCACCGGCATCCGTCGCCGGGGAGAAAGGATCATCGTAACCAGAAACGCTCCCCTTCATCGCACCGATGATGCTGGTGGGTACGTCAGCTACGCGTATCGGCGAAAGCCGCGCGACGGGCCTTCCACGCTTTGTGACGATGACGGGTTCGCCGTCATCTGCCATCTTGTCGATAAGATTAAGGCAGTTAGCCTTGAACTCAGCTGCGCCAACCGTTTTCTCATTCATGTACATATCTCCTGTACAGATGAACGGAAATATAGTCCTGATGTGCTCTTTTAAAAAGAGATCTGGCAAGCCGGTCACCAAATGAAAAAAGGCGAGGTCTGTACCCCGCCTTTCTCTCAAACTCAAACCTGTAAAACTCCGATCAGTGGCTATCCTTGCCGACTGCGCTGCCGCGACATCCCTTGAGGAAGTCGAGGTCGGCGCCGGTGTCGGCGCCCTGGACGTGCTGCTGGTGCAGCCAGGCGTAGCCGGAGGTCGGCAACTCGTGCTGCGGCTTCCATTCGGCCAGACGACGGGCCATTTCCTCGTCGGAAATGTCGACATGCAGACGACGGTTCGGAACGTCCAGCTCGATCATGTCACCGTTCTTGATGACAGCGAGCGGGCCACCGACGGCAGCTTCCGGCGAGGTGTGCAGGACGACGGTACCGTAGGCCGTGCCGGACATACGGGCGTCGGAGATGCGCACCATATCGGTGATGCCCTTCTTCAGCACCTTGGGCGGAAGGCCCATGTTGCCGACTTCGGCCATACCCGGATAGCCCTTCGGACCACAGTTCTTCATGACCATGACGCACGTCTCGTCGATGTCGAGATTGTCGTCGTTGATCTTCGCCTTGTAGTCGTCGATGTCTTCGAACACGACGGCGCGGCCGCGATGCGTCAGCAGATGCGGGGAAGCAGCCGACGGCTTCAGAACCGCGCCCTTCGGAGCAAGGTTGCCGCGAACGACGACGATGCCACCGGACTGGGTCAGCGCCTTCTCGGCCGGCAGGATGACGTCTTCGTTCCAGTTGACGACGTCCTTGACTTCATCCCAGACGCTTTCGCCGGAAACGGTGAGCGCATCCTTGTGCAGAAGCCCGGCTTCGCCGAGGCGCTTCAGCACCACCGGCAGGCCGCCGGCGTAGAAGAACTCTTCCATCAGGTATTTGCCCGACGGCATCAGGTTGACGATCGTCGGAACGTCGCGACCACAGCGGTCCCAGTCGTCCAGCGTCAGGTCGATGCCGACGCGGCCGGCCATGGCGAGCAGGTGGATGACGGCATTGGTCGAACCGCCGATGGCCGCATTGGTGCGGATAGCGTTTTCGAAGGCCTGCTTGGTCATGATGTCCGATGGCTTCAGGTCGTCCTTGACCATCTGCACGATGCGGCGACCGGTGAGCTGGGCCATGACCTTGCGACGCGAGTCGACGCCCGGGATCGCGGCATTGCCGGAGAGCGCCATCCCGAGGGCTTCAGCCATCGACGCCATGGTCGAGGCGGTGCCCATGGTGTTGCAGGTGCCGGAAGAACGGCTCATCGAAGCTTCCGCTTCAAGGAACTCTTCCTGCGTCATCTCGCCGGCCTTCACCATTTCGGAGAACTTCCACAGGTGCGTGCCGGAGCCGACGCGCTCGCCGCGGAAATAGCCGTTCAGCATCGGGCCGCCGGTAACGACGATCGACGGCAGATCGACCGAAGCAGCCGCCATCAGCAGCGACGGCGTGGTCTTGTCACAGCCGACCATCAGCACGCAGCCATCCATAGGCTGGCCGCGAATGGTTTCCTCGATCGAGAGCGCCGCAAGGTTGCGGTACATCATGGCCGTCGGACGGAAGGTGTTTTCCGAGGCCGAGAATACCGGCACTTCCATCGGGAAACCACCGGCTTCCCAAATGCCGGCCTTCACCTTTTCGGCGAGTTCGCGCAGGTGGCCGTTGCACGGGGTCATGTCCGACCAGGTGTTGAGGATGCCGATCACCGGGCGGCCATCGAACAAGTCGTGCGGGTAGCCCTGGTTCTTCATCCAGCCGCGGTGGTAGATCACGTCACGGCTGGTGCCGCCGTACCAATGCTGCGACCGCAGCTGCCGCGGCCATTGTGCTTTCTTGAACATTGCCTTGTCCTTTGAGATACCGGGCCGGCACGAGCCGACCCGGCGAAAAATGCGTTACGCCAGCGTGTACGCGGTCTTGACGGTGGTGAAGAACTCGGCGGCATACTTGCCCTGCTCGCGCGAACCGAAGGACGAGGCCTTGCGGCCGCCGAAGGGCACGTGGAAGTCGACACCCGCCGTCGGCAGGTTGACCATGACCATGCCGGCTTCCGAGTTGCGCTTGAAATGCGTTGCATGCTTCAGACTGGTCGTCGCGATACCCGCCGACAGGCCGAACGGCGTGTCGTTGGCAACGGCGAGCGCTTCCTCGTAATCCTTGACGCGGATGACGGAGGCGACCGGTCCGAAGATCTCTTCGCGGCTGATGCGCATCTGATTGGTGGCTTCGGTAAACAGCGTCGGCTGCAGGTAGAAGCCCGGGTTTTCGCGGGTGATAGTGTCACCGCCGAAAGCGAGCTTGGCGCCTTCCTTTTTGCCGATGTCGATGTAATCCGTGTCCGTCGCCAGCTGGCGCTCGTCGACAACGGGGCCGATATGGGTGCCGGCCTTCAGCGCATCGTCGACAACCAGCGTCTTGAGTTTTTCAGTCAGGGCTGCAACGAACTTGTCGTGGATGCCTTCCGTGACGATCAGGCGCGAGGATGCGGTGCAACGCTGACCGGTCGAGAAGAAGCCGGAGTTTGCAGCCGCTTCGACGGCAACGGTAAGGTCGGCGTCGTCGAGAACGATCATCGGGTTCTTGCCGCCCATTTCCAGCTGGAACTTGCGGTTATGTTCGATGGAGGCGGCAGCCACACGCTTGCCCGTGCCGGTCGAGCCGGTGAAGGTGATGGCAGCAAGATCGGCGCTGTCGAGCATCGCCTGACCGACGACCGAGCCCTTGCCCATGACGAGGTTCAGGACGCCCTTCGGCAGGCCGGCGCGGTGCAGAATATCGACAATGGCGTGGGCGCAGCCCGGAACCAGCTCGGCCGGCTTGAAGACGACGGTGTTGCCGTAGCAGAGCGCCGGCGCGATCTTCCAGGCCGGAATAGCGATCGGAAAGTTCCACGGCGTAATGATGCCGACGACGCCGACAGCTTCGCGGGTGATCTCGACGCCGATGTTCGGACGAACCGACGGCAGCACTTCGCCTGCAAGGCGCAGGGCCTCACCGGCAAAGAAGTCGAAGATCTGGCCGGCGCGAATGGTTTCGCCGATGGCTTCCGGAAGTGTCTTGCCCTCCTCGCGGGCAAGCAGGCGGCCGAGCTCTTCCTTGCGGGCCATGATCTCGTCGGAGGTCTTCTTCAGGATCGCGTGGCGCTCCAGGATGCCCGAGCGCGACCAGGCCGGGAAAGCCTGCTTGGCGGCGGCAATCGCGGTCCTGACGTCATCCGCAGATGCGGTGGCGTAGAGACCGATAACTTCGTTGGTGTTCGACGGGTTGATGTTTTCAACGCCGTTGCTGCCGACCCATTCGCCGGCAATCAGGTTCTGATGAAGTGTCATGGGCTTAAGCCCTCCTTGGTTCTGACGCGAGCGCCGCCACCGCGGTCACTCGCCAGGAAACGAACGACCCGCTCAGAGCTGGCCGATCACGATTTCTTCCTCGCCGGCAATGGCCAGCGTATTGCGAAGCGGCAAGCCGAACTCGCCTGCTTCGATTTCAAACACATCGCCGGCCTGCGTCTTGAAGCCGTCACCGAAAGACAGCGTCGCGGTGCCGAACATATGGACATGCACATCGCCCGGCTCGCGGAAGATGCCGTACTTGAAGTGATGGTATTCGAGGTTGGCGAAGGTGTGCGACATGTTGGTTTCGCCGGACAAAAACGGCTTTTCCCAGACAACCTCGCCATCCCGGATGATGCGCGACGCGCCGCGGATATCGGCGGGCGCTTCCCCGACGCGGATTTCCGGGCCGAAGCTCGCCGGACGCAGCTTCGAATGCGCGAGGTAGAGATAGTTCACACGCTCGGTAACGTGGTCGGAGAATTCGTTGGCAACGGCAAAGCCGATGCGGAACGGCGTGCCCTTGTCGGAGATGACGTAGATCCCGGCCATTTCCGGCTCTTCACCGCCATCTTCGGCAAAGGACGGGGAAACGAGGTCAGCACCCGGCGCGATCGACTGCGTGCCATTGCCCTTGTAGAACCACTCGGGCTGAACGCCCTTTTCGCCAGGCTTCGGCTTGCCGCCTTCGAGGCCCATCTTGAACATCTTCATGGTGTCGGTCGCGCCCTCCTCCACCTTGGAAACGGCAGCGTGCATGGCATCGCGCGTCGCGGCGGAACCGAGATGGGTGAGACCGGTACCGGTCAGATGCAGGTGTGCCGGATCGGCATGGGTGATCGGCGGCAGGAACAGGCCCTTGGCATAAGCGTCCTGCAGGTCAACGATATCGCCAAGACCCTTCTCATCGATGACAGCCTTCAGGCTCTTGCCGGAATTGGCGGCTTCCAGCGCGAGCGCATGCACGCTCGCGGCACCCTTGACCGCGCGCGCCTCGCCGCCGTTATCGCGAACTGCGACCGTGATGGAGCCGTCGGCGTTCTTGACCTGGGAAATCAGCACAATTCTGTCCTCTTCTCTAAAGTCGGACGTCCGGGCGGCAACACGGCCGGCAGAAGCGGAGCATCCACGGGAGGGCGTTGCCCTCTCAATTGGGCGATCGGATCGCCACGTTCAAGGCATTCTGATGGACGTACATCCGACATGTGGACGCGCGCCAAATAGCATGGCCCACGCGGTCGAAACCGCGCGGGATAGAGGTTTGGGCTCAGCCCTTGTTCTTGTTGTAGACGTCGAAGAAGACGGCCGCGAGCAGGACCAGACCCTTGACGAGCTGCTGGTAGTCGATGCCGAGACCCATGATCGACATGCCGTTGTTCATGACGCCCATGATGAACGCGCCGATGACGGCACCGGTGATCTTGCCAACGCCGCCGGAGGCCGAAGCGCCGCCGATGAAGCAGGCTGCGATAACGTCGAGTTCGAAGCCGACGCCGGCCTTCGGGGTTGCCGAGTTGAGACGGGCCGCGATGATCATGCCGGCGAGAGCGGCGAGAACACCCATGTTGACGAAGGTATAGAAGGTCAGGCGTTCGGTGTTGATACCCGAGAGCTTGGCAGCCTTCTCGTTACCGCCCATCGCATAGATCCGACGACCAACGGTCGAGCGCGTCGTGATGAAGGTATAGAGCGCAATCAGCAAAGCCATGACGACGAGGACGTTCGGGAAGCCCTTGTAGGTCGACAGCTGGAAGCCGAGGAAAATCGCAACGACGGCGATGATGCCCATCTGCGCGATAAAGAAGCCGAAAGGCTCGTTTTCGGTGCCGTGCTTCTCGTTTTCCTTGCGGTTCTTAAGACCGTAGTAGAACGCCAGCGCGACCAGAACAACGACGACGGCGAGCGCAGCGAAGTTCGTGATGACGCCGGGAGCGGGGTTGAGGAAATACAGGAAGTCCGGAATAAAGCCGGTCGAGAGCGACTGGAAATCCTTCGGGAACGGGCCGATCGGGCGGTTCTGCAGGATGAGGTAGGTCAGGCCGCGGAACACGAGCATGCCGGCGAGCGTCACGATGAAGGCCGGGATCTTCTGGTAGGCGACCCAGTAACCCTGAGCGGCGCCAACGAGACCGCCCAGGACAAGGCAGACCGGCACGACGATCGAATAGTGGATGCCCCATTTGACCAGCATGATCGCCGACAGGCCGCCGGTGAAGGCGACGATCGAGCCGACCGACAGGTCGATGTGACCCGCGACGATGATCAGCAGCATGCCCAGCGCCATGATGACGATGAACGAGTTCTGCAGGATCAGGTTGGTGATGTTGACCGGACGGAAGAGAACGCCGCCGGTGACGACCTGAAAGAAGACCATGATGACGACGAGCGCGACCAGAAGGCCGTATTCACGGATATTGGCTCGCAGGTAGTCGCCGACGGACTGGGTTGTTTTGGTTTCGGTGACCATGATTAGTGTTTCTCCCCGGAACGCATGATGGCGCGCATGATAGACTCCTGGCTGGCTTCAGCCTTGGAAAGCTCGGCCACGATGCGTCCCTCGTTCATGACGTAGATGCGGTCGCAGGTTCCGAGAAGTTCAGGCATCTCGGACGAGATCATGAGGATGCCCTTACCCTCTGCGGCAAGCTGGTTGATGATGGTGTAGATTTCATATTTCGCGCCGACGTCGATACCGCGCGTCGGTTCGTCGAGGATCAGGACCTCGGGATTGGTAAACAGCCACTTGGACAGAACAACCTTCTGCTGATTGCCGCCCGAGAGGTTGACTGTTTCCTGATAGATCGAGTGCGAACGGATGCGCAGCTTCTGGCGATAGTCGGACGCGACCTTGCGTTCCTCATGATCGTTGATCACGCCTGCCGACGACACCGCTTCGAGGTTCGAAAGCGTCGTGTTGTGCAGGATGTTGTCGATCAGCACGAGGCCGAGATGCTTGCGGTCTTCCGTCACATAGGCAAGGCCGGCATCGATCGCCTTCGGGATCGTGCTGACATCGACCTGCTTGCCGCGGATCGAGACGTCGCCGGTGATCTTGTGCCCCCAGGACCGTCCGAAGATGCTCATTGCCGTTTCGGTGCGGCCGGCGCCCATCAGGCCCGCGATACCGACGACTTCGCCGGCGCGGACGTTGAAGTTGATATCGTGCAGGAACTGGCGGTCGCGGTGCTGCTGGTGGAAGACGTTCCAGTTCTTCACCTCGAGCAACGTCTCGCCGATCTTGGGCTCGCGCGGCGGGTAGCGGTCTTCCATGTCGCGGCCGACCATGCCCTTGATGATACGGTCTTCACTGATGTCTTCATGGTGACAGTCGAGTGTCTCGACCGTGCCGCCATCGCGCAGAATGGTGATCTTGTCGGCGACCTTTTTGATCTCGTTCAGCTTGTGCGAGATGATGATCGAGGTCATGCCCTGCTTGCGGAATTCCATCAGCAGCTTCAGGAGCGCGTCACTGTCCGTTTCGTTGAGCGATGCGGTCGGCTCGTCGAGGATCAGGAGGCGAACCTTCTTCGACAACGCCTTGGCGATTTCCACCAGCTGCTGCTTGCCGACGCCGATATCCGTGATCAGGGTCGGCGGCGCTTCGTTGAGGCCAACCTTTTTCAAAAGCTCCTGCGTGCGCGCAAAAGTCTCTTTCCAGTTGATGACGCCGTTCGTCGCGATCTCGTTGCCGAGGAAGATGTTTTCCGCGATCGAGAGCAGCGGAACAAGCGCCAGCTCCTGGTGAATGATGATGATGCCGATATGTTCGCTGTCGGAGATCGTCGAGAACTGGCGAAGCTCGCCGTCGTAATGGATCTCGCCTTCATAGGTGCCGGCGGGATACACGCCGCTCAACACCTTCATCAGCGTCGATTTGCCGGCGCCGTTTTCGCCGACAAGTGCGTGAATTTCACCTTCGCGGACCTTGAAGCTGACATTGTCCAGAGCTTTGACACCAGGAAACGTCTTGGTGATGCTCCGCATTTCGAGAATGATATTGTCCATGTTCAGGCATTCCAGCGGTGGTCTTTTAGGGATGATGAGGCCAGACCGACCGTAAGTGCAAGCTCCCTCATCACGAGAAAGGGCCCGCGATCAAATCGCGGACCCCGATGGGACTGGAACAGATCAGTTGTTGATCTGGTCTTCCGTGTAGTAACCGGCGCCGACGAGGATGTCCTTGGCGTTGGTCTTGTCAACAGCAACAGGCTTCAGCAGGTAGGACGGGATGACCTTGACGCCGTTGTCGTAGGTCTTCGTGTCGTTCACTTCCGGCTCCTTGCCGCCGAGGATGGCGTCGGTCATGGTGACAGCAACCTTGGCCAGTTCGCGGGTGTCCTTGAAGACGGTCGAATACTGTTCGTCAGCGAGGATCGACTTGACGGACGGCAGTTCGGCGTCCTGACCGGTCACGACCGGGATCTTCAGGTCGCCCGAGCCGTAGCCAACGCCCTTGAGGGCCGACAGGATGCCGATGGAAAGACCATCGTAGGGCGACAGAACGCCGTTAACCTGTGCATCGGTGTAGGTCGAGGAGAGAAGGTTTTCCATGCGGGCCTGTGCAACGGCACCGTCCCAACGCAGCGTACCGACCTGGTCCATGCCCTGCTGGCCGGACTTGATCACGATGTCGCCGCTGTCGATCAGCGGCTGCAGAACCGACATTGCGCCGTCATAGAAGAAGAAGGCGTTGTTGTCGTCCGGCGAACCGCCGAAGAGCTCAACATTCCACGGCTTGACGTCGGCGAAGTTCTTCTTCAGGCCTTCAACGAGGCTGGTTGCCTGCAGAACGCCAACCTGGAAGTTGTCGAAGGTGGCGTAGTAGTCGACGTTACCCGAATCGCGGATCAGGCGGTCGTAAGCGATGACCTTGACGCCGGCTTCGTGAGCCTTGGCCAGGATGTCCGAAAGCGTCGTGCCGTCGATGGCGCCGATGATGAGAACCTTGGCACCCTTGGTGACCATGTTTTCGATCTGGGCGAGCTGGTTCGGAATGTCGTCGTCAGCAAACTGCAGGTCCGGGGTGTAGCCGGCGTCCGTGAACAGCTTTTCCATGGTCTCGCCGTCGGAAATCCAGCGCGTCGAGGTCTTGGTCGGCATCGAGATACCAACAACGCCCTTATCCTGGGCGAAAGCCGGCATCGCGAACGACGCGACGCTGATGGCAGCGGCCGCGAGAAGCGAAGTAACAAATTTCATAAGATCTCTCCCTGAGTGTTGATCCAGACCGCCCCCTCGGAGGTCGACCTGATATGTGCAGCGCGGCTTATGCGAAGGTCGGAAAACCTTCGTTGGAGACCTAAAGGATGAAAGAAAGCCCTCCCAGGCCTTACACTCTCCCGCTGCGCTGGCGCACATGGCGGCAAACTGGAATCATTCAACATAACTGTCAAATACAATATTCTGGTGCCTTCATATCATTTTCGATATAGTAAACGACAACAGTGTGATTTTTGACGGCATGAACTAGCTTCCGGGAGGATTCATGGACGAACAAACAAACCCGATGTCTGTGCCTGTGGATTATTCCGAGAAGAGCATCCTGCGCTCGGGCCTGAAAATGAATCACCTGCAGCTGATTCTCGCCATCGAGGATCACAAGCAGATCAGTGCCGCGGCCGACGCTCTGAACATCTCCCAGCCTGCCGCCTCACGCCTGCTGGGAGAAATCGAGGCCATTCTCAAGGTGCCGCTCTGCGCCCGTGTCGCACGCGGCGTCGAACTCACCCAATATGGCGAGACATTGGCGCGACGCGCCCGGACGATCTTTCTGGAATTGCGAGAAACCGCCCGCGAGATCAACGAGCTGAAGACGGGCAGCGGCGGTTCCGTTTCAATCGGGTCCGTCACGGGGCCGGCGCTCAATCTCGCGGTGCCCGCGATCCGGCAGGTCTCGACCGCCTATCCCGGCATCGAAATCGACCTGCAGATCGAAAACAGCACCGTTCTCGTGCGCGAACTTCTGGCCGCGCGCCACGATTTCGTGCTGGGTCGCATTCCCGACGACCAGAACCGGCGGCTCTTCAACTTTGTGGAGATCGGCATGGAAAACGTCTGCCTGATCGTGCGCGAAGGTCATCCGCTGCTGGAGAACACCACCGTCTCGACGTCGGATCTGCCCCTCTACGACTGGGTATTTCAGCCGCCGGGAACGCTGCTGCGCCGCGCCGTCGAAGACAGCTTCCTGTCGGCTGGCATCCCCCTGCCCGCCACCGTCATCAACACCTCGTCGACAATCCTGACCCTGGCCATCGTCTGCAACACCAACGCCATCGCCGCGGTTGCACAGGATGTGGCGACGCTCATTTCGGATAACGGAACGGCGGTAGGCGCAATCCGCATCCTGCCGGCCGATTTCGAAATCACCATTCGCCCCTTCGGTCTCATCACCGCCCGCGGACGTGATCTGCCGCCGAGCGCGCGCCTGCTTTATGACCTGATTCTCAAGCAGAGCGCCGCATGATCAGCCTCGCATAATGCTCTTATGCCTATAGCGGTGGGCTGAGACTTGACCGCTTGCGGAGGCTTTATGTTCGGGATGTCCGTCTTCCAGTCCGTGCTGGAACGATTGAAGGCTGAAGAAGCAGAAAACCTGCCGGGGGAACCATCTGCCGTCATGGCGACCAGCGTTTCCGCGCCCTTTGTCGGCAATTTTGCCGCGGCAGGCCATGTCGATCGCATCATGGTGCACCACGCTTATCTCGAAACGTCAGGCGAGGAGATGCTTAAACCGCCGAAGCCGAAACCCAAGCCGGTCATGCCGGATCATCTGCGCCGTACAGCACCGGATCAGATCGCTGCCGATCTGGGACTTGCCGATATCGAAACCGTGGCGTCGCTCACGGAAAAGCGCCGCCGTTTTGCGGGCGAAAATCACCCGGACAGGTTTGCGGAAGATTTCCGGGCCAATGCCACACTGCGCATGAAGATCGCCAACATGCTGATCGACGAGGCGCTCCGGCGCTTGAAAATCATGGCGCGTAAGGGCGCCTGACCGGAGGGTATCAGGCCGGGTCGTCGCCAGCCGGCTTGTTTTCAGCAGCAGCTTCAATCTTGTCCTTGGGATTGAAGAAGATCAGCAGCGAGCAAGCGGCGTAAGCGCCAACAGCCAGAAAAATAAAGCCCCAGGTCGTCGCACCGTTGTAGAACTCGACTGCCGTCCATGCGACGCAGAACAGCACGATCAGCAGTCGCCTCCACAGCGGCCGATAAAACGGATGATCCACATCGATGAACTTGAACACTTAACCATTCCTCCGGCCTGACGTTTGCGTGCAGGCATGGCGCCTTTCCGCCCCAAAGCCTTATGGGGATATTTGCAGCAACTGCAAGAGTGCGAACACACGGAGCCTTGACGGATCGCCCATAAATGGAATAAATATTCCGAAACATTAGAACATTGTCGTTTCGTTCCGATTTGGAGGATGAGGATCAAAGAATCGATAGGAGGAACGGCCAGGCGTCACGATACGCCCTTCCCTTGCGCAATGACACGTTCATCGCCTTCGCCGCCAGCGAATGCGAACCTGCCCTGCGGCGCTGCCGCCACAATGAGAGAAACCAACATGACTGTGAGATTTGCACTTCTCGGCGCAGGCCGTATCGGAAAGGTTCACGCCAAGGCCGTCAGCGGCAATCCGGATGCCGTTCTCGTCGCCGTTGCCGATGCCATGCCCGCAGCGGCCGAAGCGATTGCCAAGGACTATGGCTGCGACGTCCGCACGATCGATGCGATCGAGAAGGCCGGCGATATCGATGCCGTCGTCATCTGCACGCCGACCGATACCCATGCCGACCTCATCGAACGCTTCGCGCGCGTCGGCAAGGCGATCTTCTGCGAGAAGCCCGTCGATCTCGACGCCAATCGTGTCCGCGAATGCCTCAAGGTCGTCGAAGACACCAAGGGCAAGCTGATGGTCGGCTTCAACCGCCGCTTCGACCCGCATTTCATGGCCGTCAAGCAGGCCATCGATGATGGGGCGATCGGCGCTGTCGAAATGGTGACGATCACCTCGCGCGATCCCGGCGCCCCGCCGGTGGATTACATCAAGCGCTCCGGCGGCATTTTCCGTGACATGACCATCCATGATTTCGACATGGCCCGCTTCCTGCTCGGCGAAGAGCCGGTGGCCGTCACCGCCCATGCGTCCGTGCTGGTCGACCCTGAGATCGGCAAGGCCGGCGACTTCGACAGCGTGTCCGTCATTCTCGAAACGGCAAGCGGCAAACAGGCCGTCATCTCCAACTCGCGCCGCGCGACTTACGGCTACGACCAGCGCATCGAGGTTCACGGCTCGAAAGGCATGGTGGCCGCCGAAAACCAGCGCGCCGTCTCGATCGAGATCGCCAACGGCCAGGGCTATACCCGCCCGCCGCTGCACGATTTCTTCATGACCCGCTATACCGAAGCCTATGCCAACGAGATCGCCAGCTTCATCGCCGCCATCGAAAAGGGCGCGACCATCACGCCTTCCGGCAAGGACGGCCTAGCCGCTCTCGCGTTGGCGGATGCGGCGGTTCGCTCGGTCGCCGAGAAGCGCCAGGTGCGCATCGACGCCTGACCTGCACGTCCTCATAGTATCCTCCCAACTTGGGCCGGCTCACCACCGGCCCATTTTTTATGAGGAAGAAACCTTGGTCGCCACGATATCGTAGTCCGCATCGGTCAAGGCACGATCGAGATGCCCCTCGAAGACAAGCCTCTGCTCCTCAAGGTTCACCGAGATCTGGGGCATGCCCTGCAAACGCACTTCATGCGATTGCACCAGCCCCTCCTCGATCCCGCGTCGGAGGAGATCGAAATAGCGGGTTCCCGGCCCGGTAATGTGCACGGGCATGCGTTCGTAGAAACTCATGAGACGGGAAAGCCCGTTGCCCAGCGCCACGCCCGCCTGACGAAAGGCATATTCCGCCATCCGGTTTCCCTGCCGGGCACTTGCGGCAATCTTGTCCATCTCCGCAAGCGGAACGAATTTTGCCGGGATCGTATCCGGCGGCACCTGAAAGGCTGAGCGCAGGATGCCGTAAAAGCCGGCCGAGGCCTCGATGCAGCCGTATGAACCGCACCGGCAGAGACCGCCCTGGGCGCTGTTGAGCATGTGGCCAAAATTCGGAGCTGTCGCCTCGATCTCGCCCTGACGGTTTTTACGCGCAATACCGAGCCCGATGCTGTGGCCAAGGGAAAGGGCGGCAAGCGCCTGAAACTTGCTCTCCGGCACCTTGTCTGCCTTCAACGCCAGGGCCTGCGCGACCAGCAGCGTCTCGTTGTTCAGCGAAACCTTGGCCCGCCACTCTGGCGCAAGCAATTTGCCGAAATCAAACTGCCGGCCGCCGAAGAGCGGCGACCACAGCAAGGTCGGGTTCATCGCATCGACCGTACCCTTGCTGCTGATCGAGATCGCCAGTACCGCGTCTTTGTCGATGTGGGAGCGAGCCACAAGCCGCGACAGGGCGTCCTTGATCTCGCCTGGAAAGGCATCCGCACCGCCCGCACCGTGGTTGCGTGGCTCCTCGAAGCGGTCCATCAGCCGTCCGCTATAATCGACCAGCGAATACTGCACCGTGTCGGAGGAAATCCTGACTGCGATCAGATAGCCGCAATCGCGCCGCTGCGAAAACAGCACGCGCGGACGACCGCGACCACCAAGCGCCTGCTGTTCGCTCTTTTCCAGCACCCCTGCCCGCTCCAGATCGGCTGTGATCGCCGAGACGGTTGCAGAGGCAAGCCCTGTTCGCGTGGAAAGCTCCGTGTGAGATGCAGCCCCACCGCGGCGGAGGGCGGAAAGCACAAGAACGCTGTTTTGCTGACGCACCAGTTCGGTGCTGGATTTCGTCAGCATTTCAGATCCTTGTCCCTAAATTTCAGAGGAAACACATGCCCTCCCAAGCATCTGTTTGCAAGCCTGCCCGGCAGTTGGAATGACTTGTTGACAGCCTTTGAAAACTCTGACATTTATTTTCTCGACTGTCGAGAAAAACCTTTTTGGAGGCCAGCGACACGTCTTGTGCTGACCGGGGGCCGGGCGGGAGGTTCGCTCGGGCGGTCGGCAAGTCACTTGGGAGGACTTTATGAAATCAGTTTTGAAGCTGATGGCAGGTGTTGCCATCATCACGTCCATGCACACCGCTGCCATGGCAAAGGATCTCGTCGTCGGCGTTTCCTGGTCGAACTTCCAGGAAGAGCGTTGGAAAACCGACGAAGCCGCCATCAAGGCCGCTCTCGAAGCTTCCGGCGACAAGTACATCTCTGCTGACGCCCAGTCGTCTGCCGCAAAGCAGCTCACCGACATCGAGTCTTTGATCTCGCAGGGTGCAAACGCCCTCATCGTCCTGGCTCAGGATTCGGATGCTATCGGCCCGGCCATCGAAAAGGCTGCCGCAGAAGGCATTCCGGTCGTCGGCTATGACCGCCTGATCGAAAACCCGGCTGCCTTCTACATCACCTTCGACAACAAGGAAGTCGGCCGCATGCAGGCCCGCGAAGTGTTCAAGGTAAAGCCGGAAGGCAACTACGTCTTCATCAAGGGCTCGTCTTCCGACCCGAATGCTGACTTCCTCTTCGCAGGTCAGCAGGAAGTGCTGAAGGAAGCCATCGACGCGGGCAAGATCAAGAACGTCGGCGAAGCCTACACCGACGGCTGGAAGCCGGAAAATGCCCAGAAGAACATGGAGCAGTTCCTGACGGCAAACGACAACAAGGTCGATGCAGTCGTTGCTTCGAACGACGGTACGGCCGGTGGCGCCGTTGCAGCTCTTGACGCCCAGGGTCTCGCAGGTTCCGTTCCGGTTTCGGGTCAGGACGCCGACAAGGCTGCTCTGAACCGCGTCGCTCTCGGCACGCAAACGGTCTCCGTCTGGAAGGATAGCCGCGAACTCGGCAAGCGCGCTGCTGAAATCGCAGCAACGCTTGCTGGCGGCAAGACCATGGACGAAATCGAAGGTGTCACCACCTTCAACGGCGGCCCGAAGGGCGTCGAAATGAAGTCCGTCTTCCTCGCTCCGCTGCCGATCACCAAGGACAACCTGAACGTCGTCATCGACGCGGGCTGGATCTCCAAGGAAGAAGCCTGCGCCGGCGTCACGGGCGACGTCGCCGCCTGCAAGTAACAACGGCCATCCGCCATTGACGGTTTGACCCAAATAAAAAACGCCGCAGCGGCCACCGTTGCGGCGTTCTTCACGAGGTTAGGTCGCTTCGACGGACGGTGATATTATCTGAACGACCGCGCCTGCGGCACCAAAAGAACAAGTGGGGGGACTGGCAGGGCCATGGCCGACACGATACAAACCACACAACTCAATCGCGCCCGCAGCGCCACCGAACATCCGGTGAAGCGCTTCTTCCGCGCCACCGAGATCGACACGCGCCTGCTCGGCATGGTCGGCGCGCTGCTGATCATCTGGATCGGCTTCCAGATCATGACCGGCGGCCTGTTTCTCACGCCCCGCAACCTCTGGAACCTCACGGTCCAGACGTCGTCTGTCGCCATCATGGCGACCGGCATGGTGCTCGTCATCGTCACCCGCAACATCGATCTGTCCGTCGGCTCCGTGCTCGGCTTCTGCGGCATGATCATGGGGGTCCTGCAGGCACAGATCCTGCCGCAGTATCTTGGGCTGGATTCGAGCCTGACCTGGATCGTGACGCTTGCCTGCGGCATCCTGATCGGGGCTGCGATCGGCGCGCTTCACGGCTCGATCATCGCGTTTCTCAACGTGCCGTCCTTTATCGTGACGCTCGGCGGCCTGCTCGTCTGGCGCGGCGCGACATGGTTCGTCACCTCGGGCCAGACCGTCGCCCCGATGAACCCGACCTTCCGCCTGATGGGCGGCGGCACGGAAGGCTCAATCGGCGCCACGGCCAGCTGGATCGTCGGCATCATCGCCTGCCTTGCCATCGTTGGTGCGATCATCAATTCCCGCAAGCAGCGCAAGCGCTTCGGCTTCCCGCGCCGCCCGATCTGGGCCGAGTATTTCCTGTCCATCCTCAGCTGCGCGCTGGTCTTGCTGGCTGTTTGGGTGTCCACGATCTATTATTGGCCGGTGAACATCGCCCGCAAGTACGCCGAAGCCAATGCCATCGCATGGCCGGAAGGCGGGCTGCAGATTTCCCACGGCATCGCCATTCCAGTGCTCATGGCGATCGCCGTCGGCATCGTCATGACCTTCATCTCGACCCGCCTGCGCTTCGGCCGCTATGTCTTCGCGCTCGGCGGCAACCCGGAAGCGGCCGAACTCGCCGGCATCAAGACACGCTGGGTGACGATCCGCATCTTCATGCTGATGGGCATCCTCTGTGCCATTGCAGCCGCCATCTCCACCGCCCGCCTCAACGCTGCCACCAATGCGCAAGGCGAGCTCGATGAACTCTATACGATCGCCGCGGCCGTCATCGGCGGCACCTCGCTTGCCGGCGGTGTCGGCACGATTGCGGGTGCGATGATCGGCGCGCTCGTCATGCAGTCGCTGCAATCGGGCATGGTGCTGCTCGGCATCGACAGCCCTTTCCAGCGCATCGTCGTCGGTGTCGTGCTGGTGCTCGCCGTCTGGGCCGACACCGTCTACCGCGCGCGAGCCAAGTAAGGAGTACGACCAATGTCAGAACAACGCACTCCCCTCGTGGAAATGAAGAACATCTCCATTTCCTTCGGCGGCATCCACGCCGTCGATAACGCCTCGGTCGATCTCTATCCGGGCGAAGTCGTGGCGCTTCTGGGCCACAACGGCGCCGGCAAGTCGACGCTGATCAAGATCCTCTCGGGCGCCTACAAGCGCGACGGCGGCGAAATCCTGATCAACGGCGAAGCGGCCGACATCAACAATCCGCGCGACGCCAAGAAATACGGCATCGAGACGATCTACCAGACGCTCGCGGTCGCCGATAACGTCGACGCCGCCGCCAACCTCTATCTCGGCCGCGAACTGCGCACCCCCTGGGGCACGCTCGACGATGTCGCGATGGAAGCCAAGGCCCGCGAAGTCATGGGCCGCCTCAACCCCAACTTCCAGCGCTTCAAGGAGCCGGTGAAGGCGCTTTCGGGCGGCCAGCGGCAATCCGTGGCGATCGCCCGTGCGATCCTGTTCGATGCCCGCATCCTGATCATGGACGAGCCGACGGCAGCGCTCGGCCCCCAGGAAACGGCGCAGGTCGGCGAACTGATCAAGCAGCTGAAGCGCGAAGGAATCGGCATCTTCCTGATCAGCCACGACATCCACGATGTCTTCGACCTCGCGGACCGTGTCTCCGTCATGAAGAACGGCCAGGTGGTTGGCCACGCGCGCACCGAGGACGTGACCAAGGACGAGGTGCTCGGCATGATCATTCTCGGCAAGGTCCCGGAAAAAGCGATCCCCGGCCCGGGTGCGATGCAGACCGCGTAAGACAAGCCCCTGGGACACACCCATGGAATGCCGCATCCGATCAGGTGCGGCATTCTCTTTTTCCAAGGCACCCGCCCTTCAGGCGAAGTTCTTACTTATTGCCCTTCGCGGCATTGCGATGCCATTCCCGGTCGATACTGCCCTCTTCCGCCTTGTGGAAATATTGCGAACAGACGAGCCAGCCCTTCAGCGGTCGCAGAAGCGCGATACAGGCAATCAGCGTCAAAGGCAGCGTAATCAGCAAATGCACCCACAACGCCGGCTCGTAGGCCAACTGCAGCCACAGCGCAAAAAGCAGCGCAGGAACGGCAACGATGGTCATGGCAAAGAAGGCGGGGCCATCGGCCGGATCGGCAAAGGAATAATCCAGTCCGCAGATCTCGCAGCGCGGCGCAAGCGACAGCACGCCGTTGAAGAGATGCCCCGTCTGGCACCGCGGACACAAGCCCTTGATGCCCGTCAACGCCGGATTGGTGGTTTCCCGATGATCATGTTCCATGTCTGCCTCCTGGGCAAAGCTCCGACGCGGAGGATCCGCGCTCGCTGGGCCTCAGATGCGGTTTGGAACCAGAAAAAGCGATTGGCCGCATTGTCGCAACCGGTGCGGCATGAGTTCGCAGGCGAGGCCGATAAACGAAGCACGGCTATCATACAGCCTGTGCGCGATCTTGCGTCATCAATCTTTCCGGACACGCCTTGGCTGCCACGTAGGCCGCCAACCTGATCAGGAGGTTTCAGGCAGGCAGTGTCGGCGCCCCTGTCTCACGCTGAATGCGCTCTTCGAGCGCCCCCGCGACCGCGGTCAGAAACTCCTTGCGGCGCGGATCCAGCGTCACTTCGGCATCGAGCGTCAGGGGTCCACGGATCTTTTCCATGAAGCCCGAATGATCGAAATGATCGGAGGCCACATTCACTTCGACCTCGTCCATGAAATGCGCCAGAAGAGGAGCAAGCGAAAGGCCCGTGTCCTTTTGGTACTGAATAGCCATCTGTTGAGCAAGTTTGCGCATCTGTACGTACGGGCCGAATTCGGTGCTCACTCAACTCTCCTCTGGATTCTAAGCCTGGACGCCGTAAATAGGCCTCTACGCCGCAAGTCACAAGGAGAGAAGCCATCTTCTTCCCGGCGCAGTCCATACAATTCAGACTATATCAAGGTGATCCATCGCACGAGTATGACAACCCAGCGATTCATTGAGTGAGAAGTTTTGGCGCACCCGACAGGATTCGAACCTGTGACCTTTGGAATCGGAATCCAACACTCTATCCAGCTGAGCTACGGGTGCATCCGCGGCGTTTCCGCCGAAGCAGGCTGTGCCCGGTTCATAACCCAGGTTGAACGCCGCATCAATGGTCAATGCGTAAGGGCGACAAGGAAATTCCTATCTTGCTTCCGACACGGCGACCGGCGGCAAATTTCTTCTGGCAGTCACCGTTTGATGCTCAACAATCATCGGGAAAAGCCGGTATCGGCGTCCTACTCGAGACGGTTCCGATTTGAGGGGGAATAGCGCCCGCAGCTTTGAAGCTGGCTCCGCCTGACTATCCAGCCTTATCCTGAGACCGCTTCCTTGCGCACAAAGCCCTTGCTCGCAACCATCAGGTTCTGCGTATAGGCCTCGGAAATGCGGCCCGCCACGAGGTCCGGCGCGGTCAGGCGTTCAACGACACGGCCGTTTTTCATCACCGCCAGACGTTGGCACATATGGGTGACGACGCCGAGGTCGTGGCTGACCATGATGAAGGTGAGCTTGCGGTCGCGGCGGATCTGTTCGAGCAGGTTCAAGACTTCCGCCTGCACCGAGGCATCGAGCGCAGAGGTCGGCTCGTCCAGCAGCAGGACGGACGGCTCGACGATCAGCGCACGGGCAATTGCGATGCGCTGGCGCTGGCCGCCGGAAAGCTGGTGGGCGTAGCGGAAACGGAAACTCGGGCCGAGGCCGACTTCATCCAGCGCCCGGACGATCCGGTTTTCCGCATCCGGGACGCCGTGGATGGCGAGCGGTTCCTGCAGCAGACGGTCGATGGTCTGGCGGGGGTGCAGCGAACCGTAGGGGTCCTGAAAAACCATCTGGACCTGTCGATAGAAGGCCTTGTCGCGCTTGCGGCGCGGCAAGGTTTTTCCGCCGATGACGATCTGGCCGTCGGAAACCGGCGCAAGGCCGGCGATGGCGCGCAACAACGTGGATTTGCCGGAACCGGATTCGCCGACAAGACCGTAGGATTCGCCCGCTTCGACGCTGATCGAAACATCGTTCAGCGCGAGGAAATCGTCATAGGTGACGACGAGGTTTTCGACTGATATCGCTGAGGTCATAGCGCCCACTCCGGTTTGCGATCGAGCACCGGCAGCGGATGCCGGTCGGAGCCGATGGTGGGCATGCAATTGAGCAGGCCTTGCGTATAGGGGTGTTTGGCATTGGCGAGATCGCCCGCCGCCAACTCCTCGACGATCTTGCCGGCATACATGACGATCACCCGGTCGCAGAAAGACGAGACAAGCCGGAGATCATGGGAGATGAAGATAAGCCCCATTCCACGCTCCGCCACCAGCTTGTCGAGAACCGACAGAACCTCCAACTGCACGGTCACATCGAGCGCGGACGTCGGCTCGTCGGCGATCAGCATTTCCGGGCCGGCGACCAGCATCATCGCGATCATCGCCCGTTGGCCCATGCCGCCGGACACCTCGTGCGGATGGAGATCGAAGACGCGGCCCGCGTCGCGAATCTGTACCGCTTCCAGCATGGCGATTGCCCGGTCGCGGGCGTCGCTCTTCGAGATTTTTTCGTGGGTGCGCAGCGTCTCGACAATCTGCCGACCGATGCTCATGACCGGGTTCAGCGAATATTTCGGGTCCTGCAGGATCATGGCGATGCGGTTGCCGCGTAGGCTGCGCTTCTGTTTCGCGGAGGCCGCCATCAGGTCGATGCCGTCGAAATTCAGCGTCTTGGCCGAAATCTGCGCATGGGGCGGCGTCAGCCCCATGATCGCCCTGCCCGTCTGCGACTTGCCGGAGCCGCTTTCGCCGACGATGCCGAGACGTTCGCGGCCGAGCGTGAAAGACACACCACGCACGGCGTCCACCTTGCCGGTGCGGGTCGGGAAGGAGACATGCAGGTCGTCCACCGTCAGAAGCGGGTTCATTGGCCGGCCTCCCGCGGGTCGAGCGCATCGCGCAGACCGTCGCCCAGCAAGTTGAAGCCGAGGCTGACGATGAGGATGGCGATGCCGGGCATGGTCGCAACCCACCACTGGTCGAGGATGAAGCGGCGACCAGAGGCGATCATCGCGCCCCATTCCGGCAACGGCGGCTGCGCGCCGAGGCCGAGGAAGCCGAGGCCGGCGGCCGTCAGGATGATGCCGGCCATATCAAGCGTCACGCGCACGATCAGCGATGACATGCACATCGGCATGACATGGCGCAGCACGATGCGGAAGGGCGAAGCGCCCATCAGCCGGACGGCGGCGATATAGTCTGAATTGCGCACCGTCAGCGTTTCAGCGCGGGCGATGCGGGCGTAAGGCGGCCATGAGGTAATCGCGATCGCAAGGATGGCGTTTTCGATGCCCGGTCCCAACGCGGCGACGAAGGCCAGCGCCAGCACCAGCTTCGGGAAGGCAAGAAAAATGTCGGTGATGCGCATCAACACGGCGTCGACCCAGCCGCCGACATAGCCGGAGACCGCGCCGACCAGCAGGCCGACGGGGGCAGCGATGATGGCGACGAGCACGATGACGAACAGCGTCAGCCGCGAACCGTGCAGCAGGCGAGAGAGGATATCGCGGCCCTGATCGTCGGTGCCGAGCAGGTAGCCGGGCGAGCCCGGCGGCAGCAGGCGGGCACCGGCGAGATTGCCGATGACCGGATCATGCGGCGCCAGCACATCGGCAAAAATCGCGATCAGCACGAGGGCGATGATGATCAGCAGGCCGAGCACGGCAAGACGGTTGGATGAAAACCGCAACCAGGTCATATAGGCCCGACCGAGGCGCGCCTGAATGCGCGATTGCGGCCGGTCGGACAGCAGCCATTCGCGGCGGGATTGGGACGGGGCGGTGCTCATCGGGCGCGCGTCCTTGGATCAAGCGTCCGGTAGAGAAGATCGGACAGGATGTTGATGGCGATGAACACCGAACCGATGACGATCGTGCCGCCAAGCACGGCGTTCATATCGGCATTCTGCAGCGAATTGGTGATATAGAGGCCAAGCCCCGGCCAGGAGAACACGGTTTCCGTCAGCACCGAGCCTTCGAGCAGGCCGGCATAGGAGAGCGCGATCACCGTCACCAGCGGCACGGCGGCATTGCGCAGCGCATGGCCCCAGATGATCCGGGTTTCGGACAGCCCCTTGGCGCGCGCCGCAACGATATATTCCTGCGACAGCTCGTTCAGCATGAAGCTGCGCGTCATGCGGCTGATATAGGCGAGCGAGAAATAACCGAGCAGGCTGGCCGGCAGGATGATGTGGCGGAACACGTCGATGAAGACATCCCACTGCCCCTGCCAGGCGGAATCCAGGAGATAGAAGCCGGTGACTGGGGTGAAACTGTATTCGTAGACGATATCGATGCGGCCCGGAAACGCCACCCATTGCAGCTTGGCGTAAAACAACAGCAGTGAAAGCAGCGCCAGCCAGAAGATCGGCACGGAATAGCCGATGAGGCCCACGACGCGGACGATCTGGTCGGCAATGCTGCCGCGCTTGACCGCGGCGAGAACGCCGAGCGGCACGCCGAAAAGGCTGCCGATCAGGGTGCCGACGGTCGCAAGCTCCATGGTCGCGGGAAAGACGCGGCGGATATCGGTCATGACCGGATTGGTCGTCAGCACCGAGATGCCGAAATTTCCGGTCAGCGCATCGCGCAGATAATAATAGAACTGAATATAGAGCGGCCGGTTGAGGCCCATCTCCTCGCGCACGCGCTCCACCACATGGGCAGGCGCCCGATCGCCGAGAACGGCCAGCACCGGATCGATCGGCACGACGCGACCGATAAAGAAGGTGACGGCCAGAAGGCCGAGATAGGTCGTGACCATCACGACGAGAAAACGTGCGATGGTCGCGGCCCAGCCTTTGGCGCGGGCGCGTTTGCGCCCGGCCACCAGTTGCGAAGTGTCAGAGATGCTCACCGGACTACCCTTGACGGCCGGTTATTTGCTGACCGTGCCAACATAGTTGGTGTCGAAACTCGGCCCCAGCTTGAAGCCCTTGAGCTTGGCGCTGTAACCGGCCACTTCCGTCTGCTGGAAGATGATCACGAACGGACCCTTTTCCAGAACAGCCTTCTGCAGCGACTTGTACATGTCTGCGCGCTTGGCGCTGTCTTTTTCGAGCAAGGCAGCCTTGGACATATCCGAAAGTTCCTTCGGAACGTCCCAGGCGTTGCGCCATGCGAGCGTCTTGTTCTTGCCCTCGTCGGAATTGTCCGGGTTGATCGTGAAGGTTTCCGAGTTGGAGTTCGGATCGAAGTAATCCTGGCCCCACTGGCCGATATACATATCGTGCGTGCGGGCGCGGTATTTGGTCAGCGTCTGCTTGCCGTCGCCAGGGATGATTTCGAGCTTCACGCCGGCCTGGCCGAGCGTCTGCTGGAAGGATTCGGCGATACCCGTCACAGGCTGGGTGTTGCGGGTATCCATGGTGACGGTGAAACCGTCGGCCAAACCGGCCTTGGCCAGCAGTTCCTTGGCCTTGGCAACGTCGAACGTGTACGGTTTCTCGTCAAGTTCGCCCAGAACACCCTTGGGCAGGAAGGTCTGGTGGATCTCGCCGATGCCCTTGATCAGCGTCGAGCCGATCGCATCGTAATCGACCAGATACTTGAAGGCTTCCACGACTTCCGGCTTCGCCAGGTTCGGGTTCTTCTGGTTGAGGCTGATGTAGTAAACGGTGCCCTTCGGCGCGGCGGTCGTTGCCAGTTCCGCGCTCTTGGAGATGGCGTCCAGGTCGCCCGGCTCCAGGTTGCGGGCAACATCGATATCGCCGGCTTCAAGCGCCAACCGCTGGCCGGAGCTTTCCTTCATGTGGCGATAGATGACGCGGGCGAGCGGCGCCTTTTCGCCATGATAATTGTCGTTTCGCTCCAGAACGACGACTTCGTTTGCACGCCATTCGCGCATCTTGAAGGCGCCCGAGCCGGCATAGCCGGTCTTCAGCCAGCCGTTACCAAAGTCGTTGTCATATTTGTATTCGTCGGACGGAGTGACCGGAGCAACATGCTCAAGAACAAGCTTCTTGTCGACGACCGAAGCAACGGTTGCGGTCAGGCAGTTCAAGACAAAGCTCGGCGCGTAAGGCTTATCGACGGTGAAGACGAACGTGCTTTCGTCGGCGGCCTTTGCCTTTTCCGTCACATTGTCGCCCGTCAGGCCGAACTGGGTGAGGATGAAAGCCGGGCTCTTGTCGAGCTTGACGGCACGCTCAAAAGAGAAAGCAACGTCTTCGGCAGTGATCGGATTGCCGGAGGCGAATTTCAGGCCCTGCTTCAGCTTGAACGTATAGGTGAGGCCATCATCGGAAACCGTCCAGCTTTCAGCGAGATCGCCGACGATCTTCGACGTGTCGTTGAGGTCGAGGCGAACCAGAAGATCGTAGGTGTTGCTGGTGACTTCAGCCGTCGAAAGCTCAAAGGCCTCGCCCGGATCCATGGTGATGATGTCGTCGATCGCGAAACCTTCGACCAGCGTGTCAGCCGGGGTAACGGCGAAGGCCGGATGAGCGGCCAGAAGCGCGAGCGCGATGGCGGCACCGGTCGTCAGCTTGCGCATGTGACGGCTGAAAATTTGCATCTGCATGTTCGTTCCCTCGTTGTTAAGTCTTGATGACTCTTGCTTCAGTCTTTTGGATCAGGCGGCTTCGTGCCAAGCCTGACCCAAAACGCGCAGCCAGTTTTCCCGGCAGATTTTGACGAGTTCGGCCTCACCATAACCGGCAGCCGAAAGGGCAGCAATCAGGTTCTGGTTGCCTGCCGCGTCGCCGATGTCTTCCGGGATGGTCGCGCCGTCGAAGTCCGATCCGAGCGCCACGCAGTCGATGCCCATGCGGTCGATGAGATAATCGACGTGACGCACCATGTCGGAGAGCGGCGTCTTCGCATTCTCCTGACCGTCGGGCCGCAGCATCGTCGTCGCATAGTTCAGACCAACCAGCCCTTTGCCTTCCTTGATGGCATCGAGCTGTTTGTCCGTGAGATTGCGGGCAACCGGCGTCAGAGCGTGGGCGTTGGAATGGCTGGCGATCAGCGGCTGATCCGAGGTCTTGGCGACATCCCAGAAACCCTTTTCCGTGATGTGGGCGAGATCGATGAGGATGCCGAGACGGTTACATTCCTTGACCAGCGCAAAGCCGGTATCGGTGAGCCCCGGACCGGTGTCCGGGTCCATCGGATAGGCGAAAGGCACGCCATGGCCGAAGATGTTGTGACGGCTCCAGACCGGACCGAGCGACCGCAGACCCGCCGCATGGAAAACCTCAAGTGCGGCCAGATCGGCGCCGATCGCCTCGCAGCCTTCCATGTGCATGACGGCGGCGAAGATATCGTCTTCCATCGCCTTGCGGATATCCGCTGTCGAGCGGCACAGACGCCAGGCCCCTGCCCTGTCCAGTTGAAGAGCAATGGCTGCAAATTCCAGCGCGATATCCAGAGACGGCAGGCGGTCCAGCGGCTCCGACATCGGCGTGACATAGTGGCCGTTTGCATCGGGCGTTTTCAGCACCAACCCGTCGGACGGGATGTAGATCGCACAGAGACCGCCCGCGAGGCCTCCCTTTTTCGCACGCGGTCCGTCGATATGCCCGCTCTCAATGCCCCGAGCGAATTCCTCGACCGGATCGGCACCCTTGGCGGCATTCGCCCAGAGCCGGAGGAGCACGTCATTGTGACCATCGAAAACCGCATGCATATAAAATTATTCCCTAACATATCAACGACTTAAGAACGGTCAATCCGCTCCGATCACGGGGTTGAAGGACCGATGCTAGACAATGAATTCAGGTATGACAATTGCCGCCATGCCTTTTTATACAGATGATCAACAGCAAGCCTGTCACAGCTTTCACGCACACTCGTCCAAGGGGCAAGACGGCGGTGGCCGTACGGCAACGCAATCAAAAATAGCGTTGGCGATTTTAACCAAGATTAAAATACGGGTTGCGCGGACGCAGAATTTGACAATGCTGCAGCGGGAGTTTCTGGGGATTTGTGTGATGTTTTTACGATCCGTGACGCGCGAAGCCAAGGCCACCCGGCTGGCTATATTGCTCGTGTTCGTCATGACGCTCACGGCCTGCGCCAGCCGCCCCGTTGGCGTGCTCGTGCCCTCGGGAACGGCAACCGATGCGACGCAGGTCGATCTTCTGGTCGCCACCACGCGTGCTCCGTCCACCGAACCCGGCGTGCTTTTTGGCGGTGAGCGCGCGGAGCAGGTTTCGGCCGCGGAGCTGGTGATCTCCATACCGCCCGACAAGAACCGAAAGATCGGCGAGGTGCAATGGCCCAAGAAGCTGCCTCCTAACCCGGAAACCGATTTTTCCACCGTGAGCATCAAGCCGCTGGCTCAGCTTTCGGACGCGAGACCCTGGCTCATCAGAACCATGCCGAAGAGCCGCAGGGTCCTGCTCTTCGTTCACGGCTTCAACAACCGTTACGAAGATGCCGTCTATCGCTTCGCCCAGATCGTTCACGATTCAAAGACCGACGTCGCCCCGGTGATCTTCACCTGGCCTTCGCGCGCCAGCATCTGGGATTACAACTACGATAAGGAAAGCACCAACTACTCGCGCGATGCCCTGGAAGAGCTGCTGCGCCGGGCGTCCGAAAATCCAGCCGTTGGTGAAATCACCGTCATGGCCCATTCCATGGGATCGTGGCTGACGGTCGAGGCCTTGCGCCAGATGGCGATCCGCGATGGCCACGTCAATTCCAAGATCAAGGACGTCATTCTGGCGTCGCCCGACCTCGATGTCGATGTGTTCAGGCAGCAGTGGCTGGCCATGGGATCCAACAAGCCGAAATTCACCATCTTCGTGTCGCAGGATGACCGTGCGTTGGCGCTCTCGCGGCGCATTTCCGGGAATGTCGATCGCGTCGGCCAGATCGATCCTTCCAAGGAGCCCTATCGCACCGCGCTCGAACGCTCCGGCATCACCGTCATCGACCTCACCGCCGTCAAGACGGGCGACAAACTCAACCATGGCAAGTTCGCGGAAAGCCCCGAGGTCGTGCGTCTTCTGGGCGACCGGCTAATCGCCGGGCAGGCCGTGACCGAAAGCAATGTCGGCCTTGGCGACCGGTTGGGGGCCGTGGCGCTCGGCACGGCGCAGACTGTCGGCAGTGCCGCCAGCATCGCCGTCAGCACCCCGATCCTGGTCTTCGACCCGAACACGCGCCAGAACTACAAGGGACAGATCGACCGCTTCAATACGACGGTCGGGAACACGGTAACAACGGCTGTGGGGCAGTAACGTGCCGGACGCCGGTCGGTCCGCGCTGAAAACGGCGACCACCTGGGCGTTTCTCGCCCTTGCAGCGCTATGTGTGATTGCAATGGGTGTCTGGGGCGGTCTGGCGCTCCGCTACCAGTTTCCCGATGGCACGGTGATATCGTCTGCAGTCGGTGCAGCCTGGGTTGCGCTTTCCCTGACGGCTCTCGTTTTTCTGCTGACGCGCAAAAGACGTCTGCGCACCATCGGTATATATGTGCTGCTCTTCGCCGGCCTGCTCGTCTGGTGGAACACAATCCGTCCAAGCAATGATCGTGACTGGGCCGACGATGTCACGGAAATGGTGACGGGAGAGATCCAGGGCGATCAGGTGACACTCCGGAATGTCCGAAACTTTCATTGGCGAGATCTTTCCGACTATACGCCAGCCTGGGAGACGCGCACCTACGATCTTCGAAACCTAAACTCCGTCGATCTTCTCCTCTCCTATTGGTCCGGTCCCGCCATCGCCCACACGCTCGTTTCGTTAGGTTTTTCGGATGGCCAGTTCGTGACCTTCTCGCTAGAGATCCGCAAGGAGCGCCACGAGGCTTTCTCCGAGATCGGTGGATTCTTCAAGCAGTTCGAAACCAGCGTTGTCGCGGCGGACGAGCGCGATATCGTTCTGCTCAGAACCAACATCCGCAAGGAAGACGTCTATCTCTACCGGATCAACATGCCGGCCCCGGTGATCCGTTCGGTGTTTCTTGCCTATGTTCAAAAAGCCAATGAACTGGCGGCCGAACCGCGCTTTTACCACACGATCACAGCCAACTGCACGACCATCGTCTACCAGATGGTTGCCCGCATCGTGGATGGATTGCCGATCGATTACCGGCTGCTGTTTTCCGGATATCTGCCCGATTATATCGAAACTGTCGGAGGCTTTGCCCCCGGCTTCACACTGCCGCAACTGAAGGAAGCAGGCGCGATCAGCAAGCGCGGACAGGATGCGGGAGATACGCCGGATTTCTCGAAAGCGATCCGGGCCGGCGTGCCGGGCATCGGTCAATGATGGTAAATTCATTCCCGTTGCGGTGATTTTGCGCTAAACTTCCTGAAAAGGGAATTTGTGCATGAACCTCAAGGAGTTCGCCAGCAAGCTTGAGCTGTCGCAGACCACGGTGAGCCGGGCCTTGTCCGGCTATCCCGAGGTCAAGCAATCGACGCGCGAGAAGGTTTTGCGGGCTGCGGTGGAATTCGGCTATCGCCCCAATACAAGCGCGCTCGGACTGGCAACGGGCCGGGTCGGCGCCATCGGCATCGTGCTGAAAGGCGGCGGTGAGTTTGGGCCGCACACCAGCGAGTTCATGGGCGGCCTTGGCAACCGGTTGCAGAAGGAAGAGATCGATATCCTAGTTTCGACCGTCGATTCCACCGAGGCGGAACTCGCGACCTATCGGCGACTGGCGGCCAGCAAGCGGGTCGATGCTATCGTGCTGCATTCCCCCTATATCGACGACCCGCGGATCGAACTGCTGACCAGCCTGCGCCTGCCCTTTATCGTACACGGCAGGCCACAGACGGAGGGTGCGTTCGGCTGGCTGGACATCGACAATTTCAGCGCCGTTCATCAGGCGACGCGCCATCTGCTGGACCTTGGCCATCGCAGGATCGGTTTTCTCAACGGATATCGCGGCCGTATCTTCGCCGAGCATCGACAGGAGGGATACCAGACGGCACTTGCCGATCATGACGTTGCGGTCGATCCTGCTCTCATCGGAAACGGCGAGTTCACCGATGAGATGGGCTTTCGACTGACCCAGGGTTTTCTCAAGCTTGAGAACCAGCCAACCGCCATCGTGGCAGGCTCGATGATGTCGGCGCTCGGCGCCATGCGCGCGATCCGTATCGCCGGACTGAAGGTGAGCGAGGATCTCTCGCTCATCGCCCATGACGATGTGTTTCCCTATATCAGCCCCGAGAACCTGATGCCGTCGCTTTCGACGACACGCTCCTCCATCCGAGCGGCGGGCGCGCGCATCGCAGACATGCTGCTGGAACTTCTGCAGGGCAAGCCGGCGCAAGAGCTGCGGGAAGTCTGGCCCGTGGAACTGGTCATTCGCCGGTCAACGGCCGCAGTGCTCCAGCGTTGATTCCCTCTCCGTGTGCGGAAGAGAGGACCGTATGATGCTGTTCTCTAAACCGATAGCTCGCGGCGCTCTTTTTCCGTCAGGATTGCAAGATCGAGCACTTTTTGAAGCTCGGCCGCATGGCGGAAGCCGGGTTCCTCGGTCTTGCCGTCGCGCACAGCATCGATGAAGCGCTGATAGTTGGTGAGAACCGTACCGGCGTCGATATCCTTCCAGACGCCCTTTTCGATATCCTCCCCAAGGCAAGCCCGGAGTGTCGAGCCATCCGGCGTGTGAATGACTTCGATCGCTCCCTTTTCCCCGTGCATGCGCAGGCGCAGCTCGTTCAGGTGACCAACGGCCCAGCGGCTCGCATGGATGACGCCCATGGCGCCATTGGCAAATTCCGCCGTCATGGTGAAGCTGTCATTGGCATCGAGATCGTATTCGCCGATCCTGTTGCCGGGCGCCTTGTCGAAGGTCTTCAGGCGGGCAAAGACATGCTCGACATCGCTGCCGGCGCCATAGCCGGCAAAGTCGAGAATGTGAATGCCGACATCGCCCAGCACGCCGTTCGAGCCGTGTTTTGTGGAAAGGCGCCAGAGCCATTGGGATTCGCTTGCCCAATCTCCCCAGGCCTTGGACACCAGCCAGCTCTGCAGATAGGAGGCTTCGATGTGGCGCACCTTGCCAATATCGCCGGCAAGCACCATCTTGCGCGCCGTCTGGATTTCCGCGACGTTGCGGTAGGTCAGGTTCACCATGGTCACGAGACCAGAGGCTTCCGCCGCGCGGGCCATCTCGTCCGCCTTGGCATAATCTTCGGCCAATGGCTTTTCGCACAGCACATGCTTGCCGGCGGCAATGAGCTTCAACGTCGTCGGATGATGGATCTTGTCCGGCGTGACATTGGTCACCGCGTCGAACTCACCCCAGGCGATCGCTTCGTCAAGCGACGTAAAGCGGTGTTCGATGTTGTGACGCAGCGCAAAGGCTTCGACGCGCGCAATATCCACATCGACGGCGGCCACGAGTTCGACGCCATCGATCAAGGAGAAATTCATGGCATGGGTATTGGCCATGCCACCGGTGCCGAGAATGAGAAGGCGAACGGCGTTCACTTGTAACCCTCCTCGCCATCCTGATGCAGGCGCGGGCCTCGCTCGACGATCGGCTCAAGAGCCTTTTCAACGGGAACGTTCGGCGCATCATGGATTGCCGTGTAGGTCCCCTGCGGATTGTAGGCCCACTTCACCGCGTTGCGCAGAACGGTGTGCACATTGGCATCGTGGTAGGTCGGATAGGTTTCATGACCAGGGCGGAAATAGAAGATGTTGCCCGCGCCGCGACGCCACGTCAGACCGGAACGGAAGACTTCACCGCCCGCAAACCAGGAGATGAAGACGGTTTCCAGCGGCTCGGGGACCGAGAACTGCTCGCCATACATCTCTTCGTTTTCAAGCACGAAATTCTCATCCAGCCCGGCCGCAATCGGGTGGCGCGGATTGATCACCCAGAGGCGCTCGCGCTCGCCAGCCTCACGCCACTTCAGCGCACAGGGCGTGCCCATCAGGCGCTTGAACGGCTTGGAGAAATGGCCGGAATGCAGAACGATCAGCCCCATGCCTTCCCAGACGCGCTTGGCAACGCGCTCGACCACCTCATCGCTGACCGCACCGTGATCTTTGTGTCCCCACCAGAGCAACACGTCGGTTTCAGCCAGCCGCTCGACCGTCAGGCCGTGCTCCGGCTCCTGAAGCGTCGCCGTGGTCGCCTTAAGGGCGGGGTCCGTGTTCAGTGCCGCAGCAATGGTGTTGTGCATGCCATTGGGATAAATGCCGCGCACGATCGCATTCGTCTGCTCGTGGATGTTCTCCCCCCAGACGACCGCCTTGATAGCCATTTACGTTCCTTCCCCGTCACAAAAACAACCGCCCGCATGACCGGCCGGCCGATAAAATTGAAACCGCTTTCAATTTTGAGCGATAGAGCGTGATGAGCCGTTTTGCAAGTCCAAAAACGGAGACTGTTCGGGATGAAGCCCGAAGACGAAGGCGGATCAATGGAAAGAGGATTTGGAGAGCAGATTGAGGACCAGCACACCCGCGATGATGAGGCCGAGGCCGACCACAGCCGCAAGATCCAGCTTCTGGCCGAACACGAAATAGCCCACCAGCGAAATCAGGACGATACCGAGGCCGCTCCAGATCGCATAGGCGATGCCGACCGGAATGCTCTTCAGCGTATAGGACAGGCAGAAGAAGGCGATGGCATAACAGACCACCATCGTCACGGTCGGAACGAGCCGCGTAAAATGCTGCGCCGCCTGCATCGCCGATGTGCCAAGCACCTCGAAGATGATTGCGATCACCAGCACGCTATACAACATCGGCAGGCTCATCGTCGTCTCGCAAATTATTGGAAGGATAGTGTTTTCAGGCTGGCGGCGAGCGCCTTGCGTTCGTCTGCACCGATATCATGGCTTTGCAGGATATCGGCGAGCCACAGCCCATCGGCCGCCAAGCGGACCAGGAGACAGTTGGTCGAGGAGTCCGTGCCGACAAATTCATCGGCCCGATCCGCAACCCATTGCCGCCAGCGGTCACGCAGCGCCGGCTCGGCCAGCAATGCAATCGTCAGGACTTGCCAGGCTTGCGTCTCCTGCGCCGTTTGCGCGCCCAGCGATAAGACGGCGGCGAGATAGGCCCGGCTGAAACGCCCATGCGCGACAGGATCGTTGCGCATTTGCTCATCGAGCTCCTGATCGAACTTCTGGGTGAGATCATCGAACAGACCGTCAAGAAGGGCCATCTTGTTTGGAAAATGATGCAGCAAGCCACCCTTGCTCACGCCTGCAGCCTGGGACACCGCATCCAGCGTGACGCTGGCCACGCCATTTTCCAGCGAGAGGCGTGCTGCGACCTCCAGCAACTGCTGACGAACAAGCTGAGGACGCTTCTGGCGATGATGTGCAATGGACATACATCACATAAACATACCGTCCGGACGGTTTGTCAATACGTAGATTTACGATGCCGGGTTCATCGCGGTGAATTGCCGCAAGCTTTACATCGCCTCGAATTTGCATTGGTTCTCCGCAATCTTGAGAGTAGAGAAAACCGGACAAGACCGCGACCAACGCGCGGCCCATCGCGTGAAAAGAAGAGATGACAGGACCTTCGACGCAAACACTCTACGAAGCCATCGGCGGCGATCCCGCCGTACGCGCGCTCACGCGCCGCTTCTATGAATTGATGGACACCCTGCCCGGTGCCGCCCGGTGCCGGGCGATCCATCCTGCCGATCTCAGCGGCAGCGAGGAAAAATTTTACGAATACATGACCGGCTATCTCGGCGGGCCGCCGCTCTACACCGAAAAGCGCGGCCACCCGATGCTGCGGCGTCGCCATTTCGTTGCCGAGATCGGTCCGGCGGAACGCGACGAGTGGCTGATGTGCTTCACACTGGCGCTCGAAGAAACGGTGCCGCATGCCCAATTGCGCGCCATCATTCTGGAGCCGGTCACGCGGCTCGCCCATCACATGCAGAACAAGGAAACCGATTGATGGAGTTTCGTCGTGTCGTACCGCTTCTTGCGGGTTTGATGGGCGCCTTTGGCGTTGCCGCCGCTGCCGCCGCCTCTCACGGTGCCGATCCTCGCCTGCTTGGCGGTGCGTCTGCCATGTGCCTTGCCCACGCCCCGGCCCTCATCGCATTGACGTCCGCCTGGGAACGGCTGCGCCTTGCCGCTGCATCAGCCGTGCTGCTTTCGCTTGGCACCACCCTTTTTGCCGCCGATCTGACCATGCGCCATCTTGCCGGACACGGCCTCTTTCTCATGTCGGCCCCGGCGGGCGGCGTGCTGATGATGCTCGGATGGCTGACGTTGGCGCTCGGCGCTTTTCTTCCGCCTAAGACAACCTGAGCGGCTGAAGGATCTCAGGCGCCTTCTACGACGGAAAAACCTTCAAACTTCGGCGGACCAAGATACATGGCACGGTTGTCAGCCGCGTTCTTATGCGCCGCACGAAAGTTCTCCGATTTCGTCCAAGCCGTGAAAGCATCGCGGTCTTGCCAGGTCGAGCTGGAAACGAAGAGCGTATAGCCTTCGGCGGTAAAACTATCACCCCGCAGCAGCCGAAACGCGAGAAAGCCTGGGACCTCGCTCAGGCTGGAATCCCGGTTTTTCCAGATGGCTTCGAATGCCTCTTCCTGTCCAAGGGCAATCCTGAAGCGGTTCATGGCAAAATACATCGACTTAACCTCGCGATACGAACGTCAGCCCTGTCTCTTGCGCCGCTCATCGCGCTCCAGGGCGGAACTGGGAAAGCTCAGGATTTTATGCGCACCCAGAGCATGCGCAAGAGTGGAGATCGCATAAGGAGAACGCCGCGGCAGGCGCGTGCGCTCAAGAGGAAACGGGGTGACGTTTCCGCTGTCATTCACGACGCGAGCCCGCTCCCGAAGAAGCGCATAAAGCTCCGGCACCATGCCATCGCCAACCTGCTCGGCAAGCTTGTGCAGACCGATCATGGTCATCTGATCGGGACGATCATCGCTCATTTCCAGAAACTCCAATGGTTCTCTGCAAGGCGCGGCTCAGTTGGCGCGCTTATCGCTCATTTCCTGCAGCGCCCGCTCGAAACTCGACTTGCTGCCGTTGCGCAGCGGCACGAAAGCCTTGCCCCACTTCTTGCAGCCCGACTTCACGCGCAGACACGCATCGTGGCTGATGCAGTCGATCGGGCAGAAGACGCAGTCGACCGAGGGCAGAACGTTGTCGATGCGCGAAACCGCTTCGCGCAGACCACCGTCATGATGGATCAGTTCCGCGCCAAAATTGCTGACGATCTGACGCAGATGCGCGACCTGACAATCCCGCCCGCCGACATAGAGGAAACTGCGCCCCTCAAGCCCCGGTCTGGAGGGATCGGCAGATGCCGCCACGGCAATTTCCCGACCATTGTCGCGCTGCCTGTCCTTGCCACGCTGCTGTCGATGCTTGTCACCCATCTGCAACTCCCGACTGTATCGCGACAAAGATGCCGCTTGTTTCGTTGAGCGCGACCCTAATAAACTTGATAAAAGGAGTAAAGTATAAACATGAGTCTTATCATATTTTTTGAGAAAATTTTGCCTCCTGCAAAAACGCCGCACCTTCATGAAGGCGCGGCGTAAAATAATTTTACAAACAAGAGCTTACGCCTTACCGAGGCGGGCGGGCTTCGATCGGCAAGGTGAACAGCCAACTGTTTTTTCCGGATTCCGCCGGGATTTTGGGATAGGGCGCCGCGCGCTGAACCGCCTTGATCGCAGCTTCATCCAGAATCGGAATCCCCGTGCTTCTTGAGATGCGGGCACCGCGCACGGAGCCATCGGCCGAAACCGTAAATGTAACCTGCGCGACCCCGCCAAGCCCCTTGCGCTCTGCGCTGCGGGGATAACGGTATGCGCGGTTGAGTTTGGCGCGAACCTTGCCCGGATAGTTGGAGACGGCGGCGTTGCCCGCCTGCTGGGTCATTTTACCCTTTTTGCCGCTGGATGTGCTGACCGAGGCGTCCGGCACCCCGTCTGCCTGCCCCTTGGTGGCGCTGGCAACGCTTTGCCCCTTGTCGCCCGCCTTCTGCTTGACCGGCTTCTTGCGCTCGACCTTCTTCTTCTCTTCCGGCGGCTTCTCGACCTTTTCGGGTTCCGGCTGGATCTCCGGCTTTTGCTCGGGAATGACAGTCTCGGCCGGCGCGATGGTCGCCGTCACCTCGGCCTCGGCAACAACCGTTTCCGGCATGTCCTCCGCCGGCAGCACGACATCCGCCTCAACCGGCTGGACATCGGTTGGCGTCTCCGCCGGAATTTCGGTCTCGACCGGACGAATTTCCTCGACCGGCGGGGTTTCCTCGATAGGCTGAACCTCCTCCGGCGGCGTCTCCAGGGGGTCGATCGGCTGGTCCGTGGAAATGCCAGCCTGCAGCGTTTCCTCGAAAGCGTTGCCCAGAAGGGTAACTTCCATTGCCTCGCCCCCGGCGACCTGTGCGGTCATCGCTTCCGGCTCGGGCTGGAACAACGCCGCCGCCCCCGCATGCGCAAGCAGCGAGAGTGCGACGGCCGCGGTCCATTTCATAAATGTCTTCATGCCAGCTACCGATGCGAAGATCGCATCAGCCCTTCAGTTCCACGGAGGCCTTCGAACCTGCCGAAAGCCCCGTCATACAGGCGCTCTTGTCGATGCCCTGCCCGGTGCAGACCGGCGCATCATTGATCAGCATGCTTTTGACAGCCTCGCACTTGGTGCCCGGCAGATCGAACTGGCGCACCTTCATCTTGCCGGCGGGCAGATCGCGAAAATCGAGAACCGCCATACGCTCGACCAGCCCCTTCTCGTCAAAAAGAACGAATTCGAAGGATGCCTTGTCCAGAGACTGTTCAAATCCGTTCGTCGCCAAGAAGGTCAGCTTGCAGCCTTTTTCGGAAGGAGCGAGCTCATTGAGCTCCACGGCAAGCTTACCGGAAGGCAGCGCGTCCTGTGCAAGGGCAACACCGGAAAAGCTCATCACGGCCATCATGGCAAGGGAAAATTCGCGCGTCGTCATCATGGTGCCCATTCCTAAAAAACGTCGTCTGAAGCGGTGTCGCCTATCGGTTCAAAAGCACCTTCAAAGGCGCTTTTGCAAGTGATAACCGAAATAACTTAACTCGCAAAATCATATATTGCGTCCATATTAAAAGGTGAGTATGGAAGTCAAGATACGAACTCCAGGAACCCACGGAAAACTGGCGAAACCGCCGTCCGCAGCGTTCTTTCAGGACCCGAACTTTGAAAGCAATTGAACCAGAAACACCGATTATGCCTGTGCCGATCGACGCGAAGCCGCGCATGATTGACAGCCGCGACCTCTTTCGCGGCGAAACCGAAATCCAGATCACCCATGACGGCGCAATCTATCGAATGAAGATCACCCGCCAGGGCAAACTTATTTTGAACAAGTAGGCGACCATGACCACAAGAACCCGTCCGACTCCCTCTGAAATCCGTGCCTACCGGGCAGAAAACAGCAAGATGCGCGAGCGCGACATCGCCGCCCAGCTCGGTGTATCAGAGGCCGCCCTCGTGGCAGCCGAAGTCGGCCTGACGGCGATCCGCATCGATGGAAGCGCCAATCGCTTCCTCGAGCGCGCACCGGAACTCGGCACCGTTATGGCCCTGACCCGCAACGAAAGCGCCGTCCATGAGAAGATAGGCCCGTTCGAAAAGGCTTCTCCCGGCGAACAGGCTTCGATCGTGCTTGGCAAGGAAATCGACCTGCGTGTGTTCCCCCGCGCCTGGGCCCATGGCTTCGCCGTGACCAAGACGGACGGCGAGAATGTGCGCCACAGCCTGCAGTTCTTCGATCGTCAGGGTATTGCGATCCACAAGGTTCACCTGCGGCCGGAATCCAACCTCGACGCCTACCATGCCATCGTCGCGGACTTCCGCCTCGAAGATCAGTCGCAGGATTTCGTCGAGGAAGCTTCTACCGCACCGGCGGAAGCCGACAACCCGGCGCTGGATGCTGCCGAATTGCGCGACCGCTGGAGCAAGATGACGGACACGCACCAGTTCTTCGGCCTGCTGCGAAACCTGAAAGCCAGCCGCCGTCAGGCGCTGCATGCGGTCGGCGAGGAGTATGCCTGGCTTTTGGCGCCTTCGGCCGTCGAGCAGATGATGCGCGACAGCGCCGCGGCAGGCATCTCCATCATGTGCTTCGTCGGCAATCACGGCATGATCCAGATTCACTCCGGCCCGATCGAGAAGATCGAGCAGATGGGTCCGTGGATCAACATCTTCGATCCGACCTTCCACCTCCACCTGCGCGCCGATCATCTGGCCGAGGTCTGGGCAGTCCGCAAGCCGACGGCAGATGGCCATGTCACCTCGCTTGAAGCACTCGATGCAAAGGGCGAGATGGTCATTCAGTTCTTCGGCAAGCGCAAGGAAGGCTTTGCCGAGCAGCCGGAATGGCGCTCGATCATGGAAGGCCTGCAGAAACTCGATACCTCGGCAGCGGCTTGAGAGGACATATCATGCGCCAGTTCATCGATCTCTTTGGACGCAGCCCCCTGAAGAAAGCAGCGATCCTTCTCGCAGTGGCGGCACCGTTCGCGCTGCCCCCGCTTCCGGTACTCACCGCCACCGCTTTCGCGCAGCAAGCGCAGCCGGTGGACAGCTCGCGCCTCGTGTCGATCGGCGGGGCGGTGACAGAGATCGTCTACGCGCTGGGTGAAGAAAAACGTCTCGTCGGACGCGATTCAACCAGCATGTATCCGGAGGCTGCCATGACGGTTCCGGATGTTGGCTATATGCGCCAACTCTCGCCGGAAGGCGTGATCTCAACCAATCCGACCGCCATCATTTCCATCGAGGGCAGTGGGCCGCCGGAAGCCCTGTCGGTTATCAAGCAATCAAACATCGCCTTCCAGACCATTCCGGACAGGTTCGACAGCCAGGGTATCCTCGACAAGATCACGGCTGTGGGCAACTTTCTCGGCGTTCCGGAAAAGGCGGCAGCCTTGCGCGAAAAGGTCAAGGCCGATCTCGACGCTGCTGTTGCAGACGCCGAGAAGCGCCCGCAAGCCGAGCGCAAGCGCGTCATCTTCATTCTCTCCGCCCAAGGCGGAAAGATCATGGCCGCGGGCACCGGCACGGCAGCGGATGGTATCCTTCGCCTGTCCGGCGTAATCAACGCCGCCGGCACGTATGCCGGTTACAAGCCGCTGACCGATGAAGCGATCATCGAAGCGAAACCGGATGTCATTCTGATGATGCAGCGCGGCGGTGGCCATGCTATGAGCGACGAAGATTTGCTCAAGCATCCGGCACTCAGCATGACGCCTGCCGCGAAGGACAAGGCCATCGTTCGCATGGACGGGCTGCAACTTCTCGGCTTCGGCCCTCGCACGGCCAGCGCCGTTCGGGAGCTGAATGGAGCCATTTACGGAAAAACGACGAATGCATCCCAGTGAAATGGCCGTGGAAAACGGCCAGCGCCGTTCCATCGCGGTGCGCATGAAGGAAAGCTGGCGAGCCGGCGACCGATCCCAGGTCGCGCGGCTCGTGATCTTTGTGCTGGCTTTGCTGGCAGTGGTCACGTTCTTCAGTTCCATCATGACGGGCGCCGCCGATGCCTCGGTCGGCAACCTGTTGCGCTGGCTGACCGGTACGGAGACCGCCGAACAGGCCCTCAGTCTGCGCGATCGCATCATCATCTTCGACATCCGCCTTCCCCGCGCGGTCCTCGGTCTTCTGGTCGGCGCGGCGCTGGCCGTTTCCGGGGCCGTCATGCAGGGTCTTTTCCGCAATCCGCTCGCGGATCCCGGCCTCGTCGGCGTCTCTGCCGGTGCAAGCCTCGGGGCGGTGCTCGTCATTGTGCTGGGCAGCGCCACCTTCGGCCCGCTCTTTGCAGCCTTCGGCTTTTATGCGCTTCCGATTGCAGCCTTCCTTGGCGGGCTTGCAACGACGTTTCTGCTCTATCGCATCGCGACCCGCAGCGGCCATACCTCCGTCGCCACCATGCTGCTGGCCGGCATTGCCATCGCTGCGCTCGCCGGTGCGATAACCGGGGTCATGATCTTTGTCGCCGACGACCAGCAACTACGCGATCTCACATTCTGGGGGCTGGGTTCCCTCGCTGGCGCAAGCTGGCCGAAAATTCTCGCGGCCGCCCCGATCATCCTTCTTTCGCTTGCGGTCGTGCCGTTCCTTGCCCGCGGCCTCAACGCTCTCACGCTTGGCGAAGCGGCCGCTTTTCATATGGGGGTGCCCGTTCAACGGCTGAAGAACGTGGCGATCGTCAGCGTGGCTGCGGCAACCGGTGCCTCGGTGGCCGTCAGTGGCGGTATCGGCTTTGTCGGAATCGTCGTGCCGCACGTTCTGCGGCTGGTGATCGGCCCGGATCATCGCTTCCTTCTGCCGGCTTCGGCGCTTCTCGGTGGCATCCTGCTGATCTTCGCGGACATGATCGCCCGCACCATCGTCCCGCCGGCGGAATTGCCGATCGGGATCATCACGGCCTTTGCGGGAGCGCCCTTCTTCCTTTGGATCCTGCTGCGCGGTCGATCCCATATGGGGCTTTGAGGTAAACCATGATCAGGGCCAGCAATATTTCCGTGCGGCTTTCAGGCAAGCAGGTGCTTCACGGTATCAGTTTCGAGGCGCCGGCAGGCCAGTTAACGGCGATCGTCGGTCCCAATGGCTGCGGCAAGACGACAACAATGCGTGCCATCGCGGGCGAGACCCACTACGAGGGCAATGTCAGCATTAACGGCCACGACATCGCCAGACTGAAGCCCTGGGAACTGGCGTTGAAGCGGGCGGTCCTGCCACAGGCAACCGTCATCTCGTTCCCCTTCACCGTGCGCGAGATCGTGCGCATGGGACTTGCCGTCGGCGGCGCGGACCGCCCCGAGGAGGTCGAGCGGATCGCCCGCGATGCGCTCGAAGCCGTCGATCTGGCCGGTTTTTCCGGGCGTTTTTATCAGGAGCTTTCCGGCGGCGAACAACAGCGGGTTCAGCTTGCCCGCGCCCTCTGCCAGATATGGGATCCGCTGGAAAACGGTGAACCCGCCTTCCTGCTGCTCGACGAGCCGGTTTCCAGCCTCGATATCCGCCACCAGCTGACGATCATGAAGCTCGCTCGGGATTTCTGCAGCCGGGGCGGCGGCGTGGTGGCGATCATGCATGATCTCAATCTCACGGCGATGTTCGCAGACCAGATGGTCATGATGCGCGGTGGCCGCGTCGAGGCCGCCGGCAGTCCAAAGGACGTGATGACCGATGAGGTCATGGAAAGCGTCTTTGGCTGCCCCATGCGGGTAAACACCACGCCGTCCGGCACCGTGCCCTTCGTTCTGCCCCATACGGCCGGAGCCTGAACAGAATCTCCGGAACCAAAAGCCTTTTGCAACGTTTTGAGGAGGACCCCGGCCAAACCCGTCCGGGCAGAGCCGAACCCGCGGCACAAAAGGAGTTTCCCATATGGCAACCGGCCTTTTTTCCAGTTCCTCGAAAAAGCGCAATGGCGCATATTTGCAGGCATCCGTCGAAGACCAGCTGAGCGAGCTTCGCGAAGACATCGCCGCATTGAGCGGCCTGTTGGCGAAACGCGGAACGCAGGCATCCAAGGATGTCCGCGCCAAGGCAAGTGACATGCGCGAACATGCGGAAGCTGGCCTCGGCGACCTCAGAGAGCACGGCGAAGCCCTGCTTGCCGAACTGCGCGACCGCTACTCCGTGGCTGAACGTGAGGTACGCCGCAACGTTCGCGAGCATCCGGTCGCCACGATCGGTGCTGCCGCAGCGCTGGGCGTTCTGGTCGCAATCCTCTTGCGCCGATAGACCAATGAGATACCGGGTTGGAGCGCTTTGAAACAAAGCGATCCGACCCCTTGATTTATTCTCTCGCCCTGTACTTCAATCAACGTGATCCGATATGACGCCTGGCGTTGAAGCAGGGTCGAACATCATCGGTGGCGCGCATTGCATGAAGAAGACGCCGCCCAGTCTGGAGATAAAGAATGGGCTCTTTAGGGGCACTCCTGTCGACACTGATCGCAACGGACGTCGGCGCCACGGTATCGCGCTATAAACGCAATGGCTTTTACTGGCTGATTGCGGGCTTCCTGTTTCTCAATGCCTATGTCTTTGCGCTCGTAGCGGCAGGACTTTACCTTTCGACAATCTATCCACCTGTCATTGCCAGCCTGATCGTTGCCGCAGCCTTCATTGTCCTAGGGCTTATCGTGCTGTGTGTATTGGCCTACATCAGGGCCCGGGATCGCCGGATCGCCGCAGAACGCCGGCGCCAATCGCAGCTGCAAAGCGGCCTTATCGCGGCCACGGCCCTGTCGCTTGTTCGGAAGCAGCCACTTCTCGCAGCCGGCGTCGCCGTTGCAATGGGTGCGTTCCTCGGCCTCACAAGCAAAAGAAAACACTCGGACGACTAACGCGATTTTAGCGTCTGTCGGGACCGGATTGACCCTGCCAGACGCCATTTGTTTTCATTTACTTTTTGGAAAATTCATCCAGCCTTCGTCCGAGGGACGTTAGACGGCTACGCAATCTTCAAGAGCGATTGATTTTGAACGGCTCGACCTAAAACGTGCCGCGATCTTTGAGATTCGCTCATACGATTTAGGTTTTTGTTTTACGCATGTCTTTCCGCAAAACCGCTGTACACTTTCGCGAGACATGGTTTAGAGCGGCAATCGCACCAGTGCGGTCACGCCTGCCGGCAGATACTGCACTTCCACCGAGCTTCCCATGACCTTGTCCAGGCTGCGCTCGATCAGGATGGAACCGAAGCCCTTGCGTTCCGGCTCGCTGACAACCGGGCCACCGACTTCCGTCCAGGTCATCCGCAATACCTCCATGCCGTCTTCGTCCACTTTGCGAGCGGTGACGATGATCTTGCCGTCGGCGTTGGTCAGCGCGCCGTATTTAGCGGCGTTCGTCGCAAGCTCGTGCAGCACGAGGCCGAGGCCGACAGCCTGATCAGGCCCCAGAAGAATTTCATCCTTATGGATTTCCACCTGCTCCTCATAATCGCGCACATGCGGCGCGAGCTGCTTGTTGAGGAGTGCGGACAGCCGGATCGCTCCCCACTCGTGATCCGACAGCAGGCCGTGCGCCTCGGAGATAGCCTGGAGGCGCCCGGCAAACGCGGTCATGAACTGTTTGGGATCGCTCGTCGTGCGCAGTGTCTGCCGGGCAAGCGATTGCAGCATCGCAAGCGTGTTCTTCACACGATGGTTCAGTTCGCGGAGCAAAAGCCGGGTTCGCTGGTTCGACGTCTGCTCTTCCGTGACATCGACATTGATGCCGAGAAAAGCCGTCGGGCGCCCGGCGCTGTCGCGCTCATGCACCCTGCCGCGTCCAAGAACCCAGCGTCCGCTGCCGGCGATCCGGAAAAGACCGTCATATTCCTCGCCCTTGGCCATGGCCGAGCGAAGTCGCGAGAGCGCGGCAAGCCGGTCGTCCGGATGGATCGCGGCAAATATATCCTTTGCCTGAAGCGAAGAAGCCGGTTCCATGCCGAACATGCGCGTCATGGCACCATTGCAGGACACTTCACCCGTCTTGATGTTCCAGAGCCAGCTACCGATGTTGGCGGCGTCGAGCGCCATCTCGTGACGCTGCTCCTCGCGAGAAATCTCCGCCTCCTTCAACGCACTCTGACGGCTGTCGTGCTTCAATCGCAACAACGACGCGGCGACCCTCGAAACGTGCTCCAGCTGCCGGATTGCACCCTGATCGACCTCGTCGCGGGGCTTAACATCGAAAACGCAGACGGTGCCGACCGCGTGTCCGTCGATCACGATCGGCGCACCCGCGTAGAAGCGAAGGTAGGGCTCACCTGTGACGAACGGCTGACTGGAAAAGCGACTGTCCTTGAGGGCATCGGAAACAACGAGCACGCCGTCGTCGGCAGCCTCGATAACATGGGCGCAGAAAGACGTCTGTGCCGGAGCCTGTGACTGGTTGGTTCCAAGGGCTGACTTGAACCACTGATCGCGATCGTCGAGCAAGGTGACCAGAGCGATCGGCGCATTGAAGAGAGACGATGCAAGCGCCGTCAGCGGGTCGAAATCCGTATCGGGCCAGGCCATATCCGGTACGAAATTCCGCAAGGCTTCAAGCCGAAGCGGCGAGGCGAGCACGGATTGAATATCCGTCCTGGTGATCGTCAACTCTTGCGTCATTCAATTACAAGCCTCGCTGATACCCATGTCTGGCGCTTGCCGAATGGATAGCGATTTCTGTTCTGCCCCATTGTGGATGGTGAAGCAACGTCGCCGGACAGCATCTGTACGCCGGCTTACGGAAAACAACACGACGCCGGGGAGCGTCGTGTCCTTGTTAGAGAGTGCAAATGTCAGGACACGAAGGCACGCGATGTCATCGGCGCCGACGTCGCGTCAGGACCATACTCGCCCTCGCCTGCAATCTGTAGAATATCCTGCAGTCGCTGGCGGGCACGGTTTACGCGGCTTTTGATGGTTCCAAGCGCACAGCCGCAGATTTCCGCAGCTTCCTCATAGGAAAACCCCGATGCGCCGACCAGAATGATCGCCTCGCGCTGATCAGGCGGCAGCATGTCGAGAGCACGCTTGAAGTCCTGAAGGTCCAGCGAACCATATTGCGCGGGGTGCTGCGCAAGAGATTCGGTGAAATAGCCGTCACTGTCCTGCACCTCGCGGCCGCGCTTGCGCATCTGGCTATAAAGCTCGTTGCGCAAGATGGTGAAGAGCCACGCCTTCATGTTGGTGCCCATCTCGAAGTGGTCCTGCTTGGCCCAGGCCTTCATGATGGTGTCCTGCACAAGGTCGTCGGCCCTGTCATGCCGGCCGATCAGCGACATCGCAAACGCGCGCAAGCTTGGCAATGCCGCCAGCATTTCCCGCTTGAAGCCCGATTCATCTGCTTTCATGCGCTCGCTCATTCGGCAACATCCGGAAGTTTCTGCCGCTCGACCGCATCGAGCTTTTCAAGCAGATCCAAAAATTTGTCCGGAATGGCCTCTTCCTGTACGGAAAGATAAAGCGCTCGCAGCTTCGCTGCAATCTGCGCGTTCGGATTGTCTGCGCGACTGTCTCTTTCGACGTCGCGCGCTGCCCCAAGTCTGTCGTTCATCTACGCCCATTACCTTTGCATTTTCTTCTGAGCGGGTAATGCGCCGCGAAAAAATATGTTCCACCGTCGGAACCTTTTTTTTTGAAGTGCGTTTGATTGGCACGCTGGCGAATAGAACCCATGCCAGACAGAGGGAGTATTTTGTATGTCACTTTCTACCCGGATCGCTCCGTTTCTGCCTTATTTGCGCCGTTACTCGCGAGCCTTGACGGGATCACAGACTTCGGGCGACGCCTATGTGGCCGCCGTGCTCGAAGCGCTGATCGCAGACGTCTCGATTTTTCCTGAAGCAAGCAGCGACCGCGTCGCGCTGTTTCAGCTCTACACCAAGTTGTTCGGCTCTTCCTCCGTGTTGATCCCCGAACCGGTTTCGCCTTTCGCTTGGGAAAAGCGCGCTTCGATCAATCTTGCATCGGTTTCGCCGCTCGCCCGCCAGGCCTTTCTTCTCGCATCCGTCGAAGGTTTTCGAGCCGACGAGACCGCGGAAGTTCTCGATACGACGGAAGCCAACGTCAACAAGCTTCTCGAGCGCGCCTCCGAAGAAATCTCGCGCCAGGTTGCAACGGATATCATGATCATCGAGGACGAGCCGCTGATCGCGATCGACATCGAGCAGATGGTGGAAAGCCTCGGCCATCGTGTTACCGGCATCGCCCGTACTCGCGATGAGGCAGTCGCTCTTTTCAAGACCACGCGCCCCTCAATGGTGCTGGCCGATATTCAGCTCGCCGATGGAAGCTCGGGCATCGATGCTGTCAACGAGATTCTGCAGAACGCAGCCATCCCGGTCATCTTTATCACTGCATTCCCCGAGCGCCTGCTGACAGGCGAGCGCCCGGAACCGACATTCCTGGTAACCAAGCCGTTCAATCCGGATATGGTGAAGGCCCTGATCAGTCAGGCGCTCTTCTTTAACGAATCCACCAAGGCTGCGGCATAAGGCGCCCGCGGTTCGGTCGGCACCCTGTCGCAAAGCTGAATATGAACAACTGAAGTGCGGGCCGAAGATATACTGCTTCGGCCCGCATTTTGTATGGAAGTGTGATAAAGAGCCGCGGATTGCGGGCGAAGTCCACCTCTTACGGTAGACCTACGTTAAGACTGACAGGGCTGTGCTGACCGGGAGACGTTCAGTACAGCTATTCGGGAAAACGAGTTTTTGGGGCTAAAAAAGATAACAGCCAGTGCCGGGGGAAGGCACTGGCTGATATCGACAACTCACCGAGGGGGCATGTGAGCTGGTAGCCGGATTTCGTTGGGGGCGTTCGCATTGGGGGCGATGCGAACCGTATCCGGACATCCCATTAACGGGCTGACTGGATAAAGGTTCCAGGAACGATCAAAAAAACTGGAGATTTTTTCGGGAGCGACTTCGACCGTTGATCAGAGGGCTTCCAGCTCGGCTCTGTGCCGGTAAAGACTGAGAAACTTACGATAGTCGCGATCGTAGACGTCCCGCATGGAGGGATCGGGCCGACGCTCCTGTCCACCCGGATACATGGCATGCCCGGCGGCGGCGAGGTTCGGGTACAGGCCGCCGGCAACAGCGGCCACAATCGATGTGCCCAGCAGCACGGCGTCGCTTGTGTGGGGAACGACGACCCGGCAACCCGTGACATCGCAATAGAGCTCCATCAGCAGCGGGTTCTTCACATGCCCGCCCGTCACATGCAGGGTGTCGAGATCGTAGCCGGCTTCCCGCATCATCTCAAGAATATGGCGAATGCCGAGCGCGATGGCGACGCAGGTGCGCCAGTAGAGCCTGCAGAGCGCATCGAAGGAACTGTCGAGCGTCAGGCCGCTGATAACGCCAAGTGCGTGAGGATCAGCCAGCGGCGAGCGATTGCCGTGGAAATCGGGAAGCACATGCAGCCGGCTTGCGAAATCGCGGCCATATTGCGAGCGAAGCTCCTGGATTCGCAGGACGATACGCGCGTGCACATCCGCATTGGGCTCCCCGCCGGCGCTGTGGCTGCGAACCACATGATCGAGCAATGCCCCCGTCGCCGACTGGCCGCCTTCGACCAACCATGCTTCAGCAAATCCGGCCTCGAAATAAGGCCCCCAAAGTCCGAAACCGGGCTTCATCTCGCACGAGAAGGCCACAATGCAACTCGACGTACCAGCAATCAGCGCCAACTGCCGTTCGAGCTTGCCGGCGTCATCGGCAAATCCGCCCAACGCACCGATGGCGCCGGCATAGGCATCGATCAGGCCGGTCGCGACACGGCAGTCTTCATCAAGCCCGAGATCCATGGCCGCCGCGGCGGTCAATGTTCCCACGGACTGGCCGACAGCCGTCGTCTCGCTCGGCAGACTGCCCCGTTCAAGCAGGTCTTCAAGGCCTATTTTCTCAAGAAAGTCGTTGCTCCAGCCTCCGGAGGTGTGCGCGAGGTAATTCCATTTGGCCGTCAGCGTGCAGCGTGAACGCGCCGGATTGCCCGTCGCTCGCCAGGACATGAAGTCGGCGAGATCGAAGAAATAACCCGCCTTCGCCCATTGCTCCGGAAGGTTCTGCTTCAGCCACATCAGCTTCGGCATTTCCATCTCCGGCGACATGACGCGGCCGGTATGGGCAAGCACCGGATGGTTCGTCGCGGTGCAGGCATCCGCCTGCTCAAGCGCCCGATGGTCGAGCCAGACGATCGTGTCCCAGCGCGGATCGCCCTTGCGGTTGACAGAAAGCGGTGCGCCGTCCTTATCGCGCACCACGAGCGAACAGGTCGCGTCGAAGCCGATGGCGGCAATGGAAGACGCGGGAACGTCCGCCTTGGCGCGAGCCGTCTTCACGGCGATGCAGACGGCTTGCCAGATGTTTTCGGAATCGTGCTCGGCGTGGTTTTCTTCCGGCCGGTTCATGGCGATCGGATAGTCGGCGCGGGCCAGAAGACGGCCGTGTTTGTCGAAGATACCAGCGCGCGCGCTGCCGGTCCCGACATCGACTGCAACCAGCAGATCTCGCATCAAGCGGTGTTCCCATCCCTTTGTTCTTTTCGAACAAAGTGGATCAAATCCCCCATCTCGTCAAACACCACGTCCGGCGAAAGCTCGCGCAGGGAGTGGAGATGACGTTCGGTTCTGGCGTGGGAGGCTCCGGTAAACGCAAAGACCCGCATGCCCGCCGCCTTTGCCGCCTGGATGCCGGCAGGACTGTCTTCGACCACGATGCACTCTCCCGGAGCAAACCCCATCTTGGAGGCGGCATGCAGGAAAAGATCCGGCGCCGGCTTGCCGTGCTCGACCATGCTGGCGCTGAAAATATGCGGCTCCAGCTTGTCGATGAGACCTGTGATGGTCAGCGAAAGCCGGATGCGTTCCGGCTGGCTGGAAGACGCCACACAGCGCGCCAGGTCAAGCCCGTCCAGCGCCGCGGCGATACCCGGAACCGGCTGCAGTTCGGTCCTGAAGCGACGATACAGATCGAGACGCATTTCTTCGAGGAAACGATCATCGACTGCGAGGCCATATTCGTCATGCAGGATCGATGACATGGTTTTGAGGCTCTTGCCGAGAAACCGCTCCGTGGCCTCTTCGGCGTCCATCTCGACACCGGCATTCCTGAGAACGCCGATCAGGACCTCGATCGACAACGGCTCGCTGTCGACGAGAACGCCATCGCAATCAAAGATGACCAGTCGGGGGGCTACCATCAAAAATCCCCCCCCGTAACCGCGGCCCGGCGAAGGGCAGCCAGAAGATCACGCGGGGGGCAGAACGTCATGTCGTCAATCTCCAAGATGTCCGTCGAGATAGAGCTGCAGGGTCGCCCGCGTGCCCTTGCTCCAGAGTGTGCGCAGCGCATGTGCAAACCGCCTCCGGAACAGATCGGATTTCGCAACTTCGCCGAAGATATCGGAAAGCGCAAGGAAGGCGTCCGGATTATCCTTCGCTTTCAAGGCCGCTTCGTGCAGCCGGTCGGCGCTGGCGTCGTTGAAGGTGATCGGCTTGCCGCTGTCGGTCGTTCCTTCGAAGTAGCGGCACCAGAGCGCCGAAACCAGAGAGAGCCCCACCACGTCCTCGCCGCGCTTCAGCCGATCTGCGGTCGAAGGCAGGATGAATTTCGGCTGGCGGTTGGATCCGTCCTGCGCGAGCCGCGGAATGGTGTCGCCGATCTTCGGGTTGAACAGGCGATTTTCCACGAGCTTGAAATAGTCGTGCAGATTGGTGTTCGGCACCGGCGGCACGATCGGGATGATCTCGTCATGCTCCAGCTTGGCGAGGAAGGCCTGGATGATCGGCTCCTCCATCGCTTCATGGACGAAATGAATGTCGAGAAGTGCTGCCGGATAGGCAATCGCCGCATGGCCGCCGTTGAGAATGCGTATCTTCATGTGCTCGTAGGGCGCGACGTCCGGCACGAACTGGACGCCGACATCTTCAAGCGCCGGTCGGCCAGCGGTGAACTTGTCTTCCAGAACCCACTGCTTGAACTCTTCGCAGAACACCGGCCAGTTGTCGTCGATACCGTAATCGGACGCCGCGATCCCGATCTCGCGCGGGCCGGTGGCCGGCGTGATGCGATCGACCATCGCATTCGGGAAGGCGACGTTCTCATCGATCCACTCGGCAAGGTCTGAATCCGACAGCCGCGCCAGACCCGAGACGGCGGCATGGGTAACCTCGCCATTGCCCGGAATGTTGTCGCAAGACATGACCGTGAAGGGCGGAATACCCTGCTCCTTGCGCACCTTCAGGCCAGCAATGATCAAACCGAAGACCGTCTTCGGCTCGGTCGGATTTGCAGCGTCCGCAGCGATTGCCGGATGGCTGGGATTGAAGAGGCCCGAGGCCGGATCGATGAAGTATCCACCTTCGGTGATCGTCAGCGAGACGATGCGGATTGCCGGATCGGCAAGCCGAGCGATCGTCGCTTGCGGATTGCCGGGGCTCAGATAACCGATCATCGGGCCGGTGACGCGCGCCGCACTCTTGTTGTTGTCCTGCTCGACCACCGTCGTCAGGAAATCCTGCTCGGCAAGTTTTGCGCGCATCGTCTCGTCGGACGGCAGAACGCCGGCGCCAATGATTGCCCAGTCATGTCCCTTGCCGGTGTTGAAGAGATCATCGAGATAGATCGCCTGATGGGCGCGATGGAAATTGCCGACGCCGAAATGCACGATTCCGGCCTTGAGGTCGGACCGTTCATAGGCAGGAACGGCAGCAGTCGCCTTGATGGCACCGAGGTTGGCAAGCGAAAGTTTCGTGGTCATGTCTTCTTCCTTTCGACGAGCCTCAGCTCAGCCCCGTTGCCGCCACCGGCTTTGCAAGTCTGGTTTGTCACGTCAGTTTTCACGGCGTCGGCCGCCACCAGAGCCCGCGCGAGATTGATATCCGCGAAGGCATGACCAAGCCCACGCGCCGATCCGGGAATCAACGCGCTTTTCCTTTCTCGCCTCATCATCGGATCGCCAGTCCCTTTTCGTCGAAACGATGGATGCGGCCTTCTTCCGGCGACAGATAGACGACATCGCCATGGCCGGCGCCGAAATCCCCGGCGACGCGAGCCGTCACCTGACCAATGCCCTCCACGTTGATGTGCAAGAAAGTATCGGCACCCAGATGCTCGGCGACGCTGACCACGCCCTTCCAGGTTCCACCTTCCTTGGAAAGACGTAAGTGTTCCGGCCGGATGCCGATGGTGTGAGCCCCATAGGGCTGCGAGATCGCGCCCGAGGCAAAGTTCATGCGCGGCGAGCCGATGAAGCCCGCAACGAAGAGGTTGTTCGGCTTGTGGTAGAGGTCGAGCGGCGAGCCCACCTGCTCCACATTGCCGGCATTCAGAACGACGATCTTGTCCGCCATGGTCATGGCTTCCACCTGGTCGTGGGTGACGTAGATCATCGTCGTCTTCAGCTGGTTGTGCAGTTCGCTGATTTCCAGCCGCATGGTGCCGCGCAGCGCCGCATCGAGGTTCGATAGCGGCTCGTCGAAAAGAAAAGCGGATGGTTCGCGTACGATCGCACGGCCGATGGCGACACGTTGACGCTGACCACCCGAAAGCTGTCCCGGACGGCGTTCGAGATAATTGGTAAGATTGAGGACCCGGGCGGCATCCGCCACCTTCTTGTCGATGGCGGCCTGATCCATCTTCGCCATCTTCAGCGGGAAGGCGATGTTGTTCTTCACCGTCATGTGCGGATAAAGCGCATAGGACTGGAAGACCATGGCAAGGCCCCGCTTTGCCGGGGCCGCTTCCGTCACGTCCTTGCCGTCGATCTCTATCTTGCCGGAAGAGACGTCCTCAAGGCCGGCAATCATGCGCAGAAGGGTCGACTTGCCGCAGCCCGAGGGGCCGACGAAGACGACGAACTCGCCATCTTCGATGGTCAGGTCGATGCCCGGAATGACCGTCGTTGCGCCGAAGGTCTTGTTGACTTTGCTCAGTTTGATATTGCCCATGTTCCGCTCCCGCTCGTCTTGTTTGTTCTGTCGCTCACTTCACGGCGCCGAAGGTCAGGCCGCGCACGAGCTGCTTTTGTGAAAACCATCCCATAATCAGGATGGGGGCGATGGCGAGCGTCGAGGCCGCCGAGAGCTTGGCCCAGAACAGGCCTTGCGGACTTGAGAAGGACGCGATGAAGGCCGTGAGCGGCGCTGCATTGGTCGTGGTCAGGCGAATGGTCCAGAAGGCTTCGTTCCATGCGAGGATGATGTTGAGGAGAAGCGTGGAAGCGATGCCCGGAACCGCCATCGGCGTCAGCACGTAGACGATCTCGTTCCACAGGGATGCCCCGTCCATCCGCGCAGCTTCGAGGATTTCGCCCGGAATTTCGCGGAAGTAGGTGTAGAGCATCCAGACGACGATCGGCAGGTTGATCATTGTCAGCATGAAGGTGAGGCCCAGCCGATTGTCGAGCAGACCGAAGTCGCGGAACAACAGGTAGATCGGCACGAGAACCGCGACCGCCGGCATCATCTTGGTGGAGAGCATCCACATAAGAATGTCCTTGGTCCTGTTCGTCGGCGAAAACGCCATCGACCATGCGGCCGGAACAGCAATCAGCAAGGCCAGCAAAGTCGAGCCGACCGAGATGATCACCGAGTTCAGGAAGAACTTGAAATAGTTGCTCTGCGCCTGAACCGCCGCGTAGCTTTCAACCGTGGCCGACGGGATCAGGTTGAAGCCCTGGATCGCCTCGGTCTCGGACTTGAACGACGTAATGATCGTATAGAGGATCGGAAAGAAGATCAGCAGAGCGATGATCCAGGCGACGATCGTGAAGAACACTGTTCTTCTGGTCGAAACTGCACGAGCCATGGTTCTGCCTCCCTTACTTGTCGAGGTTCTTGCCAACCGCACGCATCAGGAAGAATGCGACGATGTTGGCGAGGATGACTGCGATGATGCCGCCTGCCGAAGCGCCGCCGACGTCGTAGCCGAGAAGGGCTGTGCGGTAGATCAGGAATGGCAGGTTGGTGGATGCGTAGCCCGGGCCGCCATTGGTGGTGACGAGGATTTCGGCATAGACGCCCAGAAGGAAGATCGTCTGGATCAGGATGACGACCGTGATCGAGCGGGCCAGATGCGGCACCGTCAGATAGATAAAGCGATTGACGAAGCCGGCGCCATCCATTTCGGCGGCTTCCTTCTGCTCTCCGTCAAGCGACTGCAGCGCGGTCAGGAGGATGAGGGTCGCGAACGGCAGCCACTGCCAGGCGACGATGATGATGATGGAAAACAGCGGATATTGCCCGAACCAGTCGACCGGCTGCATCCCGAAGAAGCGGGCGATATCGGCAAACACGCCATATTGCGGGTGCATGATCATGTTCTTCCACACCAGCGCGGCCACCGGCGGCATGACGAAGAACGGCGAGATCACGAGAATGCGGACAAGCCCCTGCCCCCACATCGGCTGGTCCAGAAGCAGCGCAATCGAAATGCCGCCGAGGACCGTGATGAGCAGCACGCCGACCACGATGACCAGCGTGTTCCAGATCGACTGGAAGAAGGCCGGATCGCTGTAGAAGAACTGATAGTTGAAAAGCCCGGCCCAGCTGACATTCGCCGGGTTCAAGAGATTGTAGTTCTGGAAGGAAAACCACAGCGTCATCGCCAGTGGCACCATCATCCAGATCAGGAGAAGCCCGACCGACGGGGCCATCATCCAGCGTGCCAGCGCACGGGTATTATGCGTAGCCATTATGCACCCTCCCACTGATCCCGGTCCAATGTCCGCCGCGACGGGAGGGCAATCGCCGGATTTCTTGTTCTATTTCGAAAAGTCCTGGCGTCAGTCGCCCCACGTGGAGCCCCACAAACGGCTGACGCCAGGTTAAGTTTGACGACCCGGACGATGTGTTCGGGTCATCTGTCCTTGGGAAGGAACCTCTTACTTGATGTAGCCGCCGCGGGTCATTTCGCGGGTGGCAGCCGTCTGTGCCTGTGCAAGCGCATCGTCAACCGTCATCTGACCGGCAAGCGCTGCCGAGAAAAGCTGGCCGACCGTCGTGCCGAGACCCTGGAATTCCGGGATGGCGACGAACTGGACACCGACGTAAGGAACCGGCTTGACGGACGGAGCCTTCGGGTCGGCGGCGTTGATCGAGTCGAGCGTCATCTTGGCAAACGGAGCAGCCTTCTGATACTCGGGGTTGTTGTAGAGCGAGGTGCGCGTGCCCGGAGGAACGTTGGCCCAGCCTTCCTTCTCGGCGACCAGCTCAAGGTATTTCTTGGAGGTTGCCCAGGAAACGAACTTCTCGGCAGCTTCCGCCTTCTGCGTGCCTGCCGGGATGGCAAGGTTCCATGCCCACAGCCAGTTGCCACGCTTGCCGAGACCTGTATCCGGCGCCAGAGCGAAGCCAACCTTGTCGGCAACGGTAGAGTCGTTGGGGTTGGTCACGAAGGAAGCAGCCACCGTGGCATCGATCCACATGCCGCACTTGCCCTGCTGGAAGAGCGCCAGGTTTTCGTTGAAGCCGTTGGAAGACGCGCCCTGCGGGCCGGCGTCGTTCATCAGCTTGACGTACATGTCGAGCGTATTCTTCCACTCCGGCTGATCGAACTGGGGCTTCCAGCTTTCATCGAACCAGCGTGCACCAAAGGCGTTGGACGTGGCGGTCAGGAACGCCATGTTCTCGCCCCAGCCGGCCTTGCCGCGAAGGCAGATGCCGTTGATGTCATTGGCACGGTCCGTCATCTTGCGGGCCGCTTCGTTGATGAACTCCCAGGTCGGAGCGTCGGGCATGGTCAGCCCGGCCTTTTCCATCAGGTCCTTGCGGTACATGACCATCGAGCTTTCGCCGTAGAATGGTGCAGCATAAAGCTTGCCGTCGTCGCCGGTCAGGCCGGAACGGATGGCCGGCAGCAGGTCGTCGACGTCATAGTCGGCACCGAGGTTGTCGAGCGGCAGGAGCCAGCCCTGCTTGGCCCAGATCGGAACTTCATAGGTGCCGATGGTCAGAACGTCATACTGACCGCCCTTGGTGGCGATGTCGGTGGTGACACGTTCGCGAAGAACGTTTTCCTCGAGCGTGACCCACTCAAGCTGAATATCCGGGTTTGCCTTGGTAAAGTCTTCCGTCAGGCCCTGCATACGGACCATGTCACCATTGTTCACCGTTGCGATGGTGAGGGTTTCAGCCTGGGCAAAACCCGCGATGACGAATGCCGAGCATGCGCCCAGCAACAAAGTTTTCAATTTCATATTCTTCCTCCCAGAAGAGTTATGAGCATTTGCCTCGCTCACGGGCAATTACTCATAAATAGACAAAACTTGTCAATTGCCTTTCGTTGCTGCAGCGCCGAAGAAGCGGATCAAACCTTTGATTTAACGAGTACAAATTATTGTGAGCAAAAGCTCAATGCGTGAGCAAATACGAAGCCGTGGCCTCGTCGGTGATGACGCCGTTGAGGATTCGGCCCTTCAGAGCCGCTGCCAAAGCCACCTGCTTGCGCTCGCCTTTGGCCATGCCGATGATGGTCGCCGTCTCGCAGGAAGGCAACGGAACCGAGGCAACGCGCTCGTTGATGCTGCCATCCAGGAGGTTGCCGTCCCGGTCGAACATCCAGCCGCAGATTTCTCCCGCGGCGCCCTCGCCCATCAGCTTCAGCATCTCGTCTTTCGCAAGAAAGCCGTCTTCGCACAGGGGCGCATTCTCGCCGAGTTCGCCGACGCCGACAAAGGCGACATTGGCCTCCGCGCCAAGCTGCAGCGCCGATTTCACCAGTATTTGGTTGTGCAGCAGTTCCCGCTCCTCGGGCGATGAGACGAGAACCGGCAGCGGCATCGGAAAATGCCGCGCCTTCACCGCATCCGCCATCGAGAAGATGACGTTGTAATAGGCGGCCGAGCCGTCAAGCCCAATGTTGCCGGTGAGCGACACGATACGATGCTGCGGACAATCCATGGTCGGCAGCTGGTCGATGGCCGCCTTCAGCGTGCGGCCCGTCCCAATCGCGACGATCAGCGGCTCGGCCGATTTCAGCCAGCGCTCGATTTCCGCGGCACCGGCTTCGGCGATCCCCACTGTGGTCGAGGATGAACCGGGATCGCTGGGCACGACGTCCACATGACGAAGATCGTATTTTTCCCGCAGCTTCTGCCCAAGCTCGAGGCAGGCGGCAATGGGGTGATCGAGCCGAACCTTGATCAACCGCTCGGCCATGGCGAGCGACACCAGACGTTGCGCCGACTGGCGCGAAATGCCCATCGTCGCGGCGATCTCGTCCTGCGTCCGGCCGGCGACATAATAGAGCCAGCCGGCGCGTGCGGCATCGTCCAGCTTGCTGTTTGCTTCCGCTCTGCGCGCCATGTTTTTCTCCTCCATCAGGTGCTGCCATTTTTTGGGCCGCCCTGTCAAACGAACCATACGATCCGCCTCCTTCGCACCCGCCGCAAACCTTTGCAATGCAGCATTTTCAAGCACTTCCGGACTCAATTTTTACCGTTTGATAAAAAAAATTTCCGTGGTACCGTTTCATCATCCTGAGGCGTTGACATTTGGGAGTGATAAAATGGGAACGACTGAAAATGGCATCATTGCCGGGCGGCTCACGCCTGCCGATTACGCGAGGAATTTTGCGGATCTTCATCCGCCGCTCGATGACCACGAGGCGCTGGTTGCCGCCGACCGCTGCTACTTCTGCTACGACGCGCCGTGCATGACGGCCTGTCCCACCTCCATCGATATCCCGCTGTTCATCCGGCAGATATCGACCGGCAATCCGATCGGCTCGGCCAACACCATCTTCGACCAGAACATTCTGGGCGGCATGTGCGCCCGCGTCTGTCCCACCGAAACGCTCTGCGAACAGGCCTGCGTGCGCAACACCGCCGAGCATCGCCCCGTGGAGATCGGCCGGCTGCAGCGCTACGCCACCGACATCGCCATGCGCGACAACCGCCAGTTCTACGAACGGGCTGAGGCGACGGGCAAATCCATCGCTGTCGTCGGCGCCGGCCCGGCCGGCCTCGCCTGCGCCCACCGCCTGGCCGTGAAGGGACATGATGTCGTGCTCTACGATGCCCGCGAAAAAGCTGGCGGCCTCAACGAATATGGTATCGCCACCTACAAATCGACCGACGACTTCGCCCAGAAGGAAGTCGATTATGTGCTCTCGATCGGCGGCATAGACTGTCGCACCGGCCAGATGCTGGGCCGTGACTTCAGCATCTCGGACCTGCTCGAAAAGCACGACGCCGTGTTCCTCGGCCTCGGCCTCTCCGGCGTCAACGCGCTCCGTGCCGAAGGTGAAACGCTTGATGGCGTCGACGATGCCGTCGATTTCATCGCCGCGTTGCGCCAATCCGAAACCAAGGCCGATATCCCCGTAGGCCGTCGCGTCGTCGTCATCGGCGGCGGCATGACCGCGATCGACGCGGCCGTGCAGGCCAAGCTGCTCGGCGCCGAGGACGTGACGATCTGCTATCGCCGCGGCAAGGAGCACATGAACGCTTCCGAGTTCGAGCAGGATCTGGCCGCATCCAAGGGCGTTGTGATCCGCCACTGGCTGCAGCCGAAGCGCATCCTCGCCCGTGACGGCAAGGTCGCCGGTATCGAACTGGATTACACCACGCTTCAGGACGGACGTCTTGTGACCACAGGTGAAACCGGCGCGATCGTCGCCGACCAGATCCTGAAAGCCATCGGCCAGACCTTCGAGGCCGACGGCCTCGGCATCATCGCACTCGAAGGCGGCCGCATCTCGGTCGACGAAGAAGGTCGCACGTCCATGGATGGCGTCTGGGCTGGCGGCGATTGCATCGTCGGTGGCGAAGACCTCACCGTTTCGGCCGTTGCGAATGGCCGCGATGCCGCAGAATCGATCCACCGCACGTTGATGGCTGCCGCACAGCCCATCACGGCCGTCGCCTGAAGGGAGGAATGAGCTATGGCTGATCTGCGCAACAATTTCGTCGGCATCAAATCACCGAACCCCTTCTGGCTCGCCTCGGCCCCGCCGACCGACAAGGCCTACAATGTCGAGCGCGCCTTCAAGGCCGGCTGGGGCGGTGTCGTCTGGAAGACTTTGGGTGAGGAAGGCCCGCCCGTCGTCAACGTCAACGGCCCGCGCTATGGTGCGATCTGGGGCGCCGACCGCCGGCTTCTTGGCTTGAACAACATCGAACTGATCACCGACCGCGACCTCTACACCAACCTGCGCGAAATGAAGCAGGTGAAGATGAACTGGCCGGACCGGGCGCTGATCGCCTCGATCATGGTGCCTTGCGAGGAGGAAAGCTGGAAGGCGATCCTGCCGTTGGTCGAGGAAACCGGCGCTGACGGCATCGAACTCAACTTCGGCTGCCCGCACGGCATGTCGGAACGCGGCATGGGTGCTGCGGTCGGACAGGTGCCGGAATATATCGAGATGGTTGTGCGCTGGTGCAAGCAATACACCCGCATGCCCGTCATCACCAAGCTGACGCCGAACATCACCGATATCCGCAAACCGGCGCGGGCGGCCAAATCGGGTGGCACTGATGCCGTATCGCTGATCAATACGATCAACTCCATCACATCCGTCAATCTCGACACGTTTTCGCCAGAGCCGTCTATTGACGGCAAGGGCAGCCATGGCGGCTACTGCGGCCCCGCGGTGAAACCGATCGCGCTCAACATGGTCGCCGAGATCGCCCGCGATCCGGAAACCTATGGTCTGCCGATCTCCGGCATCGGCGGCATCACCACCTGGCGCGATGCTGCCGAATTCCTCGTTCTGGGTGCGGGCAACGTGCAAGTCTGCACCGCGGCGATGACATACGGCTTCAAGATCGTGCAGGAGATGATCACAGGCCTTTCCAACTGGATGGATACCAAAGGCCATCGCAGCCTGGACGATATCTGCGGCCGCGCCATTCCCAATGTCTCCGACTGGCAGTATCTCAACCTCAACTACATCGCCAAGGCCCGCATCGATCAGGATGCCTGCATCAAATGCGGTCGGTGTCACATCGCCTGCGAGGACACCTCGCATCAGGCGATCACGCAGTATGTCGATGGCGTCAGGCATTTCGAGGTGATGGAAGACGAGTGCGTCGGCTGCAATCTCTGCGTCAACGTCTGCCCGGTCGAAAACTGCATCACCATGGTCGGGCTTGAGCCAGGAACGCTCGACGAGCGCACCGGCAAGATCGTCGATCCCAACTACGCGAATTGGACCACGCACCCGAACAACCCGATGGCGCGGCAGGCTGCGGAGTAAGTTCCCTTTCTCTGACCACCCGAACATTGCGTCACCCCGAAGTCGAAAACCGGCTTCGGGGTGCGCTGCATCATGCGGACAGATTCCACTTTTCAATTTATAAAAATATGATATTATGAAAATATAAATTGAAGATGCGGGAGAGCTTGTTGGTTCTGAGCAGTGAAATGCCGGCAAAGGCCGAGACGGTAGCTGATTTCCTGAAGGGTTTCGCCAACCCCCATCGCCTGCTCGTCCTTTGCTGCCTTATTGAAGGCGAGAAGAGCGTAAGCGAGCTTATCGACGCGACAGGCATTCCTCCGGCCTCGATGTCTCAACATCTGAGCAAACTCAAGGATGAAGGCATCATCACGTTTCGCAGGGAGCACCGGACACTTTTCTATACGATCGACCATCCTGCGACCCGTGACCTCATGGAACTTCTCTACAACCGCTTCTGCAAGGACGAGACATGACGACGACGACAATCACACCTAACGAAGCCGCCAAGCTGATCGCAAACGGGCAAGCCATGCTCGTTGATGTGCGGGAACCCGGGGAATTTAGTAGCGCTCACATCGCCAGCGCCGCCTCGATCCCCCTTTCCCATCTGTCTGAGTTCCTCGTGAGTGAGGGCACACCAGACAAGCCTCTCATCATGCAATGCCAGCGCGGCGCCCGTGGTGAAAACGCCTGCGCGCTGGCAAATTCGGTTGGTCGCGATATTACGGTTTACAATATGGAAGGCGGCATCGAGGCGTGGCAGGCCGCCGGATTGCCGGTTATCGGCGGCGGTGGCGCGCCTAAAATCTCGATTTTCCGACAGGTGCAGATCATTGTCGGCGGGCTGGTTGCTCTGGGTGTTGCGTCCGGCTTCCTCGGATATTCGGCCGGTTTTGCCGCCGCCGGCTTCTTCGGCGCCATGCTGGCAATTGCAGGCGTTTCCGGCTGGTGCGGGCTGGCTCTGCTCTTGAACAGGATGCCCTGGAACCGGCCCGCGCTCAGAACCTGAACCACAGCACACGCATTCATCACGAAAACGAGACAATGCGTCTATAAATCAGCCATTGTCGCGCGGAGCGAACTCGTCAATAAGGAGTTTAATAAGAGACGCACGAAACGTGGCGCCACGGAAACGCACTTGAGATTGAAACTGGATATCCCCCGCAAGAGGCTGCACCTGATCACCGGTGTCTGCCTCGGACTGTTTCTTCTCACCCATTTTCTCAATCATGCACTCGGCCTCATCTCCGTCGATGCGATGGAGAAGGGGCGCGACCTCTTCAACATCCTCTGGCGCAGCTGGATCGGCACCGTCCTCCTCTACGGATCGCTGCTCACCCATTTCGTTCTGGCGCTCGACAGCCTTTATCGCCGCCAGACCCTGCGCATGCCGCCGCGCGAGGCGCTGAAGATCATCTTCGGCCTTGCCTTGCCCTTCATGCTGGTGCCGCATGTAACGGCGACCCGCATCGAATGGATGCTCTCCGGCTATGCCGCCAGCTACTATGATGTGCTTGGCGGCCTATGGTCGCGCCCGCCGGATGCCTTTCGCCAGTGCGTCGCGCTCGTTTTCGCATGGTCGCATGGCTGCCTCGGCTTCTGGTTCTGGATGCGGGGTCGCGACTGGTATCCGCGCTATCAGCTCCTGCTTTATACCGTTGCTCTTCTCGTCCCTGTGCTGGCGCTGCTCGGTTTCTGGGTTGGTGTCCGTTCGCTGGACGGCGTGACCGCCTCTAACACCTGGTTCAAGCCTGATCGGACGGATTTCGACGTGATCCGGGACATCCGCTTCTGGATTTATGCAACGCTCTTCGGCTCGATCGCCGGCACGCTGGTGCTGCGCGCTCTGCCGGTCAACGGCAAGATCCGCGTCGCCTATCCCGACGGCCGCAGCATATCGGTCGCGCGCGGTTTCACCCTGCTCGAAGCCAGCCGCGCCGCCGGCATTCCGCATCTGTCGATCTGCGGCGGGCGCGGACGCTGCTCGACCTGCCGCGTGCGTATCATTGAGGGCATGAACGGCCTGCCGGCACCCGGCGATGCGGAGCGCCATACGCTCAGCCGCATCAAGGCGCCGAGCAATGTGCGCCTTGCCTGCCAGCTTCGCCCCAATCACAACGTCACCATCGCTCCCGTTCTCGGAGCCGAGAATGTCGGCGTCACCACCGTCCCGAACCCCGAGGAAGCAGCCGGACGCGAAAGACGGATCGCCGTGCTCTTCTGCGATCTGCGCGATTTTACGCGCCTGTCGCAGCAGCAGCTTCCCTTCGATACCGTCTTTCTGCTCAACCGCTATTTCGAGATGATCGGCGAAGCCGTGGAGGGAGCCGGCGGCACGGTTGACAAGTTCATCGGCGATGGTGCTCTCGCCATCTTCGGCCTCAACACCGGGATTGAGACAGCCTGTCAGCAGGCGCTCACGGCCACCACCCGCATCGCCCGCAGCGTCGAGCTTCTCAACCGCAACTTCATGAGCGAGCTGGATCAGCCGTTGCGCATCGCCATGGGCATGCATGCCGGCCCCGCGATCATCGGCCAGATCGGTTATGGCCGCGCCTCTTCCCTGACGGCTGTTGGCGATACGATCAATGCTGCCAGCCGACTGGAAGGTTTTGCCAAGGAATATGACGCGCAACTCGCCGTCTCCGCCGATCTTGTGCGCTATGCCGGCCTGCCGCTGGAAGGGCACGAGCGCTACAACATCGCCATCCGCGGTCGCGCGGGCACATTGGAAACCCTGATCGTCTATAAGGCGGAAGAATTCGAGCCGCTGCTTGCCGAAAAAGCCGCCGGCCCGGCATCAGAGCCTGACCAGCAATAGGCGGCTATCAAGCCGACGAGGGATCGCCCTTCACCGCCAAGCCATCGATAAACAGCTGCTCCAGAAAGCGCGCGGCATCCTCGAAACGCCCCTCGCCCGAGCGCTCCTCGCCCAGCACGGAGCGCACCTGCACATCGAAATCCGCGTAATGCTGCGTCGTCGACCAGATGGCGAAGATCAGGTGATAGGGATCGCACTTGGCGATTTTTCCCGCGCGCGTCCAGGAGCGGATGACTTCGGCCTTCTCGTCCACCAGTTCCTTCAACGGGCCTTTCAGCTCGTCCAGAATATGCGGCGCCCCCTGCAGGACCTCGTTCGCAAACAGGCGGCTCTCCCGCGGAAAATCGCGTGCCATCTCCAGCTTGCGGCGGATATAGCTGCGGATTTCCGAGACCGGATTGCCCTCGGCATCGAATTCGCGGAGCGGATCGAGCCAGCTGTCGAGCACCCGGTCGATCAGCGCCCGGTGCATGGCTTCCTTGGTGCGGAAATAATAGAGCAGGTTCGGCTTCGACATGCCTGCGACGTCAGCAATCTGGTCTATGGTGCTGCCACGAAAGCCATGGGTCGCAAAAACCTCAAGCGCCGCCTCAAGGATAAGCTCTTCCTTCTCTTCCTGAATGCGGGTGCGCCTTTGTGTTCTGGCTGCCCTCGGAAGTACCATTTTTCCCCCTGCCTCAGCGCAATATCCAACCGAGTTGGCCGGCCGATTGCCTGAAAATTATGCCCGCTATTTTTTTGGGCAACAATGCCGATTTTTATATTTTCCGTCTTGAGTGCGGCAACGGAAGTTGTAGTGTTTACCAAACGGTCAAATTATCAGTCAGTTCAAAACCAAAGGCAACGACTGATCGAAGGGCGTCCAAAAAAACCGCCCCGATCTGACCGGACGGGAACTGCCGGGAGCGCCACGCGCCACCGTAAAAACTGATGAGGAGTTGAGCCATGGTAGCTGCACCGGGCGAGAACATGCGCGTCAATGCCGACCGCCTGTGGGATAGTCTTATGGACATGGCGAAGATCGGCCCCGGCATTGCCGGCGGCAACAATCGCCAGACCCTGACGGATGAAGACGGCGAAGGCCGCCACCTGTTCCAGACGTGGTGCAAGGATGCCGGCCTCACCATGGGCGTCGACAAGATGGGCACGATGTTCGCGACCCGTCCCGGCACCGATCCCGATGCACTGCCCGTCTATGTCGGCAGCCATCTCGACACCCAGCCGACCGGCGGCAAATATGACGGCGTTCTCGGCGTGCTCGCAGCGCTCGAAGTCGTGCGCACCATGAACGACATGGGCATCAAGACGAAGCACCCGATCGTCGTGACCAACTGGGCGAACGAAGAAGGCGCGCGCTTTGCGCCGGCCATGCTCGCCTCCGGCGTCTTTGCCGGCGTGCATACGCTGGACTACGCCTATGGCCGCAAGGACCCCGAGGGCAAGACCTATGGCGACGAACTGAAGCGCATCGGCTGGTTGGGCGACGAAGAGGTCGGCGCGCGAAAAATGCACGCCTATTTCGAATATCACATCGAGCAGGGCCCGATCCTCGAAGCCGAGGACAAGCAGATAGGCGTGGTAACGCACTGTCAGGGGCTCTGGTGGCTGGAATTCACGCTGACTGGTAGGGAAGCGCATACCGGCTCGACGCCTATGAACCTGCGGGTCAATGCCGGCCTTGCCATGTCGCGCATCATCGAGATGGTGCAGGATGTCGCCATGGGCGAGCAACCGGGCGCCGTCGGCGGTGTCGGCCAGGTGTTCTTCACGCCGAACTCCCGCAACGTGCTGCCGGGCAAGGTGGTCTTCACCGTCGATATCCGCTCGCCGGACAAGGCGAAGCTCGACCGCATGCGCGCGAAGATCGAGGCCGAGGCGCCGAAGATCACAGAAGCGCTCGGCGTCGGCTGCTCGATCGAGGCCATCGGCCATTTCGCGCCGGTGACCTTCGATCCGACACTGGTGACGGCGGTGCGCACCGCCGCCGAAAAGCTCGGCTACAGCCATATGAACATCATCTCCGGCGCCGGCCACGACGCCTGCTGGGCCGCCAAGGTGGCGCCGGCCACGATGGTCATGTGCCCCTGCGTCGGCGGTTTGAGCCACAACGAGGCTGAAGACATCTCCAAGGAATGGGCGGCAGCGGGTTGCGATGTGCTGTTCCATGCGGTCGTGGAGACGGCGGGGATTGTGGAGTGAAAGATAGCGCGATGAACCCGCGCCGAAGCTTAAATTGGCACTTGGCTTGGCCGGATGAAGGTGACAGCTATCCAAGCGGTTTAGTCAAAAAAATTAACGTAGCACTACGTAAACCGATAGCCGACCTTAATCTCGATGAAGTTAGGATTTTGCTCGGTCAAAACTTTGGGCTGGACTACGTTGTTCCAATTGCTCTCGCAACATTGCGTGAAGACCCGCTTTACGATGCCACCTACTATCCTGGAGATTTGCTGGCTGCTTGTATCGAAATTAACCCGTCATTTTGGAAAGAGAATTCCGATCTCCACGAAGAAATGGCGAACATTGCTAAATGCGTTCAGTCTGACGACTCCAAATTAAATACCATCATACAAAGATTTCTCAGCCTTCCCATTCAGTCATCACAACAAAAGACCCACAAAAAAAGATAAAGAGGAAGTAGAAATGACCACAGTCATCAAGGGCGGAACCATCGTCACGGCGGACCTGACCTATAAGGCGGACGTGAAGATCGAGGGTGGCAAGATCATCGAGATCGGTCTGAACCTTTCGGGCGACGAGACGCTGGATGCAACCGGCTGTTATGTCATGCCCGGTGGCATCGATCCGCATGTGCATCTCGAAATGCCCTTCATGGGTACCTATTCCTCCGACGATTTCGAAAGCGGCACCCGCGCAGCCCTCTCCGGCGGCACGACCATGGTGGTCGATTTCTGCCTGCCCGATCCCGGCCAGTCGCTGCTCGATGCGCTGAAGCGCTGGGACAACAAATCCACCCGCGCCAATTGCGATTATTCCTTCCATATGTCGGTGACATGGTGGGGCGAGCAGGTCTTCAACGACATGAAGACCATCGTGCAGGAAAAGGGCATCAACACCTTCAAGCACTTCATGGCCTACAAGGGCGCGCTGATGGTGAACGACGACGAGATGTTCGCCTCGTTCTCCCGCTGCGCCGAGCTCGGCGCGCTGCCGCTCGTCCATGCCGAAAACGGCGATGTCGTCGCCGCCATGCAGCAGAAGCTGATGGACGAAGGTAACAACGGCCCCGAAGGCCACGCCTATTCGCGCCCCGCCTCCGTCGAAGGCGAAGCGACAAACCGCGCCATCATCATCGCCGATATGGCCGGCGTGCCGCTCTATGTCGTCCACACCTCCTGCGAACAGGCGCACGAAGCCATCCGCCGCGCCCGCCAGAACGGCATGCGCGTCTATGGCGAGCCGCTGATCCAGCACCTGACGCTCGATGAAACCGAATATTTCAACAAGGACTGGGATCACTCCGCCCGCCGCGTCATGTCGCCGCCGTTCCGCAACAAGCAGCATCAGGACAGCCTCTGGGCAGGTCTGGCGGCAGGTTCGCTGCAGGTGGTCGCGACCGACCATTGCGCCTTCACGACAGCGCAAAAACGCACGGGCGCCGGCGATTTCCGCAAGATCCCCAACGGCACCGGCGGCCTCGAAGACCGCATGCCGATGCTCTGGACCTACGGCGTGGCGACCGGCCGCATCACCATGAACGAGTTCGTGGCCGTCACCTCCACCAACATCGCCAAGATCCTCAACGTCTATCCCCGCAAGGGCGCGATCCTCGTCGGCGCCGATGCCGATATCGTCGTCTGGGACCCGAAGCGGTCGAAGACCATCACCGCCACGAACCAGCAATCGGCGATCGACTACAACGTCTTCGAGGGCAAGGAAGTAACCGGCCTGCCGCGCTACACCCTGACCCGCGGCGTAGTCGCCATCGAGGAAGGTACGGTCAAGACACAGGAAGGCCACGGCAAGTTTGTGTCCCGCGAGCCCTTCACTGCCGTCAACAAGGCACTGTCGACATGGAAGGAACTGACGGCACCGCGCAAGGTCGAACGCTCCGGCATTCCGGCGAGCGGCGTATGACAATGTTTCAGGGCTTCCGCACCGTCGCATGCGCGGTCGCCCTGGCGGCGAGCGCCTCAAGCATCGCCTCTGCCGAAGGCGGCTTTCCAGCCGCTGCCTTCGGCAATACCGAGGGTTGTCACTATGCCAAGACGGGGGAAAGCTCGGGCGCGGACGTATTCTTCCTTCTGAACACGGAGGCCATCACGACGGCCGCTTCCTACTGTGCCTTCTCCAAGCCGCCGCAGCTCAACGGCACCGCGTATACGGCAACGGTGGACTGCGAGGAAGAAGGCCAGAAGGCAGAGCCGCAAGACATCACCATCACGCCATCTGTCGATGGCACTGCGATGACGGTGACCTTCTCGGACGGCACTAACTGGGGACCGCTTCCGAAATGCGAATGAATTGCCGCCGAGCCTCAGATTTTGACCAGAGCTTCCAGTTCGGGCAGCAGCACCACGCTCTCCTGCTCGTTCGGGTCCGTGCGCGCGATCACGGCGCTGCAGGGCGCGTCCGACAGATTGGCGGGCAGATGCGGCACGCCCGCCGGGATATAAAACATCTCGCCGGCTTTCACGATCACATGGTTCTCCAGCCGGTCGCCGTACCAGGTATGGGCCTCGCCGGAGAGCATGTAGATCGCCGTCTCATGGCTTTCGTGCATATGCGCCTTGGCGCGGCCGCCCGGCGGGATCGTCAGAAGGTGCATGCAGATGCCCTTTGCCCCGACCGCCTCGGCCGAAATGCCCTCGAAATAGCTGAACCCCTGCTTGCCGTCATAGGTGTGTCCCGTGCGGACAACATGGCAGGTCGGCTTTTCCTCGACTGCGACTTTTTCAAGTTTCGACATCCCTCATCCTCCCGATGCACGCGCTTTACCGCACCATACCGTAACTGGAAAATATGACGTACGATATTTCGAAACAGCAAGCCTCCGGGCTTCAAAAGGATTTGACGGGGCGGAGCGCAGGAGCGACCATGACTTCCAACCTTGCATCGGTCGTCTCCGCACGCGACCTCGGCCTCACCTTTCAGACCAGCGACGGCCCGGTCACGGCGCTGACCGGCGTCAACCTCGATGTGAAGAAGGGCGATTTCGTCTCCTTCATCGGGCCTTCCGGCTGCGGCAAGACGACGTTCCTGCGCGTCATCGCCGATCTCGAAAAGCCGACCTCCGGCTCGATCACCGTCAACGGCACGACGCCGGAAGACGCCCGCAAGAACCGCTCCTATGGCTATGTCTTTCAGGCGGCCGCACTTTATCCCTGGCGCACGATCGAGAAGAACATCGCCCTACCGCTGGAGATCATGGGCTATTCCAAGGCCGAGCAGGAACAGCGGATTGCCCGTACGCTCGAGCTCGTGAACCTCGCCGGCTTCGGCAAGAAATTCCCCTGGCAGCTCTCCGGCGGCATGCAGCAGCGCGCCTCGATTGCGCGCGCGCTCGCCTTCGATGCCGATCTTCTGCTGATGGACGAGCCCTTTGGCGCATTGGATGAAATCGTCCGGGACCATCTGAACGAACAGCTGCTGGAACTCTGGGACCGCACGAACAAGACAATCTGCTTCGTCACCCACTCTATCCCCGAGGCCGTTTACCTCTCCACCAAGATCGTCGTCATGAGCCCCCGTCCCGGCCGCGTGACCGACGTGATCGAATCCACGCTGCCGCGGGAACGCCCGCTGGATATCCGCGAAAGCCCCGAATTCCTCGAAATCGCCAGCCGCGTCCGCGATGGCCTGAGAGCGGGGCATAGCTATGATGAGTAGGGATTTGGCTGGGAATACCCCCCTCTGTCACTTCGTGACATCTCCCCCTCAAGGGGGGAGATTGGCTAGGGGCAACCTCTCGCTCCCGATCTCCCCCCTTGAGGGGGAGATGTCAGTAAAGCTGACAGAGGGGGGTATGCCACTCTGCAATCCTTTCAAACATGCAATCAAACATGCCCCGCAGGCCCAATCATGAATCCCGCCTTCATCCTCTGGCTTGCCGCCGCCATGGCCGTTTTCCTCAGTGCCGCGACCGCGTCGCGCTATTACGTCGCCAACAACAATATCCTCGTCCTTCTCTTCTCCCTCGGCCTTTATTGCGTCGGCAACCTGATGATGGTGAAGCTGATGCGCGAAGGCGGGCTTGGCCTTGCGATCTCCGCGTCCGCCATCGCGCAACTGCTGCTCATCAACGTCATCGCCTTCGCCATCTTCGGAGAGCGCCTGACGACAACGCAGATGGCCGGCGTCGCGCTCGGCTTCGTCGCCATGGCCCTGATGCTGTTTCCGACAGGCGGAGGGGCCTCGTCATGACCATGCGTGACAAGGTTTTCCCGGTCCTCACCATCGTCCTCATCCTGATCGCGATCTGGTACGTCGCCGCCATCTATCTCAACGCGCCTTTCGAGCGCGACACGGCAGGGCGTGCCGGAACCACGATCACCTTTTCGGAAATCGTTCCGAAAACCATGTTCCAGGAACGACCGGTTCTGCCCGCACCCCATCAGGTGATTGCGGAAATCTGGGATACGACCTTCAACAAGCCGGTCACGTCCAAGCGCAGCCTCGTCTACCACGCCTGGATCACGCTTTCCGCCACCCTCGTCGGCTTCGGCATCGGCACCGTTCTCGGCATCCTGCTCGCGGTCGGCATCGTGCACAACCGCGCCATGGATCGTTCGCTGATGCCCTGGGTCATCGCCAGCCAGACGATCCCGATCCTCGCCATCGCGCCGATGATCATCGTGGTGCTGAACGCCATCGGCATCGCCGGACTGCTGCCGAAGGCGCTAATCTCGACCTATCTCAGCTTCTTCCCCATCGTCGTCGGCATGGTGAAGGGCCTGCGCAGCCCGGAACAGATCCAGCTCGACCTGATGCACACCTATTACGCCTCCCCGGCCCAGACCTTCTGGAAGCTGCGCTGGCCGGCTTCGATGCCCTATCTCTTCACCTCGCTGAAGGTGGCGATCGCCATCTCGCTGGTTGGCGCAATCGTCGGCGAACTGCCGACCGGCGCCGTCGCCGGCCTTGGCGCCCGCCTGCTGGCCGGCTCCTATTACGGCCAGACGGTGCAGATCTGGTCCGCTCTATTCATGGCGGCGGCGCTTGCCGCCGTGCTGGTTGCAATCGTCGGCACCGCGCACACCGCTGTCCTCAAGCGCATGGGAGTGAAACCATGACGTCGGGTTTCCTCTACGGCGCCATCGCCTTCTGGCTTTTAGCCTGGGCCATCAACGAATGGCTGGTGCGGGTCAAAACCAAGGATCGCGTCCTTCAGCGCATCATCCGCATTGCCGTACCATTGTTGTTCGGCATCAGCATCCTTGTGCTTTGGGAAGGCATCGTGCGCGGCTTCAACATCCCTTCGGTGCTGCTGCCGCCGCCATCGATGATCTGGACGCGGCTCATCAATTCTCTGCCGACGCTCTGGGCCGATTTCCGCCAGACCTTCCTCAAGTCCGTCATCACCGGCTATGTCATGGGCTGCGGTCTCGGTTTTCTCGTCGCCATCGCCATTGATCGCTCGCCGTTCCTCCAGAAAGGCCTGTTGCCGCTCGGGAATTTCGTCTCGGCGCTACCGGTCGTCGGCGTCGCGCCGATCATGGTCATGTGGTTCGGCTTCGACTGGCAGTCGAAGGTCGCGGTAGTCGTCATCATGACCTTTTTCCCGATGCTGGTGAACACCGTTTCCGGCCTTGCTGCCGCCAGCCAGATGGAAAAGGACCTGATGCACACTTATGCCGCCAGCTGGTTCCAGACGCTCATCAAATTGCGTCTTCCCGCGGCGTGGCCATTCATATTCAATGCACTGAAAATCAATTCCACGCTCGCCCTCATCGGTGCCATCGTGGCGGAATTCTTCGGCACGCCGATCGTCGGCATGGGCTTTCGAATTTCGACCGAAGTGGGCCGCATGAACGTCGACATGGTCTGGGCCGAAATCGCGGTTGCCGCGGTGGCTGGCTCCGCCTTCTACGGGATCGTCGCACTCGTTGAGCGCGCCGTCACGTTCTGGCATCCGTCTGTCCGTGGTGGACAGACGTCATAAAAGGGTCTGCCCAAAAAGGGCGGGCATAATAAGAGGGAACTGAAAATGAAGACAAAACTGGCATCCCTGCTGCTCGCAGGTGCATTTTCGCTTTCGGCCTTCCAGGCCATGGCGGCAGAAAAGGTGACGCTGCAGCTGAAGTGGGTCACCCAGGCCCAGTTCGCTGGCTATTACGTCGCCAAGGACAAGGGCTTCTATGAAGAAGAAGGCCTCGATGTCGAAATCAAGCCGGGCGGCCCGGACATCGCCCCTCCGCAGGTCATCGCCGGCGGCGGTGCTGACGTCGTCGTCGACTGGATGCCGTCCGCTCTCGCCACCCGCGAGAAGGGCGTGGCGCTGGTCAACATCGCTCAGCCGTTCAAGTCCTCGGGCATGATGCTGACCTGCCTCAAGGAATCTGGCGTTGCAACGCCTGCGGACTTCAAGGGCAAGACCCTCGGCGTCTGGTTCTTCGGCAACGAATATCCGTTCCTGTCGTGGATGAGCCAGCTTGGCCTCAAGACCGATGGCGGCCCGGATGGCGTGACCGTGCTGAAGCAGGGCTTCAACGTCGACCCGCTGATCCAGAAGCAGGCTGCCTGCATCTCCACCATGACCTACAACGAATACTGGCAGGTCATCGATGCCGGCATCAAGGCGGAAGACCTCGTGACCTTCAAGTATGAAGATCAGGGCGTTGCGACGCTGGAAGACGGCCTCTACGTCCTCGAAGACAAGCTCAAGGACCCGGCCTTCAAGGAAAAGATGGTCAAGTTCGTCCGCGCGTCGATGAAGGGCTGGAAATACGCCGAAGCCAATCCGGATGAAGCGGCCGACATCGTTCTCGAGAACGACGCCACCGGCGCGCAGACGGAAGAGCATCAGAAGCGCATGATGGGCGAAGTCGCCAAGCTGACGGCCGGCTCCAATGGCGCTCTGGATGAAGCGGACTACAAGCGCACGGTCGATTCCCTGCTGAAGGGTGGTTCCGATCCGGTCATCACCAAGGCACCTGAAGGTGCCTGGACGCACGAAATCACCGATGCTGCCCTGAAGTAGGCATCGGAAACTTCAGGCAGAAAAACGCGCGGGCGTCAAAACCCGCGCGTTTCTCATTTGCAACAGATGGAAACACTTTTTTAGCCGTATACATTGCGAAACAAAAATTGCCTCGAAGAGGCCTAAAAAATGGAATATTGAGGCACCATTCTTTTTTATGACTGATCTTGCATCCTCAAAAGTGCCCGCTTAAATAAGCCTTGAGGCAGTTTGAGGAGAGTGTGGGGGAGATTTTTCTCAGGAAGAGCCTGAGCTGGTATCCTTCCCATTCCATGACAGCGCCGCGCTTCGGTAATGACGCGCCAAAGTTGCTGTAACGCTTTAAATCTGCTGCATAATTTTCCTTGGATCGATTGCGGTTGAAGGAATTATGCAGAGGCTGGCAGCGGCGTATCCTCCTAAGGAGGGACTGGCGCTGTTGCCAACAGTTTATCCGGAATTTTTAGGAAGTGAGCCGATGGCCCGTAAGACGACGTTCGCGTTTGGTGTCCTGACAACCCTGCTCCTGGGCCTTCAGGCAAGCACGGCCCTTGCGCAGGAAGCAGCAGCCCCTGCCAAGACGGAACAGGCCTTGCCATCCATTGTCGTTTCAGAGGTCCAGACCCGCCACATTATCGACCGTGTGGTTGCGACCGGCGCCGTCAAGGCCGTCGAGGAAACCTTTGTTTCGCCCCTCGTCGACGGGCTTTCGATCCGCACCCTGAATGCCGATGTCGGCGATCGCGTCGAAGCCGACAGCACGCTTGCGACGCTGAACCCGGACATGCTGGAACTGCAGAAGAGCCAGTATGCCGCAAGCCTTGCCAAGGCCAAGGCTTCGCTTGCCCAGTACGAGGCACAGCTTGCCGAAGCGCAGGCCAATGCCGAAGAAGCGGTGCGCGTGAGCGAGCGCTCGAAGAAGCTGGCTGAAGCAGGCTCGGTGTCAACCGCGCAGCGCGATCAGGAAAAGGCCGCGGCGACAGCGGCACTCGCGCGGGTCAACTCCGCCGAGCAGCTGGTTTCCGTCGCCAATGCCGACATCAAGGTGGTCGAAGCCCAGATTTCCGATATCGACCTGCGGCTGGCCCGCACGGACGTCAAAACGCCGGTCTCCGGCGTGATTTCCGCCCGCACCGCAAAGGTCGGCGCCATTGCCAATGGCGGCGGCGAACCGCTCTTCACGATCATCCGCGACGGTGCCGTCGAAATATCGGCCGAGATCATCGAAACCGACCTGCCGAAACTCGAAATCGGCCAGCGCGCGAAGGTAACCTTGGCGGATGGCAAGACCGAAATCGAGGGCAAGGTGCGCCTGATCTCTCCGGTGGTCGATACCCAGACCCGTCTTGGTAACGTGTATATCAGCCTGCTCGACACCGATAAGGCCCGCGTCGGCATGTATGCCCGCGCCCAGATCATCGTGACGGAGAAGGACGCTCTCGTCCTGCCGCTCTCGGCGGTGACAAAGTCCAAGGACGGCATGGTCACGCGCAAGGTCGATGGCGACGTTGCCAAGGTCGCCAAGATCGAGACCGGCATAGAGGACGGCGGCTTCATCGAAATCCGCAGCGGCCTCGCCAAAGGTGACAAGGTCATCACCAAGGCCGGCGCCTTCGTGCGCGATGGAGATCGCATCAAGCCGGTGCTCGCCGGCGCTGAAACCGTTTCGAACTGATTGAGGTTAAAGAGATGAATTTCTCCGCCTGGGCGATCCGAAATCCAATCGCGCCGATCCTCGGTTTCGCGCTGCTGCTGTTCCTCGGGCTGCAATCCTTCTTTGCGCTGCCCATCACCCGCTTCCCGAACATCGACGTTCCCGTCGTCGCCATCACCGTGACCCAGAACGGCGCTTCGCCGTCCGAGCTGGAAATGCAGGTGACGAAGGAGGTCGAGGACGCGGTAGCCTCCATCGCCGGCGTCGATGAAATCCAGTCGACGGTGACGGACGGCCAGTCTGTGACCTCCGTTGTCTTCCGCATCGAGAAGCCGACTGAAGAGGCTGTGCAGGATACGAAGGATGCCATTGATCGCATCCGCAGTGACCTGCCCGCCGATGTCGAGGAGCCCGTCGTCACCAAGATCGACGTCGAAGGCCAGGCGATCCAGACCTTTTCGGTAACCTCTCCGGATATGACGCTGGAAGAGCTTTCCTGGTTCGTGGATGACACGATCAAGCGTGCGCTTCAGGGCCAGATCGGCGTTGGCCGTATCGACCGTTACGGTGGCTCCGACCGTGAAATTCGCGTGGAGCTCGATCCCAACAAGCTCGATTCCTTCGGCATCACCGCGCCGGATGTGAACAACCAGCTGCGCAGCACCAACGTCGATCTCGGGTCCGGCCGCGGCCAGATCGGTGGCAATGAGCAGACCATACGCACGCTCGGCGACGCCCGCAATGTCGCGCAGCTTGCCAACACCACAATTGCGCTGCCGAACGGCCGGTTCGTAAAGCTGTCCGATCTCGGCACCGTCACCGATACTTATGAAGAGCCGAAGTCCTTCTCGCGTTTCAACGGAGATGCTTCCGTCACTTTCGCCGTCTTCCGCTCGAAGGGCGCCAGCGAAGTGTCGGTTGCCGAAACCGTCGCCAAGAGCCTCGACGGGGTGCGTGCCGCCCATCCCCAGGTGGATATCGCGATGGTGGACGATTCCGTCTACTTCACCTACGGAAACTATGAGGCTGCCCTCCACACGCTGATGGAAGGCTCGATCCTCGCCGTCATCGTGGTTCTGCTCTTCCTGCGCAACTGGCGGGCGACCCTCATTGCCGCCGTCGCCTTGCCCTTGTCCGCAATCCCGACCTTCTGGATCATGGACCTGATGGGCTTCTCGTTGAACCTCGTCAGCTTCCTGGCGTTGACGCTCGCGACCGGTATTCTCGTCGATGACGCGATCGTTGAAATCGAGAACATCGCGCGACACATCAAGATGGGCAAAACGCCCTATAGGGCCTCGCTTGATGCGGCCGATGAAATCGGTCTCGCTGTTATTGCGACAAGCTTCACCATCATCGCCGTCTTCGTGCCGGTGTCGTTCATGCCCGGCATCGCCGGCCAGTATTTCATCCAGTTCGGCCTGACGGTTGCCTTCTCCGTGTTCTTCTCGCTCATGGTGGCGCGTCTCATCACGCCGCTGATGGCCGCCTATCTGATGCGGCCGGAAGACGGCGTGGACGACCATCACGACAATGACGGCCGCATGATGAAGGGCTATACGCGCCTTATCAGTTTCACGACGTCGCGCTGGTACATGCGCTACGCGACCATGTTTGGCGCCATCGCCTTCCTCGTTGGCTCGCTCTACCTGATGGCGCAAGTGCCGGGCAGCTTCATGCCGCCGGATGACTCGTCGCGTGTCGTTCTTTCCGTCGAGCTGCCGCCGAACGCGACGCTCGCAGAAACCGATGAAACGACCACCCGAATCTATGATGCGATCCGCGACGTCGATGGCGTCGAGAGCGTCTTCGTGCTCGGTGGCGCCTCGCCCAAGGGTGATCTCGAGCTGCGCCGCGCCACCGTGCGCGTCATCCTCGGCAAGATCGATCATTCGCTGGTCAAGACGCTCGTCAACAAGGGGCTGGGCGGCCTGCCCCTTATCGGCCAGTACATGCCGAAGATGGAACTGGAGGGTCGCACCCGTCCGCAGTGGGATGTCGAAAAGGATATTTTCGCCAACCTCAAGGACATACCGGACGTTCGCATCACCAAGCTCAATGACCGTGGCGAGCGCGAACTGACCTTCAACTTCCTGTCCTCGAACGAGCAGGACCTGAACGATGCCGTCGGCACGCTGGAAGCAAAGCTGCGTGCATCGCCGATCCTGTCCAACGTCAGCTCGGAAGGCGCCCTGCCCCGTCCGGAACTACAAATCTTCCCCCGCAAGGATGAAATCGCTCGGCTGGGCATCACGCCGCAGCAGATTTCGCAGACGATCCGCGTGGCAACGACTGGCGATGTCGATTCGGCTCTCACCAAGATCTCGCTCGACGATCGTCTTATCCCGATCCGGGTCCAGACCTCGCTCGATGTGCGTCGTGACCTGCAGGCGATCGGCTCTCTCAAGGTGAAGACCGCATCCGGCGCGACCGTGCCGATCGATAGCATTGCGGATCTCAGCTACGCCGAGGGTCCGAGCTCGATCCTGCGCAACGCCCGCAACCGGGTGGCCTCCATCGGTTCCGACGTGCCGCAGGGCACGGCGCTCGACACCTCGACAGCCGAGTTCAAGCGCATCGTCGAGGAGACGAAGCTGCCACCGACGGTTCGGCTTGCGGAAAGCGGCGACGCCAAGATCCAGAGCGAGATGATGCAGAGCTTCGGCAACGCCATGCTGCTCGGCCTCCTGATGGTTCTGGTCGTTCTCATCCTGCTCTTCAAGGATGTGATCCAGCCCTTCACCATCCTGTTTTCGCTGCCGCTTGCCATCGGTGGTGTCGCAGTGGCGCTGATCGTGACCCGCAACGCCTTCTCGATGCCCGTGATGATCGGGGTGCTGATGCTGATGGGCATCGTCACCAAGAACGCGATCCTGCTGGTCGATTTCGCGGTCGAGATGAAACGCCACGGCATGAACCGGGTTCAGGCGATGATCGAGGCGGGCCGCAAGCGCGCCCAGCCGATCATCATGACCTCGATCGCCATGTCGGCGGGCATGATCCCGTCCGCGCTCGGCGTCGGCGAGGGTGGCTCGTTCCGCGCACCGATGGCGATTGCGGTTATCGGCGGCATCATCGTGTCTACCGTGCTGTCGCTGGTCGTCGTGCCCGCGTTCTTCCTGATCATGGACGACGTTTCCCGCCTGCTCGGCTGGCTCTTCGGCCGCATGGTCGGCAGGAAGGACGAGGAACTCGAGGTTCTGGAAAACGAGGCCCTCACCGGCATCGTCACCGAACAGGGCAAGACAATCGACGAGATCCAGGAGCGCCTGGACAGGCTGGAAGGCCCCAAGCGCACCGGCAACGTCATCAGCCACCCGGCGCTCGCGGCCGAATAAGGCGACACCAAACGCAAAAGCCCGGCCGCGTTTTCCACACGGCCGGGCTTTCTTTGTTTGTGATTAAGCCGTCAAAGCCCGCCTTCGACCCGCAGGAACTCGACGATGCGATCGACGCCATCGCCACGCTTCATGTCGGAAAAGACAAACGGCTTCGACTGGCGCATGCGGTCGGCATCGTTTTGCATCACATCGAGATCGGCGCCGACGTAAGGAGCCAAGTCCTTCTTGTTGATGACCAGCAGATCGGAGCGGGTGATGCCCGGCCCGCCCTTTCGGGGAATTTCCTCGCCCTGGCAGACCGAGATCACATAGATGGTGATATCGGCGAGATCGGGCGAGAAGGTCGCGGCCAGATTGTCGCCGCCGGATTCGATGAAGACGACGTCGAGATCGGGAATGCGGCGGTTGAGGTCGGCGATAGCCTGTAGGTTGATCGTCGCATCCTCGCGAATGGCCGTGTGCGGGCAGCCGCCGGTCTCGACGCCGACGATGCGGTCCGACGGCAGCGCCTGCATGCGCACCAGCGCATCGGCATCCTCGCGGGTGTAGATGTCGTTGGTGACGACGGCGACAGAATACTGGTCGCGCATGGCCTTGCAGAGCTTGTCTGTCAGGGCCGTCTTGCCCGAACCGACGGGGCCACCGATGCCGACGCGAAGCGGGCCGTTTGCAGATTTCATCGAAAGCGTCCTTCTAAATCAATTCCAGAAAAGCAACGGCTCAGGAGCGGAAGAGCCGAGAATACATCGTTTCGTGGTGTAGCGCCGCGATATCGGCGACGAAAGTGGCAGTGCCCAGATCATCAAGGCTACTCGTGCCAGCACGCGCCGCAATCTCCGCGATCAGCGGCTCGAGAGCGGCAAGAACGCTGACACCGCCCTGCTGCCCCGTCACGCCGCAGCGAATGGCAACGGAAACCAGATTGGACAGCGCGCCATGCAGATAGGCTGCCAGCGTTGGTTCCAGGCCCGTCGCATGAGCCGCTGCAACCGCACCCACGGCCACAGGATAGGCGGCTCTCGGCCCCACCCGTTCAAGCACGGGATGCGGCCAGTGGGAAGCGGCGGTGAGAAAGGCCTCGCCCTGCAGCATGGTTTCCATATGCCGCTCCTGCGAACCCCCAAGGGCCTCGGCCAGATCACGCACATCGGCAAGCCGCTGTGCATCGCCGAAAGCGCGATAAGCCTCCGCCAACAGAACGGCATCATTCCAGCCGGAACCGTATTCGGCCCATGACGTCAGCCAATGCCGCAAACCATCGGCATCGGCCACCAGTCCATCCGCAACCGCCTGCTCCAGCCCACCCGAATAGGAGAAGGCACCGACCGGAAAAGCCGGCGACATCCAGGTGACGAGCCGGATCAGCGATTGCGTGGCCATGGCATCAGCCATGATGGTGGTGGCCATGCCCATGGGAGTGCCCACCATGATAGGCGCCGCGCATTGGCTGAAACGGCGAGGTCACGTCGGTGACTTTAGCACCCAGCCCTTCCAGCATGTTGCGGATCACGGCATCGCGCAGGATCAGGATACGGTCTTCGCGGATTTCGGCCGGCAGGTGCCGGTTGCCGAGATGCCAGGCAAGTTCGATCAGGTGCAGTCTGTCGCGCGGCAGGATCTCGTAGAGTGGCTCGTCCGTCGCTGCGATACGGACATGCCCGCCGCCTTCCAGCACCAGCAGATCGCCATCAGCCAGCATCACCGGCTCCCTGAGATCAAGCATCACCACATCGTCATCCGGAAGATGCAGCAGCTTGCGGCGCAGATGCCGCTCATCATGCGCAAGCGCGATCGTGGCGACCGGCGTGATGTCTGCAGTGCCGGGAGACAGGATTTCCGTCGAGCGATAGGGCATCAGACCACCTCGACCTTTTCCGGATGCACGACCTCGACCCGGCTTTCAGCCACGAGTTCGGCGATCGCCTTGCTGAAGGCGGCGATATGCGCAGTCTCGAAATGCGCCTGCAGCGCCTCGCGGCTCGACCAGTTCTCAACGAAGACCAACCTCTCGGGCTCGCCGGGCTTCTGGTAGAGTTCGTAAGTGATGCAGCCCTCTTCCGCACGGGTCTCGGCAATCAGCGGCTGGGCGGCAGCGAGAACATCGGCAGCCTTGCCGGGATGAGCTTTCAGGTAAGCGATAACGTAGATCATGGGTACCTCGGAATGTGAACGGCAGGTCTCTGCCGTTTGTAGTGGAGAATGGCGGGGGGTGCGAGGCTCTGCAGCCAATGCCCGTAGCGAATCTGCCCCTCACCCTAGCCCTCCCCCCGCTCGCGGGGAGAGGGGACGATCGAGATTGCCGCTTGTTCCTTCTCCCCGCAGGCGGGGAGAAGGTGCCCGACAGGGCGGATGAGGGGCAGCCCCGATCCGACCGAATGCCTCAGAACAGGAAATACCGCTGCGCCATCGGCAGCACCGTCGCCGGCTCGCAGGTCAGGAGCACGCCATCGGCCCGCACTTCATAGGTTTCCGGATCGACCTCGACATGCGGCGTCAGGCTATTGTGCACCATCGATGCCTTGCCGATACCGCCCCGCGTGTTGCGAACGGCCACCAGCTCCTTGGCAACGCCCAGCCGACCCCTCAGCCCGCCATCCAACGCAGCTTGCGAAACGAAGGTGACGGAGGAGTTCGTCAGGCTCTTGCCGAACGAACCGAACATCGGCCTGTAGTGCACCGGCTGCGGCGTCGGGATCGAGGCATTCGGATCGCCCATGGGGGCCGCTGCAATCGTGCCGCCCAGCAGGACCATGTCCGGCTTGACGCCGAAAAAGGCCGGGTTCCACATCACCAGATCGGCGCGCTTGCCGACTTCGACCGAGCCGATGACATGGCTCAGACCATGCGCCACCGCCGGGTTGATCGTGTACTTGGCGATATAGCGCTTGACGCGGAAATTGTCGTTTTCGCCCCTCTCTTCGGCCAAACGCCCGCGCTGGCGCTTCATCTTGTCGGCCGTCTGCCAGGTGCGGATCGCCACTTCGCCGACGCGGCCCATGGCCTGGCTGTCGGACGAGATGATCGAGAAGGCGCCGATATCGTGCAGGATGTCTTCGGCAGCGATGGTTTCCTTGCGGATACGGCTTTCGGCGAAAGCAATGTCTTCCGGGATCGATGGCGACAGGTGGTGACAGACCATCAGCATGTCGAGGTGCTCGGCCAGCGTGTTCTTCGTGTAGGGCCGCGTCGGGTTGGTGGACGACGGGATGACGTTTGGCTGGCCGCAGATCTTGATGATGTCAGGCGCATGGCCGCCGCCCGCGCCTTCGGTATGGAAGGCATGGATGGTGCGGCCCTTGAGCGCGGCGATGGAATCCTCGACGAAGCCGCTTTCGTTCAGCGTGTCCGTGTGGATCATCACCTGCACGTCGTATTCGTCGGCCACCGACAGGCAGCAATCGATCGCAGCCGGGGTCGTGCCCCAATCCTCGTGCAGCTTCAGCGAGGTCGCGCCACCCATGACCATCTCGACCAGCGCGCCGGGCAGCGAGGCGTTGCCCTTGCCGGCAAAGGCAAGGTTCATCGGGAAAGCATCGGCCGCCTCGATCATGCGGGCAATATGCCACGGGCCCGGCGTGCAGGTGGTCGCGAGCGTGCCATGGGCGGGGCCGGTGCCGCCGCCGAACATGGTGGTGAGGCCGCTCATCAGCGCTTCCTCGATCTGCTGCGGGCAGATGAAGTGGATGTGGCTGTCCATGCCGCCGGCGGTGATGATCTTGCCTTCGGCGGCAATCGCCTCCGTACCGGGGCCGACGATGATATCGACGTTCGGCTGGGTATCCGGATTGCCGGCCTTGCCGATGGCGACGATCAGGCCGTCCTTCAGGCCGATATCCGCCTTGACGATGCCCCAGTGATCGACGATCAGCGCATTGGTGATGACGGTATCGACGGCGCCATTGGCGCGCGTCACCTGGCTCTGGCCCATGCCGTCGCGAATGACCTTGCCGCCGCCAAACTTCACCTCGTCGCCATAGGTGGTGAAGTCCTTCTCGACCTCGATGAACAGTTCCGTATCGGCAAGCCGCACCTTGTCACCGGTGGTCGGCCCGAACATGCTGGCATAGGCCGCGCGAGACATTTTGTAGGACATTGTTCTTCACCCTCTGGAGTGCTGGATTCTGGGAGAAATCCGCATAAATTCAGTTTTTTATCTCGCTCCGCGCCTTACAAAGGCGCAGCCGATTGAATGGATGACGCCGCAACACCTTCAAGCGGCCGAAGGCGCGAGAGGCGCCCCTCGCCGATCCAACGCTCGACCAGCTTGCGCTCGGCCTCGAAGGGATGGCCCTCCCACCCCTCATGGCCAAAGCCGGCAATGGTGAGATCGGCATCGCGAAAACTCTCGAGCACGAAGGCAATCACGATCAGGCCGCTGCTTGGCACCACGTAAGGCTCGGGCGCAAAGACCTGCAACTGCGTATCGACCGCCTCATGCACGGCGCGACTGATGACCGAATGCTTCTTGCCGAGACAGACACAGAGCCGCGCGAAATCCGCGGTGTAGTCGTCGCAGAAATCATCAAGCTCCGGGTGGCTGATGGCCAGAACAGCGCGCAGGGCAGTGAACTTGGCGGGATCGCGTACGCTCCAGATGGCATCGGCCTGCTGCAAGGCCGGATGGCTCGCCCATTCCGCCGAAGCAAGCCGCGCCTTTCCGGGGCGGCCGGTGTTGCAGATGGCGACCACGTCGGTCTTTTCGCCTGCCGCGCCATAGGTGCGGCAATCGTTGAAGCGGATCACCAGATCGGCGGAATCGATGAGGCCCGCCGCCCCCGGCGGCACCTCACCATTTCCGACGATCATGATCTTCTGCTTCATATCACTTTCGCCTACTGTTCAATGCCGTTGGCAAGATCTTTCAATTCTTCCGTGCGCTTGCGCGTCAGGTCGGCGAGGCAACCGGCGACAACGGCCGGATACATGGTGCCACCCCAGACGCTGTAGCCCACCGCATCACACTGGCCGTCACGATACTCGATCCAGGCGCGCTGCGCCTTCATCAAGGAATCAACGGCACCCTTGTTTTGCTCTTCCAGTTCGGCATCCCAATCGACCATGACCTTCCTAGTCTTGGCCCACTGCGCGTTCAGTTCCTTGTCCGCTGCCTCATAATCCCGGCTGGCGCAGATGTTGATTTCCATCTGGGTCATCGCATTGGCGCAATCGACCTTCGGCTCATCTTCGTGCGCGCGGGCGCCGCCGGCGATCAGAACGACGCCACATGCCATCAGCAGCGGAGCGACTCCCCGCTTCATCGTCAAGACACTCACAGCTTGCCCATGACCTTCTGGCGGAAACCATAGACTTCGCGCTTTCCGGCCAGCGGAATGAGCGTCACCGAGCGCGTCTGGCCGGGCTCGAAACGAACCGCGGTGCCCGCCGGAATATCCAGACGGCGGCCATAGGCGGCCTCGCGATCAAAATTCAGGCCGGCATTGGTTTCGGCAAAATGATAATGGCTGCCAACCTGCACCGGGCGGTCGCCGGTGTTGGAAACATCGATGGAAACCGTATCCAGACCGACATTCAGCTCGATCTCGCCTGCGGCGGCAATGATTTCTCCGGGTATCATCGTCATCTTCCTTTATTCAAGCAGCCTTGACCGGCGCGCAGCCTTCGGCTTTCAGCACGCGCTCCGTCGAGGCCGGAAATTTATCGAGCTTGGATGCGGGCCGGACCGGCCGGCGCACCAGTTCGCCGCTGCAATTCGGGCAACGGCCATCGAGCACGGTTTCCAGGCAATCGAGGCAGAAGGTGCATTCGAAGCTGCAGATCATCGCTTCGCGGCTGCCGGGCGGCAGGTCTTTGTCGCAGCATTCGCAATTGGGTCGAAGGGCAAGCATGGCGGCCTCAGCGAATAGGTTCGTGAACGGTCACCAGCTTGGTGCCATCCGGGAAAGTCGCCTCGATCTGGATGTCGTGGATCATCTCCGGAATACCCTCCATCACCTGTTCGCGGGTAATTACATGGGCGCCGGCTTCCATGAGTTCAGCGACGGAACGACCATCGCGCGCGCCTTCCACGACATAATCGGTGATCAGCGCGATCGCTTCCGGATGGTTGAGCTTGACGCCACGCTCCAGCCGCCGGCGCGCGACCATCGCAGCCATGGAAATCAAGAGCTTGTCTTTTTCGCGGGGAGTGAGGTTCATGCGTGACCACCGGTTTTCATTGTAGGCTACAGGGTCCAGACTTTCGGCACTGACGCTCCCTTGCGCAAGTGAGAAATGACCGGAATAAGGATTTTTCTCAAGGCAAAGCCGTCCGCCGCCACGAGACGGGCGACGAGCTTTTCCCGGCCGCGGATTTCCACACGGCTTGCGCCGCCAGCAGCACCAATCAGCGGCCGGATCGCTGCAAGCTGGGCTTCGCAGTCCAGCCCCGTATAGAACAGCGTGGCAAAGGCCACCCGCCCGCCAAGAACGGAAATTCGGCGGGAAAGCGTTCCGACGGCATCGGCCAGCCGCAGGTTCTCCGCATGCAGCAGCACGCCACCCTTGCGGATGCGCCATCGGTCCTTGAACAGGCCGTTTTCCATCGTCTCGCCCATCGCCTTGCGGCCGAGAAGCACGGCCTCCACGGCCAGAAACGCGGCATCATCTGCGATATCGACATCAAGGCTGCGGGACATCGAAGCATTGTCGAACAGGATCGTTTCCTGTGGCAACCAGTGCACCGTGGCGCCCGCGTCAACACTGATGCGCGTATCAACGCTCGCCGTACCGGCGCTTGCCTTGTAGATTTTTTCACAGGCCTGAGTGGTGAGCGTCAGATGCGTCTGCTCGCCGCTTTTGAACTCCCAGCCGATCCAGTCACCACCGGTCAGGCCGCCGGAACTGTTGATCAGCACGGCCTCCATCGTGTGATCGAAGGTATCGGGAAGGCGGATCTTGGCGCAGCCTTCCTGATAGAATTCGGAAATGCGGGTGCGACCGGCAAAGGGCTTTGCCGTCAGCCGTCCCCTGCCCCATGCCCTTTGCGGAGCGATTGCCGCCGCTTCTGCCATTTTCAACCTTAAACCGTCAGGTGACTGCGCGCTTCCGGTGTATCCAGCGTTTCGGCCGGTCCTTGATGCACGATCTCGCCCCTATCCATGATGTAGACATGGTCGGCAAGCTCTCGGCAGAAGTCAAGATATTGTTCCACAAGCAGAATCGCCATCCCCGTGGAATCGCGCAGATACTGGATGGCGCGGCCGATATCCTTGATGATCGAGGGCTGGATGCCCTCCGTCGGCTCGTCGAGCACGAGGATTTTCGGGCGTGTTACCAGCGCGCGGCCGATGGCAAGCTGCTGCTGCTGGCCACCCGAGAGGTCGCCGCCACGGCGGCCGAGCATGGTGCGCAGGATCGGAAACAGGCTGAAGATATCGTCCGGGATATAGCGATCCTTTCGCGGCACCGGGGCATAGCCGGTCTCGAGGTTTTCCTTGACCGTCAGCAGCGGAAAAATCTCGCGGCCCTGCGGCACGAAGCCGATGCCCTGCTTGGCGCGGTTATAGGGCGCCAAGCCGTTAAGCGTCGTATCGTTGAAGGTTATAGTGCCGGCGCTGGTCGCGGCTTGGCCGGTCACGGCCCTGAGCAGGCTGGTCTTGCCGACACCGTTGCGACCGAGAACACAGGTGATCTTGCCCATGGGCGCCATGATCGACACCCCGCGAAGAGCCTGCGCCGCGCCGTAGTGGAGATTGATGTTGTCGACGGTCAGCATCGGGTGGCTCCTTTTGTGTATGCGGCGGGGATACCCCCCTCTGTCTCTGCGGGACATCTCCCCCTCAAGGGTGGAGATTGAACCTCTGTTTTGCCGCTTCTACGCAGCAAGAGGTCAGCGAGTGTAACCGGCGAGAGCCGCAAGCTCCCGATCTCCCCCCTTGAGGGGGAGATGTCGGCAAAGCCGACAGAGGGGGGTAGAGCCGCCTCAAACTCCGTCGCAAACATCGAAACATTGTAACGCATCGCTTTACCGCCCCAAATAATTCTCGATCACCTTGGGATCGGAGCTGACGAAATCGATCGAACCTTCGGCAAGCACCGAGCCTTCCGCAAGGCACGTCACCTTCACCCCGAGATCGCGGATGAAGCCCATGTCGTGCTCGACGACGACGACGGAGCGGGTCTTGGCGATCTCCTTCAACAGCACCGCCGTCTCCGTCGTTTCCGCATCCGTCATGCCGGCCACCGGCTCGTCGACCAGCAACAGCTTCGGCTCTTGCGCCAGCAGCATGCCGATTTCCAGCCACTGCTTCTGGCCATGGGAAAGATTGGCGGCGAGATCGTCCTTGCGGGCGGTCATGCGCACGGTTTCGAGGATTTCCTCGATGCGGGCCTTATCCTCCGGTGTCAGCTTGTAGAACAGGGTGGCGAAGACGCCGCGCTTGCGGTTCAGCGCCAGTTCGATGTTGTCCCACACCGTATGGCTTTCGAACACCGTCGGCTTCTGGAACTTGCGGCCGATGCCGAGCTGGGCGATGTCGGCCTCGTCCTTCTGGGTAAGGTCCACCTCGCCGTTGAAATAGACGATGCCCTCGTCCGGCCGGGTCTTTCCGGTGATGATGTCCATCATCGTCGTCTTGCCGGCGCCATTCGGGCCGATGATAGCGCGAAGCTCGCCGGGCTCGACCACGAAGGAAAGCGAGTTCAGCGCCTTGAAGCCATCGAAGGAAACGGAAACGCCGTCGAGATAGAGGATGCTGTTGGTGGTCTTGAGGGCTGCCGGTTTTACAGTGGTCATCGCATTTACTCCGCAGCCTGGGTGTGGGCCGATGCAAGACCATCCTCGCCGGCGGATTTGGCGGCCTGCTCTTGGTAGGCGTGTTCCTTGGCGGCCGCGACCTTGCGCTCATCCCGTGCCTTGGCGAACTGCTGCAGCGTGCCGACGATACCCTTCGGCAGGAACAGCGTCGTGGCAACGAACAGGGCGCCGAGCGCGAACAGCCAGAATTCCGGGAAAGCGGCAGTGAAGATGCTCTTGCCGAAGTTGACGAGAACAGCGCCGATGATCGGGCCGATCAGTGTGCCGCGCCCACCGACAGCGGTCCAGATGACCACTTCGATCGAGTTGGCAGGTGCAAATTCGCCCGGGTTGATGATGCCGACCTGCGGCACGTAGAGCGCGCCGGCAACGCCGGCCATCATCGCAGAAACGGTGAAGATGAAGAGCTTCATGTTCTCGACGCGGTAACCGAGGAAGCGGGTGCGGCTTTCCGCATCACGCACGCCGACCAGCACCTTGCCGTATTTCGATTTGACGATGGCCGAACTCAGGAGCAGTGCCAGCGCCAGCATGATCGCCGTTGCCGCAAAGAGCGTGGCGCGGGTGCCGCCGGCCTGAATGTTGAAGCCGAGGATATCCTTGAAGTCGGTGAGCCCGTTGTTGCCGCCAAAGCCCATCTCGTTGCGGAAAAAGGCGAGCAGCAGCGCATAGGTCATCGCCTGTGTGATGATCGAAAGATAGACACCGGTGACGCGCGAGCGGAAGGCAAACCAGCCGAAGACGAAGGCAAGCAGACCCGGGACGAACAGCACCATCAGCGCCGCAAACCAGAACTGGTCGAAGCCGTACCAGTACCAGGGAAGCTCCTGCCAGTTGAGGAACACCATGAAGTCCGGAAGGAGCGGATTGGCATAGACGCCACGCGGACCGATCTGTCGCATCAGGTACATGCCCATGGCATAACCGCCGAGCGCGAAGAACGCACCGTGGCCGAGCGAAAGAATGCCGCAATAGCCCCAGACGAGATCGAGCGCCAGCGCCAGCAGCGCATAGCTCAGGTACTTGCCAAGCAGCGGCACCATATGATCCGGCACATGCAGGGGATTGCCGGCGGGAAGCAGCAGGTTGGAGAGCGGCACGAGCACGGCTGCGGCGAGGATCGCCAGCGCGAACCAGAGTACCTTCTTGTCGTGATTGCGGAGCAGCATTTGCGTAATCATTATTCGACCGCCCTTCCCTTGAGCGCGAACAGACCGCGCGGCCGCCGCTGGATGAAGAGGATGATGAGCACCAGGATCAGGATCTTGCCGAGCACGGCGCCGGCATAGGGCTCGAGGAACTTGTTGGCGATGCCGAGCGTCATGGCGCCGACCAGCGTGCCCCAGAGATTGCCCACACCACCGAAGACCACAACCATGAAGCTGTCGATGATGTAGTTCTGGCCGAGGTTCGGCGAGACGTTATCGATCTGGCTGAGCGCCACCCCCGCCATGCCGGCGATGCCGGAGCCAAGGCCGAAGGTGAAGGCATCGACCCAGGGCGTGCGGATACCCATTGAGGAGGCCATGCGGCGGTTCTGGGTGACAGCGCGCATCTGCAGACCGAACTTCGAACGCTTCAAAAGCAGCAGCAGGGCGAAGAACACGGCGATCGAGAAGACGATGATCCACATGCGGTTCCAGGTGATCGACATGCCGCCGAAATCGAAGGCGCCGGACATCCAGCTCGGATTGTCGACCTGCCGGTTGGTCGGGCCGAAAATGGTGCGGATCGTCTGCTGCAGGATGAGAGAGAGGCCCCAGGTCGCCAGCAGCGTTTCCAGCGGGCGGCCATAGAGCCAGCGGATGATGCCGCGCTCGATGCCGATACCGATGAGGCCGGTTACGAGAAAGGCGGCCGGCACCGCGAAGGCGAGCGAGAAATTGGCAAGTTCGGGCGCTGCCGAGTTGATCGTCTGCTGCACGACATAGGTCGTGTAGGCCCCAAGCATGACCATCTCGCCATGGGCCATGTTGATGACACCCATGACGCCGAAGGTGATGGCAAGACCGATGGCTGCGAGCAACAGAACGGACCCGAGCGACAGGCCGTACCAGATGTTCTGGACCACGTCCCAGATGGCCAGCTTCTGGTTGATGCCGTCGATATGCGCCTGAATGGCCGGCTGCAGATCGGCGGGAGCGCTGGAGAAAGCAGCGTTCAGGATGTTGACGGCATCGCGGTTGCCCCGCGCTGCGATGGTAGCGATCGCGGCTTCCTTGTCTTCGAAGCTCGCATCCGTCTTCAAAAGGATAACCGCGCGGGCCGCCTCCATTGTCGCCTTGATCTCGGCATCCTGCTCCTTTGCAAGGGCAGAATTCAGGAGATCCAGGTTCTCGGGATTGGCTTCCTTCAGCAGATCCTGCGCCGCGGCAAACCGCGCGCCCCGATCCGGGCTCAGCAAGGTCAACTGGCTCATCGCCGCGCTGATTGCGCCACGAAGGCCATTGTTCAGGCGAATTTTCTGAAGGTTGCCCGGCACGTCCGTCACCGGGGCACCGGTCAGGACATCGGCATAACCGCTGTCGGTTTCGAGGAACACGGCACCGCCGGTCTTCGGCGCAAAAAGCTTGCCGTCGCTCAAAAGCCCGAGGATTTCGGCGACCTTGGGATCGCCGGACGCAGCAAGCGCGCCCACGGCTTCAATCTTCTGGGGAAAGCCGCCCTGGCCCAAGGCATCGACCAAAGGCCGGATGTCTTCCTGAGCCCGCGCACCGGTCGCGAATGCGCTGATGATCAGGCAGAGAGCGACGAGGAAAATCTGGATCGTGCGATACATGGTTTTTCCGTTCCGTTGGCACCTTCGGCGAAACACGCTTTTGGGCTGCCTAAGATTTCCGCATTCCGCCCGTTTGCCACTCAACTCGACAACGCATTCCGGCCATTCAATCTGAAGGGGAGCGGACCCTGCCGGCCGGACCTATCCATCCGACATCTGCGAAGCAGGAAGCGTGCCAACCGGCCGAAAGCGGCGTTGCCGGCGCATTCGGGTGCCGGCGGATCAAGGGGCTTCCGCGAAAATCCCTCCGTCCCGGTGGGAGAGTGGAACGGAGGGCTGTTCATGAGCAATCAATAGGTCATCTTAAGATTTCCGAAGCGGCCTTCAGAACCGCTTCGGCATTACGCTTGCCTTGATGAAATCAGCTGTTCCGGAACTCAGGAACCCTTGCCGCCGCACTTGCCGGTGGCAACGTTGAAGTTGCCGCAGGACATCGGCTTGCGCCAATCGGAGATCAAATCCTTCGAGTCCGGCAGATAATCGGACCATTCGTCGCCGACCACAGCCGGCGTTTCCTGGACGATTTCAAACTGGCCGTCTTCCTGGATTTCACCGATCAGGACAGGCTTGGTGATGTGGTGGTTCGGCATGACGGTGGCGTAGCCGCCCGAAAGGTTCGGAACGGTGGTGCCGATGATCGTGTCGAGCACGGCATCGGTGTCGGTCGTGCCGGCAGCTTCGACTGCCTTGACCCAGGCGTTGAAGCCGATATAGGCGGCTTCCATCGGGTCGTTGGTCACGCGCTTGTCGTTCTTGGTGAAGGCATGCCACTGCTTGATGAACTCGGCGTTCACGTCGGCATCGACGGACTGGAAGTAGTTCCAGGCAGCGAGGTGACCGACGAGCGGCTTGGTGTCGAGACCGGCGAGTTCTTCTTCACCGACCGAGAAGGCGACGACCGGAATATCGGTTGCCTTGATGCCCTGGTTGCCGAGTTCCTTATAGAAGGGAACGTTGGCGTCGCCGTTGATGGTCGAAACCACGGCGGTCTTCTTGCCGGTGGAGCCGAATTCCTTGATCTTGGCGACTTCCGTCTGCCAGTCGGAGAAGCCGAACGGCGTGTAGTTGACGAGGATGTCTTCCTTCGGAATGCCCTTGGCGATCAGGTAGGCTTCCAGGATCTTGTTGGTGGTGCGCGGATAAACGTAGTCGGTGCCTTCGAGAACGAAGCGCTCGACGCCTTCCGTTTCCATCAGGTAATCGACAGCCGGGATGGCCTGCTGGTTCGGCGCGGCACCGGTGTAGAAGATGTTGCGCGAGGATTCTTCACCCTCGTACTGGACCGGGTAGAAGAGGATCGAGTTCAGCTCTTCGAAGACCGGCAGGACCGACTTGCGCGAGGACGAGGTCCAGCAACCGAATACGGCCGAAACCTTGTTGACGGAGATCAGTTCGCGGGCCTTTTCGGCGAAGAGCGGCCAGTCGGACGCCGGATCGACGACGACAGCTTCGAGCTTCTTGCCGAGAAGACCGCCCTTCTTGTTCTGCTCTTCGATGAGCATCAGCATGGCATCCTTGAGCGTGGTCTCGGAGATGGCCATGGTGCCGGAAAGCGAATGCAGAACGCCGACCTTGATGGTGTCGTCGGCTGCAAAGGCGCCGGAGATTGCAGTCGTGGTGAGCGCAGCGGCGAGAAACGCGCTGCGGATGTGAGACGTGAATTTCATTGTATGAACCCCTCTCGTTCTTGTGGCGACGGCTCTTGGGAGACATTTACCGTTCGCTAACGAACTATCGGGCAGCGGGGTCGCAAACTATATACGTCAATTGACGTAGGTACCGGGGCGAAACGTGCAGCTTTGCGCAACGTCACGCCCTTAAGCCTCGCAAACATCTGTGCTACGACCATTGTGACAAAGGTTTAAAGGGAACAGACGTCACCGATGACAGCACGCCAGCGCATCATTCCGGTCCGGCGCGAATACAATCGCTGGGTCGCCAACCAGACGCTGGAAGACTATGCGCTGCGCTTCACCGCCAAGAGCGCCCGTCAATTTTCCTCGCAGCGCATCTCGCAGACGGCGATCGGCGCCATCTCCTTCCTCGCGCTGGAGGCGATCGGCGGTGCGATCACCCTCTCCTACGGCACCACCAACGCCATCATCGCCATCATCGTTGCCAGCATCGTGATGCTCGTGGTCGGTCTGCCGATCGCCCGTTATGCCATTCGCCACGGCGTCGATATCGATCTGCTCACCCGCGGCGCGAGCTTCGGCTATATCGGCTCGACCATCACCTCGCTGATCTATGCCAGCTTCACCTTCATGCTGTTTGCGATCGAGGCCTCGATCATGTCGGCCGCGCTGGAACTGGCGCTCGGCATACCGCTGTGGATCGGCTACATCATCTCGGCGGTGATGGTGATCCCGCTCGTGACCCACGGCGTCCGGCTGATCAGCAAGTTCCAGCTCATCACACAGCCTTTCTGGATCATCCTCAACATCCTGCCCTTCATCTTCATCGCGCTCGCCGACTGGAGCAAATTCGATCTCTGGCTCGCCTTTACCGGCGCAGGCCATGCCGAAGGCGTGCCCGGCACGCTCGCGCCCTTCTCCCTGGTGGAGTTCGGCGCAGCCTCCGCCGTCATTCTCGCGCTGATGGCACAGATCGGCGAACAGGTGGACTTTTTGCGCTTCCTGCCGCCGGAGGGGCAAAGCCGCCTGCGCCATCGCTTCGCCGTCTTCATGGCCGGCGCGGGCTGGGTGGTGGTCGGTGCACCAAAGCTGCTGGCCGGTTCGTTCCTCGTCGTCCTGACCTTGAGTGCCGGCGTGCCGGTGTCGGATGCCGCCGATCCAGCCCATATGTATCTCACGGCCTTCGGCTACATGATCCCTTCCGATACGGCGGCGATGCTGCTGATGGCCGCCTTCGTCGTCGTCTCGCAGCTGAAGATCAACGTGATGAACGCCTATGCCGGCTCGCTGGCATGGTCGAACTTCTTCTCGCGCCTGACCCACAGCCACCCCGGCCGCGTCGTCTGGCTGATCTTCAACGTGGCGATCGCGCTGCTCCTGATGGAGCTCGGCATCTACACGCTGCTGGAAGAAACGCTCGGCATCTTCTCGATCATCGCCATGGCCTGGCTCTGCACGATCTCGGCCGATCTCTTTATAAACAAGCCGCTTGGCCTCGCGCCCCCGGATATCGAGTTCAAGCGCGCCCACCTCTATGACATCAACCCCGTTGGCGTCGGCGCGATGACCGCGTCAGCCGTGGTCGCCCTTGCAGCGCATTTCGGCCTCTTTGGCGAGGTCGCGGCATCGCTGGCGCCCTACGTCGCGTTGATCGTGGCCTTCATCGTCTCGCCGCTGATCGCCTGGGGCACGAAGGGCAAATATTATCTCGCCCGCCGCCAGCGCCACAGCTGGACGAAGCTCTCAACCGTCACCTGCTCGATCTGCGAACATCCCTTCGAGCATGAGGACATGGCGTGGTGCCCTGCCTATTCGGCGCCGATCTGCTCCCTCTGCTGCTCTCTCGACAGCCGCTGTCACGATATGTGCAAGCCGCATGCGAGCTTCAACGCACAGACGGCCGTGGTCGCAAAAACGCTGTTGCCGCCCCGTATCATCGAGACGCTGTCCAGCCGTCTCGGACGATACGGCATCGCCGTGGTGCTGGCGGTCACCGGCATCGGCATTATCCTGGCCATGATCGCGCACCAGACCGGCAGCGCCTCGCCGGAGACCGCCCTTGTGGTCAACAGGACCATCGGTGTGGTGTTTTTCGTCTTCTCGGTGGTGGCAGGCGTCGTCTGCTGGTTCTACGTTCTCGCCCATGACAGCCGGCTGGTGGCCGAGGAGGAATCTTCCCGCCAGAACACCCTGCTCCTGAAAGAAATCGCCGCCCACAAGAAGACGGATGCGGCCCTGCAATATGCCAAGGAAACGGCGGAAGCCGCAAACCGCGCCAAGAGCCGCTATGTCGTCGGCCTCAGTCATGAGCTGCGAACACCGCTGAATGCCGTTCTAGGCTACGCCCAGATCCTCGAGCGCGACGAGACGATCCCCGCGCCACGCCAGTCCGCCATCAAGGTCATCCGCCGCTCGGCCGATCACCTCTCCGGCCTGATCGACGGCCTGCTCGATATTTCCAAGATCGAGGCAGGGCGGCTGCAGGTTTATTCCAACGAAATCAACATTCAGGATTTCCTCGACCAGATCGCCGATATGTTCCGGCCGCAGGCGCAAGCCAAGGGCCTGAGCTTCGAACACACCCGCGCCCCTGCCCTGCCGCGTTATGTCCGCACCGATGAAAAGCGCCTGCGCCAGATCCTCGTCAACCTGCTGTCCAACGCCATCAAGTTCACCGATCACGGCACGGTGCGGTTCGATGTCAGCTATCGCAGCCAGGTCGCGACCTTCACCATTTCCGATACCGGTCGCGGCATCGCCTCCGCCGACCTGCCGCGCATCTTCGAGCCCTTCCAGCGCGGCGAAGCCGAGCATATCCGCCCCATGCCGGGCCTCGGTCTCGGGCTGACGATCACGCAGTTGCTGGCCAATACGCTCGGCGGCGAAATTGCCGTGACCAGCGAGCGTGACAAAGGCTCCACCTTCCGGGTGCGCCTGATGCTGTCGGCCATCGAGCGTCCGCGGGCGCTTGCTCCCTCCGTCCGCAAGATAGCCGGCTATGCCGGCGCGCGACGCACCATCGTCGTTGTCGATGACAACGAGGATCATCGCGACCTGATGCGCGAGGTGCTGATGCCGCTCGATTTTATCGTGCTGACGGCATCGGGCGGCGCGGAATGCCTGACGCTGATCGAGGGCATCAAACCCGACCTTTTCCTGATCGACATCTCCATGCCCGGCATGAACGGCTGGCAGCTCGTCTCCCGCCTGCGCGAGCATGGCCAGGTCGCGCCGATCATCATGCTGTCGGCCAATATCGGCGACGGTACGGCATCAGCGGGCGATGCCGATTATAACGATACGCTCGCCAAGCCTTTCGACATCCGCCAGCTCCACGACAAGATGGCGCTGCATCTCGGTCTCGAATGGACCTATGACGACGAGGCTCGTCCGCAGCCACCGGCCCGTCCGAGCGCCACGATCCGGACGCCGGGGGCCGCCCATGTGGAGGAACTGCTGCGTCTCGGCGAGATCGGCTATATCAGGGGCATAGAAGCCAAGCTCAACGATCTCGCCCGCATTGAAGAAAACCAGCCCTTTACCGAGGCCGCCCGCGTCTATGTGCAGGCATTCGACCTTGCAGGCTACGCTGCCTTCCTGCAGAAGGTAGGCGGCAATGAGGGGAGACTGGCTGGTGAGTGAGGCAGCGCATCCGCGCGATATCGTATTGATCGTCGATGATTCCCCGGAAACGCTGGGCTTTCTCACCGATGCGCTGGAGCAATCCGGCTTTTCCGTGCTGATCGCAACCTCCGGCAATGCCGCGATCAACGTCGTCGAGCGAATAACGCCCGATATCGTGCTGATGGATGCCGTCATGCCCGGCATGGATGGCTTCGATACCTGCCGGAGACTCAAGGCCAATTCCGCGATCACCCAGGTCCCGGTCATCTTCATGACGGGTCTGACCGAGACCGAGCATATCGTCCATGCGCTGGAATCGGGTGGCGTTGATTACCTTTCCAAGCCAATCAATATAGACGAGCTTCGCGCCCGTATCCGTGTTCATCTCGCCAACGCCCGCTCGGCACAATCCGCGCGCGTGGCGCTGGATGCGGCGGGACGTCACCTGCTTGCCATGCGCGGCGATGGCACTTTGCAGTGGTCGACACCACAGGCAACCCGGCTTATCAATGCCGCGACCGGACGTGACGATGGCATGGAGGCAATCTCCGGCCATATTCGCGGCTGGACCCAGGAGCGCGAAAAGTCCGGCGCCCGCAGCGAACCGCTGATCATCCAGCAGAACGGCCAGCCGGTGCTGCAACTCGCGTATCTCGGCGCGATCGGTTCCGACGAATTCCTCTTCCGCCTCACCGGTATCAGCCAGACCAGCGAGGACGAAATTTTGCGGCAGGCATTTTCGCTGACCGTGCGCGAGGCGCAGGTGCTGCTCTGGATTGGCAAGGGCAAGGCCAACCGCGATATCGGCGAAATCCTGGGGCTGAGCGCCCGCACGGTGAACAAGCATCTGGAGCAGATCTATGTGAAGCTTGGCGTGGAAAACCGAGCGTCTGCGGCTGTGAAGGCGGCGACGGTGCTGTATCAGGAATAACCACTTGCTCCCTTCTCCTCCCTTGCGGGGGAGATGTCGGCAGAGCCAACAGAGGGGGGTGGATGCGGCAGAGTGTGGCGGGGATTGCTGCCCACGGACAATAAAACTTAAACGTCGCTTTTTACGATTCCCCCAAACCACGACTTCGGAGTGTGCGGCACTACCCCCCTCTGTCAGCTCCGCTGACATCTCCCCCGCAAGGGGGGAGATCGGGAGTATGCCGCTATCTCAAGCCACCCGATCCGGCGGCTCAAGACCGTCGAAAAATGCCGTCACATTCTCTACCACCTTCATGCCCATCGCCATGCGGGTCTCCTCCGTCGCGCTGCCGAGATGCGGCAGCAGCACAACGTTCTCCAGCTTTCTCAGGGCTTCGGGCACATTCGGTTCGGCCTCATAGACATCAAGACCCGCGCCGCCGATGGTTCCATTTTCAAGAGCCGCTACCAGCGCCTGCTCATCCACGACATCCCCGCGCGCCGTGTTGATGAGGAATGCGCCAGGCTTCATCAGCGACAGGCGCTTCGCATCGATCAAATGCCGGTTGCCGCCGCCACCCGGGCAATGCAGCGACACAAAATCGGAACCAGCCAGAACCTCCTCGACCGTATCCAACTGCCGCGCGCCATAACGCGCAGCCAGTGCCGGGTCGATCTTCGACCGGTTCTGAAACACGATCTCCATATCGAAACCGAAATGGCAGCGCTTGGCCATGGCCTGACCGATGCGGCCGAAGCCGATGATGCCGAGCGTCTTGCCGGTGACTTTCGTGCCGATCATGTGGGTCGGCCGCCAGCCGGTCCAGTTGCCGTTGCGCACCTCGCGCTCGCCCTCGCCCGCCCGCCGCGCAATCGAGAGCAGCAGCGTCATGGCGATATCGGCGGTGCAATCGGTCAGCACGCCCGGCGTGTTGGTGACGACAATGCCGACGGCCTTGGCCGCGGCGATATCGATGTGGTTGTAGCCGACACCGTAATTGCCAAGGATTTTGACCTTCGCTCCGGCAAAAACGGCAGGAGGCAACTTGTCGGAAACGGTGGGAAGCACGGCATCGAAACGCGCCAGTGCCTCGGCAATCGCCGCTTCGGAAAGCGGTATGTCATCCGCGTTGAACACCACATCAAACCGCTCGGCCAGAACCCGTTCGACGGCTTGCGGCCATTTCCGGGTGACGAGGATACGCGGTCTGTCTGACATCGGAGGCTCCGCCTTGCGAGAATCGTTCGCCGACACTTAATCAGGAGAGCGGGAACGGCACCAGCCTGCGCCAGACCCCATGTGTTTCTTCGGAAAATGAGAAAAGCGGCCGTCTATAGAGCAGCCCCAGAAACGACGAATGCGGCAGAGCACTGCCGCATTCGATTTCTAGAGACGATGACCGTTACGCCTGGATGAAGGCGAGCAGGTCGGCGTTCAGCACATCGGCATTGATGGTCAGCATGCCGTGGCCGAACTTCGGATAGACCTTCAAGGTGCCGTTCTTCAGAAGCTTGATCGACTTGTGAGCGGAATCACCGATCGGTACGATCTGGTCGTCATCACCATGCAGAACGAGCGTTGGAACCGAGATCGCCTTCAGGTCTTCTGTCTGGTCGGTTTCCGAGAAAGCCTTGATGCCGTCGTAATGGGCCTTGGCACCGCCCATCATGCCCTGACGCCACCAATTCTGGATCACGCCTTCCTGCGCCGTGGCGCCTTCGCGGTTGAAACCGTAGAAGGGACCGGCCGGGACATCGCGGAAGAACTGGGCGCGGTTGGCGGCAAGGGCGGCGCGGAAACCGTCGAAGACTTCGATCGGCAGACCTTCCGGATTGGCGTCGGTCTTGACCATCAGCGGCGGAACGGCGGAGACGAGCACTGCCTTCGCGACGCGGCCGGCTGGCTCGCCATGCTTGGCAACGTAACGGGCGACTTCGCCGCCACCGGTGGAGTGACCGATATGGACGGCATTTTTCAGGTCGAGCGCCTCAACGACGGCGAAGGCATCGGCGGCGTAGTGGTCCATATCGTGACCGTCGGCCACCTGGGTTGAGCGGCCATGGCCACGGCGGTCATGGGCGACGACGCGAAAACCCTTGGAGAGGAAGAACAGCATCTGGGCATCCCAATCGTCGGCGCTCAGCGGCCAGCCGTGGTGGAAAACGATCGGCTGTGCGTCCTTCGGACCCCAGTCCTTGTAGAAGATTTCAACGCCGTCCTTGGTGGTAACGTAGCTCATGGTCTTGTCTCCGGATTGTGAGGTGGATGCAGCAGCAGAAGAGGGTGAAGCGATATTGGCGGCAACGGCCCCGGAGGTCGCTGCAATGCCGGCAAGGCCGGCACCGGCGGTCAGAAAACCGCGACGGGAAACGGTGTTTTCAACGCTGGAATTCGCAATAGACATAACATTCTCCTTTGGTTCACATCGTGTTTTAGCTTTAACGATTTAATCGTGCGCGATATAATTACTTAGTTGAATCAGTGGTTTTGTCCCGCTCCAGTCTTTTATATCGCTCACGATTAAATCGTAAGAACTACATATGCTGGTCAAATCCTTCTGTCAATGCCTTGCGATTAGATCGCACACGATTTATTTAAGAGGATAGAAAGGAGCCGATCATGGCTGACAACGATATGACATCCGCAGATGCGGCAGGCGTCGATGAATTTCTCTGCTTTGCCGTCTATTCCGCCAACCACGCCTTCAATCGCGTCTACAAACCTCTGCTCGACGAAATCGGCCTCACCTATCCGCAATATCTGGTGATGGTTTCGCTGTGGCAGCGGGACGACCAGACGGTGGGCGAACTTGGGGAGAAAGTGTTTCTGGAATCGAGCACCCTCACCCCGATGCTGAAGCGCCTGGAGGGCATGGGCTATATCGCCCGCGTCCGCGACAGACAGGACGAACGGCAGGTTCGTGTGAGTCTGACGAGCGAAGGCAAGGCCTTGCGGCAGAAAGCGCTCTGCGTGCCGCAGAACATTCTGGAAGCCACCGGGCTGACGGAAGGTGACCTGAAGAAACTCAAGAACGAGATCGCGCACCTGCGCAATACGCTGCTGAAGGATTGAGCGGCAAATTGGAGGCTTGCGGTTACGCACCCGTCCGCCCTCCTCCGAAACGCAAAAGGCCCGGCAATGCCGGGCCTCCGCGATCTTTCGAACGAAACGATTATTCGTTTTCGAAGTAGCTGTACTTGCCGTCTTCACCCTTCTTCCAGGTGTACATGACGTAGTCCGGACGGGTGATGTCGCCCTTTTCGTCGAAGCCGAGTTCGCCGATCGCGGTCTTGAACGGACCCTTGGCCTTGATGGCTTCGGCAACAGCCTGCGAATCGTTGCCGCCGGCAGCCTTGGCGGCTTCAGCGATAACCTGCAGGGCAGCGTAGGAGTAGAGCGTGTAGGCTTCCGGTTCGAAGCCGGCAGCGCGGAACTTCTCAACGAGTTCCTTGGCAGCCGGGTTCTTGCGCGGATCCGGAGCAAACGTCATCAGCGTGCCGTCAACGGCGTCGCCGGCGATCGAAGCCAGTTCGTTCGAAACGATACCGTCGCCAGACATGAAGGTTGCCTTGAGGCCCTGGTCGGCAGCCTGACGTTCCATCAGACCGAATTCGGTGTGCAGACCGCCGTAGTAGACGACCGTTACGCCGGCTTCCTTCATCTTTGCGATGAGCGCCGAGAAGTCCTTGTCGCCAGTGTTGATGCCTTCGTAGACGGCTTCGGTGACGCCGGCTTCGTTCATCGACTTCTTGGTTTCGTCAGCCAGACCCTGGCCGTACGGGGTCTTGTCATGAATGACAGCGACCTTGGCGTCCTTGAAATTGGTGGCGATGTAGGAGCCGGCTACGGCGCCCTGCTGGTCGTCACGGCCGCAGGTACGGAAGGTGTTCCACAGGCCGCGCTCGGTGAAGGTCGGGTTGGTGGAAGCCGGCGTTACCTGCAGGATGCCGTTTTCGGCGTAAACTTCGGAAGCCGGGATGGAAACGCCCGAGTTGAAGTGACCGACAACGAACTTGACGCCATCAGCAACGAACTTGTTGGCAACCGAAACGCCCTGCTTGGCGTCGGAAACGTCGTCGCCAAGTACGATCTTGATCTGCTCGCCGTTGATGCCGCCAGCAGCGTTGATGTCAGCAGCAGCCTGCTCTGCACCCTTCTGGAGCTGTGCGCCGAAGGCAGCATTCGGGCCGGTCAGCGGGCCAGCAACGCCGACGATGACGTCAGCCCATGCAGCGCCGCTGAAAGCGACCATTGCACCGAAAGCAACAGCCGACAAAAGTGACTTCTTCATTTTGTAACTCCCAAATCTCAAGCGGGTCTGGTTTCGATATCCGGCACAATACCCACCTTCATTGTGCCGGTATTTTTACTTCCGCCCCGCGGGTTGTACCCGTGAGCCGGAATCCCTCTTTATTTTTTCCTCCAGGAGAAAGGCGAAGCCTTCTCGTAGAGCCAGTAGTAGTTATTCGCCATCTGCCGCGTTCGGTAGAAGCGGAAACCCGCGGTAGAAAACAGCAAAAGAACGATCGTGTCTACGACGTAGTATTGAAGGTTGAACATCGAGCCCCCAAAAAGGGCGTGATGGACGAACCGGATCGCGACACCCAGCAGCAGCGTGTAGATGACAACCGTGCTGTAGTTCTGCCAGCCATCCGCAACGCTCTTGCCGGTACGCCAGGCGGTCCAGCCGCCGATAATGCAGCTCACGAACATGAACTGTAGAAACGAGGCTTCTTCGTAGAGAATACCCTGCATGTCAAAAACTCCCGACCGGGGCCTTAATGGCGGCCGCCTTCCAGATAGGCTGAGCGAACTTCCGGATTGGCAAGAAGCTCCTTGCCGCTGCCGCTCATCGTCACCTGTCCGTTGACCATGACATAACCGCGATCCGACAGCTTCAGCGCGCCGAAGGCGTTCTGCTCGACGAGGAACACGGTCAGCCCCTGCTCCTTGTTCAGTTTCTTGATCGCCTCGAAGATACCCTTGACGATCAGCGGCGCAAGACCGAGCGACGGTTCGTCGAGAAGCAGAAGCTTCGGACGCGCCATCAGCGCACGGCCGATGGAAAGCATCTGCTGCTCGCCGCCCGAAAGCGTGCCGCCGCGCTGCATCTGCCGCTCCTTGAGACGCGGAAACAGCGTGAAGATCTTTTCCACATCTTCGTCGAAATACTTCAGATTATCGAGGCTTGCGCCCATCTGCAGGTTTTCGAAGACGGTCATGCGCGGAAAAATACGGCGACCTTCCGGCGACTGCGCGATGCGCAGGCGGGCAATCTCGTGGGTCGGCATCCGGGTGATGTCCTGGCCCTCGAAGATGACCGAGCCAGCTCGCGCCTGGGGGCTGCCGCAGATGGTCATCATCAGCGTCGACTTGCCGGCACCGTTGGCGCCGATCAGGCAGACGATTTCGCCGCTGTTGACCTCGACATCGACGCCGCCCAGAGCGCGGATGTTGCCGTAATAGGTTTCTACGGATTTTACCTGGAGAAGCGGGCCGCTCATTTCAGGCCTCCTTCTTCGCCTTCGACCTCGGCAATCACGTCTTCGACCTCATCGTCTTCCACACCCAGATAGGCCGCAATGACCTTCGGGTCGTTCTTTACAAATTCGGGGTTGCCGTCGGAAATCTTCTGGCCGTATTCGAGAACGACAACGTGGTCGGAGATTTCCATGACCACGGACATATCGTGCTCGATGAGCAGGATCGACGCGCCGGTATCCTTGCGCACGCCTTGAAGAAGATCGTTCAAAGCCAGCGATTCACGCGGGTTGAGACCGGCGGCCGGCTCGTCCAGGCAGAGCAGCTCAGGGCCCGTGCACATGGCGCGTGCGATTTCCAGACGACGCTGGGCGCCGTAAGGCAGATCGCCGGCCGGATCGTCGGCGCGGTCGATCAGCGAAGCGCGTTCGAGCCAGTGCTTGGCAAGCTCGATCGATTCCTTCGATGCCTGCTTGTAGGCCGGAAAGCCGAGCAAACCGAGGATCGTGTAACCGGAAGCGCGCATCAGGTTGTTGTGCTGCGCTACCAGAAGATTTTCCAGCACGGTCAGGCCCGAGAAGAGCCGGATGTTCTGGAACGTGCGCGCGACCTTGGCCTGCTTGGTGATCTCGAAATCCGGCAGTCGTTCAAGAAGATACTCCTTTCCGGACTTCTGGCGCATGGTGATCATGCCCATCGTCGGCTTGTAGAAGCCGGTGATGCAGTTGAACACCGTGGTCTTGCCAGCACCGTTCGGGCCGATCAGGGCGGTGATTTCGCCGCGATAGGCTTCGAAGGAGAAGTCGTTGATGGCCATCAGACCGCCGAAGCGCATCGACAGGTGTTCGACCTTGAGAATTACGTCTTTTGTCATTGTCGTTGCCGCTGTTGTCGTCGTTGCGGATGCCATCAGCCGTGCCCTTCCTTGGTGAAGCTGCCGGAGACGGCCTTGCGTTCATTGAGGAAGGCTGTCGGCTCACGGGAGCCCACGAAGCCGCGCGGTTTCCAGACCATGACGACGACCATCGCCAGACCAAAGATCAGCATGCGGTAGAGTTCCGGCGTGAAATCGGGACCGAAGATCGACTTCAGGAACGTCAGTTCACGCAGGATTTCGGTGCCGCCGATCATGACAACCGCGGCGATCGCAATACCCGTCAGCGAGCCCATGCCGCCAAGAACGACGATGGCGAGGATAACGGCCGATTCCAGGAAGACGAAGCTTTCCGGAGACACGAAGCCCTGGCGCACGGCGAAGAACGAGCCCGCGAAGCCGCCGAACATGGCGCCTGTCGCAAATGCGGTGAGCTTGGTGGTGACCGTGTTGATGCCGAGCGAGCGGCAAGCGATCTCGTCTTCACGCAGGGCTTCCCAGGCACGGCCGATCGGCATGCGGCGCAGGCGGATCGTCACGTATGCCGTCAGCGCAGCCAGAGCGAGGATGAGATAGAAGAGGAAGATCTTGTAATAGGCCGAGGACATCGGCAGGTCGAAGTACTTGGCGAAGTTGTTCGGCGCGCTGATGTCGAAGGACCAGATGCCGAACACGGACGCCTTGGCGATGCCGGAGACGCCGAACGTACCCTTGGTCACTTCCGTCCAGTTGATCAGAACGAGACGGATGATTTCACCGAAAGCCAGCGTCACGATCGCGAGATAGTCGCCACGCAGCCGCAGGACCGGGAAGCCGAGAACCACGCCCCAGCAGGCAGCCAGAAGACCGGCAATCGGCAGCAGCAGCCAGAAGGACAGACCAAAGTGGCTGGAAAGCAGCGCGTAAGAATAGGCGCCGACCGCGTAGAAGGCGACATAACCGAGATCGAGCAGACCGGCGAGACCGACGACGATGTTCAGACCCCAGGCCAGCATCACGTAGATCAGGATCTGGATGCCGAAGTTATCGACCCATTTCAGCGAACCCTGCACGCCGAAGAGCGCAACGGCCAGGATCGGATAGAGGATCAGCAGAACACCCGCAATCACGGTGAAATTGCGCTTGATGTAGCCTTCGCGCGTTTCCGTTGTTGCAGCAGCATCCTTCGATGCCTTCCGGCGCGCATTCAGGGGCTGCAAGTAGGCGACCACGAAAAAACGGCCGACAGCGGCGACGATCACGAAGACCGCCAGCAGACCCCAGCGTTGAACGAGGATCAGCTCGTTCAGGATATTCTGGTCGGACTTCAGGCCCACGAAGAGGAAGAAGAGACCGAGCGAGATCAGGCCCGCGTAAAACGCCTCGCGCAGAGCCCGCGCCGTCAGATCCCCGCCGGCGTTCTCAAGTTTATTCGTCATGTTTGACATGAAATTATACCTTCTCGACTTCCGGCCGGCCGAGAATGCCCGACGGCTTGAAGATCAGAACGATGGCCAGGATGGAGAACGTCGCCACATCCTTGTAATCGATGGAGAAATAGGCCGACCACAGGGACTCGATAAGACCGATCAGAAGCCCGCCGAGCACGGCGCCCGGAAGAGAACCGATACCGCCGAGAACGGCTGCGGTGAACGCCTTGACGCCCGGAATGAAGCCGTCGGTGAAGACAACGACGCCGTAATACATCAGGTACATCGTGCCGGCGACGGCAGCGAGTGCGGCGCCCATTATGAAGGTCACGGAGATCGTACGATCGACATCGATACCGAGCAGCGCCGCCATCTTGCGGTCCTGTTCGGTGGCGCGCTGGGCGCGTCCAAGCGGCGTCTTGTTGACGATATACCAGAAGATTGTCAGCAGAATGGCCGTAACTGCGATGATGATGATCTGCTTCAGCGAGATCGAGATTCCGAACACATCATAAACCGATGACACAAGCGGCGGGATCGGCTTGTTGCGCGGACCCTGCGTGACCTGAATGAAGTTCGAAAGCGCGATCGACATGCCGATTGCCGTGATCAGCGGCGCCAGACGGAACGAACCGCGCAGAGGCCTATACGCCACCTTTTCAATGGTCCAGTTCCAGAGCGCTGCGGTCAGCATTGCGACAATCATCATGACGAGAAGCGCAAGCACGACAGGAACGCCCGCAAAAAGGCTCGTCAAAACGAGGAACACGATCAGCGCAGCAAAGCCGCCCAGCATGAAGATATCGCCATGGGCGAAATTGATCATGCCGATAATGCCGTAAACCATTGTGTAACCAATGGCGATCATGCCGTAGATAGAGCCCAGAGTCAGCCCGTTCACGAGCTGCTGTACAAAGTACTGCATCAATTATCCCCCGGACCGGATCCCTTGAGAGGTCTGGTCTCTTGTTCTTGTGGTGCGGTTTAAAGCCCCGGTGATTGGGAGGATTCCATAACGCTTTCGCTTGAAAAGTGAAGCCTAAAAGTGAGGCATCGACAGATTCTTCGCCAGATTTGATTAATTGGCGAATTTGAATCCACAAAAATCAAAAAACATGCAGAAAAAGCTCGCCCATTGAGCATATCACCGGATGCTTGAAAGTAGGCCGGCATTGGCGCAGCCGGAGCTTTCGGCCCCGGCTGTAAATATAATGAACGTAGAGACTTATACTTACGAGCGCATACGCGCACCGTTGGCATCGAACAGTGCCTGCGGCTGCAGACGGGCCGAAAGATTCTCACCGAGAATCTCGATGGACCAGCCCTCGACCTCATCAGCGACTTCTTTTGGCACATAGCCGATGGCCACGGAAACGCCGGACGCATGCGCGTAGCCGCCCGATGTCACCCAGCCGCAAACCTTGCCGTTCAAGGCAATCGGTTCGTCGCCGATGACATCCGCGTCCTTGGCGTCGACGATGAAGGTGCGAAGGCGCAGTTGGCCGCCGTCCGCCTTTTCCTTCTGCGCCGCAGCCTTGCCGATGAAATCGGCTTCTTTGGACAAGGCAACGAATCGCGAGAGGCCGGCTTCCAGCGGCCCGTACAGCGGGCGAAATTCGCGAGACCAGCTGCCGAAGGACTTGTCGAGGCGCAGCGCGTTCAGCGCCCGAAGGCCGAAGAGGCGGATATTGAACTCCTCGCCAACCTTCATGATCAGATCGAACAGGTAGCGCTGATACTGCGGCTTCATCCAGATTTCATAGCCGAGATCGCCGGTATAGCTGACGCGCCCGACAATCGCCGGCGCCATGCCGAGGTCCATCTTGCGGATCGCCATGAACGGGAAGGCAGCATCGGACATATCGAGATGCGTCAGCTTTTCGATCAGCGCGCGGGAATTCGGGCCCGCGATGGAAAGGCCGACCAGACCAACATTCAGCGATGTCAACGATACGCTGCCATCGTCTGGCAAATGGCTTTCGAACCACCGCATGTGGTAGTCCTCGGCAACGCCTGAGCCGATCAGCAGGAAGTCGTCTTCGCCAAGGCAGGCGAGCGTAAAATCGCCGATCAGCTTGCCGTCGTCCTTCAACATCGGCGCGAGCACCATGCGACCGGGGGCCGGGACGCGGGATGCCAGCAGGCGGTCGAGCCATGCGGCGGCACCCGTTCCAGTGATCTTGTATTTGGCGAAGCCCGAGGTTTCCATCAGGCCGACGCTGTCGCGCACGGCCTTTGCCTCGGCACCGACCGTCTCGAAATCCGTCGAGCGGCGCCAGGAGAAGGCATCTTCAACACCGGCAGGGGCAAACCACAGCGGCTGCTCCAGACCGTAGGACGCGCCGAACACTGCACCTTCCGCCTTGAGCTTGTCGTAGACCGGCGTCGTCAGGAACGGACGCGCACCTGGCAACTCCTCGTTCGGATAGCGGATCGAGAAGCGGCGGGAATAGTTTTCCCGCACCTTGGCATTGGTGTAACCGAGCGTGGCGAAATCGCCGTAGCGGCAGACATCCATGGCAAAGACGTCGAAGCCCGGATCGCCGTGGATCATCCAGTTGGCGAGCGCGAGCCCCACGCCGCCGCCCTGGCTGAAGCCGGCCATGACTGCGCAGGCCGACCAGAAATTGGTCATGCCGCGCACCGGTCCGACCAGCGGATTGCCGTCCGGCGAGAAGGTGAAGGGGCCGTTGATGATCTTCTTGATGCCGGCATTGTTGAAGGCCGGGAAGTGACGGAAGCCGACTTCAAGTTCTCCGGAGATGCGCTCAAGGTCTTCAGCCAGAAGCTCATGGCCGAAATCCCACGGTGTCTGGATGGGCGACCAAGGGCGGCAGGCCTTCTCATACGTGCCCATCAGCATGCCGTTGCGTTCCTGGCGGATGTAGATTTCGCCGTCGAAATCGACGCAGTGCATCAGCTCCTTGCCGGTTGTCTTGTTGAACTCGATCACCTCCGGCATGTCCTCGGTGATAAGATACATATGCTCCATGGCAAGCACCGGCAGCTCGAGGCCCACCATGCGGCCGATCTCGCGCGCCCAAAGGCCGCCGCAGTTGACGACATGCTCGGCGATGATCTCGCCCTTGTTGGTGATCACCCGCCAGCTGCCGTCCTCGCGCTGCACGAGGTCTTCGACTTTTGTGTGCAGGTAGATATCCGCGCCGTTCTTCTTGGCGGATTTGGCATAGGCGTGGGTGGTGCCATAGGGGTCAAGGTGACCTTCATGCGGATCGAAGACAGCACCGACGAACTGGTCCGGATCGAGAAGCGGCATCATCTCATGGGCTTCGCGCGACGAAATCAACGTTGCTTCGCCGCCGGCGTACTTGCCCTTGGCCAGCAGCGACTTCATCCAGTCGAAGCGCTCGTTGGTGGCGGCCAGCATCAGCCCGGAGGTCATGTGCATGCCGATATCCTGGCCGGAATATTCCTCGATCTCCTTGTAGAGTTCGACCGTGTATTTCTGCAGCTTGGCGACGTTCGGGTCGCCATTGATCGTGTGCATGCCGCCCGCCGCATGCCAGGTGGAGCCGGAGGTCAGCTCGGAGCGTTCCAGAAGCACAACATCCGTCAATCCGAACTTGGTGAGGTGATAAAGCACCGAACACCCGACGACACCGCCCCCGATGACGACGACCCTTGCATGGCTTTTCATAGAATTCTCCGGTTTCTCGGGCGCGCGGAAAGTCCGCAAAAGCCACTGGCATGGACGACGATACCAGAGCCTATTTTGAAGCTGGTCTTGGTGAAAGACGCAAGCGCGAAACCACCTTGTCGTTTTCCGCCACAGCAAAGAAGGCGGATACCAAAAATGCGCCACGAAACGGCGCATTCGATGCCATCAGTCTGGATCGGCGAGACCGCCGGAAAAACCGTAGGAGAGATCGAACTCCCGACCCATCAGGAGAAGGTCTTCAAGCAGGGATTCGGCGAAGCTGCGCATCACCACGAGCTCGAATTCGTTCTCGCCGGAGCGGGCGAAATTCACGGCAATATGGCCGCAGCGCAGATTGACGGACTGGCCGATGGCGAATGCGGAAGGATCGAGATCGATCGCCACGCCCTTTGCCAGAATACGCCGGACATTCGGGCCGGAGAGCCGCAACAGTACCCTGCCCTCGCTCTGATCGACAACATCGGCGATATCGGTCAGCAGGCCCGAAAGCCGGCGCTCCAGACTGTCGGAGCGCTCGATATGGGAGAGAACAAGCCATTCTCCCGGCGCAACATTGCGCATCACGAGATCACCAGCGGCGGCAAAGCCGGCAACCACCGCTGCCGTCTCGTCGGGATGTGACAGCACCGTCGCAATCGCGACGGAACGCGGAATTTCCAGGTGATCGACGGCACGGATGGATGAGCCGGAGCCGATCTTGCTTTCAAGCGGATGGCGGGATTGAAACAGCATCGCCTTACACCTTCAGCTTCGTGGACTGGGTATCGACGAAAACCGGTTCGCACACCTCGGCCACCGTCTCCTCGTTTTTCAGCCGGTCCCAGACGACGATGCGTTCGCCGTAACGCTCGCGGCCGGATTTCAGGAAGGCGAGCGCGATGTCGTGATCCAGCACCGGCGAGAACGAAGCCGAGCTTACATAACCCTGATCGTTGATGGTTGAGGGTTTTGCGCCCTCCTTCAAGAGATGCGCGCCGGCGCGGATGGTCTTGTCCTTCTCGACTGGCTTCAGGCCGACCATCTGCATGCGGTCGGCGGCCGTCAGGCCGTAACGGGTAGACAGTCGCTTCCCTATGAAATCCAGCTTCTGGGCGGAAACCATGCGACCGAAACCAGCATCGTCGGGTGTTACGCGGCCGTCGAATTCCGCATGGGTGACATAGCCCTTTTCCAGCCGAAGCACGTTTAGCGCTTCCAGCCCGTAGGCGCAGATGCCATGCGCCCTGCCCGCTTCCATAACGGCATCTGCAACGCTCTCACCAAAGCTGGCCGGAACCGCCAGTTCAAAGGCCAGTTCGCCTGAGAAAGAGATACGGAACAGCCGCGCCTTAAGGCCGCCCTTCAGCGTCACGACGCCAGCCGAAAGATAGGGGAAGGCCTTATTGGAAATATCGTCCTCAACCAAGGCCTGTACGACATCCCGCGCCTTCGGGCCCGCAATCGACATCTGCGCCCACTGGTCGGTAACAGAGGTGAAGCGAACGTCGAGTTCCGGCCAGAGTATCTGGGCGCAATATTCCATGTGGCTCAGCACGCCGGCGGCAAGGCCGGTCGTCGTGGTGACGAAGAAATGGTTTTCACCGAAGCGGCTGACGGTACCGTCGTCATAGACAATGCCGTCTTCGCGCAGCATAAGGCCGTAGCGCGCCTTGCCGATCGGCAGCTTCGCCATCGGGTTGCAATAGAGCCGGTTCAGGAACTCCGCGGCATCGGACCCGAAAACCTCGATCTTGCCGAGCGTCGAGACATCGCAGAGCCCGACATTTTCGCGCACGTTCAGGACTTCGCGGTCCGTCGCCTGTCGCCAGGTCTTTTCGCCCTCGCGCGGGAACCAGGATGAGCGATACCAGAGCCCCGCCTCGACAAAGACAGCGCCATTGCGCTCTGCCCAGCCATGCAGCGGCGAAACCCGCTTGGGTGCCGCGTGCATGTCGCGCGCCGTGCCGGCGAGCGCGCCGAAGGAAACCGGCGTATAGAACGGCCGGAAGGTGGTAATGCCGACCTCGGCGGGGCTGACACCGCGCATGCCGGCAAGGATGCCGGCGGCATTGACGCCGGAAAGCTTGCCCTGATCGGTCGCCATGCCATTGGTCGTATAACGCTTTGCATGCTCGACATGGCCAAAACCTTCGCGCAAGGCGAGGCCGAGATCGCGGGCTTGAACATCGTTCTGGAAATCGACGAAGGCCTTCGATTTCGCGCCCGGCACATACCAGAGCGCGGTGAAGGAGGGATCGACTTCCTCACCCACGGCGGGTGCTTCGTAAGAGGTTGCCGCAAAGCCGAGATCGGCGGCGATGGTCGCTGCCTTTTCCGCACCGTCGGCAAGACAAGCCGAGAGTGAATAACGCCCGGCCGCAGCGCCGACGATCGACAGTCCACCACCAACATCCGGCGCCACAAACGTATCGAGCTCCACGGACCAGACCGGCCGCGCCCCACGCTGGCACGCAAGATGGATCACCGGATTGAAGCCGCCGGACATGCCGATGGCATCGCAGGCGATGACCTCTTCATAACCGGACCGCTCGAACACCAGCTTGTTCAACCGCTGCCCGCCCATCGTATCGATGATGCCGGCGCCCTTGATGATGCGAACATCTTTCAAGGCCTCAGCGGAACGTGACGGCGCGTCAGCGCGCGTGTCGATGATCGCCGTGATCCCGACACCCTGACGAGCAAGGTCCTCGGCCGTGCGATACCCCGCATTGCCATTGGTGAAAATCGCCACGGACTTGCCGGCGGCAACGCCGAAACGGTTGGCATAGGTGCCGATCGCGCTCGCCGTCATCACGCCCGGCCGATCGTTACCACCGAACACCAGCGGCCGTTCCTCGGCACCGGTCGCAAGCAATGCCCGCTTGGCGGCGATGCGCCACAGGCGCTCCACCGGCAGCTTGGCGAGCGGCTGGGCAACATGCTTCTGCACCCGCTCGACCGCGCCGAAGACGTTGTCGTCGTACCAACCGAAAACGGTGGTGCGCGGCATCAGCGTGACATTCGGCAGCGTCCCAAGCTCGGAAAGCACCGTTTCCGCGAAAGCCGGAGCCGTTTGCTCCCCGATCGTCGTGGTTTCCGACAGCAGCGCCCCGCCCAGGCGAAAATCCTGCTCGGCCAGCACGACGCGCAGCCCGGCGCGGCCGGCCGTGAGTGCCGCCGAAAGGCCGGCAGGACCGGAGCCGACGATCAGCAGATCGCAATGCGTCCAGCATTTTTCATAGCTTTCCGGGTCGCTCTCCAGCACGGCGCGGCCGAGGCCGGCGGCGCGGCGGATCAGCGGCTCGTAGAGCTTTTCCCAGAAGGCTGCCGGCCACATGAAGGTCTTGTAGTAAAAGCCGGCGGACAGGAAGGGCGACAACAGATTGTTGAGTGCGCCGACATCATGTTTCAGCGATGGCCAGTTGTTCTGGCTGCGGGCCTCAAGCCCGGCATAAAGCTCGGCGACCGTGGCGCGGGTATTGGCATCCGTGCGCGCGCCGCTGCCGATGGTCATCAGCGCATTCGGCTCGGAAACGCCCGCGGTCACGAGGCCGCGCGGACGGTGATACTTGAAGCTGCGGGCGAGCAGCAGCTGGTCGTTGGCCAGCAGCGCCGAGGCCAGCGTATCGCCGGCATGGCCGGTGAAGCGCTTGCCGTCAAAGCGGAATTCGAGCGTCGCTGCACGATCGACAAGCCCACTATTCGGGAGACGATAACCGGTCACCGGCTGCCTCCCCTTGCAGCGGCGGCGCCGTCGGTCACGCTATAGACTTCATGGGTCACGGTATCGCGCTCCACCACCAGAAACCGCCGGCAGCCGTAAAGATGCTGCCAGTGCTCGCGGGTGCGTCCGCGCGGATTGGCCCGGATATGGACATACTCGTGCCATGCCTCGTCGGAGGCATCCGGTTCCGGGCGCACGAGCGACGCATCGCCCCTCACCGTGAACTCTTCCTTTGGCCGGATGCCGCAATGCGGACAGTGAATAAGGCTTGCCATGGAACTCTCAGTGCAGATTGGGCTGGGGGCCAGCGCCGTGTTCGTCGATCGGGTAGCCGCGCTCGAAGCGGTCGAGGCGCAGGAAGCGCGCCGCCGGATGCGTCTCGCCCTTGGCGATCAGATGGGCAAAACAGAAACCGGAAGCCGGCGTCGCCTTGAAGCCGCCGTAACACCAGCCACAGTTCAAATAGAGATTGTCGATATCCGTGCGGCTGATGATCGGCGAGCCATCCATGCTCATGTCCATCACCCCACCCCAGGAACGCAGCACGCGAACACGGGAAAGGCCGGGGATCATCGTCACCCCCTCCTCCATCACATGCTCGACGGTCGCAAGCCCGCCGCGCTGGGCGTAGGAACTGAAACCATCGATCTCCGCCCCGAACACCAGCCCGCCCTTGTCCGACTGGGAGATGTAGAAATGCCCGGCGCCATAGGTGATGACATGGTCGATACAGGGCTTAAGCCCTTCGGTGACGAAGGCTTGCAGCACATGGCTTTCGATCGGCAGCTTCAACCCCGCCATCTGACCGACCACAGAGGTATTGCCCGCTGCTGCCAGCCCCAGCTTGCCGCAGCCAATAAAGCCCCGCGAAGTCTCGACGCCGACGACCACGCCGTTTTCCCGGCGGATGCCCGTGACTTCGCAATGCTGGATGAGATCGACCCCGTGCCGGTCAGCACCACGGGCAAAGCCCCAGGCGACCGCATCATGCCGCGCCGTACCGGCCCGCTTCTGCAAAAGGCCGCCCATGATCGGGAAGCGGGCGTGATCGAAATTGAGGAAGGGCATCATCTTCTTAAGCGTCTCGCGGTCGAGCATCTCGGCCGGAACGCCTTCCATCCACATGGCGTTGCCGCGCCGGATATGGGCATCGCGGTCGGCGTCATTGTGGAAGAGGTTGATGATGCCGCGCTGGGAGAGCATGACGTTGTAATTCAGGTCCTGCTCCAGCCCTTCCCAGAGTTTTAGCGAAAACTCGTAGAACGGCTCGTTGCCAGGCAGCAGATAATTGGAGCGCACGATCGTTGTGTTGCGGCCGACATTGCCGGAGCCGAGATAGCCCTTTTCCAGAACGGCGATGTTCTTCACGCCGAATTCCTTGGCGAGATAATAGGCCGTCGCCAGTCCATGTCCGCCGCCCCCGACGATGATCACGTCGTAATGGGGTTTCGGCTGCGGCTCCCGCCAGGCCGGCGTCCAGCCCCTGTTTCCCTGAAGCGCCTGTTTTACCAGTGCGAATGCCGAATAGCGCATGCCCAAACCGTTCCTTTTCCCTGCCGCCACATTGGCGATATCAGGTGGCCCGTGCAAGGCCGGATGCTGTCCGTTTCGGCAATTTCGGTGCGATCTTTGGTCTCAATGTTGCTGCGAATCTTCAACGCATGCACGCTGATTTTCGCTCTGTTGCTAAAATTGACCTAAGCGTAAGGAATGACTGGCTTATATCAGGCGTATACTTATTGCGGCGACAAATGCGATCCACTAAGGCTCGGGGCGCAGGAGAAGGCGATCGCGCGTTGCAAGGAGGCGCAAAGAGCAGATGCTCGACATTCTGGAAGAGGCAGCGGTCGCAGCGGGCAAGGCGATCATCGACGTCTACAATGCCGGCCCGGATGTTGCCTATAAGGCGGACTGTTCCCCCGTTACCGATGCCGACGAGACCGCCGAGAGGATCATTCTTGACCGCCTCGTCGCCGCCTTTCCGGATATCCCGATCGTCGCCGAAGAGTCGGTTGCCGCAGGCCGTATTCCCGATATCGAAGGCAAGACTTTCTTTCTCGTCGATCCGCTCGACGGCACGCGCGAATTCGTCAACCGCCATCACGATTTCACCGTCAACATCGCCCTGATCGAAAAGGGTGAGCCGGTCGCCGGCGTCGTCTATGCACCGGCGCTTGGCATCCTCTACGCCGCCGATCGCGGCAAGGCCAAAAAGGCCGTGGTTTCCGGTCTGACAAGCATCGGCCATCCCGTCGTCATCGGCTGTCGAAGCCGTGGCGACCGGATTGTCGCCCTTGCCAGCCGCTCCCACAACAGCGAAGAGACGGTCGCCTACCTCGCGGAACACGGCATTATGGATTACGAATCGGTCGGCTCATCGTTGAAGTTCTGCCTGCTCGCAGAAGGACTTGCCGACGTCTATCCGCGCCTCAGCCGCACGATGGAATGGGATACGGCTGCAGGCGATGCCGTGTTGCGCGCAGCCGGGGGCGAAACGGTAACGATGAACGGCGATCCCCTCATCTACGGCAAGCGCAACCAGGCGCATGACAGCGATTTTGCCAACCCGTTCTTCGTTTCCCGCGGCCGAGGCTGACCCGAGCGGGCAACATCTTCTCGATTTTGCGTTTTTTCTCATCGACAGCGTGACCCGTTCGTCCCCGCATTCGCCATTCCCCTTAGGCTTCAGCATAAGCCCAAGGAGAATGCGATGAGCGAAATCACTGCCAATCTCGAAATGCCCTATATCCTGCCCTCGCAGGCCCAGAAGCATGTCACCCACAACGAGGCGCTGCAGCGCCTCGATGCCGTCACCCAGCTGACGATCAAAGCAACGCTTACCGCGCCGCCGATCACGCCGCAGGAAGGCGAATGTTACCTCGTTGCGGCCGGGGCAGCCGGCCTGTTCGCGGGCAAGGGCGGCAAGCTCGCCTTCCGACAGGATGGCAGCTGGATCTTCATCACGCCAAGGGAAGGCTGGCGTGCATGGTTCGTTGAAGACGGCAGGCTGAAAGTCCACGACGGCAGTGAATTCGCCGATGATGCCTTCGGCACGCCGGCTTCCCTCGGCATCAATACGTCTGCCGATACCACCAACCGCCTTGCCGTCTGCGCAGACGCAAGCCTTCTGACCCATGACGGAAACGGCCATCAGCTCAAAATCAACAAGGCGGCAACGACGGACACCGCAAGCCTGCTCTTCCAGACCGGCTGGTCGGGCCGCGCTGAAATGGGGCTGGCGGGCAATGACGACTTTTCCATCAAGGTGAGCGGCGATGGATCAACCTGGAACGACGCCTTGAAGATCGCGGCCGCCGGCCAGGTGCTGATGCCGAACCGGCCGCTTGCGCGCGCAACCCGCGGCGGTGGCGTGATCACGCCCTCATCCGGCAGCCAGACCGGCTTTTCCGCCTTCAGCATCAATCAGGGCGGCTTCAGCCTCGGCGCATCCGTGGCCGGCGGCGGCAACAGGCTCGTCGTTCCCGTCACGGCAGCCTATCTCGTCTGCCTTGCGGTGGACGCCAATCCTGCCGGGGCGTTCAGCGTTTCGGTGAAGGCCGGCGGCACCACGATCATTTCCGCCGTCAAGGACAACGATCCAGCCACAGCCAGCTATAACGGGACGGCCGTCGGTCTCGCCCTGCTGTCGGCTGGCGACTGGTTGACACTCGAACACAGTGGATCGACGCCAATCGATTTCGGCGCGGGAAAGACGGAACTGACCGTCATCATGTTGTGATCAAGCGCCGCCCTGCGGCGCCATCATCAATAGGTCGCGCAGCATCTCTTCATTGAACGGTTTGGGCAGGCGTGGATAGGCGCGCAGGGGAGCCGGAAAATCGGCATTCTCCTCGTAGCCGCTGACAAAGCCGAACGGAATGCCGAGCGTCACGAGTTTCCTGGCAAAATCGAAGCTCGTCTCGCGCCCGAGATCGACATCCAGAAGAGCGAAATCGAATTGCTGCTCGGCGATCAAGGCGCTCGCCTGGCCGAGATTGATTGCAATCTCCACATGCCCGACGCCGAGGGTCTTGAGCATGTCTTCAGCATCGAGCGCGATGAGGAAATTGTCCTCAAGCACCAGCACTCTTCTGCCTGAGAGGGAAGATTTCGAGTTCAATGACGTATCCAATTCCAGCTTTCGATCGCGTTGCCAACCGACTCGACCTTGTCGCCGAAACTAAGCGACGAGTAACAGCGCTCGCAATTAAATAAGACATATATGCGTGACTGACAAAATACCGCCGTCGTCGGGCTCTGCTGGTTACACGAAAGGCCGTGCTTTCTCCTTCGGGCTCGACCATCCCGCGATCTGCGCCAGTCCCTGATCATCGAGGACGGTGCATCCTCGCTCGGCCCATCGGATAAGTTTGCGATCCGCCAGTTTGCGCAGTGTGCGGTTGGTATGGACGATCGAAAGGCCGAGCGTATCGGCAACGTGCTGCTGGGTGATCGGCAGCGACACCCTCTGGCCCTCGAAAAGGCTGGTCTCCTCTGCCCGCCGGAACAGAAACGCCAAAAGATAAGCCGCACGTTCCAGAGCCGAACGCCTGCCAAGACTCAACAGGTTTTCGTCGAGGATGCGCTCTTCCTGCGCCGCGATCCAGGTCATGTCGTAGCCAAGCCCCGGATGATTGGAAAACAGCTGGCTAAGCTTGGAGCGCTCGAAGACGCAGAGCGTCACCGGTGAAAGCGCTTCCACCGAATGCTGCATCTCCTGCATCAGCGTGCCTTGCAGCCCGATGAGATCGCCGGGCATCATGTAGTTCAGGATCTGCCGCCGGCCATCGTCCAGCATCTTGTAGCGGAAACCCCAACCGGAGAGCACGGTAAAGAGATGAGCGCTGTTGGCGCCTTCCGACAGGATCGTCGCACCGGCATCGACAGCCAGCTCGCCCATCTTGAAATGCGAGACAAACTCCAGTTCCTCGGGCGTAAAATCGCGAAAATGATCGAGAGCTCTCAGCGGACATTGCTGGCAAGGCGTCTGCTTGTTGCTTCTCGTCTTTAAAGTGTTCATTACAGGCCCCGTTGGAAACTTAAGGCCGACCCCACTTTTCGCAGCCTTTCTGCATGTTTAGCACTGGCTTGTATTTCCGCAAGACCTACATTCAAGGGGTAAGAAACAGCACCGCCCACTGTGGACTTCAAACGTTTTGGTCCCTACCTTCCGGGGCAATCGTCGATGTTGCCAGGAAACGAAGATGCCCCACCCCGCCCTTTCCAGTGAAAATACCGCCGTCATCACCGGAGCCGCCTCCGGCATTGGTCTTGCCACCGCAAAACGCCTTGCCGGTCTCGGGATGAACATTGTGCTGGCCGATCTCGGCGGCGATAAGCTTGAGGCAGCGCTAAGCGAAGTCTCGGGCGCTTCGGCTAAGGGAGATAGTGCCGTTCTTGCTGTACCGACCGACGTTTCCAGCCTTCAATCTCTGCAGGCGCTGGAGCAGGCCGCCCGCAATCGCTTTGGCGCAATCCACGTCCTGATGAACAATGCCGGGATCCAGCCCGGCAGCGCGATGTTCGGTCCGCTTGCGAACTGGGAAAGCGTGCTGGCGGTCAACCTCTGGGGCGTGATCAACGGTTCCCGCGTATTCGCGCCGGGCATGATTACCGACGGCAACCCGGCCCTGATTATCAACACAGGCTCGAAACAGGGCATCACCACCCCGCCCGGAGACCCGGCCTACAACGTCTCCAAGGCGGGCGTGAAGGCCTTTACGGAAGCGCTGGAACACGAGCTGCGCAACACCGACAACTGCAAGGTGAGCGCCCATCTGCTGATCCCCGGTTTCGTCTTTACGGGCCTGACCGCCGGCAACCGCACCGAAAAACCGGCCGGCGCCTGGACGGCGGAAGAGACCGTCGACTTCATGCTGGGAAGCCTCGATCGCGGCGATTTCTATATCCTCTGCCCCGACAATGACGTTGACCGGGCGACGGATGAAATCCGCATCCTCTGGGCCGCCGGCGATATCGTCGAGAACCGCCCGCCGCTGTCGCGCTGGCACAAGGATTACGCCGAAGCTTTCAAGGCTCATCTTGCCGAGAAGCTGAAGCGCAGCTGAGCACGGCAATCTTTTTCTACCGCGGACGCCGGCAAGGGCGATAAACGCCCTCGCGAAACGGCATGTTTCAAGACGACATTGGCAGGCAGAACCCATGACAAGCGGCATCCATCACGTCACGCTCATCACCCGCAAGGTGCAGGCCAATGTCGATTTCTATGTCGGCTTTCTCGGGCTCAGGCTGGTAAAGCGTACCGCCGGTTTCGAGGATTCGGCGCAGCTTCACCTCATCTACGGCGATGCCATCGGCTCGCCCGGCTCGCTCGTTACCTTCCTCGTGTGGGAAGATGGCGCACAGGGTCGTGTCGGCCATGGCCAGCCGAGCGAAATCTCCCTTGCCATCCCGTCCGAAAGCATCGGCTTCTGGCTGACCCGCGCCTTGCGCTTCGGCATCGCCACGACAGGCCCGGCGCAGGAGTTCGGCGAACCGGTGATCCGGCTGAAGGACCCGGACGGCGTCATCGTCAAGCTGGTCGGCACCGACATCTTTCCGTTGGAGCATGCCACGGACGACAGCGATATCCCGCATTCGGACGCGATCCGCAGGCTGCGCGGCGCGACCATCCTCACGGAAAAGCCGGCTGAAACTGCCGAAGTCGTCACCCGCCATTTCGGCTACAGCGAAAATGCGACCACCGATTCGATCCGTCGTCTCGTCTCGCAATCCGGCGATATCATCGATGTGCGTGACGCCGGCGGTTTCTGGACGGCCGCTCCCGGCACGGGCACCATCGACCACATTGCCTTCCGCGCGGTCGACAAGGCTGAGGTCATCGCGCTCAACGACTTGCTGCACAGGGAAGGGCAGAACGATACGGCGGTGCACGACCGCAAGTATTTCTTCTCGCTCTACATGCGCGAGCCCGGCGGCACGCTGTTCGAGTTCGCAACCGATGCGCCGGGAATGGGCATAGACGAGGAGATCTTGGGAAGCCGCCTCTTCATCCCCGCCCACTTCACCGGCGACCGCGCGGCGATGACGGTGATGCTGCCCCAATTCGCACTTCCTGGCGAAGAACGCTTCGCCACCCGCGAACTGCCGTTCGTTCACCGGCTGAACCAGGCCGATGAACCCGATGGCAATACGCTGGTCCTGCTGCACGGCAGCGGCGCCAGCGAGACGAGCCTCTTGCCGCTCGGACGCAAGGCCGCACCCCACTCCCTGCTTTTTGCCCTGCGCGGTCGCAGCACCGAAGAAGGCGTGCCGCGCTTCTTCCGCCGGCTCTCCCCCTTCACCTTCGATCAGGCCGATATCGCTTCGGAAGCCGAAGCCTTTGCCGCGACGATGGACGAGGCCGCCCTCGGCTACGGGCTTGATCGCAACCGTATGACGTTTCTCGGCTATTCCAACGGCGCGAACATGATCGCGGCGACCATGTTGCTTCAGCCCAGCCTCATCCGCCGCGCCGTGCTGCTCCGGGCGATGAACCCGCTGACGGAGGTGCCGGATGTCGATCTCTCAGGCACGGAGGTTCTGATCGTGACCGGCGCAACAGACCCCTATGCGCCTTACGCGCAGGAACTGGACACGCTGTTGCTCGCGCGCGGCGCAACGGTCCAGGCGATCACCATTGATGCGGGTCACGAGATCGGCGATGGCGACGCGAAGCTCGTGGCCGAGTGGCTTAAACCAAACGGCTAAACCCCTTCCGCTCCACTACATATTCGGCAAAGGCCTCGACGAAGGCCTTCAGCCGGCCCCGCGCGTCCTCATCCGTCAGCTTGCCTTCCTTATCAAACAGCGACCCCGCCTTGGGCAGCATCAGCCGCTTGCCGGCCCAGAGATCGGCGCCGAGCGTGCGGAACACCGGCAGCCACGCATTCTGGCTGAGAAGCGTGCCGAACGGCCCCGGCGACGTGCCTGCAAGCGCAAAAGCCTTGCCCGCGAAGACATTGGGCGCTCCGGTCATCGAGGAGCTGACCCAGTCGATCGCATTTTTGAAAACGCCGGGCATCGAGTTGTTGTATTCGGGTGTAAACAGAATAACCCCATCTGCATCGGCGATCTGGTCCTTCAGCAGTTGCACCGGCGCCGGCACGCCCTCGCGCTCGACATCGGCATTGTAGAGCGGAATGCCCTCGATGGTGCCGGCCGTAAAGCGGATGTCGCCCAAGGGAATTTCCAGCGCGGCATTGAGCAGCGCCGTGTTGAAGGAACCCTTGCGCAGACTTCCGGAAATGCCGAGCAACTTGATCATCGTCTCACCCTTGCTTGTGTTCGCAAGGGATGATGGTGCGCGCGGCCGAAAAGTCGAGATGGAAAGCCGGATTATCCCGGCTTAACTTCATGCGATCTCAACGAGCGTACCGGTTGAGATCGCTCAGATAGGTGTTCTCTGCCTTTGAGATATTGAACGCGGCGGGATCGATCTTCACCAGCATCAGCGCCTCGTCACGCGGGCCGCCGCTCGCCAGCAGGTTTCCATCCGGTGCTGCGATGCGCGAAAGCCCGGCAAAGGAGAAGCGCTCGTCGGAACCGCAGTGGTTGATGTAAGCGACGAAAACCTGGTTTTCGAAGGCGCGGGTCTGGATCATGTGATCGGCGATGAAGGTGCCCGACCAGCCGGCCGGAAGCGCCGTCGGCACCAGCACGGCATCGGCGCCGGCCTGCGCAAGACGCCGGACATTTTCAGGAAACTCGACATCGTAGCAGATCAGCATGCCGCAGGTAACGCCACGATGCTTGAACAGATGCGTTGCCGGCTCGGCTGCCGCAAACAGATCACGCTCGTAGTCTCCATAGAGATGCGATTTGCGATAAACCACCGGTGCCGCATCGCCATCGACATAGACGGCGCTGTTGTAAACGGCCTCACCATCCCGCTCTGCGAAACCAGCGATGATGGCAACGCCGGTCTCCGATGAGATAGCCTTCAGGCGCTGAACGATCGGGCCATCCGCAGGCTCCGCAAGCCCACTCACCACCTCGCCACCGCCATAACCGGTGATGCCGAGTTCCGGGGTCATCAGCAGGCTCGCCCCCTTGGTGGCCGCTTCCTTCGCCGCCGCCTCGATGCGCGCCAGATTGGCGGCAACGTCGCCGCTTTCGGATTTCATCTGCAGGGCGGCGAGCGTGATCATTTGTCGTCTGCCGCCATTGCACCGAGCAGTTTCGGGAGATCGCCGAAGCGGGCGACCAGCGAGAAGATCACTGCCGCCGTTGCAACAAAAAGGATCGTCACCGAGGCCATGGTCGGCGTGTAGCCATAGCGCAGCGCGTTGAAGATCTTGATCGGCAGCGTTTCCATGGTGAAGCCGACCGTCATGTAGGCAACGATATATTCGTTGAGCGACAGCACGAAGGCGAAGGCATAGCCGGAGACTATGTAAGGCAAGATCAGCGGCAGAACGACCGTGCGGAAGATCGTCTTGTCATCCGCGCCCATGGTTGCCGCCGCTTCGACCAGCGAACGATCGATGGCGGTGAAGCCGAGCGAGAGCGTGACGAGCGGCAGGGTCACGAAGAAGATCGCGTGGCTGACGACGGCCGTCCAGGGCTGGCCGTAAAAGCCGGTCGTCGCCCAGAAGGTGAGAAGCCCCAGCGCCGTGATGACCGGCGGCAGCGTGAACGGCGCGACGCCGAGCAGCTGGAAGATATTCGCCCAGGGGGCAACACGCCGCCACAGGAACCAGGCGAGCGGCAGCGCGATGGCGACGGCGACTGCGGCGGAGCACGCGGCGAGCGTCAGTGAGGCAAGAAGCGCATTGCGCCATTCCGGATTGAGGAAGATTTCGCCGTACCACGACAGCGAAAAGCTCTTCGGCGGGAAGGCGAGCGTCTGTTTCTCGTTGACGGAGACACCGGCAACGACGATCAGCGGCAGCGCCAGAAACAGGCCGATCAGGGTGAAATAGAGGTTGCGCAGGCCGTTCATGCGGCTTCTCCCTTGCGACCGGCAATGACGGTGAGCGCCACAAGGCCGAGCGTGACCAGCACGAGGAACACGGCCATGGCTGCCGCAAACGGCATGTTGGACTGGTAGATCGCTTGATCGGTGATGAGAACCGAAAGCGTCCAGTGCTGCGGCCGGCCGAGAAGCTGCGGCAATAGATAGGAGCCGAGCGCGAAGATGAAGACCATGATCAGCGTGGCGGTAATCGTGTTGCGCAGGGCCGGCACGACGACCGTGAAGAAGGCCTTGAGCGGAGACGCGCCGAGCGTGCGCGCGGCCTCGGTGAGCGTCGGATCAAGCCGCACGATGGCGGGATAGAGCACGAGCACGGTATAGGGGAAGGCCTGATAGACCATGCCGGTCAGGACCGCGCCGAAGCTTGGCAGCAAAGCCTTGGCTTCCGTCATGATGCCGGCTGCGACGAGCAGGTTGGTGATGCCGGCGGTACGCGACAGAAGCGTCGACCATGCGAAACCGATGATGACTTCCGACAGCGACAGCACCGAGAGCAGCGCCACCAACCAGACGATCTGCGCCTTTCGCGACATGCGCGCCAGAAGATAGGTGAAGGGCAGTGCCAGCAGCACGCAGCAGATCGCCACCGCAATCGCCAGCATCAGCGAGAAACCCAGAACATTGGCGAAGAACAGGCTGAGGAAGCGTTCGTAGTTCGCGAACTGGAAGGCGGGCGTGTAGAACCCGGCCTGCTCCCGCTGGAAAAAGCTGACGGCGATCATCGTCGCAAAGGGAATGACGAAGAAGACGATGAGCATCGCCGCCGGAAAGACGATCGGCGCATAGTCGAGGAGTTTTTGCGGTTTTTCCCGTCTCATTTGGAAAGCACCACGCAGACATCGGGAAGTAGCGTGATGCCGACCGGCTGGCCGACGGTGACATCGGGCCGCGCCCGCGGCGTCGAGACGGCAACGATCTGGCGGCCCGCGACATCGACAAAGGTCTCGATCGTGCCGCCGAGATCGCGCACGAAGGTCACGGTGCCGGAAAGCGCGCCATTGCCGGGCGCCGTCAGGTGCACGTCTTCAGGGCGTACGGACAGCGTCGCCTTGGTGGCCGAACCCAGCGAGATACCGGAGACCGGCTGGCCGAGAACGGAGACGGCCCCGCCCGTTGCCTCCGCTTCGAGCAGATTGGTCGAGCCGATGAAGTCGGCAACGAAGGTATCGGCCGGACGGCGATAGATTTCGATCGGCGAGGCAGCCTGGCGGATTTCGCCCTTGTTCATGACGACCACCGTATCGGCCATGGTCATCGCCTCGCGCTGGTCGTGGGTTACGACGATGGTGGTGATGCCGAGCTTCTGCTGCAGCTGGCGAAGCTCCACCTGCATCGCCTCGCGCAGCTTGGCATCAAGCGCCGACAGGGGCTCATCGAGCAGGAAAAGTTTTGGGGAGATCGAGAGGGCACGGGCGATCGCCACGCGCTGGCGCTGGCCGCCGGAAAGCTTCGACACCGGCCGGTCGGCATAGCCCGACAGGTGGATCATGGCGAGCAGTTCATCGACGCGCTTCTTCTGCTCTTCCTTGGCTACGCCGCGAATGCGCAGCGGATAGGCAATGTTTTCGCCAACCGTCAGATGCGGAAACAGCGCCAGCGACTGGAACACCATGCCGAGATTGCGCTTGTGGGTCGGAACACGGGTGATGTCGTCACCATCGAGCCTAATTGCGCCGGAGGTGGGCAAGTCGAGGCCGGCGATCATGCGCAACAGCGTGGTCTTGCCGCAACCGGAAGGACCGAGCAGGCAAACAAACGTCCCGTGCGGCACCGTGATGTCGATGTTGTTGACGGCGGTGAACGAGCCGAATTCCTTGGTGACGTTGCTGAGCGCGAGGCCTGACATGGGTGGTCCTTGTTGGTAGCCGCTGTGACGCGACGCTTATCAATCAATATGCGTATGCCGCTTTAGCCCCCCTCTGCCCTGCCGGGCATCTCCCCCTCAAGGGGGGAGATCGCAGGAGGCATGTCCTCGCTCAAAAACAGTGACAGCGAGGGAAAAGAACAATCTCCCCCCTTGAGGGGGAGATGTCACGAAGTGACAGAGGGGGGTAAAACCCCACCCTCCATAGATACCCTCAGCCGACGATCAGCTCGGTCCACTTCTGGTTCAGCCAATCCGACTTGGTCTGGTAGAGATCGTAACGCGGAATGATCGGCTCGATGTCGGAGGAGACGGCTGCAAATTCAGCGTCCGTCAAGTCCGTCACTTCGCGCTTCACCGTCGGCGCGGTACCGACCTTGCGTGACAGGATCGCTTGGATCGACGGCTGGCTCATGTAATCGATGAACACATGGGCTTCCTCGACCTTCTCGGACGCGCGTGACAGCGCCCAGCAACCCGAATCCTGAATGCCACCTTCCTTCGGGAAGGTCGAACGGACCGGGTTGCCGTCAGCGGCCGCAAGGCCGGTCACGTCGTGATAATACTGGCCCATCGGGATTTCGCCCGACTTCAGCGACTGCTCGAACTGGGCTTCGTCACGATACCACAGACGCACGTTCGGCTTCACTTCCGCAAGCTTGGCAAACGCCTTTTCCAGACCTTCGTCGGTATCCAGCGCATTGGTGCCGCCGAAATAGGTCTTGGCCGTCACTTCGAGCAGGAAGGAGTTGGAGACAAGTGCCAAGAGGCCGAGCTTGTCGGCATTTGCCGGATCCCACAGGGCTTCCCAGGAGGTCGGCGCTTCCTTGTAGACGTCGGTGTTGGTGACGAGCGTGATGTACCACGATACGGCGCCGATACCGGCAATGCGGCCATCCGGATACTTGTTGACGAAGCGATCGAGCAGGTTCGAGGCGTTCTTGATCTTGGCGGTATCGAGCGGCGCCCAGAGTTCGGTCGCCTGGCCCTTGAGCATCGCAACCTGCGACATCATCGAGACGTCAGCCGGAGCCTGACCGGCCTTGGCAGCCTGTTCGAGCTGTACGAGCCACGCTTCACCGGTCGGCTCGGCAACGGATTCGACAGCGATGCCTGTTGCCTTGGTGAATTCCGGGAAGATGTTCTTGTCGAACGAATCCTTGAAGTAACCGCCATAGACGCCAACCTTCAGCGACTTGTCCTGCGCCCGCAGGATCGACGGCATCGCCAGCATCGATACACCGGCAAGGCCTGCACCCAGCACGGCGCGGCGGCTGACGCCGGATTTGAGAATGTCAGTCATTTTTTTCACTCCTTGTTTGCCGGTCGCTCTTTGAGGCGTTCCGGCCGTTCCCACATCAACGGCCCGCCCTGCGTAAGGCGGGCCTTAAAGACCTTTGCGGCGATGTCAATCGCGCTTGCCGTTCACGAACGGACTGTAGACCATCAGGCTCAGGATTTCGAACAGAACCTGCGAACCCGCATGGGCCGTGTTGGTGGTCGAATCGTACTGCGGCGCCACTTCCACGACGTCGCCACCGACGAGGTTCACGCCCTTCAGGCCACGGATCAATTCCAGCACCTCGCGGGTGGTGAGGCCGCCGATTTCCGGCGTGCCGGTGCCCGGCGCGAAGCTCGGATCGAGGCTGTCGATATCGAAGGAGAGATAGGTCGGACCATCGCCGACAATCGCCTTGGCCTTTTCAATGATGGCCGGAATGCCGAGCCCCGTCACCTCTTCCGCATGAATGACCGTCATGCCGGATTCGTAGGAGAACTCCCACAGATATTCCGAGGAACCCCGGATGCCGATCTGGATCGTGCGGGTCGGATCGAGCACCCCGTCCAGCACCGCATTGCGGAACGGACCGCCATGGTGGAACTTGGTGAGATCGTAGGCGCCGCCGGTGTCGCAATGGGCATCGATATGGATCATGCCGACCGGGCGCTTCTTGCCGACAGCTTTCAGGATCGGATGGCTGATCGAATGGTCGCCACCGACCGAAAGCGGCACCACACCAGCATCGACGATCTGGTTGATGCGCTTTTCGATGTCGTCGTGGCTCAGTTCCAGCCGGTAGCGGCTCTGGAACGGTACGTCGCCGATGTCGGCCACGCGTAAGTCATGGATCGGCGCGCAGCCGAGGACGTGGTTGTAAGGGCCGATACGCTCGATGGTGCGCATGGCGCGCGGCCCGAAGCGAGAGCCCGGCCGGTTGGTAACGCCGAGGTCCATGGGAATGCCGACCATGGCAACCTGCAGGTTGCCGAAATCCGGCTCGTTGGCATCGACCGGCATATGCGGCGCCATCAGGAATGTCGGAATGCCGGAGTACGGCGCAAGACGGGTGCCGTTCTTGGTGAAGATCTTGTCGGCAACCTTGCGGAAGGTCGGGTCGAACATCTCGCCGCCATGGGCTTCGCCGTATTTCGCCTTCAAATCCTGAAGCTTTTGATCGTCCAGTGCCATGCCGTCATCCTTCCTGTTCGAAACATCGAGGAACGGTACGACCTCCGCCACAAGCCGGAATTGCACGGCATAGCGCTCTCGCCGTTGCGTGACGGCGGTAGATACGTGTTCCCCAGGCTTTTGCCTTTGTTGATATCATTAGCGATCAATTTGATTGGAAAATCAATTGACAATGTTATAGCGTTTTGTGTGAGAAAATTTCACGCATTGCCGTCGACCGGAACCACCTATGAACAGCCGCCTGCCACCGCTCAACCCCCTGCGCGCCTTCGAGGCGACCGCGCGGCGTGGCTCCGTCTCGGCGGCCGCGCGGGAACTGAACGTCACCCACGGCGCCATCAGCCACCAGATCCGGGCGCTGGAGCAGACGTTCAACGCCTCCCTGTTTGAGCGTGGGGGCAAGCGCATGAAATTGACCCCTCAAGGCGCACTGTTGCTGCCGGCCGTCACGAGCGCCTTCGAAGGCATCGCCGCCGCGACCGCCGCCATGATGCGGCCAACGACCAGCGGAGAGCTGCGCATTACCTGCGTGGCGGCCCTGCTCTCCTTCTGGATGATACCACGTCTACACCTCTTCACCGAACAATATCCGGATATCCAGCTCACGCTGATCGCCTCCAACGACCCGTCAAACCTGTTTTCTCAGGATGTCGATGTCTGCCTGCTCTATGGCGACGGCAACTGGGGTGACAGCTGGTCGCGGCTGTGGAGCCAGCTGGAGCTTTTCCCCGTCGTCAGCCCGACACTCCTCAATTCGCGCCCCCTGCGCTCCGTGAAAGACCTGCAGGATCATGTGCTGCTGCATGGCGATGACGGGCGGGAATGGAACACCTGGCTCGCCGCCGCCGATGGCAGCGACGTGCCGCGCGGCCGCCAGCATTTCATGAGTGACGCCCGGCTTTCGACCGAAGCCGCGCTGCACAATCAGGGCGTGGCGCTGGGCGACACCATCACCGCCGGTAGCCTGATTGCCAAGGGCGAACTGATCGTGCCCTTCGCTCTCGCCGTGCCCGCAAACGACGCCTTCTATGTCGCGTGCCGCAATGAAGTCAGGGCAGCACCGATTGTGAAGGTGTTCATCGACTGGCTGTTCTCCGCCCTCGAAAACAACCCGATGCCGGAACTGCAGAGCTCGGCACGCACCGTTATTCGCGGGCGCCCAGTCAAAGACGACACCGAAGCAACACCGAAATCAGATCCCGACAAAGCCCCGAAACGCCGGGCCAAACCTTGAAAACCACAGGACATCCGTAATGCCGCATTTCAATCCGCTGATCGCCAGATTGTCGCCGCCGCCGATCCCTTCCGTGCTTGCCTGGGCGAAGGCCTATGACGGTACGCGCGGGCCGTTGATCGATCTGAGCCAGGCCGTTCCCGGTTATCCGCCCCACCCCGACATGCTGAAGTGGCTCGGCGAAGCGGCAAGCTCGACTGCCTATACCGGCTACGGTGCCATCGAGGGCGAGGCTGTGCTGCGCAGCGCCTATGCCGAGCATGTGTCGAAAGTTTACGGCGCGAAAATCTCCGTTGAAAACATCCATATCACTTCGGGCTGCAATCAGGCTTTCATCTCCGCGGCCATGGCGCTTGCCGGCAGCGGCGATACGGTGTTGATGACCAACCCCTTCTATTTCAACCAGGAAACGACGCTGTCCATGCTCGGCATCAAGGTCGAGCTGGTGCCCTGCGACCCTTCCTCCGGCTTCCTGCCGGATATCGAGGCGATCGCGCAGACGCTTCGCCCGGGTGTGAGGATGCTGGCGCTGGTCTCGCCGAACAACCCGACCGGCGCCGTCTACCCGCCAGCGCTCCTACAAAAGATCTTCGACCTCTGCCGCAACAACGGCACCTGGCTGGTGCTGGACGAAACCTATCGCGACTTCCTGGCTGCCGGTGATGCGCCGCACGGTCTGCTGTCGGAAGATGGCTGGCAGGATAGCCTCATCTGCCTCTACAGCTTCTCGAAATCCTTCTGCATTCCCGGCCATCGGCTGGGTGCCATCACCGCAAGCCCCGCCGTGGTGGAGCAGATCGCCAAGGTCATGGATAACCTGCAGATTTGTGCGCCCCGTTCTGCGCAGGCGGCCCTTGCCAAGGCGTTGCCCGCACTGGATGACTGGAGAGCCGGCAACCGCGCCGAGATCGGCCGCCGCGCCGATGCGCTGCGTCAGGTCATGGCCAGGACGCCCGGCTGGAAGCTGCAGGCGATCGGCGCTTACTTCGCCTATATTCGCCACCCCTACCCGGATATCGGCTCGGATTTTGTCGCGGAAAAGCTCGCCAAGATCGCCGGCATCGTCTGCCTGCCGGGAGATTATTTCGGCGAGGGCCAGGAAGGCTATCTGCGCTTTGCCTTCGCCAATGCCGATGCCGACACGATCCTGAAGCTTGAGGAACGGCTGAACGGCTTCTCACTGCCGGGGATTTAACCGCGGCGAGCGACCGCAATTCCACAAAGAACGATCAGGCCGCCCGCGGCCTGCATCACCCCGATCGACTCGTTCAGCACCCACCACGCGAGTATGGACGCGCCAACCGGCTGCAGCAGCAGCGTCAGGGACGAAAAGGCCGGTGGCAAGTAGGCAAGCGCATAGGTGATCAGCACCTGCCCGCCGGCATGGCTGATGAAGGCGACGCCGAGCACGATGCTCCAGCCGTAAAGCGACGACGGCAGAAGCGTGCTTTCGAAGATAAGCGCCGCCGGCAGCAGGCAGGCTGCCGCGGATGCCGAACCCCAGACCATGATGCGCAACGTATCGAACCGGCTGCGCAGCCGACCAAGCGAAAGAATATAACCCGCGTAAAACATGGCGGAGGCCGTCGCCACGAGATCACCCTTCAAAGCGCCGCCACCCAGTGCCGAAGGACCGCCCTTCAACACGAGAATACCGATGGCTGCGATGACGAGACCAGCGAGAAAAGCGCGGGTGATGGGCAGACGAAACAGCGCCCAGCCGAAGACCGTCACGAAAACCGGCGCGAGGTTCGCCAAGAGGGTCGAATTGGCCACCGACGTCATGTTGATGGACAGGTGCCAGCCCGCCAGATTGATCGCCAGCATTACGCCCGGCAGCATCAGCATCAGCCGGTCGCGCCAGCTTTCGGGCGCGACCCCTTTGTCCTTGCGGAAGATGAAGAACAGGCCAAGCGGAAGAAGCGCCAGCGCGACGCGCCAGAAGGCGGTGGATATCGGGCCGACTTCTGAAAGCCGCACGAAGATCGGCGAACCGCTGATCGCGACGCCGCCGAGAAGAAGCGATGCCATGGCAAAGCGGTTGTCCGCAGGCCGCATTCGGCCGGCAGGCTGGGAGACTGTCTGCGTCAAGCTCATTCCAATCGATCGCTGCCCGGCGGGGAATCAACCGGTCGGATATCTCGGCCCTATCAGATCAACCCTATTGCTCACAGTGGGGAAAAGCCGGACTAGCAAGATTTCGGGGCCTGCAAGATCGCCTGCAGACCCCGAATATTATCAAGCCGCGTCAGGCCGATGGATCGTCTTCACTTCAAGGAAGTCCTCAAGCCCGAACAAACCGCCCTCCCGGCCATTGCCGGATTGCTTGTAGCCGCCGAACGGGCTGCCATAGCGGTGTGGCCCGCCATTGATATGGACCATGCCGGCGCGCAGCCGGGCGGCCACGCGCTCGGCGCGGTCAGGATTGCCGGTCTGGAGATAGGCGGCGAGACCATAAGCCGTGTCGTTGGCGATCGCGATGGCTTCTTCCTCCGTCTCGAAGGGAATGATCGCCAGCACCGGGCCGAAGACTTCCTCACGGGCAATGCGCATATCATTGTTCACATCGGCGAAAATCGTCGGGCGAACGAAATAGCCGGTCTCGAAACCTTCCGGCTTGCCGGGACCGCCGACCAGAAGACGCGCGCCTTCGGCGACCCCCGCCTCGATCAGGGCCTGCACGCGACCGAACTGGATATGGGAGACGAGCGGCCCGATATGGCTGCCCTCCTCTTCCGGATTGCCGACAGTCGCTTGCTTTCCTGCTTTTTCGGCGATCTCGACAACCTTGTCGTAGACGGAACGCTGCACCAGCATGCGCGTCGGCGCGTCGCAGGACTGGCCGGAATTGTTGAAGCATTCGGCGACGCTTGCGGACACACGTTCTTCCAGATCGGCATCTTCGAAAACGATGTTCGGCGATTTGCCGCCGAGCTCCAGCGTCACGCGCTTCACCGTCTCGGCCGCATCCTTGCTGACGGCGATGCCGGCGCGGGTGGAGCCGGTGAAGGACATCATGTCGATGTCCTTGTGCTTCGAGAGCGCGGAACCGCACTCGATGCCATCCCCGTTGACGAGATTGAAGACACCGGCCGGGAAGCCTGCCTCCTCGACCATCTCGGCATAAAGAAGCGCATTGAGCGGCGTGAATTCGGATGGCTTCAGAACGCAGGTGCAGCCCGTTGCCAACGCCGGCACGACCTTGAGGGCGATCTGGTTGATCGGCCAGTTCCAGGGCGTGATCAGGCCACAGACGCCGATCGGTTCGCGGCGTACGACATCGCCATTCGGCAGCACTTCGCGCGCCTTCAACCGCTTCAGGCCATCGATAAAGCCTTGCAGATGGCCGACGCCGACATCGGCCTGCTGCTCGGTGCTCATGGTGATCGGCGCGCCGAGTTCCAGCGTGATGGTGCGCGCCATCTCGTCGTATCGGCGCTTGTAGATGGCCAGCAGCTTCTCCAACAGCGCGATGCGCTCATCAAGCGACGTCTGGCTGTAGCTCGGAAAAGCGGCCTTCGCGGCGGCAACGGCACGGTCGATATCGGCTGCCGTGCCCATGGAAATGACCGCAATCGGCTTTTCGGTCGCCGGGTTGATCACCTCGAGGTCATTGGGCTTTAGCGGATCGACCCACGCGCCACCGATAAAGAATTTCCGCTTGTCCTGCATGCTGCTCTCCCGTCCTTGTTTTATGGCGCCGCCTCGGCGACGCGGGCGCATGCTGGCCTGCCGAAAATTCCGGGTCAAGCCGTGGCGTCAAGAGAAGATTGTGGATGGCGGCTCAAAGGCAGGGCACGAGCAAAGAAAAGGCCCCGCGTCGATCGTCCGCGAGGCCTTTCATTTTAATATCTGTAGCGTCAGATCGCGCCGCACACCATTGCGGTCACGAAAAGGAAGGCTGCGGCAAGTGCGGCGCCTTGTGCGGCGGTATTCCAGGAAACAGCGGAAATGTTACGGTTCTGCGCAAGCGGCTTCGAACTCTGCATTCTTGCTCTCCCTATGGCTTGGCCGGACGGACTTTTGTCCTCGTCACCGGCATTCTCTCCCTATGTTGTCCGAAATTTTCCAGTAAGTTTATAGATATTATTTTTCGATTTTTGGGCCGGAAAGGGAAAATCAGACCAGTACCTTAAAAAACGCAGGCAGCGTCTCAATGTTCCTGATGCTCCCGCTCGATGACGTGGCGCGCCCAGCGCTCGCTGAACCAGGGATTGAGAAGCGAAACTTCGCCATGGCTCGGGGGCTCCGTCAGTTCCACGTTGGTGTCCTTGTAGGTCCAGACACGGAACGCCGTCAGTTCGTGTTTGCCGAAGGTCTGGATCAAGGGCACATCCGCCGCATCACACCCGCGAGCCGCCGCAATCCGGCCGACCATCGGGGTGTTGTTGCGGGCATCGAAGGTATACCACCGGTTCTCAAGATAGGCCTCGAACCACGAGTTGAAATCCATTGGGGCCGGGTTATCGGCCGTATCGCTTTCGGCGAGATAGCCGTTCACGTAGCGGGCCGGCATGTTCATACAGCGGCAGAGCGTGATCGCAAGGTGGGCATAGTCCCTGCAAACGCCCGAGCGCTCCTCATGCGCCTCCATTGCAGTGCGCATGACTGAGGAGTATCCGTAACTGAAGGTCAGCCGCTCGTGCACATAGTCGCAAATCGCCTGAACCCGCTTCCAGCCCGGCTCGATATCGCCGAATTGGCGCCAGGCGAGCGCGCCGAAACGGTCGGTTTCACAATAGCGGCTGGCGGAGAGATAAGGTAGACAGGATGCCGGAAGCGTCTCCACCGGCACGGCGCCCGCTTCCAGATAAATTGTATCCGGGCGGCCATTGTCGCGAATGATAGCATCATAGGACAACACCGTGTCGCCTTCCGGCAAGACCATGCGCACGCAGACATTGCCGAACGGGTCGGTGATCTCGCCCATCTTGATGGGCGGTTTGGCGATAGGGCCTCGCTCGCTAACGATATCGCGTCGCCGGTCGCGATCCACAGAAAGATAAGTCATCAGAGGTGTCGGCTGTACGCAACGAACCCCAATCTCGTATCCGAACCGGATGAACATATTCGACCTCCACAACCAGCAAAAAACGCCGTTTTCGCTGGTTTGTTCCGACTTGTTGCCTGGACTGGAGACGATTTACCGTAACACGCCTCCTCTCACTCGGGCCCTTGTTCGGGCAAGACTGGCCGCACGGAAACAGAAACTGGAGTGTGAAAGGCCGTCTTGATACAACGCGCCGTACGCGGTGCGCAACGGCGCACGCGGCACGATCAATTTAGCGCAGATCGCGAAAAAGAGGAAACGAATTTCCTTGAACGGCAGACGCCGCTCAGACGATGAGCATCGCCCGAAAATCGTTGACGTTGGTACCCGTCGGCCCCGGCACGAAGAGATCGCCGCTGGCTCGAAAGGCGCTCCAGGCGTCATGGCGGGCGAGATGATCGCGCGGATCGGCTCCTGCGGCCCGGATCGCCGCGACCGTCCCGCCATCGGCAAAGGCTCCGGCATTGTCTTCCGAGCCATCAATGCCATCGGTATCGGCCGCCAGCGCATGGATGCCAGCGACGCCATCGATATCGAGCGCAAGCGACAGCAGAAACTCGCTGTTGCGTCCGCCCTTGCCGTAGGTGTTTGTGATGGTCACAGTCGTCTCGCCGCCGGATAGGATCACCACCGGCTTGGAGAAGGGCCGATTGCGCAACGCCGTCTCCCTGGCGATGGCCGCGTGCATGCGGCCGATATCGCGCGCCTCGCCCTCGATCGCGTCCGACAGGATCACCGGCTCGACGCCAAGCTCTCTCGCCTTGGCAGCCGCAGCCTCCAGCGAAACGCTGGCCGACGCGATCACATGGCGCACATGGTTTTCAAAGGCCGGATGATCCGGTAAAGGCGCTCCGGCCTGCCCGGACTTCAGATGCCGCATTACCGCCGCCGGCAGCTCCATGCCGTAACGGGCGACGATGGCAAGAGCATCCTCCGCCGTCGAGCTATCCGGGATCGTAGGCCCGGATGCGACGAAAGCCGGGTTGTCACCGGGCACATCCGAAACTATCAGGCTGACCACCCGTGCCGGTGCCGCGGCAAAAGCCAGCCTCCCGCCCTTGATGCGGGAGACATGCTTACGCACCACATTCATGGCCGAGATCGGCGCGCCCGAAGCGAGCAGCGCCCTGTTGACAGCGATCTCGTCTTCCAGCGTCAAGCCTTCCGGCGGCGCCGGCAGGAGTGATGAACCACCGCCGGACACCAGCGCGATGACAAGATCGTCCTCGGTCAACCCTTCCACCAGCCGCAACAGTTCCGTTGATGCGGCAAGCCCGGCCTCATCCGGCACCGGATGCGCCGATTGCAGCACACGGATGCGCCTCGTTTCCGCAACAGGCCCGTGGCGCGCAACAACGGCGCCTTCCAGCGGGCCATCCCAGGCACTTTCGAAAGCCGCCGCCATCTGGCTCGCCGCTTTGCCTGCACCGACGACGATGGTGCGCCCCTTCGGCGGCTCCGGCAGATGAGCGCGGATCGCGGCAAGCGGATCGGCAGCAGTGACAGCGGCCTCGAAAAGGCTAACCAGAAAAGGCCGGGGGGCAAGGAGCATCAGCAATCAGTCCGCAACTTCGATATCATAGACAAGCACACCATCGACGCCGCCTTCGCAGGCGTCAACAATACGACCACCAACCTTCTGGTGTTCTGGATGAACGAGATAGGCATCGCGGGCAGCGGCATCCGTGAAATCGATGATGAAGCCGGCGGAATACCCTTTGTCCATGCCCGTTTCCGGGCTGACATTCACACCGATATGGGCGGTGATGAAACCCGGAACGAGCGACTTCAAAGCCTCGATCGCCTGAAAAATCTCTGTCTTCCGGTCATCGGGATAATCGGACTTGAAACGCAGAAAAACGCAGTGGCGGATCATCGGAAACTCCTATCGTACATAGGCCCTATCTTACATTGGCTCTGGCACGCGGACGCTGGTCGTTGCGCTCATGGCTGAAGATCACGGCCGGCAGCGGCTCGAGGCCGCGGATGATATCTGATCCCTTCTCGCCCATCATGATCGTCGGACCATTGGTGTTGCAGGAGGGAACGCGCGGCATGACGGAACTGTCGCAGACGCGCAGACCTTCAAGCCCATGCACCTTCAAATCGAGCCCCACGACCGCATCCGCCCCCGTACCCATCTTGCAGGTGCCGACCGGATGGTGATCCGTCTTGGCATTGGCGCAGCCGTAATCGAATAGCTGTTCGTCGGTGACGACGCCGCGGCCCGGCAGGCGTTCTTCAAGAATGAAGGGTTTAAGCGCCGCCTGCTGGAAGATTTCCCGGGCGATCTTCAGTCCCTCGATCGACATCTTGCGATCGTGCGGATCTTCCCAATAATTCGGATCGATCAGGGGTGCTGCCGCCGGATCGGAAGACTTCAGCCGCACGGTGCCGCGCGAGCGGGGGTGCAGATAGGCGGAATTCAGCGTCACGCCGGCATTCTTGAGTTTTTCGACGCCCGCCTCGATGCCCGAGCCGAGGCCAAGATGGAACTGGATATCCGGCGAGCGCGCATCCGGATCGGCATACCAGAAGCCGCCGGTCTCGAAGAGCGACGAGGCCACCGGGCCCGAACGGAAGAGCACATATTGCAGCCCGGCCCACAGCGTACGGTGCAGCTTCGCCACGCCGTCATAGGTATGGTCGCCGGTGCATTCGGAGATCACGAAGAGATCGAGATGATCCTGCAGGTTGGAGCCGACGCCGTGCAGATCGTGCTTCACCTCGACGCCGACCGAACGAAGGTGATCGGCAGGGCCGATACCGGATTGCTGCAGCAATTTCGGCGAGCCGATGGCGCCAGAGGAAACCAGCACTTCCCGATCCGCCCGGATGGTTTCCAGTCCGCCCGACGTGGCGATCTCGACGCCGACCGCTCGTTTTCCTTCGATCAAAATGCGCGTTACCCGCGCGCCGAGCCGCACCGTCAGGTTCTTGCGGTCGCGGATCGGATTGAGATAGGCAAGCGATGCGGACGAGCGGCGGCGATTGCGCTGGGTCAGCTGGTAAAAGCCGACGCCCGCCTGCTGCTTGCCGTTGAAGTCGTGATTGTAGGGAATGCCGAGTTCCTGGCCGGCGCGGATATAGGCATCGCAAATCGGCAGACCCGAGACCGGCATGGACACGCCGAGCGGGCCACCATAACCATGATAATCGTCGGCGAAACGCTGGTTGTCTTCCGAGCGTTTGAAATAGGGCAGCACATTGCGATAATCCCAGCCGGTGCAGCCGTCCTCACTTGCCCAGAGATCGTAATCGGCCGCATTGCCGCGCGTGTAGAGCTGGGCATTGATCGAGGAACCGCCGCCGATGACCTTGGCCTGGGTGTAGCGCAGCACGCGGTTCTTCATGTGCTTCTGCGGCACGGTCTCCCAGCCCCAACTCGCGACCCCCTTTGTCATCTTGGCAAAACCGGCGGGCATATGGAACAGCGGGTTCCAGTCGCTGCCGCCGGCTTCCAGCAGCAGCACCTTCAAATCGGCATCTTCCGTCAGGCGGTTTGCAAGCACGCATCCCGCGGGGCCGGCGCCGGTGATGATGTAGTCGTAGGTCATGTTCCTGTCCTCAAAGTCTCTGCCGGTCTTTCTTTGGGAAGAGAAAGCCAGTCCAATATTCCAAGCCCTCTTCTCCCCAGCGGGGAGAAGTGCCGAGCGAATGCGAGGCGATGAGGGGGTCTTTGCCGCAAGCTCCGATCCCGCCGCCCCCTCATCCGGCCTTCCGGGCCACCTTCTCCCCGCCGGGGAGAGAGGTCATCCACTCATAACCGCCCGATCGACAGCGCCCCGTCCGCCTGGATGACCGAGCCCGTCGCAAACCCGAACCGCCCGGAAGCCAGAGCCGAGACGATATCGCCGATATCAGATGGCTCGCCCCACCGCTTCATCGGCACCAGCCCGCCATCGATCAGCGCGTCGTATTTCGCAGAAACCCCGGCTGTCATTTCCGACCGGATGATGCCCGGCCGCACCTCGAAAACCCCGATGCCCGTTTCCGCAAGCCTGAGCGCCAGCCCTTGCGAAAAGGCAGAGAGCCCCGCCTTGCTCACACAATAATCCAGCCGTTCCGGCGAACTCAGAGACGCCGAAACCGAGGTGATGTTCATGATGGAACGAGCACCGCGCGCTGCAACGTCCGTCGAAAGCATCGAGCGCAAAACGGCCTGCGTGAAGAACACCGTGCCACGCAGATTGGTCGCGACGATCGTGTCGAAATTCTCGGGGCTCAGCTCGAGGAAATCACCCCGCACCACAGATGCCATGCCGGCGTTGTTGACGAGGCAATCGATGCGACCGAAGCGCTTGACCACAGCCTCGACCGTCGCCTGATGGCCGGACACATCGGAGAGATCGGCGCGATAAAAGGCCGCCTGCGCGCCCAGCGCTTCAAGCTCCTCCAAGACCGGCGAAATACCGGCGCTGTCACCAATGCCCGTGATCGCAATATCGAAATCGGCGGCAGCGAGCGCCTTGGCGATGCCAAGGCCGATACCCCGCCGCCCGCCGGTGACGATCGCCAGACGCCGCCCCGTCATGCCGCCAGATCCTTCTCCCGGATATGCGCGCCGACCCTGAGCGCCTGCGCCGCCACCGACAACGCCGGATTGACCGCCGCAGACGTCGGCAGATAGGAGGCATCGACCACGAAGAGATTGGGATGATCGAACGCCCGGCAATAGACATCAAGCGGCGCGCTGGCCGGATCGGTGCCGATCTTCACGGTGCCGCACTGGTGCGACGGCGTGCGCTTGTCGAAGGGCCGCGAGACGACCAGCGGGAAGCCGGCGCCCTTCAGCGCCTTCTTCAGCTTGTCGACCAGCATCAGATGCGCATCCCAGTTGGTGCGCACCCATTGAAGCACGATGCGCTCGCCATCGACCATGATGCGGCTTTCGGAATGCGGGATATCCTCGCTCATCGCGTAGAAATCGATGGCGTGGGCCGAAACCTGATTGAGCACCCACTCAGGTACCGAAGGCATCTGCGCCTTCAGGATCGGCCCGGAGATGCGGCCGAGAAGCTGAACATTGCCGAGCGGCGGCCCCCCCTCCCCATCAGACAGGTAATAGTCGTTGAAGCCGAAGGTCTTCTGATAGATCGAGTCATTGCGATAGAACGGCGAAACCGCAATCACCGCGCTTGAATTGTGGTTCATGAAGTTGCGGCCGACCTGATCGGAACTGTTGGCCAGCCCCTTCGGATTGGCATCATTGGCCGAGCGCAACAAGAGCACTGAGGATTGCACCGCGCCAGCCGACAGAATGACGAGCTTCGGCGAAATCGACTGCTCTATCCCGTCGTTCATATAGGCAACGGTCTCGATGCGCTTGCCATCGGCTGCCGTGAGCAATCGCGTCACCCGCGAGCCGGTCTGCAGCCGCACATTAGGATGCTGCAACGCCAGTGCGAGGCTGACGGTCTCGGCATCCATCTTGCCGTCAAAACTGTTGGGATGCGCATCCCACGGCGTCTTCGCCTTCGCCAGCCACTTGTCGATATCGATGCCGAGCGGCAGGGAATATGGATGCAGCCCATTGCGTTTCAGCTTCTCTCGCACCGAGGCAATTGCCGGTTCATCCGGCACCGGCGGAAAGGCATAAGCTTGGGAATGAGCCGGCTCCGTCGGATCCTGCCCCAGCGCGCCCCTCACCTGAAACAACTGCTCGGCAGCGCTGTACCAAGGCTCCAGCTCCTCATAGGGAAACGGCCAAGCCGGAGACACACCCTCCAGATGCGCCATCTCCTCGAAATCCTCGCGGCGATAGCGCACCAGCACCGCGCCATAAAATTTCGAGTTGCCGCCGACATTGTAATAGTTGCCGGGGTTGAAGGCCGTGCCGTCCGTTTCGTACCACATCTCCTTCGGGCGGAAATGGCCGCGCTGGAAGATCGCCCGGGCATCGCGGTTTTCCGGCCGGTCCTCAATATGGCCACCGGCTTCGAGGATCAGGATGTCTGCACCGGAGGGCGCGAGCGCGGAGGCAATCGTGGAGCCGCCGATGCCGGAGCCGATGATGACGATGTCGGGCGTTTTGCTCATGGCTGGTCTCAGGCGATGCGCTGCTGGGTCTGCGGATCGAAATACACCGCCTTGTCGAGATTGAAGGCAAGCCGTGCCGTTTGGCCGGCGGCGATGCGGACATCGGCCCTGAGGCGTGCTACCACTTCCTTGCCGCCAAGCTTAGTGACGGCGAAGGTATCGGAACCGGCCGGCTCCACCACCTCGATCAGGCAATCGCCCTCGGCCAGCGAGCGGGCATTGCGGTCCGCTCCATCGGGATCGGTCAATGCTTCAGGGCGAATGCCGAAAACGATCTGCTTTCCGGCATGGGCGGCAAGGCTGCCGACGGATGAGACCGGCAAGCGCAGCGGCTCGGCGTCGGGACGCGCCAGCGACACCGCAAGATCGTTGCCGCCGCCTTCGACAGTCGCGCTGAGCAGGTTCATGGCCGGCGAGCCCATGAAGTCGGCGACGAACATATTGGCCGGGTTGTTGTAGATTTCCGCCGGCGTGCCGAACTGCTGCAACACGCCGTCCTTCAGGACGGCGATCTTGGTCGCCAGCGTCATCGCCTCGATCTGGTCGTGGGTAACATAGACGATGGTGGTCTTCATGCGCTGGTGCAGGCGCTTGATTTCGGTGCGCATGTCGACGCGCAGCTTGGCATCGAGGTTCGACAGCGGTTCATCGAACAGGAAGACCTGCGGATTGCGCACCAGAGCGCGCCCCATGGCAACGCGCTGGCGCTGGCCGCCGGAAAGCTGGCTCGGCTTGCGCTCCAGCAGATGGCCGATCTGCAGCATGTCAGCGACTTGGCGGATGGCCTTCTCACGTTCTTCCTTCGGCACCCCGCGGATTTCCATGCCGAATGCGATGTTTCCGGCAACTGTCATGTTCGGATAGAGCGCGTAGGATTGGAACACCATGGCGATGTCACGCTTCGAAGGGTGAAGCCCCGCGACCGATTTACCGTTGATGGCGATCTCGCCAGACGTGATCGGCTCCAGACCCGCGATCGTGTTGAGCAGCGTGGACTTGCCGCAGCCGGACGGGCCGACAAGCACCAGAAAGCCGCCCTCATCGATCTCAAGGTTGATGTTCTTCAGAATTTCCAGCGAGCCGTAGGACTTGCGCAGATCGGTGATTTTCAGAAACGACATGGCTTTAACCCTTTACCGCGCCGGACATCAGACCGCGCACGAAGTAGCGGCCGGAAACGATGTAGACGATGAGCGTTGGCAGGGCGGCGAGGATCGCGCCCGCGAAGTGAACGTTGTATTCCTTGACCCCTGTGGAGGAGGAGACGAGGTTGTTGAGCGCAACTGTCATCGGGGTCGAGGACGCGCCGGAGAACGAGGCCCCGAAAAGGAAGTCGTTCCAGATGTTGGTGAACTGCCAGATGACCGAGACGACGATGATCGGGCCGGACGACGGAAGCAGGATGCGCCGGAAAATCTGGAAGAAGCTCGCGCCATCAATCTGCGCCGCCCGCACCAGTTCGGTCGGAAACGCCTCGTAGTAGTTGCGGAAATAGAGCGTGGTGAAACCGAGACCGTAGATGACATGCACCATCACCAGACCCGTGGTCGAGCCGGCAAGCCCAAGCAGACCGAGGATGCGCGCCATCGGGATCAGCACGATCTGGAACGGGATGAAGCAGGAAAGCAGCAGCATGCCGAAGAAGATGCCTGAACCCGGAAAGCGCCATTTGGTCAGCACATAGCCATTGAGTGCGCCGATGATGGTGGAGATCGCAACCGCCGGGATCACCATCAGGATCGAATTGATGAAAAACGGGCGAAGGCCGGTCGGCTGCACGCCGATCTGCGCGGTGGACCATGCCGAAAGCCAGGGCTCGACCGTCCAGGTCTGCGGCAGGTTCAGCATGCCACCCTGGCGTATCTCGTCCAGCGGCTTGAAGGAATTGACCAGCATCACATAGAGCGGCAGCAGCGAATAGAGCGCAAAGAGGATCAGCACCGTATAGATGACCGCACGGGTAAAACGGGTGCTGGAGATGGCGTTGTCGGGGCTGGCGATGCTCATGACCGCTTCTCCGTTTTGATTTCAGAATAAAGGTAGGGAATAATGATCGAGAAGATCATTATGAGCATGATGATCGCCGAGGATGCGCCGATGCCCATGGAGTTGCGGGTAAAGGTGTAGGAATACATGAATGTCGCCGGAAGTTCGGTCGCCTGCCCCGGCCCGCCGCCGGTCAGGGCGACAATCAGATCGTAAGCCTTGATGGCGAGGTGGGCGAGCACGACGAAGGCTGAGAGGAAAACGGGCCGCATCAGCGGAATGATGATCCGACGGTAGATCGTCGTGGTCGAGGCGCCGTCGATCTGGGCCGCCTTGATGATCTCGTTGTCGACGCCGCGCAGACCCGCAAGGAACATCGCCATGATGAAGCCGGAGGATTGCCAGACGGCGGCGATGACCACGCAGTAGATGGCGTAGTTGCGGTCCTTGATCCAGTTGAAGGAGAAGCTTTCCCAGCCCCAGAGGTGCATGGTGTTTTCAAGCCCGATGCCGGGATCGAGGAACCACTTCCAGGCGGTGCCGGTCACGATGAAGGACAGCGCCATCGGATAGAGATAGATCGGTCGCAACAGGCCCTCGGCACGGATCTTCTGGTCAAGCAGGATCGCGAGGCCGAGGCCGAGCACCGAGCAAATGAGAATGTAGAGCGTGGCGAAAATCGCCAGATTTGATATCGCCCGCCACCAGTGCGGCAGCGCCCACAGCTTGGAATAGTTGCTCAGCCCCACGAAATTGTAGGAGGGCAGCATCTTGCTGTCCGTCAGCGACAGGTAACCCGTATAGGCGATGAAGCCGTAAACGAAGACGAGAACGATCAGGAAGCTCGGGGCAAGCACCAGCTTTGGCACTAAATCCTGCAACCGGCTGCGGCTATCCATGGCACCACCTTTGGCGCATACCTCCGGCCCCACAGTGGTCCGGATCGATCACGCACACGTTTTGAAACATTGATCCGCGGGCAATTTGAGCCGTTGGAAGAATAACCAAAGCCCCTCATCCGCCCTGTCGGGCACCTTCTCCCCGCCAGCGAGGAGAAGGGACAAGCGGCAATCTCTTTAGTCCCCTCTCCCCGCACGCGGGGAGAGGGCTGGGGTGAGGGGCAAACCCTCATACCCTGATGCTTACTTGGCACCTTCGACAGCGGCTACCAGTTCCTTGACCGCATCTTCAGACGAAAGCTCGCCGTTGAACTGGCGGGTCACGACGTCGTAGATCGCGTTCTTGACGGCAGCCGGGTTGGCATGGCCATGCGCCATCGAACCATAGAGCGAGCCGTTGGTGTTGGCTTCGGCAAGGTCCTTGATGGCCTTCTTGCCGCAGTCGTCGAAGGCTTCATCCGAAACGTCGGTGCGCGCCGGAGCCGAACCCTTGACGACGTTGAACGCCGACTGGAAGGCCGGGCTTTCGATGGCGGATGCCATGGTCAGCTGGGCCGGAACCTTGTCGTCGGCAACCTTGAACATCGCAAACTGGTCGGAGTTGAAGGTGACCGAGCCTTGCGTGCCGGGGAAGCGCATGCAGACGAAGTCCGTGCCCGGCTTCTTGCCGGCCTTGATGAACTCGCCCTTTGCCCAGTCGCCCATGAACTGCACGCCGGCCTTGCCTTCGATGACCATGGCGGAAGCGAGGTTCCAGTCACGGCCCGAGAAGTTGTCGTCCACATAGGAGCGCAGCTTGGTCATGCGGTCGAAGGCTTCCTTCATCTGGTCGCCGCCAAGGGTGGCGGAGTCGAGATCGATGAAGGCCTTCTTGTAGAAGTCGTTGCCGAAGGAAAGCACGACCGCATCGAAGATCGTCGCATCCTGCCACGGCTGGCCACCATGGGCGACCGGGGTGATGCCCTGTTCCTTGAACTTGTCGAGCAGAGCAACGAGCTCGTCCCAGTTGGTCGGCTCCTTGCCGCCGGCCGCGTCGAGTGCTGCCTTGTTCACCCAGACCCAGTTGGTGGAGTGAACGTTGACAGGTGCCGCGATCCAGTGGCCGTCATACTTCGAGAACTGCTGAAGCGCGGTCGGGATGACCTTGTCCCAGCCTTCCTTGGCGGCGATTTCATCGAGATTGCCGAGTGCGCCTTCCTTGGCCCAGTCGAGAATGTCGAAGCCGAGCATCTGCACGGCGGTCGGCGCATTGCCGGCAGTAACGCGGGCGCGCAGAACGGTCATGGCTTCCGTGCCGCCGCCGCCTGCAACCGGCATGTCGGTCCAGGAGATGCTCTTGGATTCAAGGTCTTTCTTCAGAACGTCGAGAGCCGCAGCTTCGCCGCCGGATGTCCACCAGTGCAGAACTTCAACATTTTCGGCTGCCTGAGCAATCGTCGTGCCCGTCAGGCCGGTCAGTGCCATAACGGCTGCAACTGCCGTCGTCGTCATCAACTTGCGCATCGTATTCCTCCCGTTTGCAAGTGTCAGGCGGTGGATTTTCTCCCCGCCACTCCCAACACCGACCGCCAAAAGCGCCCGGCAATTCATCGCGGCTCCCCGCCGCTGGAACAATTTAAAACGTTATAAATACCGGCAAGTCAAGCGCATGTGCGAAACTTCGAACAAATGCTTAATAGCCTTGATTAATAACGATAATTTTAACGCCAAGCATGCTGCAACGCAACATATAAAGTCATACTTTTCATGTTTAAAACGTTTTCACAAACCAAGATTGCACCTTGTTCCGTCGCGCGTTACAAAGACGCACAGTCTCAGCGTTCCGGAAATCCTGTCTTGGCCGAAACTCCGAAATCCACTCCTGTCGATGCGCCGCTCAAAGCGGCCAAGCCGACCCTGCGCACGATTGCCGACCTGACCGGCTTTGCGGTGACCACGGTTTCCCGCGCGCTCAGCAATGCGCCGCAGATTTCGGCGGAGACGCGACGGCGCGTGCATGAGGTGGCAGCCAAGATCGGCTACCTGCCCGACCGCGCCGCCCAGCGCCTGAAGACCGGCCGCACCAATGTCATCAGCGTGCTGCTCGATCCGCACGAGGAAATTCTGGGCTACGGGACGTCGCTGATGCTCGGCATCGCCAACGCCCTGAAGGACACGCCGTACCATCTCATCGTCACACCGAGCTTCGTCGCGGGCAGCAATGTCGATGCCATCCGGCACATCGTTCGAAACGGCATGGCAGACGGCATCATCTTCTCGCGCACCGAGCCCTTCGATCCGCGCGTGCGTTTGCTGCTCGAGCAGGGCTTTGCCTTCGTCACCCACGGCCGCACGGATTTCTCCACGCCGCACCCTTATGTCGATTACGACAACTTCACCTTCGCCTACGAGGCGACGAAACGCCTGATCGCCCGTGGCCGGAGCAAGCCAACCATCATCCTGCCGCCCAGGCGCATGACGTTCTGCCAGCATTTGCAGCACGGCTTCATGACCGCCGTGCGCGAGGCTGGTGTCGCTTACGAGATACCTGACGACATCGACCTGGACTGTCCCGTCGACGAGATCCGCGATTTCGTCAGTCGCCGCGCCGGACTGACCGACGCGCCCGACGGCTTCGTCTGCGGCGGCGAGGTCTCGGCACTGGCAACGATCACCGGCATGAGCGACCGCGGCCTGACGCTGGGCGCCGAATACGACATCGTCGCCAAGCAGACCTCGAAGCTGCTCGTCAACATCCAGCCCAAGGTCGAGACGATCTACGAAGATCTCGTCGATACCGGCTTTCGAATGGGCACGACACTGCTTGCCGCCATCGGCGGCGAGACCGATCCCGAAAAGCTGCAGACCCTGCTGAAGCCGACGATCGTTTTTCCCGCAAGAGGTTGAGCTTGCTTCCTCTTCTCCCCAGCGGGGAGAAGGTGGCGCGCAGCGCCGGATGAGGGGGAAGGCTGGCTCGGAATATGCAGCAAAGCCCCCCTCATCGCCTCGCACGCGCTCGGCACTTCTCCCCGCTGGCGAGAAGAAGGAGATCGTCGCAACCTTCACCGTTTCACAAGCCACGGACAGCAGACGAACAGGCGACATCGCCTTGTCGTTCAGCCGCCCTCCCTTCCGCAAGCGTGCCATGGTCCCGTCTCCTTAGCGCGGCATCCACCAGCCGGTGCGCTGGCCAATGTGCATGTTGAGCGTCTTGGTTTCGGTATAATCCTCCACCGCATGGCGGCCGAGTTCGCGGCCGAGGCCGGACTGGCGGTAACCGCCGAAGGGAAGCTCCGGCGTGCCATCCATGAAGGTGTTCATCCAGACCGTGCCGGCCCGCACCTTGCGGCCGATGGTCATGCAGGTGTCGAAATCCCGGCTCCAGACGCCGGCCGAAAGGCCGTAGTCAATGGAGTTGGCGATGCGGATTGCCTCGTCGATCGTTTCAAAGGAGAGCACCGACAGCACCGGCCCGAACACCTCTTCACGGGCAACGGCCATATCCGGCTTCACAGCCGAAAGGATGGTCGGGGACATGAACTGGCCGATACCGAGATCGAGCGACGAACCGCCATGAGCAACCGTGGCGCCATTGCCGGAAGCAGCCGAGACGTAACCGACGATCTTTTCCAGATGCTGCGGCGTGATGATCGCGCCGACCTTGGTTTCCGGATCGAGCGGATCGCCGACCTTCACCTTGGCAGACAGCGCCGCCACCCGCGAAACCACCTCATCGGCGATATCGCGATGAACGATCAGCCGCGAGCCGGCATTGCAGCATTCGCCGGCATTGAAGTAAGCGCCGAAGACGGCGGCATCGATGAACTCATCGAGATTGGCGTCGGGAAAGACGATCTGCGGGTTCTTGCCGCCAAGCTCCAGCGACACCTTCTTGAGCGTCTGCGCGGCATTGCTCATGGTGAGCTTGCCGACGCCCGTGGAGCCTGTGAAGGACACCATGTCGACCTCGGCGTGGCTGGTCATGATCGCGCCGACATCCGGGCCGGTGCCGGTGATGATGTTGACGGCACCGGCCGGGACGCCTGCGGCTTCCAGGATTTCACCGAGCAGCAATGTCGAGCCGGAGGTGAGCTCGGACGGCTTGACGACCGTGGTGCAGCCGGCAGCGAGAGCGAAGGGCAGCTTCTGGCTGACGATGAGGAACGGGAAATTCCAGGGTGTGATGATGGAGACGACACCGATCGCCTCGCGCAGCACGACGCCGAGGGTGCCGTCGCCCAGCGTATTGTAGCTTTCGCCGTGGAGATCACGGGCAAGGGCTGCTGCATAGCGCCAGATATCGGCGGCGCCGCCAAGCTCGGCCTTGGCCTGGCTGATCGGCTTGCCGGATTCGATGCAATCGAGATAAGCCAATTCATCGGCACGGGCGGCGATGAGATCGGCCGCCTTCAAAAGAACGAGCGAACGCTCGGAAGCCGTCATGCGCGGCCATGGGCCGTCCTCGAAGGCACGGCGGGCAGCGGCGATGGCGCGTTCGGCATCGGCCTTTTTCGCGGCAGGATAGCGGCTGACGACGACGCCATGACCGGGGGCTACACGCTCCAGCGTCTCGCCGGTTTCGGCCGCAACCCATTTGCCATCGATCAGCATGCGGAAGTCGCGCACCGCGACATCACCAAGCGCCTTGGGCTTTACCAGAACCGTCATTACCATTCTCCCTTGAATTCGGCCGGGCGCTTGGCGGCAAAGGCCGCAACGCCTTCCTTCATGTCGCCGGTCTTGGCGGCGAGTATCGAGCCCAGCGCCTCGACGGCAGCCCCGTTGTCCTCGCCATTGGCGACGGCGATCATCAGCTTGCAGATTTCCAATGCCGCCGGCCCATGCGCGGCGATTTTCTGGGCCTGTTCCTTCGCCTTCGCGAGCGCGGAACCGGGCTCGACGACATGATCGACGATGCCGAGCACACGGGCCTCTTCGGCCGTCAACATCTCGCCCGCCAGCACCATGCGGCGCACAGCCTGCGCACCAAAGCGCGACACCAACCGCTGCGTGCCCGACCAGCCCGGCACCATGCCGAGGCTGGTTTCCGGCAGGCCGATCTTGATCTGCGCTTCCGCGATGCGGACATCGGCGACAGCCGCCAGCTCCAGCCCGCCACCCAAAGCATGACCGTTCATGGCCGCGATGACCGGCATGCGCAGCGTCGCCAGCCGTTCGAACACACGATGGCCGAAGCGCACCCAGGCGTGACCGAATTCATTGGGACCCATCGCGCCCCACGCCTTGATGTCGCCGCCGGCTGAAAAGGCCTTGCCCTCCCCTGTCAGGATCACGACACGGATATCGGTATCAGTCTCGATCTTGTCGCAGGCGGCAGACAGCGCCTTCAGCATCTCGATATCGAGCGCATTGAGCTTATCGGGCCGCGATACCGTGAGAACAGCAACATGCCCTTCCCGCTCGATGCGGATACGCTCATCAGCCATGATACACCCCCGGCAGCGTGCGAACCGGCTTTTCGGGCAGGGTGAGACCGATCGGCGCTTCGCCGAACAGGGCCGCATCCATGACCTTCAACTTGTCGGAAACAATCAGCGGGAATTCCGACTGGTCGAGAATATGCGTCTGCAGGTCGATACCCGGCGCAATCTCGGTGAGCATGATGCCTTCCGGCGTCAACTTCAGCACGCAGCGCTCGGTGACATAGGTGATATCCTGCCCCTGCGCGACGCCGCGTGGACCGGAGAAGGTCACATGCTCGACGGCTTCCACCAGCTTCTTCAGCTTGCCTTCCTTCTCGATAACGAGCTTGCCATCGGCAATCGACAGCTTGGCGCCGGCATTGAACATGCCGGAGAAGACGATCTTCTTCGCCCGAGCGGTGATATCGACGAAGCCGCCGGCACCCGCCGTCACATGCGGCCGGAAGGAGAGCTTGGAGACATTTACAGAGCCATCACGGCCGATTTCGAGGAAGGAGAGCAGCGAGGCATCGAAGCCGGCACCCTGGAAATAGGTGAACTGATAGGGCGACGGCATATAGGCATCGGCATTGGAGGCACAGCCGAAGGCGAAATCGAGAAGCGGCACGCCGCCGACAGCCCCCTGCTCGATCACCCAGGTCACGGACCCATGCAGGCCTTCTTCCAGCAGAATGCGCGGCACGTTTGCCGAAATGCCGAAACCTAGATTAACGCAGCTGCCGCCCTCAAGCTCCTGTGCCACACGGCGGGCAATCACCTTCTGGATGTTGAACTCCGGCACGCGGAAGGTATCGAGCGGCCGGAAAATTTCGCCGGATATGGCCGGGTCGTAATCCGTCAGTGTCGTCTGCTTCTGCTCGGGATCGACGACGACATAATCGACGAGCATGCCGGGCACGCGCACATCATGGGGCTTCAGCGAGCCGGATTTGGTGATGCGCTTTACCTGCGCGATGATGATGCCGCCATTGTTGCGGGCGGCGAGCGCCTGATCGAGACCGCCGAGATAAGCGCCCTCATGTTCATAGGTGAGATTACCACGCTCGTCGGCCGTCGTGGCACGAATGATCGCCACCTGGGGCACGATCGACTTGAAAAACAGCCATTCCTCGCCCTCGAACTCGATCTTCTTGACCACGGGCTCGGCGGCGGCCTTGCCATTCATCGCACAGCCTTCGCGGGAAGGATCGACGAAGGTTTCGAGACCAGCCTTGGTCAGGACACCCGGCCGCTTGGCGGCGGCTTCGCGGTGCATGTCGAACAGGATGCCGGAGGGGATATTATAGGCCGGCATATCGTCATTGCCGATCATCTGCCAAATGACAGGCGGTTCGGAGGATGACGGGCCGGAGGGATAGGAGCCACCGATGATACGGGCCAGCAGGCCCTTCTTGGCAATATAATCGACACCCTTGATACCGCTCATGTCGCCGGCTGCGATCGGGTGCAGCGTCGTGATATTCCGGGGGTGGCCGGTCGCATCGAACCGCTCGCCGATTGCCTTCAGCATCAGGTCCGGGCAGCCGAGGCCGCTGGACGAGGAGACGGTGACGACGGCGCCATCCGGGATTAGGGCAGCGGCTTCAGCCGGGGTGATATGCTTACTCATGAGTTTCAAAGTCCGGATTCGATCTTGACGCTTGCGCCGGATACGGCGGCCTTGATGACGGCAAGGCCGGTCGCCAGCGACCAGATGCCATCTTCGCCGGTGCAGAGCGGCTTGCCCTTGCCGGCAATGGCGGCATCAAAGGCGTTGAGCGTATTTTCATAGAGATTGCTGTGGTCCACCGGCAGTTCCTGCTCGCCATCGGCATTGCGCAGGGTCACCGTACCGATCGGGCGCTGCGTCATGACGTTGCGGCCGATCAGCGAGCCTTCGGTGCCATGCACCTCAAAACCGGTCTCGGCGAATTTGGTGGTGAAGCCATCGTGAAACTGGGCAATGACGCCGTTTTCAAAGCGCAGAACGCCCATGACGGCATCTTCCAGCCCTGCCTTGCCCATGCCTCCAGCCTGGGAGAAAGCAACGGCTTCCACCGGATCGCTATCCAGCACGAAACGAAGCGTATCGGTGTCGTGGACCGTGATGTCGAGAATGACGCCGCCACCTGCTTCCGGCTTGTCGAGACGCCATCCCTGCAGATGCGGCGGCAGGTAGACAGCATGAAAAACGCGCGCCGATAGCGGCTTGCCGATCCGGCCCGCCTTGATGGCCTCACGCATCGCGCGGTGCGTCCCAGCAGCCCGCAGGTGATGATTGGTGGCCAGGACGACGCCGGAAGCCCGCGCGGCCTCAATCATCGCTCGCGCATCGTCAAGCGCCATGGCCAGCGGCTTTTCGCACAGCACATGCTTGCCCGCCTGGGCAGCGGCAATCGCCTGATCGCGATGCAACTCGTTGGTCGTCGAGATATAGACGGCATCGACATCGGGATCGCCGACCAGTTCGACCAGCGTCGTCACCGATTTCGGAATGCCATGGTCGCGGGCATAGGCCGCGCCACGCTCGGCGCTCGTGCTCATCACCGAAACGATCTCGCCGCCCACGGCGCGGATTGCATCGATCACCCATTCATGCGCGATCGTGCTCGCGCCGATCAAACCCCAGCGTGTCATATAAGAGCCAGCCTTTCCCTCTTGTCCGCCGCGCTGCCGCAGCTCTGGCGGATCACGAGCCGCACCGATCCGACGATCGCCTCGGCATCCGCCTTGCCCGCATTGATCTGCTTGAGAAGCAACTGCGCAGTGCGGCGGCCCATGCCCTGCGGATCGACGGAGACCGTCGTCAGCGCCGGCACCGCCGTCTTCGCCTCGATCACGTCGTCGAAACCGACGACGGCAAAATCCACACCCGGCTCCATGCGCTTGGCGCGCAGGCCATCGCAGGCGCCAAAGGCCACCGCATCATTGAAGCAGAGCGCCGCCGTGGGCTGCACGGCAAGCGAAAGCGCCCGCTCGACGGCCGCAACGCCACCGGCGCGCGATGGCGCCGAACCGATCACCAGCTCGCCGCTCGCCTCCAGCCCGGCATCGACAAGCGCGGCGCGATACCCCTGAAAGCGCTCGTTGAACACGGCCGTATCGGGAAAGCCGCCAAGGAAAGCGATGCGGCGGTGGCCGAGGCCGGTGAGATGCGTGACCGCCTCATGCGCGCCGGCATGGTTGTCCGAAATCATCGAAGAGACCTTCGCGCCGGGAACCTGACGAACAACATTGACCACCGGAACACCAGCCGCCACCAGCGACTTCAGGTCGGACGCTTCCGTGCCGCGCGCCGGCGACAGGATCAGACCGGAAATGCCATGTTCGCGCATCGAGGCGATAACCTCGCGCTGGCGATCGAGGCTTTCACCGGTATTGGCAAGAAATTGCACATAGCCGGCGGATTGCACGACCATGTCGATACCGACGGCAAGCTCGGCAAAGAAGCTGTTGGTCAGGTCGTTGACGACAACGCCGATGATCTTCGACTTGGCGTTGGACTGCCGCAAATTGGCCGCGCCGCGATTATAGACATAGCCAAGCTCGCGGATAACCGCATTGACCTTGGCGCGCGTCGCCTCGTTGACAAGGGGGCTTGCCTGCAGCACGAGCGAAACGGTCGACTTCGACACGCCGGCGGCGCGCGCAATATCGATAACCGTGACCCGTTCCTTGACCAAGACAATTTCCTCCCCTCGAGGTCTCCCGCCTCGAATGTGAAGGCAAAATAATTGGAACGTTCCAATATTGTCAAGCGGGAAGATGGAAAAATGATTAGCCCTGTGGATTGGTGCCCTGAAACCACGCAACACAGGAGTTCGTCATCCTCGGCCTTGCGCCGAGGATCTACAGGATATCGGCAAATCAAAGCCTTGCAGATGCTCGGGACAAGCCCAAGCATGACGAATGAGGGCTTTTCAGGCTCTCCCAGCAAAAGCCCATATAGTCCCTCCTACGCACCTCCCCACTACCATTGCCAAAAACAAACACTTGAAATTTGGAACGATCTAAATTATCCGACCGTCAACTGAGGAGGAAATCCATGTCTGACGCCCTGTTGCTGCCCCGCGCCGATGGCACGGTGGAGACCTACCATCTGTCCGGAACGCCGATTGCCCGGCCAGCCTCTGTGCCGCGCTTCAGCCGTATCGCCTATGCCGCCGCGCATGTGGTCTCCGATCCGCTGCGCGACCTCCAGCCTTGGGGCAATCCGGCGATCGATTGGGACACGACGCTTGCCTTCCGTCACCACCTCTGGTCGCTCGGCTTCAAGATCGCCGAAGCCATGGACACCTCGCAGCGCGGCATGGGGCTGGATTGGGCCGGCGCGCAGGAACTGATCCGCCGCTCGCTCGCAGAAGCACGCACCGTCGAGGGCGCTGATCTCGCCTGCGGCGCCGGCACCGACCATCTCGCGCCGGAAAATACCCGCTCGCTGGACGACGTGATCAAGGGCTATGAGGAACAGGTCGGTTTCGTCGAAAAGCAGGGCGGCCGCTCGATCATGATGGCAAGCCGAGCGCTCGCCCGCATCGCCCGCTCACCGGACGATTACCGCAAGGTCTATGGCCACATCCTCAGCCAGACGAAGGACAAGGTGGTGCTGCACTGGCTCGGCAATATGTTCGACCCGCAACTCAGGGGCTATTGGGGCTCCGAGAATTTCGAGACGGCGCTCGAAACCGTGCTCTCCATCATCGAGGAGAACAAGGCCAAGGTCGAGGGCATCAAGATCTCGCTGCTCGACAACGCCTGTGAAGTGGCGCTGCGCAACCGTCTGCCCGATGGCGTGCTCTGCTTCACCGGCGACGACTTCAACTATGCGGAACTGATCGAAGGCGATGGCGAGAAGTACAGCCACGCGCTGCTCGGCATCTTCGACGCGGTCGCCCCGTCCGCCTCAAAGGCGCTGGCGGCGCTGGCCGAAGGCGACGTCGAAACCTTCCGCTCGGTTATCGAGCCCACCGTGCCGCTCTCGCGCAAGATTTTCGAGACGCCGACGCAATATTACAAGGCCGGCGTCGTCTTCCTCGCCTGGCTGAACGGTCACCAGAAGCACTTTACCATGCCGGCCGGCATGCAGTCCGCCCGTGGGGTGCTGCACTATGCCGATATCTTCCGGCTTGCCGACAAGGCCAACGTGCTCGATCGGCCGGAATTGGCCGTCGAGCACATGAAGGCTTTTATGACGGTTCAGGGAATTTAGAACTTCGACTGCGCGAGAAGAATCTCGCGGGCGATCTGCTCCAGCGGCACGACCTTGTCGACGCCGCCATGGGCAATCGCTTCCTTCGGCATGCCAAAGACGACCGAGGTCGCCTCGTCCTGGGCGATGTTGAAAGCTCCTGCCCGCTTCATCTCTTCCATGCCGCGCGCGCCATCATCACCCATGCCGGTCATGATCACGCCCATGGCATTGGCACCAGCAGCACGCGCCGCAGACCGGAACAGCACGTCGACCGAAGGACGATGACGCGAGACCAGCGGCCCGGTCTTCACCGAGACATGATAGCGCGCACCCTGCCGCTCCAACAGCATATGTTTGTCGCCGGGCGCGATCAGAACATGTCCGCGCAGCACGGGATCACCGTCTTCCGCTTCCTTGACTTCGACCTCACAAAGACTGTTCAGCCGTTTGGCAAAGGCGGCCGTGAATTTTTCCGGCATGTGCTGAACGATGACCATGCCCGGGGCATTGGCAGGCAGCGCTTCCAGCATCTCGCGCAGGGCTTCCGTCCCGCCAGTCGAGGCGCCGACGCAAACGACCATTTCCGTCGTTTTCGCCATGGCGCGGCCAGTTGGCGGCGGTAGCATGGCATCCGCCGTCAGCTTGGCGGCAGGGCCGGAAGCTGCAGCGCCGCTCGTTCGTGCAGACGGTCGGCGGACGCCGGAAATACGGGCTTGCGCGGCGCTCTTCACCACCTCGCGGATGCGCATGCCGCTTTCCGCCAGATGATCGGCGGCGCCTATCTTCGGCTTCAAAATGATATCGACAGCACCCGCTTCCAGCGCCTGCAACAAGGTTTCCGAGCCGACTTCCGTCAGCGACGAACACATGACGACCGGGATCGGATGCTGCGCCATCAGCTTGCGCAGGAAGGTGATGCCATCCATGCGCGGCATCTCCACATCCAGCGTGATGACATCGGGAATGTCTTCCTGAATGCGCTTTGCCGCCATGAAAGGATCGGAGGCTGCCCCCATCACCTCGATATCGGGGTCCTGGCTGAGGATCGCCGTCATCGTCTGGCGAACGCTGGCACTGTCATCGACAATCAGGACCCGGATCTTCTTACCCATTTCGATCTGCCTTTCAGCGCTTTCGATGCAAACTCCTCCGCTCGCAGAAAACGCATGTTTGAGATTAGACGCGCTGAAACACCGTGTTGGAAACCTGCTTCAGCGGCAGGTCGATGCCGGTGATCGATTCCGAATGTCCGATAAACATATAGCCGCCGGGCACAAGGCAATCCGTCAGACGCGACAGAACGGTGGCCTGCGTCGGTTTATCGAAATAGATCAGCACGTTGCGGCAGAAGATGATGTGCATGGGGTCACCCACCGGATATTTGGCATCCATCAGGTTCATGCGTGCAAAACCTATGCGAGACCGAAGCCGCGGCGAAATGCGGATGTCATTGTTGCCGGGACGGGCCGAGCGCATCACATATTTGCGCATCATGTCCGATGGCACGGGTGCCACGAGATCGGCCGGATAAATGCCCTGATGCGCGGTCTGCAGGACATCCGTGCTAAGGTCGGTCGCAAGGATCGAATAATCGAGTTCGCGACGGTCCTCGATGAAATCCTGCATCACCATGGCGATCGTGTAGGGTTCGGCCCCTGTAGAGCAAGCCGAACTCCAGATGCGCAGCTTGCGGTGCCCATGTTTGACGAGAGCCGGCAAGGCACTTTCGGCCATATAGTCGAAATGTCTGGATTCGCGGAAGAAATCCGTCTTGTTGGTGGTGACGGCATCGATGAGGTAGACGGCCTCATGCTCGATGCCGCCATCGTTGAAGAGATAGTCGCAGTAGTCGTCGAAGCTGATGATGTTGGTTGCCCGAAGGCGGCGACGAAGCCGGCCTTCGAGCATCGTCAGCTTGCTCTGCGGCATCTTGATGCCGCTGTAGTCGTAGATGTAGCGGGCAAGCCGGTCGAAATTGCGTTTGCTGATGCGGTCATTGACCGCCTGCATCGGGCGGGGCGCAGCATTCATCGACTGTTATCCTCAGGCAGCGCCGGGCAGGGCCAGAAGGGCGGTTTCCTCGCGCGAAAGAAGGCTTGCGAGATCGATGATCACGACAAAGCCGCCTTCGCGACGAACGACCCCGGCGATGTAGCCGGAGCGCCAGCGGACCCCGATATCGGGGGCCGCCTCCACCTGATCCTTGCGGAACGGCGTGACTTCAAAAACCCGGTCAGCCACGAGGCCGAGGCAGAGCATGCGGCTTTCCAGCGGGATATCCATGACCAGCACCCGCGTATGGGATGTCGGCACGGTCTTGGAAAGGCCGAGCTTCAACCTCAGATCGATGGTCGGCACGCCCTGCCCGCGCACATCGCGCAGGCCGAGCAGATAATCGGGACCGTTGGGGATCTTGAAGGCTTCCTCATAGTCGAGGATCTCCCGGACCACCTCGACGGGAACGGCGAAGACTTCATCGCCCAGGCTGAACGTCACGTATTGGGATTCGAGAGATACTGTTGCCATGGTTTATGCGCTTTCTCTGAAGTCTGCGTCGTCGGCATCCGGTCCACCCATGGAGAGGTCAAGGGCGAAACCCTTGGCCCGCGCCTGCTGGGCCGACACTGTGTTGGCGGCTGGTGAAGAAGACGGCTTGCGGGCAACGACCTTGGTGGTGGCCTTCACCGGCTTGCGGGCAGCTGCAACCTTCACGCCGGCGCCATCGACCTTGAAGAAGGCGATCGAGGCCTGAAGCTCCTCCGCCTGCGCGGCGAGTTCTTCCGACGTCGCCGACATCTGCTCGGATGCACCGGCGTTCTGCTGGGTCACCTTGTCGAGCTGCTGGATCGCCTCGTTGATCTGGCTGGCACCGATATCCTGTTCGCGGCACGCAGCCGAGATTTCGGCGACGAGTTCGGCGGTCTTGCGGATGTCCGGAACCAGACGGTTCAGCATCTCACCGGCCTCAGCAGCAGCCTTGACCGTGTCGCCGGACATCTGACCGATTTCGGCAGCAGCCGACTGCGAGCGTTCGGCAAGCTTGCGGACTTCGGAAGCCACAACCGCAAAACCCTTGCCATGCTCGCCGGCACGGGCCGCTTCAACGGCGGCGTTCAGTGCGAGCAGGTCGGTCTGGCGAGCGATTTCCTGAACGATGGAAATCTTTTCGGCGATCGTGCGCATGGCGCTGACGGCGCGGGAAACCGCTTCCCCGCTGGCTTCGGCGTCCTTGGACGACTGACGAGCGATCTTTTCGGTCTGGGCGGCGTTGTCCGCGTTCTGCTTGATGTTGGCCGCCATCTCTTCCATCGAAGCCGAGGCTTCTTCGGCGGATGCCGCCTGTTCGGTCGCGCCCTGGGAAATCTGCTCGGAGCTGGCCGAAAGTTCCTGGCTGCCGGCCGATACGTTGTCGGAGGCCGAGAGAGCATCGGCCACGACGCCGCGCAGGCGTTCGACCATGCGCTCCAGCGCAAGACCCAGCGTATCCTTTTCCGAAAGCGGCGTCGGCTGAACCGTCAGGTCGCCATCGGCGATCTTGTCGGCAATGCTGGCCGTGTTGCGCAGGTTTGCGGTCATGCGCTGCATCGAATTGACGAGATCCTTGATCTCGTCATTGCTCTTGTGCTCGATCTCGTAGTTGAGATCGCCGATGCTGACCGCATCCGCCAGATCGCCGGCACGGCGCAGCGCGCGGGAAATGTTGAGCGAGATCCAGAGGGCCGCCGCGATTGAAAAGAGGGTCAGGCCAACGGTTGCCGAAATCAGCAGCAGGCGCGACTGGGCATATTGTTCGTTGGTCGCAGCGTCGGTTTCCTTGACGTTGCCGGTGACGATGACGTTGATTTCGTCGATCACCGCCAGTGCCTTGTTCATGACCTCGCGACCGGCACCCATCGAGATGCTGGCAGCCAGCGTGTTGGACTCGGTCGTGTTCTGGACCGCAAGATCGATCATGCGCTTCTGCAGCGGCAAATACTGATCGAAGAGGCCACGAAACTCGTTCGCCTTTGCGGCAACGGCCGGATCCGCGGAATTTGCAAGGTCGCCGATCATCGTGCCGAGTTTGGCCTGACCATCGGTCAGCGACTTTACAAAGTCCTGAATCTCGGCCGGATTGGTGTTGAGGATCGCATTCTTTTCGGCACGGACCGTGTTGTTAAACTCGGCGGTCATGTCCGCGAGTTCCTTCATGTCAGCGATCGGCTCCTCGACCATTTGCGTGATGGCGGAATTGAGCGAGGCCAGATTGTAGATCGACAGGCCGGCCATGCCGCCCGTCAGGAGAATAATGACGGCGAACACTATTCCCAGCTTGAGTTTGATCGTCATACGCATTGTCACTGTCCTTCAGTGGTTCGGAACGTTGAGAGGCTTGCGGAGCCATGTCTTTTCAATGTCCGAGCCAGCTGGCGGTAGGTGACTGATTCACGTCCGCGAAACCGGTGGTGTCGGATAGGTACTTCGGCCGCGCATACACACGCGAGCCCCGACGGCCCCGGGCGGGCCGCCGGTCATCCGGGAAGGCTTTAGGCGCTCTGCCGGAAGTGATCGTCTTCAGCATCCGGACCGCCCATGGAGAGGTCCAGGGCAAAGCCCTTGGCGCGCGCCTGCTGGGCCGCAACCGAGTTGCCCGCAGGGGCTACCGGGCGCTTGGCCGCCGGCGCCTTGACTGCTGCGGATTTGCTGGCCGCCTTGGCCGCAACCGGCTTCTTCGGTGCAGCGGAACCCTCGACCTTGAAGAAGGCGATCGAGGCCTGAAGCTCCTCCGCCTGGGCGGCAAGCTCTTCCGACGTCGCCGACATCTGCTCGGAGGCGCTGGCGTTCTGCTGGGTCACCTTGTCGAGCTGCTGGATCGCTTCGTTGATCTGGCTCGCACCGATATCCTGTTCTCGGCAGGCGGCGGAGATTTCCGTCACCAGTTCCGCGGTCTTGCGGATATCCGGAACCAGACGATTGAGCATCTCACCGGCTTCGGCAGCAGCCTTGACCGTATCGCCGGACATCTGGCCGATTTCGGCAGCAGCCGACTGGGAGCGTTCGGCAAGCTTGCGGACTTCGGAAGCGACGACCGCGAAACCCTTGCCATGCTCGCCGGCACGGGCTGCTTCCACAGCTGCGTTCAAAGCGAGAAGGTCGGTCTGGCGGGCGATTTCCTGGACGATGGAAATCTTCTCGGCAATGGTCCGCATCGCGCTGACGGCGCGGGTCACGGCTTCGCCGCTCATTTCCGCATCCTTGGCCGACTGACGGGCAATCTTTTCCGTCTGGGCGGCATTGTCGGCGTTCTGCTTGATGTTGGCGGCCATCTCTTCCATCGAAGCCGAGGCTTCTTCGGCGGATGCCGCCTGTTCGGTCGCCCCCTGGGAGACCTGTTCCGAGCTGGCCGAAAGTTCCTGGCTGCCTGCGGAGACGTTGTCGGAGGCCGACAGAGCATCGCCGACGACACCGCGAAGGCGCTCGATCATCACATTGACGTTGCCGAGCAGGACGCCGATTTCGTCATTGTTGGTGATTTCGGCCATCTTGGTGAGGTCACCTTCCGCAACATCGGAAACAGCGGTCGTCGCGCGGCGAAGACCCTTGCTGATGGTCATCGAAATCCAGATGGCTGCGGCGATTGCGATGAGGACAGCAAGACCGGCGGCGCCCGTCATCATCACGCGCGTGGAGTTATAAAGTTCCTCGGCAGCCGTGCCGGCTTCCTGGAGACGACCTTCCTCAAGCTTGACGATTTCTTCGAGAATGGCGTCAATCTCGTTGGCGCTGGCGCGGGCGGTGGTCACGGAGATATTGTCAGCAGCAGCCTTGTTGCCGACGCTCAGGAAGTTGCGGATCTGCGCTTCCGCCTCATCGGACTGAACCGCGAGCGTGCGCAGCTTGGCCCAGCGGGCCCTGCCCTGTTCGGTCGCCTTGGATTCGGCTTCGGCGAGCAGCCCCTCGAAAGCCTTGCGGGCGGCGTCACCCTTTGCACGGGCGGCCTCCGCTTCCTTTTCGGTAGTTGCAGCCAGAAGGTTCTTCTGCTGGCGAATGGATTGCAGTTCTTCGATATTAATCTGCTGGGCAAGCTTCAGGCGGGCGGCGGGGCCCTGCAGAACCTGCTCCAGGTTCTCATTCAGCGTGCCGAGGCTTAGGATGCCATAGCCGGCAGTTGCGAGAAGCAAGGCAATAATGAAGCCGAAGGCTATGCCCAGCTTGAGTTTGATCGTAAATCGCATTTTTGAAATTCCTTCTCGCTGAGCCGCCTGGCGGCCTCGGCCCTAGGCTTCTTTCCGGGACGAAAAGATCGCCTGCAGATTCGGGAGGATGATGAATTGTCCGTCGCGTTTGACGAGGCAGTTGATGTAGTCGGCCCGCCATTTCATGCCGACGCTCGGCGGGGGCTCGCTCATGTCTCGTGAGAGGGTGGTGACTTCATTCACCTTGTCCGTTCTGAGGCCGACCAAGGTCAGTTCGCCCTGCAGCTCGATTTCAATGACGACGATGCGGCTATCGATCGTCGCTTCGCCCGCTTCCATGCCGAAAGCGAGACGGATATCCGCAAGCGGAATGACCTTGCCGCGGAAATTGATGACGCTGCCCACGAAGGGCATGGCGCCGGGAACGATGGTCTCAGGCAACAGGTCAAGGATTTCCTGAACCATGATCGCCTCGAGCGCAAAAGTCTCGCCGTGCAGATCGAAGGTCAGAACCTCGAGTTCGCCGTCATCGTTCCAGTGCATATCGGCGTTCTGCCGGAGATTTGTCTGAAGCCTGTCACTCATCCCGCCGCGCGCAGATGCGCCTCCTGTTGCTGTCCGGCCGCCACCAGATGGGCGACATCGAGGATAAGGGCGACGCTGCCGTCGCCGAGAATGGTCGCGCCCGAGAAAGTCGCGACGTCATGATGAAGCTTGGACATCGACTTGATGACCGTCTGGTGATCGCCGATGATCTGGTCGACGACCATGCCGACCCGCTCCGTGCCGGTGGAGATGACCACCACCTTCTGGTGCGTGTCGGGCTTGGTGCCGGTGCGGAAGAGATCGCGCAGGCGCAGGAACGGCACGAGGCTGTCACGCAGCGAGATGAAGCTGCGGCCGCGCGAACGCAGATCCTCTTCCAGCGAAAGCTCGAGGCATTCCTCGACCGCCGACAGCGGAATGACGTAACGCCCCTCGCCCACCCGCACGAGCAGGCCATCGATGATGGCGAGCGTGAGGGGAATGCGCAGCGCAACCTCGGAGCCCTGCCCCGGCTTGCTGACGATATCGATCGCACCCCGCAGGGCCTCGACCGTCTTCTTAACCACATCCATGCCGACGCCGCGTCCGGAAAGGTTGGTCACCTGGGCTGCCGTCGAGAAACCCGGCTGGAAGATCATCTGCAAGAGGTCCTGATCGGAAATCTGCTGGCCCGGCTGCATGAGGCCGGAGGACTCCGCCTTCGCGCGGACCCGCTCGCGGTTGATGCCGCGACCGTCGTCCTTGATGGTGATGATCACTTCGCCGCCAGCCTGACGGGCAGACAGGATGACCTTACCGGCCTCTTCCTTGCCGGCTGCACGCCGCTCTTCCGGGGTCTCAAGACCATGGTCGATGGAGTTGCGGACGAGATGGACGAGAGGATCGGCCAGACGTTCGATGACGGTCTTATCGACCTCGGTGGTCTCGCCTTCGGTTTCCAGCTCGATGATCTTGCCGGTTTCGCGGGCCAGATCATGCACGAGACGGCGGAAGCGTCCGAAGAGGCTGCCGACCGGCACCATGCGCAAGACCATCATTGTGTCGCGCAGTTCGCCGGAGAGACGTTCGATTTCTTCGGAGACCGAGCGCAACTGGATATCCATGCTGGTGCTGGCAAGCTGACGCAGGCGCGACTGGGCGATAACGAGCTCACCGACGCGGTCCATCAGTTCGTCGAGGCGTTCTGCGGGAACGCGAACGTTTTCGGCAGCCTTGGCCTGTTGTGCCGTTTCAGGCGCAGGTGCCGAACGCTGAGCTGGCGCTGCAGCAGCCACCGGCTCAGGCGCCTTTGGCGCGGGTGCCGGCGGAGCAACAGGCGCTGCAACGGCGACCGGGGCAACGACCTCCGCCACGACCGGTGCGGCAGGAGCCGCGGTCTCGGCAGCAAAGGTTTCGACGTCGAGCTTCATGTCGTCAAGGACGAAGATAAAGACATCATCGATTGCCGAGCGCGGCTGGTCTGTGGTCAGCGTGACATCCCAGGAGACGTAAAGCTCGGTCGGGACAAGAACGTCGAGCGAGGGAATGGCGGAGGTATCGGCCACCACCTTGCATTCGCCGAGGTCACGAAGCTCATCGAGCAGGCCCAGCGGGTTGGTGCCGTTGACCATGGAATTGAGCGGCAGGCTGAAGCGGATGCGGAACGTGTTTGTCCCACTTTTCTCTTCGGCCACTTCGACCGGGGCAGCACTGGCGACGACAGCCGCCGGCGCATCCCCGCCCTCGACAGCATGGCGCAACTGGGCAAGCAGCCGCTCGCCGATATCGCCGTGGTCGTCGGTCGGGTTTTCGATCAGGGCGCGCATATGATCCTGCGCGGCAAGAACGGCGGCAACCAGTTCGCTGGTGGCCGGCTTCTCACCCTTGCGAACCCGGTCGAAGGCCGTTTCGCAATGGTGGGTAAAGGCCGCGAGCGCGTCGAAGCCAAACATGGCTCCCGATCCCTTGAGCGTATGCAGTCCGCGGAACACCGCGTCGATCTGGTCCTTGTCATTGAGACGGTGGGTAAGATCGAGAAGGCCGGTTTCGATCTGCTCCAGCAGTTCGGCCGCCTCGATACGAAAGACTGCTACGGGATCGGGCATACTCATCTGCCGAGGACCTTCTTGACGATCTTGACGAGGTTTTCAGGGTCGAAAGGTTTGGTCAGCCAGCCGGTCGCACCGGCGGCCTTGGCGCGGGCCTTGAGGTCGGCATCCGATTCCGTCGTCAGGAAGATGATCGGAACGCCCATATGAGCCGGAAGCTTGCGCAGCTCCTCGATCATCGTCAGGCCGTCCATGATCGGCATGTTGAGATCGGTGACGATCAGGTCGTATTCGCCGGCCTTGGCCTTTTCCAGACCTTCTGCGCCGTTCACCGCCTCGGTGATTTCATACCCGGCATTGGTCAGGGTTACCTTGGTCGTCAGCCGAATGCTCGCGCTGTCATCGACCGTCAAAATCCGTCCGCTCATTGCTGTGCCTTTCCATGAAACCAGAATTTTTCGTCCTCTTCCGAGAAGCCGGCGACAAAACCGCCGCGCTCGAGGACACTGCGCACCTGCGCGTTTGCCTGTTGGGCAAGGTTCAAAGTGACGCCCGACGATTTCGCGCGGATTCGCGCGGACTCGATCAGTTGAATGAAGCTCAGATCGACGTCGCAATCGTCAGGAACGTGTATAGTCAAAGCCCTTTCGGAAGAAAGTTTTTCCGAAATTATATTCTGTATATCGAATATAGTCTTGATATTTAGCTTTGACGGCAAATTTATCGAATAATTTACGATGTTGTTTTCGACCATGCCAGCCCCGCTAAACAGTGAATACTAGTGAACCTTCTTCTGGAATCTCACGCCAGCCTTAACATGGCGTAAATGCAGGTTGTATTTGAATGCACTTATTGCGAGTCTGTTCACTATGAAATTTTACCCGGTACTTTTCACTGCGCCACGTCAAATAATTCAATTAAATTAATATTATCAATATATTAGACTGCCGTAATCGGAATCCGGCAAAATATGGCATGGCAAACACGTGCCCCGGCCGGCGTCAGTCGAGCTGTATCAGGGTGCAACGTGGACGAGTCTGCGATTTACCAGAAGTTTGCACCCTTCAACTATTGATTGGCGCAACAATATTTGGAAGTCGAGGTTCCCGTGACACAGAATGCAGCCATTGCCCGACATCATGATCACGGCACCTCAAGTCGCATCAGCGACAAGCTGGAGGCGGCGCGCAGCAAGGTCGAGCAACGTTTTCTCGAGGGCGGCAATGTTCTTCTCTCGGTCATGGACGTCCTGAACCGGCTGCTGGCCTCGCTCGACAATATCAGCCGCTCGCTGGAAACCGGTTCGGCCAACGACACCATGGCCGACCTGCTGGCCACAGTGAAGAACCTCTCCGATCTTCCGGATATTCAGGCGAGCCGCCAGACGCATCTGAGCGCGCTGGCCGAAGCCGGCTCCGGCATGCGCAGCCATGTCGAGGACATGCAGGAGACCATGCGCTACCTGCAGACGTTTGCCGTGACCGTGAAGATCACAGGCGCCGGCCTGCCGGAATTTTCCGGTTTTGCCGAAGAGATCCTTGAGCGCATCCGCTCCGGCACGGCCGAAGTCAAGAGCTTTGCCGACCAGCTGGCAGCACTTGAAAAGGAACTCGGTGTCGCCCGCAGTTTTGGCAGCGACATCTCCAAACAATATGCCCAGACGGTTCCAGATGTCGTGCGTGCCCTCGAAAAGGACGCTCGCACCATCACTGAAAATCGCGCCAAGCTCGGCGTCATCGCCCGCGAGGTCTCGGTCCTTGCCCGCGGCATTCAGTCGAAGGTCGCCACCACGCTCTCAGCTCTTCAGATCGGCGACATCACCCGCCAGCGTATCGAGCATGTGCAGGCCTCGCTGTCGATGCTCGACGATAGCCTTGACAGTCAGGAAGGCCGCGCCCTTTCCGGCGCGGAGCGTGAGCGCCTTTCCAATCTGATCCATCATCTTTGCGCCGCGCAGTTGGTCGAAATGGTCGAGGATTTTCAGCGCGATAGCCGCAACGTCGTGCAGACCATCGCCAGCTTCGGCGGCGATACCCAGGAAATCCTCAACCTGCGCAGCCAGATGCAGGGCGGCGGCAGCGAAGACAATTTCATGCGCGCGCTGGAAGACAGCGTCACCAAGGCGCTTGGCATCGTCAAGCAGGTCGAAGCCGCAAGCCTGAAGGCTGATGCCGTCAGCCAGTCCACGGCCTCGACCGCATCCCGCCTGCTCGAAGGCATCGGCAATATCCGCGGCGTCAAGATGGACATCCATTATATGGCGCTGAACACCAACCTGCGCTGCAGCAGGCTTGGCGAGGAAGGCCGCTCGATCAACGTCGTCACCGGCGAATTGCGAATCTTCGCCGCCAAGCTGGATGAATCCGCCGACCATATCGTCGATGGCCTCTCCCGCCTCGACAAGGCAGCTGACGCCATGAATGCGACAGCAAGCTCCGGTTCTCAGGGGCTTGGTGAACGCCTGAACGGCGCCGTCTCCAACATCCGCGACACGGCAAACGCCATGGAAGGCGAGCTTGCCGCCCTTTCCGAACATGGCCGCGAGGTCGCAACCCAGATCAGCCTGATGATCGCCAAGCTCGATTTCCAGCACGATCTCGGCGAAATCCTGTCCACCTGCGCCGACGAGCTTTGCACGATCGCAGGCTCTGAAATCGCCTCGACCGAAGGTCTCGACGCGGTGCTCGGCGGCCTTTCCCAGCGCATCTTCAAGACCTACACGATGGTCCAGGAGCGCAATGTGCACAACGCCGTCATCCCGCAGATGGAAGCCTTCGGAACGCCGGCCGTCGCGCCCGCAAAAGAAGTGCAGAGCGACGAGGATCTGTTCGAAGACGCATTGTTCTGATGGCGTTTCCTGCGGGATCATGCTCAAAGGCTGAACCCGCATCGAGACCTCGAAGAGCTGACGCATGACGAAGACCACCGACCTGTTGCGCAAGAAACTGCGCAAATGGCGCAACCGCACCGCCCGGCGGCTTTTGAACACCCGCGTCGGCCGCGAAATGCTGGTCGCCTCGATCAGCCCCCGCGTCATCACCATGACCGCCGATTGCGGCGATCACGTCATGACCTTTTCGCCGCATGATTACGTCGGCCGCAAGATCTATCGCAAGGGTCATTTCGAGCGCGATCATGTCGAGCGGCTGCTCGGAATCCTCAAGCAGCGCTCATTGCTGGACGCCGACAAGGTACTGCTGGAACTCGGCGGCAATATCGGCACCCAGACGATCTATTTCGCGCTGGCCAAGGCCTTCAGGCACATCGTCAGCGTCGAGCCAGACCCCCGCAATTTCGAGATGCTGGAAACCAATCTTGCACAGAACGATCTTAAGGCGCAGGTCACAGCTGTCCTATGTGCGGCCGGCGAAACCGAAGGCGAGATCGCCTTCTTCCAGCACCAGGCGAATTTCGGCAAGAGCAGCGCCATCCGCCAGAGCGAAAGCGACCGCGAGATCAAGGTTCCGGTGCGCCCCGTCGGCGCAATCCTGCGCAATGCCGGTTTCAGCGAGGAAGATGTCGGCCTGGTCTGGATGGATATCGAGGGATATGAGCCCGTCGCCTGCCGATCGATGCAGGCGCTGATGGCGCGGCGCGTGCCGCTCTATATGGAGTTTTCGCCAACCTTCTACGGCCGCGAAGGCACCATCGCTTTCGCGGCGGAGCTTGCCCGCCATTACGAGCACTGCATCGTCTTCCGCGAAGACGAGCAGGAGGAAATGAAGGTCAAGGATATCCCGCTCGGAGAAGAGCAGTTCGATCTTTTCCTGATGCCGTGATCAGCGCCTCCGGTACAGGAAATAACGCCCCTCATCGACCGTTTCCGGCAACGGCAAGGCTTCGAGATCCGGATGCTCCAGCGGCAGGCCCGACGCGGCAAGACCGCCCCTGGCAATGGCGCCTGCGGCAAGCTGCGGCAGCCACGTCAGCGTCTTGGCATCCTTATCGTCATAGCCGGTGCCGATATCGGCATGAAAAAGCACGGCTTCCGAACCGATAAACGGTTGCGCCGTCTCGCGAATTTCGCCGATGACAAGGTTTTCCAACGGTGGCAGGGACGAGCCATGAGCGCCAACCGCCCGGTCGAAGGCGATAATGCGATGCTCGGGAAAAAGCTCGCGCAGATGATCGAAGGTTCGGCCGTTGCCAAGCCCGATTTCGAGGATCGCGCCATCCTTTTCGCGCACCTCGCCGCTGATATGGTTGAGAACATCCCGCTGGGCGCTGAGGCGGCGGATGAAACTATCGAGACGGCTCATTCGTATCGTGCCCATGTTGCTTGCTGATGAACCCGCTTAACACGCATCGCCGCATTCGGTCGACCGCGAGATCAGGAATTTTCTCAATTGGCTGATTGCAACGCAGGAAAGCGATTTCTGTTTCATCACCAATACGGTAGCCTGACGCCATGACCCAGCCGACGACCGACGACTTCTTCAGCACGCTTCCCGTTTTCACCGATTTCGAAGGTGTGGCCGACAGCACAAATTACCGCCCGCTGCCGCAAGACTGGTCGCTGGCGACAGCCGATATCGTTGATTCCACCGGGGCAATCGAGGCGGGCCGCTACAAGGCCGTGAACATGGCAGGTGCCAGCGTCATCTCCGCCATCCTCAATGCAGTGGGCCAGCACGACCTGCCTTTCGTTTTCGGCGGGGACGGCGCGCTGGTGGCGGTTCCCCCGGCCTCGGTCGGCCTTGCCCATGACGCTCTCGCCGCCGTGCAGAACTGGGTCCGGGAAGAACTCGGACTGACGTTACGCGCCGCTCTCGTGCCTGTGGTCGATATTCACGATGCCGGGCTCGACGTGCGTGTCGCCCGGTTTCAGGTGAGCCCCGGCGCGTCCTACGCCATGTTTTCCGGCGGTGGCGCGAGCTGGGCGGAAGCCCGAATGAAAGAAGGTCTCTACGCCGTGAAGCCCGCGCTTGCAGGTGCCAGGCCCGATCTCAGCGGCCTTTCCTGCCGCTGGAACCCGATCCAGTCGCGTCACGGAGAAATCGTCTCGATCATCGCCCTCCCCGGCCCGGCGGCAACCACCGGGAGCTTTACTGCTCTGGTCAGCGACATCGTGGCGATTGCCGGCGGCGAGGAGCGCGGGGGGCATCCCGTTGGGGAAGACGGACCGGAACTCGGTCTTTCGTCCGCCGGGGTAGATGCGGAAGCGCGTGCCCGTGGACCGAAGAAGGGAAGATGGCGGCAGAAGGTCTTTGTCGTCGCGCAGTATCTGCTGACCGTGACGCTGTTTCGCTTGAACCGCAAGCTTGGAAGCTTCGATGCCGCCCAGTACCGCCGCGACGTTGGCCGCAATTCCGATTTCCGCAAATTCGATGACGGCCTGAAAATGACGATCGATATCGATGCGAACCGGCGATCACGCATCGAGGCGCGGCTTGAGCAGGCCGCCATCGTCGGCATCTGCCGTTATGGCCTGCACCGGCAGGATTCCGCTCTCATGACCTGCATCGTGCCGTCACCGCTTTCAAACGATCACATGCACTTCATCGATGGCGCGGCGGGCGGCTACGCGGTGGCGGCCAGCCGCATGAAGAAACTCGGCCCCGGCCAGACCACCGCCGCCGTCACGCCTTGACGATACTGTCTCCCGCGATGTCCCGGCGGGAAAACACGTTGCGGGTATCGACGATCAGCGGCGACCATTGCGCAAGACCGGTGTAATCGACATCATCGTGATCGGTCGAGATCAGCACCGCATCGAAAGCCCGAACGGTCTCGGCATCGAGCAGCACCGATCGCCGTCCCTTGAGGGCAAGATATTCGCGGGTCTTCGGAATCTCCGGCACGAACGGATCGTGGTAGGATGCGCTCCCTCCGCGTTCCTCGATCAGTTCGATCAGTTTCAGCGACGGGCTTTCGCGGATATCCGGCACGTTTTTCTTGTAGGCAAGGCCGATGACGAGAATTTTCGAGCGGCTGAGCGCCTTGCCGCATTTGATATCCAGCGCTTCGGCAAGACGGCTCACCACATGGCGCGGCATCGACGAGTTGATCTCGCCGGCAAGCTCGATGAACCGGGTCGGCAGCTCGTATTCGCGCGATTTCCAGGTGAGATAGAACGGGTCGATGGGGATGCAGTGCCCGCCGAGCCCCGGCCCGGGATAGAATGGCATGTAGCCGAAGGGCTTGGTCTTGGCCGCATCGATCACTTCCCAGATATCGATGCCCATCGCCTCGTAGACGACCTTCAGCTCATTGACGAGCGCGATGTTGACCGCGCGAAAAATGTTCTCGGTCAGCTTCACAGCCTCGGCGGTCGCGGTCGAGGATACTGGAACCACCTTTTCGACCGCCGCCGCGTAAAAAGCGATGACCAGTTCGGAGGCGTCCGCACCATCGCCCGCAACGACCTTCGGAATGCTCGACGTCTTGAAGTCGCGGTTACCGGGATCCTCCCGCTCCGGCGAAAAGCCGAGGAAGAAATCCCGCCCGGAAACAAGTCCGGTACGTTCGAGAATAGGCCGGACCACCTCGTTCGTGGTCCCCGGATAGGTGGTGGATTCGAGCACGATCAATTGTCCGGCCCTCAGCGTCGCGGCAATGGCCTCGCACGTCTTGACGATGAAGGAGAGGTCGGGGTCGCGATGGCGCGTCAGTGGCGTGGGCACGCAGATGACGATGATATCGCAATCCGCAAGCTTGCCGAAATCCGTGGTTGCCCGGAAGCGGCCAGCCGCCGTTTCCGCGGCCAGAACCTCGTCCGAAACGGCCTCGATATAGGAGCGGCCAGCCTCGATCGCGATCATCTTCGCCGGATCGATATCAAACCCGGTCACCGGAAAACCGCTTCTGGCAACGGTCATGGCCAAGGGAAGACCGACATATCCGAGACCGATAACGCCGATGTGGGAGGTCCGCGTTTCGATGCTCGACAGCAATGCCCGGGACGCTGGGGCGGGCTCGTGGAGAGGAGTGGTCAAGGGCGTGCTCGCGGTCTGGTTTCGGCGGGAGGCCTCGCTTTGGAGGCGTTTTGGATGGTCGTCAGTTGATGATTATTTCTGCGGGTGTCAAGCAGCCATGCCCCGGGCGAGAGCGCGAGAATCGGCAAGATATGCCACGCATACGAAACACCGCTACCTGAAATTCTATATATGAAACATAACCTTAAATGATAATCTCTCGCAGAGGACATGCTTTGATCAAAATGTGATTGATCGGTTCTGGCATTCGCGCAAAGCATGCTTATATCGGGTACGGTACCGCTTGCACCCGGCCGCCCCGTCCAGGCGTCTGCACATGCCATATTCTTTTTAGCGTGAGAAAGACGACTGAAGCGATGACGATCCATCACAGCCGCGTTTCCTCCCATTTGCTCGATCGCGTCTCCGGCTGGCTGAAACAGACCGCGCTCAACGGTGACAGCCTCGAAACCATCGTCACCGGTTTTTGCGAGCGGCTTGCAGCAGCCGGCCTGCCGCTTAGCCGCATCCACCTCAGCTTCTCGATGCTGCACCCGCTCTACGACGCCCTCGGTTTCACCTGGCTGCGCGGCCAGGGCATGACGGTGGAGGGCTACCGGGCCGACGAGGACGACGACGATGCCAACCGCTTCCTGAAAAGCCCCTATTACTACCTGCTCAGCAACAATCTCGACCATCTCCGCCGCCAGATCACCCCGCTGACGCCGAACGAGTTCCCGATCTTCGAAGAATTGAAGGCTATGGGAACGACCGATTATATCGCCTTCGTGCAGTCCTTCGGCGAGGCATCCGGTCAGGGCATGATCGGCTCCTGGGCGACCGATGCGCCCGGCGGTTTTGGAGACGACGTGATCGACGCGCTGCTGCGCGTTCAAAACAGCCTTGCTGTCGCCGCCAAGATGGCGGTTCTCGGCAAGCTCGCCGACAACATGCTGACCACCTATCTCGGTGCCAACTCTGGCAAACGGGTGCTCTCCGGTCAGGTTCGACGCGGCGACGGGGAAACCATCCGGGCGGCGCTGGTCATGGCGGACATGCGCCAATCGACCATGCTTGCGGAAAAGGAAGGCCGGCAGGTCTACATCGACACGCTCAACGAGTTTTTCGATGCGATCGCCACGCCGTTCAACGGCGAAGGTGGCGAAATCCTGAGCTTTCTCGGCGATGGCTTCCTCGCCGTTTACCCTTGCGGCCGCCACAGGGAGCCCTCGCAGGTCGCCGTCCACTCTGCGATGACGGCGGTGCGTCAGGCAACCGCCCGCATGGAGCAGCTCAACACGACCCGACGGAAGAAGGGTCTCAGCGAAATTCGCTATGGCATCGGCCTGCATGTCGGCAACGTGATGTTCGGAAATGTCGGGCTGAAGGACCGACTGACCTTCTCGGCCTTCGGATCTGCCGTCAACGAAGTGCAAAGGCTTCAGACGCTGACGAAAAAATTCAACAGCCCCATTGTCGCCAGCCAGTCCTTCGCGGGATACAGCGGTGGCGAATGGGAAACGCTCGGCGATGAGAAGCTGCGCGGCGTACGCCAGAAGGTCACGCTTCTGAAACCCAGCGATGCACATCTTCAGCTTGACTACGCCGAGACCATGCAGAGCAAGGCGCTCGAAACCCGCTCGGAAGCCGAGCAGGTCATGCTTCTTTATCGCAACAACCGCAAGCCGCAGACACGCGACCTGTGGAACAAGCTGCTGCAATAGCGGCGCAAGATGCACCATCTGCAAGCCAAGTCTGAGTAATTTCACGACTTTACGGCCTTCGGCTTGCGCTGCCCAATTTCATCTCACGGTCATGGACAGGCCCATGACCGTGCGCTAATCTCGTTCCAGACAAGGCTAAAAAAGCCGGAACCGCCAGCGTCGTCTGGTGGTTATAGAGATGGAACGGAGAAATTTCAGGGATGGATACGGGCGCGGATCTGCTGCGGATCGAGGATCTGAGCATCTCGTTTGCCATGATGGGCGGACAGATCGATGCCGTTCGCAAGGCAAGCCTTCGCGTACTTCCTGGAAAAGTGACTGCGCTTGTCGGTGAAAGCGGTTCCGGAAAATCGGTGATCAGCCAGGCGGTCATGGGCATTCTGCCGAAGACCGCCTCGGCCAGCGGGCAAATCCTGTTCTGCGATCCGAAACTGTCGACAGGCCCGGTCGACATCCTGAAAATGGACCCGGACGGCCCTCAGCTTCGCGCCTTGCGCGGCAATCGCATGGGGAAAATTTTCCAGGAGCCGATGACCTCGCTGTCGCCCCTGCACACGATCGGCAACCAGATTCAGGAATCCCTCAAGATCCATATGGACCTGACGGCCAAAGAACGTCGCCAGCGCAGCGAGGAAATGCTGGGCCTCGTCGGCTTCTCCAAGCCGTCACGCGCCTTCGATATGTATCCCTTCGAGCTTTCCGGCGGTATGCGCCAGCGCGCGATGATCGCCATGGCGCTGGTCTGTCAGCCCTCGCTGCTGATCGCCGATGAGCCCACCACCGCCCTCGACGTCACCATTCAGGCACAGATTCTGAAGCTGCTGCGCGATCTTCAATCGCAACTCAACATGGCAATGCTTTTGATCACCCACGATCTCGGCGTCGTCGCCAATATGGCCGACGAGGTGGTTGTGATCTATCACGGCGAGATCATGGAAGCCGGGCCGATCGAGGCCATCTTCCGCAAGCCGTCCCACCCTTATCTGAAGGGCCTGATGGCTGCCGTTCCGCATTTCGACATGAAGCCCGGCGAGCGCCTGAAGGCGCTGCGTGAAGTGCCTGTCGATGCCGGCAGCCTGCTTGGCCGCAAGCCCGCCGCCATAGCCAAAGCGGATGAGGCGAAGGCGCCGATCCACCTTCAGTCGGACGTACTCCTCTCGGTACGCGACATTTCCAAGACCTTCACAACACGAAAATCCAGCTGGTTTTCAAAAGCCGACAATCAGCCGTACAAGGCTGTCGATGGCGTAAGTTTCGACATTCGCCGCGGCGAATGCCTGGGCCTTGTCGGCGAAAGTGGCTGCGGAAAAACCACCGTCAGCAAGATCCTGATGCGTGCGGTCACGCCCGACACGGGCTCCGTGATGCTCGCCAGTTCTGATGGGCCGATCGATGTGCTCGCCGCCCGGGGTGACGGGCTTAAGAACCTGCGCACCAAGATGCAGATGGTGTTCCAGGACCCGGTCTCGTCGCTCTCTCCCCGCATGACCGTGCAAAACATTCTGGCAGAGCCGCTGGAGATCCACGACCGCGGCACCGGCAAGTCGCGGACGGAAACGGTCAAGACACTCCTGAAAGCCATTGGCCTCGACCAGCGCCATATCAACCGGTATCCGCACAGCTTCTCCGGCGGTCAGCGCCAGCGCATCGGCATTGCCCGCGCCCTGGCGCTCGGCCCGGAACTGTTGATCTGCGACGAGCCCGTCTCGGCACTCGATGTTTCCGTACAGGCGCAGATCCTCAATCTGCTGAAGGATCTGCAGTCTGAGTTGGGGCTGACCTACCTGTTCATCTCCCACAATCTCGCCGTCGTGGACTACATGGCTGATCGCATCGCCGTCATGTGCGCCGGTCGGATTGTCGAGATCGCCCCGCGCGAAATCCTAATGCGGGCGCCGGTCCATCCTTATACACGCTCGCTGCTGGCGGCCGTCCCCTTCCCCGATCTCGACAGGCCGCTCGATTTCGAAACGTTGAACACCGGCGGCGCCTCGGACATGCGCAACTGGAACGCCGCTTTCCGTGGCGACGAGGCGGAGGCTTCGCTTTCCGCAGCCGACCTGGGCGAAGGCCACTTCGTTCTGGCCAATCGAAATGCCGATGTCAGGGAGCTCAGACCATGATCACCAGACGCACGGCGCTCGGCCTGCTCGCCTCCGCCCTGCTTCCCGGTACGCTTCGCGCGGGGGTGGTCGAGCCGGAATTCCTCAGGCCCTATCTGCGGGCACAGCGTATGCCGGCGCTGAACGAGCGGGTGCCGGTGCATCCCCGCTTCATCAATCTCTCGGCCATGGGCCGCAAGCCCGGTCGCTACGGCGGCACCGTGCGCATGATCATCGGCAGCCAGAAAGACATCCGGCTGATGACGATGTACGGCTACGCCCGTCTCGTCGGTTACGACCAGAATTTCGAGCTGCAGCCGGACATCCTCGAAAGCTTCGATGTGCAGGAAGGCCGCATCTTCACCTTCAAGCTTCGCGAGGGGCATAAGTGGTCTGATGGCGCCAATTTCACGGCGGAAGATTTCCGGTATTGCTGGGAGGACGTGGTCCTCAACAAGGATTTGCGCAAGGGCGGCCTTCCCACATACTTCCTGGCCGATGGCAAGCCACCGATCTTCGAGGTCCTTGATCCGCTGACCGTGCGTTACACCTGGGAAACGCCCAATCCGGACTTCCTGCCCAATCTGGCCGCCGCCTCGCCGGCAACGCTCTTCCTGCCGTTCCACTATATGTGGAAATTCCACCGCAAGTATCAGGACGATTTCCGGCTTTCCGCTCTCATGAAAGAGCAGCGTGTGAAAAAATGGGCCGATCTCCACATCAAGATGTCGCGCACTTACCGTCCGGAAAACCCGGAATTGCCGACGCTCGACCCGTGGCGCAACACCACAACCCCGCCGGCCGATCAGTTCGTTTTCGAGCGCAATCCCTACTTCCACCGCGTCGATGAAAACGGCTTGCAGCTTCCCTATGTCGATCGCTTCGTGCTGAACGTCAGCTCCTCCAGCATCATCGCCGCCAAGACCGGCGCTGGCGAGACCGACCTGCAGGCCAACGGCGTCGATTTTGTCGATTACAGCTTCCTCAAAGAGGCCGAGAAGCGTTATCCGGTCAAGGTCAATCTCTGGAAGCGCACGCAGGGCTCGCGCGTTGCGCTCCTGCCCAATCTGAATATCGGCGATTCAGTCTGGCGCAAATTCTTCATCGACGTTCGGTTCCGCCGGGCGCTGTCGCTCGCGATAAACCGGCATGAAGTCAACATGGTCGCCTTTTACGGGCTGGGCCGGGAAGCGGCGGATTCGCCGCTGCCGGAAAGCCCGTTGTTCAAGGAGGAATATGCCCACGCCTGGGCCGATTTTGATCCCGACAAGGCCAATGCGCTGCTCGACGAGATCGGCCTCGACAAGCGCGACGACGATGGCATGCGGCTTCTGCCGGATGGCCGCGTCGCCCAGATCGTCATCGAGACCGCGGGGGAAAGCACGCTCGAAACCGACGTGCTCGAACTCGTGACAGACCACTGGCGCGCGATCGGCATTCCGCTGTTCATCAAGACCTCCCAACGCGAGGTCCTGTTCAACCGCGCGCTCGGCGGCGAAATCATGATGTCGATCTGGACCGGGCTGGAAAACGGCATTCCAACCGCCGAGATGAACCCCGGCCAGCTCGCCCCGACGATGGATTCCCAACTGCAATGGCCGGCCTGGGGATTGAACTTCCTCTCCGGCGACACGATGGCCAGCAAGCCGGATATCGAGGAGGTGCGCCAGCTCTCGGCGCTGCTTGCGGAATGGGGCCATGCCTCAACCGATGAGGACAAGACGCGCATCTGGCACGAGATGCTCTCGATCTATACCGAGAACGTCTTTTCCATCGGCATCGTCAACGGCACGCTTCAGCCGCTCCTGCATTCGGCCCGCCTTCAGAACGTGCCGACGGAAGGGCTCTATGGCTTCGAACCCACCTCCTATCTCGGCGTCTACATGCCGGATACCTTCTGGTACAGCGACGAGGTAAGCTGAATATGCTGCGTTACATTCTGTGGCGTATCGCTGCGATGGTCCCGACACTCCTGATCATCTCGGCGCTGGTCTTCACGATCATCGAGCTGCCCCCCGGCGACTACTTCGAAAGCTACATTGCCGAACTGCGCGCCCAGGGCGAAAGCGTCGATACGGCCGAAATCCAGGAATTGCGCGAACAGTACGGCTTCGACAGACCGCCGATCGAGCGTTATTTCTACTGGCTCGGCGGCATGCTGCACGGCGACTTCGGATATTCCTTCGAATACCAGCTGCCGGTGAGCGAGGTTATCGGCGACCGCATGTGGCTGACGATCATGGTATCCTTCGTCACTATTCTGTTCACCTGGATCATCGCCTTCCCGATCGGCATCTACTCGGCGACGCACCAGTACAGCTGGGGCGACTATGGGCTGACCTTCGCAGGCCTTCTCGGGCTTGCCATCCCCAATTTCATGTTCGCGCTGATCCTGATGTATTTCGCCAATATCTGGTTCGGCACCTCGATCGGCCACCTGATGGACCAGAAATATCTCGGCGAGCCGATGAGCTGGGACAAGTTCAAGTCGATCCTGGAGCATCTGTGGATCCCCGTCATCATTATCGGCACGGCCGGCACCGCGGGCATGATCCGCCGGTTGCGCGCCAACCTGCTCGACGAATTGCAGAAGCAGTATGTCGTGACCGCCCGCGCCAAGGGACTTCACCCGTTCAAGACATTGACCAAATATCCGCTGCGCATGTCGCTCAATTTCTTCATCTCGGATATCGGCTCTATCCTGCCGGCCATCATTTCCGGCGCTGAAATCACCGCGATCGTGCTGTCGCTCGAAACCACCGGCCCGATGCTGATCAAGGCATTGCAGAGCCAGGATATGTATCTCGCCGGATCGTTCCTCATGTTTCTCGCCTTCCTGACTGTCATCGGCGTTCTCATTTCCGATATTGCGCTCGCCCTCCTCGATCCGCGTATCCGGCTGCAGGGTGGGAGCACCAAGTGACATCCATGCTTCCGAAATCCGGCGCTCCGCTGGAGCATTACGTCTCGACTGCGCCTTTCGACCCCATGTCCGTGGAGGCGATGAGCGACGCCCAGCAGAAGGTCAACCAGGCTTCACAACTCCGCCTGATGTGGTGGAAGTTCAAGCGCCACAAGATGGCGCTGGTCTCGCTGGTGTTTCTGGCCGCGCTCTATTTCATGATCACGATCGTCGAGTTCCTGGCGCCCTACAACCTGCACACCCGCAACGTCGATTACATCCATGCGCCGCCGCAGCGCGTACACCTTTTCGACAAGGGCGAGTTCGTCGGCCCCTTCGTCTATGGGCGTTCGATGACGCTCGACATGGATACCCTGCGCCGTATCTACACCGAAGACACGGGGAAGGTTGAGAAACTGCGGTTCTTCTGCAGCGGCGACCGGTACAAGTTCTGGGGCCTCGTCGATGGCAGCTTCCATCTGGTCTGCCCGGCCGAAGGCGGCGAGCTTTTCCTGCTCGGCAGCGACCGGCTCGGCCGCGATGTGCTGTCGCGCATCCTCTACGGCGCCCGCATCTCGCTCACCATCGGCCTTCTCGGCGTGACCATGAGCTTTGTGCTCGGCATAGTCATCGGCGGCATCGCCGGCTATCGCGGCGGCACCTTCGACCTGATAACCCAGCGTGTCATAGAGGTGTTGCAATCCATCCCCAGCATACCGCTCTGGATGGCGCTCGCCGCCATCATGCCCGTCACATGGAGCCCGATCCTGATCTATATCGGCATCACGGTCATTCTCGGCATGCTGGACTGGACTGGACTTGCGCGCGCGGTCCGCTCCAAGCTTCTGGCCCTGCGCGAAGAGGATTATGTGCTGGCCGCGCAGCTGATGGGTGCCAAGGGCAGCCGTGTCATCGGACGACACCTGATCCCCGGCTTCATGTCGCACCTGATCGCCACGGCCACCATGTCGATCCCCGGCATGATCCTTGGGGAAACCGCGCTGAGCTTTCTCGGCCTCGGCCTCCGGCCTCCGATGACCAGCTGGGGCATCCTGCTGACGGAAGCCCGCAGCGTCAGCGTCATCGCGTTTTATCCTTGGCTGCTGTTCCCGACGATCCCGGTAATCCTGGTGATCCTTGCGTTCAATTTTCTGGGAGACGGCTTGAGAGACGCCGCCGACCCCTATAAGTGAGTGCTATGCTGATGCAGACACATCCAAAAGGCGAACGCTTGTTTCGGACACGGTGGAGTAGCCATTCATGACGCGCCGGATCGAAGATGCGCGCATTCTCATGTACAGCCACGATACTTTTGGCCTTGGCCATCTGAGGCGGTGCCGGACGATTGCGCACTCGCTGGTCGAGGATTATCGCGGGCTGCAGGTGCTGATCATTTCCGGCGCCACCATTGCCGGCGCCTTTGACTACCGCGCGCGCGTCGATTTCGTGAAGATTCCGAGCGTCATCAAGCTGCGCAACGGCGAATACACGTCCATGGACCGGCATATCGACCTTCAGGAGACCCTGAAGATGCGCAAGTCGATCATCCGCCATACAGCCGAGACCTTCCAGCCCGACGTCTTCATCGTCGATAAGGAGCCGATGGGCCTGCGCGGCGAAGTGGAAGAGACCCTTGCCTACCTCAAGGCCCAGGGAACGAACCTCGTTCTGGGCTTGCGCGAGGTGATGGACGCGCCGCATCTGCTCGAGGAAGAGTGGAAGCGCAATGACGTGATGACCAAGATCGGTCGCTTCTACGACTCGATCTGGGTCTACGGCCCGCCGGATTTCTACGATCCGCTGGTCGGCCTGAACGTCCCTGCGCAGGTGCGCGCCAAGATGGACTTTGTCGGCTTCCTGCAGCGCAGCGTCTCCAAAGACGCCGAATCCGAGCATAAGCAGAAAGAAGACTATATCCTGATCACCACAGGCGGCGGCGGCGATGGTTCCGATCTCATCCACAATGTCATCGATGCCTACCAGGAAGACGAGACGCTGACCCAGCGGGCGCTGATCGTGCTTGGCCCCTACATGCCGGCCAAACAACGTCACCGCCTTTTGGAAAAGGGTTCGAAAATCCCGTATGTCGAGGTCATCGAGTTCGACAACCGCATGGAAGAACTGATCGCCGGCGCTCAGGCCGTCGTCGGCATGGGCGGGTACAACACCTATTGCGAAATCCTGTCTTTCGACAAACCCGCGCTCATCGTGCCGCGTGTCGCCCCGCGCGAGGAACAGCTGATCCGCGCCCGCCGCGCCAGTGAACTCGGCCTGATCGACATGCTGCTTCCCGAAGAAGCGGCCAACCCGATGCGAATGGCCGAAGCCCTCAAGAACCTGCCAAGCCGTCCCGCGCCATCGCAGAGCGCCAAGCACATGACGCTCGACGGCCTCGGCAACATATCGCAGATCGTTGGGGAGTGGCTCGGCCGTCGCGGCCAGGAGCATCTGACGGTCGTGAAGGGATAATTTTCAGATTATGCGTCCCCGCAAGATCATCGTGGTCCTCAAGGGCTATCCGCGCCTGTCAGAAACTTTCATCGCACAGGAATTGCTGGGACTGGAAAAAGCCGGTTTCGACCTGACGCTCGTGTCGATGCGCCGGCCGACGGATGCCAAGCGCCATCCGATCCATGATGAAATCCGCGCTCCGGTGATGTACCTGCCGGAGTACCTGCACGAGGAGCCTATCCGCGTTCTTAAAGGACTTGTCGCTTCATGGCGCAAGCCGGGTTTCAGGCCCGCCTTCTCCGCCTTCCTCAAGGATCTTCGCCGCGACATCAGCCGCAACCGCGTCCGCCGGTTTGGCCAGGCGGTTGTGCTGGCCGCCGAATGGCCGACGGGAGGCGAATGGCTGCATGCCCACTTCATCCATACGCCTGCCTCGGTGACCGCCTATGCCAGCATCATCAACGGCGTGCCGTGGACCTGCTCCGCCCATGCCAAGGATATCTGGACCTCGCCGGCCTGGGAGCTGGAGAGCAAGCTTGCCAGCAACCGATGGACCGTGACCTGCACCCATACGGGATTTGATCATCTGCGCTCGCTTTCGACGGACAAGCAGAATGTGCATCTGAGCTATCACGGTCTCGATCTTGCCCGTTTCGATCACTTCGCGGGGGAACGTCCGACGTTAGACGGCAGCGACCCAAACCGCCCCGTGACCATTCTCAGTGTCGGCCGCGCCGTGAAGAAGAAGGGCTACGATGTGCTCCTGCGCGCCTTCGCGCTGCTGCCGAAGGACCTCAACTGGCGCTTCGAGCATATCGGCGCCGGCGAGCAGCAGAAATCTCTGAAGGCGCTGGCCGAGCAACTCGGAATTTCGCAGAACATAGAGTGGCGCGGTGCCCTTGCCCAGGAGGACGTGCTGGAACGCTACCGCAGGTCCGATATTTTCGCGCTCGCCTGCCGTATCGCGGCCGATGGCGATCGCGATGGCCTGCCGAACGTTCTGGTCGAGGCGTCGAGCCAGCGGCTGGTCTGCGTCTCCACAGACGTTTCGGGCGTTCCCGAGCTTCTGACGGACGGCGAAAACGGTTTCGTCGTGCCGCCCGAAGACCCCACGGCGCTCGCGGCGGCGCTGGAGGAGGCCATCCGCAATCCCGATCTGCGTCGCCGGTTGGGGGATGCCGCGGAGGCAAAGGTTCGCAGCGAGTTCGATCACCATACGAGCATCAGGCAGCTGAAAAGCTTGTTCGAAAACGAATGGAAGGCCGCCTGATGACATCGCGCCGTCCCGGCCCCGGCCGCATCCTCTTTTACGTCCAGCATCTTCTGGGCATAGGCCATATCGCCCGCGCCAGCCGCATCGCGCTGGCCCTCGTCGAGGCGGGCCTCGATGTGACGGTCGTTTCCGGCGGCACGCCGGTCAAGGGTTTTCCCGCACCGGGCATTCGCCACATCGCGCTGCCGGCCGTCGTTTCGGGCATCGGATTTTCGGGGCTGGCGGATATCCACGGCAATCCTGTTGACGATGCCTTCCGGGACGACCGCACGAACAAGCTTCTCGCAGCCTATCGGGATATGGAACCCGATGTTGTGATCATCGAAGCCTTTCCCTTCGGCCGTCGCCAGGTTCGCTTCGAACTCCTGCCGTTGCTCAATGCGATAGAAGCTTCCAATCCAAGGCCGCTTCTGTTTTCATCGCTGCGCGATATCCTTCAGGAGCGCACCAAGCCTGGCCGCGACGAAGAGACCGTGGCGCTGGTCCAAAACCATTTTGACCGAATCCTCGTCCATGGCGATCCGACCTTCGCACGGCTTGAAGACACCTTCCGGCTGGCGGCGGATGTTCTCGACAAGGTGGTCTATACCGGCCTCGTCGCGGCGCCCCCGCCCTCGCCGCCCTCCGAAAAATATGACGTCATCGTGTCCGCCGGCGGTGGTGCTGTCGGCAATGCGCTGATCCGTGCCGCCCTCGGTGCGGCGAAGGCGATCGGCGGCGAAGCGCCTTGGGCGCTGATCACCGGCCCCAACCTACCGCAGCCGGATTTCGAAGCCATCACCGCTGATGCCCCTGCCCATGTCAGCGTGTTCCGTTTCCGTCAGGATTTCGCGAGCCTGCTGGGCGGCGCACGACTTTCCGTCTCGCAGGCCGGCTACAACACCGTCTGCGATATCCTGCGCGCCCGCTGCCGCGCCCTGTTTGTCCCCTTCATCGCAGGCGGCGAAACGGAGCAAACGGTGCGCGCCGAACGCCTGCAGAAACTCGGCTTGGCATCCGTTCTGACGGAAACCGAGCTTTCGGAAGCCACGATGACGGATGCTATCTCCCGGGCGCTTTCGGCGCCGGATGTTCCGCCATTGCGGCTTGATCTCGATGGCGCGCGCAAGACCGCACGTATGATCGCTGATTTTCTGAAAGAGCGCGGCATCGACGGAATGGGCGCTGCGATATGATTGCCACAGCAACCAGGAAGCTCGTCTTCCGAAGAGCCTAAAGCGGGTGGCCTTCGTCATTTCGCTGTTGTAATCTGTGCGCTTAAAGCGTGGGGGGATACAGCAGATGTTCACGAGTGCCGCCTTCGTTTCGCCATCTCATGTCACGCACGATATAAAAGCTCCGGGCCTCGCGCTTCGCCCTGTTTGCAAGGGCTCCGTCTGCGCTCATCATTCGGTTCTGTAAGCCATCCATGGAAAAACGTCTCTCCCGCTACATCTGGAAGCATACCCGGGCCCAGCAGCTCTGGATTCTGTTCGTCGTCGCCATTTCGATGATTCCTTACTTCCTGTCTTTCGATCTGCCCAAGCAGATCGTCAACGGACCGATCCAGGGTGATGGTTTCGATCAGCCCGGCGCGCGCCAGACCTTCATGAACATCAATCTCGATCTGCCCTGGATCGGCAATGTCGAGCTGTTCTCCGGCCTTGAACTGACGCGTATGCAGATGCTGTTCGCGCTCAGCCTCGTCTTCCTGGGGCTGGTTATCATCAACGGCCTCTTCAAGTTCTATATCAACACCTACAAGGGCCGCCTTGGCGAGCGCCTGCTGCGCCGCATTCGTTTCGAACTCGTCGACCGCATCCTGCGTTTCCCGCCCCAGCAGTTCAAACGCATGAAGGGGGCCGAAGTCTCCAGCATGGTGAAGGACGAGGTCGAACCGCTCGGCGGTTTCACCGGCGATGCCTTCGTCTCGCCGGCGCTGCTCGGCGGCCAGGCGCTGACGGCCCTGTTCTTCATCTTCATGCAGAATATGTGGCTGGGCTGGATTGCCGCCTTCATGGTCGGCGTGCAGGCTGTGATCATCCCGCGCATGCGACGTCGCCTCCTCGTGCTCGGCCGCGAGCGCCAGCTGACCGCGCGCGAACTCGCCGGCCGCGTCAGCGAAATCGTCGAAGGCATCGGCACGATACATGCCTATGACACTTCGAACTACGAACGCGCCGATATCGCCTCACGCCTCGGTCGCATCTTCAAGATCCGCTACGACCTCTACCAGTGGAAGTTTCTGGTCAAATTCATCAATAACTTCCTCGCCCAGCTCACGCCCTTCCTGTTCTACTGCATCGGGGGCTATCTGGCGCTTCAGGGCCAGCTCGACATCGGTCAGCTGATCGCCGTCATCAGTGCCTACAAGGATTTGCCCGGCCCGCTGAAGGACCTGATCGACTGGGATCAGACCCGTCAGGACGTTCAGGTGAAATATGTGCAGGTGGTGGAGCAGTTCAGCGCCGAGAAGATCATCGATCCGAAGGTCCAGGCCCTTGCCACGAAGGACACCGGTCCGATGCCGGCACCGCTCGCCGCCGTCAATCTGACGCTGGCCGATGACAGCGGTGCCCGTCTGCTCGAGCGCGTGTCCGTGCAGATCCAGCCAGGCGAGACCGTTGCCATCATCGGAGGCGCGGGTTCGGGCGGCGATGTGCTTGCCGAAGCTTTCGCACGTTTGATATGGCCGGAAACCGGCAAGATCACCGTCGGCGGAGAAGATATTCTCGAACTGCCGGAATCGGTCGTCGGCCGCGGCATCTCCTACGTATCGTCGGATGCCTATTTCTTCTACGGCACGCTCGGCGACAACCTTCTTTACGGCCTCAAGCACGCCCCGCTCGGCGAACGGGACTACAAGGGCGCAGAAGGCACGCAGCGCAAATGGGATGTGAACGAGGCAAGGCTCGCCGGCAATCCCGACTACGATACGAAGGCCGACTGGATCGACTATCGCGCCGCGTCCGCGACTGGCCGTGACGACCTTTTCCCGAGCCTGCTTGAAGTGCTCGACACGGTGCAGCTGTCCAAAGATATCCTCGATCTAGCGCTGCGCACGGTCATACAGCCGGAGGCCTATCCCGTTCTTGCAACCGGCATTGTCGAGATGCGTCATGCGCTTCGCGACGAACTGGAAGATGCCGGCCTCAGCGGCCTCGTGGTCCCTTTCGAGCCCGGCGCCTACAACGTCGAGGCCACGGTGGGCGAGAACCTGCTCTTCGGCACGATCGTCGATCCGAACCTGATGGGTAAGGCCATTGCCCGCAACGAATATTTCCGTTCCGTCGTGGGCGGCAGCGGGCTCGACCGCATCCTCTTCGACATGGGCTACAGCATCGCCGAGAACGCGGTTGAACTCTTCTCCGACCTGCCGCCGGATCACCCGTTCTTTCAGCAGCTCACCTTTATGACGGCCGATGATATCCCGACCTATCAGGCGATCCTGCAGAAGCTGAAAGGTCGCGGCTTCGACGAGGCGAACTCGGACGAACGCTCGGCGATCATCCGGCTCAGCTTCGCCTATGTCGAGCCCCGGCACCGCTTCGGTCTGCTGACCAACGAACTGATGGCCAAGATCGTTGATGTCCGCCGCCAGTTCTATGACGGGCTGCCGAAGGAGATGGAGGGATCGATCGAGCGCTACGATCCGGAACGCTATATGGCGTCGTCCAATCTCCTGGACAACGTTCTCTTCGGCCGCATCAGCCAGAAGCATGCCGACGGCTCCAAGCGCATCCGCTCGATCGTCAGCTCGCTTCTCAACACCATGGGCCTGCTGGACGACGTGATGCATATCGGCGCGGACTTCAATGTCGGCGCCGGCGGCAAGCGTCTGACGGCTGTCCAGCGGCAGAAGCTCAATCTTGCCCGCGCTCTGGTGCGACGCTCGGATTATTACATCTTCAACAAGCCCCTGCCCGGCCTCGATCATCGCCTGCAGGACGAGATCGTGCGCGATGCCATGAAGCTGCTGCGCAGGGATGGCCGTAAGCCGGCCCTGATCTGGGTGCTGTCGAACACGTCTCTGACCAGCCTTTTCGACCGGGTTCTCGTGTTCGATCGCGGTCTTCTGGTGGAAGATGGCGCGCCTGAAGCCCTGAAGGAAAAGAACGGGGTGTTCAAGGAGCTTGTGTCATCATAGTGTAAGAAAAAAAGGCCATGCGTGCGGCCTCACGCAGGCGTAAAATGGCGGTTCACCGAAAAGAAAAATCCGGGAACCGACAGGCGCAAACGGGGAATAGGTAAACTGAAATGCTGTTGAAAGACGAAGTCCAGATGTTGCGGAGAGTTCCGCTTTTCGCCGGTGTCGAGCCCGGAAAGCTGAAGTTGCTCGCCTTTACCTCGGATCGTGTTAGCTACGATCCCGGCGAAGCCATCTTCCAACAGGGCGATACCGGCGATGCCGCCTATGTGGTGCTGGCCGGAAAGGCGGATATCATTGTCGAATCCTCGACGGGTCCGATCAAGATCGCCGAGGTCGAAACCAACTCGATCGTGGGCGAGATCGCCATTCTCTGCGACGTGTCGCGTACCGCGACCGTGAAGACCACGACGGCACTGGAAGCCCTGCGCATCCGCAAGGATCACTTCCTCAAGCTGCTGACGGATTTCCCCGAAATCACCATCGAGATCATGCGCGTGCTGGCCGATCGCCTCAGCCACACGACCAGCGAACTCACGGAAGCCCGCAGCCGCGCCCGCAAGGCCGACTGACCCTACGCATCTTTATTTTCGTCGATCCGAGACCGCGCCGCTGGTGCGGTCGATAGAAAACCTGTCGGATGGCAGGCCCGATCTGTAGCGCTCGAACATTGAAAACAGCCGGGCGATCTTCCACTGGGCGCTGCGTTTCTCCCAGGACGTCGCGCCATACAGCGCACTGATACGCCCGTAGATTTCCATCGTCTCGGGCGCGATCCACGGCAGGGCCAGTTCGCTTGCCATGCGCAGCCGATACCAGTCCCGCAGGAAATCGAGCGCGGTCATGCCGCGATCACGGCAGGCGTCCGCGAGCGCCTGAACGTCGCTGTCCAGGTTTCGCCTGTCTGTACGCTCAACCGCACCCGCTATCTCGCGCAGCCCCACCGTATGCGCGACCTGCGAAAGCAGGGTGATATCCGCAAGGCTCGTCGTACGCAGCATCTCCGCAAGCGGCCTTGGCCATTCCCTCTTCAGATGGCGGCGGCCAACGAGATGTCCAAGATGCGCATGAAGGAAAGTGCCATAGGACCGTGCGTCCCTCAGCGCGGCAACCTGCAGACCTGAGGCTGCGACTTCCCGGTCGTAAAACCGGCCGAGATCGGGATCGAGCGGCATATCGCCGATCTGCCGCGTCTCTATCTCGAAACGGTCCTCGAAAACGCTCAGCGCCTTGTAAGCGCAGGGAAAGGCCACCAATGCCGGAACGGCGATGTTGACGAGATAACGCCCGCCCTCATTTTTCACCCGCGCGGTATCGTTGACATGCAGATGCCCGCTGAAATGCAGGTTTACACCGGCCTTCATCAGCTTTTCGGCCACTGCGGGCGTGGGGATACGTCCGACCATCGGCGTTTCGCCCAAAAGGTGCCGTTCATCCGTAGCTGTTCCATCTAGGGGGTCGAGTACCGGATAGTGCGAAAATGCCAGCAGACATTTGCCCTCCTGCTGGGCTCTTCGGGACACGTCAGCCAGCCACTCGAACACGAAAGCCTTGTGGCGGAGCATGCCGTTCCAGCCTGCGCCGGTGCTGTCGGCAAAGTCCCCCGGCGCGCCGGGCGCAATACCATCGACAGGCGCAAACACATTGGCATCGATCATCGCCAGCCAGATACCGTCCGTCGGCTCCACGAGATAGGAGGCATCCATCAGCCGGCGCGAAATCGTGCCATCGGGGGAATACACGTCGTAGCACCGTGCCTCAACGGCCGCATCGCTGCCAAACGGCGTCTCCCAATAAAGCTCGTCGCCCCGCGGGAAAAAGCCGAAGGCCGCCATTTCGCTCAGGCCGTCGGGATAGCCGGGACAGGACATCGCCTCGCTGACGGCAATCTCGAACGCCGATGGATCTCTTGTGGCGGGATCGCTGGTCGCAAGACTGTAACGGCCGTTTTCGGACAGGAACTTCTTTGTCCGGTGCCGCCCCGTTGCAGCAAAAATATCGTGGTTGCCGACAGTCGCATAAAACCGCAGCCCTAGCCTCGCTTCATAGTCTTCCAGAAGGCGCCGTACGTTGCGTAAGGTCTCCCGCTGCCCGTCGTCGGAGTAATCGCCAAGCAGGACGACGTCACGAATGCCCTCAGCAGCAATATCATCGAGCGCGTGCTTCAGTGCAGCGTAGCTCTCGTTGAAGACGCGCGTGGATTTGACCGTATCCGACAGCAATCGGACACTCATCCGTCGCCCATCACTACCAGGAACACCCTTAATCCCATAGTCGCCGTAAAGATCGTGGAAATGTGCGTCTGCTAAGATGGCAAGACGAGGAGTGGCATGGACTGTCTGGGAAGGCGGCATACGGCGGCTTTTCCGTCATTGATTTTGTGGCGGATTCTTTTCCCGTGGTCTGTGCCATATATGGAAAGAAAAAGCGAATTTCAGTCTCGCTTAACCTTGGGGGTTTGGATAACATGGCGGAAATGAGGCCGGAGCGAAGGGAACCCGCTCGGGGATGACGACGAGACTTCGCAAGAGAAGTTGCAGCCGGGTTGCGCAAGCGACCGTGACTGGGGCGAAAGAGTGAACGAAAACGTATTTCGGGTACGGTTCTGGGGCGTGCGTGGCAGCCTGCCCGTATCGGGGGCCGAGTTCCAGCAATATGGCGGCAACACGATCTGCATTGAAATGCAGGTGGGGCAGCACCGCCTGCTTTTCGACGCAGGCTCGGGCCTGATGCCCGCCGGGCAGACGCTCCGGCAGGAAGGCGTCAACGATTTCAATCTCTTTTTCAGCCATTGCCACTACGACCACATCATCGGCCTGCCTTATTTCTCCGCTCTTTTTGATCCGCATGCGACCGTTACGCTCTGGTCGGGGCACATGGCCGGCCGCATGTCCACGCGCCAGATCATCGGCGAATTCATGCGCCCGCCTTGGTTTCCTGTGGAGCCGGATATCTGTCGGGCCTCGCTCAACGCCCGGGATTTTCGCGCTGGCGACGTTCTTGAGCCCTATGCCGATGTGTCGATCAAGACGGGCAAGCTTTTCCATCCGGGCGGCGCAATCGGCTACCGTGTCGAATGGGGTGGTCGCGCCGTCGCGATGATCACCGATACAGAACATCATCCGGGAACGCTTGACCCGATTGTCCTCGAGCTTATCGAGAATTGCGATCTCTTCATCTATGACTGCACCTACACCGATGACGAGATGGCACGCCATGTCGGGTATGGGCATTCGTCCTGGCAGCAGGCGGTCCGGCTTGCAAAGTCAGCAAACGCCAAGCGCATCGCCTGCATCCATCATTCGCCGCTGCGCACCGACAGCGCCCTGAATGCGATCGATATGGCTGCCAAGGCCCAGTTTCCTGGCACGTTCGTCGCAAGGGACGGTCAGATCATAGACGTTTGAGTTAGCTCGGCATGAGTTCGGTGATGGAAACCCAGCGGCAGCCGGGATGCCCTGCCGTCGCCTCGAACAGCACCTCCATAAAAGACCAGACTGTCTCGTCGTGCACCAGATGATGCGTCAGAAGTCCCATCGCGCCACCGTGCTCCGACATCACGGCCAGCCGTGCAACGATTTCCTCCACCAATGCGTCCGCGTCGCGCCCCCCGCGCGTGCCATGCCAGTCCATCACGTCGATGTGGGTGTTTATCAGCGGTATTGCGGCCTGCTTTTCACGCCCGTAGACGGAAAGCGCCTTGAAGCCGAGACCGGATAACCGCGGCACGAGAGCCGCATCGATCCGGTTCCATGGCGGCACCAGCAACGGCACAAAACGCTGTCCATGCAGATCGCTCAACAACCGGAAACCACGGGACAGCTCCTCCAGAACCACATCCGCCGGACGATGCGCTCCAAGTTCCTGCTTCTTGTCGTCAGGCGTCGCGTGATTGGTGTGCGACCATCCATGAACGGCAACAGAAACGCCGGCTTCGCCCGCCAGCCGGTCGGCAAGCTGGGCGTCCGTGCCAGCCGGAATAACCGCCAGCGTATTGGGTACGGCATGTCGCGTGGTTACATTGAAGAAGCGATCAAGCGCAGCCGTCGGCTTCACCGCATCATCGTCCCGTAGCCAGAAGGACGCGGTTTTCCCCGTTTCCGCCAAGCGATCAAGCGCTTGCAGCAGGGGACGAAAAACGGAACTGACCATCAGCGCCCTCTCCCCACATAGGTCGCGAAAATCTGCGCCAACGTTTGCGAAGCGCGGCCGATGGATCGCTCATTGCTCACGAAATCGCGCGCTGCGGCGGCCATTTCCTGCCTTAACGCGCCGTCCCGAAGCAGCCGGGCAATCGCCGCCGCATAGGCTTCGATGTCGCCGGCAGGTGTCAGCAAGCCGGTCTTTGCCTGCTCGACCACCTCGGGCACACCCGCAGTGGACTGGGCTACGATCGGAAGGCCGGCAGCCTGCGCTTCCAGATAGGCCAGTCCGTAAGCCTCTCCGCAGCCGGGCCACACATACAGAGCGGATCGAGAAAGCAGGAATGCAATCTCCTCAGGCTTGCGCTCTCCCAGCCATTCGACACGGCTCGCAGGAAGCGTCGAAAAAGCCGCCTTGACCTCGAAAGCCGCGTCGCCGTCCCCTATGACGGATAGACGCCACGGCAGATCCTCAAGCCGTGACAGGGCGCCGGCGAGCATCCGGAAACTGTCAAGCTTGTCACCGGGCCGCATCATCGCAACACAGACAAGCCGCCCGGCTTCAGGCTTCGGAGCTTCGGCAAGAAAAGAAGTCGCATCGATAAAGGGAAGCAGCCTTGCAAAGCGAGCCTGCGGCAAAGCAGCTTCGAGACCGATGCGGTCGCGTTCGGTCATGCAGATATTGACCGCGGCTTGCTCCAACCCGGCCAGCAGGTGCGCCTGTGACGACGCCCAACCGCTTTTGTCCCGTCGCGGCGCATAGGAGGCCTCGGCCGTGATATAGGCCAAGCCCGCGACGCGGGCCAGATGGGGGCCGATCAGGTCAGGCGCCTTGTAATAGGGATGGTATGTAAACCAGACATCGGGCTTGCCGTCCCTCGCCCATGCCTTCCTCAAGCGGTCGATCTCGGCCTGCGCCGCAGCATCGTCATCGAGTTTGCGGGGCTCCTTCGAGAAGGTCCGAAGTTCCGACGCTACGTCCACCTCATGGCCTGCCATTTCGAGAGCCGCCATCAACAGCCGTGCCATCAGCCTGTCACCGGAGGGAACAGGATGACGCGGAGACTTAAGCGGCGCATAAAAGGCGATCTTCATGGCACGACGTCTAGCGCATAAACGGTGCATGCGGAATCGATTTCATCGGATACGGGTGCTTCCTCCAGACGCCCGTTGGTTGCATGCATCATCGAGTAAAAGCCCTGAAAAAACGATCGGTTGTACTTTTGCCTCTTGGAGTGAGGCGCCAGTCTGTGCATTGATATCGCGGGGGGCCATCATCGTTTAGCGATGTCTGTTTGTTGCAGGGGGTACAGTCATGCGTCATGTGTTTTCGACTCTTCTACTGGCTTTCTGCATGCTGGCTATGGGCGTATCAACAGCATACTCCCAGGCCGCAGCCGCGCCGCCGCCGGAAAAACTCTCGGAGTTGATGAAACTTCTGGATGACCCCGAAATCCGCAGCTGGGTTGCAGGTCAGCAGCAGGCGCAAGTGCAAACGCCCGCGTCCGTGCAAACCCAGGATATCGAGGATTTCGAAGCCCGCGTCCGAAGCCGCTTTGCGGCGTTGACGGCAGCCGTGCCGCTTATCCCGGGCGAAATTGCCGCGGCGACAACCCGCGTGAGAGCCGATGCCAGCAGCAGCGGCTTTGCGCCTCCCCTATTTCTGCTCGCCGCCATTGTTATCGTCGGGCTCGCAATCGAATGGATTTTCAAGCGGATCAGTCGTCGTGCGCATTTCGAAAGCGCCGTCGTCAACAAACTGTTGCTCGAAGCGGCACCGACCATCGTTTTCATCGTGACGGCTTCCATCATTTTTCTCGCCGTGCATTGGCCGCCGCTCGTGCGCCCCGTTGTGTTGTTTTCGCTTCTCGCAGTTTTCGTCTTTCGGATCGTTCTCGGCATCGGCAGACTGGCGCTGGCAACAGGTGCTTCAGGGGTGCCGGTTTATCGCCGGGTGATGCTGTTTACCGGCGTTCTTCTCTTCGGCATGGTTCTCTCGGCGCTCGGCCCCAAACTAGGGCTTGATCCGGACGTGCGGATCGCCATTTCGATCGTCATTTCCCTCATCCTGCTTGCAATCGCCATCTCGACGGTCTGGCGTCCCCAGAGCGATGAGAATGCTGCGAACCTGCGCCAGAAAATATTCAGGACGGTCGCTCTGGTTGCCCTGTGGCTGCTGTGGGTCTTCGATTTCCAGGGATTGTTCTGGCTGGGTATTTTCGCCGTGGTGCTGCCGCGCGTGCTGCCGGCCATCGATCGCATGACGCATGCTTTTGTCAAAAGCCGGTGGCAGGATGAGCCCGCCAACAGCCCCCGCGTGGTTTTGATCTCGCGCGGCGCCCGCGCCGTTGTGATCGGCTTGGCGGTCGCATGGCTCGCCTTCATCTGGCGCTACGACCCCAACGATCTCGTCGAGCGCAATGCAACGCTGGATACGATCGTCAGCGGGCTGTTCAAAAGCGTTGTCATCCTGCTTCTGGCCGATCTCTGCTGGGAGCTGGCCAAAAGCTTCATCGACCGCAAGCTGCAGAGCGCGGCCGCCGATCAGAACCTGCCTGCCGCCGAAATCGCTCGCAGCAGCCGTCTGCGTACGCTTTTGCCGATCTTTCGCAATGCCCTTGCTGCTTTGGTTCTCGTGACGACCGGACTGATGGTGCTCTCCGAATTGGGCGTTGCGATCGGCCCGCTGATCGCCGGCGCCGGCGTCTTCGGGGTCGCGATCGGTTTCGGCTCGCAAACCCTCGTTAAGGATATCGTCAGCGGTGTCTTCTACCTCATGGATGACGCCTTCCGCGTTGGCGAGTACATCCAGAGCGGCAGCTACAAAGGCACAGTCGAATCCTTCAGCCTGCGTTCGATCCGGTTGCGTCACCATCGCGGCCCGGTCTTCACCGTGCCTTTCGGCGAGCTTGGCGCGGTCCAGAACATGAGCCGCGACTGGGTCATCGACAAATTCCGCTTTAGGGTAAAATTCGACACCGATATGGAAAAGGCGCGCAAGCTCACCAAGAAGCTCGGTGTGGCCCTGATGGAAGATCCGGAATTCGGGCCGATGATCATCGAGCCGCTGAAGATGAAGGGCGTGGAACAGATCGGCGATTTCGGCATAGAAGTCAGCTTTGCCTTTGCCGCCAAACCCGGCACGCAGACCATGGTACGCCGCAAGGCTTACGCCATGATCCGCCAGGCCTTCAAGGAAAACGGCATCGAATTTGCCCAGCCGACCGTTCAGGTCGGTGGCGATGAAAAGGTTGATCCGGCCGTTGCGGCTGCCGCTCTTAGAAACCACCAGATGGCGACGGAAGCCGCGCAGCCACCCGCAGGCGGTGCATGAGGCAATGGAGAGCTGAAAGAAACCGCACCTGAGGGGGAGAGGACAAGGCACGAGAACTCCACATGACGAAAATGCAAGGGGAAGACGAGCGTGAGGGAGAGAGAGGTGACGGAGAGCAAGAGCACGGGCACGTCATTCGTTCGGCCGCTGCGCTTTCACCTCAGCATCATCATCGTTACCCTGCTCGTCGCAATCTCCATCCCCATCATCTGGCTCACCTATCAGCAGGGAAGCACATCTGCGCTGGAAGCCGGCGAGAAGCAGATGAAAGCGCTCGCCCGCCGCACGATCGATCGCTACGAAAGCGTGTTCAACAACGGCTATACCGCCATCAGCGCGACCTCCGTGCTGCAGCCGATGTTGTCTGCGCCGCCCGCGGAACTGAACGCGAAGCGCGAATTCATGCTGAAAGTGCTCCAGAGCTCCCCCACCATTGACGGCCTCTATCTCGGCTACCCGGACGGCAGCTTTATCCAGACAGTCAACATGGATGATAACCCCGCCTGGGCGGAGCGCCTTTCCGCGCCGCAAAACGCAGCGCTTGCCATGCGCACGGTCGTTCGCCAGTCGACCGGAACCCTGGCTTTCTGGGTATTCTACGATGCGAACAGCAACCCGATAGATCAAAGACGGATCGAGGATTCCGCCTATGATCCACGCCGACGCCCCTGGTACCGCGCCGCGCGGAGCGAAGCCGGGCCGGTTTCGGTGGGTCCTTACGCCACCGCGACAACGAACGCGCTCGCGCTTACCCTCGCCATGCCCATGCAGAAAAACCCCGAGGTTATTGTCGGCGTCGATGTGCTTCTGCAGACCGTCAGCAAGCTGCTTGCGAAGGATATGGTCTCCAGCAACGCACGCGGCTACGTTTTCGATGCCGAGAAAAACCTGATCGTGCATTCCGACCCCGGCGAGATGGAAAAACTGCTGACACTTCTCTCCACGCCCTCGAAAATCGCCAAGGATCTGGTGGCGATCCGGGATCCGGTTCTGGATGCGGTCAAACGTCTCGACTGGAGTTCGAGCTCGACGGACGGCAAGATCGTGCGCTATTCGATGAACGGCATCGACTATGTCGCGCAGATATCCGCGGTGTCTTTTTCCGGCATGATGCGCGGCAACACGATCGTCATCACCGCCCCGCTCAGCGATTTCACCGGTGAGAACGAAGCGCTGCTGCGAAAAACCCTGCTCGTTGCGCTTGCCTTTCTGGCCGCGGGAATATTGGCCGCCCTGCTGATTGCCCGGTTGATCAGCGACGCCCTGTTCTCACTTGCCGGCAACGCGCGGCGCATGGGCGATCTCGAATTCAGCGGATTCGAGAAGGTTCATTCGCGCGTGCTGGAAATCAACATGCTCAGCGCCTCGCTTGCTTCGGCCAGCGAAGCGATGAAATCCTTCGCGCTCTATGTGCCGCGCGAACTGGTGCGACGGATCATCGCGTCCGGGCAGGCCGTGGCCAGCAAGGCGACACGACAGGACGTCACCGTCTTGTTTACCGATATCAGGGATTTCACCACGATTTCCGAACAGCATTCCCCGGAGGAAATCGTCGATATGCTGAGCGTTTATTTCGAGCTGATGAACGAGACGGTCGAGGCGCATAATGGCGTGATCATACAGTATCTCGGGGATTCCATCTTCGGCATGTGGAATGCGCCGACGGTCGATCCCGATCATGTGGCCGATGGTTGTCGCTGCGCGTTGGCGCTCAAGACGCGGATCGACGATCTGAACCGGGAAAACCGCGCGGCAGGACGCCCCGAACTTGTCACCCGCTTCGGCCTCCACACCGGTCCCGCGGTGGTCGGCAGTGTCGGCGCCCATTCGCGGCGGCAGTACACGGCGATGGGCGATACGGTGAATGTCGCATCCCGTCTCGAAGGCATCAACAAGCAGTTCGGCACGACGATCATCGCCAGCGGCAACATCAAGGCGAAAGCGGGAGACGCTTTCGGCTTTCGCAGCCTCGGCGACGTGCAGGCAAAAGGCCGCATGGAGCCCATCGAAATCTACGAGCTTTTCGATCTCGACACCGCGCCAACGATATCACTCTCCCTCGATAAAACGGTGCGCGATACCCTGTGATCATCCAGAGATAACGATGGCCCGCGGAAGGCACCGTGTTATATCTCGGCGGCAAAACCATCGAACCGGAAGGTCCCATGTCCGATAGCAGCACGCTGCGTCCTATCCTGCGCATCCAGTTTCCCGGAGAGCACCGGCTTGGTCATGGCAAGATCGAACTGCTGGAACACATCAGGGCCACAGGCTCGATTTCAGCCGCAGGCCGGGCGATGGACATGTCCTACCGTCGGGCATGGCTGCTGATCGAGGAACTGAACGGCATGTTCCGCGAGGCCGTCGTATCCTCCCAGCGCGGCGGAAAGCAGGGCGGTGGCGCGCAGCTCACACCTTTCGGCGAAGAGCTCTTGAGCCGCTTTCGAACGATGGAAAAAAACACGCTCGCGGCAATCCGCCCGGATTTCGATTGGCTGGAAGCACATCGCAGCCCGCCCTCCGAGGACTGATCAGGGCCGCTCGAAGGAGACCGTCTTGATGATGGCATAGACCGGCATGCCGATCGAAAGTTCCAGCCGTTCGGCCGAAAAGCGGGTGATGCGCGACTGGATCATATCACCGCCGCAAGCGACCAGAACATCCACCGCATCGGCGCCACCGCCGGTCATGCCCGCGATTTTTCCCTCAAGAATATTAAGCGCACTGATACCTTCCGGCTTCTTCGTCGCCAGCATGACATCGCGCGCAGGGATATGAACACGCACCGGCTTACCGACCGCATGACGCCCCGGGATCAGCAATGTCGCACTCGTCAGTGCCACCGTCGTCAGCCCGCGAACCTCATCGACAGCCCGTATCGTGCCCTCCAGCAATGCCCCTGTTTCCCGCCGCTCGGCTGCAATCGACACAGAATTGTCGCCTAGAATATCCGCCGTGGTTCCGAAGGCCTTCACCCTGCCGGCCTCCATGACGACCACATGATCGGCAAGCCGCGCAACCTCCGCTACGGAATGGCTCACGTAGACGATCGGCACGCGTGTCTCGTCGCGCAACCGCTCCAGGTAGGGCAATATCTCCGCCTTGCGCTCGTCATCCAGCGCCGCAAGCGGCTCGTCCATCAACAGAAGCCGCGGGCTGGAAAGAAGTGCCCGGCCGATGGCGACCCGCTGTTTCTCGCCGCCGGAGAGATTGGACGGGCAGCGTTCGAGAAGCGTCTCGATACCGAGCAGATCGACAACCCGCGCAAAATCATCAGCCTGCGCTGCTTTCGGTGCGAACCATCGGCCGTATCCGAGGTTTTTACGCACCGTAAGATGCGGAAACAGCCGTGCTTCCTGAAAAACATAACCGAAACGCCGGCGATGGCAGGGCACAAAGCGGCGTTGAACCGTATCGACCAGCACATCGCCATCAAGGGAAACCTTGCCCTCATGCGGTGCCGTCAGCCCCGCTATGATGCGCAAGAGCGAGGTCTTTCCTGACCCCGAACGCCCGAACAGCGCGGTTACCACTCGCTCGGAGGTAAAGGACGCTTCCAGCGAGAACGCGCCCAGACGATGACGTGCGGAAACGATCAGGCTCATTCGACCTCGATCCTTCGCCCGACATGACGCGCCATAAACTCGGAAGCCAGCAGCGCTGCCATGGAAATGACGATGGCGACGATGGTGAGCCGCATCGCCCCGAGATCGCCGCCCGGGACCTGCGTAAAGGTGTAGATCGCCGCCGAAAGCGTTTGTGTTTCGCCGGGAATGTTGGAAACGAAGGTGATGGTCGCGCCGAACTCGCCCATCGCCTTGGCGAAAGACAGGATCATGCCGGCAATCACGCCCGGCAGGATCAGCGGCAGGGTGACGGTCGCAAACACCCAGAGCGGCGATGCGCCCAGCGTGCCGGCCGCCTCCTCCAGCTTGCGATCGACAGCCTCGATCGACAGCCGGATCGACCGCACCATCAGCGGAAAGCCCATGACGGCGCAGGCAAGCGCTGCCCCCGTCCAGCGGAAGGAGAGCACGATGCCGAACCAGTCCGCCAGAAACGAACCGACCGGACCGCGCCGACCGAACACCAGAAGCAGAAGAAAACCGGTGACGACCGGCGGCAGGATCAGCGGCAGATGCACAATGCCGTTCAGGAGCGACTTGCCCCAGAACCGTCCCCGCGCGAGCGCCATGGCAACGAGGATGCCGAAAGGCAGGCTGGCAATCATGGCAACGGTCGAAATCCGCAGGCTCAAATGGATCGCCGTCCATTCCTCATCGCTCAATGCCAGCCAGTCCAATGCGTTACCTCGTAAATGTAAGCCCCAATGCGATTACATCATCAGCGGAAGCGATCAGTCGAAAATTCGCCGCTTGTCCCTTCTCCCCGCCTGCGGGGAGAAGGTGGCCGACAGGCCGGATGAGGGGCCACTCCCATTCCGCTCAACCAAGGCCTGCCCCTCACCCTAGCCCTCTCCCCGCCCGCGGGGAGAGGGGACGACAGAGTATGCCGTCCTTTGTAAAGGCTATTTCAAGATCGTGAAGCCCTGCGCGGTGAAGAAGGCCGAGGCCTTGTCAGACTTCAGAAATTCGAGATAGGCAGCCGCATCGGCATTCTTGGATTCAGACAGAATGGCAACCGGATAGATGATCGTCGGATGGCTCTCTTCCGGGAAAGTACCGACAACGGCAACGCCCGGATCGGCAGCCGCATCCGTCTGGTAGACGATGCCATAGGGTGCTTCACCGCGCGAGACGAGCGCCAGTGCGGCACGAACGCTCTCAGCGCCGGCAACCTTGCCCTCGACCGAGGCCCAGACGCCAAGCTTTTCCAGCGCCGCCTTGCCGTACTTGCCGGCCGGAACGGAATCGACGGCACCCATGGCAAGCTTGCCATCGCCAACGAGACCGGCCAGATCAAAGCCTTCTTTGATCTCGACGGGCTTGGCCGCATCCTTCGGTGCAACGAGCACGATGCGGTTGCCGAGCAGGTTGGAGCGGGTATCGTCCTTGATCAGCTTCTTCTCGGCGACGTAATCCATCCAGGCGAGGTCGGCGGAGATGAAGAGGTCAGCCGGCGCGCCGGATTCGATCTGCTTGGCGAGCGCCGAAGACGCCGCATAGGAAACGGTCGTCTGCTTGGCGCTTTCCTTGGTGTATTCGGCATTGGCCGCATCGAGCGCATTCTTGAGGCTGGCGGCAGCAAAGACGGTGATCGCGTCATCGGCCATGGCCGGGCTGGCAATGGCGGTGAAGCCGGCAACGGCGACCGCGACGGCAACCTTCGTCAGCCTGCCGAACAGATTAGATATCATGGAATAGTCTCTCCGGTTTGATCGAGATATCCGCATGGATATAGCGAAGCGGAGGGGATGACTAGCGTTATGTTCAATGAAATACATTGCCAGGAAAAAGAAAGCCGCGCAACGAAGTGCGCGGCTCGCATCCCGGCTTAAACCCGCCTAACGGAACAGCTTTTCCACATACTCCCGCCCCAGCCCGACCTTGTCGTAATGGTCGCGACAGAGGGCGATATAGTTGTGCACGTCGAAGAAGCCATTCGGCTCGCCCTTGTCGTCGAGCCAGATCAGTGGCCCTTTGACCTGAAAGAACACCTTCATCGGCTGCTCGTGTTCATAGGCAACCAGCGTATGCCCCTCGCCCGGCGTTTCATAAACGAAATCGCCGGCCGTCGCTGTCCAGTCATGCTCCAGATAGCCCCACTTGCCGGAGATCGTGTAGGCAAAGACTTCGTGCGGATGGTAATGGCGGTTCACCAGCCCCGCCTTCTTGGCCATCAGGATATCACACCACTTGTTCTGCGTCGGGGAAATCCAGAGCGGCCGGGAAGAAACGGTCTCGGTGAAGGGCACGTAATAGCGCTCATCCTCCGTCGGCGCATTCTGCAGGTAGACCTCCGGCAGCGCATCGGGCTGGAAGACCTTGGTGATCGGCTGCAGGTCTTTCCAGAATTCGTTCTTGGCAAGTTCGGGCATGCGTTTCCTCCTCGTTATGCTCTGACGCGGACATCAAGCAATGCCAACGTCTTCTTCTCGTGGATATGGCGAAGCGCCTGCTCCAGCGCCGACGCAAGATCCTCGCCGCGGGTGACGGTCGCGGCATAGGCGCGGCTCGCCTCGGCGATTTTAGTAAAATCGGGAACCGGCGTCAGCGAGGTCAGCGGCACGCGGTTCGCCTTGGCCGCGTAACCATCCGGATAAAGCCCGACGACCGACTGGCGCACTGCCCCCCACTCGGCATTGTTGACGATCACGATGAGGATAGGCAGCACCATCGCCTCGGCAATCTGGTGGCAGGCGGCGGGGTTCGAAAAAATGTAGGAGCCATCCCCCATCGTCGCGACGACGAGACGGTTCCGATCCGCAAGCTGCATGCCGAGCGCCGCCGGAAACGACCAGCCGAGACCACCCGAATGCGGCTCCTGATACCAGGCGCGATGATGGGAGAGCGTCATCGGCGCCAGCAGGCAGCCAAGCTCTGACAGCACCGTCGCCTCGCGGCCGGCAATGGCGCGGGAAAGCGTCAGGCTCACCCATTCCTTGCTCATCGGCTCGCCGCAGCCGGCCTCCGCCTTGCGCAGCGTCTCCGCCCGCGCCACCCTGTTCGTCGCTGCAACCTCGCTCCGGCGGAAAGCCGCAGACGTCTTGCCGATCCCGTCCATCGCCGCCTTCAGCGCAATCACACCATCGGCGATATCGCAGGCAATCGTCACATCGGAGGGGAAATAGCGCACCGGAGAACGCGCAAACAACGGATCCTGCCCAAGCTGGATGACCTTGCAACCGTCCCGCAACGCATGAATATCCGGCGACCACGGCGCCAGCGCATCGATGACGAGGATAGCATCCGCCTTTGCCAAGAGCGGCTTCGGATCGGCTGCCGCGGCCATCGGATGATCAGTCGGGATAGCCAATTGCACCGCCCAATACTGGCAGACCGGAATACCCCATTGTTCCGCCAGTGCCGACAGGGCCGCAAAGCCTTCTGCCGATCCCGCCCCATGCTGCGCGAAGATCACCGGGTTTTCCGCACTCGACAGGATACGCGCTGCCTCAGCAATCGCCACCGGGTCCGGCACATGCACGGCCGGCGCCATGGTGGCGGGGCGATCGAGCCCCTCCACCGGGCATGGCTGGCACAGAACCTCGCGCGGCAGGCTCATATACACTGGCCCACGCGGCGTAGACCGGGCGATGGCGCTGGCGCGATCCACCATCGGCCCGACATGCTCGGGAAAGCGCAGTTCGTCATCCCATTTCACCGCTTCGCGCACGAGTGCCGCCTGATCGCGCATCTCCTGCCCCCAGCCGATCGGCACCGTGCGGGAGCCGAAGCGTCCCTTTTCCGTGACCGGCGTGCGGCCGGAAAACAGCAGCACCGGAATATGCTCGGTCGCGGCGTTGATCGCGCCGATGGCGCAATTGGCAAGGCCGACATTGGTGTGCGCCATGACAGCCTGCATCCGCCCCGTCGCCAGATAATAGCCGTGGGCCATGCCCATGGCGGCGCTCTCATGCGGAATGATCACCGTTTCCGGCAACGGCACCTGCTTGGCCTCAGCTTCCGCCAGACCTTCAATGATCGGCGGAAAATCCGTGCCGGAGTTGGCAAAGATATAGTCGATGCCCACAGCCTTCATCCGGGCAAGCAACGCGCCGCCGGCGGTCATCGTCTTCGTTTCGGATCGGCCATCCATGTGTTTTTCCTCCTTCATCAGCAGCTCATGCCGCCATCGACCATCAGCGTTGTGCCGGTGACGAAGCTCGATTGATCGGAGGCGAGATAAAGAACGGAGCGGGCAATCTCCTCCGGCTTGCCATGGCGCCCGAGCGGAATAAGCTGGTTGAAAAACTCCGTGCCATCGGCCCCGATCGCCTCACCCAGCCCCTGTTCCACCGCCAGCTGAAAGCCGTTATCGATCGGGCCGGGATGGACTGTGTTGACGCGGATACGGCGCGGCGCGAGCTCTTTGGCAAGGCAGCGCATCAGCCCCACCTGCGCATGTTTTGCGGTGATATAGGCATAGACCCCGGCATCCCCGCGCGTCGCGGCAACCGACGATGTGATGACGATGCTGCCGCCATCCCGCATGTGCGGCACCGCATATTTCGCGGCCAGAAACGCGCCGCGCACATGCACCGCCTGCACGGCATCGAAGATATCAAGCGGATAGTTCGCAATCGGCGCCACGGCGCCGAAATTGCCTGCATTGGAAAACAGCACGTCGATGGCGCCGAAGCGTTCCACCGCAAGGCGCACATAACGCTCAGTCTCCTCGGCAGACGAGACGTCCGCTGCGACTAGGATCACCTGTTCGCCCGGCAATCCACGGCTCGCCTCTTCCAGCGTCGCAAGCGACAGATCGACCAGCACGACACGCGCACCCTCTTCGATAAACATTCGCGCCGCCGCCAGTCCCAGACTGCCGGCACCACCGGTAATGACACAGACCTTGCCGGCAAGTGCCTGCATGCTTTCTCCTCCAGCTTGAATGATGACCCTCTCTCCACCACGAGGAGAGAGGGTTCCTGCAGGGAGCAGCCCGTGGCCAACGCCACCAGACCGCCCTCCCTCCCTGCAGTTATGGTTTGGTCCTTCTCGCCGCCTGCGCGGAGAAGGTGCCCGAAGGGCGGATGAGGGGCTGTGGCCCGACGTCCCCACAAGCCGAAGCAAAGCCCCTCACCCTAGCCCTCTCCCCGCTTGCGGGGAGAGGGGACGATCGTGCACTCCCTCTTCTCCCCAGCGGGGAGAAGTGCCGAGCCTGCGAGGCGATGAGGGGGTCTTCGCGGCAAGCTCAGAGCCAGCCGCCCCCTCATCCGGCCCTTCGGGCCACCTTCTCCCCGTCGGGGAGAAGGGACTACCTCAGATCGGATAGTGCAGATGACCGTCCTGAATGGTGATCCAGCGCAACTCGGTAAACTCCGCGATACCAGCCTTGCCACCGAAGCGGCCGTAGCCGGAATCCTTCACGCCACCGAAGGGCATCTGCGCCTCGTCATGCACGGTCGGCCCGTTGATGTGGCAAATGCCGGATTCGATACGGCGGGCAACCGCCATGGCACGGTTCACATCCCTGCCGAAAACGGCAGCCGACAGGCCATATTCTGTATCGTTGGCGACGCGAACCGCCTCATCCACCGAGCCGACGCGCACGACGGAAGCCACCGGACCAAAGCTTTCCTCGCCGTAGATCCGCATGGCCGGCGTCACCCGGTCGAGCAGCGTCGCATCGACGATCGTGCCGCTCGCGCCACCGCCGGCCGCCAGCACCGCGCCCTTGGCAACGGCGTCGCGCACCAAGGCATCGATCCGCTGCGCCGCCGTCGCATCGACCACCGAGCCGAGTGGCGTATCGCCCTTGCGCGGATCGCCGGCCTTCAGCGTCTTGACCTTGGTAGCCAGCGCCTCGACAAAGCGATCGGCGATCTTGTCATCCACGACGATACGCTCCGTCGACATGCAGATCTGTCCCTGGTTCATGTAAGCCCCGAAGGCAGCCGCCGCGACGGCCTCGTCGATCTCGGCATCATCCAGCACCACGAACGGCGCCTTACCGCCGAGTTCCAGCAGCGCCGGTTTCAGATAACGCCCCGCCGTCTCGGCGATGATGCGGCCGACACGGGTCGAGCCGGTGAAATTGACACGGCGGATGGCGGGGTGTGCAATCAACGCCTCGACAATCGCACCCGCATCTTCCGGCGCGTTGGAAACGGCATTCAGCACGCCTTCCGGCAGCCCCGCCTCATGCAGCGCATCGACGATCAGGCGATGGGTGCGCGGGCAGATTTCCGAGGTCTTCATGACGACCGTGTTGCCGCAGGCAAGCGGCGTCGCCAGCGACCGGACGCCGAGAATGACCGGCGCATTCCACGGCGCGACCGACAGCACCACACCCGCCGGCTGGCGCACCGCCATGGCAAGGCTGCCGGGACGATTGGACGGGATCACCTCGCCGGCGATCTGCGTCGTCAGCGATGCGGCCTCCCGCAGCATGTCGGCGGCGAGCCCGACATTGAACATCGCCCAGCCGGCCGTCGCGCCGGTTTCCGCCGCCATGGCTTCCACGAATTGCGGCGCCTTTTCCTGCAGCTTGTCGGCAGCGGCGAGCAGCAGCTTGCGGCGCGCGCCGGGACCGGTCGCAGCCCAGCCGGGAAATGCCTTGGCAGCGGCATTGGCTGCCTCGCGGGCATCCTCGACGGAGGCTGCCGCCACCGTGGATGCCACCTCGCCGGAAATCGGGTTCAGCCGTTCGAATGTCCGGCCATCGACCGCTTCGACTTCCGCATTGTTGATCTTCAATCCCAGCATGTTCATGGGTTTCTCCCGTTCATAAAATTCAGGCCGTGGCGCCGAGAAAGGCGCGCTGCACGGCGGCATCGTTCATCAGATCGCGGGCTGCTGCCTCGCCGGTGATCCGCCCGGCTTCGGCAAGATAGCCCCGATCCGCAATGGAAAGGCTCATTTTCACATTCTGCTCCACGACGAGAAGCGCAATGCCCCGCTCGCGAATGCGCCCGAGACTGCGGAACAGTTCGCCGACCACAACGGGTGCCAAGCCCAGGCTCGGCTCGTCCAGCATCAAGAGTTCCGGCTTCGACATCAGCGCCCGACCGATTGCCACCATCTGCTGCTCGCCGCCGGACATGGTGTTGACGAACTGCGCCCGCCGGTCCCTAAGCTTCGGAAAGAGCTCGTAGACGAAGGCCCGGCTGTCGGCCGCATGCGCCCGCGCCCGCTTGGCATAGGCGCCAAGCGCAAGGTTTTCATCGACCGTGAGATCGCCGAAGACACCGCGCCCTTCTGGCACGAGCGCAATGCCCGCCTCCAGAACGTCATGCGCCGCAAGCGCCTCGATCCGGCGACCATCGAAGGAACCGCTGTACCCGGCATCCGGCCGCGCTACCCGCGCGATGGATTTCAGAAGCGAGGATTTCCCCGCGCCATTGGCCCCGAGGATGACGACAGTTTCACCCTTGTTCACCCGAACCGAAACCCGGTTCAGCGCCACATGGCGACCGTAGTGCAGCGAGAGGTTTGCAACATCAAGCATGGCCGCCTCCGAGATAAGCCGTGACGACATCGGGATGCGACAGTGCCTTTTCCGTCGGTCCATCGGCAATCTTGCGACCGGCATTCATCACCACGCAGCGATCGCAAAGTGCCCTGACCGCATCCATCACATGCTCTACCAGCAGCACGGTAATCCCCCGCCCCTTCAAGGACTGGATCAGCTCGATGCCGGTGCGAAGCTCCGTCGGGTTCAAGCCCGCCAGCCACTCATCCAGCAGCAACAGTTCCGGCTCGGCGGCGAGCGCGCGGGCAAGCTCCATGCGCTTCTGGTCGATATAGGTCAGATCCTGCGCGCTCTGGTCGGCGCGATGGGCAAGGCCCACCTCCTCCAGCCGCGCCAAAGCCTCGGTCCGGGCGGCAGCACCCCAGAGTTTGCGGTGCCCGAAGGCGAGCGAGGCAATGACATTCTCCGCCACCGTCAGCGATGGCAATCCGCGCACCAACTGGAAGGTGCGGGCAACGCCCTTCAATGCGATACGGTTGGGCGAAAGCCCGGAAATCATTTCGTCGCTCAGCGCAATCGTTCCGCCGCTCGGCGGCAGATGGCCGGAGATCATGTTGAGCACCGTCGTCTTGCCGGAGCCGTTCGGCCCCAGCAGGGCAACGACCTCGCCACGGTTGACGGAGAAGGAAACGGCATCCACCGCCGTCAGCCCGCCGAAGCGCCGGGTCAGGCCGGAAATCGTCAGCAGGTCCGTCATTCCGCAACTCCCGGCACGGTTTTCACCTCATGCCTGCGCCAGCGCTTCCAGTTCTCCTCCGCAAAGGCGAGCACGCCGCGCGGCAGGATGAAGACGATGGCGATGAACAGCAGGCCAAGAATGATCGAATAATGGTTCGGGAAATTGGCCGACAGCCACTCGAACAGCAGGAACAGCGGCACTGCCCCCAGAAGCGGCCCCGTCAGCCGGTTCGCGCCTCCGAGCAACGCCATGATCAGCGTCAGGAACGAGACCGTCGGGTTGAAGGCAATCACCGGCTCGACATAGGTCCAGCGCGGCGCCTGGATCGCGCCGACAAGCGTGATGATCGTGGAACTCACAGCAAACAGCGCCAGCTTCACCCGGGCAACATTGATACCGCAATGGGCCGCCACGACTTCATCGTCACCGATGACCTTCAGCGCAAGGCCGATACGGCTGCGCCCCACGCCCCAGGAAATCGCAAAGGTGATCGCCGCGAGACCGAGCAACTGCCAGTAAATCCCCTCCGGCGTTACCGGCAGGAAGATATAGCGGCCGAGCGTGCCGGTCATGTTGACTTCATACCATGTCACCAGCTGACGGATCAGTTCGGCAAGCCCAAAGGTGAAGATCACGAAATAGACGCCGGCGAGCCTGAGCGTCGCGAAGCCCACGACACTGGCCACAAGAAGACCGATGGCAGCCGAGACAAGCAGCAGCAGCGGATAGGCCATGCTCTCGCTGAACACGGCCACCGTATAGGCGCCGATACCGAAGAAGGCGACGGTCGCCAGCGACACATAGCGGGTCGGGCCGGAAAACAGCGCCCAGGCGGTCGCAAGCGTGACATAGCCGAGCATGCCGATCATCAGCGTCAGGCCATAAGGGCTGGCAAAGACAGGCAGGAAAGCAAGCGCCGCGACGATGACAACGAACAGCGCGACCTGCAGGGAAAGAACGCTCTTCATCGCGAAGCCCTCCCGAACAGGCCGGCAGGACGCCAGAGCAGGATAGCGAGGAAGATGCCGTAGGTGGCAGCCAGCGTCAGGCCCGGATCGATATAGGTAGCGACGAAGGTCTCGACGAGGCCAAGGATTAACCCTGCGGACAGCGCACCGAGGATGTTGCCGACCCCGCCCATGATCACGACGATCAGCGCCTTCATGGTGAAGACCACGCCGGAGGTTGCGGTAAAGGTCTGGTACATGGAGATAACGACCCCGCCGGCCGCAGCCAGCGCCCCGCCGAGCGCAAAGGCCATGCGCGCAGCCTTGTCGACATTGATGCCGACCAGCGGCGCAGACGCCGGCGCAACGGCAACGGCCCGAAGCGCCGTGCCCCAGAGCGTGCGCGTCAGCAGCATATAGAGCCCACCGCCGAGCACGAGCGCCATCACTAGCGCCAGCAACCGGTTGGCCGCGATATTGGTGCCGAAAACATCGACCGCGACGTTTAGATAATTGTAGCTGGTGAAATTCGCGCCAAAGATGACGAGCAGCACGCCCTGAATAACGAAGAGCAGGCCGAAAGTGGCGAGAATGGAATCGATCTCCAGGCTCGCCTTGTCCTTTGCGCGCGCCACCAGCGGCCGCATCATCACGCCATAAACGACATAGCCGAGCAGAAAGCCGGCAGGCGCTGCAATCAGCAGCCCGACGACCGGATTGATGCCGGCGTCGGCGTAAAGCACATAGGCCAGAAAGGCTGCCGAAATGATCATCTCGCCATAGGCAAGGTTCATGATGCGCGCGATGCCGTATTGGAGCGTCAGCCCCATGGCGACGAGCGCATAGGTTCCGCCGAGCACCAGCCCGGACAAAAGGGCCGTGACGAGCATCGGCCTCCTCCTTATGTCATATGCAAATCAGCAGGACCGCGCCACGTCCGCCTTGCGGCGCGGCCCTGCGGCTTGGAGCAGGAGCATCTTCGAGTCCGGGCCGTCCCCTCTCCCCGCATGCGGGGAGAGGGCTAGGGTGAGGGGCAAAACTCTCATCCTTGAGAATGCCGAGGCTTCCGCCCCTCATCCGCCCTTCGGGCACCTTCTCCCCGCAGGCGGGGAGAATGGAAAGATGCTTCGGCTCACTTCGTCCAGGCCTGACGCGGCAGCACGATCTTGCTCGCACCGTCACGATCCGAGGGAGCGACCCCCACGAACTGGCCATTCTGCCACTGACCCGTCCACCAGAGTTTGCGCAGCTGGTTTTCTTCCAGCTTCGTTTCACCCAGCACGGTCTGGAAAGTGCCGGTCGAAAGCTCGGCCGAAACCGCCTCGCGGTCGAGACCCTTGCGCTTGATCGCCTCCTGCAGCATCTGCAGGCTGGCATAGGTGATCACACTACCCCAATAATCCGGCGCGACACCCGTCACTTCCTCGTGGCGCTTGCGATAGGCGGCATTTTCCTGATTATTCGGATCGATGCCGCCGAGGCTCATGATGCCGGTGGCATTGTCGCCATTGTTCTTGCCGTAAATCGGGAAGCCCGTGCCAACACCGAGATAAAGCACCTTCGGATTGAAATTGGCGACCTGCGACTGCTGGGTCAGCGCAAACGTATCCGGCGGATAGGAGAAGGCAACGAATGTATCGGCGCCGCTGGCGCTCGCCTCATTGATCATCGGCGAAAAGTCCGAAGTACCGACCGGATAGGTCTTGTCGTAGACAAGCTCGATACCGGCTTCCTCGAAAGCCGGACGAGCGGCCGTCACGAGATCGATGCCGAAGCCATCGGCAACGGAAATCATCGCAACCTTGTTGTTGATCGTGCCCGCTTTGCTGGCGTCGGCAAGGATCGCGGCAAGCGCCTTGGCATAATCATGCCCGCCGCCCAGCATCCAGTAACTCTTCTTCCAGCGCTGAACGAAATCAGGCGCCTTATCGGTGACGGCGGAAACGGCGAGCTGCGGATAACCATAGCGATCAAACAGTGGCGCGACGGCGAGATTGAAGCCGGTGCCCCAGGGTGCAAGGATAAAATCGACCTGATCCTGCGTCGCCAGGCGCTCGACCGCGCGCACCACCTCTTCAGACGACGAACGATCATCATACTCGATCACTTCGATCGGCAGCTTCTTGCCATCAGGCATTTCCAGCCCGCCGGCATCGTTCACATCCTTCACCCAGAGCTGGTAGTTGGGAAGCGTGGTGATGCCCGCGCCGCCGGCATTCGGGCCGGTTTTGGAAATGGCATAGCCGAAGCGCACCGAGGTCTTGTCCTGCGCAAGGGCAAATGTGCCAAGGTCGGTGACAGCCAGTGCCAGCACAGCCGCCGTCGTTCGCAGGACGTGCCTGCGTTGAAAAGTCTTCACGGATTATCCTCCCGCAATGGCCCGCTCCCACGGACCGTTTGTCACCCGAAACTACCAGCCATTCTCCTCCAGCAGGTCACATCAGGCTTTGACGACGGGAACGATACGCGCGCTTTAGAAGGGAATGAATAGACTTTTACAGGAGAAATTTGTACTTTTCACGGATTGAACTTTAAACGCTTTGCGTTCGAACCCGCTTACACAACAAAGACGAATCTGCACGAAAATCGGAAAATCCATGGCGAACAGCAACTTCCCGCAACTGCACACGAGCGGATCCCACGCTTCCCAGCAAAACGTCGCACCTTTCGCGGAAGCCCGGCTGTTTCAGGGGGCGCTGTCCCGGTCGGCGTGGACTTTTCGCGGCACGCGCAACCGCGTCTTCATTATCCTTTCCGGCAGCGGCCAGATCCGTCTTGGCACGCGCGAACTGCCGCTTACCGCCCCTTCCCTCGTCTGGGCGCCTGCGGGTGAAACGGGCTCGATCATCTTCGACGCCGGCGCGGAGGGGGCGGCCCTCGCAGTGCCGGATGTTCTGCTCGGATCCTCCATGCCGACAGGCGCCGTCTTCGCCCCCGTGCGCGACGTGATCTCCCAGCCGATCCTCGGCGCCCCGATACCTCTCGCGGAGGCGCGCAAGCTCAGCGGCACCATCGCCACGATCGAGCAGGAGCTGAAGGCTGCCCAGCCCGGCGCGCAGGAGGTCGTGCGCCACCACCTCGCGCTGCTGTTGATCGCCATCTGGCGCATCGCAACACCCGTTACCCTCAAGTCGCAACCCTCGCCGCGAACCATCGTGCGGGGCTTCGTCCATCTAGTGGAACTGCACAACCGCGAGCACTGGACCATCGAGCATTACGCTGAAACCCTCGGCGTCACCGCCGACCGCCTGAACACGGCCGTCCGCCGCACTACCGGCCGCACGCCGATGGAGCTGATCCACGCCCGCCTGATCCAGGAGGCAACGACCTTGCTCGATAGTTCGACCTTACAAATCTCGGAAGCGGCCGAAGCCCTGGGCTTCAAGGATGCCGCCTATTTCAGTCGCTTCTTCAAGCGCATGTCTGGCGTCTCGCCCCGCGCCTACCGGCAGGGCATCGCGCTGAAGCAGGTGCGTTCCGAAACAAGCTACGCCGCCTGGCCTTAAAGCATGTTTCGCAAAAGTGTGCCGCAGTTTTGCGAAAAGACAGACGTAAAAACAAAGACTTAAAGCGAGAAAGCGAATCTGAAAGATCGCGATAAGCTTTCGCAGCGATAGTGCAGACGTCAGACGTAAGATGCAGCCTGATCAAGTCGTTCGGCTTCCAGAACCTGCGCGATATCCAATGGCGTGAAGACATCCACCGGCTCGCCGACACCCTTCAAAGGGAAACTCCCGAGGCTTTCCAGCGCAACCTGATCCTTGACCATTTCCGAGAAAGCCGCAGACAACAAAACCGGCCGGCCGGTCTCTTTGGTCAAACTCTCAAGCCGGGAGGCGACGTTTACTGCAGGGCCGATCACGGTAAAATCAAGCCGCTTGCGCGAGCCGATATTGCCATACATCACATCGCCCACATGCACGCCGACGCCGTAGTTCAGCAAGGGCCTGCCGCGCTTGACGTTCTCGGCGTTCAGCGTCTCCATCGCCGTCTGCGATTCCGCGATCGCCCGCAACAGGTCGATACCGGCATTCGGGTTGCTGAGCGGGAAGATCGCGAGCAGCCCGTCGCCCATGAACTTCAGGATCTCACCACCATGGGCTTCGACAGGATCGGACATCGCGTCGAAATAGGCGTTCAAGAGATCAATCACGTCGTCGCGCGGCCAGAGGTCGGAAATCGCGGTAAAGCCACGCAGATCGCAGATCAGAATGGCGGCTTCGATGGTGACGCCGCTGCCGCGCGTCGTCGCGCCTGCCAGGATCTGCTCGCTGGCATGCGGGCCGACATAGGTGCGCAGGAATGTGCGCGCGAGAATGTTCTTCAGCCGTATTTCCGTCACCAGCGTCAGCGCTGGCGTCAGATCCTTCAGGAAAAGGATATCGTCATCTGAAAACCCGCCCGGCCTGTCGCAGGCAAAGGTCATGACATGCTTCTTTCCGAAGGTATGGTCCATCGGCCAGGCGATGTAATCCGTAAACCCGTCACGGCTCAGTTCGACGTAAAGCGGATAGGCATGACCGCTTTCGGCGATGCCTTCGAGATTCTGGCGGACCTCCGGCGTCCCGCTCAGAATTTCGTTTGCCGGGCTGTTCTGGAATTGTGACGTGGATTCGACGCCATAGCCGAAGAAACTGATCTTCGCCTCTTCCATTCCCGTGCGCCAGAGGATGCGCGCGCCGAGCCATTCCGGGTGATGCGTGCGAAAATGCAGCGTCGCGCGCCCGACAGGCACACCGGCCTCTCGAAGCCGGGTGCACATCTCGACAAGAATATTGTCGATGAAGCGCTCGTCTCGCGTGCCCTGCACCAGCCAGTCGAGAATTGCCCGCCGCCGCGACGGCCAATGACCTTCTGCCCCCCATTGCGAGGTTGAGCCTGTATCCATCGTCATGAAGCCTCTGACTGTGCAGTGCCGGGCGCAGCTGGTGGACGGTAAGCGCCAAGCAGGCCCGGATCCGTGAAACCTTGATCAAAATACGCACCGCGATCTTGCGAAACCGCGTGCAGCAAAACAAGTCCGGATATCGGTAGCCGAGCGTTCTGGCGCAATATGCGAACGATAAAAATAAACGCATGCCGGAACGGAAAAAGGGATTTCTCCGAGGTGGAGAAATCCCTCTTCAGACCGGCTTGGGACCGGTAAGAGAATGGCGGCGCGACCGGAGCCGCGCCGCCTATTGCATTAGATAGCCTGGTAGGCAGCGATGACAGCTGCAACCTGGTCGTCATCGAGAGCAGCGAGCTGCGTGCTGCTGATGGCCTGCAGCTGGTCGCTCGAGAGGATCGCGATGTCGTCGGTGCCGAGACCGGCAATCGACTTGATGCTGATGGCAGCGATGTCGTCGGTCGAGAATGTCGCCAGATCTTCCGTCGCCATGGCGGCGATGGAGGCTGCGCTCAGGGCCGCGACCTGGGTGGAGGTCAGAGCCTCAACCTGGTCGGTGGTCAGAGCCTGAACCTGGTCGGTCGTCAGAGCAGCGACGGCCTTGGAGTTCAGCGAGATGATCTGGTCGGTACCGAGAACCGCGATGCTGTCGGTGCTCAGCGAAGCGACCTGGGTCGAGCTCAGGGCATTGACCTGACCGGTCGTCAGGACAACGAGCTGGTCGGTGGTCAGGGCGCCAAGCTGGGCCGTGGTCAGGGACAGGAGCTGTGCCGTCGAGAGCGCAGCGACCTGATCCGTGCCGAGAACCGCGATGTTGTCGGTGGAGAGACCTGCCAGAGCCTTGGTGCCGATGGCGGCAATGTCGGCCGTGGAGAGTTCGACCACATCGTCGGTGCCGAGGGCTGCGAGCGATGTCGAGCCAAGAGCTGCGACCTGACCGGTGGTCAGTGCTGCAACCTGATCGGTCGTCAGTGCCGTGACCTGCGCCGAGGTCAGACCGGCGACAGCCTTGGTGCCGAGAGCCGCGACCTGATCGGTCGAGAGCAGAGCGACATTGTCGGTGCTGAGGGCAACGATCTGGGTGGAGCTCAGGACCGAGACCTGATCAGTGGTCAGAGCACCGAGCTGGTCGGAGGTCAAGGCGCCGACCTGGCTGGAGCTGAGGGCCACAACCTGGTTGGTGGTCAAAGCCGCCGCCTGATCGGTGGAGAGCACTGCGATGTTGTCGGTCGTCAGCGAAGCCAGACCCTTGATGCTGATGGCAGCGACATCTTCCGTGGCGAGCACGGCGACCTGATCGGTCGTCAGTGCGGCGATTGCCGTGGAGCTGAGGTTGCTGATCTGCGAGGTCGAGAGGGCAACGATGCTGTCCGTCGTCAGTGCCTGGACCTGGCCGGAGGTCAGAGCCGACAGCGACTTGGAGGACATGGCCGAAACCTGGCCGGTTGTCAGGACCGCAATGTTGTCGGTCGAGACGCTGGCCACCTGGGTCGAGCTCAGGGCTGCGATCTGGCCGGTGCTGAGGATCGAGAACTGATCCGTCGTCAGGGCGCCGATCTGGCCGGTGGTGAAGGCTGCCATCTGGGCCGTGGTGAGCGCTGCGACCTGGTCGGTCGACAGAGCTGCAACATTGTCCGTCGAGAGCGAAGGCAGGTACTTCACGCCGATGGCAGCGACATCTGCCGTCGAGAAGGTTGCGAGGTCTTCCGTGCCGAGCGCACCGATCGCGGCAGCGCCGAGGGCGGCAACCTGCGTGCTGGAGAGCGCTTCGACCTGATCCGTCGTCAGGGCGTTGATCTGGCCCAGCGTCAGAGCCGCTACCGACTTGGAGCTGAGGGCCAGAACCTGATCGGTGGAGAGCAGGGCAACGTTGTCGGTCGTCAGGGCAGCAACCTGCGTGCCGGTGAACGAGGCGACCTGCGTCGTGGAAAGTGCGCCGACCTGATCGGAGGTCAGAGCGCCAACCTGGGCCGACGTCAGCGAGGCAACCTGGGCGGTGGACAGGGCAAGAACCTGATCCGTCGACAGGGAAGCGATGCTGTCGGTCGAGAGCGTTGCCAGCATCTTGGTGGTGATGGCAGCGACGTCAGCCGTCGAGAAGGTTGCCAGATCGTCGGTGCTCAGCGCGCCGAGTGCAGCCGAGCCGAGTGCGGCGACCTGGGTCGTCGTCAGGGCTTCGACCTGATCGGTCGAGAGGGCATTGATCTGGTCGGTCGAGAGAGCGGCGATCGACTTCGTGCTGAACGCCGTGATCTGGTCGGTCGTCAGGGCAGCGAGGTTGGTCGTGCTGAGAACGCCGATCTGGACGGTGGTCAGGGCGCCGAGCTGACCGGAGGTCAGGGCAACGGCCTGATCGGTCGTCAGAGCCTGGATCTGCGCGCTCTTGAGAGCGGCAACCTGGGTCGTGGAGAGAGCGGCAACCTGGTCGGTCGAGAGAACGGCGACGTTATCCGTGCTGATCGCGCCAACCTGCGCAGCGCTCATCGCGCCAAGCTGGGTGGTGGTGAGGGCAACGGCCTGATCGGTCGTCAGGACGCCGACCTGGGTCGTCGTCAAGGCGGCGATTGCGCCGGTGGAGAAGGCACCGAGCTGATCCGTCGTCAGGGCAGCAACGCTGTCCGTGGTCAGGCCGGCCAGAGCCTTGGAGTTCAGGGCAGCGATGTCGTCGGTTGACAGAACCGCGACCTGATCCGTGCTCAGAGCAGCGAGGGAAGCCGAGCCAAGGGCGCCGAGCTGGGTGGACGTCAGGACATCGACCTGATCGGTGGTCAGAACGCCGACCTGCGAGGAGGTCAGTGCAGTGATCGCCTTGGTGTTGAGGGCAACGACCTGATCGGTCGAAAGCAGGGCGACGTTGTCGGTCGAGAGAGCGGCAGCCTGTGCAGCGGTCAGGACAGCGGTCTGTGCCGTGGTCAGTGCGCCGATCTGGTCCGTCGTGAGGGCGGCGATCTGCGTGGACTTCAGGCCAACCACCTGAGCGGTCGTCAGAGCGGCAACCTGATCGGTGGAGAGAGCTGCGAACGCGGTGGTCGTCATGGCGCCGAGCGTCTTGACGCTGATGGCGGCAATGTCGTCCGTCGAGAACGTTGCGAGCTGATCGGTGCTGAAGGCAACGATCGCCGTGGCGCTCAGGCTTGCAACCTGGCCAGTGCTGAGGGCCTGGGCCTGATCCGTCGTCAGAGCGCCGATCTGGGCGGTCGTCAGAGCAGCAATCGTCTTGGAGTTCAGGGCAACAACCTGGTCGGTGGTCAGGGCAGCAACGTTATCCGTGCTGATGGCAGCGACCTGGCGAGCGCTGAGGGCGCCGATCTGCGTGGTGGTCAGAACAGCGGCCTGATCCGTGGTCAGGGCGCCGACCTGCGTCGTGGTCAGGGCGGCAACGGCACCGGTGCCGAGTGCAACAACCTGATCGGTCGACAGCAGCGCTACGTTTGCAGTCGTCAGGCCGGTGATGGCCTTGGTGCTGATGGCGGCGATGTCGCCGGTGGCGAGGGCGCCGAGCTGGTCCGAGGTCAGGGCAGCAATGGCAACGGAACCGAGGCCTGCGATCTGGCCGGTGCTGAGGGCATCGATCTGATCGGTGGTGAGAACTGCGACCTGGGAGGAGGTCAGAGCGGCGATAGCTTTGGTGTTGAGAGCTGCAACCTGGTCGGTCGTGAGCAGCGCGACGTTATCGGTCGAGATTGCGGCGGCCTGGGCAGCGGTGATGACGGCGGCCTGGGCGGTCGTCAGCGAGCCGATCTGGTCGGTCGTCAGGGCAGCGATCTGGCTGGTCTTCAGCGAAGCGACCTGCGCTGTCGTCATTGCAGCGATCTGGTCGGTGGAGAGAGCGGCGATGTTGTCGGTGGAGAGGCCCGAAAACGCCTTTGCACCGATGGCAGCAATGTCATCGGTGGAGAATACGGAGATATCTTCGGTGGTGAGCGAAGCGATCACGCTCGAGCTCAGCGAGGAAACCTGTGCGGAGGTCAGGGCAGCGATCTGATCGGACGTCAGGTAGCCAATCTGGGTGCTGCTGAGGGCGGCAACCTGCGAGGTCTGCAGGAGCGCGATGTTGGCGGAGTCGATCACAGCGAGCTGGTCGACGGTCAGGCCGGCAAGCGACTTGGTCGAGATTGCCCGCAGCTGATCGGAGGTGAGGACAGCGAGGTCTTCCGTCTCGATGGCAGAGAGCTGCGTAGAGCTCAGCGAGGCGACCTGCTTGGTGGTGAGTGCAGCCACATCTTCCGTCGTCAGAGATGCGATCGTGGTGGTGGAAAGAGCCCGGATCTGAGTGGTAGTCAGAGAAGCGATAATCGAGGTCATGGACGCGCGCCTATGATGTTGACCGTTTACACATGCCATTCCGATCCACCGGCATACCGGTTCAGACGGAGTTCCCCATTCGATCAATCGCGCGTCGTATGGACGCAACCATTGTCATCGACTGGCTGGCCGTCTGTTGGAAAGAAACAACGTTCCGTGGAACATGGCTCGCAGGAGCCGGCGCGTTGGGAGGGCATCATGCAGCCAGAGCGCAACGCTCTGATTCCCACGCCTTGAAGGTGTCGGCGTCTTGCTGAACGCAAGAATGTTTTGTCGCTGCTTTAGGTCCGCGGCTACCTTGCGTAACCAGGGATTTCGGCAGAAGCCTTGGGAAACATTTAATTCGGCAGCTTCTAATTTTGAGTTAACACGTCCGCTAAATTGTACTGGAATGGGTCGTCCGGAAAAGACGCCATTCCAAGGCGGAACAAAATTGTGCCGAACCGGTACAAGCGAGGAGAAAGGCCTCCGTTCGCGCGACACAAGCCCAAAGCAAGCTACCGCTGATAAAAGCCCGGAACGCTTCTCTGCGTCGTTCAACCCCTGCCGTCAGGCGGCTTCTTCTGGGATGCCCATGCTCAACGATAACGCATTCGCTACAAACTCCGGCACGCAGCTTGTCGATATCCTGGCCCGGGCTAGAAACCAGCTCATGCCGCTGGCCGAACTGTTCCAGGTTGCCGAGAGCTTCAACATTACCGGAGAGCGCGCCAAGGCCGCCGAGATCTACAAGACGTGGGTCGCCTATAATGGCGCCAACCCGCTGCTCCACCTCGCCTACTTCAACTACTCGGTGACGCTGCGCCAGATGGGCGATCTCGCCGGCGCCATCCAGGCCCTGCAGGCCTGCCTGAAGCTCGATCCGAAGTTTGGCCAGGCCCACATCAATCTCGGCCGCGCGCTGGAAGATTCCGGCCAGTTGGCACCGGCGATCCAGCAGTGGAAGAGCTATATCGAAAGCACCTCCGAGATCACGCCCGATCGTGCGAACCATCGCCTGATGGTGCTGCAGCATATCGGCCGCGTGCTGGAAAACGCCGGCCTGCTCGAAGATGCCGAAACGACGCTGCGCCAGGCGATGGAACTGCGCCCGGACAAGCATGAATCCGGCCATCATTGGACCTCGATCCGCCAGCGCCAGTGCAAGTGGCCGACGCTCGTTCCCTCCGAGAACGTCTCGATCAAGAACCTGCTCGATTCCATGTCGCCGCTGACGCTCGCCTGCTTCTCCGACGACCCGCTGTTCCAGCTTGCCAAAGCCTATCGCTACAACAAGTCGCTGATGGGCCGCCCGGACCAGCTCGCCTTCCCGCTGCGCAAGCCACGCCAGAAGACGGCGACCGGCGAGCGCCTGCGCATCGGCTATGTCTCTTCCGACCTTCGCGATCACGCGGTCGGCTTCGCTCTCAGCGAAGTTCTGGAACTGCACGACAAGAAGAACGTCGAGGTCTACGCCTATTACTGCGGCGATAACCGCACCGAAGACGCGACCATGCGCCGCATGAAGGCCGTGGTCGATCACTGGCGCGACATCGCCGCTGTCGGCGATCAGGACGCGGCAACCATGATCGTCAACGACGAAATCGATATCCTCGTCGACGTCAACGGCTACACCAAACATGCCCGCACGAAGATCTTCGCCTATCGTCCGGCACCGGTCATCGTCAATTTCTGCGGTTATCCGGGCACGATGGCGAGCCCGTTCCACCAGTACATCATTGCCGACAACTACATCATCCCGCCGGAAAATGAGGTGTACTACACCGAGAAGGTCCTGCGCATTCCCTGCAACCAGCCGGTCGATCGCAAGCGCGTCATCGCCGCAAAGCCGACCCGCGCCGAAGTCGGCCTGCCGGAAGACGTGCTCGTCTTCGCAAGCTTCAACGGCATGCAGAAGATCACCGAGGAATGCTTCGGCCGCTGGATGCAGATCCTGGCCGCCACGCCGAACAGCGTCCTTTGGCTGCTCGCCGGCCCGGAAGATGTCAATGAACGCCTGCGTCAGGTCGCGACCCAGAAGGGCATCGCCGCCGAGCGGCTGATTTTTGCCCAGAAGGCCGGCAATCCGCAGCATCTGGCGCGCATCGGCCTTGCCGATCTGTTCCTCGACACCTTCCCGTATGGCGCCCACTCGACCGCGGCCGATGCACTGACCATGGGCCTGCCGATCGTCACCGTTCCGGGCAATGGCTTTGCCTCGCGCTTCTGCGCCAGCATCGTCACCTCGGCCGGCATTCCGGAAATGATCGCGACCGACCCGGCCGACTACGTGGCCAAGGCGATCGCGCTCGGCAATGATCGCAAGAAGCTTGCCTCCATCCGCGAATCGCTGCTCGCCAAGAAGGAAAAGAGCGTGCTGCGCGACATGCCCGCCGCCGTTCGCCGTCTGGAAGAGCTTTACCTCCAGATGCAAGGCGAGTGCGAACGCGGTGAAACGCCGGTGCCCGATCTGCGCAATCTCGACACCTACTACGAGATCGGTATCGAACTGGTTGCCGAGAAGACCGGCTGGGAAGACGAGCAGGCCTACCGCGCCCGTTATCTCGAAAAACTGGCAAAGTGGAACACCTACGCCCCGCTGCTTGAAGACAGCCGCCTCTGGTCCAAAAAATAATCGGACCACGGAACCGAAAAAATCTCAGACCCCTTGGTGCCCGCCACCAAGGGGTTTTTGCTGTCCGTCAGAATGCTTCGATCCGCGCCGGAAACGCTTTGATCCCCACAACCAGACCGGCTGTTCCCCCCGATACACAATCGAATGCCGCGTTGTGAGCAGATGCGGCCACGGCGGGAGCTTTCCTGTCGAAATCTGAAACGATGATATGGGTGAACAAAGTGGCTACGAAATACGGAACGGACGCCTCGGAAACACTGACGGGCGAAAACGGCTACGACTACATTTACGGCTATGGCGGCAACGACAAGATCTACGGCCTTTTCGGCAGGGACACCCTCGCCGGTGGCGCCGGAAATGACACGATCAGCGGTGGCTTCCAGGGCGACGACATCTCAGGCGATCTGGGAAGCGACACGATCTCCGGCGGTCAAGGCGATGACACCATTCGCGGGGGTGGTAGCGCCGACACCATGTCTGGCGGCCTCGGCGATGACAAGTTCAGCGACTACGCCATCGGAGACTGGGCCGGCGACAAGGTCGATGGCGGGCTGGGTCAGGATACCGTCGACATCAACCTGCAGAACAGGACGTCGGGCCTTACCTTCACGGTGCAGGACGCGACGAAAACCGTCAGCATGTACGGCTTCACCGTCACCAATATCGAGCAATACACCATCTCGGCCACAAACTATGCAGACACGCTGAATGGCGGCCACTGGAACGACCGCTTCAGCGGCCAGAACGGTGCCGACAAGCTCTATGGCAATGCCGGCAACGACTATCTCGACGGTGGCGCCAGCAATGACACCCTGTCCGGCGGCCAGGGCGACGACGACATCTATGGCGGCGATGGTGATGATACCATCAGCGGCAGCTATGGCGACGACGATATGCAGGGTGGGCTCGGCAACGACAAGATCACCGGCGGCAACGGCCGGGATGCACTCTATGGCGAAGATGGAAACGACACGCTCGATGGCGGAAACGGCAACGACTATCTCTGGGCGGGTGACGGCAATGACACGCTGATCGGCGGCGCTGGCGACGATTACATCATCACCGGCCCGGGCATCGACAAGATCAATGCCGGCGCGGACGACGACCAGATCCTGATGACGCTCAACAACGGAAAGGATGCGATCGACGGCGGTAGCGGCGACGATCTCGTCGAAATCCGCAATCTCGAAGGCAACTTCACCGCCAAGGCCTCGAACGTCGTCAACACGCTCTCCGACGGTTCGACCATCGTCAATGTCGAGAACTACGATCTCTACGGCACCAACGGCAAAAACAGCTTCGTCACCCTTGGCGGCAAGGACCATCTCGTCACCTACGACGGCGACGATATGGTGAAGGCAGGTGCCGGCGACGACTATATCGACGGCGGCTCAGGCAACGACAAGCTTTATGGCGAAGCCGGCAACGACACGATCTTCGGCGGTGCCGGAAGGGATTCGATCTATGGCGGCTCCGGCGCCGACACGGTCTATCTCGATGTGTCCGGCTACCACACCACGAGCTACACCTTCGAGGTCGTCAACGGTAAGGGTACTCTTTCCAACGGCTCCTTCGCCCAGGATACGGAAATCTTCAACGTCTTCACGGCTTACGGCAACGATATCCTGAAGGCCGGCAACGCCCAAAGGGTCTGGTTTGACTCCGACGACGGTCATGACCAGCTGACCGGCAGCATCGGAGACGACATGCTCGACAGCGGTCTTGGCAATGACAAGGTCACCGCCGGCAAGGGCAACGATATCCTCCGTGACATGGGCGGAAACAACACAATTTCTGCAGGAGACGGCAACGACAAGATGCACCTGACCATCTTCAACGCCCACACTGGCGGCGATACGACGACACTCGACATGGGCGCCGGCAATGACGAAGTGGAGTTTAATTCCGGCCTCGGCTACATCCACGGCAAGCTCAATGCCGATGGCGGCACCGGCACGGACTTTGCCGATATCGATCGCCACGAAACGACCAAGGCGCTGACGTTTACGCTCAGCGCCAACGCCACCCTCGTCAATGGCGATGTTACCCTGAAGAACTTCGAGCAGGTCAGCATCGCCGGCGGCAGCGGTGCGGACAAGTTCACGGGTGGCAACCTCTCCGACACCTTCAAAGGCAATGCCGGCAACGACACGCTCTCGGGCCTTGGCGGCAACGACTACATCTACGGCGGCAACGGCCGGGACACCCTCAAGGGCGGCGACGGCAATGACAGCCTGTGGTCGGCCGACTATGCCGGCGACATGGATGCCGACACTCTCGATGGCGGCGCCGGAAACGACGACCTGCACATCGGCGCCGGTGATACGGCCATCGGTGGCAGCGGCACCGACCGCGTTGCCGTCGACGTCTCGGCTCTCACCACGGGCGTCAAGTTCACGTTCGGCACCGGCACCGTGAAGGTCAACGCCAACACGACCTTTTCCGGCATGGAAGCGCTCGATTTCATCGGAACCAAGGGCAACGATACGGTCATCGGCAGTTCCGGTGACGATAACCTGCAGGGTAACGCCGGCAACGACAGGCTCGAAGGCGGCAACGGCCGGGACTCGTTCCGCGACGATGCCGGCAATGACACGATGGTCGGCGGCGCAGGCAATGACGTCTTCCATGACGGAGCCGGCAACGACACCCATTCCGGCGGCGCGGGCGATGACTGGTTCACCCGTAACGACACGACCGGCAAGGATGTCATCGATGGCGGCGACGGCATCGATACGATCGACTTCACCTACTATGGCTACGACTCGTCGGTGAAGCTCGATCTGCTCGACAACAGCAAAAATGATGGCCTTGCCATCAACCTGACGGTCAAGAATGTCGAGCGCATCTGGGGCTCGAGCCAGGATGATGACATCCGCGGCTCGAATGCCAGCGAGTGGATATCCGGCGGTTCGATGGACGACACCCTGCAGGGCCGTGGCGGCAATGATACGCTGATCGGCGGCATGGGCGGAGACCTGCTCACCGGCGGCACCGGTAAGGATAGCTTCCAGTTCAGCTATCTCACCGATGGCGGCGACCAGATTACCGACTTCAAGCGTGGCGAAGACAAACTTGCCATCGACAGCGATAATTTCGGGCTGGGCAATGCCACCTCGGTCAAGCTGGTCCTCTCCAACGAGGCCGACTTCAGCGCCACCACCGGCCCGACCTTCCTTTTCGAGAAGGACACGCACCGGCTCTGGTTCGATGCTGACGGCAAGGGCGGCGACAAGGAATCTGTCCTAATTGCTACCCTCGACAACATCACCACCCTCAGCACCGGCGACTTCATGCTGGTCTGAGCCTGACAAACCGTGCCGCGTTGATCCTCTGAGACAACGCGGCACGGTCCTTTTAACGGCCGGTTGTGCGACGAAAAACCAGGGTCATTCCTTGAAGGGATCGTAGCCCGGCTTTTTGTATATCCGATCCGCCTTGCCCTGGATGTCAGGCACATAAACGACGTCAGTCCAGTCCTCTTTCGGAAAGTCCTCGATTGCCACCGAAATGGCACTGTCTGAGCAGCCGAGCGTCGTCTTCAGCGCCTCTGCGACAGCAGCGGTCATCGCCTGTTTCTGTTCTTCAGTCTTTCCCTCGATCATTTTCACGATAACGTGCGGCACGCAGCGCCTCCCCTGCTCTGTTCACTTGATGGATTGAATTGCGTCGTCATTCGAACCGTCAACCGGAATATTGCTCGTCGGTGACGTGTTCCAGCCAGTCGACGACCTTGCCGTCGAGGTGCTCCTGAATGGCGAGGTGGGTCAATGCGGTCGAAGGCGTGGCGCCATGCCAGTGTTTTTCGCCGGGTGCAAACCAGACCACATCACCGGGATGGATTTCCTCGATCGGCCCGCCCTCACGCTGAACAAGGCCCTTGCCCGCCGTCACGATCAGCGTCTGGCCGCGCGGATGCGTGTGCCAGGCCGTGCGTGCACCCGGTTCGAACGTCACGCTGCCGGCCGCGGCCCGGCGCGCATCATTGGCGGCAAACAGGGGGTCGATGCGAACGGTACCTGTAAACCAGTCTGCCGGCCCTCTTGCCGATGGCGTCGAGCCATTGCGCGTAATGTCCACCACGATTCCGCTCCTCGTCATTGAGCCACGATGCTATATCAGTGAGCCGATCGAAACCAGAGCTGCCGGCTGTTATGGCCCCGGCGGCTCCGAGAGCGGGAGCTATGACGGACCGGACCGTTCAATCCATGATGTGATAGCCGCCGTCGATATAAAGCGTTTCCCCGGTGATGAGACGGGCGGCATCATGGGCAAGAAACGCAGTGGTCATGCCGACGTCATCGATGCTGACGAGGCTGCGGGTGGGCGCCGTTTCCTGCGCCTTGTGCAGAAGCTCGTCAAACTCGGGAATGCCGGACGCCGCGCGGGTCGCCAGCGGATCGGGCGAAATGGCATGAACACGGATGCCCTTGGGCCAAGTTCGGCGGCGATATAGCGCACCGCGCTTTCAAGCGCGGCCTTGGCGACGCCCATGATGTTGTAGTTCTTCACCACCATCTGGCTACCGTAGTAACTCATGGTGAACAGCGTGCCGCCGTTCTTCATCAGAGGCTCGGCCAGATGTGCCATGCGGATGAAGGACCAGCAGGAGATGTCCATGGTCTTCAGGAAACCGTCCTGCGGCGCGTCCACCACCCTGCCCTGCAATGTGTCCTTCGGCGAGAATGCGATGGAATGGACGAGAAAATCGATCTCGCCCCATTCCGCCGCGATCCGCTCGAACACGGCTTCGAGCTGCCCCGGCACGGAGACATCGAGCGGCATGACGATCGGCGCTTCAAGCACTTCTGCAAGCGGCGCGACATAGGGTTTGGCCTTGTCGTTCAGGTAGGTCACGGCAAGCTCGGCGCCGAGCGCACGAAAGGCGCGTGCGCAGCCCCAGGCGATCGACTGATCATTGGCGATGCCGACGATCAGACCCTTTTTTCCTTCCAGAAGCTTTGCCTTTACCGTCGGAAGCATGCCCATCCCCTCTGATGTTCCGTGGTCAATGTCCGCTGATCGCAAGCGTGTGGCGCGCGATCATGAGCTCTTCGTCTGTCGGCACGACATACAGCCGGACGACGCTTTCCGGCGTTGAGATCAGAAGATCGCCGCGGGCATTGGCCTGCGCGTCGAGTGCTGCGCCGAACCATCTCAACCCGTCGGAAATCCGGGCGCGCATATCCGGCGAGTTCTCGCCGATGCCCGCGGTAAAAACGAAGGCATCGAGACCGCCAAGGGCCGCCGCAAGCATGCCGGCGTTGAGGCCGATGCGGTACACGAAATGATCCAGTGCGAAGGCCGCGGAAGGCTCGGTGCTTTCAAGCAGGGCCCTGACATCGTTGCTGACGCCAGAAAGCCCCTTGAGACCCGAATCCTTGTAGAGCAGGTCCTGCACCTCATGGGCGGTCATGCCCTTCTGGTCCAGAAGGTAGAGGATGACGCCCGGATCGATCTGGCCGCAGCGCGTGCCCATCGGCAATCCGTCGAGCGCGGTAAAACCCAGCGTGCTTTCCACGCTACGACCCGCTGATAGCGCGCAGAGCGAGGCGCCGCTTCCCAGATGGGCAACGATGACCCTGCCGCCGGCGACTTCGGGCGCAATCTCCGGCAACCGTCCTGCCACATACTCATAGGACAGACCATGAAAACCGTAGCGCCTGACGCCTTCAGCAAAGAAATGCTCAGGGATGGCGTAGTGATCGGCGACGGCACTGTGGCCGCGATGGAAGGATGTGTCGAAACACGCGACCTGCGGCAAATCCGGCCGGCGCTCCAGGATCGCCCGGATCGGGGCAAGATTGTTGGGCTGATGCAGCGGAGCAAGCGGCACATAACGCTCGAGATCGGCGATCACCTTCTCATCGATGAGCACCGGGGCGGTATAGTCCGGCCCGCCATGCACGACACGGTGGCCGACGGCAACAAGCCGCCCCTCGTGCCGCTCGACAAGCCACGCGCCGACGTGGCGCATGGCCGCCGGCAGGTCGGCCACATCGCCCGGTTCGAACACATGATCGGCGATCACGGCACCGGCACCATCTTTGACGCGAAGGTGAGGTGCCGTGCCGACACCTTCCATCTGACCCTTCAGGCGTTTGTGCAAGCCGCCTTCGATGGAGAAGACCTCAAACTTGAGGCTGGAAGAGCCGGCATTGACGACGAGAATGGTATCCATGCCTCAGGAGCCCGTCACCGCCGCCATATGCCTTCGCGCATCGGCGAGCAGCACGGCGATGGCGCAGGATGCGAGACGAGTGCGCACGGAATCGGCGCGCGAGGTCAGAATGATCGGCACCCGCGCACCCAGCACGATGCCGGCCGCATCGGCGCGCGCCATGAAGGTCAGGTTCTTGGCGAGCATGTTGCCGGCCTCCAGATTGGGCACCACGAGAATTTGCGCGCGCCCGGCAACCGGCGAATGGATGCCCTTGATGCGGGCGGCTTCTGGATCGATGGCATTGTCGAAGGCGAGCGGACCATCCAGCACGCCGCCGGTGATCTGCCCGCGATCCGCCATCTTGCAGAGCGCCGCCGCATCGATCGTCGAGGGTATCTTGGAGGTCACGGTTTCGACCGCCGACAGGATCGCCACACGCGGCTTGCCAAGGCCGACATGGTTGAAGAGATCGATGGCGTTCTGAATGATATCCCGCTTGGCATCGAGATCGGGCTCGATGTTGATCGCGGCATCGGTAATGAAAAGTGGCTCGGAATAGGTCGGGACGTCCATGACGAAGACATGGCTGATGCGGCGGGCGGTACGAAGCCCGGTCGCGGATGCCGTTACCGCCCGCATAAGCTCGTCCGTGTGCAGGCTGCCCTTCATCAGAAGCTCGCCCTTCGCCTGATGGATCAACTCCACGCCCAGGCTGGCTGCGGCATCGCTGTGGGCGACATCGACAAGCTCATAGGGCGAAATATCGATCTGGTGTGCGGTCGCGACTATTTCGATACGGTGGCGGGGGCCGACGAGGATCGGGGCGATCAGTCTTTCCTCCGCTGCCTCGACCGCGCCGCGAAGAGAAGTTTCATCGCAAGGATGCACGACCACGGTCTTTGTCGGCGGTGTCTGTTGCGCACGGGCGATAAGCCGCTCGTACTTCTGGTGCGCCACCGGGGTTGTACTGCTGACCGTATCCGTCATGAAAACTCCCCTGCGCTGGAATACCGGCGTGCCGGCTCAGCCCTTGACCCGTTTTGCCCGTCCGATCTTTACCACCTTATCCTGTTCGGATGCAGCCGCCTGCGGCTCCTCGACGTCCTCGATACCCTCATCGATACCGAAGAGTTGCACCACCCGCTGCCAGCGGGCTTCCAGCTCGCCGGAAAGCCCGCCGCGCACGGTAAGCACGTCCTTCAGCGCGGAAAGCGCCTTGCGACGGACGTCCATATCCTCGGGGAGAAGCGCAGGCACAGCCTCCAGCGCGGCCTCCTGATCGATCAGCAGAATGAGAAACTGCTCGCGGATCAGCGCCTTGAAATCGCCGAGCGTCATGGGCGGCAACCCCTCTTCAATCGAACGCATGTTGCGGATCGCCGCGAAACCGCGCTCGTCCACGCTTCCGCGCGCGCTCGCCACATAGATGAGACCGCGTGCCAGGGCTTCGCGCAGGCCACCTTCGGGGATGCGTTTTTTGAGTTCCCCGATACGCTCCCGCAGCAGGCTTTCATGCAGGCCTGTCTTACCGGCGCGACGCAGCGGCGCATCGTCCGTCGGATCGATGCCGACCGAGGCCTGCAACAGGGGCGAACCATAGACCATCAGGAAGGTAGCCTCGCTCATCTGCTCCGCCATCGTCCGCCAGGCTTCGAGCGCGGAAACGATCTGGCCGGAGACCGTGCGTTCAATCGCAAGGAAAGGGTTGTCACCCTCGACGGGGCGCCGCTTCGCCGCGGCCTCCTCCGCCCATTCCGGCACAGCCGCCATCCAAGGATTGGCATCGCAGAAGATCTCGTATTGCAGACGCAGGGGATGAAGCTGTCGGAGCGCCTCTCCGAAGCCTTCCGGCAGCGCCTGCCGCAGGAAAGGCTGCAGTAAGGTACGGTAAAGCGAGAGATTGATCTCGGACACCTTTGCCGCCGTTGCAAAGCGGCGATCATCGGCGGCATCGTTGCCGCCGAGCGCCCGGATATCGTCCAGCGTGCGTGCCTCGCAGCGCATGATCCAGTCGCCATTGACCAGATCCGCACTCTCGGTCTCGGCCGTCTTCGCCTCGAAGGTCGCCTCGTAAAGCCCCGGCGGCAAGGCGTCGATCAGATCGATGTTGGACGAAAACTCGCCATGTTCCTTGCGGGCTATGCCGGCCGACACGAAAATCCCGAGATGACCGATCGTTTCATGCACGCTGTAGATGATGGTTTGGCCGTGGGAACGGATGTCATCGACATCGTCATAGAGATCGAGCACCCAGTCGAGCGCCTGCTGCGGCGGGGTGATGTTGTCGCCCTTCGAGCACAGGACGACGATCGGCGAGCGGATGTTGCGCAGATCGATCACCGCGCCATTCGAAGACGTGATGCGGCCGGCCGCAAGATTGTTGCCGATGAAAAGCTCATCGACGATGAACTGGATTTCCTCGGCGTTGAGGTTGACGTGACCGCCCCACCATTCCTCGAAGCCCAGGTAACGCGGCGCTTCGGTGTCGATCTTGGAGTAAAGATTATACTGCTTTGTCCAGAGCGTGTTGGCGGGGTTCTGGTTCTCGAAATTCTGCACCAGCCAGGCGCCATCGAACTTGCCCTGCCCCAGATCGCCGGTCAGTGCGGTCAGCCAGCTACCGCCGAGGAGCCCGCCGCTGTAGCGCATGGGATACTTGCCATGGACCCCGGCCCAGTAGGAGAGTGGTGCGCCGGCAATGATGATCGAGCCGAAGAGTTCCGGACGCAGGGCCGCAAGCATCATCACAGCCCAGCCCGCCTGGCAATTGCCGATGACGCAGGGCTTGGCGTCCGCCTGAGGATGAAGCGCGATCACCTTTTCGAGGAAGATGGCCTCGGCCCGCGCGACATCCTCTATAGTCTGGCCCGGTATGGGTTCCGGCAGGAAACCGACGAAATAGCAGGGATGACCGGCCTTCAGCGCAACCCCGATTTCGCTTTCGGCCTTGAAGCCGCCAATGCCGGGGCCATGGCCGGCGCGGGGATCGATCACCACGAACGGGCGTCGGGTCTGGTCGATCACCAAGCCTTCTGGGGGCACGATGCGGGTGAGCGCATAATTGACCGGCTTTTCCAGCGTCCGGCCATCGACGACGATTTCCGGCGTGTAGCTCAGGACATGCGGGGCCGTCTTGGCGGCATGGGCCTGATACTGGTTTCCGCGCTGGCGCATGACATCCCAGAACAGCGTCGTACGCTGCGCCGCATCGACCGCATAATCGAACATCAGGCCCAGCGGGCCGAACTGACCGGAAAAACTCGTATCCAGCTTGCTTAAGGAAGGGCTACGCATGCGAAACTCCTTCTTCCATCCGTCAGGAACGCTGCACTGCAGCAATTACAATACCGAAACCGTACGCTCCGCAACCATTCAAAGGCTGGGGTTTTCTCGGCAGCAAAGCTTTTCAGCCGTCACGGCGCGATGACGCACCAAAGAACGAAGCAAAACAAAATCATACACTTATGGACAAAGTCGCCCGTGACGCCGCGCCATTGATGTTTTAACTCCGCATTGTGAACGTTTGCCGGTCGTGCTGGGACTTTACGTGTATGTTACGGCATATTTGGCCGGGGCTGCGCCGATTGTCATTTTGAAATCGATGTGTTCTCATGCGCGTCGTCTAAAACAGGACGACAGCCTATGGCCGAAGCAGCTCCTTCTCCGAAGGCCGCCACTGCGCTTGCGGTGATCGCCGGCTATCTGATCCTACGCTGCCTGTGGAAGGTGCTTGTCCCGGCAACGGAGTATTCCCTGCCGCCCTGGCCGATCCTGACACTGATCTTCGATATCCTGATGCTGATACCGCTTTTCATTCTGAAACCACAGATCCCGGCGGCTGGCCCAGACGCGCCTGCCACCGTGCGCTACGCGAAGCCTCTCTTCGTCGGAGGCATCGTTGCAACCGTGATCATGGTTCTCATCAGGTTTTCCAGCGAAAGCGGCTGGTGGACGGGGCATCTGACCTACGGCTTTTAGACAACCGTGATCAGCGCGCCCAGCCATTCCGGAAGACGAGGTCTTCAAGCGGCAGCCGCTGGCGCCATCCCTTCACCGCAAGCTCCGGCTCCCGGTAAAGCTGATCGACATACCCGACACAGAGCCAGGCGATAATCTGCACATGATCGGGAATGGCGAGGATGGCTTTCACCTCGGCCTCGTGAAAAATGCTGACCCAGCCGACACCGATCCCCTCCGCCCGGGCCGCCAGCCAGAAGTTCTGCACCGCGCACACCGTTGAATAGGCATCCATGCGTGGATTGTGGGTTCGCCCCAAAACGACATCGCCGCAGCGCGTGGGGTCACAGGTCACGCAGACGCTCAAGGGCGCCTTCAGAATGCCTTCGAGCTTCAGCGCCTGATAGGTTTTCCGACGCTCGCCTTCGAACATTTCGGCAGCCTCGGCATTGGCGCGTTCGAAGGCGGCATGTACCCGTGCCCGCACCTCTTCGGCTTCCACCACGATGAAATTCCATGGCTGCATGAAACCGACGGACGGCGCGCTGTGGGCGGCCGTAAGCAGCCGCATCAGCACATCGTGCGGCACAGCATCGGGCTTGAACTGGTCGCGCACATCGCGTCGCGTCGTGATCGCGCGGTAGACGGCAGCGCGCTCGTCAGCGGAAAAGGCCGACGCGCCCTGCAGCGCGTCACAATCAAAGGGTCGCATCGTCAAATCCCCAACAACGCAACCGTCCCGCCGTCCGCGCGGGAACAGTCCATGATGTCGGGCCGGTCTTCTGACTTGGCGTCATCCGCACGCCGCAGCCTTCCCGGCAAAGCCAGTGGCACTTTTGCGGCAAGCGTCAGCCTTACAGCGTTGGGCACGTTCCGGTTCTGCCCCGGATTCCCGATTCTCCCGCGCGATGCGGGCACCCGACACGCCTGTTTAGAGCGCTTCTTTGCTGAATGAAAGCAATTCTGTTGGGTGAAGCAGGATGCTCAAGGCGCGCGGGCAACGCCGATTGCGATCACAGGGCCGGTTGCCTGCCCGGTCGGCGAGCCGCCGAACGGTTCGAGGCTGACGGCGAACGTCGTGCCTTCCGAGATACGAGACCTGAAATCGGCGGGAATGACCAGTTCTCCGGTGGTTCCCGGCGGGAAGACGCCGAGCGAGATGGTCTTGCCGCCGTCCGGCACCAGCCAGAGTTCCAGCGATTTTTCATCCGGCTTTCCCGCTGCGACCGGAACGATCCGCATGCGACCGCTGTCCGGGTCGTAAGATGCGAGCATGTTGATCGCGTTCGTCGGTGCCGCGAGTTCGGCAACCAGCGGGGCAGAGCCCTGCTGCAGCGTGGAGGCCGTAAAGGTATAAACCAGTGCAACAGACGCGATCAGGACGCTCGCCGCCGTCATGCAACGCCAGAAGAAGACGGAATTCCACAAGCCGCCGGTAAACAGTCCGTTCTCGCGGGAGCCGAACAGACGCTCCTCGATCCTCACGAACACGCCGGAGGGTGGAGACACTTCCTGATAATCCTCGTTGAAGGACTGAAAGTCGGACTGCCACCGTGCCACAAGCCGCGCGAAATCCGGGTCCGCGGCCATGCGCTGCTCGGCAATGCGGCGCGCCTCGAGCGAGGTGACGCCCAGGACGTATTCGCCGGCCATCACCTGGTCTTCGGGGCTTGTCGGCTGGTGCTGTGTTCCGTTGGTCATCTCTGCAGGCACTCCCGCAGTTTCAGAAGGCTGCGGCGCAACCATGTGCGCACGGTGTTCAGCGGCACCTTCAGCTCTTCCGCGAGCTCAAGATAGCTGACGCCGTCCACATAGGCGCTGCGCACTGCCTTTGCATGCACGGCGTCGAGATTGCCCATGCAATGGTCTATCCGCCGCCCCTCGTCCGTGAGGACGGCCTGCTGCTCGGGTGTGGGCGTGCTGTCATCGGAAAGATCGAAAGCCTCCTCGACAGGCTCGGCAACCGGTTTGCGCGCGCGGATGGTGTCGATCGCGTGGTTGCGGGCAATGGTGGCGAGCCAGGTCGAAGGGGTGCCGCTGGCGCTGGCAAAGGTGCTCGCGCGCTGCCAGACCTTGATGTAGATTTCCTGCAGGGCTTCCTCAGCCTCCGCGCGATTTTTCAGGATGCGGACGCAGATACCGAAGAGCTTGGGACTGGTTGCCTTGTAAAGCGCTGAAAACGCCGCGCGGTCGCCCATCGCGACGCGACTTATGAGATTTGCAACATCATTACTCTGCATTCGATTAAACCCCGCCGCCCAGCCTTTATAGAGAGCGTCGAACCCAAAAGACAAGAAGCCTCGCTGGGGAAAACCGCCCTGAAAGCAAAAGCGCGTCGGCAGCGTTGCCTCGAAAGAAAGAGGAATTGCCATCAGACCTGTCCGGCTGCCCGTTCCACCGGCCCGGCAATGCGTTCCGTGATCCCATACCCTGCTGCTGCGGCAAGGCCGGAGAGGAATGTGCCCCAGATCAGGTCGGCGACCGTGAGGGTCGTTGACCAGTTCTTCAGTGTGGACTGGTTGGTAAGATCGTAGGTGGCGTAGGCGGTAAATCCCAGCACCGCGCCGTAAAGTGCCGCCGTTGCGAAAGAGCCGGACATCAGGCCGGGACGCACCGCCAGGAAGGTCAGACCGGCCGCATAAAACAGGTAGAAGGCGATTGCCGGACCCAAGCGGAAACTGGGCGCGAGCATCTCTCCGATCACGGGGCGATACAACCGGTCCGCCATGACGCTCAGCCAGACGAAATCGACCGCAACGAAAACCACGAGGGTGGCAAAATAGGCGATGGCGTAGGTTTTCATGCTCAAATCTCCTTCATATTCCCTGAACCGTTACTGCATCCGGGTCCAGTCGATGCCCTTGCACAACAGGCCTGCGACAACACAACCCTTGGTCGTCATCTTGTCACCATTTACCGTCACTGTGATATTGTAGCTGAGGTCGCGTTGCGGATCGAACGCGGACCCCGAGTAGATGCCATCGGCTTCCGGCTTGATCGTCATGACCAGCCGGTCACCGGCCTTCTCCTTCGGGGTGCCCGGCTTGATCCATGTGTTCACCGCACAGATGTTTTGACCGCAAGGCTCGATCTTCACACGGGCGTTTCCGTCGCCTCGCGCCCACTGCCCGTCAAGGTCGGCACTCATAGCTGCTGCCGGCAGCGACAAAGAGAGCGCGGCAAATAGGATAAACATGGTCTTCTTCACGTCCGGCTACCTCCATGAATTTTCGCCACGGCGGCAGGAACAAGCGATACGGCCTGCCGAGGCGGTTGTGGCCGGGGACGCAGACGCACGCCCTTCAGCCAGATTTTAAGAGCTTCCCAATGGATACCGCCGACAACCCGAAGGGTCAGGAAGGGGATGGCGACGAAAGCTTTCAGAAGCGCTGCGTCCGTCAGTTCCCGGCGGCGCGCGACATGCCGCGCGGTCAGCACGAGATCCTGCTCTGCGAAGGTATCGATACGGATCGACAGCGTCTCTTCGGGCGGTGAAACACGAAAACGATAGCTCAATTCCATATCCATGAAAGGCGAAACGTAAAAAGCCTTGTCGCAGATCTGGACGATCTCTCCATCGGCTCCGGTCTCGACAGGTATCATGTAGCCATGACGCTCGCCGAAGGTATTGTCCACCTCCCAAAGGATCGCCTTCAGTTCGCCATCGCGACCGTAGCAGAAAAAGACGCTGAGCGGATTGAAAGCCCAGCCGAGAAGACGCGGCATGGTCAGCAGGCGGATGGGACCGCCATCGGGCTCGACGCCCACCGCCCGCATCGAGCCTTCCACCTGACGCCGCAGGTCCGACCCGGATCGGTCGCCACGGTCCTTGCGGCGGAAGGAGAAAAGGTTGAAGCGATCGACCGAAAACAGTCTCAGGCTCCGGCCGAGTTCGTCGAGCTCATCCAGGTCGAGCAGCAGCGAGTAGATGCGATAGTCTAGCCTATGCTCCTTTGGCCGCAAACGGGCATGGGTGACATGGCCTGCAAACAGGGCCGAGTGAAAGGCTTTGCTCATGCCGGAACCTCCAGCCTGCCCTCCAGCCATCTCGCCGCTACACCGGCCGGCCGCGAAAGCGGTGCGCGAACGATGCGGGCGCTTTCGCCGGCGACCTGCCACGGCCGCCGCACGCCGCCCAGATCCTCGGCAACCGCAAGCCCCGCCTGAATACCATCCTCATGGAAGCCCGCCCCGAAGTGAGCGCCGCAGAACCACGTATTGTGAGCACCCTGCAGCGACCAGATTTCCTGCTGAGCCCGGTCTGTGGCGAGATCGAAGACCGGATGTTCATACACGTCGCGCCGTATCACGGTCTCCTCGCGCGGCTGCCGGCGGGGATTGAGCGTGACGAAGGTTGGCGGGGCTGAACCAAGCGGCTGCAAACGGTTCATCCAATAGGTTATCGAAGGCTGCGTGGGGCCGTCGTTTGTGTCGGCGACGTAGTTCCAGCTCGACCACGCCGCGCGCCTCTTCGGCATCAGAGCCGTGTCTCCATGCAAGACCGCTTCGTTGCGGGAATAACGGAAGGCGCCGAGAATGCGCCGCTCATCGTCGCTCGCATCCGTCAGCATACGCAGCGCCTGATCGGCATGGGTCGCGATGACAACGTCGTCAAAAACCTGGCGCCCGCCATTGGCATCGTTGATTTCGACGACGCCGGGCGAGCGGCGGATAGCCGTTACCGGGGTAGAAAGTCGGATATGCTCGGCGAACCTTGCCGTCAGGCGCGCGACATACTCGCGCGAGCCGCCCTTGACCGTGCGCCAGATCGGGCGGCCCCAGAGGTCCAGCAGCCCGTGGTTGGAGCAGAAACGGACGAAGTTCGCAGCCGGATATTCCCCCACCTGCATCGAAGGCGTCGACCAGATTGCCGCCGCCATCGGATAGAGATGCTCGTCGCGAAACGCTGCGCCATATCGATTGCGCGAAAGATAGTCACCAAGCGACATATCCCCCATTTTTGGCAGATCGCGCGGGGCATTTCGATAAAAACGCAGCAGATCTCGCATCATCGACCAGAAACGGGGGCTGACGATGTTGGATTTCTGGGCAAAAAGACCCGAGCCGCTGCCGGAATATTCGTAAGCGCCGCTGTTCAAGGAGACGGCAAAGGACATATCGGATGCGACCGTCGGAACCTCGAGCGCGCGAAAGAGGGCCGTCAGGTTCGGATAGGTCACTTCATTGTAGACGATGAACCCGGTATCGACGGCAACGGGGCCGGCGGGGCTCTCGAACTCGACCGTGTTGCTATGCCCGCCGATACGATCGGAAGCCTCGAAGATCGTGACGTTATGTCGCCGCGACAGCAGCCATGCGGCAGAAAGACCCGAAATGCCGCTGCCCACAATCGCGATATTCAGGCTACGCCCGCCCCCGCTACGCTCATAATACCCCATTCAAACCTCTCATGCTCCGGGTGGATCGTTTCGATTACCATGGATTACGGCCGGCCACGGCGAGGAGTTTCAGGCAAAGCTCGCTTTTTCATCGGGCTGACGAATTTTTTCAATGTATTGCGAAACTTGCAGGAGCTTACCCGCGTAATGTCCGGTCAGAAGCAGAAGCAAAACCAAACCTGAGGGAATGAATGCAAGCAGGGCTCCTCGTCATCATCGCAGTCCTATTGTCGCTTGCCATGGCCGGAGCCTGGGCATTGCAGCGCGCGACCGGGCGCAGCGGCTGGATCGATACGATCTGGTCGCTTGCCGTCGGCGTGGGCGGATTGGTTGCCGCCCTTTGGGCGGAGGGAGACGCCGGACGCCAAATGACCGCAATGATCGTCATTGCGGCCTGGGCCCTGCGGCTCGGCGGCCATATCGGCCTGCGCACCAAGGGCAGCGGGGAAGATCCACGCTATGAAAAGCTGATGGCCGAATGGGGCGATCAAGGGCCATGGCGGCTTTTCGTCTTCTTGCAGGTCCAGGCGCTCGCAGCCTTCATTCTGGTGCTTGCGGTTTATCTCGCCGCGGTGAACCCTGCCGGTTTTCCTCGCCTACTCGATATCGCCGCTATCGCAGTCGCGGTTGCAGGTCTTTTGGGCGAGTCCATCTCGGATGCGCAACTCGCGCGCTTCCGCAAGACGCCACAGGCGAAAACGGATGTCTGCGAAACCGGTTTCTGGCGCTACTCCCGCCATCCGAACTATTTCTTCGAATGGCTGTTCTGGTGCGCCTGGCCGCTGCTCGCGCTCAATGCTTCGCCCTGGAGCTGGCTGTCCCTTGCTGCTCCGCTCCTGATGTATTGGCTGCTGGTGCACGTCTCCGGCATCCCGCCGCTGGAAGAACACTTGCTGCGCTCGCGCGGTGATAAGTTCCGGGCGGTACAGAGGCGCGTCAACGCTTTTTTCCCTGGACCCCGTAAAAATGGAGCCCCCTTATGAACATGCTGGCCTTGGCCATCAATGCGGCAGAACGCGCGCCCATCGGCGACGGGATGACCCTTTCGGCAATTGACTTCCTCTGCGGCCGCACCCGTCGTCGCCTGGAAGCCACATCGGCAGACACTGAAAACGCCTTTGTCGAGACAATGACCAAGTTTCCGATCGCAACCCACACCCAGGATGCCAACCGGCAGCACTACGAGGTCCCTGCGGAGTTTTTCGCCCTGGTCCTGGGTCCGCAGCGGAAGTATTCGAGCTGCCTCTATCCATCGGCGGATACCACGCTGGCGGAAGCCGAAAACTATGCCCTGTCTGACACAGTGCGGCATGCCGCGATCGAGGACGGGATGCGCATCTTGGAGCTTGGCTGCGGCTGGGGTTCGCTGTCGCTTCACCTCGCCCGCCAGTTTCCGAACTCCCGCATTACGTCCGTCTCGAATTCGGCGTCGCAGCGCGCCCACATCCTCGCGCTTGCCAGAGCCTCCGGGCTGGACAATCTTGAGGTGGTGACCGCAGACATGAACGACTTTTCGACCGATGACCGGTTTGATCGCATCGTCTCGGTGGAAATGTTCGAGCATATGTCCAACTGGCGGATGTTGCTGGAGCGCCTGCGCGGGTGGTTGACGCCGCAGGGCAAACTGTTTCTCCATGTCTTCACGCACAGGAACCGGTCGTACAGGTTCGATCATGACGACCCGGCGGACTGGATTGCCCGGCATTTCTTCACCGGCGGCATCATGCCGGCCCACGACCTGCCACACCGCTTCGGCGATCTCTTCAGCGTGGAGCACGAATGGCGTTGGTCCGGCACCAACTACCGCCGGACAGCACTTGACTGGCTCGCGAATTTTGACCGCAACATCGAGGATATCCGCCCGATCCTGCAGAAGGTCTATGGCCGAGATGCGAGCCTCTGGCAGCAGCGCTGGCGGCTGTTTTTCCTCGCGACCGCCGGTCTGTTCGGCCATGAGGACGGCAAGGTCTGGGGGGTGGGCCACTACCTGCTTGCGCCCGCGCGATGAAGCCCAACGAAGCTGAAGAGCTTGATCCGCTGACCCGGGCAACGGTTACGGTTGCCTGGGTGATCTTCCTCAACAAGCCCTTCTACCCGCTTTACGTCTGGTATCTCGTCGGACACGGCATCACCGCGTCGCTCGCGACGCTGATATCAGCCCCCTTCTTTTTCGCGGTCGTCCTTGTGGCGAAACGTTCGCCTCTGGCATCCCGCATCCTGCTTCCGGCAGTCGGGACGCTGGATACCGCCTTTGAAACAACGCTGTTCGGCCAGGGCTCCGGCACCGAACTGTTCTTTGCCGCCTGCATCATGCTGGTCGCCTTGTCGTTTCGACCGCAGGAGAAATTTTGGCAGTATGCCATGACAATCTTCGTCTTTGGCGTCTTCGTCGCCTCTCGCACCTTCAACGGCCAACCCTGGTATCCCTGGAATGCAGGCGAGCTTTCCACCCTGCTCAACCTCAACATTTTCGCGGTGGCCAGCCTTTTGGCATTCATTGCGCTTCGTTACGCCAGCAGCGCGCGGGCGTAGACGCCTCATCCTTTCATTCATCGTTCATAACGTTTCGATCAAGCCCTTGATACCGCCGCGCGACGCTCTATGTCGCGCGAGCGGCCTTGCGCTTGATCCGTCGATTATCAGGCGCTCGGGGTAGCTGCAGTTCCTACCTTTGATGAAATCGAGTTCTTTATGAATCAGCCTAAAGCGCCGGACACGTTCACAAGCCGGCTCGGCCTTGATCCCGTCGTGGCCATCAGCCTGGCCGGAGCCTTCGTGTTTTTCCTGGTCAGCGGTGCGATCGGTTATCTCAATCTGCAGACGCTGCGGGCCAACACCGAAAGGGTCGTGCACTCGCACAACGTCATCGTTTCCATCAACGAGCTTCTGTCAAAAACGCAAGATGCAGAGACAGGGCAGCGCGGCTTTCTTCTGACGAACGATGCTCGATATCTCGATCCCTACAACGCGGCGCTGATCGCGATACCGCAACTCATCAACAGGATCGGCGAACTCACGATCGACAATCCCGTACAGCAGCGGCGCCTGCAGGCTGCCAAACTGCGCGTCGATGCGAAGCTTGCGGAGCTCAAGGAAACCATCGACGCCCGGCGAGAGCGAGGCCTGGAAGCCGCCATTGCGATCGTCAACTCCGATCGTGGCAAGGTCGAGATGGATGCCGTGCGCGGACAGCTTTCCGTCATGAGCAGCGAGGAACTGAAACTTCGGGTCGAGCGCCTTGCGGAAAACGACAACGCCTACAACACGGCTTTCATCAGCAGCGTGCTTGCCGCCGTCCTCGGCATCTTGCTGACAGGGGCGGTCGGTATGCTTATCCGGCAGGCAACCCTCGCCCGCCGCCGCGAGGAATGGCTGCAATCCGGTCAGGTCGGGCTTTCCGGTGCCCTGATGGGGGATCAGAAGCTTGACGAACTCGGAGACAAGATTCTCGAATTTCTGGGGCATTACGCAGGCGCCGTCGCCGGCGCGGTCTTCGTTGCCGGCAATGACGACTACGAGCGCGTGGCAACCTACGGCGTGCCTCCGGAGGCCAACGTTCCGACCCGTTTTCGCTCCAAGGAAGGCCTGCTTGGGCAGGCGGCGTCCCAGGGGCGTGCGGTCATCGTCAGCGACGTACCGGATGGTTATCTCGCCTTCGGCTCGGCGCTCGGCCGCGACAAGCCACGACATCTTGTCATCTCTCCCGGCCGCGTCGATGGCGTGGTCAACACGGTCATCGAACTCGGCTTCGTCCGCCCGGTCAGCGAAAATCTCCTGACCCTGCTCGAACAGGCCTCGACCGTGATCGCAACAGCTGTCCGTTCGGCCAACTATCGCACGGAACTGCACAAGCTCCTTGCCGAAACGCAGCGCCAGTCGGAAGAACTTCAGGTTCAGGGCGAGGAGTTGCGGGTTTCCAACGAGGAGCTGGAAGAACAGAGCCGCGCCTTGAAGGAATCCCAGGCGCGACTGGAGCAGCAGCAGGTGGAGCTTGAACAGACAAACTCCCAGCTCGAGGAACAGACCCAGCAGCTGGAAAGCCAGCGCGACGAACTTGAGCGCGCCAATGCTGCAACCCAGCTGAAGGCACGTGAGCTGGAACAGGCAAGTCGCTACAAGTCCGATTTCCTTGCCAATATGTCTCACGAACTGCGCACGCCGCTCAATTCGTCCCTGATCCTTGCCAAACTGCTCGCCGACAATCCCGACGACAATCTGACGGCAGAGCAGGTGAAATATGCACAAACGATCCAGTCCTCGGGCAACGACCTGCTGAACCTGATCAACGACATCCTCGACCTCTCGAAGATCGAAGCCGGCCATGTCGAAATCCGGCCGGAAACAGTCTCCGTCGAGCGGCTGGCAGGCAATCTCCGCCAGGTTTTCGAGCCCATCGCCGGCAACAGGAATCTCGGCTTCGACATCGAGATCACGCCGGAAGCACCGGCCATCATCGAAACGGACCTTCAACGACTGGAGCAGGTGCTGAAGAACCTGCTCTCGAACGCCTTCAAGTTCACCGAAACCGGCAGCGTGAAACTTTCCGTTCGCCCGGCGCCCGATGGCCAGCTGGCGCTCTCGGTCACCGACACCGGCATCGGCATTGCCGAAGCGCAGCAGAAAAGCATCTTCGAGGCCTTCCATCAGGCCGATGGCACGATCAGCCGCAGATACGGGGGCACCGGGCTCGGGCTCTCCATTTCGCGCGAACTCGTGCGGCTTCTCGGCGGCAGCATCCACCTGAGGAGCAAGGAAGGCCAGGGCAGCACCTTCACCGTGATCATTCCCGTCGCCTACGATCCGGCGCTGGTCGCACCCCGCGATGTCGCCTCGCCCGCCCCCTTTGCTGCGGCCGCCGCGCCGGCGGAGAAGCCGCAGGTTCCTTCCGTGGTTCGTCAGGGCATCGTGGAAGACGACCGGGCCGCACCGTCAGACGACAAACGCATCCTGCTCGTCATCGAGGACGACAACAGTTTTGCCGCGATCCTGCGTGACCTTGCCCGCCAGATGGGTTTTCGTGCACTCGTTGCCGGCACAGCTCAGGAGGCCCTGCAGCTTGCCAAGCAGCACATGCCGAGCGCCATCGTCCTCGATATAGGCCTGCCGGACCAGTCCGGGCTCTCCGTGCTCGATCGGCTGAAGCGCGATATCCGCACACGCCATATCCCGATCCACATCGTTTCCGCCGATGACCATACTGAAACCGCGCTCTCGCTCGGCGCCGTCGGCTATGCGCTGAAGCCGGTCAAGCGCGAGCAACTCGTTGAAGTGTTGCAGAAACTGGAAAGCAAGCTCTCGCAGCGCATGCATCGCGTTCTGATCGTGGAAGACAACGAGGTTCAGCGCGAGGCCGTATCGAAGCTTCTGACCTCGCACGACGTCGAGACGGTCGCCGCCGGCACCGCTGCCGAGTGCCTGAGCCTACTGAAGGAACAGACGTTCGACTGCATGGTGCTCGACCTCTCGCTACCGGATGCCTCAGGGTATACGCTGCTGGAAACCCTGAGCCAGGACAGCGAACACTCGTTCCCGCCGGTCATCGTCTATACCGGCCGCGTGCTCTCCCCCGACGACGAACAGCGCCTGCGTCGCTATTCGAAATCGATCATTATCAAGGGCGCGAAATCGCCGGAGCGGTTGCTCGACGAAGTCAGCCTCTTCCTGCATCAGGTCGTTTCCGAGCTGCCGGACGAACACCAGAAGATGATCCGCAAGGCGCAGAGCCGGGATGCCCTGCTGGAAGGTCGCCGCATCCTTGTGGTCGAGGACGACGTTCGCAACGTCTACGCGCTTACCAATATTCTTGAGCCGCGCGGCGCGATCATCGAGATCGCCCGCAATGGGCAGGAAGCGCTGGACAAGCTGCAGAAGGCCGCGGAGCGGCAGGACGGCGCCATCGATCTCGTGCTGATGGACGTCATGATGCCGGTGATGGACGGGCTTACCGCCACCCGGGAAATCCGCAGGAACCCGGACTGGAAGAAACTGCCGATCATTACGCTGACGGCCAAGGCCATGCCCGACGACCAGCAGCGCTGCATCGATGCCGGCGCTAATGACTACATGGCAAAGCCGCTCGACGTGGAAAAGCTGTTGTCGCTCGTGCGCGTCTGGATGCCCCGCTGATGGAAATGCCCGGCCCGGAAAAGGTAGAGGACATCGAAATCCGGCTTCTTCTGGAAGCGCTCTACCATCAGTATCACTACGACTTTCGCAATTATGCCATGGCTTCGGTGAAGCGGCGGCTGAAGCAGGCGCGCGAGCAGCTGGGTTTCTCGACCATCTCGGCATTGCAGGAAAAGGTGCTGCACGATCCGTCCATGCTGCCGCGGCTCTTGGGCTTCCTTACCGTGCAGGTCAGCGAGATGTTTCGCGACCCCAGCTATTTCAAGGCGATCCGTGAACAGGTCATCCCGCACCTTGGCACCTATCCCTCGCTGAAGGTGTGGGTCGCCGGCTGCAGCGCGGGCGAGGAACTGTATTCACTCGTCATCCTCTTTCGCGAGGAAGGTCTCGAAGAGCGCACGCTGTTCTATGCGACCGATATAAACCAGGACGCCCTGCGTATGGCCGAAGCGGGTATCTACAGCCTCGACCGTATCCAGCAGTTTACCGAAAACCACCGCCGGTCCGGCGGGAAATCCTCGCTCTCCGACTATTACACCGCCGCCTATGGCCACGCCTCCTTCGACAAGTCACTGCGCCAGCGGGTCGTGTTTTCCGACCACAGTCTGGTGACGGACGCCGTCTTTGCCGAAATGCACCTGATCTCCTGCCGCAATGTCATGATCTATTTCGACCGTCCGCTGCAGGACCGCGCCATCGGCCTCTTCAAGGAGTCCCTGACCCGCAAGGGTTTTCTGGGGCTCGGTGCCAAGGAAAACCTGCGCTTTTCCGCTCACTCCAGCGCCTTCAACGATTTCGTGCGCGAAGAGAAAATCTATCAGCGGTGCGCGACATGAGCGACGTGCCGGAAAAAGCCGTCGTTATCGGAGCCTCCGCAGGCGCGCTGGAAGCGCTCTCCGTCATACTTCCGCAACTGCCGGCGGATGTTACGCCTCCGGTTATGATCGTGGTCCACGTCCCGCCGGACAAGCGAAGCGTGCTTTCCGAGCTTTTTCAGGCGAAATGCCGTGTTGCTGTTCTGGAAGCGGAGGACAAGGAGCCGATCCGGTCCGGCACGGTTTACTTCGCGCCGCCGGACTACCATCTGCTTGTCGAGACGAACGGATTGTTGTCTTTGTCGAGCGATGAACCGGTGCTTTTCTCCCGCCCGTCGATCGACGTCCTTTTCGAAAGCGCCGCCGACGCCTATGGTGCAGGTCTGACTGCCGTTGTCCTGAGCGGTGCCAACCAGGATGGCGCGCAGGGCCTGGCAAGCGTCGTGGAAGCCGGCGGCACGGCCATTGTTCAGGACCCGGACACGGCATTTGCGTCGGCGATGCCGCAAGCCGCTGTCGCGATGTGCCCGACCGCCCTAATTATGTCTCTGGAAGAGATCGCAACCTACCTGCAGAAAGCCCGATCAGCATGACCCCCGTTTCCTTTCTCCTTGTGGATGATCTCGAGGAGAACCTCCTATCGCTCGAAGCGCTCCTGCGGCGTGACGGCCTTCAGCTGCTGAAGGCGCGTTCCGGCGATCAGGCCCTGGAACTGCTGCTGGAACACGACGTCGGGCTAGCCTTCATCGACGTGCAGATGCCGGGCCTGAACGGTTTCGAGCTCGCCGAACTGATGCGCGGCAACGAGCGCACCCGGCGTGTGCCGATCATCTTCGTGACCGCCGGCAGTGCCGACGGCCAGCGAAGATTTCGCGGATATGAAGCCGGCGCCGTCGATTTCATCCAGAAGCCGATCGAACCGGACATTCTGCGCAGCAAGGCCGATGTATTCTTCGAACTGTGCAGGCAGCGGCAGCAGATCGCCGAGCAGCGCGACGCGCTGGAAGCGCAGGCCGCCGCCCTGAAGGAAGCCGACCGGCGAAAGGACGAGTTCCTCGCGACACTGGCCCACGAGTTGCGCAACCCACTCGCGCCGCTGCGCCACGGGCTGGATATCCTGCGCCGCAACCCGAACGTCGAGGCGTCCGCCGATGTTCGCGACATGATGGACCGCCAGCTCGTCCACATGATCCGGCTGATCGAGGATCTTCTGGACGTGTCGCGGGTCAGCCAGGGCAAGATCGAGCTACGCCGGCAACAGACACGGGTGGAAGACGTTGTTCGCGCGGCCATAGAGACAAGCCATCCGCTGATGGAACAGGCCGGGCACAAGCTTTCCGTCGATATGCCGCCTCACCCCATCTGGCTCGATGCGGATCAGGCCCGTCTCTCGCAGGTGGTGGCGAACCTCCTCAACAACGCCGCAAAGTATACGCCAGCCGGCGGCAGCATCGGCGTGACCGTGGCCGTCGAGGGGAACAACGCCGTCATCGACGTATCCGACACCGGCGTCGGCATTCCCGCCAATATGCGCTCGAATATCTTCCATCTGTTCGAGCAGGTAGATCATCACCTTGACCGGTCGCAGGGCGGTCTCGGTATCGGCCTTGCACTCGTTCGGCAACTGGTCGCGTTGCATGGCGGAACGGTGGAAGCGTTGGAAGGTCGAGGCGGTCGGGGCAGCATTTTCCGCGTTCGCCTGCCGCTCGCAGCCGGCTTCGACCTTACACCGGACGTCCCCGCCCCGCCGAAGGATGACCTGCCATCGCGCCCGCTCAGGGTGCTGGTGATCGATGACAACGTGGATGTCGCGAACACCATGGGCTGGATGCTGGAAGAGATCGGCCACGACTACGAACTTGTGCATGACGGCCGTGAGGCGTTGCAGACGGCGCACCACTACCGCCCCGACGTCATCCTGCTCGACATCGGGCTACCGGGCATGAACGGCTACGAGGTCTGTCAGGCCTTCCGCCAGGACGCGCTCTTCACCGGCACGCCGATCATCGCCCAGACGGGCTGGGGGCAGGATCGCGACAAGGAACGGGCCTCCGAAGCCGGCTTCAGCCATCACCTCACAAAGCCGGTTGCGCTCGATACGCTTCAAGAGACGCTCGCAAAGATCACCGCCTGATCTCCCACGCGCGCGGCGCCGACACTGCTCAGTAGCGGGATGTCACATCCTCCGACTGCGCGAACGAGGCGTTATCCGAAACGCGCCAGAGCAGTGGCAAACATCTGCGTGTCGACATTGCCGCCCGAGGCGACGGCGATCACGGCATCGCCGTCCAGAGCGTGACCATGGAACAGGGCAGCCGCGAGCGCCACGGCACCGCCCGGCTCAATGACGAGCTTCAGCCTTTTGAACGCCAGCGCCATCGCCTGCAAAACGTGTTCTTCGGAGAGGGCGATGCCGGCGCCGGCCAGACGCTGCAAGATCGGCAACGTCAGTTTTCCCGGCTCCGGGGTGACAATGGCATCGCAGATGGAGCCGCTCAGCGCCGCATTGCGTTCGACCTTGCCGGATGCCAGCGAGCGGGCAGTGTCGTCGAAATCTTCAGGCTCGCAGGTCCGCACGCGAAACCCGGGAGCAACCGCCTCGAGCGCGAGCGCGATGCCCGAACTCAGACCGCCGCCGCCGCAGGGCACCAGCACATCCGCCGCGTTCACCCCCTCATCCTGCGCCTGCTCGGCCAGTTCGAGACCGACGGTGCCCTGACCGGCAATCACGAAAGGCTCGTCGAAGGGCCGTATCAGCGTGAGGCCCCGTTCTGCGGCGATACCCGCGCCGATCGCATCCCGGTCCTGCGTTTTGCGGTCATAGAGCACGACCTCCGCTCCAACGGCCCTGGTATTGTCGATCTTCAGCCGCGGCGCATCCGACGGCATGATGATCACGGAGTCAACGCCGTGCAGCTTGGCGGCCAGCGCGACACCCTGAGCATGATTGCCGGAGGAGAACGCGATCACGCCCCGCGCCCGTATCTCCGGGTCGAGGCCCGACACCGCCGACCATCCGCCGCGAAACTTGAAGGACCCGGTGTGCTGGAGGCATTCCGCCTTGACCAGCACCCGTCTGCCCGCGATCTCGTCGAGGAAAGGCGAAGACAGCAAAGGCGTGCGCCGTGCCCGTCCCTGTAGCCGGGCGCGCGCGGCGACAATCATTTCGATCGAACTCATGTACGTCTCTTCCCACCTGAATGATCCTCCCTGATTAGAGGGCAAACCGGGGAATGTGAACGCAGGATATTGTCACCGTGACATACCCAAGAGGCAATGCGGGAAAGGTGATGGGCCTGCGATATGCATGAATCCGTAGCCGATCCGGTTATCCGCGCGATAGCGCAATCGGCGTTTCCTGCTGTTCGGATCGCAGGGTGCGCTGCACGGAAACATCGATACCGGCTTTCCGCAGGCCGTCGATGAAATGCTCCTGATCCTCGGTCCGCAGAATGCGCCGGGCCACCTCATCGCGCGCGCCCGCGACATATTCCGGGGCGTTCAGCTCCAGCCAATTCCTCTCCAGCTGCGCCTCCAGAAGCTTTCCGCGCTGGCCGTATATCGCCGTCAGGATCAGGTGGTGGATCGGATTGTCCTGCAGGTCAACCGCACGGGCCAGGCGCTCGGCCTCTTCATAATCGCCATCCATGTAGTTGCAGACGGCCATGGCCGCCCGGAAATAATCGACCGGGCCGGGATTTCGATCGACCGCCCGGGAAATCAGGCCGCAACCGCGCGCCCAGTCGCCGGAAAGGGCAAGGCGGAAGCCATATTCACCCGTGAATTCGGTATCGTTCGGATTGAGGGCGAACGCCCGCTCGCCGACGGCGAGTGCATTTCGCACGTCGCCTTTGAAGAAATAGCTGAGCATTTCCGCCTGGAGCGCGCGCACATTGCCGGGGTCGAGCTCCACCGCACGCTGCGCCGCCTGCACGGCCATGTCCAGCGGCGGCGGGCCTTCGGGTTTCAGGCGGTATCGAAACCGCAGTTCGTCGAGATAGGTAAGCGACAGCAGCGCCCAGCCGGTCGCATGGTTCGGGAAGCGGGAGACAACCTCCTTGAGGCAGGTCTGGACCGCGGCGTGGCTCTGCCGCTTGAGGTCGGCGCGATAACCGTAATAGGACAATCCGCAGGCATAGGCCGCGGCGTCTTGGGAAGGCGCGTCGAGTACCTCCGACGCATTGGCCTGAAAGATCACGCCGTAGGGCTGGGCCAGCGCGGTCGCCACCTCGCCGGAAATCTCGGTTTCGACGTCCATGAGCGCACGCTGGCTCATTTTCGCGTCATAGGTTTTTGTCCAGACGATCGCGCCATCGGCACGATCGACCAGCCGGGCCGAAAACCGCAGCCGTTCGTTATCGAGCCGGATGCGCCCCTCCAGCCGATAGAACGGGAGATCCGACACGGAAGACGCCGCACCGCTTGCCGTCGCGGCGTCTTCCGAGACGACCCTGATCTCCTTGAAGCGCGCCATCTGGCCGATGACTTCATCGTTGAGCCCCCGCGTCAGGAGAGCGGATGTCGGCGTTCCCGTAATATCCTCGAAGGTGGCGACCATCACGTTCGGCATGGCCGGCACGGTGTTGTCGGCGACACTTTGGCCCGTTCCCGAAAGTTTCTGCAAGGAGAAGCGATCGGCCAGGCCCCAACATGCAAGCCCTACGACCAGAAGGGCGGCGCCCGCCAGCAAGACTGTCTGGGAACGGCTCCTGGGTAGCGCAACCGCTGGCTCGGTGGCCTCCCTCGCCGTCCTGATCGTGAGCTCGTTGAAACGGGTGAAAGCCGGAACGTAGCCGCCTTTCGGGATCGTGATGAGGATCGGGTCCCTCTGCCCGGCAAGCAGATAATAATGCTCAAGCGCACGACGCACCCGCCCCGCCTCGATGCGAACCACGGGATCGTTCTGGGCATCGAAGGATGCGTCACGCCCAAAGACCTCGATCGCGATGGAATAAGCCTTGATCCGGTCGGCGCGGCACTGCAGCGTCTCCTCGATCACGTAGGCGAGAAACCTCTGCGCCCGCTCGGGCGCATCGAAAGCAGGACTCGACCGGATTTTCGCTAGCTGTTCGCGGATTTCCTGATCTGTGGGCGGCGCATAGGCATCCGCAGAAATCTCATCGGGACGTGCAGATGTCATTCTGTTACCCCCACTCTGGCGCTCTCCCAGAAGAACGGCCCCCGCACGTCTGGGTACGCGCAGATACACTACGCAACATAAGGGCGCAGATCAACGACAGTTTCTTGCACGATTGTGGTCGCGGCTACTCCTTCACGATGTCCCAACGGTCGCCAGGATTGAATGTCCGGATTTTTTCCGCGAGCGCGGACGTCTCGCCGCCCAAGTTCGCTTCGTAGAGAATACCGCTCTTGTTGATCACAAAGGTCTTGACGCCGGTGATGCCGTATTTGACCGGCCATGCGACGAGCCCGAAGCCGGCGATCATGTTGCCGTTGATCACGTAGTCATACCTTCCACCGGCCACGTTTTCGCCTTGCGCGGTCAGGATACGATAGCGATAACCGTTATAGCCGAGCCCTGCCTTCGCCTTCTCCAGGGCATCGCCCTCCACGAGGCCGGAGCCGGCCGGGCTTTCATCGGCGTCTCCCTGTTCGGATGGCCAGTAAAGCCCGTCATGCTGGCCATCGCTGCTGATCAGCTTCTGCGCATATTCCAGCACGCCGTCGTTGTCATGGTCTTGCGAGGTGTAATCCTCCTGCGCCTCGACATAAGCGCGCATGGTGTCGATCGTCGATATCTCGTTTTCGCCCACGCGACGATCGGCAATCTCCTCAAGCCCCGCATAGGTATCGAAAGACCATTTGCCGTTGTCGGCCTTCACAAGCGGAAATGGCAGCGGCCAGAGCTGGTCTCCGATTTCCAGGATCTTGTCGCCCTCGCGGTCCTCAAGAACCAGCTTTTCCTTCACGCCGGCCTGGATGTCGGCATAGGTATCAGTTGCGCCGTCGCTGCCCTTGGCCTTGGCCGCATCCAGCCCGAGAAGGCCCGCCAGCGCGTCGAAATCGCCACCCTCGACTGTCGACCTGAAAGCCTCGACAGCCTGCTCGGGCGTATCGAACTCCGGCGGGGCAGTCTGCGAAATATACGCCTCAAGCGGTGGATCGTTATCGTCTTCGGCGGCGAAGGCCATTCCCGTCAGGAACGTACCGTTCAGCAAAAGCGCCGCGAGCGCCGAAAGCATCAGTCTGTTGCGCGCCATGGTCATTGTTTTCGCCTCCTGATCGCTCGCCCTTACCGCCGACGTCCGCCACCGCCGCCGCGGTGAACCTGACGTCCACCACCGCCCCGGTTGCCCATGGACTGCGGACGGCGTTGGCCGCCGCCGTGCATCGACTGACGGCCGCGATTGGACGATATCTGCGTCTGCCGCTTGTTGCTTACATTGCCGATCGCCGACTTGTTTCCGGACTTCTTCTTGATCTGCGTTCCGGGCTTCGGCTTGGTGACCTTGCGGTTGGCATTCGGCTTGTTGCTGATCTTGTTGCCTCCGGCCGGACGGTTGGCAGCCGCCTTTCCGCCCTCGCGCCGCGCCGAGGCTGCCGGCGCGGCTTTCTGCCGATCACCACGGTTTGCGCTGGCCGCCCGATCGCGCTCTGAACGGGCCCGGTTGGCATCCACCTTGCTCTTGCGCACATCGTCCACCGTGATCTTCGGCTTTCCGGCAGGCCGATCGCCGCCGGCGCGGCGCACGTCCTTTGCCCGGGCGGCGATGTTGTTGTCGCGGTTCGCCTTGAAGTCGTTCTTGAATTTCGTCCTGTCGATATTGGCGATCTGGTTCTTGTCGAACTTGATCTTGGAGCGGTCGATATTCTTCCAGTCGACATCGCCCATCTTGAACTTGTCGCGGTCTATATCGATGTCGTTGAAGCACTTGTTACAGTCGATATCGACATCGCCGCCGTTCCAGCGACCGCCCCAGACACCCCAATCGTCCCAATCCACCACAGCGGCCCAGATGGCGGCACCGGTGATCGCCGCCGCGAAATAGGGAGCCGAGGGATAATAATAGCTGGGATACGGCTCTTCGTAATAGGTGATCGGCGCCTGCACGTAACCCGGCTCGTAGAGCATTTCGGGCTCGTATTTCGGCACGTAAATCTTTTCCGGGTCAGCCGCCTGGATGACGATGTTTTCACCCTGGGTCTCAACCTTGACCTTCTCGTCCGTCTTGATGACGTTGTTGGCAACAGCTTTGTCGCGCAGGGTCTGGATGGCGATCAGCACATCCCGCTGCTGATAGCTGAGAGCACTGCCGAGCGCTTGTGTCCAGTCCAGGTCGTCGCTCATCATCTTGACGATCTCGGGATAGTTCAGAAGCGAGATGATGCTGTCGTCCCAGCTGTCCTTGGGCAGCGCAGCCTTGTCCTTCGTTTTCTGTTCCAGGAAGCGCTGCGCCTCGATGACCTGCAGCGGATAGAGGGAGGCAGACGATACCAGCGCAACCAGTTCGTCCGGATAGAGTGCGATGCGGGCGACCAGAACTTCCAGTTCGTCTTCCGTCAGCAAAGGCGGAGTTTCCTGCTCTTGCCCGCTTGCGGGCGCAGCTGCAGCCGTCTGTTGCTGGGCTCCGGCCGGAGCGGCCGTTATCACCGCAAGACCAAGTCCGAATGCCAGAAACAGCGAAAAATTGCGTTTGGAAAGGCCGTGCAGTCGCATCACAGAAACCCTCACGCTGGGCGGCGCCACACACGGCGCCTCTCCTGAAGCGGAAGACCGCTATCCGAAATCCGCGGATCGCAAAACATGGACGCACGCATCCGGACGGGTCGCTCCCAGCCGAACACTGCGCCCCAATCCGGACGGAAGGTAGTATTCTGCCAGTAGATACGTGTAACTTCGGGTGGAAGACCCCTGAGGATTTCAGGGGCGCCAAGGCGAGAAGCATCTCCTCCGGCGGATAGGCACAGGCCCGACCGCATCCATCCCGACAGAGCCTACGTGATACTACACGCCTTGTCGTAAACCCCGTGATACCGTTCCCATGGGTCAAGAGAGTCGATGGCGCTTCCGGCGGGCGGAAGGATGCACGCCCGAGCTTCAGGATGGGATTTTCATGAAAATTGCGGTGTTCAGCGCCCACTCCTACGACAGGAAGTTTCTGGACGAGGCGAACGGGCGTCAGTCGACCCCCTTTGAACTGGTCTACCAGCAGGCCAGCCTTTCCCTGCAGACCGTCGCCTTCGCGCAGGGGTGCGACGCGATCTGCGTTTTCGTCAACGACGTGGTCAACGCAGCCGTTCTCGAAGCCTTGAACGGCCTTGGCGTAAAAGGTGTGTTTCTGCGCTGCGCAGGGTTCAACAACGTCGATATCGAGGCGGCGCGCAAACTGGGAATACTCGTTGCCCGCGTGCCGGCCTATGCTCCGGAGGCGGTTGCGGAACACACCATCGCGCTGATCATGACGCTGAACCGGCACACGCACCGCGCCTATAACCGCGTGCGAGAAGGAAACTTCATGCTTGGCGGCCTTTTGGGCATGACACTTCACGGAAAGACGGTCGGGATCGTCGGAACCGGCAAGATCGGCCTTGCCGTCGCAAGGATCATGAAGGGCTTCGGCTGCCACGTCCTCGGGTTCGACCCTGCCCCGTCCCCGGAGTTCTCTGCCCTGGGCGAGATCGTCGATCTCGATCAACTCCTGGCCCGCTCCGATATCGTCACGCTGCACTGCCCGCTGTTCGAATCCAACCGGCACATGATCGATGATGAGAGGCTTGCCCGGATGAAACCCGGCGCCATGCTGATCAACACGTCGCGCGGGGCGCTCATCGATACCCGCGCGGTTATCTCCGCCCTGAAGTCCCGTCGGCTCGGCGCCCTCGGCATCGATGTGTACGAGCAGGAAAGCACGCTGTTTTTCCATGACCGCTCGTCCGACATCATTGACGACGACATCTTCCAGCGGCTGATGACGTTTCCCAACGTGCTCGTCACGGGTCATCAGGGCTTCTTCACCATCGAGGCCCTGCGCGAAATCGCCGCCGTCACCTTCGACAACCTGAATTGCATGGCGAATGGAACGCCCTGCGCGAATGCTGTCCTGAAAGCGTAAGCCCCCTATCGACATAAGACCTGAAACCGGACCAGCCAGGAAAAGCAGATGTGGCAGCAGACATACGATCCTTTGGGAAATCTCTATCTTTCCGCGCTGGTGTCCGCCCTGCCGATCCTGTTCTTCCTCGCCGCCCTGACGCTGCTGAAACTCAAGGGGTTGACGGCGGCCATCCTCACGCTCGCGCTGTCGATCGTCGCATCCTTCGTCGTCTTTCACATGCCGCTGGAGAAGATCATCGGAGCCGCCGTCTTTGGCATTCTGGGCGGCCTTTGGCCGATCGGCTACATCGTGCTCATGGCGGTCTGGCTTTACCGGCTTGCAGTCAAGAGCGGCAAGTTCGACGTCATTCGCGCCAGCATCGCCACGATTTCCGATGATCAGCGCATCCAGGTCATCCTGATCGCTTTCTGCTTCGGGGCCTTTCTGGAAGGTGCTGCCGGGTTTGGCGTGCCCATTGCCATCTGCGCGGCGCTCCTCGTGGAACTGGGCTTCAAGCCGATCAAGGCGGCGATGCTCAGCCTCTTGGCAAATGCCGCAAGCGGCGCCTATGGGGCAATCGGCATCCCGGTTCTGGTAGGGGCGCAACAGGGCGGCGTCGATCTGCGGGATATGTCCATGATGATGATTGCGATCGTCCAGCTTTCGACGCTGTTCGTGCCGCTGTTGCTCATCCTCGTTCTCGACGGCCTGCGCGGGGTCCGCGAAACCTGGCCCGTGCTGCTCTTGATCGGCTTCCTGTTCAGCGGCCTGCAGACGCTCACCCTCTATTTCATCGGGCCGGAGCTGACGGATATCATCGCGCCGCTTGGCTCCATGGGAACGCTGGCCCTGTTCATGCAGTTCTGGCAGCCGGGCCGGATTTACCGGGAGGAGGGAGCGCCGCCGATCTCGGCCCAGCGCTGGTCGCTGACGGAGGTGATCAAGGCCTGGTCGCCGTTCTACATCCTGACGGCCTTCATCCTTCTTTGGAGCCTGCCGCAGTTCAAAGCCCTGTTTGCTGCCGATGGCCCGCTTGCCGCAACGGTGCTGAAACTGGAAATCCCGTTCCTCCATCTTCAAGTGGAGGAAATGCCGCCGATCGCCGCGGCCGCACGTGCGCTTCCCGCCGTGTGGAATGTCGCCCTCATAAGCGCGTCGGGAACAGCCATCCTGATTTCCGTTGTGCTGACCACGTTGCTCTCGTCTCGGCTTTCTCCGTCAATAGCCTATGCCCAGCTCAAGGCGGTGATACGCGATCTCTGGAGCCCGCTTGCGATGATTTCGCTGATCATGGCCGTCGCCTATATCGCCAATTTCTCCGGCGCCTCCTCCAGCATCGGGCTGGGGCTCGCCCAGACGGGCGGGGTCTTCCCGCTGATTGCGCCCGTGATCGGCTGGTTCGGCGTGTTCATCACCGGTTCTGTGGTCAACAGCAACACGCTGTTTGCCCATCTGCAATCGGTCACCGCATCCCAGATCGGAACCAGCCAGGCGCTGCTGGTCGCGGCCAACACGAGCGGCGGCGTGATGGCGAAGCTCATCTCGCCCCAGTCTATTGCCATCGCGGCGGCGGCGGTCGGTCAGGTCGGGCGCGAAGCCGATATCATGCGCACGACCCTGCTCTACAGCTTTGCGCTCCTCCTCTACGTCTGCCTGTGGACGTTCCTGCTGTCGTTTGCGGTATGACTATCGATCGTGCAGAGCATCGGCGCGAAAGCCGCCCGGTGATTTTCCCGTCAGGGCGCGAAACGCCCTGGAAAAATGACCGGCGCTGGAAAAGCCTGTCGCATAGGCGATCTCGGCAATCGAGAGCGGGCTTTGCTCCAGAAGCCGTCGGGCATGATCAAGGCGGATCCTGCGATAGGTTTCCAGAAAACCGCTCATGAGATGTTCGTTGAACAGCCGGTCGAGATGACGACTGCTGATACCAGCGAGCTTCGCCATCGCCGCCCGATTGACCGGTTGCTCGATCGTCGCCTCCATCTTTTCAAGAACGGTCAGCAGCGCCGGATGATGCGTCCCAAAACGCTCGGCGGCGGAGCCGCGCTGCGGGGCACCGGGCTCGGCCACGGCCGTATGCAGGTACCAGTCGCTGACCCGACGGGCGAAATGCGATCCCATGCGATCCGATATCATCGCATGCATAAGGTCGAGCGGCGCGACGCCACCGGCGCAGGTCACCCGATCGCCATCGATCACATACCTCGCCTGACGTGGTGTCAGATGCGGGAATGCTTCTTTCAATACCGTCGCATGTTCCCAGTGAATGGTGAAATCGCTGGTTCCGAGCAGTCCCGCAGCGGCGAGAACGTAGGCGCCGCTCGATATGCCGCCAATTCGCACCCCTTGCCGCGCAAGCCGCCGCAATGTGCCGTGCAACTCGTTCATCGCCGCCCAGTCCTTGGGATCACCGCCGGCGCAAACGAAGATCGTGTGGCAGCTGGCGCCCACCGTTTCCAACGGCCCGCACCCCACCACCAAGCCAGAAGAACTCTCTACCGGCTCGCCACCGCCCGACAGCGGAACGATGTCGTAGAGATCGACACCCGCCAGGAGATTGGCTGCCCGAAGAGGCTCCACGGCCGAAGCGTAGGACATCAGCGCAAAATTCGGCGCGAGCAGGAAACCGATCTTCTGAGTGCTTTTTGAATCGAAAGATATCATGTCCTTTTTTTATATGGAAACGTCCCCTTCATGCAACGCAATCTCCCCCAAACACGCTAGTTTCTCGCCAGATATGTTCGAGGCCCCGCGATGCGCTATTCCGCTTTTTCGATCTTCCTGAACGGCCTGAAAGGCAACAAGAGCTGGGCGCCCGCCTGGCGCGATCCGCAGCCGAAGCAGCACTATGACGTGATCATCGTGGGTGGTGGCGGACACGGGCTGGCAACGGCCTATTATCTCGCCAAGGAATTCGGCATCACCAATGTCGCGGTGCTGGAGAAGGGCTACATCGGCTCCGGCAATGTCGGCCGCAACACCACGATCATTCGCTCCAACTATCTGCTCGAAGGCAACAACCCGTTCTACGAGCTTTCGATGAAGCTTTGGGAAGGGCTGGAGCAGGACTTCAACTTCAACGCCATGGTTTCCCAGCGCGGCGTGCTCAATCTCTATCATTCCGACGCCCAGCGCGACGCCTATACGCGGCGCGGCAATGCCATGCGGCTGCACGGCGTCGATGCCGAACTGCTGGATCGCGCGGCGGTGAAGGCGAAGCTGCCCTTCCTCGATTTCGACAACGCCCGTTTCCCGATCCAGGGCGGGCTTCTGCAGCAGCGCGGCGGCACCGTGCGCCATGACGGCGTGGCCTGGGGTTACGCGCGCGGTGCCGACAACCGTGGCGTCGATATCATCCAGAACTGCGGAGTGACCGGCATTCGCCGGGAGAATGGCCGCGTCGTTGGGGTCGAGACGTCCAGAGGCTTCATCGGCTGCGGCAAGATCGGGCTCGCTGCCGCCGGCAATTCTTCCCGCGTTGCGGAAATGGCCGGCATGAAGCTGCCGATCGAAAGCCATGTGCTGCAGGCCTTTGTCTCGGAAGGCCTGAAGCCCTTCATCGATTGCGTCGTCACCTTTGGCGCCGGGCATTTCTATGTGTCCCAGTCCGACAAGGGCGGCCTCGTTTTCGGCGGCGATATAGACGGCTACAATTCCTATGCCCAGCGCGGCAATCTCGCGACAGTCGAGCATGTCGCGGAAGCCGGCAAGGCGATGATCCCGGCCCTGTCGCGCATCCGGGTGCTGCGCTCCTGGGGCGGCATCATGGATATGTCGATGGACGGCTCGCCGATCATCGACAAGACGTCCTTCGACAATCTCTATCTCAATGCCGGCTGGTGCTACGGCGGCTTCAAGGCGACGCCTGCCTCGGGCTTCTGCTTCGCCCACCTGATCGCTCGGGACATGCCGCACGCCACCACGCGGCAGATGCGGCTCGACCGGTTCGAGCGCGGCTACCTGATCGACGAAAAGGGCCAGGGCGCCCAACCAAACCTACACTGATTGCCGGACCAAGGAACACGACATGGCAAGCCTCGTCACCTGCCCGCATTGCGGCGCACGCCCCAAGGAAGAATTCACCGTCAAGGGTGCAGCCCTCACCCGCCCGGCGCCGGATGCGTCGCAGGAAACATGGTTCGACTACGTTTACCTGCGCGACAACCCGCGCGGCGCCTATCAGGAATACTGGCATCACACCTCCGGCTGCCGGCGCTGGCTGGTGGTGAACCGCGATACCGCCACGCACGAGATTTTCGAGACCAGAGACGCAGCGCGCAAGGTGACCGCATGACCCCCTATCGCCTTTCGTCCGGCGGCCTTGTCGACCGCAGCAAGCCCCTCTCCTTCTCCTTCGATGGCAAGGAGATGCAGGGTTTTGAGGGCGACAGTCTCGCTTCGGCGCTTCTGGCAAACGGCCGGCTGCTCGTCGGCCGCAGCTTCAAGTATCACCGGCGGCGTGGCATCCTGACAGCGGGGGCGGCCGAACCCAACGCCCTGATGACCATCGGTGAAGGCGGCCGCACGGAGCCGAACACCCGCGCCACAGTGCAGGAACTCTATCAGGGTCTGACAGCGCAAAGCCAGAACCGCTGGCCCTCGCTCGATGTTGATGTCGGCGCGCTCAACAGCCTTCTTTCCCCCTTCCTCGGGGCCGGGTTCTACTACAAGACCTTCATGTGGCCAGCAGCGCTCTGGGAAAAGCTCTACGAGCCCTTCATCCGCCGCGCCGCGGGCCTCGGCCGCGCGACCTACGAAGCCGATCCGGATGGCTATGAAAAGAGCTGGGCGCATTGCGACCTGCTTGTGGTTGGCGCAGGCGCTACCGGCCTTGCAGCAGCTCTTGCCGCCGGCCGCGCCGGCGCGCGGGTCATTGTCGCCGATGAACAGTCGCAGGCCGGCGGCGGTCTTCTGTCCGAGACCGCAACGATTGACGGAAAAGCCGCACACGCCTTCGCGGCCGAAACGCTGGCCGAACTCGCCGCCCTGCCGAATGTCACGCTGCTGCCGCGCACCACCGTCTTCGGCTGGTATGACGGCAATGTTTTCGGCGCTGTCGAGCGCGTGCAGAAACATGTCGGCATCCCTGCAGCTCATCTCCCCGTCGAACGCCTCTGGCGCATCGTCGCCAAGGAAGCGCTGCTGGCCACCGGCGCCGAGGAGCGTCCGCTGGTTTTCGGCGGCAATGACGTCCCCGGCGTGATGATGGCGGGTGCGATGCGCACCTATCTCAACCGCTACGGCGTGGCGCCGGGCCGGCAGGTCGCGATCTTCACCACCAATGACACCGGCTACGCGCTGGCCGCCGATCTGGAGGCAGCCGGCATTCCGGCGGCGGTGATCATCGACAGCCGGTCGAGGCCGGCACCGAGCGGCTATAACGGCAGAACCCGGATCATCTCCGACGCCGTTGTCAGCGACGCCAGCGGCGGCAAGGCGCTTTCCGGCATCACCGTCCGCACGAGAAACGGCAGCGAGACGATCAAGGTCGATGCACTTGCCATGTCGGGCGGCTTCAACCCGGTGATCAATCTCGCCTGCCATCGCGGCGGCAAGCCGCAATGGTCGGATGAGAAGGCGACGTTTCTTGCACCGTCAGGCCTGAAGGGGCTCTCGCTTGCCGGTGCAGCCGCCGGTATCGACGGGCTCGCTGCTTGCCTGGAAGATGGCGCGGCAAAGGGCACGGCTCTCGCCGAAAGCCTTGGCTATGGCAGCACGCAGCCGTCTTTTGGCGCTGTAACGGGTGAAATCGCCCCTGCCCCGGCAAAACCGCTCTGGACGATCAAGGGCGTGCGCGGAAAAGCCTTTATCGATTACCAGAACGACGTGCACCGCAAGGATCTGGGCCTCGCCGTACAGGAAGGCTATGGCCATGTGGAGCTTGCCAAGCGCTACACCACCAACGGCATGGCAACCGATCAGGGCAAGCTTTCCAATGTCAACGCCATTGCGCTTCTCGCCGAAGCACGCGGCGTCTCGCCGGCCGAGGTCGGCACCACCACCTTCCGGCCGTTCTACACACCCGTTTCCTTCGGTGCGCTGACGGGCACCTCCCATGGCCATCATTTCCAGCCGGTGCGCAAATCGCCGCTGCACAACTGGGCGAAGAAGAACGGCGCGGTCTTTGTCGAAACAGGCCTCTGGTATCGCTCCTCGTGGTTTCCGCGCGCCGGCGAAACCGGCTGGCGTGAAAGCGTCGATCGCGAAGTCAAAAATGCCCGCAAGAATGCCGGGCTTTGCGACGTCTCCATGCTCGGCAAGATCGAGATCACCGGCGCCGATGCCGCCGAGTTTCTGAACCGCGTCTATTCCAACGCTTTCCTGAAACTGCCGGTCGGCAAGGCGCGCTACGGCCTGATGCTGCGCGAAGACGGCCATATCTATGACGACGGCACCACCAGCCGTCTCGCGGAAGATCGCTACTTCATGACGACGACCACGGCCTATGCGGCCGGCGTCATGAACCATTTGGAATTTTGCGCCCAGGCGCTTTGGCCGGACCTCGATGTCCGCCTCGCCTCGGTCACTGACCAGTGGGCGCAGATGGCGATCGTCGGCCCGAAAGCGCGCGCCATCCTCGAGCGCATCGTCGATGCCGATCTGTCGAACGAAGCCTTCCCGTTCCTTGGCGCGGCAGAGATTTCGCTGTTCGACGGTGCGGTTCACGGCCGCCTGTTCCGCATTTCGTTTTCGGGCGAGCTTGCCTATGAGCTTGCGGTTCCGGCCGGCTATGGTGAGTCGGTGGCCGATGCGATCATGGAAGCCGGCCGCGAAGACGGCATCCAGCCTTACGGCGTCGAGGCACTCGCGGTCCTGCGCATCGAGAAGGGCCATGTCACCCACAATGAAATCAACGGCACGGTGGTCCCGGGCGATCTCGGCTTCGGCCGCATGGTTTCGAGCGCAAAGCCGGATTTCATCGGCAAGCATATGCTGGCCCGCGAAGGCCTGAACGCGCCGGAGCGGCCGCAACTGGTTGGCGTCGTGCCGCTCGATCCGGCGAAGAGTTTCAAGACCGGCTCGCATATTCTGGCGAAGGACGCGGCCGCGACGCTTGAGAACGATCAGGGCTATGTCACGTCAAGCTGCTACTCGCCACATATCCACTCGACCATCGGCCTCGCGCTCGTGCGTCGCGGTTCAAGCCGCCATGGCGAAGAGGTGATGATCTGGAACGGGCTGCGTGACGAATTCACACCAGGGCGCCTCTGCGATCCCGTCTTCTTCGATCCTGCCAATGAAAAGCTGCATGTCTGATCAAGGGAACTCTACGATGTCGAAATACCGCGTCACCCTTCGCCCCGCTCTTGACGGCAAGCAGCCGATCCAGCGCAACGGCGTCAGCCTTGAAGCCCGGCCGGAAGGCACGCTTCTGCATCTGCTGGCCCCGCCGAGCACAAACGAACTGCCGTGCTTTTCCGAGTACGCTGCCAATCTGTCGCTGCGTCCAGTATCGCCGGGCCAATGGTTTGCCGTTGGCGATACCGCCCTGCCGCATGCCGATCTTCAAGCGCTTGCGTCCTCGCTAAAATCGGAGGCCGATATCGTCGATCAGAGCCACGGGCGCATTCGCATTCTTGTGCGCGGACCGATGGCGATGCGGGTGCTCGCCAAGGGCACGGCTGTCGATCTCGCTATCTTCCCCGTCGGCCATTCGGCGACAACGCTGATCGGGCATATCACTGCCCATGTGACGCGGATCGATGAGGATGCATTCGAACTCATCGTGCTGCGCGGCTTTGCCGAAAGCCTGTGGGATGAGCTGGTGCAAATGAGTCTGGAATTCAGCTGAGGCAAGCGGCTTGCTCCCTCTCCTCCCCGATGGGAGAAGTGCCGAGCGAATGCTCTCCCGGCCTCTCATCATTTTCACCCTGAAACGCAAAAGGCGCGGGCCGAAACCCGCGCCTTTTTCAGTCGTTCTGCCGGTCAAGCAGGGAGCTGGAACACATGGTTGGCGATCAGCACGATGGCCAAGCCGAGAAGAAGCGCCAGATAGGGCAGCGTGCCCGCCTTTTTCACACCGAGATCCTGGCCGGTAAGACCGAGATCCTCCATCGCGCCCGCCGGGAACTTGCCGCCGTCGCGCACATAGTGGCGATAGGCGAAGACCGGGAGAATGAGCGCGGCGAAGATAAAGCCGACCCAGAGCGCGTTGGAGTAGCCCCAGACCTTGGCGCCAGCGCCGAGGAACAGGGCGTTGACGAAGGCGAGCACGGTGTTGACACCGATCAGCCATGTCGGAGCCTTCCAGGGGCGCGGAATGTGGCCCGAATCCATCCGGTGAATCCAGCCGGAGTTGAGGTTCAGGAAGTTGAAGATGATGTAGCCGACGTTGGAGACGGCCAGGACGAAGAAGTATCCACCCACATCGGACGCGATCGCCAGAAGGATGAGGTTGAAGCCGAAATCGGTCCACATGGCGCGGGTCGGGGCCCCATGTTCGTTGACGTGATCGAGGTACTTCGGCAGCCAGCCATCCTTGGAACCCTGATAGAGCGTGCGTGACGAGCCGGCCATCGCGGTCATGATCGCGAGGAACAGAGCCAGGATCATCAGGATGACGAGCAACTGGGTGACGATGCGGCCTGCGCCGATCAGCCCGCCGAGCGCCTCGCCGACGCCGGTGCCATCGACGATGCCAGGTGCCAGCATGCCGGCATGGCCGAGAACACCCTGGAAGGCGAAGGGAACCAGGAAGAAGAACAGGCAGCAGACAAGGCCGGAGTAGAAAATAGCCTTGAAGGTATCGGTCTTCGGGTTCTTCAGTTCGCGGGTGTAGCAGACCGCGGTTTCAAAGCCGTAGGTCGACCATGCCGCGATATAGAGACCACCGAGGAACAGTGTCCACCCGCCGATGTTCCAGGTGCCATCGACACCCGAATAAGCGGCGGTCGGCGGCACGAGGCCGGTGACATTCGACCAGACGATCTGTCCGCTGATGATCGGATAGACGCCGATCAGCAGCAGCGGAACCAGCACGATAATCGCCAGCCATTTCTGAACGCTGGCGGTCTCGGAGATGCCGCGATGCTGGATCGCAAAAATGATCAGCATCAGGGCGGCGCCGATGAAGAAGGTCGCGTTGAGATTGGCCGTCGCCAGGAACGGAATGTTGAAGCTGAACAGAGACCAGCTGCGGATGGCAGGGGTCAGGGCAGCAACGGCATCGCTGTGCAGGAGGACCGTGATCGCATCCGCCGGCGCTGTGCCGGCGTTGGCCGCAATATATTCGGCGACGCGCGGGCTATCGGCGGTCAAGGACGCGGCATTGGCTGCGATCCAGTCGAGCACAGGCTGCGCATCAGCCGCCGGAATGGGGAACAATGCGTTGAGAATATAGCCGGCAGCGATGGCGCAGCCGAGGGACAGAACCGGTGACCAGGCGAACCAGTTGCACCACACAGAAAGCGGCGCGATGAATTTCGAATAGCGCAGCCACGCGGTTGCGCCGTAGACGGAGGCACCGCCGGACTTGTTGCCGAACATGCCGGCAATCTCGGCATAGGTGAAGGACTGAAGGAAGCCCATCACCATCGAGATGATCCACACCAGGAATGCCAGCTTGCCGGTCACGCCGGCGATGCCGCCAATCGAGAAAAGGACGAGCGGCGGCACACCGGCAGCCACCCAGAAAGCGCCCTTCCAGTCGAGCGCACGTATCAACTTACTTTCGACGGCGGGTGTTATCCCCGTCTCCACAGCGTCGGTCATGCTAGTTCCCCATTTATTGTGTTCGGATGTCATTCCGTACGGTCCAAAGCGCGTCGCGATTTTCCCTTTCGCGTCGACACTTCAGGTCTCAGTTTTCACGTCTGCACTGCCGCGGAATTGCTCGAACGCTCTTGCGCGACATGCCTTCGTGAACGCGCCTCCCCAATCTGTCCCGCCGCATTTTCTGGTTTCGTCACGGTTTTTCGGAGGTCAGGTTGTTTATGATAGTGAAGATATTTTCTTTTTAGTCAACGGGCCTTTACTTTTTTTTGACATTTCGTAGGCTGTTCCAGCACGCCTGAGTGCGTAGCCCCTTGCGAGAATTGAAATGCGCGAACTTCATTCGACGGCGGGCGCGGTTCGGACCGTTTCCCCCAGCCTCATCCGTTATCCCGGCCTTCCCGGAATCCCACCCGGCACCGAGCGTTACCGCGTCAAAGGCGGCGGCTCCGTCGTTCTCAGGGTCGAGCCGGGCGATCATGTCACCGTTACTGATATGGAGGGCGGGCAGCCTTGCGAGCTTTCCTTTGTCGATGAGAGCGGCCGTTTCGTTGCTGCCGGGCTGGGCGTCGCCTTCACCAATGCGGCGGAGGGCTTGAAGACCATTCTGGCTTCGGACGATGAAAGCGTTCGCCGCACACGGGCGGCCTTTGCGCGGCGCAATGTCGATCTGGCAAAGGCGGGTGCCGTGCGCCTTTTCGGTGAGGCATCGACGGCCGGCAGCCGGGCGGAATTCACCATTGCAGCGAAGGGCTTGCTGATTGCCGCGGCCCCCGCCTCCGCCATGTCGCCCGAGACGCAGGATACGGCAACGCCGATCGAACTGAGGGTTCGGCGCAGCACGCTGATCCGGGACTATTCCGCAGCGCTTCCCGAACCGATGGCCGATCCGATCGAGGACATCCGGATCCGGGCGGCGACGGCGAAAGCCTATTTCGTGCGCGCCGGCGAGTTCATCCAGATCATTGATGTCTACGGCCGGCAATGCACCGACTTTCAGGCGTTTTCGGCCCGCAAGGTCGACAAGGGGCTTGATCTCGCTCTTGATTCGACGGTCACCCGCACGCTGCTCGGCCGCAGCTATCCCGCGCCCGGCCTGCCGTCAAAAGCCTTCGACCGCGATTTCGAGCCGCTGGTCGAGATCGTGCAGGATACGGTCGGTCGGCACGATGCCTTCGCGACCGCCTGCAATTCCCGCTATTATGACGATATGGGCTATCCGGGCCACGTCAACTGCACGGACAATTTCAATGGGGCACTCGCGCCCTATGGCATTGCCCCGCGAAAAGGCTGGGAAGCGCTGAACTATTTCTACAACACCAATGTCGATCACAACAATCAGCTCTATCTCGACGAGCCTTGGTCTCGGCCGGGGGATTATGTGCTGATGCGGGCGTTGACCGATCTGGTCTGTGTCTCGTCGTCCTGCCCCGACGACATCGATGCGGCGAACGGCTGGGACCCGACGGATATCCACGTTCGCACCTTTTCCGGAAAAGAGAAATTCTCACGAGCGGTTGCCTATCGCATGAGCCCTGACGCCGACGCCGAACTGACGCGGGAAACCGCATTCCATCCCCGCCTCTCCGAAATGACGCGGGATTTCACTGAATATCGCGGCTTCTGGCTGCCCAACCGGTTCGCGACCGCCGGCCCTGTCGAGGAATACTGGGCCTGCCGCGAGCACGCTGCGCTGATCGATCTTTCTCCGCTCAGAAAATTCGAGGTCACCGGCCCGGATGCGGAAGCGCTGATGCAGTATTGCCTGACCCGCGACGTGCGCAAGCTCTCGAACGGACAGGTCGTCTACTCGGCCATGTGCTATGAGAACGGCGGCATGATCGACGACGGCACGCTGTTTCGTCTTGGCGACACGAATTTCCGCTGGATCGGCGGTGATGACTACAGTGGGATCTGGCTGCGCGAACAGGCGGAGAAGAAGGGGTTCAAGGCCTGGGTGCGCTCGTCCACCGACCAGATGCACAATATCGCCGTCCAGGGGCCTAAGAGCCGCGATATCCTGAAGGACATCATCTGGACCGGTCCACGCCAGCAGACCGTCGCCGAGCTCGAATGGTTCCGTTTCACCGTCGGCCGCATCGGCGGCTTCGAGGGCGCACCGGTCGTCGTCTCGCGCACGGGTTATACCGGGGAGCTGGGCTACGAAATATTCTGTCATCCCAAGGATGCGCTCACCGTGTTCGATGCGGTGTGGCAGGCAGGCGAGCCGCACGGACTGAAGCCGATGGGGCTTGAAGCGCTGGACATGGTGCGTATCGAAGCCGGGCTGATCTTTGCCCATCACGAATTTACCGACCAGACCGATCCCTTTGAGGCCGGAATCGGCTTCACCGTGCCGCTCAAATCCAAACCCGACGATTTCATCGGTCGCGAGGCGCTCATCCGGCGCAAGGAGCATCCGCGCCACCTGCTCGTCGGTCTCGATATTCACGCCAACGACGCGATCGGCCATGGCGATTGCATCCATATCGGCCGCGCCCAGATCGGCGTCGTCACCAGCGCCACCCGCTCGCCGATCCTCGGCAAGACGATTGCGCTCGCCCGCGTCGATGTCGCTCACGCTGCCGTGGGTACGGAGGTCGAGATCGGCAAGCTCGACGGCCACCAGAAGCGCATCCCGGCGGTGATCGTGCCCTTGTCGCATTACGACCCGCAGAAAACGCGGCCGCGGTCGTAAGCGAGGTGATATCCGGAGGCTGCCTGTGCGGGAAAATTCGCTATCGTCTGGATGGCGCGCCCGCGCTGTCGGTGAATTGCCACTGCCGCATGTGCCGCAAACACAGCGGCTCGGCTTTCCTGACCTATTACCTCGTGCAGAGAGCAGCGCTGCACTTGGAAGGCGATGCGCCAGTCGCTTTCCGGTCGTCAACTGATGCCGTTCGGGCCCATTGCGGGTCGTGCGGGAGCCCCTTGACCTTCGTGTTTGATGCCGACAGCGACAACATCTGGGTGACGCTCGGCAGTCTGGATGATCCGAACAGCGTAACACCGCATGAAAACTGGTTCGTGAAGGACAAGCTGGACTGGGTGGCGCTCGACCATAGGCTGAAAAACTTCGAAAACGGCCCGTCCGATTGACAGGCGCCTTTGACCTGAAGGGATGAGGCGTTCGTGACGACCGTACCCGCGCGGTACCATGACGAAGAGAAATGAGAAGGGCCGCAGCGAGCGGCCCTTTCGTTGCAGATGCGGATTGAACTCAAGCGCTAGCCATCAATTCCGCAGATACGTCTCCATCGTATCGTCCAACGCCTCAAGCCAGGGCGTGTGGTGTTTCGGTGCCATGGTGCCGGTCATCAGCGAGCGATAGCCGTTGTCGCGGAAACCCATGATGTTTTCGGCCTTGTGGTGCTCCCATTCCATAAACGTCTGGTTGGTGCCCTCGATGTCGAACTTCGGGTAGTCCGTCTCGGCCAAGAGTTCCAGCACATAGTCGCCCTGGAACCAGATCATCTGTTCGGCATCCTCAAGCGTTTCCTCGCGGGCGCGCCACTTGTCGAAATGCGCCTTCCGCTCCGCCTCATTCGGGATCGAAATCCGCCCGAGCATGATGTCGCGGGCGTACCATGCTTGTACGTCGAACATGTTGAACGTGTAGAATTGGTCCTGCATGCCGATGTAGAACAGCTGCGGATTACCTTCATAGACGATCCCCTTGTAGAGATTGTCGGTCCACAGGCGGTTTGCGGTCTTCAAACGCAGGTCATCCGGCAGGAACGGGAAGTGGTGCTGATAGCCGGTGCAGAGGATCAGCGCATCGACGTCCTTCGTCGAGCCATCGGCAAAGTGCGCCGTCTTGTTTACGAGTTTCTGCAGCAGCGGCCGCTCTTCGAAACGCTCCGGCCATTTGAAGCCCATCGGCTTCGAACGGTAGCTGGTGGTGACGGAGCGGGCGCCGTATTTCCAGCACTGCGAACCGATGTCTTCGGCCGAGTAGCTGCGACCGACGATCAGGACATCCTTGTCCTTGAACTCCAGCGCATCGCGGAAATCATGGGCATGGAGAACGCGGCCGCCGAAGGTCGGCACACCCTCGAAGAACGGCACGTTCGGCGTCGAGAAGTGGCCGGAGGCGACAACGACGTAATCGAACACCTCATCATACATGCGATCCTCGACGCGGTCGTGCGCGGTCACCGTGAATGTCTTCGTGTCCTTGTCGAAGGTGACCATGCGGACCGGCGTGTTGAAGCGCACCCATTTGCGGACATCGGCCTTTTCGACGCGGCCCTTGATGTAGTCCCAGAGCACGGCGCGCGGCGGGTAAGACGCGATCGGCTTGCCGAAATGTTCCTCGAATGTGTAGTCGGCGAATTCCAGGCATTCCTTCGGCCCGTTGGACCAGAGATAGCGATACATGCTGCCGTGGACGGGCTCGCCATATTCATCGAGCCCCGTGCGCCAGGTGTAGTTCCACAGGCCACCCCAATCGGCCTGCTTTTCGAAGCAGACGACTTCGGGGATTTCGGCACCATTTTTTGCGGCGGACTGGAAGGCTCTCAGTTGGGCAAGGCCCGATGGCCCCGCGCCGATAACGGCTACTCTGGTCATGTCTGTCTGTTCCCTTTTTATATGTTGCCAGTGTTCTCGGTCGTTGCCGATAGTCCTTTGCCGGGGCTTTGCCCCTCACCCTAGCCCTCTCCCCGCTTGCGGGGAGAGGGGATTACAGAGTTTGCCGCTTGTCCCTTCTCCCCGTAAACGGGGAGAAGGTGCCCGACAGGCCGGATGAGGGGCCACCCCTACGTTTCAATCCGGATGGATCCCCGCGCTGGTCGGCGCACCGTCATCGTACTTCGCCAGCCAATCGATCATGATCGGACGGTTGCGGGTGAGCCCCTTGTAATCGACGATCTCAGGCGGCAGGCTTTTCAGCACCCGCGGCAGGCGGCGGCCCCATTTCGGCACGGTCACCAGTTCGTTGAGGCTGATCAGGTAGCAGCGAATGACGAAGAGGATGGCGTTGGAGCGCGGCAGGCGCCAGAGGCTCTGCAGCTCGACGCGCAGGTGCATCTTGTCGCCGACATTCTCCGGCGTCACCGTCGTCCGGTCCGGACCCCATTTGTGATAGTTTTCGGGGGACGTATCGAGCCGCGGATTGACCGTCATCGTCCAGTTGAGGCGGCGCGTCGGCTTGCCCTGCTGCAGGTTCAGGAGAAACTTCAGCGCCCGGTCGAACACGCCGATCTGGTGGGCGAGCGGCACCGGGCCGTGCCATTCCATGAAATTCATGCCGATGTCGAAATCCAGCGACCAGTCGGCCTGGGTGGTCACCATGCCGGCATCCATCCAGAGATTGTTGTCGCGCTGGTCGACGATGCAGAAATCGCCCTGCGCCTGCCGGGTGATGTATTCCATCGGCGGATAGGGAAGCGTCGACGGGTCGCCGAAGGTGAAGGTATCGTCAATGCCGAGCGGCCGGTTGATCCAGCGCCAGCGGTCGCCGTTCTTTGTGAGCGTGAAGTGTTCGGGATAATCCCGCGCCTGATGCTCCATCAGCAGTTCCAGCGTGTCCCACTGGGCCGTCATCATATGCGGCAGGGCCTGGCAGCGTAGCGGGTCCTCCTTCAGCACGATCGCCCGGTCCTGCATCTCCGCGACATAGTGTTCGTCGACATCGATCAGGTTCTCGAAAACGCTGTCCTTCTTGCCCCGGACATGCGGCTCCATGTTGACGGAGTACATGTACTCGTCGCGATCGAAGGGAAAGGGAAAGCGCCGGATGTTGTAGAGGCTGTTGCGGAAGGTGAAGTCGTCGCGAAACGTTTCGTTCCTGAACGTAATGGTCATATGTCCGGCCCTGCTGAAGCTAGAGTTGAAGAACGAGTTGCTGGCCTTTGAACCGCGAGACGCAGATCATGATCTTCTTGCCGGACGCTTTTTCCTCGTCCGACAGGTAGATATCGTTGTGTTCCAGCGTGCCGTCGCAGGAGGAAACCGCGGTTTCGCACTGGCCGCAGGCGCCGCCCCGACACAAGTAGGGGGCATCGCAGCCATGGGCTTCTGCCGCCTCCAGAATGCTCTGATGCTCGCCAACGGTCATGTGGATGTTTGATTTCTCGAGGAAGACCTGGAACGGCAGGCCGGCAGGCGGCGCAAGGAAGCGTTCCGAATGCAGGTTTTCCTTCGGCCACCCGGCTTTCAGCGCCGTCATCAGCACGCCATCGATCATGCCGGCGGGGCCACAGACATAGAGATGCGTGCCAAGCGGCTGGTTGTCGGCGATCTCGGCCACGGGAATGGTGGTCTTTTCCTCGTCGACATAGATCTTGATGCGGCGCGGGCCGTAACGATCGAGCAACTGCTGCCAGTAAGCCCCGTGCGCGCGGGAGCGGATGGCGTAATGCAGTTCGAAGGCGATGTTGTCGCGGCTGAACTGCTCCATCATGGCGATGAACGGGGTGATGCCGATGCCGCCGGCAAACAGGATGTGCTTGCGGCCGCGATGGTCGGGCGCAAAGAGATTGACCGGCTGGCTGACGATCAACTGGTCGCCGGGCTTCACCTGTTTATGCATGAAGATCGAGCCGCCGCGGGAATTGGGAACCCGGAGCACGCTGATCTCATAGGCGCTGTTGTCATCGGGATTGGACATCAGCGAATAGGGGTTGCGACGCAGAAGGCCGTTGTCGTTCATCGAGACAACGACATGGGCGCCGCCGGAGAAAAACGGCATGGGATGGCCGTCCAGCCGCTCGAAGCGGAAGCGTTTAACCAGATCGGTCACTTGGGTCACATCGGCGACCCGCACGGGCATATCGGTGTTGAGGCTCACGGGAACATCTCCTCGGGGGGAGGCGCCGTCCCCGGTTCTTCCGCATCGATATTGACGCCCTGGAAGGCGCCGAGACGTCTGGAGTAGTGATCGCGCACCAGCAGCGGCAGCCCGCAATGGGTGCAGGCAAAGGGGCTGGTGGTGACGTTGTCGGTGATGCCCTTGCAGTGGACGCATTGCACCCGGCGGGCCGTCGAGCCGCGATGTTCGGTATGGATCGAGTTGAAATCGATGCCGAACTCGAGCGCCAGCTGCATGACCTGGCCGATAAAGCCTTCCGTGCCGGCGATATAGAGCCGCGTTCCCATCCGGGCCTGCTCAAGACAGGCACGCAGGCGAAACAGCAGAGGCTGAAGCGTCGGTGCCTGCCAGAAGATATCGGGCGACAAGGCGGTGAGCGTGATGTCATAGGCCTTGGGTGCTGCACCCGCCGCCAGATACAAAATTTCCGATTGCGCGAGGAAATCCCTGCCCTTCAGTTCCACCTGATTGGCGAGGGCTGCCGCCCCCTCGCCCTCAAGGACGAAGAGGTGGCGCTTGGCGTGGGGATCAATGCTGAGCCCCTTATATTCCGGCCTGCTTTTGATCCCTTGTACGAGCATGCTGTCAGCCCTGCGCCGTCCGTTTCGTTTTCTTCGGATCGTCGAAGGTGATGGTGTGGGCGATGGCCTTGGCGGTCAGCGACTTGCCGCGCACCTCCAGCGGCGTGCCCTGCACGGCCTTGTCGACATCGAGGCGGGCGATTGCCATCGAGCGGTTGGTGAGCTTGGAATAGCTCGGGCAGGTGATGACACCCACCTTCTTGCCATCGGCAAAGACCTCGTCGCCGAGATCGGCGGGACCATCCGCCTCGATCAGCAGACCGAAGATCTTGAAGCGTTCCTTGCCCTTGAGACGCGCATGCTCCTCGGCACCACGGAAACCGGTCTTGCCGGGGCTGACGGTAAAGTCGAGGCCAAGCTCCCACAGGCTGTCGCCGGGCTGCTCGTTGGCGAATGGATACATCTGCGAATTGTCGTAGGGGTAGAAGAGCAGGTAGCTTTCCACGCGCAGCATATCAAGAACGCTGAAGCAGACGGGGATGATGCCCATCTCCTTGCCTTCATCGACGATGCGGTCCCAAACCATGCCGGCATCCTGCCCGCGCACGAAGATTTCATAGCCGCGCTCGCCGGTATAACCGGTGCGCGAGATCATCACCGGCGCGCCGAACAGCGTCGTCTGCATGTGGTGGAAATACTTGAGATCGCGGATGCCCGGCACATGCTTTTCGAGGTAATCGACAGCCAGCGGGCCTTGCAGCGAGAGATCGTGCAGATCGTCGTCGAAGAGAACGGCACAGTTGCGGCCGGCGGCCTGCTTGACGATTTCCTCGTGGCCGGAACCCGAGCCATGAACCAGCATCCACGAATTCGGGCCGGTGCGGTAGATGATGCAGTCATCGGTGAAATGACCGCGATCGTTGAGCATGCAGGCATAGACGGACTTGCCGGGATAAATCTTGGTGACGTCGCGGGTGGTGATGTAGTCGAGCACCGCAATCGCATGCGGTCCGACGAGATGCACCTTCTTCAAACCCGACACATCCATGATGCCGGCCTTGGTGCGCACGGCGATGTGTTCTTCGTAGATATCCTTGTCGTAAGTCCAGGCGGTTCCCATCCCGCTCCAGTCTTCCAGTTTCGATCCCAGCGCCCGGTGACGATCCGCGAGAGCTGAAAAGCGCCATGAAGCAGTCATAATATCCCGTCCCCTATTTTTACTGTATGGAATATTTGTTTCCTGACTATAATGCTGTTTTTGCGGCTGGCAAGCGATGGAACCAAATTTTATGGCCACCCGCCAGCGCGCTTTTTCAGAATTTCGGCGGCACCTCGTAGCTTGCGCGATAGGCCGCGATCACCGTGTTTGCCATCAGCATGGCGATGGTCATCGGGCCGACACCGCCCGGTACCGGCGTGATCACGGCGGCGACCTCAGCGCACTCAACAAAGGCGACATCGCCCACCAGCCGGGACTTGCCCTCGCCCCTTTCGGGCGCGTCGATCCGGTTGATACCGACGTCGATCACGGTAGCGCCAGGCTTGACCCAGTCCGCCTTGACCATTTCCGGGCGACCGACGGCGGCAACGAGAATATCGGCCCTGCGGCAGATGCCGGGCAGGTCTTTCGTGCGCGAATGGGCGACGGTCACCGTCGCGTTGGCATTGAGCAGAAGCTGCGCCATCGGCTTGCCGAACAGGTTGGAACGGCCGATGACCACGGCATCAAGGCCGGAAAGATCATCTCCATGGATGCGTCGCACGAAGAGCATCGCACCGGCCGGCGTGCAGGACACGAGCCCGGTTGAAAGATCGCCGGTGGCAAGCTTGCCGGCATTGACGACATGAAGCCCGTCAACATCCTTTTCCGGCAGGATGGACTGGATGATCGCTTCGGAATTGAGATGTTTCGGCAACGGCAGCTGCACGAGGATGCCGTGGATCGAGGCATCCGCATTGAGAGCGCCGATCAGCGCCGCAAGCTCCTCCTGCGTTGTCTCGCCGGGAAGCGTGTGCTGGATCGAATTGAAGCCGCATTCCTTGGCCGTGCGGCTCTTGGCGCCAACATAGGTATGGCTTGCCGGATCGTCACCGACGATCACCACAGCAAGCCCCGTCTTAGTGCCGGTCTTCGCCTCCAGGTCCGCAACCGCCGCCGTCACGGCAGCAATCACCGAGGCGGCAACCAGCTTGCCATCAATCACCTCAGCCATGGCGGCTCACCCCATCCGCTCGGACGCATAGCTGCCCGGACTTGCCGGGAAGACGACCGTGCGGTTGCCGTTGATGAAGGTGCGGTGGTGGATATGGGCGTGGATGGCGCGGGCCAGAACCTGGCTTTCGACATCGCGGCCCATCGATACATAGTCTTCCGCCGATTGCGCATGGGTGACGCGCACCGTGTCCTGCTCGATGATCGGACCTTCGTCGAGATCGGCGGTGACATAGTGGGCCGTTGCCCCGATCAGCTTCACACCGCGCTCATAGGCCTGCTTGTAGGGGTTTGCGCCCTTGAAGGACGGCAGGAACGAGTGATGGATGTTGATGATCCGGCCGGACATCTTCTTGCACATGGCATCCGACAGAACCTGCATGTAGCGGGCGAGCACGATCAGTTCCGCGCCGGTCTGCTCCGCCAGCTCCAGCAGACGCGCCTCCGCCTGCGGCTTGTTCTCCTTCGTCACCTTGATGTGGTGGAAGGGAATATCGTGGTTCACCACGACCTTCTGATAGTCGAAATGGTTGGAAACGACGCCGACGATATCGATTGGCAAAGCTCCAATCTTCCAACGATAGAGAAGATCGTTGAGGCAATGGCCGAAGCGCGAGACCATCAGCAACACCTTCATGCGGTGCTCGCTGTCATGGAAGCTGTAGTCCATACCGAAGGGCGCGGCGACAGCTGCGAAGCCTGCGGCAATGTCCTTGCCCGAAACACCCTCCTCCGAAACGAAACTGACCCGCATGAAGAACTTGCCGGTATCGAGATCGTCGAACTGCGACGAGTCGACAATGTTGCAATCCTTCGCGGCCAGATAGCCGGAAATGGCCGCGACAATCCCGCGCGTGGATTTGCAGGAAACGGTCAGGATGTGTTTCGTCATAGAGCGGCCCTCCTCGAAGGCGAGACTTTCAGAAAAGCATGCGGGAACACATCCCCGCGCTGATAGCGCAGGGATCGATGGTGTATTGGAACGGAAATGGACCGTCAGACGTCAAGCGTCGTCTGGTGTTCCCAGGCGGTGAACTGCGAGCAGTAGCTGTTCCACTCGCCGTGCTTGAGCTTGAGATAGGCCGCGGAGAACTCCGTTCCCAAGGCCTGCTGCAGCGCCGTGTCCTTCTCGTATTCGCGCAAGGCGTCGAGCAGGTTCAGCGGCAGCTTCGGTGCATCGGTGACTGTGTGGCCTTCACGATACATGTCGATATCGTAGTGGCGACCCGGATCGGCCTTCGTGCGGATACCGGAAAGCCCGGCAGCGACGATGATCGCCTGCAGCAGATAAGGGTTCACCGCGCCATCCGGCAGACGAAGCTCGAAGCGGCCGGGACCGGGCACGCGCACCATATGGGTCCGGTTGTTGCCGGTCCAGGTGACGGTGTTGGGCGCCCAGGTCGCGCCGGAGATCGTACGCGGTGCATTGATGCGCTTGTAGGAATTGACCGTCGGATTGGTGACGGCGGCAAGCGCCGAGGCATGCTTCATGATGCCGCCGAGGAAGGTGCGGCCCTGCGCGGACAGGCCGAAATCCATCGACTTGTCGGCAAAGGCATTGACCTTGCCATCCAGGTCCCAGACCGAGATGTGGGCGTGGCAACCATTGCCTGTCAGCCCCTTGAAGGGCTTGGGCATGAAGGTAGCGCGAAGGCCGTGTTTTTCGGCAACCGACTTCACCATGAACTTGAAGAACGAATGTTTGTCGGCGGTCTGCAGAACGTCGTCATATTCCCAATTCATCTCGAACTGGCCGTTCGCGTCTTCATGGTCGTTCTGGTAGGGCTTCCAACCCAGTTCCAGCATGTAGTCGCAGATTTCGGCGATGACATCGTAACGGCGCATCAAGGCCTGCTGATCGTAGCAGGGCTTTTCAGCCGTATCGTACTCGTCCGAGATCGTCGAACCATCCGGCGAAATCAGGAAGAATTCGGGCTCGACGCCGGTCTTGACCCGCAGGCCAGCCTCTGCGGCCTCGGCGATCAGCCGCTTCAAGACGACGCGCGGCGCCTGCTCGACCGGCTTGTCATCCATTACGCAATCGGCGGCGACCCAAGCGACATCCTTCTTCCACGGAAGCTGGATGACGGAAGACGGGTCCGGCATGGCGAAAAGATCGGGATGGGAAGGCGTCAGGTCGAGCCAGGTCGCGAAACCGGCAAATCCCGCGCCATCTTTCTGCATATCGGCAATCGCTTCTGCCGGAACCAGTTTGGCGCGTTGTCCACCGAACAGGTCGGTGAAGCTGATCATGAAATATTTAATGCCCTTTTCGGCGGCAAATTTGGAAAGGTCCAGTGCCACATCGTTCCCCTTGGTTGGCTATCAGACACGCAATTGCAAGAGGAGCCGCATCCTCCCAGATGCAGCTCCCGTAATGATTTCCTGCTTAGAACCCTCCCTTGCCCGGATACCAGTTCGTGCCGGCGAGCGGGATTTGCGCCATCGCAGCCGCTTCCATCGTCAGAGCGCAGAGGTCTTCGGGCTCAAGGTTATGCAGGTGGTTCTTGCCGCAGGCGCGGGCAATCGTCTGCGCCTCCAGCGTCATCACCTTGATGTAGTTCGCAAGCCTGCGGCCCGCGGCAACCGGGTCCAGACGTTTTGCCAGCTCAGGATCTTGTGTCGTGATGCCGGCGGGGTCCTTGCCTTCGTGCCAATCGTCGTAAGCGCCGGCAGTCGTGCCGAGCTTCTGGTATTCTTCTTCCCAGCGCGGGTCGTTGTCGCCGAGCGCAACGAGCGCCGCCGTGCCGATGGCAACCGCGTCCGCGCCCAAGGCCAGAGCCTTCGCCACGTCAGCCCCGGAGCGGATGCCGCCGGAGACGATCAGTTGTACCTTACGGTGCATGCCGAGATCCTGCAGCGCCTGAACGGCGGGACGAATGCAGGCGAGGATCGGCATGCCGACATTCTCGATGAAAACGTCCTGCGTGGCGGCCGTGCCGCCCTGCATGCCGTCGAGAACGACGACGTCAGCACCGGATTTGACGGCAAGGGCCGTATCGTAATAGGGCCGCGCGCCGCCGACCTTCACATAGATCGGCTTTTCCCAATCGGTGATTTCGCGCAATTCATTGATCTTGATCTCGAGATCGTCCGGGCCGGTCCAGTCGGGGTGTCGGCAGGCAGAGCGCTGATCGATGCCCTTCGGCAGCGTGCGCATTTCGGCGACGCGATCGGAAATCTTCTGGCCGAGCAGCATGCCACCGCCGCCGGGCTTGGCGCCCTGGCCGACAACCACCTCGATGGCATCGGCGCGGCGCAGGTCCTTCGGGTTCATGCCGTAGCGGGACGGCAGGTACTGATAGACGAGCGTCTGCGAATGGCCGCGCTCTTCATTGGTCATGCCACCGTCGCCGGTCGTGGTCGAGGTACCTGAGATGGTGGCGCCACGGCCAAGGGCTTCCTTGGCATTGCCCGACAGGGCCCCGAAGCTCATCCCGGCAATGGTGATCGGCGTCTTCAGGTGGATCGGCTTCTTGGCAAAGCGGGTGCCGAGCACGACGGAGGTGTCACACTTCTCGCGATAGCCTTCGAGCGGGTAGCGCGAGATCGAGGCGCCGAGAAACAACAGGTCGTCGAAATGCGGGACTTTGCGCTTGGTGCCACCACCACGGATGTCGTAGATCCCGGTTGCGGCGGCGCGGCGGATTTCGGCCAGCGTCTGATCGTCGAAGGTCGCAGACTTGCGCGGCGGGGTGTAGGGGTTGTGATAGCTCATGCGTGTTCCCTCGCCTCAGTATGCGTCGGCATTGTCGATATTGAAGGTGTAAAGCTTTCGGGCCGAGCCGTAGCGCTTGAACTCCTCAGGCTTGACGTCGGTGATCCCGGCCTTTTCCAGCAGCTTGGCGAGATGCTCGATATGCTCCGGCCGCATCTCTTTTTCGATGCAGTCGGCGCCAAGGCTCTTGACCGTACCGCGCACGAAGAGCTTGGCTTCGTAGAGCGAATCCCCCAACGCATCGCCGGCATTGCCGAGCACGACGAGACTGCCGGACTGCCCCATGAAGGCCGACATATGGCCAATATTGCCGTGAACGACGATATCGATGCCCTTCATCGAGATACCGCAGCGCGAAGCCGCATTGCCCTTGATGACGAGCAGGCCGCCGCGGCCGGTGGCGCCGGCATACTGGCTGGCGTCCCCTTCGATGACGACAATACCGGACATCATGTTTTCGGCGACACCCGGCCCGGCCGAGCCATGAACCGTCACGGTCCCACCGTCATTCATGCCGGCGCAGTAATACCCGACCGAACCGTGGACATTGACGGTCACGGGCGCATCGATGCCGACGGCGACAGAATGGCTGCCGCGCGGGTTGATGACCTCGAAATTCATATCATTGGTGCCGGCGGAGATATTGTGCAGGGCGCTGTTCAATTCACGCAAGGGCGTGATCGACAGGTCGAAAACGGACATGGTTCTTGAGCTTTCTTTCTGTGCGGCTGCATCCATGGATCAGGCCGCCTTCTCGTGATCCCAGAAGTAAACGGTCGCCGGTTCCGGCTCCCAGACGCGGGCCGTCTCGATGCCCGGCAGATTGACCAGCGCGCGGTACTCCGAGCCGAAAGCAACATACTGGTCTGTCTCGGCCATGACGGCGGGCTTGCAGGCGATCGGATCGCGCACGACGCCGAAACCGGACTTGGTGCCGACGACGAAGGTGAAGAAGCCATCGAGATCATCGAGCGCGCCGGTCAGCGCTTCGCCGAGATCCTTACCCTTGGCCATCTGCGAGGTGAGATAGGCGGCGGCAACTTCGCTGTCGTTCTGGGTTTCGAAGGTCATGCCTTCGCGAATGAGTTCGCGGCGGATGTTGTTGTGGTTGGAGAGCGAGCCGTTGTGCACGAGGCACTGGTCGTCGCCGGTCGAGAACGGATGGGCGCCAAGCGTGGTGACCGCCGATTCCGTCGCCATGCGGGTATGGCCGATACCGTGGGTACCCGACATCGAGCGCACATCGAAGACCGAAACCACATCCTTCGGCAGGCCGGTTTCCTTGTAAATCTCGACGCTGTCGCCGGAGCCCATGACACGCACGTTCGGGCGCACGGAGGCCAGGAGTTCGCGGATATCACCCGTCTTGTCGGCCGGAATATCCAGAACCGCATGGGTGCTTTTTACGACAACGGAAGTATCGAGACCCTTGGCCTTCAGCGCATCGGCGAGGCCGGCAAAATCGGTGTCCGGGCTCGCGGACTGGATGGTGACTTTCGCCCGGCCATCGGCCGCGGTGCCGTAAATGGCAATGCCCGCGCTATCCGGTCCGCGGTCGGTCATGGTGATCAACATATCGGAGAGCAGCGTCCCCAGCTGCGGCTCCAGGCTCCGGTCTTTCAGGAACAATCCAACAATTCCGCACATGACTTGCGCCTCCATTCGTTACCGACTGAAGAGCTAACATGGGCCTGACGTGAAATCAATTGTGAAGAATAGTTTTTTCTTGAAAAGAAAATTCAGTCGGTCTGTGGATGCCGCTGCGGATAGCTGATGATCGACAGATAGCGGGCCGGCAGATGCACCAGTTCCTGGGGTCCATGCGGAGCATCGGCATCGAAGAAAAGGCTATCGCCGGCCTGCATGGTGTAAAGCTGCTCGCCATGGCGATAGACCACTTCGCCCTCCAGCATATAGAGGAACTCCATGCCCTCGTGCTGAAAGGTCGGGAAGACGTCGGAATCGGTGGTCAGCGTGATCAGATAGGGCTCGACGGTGACGCCGCTGGTGTTGTTGTCGATATGGCCGAGCAGGCTGTACTGATGGCCGGCCCGCGTACCGCGGCGTTCGATGTTAACGCCCTGCCCTGCCTTGACGAAGATCGCGTTGCGCGGCTCCTCGAAGCGGCGGAAAAATGCAGTGAGCGGAACGCCAAGTGCGCGTGAAAGGGCCTGCAGGGTCGTCAGGGATGGCGAGATATTGCCGTTCTCGATCTTCGACAGCATGCCGACCGACATGCCGGTGGCAGTGGCAAGGTCGGTGACCGTGATGCCGAGCGTCTTGCGATAGGTGCGAACCTCGTGACCGATTGCCATTTCGAGATTGTTTTCGCGCGGCTCACGTACCGCATGCGGATCCTGCGAAAGGGCTGCATGTCCGATCTTGTCGCTTTTCCCTGACATCAAATACCTCTTGTTGCAGCAGAGAATTACTCCTCTACAGGAAAATTCGTTTCCAGGTGCGATTAATCGTTCAAAGCGCACAGGTCAGAGAATAGCGCAGGGATAGAGACCCTTTGGAAATGAGGGAACGATTCCACGTCCGATAAGTTTGTAGCCGTCATCCTTATTCACACCCATGGAGAGAACAATGGCTACCAAAACGCTTGAGGACCTGTTTCTGGATACGCTGAAGGACATTTACTTTGCTGAAAAGCAAGTCCTGAAGGCACTGCCGAAGATGGCCCGCGCCGCACAGTCCGAGGAAGGCAAGGCGGGCTTTCTTCAGCACCGCGAAGAAACCCAGGGCCAGATCGAACGTCTGGAACAGGTTTTCGAAATCCTCGGAAAACCTGCTCGTGGCAAAACCTGCGAAGCGATCCAGGGCATCCTTGCAGAAGGCGAAGAAATCATCGAGGACTTCAAGGGTTCTCCTGCTCTTGACGCCGGCCTCATTTCGTCGGCGCAGGCGGTCGAGCACTACGAAATCGCTCGTTACGGCACCCTGATCGCCTGGGCCAAGCAGCTCGGACTGAAGGACGCCATTCCGCTTCTCAAGGCAAATCTTCAGGAAGAAGAAGCGACCGACAAGAAGCTGACGGCGCTCGCCGAGGCCTCTGCCAATGCGAAGGGCCAGGGCAAGGCTGCCTGACCTTCTAACGGGTCACCCTCTTGGGTGGCCCGTTTTTACATTGACGGCCAGTAGTGGTCCGCCGTGATATCCTGAGGGGTCGGAGACAGCTGCGAAAGCGCCTGAACCGCAAATTCGATCTGCATCCTTAAATGCCTGACCGGCGCCGGCATGGACATGCCCGTCAGACGCTCGCGGGCTTCATAACGATCGACACCCGCCTCGCTCAACCGTCGACGGCCTTCCGCTACGATTTGCGATGTATCCGCAGGCACTTCCTTCGGCGGTAACGAGCCCCTTCGCCCACCTTCAATGACTTGAAACAATCTCTACCCCTTAACGTCACCGTTGATCCACTCGGCTGATTTTAAGAAGCAAAGCTTGTGCCAGGTATGGCAACTGCACGGCATCTTGATGTGCAAAAAGAGCCTTGGAACTTTCCGCCACCCCATCAGTTGGAGTTCGGTCCGCTGAAATGGCAGAATGCTGTCATTCCCCGCAAGGCCGTCGCTTTTTTGCCGACACGAAACGACGGCGCGGCCGCATTCGCGCCCAGCGGATAGTCGGTCCATCCTTATTGAGAAGGAATACATGATGTCCAACGCCACGAACGATCAGACCGATCTCGGCCCCACCAATGCGACCAGTTCAACGACATTCGGACGATCGGCGGAGAGCAGGTCGCAGCAGGATGACGCCACCACCACCGGCGATACGCGTGAGCTTCTGAACATCTACCGGCTGGAACCAACCGCGGAGGCGGACGACCCGCGCTGGGATAACTCTCCCTATCAGGGCGTTGTGGTTGTCGCCGCGCGTACCTCGGGTGATGCGCGCATCGTGGCGACCGAGCGGGAACTTGATTTCATGGAAATCGACTCCGCGCCCGCAGAGGACGTGACAACCAGCAATGCAAGCGCCTTCCGCTCCGAGAAGCTCTATACCGTCATTGAAGTGGATCACGGCCGCGCGGACCTGAAACGAGGCGTGCTCGAAGGCGAAATCTCGGTCGGAACCATCAAACCGGTACAAATCTGACGAAAATCGTCGAGCCGATTTGGAGCAAGGCGATTGTATCCGCCTGGATGACGGCGAGCACTGTCGAGGAGTTAAGAATGTCACCGATGAAATCCATTTCGCATCCCGCGGGTACGCCTTCGCTTGAAGACGCAGTCGCGGCGATAAAGCCGTCATTCGACGATCTGGCTGAACTATCGGACGTCAATGTCGCCGCAGCGGCCGGTCCTGATCTTCCCGAGGTTTTCGAAGCGCTTGCCAGACGCGCTGAGAGTGTCGGATGGGATTTTGGCGTCGCGGGGGATGCCATTCGGGAACTGGCCCGGCGGCGATTGGGCGCCGAAGGCACCTTGTACGATTGATAACGGTGTAAGTGCTCGTTCTTCATTCCATCAAGAAGACGTGCAAAAAACGACAATGCCGATCCGCTCCGCCACGCAACCACCGACAGGTTTTTTCGAACGACCCGCCGAGAACGTGGCTGCCGATCTTATCGGCTGGCAGTTTTTGGTCGATGATGTGGGCGGCGTTATCGTCGAGACTGAGGCCTATTCGCCGGACGATCCTGCCTCGCACAGCTTTGGCGGCCAGACACCGCGAAATCGTTCAATGTTTGGCAGTGCCGGGCATGTCTATGTCTACCGCTCTTACGGCCTTCACTGGTGCCTGAACTTCGTGTGCCTGCCCGGAAGCGCCGTGCTGATCCGGGCACTGCGACCGACAAGCGGCCTCGACATCATGCAACAGCGGCGTGGCGATATCGGTGTGCGAAAACTTTGCAGTGGCCCCGGAAAGCTCTGTCAGGCGCTGGCCATTGACAGAAGTTTGGATGGCGTTCCCTTGAGCAACCCCATCTTCAAACTCACCGCTCCCGCTGAGGCTCCCGAATGTGTCGTGGGAAAACGAATTGGCATAACGAAAGCGGCAGAAACCTTGTGGCGTTTCGGTGAGCAGAACTCCCCGTTTCTGAGCAGGAAATTCTGACCCGTCCGTCGCACCCGACAGGCGTCACTTTGCGGGATGATGATCGCCTATCGGCCTTGTCGACAGTTCGCTGACCTCGTCAGCAGGGTCTGGATCGGCCTCGATCGATCTCCATCGCTTTTTGAGCGATACTTCTGCCGCCTCGAGCACTTCCAGGCTGTCCCAGCCATTCGTGACCATGACATCGACCACCTCTGCAATCAGTTGATCGACACGGGCCTGGCAATCCTTGGTGCGGCGAAGGTCTCCGACCTCGAATTGTGGGCTGTTCTGCACGATGGTTCTCCGGCTTTTCTCGACAACCAGGCCAAAGGCCGGAGGTTCCATCATTGTGTACCTTGATCGAGACTATTCCTTTCGTCTCGACACAAGCAGGTCGCGATAACGACGCTGGACCTCCGACATTGGGATAGCTCCGCTGATCCAGTCCTCGATCCACTCCAGAAAACGCGCATCAGCCTCGATAAACTGTCCCATCGTCGTTTTGGCTGCCACGGAATGATCCCATAGGCGCCGCCGTTCAATCTCATTCCAAGCTTTCACGATGCACTCTTGCCTGCGTCATTTTTATCGCGCTGCTCCCGCAGCGCTCTCAGTTTTTCCGTCTTGAGACGTTCGGCAGCCTTCTGGGCGGCAATCGCCTCCAGCGCAGCCGATTTCGTCTCCTCGAACACGCCTCTTGGGGATACACCCCTGGTTTTACGATCTTTTTCCATCAAAGCACCTCCTGTCCCGCCCATTGTGACGGCACATCGGTAGGGGAGGCATTCAATAATTTTAAAGCGCAAAGCCCCCAAATCTCGCATACGCAACAATCAGGGAAATGTTCCGCCACGGTCGATGCGATAGTCGCGATGGTCAACGCATGCGCCGGCTCCGGGGAACTGGAGAGCCGTGAATACGCACGCATTTCGCTGCTGGTCAGAGGCTGCCACGCCCCTTGAAATAACCGGGATACTGGACCTCCTGCGGGTCCGGCGTGTTGGGCTTCGGCTTCTGTCGCTGGCCCTTTTCCGGCTCGCAGACTGTGTCCTCCGGTGCTGGATCAGGCTTCGCTCCTACTTCGGCCAACAGGGATTTTGCATAGTCTTCAATCGACATGACAGGCTCCTTTCCTTTGGAAGGCGAACGATCATGGATCGCAATGGTTCCCGGCGATTGGCTGTTTGAGGTCTTGCCGGTCAGGCGCTCCGCTCCATATCGCAGAACTCAGGAGATCACGCTGAAAGCGACGACGACAGCGATGATGCATCGCGTTGTCCCGCATCCGGCGAGCCCGGACAGACGTCTATTTCGCTACACCCATCAAGGAGTAACCCATGCAACCCGTGCGACCACCGAAAGAAGAAAACGAATATGAAAACCGAGCGGCCGATTGCCGCGAGGCGCTCGAGGGCAAAGTGCAGCAACTGATCGAGGAATCCGTCCGCGCCGGCTGGAGCCGTGCGGAGGTCGCCGCCGCGCTTCGCGAGATTGCCGAACACACGGCATCCCTGATCGAGGCACACGAAGAACGCCAGGACTGAGTAACCTGAGAGGTAAGCCTCTTTATACTTTTGCCGACGAACTTACGGCAAAGACCGAGCCTGCGCGGCCATGGCTTTCAGCACGTTGCGAACAAGCGCCGGCGACGAAAGCCGGTGCCGGGCGTGGCTCGGGGCATCGATTGCACCGACACGGACGGACAGACCGCTGAAGTCATTGGCAACGGCAAACATCGCTTCGTCGGTCAGATCGTCGCCGATGGCGACGGGCCGCCTGTCCTTGAACGGTTCCGCCTGCAGGAAACGCCGGACAGCGTCCCCCTTGCTCGCCCGGGCCGGGCGCAGTTCGAACACCATCTTGCCCGGCTGCAGAGTCCATTCCGGCCCGGCAAGCGCCGCGTAGTGAAGCATACGCTCCTCCAGCACCTTCTCGTAATCCGGCGCCAGCCGGTAGTGCGCCGCGACGGCCGCTCCCTTGTCCTCGATCAGGACACCGGGATAGGCCTCCGCCTCCTTCACCAGCAAATGCTTCAGCCCTTGGAAGGCATCGGTTTCGGCAACGACGGACACACCGGCTGCATCCCGGAACTCCGCGCCATGCAAGCCGGCGAGCGGAAAGACGTGGGGTCGAAAGAGCCTGTCGGCATAATCGAGCGAACGCCCGGTCACCAATGCCATGGCTCCGCCCAGCTTCCGGTGCAGTTGCGCGAGATGGCCGGGCAGTTCCGGCGGAACCACGATCGAATCCGGCGTCGGCGCGAGGTTGAGGAGTGTGCCATCGATGTCCAGAAACAGGGCCCATTCGCCGGGAGACCCCATCAAGGCTTCCAGCATCGGTACTGTCACGTCATCATCCTGCACGATCCATCCTCCGGCTTCGAACAGGAGAGCAAGTAGCTCGCGCGGCGATCACGGCAAGGGAAACGTCGGCTGGAACATCCGCGTCACAATGACGTTGTGCCTGCGGCTCACTTCACCCGAAAGGTTCGTCTATGCCACAAACGCGCGCGGCCCAAAAAACGCAGGGACACACGCCTCTCGGTCACGGCGCGACCGAACTTCCATCGGTTGTGGTCGATGACTACAACAACGAGGAGCGTGAGCGCGGCCATTTCATCGGTGACAAAGCCAACAAGGGCGCCTTCCAGGTCAAGCTTCACGACTGGCGCAAGGTCCTGCGGGAATACGCGGACGACCCGCTCGGACAGAATCTTACCGACCCGATTTCCAAGAAGAAGGTGGACGGGCTTCTTGAAAGCGGGGACGCTCTCAGCATGGCTTTGGCCATGGCCGCGATTGAAGACTTTTCCCGCGATTTCGCGGAAGTCATCGAGAAATACCTGACGTTCAAATCCTGGGCCAAGACAGAACGCATCGTTGTCGGCGGCGGCTTTCGGGAGGGCCGCGCGGGACAGATCGCCATTGCCCGCGCGAACATGATCCTGCGCGCCGGCGGCGTGAACATCGACCTTGTGCCGATCACCCACCACCCTGATGACGCCGGTCTCATCGGCTCGGTGCACCTTATGCCGTCCTGGATGCTGAAGGGCCATAACGCCATCCTCGCCGTCGACATCGGCGGCACCAACATGCGGGCTGGCATCGTCGAGTTTGTCCGGGAAAAGCACCGCATCGTCGATGCCTCCGTCCGCGAATCCGATATCTGGCGCCATGCCGACGACCAGCCCAGCCGAAGCGCCGCCATCGACCGCCTCGCCGACATGCTGAACGGTCTTGTGGGCAAGGCCGGCAAGCTGAAGCTTGCGCCGCTGATCGGCATCGCCTGCCCCGGCATCGTCAATCCAGATGGCGCCATCAAGCGCGGCGGCCACAACCTGCCCGGCGGAAACTGGGAGAGCGATCATTTCAATCTGCCGACTGCCGTGACCAAGGCGATACCGACGATTCACGACCACGAAACCCTGGTAATAATGCACAACGACGCGGTGGTTCAGGGGCTTTCGCAGCTTCCGTTCATGGAGGATGTGTCCCGTTGGGGTGTTATGACGATCGGCACCGGCCTCGGCAACGCCCGTTTCACCAACAGGAAGCCTGACTGACGACCAATTACCCTTGTCGCAGCCGGAACGTACCAAGCAGCGGCAGGTGATCGGAGGCTTTCACGGCAAGCGGCGTCGCAAGCACGTCGATATCGATGATTTCGACATGCGCGTTGCAGAATAAATGATCGAGCCGAAGCAAAGGAAACCGCGACGGAAAGGTGGGCCGCAGCCGGCCTGCCCGCCGATCGGATCCGAGCCGATCGCGAAGCACCTTGAAAACCGCTGACGACGGGACCGCGTTCAGGTCGCCGCCAAAGATCGTCGGGGTCTCCATTTGCTCGGGATGGCCAAGCCACCCCTTTCCCAGAAGTTCGAGCGTCTGCGCCATCCTCTCCCCTCGCCTCAGGCCCAGATGGGTATTGACGATATTGACCGGCTGCCCTGCCACGCTGACCTGCACCCATATCGCCCCGCGTGGCTCTCCCCAGGATGGGATGCCGGCAGAGCGTTTGTGTTGCGAGGGAAGCGCGGTCATGATCGCGTCGCCGTACTTCTCCTCTTCTAGGTGCAGGGCGGGATGAAAGTGCGGGTCCATCCGGAGATGGGATGCGATCTCGGCAGCCTGATCGGTCCCGCCGGTGCGTTTGCGCCCGACGTCAAGCTCCTGCAGCAGCACGATGTCCGCAGCACTTTCCGCGATGACATCGGCAACGCGTTTCACATCCAGTTTCCGGTCGGTGCCGATACAGCTGTGAACGTTGTAACTCAGGACGGTGAAGGTCGGGGTAGAGATGGGTGTGGGTTCGTTCATGGGCAAGGGAACCGATCGACCCGCCATTTCGTTCCGCCGTCATCGTCAATTGCCAACTGAAGCGCAGGACAAATGATCTTACGTTATATTTTCAAGGCTATGGTCTTCATCGCCGTCGCCATCGCCGCCTATCTGCTCTTCCAGACGCTTCGGCAATATACCGTCGCTCAAATCTACGACGCGCTTCTGGCGATACCTGCGTCAAACCTGGCGTTCAGCCTCGCCTTTGCCGCCGCCTCCTATTTATGCCTGTCTTTTTTTGATGCTCTGGGCGTTCGCTACATCGGCAAGCCCTTGCCGCTCCATCAGACAATGCTTGCTTCCTTTGTCAGCCTTTCGATCGGACACAACGTCGGCGTCGCGGCGCTCAGCAGCGCCGCCGTGCGCTATCGCTATTATTCCCGCTGGGGCCTGTCATCCGCAGATGTCGCCCTGATCGTCGTCTTTTGCGGGGTCACGGTCGCGCTCGGGCTTTCGACGCTGGGGTCGCTGGCGCTCTTTCTCAGGCCGCAGGATGCGATGTCGATGACGGGCCTTGGACCGACCGCGGTAATGGCCGTGGCCGCCGTTGCCGCTCTTATACCGCTCTGCTACGTCGGTCTTTCCGCCGTCCTCAGGCGTTCGATCACCCTGCGCGGCCACAGCTTCAGATTGCCGACCCTGAAGATCGCCGCGTTGCAGGTTCTGGTCGGCACCATGAATTTTGCCTTCGTCGCGGCAAGCCTTCACCAGATGCTCTCGGCACTCTCCGATGCCAACTACCTGAAGGTCGCGGCCGTCTCGATCATAGCCAATGTCGCCGCGATCGTCAGCCATATCCCCGGCGGTATCGGCGTTCTGGAGGCGACGGTTTCCCATATCCTGCCGGGCGCCGAAGCGCTCGCGGCCGTCATCGCCTTTCGCGTCGTCTATTATTTCATTCCCCTTGCCCTCGGGCTGTTGCTGCTGGGCGCGAGCGAGGTCGTGATCGCCGATGAGCCCGAGCTAGACGAACATCCCCAGAAGACGTGAACCGACCTGCTGGACGTGATCACGTAAGGTCCCAAGCGGCCGGAACGGGCGTGGCGGATCGATGATCGCGGTTCCGGCAACCGGATTGACAGCGCCTTTTGAAACGTCGACATCGAAATGCCGCAGGCCTCGCCGGTTGGTGTTGTGCGTTTCGATGGTGCGCATCAACGATCCGCATGAGGCAAATGTCGCAGCAATAGCTGCGGCCTCACCAGCGGTATGTTCGGCGATAAGACGATGCCTGAGGTGAGCGATCGCCTCACGCTCCTCGGGGCGATACGCCTCGATCGAAAGATCGGCTTCGGTATCCAGCCCCTCGGAGCGGTTGTTGAGGTTGGAGGAGCCGATACGAACGAAAATATCGTCCACGATCAGCAACTTGGAGTGCACCAGGATTTCCTGCTCCTCGCCCTTCTCGTCGGGCACCACGGCGTACATGACCCAGAGGCGGTCCCGGACGTCGCTCCGCTTCAGCCGCCGAATGATCCTGTCACGGTTTTTGCCCATGAACAGCTTTTCGAGAAATCCATGAGAAATGCGCGTCACGACGATGACGATCTCAGGACCGTCTTCTTCCGCAAGACGTTTCTCCAGAGCTTCGGCCACCCCGAAGGAGGCGAGATATTGCGCCTCGATGTAGATGCATCCCCGCCCGCGGGCGATTGCATCCTGCGCGAGCTGGGTGGACTGCGCCAACGCCTTGCTCCGCCTCGTTTCCGGTTCCGTCAGGGAAATGCCAACGCGGCAATTGCAAAGATCGGCTGGCCGCTCCGAAGGCCAGAGTTCGGTCGTCTCCGGCGGTTGGCGAACGAGTTCGCGCGTGGCACGCCCCCATCGCCGCCGCGCGATATCGCCCAGACGCCGTGCGGCCTCGCCGTCAACCATGACCTGCAGGTCATGGACCGGCTCGTAGGGTTTTCCATCCGGGCTCACGCGCAACGGATTAGACGGCAAATGGCGGCCATCATCCCAGCGCCGCGCCGTCAGATCGATGCCGCCGACGAAAGCAAGCGCGTCGTCGATGACAACCACCTTCTGATGATGCGATCCCCACAGCGGATGCCGGCCGTCGAACTCGATGCGAACGCGCTCGTGCGCCAGAAAACCTTCGCGCTGGAACAGCTTCAGGGATTTTCCGGAATAGACGGGGCCCATCGCCCAGACAAGAATTCGGATTTGCAGATCAGGCTTGCTATCGAGCTGCGCTTGCAGGAAATCGCCAAGCGTGTGGCTGTCTTCCTCTCCCGGCGTGAGCCGGATATCGGGATCGAAATCCCAGCCGATGATCCAGATTTCCTTCTGCGCCAACGGCAGCACCGCGACAAGCTCGCGGAAATAGGCAGCACCGTCGATAAGGAACGCCAGATGGTTTGCGGTGGCAGTTGCCCAGGCGTTACGACCTGGTTCGATAATGGATGTGTTCAAGGAGCGGGTTCTCTGTGATTGCGGTTGGACCGCAACGTCGAACGGGTCCAAATGTTCCACACCACGGAACGAACTGCGCTTCAACGGGTTAAGCATTGATCGTCACCATAAGAAGGTTCGGAAACATGAGCCAAAAGATATGGCCTACGCCCGTGCAGTTCGAAACCTCCGACGGTTATCCCTACACCGTAACCGGCCCGAGAGAGGCGCTGGAAGCCCTGCTTTCGATCTTTTCGGACAAATTCGGCACCCGTTACGACGAGGCCGTTCAGGCCTGCAACGCCGTGCTGGATGATCAGGAAGCGGTCGATACGACACGCACCAAATTCCTATCGTCCCTGAACGAAAACGGGCTTCGGATTCTGAACGCCTGAATTTCAGGAAAACTAAGAGCGACGAGCAGGAGCAAAATCGAATGGGCACGCCTCGGGTCAACTGGAAGGGCCATATCAAGGTCGGCGAGGTCACCTGCCCGGTGGGACTTTACACCGCCGTCTCCGCCTCTGATCGCATAAGTTTCAACATCCTCAACCGCCAGACGGGAAACCGTGTGCGCCGGGAGTTCATCGATAGCGAAACCGGTGATACCGTCGAGCATGACGAGCAGGTCAAGGGCTATGAAACCGGCAATGGCCGATATGTGATGCTGGAGCCGGAGGAGATCGCCGCCGCCATCCCGGAAAGCGACAAGGTGCTTGCAATAGAGGCCTTCATCCCCTGCGACGAGATCGACATCCTTTATCTCGACAAGCCCTACTACATCGCGCCTCAGGAAAACGGCGCGGACGTTTTCGCCCTGTTGCGTGACGGCATGCGGGAGGCCAAGGTCGCGGCTATCGCCAGCACCGTTCTCTTCCGCCGCCTGCGAACATTGCTCATTCGCCCCCATGGCGACGGATTGATCGGAACGACGCTGAATTACGACTACGAGGTCCGTCCGGCCGACGAAGCCTTTAACGACATTTCTGCCGTCAAGATCGACAAGGAGATGCTCGATCTCGCCGCCCACATTATCGGCACCAAGGAAGGCAGCTACGACGCGAGCGGCTTTGACGACCGCTACGAGGATGCACTCGCCGCCCTGGTAAAGGCGAAGCTTGAGGGCAAGACGTTCAAGAAGCCCAAGGTGCCGAAAGCATCGAAACCCAGCGACCTGCTGCAGGCCCTCAGAGACAGCGCCGCGGGCAAGAAGGCCGCGACCCCGCTCAAATCGGCCAATACCAACGCATCGCGCAAACCTGCCGCAAAAGGCAGTAAAAAAACCGCGGAACCGCGCTCGACAAAACGCAAGTCCGCCTGAAAGGAAGAGGCTCCATGGCAACGAGGCCCTATTGGAAAGGTTATCTGAAGCTCTCGCTCGTGACCTGCTCGGTCGAGATGACGCCTGCGACCTCGGACAGCGACAAGGTCAAGTTCCACACCCTGAACCGAGAAACCGGAAACCGGGTGATGAGCCAGTATGTCGATGCTGTTACCGGCAAGGTCGTGCGAGATCGTGACGAGGTGAAGGGATACCAGCGCGCCGAAGACGACTACGTGATGCTCGAGGACGAAGACCTCGAGCACGTCGCGCTGGAAAGCACGAAAACCATCGATATCTCGACATTCACGCCGCGAGAGGAGATCGACTGGATCTGGCTCGACACGCCGTATTACCTCTCGCCCAACGACAAGGTGAGCCAGGAAGCTTTCGCGGTCATCAGGGCAGCCATGGAAAAGCAGAGCATGGTGGGCATTGCCCGGCTGGTGCTCGGCCGGCGCGAACGGGCCGTTATGCTGGAACCGCGCGACAAGGGCATCGTGCTCTGGACACTGCGCTACGGCAACGAAGTTCGCGACGAAGCCGATTATTTCAAGGGACTGTCAGCCGCGAAACCGGAAAAGGAAGCCCTGCCGCTGATCCGAAAGCTGATCAAGAAGCACACCCAAACCTGGGATAGCAAGATGGTCTCCGATCCGGTGCAGGACAATCTTCTCGACATCATCGCGTCGAAAAAGAAGCGCCGCAAGGCTACGGCACCACGGAAGGCCGAACCGGAAAAGGCAGAGCGTCCCGACAATGTCATCGACATCATGGACGCGCTGCGCAAATCCGTCGAGGCCGACAACAAACGGTCAAAGAAGACGTAGGTCCGGCACGAGAAACAAAGCTCCCCCTCAGCTTCCCTTGTCCAGCCGACGGATCGCCTCTGAGAGCGATCTTTCGCTATCGCAATAGTCTTTCCAGGCATCACTTTTCGCGATAAGCGCCGGCACGCTGCGGACCGTGAAGCGTTTGGGATCGAGGTCGGACTTGACCTGGCTCCATGTCAGCGGCATCGAGACGGTGGCCCCCGGCCGTGCGCGCGGCGAGAGCGGCGCGACCGCCGTCGCCATGCGATCGTTGCGCAGATAGTCGAGGAAAATGCGGCCCTTCCGCAGGTTCTTCGCCATCTTCGTTACGTAAAGTTCAGGCTTTTCCTCGGCCAGTTGGTCGCAAACACGGTGCGCAAAGTCTTTCGCCGCATCCCAATCCGGCGACTTGGCAGCCGTGAGCGGCGTGACCACATGCAATCCCTTGCCACCGGTCGTCTTGCAGAAACTGACAAGCCCCAGGGCCTCAAGCCTGTCGCGCATGTCCCGCGCAGTCTCGACCACCTGGGAAAAGGCAACGTCGGGACCAGGATCAAGGTCGAAGACCAGGCGGCCGGGAACCTCCGGCTTGCCCGGCTGGCAATTCCATGGATGCAGTTCGAGCGCGGCCACCTGCGCCAGCGCCGCCAGTCCCTCGACGCGATCGACCTGCAGATAGGGTTTCTTGTCGCCGGCGATCTTGACGAGTTCCAGCAGGTTCGACATGCCCGGTGAAGCATGGCGCTGCAAGAACTGCTGCCCGCCTATGCCGTCCGGCGCCCGGATGATCGAGCAGGGCCGGCCCCGGACATGGCCCATCAACCGTTCACCGACGGCCTCGTAGTAATGGGCCAACTCTTCCTTGGTGACGGTCTGATCGCCATCGTCCCAGAGCGGTTTGTCCGGGCTCGAGATCATCACGCCCATCACCTGCGCCTTCGCGTTTTTTCCCTTGCCCGTTCGTGCCGGCGTTCTGGCTGCAGGCTCCGCCTCTGCCTGATCGACCGGAGCCGGCTCGGTTGTCGTCACCTCGCGGGCAGGTTTGTCCTCGCGCAAGCCCTTGAACGCGGCCTGTCGTACCTGACCGTCACCGGTCCATCCGGCAAATTCGATCTCGGCGACAACCTCCGGCTTGACCCAGCGGATGTCCGGCGTCTTTTTCGGCGCGCCGATACCCGTGAACGCGGAGCGGGACACTTCCAGAGGTTGAAGCGTCTCCATCAGCATCCCGGCGCGGCCTGCACCGAAACCGGTTCCGACACGACCGACATAAACGAAGTGCTTGTCGCGGTAGACCCCGACCAGCAATGACCGGAACTTTTCGCCGGTCAGGGCATAGCCGCCGATCACCACCTCATGCCCGGCCCGGCACTTCGACTTGACCCATGTATCGCTGCGGCCGGATCGATAGGGCTCATCGAGTTTCTTGGAAACGATACCCTCCAGCGAAAGCCGGCACGCGGAGCGCAGGACGGCGTCGCCTCCGGTATCGAAATGATCGATATAGCGGATACGGGGGCTGGTTTTGGCGCTTGCCAGCAGATTTTCGAGAGCAGCCTTGCGCTCCACCAGGGGCAGGTCTCTTAAATCCTTTTCTCCGTCGAAAAGCAGATCGAAGGCGAAATAGACAAGCTCCTCGGTTTTTCCCTCCGAGAGCGCTGCCTGCAAGGAGGCAAAATCCGGGGCGCCATGCTCGTCGAGCGCGCAGATTTCGCCATCGATGATCGCGTCCGGCAGGCTTGCGGCGTCCTTGGCGATCTCCCCGAAGCGTTCAGTCCAGTCCAGACCTTTCCGGGTTCTGAGTTCGACTGCGCCGCCCGAAATCCGCATCTGGACACGATATCCATCGAACTTGATTTCGTGCAGCCAGCCGTCGCCGACCGGCGGACGCTCCGCGATCTTGCAGAGCTGCGGTGGGATGAAGGCGGGCACTTCCGTTGTCGAACGTGCCTTGCCGGGCCGTGGCTTCGCCTTCCCGGCTGCCCGCAGATCGGCCGCAAGCCCCTGCTTGCTATCCCACACGGCGTCGGCATCGACCGCAGCCTTGTTGAGCATGAACGGTTTCGGTTTGCGGCCCTTTCCAGCCGCGATGGTTTCCATGTCGCGACCGGAGGCAACGGAGGTTGCTTCCCGTTTCAGGATCGCATCGCCGTTCTTGTTGACGGAAACATCGTCCCGGTGTTTGATCAGCAGCCAGTTGGTGCGCTTGCTGCCCTCCCGGTCTCTTTTCATACGCACCAGAACGAAGCTGCCCTTCAGGCGTTCGCCGTGAAGGACGAATTTGAAGTCGCCCTTTTTCAGCGCCGCTTCCGGCGACGTCTCTCCTTCAGGCTCCCAGTAACCGCGGTCCCACAGCATCACGGTGCCGCCGCCATACTGCCCCTTGGGGATGGAGCCTTCGAAATCGCCATATTCGAGGGGATGATCCTCCACCTCCACCGCAAGCCGCTTGTCTGCCGGATCAAGAGACGGGCCGCGAGTCACGGCCCAGGACTTGAACACGCCGTCGAGTTCCAGCCGCAGGTCATAATGAAGGCGCGTCGCATCGTGTTTCTGAATTACGAAACGCAACCGCTTCGACGGATGGACCTCGATTTCCCCGGAAGGTTCGATTGTCTTTTTGAAGTCGCGTTTGCGATGATAGGTCGACAGCTTGCCATCCATCGCGGCTCACCCTCTGTCATGGTCAGACTGAGCGAGCGTATCCGCCCAGGCGTTCTTCGGGTGAGCCAGCAAGGCGCGGACGGTTTCCTCCTGCCCAAACTCGTCGATCGGCGGGACGGGATCGGTTGCCATGGCTTCGATCACCTCGGCGGAGGCACCGTTCTGCGCCGCTTCGGCAATCGCTTGCCGGGTTTCCCACTCGGCCTTGAGCCGGAGGTAAAGCGCATGGATGATCTCGTCTCTCTTCGCGAGATCATCCGGCCTTCTGGAAATTTGGCGCTGCAATATCGTCATGCAGCAGAAAGACCTGGATGCGTACGATGTTCCAGGCATCGCTGAAAAAACCGCCTTAGCGAAGAAGGAACGACGCTATGCACCGTGGCGCAGATCAAGTTCCTTTAGTGCCCTCTGCACCTCATCGATCGTCACCGGCTCGGGAAGTCCCGGAATTTGCCTAAGGGCGGGTTTGCTTTCGACCGCGTGGTAATCCGACGCCCATGCGGCAAGGATGGCCCTCTTCTCGTGGGCCAACAGGCTTCGCGACTTCACGATGTCGCGCGGGCGCCGAAACCGGGTGTCGGGCGGCATCGGCACCGGTTGTTGCAACGCTGTTTCCAACATGGCAGCGCCTTATCGAATATGCCCATCGCGGTCGCGCTGTTGCCGCATCGCGATCAGCGGATCGCCGGATGGTAAAAGCAGATCATGCTTCTCCGCAAAAGCGGCATACAAGCCACGCGCGGTCTCGGCCTCGATGTCCCCCTTCATGGCCGCACGGCAAGCATTGAGAGCGATTTTATAAGAGGCATCCTTGGCCAAGGTCGGCCACTCGAGCAACTGTTTGTAGGCCTCGGCTGCGGTCTGAACCTCCAGTGGAAAGCCCAGACCCACCAGAATGTGCACTGGCTTCTTGAACATATCGGGTCTCATATCTCTCTCCTTCCCAACCCGTCATGCCGACGGGCGCCGCTCGAGCGGCGCCCTTTGGTTTCAATACTTTGCGCGTTACGCAGCCTTCTGGCTCTCGATCTGCGCCGCCGCGGCCGGCTGTTCGAGCGCAGGTGCGCGCTCGATCGAAATCTTGCGCGGCTTCATTTCCTCCGGAATTTCCCGCAAAAGCTCGATCGACAACAGACCATCGACCAGTTCGGCACCCTTGACGCGGACGTGATCGGCGAGTTCGAACCGATGCTCGAAGGGGCGGAAGGCGATCCCGCGATGCAGATATCCTTCGGCCGGTGCTTCCTGTTTTTTGCCCGTGACCGTCAGCAGGTTTGACTGGAACGTTATGTCCAGATCCTCGCGCGCGAAGCCTGCGACCGCGATCGCGATGCGATAGCTGCCGTCACCGGTCTTGACGATATCGTACGGCGGCCAATCGCTGATCGAGCGGGCACGTTGTGCATTTTCGAGTAGATTGAAGACCCGGTCAAAACCAATGCTTGACCGAAAGAGCGGCGCATAATCGTAAGATGTTGCCATAGCCATATCCTCCTTGAAGCAACATGGATACGGAGCGCCGAAAGACAGCGCTCCCAGCAAGGCCAGCCCTGACGAAGCGGCTGGCGGCAGACGATCTGGTTACTGCTCAGCCGAGGTTCAATGGTCCGCGGCAGATTTTTTTACGATCCGGTTCAATGCAGTCGGAACTCACCGTCGACGCGCTGCCACTCGCTTGCTCCGATCAACCGCTGGTGGGTGTATCGAACCGAATGCAAGGGTCCATCCAGCGAGGCCTGCCAGAAGGCTAGAAATTTCCGCATTTCAGGGAAATCCGGGGCGAGATCGTAGTCCTGCCAGATGAAGGTCTGAAGGACGGATTCAAAGTCGGGAATCCGATAGAGGATATGCGCGGTGGTCAGGCCGTAGCCTTGTAGCTGACGCTCCAGATCTGATGAAAATCGCATGCTTCATCTCCGTTTTATGACAACGAAATGGTGCCTCATGAAACCGCGATCTTCAACCAAATTCGTGAGATACGCAAAATTTTATCGTCCAATTACAATGCGTTAGCAGCCACATTGATCGAGTGCTATTTTTTCTACGATCCCCTCTTGAAATGAAAAAATCGCCAAACCAGATTTTTCTGCGCAGGACGCTCGTGCGAGGTCCTGTACCTGCCCGGACTGGTCATCCGGTCCGGACTGGGGAACATCGTCACCATTGTTTGTCCATTGGAGGAAAACATGTCGTTCAGACCGCTTCACGATCGCATTCTGGTTCGCCGGGTTGAATCTGACGAGAAAACCAAGGGCGGAATCATTATTCCCGATACCGCCAAGGAAAAGCCGCAAGAGGGCGAAGTCATTGCCGTCGGCCCGGGCGCACGCAGCGATTCCGGGCAGATTCAGGCCCTCGACGTCAAGGTGGGCGACCGCATTCTGTTTGGCAAATGGTCCGGCACGGAAATCAAGATCGCCGGCGAAGATCTTCTGATCATGAAGGAAAGCGATGTGATGGGAATCCTTGAAGCTCAGGTCGAGCACAAGAAAGCTGCCTGATCGGGACAGAACCATCCAACCAGTCCAATAGCTGCCTATTGAGGAGTTAAAGAAATGGCTGCCAAAGACGTAAAGTTCAGCACCGACGCCCGTGAACGCATGCTGCGTGGGGTCGATGTGCTTGCAAATGCCGTAAAGGTGACGCTCGGCCCCAAGGGCCGCAACGTGGTGATCGACAAATCCTTCGGCGCGCCGCGCATCACGAAGGATGGCGTCTCCGTTGCCAAGGAAATCGAACTCGATGACAAGTTCGAAAACATGGGCGCCCAGATGCTGCGGGAAGTCGCCTCCAAGACCAATGACCTCGCCGGCGACGGCACCACCACCGCCACGGTTCTCGCACAGGCCATCGTCAAGGAAGGCGCCAAGGCCGTCGCTTCGGGCATGAATCCCATGGACCTGAAGCGGGGTATCGACCTTGCGGTCGATGCCGTCGTCAAGGAGCTGAAGAAGAACGCACGCAAGATCACCAGCAATTCCGAAATCGCCCAGGTCGGCACCATTTCCGCGAATGGCGATGAGGAAATCGGCCGCTATCTCGCCGAGGCCATGGAGAAGGTCGGCAACGAAGGCGTTATCACCGTCGAAGAAGCAAAGACCGCGGAGACGGAGCTCGAGGTTGTCGAAGGCATGCAGTTCGATCGCGGTTATCTCAGCCCGTATTTCGTCACCAATCAGGATAAGATGCGGGTCGAACTGGAAGATCCCTATATCCTGATCCACGAGAAAAAGCTCTCGAACCTGCAGGCTATGCTGCCGGTCCTTGAAGCCGTCGTCCAGTCCGGCAAGCCGCTGCTGATCATCGCCGAGGATGTCGAGGGTGAAGCGCTTGCAACGCTGGTCGTCAACAAGCTCCGCGGCGGCCTCAAGATCGCGGCCGTGAAGGCGCCCGGCTTCGGTGACCGGCGCAAGGCGATGCTCGAAGACATCGCCATTCTGACGGGCGGCACCGTCGTATCCGAAGATCTCGGCATCAAGCTTGAAAACGTGACCCTGGACATGCTGGGCCGCGCCAAGAAGGTCGCCATCGAAAAGGAAAACACAACCATCATCGATGGTGTCGGTTCAAAAACCGACATCGACGGACGGGTCGCCCAGATCCGTTCCCAGATCGAGGAAACCACGTCGGACTACGACCGCGAGAAGCTGCAGGAGCGTCTTGCGAAGCTGGCCGGCGGTGTCGCCGTCATCCGCGTTGGCGGCTCGACGGAAGTCGAAGTCAAGGAGAAGAAGGATCGCGTCGACGACGCTCTGCACGCCACGCGCGCAGCCGTCGAGGAAGGCATCCTGCCGGGCGGCGGTGTCGCGCTGCTGCGAGCTGTAAAGGCTCTCGACAGCCTTCAGGCGGGCAATCAGGACCAGCGGGTGGGCATCGATATCATCCGCCGCGCAATCGAGGCGCCGGTTCGCCAGATCGCCGAAAATGCTGGCGCGGAGGGCTCGGTCATCGTCGGCAAGCTCCGCGAAAAGACCGATCTCTCGTTCGGCTGGAACGCCCAGACCGGGGAATACGGCGATCTCTACGCGCAGGGTGTGATCGATCCCGCAAAGGTCGTGCGCACCGCGCTTCAGGACGCGGCTTCGGTGGCCGGCCTTCTTGTGACAACGGAGGCCATGATTGCCGAAAAGCCGAAAAAGGACGCAGCCCCTGCCCTGCCCGCCGGCGCCGGAATGGACTTCTAAGCGGCCACACAACATCCGAGCCCGCGCCGTAAACGGCGGGCTTTCAGATGTGAAAGTGAAATGAGGGCTCGGACAAGATATTGTCCGAGCCCTCATAAAGCCGACGCACTGAAGCGAGCGGCGGACGATCGCAAGAACGCGTCCCCCGCTCGCGTTTTTTTACATGGCCGGAAGCACAGCTATATCACGAAGATCGGTGTCGAGGTCGGTGATCGCGCCGATTTCAGTCGCGGCACCGGTTTCGAGATTGACGGTGTAAAGCGTCTTGCCGGCGGCGAGATAGGCGGTGTTTTGCCCGCTTTCCATCCCCTGAATATCAAATGCGTAGCTGGCCGGCGCTTCCTTCAACCCGAGCTTGCCGATGGCCTTCAACGTGCCGTCGTTGGGTTTTGTCTGCTGGATCAGCGCGCCGATGGTCGCGTCGATATTGTACATCGCGGTCTTTTCCGGTTTGCCGATCGAGTTGGTATAGCCGGCGGCAACGATGTTCGGCGTTTCCCCCTTGTGCATGTCGCCGTCCTCGAAAGCGAGCGACCCGTCGACCGTGACGGCGCCCGTATCGGGATGCACACGGTGGTTGGTGGTTCCGGTCATGAACCGCAGCCGGTCCGCCATAGGATTGAAATCGACGACGACAGGGGCATCCGTCAACGATAGCATCTTGTCCATTTTGGCGACATCCGTTGCCGCGCCGGTCTCGATATTGATCGAAACGATCCTGTGGTCCGGTGTAACGCCGATGACGGTCTTGTTGCCCGGCCGGAAATCGATCCCGACGAGCGCATCGACGCCTGTCACGTCCATAACTTTCGTAACGGCCGGTTTGTCCGTATCGAACAGAACAAGCGTCTTTTCGCCGGTCAGCCCGAGAACCGGAGCCGCAGTGGCAGTAACAACCGAGCCGGCGACGAGGCCAGAGGCAAGAAGGGTAAGGCGCATTGTCTTTGTCATGTCTTTCTCCCGTTCAATCATCCGATCGGAAGCGTTCGCTGTCAGCGGCTTCCGAATGACAGACACGCAGGCAGCGGTGTTTGGATGCAGCGCTTGAAAATAAATTCTTGCTGCATCCAAAATCGCATTTGCCGGGTATAGAGGCTATGCGCGCGCCTCTTCTGCCGCAGGGCACGTCCTATAGGATAAGGAGATTTTGTGAATGCTGATGAGCTCCGCTCCGGATGAACTTGAGAGGTCTCTTGCCGCCTGCGCCAATGGCGACCGCAATGCGCTGCGCCACATCTATGATGTGGAAGCCGGCCGCCTGATCGCCATCGCGCAACGGATCGTCCGGCGTCGCGAGCTTGCGGAAGAGGTTGTCCAGGAAGCCTTCATCCGCATCTGGACCCACGCCCATCAGTATGAGTCGACAAGGGGCTCGGCACGCGGCTGGATTTACGCGATCGTGCGCAATCGCGCCTTGAACATGCTTCGTGATGGCAAGCGAGAGCATGCGATTGAGGATATCGAAACGCTTCAGGAAAAGGACAGCTCCGACGACGTCATGACCGCCTGGTACCGCCTCGACCGGAACTCGCGTCTTTACGCTTGCCTCGACGCACTCGACGACCAGCGGAAGCGCAGCATCCTGATGGCCTATGTGGGCGGCTATTCCCACGGGGAGATCGCCGGGCGGCTGCGGCTGCCACTGGGAACGACGAAGTCTTGGATAAGACGCAGCCTTACGGCGTTGCGGGAGTGCATGGCATGACATTCGACCGCGACAATATAGCTGCTGTAGCCGACGAATATGTTCTGGGACTGCTTGAAGCCGCCGAGGTGGCCGATCTGGAGGCTGAGATGGAGCGCAATGACGATCTCAAAGCGGCCGTCGCAGCCAGCCGTGAGCGGTTCCTGCCTCTCGACACCACGGTCGAGCCCGCAACGACGGACGAGACGCTGTGGCAGAGGATCGAACGCGCTCTGCCCGAACAGTCCGCGTCACCGCGACGGAACGGGCAAGGTCCGGCGAACGACAACAATGGTAACGGCTGGCGCGCGACGGCGATTGCCTCCCTTGCCGCCACCGTTCTGCTTGCCCTCGGACTTGCGTTCTCCCTGATGCGGACGGTCGAGCCGCTGGTGGTCGCGGTCCTGCTCAACGATGCCGGCGAGGTTCAGGCCGTCGTCGAGGATTTCGGCAACGAGAACGCCGCCATCAGGCTCCTTGCGGATATCGATGTCCCAGCGGACAAAACGATCCAGGTCTGGACATTGCCGTCGAAGGAAATGGGACCTGTCTCTCTCGGCCTGATCGAGGGCATCCGCTCCACCCGCCTCGACGGCCCCTCCCTGCCGCTTCCCAAGGACAATCAGCTGTACGAAATCACGCTCGAACAGCAGGGCGGCTCACCAACAGGCCGACCAACGGGACCGATCCTGGCCAAAGGCTGGGCAAGACTGCCTCGCTAGGTTGGGGGACCTTGCGGCTTAGTTGACCGAGATCGCTAGCGAGTCCGGCTCAAAGCATCAAGCCCACTCTTGCCGATGCGCTCACGCGGCCTGGGCCGCGAGGAAGGACCGGAGGCGGTCGCTCTGGGGTGCGCGAAGCACCTCCCGCGGATCGCCCTCTTCGGCCACCACGCCCTGGCTGAGGAAGACAACCTTGCTGGAGACCTCGCGGGCGAAATTCATCTCGTGGGTCACGACTATCATCGTGCGTCCTTCCTCCGCCAGGCTTCGCATGACACGGAGCACCTCCCCGACCAGTTCGGGATCGAGCGCACTGGTCGGCTCATCGAAAAGGATGAGTTCCGGCTCCATGGCGAGAGCCCGGGCAATGGCCACGCGCTGCTGCTCGCCTCCCGAGAGAAACGCCGGATAGGCATCGCGCCGATGCGACAAGCCGACCTTCGCGAGATAGAAATCTGCCCGCTCTAGAGCTTCCGATCGCGTCAGGCCCTTGACGCGCGTCGGGCCGAGCATGACGTTTTCGCGTGCCGTCATGTGCGCCCACAGATTGAACTGCTGGAAGACCATGGTCACCCGCGCGCGATAGGCACGAAGCGCGGCGTCGTCGGCCACCATCAGATCGCCGGACCGGTCCTTTCGGCATGCAAGGGGCGCACCGTCGAGGGCAATCGTGCCCGACGTCGGGCGCTCGAGGAAGTTCAGGCAGCGCAGAAACGTGCTCTTTCCCGATCCCGAAGAGCCGATCATCGAGATGACGTCGCCCTTTTTCGCGGTCAGGGACACGCCCTTCAGCACCTCGACGGCGCCGAAGGACTTGTGAATACTGTTGGCAGAAAGCATGGTTGTCATAGGGTGCTCACGGGCTGAGGAGTGGACCATTCCGGAAGGGATGGATGCCGGCGATCTTGCCGAGCCGCTTGTCGATTTCGGCGATCCGCGTCGCCGGTCGCGCATAGAAGACACCCGACGTTCTGGCTCGAACGGGATGCAACGCGCCGGTGACGGGATCGGTGATTTCGGCCACGATCTCGCCCGCGTCGATGAAATGCCCCAGCGGAACGGAATAGGACAGAAGGCCGGAAACCGGAGCGACCAGAGCCTCCGATCCCGCAAGCGGGGTGGGCTCACAGCAAAGCGCCGGGATCGTCGGCTCACCGGCCAGCACGCCGACATGCCGCAGATATTCGACCAGTGCCGCAGCATCGTCCGCAGCCACCTTGCGATCGACATCCCCTCGACCGCGCAGTTCGAGTGTGCAACTGGCGCAGCCCTGGGGAATAGGTTTATCCGCGAAAGTCCCGGCGATCACGGACCATGGCCTGGTCAGCGCCTCGTCAAACGGTTCGCCGCCGGAGACATCGGCGACGAGGACCGCACGGCAGCGGGTGAGAGCAGCGAGCGGCAACACCCGCTTCAGCGAACCCGGCTGGGTGTAGAGATGCACCTCAGCCTCGCCGTCGCAATGAAGATCGACAACGATATCGGCAGCAAGGGCGAGCCGCATCAGGGCGTGTCGAAGCCGGTCGCTGGGAGCGGAAGGCACTGTCGTCTCCAATGCCTCCAGCAACGCCTGGCGGATGCGGGCTACATTGGCCTGCGGATCGTCGTCGAGTATGTCGGCCACGAGGGAAACGGCTTTGGCAGCCAGATCCGGATAGTCGCGATTGAAGTTGCGCCCGTCATAGTGATCGAAACGTCCCTGCTGGTCGCCGTGCAGGAATTGCCCGAAAGCGAGCGGATTGGCCGCCGGCACGATGGTCAACCGCCCCCGGATGCTCCCGGCGCGATCTTCCTCGATCAGCCGGTCGATCAGAAGCCGGGCCGCCAGCATGCCCGGCCCTTCATCGGCATGCAGCCCACCCTGCACGTAGACATGCGGCCCGTCGTTGCCATCACCGAAGCTGAACCAGGTCAGCCGATGGATCGTTCCGGTCGCGCGTCCGGGGATATCGATGAAATGTTCATGCATGAATGGGTTCCGCAGCCGCCGCCTTGCTCACGCTGGCGCGTGGGTCGAGGTGGCGAAGATAATGACGCTCCAGAAGGCGGAACGTCTGGGTGAGAATGATGGTGAGCGTCAGATAGAAGGCAGCCGCGATGCCGAAGCTTTCGGGAAGGACGAGATAGTTGGTGTAGACGTCCCGTGCGACGCGCAGGATTTCGACGATGGTCACCGTGCTGGCAAGGGCGGTGGCATGCATCATCTGCACCACCTCATTGCAGTATTGCGGCAGCGCCCGCCGCCAGGCTCCGGGCCAGAAGACGTCCCGCAGGACCTGCAGCCGTCCGAGGCCGATTGCCCGCGCCGCCTCGATTTCGCCGGCCGGTGTCGCCCGGATGGCGCCTGCAAACATCTCTGTCGTGTAGGCCGTCGTGTTGAGTGTGAAAGCGAGCCAGGCGCAGAACCAGGGGCTGCGCAGGACAGGCCAGATTGCGCTTTCGCGGATCGCTTCGAACTGCGGCAGTCCGTAGTAGATGATGAAGAGCTGCACCAGAAGCGGTGTGCCGCGGATAACGTAGGTATAGCTCCAGACCGGAATCCGTATCCAGGGGTTGGCCGAAGCCCGCGCGACCGACAGCGGGATCGACAGCACCAGCCCCGCCGAGATGGAGAGAGCGAGGAGAAGAAGCGTGATCCACAGGCCGTCGAGAAAGAACGGCAAGGTCTCCGATACGATCTGCCAATTGATCATCGAACAACCTCCCGCCGAACCCCTCTGGAGAAGCGCCGCTCGACGCCCGAAAGCACTAGGATCGAGACCGTGGTCACGGCGAGATAAATAACCCCTGTCAGGGCATAGAATGTGAAGGGCGCCCGGGTGGCGGCGGATGCCAGCCCTGCCCTGTGCACCATGTCGTCGAGGCCGATGATCGAGACGAGCGCCGTCGCCTTCAGCATGACCAGCCAGTTGTTGGTAAAGCCCGGGATCGCATGACGGATCATCTGCGGCAGGGTGATGTTCGACAAAACCTGCCAGCGCGTCAGCCCGCAGGCATGGCCGGCTTCGATCTGTCCGCGGGGAATGGCGAGGATGGCGCCGCGAAACGTCTCGGTCAGGTAGGCGCCGAAGACGAAGCCGAGCGTCAGCGTACCGGCAGCAAACGGGTCGATCTCGATGTAATCCCAGCCTTGGGAATCCACCAGCCGGTTGAGCAGGATCTGACCGCCGTAAAAAACGCCGAGCATCAGGAGCAGGTCCGGCAGCGAACGGATGACGGTGGTGTAGGCTGTCGCGACACCCCGCAGAAGCGGTGAAGGCGACAGCTTGGCGATGGCGCCGGCAAGGCCGAAGGCGCAGGCAACCAGCAGCGAAACCGACGCCACCGACAGGGTGACGCCGAGCCCCGCGACGATCATGGGCAGATATCCGTAGAACATGAAACCTCCCGTGCGACCCACCCCACCACCTCCAAGGCAGGGGGCCGGTCTGCAGGTTCTCGGATCAGGGCTGAGCCGACTTCGGCATGATGTTGAAATCGAAATATTTGGCCGAGATCGACTTGTAGGTGCCGTCCTTCATGACGGTGGCGAGAGCGGTGTTGATATCACCCTTCAGCTTGTCCTCGCCCTTGCGAAGCGCGATGCCGACACCGCCATCGGTGCTGTCAGTGAGATAGATCGCCTCGCCGACCTGGGCGAACCCCTTGCCCTCGGGCTGTTTCAGGAAGCTCTCGCCCGAGACGACGGAGGATCCGAAACCGATATCGCCGCGGCCTGCCGCAAGTTCCAGATAGACCGCGGTTTCCTTGTCGACCAGCAGGGTTTCGCTGTCGGGATAGTTGGCAGCGATATACTCGGCGCGAGGGCTGTTGCGCAGCACGATAATGGTCTTGCCTTTCAGGTCCTCCGGGGAATAGCCGGCGAAGGCACCGTCCTTGGCCACGAAACGTGAGGGAACGTCATAGTAGGGATCCGAGAAATCGACGACCTGCTTGCGCTTGTCGGTGATCGACATCGAAGCGACGATCACGTCGAATTTCTTGGCGTTGAGCGCCGGGATCATGCCGTCCCATTCCTGCTGCACCATTTCGCAGGTGACCTGCATCTTGGCGCACAGGGCCTCGGCAATCTCGATGTCGAAGCCGGACAGCTTGCCATCGGCGGCGACTTGGCTGAATGGCGGATAGTTGCCCTCGACCCCGATGCGCAGCGTGTCCGCATAGGCTACGCTCGTCCCGAGAAGAAATGTCATCACGGAGCATGCTGTCATAAAGCGCATAGGAAATAACCTCCCTGTTTTCTTTCCTGCGCCTTGACGATGGCAATAGATTTTCAGATAGTCAACAGGTGAAAAAAAATATGTCACCATCATCGTCCTGGTCCGCGGAAGCCGACCGCCGGTTCAACTCTTCCCCGCTCGGGCAGAAGGTGCTTTCGCTGCTGAAGCAGGGATCGCCTTCGCAACGCAGCCTGTCTGACTTTATCCTGCGGGATCCGATCTTCGTCGCGACCCATGGCATCGAGGAAGTCGCAAAGAATTCATCGATTTCCGCGAGCACCATCAGCCGCTATGTCCGCGATCTCGGTCTCTCCGGCTATCCCGAATTCAGGGCAGCCGTCGGCGAGACCGTGCACGCGCTGATTGCCCCGGTAAAAAAGCTCGGGGCGGAACTCGACAAGGGAAGCGCGGGACAGGGAGCCGCCGAGGCGAGCCTTGCCAATGGGTTGAGATCGATCGAATCGCTGACCGATCCACAGACCGCCCGCACACTCCGCGAGGTGGCGGTGCTGATCAAGAATGCCCGCAACGTCTGGGTCATGGGCTTCGGGCTGTCGTCGCATCTGGCGGCGATGCTCGCACTCGGGCTGCAGCCCTACCGTGACGGCGTGGTAAACGTGGTCCAGTATGGGGGAACGGAAGTTGCGGCAGGTCGCCTGATGAGCGTCGGAAGGGGTGATCTGGTGATTGCGCTTGCCTTTCCCCGGTATTCGGCCGACGTGACCGATCTTGCCAACGCGGCGAAAAGGGCCGGCGCCGGTGTCGTCGCACTGACCGATTCCATCGCCTCGCCCTTGGCCGGCGTAACCGACACGCTGCTTCTCGCTGCCGCGCCTCATCCGCTGCTGCCGTCCTCCAGCCTGCCGGCACTCGCGATGATCGAGGCCCTGGTATCGGAGTTTCTTGTGTCGGACCCCGCCCATGTGGAGCGCGCAAGCCGGCTTGCGGCCGCCATGGCCGCTTACCTCTCTTCATCGTCATGACATACGGATCGACCGCGACGGCAGTTGAGGTGTGGCGGGAATCAGGCAAGTCCGCCGGAAGGTTTTAGGGGCTTTTACCGGCGGGGTAGTTTAAAAGCCGGCTCAATCCGCCCTGACAATCAGCTTTTTGCCACTATGGGTTCCGTCGAACAGCGACATCATTGCCTCGGGCAGCTTGGCGAAGCCGTCGATGAACTCTTCGCGATATTTGACCTTGCCCTGCTTTACCAAGGGCGTCATTTCCGCAAGAAACTCCGGCATCGTGTCCATGACGTAAGGTGTGGCGAAGGCCTTGATGTCCACGAAGCGGTAATGGATGAGGGTGATCAGGCGCGGCAGATAGTTGATGCCCTTGGGCAATTCGGTCTCGCTATAGTCCGAGATCGTGCCGCAGATCGTCATCTTGGCGTCTCTGTTGAAGTGCTCCATCAACACCGGGAAGATCGGCCCTCCGACATTTTCGAAGAATGCGTCGATGCCATCGGGAAGTGCACGCCTGACGCGGTCCGCGAAATTGTGAGCCCGGTAGTCGATGGCGTCGTCCAGCCCGAGGTCTTCTCTGAGGAAGGCAACCTTCTTTGCACCGCCCGCGATGCCGACGACACGCAGCCCGCGGAGCTTGCCAAGCTGAGCGGCAATGGAACCAACGGAACCGGCCGCACCGGTGACGACAAGCGTTCCGCCCGGCTTGAAGGTGTGAACCTTCGTCATTCCATACCAGGCCGAGAAGCCGTTCAGGCCGAGCGGACCCAGCGCAGTCGAAAGCGGCGCCTCCTCTGGATCAAGCTTGCGGATGTCGGGTCCGTCGGAGGTCGCGAAATCCTGCCAGCCAGACCACGTCTGGACAGGGTCACCCACGTTGAAGTCGGGATGCTTGCTCTCCTCGACAACGGCGACGGTCGGACCGCCCATCGGGTCGCCCAACGCGATGGTGGGCCATTCCGACGATCCATTGCCCATGAGATTGCGCTGATATGGATCGATCGAAAACATCGTGTTCCGGAACAGAACCTGGCCGTCGCTTATGGACGGAATGTCGGCCTCGATGAGCTTGAAATCACTCCGTTTGGCAGGACCCTGCGGCCGCGCTGCGAGCACATATTGGCGATTTTTACCGTTCGTCATGTTAGATCCCTTGCCGATATTTTGAATATGTAAAGATCATTACGTAACGGTCATTAAAATTATGGACGCACGCTGTCAAGCGTAATATAACGGTCGTTACGAAAGGAGGTCCTGATGCCACGACAACGCACGTTTGATACCGATGAAGCGCTGGAAGCGGTGCTCCGCGTCTTCTGGAGCAAGGGGTATGAAGGCACGTCCTATGCGGATCTGGTAGCCGCGGTCGGGGTGGAGCGGCCCGCCTTGTATTCCGCATTCGGCAACAAGGAAGCGATGTTCCTGCGAGCACTGGAACGCTATTCGTCCAACTACGGCAACTACGTTTGGGAAGCCTTGCGCGCACCAACCTCCCGGCAGGTTGCCGCGCGCGTCCTTGAGGGAGCGGCTGAGCTGACGACGCGTTATGCCGAAAACACGGGATGCCTCGGCGTCAACGGCGCGCTTGCCGCCTCCGACGATGCCGAACCGGCGCGACGCGCCTTGATCGAATGGCGGGCGGCCGGCGAGGCGGCGTTGCACCAACGCTTCCAGCAGGCCAAGGAAGACGGGGATCTTCCCGACGACGCCGATCCCGCGACGCTTGCAGCCTTCGTCCTGGCGGTAAGCCACGGCATAGCCGTTCAGGCCAAGGCCGGATTCCCGCGAGAAAAACTGCTGCAAGTGGCCAGACAAGCGCTAAGCACATGGCCTGGCCCTTGCGGTGAAGATCTTGCGGAGAATGTGGCACGGACCTGAGGCGTCGGGGCAAAGCCTGTCCAGCACGGGCGTGATCCACTCTTGATCGTCCCCCAAACACGCGGTCATCATTCCGCCCCCTTCATAATACTTTTTTAAGGATCACGTTCCTCACTTCTCGGAGGCCTTCATGGCGCTAGGCGCTTCGCGTCGCTTGACGGACGGTGTAGCAGCCGTCGAAACCATGACCCGTTTCGCACTCGCCGTTCTGGCACTCGCATCCGGCGTCTATACCTATCTCGGAGCACGGACGATCCTTGACGGGTCGCCCACTGCCGTGTTTTTCGCGGCTTTGATCTATTCGGTCTCGGTTTCCGTGGGTATCTACGCATTCTGGTCGTACATGATGCGGTTTTATCCGCATGTGACGAGCCGAGCCGCCCGCGCGGGACTGCTTGTCGTCATGGCCGTCGGCTGCGCGATGATTGTCGCCATGTCGAGTTGGTTGAATGCGGCGGCACTGGCGGGCTCCGCCGCCGTCGAGCAGCATCTTGCCCGATCTGTCGAGACCTATACCGCCGATCTCGATCGTGCCCACCAGAACGCGCTGGCGACCCAGAGCCTCCTGCCCGACATACAGCGTGCCTCGGAACGCTTCGCCCAGCTTGCCGCGGTGGAGCGGCAATCGGGATCGCTGACGGGCACAACCGGTTCCGGGAGCGTCGTGCAGCTTCTGAACCAGATGTCCCAGCAGATGAAGGCTCTGGAAGGCACGATCAGCGCATCGCGCGAACAGGTTGCCGATTTGGTGGAACAGGGCCAGAAGCGGCTGGAAGCGATGCGCACTCTCCTTTCGACGCCGGGCCTGATCGGACCGCGCGCCGACCAGTTCTCGACCGAAGCGGTGGCGCTGACGAACGTGATGGCGCAGTTGTCGCAGACTTCCGTTGCCCCGTCGATCCGTCGCGCCGCAGACGACCTGTCGCTGGGCTTCATCGCGCCCGTACCGGATGGCTCGGCGCCTGATCTTGTCAATCGGCAAAACCAGGTGATGGACACGGTGCGGACGTCTGTTGCGGCGCAATCCAGGGCGCTGGCGAAGGCGGCCGACGAGGTGGTGACGCGCCCGCCTGTTCCGGAACGCCGCTTCGTGCCGTTATCGCCTGCAGAGGCGGTGCTCGAATATGCCTATGATTTCATCCCGGCATGGGCGGGTGCGATTTCGATCGACCTTCTGCCGGGCGTCATGGTGTTCATCCTCGCGATCGTGCATGGCGCCATCCGTCATCAGGGACGCGACATGCCCTTCGCCGAACGCGTAACGGTGGCCGAACTCATGGAGACGCTCGCGCTGCAGAAAGCGATCGCGGAAAAAGCGCCAGCAACCGGCGCCACGGCCGAGGCTGCGGTGCTTGCTGCCGCCGACGCAGGAATACACGATGACGATCATCATCGATCCGCCGAGGCGGGGGAAGCGCATCACCCCAGCAATGTCGCGAGTTTCGATCCGGCCAAGGCGCCGCGAAAGGGACCGGGCACGTGACCCTCAGACAGGCGCTGGCCGCGTTCGATGACGGTGCGATCATGCGCACCGCCTTCTTCATGCTGCTAGGCGTGACGTCGACGTTCGTGGTGCTCGACATCCATGAAATCGCCACGACTAAAGGCGAGGCGCTGCTTCCGGGGCATGACCCTTTGACCACCGACACGCCGGTCCTGCCGCCCGCCTTGACGGACGGCACACCACACGCGCCGCCTGTCGATCCCGCCAGTCCTGCCGAAGTGCTGCGCAAGCCGATCACCTTTACGCTGACCGGCGGAGGCGTCCTGCTGGCCGAAGGCGCGATCGATCCCGGATCTGCCGGCCGCTTCGCCGCCGAAATCGAGGCGCGCGGCGAATATGTGAAGACGATCACGCTGAATTCTCCAGGCGGTTCCGTCGATGACGCAATCACCATGTCGTCGCTGATAAGGCAGAAGAAGCTGGCAACCCTGGTCGCGGAAAAGGCGCTTTGTGCCTCATCCTGCCCGCTCATCTTCGCCGGTGGTGAGGTCCGCACGGCGGAAAAGGATGCCGTGATCGGTGTCCATCAGGTGTTCAACGGCAGCCGCATACGACCTTCGCCGGAAGAAGCGATGTCTTCGGCCCAGATCACCACCGCCCGAATTGCGCGTCACCTCGAAGACATGGGCATCGGCGCCGGGCTCTGGCTGAAAGCCCTGGAAACACCGCCCGACCGTCTCTACTACCTCACTCCTGAGGAAATGACCGAATTCAGGCTAACGACTGCTAAACCTTGAGCTCGAAAATACGGATGCGTTTACTGGTAACCCGGTTGCCGGAATGCGATGTGACGAAGAAAAAATCCTATCAGACAGCTTTCAGCCATTCGGCTAGTTCACTCTCGGCGCGTTCCAAGGCGCTATAGTTCAGCAGCTTGCGCAGCATCGCAACGGTTACCGCCCTTGCCCGCAGATTGAAGCGGCTGTCTTCGTGGTCGTCCGATGCGATTTGATAGACGCCGAGTTTTTCATAAAGCTGCTGCAGCCTGTTCTGGACGCTTCGGAGGGAAAGGTTTCGTCTTTTCGCAATGGCGCGGTCAGTCAGACCCAAGGCGATATCGATCAGGATTTCATACTCCGTATCGCTGAAACCTCGTGTCTGACCAAGGCTCTTTTGCTGCATACCGCGCACTTCCCGATCGATAACGCATTGCGCCTCGACGAAAATGCTGCGCAAAGCCAGCTTCAACCGCTCGTCGGAAGCCGACTTGAGAACGTATCCGTAAGCCGCGCCGTCCGGGACGATACGTGAGACGCCTCTTACATATGCTTCATCGGAATAGTTGGACCAGAAGAGAATACGCGTATCCGGCCTCTCTTTCCAAATCGTGCGGGCGGCCTCGATTCCGTTTCGCGTGTTCATTTGCAGGTCCATAACGACATGGGCCGAACCATAGTCGCGCGCCAGCTTTTCTCCCATGGTTCCGTTTTCCGCCTCGATCACGGTTTCGCATTCGGGCAGCGCTGCACTGACGGCTTCGTGCAAGTATGAGCGGTGCAAAGGGTCGTCTTCGACGATGAGAACCTTCATTGGTCATTCCTCATTTTTAGCGGCGGCGGCGTCGGCGCATCCAATGGCAGGTGCACGCCGATCGCGGTCCCGATATTGTTTCGGCCCGCGCTGATGGAAAACTTGGCGGAAATCAGCCGCGCTCGGGTTTTCATGTTGTCGATACCGCCGCCATTGTGGCGCCGCTGTTTGGCTATGCCAACGCCGTCGTCACAAACCTCGACGGAAAAGCCATCTGTTTGCTCGCCAAGCCGCACGACGATGCGGTTTGCCTGGGCGTGGCGGACCGCATTGTTGATGGCTTCCTGAGTGATGCGAAACAGCGCAACGCAAACGGTTGGATCCAGATTGTCGACGCCGCCGTCCGTCTCGTCGATCAACTCGCGATGGATAGACAGTCCGCTATCGCGCACCGATCGATCCAGATGGTTTTCCACCGCCTGGACGAAACCGAAAAGCTGCAGCACCGAAGGCTTTGCTTCCTCGATGATCTGCCTCAGATCGTGCATGCAGTGTTGCAGGCTACGAAGCAGGGGCTCCAGCGTTTCGCCGGCAATATCCGGTTCATGGGTAAGACGTTCGAGCCGCCGCGACAAACGGGTCAGGTCCGCAAGCGTCTGATCGTGCAGATCCATGCCAATACGCTGGCGTTCGCGCTCGAGGGCTTCCGTGAGATTAAGCGCCCCGAGCCGCAACCCCTCTTCGCGTGCCCGGGCCTCGGCCTCGACGATTGCCGATTGCTGGGCCTGCTCGGCGGCCCGTAAAGCAAAGAAATAAGGCGAAAGCAGATCGGCAAGGGACCGGGCGTTGACGATGTCCTCCATCGTATAAACGCCTGCCTGATGGGAAGAACAGCTGAGAGCGCCGATCACGTCTCCCTCCACCTTGAGCGGAACATGGATTCTGCTGCGGAGCCCCTGGTCGAAAATCGGCCGGGTGAAGGCATTTTCAAAATTGAACCGCTCATCGGAGCCGGCATCGTCCGTCAGAAAATACGGCACCTCCCCCCAGAGAAGCGCGCGGATCGGGCTTCCGGAAACGAGGGCCGGCGGATGGTTGCCCCATGCCGTTTCAAGTCCCGTCTCATAGGCGGTATGGTACTTGCCGCCATGCATAACAATGCAGACGTCGAGGTGGTCATGGGGGATGATGTGCGATATCTGCGCCGCGACCGCGCGAATGGCGGAGCGGAATTCCAGTTGCCCGGCAAGCAGGCGTGATATTGCCAGATAATGTTCGAGAAGCACCGAAGGCGCCATCTTGAGCATGTTCGTCTCTCCTCACCGCCGCCTTCGCTCCACCCCAGCGGCAAGTCTCGATCCCTGTGCTTATTAAGCGCTTGCCACCCGCGGCTCGTCTTGCATGATCCCGCACCAACTATAGCAGATTCCGCAAACTCGCTGCCTCAATCTTCCTATACAAGCCGCACGTTCTATACGATCCTTGCGCCGCTGAGAGGAGGAAGCTCGGCATTCACAAAGCTCATCGTCGCCTAGGCCAAGATGAACGGATCCCGCCGGATGAAGGCCGGATCAAGAGGGAGAGAGATATGTATTTCAGGAAGATGCTTTTGGCATCGGCAGCATTGGCGTGCGCAGCACTGCCGATGAAGGCGATGGCCGATACAGCGGACAAGAAGATTGCATTGTCCAACAATTACGCCGGAAACTCCTGGCGGCAGGCAATGCTGACGAGTTGGGAGAAGGTAACGGGCGAAGCGGTAAAGGCCGGGATCGTTGCCGCCGCCGATCCCTTCACGACCGCCGAAAACCAAGCGACCGAGCAAGCCGCGCAAATCCAGAACATGATCTTGCAGGGCTACGACGCCATCGTGATCAATGCCGCGTCTCCGACCGCGCTCAATGGCGCCGTGAAGGAGGCCTGCGATGCCGGGATTACCGTTGTCTCGTTCGACGGTATCGTGACGGAACCGTGCGCCTGGCGCATTGCCGTCGATTTCAAGGAAATGGGACGTAGCCAGATCGAGTACCTGTCCAAGAAAATCCCGGCCGGCGGCAATCTGCTGGAAATCCGCGGCCTTGCCGGGGTTTTCGTGGATGACGAGATTTCCGCAGGCATTCACGCCGGGGTCGCCCAATTCCCGCAGTTTAAGATCGTCGGCTCCGTGCATGGCGACTGGGCACAGGACGTGGCCCAGAAAGCAGTCGCCGGCATTCTGCCCAGCCTTCCCGAGATAGCAGCAGTCGTTACCCAGGGCGGCGATGGCTACGGTGCGGCGGAAGCCTTTGCCGCCGCCAAGCGGCCGATACCCACGATCATCATGGGCAACCGGCAGGACGAACTGAAGTGGTGGAAGGAGCAAAAGGACGCCAATGGCTACGAAACCATGTCTGTTTCGATCGCGCCAGGCGTATCGACGCTCGCATTCTGGGTCGCTCAGCAGATCCTTGACGGCAAAGAGGTAAAGAAGGATCTCGTCGTTCCCTTCCTCAGCATCACTCAGGACACGCTGGAGGCCAACCTGGCGAGCACCCAGGAAGGTGGCGTCGCCAATGTCGAGTATTCGCAGGCCGATGCGCAGAAGGTCATAGAGGCAGCGAAATAAACATCCTCCACCTAAGGTTCTGGCCGGGCCACCAACCGGTCAGAACTGTTCTTTTTCAGGAAATGTAGACGATGACGACAGCTCCGCTGCCGCACGCGGTCATTGAGGTTGCGGATGTCAAAATCAGCTTTGGCGCGGTGAAAGCGCTTGACGGCGTAACCCTGAGAATCGTGCCCGGCGAATGCGTTGGCCTTGTCGGACACAATGGCGCCGGAAAATCGACCGTCGTCAACATCATCAATGGTGCATTGTCTCCCCAAGAGGGAACGATCGCATGCGCGGGAGAGCGCGTGCCACGTTATGGGATCGCCGCAGCCCGCGCCAACGGGGTGCGTTGCGTTTTCCAGGAGTTGTCGCTGTGCCCGAACCTCACCGTTATCGAAAACACCCGGATCATGCACGGCACGCTCAAAGGCTGGGGCTGGCGCCGCCGCGCAGCGCGTATCATCGGTAGCAAACTCGATGAGATATTCCCCGGTCACGGTATAGACCCCACCGACACCGTCAGTGATCTTTCCATCGCCCAGCGCCAGATGGTGGAGATAGCCACAGCTTTCTCGCAGGTCGCGCAGCCGGTCAAACTCGTTATTCTCGATGAACCCACGTCGTCACTCGATGCCACTCTTGCGACGCAGTTGCTGGGCTATGTCCGCAGCTTCGTCACTGCCGGCGGATCGGTGATCTTCATTTCTCATATTCTCAGCGAAATACTATCGACCTCCGACCGTATAGTCGTGATGAAGGACGGCAAAGTGGTGACCGAGCGACCGGCTGTCGAGTTCGATGAACACAGTCTGGTTGCGGCCATGGGCAGCGTCGTCAAGGGCCACGATCGGGAGAAACGTGCCGAGGGCGCGGCAGGCCGCACACCGCTATTGTCACGACCGTCACTTCACGGCAAGGGTCTCCCCTTCGAGGTATTCCCCGGTGAAATCGTCGGTTTGGCAGGCCTGGGTGGGCACGGCCAAACCGACATGCTCATTGATCTTTATCTGGGGCACACAAGCAACTGGTTGCGCAGGCGCGAGGCTGAGGTCGCGTTTGTCGCCGGAGATCGCACGCTGAACGGCGTTTTCCCGCTTTGGAACATTCTGAAGAACTTGACGATCGCGGATCTGGCTGGGCTGTCCCGGAAAGGCATCGTCAACGAGACCGCCGAGGCCGATCTCGGTCACGCATGGAAAGAGCGTATCGACATCCGGACACAGGATTTGGACAATCCTATCTTGTCTTTATCAGGCGGCAATCAACAGAAGGTGTTGTTTGCCCGTGCGCTTGCGACGCCGGCGCCTGCCGTACTGATGGATGATCCCATGCGTGGCGTCGATATCGGCACGAAGCAGGAGGTCTACGCAATCCTGCGGGCCGAGGCCGATAAAGGCCGGGCATTCGTTTGGTACTCGACCGAAATGGATGAAGTATGCCTTTGCGATCGGGTCTATGTCTTCAACAACGGCGTGATCGTTGCCGAACTGAAAGGAGACGCCGTGACCGAGAAGAATGTCCTCGCCGCCTCCTTTACGGGCATCGCTGCATGAAAAAAATTCTGTCCTCCGATACCGTCCGGCTTTTGATACCTGCCCTGTCGCTAACCATTCTTTTGATCTCCGTCTTCTACCTGCAGCCGCGGGCCATGAGTTACGTAGGGCTTAATCTCCTGTTCAATCTGGCCGTTCCGATCGCGCTCGCAACCATCGCTCAGATGCTGATCATGACGGTCAACGATCTGGATCTTTCGATGGGTACCTTCGTCAGCTTCGTCGCCTGCATTACAGCCACCTTCCTGCAAGCCACCCCGTTGATTGGCGTCCTCATGCTGGCAGCGGCCATAGCCACTTACGCTGTGCTCGGTGTGCTGATCCATGTCCGCAATCTTCCCTCCATTGTCGTCACGCTCGGCATGAGCTTCGTCTGGGGCGGTCTTGCGGTTCTCATCCTGCCTGCGCCGGGCGGAGAAGCGCCTGGGTGGGTGCGAGCAGTCATGGTCTCACGGCCACCTTTTGTACCAATGGCGATCCTGGCCTGTGCCATTATCGCGGTGGTCTCGCATCTTCTTATCATGCGCTCCTCCTTCGGCGTGATCCTGCGTGGAGTTGGCGGCAATGCCCGCTCGGTGGAACGCGCCGGCTGGTCTATTCTGAAAGCACGCGCCGCGACCTATGCTCTGGCCGCATTTTTCGCCATTTTATCGGGAATTTCTTTGGTCGGACTTACTACGTCTGCAGACGCCAATATCGCGCTCCGATACACACTCCTGTCGATTGCCGGAGTTGTGCTCGGCGGCGGGGAGTTTACCGGCGGCCGCGTCTCCCCGATCGGGGCGGTCATTGGCGCGCTGACACTAACCCTGGCAGGCTCGTTTCTCTCGTTCCTACGCATTTCTCCAGATTGGCAGATTGGCGCGCAGGGTGCGATCCTGATCGTCGTGCTCGCGCTGCGTCTGCTTCTCAATCGCCTCGAAAATCGGGGCAAGCGACCATGAAACCGCTCGTGCTTCTTTCCCGCAAACCATGGATCTGGTCTTTTGTCGCGGCCTTCATCGTCTGGAGCGCTACGATTTTGTTCACTGGCGGTGCAAGTACGATCGGTCTCAGTCAGGCGGCATTGACGTTTGCGGCCTTTTCGATCCTGGTCGGCATCGGTCAGATGTTCGTGATCACACTAGGTCCCGGCAATATCGATCTATGCGTTCCGGCGACCATGACGCTGGCGGGCACCATTGCGCTGAAATTTATGCAGGTCGATGACTCGCTGATCCTTCCCGGGCTCTTCATCGCCATCGCGATCGGCGTTGCGGTCGGCATAGGCAACTATGCTCTGATCAGACTTTTGCAGATCCCACCGATCATCGCGACGCTGTCGATGAGTTTCATCGTCCAATCGACGGCGATATGGACCAATCGAGGCTTGCGCATCAAACCCCCGGAAACCCTCGCAAGCTTCACGACAGAGACGACCGCGGGTATCCCGAATGTCGCTCTCGTTGCGCTAACGCTGTCCGTTTGTGCCTTTGCCCTGCTTCATCTGACGGTTTACGGCCGGTGGATCTCGGCGATCGGCCAGAACATACGGGCTGCCCGAATGGCAGGCATTCCTGTCGACGGCGCGCGATTTGTCACCTATGTCCTCTGTTCTGTTCTGGCTGCGATCTGCGGCTATCTGCTTGCCAGTTTCTCCGGCGGCGCCGCACTCAACATGGGTTCGGAATATCTGCTGATGTCGATCGCCGTTGTCGTCATCGGTGGCACGGCAGTTGCCGGCGGCAACAGCAACGTTCCGGGAATCTGGGGCGCGTCACTGTTCATGTTTCTGGTCGTTTCCATGCTGAATACCTACGGCGCGGGCGCCGGCATCAGACTGATCATGACCGGTCTCATCATTATTGCCGTCATCGTGGTCGCGGGCGGCCGCAACCCACATCAACGATAACCCGGTCCAGTTCCATGCTCCAAAATTCGCCCTATGAAGTCCATGACCCACGCTTCAAGACTTTGTTTATCGGCAGTATCGCTCTTGAAGAGCTTTACACCGGGTGTCGCTGGGCCGAAGGCCCGGTTTGGTTCAGCGATGCACAGCAGCTCGTCTGGAGCGACATTCCCAACCAGCGGATGCTGCGTTGGGTTCCAGATGGCGGGGTCTCTGTCTTCCGCGCCCCGTCAAACTTTACCAACGGCAATACCCGCGACCGCGAGGGGCGGTTGATTTCGTGTGAACACGGCACACGACGGGTAACGCGCACGGAAACGGATGGCGCAATTACCGTTCTTGCGGATGGCTACCAGGGAAAACCGCTCAATTCACCCAACGACGTGGTTGTCCGCTCGGACGGCACAATCTGGTTCACCGATCCGACTTACGGCATTCTCTCGGATTACGAAGGATACCAGTCGGAGCCGGAGCAACCGACGCGGAACGTCTTCCGGCTCGATCCCGGCACTGGCAGCCTTTCAGTCGTGGTCAGCGACTTCGTACAGCCCAATGGCCTGGCCTTTTCCCCTGATGAGACGAAGCTCTACGTGGCAGACAGCGGCGCAAGCCACGATGAAACCGCCGCGCGCCATATTCGGGTCTTCGATATTCGCGGTGACGGAACAGTGTCAGGCGACCGTATCTTCTGCGACATCGACACTGGTATTCCAGATGGGATCCGCGTTGACGTGCACGGAAATGTCTGGTCAAGCGCTGCAGATGGAGTGCACTGCTTTTCCCCGGACGGCACCCTTTTGGGCAAGATCAAAGTTCCCCAGACTGTCGCAAATCTCACATTCGGCGGCCCACGCCGCAATCGCCTGTTCATCACAGCCACGCAGTCTCTTTACGCGATTTACCTGACAACGACCGGCGCAACCTGGCCACGGTGATGCGCGATTTTTAAGCTTGGCTTCAACCGGAACCCAAGTTTCTTCCGAGATTTCAGAGGATCCTGGGTTTTCCGATTATTGGGATCAGCAAATGCGCAATAAACACCTCGGCTGATAGCCAACAGAGACGGTCCATCGAAAATTGTGATGTGGCGCAGGACCGCTCACCACCTTGCCGTCCTTCAGTGTCAAACCGGATACCGCGCGTTACACGGCATCGCTATCTGCGAAGGCCCAGTCATCTTTAAGCTACGTCATGTCACAGGGTTGCCATCTGATGTCTGCGTTCATCGCAGCAGGCCCTGCCCACCATCGACCCAGACAGGCGATCCCGTTATGTGTCGTGCCGCGTCGGAGGCGAGAAATGCGATCACGCTTGCGACATCTTCGCTGCGCCCGGGTTTGCCGCCGGTGATGGGTACCTGTCCCTCGGGCCAGATGACAGGTATAGCCGTTTCCTCTTCGCTTCGCAGCGCCGTATTGGAGTCGATATTCGTATCGATTTCCCCGGGGCAGACAGCATTGATGCGGATGTTATGACGGGCCAGTTCGAGCGCGAGCTGCTGGACCATGGCAACCTGGCCGGCCTTCGTCGCGGTATAGGCCGTTGCACCCGGGGTTGTGTACGTCCGTGTTCCGTTGATGGAGGAAACGACGATGATCGAGCCGCCGCCGGACGACTTCAGGTGTGGAACCGAGTGACGGATCGTCAGGAACGTTCCGGTCAAATTGATCGATATCGTCTGCTCCCATTCGTCAAGGGTCAGATCGTCGATGGGCGCCCATACGCCGTTGATACCGGCGTTTGCCACCACGACATCGAGGCGACCGAAACGCCCGATCAGTTCATCGACCGCATCGCGCATCTGCTGCTCGTCGGAAATGTCGGCAACCAGGGCGATCGCCTCTTTTCCGGCCGCTTCTATCTCCCCGGCAACCTCCCCAAGCTCGTCCGCAGACCGCCCAAGCGCTCCGATAGCATAGCCTTCCGTCGCAAGTGCCACGGCAGCGGCTCGACCTATGCCCGAGCCCGCTCCCGTTACCAAAGCCACCTTTTTCGCCATAACTGTCTCCCATTGCCGGTCAGCCGGGTAACCAGGGGTGGAACGGTTGGTTCCCTGAGGATTTCGGCCTTCGGCGTCTCTGGCTGGATATCGTCCTCATAAAGTCGGCACATATCGGCTGTACCCCAACGCCGAACCTGTGAATTTGAAAACTGTCTTTATGGCTATGGACGATGCGAAAAACCAAATCCACAAACCTGCCGGCACCGTATCTGAAGCGTCTTTCGGTCCGGCAAGATGCTGTTATGAGCGAGCAGTATCCCTTCAATCTGCCCTGGCTCGACACGGATTTCGTGCTCGACTTCACGACGCCGGTGACCATTATTGTAGGTGAGAACGGAACCGGGAAATCCACCCTGATCGAAGCTGTGGCCGCCTCATGCGGATATGACGAGGCCGGAGGTGGCAAGGGCTATAGGCCAGTCGATCATTCCCATGCCGTGGATCGCAGCGGCAGCCTTCTTAGCGGCGTATTACGGGCAGCCTGGTTGCCCAAGTTGACCACGGGCTGGTTCTTTCGGGCCGAATCTTTCTTCTCGGTCGCGCGCTACCTTGATGAGGCGGCACGGGACGCCAACGCAGCACCGCCCGACTTTTTGTCCTGGAGCCATGGCGAAGGTTTCGTGCGGTTTTTCGAAGAACGCATGGCGAGACAGGGGATCTATTTGCTGGACGAACCGGAAAGCGCGCTTTCTCCGAAGCGCCAGCTGGAACTCCTTCGCCTTCTTCACGCCGTTCAGGAATCGGCGAGCGCTCAGATCATCATGGCCACGCATTCGCCTGTTCTGATGGCTGTTCCAGGCGCTCGGCTGATCGAGATCAGGGGCGCAAGCTTCGTGGAAACCGAATTGCGCGAAACACGGCATTTCAAGCTCTATAGAGACTTTATAGACGATCCGAGCGAATTTGTGGATCGTGCGCTCCGCGGCGACATTTGAAAGCGCATGCGAGTTTGAAATGGCAAAGCCTTTCGCGCCCGGCGCCGGACGATCAATCCCTATCGATTGCCGCTGAAATTAAAGCGATCGGTGCGGTAGCGGGAGATAATTTCAAGCGATCTGTCCGGCCGAATACGATACGTTTCCGCGTAATCATCCCCGCGATAGGTGAAATAGTGCGGGAACGTACTTCCTATCGGCGACTTGGTGAGCTTCGTTCTCGGCTGTCCCTTGTACGTAATGCTGCCCGGAATGGGATCGAGATTCTGCGCGTGCGCAGACCAGGAGCTGAACGCGACAATGAGCCCGGCGAATAACACAATCTTTTTCACAGTGTCTCCTTCGGAAGACGGTCACAAGCTTCAGTTTACCGCTCCATCATACCGCCATTCCGACCTGACGGCAGGCACGCAGCCATCAATATCTTTCACGAACGATTGAAAACGAACCACCCTGCGCAGGGGTGACGCAGGGTGGTCGATTTCCGGCGGGGGTACCGGGTGCTACCAAGTCGAACCGGTGTCAGACGGCGGGTGCCGATTCGAGGGCGTATGCACATACTCAAGTTCCTATAATTTCACAGTCCGGATAACTCCACGTTTCTATGGGTTTCGCAGATGCGGTCACCCGTGCGTCTTACGCCATGCTCGACACCGCTCGACTTGGATGGAACATTCCAATTTCAAGGTTGACTCCGGTCACGTCTAATGAGAACATTTACAGAACAATCGGGAAGGTATTCATCCATGGCGACGGCGCAAAAATTCATCATCCTTCAGTTCAAGAAGGTCCGCGGTGGCATCGCGCCGGGGGAAATGCGGCAAGCCTCCAGCGCTGCAAGCGCAGAGAAAATCGCAACCGCCATGGCGGCTCGGCACACAGGCGTCGCGGCCTATTCGGTTATGGTCGATGATGAGAGCGGCGACATGACGGAACCGAAGATACTTTGCCAGTTCGGCGAGATCGCGGACATCGCCGCATAGGGCATTCGCATCACCGGAGGAAAGGTGCGCCGTTCAGCGTTTCAGGCGGTGAGACGCTCTTTCATCTGCGGAGAAGGTGGTCATGGCTCGGCGCAAATCACGCATCAACGTTCAGCGTCCCTCAACATCAGCTATTGTTTCGCCACCATTGTTCTTTCAGACTTCGACGCTTCGATCGAAGCGTGCGAACGCGTCAGTCTGGTGACCGTTACAAACAACAGCGGCACAAACAAGACACCCAGCAGGGTCGCAAAGATCATACCGCCCATGACCCCGATGCCAATCGCATTCTGGGCCGCGGATCCGGCGCCAGTGGCGCGGGCCAGAGGCAGTACGCCGAGGATAAAGGCGAGCGACGTCATCACGATCGGACGCAGTCGAAGACGTGCGGCCTCGATAACCGCTTCGACGGCCCCCTTCCCCTGCTCCATCAGATCCTTCGCAAATTCGACGATCAGGATCGCATTTTTGGCCGTCAAACCGATGGTCGTGAGCAAGCCAACCTTGAAGTAGACGTCGTTAGATTGACCGAACAGTGTCGCAAAGAGCAGCGAGCCGAGAACGCCTACGGGGACAGCGAGGATAACCGAAAAGGGAATCGACCAGCTTTCATACAGCGCCGCGAGGCACAGGAAGACGACGACCAGAGACACCGCGTAAAGCAATGTTTCCTGCGATCCCGCCAACCGCTCCTGATAGGACAACCCGGACCATGCGGAGGTGTAACCACCGCCAAGATCGGTCACGATTTTTTCGGCCTCGGTCATCGCATCGCCCGAACTTGCGCCGGGTGCCGCCATGCCGCTGATGGCGACGGCCGCCGTGCCATCGAATCGAGCAAGCGACGGCGAGCCTTGTACCCACTCCGTCGTCGCGAAGGCCGAAAACGGTATCATCTCGCCATCGCTGTTCTTCGCCGACCATCTGTTGATGTCGTCCGGCTGCATGCGGAAAGGCGCATCCGCCTGCACGTAGACCGGCTTGATCTCGCCCTTGTAGACGAAGTCATTGACCTGCGAGCCGGAGAACGCGGTGGTGATCAGCGTGTTGAGGTCGGAGAGACTGATGCCAAGCGCACTTGCCTTCTCCTCATCGAGATCGATCTTCAGTTGCGCCTCGAGCGTGCGCGTGTTTCCCCGGATATCGGCAACGACAGAATTGCCCTTGGCGTTGTCAGCCAGCCTGTTGCTGGCATCAATCAGGGCATCACGACCCTTGTTACCGGTGTCCTGGAGATACATCGAGAAACCGCTGGTCTGGCCCAGGCCCTGAATTGCCGGCGGCATCAGGACGAAAACTTCGGCGTCTCGAATCTGGCGGAAATAGGCCGAAGCCCGCTGCTGCACGGCCGAGGCCGAAAGCCGGCTGTCGCTGCGCTCATCGAAATCCTTCAACCGCACGAAACCCATGGCGGCGTTTTCGCCGCTACCGCCGAAGCTGAAGCCAAGCGTCATGAACACGCTTTGCACCGCATCTTTTTCCTGGGTCAGGTAATAATCCTGCACCATGTCGATCACAGCTTGCGTGCGGGCGGCATTCGCACCCGCCGGCAGGGTGATCTGCGTCATCAGCACGCCTTGATCCTCTTCCGGCAGGAAGGAGGTCGGCAGTCTCGTATAGAGACCATAGGCACCGGCCAGCAAAACAGCGAAGACGATGAACATGCGCAGCGGCCTGACGATGATCTTGCTGACGGAAGAAACATAACCATTCGTGACACGGTTGAAGCCGCGGTCGAACCAGCCGAGCCAGCGGCTGAGCAGACTGTCATGGGACGGCTTCAGCATCAGCGCGCACAAGGCCGGCGTCAGTACGATTGCCACCAGCACCGAAAGAAGCATGGCGCTGGCGATGGTGACGGAGAACTGACGGTAGATCACGCCGACAGAGCCGGAGAAGAACGCCATGGGGATGAACACGGCGGTCAGCACCAGCGCGATTCCGATCAGCGCGCCGGTGATCTCGCCCATGGATTTTTCCGTCGCCGCGCGCGCCGAGAGCTTCTCGTCGCGCATGACACGCTCGACATTTTCCACGACAACGATAGCGTCATCGACAAGAAGGCCGATTGCCAGCACCATCGCAAACATCGTCAGCATGTTGATCGAATAGCCCAGTGCCGCAAGCACGCCGAACGTGCCCGCCAGCACGACAGGCACTGCAATCATCGGGATCAGCGTGGCGCGCAGGTTCTGCAGGAAGAGCAGCAGCACGACGAAGACGAGAATGATCGCTTCGATCAACGTATGCACCACCTTCTCGATCGACAGCTCGACGAAGGGTGTCGTCTCGTAGGAATAGGCAATCTCGACGCCATCCGGCAGCGAGGCCGCAAGCGCATCGAGTTCCGCATGCACGGCGTTGGCCGTGGAGATCGCATTGGCGCCAGAGGCAAGCTGCACACCAAAACCGGCGGCCGGCATGCCGTTGAACGTGGAACTCTGGCCATAGGTTTCGAGCCCCACTTCGACACGCGCGACATCGGCGAGCCGCACGACCGCGCCATCAGATGCAGTCTTGAGGATGATACGCTCGAACTCATCTACCGAGGTCATCTGCGTGCGTGCGATGATGCTCGCCTTCAGCTGTTGCCCCTTGACGACCGGCGTCGAGCCGATCGAACCGGCAGCCACCTGCGCGTTCTGCGATGAGATGGCCGATGTGACATCGCCCGGGACAAGCTGGTATTTTTCCATCAGCGCCGGATCGAGCCAGATGCGCATCGCATAACCCGAACCGAAGGCCTGAACGGCACCCACGCCATCGACCCGCTCAATCCGTTCCTCGATCTGGCTCGACATGATGTCGGAGAGCTGATCGGAGGTGTAGCGGCCATCCTTGGAGATGATGTTGCCGATCATCAGGATGCCCGACGGCGAGCGACTGACCTGCACGCCGTCATTCTGCACCGATTCCGGCAACTGCGATTCCACGCGCGACAGCTTGTTCTGGACCTCGACCTGGGCAAGCTCCGGATCGGTACCGTTTGCGAAGGTCAGCGAGATCGAACTGGAGCCGGTGCTGGATGTGGATTCCATGTAGAGCAAGCCATCCAGGCCCGTCATGACGCTTTCGATCTTCTTGGTCACCGAATTTTCAACAGCGTCCGCCGTGGCACCGGTATAGGTGGCGCTAACGCGAACAGTCACGGGCGAGATATCCGGATATTGCGAGATAGAGAGCGAGTAGATGCCCATCACACCGCCCAGCATCGTCGCGATGGCAAGGACGATGGCGAAGACGGGACGAACGATGAAAAAGCTCGCAAGAGCATTGCGCGGTGAGGAAAGCGTCATGGCGCAGCCTCCTGCTTTTCGTCCGCCTGCGGCGTCAGATCCTGTTTCACCACGCCATTCTCGTCGATTTTCGCTTCCACCGGCACGACTTCGCTGCCGTTGGAAATTTTCTGGAATCCGTCGATAATCAGCTTGTCTCCAGTCTTCACGCCGTCGGTGACGACCCAGTCATTGTCGATGGAGCCGTTTGTGACGATTTCCCGCTGCTCTGCCTTGCCATCGGCGGTCACGAGATAGACCATGGCCTTGCCGTCATCACCGCGCGTCACCGCCCGCTGCGGCACCCTGAAGGCATTGGCAAGCGTTCCCATTTCCAATGAGGCCGACACGAACATGCCGGGTATCAGCACACGCTCGTTGTTTGGAAAGCTGGTTCTGACGGTAAAGGTGCCAGTCGTCTGCCCAACGACCATGTCGGCAAGCGAGAACTCGCCCTTGTCCTTGTAGGAAACGCCGTTTTCCAGCTTCAGGGTTACCGGCAACGCTGCATCGCTCTCACGCTCCAGGCGCCCCGAATCGATTTCGCCGCGAATGCGCAGGAGGTTGGCGCTGGTATCGGCAAGGTCGACATAGACGGGATTGATCTGCCGGATTGTCGCAAGCGCTTCCGTCTGGTTTTCGGTGACGAGTGCGCCGACGCTGACCGCTGATACACCGATCATGCCGCCGATCGGCGCCCGGATCGTCGCATTGTCGAGGTTAATCCGCGCAGTTTCCAGATCGGCCTTTGCAGCTTCTTCAGAGGCCTGCGCCTGCAACAGCGAAGATTCGGCGTCTTCCAGCGTCTGGGCGCTGACGGCATTCCGGTCAGACAGCGCCTTGTTTCGATCATAGGTGTTCTGCGCGCCGGCCGTCGCAGCCTCGGCCTTCTTCAGCGTTGCCGCCGCCGCCGCATAAGCTGCCTTGAACTTCGCATCGTCGATCTCGTAGAGCACGTCGCCCTGATTGACCTCACGACCCTCGATGAAACCGATCTTGCGGACGATGCCAGCGACCTGCGGGCGGACCTCGGCTGTTGCATAGGCAACGACACGGCCCCGCAAATCGAGCGTCTGCGGCACAGGCTCGACCTTGAGCGTGATGTAACCGACCTCCGATTTACCTGGCGCCGACATGCCCGGCTCCTGCTCGCCGTTGCAAGCGGCCAGCAGTGAAAGCGTTGCCAGAAGGCTGAACGTTTTTCTGAGAGTCATATCGTCCTCGAACACCGTATCCACTCAAGGCCCCGGTATCGCAAGATCGCTTTCCCGGCCTTCTAATTTACAGTAATTCAGATTACCGTTATTTCCCAAGTTATCCGGTGTCAATTCAATTAGAGCTAACGCATGAAATCGAAACAAATGAAACGAAACGAAACAAATCGGGTTCAAAGGCCGCGTGGTCGTCCGAAAACGGTAGCGGACGCCGAGCAGAGGGATACGGTCATCCAGGTTGCAGGAGAGCTGTTTCTGAAACGCGGATATGGCCGCACGATGATGAGCGAAGTGGCAGCTCAGGCCGGCATGTCGCTCAGCACAATCTATCGCCTGTTTCCGAGCAAAACCGATCTTTTCGCGGCGCTGGTTTGCCAGCATCGTCGCAGTATGCTGGCGCTACCAGGCGACTACGACGCCTACTCGCTGGTAGATGCCCTGATGATGATTTTTCAGATCGAGATCGATCATGAAGCCGATCAGGAGCGACATGCGCTGATGTCAATGTTCATTGCAGAGAGCCAGCGTCGTCCCGAGTTGGCACCCATTCTTTTCGAACAAGGACCCCTGCAAGCCCATGGGCTGCTTGCGGAATGGCTGGAGCATCAGGCAAACCTGAAGCGCGTCAGGTTTTCTGACAGCTCCGTTTTATCCAGGATGCTAATGGACATCGTGTTTGGGGCCGCGGCCCTGAAGGATGACAAAGTTCCTAATTGGCCCGGCAACAGCGATCGGGCAAATTATCTTCGCGCTTGTTTTACGATCGTAACCGAAGGATTAAAACCGCGAAACCTTCGCATATCGTGAACATTGCACGCTCGCGTTGCGAACGCCGTTGTCATTGATAAATCTTCGACGGATGACATCGAGATCTTCGGGTCATCCGAACCGGTGCTCCTTGCCGCTCATCGGCATGGCATAAATCTCGTCTCCAGATGCGACCTCGAAATCCCCAGGCGCACGCGCGACGATCTGCTTCAACTCCGGATGATCAAGATAGACGACCGTATCGGCGCCAAGCCGCTCGATATGGCGGACCTGACCCCGCCACTTGCCTCCGCTTTTCGACAAGATGAGATGCTCAGGACGAATCCCGTAAGTACCGCAACGCTCAGCGGCGGCCACTTCACCCTCATAGAGGTTCATCTTCGGCGATCCGATGAAGCCGGCGACGAAGGGACTGACCGGGTTGTTGTATAGCTCCATCGGTGATCCCACCTGTTCTATGCGACCGGCGTTGAGGACAACGATCTTGTTGGCCATGGTCATGGCCTCGACCTGGTCATGCGTGACGTAGATCATGGTCGCACCGAGCTTGGCATGGAGGTCCGTGAGCTCCATGCGCATTTGCGAGCGAAGTGCGGCGTCGAGGTTGGACAAGGGCTCGTCGAACAGGAAAACCTTCGGATTGCGGATGATCGCACGCCCGATCGCGACACGCTGACGCTGACCGCCAGAGAGTGCCTTTGGCTTGCGGTCGAGCAGATGAGCCAACTGCAGGCTTTCCGCTGTCTTCTCGACCTTCGTCGCAATCTCGCTTTTCGGACGACCGGCGAGCGACAAGCCGAAACCGATGTTCTCCCTTACCGTCAAATGCGGATAGAGCGCGTAGGACTGGAAGACCATGGCGATGCCGCGCTTCGACGGCTCGGCATGTGTTACGTCTTCGCCGTCGATGACGATCTGGCCCGAAGTCGATGTCTCCAGACCCGAAATCATCCTCAGCAGCGTGGACTTGCCGCAGCCGGACGGGCCCACGAAAACGCAGAACTCGCCCTTCTCCACCTCAAGATCGATGGCCTTGATCACCTCGAGGCTGCCGAAGCTCTTGCGGATATCCTTGAGAACGACACTGGTCATGCGACTATCCTTTGACGGCACCGGCCGTCATGCCGGCCACGATCTGTCGGTTGAAGAAAATATAGATGATGAGCGGCGGGATGGTGACCAGCAGGATGTTCATGAACAGCAGATTGAACTGGGTCTGGAACTGTCCCTGGAAGTTATAAAGCGTAAGCTGGACTGTCACGTTCTCGCGTCCCGGCAGGTAGTAGAGCGGGTTGGTGAAGTCGTTGAAGATGCTGATCGACTGCACGACGATGACGGTCACGGTCACCGGCTTCAGGAGCGGCAGGATCACACGAAAGAAGATCTGCAGCGGTGTCGCCCCGTCGATCAAAGCGGCCTCGTCGAGGTCTCGCGGAATGGTCGCGATAAAGCTTCGGAACAGGAGAACCGAGAAAGCAAGACCGTATGCGACCTGGATGAAAATCATGCCAGTGATCGTCTTGAAGAGACCGATAGACTGCAGCACCCAGATCGTCGGTACGACCGCCGGCGGGATCATAAGGCCGGCGAGCACGAAACCATAGATCACCTTGTTCCAGGGCGATGGACGTCGCTGCAGGACATAGCCCACCATGGCGCCGAAAAGAACGAGCAGGGTGACGGCAAAGACCGTGATAACCGTCGAATTGAAATAGGCAAGTAGCAGCAAGTAATTGCGCGTTTGCAGAACCTGCAGGAAGTTTTCCCAAAATTGCCATTCGACGGGCCACGAGAAGATCAGCCGTGAGGCATCTTGCTTGCTCTTGACGGCGGTCAGGAAAATGAAAACGAACGGCAGGATGAAGATGACCGACGCAAGCGCGAGCGAAACGATGCCGGTGTAAAGCTGGCGACGGGTCACAGGTCCACCTCCCGACGATTGAACCACACCGTCAACGGCAGGATAATGAGGCCGATCAACGCGAAGAGAATGACATTTCCAGCGGTGGACAATCCATAGAAGCCGGCCTGGTACTGCTTGTAGATCACGCTTGCCAGCACATCTGAGGAGAAGCCTGGACCGCCGCGTGTCATTGCCCAGATCAGGTCGAAACTTCTCAGGCCGCCAATCAGGGAAAGGGTCACCACAGTCACTGTCGCCGGGCGCACCAGTGGGACCGTGACACGAAAGAACATCTGCGTGCGGGTCGCGCCATCCATCCGGGCGGCTTCATAATAATCCTGGCTGATGGTGGCGAGGCCAGCGATGTAGATCAGCGTTGCAAGACCGACACCCTTCCAGAGATCGACAATGATCACCGAATAAAGCGCAAGCACCGGGTCGGTCAGCCAACCTGGACCCGGCAGGCCAATGCTCGCCAACGCGACATTGATGACACCGTTGGTCGGATGCATCAAAGCGGCAAAGGTGATGCCGATACCGATCGTGGAAACGAGGACCGGGAAGAAGACAACGGTCCGCAAGAAGCCTTGCGCCCAGATCCCCGACGTCAACAGCACCGCCAGCAGCAGGCCGATGACCGTCTTCGTCGCCGAGGTGGCAAAAGCAAAGATGAGAGTGTTGATCGTTCCCTGGATAAGGAAGGGTTCGCGCAGGAACTGAGCGTAGTTTTCCAGTCCGATGAACTGCGTCGAGAAGAGATCCCAGCGTGTCAGGCTGAACCAGAAGGAGGCGAATGTTGGGACCAGGAACAGGACCGTGAAGACGATCGCTGCCGGCAGCACGAACCAATAGGGATAGGGGGATTTTTGCGTGACCATGTTTCTTCTCCGGATCAGACCCCGCCCGGCCGAATACGACCGGACGGAGTTCGACTGGCGGGAGGTTACCAGTTGGGAAGCCCGAGTTGCTTGGCCTGTTTTTGTACGTCCTGGTCGTAGAGGGCCGCCGCCTCGGCGGCCGGACGGATGCCAGATCCGACTTCGACGGTGATCTGCTCCAGGGCGGGACCTTTGACAGGAGACAGGAACTCAAGTGCCGGAGCGGTTCGACCCTCGGTCTCGAAGTAAGGCAGCATGTCCTTCACAGCCTGCGGAACGTCGGCCGGAAGCTGGCAATCCTTGATCAGATATGGGCCGGAGGGAACAGCCTTCGCCATCAGCTCGCACGCTTCCTTGGAGGCGACCCAGTCGAGGAATTTCTTCGCTTCCTCGCCATTCTCGGCACTGGCTGGACTGTATAGCGCGGACGGCATCCAAACCGTCAGACCGTTCTTCGCAGCGTCGTCACCTGGCTGGGCGAAGAATCCGAGGTCTGCCAGGTTTTCGGGATAGTTTTGTGCAATATTGCCGATGCCGAAGGTCAGCATCGGATAATGTGCGGCCTCACCGGTCGCGACCATACGCATTCCATCGTCGAATTTGGCAGCACCGAAATCGGCATTGAAGAGACCGGCCTTTCCGGTCTGCTCGAGGCGCTCAAAGCCCTTGGACGCCGCAGGCGTAGTTGCGAACTTGGCCTTGTTCTCGGTGAAGTCCTTGGCAAAGCTGGGCGCCGCCGCGTTGACGTTGTAGAAATCAGCGAGCACGAAAAGCTGGGACGTCCAGGTATCCCCATAGGTCTGTGCGATCCCGACCTTTCCCGCAGCTTTCACCTTTTCGCTGTTGGCTATGAAATCGGCCCACGTCTTGGGTACTTCCAGCCCAAGCTCGGCGTAAATCTTCCTGTTGTAGAATATCCCTCCGCCCATGGCAGGACCGAAGGGAACGCCGCGGACGCTGCCATCTGCCGCGCTGACGACCGGTTTGAAACTCTCGGAGATATTGCCGGCATTCGGCAGGTCGGAAAGGTCAGCAAGCGTCTGCTCGGGCTTCAGGGCCTGGAAGAGCGAGCCGGAATTATACTGGAAGATGTCGGCCATCTCACCGGTGGCAAGCCGGGTCTTGACGATGTTGTCGCCTTCCGCGCCACCGGCCCGATTTTCGATATCGAAGCTGATATCGGGACGCTTCTCGCTGTAGGCCTTGGTCAGCGCATCAAGAAAGCTGACCGTTTCCTGGTTTGTATCCGCCAGGATCGTCAACGTCACGTCGGCATGGGCGGCACTTGCCAGAAGACTGGCGAGTGCCGCGGCAAGAATGGTTCCTGCTTGCAGTTTCATGGTCGTTTCCTCCTCTATTGACCATTTGAACATGCGCCGAGTCCGGACTTTGTCCGGACGTCGGATCAGATGCGAAAGGTAATGACGTGCGTGCCGGGCATGAGCCGTCTCTCCGCTCCGGGCGATATTTGGATGCCATCGACCGTGAGGTCCTTGCGCCCGTTCGATGCTTCAATGGATGCGCCGACTCCCTCGGGCAGGACGACACGATACGTCACCGTGTCTCCCGTCAGTGTCCACTCGGCTTTGATGCGCCCCTGGCTGACATCGTGCCAGGCTTTCACCGGCGACAGGGTGGGCAAAATCGCGGGGTCCAGGCGCACATGGGTAAAGCCGGCGCCTTCGGGAGTGAGCTTCAAGCCGGCAACGTCTTCGAACAGCCACTGGCAGACGGCGCCATAGGCGTAGTGGTTGTAGCTGTTCATCTCCGGATCATAGACCGTACCATCCTCGGCGATCGCGTCCCACCGCTCCCAGATAGAGGTGGCGCCGCGCTCGACCTGATAGAGCCAGCCCGGAACCTTGCGGTTCAGAAACACTTTTTCGGCGAGATCGAGCATCCCGAGCCGGGTGAGCGCCGGCAGCAGAGCGGGCGTACCGATGAAGCCTGTGCCGATCACGCCATCTGTCTCTTCGACGACACGGCGGAAGTAACCTTTTCCCACATCCTTGTAATCATCAGGGACGAGATCGTACAGAAAAGCCAGTGCCCAGGATGTCTGGTCGTTGTGCGCGATGCGGCCCGAAGGCGAAAAGAACTCTTGGCGAAAGGCAGCGCGAATCTCGCCCGCTCGCGCGTCCAGCCGCACTGCCTCGCCGTCGTGGCCGAGAATGCGTGCAATGCGAGCGGAAAGCTGCGTCGAAATGAAGTGATAAAGCGTGGCGGCACAATCGTCGGCGATTGTCGGTCTTGGCTTGCGATTGTCGCCAACCGGTTGCAGCCAGTCGCCAAAGGTGAAGCCATTCGCACCCCATTCGGCCGGCGGGCGGATGATCGGGCCGTTGGATATGCCCCAGAGATAGTCGAGCCATTTCATCATCGCCGGGAAGCACTCGACCAGAACATCGCGGTTCCCATAGTGGAGATAAAGCTGCCAGGGGATGATGACGATCGCATCACCCCAACCCGTAGAGCCTGCCCAATCACCGCGCTTGTCGATCGAATGCAGCCGGGTCGGATCCGGCGAGAAATGCGGAACAGCACCGTTTTCGCGCTGATCGTGCATAACGTCGCGCAGGTACTTCATCAGAAAGCGCTCGCTGTCGGCGAGCCAGCAAGCCGTGCCCGCGAAGACCTGAGCATCGCCTGTCCAGCCGATACGTTCATCGCGCTGCGGGCAGTCCGTAGGGATCTCGATGAAATTCGAGCGCTGTGACCAGATCGTGTTTTCGACCAGCCGGTTCACGGCTGGTACGCCGGTGGTGATACCGCCGGCCGCGACCGGCACGGAGCTGATCGGCACCATCTCGATCGAATGCAGCTTGACGTCTCCCTCAAAGGTTACGCGGGCATAGCGGAACCCCATGAAAGTGAAGAGCGGCGCATAGGTTTCCTCACCCATGCCAGACAGGACGTAACGGAGTTCGGCGCGGGCGCTGCGATAGTTCCTGTTATCGAAGGCCTTGCCCGGCCCCAGGATTTCCGAATGTTCGACGCGAACGGACGCACCGGCTTTTCCGCTCACGCGCAACCGAATGAAGGCACCCGCATTCTGACCGAAATCATAAAGGGTTCGATCTTCGGCATCCTGCCACTGATCGATCGGAACCAGAGGTTCCAGTTCCTTGACCGCATCGGCTTCGTGCGGGACGAGAAGCCCCTTGTCGAAATCGAGCACGTCCACTTTGGCTTCGGGGCGAGCGACGATCCGGGCGTCATAGTCTTCGCCGAAGTAGATGCCATTGCGTGTTACAGGGGTAAAGCCGCTCTTCCAGTCCGCATCCGTCACCAACAAAGGGGCGCCGTCCGCTTCAAGCTCGGCGATCGCCGCGATACGCTCGCCCCAGCAATTGAAGATCGGGTTCGAGGCCCAGAGGAGCTGGCTGCGATACCATCCGTCGCCCAGCCAAATCTCGATCCGGTTTTCGCCCAGTTGCAGCAAATCCGCGACGTCATAGGTCTGAAACGCGATCCGATGATCGTAGCAGGTCCATCCGGGCGTCAGGAGGTCTGCGCCCACCCTCTTGCCGTTGATGAAGGCACGATAGAGACCCAGCGCGGAAATCCGCAACGTCGCCCTCCCCGGCATTTCGTCCAGCCGCCACGTCGTCGTAACGAAGCTCCCGGCCGTTCCTTGCCCGGCATCGACGGCCGGCGCAATCATCCTTGCCGTCCCGAGCTGTCGCGTAGCGGGACCCGTATTCACGGGTGAGAGAGAAAGTTGATCCATCGGTGCCTGCCCCTCCGTCTGCAGCATCGCGTGTCGCCGCGATCGGTATTTTGTGTATCGTTCTATGTGTATCATTCTACAAACTCATTTGCCGCGCAAGCGCTTTTTGCATATAGTGATCGAGATCATTACAGGCAGACGAGATTACCGATGGAAAAACAAAAGCTTGGCACTTCCACGGATCGTGTGACGATCCGCCATGTCGCCGAGCATGCAGGCGTTTCGGTGGCCGCGGTTTCCAAGGTTTTACGCAATGCCTACGGGGTATCGGGAGCCCTGCGGGCCAAGGTGGAAAGCTCGATCGACCTGTTGAAGTATCGTCCCTCGACCGCCGCCCGAGCGATGCGTGGCCGGACCTATACTGTTGGCATCTTGGTCGTCGAACTGGTCAATCCTTTCGTCCCCGTCCTGCTGGAGAGCATCGATGCCGGGCTCGACAAGGTCAGCTACAAGTCGATGGTCGGGGTCGGACGGGCCGCGATGAAAATCGAGACATCGATGATCGAGTCCATGATCGACACCCGCATGGATGGTCTGATTTTGATCGGCCCACAGATTTCGGGTGCCGTGATCGCGGAATATGCCAAGCAGATCCCGATCGTCGTCCTTGCCCATCACGAGCCGCAGGCCCGTGTTTACGACACCGTTAACTCGGACGACATGCGTGGCGCCGAGATGGCTGTCGAGGCGTTGGCGGCTCGTGGCCACAGTGACATTGCCATGCTGAGCTATTTCGGTGGACAGAGCCCAGCTTCCGTTGTGTCGGTGGCGCGAGAAGCCGGTTACAGGAGCGCCATGGCGCGGCTCGGCCTCGGCGATCGAACACGAATCATGAGACTGTCTCACGAACCTGAACGGCGCGAGCAGGAACTGGTAAATCTGCTCCGCCAGGAAAACAGGCCCCGCGCGATGTTCGTCTGGTCTGATCTGGATGCCCTTCCCCTGATGGCGGCGTGCCACGAGGCCGGGGTCGATGTGCCCGGCGAACTCGCCATCATCGGCTACGACGATTGCGAAACCGCACGCCTACCCTTTGTCGGCCTCTCAAGCCTGAACCAGAACCCGCAGGCGCTTGGGCTTCACGCCAGCGAACTCGTGCTCAGCCGCATCGAGGGGCGAGAAGAGGCGCGGCATATCCTCGTCCCGCCAACGGTCGTTTTGCGTCGTACCGCCTGATGATGGGTCTGGTATATGCGGACCTGGATGTCCTTTCGCGGGAAAGGCAAAGCCAGCTCGTAGATTAAGCAACGCTAGGTGCAAGGCCCCGTAGGATCCTCGGCCATCGCTGAATATCTCGTATATAGCTACGAACGGCTTCAGCCTAGGATTCGCCCCGTCCCGTTAGACAACGGAAAGAGGGGTAAAAATGAAGAAAATTGCAATTGGTGCAACCTTTGCGGCGGTATTCGCCGGTCTCGTGGCCACTGCACCGGTCAGAGCCGAAGACATCACCATCGGCGCGGTCATTCCGCTTTCGGGCGCCAGCGCCACCACCGGCAAGGACCAGAGCCGCGGCATCGAACTCGCCGTCAAGGAGATCAACGCCAATGGCGGGGTTCTCGGCAAGCAGCTGAAAGTCCTCGTCGAGGATTCAGGCGGCAAGCCGCAGACGGCGATCGACGCAGCTAAGAAGCTCGTCTCCGTCGACAAGGTGCCGATCGTCATCGGCGAATACTCCTCCGGCAACACCATTCCGCTCGGCCAGTATCTGGTTCAGGAAGGCATGCCGCATATCAATCCGGCCTCCACCAGCGGCCTTGTGCGCGGCATCGGCGCAACCTCCTACAGCGTCGTCGGACTCGACAACGTTTCGACCGAGTTCGCCGCCCAGGACGTGATCGATCACGGCTGGAAGAAGGTCGCCGTGCTGGCCATGAACAATGCCTTCGGCCAGGGCGTCGCCGAAGAGTTCAAGAAGCATTTCACCGCCAAGGGCGGCGAAGTCGCTACCACCGTCATGTACACGATCGGCCAGTCCACCTATCGCCGCGAGTTGCAGCAGGTCGAGGCCGCCGCACCCGACGCCTATGTCTTCACCGCCTACGGCACAGAAGGCGCTCTCATCATGCAGGAAGCGTTCGAACTCGGTCTGCAGGAAGGCAAGCCGTGGTATTCGATCCTCATCACCATGATGAACAAGGATACGCCGGCCGATTTCAAGGCGGGCCTGATCGGCATGGATGTCGGCTACATCGGCGAAGGCGGTGACGCCTACAAGACCGAATACGAAAAGACCTATGGCGAGACCTTCCTGTCGGCCTATGGCGGCTATGCGCATGACGCCGTTCTCTTCGCCGCAGCAGCTCTCAACAAGGCCGGCAGCACCGACAAGGCGGCGGTCCTCAAGGCCATCGAGGACTTGGGCAAGGAAGGCCTCAAGGGGGCGACCGGCGAGATCAAGCTCGACGCGGACGGGCAGCGCACCCATCAGCCCTACCTGAAGTTCAAGGTCGAAGGCGAAAATCTCGTCGCCTACGATTGATTGATCCCGGAAGTGCCCGACCGCGATCGCGGCGGGCACTTTTATTCCGGTCTGCAGCATCGCCCGATCGCAGGCTGCACGACCCCTTCCCTTTCACACAATGCCGGGTCGAGCGCCGCAGCCTCCGCCGGGATTGCGCAGACGGAAAAGTCCATGTTCCAATTCCTCTTCGACGTCCTGATCAGGTCCGTCGATCTGGCCCTTATCGCCGTTGCTTTGAGCGCCGTTTACTCCCTGATCAAGTTTCCCAATGTCGCGCTCGTACAATATGCCGTGGTCGGCGCCTTCGTTGCCATGTCGCTGCATGCCGCCGGCCTGCCGCTCCTTGTCGCCGGCTTCGCCTCCGCGCTGTTCGTCGGCCTTCTCGCCGTGGTCTTCAATATCCTGATCTTCGAGCGCCTGCTGAAATCCGACTCCGCCATTGCCCTGATCGGCTCACTGGCGCTCAGCATGATCCTCTCGGCTGTCTTCCTGTTGGCCTACGGCCCGACGGCCTACCGTTTCAAACTGCAGGTCTCTCCGGCCATGCGCATCCTCGGCGCGCGGATCACCGATCATCAGGTCACGACGCTCGTTCTCACCACGGTCGCGCTCGGCCTGTTCGCACTTATCCTGTTCAGGACCAGCCTTGGCCGCGAGATGCGCGCAACGGCAACCAACGGCGTGCTTGCCGCCGCAACAGGCATCGATACGCGCCGCGTCACCAATATCGTCGTTTTCCTTTCCGGCATGCTCGCCGCCCTCGGCGGCATCACGCTTGCCATGCGCGGCAGCGTCAGCATCGACCTTGGCACCAACATGATGCTGCCGGTCTTCGCCGCCGCCATCCTGGGGGGCCTTGGCAATGCGCTCGGTGCGGTCGTCGGCGCGATCGTCATCGCAGCCGCCGAAACCGTCATCACCAACACCAATATCGGGCCCTTCATCGGCGAGGATTTCTACTTCCTGCCGGCGAGCTACGCTCCGGTCGCATCCTTTGCCATCCTCGTGGTGTTCTTGCTTTTCCGCCCCCGCGGCCTGTTTACCAGCGAGGTCAACCGTGTTTGATTTCTTCATCCATGTGGCTTCGATCGCCTGCCTCTACGGTGTACTGGCGCTCAGCCTCAATCTGCAGGCCGGCTTCACCGGTCTTGTCAATTTCGGCCTGATCGCGCTCTTCGGCTGCGGCACCTACGGGGCGGCGCTGGCCAGCGGCATGGGCTGGCATCCCCTTGCCGGCCTGCCCGCCGGCCTCGCCATGGCAGCGCTTCTGGCGCTGTTCTACGCCCGCCTTGGTCGCAAGCTCTCCAGCGATTACTGGGGTATCGCCACTCTTTCGATCGCCGAGATCCTACGCATCTCGATTACCAACGAACAGGCGCTGACGGGCGGCGCACAGGGCATATCCGGTCTTCCGCTGCTGTTTGCAGACCTGAAGCCTTATGACGGCGTGCCGCGCCTCGCGCTCTATGCACTCGTCCTCGTGCTGGCTTGGTTCATCTGCCAACGCATCGTCAAAAGCGCGTTCGGGCTTGCGATGAAGCTGATGCGCGAAGAGCCGCAGCTCGCCCGCTCGCTCGGTTACGATCTCGATGCCATTCGCCGCACGGTCATGCTGATCAGCGGCGCCATCGCCGCCTTTGCCGGCTTCCTGTATGCGCACTACCTGACCTTCGTCGGCCCGGATCAGCTGATGTCTCCCGAAACCTTCCTGATCTGGTCGATGGTGATCATCGGCGGGATCGGCAACAATTGGGGCGTGGTCGCCGGCGCCATCGTCATGCAGTTCGCCATGGCCTATGTTCCGTTCGTCAAGGATGCGCTCGACCTGCCAACCGATTTCGTCGCAGCCGCACGGCTCGTCATCGTCGGCGGCGGTCTGCTGGCCTTCCTTCTCTGGCGCCCAAAGGGCCTGTTCCCCGAAAAGGTAGGAGGCAGCCGTGGCCGCTAAGCTTCTCGATATCAAAGGCGTCTCGAAGTCCTTCGGTGCGCACCGCGTTCTGGACGCCGTCGACTTCAGCATCGCACCCGGCGAGATCGTCGGCCTGCTCGGCCCCAACGGGTCCGGCAAGAGCACCGCGCTCAATGTCATCTCCGGTTTCCTGCCGGCCGATGGCGGCAGCATCCGCCTTGCCGATGCCGACATTACCAATGCCTCACCGCAGCGGGCGACGGCACACGGCCTCGTGCGCACCTTCCAGCTGCCGTCGATGCCGCACAAGATGACGGTTCGCGAGGTGCTGCAGGCCGGTGCCAGCAGCAAGGCGGGGCTCGGCTCCATCTTCTCGGCCTTTCGGTTCGACGAGGAACTGGAGACATTGCTGGAAGCCTTCCGGCTGACGCATGTGGCCGATCTGCCGGCGGCAGCCCTTTCCGGCGGGCAGAATAAGCTGCTTTCCGTGGCAACAGCACTTCGCAGCAAGCCGAAGCTTCTCTGCCTGGATGAGCCGACCGCCGGCGTTCACCCCAATCTGAGGGCCGACATGGTCACGATCCTCAAGCGTTACCGGGATGCGGGCGTCGCCATTCGGGTGGTGGAGCACGACATGCTCTTCATTCGCGACCTTTGCTCGCGCTGCGTGGTTCTCGATCGCGGCGAGATCATTGCCGATTGCGCTCCGCACGAACTCGAAGACAACCCGCGGGTTGTCGAGGCCTATCTCGGCAAGGCCGTGGAAAAGGGAAAGACTGCGCTATGATCGAAGCAACAAACATTCGCGCTGGTTATGGTGATGGTGCCGATATTCTCACCGGCATTTCGCTGACGGCGAACCGCCGGGAGATCGTGACCATTCTCGGGCCGAACGGCTGCGGCAAGTCGACCCTTCTGAAAACGATTGCCGGCTATGTGCGCCCGCGCGCCGGCACGATCACCTTTGATGGAACGGACGTGGCCAGCGTTCCGATCCATGAAAAAGTGCGCCACCACAAGGTCGGCTATGTGCCGCAGACCGACAACGTGTTCGGCACGCTGAGCGTATCTGAAAATATCATGCTGGGCGCGCGGCTGCTGGGCAGACAGGAAAAGGAAAAGCGCTTCGATGCCCTGATGCGGCAGTATCCGGCGCTTGCCAGCAAAAAGAACCGCAAGGCGTCGGCGCTTTCGGGCGGCGAGCGGCAGATCCTGTCGCTGTCGCGGGCGCTGATGGCCGGCCCGGAGATTCTTTTGCTGGACGAGCCTTCCGCCGGCCTGTCGCCGCTGATGATGCACGAGGTCTTCGATGCCATCGCGGTGATCCGCGACACTGAGAACCTGTGCATCCTGATGGTCGAACAGAATGCCTTCGAAGCGCTGGGCATCGCCGATCGCGCCTATGTCCTGTCGCTGGGACAGGTGGCCCTGACGGCCAGCGCCCGTGACCTGCTCGACGACCCGGCCATGCGTAAGCTCTATCTGGGGGCCGAGATAGAGCCCGCAGCCTGAGCACGCAGGAGCATCACAGGACCTGAAATGCAGAAAAGGGGCGCAGCGCCCCTTTTCCAATCACCGCTACAGAAATAGCGGCAAGGCTCCGTCGGTCTTGATCTCCTCCATGACCGCATAGGTGCGCGTTTCGCATACCCCCGGCCAGGCAAGTACGACTTCGCCAAGAAAGCGGCGATACGCCGTCATGTTCGGCAGCCTTGTCTTGATAAGGTAATCGAAGCCCCCGGCCACCATGTGGCACTCCAGCACCTCCGGCGCGAGGCGCACGGCGCGGGCGAACTTTTCAAAAACATCCGGCGTCGTCTTGTCCAGCAGAACCTCAACGAAGACGAGGAGATCGAAACCGATCAGCGCCGGATCAAGCCTGCAGCCAAAACCGGTGATGAAGCCATCCCGTTGAAGCCGACGAAAGCGGTCGCTCATCGAGGTCTGCGGAATACCGAGACGGTGGGCAAGCTCGCTGTTGGTGATACGGCCTTCCGATTGAAGGACCGTCAATATGCGGCGGTCTGTCTTGTCGAGATCAGGCAATCCTTCACCCCTGTATGTCTCTGGTTTGGCAACGACGGCGAACCGTGTGCTGCAGAAAAAGCTAGAGTTCGATGGCTGGTTCGACGATCGCCATCGTCGCCTCGACGTGATGGCGGGCAGCCCTCTCCGCCTCCTCCTCGTCGCGACCGACCAGCGCCGCAAGAATTCTTCGATGCTGGAGATTGGTCTCCCTCACCTCGGCTTCGGAAAAAAGGATCGGCACGCGCAGCATCCAGTAGTGAAACAGGGTCCGCTCATGGAACTGGGCCAGGAACATATTCTTCGATGCCGCGATAATCGTCTTGTGGAACTGGGTGTTGAGGCTGTTCAGTTCGCTGCGCGTCAGTGTCTCGCCAGGCTCCATGGCCTCCACAAGCTCTGCCATGGCATCAAGCTCGCTTGCCTCGGCATGGCGAGCGGCAAGCCGTGCCGTGGCGGCCTCGATCGCGGCCCGGCTTTCGAAAATCGCCCTGACCTGGCTGCGATCCACCGTTTCGACGACCCAGCCTCTTTCGCGGCTGATAAAACCTTCTCCCTGCAACAACAGCAGCGCCTCACGCACGGGTGTACGCCCGACCCCCAGACGTTCGCACAGGTCGTCTTCCACAAGCCGCTGTCCGGGCTTCAGCTCGGCTCCAAGGATCATGCTTCGAAGGCGGTTTCGCACGTCGGATGCCATGAAGTCGCCGGCGGAGGTCTTTCTGACTGCCATGAATATTTCCTTTCGCGGGACCAACGGTTAAAAGTCTAATTCAATATATATCTTCGTGTACGAAGCAATGGCGCGCTGCGTGCGTTTTGCACGGATGCCAAATGGTGCATCACGATGACGGCAGGCCCAATTCCCGCGACCGTCGCCGCGCCGCTTCCGTCGCGTTTTGAAGGAGCGGCGCCAGACCATGTCGGACATCCATCAAAACAGACAGAGCGGCTGCCGTCGTTCCATTCGGGCTGGTCACCTGCACCCGCAGGTCGGCTGGGTCTGCATCCGGGTCCAGTGCCATCTTCGCGGCACCGAAAACAGTCTGCTTGGCAAGCGTCATCGCAAGATCATCCGACAGGCCCAGGGACCGGGCGGCTGCGCTGAAGGTTTCCAGGAAGTAGAAGACATAAGCCGGCCCGGACCCCGAAATCGCCGTGACCGCGTCCATCAAATCCTCGTCCTCGACAAAGGCGACGCGACCGACGACCGAAAGCAGCGTCGTTGCGCGATTACGATCCGCCTGCGTTGCGTGGAGGCTCGCGCAGCAGACGATCATGCCCTCGGCTATGGCGGCTGGCGTGTTCGGCATCGCGCGGATGATCGCCGCGTCCCTGCCAATGCTCCGGCCAATCGTGTCGATGGTGATACCCGCCGCAACGGAAATCACCAGCCCGCCCTCGCGCAGATGGTCCGCGCTGCGCACGGCAACCTCGGCGATTGTCTGGGGTTTGGTGGCAAGGACGATAACATCGGCTCGGTAGCCGGCGGGCAGATCGGAGAGATCGGCATAGGCATCTGCGCCGATAGCCTGCGCTCTCTCGCGAAAAGCCTCATGCATCTCCACGACGGATAAACCGAAACCGGAGATGCCGACCCAGGTTCGCAACATGGCGAACCCCATATTGCCAGCTCCGATCAAAAGCACGTTTGTCATCGCGATACTCCTCTGCAGTTTACATTCATGCCGGCCGGTCCCCCTTCAGGGCGGCCAGTCCGCTTGCGACGATCAGCACCGATCCCGCCACGGTCATGGCATCGGGTATCGTGCCGAAGGCGAGGTAGCCGATGCCGGTGGCCCACAGGAGATGCGTGTAGGAGACGGGCGCCAGCCGGGAAACCTGTGCCTCCGGCCGCCTGTAGGCGAAGGCGATCGCGACGTGCGCTGCCAGCCACAAACCGGCGGTCGCGCAGGACAGCACCACCTGTTCAAAGCTCATCTCCTGAAAAACGAACGGCAAAGCCAGCGACAGCAGCACGAAACCCGTGAGGGCGGAATAGGCGAGCGTCGTTGCCAGGCTGTCGGCAACCACGGCACGCCGCGTCATCACCAGGGCCGTCGCCCAGGAGGCCGCGGACCCGATCGAAAAAAAGGCGGCGGGATTGTAGCCTGCAAAACCCGGACGCAGGATAACCAGCACCCCGAGAAGCCCTCCGGCGACGCCCAGCCAACGTCGCGCAGGCACGCGCTCCTTGAGGATCAAGACGCAGAGCAGCGTGACGAGGCCGGGAGATATAAACACCAGCGCCGTCGCTTCCGCCATCGGCTGGAGCTTCAGCGCGGCAATCAGCAGGATTGTCGCTCCGGCCATGCCGACGCCCCGGATAACCTGCGACGCCGATGCCGCGCTTGGCGCGGGCAGGCCCGATCTCAGGCAGACGACCGCAAGCAGGATCGATGCCGCAAGATAGCGAAACCATGCGATCTGCAGCGGATGGAACGTCTCAGAGAGATGTTTGGCGATCACATCCGACGCGGCGAACAGCAGCATGGCGGCCAGACACAGGAGAATGCTTTCACGTCCCCGAACCAGGGCGCCGATATTCATCGCCGTTCCGGCGCTGGAAAGATGACGGTTCATCCCGGCGTCAGGACTTGCGGATTTCGAGCACGATACCGGCCTTTTCGCGCGTATCAAAATAGCAGAAGCCGGAGCCGTCCGCCCGCTTTCCGCGCGCCACAACATCGAGGCCAAAGGCGCGCCCCTGGGCTTCCCCCGCGTCGCGATCGGCCACTTCGAAGCCGAGATGGTAGACCCCCTCGCCGCGCTCGTCGAGAAAGCGCTTCTGCGGCGAATCCAGCTTGCCCGGGTCGCAAAGCTGGATCTGCATATTCTCAAGATCGCAGCATTTGTAGCGCATCGCATCCGATGCCGCCTTGTTGGGCACCTCAAATTCGAGATAGGCGCCCTTCTTGGGATAGTCGAACCAGGGACCGACCCCCAGGCTCTCGTAATAGGCAACCGTCTTTTCGAGATCGTGCACGACGATGCAGACGTGATGGAGCGTGTTGAAGAGCGGGGACATTTCGATTTTCCTTTGGAATGCGGTCAGCCATGCCGCCTCACGGACAGGCGGGCGGCCGGCATGAACAGCAGGGCTGTAGTTGCTAATGGGCAGGCAGCAGCCTGGACAGGAACTGCTTGGCTCGGTCGCTTTTCGGCGCCGTGAAGAAATCCCGGGATCGCGCATCCTCGGCGACCCGGCCTCCCTCCATGAAGATCACCCGGTCGGCCACGTCGCGGGCAATGCCCATGTCGTGCGTGGCGATCAGCATGGTCTGGCCCTCTTCGGCCAGTTTGCGGATCGTCTCGACGACCTCCTGCGCCAGTTCCGGATCAAGTGCGGAGGTCGGCTCGTCGAGCAGGAGGACGCGCGGTTGCATGGCAAGCGCCCTTGCGATGGCGACACGCTGTTGCTGGCCACCGGAAAGCTCCGAAGGATAGGCGCTGGCCTTCGCTTTCAGGCCCACCTTGTCCAGGAGTGCCAGCGCGAGGCTCGCGGCTTCCGCCTTCTGTTTCTTGAGAACGTGAACAGGACCGCTCATGACGTTCTGCAGCGCCGTCATGTGCTTGAACAGGTTGAAGTGCTGGAAAACCATGCCGATCTTCTGCCGCTGCCGGCTGATCTCGACGTCCGACAGTTCGTAAAGCGCCTGATCACCGAGGCGGTAGCCAATCAGGTCGCCATGCACGTAAATCCGGCCGGCAGAGATCGTTTCGAGGTGGTTGACGCAGCGCAGAAGCGTGGACTTGCCAGCGCCCGAAGGACCGAGCAACGCGACCACTTCGCCTTGCGGCACATCGAAGCTGACATCGGTGAAGGCGGAGATCGGGCCCCATTTCTTGGAGACGCCGACCACCGAGACGGCGTGGGTTTGCGTGGGTGCGGTGTTCATCGCTGGGGAAATACCTTTTCGAGGACGGTCTGGATCGCGGTCGCAAACGCCGTCATGACCAGATACCAGAAGGCAGCAACGGCCAGCAGCTCGACGACCTGGAAATTGGAGGAGTAAATGTCGGTCGCGACACGCAGCAGCTCGAGATAACCGATGGCGGACGCGAGCGAGGACGATTTCAGCAGCATGATGTACTGATTGCCTGCCGCCGGAATGATGATACGGCCGGCCTGCGGGATGACGACCTGCGTCAGCACCTGCCGCTGGGTCATGCCGAGCGCGGCTGCCGCGGCGCGCTGCCCCTTATCGACCGCAAGGATGCCGGCGCGAATGATCTCGCTCATATAGGCACCCTCCGCCAGACTGAGACCGGCGAGAGCGGCAAGAAACGGCGTCACTAGCGACGTCGTCGGCGTCGAGACCAGCGGCTCGGCCATGAACGGCAGGCTGATCGTGATCGAGGGAAACATGATCGGCACGGCATTGAACCAGAAGATCAGCTGGATCAGCATCGGCGTACCGCGGAAGAGATAGACATAGGTCGAGGAGATCGCGACCAGGATGGGATTGCCGCTGACCCGCATCAGCGCCGCCACGAAACCGATCACCGTGGCGATGAACAAGGCCAGGGTACCGAGCATGAGGGCGTTGACCGCCCCCATCACGATAAGCGGATCGAAGATGTAATCGGCAAAGACGCCGAGGTTGACGATCCGCGCGCGAATGCCGGCATGAACGATCGTCACCACCGCCAGCAGGGCGACGGCGCCGAGGAGCCAGGCTCCCCAGCGGCGGCGATGCACGATCGGCAGTTCGGAGGCGAGGTGACGCTGCGTCATGGCCATGCCCTTCCTTCGCCTCAGCGCTTGCTGGCCGGCAGGTTGATGGTGATCTCGGGCAGCAGAGCGCCACCGACACCCCATTTGTCCATAATCGCCTTATAGGCACCATCAGCCAGCATTTCCTGCAACGTCACCTTCACGGCATCGCGCAGTCCCGTATTGTCCTTGGAAAAGCCCCAGGAGGTGATGTAGGGCGTCAGCATGTAGTTGCCGCCGACGATGGCGTATTTTCCGGGGAACTGAGCGCCCATATAGACGAGCGCCGGAAAGTCGCCGAGATAGGCGTCGACGCGTTTGAGATCGAGCTGCATGCGGGCATCCGGAGCGGAGGGAAGCTGTTCCGCACGGATTTCGGCCTTGCCGCCAGCCGTGCAGGCAGCCGATGCCTCCTCGACCTTGGCCATGATGACACGACTGCCGAGAAGCGTCGCAACCGATTTGCCGCAGAAATCCGCAATGGTCTTGTAGGCATCGGCGTCCTCGGCCCGCACCATGGCAGATCCGCCGGATTGCATGTAGTTGACGAAGTCGAGCTTCTGCTCCCGCTCTTCCGTATCGCTGATGCCCCCGGAGGCGACGTCGAAGCGCTTGGCTTCGATGCCGGGAATGAGAGCGGCATATTCCGCCTGGACATATTCAAGCTGGAGATCGAGCCGCTTGGCGATCTCGGTCAGAAGATCGGCGCTGGCGCCTGTTACCGACGATGCGCCGGGTTCGCGAAACTCGATGGGCGGAAAGGTCTGCTGCGAGCCGACCGTGATCTTGCCCGCGGCCCGGACAGGCTCCGGCACAAGCTTGGCGCCTTCGCCGGCGAAAACCGTGCTCGCGAAGAGCGTGGCCGCTGTGGCGGCCAGAACGAATTTTGTGATGATCCCATGTTTCATTGCAGTACCCCTGTGATTGTTGATTTTCTTCGCAGTCGGCATGGATTGAGGCTGCGCCGCCCCCGGCGCAGCCTTTAAAGATCAGCGCGTTTCGGCGCCCTTGCCGGGAACGGCCGAGGGATTGGGACGGTCGGCGCGCGGGCATTCGGCGGCCTTGTCGAATACCGACTGGACCTTGGCGATATACTCCGGCGCGAAATTCCACTGCTTCAGGCCGGCCGGGATATGCTCCCAGTAGAAGTTCGGCGGACGCATCGCAACACCCGGGCGGATCAGGCGATAGGTCCAGCAATCGTACTGTTTGCCATCGTCACCGTAAACGGTGACGCAGCAACGCTCGAAGTCGTCGTAGTCTTCGGCAAAATGCGCGTCGTCATGCTCGAACACGACGCCATAGGCCCGCTCGCCCCAGGCATCCGCCGTGTTGAGAAAATGGCACCAGCCGCGATCCGTGCGATCGCCGGCGGCATGGAAACGCAGCGCATGGTTTGCGGCATATGCCTTGGTGACCGGCTTTGCCTGCGGCATGAACCGCGCGATCTCGATGTCATGCAGCCATGTGCAATAGGCGAAATAATACATGGAAACCTCTTCCACGGCACGGCAGCAACCGTACCCACTGATGTTGCGTTCAATGGAGATTGTCATTCCCGCTTCTCTCCATATATTGTTTCGTATACGAAGAAATATCCGCAGTCAATCCGCTGGCGGTGAAGATCGAAAGGAGCAAGAACATGATCCGGATCATGGATAGCCACGCCTACCCCGGCTGCCCGGCGCGCATCGATCAAGAGCCGGAAGACGGGTTCGTCCCCGTCGAATTCAGCGATGGAACCGTGGTTGGAGCAAAAGCGAAACGTCTTGATCGGACGCGCATGACACTGACGATCGACGCCTACCGGACCAGCCGCGGAACCGCTATTTCGCAGAAGTCCTGGCGACTGGAACAGATGGAAGAAGATCGCTGGCGGGTGACCCGAAAGCTGGAACTTTGACGGGGTAAAGATGGCAAGGATCAACGCGCTCCACCGCACATCTTGAGCGCCGGCTAGAAAACCAGCAGCGATACCGAGAGGAACGGCCTTTTTAAAAATTGAGGCCGCACGTTCCATTACGCAGACAAAGCGCACATTTCGCGAAGGGGGTCGGATTTACCCTCGATGTCGATATCGATGCCGGGAATTTCCGGCATCAGGATATTGCCATCGTCAACCCTCACGCCATCCGGAAACACGTCATAGGACTGGAACAGGTCCGGATAGCTTTCGTTACTGCGGATACCGAGGCCGGCTGCGATATTGAGCGACATCTGATGGTCGCCCTGCGGAATGCAGAGCGATGGCGACCAGCCATGGGCCTTCAGCATGTCCAGCGTGCTTAGATATTCGACGAGACCTTAAGTGATGGCACAGTCGAACTGCAACCAGTCACGATCGGGCGGCACGCCACCGATCTTCATCTTCACGACGTTGTAGCCGTGCAGCGAACCTTGATCGCTTCAGCGGATTGCGGAAAACAGGGAAGTATCAAAGCGCCACTTCGGCGCCTTGCTTTTTCACCTCGTAAGGCCCGAGCACCGTAGTCTGACCTGATCCGAAAGCTGACAGATCCACGCTCATCTGTTTGGGGGTGATGTTGACGAGCACGATGCTCTTGGGTCCGGCCGCTTCCGTCACCTGAAAAGCCAGGACGGATGCCGGATCGGTGGACTTGCAGCGCTGCCAGCGGGCACCCGCCCATCCGGAGAGGGCCTTGACGGAATTCCATAGCGGACGCCTGCCACCGGGGGCTGCCGGCTCGTTGTCCCCGGCGAAAAGCCCGAATGGTCCCGTCAAAGCCGAAAGCGTCAGCGTTTCCAGGCCGGCATCCAGCACCTGCATCGCGTACCCCATGGCAAAGGCTTCCGCGAACTGGCCATTATGGCGCGGGTCACGATTGGCCATGGGTATGCGTCCGCCATCGGGGTTTTCCATCGTGCGGCTGCCATAGGGATTCTGGCGCATCGGAATGGTAGAGGGACCAAGACGATAAGGTTTGTCGCCATAGATCGCCCGGACGGATTTGGTGATGAACGGCAAGGCCTCCAGTGTCTGCATGACGCTGATGTCGTCGGCGGCATGAACGATGGGGTTGGTGCAATGGCTGATGAAAGAGAGGTCGCCGGCCGGCACGCGCTTGCGGTTAAGCTCCGTAAAATAAGACAGCATCCCGCCGCCAATACGTATGCCGGGAAAGGCTTTCCGAGCAGCCGCGTAGACATCTTCGAGCGGCGGGCAATCCGGCCACTTGCTGCCGGGCGGCGTCGATTGACGGTCGATCGCCGGGCAGACCATCACCGCATCCGGTGCAAAGCCGGCGCTACGCATGGCGGCCGCAATCTCCTGAAGCTCGTCATCCAGCGAGCGTTGGCAGGGAACGGCGATTTCGAGGCTCGTCGTGCCCAGATGACGTGCCGCGATGGCGGCGAAATCCGCAAAGGCCTCACCCTGGTGACCGGCCAGCGGATCGAAGTGAAAGAGCAACTCCTGCACCTTGATGGCATCCGGCTCGGAAAGTGCGCGAAGGCTCGCCTTTGCCTCTTCCGGCGTTATGATCAGGCCGATCGCGGGCATCGTGCCCTCGCCCTCAGCCGGCTCGATCCGAACGACGGTTTCGCCGACATTGTCAGCTTGGGAAGCTGATGGTGCGCGACTATCGGAAATCGTCAGCGTGATCTGCTGCATGACCGGTTGATGCGCCGAGATGGTATAGGGCCATGGCAGCGCCAGCGGGCGCACATAGGTCTTGCAAGAGGCGTCCGACCAGTTGCGCTGGTCTTCCATCTCGAACGTATCGCCTTCCATGCGGCACTCGACGGACACGCCGGGCAGCGCCGTGTGGGTGATCGCACGCATATCCTTGAAGGGCTGCCAGGGATCGATTAGATCCGGCAGTTTCGTGTCTTCCACCGAGCCATCGACATGCTCGACTGTGACCGGCGTACCCGCCACGCCGACGATCGGATGCAGGATGCAGAAGCCGCAGCGGTTGGTCTCGAACCCGGTGGACGAGCTTACCTCCCCCCGGAAGGTCAGCCGCCCGGCGGCATCCGCCTCGATCTTGGCCGTGATATCGAGAACAGTGCCACCCGGTCCGTCGCAACGAGCCTTGTAGGAAACGGAGAAGCCGTCCTGCCCTTCCTCGACCTGCATATCCGAGACGACAGGATCATAGGTGCCCCAGTCGCGGTCACGCACCAGATAGGAAACCGCCCGCAACACCTCGGCGCCATCATAGCAGATCATCCGCAGATTGCCGCCAGCAAGCTGCAGAGAAAGCTTGCCGGCTTTCAGGATGCGCGGCTCCGTCTCGCGTCTGGTGGTTCCGAAAAGCGAGAAGGCAAGCTTGTCATCCATCATGCCAGCAGCTTTCCGATCTCGACGGTCGCTTTGGTTTCAGCGCTTTCATAAGAGGCTTCGACAAGGGCAAAAGTCTTCAAATTGTCGGCGCCTGACGTCGACGTTTCCTTGCCGGCCTTCAAGCAATCGGCCCAATGCTGCTGGATGGCGTAGACGCTTTCATGAATGTTGTGCCATGGACGCGAGGCCCAGGAGAGCAGCGTCGGGGCAACATCCGTATTGGTCGTTCCCTCGGCATTCGTTACCTGAAGCTCATACCCTTGAGTCAAGCGGATCGAGCCTTCCGTACCGTCAAGCTCGATCAGCGTTTCCGGGAATGGCTCGACGGACTGGCGGGTCGCATAGCTGACATCGACGATCGAGGTTGCGCCGTTTTCGTGATCGAGCAGGATGGTGGCGACATCCTCGCCCTTGATCTTCGGGTTGACCCGTTTCGTGCGGGCCGAAAGGCTCGTCACATCGCCGAGGATGAAGCGGGCGATATCGAGCGTGTGGATGCCGAGATCCTCGATGATAAAGCGCTTGCCTTCCGCGAGATAGGGCTGGCCGGAAAAGACGTCATAGGCGGAGCGGAAGGAGAAGCGCCCCCAGAACGGCGTTCCGATCGCGCCGCTGTCGAGCGCCTTGCGCACGGCCTGGATCGGCGTCTGCCAACGGAAATTCTCGTGGATCATCAGCGGCACGCCGGCCGTGTTGCAGGCCGCGACCATGGCTTTTGCATCGGCCAATGTCGGCGCGAAAGGCTTCTGGCAGATCACCGGGACCTTACGGGACGCAGCAAGTTCAACCAGCGCGCGGTGGCTGTTGACGGTCGTGGCGATGTCGACGAAATCGAAGCCGCCATCGGCGAACATCGCATTCGCATCGGCGTAGCGACGCTCGATGCCGAACTGGTCGCCAACGATCTTAAGCCGCTCCGGGTCGCGATCACAAATTGCGACGATCGAGGCGCCATCCACGTCCTTCCAGCCGTGCATCTGATTGACGGCAAAAAAGCCGCAGCCGATGAGGGCGCCCTTGAGATCGGTCATTGCAATTTACTCCCTGGGGAATGCCCCCTCACCAACTTCGGCCAAGGGCTCGCCTTGCTCGCCCGGCCTTCGTATCCTCTCCCACAAGGGGAGAGGAATACCCGTAGCACCAACTTTGCCTCAAACAAGCACGTCGTTTGTGGCACCCCTTTCCTCTCCCCTTGTGGGAGAGGATAGCAAGTCCGTGAGAGGCGAAAGCCGATCACTGGACGCGCTTGGTGAGGGGTAGCCGTCTGCTATCAGCCCTTCTTCGCCAGTTGCATCAGCGTCACCTGCTGCTGCAGGCGGCGCTGGGCCTGGTCTACCACCACGGCCACGATGATCACGATACCCTTGATGACCATCTGCCAGAAGGAGGAAACGCCCATCATCACGAGACCATCCGAAAGAATACCGATGACGAAGGCACCGATGATCGTGCCGCCGATCGTGCCGCGACCGCCGGACATCGAGGTGCCACCGAGAACGGCTGCCGCAATGGCGTTGAGTTCGAAGGAGTTGCCCGTTGCCGGATGCGATGCCATCAGCTCCGAGGAGATGACGATACCGACGATCGCCGCGCAGAAGCCCGAGAACATGTAAACGAACATCTTGACGCGATCGACGCGGATACCGGACATGCGCGCCGCACGCTCATTGCCGCCGACAGCAAAGATCTGACGCCCAATCGGTGTGTATTTCGCGAGATAGGCGGCTGCCAGCGCCACGACGATCAGGATCCAGATCGAAACCGGCAGACCGATGACGCGACCGGAGCCGAGGAAACCGAAGCCGGTTGTCGCAAGCTCTTCCTTGCCGACGAGGTTCGGGAAGGTCTGGCCATCCGACGACAGCAGCGCGAAGCCGCGGGCGACATAAAGCGTGCCCAGCGTCGCGATGAACGGTGCGACATTGAGCTTGGTGATCAGCAAGCCGTTGACGGCGCCGATGACAACACCAACGGCGAGCGTGATCAGGCACACCTCGAGCACGTTGAAATACATCGTGTAGCCGATCTGCAGATCGATGCCGTGAAGGATGAGGCCGCCGGCCACCATGCCGCAGAGACCGACGATCGAGCCGACCGACAGGTCGATGCCGCCGGTGATGATGACGAAGGTCATACCCATGGCGAGAAACGCATTGAGTGCAACGTGCTTGGACATCAGGATGATGTTCGCGGTCGACAGGAAGTTCGGCGCGAAAATCGAGAAGAATACGATCACGGCGAAGAGCGCGATGAATGTGCGCGCCTTCATCAGGGTCAGCAGGATGGAGCCGCTATCGGCTGCCGGGGCCTTCCCCGTGGCGGTTGCAGTGGTCATGGAGCGGTTTCCTCTAAGAATTTGTTGCCGGCCGACTTGTGTCCTTCGGATGCGGCCTTGACGATGCGCTCTTCCGTTGCCTCCGAACGGTCGAGGATCGTCGTGATCTTTCCATTGCTCATCACGGCAACCCGGTCCGACAGGGCCATGACCTCTTCAAGGTCGGACGTCGAAAACAGAATGGCCAGCCCCTCGCCTGCGAGCCTGCGCATGGTGCGGAAGACGTCCGCCTTGGCGCCGACATCGATGCCGCGGCTCGGCTCGTCCATGAGCAACACCTTGGGATTGGTCATCAGCGCCTTGCCGATGACGACCTTCTGCTGGTTTCCGCCGGACATGGAGGTGACGTCGAAATCCGGGTTCGGCGCCTTGATCGAGAGATTGCCGATCGCTTCCTTGATCGCCGACTGCTCGCGATCCCCGGAGATGTGGAAGCCGAGCTTCACGAACTTTTCCAGGCTCGCCAGCGTCAGGTTGGCGGCGATGGAGAGAACCTGAACCAGACCTTCCCGCTGCCGGTCTTCCGGGATCAGCGCCAGTCCCTTCTTGATGCGGGTCGAGGTATCCTTGGCGACGATCTCCTCGCCGGCCACGAAAATCTTGCCGGTCGAGTGGGCATGCGCGCCGATCACGCATTCGAAGAACTCGCTGCGCCCTGCCCCCATCAGGCCGTAGATCCCAAGCACCTCGCCGGCGCGAACCGAAATTGACAGATGATCGACGGCAAGGCCGCCGGTCTTGCGCGGCAGGCAGATATCTTCGGCGCGAAACGCTTCCGCACCGAGCTTGTGATCCACCGACTTGGAAAAGTCCTTGGCGTCCGACCCGATCATCGAGCGGACGATCCATTTGGTGTCGATGTCCTTGACCATGGCCTGGCCGGTGATCTGGCCATCGCGCAGAACGGTGATGTAGTCCCCGATCCGCATCAGCTCTTCCAGCCGATGCGAGATATAGACGATGGCCACCCCTTGCGCCTTCAGCTCGCCGATGACCTTGAACAGAATATCGACTTCCGCTGCCGAAAGCGCCGAGGTCGGCTCGTCGAGAATGAGAATGCGGGTATCGAGCGAGATCGCCTTGGCGATTTCGACCAGCTGCTGCTGGCCGATCGGCAGATCCTCGACCATGGTCTCGGCGCTGATGCCGGCATCCAGCTTGTCGAGGAAGTGATTGGCGCGTTCCACCTGCGCCTTGTGGTCGATGCCACGCAGGCCGCGGGTGATCTCGCGGGTGGCGAAGATATTTTCGGCGACCGAGAGATTGCCGAACAGGTTCAGCTCCTGAAACACCATGCCGATGCCGTGCTTCTGCGCATCGGCCGGTGAATGGAACTCGACTTCCTGCCCATCGAGCAGGATTCGGCCGAGAGACGGTTTCTCGACGCCGGCGATCATGCGCATCAGCGTCGACTTGCCAGCGCCATTTTCGCCGACGAGGACGTTGACCGCGCCCTTCTTCAGTTCGAGCGTCGCGTGCTTGACCGCGACAATACCCGAATAGACCTTCGTGACATCGTCCAGCCGCAGAATGGTTTCGTGATTGTCCACCATCTCAGCCGCCGATCGTCAGGGTCGCGGGCGTCAAGAGAGCCGGCTGACCGGTCGGTGGCAGCGGGTAAGCGCCGAGCGCTTCAACCTTCTTGCCCTCGAGCCCTTCACGCGAAAGCTTTTCCAGCGTCAGGCCGTAGACATGGGTGTTGAAGGCCTTGCCGAATTCGGCCCACTGGATCTGGTTCTTGAACTCGTTGAAATTGACGAAATCCAGGCTGTCGCGGATCGCCGTGCCCTTGATGACCGGGCCGATCTGGATGCGCACATCGCCCTTGCCATCGCCATCGACGTCGGCTTCGAGATAGGCCGCGCGGGATTTCGTTTCCGCCTTGACGATCGTGCCGGAGACCTTGGCAGCAAAAGTCCAGGGCGCGGTCCCGTCCTTTTCCTTGTGGCCGTATCTGGCAGCGGCGGCATCGAGGTCGGACTTGGAAAGCGCGAATACCTCCTGAAAGATTCCCGCGCGCTGCTGAAGGAAGGGAATGACTTTGCTGTCCCAGAGGTCGGCAACCTGCTTGTCAGGCGCGAAACCGCCACTCGCTTCGGCGGCGGCCTCTTCAGCCGTCGGGGTCTTGATGATCTTGCAGCCGGGCAACACAAGCGTGATGGCAAGCGAGATTGCAGCAGCGGCCCGGAAATTCGGCATGTAACTCACTCCGTATAGCCAAAAAGACGCGCAGGGCAGAGAGCGTCCGCCCTGCGCGCATCCATTGGGAGGATCAGTCCTTGAGCGCGAAGGTTTCGAGCTTGGCAGCGTTGTCGGCGTTGATGAGAACGCAATCCATCAACTGTTTTTCTTCAGCCGGGCCCTTGCCGGTCTTGATGTAGGTGTCAGCCTGCTCGACAGCCATCTGAGCCTGGGCGTAAGCCGGCTGCAGCACGGTTGCCTTGATGCCGCCCGACTTGATCGAGTCGCGAACGTCGTTGGAACCGTCGAAGCCGACGACGATCACGTCCTTACGGCCGGCAGCCTGAAGCGCTGCGATCGCGCCCATGGCCATCGTGTCATTGCCGGAGATAACGCCCTTGATATCAGGGTTTGCCTGCAGGATGGTCTCCATCTTGGAGTAACCTTCCGTCTGGCTCCAGTTGGCCGACTGCTGGGCGACCATCTTCATTTCCGGATATTCGTCGATGATGTCGTGGTAGCCCTTGGAGCGGATGCCGGCATTGAGGTCGGCTTCGCGGCCGAGCAGTTCAACGTAGTTGCCGCTTTCGCCCATCAGCTTGACGAACTCTTCGGCACCGAGCTGCGCGCCCTGATAGTTGTTGGAAACGATCTGGGAAACGGCAACGCCGGTGGCGTTGATTTCGCGGTCGATCAGGAACGAGGGAACGCCAGCGTCCTTGGCCTTCTGAACGGCTGCGATAGACGCTTCCGAACCTGCGTTGTCGAGGATGATGGCCTTGGCGCCGCGGCCGATGGCGGTATCGATCAGCTGCGACTGCTTGTTGGCGTCGTCATCATGAACGAGAACGAGGGTCTCGTAGCCGAGTTCCTTGGCTTTGGCTTCGGCACCGACAGCTTCCGCCTTGAAGAAGGGGTTGTCATGCGACGGGGTGATGATGGCGATGAGATCGGCGGCGAAGGCCGGCATCGCGACGCCGAGTGCAAGGGTGCCGGCGAAAGCCGCAAGTGTCAGTCTGCGTGTCAGTTTCATGTGGTTTCCTCCCAGGTGTGAAATGAACGGCCCCGTTCCCAGCGGGGCCGAAGGGGTTTGCGGGCGCGAGGCCCTGACGTCAGGTGATGCGCCGAATGCTTTCAGCGATCTCCTCGGGTTCAAAGACTTTCTTCCAGTCGTCCTTCATTAGGACGGGAATGCCGAATTCGATGGCCTTGTTGCAGGCATCGGAGAAGACGCCCGGCGTCTCTTCGAAGATGACCGCGCCGAGCACGTTCATGTGGCCGAGCAGGAAGTCGCGGGCAGCTTCCTTCGGCACACCACGGGCAACGCACTCATCCATGGCCTGACGCATGACGACGAGCAGCGATGCGCAGACGGTCTCGGAAAGACCCGGCTCCAGCAGAGCAATCTGTTCGACCGTGACGCGATGCGACCGCATGACCGGTGCCCAGATGACCTTGGCCACTTCTTCGCCCAGCGCGTAGTGCTCTTCAGGACCCTGCATCAGCGCGGACACGATATGCTGTTTGGCGGCAACGCCACCGAAGAAGTCGCGCTTGGCGGCCGGATCGGTTTCGTCGTTGAAGATCGGCGGATGGCAGGGATGCGTCACGAAATAGGTAAGATCGTCACGCTTCGGCAGATGGCCGGCTGCGGGAGCAGCGGCATCGAGCACGACGACGATGGTGCCGGCGACGAGCTTGTCGACGATGCCGGCCGCGACCTTGCCGATCAGCGTATCAGGAACGGCAAGCACCACAACTTCGGCGCCCGCAAGGCCGGTGTCCGCGTCGACGCACGACACACCGAGATCGTTCTGGAGGCGAGCCTTGCCCGCTTCGCTTACTTCGATGTGGCGAACGTCAAAGCGCGAACCCTTGAGGTTCTTGGCGAGCCGGTAGCCCATTTTCCCGCCAGCGCCGAACAGTGCGATAGAAGTCATGTTGTCCTCACAAAAGAATTGGCTGCGTTTTAGCGCTACTGGTATGATGAGTCAATCACTACATCATTAAGCCGAAAATTAATTCATTCACCGCGCCCGTCGCGCAGCTGGGCGAAGTAGCCATCCGTGCCGATCTGACCGCCTTTCAGCGCAATCTGCAGGCCGTTGGTCGGCGCGTGGTCGCCATAGGCGGTGCACAGCGGTGAGCCCGGCGTCTGCGGCAGCGGAAACAGCATGGTCAGCGCCTCGACCCGAAGCTCCTTCAGGGCATGGCTGGAGGTATCGCCACCGGCAATGACGGCGCGCGGCAGCGCCTCCGCATCGACGAGACGGCGCAAGATCGTGCCGAGAGCCCGGCCGAGGCGATGGCGGGCATCGGGAAGGCGATCGATATCCGCTCCCTGATCAGCCCCCGGCCCAAGAGCCGTGTAGAGAATGGCGCTGCGACCGGATTTCAGGATACCGATGCCCCGGCTGACGGCGCCTTCAATCGCCCGCTCTCCATCCTCGCCCACGAGCGCGAGCGGATCGAGCGACACGCCGTCAAAGCCATTTTCCAGCGCATTGCGGATCTGGCGTTCGGTGGTCGGCGAAACGCTGCCGGAAACGACGGCAAGCCGATCGACTTTTCCGGGTGACGTGAATTGCGGACGCTCGCCAATCAGCCCTTCCGCCCGCCAGGCATCCAGCAGCGCATACTCGACGCCGGATGATCCCGCAACAAAGGCACCGGATTGCCGCAACCGCCAGAGCTGGCGGCCGGCAGCAGCCTGCGACGTCGCGCTATTGACATCCAGCAACAGAATGCCCGGCGCTTTTGCCGCCAGCTGATCCAAAACCGCATCCGCACCGACTGACGCGAGCGCCGCAAGATCGGCGACGGAGACGGGCAGCGCGGTCTGCCTCGACAGATGCACTGCAAGATCGGCCTCATCCATAGGCGTGACGGGGTGACGGCTCATCACCGGATGCCGGTCGATGCGATAGACCTGCCCCTGATAGGCCGCGAACAGATGGCCGAACACCGTATAGCGCTTGAGCTGCGGCGCCCCGACGACAACCGGCACGAAGGGTTGGCCGAACAGCGCCTTGCCGATTTCGATCGCCTTGCCGATGTTCCCGACCTTCGGACTGGAATCGAATGTCGAGCAAACCTTGTAGTGACAGATGTCGGCTTCAAGGCTCTTCAACAATGTGAAAGCCGGGCCGAGATTGGCTTCCATCCACTCCGGCGTCTCGCTGCGGCTGGTGCCGGCGATGCCGATGGCGCGGCAGGACTTGAAGCGCTCCCGCATGGCATCGCTGGGAATGCCGAGAAAGAGCGCGGTTTCGACGCCATTCGAGGCCAGCGCCTCCATCACATCCGTCGAGCCGGTGAAATCATCGCCGTAATAGCTGAGAAGCAGCTTATCCACCGTCATGCTCCCTTGCCGTCGGCGAACTTCTCGATCGATGCGGCAAGCTCCGGATGCGTGCGGGCATAGTCTTCCAGCGGAATATCGGCGACGGCCGCTTCCCAAGCCTGCTGCACGGCACGAACACCGGCCGCCGGGCCGCCTGGATGGCTGACGATACCGCCGCCGCAGAGATAGAGCAGATCGGTCGTTCGCCCGGTGCGCCGATAGGTATCCGGCGCCTGCCCGCCCCACTGCCCCGAGCCAACCACCGGCAGCGGGCAATCGGAAGGATCGAACATCGGCGTGGTCACCGCCTTGAACGACTCCACGAAACTATCGTCCGGCTCCCAATATTTGATGCGGATGCCGTTGATCTGGAACTGGTCCACACCCAACAGGCGCCAGAATTGCTGGTAGACCTTGAAGTCCATGCCGGCGCCGGGATCGCGGGTGAGGATATCCCAGCCATTGCGATGGGCGTGCAGCACGAGGCCTGAACGCTTGCGCAGAAAGCTCATGCCGCCGAAACCGATGGAATTGATGTTGACGACGGCGCAATTGCCGCCGGCCTCCAGCACAATGTCGTGGTTGCGCATCATCTGGTCCGGATCGGCATGGGAAATGCCGAATGCGTACATCACCTTCTTGCCGGTCTTCTGCTCATGGTCGAGGATGCGCGGCATGATCGCCTTCACCCGCTCTTCCAGCGGCGAATAGGCAGGGCTCATCAGCTTCTCGTCATCCTTGATAAAATCGACGCCGGATTCAAGCAGCTCACCGACAAGTGCTGCCGTCTCATGCGGACGCAGACCCAGCGCCGGCTTGACGATGGTGCCGATGATTGGCCGTCCGTCGACGCCCGTCAGTTTCTTCGTACCGGGAATGCCGAATTGAGGCCCGGGATGGGCGCTGCGGAACTCCTGCGGCAGCTTCAGATCGACAATGCGAATGCCGGTCATGCCGCGGATCGAGTAAACGCCGCCGATAGCAATCGTCATCAGGGCGGAAAGATCGGTGCCGACAGCATCCATCGGAAAGGCGATATCGACATCCGCCCGGCGGATCGGTCGCTTGTCAGAGCCCGGCTCCTCCCATGTCGGGCGCCCGGCGTCCTCGAGCGGACGAATCGCCAGAACGCGGGCTGCGACACGCGCCTTCAGCTCTTCCGTCTCGCCCGGCACGTCAACGAAGGTTCCCGTCGACTGATCGCTGGCGATCTTGCTTGCCATCGCCTCCACGCTGCCGGGCGTTTCGATACGGTATGTCACGATAATCGACATGGGTGTTCGCAGCTCCTCTCCGCCCGCGCGCTTTCGGCATGGCGTCATCGCTCGAACTGGTATAATGAGTACATCATCTTCGCAACAAAATTTTTCCCCTACTCTCAAACCCGGTGTAAATGCTAAGCGAGAACGTGCGCCGAAGGAGAAAGACGTGAGCCAGAGAACCGCGACCCGCAAGCCGGCAGAACCGATTGTCCGCCGCAAGCTTTCGGACGAGGTTTTCGACCGGCTGGAGCGCATGATCACATCGGGTGAACTGAAGCCGGGCGATGAGATGCCGTCCGAGCGCGTGCTGATGGAACGCTTCGGCGTTGGTCGTCCGGCGATCCGCGAGGCCATGCAGTCGCTGGCCAATATGGGTCTGGTGGCGATCTCCCACGGCGAGCGCGCAAAGGTGTTGCAGCTGACGGCCCAGTCGCTCTTCCATCAGGTAGACCTGACGGCGAAAATCTTCCTCTCGCAGTCTTCGGATTCGCTGGAGAACCTGAAGAACGCCCGCATCTTCTTCGAGCGCGGCATGGCGCGGGAGGCAGCCTCGCGCGCAACGCCACAGGATATTGCCGACTTGCGCAAGATCATCGAAACCCAGCGGGAATCTCTGGGCGATGCCGAAGCCTTCATCGCCGCGGACATGCAATTCCATACCCGTATCGCGGAGATTTCCGGCAATCCGATCTTCGTCGGCGTCAGCGAGGCAATGCTCGCATGGCTCAAGGCCTACCATACGGACATGCTGATCTGGACCGGCAAGGAAAAGTTCACGCTTGTCGAGCACGAGGAAATCGTCGATCGGCTGGAAGCCAAAGACGGCAGCGGCGCGGAAGCATCAATGCTCAAACATCTCGAGCGCTCACGCGCGCTCTATACTCGCTAGGAAGTCGGCTTGCGGAGCCCACAACCGCGAGCGTTTGGCCTTGATGGCCGGCAAGGTTTACCCGCGGCGATAGCCTGATGCTCATCCGAAGATTGTCATGAGGCGGTCTGCAGACAACAATCCGCACTCATTTTGACGACCGCATTGCGGTGCCTCACTTGACCCGCTGCCATTCGATCCGAATTTCCGTGCCTTCCGGCCTGCGAAATTTCTCGGTCATTCGGTCGCCATCAACGACAAGCGTGAGATCATCGCGCGTTCGCACGCTGCCGACCCAGTTCGGAAATGTCGCGCCTTCGACACGGTTACCGCTGAATTGCCCGTTATCGTCCACGGTGTATGTTCCGAAAAAACCTATGCTGCGCGCCATGGCCATGCGGTTTTCGTCATCCGTTCCCTCACCTCGAGCATTGGAAGCGAACCGCGGGACATCGGCGTCGGCCAGAACTTCCACGAAATGCATATCGGGCGTGAAGACGAGAAGACCGTGGGGCTTCTCACCATAGGCGGGGATATTTTTTCCGCCGGGGTCGATCGTCGCCGACATCATTCGCCAGGTCCCTGACACCTGATTTTTACCGATGAACTGTGCGAAAGCAGACGACGACATGCTGAGGGCGATAATCAATATGAACGGTCGAAGGAACATGGCCTTTCCTTTCTATCGTGGACGATGCTTTTCTGCCGCTGCAAGGTTCACAAATCCTGCCGGTCGGCGGAAATTGCTACCTCCCGCTGCGTCTCAAGAGCAGCCAGACGTGTCGAAAGCGCCTGCGAGATCGAGGAATAGGCTGTGCTTCCCAGCGCCAGTCGCAACGGCGGCACTTCGCTCTCGCTGGCTGCAAGGAGTGCGGTCGCGGTGCGCGAGGCATCTCCCTTGATCTCGAAGTTCCCCTCGCTGATGGCGCGACGAACGGCACCGGCGGGAGTTTCATCATAGACGGGGATGGGGTCCGCACAGACCAGATTGGCTCCGAAATTCGTGCCGGTCGGTCCGGGCTCGGCTATGATGAAGTTGATGCCGAAAGGCGCCACCTCCTGTGCCACGGCTTCTATGAAGCCTTCGATGCCCCACTTGGTCGCGTGATAGAGGCTAAAACCCGGATAGGCGATCTGTCCGCCTTCGGACGACACCTGGACGATCCGCCCGCCTCCCTGCTTTCGAAGACGCGGCAGCGCGGCGCGGATCAGATGGATGGAGCCCAGGAGGTTTGTGGCGATCTGTCGATCGATCTCCGTGTTCGTCAGCTCTTCCGCCGCACCGAGCAGTCCGTAGCCCGCATTGCTTACAATTGTGTCTATACGGTCATGTCGCTGGAAGGCACCGTCGATAGCCAGGCTCATGTCCTCCGGCTCGACCAGATCGAGCTGAACGACATCCAGGCGGTCGCGGTAAGTCTGCGCGAGTTGCGCCAGCGCCTCAAGGCGGCGCACGGTTGCGACTACCGTGTGACCCTGCGCAAGCAATTGCTGCGTCATCTCGAAACCGAGCCCCGAAGAAGCGCCGGTTATGAACCATGTCTTTGGCATGTGATCTCCTTACCTTTCAATCGAATATAGACCTGCCGCATTGGTGCTATAAGATTGGCAATTTGAGATAACATGGTGAGGATAATTCACGAATGGTGCGTCCCAGCCTCAGCGATCTGGCTGCCGTTTCCACGGTGGCCGATCATCAAAGCTTTCGCAGAGCTGCCGATGCCATGGGTGTTTCGCGTTCCGCGCTGAGCCACGCGATCATCAGCCTTGAGGCGAAACTCGGAGTCCGGCTCTTCAATCGGACGACACGCAGCGTCTCGCTGACACATGCCGGCGCACGCCTGCTCGCCCGCCTCGATCCGGTTCTTCAGGATCTTGATCAGGCGCTCGATACCCTTTCAGAGGATCGTGGCACCCCGAGCGGCACGTTGCGGATCAATGCGAACAAGAGCGGCGCCCGCATCCTGCTCAAGGACGTCGTTCCGCGCTTTCTCGATCTTTACCCCGAAGTCGAGCTTGATCTGGTGTCGGAAGGGCGGCTCGTCGATATCGTGGAACAGGGTTTCGACGCGGGAATACGGCTGCTGGAAACCGTTCCAAAAGACATGATCGCAGTGAAATTCGGCGGCGATGTGCGCTTTATCGCTGTCGCAGCGCCGTCATATCTGGACGGAAAGTCGAGACCAGACACACCCGACGACCTCAACGCGCATCACTGTATCCGCCAACGTCTCCCCAGCGGAAAACGATACCGCTGGGAATTTTCCAAACGCGGAGAGGAAATCGCGATCGACGTGCCGGGCAACCTTACTCTCGATGATAGCGATCTTCTCGTGCAGGCGGCGGCACACGGTCGCGGCATTGCCTATGTGCCAGAACACTTCGCGCGGTCGCTCCTCGGATCGGGCCAGTTGGTGACCGTGCTGGATGACTGGTGCCCGCCCAACCCCGGCTTGGCGCTCTATTACCCGCGCAGCCGGCACATGCCGTCGCCACTGCGGGCCTTCGTCGACCTCCTCAAGGTAATGGAAAGGTTGAGGTGAACGGGCGCAGTTCACAATGACGACGCTGACAGTGCGGCGATTATCGCTGAACTTTTGAACAACAAGCTCTCGTGAATACCTCTCACAAGCCTTCGCCGTCGTTATCCGACCGGCTTCGTCTCCGGCTTTAGAGAGTGAAAAGCGACGTGGCCAATTGCCTGGATCGTCTCGGCGGCGGCGGCGCCCCGGCCCATCGTCATAATAGCGATTACCGCACCGGTCAGCGCTGCCACATGACGATCGATGTCGGTATCAACCGCTATTTCGCGCATCTTCACCGCGTCCCGCAATGCTTCGCGGAAAAAGTCCATGATCTCATTGAGGCGCGCTTGGGCAAGGGCCTGCGTTTCCGCGGAATGAGCAGACCGCTCGGCGACTGTGTTGACGATCAGGCAGCCCTTACGCTCGGGATCTTCCGTCGCAAGCCGAACCTGCGTGTCGAGCCACGACCGGATGGCCTCAAGCCCCCGGGCATTTTGAGGCAAACTGGCACGAAACTGTGCCGCATAGGCTTCGAAGGCCTTGCGGAACATGTGCTCTTTGTCTTGGAACGTTACGTAAAGGTTGCCCGGCTTCAGACCCGTCGCCTGGTAAAGATCAGACATGGATGTGGCGACATATCCCTTGCGCCAGAAGACATTCATCGCCGCGGTGATCACGGCTCCCTCATCGTAATTGCGCGGCCGTGCCATGGTTTGCTCCCGTTGAATCCAGTTACCACCGATGCTGTGAAAGTGTGAAAACACAAATTAGTGATCGATCGATCATTATTCAATCTTGTTTGTGATCGATCGATCATTTATTAAGCATCTCACGACGGAAGGCCCGTCGTCGCCGCCGACGCATCGGCTCCCAAGGACCAACGAACATGAAGATCCTCCTGATCGCCACCGTGCTGGCGAATGCTTTCGCATGGCCCATTTTTGCCGCCGCCACGGATCTCCTGCCCGCGCCGCCGGCCGAAAAGGGCACGATTGAATACAATGCGTGGCTCGGCCGCAGCTTCTCAGAGGTCATGCTCAACGAACCGGATCAGAACAAGCGCATCGAGATGCTGAACGTTCTCGTTGCCGAGGACTATATCCAGCACAACCCTCTCGTTCCCGAGGGCCGTCAGGGTCTGATCGACTTCATCCCCGTCATCTATCAGGCGATGCCCGATGCGCGTTTCACCCTGCGGGACGTATTCGCGACGGAAGAGCGGGTGGTCACGCGCTGGACCTGGCAAGGCACGGTAACGGGTGCGCGCCTGCTCGGCATAGAGCCGAAGGGGCAGAAGCTCGAGTTCGATGCTATCGATGTCTGGAGCGTTCGCGACGGCCAGCTGTACGAACATTGGGACCAGTTCGACTGGCCGCGAGCCTTTGCCCAACTCGGCGTCAAAGGCATGCCGCAGGCGTTCTACGACCTGGCCGCCAAGCCGGCTGACCGCTGAAGGAGGTTTACTGTGAAAAAGCTTTATACGACCACGGTGGTTATCAAGGGCGGGCGTGATGGCAAGGCACGGTCCGACGACGCTCAGCTTGATGTCGCACTTGCGTTCCCGAGGGTGCTTGGTGGAAGCGGGCACGGCACAAATCCGGAGCAACTCTTCGCCGCAGGCTTCGGCGCATGCTTCACCTCATCACTCGGTGTCGCGGCCAAGTCGCTTGGCCTCTCTCCCCAGTCGATCGCAGTAAGCGCGACCGTCACGCTGACGGTAAACGAGGCAGGTGCGTACGGGATCGACGCGCTGCTGGAGCCGGTCGTGGAGGGCCTCGGTCAATCCGACACTCTTCGCCTCGTGGACGAAGCCCGCCGGATATGTGCCTATTCGAATGCACTGAAAGGCACGGCGACAGTCGACGTCCAACTGCGATAGACATTTTGCGCGGCGGCAGCAGGTCTTGCTGCCGCCGCCCACGAACCGATCGTTGTAAACGGCTATGCCCCTTCAGCTTGACCATAAAAAATTTCAAGGTGCGTCAGGGCTTAGCGCCTGCCGAAAATAATGGACGGGTACCGGCAAGAGGTCCGATCTACATCGCGCCTAGCCTACCGAAATCGAAGGCCAGTTTCCCGTTCGTCGTCACGGCATTGGTGATGGCGGTTGCCAATGGAAATTCACTTTCCGCATTCTCGATTTGACTCAGCAGGGCGAGGACAACTCGGGCCGTATCGATGCCTTCAACCGTTTCACCCGCAAGCTCGCCGGCTTTCACTTCGGAGACCGAACGCCCCTGCCCCAACCCGTGACCGAGCCTGCTGTTGCGTCCGCCACCGACGGTCACATGGAGATCGCCAAGACCGGCAAGATCGAAGGCGGTGGCACGGCGCCCGCCAATGCGCTCACAGAGCGCCGCCATCTCTTGCGTCGCCTGATTGAAGGCTCCCGCCGTCGGGTTCTTGGATTGCCCGTCCGGTCGCGTCGGGTCGGGGTAGCGCGTCTGCATGGCGCTCACACCGATGGCAAAGAAGTTTTTCAGAGCCGCACAAGCCTCGACGCCTGTTACATCTTCGGTGACCGCAAGCCGATAATAGGGAGTACGCATCAGTTCTGCCGCCCATCCAGTCGCTTCGCGATCTGGGCCGGAATAAACGCTGAGTGTCGGGAGGCGGCTCGCAAGCTCCTTGGCGATACAGGGGCCGCCGATGCCGATGAAGGTTGCCATCCTGCGTATCCGGTGGGGCAGTGTCTCGGCATAGGTCACCACACGCTCTCCGTCGCGATCCAACCCCTTGGTTACGAAAGCGATGGGCTTGTCAGAGGCCAGCAGCCCGTTCAGCCGGTTTACCGCCCAGTCAATTCCGGGGCTGGAGACGCCGACGACAACAAGGTCGGCGGCTTCCGCGTGCTCCGCAGTCAGTTCCTCATTGGCCAGGACCTGTACGGTATTTGGAAGCGGGCTATCGAACTTCGGGTGGATGCCCCCTTTTTGCTTAAGTTGGTCGATGATAGGCGCATCAAGCGGGGTTCCCGCAAGCAGAACGATGTGCCCGTTGTCGCTCGCGGGAACGGCGAGCGCCGAACCCATGACGCCAGCGCCCAGAATGAGGATGGTTGCCATGCGCGATGTCCCTCCAATGCCATTTTCAATATAGCGGCGATGACCGGCACGCCGCCTCGGGAAGCCGCTTTCGCGCTATCGCATCATCGCGGCGACGTTACCCCCATCCACGGTGATGACAGCGCCTGTCGAAGCGCGGGCCTTGGCAAGGTGCAGGAATGCCGCCGCCACGTCCGCAGCCGTTACCTCGCGCTTCAGCATGTTGCCGCGCATGTATTCCTCCGGTGTCAGGCCGCGCGCTTTCGAGCGGTCCTCCACCATCTGGTCTGTCATCAAGCCGGTGCGGATGCGGTCGGCGTTGACAGCGTTCGAGGTGATGCCGGACGCGCCGTGCTCCACAGCATATTGCCGCATCAGCGCCATCAGCGCTGCTTTCGATGTGCCGTAGGGACCGAAATCTGCTCCCGGATTGACCGCCTGCTTCGAGACGTTGAAAACCAGCGCGCCGCCGGTTTGCTGTTTTTCCATCACGCGGACGACGGCCCGTGCAACATAGTGATGGCTCCAGAAATTCAGCTCGAAGGCCTTGCGGAATGTGGCCTCGTCCACCGAGAGAAGCCTGCCCTGAAAGGCCGCGCCGGCATTGGAGATCAGGATGTCGATGCCGCCGAAATGACGGGCGACCTCCGCCACGGCACTATCCACCGCGTCGGGGCTGCTCACATCGCAGATGACAGGCAACGCACCGAGCCGCTTCGCCGCCGCTTTCAGGGGCTCTTCCGAGATATCGAACAGGGCGACGTCTGCCCCTTCTGCCTTCAGCGCTTCGGCGACCGCCAGACCAAGGCCGCTTGCCGCCCCCGTCACAATCGCTACATGCCGGGTGAGCGGCTTCTCTTGAACCTTTGTGAGCTTGGCCTGTTCAAGCGACCAATATTCGATGTCGAAGAGATCGACCTCGGAAAGAGCCTCGAAAGCATCAATCCCCTCGGCATTGGTGATGACCTCGATGGTCGCCTCCGCCACGTCGGCTGCAACGACAGCATTTTTGTGCGCCGCGCCGGCGGCAAAGAGACCTACTCCGGCCACGTAGAAAACACGGGGTTTCGGGTCGAGCATTTGCTTGTTACCGCCTGCACGGGCATTGTTGCGGGTGAAATAGTCGGTGTAATCGGCCTCGTAGCGCGCGACCGCCGCGCGCACCTCTGCTGACCATTCGTCAAGCTTGTCCTTCTGCGGCGCCGGGAGTGCAACGCCAAAGCGCTTGATGTGAATGACGTGTTCCGGGGTTGCGTTGCCGCGATGCACAAGGCTTTCAACCTTATCCGAATTGCAGAAGTCGAGAATTCGTTCGTTCGAACGATGCTCGAGCACGAAGCGCCTGGGCTCACCGTCCTTGCCCGTGTCGATGGCAAGCGCGCCCCGAAGGATGGGTGCGATGTCTGCAGCATCGGCCAGCCCTCCCGGGACAGCGACGCTCCGGAACGGCTTTACCTGGCCTTTGGCGATGCGTTTTTCCGCCTTTTCGATCTTGGCGATCATGTCCTCATAGGAGGTTCGCGGATCGTCCGACCATGTGAAGATGCCATGTTTTAAGAGGATCATGCCGTCGCCCCTGGGATTGGCGCTGTAGGCCGCATCACAGACCTTGGCAAGGTCGAAGCCCGGCATGACATAGGGAACGATGATCGAATCCGGGAAAAGGTCACGGATGATCTCTTCGCCATGGGGCTGGTTGGTCAAGGATACGATGGCGTTCGCATGGGTATGGTCGATATGCTTGAACGGCAGAAGGGCGTGCAGGATCGCTTCGACAGACGGATTAGGCGCGGATGGATCGATCAGCAGCCGGCGCTGCAGCATCACCATGTCGTCATCGGAGAGCGTTTGGAAACCGACCATGGCGCGCAACGGCTCAAGGCGCACGGCTGGCAAACCCTGAGGCTCGATTGTCCCCATATCCCACCCGCTGCCCTTGACACAAAGCACCTCCACTTCGGTCCCATCCATTTCCGTCAGAACGGTTTTAACCGAGGTGTTGCCGCCGCCGTGCAGAACCAGCTCCGGATCGCAGCCGAGTAACCGGGTCGTGTAGGTGCGGACAGCAAGGTCGCGGTTGATGCCTTTGGCAACGTAAGCGTCGACAACGGCGGCAAATTCGGAATCCGACCAGCGCGATTTCATGAAACTTCCTTTCCTGACCGTCCGGGTCCGGCACGGCGCAAAAAACCTGTGATTGAGAGAGCCCGTGAACCTAAATGCGGGCCTCGGTCGCGGCATCGAAAACGTGAACCTTGGAGGTGGGCACACTGAAACGCACATCTGTTCCGGGCGAGAGACGCACGGCCTTGTCGACGACCGCGACGAACCGGCCATCCGGACCGTCGCAGAACAGCTGCGCATCATGCCCCAGACGCTCGACCAGGACCGACTTCGCCGCGAGCGGCCCGGCAGAATCCACCTGGATATCGGTCGGACGCAATCCGATCACGACAGACTGCCCCGGCTTCGCTGCCGTCGATTTATCGAGCGGTACCCGTCCGGTCGCCGTGTCGACAGCAGGAATGCCATCGGCCACGACGACCGTTCCGGGGAGGAAGTTGATGGCCGAGGAGCCGATGAAATCTGCGACGTACTTGCTTGCCGGGCGGTCATAGACATCATCGGGAGAGCCGATCTGTTCGATCTTACCGGCCCGCATGACGACGATCTTGTCCGCCATGGTCATGGCCTCAATCTGATCGTGGGTAACGTAGATGGTGGTCGTCCTCAGACGATTGTGCAGCTGGCGGATTTCCGTGCGCATATGGGCGCGCAGCTTCGCGTCCAGGTTCGAAAGCGGCTCGTCGAAGAGAAAGACCGCTGCCTCGCGCACCATGGCACGGCCCATGGCAACGCGCTGGCGCTGGCCACCGGAGAGTTCCTTGGGATAGCGGCCAAGATAGTCGGTCAGGTTCAGCGTCGCTGCCGCCCATTCCACCTTTTTCCGGATTTCGGCGGCAGGAACCTTGGCGACTTCGAGTGAGAAGGCGATGTTGTCATAAACCTTCATCGTCGGATAGAGCGCGTAGTTCTGGAACACCATCGCGATCGAGCGATCGCGCGGATGCATGTCGTTCACCCGCTTTCCATCGATCAGCAGGTCTCCCTCGCTGACGGTCTCCAGGCCAGCAGTCATCCGAAGCAGGGTTGTCTTGCCGCAGCCGGACGGCCCGAGCAGAACAACGAACTCGTGATCTTCGATCTTGAACGAGACATCGCGCATGATCGTAAAGGCGCCGAAGGATTTTCCGATGCGCTGATATTCCACGGTCGCCATGGTAATCTTCACTCCAATGAGTAGCTTTTCCCGTCCACACGGAACGGAGCTGCGATGCTTCAATATTTCTGCCGGGTTGGCGTGATGACGATTTCCTGGACGATGGCGCGTTGCGGCTTCTGGTAGGCATCGAGGATCAGCTCGGCCACGATATCCGCCGAAATCCCGCCGCCGATCGCCGCCTTGTTGGCCTTGTAATTGGCAAGCGTTGTTTCGTCGCGCACACCATCCAGCACCTCCGTATCTATAATTCCCGGGGAGATGACGATGACACGGACGTCATGTGGAGAGAGGTATTCACGCAGGCTTTCCGACACCGCGTGGACGAAGAACTTGGTGCCGCAATAGACGGTGTGATCGGGATAGACCTTCCGACCGGCGATCGAACTCATCATCATCAGTGTGCCGTGCTTGCGCTCGATCATGCCGTTCATGACGGCATAGACGCTGTTCATCACGCCCTTGGTGTTGATATCGATCATCTCGTCCCAGTCTTCGGGCGGCTGACGGGCAATGTCTCCGAGGCGAGCAATCCCGGCATTGGCAAACATCATATCCACCGGGCCATGTTCGCCTTCGGCCGCCTTGACCGCGGCAACGATGGCATCACGATCGCGGACGTCCGCCTGCCGCAACACCGCATTGGGCAAACCGAGTTTCTCCAGCCGGTCAAGCCGGCGGGCCATCAGCAACAAAGGGTGGCCGGCGACAGAAAAAGCACGGGCGACCGCCTCGCCTATCCCAGAACTCGCACCCGTAATCGCAATCAAAGGCTTTCCCAACGCAACATCCTCCCTTACGTGTTGCAGTGCGCCGATCGAAGGGGCGTCACGAGCATGACGCCCCTTCCAGCTTCCGGCATCAGCCCTTCATAACGGTCTCGATCTGGGAGGCGATGTCGTCCATCGCTTCTTTCGGGGAGCCGTAACTGCCGGCGAAATACTTGCCGAGACCGACGGGAATGGTATCGGAAGAGATCTGTGCCCATTCCGGCAGATCCGGCTCCGAACCCATATACTTGGCGATCGTTTCGCGAACGACCGGCAGATGCCGTGTCGTTCCGGCGCCGACGCGGGCATTGGCCTTGACGCGTGGATCGTCATAGACGGAGGCCCGGGTCGGGCCCGTGCCGCCGCCGAGCGCGGTGATAAGCGCCTGCGTGTCGGCGCAGGTCGCCCACTGCATAAACAGCCATGCGGCGTCAGGGCTCTTGGAATATTTCGACACGGCGAGCGAGGAACCGCCCTGGTGACCGACGCCAGGGATTTCGCCGTAGCCGCACTCCTCGGGCTTGCGAAGCGCGATCGGTTGCGGCGGGATGACCGCCTCGCAGAGACCGGAGACCTTGGTCTGGGTCGGATCGTCGAAATAGGGGAAGAACTCTCCCCAGGAGAGCATGGAGGCGGCAACCCCTTGCGCGACTGCCTGGCCTTGGCCGTCCCAGGTCCAGCCATCGACGCCGGGCGGCATGATTTCCCTGAGCTTGGTGTAGTATTCGAGCGCCTTGATGCCTTGCTCGTCGTTGCCGACGAATTTCTTGTCGGCGTTGAAGATCGAGCCGCCATGGCCCCAGAGCATCGACGTCCATTCGCATTCGAGCGCATAGTGACCGGACTTCATCTGACCGGCATAGCCAAAGGTCGTCGGGCCCATCTCCTTCGTGATCGCCACGGAGTTGGTGAGCAGTTCGTCGAAGGTCGCCGGCGCCTTCAGCCCGAGCTTCTCGTAGATATCCTTGCGATAGATCATGATGAAGATCGGGATGTCGTAGGGAACGCCAACCCACCGGTCTTCGTATTTCGAGATACCGTCGACGAGTGCCGGCAGGAAGTCGTCGATGTTGTAGTTCGGCATGGCCAGCTCGGTCTTGGCCGCGATCTGCTCACGCGGATCGAAGACATCCTGACTGAACGATGCCGACCAGCTCTGGTCGATGTAGTAAAGATCATAGGTGCCGAGCGAAGAGGCAACGTCGAGTGTGAGCTTCTGCAGGACCTGTTCGAGCGGCAGCACCTCGATCTCGACCTTGATGCCGGTCGCTTCCTCAAAATACTTCTTCAGCTGCGAATTGATGGCGTTCGAGGGTGGGGTCGATTCCGTCGCCAGCTTCAGCGTCGTGCCGGCGAAGGGCTTGCCAACGTCCTTCAGCCAGGCAATGACGTCCGGCGAGGGCGCAAGTTGCTCCTGCGCGAATGCCTTGTTCAGCATGAAGGGCCGGTTACCGAAACCCATGCCCAGAGCGGTCGCGCCGAGACCGAGCTTGCTGGCGGTGCGCAAGAAACTGCGCCGGTCCATCTCTCCTCGCACAAAACGATCCGTTACCGAGGCGAGATAGGCTTTTCTGTCATGTTCATTCATGCTTTCTTCCTCCTCCATATCCGGGACCGGGCTTGGTGCCGGAATTTCTCGTTGTTCGGGATCGGCCCTCCTACCGGCTCGATCCCATGTTTTTCTATTGTTTGAGCGACCCCATCGTCAGGCCTCGCACCAGATGGCGCTGCACCAGCAAGATGACGATGAAAGCAGGGACGATGGCGGCTGCGCCAAGTGCAGCCATGTTGCCCCATGCGGTACCGATCGAGGTCACGAAAGTCGAAGACACGACCGGAACCGTTTTCAGGCCTGTCTGGGTCAAGGTCAGGACGAACAGGAACTCCGTCCACGAAAAGATGAAGCAGAGAACTGCGCTGGCGGCGATGCCGCCCTTGGCCATCGGCAGAACGATGCGACGGAAGATCGTCCAGCGCGAAGCGCCATCCAGCAGCGCGCTTTCATCGATTTCGACCGGGATGTCGTCGAAGAAGCTTTTCAGGAGCAGGACTGCCAGCGGCAGGTTCATGAGCCCATGAATGAGGATCACACCGATGTAGGTATCGAGCAGGCTAAACTGCTTGAAGATGAAGAACATGGGAATGGCAACCGCCACTGGCGGCATCATGCGGGTAGAGAGCACCCAGTTGACATATTCATGCCGGCCGCGGAATTGCATGCGTGACAACGCGTACGCGGCAAGGGTCGCCACCACGATGGCAAGCACCGTCGACAGAGAGGCCACGACGATGGAATCCCAGAGGCGCGGCCCCATGTAGAAATTCCCGCCGCCCGGCGTGACCGCCGCGGGCGGCCCAAAGCCGAGGGAGATGCCGAACACCTGCTCGAAATTCTGCACCGTCGGCGAAAAATCGACGAAGATCGGCGGCCAGTTGAAAATGTCCTTGGCATCGCGAAAGGCGACCGATGTCCAGAAATAGATCGGGAAGAAGAAAATCCCGACGACGCACCAGCCGGCGATGGTGCGCAACGTGCGCGCAAATGCACTCTGTTGCATGTTACCACCTCACCTTTGCGATGCGAATGAACAGATTGGCCATGACCATGATGATGACGAGGCTCGTCAGGCTGAGCGTCGCGCCATAGCCCCACTTCAGGAAGGAGAAAGTCTGCTGCCAGGCATAGAGGCTGACCGTATAGGTCGAGGTGCCCGGCCCGCCCGACGTCATCACGAAGACGTAGTCGAAGACACGGAAGAGATCGATGCCGCGCAAGAGAACCGCGACCGCGATCACCTTGGACATCATCGGCAGCGTCAGCCGGCGAAACATCTGGAAGGCAGAAGCGCCATCGATACTTGCCGCTTCGTAAGGCTCGACGGGAAGTGCGCGTAGACCCGCCATGAAGATCAGCACCATAAACGGCGTCCATTGCCATATCTCCGCAACCAGCACGCCTGCGAGCGCGAGCGAAGATGTGGCCAGGATCGGCGTTCCTTTGCCGAGAATGCCGAGTTGGTCGAGCAGGTAGGGCAGCACGCCGAATTGCGGGTCCTGCATCAGCAGGAACATCATGCCGGCGATGGCCGGCGGGATGACCAGGGTCATCGACAGGATGGCGCGCAGGGCACCGAAGCCCGGCAACTCCGCATCGAGCAGCAGAGCAATGGACATTCCGAGAATGATCTCGATGGTGAGCGCCACGATGAAATAGAGGAACGTGACGCCCAGCGCGCTCCAGAAGCGTGTATCGTTCCAGAGCTGTATCCAGTTGGAAAACCCGACGAACTTCAGCCCGCGGCTCTTGGGCACGAATTCATGGAAGCTGAGCCAGATGTTGTAGATCAGCGGATAGATGGTGAAGACGACCAGCAGCGCGGTCAGCGGCAACAACCACGGCCAGGGCGAATCCGAAATCGCAATGCGTTTTACCTGCGCGACAGCCATTGTCTCTACCTCCCGTAACAAACCCATCGCGCATGGTCACCGCGCGTGAGGCCTGTTCACCCATCCATCGGGCGCGATCCTTACAGGCCCGCACCTGTCTCCTGTTTCATCCGAACCGTCTCCCGCGGCCGGATGTCATTTCTCAGCCAACAGTGCGGACGTTGCGTCCTTCGCTGCGCCAGAGCCGCTCATGCCGCTTGCCCTCGGGCTTCAAGAATGCGGTTGGCCACCTCGACGAACCCATAGCCCCCCTTCTTAGCGGCGACATAGGTTGGCTCGCTGTCGAGGTTTCCCAGAAAATCGAGAACATTGGCGACGCCGCAAGCATTGGGGAAGAAGCCGAACATAGGCGCGTCATTGGGGCTATCCCCCACAAAGACGATCCGATGCTTTTCGGCATCGAGATCCATGCCGAGAATATCGGCCGCAAATCGGCGGCTCGTGGTCAGCTTGTCATAGGCGCCATACCAGCCGTTGACGTGGATGGAGGAGATTTTTGCGACCGCGCCCTCTTCCTCGAAAATGTGCTTGATACGATCGACATCGGTGTCGGCAAGCGGCGGAATATCCTCGCAGAAATCGATGGCAAGATCGGCCTCGCGATACAGTTGGTCAGCGGAGATCGCCGCGCCGGGAACCTCCGCCAGTATCCGGGCACTCACCCGCGCGAGCCGTTGCCGGTCGGTGGCACGCTGCGTTTCGCCGATGGCAAAGCTGCGACGCATTCGGCGCGCTTCTTCGTCATAGGCGAAATAGAAGGCCCCATTTTCGCCGACCACCCCGACCACGGGCCACATCCGGGCGATCATATCGCACCAGCCCGCCGGCCGCCCTGTGATCGGGGCAACCGCGATGCCGGCGCCGCTCAGCCGCTCCAGGGCGTCATAGGCAACGGCCGGCAGCCGGCCCTCATTGGTCAGCGTGTCGTCGATATCGGCAAAAAGCACGCGAACAGCGCCCGCGACATCCTTCGGCATTTCGGCGACCGGGCGCATGGTTTACGCCTCCCCGGCCGCAAAGTCCTCGAGCAGCCCCGCATCGGCGGCTATATCGAGAAAGGCATAACGGTTGCGCATCTCGCGGCTATGCACGAGCGCTTCTCTGTAGATGTCTGCCGGCAAGCCGAGGTCGGCCGCCGTCATCGGGCCGCCAGCGTCCCGCAGGAGTTGTTCCATTTCTTCGACAGGAAGTGCAAACGCCTTCAACTCCTGCCGCAGTAACGGCCAGATGTCGGCTAGCTTTTCATTGATTTCGGCGGCAGTCCGCGCATCGAAGACTTTCGGCTGGATTTCCTGCCAGCACTGGGCGGCGATCTCACAGCCCATACGGGCTCTCATTCCTTCGGGGTCGATCCTTGTCGGGCCGATGACCGGTGGCTTTTCGCTGTCGAGGAACAGGCGCTGCAACCGCGCCATGGACAACGTCGCAACGCCGACTTGCTGGCCGTGCAAGGTGCCCGGGTGCCTGTCGCCGGCAAAGCAGTCGATATAGTGCGACACCTGGTGCTCGCCCATCGAGCCATGGTTCGACATGCCGGTGAAAGACACGCCGAGACCACACATCGTGAGGACCCGATGCAGGTAGCCATTGGCAGCGATATCGCCCTCGGCGATACCCTTGGCGCGTGCATTGAGTTCCCGCTCATCCGCGTCCTGTATAACGTAGGGCACTGTCGAATACAGGCTGCCGATCAGGCGATGGGACATCCACCAATCGACCTGCGCCACCGAACGCACAAGGCAATCGGCAAAGCCTGCAGCCGAAAGATAAGCCGGTGCCGCAGCATTGACACCGAGATCAATAAAGAAGCCGGAGGGTGCATGGGACGGCAACGACACCTTCAGACCGTTCTCCAGGGTGATCGAAGCCGTTGTGGACGTATACCCGTTCATCGATGCCGCGGTGCCGAAAACGGCATAGCGGCGATTGCTGCGGCCGGTGATGAACTTGCAGAGATCGTTGATCGTGCCGGAGCCGACAGCGACAACGCCCTCGGCGCCGGCGAGCTTTTCGCTCAGATCGGCAACATGGGCCATGTCGGCATGGGGATGATCGAGGATAACTGTATCCACGGGACCAAGCGAACCCAGAGCTCTCGCCACGCGTGAGCCCATCGCATCCCAGGTATCGGCATCTGCCACGACTGTATAGCGCTCGCCGAGTGCAAGGTCCGCGATCAAATCCGCCTCGCGACCGTCCAGGCTCTCCTCGATGACGATCTTCTCGTAGGGAACGGATGCCAGCATGCCCGTTTCCGGGTTTGTCCATCGACCGCCTACAATGTCGTCAATCAACGCCGTCCAGCCGCCGTCAGGCATCGTGACTGCCATTCGATCCTCCTCGCCCGACCCGCCGATCCCCTCCCAGGGCATGGACAACGCCGTCATCCTGCGTATGTGAAAACAAAAGACAACCGTAATTGTCATTTGTCAATACACATGACAACAAAGATTGACAAATGACAGACCGCTCTGCCAAATAGCGCCATGGGACGAGAAAAATCTTCAGGCAAAAGCGGCGACGAAATCGGGGTATCCTTGCCCACGGAGTTCGATGATGCCGTGATGTGGGCGGCTTGGCTTTATTATGCCGACCAGCTGACCCAGAGCGAGATCGCCAAGCAATTGAATGTCTCGCGCGCCACCATCGTCAACTACCTGCAGGAAGCACGCGAGCGTGGGATCGTTTCCGTCGTCATCAACCCCAAGGCCGGCGGGCGCACCAGCGTTGCGCGGGCGTTGATGAGCAAATACGGGCTTTCCGGCGTCTTCGTCATTCCCAACGGCACGGATGAAAGCTTGTCTCAACGCCTCGGAGACGCTGGCGCCAGGGTACTCGCTGATCAGATTGAGGACGGAGACGTGATTGGCGTTGCATGGGGCCGCACGGTGCTGGCCGTCGCCGACCAGATCGCCTTGACCCGACCGGTATCGAACCTGACGGTAGTGCAGGTTTCCGGCAGTTCCACCGGCGAGCCTGAATTTTCACCGGAGCTTTGCACCTCTCTGCTTTCCAATCGCATCCATGCGCGCTGCGTCAACCTGCTGGCGCCAGCCGTTTTGTCGACGCGCGAGCTGAAGGCGGCGCTGCTCGCCGAACCCGTGCTTAAAAAACAGATGCACCTGGTGCATTCCTCAAATCGCATCCTTTTCGGCGTCGGTGATTTGGGTCCCCGCAGCACGGTACGGGTCTCCGGTATCGCAAGTCAGGAAGAGATTGACGATTACGTCGCCCGTGGTGCTGTCGCCGTGATCATCGGTCGCTTTCTGGATGCCCATGGTGCTGCCGTCGGTGGAGATCATGACGACCGCATGGTCGGCATTACGCTCAACGAATTGCGCCAGGTGCCGAGCAGGATCTGCGTGGCCGGGGGGTCGTCTAAATTGCCCGCCATCGTTGCGACCCTTGAAGCGGGATATGCAACGCATTTCGTGACAGACATCGCCACGGGAGAGGCGTTGCTGGCGCTTTAAGTAAGCATCACGTTCGGCGCAGCGTGTGGAGGTCGGGTAAAGCCGACATGAGGAGGAGCCGGCAAACCGGCAAGGGCGCCTGGCGGAGAAAGCCTCCGCCTGTGGAGGAGAAAGCATGCGGCCCGACGAACGATACGTCATCGGCATGGATTCATCGACTCAATCGGTCAAGGCGGTCGCTTGGACCGCGGACGGCACGCCGCGCGCCGAAGGCCGGGCAGCGCATGTTATTTCAACGCCGCATCCCCTGCATGTGGAACAGGATGCCGACGACTGGTGGACCGCGGCCTGCATGGCGCTTTCATCGCTGATGTGCGAGATCGACCCCGCCCGGGTCGATGGCATCGCGATATCGAACCAGCGCGAAACCATGGTTTTGCTCGACAAGGATCGAAAGCCGCTTGCACCGGCGACGCTCTGGCTCGACCGCCGCGCGAAGGACGTGGTGCGCACGCTTGCCGCGGAGATCGGTGAAGAGCGGCTCCACGCAATCACCGGCAAACCGATCGACGTCATCCCTTGCGTCTACCGCCTGCGATTTTTCCGCGAAACCCAGCCGGACCTTCTCGACAATGCCGCACAGATCCTCAGCGTTCACGACTTCCTGACGCAGAAGCTGACGGGAGAAGCGCAGGCCAGCTGGACCAGCGGCGATCCGTTCGGCATTCTCGATATCGAAAAGAAGGTCTGGTCGCGCGAGATCCTGGACCATCTCGCGATTCCGCTCGAAAAGCTGCCGCCGCTCAACAAGCCGGGCGCCGCCATTGGTCGCGTCACGGCGAAAGCGGCCGCTGCAACGGGACTGCGTGCTGGCACGCCCGTCTTTGCGGGCGGCGGCGACGGAAACTGCGCCGGGCTCGGCGTCAATGCGATCAATCCCGGCGCCGTCTATCTGAACCTCGGCACGGCAGTCGTTGGCGGGGGATGGTCGCAAACGCCGGAGCTCAGCCGCTACTGGCGCACCCTGGCCTCCCCGAGCGGCGAAGGTTATCTCCTGGAAAGCTGCCAGCGCGGCGGCGCCTACTTTATAAATTGGCTGCTGGACACCTTCGCCGGCGGTCGCAACGATGCCCGCATCTTCGAACGGCTGGAGGCTGAAGCAAGTAAGCTCGGCGTCGGCTCCGGCGGCGTTACCGTATGCTCCTATCTTGTGGGCTGCATGGACCCCCACTGGGACGAGAACGCACGGGCAAGTTTCACCGGCATGGGGCCCGAAGCCGGTATGGCGCATCTCTATCGTGCGTCGATGGAGGCGATTACCCTGGAGTTCGTGCGCTCGCTCAATGAAATGCGGCAAAGGGGCGTCGCAGCCGACCGCATCTTTGTCATCGGGGGCGGCGCAAGCAGTCCGCTGTGGCGGAAAATGGTAGCGGATTCAGCCGGGCTTCCAGTCATCCGCAGCCTGTCGAATGAAGCGTCCGCACTCGGTGCCGGCATGTCGGCGGCCGTCGGCGCCGGATGGTATTCCGGTTTCCACGCAGCCGCCGATGCCATGTCACGCCTTGCCGAACAGGTCGATCCGGATTTGGCAACAAGCGCCGCGTGGGCCGAACTGTCCCATCGGCAAGCAAATGTCTATCTCGCGCTTCGGGATCGAACGCCGTGACATGGATGCCTGCCTTCGGCGGGACAGTTTGAGGCAGGCTGACAAAGACAACCTCACAACGACGTCCTCCCAGGACGCTATGTCGAGCGATGGTCAACCCGCTTCATTTTACCTTGGCAACGGCATCGCTGACGGCCGTGAGACCATGCGACTTCCCGACCAGATCAGCCGCCCGCTCCCCGATCACCACGCAAGGCGCCATGGTATTGCCGGTGGTGATCCGCGGCAGGATGGAGGAGTCTGCAATGCGAAGACCCTCTATGCCGTAGACCTTAAGCTCGCTATCGACGACCGACATGGTGTCACGTCCCATCTTGGCGGTGCAGGATTGGTGCCAGTAGGTGACGGCCGAGCGTCTGATGAAATCGATCATGCCTGACCTGCTGCGCGGGCCAGGAGCGGTTTCACCCGTTACCAAGGGCTTGAAACCATCGCTGTTTCCGAGTTCGCGACACAATTCCACTGCGGCCAACGCGGCTGCCATGTCTTCGGGCTCACTGAGGGAGTTCGGCTCAATCAGCACAGGATCGTTTATACCAGAACCGGAGAGCCTCAACCGTCCGCGGCTTTTCGGCTGTGCAAGACCGTTGAACATCGACCAGCCGTGTTCCGGTGTCTGGAGACCCGTTTCGGATGGCGAAGGCACCGCGAATTCCAGCTGGCACTGGAGAATGTCCGGCTGGGTCAAACGCGCGTCGCTCTTCCAGTAGATGTTCGCCTCGCAGCCGCTCCCGCCCACAGCTTCCGGCTTTCGATAGGCCCAGGTGCAGCCGAAAGCGAGATGATCCTGATGATTGCGACCGACACCCGGCAGGTCCTGCACCACTGGAATACCATGCGATTGCAGCTCCTCTTCCGGGCCGATCCCGGACTGCATGAGGATCTTCGGCGTATTGATCGCCCCCAGTGACAGAACCGTTTCGCAATGCGCCATGAACTGGCAATGGCGGCCATCCACCAGAGCCTCCACCCCTGTCACCCGCTTACCATCGAAGATGACGCGCGTAACCAACGCACCGGTCATCACCGTCAGGTTCGGACGCGACAGCATTGGACGAACATAAGAGTCGAACACCGTTTCTCGCTTGCCATCCCGGATCCGCAACTCGGCGATCGACGCACCTCCGGAGACCTCCATCATCTCACCATTGGTCGAACCGAAAATCGGAACGCCCACAGCGGACGCAGCGCTTAACAGGGCCTCTGCCACCGGCTGTGGAGACAAAGGCTGCGCAACATGCACAGGCCCGCCAGTTCCGCGGCGAACCGGGTCCACGGCGCCTTGCCAATCTTCGATCCTGCGATAGTAGCGGAGGATCGACTCGTATCCCCAGGCATCGTCACCGGCCTCGGTTGCGAAGTAATCCCAGTCCGCCTTGTGTCCCCTCGCCCACACCATGACATTGATGCTCGAACCGCCGCCCAGGCCCTTGCCCATGCTGAGAGGAAGACGTCGCCCATCCAAACCGGGCGTCGGTTCTCCGACAAACCCCCAGTCCCGGCTCGATCCGAGGTTAAGCGGCCAATGCGCGGGGTTGGATACGGTTTCGGATTGATCGTCTCCACCGGCTTCAAGCAGCAGAACACTGGCGTTCCCGTCCTCAGCAAGCCGCGCAGCAATAACCGAGCCGCTGGACCCTGCCCCGCAAACGATGAAATCAAAGACATTGCCGCCGACCTTCTGCGGATAAACGGAGTTTGTGGGCACATTTTTGTCATGGGTATAGGGTTTCACGAGCGTTCCTCCGTGAATTGTTTCAGATAAGCTGTCGAAGTTGAGGTCGCGGAATGCGAGGAATGCCTAGGGATTGGAGCCGGGGATCCGGTTCACAACCGGTATCTCGCTTCCGCAGTGCTGGTCGTTAAGGGATGTTCACCAGCGCTATCGGGAGTGCTCTTGACCGTCCCGATAGCGCCGCACCGTTCACTGACCTTTCGCGGATGTAGCCTTGGCCGCCTCGTCGATGGTATCGGCGATGGCCGCCGGCTGCGTCATGAACAGGGCATGGCTCGCCGATACCTTGGTGATCTTGGCGTTGATGCGCTCCGCCATATGGATCAGCATGGCTTGGTCGAAGGCCTTGTCTTCCGTCGCAATAACCGCCCAGCTGGGCTTGGAGCGCCATGCCGCATTCTCGAGCTTGGTGGCAAACGCCGACAGATTGATTGGAACCTGCGCATCCCGCATGAACGCGGCATCGGCGTCGCTGACGTCGTGCGCGAAACCTGACTTGAACTTGGCTGGGCTCACATAGCCAAAACCATCCTTCGTGGTCTCGATCACGAACTCGGACGCAGGCGCGAATCCCTCGTACTGCTGGGCCGTCGTCTCGCCAGCATCCGGGGAGAGAGCGGAGACATAGACAAGGCCTTTCACCTTTTTATCGATCCCGGCTTCCGTGATGACGGTGCCGCCCCAGGAGTGTCCAACGAGAATGACCGGACCATCTTGCCGCTCAAGGGCGCGCTTGGCGGCAGCGACGTCGTCTTCAAGCGACGTCAGCGGGTTCTGCACGATGGTGACGCGATAGCCGCGGTTTGTAAGATTGTCGTAGACGCCCTTCCAACCGGAACCATCAGCGAATGCACCGTGAACCAGAACGACATTCCGAACGGATTGATCTTGCGGAAGCGATTGACCGGCCTCGGCCGGCAGGGCAACGGAAAGGGAGGCCGCGGACGCGATTGCGGCAATGGTGGTGATGGTCTTGCGTGACATGGCTTTTTCCTCTTAGTTACTGCGATATTTGTTATCGCGATATCTATAAGCTGCCTGATGTTGCGACCCGCGTCAACATGATTCTTATCGCGATATTGGTTTTCGTGATATTTTCGATTATATGTGCGGGCACAGGAGTTCAAAATGACCCAACGCCACAACGATCCCCCGCCCCTGCGCGACCAGCTCTGCTATGCTATCTATACCGCCGGAATTGCAATTCAGCGTGCCTACAAACCGCTCCTCGACGAGCTCGGACTGACATATCCGCAATATCTCGTCCTCAACATTCTTTGGGCGCGCGACAAGCAGACCGTGGTTTCCATCGCCGACCAGCTTGCTCTCGAATCCAGCACGTTGACACCTCTTCTGAAACGCCTGGAAGCCGCCGGGCATGTGCGCCGGACACGAAATCTCAGCGATGAGCGCCAGGTTCTGGTAGCGCTGACGGACCAGGGGCGCGCATTGCAGCACAGGGCCGGTTGTCTCAGCGATACCTTGCTTGCAGCCTCGACCCAGACGCCACCGCAGCTCGCTGCCCTGAACCGCGACGTGCGGTTTCTGCGCGATGCGATCTACTCGCAGATCGGCGGGTGGGATGCACCCGCCTGACCTGCAAGGGCAGTAGACTGGCCTGGAGGTTCAGGCCGTGGGAACCGTCCCGCCGTCGATCACATGCTCTGTCCCGGTAATAGACGATGCTCGATCCGAGGCGAGGAAGGCGATGAGATCGGCGACTTCTCCCGGCCTGGCTGGCCGACCCAGCGGTATGCCCCCGAGCGAGTTCATGATCGTCTGCACAGCTTCATCGTAGCTGATGCCTGCTTCCTCCGCGATGCGAAGCGCGAGACCATTGGAGCCCGGATCGGCGATCCAGCCGGGGGAAACCCGCACCACCCGCACCCCCTTCGGCGAAACCTCCTTGGAGATGCTTTTACTGTAGGTGTTAAGCGCGCCCTTCGCCGATGCGTAGCCGGTTGTCGCCTGGTGCAGCGGAAGGGCACGCTGGATCGAGGTTACGTGAATGACGACCCCGCTTCCCTGGGCGATCATTCCGGGAATGAGCGCCCGATCCAGCCTGACGGCGGGAAAGAAGTTGAGGTTGAATTCCTTTTCCCATTCGGCTTCGGTGAGCGCGGCGAAGCCGCCGGACGGTGCCGAGGAGCCGCCCAACACGTTCACCAGAATATCCAGTCCGCCAAGCTCCCGGTGAACAGCGTCAACGACAGTCTGAACCCCATCGACGGTGGTGAGGTCGGCCTCGATGAAGGCTGCGCCGGAGAAGTGTGCCGGCTTCTTGCGAGCGGTGGTCAGCACGCGGGCGCCGAGTTCCTTGAACAGCGCCACGGTCGCCGCGCCTGCACCCGAGGTGCCGCCGGTGATGAGAGCCCGACGGCCCTCCAGGGTAAGAAAAGCGCTCATACGGTGATCTCCAGCTCGGCAACCTTCTCGTCCGACAGGGCGAAGATAAAACGCAGGTCCACCGGGCTGCCAGGGAAGTCGCCAACTGCGTGGGCCGTTACCTGGGTCTTGCCGTTCTCGATCGCGATCGAGAAGGGTTCGACCGTGTAGCTGTACTGCTGCGCTTCATCAGCCATCCATGCGCGGATGGCATTTCGTCCCTTATGGATCTTGCCCTTATCCTTCACGATACCGTTTTCGGTGAAGGTGCCAGCGATGGCATCCGGATCGCCTGTCCGGTCTGCCTCGAAATAGGCTTTGATGGCCTTTGGTAACGTGATCGTCATTGGATTTTCCAGTCCTTCTCTCTGTCTCGACGGATGCGGTTCGACCCCCTTGGAAGTCGACTGACAGAAAGGTAGATCACCCCCATTGACGGGATAAGTCGGATAAACAAGGATGATACGTTGCGAAAAGAGGGACAATGACTCTATCCGTTCTTGCTGAACTCGATGCCGTTCTGGCGATCGCCCGCCTCGGATCCTTCCGAGCCGCCGCCCTTGATCTCGGCATCTCCACCACTGCCTTGAGCAATTCGATCGCAAAGCTTGAGCAGCGACTGGGCATCCGCCTGTTCAACCGGACGACTAGAAGCGTGTCGCTCACCGATGCGGGGCGAACATTCGTCGAGCGGGTTGGGCCGGCTGTGACCGATATCCGTGACGCGATGCAGACGGCCCAGTCGTTGCAGGAAATTCCGAGCGGCACACTGCGCATCAACGCGTTTGCCACCGCCGCCCGAGAGGTGATGGAGCCGCTGATTCTCTCGTTCCTCCAGCGCTATCCGCAGGTGCATATCGACCTGGTCACGGAAGGCCGGATCGTCGATATCGTCGCAGCGGGCTTCGACCTTGGCCTGAGGCCGGCGGATCTCGTTCCCGCTGACATGATCGCCGTACCACTCGGCCTCAAACGCAGCAACGCCGTCGTCGCGTCGCCGGAATTCCTGCGCACGCATGGCACGCCAAACGTCCCAGCAGACCTCTACCGGTTTCGCTGCATCCGCGCCCGCCTTCCCAACAACGCGCTGTTCCGATGGAAATTCGAGAGAGACGGGGAAGCGCTACAGATCGACGTGCAGGGCTCGATCACCCTGGACGAGTCAAGTCTTGTCCGGATCGCGGCGCGCAATGGCATCGGTCTCGGCTACGTTATGGAGGCGGACGTGCGAGATGACATCGCTGCCGGTCGGCTTGTCCGTGTGTTGGAAGACTGGACACCGTCTCTGGCGCCACTAGCGCTGTACTACCCCGGCCGGAAGAACCCACCGGCCGCGTTCACAGCATTCATTCAAGCTGCCCGCGAATTCTCAAGAGGTTGAGCGCCCGAGGTTGCGTCGCGAAGCAACGGCTTGCTCGCGATGTTACGGGTTTCCAGCATTAATCGGTATTGTGTCTCCGCCTGGTCGGGAACACCGCTACCCAGCTTCATCACCACCTTGCAGACCGGGTGCATTGAACGACGATGAGGTTCGCACCATCTAGGCGGCATGGCGAAACGCGAAAAGAACGACATTGAGCTGATCAGGACGTGGACCTTGTCGACATCGGTCACCATGGGGTCGTCCGTGCGGGCAAAGGGGCTTCTTCAAGAAATCCAGGCGCGACTTCCCGCCACCTCCAAGAAAGCAATCTCGCTCGACGGGGTCGATCTGATTCTGGCGATGCCAGCCGAAGCGAAGACTGCTTTCAACGCCGCGGCATCGGTGATCTCCAAGGCTGTGGCAGAAGGGCCGTCCCTTCCCGTCATCCCGCGCGAAATCCAGGACATCCTTGGAATGAAAACGAGCGAGCGGCATCGCTGGCTGGCAGATGGACGCCTTCCCAGCGCCGGCACGAGAACCGTGAGACTTGCAGGACGCGCCCGCCAGATCACCTTCCATGTTTTCGATCCGAAAGTGGTCGAGGATCTTCTTGACCGGGGTGTCGTCGACGAGTGGCGTGTTGAGGATGCGGAGGCGAAGGCAGAGAAGAGAGCGAAGGCTGCATACCAGAGTAAGGTGACGCGGCTTTCAAAGAAAAAGAAGCAGGAGAAAAAGACGGACGAAGGCACCGACGATCTCACGTCGAACCTCCGCGGGTGGGAGGATTTCGATCTCGATGGACTGCTGCGCTGATCAAGAGGGGCGATTATGCCCGGACGTGATGAGGAGTTCGCTCTTTACTGCCACGGCAAGCTCCGTCCGGACCATCAAGGTCACCTCGGATGCGTTTCTCGAAAAGAACCGCTCCGCCATCGCCGATCTCGCGCGACAGTCTTTCGCGCTGATCAGCGAGCGGCTTGACGGCTCCGGAACTTTCGTAACACTGCGGCCCGACCAGCCAAGTCCGTGAAAGACTTTTGAAAATGTAGGCACCCTCCGAGCTGCTGTGTGCTCGACCAAGCGAATTGCGTCGTCAAGGGCTCTGCGGCCTTGAACACCTCTCATCCGCTTCCCAAATCATGCTCGACCCGCTGGTCCGGGCCCCTCTGGTGAAAGCCCTCGGCGCTTTCACGATGTCGGACCTTAACTGACAGATGCCGTAAGCATGGGACCAGAATGATGATCGCAGATATCGCCGCGTGGATTTTTACTCTGTTTGTCGTTGATCCGCTTCACGCCGAGATGCGGGAACATATCGATCGTGCAAACATGCCGGTGGAAATCGTGCAGCAGTCGCGTCAATGCCTGGCTATCGAGGGTCCACGCCTCATCGAGAGGGCCGGCAACGAACCCGGCTGGGCGACGGCGACGGCGATCGGCATCTCGATCGGGTGGATATCACCCGAGCGGCTATTTGAGGGGGCCGATCCCAGGTGCGGCGCTTTGCGTGGCCTGATTGTGTCAGAGAGCGCACGCGAGGCGGAAGGTTGAGCTTGGCAACCACCAGCTGCGAGCACGCTACCTGCTGACCTGAGGCTCATTGTGATCGTCGCCGTTCGTTCAACGCCGTTGCGTGCACGGGGTTGTCCAACGGGCACCGTCGCCCGTCGATTTCAGGCGCAGTGCCAGAGGTTTAGGCTACGCGAAGACGACCGACGTTGGCCTCGACGCTTGCGCCAGCCGCCACTGCTTCAAGCAGCATGTCGAGAATTTGTCGCAGTTGGTATGGCTTCGCTAAGAACCGCGTGCCGCCTGGAAGCTCCTCCTCCCTCAAAAGATGTCCACCGGACGTGACGATCACAGGAAGTCCCTTGCGGCACGAGGCCACATAACGCGTGAGATCAAGGCCGCTCAGCCCGCCCGGCATGTCGATGTCAGTGACCACTGCGCTAACGTCATTGATGCCCAGAACGGCCATTGCTTCGAGAGCGGTTCCGGCTTCAATGACCGAATAGCCTTCGTCACAGAGCGCCTCGGCAAGCATCATTCTGATGAGCGGTTCGTCTTCAACAATGAGAACGGTACGAGAGCACATGGCCGTTTCCTTCTGCAAGCCCGAGCTAAACTCGCCGGTCCAGTTTTAGATCGTCCCCCCGTCATGACTCTTTGCGAACAAACTTAATAAAATGCGAACGATCTTGGCGACGCCCAAAGATGTCTCATCGGACAGAAGGTGCTGCCCGCCGCTTTGATCAAGTCGACTTTGGAGCCTTTATCTGATTTGCATCACCCGATTGGGAAAGAACTAGCAGATCACCGCAGCGCCACTTCGGCCACGACGCGCAGATAGATCGCTGTGGTGACCGGGTACATGGCAGCCGCCTTGGCGCGCGTAGCAATCGCTGCGAAGGCGGGCGATCGTGCGCGTTTCGCCTGAAGGAATAACGGCGATATAGCGGGCGATTTCGCCCGGTGAGGAGATCAGCATCATCGCGCCGGCCGGCACGCCAGCGAAGGTTGAAGCCAGCATAAAGACATGCGGGTCCTTGGCGGATCCGAAACGCTTGCAGATAAACTTCCGCAAAAGTCTGCGGATCAAAGAACAGTCGAGCCATGACGCAGCCGAGCGGACTGTCGATTGTGGCCCGCTCCACCACCGTCACCCGCGTGCCCGTCGGCTGCGGTTCCAGTTCCGCCTGCCGCATGCCATGATAGCCCGAATCGGCGCGAAATGTCAGGGCAAGCTTCGACAGCTCGCGCTCAGACCACGATACCGGCCACGGTGTCATCTGACCAGTAATCGACAAGTCGCCAGCGCCAGCGGGAAAAACAGGCAAAATAAAGCAAACTGGTCGCGGAATAACAATACCAGTTTACCTGTTAAAAAAAATTTTGCATAAGGAAGCTCTTTTAAGCGAGTGCTTCGATTGAGCGATGTAGCGGTTCTAACCCTCCTCACAAAGGCTATGGCCAGCGAAAGTGGCGAGCCGCTTTATCGCAAGCTTGAAGACGCGATTAAGGCGGCGATCGGGGCAGCACATATCAAGCGCGGTGCCGTCATCCCAAGTGAACGCGCATTGTGTGCGGCTCTCGACATTTCTCGGGTGACAGTACGCAAGGCTATAGACAATCTGGTTTCAGACGGTTTCCTCGATCGTCGCCAAGGTGCCAAAACGGTCGTTTCATCCCGTCTCGAGAAATCGCTGGCGACCATGACCAGCTTTTCCGAGGATATGCGCTCCCGTGGGCTGGAGCCTGGTTGCGTATGGATTTCGCGTGATATTTCAAGACCTTCACCCGCCGAAATGATGGCCCTGGGGATTTCCGGGAACGAAAAAGTCGTTCGGCTAAAGCGGTTGCGCACAGCCGACAATACCCCCATCGCGATCGAAATCGCGACCTTGCCGGCACGCTTCGTGCCCAACCCGCAGGCGATCCAGGCATCTCTCTATGAATATCTGGAGGCCCACAGCGCGCTTCCCGTGCGCGCCCTTCAACGGATGCAGGCAAAGCCCGCCAGCGAAGAGGAGTGCCACCTTCTCGGCACCCCGGAAGATACCAGTCTGCTGGTGATGGAGCGACGCTGCTTTCTTGCCGACGGCCAGATCGTTGAGTTCACGCAAACCAAATATCGCGGCGACGTCTACGACTTCGTCATTGAGCTTATGCGATAATACCAGTTAAAGTCCTGTTGCAATCTGGTCTTGTCCTGTTACCGTGATCAGGCAACAGGAGAGCCGGATGTGCTGCTTGACATTCAAGCTTTGAAAAATGGACTGATCGTATCTTGCCAGCCGGTAAAGGGTGGCGCGATGGACAGTGCCGCGATGGTGGTCGGCTTCGGTCTAGCGGCGTTGGATGGCGGCGCCGCGGGGCTCCGCATCGAGTCGGCTGACTATGTCCGCGCCGTCCGTGCGGCAACAGACAAGCCGATTATCGGATTGGTCAAGCGAGACCTTGATGACACGCAGGTGCGCATCACGCCATGGATCGAGGATGTTGATGCATTGGTAGCAGCCGGTGCAGATATCATCGCCTATGACGCAACCCAGCGCATCCGCCCCGTCGACACCAAGACTCTGATTGACCGTATCCATGCACATGGCCGCATCGCCATGGCGGATTGCTCCATTCTGGCCGACGTTGAATGGGCACTGGCTGAGGGCGCCGAGATCGTCGGCACCACACTCGCCGGATATACCGGGCCGATCGAACCCACCGAGCCCGATTTCGCGCTGATCGCGGCGGCCTCGAAGCTTACGCCTCATGTTATCGCTGAAGGTAACGTCCGCACTCCCGAGCAAGCCTCGAAAGCCCTTGCAAGTGGCGCCTTCACGGTGGTGGTTGGTTCCGCGATCACACGCCCGGAACACGTCACCTCCTGGTTCCGCGCCGCGCTCGATGACACCCTCGCTTCGGCCGGAGCACGACCCGCATGATCGACCCGGACACTGTTCTCGCACTCGACATAGGGGGCACCAAGATGCTTGCCGCACTGGTGCGCGGAGGCGTTGTCCTGGAAACCCACAAGATGCCGACACCCCGCGGCGGCAATCCGGAGCAGTGGCTTGAAGCGCTGTTTACGGCCATCACGTCGTGGCAGGGGCGTTACGCGACGGCGGGTGCGGCGGTCACCGGCATTGTGGATCAAGGCTTCTGGTCTGCGCTCAATCGCAACACGCTTGATCTCCCGGATCGCTTTCCTCTTGCAGAAACGGTTGCACGCCTTTCTGGAGTGCCGGTTCTAGCCGCCAACGATGCGCAGGCCGCAGCCTGGGGCGAATACCGTTTCGGCGCTGGCCAAAACGAAGACATGGTATTTCTGACCATATCGACCGGCATCGGCGGCGGTATCGTCGTCAACGGCAAACCGATGTTGGGCCTTGCCGGCCATTTCGGGCAGTTCCGCGTCGCCGAGGATGTTGCCGGCACGCTGGAAGATCAGGTTTCAGGTCGCTGGATAGCCAGTCGGGCCAAGGACCATCACCCGGGGGCTACGGCACGCGATGTCTTCGCGGCTGCAGCCACGGGCAGCTCCTGGGCCAAGGACATCATTGGCGCATCGGCACGCCAGACTGCACAGCTTTGCCGGAATATCCATCTTGCACTCGATCCACCACGCATCGTCATCGGTGGCGGAATCGGGCTTGCTACGGGTTATCTCGATGCCGTGCGCCAGGCCTTGGAAGACCTGCCGCCCCGGCTCAAACCGCAAATCCACGCCGCCGCCCTTGGGGAAAATGTCGGCGTCGTGGGCATCGCCGATCTTGCAAAAAATCATCAACGAGGAGAACGGACATGACATTTACAAAGATCAAGCAAGGCGGCTTTTTGGCCGTTGCCATCGCCAGCCTGCTGGCCAGCCCCGCTTTTGCCAAGGTAACCGTGCTGGGCTGGCCCGGCGGTCCGGAGGAAACGGCGCTGCGCGCGGCAGCCGATGTCTACAATGCCAAATCCGATGTCGCCGAAAACGACAAGGTTGAGCTGTTGTTTTTCAACCGCGACGGCTTCTGGGACAAGCTCCAGGCCGACCTCGCTGCCGGTTCCAAGGCTTTCGACGTCAACCTGCTGGCAACCTATTCCATCGGCCGGTATGCGCCGTTCATGGAACCGGTCGAACTATCGGGCGAGGCAGCCTCGGTCTACGGCGAATCCGTGCTCAAGACCATGCAATATGAAGGCAAGCAGTTCGGTGTTCCGACCGACCTTTCGATGCACTTCATGTACTATCGCAAGGACCTGGTCGAGGCCCTGATGAAGGACGACGCCGCCAAGGCGAAGTATGCCGAAATCTCTGAAAAGCACCTTGGCAAGAAGCTTGAGCCGAAGAACCCGGACGAATGGACATGGGATGACTACGCCGCAACCGCGCTGTATTTCACCCAGGCCGTCAATCCTGACAGCCCGACGCGCTACGGCACGGTCCTGCAGCTCAAGAACCTCCTGTTCAACATCATGGTGTTCCAGTCGTTGCCACGTGCTTTTGGTGGTAACTGGATGGATGAGAGCGGCAAGATCACGGTCAATTCCGATGCCTACCGCAAGGGGCTCGAGACCTACAAGCTGCTCTACGATGCCGGCGCGACACCGAGCGATTCCTTGTCGTACGAATTTGCCGAAGCCAATGCGGCCTACACGTCGGGCCAGGTTGCCGCGATGATGCAGTGGAATGCTGCCGCATCCGACCTGACCAGCAAGGAAAAGTCGCCGACCGTCGCCGACGTCACGGAAACGGTTGCTCCGCCCGCTGGCCCTGAAGGTCGCTTTACACACATCCACGGCCTCGGTTTCGGTCTCAACAAGAACGCTGAAAACAAGGCCGGTGGCCAAGCTTTCATCAAGTGGCTTTCCTCGAAGGAAGCTGCCCTGACCTACGCCCGGAACAACGGCGCCCCGGCGCTGACGCCGGAAGTCGTCACCGAAGTCGCGAAGGAACGCCCTGATCTCGTCAAGCTCGGCGAGTTCGCGTCCAAATACGGCTATGTCATGAACGGCGGCACCGCTGCAAAGGCGCTGTCTGTCTATGAACTTCAGGCCAAGGAATTCACCGGCTACTGGTCCGGCCAACAGTCGCTGGACGATGCACTTGCCAATACCGAAAAGGGCATGGCTGAACTGCTCAAGTAACGGCTTTGCTGGCGACGGGTTGATCGCCGCCAGCATCAACCGCAAGAACCGACGCAGCGACGTGGGGCCGCCTAGAGTTTGTCAGAGAAAAGTGGGAACCGTTTTCCCGAAAAGACAAACGAAATCAAAGAAATTTAGGGTTCTGTCAGGTTCTGACAGACCCTAGCAATCTCCCAACCAAACGGACATGCCAGATGAACGCCTACCCAGTTGCGACACGAAGGATAGCGGTTCGATGAACACACAGGGCGCCCATTCTTCGGAGTTTCGGCTGCTGGCCATGCCGCTCGTGCTGTTCCTTTTGGTCTTTCTCGGCTTTCCGGCAATCGTCAACCTGATCTATTCCGTCTCCGACGTATCATTCGAGACGCTGCGCCAGCCCAGGATCACCGGTCTGTCCAATTTTGCCGCCGTCTGGAACGACAGGGCATTCTGGCAGGCCAGCTGGTTTTCATTTCGCTTCGGGGCGCTGACCGCGCTGCTCGAATGCGCACTCGGGCTGGTTCTTGCTATCTTCCTGTCGCCGCTGATCGAAAGGCGCAGCTGGTTGATGGCGATCCTGATGCTGCCGCTGATGGTGGCACCGGCGTTGGTCGGTCTGATGTACCGACTCGTGCTGCACGAATTCGCCGGCCCGGTGCCTTATTATCTCTGGGCCTGGTTCGGCACCAGTGTCTCCTTCCTCGGTCCTACCTCCGCATTCTGGACGCTGATCGTCGTGGAAACCTTGCAGTGGACGCCTTTTGCCCTGCTGTTGTTCTACATGGCCTATCGGGCGATCCCCACCGAGATCGTCGAGGCCTCCGCCATGGACGGCGCGCGGCGGTGGCATCTGTTGTGGTATGTTGAACTGCCCTTGATGGCCCCGACGATCGTTGTCGCCCTTCTCATCCGCTTTATTGATGGCTTCCGGGTTTTCGACAACGTCTACGTTCTCACAGGCAGCGGCCCCGGCGGCTCCACGGCCTCGCTATCGATCTACATCTACGAGGCCTTCTTCAAGCAGGGGGCTATCGGCAAGGCGGTCGCAGCGTCCGTGATCCTGTTTGCCGTCTCCTTCGCCGTCCTCTACGGCCTCAACTTCATTGCCAGCCGTCGCAAGGGAGCCCTCAGATGATCAACGCCCTTCGCTGGCTCGTCTTCGCCATCGCGGCGCTGGCCATGAATTTTCCGATCCTTGTCACGCTCGTCACGTCCTTCAAGAGCGCGCGCGAACTGTCGACCAACCCCGGACTGTGGGTACAGGCGCCGACACTCGACAACTATCTTGCGGTGTTCCAGGTATCCGACAGGTTGAACATATTTCTCTATCTGTTGAACAGCATCACAGTTGCCCTGATCGGAACTACCCTTGCAGTCGCGCTTGCACTGCCTGCGGCCTATGCGATCGCTCGCGGCCGGCTCGGGGAACGCACGCTCTTACCGTTCATCGTCAACTTGCGAGCCGTACCGCTGATCATCTTCGCGATCCCGCTTTATATGATGTTCCAGTGGCTGGCGCTGCTCGATACCCGCCTCGGCCTTGGTCTGATCCTTTCGATCGTCAACCTGCCGCTCGCTCTGGTTATACTGGTCAATGCCATCCGCGACCTCCCTGGCGAGCTCGACGAGGCAGCCCTGATGGACGGCGCCAATCGCCGGCAGATCCTGTTGCGTGTCATTGCGCCGGTCTGTCGCCCGGCCATCGTCACCAGCCTGATCTTCGGCTTCATCACCGCATGGAACGAATTCCTGTTCGGCCTGATGCTGACCACGTCGAAGGCGGTGCCGATCACCGTCGGCGCGTCCTTCTTCTTCGCCGCCAGCGGGGGCGGCGTGCAATGGGGCGTCGCCTCAGCCGTCATGGTCGTCGGCGCACTGCCGCCCGTCCTGCTCGGTCTCATCATGTATCGCCAGATCAGCGGGTCTATGACGGCCGGCGCGGTCAAGGGCTGATCTTATTTCAGGAGAATACCATGGGTAAGATTTCGCTGCGCAAGGCAGGCAAGCAATATGGCACTGTCGAGATCATCAGGGATCTCGACCTGGAGATCGCCGACGGCGAGTTCGTCGTCATTGTCGGTCCTTCCGGCTGCGGCAAGTCCACCTTGTTGCGGATGATCGCAGGGTTGGAGGCCACGACGTCCGGCCAGATCGTCATCGACGGACACGACGTGACTGCAGCCTTGCCGGTGGAGCGCAAGCTCGCCATGGTGTTCCAGTCCTATGCGCTTTACCCGCACATGACCGTTCGCCAGAACATGGGCTTCGGCCTGAAACTGGCCAAGCTTTCGGTTGGCGCGATCAGAGCCAAGGTGGATGCGGCAGCCGATACCTTGAAATTGACCCCGCTGCTCGACCGCTACCCGAAAGAACTGTCCGGCGGCCAGCGCCAGCGTGTTGCCATCGGGCGGGCGATCGTGCGCGAACCGGTCGGCTTCCTGTTCGACGAACCGCTGTCGAACCTGGATGCCGCCCTTCGCGTGGATATGCGGCTCGAGATTGCCAAGCTCCACCGTTCGCTGGGCGCCACCATGATCTACGTCACCCACGATCAGGTCGAGGCGATGACGCTGGCGGATCGCATCGTCGTGTTGAAAGACGGCCGCGTTATGCAACAGGGTACGCCACACGAACTGTATGAAAACCCCGCCAATCTTTTCGTCGCCCAATTCATCGGCAGCCCGAAGATGAACATTCTGCCCTGCAAGCGAAATGGCGATGGCCAGCTTGATCTCTCAGGTCAAGGGTTGCTTGAAATGCCGTTAAGGAGCGACGCGGCGCCCGTGCAGCTCGGCGCGCGTCCCGAGCATCTGTCGCTCGTTGCGCCGGAAAACGGTCACTGCCGGGGAACGGTCGAAGCCCGCGAGTACCTTGGCGGCACCACCTCTGTTTTTGTGCGCAATCCTGAACTTGGGCTGATCAACGTCAGCGCACCTGCGGACATCGGCTTCGGCATCGGCGAGACGGTAGGTATTCATATCGACAATGTCCGCTTATCGCTGTTCGATGCAGCCGGAGCCGCTGTCATCGCTTCACCGTGAAACGCCTTCTGCCATAGGAATTACGACTTGCCCGAGACGGATGCCGGCATCGAATCCCTCCTCCACGATATCGACGAGGCGGTCGGTCGCGACGATTTCCCGCTGGACACTGGGGTTTTCTGCAATCAGCGGACCAATGACCGATCAGAATACGAAGGGTTCAACCGAATTGGGCGCGTTGCGAACCTTGCCAAACGGCGTGTCGCGAAACTGGTTGAGGGCATCGAGCGCCGAGCCAATCTCGCTGAAAGCCGGCGACAGTTGCGCCAGCAGCATCGCTCTTGCATCGGTCAGCGACACGCTTCGGGTCGTCCGGTTGAGCAATTGGATGCCGAAACGTGCTTGAAGAGAAAGAGGCTGCCGAGACGATCTGGACGCTGGCAACAGGCTCGAATTCAAGCTGGGAAGCCGTCTACCCCGCAAACGCCTTCAATGGAAACTGACATGACAGAAGAACCGACTTCGCTGGCGCGTAAGCGAGCCGGACGATATAGGCCGTCTCATCGCCAGCCTGCTCTCCGACACAACCGCTACTGCAATATGGGTGGTGGTGCGTAGATCATATGGGCTATCCTGCCATTCAAGATCGGCTCCAGCGACAAAGAGAACGCATCGGTGTTGACCTGGATATCTTGCGGACAAACGTGCCACATACACAGTCATAGGGGTTACTTTCCACATCGAAACCATGCAGGCACCCACGTCGATCCTCATCTGACATGCGCCGCGCTCCGTGACGTGTGGAGGAACCTTCGGCCAGCACATGACTTCCACGAACTTCAGAAGGTCTGCCGGAATAAATCGGGTCAAGCAAAGTATGAGTTGGCATCGGGAGCAGAGTTTTGTGACGCGCGCAGTACAGAGCGGGGCGGGTCGTGAAAAGCAGACGCCACCGAAAGAGTCCAGTGGCGTGTGTTGCAGGGTCTTCTATTCATGCCGGCGTTCCCGACCCCCCAAAAAACTACCAGAGGAAGTCGTCGTGGCTCAGCTGGTTGAGACGCGTGTCTTCGAGCACGATATAGTCCTGACCGGACTTGACGATGACATCACTGCCCGACTGGCTGGACGCGGCGCGAATGTCGGAGAAACTGTCGAAACGGCCGTAGTATGACACGTCGATCCGATCATCACCGTTTTCGAAATCGGTGACGACATCGCGGCCGCCATTGAAGACGAACACGTCGGCGCCTTCGCCTCCGGTCATGATATCGTTGCCAGCGCCACCGTTCAGAATATCGTTGCCTTCGTGGGCGACGATACGGTCATTGCCGGCCTGGCCATAGATGTTATCGTCCCCCTCGCCGCCGCTGAGGTTGTCGTTGCCAGCCCCCGCATAGATGACATCGTTGCCTTCGCCCCCGCTGATGATATCGCTGCCGCTGCCCGTGACGGCGTAATCATTGCCCTCGGACAGGCTCAGGCGGTTATTGCCGCTGCCGGCATTGATGGTATCATCGCCTTCTCCGCCCCAGATGCTGTCGTTGCCGCTGCCTGAAACAATACGGTCATTGCCTTCTCCGCCCCAGATCTGGTTGTGGCCGCCGCCTGCGTCGATCGTATCGTTGCCTTCTTCGCCGTACAGGAAGTCGTTTCCGCCGTAGCCGTACAGCAGGTCGTCGCCAGAACGACCATAGAGGTAGTCGGTGTCGTTCGTCCCGGTGAGCCTATTTGCGTCGTCGTTTCCGCGTTTCGTGACCATCGTTCATCTCCACATGTTTGCGGGGCACCATTGCCCTGTTGCGATGGGAAGAACGAAGGGGTTTCCGGCTTATTCCGTCCTACGCGGGATTTTATGCGATACCGCGAAAACAAAGCTCCGGCAGTTGCCTGGCCAAAAGCGGGCAACACAATTCGGGCCGACTGTCTGTCCAACAGCCGGCCCGAAGTCTGTGTTGATGTAAGGACGTGATCACTTGCAGGCGCTATCGCTTGCTAATCAATGTTGCGCCTCCAAGCCATGCTGAGCCGCGGGCTGGGAAGAACTTTGAACCGCCCTTCTCTTGCGATCAGACATCAATCGTCGTCGGAAGAGGAATTGGATGATGAATTGGAGCTGGAGTTGCTGGAAGAATTGGACGAGCTGTTCGAACTCGAATTGCTCGATGAATTCGAATTGCGGTTGGAGTTCGAATTCGAATTGCTATTCCGCGACGAGTTTGAGTCGCGGTTGGAGCTCCAGCTGCCGCGCCGGTCGTCATCACGGTCGCGGCTGTAGCGGGAGTGGCTCGTCTGGTGATGTCGCGCCATTTTTTGCAGGAAGCGCGAGACCGGATCATCGTCCGCCACCGCCGGGGCCGGCGCGGCGATGCCTGCCAGCAAAAATGAAACGAAAACTGCAACAAGCTTTTTCATGGTGTTTCTCCTTGATGAACAGCCTTGTTGGCTGCAGCGGAGAAACGTCGGAGAACAAAGTCTATTCCAAAGAAAATTAATAATATCAATTATTTAATCTGAAATATTGTAGAACATGGCTTCGCCGCCGCGATCTGCGAAGGCGGCGGTGATAAGATCCATTCGGTGGCGAACACTTATCGTTGCGCGCGCGCGAACTTTCGATACCAGCCATCCGCAGCGAGCGTTTTTCGCAGGATTGTCGTGCGAACCATGCCTTCGGTCTCGCTCTCGGAACGGATATCCGCGTCCAGATCGGATGTCTGCCGGCGGAAGGGAATGACCTGCACGATCGGCGTTCCGCGCTCCAGAACGTGCAGGCCATCTTCGCCCGTTGCGAAGAACGGAAAATGAATTTCGGATTGATAGGTATCGGTATCGACAACGCCGGCAACGATCTCGAACACGCCGTTCGGACGATTCAACGGCGGAACGAACAGGCAGCTCCAGCCGGGCGGCGTACGGATTGTCCAGTAGTTATGAAACTTGCACGGAGGCAGGGGCTCGCGCGGATTGCCCGCAACTTGGTGGCTGGCGTGGTTGCTGACGAGTGTCCGGTCGAAATCCCAGCCGCAATCCACCCGGCGGCCGCCTTCGGAAATGTCCATGCGCACGGTGGCTGCTAGCCCGATGACCCAGCCGGCCGCCATCGCATCGATAAATGGCATGCAGCGCTTGACCGTTATGCCGCTGTTTGTTGCCGATACATGTGCGGTATCGACCGGTGGCAGCTTGCGGAACCATTCAGGCAGGGCAGTCTTCGCGCGAACGGGAGCGGGTATCACACCTTCATCTTCCTTGCGGCAAAGAAAAGTGAGACGCGGCTGCGGTTTCTTCAGAAGTGTGAGTGCCATCGTTGTTCTCCTCGGTAACGGGATGAGAGAAGAACGACGCTGACACGATCATATTCCCGAATGACCGAAGAATTTTTGGCTTTTCTAGGAAAAACATCCTGGCCTTCAGCACCAAAGAAAGGCGTGGGAGCTGTCTTCCGGGTTTCATAAGGAAGTGCGCCATAGCCGGCGCACAACGGGCACAGGAGCAATCATTGTCGCTTATCGGTTGAGTGCCTGCTTTTCCTCGTCGCTCGAAAGCGGCGCGCCGGCTTGGATAGTGGCCAGATAGCTGTCAACAGTTTCCTGGGACGAAGCTGGAGCGTAACCTTCGGAAACAGGCGTCGTCAGCGCAAGGCGTGTCGTCCAGGCATCGTCCATCCGGCAGGCAACCGCGAGCGTGCGGCTGCCTGCCTCCCGCAATTCGTATTCGCGGCACAGCTCGCCGCCTTCGGCCTGGAACGTGGAAACCAGGCGGAGGACAGAGCCGGTGGCGCCGAGAGGCACATCCTGCCCCGATGGCTCGCGATCGAGCGCTGTCGCGATGGCGGCAGCGGATTCGTTCGAAGCAGATCCGGATTGCCCGATGGAGAAACCGACAACACCGCTCATCAAGGCGACGACGCTGGCTGCGAGCGGTACAAGCCACCGCGGCTTCGCTCTGAGGGAAGCATCAGCCTGCGGCCTTGAATGAAACGCGACCACATTTTCTTGCGGCGTTGCCGTCTTCTTCTGCGCGTCCTCCGCAATTTTCCGGACTGAAGCAAGCAAGGCATCCGGCACGGGTTCGTCGATCAGCGGTTTCAAGGCGTCGCCGACCATCTGGCGGCTGTCCATGAAAACGGCCAGCCGCTCGGCAAGCGCGTCATCCGTGGCGAGTGCTTCCTCGATAGCAAGTGTCTCCGCCTCGTCAAGTTCGCCATCGGCAAACGCCATCAGTGTTTCATCGTCGAAATTCTGTTTTGTCATAGAACGCCGCCTTTCTTATCGAGCGAACGTTTCTCCCCGAAGCTTATTCCCGTCAATTCGATGAGATTTTTCCGCGCCCTTGCCAGCCTGCTCATCACGGTTCCGATAGGAATGGATAGAACCTCGGCTGCATCCTTGTAGCTCAGCTCTTCCACGCAGACGAGAACGAGAACTTCGCGCTGCTCCTCCGGCAATTTCTGCAAAGCATCGAGGACGAAAGCGAGGTCCATGCGCGCATGAGCAGCAGATTCTCCAGAGGGCACAACCAGGTCTCGCGCCTCATCAAGTTCCTGATGCGGTCCGGCCGTCTTTTGCCGGCGCAGGTGATCGATCCAGAGATTGCGCAGAATTCGGAACATCCATGCATCGAACCGGCTGTCCGGTGCGAAGCTGTCTGCGGCGAGAATTGCCCGCTCGCATGCGGCCTGCACCAAGTCGTCCGCAAGCTCACGCGAACGGCATAACGATATGGCAAATCGCCGGAGATTCGGCAGAAAGGCCACCAGTCTTTCCGGCACGCTAGGGCTTGCGCTTGTCATGCGATTTCTTTGACATGGGATGGAATAGGATGTCGAGTCAAACGTAAACGGCGAATGTGAATGAATGCGCGCAGCCGGAGGCGGAGAGAAAGATGTTGAGTTATCTTGCAGAGCGGGCGCTGCGCCTGATGTTGATTTCGCTCACCGCCGCCGCCGGCATCGTTGCATTTCCGGTGATGCAACCCAACAGCCTCACGATCGGCATGTCTGTCGCATTCGCCGATGACGATGACGACGACGACGGTGGCGATGATGACGGCCGCAGCAGTGGACGCGCAGATCGCGGATCGAGCGGTTACCGCGGCGAAAGCCGGCCGCTGCGCGACGTCTTTCGATGGCCTTTCCGCGCGGAAAGGGAACTTCGCCGCGCGCCCGTCCGTCGTCAGGCCGCCGTTCCGACGCGCGTCCCGAACGAAATCGTCGCAACCGGCCTCGATCAAAGCGCCATTGCCAGCCTGCAGCAACAAGGATTTGCCGTCGAAGATCGCATTGCGGTTAGTCTTGTCGGTGGCGACATGGTTCGGCTCAGCATACCGCGCGGCCTGAACCTGAACGCGGCGCGTGCCGCTGTCGTCGCTGTAAGTTCCTCGGCCACGGTCGACTTCAATCATATCTACCAGCCCGAATCTTTGGATCAGCCGAGCTGTGTGCGGGAAAGCTGTGGGCTTCTGCGCCACATGGTGGGGTGGCCGACAGGTGGAGACGGCAGCGGCAGGGCTTGCCTGAAATCGCTCCCCATCGGCCTGATCGACACGGCGATCAATGCCGATCATGCGGTATTTGCCGGCATAAAGCTCGAAGTCTTGCGACTGGATGAAAAGGAAGACGGAAGGTCGGGAGAGCAGCATGGGACGGCCGTCGCGGCTCTTCTCGCGGGAACATCCGGGGGCCGGTCCCCCGGCCTTCTGCCGGCGGCAGAGATCGTCGCTGTGGATGCATTCCGACGCTTCAGAAAAGGCACCGACATTGCCAATGCGTTCGATCTTGTTCGCGCGCTCGATCTGTTGACACAGCGTGACATCAGGGTCATCAACCTGAGCCTGACAGGACCGCCGAACCTGCTTCTCGAACAGGCCGTCGAGGCCGCGATCGACATGGGCGCCATACTGGTCGCAGCAGCCGGAAACGATGGACCGAAGGCGAAGCCGGTCTACCCTGCAGCATACGATGACGTAGTCGCGGTGACGGCCGTCGACAGCGCCCGCAAAGCCTATCGGCGGGCGGTACAGGGTAGCCATATCGATATTGCTGCCCCCGGCGTCAATGTTTGGACGGCAGCCTCCATCTCTGGTTCACGCCAAAAAAGCGGCACATCGTTCGCCGCACCTTTCGTTACGGCAGCCGTGTCCGTCTTGCTTGCATCCGGGCCAAACCTTTCGCCAGCAGAGATAGAGACCGCGCTCACCCAGTCGGCTCAGGATATTGGACCGCCTGGCAAGGATCCCGTCTATGGCTGGGGACTGCTCGATGCCAGCATCCTGTGCGAGAGGAGCTGAAAACGCATGCGTATGTCGCACAAACGCGCCTTGCGGGATATGCATATCGTTGAACGTTGTGCGAGTCCGACTCTGACCAGCGCTTTGCGCGTCACGCCGGTATCGTGACGCGAACGATCAGCCCATGCGGTTGCCGGTCTTCAAGACGCAGCACGCCATCATGCGCCTGCACGATCTCCGAGACGATCGACAAACCGAGGCCAAACCCCTTGTCGGCGCCGGTGCGTGCGGAATCGCATTTGAAGAATGGTTCCAGCACCTTCTGATGAAACTCCGCCGGGATACCAGGGCCATTGTCCGCGACTTCGATCGTGATGAGACCGTTTTTCGAACTCAGGCCGACATGGACTTCGGTGCCGAACTTGGTCGCGTTCTCGCAAAGGTTGGAGACCGCCCGGTTCAACGCGATCGGCTTGAAATTCCCGACCAGCCGGTTCGGCCCTTCGTATTCCACGGAATGGCCGATGTCCTGAAACTCATCGCAGATAGTCCTGACCACCGAGGCGAGATCCGCACGTTCGAGCGCTTCGCGCTTGAAGTCGTCGCGCAGGTAATCCAGGCTTTCGGACAAGAGGTGATCCGTCTGCTCGATATCCTTCAACAGGGCGTCTCGCAGACCCGCATCTGTGACGCGCTCGACCCTTAATCTCATTCGCGTCAGAGGTGTCCGCAGATCATGACTGATACCGCGCAGCATCCGTGTACGTCCTTCCAACATATCGGAAATCCGGCTACGCATATCGTTCAACGCGCGCGCCAGGGCCACGATCTCGACACTGCCGCGCTCCTCGAAAATCGGAGGACCAGTCGAGGCATCGGCATTGATCGCGGCAGCCGCGATCCGGCGCAAAGGCAGGGTGATTGCCCAGACCGCAAACGCTGAGAACAGGCCGATCAGCGTCAGCAATGCGAAAAGATAGTTCGATCCCCGGCCAAGAACATCGTCGCTCCAGAAGAATGTCTTCGGCAGCTCGCTCAGCACGACCATGGTTTCGTCATCCACCTTGGCAGCAATCACGCGCTGGTCGTTCAGGAATGTTCTCCAGCCTTGCAGCGGAACAGGAATATCGTCCGGCGGGAAAATCCATTCCAGAATAACCTGGATCGTCGGCTCGGTGGATGACGAACTCCTGAACAAAGCCAAATCGGACAGCGGCAGCAAATCCACTTGCAGGCCATCCCGCTTCGCGGCATCCATGATGATATTTCGGTCTTCCGGTGCCGTATTCGCGAGAATACCCGAAATCGCATGCACGCGCGCCGACATCCGCTCGATATCCGATATGTCTGCGTCGGTGCGCACCGCCCGCTCAAGCATGGGGCCACCCACGATCACAATCAACAATCCAAGGATGATGATACAGGTGATCTGACCGTTGATCGTCGATGGCCAAAGGGGCAATCGAAAGCGCATGTAACCTCCGAAGAAAAACAGACCGCACGCACTTGCGATAGAGACCTCTGCCGTAAACACCATATCGTGGCGCGGAAGACGAGCATGTTAAGTTTTGTTACAGGCGACGCACCTTCGCCCTTAACACAGTGCAACACAACATCACGCACGGCTCCAACGGCAGATGCCACAAAGCCAGGGTCCCCCATCTCCGTCCGGAACGATCGGACAGGTCTGGCTATACACTCTGGAGCAAACATGGACTTTTTTTACCCCGCCAAACAACGCGTTTCGCGCCACATGCTTTGCATGGCGCTTGCGCTCGCCGGAACGACGCTGAACGCCCGGGCCGCCGACCTGATGCAGGATCCGCAACCAACCGACCAGCAGTTCGACGGCGAGCGTTTCGCCAAGGACCCCGCATCACGCAACTGGAGCCTCATTCTCGGCGCCGGCGCCATGTTCGAGCCGGAATATGAAGGCGGCGACAAATTTGCCATCAACCCTATTCCCGTCTTCATCTTCACCTATGGCGAATGGTTTGAAATCGATCCCACCGGCGCGACGATCAAGGCTTTCGAGCGCGACGGCTTTTCCCTCTCCGCACGGGTCGGCTACGAGGCCGGCCGCGACGAAGGCGATGCTGATGAACTCAAAGGCCTTGGCGACATTGATTTCGCCGCGACCGTGGGCGTGAAGGCCGCCTATGAAATGGGGCCGCTCGAAATCTATGCGGCGATCGACCAGACCATCGGCGGCAGCGAAAGCCTGATCGGAACCATCGGCGCGGAATACTCCGCCCCTGTCACAGAGCAGCTCATTCTCGGCGCCGGCGTCGAGGCCACCATTGCCAATGGCAAGCACATGGATGCCTATTTCGGCGTCAACGCCGACCAATCGGCCGCGTCCGGCCTCCCGCAATACGACCCAGGTGCAGGTCTGAAGCGCGTCGATGTCAGCCTGTCCGCGACCTACCTCATCAATGAACACTGGATGGTTCGCGGCGAAGCGGGCGTCGGCGTCTTGACAGGCGATGCGGCCGATAGCCCGATCGTGAAGGAGAAAGTCCAGCCCTCGACATCGATTTTCGTCGGCTACAAATTCTAAGCGCTCGGCATCAATGTGGAGCAACGGAGCCCGGCCCTTTTGGTCGGGCTTTTCATTTGGGGGGCCTTTAGGCTTCGTCGACCCTGGCGGTGAACGTGTAGCCGCCGAGGCGCACGGTCTGCAGCAGCGTTGGCTCCTTGGGATCACGCTCGATCTTCTGCCGCAGCCGGCTGATATGGACATCGACGCTGCGCTCGATCGGCCCCGCCAGGCCGGAATGGGTCAGCGAAAGGAGCTCTTCCCGCGTGATCACCCGGCCCGGATTGCGGCAAAAGGCGAGCAGCAGGTCGAATTCCGTCGTGGTCAGGGCAATGCGCGCGTTGCTTGGATCATGAAGCTGGCGACGAAGCGGGTCGATCTGCCAGCCGTCGAAGCGCAGCTTGCGCTGGCTGTTGGTTTCCACCAGACCGTAAGATGCCCGCCGGAGCAGGCTTCGGACACGGGCAACCACTTCCCTGGGACTGAACGGCTTGGTGACGTAATCGTCGGCACCGACCTCCAGGCCGACGATCCGGTCGACTTCCTCGCCAAGCGCCGTCAGCAGGATGATCGGAATGGTCTTCCCCGACCTGATCTTGCGGCAGAGGCTGATCCCGTCCTCGCCAGGAAGCATCACATCGAGAATGATCAGGTCATAGGTATTTTTGCGCAGCAGGGCCTGCATGACATACCCGTCCTCGACGACGGTCGGGATCATGCCATTTTCCTGCATGGTCAGGGCCAGCAGCCTGCCGATTTCGGGATCGTCTTCAACGATCAATATCTGCGCGCCGCCCGAACCTAATTGCATCTTGGTTTGTCCCCCGATTTCACCAGAATGCGCCCGGGCAGCGCCGTTAATATTTCAATGTGTTAAGTTTTGTTGCGAAGGCAAGCCGTTTTCCATGGTCGGAGACAACGGAGGATGGGTGTCGTCACGCAACCTCCCGCTCCCGCACATCGAAAAATGTCCGCGTCACCCGCCGAATTCTATCGCCGAAGCCGGAGACGATCAGGTGAAGCGCCGGGATCACCAGCAGCGACAGAACGGTGGAGACCAGCAGTCCGCCGATCACCGTGATGGCCATCGGTGAGCGAAACTCTCCACCGTCGCCGACACCGATGGCTGACGGCAGCATTCCGCCAACCATTGCCAGGGTCGTCATCACGATGGGCCGCGCCCGCTCCAGGCAGGCCCTGCGGATCGCCTCGACCCTGCTCAGGCCCTCTCGTTCCCGCTCGATAGCGAAATCAATCAGCATGATCGCATTCTTCGTGACGATACCCATCAGCATCAGAATCCCGATGACGACCGGAAGGGAAACGGCGCCGCCACTGATAAACAGCGCGGCGGCAACGCCGGCAATCGCAAGTGGCAGCGACGCCAGGATGGTGAAGGGTGCTAGGACGTTACCGAACAAGAGGATGAGGACACACAAGACCAGCATGATCCCTGCGACCATCGCCACGATGAAGCTTTCGAACACATCGCCCTCACTGTCGGAATCACCCGTCGCCTGAAGGGTCACACCACTGGCGAGGTTTTTTACAGGCGCAAGCGTATCGAGGCGCTCCAGCCCCTGCCCCGGGGTGAGCCCGTTCGCCATATCCGCGCCGATCTCGATGCGACGCTGGCGATCAAACCGATCGATGAACGATATCGTCTCGCCAAACGAAAACGTCGCGACAGCCGAGAGCGGCACGCTGGCGCCGGTGTCGGATGCAACGGACAAATTTTGCAGAATAGCGAGATCGTCGCGCTGGCTTCGGTCTAGAAGCAGACGGATCGGGATCTGCCGGCTCCCCTCGATCAGCTTCGGCAGTCGGTCATCGACGTCGCCAACCGTCGACACGCGAATGGCTTCCGCGACCGCTGCCGGAGAAACGCCGAAGCTGGCGGCCTTGTCGGCCATCACATCCATCGTCAGTTGCGGGCTCGTCAGGGCGCCATCGGCGGTCGGATCGATGAAGTCAGAATCGGCGGACAGAGCTTCGACAATCGCATTCGCGGCCGCCTCGACGGCTGCACCATCCGAACCGAGAACCGCGAAGGAGAGATCACGCGCGCCGCGGCTGTTGAGAAAACGCATCTTGGCGTCAGGCAGCGATGCCAGTCGCACATCCAGATCCGACTCCATTTCCGACAGCGATCGCTTGCGTTCGGACTTGTGCGTCAGATCGACCAGCATGACGGCATAGCGCACATCGGACTGGCCGCCCATGCTCGACCCGGCGCGGGCAAACACACCCTCGACGTCTTCATCCTGTCCGAGACGCTTCGCAATCTCGTCGGTGACGGCGCGGGTATCGTCGAGGGTCGATCCCGGGGGCAATTCAACGGTCAGCGTCAGGCGTCCGTTGTCCTCATCCGGCAGAAAGCCGGTGGGCGACGAAGCGATGATCATCACCGCCGCGACGAAGACACCAATGGAAATCCCTGCTGTCGTCCAGCGCCAGCGGAGGCTGACCTGCAGAAGGCGCTCATAGGCCGATGCAACACGCCCCAGCTTTTCCGACGAAGCTGCATGACCCTTCATCAAATAGGCGGCCATGATCGGCGTGATCAGCCGGGCGACGACGAGCGAGAAGAATACCGCAATCGCAACCGTCAGGCCAAACTCACGGAAATAGAGACCGACGACACCCGTCATCGTGCCGACGGGCACAAAAACGGCGATGATTGTTGCCGATATGGCGATCACCGCCAGGCCGATCTCATCAGAGGCATCAAGGGCGGCACGGTAGGCTGACTTGCCCATATTGCGATGACGCACGACGTTTTCGATCTCGACGATCGCATCATCGACAAGGATGCCGGTGACCAAGGTGATCGCCAGAAGGCTCAATATGTTCAGCGAAAAGCCGAGATGGGCGATGACGAAGAAGGTCGGGATAACGGACAAGGGCAGTGCAACGGCAGCGACAAGCGTCGCGCGCCAGTCCCGCAGGAAGATGAAGACAATGACGACCGCGAGCGCGGCGCCCTCGATCAGCGTCTGCATCGCCGAGCGGTAATTTCCGATCGTGTAAGCGACATTGTCTTCTACCAGCCGAAAGCCCACGCCTGTGTGTTTTGCCTCGAGGTCTTCGATCGCCTGGGCAACGCCAGCAGCAACGCTGACATCGCTTGCTCCCTGTGTGCGATAGACCGAGAAACCGACGACATCGGCGCCATCGAAGGTGGCGAAGGATCGCGGCTCGGCGACAGTGTCACGGACATGGCCAAGGTCGCCCAGACGGACACTTCGATTGTCTGGCAAGGGGATGTGCAAATCGGCCAGATCCGCGGCCGAGCGGGCAGCGGCCATGGTGGAAACGCCCTGTTCCCGCTCACTGAGCTGCGTCCTGCCGCCCGACCGCTCGACCTGGGTTCGGAACAGGGCCTGTGTTGCCGCCGCCGCTGTCAAAGAAAGGGACTGCATCTGCGCGGCATCAAGCTCGACCTGGATTTCGCGATCGACGCCGCCGATTCTATCGACACGACCGACGCCGGCCACGCCCTGGAGATCACGCGCAACGACATCCTCGATAAACCAGGAAAGCTCCGCCCAACTCATGCCCTTGCCCGTCACGGCATAGCTGACCACGGACTGCGCCTCTTCCTCGACACGCTCGATCACCGGTTCGTCGATATCGGCCGGAAGATCGGACCGGATTTTCGCGACCACATCCCGCACATCGGCGATCGCCCTGTCCGGCGACACGACGCCCAGTTCGAATTCCACGGTCGTCACCGAAACGCCCTGTACGACGCTGGACGTCAGTTCATCAATGCCGGGCAGGCTCGCAATCGCATCCTCGACCGGGCGCGTGACCTCCGTCTCCAGTTCCGTCGGGGTGGTGCCGGATTGCTCGACGGTAACCTTGACTGTCGGGGTGATGATGGTCGGGAAATAGGTGACCGGGAGACGGCTGAAGCTGTAGAGACCGACGACCGTCAGGATCACGAAAAGAAGGATCGACGGCAGCGGATTGCGGATCGCCCAGGCGGAAATATTGGCTTTCATCACCGTACCGCTTCCGCCGGATCCTGTAGAACCACGGTCGCGGAAACATCCTGCGGAAGGTCACCCGAGATATCGGCAACCAGCGGCTGGACGTGTTCGCGCCCCTTGAAAAAACCGCCTGCCTTGAGCACGACCAGTTCCCCCGCGCTCAACCCGTCGCGGATTTCGATCCGATCGTCCTGGCGTGGGCCCGTCGATACCGTGCGCATGGCGACTGTGTCGTCCTTCACCACATAGACGACAGGCCCCGTCCCGGTGTTCCGGACCGCTGAAACCGGAACGAGAACGCTGTTCCTCGCCGATGTCTCGATCGCGGCCCTGATGAACATGCCCGGCGCCAGATCTGCCGTATCCGCGAGCTGGATGCGGACCAACGCGCTTCCCGTCGCGGTATCGAGCCTTGCCGCCTTCAATCGGATCGTGCCCCCGATGGTCCGGCTCTCGCCCGGGATCGTAATCCTCGCCACCATTCCTTCCCGAAGACCAACGAAATTATTTTGCGTCACCTCGGCAAGCATTTCGATCGTATCGTTCTCTCCCAGAACGAAAAAAGGCGGTGAAGCTTCCGATGTCGTCGAACCGATCCGCGCATCGCGGCTGAGAATCCTGCCGGCGCGCGGCGCACGCACGGTGCTCCGTTCGATCGCAAGCTCGATTTCTTGCCGCTCGCGCTCGATCAGTTTCTCGTCAGCTTGTCCAAGTGCCAGTGCCTGGCGCGCAAGCTCCAGTTCGGCGACCGCGCGTGCATAGGCATTCTCATGGTCATCGAGAACCTGTTCGGCGAGCGCCTGCTTGGCGTGCAGAGCACGGCTTCGCTGGACCCGTTTCAAGGCCTCGCGCTCGACCACGCGGGCGACTTCGACTTTCCGATCCTCCACAAGGACGGCCGCCTGCGCACGAATACTGCTGACCGCATTCTTGTCGAGCAGGATACGCGCCTCCGCTGTATCGAGGATCGCCAGCGCCTGCCCCTTCGCGACGACATCACCGGCGTCGACAAGAACATCGGTGACTTGCCTGCCGAAGACCAGCGGATGCACGGCGATCTCTTCTCGCGCCGCCAACCGGCCGACCACCGGGATGCTTTCGCTGATTTCGCTGCGCTCCGCACGCACCACCGTGACTGGCATGGCATCCTGCGCGCGGACCATCGAAGGCGAAATTATCGCAACACTGGCGGCGAGAAACGCCCTGCCGCACCATTGCGAAAGATGCTCAATCCGAACCCGTACCATCGTCGATCCTTCCATTCTGGGTGCTGTCCCTGTGTGGCGCACTCTTCATGATGGCAGCATAGGGAGGATCGGCAGGCGCGCCGTTTCATCGTTTTAAGAAATGTTGCGAGGCTGGCCCGCCCCGATATTCGGCAGGCCCGGCGACCGTCGGCAGCCGCAATTTCGCCAGACGTCAAAATATTTCGCAACAAAACGTAGCGATGGAGACGCTCGCGATTGCCTAGTTCTGGAGGCCCTTGAACCAAGTCAGGCGCTCCCGATGCTTCAGCTCGTATCCGTCCCACCTCCAGACGAAGCCACTTCATTCCATTCTACGCCATCCGCAGTCCGTCGCGTCTCGGTCATCGTGCCGACGCTGAACGAACTTGAAAATATCGACCATGTCCTGCTGGCGATCACCGCCCAAGAACGCCATGATCTTGCCTTCGAGATTCTTGTCGCTGATGGCGGCTCGACGGACGGCACGCAAGATCGTGTTCGCCAATGGGAGGCGAGCGCGAATGTCAGTCTCATCCAGAGCGATGGTAAAAGAGGCCTGGCCGGTGATGTGCTCGATGCGGCCTTGCTCGCCACGTCAGATGTGATCGTCGTCATGGATGCCGACCTCAGCCATCCGGCCGATCGCCTTCTCCCGCTGGTCGAACCCGTTCTCAACGACATGGCCGATATGGCGATCGGAAGCCGCTATGTTCCAGGTGGTGAAACACCGGGCTGGCCCATGCACCGCCGTCTACTCTCACGCCTCGGCGGCCTCCTGGCGCGGCCGTTGACCGATGTCCGCGACCCGATGTCTGGCTTTTTTGCAGTGAAGCGCGAGCGATTGCTGGCGATCGACCCGCAGGCGGCCGGCTTCAAGATCGGGCTGGAAATCATTGCGGCCGGCGGCGGGACTTTGAGAACCACGGAGGTCCCGATCGCCTTTATCGACCGCACGCTCGGCCATTCGAAGATCGGCTTGTCGCAATTGTTTGCCTATCTCCAGAGGCTCGTCGTGCTCGCCGGCGGCCGGGTCTCCGCGCGCACTGTCCTGCTCTTTGCGCTGACAGGACTGATCGGGATCGGCGTCGATTTCCTGATATTCCAGATCCTGAGGCAGATGGGGATGTCGATCGCCATCGCCCATATCATCAGCTTTGCTGCGGCGACGATATCCAACCTGCTCCTCGGATCACGGTGGCTGTCGAAGGTAAGGGAACGATCCGGACGGGAATGGCTGATCCTCTCCGCACGCTACTTCGCCATTTGCCTGCTCGCACTTTTCATCCGCGGCGGCATTCTGGCCGGTCTGACGAGCGTCGATCAAATACCTGTACCGCTCGCGATGCTCGCCGCCATCGGTGTTGCATCCGCCGTCAACTTCATCGGGTCCACTCTCTTTGTCTGGCAACCGCGCTCCCCGCAGCGGAGCGGAACGATCAGGTGGCGCATCACCGCGCTCGGCATCATCGCCTATGTCGTCATTCTGCGCCTGACCTTCATCGGCGTGGTCGACCTGATCCCGCAGGAAGCCTATTACTGGAATTATGCACAGCATCTGGATATCGGCTATCTCGACCATCCGCCCATGGTCGCCTGGCTCATCTGGAGCAGCACGGCGATCTTCGGAGACACCGAATTCGGCGTCAGGATCATGGCCAGCCTGTGCTGGGCCGTCGCAGCCCTTTTCACTTTCCGGCTGACACTCCGACTGTTCGATGCGACCACAGCCATCATCAGCCTCATGCTTCTGGCGACGATGCCCTTCTTCTTCTCGATCGGCTTTGTCATGACCCCGGACGCTCCGCTGACGGCGGCCTGGGCCGGCACCCTCTACTTTCTCCACGGCGCCATAATCGATGGCCGGGCTCGGAGCTGGTATGGCGCAGCCGCCTGTATCGGTATCGGCATGCTGTCGAAATATACCATTGCGCTTCTCGACCCTGCGGCGCTGGCCGTGATGATCGTCGATCCGGATGCCCGTCGATGGTTCACACGGCCGCATCCCTATCTCGCCGCCTGCCTTGCACTTCTGATCTTCTCACCCGTGATCTACTGGAACATCCAGAATGGACTTGCATCTTTCGCTTTCCAGAGCACGGATCGGCTTGCAGGCGAAATCACGTTCAATCTGCCTGTCCTCCTGATCAACGCATCAGGCCTTTTGACGCCGATCGGCCTGACGGCCGCGCTCGCAATCCTGGTGTATCGACTTCGGGAGATCGGTGACGCGGACGAAAGGCGTCGAAACGCCTGCTTTACGGTCGGCTTCCTGGCAGTGCCGTTCGGAATTTTCGTCATCGCCAGCTTTCTCGGCGATACAAAGCTCAACTGGACGGGGCCGGTCTGGCTGATGGCGATACCCTCCATGGCTGCAGCGATCGTGGCTCTGGCCGGGCAGCCGACCCGCTTCGCCCGTACAATACGCCATGTCACCATCGCAACCATCGCCATCTGCCTTCTGTTGTTCGGACTTGCGTTGAACCTGATGGCTTTCGGCCCGGTGCTTCAGGGAAACCTCAGCCTGCCGAAACAGCCCGTAGCCTGGAGTGAGTTCGGCCGTCAGGTCGCATCCATCCGCGATGCGGTCGAACGCGAGACGGGTAGAAAACCAATCCTCGTAGCAATGGACAAATACAATATGGCCAGCGAACTTGCTTTCTACGCCAGGGAGAATGAGCAAGCCGCCGGCTCGGTCGGACGCGGCGTCATCGGTCAACCCAGCCTCATGTACGGCCGTTGGTACAGGCCCGAGGATTTTCAAGGACGCGACGCGATCCTGCTGTCCTTCGATACCGACGCCCTGAATGCTCCCGCTGTTGCACGGCATTTTGATGCGTTGGGTGATCTGCAGCAGAGGGTCGTGCTGAAGGACGGGCAGTGGATGGGACTTTTTCGGTACCGTATCGGTTACGGCCTGAAGGAAATTTCAGCGGAATGATATGCGATTCACACCGAAAGACTTCGAATAGACCCGAGTGACCTTGCCCCCAAGTTTTATCCAGTTTTGAGTTCGCTCCAGCGGTTTTGGGTTTCTGTATTTGGGTCGGTCGCGGCGGGTTGCGGTTGATGTCGACGAGAAATGTGATCTGGAAGCGATCGAACGCATCATCGCTGATGAGCCGAAATCATAAGGTACGCGGCCCCGGCCGCATTGTTGTCGCGGATGTGCGGATCTTGCGTTTGAGCGGACGGACAGGCATCCAAGGACGGCATATATCTGCCTCCCGAGCTTTCACGGTAAAGCCGTCATCAGCCAGTCGGATAAAATCTGAACCTCTTCACGAGGATTAGATTTGCCGTGGCGCACTAAGAAATGGGCCAATCTGATTGGAAGCCGATACTCAAAGGGCGCGATTAGAATTCCCTGCTCGAGGTAATGGTCCGCGAAGCGCTTAAGCACCATCACGGAACCGGCCCGAGCGATCGCCGATTGCAGTGCAATAAACGAGGAGTCCACCTTGAACCAGTCACCTGTTGTTTGAAGGTTCAATCCGTGCTGTTCGGACAATTGAACCCAGTCGGATTCAGACCCCATTATGCTTATAATCCTTCCCGCAGCCAATGCTTGAATGGTCAGCGGCTGCGGGAAGGATGCAGCATAGTCCGGGTGGCAAACCGGTATTGCGTATTCATGTCCGAGATGCTGCACGGCGCCATCGTCCCAGTCACCTGTACCATAACGAATATCGATATCGGCCGGATCGTCGTCAAACTTGTCCGCCCATACAAAGGACGTCAACTGGACCGAAATGTCGGGATGCAACGCATAGAATTCAGCAATACGCGGCGCAATGACAAGCCCTGCAAACGAGATGGAAGCGCGGACGCGCACTGTTCGCATCTTTGAATTTCGAAACAAGCTGTTCGTGGCCGACATCATGTCTGCAAACGATCGCCGGATGGGCTGGGCATATGCTTTGCCAGTGTCCGTCAGGGTCACACCCCGCGGAAGCCTCACGAACAATTCTGTGCCGAGCTTGCGCTCCAAAAGTCGTATTTGCTGGCTAACTGCTGCGGGGGTCATCCCCAACTCTTCTGCTGCTGCCGAAAAGCTGGCATGTCTAGCCGCCGCTTCGAAGCTGTGGAGCCATGTGACATGGGGCAGCCTACTCATACTATACCTACAATCAAAATTATGCCTATGCTTAAGAAAGCATTGTTTGCGTTGTAAGTACAGGCCTGCGATAGACCTCCCCATAACCGCGAATGTCGATACGTCAGTTGGGAGGCTGATCCGGCGATGAATGAGGTTCGATTTGATTACATAATCATAGGCGCTGGATCCGCGGGCTGCGTCTTGGCGAACAAGCTGAGTGAAAACCCTCGTCACAAGGTGTTGCTGATCGAGGCTGGAGGCAGCGACGCACGATTCTGGATCAAGGTCCCGTTGGGATATGCGAAGACCTTTGCCGATCGAGCCGTGAACTGGGGTTATACAACCGAACCCGACCCCGGCCTCAATGGGCGGAAGGCATATTGGCCACGTGGACGGGTGATCGGGGGGTCAAGCTCAATCAATGCGATGGCATATTTGAGGGGCTTGCCTCATGACTTTGACGATTGGGAGCGCGCAGGTGCGACTGGATGGAACTGGGACGTCGTCCGCAAATCCTATGAAGCGCTAGAATGCCAGGTCGAGGGTGCCATCGAAAAGGGAAGCGGGCCTCTGGTGGTGAGCGACGTCAGTGCGGGTATGCACCCTTTTGTGCTGAACTTCCTGGATGCCGCACGTGAAATGGGGTGGCCGGTCGCCCGCAACTTGAACGGTGAGGATGCCGAAGGGCTCATGCGCATGCGCAGCACCGTTCGCAACGGTCGACGCTGGTCGGCCGCGGACGCATTCCTTCGGCCTGCAATGAAGCGATCAAATCTGCGCGTCATCTCGCGGGCATTCGTCGACAGGCTCATCGTTGAAAATGAGCGCGCGGCCGGCGTCCAGTTCCGATCAGGCGGCGCCCAACATCTCGTGAGGGCGAACAAGGAAGTAATCTTGTCCGCGGGCGCCATTAATTCTCCCCAAATACTGCAACTGTCAGGCATTGGCCCGGTGGCACTGCTGGAGGCGCATGGCATTGAGGTCTTGAATGAACTGCCTGAAGTCGGCAAGGGCTTGCAAGATCATTTGGCGGTTTCACAATACTATCGCGCGAATGAGCCTACATTGAACAACACCTTGGGCACCGGCCTTGGCAGGATATTGGCCGGGCTCCGCTACATCCTGACGCGCAACGGACCGCTGAGTATACCTGTCAATCAGATTAGCGGATACGTCCGTTCATCGCCGGTATCGGAAGTTCCCGATGTGCAGGTGTACTGCAATCCGATGTCTTACATCACACACACTTCAGGCGCGGTGGCCGTGGATCCTGCTCCGGGGTTTCTCCTGTGCGTCCAACCCAGCCGTCCAACGAGCCGGGGTCAGGTGACAATTGCGTCGGCCAATCCCGCAGACCCGCCGCTGATCCAGCCAAATTCGCTAGCTACTTCTGAGGATTGCGAAACGGTGATCAACGCCAGCCGCCTTCTTAAGAAATTGGCGCAGACAAAAGCTATCCGCGCAGTGACCGAGGCGCCACTTCAGCCAGACATCGCCACCATGGACGATGCTGCGCTACTGGAGAACTTTCGTAGCCGCGCGGGCACAGTTTTCCATCCAAGTTGCACTTGCCGGATGGGTCATGATGCGAGCGATTCCGTTTTAGACGCACGCTTGCGTGTTCATGGGATGAAGGGGCTTCGCGTTGTCGATGCGTCGGCCTTTCCCAATGTCACGTCCGGCAACACCAACGGTCCAACCATCATGCTGGCCGCGCGAGCTGCCGAGCTGATTTTACAAGATGCGTGATCGCAAAGGGCCCAGTTCATGAAGCTTGATCGGATAGAGACTTTCGTTGTCGCCAACCCGCCGCCGCGACACGGCGGCCGGTATTTTATATTCGTCCGCCTGACCACCGCTTGCGGTATCAGCGGCGTGGGCGAAGTTTACAACGCCACCTTCGGTCCGGACCTTTGCGCGGCGATGGCCGTCGACATGTTCACCCGCCAGTTCGAAGGCAACGATCCACATCATATCGAACGGATGTGGCGCAGATGCTATGGCGCCGGCTTCACGATGCGCCCTGACGTGACCGTGATGGGCGTCCTGAGTGGCCTCGAAATGGCTTGCTGGGATATCATAGGCAAGGCGGCCGACCAGCCTGTCTACCAATTGCTTGGCGGCAAGGTTCACGAGCGGCTGCGCAGCTACACCTATCTTTATCCTCCGCATGGTGACGTTTATCCTGATCCGAGCCTTCCCAACGTCTATAACGATCCGGATATAGCCGCCGAAGTCGCCGCTTCCGCCGTTGAAGAGGGCTTCACGGCCGTGAAGTTCGATCCGGCCGGCCCTTATACGATCTATGACGGTCATCAGCCGCGCATGGAAGATTTGTGGCGGTCTGAAGCGTTCTGCAAACGTATCCGGCAAGCCGTGGGAAACGGGGCCGACCTTCTGTTCGGCACCCATGGTCAGTTCACCGTTTCCGGCGCCAAACGCCTGGCGCGGCGACTGGAAGCTTACGACCCGCTCTGGTTCGAGGAGCCCATCCCGCCGGAAAATCCCGCCGACATGGCCGAGGTGGCACGCTTCACTTCGATCCCTGTCGCAGCAGGAGAGCGATTAACGACGAAGCACGAATTTGCCCGTCTGCTTGAGGCGGGTGCGGCCTCGATCCTGCAAATGAATCTCGGCCGTGTCGGCGGCATGCTGGAAGCCAAAAAGATCGCCGGGATGGCGGAGACGCGAGCGGCGCAGATCGCTCCGCACCTCTACTGCGGGCCGGTTGTGGCGGCCGCCAACATCCAGATCGCGACATGCAGCCCGAATTTTCTGATCCTTGAATCGATCGGCCGCTTCGATGGTCCTTTCATGCGGTTTCTAAACGAGCCGATCGTTTGGGAAAACGGCTTCGTTATACCGCCCACGGCTCCGGGTCTCGGCGTAACCCTGAACGACCAGGCGATCGCCCAAAGCCCCTATATGGGGCCTGAACTGCACCTCAACCTGGTCACCGAACCGGTCGTGCCCTGACCTGCATCCAAACGGAATGAGAGACTTATGAAGAAGCTGGACAAATTCTATATTGGTGGCGCCTGGGTCGCGCCCGTATCAGGCACACCGCTTGCCATCACAAACCCCGCCAACTGCGAAGTTGTTGGTGAGGTAATTCTAGGCGACAGCCGGGATGTCGACGCGGCAGTGGCGGCGGCAAAGCTTGCGTTCGACACGTTTTCGAAGACAAGCAAAGAAGAACGGATTGCTCTGCTGGAGCGGCTGAAAGCGGTACTTTCCTCTCGGCTGGAGGAAATGGCACAGGCGATAAGCACGGAAATGGGCGCACCGATTAGCATGGCGCGAGAACAGCAGGCTTTTTGCGGCGTCGAACATATCGAGGCGTTTATCGCCGCGCTCCAAGGCCAGTCCGAGCGCGAGATATTGGCCAATGGCGACACACTGCTTCTTGAACCAATCGGGGTTTGCGGGCTGATTACTCCATGGAACTGGCCGATCAGCCAAATAGCGCTGAAAGTCGTGCCCGCCTTTGCCACGGGAGCGACATGCGTGCTCAAGCCGTCAGAATATGCGCCCCTGTCAGCGGCGCTGTTTGCCGAGATCGTGCACGAGGCAGGCTATCCGGCGGGCGTGTTCAATCTCGTCTTCGGCGATGGGCAGGAGGTGGGCAGTGCAATGTCGCGCCATCGTGATATCGCGATGATGTCATTCACGGGATCCACACGCGCCGGCATCTCAGTTTCAAAGGATGCCGCGGATACGGTCAAGCGAGTAACGCTGGAACTGGGCGGCAAATCCCCGAACTTGGTCTTTGCCGACGCCGATTTGGAAACGCGTGTTGCTGCATCTGTCGCCCATTGTTTTTATAATACTGGACAGTCGTGCAACGCACCCACTCGGATGCTGGTTGAAAGAAGCGTCTACGATCGCGTTCTCGAAATCGCAAAGAAGGTTGCAGAGACGCAAATGGTCGACGATCCCGCCAAGCCCGGCGATCATATTGGTCCCTTGTTCAGCCAAATTCAGTTCGACCGTGTGCAGACCATGATCAAGATGGGTATCGATGAAGGTGCGCGCCTTTTGGCGGGGGGGACTGGCAAGCCCGAAGGGCTGGAGAAGGGATGCTTTGTCAAACCAACAGTCTTTGCCGACGTGACCAACGAGATGCGGATTGCGCGCGAAGAAATCTTCGGTCCGGTTCTAGTGATCATTCCCTTCGATACCGAAGCTGAGGCTATCGCCATTGCAAATGACAGCGATTTTGGCCTAGCCGCTTATCTGCAAACCGGGGACCTAGCTCGGGCTGAGCGCGTTGCTGACGCCCTTCGCGCGGGCACCGTGGCGATAAATGGGCAGGCCACGAACTACGGCTCTCCCTTTGGCGGCTACAAACAATCGGGCAATGGCCGCGAGGGTGGGATCTTCGGGCTCGAGGACTACCAGGAACTGAAGGTTCGTAGCTCCATCCGCGTTTAAGCCTACACCCGCTCTGGCGGGTGACCTGGTCTTTCACCCCACCTCACTAACCGCACGGTTTCACAGCTTCACACTCTCGGGAGGAGTTAAGGCGATGGCTAGATTCAGTCCGGCCACAGGCATCAGCAATGCGCAACCGCACCAGTCTGGCCTCCAGCGCTACTTTCAATTTTTCATCCTGCTGCTTGCGGCGGGCTCGATCTATCCGCTGATTTATCTTCGCCAGAACTTCGAAACCACAATTCTCGAAACCTTCCACATCTCCAGCTCTGAACTTGGTACCTATTATTCGATGCTCGGGACGATGTTTCTGCTCACCTATCTGCCGAGCGGTTGGCTGGCGGACAGCGTCTCGCCGCGCCTGCTCTTGACCTTCTCGATGATCTTCACCGGGATTCTAGGTCTTTGGTATGCCAGCATTCCGGATAGATCGGCCTTGTATTGGATATTTCTTGGCTGGGGCATCTCATCCGGTCTGACCTTCTGGGCGGCGCTCCTGAAGGGCGTCAAGATGCTGGCTCGGCCCCATGAGCAGGGACGATTCTTTGGCGGCCTGGAAGGGATGCGTGGCCTTGTGGAAGCTATCCTGGCTACCGCCGCGGTTGCGCTGTTTAGCTACTACGTTGATGGTAAAGGCCTCGCTGCAGCGGAGACCCTGCCATCGGTCATCATACTTTATGTCTACAACAGCTTTGCAGTTGGGGTCTTGTGTTTCCTATTCCTACGTTTGAGAGATGACACCCCCGTCAAGACCGCTGCAAGCGAGAACAATCTACTGGCTGATCTCAGGTTCCTCCTCGCAGTGCCCGAGCTTTGGCTCATCGCCATTATCATTCTTTGTGGTTATCAGTTGTTTTGGGCGACCTATTCCTTCTCCGCTTTCCTGCAGGAAAAATACACGATGACGGCAAGCGCCGCCGCGTTTATCACCGTAGCGAAGTTGTGGATGCGTCCAATCGGTGGTCTGGGGGCTGGTTTTCTGGGCGACAAGATAGGCCGGGAAAATGTACTGGCGATTACGATGACATTGAGCATTCTCGGGCTGCTGGCGCTCATGTTTCTGCCATCGGCGGCCGGCAGTTCCGTCTTGCTGTTTGTCGTATTGCTGATCGGGGTGATGACCTACGCCACTCGAGACTTGTATTGGTCGATCCTGGAAAGTCGCCATATCCCCACCCGAGTGACAGGCCTCGCCATCGGCGTGATTTCCCTGATCGCATATACACCTGACATTTATCTCCCTAAATTGAATGGGTACCTTGCTGATCACCATACGGGACTCGCAGTTTATCAGATGTACTTTGGCTTCATCGCCGCGTCCGGTACCCTTGGCCTGGTTGCCATAGGTCTTCTGAAGTCACGGACGAAAACGAGAGTGGCGGCGCAAATACCGACCACGGCGGCCGCGGAATAGCATGGCTGCGGGCTGAGAAAAATCAGGCTCTGCTGCGTGGTGGTTTCTCCTCCGCTTCCAAATTCACCCTTTGGTTTAACAAGGATCAAACGCTAATGATCTACGGCTATATCGGGCTAGGAAATCTCGGAGGGCACCTCGTTGCCAGCCTCCTCAAGGCCGGCTTCAAGGTAGTTGTGCATGATCGTCACAAACATCTTTCAGATCGCCTCGTTGCAGATGGGGCCACTTGGGCAGATTCTCCGGAAGACATGGCGCGGCAGTGCGATGCAGTGATCACCTGCCTGCCCTCACCATCTGTTTCCGAGCTGGTTCTTACCCAGTTGCTTTCCGGCCTGAGACCCGGATCGACCTGGATTGAGATGTCGACGATCAGCCGTGATGAAATTCTCCGTCTCGCTGCCGTGGCGGCGAAGCATGGCGTGCGGACGATGGAACTACCGGTTACGGGTGGCGTGCATCTTGCCGCGCATGGAACGATCACAATGCTTGCCGGCGGCGACAAGGAGCTCTTTGATATCCATTTGCCGGCGCTCGAAGCCATGGGCAACAAGATTTTTCACATGGGTACGCTTGGCAATGCTGCGATCATCAAGGTGATCACCAACATGCTGGCCTTCATCCACCTCAAGGCATGCAGCGAAGCGCTAATGCTTGCCCGGCGCGGCGGCCTCGATCTCGGTCAAGCCTGGCACGCCATAAAGGCTTCCTCCGGCAACTCCTTCGTCCACGAGACGGAGGGCGCGCTCATCCTGAACGGATCGTACGATGTCGCCTTCAACATTGACTTGGCACTGAAGGATCTCGGATTTGCCATGGCGTTCGGCCGTGAATTCGGCGTCCCGCTCGACCTTGCGGGGGTCACCCAGCAAACCTACGTTGCCGCAAAGGCGGCTTACGGCGGCAACGCTGAATCGCCGATGATCGCCAAGCTTCTGGAAGACCTGCTCAAGACCGACCTGCGCGCACCGGGCTTTCCGGCTCGGCTGGAGTGATGAGCGCAGCATTGCAACGGGATCCGAGGATATGCTGGAGACGTTCAATGCGGATTTGTCTGAGTTTAAACCAGATGAGTGCGATGCGTTGGTTGCGGGGGCCTGATTGCACTGAGACTTGTAGCTATTCGCACTGGAGCTTGGCGAATGTAGCGTAGTTCCATTATGGAACTTCAAAATGCAAAATCAGCTCGATGAGGTCGCCTGTTATGCTGCAGGGCCTGCATCGGTGATTGCGGTACAACCGACATTCATCAAACCGAGATCATTGCACCTGTGAGATAGATGAAGTGAACCGCACCGGGGCTGCCGGAGGCTCCAACTTGTGAAAGAGTTTAGCCGATATTTCAGTCATAAACCCGTCCATCGGTTTTGCTATGCGTTGACCCTGCGATCATCTGGTGTAGGCGAGTTGTTTTGTTCGCAGGGAGAATGTCCATTTCACGAGTTGGCTAAACGGCCAAGTTGGCCGCTATCTGCTCTGCGACACTGCGGGCCTGAACGCGGATATCCGGGACGGCGGTAATTTCCCAGAACTGTCCGGCGGTCAGTGCACCCAGGGCGAAAAGGCCCGGCTGGACAACGCCGTTGCGATCCACGATCTGTGCGCTCTGGTCGACACAAATTCCCAGACCGAGTTCATCCGCCCTGATCGAGCCATCTTGCAGCATCTGGCGAAGCAGCGGCGAATGGCGGATGCCCGCGCGCTCCATCCCCGTGCAATTGACCACCCAATCAGCCTCGAGCTGCGCGAGACCGCTTTCGCCGCGCGGCCGGAAGGAGGCGACCAGCTTGCACTTCGCCGCCTCAATATCCTTGATGTAGCCCTTGTACACGCGGAGCGCTCCGCTTTTTCCTAAGGCGTCGAGGCGCGATGCGACCAACGGTGCAAGACGGTGACGGTGGATGTTCCACCAAGGCAAGGCATGGCGAAGAAAGCGGCTTTTCTGCGCGGGCGACAATTCCTGCCAGAGCCTTTGCGTCAAAGGGCGCAAGCCATCCATGACGCCACGCCAGTCCGCTCCAGCACGCACCTGCTGTCGCAGAGAAGCAAGAAGAGCGCTCATATCCCGCGAGGCGGGCAGTGTCGGTGCGATAGGCTCGACTTTTGAATCGGCGTGGGCGTGCGACAAGAGTCCACGGCGAGACAGGACGCGGATCGGGCCGCGGTGACCGTGCGCCCGCAGCGCAAGGACCTGGTCGACCATGGTCAGGCCTGACCCGAGGATACAGACGGTCTGAGAGGGTTTCACATGCGACAACCAACCCAATCGCCATGGATTGGTGACGATACGCTCGCGCATCGGCCCTTCAATATGAGTCACGTCAACCGATACATCCGCGTTCCCGATGCCGAGGCACAGGACAACGTTGGTTGCTTCGAGGAGCGAACCATTATCGAGTCGGAAGGCATTTTTTGCCGCACTGCACTGCTCGCATGCAACGGCCTTCGCCTTGATGAAATGCAGCACAGGCCGGTCGCGCTCGCGCAGAAGAGCCGCAAGCCTGTCGCGAAGGTAGCGACCGAAATCATCGCGGCTCGCAAAGCCATCAGGCGGCACGCCTTTTCCGCGCGTGCGCAGCCAATCGGCAAAATCATCGGGACGGTCCGCGAAAATACTCATACGCTGGGCCGGCACGTTCAGACGATGGATATGAAGTTCGGTTCGATAGGCTGTTCCACGGCCAAACCCCGGGTCATCGCCGACGACGGCGATCGATGACGAGGCCGGGAGCAGCCGTAACAGGTTGGCCGTTTCGGCAATCGCCGAAAATCCCGATCCAACGACGGCGACGTCATAAACCATATGCCCTCTCTGCCTTGGTTGAACATCTTAGATAGGGCATACCGGACAAAGGACAGTTGTCGGCAGGAGATTTATGAGAGGCACTTGTTCCACCCGTCGATCCCGCGGGAAATTGCGGGGTCAGCCGTGGGCACCGGCACAGATACCGTGACCGCCATGACCAGGTCGCGTTTCATTCTCATCCCCCGCTCGCGGCCTTCGTTCGCTGCAACGAGCGATGAAGAAGTTGAAGCAGATTCTTTCGAACCGCACCGAAGGCTTCGCTATGCCGATCGGGACGTTCGGGAAGATCGACGTCGATCACGTCGAGAATACGCCCCGGCGAAGGCTGCATGACAACGATCCGCCGCGCCAGGAACAGCGCTTCGTCGATATCGTGGGTCACGATGATCATTGTCGGCCTCGACGTATCCCAGATATTGAGCAGATGCTCCTGCAGGTCGGCACGGGTAAAAGCATCCAGCGCCGAAAAAGGTTCGTCCAGCAGAAGCACTTCAGGATTGGTCGCCAGCGCACGCGCTATTGCCACCCGTTGCGCCTGCCCGCCCGAAAGCTCTTTTGGCCAGCGATGGCCATATCCTGAAAGCGCGACGCGCTCGAGCCCGTCTGAGACGATCGCATCCCGCTTTTGGCGGTCCAGATCGGCAAGGCCGAACCCGATATTGTCGGCAACCGTCAGCCACGGCAGAAGCCGAGGTTCCTGAAAGATCAGGTTGACCAGCGGATGCGGCTTGTCGATCGTTTCGTCATCGATGACGACCGACCCTTGGGTCGGCGTTTCCAGCCCGCTCACCAGCCGTAGCAAGGTGCTCTTGCCGCATCCCGAACCGCCGATGACGGCAGTGATCTCGCCGCGTGGCAATGACAGTGAAAAGCGGTCGAGGGCGTGCTGCCCGTTCGGGTAAATCTTGGTGAGGTTCCTGATGTCCAGCATCTCAGGCCTCGCGCCGGAAATTGTCCTGCCAGCGCAGGAACGGCGTGGTAACGGCGACGAGCAAGCTATCGGTCAACTTCCCGACGATGGCAAAAACGAGAATCGCCGCCATCACCTGATCCGGCTTGCCCAGTTGCTGGCCATCGACGAGCAGATAGCCCAATCCTTCCGACGCTCCCATGAACTCTGCAGCGACGACGAACATCCAGCCGAGACCGAGGCCGGCGCGCAGGGAGATGATGAATGTCGGCAGGACTGCTGGCAGAAGAATGCGGCGCACCAGATCGAAGCCTGAAAGCCGGAAGATGCGCCCGACTTCAACGATCTTCCGGTCGACGGACAGAAGGGCACCAACGACGCCGAGATAGACAGGGAAGAACACCCCGACGGCAATCAGCACCACTTTCGACGTTTCGAAGATCCCAAACCAGAGAATGAAAAGCGGAACCCAGGCAATGGACGGGATTGCGCGCAGCGCCTGCAATGTGGGGTCGACCAGTCGGCGTATCGTTGCTAAGTAGCCGACGATGGCGCCGATCACCGTGGCGGCAAGGGCGCCGAACACGAAGCCCAGGGCAACGCGCACCGTCGTCGCCCAGATGTGGAGGGCAAGCTCGCCCGAGGCGGCAAGCCCGGACAGCGTCGCAAGAACGCGCGATGGCGGAGGAAGCAGGCGACTGTTGAACAGCCCGGCGTAAGCGGCGGCTTCCCAGATCAGAAGAAGCCCCAACGGAAAAACCATCGAAAGCGCGATCCCGGCCATGGGCCAGGATCGCTTCGCCTTGACAGGATGGCTTGGCAGCAGCGCAAGCCTCTCTTCCACCACCTCGGTCATGGTTTTCCCTTATTGCGTAACCGCAAAGCGCGTGTCGATCAGCTCCGAAACGGTCTTTTCGACATCGGCGTCGGCCGGCAAGACGCCTGCCTGCTGCAGCGCGAGACCAGCTGCAAGGATCGTTTCCTTCTGCTTGTCGCCGATTGCCGGCTGGCTGAGGTCCGTGCGTTCCAACTGCTTTTCGATCACCGGCTCCGGAAGCTTCGCCGCCTCGACCAGTGCCGCCTTCAAGGCCGCCGGGTCCTTGATCGCTTCGGCCCGCGCGGCCTCGTAGGTCTTGATCACGCGGTTGACGATATCGGGATGTTCGTTGGCGAAGGTCTCGGTGGTGTTCAGCACACCCCAGGTGTTGTTTTCGGGCTTGCGGTGAAAGAGCTTTGCACCGCCTTCGAGTTCAGCAGAGGCCATCAGGGGATCGAGGCCCGCCCAGGCATCAACGTCGCCGCGCAGCAGCGCAAGCTTGCCGTCGGCATGCTGCAACAAGACGAGGCTCACATCCTTGTCGGTCAGCCCGGCATCCGCCAAAGCGCGGGTGAGGAAGATATGCGGATCGGTGCCGCGGGTGACGGCGATCTTCTTGCCCTTCAGGTCTTCGACCTTGGTGATCCCGGTATCCGCCCGCGTCACGAGTGCGGTCCATTCAGGGCGCGAATAGACATAGATGGATTTGACCGGGTTGCCGTTGACGCGCGCGATCAACGCAGCCGCCCCGGCAGTCGAACCAAAATCGATGGATTCAGCATTCAGGAATTCAAGCGCCTTGTTGGAGCCGGCCGACTGCACCCAGGTGACCTTGATGCCGTCCTTCTCGAATTCCTTTTCGAGCAGACCTTCCTTTTTCAGAAGCACGCTGACCGGGTTATAGGTTGCCCAGTCGATGCGGATTTCGGAAAGCTCGGCGGCCTGAACGTTCAGACCGAAACCGATCGATGCGGCAAGCGCCACGACCAAACTGCGAACGGCTCTCATCTTTGTCTCCCTCAATAGAAATTGTTGCAAACAACGTAGCGAGCGCCGGTCGAATTGCTGAGCAATAATCTACTATTTTTGTTGAAATAGTGGAAATTACGTTGCCGCTGTCCGGGCAAATCGCTTGAGTACGCCGCGGCCTGTAGCCTCCGTCGCTCTTTTGAAGATCAGGAAAAGAAACGGTTGTTCGGCCGCTGCAGCCCGAGATGATCCCGCAAGGTCGTGCCGTCATATTCCGTGCGGAACAGGCCGCGGCGCTGCAGCTCCGGCACCAGTTTCTCGACCACGTCATCGAGACCTTGGGGAAGATAGGGAAAGACGACGTTAAAGCCGTCCGAGCCTTCCTCGCTCAGCCATGCCGACATTTCCTCGGCGACCGTCTCTGCCGTGCCGACGAAGGCAAGCCCGGCATAACCGCCGTAGCGCTGCGCCAGCTGGCGCACCGTCAGACCCTCTTCTTCTGCAAGCTTCACAACCTGTGCGCGGCCGGATTTGCTGGCGTTGGTCTCCGGGATAGGCGGCAGCGGCGCATCGGGATCGAAGCCGGAAGCATCATGGCCAAGCGCGATGGAAAGCGATGCGATCGCGCTGTCGTAGTGTACGAGACTGTCGAGCTCCAGGCGCTTGCGTCGAGCATCCTCAACGGTATCGCCAATGACGATAAACGCAGCCGGCAGGATTTTGAGATCATCCCGCCCGCGGCCGGCAACTGCGAGCCGACCCTTTATATCGGCATAAAGCGCCTTGCCGGCGACGAGATCCCGCGGCGCGCAGAAGACGACTTCCGCGGTTTCCGCAGCAAGCTGGCGGCCCGGCTCGGATTGTCCGGCCTGCACGATCACCGGCCAGCCCTGCGGCGGTCGGGCGATATTAAGCGGCCCGCGGACTTTAAGCTCCGGCCCCTGATGGTCTAGCACATGCAACTTGTCCGGATCGAAGAAGATGCCGCTTTCGGCATCTCGGATGAAGGCGTCGTCGGCAAAGCTGTCCCAGAGGCCGGTGACGACATCGAAGAACTCCCGCGCCCGCACGTAACGCTCGCCATGCTCCACCATGTCGTCAAGGCCGAAATTCAGCGCGGCATCGGGATTGGCCGTCGTGACGATGTTCCAGCCCGCACGTCCGCCGCTGATGTGATCGAGCGAGGCGAACCGACGGGCGACATGATAGGGCTCGTCGAACGTCGTCGATGCCGTAGCGACAAGCCCGATGCGCTCCGTCACCGAAGCAAGTGCGGACAGCAGCGTGAACGGCTCGAAGGAGGTCACGGTATGGCTGCGGCGCAGGGCCTCGATCGGCATGTTGAGCACGGCCAGATGATCGGCCATGAAGAAAGCGTCGAACTTCGCCGCCTCAAGCTTCTGCGCGAAGGATTTGATGTGATGGAAATTGAAGTTGGCGTCAGGATAAGCGCCGGGATAGCGCCAGGCGCCGGTATGCAGGCTCACGGGCCGCATGAAGGCGCCGAGATGCAGTTTTCGGGTATCGCTCATATCATGTATTCCGGTTCGCTCAGCACCTGGTCCATCGTCACGCCGGGCAGCACCTTGTGCGGGCGTCCGACTGGACGTGCGGGTATGCCGACGACCGAAGTATAGGGCTCGACCGGCGTGACGACCACACTGCCGGCACCGACTTTCGCACCTATTCCGACCTCGATATTACCAAGGATCTTGGCACCGGCACCGATCAGCGCGCCACGCCTGATCTTTGGATGCCGGTCTCCCGTTTCCTTGCCCGTGCCGCCGAGGGTGACATTCTGCAGGATAGAGACATCATCCTCGACCACCGCCGTCTCGCCGATCACGAGGCCGCTGCCGTGATCGAGCATGATGCCCCGGCCCATCACCGCGGCCGGATGGATATCGATCGAAAACACTTCCGAGATGCGGCTCTGGATATGGCGGGCGAGATGCGGACGGCCGTGGTTCCAGAGCCAGTTTGCGACGCGATAGCCCTGCAGGGCGTAAAAACCTTTGAAATAGAGAAACGGTGTCAGAACTTCGGTGTTGCTGGGGTCGCGATCCTTCACGGCTTCAAGATCAGCCGCAGCAGCGCCCAGCAGGCCCGGCCTGTCGGTGTAGGCGCCGTAGATCAACGCCAGCAACTCGTCGCGGTCGATATCGTGATCGGAGAGTTTGATCGCCAGCCGGTGCGACAGGGCATGGCCGAAGCTGACATGCATTAGCACCGCGGAGTTCATCGAGCGGGCAACGGCGTGATCGCGATGCATGGCGGCATCCGCCTCGTCCCGCAACGTCTCCCAGAGAAGCGCTACCTCGCGACGGGCGGCATCTTCAACGGGAAGGAAGACGACATTATTTTCCTGTGCCGACATGGTGCGGTCTCCAGACCAGAAAAGGGGTTGCCGCCTCCCCGGCGGAGAGGCGGGCGATGGCCATCAGGCCTTCCCCGGTTTTTCCAAAAGATGCAGCAGATCCGGATGATGCTTGGCCGCAACATCCGGGTGGGAACGCAAACGGCTCTTCAGGTGGTTGATGCCGACTTCGCGGAAGATCGGGTTGAGCGGATCGACAGTCACGCCACGCTCGCCGCGCTTTAGTTCCTCGGGCAGCGGAATGACCGGGACCGTCGCGTCGTAGCGGGCACCGAGGAAGAAGGCGACGGAGAAGCGCTCCGTCCCACTCGGCGGCGTCACGACGTCGTGCACATCCGCCTTGACGAAGCCGTTGGTGGCCAGTTCCAGCAGCTCGCCGCTGTTGATGACGAAGGTACCGGGAACCGGCGGCGCCTCGATCCAGTCGCCCTCTTCCGTGCGGATGCGAAGGCCCGGCGTCGTATCCTGAAGGAGCACGGTAACAAAGCCGCCGTCCTTATGGGCGCCCACGCCCTGATCGCTGCCGGCGGCATCGCGGCCGGGATAGCGGATGATCTTCAGAAGCTGGGAGGGTGACGGCTCATAGATGTCGGCAAAGGCGTTTTCCGGCTGGCCGAGAGACAGGGCGATTGCCTTCAGCACGTCGATGCCGATGCGGGTGACTTCGGCCTGATAGCGCAGCAGCAGGGGCTTGAGTTCCGGTAAGGCCTCCGGCCACTGGTTCGGGCCATAAAGCCTGTTCCACGGTGTATCGGCTCCGGCCTCCACCCGCTCGCCCTCGGTGTTGATATCGAGCTGTTCGCGCCAGTCCTGCTCGCCGCGTGTGCGCTCGTATCCGGCGCGGTTGTAGCCGCGGAAATGCGGCGATCTCACCATTTCGATCGAGAGCTTGTCTTCCTCCGGCAGCGCAAAGAAGCGCTTGGAAATGGCGATCACGTCGTCGATCAGGCTCTGCGGCACGCCATGGCCGGTCAGGTAGAAGAAGCCGTGATCGTGCAAGACGCGCGTCAGTTCCCTGACGAAGGCCTCGCGCTCATCGGGATTGCCATAGAACCGCGAAAAATCGATCGTCGGCAGGTGCGTCGGCTTGGTGGGAATGGTCATGTTCATACTCCTCGTAAAGCAAAATCAGGTTCTGTCGCGGCTGCGCGCGACGCGATGATTGACGGTGCGCGCCGCCCAATCGCCGGCCATCTGGATCGACTGAACGATAACGACGAGAACGATGACGACGGCGACCATCACCTCCGGCATGAAGCGCTGATAACCGAAGCGGATCCCGAGATCGCCAAGCCCACCGCCGCCGACCGTTCCGGCCATGGCGGAATAACCGACGAGGCTGACGAGCGTGACCGTTTGCCCCGCCAGAATGCCGGGCAGCGCCTCGGGCAACAGCACCTTCCAGATGATCTGCAGCGGCGTGGCGCCCATGGCCTGCGCGGCCTCGATCAAGCTCTGATCGACCTCGCGCATGGCCGCCTCGGTCAGCCGGGCGTAGAGGGGCGTGATCGCGATCGTCAGCGGCACGATGGCTGCCGCCGTGCCGACCGTCGTGCCCGCCAGCAGTCGGGTCAACGGAATGATCGCCACCATCAGGATGATGAACGGTGTGGAACGGATCAGGTTGACGATGGTGCCGATGACGCGGTTGAGCGCCGGGCGTTCGAGGAACTGCCCCTTTCCGGTGACGACCAGCAGCACGCCAAGCGGCAGCCCAACGAGCGTGGACAAGAGGGCTGCGACACCGACCATCGTCGCCGTCTGCAGGATGGAATCAAGAAGCAGCGCGACGAGTGCCGGCGGCAGAAGATCGGACAGCATGGCCGATGACCTCTCCATGGAGACCGAGGGATGACAGATGGGCGAGAACGGCAGGCAGGCGGTCGCCGACCTCCGGCAGCAGCAACGTCAGAATGCCGAGCGGACGCTCGTCAATGTAATCGATGCGTCCGTGCAGGATCGAAGCCCGGATGCCGAACTTGACAGCGAGATCGGCAATGACAGGCTCTTCCGCGGCATCGCCCGTAAAGATGATGCGGATGACCGGCGCCGTTTCGCCGGAAGGCTCCGGCTGAAGCCGCGCGGCAACCTGCGGCGGCAGTTCGTGCGCCACGATGGAAGACAGGAAGGAACGGGCAACCGGCGATTTCGGGAAGGCGAATACATCGAAGGTAGGGCCGCTTTCGACCACCCGGCCATGCTCCAGTACCGTGACGTGGCTGGCGATAGCGCGCACCACGTCCATTTCATGCGTGATGAGGATGATGGTCAGGCCGAGGCGGCGGTTGATGTCCTTCAGAAGCGACAGGATTTGTTCGGTCGTTTCGGGATCGAGCGCAGACGTCGCCTCATCCGAGAGAAGCACCTTCGGATCAAGGGCCAGCGCGCGGGCAATGCCGACGCGCTGCTTTTGCCCGCCGGAAAGCTCGACCGGATAGGCATCGGCCTTGTTCGAGAGGCCGACGAGATCGAGCAGCACGGGAATGCGCTTGCGGATTTCTTCCTTCGGCACGCCGGCGATTTCCAGCGGCAGGGCGATATTGCCCGCCGCCGTGCGTGACGACATGAGGCTGAAATGCTGAAAGATCATGCCGATATCGCGCCGGGCGCTGCGCAATGTTGCTCCCGGCGACAGCGTGGTGATATCGTGGCCGGAGACTTCGATCCGGCCGGAGGTTGGTACAACAAGCCGGTTCAGGCAGCGGACCAGCGTGCTCTTTCCCGCACCGGAGCGACCGATGATGCCGTGAATGTCGCCCTCGCTAACGGAAAGCGACACTTTGTCGAGAACGGGTCCGGCCTTCTCGTCGTAAACCATGGTCAGGTCTTCGACACGAACCACCTGCCTCCTGGCGGCAACGGGTGCCGACGGTACAGATGGCTGCGTCTCATGATCCGCCCGAAGCGCGGGGGAAAGAGCAAGGCTCGTCATGTTTACCAGACCGGGATCACGTTGCCGCCAAATTTGGCCTCGATGAACGACTTCACCTCAGGCGACTGATAGGCTTCGACCAGCGTCTTGACCCAGGGGGCATCCTTGTTCTTTTCGGCGACGCCGATCAGGCAATGATAATCCGACAGCTGGTCTTCGATCAGGATGCTGTCACGGGTCGGCACAAGACCGGCGCTGAGCGCGAAGTGCGAGGTGATGACGGAGAAATCCACATCTTCCAGCGAACGGGGAAGCTGCGCGGTTTCAAGCGGCACGATTTTGATCTTCTTCGGGTTCTCGACGATATCGAGTTCCGTTGCATTGAAGGAAACGCCCGGCGTGAGCTTCAGAAGACCGCCCTTTTCAAGCAGTTTCAGTGCGCGGCCGAGATTGCTGGGGTCGTTCGGAATGGTGACCTGCGCGCCTTCGGGAAGCTCGGCCAACGTCTTGTATTTCTTGGAATAGCCAGCCATTGGCAGAAGCACGGTCTTGCCCACGGACACCACGTTCAGCCCGCGGTCACGGTTCTGCTGGTCCAGATAGGGCGTGTGCTGGAAGCCGTTGGCATCGAGGTGGCCGTCATTGGTAGCCGGGTCGATCAGCGCGCCATCGGAGAACTCGATGACTTCGATATCGAGGCCCTTAGCCTTGGCGATCGGCACGATGGCTTCGGCAATCTGTGCATGCGGGCCGGCGGTGACGCCGAAGCGGATCTTTTCAGCGGAAGCAGAAGCGGCTGTTCCCAAAAACAGGGCCAATGCCGGCAGGATAAGCAAGGAACGACGTTTCATCTGTTGGTTTCCCCTTTTATGACTTGGATGGAATGGAAAGAATTCGGGCTTACGAGGCGGCCTTCCAGCCGCGCTCGTCGCGCCAGACCACGAGCCGCAGGACGGCCTCAGTCAGCGTCTCGATGCGCTTGGCAAAGCAGAAGCGGATATGACTGGTGACATCCCGCTTGCCGTAGAAGGACGAGATCGGCACGGGCGTCACGCCCGCCTCCAGCGTCAACCGGCGCGAGAAGGCAAGGTCGTCTTCATCCGGCGCAAAATCGCTGCGATCGGCGACGGCGAAATAGGTGGCCTGGGCGGGATCAACAGCGAAGCCGGCCGCGCGCAGCCCGGACACCAGCAGGTCACGGCGCTCCGCAAGCCCCTTCTTCAATCCGTCGAAATAGCTGTCCGGTAGGGCCAGACCGACCGCGACGGCGGCCTGCAAGGCGGGTGGCGTGGTGAAGGTGATGAACTGATGCGCGCGGGCAATGGGCCGCAACAGATCGACCGCCGCCGTGACGTAACCGACCTTCCAGCCGGTGACGGAGAAGGTCTTGCCCGCCGAGCCGATGCGTACCACGCGATCTCGCAGTTCCGGCAAGAAGAAGGGCGAGCGATGTTGCGCACCATCGAATACCAGATGTTCGTAAACTTCGTCTGACACGATGATCAGGCCGTGCTTCAGCACCACGTCACGCAAGGCCGCCAGCTCTTCGTCGTCGAATACCTTGCCGATCGGGTTCATCGGCGTGTTGAGCACGATGATTTTCGTACGCGGCGTGATCGCTGCCTCAAGTCTGTCGGCCGTCAGGCGCCAATGGGGCGGCTCCAGCCGCACGGGAACCGGCACCGCGCCGGCTCGGCGGATCAGGAGGTTGTAGGCATCGTAGACAGGCTCCAGAACGATCGCTTCGTCGCCCGTATCGAGCAGGCCGAGAAAAGCGTCCGTCAGCGCCTCGGTCGCGCCGGAGGTGACTAGAACCTCCCGCTCCCAGTTGACCGTTTCGCCGAAAAACCGCTGTGTATTGTCCGCGACCGCCTTACGCAGCGCCGGAATCCCCATCATTGGCGGATATTGATGCGGGCCTTCGCGAAGGGCCACGACCGCGGCCTCGATCAGCTCTTCCGGCTCCAGCGCCTCGGGAAAGCCCTGTCCGAGATTGATCGATCCCGTCTCGGCTGAAAGCCGCGACATTTCCTCAAAGATGGAGGTGCCCGCCGCACCAAAGACAGAATTGACCATAACGTCTCAAAACCACTGAATGATTTTCTATGGCCTTGAAGGTATTATCGGGTATTTCTATAGGCAAAGAAATTTATTCCACGAGATGCCGCTCCGCGGAAAAAGGGCCGCTTCTTCCTGACTGTTGTGACAACCGTGGTTTTTCCCGCTGCACTCCGGTTCGCTGCCAATGATATGGGGATTTCGCTTGCGATTTGAATATTTCTTGTTTGTCGGCCGGGTTACGGCAGACACAACCTGCCTCGCCCCGACAAAGACAAATCCATCGACGGTTTTCGCGTCGGGAAAATTATACCAGTAGCAATCATTCAAAGTCGGGTTCTATTCGAAACGAGTGCCTTGGCCGAAAAGGCGATTGCGGAGGTTCGTTCGTTACGACTGTTGATGCCGGGGATGGCGAGGATCGTCGTGTGGTTTCAGCAGGAAGCGGCGGGCGATATCCCAGTAGCCGTTATAGACAAGTCCGCCATTGATCGCGACCAGCGCATCCCTGTGCCGGCGATAGAGGCCGGGGATGCGGTACCAGGGCAGCGCCGGCCGCTGATGATGCAGCACATGAAGGTTGTTGTAGAGGAACAGCAGGCTGAAGAGCGGGCTGTTTTCGACGATGGCCGTGCGTTCGTCGTGATGATCGGCATAGCGGTGCTCGGCGTAGGAGCGCAGCCGGCTAAGCGCCGCCCCGACATAGACGAAGCCGAAGAGGTAGAGCCAGAGCGGCATGTCACAGATCCAGAGTACCCAGACAAGTACGGCGGCGACGCCAAGCGTGTGCCGCGCCCATAGGGCCGCGCGCTGCCGATCGCCTTTGAAGACGAGCGCCGCTTCCTCGGCGAGGAAATTGACGATCATTACCAGCGGCCCGAGCGTCAGCCGACCGAAGAGCGTCGTGTTCCAGGCGGCGAGCAGGCGGCCGAAACGGCCCATCCGCTCCCAGGCGGCCTGGGTGAAGTAGGAGGATTCCGGGTCTTCGATCGGGTCCGTCAGGTGCTCGTCGCGGTGATGGGTGAGATGGCCTTCGCGGTAGATGGCATAGGGTAGCCATAGCGACAGCGGCGGCCATCCGATTGCGTCGTTGATGGCGCGGCTTCGGGTCGGGTGGCCGTGGATGACCTCATGCTGCAGCGAGCCGTGCCAGGCGATTAACCAGCCGCCGAGGGCAATCACCGCCAAAAGCGGCAGCGACTGCCAGAACCAGGTGACGGCGAAAAAGCCGCCATAGATGACGAGTGCGAGCGCCACCGTCTGCCATTCCACACGGGCGATGGTTGAAAGCGCAGAATGCGAAGGCAAGGTTGACATATGGCGGGTCCGGCCAAGAAAAGCGATTGATTTCAAGCCCAAATATAAAGGTGAGCCACTGCTAGGCGCGCCGCATGGCTTTGCAGAGAGCCGTTGAAAAAAGGAAAACTGATTGCGTGCAAACCTCCAAACTGAAAATATTTATTCTATGTAATTGATAGATAATTGGCTTTAATCGTCCCATCGAATTGAAGCCCCGCCATCGGCCGGGTGCTTAACCGGAGGGACAATCCATGACATTCAACCCAACGCGCCGGCAGGTTCTGCTCGGCGGCGCTTCCATCGCCACCGTCGTGGCGCTCGGCGGCATTCACCCGGCCTTCGCCGCTGAAGACCGCTCAAAGATTACGGTCCGCGTCGAAAAAGACCTTTCCAACCTCGATCCGGCGAACCGTTCCGGCCCGATCGATCTCAACGTCCTCTGGTCGGTGCAGCAGGGCCTGATCTCGTTCAAGCCGGGCTCGACCGAATGGGAGCTTGATGCGGCGGAAGAGCTGGAGCAGGTGAGCGACACGGAAATCCGCTTCAAGCTGCGCGCGGGCCTCGCCTTTACGGATGGTTATGGCGAGCTGACGGCGGAAGACGTGAAATTCTCCTTCGAGCGCTTCATCAAGCCGGACAGCGAAGGAAAGCCCGTTACCTATGCCAAGGACTGGTCGGCGCTCGATCATGTCGAGGTGACCGGTCCGCTCGAAGGCCGCATCATCCTCAAGAACCCGGCACCGGCGCTCTATACGATCGCACTCGCCGACGGTTCGGGCCGCATTCTCTCGAAGAAGGCCTTCGAGGCGCTGGGAGAAAAGGCAATCGCCACCAAGCTGATCGGCAGCGGTCCCTACACTCTCAAGGAATGGACCCCGCGCGAGCAGTTCGTTCTTGAGATCAACCCGGACTACAAGGGTCCGATCAAGCCGCATTTCCTTAAGATCGTCGGCAAGCCGATCGGCGAGCAGAAGACGTCCGAGATCGCCTTCCAGTCCGGCGAGATCGACTTCACCGCCATCGACCCGGAAAACGGCAAGGCACTCGCGGCGCTGCCGGATGCCAGCGTCACGGAAATTCCCGCCATCGATTATGTCTGGTTCGGCCCGAACATCGAGAAGGCGCCGTTCGACGATATCCGCGTGCGCCAGGCGCTGCGTTATGCCGTCGATATCGACGCGATCCTGCAGGGCGCGTATTCCGGCCTCTATCCGCGCGCCAACGCGCTGCTAGCCCCGAGCCTGCTTGGCTACTGGAAGGATGCGCCGGTCTATGCCCGCGATCTGGAGAAAGCGCAGGCCCTGCTTGCCGAAGCCGGCCATGCCGATGGCTTCAAGACCAAGCTGACGATCGAGGCCAATGCCCGCTACGAGGCGATCGCCCAGATCATCCAGGCGAACCTTGCAGAAGTCGGCATCGAGGTCGAGATCGAGGCGCTGGAATCGGCCGCCTATTGGGCGCTCGGCGAAAACGACGCCAGCAAGGATCTCGAACTGTCGTTGATCAAGTACAACGGCAAGTTCGATCCCGGCTTCCAGACGCAATGGTTCACCTCGGCGCAGGTCGGCCAGTGGAACTGGCAGCGCTGGAAAAACGCCGATTTCGACGCCCTGCACGAAAAGGGCGGCATCACCGTCGATCCGGCTGAGCGCGAGAAGATCTATATCGAGGCGCAGAAGCTGCTCGACGAGTCCGCCGCCTTCATCTGGATTACGCATAACTTCAACGCCTTCGCCTCGCGCAAGTGGCTGAAGCCCGGCGTGCTGCCGAACGGCAACAACTGGCTCTACACGGCGTTCACGGAAGCGACGGCCTGATCCCGTGATTGCCTTTGACACTCGGGATGCGCTGCGATGAGGAGCGCATCCTTCCAGATCCATCTAGCCTCCAAGCTGGCGACGGCGCTTCTCGCCGTTGCCGGTTCCGTCGTGCTTCTTCTGGCGCTGACACGGTTTATCCCCGGCGATCCCGCGACCGTCATCCTCGGCTCGCGTGCGACGCCCGAAGCTGTTGCAGCACTCAACGCCCGCATCGGCCTCGACAAGCCGCTGATCGAACAGGCCTTTGCCTTCTTCGGCCGGCTGTTTTCCGGCGATCTCGGCGAAGACGTGTTCAACGGCCGGCCCGTTCTCAGCCTTGTTCTCGGTGCACTGCCGAACACGGCGGCGCTTGCGATCTCCGCCATGCTCACAGCCATCGTGCTCGGCGTGCCGCTGGCGCTCGTCTCGGCCCGCTGGCCGGGCGGCAAAATCGACCGGCTGGTTGCCTTCCTGAGCGTCGGCTTCATTTCGACGCCGAGTTTCGTCGTTTCGGTTTTCCTGCTGATGGTGTTTTCTGTGACGCTGCGCTGGTTTCCGGTGCTGGGCGCAGGCGAAAGCGGCGACCTCGGAGATCAACTCTGGCATCTGGTGCTGCCGACGGCAGCACTTGCTGCGGGCTGGGTCGGCTATATCGCCCGCCTGTTGCGCTCTTCGCTGCTGGAAGTGCTGAGCGAAAGCCATATCCGCACGTTGCGCGCCTATGGAGTCAGCGAAGCGAAAATCCTGATGAAGTATGCCCTGAAGCCGGCCGTGCTGCCGACCGTTGCCGTGCTTGGCATGGGGTTTGGCGAACTTCTCGGTGGCGCGGTTTTCGCCGAAGTGATCTTCAACCGTCCCGGCCTCGGCTCGTTGATCTATGACGCGATCCGCACGCGCAACTATCCGGTCGTGCAGGGCGGCGTCTTCGTCATCGTGCTGCTTTATGTGCTGACCAATCTGATCGCCGATCTCTCCCAGAGCCTGATCGATCCGCGCGAGCGCGCCCGCCTCGTTTCCGGCCGGGGGGCAGTGACATGACGGCACTTGTCGATCTCTCCCGCCGCCCCGGCGGCACGTTTGCGCTTTTCGCGGTGGCGCTTCTCTGTCTTGTCGCCATCGCGGCACCCCTGATCGCCCCTTATGGGCCGAACGCGATCGCCCCTGCCAACCGCCTCATGGACCCATCCTTGCAGCACTGGCTGGGCACCGACCATCTCGGCCGCGATATACTGAGCCGCCTGATTTTTGGCGCACGGGTGGCACTGGGCATCTCGCTCTCCGTTATCGCCATTTCGCTGACGGCCGGTGTTATTCTCGGCATCGCATCGGCGCTTTCGCCGCGTGCCGTCGATCTCGCCATCGTCGGCATCTTCGACGTCGTCACCTCGTTTCCGAGCATCATTCTGGCGCTGGCTCTTGTCGCCGTGTTCGGCCCCGGTCTTGGCAATGTCGTGCTGCTCGTCAGCATCGTTTTCATCCCGCACTTCGGCCGCGTTGCCCGTGCCCAGACGATCGCCATCCGCAACAGCCCGTTCATCGAAGCCGAAAAGGTGCTGGGCGCGCAAAGCTGGAGGGTGATCCTGCATCATGTGACGCCCAACATCATCGGCCCGATCTTCGTGCTCGCCTGCATGGATATCCCGGTCGTCATCACCATCGAGGCGGGCCTGAGCTTCCTCGGGCTCGGCGTGCGCCCGCCGCTCGCCAGTTGGGGCAACCTGCTCAATGACGGCTACACCTATCTCGACCAGTCCCCCTGGCTTGCCACCTTTTCCGGCCTGTCGCTGATCCTCGCCACCCTTGGCTTCGCTTTGCTTGGAGAAGCGCTGCGCGACACCATTGACCCGAAGCTGAGGAGGACCCTGTGACAGCTGCCCTCCTCACCATTGAAAACCTCAACGTCTCCTATCGTGGCCGCGGGCACTCCGCCCATATTCTCGATGGCGTCGATCTCGAGATCGGTCACGGCCAGTCGGTCGGCCTCGTCGGCGAAAGCGGCAGCGGCAAATCGACCGTCGCCTTCGCCCTGCTCGGGCTGCTCGCCGACAATGCCGAGGTTTCCGCTGATCATGCCGCATTCGATGGACGGACCCAGGATTTTGCCAAGCGCGAGACGGCGAGCCTGCGCGGCACCGATATCGCCATGATCTTTCAGGACCCGATGACGGCGCTGAACCCGATGTTCAGCATCGGCACGCAGCTTGTCGATATCCAGCGTCGCCGCTTTCCGAAGGAGAGCCGAAAGGCGCTCTGGGCGCGGGCGCAAGCGGTGCTCGCCGATGTCGGCGTGCAGGATGCAGCAGCCCGCATGCACCGCTATCCGCACGAGTTTTCCGGCGGGATGCGCCAGCGCGTTGTGATCGCCATGGCGCTGCTGGTCGAGCCGAAACTGCTGATTGCCGACGAGCCGACGACGGCGCTCGATGCCACGATCGAGGCGCAGGTGGTCGAGGTGCTGCACCGCCTGCGGCAGCGCACCTCCGCTTCGATGCTTGTCGTCAGCCACAGCATGGGGCTGATCGCCGAACTCTGCGACAGCGTGGTGGTGATGTATGCCGGGACGGTGGTGGAAAGCGGCAAAGTGGCCGATGTGCTGCACCGCCCGCGCCATCCCTATACCCGTGCGCTGCTCGCCTGCGAAATCGATCCCTTCGCCGCCTTCGATCCCTCCCAGGATCTTGCAACCATCCCCGGCACCGTGCCCGATCCCTCCCGCCGCCCTCAGGGCTGCATCTTCGCCGGCCGCTGTCCAGCCCGGCACGACCGCTGCAGCGAGAAGCCGCCGCAGCAGCAGGCCGGCGATGGTCGCACCTACGCTTGCTGGCTGGAGGCTGCCTGATGACCGCCCTCACCTTGAAGGACGCCGTTATCCGCTATGACAGGCTGACCGCCGTGGATGGTGTTTCGCTGGAGCTGCGACGCGGCGAGACTCTGGGTCTTGTCGGCGAAAGCGGCTGCGGCAAATCCTCCATCGCCCGCGCCATCGTCGGACTGCAGCCCCTCGCGGATGGTACGTTAACGATCGAAGGCGAGACGCTGCAGGAGGTTTCAAGTCAGCGCAAGCAGGCCTTGCAGCGAAAAATCCAGCTGCTATTCCAGGACCCCGCCGCCTCGCTTTCCCCGCGCATGACGGTGCGCTCGCTCCTGGCCGAGCCGCTGAAAATCCGCGGAACCTATACGCCGGAACGCTGGGCACGGATTCTGGAGCTGGCTGTCAGCATCGGGCTCGGCGAACAGCTTCTCTCCCGCTGTCCGCACCAGCTGAGCGGCGGACAGGCGCGGCGCGTGGCGCTGGTTCGGGCGCTTGCGGCCGAACCCTCGATCATCGTTGCGGACGAGCCGACAGCCGGACTCGATATCTCCGTGCAGGGCGATCTGCTCAATCTGCTGCGGGCGCTGCGGGATCGTCTTGGTCTGAGCTATCTGCTGATTTCCCATAATCTCAACGTGGTCGGCCGGGTCACGGACCGGGTGGCGGTGATGTATCTCGGCCAGATCGTCGAAAGCGGGCCGACCGCGGCACTGTTTCGCGCCCCGGCTCATCCCTATACGCAAGCATTGCTCTCGGCCAATCTGACACTCGATGCCAGCCGCCGCGGTGAGCGCATCGTACTGTCCGGGGAGCTGCCCAGCCCCAGTAATCCGCCGAGCGGCTGCCGTTTTCACAAGCGCTGTCCGTTCGCCCAGCCGAAATGTTCGATCGACGTTCCTGCTCTACAGGCGGGACCGGGAGAGCGCAGCGTCGCCTGTCATTTCCCGCTGTCGACCGCGTCCGTCGTCACGCCTCAGGCGATTGCGGGGTAACCATGGCGAGCCGCTTCCCGATCCAGTTCCGCCAGCATCTCGTAATCGGCATCGCCGAGCAGGCTTATGCCGCGCAGCGAGAGTGTGTCGCAAACATCAGCCAGAACAGGATCGGAGATAGTCTCGTCCAGTGCCCGGCGCAGGATGACCAGATCTTTGGCCGGAGTGTCTGCCGACGTGATGAAGGGCAGGCCCGGCCCCTTGACCGTCTCAGCGAAGATGCGCACGCCCGCGACCCGCTCGGGATCGAAGCGCAGCGTATTACCGAAGGTAACGCAATCGATCGCGGCGACATCCGCCTCGCCGCTTGCAACCGCATCGATGCTCGCCCGATGGCCGCCGGTCTCGATGACCGACGAGAAGAAGTGCCCCTCGACCGCATGCGGCGCGATGAAATGGCGAAAGAGATTGTAGCCGGAATTGCTGCCGGGCTCGTTGATCGCCGCACGGCTGCCCCTCAGTTCCTCGACCGAGGCGACCGGCGAATTGGCATTGACGATGATGAAGCTGCATTTCAGCGGCCCGTCGCAACCCGGCAATCCATAAACCGGCGATGCCACCAGCTGCACCTTGTCGCGCAGATGCCGGACATAAGGGTAGCCGCAGGTCTGGCCGATCAGCAGATCCGGTCGAAGCCAGGCTTCGTCGTAGCTGATATCGCCATCCAGCGCCGCCGGCGCATCGAGCCCATAGCCGCGCAGACGCTTCCCCAGAGCCTCCCAGAAAAGCTGCGTCGCCCGCTCAATCGGCGGCGGGCTGACATACATGGCGAGGCTGGCAAGCGACATCGGGGGAACTCCGCAAAAACAACGCGAAAACCTATGCAATGCATAGATTTAAATCGCAACGAGATTTCGTTGAAAGGATACCTGCCATGAACCAGCCTTCACAGGAAAGCCACTCAGCCTCTTCGGGAACCACGGAAATCCGCTGCGATGTTCTCGTCATCGGCGGCGGGCCGGCTGGCTGCTGGGCAGCGCTCGAAGCGGCAGGCGCCGGGGCAAAGGTGGTTCTTGTCGACAAGGGCTATTGCGGCAGTTCAGGCGCGACAGCCTCTGCCGGCACCCAGATCTGGTACGTGCCGCCCGATACTGACGAACGCGAAGCCGCTATGGCCAGCCGCGAGGCAATGGGTGGCTATCTTTCCGAACGGTCGTGGATGGTGCCGGTCCTCGACAAGACCTATGAGAGCGTCAATCGGCTGGCGGATTGGGGCTATCCTTTCCCTGTCGATGACAAGGGCGCGCAGCAGCGCATCTCCGTTCAGGGCCCAGAATATATGCGGCTGATGCGCCGCAAGGTGAAGAATGCCGGCATTACTATCCTCGATCATCATCCCGCCACGCAGTTGTTGACCGATGGCCGTGCCGTCGTCGGCGCAACTGGACTGCGTCGGCAGCAAGGCGGGCAATGGACGGTGCTGGCGGGCGCTGTCGTTTTGGCGACGGGCGGCTGCGCCTTCATGAGCAAGGCGCTGGGTTGCGACGTGCTGACGGGCGACGGCTACCTGATGGGCGCGGAAGCCGGTGCCGAACTTTCCGGCATGGAATTTTCCTCGGCTTACGCCATCTCCCCGGCCTTCGCCTCGATCACCAAGACAGCCCTCTATCGCTTCGCGCAGTTTTACCGCCGGGACCACAGCCTGATCGAAGGAGCAGGCTCCGCCCGCGGCCGCTCGATCATCGCCCGCGTGCTCCTGACCGAACCCGTCTATGCCCGGCTCGATCTCGCTGAAACGGAGGAGGTAAAGGCGATCCTGCGCCGGGCCCAGCCGAATTTCTTCGTGCCCTTCGATCGTCGCGGCCTCGATCCGTTCATCGAATTCTTCGAGGTGAAGCTGCGGCTTGAAGGCACCGTGCGCGGCACGGGTGGTCTCAGGCTCACCGGCCTCGACTGCGCCACCACCGTTCCGGGCCTCTATGCGGCGGGCGACAGCGCCACGCGCGAACCGATCTGCGGCGGCTTCACCGGCGGCGGCAGCCACAATGCCGCCTGGGCGATTTCGACTGGCGCATTTGCCGGGGCGTCGGCCGCAGCTTTTGCCCACAGCAGCGCAACGGGATCAGGCGTTTCAGCGTCACGCCCGCCTTTTACCCATACTGAGAACGCAGTTGATCCGCAGGCCATCATCAAAGCCGTGCAAGACGAGGTTTTCCCGCTCGATGTCAATTACTTCCGCACCCACGCCGCCCTTTCGGACGCTCTCGACCGACTGGACCGTCTTTGGGACAGCATATCCTCGGCGACGATCGCCGATGAAAGCCAGGCGCTCCAGCTGCGCCAAGCCCAGGCGATGACGGCCACCGCCCGTTTCATGTACCGCGCCGCCCTTTCGCGCACAGAAACCCGTGGCATGCACCGCCGCGAGGACTTTCCGAAACAGGACCCCGCCCAGCATCACCGGCTCATCGTAAGCGGCCTCTACACGATCACGGTTCGGCGGGAAACGATCGATCCGGGCGTCTACAGGGAGGCCGCCGAATAATGATCGAGGTTCTCGATACCGACACCTGCACCGACTGCAATCTCTGCGTCCAGGTCTGCCCCACCAATGTCTTCGAAGCCATGCCGGAAGGCCCGCCGCTGATCATGCGTCAAACTTCCTGCCAGACCTGTTTCATGTGCGAGGTCTATTGCCCGGTCGATGCGCTCTATGTCGATCCGGATGCCGAGGCCGTGCACGGGCTGACGGTCGAGAGCGTTCGCGAAGGCAAGCTGTTCGGCAGCTATCGCAAGGCCATCGGCTGGCACAAGGAAACCCGCCATCGCCGCCATATCGACGATCATTTCCGCATCCCGCAATAATTTCGTAGATGTGCGCGTGAGCTACGGCATGACCGGTCGGATCGACTATACCATATCCGCAGGCACTGGAGGATTTCGAAGATGACACATCATAGACCCATAGTCGGCATCATCGGCGGTGGATTTACGGGTGCCACCGTCGCCCTGCATCTTGCAGCCATGGAGGCTGCCGCAGACATCCTCGTTTTCGAACCGCGTACTCATCTTGGCGCCGGCCTTGCCTACGACACGAGCGAACCGGTTCATCGCGTTAATGTGCCCGCGGGAAAAATGAGCGCCTACCCGGATGATCCGGAAAGCTTTTTGCGATGGCTGGAGGAGACCGATGCGCTTTCGCAAGACGCGGAGGCATTTTCTGCCGATGGCGTTTCTTTTCCGAGGCGAGAGGTGTTCGGGCGATATGTCGGCGCGCAGCTTGCGCCCTTCGTCTCGTCCGGCCGAATCGACCATCGACGCACCAGGGTTGTCGGCGTCCAACGTGAACACGACCGCTGGCACCTGAGCTGCGAGGACGGAAGGACCGTGGCGGTCGATATTCTCGTTCTGGCCGTCAGCCATCCGTCTCCCTCTCTGCCCCGTGTCCTGAGGGCGCTTGCCGGCGAGCCGAAGCTGGTGGCGGATGCGACCCGCCCGAATGCGCTCGACCCGATCGACCGTCAGGATCGTGTTTTGGTGGTCGGCAACGGATTGACCGCCGCCGATGTGATTGCGGCGCTTCGCAAGCGCGGCCACGAAGGGTCGATTACCGCCATTTCACGCCGCGGGCTGCGTTCGCGTGGGCATCCGAAAGCCGCGCAGGAGCCATTTGGCGATTTCCTGACTGTTCCGGCCCTGCGCGCATCGGAGCTTCTGCGCCGGGTTCGCAGCGAAATCCGAGGCGCAAGCCGCGCAGGTCTGAGCTGGCATGCGGTGCTCGATGCCGTGCGGGCGCAGGGACAATCGATCTGGGCCATTCTTCCGATTGCCGAGCGCCGCAGGATCGTTCGCCACCTTCGCCCCTTCTGGGACGCGCACCGCTTCCGGATTGCCCCCCAGGTTGAGCAGGCGCTGGACGAAGCCATCGCCGAGGGGAGCCTTTCCATCCTGGCCGCGTCTGTGCTTTCTACCGAAAAAGCCGGCACGGGTTTTCGCGTCGTTCTGCGCAAGCGGTTTGAAACCCGCGCTTTACCGCTCGATGTCCATGCCATCGTCGTGACCACCGGCCCCGGTCACGGCGACATCCTGCAATCCCAAGCCTTGCTATCGCAGCTCGCGGCGGAGGGCTGGCTTTCTCTTTGCCCCACCGGCCTTGGCATTCTCAACGAGCCGGATGCGCGTGCGATAACCGCAAAGGGTGAACCGCTTGAGAACCTTCTGATTGCCGGACCGCTTGCACGCGGCACGGTTGGCGAACTCATGGGACTGCCGCAGGTGACCGAACACGCGGTTATGGTGGCGAGACGGGTCGCAGACAGTCTGGCCCGCCTCGAACCGGCCCGCATCAGGATGCCGAAGCCAGCTTGACATTGCCTCCATGGCCGCCGCCGCCGAACACCTGACGTTCGCCGAAGGACGAGCGAATCTGGTTGCGCGGGCCGGGAAGGCCGATCTCCGGGAACAGCAGTTCCGAAACCCGGTATGCTTCCTCAAGATGCGGGTAGCCGGAGGCAATCACCGTATCGATGCCGATCTCCTGATATTCGCGCAGACGCGCCGCCACCGTCTTCGGCGAGCCGACCAGCGCCGTGCCGGCCCCGGTGCGCACGAGGCCGATGCCGGCCCAGAGGTTCGGAGAGACTTCCAGCTTGTCGCGGCGGCCGTTATGGAGCGCCACCATGCGGGCCTGACCCACGGAATCCGAAGCCTTGTTGAGAACCTCCTGCGCGGCGGCAATCGCCTCGTCCGAGAGTTTCGAGATGAGGCGGTCGGCGGCCTCCCAGGCTTCGTCGTCGGTTTCACGAACAATGAAGTGCAGACGGATGCCGAAGGACACCTCGCGGCCGGCGGCAGCCGCTGACTTTTTCACGCGCTCGACCTTTTCCGCAACCTGTGCCGGCGGCTCGCCCCAGGTCAGATATTTGTCGATGAGGCCACCACAGAAATCGATCGCCGCATCTGAGGAACCACCGAAATAGAGCGGCGGGCGCGGCTCCTGCACCGGCGGCAGGCCAAGACGGGCATTGATCGCCTTGATGAACTTGCCATCCAGCGTCGACTTGCCGGTTTCAAGCAGTTCGTTGAACACCTTGAAGAACTCGTCGGCGTGGTCGTATCGTTCATCATGGCCGAGGAAGATGCCATCGCCGGCAAGCTCCTGTGCGCTTCCGCCGACGACGATGTTGAGCAGCAGGCGGCCATTCGAAACACGATCAAGCGTCGAGGCAAGGCGGGCGTAATAAGAGGGCGACGCCGTTCCGGGGCGGACGGCAACGAGGAATTTCAACTGCTGGGTGCGAGCGGCGAGATCGGCTGCCAGAACGAAGGATTCTTCGCAGGCGACACCGGTCGGGATCAGCACGCCGGAATAGCCGAGACGATCGACGGCTGTCGCGATTTCGCGGAAATAGCCGGGATCGACTGGCCGGGCGAGATCATCCGATCCGAGATAGGAACCATCCCCCGAAGACGGGATGAACCAGAGGAAATCGAGCGGCTTTTCGGTGACGGACATGAAAAAATCCCTTTGAAAGATGTGGCAGGCTGGACGGCACAAACAGATCGACGCGGATTGCGCGACGGACCTTTTCCCCCACGCACGCCCTCTCAACCTTCGGCCGGACGTCGCTTCGAACTCAGAATAGAATTTTCTATAATTTCAGTAAGGAATTTTTTTCCAAGCTGCCGCGCCCGCGTGGATTTTCTATCATCGTTTTCTTCTCCACGAAGTTTCGCGCGCATACAGCCGGCGCCAACTGCGATAAAGCTGACCTTTTCAAGGGTCGAGCCGGAGCCTTCCATGATTGGTGGCGAGGCGTTTGCGTGAAATCACTGATGGTCGTGGGATGCGCTTCGGTCTGCGGAGACTACCCGGTTCCTGTTGATCGGAGCATCCCGCTTTCTTTGTTCCGTATGTGCTTCGGAAGAACCGTTTCCCAGCACTTTTCCCTCATAAACTCCAAGGCAGCCGCCCACCTTCACGCGGCGCGTTTTCGCCCGTGGCTTGAACCGTTCATCATCCCTTTTGCCTGACGGCGACGGCGGGATCGGCCGGGGCACATCGGGTGCCTGGTTGAGTAGTAGTAAATGACACGCGATGTGCCCCGTCTCGGCTGTTTTTACCTGCAACTCCGCTTCCTCTGCGCGGATTACCGGCACCTTTGACAGGGTGGCGCTGACGGAGCGATCCGCCGCGGCACGAAAGGCATATCTTGCGAGATGCCAGTCGCCGGTCCGCATGTGTGCCGCACAGGCACGCCCCGCTCTCTTTCAAGCGAGAGGGAAAGCATTTTCTGCAGGCCCACTTGGCCGCGCCTGCGTTTCAAACACAGACCAAGGGCACCGGCCCCGCCTCGCCGGCAACGCTTTCCGGTGTATCCGATGGTGGGACAAACGAATGATGCCACGGGTGAGAGGGGCGGGGATTGGCGGGGAGGTTTGGTTTAGGGAATTGGAAACCCCGTCCGGTTCGGCACCAGGCAATCTCCTGGCATTCACGTCCACATATTCATTATATCTATAGATTTTTATCATGCGGTCTTTGGCGGTGACGAACAATCCAATCAAGCATGAGGGAATAATTTTCTTATCCGCCAAGCGTTGACGAAAAACGCATCCTTGCCGATAGGCCTTGCGCCTTGGCACATAGCGATCACTCCAATTGCGGTTGACGCCCATGCCCCTTCTTGAAGCACATGCCCTTTTCCGGTCTTTCGGATCGACCCGGGCGCTTGCCGATTTCAGTTTTTCGATCGAACCCGGCGAGATCGTTGCGTTGATGGGCGCCAATGGCGCGGGCAAATCGACCTTCGTCAAGATCATCTCCGGCGTGCTTGCCGCCGACAGCGGCAGGGTCACCTTCAAGGACCGGAATTTTGCACCCGCGACACCGGCTGAGGCAAGTGCTGCCGGCGTCGTGACCGTGCATCAATCGACTGATCTCGTCGGCATCCCTGGCCTCACGGTTGGCGATGCGCTGCTGCTCAACCGGTTCGTCGATCGCAACCAGCCGTTTTTCGTATCGCGCGGCCGGATTCGGCGCGAGGCGCAGGCGATGTTGCGGGAGGCGGGCTTCGATCTGCCCGTCGATCGCGATTTTGCCGACCTTTCCGCAGCCGAGCGGCAGCTCGTGGCGATTGCCCGCGGGCTTGCCAACAAGGCGGAACTGCTGATCCTTGACGAGCCGACCGCCAGCCTTTCGGCAACCGAATCCCGCAGGCTTTACGCAACGCTGCTCGACCTCAAGAAACGCGGCATCGCCATTCTCTATATTTCCCACCGCACGGCCGATCTCGAAGCGCTGGCCGATCGTGTGGCCGTGCTGCGCGGCGGGCGGCTTGTCGAAAGCTTTGCCCGGCCGGTGAACTTCGACCGCGCTATCGAGACGATGATCGGCCGGCCGCTTGCCTCGGCGCGGCCGGATGCACGCACTGCCACGGGCGAGCCTGTGTTCGAACTTTCCGGCGCGCAGCTTCTGCCCGGCAGCGATCCGTTCGACCTGGCGGTGCATCGGGGTGAAGTGGTGGCGATTACCGGCGTTCTCGGCGCGGGCAAAAGCCGGCTGCTTTCGGCGATCTTCGGCAATGGCAGCCTAGCGGACGGCGAGATGCGGTTGGATGGAAAGCCCTATGCGCCTTTGAGCCCACGGGCGGCAGTGGATGCGGGTGTCGCCATGGCAGGCGAGGACCGGCATCGCTCGTCGCTGATGCCGGCGGGATGGCCGGGGGAAGCAATCACTGCCACCATCAGCCTGCCGCACCTTCACCGCTGGTATCCGACCGGGCTGATCACGCCGCGCCGCGAGCGCGAAAAGGCGGAAGCCGCGATCAGGCGGCTGGGCATTCGTGCCTCTGGGCCGAATGCGTCCGTCTGGACGCTTTCCGGCGGCAATCAGCAGAAGGTGGTGCTGGCGCGCTGGGAGGCAGAACCGGGCAAGCTTCTGCTGCTCGACGAACCCTTTCAGGGAGTCGATGTCGGCGCCCGGCACGACATCATAACCGCCATTCGCAGCCGCGACGACCGCGCCACGCTGATTGCAACGTCAGACCCGGAAGAGGCCTACGAGGTCGCGGACCGGGTGCTGACCATGGATCACCACAGCCTTCTCCAGAGCCGCCGTGACGGCGACGCCCTTCCAGTGCGCAGCAGGGAACACGCCCGATGACAGCCCAAGACAACACGCCTGCCGCCGAGACAACGGCAAGGACCAGCGACGGTATCCGCGACATCCTGCGCTCCGGCGCGGTGTTCATTCTGCTCGCCGCGCTGATGATCGGCTTCACCCTTGCGCAGCCGGCCTTCATCAGCATCAACAACCTGATGAGCATTCTGCAGGCGGTTTCCGTCGTCGCGATCCTTGGTGCGGGCGTGACCGTGACCCTCGCTGTCGGCGGCTTCGATCTCTCCATCGGGGCGGTGGCCGCGTCGAGCGTGATGGCGGCGAGCTATTTCATGATCGTCTGGGGTCTGGGTGCCGCCGCAACCGTCGTGCTGGTGCTGGCGCTGGGTGCGGCGATCGGGCTGCTCAATGCGTTGCTCATCGTGCGGTTGAAGGTGCCGGATCTGCTCGCGACGCTCGCCATGATGTTTCTGCTCACCGGGCTGCAACTGATCCCGACTGCCGGGCGCTCGATCTCGCCGGGGCTGATCCTGCCGGATGGCTCGACGGCGACTGGGAAATACGATCCGCTGTTTCTCACCATCGGCCGTTCCAGCCTGGGCGGCATCGTGCCCTTGCCGGTGATCCTGATGGCGATCGTCGCGATCGCGCTTTATGTGCTGACGGAGCGGACGCGCATCGGCCGGCTGCTGTTTGCGACCGGCGGCAATGAGCTCGCGACCCGGCTGGCCGGCGGGCCGACCGACCGGCTGAAGACGCTGGCCTATGTGATATCCGGAACCCTTGCCTCGCTTGGCGGTATCGTGGTTGCGGCGCGCGTGGGGCGTGGCGACGTTTCCTCAGGCGGGTCGTTGCTGATGGACGCCGTCGCCGCATCGCTCATCGGCTTTGCCGTGCTCGGCCTGCGCCGCCCGAATGTCTTCGGCACGCTGGTCGGCGCGGTTTTTGTCGGCGTGCTCCTGAACGGGCTCACCATGCTGAACGCCCCTTATTACACCCAGGATTTCGTCAAGGGCGCGGTGCTGGTTGGAGCCTTGGCGCTGACTTATGGCATTGCGCGCAAAGCCTGACGCGGCGGCCACTCCTCAAACCAATTGCGAAATGCAATCAGTTCACCTACTCTACCTCCGACCCGCGCGAAGGGTGGCTCGGAGGAGATGGAGATGGCCAAACTCGTATTCGGAATGAACCAGTCGCTGGATGGTTATATCGACCACATGGCGTTTCCGCCGAGTGCCGGGCTTTTCCGCCACTTCATTCGAGAAGCCGAGCAGCAGACCGGCAGCCTTTACGGTCGGCGCATGTACGAGATCATGCGCTACTGGGATGAGGAGCATGCCGAATGGGGCGCAGACGAACGGGCTTTTGCGGATGCATGGCGCAGGCAGACGAAATGGGTCGTCTCCTCTTCAACGCCCTCTCTCGGGCCAAATGCACATCTTGTGCAGGGCGATCTCGAAAGCGCGATCCGGATGCTGAAAGCCGATCATGACGGGGAAATCGAAGTGGCCGGACCGAACCTCGCGAAAAGCCTCACCGAGCTGGAGCTGATCAACGAATATTGCATCTATCTGCATCCTGTCGTGCTGGGGCACGGCACACCCTACTTCGCCGCCGCCCGGCCGCCACTGCGGCTTGTCGCGCATGATCGAATGGCAGGAGATGTGATCAGGCTGACTTACGTTCCGGGGTGAGTTTGCGGGAGAGTTTCAGACGCGATCGTCCCCTCTCCCCGCATGCAGGGAGAGGGAGAGGGCTAGGGCAATACCGTAAGCACAGATGCCGCGGCATGTCCCCTCATCCGCCCTTCGGGCACCTTCTCCCCGCAAGCGGGGAGAAGGACAGACCTCTCACCCATTGACCGACTTTAGCGGCGGCACCTGTTCCGCCTCGCGACGCTTCACGGCTTCGATATCGCGGTAGCCATCGGCCGGGTGGGTCGAAGGCAGATACGGCCCTTCGCCGAACAGCTTTTCACGCAATGTGCCCGGCTTGTAGGCCGTGGGGTAGGCGCCGCGCTTTTGCAGTTCCGGCACGATATGGGCGACGACATCCTCGAAGCTGTCCGGCGTCACGGCATAGGCGAGGTTGAAGCCATCGACATCGGTATCTTCCACCCATTCCTGCAGGATATCGGCGATGCGCTCGCGAGAGCCGACGAAGACCGGGCCCATGCCGCCGATGCCACCAAACTGGGCCAGCTCGTCGATGGTCCAAGATTTGTCGCCACCGGCAATGTGCTCGACGAAGGAGTGGATGGCGTTGGTCTCGATGCGCTCCACCACATCCGTCGGCGCATACTGGCCGAAATCGATGCCGCTCCAGCCGGACATGAAGGTCAGCGAACCGTCATAGGAAACGTAACGCTTGTATTCCTCGAATTTCGCCTGCGCCTTTTCTTCCGTTTCGTCGGTGATGATGGTGATCAGCGTGTAGATATAGACCTTCTTCGGATCGCGCCCGGCGGCGGCAATGCGTTCTCGAATATCGGCGACATAGCCCTTCAGCACCGATTTCGTGGGCGCGGCCACGAAGATGCACTCGGCATGGCCGGCGGCGAAGGTCTTGCCCGGGCCGGAGGCGCCTGCCTGATAGAGAACCGGCGTGCGCTGTGGCGATGGTTCGCTCAGGTGATAGCCAGGCACATCGAAATACTTGCCCTTGTGGGCGATCTCGTGAACCTTGGAGGGATCGGTGAAGATGCGGTTTTCGCGGTCGCGCAACACCGCACCCTCTTCCCATGAGCCTTCGAAGAGCTTGTAGAGCACCTCGACATATTCGTTGGCGACCTCGTAGCGATTGTCATGCCGGCGCAGGCCGCCCTGCCCGACATTCTTCGCACCGCTCTCCAGATAGGAGGTGACGATGTTCCAGCCGACGCGACCCTTGGTGTGATGATCCGCCGTCGCCAGCCGGCGGGCGAAGGTGTAGGGATGCTCGAAAGAGGTGGACGCGGTGATGCCGATGCCGAGATGTTCGGTCGCCAGCGCGATCGGGGCGGCAAGCTGCAGCGGATCGTTGACGGGGATCTGGGCTGCCTGATGGATCGCGTGGTAGTTCGAGCCCTTGTAGACATCGTAATAACCAATGACATCGGCGATGAAAATGCCATCGAAAATGCCGTGCTCTAGCGTGCGGGCGAGATCCTGCCAGTAATCCAGATCCTTGTACTTCCACGACTTGTCGCGCGGATGCGCCCAGAGGCCGGGCGACTGATGGCCGACGCAGTTCATGTCGAAGGCATTGAAACGGATTTGGCGGGCCATGAGTCTCTCCGGCATTCCTGATGAGGCGCTGAAACGCACCGTTTGGAAAGAGCATATCCGGCTGCAGCAGCCGATACAGAAATTCTATGTTTTTAATAGATTAAATTGTGGAAGAGTTTTCCGTTTTGATCTGTCGGCCTCAAGGTTGCCAAGAGGATTACCGCCTTATGGGGATCCAGTCGATCCCAAGGCAAATGGGAAAGACTTCTCACCCAGCTTTGCCTGAAGAGCGAAACGGAACTGCCGATACAATCCGACCGTCTTCGTTGGTGATCTCGAACACCTCGTCATCTGACGCGTCGCCGTTTATGGCCTTATCGACGAGTATCTCGCGAGCTGCGAGCAGCGCCTGGGACCGCGCTTCTTCCACCGAGAGCAAATCCACGCCATATTCGTCTAGCTCCACGGAGGAGCCTCTACGTACATGAAAGAAATATTTTGGCATGGCTCCGATAACCTCCGAGCCGATAATCACAGCGCGTTGGTTTTGTTCCAGAGAGCACACCCGCTCTACCGACGCATCTATGCCGTCAGCACCTCTTCCGGCAGCAAAATATTCCCATTCCGCCCCCACAAATTAGAAGTTCGTATTTATCAATATAATCTATAGATTTTAATCTAGTCCTCACCGAAATATCGAGGTCCCGTCCTCGATCGGCATTTGAGGGAGCGTAATACATGCGACAGGCGATCAAGACATTCATGGCCGCGACGGTGGCCACTTTCACCCTTTTCAGTGTCGCGCATGCCGATGGCATTGCAGGCGCCCCTGCCCCGTTCGACAAGGGCGGCGTCAAGGTGGCGCTGATCTCCTATATTTCGGCGGGCGACTTCTTCCAGGCTTATCAGGCGGGTGCCGAAGCGCAGGCCAAGGCGCTCGGTATCGACCTGCGCGTGTTCCCCGGCCGGCAGAATGCCGCTGAGCAACGCGACCAGATCCAGCAGGCGATCAATCTCGGCGTGCAGGGGATCGTCATCGATCATGGCCAGCCGGAACCCCTGACGGATGTCGCCCAGCAGGCGCTGGATGCCGGCATCAAGGTCGTGGCCTTCGACGTCAATCTCAACAACCCGGCCATTCCGCAGGTCGAGCAGAGCGATCATGAGCTTTCCCGCCTCGCGCTGGAGCAGGTGGTCAAGGACAATGGCACGTCGTTCAATGCCGGCTATGTCTATGTTGCCGGCTTTGCGCCGCTCGATCGCCGCAACGAAGTCTGGGAAAAGTTCAAGGCCGAGAACAAGGGCGTCGTCGAAAAGGCGCGCTTCGGCGCGGTCAACGACACGACTGCGACGAGCACCGCCGACCAGGCCAAGGCCGTGCTGACTGCAAACCCGGATATCAGCGTCGTGTTCGCGCCCTATGACGAATTTGCCCGTGGCGTGAAGCTTGCGGCGGCCGATCTCGGCATCTCCGACAAGCTGAAAATCTATTCGGCCGACGTTTCCACCGCCGATATCCAGGAAATCACCGAGGAAGGCAGCCCGTGGGTGGCGACTGTCGCGACCAATCCGGCTGTCGTCGGCGCTGTCTCGATCCGTGCCGCGGCTTTGAAGATCGCCGGTCAGGACGTGCCGGCTCAGGTGCTCGTCAAGCCGGCGCTCCTGACCCAGGCGGCGCTCCGCGAAGCCAGCGTCAAGACGATCGAAGAACTGGCGGCAAAGGTTCCGGCCTTCAGTGACAGTGATGCGGTGACCGCCGACTGGATCCCGGCAAAACTGTTCTGAGCGGCTTGATAGCCCAGCCTCCCGGAGTGCTGGCACAAGCACGCTTTTCCTTCCATGCTCGGGCCCGCCCGAGCATCCTTCACCCTCCGAGGGGTGACGCGCTGACGGGTCCTCGGCTCAATGCCGAGAACGACGCATTTACTGGAGGGTAAACCTCCGAACAGCAACGAAGGGCAAGGCCCTTTTTCCGTATGAACATCAGGAGTCTGCGATGACCGCCTTGCATCTGCTCAAGGAGCGCGACCAACAGGCAAACAAGCCACAGAGCAAGCGGCAGGAGCTGTTTGCCAAGGCCGAAGCGATTTCCGCCGATCTCGCCCGCCGCGGCGCTGAACTCGATATCGAAGGAAGGCCGCCGCTCGACGAGATCACGACGTTGAAAGCGGCGGGCTTGCTGAACGCGCTTCACCCCACCGACGTCGGCGGCGGCGGGCTCAACTGGATCGATGGGCTCAAGCTCGTGCGCATTCTGGCGCGGGGCGAAAGCTCGATCGGCCAGTTGCTCGGCTATCACTATGTCAACAGCCAGTATCCTTACTGGGCGGTAGAGAACCAGCAGAGAGCCCATGATCTGGGTGTCGAGACGGTCGAGAAATCACTGTACTGGGGGGCCGCCGTCAATCCACGCGATCCGGGCCTGACGCTGACGAAGAGCGGTGAACACTACCTTCTCAATGGCAAGAAGACCTTCTCCACCGGCGCGCATGTTTCCGACCGCATCAACGCCAATGCCGCTTTTAGCGACCAGATCGCCAATCTGGTGCTGCCGACCGATCGCGCCGGCTATGTGGCCAATGACGACTGGGACAATATCGGCCAGCGGCTGTCCGACAGCGGCAGCGTCGAGTTCAAGGATTATGCCGTTTACGAGAGCGATTTCCTGTTCCCGCTGGTGGAGAAAGATGCGGCACCCGCGGTGCAGGCGACCTTCAACACGCCGCTGATCCAGCTGGTCTTCGTCAATTTTTACCTCGGCACGGCGGAGGGCGCGCTCGCGGCGGCAACCGATTATGTGCGCACCACGACCCGGCCCTGGCTGACCTCCGGCGTCGAAGCCGCACGGGAAGATCCGTATATTCTGGAGCGCATCGGTGAGTTCCGTGCGACGCTAAAGGCGTCCGCGGCGCTTGCGGATGTTGCGGCCGAAGCGGTTCAGTCAGCCTTGTCCCGCGGGCGCAATGTCAGCGAGCGGGAACGTGGCGAAGCTGCGATCGAAGCCTATACCGCAAAGGTCAACGCCACCCATGTCTCGCTCGATATCACGTCGCGTGTATTCGAACTGATGGGGGCGCGAGCAACCGCATCCCACTACCGCTTCGATCGCTACTGGCGGAACGTGCGGACCCATACGCTGCATGATCCGGTGTTTTACAAGGCGCGTGAAGTCGGGGATTTCGAGCTCAACGGGCGGGTGCCGGAGCCGAGCCTTTACAGCTGAGCTGGCTGGTCCCTCTCCCCGTAGAACGGGGAGAGGGGATTATCGAGCGCTGGGCTCCACCAAACCACCAATCCGCGGCTCATTACCGCGGATTTTTATTGCGCATAAAAAGGGCCGCGATCCCGGGAGAGATTCCGGCCGAGTTGCACCATTCAGAGGAGAAATCAGAGAGCGCCGCTCTTGGGCGGGATGACACCGTTCAGATGATAGTTGCCGACGACGTGGTATTTCCAGCGAACCGGATCGTGCAGCGTATGGGTTCGCGCGTTGCGCCAGTGGCGCTCCAGGTTGAAGCCCCGTTTGGTGGAAGCCGTGCCCGCGAGTTCGAAGAGGATATTGGTCGCATCGATCGCGACTTCCGTCGTCAGCACCTTGGTGGCGGCGACCGCGAGGGTTGCCGCCACCGCGTTTTCCTCGTTCAGTGTGATCTGGGCCTGATCGACCTTGCGTCCGGCGCGCTCCAGCGTCGCCTCCGCCGCCTCGATGCGGATCGCAATTTCACCGATGCGCGAAATGGTGAGCGGATCGTCGGCGGCACGCTCGACGCCGCTGTCCGTCCAGGGTCGGGCACGCTCCCGAACGAAGCCGATGGTTTCCTTTAACGCGGCCCGCGCGATGCCGAGATCGACGCCGGCATGGATGATCTGGCCGACAGAACCTATCGTCGTCGGCCGCTCGAACCCCTTGTGATGGCGCACGACAGCATCGGCCGTCACATAAACGTCGTTGAGGATCGTCGTGCCGCTGCCGGTGGTGCGCTGGCCGAAGCCATCCCAGTCATCGACGATCTCGATGCCTTCGGCTCCCTTCGGCACGAAAGACATCGTCAGCAGGTCGTCTTCATCCAGTGCAAAGACGACGACCCAATGGGCAAAGAGAACACCGGTCGAATAGAACTTGCGGCCGTTGATACGGTAGCCGACACCGTCTGTCGTGATGCGGGTGTTGTAATGGCCGACGGTTTTCGTGCCGGTTTCCGAAAGCGCATTGCCGAACTGGTCGCCGGCCAGCGCGCGGCCGAAATAGAATCGCCTCTGGTCCTCGCTGCCATCATGGCGCAGCGCTTCGAGAATGTAGAAATGGTTTTGCGGGATCTGACCGATCGAGCTGTCGGCTTCCGAGAGGATGGCCGTTACTTCAGCGAGCACCACATTGGAAACGTCGATGCCGCCATATTCGGCCGGCACGGTGATACCCAGCAGGCCGGAGGCGGCGAGTTTCTCGAGCTCCTCGTAAGGCAGCGCCCGTTCGAGATCCCGGCGGCTGGCGCCGCTCGAAAATTCGTCGGCCAATTCCCTTGCGACCGACAAAGCTTCTTCCTCGCTGGCGATGCGATGGGCGGAGAGGCGATGTTCCGAGATTTTGGTGACACTACTCATGAGATGTCCTTTCTAGGGGGAAGCTCAGGCCCGCGACGCGGCCTTGCGATTGGCGAAACCGATGGCAAGGACGGAGAAAATGAGGAGACCCGTGGCGACCTGCTGCCAGTAGAAATTAAGCCCCGACAACAGCAGCCCGTTGGCGACGATGCTGAGAAGCAGAACGCCGAGCACCGTGCCGGGAATGTTGGGGCGGCCATGGGGATCGAGCGTCGTGCCGATGAAGGTGGCGCCGATCGCGTTCAGCAGGAAGGCATTGCCGGAGGACGGGATGTAGACCGTCACCGTCGAGGTGACGATCAGCCCGGCAACGGCGGCGATCACCGATACCAGCACATAGGTCGCGGCGGTGTAGCGCGACAGGGCAAGGCCGGAATAGCGCACGACGCTTGCCTGAATACCCGTTGCCAGCACCACCCGACCGAAGCGGGTGTGCGAGAGAATGAGATAAGCGCCTGCGATCAACACGAAGGCGACGACGAGCGGAACCGGAATACCGGCGATGACCCCATGCCCGAGGAAACGAAACGCTTCCGGCACGCCTGACGGCGGCAGGTAGACGGGATTGCCGCCATTGGTGAGCAATTGCTGGGCGCTGCGGCCGACGAAGAGCGTGCCGAGCGTGGCAAGAAACGGCGAAATGCCAATGCCGGAAATCAGAATGGCGTTGAACACGCCGACCAGACTACCGCCGGCGAGAGCGCCAAGGATCGCAAGCGGGATAGGCTGGCCGGCAAGCACCAGCGACACGAAGGCAAAGCTTGCGAAATCGATGGCCGTGCCGACGGAAAGATCGATGCCGCCAGCCGCGACCGCAAAGGTCATGGCGATCGCGACGATGGCAAGCAGGGCGAAATTGTTGACGAGCACGCTCAAAAGATTTGCGCCGCTCAGGAAGGCCGGTGCGATGGCGGAAAAGACCGCGAAGACAGCCACGAAGGCAGCCACCAGAGCGTAACGCGCAAGGCCGCGGACGTTGAAGGAAGAAGGCTTTGGGGAGGATTGCGCCATCACTGGTTTCCCTTGCGTTTCAGAAGCGTGGTGGCCGAGACGACCAGCAGGATCAGCAGTCCCTGAACGCCGCTGACCAGCGTGCTGGAAATGTTGAGAAGCTGGAAACCATTGATCAGGAAAGAGACAAACAGGGTGGCGAGCAGCGTGCCGCCGATGGTCGGTACCAGGCGGCGGGAGAACACGGTGCCCAGCAGCGCGGTCACCACCACCGGCAAGAGCATGTCGCCCGCCCCGGTCGTGCTGCCGCTCAGATACGAGACGGAGAGGATACCGGAGAGACCGCCGCAGAGACCGCTTGCCAGGAACGCGCCGGAGACGAAGAGCTTGACGCGAAGCCCCGCGGCGCGGGCTGCCTCCGGAAACTCACCGACGGCATAGAGGCGCAAACCAACCGGCGTATATTGCACCACCGCGGCGACCAGAGCCGTGAAGACCAGCAGCAGATAGGCAAGCACCGGAATGCCGAACGGCCCGCTTGCCGACAAGGTGGAGAGGAATTCGGTTGAGGCCGGGACCACCGTGTTCTGGGTCAGCACCAGCTCCAGACCGGCGACCACATTCATGACCGCAAGTGTCGCCAGCAGCGGCACGATGCCGGCCAGCGTGATCGCCGCAGCATTGACCGCGCCGATCAGAAGCCCTGTGCCGAGTGCCCCGATGATGGCCACGGCATCCCCCTGCCCCGCCTGCACCAGCGAGGCATAGACGGCGGCACTGAGACCCATGTTGGCGGCGAGCGACAGATCGATGCCGCCGGTCACCACATTCGAGCCGCCGGCGATGATAACGATCGTCAGGCCGATCGCCAGTACCCCGGCGATGGCCGATTGGCCAAGCACATTGCCGATATTGCCGACGGTGAAGAAGAAGGGCGCAGCGATGGAGAAATAGACAAGCACGCCGATGAAGACCGCCAACGAGCCTTGGCGCAAGGCAAACACCGCGAGCTTGCGTCCAAGCGCGCGCGCCGGAACGCTGGTTACGTCAGTATCCTTCCCGGCTGAAGCGGGAAGCGAAGGCGAAAGATAGGCAGCATCAACCGACATGTCGAAGGGTCTCGTTAGCGCCCGTCAGTTCGGCGAGAACCTGACCGGGTGATGTTTCGGCAGAGATAAATTCGCGCGTAATCCGGCCGCGGAAGAAGACGAGCACGCGGTCGGTGATGCCGAGCAGCTCATCGATATCGGACGACAGCACGATGATGCCGGCGCCGCGCTCGGCAAGCTCGCCGATCAGCGTGTAGATCTCGACCTTGGCGGCGATATCCACGCCGACGGAGGGTTCGTCCAGCAGGTAGATTTCCGACTGGCGGCTCAGCCATTTGGCGATCGCCACCTTCTGCTGGTTGCCGCCCGACAAGGTGCGCACCAGCGCATCGGCGCTGTCTGTCTTGATCTGCAGCCGCTCGATCAGTTCGCTCGCCTTGCGCTTTTCGGCACCCTTGTCGAGCAGGCCGGCGCGCGAGAAGCGATCAAGGCTCGCAAGCGTCGTGTTTTCGGTCACGGAGAGATCAAGCGCCACCCCATCGCGCCGCCGGTCCTCGGGCACCAGGGCCAGACGCTTCGCCGTCGCGGCAGCGGGGCTCGCGGAAAACACCGTGTCACCCTCGATGACCACCGCGCCGGAGGTCGCGGTTTCGAGGCCGAACAGGGTGCGCAAAAGCTCCTTTGCACCGGAACCAACGAGACCCGTCAGCCCCAGGACCTCGCCGCGATGCAGGGTCAGCGAGACATCGGCATAGCGGTTGGCAAGGCCCAGACCCTGGAGTTCCAGAAACGGACTGCCGTGGGCGACTTTCGGCTTTGGATAAAGCTCGGCGATATCGCGGTTGACCATCAGCGCGCCGATCTCCCTGACCGAAGTTTCCCCGACGGCAAGGGTCGCGACATCGCGGCCGTTGCGCAGCACCGTGACCGTGTCGCAGAGATCGACGATCTCGCTCAGGTAATGGGATATGTAGAGGATGGTGATGCCCTCGTCGCGCAGGCGGCGAATGAGCGCGAACAGCAGCTCCGCCTCGCGGCGCACGAGCGCTGCCGTCGGCTCGTCGAACACCAGAACCTTCGGGTTGTCGAGCAGCGCGCGGGTGATCTGGACGATCTGTTTTTCAGCGGCCGTCAGCTCGCCGATCAAGGCCGAATTGGGCAGGCGAAGACCGAAGTACCGGTCGAGGATTTCGGCCGATTTCTGCCGCATCAGCTTTCGATCGAGGAAAGGCGTACCGGCGATGCGCGGCTCACGACCGAGAAACAGCGCCTCGCCGACCGTGAAGGTTGGCACCAGCAGCCGGTCCTGATGGATGAAATGGATGCCGAGATGCCCGACCTGCTGCGGCGAGAGGCCGGCATAGGCGACGCCATCAATTTCGATTGCGCCCTCGTCGGCTTCATGCAACCCGGCGAGCAGCTTGATCAGCGTCGATTTGCCGGCACCATTCTGGCCGACGAGGCCATGAACCGTGCCGCGCCGGACCGCCAGCGAGGCGTCAGACAGCGCCTGCGCACCGCCGAACCTTTTGATGATCCCGCTCAGGCGGATGATATCGTCCGTCTCTTGCCACTTCACCGACGTCGTCATCGCGATCTATCCCCTTGCGCCGACTGACAGGAAAACCGCGGCCTTCCGGCCGCGGCAGGACCATCGGGACGGATCAGCCCAGCCCGAGCTTCTTGGAGATTTCGCCGACGTTTTCCTTGTTGGCGAGCAACGCCGGAACATAGGTTTCGCGCGGCAGGGTGCCGCCAGCGAGGAGCTTGGCAACGTTGCGGATGGCGGTGCGGCCGAGTTCGGCCGGCTGCTGGGCGACATCGGCGGCGGCCGGCGAGTTCGGATCGGCGACCAGTTGCAGGACTTCCGGACTGCCATCGACGCCGTAGGTCTTGATCTCGGTGCGGCCGGCCGCGGTCAACGCCTGGGTGGCGCCGAGCTGCGGAATATCCCAGGCCGACCAGATGGCCTTGATGGAACCCTTTTCCGGATATTTGTTGAGGATCGCCGTGATCTGGGTGAAGGCATCCTGAACCGTGTTCGGGATGACGTCGCGCAGTTCCGGCTGGATGATCTGCACCTTGGGAAAATACTTGATGACATTGACCAGCTGGTCATAGCGGATGGCGCAGGGGGTCACGCCATAGAAGCCGTTGAACACCACGATGTTGCCTTCACCGCCGATATCGGAGACGAGCTGCAGCGCCAGATCCTTGCCGATCGCCCAGTTGTCGGAGGTGGAGTTGTTGATCGAGTTGGTCGTGCCGACGTCGATGGTCAGCACCGGAATGCCGGCATCACGCGCCTTTTTCAGCCAGGGATCGATAACGCTGACGGTGCCGAGCAGCTGAACGATCGCATCCGGCTTCTGCGCAATGAGCGTCTGAAGCTGCGAGACGAGCTTGCCGTCGTTGCGGCCGGCATCGACCGGGATCGGCTCACCACCTAGACGCTTCACTTCCTCGATCTGGGCATTGTAGGCCTGCAGGTCAAAGAAGTGATCGGTGCCGGCCGTGCTGATGCCGATACGCTTGCCCTTGAGCGAAAGCTCTTGCTCGGCAAACGCCGGACGGTTCGCCAGAAGCCCAACCCCAGCGACCGCCCCGGCAGCAGCGGTCAGCTTCAAAAGATTGCGGCGGTTCACGCCACCCAGAAATTCATTGCTCATGTCAGCCTCCAAATTATCTATAATATCTATATATTATTAGATCAAAATTCAGAGACAGGCAGAATTTTCCAATTCGAAACGGGCACACGAAAAATCTGGTTTGTATACTGGGGTGGGTTCGACCGGCGGCGGCGGAGAAGATCGCACGCTTTCCAAAGGAGTTATGCGCAAATCGAATTTCAGCGCAATGATATGCGGTTCATACCGAAGGACTTTGAATAGCCGCGAGTTTCTTAGACACCGCCGGGTTAGATTTTCTGCTGCTGTTCAAACTCTACGGTCGAAAGCATCGCGTTCCTGGGCTTGCCGTTTGTCGTGCCGAACTTCTTCTTCTGTTCGCAGAGCGAACGCTGGCTGCCCCCAGCCGCGGAGAGACCTCCCTACCGGATAACCCCGCTCAGTGATCTGGCGCACAGCGTCACGCTTAAATTCTTCGGTGAAATTCGATTTGCTCATGATGCTCTTCTTGCCTCAAAATTAGGAAAGAAGGCGTCTACAAATCTCGGGGCCATTCAGACATAGTTTCTCCTACGGCCCTCCAGGTGGGCAGGTCCGGTTAAATTGTTCGATGAGTATTGGATGGCGACCGAGGGTCGGACTACGCAGCGTCAGGGACCAACAGGCTCAACGCGGCCTGCATCACCTCAAGATAGTCGGAGGGATAAAATCCAAGCGAGACGCCATATTGATCGACGGCCCTACCGTGCTCAGCCTGATATTGGCCGAGTGGCATCGCGATGATATCGAGCGACTCGATCTCGTCATTTGTAGCCGCGCATTTTCTGACATAGTCGGCCGCAATTTTCGAAAGTGCAAAGCCGCATTCATCCTGCGTTTCGCTGCGCGCTCGATCGACCTGCCCAAGGCAGACCTGAGTGTCATACGTGACAAGCAGCAAGGTAAATTTTTCGCGGTCGACGATAATCCGGCAGGCATGCCGCATATAAGCCAGAGCCTGATAACTATCTTCAAAGCGTAGTTCGGGATGATCCGCAAGCTCACAAAGGTCTATCGTTGGAGATAATCTACCGTTCACGAGAGCGTCAATAAGAAGAACAGTTTTGGGATCTCGCTCCATGCGGTCATTGATGGAGAGGTTCAGGGGATGACGGGACATATTGTATTTCCGGGAGTAGCGATACTTAAAAGGGTTCGGCCAATTTCTCCGCACGTCAATCGCCAAGATGAAGATTCCAGTATCAAAAGAATTAAGTTATTGATATTGTTTAGATATTGTTAAGACCTCGGTCGACCGTGGTTTCTGGTGCAGGAAACTTCGGCCAATCCGGCATCTGATTTCCTGGAGGCACGAACCGCAGATTTCGGGAGCAACATCCGGTGTAGTTCAAGGGGCGACCGCACACACACAGCATTCGACCTGAACCGCCCCGGGTTTGCCGGAGACCCCAACTCGTGAGAAGTAGGGTCTATGACAAGCAAGACAACGAATAAATTCTCTCCTGAAGTCCGCGCTCGCGCCGTTCGAATGGTGACGGATCATGAAGCCGAGCATCCTTCCCGCTGGGCTGCGATTTCTTCGATTGCCGCCAAGATCGGCTGCTCGGCGCATACGCTGAATGAATGGGTCAGGAAGTCCGAAGTCGACAGCGGCAAGCGTGCTGGCCTGCCGAGCGATGTGGCGGAGAAGATGAAGGCTCTGGAACGGGAGAACCGCGAGCTTCGTCAGGCCAACGAGATTCTGCGCAAGGCGAGTGCTTATTTTGCGATGGCGGAGCTCGACCGCCCACTGAAGCGATGATTTCCTTCATCGACGAACACCGCCCGGTGCTCGGGGTCGAGCCGATCTGCAGACTGCTGCGGATTGCCCCGTCCACCTATTATGAGGTCATCGCCAAGCGCACGGACGTGGATCGCCTGTCGGCCCGCACCCGTCGCGACATGGCCTTGAAGATCGAGATACGCCGGGTGTTCAGCGAGAACTTCCAGGTCTATGGCGTTCGGAAAGTCTGGCGGCAGTTGCAGCGAGAAGGCTTTGATATCGCTCGCTGCACCGTCGCAAGGCTCATGAGAATGATGGGGCTTCAAGGCATCATTCGCGGCAAGCCCGTCAGAACCACGGTGTCGGACAAAGCAGCTCCATGCCCGCTCGACCGCGTGAACCGGCACTTCTTCGCGCCCGCGCCGAACATGCTGTGGCTTTCCGATTTCACGTATGTGGCCACTTGGCAGGGCTTCGTTTACGTCGCTTTCGTGATCGATGCCTTCGCCCGCCGCATAGTCGGCTGGCGGGCGAGCCGGACCGCTCATGCGGGTTTCGTCCTCGAACGGTCGCTCCTCTCAAATTTTGTCGACCAGTATCAGAACAAAGCCCGGCTCTTTGGCATTGCCGAGAACCGGGCTGCGATCCCGCACACGCTGGGCCTTGCAGCCGACGCGATCCTCGACCTCGTCCCCATCTCGGCCCGCGACCTTCAGGCCGCATCACGGATGGTCAACAAAGTTGCGTTGTCGGTTGATGAAGCAGAACGGATTCTGGCTCATCCATTGAATCTGGTCTGGCCAACACTGCGCCCAGGCCGGAGCGCCCGGGATGTCATCCAGCGCCTTGAGAGCGCTGCCTGCCAAAAACCGATTGCCAGATCCGAGCCCGAGACCTCGATGCTTGGCCAGATGTTCGGGTACGGCCCAGCCAAAACCTGGGGTATCGAGCTGGCACGGGATCTCCGCTCATGGTCGGCAGGCGAACTGCCTTGGGCGGAAGTCGATCGCGGCATCGTCCTTTCCGGGCCGCCGGGGGTCGGCAAAACAGTTTTCGCGAAGGCCCTTGCAAAAGAGTGCGGCGCAAACCTGATCGCGGCATCCCTTGGACGATGGCAAGCCTGTGGCCATCTCGGCGATCTGCTCAAAGCCATGCGCCGAGATTTCGCGCGCGCGAGTAAGCAAGCGCCAGCGATCCTCTTTATTGACGAATTGGACAGCTTCGGTGACCGTGACACGTTTACGCACGACCATCGGGACTACTCCGTCCAAGTCATCAACGCCTTCCTTGAATGCCTGGACGGCGTCGACGGACGAGAAGGCGTTGTCGTCGTCGGCGCGACCAATAATATTGCACGCATCGATCCCGCGATCGTCCGGTCCGGACGGCTCGACAAGCATGTCGAGATCCCGCTTCCTAGTGCGCCGGATCGGATCGCGATCCTTCATCAACAACTGAACCAGGCAATTTCAGTCGGCGATCTCTCAAGATTGGCTACATGCACTGAGGGGATGTCGGGGGCGGATCTTGCGAAGGCCGTGCGCGATGCCAAGCGCGTGGCACGCCGCGCAGGACGAGAGATTCTGGTCGGCGATGTCGCGGCCGCCCTACCCGAGGTCATCAGGCTCGATGCCGCGCATTTGCGCGGCAACGCGATCCACGAGATCGGGCACACAATCGTCGGCCTTCGGCTCAGCCACGGCAAATATCTCGGCACGGATCTGGCCTATCAAATCTCCAGCGGAACGGCAGTGTCGACTGGGGGACGAGCTTGTTTCGAGATCGCCTCCGTACGGCGGCGAGACAATCAATTTTACTTCGATCAGATCGCGGTCTGTCTTGGCGGTATCGCGGCGGAGAGGTTGGTGCTTGGGACGACAAGTGATGGCGCAGGTGGCGATGATCGCTCGGACCTCGCCATGGCGACGCGAATGGCGACTCTTGCCGAGACCCAGTTCGGCATGGGCGGGACACTCCGCTTCAGCAAGGCGATCAGTGACGACAGCCTGGAACATTTGCGACGGAACGATCCGCAGCTTTGCGCGCGCATCGATCACATGCTGAAGACAGAGATGGAACGAGCCACTTCTATTCTCAGGGATGACCGGCACTTGATTGTCCGGCTCACAGAGGAATTGATCGCCACCGGCAAACTGACCCCAGAGCGGGTTTCAGCGATCGAAGCTGAACTTCGGAATCGGCGAAATCTGACCGCGGTCCGCGCGACGATGCCTGGATCGAAGCGCAAAGCCTGACGGCTTCGACAGCCCGGACGCGAATGTCCGGGATGTCAACATTGCCTAGCTGACTTTGACCCCAGCCCCTGTAAGACGCAGCACATTGATGCGTCTTACCATCGGATCACATCCGTTCGAACGTAAGATGTCCTGCATTACCGCATAAGCAAAGCAGGACACCTTTTCTTACGTTAAAATGCTTTGCACACTCTCGATTCAAAACCCGACAGTTCCGATTCAAGGCTGCCGCTCGGCGATTCAAACTCACTCGACCGCGATTCTCGGTCAAACGCTGTAGGCGTTGCCACTGATTCCTGTTTCGATATCACCGATTCAAACGACAACGCCGTTTAGAGGCAGGGCCAGCTCTCCGTGTGCCGATAACCTGTACGGCAGCCTTCGTTACCTTCCCCTCGGACCTTTGAATCCGATCGTCCTGGCACCAATCATTCATGCCGGTTCTGGATCGCGAGAATCTATCGGCGGATTTTCCACTTGACAGGTCTAGGGAATGGCCACAGCCTATTTATAGTTTCAACACAGATCTCCAAACATGAACAATCACTTAGCTTCAACAGCGCCCGCGTGTGCGCACTCGATCCCGCATGTCTATACCGCAGAGACGGTCAACGCCTATCTGGCCGAGAAGTCGGTACGTTATCGCGCTCGTCCGGTGTATAGCGGGCCTGCCATCAGCGTGACCGTTACGCTTACGGACCTCATTATCGATCCACCCTTCGATATCGCTTGCGGTAGTAAACCGGGCGGCCTTGATCGCCAGATGCTGACCGGCTTGCGAAGGTACCTTGGCGGACTGGGTTGCGACGCGATCCGGCTCGACGGCCGGGCACTGCCCATCGAAGGCACCGACCAATTCGTCATCGATTTCGTCCGCATCTGCCTGCTCAAAGACAGCAAGCCTGTGCGTCAGAAACTCATCATTCCGGAATTTCCAGATGGGGACGACACGGTCTACGTTCGTCACCATCTGGATATCAGCAAAGCCGGAGCCGCGGCCGCGCTTGGTCTGGCCGACGAGTTGTCGCGGGCGTTCGCGTACAGATTCGACAGACCCTATTCAGGTGTGAGCGCCAATATGGATGCGGTTTTATGGGTAGCCGACGATATCGGAAGCGCCCCGTCATTTATCGTGCCGCTCACGCAATCTGCTCGTGAGCGTGCGGGCGACCGACCATCCACGGGAAGCATTTCCGGGTTCTCAGAAGCGCCGCATGCGGCAGCATCAACCGGTGTGCTGAATGCAGATGGTCCCGGATTGGCACGACCGTCAGCCTTGGGCTGTATTCATCCATCGAGGTCGAGCGCCACTGTCCTGTCGGAATGCCGACAGGTCCTTACAGCCGAAGACATGATGCCCTGGCTTGACAGAGAGGTGACCTATGTCGGCTACCCCATCTTCGAAGGTCCTGATTGCTCCGTCGTCCTGACGCAAAATGATCCCGAGATGGAAGGCGATCTGGAGGAGGAAGATGCAGCAGCATTGCGCAATCTTTGCGACCATAGCGCCGAGGGGCTCCGGACCTTCTTTGATCGCGTCACAAGGAGGCTGCCCGCTAACTGCGTCCGCCTGGATGGCCGGATGGTTGCCGAGCAGCAAGGTGGCCCATCCCGCCCGCGCATTTGTCGTGTCGCCGTCTTCAATGCCGGGAAGCCGGTCGCGGAGTTCCCTTACGACGAGGAGATTTTCGACACGGACGAGACGTTCGATCGTCAACTCTTCACGTGGATATCCACGGAAACAGCCGAGCAATCGCTTCACACTTTGAGAAAGCTCGCTTGTTCGGCGATGCATGCAGACCGAACCGGGCCTGCGCCAGTTCCGGTCACTGGAGTCTTGTGGCTGCCCGTCAATGACGACAGATATCGACCAAGTTTCCACATGCCCGTCGAACTTGATCTCCTGCCGCGGAGCGAAGCCCTGAATTTCCTTGATGAGCTATTTTCCAAGCAAGTGGATGATCTCTACGAGTTGGACGACATGGAGATCAGCTCGTGGAGATGATGTGTGACACATTACAGGTTCCCTGCCCCCTTGATCTGCTCTCATTCGAACGCGCCCTGCCGTTCATTGATGACGACAGAACAGTCTTTGTCAGTCAGCCCGCCTTCGCGGGCCGCGATGTGACAATCCTCGTTACGTCGTCTGGCATAGAAGTGGACAGCAGAACTGATCATGTGCTGGAAACAGCCTATGTCTCCAGGATGTGCATGTCACTCAACGAAGCTAGGAAGGCTTGCAGAGAAGATTTTCGGGACGATCGGAGGCAACACCATTCGGTTCGACGGCACACTTGTCCGACTGAACCCGGAACGATCTGGATTTATCGACATCTACCGGATCGTGGTATTCGACGGCGACACACACCTCCTGGAGCTGCCGTATCAGGAAACGATCTTCGTGGAGGACGGAGCGCGAGTGCCGCGCTTCGTCATGCCGATTTCAGCCATCACCGCGCGGCATGCGCTCAACCTTGCCCAGGACGCCACGTCTTCTCTGATCAGGGCGAACATCACGGATGACCAAGAACCCGTTCGCTTCAAGGGCCTGATCTGGATACCGCTTCACCGTGAACGATATCGACCGAGCTTCTTTGTTCCCTATGAGGCGGACAGGTGTTCGGAGGAGGATGCCTGCAACTGGATGCGGCAAGTCCACCGACGCGATTTCCGCGGTCTTTGCTATGTCGACTGCCTGAGAGGCATCGAATGGACATGATGGCTCGCGTTTCCCTTTTTCTGGGCTGGGTCGGCGTAGTCGATCATGATTTCGGATGGAGTCACCGCCCCAACCGATTTCCGATACGTTCCATTCCGGCTGTTCTTCGCGCGATTCAAATCCTGCAAATATCGATTCCGCGCACGATATTTCCGATTCTGCGGCGAACGACGTTTGCGGGAGGCAGCAATGGCTAAGCCCAAAGCAACCAGACTTCGTGAGCAAAGGGCGCGTCAGCAGGAATATCGGAATCGCCAGAAGCAACTTCGCCGACCCGGGCGTGACGACATCGCCCGGATCGCGTTGCAGTGGCTGATCGTGGGAACTGCGAAGTTGGCCGAACGGGAGGGCAATGCCGCCCGTATGAACGTAGTGGAGGATGCAATCCTGGAGAAGCTGGCGGAGCAGGGATTTGATCCGGCGGCCTCGGATCAGGTACTGGGCGATCTCATCGACAAATATACTGAGGCCGGATGGGGTTTCCGGCGCAAGCCTCATCTTCTTTGCGGCGATCAACCTCTATATTGAACTGCCAGCCCCGCAATTGATGCCGGTCCCGCACTTTGGGATCGACATGCCCATAACGCCGTTTTCAATCCTACTACCCGCCTCCCCCCATTACTTCATCAAACGGCGTTTACGCTTGAATCGGCATAGCGACCAGTCTCCATCGGAAAGACTGTGGGCGGTTTGCTTGTATCATCCCCCTCTTGTCACTAGGTACCCGGCAGGAATTCGGGGATACCATGACCAAAAAAGTCGCTTTCTACGCACGCTATTCGACCGACCTTCAAAACGAAGTCTCAATCGAGACACAGATCGAGGTCGGTTTGACAATGATCGCGGACCGCGGATGGGAACTTGTTTCGACTTACGAGGACCGGGCTATCAGCGGCACAAGCTACAAGCTGAGGCCCGGTATTCAGGCGCTGCTTCGCCGGGTTGCGCAGGGCGATATCGATGTCGTTCTTTGCATCACCGTGGATCGCCTGTCACGCGACACGGAGCACAGCGCCGCCATCCTCAAGAAGCTCAACTTTCATAGCGTCGAGCTATGGACGGCGCACGCGAATGCCCGCGTAACCGACATGGAAATGGGTCTGCGCGCTGTCCTTAGCCATGAATTGATCGAGCAGATCCGATACCGCACGCGCGAAGGGATGAAGACCGCTGTCCGCAAAGGCAAGGTCCCAGGCGGGCTTTCCTACGGCTACAGGCTCCTGCAGTCCTACGACGAAAGGGGTGACCGTATCCCAGGCAAACGCGAGATCGACGAGGCCGAAGCGGAAATCATCCGCTGGATTTTTCAGGAATATGCGCTCGGCAAATCACCAAAGGAACTCGCAGTCGAACTCAACAACCGGCAGCCTCCTGTGCCGGGCCCACGCGGCATGCTTTGGCGCGACACCGCAATCCGAGGTCATGTCAGCCGAGGAAGCGGCATCCTGAACAACGAAGCCTACATCGGTCGCATCGTCTGGAACAGGCGCGAGTACCGCAAAAATCCCGACACCGAGAAGCGCGTAGCGCGCTTCAACAAAGAGGAGCAATGGGTCGTCAAGGACGTGCCTGAACTGCGTATCGTGACCGACGAACTATGGGCTGCCGTCAAGCGCCGCCAGAAAATTGTCGAGAAGACGTTCGCGCATACCTCGACTAACGATTTGAACCGGACGCACCGGCCACGTTACTTGCTGAGCGGCATCCTGGAATGCGGCCATTGCCTCGGTCCATACGCGATCATGGCAAAAGATCGCTACGGCTGCACGAACCGCCAAAAGAAACTGCCTATCCCCCATCTGGGTCACATCGTCTGCACCAGCAGCAAGACCATCGGCCGACAGGAACTGGAAGAGCGCGTCCTTGCGGCCATCCCCGACAATCTCCTTGGTGCCGACAATGTCGAGCGTATCAATAGCAGCCTTGCCGCAGCCGCCGAACGCAAACAGAAGATTTCGTCTGCCGAACCGGCCCGCCTCAAGGCCGAGATCGATGCGAACGTCACGAAGCAAAGAGTGCTGGGGGAACAACTGGCTCAGCGCATGCTGGCGGGCCAGATGCCTCTTCCAATTCTGGATCAGATGCTCGAAGATCTGGAGAAGCAGCGCCTGACACTATCCGAGCAACTGGCCGCGGTTCCCGAAGCGAGCCAACCTCAGCCGGTTCATGCAGGCTTGACACGCTTGCTCCTGACGCCAGCTATCGCCGAGCTGAAGGCAGGCCTCTCCAACCCGCAGGCCAAGGACATCAGCCCGTGGATCGATTTCATGAGGCGACTGTTCGTCAAGGTCGTCATCGCGCCGTCACAGGATAGCAAGTCTGCCGATCTGACGGTTCACGGCCATCTCGCGGCAATCATTGCTGCCCAGGAAGCCTGGCGGGAAGCATCGAAGGAGTTACAGGCAAAACACGCTGCCGAGTTTGTCGCCAAGCGGAAGGCAGGACAGTTGAAAACGCTGGACCAGAAGGTCGCCTACCTGAACCGCTGTCAGTCGATCCTTGCAGAGAAGGAGGTCGAGTGGATGGGGTTACAAGTCTCAGTGGTTGCGGGGGCAGGATTTGAACCTGCGGCCTTCAGGTTATGAGCCTGACGAGCTACCGGGCTGCTCCACCCCGCGTTACCTGAGTTTTGGC
>NZ_MOOY01000019.1 GCF_001931685.1 Pararhizobium arenae | reverse complement strand
CGTCGTGGCGCTCCCGTGTAGAACCTGGCCCATAGTGCCTCCTTCCATTCGTGTGAGAAGATTGCACCATCAAAGCCTGGGATCAAACATCTAGCCTACAAGTTCATGTTGGACCTCACCGACATGTTTTGGAAACAGCTCCCGGCCTCGACAGGATTGTCGTCTCCGTTACATTTGGCCGTCAACGGGATGAAGAGGGCTTCTCTCCTGCAATTGCCGCGGCAGGTTAAACGTCAATTGCATACCCGGCCCACCGAATTAACGCCGTAAACCCTAGTATGATGCCGAACAAGGAAACGCTAACTGTCAACGGAAGCAGTCCGCCAACCACATAGACGGCACCAAAAGCCGGAGCGAACGGTGACATAACTATTCGATCCGGCTGTTTGACGTAAGGAGAGCTGAAAAAAACCAAACCGCATAAGAACGCCAAAAGGATCAGCATCACGTCTCTCCACAATTTAAGTAACGGGTTGCATTTCCGATTAAAGAGAAACTGATTTGTATTTCGACTGTATTATATACCACTCTAGTAAACAAAATACCCTGTTATCTTCGAATAACGCACGCCAGGACTTGCCAGTCTTGCTTGAACTTGGGAAAAGAAAAGTCGTGGTCGGTGAAGGGCTATCGCTTGATCGTAGTCCAGATACGGTTGGGCTAGCGGCGTGGGCATCTTGGCGGAAACTATTCTGTGGTTAAGGTCATGCTGCTGCAGGGTAGATGGTTTGCGCCGCCGCGCGAAGTTCACCTCGATATAAAACTACGACTTCACTTCCGTTCATGCTGTTCAGAACCCGAGTATGCGCGTTTCGCGCGCATCAGCAGATCCAACTCGGTCGCGGATGGGCCAAACCGGGAATGGAGTGAAAGGGCTTCTGGGATTGAAAGGCCGTGTTTCGCCGCAAACTCCTCCACCGTGCAATGAGGTTCTGTAAATCGTCGGGATTTTTTTTCGCCGCGGCTTCTGGCCTTCGCAGTATTTCCCGTATCCATCGGCGCAGCCTCGTCTGTAACCAGAAAAGCCCCGTTGCCGGGGCTCCTCAGATGCGCTCGATCAACGCAGGCCGAAGAAAGATAAGATGGCCACAACGATCACGACTAGGCCGACAATGTAGACGATCTGGTTCATATCCGAATCCCTTTGTTGTTTGCTTTGGCTAAACGAACCGATACCGCCAAGGTTCCCGGCGCAAACAATCATGTGTCGCTCATCTCATTGCGGCATCGGTTCAACGCGGCAGCGGTGCAAAAAAAAGACCAGCCGCGGCGGGGAAGCACGACTGGTTTGAGTGTTGTGTGGCTGCGTCCATGGCGACATAACGTGCAATGCTGATGAAGGTTCCTCGCTGGTCACAAGGAAGGCAGCAGATCATCGGTTTGCGGTTTGTGAGTCTCCTACCGTATCTACATGCACGTCCGACCGTAGTACCTGTCTGTACCCCCATAACCTTGCGTGCAGGTCCGCGAGAAAGGTTTTCTCACGAACGATGGATTGGTCACGACACTGGCGGTGCGGGCGCGGTATTCGGATGGAGAATGCCGCGTAGACTGTGGGAACTCTCGCCTGGTAGGCGGGTTACCGTGGCACCCCAAACAGTGAGATATATCATGAAGAAAAGTACGATGTTGATAGCAGCACTTATCGTCCTTATTGTCGGCGGACTTTTTTACCAGTTCGTCCTTCACCCGAACCCTTACAACGGCGTCTCACGTGGAGAGGCTGTCGGGTTAACTGACGGCCAATAGAAGCATTGGAGTGTAACGGGATCGTACCCAGAAACGCCAACGGCGACACGTGCAATTTGATCGAGCATATGTCCGTCCTGCGTGGAGTGGCGCAGGGTGGCCTCGTACCGGCGCAGCGACCGGGTGCGGACCCGCATTATGTTTCAAGCAGACGCTATCATTAGACCGCCTCTGAGAGACTAACGCGCCTTCATCTGGTGCAAAAACGCGACTGTTATTCCGATTCACTCTGTCCGAATATATGAGCAAATCTTGATGTATTCCCTATAAACATTTTAGCTGGGCAGCTTCCACGCCAGCCCTATTGTCCCTTCCAGATCAATATTGAGAGCGGACGAAACCATGGCCGAATTCCGTGTCAATACTTACCAAAACAATTGGCAGCGTAATGCTCACATCACAACATTCAAGGATGGAAGCTTCCTTGTGGTCTATGAGAGCTATGTGAACGACTACGACGACAGCCCGACTGCGACAGTGGTCGCGTCCCAGCGGTACGGGGCCGATGGACGGCGTATCGGCGGCGAAACAATCCTTGATGGCATAGCTGGCGCCAAATCAGACAATGCGCGGGTGACCACCCTGACAGACGGCGGATATGCTGTGGTTTGGACCTACGATGATTACGACGACATCCTGTCTACGCGCGATAAGGCGTATGTTAAGGTCTTTGATTCGGATGGAACGGCCCGAACCGGCGCCATCCGGGTCGATAGCGTTGCGATGAACGATGCTGTTTTGCCGGAAGTGTTCGCAACTCAGAACGGCGGCTTCAAGGTTGTTTTTGGAGCCGACCGTTCTGACACACTCTTCGATCAGATTTATATGCAGCAGTTTAGCGCCAACGGCACTCGTATTGGCGGCAACCAACTCGTCAACGTCAACGAAGGAGAATTTGACGAGATCTACGCCCGTTCTTCAACTCTAACCAATGGTGGCACAATCACGATCTGGAATAGCGAGGGTGGCCTCGACCAGGGCTCATCAAGCTCCAACCAAGTTCGCGGTATGCTAACGGATGCCAGCGGCAAGGTTATTCGGGCGGACTTTGGGTTGACCATCAACTATGGCGCCCCTGGTCTGGGTACAGGCGCGGGCTATGACGTCGCGGCACTTCGCAATGGCGGTTTCGTCGTCACCAACCTCAACTACGACCACGATCTGGGTCTCGATACGGAAGATAAGTCGTACTACACGATGCTGCGTCTCTACGATGCCAAAGGGAATCTGGCCGCAACTCCCAAGGTCGTATTTGCCAGCGACGATCTACCGAACGCGACCCGTGTGACGCAACTCTCTACCGGGGAGATTATCGTGATATGGAGCCAAGACGACAGCGATGCAAACACAATAGGCGATACGATCTATGCCCGCGTTTTTTCGTCAACTGGCACGGCTCTTACGGGTCGTTTTGAAGTCACGGCAAATCGCCCGAGCTACGACGATCGGAGCGATCCAGAGATTGCAGCGCTTGCTGGCGGTGGTTTCGTTATCACGTATACCTCGGAAACGATCGATGCAGACGGCGACGGAGTTGCTGCGCAGATTTTTGGTCGCGGAACCGCCGGCAATGACCGGATAACCGTAGACGCCACCAGCTATGTTAGCGGCTTAAGTGGAAATGATCGACTTGGCGGTGATGCCCGCGTCAATCACTTGTATGGCGGAAGCGGCGATGACGTATTGATCGGTCGCGGCGGTGGCGATGTGCTGAATGGCGGCGGCGGTATAGACATGGCCTCATACGAAGGGTCCTCAGGAGCAGTCGGCGCTAGTCTCTGGCGGGCATCTTCCAACACAGGGGACGCCAAAGGAGACCTTTACTCATCGATTGAGAGACTTATGGGCTCGTCTCATTCAGACCGGCTTGAAGGTAACTCTTATGCCAACCGCATATTCGGAGGAGCGGGTAACGACCGCATTTCCGGAGAGGGCGGGAACGACATCCTTATCGGCGATACCGGCAACGATAAGCTTCAAGGGGGCACGGGCGCAGACAAGCTTTACGGTCAGACTGGTAACGATACGGCCTCCTACGAAGGCTCCGAACGCGCTGCCGGGGCCAGCCTTTGGAATCCGGCGTCAAATACCGGTGATGCGGATGGAGATACTTACTCCTCGATCGAGAACCTCATCGGATCTGCATACTCTGATCGGCTTGAAGGCAACACCGCGGCAAACATTCTGAAGGGCGGCGCCGGCAACGACCGGATCTATGGTGGGTCGAACGCTGACAAGCTTTATGGCGGCTCGGGCGCTGACGCATTCATTTTCAAGAAAATCTCAGAAAGCACGATGTCCCTCAGAGACATGATCTATGATTTTTCCCGCAGCGGCGGCGACAAGATGAATTTGCAGACGATTGATGCCAACACGACAGTCACCGGCGATCAGGCCTTTTTGTTCATTGGAGAAAAGGCATTCAACAGCAAAGCTGGTGAGCTCCGCTACGTCAACACGAACGGGGACACCTATGTTTATGGAGATGTCGACGGCGATGCAATAACCGACTTCTCCGTTCGTCTGGACACCACCATTGAGCTTCTGAAGAGCGATTTCGTGCTCTAGGAGTGCACATTTCCTCGGTCGCAGCATCGATGAAGGCGAAGTGACACGGTATTCTTGCATGCGATTGCTGTGTCGCGCGGCATCCAAGGGAGGAATTGATCTGTGAGGACAGGGATCAGGCCACAGATAAAGGATGGAAGACTTCAATGCCCAGCTCGACAACCACCCTATATAGATAAATCGGGATGGTTGATGACGTTGCCTTCCTTTTGAAGGCCTTGTCGGCGGTGGCGCTGGCATCAGCTATTCTGGCAATCATACGACCCACTCTATGGTCGGTATTTGCTGCGGCAGTCCTGAATGCTTGCGCCGCGTTTATCCTGATGCCATCGCGTTCTGATAGGGGATAGGAAAACTTTCCGATTACGTGATTGACTCTCGTGCCTCCAAATGAGAACATTGAGAGAACATACGGAAAGGTTTCCAGCCATGGCGGCGGCGCAGAAATTCATCATCCTTCAGTTCAAGAAGGTCCGCGGCGGTATCGCTCCGGGGGAAATGCGCCAGGCTTCGAGTTCCGCCAGCGCGGAAAAAATCGCGACCGCGATGGCGCCTCGTCATCCAGGCGTCGCGGCCTATTCCGTGATCGTCGATGACGAAAGAGGCGACATGACGGAGCCGCAGATCATCTGCCAGTTCGGCGAAATTGCGGACATCGCCGCGTAAGGGCATCAGGCCCAGCCAGACGACAATTCGAAATCTGCAACTGCTGTGAAGACAGGAGAACGAGAACGTGTGCCCGCAAACCATGACCGCCGAACATAGGACACGATCTATGCCGGGCCAGTTGACGAAATCGCCATGGTGCTCGCATGGCACAACGGCGACGTTCGATCATCAATCCGAACCCTGCTTGGCGACTTGAAGGAAGCGCGTGAGCAGCTGGCGCTTGCAGAGATGATGATGGGAACAGGCTATAGCCGGGGATGGAAGCCTAGCGGTTCAAACGTGAAGGACGAAGACAATGCGCATTCAGTTTAACCGCATGCGGAAAGTGAAGCCGATCGAAATCTACTGGACGCCGTTCGAACGTTGCAATCTGGTCGAGGTGCCTCACGAGCTCCTCCAGACGGCCGGGGGCATATTCCGGGCAGACTGCCTGGAAGCATATACGACGAGCCTATACGAGCTCACGACATGCGCGCCGTTCGGGCTCTTCTACCTGCTGCGCGACACTCGCCGGCGCGAGTGCCTTGGAGTGTACTGTGTTAACGGCGATGCTTCCCGACCCGTCCTCATTAAGGAAGACGATATCACGAAAGCAATGGAACGCCTTGAAACGCACTGCCGTGTCGCGGACTGGCGTGTGGAGCTGATATAGCCATGGAAACCAGTACGCGAATACAAGCCGCTTTACCATTGGCAACCGACATGGCCGGTAGAGACCGGGCTTGATGGAAAGCCGCTACAAGACTTCCTTGGCCTCGACGGCGACGTGCATATCGGCCGCATCCGGCTTGAGGATGCCGGTCCGAAGCGAGGGGAATGGCAGTGGTCGGGCCAGGGCCCACAGGTCAAGGTCCAGCGCCCTATGCCGCATCAGGGGTGTTCACCGACACCACGGGAAGCCTCGTGCATGGTCGAGCAGTATTATCACACTCTGATGTGGGCTGATGGCAGGCGAGGCAGCCTGGATGGCGACTGACCCCACCATTTGGCGCTATGCATGCCCAAGTCGACGTTTCTTTCGTCGCACGTTCTGTGATCCTAACAAACTACTTCAAAGCAGTCGGAAACAAAAAGGGGGCTCCCACGCCACGAGCGGGAGCCCCAAGACACCAGAGGATTCGAATACTGCTGGTGGCTGCAAAAAGCATAGTCGTCAGGGAGCGTCAATGTGTAATGTTGATGACCTACCTCTTACGACCCGCACGCTCCCCTTTTGACCAGCAGGAACTTTAAACAGCGTATTTGCCGCAACCTAACTGACACCGTTGGAAGACATTGCGTTGCCAATTCGAAACCGGAAGCGCCAAACAGCACGAAAGCCGGCGAAGCCGACTCTCGGACCCGATGATCGGTCGTTCATGATCACTTCTGGCAATTCACATTGTCGGCACCCGGAGTACCGCAATTATCCTTTTTTGGCTCAGCCGCTTTATTGTCCATCATCATTGTATTCGGGGATTTGACCGAACCGGTGGTGGACATATCAGTGTCTTGCTTCTGGCAGTTCACATTGTCAGCGCCTGGAGTGCCGCAATTCATGGGAGTGGGCTGGTTCATATCCGTATTGGAGGTCTGCGCGAATGCCGGAGCGCCCATAGCGAACGAGATGGCGAAGGCAGCGGCGGTTAGCAATTTGATGGTCATTTTGAAGTTCTCCGTAGGTTGTTTGCTCCCGACGAACTGAGAAGCAGCAAGTACGTTCCTCTCAGTAACGTAACCGTGAAATAGAATTTCTTGAAGTGCACACGCAGCGCCCCAGGGAAATGCTATCCTGCAGGGATGACCCAACATTCTGTGATACTTCCCAAAGGCGTTGCGATGCTGCAGAGAGTAGCAACAAAAGTTTGTCTCGCACGCGGCGTTGACCCTCGATCGACGAGCGCGGAAGACATCGCGATTGACGTCATAAGCCGATATCAACTCGGCATTGATGACGAATACATGCTTCTTCGTTCCTTCATTGAAGATGGATCAGACTGACGGTACCGGCATTTCCGATGAGGCTGTCCAAGGGACATCGGACTTTGGATGAAACGACCCATGAATAGATGGTTGGACAGGTTGAAGCAGTGTGTGCGTTTTCTGAAGCTTGATGTCATTGCCCTTTGGATCGCCGCTCATGACAGCCGAACTCCCATAATCGCAAAGATTGTCGCCGGCAGCATTGCCGCTTACGCCCTCTCGCCGATCGACTTCATCCCCGATTTCATTCCGGTTCTCGGATACCTCGACGACTTGCTGATCGTGCCAATCGGCATCGCCCTCGCAATCCGCTTGATCCCCGCTATTCTGATGGCGGAGTTTCGGAGCACAGCTGAACTTCGAAATGAGCGACCTGCTAGTCATGCCGGAATGTTGACGATCATTGCGTTCTGGGTAGCTGGAGCCGGATCGGTGATCTACCTCCTCTGGACATCCCTCGGGTAACACCGCTGACAAACGGCGGATGGGAAGACACGCCAACGCAATTAAAAAAACCACCCCGCCGTGGCGCAGCGGGATGGCTCAGTCCTGCATCATGTACAGGGACATCATGACAGACGGAACGTATTCCCGCATCCCACAGTTCTCGTCTATTAGATACGGGGAAGATTGCTATGACCCATTACGCATGGACGATCGAAGCGAAAGGCCGGCTGCCTATCAAGAAGGTCACAATACTCGAAGGTCTTCACGTCGTTTTGCGTGTGCTTGGTCGTCCGGGATTTTTCCCGTTGGATTGGCCGGCAGCGGAAGTGGGCATATCTGACCATGGAAAATACACCTACGATGAAGGCGGCGTCGATAAGTGGTCGTTGACGTGGACGCGGGTTGGTTTACATACCATCAGGGCCGCTATGACGGGTCTTCTCCGGGATCAGGCTCTCCCGCATGACGACGGGGACAGTTGGCTTGGACTAATTTGAGCCCTCGGCGCGTGCAAACAGGCGAACGCTTAGACCATAAGACTGCAAATTGTCTCAACGATCCGTTTCAGATCTGTTGGCTTTCCGAGGTTTAGGGCACCTGCAAGTGCTGGGTCAGCGGCTAACTCATGAGCGGGGCTTGCCGCCGCAAGAACATAGGGAATGTTCAATTCCCGAAGCTTCACGGCAACCGGACTTACTTTTGCTCTGCCAACGTGGACATCAAGAAGGGCGACATCAGGTCGTTCTCGCTCCATCTCATAGAAAGCTGGCTCGATCGAAGCAACGGGACCTAGAACGCGAAATCCTGCAGCGCTCAGTCCACGCCGAATATCATCGGCTATGAAGAACTCGTCTTCTACGACAAGGACCGTGGTTCCGCCCTTTCGCCTCGTTGTCGAAACATCACTCACAGCACCTCACATAGGAATTTTAAAAGTGGCGCTCAAACCGGTGGGAACATAATAAAGTTCCGCGCTTCCACCTAAATGGGCGGCAAGTCCTTCGATCAACTCTGTTCCATAACCACGGCGCTCAGGCTGCGATACGAGTGGACCGCCTTCTTCGCACCACTGGCACACTAGCCGCGCGCGCCGATCCGGCTCTTCTTTGATTTCCCATGTCACCCTCACAATTCCCTCAGGTTCGGTGAGAGCGCCGTACTTCATCGCGTTTGTCGCGAGTTCGTGCAGGATCATGCTAACCGGAAGTATCGCTGTGCCTCCAAGTTCCACGGACGGTCCAGCGTATTCAAAACGTTCTGATACTGTCGAACCGACAGCTTCCTTCAGCAGCGTCTCGAACAGCGCCATCTCCCCATGTGCAGCGACCTCTTGCGCTTTAAAGGTGATGTCCAACCTCCCAAGCAGCGCCTCCTTGAACATCGCCGTCGCCTTATCGTCAGCCTTTGCGTTTGCCACAACTGATCGCACGACGGCTGAGAGGTTTTTCAGGCGATGACGCATCTCAGCGACAATGAAATCCATTTCGGCGTTATGTCGCTGTCGCTCGGTAACGTCGTCGAAGATAATGAGAATGTTTGGGCTGTTATCTTGCGGGTGGAGGAGACGGCGCGCGTCGACCAGAAACGTGCGCCGGCCAATAGATGGGAACTCATGGCTGACCTCGAAGCCGATGACGGCTCCAGCCCGCGGTATAACGGCAGATATGAGCTGCCGTAGTTCCGGAATGTTCCACTTTCCATTCCCGAGGCCGAAGAAGTCTTCAGAGAGGATATCTTCGCGATCAACCTAGAAAGCCTTGATGAATGCATTGTTCGCGGTCGTCACACAGAAGCGTTGGTCCAGGACCACGACCGGCTGTGTCATGGTATCGACAATACCTTGGGCTTGGACATGCCCGGTCTCCATCAGACGACACAAGTCTTCCAGCAACATCGTTGGCACGCTGTCCTCTCATCGCTTCTATAGGGATGCAAACAAGTTACCAAACTAGACGCTCCCTGGTGACAAACAAGCCCTATCGTGCGTCAACTCGGCAGCAGCAAGCGTCCATGACAGAGTATTGTTTTCTCCGACTTTAGTCGTTCGGCTGTAGTCAGCGCAAAAGTTCCAACGGGCACGTGTCCTCCGATCATGCCGGCGCCCGATAGCATCGGCTGCAGCGGCTTCCTAGCGCTCGTGCCCAAGCCCATAACTGAAACGTTCAAACGAGTAGCCTGCCCACGGACCCAAGCAACAGCGTGCTCCTCAAAAACGAAGTCTTTCTCGGAAGAGGCGAAAGCATCCCGCACGCTCACGCACCAGAGATTATCAGCATAAGAAATGGCCACAAGGTTGCGGTCATTGACCAACCGAAAATGACAAATGAACGACAGTTACAACGACCTGTTGGAGCGGGTGCATCGACATCGCTCATTTTCGAAATCAGGCCAATCAGCCCGCCCGTGCGCGCTCGCATATGTAAAATGCATGGTTTCCGAAAAGGTCTTTTTTCGGATTCATGGACTACCTTGCCAGCATATCGCAAGGAGCGTTACGTGGTTGAAGAGTTTCTAGCGCCAGGAGAAATCGAAGCATTCAAGCCCGGAGATCTGGTCAAACTCCGCGAGGTGTTCAATGCGCTGAAGGGCGACGCGGCCTATCAAGACGAACCTGAGAAGCTCAAGCGCTTGGCTCGCACGATTGTGGCGCTCTATAAGGCTATCACGAAGGAACCCGATAAACTCGTTGAGATACTTCGAGATCCCGTTGAATAATCGCAACGAGGCAAAGCTCGATGCAGAAAAAGGCCCCTCGCTCGATGGGAGGGGCCATTTTTCTTAATCCGCGTCCGAGGAAGTGGTTCGCAAGGACTCTCGTATCTGGTCGATCTTTCCGCGTTCATTGCCGACACCGAGGATCGTCTTTGCCTCCTCAAGCACCGCGGGACTGACCTCACCTGTCTTGGTCGCTGATGCCAGTGCCTCTTCGAGAGCGGCATCCCCAAGGAGCGGGTCAGTCGCCAGGGGCTCAGTGCCATTGTCCAACTCGTATTGCGCGTAGGCGACCGCATAGGCCGAAATCGTGCTCATTTTGGGGTCGGAGCTATTCAAGTAGGCATGATAGTTTCGCTTCAAGGAGTTGAGGCCCTTGAGCTCAGACGAGGCAGACTTTGAGCTGTTGGACACCACTTTCGGGTCCTTGTCAGCTTTGCCGCGTCCCTTGTTTTCGCCAGACTTGCCATGATCCTTGGCGGACTGCTGGTCATTGCTGTTTCCATGCCCGCCGCTGTTGCCGCCGCCATGTCCCCCACCATTCCCCCCACCATTCCCCCCACCATTCCCCCCACCGTTGCCTCCGCCCTGAGCGAGTGCAGGGCCGACGAAACTTGTAAGGCCGATAGAGCCTACGGCCACGGCGAGTGAAAGTGCAGTTATAGATGCAAAGGTTGAGATACGCATTTCTTCCTCCTGACTGACCGAGATGAGGCAAAGCCTGCCAATTTGCCCGGTGCGAAAGATAAGTCGCATTCCTCGTCGTTCCATTGGACTGAGGTCCCGCGCTGTTGTCGGACAATGGTCTTAAGCTGACCACCTGGCCCGCGGAAATATGATAGCCCACACGTTGGCATTCGGACGGACGCACCGCGAACCATTGCAATGTTGTAATGGGTTTGAACGTGTGCAGCGCAGCAAGAAATCGCTTGCAGCACAAATTAACATACGCTTAAATTGTCGCGTTTTGAGGTGCCCCGGCCCCGCAGGCCTCCAATTTCGATTACGAAATTGCTTCGGACTTGCCCCAACAGGTCCGGAGCTTTTTTTGTGGGTGCCAGATCAGATGAGATTGGACATACTGGCGGCATGAACATAGATCTCACTGCACTTGAAGAACGCGCCGAAGCCGAAGAGCAAATGGCGCAAGCAATGCGCCTCTTGAACGCCTCAATCAGGCGGGTCCATCGGTCGGGTTTGTTGGTGCAGGCTGATATCGTCATGAGGCACTCCCCAGGTGGCTCTGTTCCGCAGTTGAACCTCGCCACACTAGACCGGCAGTATGGAGCTATCTGATATTGCTGTGGTAGGATCAGCCCGCGAGCCTTGCCATCATTCGCATCGGTGCTGGGTGACAATCCTCATAGGTTTCGAGGCGATACCACCGCGCACGCGTGACATGGCGGGATGATTCATTTGCTAGAGGCCGTGAAAAAATCGTCGATGCCGTCGCTGGCATACTGCATAGCGCCCGAAATTATCCCGGCCCAAAGCCCAAGCGAAACGAGCAGGGCCAGTATCAGATATCGTAGTCGCGAACTCATAGCCGAAAGATAGTATGTAAGTCCCCCGGTACCACCCCAACGCATTTGGGGGTCGCGCGTTAAGGGAGTATTGTGCAGACCAGAGGCGGGCCATGACACCTCACGCGTGGACCATCGAAGCAAAGGGCGGGCAGTCCATCAAGAAGGTCACAACGATCGAGGAGATGCGTGACATATTGCGGATCCTCGGTTTGAGAGGTTTCTTTCCACCGGATCGGACGGCGTCAGAAGTCGGTATATCCGATAACGGCAGATATACCCATGATGAAGGCGGTGTCTATACTTACCCGGAGACGAGCTGCCGGGCCTCCCGAAACTACCCGTCCTATTGTGCGGCCCTCGCGTCAGGATCTTCTTCCAGCCTGGCGCGGCAAACCGGGAACTTATGATACTCGCTATTGTTCGACAGCCACGGCGGGTCTGCCCACTCGCCGCATTCCCTGATTGGAGCGCTCCCTTTCTTCGCGGGGAGCGCTCCTTTTTCTGCAGTCGCCCTATCTCGAGCGGCAGCGGAACAACAGAATCGTTGTATGGTTGCGCGGGAAATCGGAGACGCCCAATGAACTTTATCCACCCGCCTGCCCAACACGGCAAATATCCAGATCGCTTTGCCGACCTGCAACGCGAGCTCGACGGCCCTTTGAAGAATCTATATTCTGAAGTATGTCGCGCCGGTTGGGGCAGGGATGAAACGTTAGCTGCGATAATCGCGGTAGCTGACAACATCATGCTGGCCGAGATCGGGAACGACGCGATGAACAAGGGCCTAAAACGGTTGCGATAACGGAAGAGTACACACCGCTCAATAGTGGCAACAACACGCTGAGCGGTGGCGCTGGCGCTGGCGCTGGCGACTATAGCTTTATTGGCGGCCTCTGCAATGACCGGTTGACAGGCGGTACCGGCAAGACCGCTTCGTCTTCAACACAGCGCTGGATGCCGCCACCAATGTCGATGCGATCACCGACTTAGTTGTCATCGACGACACGATCCAGCTGGACAATACGATCTTCACCAAGCTCGGCCCGAAGGGCGACTTTCGACGTCCATGCTGGCGATCAACACGACTGGGTAAAGCGACGGATGCCAATTATCGCATCATCTACGAGAGCGATACCGGCCGTCTCTATTTCGATGCTAACGGAAGTGCAGCGGGTGGGGGCATCCACTTCGCGACCCTGACAACCGGACATTCGCTGGCCGTTCACGATTTCCTTATCGTCTAGATGTTTGATCCCGGCATATGAGGGCCTTGAGCCGGCGACGGAAACTGTATGCGGACACCCACTCCAGGCTTGGACGGTAAAACCTTGCATCAGCCGATCCCGGCTAGGGACCGTTCAGAATTCGCTGGTGCTCGGCGGGAGATTGTTCCCTTGTACAGAGGCAGGTCAAAGATCGGAACACAAGATTAAGAAGGGAGAGCTACTGCCTAGCTTTGAAGCGGACCGGCAGCTTCCAAGATGAAAGATCGAGTTGGAGCTCGGCGAGAAAAGAAGGCGCCAGGCTGGCTCAACGCCACTTTGCCGGCTAATTTTTCCCAACTGCCTCGCCTTGAAGCGATCTGAACCGGCGACACGTTGGTTACTGCCCAACTCGCGGGGACGATCCGGGGCCACTGCGGTCCTGAT
>NZ_MOOY01000018.1 GCF_001931685.1 Pararhizobium arenae | reverse complement strand
ATCAGGACCGCAGTGGCCCCGGATCGTCCCCGCGAGTTGGGCAGTAACCAACGTGTCGCCGGTTCAGATCGCTTCAAGGCGAGGCAGTTGGGACAAATGTGCCCGGCAAAGTGGCGTTGAGCCAGCCTTGCGCCTTCTTTTCCCACCGAGCTCCAACCCGATCTTTCGTCTTAGAAGCTGCCGGTCCGCTTCAAGGCTAGGCAGTAGCTCCCCCTTCTTAATCTTGTGTCCGATCACGACCTGCCTCTGTACATGGGAACAATCTCCCGCCGAGCACCGGCAAATGCCAACGGTCCTGAGCAGGAATCGGCTGATGCAAGGTTTACCGGTAGAACTATGCTACCGCCCAACCCAGCCAGCGGCCCATGGCCTCTTACGGAGCGTAGAAAGCGAGGATTCCCCTACATTGCCGGCTTATGCAGGCTCCGCTCTTAAGGCCTAAAACTTCGGCTGACCGCCATTCCCCTGAGGACTATCAAGATCGTGCGAGTGTCCAAGACGACCCTGCGCGCTCGCATGCCAGTCCCGATCGATGCTACCCTGCTCCGCTTTGTGAAAATACTGCGAGCACACGAGCCAGCCCTTCAGCGGTCGCAACAACAGCAACGCGCCGAGGGTTGTGAGCGGTACGGACACAAGAACGTGCATCCATAAATGAGGTTCGAAGGTAAACTGGAACCAGAGAGCGAATGCTAAAGCCGGCACCGCCACGATACTCATTGCAAAGAAGGCAGGTCCGTCGGCCGGATCGGCAAAACCATAGTCAAGACCGCAGGCGTCGCATTTGGGTGCAAGCTTAAGGAAGCCGTCAAAGAGGTGTCCCCGTTGGCATCGAGGGCAACGGCCTAAAATGCCTGTCAGTGCTGGATTTGTTGTTGGGCGATAATCATCTTCCAAGCGCGGTCCTCATCTATAATGCTTGTGTGCCGCTGGACCACAGCAAACACATGGCGATTTGCATGTCATTGAGTGCCAAGGCCGGACGTAGCTTGATGCCGTACTTCTTTTGCTTGTGAGTCACTGGGAGCGCCGCCTGCCTGGCAAAGTTCTTGAAGCACCCGTTAAACTACGCTGTCGGAATTCCGCCATCACATATGCAGAAGTCCGGCGAAAGGTAGGCCTTCTGAAGAAACGGTGCCAGCCCATCCGTGGTCACCAATCCGAACCATCAACCAAGCTTCGATTTTAGCATATCGAGGTGTTCGATATGTTCCTTGATCTGGCCGCGCGCAAGTTTCGTTACGCTCAGATGCTCACGATCCTGACCAACCTTGAGGTACTCCTCCTGAATCGTCAGCAGCTTCTTGTGACCATCGACTTGAGCGGCAATGTATGCCTTGTCAAACGCGGCGCCGCTTGCAGAATTCAACTTCTCGAGGGCGGCCTTGCCGTCAGCATCGAGCAACGTCTGAACCTCGTCGTCTGACGGCGGTCTCAGCGCGCCTTCCGCTTTGCCACCCCTCTCCATGGATTTGAGAATGTCGGCGACGGTTTCTTGTTCTGCCACTTCCCACTTTGCGAACGCCTTCACCATGGCATCGGACGCCTTTTCGATGGCGATCCGGCTGCTTGCAAGGGACAATGAGCCGACTCTCTTGGTATCCTCGGCATGCGTCTTTTCAGATTCAGCCATTGCGGCAGGCTGGGATTGGGCGAGGGCTGAAGTCGAAGTCAAAAGTGCGGGCAGGGCTGCGGCCGCGGATATGGCTGTCAAGATTTCACGACGGTTCATAATTGTCTCCGGGGTTGGGTGATCCGCGCCCTAACCGCCATTTCACTTCCAAGTTCCCCTTGCCACAAACTAATTCAATACGTGTTCGAGCCTGTCGAGATGATGCGCGGGAGTTTCGCTCCCGTTGGTCTCCTCGGCCGCAGCTATTTCCGCGACGGTCAGCCCCGTGGCGATCGCCAGATCTTCAAGACTGTAACCCTTTTCTAGCCGCGCGGCGCGAAGACGTGCAGCGGCCGGCATATTCGGTGATACTGGTTAATCCATAATCTGATCTCCATCAATTGCTAAGTTTCGATATGATCGAGTTTACTCGTGAACCGCACCCGGTTTGCGCGGCCGTCGCCTCTCCCCTGTCTCAAACGACGCTCTTCCATGATGACGTCAGATGCGACTTTTGGTGTGTTAGAATGCTGCGCGTTCTCGCAGGGTCAGAGTTTTTCTGGTCCTGGACCATTACAAACATCCTGGTGGGCCTAACCCCCATATATGGGAGTAGTACTATATATGGAGTAGTACTATTTTGCTTCAACGACAGCCCGTCTCAGGTCCGGTAGCGTACTGTTATTATGCAAGGACTGCCCTTAACCACTCGTTTGAGGGCGAAGACTTCTTACGTTGAGCCCCAGTGATGGGACTGTCTCGTTCGTTCTGCACGTGGGAACAATATGTGCCTGTGCTTGTTCGGCCTTCCTGAGGACGATCTGGCGCGGCGAACGCCTTTTGTAACGGGCTGGTGGAGAATTTGGGCTGTATCGCGGGAGTAAACACCAGGTTGCCGACGCGTCCGCGATACTGGGCCGCCTTGACATCGTATCTGGCGAAGCCGACCCGTAGAACCCGGCCCGTATGCAACAGAAATTGAGGAGCAGATGGAAACTGAAAGACCATGGCATTCGCTCCACCACCCAGGCAAAACCGCTGAGCTCGAGGAAGCTCTGGAGTGTATGATGCAGAAAATCTTCGAGCGGGGAACCCAAGCCGGCTGGGACGAGTCCGAGGTCATAAGAGGCATGGAGGCGGCGTTAAGGAACCTGCGATCTGCCTGCGTCGAGCAGCCGAGCTCTCAAGAGGACGGGGGAGATTATGGATGCCGATGGCAAGAACGCAGAGCAACTCACGACCCAAGTCTCCTCTGCGCAGTACCCCTTCTGGTCTCCCGATGGCAAATGGATCGTCTTCAGCGCCGGCGAGGAAGAAGGCGACTCGCGCTCCAGGCTTTGGCTGATTGACATGCGGGACAAAAGCACACGGCCGCTTGGCCACGAGGAGCTTGAGGTCGAGTCCGGAGACAGTGCCCAATGGTCGGAAGATTCGGATGCTATCTACTTCATTCAGACACGAAAGGGGCTGCAAGAAATCTCTCGCATCGCAATCGCAGATGAAAAAGTTCACAGTCTGGTCTCAGGTGAGCGACACATCCTCAAGTTTGCCTTGACGGACAAGCACCTGGTGTATGCTGCTGCGGGAATTTCAACGCCCACTGAAATCTTCGTCTCGGCGCGCGACGGGTCGGGTGAGGAGCGCCTGACCGATTTCAACAGCTGGTGGGCTGACCGCATGCCGCCTAAGGTATCTGTGAGATCGTTCAAGGTGCCCGATGGGAAGGGTGGCGATGAGACGATTGAAGGCTGGCTTATGCTTCCGCCAACGGCAGCCAAAAAGCCATTGCCTCTTCTTCTGGATATTCATGGCGGACCGCAGAGCGTAGCGTTTGTAGAGTTTCGCAAGTCAATGTGGAGGCATGTGTTGTGTAGCCGTGGATGGGCCGTGCTTGCACTTAATCCCGCAGGCTCAAGCAGCTACGGCCTCGAATTCATGAGAAGGCTCAGGAACAGGTGGGGCGAACTTGATCTGCCCCAGCAACTTGCTGCCGTCAGGACGCTGCAAGACGAGGGCACCGTTGATGATCGGGTTGCCATCTACGGGAAATCCTATGGCGGATATCTTGCTGCCTGGGCCATCACGCAGACCGATCTCTTCAAAGCAGCGGTCGTGTCCGCTCCAGTCGCCGATATAGAATCGCATTTCGGAACGTCGGACAGCGGATACTATGTTACACCATACGCAATGGCGGGCGAACCCTACGTCGATCGACCAACGGCCCGAAAGCTGTGCCCGCTCGAACATATGCACAAGGCCCGCACGCCCACTTTATTGCTGCAGGGAACAGATGACCAGCGCTGTCCGGTGGGCCAATCCGAAGAGATCTTTGCTACTCTGATGCGCAGCAGCGACGTTGCCGTCGAAATGGTCCTTTATCCTGGCGGTGATCATCATCTTGCGGAAGAAGGGTCGCCCACGTTCCGTGTCGACTATGTTTCCCGGCTTGTGGACTGGGCTGAGCGGTGGTGCAAGGGCGACGAAGCGAACACTCAGACAGACCCTGAAAAGGCAACACAAAGTAGCTCGTGAGCGAACTCAAAAAGACGATGCCCGGTAGCAGGGTACGTACCAGGACGTATTACTCTCGATCAGGTGATGCAGGTCTAACAAGAGAGAGAACGCGAGGCGTCGAGGACGCATCGAGCCATTCCAACCAACGGTCACGTTCTTCCACCGTCGCAAAAAACCGCCAAAGCTTTTGCTCGTTATTCGTCGTATGGAGCATCTCCGCGAGCGATACAAGCTCCAAGGGGAGTGGCATGTCAGCGCCATCAAAGCGGATAAAGTAAACGCCTTCGGCTGCAACGCCGACGACTTGACCGGTGCTGTAGTTGCCCTCGGTGTCGTCTAACGTGAAGAACATGCCGGAGAGCTTGTCTGAGGGAGAACCGTTCATAGCCGATATCCCATCAGGTCGTGGTTGCGTTTGTCGATGACGGCTAAGTTGATAGCGGTAGTGCCGAGTTCTATGTATAGGCCAAAAACGCCAAAGCCTCCGCCGATGATTACAATGCGCTGGCGCGACTTCTTACCAGACAGATATTTGGCCCGGATCTGCTGGCTTTCTTGCAGCGATGCTTCATCAGAGCGCAAAGGTTAGCCCGTGACCGAAGGCTGTCTCACCAGACCGCCGCGACGACAGATATTTGGAACATCGTTCGTCCGCTTATGTCCTTTGCTTCGACACGAAGCCCGAGCGTGTCTGAGGTTGTGGGGCACGCTATAAGATCGTTGGCCAGGATCTGCTTCGCTTCGTCCTGCACTTCGCTTTCGCTCGCAACAAATCTTCCGATCCTATCGCGGTAGTAGCATTGGCCGTCGCTTCGATGGAAATAGACGAATGGCATCATAGTTCCCGCGGATCACGGAAAGAGCGGCGCCTGCGTGGACCGAACCAAAGGAGGAAAACAACTGCTACACTCGGTACCGCGCCGCCCAGCAGGAACAACAGATCTGTCAGTGTCATTCGATCAGACCTTTGCAGTTTCGCCAGCGGATTTGAGAGAGAGGAATTTCAGCGTCACGTCGGACAAATGTTGTTCAATCCAGCCGGCCATGGCGACTTCTTCGTCGAGGTTGACCCTAAGCGCGGCGGTGGAGGCGGAAAAGCCACCTTGTTCAGCGATGGTGAGAAGTGACCTGTAAGCTGCTATCTCGAAGTGCTCAAAAGCATAGTTTGCAAACGAGTTCTTTAGGATTTCGTCGCCGGCAACCGTGTGCCCCATTGCAGCCATAGCGCCGGTCACTGATAGTGCTATATCTTTAATGGCGGACCGATCTTCAGCAAACTCGCTGAGCAGTTGGTCCAGCCGTGCGATCTGGTTCTCGGTTTCCCGTATATGCTGGTCGAGCCGGGCAGCGACCTCCGGATAATGCTCGATCCTGCTAACCTGCGGCTTCATGATCGAGAGCGCCTGATTTTCCATGGCGTGGGCATTCTTCAGTCCGGTAACAAATATTGAGCGCACGGTATCTTCGGGCATCACGATAGCTCCTTGCATCTGTGAGTTTGTCTAACCGGGGAATCTGAGCGAGGTTCCCGGCGTCGCGAAATTATCTAGCCAAGCAACGATCCTTCAGATGTCATTCATGCTCGGAAGATGCGTTTCGACTTCATTGCGTTTGCGCAACGGGAGGGGCGCTATTCTGGTTTCCCAGAACGACGTGGCCTCTTGAGGCTCACGCTCCAATTGTCTGACATCAACGATGTTATCACCGATCTTCGACCGTCGCGTTCCGCCGAGGGACAGATACTCTTGTGCCAATTTGAGAGCATTGGTTTCGTTCGCCGGCATAGTGCTTCTCCTTGATGCAGTCGAACCGTTATCGCACCGAAAAGTTCGCGCACTTACCCTTAGGGTCAGGACCCATTGATTTGAATTGACGGCTATGATTCAGGCGGGCGTATAGGAGCCTGACTGATGAGTATTTTGTTTTGGCTGACGGACGAGCAAATGGCTCGTCTTCAGCAGTATTTCCCCAAGAGCCATGGCCGCCAGCGTGTCGATGATCGGCGTGTCCTGAGCGGCATCATGTTCGTCAATCGCAACGGGCTCCGGGGTGTGATGCACCGAGAGAATATGGTCAGGCGAAGACCTTGTATAACCGCTGGAAACGCTGGGGCGACAAGGGCATCTTTATCCAGATGATGGGGGGCCTGGCTGTGCCTGAAGCTGCAGAGCACAAGACCATCATGATCGATGCGACCTACCTCAAGGCTCACCGCACGGCTTCCAGCCTGCGGGTAAAAAAGGGGGCGCGGGTCGCCTGATTGGACGCACGAAAGGCGGCATGAACACGAAGCTTCATGCCGTAACGGATGCGAGTGTTCGCCCGATCAGTTTCTTCATAACGACCGGTCAGGCCAGCGATTACACAGGTGCCGCCGCCTTGCTTGATGAACTTCCCAAGGCCAAATGGCTACTGGCCGACCGTGGCTGTGATGCCGACTGGTATCGTGACGCTTTACAGGCGAAGGGGATCACCCCTTGTATTCCGGGTTGGGAATCCCGCAACAAAACCATCAAATACGACAAACGCCGCTAAAAACGGCGCAACGGATCGAGATCATGTTCGGGCGCCTGAAAGACTAGTGGCGTGTCGCTACGCGCTACGACAGATGCCTAATGGTCTTCCTCTCCGCCATCGCTCTCGCTGCAGCCGTTATCTTCTGGTTCTGATCAACGAGTCCTGAGCCTAGTTGCGGTCAGTCGGAAAGCCGGCGCATGAAACTAATCTAAATGACCGGCATGCGGCGCGGTGGGTGTCCATTATCGACAGTTCTCGCCCCAGATCCGGACGGTCCGCTCTCGGCTCCATATCAGCCGTTCCCGAGAGCAAGTAGCTGTAGGTACACTGAAATTCGGCGCGAGCTATCCGCTAAACGACGGGGTCGGCGGTTCAAATCTCATCAAGACCGCTATCTTGAACGCTATCAGGAAATCAGAGATTACCGTTTTCTAGACGTTTGAATTCCTGACATGTTTTATGAGAGATCGATCCGAGATTTCCAGTTCGTTTCGCCATCGTCTGCAATGTCTAGAAAACGGTCGTTCCTAACGCGCTGGATTGGGCGGCTCGCCTTCTGCTTCGATCGTATATCAATAGTGAAAGCATTGCGAGAGCTGTCACTGCTGCGGGGTTACCCTATCAGGAGTAGGTGATATGTTCGGAGAAGTTGGCTCCGATAGTGTGCTGGCCTGTTCCACGCCACAACAAACCCCTGGGTTCCCATCCTTCAGGGCCGAGGTTGGAAATATGAATTCATACTACGCCCCAGTGTAAACCGCTTGAAGGGATAATTAGGCGACCGGATGTCGAAGGATCTCGACAAGCTTGGCGGGTTCCTTCGTAATCGCCTGATACAATGCGACTATCGTTCGAGCCAATCGTTTCAGCTTCTCAGGTTCGTTTTCATATGCCGAATCCTCTCTCAACGCGTCGAAGACGCTTTGAAGTTTGGCACGATCTTCTGCGGTAAACACCACTATTTCGCCCGGTAACAAGTACTCTTCAACCACGGAGCTCTCCTTTCGCTATCCTTGAACAGCTTGGCCCAACCCGCCGAAGTAGTGCTAGGTTGTCCATAATATTGCCTCGCTCCACGCGTGATAAATGGGCAAGGCAGCATCCCACTCCTTGGCAGGTCGTGTCAAACGTGTTGCGCCAACTGGTCCCACCAACCATTGCCAAGCTGCCAACACTGACACGACGGACTACTGTGTGAGTCGTACTGTGAGGTCGGATGCCTTTTCACCAATTGCTTTGAATGCTGCGATCAGTCCGGCGCTATCTTCGGCTTGGAAGTAATGTGACGCATCTGTCGCGCAGTATTTCAAAAGTTTTTGGCCTCTGGAAGGGGCCATGAAAGCAACAGTGTAAACTTCAATAGATGCATCACGAGCGGCATCACAGGTTTTTTTAGTCTCGGCATCCGAGGCTGTGTCGTTCGATTTACCGTTGTAAAAATTGTTCTCGCCATCGGTCATGAACACGAGGAATTTTTTTGCGGCAGACTGTCCGTTTTTCGCGGCATGAACTGCTGTTTCGCTTTTGCTGCCGGTCGCAGTAAGGGCATTGTAGGCGGCCTTGATCGCACCGCTGGAGTCTGTACCGCCTGTGGCGTTTAGAGCGTTGACATAGTTCAGGGCATCAGTGGTGCCCCATGCCAATGTTCCAGGGGCGTCTTGCTTGTCGTTGTAGGACACCGCGGCTGTTCGGACCAAGGAAGAGGTCGGGTCTGCAGTTTTCAACTGGGTCAGCAGATTTGCAACTGCTAACTTCAGGGAAGATATTTTGGATAAGTAACAGGGAGTGCTCCACTTTGCATTGGGCCAGTAGCTTTCCTCGTAGATGTAGCAAGACTTTGTCGTTGTCTGAATCGCGTTCGTCTTCCAGGCCATCGATCCTGACCGGTCCAGTACCAAGAACATGGAGAGTGCGTTCCTGGCTTCCGTCGTGCTTTCAGATCTGCTCGCAGCGCCAACTGTAACTTCCTTGTAGCCGGAAATTTGTGTGAATGGGTTAAGGCCCACCGAGATCCTGGCGGATACATTAACTACGTATCTCTTACTATTGCCAAGGCCGGCTGCCTGACTGATCTCAATTTTCGAATTATCCAAAAACTGCTCAGGCGGGTTTTCTCCTTCACTGCTTAGGCTTGAATTATTCCAGTTGTACATTTGGGCTTTGAGGTAATTGGCAGCAAGCAATTTCGCATCTGAGATCGACATGTTCCGATTGACAAGCGCAGAGGAAGCGGCAAGAGCGGCTGAGTCAGCCGCATCCTGCAAATTGTTCTTGGCCATAAGCAGGTTCGTCGTGTCGATCGCAACGCCCGCAGTCACCAACACTGTCGGCAAGACAACGGCAGCAAGAAGCCCAAAGTTACCATCGCGGTTTCTGAACAAACGAAGGGCCCCGCCCCAGACGTTCTGATGCTTGTCCAACATAAAATTCCTTCAGTGCCATGCGGCTCTATGAACATGCTTGTTATAAAACAGTGATTTCTTTTGAACGCGTTATTCAAACCTGTAAGAATTTAAGCAGTTTTCGAAATATCTTAAGCTACGAACGGGGCGGATAGGCTTGATTTCCGGCGGAACCCTCTTCGGCCCCCAAGCACCTACGACGGCGCGCAGTCGAAGCGGTAATTCGGCGATGGCGGTAACTGTGTCAAATGATCAAACTCATGAGTTTGGAGAGTCCTCAGGTAAGGAGGGGCTGCGTGGATGTTTTGTCGTGTTGTCGGCTGTCGAAATGCTTCCAGCCGACGAAGAGGTTTCCGCCCGAATTTCCCGCCTTTTTCGGCGACTGCAAGACCTCTACGCAGCCGCGATCATCCGAGCTCAAGCCCTCGGTGAAATTAATCCTGGGCTGGACGAGCGAACACTGGCGAGGTTTCTTGTGTGCCAGATCCAAGGAATGAGGGTGCTGGGGAAGGCAGGAGCAGATCGCGACGCTACCAGGGCAATGGTCGACTTCGCACTGAAGCCACTTGGCTGACACTAATTAGGAACTAAATGGTTCCTAAATGATGTTCTTGCAAAACCGTTCAGTCCGTTTTGCAAGTCGATATGGAGATGCATTTTGAAACCTTCTCGCGAGCCCGCGGTCGTAAGCGCTGTCCTGACAGCACGGTATTCAGGGCTTGACCGGTTCGGTGGTCACTGCAAAGCAGCAAGGCGCTCCGCTTCGGCCATCGCCGCAGCCTTGGTTTTGAATGGCCCGATATCGTGCTCCTCGGTATCTGGCAGCCATTTCGCCAGGAACCACCAGCCGCCGGGGCGATAGCTGGCGTTGCTGCGAACCGACCCAATGTCCTTGGCAAAGAACCAGCCGGAATCAATTCCATCCTGTTCCCAATTGATGCTTTTCTCAGTCATGGCGGTCCCGTTGGTGGAGCTACCCAGCCATTTTATCCGGGCGATATGACCACGGCAACAACTGGTCGATCAGGCTGTTCGGATGGCCATTGACGATTTTGGTGATGACGTCCGTCAGGTAGGCCATCGGCTCGACACCGTTGAGCTTTGCTGTTTCAATGAGTGAGGCGATTGTCGCCCAATGTTCAGCACCCGCATCCGAACCGGCGAAGAGTGCGTTCTTCCGATTCAGAGCAATTGGCCTGATGGAACGTTCGACGGTATTGGAGTCGATCTCGACGCGGCCGTCATCGATGAAGCGTGTCAGCCCATCCCAGCGCGAGAGCGTGTAGCGGATGGCTTCGGCGAGTTTGGTCTTCTGGCTGATAAGGGCGAGTTGCTCGGTCAGCCATGGTGCAAGACTGTCAGCGATCGGGCGGCTCTTGGCCTGCCGCACAGAACGTCGCTCTTCGCTGGTCCTGCCACGGATATCGTCCTCGATCCTGTAGAGTTCGGCGATGCGCCTGAGCGCTTCACCGGCAATCGGCGCTGGCCCGGCAGCGGCGAGCTCGTAGAAGCGCCTACGCACATGGCTCCAGCAGAATGCCAAAGAAACGCTGTTGCCTGCGGCGATTGCGCGATAGCCGGAATACCCATCGACCTGCAGCACGCCGACGAAGCCGTTGAGGTGAGCCATCGGACGTTCGCCTTTGCGATCGGGCGCGTAGACATAGACGACGCCGGGTGGATCGGCTCCCTGCCATGGTCTGTCGTCACGTGCATAGGCCCAGAGCTGTCCGGTCTTGGTCTTTCCGCGGCCCGGATCGAGCACCGGAGCAGTCGTCTCGTCGGCGAAGAGCTTGGACGAGGTCTTGAGCTGTTCGAGCAGCCGCTGATGAAGCGGGCGCAGATGCCAGGCGGCACGGCCGACCCAGTCGGCAAGTGTCGAGCGGTCGAGATCGATCCCCTGACGCTTGTAGATTTGCGCCTGCCGGTAGAGCGGCAAGTGATCGGCATATTTGGAGACCAGCACCTGGGCGACAGTCGCCTCCGTTGGAATGCCACCTTCGATCAACCGGGCGGGAGCCGGAGCCTGAACGACAACCTCCTCACAGGCACGGCAGGCATATTTGGGACGGCGCATCACCAGAACGCGGAACTGGGCAGGCACGATGTCGAGTTTCTCGCTGACATCCTCGCCGATCCGATGCAGACCATGACCGCAGCAGGGGCAGTCATGGCTCTCGATGTCGATGGTCACATCGATGCGCGGTAGATGGGCGGGAAGAGAACCGCGGTTGATACGCCGCTTCGCAGTCCGTTCCCGGCGCAGATCGCTCGATGCCTGCTCCTTATCTTCCAGGCCGTCCGCCTCGACCTGTTCGGCCTCTTCGAGCCCAAGTAGAAGCTGATCTTCTGGAAGCGTCTCAGCGCGACGACCGAAGCGATGACGCTGCAATTCCTTGATGATCTGACGCAGCCTGGCGTTCTCGAGCTCGCGCGAAAGCACCATTGCCTTGAGCGCGTTCAGGTCGTCGGGAAGCTCCTCAGTCGTCATCGTCATGGACCGACAACAGCACAATCCGGCGACCAAGACGAGGGTGTCGATGAGCCTGATTCAATTGGTCGCGGCGGCTATCCCGCCGCCTGCGGAGTGCGCGCCTCCACCGGCGCATGAACGCGCTTCCAGTTCAGCCCCTCGAACAGTGCCGAGAACTGGGCAGCCGTCAGGCGCATCGCACCATCCTGCATCTTGGGCAAATGGAACTCGCCATCCTCAAGCCGCTTGGAGACCAGGCACACGCCGCTGCCGTCCCAGAAGACGAGCTTGATCCGGTCTGCCCGTTTGGCCCGGAACACGTAGATCGCACCGGAGAACGGATCGGCACCCATCTCAGCCTTGACCAGCGACGCCAAGCCCTCCGCACCTTTGCGGAAGTCGACAGGCCGGGTGGCGACCATGACCTTTACCGCTCCCGACGGTCCGATCACGACTGTGCCTTCATGGCGTGAATGACCGCTGTAATCGTCGCGGCGTCGGTGCCGGATGCGATCTTGATGATCGCGCCGCCGAGCTCTAACTCGATTGCGCCTTTGCTCGAGTTCCTTCTCGCTGCGCGCGGCGGTTCTGGCTCTTTCGTCACCGGCTTCATCGGCACATCCAGAACGGCCGGGGCAAACATCGGAACATCAACATCAGGCGCAGCTTCGAGCGGCTGGCGAGCGAGCCGACGCCAAGTGAACAACTGCTGCGGGGTCAATCCGTGACGCCGAGCCACCGAGCAGACCTTCACGCCCGGCTCGTGACTCTCTGTAACGATCTGCGCCTTCTGCTCATCGCTCCACTCGCGACGGCGGCCGCTGCCAGTAAAAACCTCAAACCGGCGCACTGGTTCTTCATCGCTGTATTTAAGCGTAAGCTGTGAAATCGACATATGTCCAAGCCCTCGTTCGGGCTCAACATCGTCAATCACGCACTGATCCGGAAGGTGCGGTCAGAACACCGCTTACCCGCGGTCAGCCTCGACCCGCACAGATGGACGGCGTTGGTCATCCTGTTGACTGGGGCATTCTTGCCGCCGCTGGATTTCTTAATCGTTAACGTAGCGCTGCCCTCGATCCGCGAGGACCTCCATGCCTCCGCATCGACGATGCAGCTGATTATCTCAGGCTACGCCACCACCTATGCCGTCATGCTGATCACTGGTGGCAGGCTCGGGGACCTCTACGGTCGCCGGAATGTTTTTTTAACGGGGATGCTCGCTTTCGTCGGCGCCTCAGCTTTGTGCGGCTTTGCGTGGTCTACAGCGGTACTTGTTTTCGGCCGCATCCTTCAGGGGTTTGCTGCGGCGATCGTGGCGCCGCAGGCTTTGGCATCCATCAACGCAATCTTTCCCGAGCACGAGAAATCTCGCGCACTCAGCTTCTACGCCATGACATTCGGTGTCGCATCGATGACCGGGTTGTTTCTCGGCGGCGCACTGATTGCGCTCGATATTTTCGGGCTCGGATGGCGGGCAATTTTCCTCATCAACCTCCCCGTGATCGCCATCGCCGCGCCGTCGGCTTTGATCGTACTGCGTGAAAACCGATCAGAGCATGCAAGCAAACTTGATATTGGCGGGGCAGTGCTGATTGCATTTGCGCTTTTTGCGCTGCTCACGCCGCTCATAGAGGGCCGTGAGTATGGTGGCCGATCTGGTCGCTGATTATGCTTGCCGCTCCCCTGCCGCTTCTTTTTCTGTTTTGGCAATATGAGCGGAGGGTGGAGGCTGCGGGACGAGATCCGATCCTCGCACCGCACCTGCTTCTGGTTCCGGGTTTGAAGCGTGGGCTGCTCGCTGCGTTGTTCTTTTATGCCTTTGCGGCCTTCTGGTTGACATTCTCTGTCTACCAACAGGGCGGCCTGGGTCGCACACCTTTCGGGGCAGGCCTTGCAATTCTTCCCGCGGCGGTCGGTTTTGTTCTGGGGCCATTCGCGAGTGGACATCTCAAGCCTTTTCGGCAGGTATTCCACCGCCGTAGGCATGTCCCTGGAAGCGGCCGGACTGTTCGGGACGGCAGTCTTGATCTCATTCGGGGCGCCGCAGTTTCACTTCGCAGCACTTTTCTTTGTTGGTGCCGGACAAGGCATTGCGCTTTCAAATCTCGTGAGAACAGTCGTGCAGCGGGTTGACGCGGCGCAGTCGGGCTTGGCGTCCGGTCTGGTCAATTCGATGCTTCAGATCGGTGGTGCTTTAGCGACGGCTCTCATCGGCGGACTGTTCTTTTCAGTCGTGGGATCCTCAACCGGTGTGAGATCCATCGGCCATGCCTACAGCGTTGCAGCAGTCGCGATCGCTCTATGTCTTCTCATTTCAGGTTGGCTTTCCGCCGGCCTCGGAGACAAGAAAGAGGTCCTCGATTGAGCTCGAACATATGCGAACAGTGACATCGTTTGTCCGTTGACGGTGTAGCCGTTTCCGCCCTTCAGTCGATAATAGCGGACAATCATTCCCTACAGATCGAAGCCCAGGAATTTGAGGTAACCCTCCATGAACATCATCCCTAACCTTCCTCTTGGCGGTAAGCGAGCGCTTGTGACGGGTGCGGCACGCGGTATCGGTGCGGCGATCGCGCTGAAGCTGGCCGAGCATGGTGCCAACGTTGCGATCACCTATGAAAAGTCGGCAGAAAAGGCCGAAGCTCTCGTCGCCGAGATCCAAGCGCTGGGTCGAATGGCGGTCGCCATCCAGGCCGACGCCGGGAGCTCAGAAACCGCGACGACTACTGTTGATCGGACCGTCGCCGAACTCGGCGGTATCGACATTCTGGTCAACAATGCCGGCGTCCTTCGCCGGTGATTTTGCCACTCAACCTCTGGAAGAGATCCAGTTGCAGCTGGACGTCAATGTTCGCGGCGTCTTTCTAATGACACAGGCCGCGCTCAAACACATTCCGAACGGGGGGCGCATCATCAGCACCGGTAGTAACGCGGGACTGGCTGTCCCGTTCGCAGGGATTGCGGTCTATGCGGCGACCAAGTCTGCACTGGAAAGTTTCACACGTGGTCTCGCACGCGAACTGGGTCCACGGGAGATTACCGTCAATCTGGTGCGGCCTGGCCCAATCGACACCGATATGAACCCGGCCGATGGTGCTCTTGCACCTGCTATCCTGCCTAGCTTGTCGATTGCCCGCTACGGTCGGACCAAAGAGGTCGCGGAGGCGGTAACCTTCCTTGCCGGGCCAGGCGCTGGCTACATCACCGGCTCGGGGATTCTCGTCGACGGCGGAATTAGCGCCTGAGTATTCGGCGAGGCGGGACCTGCCGCCTGTGAAACCCGTCTCGCAGAGAAAATCGAGATATATGTGCGCGCCGGCGCGACGATGATGTCCATCCACCATACAGCTTAGCTTCAATTCGGTGGAGAAGGCCTCCTCCACGCTGAAGGCGCTCCTGTGCAAAAGCTGCCGAGAGAACGGTCGCCAGGCTGTGGGATCATATCGGAAAGATCACCGATTTGGTCGAACTGCACGAGGCTGAACATCGGAGTGGCTTTTTTGAAATGCAAATACGNAACTGGAGGTGTTCGATGCGTTCAGGGATTTCTTTGCGCGAAGATTTTGATGGAGATGGCCTGCGGCGTCTTGCGCGGCAGACGAAGGACGCGGCCCAGGCACGACGTCTTTTGGCACTGGCGTCGATCTATGACGGAGGCTCGCGATCCGATGCCGCCCGCCTCGGCAATGTCACGCTCCAGATCGTTCGGGACTGGGTCCTGCGCTTCAACGAACGCGGCCCTGCTGGTCTAGCCAACGGCAAGGCTCCCGGTCAACAGTCACGCTTGAACGATGATCAGCGTGCGGCCTTGGCGCAGGCCATCGAGCGTGGGCCGACACCCTATCTGGACGGCGTCGTTCGCTGGCGTCTATGCGATCTGGCGCAATGGCTGTG
>NZ_MOOY01000017.1 GCF_001931685.1 Pararhizobium arenae | reverse complement strand
GGCCGCACGCTGCGATATCGCATGCTCGACCGATCCACCGATAGAACCTCGCACGCCCGACGCTGGCTCACTCCATGCTGTGCACAGACGTGAGCCACCGCATTCCGCTTCACATCGGGCGTCACCATTTTTTTGCGGCGACATCCTTCAGGATCGCATTGTCCAGCATGGCTTCGGCGAGCAGCTTCTTCAGCTTGGCATTCTCGTCCTCAAGCGCCTTCAGCTTGCGGGCATCCGACACGTCCATGCCGCCATACTTCGCCTTGTATTTGTAGAAGGTTGCATCCGAGATGCCGTGCTTGCGGCAGACATCAACCGTCTTCGCGCCCGCCTCCTGCTCCTTCAATTTCCCGATGATCTGTTCTTCCGTGAACCGTGAACGCTCAATCCGTCCGTCTCCTTGATGTGACAGACTCTACCAAATTCTGGAGGAAGTTCAGGGGCTCAGGTCAGTGGCGGCGTCGTCACAACATCACGGAATCTGACGCTGCTTTCACCGCCGTATCGCGCTGAAATCGACGGACGATCTGATCCACGCCAACCCGCCGTGACTCGGCTGCTGTTACGAAACTCGTATTTTCGATGTTGATCTCGCCGGCAGCGTAACCCAGGCACCAATCCATTCTCTATGCAGGCGCCTTTGCCGGTTCCGTATCATAGAGCAATTCAAAAGCGTGCCCGAATACTGCCGAGCAGGGTTCGTCCGGGGGCCGCGACGCCGTAGGCAACCTGAAAGTCCGTGTCGAAAACATTGAGCAGTTGAAGGCTCGTTTCCAGATGACCGTCCGGGGATTTCCAGGACAGGCCGATATTGGTCAGGGAAAACGGATCTAGTTCCAAGCCGTTATCCGTGCCGGCTCTCTTCCCGATAAAGGTCTGCCCGATTGTCGCAGTCCAGCGATTCGGATCAACGTAGGTGAGGCCGACCTGCGCCATTTGTTCAGGTACCATGGGCAGTCGGATATCTTCGGGTGCGTCGGGCGAGGTGTTTTTGCTGTCCATCAGTGTGAAAGAACCATAGGCACCAAAACCGCCGCCGATCCAGTAATTGGCGCTCAAGTTGATGCGATCGATATTCCCCTCGCTTGCGCCAAAACGGGTATAGAGTACATCGGGTACTCGCAGCGAAAGACCGTCCAATCTCTGGTTCTGATACTCGGCTGCCGTAAAGAAACGTTCGGACCATTCCGCGTCCCAACGGAGTGCCCATGTTTTCGAATGCCCGGTTGTGATCAGCGGCAAGTCAAGCGGCGCAAGCCCGACCGTTGAAATCGGCGAAAGGGTATAAGGCGAATCGAGACTTGTATCCTCGCGGTAATAGGCGCGCAGCCAATGGTTCTCCGCAGGCGCCCAGGCAATCCCGAAGCGTGGGTCGATGCGATCATAATCTCCGCCGTCCTCTACCCAGTTGTAGAAGAGGCCGCCTTGAAACTGAAGCGATTGATCGATCTCCCAGAGTGCGTCGCCGTAAATGCGCGCAGAGCGACCTGACGATTCAAAATCTGGCGATGTATATTCGTCACCATTCCAGAATGTGTAGACCGAGTAGTCGTAGTTGCCGCTCCAGACACTCCCTTCCAGCCCGTAGCGCAACGTAACGGGGCCAATGCCCAGAAGGTGCGACATGCCGGCCGTCAACGTGCGTTGGCGTGTGTTTTCTTTAAGTTGAAACAAGGCATCATCGTCCAGAATGGGATCGTAGTCGATAAAATCGATCTCCGTGTGCTCCCGGATATCATTTCCCGCGACGAAAGCCTGGATCACGTTGCGGTCGGAAATCGCGTGGGCCCAGCCGACGCCTAGATTGGCGAAGCGAGTATCGCTGATGTCGTAAGGTGTTGGGTTCCAGTCCGGCCCGGGATATCCCTGCTCGGTACGCCCCGCATTGGCGAACACGAAGATATTGTCTTCGAGGGTCGGACGCAGGCCGATCTGTGCATTGACGGCCGTAATGTCGTCGCGGTCGTTCTCGCGCGGGCTGTCGGGGCGCACCATGTCAGCTTGAAGGTAATAGCTCACTGGCAAGGCAGCGTAACTTGTACCCTGCAAAAGCATCTGGTCATTCCAGCCGATATCGCCATCCTTCTCCCACATCACCCCGCCCGTGAGCGAGGCTTCAAAAAAAGCACGGCCTTCAAGCGAACTACGCTTGGCTTCGCTGGAAACCGCCATGGGGTCGAGCAGCAGCGCCTGCATCTGAGAGGAGAATGTCGAGCTACCGGGCTGCCGGCGTTCCTGTGGCGTCAGAAGCGGTGATGCGCCGCTGAAAGGCGTATCGCGTCCGCCGTCTGCCTCATCGAGATAGGACGAGCCCTTGAACGGATCATAACCTCGGTCGGCATAATAATCGCCCCATTCGCTGAGGCCGAGATTATCGAGTGTGACGCCAAGGAAGGAGCTCGCCTGACGGTTGGCGTCATAGCCACCGTAGTACCCGCCACGCGCCTGTCTGCGCCGCAGCGCCTCCCGAGCCTGTTCGATTGCCTCGTCGGCCCGGAACTGGTCAAGTGCAATGCCGGAGCGGATCAGCGGAATGGAGGGATTGTCGTCTTCGTAGCGGTCGGCATTGTCGAGTGCCTGGATCGCCTCGTCCTCATTGCCGTTCTGATAGGCGGCGATTGCCAGTCCGATCAGGCTGTCGCCATAAGTCGGGTTGACGGCGGACGCTTCCAGCAGAGCGCGTTCGCCTTCATCGGTCTTGCCCATGCGCAACAGGTATCGCCCCTTGGCTGCCAGCACCGCATAGGATTTGGCATCGAGTTTTTCGGCGATGTCGAGCGCGGATTTCGCTGCCTTCAGTTGCTCGTTGTCCATCAGGAAGCGAGCGTAGTTGGCATAGAGTGCGGCGTTCTGCGGATTGAGTTCGATTGCGCGCCGATGCGCATCGTCAGCTTCGACGATCGCGTTTCGATCGCTCTGGACGATACCGATCTCATTCCAGACGGCATCGGCACCCGGAGCCACTTTCACGGCCCGCTCCAGCTCCACAAGCGCGCCGTCGAGATCACTGTTGACGGCGGTACGGAAGCGGGCGCTGGTCAACAGGGCTGTCGGGCTGTCCGGATCGAGCGCCAGGGCGCGCGCCAGAGCTTCGCGAACCTCGTCACGACGGTCGAGCTCGAAGGCAAGCTCGGCACGCGCTGCTGGCAGGCGTGCATCATCGGGAAAGCGGCCCTCCGCTGCCTTCAGAAAATCGATCGCCGCCGCCGTTCCGCGGTCGTTGGCAATGATGGAGGCCTGGGCCAGGACACCGGCCGGGGTGTCGTCATAGCTACCCATATCCGGCGGACGTGTCTGGCGATCGGGATCAGAAAGCGTTTGGGCGAACCAGAGGCCGTAGGCCGCAGACGCACGTCGCTCACGTTCGAGACCCGGCATTGCCGCCCGAAAAAGACGTGCAGCGTCGTCATAATGCAGGTCGTTTCCGGCAATCATGGCTTCGACGAGTTTTGCGCGCGCTTCGAGCGGGCCGGGCAGCGGGCGGGGCAATGAGCCGATCGCCGTCTTGGCAGCGGCAAAGCCGTCATATTCCAGTGCTGCTTCCGCAAGTAACAGTCGATCTTCGGTGCTGCGGGCAGCGTCCTCAAGCGACAGGATACGGCTGCGCTCCGCTCGCAATACCGCCGGTTTCAGGGTGCTGACCGACAGGCTGGAAAAAATGCCGCGCAGCTCGCTATAAAGCAGGATCTGTTCGCGTTCTTCCAAATTGACCAGCGTATATTTCCGCGGTGCCTGACCGATCGCAACCGTCGCGCCTTCCCCTTTCGCAACCGCAACCGAGCCTTGCGGGTTGGAGAGCGAAACCGATCCTTCGAACACCGAAAGCGTCGTCTGGTCGCCGTCGACGGTCAGCGTCCAGTCCGTGCCGCGGATGGCGGCAGCAGCGGCCGGTGTGTCAACCGCGATGCTGCTGCCGCCGCGCTTCGCACGCGCCCATATCGTGCCGCCCTGCAGTTCGAGCCGGCTATCGGCGCTGGCGTCGATGGAGCGCACGACAAGGGTGGTGTTTCGCCCCATGCGCACCTGTGTATCGTCAGCGAAGAGAATGGCGAGACGGCCTTCCGCGTTGGTGCGCAAGGTATCGCCCGCCAGAAGCGCCTGATCGATTTCGACCCCGCGCCAGTTTTCGAGTTCGACGAAGCGTGCCTCTTCGCCGGATTTGCGGGAAATGACCGAGCCTTCGGCAGTGGACGGACGTGGCAGGACCTCCGCCCAGGCGGTTCCCGCGAACGACATCACGCTCCCCAGCGTCGCCAAGGCGACAGCACGCACGCTCATCCCCAACACCACAGAAAACCGTTTAACGGCGCGACTATGGTTGGGCCTTCAAGACATTGTCAATCTTTGAAAGAACTGCTTCCAAAGAAGTTTAAGGCTGTTGCGACTTAAACATCGACTAAGTTCTATGGCGACAAAACTTGTAACTCTAGCTCTTGGATACGATCTGTGGATCGTGAACGTCAGGCCAATCCAGCAGTTTAACGTCGATTAACGGGTGCGGAGCTGGGCTACCCCGACGCATCTCCGTCGCTAAGTCGAAGGAAGCTTCTACACGCTTCGAGAAGCTGTGAAAGGGTCAAGGTTGGCGGAAGGATCATCGGCACGTCGTCCAGTATCGTCCGACTGCGCATACCGACCCATGGGCCTTATGCGCCACCAAAGGGTCGATGGAGATATACGCGCACATCCTCGCTAAAGAGCTCGCTTGACGCAAGATTTCCGGCAACCTCATCGCACCGGATCTGGTGGCGACCTCGCTTTTCTTTGATGGCAAAACAGATTAGCAGGTGGCCGGCTTTCGAAGGGTACCCCGCATGGCCGTTTCGGTGAGCCCACCGACATCGCAGAGACAATTGCGGTTCTTTGCAGCCAAGGAGGCTGGTGAGTTCACGGGCAGAAGATCTATAACAACGGCGGCGTTCTCTAACAGCTAGGCCCCAGCCACTGGCCGGGGCGCACATTAATCGCCGTATCGTATGCGGAAATGACATTAATCGAAGAGCCAGAGTTCAGGAAGCGCGCATTTTCGCTTGCCGCTTCACTGCCTATCATCCTCATCTTGCTGGTGGCGGCGCCATTGGCGGCAGCAGGAGGCCTCAGCTAGATTGTTCAATAATGGTACGGGCTACCGTATTTGGGGGACGCATCGTTGATCGTGGTCCGCTACCTTCAAAACATTAGGTGGCGGGAGCCGCCATTGCTCTGCTTGCATCTGAAATCGTGCCAATGCTCGAAAACTTCGATCCCACCCTTCTTATCTTTTCCTTCCAGCTCGGTTTCTATGCCGTTGTTGCGATGATCTGTTGCGTCGAAACGCTGCTCGAGAGTCGCCTGGCGGGAGATCGAAGGTAGAAAGGATGGAGGCTTGCGATCGTCATTGGCCTCCTTTGGCCGCTGCCAATCCTATTCGTCGGGCTCGGCTGCGCCATGGCGTTTATCGCGCGGCGTCGCAGTTCAGTCGGTCCGAACTAAAATTCGTGCATTGCCCTTCGCAAAGGCGGAGAAGCGGGCAACCACTTCCGTCTGGCGCGTGCACCCGCATTTAGCCATCAGACGCTTCAGATGTGTCCGGGTGGTTTCGACACGCACGCTCAGTCGCTGCGCGATAGCTTCGACCGCATACCCCTCCAGCAATAGTTCGGCTGTGCGGGCTTCGGCTTCCGTAAAATCGTAGAGGCTGCGAGCGAGGCGCCGGAACGGCAGTCCCGGCACATTGAGCGGTACGAACGCAACAATCGCATCGACGCTGGTGAAAAGGTCCCGACCCTTAAGCGCGAGAGGAACGATGTGCGCTACAACCGATAGGTTCTCGATACTCAACAGGGCTAGCGAGTGAGGGACGCCATGGACGGCAAGCCCGCCAAGCGCCTCTTTGAGCTGCTTCTGGGCACTCGCATCCTTCAGAATCAGTTTTCCAAAGGCACCCTCGACGACGATATTCTTGAGCGTATTGAACGCTGCGTTCGCCGCGCGCATTTTGCCATTGCCCGTCACCGCAACAGCCGGTACGTGCAGTATGTCGAGTCCGCTCAGATAGCCATTAACGCGCTCGATGCCAATCTGGTCTGCGATAAGGATCGAGCGCGCGATATGTGGCTGAAGCTCATCAAGCATTGAGACGATATCGCGCGTCACAGGACCTTTTTTGTAAGTCCTGTCGAGGGAGAAAATCGACATCCTGCCTGTGGCACCGGGAATGAGCGCGCCAGTAACCCAGCCCAGTCCGCGCGGCCTCAGGAAATCTGCGTAGATGGGGTGAGTTTGGATCTCTTCGGCGGTGCAGAGATCCGCGTCTGTGAGGAAGCCAATGGCATCCCTGGAAACCAAGCGCTGGGCGCGGATGTTGTATTCGGACCAGCCCTCATGAAGCAAGGCGTCGAGATGCGCCTCGCAATTGCGGGAGGATGCCCGTGTAAAACTGCTACTATCCACGCAAAACAGCGAGCCACCATCACAATCAAATCGTTGGGCCATGGTTTCGATAACGTCGGGCCAGAGCTGCGGCAGTACCGCAGCTTGATAAATAGAATTGATGACGCCGTGCATGCCGAGTTCCCAGTATAGACAGTAGCAACATCCTACCGGAATTATCTAAAATATTACTGAAGGAGATGACTTTCCGCGAGGATGGGACGTGGATTCCTTCCAGAGGATCCTAACGTGGGTGGCACAAGCGGAGCCGCTCCTGCCGACAAAATCCAACATACATCTACGAAAGCTGATGAAAAGGGCGGAAGGGCCAAGGGCCTTCTGTACCTATTGGCTTCAATAACCCTGTTTATCTTGAGGTTCGCCGAGATCTCGACGCGGCAGATGAAGCTATTTTTACGCAAAATGCGCAGAGGACCTGCAATATGGTGTCTTGCGAAAAGCGCAATTCAGTCATGAATATTATTGCAATTCACGGGTAGAACCGCGTCGGCCATCATCACTCCCGAACCAAGTGGCAAAGGAGCTGACGATGACAATGCACCAAAACCAGACCAAGATCGAGACTGCAAACCATGGCGTTCCATGGGAAAAGGCGTTTGGTTACGCACAGGCGGTGAGGGTCAAGGATACGATCTACATTTCTGGGCAGCTCAGCCACGATGCAAGTGGCAATCTTGTTGCACCTGCCAAGGTTGATGCAGCAGGGAAACCGGAATCGTTCGAGAATATGGACCAGCAGATTCGGCAGACCTACGAGAACGCGCGGATATTGCTGGAGCGGTTTGGCGCCTCCTTCGATGATGTTGTCGAGGAGACCCTGTACGTCCTGGACGTTGATGCTGCATTCGGTCCGGCTGCGGCCATTCGTAAAGCAGTCTATGGCAGCGACGTGCCGCAGGTTGCGAGCAATATCATTGGCGTGAACCGGCTGGCGTTTCCTCAGCAACTGGTTGAGGTTGCTTTTCGCGCAGTTGTTGATCGCTGATAAGAACACAAGTCGTCATACAGTACGATGACAACACCTAACCCGCCAAGTTCTCATAAAAGTTGCTGATATCTTGATATTTGCAACCTCTGCTTAACGTCACCCGGGTATAACGGTTATGCTTGTGGGCGGAACCCCTAAGCATCGGCAAGACTCCACGCCACGAACGTAATGGGGTCTTGCCACCCTCTCTTAAGCCACTTCTTCATGCCATGGCGAGGTAAGATCTCCGAAAATTGCCATCCGCGCGATATGATGGAGGCGCTGCTCTGCTATTGCCTCGGTTGTGTCATGCAACGAGGAAAGCCGATGAATGGTCATATCGACCAGCATCGACTGACTTTTTTCATCCGTGCAGTAGTGTCGAGCCCATACCGCCAGCGCAGGACGTAGATCTTCGGCTTTCTTTGATATGGCTGCGGGATGCGGCAAAGCTCCCTCCGATCCGGCAGGCGTACGCACACATCATCACGGCCGCTGCCCAAGATTTCGGTTCGCAGCAGTAGTTAGAGTGGGCGCGTCCGCCATCAAGGGTGCGACCGCCGTCAGATTTTGAGGACCGAACGGAATGGAACAGTACCAATTACAACACCGTCTTCTGTTGTGATCTCGAAGACCTGACCATCGATCTCATGGCCATATTTCAGCTTCTCGGCGCAGATTTCACGGGCGGCGGCAATCGCTTCTTGTATGGCCACCTGATCGTCCGTGAGCTGAACGCCCTCCAAATCCTCGTACAATGTGTCATGGTCGCGGGTATGGAAAAAATATTTGGGCATGGGCACCTCCCCACCCACAACCTTCGACATTTCAGTTGGTTCCTCTCGATCAGGCCCCAAAGCACGATCGAAGCATTGACAGCTACCATTCGCCAGCACGCCTGTCGCCGTCGCCTTCATTGAGCGTACGCCGTTGCCCACGATTCGATCTGGAAACGGTTGCGATTGGAGCGCCGCATGCTCTATCCTGAGGTGCTGGCAAGGAGAATCAGATGCCCAGCAACGTTCCTCAAGCTCATGCGAACTACCTCGAACACGTCCGCAATGCAGTCGCGTCGGATGATCGGTTAAGCGCCCTTCTGATTGGAGGGTCCTATATTCATGGCGGGCTCGACGAGCATTCCGACCTGGACTTCGTCATTGTCGTCAACGAAGACAGCTACCCGGACGTCATGGCAACGCGTTTGGCCTTTGCCAACGCCCTTCCAGATCTTGTTAATGCATTCACCGGCGAGCATGTGGGGGAGCCGCGTCTTCTCATCTGCCTCTACGGGCCCCCGCTTCTGCACATCGACCTGAAATTTGTCTTGAAATCCGATTTCTATCATCAAATCGAGCGGCGGGCTATTTTGTTTGCCAGGAATCCGGCGGAGACGGAAGCCCTTGTTTAAGCCGGAGAGGTTGCCTGGCCCAATCATCCCCCAGAGTGGTTCGAAACGCGGGCCTTGGATTTGGCTGCACTATGCGGCGACCAAACTTGCACGCGGGGAACTGTACGAGGCAATCGGTATGCTTGCCTTCTTCCGCGAACAGGTTCTGGGGCCGCTCATTTATCGCCGCGCTTGGCAAAAGCCAGCGGGGGGTAAGACGTCTCGAAGCACTTGGATTGGACCAGGACGTGCGGCTTGCGGCGACCGTCACTGAAAATAACGCCTCTTCCGTACACACGGCTATTGAGGCATCCATCGACCTCTATATGGACCTGAGGTCCGACAGTCCGCCGTCGCAGCCAACAAGAGCGATGCCTCAACTGCTTCGCGACTTCATCCAGAACAGCCTATCAACCTCGCGTTGAAGTGCGGTAACGAGACAAGCAACGGCGCGTCGGTAGTCCCGGCGCATCGGTGTATAAGCAGGCGACGCGATGAGTGGCTACGCCGAGATTTCCGAGCATTCGTTACACAGGAAGAATTCTGCCGCAACTGAGGTGTTGGTTGGGAACAGCCGGCCGCAATGGACGCACGTTTGATCCAGTTCTACCGAGGACCAGGAAACATCCGAGTGCAAAGCCTCCCGCTCGTCAGAGGCAGGATCCGTTGTCAACGCATTATCTTTCGTCGGGGAAATAGAGCTGGCTTTACGCATCTGCTTCTCCTGCTTGCAGGCGGAAGCACGTAGTAACCCTCAGTCGCTACCGCCTGCATGATCGTTGGCAGCGATGTACGGAGGTTATAGGTATTTGGGAAAAGCGCAACGACCTATATCGTGATCGCTTTGCGATTCGAAGAGGTTGCCTCTACCCCTTCCAGCCTAGGAGGCGACAAGATTCCTCCGCAGCTTTGACTGCAGCGTGTTTCGTGGGGAACGGGCCAAGGGTAGTGAGTTTGTCGCGAAAACTAACCAATATCGTCTTGCTGATAGGATCGTGGATCAGTTGCATATCCTTGTCATAAGGATCCGACTCAACTGACACGCGCGTCACTCCGAAACAAACATCCATTCAATCTCATATAGTCATAAAACCGTCATTTCGACACTAAGCAGTTCCTTATATAGCATTTTCACCAGTAACATTTTTGGGAGCTTTGTACTGAGATGCTGCAGGCACATGTTGTGCTGCCAGGCAAGCTTTTGAGACTCGAGATACTTCTATCGTCTGACGGACCAGCTAAGACGGTCGATATCTCCCGGTAAAATGATCCCCTAACGCTCTGGTCAATGATAAAGTTAATCGGCGCCGGCGCCTGTGCTCCTCCCAATCATGCAGGATATGGCACCGCTGACAGAACGCTTTGACATTGTGCGGGTGGTTATGGACCGGATCATGGTGGAGGATGGTCGGACCGTTTCGGACGACGTAGCGCTTGATCGTGAACTCACCATCGACCAGCACCAGCACGATGGACTCATGCGCCGGCGTCAGCGCCCGGTTTACGATGGCGATCTCGACGGGGAAGATGCGAGCGGCCATCATGCTGAGCCCGTGACCTGCACCGCGAACATCGCAGCGGGATAAAAATCAGGAGCTCGTTGAAATCGAGCGGCCGCTCCATGTAGTCATCGGCCGGGGAGGGAGAACCTTAAGGTGCGGTGGCGCTCACCAATGGCACGGTCTGCGCCAAGTGCGGCTGTACATCGGGGAAGGCGTTGACGTCGCCGGCACTAATGCCGCGATCGGCAAATCTCTTAGCCAGATCCGCCACTGGCACTGCAAGCGCACAACCTTTGGCGCCTGACCACGACGCCGGCCTGCGCCGTCTCGGCGTCCACCTGGATGCCTGGTTGTGATCATGATCCCTCTCCACTTGAATTCTGTTACAAGAATTACGCGGCTGGCGCTTCCGTTCCGATGGAAAAACAAAAAAAAAAGCCCGGCAGGGGAGGCCGGGCAGTATCAAGAAGGTGAAGGACCTATCACTCCCCTCACAGCCTAGGACATAGCGCGCTCGCAGAGGCTTTCAAGATCCTGGTACGTCAGGTCTCGTTCCCTCGTCATATAACGCGAGAAGGCACCGGTGCGGTTAACACCGGTGCCTTCTGCCGCTTGCATCACCGGACCTTTGATGCCGGCGGAGCTTAGCAACTATAGCACAGCTGAACATTTTAAAGCAGGCGCCGAGCGTTATTGCCGGTTTGTTCTGGTTTGCGATGCCCTATCGTTCAATGGCGGTTGCAGGAGCCCTCCTGCAACCCTGCCTGACCGGCGAGGTCGGGGATAGCAAGGGCAGGGTATCAGGCGGCGGGCGCACAGGCGTGCGGCGATCCTCGGAGACCGCCCTCTTGCCCGCGCGAGGGGCGATGCCCCTTAGTTATTCTTGCGGCCAAAGCTGCATTCCGGAATTGCTCCGCCTGGAAACGATCCCGTCGAGCTCGACGGAACAACCTCTAATACAGCGGGTTTTAAGTGCTCCAACAGGAAAGGACGCACGTATGTCGGACGACAAAATCCGCGATATCTTTGTATATGGCTTGCGCAATGCCCACGCGATGGAAAATCAGGCGCTATCCATCATGAAGCCGCAGCTTGAGCGGATCGAGAATTACCCAGAAGTGGCAGCCAAGCTTGAGCAGCATATCCGCGAGATCGAGGGCCAGATCCAGCGCCTTGAGGACATTCTGGGTGGACTAGCCGAAAGCCACTCTTCGCTAAAGGACATGGCCTTGTCTTTCACAGGCGCAATGGCGGCGATGGGCCATTCAATGGCGGGCGATGAGATTCTCAAGAACTCCTTTGCCAACTTCGCCTTCGAGAATTTCGAGATCGCAGCCTATAATTCACTCCTGACGATCGCAGAACAGGGCGGCTACGCCGAGGCGACCACCGGGCTACACGCGAACCTCCGCGAAGAACAAGCGATGGCGGTATGGCTGGACGAAAACCTGGCGAATGTCACGCTCAAGTTCCTGTCATTAAACGAAGCCGGGGAAACGGCGAAAATATAAAATATGGTTTCAAGCAAGGGGTTTGCCAGGTAAGTTTCTGGAATGGTCATGTTACAATAATTCCTCATGATCACACACGCCGCCTGGAGAACGCCCTTGTCTATCAGCATCTCTACACGCAGACACCCGCTTCCATTCAAACGAGCAGTCGTCCTGGAGCGGGATTTACTATTTGCCCTAAACATAGAAGCAGATCTCAAAGAGTTCGGGCTGACGGAAGTCAGGTCGTTCCCGACCAATGGCATGGCATTGACAGCCCTCGTCAATTTCCAGCCAGATATCGCGCTTATTGATACCGAAGTTACCGACGGGACCACAGATGCGCTCCGGGTTATGCTGGAGATCAAGGGTATTCCCATGGTGATCGTTTCCCATGAGCAACCGGAAGCCCTGGGCGTGATACCCTGGCTACCAAAGACGTATCACCCACATCAGCTTCTGTTCGCGCTTGAGACCGTCGAGGGAATGCGCAAACTTAACCATTGATCACGATCGCTGAGTCAGGAGGTTAGAGCTCCGTTGGCTCGGATTGCATTTGCGCCAAGCGCAGCGCCTTAAGCCGCTCTGTTTTCAGTCTGTCAGCCTCACGCTTTTTTTGCTCTTCCTCATTCGCTATTATCTTTGACTGATCGAAATTACCACGCGGAGACGGTCCTCTGCTGCGACGTTTCCTATCTTCCATCATATCTATTTCCCGAGAACACATCATGAGCCGGCGTCGTTGCCGGGTAATACGGATTCAAATAATCGCGACCTTGGCTTTGGCAAGGAGTCAAGGATGGGGCAGGGCTGTAGAAAGCGAGAGAATCCCAATGCCCATGAGGGCATAATAATATTTGGCCTGCCGGAGAGCGGTGGAATTTGCGGGGAAGGTAATATAAGCACGTCCGAATGTTCATGTGCGGTTGCGGAGCAGCCCATAGCAAGATAGCAAGCTACGGAGAGACTTTCAGAAATCGCCTCAGGGCAGGTGACTCATGAAGATGCGATTGTTCGCGGTAGCAGCTGCTGCGCTGATACCGACGTTGGGCTTGCTGATCTACAATGAGATCGCCTCCCGTCACCAGCGATCGGAGGAGCTCAAGACCGAGGCAGCGGCTTCGGCACGTCTCGCTGCCTCTGAAATCGAGCGAATTCTGGAGGGTGCACGCAGTCTTCTGGTTGCAGTGTCTGCCATCCCATCCATCAATGCTCTCAGCGGCGAAAACTGCACTCAGACACTAAACAGCGTCGCAAGCCGGATTGCTCATACGGGTGCGATTCTCCTGATCGATACCCAGGGGAAACTCGTTTGCGATAGCCAAGGGCATCCCCCCGGAACCGACTTTTCTGATCGGCCTTATGTTCAAAAGGCCCTGCATGCAAATGACGTGGTTGTGGGCGAATATACGATCAGCAAGCTGACAGGTGCGGCCGTGTTGCCGATCGCGATGCCGATCAGGCGCGACGACAAGGTGGTTGGGGTTTTGGGGACCGGCATCCGCATTTCCTGGTTGCAGCAGCGTATTCAAGAGCGTGGTGTTCAGGAGGGAGGCGCAGTTACGATCGCAGATCAAGGCGGGACAATATTGGCCCGTGTGCCGTTTCCTGAGCGATTTGTAGGGACGGGTATTCCTGATACATACCGCTCCTTAATGACGGCTGATACCCCGGGCACCATCGAGATTGTGAGCCAGGATGGAACTGAGCGTATCCTTGGCTATGAGCCGATTACCTCTTCCAGGCCTCTATATGTAAGCGCTGGGTTGTCTACCCAGGTGGCCTATGCGGAGATCAACCGGGCGACGTGGGTAGGGGCGCTAACGCTGTTGCTGAGCACGTTGGTTGCGATATTTGCCGCGCACTGGGTTGGCAACCACTTCATTCTTCAGCCTATCGGCCGCATCATGGACACACTGCAGCGACGACGTAACGGCGAATCCAGGGCGCGCACCAGGATGTCCGGTACGTTCGAACTGGACGTCGTAGGTCGTTCACTGGATAAGCTTCTCGATCAGCTTGATCAGCAACATGAGGCACTCGAGAAGACCGATCAGAAGCGCGCTCTGCTGGCTCGCGAACTCAGCCACCGGGTAAAGAATACCCTGACGATCATTTCCGCCCTTGCCCGCCAAACCTTTCGAAAGGATCGAAAGACAGTCGAGACCTTCAGCGAGCGCGTAAGAGCCCTCAGCGGTGCCTATGATCTGTTTCTGTCCGGCGCAGACCACAGCACGGATCTCGCTACGCTCATAAACAACGCGCTACGGCCCTACGGCGATCTTGCAGAACAGAGATGCCATTGCAGCGGACCGCCGGTACAGATTGTGCCGGAGATGGCTTTGGGTCTTTCGCTCGTGATCCATGAGCTGATGACCAATGCGATTAAGTACGGGGCACTCTCAAACCAGACCGGGCATATCGACATTGGTTGGACACGGACAAGGCAAGAGGTCATGTTCTCCTGGCACGAGCGGGGAGGTCCCCCTGTGGTTGCGCCAATACAAGAAGGGTTTGGCTCCAAACTCATCCGAAATGCGCTACCCGCCCACCACGAGACAAAGATCAAGGTTGATTATCTTGCGCAAGGGCTACGCTTTGTTCTTGTATTCACTGACGTTTCGCGTGCCTCACGCAAGGTTTAGGCAAATCTCGTCCCATATGTCCCATATCAAGCGTTTATTGAGCCTGAATGGTGAAGCACATAAGCCAGCCGGCACGTGCGAGTTTGGATCTAACTTATTGAATAGATGGCGTGGTTGCCGCTCTACCCACCCGACCATCCTCTGATAGAACGTGCCGGGTGGGTAGAGCGGCAACCACTCCACCTATTCAATCGTCACGAAGCTTCGTCAGGTTGATGTGCTGAATGCGCAGGGAAAATCGATGGCGGAGGCGATCCGGTCGATAGGCGTGACCGAAGTTACATATTACCGGTGGCGTTCCGAATACGGCGGCTTGAAGGGCGACCAGGTAAAGCGCCTGAAGGTGTTGGGAGCGGAGAATGCTTGGCTCCGGTGCGCCGTTTCCGACCTCACCTTTGAGCTCGATGGGCCGGACATCATGATCCCGGCCCCCGCGGTTCATTCTCTCGGCCTGGTACTTCACGAGCTGGCCGCCAACGCAGCGGTTCATGGTGCTCTTGCGCAATCGAATGGGAGGCATTCTGTTAATGGCAACCTGAAGGTGCGGGTTTTGTCCTCCATTTTACTGAACTCGGCGGTCGCCGGCCGCCAGCGGCGGTGACGCGGGGGCTTCGGGAATGCAATTCTCGCGTAAGCGCGAATTTCTCCGCACCTTCTGAAGCGCGGTACTCTCAGGCATGAGGTGTCCACCAAAATAAGTGGACACCAAATCATGGATGAAGATGCTCCTAAACTTCAGGTGCGGCTTGTTGGTCGCGGCGGCCGCCGTCGATATGACCCTGCTTCGCGTGATCGGCTCGTTGCAGCGTGTTTAGAACCTGGCGTTTCGGTCTCTCGACTTGCGCGGAAACACGGTGTGAATGCCAATCTCGTACGCAAGTGGATAAAGAAGGCCCTGGAGCAGCGTCCTTCGCCATCGGTCGCGACCTTCGTTCCAGTTCAGATTGCTCCCGCTATGCGGCCGGGTTCTGGCGGCGATTTAGCGCCGAAGAGCGTGGCGGTAGGCAAGCCGTGTTATGCATCCAAGGTGAGCGCGCTCCTGCCGAACGGGATCAGCCTGACCGTTGAGTATGACGATGAGAATGGGCTGGCCGCAATCATAGGAGCGT
>NZ_MOOY01000016.1 GCF_001931685.1 Pararhizobium arenae | reverse complement strand
ACGGTTTCATTCTCGTTTTTCGAGCCGAACGCCTCGTCAATAGCGGACAGGTAGCACACGCCGTGTTGAGGGTGTGTCGCTAATCGACTAATCGCCACGGGCTATCGCAACGCCTTGCCGTGCGCGCACCCAAGCTCCTGCCACAGACAGTCATAGAGCAAGCAAGCTTCGTGCTGGTCGGCGTTCTACTCTGGTGGACTTGCCTAGCACAGCTTTTGACCAAGGTTCACGTGGCCATCGGAGCGGGTGCTCTGCTGTTGACGTCGCTACACATGACTTTGCTTTGCGCCCTTCTATCGCTCAGCCAAAGGCCTTTGTACGGGTAGGCGAGGTGACCTGCTTTGGCGTCGTCCTCGGCGCGCAGGAGGATCAGCAACTTGGCGGCCGGCATCATCATAGCCGTCTTACCCAAGTCTCCGGAACCAAAGTTCATCCATTGAGGTTGGAGAAGACCGGTAAAAGGAGAGCAAAATGGGAATCGATAGTCCAAGAGACGGTGCTGCAGGCACCACCGATCAGTCACCACGTTGGGAAGGTCCTGAAGCGACCCGGCCGCGTGGCTATCTTCCTGCAAAGGATGATCCCGACGAAAATCAGGATGCCGTCGGCGAAACCAACAAAGACCCTGAACGGTCAAAGGTCTCTGATGCTTTGAAGACCAGGGGCGACTGACGAAAGACGAAGGGCCGGATCACTATCCGGCCCTCAGACTGCTGACAAACCCCTGGTCACATCCAGGGGTTTGTGATTCAGTGGGACATGTTGAAGAAACCTGCTCCCGAACAGACGGCTCTCGAGATGGTGACGCTCGACGGGCTGGTGCCGAAGGATCATCTGCTTCGCAAGATCGACGCGGTGATCGACTTCTCCTTTATTCACGATCGCGTTGCCGGCCTTTACTGTGCCGACAACGGCCGCCCGCCGCTTGATCCGACGCTGATGTTCAAGACTTTGTTCCTCGGCTACCTGTTCGGGGTGCGCTCCGAGCGGCAGTTGGTGCGGGAGATCGAGGTCAATGTCGCCTATCGCTGGTTTTTGCGGATGAAGCTGACCGACCCGGTCTTCGATGCCTCGACACTGTCCCAGAACCGCCGCCGCCGCTTCAATGATACCTCCGTGGCCCAGGACATCTTTGATCAGATCGTCGAACAGGCGATCCGCCACGGCCTGGTCGATGGCACGGTGCTCTATACGGATTCGACGCATCTGAAGGCCAATGCCAACAAGGGCAAGTACGATCTTGAGATGCTTGCGAAGTCGCGGGCCGATTACTGGGCCGAACTCGACCGGGCGATCGAGGCGGAGCGCGCAGCCCACGGCCAGAAGCCGTTGAAGGAAAAAGAGCGCGAGCCTGATGTGAAGGAAACCAAGGTCAGCCGCACCGATCCGGACAGCGGCTACATGGTGCGCGACGGCAAGCCCAAGGGCTTCTTCTATCTCGATCACCGCACCGTCGATGGCCGCCACGCGATCATCACCGACACGCATGTGACGCCGGCCAATGTGCATGACAGTATCGTCTATCTGGAGCGGCTCGATCGGCAGCGGGCGCGCTTCGACTTGGCGGTCGGCGCCGTTGGGCTCGATGCGGGCTACGCCACGTCAGGCATCGCCAAGGGCCTGGAGGATCGCGCCATCCTCGGCGTCACCGGCTATCGAAACCCGACGCCGCCCAGAGACGGCATGATGCGCAAGTCGAAGTTTGTCTACGAACCGGAAAGCGATGGCTACCGCTGCCCTCAAGGACAACTGCTCCCCTACGCCACCACCAACCGCAACGGCTACAAGCACTACCGCTCGGACCCACCCCTCTGCCGCAACTGCCCGCTTCTGGCCTCCTGCACATCAAACGCCAAGGCTGAGCGCACCATCACCCGCCATGTCTGGGCCGACACCCGCGATCGCACCGACGCCAATCGCAAGACAGCGTGGGGCAAGGCGATCTACAAGCGACGAAAGGAGACGGTCGAGCGCTCCTTTGCCGACGCCAAACAGCTTCACGGGCACCGCTATGCCCGCTTCAGGGGCCTCATCAAGGTTCAGTGGCAATGCCTGCTGGCCGCTGCCGCCCAGAACATCAAGAAGATCGCAATGGCAATGACCAAAGCTCCCAAGCCTGCCTGGGCATGAGGGCATCAGCCCGCTCCAAACAGCGCCGCACAAATCGCGAAAACACCACCTGGGCGCGAACTCCCAAAAACGCAAAAACCCGCCGAGAAAAATCGACGGGTTTGTCAGCGGTCTGAGGGCCGGATCACTATCCGGCCCTTTCTTTTTTTAACGCCGCGCGATGTGAGCTTCGGCCGCCGTTTCTCCAACGCGCATTGCCTTCACGAATGGCATGAGCTGCCACAGAGCCGAAAGGCCGACCAGAACATAGACGATCTTGGACATCGTTGCGTCCTGACCGCCGAACAGAGCCGCTACGAGATCGAACTCGGCAACGCCGACAAGAAGCCAGTTGACGCCGCCGATGATGACGAGCAGCAAGGTGATAAGATTGATTGGACGCATAAAAATCTCCTTTGGAATACGCCTGTAACTGTGGGAGATATCTTGGGTTCCTGCACTTAGGCACACAAATTTGTGAACCGCGTCAGGGAACATCTTCACAGGCTTGCGCCTCCCAGGACAGTCAAGGGGTAATCCCCCCGCCAATTAACGGGCTTCAAAAGTAGAATTTTCTCGGGCTCTACGATCGAGGAGATTTTTATGAAGACGAGCAGATTCAGCGAACCCCAAATCCTTGCCATCCTGCGCCAGGCGGAAGGCGGCGTTCCTGTGCCAGAGTTATGCCGGAAACACGGGATGAGCACTGCGAGCTTTTACAAGTGGCGTTCGAAGTATGGCGGCATGGACGCTTCGATGATCAGCCAGATGAAGGCTCTGGAGGATGAGAACCATCGGCTGAAGAAGATGTATGCCGAGATGAGCATGCAGGCAGAACTGCTGAAGGAAGCCTTGGGAAAAAAATAACACGGCCGTCTCAACGCCGAGAGATGGCCGGGAAAGCAGTCGCGTTGCATGGGGTGAGCATTGCGCTTGCCTGCCGTACCTTCGAGGTCAGCGAGACTTGTTATCGTTACAGCGCCAAGCTGAACGACGAGAACGAGCAGATCGCCGATCTCCTCATCGGGTTGACGCGGCAAAGAAGACCTGGGGCTTTGGCCTGTGCTTCCTTTACCTGCGGAATGTAAGAGGACATCGCTGGAACCACAAGCGCGTATACCGCATCTACCGCGAGCTGGAGTTGAACCTCAGGATCAAACCACGCAAACGTTTGAAGCGGGACAAGCCCGATGCCTTGACTGTGCCCGATGCGCTGAACCTGGTTTGGTCCATGGACTTCATGGCAGATCGTTTGGAAGACGGCAGGCCATTCCGGCTGCTGAATGTTCTGGACGACTTCAACCGCGAGGGACTGGGCATCGAAGTGGACTTCGCTGCCTGCAGAACGCGTCATCCGCAGCCTGAACCAGATCATCGAATGGCGCGGCAAGCCGTTCGCCATTCGTGTGGACAACGGCCCGGAATATGTTAGCGGCAAGCTCATGGAATGGACAGAGAAACAAGGGATTGCTTTGAGCCACATCCAGCCCGGAAAGCCGCAACAGAACGCCTATGTCGAGCGCTACAACCGCACTGTCCGATATGAATGGCTCGACCAATACATCATTGAAAGTATCGAGGAGGCACAGGAATTCGCCACGCAGTGGCTATGGAACTACAACAATGAACGGCCCAATATGAGCATCGGCGGCGTCACACCCGCACAGAAACTGAAAATGGCCGCGTGAATTCTACTGCGGAGCCCCGTTAAGAACGGGGGGATTACCAAGGGTTAGGGGCACTGCCAGGAACCGTAACATACCGGCACTCATCCACGCGACCGAACCACGCAAACCACTAGGTCTGTTGATTGCCACTGAGAACTGACCCGGCGTGGCCTGATATTTCCATTGAGAATTGACCCATGTTCCAACCTTCCCTCGCATGTTTTCAGCGGGGGCTATGGAGTGATCGACATGGCGTTATTGAGCGTGATCCGACGCTGGCATTTTCGAGAGCATCTATCGATCCGGGAGATTTGCCGCAGGACCGGCTTATCCCGGAATACCATCCGCAAATACCTGCGCCTGGACGGCGTGGAACCGAGTTTCAAGGTTCCGGAGCGGCCGAGTAAGCTTGATCCGTTTGCAGATCGGTTGTCGGCCTGGCTGAAGACCGAATCCAAGAAGAACCGCAAACAGAAGCGGACGATGAAGCAGTTGCATGCCGATCTGATGAGCCTTGGCTACGAGGGCTCCTATAATCGAGTGGCGGCCTTCGCTCGGGAATGGCGTGATGATCGCCAAAGGGAATTGCAGACGACGGGCCGCGGGACATATGTGCCCTTGGCGTTCGACCCCGGTGAAGCCTTCCAGTTCGACTGGTCGGAGGATTGGGCCATCATTGGCAATGAGCGTACCAAACTACAGGTGGCGCATACGAAGCTGAGCTACAGCCGCGCCTTTATCGTCCGGGCCTATCTCCTGCAGACGCACGAGATGCTGTTCGATGCCCACAATCATGCATTCCGCGTGTTCGGAGGCGTCCCCGGCCGAGGCATCTACGACAACATGCGGACCGCGGTAGACAAGGTCGGCCGTGGCAAAGAGCGTGACGTTAACGTCCGCTTCCAGGCGATGGCCAGCCACTACCTGTTCGAACCCGAGTTCTGCAATCCCGCTTCGGGCTGGGAGAAGGGACAGGTCGAGAAGAACGTTCAGGACGCGCGTCATCGTCTGTGGCAGCCAACGCCGCGCTTTCCATCGCTGGATGCCCTGAACGACTGGCTCGAGCAGCGCTGCAAGGCGTTCTGGGCACAGACCCCGCACGGTCAAATGCGTGGCACCATTGCCGACATCTGGGCGGAGGAAGCACCCGCGCTTATGCCTGCTTCCAGACCCTTCGATGGGTTTGTCGAATACACCAAGCGTGTTTCTCCGACCTGCCTCGTGCATCTGGAGCGCAATCGCTACAGCGTCCCGGCGTCCTTCGCCAATCGACCGGTAAGCCTTCGGGTCTACCCGGATCGTATTGTGGTCGCCGCAGAAGGACAAATCGTTTGCGAGCATCGTCGCGTCATTGACCGCTCCCACGATAAGCCAGGGCAGACGATCTACGACTGGCGGCACTATCTGGCGGTGGTGCAGCGAAAGCCGGGTGCGCTTCGCAATGGCGCACCGTTCGCCGAGCTCCCCGATGCATTCCGGACCTTGCAGCAATATCTGCTCAAGAAGCCAGGCGGAGACCGAGAGATGGTCGATATCCTGGCGCTGGTCCTTCAGCACGATGAACAGGCCGTCCTGTCGGCCGTCGACATGGCGCTGAAGTCCGGCGTTCCAACCAAGACGCATGTGCTGAACCTGCTGCATCGACTTGTCGACGGCAAATCCTTCACTCCGCCGACCATCGATGCGCCGCAAGTGAACCGCGCCGGGTTTGCCGGAGGCTCCATGTGTGGATGCCCCGGTTCATGCAAGCGGTTTTCGAACATTTCCGGCATGTGATCGGGTGCGGTCATGTGTCAGGCCTTTCGCGCGACATAAGATGCAGCCGCTGGCCGTCATGGAGATACGCGGATCAGGCGCAAATCAACTTAACGAGCTTTCCACTCTTGGAGCCTCGGTGCATTTCCTGATCCCGATCGAACCGATCATTTGCCCTTGACGTTCACGACCTCCTCACATGCCTGCTTATCCAGTCCTATAGCTGCGCGATCGATTGATCAGACAGCCACGACTGGATTCCGGTAATCTTCATTCTTCGTCAACATGGCCCAGATCGAGCGTGCCATCTTGTTCGCCAGCGCCATCGCGACCAGCATAATGGGCTTCCGTTCTATCATTCTGTGCAACCAAGATCCTGTTTGTGCTCCTCGGCGCGATGCCCATTGGATGACAGCCATAGCGCCAATGATCAGCAGCCTGCGGATGTCTCGTTGCCCCATCTTTGACGTTCGACCAAGTCGTTGCTTCCCTCCGGTCGAGTGCTGGACAGGGACCAACCCCAACCAAGCCGCAAAGTCACGGCCGCGTTTGAAGGTCTTCATTGGTGGAGCGAAGGCCTCTATTGCCATAGCGGTTATCGGTCCGACACCTGGCATGGTCTGAAGGCGACGCGTTTCCACCCCGCGTTGGGCTTCGCTACGGAGCACCTTCTCGAGATCTGTGATCTTTCGGCTCAATTGCTCGATTTGTTCGAGATAGAGGTTGCCGATGTCACGCACCAAAATAGGTAGCGATTGACTGGCGTCAGCGATTGCGGCGGCCAAAGTCTTCAAGTGTGCTGGGCCCTGTGGCGCAACAACACCGTGCTCAGCAAGATGCCCACGCAAGGCATTGATCAATTGTGTGCGCTGCCGGACAAGAAGATCACGCGTGCGGAAGACCGCCGATCTCGCTTGTTGCTCCTCGGTTTTGACGGTAACGAAGCGCATGGTCGGCCGAGATGCGGCCTCAGCAATAGCCTCCGCATCGGCCGTATCGTTCTTTTGACGCTTTACATACGGCTTGACGTAGGTCGGAGGGATCAGCCGCACGTCATGGCCGAGACCGCCGATGGCACGACCCCAATCATCGGGCACTCGCACAAGCTTCCATTGCAACTACGCAGCTCGGTTGGGCGGAGAGAAACGGAAGAAGCTGAGCCCGCGTCAATCTCTTCCGGAATGCGACACAGCCGTCGGCGCGGGCGCCATGGGCATGGAAGACGCGCTTCGCCAAATCGATACCGATGATGGTGACGTTGTCCATATCATTTCTCCTAACTGTGACATTGCCAGCATTGCCAATCTGCCCCATCGCGGCAGAGGCGGGAGGGGCATCCACTCCATCAACTTCTGAGAGAGTGGAGCCGATATGAGCAAGACAACGAACAAGTTTTCACCTGAAGTCCGCCAACGCGCCATCCGTATGGTGCTTGATCACGACGAGTTTCTTTCAACCGCCGTGATCGTTGTTCTCTCGATCTTTCTTCGGTTCAAGGGGTCACCAGAGTCGAAGGCGGTTGAAGCGCCCCACAGTGAAACCGGCGGATAACCCTCGCCGTGCTCGGATTACTCAGTCATACGCGGGAGAGCACGCAAACTGGTTTCGTCTGATCGGCGAAATCCTTGCGACTTCGGATGCGCGGTCGCTGACACGAAGGTCTACGTCGAACCAGCCGTTTTGATTGATGAGATCGAGGAGGGCAATGGCAAGTCTGCCCGCGCAGACAGGATTTGTGCGCAGATCAATGATCTCGCCGTCCTCTCCTGTGAGACGCACGACCATCTCGCCATCTTCCATCGGGCGAAAGCACATCGCGCTGACGAAACCCGTGACGGAATCTTCGTCAAGTCCATGTGGCGAAGGACGTTGGTCGTCGAAAAGAACGTGGGCGTTTGTTTTTGCATTGTCGTCAAAGGGCATGGGCAGTTCCAAGGAGTTGTGGTCGGCGTGGCCCCATAGCGGGATGCCAGCGTATAATCGCGTTATTGGATGCAAGCGAGTAACCGAGCCGTCAAGACATGGTTCCCCTCATGACATCTTACAAAGAGAACAAGACGGAACCATCCACCCGACCCTTAGTTACCCGGCTGTTCAAGAAATGGGAGGCGGGTATGGCGACAAATGTGGCTTTGGTGACTGGAGCGGGCTCGGGTATAGGGCGTGCCGCAGCAGTGGCACTTGCAGCGGAAGGTTATTCCATCGGGGCGCTGGGGCGTACCGCAAGCGAGCTCGAAGATGTTGTCCGGCAGATCGAGGCATCGGGACGCAATGCTATCCCGCTGGAAGCTGATATTTCCAACGAAGATCAGATGCACACTGCGGTCGACGATCTGATTGCGCGTTTTGGCCGCCTCGATGTTGTGGTGGCAAATGCTGGAATTAACGGAGTATGGGCTCCCATTGACGATCTTACACTCGAGGAATGGGACCAGACGATATCGATCAATCTGACGGGAACGTTCCTGACAATCCGCGCCACGGTTCCTCAACTGAAGGCATCTGGCGGTGGCTCGATCATTGTTGTCTCCTCGATTAATGGAACCAGGACGTTCACGACCCCAGGGGCAACAGCCTACACAGCAACCAAGGCTGGCCAAGTCGCCATGGTCCAGCAGCTTGCACTTGAACTGGCACGCCATCGCATCCGCATCAACGCCGTTTGTCCGGGAGAAATTGACACGAATATTGATGCCAACACGGCGCTGCGAGGCGAAGAGGAAACAGCGATCCCGGTCATCTGGCCTGAAGGGCAGGTCCCCATCACGGGCGGAACACCGGGACATAGCGAAGATGTGGCAAGCGTCATCGCGTTCCTGGCTTCGGATGGCGCGCGGCATATTACCGGGTCGCCGCTGTGGGTCGACGGTGGACAGGGGCTGCTACGATGAATGCGGACATCTCTGCTTTTCCGCCAATTCCGCAAAACTCGACTGAGCAACAGTGGGGCCCGGTGCGACTTAGCGATGGAAGGTTTCGCTTCCAACTCTGGGCGCCTGCGGAAGACGAAATACGTCTTATGCTTGATGGCACCGATCTCGCGATGATGAAAACGGACGACGGTTGGCACCGTGTCGAGAGCAAAGCTGACTACGGTGCGGTGTACGGATTTATGCTGCCGGACGGCAAGGTCGTCGCTGATCCGGCATCGAGATTTCAGCTTGAGGCACTCGATGGCCCGTCGTTGTTGGTGGATCCTGCTGGGTACACATGGCTTGACCACGACTGGAGGGGTCGGCCATGGGAAGAAGCAGTCATTTATGAAATTCACGTCGGCACTTTCACCGAAGAGGGCACGTTCCGGGCGGCGATCAGTAAACTGAAGCGCCTGGCTGATCTTGGCATAACAGCTGTAGAACTCATGCCCTTAGCCCATTTCCCAGGCTCACGCGGCTGGGGGTACGATGGTGTCCTTCAATTCGCTCTGCATAATGCGTACGGAACGCCAGATAATTTGCGGGCCTTCGTCGATGCTGCCCACGCTCTTGGACTTATGGTCTTCCTCGACGTTGTCTACAATCATTTCGGACCGGAGGGGAATTATCTCGGCCGATACGCGCCTGGTTTTTTCCGCACAGATGTCGACACTCCTTGGGGGGCGGCTATCGCCTACGAGAAGGCGGAGGTTCGCGCATACTTTGTCGAGAATGTTCTCTACTGGTTGAACGAGTTCCATCTCGACGGCCTGCGCTTCGACGCTATCGACCAGATTCTGGACGGCAGTGACACCCATATTCTTGAGCAGATCGCGCAGTCGGTCCGCACATCGATTATCGACCGCCATGTTCACTTGATCACGGAGAACCCCGCGAACGGGACTGATCTCATGGCAGAACGGCCCGGTGGGCGCTTGTACAAAGCAGACTGGAATGACGATTTTCACCATGCCATGCACGTTGCCGTGACCGGTGAAGGTGGCGGCTGCTTTGAGCCGTTCGAAGACGACCCGTGGCACAAACTGCGACATGTCCTCGCGCACGGCTACCTCAAGCCCGGCAAAGCGATTGTCAGCGATGACCCCCCGCCCTCGGAATCTTTGCCGCCCACTGCCTTCATTCATTTTCTCCAAAACCACGATCAGATCGGAAACCGAGCGCTCGGGGATCGTCTGCATCTCGGATTAGATCGCCATCTATACCGTTCGCTGACGGCGATCCTTCTGCTGTCACCGCAGATACCGCTCTTGTATATGGGAGATGAGCATCTATCGTTACGGCCATTCCACTTCTTCGCGGACTACGACGGGGAAATTGCTAAAGCTGTGAGAAAGAACCGCCCAAAGGAAGCAGCGAACTTCGGCGGAATTCCAGAAGGCTATGGGGAAGAAGATATCCCGGATCCGAACCAGTATCAGACCTTCCTCGAAAGCAAGCTTGATTGGAGCGAAGCGGACACGTTAGGAGGCGGTGCTTGGGCGCAACTCATCCACGAGCTCATCTCCATTCGTCGCGAGACGATAATCCCTTTGCTTTCTAATGCTGCTGGCTATGCGGGAACCATCATCGACGCTCCCGACAAATGCGTGTTCATCGATTGGAAGCTCGGAGAGAGTATTCTGCAGCTCCGTTCCAACCTATCGACGGAAGACGCTGCTCTGCCAGTCGGCCTCGGCGACCGCATCTATCCTCAAAGCGATGTCGAAGAGGGGGCTTTGAGAGCCGCAACAGTGCAGGTGTTTGTGCGATAGAGAAGCCGCCACGGAAAGTCGCGTCAGACCGGCGGTCCAGCAATCGGTCGCCCACCCGTTGTGCCATGTCGCGCCTGGCAGGCACTAGCCCGCCGTCGCCGCGCAACCAAATGCTGGTACCGATCAACGGCTACCAAGGCACTCGTAAAGAACAACAAACCGGCCAGTGGGAAGATTTGCGCAAACCAAATATCGTCTTCCGGCCATCCTGATAGACCAGCTATTAGGCCTGCAAGCACTGAAACTGCTAGAACAAGAACGAAACCGAGAAAAGCTCTGGTAGCAATCACCATAACCGTAACGGCGGCTACTACGAATAGGAATAGAGTTGGCCACATAGTCAGATTACCTCCTAGGCCACCGCCTCAACGGTTTTCAGCGGGTGAAGCAATATCGCGGCTCTCATCGATTTCAGTGCTTTCATCGATGACCTGCGTTTCAGGGCGGTCGCCTCCCGAAGCCAGCTCTGTACGCCACTGGCCGTCCGCGGTTTCGAAAGTGATCTCAGTATCTTCACCACCGAGTTGCTGCCGCTGGGCAGCAGCCTTGGCCGCCGCAAGGGCAGTTTCATGATCCGGAAATGGTTCGGACCAGACATCCTTCACACGGTAGGCAAATCCACCGTCATGTTCTTCGACGTGATAAATAAGGGGCATAAAGTTCTCCAGGACTAGGTTGTTATTTGGTGGTGATACCTTTATCGGTAAGTCGTGTTTTGATACGTTCCACCACATGAAAACGCGTCTCGGTCCATTGAGCGGTTTCCGTCCAGTACTCAGCCTTCACCGTTACCTTGTCTCCTGCGATGTCGTCGATCGCGATCCGGGGCTGCGGGTTTTTCTGCACGCGCGGATCGGCGGCGATGATTTCCAGCAGTATCTGTTTCACAGCGTTGATATCCGCTTCGTTACCAACAGCCACAGTGATTTCCTGGCGGCGCTCGGGCTCACGGCTGTGGTTGATAATCCGTGTGTTCCATAAGGTTGAATTCGGCGCGAGCAGGTAAAGTCCATCGGTATTCCGCAATTCGGTAGCAAACAATCCAACCTCGCCGGCGCTATTGTTCTCTTAGCCGCCGGTTGGATTCTGTCGGGCATCTTAAGCCGATGGGTTTACAAGGGTCTCGCTCACATCCACGGCATCGACGAAACACTTGCTCGGTTTTTTGAGAACGTTGTCCATTACGGATTGCTGATCGTCGTCCTGGTTATGGTGCTTGGACAATTCGGCGTTCAGACCGCGTTTCACGGTGGATCTCGGAATAGGGCCGCGTCGAGCGGCCCTTCTCAGTTTACGGCTAGACGATCTGAGGCTTAACCGACGGTACAGACTGCCCGCCTTCATAAACCTGCTCATCGTGGTCAATGTCTGATGGAAGCTGGCCGTCCGGCGTAAGCTCATCGACTGCTTTTGGCAGATCTCGGCTTAGGCGGCTCAGGATTTCTTCGGGCGACAGGCCTGTTCTAGCGGACAGGTCATCGAGAACTTCCGGGCCCAGTGCTTCGGATAGTTGCCTATCGTCAATGTCGGCATTTGGTCCGGTTTCAACCCACGACTTGGCGGTTTCGCCATGACCGTTCTGTTGGAACTGTTTGAGAAGGTCGCCGAGACCACCTCCAAGAATGCCGCCAGCAGATGCGCCGCCGAGAAGACCCCCAAGTCCACCGAGCCCGCCCCCGCCGCCGCCTGCCAGACCGCCGAGCAGGTCGCCCAGACCACCAGTCTGCTGGCCTGTGCTACCATCGCCTCGAGGCTGTTGAAGCCCTCTCAGCAAATCAGCAATTTTGTCCCTGTTCTGGAATCCGGCTACCGCAAGCAGTCCTAGCAAAGCTTTCAGCGCGCTACTTGCCATTTCTGTCTCCTCCTGTTGGCGAAAGGGCTAAGCCTTCAGCCTTTTGATTGATCATCTAAGATACGTGACCGTCAGGTCGGTTGCCGCTACTTGTGCAAACAAGAAAAAAATCCACCGAGTGATCCCGGTGGCCTGTCATGTCAAACGTTTCGGTCGGTGACGACCACTCCGCTACGTTTTGTTCCGGTCACGCCGCCGAACCATGATGCGATTGCACCGAAGACGAGAGCGATAAAGCCGAGTATGGCACCGGCAGAGAGGGCGGCTGTCGTGACCTGAGCTGCCTCAACGGCCTTCTGTTTCGCGGCGGCGACGTTCTCGCGGTAGGTCTTTTCGTGAGTGTCGACCTGGGCCCGAGCCTGGTCGACCGGAATGTTTTGCGCTTTGGCGACAGCATCGGCAGCGCGCACGCGGGCCTCTTCCGCGGTCGCCTCGTCTCCCGTTACGACAGCTTGCACAGCGGCGACGGCGGCATTCTGAAGGGCTTCCGGATCGTTGCCGGTTGAGGTGCGGATTTGCTGCTCAATGCCAGCCATCGGGTTCGTCGCGTTTGCGACCGCGGGTGCCGCTGCCGTAACGGCTGTTGCCGCCGTCTGGCCTACGCCACCCACGATACTGGATAGGCCGCTAAAGGCTCCGCCGATGAGCGAACCCACCGACGTCGTCAGCAGATAGAGGACGACGAGCGTGGTGACCGCCCACGTGGTGAGCCCATGATATCCGCCCGTCGAGTTGCTTGGGCGGCCGGAAAGGCGGCTGGCGATGTATCCGCCGATGAATGATGAAATCAGTCCTGCGATGACAAACCAAATTCCGCCGGCGATGGAAAAAGTGCCGGCATCGGGATTATCAGATGTGGCAGGATCAAGGACGGCAGCACCGATACCGACGCCCAGCAAATTCAACAGGAACTGGACTGCAAGGGCAACTGCGACGCCAGCGAAGATCGAACCCCACGAAATCTTATGCAGTGCGGCGGTAGTGACGCGGTCTCCGACGGTGACGTCATGGTGGAGATTGGCGGAAATCGGTACGGTCATGGTGGGTCCTCATGTTTCTTGTCACGGGCTCGTGATCGCTCTTGCAACGACCCAAGGCCGCACAAGTTCCCAACGCCTACGGTCGCTCGGTTTTCTGGAGGTAATTTCAGAAGAGACGAGTGTCGGTCGCGTCGCGGGAACAATCACCCGCTTTCTTTGTTGAACGGCACGTGGTGCTCACCACCGACCCGAAAACCCACAAACCGCAGGAGACATCATGGCGACGAAAACGCTGGAAGACCTTTTCATCGACGGGGTGAAAGACATCTATTACGCTGAACGCAAGATTGTCGCGGCGCTCAAGAAAATGATCCGTGGCGCTCAGTCGCAGGAACTGAAAACAGCTTTCCAGACCCATCTCGAGGAGACCGAGGGACAGGTCGAGCGCCTCGTACAGGTGTTCGAGCTTCTCGGGAAGCCCGCTCGCGGCAAGACCTGTCCTGCCATCGACGGCATTGTCGAAGAAGGCCACGAAATTCTCGAGGAATTCAAGGATTCGCCCGCGCTGGACGCCGGTCTGCTGGCCGCGGCCCAAGCTGTCGAACATTACGAGATCGCTCGGTATGGCACGCTCCGCAACTGGGCGCGCGAACTCGGCAAGGAGGATGTCGCATCGCTTCTTGAAGCCACTCTGGCTGAAGAGGAAAAGACGGACCAACTCCTGACCCAGCTCGCAGGCGCCAAGGTCAATGCCAAAGGTAAGACGAAGGCGGCGTGAAGGATAAGGGCGGCGCGCCCCCGGTTCGCCGCCCCTATTTCTGAAATGAAGGTCCGATGTGGCGAAGCTATAAGCGAGCCATCGTCAGAACACGGATTACTATCTCGTCTTGCTCGAAGCGCGCCTCAAGCGTTTCCCTGTATACTGCCCACCATTCGTTATCCAGCGCATCCGTCATCACCTCGGCGAGAACGATACGGTCCTCTTCCATGTCTCCATGATCTTCCCACAAGCCTTCAGCCGGCGCGTACCGGTAGAGAGTTACGCCGCCGAAACGCGAAACCAGCTCCTGGCGTACTTGGGAGAGGAGCATGCGGACGGTATCGGGCTCACCTGTCAAAGGGAGAAGTATCTGGACCAGGTGCATGGACATCACACAGGATTTATACGAGTTGCACGAAGTCCAACCATCATCATGTCGGTTGGTTCCTCACCCGGTCTGATACCTCACATTTTCGGTCAACGCCACTTGCCTCCTCGATTGCCGAAACTAGATTGCGCGACGGGAAAGGGAAATAGACTCCATGACAGCCAACATCGCCGCTCTGAAAACTCGGCTGTCGAGGAACGTTACCGCGTTCTGGTCGATGCCATCACCGATTACGCGATCTACATGCTCGATACGGGCGGCTTTGTCAGCAGCTGGAACTCTGGCGCGAACCGCTTCAAGGGATATGTCGAGGCCGAGATTCTTGGTGAGCATTTTTCACGTTTTTACACGCCAGAGGATAAAGAACGAGGCGTGCCCGCGTTCGCTCTCGCCACGGCAGAGGCGGAAGGTCGTTTTGAAGCGGAGGGGTGGCGTGTTCGGAAAGATGGAACCCGTTTCTGGGCGCATGTGGTCATCGACGCCATAAGGGATGCCGACGGGCAGTTGCTGGGCTTCGCCAAGATCACACGCGACCTGTCGGAGCGAAAGGTCGCGCAAGAGGCGCTGAAGAAAAGCGAAGAGCAGTTTCGACGCCTGGTGCAAGGGGTCACCGACTACGCCATTTACATGCTCGACCCGGATGGCCGCGTCGCCAGTTGGAACCAGGGTGCGCAACGCATCAAAGGATACACCCCCGAAGAGATCATCGGCCGGCATTTCTCGCGCTTCTATACCGACGAGGACCGCGCCGCGGGATTGCCGTCGATCGCTCTCGAGGCCGCGACGAGGGACGGCCGCTTCGAGAAGGAGGGCTGGCGCGTCAGGCAGGATGGCACCAGGTTCTGGGCAAACGTTATCATCGATGCGATCCACGAGGATGACGGTTCCTTGATCGGGTTCGCAAAGGTGACCCGTGACATCACCGAGAAACGCGAGGCGCAACAGGCGCTGGAGCACGCGCAGCTCGAGCTCTTTCAAGCGCAGAAGATGCAAGCAGTCGGTCAGCTTGTCGGCGGCGTCGCGCACGATTTCAACAACCTTTTGATGGCGGTAATGGGCAGCCTCGAAATCGCTCGCAAACGCGCTTCCAAGGGGCAAGACGTCGTGGATCTTATCGACCATGCTTTGCAAGGTGCGAAGCGAGGGGCTTCTCTGACCCAGCGACTTCTCGCGTTTTCGCGCAAACAGGAACTTGCCTTGGAACCGGTGGACATTCCGCGTTTGGTAAACGGGATGGCCGAGCTTCAGCGAACAATAGGGCCGACCATAGAGATCACGACCGCCTATCCTCTCGTATTGCCAAACGCTGTGTCGGACTCCAACCAACTCGAGAACGCACTTCTTAATCTCGTGGTCAACGCCCGAGACGCTATGCCGGACGGGGGTCTTATCCGGATCGAGGCAAGGACCCGAAAGGTTAGCCAACATCAAATTCCCGAGTTGGCGGCTGGCGAATATGATTGCCTTTCCGTTGCGGATGAGGGCGAGGGGATGGATGAGAAAACCCTGGCAGAAGCGACAACGCCCTTCTACACGACCAAAGGGATCGGAAAGGGAACAGGTCTTGGACTGCCGATGGTTCAAGGCCTTATGGCCCAGTCTGGCGGGTGCTTGAGGCTCAAGTCGACCAAGGGTGATGGAACGACAGCAGAGCTATGGTTGCCCGGTGGCGGACAAAATGTCGGATCCGCTACCTGTGCCCGAGGTGGAACCGCAGCCGCAAACCGAAACGCGCAGCCTCTCGATCATAGCCGTTGATGATGACGCGCTTGTTTTGATGAACACAGTGATCATGCTGGAAGACCTGGGACACACTGTCGTGCAGGCCCACTCTGCCGCTAATGCAATCCGTCTCCTTGAAGCCGGCCCGATACCTGACATTGTCATTACCGACCATGCGATGCCTCAGATGACAGGGGCCGAACTCGCGCAAATAATCGGAACTAACTACCCTGGTATCGTAGTGATCGTTGCATCCGGATATGCAGAGCTTCCGAGTGCGGCCGACAAGGCAATTCGAAGACTTCAAAAGCCATTCTCTCAGCGGCAGCTGGAAGAGATAATTTCTTCGGCGAAGTCGGGGGCGGCCGAACAATCAAGTCACTTCGGTTGGTGAACGCCGGTCCGGCGCGCGACATGCAAATAGATTTTGGCCAACGCCTGAGCATCATCACCGGCGATAATGGACTTGGGAAATCGTTTCTCCTCGACTTTGCGTGGTGGGCGGCAACCGGTTCATGGGCAGATCGCGAGGCACTTCCGCAACTAGATAACCCAGCCACAGTGCCCGAGGTAGAATATGCTCTAAGCGGAAGCTCTGGAAGGTCGTCTACGTTCAAGGCGAGGTACGATCGTAAGAACTTTAGCTGGGTACGTCCCAAAGAGGCGGTAACCGTAGAAGCTATTGCCGTTTTTTCTCGCGCTGACGGCTCCTTTGCCTTCGCTGATCCGGTTCGAAGCAGATTCAACAGAAAGTCCATGANGGTGTGAGACCCCGAAGCGTCTTCAGCCTACGGCCGAAATTGTAGGCATCGATAAAGTCGGTCAAATGCCTGCGTAGCTGATCATGGTCGTCGTAGTGGAAGCGTTTGACGGTCGCATCCTTGATGGTGCGGTTCATTCGCTCGACCTGACCGTTGGTCCAGGGATGGCGGGGTTTGGTCAAACGATGCGCGATATCAAGATCAGCGGAAGCCATCTCGAAAGAATGGCAACGAAAGGGCACGTTGCCCTTGCGCATGGCTTTGATGTCATCAGGCGTCCAGCCATCGCCGGTTGGGTCGGTGAAATGAGTGCCGTTGTCGGTCAGCACGGTGTGGATTT
>NZ_MOOY01000015.1 GCF_001931685.1 Pararhizobium arenae | reverse complement strand
TCTCAGCCAATTGATAGACCCGGATATCGCTTCGCAAACGAGGCCGATCCGGTGATGCCGCATACGTCAATGTGCATGGAACCTCGCGCTTACATTCTCGCCGCAGTGGTGGAAAAACAACTTGGCGGCAGGGTCGTTCGCGAACGGAGGGACGACGGGCTCGCATTGGCGATGAAATTGCCAGGCCTTGGGCGCGTCGGAACCGCCCTGTCTGCTCGTCCTTAAGCACGGGGACTTGCCTTTTCGGACTAGGGCAGATCAGGGTACTTCTTTTGACCCGAAGCAGCGCTATATCGGGTCAGTTGGACACCGAGGTAACGCATGCAAAGTTCAGGACTCGCGCCGGGCCTAATCGAACTCCAGACAACCGCGGCCAGTATCGCCCAGCAATATCTGGCTCCAGACGCCGAGCGAATTGATGGCGAATGCGTGTGGCCAGACAAGGGCATGACCGCGCTTGCCCGAGCAGGTCTGACCGGACTACACATGCCACGACGCGTTGGCGGCGCCGAAGAGGGTCTTCTTGCGCTGGCCGTGGTGACTGAAGAACTTGGAGCCGCGTGTAGTTCCACGGCCATGTGCTTTGGAATGCACAGCGTCGCTGCGAAGGTGCTGGCGGCTAAGGCGACACCAGATCAGGAAGAGCGGTTTCTCCTTCCCATCGCGCGCGGCGAGCACATCACCTCACTGGCACTCAGTGAGGCCTCCACGGGCGTGCACTTCTTCCTGCCCGGAAGCCATTTCCGCCCCGACGGCAACAGTTTTGTCATCTCCGGAGATAAAAGTTTCGTCACTAGCGGTGGTTACGCTGACTCCTATGTTGTTTCGGCGGTCACACCGGGTAGCGAGCTTGATCCCGGATCCTTCAGCTGTCTTGTGGTCGAAGCGAATGCTCCTGGTCTTGAGTGGCGCGAACCCTGGCAGGGTTACGGCATGCGCGGCAACAGCTCACGCCCCGTTTTTCTTAACGACGTCGTGGTTCCGAAATCCAACCTGCTCGGAGCCGAGGGTGACCAGATCTGGTATGTCTTCGAGGTCGTGGCGCCCTATTTCCTTATCGCTATGGCTGGCGTCTACCTCGGGATTTCGCGCGCAGCCCTTCAGCTTGCCATCGACCATCTTCGAACCCGGAGCCACAGTCATACAGGCGAAACCCTGAGCGAGGTGCCCGCACTTTGGCATCAGGTCGCGGAAGCATGGACGGACGTTGAGGCGACGCGCCAGCTCGTCCGTAGCGCTGCTTCGAACGCTGACGCAGGAGCTCCCGACGCGGCTTTGGGCCTGTTTGCCGCAAAGTCCAGGGTTGCCCAAACCGTTACCTCGGTTACGGAAACGGCGATGATCCTGATGGGCGGGCGAGGCTATGCCGACAAAAGCCGCATCACCAGGCTGCATCGCGATGCGCGGGCCGCGCACGTGATGGCTCCCACGACCCATCTGCTTCAAACCTGGCTCGGCAGATCGCTGCTCGGCCTGCCGTTGCTTTGAGAGCTTCATGACGATTATCGGTTATCTTGGCGATGAAGCTGGTGAAGCGACCGTCCGGCAGGCCACGCTTTTCGCGACTCTGACTGTTGACGTTCTGCCGGAGGGCATCCCTGCGAGTGCCTACGATGTCGTCATTATCGGTGCGTTGGATCCTGGTGCTTTGGGAACGGCGCGGCTGATTCTAGCGAGCCAGCCGCAAACGCAGATCATCTTTCTCGTTCCGCCGGACAGGCTGGATCGGTTCCGGGAGAGCTTGCCATTCATTCCAAGGCTTGCCGCGGCCTGGACGGTGGATGCCACTGTGCCGCCCAGAGCGCTCGCCGAGGTCATCATGAAGGCGGCAAAAACGGCCGGGCGCCGGAACTCTATGACTGCCCTTCGCAACCAGATCAATCAGCGGGTCACAATTAACCCCTCCGTAAGCGAGGCGCGACGGGCTGAAGAGGTACGGCTGCGCCAGCTGGCCCTTTCGCAAGTTTACCTCGCAACCCTGCTAGCGCAGGCACCGGATGCCTTCATCGCCCTGTCGCTCGACGGTCGTATCACAGCCTGGAACGATGCAGCGGAGCGGCTGTTCGGCAGGGAGGCCGCGTCCGCGATCGGGCAAACACCGTTCGACTACGTATCGGCGGAGGTGGCATTCGTGCTGAGGGACATCCTTCACCTTGGCGGCGAAGGAGAAAGCGGTTCTGGTCGCGAAGTGAACATCGCCCGGAAGGGGACCGAACGCTGGCTCGAACTGAGCTTCGCACCCATACGGGACCCGGAGGGAGTGGTGGTCGGCGTGTCGCTGACCGCGCATGACGTCACTGAACGAAAGAGTGGCGAACTCCGTCTCAGCCAAAGCGAACGCCGGCTGCGTACCCTTACGGAGACGCTTCCGCAGCTCGTATGGACTGCAAAGCCAGATGGTCTTTGCGATTATTTCAGCCCACAGTGGGTCGCGTTCACCGGGATCGCCGAGCAGGAGCAGCTCGGTTTGCGTTGGCTGGAGCTGGTGATCCACCCCGATGATCGGGAGCGTACCAGAGACCATTGGCTTGGGGCGTTGGAAGGACGGCATTCTTATGACATCGACTACCGGATCAGGCGAAACGATGGCCTCTACCGGTGGTTCAAGACACGCGGTACCCCGATACACAATGATGCTGGCGAGACGACCCAATGGTTCGGAACATGTACCGATATCGAGGAGATCGTAGAAGCGCGGGAATTGCTGCAAACGAACGCAGAGTTGCTGGAGCAGCGCGTACACGAAGAGACAGCCAAGCGCAGCGAAGCGGAGCGGGCATTGCGGCAGGCCCAGAAGATGGAGGCGATCGGTCAGCTGACGGGTGGTGTGGCCCATGACTTCAACAATCTGCTTCAGGTCGTCTCGGGCAATCTTCAGCTCCTGTCAAAGGATGTCGTGGGACTTCCTTCCGCGGCGAGAAGGATCGCCAACGCCCTTGCCGCAGTGCAGCGCGGCTCAAAGCTCGCAAGCCAGCTCCTGGCGTTCGGTCGCAAGCAGGCGCTCGATCCAAAGGTGGTCAACATCGGCCGCTTCGTTGCCGACATGGAAGACATGCTGCAGCGAACTCTTGGCGAAACCATAGAGATAGAGACCGTCCGCGGTGGTGGCCTCTGGAACACCCTGGTCGATCCGACGCAGGTCGAGAACGCGCTGCTCAACCTTCCTATTAACGCCCGCGACGCGATGGACGGCAGCGGCAAGCTGACGATCGAGGTCGGCAATGCCTTTTTGGACGACAGCTATGCGTCGGACCATCAGGAGGTAGCGGCGGGACAATACGTACTGGTAGCCGTGACCGACACCGGGTCGGGCATCCCGCTCGATATCATCGAAAAGGTGTTCGAACCGTTTTTTACCACGAAACCAATAGGCAAGGGCACTGGTCTTGGGCTTTCGATGGTCTATGGCTTCGTCAAGCAGTCCGGCGGACACATCAAGATCTATAGTGAAGTGGGGGAGGGGACGACGATCAAGCTCTATTTCCCCCGCTCGCTCGAAGAGGAGGACGCCCTGGTGGTCAATGACCACGGGCCTGTCGTGGGGGGCAGCGAAACCATTCTCGTCGCCGAAGATGACGAGCAGGTCCGCGCCACGGTCGTTGAGCTTTTAACCGACCTCGGATACAAGGTGCTGAAGGCCAAGGATGCCGCCTCTGCATTGACCGTCATCGAAAGCGGGATCCCCGTAGATCTCCTATTCACCGATGTAGTGATGCCAGGGCCGCTAAAATCGGCTGACCTTGCCCGCAAGGCGGTCGAACGAGTTCCGGATCTGGCTGTGTTGTTCACGTCGGGCTACACGGAAAATTCGATCGTCCATGGCGGCCGCCTCGATGCTGGAGTCGAGCTGTTGTCGAAGCCCTATGCGCGCGAAACGATGGCAAGAAAAATCCGCCACGTACTCAACAACAGGACGCAGCGCATGGAGGCAAGGCAGCGGCTAGCACAGACGTCGCCCGCCATTCCCGCTGTACGTCAGCTGCCCCGGGCGAAAATCTTGCTGGTCGAAGATGACATGCTTATCCGGATGTCGACCACCGATATGCTGGAAGACCTGGAGCAGGACGTCGAGGAGGTTGGATTAGCCGAGGAAGCAATTGCACTACTTGAGCGGCAGGATTTCGACGTCCTTATCACCGACATGGGTCTGCCGGGAATGTCAGGGGACGAATTCTGCGCGATTGTCAGAGAGAGATGGCCAGGGATCGCCATCGTATTTGCAACCGGCAGGAATGAAGGCCCGCTCCTCTCCGATATGGCGCGAACCGCGCTGCTTCTCAAACCGTTCGGGGTGGACGAGCTCAGGACAGCTTTGACATCACTCACTTTAGCGCCAGGGGCAAGGCAAGAATGAGACTTGACTGCTGACCCGCGGACCCGGGCCGGGATCGCAACCGATGTTCGACGAACCCGTCGCTGATTTGGAGCGTCAGCTTTGCCAATCCACTGAGTTGCACAAAGTTCCGATATCGGTGATGAAGTTGAGCGCATTACACTCGTCGTCGCTCCGGGTTAGGACTTGGCCGACGAGCAGCTGGCGGATATGGCCGTTACATCCAGCTGGATGCCCCGAGTTAGATGGTCTTACGGTTAAACGACGGTTTCCAGGCGCATTGGACAACAGCTCTCATCAAGATGCCCCACTAGAGTCTGTCAGCGCTACTCGGAATCGCGATGAGATTCCCTCGGGTTTGATTTTGTGATTCAAGATCATTGCTGGATTGTAAGCGCCGTGCCATTTGCACCTAGACAAGAATTCTTGTGACTGGTGCGGACAAAAGTAACCTGGGAAAAATGGCAAGAGGTCTCACCTGGTGCTTTTGCCGCTGAAGGCCTCCGCCAAGTAGTCAATAAACACCCTGACTTTACGTGGGGTGTGACGTCGCTGAGCGTAGAAAGCGAAGATCGGTTGCTCGATGGATTCATAATCCGGCAGCAGCCGCACAAGGCGTTTCTGCGCTATATCCTGGGCGACCATGAAATCACCCAAGAGGGAGTAACCCCCTCCGGCTAGGCAAGCGCTTCTCACGGCTCGCGCTGAGTTCATTGTCAGATGCTGCGGCACTTCGAAGTCAATGACCTTTCCTTGATGCGAAAACCTATGAACGCGCCCCCATTCCCCGCTGACCTGAGTCACGGATGGGCAAGCTCTGATCTCGTCCAAGGTTCTGGGTGTCCCATATTGCTCGCAAAACTGGGGTGTAGCGACGAATACGATTCTCTGCGTGAAAATCCTCTGCGCAATCAGGGATGAATCGTTCAATGGCCCTACCCGGATGGCGACATCGACGTGTTCACCAATCAGATCGACCAACCGATTGCCAAGGTCGATTGAGACATCGAGTTGCGGGAACCGTCTCACGAATTCCGGAACCGCTGGTGCCAGGCACTCATTGCCAAAGGCCGTTACGCAGGAGACGTGGAGTTGGCCGCGAGGGGTTTCGTGGCGTTCGCGGACCGCGCTCCGCATCACATCAAGCTCCTCCAGGAGGCCGGTGCTCTTCTGCACGAACTCAACCCCTGCATCTGTCAAATTGATCTGCCGGGTGGTCCGATTGAACAGACGGACGCCGAGATCGGCCTCCAAGTCTGCCACGATGCGGCTGACCGACGCAGCCGAAAGGCGCAGGTCCCGGCTCGCGGAAGAGAAGCTATTGTGCCTGGCGACTGCCACCGCCACCTTCATGGCCTCGATCATATCCATGCGCCATTCTTCCGAAATTCAAAACAATGTCTCTCACCCATCGCCCATTAACACGGAAATCGGACTCATGCATCAATGCGACGAACGCCCAATGTGAGGAGATCGACATGTCCACGAATCCTAGCTGGATACTTCGGAGCTACCCTTCCGCTATGCCTTCCGTTGAGAACTGGAGCCTGGAGGAACGTCCAATTCCCGAGGCTGCGGATGGTGAGCTGCTGGTGAAAACTTTGTGGCTCTCCGTCGATCCCTATATGCGCGGTCGGATTAGCCCGGCAAAGAATTACGCAACTGGTTTTAAAATTGGTGATCTGATGTGCGGCGGCGGAATTGGTGAGGTCGTTACGTCGGAGTCACCAGACTTCAAGCCAGGCGACATCGTGACGAGTGATCATTTTGGTTGGCAGCAGTTTAGCGTCATTCTGGCCGCCTCTGCCAAAGCGGTGACAACTACAGCCGCTCCAGTTCAATCGGCGCTGAGCTATCTTGGCATGCCCGGCCTCACCGCTTATTTTGCCCTTCTCAGAACAGCTAATCCGAAGGTGGGGGAAACGGTGCTGATCTCTGCCGCTTCCGGAGCTGTAGGGCAGATTGCGGGACAGATCGCGCGGATCAAAGGGTTCGACCCGGTCGCAGTTGCAGGCTCGGACGAGAAGCTGGAATGGAGCAGAGAGCTTGGATATCGAACCGGTGTCAATCATCGAAGTTCTTCTGATCTCGTGGCAGATGTCGCGACCGCATGCCCTAACGGCGTCGATGTCTTTATCGACAACACCGCCGGGCCGACCCACGACGCCGCAATGTTAAACCTCAACACCTTTGGCAGGGTCGTGGTCGTCGGGACCATTGCCTTGGCAGATCGGTTTGACCAGCCCGATATCGGTCTCAGGCATCTCAGAAGGACGATGATCACCCGCGCACGGATAGAAGGGTTCTTGCTTGATGACCACGAGGGAGAATACGAAATCGCGATTGCCGATCTGCTGTCATGGTACAAACAGGGACTGCTTCAGACACGGGAAGATGTCGCGGAAGGGATTGAGACCGTGCCCCACGCTTTCGTTCGGATGTTGAAGGGAGAGAACTTCGGCAAGCAACTGGTCAAGCTATGATGCTCTAACCGAGGATTTATTCGATTCGGCCCAACTGCGGTTTTTGTGCACGCGTTGCTCAAGCGCCCAGTTCCAGGGCAGCAGCTTATCGATCCGGCTCTGCATATGGCCGTTGACGATGGCGCTAAGCGTGGTGGTCAGGTAGGCCTGCGGATCGACGGAGTTGAGCTTGCAGGTCTAGATCAGCGAAGCGATGGCCGCCCAATTCTCCGCTCCGGTATCGTGGCCCGCGAAGAGTGAATTCCTGCTATTGAGTGCTATCGGCCGGATGGTTCTCTCAACGCTGTTGTTGTCGATCTCAATGCGGCCGTCGTTGAGGAATAGCTTCAGGCCGTCCCAGTATTTGGCGATATAGGCCAGAGCTTCGCCGAGTGGGGACTTGGCCGCAACATGGGCGCGGTGATGGACGAGCCAAGCATGCATGTCGCACACAAGTCGCGCTGACCGTTCCTGTCGCCCCGCAATGCGAGCCTCTGGATTGAGGCCACGCAGTTCGGCCTCTATGCGATACAGTTCACCGATCCGTTTGACGCCGTCCTCGGCAATGGGTGCTGAGCCGTTGCGGGTGATCTCCACCAGCTTGCGACGAGCGTGCGCCCAACAATACGCAAGCCGAATGTCCAGGCCAATCCTGTCTGGCCCGATCAGCCTGTTATATCCGGCATAGCCATCGACCTGCAGGACGCCGGAGAAGCCCTGCAATATCCGTTCGGCATGAATGCCCCCGCGACCAGGCGAATAGGTGAAGGCCACGCCCGGCGGAGAGCCGCCGCCCCACGGCCGATCATCCCGCGCCAGCGCCCAGAAGTACCCTGTCTTCGTCTTGCGCGAGCCAGGATCGAGAACCGGAGCACTGGTCTCGTCCATGAACAGCTTGGTCGAGCGCTTCAGGTCGGCAATCAGGGCGTCGAAGACGGGGCGCAATTCGAAAGCTGCGCGGCCGACCCAATCGGCAAGGGTGGAGCGGTCGAGATCAATGCCTTGGCGGCCAATGATCTGGGCCTGTCGGTAGAGCGGAAGGTGATCCGCATATTTGGAAACCAGCACATGGGCGACGGTCGCTTCCGTCGGCAGGCCCGCCTGGATCAGCTGAGCGGGAGCCGGAGCTTGAACGACGCCGTCGGTACAGGCACGGCACGCATATTTGGGGCGAGGGGTGACGATGACGCGGAACTGCGCCGGGACGACGTCCAACCGCTCGGAGACATCCTCGCCGATACAATGCAGACAACCGCCGCAGGCACAGATCAGGCTTTCCGGCTCGATCACCTCTTCGACACGGGGGAGATGCTTTGGAAGGGAGCCGCGCTTGATTGCGCGTGGTTTGGTGACCCTGCTCCCGACAGGAGTGTCCGCCTCATCCTCGGCATGGATCACTGCCATGACCGTTTCCAGGTCTTCCAGTGCCAGATCGAATTGGTCGGCATCACTCTTCTCGGGCTTGCGCCCGAAGGCCGCCTGCTTGAAGGCCGCGACCAGCTTCTCCAGCCGCTCGATCCGCTCATCCTTGCGGACGATCTGGACGTCTTTGGCCGCCTCGCGTGCTTGCGCCGCAATCAGCATCGCCTTCAGGGCGGTAACGTCATCGGGAAGATCGGCGGTATCAAGCATGGCCAGAACCTACCAAAATCCCGCTCGTTTTGCCTTTGGAATCTGTTACCCGAGTCATCGTGCCGCAGCTATTCGATAGCCTTCGGCGATCTCGTCCGGACGGCATGAACCCGCCGCCAATCAAGGCCTGAGAACAGGGCTTCGAACTGCGCGTGGGTCAGCGTCATCAGGCCATCCTTGATGCCGGGCCAAGTGAAGCTGTGCTCCTCCAGCCTCTTGTAGGCCAGCACAATCCCGCTGCCATCCCAGTAGATTAGCTTCAGCCGATCCGCCTTGCGCGACCGAAACACAAAGACCGTTCCGGTGAACGGGTCCTTGTGCAGCTCGTTCCTCACCAGCGCGGCCAATCCGTCATGACCTTTACGGAAGTCGACCGGCTTGGTTGCCACCATGATCCGCACGCGGTTCGATGGAAAGATCGTGTCGTCGCCACCAAGGCACGCGCGATGGCGGCGATCCGGGCAGCAGACGCACCTTCCTCAAGACGGATCGTGACAGGGCCCACGACAATCTCGGCGCGACCAACCGCTTTAGGCGGCGGTTCCAAAACAGGTGGATCGACGATCACCGCCGCGAACTCTACCGCATCCTCCGGTGCTGGAAGGATCAACTTGCCCTGCCGCGCCATCGTCCGCCAGGTGGAAAGGCTGTTCGCCCGCAATCCATAGCGCTGCGCAACTTCATTGACCGTCGTGCCACGCCTCAGGCTTTCCGAAACGATCTTCGCTTTGACCTCGTCCGGCCATTGACGATGAACCTCACGCACAGGCTTCCTGGTTGTGAGAAACTCCAATGTACTCTCCATGGAGAAACTCCCGTTCTTCATCCATGGAAAGCCGATCACAGATCAGGCGGTAAAGGGCAACGTGGGAGTGGAACAGCGGTTACGCTGGATTGGAGGCCAGCAATGATGGTGCGACCTCTTTCTCTTGATTTGCGAACGCGCATTGCGGCAGCTTTGAACGATGGCATGACGGTTCGTGCCGCAGCGGAGCGTTTCGGGATATCGGCTGCAACCGCGGTCCGTATTGGGCAACTCGATCGGTCCGGCCGAGGTTTGATGCCGGCAAAGATCGGCGGGTATGTCAAACCGACACTGAGGGGCGCTGCGACCGATGCCGTGCGTCAGCGGCTGCAGGTCAAGTCCGACTGGACGGTGCGTGCGCTGTCGGCGGAGCTGAAGTCTGCGGGGATCAACGTGTCTCACGACACCGTCTGGCGCTTCCTGCGCAGCGAGGGCAAGACCTTCAAAAAAAACGCTGATGGCAAGCGAGCAGGATCGTCCGAAGGTGGCCGGTTCCGGATGCGATGGAAGACCCATCAACATCGGCTTGATCCGGACCGTCTCGTCTTCATCGACGAAACCTGGGTCAAGACCAACATGACGCGCACCTGCGGCTGGTGTCAGCGCGGAGAGCCTATTAGCCCGATTGGCCGTAATATCGGGGGTTCGCCAACGGCGCTGAGACGATCGGAACTGCAATGTCTATCAACTCGATCGAGGGAATACCGACACGGCGAGATCGTGAATGACACAAGAGACGAGATCGCGTCTATGAAATTATCTGCGCCACGAACCAGATTGCGCCTGCTTCGAGAATCTGTAGTCCGTGGCCGTTGAGCGCGATAGGGCCGGTCAAGAGATCGAACAGTTCTCCATTAGCCTCCGATTTCAGGCGTGCATCTGCTGGCTCACCGCCGGTTGGGTCAAAGCTACGGCCTCGGCCGCCTTTGCGAATGTTGTGTGCTCAGCTATCGCGACGAAGCTTTTTAAGGTGCATATTATCCACGCCCACGCCTAAAATTAGGTTTTCCTGTTGATCGAAGGCAGCGAGGTGGGTCGGCCCAAATGCATGTATGCTTCAGCGTTTACTGGGGTCACCTGCCGTTCACAAGAGCAAGGTCAGGAACAACCGTCACCTCTTCTGCGTTTGTGGGCGGTTTGGTTGACTTGAGGAATGCATATGGATTTCGAGCCGCATTTGAATGATCCGACGCATCGGCTCGAGGCGATCGTGAACAACACAACGATGGCCCTATTCGTCATGGATGAGCGCCAACACTGCGTCTTTGCAAATCCAGCTGCCGAGCAGCTTACTGGTTTCAACCGAGATGAGCTACTAGGTCGGCCGCTTCACGATGTCATTCACCACAAGCATCCCGACGGCCGCCATTATCCCCTCGAAGAATGCCCGATCGACAGAGCTTTCCCTGAAAGGGCGCAGATGCAAGGGGAAGAGGTGTTTGTTCACAAGGATGGCACGTTTTACCCCGTGGCCTACACGGCTAGCCCGATCCTGGACCGCAGCGGCAAGCCAATCGGAACAGTGATCGAGGTGCGGCCCATCGCCGAGGAGCAAGAGCAGCGCCGCACTCTCGAGACGCTTAACCAAATCGGGCAGGCGCTGACAGCGGAAGTCGACCTGGAGCGAATTGTTCAGATGGTCACCGATGCTGGCGTAACGCTCACGGGTGCGCGATTTGGGGCTTTCTTCTACAACGTTTTGGCTGAGGATGGAGGCAAGTACCTTTTGTACACGCTTTCGGGCGCTGAGCGATCGCAGTTCGAAAGCTTCGGCAATCCTCGTGCTACCAAAGTATTCGCGCCGACTTTCATGGGCGAAGGAGTGATACGATCAGACGATATCTTGCTCGACGGTCGGTACGGGAAAAGCGCTCCCCATCATGGTATGCCTGAGGGACACCTACCGGTTCGAAGTTATCTCGCCGTTCCCGTCCAGTCGCGCTCGGGAGAAGTGATCGGGGGTTTGTTCTTTGGGCATCCGGAACCCACTCAATTCAAACAGAGCCACGAAGACCTGATGGTTGGCATTGCTGCCCACGCTGCGATAGCTGTGGACAATGCACGACTTTATAAGGAGCTGAAAAAGCTGAACGGCTCCCTTGAAGAGCGCATTCAAGAAGCCATCAAAGAGCGAGCTCATGCCGAGGAGACCTTGAGGCAGGCTCAAAAGATGGAAGCCGTCGGGCAACTCACGGGCGGCATTGCCCACGACTTCAACAACCTGCTCGCTGGCATTACAGGGAGTCTCGAGGTGATTGATCGGAGATTGAAGCAAGGCAAGGCGGAGGGTCTAGACCGCTTCATTGCTGGCGCCCAGACCTCTGCCCAACGCGCGGCCGCATTGACCCAGCGCTTGCTGGCTTTTTCGCGCCGTCAAACGCTCGACCCCAAGCCCACAGATGTTAACCGGCTTGTCGTCGGAATGGAGGAATTGATCAGACGCACGGTAGGCCCATCCATCGCCGTCGAAGTGGTAGGCGCGGCTGGTCTTTGGGCCACAAAGGTCGACGTTTCTCAGCTCGAAAACGCCTTGCTGAATGTGGCGATAAATGCGCGCGACGCAATGCCCCAGGGCGGCCGCATCACTATTGAGACAGCCAACACGTGGATGGATGGGAGCGCGGGGGCTGAACGGGATCTGGCACCAGGCCAATACATCTCGATCTGCGTCAGTGACACGGGAACTGGTATCCCCAGAGACATCGTCGACCGTGTCTTTGACCCATTCTTTACGACCAAACCGATCGGCCAGGGTACGGGGCTTGGCCTGTCAATGATCCACGGTTTTGTGCGTCAATCCGGAGGGCAGGTTCAAATTCATACAGAAGAGGGGCAAGGCACGACTATGAGCCTCTACTTGCCACGTTACATGGGAGTTATGGAGCAGGAATTGACCGATCAACCTGCCTCCATACAAGAACTTGGCGCGGGCGAGACCGTTCTTGTCATTGATGACGAGCCAACCGTGCGTATGCTTATCGTCGAGGTTTTGCAGGAAGCCGGCTATACCTCAATCGAGGCGGAAGACGGTCCATCAGGCATGAAGATACTTTCGACAGATGCCCGCATTGATCTGCTTATCACCGATGTCGGTCTCCCTGGCGGCATGAACGGTCGTCAGGTGGCGGACGCTGCAAGAAGGTATCGTCCAGACCTTAAAGTGCTCTTCATTACGGGGTTTGCTGAGAATGCCGCCATTGGGAACGGCCACCTTGAACCGGGGATGAAAGTGATCACGAAGCCTTTCGTGATGGCGGAACTCGCAGATAAAGTTATCGAAATGATCGAACGCTGACTGCGCCTGTCAGAGCGTTGGCGTAGCCACATCGTACTCATAGGGGAAATGAAAGACCGTGTTTGGTGCCTCTCTTTGGCCCTACGATCAGCGAGCCTGCGCCTCGGTGTAGGGTCGCGGGATCGCGATCCGACCATGGTGATGTTGATGGCCAAACCGTCGAGCCGGGGTCTGCGCGACTGGCAGAAAACCGCGATGGATGGTGATATGGGCGAGGTTCGGGATCTGTGTGCAGGAGCGAAGGCTAATACGCACCCTCATTGATCAGAACCCACTTGCCCATTCTCGTCGCCCGATGGACATGACGCGCCATGGTTGGTCTTCGAGCTTTCGCCAGGCATCGCAGCAATGGTCGACGATGTCGTCGTAGGATTTGAAGACGCGGTTTGAGAGCCAGTTGTCGCGCATGAACTGCCAGAGGTTTTCGACCGGGTTGAGTTCGGGCGACTTCGGCGGCAATGGGAGGATGGTGATGTTCTCGGGCACAATGAGAGTGTTGGACATGTGCTACCCTGCATGAGGATAGCATGCGCATCATGGACCACATGACGCGATATCTCGGCGAGATGCTGGGTCATGGCGTGGGTGTCGCACCATGGCATTACGAGTGCTGCCGCCTTGCCAAACTTGGGGCAGATCGCGCCGAAGATGTAGGCTGATCGAGTTCGCTGGTCGTGCGGCGCGGAAGGCCTTGAACCCCGCTTTGCCCAGCTACGGGTGATCTTGTTCTTCTGACCGATCCGGGCCTCGTCCTGAAACCAGATCTCTATTCGCTTCCTTTCAGCGGCTCCGCTTGCGATTTCCGCCACTGCGGCGGGAAACTTTTTTAAATTCCTCAATGGCTTGAGGGTCCTGTTCATGATGTTTCGGTCGCGCAGCCAGCTTGCGATAACCCAGGGCACGCACCTCCCGGCTCAGCGTCTGTTCGCTCACCGAGACACGAAACTCTTCCCAGAGCCATTGAGCCAAATCACATAACCGCCACCGCACGACCCCGTCGAGATAGGGCGTCGGACCCCGTTCAATGGCCTTTGCCAGTGCGGCCCGCTGAACACCATTCAACCGTGACCGGGGTCCTGGAGCCTTACCATCGACCAGCCCGTCGGGCCATGGCATTGAACCGCAAGACCCAGTCGCGCACGATCTGCAGCGTCACATTGCCCAGTCGCGCCGCATCCGAGCGTGAGCCTCCATCATAGATGGCGGCAAGTGCCAAAAGACGACGCGCCTGAGCCGCATGCTTGCTTTGGCGGGCCAGACGCCGAAGAACTTCCGCGTCAAAATCTGCACGTAATGAAATCGCTGCTCCCATGGAAAACCTCCAGTTTGCACCAGAGATTCAGATTCATCGCCTTTTGGGAAGACTGAGAGTCAAACTCAGTGAGAAGGCGTATAAATAGATGTAGGAAGTGTCGCCTACCCGTCGAGAGTACAGGGAGACGATGCGTGTTTCGTCTGCGGGCGGCCAGAGGTTACCTTCGCGGAGGTAGACCAAGAGCAACTGCCAGCTTTTCCTCGAGCGCTTTGGCAGAGAAGGGTTTGCCTAAAACCGGACATTCGGAGAACTCAACAGGCAGTCCGCTCGCACCATAACCTGTACTGAACATAAACGGCACCCTGCGCTCCTGTAGGATGTGGGCAACAGGAAAGCTGCGCTCCCCGCCGAGGTTAACGTCAAGAACAGCCAGATCAATCTGCGCGGTTGCGGCGATCCCACAGGCTTCCTTCAGTCCGGCAACCGAAGCAACGATTTCGCAGCCGAGCTCCTGAAGCATATCCTCGATCAGCAGGGCAACGAAACCCTCGTCCTCGACGATGAGAACCCTGGTGCCGCTAAATTCACTCATGCAGAAACGAGCCCAGGCGCAAAAGACATGCGGCACACCACTCCTGAAGGTTCGAAAATAAGGTCGAATTCGCCACCGAGATCCCGCTCGATACACCGTTCCATCAACTTGCTACCCGTGCCGCGACGTGCGGGCGGCACAACCGGCGGACCACCCCGCTCGCGCCACTCGAGGATCATCCTCGGTTTCAGGTCCGAACCCTCTTCCAGGCGCCACGTGAGCGAAAGGCTGCCAGCCTCTGAGGACAGAGCTCCGTATTTCACAGCATTGGTGGCGAGTTCATTGAGTACCATCGTGAGGCTCAGCGCCCGGCGAGAATCGAGATCAACGAGAGGGCCGTTGATTTCAACCTGCGGTGCTGCGCTGCCTATCATCGCAGTCAACACTTCGCGTGTCAGCGCTTCCAATGAAGCACCCTCCCAGTGACGTCTCGTCAGCAAATCATGAGCGCGCGATAGAGCAAGCAGCCTTGCCTCGAATCGATCGGAAAAATCTTCCAGGCTGTCAGCATGTCGCGCTGTCTGGCCAGCCAGAGACTGCACCGTCGCAAGCGTGTTCTTCACCCGATGATTGAGCTCGTCGATCAGGATTTTCTGTCTGTTCTCCGCCTGCTTGCGCTCTGTTATGTCCACCAACATGTTGATTGCGCCGATGAGCTTACCTTCGGCGTCATAGAGAGGCGTGGGGAAGGGAATGAAGGGAATGCGGGTGCCGTCCGGCCTCTCGGCAATCGCCTCCGCGCCCCGAACGGCACGATTTTCCTTCAACGCAACAGCCATAGGGCATTGGTCGTGGGGAAGCGGCGTGCCGTCGGTATTGTAAAGACGCCAGGTGACGCACCACATGTCGCCAACTTCCGGCGTTCTGCCCGACATCTCCACGGCAGCGGCATTGAAGAAGGTGATGCGACCTGTCGCGTCAGTCGTATAAACCGCCGCCGGCAGCGCCTCCAGCAGATCGCGCAGGTGCTGTTCGCTCTCGCGTATCCGGTCCTCCATCTGCTTGGTGGTAGTAACATCCTGGAGTACCCGTACCCCGTAGCGGAAGCCTCCGGCTGCATCCAGAACGGACGAGCTGTAAACATCCAGATAGACCGTAGTGCCATCGGGCCTCATCGCCCGTTTACGTACGGCATAATTGTCGATTTCGCCGGCGATCTGACGCGCATAAAGAGCGCCATCCTCAAGTTGGTCCTCTTCTTGTGTGTAGTCGAAGAAGGTCATGTTGAGCAGCTCCTCGCGGGAGCGTGCCAACATCCGGCAGAGAGTGTCGTTGACGCGCAGCAAACGGCCGTCTTTGTCGGCTTCCGCAATCCCGATCGTGGCTGCGTCATAGGTTGCGGCCAGCCGCTCGTCGCTTTCATGGCGGGCAGTCTCGGCCTCACGAAGATCGGTTACATCAGTCGTAAAACAACGCGTGCTGATAAACTTCTCGTCCTTAAACCGGCTGTTGGACGTAATCAGCACCTGCTTGATGGACCCGTCCTTGGCACGCAGACGGGCGGAATACCGGTCGAGTTTTTCGCCGCAGGCAAGCTTGTGGAGGATGTCGCCGATGACCGGTGCGTCCACATGGAACTCGACGATATGGCGGCCCACATATTCCTCAGCGGTATACCCAAGAAGCGCAAGCTCGGCCTTGTTGGCACGCTGGATAATGCCGTCACCGCCGACGATATGCAGGCCGATCGCGCTATTTTCGAAGAAATCCTCAAGATCGGCGTTCTTCTGCTGGATCGTTTCTTCCAGCTCCTTATGGCCGGAGATATCCTGGAAGCAGTTGATAGCGCCCTGGATTCTGCCTTCATGGTCCTTCAGGGCCCGGATATTCACGAGGGCCGTAAAGCGCGAACCATCGGGCCGTTCCATGACAACCTCGGCATTCCGCGTCGGCGTGCCGGCGAAGATTGCCGTTGCCATGGGACAGTCGTCATGCGCAAGCAGCGTGCCATCGGGGAGGAAGAGGGCATGAGACCCGCAGAAGCGAGGACGCTTGTTGTCGACGGGGGGAGTTCGCCCCCACAGCTCCGCCGCCTCGGAATTGTACCGGATGAGCCAGCCGTCGTGGTCGCACAGATAAACCGCGCCCGGGATGGCTTCGAGAACACTAGGAGCAGCTGCGGTGAGCGCCTCGAACTCGGTCAGCCGTGGCGCCGGGGCAGGAAACTTCTCAATATTGGGCATGCAATCTATCCCCTCAGGCCGCTGCGGAAACAGATGGCCAACCACACCTACATCCAATTTCGCACCATGCGTCTGACACTCCCTTGGAGCGTAACCATACCAAACCCAACACTCCAACCATAGTTCCACGTGCCTAGACGGCGACAGCGCGAACCATCCGACTGCTTCGCATAAATATACCTTGGGAGTTTTTAATTGCCTATCGGGTTCGGCCAAAGGGACAAGGCACTCGACGGCTGCCGAAAATGTTCCTATGTTCCACTGCATGCGGCGTCAGAAAGCACACGAGGGGCGGCTGGAGCCTGCATCGATGTCGGAGGGATCATGTCGGTTATCGCGAGGAATAATGTCACCGTGCGGGGCGAAGGGCGGCCCGCCATGGTCTTTGCACACGGCTTCGGCTGCGACCAGAACATGTGGCGGCATGTCACGCCGGCCTTCGAGCAGGACTACAAGGTCGTCCTCTTCGACCATGTCGGCTGTGGCAAGTCCGACCTTGCCGCCTATGACCATGTTAGGTACTCCAGCCTTGCCGGTTATGCGGCTGATGTCATCGAGATAGGTCAGGCCCTGGATATCAAAGGTGGCATATTTGTCGCTCACTCCGTCAGCGCTATGATCGGCATTCTCGCTGCTGCCGACGCACCAGACCTCTTCAGCGAGCTGGTCCTGATTGGCCCATCGCCCCGTTATATCAACGACCAAGGTTACGAGGGCGGGTTCACGCGAGAACAGATCGAGGAACTGCTGGAATTTCTGGACGATAATCACATGGGATGGTCCGCCGCGATGGGGCCGGTGATCATGGGCAACCCGGATCGCCCCGAACTCAGCGACGAGCTTGTGAACAGTTTTTGCCGTACCGATCCGGATATTGCCAAGGCGTTCGCGCGCGTCACCTTTTTGTCCGACAACAGAGCAGATCTTCCACGCTGCCAGGCCCGGGCGCTGGTGATTCAATGCAAGCAGGATGTCATCGCCCAGCAGGGCGTCGGGGAATATGTACGGGATCACTTGCCACGGGGGGAGATGATCATCATCGACGCAACAGGGCATTGTCCGAACCTGAGCGCTCCTGCCCAAGTCATCTCCGCGATCAAAGCCTTTGTGTAAGGCGGAGGCTCAAACAGGACTGGAGGGCATCATGGAGGATCTTGAAGACCTCTACGAGAATGCCCCATGTGGCTACCTCTCTCTGGCCGCTGATGGCGTGATTGTCAAAGCCAACCGAACGCTTGCCGGATGGCTTGGGATGCAGAGCTTCGACCTCCTCGGAAAGCGGTTCTACGATCTGCTCAACGTTCCGGGGAAGATTTTTTACGAGACCCATTTTGCACCCCTGTTGCGAATGCAGGGGCACTTCAATGAAGTCGCCCTGGATCTAGTCGGCCCGGATGGACGAAAGCTCCCCGTTTTGGCGAATGCAGCCGAACGCCGTTCGAGCAACGGAGGTGTTCAGTTCACGCGCATAACACTATTTCAAGCAGGGGATCGGCGCCGCTATGAGCGGGAACTTGTGGATGCGAAGAACACGGCGGATCGAGCCCGCAAGGAACTGGAGGAGCTGAACAAAAGCCTGGAAGAGCGCATTGCTGTAGGGGTCGCCGAGCGGCTTCAGCTGGAGCAGGGGCTACTGGCGGAAAAGGAGGTGGCGCGCTTGAGGGAGCAGTTCGTCGCAATTCTGGGCCATGATCTGCGCAATCCGCTCGCGTCAATCAAAGGAGGCCTTCATATCCTGTTACGGGAGCTTCAGTCCGAGAAGGACCGGCGCGTCCTGATGATGATGAGCCAAAGCACAGAGCGAATGTCCGGCCTGATACAGGACATGCTCGATCTCGCGCGATGTAGGGCTGGCCAAGGCATTGCTATCGACCCGAGGCTAACCGACGTGCGGGCCGTGCTTGAGCAAGTTGTTCAGGAATTACAGACCGCACATCCCGGGCGAGTCATCCAGAGCGCGCTTGATATCGCGGAGGAGGTGCGTTGCGACGGTGGCCGCGTCGCGCAGCTGGTATCCAACCTCCTCGGTAACGCGTTGGCGCATGGGGCTCCTAACCGACCGGTGAAGGTCGTCGCCTCCCAGGGGGCGAACGACGTCGTGATAACGGTTGCGAATGAGGGCAAGCCGATCCCCGAGCACGTAAAGGACCACCTGTTCGAGCCTTTTTTCCGCGCCACAAGTTCTGCGGAGAAGCAGGGGCTTGGCCTCGGTCTTTTTATCTGCAGTGAGATTGCTCGTAGCCATGGCGGTAGCCTCGAGGTCCAGTCCGACGAAGACCACACCGCATTTCTGTTCCGAATGCCGGTCCTCGGGGACGCCAGCGCTACTCGCTAGAACCTCGCGCCCGAAAGAGGCGGCAAAAATTTTTTGGACTGCAATAAGATTCGAGTTCGGCTATCGCGAGCATATTTGGGGCACGGCATCAGTCCAACGCTCGCCATATTGTCCGGGCTTTGTCAATAAATGGTCTATGCTCCATCCGACTTCGGCCGGTGCTCGTGCCATTTCTGCTTCCGGAAAGCATGACCGTCAGGCACGGCCGAGTGACCACCGCGTGAAGAACCTCTTTGTGATCACTTCCAGCACCATCAAGCTGCAGGCGCGTACCGCCGGGACGGTGCTGGATCTGCCCAGCGCCTAAAAGACAGGTTGCTCGCGCTGTTGCGCGCCCATGAGATGACCCTGCCGACCTTACCGGCGTCGATGCGTTCGTCGAACAACCAGCGACGTTTTGTCAGCTATTGTCCAGTATTTGTGCCCTATGGTGGCGAAGGTGGCTGCAGATGTTAACTGCCACGACGTGTAGGTCAGCGCCGAAAGATCACAAACCTGGCACTGTTTTTCCATCAGTCTAGTACCAACGCCGCCAACTACGGCTGTCTTTCCGTCCCCAAAGAAACTGGAGATTACAGTGTCGCCGCATAACGACCTGTTACCGTGGCCTAGCACTACTTTGGCAGATTGAGGCAAGGCTGGTTTGAGATGATTTGTGCTCTCTTGTTTGGGGGCGCAACATTGCAGATTGGGATACGGAGCTTTCAGCATTTTTGCAGCCATTTCTGGACAAGCTCGGACACAAGAAGCGGCGACAGATATGCCCTCTTTACGTCTCCGGGCTCATTGGCCCCGGTGACCGCAAGAGTATCGAGCCGATGGCGGAACGGTTTGCTCCAGGCCAGTATGACCGCTTGCACCATTTCATTTCCGATGGCCTTTGGGATGCAGCGCCTCTTGAGGCTGAGCTCGCGCGGCAGGCGGACAGGATCGTTGGTGCATCCAGTGCATTTCTGGTGATCGATGATACCGGTCTGCCGAAGAAGGGCGATCACTCGGTGGGTGTCGCGCCGCAA
>NZ_MOOY01000014.1 GCF_001931685.1 Pararhizobium arenae | reverse complement strand
GATCGTCGCCTCCGGTGCGGCCATCGTCGAAGAAAGCATGCTGCCCGGCGGCAGTCGCTTCTTCCCCAAGCCCTACGATGACCTGACCATCACGGACGCAATGGCGCGCCTGCTTGCGAGCGACAACCCGAGGGCCAGCGCGATCTGATGCAGAAACAATTGCGATCCATTTTTCGCCTCCCACCGGCACTGATCAGCTTGCTTTAACGGATGTCCGCTTATGGCTAGGGGTGGAGGCAAGCTTCACGGCCGAAATGCGGGCGCCAAGCGGAAGACGCCCGTCAGACCTTGCCTGTTGGCAGCAATTGGGCTCTCTAGGAACTATTGCTTTACCAGAGATGCGGCTGAGCAAGTCCGCTAGTTGCCATAGGAGACGCCGTTGCAGAGTCTTAAAAATGGACGGTGGCTCAATGAGCCCACAAAAGCATATGCTTTGGATACCGAACTTTCCGTAACGACTGACGCCAACACAGATTTTTGGCGAGAGACACACTATGGCTTTATCCGCGACAACGGCCACTTCTACACATTCCAGACCGAAGGCGATTTCACCGCCCAGGTTCGGGTCCAGGCACATTTTCAACATCTTTACGACCAGGCTGGCCTCATGGTCAGGCTCGACGAAAGACGGTGGGTCAAGACCGGGATCGAGTTCTCGGACGGATACGGCTTGCTCGGCAGTGTGTTGACGGATGAAGCCTCCGACTGGGCAACGGGGCGATTTGACGGCGACCCATCAGATTTTTGGATAAGGGTGACCGTCCAGAGCGGCGTTCTAAGAATACAAGCTTCCGACGATGGGCAGACTTGGCCACTGGTGCGCCTCTGCCCATTCCCAGCAGCGGATCATTATATAGTTGGCCCAATGTGCTGCACTCCCGAACGTGCAGGCTTGGAGGTAAGATTTAGTGAGTGGCAATTGGGGCGGGCCTTGGGCAAAGACCTCCACGACCTGACGTAGCTGTCAGAGCGCTGTGCTTAGAAACGGCAGCCTCTGCTTCTGGCTCAAAGCGAGGAGACTTTGCCGAGAAGGATGACCGCTTTCAGGAACGGCAAACGACGGCGTGTACGGCCGGTACGAGGGCGCAAAGCGGCCATCCGACGGCAATGTAACCTTCTTCGCGAAAGCGGAAATTATTGCCGCTCTGGGGTCCCGTTGACTGATGCCCAAAGCTCAGGGCAGAAAGGTGGCATCCACGGTCGCTCGCGATGGGAAACAGAGGGAATTTCAGGCATTTTCAGTTAAGCTATTGAAATCATGTGAGAATCCAAGGTCCCCAGACGGGCCATTTTTCGGACCTATTCCCTCTTTCAATAGTTGCCGTTCCTTACCAGAGAAGGTGGCGTCTTCTCAGGAACTTAGCACGATTTGGCGTAAACTGAAAATTTGACGTTCCCGAGATCCTTCAGATGCTTAGAACTCTCAAAATGGCGGCTGGGGACCCTGTTCGAGTGCATCAAACAGGCTGAGATCTGAGATTAACGACGGCCATGGCGCCGGATGCTGTCTGTTCGCCACTGGAACATACACGGCCGAAGCAGATATTCGAGTGTTGATGGATCGGGATTCTGCCCATCATTGAGCGAGGCGAGGATCTTGGTGATTGGCCCTGCTACATGCATGAAAACGCCCCTGCAGGTCCTCCACCCCGTAAACACACCTGAGGCGATGCCGACTAATTGGAAACGCTCCTCGCCGAAACGGTGGCGCGTCCGAAATATTCCTGAGGCACGAAGCCCTTGGCAGCCGAGCTCTACCGCCTGTCGGGCGGGCGGGCTTCGGTGCGTGACGCGCGAGAGATGAGAGCAAACACCTCTCTTGGAGCCGAGAGTGGACCGTCAGCGGGGGCGAACGAGAAGCCAACACATGACCCGTCTCGGACGGCCGCGATCAAGCCGCAAATTCCCTAGAGTCCACTCCAGAAGTTCGCGTCACAAGTTCTTCTGTCGCAGCTATCTCCCGCGCGATTTCGTGTCGCCCGACCATAGACTCGATGATAACTGGCGTACGAGACATGATGTTTGCGAAAGGCTCGTATGCTCGTATTGCAGCGAAAGACATCGGGAAATGCGCGCCCTTGCTATTTATTTCACTGATGTGAAACTGAGCGAGCCGATTGGCGAAGCGCCGCAATATGCGCACCGCTTGGTTCATCGAAGAATCTATCTGGCGGGCATGAGCAAGGTCGAGGCACAGCCTAGCCTCTGGCAGCATCTCAAAAAACGGCTCCAGTTCTTCCGCCGTTCTGCCAATGGGCTTTCGAGAATCCATGTTTTCCAGGCAAAGTCGCGATCCAAGACCACGCCAATGGTCAAAGTCGCCGATGGTGTCGGGATGAACGACAATATTCAGGCCAAGATCAGCAATGACCATAAGTTGTTGAACCAATGACTGCTCATCATCGAATTTGGTTGGCGCATGAAAACTAACATAGCGGTATCGTTTGTTCAGACGAGGCAAAAGGGCGGGCAATGCCGCCAACAGAGGAGGCAACTCAGGGGCCCGTAATGCAGACAATTCCACTGCTGAGGTGTTTGTTGGCTCAAGCAGATCCAACGCCGTAACAAAATCATCTCTGGCTATCGCGCCTGTTGAGAAGCCAATCGTCGTCATCAGAATACTCCGTATTTCTCTACCAACTTGGTCACTGTTGGATTCGCTCTGAACAACAACTCAGTCAGAGCAGCGTCAAACCGACTTGCTATCTCCCGAGCTTCCAGAAATATCTGGTCTTCGTACGCTGCCTCCGGAGACAAGTCTTGAAGCCTATTACGACTGGGCTCACTATCAAGAATGGCGAGAAACTCGTCATAGTTATCAAAGACTTCGGACGCCAAATGAGGCGCATAGCGCTCAACAATATCAGCTAACGATTGAAGAGGCGGACGTTTCGTCCAAGCAAGCAGATGGTCAACAAGATCCTGTGCCTCATAGTCATTATGCTGCTCGGATCGATCCTCAAGCGCCCAGGAAAGGCACATGAAAAAGCCGGAAACGAATAATAACTTCCTCGACATCCGAAGCTTGATGTTTCTTAGGGCCCACTTTTGGCCTGCCCGTGCTCGGTACTTGTTTGCGTAGTCAACCGCCATGGTTCGCCAAAAGCGAACTACATCATTTAGGAGAAAGCGGGGGATACGGTCTGGCCGTTTATTACTGCCGATGAAGCTGGCATCTTCTTGCACATAGCGGTTCAGAATTGCCTGCACGATGCGGGCGTGCGCATCTTCGCTCCCAGCTACATTTACGGGTGTAGACTCTAACAGCAGCAATAGGCGACGAGTCATATTTTTGTTGGAATCCTCATCGCCGCCCACGGCATGTACCAGATCGTGGCTGAAAATCAGACCGCCAAAAACTTCTGTCGGACCCGGCTTTCCAAACCCTGCCGTTTCAAGCTCGGACGTGAGTTTGTGCACTATCTGCAGATGAAGTGAATCCGCGCGTCCATCAATGAGTAATGTCCAATCTAGGTCACTTCCAGTGGTGTATTCGCCCCGTGCCAGCGAGCCGAACACGACAAAGCTACCTTCATCCGTTGGCAACAAACCGTCAGCAAGCTTGGAAAGCGCCTTCAAACGCTCTGCGCTGCTTGCCTCGGCTTTGGCAATGTGACTCCATCGGGAGGCATTGCTTCCCCTAAGTCTGTCTAATGCAGTGTCCGCCATTTAAAAAGTGCTCGCGTTGAATCAGTCCTCCGACTTTTAGACCTATCGTGCGCATTTGTCTCTCCTGTCGATGAAGCCTTTAACCCGTCAAAAGGATCAGTGGCGGCCTCACCGAGAACAAAGACCTGGCCTGACCGGCTGATTTAGCTGCCGGGCGCGTTATTGCCGCCTGACCGACGCCTGCGCTCCAAAAGCGGAAATTATTTCCGCCAACCCGCCCGGTTGACTGATGCCCAAAGCCAGGGCACAAAGGTGGCATCCACGGTCGCTCGCGATGGGAAAACAGAGGGAATTTCAGGGCTTTTCCGTGAGGCCGTTGGAAGCATGTGAGAATCCAGGTCCCCCAACCAATACTTTCCGATTTTGATGAAGTTTCTCGCTACTGAGCACGCATCGTTCTTTTGCCAGACGGATCGCCAGCGGCCTCATTTCGCGACAGCCGGGTAAACGCCCCAAGCTTCATGCCGGAACTTTAATTGCCGATGGGCGTTCCTTTCGCAGTCGACTTCCTGTGCCCCGCAAGAAATCAGCTTCGAAAGGATATTTTCCATGAACCAGCGTTTCGATCCGAATGATGGCCGTCCGATTAATCCGGCGTCCTGGCCGTCCGAGCAGACCGCCCAGCGCGTTGACCCTGTGACCGGTGCTCCGGTGACGGACCCGGTTACGGATCGCGCCGCCGCAGAGCGCCAGCGCGACATCAACATTAACAATGCCGCCATCGAGGCTCCGCGTGAATCGCGCAGCATGTGGCCTTTGCTGATCGTGCTTCTGGCAGGTGTCGTGCTTGCCTTGCTGTTCTGGCTCCCGGGCGAACAGGCCGGCGACCCCGCAGCCACCGATACTGCGACACCGCCTGCCGTAGAGCAGTCCACAACGCCGCCGGCCGACAACAACGCCACGGCTCCGGCAGCAACGACTGAGACCACGACGCCGGAAACGGGTGCTGCTCCTGACACAACCGGCACTGGCACCCAGCCCGCTCCGGCTACGGGCGCCGACCAGCAGCCTGCTACCGGCACCACGCCGCAGGCAACGGAACCGGCTCCGCAGAACTAAGCGGATGATCGCCTGAACCATCGAAGCGGAAGCCAATGGCTTCCGCTTTTTTGTGTTGGTGGTCCCGGAAATAATCCAGCGGTCCGAACCAATCCGTTACTTAACCGTTTCTCTCCCGTGTTTTGAAACAGGAGTACCGTCATGGACAGAGCAAAGCGCCCCACAAACCGCGATCTTGAAGAAACCAGCCGCGCGGAAGATTATCGCGACTATGAGGAACGGGATATTGACGAGGGCTGGCCCTATGCGGACGCGCGGTCCGGCTCGCCGGTCGCCATCGGAAACGATGCCTATGGCGAAGCGCCCGAGAATTTCGACGAAAGTGGCAATCCAGGTTACGAAAGCGGAAACGACCCTCGGATTGAGAGCCATGGCGGGCCTGATCTTCTGAAGGACAAGCCGGCGCAGGATATCGATGACGATGTGCTGGAGCAGATCATCGCCGACAGGCTGGAGGAAGCAGACATCGATATGTCCGGCTTCGAGATTCGCATCGACGGCGGCGTGGTGAGCTTCGAGGGAGAGGTGGACACCGCTGAGGATCGCCGGCAGGCCGGGATTCTTGCCCAGCGCGTCGCTGGCGTAAAATCCGTTCGCAATCACCTGACCCTCCTGGCCGCCGATGCGAACCTGCCGTCGGATTGGGACGAATAACGGAGCGGGCGAAGACATACGGCAGAACGCAGGAGGCAGCGTGCCGAAAGGTGGGACATTTCAGGCCGGTGAAAGGGCGAGCGAAAAAGATGAGCTCGCCTTCGAGCCCCGTCATTTCATCGTGGGCCTTGGGCGCGGCATCGGCGGCGCCTTGCTCTTTGCCCTTCCCATGCAGATGACCATGGAGATGTGGGCGCTTGGCTTCACCATGGAACGGTGGAGGCTTGTGCTTCTTCTTCTCGTCAACATTCCCCTGCTGATCGGGATCGCGCACAAGGTCGGCTTCGAACAGACCTTCGGCTGGAAAGACGATCTCAGGGACGCGATGATTGCCTATGCTCTGGGCATCGCTACCAGCGCGATTATTCTCGGCATGTTCAAGCTGCTCGAGCCCTCGATGCCCTGGTACGAAGTGACGGGCAAGATTGCCGTGCAGGCCGTGCCTGCCAGTATCGGCGCTCTTCTCGGCAGAAGCCAGCTCGGCGGCAATCACGAAAGCGGTGACGACGACCAAGCCACCTATGGCGGGGAACTCTTCCTGATGGCGGTCGGCGCGCTGTTTCTCAACCTCAACGTGGCTCCGACCGAGGAAATGATCCTCATTTCCTACAAGATGACCTGTTGGCATGCGCTCGCACTCATCATCGTGTCGCTCATTCTCATGCACGCTTTCGTGTATGCCGTCTCTTTCAAGGGCGGCCATGAGATTTCCAGCGAAACGCCGCGTTGGCACGCCTTTTTCCGGTTCACACTGCCGGGCTACGCCATAGCTTTGCTGATCAGCCTTTATGCCCTTTGGACGTTCGAGCGCCTGGACGGAAGCGGCCTGACGCCGATTGTCATGGCCATGATCGTACTCGCCTTTCCGGGCGCGATCGGCGCGGCCGCGGCGCGATTGATCATCTAGAGTTTCAATGTTTCGACGCATTTTCTTCTCGCAAACCACTTCGCGAGACATGCTGCAAGAGGGGTCACCATGACCGAAAGCAATGAAGACCGGACGCGCTCGCGCCGGCTGGTGCAGCTGGAGGCCCACTGGATCGAGTGGCTGACCGGGGCGGTTTCAGGTCTGCTCGTTATCGCCCTTATCGGCTGGATCGCCTGGTATGCGCCCGGAGAACAGGAAGGCATTCCGGCGTTAAATGTCGAGCTTGGCGAGATCGCGGCGATGGACGGCGGGCATCGCGTCAGTTTCACGGTCGTCAACAGCGGCCGGCGTACGGCCGCCGCCGTTCCGGTAACCGCGCGATTAATGAACGGAGCGGATATCGTCGAAGAACGGGAAGTCACGTTCGACTATGTGCCGGCGCTTTCCAGCGCGACCGGCGCCCTGCTTTTCAGCAACGATCCCGCCGGGCATCGACTGGACATTCGCGCCTCCGGTTATGAAGATCCGTGAAGAGCCTCAATGCCCTCCTCACGGCTTGCGCCCAATGCGGCAAGCGAGACGAGATCGCCCTCAAAATGCGCCTTGACGGCACGATGCGCCAGTTCGGGACTTTCGAACAGCCGTCCATCCAGCGCCCATACGCTGAATTTCACGGCCATAAACCTGAAAAGGCTGCCGTCCTGCATGAGCGCGCCCACGGCTTCCCCGCCGTGAACGATAGCCTGCCGTTTCATGAAAATGCCGCTCCCGTCGCCGGGCTCGCCCGGATCACAACCCCAACCGCTTGACGCAGTTCGCCCAACTTTTGTCATGGGCCAACGCGCATAACGCCCGAGTGGACGTTCGGTTCCGGCTGCCTTTCAAAAAACTGACGGGTCAGGCGAGGAAGCGATCGGGCCTGTAGGGCTTGAGATCGATCACCGTGCTGTCGCCGACGATCAGTTCGGCAAGCGCGCGGCCGGTGATCGGGCCAAGTGTCATGCCGTGATGGGCATGACCAAACGCAAACCAGAGGCCCTGATGACGGGGCGCTTTGCCGATGACGGGCATCATATCCGGCGTACAGGGACGCGCCCCCATCCACGGCTCCTCGTCGCGCCGCTCGGCAAGCGGGAAGAATTCCCGCGCCACCGGCTCCGCGCGGGTCAGTTGCACCGGCGTCTTCGGCGAATCGCGGAAAGCAAACTCGGCACCGGTGGTGAGACGAATGCCGCGTAGCATCGGCGCCAGGAAATAACCCTTCTCGGCATCGAGAACCCAGTTGTTGAGCACGGCACCGTCCTTGGTGCCGTAATGCATGTGGTAGCCGCGCTTGACCGCGAGCGGGAAGTGATAGCCGAGTTTGCGTGTGACGGTGTTGGCCCATGGACCGAGCGCCACCACGACGTCATTGGCTTCCAGGGGGCCTTCGGGCGTGGCAACACGCCAGCCGGGCCCTTCGAGAATATGTTCGAGGGTTGCCGCGTCACCGGAAACGAGGCGGCCGCCGAGAGACTGGAAATAGGCGAGATAGGCCATGTTCAGGCTGTGCGGGTCACGGATCGACCATGGATCGGTCCAGCGCAGTCCGCCCACCAGCTCGGCCGTGATGGAGGGCTCCATCGTCTTCAGGTCAGCGGTCGACAGTTTCTGATGATTGACCCCGAAGCCGATCGAAAGCTGTTCAGCTTCCTTGTAAGCGGCATCGCGTGCCTTTTCGGTCCGGAAAACCTTCATCCAGCCGTCCTTGCGGATGAGATCGCCGGCACCGGAGGCTTTGATCAGGTCTTCATGTTCGGTGATCGAATTTTCGATCAGCGGCGCATAGGCGCGGGCGATGCGGCTGTGCTGCGTGAAGCCCGAGTGCCACCAGTAGCGCGCCAGGAATGGAACCAGCCCCGGCAGAGCCTTGAAGTGGTAATGCGCATCGATAGTATTGTTGAGCGCATAACGAAACAGCGCCCCGAAATCATGCGGGAAGCCATAAGGAAAAACGCCTTCCCGCTGGATCAGACCGGCATTGCCGAAAGATGTCTCTTCACCGGCACCGCGACGATCCAGAAGCACCACGGACTTGCCGCGCCGCGCCAGATGGATGGCGCTTGAGAGGCCCACAATACCGGCACCCAGAACAACGATATCTGCCTTCATATTCGACCCTCAATTCCCGGCCAAAGCGCCGTCTATTTCTTCAGTTTGCTCATGATCCGCTCGAGATAACCGAGCAGAACGGCGGATACGACGAAAGCGAGATGCATGATTGTTGCCCACATCAGCTGGTCGGCGGTGTATTGCTGCGTATTGAGGAAAATCTGCAGCAGATGGATCGACGAAATTGCGACGATCGAAGACGCGACCTTGATCTTGAGGCTGCCGGAATCGATCTTGCCGAGGAACGAAAGTTCCGTCTCCTGGTCGTCGAAACGGCTGACGAAATTCTCGTAGCCGGATATCATCACCATGACGATTAGGCTTGCAACGAGAGCAGCATCTATAAGGCCAAGCATGGCGAGGATCATCTCGGCTTCGTCATAGACGAACACCGACTTGGCGACCTTCAGGAACTTGAAAATGAAAGACACGACGTAAACGGCGAGAGACGCTGCCAGGCCGAGATAGAAGATCACCAATATCCAGCGGCTTGAAAGGATAATGCGTTCGACGATCAGTTCGAGCGATTTCATGCGTCGGGCGGCTCCGGGGACAACGTTAAGCCATCCATAGCCAAGCCGGTTGTCTTCATCAAGCAGCATGGCGCGACGCAACAAAAAAGGAGCGACGCATAGCATCGCTCCTTTGTATATGCCGTTCAGAGTGCCGGCAGATTAGGTCCTGCGCATAAGGCCTGCCACCAGCGAGATGACGAGGAAGGCGAGGAACAGGAAGAAGAGGATCTGCGCGATACCGGCGGAAGCACCGGCGATACCACCGAAGCCTAGCACACCGGCGATGATGGCGACGACGAGGAAGACAAGAGCGTAATACAGCATGGGGGTTCTCCTTGGTTATCAGTCTGTCACAAAACGTCCGCCGGCGTTTTTTGTTCCTTGCCTGTCCCCTCTCCGCATCACGCCGCTACAATGGGCGATCGTGACTTTAAGTAATGGTTAACCATGACGAGCAAGAACGACCCATTTTGACACGGAATAGTCACCATGTCGTCGGAACCTGACCTTGACCGGTGCGTTGTCCACTCGAACCGCAAAACGAAAGACAGGAAAATGACCGTATCCACATCCAATATATGGAAGTCAGCGTCGGCGTCACTTCGCCAACCTGCCCGGATGCGCGAGAAGAACCTGCATATCGGCAACACGTTACGTGATCTGTACTTCGACGATAATGTTCCGAAGACAGAGGGGACTTTCGCGCAGCTCCTGGAGGAGCTTGATATGGCGGAAAACACCGGCAGCGATCACAACCGTCGCTGATGGTGTTTCCACCAACCGAAGGGACAAAAAAGGGCAGTTTCGGCTGCCCTTTTTCTTTGGCTGACAATTCAAGCAAAAAGCCCGGTGAGCATCTGGGCTTTCTGTTCGTCGCGGGGAATTACTGTGCTGGCGTGGCCAGAAGCACGGAAGACGGATTTGCCTTGTATGCCTCTTCGTCATAGGCCGGCTGGCTTTCCATCTGTTCCTTTGTGAAAGGCGAGTAGATGGTCATGGTGCCTTCCGCGTCCGCCATCACCTGAACGCTGGTTGCGCTCATCGCCATGGGCTTTGCGCCGATGCCGAGAAAACCGCCGACATCGATGATATAGGCCTCTAACTTGCCGTCCTTGCTCAAGATCACATCACCGATCTCGCCCACCTTGGTATCATCCGCCACCTTCACCTCCGTACCGATCAGCTTTTCGGCACTCAAAAGACCGAGATCGACCGGTTTCAGTTCGGGAGATGGCGTGGCGCTCGCAGTCGTTGCCGGATCCACGCCCGGAACGAGATCCGGATCGGTCATCTGAGGCGTGGTGCCGCTTAACGGCTGATCCGTTACCACCACAGAAGACGGATCCGGGGATGCGGACGCCGTGTTTTCGGGCGTTCCGTTCGATGCGGGCGCCGAAACCATGGCGTCCATGATCGGCTTGCGATCGAAGGCTGGCTCGGCCATCAGCTGCTCCTTTGTGGCAGTCACCACGAGGATCTGCTGGCCATCCTTGTCGGACCAGCTGACGCGATCGAAGCCGATGGCGACATCCTTTTCGCCGATCCCGAGAAAGCCGCCAACGCCGATAACGAGCGCTTCCGTACCACCGTTTGCATTGATCACAACGTCATTGACATCGCCGATCGCTTCACCTTCCTCATCAACTCCCGTATAGACGGTCTTGCCGAGAAGAGACGAAGCAAGGAGCTGGCCAGGCATCGTGGGACCTGTTGCGCCCTCGCTGGCAACGCCTGCAGCCGCGGGTGCCACGCTCTCCTGCGCGAAAACGGTTGCACCGGGGGTGGCGGCCAGAACCAGTGCTAGACCGGTCGTCGCGAGCAGCGTTCTGATCATTGGAAACTCCTTCATGCGGTAGGGCCGGATGCTTGGCATACGGCGGGTTCAAGGCTCGAGCGGCAATGCATTGCCTGCTCGGCTCGACGTCAAACGAGATACGCTTGGGTTTTGTTCCGCCCATCAACCCGATGCAAAAACGGCGCCCGGACATAATCCGGACGCCGTCACATGCCCTCGAAAACGGGGCGCAATTATTCAGGTGCAAATGTTAGTGGCGGGAAGACCATTCCTCGACCTGACGTTCGGCCTCTTCCTTCTCAATACCGTAACGAACCTGGATACGGCCTGCGAGTTCCTGGCGACGACCGGCGATGACGTCCAGGTCATCGTCCGTCAGCTTGCCCCACTGAGCCTGGGCCTTACCGCGATATTCTTTCCACTTGCCTTCAATCATATCCCAGTTCATGTGTTTTCTCCCTGTTTGAGATGGGTATTTAACGCGTCTGTCGGGGATTGGTTCCTATCGGCTTGCCATCATCACCGGCGGCGTGGGTTGCATGATGTCTATACGGACGTGCAGCTCCTCGTCCGGGGTCACCGACCAGCGGATGCGCGCGTTGGCCTCGTCTTCGATGAAAAGCGCGGGGTCCACGGCTTGGCATTTTCCAAAGATCACCTTTGCGGAGGTTTCGATCGCCGCGACTGTCGGGCGCAACCTTTCCTGACAGTCTTCCATCGTCTCATAGGCTGCGGCAGAAGCCGGAAGTTCGTGGCAGTTCACGTTGCCATATCCGCACCCGACCAACATCATGATTGCAGCGACATGCTCCATCTTGCGGCTCCTGTCCGGTACGTTATGCCGGCGTACTCCTGATCGTGCCGGCTGAAGGGGTGATTTCCTGGAGATGAGAACGGCAACCGCGGCGTCCGGTTCCAGAAATTTTGGTGATCGGGGCTGCGGAACCTTTCACGTTTGCGTGCATTACGCTCGCACGTTCCGTTTTAATACGCGACGGGACTTCCAGGCCGCCGGGCGAGCGGTTCATGGACTGCCTGACCGACCTGCCAACGCAAGATCCTCGCAGCCGCCTTGAACCGCACGCCTCATTCGAGAGCGTTTTCCAATGTTGCATGAACCACCGCATCTCTGGCTTTCCCAAGACGCAGGCATGAGAACCGTGCTCATCCACGGCATGGTCATGTCTCCGTCCTTCTGGAACTGCTTCGCACCAACCATCGTGCGCGAGGGACGCTCCGTCGCGTATCCGCTTCCCGGGCATAGCCCGTGGCGGCTCAAAGGCGCGACACTGCCCTTGCGCACGCCCGATATCGTCGATGCCTATGCGCGCGCCATCGAGCGGGATTTCGGCGGCGATCCGGTAACCCTCATAGGACATTCCACCGGAGGTTTAGTATCGCTGCTGCTTGCCAGACACCGGCCCGATCTGGTGTCCAACGTCATCCTGATGGGCGCTTTCGCCTGCGGACGCTTCGAGGGACAAGAGCGCATGGCGGCGCGCATCCTGCGGCTGCCCCTGCTCGGTCGTATCCTGTTCATCCGGTTTTTCACCCGCTGGATATCCACGCGCGAAAACTTTCGCTGGGGCTCGCTGGAAAGTGTTTTCGATCAGGCGGTGTCGTGGGAGACGGAGGAAACGATCTCCACCATGGAGGAGGTGCGCGCCAGCCTGCTCAGTTCACACCCCGACGAAATCGCTGCGTTCGTATCATGGATGTCGGCGACCTCCGTGATGGCGGAGCTGGCTCACATCGAGGTGCCGGTGCTCAACATCATAGGCGCGCGCGACCGGATCGTGCCGCCGACCCACCAGCTCCATCTGTCCGGCGGCTTGCGCCGGGTGCAGACAGTGATCCTGCCGCAAGTCGGACACCTGCCGATGGCCGAAGCCCGAGAGCATGTTGACCGGCTGATCGCCAATTTCCTGATGTTCGGCCCGCTGACGTCTCGCAAGAGGATGGGAGGCGACGGCGCGCGAGAAGACCTCGCAGAGAAACTGGTCCAGAGCGCCACCCAGCTTGGGAACAAAACATCGCGATCGGCGTTTTTGTGACAGCAAGATTGCCGCTAAGGCATTGAACCCCGAAGAGGAACCACCATGCTCGGTACAATTCTCCTGATTATCCTTATTCTTCTGCTCGTCGGCGCCCTGCCGAACTGGGGCTATAGCCGCTCCTGGGGATATGGACCGTCTGGAGGCCTCGGCTTGGTCCTTATCATCATTCTCATTCTCGTCCTGATGGGACGGATCTGATCTGCCAACCGATACGTGCGAATGCTCCAGTCAAAAAAAGGAAACCCGTCATGAAAAAGATTCTTCTCGTCTCCGCCCTCATCCTTCCGCTTGCCGCCTGCACCCAGACTGAAAGGGGTGCCGCGATCGGCGCCACTTCTGGCGCGGTCATCGGCGGCGTTGCCACCGGCAACGTCCGTGGCGCAGCTGTCGGTGCGGCGGTCGGCGGCGTGGCGGGCGCCCTGATCGGCAATGCCAACGAACCGGGCCGTTGCTACTACCGCGACCGTTACGGCCGCCGCTACACGGCAGCCTGCTGATATCGGCACTGAAACGGAAAAAACGGGCTTCGGCCCGTTTTTTTATGCTTAAAGATCGCAGAAAAACTTGGAGCGTTTTCGCTTTTCCTCCTATCGCGACCACACTCCAATGCTTTGTTTTAACGCATTTCCTGACGGAAAACCGCTTCGCACTTTTCTTGGAAATGCTCAGCGGCCCGCGAGCACTTCGTCGACAGCCAGCGCCGCCATCGCCAACACGGCTTCACGCGTGCGCGCAGCCGCGATGAAGCGGCCGTTATGGCAGAAACTCGCGCCCTCTACCCCGCAAACGGCCTCCAGCGCGCCGTTGGTCAATCCCGCCCAGGCAGCCGGCAGGTCGGCTCTCAGCTCGAACCCCTCTTCGGAACGCCTTATGCCCGTGATGCACCAATCCTTCTCGCGCGGATGCACGACAAACAGCAGGTGATCGGCTCCCGCCTTCACGATGGCCGAGCGGAACGGCATGCCGATGGGCAATTCAAGCACCCGCCCCTCTCCCGCCGCGGTGATCGCACGGTAGACGAGACCTTCCGCGCGCAGTTTTGCAGCACTCTGGGCAATTCGGGCCTCGACGAACGTGGCGGCAACGGCAAGCGCGCGATGAAACGCCCTGTCGTCCGCCTCCGGATCGGACTCGTCGAAGACCGGCTTCAGCGTTTCCAGCAAGGCAGGAAGCGTCAGGCTCGCAAGAGGGCCGGCCATTGCCGGGCTCAGGACGCCATTGTCGGCGAGATCGATCGGCAGCACGAACCCTTCGTCAAACGATGCATGAATCGCCTCGATATCGGCCGGGGCAAGCCCCAGGGCTGCGAGATACTCGCGGCCGTAATGTTTCCAGATCAGCCCGAAAGAACTGTAGGGCTGCCCGTCGTCCCGCAGCGGCGCTCCCCGCTGGTGATGATCGAAAATGCCGGCTGCAAAATCATAAGAGCCGCCGACATCGTAGATGATGCGGTCGCCCTTGGGCGTTATCCACTCCGGCGATCGGCTGCGCACGAGACGCGCTTGCGGAAACAACCGTGTGAGGATGACGCTGGACAGCAATTCATCTGCGTGGAAGCCACCGGAATGCGTGACGAGGAAATCGGGGATCATGCGGTCGCTACCTTCGCAGAAAATGGTCTGCTGCCAGATAGCTTTTATTGGAGATCATCTCAACCCGACGACGCCTAGGAAATCCGACGATCCGCGGCATCAGGTCCTGGCTTCAGCTCTTGCTCAGCCGTTCCGCACGGTCCAGCTGTTCCAGAAGATCGAGAAACATATCCGGAATGGGTTCCTGTTCGACCGCGCTGTAAAGTGCCTTAAGCCTGGATGCGATCTGACTGTTCGGATCGGACTTCACGCCGCGACCGGGCACCGATGGCTTTGCCTGTTGCTTGGGAACGTCACTCATCAAAAGCTCACTTCCGCCTATCCAATGTGACGTTGCATCATGCAGCAAATCTGTTTTGGAGAGGCAAAACCCCTTGAATGTTTTTACCTATGTTTCAAAACTTCCCTTAAACCAGAAAACATGTTCAAACCGTTGCAATAAGCAATCTTGGACGCCGGCCTCGGAAAATCTCCGGCATCATACTGAAGGAAGTCTTGAATGTCACTTTCTATGCGCATTGCAGCCCATCTCCCTTACCTGCGGCGCTTTTCCCGCGCAGTGACCGGTTCTCAAGCCTCGGGCGATGCCTATGTTGCCGCGATGCTGGAAGCCCTGATTGCCGACATCTCGCTTTTCCCGGAAGGCCCAAGCGACCGCGTGAGCGTGTTCAAGCTGCTCTGCAGCCAGCTCGACACGGTCACGATCACGCTGCCCGACACGTCTTCCCCCTTTACCTGGGAGACGCGCGCGGCAGCCAACCTCGCGAGGATATCGCCATCTGCCCGCAAGGCTTTCCTGCTTGCGTCGGTCGAAGGTTTTTCGCCGGCGGAAACGGGCGAAATCCTCGGCGTCTCCGAACACGAGGCCGAAGCGTTGCTCGACCGCGCCTCTCACGATATTTCAAGGCAGGTTGCCACCGATATCATGATCATCGAGGACGAGCCGCTGATCGCCATGGATATCGAGGACATGATTTCCAGCCTCGGGCACCGCGTCGTCGGCGTGGCGCGGACCCATTCCGAAGCGATTGCGCTCTACAACAAGACGCAGCCGCATATGATCCTTGCCGATATCCAGCTGGCCGATGGAAGTTCTGGCATCGATGCCGTCAATGAAATCCTGGGAGGCGCAACGCTTCCCGTGATCTTCATCACCGCCTTTCCCGAGCGGCTTCTCACCGGCACCAAACCGGAACCGGCTTTTCTGGTCACCAAACCGTTCAATCCGGACATGGTAAAAGCCCTGATCAGCCAGGCGCTGTTCTTCAACGAGAATGCGCACTCGCCATCCTAAGGCGCTTCACGCGGAGAACGGCGTGCGATCGAGCGCGAAGAGTTCGAACCCGTCCTGACGATCGCCGGCTATCATTGCCGCCAGCATACGCGACGCCATGAAGCTGAAGGTGATGCCATTGCCACCATAGCCATAGGCGGCAAGGATACGCGGCATTGCCGGGACAGGGCCGATCAGCGGCAATCCATCCACGGTTTCTCCGAAGGCTCCCGACCAGCTATATTCCGCCGCAGGCTGGGCCGCCGGCCAAAGCTGCGCGAGCTTCTCTTCAAGGATCCTCGCTTTGGAAGGGATCTTCCCGCTCCGGCGATCCGGGTCCATGATATCGTCGTCCTCGCCCCCTACGACGATCCTGCCGTCCGACGTCGTGCGGGCATAGAGATAATCTTCCGAGGCTTCCCAGATCAGCGCACCGTTCGGCCAAAGCCCTTTTTGCGGCTGCGGGCCGGTGGCGATCGCGTAGCTGGAGACGGTGCGATGCAGGTCGTTGTCGACGAAATCCGGCATAGAATAGCCCGTCGCAAGCACCACATGACGGGCCTCGATCTCAAAACCATTGTCCGTGACGGCGTGAACCCGTTGCGCGCCGTGATCGTAACCGGTGATCTCGGCGTCGATCATCTTTGCTCCGGACGCGATCGCATGTCCAAGCAAGCCCCAGGACATCAGCAGGGGATCTGCCTCCGCAGCGCCGGGTGAGTGCAGACTTTCGGCACGGTTTATTCCGAAATTCGTGCGCAGGGACGACTGGTCAAGATAGTCTCCCGGCAGGCCCGCTCTCGCACGCAGACGATGCTCTTCCAGCAGCGACCGTTCGCTTGCTTCGGGGCCAGCGATATACAGCGTCGGACGCTGAACAAAGCGGCAATCAAGCCGCAGTTCGGTCACCAGTTTCGTCAGCCCGCCCATGGCCGCGAGGCTTCGTCTATAGATCGACGCGGCGCGTTCGAAACCATAGAGTTCGGACAATTGTGCCAAGCTCTTGTCGATCTCCCACAGCAGCATGGCCGTGCTGGCTGCGGTGCTGCCGAGACCCGGCCTTTCGCGATCGGCGATCACCACCTGCAGATTGCGCGATGACAAATGCTGGGCAACCATGGAGCCGGTAATACCGCCACCCACCACAAGGACATCCGTCTTGATGCTTTGCGCAAGCGGCTCGGAGGAAGGCCGCCGTCCCTGGTATCCCCATGGGGCCCGGCCCGCGCGCAAGTCAGCCTGCTCGGGACCATCCGGCATCTCGATCGATGTCAACATCACTGTACTTTCGTTTGGGGGGAGGACTTAAGCCGGCAGCTGTCGTTCCGGCGGACGGGGGCGGACTTCCTCGAACACCGTCATGGCAATCAGCGACAACGGCATGGCCAGCATGGCACCGACGGCACCCCACATCCATGTCCAGAAGATGATGGCGACGAAGATGATGAAGGGGTTGATTTCGAGGCGATGCCCGAGGATGGCGGGGGTCACCAGATTTTCCATGACCAGATGCAGCAGGAAAAAAGCGGCTGCCGGTGCAATCGCGATCAGCAATGAGTCATGGGTCATGAGCCCGGCGCAGAACAGAGCGATCGTCATCGCGGTAACGCCAAGATAGGGAATGAAGCTTGAGACGAAGGCGAACAGACCCCAGAGCGGTGCCATGGCAAAACCGCCGATGAAGGCGATAAAGGCCGTGATCGAGCCCAGCACCATGTAAATGACGCTTGCCGTGGAAAAATAGAAGCCGACGGCATTCTCGATCGCATTCATGATGCGGATGGCAGCCAGCCGGCGCTCGCGGGTGGCAAAAGCCAGGATGATCGTCTTGCGCAACTGGGCACGCCCAAGCAGGAACAGGCCGAGCGCTGCCAGAAAAATCAGCGTTTGAACGAAGGCCGGGGTAAGCCCCGAAGCGACGATGCCGAGCATGGCACCTGCATTCTGCATCGCCATATCCGCCAACGCCTTTTCATCCGTCCCTTCAAGGGCGACGCGAAACCACTCGAACCGTTCCAAGTAGGGAAGAATGCGCTCCATCGAGCGCTCGATCATTCCCGGAGCCTGTCCGGCAACCGTACTCAGCGGCTCGATCAAGGTATTGATGAGGAAAAACAGGCCGACGACGAAAACGAGGCCGAGAAGAAAGCCGCCCAGCCCGGCGGGCACGCCGAATTTGGAAAGCCGGTCTGCGGCGAGCCCGAGCACCATGCCGACGACAATGCCCAGCGTGACCGGCATAAGGATCGTTTCCATCAAGTAGATGACGGCGCTGGCGAGGATAACGAATGTACCGACGATGCTCCAGGCAACGACGAGGTCGAGGCCACTTTTCAGTGGTGGGGCCGGCGGCATCTCCGTTGCCATGACCTCGGTTTCAATTTCCGCATATCTGCGCTTGGTCTTGGACTGACCACCCGGCGAAAACGCCCCCATGCTTCATGCTCCCTGACCGCCCAAGACTTTCGATCCGACCATCGGTCGCCCGGTGTTGATGCAAGGGTCTTTGCCGTCGCGTTTACGAATTTTCGAAAATTGCGCTTCTCGGGAAGAGCCCCCGCAGCGCATATTGATGCGGATAAACGCGGCTTTGCACATATTGTTCCACCCACCGGCGGCGCCCAACGTTCAGTGCGACACCACAGGATGCCGCTGCGCGGCTTCCAAGAGTGTTTCAGCCAGTTGTGCGAAGAAATCGGACGAGATGTTCTTTGTAACCCAATTGACCGCACCTCGCCGGAGCGCCTCTGCAACGACAGCTGTTTCACCGACACCCGTCACATAGACGACTGGCGGATGGTTTGGCCGCATGACAATCTCCGGCAAGATATCGAGACCGGTCTCGGTCACCAGGAAATGGTCGAGCGCGACCGCATCGATGCCGCCCTGATCGAGCCGTGCAAGTCCACTGCGGCCATCCGTGGCATTGATGACCGTGAGCCCCAGGCGGCCAAGGTTTTTTCTCAACAACACGCCAAGCGCCTCGTCGTCATCGATATAGAGGATCGTGATCGGGCGGGACGTGCTGTTTGCGATCATTACGCCACCTCTGGCACAGTCACGACGGACAGGAAAAGGCCCAATTGCCGAATGGCGTTGACGAAAGCCTCGTATTGCATGGGCTTGGTGACGTAGACATTGGCGCCCAGATCGTAGCAGCGATGGATCTCGGACGGGTCGTCCGTCGTGGTCAGCACGATCACCATCATCCGGCGCATGTGATCGCTGGCGCGAAGCCGCTCAAGGATGTTGATGCCTGTCATGTCGGGCAAGTTCAGGTCGAGCAGCAGCAAAAGCGGCCTGCCCCCGTGGCGGGCGCCGGTGCCATCCTCGCCGAGTAAATAGGTAAGCGCTGACGAACCATTCAGAAACGGCACGATCTCGTTCGTAACACCCGCGCGCCGGATGTTTTTTTCGATCAGGCGGGCGTGGCCTTCGTCGTCTTCCACCATGACGATCGTCACCGGTTTGACCTCTGTCATTCTCCCTCCCTCCCTTCCGGCCGGAGCTTCGTCGCAAAGGCGACCGTGAATGTGGTGCCCTCGCCGAGAACGGACCGGACGGTTACGTCACCCCCGAGCCGACGCACCAGAGCCCGTACATGCGAAAGACCGACACCGTCGCCGGGGCGATCCTGCTGTCCCGACCGGCGAAACAGCTCGAAGATTCGCTCAAGATCCTGCTCTGCAATACCGCGACCGTTGTCGGTTACGTCGATGATCGCCTCTTCCCCGACCACCTTGCCACTCACTTTGATATAAGGAGCGCGCCCGACAAACGAATATTTCAAGGCATTGTCGATAAGGTTGCCAAAAACCTGTTGCAATGCAAGCCGATCCGTCTCGACGACCGGTAAATCCTCGGCGATTTCGATGGTAGCGTGCGTTTCGTCGGCGCCATGTTTCGAAGTCGCGACGATCTCCTCGAACAATTCCCTGAGATCAATGACCTGAGGATGAAACTGCCTGCTGCCCGCGCGCGCCAATTTGAGGATTTCACTGATGAGCTCATCCATCCGTTTCATCGAGGAATGGATGAAGCCGAGGGCTTCCGGAATATCGATATCGACCGCTTCCCGCGCCGCGTTTTCTATCTCGCCGGCCGATCCCGGCGGAACCGTCTGCAGGAAGGATTTGAACACATCGGCAGCGCGTTCGAATTCGGACGTGAAACCCATGATGTTGACGAGAGGAGCGCGTAAGTCATGACTTACTATGTAAGCATAACTCTGCAGCTCCCGGTTCGCGCGCTCGAGGTATTGCGTTCGCTGGCGGATTTTGGATTCAAGGGTGTCGTTGTACTCCACCAGAGCGTGACGCGCTGCTTCAAGCTGTCGCGAGCGAACAGTGACGAGATGCATCACGCCGGCGACGAGCAGGACAATCAGGATGGCCCCACCGGCGATGGTGGCAAGAAGCAACCAAGTCGCATCGACGAGATGGCGTGTCTTGCGGAAACCCACAGTATCGGTAATAGCGGCGATACGGGCGATGATCTGCCTTATCTCGAGCATCAGCCGCCTGCCCTCGCCAGTCGTCACGACGGCAACCGCGCGCTCATGGTCTCCGGCCGCCTGCATGTTTGCCGACCGCTTCATCTCCTCGAGCTTGAGCGATACCAGCGTTTCAAGGCGCTTGATGGTCTCCTCGTCTATGGAGACTGTTTGAAGATCGTCGCGGAGGCTGTTGAACTGAAGACGCGCAAGGGCCGCGGCCCTTTGGAAATCGCTGAAATAAGCGCGTGTGCCGGTCAGGATATAGCCACGTTGACTTGTCTCGGCATCCTGCAGCAAGCTCAGAAGCAAAACCGTTCGATTGTTCAGGCGGGCTGCGTGGAGCGCTTCATCTGAATCCTCGCGTGCGATGGCGGCAAACACGAGAGACGCAAGCACAAGACCCAGCAGCAGCAAGGCTCCGGCAAACAGGCTGAGCGGCACGGTTCTGGAAAAACCGGTCGGCTCCGTCGCCATGCCTTATCCCCTTCCGTGCGCCGCATCGACGATCCGACGCAGCCGCCCGTTTGCTACGCTGTTAGATCACCGTCGAGGCTCCCCTAGACCCTCGTCACGAGAGTACAGCCTGCAATGGAAAAGGAAACAAAATTCGATAAGCGAGCCGATGTCTGTCAGTGTCTTTCGGGCGGAAACACCTGAACCGTGACGGAAAACAGACCGAGACCCAACAGCACGATAATCAGCGTGTTGGCGACGTCTTCGGAGGTAGCAGGCAAGGCGCCGAGACCGATGACGGCACCGATCAGCGCGAAGAGGCAAATTCTGGGAAGCCAGTACAGCATGGCGCATTCCTCCGCAGGGGTTTCAATGATGTTGGAATTCGAACGTGAAACGATGCGGGAAGCCCTTTGTTCCAAGGGGCTTGAAGGATTTTAACCTAAGTTAATCCGGCCCGCTTGCTGGCAGCAAAAAGCCCGGATCCGACGAGCGCGATCCGGGCTTCTCATAAACACGTTAGCAGAGGCGTGACCGCGCTCAGAGAGCGGCGGTTACAATCACTTCAACCAGATATTCCGGCGCAGCAAGCTTGGCTTCGCCCGTGGCGCGCGCCGGAGCATTGCCCTGCGGCACCCATGCGTCCCAAACGGCGTTCATCTTGGAGAAATCCGCAACGTCAGCCAGCCAGATGGTGGTGGAGAGGATGCGGGTCTTGTCGGTTCCGGCCAGCGCAAGCAGACGATCGACCTCGTCAAGCGCCTGCTGGGTCTGGGTCGCGACGTCGTCGCCGGCATTGCCGACCTGACCGGCCAGATAGACGATGCCGTTGTAAACGACAGCCTGGCTCATGCGGGGGCCGGTTTCGAAACGTTTGATTTCCATGATCTCATTCCTCGGGATTGACGGCCGGACGGGTTCCGGCGGCGGATCGGCGCCTGCCACAGAAGGCAAGTTTCAGAGCGGGCGGGGGTTCGTTTACACGAAAGACAGGGTGAGGCCAACAGATTGCAGCTTGTCCTTCTCCCTGTCAAAACGGGGAGCAACCATGTTTCATGCATGTGAGTATTTTGGTGTCCATGCGGTGTTACGGGCAAGGACAGCGTTTGCCA
>NZ_MOOY01000013.1 GCF_001931685.1 Pararhizobium arenae | reverse complement strand
GTGGACCCTTCGCTTCGGCAACGAGGTCCGTCCCGAAACTGAGTATTTCAAGGAAATTGATAAAAAAGCCGACACGAAGGTCGTCTCCGCAATGGAGAAGGTCATCAAAAAGCAAACGAAAAACTGGACGCCGGAAATGGCCAGCGATCCAGTCCAGGAAAGTCTCCTGAAGCTCATTGCGGAGAAGAAGAAGGACCTGAAGCCGAACAAGGAGGGCGCAAAGGAAAAATCCGCTTCGGGTGCGAAGGACAGCAATGTCATCGATATCATGGATGCTCTGAAGAAGTCGCTCGAAAAAGCCCGTCAAACGCGGAAAACAGGCTAACTGGAAGAGAACGTTATGATCAGGCCTCCGAACTCAAACCTACGAGACGACGACCTAGAATGTCAGGAGGCGCTTGAGCCAGCATTTATGGCTCTGGTCGATGAGGCGATCAGAGCTGGCTGGTCACGCGAGCAGGTTGTCCAGTCGTTATCCGACCTCGCCGATCACATCTGGTTCGACGATCAGAATTTTCCAGACGACCCGGATCGCAAACCGGTTAGCCGATCAATGTAATGCGGTGCTTGACAAAGTGAAAATCGATTATTCGCGACCTTCGCCCAGGGGGCAAACCGCCAGAGGGCCTGGTTGAGCAGCGCCGGTTGTTATACAGCACGCTCCCCGTCTTCGGGGGCATCATGCACCTTCAAGCGCCATTCTCTCAATGAAACGCGCTTTATCACCCGGTTCGCAAAGCACTTGAAGGGGGATAGGTTTTGGAAACTGCGCTTCGATATCCATTTCTACCGCAAGCCGATCAGTGATGGAAAACGATGGTAAGCAGGATCAGAAAAATTCTGACCGTACAGCAACGTGCGGCCATATCTGAACACAACAAAGGTGGCAGCGGAAGCCACCGACGAAGAAGCGATTAAGCGACGAGAAAACCTCCCGCCTCCGTGCGCTGCGGTTGGCTGCCGGACGGCCAGGCGAACAAATAGCCGCTTCACCTGAATCTCTGGAACCAAAGTCAGACCGCTTAAGTTAGTGACCGTCATGAAGGAGACCACAAATGGGAATTACCAGTCCAAAAGACGGTGCCGCAGGAACGACAGACCAGTCGCCGCGTTGGGAAGGCCCTGAAGCGAACCGACCGCGTGGCTATCTTCCAGCCGAGGATGATCCAGATTTGGATCAGGATGCTGTCGGGGAGACCAACAAAGACCCAGAACGGCCTAAGGTCTCGGATGCTTTAAAAACTAAAGGCGAGTGACAACTAGCAAAGGACCGGAAACCACCGTCGTTAGTGAATTGCTGTTCTCGCAATTGATCAGCATTGATATCACGCGTCATGGAAATTGGCCAAGAGACCGCTCCAGGATCTGTGGTAACGCACCCGTATGTCGGTGGTGTCAAGCGCTTGGCGCAGAAGTTTGCGGCGATTAGCCAACCGGAGTGGGCGTGGAAGTCGAATCTACCTCCCTGCAGACGCTGCTATCCATGCTATCGCCCGCGCGGTGCTAACAGCTTCCCATCCTGCTGCAGCTTTGAGATCAAGACACAGTTCTTTCGTCTTCCTCATGGGGCTCATTAATCTTGCTCATGGGGGTGATTGACCTTTGCCGCCGCTGAATTTGAAATGCCTCGCTTTCAACTTGACGTTATTCGGAGGCGCAGTTGGTTCGGAAGTGCGAGATTACTCGATATCGATAAACACAAGCGTCGATGTTCCTCCGGAACAATTTCACTGTACATCTGTTGTATCTGCGTATGGACCTGAGCCTTAGGTCGTATCCGGACTGCGGGCGCTTCGCTGCCCATCGAAGCGCCCGTTCTTTCTTTTCGCCGTACAGTAGGTTGCAGCTACTCGTCCTTAATTGCATGCGCAGCAGTCTCGATGTTGGGGAACATTGCTCCCCTCCCGAGGTTGATACCTCGAGATGAGAAGGACTCAACCATGAACAATCGAGCGCATCAATCAACGAACGAGCATTCTTGCAGTGGGAACGGAAGCGGAAATTTACGGCCGTCACAACGATCACTGGCACCAAGCAGAGCGCGAGGTTAACGCAAGGGAGTCGAGTTTCTCGACTGCCGCGCCTGTGGGACATGCTACCGGACTGCAGCCAGTGGCACCCCAGGCCGGCACGGAACAGCAGGACGTTCCTCCCGCTGGCAAGTGATTGATATAGCGAGGCATGCCGTGACGAACAGGAAAATTCTAGGTTTAATCGTTGCAGTGGCAACCGTGGTCATTCTGCTCTTGTTCTACAATTCCTACTATCGTTCGACCTCTCACAACGGCGTAGGTCTGCCCGGGGTCACCGATCATGGCCAATAAACCTACGGCTGGCCCGCTTTGCCCACAAGTGCGCGCAATGATGCAAAGTCATGCACGCCCTGCTTGTAGAGTTGAATTATAAGCGCCGCCAGATCGCGCGCTGTCTCACTTCCGCGATCAATTCGCTGTGCGTCGCAAATCAAGTCGAATGCCGTCTGACACGTTTCGACGTCAGGTAGTAAAAGTGGCTCGTCGTGGCGAATATATTTGTCGGCCATAGCTTTTGCTTCTCGAGCACTCAAGCTACCAGGCTCCGACGACCCGGTGCGTTGCCAAGGGAGCGACATTGCCTGCACAGGAAGCCCTGCCTCGAGCCATGCAGCCACAAAAGCCTCGCGCGCGATAGCGACAGCGTATGCTTGACTAAGGCAGAACAGCATCTCTGGCACGCGCGGTCTTAGCGCTCGCCCCGTTGGAGCGGACACTCGTTTTCAAGGAAGTCAATCGTGTCGTGCAAAACCTCGGATGCGCGGGTCAGGCCGTTTGGGAAAATGACATGCGGAGGGACAGAGAAGTAAACTTCGGTCAGCATCTATTTCCTCCTTCAATGCGAACCTTGATAAATCTCGTGTCGTGGGAAACAAGCTTCAAGGGGATGGGGGGGGAGTACCGACCGACGTTGATACTACAACCTCGAAGGTGCAAGCATAAAGCGCTTACAGGCGGACCTGATCATGGCAAGGCTCCCACTCCACCCCGGCGAACATAGGCGCTTCACAAGAAGATAGTGAGTGGCCTGTTATACGGCAGAAAAAACAAGCCCGACAGGAGTGAACTTGCCGCCTGCCATTCTTCGCTATCCGGGCTCTCTATTGGAACATTCAATGACCTCGCGAAGTTTTCCTTTCGATGCAAAGAGAGGTCAGTCATGGAAAATCGCGAACAAAGAATACGAGAACGCGCTCATTCACTTTGGCAATCGGACGGCGGAATCGATGGGCGCCACGACGAACATTGGCTCCAGGCTGAGCGAGAAATCGACAATGGGGACGGCGAGATCGGTCCGGACGACGAACCGCGTTTAGAAGTTCTGCGGGAAGCCAAACGACAAGGGTCTGATGCCTTCATCGTCCCGTCGGATTTAGAAGATGCAGACCAGCGGGAAGCAGCCCCGGGCACGCGGGAGCAGCCTTAGAGGCGGCGGCTCGGCGGCTATTCGCCAGCCCCTTAAATTTTACCAGCATTGTCTCGCGTCCGGGTTTTTTACGGATGTTCGTTGTCATTGATTGAAACCCGGTCCGGGCCTTCTCAGGCTGCTTGACAAAGCGACTTGTCACTGCAAAATCTGCGGAATGGGGTAGCGATCACCCCACGAGGCCACGGCTAGAGAATCGCGTCCTGCAAACCCGAGTCAACGGAGGGACGCATAATGCCGTCGTTTTTGGAAATCGCACCTGAAAAACTCAAGCGGATGATCGGCACGCCAGGGCTGCCGCTTCTGATCGATGTGCGTAGCAACGAAGACTACGCTGCCAATCCTAGTTTCATTCCAACGTCGATCCGTCGCGATTATCGCACTGTCGCCGAATGGGGACCCAGTATTGCCGGGCCATCGATTATCGTTTGCCAGAGAGGTCTTAAACTCAGTCATGGGGTGGCTGCGTATTTGAGAGCTTTAGGCAAAGACGCCGAAGTCCTTGAAGGCGGCACCGAAGCTTGGCGAGATGGTAAGGGAACGCTGGTTTCCGCCGATAAGGTTCCTCCGCGCGATGCAAGTGGCCGAACGATTTGGGTGACCAGATCGCGTCCCAAGATTGACCGGATAGCTTGCCCCTGGCTAATAAGACGTTTTGTCGATCCATCCGCGGCCTTCCTCTTCGTCCCCGCAAATGAGGTTTCAGCCGTAGCAGAACGGTTCGACGCTACGCCCTTCGACATTGAGGATGTATTCTGGAGTCACCGAGGCGAGCTATGCACCTTCGACGTCATGATCGAGGAATTTGGCCTTCGATCGAAGCCTTTGGATCACCTTGCGACCATTGTGCGGGGAGCGGACACAGCCCGGCCTGAACTCGCGCCTGAGGTCGCTGGGATGCTGGCCGCTTCACTTGGCCTATCGCGGATTTTCAACAACGATCTCGAACAACTGGAAGCGGGCATGACACTTTACGACGCCTTCTATCGCTGGTGCCGAGATGCCACCGACGAAACGCACACCTGGCCTAACCCGAGGAAGGGATGACCATCGTGACCGACCTCACAAAATCTGACGTTTCAAGTCCTCTGGAAAATTGCACTGATATCGTACGATTCTCAGAAGCGGTGAAGGTCTGGGCGCGCGTGGCTGCACTCAGCTTCGGAGGTCCGGCCGGGCAGATCGCTGTCATGCACCGGATCGTTGTCGACGAAAAGAAATGGGTAGGCGAGCACCGGTTCCTGCACGCGTTGAACTACTGCATGCTGTTGCCCGGCCCCGAGGCTCACCAGCTCGCCATCTACATCGGCTGGCTCCTTAACAACACCAAAGGAGGCATGATTGCTGGCCTTCTGTTTGTATTGCCAGGGTTCCTGTCGATCCTTGCCCTTAGCTACATCTATGTGATCTTTGGTCAGGTCACAACTATCGAGGGTATGTTCTTCGGGCTGAAATGCGCGGTTCTCGCCGTCGTCATCCAGGCAGTATTCCGCATCGGAAGTCGAGCCATCAAAAACAATGTGATGCTAGCGATTGCTGCAGCGGCCTTCATCTCCATCTTCATCCTTCACGTGCCGTTCCCCCTGATCATCATCGGCGCCGGTATCATCGGATATTTCGGTGGTCGTACAGGTGTGCAGGCCTTCAAGGTTGGCGGGGGTCATCAATCAGGCTCAGGTAAAATCCTGGCGGACCGTGACTCGGTTCTGGGCGAGGATATACCTCACCATGCAAGGCCCAATCTCGCTTGGTCGCTCAAAACTTCTGGTGCCTTGGCAGCCTTGTGGTTGGTTCCTGTGGCGGCACTTGTTCTGACGCTCGGATGGGACAACGTGTTTACGAAGATCGGATTGTTCTTCAGTCAGATGGCCGTTGTCACTTTCGGCGGGGCATATGCGGTCCTCGCCTACGTCGCCCAGGCTGCCGTGGTGAACTATGGGTGGCTTCGTCCGGGGGAAATGCTCGACGGTCTTGGCATGGCAGAAACAACTCCTGGACCGCTGATCATGGTCACGCAGTTTGTCGGCTTCCTTGCTGGCTATCGTGACCCCGGCTCTCTGTCACCTTTAGTCGCTGCCACGATTGGGGCTATTCTCACGACCTGGGTGACGTTCCTGCCGAGTTTCCTTTGGATATTTGCAGGAGCGCCGTTCATTGAGAAAATGCGCGGGAATGCCGCCCTCGGTGGGGCTATGTCGGCTATTACAGCTGCCGTGGTTGGTGTCATCCTCAACCTCGCGATTTGGTTTGGGCTTCACGTTCTCTTCGAAAACGTCACGACTTTTTCGATAGGAGTATGGTCGATTGATCTACCCGTTATTGCCTCAATTGTGTGGCCATCGCTAGTGCTTACTATACTTGCCGCCGTGGCGATCTTTTGGCTTAAGCTGTCAGTGATCTCGGCGCTGCCGGCGTGTGCCGCCCTTGGGGTCGCGTGGAGCCTTTTTCAGGCTTCTTGATCCAAGCACCTGTCCCCGACCAATTTCCAGACACGTTGAGGATTTGCTGGTGGGCTGCGGCAGTTGCAGTGCGGGAACAAACCCATCCCCCTGTTGTTCACGAATTTGCCCCACCGCAATTCAACAATCATGGGAGGTTTAAATGCAGAATGAATTCCTTGATCGCCCGGACAGAGAACATCCAGGGTCACAACCATCGTCCGCTCAGCCGGGTTCGTCTTCAGACGCGCAGGTGACCTTTTCCGAATTGAAAGAAAAGGTCACTGAAGATTTTTCTTCCGTGTCTGACGCAGTCAAAACTGGGGTCGAGACAGCTACCGGGAAGGTTAAAGAGGCGGCGTCGGATAAAGCAGCATATTTTGCGAAGCAGGTCGAGAGCGTTGCAGCCGCTTTGCAGAAAGTTGGATCTGAGCTCGAAGCGTCCGAAGAGGCAAGCATTGGACGGTATGCTACGCAGATCGGACAAAGTGTTCAGACCTTCGCCAACCGGATAGAAGGCAAGGACATCAGCGAAATTGCCAGCATGGCCGAGGAATTCGGGCGTAAGCAGCCACTGGCATTTCTTGGCATCGCGGCACTGGCGGGCTTGACCGCCAGCCGGTTTTTGACCGCTTCGGCGAAACGAGCAAACACCAGTTCCACTAGATCCGCGCCAACATCATATAAATCCAGCATGACGGAGGGGCGTTCACGTGGCTAAATCTTCCGAAAATGCCCCACTCTCCGAATTAGTTAGCGGTCTGGTATCCGACGTCACCGGTTTGCTTCGGAAAGAAATTGATCTCGCCAAAACTGAAGCCTCCGAGAAGCTGAAGCAGGCGATGAGAGGTTTTGAAATCCTGATCGTTGGGCTTGTTCTTGCTATTGGCGCGGTCGGCGTCCTTCTCGGTGCTCTGGTGGGCGCTATCGCGGCCTTTCTGGTTGAGCAAGGTTTCAACGAGGCGAGCGCAAGCGCGCTTGCCTCCCTCTTTGTTGGCGTCGTTATCGCTTTGATCGCGTGGGGTCTGGTCTCGCGAGGGATTGCAGCGTTGCGCGGATCAAACCTAGCTCTGGATCGCACTGCGACTTCACTGCGTCGAGACGTCGAGACTGTAAAGGAAAAAATCTGATGGAAACGAACGAGAAAACGTCAGCCGATCTCCAGCGGGAGATTGATCGGGATCGAGAGCGGATCGGTGAGCGGATCGATGCTATCCAAGAGCGTATGTCCCCGGGTCAACTTGTCGATGAAGTGATCGCATATGCAAAAGGGAGCGGCGGCGCGGATTATGTAAATAATCTCGGGCACGCGCTGAAGAACAACCCTTTACCCGTTGCTCTGATAGGTGTGAGCCTCGCATGGTTGATGGCAAAAGGATCAACGCCTACAGAAGGAGGTTCAGCCTCGTCCCCGGTTTCCGAATATCCACTTTATCGAGCTGACGGACCGGTTCGGCGTCTTGGACCTCCGGTGGACGAATTTGGCTCACGCTATAGCCAATTTTCCGACAATTCCGGGAAGCGGCTTCGTGCTTTGACCGATGAGTCAGGTCGACGAGCTGGCCATTTCGTCGATGAAGCCGGTACCACGTACCGGGGATTTGCTGATGCTAGTGGCAAGCAGATTGATGAGATCATGGATGAAACAGGCGCTGTTTTCGACGTAGCGTCCGGGTGGCTCTCAGAAAAATGGGAGAAGACGAAGAATACCGTCAGCGGCATCGGTACAGCAGCCAGTTCTGCCGTTCATTCGATGTCCGACCATGCATCCGAGACGGCTAGCTCTGTACGCGGACAGACGGACAAGCTCAACGAGATGATGTTGAACCACTTCCGGGATCAGCCGCTCGTTGGAGGTGCCTTGGCGTTTGCTGTCGGGGCAGCGATTGGAGCGGCACTCCCTCCTACGGAGGTTGAGGACGAGCTTGTTGGCGGTGCGGCCGACAACACAAAAGATATGGTCTCGGCTGAAGCACGCGACGCCGTGCAGAAGACAAAGGAAGTGGCCTCTAACCTTAGTGAAAGGGTGGTAGACGCGGCTTCCGCTGCTCACGACGACCTTCGTGACCGCGTAGTGGAGGAAGTTGATGCCCTCAGGAAAGGTTCATCAGATCGGGGCCCTGGCCAAGCTTAAGGCGACAATTCCGTCGCGTTTCTGACCCGGCAATGCAAATTGCCGGCTCAGGACTTCATCAGTCCGGCGTAAATTTCCTGAGAACAAGTTGTCGCCTCATCCGCCCTTGGTTACCGGGGGAACAGTGCGTCCTCGTCGGACGGGTATTCTATGCTGACGAGGAGTTAGCTATGGAGCCAGTGATGACAGTTATTCATGATCCGATTTCGAAAACTGCTTTGGTTGAATTTGGCGAGTACGTCGTGAGTCTGCCCGGCCCCTTCCCAACTCGGGATGCAGCGGTAGCGGCCGCCAAAAGATATTTTGAGGCGCGTTCGGCTCTTCGCGGGGATGTAGCCTCGCAACCGATCCCGGACTAAAGTCCCACGTCTGGAACTTGGCTGCTTGCATCGAATTATGTGAACGAACCGACAGCAGGAGCTACCTATGATCGTGGAAATCTGGGACCGGCCAGTGGAAGTGTCTTTTGACAACGGGAATCATTTTCTGAGCGTTCGAAACAGCCGAGAAGCCCTCGCCTGCTTGATGGCCAAGTGGCCATCGAAAGGTGGAGCCCACTATGCAAGGGCAAAACGAACCTGTTTGAAAACAATCGAGACCCAAGCGGGCTCACAAGCGGCTTCTGAGGCTTTCTTGGAAGCTGCACGCGTAGCTGGAGTTCTCCGTAACTGACGCATATTCCTAATCGTCGACCTTATGGAGATTGCCGATTTTGCTGGTAGAGGTTTAGGCCGATTACGTATGCAGCGTTCGCTAAACTAGTACCCTGTCATTTCCAAATAGCCAACTCCCGTCGCTGTGCCGGAAAAGCCTATCGGGCCCTCCCAATACGGCGTTTTCGTCGCCATCCAAGCCTGATCGAACAACGGCCGGGTCGTAATGTCCAATGAATATGCCGGAATCTGGATACGCCACGCGACGGGCAAGGTTCGGCCGGCAACGGCGGCCTGTCGTACGGGCTCCAAATGAATGTCGTTTTGTGAGATGAGCGTTGTTTTGCCGTCGTCGGCAATCCAATTCGCCGATATGAAGCCATCCTTGTTGTCGCGCAGCCTGAACAACATCAGCTTCTCCCCGTTATCGAAGTGGAGCGAAAACCAGTCCCACCCGGTCTGATTTGAAGCCAATGGTTGGGAAGACCACTCTCTGTCGAGCCAAGCTTGACCGCTGACGACGACCTCCACCCCCTCCACCTTGATTACACCGCTCGCCTGGTAGAAGGGCTGCGAATAGTAGTAGGAAGCTTGCCCGCTTGCCGATTTCAATGAATATCCGCGATCTCCCTGTAGCACCAAAGGGCCTTTGGACCTCAACGTTAGGCTGTAGCGAAAATCTCGGCCGTTTGCGCGGAGCAGAAGTTCATCAAGTTCGTCAGCGCCCGCACGCGCGAAGCTCTTCATTGTCCAGTCGTCGATCCAGGCCTCAAACGGGTTAGTCGCAACGTTCGCTTGGCCGACGCCTCCCCGGGACAGGCGCTCAGCGATATACTGTCTGCTTTTTGTGGTGACGGCCGCGTGTCCTATCCAAATCTGGGGGTCTGCGAAACCTGAAGCGACGCCAGGAGCCAAAGCTGATCGGAACAGCGTCCACTGGGCCCCATACCGTGCACCATCCTCGCCCTCGAGATTTGCCGTCACATACCACCATTCAATGCGATAGTCCGGATGAGCGCCGTGATCGGAGGGAAATGATAATGAGCGACCTCGCTCGGGGATTTTAAAGCCCTGGGCACTGGAGCCAAGTCTGGCAAAGCCGTTTGACTGGCTATGGCCGATTGACGCAGTCAATGTCAGGACGAGCACGATGGCGAGCAGCACCTTAGCGTTCATCGGCAAAAATTCTCAGCAAGTCAGCTGGATTGATGGTTGCAAGACGCCAGACCGGCACGAAAACGGACATTAGCGCCGCGATGAGGGCAACAGCTCCGAGCCAAAGCCAATCGTGTGGGAATATGGTCATTGGCAGGCGCCAACCGAATGCCTCGACGTTCACAATCGCTAGCAGTACCCACGCCAGGCTTAGACCGACAGGGACAGCTGTGATGAAGGTCGCCAGCCACAGTGCTAATGTGCGAAATACTTCGTATAATGCGAGATTGCGCCTTTTGATTCCCATTGCCCACAATGGCGCGAGTTGTGGAAGGCGAATACCGGAAAGCGTAAGTAGACTTGAGAACACCGCGAAGCCCGCTATCGCGAGCGTCAGGACGTTAAGCGCTCCGGTCACACTGAAAGTTTGCTCAAAGACGGCTCTCGACTGCTGTTTCAGGGTCGCCTGGTCGATGATCGCTGCTTCACTCAAACCAAATTCTGTAACGAGCCGCTGCCTGAGACTGGGAACCTCCGCCGGTGGAACGCGTATCCCGTAGCGAAGCTTGGGGACGTCAGGGTAGTGCGCAACAAGTGGATCTATTCCTATGATAACCTGCCCGCTCGGATTGCCGTAGTCCGAATAGACACCGACAACGGTGGCCTCCCACTCACCAGGCATCGGGATCGTCTCACCGAGTTCTGCATCGCCACGTCTCCAAAGCTGTTCATTGATCAGAGCACCTTTTCCCAATGCGACCATATCCCACGCATAGCGATCTGCAACAATGAGCGGCCAGTGGTCCCGATACGTCGAATGATCTGCCACTCCAAAGATCTGCATGTGCTCGCCCCTGATATTTGCCTCGACACTCCAAATGGGCAGGACGGCGGCCGAATATCGGGGAAGCCATTCTCGAAGTCGTTTAGCCTCGTCCTCATCTTTGGCAGTCACGTAGAGTTCAGCAGCCAGTCGCTGATCCAGCCAGCCAATGAAGGTCAGCCGGAAGCTCGAAACCATGGTGCCGACGCCGATATTTGCCGATAGGGCGAGAAGGAGTGCCATCAAAGCAAGCGACAAGCCGGGAAGCTGTAGGCGGGTGTCCGCCCAGAACCACTGCGAGAGCGCCGCCCGGGACATCGGCTCGGCCAAACTCAATATGATGACAAGAACCCCCGGCAACAATAGAGCTGCGCCAAGCAGAAGACACCCAAGGGTTCCAAAGCCTGAAACAAGTCCCGCGCTGGTGATGCCGAGGATCATTGCCAATGCGAGCAGTACGCAACCAACCGCCGACTGCAGTAACACACTCTTTGTCGAGGCTCTTACCCACGCCCTTGGTTGGGCAGCAGCCAGTAATGGCAGCTTCCAGACACGCCAGAGGCTTTGCGCTGATGAAATCGCGGTACCTACCAGGGCGATCAGCAATCCTATGACCCACCACTCCGAGCGAATGGACAGGGCCCCGGAGACAGTCGCGCCGTAGACACTTCTTAACGATGTCGCGACACCCGGCATGAGCGTGGAGGCGAGGAAGTAGCCAAGGATGATCCCAAGGAACCCCGACAGCAAAGCAAGTGTAACGAGTTCAATCACGAGCATCGTAGTTAAGGCCGGCAGCGAAATCCCGAGTGAGCGCAACGTTCGGAAGGTCCCTCGCCGCTGTTCGAACGTTAGACCAGCTGCAGAGTACACAATAATAAGTCCGACAAGGAACGAGAGGTGGCCGAACGCGGTGAGATTGAGGTGGAAGCTGTCTGTCAAACGACTGACATCGGGCCTATCGGCGCTCTCCTGGACCAAAACGTCAGGACTGATCCGCTCTACAGGCGCCACGTCCGCTCTTTGCTCGGGTGCAACAACTAGCCTGCTGATCTTGCCTTTGACTCTCAAAAGACGGTCGGCGGCAGATATGTCCAGGATTGCCGCGTCCTCTGGGACCTGATCAGACACCTTGATTGTCATGTCAGTGCGGCCTCGGAGCTTTAACGCCGTGTCCGCTGAAACCACAAGCTGTCCGCGTTCAGAAAGAAAATCTGGGAGGTCGGCCGCGGTTGTGATGCTACCGATTTGCCCCTCTTGCGGCATGGTTAGAGGCTCGATGCCGATCAGTTTGATCCGCACAGGTCCGAAGCGGTATAGGCCCTCTATGACGGGTGAGACGTCCCAGCCTCCCCTCCGAAGTTTGGCGTATGTTTTGATCGAAATTCCATTGCCGTTCTTGGCAACGACTTGTCGGAGCGCCCCTTGCTCCAGAACCGACGCGGCCCTTTGATAGCTGGCCCGCGCTTCCGCGTTGATGGCTTGAACGCCCGACCAGAGGGCTGTGGCTAGAGCAATCCCTGTCACCAGGGTCAGCAATTGCAACGGCCTACGTCTCCAGTGTGACAACAGGGCTTCAAATGCAGTAAAATTCATTCGACAATCCTGCCGCCCTGTAGGAGGACCTTTCGATCAAGGCGATCTGCCAACCGGGAAGAATGGGTCACAAGAAGAAGTGCGGACCCGGCATCCTTGGCCATCGAGAGCATGAGATCGAGAACCGCATCGCCTGTCGCCTCGTCGAGATTGCCGGTCGGTTCGTCGGCAAGAATCAGTGGCGGACGGGCGGCCAATGTGCGGCCGATCGCGACACGCTGCTGTTGCCCGCCTGAAAGCTGCTCAGGATACCTGGTAAGATAGGACCTCAACCCAAGGCGCTCTATCAATGTCCGCTCCCAATCCGGATCATGTCTATCTGCGAGCTTTGCATGAAACGAGATGTTAGCCGCGACGTCCAACGAGGGGATCAAATTGAACTGCTGGAATACGAGACCGACTTGGTATCGGCGATAGTTTGCGCGCTCGCGTTCACTGAAAGTTGAAAGCTCTTGACCTGACATAAGCAGAGAACCGCTGTCCGGGTGATCGAGTCCACCAGCTAAGTGGAGCAACGTACTTTTGCCGCTTCCGGATTCACCGGTGAGCGCAACGCTTTTCCCCTCAGGTAAAACAAGATCAACGCCCTTTAAAATTTCAATCGTGCCTTCGGTGGTCGAGTAAGTCTTCCGGACGTTTGACAGACTGAGGATCATCTTGCGTACTTCCTCATGCAGACGAAGAGGGTACCTATGCTCGCCACCCTGAACCGGATCAACTTATTCAGCAAGCGCGTGTTCCTCCTGGTAGAGGCTGATGCCAGCCGGTACCCTGCAGAAAATGCTTGTTCGCCTATTGGCAGATGTCCCAGCTGCATTATCTCACCGAACGGCATGCTGCACGCGGTGTCTGTCAAGCACCGACTTCCGTGCCACAACGGAAACGAGGCAGCATGCCGCACCTAATACAGGCACTCGAACCGGAGACCATTGCGTCTCGAAATAGCGATTGCTGCAATGTCAAATGAATGGCCAATGTTCATATTGCAAGCGATAGTCCTTGTAGGCCTGGTCGGTGTGCTCTTTATTCGAGGTCCGAACGACGTCGAATGACGTCCGTTCGGACCTTGCAACTAAACTGTTTAGTAGCCCAAGCACTCCTAACGCTTTAAGATGTATGAGGATAGGCGCTAGGCTGGTCATCGATTGAGGCGCACACAATCTCCGGGGGCGTTTGCACCATGAAGTGTGGCAAGCCGCGTTGGCAGAGATAAACCTCCCTTTCGGGATTGGCGATTATCGAGAAGCCGGAACTTCGTAGCATTGCCTCGACTGCCGCCTTGTTTGGAATGAACCAGTTGGTCGGGTCCGAGGCGTATCGCTCCTCAACAAAGAACAGTTTAGGAAATTCAGTCTGATCGAATACCGCCCACTCTTCAAACCCGTAGTCTTCTGCGAGCAGCGGTATGCGCTCGTCGCCACGCTGCAGGCACTGAAACAGCATCATATCGCCAACCACGTGTTCGTAAAGCAAATCGAGCGCCAGAAGTGGATGGCGCAAGTGGTAGAGCACGCCCATGAAAATGACGAGGTCAAACTTCTCTTTCAGCGCGCCCACCTCATAGACGGAGAGTTGGCGAAACTCGATGTCCAGCCCCGATTGTTTCGCGGCAAACCGCGCCTGCTCGAGGTAGCGAGGATCTGAATCGACGCCAAGCACACGCCTGGCATTGCGCTTTTTCATTTCAAGGGAAAAAAAGCCTGCATTACACCCCACATCCAGCACGCTTTGCCCCTCGAGATCGTCTGGCAGTATGTCACGAAAGCCCTGCCATTTGAAATTCGGATAGTCACCTAGAAAGTGGTCCGGTGCGGTTTTAACACCGGAGATCTCCATGTTGTGAAACCAGGGTCCAAGCGCGCGAATTTTGGCTTCAAGTAGACCGCGTGACAAAGGTTCGCCATTGCTCATATCACGCCCCCTGATGAAGATCAGGCTGATTTGAGCGTGTATGCCGTACAGGATGCTCCACCCGCAACGGAGGGTGATGGAGGGTTGCTGCAAACCAGTCGGCCGTCATCCGCAATCCCTCTGCAAGTGGAACCCGAGGTTCCCAACCCAGCAGCGCACGAGCGCGGGAGATGTCCGGCTTGCGGCGTTGTGGATCATCCATCGGCAATGGGCGATAGATGATCTTCGATTGCGTAGGCACCATCGTGAGAACCATTGCCGCGAGTTCGCCGATTGTGAACTCTCCGGGATTGCCGACATTGACAGGCACACCCGGGTTGGGATCGACATTCATCAGCGCCATCAAGCCCGCAACAAGATCGCTGACGAAGCAGAAGGAGCGGGTCTGCTCTCCGGTTCCATAGATGGTGAGAGGGCGACCCGATATGGCCTGCACGAGGAGATTGGAAATGATGCGGCCGTCATCAGGCTGCATGCGGGGACCATAGGTATTGAAGATCCGAGCAACGCGGGTATCCACCCGTTCGGCACGGATCATATCGAAACACAAAGCTTCTGCCGCACGTTTTCCTTCATCGTAACAGGCACGGGGACCTGTGCAGCTGACGTTGCCGCGATAGTCCTCTCTTTGCGGATGTTCCGCCGGATCGCCATACACTTCACTCGTGGAAGCCTGCAGGAAGCGCGCACCATGTTGCTCCGCGATCGTCAGCAGATTTCCTGTTCCCGCCACGCATGTCATCATTGTGTGAACTGGATCGGCCTGGTACTGCGGGGGGGATGCTGCGCAGGCGAGATTGTAGACCTGATCGATCCTCTCGTCGATGTCATGCAAATCGCAGATATCCGCTTCGATCAGCCGGAAAGAAGGATGGTTCAGAAGCGGGCGCACGTTAGTCGGTGAGCCCGTGAGGTAACTGTCAACGCAGATGACGCGATTACCACCGGCAAGGAGCGCATCACAGAGATGGGAGCCCACGAAGCCGGCCCCCCCGGCGACGAGAACGACCTTGCTATTTTCGTTTCTGGTCCTTTGCAGCATCCTGTAACTCCTCAAGCTGGGACGGACCGAAGCGATCTTTGCCTCGGCATAGGGTGGATCGGCAGTTCTGAAAGCTGTTCTGCGAACGCACGCGCACGCGCCTCGCCCGTGTGATTTTCCAGCACGATGTCGCGGGCGGCGGACGCCACCGCGCGCCGTCTGGCTTCGTCTGTGTTACTCAGGAGTTCGACAACGTCGCAGGTCTCGAGAGCAATGAATATGGCTTGGCCCCGAGGGAAAAGCTCATCCAGACCTTGCCATTCGTCGCTAATGATTGCGGTGGCACACGCGGCCGCCTCGAAAAGCCGTACGCTAGGAGACCATCCGGCCGCAATCATGTCCGCCCGGGTGACGTTCAGTGTGAACCTTTGCCTGCTGTAGAAGCTCGCATGCTCGGCCGGGGGCAGATGATCGATGCGCTCGACATTCTCGGGCCACTCGATGGTGTCGGGATATTGCGGTCCTGCGACCACGAAGCGGCGGTCCGGCAATTGCTGAGCCGGCGCGATCAGCAGGCGTTCAAGTGTCGGCTGCCGATCCGGGCTGTACGTGCCGAGATAACCGAAGTCCCACTGTAGCGCCTCCCCGGTGCCGACGTACCGTTCGGCATCAACCGAGCAATACAGTGCCTCCGCATGCCGCGCTCCGTATTCACGCTCCAATCTGCTGAGAACGGCACCGCCGGAAAATGAAAAATAGGAATCAAACAGCGGAATTTGACGCCGTGCTAGATAGTCCTCGTCTCCGCGGTCGAGTTTCGCCATCGTGACGGGCGTATCGATATCGTAAAAGCAAAAGCGCTTCAGCCTTAGAGCGGCAAGCTTGTCGATTAGTTCAATACCGGAAGGGACGTAGGATCCAATAACCACGGCATCGGCATCGCGCAGGCGCGCCGAATGGGCTTCGAGCACCTCATCGACGTTGTCATAGTAGACAAGCGAACAGAAATCAGGGGCCGGCAGATCACGCTTGCTCGCATACCAAGGAACATCCCGCTCCAGGAAAAGGACACGATGGCCATGCGCAGCCAAGCCGCGCAATAGTGCCCGAAATGTGGTGGCGTGCCCGTTGCCCCAGGAGGAAGAGAGCGACAATCCGAAGACGACAATATCGAGGGGACGTTTCATTCGGCCGCCTCCATTCGGGCGCGTACGCGCGATCGAAAGAGGGCATCGACCGCTTCCGCCCTGTGATCATAGGTATGTTCGGCCAGTACACGTGCCAGCGCGCGGCTGCCAATCTCCCTGGCTTTGACTTCACCGAGGCCGGCGAGAATATCTACGACGTCCTGACCATCGCGTGCGACCAGTACTTCCTCATCCGGTTTCACAAAGAGATCGATGCCCTCCCAGTAGTCGGTTATCAGGCAGGCACCGGCACCAGCGGCCTCAAAGACCCGCGTTGCCGGCGAGAACCCGTTTTCGGCCATGCTTGCCCGCGAGATGTTGAGAACGGCCTTAGGCGAAACGTTGAAGGCATTATGGTCGCGGGTCGAGACGTGGCCGATGAAATTTATATTCGGCGTCATTGGCTTTCCCTGCCAGCCGGAGCCGCCAAGCAAAAAAAGCTGCCCCGGCATACGGCCGGCCGGTTCCAGGAAGAATTGATCGACACGTGTTTCCCTGTCCGGCAAGCGATTGCCGAGGAACCCGAGATCTGCTTGAAACCGCCGGTCCGCAGGGACGGGATGATGCGTTTCAGGATCAAGCGCATTATAGACGGGAATGCATTCGCGAGCGCCGAGCCCGCGATAAGCATCGATCACCGGCGCTCCGCCGCCATAGGTCAAAACCAGATCAAGAGTGTGGAGCGCGCGCCTCAGAGGATGATCAGGAGCAGATTTGATCTCGGCAAGGGTGGCCGGAGCATCGACATCCCAGAAAATCGTAACGGCATGGGCAGCCGCATTGCGAAGCACTTGGTCGAGCAGTAGATCGTCTTCGAACCCCACACCGCTGGCTTTGACGACGATATCGGCTTTCGCGGCCTCCTCTGCCGCAACTTTCAAAGCATCGATAGTCCCCTCATAAACCACGACCTTGCACCATTCAGGCGGGTCGATATCGCGGTTTTGCTGGCGGTCGTAGACGTCGGGTTCGTAAAATGTGATGTCATAGCCCCTCGCCGCTAAGGCGCGCAAGAGGCCGCGATAATATGTAGCGGCACCGTTCCAGTAGGCGGAGACGAGGCTTGAACCGTAAAAGGCGATTTTCATTCTGCAGCCTCCTTCGCAGCGAGTTTTTCCGTGACACGACGCGTTCCACACAGGGAAAGAATGGAAAGAAGCTCCTTGACGCGATGCCGACACGTGTGCCGGGCTAGGATGGTTTCGAGCCCGGAGGAAACCAGGGTGCGCGATAGACCATCGTCGGCCAGTACGTCCCTCAGGCAGCGCACCATGTCACCACCTGTCTGGGCAACGAGATAATCCACGCCGGGTCGGAACAACCCTTCCGCGTCGTCCCACGGTGCCGAGATCAGGGGAATGCCGCAGGCTAGCGCCTCGAAAACACGGATGGTCGGAATGCCAGGCAGAGCTTCAACATAGGGCCTACGCGGCACATGCACCGTGACCCTGTGCTGTGCGAAAGCATTTGGCACGTCAGCGTTGGCGATCCAACCGCCATAGGAGATTTTCGCCCGCCGCAAGGCCTCCAAAGCATGTTCGGGATAGCGAACACCCCGCACCGAGGTCTTCAACCCAAGCTTGCGCGACGGTTCCACCAGAAACTCGACGATTTCACGAGAGCGCTCGTCATCACCCCAGTTGCCGACCCAGATCAAATCGCCGGTTTTCTGCTCGTCAGCGATGGGGTGAAAAAGCGCATCATCGGCGGCCTCGTGCCAAGTGAAAACAGACTTGCCCCAGCCGGCTTCGAGATAGCGCTGGCGAAGCGTTTCGCCGAATGCAAGAACACCGTCGTAGTTGGTTAGTTCCAGGCCACCGATATCATCTGCAGATGAAACTGCGCGATGGTGGGTGTCGTGGAACAAAAGCGTGAAAGCGCCGCCGTTCCGCCGTGCCCGCCCCAGCCGTTCAATAACCGCAGGCTCCGTCCATTCATGCACGACGACCACATCGGCGTCGGCTACGGCCTGTTCATGATCGAAAGCGCCACCATATGTTCTGGACACGAGCTGTGGGAAGGTCTCTTGAAAACGCTCTACGACGCGCAGCCCCTGATCCTTGAGCAGGTTGATCCTGCTCCAGGCCCCTTCCGGCTCCAATGCAAGCGCATCATGCCCTCGTCGGATAAGATCGCGCATGACGCCGCGTAAGAAATGGGCGTTGCCGTGGTTCCAGTCGGAAACCAGCGAATGGGTATAGAATACGAACTTCATCATCACTCCGCAGCATTTAGCGTCTGTTTCAACGAAAGAAGCCGGTGGTAATGGCGGACCATCCCCTCCGTCTGCGTCGTCAAGTTGAACCGTCGGGATACTTCCAGCGCCCGATTAGCGAACGCAGCGCGCAGAGACGCGTCATGTGAGAAGCGGTTTATCGCATCGGCAAAGGCAACCGGATCACGAGGGTCTGCAAACAGCGCCGCACCATCCCAAAGTTCGCGATAAGTCGGGATATCCGAGAGCACGAGGGCGCATCGGCTGCGTGCTGCTTCCAGAGCTGCAAGACCGAAGGGCTCGTAGAGCGATGGGGAAGCGAAAATCGCCGCCTGTGCGAGCTGCATCATCGTGTCGAGATGGTCGAGTTCGCCCAGTGCCAGCGCATGGCTTATTTGCAGACTCTGCTCGCCGGGACCGCCGAGAGGGCCAGCCATCATCACCGGCCAATCGACATGCTGCGCAGCGGCATCAAGAACCGCGCCATTCTTCCCGTCATCCCACCAGCGGGCGGCGGCAAAGACAATCTCTTGCTTCTGCAGCTGTGGATCAACGACCTGACTGGCATTGTAAACGACAGCCAGTTCTTGGATGCGACCATAGACCTCTTCGAGTAGGTCCCCGTGACTGCGGCTCGGTACCAACACGACATTCGCGCGGTCCAAACCCCTCCGGTTAAGCTCCGCCTGCCACTTCCATTCCTCGGCGACGGCTTGGCAGCGTACGGATGCAAACCAGGTCACGACGCAGGAATGAGAGACGACGACAACCGGCAAGGATGTTTCCAACCCTGCGGCCTGTGAAGGGAGATTGAGATGAAGGATGTCTGCCCCTTCCCGCCCGGCTAGATCGGCGATGAGTTTGGGCACGTAAGCCACCGCGGCTTCCTCTTTGACCATCCAATCAAGTGGCGCGCGCAACCAAACGACACGTCCTACAGATTCTGCTTCGCGCATCTGCTGATCGGACGGTTTGGGCCCAAAGCCGGCAAAAACGATCTTAGATCCTTGTGCTCGCAGACCTGCAGCAAGGTCCATGGCATAGCGCCAAACCCCACCGACGGCGTCGACAGTCATCAGAATAACGCGCGGGGCACGTGGTGGCGCGTTCATGCCGACACCTTGCGCTTTCCGCTGAGCGTCCCATCGCCGCTGAACCGGTTCGCCACGAGCCATTCTGCAAGATGGCGGATGCCTTCGCGCCAGCGCACCTGCGCCTGCCACCCGAAGCTGCCGTGCAGCTTGCCCGTGTCGGCGACGAAGTAATATTGGTCTCCCGGCCTCCAGTCGTCGAAGCGAAGATCGATGCTTCTGCCAATGAGCTTTTCGATCTCGCGCAGGACCGCCAAGACGCTGACCGCATTCCGCGGGCCACCACCGAGATTGAATGCCTGTCCCTTTGCCTGGTGAATGTTCTCCAGCACGCTGCGATAGGCCGCGACGGCATCGCTGACATGGAGGACGTCGCGCACCTGCTTGCCGTTGCCGTAAATGCTGATCGGCTCGCTGGACAGCGCACGGATTAGAAAATGCGCAACCCATCCCTGATCTTCCGTGCCGAACTGGCGTGGCCCATAAACGCAGCTCATACGAAGTACGGCCGTCGGCAGCCCAAACGACTTTGCGTAGTCGAGCACATATTGGTCTGCGACACCCTTGGAGCAGCCATAGGGGGTACAGAAATCCAGTGGCCGGCTTTCGCCGACACCATTAGCCCGTATGACCTCATCCGCGGGAATGTAGCGGTCATCGATTTCGAGCATCTCCATGTTCTCGAGCGAGCCGTAGACCTTGTTGGTGCTGGCAAAGATGACAGGCGCATTCTTGCCAGACTTGCGCACGGCTTCGAGGACGTTGAGCGTGCCACGGGCATTGGCTTCGAAATCATCGATCGGATGCCCGAGACTGGTCGTGACTGCTGTCTGCGCCGCGAAGTGAAAAACTGCTTTGGCGTCGGTGAATGCCGCTTCGATGCTTCGGAGATCACGCACGTCTGCAAGGGCGGCATGTACGCGTTTGCCATAACGCTCCATAAGCCACGCAAGATTCTTATCGACGCCAGGACGGCCGAGATTGTCGAGCACGATGACATCTTCGCCATCCCTCAGGAAACTCTCGGCCAGGTTGGAGCCGATAAAGCCGCTGCCTCCCGTCACCACGATCGGCGCAGCCTTGCAAGAAAGGTTTGGCACCGCAAGGCGAGTCACCTCTTCAAGACGTTTAGCTCCGCCTTCCATCAGCAGCCGCGCCAGCAGCTTCGATTGGCTGTCATGGGTCGCAGCCCCCAGGTGGTAATGGCGGGGGTCGAACCATAAGCCTTCCTGCACGGGCACATCCGGAGGCACGTCGCACCATGAATACCAGTACATTCGGTCAGCCGGCACATTCAGCGCGTTTACGAAACGTCGGGCCTGCTCCATCTCATCATTGCGCCAGGTGGAGTAACCTGTCTCGGTAATCCATATTTGGGCATCGGAATTGTATCGATCGATGATGCGGCGCATTTCGCCGAGATGCATGTCCCAGCCACCCCAAGCCCCTTCCTCGCTGTCCCAGGTTCCGGGGAACCCATGGAAGCCAACCGCATCGACGACATTTAGAATACCGCGCTCGCCCATCAGGTTCACCCAATAGGGATCAAAGGGGCATGGGCCTCCCAGCACCGGTTTCCAGCCCCGGTGTTTTGCCCAGTAGGCGGCACCGCCCACCATCTCGCAAAACAACAGGAAATCGCTGTCTTCGCGCCAGTCCCAGTCGAGAAGATTGTTAGGCTCGTTCCAAAGCTCGATATGGCTGAAGTGACTACCGTATCGCGTGAGAATGTGATCGACGAAGTCGGCGTACGCCTTCAGTTCAACTGGCGGGCCGGAAGAGCGTCCTGTGCGTGACAAGGATGGCGGCGTGTAGTGAACGCACGGCAGGATCTCGATATCCCGGGCGAGGCGCGGAATCAGCCAGTCGAACCATGCCTCGCCCCCGGGCGCCAGGTACTCGGCCCAGGAAAGATGGGTACGCAGGTAACTCGCGCCACTCGCCAGGATATCCGGCAAGATCCGCTCCGTTCTGTCGTAGTCACCCGGCCTGAACCACTCTACGAAACCATAGCTTTTGCTGGTGGCGGCTTCAGAGTGGGGAATTTGAGGCTCCCTCATGACACAAGCCCTCGCGCCTCAAGCTGCTGCTTCATCTCGGCAGCGCGATCAACCGCCCCGGTCTGGCGAACCCACTCGGCAAAAGGTGTCAGCGAATGCTCCAGCCTGTGCTTCGGCTCGAAACCGAGAAGCTCGCGTGCCTTGTCGATGTTGGCAAAGCAGTTGCGGATATCGCCGGAGCGCGCCTTGTTCATGATATCCGGCCGGATATGCGGTACGCCCATCGCCTCGGCGAGAAGAGTTGCAACCTGTGTGATCGTGTAGGCCTGCCCACTGCCGATATTGATGACGTGACCCGCGGCCTTCGGCTTTTCCAGCGCCAGGCAAAAGGCTTGGGCCACATCCCGGACATGCACGAAGTCACGACGCTGCTCGCCGTCTTCGAAGATCATCGGCGGCTGACCATTCGCCAGGCGCGATGCGAAGTTGGCGAGCACGCCGGTATAAGGATTGGAAAGCGCTTGCCCCGCGCCGAAGACGTTGAAGAGCCTGAGTGCCACGGCATCGACGCCATAGGCTTCCCCGAAGATCAGCACCTGTTTTTCCTGAGCGTATTTTGTCAGCGCATAGATGGAGGCGAGATCGACCGGCTTTTCCTCATCCGTCGCAATCGGCAGCAAAGGCTTTCCATCTGCGCTTTGGAGATTCCACTGCCCCATCTTGATGCGGTCGGCCCGGCGCCGGGCCTGCCCGACCTGCTCGTTGGTAGCGGTCTGGTAGCGGCCCTCTCCATAAACGCTCATCGAAGAGGCGACGACGATGCGGCGAGCGGGGCCGCCGATCAATGCCTCTAAAAGAACGGCAGTTCCGAGATCATTGACACCGACATAGCGGGAGATCTCGTACATGGACTGCCCTACCCCGACTTCCGCAGCAAGGTGGATGACCGCATCCATGCCCTCGACCGCAGCAAAAACCACCTGCTTGTCGCGAATATCGCCCCGAACGATCTCGGCACCCTGCGGTACTTCTGCCTCGGTGTCGCCGTGAACCTGATCGATGAAGGCGTCGAGGATGCGAACCTTATATCCGCGTTCGAGCAATTCTTCCGTCACATGGCGGCCAATGAAGCCGCATCCGCCCGTTACAAGTACCGATTCCATTTGAGTTTCTCGTTCGTGGAAGGGTTGAAGATGGCCCGCCGAACAGTCGCGAAACGCAAAAGTTCCTTCATCAATGACATCTTTGTCATCTTTGACTTCATCAATGACTTCTTCCCTTCAGGGAACATCGCTTGGTGACAACGGTTTGGGCGCGTCATTTTGGAGGAAGTCATGGCAAACAAGACGCGTCGCAATCGCAAGAAACAAGAGACCGCCGCGGCAGAAACGATCCCGAAGATTCTCGATCACAACATCTCGACGCTCACCAGCCGACGGTCGGAAGAGGAAAGAAACCTCGAATTGCAGGAAAGGGTGAGCCTGGCTGTCACGCGCTTTGCCGGCAGCATGACATTTGTTTATCTGCACGCCGTCCTGTTTGGGCTTTGGATTGCCATCAACAAAGGCTGGCTTTCCTTTCTCCCGGCATGGGACCCAACCCTCGTGGTCCTTGCGATGGCCGCGTCGGTTGAAGCCATTTTCATCACCACCTTCGTGCTCATCAGCCAAAACCGCATGGCGGCAGAGGACGATAAGCGTGCCGATCTCAGCCTGCAGATCGCACTGCTCAACGAGCACGAGACGACAAAGCTTATCGGCATGGTATCCGCGATCGCGGACAAGCTTGGCGTCAAAAACGCCATGGGGAGTGAAGAGCTTGGAGAGATAAAGCGCAGCATCTCGCCCGAAGCGGTGTTGGAAGAAATCGAGCGCCAGAAAACGGAAACATGAACTTAAGCATCTTCTTCAATGACAACATCTTTGACTTCTTCAGGAACCGATGACGCTGCTCACGGTTAGGCGGGCCACTCGACGGACGGCAGTGCCTGTCCACGCTCGGCAAGTCGCGAAGCAGGAGACCAGAATGGATATGTCCACCACGGCACCAATCAAAGAGATGACGGCTGCCACCGTTACCGGCGCAGGTTCAATCTCCGTCGATACCTATCCCCTTCACGAACCCGGACCGCATCAGGTTCGTATCCGGCTGGAAGGCTGCGGCGTCTGCGCATCCAACCTTAGCCCCTGGGCCGGACCGGACTGGATGACGTTTCCGACGGAACCGGGCGGCTTGGGGCACGAGGGATGGGGTTACATCGACGCCGTCGGGCGGGAGGTGACCCGCCTCAAACCCGGCGACCGTGTGGCCGCCCTCTCCTATCATGCCTATGCGACCCACGACATCGTGGAGGAGGACATGGTTGTGCGGCTGCCGCCTAGTCTCGATGGAAAGCCTTTTCCCGCCGAACCGCTTGGCTGTGCCATGAATATCTTCTGCCGCAGCGGCATCGGAGCCGGCCAAACTGTTGCCATCATCGGCATCGGTTTTCTAGGTGCCTTGCTGACGCAGCTTTGCTCCAAAGCCGGCGCAAGGGTGATCGCTATTTCTCGCCGGCCGTTTTCCCTCGAGGTTGCAAAACGTATGGGCGCCGCCGAGACAATCGAGATGGACGACCACTGGCGGATCATCGAAGAGGTTCGCCGCCTCACCGATGGCCGCTTCTGCGAAAAAGTTATTGAAGCCGTCGGCCAGCAATGGCCCCTGGATCTTGCGGGAGAGCTAACCGCTGAGCGAGGAAGACTGATCGTCGCCGGCTACCATCAGGATGGGCCGCGACAAGTCAACATGCAGCTTTGGAACTGGCGTGGCCTTGACGTGATCAATGCCCATGAACGCGATCCGCAGGTATATGTGCGCGGAATGCAGGAAGCAGTCGATGCCGTCTCGTCGGGAAAACTCGACCCGACATCGCTGTACACCCACAGCTTTCGCCTCGACCAACTCGATCAGGCGCTCGATGCCACTAGGGATCGCCCCGGCCAGTTCCTCAAGGCACTGGTGATCTTCCCATGAACGAGATGATCACGGTCACAGACCTGCCTCTCGCAACTCGACCGCTGAGGCTCGGCTTTCTGGGTGTAGGCTGGATAGGCCGTCACCGGATGAAGGCCATACTAGACACAGGGCTCGCTCAGGCTATCGCTGTTGCCGACCCATCCAGCGTCATGCGAGCCGAAGCCTTGAAACTCGCTCCCGATACGGCTTTACTCGAGACGATCGATGCCGTGCTGGAACATGAACTCGACGGCTTGGTAATCGCAACGCCCAGTGCCCAACACGCGCGTCAATCTATTACGGCCCTAAAAGCCGGCGTTGCTGTGTTCTGCCAGAAACCCCTCGGCCGCGACGCGGGAGAGGTGAAGACCGTGATCGAGGCAGCCGAGGCGGCTGACCGGCTTTTGGGCGTCGATCTATCCTACCGTCACACCGCCGGCATGCAGCTCATTCGTGAACACATTCGGAACGGTGAACTAGGGGACGTGTTTGGCGCCGACCTGACATTTCACAATGCCTACGGGCCGGACAAGCCATGGTTTTACGATAAACAACTTTCCGGCGGCGGCTGCCTTATGGATCTCGGCGTACATCTGATAGACATGGCGCTCTGGTCGCTGGATTTCCCACGTGTTACCACCGTTGAGGGACGGCTTCTCGCCGACGGTCGGCCCCTGCTTCAGGAAGATCACGCTGTTGAAGATTATGCCATCGCCACGCTGACGACCGATTGCGGGACGGCTATTCGCATCGCATGTTCATGGCGCCTTCACGCCGGGCGTGACGCTGTCATTGACGCCAGCTTCTATGGCACAAAGGGCGGAATCTCGATGGCTAATGTCAGCGGCTCATTCTACGACTTTACAACAGAACGCTTTCAGGGCACCGCGCGCCAGCCCCTTCAGCAGCCGCCAGAGGATTGGGGCGGACGCGGCGCAGCAGCTTGGGTGCGGAAGCTGGCAACCAGCCGGGGGTTCGATCCTGAATGCAAAAAGTTGATCGACGTGGCAGAGGCGATGGACAGGATTTATGGACGCTGATTAGCTGACCGTTCTCCAGCATATCGATAGTCGGATGTCTCTGGATAGCTATATTTGGCTGAGACACCCGCCAACTGCATCCTATCTTCACAGCGTGAAGACTGCTGGAGACGACTCAACACGCGAATCACATCCTGCGGCTAAAACAGCAAGGCATCAAACCAGATTGCCTCGTGGATGAGCCTGGCCTCAGCTACCTACTAATGTGCACCGCTCCCCTTTTACACGGCATGAGGCCGGAACACTCGCAGAGGTAAACGCGCTTGCGGAAGCACAGCAACACGTCGGATCAAGATACCTGTGCAGCTGAACGGTCGTTGTTGTAACAGCTAGCCGAAAGCTCAACACAAAGTTGCCCAGCGCTCGACAGAGCCGAACGGTAATCCGCTGACGGGTTGCTACTACATCATTGGTCGATTGCGTGGGGGGAGGAAACTCCGACCTCGTCGTTTACTGACGCGATGAATGGCTTTGCGACAATAACAGTTATGACGAGCACGAAGATGATCACGAGCGATATAATAAGGCCTAGTCGTTTCATTGCCTCTTCCAATCCGAATAACGCGGCGCGCGGAAAGTTAGAGAGCCTTTACTGTGAGGCTCTTTCGTTGGTCGAGCATCTCGTTCCTCGTGGACGTAGTCGCAGTGGGCAGGTTTGTCGTGTCTCCGCCGTCTTCACCTCGAGACCTCAAGAGGCTCCTAGGCTAGGCCTACCTGCGAATAACGTCATGGTCGAACGAGGACAGCGCGATTGTTGCACCGACCGCTCAGAGCGTTAGGCTTCATCGCACTCCTTGTAGAAGTGCCCAACGAACAAGCGGGTCTCACTTTTGTTCCGACGAGTTTTTCGGTGTGCGGTCAACTGTCGACAAGAATTGCTTTGCGCAGGCTGAAGCGAAGTGAGTCGAAGCAGATCGTTCAATTAACGGGAACCCGCACTTGATTTTGCAGTTTGGCGTGACCTCAATTGAGGATCGGAATGAGAGCCCGGAAAGCGACAAGGCATTCGGTGGCGGTTATGTCCGCAAGACAAAGCGTTGTTTCTGATCGGATGCTAACGCCATTGACGACTGTAAACATGAACCCGCGCCGGAACGCAGGGCCAAGCACCAGGGAACTCAAAGAAGCTTGATTAATCGTAAGAGTGGATGGAGGACTTAGGCATGACGACACCTCTCGGGAAAGTCAGGGCACTCGGAAGTGCCAAGTCCGGGACTCGAGAGTTCCTTAAGGAACGAATGACGGGTATGGCTCTGATGGTAATATTGCCTTACCTGCTCGTATTTCTGATCCCGGTGATGAACTCTTCTTACAATGCGTTCCTCGACGTCATAAGTTCTCTATGGGTGGCGCCCGCCCTTATCGCCGCACTTCTTTTGAACGCTTCACATATGGCTTCCGGAATGCGTGTCATCATTGAAGACTACATCCATACGCCTTGGAAGAAATACTCTTTCTTGGGTCTCAATTGGATTTTTAGCTGGGGCATAGCGGTCGTCTCATCTTGCGCTGTAATCAAGATTATGTTCGCGAACATATAGCGTTTTGATCTCTGGACCAAAAGAATCCGAGCAGGAGGCATGCCTCACCAGCATTCTGCACCTTCGTGGGGCGCGACGGCACAGAAATTGATGCCGATGTTAGCAATCGTTGAAAGTGAATCTGGATAGCCACCGAAATTTGCGTGCCCAAAACTGACAACCACACAAGCTAGAACGTCCATTAACAACACAGGTTGGGCTGAGGACCTATTCCAGAACACCTGCTCGTGCGACGGCTTTAACAGCACAGCCGAGTCGCGCGGAAATTGATACCCACGTTCATGAAGCCTATTAACAACACCATCCGGGTCTTCAGCCCTTGGCCATTTGTTGCCAGCAGAATTTGAACACAAGTTCGGCCTCCAAGCGGTCGAGGCTGAAGCGCTTCGATGTTTCAGCGAGATGGGTTCATTTCACCGATACGATATCCTCAAGAGGGACGGCCGGCAAGGCAACTCACGGCCGATGTTGATAGTACCTGTGGTTCCGAGCAGAGGGTCGCACTCATGATCGCATCAGATTTTTGATCGAGCGATCCCCCGGGCCAATGTGGCGATCAGGTCGGTTCTGGTGACGATACCGATAAGCTTCCCATATTCCAGAATGGGAACAGCATCGACATCTGTGTCGCCCATCAATGGCAACAACGCACCAAGCGGTGTGCTCGCAATGGCGCGAGGTACCGTCACACTCATAATGTCGATTGCTCGTACTGGCTTATCTCTTGCTGGGTCTATTAACCTGCGCAGAGCGGACATAAGGCCTCGATCAAGGCGAAGTGCATCGTCCCTCGCTCGAGTGATGAGATGCATCTGGAAGATAATACCCAGGAACTGCTGCTTTTCGTCGACGACGGGTAGCGAAGTAAATCGATGACGCCTGAAGAGATCCGCAACCTCTCCCAAGGCTGTGTCCGCCGTCACAGTAATCAGGTTTGCGGACATGATCGTGCCTGCAGTCGGAGCGCCGGTCCGCTGTGATGCAGCTTGGAGCTCCGCGGCCCCGATAAGGCGTGCCAAGTCCTCAACGCCGAGATTGAATGACTGTCTATAGCGTTGAAGGATAATCGTTAGCTCTCCGTCTGAAAGTCCCAGCCTTTCAATTGCGATCTTGTCGGTCGTGCCATGCCTATTGGGCTGGTCAAATTGACGAGATGGATAGTGCCGACCTGTCAACCTGGCGTAGACCATCGCAACCAAAACAAGGCTTGTCGTGCCCGTGGCTATTGGTGCAAGCGCAAACCAGAACCCGAGCTGTTCGACCGCCTCCGGACTCATGGCCGCGGTCATAGCGACTGCGCCCGCTGGCGGGTGCACCGCTCGCAGCAGATACGTCACAAAAATCGTGACAGCGACAGCGACAGCGATCCGCAGAGTCGGTTCTTGAACGTATAGCGAGACCGCCACGCCTCCGAGCGCTGCGACCGTATTGCCGACGATCGCAGACCATGGCTGAGCGAGTGGACTATTTGGAACAGCAAACAGGAGGACGGCGCTTGCTCCAAGTGGAGCGACCAAATAGAGGCCTTTTTCAAGATCAATGCCTGGAGACAGCACGAAAAACCCGATCAGAGAAAGCGCAATGAATGCCCCGAGGCCTGCGCGCACGCCTTCTTTTGGCGCAGTGCCAGTGGCTGCTGGTCCGAGTGAACGTAAGAAATGCAATTCGAGGTTCCCGAGCGATTAAAAGCGCAAATTTTCAGCAAAGAATCAAAATTTCAACCATCAATACGATGGCCGGACCGTTATTCGACTGCATCGTGGCTAATCCAGCCTAGGGGTTGCAGACTTGATGACAAATCCCAACCTCAAATGGCCTGTGTGGCCTTGCCGTTATGATCGTGTCTGGGCCGATTTAGTACCCATGAGACAGGCGTCTGGGTCAGACAGTATCGAATTACTAAAACCTGAGGGTTACGCAATTTACGCGCTCTGGTTTCAAAAAGCGTCCACATATTCCGGACGCGGAAGACATATGGGCTCCCTATCTAAACTAACGGCGATAAACCCCCGCTCCAACCATCAGATGGGAGTGCGAGTCGGCAATTTTGTTCAAGGTAGCCTTTTTCTCATCATCGCACGTAGGAGTTTCGGTTTGTCAATCTGATGCCGATTGGATCACATCGTGGCCCGGTGTCTTCTCGTATTCATTAGTGACATTATTCGACGACATAGATCGCGGCGGCGAGCCCGGTCCGGTTGGCTCCGTGTTCGCAATGGATCAGAAGCGGTTTCCGTGCCCGCTTCATGATCTCGGCAAGCGCCTGGGCCTGCCCAACATCGAGTTTTGCGTCCGAACTGATTGGAAAATCGATGAGCGCGATGCCTGCAGCACGGGCAGCATCGGCTTCCTCCCGATACCACGCGCCGCGCTTTTCATCGCGAAGGTTGATGATCGTGCGGATGCCGAACCGCGCGGCATAAGCCTCGATATCGCGTCCGCCCGGCTGGGCGGAGCGATAGAGTTCGCCGGGAATGACTTCATGGAAGTTTCCCGTGAACTGCTGAACGCCCATATGGGCCGCGACGATCGTGGGCACGAGAACGAGAGACAGTAGAAGCAGTCTGAGGACCGAAAGCACCGGAAACTCCGCAATTTGGCCATGGAAGATAACACCCTGCGGACGGCGCCACAGGGCAAGAAGCCCGCACAGATTTTAGCTGGTGCGGGCCGGGCAAGCGGGTCAATGCTTTGCCGTCAAGCGTGGCGATTTTCAGACGAAGAAGAAGTCCGAAGATTTCAATTCGTGAATGGACGTATCTTCGAAGGTCAGCGTTGCGCTGCCGAAATCGATCCGCACGTCCTCGCCGCCGTCAAACGCCGCCGCGAGCTTCATCATGTCTGAGAAGTTCGAAACGCCCAGCGATTTCGAAATTTCCACCTTGTCCGTTCCAGCGCCGAAATCTTCGATCTCGGTGATTCCGGTCGAAAAGACAAAGGTATCGGAACCGCTGCCGCCTTCCAGCTCGTTGCGGCCGGCACCGCCATCCAGCCGGTCGTTTCCGGAGCCGCCTTCGAGGTCGTCGTTGCCGCTGCCGCCGTAAAGCTTGTCGTTGCCGGCGCCGCCTTTCAGGTCATCGTTCCCGGTCCCGCCCTTCAGGGTATCATTGCCGTCATGACCATAGACCTTGTCATTGCCGCTACCACCATCCAGCTTGTCGTTGCCAGCTGTGCCGACAAGCTTGTCGTTCTTGGATGTCGGCAGAACCACCGCTTCGGAACTGCTCTTGAAACCGAAATGCTCGGCTTTCAGACTTTTTGCGTTCACATCCTCAAGGGTGAGGGTGTTGCCATTGCCGAAGTTGAAGAGAATGTCTTCGCCTTCATCGAAAAGCTTTGCCTTGCTCATCAGCTCCGAGAAGCTGTCGATGCCCAGCGACTTGTCGAGGCTGATCTTGTCGTCGCGGACGCTGAAGTCGTCGATCTCGTCACGACCGGAGCTGTAGACGAACAGGTCCTTGCCGCTGCCGCCTTCCATTTCGTCATTGCCGCTGCCGCCGCTCAGGGTATCGTTGCCCTTCCCACCTTGCAGGTCGTCGTGGCCACTGCCGCCATTGATATAGTCGTTGCCGTCGCCGCCTTCGATTTCGTCGTTACCGCCGTAGCCGTAGAGCTTGTCGTTTCCGGCATTGCCATAGATGTCGTCGGCGTAGTTCGTGCCCTTCAAAAGATCGGCGGACTTGCTGCCCCTCAATCGTGCCATTGCTTCACTCCTTTTGCCGTTTTGCGTTGTTTCGTGGTGAGGCGGGTGGGTTTGAGCCCGGTGTCCCGCTGATGACGGCGACAATGGCGGCCAGAGGCTTTCAGCAACCTGACGCCGGTCGTCAGGCAATTGTCAGATTGGCGGGGGTATGAAGCGGCATGTCCAAGGAAAAACGTTCAAACCGCGTGATCATCTGTCTTCTCGCCGCAGGTTTTGCCCTGATGCCGGTGCATGCGTCGAGCGATACGACGCAGGACGTGGTCGATGCCGATGACGCGCGCGAACAATATGAGGCACGCGATGCTCTTAAGCAGGGCAAGATCCGTCCGCTGGAGGAAATCGTGGCAGCGGTGCGCGAAAAGATTGCCGGTGATATCATCGAGATCGAATTTGAAGTCGATGACGGGCGTTATATCTATGAGATCGAGATCATCCAGCCATCGGGGCAGATCGTCGAAATCGAGGTCGATGCTTTGACCAAGGACATCATCGGAAGCGAGGAAGACTAGTGCGCCTGTTGGTGGTTGAGGACGATCTCAGGATTGCCGAGGATATCCGCTCGGTGCTGGCCTCTTCAGGCTATGCGGTCGAACTTGTCCATGACGGAGAGACGGCTTGGTTCAAGGGCGATACGGAGGACTACAGCCTTGTCGTTCTTGATCTCGGCCTACCGCGCATGAATGGCATCACGGTTCTCAAGCAATGGCGCGGCAATGGCCGGCATATGCCCGTGCTGGTGTTGACGGCGCGGGGAAGCTGGGCTGAGCGTGTGGAAGGCATCGATGCGGGCGCGGATGACTATCTGCCAAAGCCGTTCCAGTTCGAGGAGCTTCTGGCGCGGGTAAGGGCGCTTATACGCCGCTCCGTCGGCCATGGGGCCGCGACCATCGAGGTCGGGCCGGTACTCATCGATACGCGCAGCATGCGCGTCAGCCTGGGCGGAATGCCGCAATCCCTGACCCCGTTCGAATACAGGCTGGTCAGCTATCTCGCTCATCACCGCGATCGCGTCGTGCCGGCGAGCGAATTGCTGGACCATGTTTACGGCGACGATTTTTCCCGCGAGGCAAATGCGCTCGAGGCGCTGATAACCCGGCTTCGAAAGAAGCTAGGCCCCTCCGTCATCACCACCCGCCGGGGTTTCGGCTATCTGATCGGTCACGAGAGCGCATGACCCGGCGCTCGTTGCGCTTGCGTCTAGCGCTCGCCGGTGCCGCTTCCGTCGGCCTCGCGCTGCTGCTTGCCTTCTTCGGTCTCTCGCTGCTGTTCGAACGTCATGTGGAGCGGCGTGTTGTCGATGAGCTTGTCGTTCACCTCGATCAGGTGATCGCCGGCCTGGGGCGTCGCGACGGAGCGGTCATCGATGTTGTCCGGCCACCTGCCGATCCGCGCTTTGAAACGCCGCTGTCCGGTCTTTACTGGCAGATCGACACGCCACAAGGGCAGCGGTTTTCCCGCTCGCTATGGGACACCTCACTTGCCGTTCCCCGGCAGACGGCGGTGGGCGTACAGCAGCTTCATCTGGAAAAAGCTGATGGCAGCGACCTGATCGCGGTTTCCCGCAACATCGTCACCGATGCGCGGCTGGGCAACCTGCCGGTAACGGCAACCGTCGCAGTCGATCGCTCCATCATAGACACGGCGACATGGGCGTTCCGCAAGGACCTGCTGCCTTACCTCGCCCTGCTGGCGCTGTTGTTGTTTGCGGCCAGCGTTGCGCAAATCGTCGTCGGCACGAAACCGCTCGACGAACTGCGTCGCCGCATTGCCCGCATCCGTAGCGGCGAGGCCGATCGCCTGGGCAGCGGCTTTCCGGATGAAGTTCAGCCGTTGACCGCCGAAGTCGACGGTCTCCTGCAATACCGGGAGGAACAGCTGTTGCGGGCAAGGGAGCGTGCGGCTGAGTTGGCGCACGGCTTCAAGACGCCGCTACAGATTCTCGCGGGCGATGTGGAGCGGCTGAAGACTCTCGGCCAGCACGACATGGCAGGGGATATCGGCAGCGTCATCAAGGCAATGCGGCGGCTGGTAGATCACGAAATGGCGCGGGCCAGGATTGCCGGCTCCGGACATCGCGCCACCTCCGATCTCAAGAAGGTGATCGCAAGCGTCGTCGCCGTCGTCCAGCGCACTCCGACCGGACAGATGATGGCGTGGATCGTCGATGTTCCCGAAAACCTGAAGGTCAAGATCGATCCGGACGATCTGGCCGAACTGATCGGCAATCTGACGGAGAATGCGGCCCGCTATGGTCGGCGGGAGGTGTCGGTTTGGGCAACCGCTTCCGGCACATTGGTGGAAATCGACATCCGCGATGATGGTCCGGGCATTCCCGAGGAGCAGCTGCCTTACGTGTTGCGGCGCGGGGGACGCCTGGACACGACGAGCGGGGGCGCCGGACTTGGCCTGTCGATCAGTGAAAGCATCGTCCTCTCAGCCCGCGGCAGCATCAGACTCAAAAACTTAGGTCCGGGTCTCGCAGTCTCAATCGCCTTGCCGCGGGCCCAATAAGGCGCCCAAACATCAGTTGTTCGAACACTCCTCGGCAGATCGTTGCCGGCTCGAATCCGGAATGTCAGCCTTCTTTCTGGACGTCATCGCGTTCGGATGACTTGAACGATGCCATCAATCTCAAGGTGGCAAATGTCGCAATGGACAATACAATCGCCGTGTCGTAAGCCCCAAGACCGACAGCTGCCCCGATTGCGCCGGTAGCCCATAAGCTTGCGGCGGTTGCAGTGCCCCGCACGCTTGCCTTTCCAACGAGGATCGCACCACCCCCAATAAAGCCTACACCATTGATTAAGCCCTCTACGATCCGGGCTGTTGCTTCTGGATTGTCCGCAGTCACTGTCTCTGCGGCCTGGATGAACCCGCATGCTGCGATTGCAACCAACGGAAAAGTTCGAAGGCCGGCGCTACGTTCGTTTTTCTCGCGATCCCAGGCTATTGGCAGAGCGAGAGTGTACGCCGTCATGAGCGCAATGAAATGCAAGAGAATGTCTTTGTCGAAGGTTGCTGAAGCCCAGTTTTCTATCATGCCGTCACCTATAGCCATTGCGACAAAGGATTTAGAACCCGGCGGCTGGCCTTCAAGGCGAGCAAGCTTAGCGTACCCTGCCGGAAGCGATGCTTGCCCGCAGGCCTCTCCCAACTCCGGTACGGGCCTTTATGTGCTGTTTCGATGAGCCATGTGATTGTCTTGCCATGTTGACTGATGCTCATCAAATCACTTGCGTTATTATTTATGCTAATGAGGCACAGGAATTGGCCTCTCGACCAGGTTCATGTTGAAGGCTTCAAACAGAGCATGTTCGTTGGCTCCGGGATTATCACGCAGTAGCTTAACGGATTCGATGATCACTTCCGGATCGTCTGTGGCGAGCGCAACGAGCGTCTGCTCAATAAAATCCGGTAGCGGCATGGCGCGCGGGTCGCCGCTTTTGTAGATCAGATCGGTGTCCACCCACGGAGGGGCGATTTCCTGCACGCGCACGCTGGTGTCACGCAGTTGAAAACGCTGCGACAAAGCAAAGGAGTGAAGTGCCGCTTTGGTCGCCGAATAGATCGCGTTACTAGCAATCGGGACAAAGGCAAGCACGCTGCTCGTATACAGAACGGTCGCCTCGGGCTTCGTCTTCAAATGGTCGATCAGCGCCGAGGTCACACGGATGGGTCCAAGCAAGTTGGTGGCGATCAGGTCCTGCATGACGGCGTCGTCAACCGGTCCGGAGACATCGTCAAAGGGCATGAAGCCGGCATTGTTGAAGACCACGTTGAGATCGGGATGGTTTTCGATCAGTTCCCGCGCGGCGGACTGGATGCTGTCGAGGCTCGAAACATCGAGCGTGATGGCCGCCATGCCGGGGTTGGACGCTGTCACTTCGTCGAGCAGTGCAGTGCGCCGTCCGGAGATGATCACCTTGTTACCAAGGCGATGCAATGCTTCCGCAAGGCCTCGCCCGATGCCGCTCGTGCCGCCGGTGATGAAGATGGTGTTGCCAGTCATTTTCATGGGATCAGTCTTTCATTCTGGAGAGGGTTGGAATGTCGTTAGGGTGCGGTTGTGAAGCGCAGAGCTGGCCGGGTGGCGGAGAGCTGCGGGCCGAGGGCGAGACGCGCCGCCTCATAGGCGTTCCACAACTCGATATCCCGGAGCGCGGGGATGGTGCTGGTCTCGCCCTGATCGAGCCCGGCAAGCGCCGCGTCGACCATGTCTTCCGCCTGCATTACGATTTCGGTGGGAAGATGCTCGACCGGCAGGCCGCCGAGAGCCCAGAAATCGGTGCGTGTCGCGCCAGGCAGCACAGCCTGAGCCCGAATGCCACGGTCTGCAAGTTCGTGGTTGAGAGACGTGGTGAACGCCTGAACGAAAGCCTTTGTCCCGCCATAGACGCCGTTGAGTAGTTCTGGCGCAACCGCAACGATCGAGGCGATATTGATCACCGTGCCGCCGCCACGTGCCACGAAGCCGGGCACTGCCGCGTAGGTCAGACGCATCAATGCCGTGACGTTGAGGCGCACCATAGCCTCCATGCGGTCGACATCGCTCTCCAGCAGCGTCGTGTGGGTGCCGATACCAGCATTGTTGACCAGAGCCGTGATGCTGGCGTCTTCGCGCAGCACCTTCTCGACGGCGGCAAGGTCGGCAGCATCGCCCAGATCGGCGGCAAGCACTTCGACCGCACGGTTCGTCTTGTCCGAGATCCCCGAGGCAAGCGACTGAAGCTTGTCCTTGTTGCGGGCAACGAGGATCAGATCGTAACCGCGCGCGGCAAGGCGATCGGCGTAGATTGCGCCGATGCCAGTGGAGGCGCCGGTGATGAGAGCAGTTCCCTTGGTGGTCATTTGTCTATTCCTTGTTCGCGGGCAAAACGCCATCGCTTTCGACAAGGATGTTATGGACCGAATGGCTTTTGTCCGATATGACGTATAAACTACGTTTTTCAGACATAGAACCTGGAGGGCTGAATGCCTCACGTTTCCATGGTGCTGACGCCGGGCTTCCAGTTTCTGGCGCTCGGCGTGCAGGCCGCCTTCGAGCTGGCCAATGTGTTGCGGGATGAGACTTATTACGCCCTTTCGATCACCTCGGTCGAAGGCGGACCTGTCATGTCATCGAGCGGTTTTGCCGTCCCGACGACAAAACTCAAAGACGTAGGACACGTGGACACGCTCCTTCTACTTGCGGGCCTCGTACCCCCTCCGCAGCAGGATGAGACGACGCTCGCGACGTTGCGCGCGAAGGCCAAGGGATCGCGACGGGTCGCGGGGCTCTGCACCGGATCGTTTCTGCTAGGGCAGATGGGCTTTCTCGACGGACGGCGCGCCACCACGCACTGGTCCTATGCCAGGGAGATGCGCAGGGCCTTTCCAAATGTGCGGGTTGAGGACGACCGCATCTTCATCAACGAGGGACCGGTCTGGACATCGGCCGGCTTGACCGCGGGCCTGGACCTCGCCGTGGCATTGATCGAGAAAGATCTGGGACGTGACGTGGCAAGCGCCATCGCCCGGCGGCTGGTAATGCATCATCGCCGCGCCGGCGGCCAGTCGCAGCATTCCGAACTGCTTCAGCTCGCGCCCAGCAGCGACCGCATTCAAAAGACATTGATCCATGCGAAAACCCACCTCGCCAACCCGTTGACCGTGGAGGAACTGGCCGAGATTGCAGCGCTCTCGCCCCGTCAGTTTAGCCGCGCTTTCCATGCCGAAACGGGCCAGACGCCTGCCAAGGCCGTCGAGCAGATACGCCTTGAGGCCGCTCGCCTGATGATCGAGGAGACCCGTCATCCCATGGAGAAGATTGCGCAAGAGTGCGGCTTCGTCGATCTTCGGCGCATGCGCGATGCGTTCATGCGCCAGTATGGACAGCCGCCGCAGACGATCCGCCGACTTGCGAGGGGTGCTTGATGTAGGGCCGAAACGAATGTCTTGAGCGGGACCAACATCGCGCTGTTATCAATATTCGGGCCCCTGCAAGGACAGTGAATAGTTCGGGATTGATGAGGGGGTTTCACGTGCTCCCCATCAGCCAACCGTTCCGTTTCTGCACAACAAACGCTTTGCCTTATCTGTTTGTTAACGTTCCTTAGGGTTGTAGGCGAACTGAATCGTTCCGGTAGGGTTACATTCCATCCGATTCGGATGGGGTAGTGTGTATGAAGTTATTCAAATTGATCGTCGGCTCGCTAATCGTTATCGCCGGTCTGTATTTGATCATCGGCGAACAACTTCAGGGCGCCAGTGGTAACGCATCGATCAACGCGCAACTCACCACGATCCGCGCTCCCATCGCTGGGCGGATCGAGTTGGTTCCGCGTACATTGGGAGGAAGAATAGCCCGAAACGACCCTCTAGGATCGATCAACGATGCTATCGCGGATTCGGTTCGACTTTCCGACCTGGTGTTCGAGCGAGACCAGACGTCTGCTGAGATTGAACGCCTCGTAAGGCTCACAGCATCGTTAACCGAAGCCATTAAAGTTCAGAGTGAGCGTGCCTCTGCCTACTTAACGCAACGCAAAAATCAGCTTCTGGCCCAGGAGCGCTCGGCAAACGCTCTTGTGGCCGCAGCCGAGGCAAGGTTCGCATTCTCAGAATCTGCGCTTAGTCGCGCCAGTCGGCTAAGCACGCGGGGAGCCGCTACGGCCGAAAGCGCCGAGCAGACACGGTCGCTCAGGGATGTCGCCCTGCAGGAACTCCATAGCGCCAGGGCCAAAGCGACGGAAATAGCCACCGCCCTCCGGGCAGCCAACTCTGGGGTATTCCTGGGCGACGGCTACAATGACGCCCCGTACTCCGAGCAGCGAATTTCGGAACTTGAGGTTCAACGGCTCGAACTGGAAGCGCAGATCGCCTCTAAGACTTCGGTGCGTGAGGCGTTGGATCGGCGGATCGACGAAGAACGGCTGCGCGTAAACTCGCTTTCATCGGAAGCCCTGACGGCCAATGTTGATGGTGTGGTATGGGAGTATCTTTCCGCCTCCGGGGAAACAGTCGTACGAGGGCAGGAAATCGCGCGACTTCTTGATTGCGATACAGCTGTCGTAACGCTCTCCGTTTCAGAGAGCCTCTACAACACGTTGCGTGTTGGAACGTCAGCGACATTCAGATTGAGTGGTGATAATCGGGTAATGGAAGGGACTGTCGCAAGATTGGCAGGTTCGGGTGCGGCGACGGTCTATCAAAATCTTGCTGTGGCTCCAAGCGAGCAGCATCTTCAGCGTTACGATGTTCTTCTGGATGTTCCGGCACTGAGAGAAATTTCAGAACTGCGATGCCTTATTGGTAGATCAGGCCGCGTTTTCTTTGATGGTAAGCCGTTCGATAGCCTCCGTCGTCTTTGGAGCTGACATGTCGAGCGGCTTCTACCTCAGCGAGTTGCAGTCGAGTTTCGTGATGCTCGCATGTGCATTCGGCGTGACCCTTGTGCTGCCGAACTTTCTCGATGCGCGCGTGTCCTGGCATCGCGCCGTCTTGTTCTCGATCGCGGCACTTCTTTCAATCCGCTACATCTGGTGGCGCGGGACCGAGACCCTAGCCCCTGTCGGCCTCACGTTTGATTGCATCTTCAGCTGGAGCTTTTTCGCTCTGGAAGCCGCGGCTGTTGCATCCTCGTTGAGCGCATTTGCCATCCTCAGTCGCACCTCATCACGAAGCGAGGAAGTCGATCTCTTCAAGAATTGGTGGGAGTCCGTACCACCTCCATCCGTTGCAATTATGATCGCGACCTACAATGAGGATCAAAGCGTCTTGGAGAGAACGATCACGGGTGCAAAGGTGACCAACCATCCGAACTGCCAGGTTCTGGTTCTGGACGATGGACGGCGGGACTGGCTTCAAGATTTTTGTGCCACGCAGTCTGTCCGCTACGTACGCCGACCCGACAACAAGGGATCGAAAGCTGGCAATATTAATCATGCGCTACGTCTGCTTGAAAACGATATTGACTCGCCAGACTTCATCGCAGTGCTGGATGCGGACTTCGTTCCTCACAAGGATTTCATACCCCGTGCCCTTGCTCTCTTCCACGACAACGACGTCGGTCTTGTGCAGACACCGCAGCATTTCTTCAATCCGGACCCGATCCAACACAACCTTGGACTCAGTCGGTCCTATCCCGACGAGCAGCGCTTCTTTTTTGATCATCTGCAGCCAAGCCGCGATGCATGGGGTATCGCATTTTGCTGCGGAACATCATCGGTCATCCGGTTTCGGGCTGTCCAGGCAATTGGCGGATTCCCTACAGACAGTATTACCGAGGACTTTATGCTTACACTGGCGCTGCAAGAGGTCGGCTACAGAACGGTGTATCTCAATGAGCCTTTGACCGAGGGCCTGGCGCCTGAAGGACTGAAAGAATATGTCACCCAGCGTGCCCGCTGGTGTCTCGGATTGATGCAAATCGCCCGCGGTCGGTTGGGTCCGCTGCAATCAAATGGCCTGCGCCTGCGCGATCGTTGGAGCGTGCTCGATTCTGTTCTCTTCTGGCTGACCTCCTTCAGCTTCCGCCTGTCGGCGATGACATTCCCGCTCCTGTATTGGTTCTTCAACATCACGGTGGTCGATGCCAGCGTTGCCGATGTCGTTTCTTATTTCGGCGTGTATTTCCTTTGGGTCCTGTTCAGTCTCAACTTCGTATCGTCCGGTCTAATTATCCCGATCGTCAACGACGTTAGCCAGCTGCTCGGCGCCATTCCGATCACGCGAGCTGCAGTCGTCGGTCTTATTAAACCCAAAGGACATCCTTTTTCCGTGACTGCGAAAGGTGGCGACAGAACGAAGGTCATCGTGCAGTGGCGACTTATGCGGCCATTCCTGGTCCTGGCCTTTCTGAACGTTGCCGGACTTGCTCTTGGGCTTTTTTTTGATCGGTTCGCGTATAACGATGCTGGCGATGGTAAAGTCGTCATCCTCTTTTGGACGATCTACAATCTCATCATTCTGTCCGTCACGATTGCGGTGTGCATCGAGCTTCCCCGCGTGGAAAGACACTTCGCGGACAAGCCGGAAAGAACGACAATCACGGTGAACGGCGATCTTCATCGGATCTGGCTGACAGACCTTACGCAGGAGACCGCGCGCGTTCGAGGTTACAGCCTGAACACTGCTCAGAAACTGACCATCAAGATTCGCGATGTTGGTGAAGTCGAAGCAACGGTTTTCGAAATCACGTCCGATGGCGCGGTTATAGGCCTGTCGCCCGAACCCCAACAGTACCAAATGCTGTTACAAAGGCTCTACGCTGGCGGCAATGTGCCAAGCGTCACCGCCACTCGTCTGTCCGCGATATTGCAAGATGCCGCCAAACGCGTCGTAAAAACCTAAGCTTACTTTTTGTCGCTGCCGCTGCCAACTTGACACTGAAGCTTAGCCAGCGCGGCACTTACAATACTGAGTTCCCGAGTCCGATCGCTCTCGAAGGGATACACATCCTCACCCGCGGCAATGGCACGCGCGTTCTCGGCGAGCCGATTGAACGGTCGGACGAAGATCACGACAAACACAAGTGTAAGCAGAAGCAGCAGCGCACCGAAGGTGACGAGATTCGCGATCAAACCTGTTGAGAAAGTCTTTGCAGGTTGAATCGCCGCGTCGGCTCCTATCCGGCCGATAATGCCCCAGCCAAACTTGGGAAGATCAGAATAGGTGAGTTCCGTCAAGGTTGCCGAGAAGTATGTCTTGCTGTCAGGCCAACGCTCCACACCGGCCCCGAGGGCACCGGCGCGCGCGCGCCGGAAACTGGCCAAATCCAGGTTATTGAAATCGCCTTGAACTGAAGAAATCACGACCGTTCCGTTCGGACTAACGACGAACACATCAATTTCCAACGCCTTTGCGATTCCAACGATCGTCTCTTTGGCCCAGTCCAAATTCAGATGAACACCAAGTACCCCTGTTGTCTTGCCATAAGCATCTTTGATGGGGGTAGCGAAATCAAGGAACCTTAATGGCTCGCCCGTTGGGGACGCGGGAAGTTTTGACGCAAGGAGAACGGCCTCGTGTGCGTCACCGGCGAAATCGCCCTCAAGGCCCCGTTGAAACCACGGGCGTGCTTTGACGCTTTGGCCCACTAGCAAACCGTTGGAAGCGACGGCAACTATCCCGTCGCTTGAGGCGTAGCCGGCCCAGGAGATTACCTCCCCACTCCCGACAAGTGCAGTTAACTCATCTTGAAGATCCTTCGGGTCTTTGGATTTCAGGCGCTCCGCCAACGGACCCAGGTTGTTCCACTCCCGGTAAAGTGCTTGTGAAAAAGCCGTCTGCAAGCCTGCAAGACGAGTCTGAACGGCAAGCCTAAGCGCCCCTTCCTGAAAAGTAGCAACGCGCTCATTGAGTACCAGATACGCCATGCTCAGCCCGATGAACATGCTTGCCAAGACAAACATGGCGGTCAATGTCGATAGCGTCGGAGATCTCATGATTGTGAAAGTCCTGTTTGTTGGCACACCAACTCAGGAATGTAGGAGATGCGGCGTCACACTCAACACGTCTGCACGCCGTTTCGCAACGTCCGTGAAGTTCGGTTAAAATTATCTCACAAACGCCTCTTATTGAAACGTGACCCGACTGATCGAGCCTCCGCCGGGGCGGCGCATGGCTTTGTCCGGTGTGTGACGCGAACCTAGGGGAGCAGTCTGCAGGATGTTCACCTCTCGCAGATGCGCCGTTCTCCCGAGTATGGCTGATAGGTGCAGTCGGACGGGCGGAACGATCTGTATGCGCGGGAGCAGGCGCTCACATTGCACGAGCGGGAGGTGCTGTCATCGACAGCAGCTGAGCCATTTGCCACTGTGTCCAGATCTGCGTCGCTCAGCGCTTGACGCATGAAGTTGCGCCAGATGTGGGCGGGCATTGCGCCTCCCGTGACTCCCTTCATCGGCGCCTCGTCATCGTTGCCAACCCATACACCAACAACCAGGGGCTCCGTGAAGCCAACAAACCAGGCATCACGGTTGTTTTGGCTGGTGCCCGTTTTGCCCGCCGCAAACACACCTGGATCAGCCCCGCGTCCCGTACCCCTCTCAACGACAAGCTGAAGCAGTGCTATAAGGTCTGCCTGGAAAGGGGACAGATCGACGGGCTGAGGGCTCTGCGGTCCAACGCGAAACGCTTCGGTCTGATCGGCGGCCTTGAAGTCGATAATGCCCCAAGGCTCAACAGGCGCTCTCCCGAGCCGAACAGACGCATAGGCGGCTGTTAGATCGAGCAGATTAACCTCCGATGTGCCGAGCGCGAGAGAGGGCGTATTGGCGAGGTCGGCGTCGATCCCAAGTTCACGAGCCGCCGCAATGACGTTGTCCAACCCCACTTCCTGCGCAAGCGCGACACTCGCGGCGTTCAGAGATCGAGCAAATGCCTCAGCCAAAGTCACCCAGCCCCGATAGCCGCCGCCCGAGTTTTCCGGAGACCAGCCGTCGATGTCCAGCGGCGCATCCAGGACGCGATCTGACAGGGTCAGTCCCGCTTTCAGCGCTGCGTAAAAGACGAAGACCTTGAAAGTAGAGCCGGGTTGACGCATTGCCGTCACGGCACGATTGAACTGGCTAGCCTTGTAGTCTCGCCCACCGACCATGGCGACAACCGCGCCCTCAGGCGTCATGGCGACGAGCGCGGCTTGAGATACACCCGCGCTCTTTCCTGATTTTTTCAAGGTATCTGCTATAAGCTTTTCCCCGATCTGCTGAAGTCGCGGCACAAGCGTGGTTCGAACCGTGGTCGAACCGGGGGATGAGCCTGCGACTTCGCTGGCCTGGGGTGTTACCCAGTCCGCAAACCAACTTCCTGAGCGTGGCGTCGGTGTAGTGGGATTGACCTTTGCGAAAGCGGATTTGGCAGCCTCCGCTCGGGACGGCGTGATCTTTCCGTTGTCGACCATTGCATTGAGAACAACCTCAGTCCGCTGCCTGGCACCCTCCCGGTTGACAATCGGGTTCCACTGGCTCGGCGCTTTTAGCATTCCTGCCAGTAGCGCCGCCTCAGGTAGGCTGAGGTTTTTTATGTCCTTGTTGAAGTAGATGCGCGCTGCCGCAGGCATACCGGTCGCTCCGGCGCCAAGATAGGCACTGTTGAGGTAGCGCGCGAGGATTTCCTCCTTACCCAGCTTCCATTCGAGCCAGAAGGCAATCACAAGTTCCTGAATTTTCCGCTTCAGGGTGCGGTCGCTGTCCAGATATTGGAGCTTGATGAGCTGCTGGGTAATGGTACTGCCGCCTTGGACGACCGAGCCTGCCTGGATGTTCCTGAACAGCGCTCGAAAGATGCCCTGCGGATCAACGCCCATATGCTCCATAAAGCGCCGGTCTTCGATGGACAGGACGGCGTCGATAAGTATGCCGGGGAACTGTTCATAGGAGGCATAAGGGCCTTGATACGGCCCTTGGCGAACAAGCGGTGTGCCGCTGGCTGTTTCCAGAACGATTATAGGCTTGAGCGATCCGTCGGCAATCTGTCCCCATGGAACATCCTTGAGTGCCCAGGTCAGAATGGCGAGCGTGACGATTAGACCTGCCATAGCGGACGCGGCAACTATTCTACCGGGAGTGCGCAACTTGAAACGTCTACTCCGTCCGATCGCATAGGCTGTGGTGCCGGCCATTGCAATTGCTCGCTTCCGCAGACTGTCCCAGAGAAGGGCCCTTAGCGGTTCACGATCGGTCGGTACCGGTTTATCCCGATTCTGCTCCTTTATCAGGCGGGATTTTGTCTTGACTATAAACAACCTCAATAGGGCATCTGCTCTATTGACGGTAACCGCGGCGTCCTTTCGCAGCGCCAGGAAAAGTGCTGCCAGAGCCGCCCGAGTCTCGGAGAACCTGGAGCTTTCAACCTGATCACTGAGCTGGGTTTCGTAAGCTGCCGCCTCATCCGTGGCAACTGGTACGGCTTCCGGGGGAACATGAGCGGCTGAGCCATCTGAACTATTGGACGCAGGCGGAGAAATGGCTGGTACTCCATTGAGGATACTCGCGGAAACTAGAGCGCTGCTGACGTAGGAAAAGAGGTCGAAGAAGAAAGCGTTTGAAGCGACGACGGTATCGAGTTTCTCTCATGATAATGAACGTCCCCTTCTTCTCCGTTCCGCGAACGATTGCCGGACCCAGTTATCTTGTTACTGGAAGGTTTGAACGTTGAATGTCGCAAACTCGCTGCCGCAAAATGTCGACAGTGTACATAGACGCCGGGTTCCCAGCGAAGAGACGCAAACACTACTGCAGGGTCTCGAACAAGGTAGTCAGACGGTGATGAGCGCAGCCATTCGGTCGCATTGGCTTCTAACGTCGTAGCTCTCAGTACGTGTTTCGTTTCTAGAAGCGTGAGCGAGCAAGCTCTCGTAGTCACGCGTCCGCTCCCAGATGACGGCTTGGTTCGTTCCAACAAACACAATCTTGCTCGGAACTATATGGTCATTCGATTGTTACCGGGCTCCAATCAAGGAGATACAATTATGAAGAAGATCGCACTGGCAACAGCTCTAGTTCTCACCGCAAGTGCAGCCTTTGCCCAGTCGGCTGGCGAGGCAACGGGCGTCAACTCGGCGCTGGGCGTTGCACCGGAAACAGAGGATTTCGTCCTCAAGGCTTCGGCCAGTGATGTCTACGAAATCGAATCCAGCAAACTAGCTTTAGAAAAAGGCGATGCCGCCGTCAAAGCCTTTGCTCAGCAGATGATCGTCGACCATGAGAAGACCTCGACCGAGCTGAAAGCGCTTATCACAAGCGGAAAAGTTAAAGGCACCCCCGTTGCCACTTTGACTGACGACTACAAGGAAGATGTCGAGGATCTTGCAAAACTCGAGGGTGTCGACTTCAATGGAGAGTATATCGATGACCAGGTGGAAGCCCACGAAGATGCAGTCGATCTGTTCAAACGCTACGCCGAAGAGGGCGAAAATGCCGATCTGAAGGCATGGGCAGCAAAGACTCTGCCAGCGCTTCAGCACCATTACAAAATGGCGCAAGACCTGGACGGCAAGTAAAACTGCAGTCGTGGCGACCGCGGATGGACCGGCGCCGCGCCGATGCAGCACGGTAGGGTCGGGCTTACGCTCGGCCCTACCCTTTCTACAGGGTCTTCCAGTAAACTGTGGAAAGCTTGGCCCTTGCCGGTCGTTGTCCCGGAGACCGAATGACAAAACTTGCAGCAGCTCAGGTAACCCGCCGATACGAATTTTCCGGACAGAAAAACGGTAATTGTCAGAACGGGTGCTCAATCTCGGCGAGGAACGGGAATGGAAGATGCGGGCGAGATATGGCTATGTCTGTCGGGCGGAAATGCCTTGGGTGCGTATCATGCCGGCGTCTACAGCGTTCTTCATAAGGAAAATGTTCAGCCCGCCCGGATAGCTGGAACTTCAATAGGCGCGATCGTCGGGGCAATCATCGCCGGAAGCAAGTTGGCGGACCGCCTCGTACAGTTGGATAGGTTCTGGGAGATCGCGACTGATTTCTCGCTGTTGCAGACATGGTACCTTATTGGGATGGATCGAAAGCGGTCACGTCACTTGACACACTGCTGCATGGGCGGCCAGCGCTGTTTGGACCATCAGTGGCTGCTTGGTGGCGACGACTACATGGAGCCCCGTCCCCATCACTATTCGAGCGATCCGGCTTGAGGAAGGTACTCTTAGAACTCGTGGACTTTGAACTTCTCAACGTCGGAGAGGTTCGATTGATCGTTAATGCAGTGGATGTCGCCACTGGCCAAGAGCAGGTCTACGACTCCTCCAAAATGACAATCACCGTCGACCATCTAATGGCTTCGTCCGCCTTTCCGGTTCTGTTTAAGCCTGAGCTAATCGATGAACGTCACATGGTTGACGGAGGGCTTGCGGCAAATCTACCCGTTTTGCCATTGTTCCAGGAGCCCCCCGGCCGCGCTGTGAGATGCTTAGCATTTGACTTGGTCTCCGCACGAGGAAACAGCCCCTCGAGTATCGATGAAGCTCTTCAACGGACGCAAGACCTCCTCCTGTCGGCGCAGAGCAAACGTTCGCTCGATATGGCAGAAATGAAATGCTCCAAATGGAAGCCGGGGGTGTCCCTGTTACATATCGCCTATAACGGGTACGGCGAAGTCGGTGGAAAAATGTTGGAGTTTTCGTCGTCGTCAGTGAAAATCCGTAGAGGAGCGGGTGAAACCGACGCGGCGAGCGCACTTGCCTGGCTACAGACACCAGATGATATGACTGATTGTCTTCCCACGACAATGAAGCCGTACAAGTTTGGTTGTCACGGTTAGAATCACTCCGTGTGTGATTGAAAGTCGAAGTTTCACCTCTTCCGGCGCGGACAGATAACCCAGAGCCAGCTTGGCAAACACACTGATCAATTTCTCAGTTCCGCGACGTGGTTGGGACACCGTTCAACGCCGATGCGACGCACCGCCATCTTCAAAGGCCACCGGCATGTGCATCGATGAGCTTGTGCCTTGGAATTATCTATAACGAACAAACGGCTGAAGACTGCTGTCGGCTGGCAGCGCGCGACAGAGCTCCCCGAATCCTTATAATGTCCGGGATCGACAGCCGACAAAGGTAGGGGTTTTCAAGCTATAGTTTTACACCCGGCAAACACGCTGCTTGCGTAAGCCAGTCTCTCAGCAACTCTTCATTAAATTCTTCATGTTCATGAACGTGTACGTACCGGACCTCATCTTGCTTAGAGGCAACTGGCGGTGGCGGGGACAGCGACGTACCCTTGAAAAAGGTCACTTTGACGTATCTATCGAAGCAGTGAAAGGCCACGATCCAGCCCTTGCCAGGGACACCGTAGAAGGGGTGTTCCATTTTACGGCTTTTTGGATATCGGGAACTACAGACCTGATTAAGTCGTCAAGCTGCCTTCTATCCCATGCTTCCAACCTGGTATAGCCTCGATGTAAGCCTGAACCGGACCATCACCTTCGCCTTTAGAGATTTGTCGGTTGCCGCCCGACAATAGTTTTGCTGTGCCCATGAAATTCCCTTCAGTCTGAGAGTAACAGTTCTACCACCGTCGTAGACAATGTCATCTTCTACCGCACTTTTGCGCTCCGTGTCCTAACGGCTTCTTGGGGTGCGCAATCGAGCTTGGTCGATCCCAGGAAAGCACCGCTTAAGGCTCTCCGAAGAAATCAAACAGCCGCTGCTTCCAGCACGCCGAAAGGAGCCGGATCGAGCGCGCCTTGGCTACCTTACTTCGCTCATCAGCTTTGGAACAAGGTCCGGAATTTCACGAGCCAAAAAACCAAGGGGGCCCACTTTTATCGACAATTGGCACCCTGCCTCGCCGTGAAGAAAAACGCCCCAAATGGCGGCGACAACCGGCTTGGCTCCACGCGCTGCCAGTCCGGCTACAACGCCGGCTAGGACATCTCCAGAGCCGGAAGTTGCTAATCCGACACCGCCACCTTCATACCGCCACATTCCCTCGGGCGCTGTAACAACCGTCTTGCTGCCTTTCATGATGACAACCAAACCGAATTTTTCCGTCAGTGACAAAGCCGCTGACGTGGGATCAGCCTCTACGACCTCCTTTTGTACCCCGAGTAAGTTCGCCATCTCGCCGGAGTGGGGCGTAATGATGACACGGCCGGCAAGCCGATGCAGCCTCACGCCGAGATCCGTGATCTGCGGGAGGGCACCGGCATCGACGACAATGACTGCTTCGCCGCAATTATCGAGGATACATTTGAGGATTTCATGACTGTCGCACTCTTCCACCATTCCCGGTCCTACGAGCACCGCATGCGAGCTAGACCATCTTGAGGCCATAGAGGCGAAACGCCTGGAATCTAACCCACCGGCCGAGGTCTCCGGAAATCCGATAACCAATGCCTCTGGCATTGCTATCGCCAAAGCGGCAGCGCGGCTCTCCACAGTCGCAATCTGCAGCTTGCCAGCACCGGCACGCAGAGCCCCCAGGGCGCCCAGAAGGATCGCTCCGGGTACCTCTCTGCTGCCACCGACAAGACATACTCGACCGCGCTCTTCTTTACCGCCTTCGGCAGGGAGCGGCAGCGGCAAGTTTGCAAGAAGGTGTGCGTCAATAGGTGTAATTGCCGTCATCGCGCAGCCAGATTCGCATCTTTTTGTTTAGTCACTGGCGTTCCAGCATCAATCAATGGAGCAACGAAATTGTATCTCTTCAGACGCAAACCACCACCCACATCCTTGTTGGAGCTTTCAACGTATTCGGTGATGCCACAATTCGCCACGTCGCCCTGTCGATCGATATTCAGAATCTGATCCTCTGAAAGGTCTTCGATGATGTAGCGCATGCATAAGACGACGACTTGGTGCGCTACGATCAAAACGCGTTGACCGGAGTAATGCAGGCTGACTGTGTCGAGCATGCTCCGCAGCCGTAAAATTACATCGCACCAACTCTCTCCGGCTGGTGGCCGATGATAGAATTTCCCCAAAATCCGCCGGAATTCCGCCTGATCCGGATGCAGTTCTTCAATCCCTCGCCGCGTCAGCCGATCCAGAATACCAAACTCTTTCTCGCGCAGGCGCTCATCGACCCTAGTGGAAAGCTGCGACTTGGCTGACAGCTTCTCAGCTATGGTGTCGGCAGTTCGCACCGCTCGTTGATATGGTGAGGCCAATAAAATATTGGGTTGTTCTGACAAGGGCAAGGCGGAGAACCATGCCGCCAATGCGTCAGCCTGCTGTTGGCCAAGCGCGCTCAGTGGGACATCCACATCGCGTTCGGCAATATCTATGCGGGCGTGCCCTGCAAGATCGGCCGCGTCCCGGGCAACGTTCCCAGCGCTTTCCCCGTGGCGCACAATCCAAAGCTGTTTCGGCCAGTTAATCTTCATCTCTTTCGCATTTTCTGTGTTTCAACACTTCGGGCGAACGGGGCAGGTACTTGTTGATCTCAACAGCCTGCGCCAAAGGTAAGGAAAACCAAAATGAATCGAGATGGTTCCAGTCCCGTGACCTGACATGGGGGACGGCTATCCTTCTATCGCGTGGAGTTCTGTACGCCGGACGGAAACACTGACGGGGCACCAACCTAGCGGGGCCGCTCCTCCTGCATTGCCGCAGCGATCTGCAGAAGCTGCGGCAAATTTTCGAACTGCTCTATCGCAACAGTGAGCTTCGGCTTCCAGTTCGGGTAAGTACCGCTCGTGCCTGGGATATTCGTGGGCTGCTTCTCACCTGTCATGTCGGCCAGCCGGACAGCAACGAGCATGGACGCGGTTTTTGCAATGAAGCGATGGGCGCTGACGACCAAATCCTTCAATTTGTCGTCGCCTCCAGCCGCCGAAGGTAAACGCTTTGGGGGATCTGTGCCCGCCTCCTCCAGGGCAACCTTCAGTTCCTCACGCTCGTACCGACGTTTTTCGACATGTGTCTGTGTCATGTCATGAGGGACAATGCCATGCTGCAATCTGGCTTTGATGTCTGCGCCCCGCCACCAACCGGCCAGCGTCTGATGATCATGTGTTGAGATACATGCGAGTGAAAGTCGGGGATAGGCGTCCGCGGGTTTGAAGCCATCGTCCTCCCGCTCATAAGACAGAATTCGGTAAGAGAGAACTTGGGCTTCCATCAGATCCTCCTGTAACCCTTCCGGAAGTAGTCCCAAATCTTCCCCGATGACCAAGCACCTGAATTTTAACGATGCAGTGGCCAGGATGCGCAGCAAGTCGCATTGTGGGTAGTTGACATAAGCGCCTTCTTTGGGCGCACTGCCAAGCGGCACGAGAAACAGGCGGCGCAGAGCCGCTACATGGTCGATCCTGATGGCACCTGCATATTGCATCGCAGCAGTTACCATCCGCAGATACGGCGCATCGCCGCCCGAGGCGATCACTGCCGGGTGAAATGCTGCCAGATGCCAGTCCTGCCCGTCTGGCGCAAAGGGATCGGGGGGGCTGCCGACCGTTGCATCGGAAATGTAGGCGTTCCGCTCACTCCATGTAGCCGAACCGTCAATTGCTTCCCCGACGGCCAGATCAAGATAGAGGCCAAGCCGCATGCCGACTTCCTTTGCAGTTCTAACTGCGCGGGTCAATTGCCGATGGCAAAGCCACTGCAGCCACATGTGAAACTCGATCTCGCGTGCATGTTCCTCAGCGAATGCGGCAACCTCCGCGGTTTCCGGCCTCTGATAACCGATGGGCCAGGATTTCCAGCCAGTGCCGTTACCCTGTTCGCCCATAACCGCTGACAGGACTTCGAACACCGCGTGCCGGCGTAATACTTCACCACCGTCCTGGACGAACGCACTAAAGTCTTGCCCGGCTCCGACACCATCTAATGAGGATCGCCCGCTCGCCCACAGTTCCCGCAAAACTGCTAGTTTAGTCGCAGCCACCCGAACGTAATCGACGTAGTCGGTTAGTCGAAGCTTGTTAACCCTGGCTTCAAGTCCGGGATTGCTTTGAAAGCCAGCGACTTTTTCGACCGCGATGTAGAGAGGATTGAGCATCTGGCGGTTTGACGGCTCATACGGACTACAACGATCGGGGTCGGCTAGAAACGATGCGTGCAGCGGGTTGAGCCCGACGAAATCGGCGCCGAGCGAGGCCGCAAAGCGTATCATTTCAACGAGGTCATCGAAGTCTCCAATTCCCCAGTTTCGTTCGGACCGCAATTCATAGAGCTGAAGACTGATGCCCCATACCCGCTCAGTCCTCAGAAATTCTGGGACAAATGTGTGTGGAATCGGCTTTCCGGATGGCCGGTTTTTCGGGCTTCTTCGAGTGGCTTCTTGTGCCTTTCCATCATCCGCAACGCCGAGCGCGCGAAGAAGTTTACGTTTTACATCATCGGAAATCGGCACCTCCCCGTTATCCGGGCTTGGCCTCGTCAGGCTGATCCCATACGTTTTGGCCAGTCGATCGAGGTGCGAATTCATGAAGCCTCACATTTGTAGAATCTTCGAAATTCAGTTCTGATGGAATTCAATGCCGCAGGTGATGGGCGAAGACGACAAAGTCGCGGATGAATGACCTCAGCGAGAAGATCTCTTTAATTGCCAAAGATATCGGGGAGCATTCAAACTCGTCCGAAAGGTTTGTCACCATGTACGGCATTGAAACATCATGACGATCTCCAAGGATTCGAGATTGTCTGAGAACTAAGCACGTTCGCTGAAGTTCCTTTGATCCGGACATTTTCGAGTGCATCAAGACATCCTAAGGTGACATTGCCTACACTTTACGTAGATGGCTCTCGCTCGAATGATGATGCAGGTTGGAAGAAGGTGCAAAGTTGACTTGGCGTTGGCATAGCCCGGTCGTTGGAGCAGCAGCTTTTTCCAGGAACAAGTCGAGCTAATTCCCGTTGGGCGCTTAAACCCACACAAGAGGCGCGAAGATGACCCTTAAAGACCTTGAAAGTGCATGCACTGATTTTGAGGACGAACATGGCATTGACGCGTTCCTTGCAGCTATGGCGGAGATCATGGAGCGGCGAATGTCGCGGCACGGCATAAATCTGAGTTTTGATCATGAGACTGAGGAGCTGTTCCGCGACCAAACTGCAGGGAACATGAGTATGAGCACGGCAGTATCGCGGTCACAGCTGTAGTGGGTGGGCACGTTCTTACTGTGGTTCAGTCGATATTAGCTTGATTGAATGCTCGTCCAGCTAATGCATCCGAGAGGCAACACTGAATTGGTGACCAAGAGCGCGCCATGACGATAAAGTCGGAATGCCTCCAGGCCTTTCGTTCCCTCTATAATCCATAACTGTCCTGAAACATCAGAACCGATTATATTGGCATCAACTGCTTCAATTGCAGCTACGGCCTGAGTTACGGTGATTCCAGGCTTGAAAAGCACTATCACCTGTTGTTGATCCTGTGGCGGCAGTGCCGCCAGGGGGCCGGAGAGCGCTGTAGCCATGACTAAAGCTAGGGGAGAACTCAGCATACTAGATCTGCCGCTTGTGCGCGTTCGCCGTACTGCCCATCCGCAAATGAAGGGCAAGGCGCCAAACAACACAAACCAGAGCAAGTCCCAGAAAAGAGGGTTATTCACGTCCATACGAATGCGATGGATGCCCAAAATCCAGTGAGATAATATCCCATCTAAAATGTGCCAAGTACCAAAAGCGATGAGCGAATTGGCACATAGCCGTCGATCTGCCCCACTAGCCGGAAATTCTTTGCGAGCTCGCCATAGTAACCAGAGGCCGACACCGGCAATTATGTACATCAGTCCGTGAAAAATCCCATCCCACAGCACAAGAACGCGAATGTCCTGCTGCGCCTCCTCAATACCACTGAGCAGGTGGTGCCATTGGAGGATTTGATGCAAAATTATGCCGTCGAAGAAGCCACCAATGCTGAAGCCCAGCGCATGACCGGCCCAGTCGAAGGTGCGACTGAAGACGCGGCTCGGGTCTCTTTTTGCTTTTGTTGCAGACATCGCGCTCGCCCTTTCCAACGACGGCTAACTGCAGCGTAGGAAAGATGTTCCGCGCACGAAGCGCAGTCGTTCGATGCTCTCTCCAACCCTGCCTGAACTGAGACCACCACGGGGCGATGTAAGAAAACAGGTATGAGCGAACGGGCGATCAGCCGTCAGCGTCAGGTCGAGATTTTGTGAGACTGTTTAGGAACAATTGCGCGAACCGCTTGTTCGCCGGCCGCCACAAGAGGCGGAGGAAACGATGTTCTACACAGATAGCAAGTTGCAGTTCCCAGTGCGGGTAGAAACGCCGGACCCACTTTTTGCGCGGGCTCTCCAGCAGGCCATCGGCGGAGTTGAAGGCGAAATTCGTGTTGCTATGCAATATTTCTTCCAGGCCTGTGGTGCGCGCGGTAATCCCAAGTTCCGGGACCTGCTCATGAACACGGCGACTGAAGAACTCGGCCATATCGAGATGCTTGCCACCGCCGTTGCTCTGAACCTCGAAGGCGCTCCAGTCTCCATCAAAGAGAAAGTGGCAAGCGATCCCGTTGCAAGCGCCGTTCTCGGGGGGCTCAATATGAAGAACCATCTCTCTTCTGGCCTTTCGGCGATGCCGGTGGATTCCGACGGAGTTCCGCTCGACATGTCGCATGTTTACGCCAGTGGTAACATCGCTGCAGATATGACGGCGAATGTCGCGGCAGAATCAACGGGTCGCGTTCTTGCAACGCGTCTTTACAACATGACCAAAGACACCGGCATGAAAGAGATGCTCTCTTTTCTAATCGCGCGCGATACCATGCATCAGAACCAATGGCTGGCCGCGCTTGAAGAGCTCGGCGGTCCAACGGGTGCTTTCCCAATCCCTAACAGCTTCCCACAGGAACTAGAGAACCAGAGGTTCAGCTATGCCTATCTCGGTTTCCAACAGGACGGCAGTGATCCTGTCGCTGGTCGCTGGTCAACAGGACCTTCCATTGATGGGAAAGGCGAGTTCCAGACCGGCGCAAGTATGCCGATGGGGCAAGTGCCAGTACTCGGGCCGGCGAAGCCAAACAGTGGCCCTCAGTCCGAGCAGATTTGATCAAACCACGGCTATACAGCTCTTTGTCCAGCCGCGGCCTACTGATAACAATTCCGTTCCGAAGGGAGAGCGAGATGAAGGGTTGGGATCCTCTGGTTGTTCATTTGCCAATGGCAGGTCGGCAGACTATCCATGGCCCTTATGCTGCACTCATGGCGCTTCTCATCGATTAGCCTGAGCGACGCTCGGCGTATCATCGTGCATTCCAGCTTTGCACAAATGCGCTGGATGATCCGGTTTTGCTTGAGAAAGCGCGAGAAGCATTCCAGCACGCGTGTATTCAAGCTGGGACCGGTCCGATAGACTATCCCCACCCTGGATTCGCCAAGCGTCCTCGGCTTGAAGTCGTAGCCGGCACCTCGTTGTCGCCTCATGTTGTGCATAGGGGTCGGTCTGAGAACCCTTGCTCCAATCGCTACATCTGAAGATCGGTCAGAGAATCGGTAACGTGCCGTGGCTATTGGTCACGGCACGGCGTAGCTGCCTCGCTCGCTATCGGTCGCGCCCGTCTCCTAACCCGATAAACAGATCGGTCCGGTGTCGAGAAATAAGGCGGATCGATCTGTCAGCCTGCATTTGATAGTGAATAGCCCCAAGATTTGTAGACACCTTCTTTCCTAATTTTGAGGCAAGAAGAGCATCATGAGCAAATCGAATTTCAGCGAAGAATTTAAGCGTGACGCGGTGCGCCAGATCACGGAGCGAGGCTATCCGGTTGCGGAGGTGTCGCAGCGTCTCGGCGTCAGCCAGCATTCGCTCTACGAATGGAAGAAGAAGTTTGCTGCGCCGAACGCCAAGGGCAGCGACGAGGCCGAGGAGATCAGGCGGCTGAAGAGGGAATTGGCTCGCGTCACCGAGGAGCGAGACATCCTAAAAAAAGCGGCCGCGTATTTCGCCAGGGATGCAAAGTGAAGTACGCGTTCATTGCTCTGCATCGCTTGCAGTTTTCGGTGCGGACGATGTGCCGCCTTTTGCGGGTTCATCCGAGTGGATTTTACACCTGGCTGAAGAACCCGCTGAGCAGACGAGCCAGCGAGGACAAACGGCAGACCGATCTTCTCCTGAAAGCGTGGGAGGAGAGCGGCAAGGTCTACGGCTATCGAAAGCTGCACGACGACCTTCTCGACCAGGGCGAGATGTGCTGTCCGAACAGGGTCGCACGTCTGACACGCCTTGCCGGGATCAAGGCGCAGATTGGCTACAAACGCCGCCCCGGCATCTACGGCGGCAGGCCTTCCGTCGTCGTCGATAACTCGCTCGACCGGCAGTTTGACGTCGAGGCTCCGGACACGGCGTGGGTCACAGACATCACCTATATCCGGACCTGCGAGGGCTTTGCGTATCTCGCCGTCGTCATCGATCTCTATTCCCGCCGGGTGATCGGCTGGCAATGCAGAGCCGCCAAACCACCGACGTCGTGTTGCAGGCTCTGCTCATGGCTGTGTGGAGGCGCAAGCCGAAGAACAAGGTGCTGATCCACTCGGACCAGGGTTCGCAGTTCACCAGCATGGACTGGGCCTCGTTCCTCAAGCACCACAATCTGGTTCACTCGATGAGCCGACGCGGCAACTGCCATGACAACGCGGTGGCCGAGCGCTTCTTCAATCTTCTGAAGCGAGAGCGGATACGCCGCAACGTCTACCGTTCACGCGATGAAGCTCGCCAGGACGTGTTCGATTACATCGAGATGTTCTACAACCCGAAACGCAAGCACGCCAGGAACGGGATGCTGTCACCCATCGAGTTCGAGAAGCAGCAGAAAATCTAACCCGAGGGTGTCTACGAAACTCGGGGCTATTCATAGGTCTCGACATACTGGTCCCCACGAGGGTCACGAAACCGGTGCTCAAAAGTGCTTCCGACTGGAGATTTAGTCAGTTTGGTCCGCGGCTGGCCATTTTAGGTGATGCTGCCCGGAATTGGCTGCAACTCGGTTGCCGAGCACCCCGCAAGCGTTAAAGCGACTGCAGTCGCGGAAGCGCACACATAGAATTTCATGCAATTCTCCTGAATAACCTAGGCGAAGGCGGTTTGCCCTGGCGCGGTACCCAACCAAGGTTCACTTCCAATGTTCCCGTTATTAAGGCCGGGCTTCGAAACTTCAATGAAGGCTCCGTTCGCAGACTTTTCGGTGCGATCACCATGTGAGCAGTAAAAGGAGAAGCACCATACGCGGAAACGAAACCAACGCCCTCCGACGAGCAGAGCAATCTCTGGCGCTGATTGAAATTCACTGGGCAAGATTGAGGTTAGCAGTGTTGGTATTAGGCAATGGGAGCTGAGCCGCGTGGGGCGACATCGTTTAGGGAACAGCTCCGCTGCCATGCGCGAGTGCTATGAAATCGAAGCGCGTGTCTCGAGCATAAACAACATCCAAAAAATACTTCGCTCATTCAGATAATTTCGCGATACCGGGAACCTCGCTTAGGCAGCCCGGTTGGGCAAGCTCATAAATGCAAGGAGCTGTGATGAACGCGGAAGGTACTGTACGCTCGATTTTCGTTACCGGGTTGAAGAATGCGCACGCGATAGAAAACCACGCCCTTTCGATCATAAAGCCTCAGGTCAGCAGAATAGAGAATTACCCGGAAGACGCTACCAGGCTCGACCAGCACATTCACAAGACCGAAACCCAAATCGCGCGATTGAATCAACTGCTCAGCGACTTCGCAGAAGATCGCTCGGCCCTCAAAGATGTGGCACTGTCACTGACTAGCGCGACGGCGGCAACGGGGCAAACCGTGGCCGCCGACGAAATCTTGAAATACTCGTTTGCGAACTTCGCATTCGAGCAGGTCGAGATCGCTGCTTCCAGATCACTTCTCACTGTCGCCGAACAAGGTGGCTTTTCGGCATCGTCCACTGCGCTCCGCGCCAATCTCGACGAAAAGGAAAAAGATGGGCGCCTGGATCGAACAACACCCGTCGGATGTTACCTTGAAGTTCCTCTCGCTGAGATCTGCCGGCGAAACTGCAAAGGTCTAACGGAATGACACTGACGGACCTGTTGTTCCTAACTGGCGGCGCGGCGCCTATCGTAGCAGTCGTTCTTCTCCTCTGGTTCGGTCCACGCAGGCGCCGCTCCTTCCGAGATTCACTGGAACAGTGATGCCATTCGTTTATTTCCATCGAAGCGATGGCTATTGTTACCACCACGACAGGATCGGACGATACGTCGCGAGCGAAAGCCAAGTGCTGGAAGAAGCGAAACAGATTCTGGTTAAAGATCTTATCGCCTGCCCCACAACTTCAGACACGTTCGGACTTAGTGTCAAAGCACAGGACATAAGCGGCCGAACCATTTTTCAAGTGTCTGTCATCGCGGCGGTTTGGTGAGGAATGCTTCAATCGAGGAGAAACCTAAGCGCGCTGTCAAAGTATCTCAGCAAAAGAGCCAATATCGGGCGAAATGTCGATCGGATGAGAAGTAGCTTCAGCGTACTGTAACATCGAAGGAGGCTTCGCAGCTAGGCTTGCGGGTTAGCTGGTAACGCCGCAATCAATGTAACCGTCATTCACAAACGCGATCACACTCTTTTCCAATCACCCGTTATCAGGGTGGAAATCGACCGCCCTCTCGCCCGCCGACATCGCTAAGCCTAAATGTGGTACTCTAGGTGACGAATTTGGTGACAACACTTTTATTTTGCATTTGTTCCTCAATTTCTCTTGCAGACGGACGGCGTTCTATCGGTCAACTTCGCCAAATACGATGTCAAGGGAGCCCAAAATTGCAGACACGTCCGCAAGCTGGTGTCCTCTCGTCATGAAATCCATCGCTTGCAGGTGAGCGAAACCTGGCGCTCTTATTTTGCATCGGTAAGGGCTATTGGTGCCGTCCGCGATCAAATAGACGCCAAACTCGCCTTTGGGAGCCTCCACCGCGGCATACGCCTCTCCTTCTGGAACGTGAAATCCTTCCGTATACAGTTTGAAATGATGGATCAGGGCCTCCATCGAGCGTTTCATCTCTCCCCGTTTTGGTGGGACAACTTTCCCGTTGAGCGCAGATACTGGACCAATTTTCTCTGTTGACAGCAGGCGTTCGAGACACTGCTGCATTATATTGATCGACTGCCGCATCTCAATCATGCGTATTACGTAACGATCATAGCAATCGCCGTTTTTTCCGACAGGGATATCGAATTCGAGCTCTGAGTAGCATTCATAGGGTTGAGCGCGCCTCAGATCCCACGCGGCTCCTGAGCCTCGGATAAGAACACCGGAGAAACCTCTCGCCCAGGCGTCCGCCAAAGAGATGACACCGATATCTACATTGCGTTGCTTGAAGATGCGGTTTTCCGTAATCAGGTTATCAATGTCATCGAGCACCTTTGGGAATGTCTCGCACCAGCGCGCGATATCCTGAAGCAGTTGCTCTGGGACATCCTGGTGAACGCCGCCGGGGCGAAAGTAAGCTGCGTGCATCCTGGAGCCGGACGCTCGCTCGTAAAAAACCATGAGTTTTTCCCGCTCTTCAAAGCCCCATAAAGGGGGTGTAAGAGCACCGACATCCATCGCCTGGGTCGTGACATTGAGCAGGTGAGAAAGCAGGCGGCTAATTTCAGCGTATAAGACGCGTATTAATTGACCGCGTTTGGGAACCTCGAGCTGCAATAGCTTCTCAACCGCGAGGCAGTATCCGTGCTCCTGGCACATCGGAGCGACATAGTCGAGCCGGTCGAAATATGGCAAAGCTTGTAAGTAAGTTTTCGCCTCGATTAATTTTTCCGTGCCCCGGTGAAGCAGACCTATGTGGGGATCGACCCGTTCAACAAGTTCGCCATTGAGTTCCAGGACCAGACGTAGAACGCCGTGCGCGGCCGGATGTTGAGGGCCAAAGTTGATGTTGAAATTCCGGATCTGATGCTCCATCACACCGCACCTCGGCCGGACGGCTCGTCTGATTTTTCATCGCCTGGCAGCAACGCTGCCGTCCCCTCCCAAGGCGAAAGAAAGTCAAAATGACGGTACTCTTGTTTGAGCTCTACTGGTTCGTAGACAACGCGCTTCTGCGCGTCATCGTATCGGACCTCAACATAGCCAGTTAATGGGAAGTCCTTCCGCAGAGGATGACCGTCAAACCCATAATCGGTGAGGATTCGCCTGAGGTCCGGGTGCCCAGTAAAGAGTATTCCGTACATGTCCCAAGCTTCGCGCTCGAACCAGTCGGCTGCCGGGAAGACCTCACAAGCGGACGGAACAGCGGTCTCCTCATCTGTTTGCAGCTTTAACCGTATGCGCTCGTTACGATACGGTGACAGAAGATGGTAGGCGACCTCAAAACGCATTTTTCTCTCGGGCCAATCGACTCCGCAAACATCCAGCAGACAAATGAAACGAAAGCGCTCATCATCGCGCAGATTTTTCAAGAGCGGGATGATGTGATCAACGTCGGTCACTACCGTCAACTCGCCAAACCGGATGGAACTGGATCGGAATAGTTGCGAGTAGTCGGCTTGTAGTTCCTGCAACAGCTTCTGCAGATTGCTCATGTCGTGCCCCTCGTGAAGATGTGCGAACAAGGCAACGAACATTTTGTTCCCTGGTTGAATTGTGTTTGCTTCAACCTTGAACCGCAGAAGAGAAATCAATGTCCCGACGCGCCGAATCCTATTGGCTCGATTCAACGCAAGAGCGGTGAGACCTCACATAGATCGTTCCTGATCGCGGTTGCGGCAACGCCAGCCTGTCCAATGGCGTGACTTATCTGGTCGAGACCGATCACCACGTCTCCTGCGGCATAAAGACCTCGCACATCCGTTCTCTGATGATCATCGACACAGATGCATCCCTCCGGCGAGAGCTTTGCCCCGACACTTGACGCAAGTTTCGACCGAACATTCGACCCCAACGCGGGATAAACCGCATCGAAACAAGGTGAGTTCTTGAGCGTCCGTATGCATATGAGGTCTTCTTCAACTTTGAAATCCAAAGTCCCTGTATCAACGCGTATTCCTAATTCTCGCAGGCGGGCCAGTTGTTCCGGCGCTAGATCGTGGTATCCGGGTGAAAGTAACGTTACATGGCGCGTAAAACTTCTGAGAAATACGGCTTCCATGAACGCTTTACCGCCCTGTCCAATAACCGCTACGCGCTTGTCCGTAACCTCAAAGCCATCGCACACTGGGCAGTAACGGATGAGGCCTCGGTGGACCGCTTCATCATGTAGATTTTCGGGCATGTCGGGGCGGTGGTTTTTCACTCCAGTCGCGATCAGCACAGTTCGAGCCAGCACGTTGACGTCGCCATATGACACGGTAAATCCATCGCCTTCGCGAGCCAAGGCCTCGACGGTCTCGTACCGGATTTCGGCGCCGTAGGTCATCGCCTGCAGACCCATCCGCGTAAGCAGTTCGGCACCGCTGACGCCACCAGGAAAACCGGCATAGTTATGCGTTATTGGAATGGTTGCAGCTCTCCCCGTTCCGTCATCGAACACAGTCACGGATAAGCGATACCGCGCCAGGTAGATTGCGGCCGATAACCCGGCTGGTCCGCCGCCGATAACAACGCAATCCATTCTTTGGGTACGACCTGGATAGTACAACTGATGTCCGTCCGTTAAACTTCTCGGATGATGGGACCGGTAACAATCACTCTCGCGGGGTGTTCCCATTGTCAAAAAGGATTGGGGCAAACGTTTCGAGTCAGATGCGCCCAGGTTTACCACGTGGAGTGCGTAGTCATGAGCCATGCGGTGGCGAGGAGACCGGCGGCAAAAATCGGAAAGCCAGACAAGAACCAGATAGCCCCTTTCCGCACCGCGCGAATGGCTCGCGCCTCGCGGTAGGGGCTAGGACACTGCGCGCGCTGTATGAGTCGTCAATTAAGTGTCGGGGGCAGGCGCGCTGACCGATCCGACGTCCCCGTTTCTGCCGGCCGGGCAAAAGCACCGCGGATCAAGGCAAGGGCGCGTGCACACGGTAAGGGCCCGAAAAGGAAATAGTAGTACGCAAAAAATAGAATAGTGGCTCGTGTCAGTTTCAAGGCAAATTGCTCGGTTCTATGAGAGGCGCACCGCGCCGACATATCCGGGGATCATGAAGCTATTGGCCTCACTTCATGAGGTGGACATTCGTGCTGCTCTTGCCAGGAATCGACGTGTGGCGCATGCTCTTTGGATAAAGTCGCAACAATCCCATTTTGCGCGCTTAAAGCATGCACGCGAAGCTAATGCTAACATCGCATGTCGAACAATCCGCAGCCGTTTGTATTCGAGCCGGCCCGAGCGGCGAGATCGAATTCCTTCTTATTACCACCCGGTAGACGGGCCGTCGGTGCATCCCAAAGGCTGGCCAATAAAGGGCCTCAAACCTCATGAAGTCGCCGAGGGTGAAGCGTGTGAAGAGGCGGAGTAAAGGGTAAAGCAAAGAAGAAACCGGTCAGCTAATACATCTCGGCGCAAAAGATCCTGTGTCAAATGGCTCCTCAGTCTGAGAAGCTCAGCGTCGCCAATCCACATGCTGCACCGGCGATCTAGCGAAAGTCAGCCCTGAGAATAGGTGTCGTGCCTGCGCATTGTCACGTGTGCGGCATTAGTTCCGGCTTTTACCGTGCCAGTCCATTTGCTTCCCGTCTTGTAGCGTACCAACTTATGCCGCCATCGTGAACCGATCTAGCCGCCATTTAGGCAGGCTCTATCTTTCAGTGCATGCAAAACACTCAGACCACCCGCAAACGCGGTGCATCTCCGCTAGGCGATTTTGAAACATCGAAGGCTGCTGCTATGCAACAGGCAGAAAGGGACGCTCGTACCGCGAAGGAGAAAACTGATCGACTGCGAGCGTTGAGGCTGGAGCGCGAGCGGCAAAACAAGCCTGACTAAGCTACTCGCCAGCCGCCGATGTGACTTGCCGATAAGAGCCACCCTGCGCGGGGACAACGCAGGGTGGCTGTTTTCCCGGCGGGGCACCGGATGCTGTAGCGACGAACCAATGTCAGACGGCGGGAGCTGATTCGAGCCACAGCACATAGCAAAGTCTTCTAAATATGCCGTCGCGTTAATCCTATTATTTGAGGGGTCCTCGTTTCAATTGAACCAATACCCTGTAGACGGTGCCTTACAAAACCCTCGCCGTCGGCGTGAAACGAGAGTTAAGCGTATAGTTAGGCGGAAAACCCGAGCCGTCACACAACAACGACCCAACCCCTTGCCTAAGAACATGTTGACGGATTTCTCGATATACGACGGAAAATGACAAGTCAGACTTAGATCTGGGTTCACACGCCTGTAGCGTCAGCTGTAGCTTTGATTGCTACATTCGAGTTCGCAAACAGTGCCATGATGCCGGAGATGGAAAACGATGCTGTGAGTGAAGTGCTAATAACCTGACGGAATAATACAAGCCGCACCCGTAGGAATGACATCGATCGGGAGACACCGTGCTCGCCCAGCAATGACGTCGACGGGTATTTTTCTTTTGCAGACCAAAAGGCTGTCGATTCCGAGGGGAACGCTTAGGCGCTGGTTGCTTTATTAACAGTCGCTTACCCACCACCTATAGAAAGCAGCTAGGCCTCGCCGGAGACCTAGCTGCTGCGCTGGCGAACCCTCCAGCGCTCACCTCGGAGGTGAGCCTTTTCAACAAGCCGATCGCTCTAAAGTTCCCGGATATTTTACCTCGCCGACGTGCAAGTGTGTAAGTGCCAAACGTAGCCAATCCCACCACAGCAGCACTGGCAAGAACATCTAACGCGCTACGTCCAGTGCTGAAATTGAACGCGGGATCGCGTTGAGGATTCCTGGCTGCTGAATTCTGATTCCATCCCCGATTGTTGATTTGGTCGGACAAGAATGCGCCAACAATCTCAAATCGTGCGGATATGACGCGAGTAAAACGGACGCGCTCTAGACCCCCATTCGCCACATTTTGCACACGGAGCGCCTGTTTCTTGAGCTTCGCGTATTCATGCTTCACATTGATCTTCTCCGNCCGAAATTGTAGGCATCGATAAAGTCGGTCAAATGCCTGCGTAGCTGATCATGGTCGTCGTAGTGGAAGCGTTTGACGGTCGCATCCTTGATGGTGCGGTTCATTCGCTCGACCTGACCGTTGGTCCAGGGATGGCGGGGTTTGGTCAAACGATGCGCGATATCAAGATCAGCGCAAGCCATCTCGAAAGAATGGCAACGAAAGGGCACGTTGTCCTTGCGCATGGCTTTGATGTCATCAGGCGTCCAGCCATCGCCGGTTGGGTCGGTGAAATGAGTGCCGTTGTCGGTCAGCACGGTGTGGATTT
>NZ_MOOY01000012.1 GCF_001931685.1 Pararhizobium arenae | reverse complement strand
TGGGCTACGCGAGCGAATGGAGTGCTCCTCTCGCGCTCTGTCCGCAGCCCTTTAGCGTAAACATTCGAGCGTGAGCAGATACCGGTGCTGCGGAGTAGTGTTCGTCAGCATTCGTTTGCTTGCACCCAGAAGCCGACAGGCCGCAATCGGCCCCAAATCGGCCAATGTGTCGCCAAAAGCAAATGTCGACTGCTGGTGCAAGTAGCTCACGCGGGCTTCGTTCGCCCCCGCGAACAGATCTTTAAGCCGACCGCGAACGCCTAAACGCGGTAGTGTCTACACATCACGAAATTGAATCGATTGCGTCTGAATGATTCAAAACTCTCGTTGGACGGGAAGCGTTAGAGACAAGATCATGCCGGCATGATCACCCAGCCTTACCATCTCTACGTCGAAAGGAAGGGCGCCACGAAAAACATGGCCCGTTTCTATGCGATGGCCATCGAGCCCAACCTGTTCGGCGAAGCGTGCCTGACGCGGTGTTGGGGACGTATCGGAACGAACGGCCAGACAATGAGCCATCATTTCGAAACCGAGCGAGAGGCCGTGGTCCTCTTCCTCGATCTCCTCCGGAAGAAGAAGCGCCGCGTCTATTCAGCAACTGTCCATCAATCATGCCCCGATATCCGGTAGATGGCGCCGGAATTGGAGGGACAGGCATGGAAAAAGCATCGGATAATGTTGCTCATGGGTAAATGCGCGGCTTTATAAAATTAATCCTGGCGGTGATGTTCGTAGTTCCTCCAACAGCCTCTGTTTCGGCTGGTGACAACGTTTACGCGTCCGGGGCCAGATCGAAGGTGAGCGTCGTCTTCCAAAAATGTGCCACTGGCACGCGCCAAGCATGCGTCGTCGACGGAGACACGATCTGATTAAACGGCCGGTAGATTCGGATCGCGGATATCGACAAGCCAGAGGTGAGTGAGCCAGAATGCTCGTCTGAGCTGGTTCTTGGGAAACGCGCCACGGATAGAATGCTTGAACTCTTCAGCGAGGGTTCGCTCGAACTCAGAGGGTGGACCGGTCGTGACACCGATCGCTATGGGCGCCAGCTTCGCGTACTGATCCGAGACGGGCGAAGTCTTGGCGATATTCTGGTTTCAGAAGGTCTCGCGCGGACGTGGAGCGGCCTTCGAGAGCCATGGTGTTAAGCTGAAGATACCGGTACAGCAAACCGGGCCGGTATGGCGTTTAACTCCGTCAGTTCCTGTCGGTCTCGAAATTCACCTCGACCTCGACGAACAACGGGATCTTGATCGCGATCTTAAACCGAGCTTTCCCTTGCGGAAGAAGTAACAGATCACCCTGGCAAGGATGCGAAGGCGGCGGCCGGTCGCCTTGAGGAATTTCGCGAGCTGTTGCATTTGGTTTCTCCTGTCGATTGCCTTTTGTCGGGAGGATGAAATGCGGTTCGCGAGAGAGGGCTGCACCGGTCACGGCCGAAGCGCGGCGCAGGACCTGAGGGCGGCTGAATTTTGCTGCGTGAGGAGCTAAACGCGGGAAAACTCTGCCGGCACCAAGCTGCGGCGGGCCCGGCGATCCGCATCATTCCCAATGTCGATGAAGTGAGCTCGACAGGAAAACATCAGCAACTTTGCCACGACGATTGGGGTCGATACCGGCCGGATCAGAAAGGCGGTTCGGCTTCTGCAAGGCCATCCATCTCGGCAGCGCAATGGCCAGTTCCGCTCGGGAAATCTCGAGCTTGGCATCGATCTAACGGCCCTTACCGCCATCGACAGCGATCCCAGTTCGGCCCGCAGTTCTTCGATCTGGATTTGGAGTTCGTAGATCATCTTCGTCTCCTTGACGTTTGTGGAAGATGACCAACCGGTCCAAGGAGGGGATGCAGGGGTCAAGGATCGCGTCAGCGACGGGCAGAGCCGGGGAGTGGGAGGAGCCGATTTGCGAACCTGCTCATGAGGGCTGGTGGAGTAAATGGGAGAACCGCTCATCCTTGACGACGGCAGCGCCGATGGCATCATCGTCCGATGCTGAGCAGGTTTTCATACTGTCGTATGGCACCAAAAAAGCCAGAACTAACTCGATGCCTTAGTTCGGCTCAGATTATCCGGCGGGAGGAGGTGGTGGCAGCCTACCAAACGCCGAATCTAGGCAAACGAGGGGCTTTCGGCATTGACTTTAATCAACGGCGAATCAAAAGCTTGCTTGCCTGATAGAGGAGAACACTGATGGCTGACGAACCTACGATTGAGACAACTGCGACGACCGAAGCCGCGGCCGTAGCTCCCGCTGACAAGAAAACCCGCAAGCCGAGGACACCGAAAGCTGGCGCCGAAGTCAGCTCCGTCGATGCAGTTGCTGCACCTGCCGAAACTCCGGCGAAGAAGACGCGCGCGAAGCGTGGCTCCAAGACCGCTCCGGTGAAGGTCCAAAAAGCGGCTCCCGCACCCAAGGCGGCGGCCGCTCGCGCACCTCGCGTTGAAGCTGCTGCGTCCGCTCCCGCTGTCACCTCTGTTGACGTCGTTGACGATATTTCCGACCTCATCAAGCTTGAAGAAGAGAACAAGCAGCTTCGCAAAGAGCTCTCCGAGAAGCTTCGCGCCGAGAATGCGGATCTGCGCAAGCGGCTTGGTAAGGGCTGAGTTCGGCTTCCGAAAGGCGCCGCGCATAAATATGCGACGGCGCCGTCGATCTTTCGCCTGATTAAGCTGAGATCAATGCGGTCCTTGTGACAACGATGACCGCGGCTATTTCACCGCCGCATTGCTTTGAAGGTAATTTGATGAGAACACCATGGAGATTTGTGGCTGACCTGGTGTCGCGTAAACTGAAACCAAAGAGCGCTGCAGTCGCAACGAAAACCATTAGGCTCGAGTACAGCCCGGTTGCTGAAGAAGAACACCCGGGCCCTGAACCGGTGCCACCCGTTGCGGCAGAGTCTGCTGCGGCCCCACCAGGAAACAAGGAGTCCGCAGCCCGCGCCACCTCGCATCAGCCAGAGGAGAAGTCTCCAGCTCCCACGCCAACCAAACCTCCTGAAGCGCTGGTGAAGCGAACGCCCGCACCTGGAAAGAAGGTTAAGCCAATCGCCGAGCCTGCGGCTCCCGCCAAACAAGCCGAGGAGGTCGCTCCTTCCGTCGCAGCAGGCCCGATATCATTCCTCGATGAAATGGCCGACCTCGACAGTAAAGTCGATGAGCTGCGGCGCCAGCTTGCGAAGAAGCTCATTGAGCAAAACGCGCAATTGCGCAGGATGCTCGCTAGGTTTGACAAGCGTTAACCGGGCACCGCCGTTCCTGCAAGGAAAAGGCTCCGCCGGTGGCCGAGCCTTGTGATGCCATCAGTCCCGGTTTGGCCGAGACCAGATGAGATGGAGGCCTTTCTCGCCTTCCACAGCACCGACCACTCCGTCCTCTATGTTCGCAGGTGCTTGAATGCAAATTGGTTCCGAAAGTCACTGTATAAGTGGGCAAAATCGCCGACGCTGTCAATCTAACAAGTTCCATAAATAGGCGTTATGCTACGCGTGCGATGTCGCTTGGGTGGTGTCGTGCCCGTAGCCACACTAACAGGCCATCTGTTAAACAACGACTTGGGAGGAAATCTTCCGGCGCCCGTGCAGCACGCGGATGATTTCGACCGCGCCGCCGGTGAGCCGGTAAAGTGTCAGATAATCGCCTGAGACCAGATGCCGAATACCCGGGGCAATGTCGTCACGCGCCATTCCCGAGTACGGGTGCCGTGCTAGATGCTGCCAGCGCGCCTCAATCGCATCGAGAACTCGATCAGCTGCGACTATGTTTTTAACGGCAATGTAGGACCAGATTTCGATCAGGTCCTCATCGGCACGATCCGTGCGGACAATAGAAAGCATAGTTAGCTTTCGCGTCGTGAAGATTCAAATCGATGGCGCGCGGCAGCTTTCACCTCTGCCATCGTGGACCGCGAACTCGGACCGCTGTCGATGCCCTCATGGACAAGCGCTCGCAGATCCTCGACTGTATAGCCAAGCAAATCCCGTCGTTCTTTCCACTCACGCACGGCGTCGCGGATGGCTTCGCTAGTCGACGCATATTCGCCAGCATCGACCGCACTTCGCACAAATCCCGCCATCTCAGGTGTAAGTGCAATGGTAATCTTCTCGACCGTCGTCATCGTAGGATCCTTCTTCCCGTCGCATCCATGGTATGCGATTAGCGTACCGGAAGCAAGAAGCCAATATGCCGGCCACGCGAGCAACTAATTGATTCCTTAACGCTTCGACCTAGCGATCAAGGGGCTCGCGGTTCGGATCCCATCAGGGCGATGTAACTGCATGGCAATGCGGCTTTGCGCCTTCCCTATCTCGCGAAGCTGTTCGAGAAGCTGAGCCCACTCCGCCAGCCCGGCAAGGTCCACGATCAGATCGATATCATCGGTGGCGCGAATATCCTCGAGCGTTATTGGATCGGTGATGAATAGCGCGGTTGTACAGCCGCCGACGAAAACCAAGCGTTCACGCAGGTCGCGCCACCACCCGGCAGCACACCAAGCAATGTGCCGACAGCGGTTCCACGCAAGACGGCGGCCCAGCTCTCCTTGAACTCTTCTTTTGTCGGCCAAAGTCGACCGATGGTGCTCTGCAAGACGCCACGGGCCTCCTTGAATTCAAGATTGCTGGCAATTTCCGCAACGCCGAAGAGGCCGACAGCGATCACGACAAAGTCGATGCCATCGTAAAGCTCGGTGGAACCGAAGGTGAGGCGCGTGGAGCCGCTGTTCACGTCGATGCCGACCATGCCAAGTACCAGTCCCAGGCACACCATGCGGATCGCCTTGATGACGGAGCCGTGAGCCAAGATTGTAGCGGCCAGCAGGCCGAACACACAGAGCGAGACATATTCGGCTGGTCCGAACGAAAGCGCGAAGGACGAGAGCGTGGGGCCGGCGATGGCAAGACCGATTGTCGCGACGGTTCCAGCAAAGAAAGAGCCCAGCGCGGCAATCGCGAGGGCCGCACCGGCGCGGCCTTTGCGCGCTATCTGATAGCCATCGATTGCTGTCACGACGGCCGACGCTTCGCCTGGCAGGTTCACCAGTATCGCCGTGGTGGATCCGCCATAATGGGCTCCGTAGAGGATGCCCGCCAGCATGATCAGGGCACCAAGCGGCGGCAAGAAAAACGTGACCGGAAGCAGGATGGCGACGGTGGCTGTGGGGCCGATCCCTGGCAAGACGCCGATCAGCGTACCGAGAAGCGCGCCGATAAAACAGAAGAGCAGGTTTGTCGGGGTCAGGGCTTCCGAGAACCCGCCGACATTGTGGTGGTCGATGCAGGTGGCGATTTGACCAATTCCATTATCGGCGAACTGATGGTGGCCCACGCGGCCCAGCGCGGCCTTGGCGGTATTGTCATTTACGGAGCGATCCGCGACAGCGCCGAGTTGATCGCCGGGTCGTTCCCCGTGTTTGCCTGCGGTGTCACTCATCGAGGTCCGTACAAGGATGGTCCCGGTGAGGTGAACGTGCCAATCTCAATCGGCGGCATGGTGATCAACCCGGTGATCTGATATGCGGCGATGCGGATGGCCTGCTGAGCGTACCGATGGATGATGCCGAGAGTGTATTCCTCGCAGCCAGCAAGAAACACGAGGCCGAGACAAGGCAGATGGAGAACATCCGCGCAGGGAAAAATGAGCGGGCGTGGGTGGACGTTGCTCTCGCAAAGCATGGTTGCCTCATCGAGACATAAGACCGAAGAGGCGGCATTTAATATTACCGTTAGCTTTCAGATGTCCGCTTCTATCATTCTAAGCCCAGAAGCGGACAGACCGTCTGCCGCTGCCTTCCGCACATTCCAAATAGACCACATGCTTGATCTGCCTCGTTTATCTGCCGCTTCGCATCCGAAGTTATCGCGGGTCGGCCGTTCGAATCCTCTCAAAAACTAAGAGCTGAGAGCTGAGCAAACACAGCCGCCGTAAATTTTATCCGGAATTCGTCATTCAAGTGCATTACCATATCAGCTGGATATGGAGATAGTTATGGCCGCCAACGCACTTGTCCAAACATGTATTGATGTCGAAGTTCGGGATCGTGCGTCTGCCGCGCTTAAAAGCATAGGCCTCACGGTATCTGATGCGGTTCGTATCATGCTCACCCGAATTGCTAACGAGGGGGCGCTGCCTCTTGAACTTTTATCCGGCAGTGAGGCGCATGACGCCTGGTTTCGAGCCAAGGTGCTGGAAGCGTTGAATGATACTCGACCAGTTTTATCAGACGACGAGGTTGAGGCACATTTTGCCAAACGCCGAACGGCCGCCCGCCTTAAGGCCCGTGCGCCAGGATCGTGAAGCTTACTTGGTCTGCGTATGCGCTGTCGGACCGCGACGCCATCTTCACATACATCGAGGCAGATAATCCTGCAGCCGCGGCTCTAATCGATGAACGGATAGCAGCTGCCATCCGTCGCTTGTTTGACTTTCCTGCCAGCGGAGGTGGGTAGAATTGCCGGAACACGCGAACTCGTCATCAACGGTACGCCATACACTTAGCGTGCAATTACTGACGCGCTCGAGCCGCAAGGTCGAACTGACGCGGGCGGGACGGTGTTCTATGATCGGTGTCTCCGGGTGCTGGGAAAGCTGGATTTGTAGGCCGAGACAGCGCGTGCGGCAGGGGGAAGATCCATGCGGGAGATCAGAATCTACCCGGCAACGGCGGGTGTGCTGCCGGCGTTTCTGGCAAGGACAGGGCGGAAGTTTCCAATCCCCGACTGCATGGCTCGGACGCTTCGACTTCGGATATCATCCGCCTTCCCCAACGCGGCAAGCTCAACCTCGGCTTGACATAAGCAAATGCCATGAGATACGTAAACATATCATATTGGAAGAGATGAATCGCTAAGGTATCGTATGAAGTTGGATTCGGTTGCTCTTCAAGACATAGGGCGGCTGCTCAAGACATCGCGCAAGACTTTGGGCCTCACCCAGGAGCAGGTCGCGGATATGGCGGGTCTATCGCGTCCACGGTACCGCGAGATTGAGGCTGGAGCGAGCGCTGCCCGTACGACGACTCTGATCAACATCGGTCGTGCGCTTGGTCTGGAGCTGATGCTCATCCCGCAGGCTATGGTCCCGACGGTTGAAGCTTTACTGCAGCCAGGTGACGCCGAAGATGACCTTCCTGCTTTCGTCGTCAGCCCTGATGGTGATGGCAATGTCTGATGCGCCTCTTGATCCAAGATCTATAACCTCACTGGACGTGCTCTTGAATGACCTGAAGGTCGGCATGATCGTGAGGACGCCGGGAGACTTCAACGCGTTCAGCTTTGAGGAAAGCTATCGACAGACTGGTGGTTTCCCAGTGCTCAGTTTGTCATTTCGCGCGGCACATGGGGGTTTGCGGAAGGACCCGAAGCCAGTCGCTAGGGCTTTGCCACCGTTCTTTGCGAACCTTCTTCCAGAGGATAAACTGCGCGAGGCGATGGAGAGGCACCATTCGGGCAGCGTGCGAGCAGGAAATGATTTCGATTTGCTTGCAGCACTCGGATCGGATCTGCCGGGGGCTGTCCGAATTGTGCCGAGCGAAGGCAGCGTTGTTCGTAATGAGGGTTTGATAACTCCGAGACCGAAGGCCCGGTTTTCGCTCGCCGGCGTGCAAATGAAACTCTCCATCATCAAAAACACAGGCAAGGGCGGCGGTCTGACGATCCCCTTAGGCGACGAGCAGGGTTCATATATCGCCAAGTTTCCATCGACATCATTTCCCGTTGTCTCGGAAAACGAGTTTGCAAATCTCGCATTGGCCGAAGCGATTGGTATGGACGTGCCGGAACGCGAGCTCGTCGAACAATCGCAGTTCGAGGGTATCCCAGAGGAGTTTGAGACATTGGCCGACGGCAAAGTCCTCCTCGTCAAACGGTTCGATCGCCTTGCCAGTGGTGGGCGAATCCATATCGAAGATTTCGCTCAGGTATTCGGCGTCTATCCGTCTCGAAAATATGATGGGGCCGCGTATCATGATATCGCTGTGGCTATTGGGGTCGCCGTTTCTTCAGCAGCAGCCCTTGAGTTCGTCCGACGACTGGCTTTGGCTGTGCTGACAGGCAATGGCGACATGCACCTCAAGAATTGGTCGCTGATTTATCACGGGAAGGGCGACAAACCGGCACTCGCCCCGGTCTATGATGTTCTGTCGACCGTCCCATACATTCCGTCGGACGCCATGGCACTGTCCCTGGCCGGTGAAAGGCCGTTCAAGGCAATGAACGCCCAGCGATGGAAAGTCTTCGCTCATCGTGCGAGACTGCCGGAAGCTGCTGTGCTGAAGGCTGTTACGGAGACGGTGGAGCGCGTCAACCAGTCTTGGTGGTCTCTGCCTGAACGAGCTGTTCTACCCGACAGAGTGTTGGAACGGGTTGATGCCCACATCAAGCTGATGTCGCCGATCCTCGGCACGTGTGCTGATTAGCAATTGGTGTTTTTCCGTAACGCAACATCAGTTTCGTGGCCACCAATACCGATCGGGTTGCTGGTTCGAAACCTTTCAAAAGCTTAGCAAGCCGTCCCAATAGCGACGTCTATCCCTTTGACATATTCTCCGCGGCACATCAATTTGGGATGCCTATCTGAATCCATAAACCAATATCTGTGCCCGGGCGCAATCAAACACTCGTCGAGAAGGCTTAGGAGCTTGTGCAGCAGTCGCTCCGGGCCTCCGAGCGGCTGCGTTCTGAGGGCATCCACGGCAGGCTGTGCAGGAGACATTGTGGCGCTTGTCGATCCTGATATGGTTCGATTCACGTTTGCGCATGGTAGTACTCCTTCAGGGTTATTGCACAGAGAAAACGGGCGCGGGTGCAAAACATGCACTGGAATCAAGCGTCAGCGCAGACTCTCATAACGGGCGCCGCAATAGGCCAAACTTCTTGAAAATGATTCGTTTCGACTCGGAACAATTGCCTGTCGATTCGCTTGAATCGCCTAGGTTGCGTCAGGAGTTTTGCGCATGGTTGCCCCAAGAGCAAATTGGAAAGGCTTTATCAAGTTCGGAGAGGTCGCATGTCCGGCGGCCCTCTACACCGCGGCCTCCTCGTCGGAGCGGATCAACTTCAACACGCTGAACCGCAAGACGGGCAACCGGGTGAAGCGTGAGTTCGTCGACAGCGAGACCGGCGACCCGGTGGAGCGAGACGAACAGGTGAAGGGGTACGAGATTGAAAACGGCCAATACATCATCCTCGAACCCGAGGAGGTCGCGGCCGCGGTCCCGGACAGCGACAAGACCCTGAGGATCCATGCCTTTGTCCCCTGTCACGAAATAGACGACGTCTATTTCGACAAGCCGTACTATCTGGCGCCGAACAACATGGGCACCAGTGCCTTTGTGCTTCTACGCGACGGCATGAGAAAAGCGAAGGTTGCTGCAATCGCCCGCACAGTCCTCTTCCGCCGCATGCGTACCGTTCTCATCCGGCCACACGGCAAAGGGCTGATCGCCACCACCCTCAACTTTGATTACGAGGTGCGCTCGTCTAAGGAGGCATTCGAGGAGATGCCCGACCTGAAGATCAAAGGCGAGATGCTTGAGCTCGCAAAGCACATCATAGGCACCAAGAAGGGCAGCTTCGTTGCCGGCACTTTTGACGATCGGTATGAGGCGGCCGTAGCAGAACTGGTGAAGGCGAAAATTGAGGGCAGGGCGGTACCGAAGAAGAAGGCTCCGCCCGCCTCGAAACCCAGCGATCTTCTTCGGGCTCTCAGGGAGAGCGCTGGGGTCGGCGCAAAGAAAGCAGAGCCGAAACGCACCGCCGCCAATGTGAATAAGGGGGCATCTCGCCAGAAGACGTCCAAACCGGCTGCCGCCGCAAAATCGACAACGGCTGCCGCGCCAACGCGGCGCGCGGGCTGATCGGAGGAGACAATGGCAGTTCGCCCCTATTGGAAAGGCTATCTAAAGCTTTCGCTGGTCACCTGCCCAGTGCAGATGATGCCGGCGACCTCGCAGAGCGAGAAGGTTCGCTTTCACACGCTTAATCGCGAGACCCGGAACCGCGTCGTCAGCCGCTATGTCGATTCTGTCACCGGCAAAGAAGTGAGGGATGAAGACGAGGTCAAAGGTTACCAGCGTGGGGAAAACGATTACATCATACTGGAAGACGAGGAGCTGGAGAACGTCGCGCTCGACAGCACCAAGACCATCGACATCTCGACCTTCACGCCCCGTGACAATGTGGCATGGATCTGGCTCGAAACTCCGTATTACCTGTCGCCCAACGATCCGGTCGGCCAGGAGGCCTTTTCCGTCATCCGGGACGCCATGGAAGCGCAGGAGATGGTCGGCATCTCCCGTCTTGTGATCTCCCGGCGAGAACGCGCGGTCATGCTGGAGCCACGAGGCAAGGGAATCATCCTCTGGACGCTACGTTATGGTGATGAAGTGCGTGATGAGGATACCTATTTCGCCGGAATCGACGACGACGAGACTGCGGACAGCGAGATGTTGCCCCTGGTACAGCAATTGATCAAAACGCAGACCCAGCGATGGGATCCCAAGATGGTCGTCGATCCGGTCCAGGACCGGTTGCTCGATATCATCGCGGACAAGAAGAAGGCGCTGAAGAAGCCGCGAAAAGCCAAGCCGCCAGCATCGGGGAAGGCTGCACCCAACAACGTCATCAACATTATGGATGCCTTGAAAAAGTCGGTCGCGGCCGAGATACGGTCGAGCAAATGACAAGATCGGCGAAGCCCCTGCTGCGGCACGACAGTCTTTCCGCCAAATCCCAGCCGCACCGAAAGCGCGATCCGGCACAGCCAAATCTTCCGTTCGATCCGATGCCCGATAGGGTCGAGCCATGTCTGGCCTTGCTGAAGACAGCTCTACCGGTCGGATCGGACTGGGCCTACGAGATCAAGTGGGATGGCTATCGACTCGCGGTTCACATCGAGCCGAAGAGCGTGCGAATCATTACCCGCGGCGGCCATGACTGGACACATCGGTTTCCCGCGATTGCTGCAGCTGCCAAAGAGCTCGGGGTCGGAACTGCGATCCTGGATGGAGAAGCTGTTGTGCTAAACAGCGAGGGCTGGGCCGACTTCGGAGCGCTGCAACGCTCGCTCGGCGGACGCGGCGGCAAGCGTGCTTCTGAGGACTCAATCCTCTTCGCCTTCGACCTCTTATACTTCGACGGACACGATTTGACGAAGACAGAGCTGTCGGTCCGCCGGCATCTGCTGACAGACTTGCTTGACGGAGCCATTGGCGCGATACGTCTCTCCGACGAGGTGGAAGGAGATGGCGGCGAAGTCCTGGAAAAAGCAAGGTCGCTCGGGTTGGAAGGTATCATCGCCAAACACCGGGATCGTCCGTACCGTTCGGGAAGGACAGGCGACTGGGTAAAGATCAAATGTACCCAGAGTGAAAGCTTCATGATCGTCGGCTACGAACAGTCCGCCGTTGCACGCGGTGGTATCGGCAGCCTGCTGCTGGCCGCCCGGCGCGGACACAATTGGGTCTATGTCGGCGCCGTCGGAACGGGCTTCAAAGCACAGCATGCATCATACCTGAAGAGGACGCTCGATGCGCTCAAGACGCGGAATCCTGTCGTGCCGCTCAAGGGCAAGAACTACGTCTTCGCGCAGCCGACGCTGATTGCTGAAATCGAATTCCGCAGCTGGACCGATGACGGCAATCTGCGACATGCATCCTATAAAGGCTTGCGTGAGATTCAGGACAACGCTGCAGTTTACAAGCTCGACTGAGCTGATATCGGCGGCTGTCGAACGGGCGGGGTTCATTCCTGTGTCGGCCATCTGCGATCGAGGTCGGAATGCTCGAGACCAAAATGATCCAGAACGAGATCGAGGTTACGGCGGTTGGATTTGAAGTAGACGTCGAACAGGTCCCCTAACAATGGGACACTTCCGGCCGCCGCATCGAAGCCGATATTGACCAACATCTTAATAAGCTTGTCATTGGGCACGCCGAGCCGCCGCGCCTCGTTGACGATGTAAAGACTGATCGCAGCGCCGACGAAATCCCCGACGCCCGGCACTAACCCCACGATTGAATCTGCTCCAAGCGAAAAGCGTGTGCCGGGAATGCGTAGCGCCGTATCCATGAGCCGCGCCAACCCGCGAATGCGGCGCAGGCGGGCCAGACGGCCGACGTTGCGGAAATCCGTGTACTGACGATGTGCCCGCTCGTATGTCATGCCGCCGCTTTCGTCATCTTGCCCAGGCGCTTAATCGCCTGCTCCAGCGAGCGCTGTCCGTCGCAATAGTCCTGCCAAGCGCTGGTTTTCGCCAGAAGTCCAGGCACCGTGCGTAAAGTAAACCGCTTCGGATCCAGATCCCTCTTTACTTGGCTCCAGGTCAGCGGCATCGATACAGGCGCGCCCGGCCGAGCGCGTGGCGATAGGGGCGCAACCGCCGTCGCCATGCGATCGTTACGGAGGTAGTCGAGGAAGATCCGGCCGTTGCGCTGGTTCTTGGCCATCTTAATCAGATAGAGCTCAGGGTTCTCGCGTGCCATCTGCAGACACACATCGTGTGCGAACCCTTTCGCTTCCCGCCATGACAGCTTTTTGCTCTTCGTCACGGCCAGCGGGGTGACGACATGCAGACCCTTGCCACCGGTGGTCTTGCAGAAGCTTACAAGGCCGAGTTCCTCCAGCCGGTCACGCATTTCCCGCGCGGCTTCGACGACGGTGGAAAAGGGAACTTCCGGACCCGGGTCAAGGTCGAAGACGAGACGACCGGGCACCTCCGGCTGGCCCGGTTCGCAATTCCAGGGATGCAGCTCGACGCCGCCGATCTGGGCGATCGCGGCAAGGCCCTCAACCCGATCGATCTGCAGATAGGGTTTCTTGTCGCCGAACACTTTGACCAGTTTAAGCAGGTTCGAGGTTCCGGGCATCGCGTGCCGCTGGAAGAACTGCTCGCCGCCGATTCCGTCCGGCGTCCGGATGATCGAGCATGGGCGCCCCTTAATGTGGTGAATCAGCCATGGACCGATGATTTCGTGATACCGGGCAAGATCTTCCTTGGTGACCGGTTCTCCGTCAGTGGCGTCCGGCCACAGGACCTTGTCCGGGCTGGAAATCACCACGCCCATCACCTCGGCCTTGGCGTTCTTGCCGCGAGCCTGCCTTACTGTCTTGGTGCGGGTTGGCGTCGGAGTTTCGGTTATTATCGTAGGCGGGGCCGGCTTTTCTGCCTCGACCTCGGCTGCAGGCTTGTCTTCGCGCAATCCCTTGAATGCCGCCTGGCGGACCAAGCCGTCTGCCGTCCAGCCAGCGAACTGGATCTCCGCGACCAGATCAGGTTTGACCCAGACGACATCGGGATCCCTCTTCGGAGCGCCAATCCCAGTAAAGGGCGATTTTGATGTTTCCAGTTCCCGAAGCCTCGGCAAGATCGTATCAACCTTCTTTGCCCCGTAGCCGGTTCCGACCCGGCCGACATAGACGAAGTGATTGCCGCGGTTGACGCCAACTAGCAGCGAGCGGAACTTGCCGTTGGTTTTGGCATAGGCGCCGATGACGACTTCATGGCCGGCGCGGCATTTGGACTTTGCCCACGTCTCGGTGCGGCCCGATTGGTAGGGCGCTTGGGCCTGTTTCGAGACGATTCCTTCCAACGACAGCTTACACGCCGACTTCAGGACGGCGTCGCCACCGGTCTGGAAGTGCTCGACGAAACGAAGGCGTGGATCCTCGCCAGCATCTTCGAGCAGTTTCTGCAGCCGTTCCTTCCGCTCGGTGAGCGGCAGCTGCCGCAGGTCCTCATCACCTTCGAACAGCAGGTCGAAGACAAAGAAGACCAGGGCGTCAGTCTCTCCCTCGGAGAGTGCCGCCTGAAGCGCTGCGAAGTCCGGCACCCCGTTTTCGTCGAGGGCGCAAATCTCCCCGTCGATAATGGCATCCGGTAGATTTGCGGCCGATGTAGCAATCGCCGGATATTTTTCCGTCCAGTTCAGACCCTTTCTAGTTTTCAACGTTACGTCGCCGTTTACGATGCGCGCCTGGATACGGTATCCGTCGAACTTGATCTCGTGGATCCATCCTTCGGACGAGGGCGGGCGTTCGAGGGTTTCGCAAAGCTGCGGCGCGACAAAATCGGGTATTGCAGACTTTGGTGGTTTGGCAGATTTGGCTGGGCCGGATCTCCTTTCGGATTTGGATTCTGCTTTGGGTTCTTCAGCAGCAAAGCCCTGGTTGTTGCCCCAGACCGCATCGGCCTGAATGTTGCCACTCTGGACCATGAACGGCTTCGGCTTCCGGCCCTTACCGGCGGCGATCGCCTCCATGGTTCGGCCCGAAGCCACCGACGTTGCGTTCTCCTCAAGCACAGCGGCGCCGTCTTCCTCGACCGAGAAATCGTCGTGATGTTTGATCAGCAACCAATTTATCCGCTTGCCCCCGTCGCGATTGTTGCGCATCCGTACCAGTACGAAGCTGCCGTGCAGCCGCTCGCCCTCCAGTGTGAACTTGAAGTCGCCCTTGGCGAGGGCCTGCTCCGGCGTCTTATTGCCATCTGGCTCCCAGTAGCCACGGTCCCACAGCATCACGGTTCCGCCACCATACTGGCCCTTGGGGATCGTGCCTTCGAAGTCACCATAGTCTAGAGGGTGGTCCTCCACCTCGACTGCCAACCGCTTATCGTTCGGATCGAGAGATGGGCCTTTGGTCACCGCCCAGGATTTAAAGACGCCGTCGAGTTCGAGCCGCAGATCGTAGTGGAGCCGCGTTGCGTCGTGTTTCTGGATAACGAAACGTTTGCGGTGCGATGGCTTCAGCTTCGCCACGCCGCTGGGCTCCTGCGTCTTTTGAAAATCGCGCTTCTGCTTGTAGGTCGATAGCTTGTCGCTGGCCATGGCAGTCCCCAGTACAAATCCGCGTCCCGCCTCGGATGAGGACGGGATGAGGCGTGAGCCGCACAGGTAATGCGCTCAACTGCCGCTTCGTTGGCCTCGATGAGAAACCCGCGAAATCACCGGTTCGTCATCCCTGTCACGTCCGGTTGACACAGCACGCGCCTCAGGAGGCAAAAAGCAACAGATTGTCCTTTTGTTCCACGCCGCGGGTAGGAGCGCCGTCGGCGCTAGGCGTGCGATCCAAACCACGGTCGCGTTCCAATGCTATACGGCCATCTCGGTATCCGTCTGCTCTCCTTCAGCCTATCGATCCGTCATTCCGGGCCGTACCTCATGCTTCTGGTTCTCCGCGCTCCAATGCTTTCCGCAACTTGACCAATTACCGAGCACAGTTCCTGACAACGAACCGGAGATCGCAAGATTACGCGGGTTAACCGGCGAATGCCGGCTCTCGGCGGTGCGTTTGCAATATCAACCTTCTGTCCGTCGCACGTTCGGCATTCTATCGGGCGATGAAATCGAAAATTCCCGAGTCTTAGTACGGATAAGAACGCTTGATAAGAGCGTGAATCGTTTGGATAGATATGATGGCACGGTCTGAATCAAATGCCCTGTTGGAGCTCGGGCAGTTGCACAAGGCAGCGCGAAAAGCCCGCATTTAACACCTCCGCCATCGTTCCTATGAGGATCTGCAGGAACGGCAACACAATGCTGATGTTTTTCGTATGAGACCGCGAAAATTGGTCGGCAGGTGCCCGAACTGTGCGTCGAAACGCTATTGAAAGATGACGGCGCAGAGTCCGTCGAAACCACAGGAACTGTCAGCACTACGGCTTCGTCGGCAAGTGAAAGCGAGCCCGCTCGCGGCCGCATTTGCCCCGTTCACCACTCTCTTGACAACGCCACCACCAATGGCAGAGACACCGCAAGTGCCACTAACGCAACGGCAACTCCAACGCGAAGCCTGCTGATGAGCCGCGTGCGACGGCCGTCCCAATCATATGTCATGCGTTCCCCCTCACACTGATGCCACAAATGGGCAGGGGGGGAAGAGTTTCAAGGTGTAGACAATGGCCCAAACCAGGCAAGGGGCAGGACATCAAGGATACCTCGCCCGAAAATTGTCTATTGCCATAACCATCCCATATGCAATCAAGATGAGGAGGCCTGGATGCACCTGCCAGCCCCGAGATGCTCCGCCGATGAAAGCGCCTAGAATGTACCCGAGCGCGACCATCGGGAGCACAGCGAAGAAAAATTTCATCGTCAAGAATGGCACGACGGCTCCGGGGAATTGGATGGAGAAGAGCCTCGTCATTAAAGTGTGTAAATTGTGCGAAAGTGACTCATCAGAAGCGCCTGGCCTTCGCGCCCTACACGCGTAAGGTGGCTGCCAAACGAACGAAAATTAGGCCACAGGGATGACCCCTGAGACCGCATCTATCCTGATCTCGGATGTTGGAACCAACTGGGAGTTTCTCAGTTTGAGGCGGAGAATGATCTGCTGATGGCTACGAGGTGGAGGAAACCCGTTGAAGTTGACCTGCTGGTAAAGGTAGCGTTGTTGCAAAAGCTATTTGGAGGCCCTCGCCGCCTTTGACAATATGTCCAATTCTGTGGGTTTGGTTAGGTCGAAGTCCAAAGTGTTTTCCGGGCTGCGGTCGATGGCGGAAGAGACCTTGAAGAAGCACGGGGATTCTTTGTCAGTGCCAGCAAGGGCACTGAAATCATCCCCTAGGGGCCTATACTCCCTATGCGCCTGGCAATAGCGCACCGTGTATGACGTCATGAAAGGAAGGGGTAAGAGCGAATTGGACGCAGCCATAATAATCGGATATCTGGCCTCCATCTGCTCTATCGCCAGTTTCGTGCCTCAGGCTTGGAAAGTGGTTCGTTCAGGCGACACATCAGCGCTTTCAGCGAGAATGTATTCCCTCACCGTTACAGGCTTTGCCTTATGGACCGCGTTTGGGCTCATGCGAGCTGAAGTGCCCATCATCCTCACGAACGCAATCTGCTTCTGCCTTTCTGCATTTATCCTTTTTCGGATTCTAAAGGGTGCGAACCACAATGGTACCGGCCTATGACTTGGTTGGCCGATGCCGTGCATCAAGAAATATATCGAGAACAAGGCGCGTTCGCGGGCTGGCCCGCCAACTATGGACTGTGGTGCTGGGGCGAAGAAATCGTTGCCTGCTTCGTGGTCGGCAAACTGGGCGTTGACAGTGAGAACCTCCATTTAGAGGACCGAGACCACCCATTTGAGCCGGTTCAGTCCAGAAGCCTTGACGGTGGCGTTACTTGGAACGCCGAAGCATTTCGAGGTCATGTTCCTGGAGGGAACAGTCTGTCTGCAGATGAGCATCTGCAACCCGGCAACAAAGCTGATGAGAAACTTGAACCCTCCCGCGATTTAAAAGTTCTGCCGGCTCCGATCGATTTTACTGACCCCGAAACGATCGTCCTGGCGGCGCGCACGGGGATAACAGGATCGCCGCAAAGCTGGTTCTATAAAAGCCATGACCGGGGATACTCGTGGGACGGTCCCTTCGCGTTCGTTGGCCTAGGAAGGGGGCTGTCCGCCCGCACCGATATTGTGACGCTCGGACCGCACGACGCTCTGTTTTTTCTAACCGCTACAAAAAGGGATGGAACGGAGGGCCGTGTGATATGCGCGCGAACGACAGACGGCGGTATGAGCTTCAAGGAGACGGGCGTAGTCTGCGATAGCCCCGACGGATACGCAATCATGCCCTCATCTGCGTTGCTACGGGACGGTACGGTTTACACCGTTGTCAGAAGAGGCGGTCAGGACAGAAACGCGCTTGAGGCGTACTACTCTACCGACACCGGCCAAACATGGCGTCATTCAGGAACGCCCGTTGAAAACACCGGCTACATGGGCAATCCGCCGGCCCTTGTTCTGCTTCCTAGTGGGAAACTGGTACTTGTCTTCGGTTTTAGAGATCTTCCATTCGGAATCCGGTTTGTCATGAGTCTGGATCACGGGCACTCATGGTCTGCGCCATATACACTTCGGTGCGACGGAGGAGAACCAGACCTCGGCTATCCTCGAGCGGTCGTTCGTCCCGATGGTAAGATTGTCGCAGTCTATTATTTCAATGATCCAAAAGGACGGGAACGCTATATCAGCGCCTCGATATTTGGCGTCGATTGACGGACAGCGAGCATTGCGATCGCAAGTATTTCCACGGTTGGCCGCTCGACGTTTGATGCCAAGCGGCCAGTCGCATCAAATCATAACTTCGCCGCCGGTTACCGGAATGATTGCGCCCGTCATATAGCTACCCAGATCGGACGCTAGCAAAACGTAGGCTCCGGCAAGTTCGGCGGGCTGACCGGCGCGTTTTAAAAGGGTTTGTTCGCCGAACTTGGCCGCTTTTTCCGCGGGCATTGTTGACGGAATGAGGGGCGTCCAAATTGGTCCCGGTGCGACTGCGTTAACGCGGATACCTTTCTCTGCGAGCATCTCTGCCAGACCCGCGGTAAAATTGGAAATCGCGCCCTTTGTGGAAGCGTAGGCGAGCAACTGCGGCGACGGCTGCCGCGACTGGATAGAAGTCGTATTGATAATTGAGCTGCCCGGCTTCATGTGAGGAGCGGCCGCCTTAGACAGGAAAAATGGCGCGTAGATGTTGGTACGGAAAGTTTCATCCCATTCCTCCGCCGTGATGTCGCTGATATCCCCGTAAGTCCGTTGAAAAGCGGCATTGTTCACGAGAATGTCTAGACCGCCGAGCTCGTCCACGGCGCGCTGCACCAGATCCCTGCAGTGCGCTTCGCTCTTGATGTCGCCCGGAACGACGAGAGCTCTGCGGCCCGCTTCTTCAATCCAGGTTGCAGTGTCGCGGGCATCGTCGTCCTCGTTGAGGTAGGAAACGACGACGTCGGCACCTTCGCGGGCAAAGGCGATAGCAATGGCCTTACCAATCCCGGAGTCGGCTCCGGTGATAAGGGCGACTTTGCCACTAAGCTTGCCACTACCGCTGTAGGACTTTTCTCCATGATCCGGGACCGGTTCCATCTGGGCTGTTTTGCCAGGTGGTTTCTGCTGCTGTTGCGGGTAGGGCGGAATAGGACGTCGAGTGTCTTCCATCAGGTCTCTCCTTTTTTTTGGGGGTACGGGTTAAACCGTGAAGAGGGACCTGGGTTCCACACGATATATTCTAAAGCGACTAGGAACAACGACGGGCAGATAAGCTTTGTCCCGACAGATCATGTCGCCTTATCCTCGTTTCTCCAGGGTAGTGCGAATGGTGCCAATGCTTCATCACATCGTCCCCCGAGTCAGTCATGGCTTTCTTCCTCTCGAGCATTACGCGACCGCCAGCGACGGCGCTTCGTCGCTCTTATAGGAGCGGACGGGCTCATCGACTGGCGGTGTGTGCCAGACATGGCTTTGCCTCCGCTGTTCGAACCGGATGCACGATCGCGACGGCGGCCGTTTTTTGATCACCCCTGTCGCGCCAATTAAGATCGAGCGACGCTACCGTGAGAGTAGTAGCCCTGTGGCTCAAATTTCTGCAGTTTTCGGACACTGGAGCAATCGCTGCTGCTGGAACCGCAGGTCTTCACGAACGGATTGGCGGGACAAGAACTACGACAACCGCGTCGCTTGGTGAGGGATGCGGCATACAAGATCAGGGCGCTGCTCCGGCAAGCGCCCCGTCAGAGCGAATTGCCGATTTCGGATGGTTTATGCGCACGATTGAGGCGGATGTCTGGAGCCAAAAGTTGTCTATATATGGCGTGAAGACGCGGTGCGGGACGAAGAAATGGTCAAAGTTTCGTACTGCTATCGTCGATGACCTGCGTTTGAGGGCGATCTCCTCCCGAAGCCAGCTCTGTACGCCACTGCCCGTCTGATGTTTCGAAGGTAATCTCAGTGTCTTCACCGCCGAGTTGCTGCCGTTGGGCCGCGGACTTCGCCGCCGCAAGAGCAGTGTCATGATCAGGAAACGGCTCGGACCAGACATTGTTCACCCGGTATGCGTATCCACCATCATGTTCTTCGACGTGATAAACTAGGGGCATTGAAGCTCTCCAAGGCTTAAGTTTTTACTTGGTAGTGATGCCTTCATCGGCAAGACGCGTTTTTGATTCGTTCAACGATATCAAAACGAGTCTCCGTCCATTGGGCGGTTTCCGCCCAGTATTCAGCCTTCACCGTTACTTTATCAGAGGCAATGTCGTCGATCACGACCCGTGGCTGCGGGTTATTCTGCACGCGCGGATCGGCAGCGACGATTTCCAGCAGTATCTGTTTCACCGCGTTAATATCCGCGTCGTTCCCAACAGCCACAGTTATTTCCTGGCGGCGTTCGGGCTCACGGCTGTGGTTGATAATCGGTGTGTTCCATAGGGTAGAGTTCGGGGCTAGCAGGTAAAGACCATCGGTATTCCGTAATTCGGTAGCAAACAGTCCAACCTCGACGACCTTCCCTTTCACAGCGGCCGTTTCAATGAAGTCGCCGAGCCTGAACGGGCGAAGCACCAAAAGCATGATGCCGGCTGCGATGTTTTGGAGAGTCCCCTGCAATGCGAGACCTATCGCAAGACCCGCTGCACCAAGCGCAGCTACGATAGACGCGGTCTGAACACCGAATCGGCCAAGTACCATAACCAGAACGACGATCAGCAAACCATAGTGAACAACCTTCTCGAAAAATCGAGCTAGTGTTTCGTCGATGCCATGGATGTGAGCAAGACCCTTGTAGGCCCATCGGCTGAAGATGCCCGACAGAATCCATCCAGTCGCTAGGAGAACGATAGCGCCGGCAAGAGATAGTCCGTAGTGAATTGCAAGTGTGCCGAGTCGAGCAAGTGCAGTCGGCGAGTTAGTGATAGCGGCTGCAGTCTGCTCTTCCATTTAGGCTCCTGACAAAAGTCGATTGGAAATTCTGAGCTCGTTTCAACCCCGGCAGAGCGATATCGTTCCGAAAATGCAAGCGGTTGCGCTGTCACGTGGTCCTGCAAACATCTGGGTCTACAGGGTAGTGAAGGACCCGGATACCCGACATGAGCCGGCGCTTTTTCAACGCCGGCCGGGTTAAAAGTGTCTTCGAGCTATCGAGTTAGACCAAATAAAAAGGCGATTGTCCCAGCGATAGCGACAGCTTTGAGCGGTTTGGCTCTTGCGAAATCTTCGATGTGGTGAACCACGTCTTCAACCCTGGAAACTCTAATAACTTTGGACCCCGGGGCGAGTTCAGAGACCGTTTCAGGAAGGCGCTCTGCCTTGCGCCGGTGCGTGGCAACATCGGTCTTGGCGTGTTGACCGTCATCTGTGGCATTGAGGGCATCATCACCATGTGGCGTAGATATCTCGCCGCTGGAACCGGGGGCGGCATTCGCGACCAGCTCCGCCGCATCCGTATCGGCGCGGCCCGAAGGCACCGAGGTGTGGGCTATAGACAGCGGATCCGAGGCTGGAAAGGTGTGCTCAAGAGCCTTATGAAGGTCGTTCTCGTTCAATTTTTGGGATTGTTGAGCGCGCTCGTTTCGTAAAGATTGCACAGCAGGCGATTGGGCGGGATTGGGCATGTCGATGTCTCCCTTTCTAGTGCGGATAATCGTGTTTTTCCCAGTAAGTTCCCGACGTTCGACATTATTTAAGTCGGTCTGGAGGACCTCACTCAACGAATTTTATTTATTCCACCTGGAGCGTGATCAGCCGCTTCGCCGCCAGGCTTCGATCTTTCAGGTGCTGCAATTGTTGGGACCGTGACCGTCAGCTGAACGACCCTACCGCGGGAAGCCGGATGATTTTGCCGGGACGCTGTCTCCGGCCGTGGCTTCATCCATACCTTCGGCATTTCGATTGACAACGGAAATAGCAATGGTCGTCAGAGCGAGATCGGAAGCCTCTTCCTCACTCAGGGTGGTCTGCAAGATTTCAGCGGCCTCTTCATATCCGAGTTCCAGGGCCCAGGTTCGAAGGGTGCCATAGCGCGACATTTCGTAATGCTCGACCGCTTGCGCCGTAGCCAGCAGACCAGCATCGAGTGCTGGCGAACTCTTGTATTCGGCGATTATCTCGGCGGCTTCATCGGTGATGCCGAGGATGGCGTTGCATATCTTCGTCTCTGGTTCCGCACCGATCACGTTGAAGATGGCTTCCAGACGCGCGACGTGAACTTTCGTCTCGTCGAAATGCTTTCGTAGGGCGGATTTGAGTTGCGGGTGCAGCGCGACCGCCTCCAGTTCTGGAAGCGCGGCCACGATTTTTTGCTCAGCGAAGTAGACATCTTTGAGAGTATCAAGAAAAAGGTCTTCAAGAAGTTTGACCATGGCGTGTCCTCCGTTTCGCCTTCTTGTGGCGATTATGGTGCTGACAAAGTCGACGCCCCCAGGAATGTTCCACTGTGCGGCGCGTCACGACCCTTCTGATCACCCCCGGCAGGACGTGGGAAATCTTAGGCGGCCTGGAAACCGGGCCCTCAGCAGCTTTTGGCTTCATTTCGAACGAGCCCCCGTAAACTACCAGAACTGCCGGCGCCTCGTACGGAAGTTGCCCAGAATCATCCGACACCGTTGGTGACGAGTTGCATAACCCCTGTGCGTACGAGGGCTGCCGGCGATGAAAGCTGATGATGCCCAGGAAAGCACCTCGCCGATTCCGTTTATCCCGTATCCGTGTGAAGCTCCTTGACGGGGTCGATCAGAGGCTTGAGCGTCATACCGGGCAAGGTTGCCAACAGGGCCCGCGATGTTTTCCGAAGAGTCCCAGATGCATTCTCTTAGCTGCATGGCGTTGATCCGTCTCCTCAGCCGCCTTTTGCTCCGGGTCGTCCAGACAATTCTGGTTGCCGAACCGAAGGTGTGCGGGGCGGAGAATGAGACACTAATGCCTTCGGGATAGAGCAAGCCCGTCTAAGCCGACTGCCAGCAGTGGGGAATCGAACCCTCGATGCGACTGAGGCGGGCCTCCTCACCCCTCGCTTGGGCTTATGCAGATGATCCCGACCTCGAGGAAGACCCTGCGTATCGACCGGTCAGGGTCTGAAAGCCAACTCTTGTCCACCTCAGCGACCACTCGTCATCGCACCCCTGGTTGTGGGTATAGTTGCCGTGGTCTGATATTCCCACGTCGATCGACGACCAATCCGACGGGAAAAAACCCGGTAGATCAAGCAAGCGGAGAACGTCGCGGATCCCTTCCAACGTTGTGACCTTCTTAATTGGCTGTCGGCCTTTTGCTTCAATAGTCCATGCGTAGTGGGTCATAAGAGACTTACCTAAATCTGATAGACAACAACTGAGACAGGATGAATCGTTCCTTGTGTCATGATGTGCATGTAAATGATGCGGGGAGGAGCCACTCGGTTGCGCCACGGCAGAGTGGCTTTTTTCATGTCATGATCGTTTGCAAATGCAGTTCGTTGAGATTGTGGACTGCCACCGGCGTGAAGCACGGCGCCAGATTGAGGCTTGGGGAAAACAATCGCTTCCTCGAGCGCGCACCGGAACTCGGCACCGTCATGGCCCTGACCCGCAACGAAAGCGCCGTCCATGAGAAGATCGGCCCGTTCGAAAAGCAAGTCTTTTAACCCGCGACCTGGCACAGCCTATTCGAGAGCCGGGCCACCCTTTTTGATATCTTGGCCGATCGGAATCAACGTGCGGTCAGTTATATCTTTGGAGAGTTGTTCGCTGGATTCCCGGATTGGTGGTTCAAGCTTTGGATCAGCCTTCTGCGCCGGAAGTTTTGGCGCCGCTTTGGGATCAACACTATTTTCACGTCTGTGATCGGGCATTATACACTCCTGAAGGTCGCTGGAACGCTGGGCGTGAAGCACAAACCATCTGCCGTGGGCTGAGTTCCACCAGCACTGCATGGATCTTCATTTAAGACCTGACGAACCACCAATGAGCGCGCGAAAATCGATGCCGCCATAGCGGATACCTGGCGAGAAGCGAATGGCGTGAGAAGCGTGATTTGCACTACCCTTATCCCTTTTCCGAGGGTATCGTTGCAACCAGCTGGTCGTTCTGGATAAAGCTCCGAGAGTCATGTAAGATTATCCCCACCCGATGCAAATTCGACAAATGGGAAGCGCCGGCTCAGCTCCCAGAATGAGGCTGCTTTGCGCCGCATCGCGAGTTCACCAAGAGCACGTAAACCTAAACATGCTGGCCGCCGTTCACGTTGATCTCGGCACCATTGATGTAAGAGGCTCCTTGTGTGCACAAAAACAGGATGACCCTGGCGACCTCAACCGGATCGCCCATTCTGTGCATCGGAATTTGGTCGGCGACGATCTTCTCTGTTCCTGGCGACAGGATTGAGGTGTCAATCTCACCTGGCGCGATCGCGTTGACACGAATGCCGTGCGAACCAAATTCGAACGCCTGTTCACGGGTGAGGGCGGCCATGGCAGCTTTAGAGCAGGCATAGGCGGGTCCGGCGAACGGATGCACCCGTGAGCCCGCTATGGAGGTGACGTTGACGATGGCGCCGCTCGTTACCTTGAGGTCGTTGAAAAGCAGGCGCGAAAGGGTCGCCGCTGAGAAGAAGTTAACGTTAAAAACCTTGAGCCAGTCTTCGTATGAGGTCGACAGAACTCCCGCTCGCATTCCCCCATCCAGCTTCGGGGATATCGCCGCATTGTTGACGATTGCAGAAAGGCCTGTGCCATTTAGATGCTCTCGCACCTCGCCCGTGAGGCGACCATAACATGTCGGATCGGCCAGATCAGCTTGTATGTGATTGTCGCGGCCACCAGGCCATGGACAGTCTTCGCTGAAGGCTGCACGGGATACGGTCAGGACTCGCCAGCCATTCTGGTAGAAGAGTTTTACTGTTGCATGGCCGATCCCCCGGCTAGCTCCTGTCAAAAGGACGGTACGCTGAATTGCGCGAGCTTCCCCCTCCTGTTCCATGAGACCTCCCGCTCTTGGTCGTTATGTCGTTCCAAAACCACATAGAGCGTACCTAACGGACTTCGAGGACAGTGGTGGAATTGTTTCTATCGCGATCCGGGAATGGGCCACCTCCACAGCGGCGCGGATTGTTATCGAAGTTTGGCAGGTCGCTTTTCCGGTCGCGAGTTGTGGCGAGGACAAGACTAAGGTCGTCCATTAAAACTTTTGGTTGCTTCCAGTGCTGTGGCACTTTTAGGCTGCAGTTCACACCTCCGACTACGGTCAAAAACTTTCGCATCCTAGCCAGTTTCGTCAGTGATCATTCGCATGACGGGTACGGCCAATTAAAGCCAAGATGTGGCCATCTGAAGGTTTGACAGCGCCGAATTGTAATGAGACAAACGCGCCGTTAGCATGAAGGATGCCGGCAGACCGTCTTCCAAATCAGTGATCAGCGCGACGCGGTCAATGTACGGGCCGAGCGTCTCTTCCAATGCGATTGTGATAAGCGGTCTGCGAGCGCCCTAGGACCATCAGACGCAGACCGTTCCGTAAACACCAGTGCCGGGAATCTGGGCGGCGGCTCCCGCAACACGCCACAATGCGCCCTCCAGCGGAACCAACGTGAATCGCCAAACGTTTAAGCACTTTATCAGGTAGCCAGCGAGGAGATATCGATATGGCAACAACAGCACGCGGTCGCACGCAAGATAGGGCTAAGGTCGCTGGCGGACAGGAACACGAGGTCCGCTATGAAGCCAAAAAAGAGGGAGTCTCAAAAAGCCAGGTTAAGAAAGCGATCAAGTCTGTGGGCAATAGCCGCAAGAAGATCGAAGCGGACTTGAAAGACTGATGGAAGAGTCAAACGAACCAAGCTTCTTGCAACCCGTGCAAGGCGAGGATGCCGTTTCGTCTTCAATGAGTAGCGATCGCCAGCGAGCAGAATTCCAGATTAAAGTGAGAAGTGGTGCAGGACTACGCGCATCTGTGGATGTGTCGAACCGTGGTCTGCTTTCAATCGCCGCTGTTGTGTCGACGATAATTCTGTCGACAGCCGTCCTTGTGCACGTCGCGACTCGGGACGCTCGGTCAAAAAGCCTCTGGTGATGACGGACGCTTCGCTAAAGCGTGGAGCAAAAATGATCATTCGCAGTGCGTTGGCTGTTGAGCGATTGTAACTTTGACGCCCCTGTGCGTTTTGCCTCCGCAAAATGTCCAGAGCAGACCTAGCCACAGCGTCCTCAACACGAAACACGTGCGTGCATTGCCCGGCACATCCGCTTTACGATGAACCTAAGATGATGCCTAGTCAGCGGCACGTTTTGGCGGCATGCGGATCTAACTGAACGAAGGCGTGAGGCAACCCCATTCCCAACCCGATCGTTTCCGCGTGAACATGGGCTACGGCCGTATTGAGACTTTGCGGCGGAGCGGGGAACAAACGCATCCATCCGCAGTTCTCCCGCTTCCCGGCACAAAGGAGAGCACTATGGTGCCCATGGTAGGCAACGAGCCCGAAATCAAGGACCTGGTAGAGAACCTCATCTACCTTGAGCACGATGCCATCGCGGCATACGACTCCTGCATCAACCGTCTGGACGACGAGACGCTCAGTGTTAAAATTGCCGAGTTCAAGCAAGACCACCTGCAGCATGTCGGGGTCCTCAACGAGATGGCTCGTGAATTCGGCATTGAAGCGCCTAGGGGAGGCGACATGAAGCAGATGCTGACGACAGGGAAATCGCATTGGCCGATCTCATGGGCGATGCCGCGATCCTCAAGGCGATGAAGACCAACGAGGACGATACGGTGGCTGCCTACGAAAGCGCCTCCCGTCATCCGGATGCGATCCCGGCGTCGAAAGCGTTTTTCATGAAGGCACATCAGGATGAGGAGCGTCATCGTGCCTGGATGGAGGCGACAGCGAAGAGCCTCTGATCCTGGTTAACAGGTGCAAGCAATGTTGCGTGCGCCCGCGGCCAGGAGAGGGTGCTTCCTGAGTTCAGCGGAGCGCCCATTCCCCTCCTAGTCGATTAGACACGACCACGAAACCCAACGGAACGGAAGCTTTCGGGCTAGGGTTTGGAGATTACCATTCGAGGGCTCTTATGAATTCATCCCTCCCAGCCATTGTTGGCCTGGTGTTCAGCGTCTTGGTCACACCAATGGCAGCAGCGACAGTGAAGGCGTCGGTGGCGCCGCCGATTTCGCTTTTGGCTTCACGCGGCAAAACGCAGAACGTTGAATCAGCTGATACTGCACAAGCTCTCGCAGGCGAAAGCAACGTCTTGGCTCCAACAGTGCCTCGGCCAGATCGGCTGGTCATTTTCTTTCATGGTATTAGGGGAAAGGGATCGGTTATGGAGTCCATCGGACGATCCTGGAAATCGACTCTTCCGAATACGAAGTTCGTTTCACCCGATGCGCCTTTTCCACATCAATCAGGCGGGCGTCAATGGTTTGCGGTCGATGATGAGGCCATGCGTCCCGACCGCATAGAAGCGGCCCGGCAGGCATTCGATGATCTGGTTTTGCAAATCGTGGAACGCGAAGAGTTTGAGAACGATCTCGAAGACGTCGCCTTCGTCGGAGTCTCGCAGGGCGCGATCATGGCCCTCGACGCAGTGGCTTCAGGCCGTTGGAAAGTTGGGGCGCTCGTAAGCTTCGCAGGGCTGTTACCCTTGCCGCCGACGACGGATTTTCCAAAAACCGCGATCCTTCTCATGCACGGCGCTGCAGACAGGACCATACCGTCGGCAGCTTCGGTTGCGGCAAGCGGACAGCTGAAGTCGGCAGGATATGATGTATTATTAAAAGTGTTTCCGGCCGTTGGCCACACCATCTCTTCCAATGAGGCAAGCGAAGCTGCGATTTTCCTACGCGACAAACTTTATAGATAGTCCCTGTAGAGCCAAGAGCTGGACGCCGATCGTCCACCATCTCAATAACAGTCTCTCCAAGCGAATCCTTAGATGCCTGAGGATCTAGGATCGTACAGCTTACAAGAAGCGCTCGCCAGGGGCGGGACCTACATTTTCGCCGCCTAGTGACGTCGCCCGCGAAAGGCGTTTAACCTTGCTGGAAGACGTCTAAGATCGGCGAAACTCTCACGTGCATCGTTCCGCACGGCCTTAGGCCAATTTCAGAAATGTCGCCTGCAGGTGGTCAACGAAAGCACGCACTGCGGGGTTAGTACGGCGGCTTGCCGACCACAGGGCTGTGATGTCGTCTCCATCAACAGCGTGTTCGGATCCCCTGGCGACATAGGGAGCCGCCATGAATGTTGCGGCCATTCCAATTCCACCTCCTGCGGCCACCGTGGCGATAACGGCATCGCTCGCATCTACTATGATCTGAGCCGATGGAAGAACCTCGATTGTCTTTCCCCCGATCTGGAAAGGCCAACGAAACAGCTGGCCGCTGTTTTGGTACCGCAAGTTGACGATGTCGTGACGTTCCAGATCAAGGGGATGGGCGGGTATACCGCGCGATTCGATATACGAGGGCGCTGCGTAAGCGCAGAGACGAAGCGCGAACATGCGTTTGGACAAAAGGTTCGAGTCCGGAAGTTCCCCTAATCGGACTGCGACATCGATACCTTCCTTGACCAGATCCACGACCTGATCATTCAGGCGCAGATCGACCGAAACCTTGGGATACCGGGCCCGAAAGCCCGGCAGCGAAGCGGCGACGATGTGGATTCCCACGGGGAGGGCGGCTGCCACCCGCAAGGTTCCTCCGGGTTCCGACCGTGCGGCAATGGCAGACTGTTCGATGGCTTCTGCATCCTGCAGCAGCTTAAGGGCGCGGTCATGCAGTTCTCTGCCTTCAGGGGTCAGCACCAAGGACCGCGTGGTGCGAGTGAAGAGCGAGATTCCGAGCCGCTGTTCAAGGCGCTGAACGCTTTTGCTGACAGCAGAAGGTGAGATGGCAAGTGCGCGGGCAGCCGCTGTGAAACTGCCAAGAGAACCTGCGCGCGCAAAGGCGATGAGACCGGTCAGACGCTCCAATGCGATTTGTTCCTTCATGGAATGATAGAAGCGATTTATGGGCTGATTATCAATAGTGCACTTCCTCAATATCTTGCTGTCATTGCGAAACGCCATGGAGGCTTAAGTGAGCAACCTGATGAAGGCAGTGCAGTTTTATCGCTTCGGCGGACCGGATGTTCTTCAGTACGAGGATGCGCCAAAGCCGCAGATCACCGCGCATGACGTCCTGGTTCGTGTACATGCCGCGGGCCTCAACCCGCCGGACTGGTACCTGCGTGAGGGTTTTAAAGCGCTGACGCCCGAATGGCGTCCAAAAGTGAATTTCCCAGCAATCCCCGGGACTGATATTTCCGGTGTCGTTGAAGCCATAGGCGATGACGTAACAGACTTTTCTGTTGGCGACGAAGTTTACTCCATGGTCCGCTTTCCGAGCGGGCTTGCCGGAGGAAGTCGTGGATATGCCGAGTATGTGGCTGTCTCTGTCTCGGAAATTGGCCACAAACCGCAAGGCATTGACCACATTCGCGCAGCCGCCGCACCAATGTCTCTGCTGACGGCCTGGCAGTTTTTAATTGATGTTGGACATGACGAGGCGAACCCTCTTCAGCCGCCCCGGCATGAGCCGGTTTCCCTGGAAGGGAAAACGCTGCTGGTCAACGGTGCGGCCGGCGGCGTCGGGCACTTCGCACTACAACTGGCGAAGTGGAAGGGCGCCCATGTCATCGCCGTCGCATCGGGAAAAAATGAAGCGCTCTTGCGTGATCTCGGTGCGGATGAATTCATCGACTATACCATGCAGGCGCCCGAGGATGTCGTTCGTGATGTCGATCTCGTCGTCGATAGCGTGGGCGGTGCGAAGTCAGGGCGCTTCCTGCGCACACTGAAGCGGGGCGGAACGCTGTTCCCGATCTTTGCACTTGGTTTCGAGGGCGCAGACGAGGCTAAGAAACGCGACGTTATCGTATCAACGACGCAGGTCAGATCGAATGGGGCGCAGCTCAAAGAAATCGCGCCCCTGCTGAGTGATGGCACGATCAAAGTCGTCATCGACAGCGCTTATCCGCTGGAGCAGGCATCCGCTGCCCACGCCCGCGCTGAAAAGGGTCACATCCAGGGCAAGATCGTCCTGACCGTTCGATAGTCAGTCGGGCACGTTGGTACGCTTGTCTCAGTTTCTAGGGTTGCTGGGGAACTTTGAGAGATGGGCAAGGTTCGAGGGCCAATCAACGGAGGCCTTTATGCACAAGAGATCCATTCAGGGCGTGGTATCGGCCGCAGCGGTCATCGCGACGCTATCGTCGCCGCTCCTTGCCTATGGCCAGACCATGGAAAAGCTGACGAACAACGCGAAGGACCTGGTTGCACCCATGGCAGGGACGACCGACGAGCGGCTAGAGAAAGTTGCGACCTTCGACCATCAGGTTACCGGCGTCACCGTAGCGGAAGATGGCAGAATCTTCGTCAATTTTCCGCGTTGGTCGGAAGACGTCCCGGTCTCGGTCGCCGAAGTGATGACGGATGGCTCGATCCGACCCTATCCCAATGAAGAGTGGAATACGTGGCGCAACTCGAAGATGTCGGAGATTTCGCCGAAGGACCACTTCGTGACAGTCCAAAGCGTTGTTGCCGACGGCAGGGGTTCGCTTTGGGTCGTTGATCCGGCCGCGCCCAATAGCGAAAAGACCGTTAGGAACGGGCCGAAACTCGTCCAGATTGATCTGAAAGCCAATGCCGTCAGGCGCATCTATCTTTTGGGGCCTGACGTTGCTGGCCCAGCCAGCTACCTCAACGACGTCCGGATCGCTCCTGACGGCGCTTTCGCCTATTTCACCGATTCCGGGGTGCCAGGTGGGCTAGTCGTTCTTGATCTTACCTCCGGCAAAGCGTGGCGTGTCCTTAGCGATGATCCGTCAACCCAGTTCGAGCAAGACGTCGTCGTCCAAGTCGATGGCAAACCCCTCCGCCGGCCGGACGGACGCCAGCCGCTGTTCAATGCCGACAGCATTGCCCTCTCAAAGGATGGGAAGACGCTCTACTGGAAAGCTCTCACTGGCAACACGATGTATCGAACTTCAACTGAGGCGTTGCAGAACGCACCACAGGACCCAACGGCAGTGAAACCGGAGAAGTACGCCGAAACAGAGCCGACCGACGGTTTGTGGATCGACGACCAGAACCGCATCTATCTGAGCACGATACAAAACGACGGCGTCAAAATCCTGGGCCCGGATGGAAAGGTTACGCCTCTCCTTCAAGACAGTCGGCTACGCTGGCCCGACACATTTTCGCAAGGTCCCGACGGGACGATGTACATCACCGCGTCGCATATTCAGGATTCCCCGTGGTTTCATCAGGCGTGGACCAACGACAGCTTTACGCTGTTCAAGTTCACGCCCCTAAGATAAGGCACCGTTATCGCCGCTGAGTGGTCCCGGAGTGCGAGATGCGCCTATCGCACGAATCGCCAGCTTGCAGGCTAGGGGTGCTCGCGTCGTCGGGGCGAGTGCCTCCACGTTTGGCTTCGGCCGCTTACCGCGCGGCGAGGCCGTTAGAGGAAAAGATGGAGGACTGCTATGTCGAACAAGAAACTCACGGATGGGCTGAATGACAGGCCGAAAGACGCTCCAATCGGTCAGACGGCCGACGGATTGCCCGATGACACCAGCATTCCAGTAGAGGTGGACGACAGGACCGTCGATGCCGTTCGCAATAAACTCAAGAAGGGTCCGCGCGAGCGTCTCTTGAAAGAGGTCAAGCAGGAAGAAGATGCGTCACGCGTCGGTTCCGAATGAAACGGCTCGCGACGATCAGACTCGGCCGTGGTCGGGGTCCCAAATTGGCACTGACGCTATCTCGAAGACATGAGGGTCTCCCAAGCTGCGTGCCTCAAGCAACATTTGCCGGTAAACCCTCGAGACACAGTTTTGCCTCCAGTTGGAGCCAACGAGCAAACGTTCGTAACGCTGTACTCTGAGATCGGCCTTCCGCATTCACCAACCAATAATGTTCGTCAGATGCCGCTCTGACCTTGAACGGGTCAACCAACGCGCCTGAGGCTAACAGATCGGCAACGAGCAGATCAACCGCCAGTAACACGCCGGCTGACGCAAGCGCGGCTTCTATCGCAACGCTCGGGTTTCCGAACATATCTGAGAAAGTGAGAGGGAAATCGTGACCGAGATTGGCCGTGACTGCCCATCGTCTCCATCCGGAGGATGTGCTGATGTCACGAATGACGGTGACAGCAGAAAGATCGGCGGATTGTTGAAGTTTCCTTGCGAGTTCCGGTGAGCATACAAGAACCAGTGAACTCTCGCAGACCTTTTTACTTTTCGTCCGTGGCCAATTGCCTTTGCCGTAGCGGATTCCAACATCCAGGTCAGCCTGCGACAGATCTGCGATCTGTCCGTCAACCACCAGACTGATATCGATTTGCGGATGGGCCTGCTTAAAGGCAGACAGTCGTGGTGTTAAGAACCGAGCGGCGAAAACCGGAGCTACACTGATGTTAAGGCGTTGCGAGGGCTGTGTCCTAAGGTTTTCAGCCGCGGAAGCAAGACGGGTAAACCCGAGCTCGAGGTCTGGAAGGATCTCCGCGAGCACCGATGTGGGAACAAGACCAGCGGGTCGCCGATGAAATAGCGCTTTGCCGAGCCGAAGTTCTGCGCGGCGGATCTGTTGACTGACCGCTCCTTGGGTGACGCCGAGTGTCTCAGCTGCTGCCCGCAGAGACCCCGTTCGCGCGACCCTTTCGATCGCTCGCAGTGCATTCAAGGGAAGTGTCGCGAAAGGGTCATGTCCATCTGCCATGGAGAAAAACTAAACCCCCCATGAGACAATGTCCATTGTCGTTCAGGGCGCGACGAGCTTTTTTGCCGGGTGTACAAACCTGAGAGACGCCAATGAATTTCCTGAAAAAAGTCATCGCTATGATGTTCGAACGACCGCTCCAACAAGAAGACTTCGATATGATGTCTTTCAAAGCGTGGGCCGATCTTCCTCCCTATCATCCACCAATTAGTTCAACAGAAACGTGTAAAGATTGCAAAAGTCCACAGAGACCCGCTTCGTCGATTTGATCGAGCCCGTGATTGAAGTGGCCTTTGCGACTGGCAGCGCATGTCAGCTTGCCGCGCACATGTGCGTTCTTGATCCGCGACGCAGCGTACGAGCCCTGCTCCGCCGGACAAGTGCATCGGCAAACAGGCCGCCGCCCGGAGACGCGTCATGATCCTGTGCAGACTCGGACCGTGGAGAGCGGCCCGTTTCGGTCGATTCCGGGGCTAAACCCGCGACTACGTAAACAGCGCATGAGGCGGTACCACGGGTAGGACGTGGCTTCGCAAGCCCTGAAAATTCCCGGTCTCGCTCGCCGAAAACTACTGGTTTAACGGATTTCGCGGCCCTTGTTTTAGCAAAGAGTAGTTGCTTAGGTGACATATCATTCCAACTCTGAATGGCCTTTCCTTGTGTTTCCTAACATTCTCTTCAGTGCATTAGACAGACTTCTGACTCTCAAGGCGTTCAACCCTAACCTCGGGGCGTTCCGTTCTTTCGCCACTCGCACTTCTTTTTTTTTCGGCGAGGAGCTATCTCAGCGTGAGCGGGTCAAAACCGTGTCATTCTCCCTGATCATTTTCGGATACCGACCGGTGCCCTTCTCAAAGAAGCATCTCTTTTTGCCTTCACGTACCCTACCGGAACAAACTTCACCCCGTCCGGTTCTTCGCGAAAGGAGAACGGACATGCAAAACGAGCCACAGTTTGCGATCGGGGATTTCCGCCGATCGAAGGATTGTCAAGACCAGATGGACGCGCTGCTATCCAACGCAGTTGACATCATGGTGATGCGAGGTTGGGAGACGGCAGAGGTTCTGGAAGCAGCTGAACTTGCACTGAAGGCTACATGGAAATCCGCTGACGCCGATCCCGACCTTCAAGACGCTCCGGACGAGGCTGAGGTGAAACCATATCCGGACGCACCGAGGGCTGGATAATGCCGTTCATTCGTTCACCAGCTGTCCATGGCGACTACGAAGACCGTTTCATGGATTGCCAGCACGAAGCCGACGGGCCAGTATCTTGCTTAGTTGCAGATATGGTTGCGGCGGGTTGGGATGGACAGGAAGCTCTTGCCGCTATTATCGAAGTTGCTGACAGCATGATGCTTGCATATGCCGACAGGAAAGCGGTCGAGGAAATCCTCAAGCGCCTCAGATAACTAAAATACCAGCGGCTGTAGCATTGGCGCCCGACATGCCATGACGGACCGGTCTGAGCCGGAGCCGCTGCAAGGTTTCCTTGGCCTCTACGGAGGTTCATATCGGACGCATCGAGCTTAACGATGCCGGCGTAAGGAGCCAAGGGCCAGCATGCACCAGCGAGATTTGCCGCAATAAAACTACAACGTGCCCGCGCGGAGCTTCACACGTTGTAGAGGCGTCCTATCGCCTGTCATAAGGCGTAACCGGGTGAAGAAGGCAGTTGTGTTGATTGAGGCCGGGGCAACGCAGACGAGACCGGCCGCTAAACACTGACGTACGGCATCACAGCGTGCACATTGGGGATATTGAGCTTCTATTCGAGCAAGCATGTTGAAGCGCGGTGATGGTGATATCCCCAATATCCATACAAGCCTTGATGCGAGACCACCCCGCACGCGTGACACAGCGGGGTGGTTCAGGTCCGCCGCATTGACGAGCGAATCATAGCATTATTTCGCTGCGGCAGTCAAAAAATCGTCAACACCATCGCTGGCGTATTTCACAGCGTCTGAAATGATACTGGCCCATAGCCCAAGCGAAACAAGCACGGCAGTATCAAACATTGCAGTCCCGAGATGAAACCCTATTCGTCACGCATTGAGGCAGACGAAGAATCCATACCGTTCTGCGAGACTTCGGAACTAGTTGCTGTTGTATACGTTCCGGCAAAAATAAGTGTCGGAGAGCAAACATGCCGGACAGTCGTGACGTTCCCCCCAAAGTCATCGAGGAGCCCCTTCCTGGCATAACACAGTATAGCCAAGGCGGGTTCTTCGCAGACACAGGAAAATTACGAACTTCTAGTTCCGCGACTACCGTTGCCCCGTCAAAGCTCGATCTGTCGGCCCTTATGTTGCAGTGTCAACAAGGCCGGGCGTAGGTTCATCTAAGCGATCACGCGCTACGCCCTTACCGGGCTAAGGACTGCGGGATACCAGTATCTGCTGCAGGGAAATCTTCTCCAACACTGCGCATGTCGCGCGTGTCACCCGAGTCTGGTAAGTAGGGTCTGCACCCTGCAACCGTCCCCGCATCAACAAGAGATCGGGCAGGGAGCGCGCGGGGGTTGCGTAGGCCAATGTAGTTGCATGTCAAGAAAGCAGGCTTGCCAACCGCTCCAGCGAGCCTGAAGTCACTGAAAAGGTCACCCCCGGCCTAGCGACAGTCACTGCTGATAATCGTAGAACGTGAAGCCTTCAGGCCGTGCCGTCCACTTCATTTCGGAGATGAAGCAGTGCCTTAATTAGACCAAGGCTTTGCTGGCTTCGGTAAACGACGGAGGCGCACTATCGACCAAGATTGTCTTTGTCGGTGCCGTCCTCCATGATGGTTGCTAGTGCAATTCTGATGTCACTCTTGAGTTTTATCCACGCTCTTTCGAAGCGAAACCGACACCGCTATCACTCCGTCAGTCAGGCAGAGCCTCGCGTCGTTTGAAAATCCTTCGTCTTCCAGCTGCGTGAATCAGCTCTCTCGCAAGCCGACCGAAGATCCGAAACCTATATCCCCGCTCCCGCCACGAGCTTGAGGTACGCTGGATCCGACTACGCGGACGCGATTGTGCAGCAAGTGTTCAATATGGAAATTGGTGTCGATATCGTTGAGGACTATCTCAGGACTCCCGGTGGCTTCGACTGCTATCGGCGTTCGACCGGATGGAACCCGCAGAAACCGCACAGCCCCGCACCGGATCTGAAGACCTTCGTCTGCGGCATCGGCAGAGGAACTGGCTCGCGCGGCGGGAAGCACGCTTATCCTCCCAGAACACGGATCGCGCTGGTATAGTCCTGGAAAGCGCGACGGAAAGCGACTTGCGATCTTTTCAGCGAGCACCTCTGGAAGCCGATGGGTGCGAAATCTGATGCTGTGATCACCGTCGATCACCTCGGCACGGCGCGCGCCGCCGGAGGCATGTCAGTAATGGCCCGCGACCTCGCCTTAACCGGCGAGCTCGTGCGGAAGGATGGCGGAGGCCTTTATTCCGCAAGTGTGGATTGGCGACCTTTGGACCGGTGGCATTTGGAACGCCTGGGAAAACGGAGATCAGTCGGTCCTGTTCGAAAACGGCAGCTACCGCAATTATTGGTTTGAGACCGGACAAGGGAAGTTGGCCGTCATTGGTGTTACCGCGTTGGGTTTGGGTCGATCCTGCTACCGAACCGTCGTCGTCAAACTGTCGTCACAGGCCTTGCCCATCGACGCCACACTCGACCATACGATTATCGCGTGTTGCGAAAGATCTCCCACGCAGATTTGTAACCGGTCGCCCGAACGTAAGAAGGCACCTGCGATCGGCGCGCGGTTTGACGAACTCGACCTAGTCAGTGAGATTTAAGAATGATCCGACCACAGGAGCGAGGCTTGAACAGGAAGCAAGATCAAACCTGAGAAATCGCTACGGCTTGGGCAATTGACGCAATCCAGATGATGATTGCGGCCATCGCGATCATCCTTTCAGGCGCTTTAAAAAAACTACGAAATTCCATTGGACTTGCTCCTTGAGTTTGGAGCTTGAATATTTGAAAATGAGCTGCTGGTACGTTACCGAGGGAACAGCGAAAAGGTGATCGGCAGCACGTGATAACAGACGGGGCTTTTGAGAGCCTGATGTCGAGTTCACCGTCGAGCTGTTCGGTGCAGCTCGATCGAAAGCCGGTTTTGGCGCTAGCCTCCAGAGACCTAAGCTACGAACCACCGAGCAGCACGGTCGGCTTTTTGTGATCGCGTCACACCGCGATCAATAACGGGGGATCGAGCGCGGACTTCCATGGCTATTGCCTGTAGTCTGTAGCCGCGTCATTTACTCAGCTCGCACGGCTCGGAACTTCCGCACTCTTGCATGTGATCCACACGTCCTGTCAGAGCACCAGCGTCGATGACCATTGCGTGAGTGATCGAGGAATAACCAGCCGCAGTTCGGACCTTCGCACACCCGGATGGGGCGGCGCTCCCGTCGCGATGTCAGCAGATTTGCTGCCAGCCAACCAACCCGGATTGTAACGGAGTCTAGGTGGCGGGCAGGGGAGTGGCGCCATTCGATCGTGTCATCGACGATGGCCAAACTACGTCGCTCTTGTGCCTGCCTTGTAAACTCGTTGAGCAGCTCAAGGTCTCTTACGCGAACCGCCTCGTTACTAGTCTCCGTCAAAAGAATTCGATGCAGGGTCTCTCGCAGCTCTCTGGCGCGGATCAATTCCCTCTCCGCATCAGAAGGTGAATTTGTCGCCAGCGAAAGCAGCGTGCGTTGCTCTTCGTCATCTATGACGTCGAGGCGCCTAGCCCATGAAACTAGATCGCTGTAGCTGGTCAAAAATTCAGGACCCCATCGCGCGCCACGGCTATCAACCGTGTTGACGAAGTCGAGTGCCGGATGGCCGCCGAGCAGGCTGATCTCGCCGATGGTTTTATGTTTTGTCATCTCAACAATATCGGAACGTGGAACGATTTGGGCAAGAGCAGGTTGTAACGGCCTAAAGGGGTTTTATCCGTTACCGAAATTGGAGACACCATGGCCTCTCGTTTAAACAAAAACCACCTCCGCTTTCTCATGCTCTGCATCATCTGGGGTAGCACATGGATCGCGAGCAAGGCCGGAATCGAAGCCGTTCCGCCGCTGCTTTTTGCGGCAACGCGCTTCATCGCGGCAGGGCTTCTATTGCTTGTTTATGGCTGGATGAGGGGCGAGGCTACGTCCGTGAATATTGAAGATGGCATGCGCTTCATCGCTGCTAGTATATTGATGATCACCTTGTGCTACGGGCCTTTGTTCTGGGGCATGCAGTATATCGACACGGGCACGGCCGCGGTTCTGGAGATGTCGCTGACACCCATCGCTCTACTGTGTTTCGCCTTGTTGTTGCGGGAGGAGAGGATCGACATCAGGCGGATCCTGGCGATCCTGCTTGGTGTCTGCGGTTTGGTAGTTTTGTTTTGGCCGTCGCTTCCAGACGGAAACGGATCGAAGCCTGATGCTTTTCCCGGAGCGAGCCTGTGGGGCGGGCTGGCGGTCGCGTCAGCGGCATTTACCTATGGCTACGGCTCGGTGCTCGCGAGGCCGTTGCTGCGATCCTATCCGGCAGTTTTCGTTGCCGGAATCACGACGCTGGTGGGTGGCATCGCGCTGATGATCGCTGCACTGATCGTCGAGCCGGGCGCCGTGGCCGCTGCTTCTGGAAACTGGGGCATAAGCGCTTGGACGGCGTGGTTTTTCCTTGTGATCTTTGGCTCTCTTGTCGGGTATACGACCTACATGCGGCTGTTGCGGGACATTGGCGCGTCGCGTGCGGGAAGCTATGCCTTCGTCTCTCCGGTGATCGCCGTGGTGCTCGGCGCGCTGTTCTTTTCCGAACAGGTTACCGTGTCCGACGTGATTGGCATCATCGTCATGCTGACCGGTGCCTACCTCGCTATGGCCAAGGCGCCGACCGTCAAAGGTGCCCTGGTCGACACCTGATGTCGGAAAACATTGTCCGTGAGTCAAAGCTAATCGTCTGATCCTCGACTATGTGTCTAAAGCATGTCGCGATCTTACAGATTCGCTCGTCCGCAATAGGTTTTTGTTCTTTCGCATGTCTTTCCGGCAAACCGACGCACAGTTTTGCGAGACATGCTTTAGTAAGGAAGCCGTAGCTATGTTGTCTGAAGTCTCGTCAAACATGCGTTGAATGGGGGCGGCGAACTATGCAACGGCAGATATCCAGGGCAGCAGTTCGTGCCATTTCAAGACCACCACCTAGCAGCAGCGGGTGTAATGGAACGGCGCCTGGGCGTGCAACAGCAAGTCTTGCCTTTCACCCGAATTTCGGAAACCTGGCTGTGTGGCGGCCTCTTCGGCGAAGCTAACCCTCCGGCATATTCTCGTGACGGTTTCTCTGTGGACCTCAGACGCTCACCGCATGCCAAAAGGGAACCAGAGCCATTGGCCGAGGGTTCCACACTCTCAGAGCGGTTCATCACATCGGAGGGAAACTCATGGCTCAGACCGTTGGCGACTTTATCATCTCCCGGCTCTATGCGTGGGGTGTGCGACGGATGTTCGGCTACCCAGGGGACGGAATCAACGGCGTATTTGGAGCATTGAACCGCGCGAGTGACAAGATCGATTTCATCCAAGCTCGACATGAGGAAATGGCTGCCTTCATGGCATCCGCTTATGCAAAATTCTCCGGCGAGCTAGGCGTATGTATCGCGACCTCTGGGCCAGGCGCGACACATCTCGTGACCGGGATGTATGACGCTCGGGCGGACCATCAACCGCTTCTGGCCATTGTCGGCCAGCAGGCGCAAGGCGCGATTGGCGGTCACTACCAGCAGGAAGTCGACATTGCTGCCTTGTTCAAGGATGTTGCGCGCGATTTTGTTCACCAAGCCTCGACGCCCGCGCAGGTGCGCCATTTGATCGACCGTGCCGTCCGGTTGGCATTGGCAAACCGGACAGTGACGGCGCTCATTCTGCCCAATGATTTACAGGAGATGTCCTACGAGGAACCTGAGCGGGCTCATGGGGCAGTACATTCGGGCTTCGGTTATCGCCCACCTATCGTCGTCCCGCATCAGGAAGATATCCAAGCGGCAGCCGATATTCTGAATGCCGGCGAGAAAGTCGCCATCTTGGTCGGCGCTGGAGCGCTTGGCGCGACGAATGAGGTAATTTCTGTGTCAGACCGGCTTGGTGCAGGAGCGGCGAAAGCGCTGTTGGGCAAAGCCGCTCTAGCCGATGATCTGCTCTGGGTCACAGGATCGATTGGATTGCTCGGCACGAGGCCTTCGTACGAGTTGATGCGCGACTGCGACACGCTGCTGATGATCGGATCCGGTTTTCCGTACTCAGAATTCCTTCCGAAAGAGGGTAACGCTAAGGCTGTTCAGATCGATCTCGATGCCGGAATGCTCTCGCTGCGTTACCCAATGGACGTCAACCTTGTCGGTGACGCGGCCGAGACATTGAAGATGCTTTTACCGATGTTGAAGCAAAAGGACCTGAAATGGCGCAACATGATCGAAAAGAGTGTTGCGAAGTGGTGGAAGCTGTTGGACGAGCGCGCACATGCGGAAGCGAACCCTGTCAATCCGCAGCGCGTCGCATGGGAATTGTCCTCTCGACTCCCGAACAATGTCATCTTGACTAGCGATTCCGGCTCTTGCGCCAATTGGTACGCGCGCGACATCAAGATGCGGTCGGGGATGATGGGATCGCTTTCGGGCGGCCTGGCATCCATGGGAGCTGCCGTTCCGTATGCCATTGCCGCAAAATATGCCCATCCCGATCGTCCGGTGATTGGTTTAGTCGGCGACGGCGCCATGCAAATGAATAATATGGCCGAGCTCATCACGGTCGCCAAGTACTGGCAGACCTGGGCTGATCACCGCTTCGTCATCTGCGTCTTCAACAACGAGGACCTTAATCAGGTCACCTGGGAACAGCGAGTAATGGAAGGGGATCCGAAATTCGAGGCGTCGCAAAGTATCCCGAACGTACCATACCACCAGTTCGCCGAGCTGATTGGATTGAAGGGTATATACGTCGATCGGCCAGAGGATCTCGGTCCGGCCTGGGACGCGGCCCTCTCCGCCGACCGACCGGTCTTGCTTGAAGTCAAAACCGACCCCGACGTTCCGCCGCTCCCTCCGCATCTGACGTTTGACCAAGTGAAGAATCTCGCATCGACTCTTGTCAAAGGAGACCCTAACCAGGGCGGGGTTATTCGTGGGACTGTCCGCCAAGTGCTGAGTTCTGTCTTACCCGGAAATGGGGACTGACAAGTTCAGAATATTCCTTAACGGGCTCCAAAGTGCGATAGCTACTGTTGATACCGGCAACGCCGATCTCACCAAAACCTGTGTGAAGAACAAAAACAGCGGCCAGCAAGAAGCCGCGCCCATAATGATCATCGGCTCATCAACATCCGTCAAAGTTGTCTCAAGCTAGAACCAGTTCGCGGTCCCCCAAATAAACCCGCGAAACAGAATGCCGCGAACTTACCAATTCAAATATGTGGCGGAAATGATCACTGTCGATCACACGAAGGCTGAAGAGAAGCTGCAGGCGACCCGTGCCAAAAAACGTTGAAGTGGCTGAGCTGGTCACACCAACTATCGAAAATGCTGAGCATTTGCATGCGACTAAGGGATAGGCGTTCGACGCGGGGTGCATCGATATGCAGGAGCAAACGCATATGGAAGCGGTTGCCTGTTTCATGCCTTTGCTTGCTCAGGAGACGACAAGTCGCTCGTCGACTTGCCATGGAAAGCCTCCCGCGCCCTTAGACACATCCTTCACTGCGAAGATATTGATCACAATGCACTGAGCACACGCGCGTTTTTGGATCGAGCCGAGCGCGTGACCTCAATCACGTCTCGAGCGTGCCCCTGACGAGCATCAGAACCACTCCTTGACTAGAGCTCCCGCTGCACCCAAAACCGGGTCAGTCTGAGGCAAAGGTAGGGCTTTGATGGCCGAGAGCATCTCGTTGTTAGCAGCCGACCTTTGGATATCCGCATGCTGACCAGGAGGATAGGCACCCACAACCTCGAATTTGCTCGAGCTGCCGAGGTTTTTGTGCCCGGTTCCAGCAGGAAGGATCAGGCAACCGCCCTTTGCCACCATGAACTTGCGTCCGTCCGGACCACCTATCAGCAAGGTCGCGGACCCGCTTCTTACGCCCAAGACCTCATGCGCCCCTGTGTGGTAATGCTGGAAATCAAAGACGCCGTCTGTCCAGATGCCGGACCAGCCATCTTTAACAAACAGCGCTTCGAAACTCTTTCCATCTGACAGATCAACCTTGTAGTGCAGGACGGGCAGACGCTGATTGTTCGGTACCCAGTGACTCGGTTCAAACACCGTCCTACCGACACCCATGTCGTCATCCCCTCAAGTTCGACGCTGGCTCGTCGCTCTCGTCGTTCAACGAAGGGAGATAAGTTTCAACGTCCCGGCGCTCCCGGTCGGACAGAATTGCGATGTTTTCAATCCAGAACCGGCCGGCTTCCGGAGTGTCGCCGTCCCAATCGCGCGAAGAACCAAGGTTGTCGTCGATGACTGCTACTCGACGACCACCGAGGCGCCGATACTCGTCCGCGAGTTCCTTTGTAGTATTTCCCATTGCAATCTCCTTTATCCCAATACCGCGTGAGGAACACCTGGACGCCGCCATCGTTCCGGAATGACTGTGAGACTAAGGTTCGCATTCGGATACAGCCGAGGGCACTCCTTGTTCGACGTCGTGCAGGAGCTGGATGGGCAAGAACCGCACATAAGAGGCGTGATAGCCAATGATCAACAATAGGATAAATTCTCCTTACAGCCGATCAATCTGAGTAGCGCGAACTACAATCTCGTCCTGTGCTAGTTGACGCTCAAGTCGCTCGCGATATTCGCGCCACCAATTGCGGTCAAGCTGTTCGGTCATAACCTCGGCAATCACGATTCGATCGAATTCGAACATGCCGTTGTCGACCCAGGCGCCCTCGGCGGGGGTGCTAGCATGCAGCGTAGCTCCTCCAAAGCGAGCGGTCAGTTCGTTTCGAATGTCCTCAAGCGCTTCCTTCATAGGTACGTTGGAGACAGGAAGAAAAATTTCAACTAGATGCGCCATGAGCGTGCTCCAACTTGAATCGCTGTATTTAACTGGCGCACGGGTCATCAGTTCCTGGAACAGCGTGTCGCGTAACGTGTTTCGCTTGTGAAATCCCGCTGTCCTTAAGCGGCGCTAAATCAGTGAATACAGAGGGACATCTTCATGGAGTTTTATTCCCCGTATAGCCACGGCTTTGTCCGCTGCGCCGCTTGTACACCGACCTGCGAGGTGGCTGACCCCGATTTCAACGCTCAAGCTATCATCGAACTCGCTCGCGCAGGGCACGATAGACACGTGGCACTGATGGTTTTTCCGGAGCTCTGCGTCTCCGGCTATGCGATCGACGACCTGCTTGGCCAAGATGCCCTTCTCGATGCCGTTGAGGCGTCGATCGCAAGGATCGTCTCCGCCAGCCAGAAACTCACTCCGGTTGTTTTGATCGGCGCTCCCCTGCGACATGAGGGCCGGCTCTTCAATTGCGCCTTGGCAATTCATTCTGGAAAAATCTTGGGCGTCGTCCCCAAAACCCATCTGCCGAACTACCGGGAATTCTACGAAAAGCGATGGTTCGCGTCCGGTCGTAGCGTGCGAAACGCTGAAATCTCTGTTGGGGGGCACATTACACCGTTCGGTGTCGATCTGCTCTTTGAGGCCCGAGAGGTCCTTGATTTTGTCTTCCATGTCGAGATTTGCGAGGATCTCTGGGCGCCAGCGCCGCCGAGTGATTTTGGCGCTCTAGCTGGTGCGCTCATCTTGGCCAATCTTTCGGCAAGCAATATCACGGTCGGCAAGGCCGACGTTCGCAAGCTGCTTTGCTCCGCTCAATCGACAAGAACATGGGCAGCTTACCTTTATTCGGCAGCCGGTCCCGGTGAATCGACTACTGACCTTGCGTGGGACGGCCAGGCATGCATCCACGAACTCGGCGAGTTGCTTGCCGAGACTGCCCGGTTTCCAACTGGCTCACAGATGTGCATCGCTGACATCGATCTTCAGCGCCTCAGACTGGAGCGCATGCGCACAGGTACTTTCAACGATGCGTCAGCCCTACGTCTCGACGACAAGCGGTTCCGACAAATAGAGTTTGACTTCAAAGCTCCGAGCGTGCGGATGGACCTCATCCGCCCGGTTGCTCGCTATCCTTTCGTTCCGGCCGACCCGGGCCGCCTCGACCAGGACTGCTACGAGACCTTTAATATTCAGGTTGAGGGCCTGATGAAACGGCTGCGGACCACCGGCATTGAGCGACTCTGCCTCGGGGTTTCCGGTGGGCTCGACTCTACTCACGCGCTTCTGGTCGCCGCGCGGGCTTTTGATCAGCTGGGCTGGCCACGCGCGGACATTCTTGGTTTTACAATGCCAGGTTTCGCGACTGGAGACGCAACCAAAACAAACGCGTGGGCGCTGATGCGGAACCTTGGAATTACTGCTGAAGAAATTGATATCCGGCCACTTGCCAGCCAGTTGCTGAAGGACTTGAAGCATCCTTTCGCCGCAGGTGAGCCCATCTACGATGTCACGTTTGAGAACGTCCAGGCCGGCCTTCGTACCGATCTTCTGTTCCGCGCGGCGAACCAGCGTGGTGCGTTGGTGCTTGGAACAGGCGACCTTTCCGAGATTGCCTTAGGCTGGTCTACCTACGGGGTCGGCGATCAGATGAGCCATTATAACGTCAACGCTTCGGTATCAAAGACGCTGATCCAGCATCTCGTCCGTTGGGTGATCAAGTCCGAGCTTTTCGACGATCATACCGATAAAACCCTCGAGAACATTCTCGACACGGTGATATCGCCAGAACTTGTCCCGGCCGACGATCGGGGCAATATCCAGAGTACCGAGGACAAGATAGGACCTTATGATCTGCACGACTTCTTCCTGTTCTATATTACACGGTTTGGTCTGAAACCTTCGAAGGTGGCTTACCTGGCCCACGCCGCTTGGAGCTCCCGCGAGAACGGTCTTTGGCCGAGCCACTTCCCTGAGACAAAGAAGCGGGAGTTCGACCTGCCTGTCATCAAGCACTGGCTCGAAAACTTTCTGCTTCGCTTCTTCACCACCAGTCAGTTTAAGCGATCTGCATCGCCGAACGGACCGAAGGTCACATCGGGCGGATCATTGTCGCCCCGTGGCGACTGGCGTGCCCCATCCGACGGCAATGCGAAGGTATGGCTCAAGGAGCTGAAGGAAAATGTTCCGGACTAAAGGGGGAACTTCCGATCGTCCCGCAGGTTTGTCGGCGTGAAGGGAACGAAAGATGAGGGATATCGGAAACTGGCGCCATATCTGCGTAGACGCGCAGCGAATGTTTGCTGAAGATACCGCTTGGCATGTGCCTTGGATGTCTCGAGTGCTGCCGCAGCTAGAGGAAGTTTCACATCGGCATGCCGAAAGGACGATATTTACCCGCTTCATCACACCGGTCCAAGCTGATGACGCAAGTGGTGGGTGGAAAGAGTACTACCAAAAGTGGTGGATGATGACCGGTGAACATCTCCCACATGAGCTGTTGGAGTTGGTCCCATCATTGCAAACTCTCGTTCCTCCGGCTCGCATTTTTGACAAACCGACTTATTCGCCGTGGATAGACGGCAGACTGTTATCTCACTTAGCAAGCGAAGCGGTTCAGACCGTCGTCGTCACCGGCGGTGAGACCGACGTGTGCGTCTTAGCGACTGTGCTCGGAGCCATCGATCGCGGCTTTTACGTCATCATGCTTAGCGACGCGGTCTGTAGCGGCGCTGACGAAACTCATGATGCTGCCGTCAATCTGCTCGGCGACCGCTTCTCTGTCCAACTCGACCTGATGAAGACCGAGGACTTCCTGTCAGAGGTGCGGGCCTAGCGATCGCATTCCATCTCGAGGTCGGTTCCGATTGACCGGATCCTCATCGCTGGCACTTTGTCTCCCATGAATGAAGGAAAATGTTATGCCGCTAAAAGCCCTTGCCTTTAACAGCACCCTGAAACCCTCGACTGCGTCGGAAGCGTCGTCGACAGGAAAGTTGCTCGAACTCATCGCAGAAGAGTTCAAGAACCACGACGTTGAATTTGAAGCCATCCGTCTGGCTGACCACGATATCAAGCCCGGTGTCACGTCGGACGAGGGCGAGGGCGATGCCTGGCCGCACATTCGGCAAAAAGTGCTACAGGCGAACATTCTTTTGATTGGGACACCAATTTGGCTCGGCCAGCCGTCGAGTGTCTGCAAGCGAGCCCTTGAGCGCATGGATGCGTTTCTAGAGGAGATGGACGACGGGCGCATGGTTTCCTATGGGAAGGTGGCCGCCGTGGCCGTTGTCGGCAATGAAGATGGTGCCCATCACGTCTCAGCTGAAGTCTATCAGGCATTAAACGATGTCGGCTTTACCATCCCGGCCAACGCGGTCGCATACTGGGTGGGCGAGGCGATGGGTTCGACGAACTTTGTTGATCTGAAGCAGACGCCGGAGCCAGTTCGAACAATGATCTCGATGCTCGCGCGCAACACAGCCCATTTGGCAACTCTTTTAAAGAACTCGCAGTACCCCAGCGAACAGCGCTGAAGCTATCATGCGCGGCCAGCATTAAAAGTCGCGTCAAGGTAGATTCCTTCACTCGTGGAACCTGCAAACCGACTGCATGAGCGAAAAGAAGGAGCCTCGGGACGGACGTCCCCCAGTTCAGCCACAACTTCAAGCCCCTCGGCGGAACGCCGAAACACTCGCCGCTTGGAGCGTCCCCTCATCACTTTGGTACGACATCTTTCGCATTGGGTAGGACACCGACGCCTCGGATATCCTGTTGATCACTTCGCGACAAACCGTCGATATGTCAGTTCCAAGGCTGACCGATGAAGGGACAGAAGGCCCTCCAACGCGGTAGCGAACGACGCCCGGCAAGCTACGACGGTTTGGTCAACATGTTGACCAGATCCTCCCTTCTGAACGGCTTAGTCAGTCGAGGCAGATCCGGCGCTACGTCTTCAACGTCCGAGTAACCTGAGACTACCAGAACCTGCACGTCAGGGCGGGCTGCAATGATGGATCGCGCGAGTTCCGTCCCGGTCATGCCCGGCATGAGATGGTCGGTAACCAGGAGCCTCGGCGTTAGTCCATGTCCAAGTAGTTTTAGAGCGTCCTCCGCAGATTCCGCCTCGATGACGTCATATCCCAGCTCGCGCAGCATCTCCGCCGTGCTCAGGCGAACCAGACCTTCGTCGTCGACGAGCAGGGCAACTCCGGAGAGGGCGGTTGTTGCAACAGTCGGTGGATGCTCCATGTCGTAAAGGCTTCCGCTGCTCACGGGCAGCCAGATTTCAACATTGGTACCAACCCCCTCGCGGCTCTTGATCGTGAGCATGCCTCCCGACTGGAGCGCCAGGCCGTGTACCATCGACAGCCCGAGCCCCGTTCCCTTACCGAGACCCTTTGTCGAAAAGAACGGTTCAGTTGCGCGCTTCAAGGTCTGATCGTCCATGCCGCTGCCTGTATCGGAAACCGACAAGCAGATGTAGTCTCCCTTCGCAAGTTCAGAGGGCCTTGTTTCCCGGCCCGAAGATGCTTGAGCGGTTATCCTCAGCGTTCCGCCATCTGGCATCGCATCGCGTGCATTGACTGCAAGGTTCAGGAGCGCCATCTCCAACTGGTTTCGGTCGGCCAAAACAGGTGGAAGATGTTCCCAGACGTCCACTGCGATATGGATCTGAGGTCCGGTGGTGCTTGATATCAACCCGGCCATCTCGTGGACAAGTTCTCTCACATCGACAGCCGTAGCTTGTAGCGGTTGCCTGCGCGCAAACGCCAGCAATCGCTGCACGAGCAAACGGGCGCGCTCTGCAGCTTGAGCGGCGCCCGCGACCATACGCTGCTCCCGCTCTCCGCCAAGTTGTTTACGCTGCAGGATATCGAGGCTCCCGATGATCGGCGTCAGGAGATTATTGAAGTCGTGCGCCACGCCACCAGTCAGTTGTCCGATTGCCTCCAGTTTCTGAGCCTGTCGGAGCTGTTCTTCTGCTAGGGATAAGCGTTCCTGCTCTTTCAGGAGTTCTGTAATGTCTCGACCAATTAGATAGGCGCCACCGACCGTCCCATCTTCGGCGAGGACCGGACGGAAGCGCATCTCATAGGCGCGTCTTTCGACGTCGCCCTCTCCCCACCAGCCAGTCTGATCAAATGCTTCACCAGCGAGAGCGCGATCCCACACTGCCTTTGCGCCGTCTCTTTGAGGTGGAACATGGCTAAGCAATTCAAGAAGGCTCTGTCCTGTGTGGGGCCGGATCCCAAAGACCCGTTCATAGTCAGCCTTGGCCGCGGGATTGACGCCCAAGAACCTGTAGTTGCGGTCGATCATCTGGATGGGAGAGTCAGTATCCTCAACGATGCTCGCATAAATGCGCCGTTCGGCAAGGCTCTGATTCACGCGTTCCTCGAGGGTTGCATTTACGGCGCGCAGAGCGCTTTCTGCGCGCGCGCGCTCGATCAAGGCCCACGTGCGGTCCGCAACCTCGGACGCGATGGCTACTTCTTCATCCGTCCAACGCCGCGGCTCGCCTTCATGAACATACAAGATCGCGACCAGCCGGTCTTCTTTCAACAGTGGAGCGACCAGCAACGATCTGGTCCCGATGCTCGCATAACCATCCGCGTAAGCTACGGACACGGGGTTGTCGTAAACCGAATCGAGACGCAGCATGCGTCCGCCTTTCAGCACAGCGATGATGGCGGGACCGAATATTTCTAGCCGCCGCGTCTCGCCGCCGAGCGACGGCATCTCGCCATTGCTCCAGTCGCGCTCCACCGTGACGTATTCTTGGCTCGCGTCGATCTCGCCGTAGCCAACTCTTCCTACAGACAGAAATTCCCCAAGCAGTTGCGCCGACACCTGCTTGATTTCCTCGGCGCTCGATAGTGGGCGAAGCTGGTCAGACAAGGTTAGCAGGAAGGATTGACGCTGTGCGAGGGCGTGCAGGTTGGCTTGAGCATAAGCGCGCTCGAGCGCTGACCACGTGCGATCTGCCACTTCTCGTATCAGCGCAAGTTCCTGTTCGGTCCAATCCCGGGGTTCTTTGTTATGTACGTAGAGCGCAGCGACGAAGCGGCCGCTACGGATCAAAGATACTGTCACCACACTACGGATTTGAAGAGCCTGGAAGGCCAATGCGCTTTGGGGATCCGAAACCCTTGCATCGGTGAAGGAATCGCAGATGACAAGCGATACGCCGCCTCTCAAAGCGGCTAGCACCGCTGGTCCAAAAGCAGCGAGATCATGCGTTCCGCTTTGACGTTCTACCGTACCATCAGTCCAGTTGCTAGGCGTCGTAAAGTAACGCTCGCTGTCGTCGACCCAACCATATCCTACGCGGCTCACGCCAAGATGCGACCCAATAGCCCCTTGGGCAATCTCGATAATCTCTGACGCATCGCCGGTATTGTGAAATGCTGTTTGCAGATCCATCAGAAAAGCCTGCCGAAGCCTCGCGGTCACGGCCTCGGTCGTTTCGCTGCAGACGCATAAAGCAGCAGCGATATTGCCATCTTCATCACGAATTGGGCTGTAGGAAAACGTGAACCAAGCCGGTTGGAGTGTCGGCCGGTTCAGCATGGCCTTCATATCCTGAAAGAGAGTCGATTTCCCTAGAAAGGCGTCATCGATGACAGGCGCCACGTGCTCGGTGACTTCGGGCCAGACCTCGAAGAACGGCCTTCCCAGCGCAAAGGGATGGCGAGACCCCAGGATTGGTACGTAGGCCTCGTTATAGATCAAGCGACGATCGGCGCCGATCACGATGAACATGGGGAAGGGTGCATCGGCGATGGTGTCGATAACACTGCTCAGGCGATTGCCCTGCTTCGCGATATATTGCTTGAGGTCCTCATACGTTTCATGTTGCTCGCGCAACAGTCGCTCTAGAATTTCACGCACTGATGAGTCCCCACGCCGTCCGATTTAACTTTGCTCTAATGGCTAGACATACCGCTCTATGGAGATCAGCAAAGGTGGTGGTTAAAGATTGACACCTACATGTGGAAAGCGGCTGGACGCAACAAGAATGCTGTGTTTTTCAACGTGCTCAACTACCAGTGATCATGCCAGGAATCCGCTATTTCTACCGGCAATAATGGCGAATTGCTCGATAGATGGTTGCCATAGCCAGGCCAATAAGTGCGGCGTTCGTTGATCCGATCACGAGCACCCAATATCGATGATCGGCTGTGACTGAACGAACCGTGACAGATGTCTACACGCTTCAGCGCGGTAAATTGCGCTTATACTCGATCGCGCTAGGGCCGTAAAGGCGGCCCCAGCGCATCTCTTTCCGGAGCAAATCATTAAGAATCAAATAATTGGGCAGCCGGGACGATTTGCAAACCTGATCTGCTCTGGCCCGCGTCGAGTGAAGCCTCGCACCGTAATGCTCCGCTCGGTCATCCTAACGACCTCGGCTCGCCTCAAACCCTCGGCGCGCGCTGCGGCTCTGGCTTCACCAGCCTCGCAGCCGCCCCGGTCACGGTAGCGATCTCGAATGACAGGCTTGATGCCATCCGGTCCAATTCTTAGTTCCACATCTTGAGCGAAGGAAGCAGGGGCGAACGGAAGCCCTGAGCAGGCGATGGCGACGGCCACGGCTACATGAGTAAAACGCATCTTTCAGTCCTTTCTTAAATTATATGCGCAAAAACCCATTGGCCTCTCTAAGGTTCCGCCAAGACTTCACTTTCAATGCATCGAAATCATCGGATCTCGTCGCTTGGGTGACTGTCGTGTTCGCTGAGCGGCTCGTAATTTCATCGGATGTTGGCCGACAGCGGCTGAATCCGGCCGGGCGCATGCCGACGCGGTCATCGCGACGGCGCGTGTTGTTTGCAGCAGTCTGACGCTGAATTGCTATTCCGTGGGTGACGAGGTAAACGCGCTCGGCATTCTACCATCGGCGGTTCTGGCTGAGGGCTTCACAACGGAGGATCGCGCGAAGCCAGCGATAACAGCACGTCAGCTTGTCGTTGGCGATCGACTTGATCTCGTGCAAAAGCTCCCTCACGTTCGTGATAGCGCATCTTCCAATGCACGATATCAGGGTCAGTGTTTAGTGAGACGAGGAACCATCCTAGCCGTACGTCGCCGACCGCAAGTCTTACGGTGGTGACGGAGATGTCTGAAAACTCCTGCGCCAAAGCTTTCGCTTCCGGATCATATGTCCGCGACCCATCGACCTCATAAGCAAATGTCTCTTGTGGCCCGGCAACCAGACTCAGAAGGGTATCCGTCAACCGCGCGTCGCTAACGAGTTTAGGAAGGGCCTGCCCGACGCTGCCGTGAGCTTGGACGCGGTGATAGTCCCATCCGAACACAGGGAGTGGGACCCCGTCGTGGACACTTGCTGCTCTCCTGTATTGGCGAAGGGACACGTTTGATGTTCCCTTGACAATATCGCCGATCACTCCAACCGCCTTCGCCCAAACAATCGCGCGCTGAAACATTTGATATTTCCTGATTATGCATACGACCCTAAATGCCTCTGAAATTATACTAGGTCCTTTTGACAAAGTAGATCCCTAAACCAGTGGAAGCATGATTCAAGACTGCTTTTTAGGAGGCGGTTTTGGCACGCGGCGACCTGACGGATATGGAATGGCGGATCATCGAAGGGCTTTTGCCGTCGGAGCGCGGTAGAAAGCCCCGGCCCGCGCATGCCAATCGACGGTATCTGCACGGCATGCTACATGATCTGCGGGTCGGCTGCCCCTAGCGCGATATGCATGACGCTTTGGAAAGTGGAATTCCGCCTATGTGCGCTTCCGCCGCTGGGCGGAACAAGGGGTGTGGGATGCACTGCTTGAAACGCTGGTCGAGTTGGGGCTGGCCGACGACCGGCAGCACATGATCGACAGCACCACAAGTTCGCGGCCACTCTCAGGCTGCGGGCGCTAAAGGGGGACTTATAAGGAGGCTTTTGGTCCATCACGTTGCGGCTTTTCTACGAGAATCCACGCCCGCGCAGACGGTCAGCGACGCCCCCCCCCGGCTTCATCCTGACACGCGGAGAGGCTTCCGACTACAGAGCTGTTCCTGACCTGCTGGCGATGCCCGTTGGCAGACCGAGGCGGATTCTTGCCGACAAAGGATATGACGCTGACTTTTACGCGAGTAGTTGCTGCTCCAAGGGACCAGGCCGGTCATCCCGCCGAAGGCCAACCGAAAAGCCCCGCCCGCCTGCGACTTTAGAGCCTACAGGGATTGAAACCGCATCGAGCGGATGTTCTATCGGATCAAGCAGTACCGTCGTGTTGCCACCCGATACGACAAGACCCGAAAATCTTTCAAGGGCTTCCTCGCCCTGGCCGCCGCAAAATATGGTTGCCATACTGTTGTCAACAAGACCCAGGTTTGTCCGGGTAACTCATTTGGAGGCTAAAATGTCGACTGTTGCTTTGGTGGGAACGTCGTCCTTTGATCGGTTCTTCAATCCAGCCCACGACGCGTTGCAACGGCGTGGCCATGGTGTGGCACGGTTCGTCACGCGCGAGCAACTGCTTGCCGCCGTTGATGCACTGCAGTCTTTGGAAATCCTTGGCGCGACCTCAAGCTTTGCAGCCGACCGGGAACTGTTTGCCAGGATGCCGCGTCTGCGCGCACTGGTTTCTCCGTTCACAGGGGTCGAAGGGTTCGATGTTTCGGCCGCGACGGAAAACGGCATCCTCGTGGCAAATGGCCAGATTGCGGAAAACACCGTCAGCATGGCCGAGGCCGCAGTTCTCTTCACTCTGGCTTCGCTCTATGACCTTCATGGCACGGAGCGCCACCTTCGCGAAAACCTGCCGCGTCCCTCGCAGGTCCGTGCGCGCATGCTCATGGGAAAGACAGTTGGCCTGATAGGCTTTGGCAAAATTGGACAAGCTATCGCGGAACGACTGTCTGTATGGGGCGTGAGGCTCGTCGCTTCGGTACGCACGACGCGATCGATGCCCGCCTACATCACCTCCCAGAGCCTCGATGAAGTGCTCGCGACAAGCGATGTCGTTATCATGGCGGCTGCACTCACTCCTGAATCACGGGGGATGCTCGATCTTGACGCGTTGCGCCGAATGAAACCGGACGTGGTGTTTGTCAACATCACGCGGGGCGGCATCATTCCCGACGATACACTCGCCACGCTCGCCGCAGAGCGACCGGCTATGCGCCTTGCCCTCGATGTGTTCGACCCGGAGCCGTTGAAAGAGGATAGTCCGCTGCGCGACCTTCCGAACGCCATCCTCACCCCACACATGGTGGGACATACGGTCGAGTCGCAGATGCGACTGCGGGAGGCATTTTGCGAGAACCTTCTCGCGGTGGCAGAGTGGCGAGTGCCTGAATACGTCGTCAATCCGTCTGTGATCGAACCGTGGCTGGGAAAACAGGACAGCCCACAGCTCTGATTCCGTCCGAGCTTGTATCAGTCATCAGTGCATCGTCATCCATTCGCGGGCGGTGCGTAGTGCAGCGGCGAGTTCGGCCTTGCTTATCGTCTGGGCAAGATCACCGCGCAGTGCTGCAGCCCGGTCGGAGCCCTTGATGGCGGCAATGTTCAGCCACTTGTGGGCGGCGTTGAAATCAACGGCGGAGCCGCGACCGGTCGCATACATGACCCCCATTTCGAAGAAGACGTTGGCGTGATTGTCACCGCCCATTCCAAGGGACCAGGCCGGGCATCCTGTCGAAGACAAACCGGAAAGCCCCGCCCGTCTGCGACATCAGAACCTAAAAAGATCGAAACCATATCGAGCGGATGTTCTATCGGATCAAGCAGTTCCGTCGTGTTGCTACCCGATACGACAAGATCCGAAAATCTTTCGATGGGTTCCTCGCCTTGGCCGCCGCAAAAATATGGTTACCATAGGTTGTCAAGGGAAGTAAGAGTTGCGGCGGGAACGATGTGGCACGCTCATTCTTGCTGACGTGTCACTGTCGTATCACGTCGACGTGGAAGCGCCCCTGCAGCGTCGATGCGGCGATGCCTGCAGGAAACGAATTGCGTACAGGGGGGCCGGGTTTATTGGAACGCGTTCGGTGATGACTCATCGGTCGGCTACGCGCCTCCATTCCGGTCACAGTGTCGCGTCACGCTCTGCTTGCGAAGCGGATCAACATATATAGATGAGCTTACTTCAAGCGGCGCGGTGCGAACGTAGATACATTGGAGGGAGGCTAAATTGCGATACGATACCCTCCAGCGCATGAACTTGTTCGTTCATCTCCTTGCAGGCCGCATTGGTTTGCGCCGCCATGGCGGAATTGCGCTGAGTCACTTTGTCCATTGCATGGACTGAGCCGTTGATCTCGACTATAGCGGACGACTGGTCGTTTGAGGACTTAACCGCAGCCTCAATAATCTGGCCAATGCGTTGGAGCTTCGTCTCGATGTCCGAGAGCGCGTGACCGGTGCGGTTGACCAGCGCCACGCCTGAATCGACCTGCTGGGATGAGGTCGAGATAAGCGCTTTGATTTCCTTGGCGGCATTTGCCGAGCGGGAAGCGAGTTCGCGGACTTCCTGGGCTACTACAGCAAACCCCTTGCCAGCTTCGCCGGCGCGTGCGGCTTCAACGCCGGCATTGAGCGCCAACAGATTTGTCTGGAAGGCAATCTCATCGATAACATTGATGATCTGGCCGATCTGGCCGGAGGATTCTTCGATCTTCTGCATGGCGTTTATTGTATCGCGCATCAGCCCAGTACATTGTAATGCGGCGTGACTGGTCGCGGACATCATGCCGCTTGCCTCCAGCGACTGTGACGAGGATCTGCCGACGGCAGAGGTAATCTGGGTCAGTGCGGCGGATGTTTCCTCGATACTTGCGGCCTGCTGCTCGTTGCGTTGCAAAAGCGCGTCCATAGCCTGGGCGATGTCGTCGGACGAGTTACGCAGCGTGCCCGTCGCATCGGACACCGCATCGATCGAGACCGCCAAGGTGTCGACACTCTTATTGAAGGTCGATCGGAGCGGCTCATAAGCCGACGCGAACGGCGTGTCGATCCGAAATCCGAGATTGCCGTGAGACAGCTCATCAAGTGCCCGCGTCAGCGAGCGGATGACTGCATCGCGTTCGGCCTCTTCAGCGTCACGTTCAGCGGCCCGCTGGCGTTCCCTCATGACGTCGGCTTTCTTCGCTGCGGCCTCGCGGAGGTGGCTCTCGTGGCGTTCCAACGAATTGGTGCGGAAGACCACAACGGCTTGGGCCATATGACCGATCTCGTCGTTTCGCTCGGCATAGGGCACTGCGGCCGAAAAGTCGCCATTGGCAAGTCTGCTCATATAGCGCTTCATGCCGTCGATCGGCAGAATTGTGCGTTGGCGGAAGAAATAGAGCCCGGCCAGCAGCAGCAGGAATGATGCGAGTGCAGCGCCCGCGGCCGCCGTGGTCCAGGTGCCAATCTCTGATGCCGCGTTCTTTTCCTGCCCCTTGAGATAGGTGTCCGAATTCACGACCAGTTTTTCCACCGCATCCTGATGCGCGTGAAAGGCAGTCTTGAGAATGACGATCGCATCGGTTGCAGAGCCGGTTCGCTTCGTAGAGAGCGCTGGAAAAACCTCGTTCTCCATCACGCTCCAGAAGACATCGCCTTTCGCCAGCACTTCTGTGTTGAGTTGATCCTTCAGTGCTTGTGGCAGACGCGTCGTTTGCCAATAGACACGGCGGTCCTCATAGGCGGCCTTCAACGTTGTGATCTTGGCAAGATTACCTTCAATTAAGTCTGGGAAGTCATTGGCCTCATGGGAGAGCATATATGACTCGACCACGAAAAGCGGCGGCGGCAAGATATCCGCGATCAGGTCCTTCCCGTAAATGATTTGCTCATAGATTGGCCCGTTGACCTTAAGCCGCTGAAGGGCTGCCTGCTGCAATCCGAATGAGGCGAACATTCCCACGGAAACGGCGAAGCCAACGGCCGCCAAATTTTTCGCGATGGAAAAAGCCATGTTGGTATCTCCTCCATTGAAGAGTGCACGCCAGGTGCCCAATCAATATCCAGCGAAAGAATACGCCCTTGCAGTTAACAGACTATTCCCAGATGCCGAGTGTTGGCGGTTTGATACGGGGTGTTGTCTGCGTCTGCATTGGCTGAAGCCGCCGTTGCGCTACGGCGCGCATCACACCAGGTCGTGTCCCCACGCGCCTGCGATTCTGAAGCGGGTGAAAAGTCATAAGAGCACTGTGGTTGCGGAGGGAAACGATCGCTTCGCGCCGCCAATCCTGCAAATGGCGTGGCATTCAGATGTACCCAAGGGCCCACATTCGAGCTTCCTGACTAAATGTCAGTTTTGGGGCACTAAACACCCGCGTACTCCACCGGTTGCCGGTGATCAGATTGGATCAATTGTCCGGCTCCTGAGATTGTTTTGCACGTCCCGTCTTTCGTTCGAGCAACTGTTTGTAGGCGCCCGGTTCTTGTTTGGTCGGCAGATATCGCAGACGAAGCCGCGTTCAAGCCGGAGGACAAAGCTGGATGCCTCAAAATATCTCAGCACCTTAAAACCGTGTTTCGCGATGCCTTTGCCGGCAAGCTGAAACCGCTCAGGATACGCACGTTTCCGACACGGTGGTGAACGACCGGGACGTGGGACGACATCCTTACGCGGCAAAACCTTTTAAGAGCCAGCCTTGATCTGGTTGCTTTTTTAAGCAGTCACCGCGCCGTTTTGCTGGAACTTGTGGCCTACCAATGCCGTTGCGAGTGGTGAAACTCGATCACTCTTCGAACCAGGTCACTTAAAAGAAAGATCGACATGCCAAGCAGCGCCCTTAAAGCTCTCCTCGGTGTCCTTGCGGTTGCAGGCTATCAAAACAGGGATAAAATCGCGGAAATGATCCGTGGCCTTCGGAGTGCGCAGGATCAGCCGGGCAGCGAGCACCAAGGAAACAGCGGCCCCGAACAAGTACTTGGTGGTGGCCTTGGCGGTTTAAGTGGCCTCGGCGGGCTCTTCGGTAGTGTGACGCGTGGCGGCGTTGCAGGCGGGCTCGGTGATCTTCTTCGTCAGTTCGAAGATCGAGGGCAGGGCGAAACGGCACAATCTTGGATTCGGCCCGGCGAAAACAAGCCGATTGACGAAGAAAAGCTTTCCGAAGTGCTCGGCCCGGCACTCCTTGATGACCTTTCCGCAAGAACAGGTCTCGACAAGAACGAAATTCTCAAACGCCTCAGCCGAGATCTCCCGACTGCAGTGGATGACCTCACCCCAGATGGCAATATCCCAGCCGATGAGGATGGCGAGTTGGCGAGCCTACCGTCCTCAGTTCCGTCCATAAAGCCGCGAATCGTGTAACGCGCCGCTCACCACCGCATCTCAACGATCTCTCTAACGGAGGAAGTAATGGTTGATAGAGAAGAACTACAAGAAAAATTTTGGAAGGCGTTGAAGTCAGACATGACGGTGATGCTTGGGCTCCTCGGTGTCGATGAAAGTCATACGCGGCCAATGACAGCGCAGCTCGACGGTGACCATGGGCCGATCTGGTTCTTCACGTCGACCGAATCCGATCTGGCCAGGCAAATATCAGGATCACATCGAGCCGTCGCTACCTTTGCCTCGAAGGGCCATGACGTTTTTGCATCAATCCACGGCGACCTCGCCGTCGACAACGACCGTAAAGTCATTGATCGATTGTGGAACCGGTTCGTAGCGGCTTGGTACGAAGACGGGAAGGACGATCCAAAGCTTGTCCTCCTGCGGCTTGACGCTCAGCATGCCGAAATCTGGCAGGACGGCTCAAGCCTGTGGGCCGGACTGAAGTTGCTACTCGGCTCAGATCCAAAACAGGATTACAAAGACAATGTTGCTGAGGTGGCGTTGAAGTAGACGTCACCAGTTTCCCGTTTCTCCCTGACACCACGGCCCGAGCACTACGTTTTAACCGCCAGGTCAAATTGGTATGCGCCGATTTGACGCTCGTGCTTGGCGCTGCCCCTCTACCTGTGAAGACATACTGAGAATTGGAGACTTCATGAGCATCTTCAGTAAATAAAGAATGCAATCTTTGGTAAGGCAGAAGTCAGCGCCGACCATTCAAATACTGGGACCACGATAACCAACAATCAGCCGGCTCCTCCGAAGACAGGGTCGATGGCAGGGGTAGAAGGGGTCAGTGAAGCTGCTGTAGCTACGCCCGCCACGACGTCTGAGGGCCGACCTGTTGTCGCGGCTTCAACAGATCAGCGGGAGAATCCCGCGCCGCGACACACTGCAACGGATGCGAGCGTCGATGTCGAGTCTCTGCTAAATGACAAGGCCAAGGCTTCGGGTCAGAAGCTAAATTGGCGTACCTCCATCGTTGATATAATGAAGGCACTTGGCATGGAAGCCAGCCTCAGCGAGCGCAAAGAGCTGGCTGATAAGCTTGGCTATGCCGGGGACAAGGGGGATTCAGCGGCGATGAATATCTGGCTTCACAAGGCCTTGCTGAAGAAGTTAGCTGAGAATGGCGTTACAATTCCGGCTGATTTGCTCGCCTAACTCAGTAAATTCTAAAAAAAATCACACCGTCCGCAAATATAATTGATGCAGCGGACGGTCTTTGCTTCCAGAACCTGCATTCAGTCAGAAGGAGCTCGCTCGGCATACGAGAGGGGACAAGTATCCCGAGGAGAGATGGACACGCGGGGGTTTTTTAGAGGTCTTTAATAGCTTCCGTGCTTTACTTTGCATCCCTAAGCCTGCAGCTTTTAAACGTTCCACCAAAGGGCGTTGTTGTTCGGTATTGCGGTGATGTTGAAGGATTGGAGATAGGTTCATATGATTAGACGCTTCACTTTAGCCATGACGGCACTCATCTCAACGTCGGTGTCGGCCTATGCCGACCCTGTTGGCACATACAAGATTAGCGGCACAAACCTTGAAACGAATGAACCTTATTCGGGAATGCTTACAATTGAGCGTGCCGGTGGTGTGTATGCGGTGGAGTGGGATATTGACGGCGAGAAATTGTCTGGGGTCGGCCTTGGCGGCAAGTTAGAAGGCGCAAATTTCACTGTCGGCTCAGCGAGCCCGGATGATACCGTCATCTCGCTGGGCTATTCTCAGAACAACGCAGTCGGCATGGGAATTTATCTTATGCAGCCAGACGGCTCCTGGGAGGGAGTTTGGACCGCGGAAGGCTTACAGAAGTCCAACCCTGAAAAGTGGGTACCCGCAAGATAGCCTCTGGCGGTTGATTTCATTCAAAACCAAAGCGGCTAGCTCAATAGAAATCTAGTCTGTCGCTGCGGCAACGTGGAGAGCACAATAGGTCAGACGATAGCTTTCGCGAAATCATCCAGGATTTGTACCACTTGAAGTCGAAATTCCATCAGCAGTCCGGTAGCTGTTACCTGTAATTTTCTACGCGCATAGTCGAGCAGACAACATTATGTCGCGCTATTCTGGATTCTGTATCTTCGTGAAAGTCATTAGAAAGCGCGAGATCTGGTATTCCATGGATCGCGCCGGTTCTACAACCCGTCGGTGAAGCTTAATCCTCAAGCGCTTATAAGATTTCCGCGTCAACCCTATGACCGTCTTTGCAGACATGTTATCCAGGGTGATCTAGCATAGCGTTCCGCAGGCCGCCCAATCCTAGGCGATTGGACGGCCGTTTTGATGTGACTTAAACTGAACTGCTGTTGGACCGAATATATCGCGGTCCTTTCTGTTTGAGGAAGGAGATGCTAGCAGTCTGTCCCGCGCTTTCCGGCGGTTCAGGCGAAAGTGAAGGCATAAGCTTCCACGCCGGTGTCGAGGAAGCGGATTTCGAAACTGCGTGCCTCGACCTGACCTGATTGCCGGACAAGTTGGTAGAGGCGGGTGGCCGTGATGGTGCCGTTCCCGTCGGGATCGATATCGGCACCGTGGTCCTTGCCCGGCGGCTTACCGTCAATCGTCACCTGGAAGCGCACCGGCTTTCCATTTCGATCCGGGCCGAGCACGAGATGGAGGTCAAAGGCGCTGAATCTGTATGTGATGCCGCCGCCGGCGGCCTCGAGCAGGGCATTCTCTGCCTTGATGGTCCAGCGTCCGGCAAGACCCCATTCGTTAAGGCCGGCATTAGCTAGTGAGTAGTCTCGGGGCGCGTCCGCCAGCAGGCCTTCGGGCGAGATGAAGTTGGACGCCCGCTGATAGCCGAGATAGGTTTCGCCTGAGCCGAGATGGGCAAGATCAGGTGTGGCTTGCGCGCCTTTGCCTAACGGGTTTACGGTCGCGGCAGTCGTCATCTCGCCCCCGGCTTCGCGCAAGAGATCCTTGATCGCCCGTTCTGTCTCAGCAAAATTGCCTTCGCCGAAATGGTGATAGCGAACCCGTCCCTGTGCATCAATCAAGTAGTGCGCCGGCCAGTAGCTGTTGTCGAAGGCACGCCAGATCCGGTAGTCATTGTCTATGGCGACCGGATAGCCGATCTTGAAGTCCGCAATCGCCGTGCGAACGTTATCGACGTTCTTTTCGAAGGCGAACTCCGGCGCGTGCACGCCAACCACCACGAGCCCGTGATCCTTGTATTTCTCGGCCCAAGCTCGGACGTAAGGGATAGTCCTGATGCAATTGATACAGGAATAGGTCCAGAAATCGACCAACACCACCTTGCCGAGGAGCTGCTGCCTGCTCAACGGCGGCGAATTGAGCCACTGGACCGCGCCATCGAGAGAAGGAGCATCGCTTTCGATCGGCAGGTCGCTCAGGAAAGGCTTCCCGCCATCCTTACTTGCCGTCACAACAACCCTGCCTGTCTCTCTGGGTGTACGGGTATCCAACCCGTCCAGCAGAGCCTGCTCGAAAGCAGAGGTGCTGGTATAAGATAGACGGGCCAGGACCCGCGTGTCGAGACCGGATGCAACCACTGCCACGCCTGCCAGCACCGCTGCTCCCAGTCCCTGCCGAATGCGTTCGCTCACCGGAAGCGCGTGCTTCATCCGCGCGAAGGCCTTGCTGCCAGCCAGCAGCGCGATGGCAAGCGAGCTCGCCGCGCCGGTAGCATAGGCAAGCAGCAACAAAGTGGTTTGCGCGTTCGCGCCCTGAAGCGCGGCACCGGTGAGAACCAGCCCGAGAATTGGACCAGCACAAGGTGCCCACAACAAACCGGTGGCAATGCCAAGGATCAGCCCGCTTGCGGCAGTTGGTGCTGTTCCCATGCCGACTTTGTTGTTGAGTCTGTTCCCAAAGTTTGCAGCCGGGCGCGCCAGCCAGTTTGCCGTGCGAGGAAAAAGAAGGCTCACACCGAACAGCGCTAGCAGGGCCAGAGCCGCCAGCCGACCAAATTCGTTAGCACGAACCGCCCAGCTTCCACCGATCGCCGCGAGCGTAGCGACCAGTGCGAAAGTTGCTGCCATTCCTGCCAGCATGGGCAGTGTGCTTTTGAAGAAAGGTTGACCTGCACGTGCAAAGACGAAAGGCAGGATGGGGAGAATACAAGGGCTGAAGATCGTCAGCACACCCCCTAGATAGGCAATAATGGCGAAGGTCATCGTCTTTTCCATGTAACCGTTGGTTTCTCTGCGGCTGGCCACCTACACTTCGGCCAGTTCGGCATTTGTGGTGCCGTCAAGTATCCGCGATGTGTCCGGCGCAATGAGGAAGCGTATCGAAGCGTACGATCACTTCGGCCCGCTACAATGAGATACAATTCCGCCCGGGCCGAACATATCGGAGATACATGAGCGCGGCCTTCTTCTCCTTGTGATTAAATGAAAGGGGATCTCCATGACGGGTGAAATCAATCTTGATCGACGCGGCTTGCTCGGCATAGCCGCAATGACAATCGCGGCCGTCGAAATCGGCGCTAGCGGTTCCGCCTTTGCATCCGCCGGCGAGTTGCGTGCAAGCAGCGCCCACCGGCATACGTCATTCGGTGTCCTGAAAAGCGTCAAGTCGGGCGATCTTCAAGTCGGATACGCCGAGGCTGGCCCGGCGCATGGGCCCGTCGTCCTGCTCTTGCATGGCTGGCCCTACGACATCCATACCTATGTCGATGTCGCGCCGTTGCTTACCGCTCAGGGCTATCGGGTGATCGTTCCTCACCTGCGCGGCTATGGCACGACGAGATTTCTTTCGGCCGATACGCCACGCAATGGTCAGCAGTCCACCCTTGCCGTCGATATGATTGCGTTCATGGATGCACTTGGGGTTGAAAGTGCAATCATTGCCGGCTGCGACTGGGGTGCGAGAACTGCTAGTATAATGGCCGCGCTCTGGCCTGAACGCTGTAACGCGCTTGTCTCGGTCAGCGGTTATTTGATAGGCAACCGGAAGGCCAATCAAAAGCCGCTGTCGCCAAACGGGGAGCTTGCCTGGTGGTATCAATTCTACTTCGCTACCGAGCGCGGACGTTTGGGCTATGAGCAGAACACCCGAGAGTTCGCCCGGCTGATTTGGCAGACGGCATCGCCGGCTTGGAAGTTCGACGAAGCGACCTTCGAACGATCGGCTAAAGCGCTGGACAACCCCGACCATGTCGCGATTGTCATTCACAATTACCGCTGGCGGCTGGGCCTTGCCGAAGGCGAAGAGCGCTTCGACGCCTATGAGGAAAAACTTGCCAAGGGCCCGCGAATTTCCGTGCCGACGATCACACTGGAAGGCGACGCAAACGGCGCGCCACATCCCGAACCCTCGGCTTATGCCGAAAAGTTCTCGGGCAAGTATGAACACCGGACCATTGCCGGCGGTGTCGGTCACAACCTGCCGCAGGAAGCGCCGGACGCCTTCGCCCAAGCGGTACTGGATGTCGTCGGGCTTTAACGCCGGCGGAATCGCTTGGGCAATCGCTCTTCGCAGTACCCATTTTGAATTCCATTGGCGCGGGCACCGGCCGAGGGGCCGCAACGGACAAACTAGGATGGACCATATCGACCACATCCAGATCGTCGATGACGATCGAGAGATATGTGAACTCCTGTCGTCCTATCTACAGAAAAACAGATTACGATCCGACAGTGTTGCCGACGGCCGGCAGATGCGAGCTTTTCTCAAGGCCAGTACCGTAGACCTTGTCGTTCTCGACGTCATGATGCGCGGCGATGACGGTATTGTGCTGGCGCAAGAACTGCGGGCCAGAAAACACATGGCGACGCCGATACTGATGCTGAAGGCCCGCAGCGACGAAATGGACTGCATCATCGGCCTTGAAATGGGCGCCGACGATTATCTGTCCAAACCCTTCGCTGCTCGCGAACTGCTCGCCCGTATCAAGGCGGTGCTTCGGCGCACACGCATGCTGCCACGGAACCTGCAGATCAGTGAGGCCGGAAAGCTCCTCAGTTTCGGCGTGTGGCGGCTGGACACTGTTACCCGCCATCTGCTTGATCGGGCGGGCAAGGAAATTGCCCTCAGCGGCGCGGAATATCGGCTCCTACGGGTCTTCATCAATCACCCTCAGCGGGTTCTCAATCGTGACTAGCTTCTGAATCTGACGCAGGGCCGAGATGCCGAGCTTTTCGATCGGTCGATTGATCTGCTGGTCAGCCGTCTGCGGCTTCGTTTTGGCGATGACGCCCGCGAGCCGGTTTATTTCAAGATGGTACGTAGCGAGGGCTATGTTTTCTCGGTGCCTGTGGAGATTTCGGAGCCATGGTCATGACCGGCCGCTTTCTGCCATGCACACTGCGCGCCCGCATTTTTCTGATTCTCTTCCTTGGTCTCGCAGCAGCTTACGGCCTTTCGTTCACTGTGCTTTATGTCGAACGGTATGTGTCGGCGAGGGCCGCTATGCTCGGTACACTGGAAAGTGACGTCGCGACGTCCATCGCGGTGCTTGACGGGCTGCCGGCCAGCGACCGAGTCGAATTCGTCGAACCTCTCAGTCGAGGCAACTACCGATTGATGCTTGGCAAGGGTTTGCCCGGCGTTCCCGATAATTCGCAACACGGCACCGAAATCGCCGCCCTGCTTGAGGATGCGGTCGGGCGCCGGTTTCCTGTCACCGTTGAATCGATTCCTGACGATACGCTTCGCCTACCGGCGCATTTGACGCTCAGCGACGGTAGCCCTTTGACCATCGATATTCATCCACGCGGTACCATGCCGGTGGCAAACTGGTTGCCGTACGTCTTCCTCATCCAGATGAGTTTGCTCGTGCTTTGCGTACTCTACGCGGTACGGCAGGCCTTACGGCCGCTCGAGATCTGGCGTCTGCAGCAGATGCACTCGATCCGAACCGGCCGGGTCCGACGCTGAGCGAGCAAGGACCAAGCGAGGTTGTCCATGCTGCTGCCGCCTTCAATGCCATGCGGGAGCGTATCGCGCATTATCTGGAAGAGCGAGTGCAGATTCTTGCTGCCATCTCCCACGACTTGCAAACGCCAATCACCCGCATGCGACTGCGCGCCGATATGGCCGACGATACCCCTGAGCGAAGCAAGCTGATACAAGATCTTTCGGAAATCGAGCGGTTGGTGCAAGACGGCATTGCCTATGCTCGCAGCGCCCACGGCAGCGGCGAAAAGCAGTCACGCATCGATCTTTCCTCGTTCATCGACAGTATCGCCTACGATTATCAGGATACTGGTAAACCGGTACAGGTAGAGGGCGTCACCGCCGGCACGGTGGCAACCAAGCCGCATGCGCTGCGCCGCATACTGACAAACTTCATCGATAATGCTCTGAAATATGGCGGCAGTGCCGAAATCGCTCTTTGCCGGCCAGACGACGGCGGCGCAGTCATCACCGTGTACGACAACGGCCCAGGCGTACCGGAAGATAAACTGGACGCAGTTATGCAACCCTTTTTCAGGCTGGAGGGATCGCGCAATCGCGAAACAGGCGGTACCGGCCTTGGGCTTGCCATTGCCCAGCAGCTTGCCGCGTCGATCGGCGGTGCCGTGCGGCTCTGTAACCGTCCCGTTGGCGGGCTTGCCGCTGAAATTGTTCTGCCTTGATAGAAGCCCATATTCTAGGTTCGTGTATTCAAATGTAGCGCCACGATGGGCTGTTACGCTGCGATACAATTCCGCTCTTTTTGAAAACACAGCGGATACGCGGCCCGGACAAAACGCTTCTCGTTAACAACGTCGCCGGTGGCGACCTACGAAGGAGCACATATCATGACGAAGATCGAAAGGGTTCTCTACACGGGCCGTACCCACACCACCGGCGGTCGGGACGGCGCGGCCCGTAGTGAAGACGGCGCCTTGGACGTTAAGCTGTCGCCTCCCGGTAGCGGCAAGGGGGGCACCAACCCCGAAGAGCTTTTCGCTGCCGGCTGGTCCGCCTGCTTTATTGGTGCACTCGGCCATGCCGCCAGCAAGCGCAAGATCCGTCTGCCGGCAGAGACCGCCGTTGACGCCGAAGTGGACCTCGGCACGGCTGGCGAAGGGTATTTCCTGCAGGCGCGACTGAGTATTAGCCTACCGGGTATCCCAGCGGACCTTGCGTACGAACTTGTCGGCGAAGCCCATCAGACCTGCCCCTATTCCAAAGCAACACGCGGCAACATTGATGTTGTGCTCAAGGTTGTCTGAGGAATTGCGATGAAAAGCCTCTTCGCTCTTCTCCTCGCAGGCGCAATCTTCGCCACGCCTTGCGTCACCAGCGTTCTTTCGACTGAGCCCTCGCCACTGGCGGGGGTCATCGCTCTCAGTGTGAAAGCGTCCCAGCAGGGACGAGAATGAAATTTGTTAGAGAAGGCCTATATTTTATATTGCTGATGGGGGATGGTTTCTTCTGAAAGAAGCCTACCGCGAACCCGAAAAGCTTTCAAATTTTCCATTGTCTCCACTGTTTAGTTTGCCGTGCCGGCTTCGATCTCGGCGACCTGGCGCCGGGTGAGCGCCAGAGTTCTGGCAAACTCCCCCTGAGTCATGCCAAACCCTTTGCAGATCTCCGCCACTGCGCCGGCAGTATCGGGTCGCCGGTCCGCGCGCGCTGCGCAAGTGATCGCCGATTTTCAAGAATCTCCTCTCGTGTGGGTTTTTTCCGCCGAGCCATCTAGCCACCCTTCGCCATTAGCAGCATGCCGCCAGGAGACTATCTGCTATCGCGATACAGCGTCCCATTGTACGTTCAAGAATTCCCGATGATGTGCCATATCTCTCACCATTGTCGGGGTTTGCCGCAGATAGTTGGCGAACGCGGAAAGCTCAATCTTGAGCGCAGTCTGCTCATCACGATCTGGGAAAAGTTCGGCCCAAATACGCTGTCAATTGGGAAGATGATCGCGACCACCGTCACGCATCATTGTCCAACGGGTGGAGCGAACAATCTCCTCCTTTGCCAGCCGCATAGTTGCGGAATCAAAGCGCGGCGACAGCCGTTTCGGGTAGCGGGGTAAACCTGATTAATAAGTTGCGTCGATAAACTGTTTCACTCTTTGTCATTGTTGTCTCAAACGCGGGTAGCTAATTTCGCGTGGGTGAAGCGTTCGGTCTGTCTGAAACCTCATCAGACAAAAACACCATGAAATAGTGACTCACAAAGGGCTGGGTCACGGCTATGGCTTGCAGCTGGTCTGTTCCAGCCTGCGAGGCGGTCTCATTTGGTCTTTATCTTGGCACGGAACTCGACGCGGAAGTCCAATGTAGGAGAGGTTCATCTTGGGTATTCTTGAAAAAATGCGGCTGGACGGCAAAGTGGCTTTCGTCACGGGTGGAGCTAGAGGCATTGGTAAATCCATCGCTACGGCTTTGTCTGAAGCCGGAGCTCATATTGCCATTGTCGACCTCGATGTGGCCGAAGCCGCGAGAACGTGCGCGGAAATATCCGAGACAACATCGAACAAAGTAATCGCGATCAGAGCGGACATCACCAGTCCTGAGCAGGTGAACGGTATGATCGACAAGGTACTCGCGGAATTTGGCCGCCTTGATATCGCATTCTGCAATGCTGGAATATCAAACGAAGTCGCCGTAGAGGATGACACCTACGACGACTGGAAAAAAATTATTGAGGTGAATCTCAACGGTACATTCCTGACTGCACAGGCGGCCGGCCGTGTGATGCTGAAGCAGGGCAAGGGTTCGATCATCTGCACGGCATCGATGTCTGCGCACATCGTAAACGTTCCTCAGCGTGAAGCGTCCTATGCCGCCTCAAAGGCGGGAGTAATACAGATGTGCAAGGCTATGGCCGTTGAGTGGGCAACTCGAAACGTTCGTGTCAACACGATTAGCCCCGGATACATGGCCACGGAAATGACGCTGAATTCGCCAGCGCTTGTTCCGCTCATCGATCAGTGGAACGCGCTATCCCCTATCAAGCGCATGGGCAATCCGGAAGAGTTGCAGTCGATCGCCGTTTATCTCGCTGGAGACACGAGCTCGTTTACGACTGGGGCCGACTTCATCGTCGACGGCGCTTACACCTGTTTCTAAGCGTACCGCTTGGACAACGTATGCCTAAGGGAATTCATAATGATCCTGTCATGCACCAATATAATGGTTCCTGGAAATACGCTGACGGAAAAGGCGCACCGTCTGCGGGGCTGGGGCTACAAGGGAGTAACCGTCTTCGCGGATTATGCCTCCTGGAACGACGAGAAGCTGGAAGAGCTACTAACCCTTGAAGACAACACTGGTGTCGTTCCCTGCGAGTTCCTTTTCATTTCTCCTGCAGCCGGCAAGCTGATGAGCGAGAACGCCGATGAGCGGGCGGCAACAAAGGCACTTTACATCAAAGCGGCAGATGTGTGCGCCAAGATCGGCGCGATTACTGAAATCGAATACATGCTTGGTCCTCAGGATCCGCTACCCCTTTTTGATGTGTACAAGCAAATGACGCAGGAGCAAGAGGATCAATTTCTAGCAGTCTACAGGGAAATTGCTGCGACTGTTGCCGGCACGAAAGCCGCGGTTCTTCTCGAAGGGATCAACCGATATGAAAGCCCATTTATGAATAGCATCGTCGACTGCGCACGGGTTGCCGCCAAACTCGACATGGATGGTGTTGGCGTCTTGCCTGACTTCTTCCACATGTCGATCGAGGAGGCCGACATCGCCGAGGCCATTTCTGCGGTCGCCGGGTCTATCCGGCATGTCCATCTCGGGGACAATAATCGGTGCACCCCAGGTCAAGGGAGCATTGATTGGGAGCGCGGCTTGAAGGCTCTTAAAGCCACCGGTTACAATAAGTTTCTAAGCCTTGAATGCAGTACTATGGGTAACCCGGACGCGACGATTCCTGAAGCTGCAGACTATCTAAATAAAATCTTGGCCAGGATCTGAGGAATGTTCAGGCCATTCAAACTGAAGGTACCTTATTTCGAAATCGGACCTAAATTATACATGTGCGGCGACGAAGCGCGCGAACTCGCGCTCCATGCAGACGAGCTTTGCAGGACCTTCGACGTCGATATCATTTTCACCGCACAGTACACTGACATTTCGAGGATTGCGCATGACACCACGCACTTAAAGGTTTTTGCCCAACATATGGATGCGAACCCGGCGGGCCGAGGCGTTGGCGCGGTCTTGCCGGAAGCCCTACAGCAAGCTGGTGCCGTTGGCGTTCTCTTGAACCACGCAGAAAAGCCGCTGAGCCTTTCAGTCCTCAACGAAACAATCCGTCGCGCCGACGAGGTGGGCCTTGCTACTCTGGTTTGCGCCGCAACTGTCGAGGAAAGCGTGGCGGTGGCGACGCTGAAGCCTAACATTGTGCTGGCCGAGTCTCCGGCTCTAATCGGAGGCGGGGTACGAAGCGAAAACGACGCATTGGAGGTCGCAAGGATCAATGCAGCGGTGCACGCAGTAGGGAAAGACCTTCTTGTCCTACACGGAGCGGGGATCAGCGACGAGCACGACGTTTATCAACTTATCCATTCTGGTGCGGACGGCACAGGCTCGACGAGCGCAATCATGCGCGCTGCGGACCCCAAGGGCATGCTCTCGCGAATGATCGAGGCGATGAGCCGCGCGTACCGCGAAAGAACCACAAGATAACGGAGTTATATGCATGCCCGTCTTTCATAAAACGCTCCCAGTCAATTCGCCTCACGGCATCTATTTCGAGGATGTCACCGAGAAGGTCGCCGCGATCGTCGAGGAAGCCGGTATTGAAAATGGAATTGTTGTCGTGTTCAGCCAGCACACCAGCTGTAGCGTCTTAATTCAAGAGGATTCGGAGGGGGAGACATACGCAAAAATCCCGCTCATCCTGCAGGACACCATCAACTGCTTGGAGAAGATTATCCCCGATTGCAAGCACGAGGGACAATATCTTCATCCCGGCGTCTATCACACGAAGCAGGCTTTCGAACTTCGGGGCGAACACAATGCTTGGTGCTTGAACACCGACGGTCACATTCGTTCTTCCCTTATTGGCCGCTCTGAAACCATTCCGGTGCTGGATGGGAAAATGACATTAGGAGAGTTCGGTCGCATTTATTTCGCTGATCTGGATCAGACTAGACCGAGAGAACGTAGCGTCCGGGTGCAAATTGTCGGCGAATAGCCTGCTGAGCAGGCCATTTGTGCCTCCCAGCGAACATAACCAGACTCCGCCGTCATTCCAATGCATGCCGGCTAGACCTTTGGCCCCAGAAGTCTGGCGACATGCTGTCGCGTTGAGCACACTAACGATTGATCTCCGGCTAGCTTCCCGATGACGAATAGCGCCAAGCGTATTAATGAGGATAGGCTTAATGGGTATTATGACCCTAGATCTCGGAACCACTAACATAAAAGTGGCTTCCTATACACGTAGTTTGACGCCAATTGTATTGGAAAGCAAAAGCGTGGCCTATATCCAAGAAAACGGCTTTGTTGAATTCGATGCGGAAAAATATTTTGCCGATATAGTCGATACTATCCGATTGTGCTTCAGAAAATCTGCAACAGCCGATGATTGGTCGCCAATCCAGCTTGTCGTTACGGGACAAGCCGAATCTTTGGTTGTAACAGATAGGTTTGGCAAGCCGCTACGAAACGGGATTTCGTGGTTGGACATGAGGTCGAGAAACGAATGCCAAGAGCTGTCATCCCGCTTCGACAACGATACCTGCTATCGAATTACCGGGCAGCCGGAGATTATCCCGACATGGCCTTTGACAAAAATGCTATGGCTCAAGCGCCACGAGAAAGAGTGCTTTAAGCAAGTCGAGAAATTCTTTCTCTTGAAAGACTACATTATTTTTCGTCTCACCGGAAAATTCGTGGGCGAACACTCTATATATCCGTTTTCGCACTATTTCGACATTGTTGCTAAAAAGTACTGGTCTGCTCCGCTCGACTACTGCGGAGTGAGTATCGATAAATTGCCGACACTGATAGAGCCGTGCACGGTCGTAGGTGAGTTGTTGCAGGACATTCGGTCGACAATCGGGCTGCCGCCTGGTTGCGTCGTCAATGCAGGTGCACTGGATCACTTCGCCGGAATGATTGGTACGGGCAATATTGGCCCAGGTATGGTCAGCGAGTCCGCTGGAACCGTGTCATCGATTGCAACTTTCGTGGAGAGCCCGTTCTTGGCCGCTTCACATGTCCCAGTTTACTGTGGCCCGTTCAACAACACCTATATCTACCTCCCAGTATGCGAATCCGGTGGTATAAGCCTTGAGTGGTTCAAGAATAACTTTGTGGAGCGTATGTCATTTGCCGCAATTGATAAGCATTGCGCTCGAAAGAATTTTGATCCTCGTCTGACCTTTCTCCCTTATCTGAACGGTGTAAATCCGCCCGAGTTTGATGCCAATGCAACAGGCGTTTTCTTCGGCGCGAAAATAGCTCATGATTCGTCGGATTTCGCCTTGGCCATCATGTTTGGCGTTGCCTGCCTGCTTAGAAAGAATATTGAGAATCTGAGGTCGGCGGGGATCCGGTTCGAGCAGGTTATCTCGACGGGCGGTGGCGCGAGGTCGGCGCTCTGGTCACAGATCAAGGCCAATATCTGTAGGCTCCCCGTCGCCGTTCCTGCCGAAGAGGAAGCCCCTAGTCTCGGCGCCGCAATTATAGGGTCTGTTTCCTGTGGCTATTTCTCGACGTATCAGGAAGCTTCTGACAACAGCGTCAATATAAAACAAATTTATCATCCAGACTTGAGCGACCCGAGATACGAATACCACTATAGCTTGTTCTGTAGCCTGTACGATGCGCTATCGCCGATATTCTCAAAATACTCTCTGGAGTCTGGCCTCGGGCAAAAGTATTGAATACTCGAAATTCCAGGAATGTAGTCAGAGGGTTGCTAGTCGGTTGAAGAGGATGCCATTGCGGGCAGCTATTTCACTCAAGCGCCGCTGACATACGTTTGACGACATCAATGAAGTCTCCCACGAGCGCATTCGGAGGGCCGCGATGGCCGATCCCAATCACGCACTCCCGCATATCGGTAATGTCACGGAAGACGACGCCGGGTCGAGCATAGTAGCGCGCTGTGCTGTCAGCCGTGATACTAATGGCACGTCCCATCGCGACAGCCTGCAGTTCTGACTCGACGGTCGCAACCTCGAGCACGACTTTGGCGGGATGATCGGCATCGCGATACTCACTCGCCAACCAATAGTCGCGCCAGATTCCCGGTGTCGGTGCAGCAATCAAGGGTTCGTCTAGTATATCCTCAAGACACAAAGTAGGCTTGATCGCGAGCGGGTGACCTGTCGGCAAACAAGCGACGCACTTTTCATGCGTGATCTCCACGATGTCGATATCGTCAAGCCCGATGGGCGGGCGGATGATGCCGCAATCGACCTGACCTGAACTTAAACCGGCGCTCGGATCTGAGAAATCATACTCTTTCAATCGCAAGATCGCATCCGGTCGCACGCGCTCAAATTCCTTGACGATCGCGGGTATGAACTCCACCGCAGTGCCGATCATAAAGCCGACGTGCAGTTCGCTTTTGAGCGCTGTCTGCACGCGTCGCGCTTCTTCCTCGAACATATCAACCGAGCGGCTGATCGCGAGGGCTTTCGTCAGCATCCGCTCACCAAATGGGGTCAAACTCACTGTTCGTGTGGTGCGCACAAATAATGCGAACCCGGTGTTTTGCTCGAGCTGGATGATCGTTTGCGAAAGGGCAGGTTGGGAAACATTCAGACGTTCTGCGGCACGACAGAAGCTCTTCTCCTGTGCCACGACAATGAACGATTTTATATGCCGTAACTGAACATTCATAAGATGTTTTGATAAATCATCGCTCTTCGGTCTGTCAATCAATCAGATGTGTCGCATAGTCTCAGCCACCACTGGGACAACCGGCTATAAGCGACGACCGAAACAGGCAGCGCGCTCAGCCGTACTTGTATACTGCGGCATCTAGAGGGCTTCTCAGAATTCAGGGTTGCCAGTTTGCGCATCCGAAAGGTCATTCAACTAATAAGTCAAGCCTATTAATCAATTCGGCGATTGTCCTTGTTGTTAAGGTGTTTCTAGTTCTTAATCCTAAGAAGAAGAGCTCGAAATCGAGTTTGAAAGACAGCTCCTTCGAGTCATGACAATGCAGAATACGTCGCGCATCCGATGTCAGAACGGTGTCTTGCGAAACGGCGGAAGGCTGTGAAACGAGGCTCGAAATCGAACCGCAACGATCGCAGTTCGGTGCGCCCGATGCTCTCGCCTTCCGACAAGCGTGCAACGACCGCACGGCGTAGGTCATGCGAAGCAACCGCGAATGATAAGACGTGCACAGCACGCGATATAACTTCCAAAGGGGATTTCCAACATGTCGCAATCTAAATTCACCCGCCGATCCATTCTCGCTGCTGGAGCCGTGACGGCGCTCTCCGTACCCTTCGTACGCCCTTCTTGGGCAGCACCGGATACTGTGCGAGCGCTGATGTGGGAGGCCTATCTGCTGCCTGATCGGGTCACGGCTTTCGAGGATACGCACAAGGTCAAGTTCGTGCCGAGCTTCTTCGACGGAAACTCGGAGGCCTATAATAAGCTTCGTGTCGGTGGTTCAAAGGAATTTGACCTCGTTCAGGCCGACGGCTTCTGGCCACAGCTCTATTTCCGGGAAAACCTGCTGCGCGCGGTCGATTACACCAAGGTGCCAAACGCCTCGACATACCTCCCGGAGTTCCAGCCAGATACTTTCAAAGTCCTGTCTGATCCGGCCTCGGGCAAGAAGATTGGCTTTCCCTTCTGCTGGGGTGCTTATGGTATCACCTACGATGCTGGCAAGGTTCCCGCGGAAGAGACCGAGACGCTCGAATGCATGTTCAACCCGGACTATGCCGGCATGCTCTCGACCAGTTCTCGTTTCGAGGAGAACATCGCGCTCGCCGCTCTTCTGGTCACCGACCGAATGGGAACACGGACAAAACCGAGGCCCGACGGTAAGCCGTTCAACCCTTACGTTCTCACCGACGATGAGCTTTCGGAGATTGAAAAGCTCCTGGTTCAGCAGAAGAACTTGCTGTTGACACGCTATCAGGACAATCCAACGCTTTTCCAGCTTCTGCAAAGCGGGGCCGTAGTCGCGGCCACTGAATTCGCCCAAGTTTTTCGGCAGTTGCTGACGGCCGAGGCGCAAGGGTCTGCGCCAGTTGATTTTCGCCATTCTTTGAAAATGAAGGAGGGCGGCCTCGGCTGGGTCGATACTTGGCTTATCACTTCCGGCGTCGAGGATGGGCCGCGGTTCGACATGTGCAACAGCTTCATCGACATGATGATTTCGCCGGAGGTTATGAAAAAGATCGGTGAGGTCGCGGGATGCTCGACAACCGTCGATCTTCGCGCGATTTCCAGCGAGTCCGAGCGCAAGCTCTTCCTGATGGACCGCTCGAATGAAATCGCCGACCTTTTCATGTTTGATCAGCCCTCGTCCCCTGAGAAATGGGAACGTGTTTGGTCGAACGTGCAGGCGGCCTGACCGATTCGTTCATCCTCCCAGGGGTAGGGCGGTTCGAGGCACGGTCTCGCCTCGGCCGCCCATAGCGCAGGTAATCCCATGAGCCAAAGTGGTTCCTACATCCGTATTGACAATGTTTCGCGCCGTTACGGTTCGTTTAAGGCGCTGGACGACGTCAGTCTCGACATTGCCAAGGAAGAATTTATTGCTATTCTCGGCCCTAGTGGCTCGGGCAAGAGCACCCTGCTCCGCTTAATCGCCGGCCTCGATCGGCCGACCGAAGGACGCGTTCACTTCGAAGGAAAAGATGTTACCGAACTTGCGCCGCATAAGCGCGGTATCGGCATGGTGTTCCAAGAATTTCTGCTCTTTCCGCACCGGACTGTCCGCGAAAATCTCGCCTTTCCGCTGAGAATGCGTAAGGAGCCGAAGGCCGACGTTGAGGAGCGGGTCGAATGGGTTGCCGGTATCCTGTCGCTTAGCACTATGCTCGACCGCTATCCAAGCCAACTTTCCGGCGGTCAGCAACAGCGTGTGGCTCTCGGCCGGGGTCTTGTCGCACGCCCAACTTTGTTGCTGCTCGACGAGCCACTGGCCAATCTCGACCGCGAATTGCGGCAAGAGATGGAAATTGAAATCCGGCGCTATCAAAAGCAGCTCGGCATCCCTTTTATCTATGTGACACACAATCAGGAAGAGGCGCTCTCAATGAGCGACCGGATCGCCGTCATAAACAATGGCCGCCTCGAAGCACTTGGTGAGCGCCAGGCAATTTACGATTATCCTGAGACCCCGTTCGTCGCTCGCTTCGTTGGTAAATCGAGCAGGTTTCAGGGTACAGTTGGGCCCGACGGCAAGGTCGTGCGTCTTGCCAGGCACAATCATGAATTCGCACTGCCGACCGGCTCCCACCTCATAGCCGGCGATGCGGTCGATATCTTTGTCAAGAACGAACGGTTCGACATTGCCCGCAAGCAGGATGGCGGCTCGGGTATCCCGTCCACTGTGGTAGATGTCGTGCTACGCGGTCCCTTCGTTGAATATGTTCTAGAGACGGACAGAGGCGATACTGTCATTGCCGTCAAGCCTAAGCGCAATGATGCGATCCCTATCCAGGAGCGGGTCCTCCTGTCGTGGAAACCCGACGACTGCCATCTTTTCAAGGCGGGGACATGACCATGGCAACCAAGCTCCAACGCCGACTCATCCTTGATATCCCTACCGGCTTTCTGCTCCTCTTCTTCGTCATGCCGCTGACGGCGCTCGTGATCCTGAGCTTTTGGCAAACCGAGAACTACAAGATCGTCTATGAATGGACCCTAATAAACTACGGCACGCTTGCGACGGAAGGAGCCTATATAACCTTTTTCCTCAGGTCGCTTGCCATGGCCATTGGAGTGTCGATCGCACTCGTCATTTTATCCTGGCCGATTGCCTATTTCATCGTCCGCTATGGCGGCCGCTACCGCATCGTCTTCTCGCTTCTTCTGGTCATCCCGTTCCTTTCAGGCGAAGTTCTCCGCCTAATCGCCCTGCAAGGAATGCTCGGGCCGGCCGGCCTCGTCAACGGCGCCCTTATCCGAATGGGCGCGGCGCCGCTCCGGATGATCATGTATTCCAATACGGCATCCTTTATCGCCTTTATTTATCTCTACCTGCCGCTGGTGGTGACGACGGTCTATCTGTCGCTTATCAATTTCGACTTCCGGCTGGCACATGCTGCTAGTGCCTGCGGCGCCAACCGTTTCCGGATTTTCACCGAAGTCGTCTGGCCACTTAATCTTTCAGGGACCATCGTTGGCTTCATGCTGGCCTTCATCCCCACGCTCTCCGCATCACTAGTGCCTCGCTTCCTCGGGGGGCCGAACGGAACGCTGTATGGCATGTCGATGGCGCAGCAGTTCGGCGAGTCCGGGACTTGGGCGCTTGGGGCAGCCATGGGTGTCGTCTTGTTCCTGTTTTCCGTGCTCGCACTAGGGATCCTGAGCTTCGGCGTCGATCTCCGTCGAACGGGCTTCACAGGATTGGGGAGGTCGTAGGATGAACCTGCATTTCACAGACGCAGTCATTAAGTGGACGCTGGCGACCTTCCTCGTTATCGTCTTCGCCTTTCTCTACATGCCGATCGTGCATATCCTGTTTGCTTCGCTTTCAACGCGGCCAAACTTTCCCTATCCGCTGGAGTTTAACCTTTCGAGCTATGTTCGCCTGTCGACCAACACAGTCTACCAGAGCGCCTTCTTAAACAGTCTGATCCTTGCCTCCTGCACTGCAGTGTTGTCGACCGCTATGGGATTTCTCGCGACAGTTGGCGTTCTAAGGTTCGGTGGAAAGCGGGCGCTGGTCTATGCGATTTTCTTCGCGGCGCCACTATTCGTCTCGGAAATTTTGCTCGGAATTTCGAGCATGGCGCTCTACTATCTGGTCTTCAAACTGCAGGGCAACATGCTGACGGCCATCATTGCCAACACCGTGCATTGCTTCAGCTTCTGCTTCCTAATCATGGCAGCAATGCTCTACAAATACGACTGGCGGATGAATGAGGCGGCGATTGTATGTGGGGCTTCGCCTTTGCGCTCCTTTGTCGAGGTCATGCTACCGATCACCTGGCCGGGCATCATGGGTAGCCTGATTACTGCCTTTGTGTTGTCTCTAAACGGGCTGGATATATCCTTCTACCTTCTGGGGGCGACCCCGACGATGCCGTCAGTTGCCTGGGGCGCGCTTCGATACGGCGTGAAGCCGGAACTCTATGCCCTCTTGACGCTGATTAATCTCATCGTTTTTGTTCTTATCATGGGTTTGCTAGCGGCGATCCGGCTGAAGAAGAAAGAAGCTTAGCCGTAGCACTATTTCGTAGGAAAGGAAGAAACGTCAATGGCGCATTCATTGTTAGCAGCAATGTTCACCGAGTATCGCAAATATGGAAAGCAAAATTCTATGTTTGTACTCCAAATGTTTATCTGGGAGCTCACAAGGAGACTAAAGCTTAACCTCAAGCGCTGAAGCGACAAGCGATGGGTGGACTGAATGGGCACTGGCACGCTTATGTCCACGAATGTTGAAGTCGGGCGATAGATCGTCAATCAGGGCAGGGAACGTTTAAGTCCAGGGCGGCGCCACCTCCCGATAATATTTATGACTTCTGAGGCGGAGGCATGCAGTGCGTGAGAACGTCGCCGCATGTGTGCCCGGAGCTACAAGGATCGCCACCGACGGCAAACCCTAGGGCATTACAACGGTCAAGGCCGGCTGGCGCCGGTCGCGGCTGCCCGGAAGACTTCGAAGCGCAACGACCCTGAGCCACAATTGTGGCAACATGTATCGCCGACTGCCGATGCTACCGTTTGATACACTTTTCTGTGATTCTTGATAAATCTCAGAGACACTACGTGTCCATACATGTCTCCTACGCTTCGTAAGCTGGAGAGCTGAAATTATGAACACGACGATGTCGCTCTTGTTGATCCGCAGGGTGTTGAACGAGTTCTGTGAGGAGCGCGGCCTGTCGGTCGCGAGTGCGACCGCGACAAATGCAGCGCGGTTTCTCATGCAGAGCGTTTCAGACGATGTGCCGTCGATAATGACGCTGCGATCTTCATTGTCGGCCTGGGTGGAAACGCAAGCCGGGTTGATGGCCGCTTAGGAAGTCGCGAAAAAATCGTGTGGGGCTTGGCGTAGGCATCTCGAATCTCCGATTGATTTCCGATTCGATAACATATATAGGATCCTATATAAGTTCTGAGAGGTTGACATGATCACAATCATCGGAGCGGGTGTCGCCGGACCACTGCTCGCCTACATGCTTCAAAAAGGGGGTGTCGAGTGCACAATCCTTGAAGCCGACCCCTCGCTCCATATTCGTCATCAGGGTGGAATGCTCAATCTCAATGAGAATACCGGGCAGGCAGCTTTACAAGCCGCCGGGTTGTACCAAAAAGTGCTTGATCATGTCCTGCCGGGCGGCGACGCCTTGCGTCTTCTTGGCCGAGACGGCGCAGTTCTCTTCGAAAAGAAAGGAAATGGAAGTCGTCCGGAAATTGACCGCGGTACGCTGCGTCGCATTATCATTGAAGCTCTGCCGGAAAACGTCATTCGTTGGGGCAGCGCCGTCAGAGCAATTGAACGCGACCCCAAAGGTTTCATTATCAGGATGCAGGACGACTCTGTGATGCAGGCCGACCTTGTCATAGGAGCGGACGGTGCGTGGTCCTGTCTTCGTTCACTTCTTACTGAGCAAAAGCCGATCTACTCTGGGATCACCTTTATAGAGCTGAGATATCGTAATGCCACGCGAAATTACCCCGTTGCGAAGCGCCTCGTTGGCGATGGACTGATGTTTGCTCTTACTAAGGGGCAGGGGATTATAGGCCACAGAGAGCCTAACGACGAATTATGTGTTTACGCCGCTCTCAGCCTGCCTGAGGATAATTGCCGGAACGAGCTCAGCCGAGCTGCGCTGCTATCTCATTTTGACGAATGGGCAAAAGACTACCAGACGCTGCTCGCCGACAGCGATGGGGTACTTGTCCCGAGACCGATCTACGCCTTGCCGACAGGACGATATTGGCCAAGAACGCCCCGTGCCACGCTTATCGGCGACGCTGCTCATCTCATGTCCCCGTTTGCCGGCGAGGGCGTGAACCTTGCTATGGCGGACGCAAGCGATTTGGCAACTGCCATCCTCGCTCATCGAGACAACTTCGATGCGGCCTTGGCAGAATATGAGGCGAAAATGGCCAAACGTACGACCCCTTATCAAGAGCAGTCTGCGGCTAACCTGTCGCTCGCCTTCTCTTACGACGCGCCGAGGGGGTTCCTTGATTTCTTTGAGAGCCTGAGCAGCGACCCGCAATCTCTCCCAGAAGCCAACCAGCGATAGAAATCGCTGTCGTCACCGGAAGCCGTTCCGAAATCCGATGGTATTTTCCGTGACGGCCGAATGCAATCATGGCCAAGCGCCAGCGCTGGTCGCGGCGATTAACTACCTGTTTAGGGCATGGACTGACGACGTCGCCGATTTGTTAGTTATGGCGCTCACGCTAACAGCGTCCGGGTGGCAAACCGTTACAGTTAATCCTGAGACTTTGAACGTCGCAACGATTTGCCAATCATGTTGACCTTTCACACTTAAGTGCTCTCTTGCTCAGCCGAGGTTATGACAGTGTCTGCTGTGGTGCAATCGTTTCCAAGGTTCCTCGTGCTGACGTTGCGAAGATCTGGCAGGGAGCTACAGCACTTCGGTGTATTCACTCGGCTGGGGTCTGGTTGTGTAATTGTCTACCGTTCTAGTGCCTGAAATTTGCATCTCATGCTCCGTCCCGACACTTCCCCTGAGCCCATCCGTTTTTTAGGTAGCGATTGATGGTGGATTGGCGAGATTGCGTCACGCGGCATTTCAAAGTTTTGACACCCTGCTGTAAACCGGATTCAAAAAACGCTTTACTCACTGTACCGACCTACGCGATTAACGACGCGGTAATTTATCAAATTTGGAAAATTTTAAATGGAGCACATTGATCACGTTCTGATTGTCGACGATGATCGCGAAATTCGCGAACTCGTATCGAGCTACCTGAAAAAGAATGGACTTCGCACCACTGTAGCCGCGGACGGGCGACAGATGCGAACTTTTCTGGAGACAAGCACGGTCGATCTCATTGTGCTCGACGTAATGATGCAGGGCGACGATGGACTGGTTCTCTGCCGCGAGCTTCGTGCTGGCAAACATAAGACAACACCTGTTATAATGCTGACGGCACGCGACGATGAAATGGATCGGATCATCGGACTTGAGATGGGCGCCGATGATTATCTGCCGAAACCGTTCGCGGCAAGGGAGCTTCTCGCTCGGATCAAAGCCGTCATCCGCCGGAGCCGTATGTTGCCACCCAACCTCCAGATCAGCGAAGCCGCTAATGTGCTGACCTTCGGAAACTGGCGCTTGGATACAGTCGGTCGGCATCTCCTTGACAAGGACGGCACCGAGATTGCGCTCAGCGGTGCTGAATATCGTCTTTTGCGGGTGTTTATTGACCATCCGCAGCGTGTTCTTAACCGCGATCAGATTTTGAACTTAACGCAAGGCCGTGATGCCGAACTGTTCGATCGGTCTATTGATCTTCTAGTCAGTCGCTTGCGACAGCGGCTTGGTGACGATGCGCGCGAGCCTACCTACATTAAGACGGTGCGGGCCGAAGGTTATGTATTCTCCGTGCCAGTTGAGATTTCGGTGCCGCGAAAATGAGCCGGTACTCCCTTTCACGCTGGTGGCCCAATACGCTTCGATCGCGGTTGTTTCTGATCCTCTTTGCCGGTCTCGCTGTCGCGTACGGCCTGTCATTCAGCATTCTTTTTGCTGAACGCTACATGTCGGCCAAGGCGATCATGCTCGGAACATTGGAGAGCGATCTCGCAACGTCCATCGCCGTCATAGACCGGCTTCCCGCTGAAGAGCGACCCGACTGGTTGGATCGCCTAAGCCGCGGCAGTTATCGCCTCGTTCTGGGGCCGGGACTGGCCGGCGTGCCGGATCTATCTGGTCGCGGCAAGGAAATCGCCGACCGGATAGAAGAAGCGGCGGGCTACAAGTTCGCGGTTCGGGTTGAGGCCATTCCTAGTGACGGAAACCGGCTACAAGGCCATCTTACGCTCTCTGATGGTTCGCCCCTCACAATCGACGTAACGCCGCGCGGCGTCGTGCCCTTGGCCACGTGGCTACCTTATGTATTTATTGCACAAATGGTGCTGCTCATACTCTTCACCTGGGTTGCCGTTCGTGAAGCTGTTCGCCCTTTAGGCGATCTGGCCGCCGCCGCCAACGAACTCGATCCAAACAAGCAAGCTCCTCTTCTTATCGAAAGCGGGCCGAGCGAGGTCGCGCATGCGGCACGAGCTTTCAACGCAATGCGCGGACGCATCGCAGACTACCTGGAAGAGCGCGTACAAATACTTGCAGCGATTTCGCATGACCTGCAAACTCCCATCACCCGAATGCGGTTGCGAGCCGAGCTGGCGGATGACAGCGCTGAGAAGGATAAACTGGTGAAAGACCTTGCCGAAATTGAGCGGCTCGTGCAGGACGGTATCGCCTACGCACGCAGCTCTCACGGCAATGGCGAGAAGCCAACGCGTATTGATCTCGCTTCCTTCATCGACAGTATCGCATACGACTACCAAGACGTTGGGAAAGCCGTTTCAGTGGAAGGTATTGTTCAGGGGATAGCTGTCACCAAACCCCATTCGCTGCGGCGCATTCTCACCAACTTCATCGACAACGCACTCAAGTTTGCGGGCGCAGCCACGATCAGCGTCGGGAAGTCGGATGAAGGATACTTTGTAGTCACCGTCGCGGACCACGGGCCGGGCATTCCCGACGACAAACTGGAAGACGCCATGCAGCCTTTTTTCCGGATTGAGACATCTCGCAACCGTGACACAGGAGGTTCAGGGCTCGGGCTGGCTATTGCCCAGCAGTTAGCCTCCACCATTGAGGGGTCGGTCAGGCTCCGCAACCAGCCTCAAGGAGGGCTTGCGGCGGAAGTAATTTTTCGCTGACGCGGGGGCAGAGCACCCCGCAGTTCGTCGTAAAGGATAGAAACTACTCTCAAGTTTAAGATTTGATACATCTCCTCGTGAATTGGAAATATCCGGGATACACGAATAGGTCACATCTTAAGGCTTCGCGGGCGCATTCGAGACTTGGCTCAACGCCAAGCTTCTCCGGCGACGCCTTAACAGTAAGTGAGAATCCCTATGAACAGAGCTCTTGTTGTCATCATCGCCGCTTCGACCCTCGCATTTCCCTGCATATATGATGCGTTTTCGTCAGAGCCGTCGCCGATGACCGGACGGGTTATGATAGTAACGACTGAGGATGAACAGACTTTCACGTCGTCGCACGATTGGGACGCATTCCACTGGTGCGAAGATGAGGTAGCAGATATCTGCGGCTAATGGGTCATCAATCGGTTTTTTTGATTAGCGCTCATGTAGAGTGCTCGACTGTTGAACTCGCGACACCTCTGCATACAACGGGGATACAACTGAATTGCCAACGCCTGAACCACGATGGAAGTTACGCGAGCGACCGGGCTTCTTCGTAGTGAGGTTGGCCCGTTTGATGTCGCGCTACGCCGAAGAGCGTATCCAACCCTTGGGTACCGGACTTGCCGGCTATCCGGTGATCACCGCACTCACGGAGGGCGGCGAGATGACGCAAAAGCAATTGACCGAATTGCTTGGGGTGGAGCAACCCAGCACGGCACAACTTCTTGCAAGGCTCGAACGGGACGGTTTTATAACACGTCGCAAGGACCCCGGAGACGGGAGAAGCAGCCTCGTTCGCCTCACAGAAAAAGCCACCTCCGCTTTGCCAGCTATTTCGGAGATAATGGACGATGGAAATGACATGGCTGTGAAGGGGTTCAGCGCTGAGGAGATTGAACAAGTGGTCAATCTACTGAAGCGCATGCTTATAAATTTTGAAGGGCGTTAGCCGGTGGGAGAACGGCGGTAGCCGGCTGAAATTGCCATAGCATCGTTGCAAGCTAAATCAAACATGGCTGAGTTATGGTCGGGCGATCTGCCCATCCAAGTTTCCGAAGCAGCACGATCGCCTGCGCCATAGTCGTGCTCTAACGTTGTTCATTTTTTTACATAACTATCGAGTTTCAAACCATCTTACATTCGTCAGGCTTCGCGGTCGGCGTCGATATTGCACCTCAGGTTCGCAATTCGATGTACGCACCGATGTGCGTGCTGACCATAATCGGCCAATCTTGTGTGCCGACCCCGTATATTGTGGCGCCTGATCTCAAAATTGGGTAGCACGGCTTCTCCCCTGAGACGGCACACATGTGCAGTCGACGCCATTCAATGGGCAACGGAACGGACAACGTGCGGCAAAGTTCAGGCTTGATTGGTTCAACCCCCAGGCTCATCGCACACAAGCTTGCGCCAAGCCCAGAATATATATAGGATCCTATGGGAATCAGCGGAAGCGTACTTCGTGGAGCTGGATTGGTGCGACATATTCAAAGGAGGCTCATCTGAGAAAAGTTTTACTTCTTTCCGCGGTTTTTCCTGCTGCATTGACATTGTTCATATATTCGCCGTCAGAAGGCTCCGCCGGAGAAAATGTCTCGCCCGTGTATGGCGTGAGTCTTCCAGAGGGCTATCGAGATTGGCGTGTCATAACTGTCGCACACGAAGCCGGGCATAATAACGACATCCGGGCTGTAATCGGCAACGACATCGCCTACTAAGCGTTCCGGTCTGGCACGCTTCCCTTCCCTGATGGAGCAATCATTGTTCGGCTTGCATACGAGTTCAAGTCTTCCCCGCGGAATGACGCTGTGTTTCCGGCACCACAATCGTTTGTCGCTGGCAATCCAACAAATGTGCAGGTCAGCGTCAAAGACTCGGAGAGGTTCGTTTCCAGTGGCGGCTGGGGATATGGCAATTTGAGAACGGAATTGCAAATCAAAGCATCCCGCTCACGACCTCCTGTTTCGCCTGCCATCAAAAACTCGATAGATCAAAGGATTTCGTGTTCAGCCACTATTCGCCGTAACGCCTCACGTCTCACTCCGTCGGCAAACACAAGCGATGTGCTGTCCCTCATCAGCTTGCCTTAGCCGCGGCCCTCGCCAACGCTGCCCTCGGCCTACCTAAGACCCCAGAATCCACTACAGACAACCGTAGGAGCCTGAGGAGAACCGGAGCTATCGCCCTGGCGTCCAGTGGGTAGAAATACACTTGCTTACAAACTGAGGTCTTGTCGGACATAACGCGAATACACGTCGATCGCACTATGCCCGCGCTGATGGAAAACAATTTACCTCAGGGGCAAAGGCCCGGAGCAACTCGAAAAGGAAACAGTTATGAAGCTTATCAAGTCGATCGCAAGTGTACTGGTATTCGCCGGACTGACCAGCGCGTCTTCAGTTCACGCGCAGCAGAGCAGTCCACTGCAGCGCACGGACCTGGTCCAAAACGACATCACTGCTCCAGGCCTTCAGGTCGTGCAAGCGCGTGTTGATTTCAAGAAGGACGCAGTGTCCATTAAACACTCTCATCCAGGCGAGGAAGTTGCTTACGTGCTGAAGGGCTCGATTGAATATCAGCTTGAAGGCAGGCCGCCTGTGACACTGAAGACAGGTGAAGCCTTGTTCATTCCGGCAGGCGTTGCCCATGTCGCCAGGAATGTTGGCGAAGGCGAAGCTTCGGAACTGGCGACTTATGTCGTGAAAAAAGAAGGAGCGCTCGTCGTTCCCGAGAAGTGAAGACTCGTAGAAGTGTCTCAGACCCCAGTTGGACGACACTCGCCGACAGCTGAACACCTTCTTCGAAGGGAATGCGATGAACGCGGCGACATCAGTAGATGTGCCGTGCTCATCCGAACGATCCGAACGCGCCTCTGAATTGACATCGGTAAGTTGGGTTTGCCACGGAGATCGCGTTCGGCCGTACCGAAGCACTAAACATGTTGCTCAAAAGAAAGCGAGCAGGAATTAAAAGACTAAAATCTATCATTCCATAACATTATACAGAGAAACCAAAATGTCTTTTTTCACCACCTCGGACGGTACTAATCTCTTTTATAAGGACTGGGGGGCAGGTCAACCGATCCTCTTTTCCCATGGCTGGCCGCTGTCGTCTGACATCTGGGACCAGCAGATGCTGTTCTTCAGCCAGAACGGTTTTCGAGTGATCGCCCATGACCGCCGCAGCCACGGCCGCTCTGATCAGACTTTCAATGGCAACAAAATGGACCAGTATGCTGACGATCTGGCCGAACTGATCGAGATTCTCGATCTCTCCGACCTGATCCTGGTCGGCCATTCCACGGGCGGCGGTGAAGTCTGCCATTACATCGGCCGCCATGGTACCGCGCGCGTTGCAAAGGTCGTTCTCGTGGGCGCGGTTCCGCCGTTGATGCTGAAGACGGCAGGCAATCCCCAAGGCACGCTGATGGAGGTGTTTGATAGTATCCGCGAAAACACCGCGAAGAACCGCTCACAGTTCTTCTTCGATTTGACCGTCCCCTTCTACGGCTTCAACCGGGAAGGTGTTACCCCCAATGAGGGCTTGCGGGAGAACTTCCGCCGTATCGGCCTGCAGGGTGGCATCAAGGGCCAGTATGACTGCATACGAGAATTTTCCGAGGTGGATTACACCGAGGATCTGAAGTGCGTCGACCGTCCGACGCTGATCATCCATGGTGATGACGACCAGATCGTGCCGATCGACGCGTCTGCCCACCTAGCCGCGGAGCTCGTGGCCGATGTTACGATGAAGATCTATTCGGGCGGCTCTCATGGGCTGGCAGAGACTGAGGCCGACCGTTTCAACGTTGACGTACTCGCCTTCATCCGTACCTGAACATCGCCTCACCAACACGGCACTCATCTTTGAAACTCTCACATAAGAGAAAGAAAAACATGTCTAAGTTTGTCGCAAGCCTTGCCGTTGCCAGCGCTCTAGTTTCCGGTAACGTATATGCTCAACCTGCTAAGCCCACCATCGTTCTTGTTCATGGAGCCTTTGCCGACTCCTCCAGCTGGAATGGCGTCACTAAGATCCTGCAGAAGGACGGCTACCGTGTCATTGCCGCCGCCAATCCTCTGCGCAGCGTTTCAACCGATGCTGCTTATGTCGCCGATATCGTCGCAAGCATAGAAGGCCAAGTCGTCCTTGTCGGCCATTCCTATGGCGGGCAAGTCATCACCGCGGCCGCCAATGGCCCGGACAACGTCAAGTCGCTGGTCTATGTTGCCGCTTTTGCGCCGGTTGAAGGGGAGGCCGCGGCTGATCTGGCCGGGAAATTCCCTGGCGGCACACTCGGTGAGGCACTAGCTGCGCCTGTTAAGCTCGCCGATGGCGGTACCGACCTCTCTATCGATCAGGACAAGTTCCACAATCAATTTGCACATGATGTAAGTGTTGACGACGCTGCACTGATGGCCGCCGGCCAACGTCCGATTACCGAGGCAGCGCTGACAGAAAAGTCTGGCAAGCCGGCATGGAAGGCACTGCCCTCCTACTTCATCTATGGCGATGGGGACAAGAACATTCCGGCTGAGGCACTTGGCTTCATGGCCGAACGTGCAGGCTCGAAGAATACAGTCGTCATTCAAGGCGCGTCTCACGTGGTCATGGTCTCGCAGCCACAGGCTGTTGCAGACCTCATCGAGGAAGCAGCGCAGTAATTGTCTATGCCGAAACTGGCTGGCCGCTTTCGGGCGGCCGGCTCGGTGGTAACAAGACCGACTCTCGGTCGTGCTGCCACTTTGGGCTTTGCCCGTCCTGCCGAAAAAGCTTCAACTTACGCCGCTCAACCAGAGGCAACCGCTTTCGGCAAGTTCCAACACAACGTTCGCAGATTTGGGCAATGGTGGGTTGAGCTTGCTTTGTCGAGACCCGATATGGCAGATGGATACGGACTTTTTCGCCATTTTTTTGCAGCAGTTTTTGGACAAGCTCAGATACAAGAAGCGACCACCTGCCTGCGGCCTGTAAGGAATGGCCATTTTCGCCTTGGATGCTGACGGCACCTGGACGGAGGTCCCCGGCAGCCAAGAACTCTAAGTCCGGCTATTGAGATAGTCGACCTAGAGGATAACAAAGGTATCCTGGTCGCGCCGAAGGAAGCTCTCTATTTGTTGATCTCCGCTGATGACGTTGCAGCTTAGAGCTGCTTTCGACAGAGATAACCGCCGAAGCTTTTTCCTCCATGCCGGGTACAGCTCCACGGGTCAAATTGCTGTTCAGGCGGTCGGTACGGTTGCTCTCAGGGTTGACGCCAAGCTGCTTGAGAGGCGGGTATGCGTGCCACGTCTAGGGTTTCAGTCCTCTTGTTCATATCGCATGCTGGCCTGACGGGCTAAATCTTCGTCAAAATCAGCCTTCACTTTACGTTTCCGTGAGAAGGGTTCATCCCATGAAGGACGCAATTGCGTAGAAGGTAGCAGATATGAGAGCTGCAGCCGGCATGGTCACGATCCAGGCAATCACGATGTTTCCTGCAAGTCCCCAGCGAACGGCAGAAATGCGGCGGGCAGCTCCGACGCCGACAATCGCCCCCGTAATCGTGTGGGTTGTCGAAACGGGAATGCCGAGCCATGTGGCGCCGAACAGAGTCAGCGCGCCGCCTGTTTCGGCGCAGAAACCCTGCATGGGATTGAGACGCGTGATCTTCGAACCCATCGTGTGAACGATCCGCCAACCGCCGAACAAGGTCCCGAGCGCCATCGCAGCTTGACACGAGATCACCACCCAAAATGGAACGTGGAAATCCGATCCGAGGTATCCCTGACTGAACAGCAAAACGGCGATGATGCCCATCGTCTTCTGGGCATCGTTGCCGCCATGACCCAGCGAGTACAGCGAGGCGGAGATGAACTGCATAACGCGAAAGGTGCTGTCGACCGCGAACGGCGTCTGACGAACAAAAAGCCAGGACACGGTTAGCACGAGAAGGAGCGCCAAAAAAAAGCCGATTGCGGGCGACAGGAAAATCGCACCGACCGTCTTGAACAGACCGCTGAACACAATAGCGCTGAACCCGACCTTTGCAAGCCCGGCGCCGACCAACCCACCGACCAACGCATGGGACGAGCTCGAAGGAATGCCGAAGAGCCAGGTCACGATGTTCCAGATGATGGCGCCCATCAGTGCGGCGAAAATCAACTGCGGCGAGACGATCGCGGGGTCAATGATCCCTGTACCAAGTGTCTCAGCGACATGAAGCCCGAAAAAGAGGAAGGCGATGAAGTTGAAGAAGGCTGCCCACGCGACTGCGAATTGCGGCCGCAGCACGCGTGTCGAAACGATTGTCGCGATAGAATTCGCGGCGTCATGAAGGCCGTTCAGGAAGTCGAAGAAGAGGGCGATCCCGATCAGGCCGACCAGGAGCGGCAGAGCAAGGGTGGCGTCCATCATACGTTCTCAATAACGATGCCGCTGATCTCGTCGGCTACGTCTTCAAAGCGGTCGACAACCTTCTCAAGTTCTCCGTAGAGTTCGCTACCGATGATGTAGGCCATGGCGTTTCCGCCACCGCCGACACGACGGTAAAGATCCTTCAGGCCCAGGTCGTGAAGCTCGTCCGAGCGGCCCTCGACGCGCGTCACCTCTTCGCTGATGGCCGACAGTCGCTGCGCGTTCGTGCCGACCTTGTCTAGCAGTGGAATGGCCTCGGAGATGAGGTTGGCTGCTATGACGATCTCTTCGCCCATCTGTTGCATTAGCGGATGGAAGGACGTCTGTTCGAACAGTCTGATAGTTTTCACTGTCTTGTGCATCATGTCGATGGCATCATCCATCGACTGGATCAGATCCTTGATGTCGCCGCGGTCAAACGGTGTGATGAAGCTGCGGCGGACGGCGAGAAGAACGTCTCGTGTAATATCGTCTGCGCGGTCTTCCAGCTCAATAATGCGGTCACAGTTTTGATCGATGTTCTTGCCATGCAATAGGTCGTTCAGCGCGCCGGCTGCTTCCACAACTACGGCCGAGTGTTGTGAGAACATGTCGAATAAACGATCTTCTCTCGGCATGAGCTTGCGGAAAAGGGACATCATGCCGGTGATACCTCGTGTTAGGCAACTGTCATAAAACTGTCATATATGCGCGAAAGTGTTTTGGGGAAGCGCAAAACAGCGATGTCCATAGTCGAGCGCGCCTGACGTCAAGGCACTCGGGATTGTTTTCACTACTGCGTGTGCCCAGCCGGTCGACCGGGCGGGGGTCAAAAACGGTTCGCTGGCTCGTAGCCTTGGGAAGAAGACGGCGTTGATGACGCTCCACTCCTGTGTCACCCGGCGCACTCGAATCGCGGTGGCCGAGGGGATGACGGTGAATTCGATAGCGAATGCACGCAGTCGATGTCGCAAACTGGCTCGCAATCGGCCAAAGTATCGGCCATATTATTATCCAGCTAATAAACTTTAAGCAGTTTCGCCAGGTTTGCGTTGTGTCGTCGGTCGCTTCGAACGTTTGCTTAGCGGTCAGGAGTGCTCATGGAACTGATATTTGGACTTGTGACGCTGGCAGGCCACATCGCGCTCCTCCTATGGGGCACGCGCATGGTACAGACAGGTGTGCAGCGGGCATTCGGCCCAAGTCTCCGCTCATTTCTCGGCCACGCGCTTGGCAATCGGTTCAAGGCGTTTTTTGCCGGGATGGGGGTTACCGCACTTCTCCAAAGCAGCACGGCGACCGGCCTGATGGCGACTGGCTTTGCCGCCGGCGGGCTGGTTGCACTCGTTCCCGCGCTTGCCGTCATGCTCGGCGCCAACGTTGGTACGACGCTGATCGTCCAGGTTTTGTCTTTCGATATCGCCGCTGCAGCGCCCGTTCTCATCCTGATCGGTGTGTTGATGTTTCGTCGCGCCGGCAACCCTACGATCCACGACCTAGGTCGTGTGGTGATCGGCCTTGGCTTCATCCTGATGGCGCTGCATCTGCTGTTGGCGCTGATGACCCAGTACGAGGGCGCCAAACCACTTGCGGCCGTGCTGCAGGCGATTGCGGCAAAGCCAGTTCTGAGCGTGCTGCTCGCCGCGATCGTCACCTGGGCAGCGCATTCCAGTGTGGCCGTTGTTCTCCTCGTTATGTCAATGGCGTCGGAAGGTCTGATACCGCTCGATCAAGCATTAGCACTCGTTATCGGTGCCAATCTAGGAACGGCTCTGAATCCAGTGCTCGAGGGGTATTCCGGCGACGATCTAGCAGCGAAACGTCTTCCGATCGGAAATCTCTTCACGCGCATCATAGGCGTCGGCGTCGGGCTGGCAGTGCTGCCTTGGTTGACTGGTGTGATGACCGCGATTGATACAGAGGGCGCACGTTTGGTCGCAAACTTCCATACTCTCTTCAACCTATTGCTTGCCCTCGCTTTCATGCCGCTCTTGACGCCTTATGCGAATGTTCTGCGACGGTTTCTTCCTCGCAAAGTCGATCCAGCCGACCCAAAACAGCCGCGTTATCTCGACCCCGCTGCTATCGAAACACCAGTGGTCGCCCTTGGTGCTGCGGCGCGAGAAACGCTTCGGCTTGTCGATGTGCTCGATGAGATGATGACTGGCGGTAAAGTGTCGGTTACCAGCCCTAACAGGCGCGCGCTTGGGGCGTTGCGGCAGAAGGACAATATTCTTGACAGCCTCAACACAGCCGTGAAAACCTATCTCGCCTCCATTGACGCCGATGAACTCGGTGATGCTGACAAACGACGGATGAACGAGGTACTTGTGTTTTCTATGAACATCGAACATGCCGGAGACGTTCTGGATCAGAGCCTGTTGCCGCATCTGGCCAAACGTATTCGCCGCGGGCTTCAATTCTCGCGGGATGAGCAGAAGCAACTGGCGGAGGCTTTCGATAGGGTTTCAGCAAACCTGCACAAGGCTGCAGCGTTGTTCATGACGAAGGACGAACAGACGGCACGGATGCTGGCTGCTGAAAAAATTGCTTTCCGCAAGACTGAGCACGAAGCGACGGTCGCCCATTTCGACAGATTGCGAGAGGGCGGTATTGATGCGGCCGAAACGAGTACGCTCTTTCTCGATCTTCTTCGAGATCTGAAGCAGATCAACTCGCACCTTGTAGCCGCTGCCGCGTACCCTGTTCTCGAAGAGCGCGGCGTTCTTCTACAAAGCCGATTGTCAGGTCCAGAAACCGAAATGCTGGCGTCACGACAAGGCTAACAGGGAGCGAGCGTCCGGCTTATAAGAAGTTTTTCTCTAGACTAAGCGTTAACGGTTCGAATTTTTCAGAGACTGATGTCAGCAACAGCGCGCGATCCTTAAGTTGCCAACTATGGAATGTCCCCTGCGTCGCGCTGTGGACTGGCCGACATAGGGAAAGTTCCAGCGTCCTGAAATAGGTCCGAAGGAGCGGCCGGTGTTCAAGCGGGCGGCTCCTTCGGACCGTAGAGTTTAATCCAATCCCTTGTCCGAGATAATATTGATCCGGTTGCTGGCGATTTCGGCCTTGACGTCGTCAATCGCATCGCAAAGCCCGTCAATGTCCTGTCTGCTATGGGAAGCGGTGAGGCAAACCCGAAGCCCGGCCTGGCTGCGCGCGACTGTCGGGAAAAAGATCGCCGAGGTATAGAAGCCCCGCCGCAGCAGTTCCCGCGCCGCGGCAACCGATAGCAGCTCGTCACCGAACCGGACCGTTCGGATGGGAAGGTTTGAAGGCGGTTCCCCGCCTTTCAGACGCGCATCGAGATGAGCCAGGTTCTTCTGAAGAAGTTGCTGACGCCGACCAAGTTCGGGAGAAGCGTGAATAGCCGCCGATGCCAGCGCGGCGCCGACAGCGGCCGTGGTCAGGGACGCCGAGAATGCGTGCGCTATTGCAAATCTGCGGAAAATCAGCTCTTGGGCCGCCGTTCCGAGCATGAGGATACCGCCAGATGCCCCAAAACCTTTTCCGAGCGACGCGGCCACGATTGTCCGATCCCCGAGATCGTGGATTGCCGTTCTTGCATAGCCTGATCCGGTCTCGCCGTGGATCGAAATGCCGTGAGCATCGTCGATATAAAGAAACAGACCGTACTTATCCCGCAGGCGTAGCAACTCACCAATCGGGGCATGCCCGCCCATTGAATAGACGCCGTCGCAGATATAGGCGACTTGGCGATGGCTTTGGCAGAGGGCCTCCAACGCTGGCATGTCGTTGTGAGGGATCGTCGTTACTTCAGTCTCCTGCGCCGCCACCGCCTTGTGATGAGCAAGTGTAGCGTGCGCGAGCCGGTCGAACACCATCAAGGGCTTGCGCCCCCCAGTCAGGTGACCGGACGCTAAAATAGGAAGCGCGCTCATGTTCGCTGCCAGAACAGTGGTAAAGGTCAGTATCCTCGCCTGGAACAGGTTTGAGAGCTCTCGTTCCAACTGTCCAAGCACATCGAAGTTGAGGCGCGTTCGCGCGCAGGACCAATGGAAAGCGCCTGTTCGCGAAATAGCTTCGCGGGCGCCATCGAGTATCTCCGGATGGTTGTCGAGCCCCAGATAGGAGCATCTGACGAAGTCCGTTACCGGCTGGTCGGACGGCTGCAGACGAACAAGACGATTGGCTGACGGCGTCGCGTAGATCGCCATTATCCCCTGATAATGGGCATGGTCGAAACTTGCGGAGGCAATGTCGATCATCACCGACGTGTTGCGAAGAGACTGCTGGTTATTTTCGCGTGTCTTGAATTCTGTCATGTGTTTAATCCCAATGCAGGTGTTTAGAGAGATCAACACGCCGACGAAATGAACTCCACGAACGCATGTGAAAGAAAACGATAAGAGTTTCTGAATGAACGCCGCCCTCATGCCTTCTTGAAGTTGGCCATGAATCCATTTGAACGAACGGTTCGGATTGCCTTTTCCCCGGTTGCGACATGAATTGCTTTGCGCAACTTCGAGACATGAACATCAACAGTTTTATCGTCTACAAACCGCCCCGGTGGCCAAGCCGCTTCGATGAGATCCCTGCGGCTGACCACCCGGCCTGGAGAGGCTAGCATGCGTCGCAAGATCCTGTACTCTGTCGGACTGAGCAAAGCGTTGCCGTGCGGCCCCGCGAGCATGCGCGTCGACCCGTCAAGCAACATCGCGCCGATATGTTCGGTCTGGCCATGTGATGTCTGCGCCTGCGCCGGGTGGGCGCGGCGGACAATGATTGCTCGCAATCCGGACAGAATCAGATCGGGCGACAACGGCCGCAACACACATTCATCGACGCCTGTCTTCACGAATTTAAGGTAGTGTATCTCGTGTCGGGCACGGATGAAGACCATCATCGCCATCGTTGCTGTGCGCTGTCGCGTCCGCACCCTCCGGCACAACTCAAGTGCCCGATCAATATCCGTGCCATCGATTATTAGCGCCTTGGACATGGAGATCCTGGCTTCCACGTCCTCGATGCACGGCGCGATCGCAATCGCCTGAAAGCCTCCGCTTGCGAGGACATGTGACAGAAGAAGCGAAAAATCGGCGTCTTCTGTTGCGACAAGTACAATAGGGTCCATAATCGACTCCGCAGGTGTCCCAGATCTGTCACCTGCAGAGTCGGGATGCTTCAGTTTACCCAAGCCCTGAAGGTTATTTGGCTTCTAAGGGTGGCGATCTGGGGCACTGTTCACCGAACCCAGTCGTTCCACTGCTCGAGAAGGGTGGGGGCATTTGCGTTGATCCACGCGGCGTCAGGCACCACCAGATCTTGCGAGATTTCCGCCGTTGTCGGCATCGACCCGCGCGCTTCCTCCGACATCAGTGCGATGGCGTCAGAACTGGGCGGTGTGCAGGAGAGCGCGTTGCATGCCTTGGCCTGCGCCGCCGGGTTGTCGAGCCAGTACGCAATTAGCTTAAGGGCATTTTCGCGGTTCGGCGCACCCCGTATCAGGGCGACGCGATCGCCGACAAGGAAAGAGGCTTTATACGACCATTTGATCGGAAGACCTTCATCGGCCATCGCCTTTGCGCGGGTTAGCCAGATTTGGCCGAGATCGTACTCACCGTTTCGAAAGCCCTGCACGCTCTGATCACCACTTTTCCACCAGAGGGTCACAGAATCCCTAATCTCGTCGAGTTTACGAAACGCGCGTTCGACGTCGAGCGGGAACAGCTTGTCTTTTTCGACGCCGTCGGCAAGGAGCGCCGCGGCGAGCACGCGCCATGGATCGTCAAAATTCGGAAAGGCCCGCCCACCCGGAAAACGTTTCGTGTCCCACATATCAGTCCAGGTTTGCGGATCCTCTACGCCTGCAGCGTCCGCCCGATAGACCAGCAGTGTCGCAGTGGACTGGACGAGTGCACCGCTGGCATCGCAAGCATTCGCCGGCAGATCCTTCCGCGGCTTATAGGGGATGCAAAACTCCGTCAGATCATCGGTAACCGACTTGTGGGCTTCCGATGCTGCCTGAATTTCCCCGTCGAGATACAGATCCCAGGTGACATTCTCGGACTTGACCATGGCCGACGCCTTCGCCCGTAGCTCAGCATTCGTACCGGACACGACGACAACTTCAATGCCAGTCTTCTGGGTGAAGGGATCGAACCACGCCGCTTTCAGCGCGCGGTCGTATGCCCCGCCCGTCGAACCGATAACGACACGCTCGCCGGCTGAAGCGGCGCTGGTCGCGATCAGCATGACCGCTACGAACGCAGCTCCGGCTGCGACTGTAAATGCACTTGTACCCGGCATGATATTACTCCTGTTTGGTTCGAGGTGAGGCTGAAGAGGAGATGAGATGCGCGATGCCGATCAGGCAAAGGGAAGCTGCTACCACTACTGTCGAGGCGGCGGCGATAACGGGTGTGAGATTGTAGTCAATATCCTCGAACATCTTGCGGCCAATTGATTTTCCACCGATGTCGGAGATGAAGAAGGCGACGGTGGCCTCATCGAATGATGCAAGGAATGCAAACACCGCACCGGCGGCGATGCCCGGAAGAATGTTGGGAAGCGTTACGTGGATGAAGCAGCGTAGACGGGTTGCGCCGCAGCTTGCCGCCGCAAGCTCGAGAGCCGGATCCATGCGCTGGAGGGACGCAGTGACGGTAATCACAACGAACGGAACGGCAAGGACAGTGTGGCCGATCAGGAAACCGAGGAGCGAGCCTGTCAGTTCCAGTGGTGCAAAGACAAGATAGAGCGCCACACCCAGAACCACGTGCGGAACGATCATCGGACCGAGCGCCATCGCTTGAATGGCGCCCTTGAAAGGAAGTTCCCCGCGCACGACCGCCAAAGCGGTTAGCGTTCCGATGAGGGTGGATGTCAGTGAGGTGCAGAAAGCGATCTTGAGGCTGAAGACAGTCGACGTGATCCAATCAGAATCTGAGAAATACGCGCGATACCAATCCAGCGTTCGCGAGGTAGGTGGAAACGACAGGTGCGAAGACGCGTTTAACGACATCGGAACAATGATTGCCGTTGGCAAGATCAGGAAGAACAGCACCAGCCCGACTGTGACCGCCGTGATTAGCGATGTGGTCTGTTGCCGCCACGGCGTTGTTAGCCGAGTGTGGCGGGCGGGACGTTCCCTTGCCCGCGCATCTTTGATAAGATTAATGGACACTGCTGAATCCTTTGTTGTATGCGAGCGCGCGCCTGAAGACTGCGACCAGAACCAGGCTTACCGTCAGGAGTAGTGTGGAAAGCGCGGCTGCGAATGGCCAGTCGAGCACGACGAGGGTTTGCTGGCCTATCAGGGTGGCCATCATCATGGAATTTGGACCTCCCACGAGCGCAGGCGTGATGTAGAAACCCAGTGCCAGAACGAAGCAGAGCAACGTTCCTGCGAAGACGCCGGGCAGGCTAAGGGGCAGGGTAACAAGCAGGAATGCACGAACAGGCGTTGCACCGAGATTCGATGCCGCTCGCGTAAGATCCGCCGGAAGGCTACGAAGCGTTGCCTGGATCGGCAGGATTGCAAAGGGCAGGAGAACGTGCGTCATTGCCAGGATGACCGCCCCATGCGTGTAGAGAAGACGAAGCGGCATATCGATCAGCCCGACAGTGATCAACAGGTCGTTGACGAGCCCGTTGCGCTGAAGCAGCACGACCCATGCGTAGGATCGGATAAGAACAGACGTCCACAGTGGGATGAATACGCACGCCGCCACAAGAAGGGCGACTGGTCGTCTCAGCCGTGCCATGGCCAGCGCCACAGGGTATCCGAGGACGAGGCAAAGGATCGCCACGGTGGCGGAGATCAAAATCGTGTCAGTAAGAACGCCTACATAGAGCCCGCTGCGTACCAGGCGGGCATATGGCTCTCCGCCGTTGGTGAAACTGAGTTGAACGAGGCGCGCTACCGGATACAGAAAGCCCACGATCAATAGTGCCATAAGCGGACTGACGAGCAGCAGGGACACGGCCGGCGGATAGGACTTCGCCGAGCGTCCGTGGTGAAGCCGCAACCACCAGCTTGAGAGACTTCTTCGCGAAACGGCGTTCATCGGAAATCCCCGCTATCGAGCGAGAAAAGGCGTGCGTCCTGCGGTGCAAACTCGATGCGTACCAAAGCGCCTTTCTCCGGAATGGTCTCCGAAAAAGGAACCTGGACCCGAACAATCTCCTCCCCCATCGCATCCACACGCACGAGCGCAGTCCGCGTGGCGCCCGCAAACACCACTGAGTCAAGCGTCCCTTCGATCGTTGAGTTCCGGTCCCATCGGGTCGGCCGCAAATTGAGGTGCTCAGGCCGCAAGGCAAGATGGAGGTGTTGCCCTGGGCCTGAAATGCGCGTTCCTGAGCGTTTCAGGGAAAGGGGGGCTGTAGATCCTTTGAGGAGGACTACGACATTATGCTCATCGCTGGAAACGGCCGTTACAGGCAGAAAGTTGATGGAGCCGACGAAATCTGCGACAAAAGCGGTGCGAGGATGATGATAAAGTTCCTCAGGCGTGCCGATCTGTTGGAGCGCCCCGCGGTGCATCACCGCGACGCGGTCGGACATGGTAAGTGCTTCTTCCTGGTCGTGCGTGACGTAGACGACAGTGGCGCCGACCCTTTCCTGAATGCGTTTAATTTCCAGCTGCATCGCTTCGCGCAGCTTCTTGTCCAGCGCCCCAAGAGGTTCATCCATAAGGATGACGGGGGGATTAAACACCAGCGCCCTCGCTACGGCAACGCGCTGCTGCTGGCCTCCAGACAGTTAATGGGGTTGCCGTCCGTCGAGGCCCGTCAGCCGGACGAGTTCCAGCATCTCGTCCACGCGTTTGCGTCCCTCTGCCGAGCCCAAAGTTCTGCGCATCCGCAAGGGAAACTCGATGTTTTGCCTCACAGTCATATGTGGAAAAAGTGCATAGCGTTGAAAGACCATTCCAATGTTGCGCAGATGCGGGGCAACCGAGGTGATGTCCTGGCTGTCGACGCGAAGCGTCCCGGCACTGGGTTGTTCGAAGCCCGCAATCATCGTCAGCAGCGACGTTTTCCCGGATCCGGAAGGCCCGACGATGGAAACAAATTCGCCAGCGTGGATGTCGAGCGACGTATCCTTCACCGCTTCGACGGCCCCGTATGTTTTTGTAATCCCTGATAGCGTTAAACTTTTTCCGATCAACTTGTCCCCCAATCTATGTGGTGATGCTCCCGCAGCATCGCAGGCAACACCCCTGTCGGCGTTGCTCGTTCGGGAATGTGACATCGGATCAGCAAAGCGATACTGTTGATGCGACATAACTTTGCGAAACCTTCACAATGCGGTTTTTGTTGCAACAAAAAAGCACTGTGTCAACCATCTTGGAGTGAGAATGATGAGCAGAGAAAACGCAGGCGGGAAAATTGCGGTCAATCCGCGCCTGGGCGAAGCCGCCTACGAGGCTCTCCGGGACCGGATAAGCCGGGGTGTCTACCGGCCAGGAGACAAGCTAACGGTCCGCTCTGTCGCGGAGACGCTCGGCGTAAGTTCGACCCCGGCCCGCGATGCCATCAATCGACTGACGTCGGAAAATGCCCTGGTTTACGCTGGTCCCAAAACCGTGATTGTACCCATCCTTTCCGAGGCGGATCTAAAGGAGGTGACCGTCATCCGCATTGCGTTGGAGGGGCTGGCGGCCGAGGAAGCGACTAAGCACTGTGGTCCGCTCGACGTTGAGAGGCTTAAAGCCCTGCAAATTCAGATCAACCTTGGTCTGGAGCGGCGTGATTACGCGTCCGTATTGTGGCACAACAAAGAGTTTCACTTTCACGTTTATGCGCAATCCCGACTTCCGCGACTCGTCAACCTGATCGACGCGCAGTGGCTGCGGGTGGGGCCGTCATTCTACGGCCTTTATCCTGAATTTGCCGAGGAGCGTTACGGCGTGCGTAGTCACGAAATGGCTATGGATGCGATCGAGGAGGGCGACAGCCGTGCCCTCCGTGCGGCCTTCGAGGCTGACATTCGCATGGGTTATTTGCGGTTACGCAGTGCTGTGAGGGCACGCAGTTCCGCCTAGCGTCCGTTTTTTTTGACGCTGCATTGACACATCGACTTTTTGTTGCAACAAAATACGAAGCTTTTGCGAAGTTCAATTTTGTCACAAGGATAGTCAGATGTTCATAGAACCGGCCGACGCCGAGGAGCCCGCAAGCTCTCAATCGATCAATCTCTTTCGTCGCGGGCAAACGGTTTTTCCAGGAGGCGTCACGCGCGCGACTGTTGATAAGGAACCTCACCCGGTCTACATGGCGCGCGGGGAGGGGGCCTACCTTGTCGATGTCGACGATGCGCGCCTCCTGGATCTCAATAACAACTTCACGACCTTGCTCCACGGCCATGGTTTTGAACCCGTACTTGCGGCGGTTGGCAGCCTGCTCTCGACTGGAACGTGCTTTTCGAACCCCACACGGCATGAAATTGCACTGGCTGAATTGCTTACGTCGCGCATCCCGGGTGCCGAGAGAATTCGGTTTGTAAGCACCGGTACTGAAGCCGTGATGTTCGCCATTAAGGCAGCGAGAGCCTTCACCGGACGCTCGGCCATCGCGCGCTTCGCAGGTGCCTATCACGGAGCCTACGACTGGGCCGAGGCGGGACAGAATGGCTTTGAAGCCGATCCAAATGGGCGTCGCAAAGCCCGGCTGGGTTATCAGGGTGCGCCGTCAGCGGTGGCGAACGATGTCTTGGTACTCGACTTTAACGATGCAGACGCGCTCGAGGAAGCGTTGAACGTGAATGCCAAGCGCTTTGCTGCCGTCCTCATTGATCCGATGCCCAGCCGGGCCGGTCTAATCGAGCCGGCACCCGAGTTCATCGATCGCCTCATGACGGTTGCCGATCGACACGGTATTCTCATCATAGCGGACGAAGTGCTTAATCTGCGGCAGAGCTTTGCCGGTGCTTCGGCGCGTTATAGCCTCAAACCGGACCTGCTCGTCGCCGGAAAGATTATCGGCGGCGGGTTTCCTATCGGCGCGATAGGGGGCAGCGCGAAGGTCATGTCCGTATTTGGCGGTGATAAGCGTTCGCCGATGGTTTCTCAGGGTGGGACGTTCTCCGCAAACCCGGTTTCAATGGTGGCGGGCCGTGTTGCGATGGAGGCTGCAACGACCGCTGTGTTCGAGCGGCTGGAGCAGCAGGGAAACCGGCTTCGCGCGCAACTCACTATGATCGCGCGCAAACACAACGCACCGTTCTCGGTAACAGGTGCAGCTTCTCTGCTTCGCCTTCATCCCAAGTCCGAACCGCCTCGGTCCTTCGCTGCGGCGGTGCAGGCGCCGGAAGAAGTAGCAAGAATGCGCGTCTTATGCCGATTCCTGCGGCAAGAGGGGATCTTGATGCCACATGACGCTGCAGCCTGCCTTTCGACGCCAATGAACGAAACGGACCTCGACCATGTGGCCGATGCGTTCGACAGATTTCTCACGCAACAAAGTTTTTCAAGCCAGGAGGCTCAGCCTTGACGCACACATTGTCCAATGAAACCGTGGCAGAATGCATCGCGCACGCTTTGAGGCGGCATGGCGTCGACGCAATCTTCGCCCAAAGCCTTCCCTCTGCTGTGGTGCTTGCGGCCGAAGCCATTGGGATTCGACAGATTGCTTACCGCCAGGAAAACATGGGTGGCGCCATGGCCGACGGCTATGCGCGTATCTCGGGCAAGGTTGGGGTGGTCGCCGCCCAGAATGGGCCAGCAGCGACCTTGCTCGTCGCACCTTTGGCCGAAGCACTAAAGGCCAGCATTCCAATCGTGGCCCTTGTGCAGGACGTCGAGCGGGACCAGACGGACAAGAACGCTTTTCAGGACTTCGACCAAATCGCGCTGTTCCAATCTTGCACCAAATGGGTCCGTCGGCTTCAAGTCGAAGAGCGTGTCGAGGATTACATCGACGCGGCATTCACTGCCGCGGCGACAGGCCGACCGGGCCCCGTCGCCCTTCTCCTGCCCGCCGATCTTCTACGAGCCGAAGTCAAACATCCCCAGCGTCGCCGCACTGCAAACCTGGGAGTTTGGCCTGTCGATCGGACGCGCCCGGACGACGAGAGCTTGCGCCAGGCAGCACGCTGGATCTGCGAGGCCGACAACCCTGTGATCGTTGCTGGTGGCGGCGTGCATGCCGGAGGGGGGGCTGCCGCGCTGGCGCGCCTCCAGGAAATTGCCTCTCTGCCGGTGTGTACGACCAATATGGGGAAAGGCGTGGTCGACGAATACCATCCGCTTTCCGCGGGGGTGCTTGGTTCCCTGACCGGACCAAGGTCGCTAGGCACCTTCACGAAAAGGCTCGTTGGGGAAGCGGATCTGGTTGTCCTTGTCGGGACAAGAACCAACCAGAATGGTACTGACAGCTGGCGTCTCATTTCGCCCTCGGCCCGTATCATACATATCGACGTCGATCCAAACGAGATTGGCCGCAGCTACGAGGCTTTGCGGCTCGTCGGTGACGCGTCAACAACGCTCGATGCCCTTGTGGCGGCGCTTGCTTCCGATGATCTCGACAAACGGATGATGAGCCGGAACGAGGTTGAACGCGAGATTGCGTCCTGCTGGTCGAAGTTCGAAGACGCGCGCAAAATCGTTTATGAAGCATTCTCCTCGCCGATCCGGCCTGAACGCGTCATGCGGGAACTGCAACCTTGGCTAGAGCGGGAGATCACGGTCGTAGCCGACGCAAGCTACTCGTCAATGTGGGTTGTCGGTCAGCTTCGTGCGCAGCGTGTCGGCGCAAGGTTCATCACGCCGCGCGGACTCGCTGGTCTTGGTTGGGGGCTCCCCTTGGCAATCGGGGCAAAACTGGCTCGGCCGGACAGCCCCGTCGTGGCGGTAGTCGGTGATGGCGGCTTCGCACATAGCTGGGCGGAAATGGAAACGATCGTACGTCTCAATATCCCGGTGACCATCATCGTCCTAAACAATGGCATTCTCGGGTTTCAGCGAGATGCCGAGACTGTCAAGTTCGGGCGTTTTACCACGGCCTGCTATTTCGCGCCGGTTGATCACGCGAAAATTGCGCGAGCCTGCGGGTGCGACGCGACGCGTGTAAGCGATCCGAACCTCCTACCAGCTGTGCTCGAAAGCGCGATCGAATCGGAGCGGCCAAGCCTCATAGAGGTCATCACTGACCCTGAGGCGCATCCACCGCTTTCGCTGTTTGCCGGAATGGATGAAGCCGCGTGAACGTAGACCAACGCGCCCCTGTCGCGATCGTAACGGGCGGAAGCACCGGGATCGGGCTTTCGACCGTTACAACCCTATTGTCCGCAGGTTACCGAGTTGCATTCTTTAGTCAGAATGCACAACACGTTGAGCAGGCCGACCGGGATTTGCGAGCGGCATTTAACCGGCCAGAAATCCTAAGCGCTTGTGTCGATATAAGGTCGCAAGCCGCCGTGGACAGCTTTTTCGCAGATGTGGAGCAGCACTGGGGCGTCATCGACGCCCTGGTGTGTAATGCGGGGATCTCGCCAAAAGGTATTCATGGTGCAGCCCCGTTTGAAGATGTCGAAGCTTCACAGTGGCAAGATGTTCTTAGCGTCAACCTCACCGGTGCAGTCTGGTGATGCCAAGCAGCGCTAAGGCGGATGAAACCGCGCAATCGCGGCCGTATCGTACTGATCGGGTCAATCGCCGGGCGGACTATTCCGAAAATCGCCGGAGCACCCTATGTTGCGTCGAAAGCTGCGATCGCAGGCTTGGCCCGATCGATGGTTGCCTCCTGTAGCGGGACGGCGATCACCATCAACACCATCGCCCCGGGTCGGATTGCAACGGACATGGCCGGCGACCCGACGAGTAGGGCAAACGTAGAAGCACTTCAACGCATTCCTGTCGGGCGCCTCGGAACGGGTCGGGACATAGCGGCTCTCATACACTTTCTACTTTCAGATGACGCCGGATTTATCAACGGCGCGACTATTGATGTGAATGGAGGGGAATTTGCTCCCCTGTGACGGAGTTTGTCATGGCGAAAAAGGTACTTGCTCGGTTCAGCGACGCACAGCTCTTTCTGTTCATCCGACACCTCTTTGCGGCTGAGGGATTCCAGGTTGTCCTCGCGGGCGACAACGACGCTTGTGCACAAGCGGACGAAGCAGACTATGCGGCTGTAGTCATTGATGTCTCGGGCGCGCCCTGTCCAATGGCGCTGTTGCAGGTGCGCCAATCGTTCCCTCAAGCGGCTCTAGTCGTTTTGTCGAGACGTGATCAACAATGGAGTGATCGGCTTGGCTGCAATGATCTTCTGCTAAGCCGCCCTTTTAATCCGTCAAAGCTGGTGCGTTTCTTACGGCAATTACGCTACCGAGATTCAACTGCTGGGCTTTCGTTGACTTCAGCGACCACACTCAAATACGCGGATATCGAGATGAATCTCGCCCGTATGCAAGTTTTGCGCGGCGGGTTGGAGGTGCCGCTGACACCGCTGCAGTTCAGGCTGTTACGCCACATGTTGGAGCGCCCGGGCGACGCTTGTACGAGAGAGGAATTCATTGAGTGTTGCTGGCCCGAAAATATCGAGGTTGAGCCGCGGACCGTTGACATTCACCTGGGTCATATCCGACGGACCCTGACACGGTTCGGGCCAGACCTTATAAGGACCGTCAGGGGTTCCGGCTACGCGCTTCGCAAGCGACATGACATCGCGGATGTCACGTCGCCAGGCGATTCAGGACCTCACCCCAGAACCTGACCTTCTTGTCGTCGCCTTCGAGCCAGGCATCCAAGCCGCAATATGCGACAGCAGTAGGGGCGTTGCTACCAAAGATCTGAACCGCTACTGCGGTCATTCCAGACGTATCGATATCTCCGTCGAAGCCCGGCTTCGGTTCTTTGTTTTTCGAAGCTCGCAGTTTTATATCGCGCGACATATCTACCTCCAACGCGTCCGGCGATGGACTGAAATGGGGCTGATTGCCGGACGTTGGCGCACCATTATCGTTCTTCAACCGATATCGTGCCGTCCCTGGCTATATGTCGCTGGAAATTAATAACGTTCTCGGCCGGCATCTGCAAGGCCGTAGTGTGGGATGGAAATACGTGTATTCTATTGATTGGTTGAAAGGCGTGCAGATGCGGTGTTTCCATCTGCAGTGAGGTATCTCATAGCACTTAGTCCGATCCCGTCGTCACACCGCTGCATGCTTTAGGACCAGAGAGAGCTCCGCACCCCTTCGGATCTTATGAGCTTCGGCAACGGCACAGGGGAGTGAAGTGCTCAGTACGCAAAGCTACAGGGTAGGGCGACCATTCTTTCCCGCGAATGACGCCGTTTTTGGTATTCTGCTGATACATCGAACTCCATGTTGAAAATGATCGGGGTTCAGCTCGTAGTGCATGTTAAGAAGCGCTTAACACGCCTGCCGACATCTTGGCGCAGCTCTCGGATGGAGCGGGAGCAAACGTACCCCGCATCGGGAAGCCGTTCACGAAACTTCAACTTGCTGATGCCGTCGCGAGCGCGATTCCGACGCGGCAGAGCATCGGGCCTGATTATGGCTAGCCTTTTTCTGCGTTCCGCATAGGCATGCTGTCGATGAGGCCGAACATTTCTGTGGCCCCGACGATTCTGTCGCTTCGGAGCTTCACATCACCGTCTTTGCCAATGAGAAGTACCTTGAAGCGTTCGTCGCGCATGTGAGCTTCTCTTCTAATTGCGGAAGCATCCAGTCCAGAAGCTTTGCCATAAACGGCATGAACTTCATTGACTGACACACGGATGATCACCATGTCCCGATCGGCAAGTTCGTTCTCTTTACTCTTCAGGAGGTCGATCTGCTGGAGCACTTTCTCGTCATATGTCTGCCCGAAAACGAGGACAACACGGTTCTTCCATTCTAGTTGGGAAAGACTGTCCATGGCGAGTACCTGAGTTGAGATAAGGGAGGACAAGGCAGAAAGGACAACGGATCGCATCACAGGGTCTCAAGATATCGCGGCGATAACGTCGCAGCTGGCAAAATGGTAGATCCGCGCTCTATTACGATTTGACTTGACAATAGGCCTAGCGCCACGTTCACAGGCGGTCAGCTTGTTCGTCGGGATCGTGCATGCAAGGGTCAACTTCAAACCTCCCGCCATAAAGGGCTCCACGACCCATCGTCGTCTGTTCGAACAGGCGGAAATTCTTTAGCGTGCTGCCCGCGTCTTTCTGGGCTGCGCTTCCATGACAAATGGAAGGTGGGACAAGACGAGGCTAGACGGAGCGGACGAAGGGCGCGCACCATCCAACAATGCATCGATGTAAGAAAGCGCGTTTTGAAGCCCATTCATCGTATAGGGCTTCTCGATCGCACCGATCGCTCCAGCAAAGTCTTCCGGGATTCGCTTGAGATTACCGGATACGAATACGTACGGAATGCCGACCGATGCCAAATGACGCCCGACTTCGATCCCGGTCGGTCCGTCGCGCAGCTGGATATCCACGAACGCGAATTGCGGGGCTTGCCGGCCTATCAGGCGTATCGCTTCGGCAAAGTCAGACGCGACCCCGATCACCTCATGGCCGCTGGCTTCCACCTCGCTTTCGAGCTCGAGGGCAAGCAACATCTCGTCTTCGACAATCAACGTTCTCAAACCGCTTCCTTTCTAATTGTCAACGAGGAGGGTCACACGGACATCTGTTCGGTAGCCTTCCACTTGGCGGTGGATCTTGGCATTCAACTGACGGAGTGAAGCATCAAGCATTGCACGACTGAAGTCGTTCTGTTCCTTGTCCACGTCGACAGGAGTCACGGTATCGACGACCCGGATGAGCAAATGGCTGTTCAGGCGGCGAATTTCGAGATGTATCTCTCCGCCTCCGTCGCTCAGGCCTCGTCGCACGGCATCTCCCAAAAGCTCGTTGACGATCAGTGCGAGCGGGGAGGCCTTGGACGCGGAAACTATTACAGGGTGGAGATCCGTCGTAAGGATGATATCCGGACGCCCTAGCGATCCCACAATATCGACGGCGAGATCACCCGCGAACTCTGCGACGTCGAAACGTCCAAAGCGTTCGTCGTTTAGAAGCTTTCTTTGCACCGTACTCAACGCTTCTACGCGGTCGAGAACTGACTTGAGCGTTCTTTCTACCGTGCCGTCCGCAGTCCTCCGCATCTGCAACTTGATGATCGACGCTATCGTCAGAAGGTTGTTCTTGACCCTGTGATCGACCTCGTGAACCAGGTCCGTCTTTACACTCAGAGCTTCGCTTAGTTCCGCTGTACGTCTTGCCACTTCTGCTTCGGCGATAAAGCGGGCCGTTGCCAACTCCGCTTCCTTACTCTTTATGTTAGTGAAGTCGAGCTGAGACGCGAAGAAGTAGATAACCGCGCCGTCACGGTCGCGGACCGGGCTGACGAACAGAGCATTCCAGAAGGTGCTGCCGTCCTTTCGGTAGTTCAGGATATCAACAGCAACATCGCGCTCGCCACGCACCGCTTCTCTGAGTTTGTGCACGGCAGCGCGGTCCGTATCCGGTCCTTGAAGAAGGCGGCAATTCTGGCCGACCAGTTCCGCTTGGCTGTACCCGGTGAGCTCAGTGAAAGCGCGGTTCGAAAAAATGATCGGGTTGTCGTCCTGCCGCGGATCGGTAATCAGCATCGGCATTCGGGTCGCTTTGAAGGCTGCTGCGAAAGGATCTCCAGGAACGCGTGATGCAATCAGCCGATCGCCGGCATCGCGCGCGTCTCTGATATGTTTTCGGTCCTCTATGTTCGTCATCCGGGCCGGGTCTTGGTCGCAAACCTTGTGGCATATATCGTGGTCCACGGTATCTATTCGCGGTCTTCCGGTTTTCAAGAGTTGTCACTTTGACGGAAAGCATCTCTTGTAAAACAACGAAATGCTTGTTTTGCAGCTTTTCCACGCTACATCTCGACCGTTGAAGGCGGGAACAGCGCGAAATGAAACACCTGCAGATAGATCGACTGCTCTCCGTTGATCTGCAGTTGACACTAAAAGCAGCTACTCCCTTCGTGTTTCGCTTCGCCTCAGATCGACCTGATTTGATCATTCTCCAAAAAGTAATAGGCCTTCGCGCGTTGCGCCCTGCGGGATGTGGATAATGACCACTTTGGCGGGCTCAACGCGATAGTAGATCAGGTGGTTGCCGTGAACGCGTCGACGGATCCCATGTTGTTGATAGCGAGGAACGAGGGCGAAGCTGTTGGGGTGACTAATGAGATCTTCACATCGGCTCCGCAGCTCTCGAACGAATGAATGAGCGCGCCGTGGATTGTGCTCGGCAATGTCATAGGCGATCTGCTCAAGATCGCCTTCGGCCTCGCTGGTAAACTCAAGGATCATGCGGGAATTTTCGGCTTTGTCAGCCATTGCACGGTACTTAGCGTCGAGACGGTCGAACACATCGCTGGCCGATTTAGTCCGGCCGCTGTCCGCATTAGAGATGTCGCGCATAATTGAAGCATCCAAGGCGGCTAGTCGCGTTTCACGGTCTTGAACGAGCCGCACGCCCTCACGCAGGATTTCACTTTTCGAGCAGTAGCGGCCAGCGTCCATGAGCCGCTGAATATAACCTCGGGACTTCATGAGCCTTCTCCGATCGAGGCCCGCAGAGTGTATCAGTTTTTCCGTGTCCCCTGGTCCAGCCCGAAGGGTTCACTCCAGAGTGTATCAGTTTTTCCAGATCTCGTGGTCCAGCCTCAGGGGTTCAGTCCAACGCCGGGTCAGTTCTCAGTGGCAATCAACAGTTGATGTTAAAATTCACACCCTGATTTGCTTTGCAAACAAAAAAGTTCCATAATTATGCTTATCTCACAAAATTCTGTAGGCTGGTCAGCACGCGTCTCTAACCAGCTTTGACAAATTCTGTAGCTGGGGTACATTCTATTTCCAAGCGCGACATGCCAGTAATTTCAATGGCTTCACTTTGGAGATTTTGGCATGTCCAGATGCTACACGCAAATCACCCTCGCCGATCGCCGACGCCTTCAACAGCTGATGACTGCGAAAGTGTCCATCAACGAGATGGCGCGTTTACTTGGTCGTCATCGCTCGACGATCTATCGCGAGATCAACCGCAATACGTTCCATGATCGTGAACTGCCAGACTATGACGGCTACTACAGCACGCTTGCCAATGATCTGGCTCGGGAACGGCGATGCAGACTGAGGAAGCTCAGACGTCATCCCGATTTGCGCGAGGAAATCATTAGTCAATTGAAGGCTCGCTGGTCTCCGGAGCAGATTGCCGGACGCCTGGTTTCGGACGGCATATCCCTGGTTCGTGTCTGCAAGGAAACGATCTATCGCTTCATCTACAACAAGGAGGATTACGGCTTAGGTCTCTATGAATACCTGCCGGAAGCGCGCCGCAAACGTCGTCCATTGCGGTCGAGGAAACCACGAGATGGTGCGTTTCCATCGACACATCGGATCTCAAAGAGACCTGATATTGTTGGGCAAAGACTGCAGTTCGGCCACTGGGAAGGCGATCTCCTGATCTTTGAGCGTCCATTCGGCGAGGCAAACATCACCTCGCTTGTCGAGCGCAAGAGCCGCTACCTCGTGCTGATCAAGAACCCAAGCCGCCACTCTGGTCCGATCATGGGTCGCGCCACTGGCCTGCTACGAGCACCTCCTCGTCTGGCCGGTGTTGCAATCGGCGTTCTACCGGCCCAAGGCCATCGTCGCAGTCGGGAGCGGCTTGTGGACTGCGGGGACGTCGATCATCGATATTCAGCAGGCGAGCGCCGAGGCCTGGGCACGCCTGTTCGACGTGCCGCTCGTCATCTCGTTTAACATCTGAAACATGGAGCTCGCATGCTGCGCTGATCAAGGAATGTGCCGCCCCATCATTGAAACCGGCCATCGTCGAGCAGTTCGTGCAGGCCATCGATCTCGTTGACCCTTGCGCCAATCTGCGGATGGGCACAGCGATGTTCGCCAAGATCCTTCGTATCGTTGCGAAGTGGTATGAGATCCAACGGGCGAGGAAGTGTTCTCGCAGCTCGTCAATGACGCGATCCACGCCTGGCGGACCCGCAAGTTCTAGGGTGAGAGTGTGTTTCAGGCTGAGGATCCGGGTAGAGCAATCTTGCAGGGATCGGCGGTGGAGAGTGACGATGCTGCTGAAGGTGAGGAAGACAACATCATGCTGAAACCGGAGGAAGATCTGATCGAGCCGGACAACGCCGGTATCCGGATCGACTTGACGAGAATCGGCGGCCAGAAGTGACGGGGCTTAGGGTTGTTCGCTCTTTGAATTAAAATTGGACGGCACCACGCTTTAAATTAGACGGACTATGAGTTAAGAATGGCCGGATGGCCGATTATCCGCATCCAAAGTCCCTTATTGATCGTAAAGCCTTGCCTCTTGTCGAGGCAGCTCTGGCCGATACCCGTGTGGTTTTGATATCCGGGCCTCGGCAGGCTGGTAAGACGACGCTCGCGCGCATGTTCTCGGACAGGGATCGACCTTATATCACATTGGATGATGCGGGCACCTTAAATGCCGCCAAAGCCGACCCCACAGGGTTTATACGCGGGATCAAGCGAGCGGTGATCGACGAGGTCCAACGAGCCCCCGATCTGATGCTCGCAATTAAGGCAAGCGTGGATGACGATCAGGAGCCGGGACGGTTTCTGCTGACGGGCTCCGCTAATCTTGCGACCATTCCGGCCATTGCTGACTCGCTCGCCGGCCGAATGGCAGTCATTCCGCTTCTTCCCTTTGCCCAAGCCGAAATCCGTTCAAGTCCGGGCCTTATGCTCGATCGATTGTTTGCGGAGGAAGAACCAGCGATTGATGGTGAGGTTGTTCAGGGCCAGGCACTCATGAACATGGTCTTGGCCGGCGGCTACCCTGAAGCCTTGAGGCGAACCACGTCGGCGCGGCGCGTCTCGTGGCTTGAAGACTATGTCAGTCTGATCCTGGATCGCGACGTGCGCGACATTGCCAAGATCGATCAGCTCGATCGTTTGCCCCGCCTCCTGAACGTCCTCGCAGAACACGCCGGGCAATTGATCAACAATAGCAGCTTTGGTTCGGCACTGGGATTGTCCGGGGTCACCGCCCAGAAATACATAGCCATCCTGGAGCGGTTATTCCTTGTCAAAACTTTGGTGCCATGGTCGAACAACCGGCTCAGTCGGCTTGTCAAAACGCCAAAGCTCCATTTCATCGATACGGGACTTCTAGCGGCGTTGCGCGAAGACGAGTTGGCGAGGCTATCCGACGACAAGACCCGATTTGGCGCCCTGCTAGAGAGTTTCGTCGTCTCCGAACTGATGAAACTGGCATCCTGGTCGGAGAGACGCGTATCGTTCTCGCACTATAGAACGAAGGATCTGGATGAGGTGGACGTCGTGATTGAGGATCGGCGTGGGCGGATCATCGGTATCGAAGTGAAGGCGTCTGCGACCGTAAAGGCCGATGATTTTCGCGGGTTACGTCAATTGCAGGCAGCGGTCGGTGATCGTTTCGTGAGAGGCCTCGTCCTGCATGATCATGACCGCATCACGCCGTTCACCGAGCGCCTGCAAGCAGCACCGCTATCGGTTCTGTGGTCCATGTAACGCGCACTGTTAGGTTGCTTGCTTGGTTGGGAGTTATGCTGGGAATTGATAGATGCTTTGATGATCGCGCCAACGTCTTAAAGCTTGCGCGGCCTGCGTGATGCCCGATGAGCGGGAATTCAGATCTCCGCAAGTTCGACCATCCGCGTGGTGAGCGTAGGAACCCCTCCATAACTTGCCAGGCTCGGGCTTTTGGCAGTCCGCCGTACATTCCTTTTGTCCGCGAACCCTCATAACCTGTTTCAGCCCTAAGAAGCCGGACCCTTGGCAATGGCTCAGGGACAAAAGTCGGAAATGAAAATCACCGCCCTACAAAATTAATACGACCACTTGGAATTCGCCGGCGCTACTGTGATTTAACAGATCGGGCGTCGCATAACGCGTTGCACATAATTCGGGCCGCCGTGGCAGAAAGGGACCGTCGAGAATGCAAACAAGCGCATTCGACGCTACTTGCCCGGCATCACAGATCTCGCGGACGTCTCGCAAAGCGACCTTCTCCAGCTCACACGCCACCTCAACGATCAACCGCGTAAATGCCTCGGATACATGACGCCGACCGAGGCATTTGCGGCACATTTGCAGGCTAGAGCGTGATCCTTATCCTCCAAAGCGGGCACGATGCACTTTGGCTAGCTCCTCCACAACACGTCGCGGGTGTTTGACCTTGTTTGCAGATGGCCGCCCAGTGATCGGAAAACATCTCTGCCCAGTCCTCCATCGAAAGTCCGAACATCTCACTTTTGGCGGGCCTGATTTCCATCTCACTTCCGAACGGGCTTTCGGTGATCGCCTGAACCCTGTGGCGCTTCAGCGGGTAAACTGCGCTCCGAGCGTCTTTCAGTCAGTTCTGGAGATAGTCCAGTCGGACCACGCGCCTCTCCGGGCGCGCGGCGAAGTCGTCGGCACGCTCACACCGGAGGGTCAAAAGAACGCGCAGGATCCGGTGAAGGCGCTGCGCCCGATCGGATGGTCTGCTGACAATACGGTGCACGCCGTCTGGGCCGCTCTGAAATGATCGGGTATTTTCGAGTATTCCTCTCCCTTCAACAGCCTGTCGTATCTGGCATGAAGCCTGGAGAATAGAAAAAACTATAATTTACGTTCTGCGCAACCTCATCGCTGAGATGACGCAGCAGAATGTACAACAAATTCAACTGTCGCTGGATTTCACGCCCATCATCAGTTCCTGCAGCGGGATTTTTAGGTTTGTGCTGATCCGCGTTATGACCTGCAAGGACGGGTTAGCGGTCGCGTTCAAAATCGCGAAATAAAACGGCGTCGTGATCTCGCAAAGGCGCGCCATGTCATTTTTTGTCAAGCTGCGTTTTTCCCGCTCGCGCTCGATGACCATGGCCATGTTTCGCAGAATCATGGTGCCAAGATCAGTATCAGGTTTCCTACGCTTGCTAGCCATTGCAAAATAAACTATAATTTATGAACTGTGTGTGCGATGAGAAGGTTGCGATGTCCGCCAAAGCCACATCCGTCTATGTTATGTTGGGAATGCTTCTGACGATCGCCAGCCTCCCCTCCCCGGCTTCTGCAGGCGAGTGGGGTTGTGAAGTCCTCCTGTGCGCCTCGTCTTCCAATCCGTCGTGGAGGAGCGTGCCCGCCTGTCATCCACCGATGAACCGGCTGATTTCTGCAATGAGGAAACCGGGTTTCGACTGGCCGACCTGTCCGGAAGCCGGAACGACGGCCCCGGGCTACGAGAGATATGCCCAGTGCCCAGAAGGCTACCGGGTCGGGCACAGCAGGGGCCGCAATGGCTTCACCGGAGAGGATGATCTGTGCGTGAAGACGGTGAACGTATGCCAAGGTAGCACGCACGGTCTCTTCAACTCTGATCGGCAGCGAGGCTGTATACACACGGTTTCCATTTCTCGACCGCTCAGGTCAGAGCCATACTATTTCGACATCAAGAATGACACGTCAGGCCGAACCGAGCGGCATTGGTTCGGGGTTAAGAGATAGACCGTTTTGTTCGGTTAAGGAAGGTTTAAATCTTTGCGCATTGTCAATCGGCTTACCCTGCTTGGGAATGTAGCAACGTCACTCCGCGGACAGGTATGCTAAAGGTCATGGTGGCCACTGGCATAAAAGGTAGGCGGACGGTGAGGAAAGCGCCACCGATTAAATGCGTCACGATACCAGACAAGAAGCAGGCTCGACAAATCAAAGCCGATATAGGTGAGGGTAATCTAGTCCATGGAGTTCCGGGTTTGCAGTAGCAGCTACGGCCGAGCCAACAATAAGATTTACGCAACCGACATAATTACCCGGTCTGTCAATATTACCCGGTCTGTCAATTTCGTTTAATAATTCAGGGAGGATTACTGTTCCAGGTGCTAGTTGGACGCCCATTATCTCTTTTGCATGAACCGCCGCGACGCCATTCATCGCGCCCCAACGTCAGAACTATATGATGCCGCTTCTTAGTTCCGCTTTGGTTTTTCAGCCGCAGCGCCGTGAGGACGGCGCAGGCGCGGCGCAACGAGCCGCGGGAAGCCCGCCTTACCCGATGTACCGAAATGGTTTGCCGGGGTCCCGCAGCCGCATCGAGGGCAAAGCCGACTTTACCAAGCACCTCATCCTTCTGCGCGGTGTCGATGATGGCAAGGTCTATAATGTCGGCGACACCGTTTGCGAGATCCTCCTGAAGAACGGTGATGACGGAACCAGCGCCTACGGATTGATGCTGAGCTTTTTCGCATCCGCTGCCTGAACTCCTTGGTGGCGCAGACCGACACGATTGACGCCATTAAAGTGCGCCATTCCCGTGACGTACAGCACAAGGTCATTGAAGGTAACAAACGCATTTTCGGCAAGGCCGAACGCACCTTGGTTGCGCCGCAGGTTTGGTACGCCATACGCATGGACACGGAAGAAGGGAGAATTCTGGCAGATGCTGCCCACGTGCTGCGGTTCGGAGACACTGAAGGCGAGACGACGACGTCGATCAAGGCGGAACAACTGCTTGTCCGCGCTGTGACCGGCACCGATCATCACATCAAACTCAACAAGGCCCTGTAGTTGCTCGGTGAATGGGTGACGGCGCTGAAGGCGAAATAGAAGCCGGATGCGCCGTCGGCGTAGCGGCGACGCATCGCTCCCCCCTCCCCTCCCCTCCCCTCTCTCCTCCTCACGTCCCGCTTGGGTTCATGAAGGAGACTTGCCGCCCATTGCCTGCCCCTTGCCGCATTGAGCGGCGCGAGCCAGGATGAAGGGTGCCCATACCCAATCCCTCGAGCTAATCTCCCCCCATGACACAGATCAGGACGACAGTTCGTCTGGCTCACCCGCCGTGTCGATCACAATATTTTGTCAGCGTATCGTCGGGGGGGCGATGACGCGGAGCCCTCCCCTCGAAGTTGCTCGATTGTTTGGGCGGAGAAACACTCAATGGCGCACTGGGATGCGGGACCATCGCCTCCGGCGCGTCATCATTTTCTCGCCTCGATCCTTGACTTGAACGACGGCCGCTAGGGAGGGTGCATTCGCCTGAGGGCGCACCTTTTGGAAAACGCAAACTCAGGCAACAGACCATGACCGAGCTTTCCACCTTCATCCTCTTCAACGAAGGCGGCACACTCAGCAGAAGCTAAACACTACGTGCCCTTAACCATGCCGACATGGTTTTGCGCTGGCGGAGGTTGGCTACGGCTACGAGCCATTTCGTTCACCGGAAGCGTGCTTTCATCCGATAATCTCATGCCGGCCTCTCCTCCCCGGGTGACGGGCACCAGTGCCAATAACCGCTTCGAACCCGCACCTAACAAACGCCTTTTGGTGCGAGAGGAGCGTTAAAGCCCTCCCCTCCTGTCGTCGGCCGAGGAAATCACAATGAACTTATGTGGGCAGGCCAAATAGCATCTCGTCGATAAAAGCAGCGAGCGCTTCCAAAATAACCTTATAGAATGAGGCAAATTGCATTACTGATGCGTCGGCCGGAGGCTCGGGCGAGGGACTTTTTTTCACAGTTGCCGCGACGTGCCCTCGGTACTCAACCGGGGGAGAGCGGTAGCCGCGCGGAGGGGACCCGCCCTCAATAGCGCTGACGGGTTTTCAGGACCGGTGTGAAGAACAATCGTGTTTTTGATGATGGTGATCTTCTTCGATCGCTTAGTCGGCCACCGCCCGCCCGGTCGGCCGCACTCAATGCGCGCGCAGAGCCGGTTTAGGCCGTTTCCGTCGATTCCGTTGGTTGCCGACTGAACAAGTGATCGTCGACCATATGCGATCGAGCCCAGAGTCCGCGCTGAGGGGAGCTGTGAGGTCAATGACGGCGGGCGGGAGTCTCTCTACTTACCTGGGTCTGGCCCATCGAGCGGTTCGCTCCAGGTCGACGAACGCCCGACGCCACACCTATCGAAATCCCCTGCCCGCCCCAAAACAAGCGGAGCGCTACGAGCGACGGTAGTCGGTCCCGGCTTCCCCTTCGGGCCGCTACACTGTGCCTCCCGCGGCTACCGTCCTCCGCTCTCGCGCATCGAGAATTCCTGACATTTCGGCCGCAGGACGGCGCGATGCTGATTTCTCCGATACTCGCCAGTGATGTCTAGACGCCAGCTGTGCTAAGCGCCGCTTGCTCAGTTCGATCGTTGCTCCGCATCCTGTCGGTTCACCCCCCCGATCCAACGAGCCAGGATCGTTTCCTTCGCATTGGCGATATGGGGCAATCTTCAAAGCAAAAAAAATGTAGGCATCTCGGAACGTCGGGACAGACCTCGGTCGGTCGGCGGTGCCAGCGCGATGATGGCGTGTAACCGTTCTACGTTGATGATAGCCGGTGCCGGAACGGCGAGTCTGTAAAGGCAGCCGAGTTATCGGCTGCGGGAGGTCGCGCAGTTTCCGGCACGGGCTACTTTTTCCCGGCCACCCGCCTTGCTTCGCCTGGATTGGAACAAGCTCTGCGGCCCTCCCCGCCTCATGGATCCCCATGACCTCGCCCGTTTTCGAACCCGGAGTGAAGCTTTCCGCAACCTGCCGCTACATGCACGACCCCTCAGGCGCTGGGGGTTCGTGTCATTGCCTCATCTCGACACACCACGCTGAGCGAGACCATAACCGCCTTCGCGCCCATCATGGTGCTGGAAGAGGTGGTTGCGAACGTTAAGCGTTTCTCTCTTTGGGCTGCAGCCTTCTCGTGCATCCTCTGCGAGATCAATTACCTCCTGCGGGTCTCCCTATTGCTTCGAATCTCGCACTTCACGGCGAGGAGCCGCTGATGAGCTCATCCTTGCGAACGATCCTGTCCGATCCGACAATGGCAAACGCCAGAGTAAGCTGCTCGGCGGGGCGCCAAAATCTTGAATCGCAGATCGTTCCATGGGCGCGACGATTGAGGTGGAGCCCCAAGGCGTCTACGTTTCTTTCCGATTTTCCTCTGACTATGCCGGTTGGATTGGCCGGTTCGTTTGTTAAAGGGTGCTAGTCGTCTTTTCATTCTTTCCAATGCTGTACGGGCGCAGCTCCGTTTCTCAAACACCCCCACAATGAGGAATGGATGAGGTTCGTTTTCGCCTTCGCCGATTTCCTATCCTTCTCCCAAAATGAGGCTGCCAGAGCAGTGAATTGGACCAGCGCGCGGTCCTTAGCGCTTTCTGGGCTGAGTGACTTAACAGCTGTTAAGTTGTTCGACCCAGGAACGTTGGTCCGTGACCGCATCCAAACGATCGTCGGCTGGGCTTAACAGCTGTTAAGTCTGCACCCGAGTGTGCTGACGCGATCACCGCTGGAGGTTGGCGTATTAACCGACATGTGCATTAAAGGCCCATCTACGAAAAACGCCTTGAAGAATCGGAGCCTGTCATGCATCCATGACGGAAACGAGCGCGTATTGCGTCCTAAACCGTCAAGAGGAATAAATGCTTCAACCGGCTTCTCGGAGCGTCACCGATACCGCATCGAAGATTAGCAGCTACACATCGAAGCTGTCGGCGGAATTGCATGAAATGCGAGAAGGCTTTTATCCGCCGACCGCCAGGAAAACGTTCGCACGTACATTCTCCACCACCGACCTCGCGCGATTGCTGAAGGTTCCGGAAAGCACCTTGCGGAATCTCACGATCGAGGGAAAGGGGCCCGTACCTGAACGGGCGGACAACAATCGTCGTACCTATACGGTGGAGCAGGTGAAAGAGCTGCGCACGTTTCTCGCGGAGCTACGGCCGGACGAAGCTCAATCTCTTCTGCCTCATAGGCGTGCTGGAGAGAAACTACAGGTAATCGCCACGGCGAATTTTAAAGGTGGAAGCTCCAAGACGACAACATCTATCCATCTCGCCCATTTCCTGGGACTTCAAGGTTATCGCGTTCTCTGCATTGATCTTGACCCCCAGGCGTCGATGACGGCTTTGTTCGGTATCCAGCCGGAATTTGATCTAGGCGAGAATGAGACCGCCTATGCGGCGATTCGGTACGACAACGACCGGCGTTCGCTTGCAGACGTCATTCGGACGACTTACTTCCCGGGTGTCGATCTAGTGCCGGGAAACCTCGAACTAATGGACTTCGAGTTCGACACGCCTTCCTATCTCACGCAGAAAAATCGTGATGACCTCGGATTGTTCTTCGAGCGCCTCAACAATGCGATAGCACGCGTGGAGGATCGATATGACGTCGTTATTCTCGACACGCCCCCGTCGCTTGGCTACTCAACGCTCGCAGCACTCTATGCAGCGACTTCCATGATCATCACCGTGCATCCTGCGATGCTCGACGTTGCATCGTGCAACCAGTTTCTCATCATGATTTCCGACCTTGCCGAAACATTGGCGCAGTTCGGCGCGCGGTTCGATCATGACTTTTTCCGCTTCTTGCTGACACGCGTAAACCCCAACGACGGACCGCAGAAATACATGTCGGGTGTCATGCGACGCCTTTTTGGAAGCGAAGTTCTCGTTGCAGATGCACTCGAGTCCACCGCTATCGCCGGTGCGGCAGTGGCCAAAAAGACGCTTTACGAACTTGAAACAGGCGAGGTCGGTCGAGAGGCGCTTAAAAGAGCTATTGAAAGTGCCGACCGTGTCAATTTTGAAATCCTTGAACTCATCCATAAAGTTTGGGGGCGTAGTGCATGAAAAAAAGCATTCTCCAGCGGATGGCCGCGGATGCCGAGAATCGCGGTGATGCGGTTCCTTTAGGCGATGGGACGGAGCCGATTGGCCTTATTCGTCGTCACTCGTCGCCCGTCATTTCCAATGTAGGAAGGGCGCTTTCCCATCTCAGCGAAGACGTCATCCTTTCCCTCGATCCCACAAAGGTAGAGGTTTCGCCCTTTAAGGACAGGTTCGACTACGATGCGCAAGCCGATGAAAAATTCGAGGCGCTGAAGGTCTCGATAGCCACTGAAGGCCAGAGAATTCCAGTTCTCGTGCGGCCGCATCCAACTGAGAGTGACCGCTATCAACTTGCATATGGACGTCGCAGGCGGGATGCCATATTGGCGATTATGGCGGAATCGGAGCGTCCCGAAACCATCAAGATCAAGGCCTATGTGCGTCTCCTGACCGACCGTCAGTTGATCGAGGAGCAGACGCTCGAAAACGGCCCACGGGAGGATCTCAGCTGGATCGAAAAGGCCATGTGGGCGGTGCAACTGAAAAACAGCGGCATTTCTCAACGTGAAATCGCTTCGATCATGGGTCTATCTGAAGTCTCGGTCTCGCAAATGTTCCGCGTAACATCTGTCATCCCGCAAGATATCATATTCGCCATCGGTCGTGCACAGCCCGTTGGCCGCCCGAAATGGACTGCGTTTGCAGAGCTGCTGAAGGACGCGCGTCAGGCTGACACCGTTCGGAAAATCATAGCTACGGCAGAGTTTCAACAGGCAGACGGCGCTGGGCGTATCACCCAGGCGATGCGAGCGATGCTCTCGCCGGTGTCTACCGCAAACAAAGATGCCCAAGAAGAAGATCTCGATTTTGCAATTGGCGAGCGCATCTTTGGACGAATGAAATCGACTGCTTCGGGGACGATCGTGACGATCCCGAAGAAGGAGCAGGTTTTCGCACGGTGGTTGGCAGAACGAATGCCCGAACTGATGCGTGAGTTCAACGCGGCCGATCTCTCGCAGTAAGCGGGAGGTGGGCCGAGAAGATCAACTGGTCGAAAGGAGAGACCGCCGCAAAAGAAAAAGACCCCCAAAGCGATACCGCCGTGGAAGTCTTCCTCTGAACTAAGCAACCAGAGAATCGCATTTCCACGAATCACTGTCAAGAGTTTTTGGCGCCGTTTTGGTGAGTAGATTTCTTTTGCCTTCTGAGAGGTGAAGGAAAATGCAAATTGGACGCGTAACAACGCCTCACGGGCGAGCGATGACGCTTGCCCTGGTGAGAGGTCAGCTCGAGACGGCGGACCGCGATCGGGGCAAAAAGGTCAGTAAGTGGAAAGTGTTTAACGACATTGGCGAGGCGAAGGATATGCTCGGTCTACAGGACCGGTCGATCACGCTGTTGCAGGCACTATTAAGCTTTTATCCAAGCGACGAGCTATCCGACGAGGATGGCGGCCTGGTCGTTTTCCCGTCGAACAATCAGCTGTCGTTGCGCGCGCATGGTATAGCCGGGACGACCTTGCGGCGGCATCTGTCGGCGCTGGTAGACGCGGGCTTGATCGAACGACGTGACAGCCCGAACGGCAAACGCTACGCGCATCGGGGTAGGGGAGGTGAGATCGAGGCTGCATTCGGCTTCAGTCTAGCGCCCCTGCTCGCCCGCGCCGCTGAAATCGCGAACCTTGCCCAGCAGGCCGCTGCCGAACGGCTCCGCTTCAAGCGGACCAAGGAAGCGCTGTCTTTGTGCCGTCGCGACGTGCGCAAGCTTATCTCCGCTGCCATGGAGGAGGGTGCCAACGGCGACTGGGCGACGACTGAAGCCATGTTCATCGCCCTTATGGCCCGCCTTCCGCGTTCTCCGAGGCGCGAAGACGTCGAGGCGGTGCTCGAGGAAATGGAGCTTTTGCGTGAGGAGATCATCAACCAACTGGAAACTCAGTTAAAAGCAGAAAAAAAGGACGCCAATGACATCCATCATGGGTGTCACATACAGAATTCAAAACCAGAATCCCTCCGTGAACTTGAACCTAGCTCAGAAGAAGAGCAGGGCGAGATCTTGAGCCAAAAAACCAAACGGACTGCCGAACCGTTGAAGGCATTTCCGTTGCCGTTGGTGTTGAGGGCCTGTCCTCAGATCGCCGACTACGCGTTGGGTGGCCGGATTGAGACCTGGCGCGATTTAATGGCGGCGGCCGTCACGGTTCGGTCGATGCTAGGTGTCAGCCCGTCCGCCTATCAGGAAGCGTGCGAAGTGATGGGGCCTGAAAACGCCGCGGTTGCCGCTGCCTGCATCCTGGAGCGCGCCGGGCACATCAATTCGCCCGGCGGCTACCTCCGTGACCTAACACGCAAAGCAGCGCGAGGCGAATTCGGGCTGGGACCTATGCTGATGGCAGCGCTGAGGGCCAATGGCAGCGGCGAGAAGCGAAGTGCATGACCGTTTGCCTTCCGTCGGTGTCAGGAAATTTCTGGGATTCGCTCCGCGATCTTCACGAGATAGTCGTCAATCGCTTCCTCGATGTAGGAATTGAATTTGCGCCGCTCGATGGCCGCGAGGATCTTCAGCGTCTTATGGACATCGGCGCGGATACGGATACCGGTCGTGATCTTCTCTGCGTCGCGGTACCGTTTGCCGGCGATGGGATCGCGGCTCTCCCCCTTGGCCACGAGGTCGCGGAACTGCGTTTGCCGTGCCTCCGGCTTTGACGATGCGGCATTGTCAAAGCCGGTTTTCGTCGCTTGACGGGAGGGTGTGAGCTTCTCGCGCACGAACGGCCGGTCGCGGCCCGTCGAGATCAAGCCGAGAATGAGGTTTTTGCTGTTTGCTTCTTCGTTCATTGCGTCGCCTCATCGACCCTCGACCTATAGAGGGTGAGAAGTTCCTCGAGTAGCGTCTCCATTTCGGCGATCGCTTTCGAGTCGGATTTAGCGACGGTTTGGAGCGTGCCAGCCGCGCCGATCGATTGATAAGCAACTCGTCGCGCAATCGGCCGCGATGCCATGGCGACGCCACTCTCGCGCAAGATTTCGCGTAGAGGCTCATGCACCTTGGCGCGTCCGATGACCAGATCGTGCTGGTTGATGACGATCAGCGCCGGCAGCTTACGCTTGCGGTCTTCTTCGATCACAGGGATGTGGTTTAGAGCGAGTTGCATGCCGGCGACCACATCGTCCTGGGTCGTTTGAAGCGGGATAAGGACAATATCGGCGCAGTAAAGACCGGCGAAGAGGTTCTCGTTCGTTGTTCCCTCGATGTCGACAAAGACAATCTTGCCTTCCTGCTGGCGCTGCAGCGCTATATTGTAAATAGCATTTGAATCGAGGCAGCTTTCCGCCTTCAGCCGGTCGGGCCAAAGGTCCATTTGTTTCGACATCGAAACCCAACGCATCGTGTTGGCGCGACTATCGGCGTCGATGAGATGCACATCGTTCCCAGCATGGGCAGCCGTACCGGAGAGTGCGCGAACGAGTGTCGTTTTTCCGGTTCCGCCCTTCGGATTGGCGATGGTAACGATCATGACGGCTCCTCGAATAAAGTAAATCATAGTTAAGCCAGTTGCTCTCTTTTCGCAAGTGAACCGTCCCCATTGTTCGTTCACCGTTGATGATTGACGATTGATGATTGGCCTTCGACAACGGGCAATCAGCAACGGACAATTGCCAGTTGCCCGTTGTTAATGAGCAACTATACCGCGGTTAATTGTTTGTTGTTAATGGTTAATTGGCAATTGTTCGTGATGTCGCGGTCAACGAGAGCGTCAACAATGGGCAATTGTTCATATGACGCGCTTAGCCAGCCCGGTGTCTGTCAGGGCAGTAATGTCGCGAGGATCTAAACGTCTGGGGCTGGGGGCAAGTTAAATATAGTTGTGTTTTCTGTGGCAGGATAGTCAAGTTTGTGGTACAAACTCGACGTCGCCCCGCCTCCGGCAGGGCTCAGGTTCGCGCCGGTGGCGCTCTGGGTCGCCTCCGGCAACCTGACAAGAGGAAGGGAACACGATGCGCAGCGAGGGGGTCAGGGTGCGTCTGAGACCACAGGAGCGGCAAGCTCTTGCGGACCTTTGCAGCCCCAATCGCACCGCCAGCGACGTGATCCGGCTGCTGTTGCGCGAGAGGGCCGGTCTGCCGCTCCCGGTTGGACCAGCCGAAGCGCTGGTCTTGCGCGGCCTCAATGAGGAGCTCCGGCGCATCAGCATCAATCTCAATCGGGCTGTTCGCGCGATGAATGAAGGGCGCGTCGGTTACGAGCCGCATCTCGACGCCGCGCTGCGCCTCCTCCAGGCGGGTCTGCTGCGCCTGCGGGCCGATGTCGATCTGATGCTGCGGATCAGCCGGCAGGAGCGCAGGAGAGACAGCCATGGCTTATGACTGGTCTGGCCTGCTCGAGGATATCAAGAGCTCTGTGGTGCGGCGGGCTATATCCCTTCTCGATGAGGAAGAAGAACGTCGCCGCCAGGCGGGGGCTTTGCGGATCGCCATGGCCGCTGAGCCGTTGCAGCGGCGGTCTATGCCCTCGGGTATTCTCAGGAAGAGCCGAATGGCCACCGTCTGTGCCGATGAGACGACCATCGACGCTCTCCTGCGGCCGGCGCGGGCCGCGCCACAGGACATCATTGCCCTGGTCGAGACACTTGGTGCGAACGTGAACGCGGAGATGGAGGAGGAGCGCCGCAGGTCGGGCGGCGGGGGAGGGGGAAGGATCAAGGGGGCTGGTATCGTCCCGTCACTTGCTGCTCGGCCATCTGCCGCGAAACCGGCATCAGCGCAGAGCACAAGCCGTGCGGCTATCGCAGCGGGTGCCCAGCCCGTGGTGATCAAGGTGACATCGACGGTTTCAAGCAGGGCGTCGGCCGCCGGCCTGATGACCTATCTGGGAACGCGCGAGGTTGAGAAGGAGAACGGTGAGAAGGGAAAAGCGGACATTCCGATCTTCGACCAGGAGGGGCGCGCGATTGCGAGCCGCGAGCAACGCGCCGCCGCCCTTCAGGACTGGCTATCGGAGTTTCGCGAGCCCTACGCCGTGGATGCTGTTGCCACTCTTTCGATCAAACTGGCTGAGGCGGTCGGCAACGACACGCTGCACGACGCGCTGAATGCGGCCTTTGCCACCAGGCCGTTCCTCTATTCTCGCCACCCGGATGGAAGCGTCTCCGTTTATGCCGTCACGAACTTGCCTGCGAAGAAGATCGCTGGTGCGCTCAGGACACGGAAGAAGGAGGAAGGGCCCGCGCGCATGCTCGACAAGGCCGAGGCGGATATTGCAGGCAGGATGTCGCACGCCGGTGTCCTGGCCACGGTGCGGATTGTTGGCGCTGCGGTTTCGGGCAAATCGGGCCGATATTTTCTGGAGAAGTTTCTCAGGACCGAGAAGCACGTTGTCACCAGCGCCGGCGAACCGGTCAAGCGGGGCGTAGCGGTGAAGGATATTGCCGACGAGGTCTGGCGCGGCTGGGCGGCAGACATCCGAACCGTAGAACCGCGCAACGCCTTTCATGTGATTTTCTCTGCCCGTGCGGGGACGGATGCGGATGCGATGAACCGCGCCGTGCGTGATTTCCTCAGCGAACAGGTTGCGGGCCATCGCTGGATCACGGCTCATCACCCGGACACCAGCCACGTGCATGTCCACGCGATGATCTCCGCGCGAGACGACGTCGGCAAGGCATTGCGCCTGACCAAGCCGGAACTCTATGCATGGCGCGAGCAGTTCGCGGCAAAAGCACGCGAGCACGGCATCGCCATGGTCGCCACACGCCGCGCCGACGTGGCAGCGACACGGCCCTATAGCCAGGCACAGGCTGGCGCCTCTGAGCGCGGTCGCATCGATCCACGCTACCTCAAATCCGCTGCGGTCCACCAGCGTGTCGAGCGCAAGCGGGCAGGTGTCGTCGATCGCGCAAGCCTGGCGAATGGCAGTCTCGGCCTTGCACCGAACTGGCGGGCGACGGCAGCCGTGTTGAAGCAGGCCGGTGCCAAACCATCGGTCATCGAAGCCGCGGATCGTTTTGCAGCGGCAGCTGCCGGGCAGGTTCAAAAGATCGCGGCCCAACCTGCCAAGGGGTTCGTCCTCGTTCGTGTTGCGGTCGAGCACCCAGCGGATCCGGGTAGCGTGGTCGCGGCGATCCAGAGCGCGATCGGTGTTGGTCGTGAGAATGTCGCGATCGAGGGCCGCTCGATCCTGCTTCTCATGCCGACTTCGGCGAGCGTCAGCAAGATCGAGCGCGAGCTGGCGCGGCACAGCGATGGGATCAGCCCCGGCGCCGAGACGAATGCAGTTGCTTATGAGGCTGAGGCGCGCCTGATGACGGTCGGATTGAAAGCAGCCGTGACCGTCGAAGCCGCCGGCTCGGCAAAAGATGGCATGCCGACGGCCTGGCTGCGCAACCGCCTCGATGCGCATCGGCGACGGGCGCAGCCGGCGAAGCAGCTTGCAGAGATCATGACATCACTGTTGGACCTCAAACAGCAAAAGGAGAATGCTATGGCCCTGTCGCTCGACCAGTTCGACGAGCGCGTTGCGCGCGCCAACAAATCGATAGATCGTCTCGAAGGGATGGTCGACAGCAGCACTGAGCGTCAGGCAGTCGACGCGATACGGCGCGAGATCTCTGCACTGTTTGAGGAACAGCGACGCGATCTTGAGATGCGGCAGCTGCGGTCGGTAGAGGAAACCGCCGGGAGTTCGGGGACGAGGCAAGCGCGCGGCGCGGAGGAGGGGCAGCGACGAGACCAGCCGGCTGTTCCTACCATCGATCCTGCGATCACAGCCCAACAGCAAGCCATAGCCGCTGCGAGAGCCGCGCGAGCCATCCGTGAGCAGGCTGAAACATCAAAGAACGCGCGAGACGAACAACGCTCTGAGATCCTTCGTCGGGCCGAGGAAGCTCGTCAACGCGAGAGCAGCCGAAGCGAGATGGATCGGGACTAGGTCTCGTCTAAAAGAGATTTGTTCGCCCATGTCGCCGCTCGACGGAGAATTACCAAAGGGCCCCGCGCCTCATCAAGCGGGGACCCATTGTGCCGGAGCTTTCGACTTCTACCGGCCCGGTAAGAAACCATGCGAATGTGTCGATCGTCAACGACAACGACAAGCGTCGACGCCCTTCAAACGTCGGGATGAACGAAAACCCGTTGAACGAGGCTGCCGTGGGTTCGCAGAAGAAGCCCTATGCCGAGGGACCTGTGACAGTCGGCGTTCCAAATATGCTCTATCGCCGATTGCTTGTTAAATCGTATCTCCCTGTCGATCTGCGCCCGCGGCGTATCGCAATCGTCATTAGAGTGACGAAGCCATTACGCGCAGAACCGGGCGCCTAGAAGGGACGTACATTCTCGGCCTTGGACTTGCCGGTCTTCAATCCTGGCTGACGTCATAACTGACTTTGGTGTCGTCGCGGAGCGGCCCACCATCCAGCACAGCAGAGACCTGAACGAAGACACCTGCCCGCCGCTCTCCGGACTGACGAAACCAAAGCCTTTTTCCTGGTGGAAAAATTTAACCGTTTTCGTCGCCATGTTACCCTCGCGGTTCGGCGCACTCTTGAAATAACTATAAATTAGGTTTTACCCCGCTGGCGCGCAAACACGTGTCCGCAAAATGGGTACCCTGTGACTTCCGAAGACATACCTGGTCTATTGATTATCAAAACTGAGTTGCAGTTCCCGTGCGCGCGTCAGATAGAGGGACGCCGACGACGTTGGCAAACCTCAATTGCGGCGAAACAAGTGGTTGGCTGCCCATAGAGGACGATTATTGGTTTCTCAGCTTGGTTGAGGAATGGATTGAAGGCAAAAAATTTTATAGCTGAAGTGCGACGTCGTTATGGCGGGTTACTAGCGGACCGTGGGATAGTACGCGCGGCGGCAGTCGTCGACTGCAAAGGTTGATCGGGGAACCTTTGTGGGCACTGGCTCAACCAAAACGGCGCTATAGCACACTGCCGGACCGGTGGAGCGAGAGACTGGCTTTGGAAGCGACTCAAGATGGGACAACAGTGATACGCTGGACCATATTCTCGAGCAGCGCTAAAATCCGAAGATCCGCGTAGGATGACACGATTCTTGTCCTAAAATATCGATGCGGCTAGGGCCGCTTGTAGTGTCATCCTCTGAGAAAGGCGGTCCTTGGGAATGGGGACGGTGTCCGATGGCTATACCGGCGTCATCACGAATATGGCGAGGCATTTACGGGTCGGGAGATTCCCCGACCTTTGACCGTCATTGGATCATCGAGCCTACAAACCTGCTGCCTTGGTCAAATTCACACGAAACCGATCCCGCCGCCGCTGATATCTTCGGGTCATCTCTGCGGACGCGTGCCCCAATTGCTTCTGGACATAGCGTTCGTCGACCTCAGCGGAGGAGGCAAGACCAGCCCGCAGGGAATGGCCAGAGAACTTGAAGGCACGTTCAATTTCGCTCAGATCGCCGCGAACGCCTGCGGCCATTGCCGCCCGCTTCACCAGCCGCGCCACTTCCTTATCGTTGAGACGGTCGGGTCCCACGCCTTTGCCTTGTCCCGTCACGCGACGAAACAGAGGTCCATGGGCGAGCCTGGCGAACTTGATCCAATTCTCAGTGGCCGCGACCGGGCAGGTGGGATCAGCTGACCCGCGACCAATTTCCACCTCTCGCCATCCGGTTTTACCGCGCAAGGTAATAAGCATGCCTTTGTCGAGGATTTCGATCCAACCGCGCCCGTCCTCCGTCTGGTCGGCTTTGAGATCGAGGCCAACGATCTCGGAGCGTCGAAGACCACCGGCAAAGCCGATCAGCAACATGGCCCGATCTCGCATACCGCGGAGAGAAGCGCGGTCCAGTGTTTCCAGCATAGCGATGATATCGGCCGCCATGACCGCTTCTTTCTGAAAAGGAGGCTTGGCGTGGCTGTTGCGGATGCCGGCCATGACGGTAGCAATATGCCTGTCTTTGCGATCGAGTGTTAAGCCGCGCTGAGAAAAGCTCCAGGAGAGGGAGGAGAGGCGTCGTTCGATGGTCGTGACCGCATTGGCTTTCATGCCGCGCTCGGCCGCACCCGACGCGCAGGCGGTGATGTAAAGCCCGACAGTTTGGGGATGCGGGGGGAGGGGAGAGAGGCCCGATCGGCGGCACCAGGCGGAGAAGTGCTTCCAATCGGCGGCATAGGCTTTGCGTGTATTGGCGGAACTGGCGGCTTCGACATAGCCGCGGGCGCGATCGGCAAGGTCGGCGAGATGAGCTGGTGGGTGATCATCGTCGGCAATGGAGGGGAGTGCGCTATCGCCCGACACCTCCAGCGCAGAAACATCACCGCCGGAGGCTGTGCTGAGAGACGGCGCCGAGATCGCCTCGACATGATTTTCGCTGTTTTGCTCGATGATTTGGGCCATTTCTCTATAATGACAAGAACGTCCGATAATGCAACATTATCGGACATTATTAATTGGCTACGGACCGTGCGGTTTCGTGCGTTCATGCTGGTGTAAACCGCGCGTCTAATCTATGCTCCGTTTCATGGATTCGCTTGTCTCTAACGCTCTAACTATGCCGAGCTGGTCGCCCCGCCTGCCGGGCTGGGCGCGGCCGCGAACTCACGACATTACCGAATCTGACGCCGCCTTCGCTGCCGGTATCGCCCTGAAATCGCTAGATGATTTGATGCGAGCTGACCCGCCTTGGCTCGGCTGCTGGCGTGATCGCCTCGCCCTCAAGTCAGCTGCTGTCGCGGGCCGGATGCTTGGCCGCAGCGAGGACGAAACCGGTATCCGCGATGCGATTTTGCTGACCGCAACCGGCGACGATCCCGGGCCGGCCGGGAGAGTGTTTCTGGCCACACGAATGCTGGCGCGTCGATCCGGGACGATCACCACTTCGTTAATTCAGGAAATCGCAGTCCTCCTAGACATTAAGTGGGACGAGAGCCTTGCGTCCATCTCGGACATCGTCGATTCTGCAAATCAGTCCGGGCGAGCAGCACCTTTCGCGGTGGCGGACCTCATAACGGCGATCTCTGCAGTTCGCCCGGACACCGAGGTGCTCGCCCTCTCTCTGGCCGACGTCGTTCTCGCGCGCAAGCTGCACTGGCCACAATCTGTGCCGCTTCTGCTGACCGAGCGCTTTGGTCCGGCATTCCGCACCATCGGTGGCCGCGGTCGCGTGCGGCCGGGAGAGCCAGCCTATCCGAAAGCAATCTGCCTGGCGCTAGTTGACGGCGTTGAGACAGCGCTGCGGTCCGCTGTGGAAATCGATCGCCGCGCCGCGCGACTGCTGGCAGTGGCGCCGAAAGTACGGACCAAGGGCGCCGAGGCGGTGATCCGTCGATTGCTCACTGAAGACGCTGTTCCGGCGTCGGCGTCAGGATCACAATTGTCGCGGTGGGCGGCCAACCGATTGTTCGACCGTCTGGAAAGTTTCGAGGCGGTGCGCGAGTTGTCCGGCCGCTCCGCTTTCCGGATTTTTGGATTGTGAGGCGGTTGGCATGAGCGCAACAACGCAATCCGGCCAAAACAAAAAGAACAAAGCTCAGGACAATGTTCTGTTTGATCGGGAGCTGAAGGATATTCCGGCCGAGATGCGATGGCGGGAATGGATGATGAGGGTAGAGGCGGTGATCTTTGCTTCCGCTGAGCCGGTCAGCCGTGAGACTCTGGCGGGGGTGGTGGGAAAAGATTGCAGCGTCGATCTGCTAATTGATGATCTCGTCGAGGAACTTCGAGATCGGCCATACGAATTGGTGTCGGTCGCTGGCGGCTGGCAGCATCGTACCCGGCCGCGGTACGCCGAGACGATTCGGGCTTCTTCAGCGCCGACAGGGGGAGGGGCGGCGGCGCTCTCCGAGTTCGAGGCGATGGTGCTGATGGCGGTGGGTTTTTTCCAGCCAATTACCCGCGGCGAATTGTCGAAAATTTTTGGCAAGGAGGTCAGCCGCGACGTCATCGGCAATTTGCGGGGTGCGGGTTTCATCAGCTCGGGGCCGCGTAGTCCGACGCCGGGGGCGCCTTATACCTACGTGACGACGCCGCATTTTCTATCGGCCTTTGGTATGGAGACATTGCGCGATCTGCCGAACATCGAGGCGCTCGAGGATGCTGGCCTGCTCAGCCGAGACGCGGTTCAAAATGAAATCGCCGCCTCGGAAGGCGGCGGCAGCGAAACGGACGAAGAGGCGTTCTCCATTGAGTGAGGCGGGTCGTTTCCAACCGGCCATCCGGACAGTACTGACCAGCATCGCCGTCGAGCCAGCGCCGCTGCTTCCTCGCTGGCTCATCTATGATTTGTGAAGAAGCATAGCCCTTTTCGTGAAAAGCTATGCTTGATACAGGTGCCGATTGCTTAGGCGAGCGCACCTGCGTTCGCGGTGAGCGTCGCGGGCGTGATCACGCTCGAAACGGAGCTTGCCAGGAATGCCACGGCATTCGCGATCTCCTTCGTCTCGCCGTAGCGCCCCAGCGACGTCAGGCTTCGCTGGAAGCCGGCAGCCGCGCCGTCTTCTGGATTGGAATCCGTGTCGGTCGCTCCAGGCTGGACGAGGTTCTGTGATGCCCGATGGTCCTAGTTCGCGGGAACGGCCACGCGTGAAGGATGTCATCGCCGCCTTCGACATGGCGTAGAATATCGTAAGAGCCTCGGCCTGAGCATTTAAAACAGTCCAAGTTTTTAGCCGCACCCCCACTGGCTCAGTTCCGCGTGGAAACCAACAGAATCTCATCAAGAGCTTAAAAACCCGACCAAGAACCCAATTTCCCACGAGAGCATTGCGTGATGAGGACGGGTGCCATATATGTAGGTATGTTCCTACAT
>NZ_MOOY01000011.1 GCF_001931685.1 Pararhizobium arenae | reverse complement strand
ACGGTTTCATTCTCGTTTTTCGAGCCGAACGCCTCGTCAATAGCGGACAGGTAGCACACGCCGTGTTGAGGGTGTGTCGCTAATCGACTAATCACGTGGCCGAAATTTGTTCCGCCACGCAGGAGCCTCCTTTTTCGCCTTCCGCTAGGAACGGACAAGTACGAAGGGATCGAAGACAATGCGAAGCACGCCGAGCCAGCTCCCGCAACACCTACAGTCTGCTCTGGCTGCCGTGATCCGCACGACCGTTGGCAGGCATGAAGCGCTTAAATAACGATAAACTTCCGATCCCTTCGATGTTTGCACGAAGCCTGGAACAATCATTTCCCTCGGAGGCTTGCAGCGAAACTTAAGGGAGGTTTTCCGATGAAATCTGGACTGAGACGCGCCACGCTGAGCGCTGGGTGCAATCCAGCTGTTTTAAGTCATTCCGGAGAAGGGAGTTCCTTGTCCTCTCGACATTCGCGCAAACTGCGCTGATCGACCGATAGAATTTTCTGGACCCTCCTCTTGTGAGGATCGGCTTCCAATTGCAAGCAAGCGCATGCGTAGCCGTAACCGGCGTAGGTCTGGACATAGGCGTAATCCGAAATCGCCGAGATAAAACCCATCCCTTGTGGCTCATATTCGTCGCCCTGAGCGGTAATGATCCACGTGCCGTCCCTGTCATCAAGCCACCAGTTGCCTGGCGTCCGGTTCTGGAGCCAACCGCATCGCATCTCTTCTGCCACACCGGGTGAGCTGATGAGTGAAATCGAAAGAAAAATATAAGCGAAGGCAAGTCGGTTTTGCATATCGTGCCGATGTTATGTGGGCCCTGACGAGCACCAATTGCTACAAGAGAAGGCCGGATATGTTAGCTATCAAAGTTCAAGGCAGAAGGGTAGTAAATTGAGCGTAATGGACACTAAACCGGGCAGGTTTGCCAATAGTGCAGGGGCTGGACTGTTCATTTTGGCCTGATAATACAGAACTATGGTCACCTTTACCGAGATGCGTGCACTCTACATCACTTCGACAGCCTCAACAAAGCGACCTTTGCATTTAAGCGCCGCAAGCGGCCTCGTATGCGTGGGTTCGACGATTTACGTTATTGCCGACGATGAGCTTCATCTGGGCGTATTTTCCAAAGATTTGCCTGAGCCCGGACGTCTCGTCCGTTTGTTTGCGGGTGGGCTCCCCGATGAAAAAGCTGCGCGAAAACGGATGAAGCCAGACCTTGAGGCGCTTACCTTCGTTCCACCTTTCGAGAATTTCCCTCATGGCGCACTGCTGACTCTCGGGTCGGGATCAAGGCCGAACCGGGGACGCGGCGCCCTCGTCGCCCTGAACAGCGATGGGACGGTCTTAGGCCCGCCGCGGGAACTGGATATGTCACCTATTCTTGGTTCACTTCACGATGCATTTGACGAGCTCAACATTGAAGGAGCGGTCATCATTGGCGATGAACTTCGCCTGTTCCAGCGCGGCAACAAGGGGCTGGCCGACAACGCTATCATCAGCTACTCCGTTTGGCACGTCCTCGCTGCCTTGCAAACTGTAGGGACCAATTTGATCAGGCCATCCGCGGTCAACAGGTTCAACCTTGGTTATATCGCCGGCGTACCGTATTGCTTCACGGACGCAACGGCTTTGGCTAACGGTGACATCGTGTTCTGCGCAGTGGCGGAGGATACGGAGAATGCTTATCGCGATGGGCCTTGCATCGGTGCTGCGATAGGCATCGTCAGTCATGACGGGCAGCTGCTCTCCATGCAGCAATGTGACCAACCGCACAAAGTGGAAGGCATCAGCGCTCGAGAGAACGGTGGTGTAGTCGACCTCCTGCTTGTCACCGATCCGGATGACGCCGAAATACCTGCGGTGCTATTGTCCGCATCAATTGCGAGATAGCTCCTTTTTCCAAAAAGAAGCGAAAGGCCGGGGCAGTTTTAGTCCTAAACCGGGTGCTTGAGTCGTTCGCAACACGAGCGCCTTTTTGCTCAGCGATCGCGTCTTGCTCAGATGCAAGCGCCTCGTCACAGGACAATCGCTGTGGCGGTGGACCGACATCGGAGTAGTTGCTATCAGTGAGCCACGAGCCGCGTTGAGCTGCGACAATACCCCCCGAGGATCCGAAAGCCTTTCAAGTGAAGAAAACACAACGCAGTTTTGCCGTCGAGTACAAATCTGGCCGCCGAAAGCTTGACGCCAAGCCCAACTCCATCTGGGGAAACATGGACCTCAAGTCCGTTGCCCGCGACGTAGAGCAGGAGGCGATGCCCTTGCTGCCGGAAGGTCTGAAAGGGGATGAAGCCGAGCTAGACGTACCGGTCTCTTCGGTAGAACCTCCTCAGCCATTATTGACACCATCGGATGCGACGCCGACAACTGCTACAGAACCTAAGGGGATACTCATGGCCGACGCTACCGAGACAATGAACGATGTTGAAGCTCCAGCACAGGAAGAAGCGCCTGTTGCCGTGAAGAAGCAGCGTAAGCCTCGGCTGAAGAAAACCTCCGTTGTCGCAACGACAGCAAAGAGCGCTACAGCCGGTACCGATGGCCGCAAAAGGCGAGGCCGCAAGCCACACGCGAGCATAGACCTGAAGCTGGTCGAACCCACGGCGCCGAAGCTTGTGCCGAATCCTGATCAGATTGCTGATGACGAGGCGACCTCTGCAGGCGACGAAATGGCTGATCTTCTGCAGCTAGAGGCGGAGAACCAAAAGCTTCGCAAGATGCTGGCGGAAAAGCTGCGTGCCGAAAATGCTGATTTGCGCAAAAAGCTCAATCTCGGTTGATCAGCCCGCTGCGGGGGGAGGCTGCTCACAAGTTGGGACTTCAAGCTAACGAGTTTGGCGGCATCGGCTCGTCGCCGGGCCGAATCCGCATAGATCGATTGTAGAAATTCGGAAAACATGTCCGAGTGAAACTCGCTAAATCAACGGGTTAGGAGAAGGAATTTATTCCGTCTTGTCCTAAAAACGGCCGAGACATGTCCCAAAATTTTGTCCCGTTGATTTTATTGCGTTTTTGCCCCTCTGACTCTGCTTTGCTCCCGAGACGGGGATCGGCAGGCTGCCTTGGCGATTTGAGTATTGCTCAAGTAGTTTTTGATATCTGATTCGGAGTTCGTTTGGCATTTTGGAAGCGATTGAAAACCGCGCGCCCGCTGACCACCCGTTCGAAAAATGATATCTAGGCTGGGTCTTTCGGCCATCGGCCAAACCTCAACCATGAGCTACATGGTCTCCTTGATGCGCGGTCCATCCCATAACTCGAAGCTGCCCTTCCCGATGATCTACAGGGGGGTCGAATATCCGAGCTTCCGGCAGCTGATATCCTCCCTGATCCCGCCGACTCAAGTCAGCAATGTCACGATCGCGGGGCGGCTTCACCGGGTTATCAAGAGCGGCCGGGTCATTGATGACAGCGTCCTCGATGAAATCCTCCGCCTGGACGCCGCCGCATATCAGCTGAAGTACGGTCGGAGGGTTACCTGGGTGGAGACCCTCGAGGGCCGACAGTCCGCGGAACAGCTCTACGAGGAATACAGCGAGCAACCCGGGTTAGTGCCCTACGATGTCTTCAGGACAAGGCTCAAGTCGCTGGAGAAGCGTGCTATCCAAATCTCGGAAGCGCACCTGGTCAGAGCGGCCCTCTCCAGCCAATCCGATTGGACAACCGATCACGGTGGCGGCCGCCGTCGAAGATTTGTCTACTCTGGCGACCTCTATCCCCAGCATCGCGGTGAGTACACCGCCTTCACTTCGTTTCTCAAGGCGATCGGACGCTATGACGAGCGCGACATGATGCATGCGAGGCTCAAGGCAAAATGGGCCGTAGAGGACATCCTGTCGGAGCCGTCGATGGCAGATGGCGCTCCGGGCTATATCTATAGGATAACGGACACTGTTACGGGCAAGGCATATATTGGGCTGACCGTTAACAACCCGCAGGTGAGACTTGGACAGCACATCATGATGGCGGGCAGGGGCGGGGGAAGCCTGCTCCATCAGGCCATGCGAATCGGGAAGCCGTCCGATTTCCAGCTGGATATTCTCGAAACGGTGGAAGGTGGGGAAGGCAAACTTGCCGAGCGGGAGGTCGAATGGGTCTCCCTCCTGAACACACTTCACCCCGATGGTTTCAATATCAGGAGTGGCGGACAACTAGGCTCTTATGACGGCCGACCGGCCGAGTGGGACGGGAGACGTTTCCGATCGGTCGCGAGCCTGCGGCGAGTGCTATCCCGGGAAACCGGGCTGGCCGAGCACGTGATCGAGAGCCGTTTCCGCGAAGGCAAGCCGTTACCATCGAAGGCGCGCAAGCATAGTAAGCACGCAGACGCGGGCTCACCATTGTTCAGACAACATCTGGGTATTCTGAAGCGCGCACGGGAACGAGGAGACGAAGTCGATCCAGCATGGCTTGACTACGATCGCTTCAAGGCAGACGTCACGTCAACCACAGGCGAGGGACGGCTCACACGGATCGACGAGCAAAAACCGTGGGGCCCATCGAACTGGACCAGGATGGATCGGGGAGCTATCGTGGAACGCAGCCATGGGAAAGCCATTCAGGCTTTCGGGAAGACGTGGCCCAGCCTTGAGCAGGCATTGCGGGAATACGGCATCGGCGGTGGAACTTTCCAGTTTCGCATCAAAGCCGGGATGTCGGTGGAAGAAGCACTCGCCACTCCACTCGGGCCAACCTCGAGGAAGGTGTTTACCCTTGACGGGGAATCCTGGCCCAGCAGAAATCGTGCATGCGTGGAACTGGCGGCGCGGCACGGCATCACCCCTGACAAGGTCAAAGATCGCCTGGTGAGGAAAATCCCGATCTCGCGGTGGAAGGAAATGGATGGACGGGGCTGACGACCTATCGGGTTCGCCGAATACCGTTCTATTTGAGTCATTTGCTTACGCCTGTTTGGCCGAGATGGCGTAGTGCCGCCTTTCGAATTGGCGGACGGTATGTTTCCGATAGCGATCCGGGATGGGTCGATGGCGAACTGCTGGTCCACAACGTGCCGTCACCGAGAGCTGTTTTCCTAACGGAAAAGGGAATTTGTGAGCCGACCTGAGCTTCAGAGAGTGAAGTGCGCCTATTTTATATACGTCACGATCGGCGCTTGCCAGTATGTCAGCTCCGAGCAACCATAGCCCATGGTGGTTGCACACGGAGGTGAAAAGACAATGCCACAGACGACGCGCAAGGATCTCGCAGAGGGGGATTATGAGATCGGCCGGCATCAAATGCTATGTCGCCGGGCCTCCCGTGAGGATTTTCTTGACGAGGTACTCATGGAGGGGAGGTCTCTCTATGAGCATCCCTACCGTGCTTCAGCCGATATCAGGCTCCAGTCGACCCGGCAATGGCACGCACAGGCCTGGCCCATGCGCGAGGATATTGGGGGCGTTGCAAGCGGCGTACGTCAACTCATTGATCCGGCTTGAGAAAGCGGCCCGTGCTGCAGAGCGATCGCGAGACGTTACTTCGTTGAACACCTCGTTGATGGTCGTCATCGAGGCAGCCAACAGACTTGCCTTTCTCGGGTACCGGATCAATTGGGAACAGAACGCCCGCTGGGCATTGCGCGCGACTAAGTACGGGCTCTCCGGCTACGCAATCATCGACGGCGACGATCCTGCTCTCGATAGGATCAACCTGACGGAGCGCCTCGGTGTGCTCGGCACGCTGACATTCTGGAAGCAGCAGCGTCGAAATGGAAAGTTGGCAGACCCCGTAGAGATTGCCTTTTCGAAGTCAGCGGAGGAGATGTATGAATCGGTCGAACTGGTACGGGGTGCATCCGTCGGCAGCCGATACGCCAGTGACTGGATGGGGGACGATAAGCCAGGGGTGTATCACAGGATACTATCCGATTGACGAATGCGCTGCGGTGTTCGAATTTGATGGCTACTCGGCCTTGCTCGAAGCCGACGCGCCGGGGTTGCCGGAGACCCTCGACCGCTTCGAGGAGGCTTTCCGACGTATCGCGAAATTCGACTGACACACGGGCGGTAAAATCAGCTACCGCCTTGCGGCTAGCAACAACCGCGGGACATCCGCGCGTTCGAGGATCATCTGCCCGATATCCTCGAACGGGAACGCGATGCTGACGCCGCTCTCCGACAAACGGCGATCGAAGTCACCCCGTCTCAGTCCGTGGTCACGCTTGACCTGCGCCGCAGACACGTATTTCCGGTCGAAAGCATCCAGATCTCCCGCACAGATGGCAATTGCCGTCCCCGTCGCCCGGTTCACGAAAGCCCCGATCGACAACAGTCCCAACAGGGTTGTTCTCTCGAGTCTTAGTATTTTGCACACCGCGCGTCCCGATATGGTCGCGCTCGTTTCCGAAACATCGCCGACGACGCTTACCGTGTCAGTTTCGAGTGAGGCCGCAAACTGCTCGAGAGCTTTCCCGTCGGTGTCGAGTACCCCCAGGCGCATGCCCTTGCGCGAAAGGGCGCTGGCGACCGCGGCTCCGATACCTTTAGCCGCTCCGGTTATGACCGCCACCCTTCCCGGCGAAATCACTTCGTCCATTCGTTCTGTCATGGTCTACTCCTTGTGCTGGTTAAATGGGAAACGGATCTTGGGTGGTTGTTCTCGACCGCAAGAGCGACCAGGAAAATTGCCAGTCCACCTGCTGCGAGTATTGCTGCTACACCCCCTGTCGAGGACCACCCCCAGCCAGTGGACAGCGCCAGTCCTCCGGCCCATGCCCCGATGGCATTGGAAAGGTTGAACGCGGAATGATTCATGGCTGCCGCCAACGACTGCGCGCCTGGTGCTACGTCCGTGAGGCGCGCCTGTAGCGCCGGGACGAGCCCGAAACCGATGCCTATGAGAAAGAGCACGACCGCCACAGCTGCGCCGGAACTGGCGGCTGGGACAAACAGCCCGAGGAACAACACGTTCCAGAGCATCAGACCCAGTATGGCGCGCGTCTGATGCCGATCTGCGAGCCAACTACCCGCGATATTACCGACGACCATACCAAGGCCCCAAAGGGACAGATAGTAGGGGACCGAGCCGGATGGTTGCCCAGTGTAATCAGTCAGGGTCGGCGTAATGTAGCTGTAAACCGCGAACATACCGCCGAAGCCGATCGCCGCGCTCGCCAGGGTCATCCACACACGACCGTTGGCGAGCGCTGACAATTCACGGCGAGGCGACGCATCGCGCTCGGCCGGAACTTTGCCAACCGCCCAAGGCAGTAGGAGCGCGACGACGACAGCGCCGATCGCGATCACCCCGAAGCCATATCTCCAACCCAACTCCTGACCGAGCGCGGTGATTGCCGGAACACCTGCGAGATTCGCCGCAGCAAGTCCGAGCATCACCCTGCCTATCGCCTGGGCCTTTCTCTCTTGCGCCACCATCGATGCCGCGACGATCGCCGCGGTTCCGTAGTAGGCTCCATGTGGTAACCCGCTCACGAACCGCGCGACAACGAGGCTTTCGAAACTCCAAGCCATCGCGGTGGCGGCGTTGCCGACCGCGACGATCAAGGCAAGCAAAACGAGCAGGAGCCTGCGTTCGACGCGGGCAGCAAGTACCGCAAGCACCGGAGACCCGACGACAACCCCAAGCGCGTAGGCGCTTATAATGTGACCAGCTTGCGGGACAGTCGAGCCAACCGACGCGGCCAGGTCCGGCAGCATCCCCATGGCGGCGAACTCGCCGGTGCCGATGAACAGGCCACCTAGCGCGAGTATCGTTTGACTGACTATCAAATTCGACGTCACTCGCTCCGAAGCTTCAATGGTGGCCATGTATCTTTCCTGTCACGGGCGGTCGGGTTTCGCACACGCAGCCCGACCGTCTCGAAATGCGTTTCAATGCTCACGGCCCCGCATATAGTGACGTCGTTTCCGAGGTCACCGACCGCCGAGTTTGACGCCGCGTTGAAATCTGCTCATCTAACGGGGTAGGAGAACGCGACGATGTAATGCGGCATGGACACCCGCAGTGCGGAACGTCGTCGCCGAGCCCCAAGCGCATGCCATATGTTTTCGTCAGTTCGCGATTTCGAGGAGGCTGGTTGGCGGCCGTGCTCCAGTCGCGTATCTCTCGCCTACATTCCCTTCCGGGTGAGTCCGGGTGTAACGATCGGAGATCGAATGAGTCGGATCAGTCGTACTGACCTTGGAGACCTCAACACTTTTCGCGCTATCGCGCGGTGCGGCGGCTTCAGGCGGGCGGCGTTGGAACTTGACGTATCTCCCTCCGCTGTGAGCCATGCCCTGCGGTCGCTGGAGACGAGGCTCGGCGTCCGCCTTTGCAACAGGTCTAACCGCACAATTACGCTGACGGATGCCGGCGCGTCACTTCTGGACCGGCTAGAAGCAGGGTTTGGCTCGATCGAGTTGGGACTGGAGGAAGTTAACAGGTTTCGCGGCAAGCCCATGGGGCGGCTGCGACTGAATGTCTTGACCGATGCGGCCAGGCTGGTTTTGAGTCGTGTACTGGCGGACTACGTGTCGGCGTTTCCCGACGTGCAGCTCGAGATAGTCGTGCAGGACGACTTCGTCGATATCGTTGCCGCGGGATTCGATGCAGGGATACGCTTCGGCGGCAGGGTTCCCGAGGACATGATTGCCGTTCCTCTGGGTAGGGAACCGCGCTGGATCTTGGTCGCTTCACCTCGCTACCTCGATCAGGCACCGTTGCTGGAAAGCCCGTCGGATCTCGCCCAACACAGGTGCATCGGCCTGCGGATTGGAACAGGCGCGCTCTACAAATGGGAGCTTGGCTCAGGCGACCAGGAGCTGTCGGTCGATGAGGACTGGGCGATCATCGTGAACGAGACGGAGCTCGCGATCGAAATTGCCGAAGCCGGAGGCGGTATCGCCTATTGCCAGGAGGGGCGCGTTGCCAAACAGATCGTCAATGGAAGCCTCAAGGAGGTCCTTCCAGCTTGGAGCTCCGTGGGCCCCACGCTAAATATCTACTATCCGAGCAGACGGCAGATGCCGGAGGCACTCCGTGCGCTGATCGGGATGATACGGAATAGAGATCGCGACGACCGCTCTGCTTGAGCCGCAATCAAGGGCGGCACTCATCAGAAGCGAATTACTCGATGTCCAGCGATTGCTTGAAGTGCTTCATGTTTGCCTCCACGCTCGCGCGACTTTCGGTGCCCACATTTCGGTTCAAAATAGCCGCATACATTTGCTCGTGGAGATCGACGGCCCGGATGCGACCGCTGACATCCAACGACTTCTTGACCCAAGGGGCTACCATTTCGAGCACGAACTCGGCGATGATGGAAATCAGCTTGTTTCCAGTGGCATCGTAGACGGCGCGGTGGAAATCCAAATCCGCCTTGAGCATCTCATCCAGGTCGGCGTTGGGGTTCTTCGTCAGGTTTCTGAGGCGGTCGATGCATTCGCGCATTTTTGCCAGATCGTCGTCGGAACGACGCTGCGCAGCAAGCTCGGTCGCGTTCCTATCGAAAATGTCGCGGAGTTCCGTCAGCATTTCGGGCGAGGAATCCTGAAGGTAGAGCTGGAACATGCTCAAGGGCAAAGCGGGTGTCGCCTGTTCGCCGCGCACGTAGCTTCCGTAACCATGGCGAATATCGATAAGACCCGCGACAGAGAGCGTTTTCATCGCTTCGCGAATTGGCGTGCGACTGACCCCGATTTGCTCGGCGAGTTCCTTTTCGTTCGGCAGCTTGTCGCCAGCCTTGAGGTTTCCAGCCGCGATTTCGTTGGTGATGTAGTCCAACGCGAACTGGACTCGCGTTTGCGGCTTCTTCGGTGCGTCCAACAAGAATGTTCCCTTCGAGCGATACCCGGCCATCTTCCCACTGGCCGAGTTATAATACCTTATACCACTCCGGCGATTCCCGGCAATACCAGCGCGCAACCGGGCTGAGCGCGACGCGGACCGAGCACCGCCGCCCCGTAGGTATGACGTATTACCTTGACTGATTTCACGAGCTCGATTATCAGTTCCGTCCAATATTTGCCCCAGGAGGGCGGGAGGATTTAAATGCAAACTGTCGGCCCGGTCGTCGGGTTTTACGGTGACGACTTCACCGGATCGTCCGAGAACCTCGCGCAGTTTCACCGGAGCGGGCTGAAGACACGCCTTTTTCTGAAGATGCCTTCAGCCGACGAGCTGAAGAAGGCGACCAGAGGGCTGGATGTGGTCGGCTTTGCGGGAACCGCACGCGCCCTGAGCAACCGCGATATCGTGGCCGAAGTATCGCCCGCCTTCGAAGCGCTTCGCAGCCTTGGGTGCCGCTTTTTACAGTACAAGATCTGCTCGACATTCGATTCTGCCCCGGACGTCGGAAATTTCGGTTACGTCGCCGAACATATGATGCGGGACGGCGAGAGCCTCGCGGTCTTAGCCGCGACACCCGATTTCGGTCGTTACACTGCGTTCGGAAACCACTATGCCCGCTTTGGCAAGGACATCCTGAGGCTGGACCGACATCCGAGCATGTCAAACCACCCTCGGACCCCGATGGCAGAAGCGGACTTGCGCGAACACCTGCGCTCCCTGTGCAGTCTGCCATTCGTCAACGTGCTTCTACCAGACCTTCGAAACCCGGCCTTGCTGGCCGAGCGCTTGGAGGCGGCGGCACATCGCGGCGAGGGTGCCATATTCGACGGCGTCGATAACGAGGATCTGGAGCTGGTGTCCGCAGCGCTCTGGGACAGCCTCCAGGCCCGACCGGTTTTCGCCTTGGCGGCTCAGGGCTTGGCGCAGCTGCTTGGAAAGCGCATTGCCCGCGAGCGGAGCGCCGCCGACCTGGTCGCGGTCTCAACGACCGTATCGGCCGCGAGAAACCTCCTTGTGCTTTCGGGCAGCTGTGCGATCCAGACCGGCAGGCAGATCGATGTCGCCGAAAAACAGGGTTGGGCCCTGCTGGAGGTGAACCCGACGCGCCTGAAGGACGACAGCGACGTCGCGCAACAGGTGGAAGCACTCAAGCCCTTGATTGCCGAGAACATCGCCAGATGCAGGCCAACCGTCGTCTACACCGCGCGCGGTAACGAGATGGATCGCTCCCGCTTCGAAGACGTTCCTCCTCAACTCATCGGGGCATGCTACGCTAGGCTGATGATCGAAGCCCGGAAGGAGGCCGACGTCCAGCGTATCGTGTTAGCGGGCGGTGATAGCTCCAGCTACGCCATGCGCAGCAGCGATGCCTCGTCCTTGACCATCAAGGTTTTCGACGGTGAGCAGCATGGCCATCTGTGCGAGCTCATGGGCGGCGGCCTAGACGGCCTCGAGGTCCTGCTCAAGGGAGGACAGGTGGGAGACGACGACTATCTGCTCAGAATGCTCAACGGTACGGAAACGCGGAAGTAGGGGATGCATCGATGAAGAAGTTCATTCTGGAGGCGCGGATAAACGAGTACGCGATGAGGGATCAGAACGTAAATGTTCCGTGGACCTCGGATGAAATCGCGGAGACAGCTGCCCGCGTTCGAGAGGAAGGGGCGGCGATCCTCCATTTTCACGCGCGTACGGTTGACGGCCAACCGCTAAACACGTTCGAGGCCTACGACGAAATCATCCGGAAGGTGCGGGCCAAGTCCGACATACTGATCCTACCGACACTGGGATTTATCTCCAACGATACGGACGCACGTCGCAGAATCGATAACGTGGTACGCCTCGCACGCGACCCCGTGACAAAGCCCGACATCGCGCCCATCGACACGGGTAGCGCGAACCTCGAAAGCTTCGATACGAACACTCTCGAGATCGGCTTTACGGAAAGGCTCTACCTCAACACGACGGACTCGCTCGTGTACTATGCCCAGAAATTGAAAGAGGCAGGTGTCAAGCCGAAGCTGGTCAGCTGGTCGGTGGGCTTCACGCGCCGGGCGCTCATGCTTATGGACTGCGGGCTGGTAGACGAGCCCGGTTACATGCTCTTCCACATGACGGACGGAAAGGTCATTACCGGACATCCCGGCACCGCCAAGGGGCTGGACGCCCACCTGATGTTCCTGCCAGACAACCGCAACATCGAGTGGACGGCGAATATCCTTGGCGGGAATCTTCTGGCTTTGACCGATACGATCGCCCGGCGCGGTGGCCATATGGCTATCGGCATCGGCGACTATCCCTATCCTGAAATCGGACATCCGACGAATGAGGTTCTTATCCGTGAAGCGGTAAAGATCATCAGGTCCGCGGGGCGTGAGCCTGCTACGCCCCTGGAGGCCAAACAGATGCTTTCGCTCGCTTCCTAGACGCGCTTTTCAGCCGATCGTAACTAGCGGACGAAACCGCTGCGTTCGCAGCAACCGTGACGGCGGGGCCGTCACGGTTCCGGTAGACTTTTTCCCGTCAACCGCCGCCGTGGGTGCCGAACTTCTGAAGCGCCTGCTTCAGCTCCGGGTGCTGCCGAGCATAGGTCTCGAGATCGATCCCGGCACGCGCGGCGTCCCACGCCTGCTGAACCGCCTTGACACCCGCCCCGGGGCCACCGGGATGACTTACGACGCCGCCGCCGCAGAGATAGAGATGATCGAGCGATTGTCCGGTCCGGCGATAGGTCTCCGGAGCCTGGCCGCCCCATTGGCCCGAACAGACGACGGGCATGGGGCGCTCTCTTTCACCGGAGAGAGGCTCGGTTAAATCGTGGAACGAGCGGACGAACGAGTCATCGGGCTCCCAGTACTTGGAGCCGATCCCGTTGATCTGAAACTGGTCGATGCCCAGAAGCCGCCAGAATTGCTGATAAACCGAAAAATCCATCCCGAGGCCCGGGTGGCGTGTGAGGATATCCCATCCGTTACGGTGCGCGTGAAGCGCGAGCCGCGAACGCTGGCGGAGAAACAGCAAGGCTCCCTGGCCGATCGAGTTGATGTTGACGACGGCGGCGTTACCGCCCGCATCCGCGACGATGTCGTGATTTTTCATCATCACGCCCGGATCGATGTGTGAAATATTGAACGCGTACATCACCTTTTTGCCGGTCCGCTGCTCGTGATCGAGGATCAGCGGCATGATCGCGTTGACGCGATCCGGGAGCGAGGAATACGAAGGGCCGCAGAGCTTTTCATCGTCCTTGATGAAGTCCACGCCCGACTCGATCAGCTCCTTGACCATCTCGGCGCTCTCTTGTGGCCGGAGGCCGAGGGCGGGCTTGATGATCGTCCCGATAAGCGGCCGGTCGTAGACGTTCGTAAGGCGGCGAGTGCCGTCGATGCCGAATTGCGGACCCGGATAGTGTTTCGTGAAGGCGTCGGGCAGCCTCATCCCGATCACTCGGATGCCGCTGAAGCCGCGGATCGAAAACACGCCTCCTATGGTGATCGTCATCAATGCCGCGAGATCATCTCCGATCGCTTCCAGGGGAAATGCGATGTCTGCCTCGGCCCTTCTGAACGGACCTCCCGTATCCGGCTGCGGAAACGAAGGTATTTCCTGAGAGGGCAACTCCCGGATTGCCACGACCTTTGCCGCTACGCGCGCCTTCAGTTCCGGCGTTTCTCCCGGTAGTTCGACAAACGTGCCCGTCGACTGATCGCTCGCGATCTTAGCGGCAAACCGTGCAGGATCGCCTGCACATTCGATCAGGTACGTCATCACGACGCTTGAGTTTCTGTCCATCATTTCACCAGTTTTGCTTTCTTGACTAGACCCGGCTTTCGTCCTCGGCGGCCAAGGCGATTTCGACGATCCTGAGACCGCCAGCGGTCAATTTCGAAGGATAATACTCGTGCAGTTTTTCTTCATGCATCGGGATCACGTGCCTATAGTCGTCGTCGACGATCGACATCATTTCCTCCGCGGTTTCGATAAGACGGGTCTGACTGCCATTGGCGAGCCCGGGCGGTATGAATTGACGGTGATCGAGATCGTCACCGACGAGATTTCGGTAGGTGTAGATCACGTCGCCGGAAAGAACGAGGCGGCTACCGGGTGCTGTCTCGACTACAACGTACTGGGATCCGGCCGTATGCGTATCGAAAGCGGGCCGCAGGTGCACGCCCGGAACAACGTCCGAGTACACGCCGTCGACGAGCGTCAGGCGACCTTCCGTGTTCGCCTGCGTCAGGTAGAGCACATCGGCCGGATTGAGGCCCGCCTGGAGTGATCTGAAGCGCGGACCCTTGCTGAGGATCCACATCCATGACTCGAGTTCCTTGCGCTGCATGTAGATCTGGGCGTTCGGGAAATACTTCAGTCCTCCCGCGTGGTCGAAATGAGCGTGGGTCAATATCACGTGCGTTACGTCTTCGGGACTGACGCCACATTCAGCGAGAACGACGGAAGGGTGTGTCCAGCCCGTCACGCCGATCGAGTCGGCGATACGTCCGCCGAAATCGCCCGCATCGTGACCTGCGTCAACGAGAACCACTGCATCGCCGATTTTGATCAGCACATACGAAAAGGGAAGATTCATCGTTCCCTGATTGTGCGCTCCGTAGAAAACCCCGCTAACCGGATGCACGGGGCTGCGTGAATACTCAAGCACCCAGACAGAATGCTTTTTCATTGGTTTCCTCCACGTTTGTATGTATCGCGCAACACGAGCTTGCGTCGAAAATCGCCGCGCCCAGTAAAGCGGAAGCGCGCTCCAGTTCGGAGCGCGCCCCCGTTAGTAGCGTCATGACTTTGACGTGTCCGGTTAGCTTTCCGCGCCTTAGCGCCGAGAGGGCCTTCTCAAGCTGACTTCGGGCCGACATGAGATGGAAATGACCGTGAGCGGCAATATCGTCAGTCCACTGGCGATCGCGCCTGCCGCTGACCGCCCTCAGAAGCGCTTCGGCGCGCTCGTGAAGCAGCGGTGATTGAATGGACAGCCCACGTGTGTCGGACGCTAGCTTCAGAAACGATACGATCGCGAGAAGCTCCCCGAGTTGCGTCAGTTGCTCTCGAACGGTGCTGTCGTCGGACGCGGCGGTGCACAGGTATCGAAATCCCGCCATCCTGTCGCTCCGACTAAATGCCCGAGGGAAGGGGGGCGGAAGCGGGCAACAGTTCTCTCGACTTCAGCTCGGCCCAGAACGCCTGCGGTACAGGCTCGGCCATCGATGTGACATTGGACGAGACTTCCCCGGAGCTTTTCGCGCCCATCAACAGCGTGGCCACGGCGGGGTGAGCGTAGACGAACCGCATCGCGGCGGCCGGAAGGCTGACGCCGAATTTCGCGCAGACTTCTTCGATCTTTTTCACGCGCTCTATCACCTGCGGCGGAACCTTGCCATAATCGTAGGTAGCACTCGCCGCGCTGGCCCCGGTGGCAAGGATGCCCGAGTTGAATATGCCACCCGCGATGACGGAAACGTTCCTGGAAATCAGCTCATCGAACGCGGACGTCAGCGGCTCGTGATTCAAGAGCGTGTAGCGGCCAGCAATGAGGGCGCAGTCGATGGCGAACTCCCGGGCCACGCCGACGACCGAATCCGTTTCGTTGACCCCCAGGCCGATTGCCGACACCGCTTTCGAGGAGCGCAGCTCGTCCAGCGCCCGGTATCCCGATTTCCGCAACTGGTTCCAATAGAACTCGCTTTGGTCTCCGTGCCACGCCCTGCCCACGTCGTGGACCAGCAGCACGTCGATGTAGTCGAGCCCGAGCCGATGCTGGCTGTCCTCGAAAGACCGCATGATCCCGTCGTAGGTATAGTCGTAGGTGTCTAGGAACGGCAGTGGGTCGATCCAGTCGATCCCGTAGACAGTGTCGAGCTTCTCCGTGCGGCTGGCGGGCTTGAGCACCCGGCCAACCTTCGTGCTGACGACCACGCTATCGCGGATGCCGTTTACCCTCAAGGCGTGGCCAAGGAAATGCTCCGATTTTCCGAAGCCGTACATCGGGGCGCAGTCGAAGTAGCGGATGCCGGACTCGAAACCCGCCATTATCGTCGCCTCGAACTCCGAGTAGGAAACCCCGGCGTTGAAACCGGACAGCGGTACCGTCCCGAGTCCCAGTGACGTTACCTCCACCGGCGAGTTGCCGAGCTTGCGTGTTTCGAGTTTCGACATGTCTGGTGTTGCCTCAGTAATTGAACTTATCGACGTGGACGATGGGTGCGTTTTCGGGGATCAGCCCTTTGGATTTCAGGGCCTCCCAGAAACCGGGGGGAATGGCCTGCGAGATGGCGGCCACGTTCGCCTCCACGTGGCGGGTGCTCAGGGCCCCCTGCACGACAGCCGTCACGGCTGGATGGGAATAGACGAACTGGGTGGCCGCCGTGGCCAGCGAAATCCCGTACTCGTCGCAGACGGCCTCCAGGGCTTCGACACGGCGTAGAATTTCGGGGCTTGCCGACTGATAGTCATAGGTCCTGACCGCAGCGGCTCCCTTGCTCCCTTCGGCAAGGACGCCGGAGTTGTAGACGCCGCCGGCGATGATAGAGATGCCGCGGCGCTGCATCTCGGGAAAGAAGGTGTCCAGCGGCGCGTGGTTCAGAAGTGTGTATCGTCCCGCCACGAGTGAGCAGTCCAGGTCGAATTCGGCCGCCACCTGGAGAACAGATGCCGTCTCGTTCACCCCGAGACCGATTGCCTTTACAGCGCCGGAGCTGCGCAGTTCGTCGCAGGCGCGGTATCCGCTGCTCCGGAGTTGGGCAAGATAGCGGTCGTAGGCGTCGCGATGCCATTCGCCGCTGACGTCATGGAGGTAGAGGATGTCCACTCCGTCGACGCCCATGCGCTGCTGGCTGTCCTCGAAAGCGCGCATGATCCCGTCGTAGCTGTAGTCGTACTCGTCGACATACGGGAGCGGGTCGATCCAATCGATGCCATAAAGGCTTTCCGCACGCTTGGAGCGGCTCGCCGGCCTCAATATCCGTCCCGCTTTCGTGCTGATCACAACGTCGCCCAGTAGACCGTTCGTGCGCAGGACGTGGCCGAGGCTGTGCTCGGACTTTCCGAGTCCATACAGAGGTGCCGTGTCGAAGTAGCGCACTCCCAGCTCGTAGGCCTTGAGGATAACGGCTTCGAAATCGGCGAACGGCACGCTGACGCCGCAGCCGCCGAGCGGGGAGGTGCCAAGGCCAAGCGCCGTCAGTTCAACACCGGTCGTGCCGATCGTTCTTTTTTCAAGCAGAGACATGTTCATTCCCGTTTTTCGATGGCGGGCCCGCTGAATGCGGACCCGCCTTGTGTTGTCACATGTACTTTTTGACGTTGTCCTTATCGAGGATCAGCCAAGGCACGGTATAGTCCTTCTGTGTCCCGTCCTTCCATTCCATGAGATCCTTCCAGACCTCGGACTGCGGCTTGAAGTCAGCACCGATGACCTGACGAAGGGCGAGGTCGACCGCGCCCTGACCTTCCGCGCGTGCGTACTTGTACAGGGTTACGGCCATCTCCCCGCTTTCGACCGCGCGCTTCGCATCCGGAATGCCGTCGATCGCGATGACGGGGACCTTCGAGAGATCGACTTTAGCGCCCTTGAGCGCCTCGATGGCTCCGAGCGCCATCTCGTCGTTTTCAGCGAGGACGCCGTTGATCTGGTCCGGGTACGCGGACAGCCAGTTTTCCATCAGCGCCTGCCCTTCGGCGCGGCTCCAGTTCCCGCTCTTGTCGACGAGAAGTTTGAGGTTCGAGTGAGCGGCAAGGCCAGCGTCGACGCCAGCCCGCCGCTCGATCTGGGCAGACTGTCCGATGGGGCCTTCCATGAGCACGAGGTTCCCGCCTTCCGGTAGTCTCTTGGCCATCTCCTCGGCGATGATCTTTCCGCCTTCGCGATCGTCCACGATGATGGAAGAAGTATAGTTCGTCGATGCCGTCTTCAGCGCGGAGACGATAACGGGGATCTTGGCTTCGGCGGCCCTGTCAATGGCCGGAGCCGATGCCTCGAGATCGAACGGGGCCATGATTATCGCATTGAACTGCTGAGTGATCGCGGTGTCGATCTGGTTGGCCTGCACCAGCGGGTCATACTTGCCGTCGAAGACGGTGATTTCGACCTTGCCATCCTTGACGGCAGGGTGGTTCTGTATCTCCGTCGACCAGGCCTTCATGTATTCGCCGGACTCTCCGAACGAAAGCGCCGCGATCCGGATTTTCTCCTGAGCGGCCGCGTAACCGGCGCTGAGCATCACTGTCGAAGCCGCGATCGCAGCGATAAACGTACGTCTGTTCATAGTATTCTCCTCCACTTCAACTTGCTGCCGAGCAGCGTTCATTTTCTGATTTGGTCAGCGATAACGGCCAGGACGATGATGGCTCCTTTCAAAAGCTGCTGGTAATATGAAGACACTCCCATCAGATCCATTCCGTTGTTGATGGTTCCGATAATCAGAGCGCCGAATAGCGTCCCTACAAGCGACCCGCGGCCACCCGACAGGCTGGTCCCACCGATCACGACCGCCGCGATGGCGTCGAGCTCGTAACCGATGCCAGCCTGCGGAAGGGCGGCCGTTGTGCGGGCAGTCAAAACGAGTCCGCCGAGCCCGGCCAGCAGTCCCGAAATCACGTAGGTCGATGCCGTGATAGTGCGCGTGGAAATCCCGCTCGTACGTGCGGCCTTCTCGTTGCCGCCGACCGCGTAGATGTAGCGACCGAAGGTCGTCCGGGACAAAGTGATCCAGCCGATTACGAAAACCGCGAAGAAAATGAGCACTGGCACCGGCATTCCGAGGACGTTGCCGCTTCCGATCCATTTCATCGGAGCTGAGAGGTTCGCGATCGGTCGGCCGTCGGAGTAGATCAGGGTCAAGCCGCGCGCCATGCTCAACATGCCGAGCGTGGCGACGAACGGGGGAACGTTGATGCGGGCGATGAGCGCGCCATTTGCCAGACCGAGAACCGCACCGGTCCCGAGTGCGGCGACTATCGCAAACAGGATCGGACTTTCGTTACCGGTCGTTACTAGGTTCGCCGCTACCATTCCGGCGAGCGCCATGATCGAACCCACCGACAGGTCGATCCCTTTCGCCAGGATTACGAACGTCACCCCGATTGCCAGGATCCCGTTGATGCTCGACTGGCGAAGGAGGTTCAGCCAGTTGTTCCAGGTGAAAAAGTATTGGTTGAGCGAGGTAAAGAGCACGCAGATGCCGACGAACACCAAGACGATGCTGAAGGATTTGACGAATTCTCTCGTTATCTCGGCCTTTCGCCGCTCGGTGGTGTTTCGGTTGGCGAGATCGGTTGTGGCGTTCATGTCGGTGGTTCCGGATTTCTGGAATGAGGGTGTCGGAACTTCGGCCTTTCAGCTGGCGAGTTCCATGATGGACTGCTGTGTTGCGCCGTGTCCGTCGATGACGTCCACGAGCTGACCACCCTTGAAGATTGCAATCCTGTCGCTCACCTGCAGGATTTCGGGAGCCTCGGAGGATACGACCAGCACACCGTGCCCCTTCGTAGCGAAGTCGCGCAGGAACGCGTAAATTTCCTGCTTGGAACCTTCGTCGATACCGCGGGTCGGCTCATCGCAGATAAGCAGTCGGGGGTCGGTGGTCAGGCACCGCGCGAAGACAACCTTCTGCTGGTTTCCGCCGCTGAGGTTTTCGACGTTGAGTTCGGAAGAGCTGGTCTTGATCCGTTGGGAACGGATCATTTCCTCAACGACCTCTTTTTCTTTCTGCTTTTTCACGAATCCGCTGACCGCCATCAACGAAAGGGCGGACAGGGTGATGTTGTGTGCGATAGACGACGACAGTACGAGGCCGCTGTCCTTGCGGTCTTCGGACACCATGGCCATGCCCATCCGTATCGACTCGCGCGGGCTTCCCCTCGGTACCTGTTTCCCGGCGAGCAGAACCTCTCCGGAGGTCGGCTTTTCCATGCCGTAGACCGCCTCCAGAAACTCGGTTCTTCCGGACCCGAGGAGGCCGTAGATACCGAGAACTTCGCCGGCGGCGACGTTTATCGAGATGTCGCGGAACTCGTCGTTTCGCGATAGATTTCTGACTTCGAGCAGGATAGGCGCACCCGCGTTGGGACGCTCCTTCTCGACGAACTTCACCTCGCGTCCGACGATATGCGTCACAAGCTCCTTGCGATTGACATCCCTCACAAGACCGCTGACGATGAACTCACCGTCTCGGAAGACCGTGAATTCGTCCGCTATATCAAATATTTCCGACAGTTTATGCGAGACGTAGATGATCGCCGAGCCACGGCTTTTGAGACGTTCGATCGCCGCGAAAAGGATGTGTACCTCGTGTTCGCCGATAGCCGAAGTCGGTTCGTCCATGATCACGATATCGGCGTCGAAGCTGAGCGCCTTCGCGATTTCGACCAGCTGCGTTTCGGCGAGGCTAAGCGTCGACATCCTCGCGCTCGCACGAATTGGAAAGCCGATGTCGTCCAGAAGCTTCTGGGCCTGCGTTTCAAGGGCACCGAAATCGATGAACGCGCCAAACCGTTTCGGTTCACGGCCGAGATAGATGTTCTCCGCTACCGTCATTTCGAGTACGGGCGAAAGCTCCTGGGTGATAATCGCGATGCCGTGTCCGAGCGCTTCGCTGGCTGATTTGAAATCGACCGCGTGTCCCTTGATTTTGATCGTGCCATCGTCTTTGCGTAAGAGGCCCATGACGATGTTGAGGAACGTCGACTTTCCAGCGCCGTTGCCCCCGCATAGTGCGTGAACGGTTCCTGGGCGCAGCTTGAGATCGCCCTTCCGCAAGGCCGGGACGCCGTGGAAGGCCTTCGCGACGTTCTCCGCCTCGAGCAGAAAGGGGATGCCGCCCGGCGACTTCGCCTCAGTGGCGTTCTCATGAATTATATCGACCATCGGACCTCCACAACGCCAACTCCTCAATCGGCCGGACGAGAAGGTACGAGGTCATACCTATTTTGACAAGCGATTTTTTTGCGCTTATTACGCGGTCTTAAAACGAGGTTTGCGAAGATGCTTTTGGATACGCGAAACGACGAAGCGGCGGCGCTCAGGGCTTCACTGGAAGCGCTCAGCGAGGGGTTAGCGATAGGCATACCGACCGAGACGGTCTACGGACTGGCCGCGGACGCGACCAATCCGGAAGCGGTTGCGCGGATTTACGATCTCAAAAGGCGACCCAGTTTCAATCCGCTCATATGTCACTGCTGCGATATCGAAATGGTTGGCGATTACGCCTGTCTCGACCCTTTGAGCGAGCAGCTTGCGACGGTCTTTTGGCCCGGTCCGCTGACGCTTGTGCTGCATTCAAATCCCGTCAACCGACTGCCATCGATAACGACCGCCGGGCTGGACACCGTCGCGGTGAGGGTGCCCGTCGGCTTCTCGAACCGCCTCATCAATTCTTTCGGAAGGCCGCTCGCCGCACCCAGTGCCAACCTTTCCGGAAGGGTGAGTGCAACAACGGCGCAGCATGTCGCCGGTTACTTCGGCTCCGAACTGCCCGTGGTCGTCGATGGCGGTCCAACTGTCTTGGGCCTGGAATCGACCATACTGAGGGTTGTCGAGGGCAGTATCGAACTCCTCAGACCCGGTGCCGTATCGCTTGAGGAGGTGGAATCAGCCGTCGGAATGGCTGTCACCATCCCGGAGCATTCCCCTGCCATCATCGCCCCCGGTATGCTGTCATCGCACTACGCGCCGAGGACACCGGTCCGTCTCGAAGCCACGGAAGTCCGAGGCGACGAGGTACTACTGACTTTCGGCCAGCGAAGCGTAAGGGGTTCCGAAACCTGCGTGCGCGTCTTCAATCTAAGTCCCGGTGGAGACTTGGCCGAGTTTGCCGCCGCACTCTACAGGATACTGGACGAAGCCGACCGGCTGAGTGCCAGCGGAATAGCCATCGTTCCCGTACCCGCGTCCGGGATCGGCCTGGCCATAAATGATCGCCTTCGTCGCGCGGCAGCTCCCAGGAGCTGAACCAGATGGTCCTCGTAAGCGGTTCACCCCAGATCCGCGGGAGGTCCCGTTCGGACCCCGCGGACCTAAGATTGATGGAGAGAAACCTACATCAATCCGACAACCGCATGTGGAATGTAATTCGCTTCGAGGCGCGAGACTTCCTCGTCGGACAACGTGACGTCCAACGAGGCTATCGCGTCCTGGAGATGTTGTGACTTGGTCGCGCCGATGATCGGGCAGGTCACGCCGCTTTGACGCATAACCCACGCAAGCGCGATCTGCGCGCGGGGCAGACCCCGCTCCTCGGCAATGGCGCGGACCTCGTCGACAACAGCCTGATCCGCGGCCGCCGTCTTCTCGTACCAGCGTCCGGTCACTAGGTCGGTCTCCGCCCGCGTGGACTTCTCGTTGCTGTCTTTTGTGAGAAGACCCCGGGCGAGGGGACTGAACACCATAACGCCGATGCCTTCCGACCTGCATAGTGGCAGCATCTCGCGCTGTTCCTCGCGATAGATCAAGTTGAGGTGAAGCTGCATCGATGTGAACGCGGCCCAATTGCGGTGTTTCGAGATCTGGATGGACGTCGCGAACTGCCAGGCGTACATGTTGCTAGCGCCGATGTAGCGGACCTTCCCGGCCCGGACGACGTCGTTAAGGGCTTCCAGGGTTTCCTCGATCGGTGTCTCGTTGTCCCAGAAGTGCGTCTGATACAGGTCGATGTAATCTGTCCCGAGACGACGGAGGCTGTTGTCGACTTCGGACATGATCGACTTGCGCGAAAGGCCCATGCCATTAGCGCTCTTGTCCATTCTCTGATAGACCTTCGAGGCGATAACGACTTCGTCCCGTTTCACATTTTCCCGGACGAGCCGTCCGACTATCTCCTCGCTGGATCCGTCCGAGTAGACGTTGGCGGTGTCGAGAAAGTTGATCCCGGCGTCAAGCGCTTCCTTGAACAAGGGAAGGGCACTCTCATATCCGAGCGTCCAGGGGTGCGCTCCCCTGTCGGGCTCACCGAAGCTCATGCACCCGAGCGCCAGCCTCGACACCTTGAGGCCACTGTTTCCTAAACGGACATAATCCACGACAAATCTCCATTGGTATGAGGTATGATGTTGTAGCATTGGCGTTACAGCCCGTCACCATATTCTTCGCGTCGATGGGCAGAAAACCGCCACGATGGGTACAAACACGCTTCGTCGCGGAGCTATCGTCGGCACCCTGCGAACGGCTATTTATCGCTTCGGCAGAAGTCGCCTCCATCACTGGGAATTCGACTGGCGGCACGCTGTCGGCAAACCCGGCGACGTCTTGCGGACGGAGCCTGCAGGACGCGTTCTGTCTACTGTGGTACGAGCGGCGTTACAGGGAGGAAATCGGGGCGATCGAGTAAAGCTACCGCGACATAGTCGAGCGCGTCGCCGTCTGGCGCGAGTGGTTCAAAGAGTGCGAGATCGAAGGCCTGCTTGTCGCAGAAGTCGCCAACTGGAGTTGAAAAAGACCCCCTCGTGGCTCAGCTTCGCGACATCGACTACGTCTGATTGCCTAATCAAATGCCACGGTGTGAGAACCGGCACTCCCTGAATGCGTAAAGTCGCCTAGACCGTTCCAGATGTCGGACGAGCGTTGCCTCGGCTGCGTCGGCGTCCCCGGTCTCCATCGAGCGCACGATGTCTTCGTGCTCCGAGAGGGTCACCTCTTCATTTTCTGACCAGTGGAGAAGTTCGGTGTGGAATTGCATCAACCAGTCCAGCATGGCCTCGCTGACCGCCCCGAATATCGAGTTCCCGGTTATCCTGGCGATACGTGTATGGAAGGCCATATCCGCCGCCACGAAGGTGGCTGGACTTCCGAGTGCCTGCCTCTGCTTGCGGATCGCATCCCGCAGTTCGGCGAAATCGGCGGGCGTCGCCTTAGAGGTCGCTTCCCGTATCACTCCACGTTCGAACAGGAGGCGTGTCGACTTCAACTCTTCCAGCGACGCCGGGGATCCCGACAGCAGCATTTTCGCGGCGATGTCGACCTGCCTGATCACGGACTTGGCGCTCAGTCTCGCAACACGCGAGCGTTCCCCATGCGCTATCTCGATCAGTCCCTTCGTGGCGAGCGCCTGCATCGCCTCTCTTACGGCGGGCCGCCCCACTCGAAGGGTTTCCATTATCGTGCGCTCCGAAGGCACCCGATCACCGGGCTTCAACTGCCCGGTCTCGATCAGCCCCATCAGTTTCTCGAACACCTCGTCGGACAGTTTCCTCCTCGCTATCGGCGCTAGGCCAAGGAGTGCTCCCGCTGAAATTTCGCGACCCATTTTCGACCCTTTCTACGGAGGCGAACGCGCCGGCTGGTCCAGCCGGCGCGATGGCGACGTCATTGCATCCAGGACACCGGAAGCGTAACGATTTGCGGCACAAGGAGCAAAAGCAACAGAACCGCAGTGTGGGCAAGGAGGAACGGGTTCGCGCCTCTTATGACGTCTTCCATCTTGATTTTGGTCACACCGGTTACGGCATTCAGGACAGTCCCGACGGGCGGGGTAATCAGACCGATGGAATTGGTGATGATGAAGATGATACCGAAATAGATCGGATCGATACCCGCTTCCCTGACGATCGGCATGAGGACGGGCGTCAGGATGAGGATGGTCGGGGTCATGTCCATGGCGGTTCCGACGAGAAGCACGATGACGACGATCACGAACATGAGGAATTGCGGTGACCCGACAAGAGGCTCCAGCATGTCGCCGAGCATGACCGGGAGATCGGCGATAACAATCAGCCAAGACGTAACGACGGCGGCACCTACTAGGAACATCACCATCGCAGTGCTCTTTGCCGCTGCAACGAAAACGTCCAGCAACGCGGACAAGGTCAGCTCCCTGTAGATTACTACGGAGACGAAGATGCTATAGACCGCCGCGACTACTGCGGCTTCCGTGGGAGTGAACACTCCGAGTTTCAAGCCGACGATGATTATGACGGGCATCAGGAGTGCCCAACCCGCACGACGGGCGTTTATGAGAATCGTCCTTCCGGACGCGCGCTCCGGAAGGACGACCTTCTCCTTGCTTGCGAGATAGTACCAGGTGACGGCAAGGCCCATCGCCATCACGACGCCCGGAACGATGCCGCCCAGAAAGAGACCCGTTATGGAGACGTTCGCGGTGACGCCGAACAGCACAAGACCGATGCTGGGCGGTATCACGGGCGCGATGATACTGGATGAGGCAACCAGCCCCGCGGCGCGCGCGGGCTGGTGTCCGGCGGCGACCATCGCGGGAACCAGCAGAGCGGCCAGGGCCGCGGCGTCGGCGATGGCGGAACCCGAGATCGCGGACAACAGCGTGGCGGAGATGATCACGACGTAACCGAGCCCGCCCGACTTGTGACCGACGATCGACAGTGCAAGGTCAATGATGCGGCGGGACAGGCCGCCCCGGTTCATCACCTCTCCCGCAAGCATGAAGAAAGGGACGGCCATCAGCGGAAAGCTGTCGACCCCGCCGATAAGGTTCTGCGCTATGATCTGGGAGTCGAACAGTCCCAGTTGCAACATCATGGCGACTGCCGAGACGAGCAATGCGTAAGCGATGGGCATGCCTATCGCCATGGCCGCCAGCAGCGACCCGAGAAAGACCAGAATGATCATGTCGTTTCACTCCGCGAGATAGCCGGACTGGCTGGCGTCCGGGCCGGGCCCGCCGTGGCGGGTGACCTCGATTATCTGAAAGACGAGTATGGCGATCGACGCCGCCCCGAAGATCACGCCCGGGAGGTAGTAGAAGAGCATGGGGAGCCCCGTCGCTGGCGCTGTGGCTCCGAGGTTCAACCAGCTCTGCTCGGCGCTACCCTTGAGGATCAACCACGAAATTCCGATCATGATCAGGGCGCTCGTTATATTGCACACCGATTGAAGCGAGCGCGGCAGCGCGTGCAACAGCCCTTCCATGGCGATGTGGCCCCGCTCGTAGAGGGCGAGTATGGAGCCCGCGAAAACCAGCCAGATATAGAACCATCTCGACAGTTCTTCCGAGTAAGACAGGCCGCTGTTGAGGGCGTATCTGAGCACCACGTTGGTGAATGTGAGCGCGACCATTCCCATCAAGAGAAAGGCGATCGCAATGCGGATCGTCCACATTATCAGGCTAGTAGGCTTCTGCATCTCTTGTCCTCCCAGGATGGACGGACGCGGCGTCACACCGCGCCCGTCAAAGGCTCAGTTGGCCTTCCTCAGATCCTCGAGCGCCTTCAGCGCGCCGTCGACCGTCGCCCTGCCGATGCGGTCCGCGTGCTTCTCGTACACGGGCTTGAGGGCTTCCTGAATGCGGGCAATCTCCTCCGGTGCGACTTCGTTGATCTCCATTCCTTCCGAGGACAGCTGTTCCTTGAGCTTTGGATCGTCATCGCGGTTCTTTTTCCGCTCGAACGTCCTGGCTTCCTCGCAGCCTCGTTTCATCAGCGCCTTTTCGTCGTCGTTCAACTGGTCCCAGAACGTCTTGCTCGCCAAGACCACCGCCGCGCCGTAGATGTGCCCGGTTTCGCTTCCGAACTTCTGAACCTCGAAGAAGCGGCTGGTGTAGATGCTGTTGTGCGGCGTCTCCTGTCCGTCGATGGCACCCGTCTCGAGGGCGCTGTAGACCTCGGTGAATGCCATCGGCACGGCGTTCGCGCCGAGCGTGTTGAACGTGTCGATGAACACCGGATTCTCGATCGTCCTGATCTTGAGGCCCTGAAAATCCTCGAGCTTGGCAACGGGATGCTTGTTGTTGGTGACATGCCGGAAGCCGTTCTCCCAATAGCAAAGCCCGACAAGGGAGCTTGATTCGAGCCTGGCGAGAACGCCCTGTCCGATCTCGCCGTCCAGAATGGCATCTGCCTCCGCGTGAGTGCGGAACAGGTATGGCATGTCGAACAGGCCGAACTCCGGGGCGGTGGTGGCCGCCGCAGCGGTCGACACGACCGCCAGCTGAATCACGTTGCCCTTTGCACCGGAAATGGATTGCACTTCCGCGCCGAGCAGGCCGTCCGGGTAGCCTCTAAGCTTGAGTTTCCCGCCCGAATTCTCGTCGAGCCACTTTTCCATGAACTCGACGCCAGCGCCGTAGGAATGGCTCTTCGGAACGACGTAGCTCAGCTTGAGGCTGTGCTCGTTGTACTCCTGCGAATGGGCGTTGCTCGCGATTGCGGCGGCGACTGCAAGAGCGGCCGTGGAAACGATATGAGATGCCTTCATTTTCTCCTCCCGAGAAAGTTGGCGTTACGATCGGTCAGGTGATTAGTTCGCGCGTCTGCGCGGTCGTGGCGATGGACCCGCCCGCGTCCTCGATCGCCCTGGCGGTTGCGGTGACAAGGGCGAGGTTCGTCATCGGAGTGCCGAGTTCGAAATCCTCGAGACCCGCGCGGACGTGTCCTCCGAGTTCCACGACTTTCGGGACGAGGGGAAGGACGTTCGTGCCCAATCCCGCCACCATCCAGGGCGACGACACCCCGATTTCGGCGTAGAGGCGCATATACGCATCGAGAGCATATTCTCGCGGCGGGAAGCCGAAGGTTAGCTGCTCTGAAAACATGAACCTGTAGACAGGTTTCGGAAGGCGCGGCTCGCGCCCGGCCAGGATATGAGCGAGGCGCAGGTAGCCCGGGTCATAGATTGCCATTGTCGGGTTCAGGCCGTGCGTCGCCGCCACGCGCAGTCCGTGCTGTATGGCCCGGGGACTGTTGATGTCAACGACAGCGTCCTCCAGCTCTCGGTCCGTCGTGCGGACGAGATTTGTCGAGCCGGGATCGACGATCAGCCAGTCTATCTTGCCGCTACGTCCCAGCGCGTCGAAATGGTCGTAGCGAAGCTTCCCCGACTCGGGTCGTATGGCGTCGGCGTTGCTCATGTACCGAATGGCCGGATATATGACGACATCCACCTGATCGCGGATCCCGTCGATGACCGCTTCTATCACCGACAGGTCGGTGGTTTGCTCTCCCGTTTCGTCATCGTAGGCGTGGAAGTGAATGACCGACGCCCCGGCATGAGCGCAGGAAATCGCCTCCGATATGATCTCGTCTACAGATAAGGGTATTCCCGGTTGTCTTGATCGGGTCCAAGGCCCGTTGACCGCCGCCTCTATGATCGTGGGTCGCATGATGCGATACCTCCAGGGTATTATGGCGTAGGGCTCATGTAATCCGCCGGATGCTTTCCGCGATCTCCTCGGGTTCAAAGACCTTTTTCCAGTCGTCCCGCATCAGCGCCGGGATGCCGAATTCGATGGCCTTGTTACACGCATCCGAAAACACGCCCGGCGTCTCTTCGAAGATCACCGCACCGAGCACGTTCATATGACCGAGAAGGAAGTCGCGTGCCGCTTCCCTTGGCACGCCGCGGCGGACGCATTCGTCCATCGCCTGCCGCATCACGAACAGCAAAGAAGCGCACACCGTCTCTGACAGCCCCGGCTCCAGTAACGCGATCTGCTCGACAGTTACCCGGTGGGAGCGCATCACAGGTGCCCAGATTACCCGGGCGATTTCCTCGCCAACCGCCCAATGCTCTTCCGGCCCCTGCATCAGCGCTGAAACGATATGCTGCTTCGCGGCGACGCCTCCGAAAAAGTCACGTTTCGCGTCCAGTTCGGTTTCGTCGTTGAAAATCGGCGGATGGCATGGATGGGTCACGAAGTACGTCAGGTCGGGACGGTGCGGGAGATGACCCGCCGCCGGAGCGGCCGCATCAAGCACCACAACGATGGTGCCCGCCTTCAGCTTAGCTTCGATCGATGCAGCCACCTTCTGGATGGCAGTGTCGGGCACGGCCAGGATGACCACATCCGCGCCCTCGAGAGCGACGTCGGCCTCTACAGCCTGGATGCCGAGTTCGCCGCTCAAGCGAGCTCGGCCCGTTTCGCTCGGCTCGACGTGGCGTACCTCGAATGCCGATCCCTTCAGGTTTGCGGAGAGACGGCAGCCCATCTTCCCGCCCGCTCCGAATAACGCGATCGCTGTCACTTCAGGCTCCTCCCCAGTGATATGATGTATGAGGTACTATCTTAGCTGGTATAATGAGTCAATCAGCATTTATGCCAGAAGCATTTTAGGAGGATTGAGAGCCTCATATATCGGATTAGGTAATTGCTGTAATCCACTGTGAAGTATCAAAGTATGCAACGTTCTAGCTTGCACTCTAACTGGGAACTATCAGCGGTGCCCGCGTCCGGACAGAGGCTCTCGTCCATATGGTGCACAGCATTTTGCTTCGCTGCTTGGTCGTGCACCGCTCTAAAAATCCCGCATCGCGATCGGGGCAGGCCTCGGCCGCGATGCGCTCGAACTAGAGGATGTGCACCGCCGCCAATCTGGTGCTTGAAGCTGTGTTCGATAAGGACGCGGGCGACATCACGGGTGCTTGACACATCCCCCATGAAGCGCTCATAAAAGGAATGAGGTTATACATCATACCTTATACGACGTTGATTGATTTGGGAGGAATAGTATGCGCCTGACAGGCAAAGCCGCTATTGTAACCGGTGCGGCCCGGGGTATCGGCAAGGCGATCGCCACGGCGTTCGCAGCGCAAGGTGCGCAGGTGGTCGTGAGCGACCGCGACGAAGATGCAGCCAAGGCCACCGCTCTGGAAATCGGCGGTGACGCGATCGCAGTGAAAGCGGACATTTCGGTCGATGCCGACGTCGAATCCCTCGTCCAAAAGGCAATCTCTGCATTCGGAAAGATCGATGTTCTCGTGAACAACGCTGGCATCGGCGCTACGACTCTCTTCCTTGAGAGCTCGCGTGAGGAGTTCGAACGGGTCGTACGCATCAATCTGACGGGAACTTTTCTCGTGTCCCAGTCCGTTGCGAAGACGATGGTTTCCCGGAAGAGCGGCAGCATCATCAATATCGCTTCGCTGTCCGGGCAAAAGGGAGGCGTGGGGCGTTCGGCTTACGGGGCGTCCAAAGCGGGGGTTGAACTTCTCAACAAGGTCATGGCAGTCGAGCTGGCGGACTACGGCATCAACGTCAACGCGATCGCGCCGGGCCCCATCCTTACCGAAGTCTCAAAAACGATGCATACGCTCGAGACACGCGAGGCATATCATCGGTTGGTCCCGCAGCGGCGCTATGGCGAGCCTGAAGAAATTGCCGACGCAGCCGTTTTCCTTGCTAGCGACGAGGCGAGGTACATCACCGGTCACACGCTCAACGTCGATGGCGGGTTCCTTGCTGCCGGGCTGCTCTTCCCGTTCGATTCGAAAACCTCGACGAAACTAGCCGACGAGAAGTGATCCCCGCGGTAATTGGATACCGAGGCCACGCTGCCGGGTCCTGAACACGATGTTCGACCCGGCAGACCGACGTCGAACACGGGAGCGTCCGTAACCCGCGAGGCAAGAGCGCCTTGCGGGTTCGAGCCGTGTCGGTCGTCGACCGCTCCATGCGCGCCGCATCAATCCCATCGGAGCTCGCCAACGTAGATGAGCGCGTAGCGACGACGCCCACTGACGATCTTCTGAGTCGATCATGGCCCTAAAGCGGACACCCGTCTGCGTCACACGGATTTAATGCGGTGATATTTGATTCCGTCTGCCGATGACGGTTAGACGGTCCGTGCCCCACGCATCCGAATTCGACTGCAAGCGTCTATCGTATAGGTTGGCTTCTCGTTCCGGTCCTGAGGTTAAAAGTCGGGGCGCGAGATCAGCTCTTTCGCGTTGCGAGTCTCGGGTGTGTGGACACACCTCGTGGGCAAGCGGGTCTACCCGCCACGTCGCTGGAGCGCCGGGCTCGGAACTTCGCGCGACGGCCAGCGCCCTTTCTATACAGCGAGGCATAACTGACATAGCGCGTCAAGTTCAACGTCGTTGAGCCCAACGCGGTCACGTCGGGCTCAACGGTGCAGAAAATGGCGATAGGCCTGTCCGCTTCGAATTACTTGAGTATTTCCGCCGGGATGTCGATGTTGTGATGGGCTTTGTAGGCCGCGTTCAGCTTCCCGTTCTCGATATTTGTGGCGATCCACTCGTTGAGTTTCTCAGCCAGCTTCGTCTCGCCTTTCTTGACGGCCATCGCGATCGGAAACTGGTTGATAACGATCTTCGCCTCGAATTTCTTGCCCGGTGAGCGTTCGTTGATCGCCCGCATCTGCGGATCCGCCAGGCCGACATAAGTTGCCTGTCCCGAAACAGCTGCGGTGATGGTCGTCGCGTCGTCGTCATAGCGCACGACAGTGAAGCCGAACTCGGGCGCTTTCTCGGTCAGCGCGATATCCTGCGTCGTGCTTCTCACCACGGCCACCGACTTGCCAGCGAGGTCCTTCCATTCCTTCGCCAGGTCATCCGCAGGCGCGATGATCGCGGTACGAATGAACGAATACGGTCGGGTGAAATCGACTGCTTTTTTTCGTTCCTCGGTCACGGACAGTGATGAAATGACGACATCGGCCTTGTCCGTGTTGATATTAGGTATGCGGGTAGGGCCTGTCGTGTTGATGAACTCGAGTTCGACGCCCCAGTCGGCGGCGAGCAGCTTCGCGACATCGACGTCGGAGCCGCTGGGCTGCATGGAGCCGTCAAGCATGCCAAACGGGGGAATACCGAGATCGGTGGCCACGCGGATTTTCTTCGACGAGTTGATGTTGTCCAGTACGTCGGCGAATGACGGCGCAGCTACAAAGAGGCTCGCCATAGCCACTGCCGCCATGGTGAGTCCTCGGCGTCGATTGAACATTTCCTTCTCCCTTGGTTCGCGCTATCCGCGCTGTTGATCCGGTACTCGGGCGGCGGTTGCCGCACTTTCCTTCAAGCCGTGCCGGATGCGTTCCGTCACAGTTCCTGAGCGGCGAACCGCTGCAGTTCTGGCGTCTGTGGAGCGTCCAGGATCGCTCCCGGTCCCTTTTCCCAGATCTTGCCCTGATGCATGAAGACAAGTTGGTCGGCGATACGGCGCGCGAAATTCATCTCGTGTGTAACTATGACCATTGTCATGCCGCCAGCTGCCAGACGTTCGATAACCTTGAGCACTTCTCCCGTGAGTTCCGGGTCAAGGGCCGAGGTCACCTCGTCGAACAACATGACCTTGGGCTGCATCGCCAACGACCTCGCGATCGCCGCCCGCTGTTGTTGCCCGCCCGAAAGCTGTTCCGGGTAAGCGTCGAACTTGTCGCCGAGGCCGACTTGCTCGAGGCAAGCTCGCGCGAGCTCCACTGTCTCGGTCTTGGGTAGGTTTTTGACGGACCGCGGTGCCAGCATGATGTTCTGGCCGATGGTGAGATGCGGAAAGAGATTATAGCTCTGGAAGACGATGCCGACGTCGAGGCGCAGTTTGCGCAATTCCAGGGCAGGGTCCGTTACAACGTGACCGCAGACCTCAATGTACCCTGCGTTGACCGTTTCGAGCCTGTCGATACAGCGGAGAGCGGTGCTCTTTCCCGACCCTGAGCGCCCTATCAGGACGGTGACCTGTCCGCGCTGCACCTCGAAGCTGACGCCGTGCAGGACCTTGACCTGTCCAAAACTCTTCTCGACGTCCCGCAGTACGATCACGGGCTTGTTTTCGGTAGCGTTGTTCATTTTGTCTCTCGCTTATGCCTTTGCCATTCCGCGAGCCATCCGGCGTTCCAGTCGACGGCTGAGAACGGACAGGGGAAAGCAAAGCAGGAAATAGATCACCGCGACCGCGACGAAGGTTATGAAGGGCTCGAAGATCGAGTTGTTGATAAGTTGGCCCGCCCTCGTCAGATCCACGAAGCTGACCGCCGAGGCGAGCGACGTGTTCTTTATGATCTGCACCATGAAACCGACGGTCCCGGGCGTGGCGTTTCTCACGGCCTGGGGGATGATGACCTTGAACATCCGCTGGGCCCGGCTGAGGGCGAGGCATTCGGCGGCTTCCCACTGCGACTTCGGCACCGCTTCGAGACTGCCGCGCCAGAACTCCCCGAGGTATGCGCCTACCCACACCGTCATCGAGATCGTGGCCGCCATCAAAGGCGACACGGGTACGCCAATGGCTGGCAAGCCGAAAAATCCCGTGAACATCAGAACGAGAAGCGGGATGCCCTGTACCAGCTGGATATATGCGGCGGCGAAGGTGCGGACTGTCCAAACCGGAGAGATGCGCATCAGGGCGATGATCAGTCCCATGACGCCCCCTCCGATGAAGGCGCAGGCGGAAAGGATGATCGTCCATACCGCTCCCTCAAGGAGAAACTGGATGTGTATCGTGCCGAACGAGGAGACCATTATGAACCTCAAAGAGCTGTGCCGAGGCGGCGACGGCGAGGGAAGATCAGCATGCCGATGCCATTGAACGCCTGGCGCATGACCACGGACAGGGCGAAATAGATGACGCCTATTACGAGGTACGTTTCCAACGGCCTGAACGAAACGCCCTGAATGAAGTTGGCGTTACCCGTGAGTTCAGGCACGGATATCTGCGAGGTGATCGACGATGCGAGCATCAGGAGGATGAACTGGCTTGTGAGGGACGGATACACGCGTTCAACCGCGGGAAAGAGAACCACGTGCCAGTAGGTCTGAAGTCGCGACAGTCCCAGACACTCGGCTGCTTCCCATTGACCCGAATGGACCGAGTTAAAGCCGGCGCGCATGATTTCGCCCGTATAGGCACCCACGTTGATGGTCAGCGCAAGGATCGCGACCGTAACCGCACCCAAAGTGAATCCGAGTGTGGAAAGGCCGAAGAAAATAAGGAAGATCTGCACTAGGAAGGGGGTATTTCTTATCGTCTCCACATAGACCGCGCAGATGGCTGAGGCTGCCCGGTAGGAAGAGTTCCTGCCGACGGCGCAAAGCGTACCGATGACGAAACCCAAAGCCGTAGCTGCGGTCGCCAGCAACATGGTCATGAGCGCCCCGCTGAGAAGCATGGGCCAGCGATCGAAAATAGGGCTGAAGTCGAACGACAATGCAGCTCTCCTCAATGTAACATTACAAAGCGTCCGGTGGCGGCGCTCCGAGTACAGGAAGGTTTCTCGAACTGCTTCGGTTGCCCGGACAGCACGGCTGTCCGCCACTCCTCCGCGACCCTCCAATCGACAGATACGACGTATAAGGTCATACCTTTTATTTGACAATGCCTTTTTGCGGGAGGGAGGGCCGTGATTGCACCGGAGTCTGTCGCGAAAATTTCGCAACTCCGAAATGGATAAGCTACGTGGGCATTATCATCCACAAATCCGCGCAACCCAATTGGGATCACGATCACGCTCAATCTCGAGGAACAGAGCGTGGTCCTGAGCACGAGGTCCCGGTAAGCCAGGCAATTGCGTGACGACCTTCAGCATCCTAATTGATCAGCGAGATCACCGAGACTCTCGGCTACGAGCGTCCACTCGCCTTCCGGCACCAGATCCGTTGTCTGTAACGGGCCGTGCTCTTCCCTTCGGTGGATGAAAATCGTCTTCAACCCGCACGCCTGTGCTGCAAGAAGGTCGTCGTTGTGCGCGGCTACCATAGCCGCCGCTCCGGTCGTGAGTCCGGCTCGCTCGGCTGACTTTCGATAGACGTCATGATGCGGCTTGTAGTTTTCTGCCATTTCCGCGCCGAGGATGGCGTCCCAGTGCAGATCGGCATATTTCGAAAGCCAGAGCATTCCCGCGATGTGGCCGTTGGACATCGTGGCGACGGCGAACTTCTTCTTGAGTCGCTTGATCGCTTCGACGGAGTCGGGCCAGGGGTCGAGACGTTCCCACGCCCGGTTGATATCGTCCAGCTCACGTCTGCCGAATCGCCCTGGCTCTACACCGTGACGGATCAACGTCGCCTCCAGGTTCTCGAAATTCAGAATGTCCAAGGTAACCCATTGTCGCGATCCATTTCGGACAGGCTCCATCGCGGGTTGGTACAATGACCGCCAGTCGGTCGCGAATTCCAATGCGTCGATGTCCAGCCCTTCGCGCTTGAAGAAACCGTCGACGTGACGGGCGACACTATTTCGCCAATCGACCACTGTGCCGAATACGTCGAACGCAAGAAGTCGTACCTCGCTAATCGATGACATTCGTATCCCTTCCTCCCTTGTGAATGTGTACGCGGACACCTTCCAGTCCGCTCGCAGCCTGTGAACATCGCCACCGGACTTGACAGCCGAATTGCGACCTGTTTGGTATAGCGATGGTATGAGGTCATACCATAGGGGTCCCGTCAAGCCGAGGAGGGTGTTGGCGGTGCAATCACGGAGGAAATCATGAAATTCGGATCGCTTCTTTGCGGCGGCTTGGCCGCGCTCATCACGATTTCTGCTGATTCGGCTCAAGCCGAAAGCAGAACGCTGCGTTTTCAGTCGGCATATCCGGCATCGAGCACGATCTACATGTCCGCGGAGACCTGGGCAAAGCGCGTCGGAGAACTTTCGGCCGGCCGCCTCAAGATCGAGTTCATGCCAGCGGGCACCATCGTCCCCGCCTTCGAGGTTCTGGACGCGGTGAACAAAAACGTGATCGACGGCGGTCATTCGACTGTGGCCTACTGGGTCGGGAAGCACCGTGCGGGCACACTGTTCGGAGACGCCGCCGGCGGCCCGTTCGGCATGGATATTCTTGACTATGTGGGCTGGCTCTACGAAGGGGGCGGCATCGATCTCTACCGCGACTATTACCGCGTGGAACTCAAGACGAACATCGAGGTCATCCCTTCAGTCACGAGCGCCAATCAGGCGTTGGGTTGGTTTGCACGTCCGGTCGAAAGCTGGGCCGACCTGAAGGGTCGCAAGTGCCGGCAGACGGGCGTCACCGCTGAGGTCTTCGCGTCGTCTGGTATGTCGACCGTGAATATGCCCGGCGGCGAAATCGTTCCGGCTGGCGAGCGCGGCGTTATCGAATGCGCGGAATTCGTCGGTCCGGCTGAAGACATGGGCATCGGCTTCCAAACAATCTGGAAGCACTTCTATCCGATGTCGACGCACAATCCGGCGACGATCGTCGACTTCCTCGTGAACGGCGACGTTTGGACTTCGCTGTCTCCCGACCTTCAGGCTATCATGCAGGCGGCAGCTAGCGAAGCGACTTTGCGGTCTCACATCCGTAAGGGCAAACTCGACGCCGACGCGCTTGAGAAGATGCGGACCGAAGACGGTGTCACCGTTCACCGGACACCCGACGACGTGCTGCAGAACATCCTCGCTTCGTGGGACGAAATCGCGAAGCGGGAAAGCGAGAACAACGCCTTCTTCAAGAAGGTATACGAGTCGCAGCGCGAGTACGCGTCCAAGGTTGTTCCGGCGAAGCGGCTCATCCAGGCCCCTTACAATATCGGCGCGGACCACTACTGGCCGGAGGCCAAGTAGGAAGCCATTAGGCGCGGCTAAGCCGCGCCTTTTTTCGAAGACCTCCGGAGACAGCACGTGAGCAATCCCGTACCAACCTTTCCGCCCGCCGCCCTGCGGGTGATCAGTATCATTGACGGTTTCACAGAGAAATTCGTTATTCTCGTCGCAATTCTTACCGCCCCTCTGGTACTCGCGAACACCATCGAGGTGGTGTCGAGATATCTTCTCGGATCGCCCACCATATGGGCGGCCGACGTCACCGTCATGTCGTACGGTTCGATCTTCATGCTCGGCGCTTCCTATGCGCTCTTGAAAGGCGCGCATGTCCGCACGGACATTTTCTGGGAAAACTTTACCCCCAGAACCAAGGGAGCCATCGACGCGGTCTGCTACGTCGCGCTTTTCCTTCCCGTCATGGTGATCGTCTTCTACATGTCGCTCGACGACTTCATCTACGCCTACGAGATAAACGAGAAATCGACGCTCAGTCTCTGGATGCCCGTCATCTGGCCGTTTCGCGGGGTGATCCCGCTGGCCGCGCTACTCCTCCTAGTCCAAGGCCTCTCGGAGCTGCTCAAATCGCTGTTCGCGGTCAAGACAGGGCAGGCCTTCGAGACCCATGAAAAAATCGAGCTCTGAAAGGCCGGGCCATGAGCGTTAACGACATTCTAAGTATTGCCATGCTCGGCGGGATGCTAGCTTTTATCTTTGTCGGCTTCCCCATCGCATTCACCCTCCTTTTTATCGCGCTCGTATTCGGCTCGATCGGGATCGGGGTCAACATTACCTTCAGTCTGGCGTATCTCCAGATTTTCGGCACGATGAAAGACGACATCCTGCCCGCCGTGCCACTGTTCATATTCATGGGTTACATGACCGAGCAGGCGGGGCTCATGAACCGTCTTTTCGGCTCCATGCGGCAGATAATGGCTCCGTTGAACGGCTCGCTGTATCTCGCCGTCCTGTTGACGGCCACCATCTTCGCGATGGCGACGGGCATCGTCGGTGCTGCTGTTACGGTGCTGGGCATCATGGCCGGACCCATGATGATCAAAGCGGGATACGACGAGAAGCTTTCGGCGGGGATCATCGCCGCGGGCGGCACGCTCGGAATCCTCATTCCGCCGAGCGTGATGCTCGTCGTCATGGGGCCGACGCTCGGTGTTCCCGTCAACCAGTTGTACGGTGCCGCGATCGGTCCGGGATTTATGCTCGCGTTCTGCTACGCGGTTTATGCCGTCGCCCGCAGCTACATCAATCCACGCGTCGGTCCGCCGTTACCGGTCGAGGAACGTGTCGGTAGCGTTCTCGAGATCGGCCGCGAGTTCATTGTCGGCGTCCTACCGCTGTGCCTCCTGATCGTCGCGACTCTGGGCTCGATTCTTTCGGGGCTGGCGACGCCGACCGAAGCCGCTTCCTGCGGAGCGACAGGTGCCACGCTCTTGGCGTTGGCCTACCGCAAGCTCAGCATGGCGGCCCTCAAGAACGCCGCGATCGCTACAGTGGTAACGTCCAGCATGGTTCTGCTGCTGGCCGTGGCGTCCAACGTTTTCGGCGCTGTCTTCACCCAGCTCGGCGGGGCGGCCATCATAACCGATGTCGTCACAGGCATTCCGGTCAGCGACATGTGGAAGCTCGTCATCATCATGGCGATCATCTTCGCTCTTGGCTGGCCTTTCGAATGGCCCGCGATCGTTCTGGTTTTCCTGCCGATCTTCACACCCATCGTGCTACAGCTCGACCTCGGCCTTACAAAGCCGGAACTGCTGCTCTGGTTCGGCGTGCTGGTGGCAGTCAACCTCCAGACGGCTTACCTGAGCCCGCCTGTCGCGATGTCCGCCTACTTCCTGAGGAACGTCGTGCCGCAGTGGAGCCTGAGATCGATCTACCGCGGGATGGGGCAGTTCATGGTCATCCAGATCATCTTCCTTCTAGCTCTTCTCGTATGGCCTTCACTCGTTCTCTGGCTCCCCGCTGCACTGAAGTAGCGGCCTGGACCGAGAATATGTTTCGCCCCGGTTCTGCCGGGGCGAAACTGCTTTACGCGTGGACAAGACCAAGGCCTGATAGCGAAACCGTCGCCTAAACGTCGTGGGCAGAGAGTTAAGCATCCGCAAACCGCAGACGGTCACAGCTATAGCGTCCGAGTTGCCTCCAAGCGAAACCTCCGTGCGCAGCCGGGAAGGTGTTGTTGAACAGATCAATCCCAACCACTTCGGAACCAGGTTCTGACGCAACGGCGTAGACGGTGTTTCTCGCGTGGCGGACGTGCGATATGGCCTCGCAACCGACGGTGAATGCCGCTCACCGCCGCGTTGAGAATACTCGGCTCAACACAAGCCGCGCCAAGCTGTAGTTTGCGGCGATGTTTCATTTAATCAAAGCATCTCTGTGCCTCTTCGTCGTCGCCCGGTTCATAATGCCGCTCCCTTGGCCGCTTTGGTTACGCATCGCCGTTTCGGCGGCGCTTATGGTGGTGTTTCAGCACAGTCTCTTGAGTCTTGTGGTCTTCGGGACGATGTTCTCGCCGGAAGTTCCGCGTGCCGTGATGGTGTTGGCGAACTGGCTGTCGGGATCAGTGCTGTCGTGGCGGTGTTCCAGCTTGTCCTGGACGTGATCGCCTTGGCAACGGCGACCGTTAGACGTCGGTGGGTCCGAATTGGTGTCGCTGCGAGGTATTGCGCGGGCTTCGTCGCGGTTACCCTTTCGAGCTATGCCGTCATGCAGGCCATCCGGGTCCCGGAAGTGAGGAACGTCACCATCGGGATCAAGGGCTTGCCGGAGGAATTCGAAGGCTACAGAATTGTGCAGCTAACCGACCTCCATATCAGTCGTCTATTCCAGGCTGACTGGGTCGAGACCACCGTGACGCTGGCCAATGAGCAAAAAGCCGATCTTGTCGTTCTGACCGGCGACCTGATCGACGGGGATTTGCAGGCTCGCCGTCGCGACGTTGCGCCTCTGTCGAAACTCGAAGCCAGGGACGGCGTTTATGTCATACCCGGCAATCATGAGTATTACTTCGGACAGCACGCTTGGATGAAGCAGTTCGAGGAACTGGGCATGACCAGGATCGATAACGGCCATGTCGTGCTGAGCCGCGGCAAAGCGGAGCTTGTACTGGCGGGGGTCAACGACCTTTCTGCGGAGAATTTCGGATTGCCAGGGCCAGATCTCGCGCAAGCGTTAAGCGGCGCGCCGGAGCGCGCTCCGGTGGTGCTCCTGGACCATCAGCCGAAGCGTGCAAGGGAAGCCGCCGGAAAGGGGATCGCGTTGCAGCTTTCCGGTCATACCCATGGCGGGATGATCGTGGGCTTCGACCGCCTCATCGCGACTTTCAACGGCGGGTTTGTCTCGGGTCTCTACGACGTGGATGGCATGAAGCTATACGTCAATAATGGCAGCGCATTATGGATCGGTTTCGCCTTGAGACTGGGCGTCCCGTCCGAACTCACCGTGATAACCCTGAAGAGAGAGGGATAATCGAAAGTCCTCCGGCACCGATCAGCTCGCGCACGGCACCTCCGGCGCTTGGTTGACTGGCAAAGCGCATCCGTAGGGATCGGAGTCACCGGGCTTGTTGGACATCGCGCCCCGGAAAGCCGCGTCGCCAAAATTTCTGTGTCGAGATCCGGTATGCAGCCAATCGCTGCTGATCAGAGAGATCCGGGGTTTTCACTCGGGTTAATGACACGTGCGGAGCGTTTTCCGGAGACCGAGCAGGCGTGCCTAAGCGACTGCCGTCACGATCTCGACAAAAGCTGTCAGACAATCTGCATTGAAATCCCGCGAAAATGCCTTCATATGTGTGGGATACATTGGCGCGGCGCGATCCGCAGGTTGGTGGCAGGGTATGCAGACGGACTTACAAATTGCAAAACAGAGCGCGACGTTGCGCGTGAAAGTCGAGGAAACGCTACGACAGGCCATCGCCAGCGGAAGGTTCAAGCCCGGCCAGCGGTTGGTTGAGCGCGAGCTATGTGAGATGCTGGGTGTCGGCAGGACATCCGTGCGAGAGGCGCTGCGGCAGCTTGAAGCCGAAGGAATCATAACGAGCTATCCCCACAAGGGGCCAGTCGTCAGCACGATCACCTACGAGGAAGCCGCACAGCTCTATACCGTGCGAGCTCTGCTCGAAGGGTTCGCCGGGCAACAGTTCGCAGAGCACGGTACGGCCGCGGAAATCGCGACGTTGCAGGCGGCGGTCGTCGAATTCGAGGCGGCCGCCGCGAGTGGCGTGGGCGCTCGACTCATCAAAGCCAAAAACGTTTTCTACGATTGTCTGATGGACGGCAGTAAAAACGCTTTCGTCCGACAGATGCTCACGTCGCTGCACAACCGGATCAACCTCCTGCGCATGACGTCGATGACGCAACCGGGACGGTTGGCGCACAGCATCGAAGAGATCAAGGAGATCGCCGACGCGATCAAGAACCGGAATGGTCCTCTCGCCGCGGCCGCTTGCAAGTTCCATATCGACCAAGCGGCGAAGGTTGCGCTGGAGTACCTCAGGAAGAACACGTCCGACACTCCGTAAGATTTCGATTGACAGATTGTCTGATAATCTTTTTACTCTGTCTCCGATGATTGCGGGCGCTTCTCTGCCCGTCTGTGCTCGGAGGAAAAATTGTCAGCGACGATCAACGCAACGCGCGTGGCCTTCATAGGGCTAGGCGCGATGGGCCAGCCTATGGCTCAACACCTTATTTCGGCTGGCTTTGAGGTCGTCGGTTTCGACCTGTCGCCAGAGGCCAAGGCCAAACTCTCCGCGGCCGGCGGACGGGCCGCGGAGACCATCTCCGAGGCGATGCTCGGTGCCGACGTCGCGGTCACCATGTTGCCGAACGGAAAAATCGTCCGCGACGCCCTGCTGGAGGGCAATGCCTGCGGAGGCCTCAAGCCCCACGCCGTTGTGATCGACATGAGCTCCTCGGCCCCGAACGACACCAGGGAACTTGGTTCGGAACTCTCCAACCGCAATCTTCGACTTGTCGACGCCCCGGTATCAGGCGGAGTCAAACGCGCGGTATCCGGCACGTTGACGATAATGGCGGGCGGGGCCGACAGCGACATCGACGCGGTCGAACCGCTGCTTAAAGCGGTTGGCCAGCAAGTTTTCCGCACCGGCCCGGTAGGGTCGGGCCATGCGATGAAGGCTATCAACAACTTCGTGTCCGGAGCGGGTGTTCTCGCGGCGATCGAGGGCGTGCTTCTTGGCCGTGCGTTCGGTCTCGAACCCGAGACCATCGTGGACATCCTCAACTCTTCTTCAGGGAAGAACAACGCGACCGAGGTCAAGATGAAGCAGTTCATCCTCTCGGAAACATTCGGATCGGGCTTCGCACTCGGCCTCATGGCTAAGGACATCCGGATCGCGGCCGACCTCGCAAAGACAATCGGCCTGCGCCTCGAGGCGCTCGCCAGCACGGCAGACACCTGGGACGCCGCCCAGGCAAAGCTCGGGCCGTCGGAGGATCACACGAAGATCATCGCCTATCTCGACAATAGTCTCTGAACAACGCGCGCCGCAGCGCGAAATGGATTGACAGATTGTCTGCAAATCGGTTGATTGCAGTTGAACGGAATAGCTAGGGAGCGTTGTCTAATGACCGCAGCTGATGCAGCAAAAGTGAAAACCAACGGGAAGGAGCGGCCTGTCCCGTCCAAAGAATTCGCGAGTGGCCTGGCCACGCGTCGGGAAGTCATGGGCGATGCCTATGTGGACGCCGCGCTGAACAAGGCGACGGATTTCACCTGGCCCATGCAGGAGCTTGTCACGGAGTATTGCTGGGACAACATCTGGAACCGTCCCGGCCTGGACCGCCGTGCGCGGTCGATCCTCAACCTCGGGATGATTTCGGTTCTCAATAGGCCGCACGAGCTCAAGGGTCATGTACGCGGCGCGATCAACAACGGCGTCACGAAAGAGGAGATCCAGGAGATTTTCCTCCAGGTTGCGATCTACGTCGGCGTGCCGGCGGGTATCGACAGCTTCCGCCACGCCCAGGACGTCTTCAACGACATGGGCATCTGAATTCGCCGCCGCGTGGGAGTGGCGGCTCAATTTGAAGGCGCGGAATTGACCGCGCCGTTTAACTAGGGAGGAGCCGAAATTGGCTATCGATCTCGAGAAGTTCGTAAAGCTCGCGCAGGAGGACTTCGAGTTCAAGCGCGAAACCCGTTATCTTAACGGTATCATCAAGTGCGATTTTCCGACCCGCTGCGTCGCCCTTCATTTCGAGGACGGCAAGATGACGAAGGTTGAGGAGGCGGCTTACGACGACGACAAGTGCAGGATCGTAATCCGCGGCACGGCCGAACAGTGGGACGCGCTCCTGCAGAAGAAACCTCTGCCGTTCTACCAGTGCCTGCAGTCGTCGAACATCAAGCACGGTCTGCATCTCAGCAACAACAACGAAACCTTCGCCTATCTGCCCGCGCTCAACCGCATGACGACTTTGATGCGCGATGCCCGCCCGGAAGGAGTAGCAGCATGACCAAGCACGATCCGATCACCGGCCGTTACGTCTATCTGACGATCGAAGGCATCGAATACCGCGTTTACTACGAAGAGGCGGGGCAGGGGATTCCGCTGCTCGTCGGCCATACTGCAGGCTCCGACGGCCGTCAGTACCGTCATGCACTTTGCGATTCCGAGGTTACCAAGAACTTCCGGGTCATCGCGTTCGATCTGCCGTATCACGGCAAGTCGCTTCCTCCTCACGGCGTGCGCTGGTGGGAGAAGGAATACAATATGACCAAGAAGTTCATGATGGACTTCCAGCTCGAGCTCTCGAAAGCTCTCGGTCTCGATCGCCCGGTCTACATGGGAAGCTCGATGGGCGGCCATCTGGCGATCGACCTCGCCTCGAACTATCCCGACAACTTCCGGGCCACCATTTCGGTCGAGGGTGCACTGCGTTCGGCGGCCGAATACGTCGACGTCGGCATGGCGGGCATCCGCAAGGAATTCGACAATCCCAACGTCAACCGCACGTCTATCGGCGCGGCCATGATGCTGAACATCTCTCCCTACTCGCCCGAAGCGAACGTCCGGGAGATTCAGTGGGAATACAGCTGTGGCGGACCGGGCATCTTCGCGGGCGACCTCTACTACTACTACTATGACCACAACGTGTCGCCCGAGGAAGCCAGCAGAATCGATACGTCGAAGTGCATGCTTTACTTCCTGACGGGCGAGTACGATCCCAATACCTCCCCGGCCGACACCAAGATCGCCGCGGACCTCGTGAAGGGTTCGAAGTTCTGGACGATGGAGAAGCTCGGGCACTTCCCCGTCACCGAAGACTACACGGAATTCAGAAAGTACCTGCTTCCGATCCTCGAGGAGATTCAGCAGGCATCCGAAACCAAAGCCAAGGTCGCCTGAAGACCGGTCTCTGGGAGGACCATCCAATGAGAGGCATTCTGAACGGAACGATGGGGGCGCTGATCGCGGTCAGCGCCCTGACGACCACGGCTCATGCCGAGGGGGTCGACCAACTCCCCGCCAGCGAACAGAAGATCTACGAAATCGTCGATCCGCAAATTCCGCTGGGAGCAAGCGCATACAAGGACTTCAAGCCCAAGAAGGGGCCGCCGTGGAAGATCGGCTACGCGAGCAGCTATGCCGGGAACACCTGGAGGGCGGCGGCCCTCGACGCGGTCATGAACGATCTGCTGCCGCGTTCGAAGGAAGCGGGTCTCGTATCAGAAGTCGTGGTCACGCAGTCCGACCTCAAGGACGCGGTCCAGATCCAGCAGATGCGCCAGATGGTCGACGACGGCGTGGACGCCATCATCATCTGCTGCTCGAACGTAACCGCGCTGAACCAGACCATCGAGTACGCCTATAAGGCGGGCGTGCCCGTTTTCTCGTTTTCGGGGTACGTAACGTCGCCATACGCGATCAACGGCGCTGCCAACCACGCCCAGGGCGGCGGCGAGATGGCGACCTGGCTCGCGGAAAAGATCGGCAAGAAGGGCAATGTGCTACTCGTGTCCGGCATTCCCGGTTTCGCTTCGTCGGACAGCTTCGACAAGGCCGCCAAGGAAACGCTTGCGAAATATCCCGACATCACGATCGTCGGCGAGGTAGCAGGCAAGTGGACGGACCAGGTCGCGCAGGTCGAGGTGCAGAAGTTCCTCGCGACAAATCCGGCGCAGATCGACGGCATCCTGACACAGGGCGCACAGGAGAACGGCGTGTTGAACGCCATGCTCCAGTCGGGCCGTGACATGGTGCCGATCACGCTCGGCGGCGAAGCTTCCGCGGCGTGCTACTGGCGGCAAAATCCCGATTGGATCGATGCCAGCTTCCACATCTGGCCGCCGCGTCGCGAGATGCAGCAGATGTGGGAGATCATGCTCCGCACACTCCAGGGGCAGGGGCCAAAGGTTCAGTCCTTCCTGCGCCCGGTCCTTCCTTACACCATCGACGACGTACGAGCGGCAATTCCCGAGGACTGCGACGTGAACTCGACGGATTTCGTCGAGCCGAAGGCCGACGGGTGGTTCCCGGCGGCGGTGGCCGACCAGTACTTCGAGCGCCCCGCCGATCCCTGGAAGGCCGTGTCGAAGTGAGCTTGTCCTGCCCGGCAAAGGAGACGCCGGGCAGGCATTTCCAAATTCGGAAACCGCTCTTGGCGGACGTTGCGGGATGGGAGTAACGCGATGGACAGCGAAATCACAATAAGAATGGTCGATGTCGCGAAGGCGTTCGGCGAAACGAAGGCGCTCAAGAAATGCGACTTCGAGGCCCGTGCCGGAGAGGTTCACGCCATTGTCGGCGAGAACGGTAGCGGCAAGAGCACGATGGCGAAAATGATGTCGGGTGTGCTTCATCCCGACACGGGCAAGGTCTCGATCCTCGGAGAGAGGGTTCTCTCGCCGATCGACGCAAAGCGGATCGGTCTAACGACGATCTTTCAGGAGGTTCTTGTCGCCGAGGAAGCAAGCGTGTTCGACAACCTCTATGTCGGTCGTGACGGGGTTTTCAAGTCGCAAACGACAGGCGGCGACCGCCGCGCCGAGGCGGACGAAATCCTGACCCGGCTCGTCGGAAAGCCGGTCGATCTCGACGAGGTCGTCGGCAGCCTTCCCCTCAGTGTGAAACAGTGGATCGTGATCGCGCGCGCCATCCTGCGGCGGCCACGCGTTCTCATCCTCGACGAATCTTCGGCAGCCCTGGACCTCGATTCCACCATTCGCCTCCATTCTGAAATCGACCGCCTTCGAAGCGAAGGCGCGACAGTACTGATCGTCACCCACCGTATCGCGGAACTCGTCCGCATCGCGGATCGCGCGACCATTTTGCGCGACGGCATTACCGTCGGCACTCTCGAGAAGCACGAGATCACCGAAGAGAACCTGCTTTCCATGATGACACCTGCCGACCGCCGGTCCGGCGACGTAGCGGAGTACGCTTCGAGGGCGAAGTCAGCGGCTCCGGCAATCCTGACTGCCCGAAATCTGGCCGTGCACCGTACGGCCGGAAAATTCGACTTCGATCTCCCCAAGGGAAGCATCGTCGGCGTGGCGGGGCTGGACGGTCAGGGGCAGGACGCGTTCGTCCGTGCTCTGGCGGGTATCGTCCAGCCATTCGGCGGTGACGTGCAGGTTCGCTCGGCCGACACCGACCGGATGGTTTCATTGCGCACGCTGGACGACGCGGCGAACCTCGGCGTGAGCTATGTTTCCGGAGACCGGAAGCGCGAGGGCATCTTTCCCCAGCAGAGCATCTTCGAAAACCTCGCGATCGGCGTCTACAGGAAGAACCTCGGTGCGCTCGGCGTGATCCGGAAAGCCACGCTCAAGCCGATGTTCAAGCGGGAGGTCGATCGGCTCCGCATCAAGATCGGTAGCCCGTCGAACAAGATCACGTCGCTCTCGGGCGGTAACCAGCAAAAGGTCCTGATCGGGCGCGCCTTCGCCAACGATCCCCAGGTCATCGTCCTCAACGACCCGGCGCGGGGCGTCGATCTTGGCACGAAGCGCGACCTCTATCGAGAGCTTCGCCTGTTTACCGACAAGGGCGGAAGCGTCGTTTACCTGTCGAGCGAGATTGAGGAATTCATCGGTTTCGCGGATCGGGTCGACGTCTTTTTCGGAGGGACGCTGTTCCGCTCCCTCGAAGGGAACGAGATCGCGGAAGAGCCGATCCTCGCCTCCATGTTCGGAAAATCCAAGCACGCCTCCGTCGAATTCGATCTCGAAAGGACCGCATGATGTCCTCGTCCGGAATCCGCCAAGTCACGCAGGACCGCTCGCTGTTCGTTCCAGCCGGGCTTTTCCTCGTCCTCCTCCTCGCCGTGGCGTTCCGCGGTCAGGGCCTTTTCACGAACAACGGTCTGGCAGGGGCGATTCTCGTGGCCACGCCATTGATCCTCGCCGCTCTGGCCATCACGCCGATCGTCATGGCGGGCAGGGGAGCGGTAGACCTTTCGGTCGGTCCGCTGATGGGCTTCATCAACGTCACCCTTATCACGTGGCTAGTCGGCAACGGCATCACGAACCCCGTCGCCGTTATCGCATGGGCCGTCGGACTGGGTGCCGCTTTTCAATTCGTGCAGGCGCTCGTCATTATCTACGTACGCGTCGCGCCGATTATCGTGACGCTTTCGGGCTTCCTCGTCCTCTCCGGCGTCAATCTCATGGTGATGTCGCGACCGGGCGGCGTGGCACCGGACTGGATGCTGTCGTGGGGTGCGGGGACGAGCGTCTTCTCTCCCGTCCTGTTGCTGCTCGTGGCGGCCTTCGCTGTCTGGGGTGTCCTGCGACGTACGATGTTCTACCGGAACCTCAGAATGACGGGGGCCGACGAGCGCATGGCCTACACGAGCGGCGTTCCTGTCGACGTCGTCCGGATCATTGCCCATGTCGTAGGCGGCGCGTTCGCGGGGCTGGCGGCACTGAGCTACACCGCTCTCATTTCGTCGGGTGACCCAACCCAGGGGAGCACCTATACGCTACAGGCAGTCACGGCGCTCGTCCTCGGCGGCGCGAGCCTCTCCGGCGGTCGCGGCGGCGCGCTCGGATCGACGCTCGGCGCGATCAACATGTTCCTGATCTCGTACCTCCTTTCCACTTTCAACTTCGGCACGGTCTCCGGATTCGTCACGCAGATGGCTTTCGGCCTGATCCTCGTCGGATCGCTTCTCGTGAACGTCTTCGTAACAAGCCGCCGCGCCGTCGCGTGAAGGAGCAATCAAAATGGTTTCCACCGTCATGAACACAGAAGTCGCAATGGCCCGGAGCGCCAGCCCCTTCCGAACCCACAAGAGCATCGCGATAGGGTTCGCGCTCCTCGCGTGTCTTCTCGCCCTTGGAGCATTGCTCGTTCCGGGCTTCGTCTCGTCCCAGAACGCGCGCTCCATCCTTCTGCTTGCCGCATTTCTCGGGCTGGCATCCGTCGGTCAAACCCTATGCGCCCTAGTCGGCGCTCTGGACCTGTCGATCCCCTATATAATTGGCGGCGCAAACATCCTTCTTCCCAGTCTCATGGTGGCCGGACTGCCCGCGCCCGTCGCTATGATCGTCGTGCTGATCCTTGGGGCACTCGTCGGGGCCGCCAACGGAGCCCTAAGCTTCCGGCTCCAGGGGCAGGCGCTGATCATGTCGCTCGGAGTGGGCTTCGCGGCCGTCGGCGCGGTCCAGATCTACACCTCGCTCGGCTCCCAGTTCGGAGGGACGGTCTTCGCGCCCGTGCCGGACTGGCTTAGGAACCTCTCCGCCTTCAACGGCAAGTTCTTCGGGCTCCCGTTCCCCCCGGTAATCGTCATCTGGGCCGCGGTCGCGATCGGCCTTGGCTGGATCATGTACAACACCTGGTTCGGGCGCAGCCTCTACGCCGTCGGCGGAAGCCGGACGGCGGCTGCTCGCCTCGGAATTTCTGAGTTCAGGATCTGGACCGTTATACATAGCGCCAGCGGCGCGATGTCGGCGATCACCGGTATGCTCCTCCTCGGCTTCTCCGGGGGTGGCTTCGTAGGCGTAGGCGATCCATATCTGTTCACCACCGTCGCGGCGGTTGTCATCGGGGGAACGTCCCTTCTCGGAGGAGCCGGAGGATACGGCGCGACCGTCCTCGGAGTCCTCGTGCTCACGGTCCTGACATCGCTTCTTGTCGGTCTGGGCCTAAGCTTCCCGGCACAGCAGGCGGTCGTGGGACTTCTGATCGTACCCATGGTCGCGATCTATGCCCGCTCCCCGCACATCCGCAATCAGATTTGAACGTTGCATCGAAAGGAATACCCATGGCTATCTCCAGCGCGCTACTCGACCGCCTGAAGGACCCTTCTCTCGTCCGCGAGGAGATGCTGGTCGGAGGCGACTGGCGCAAAGACGGAGAGGGCGGCAAGACCGTCAGGGTCCAGAATCCATCTACCGGGGACCTTATCGCGACCTTGCCGAGCGCTGGTCTCCAGGACGTCCGCACCGCCATCGATCTCGCCAAGACCGCCCAGAAGAAATGGGCGGCGCGCTCCGGGAAGGAGCGGGCGGGCATAATGCGCAAGTTCTTCGATCTCGTGACCGCGAACACCGAGGATCTTGCAATCATCCTCACGTCCGAAATGGGGAAGCCCTTGGCCGAGGCGCGCGGCGAAGTCGCCTATGGAGCGTCCTATATCGAATGGTTCGGCGAGGAGGCAAAGCGCGTCTACGGCGACACGATCCCCGGGCACCAGGCCGACAAGCGCCTGATCGTCATCAAGCAGCCCGTCGGCGTCGTAGCCGCCATCGCGCCGTGGAACTTCCCGTCGGCGATGGTCTGCCGCAAGATCGCTCCCGCACTCGCCTCGGGTTGCGCCATCATCTTCAAGCCCGCCGCCGAGACGCCCTTGTCGGCGCTTGCGCTTGCAATCCTCGCGCAACGTGCCGGAGTGCCCGACGGCCTGGTCAGCATTCTGCCGACCGATAACGCCCGAATGTTCGGGGAGGAGGTCTGCTCGAACCCGATCGTGAAGAAGCTGACATTCACGGGATCGACCGAAGTCGGCCGCATCCTGATGGCGCAGGGCGCTCAGAAAATAATGAAGCTCAGCCTGGAGCTTGGCGGAAACGCTCCGTTCATCGTGTTCGACGACGCGGATTTGGACGAGGCGGTCGAGGGCGCGATGCTGTCGAAGTTCCGAAACGCGGGTCAGACGTGCGTGTGCGCGAACCGCCTATACGTTCAGAGCGGAATCTACGACAGGTTTGTCGAGAGGCTCGCCGCCCGAGTTTCTGCTCTCAGGGTGCTGGACGGTTTCGAGGAGGGGGCGACAATCGGACCGCTGATCAACGACGATGCGGTGAACAAGCTCTACAACCATATCGACGACGCCGTCAGCAAGGGAGCCAAGGTCGTGGTAGGGGGCGGACGAGACGAGCGAGGCGGGACTTTTGTCCAACCGACCCTTCTCTCCGGCGCGACCAAGGAAATGAAGGTCGCTCGCGAAGAAACCTTCGCACCACTTGCTCCGGTCTTCAAATTCGAGACAGCGGACGAAGTCATAGAACTCGCCAACGACACCGAGTTCGGGCTTGCGGCGTACTTTTTCGCGAATGATCTCCGGAATGTCTGGAAAGTCACCGAAGCGCTCGAATACGGGATGGTGGGTGTCAATACGGGTCTCATCTCCACCGAAGTGGCACCGTTTGGCGGCGTGAAGCAGTCCGGGTTTGGCCGGGAAGGCTCCAGATACGGGATGGATGATTTCCTGTCCATGAAGTATGTCTGCATGGGCGGCATGCAGTCCTGACTCCACGTCGGCGGCCAAGTGTCATCTCGGTCGCCGGTCCTCCATACTCCCAACACAGAGATGGAAATGATCGACCCTGCGAAGAAACCGGTGTCCTCCCTGCCAAGCGTGCCACATAGCGCGGAAGCGCTCCGCAACATGTACAGTGTATCAGCCGACAGCGAACAGGTGTGGGCCGATGTGGCCGCAAAGGCCAGCGTCGAAGGGCGCGCCGTCCCCGCGCGTCCGAATGTCCGGCGTATCAAACCATAGACGGTCGGAATTGGCGCGACGGATACAGCGAAGCGCGTGGATGTCGGAACGGTGCGGCTAACAAATATAGAGGCTTTGCCGACTCAATCCGCAGGACGCCATAGAGCTCCCCAACCAAAGGTTCTCCAATATCAAGATAGCGCGCCTTGCAGGCCATGAAAAGCGCATGCGAACTCGTGCGCCTCCGCCGTCGCTATCGTCCGTGCCGCGACGTGGCTGCAGGTTGAAACACACCGGGGCGAGGCCGCTTTGTTCGCGACCCCGCCCCGGCATCGCCTTGGGAGGGCGTATTGGCTTCCGAACCGCTGGCAACGGTGTATGCGGCCGAGATCGCTAGACGGTGTGCTTCATCCGCAGAATTGGCTTGATGACCTTCCCGCTTTCGGAGTCAGCCATCGCCTCGTTGATCTCGTCGAGTTCATAGAACTGCACCAGCTTGTCGAAGGGAAAACGGCCCTGTTGCCAGTAAGCGATCAGCTGCGGCACGAATTCGGAGGGAATGCTCTGGCCCTCAACGACCCCGACCAGCGTGCGCCCGAACAGGAAGCTGCCGATATCGATGACGCCCTCGGTACCGAGAGCCGAAGAACCGACGAGGCCGCACGTGCCCGGAGTGCCGAGGCAATCCACCGCCTGGCGAAACACCTTCGGGGAACTCGTGCACTCGAGGCTGAAGTCCACACCGTCGGGAACGATCTTCCTGATAGCAGTAACGCTGTCCGCACGGCGGGCATTCACGGTGTGCGTCGCGCCGAGCTCAACGGCAAGTTCGAGGCGATCGTCGTTGAGGTCGATAACGATGATCGTGGCGCAACCTGCAATTTTGGAGGCCATAACCGCGGCCATCCCCACCGCGCCCGCACCGAAAATCGCGATGGAAGAACCCTCTCGGGGCTTCAGACAATTCAGGACCGCTCCCGCGCCCGTCTGGATGCCGCATCCGAGCGGTCCTATCAGTTCCAGGGGAACATCTTTGGAGATCTTGACCGCGTTACGCTCCGAGGCAATGGCATAGGTGGCGAAGGATGACTGCTCGAAGAAGCAGCCGCTGATCTGTTTGCCGTGCGAGTCATGGATCGGGCATGTGCCGTCGGGACGAGTTCCACGGAAATTTCTGCCGAAAAAGTCATCGCAGTAGTAGGGTGTGCCACCGCGGCATTTCTCGCACTTGCCGCAGTACGCGTAGCTTAGCGCGACGTGGTCTCCGGGGGCCAGGCTCGTAACGCCACTGCCAACCGCCTCTACCACTCCCGATCCCTCATGGCCGAGGACAACCGGCTGCGGGACGTCATAACCCTGATCACGGACCACCATGTCCGTATGGCACACCCCCGAGGCTACGATTCGGACAAGTATTTCGTCCGCTCTGGGTTCGTCGATGCTGATACACTCGAGCACCAAGGGCTTCGACTTCTCCCGCGATACCGCGGCATACGCTTGCTTCATGTCACAATCCTCCGACTGCTGGAGATTTATTCATTTTCAGACAATCAGTCAATCGTAATGGTTGGTGGCGCAGATCATTCCTCATATTCCGGTCGCGATCGAGTGACCTGGCTGCGCGGCAGGCCCGTGCAGTTGCTATCGATGTTTGGCCACGCAGGCCGACCTGACCTGGCGTGTGCCGCCGGGTTACCCCTATGAGTCTGCCCTCACTTCATCCTGTTGAGGAAATCCGGGTGAGGGGCGGACCAGAAATCGCCCCGTGCTGGTCGGAGTAGGCGGCAAAAAGCCCAAGGCAGAGGGAGTTTTAGCGGCTCTGGCGGCTTTGAAAAAGGCTCGTCCCACCCTTCCTAGACTGACATCGTAGGCTTCCCGACGGTAGTTAATTTGGATTGAATCTTCGTCTTCACGTGATTTTTCGGGCTCGATTTCGAGCATTGGATTGGGAGTTTCCCCCGATAGCCACTGCTCGATTCCTGCGGCCACGATGCGTTTGAGCACGGCGCGCGACTTGGCCTGTCGGGCCATGCTTTATAACCGAAAAACCTGTGCCTACACGTTGCCCGAAGAATGTTTCGTCATATCGGAATTTACCGCTCAAAGCGCTCGACACACATCTTATTTCGAAGCATTACAATGACTTATACCATCCATTGCACTACCCCTCGGCAATGTCATTGACAGATTGTCTGATGATTTATAAAGATGCACTTGCCGTTCTTGGGAGAGTCCGGCGGCAGCAGGAGAATAAGAGGCTCTCGCGCAATCAGACAATTTCGCCGCTCAGAGCGGTTGAGGAGGAGACCCATGAAAAGACGTACTTTCCTGCAGGCCAGCGGTGCGCTGGCGGTAGCCGGAACCTTCGGGATGCCAAGCTTTCTCCGTGCCGAGGACGCGATCAACATCCTTCCTGATACCTTCCCTTCCGAGGGCGACAACCCGATCGTCGAAGCGGGAAAATTTGCCAAGCCCGGCCCATGGAAAATCGGCCACAGCCACTACGGCCTGGCAGGTTCAACCCATACCTACCAGACAGCTTTCGAAGCCGAGTACGAGATCGGCAAGAACAAGGACCGCGTGGCGGACTACCAGTTCCGCAGCGCCGATCTGAATGCGTCCAAACAGGTGGCCGACATCGAAGACCTTATCGCGCAAAAGGTTGACGCGATCATCATCGCCCCGCTCACGACCGGTTCCGCCGTCGAGGGTATCAGGAAGGCGACCGCCGCGGGTATCCCGACCGTTGTCTATCTCGGCCGCGTCGACACCGAAGAGTTCACCGTGCAGGTGCAGGGCGACGACTTCTACTTCGGCCGCGTAATGGCGCAATTCCTCGTCGACAAGCTTGGCAATCAGGGGAAGATCTGGGTCCTCCGGGGCATCGCCGGACATCCGATCGACGCAGACCGCTATGCCGGGGCGATGGAGGTATTCAGCAAATCGGGTCTGCAGATCACATCCACCCAGCACGGCAGCTGGTCTTACGAAGATTCGAAGAAGATCGCAGAGAGCCTGTATCTTTCGGATCCGGACGTCGCCGGCGTGTGGACCGACGGCGCGAACATGTCGCTCGGGGTGCTCGATGCGCTCCAGGAGGCGGGTGCTTCCACCATCCCTCCGATCACCGGCGAGGCCCTCAACGGATGGATGCGCAGGTGGAACGACGAGAAGCTTTCCTCCATTGGCCCGATCTGCCCGCCCGCGCTTTCCACGGCGGCACTTCGCGCTTCCTTCGCCCTCCTCGAAGGCAAGCCGATCCAGCGCAACTGGACAAATCGTCCTAAGCCGATCGTCGACGAGAACCTCTCCCAGTTCTACCGCGCGGATCTGACCGATGCCTACTGGGCACCGACCGAGATGCCGAACGAGAAACTCCTCGAATACTTCAAGGCCTAAGAACGATCGGGCGCGGAACGTCCGCGCCCGCATCCCTCTCGAAGATGGAAGTGTTTATGAGCATGCTTGTCGAGATGGTCGGCATCAACAAGTCTTTTGGTGCGACGCGCGTACTTTCGGACGTTCGGTTTTCACTCGAGCGCGGTTCGGTGCACGCTCTCATGGGCGAGAACGGGGCCGGTAAATCAACGCTGATGCGTATCCTCGCGGGCGTGTACCAGCCAACTACCGGGAGCGTTCGGCTTCGCGGCGAGGACGTGAGTTTCAAGTCGCCCAAAGAGGCTCGTTTGGCTGGCGTGTCGACCGTATTCCAGGAATTCACGCTGATTCCCAACCTGACCGTGGCGGAGAACATGTTTCTCGGACACGAGCCGCGTCGAAAGGACGGTTCGATCGATAGCGCCGAGGTTGTCCGCCGTTCCAGAGAGCTGCTTGCCGACGTGTTCCCGCAGCTCGACGCGACCGCGATCGTGGATACGCTGACGGTCGCGCAGCAACAGGCGGTGGAAATCGCAAAGGGACTGACCTCGAACGCGGACATCTTCATCTTTGACGAACCCACGGCAGCGCTCAACTCGACGGATGTCGCCCACCTCTTCAAGGTGATCCGCGACCTTAAAGCCCAAGGAAAGGCGGTCGTCTACATTTCGCACCGCATGAACGAGGTTTTCGAGCTTTGCGATGTCATCACCGTCATGAAAGACGGCGGGTGGGTGAAAACCGCGAAGGCGGAGGACTTCAATCTCCACTCGCTCGTCGCGACAATGGTCGGGCGCGAGCTCCAGAATTTCTTCCCTCCGCGGTCACAGGAGACCGGAGAGCCCATGCTGGAAGTCTCGGGACTGAAGCTGCACGACGGTGGCGCATCTGTGGCGTTCTCCGTCCGGAAGGGCGAGATCATCGGTCTCGCAGGTCTTGAAGGACAGGGACAGCGCGAGATCATGCGGTCGGTCGTCGGGGTTGAAACGGCGAGGGCGGTTACAGTTCGCCGCCGTGCAGGCGGATCCGCCATGAGCGCCGTGAACGTGACCTCGGGCTTCCCGAACGCGATCGCCGCCGGAATTGGGTTCATTCCGGAGGACCGCAAACAGGAGGGCCTGTTCCTCCGACTGCCCATCTACGACAACATCGCTCTCGGGAAGCAGCTCAACCGCAATATGGCGAGCGTCGCCTGGCGGTCCGTCTCCAAGGTGCGCGAGATCATCAAATCGCTGCGCGTCGCCGCGGCGGACCCGGGCGCGCCAGTCGGAAAGTTATCCGGCGGCAACCAGCAGAAGGTTCTGCTCGGAAGGTGGCTTCTCTCGGGGGTGGACATCCTCGTCATCGAGGAGCCCACCCGGGGCGTCGATGTCGGCGCGAAGGCCGAAATCTATCGTTTGCTCCGCGACTTCAGCGACCGCGGAGGCGCGGTGATCGTCTCCTCGCGCGAACACGCCGAGCTCATCGGTCTCTGCGACAACATCCTGGTGGTTCACGACCGGAAGATCGTCGGGCAGATGCCAGCGGCCGATGCGACAGAGGAAAGCATTCTCGGGACCGCGCTCGGTTCCAGCTCCGCAGAAGATCCGCGAGCGGTGGTCCATTGAAGGGGATATGATGAATATCGTGACGAATTTTCTCAAGGTTCCGTACCGCGCGGGAGCGATTGTTCTCTCGATCGGCACCCTTCTGGTCATCCTGATCGCCGCGGTGATAACGCTGCCGGGATTTCTCGCTCCCGAGAATCTCTCGAACCTTCTGGCCCAATCAACGGTGCTGGTCATATCGGCGCTCGGTCAGACGTTCGTGATCCTGACGGGAGGTCTCGACGTTTCGGTGGGCTCGATTATCAGCGTGACGACCACCATCATGACCCTAGACCTGCCCGAGGTCGTCCGCGTGTTTCTCTGTATCGCCGTCGCAGTCGCCTTCGGTCTCGCCAACGGCTACGGCGTAGCGCGGCTGAACGTCCATCCCATCATCATGACTCTCGCGACCATGGGGATCGGGCAGGGACTGGCACTTATCATCCTTCCCATCCCGGGCGGTCGCGTCCCCGACTGGTTGTCGGCGTCCGTTGCCGGGTCGGTCGGTCCGGTCCCGAATTCGCTGTTCTGGCTGATCGCGGCCTCCCTCGCCGCGGCATGGCTCCTCTACCGCAGGCCCTTCGGTCTGTACCTCTTCGCTTCAGGTGGCAATGACTTCAACGCCCGCATGAACGGTGTCCCGGTGGAACGTACCGTCATCAAAGCCTATGTTCTTTCAGCGCTCTTCGCATGCGCCGCGGGAATGTTCCTGGCGGGGCGACTGGCATCCGGCGATCCCAAAGGCGGTGCCACGTTCGGAATAGAGTCCGTCACAGCGGCGGCACTCGGCGGCGTGCATCTGGCGGGTGGCATCGGAAGCATCCTCGGTACGGTCGTAGGGGCGGCCATTCTGGGCATCGTCAACAACGTGATGAACCTCGCGAACGTCTCCGCCTTCCTACAGTCGGTCGTCAAGGGCCTGCTCCTCCTCGCGCTCGTGGTCTCGCAGCGCCGCAAGACAATCGGACTTTGAAAGAGATGGACTTCTCGATGACAACGAGTGAAACGAAGCACGAGACTCCACCCCGCGCGCTCAACGCCAGACGTGCGGTTTCGTGGGTGCTTGGCCTGCCACCGGCATACTACGTTCTCGCGATCCTGATTGCGGTCGCGCCCCTCGTCAGCGCCACGCTCATCAACCCGAACTACTGGTTCGTGATCCTCAAGCAGTCGGCACCGCTCGGTATTGCCGTCCTGGCACAGTCTCTGGTTATGCGGGTGCGGTCCATCGACCTCTCCGTCAGCGGAGTGTTCGCCTTCGCGATCTACTTCGCCAGTTCGGGCTTCCTGAAGAACTATCCGCCCTACGTCACGGTCCTGATGCCAATCGTCGTCGGCCTGGCAGTGGGTCTGGTAAACGGCGTCCTCGTGGCATACGTCCGGGCGTCGGCGGTGATATCGACATTGAGCGTCTCCGCTATTCTAATCGGCGTCGTTCAATACATGAGCGCAGGTCGTGCCCCCGGTTCGACGCCGAGCTGGCTTAGAGTGCTGACAAACGGGAACATCCACGGACTTTCCTATTCGGTGATCGTGTGGCTCGGCGTCACGGTTCTCGTCTCTCTCGCGTTTCGCTACCTGATCGTCGGCCGCTACTTCAGGGCGGTTGGTGATAATCCGCGGGCCGCGGAAACCACCGGTATCCCGCTCGCCCGGACGATCTTCGTATCACATACTCTGGCGGGGTTCCTCACGGGGATCGCCGCCCTCGTACAGGTCTCCGCGCTCGCCGTCGGAACGATCAAGCCCGGTTTCGACACCTTCATGAACGCCCTGGCCGCGACGATCCTCGGTGGCGTGACGTTCGGGGTGGACCGGGGCGGTGTGGCGGGTCCGTTTGTCGCGGTCGTCGCGTTCAGCTTCCTGTTCGCCATGTTGACCGTGTTCGGCATCCAGGAACCCGGAAAGCTGATCGTACAGGGCGGCATTATCGCACTCGCCGCGATCATCTACGGGGCCCGTACCGGACGCGTCTGAGTCCGGTCGTCCCGCGGTTTTCGATTTCGGCCGCAGTCAAGGCAAGAAGGCAGGAGAGAACATAATGGTGAAGATCACAGCGGCCGTCGCCGTAAAGCCCAAGGCACCCCTCGAGTTCCGCGAGCTAGAGCTCGCCGATCCCGAAGGCAACGAAATCCTGGTGCGCACGGTCGCGACAGGCATCTGCCACACCGATCTCCTTCTTCGAGACGGCATCTTCGGCCCACCGGCTCCCGTCATTCCCGGTCACGAAGGGGTAGGTGTCGTCGAAGCGGTCGGAGCGGATGTGCGAAGCCTCAAGGTCGGCGACCACGTCGCCCTCAGTCAGAGCTCATGCGGCTTCTGCGCCGACTGCCGTCGTTCCCATCCGATGAACTGCCAGAACTACACGCAGTACAACCTCACGGGGCTCAGGCCGAACGGGAAGAAGGCGCTGCTCTGCGACGAGGTCGGGATCGGAAGCAATTTCGTCGGACAGTCTTCATTCGCTACCCATATCCTCGCGACCGAGAACAACGCCGCGCTGCTGCCCAAGGAGAATTTCGATCTCACGAACGCCGCGCCACTGGGATGCGGTATGGCCACAGGTGCCGGGACGGTCATCAACGCGATGAAACCCGAGATCGGGTCGACGATCGCCATTTTCGGGGCGGGGGCGGTCGGAATGGCAGCCGTGATGGCGGCGAAGGTTCGTCGTTGCAGCAAGATCATCATCGTCGACCTGAACCAGCAGCGGCTAGACATGGCGAGGGAACTGGGGGCTACCCACGCGATCAACGGCAAGGACGCCGACGTCGTGGAGCAGATCCACGCGCTGACGGGCGGCGGTGCCGACTTCGCGATCGACGCGGTCGGGATCATCCCCGTTATCCTGAACTCGATCAAGTGCACCAGAGCGGGCGGGCATGTCGTCCTTCTCGGCCTTGACGCACTCGGCAAGGACATCCCGATCCCGCTCGATTTAATGGTGTTCAACCGCAAGATCCAGGGCGCGATCCTCGGGGATCAAATTCCGCAGCTGTTCATTCCGCAGATGGTCGAGCTGAACCTTGCGGGTCTTTTCCCCTTCCAGAAGCTGATCACGAAGTATCCGTTCGAAAAAATCAACGAGGCGATCGCCGACGCGGAAGCGGGCCGCGTGATCAAGCCGGTTATCGTGTTCAACTAGGAGCAAAATCGCATGGCCATCAAGACAGAGGAACAGCACCTCATCGTCGAATTCAAGACGACGACGCAGGATCGGGACCGCGTCAGAGAGCTTCTGCTGGAGTTTGTCGGACCCGCGCGCGAGGAAACGGGTTGCCTATACTACGACCTCTACCAGCGGTCGGACGATCCCAATACGTTCTTCATCCTCGACGGATGGGCGAACGAGACGGCGGCGGCCGCGCACGGCGAACATCCCAACGTCAAACGCGTCCTGGAACCGCTGCTGCCGCTTCTTGTCACTTCCCCGTCGATTACCGTCAACAACCGCCTCAGCGACTGAGCTTCCGGCTTTCATGGGCCCCTGCGCGCGCTCCGATCTCCGGGGCGCGCTTTTTTGAACTCGCGAACGGAGCATGGAATGGCTGAGCATCGTGTCGTTATCGTCGGGGGCGGGTTCGCCGGACTTCAACTGGCGAAGGACCTGAGGTGCCCCGATACGTCGATTACGATTATCGACAGACGCAACCACCATCTGTTTCAACCGCTGCTGTATCAGGTCGCGACGACCGTGCTTGCGACATCGGAAATCGCATGGCCGATAAGAGCGGTCTTCCGTCGACGGAAAGACGTCTCGACACTCCTCGGAGAGGTGGTGGGCGTCGACAAGGCGGCACGCATCGTGTCCCTCAAGGACGGTAACACCATTCCCTACGACACGCTCGTTCTGGCAACGGGGGCGCGTCATGCGTACTTCGGGCGTGACGAGTGGGAGCCGTTCGCGCCCGGTCTCAAGGCCCTCGAAGACGCCACGACGATCCGCCGGCGTCTGCTACTGGCATTCGAGAGAGCGGAACTCGAGAGCGATCCCGAGATCCGCCGGGCGATGCTGACCTTTAGTATCATCGGAGCGGGACCAACGGGGGTCGAGCTCGCGGGGATCATAGCGGAACTCGCCCACAGGACGCTTGTCGACGAGTTTCGTAGTATCGACACGTCGTCCGCCCGCATACTGCTGGTAGAGGCGGGTAACCGGGTGCTCCCCGTTTTTCCGGAACAGTTATCGGCATACGCCGCAAGGGCACTCGCGGCGATGGGTGTCGAGGTTCGAACGGGACATCCGGTTACACGATGCGACGAGGAGGGGATCGCTCTGGGTGACGAATTCATCCCGAGTCGGACCGTCATCTGGGCTGCAGGCGTGCAAGCCTCCAAAGCGGCCGCGTGGGTCGGTGCCGACAAGGATCGTGCAGGCAAGGCGATCGTGGGGAGAGACCTCACGGTGGACGGTCACCCGGAGATATTCGTTATCGGAGACACCGCATCCGTGAAAACCGAAGACGGAGCCGCCGTGCCGGGGGTTGCTCCAGCGGCCAAGCAGCAGGGCGAATACGTGGCCAAGGTGATTAATGCGCGTGTCCGGCGTCGTGAGCCGCCGGCACCGTTCAAATACAAGCATCTAGGAAACCTGGCAACGATCGGCCCGAACTCGGCCGTGATCGATTTCGGCCGGGTCCAGCTCAAAGGGACACTCGCGTGGTGGATATGGGGGCTCGCCCACATCTACTTCCTGATCGGCACGAGGAGCCGAATGGCCGTAGCCCTGAGCTGGCTGTGGGCCTTCGTGTCCGGACACCACTCCGCTCGACTGATCACGCAGAAAGAGACGCTTAAAGACGAAGTGTAACTTCGTCACCTACCACCGCTCGACGAAACGACATTTTACGGGGGAAGAGATGTCATTATTAACCGACGTGAGCATACGAGCGAAAATATTGGTGGCAATCCTTCCGATATGCCTGATCGGAATAGCCGGGCTGACATTCGTTTCTCTGAAGTACCGCGCCGCGTCCCAAAGTTACGTCAGCTTTATAGCGGAGGACAAAGCTGCGGCGATCCATATGGCTCGCGCAAGCCAATACTTCACCGCGTTAAGCTACAACGCCTATCAGGTTCTGTCGTACGACACAGCGGATCCGAGTATAAAGAAATTCGCGCTGTACTACGAGAACAACAAGGCAATGCTCTCCAAGGAGCTGCGCCTCGTCAAACGTCTCGTTCCGGACGAGAGCACGAAAATCAACGGGTTCATCGCGGCGTCGAATGAAATACTGAAGCTTTCCAATCAGGCAGTTCAGGCTGCGCTGAAGGGCGACGCCGTCGCCGCCAACGCACTCTTGAGGAAGGCTGACCCGTTAATCGCCGAACAGGTTGGAGCCGTGCGCGTCTGGACTGACGCATTCACCGAGACGGTCGACTCAAAGAGCGGTGAACTTGCGAACGACGCGGACCGCACAAGTCTCTACAGCCTCGTCGTAATAAGCATCCTGTTCACCGCGCTTCTTGCGTTGGCGATCTTCACGTCATCGAGATACCTGACAACTCCTGTCGTTCGCCTCAGGGATCGGATGATTGCGTTGGCCGAGGGTCAGACCGAAGCCGATGTTCCCGGCGTCCGAAGACGCGACGAACTCGGCAGTATGGCCAAGGCGGTTTCCGTATTCCGGGACAACGAAGTGGAACGCGAGCGGCTCACGCGCGAGAACGAGCTCGCGCGGCAAGCAGCCGATGCCGAGAGGAGTAACCGCGATGCGATCGACGTCGCAAACGCGGAGGCAACGAAGCACGCCGTTGCAACCTTGGGGGCGGCGCTCAAACGGTTGGCCGACGGCGACCTACTCGGCCAGATCGAGACGCCGTTCCGCGCTGACCTGGATAGCCTCAGGCTCGATTACAACATCTCCGTACAGAAGCTTCTAGCCACCCTTATCGGTGTCAGTGAAAACGCACAGCGAATGGGCAGAAATTGCCGTGAGATAAGTTCGGCCGCGAGTGAGCTCTCCAACAGGACCGAGCGTCAGGCAGCCTCTCTCGAGGAAACTGCGAGCGCGGTTGGCGAGATAACGGCGACAGTCCAGGAAAGCGCTGTCCGAGCCTCCGAAGCAACGGGGTTCGTTGCGCAAGCCCGGTCGGAAGCGGAGGCTGCCGGAGAAGTCGTCACGGCAGCGATCACGGCGATGAAAAACATAGAACGGTCTTCTCAACAGATTACGACGATCATCTCGGTGATTGATGAGATCGCTTTTCAGACCAACCTGCTCGCGTTGAATGCCGGGGTTGAGGCGTCTAGAGCAGGGGACGCCGGACGCGGATTTGCGGTAGTTGCCCAGGAGGTGAGGGAGCTGGCCCAGCGCTCGGCTTCGGCGGCGCGTGAGATCAAGGATTTGATCTCAAGTTCCGGTAATCAAGTGAGCAAGGGGGTCACGCTCGTAGACGAGTCCGCGAAAAGGCTGACGAAAATAATAGCTGATGTCACGGAGATAGATAAGCATGTTGCGGCTATCGCGATTGCTGCAAGGGAACAGTCTTCAACGTTGGACAGCGTCAACGAGGCGGTAGCGTCTATCGACGGCGAGACCCAACGAAACGCGGCGCTCGCAGAGGAGTCCGCTGCGGCTGGCGCTCAGCTCACAGCGGAAGCCGGTTCGCTCAACGTCCTCCTGTCCCAGTTTCGGATCGAAAACACAGCGTCCGCGGAAACAGTTGGTGCAGAAGCGGAAGGCAAGGTGCACACCTTGTATCGGTTGGGCCGTCGCGATTAACGACCAATTAGGTCAGGGCAAATGCGCGACTTAATTTCGGTCGAGCGAACTCGACGATGTGCTTCCGTTCGCTCGGATAAACCGCATTAGGTGTTCAACGTAGCTTGGCTTATCTTCGAAGAGTCCGTGGCGCGGGCGCACCGCGCTTTCGGCAGCCTGCCCTCTACGCCATGCTGACCCAAGTCACACGGGTTTGGTCGGTGTAGCAACCGCACTCGACAGGCTAGCCCCTATCGCAATCACATCACCGAATACTGCGTTGTCTTCGCTTCACGCGATCCCAATTGACGGAGCCTGCAGACGCTGTTATACGATTTAGCGCAACAATGTTGCATGCAGCGCAACTCGAAAGATCGATGATGGCTTCACCGGAGAACAATATCCTAGCCGCGCTCCGACTGTTCACCGAGCCTGGGGCTGACAACGGTATCCGCGTCACAGACGCGGCGAACGCTCTCGGCGTGAACAAGTCGACCGCTTCGCGCACCCTTGCGCTTTTGAAGCAGACGTCCTTTCTCGTAGCCGACGCCGACACCGGGCGGTACTTCGTTGGGCCCGCGTGCGTGGCGCTTGCGAGCAGGTTTTCGGCGGCGACCATCGCACACGCGATCGAGCCGATCCTCCACGAGCTAGCGGTTGAAACCAGGAGCACCGCCCAAATCGGAATGAGAGCCGACCATAGAGTGGTTTTCATCGGTGTGGATCATGGCAGGTCGGAGCTTCAGGTTGCCGTCCGCCCGGGCGACCAGCAATTCCTTCACGTTTCAGCGGTCGGGAAAGCCATCCTGTCAACGATGGCAGACGCTGACTTCGAAAAAGTCATCCAGTCGAGTTTGCTGGATGACGGAAGTCTTCCAAGGGTGGCTCCCAAAAGCATCGTCAGCCCGGATGTTTTTCGGGACAATATCAGGGAGGCCCGCGCCGCTGGCTTTGCTGTGTCGGACGAGGAAGGAACACAGGGCGCGATCGGTATTGCCGCCTCCATCCCCGGGGTGAAGGGTGTGGAAATCGCTCTCGGGGTGGCGTTTCCGGCCAATGACCAACGGAGAAGCGAGATTCAGAAGCTAGCCACCAAGGTTAAGGACGCCGCTTCGGCCGCCGCTGAAGCGCTCATAGCCTAAAAACGGTTCAGTACTGAGACTGAGAATGGCGTGCGACCGACGGGTCGCACGGCTGGCCCTTTGCGTCTTCGCGACGGGTTGTTTTCAACGCATAAAATAATGGGAACTGAAAAAATGAGAAAAACGATAGGATTCTTAGCAGCGCTTGCCTGCTCGGTGGCATTCGGACCCGCGCTCGCGCAAGAGGGCGAAACACTTCTCGTCGCCCTACCTAGCGACATATCGAGCACCGATTCCGCCTTCTCTGGAGATTCCAGCACCGAGGCCGTCGCACGCCAGGCTATGGAAGGCCTGGTGAGGTTGAAGCCGGGGAGTTTGAACGAGGTGGAGCCTGTACTCGCCGAGGCCCTGCCCACGGTTTCCGACGACGGTCTCGTCTACACTTTCAAGATCCGGAAGGGCGTGAAATTCCATGACGGCGAGCCGCTCGACGCCGACGCGGTCAAGTTCAACTACGACCGCTGGCTGAAGATGCCGGATACCCTGACGGGATACTCGTACGGGAAAATCGGAAGCTTGCAGCAGTCCGTCGACAAGGTCGTCGTCGATGACCCGACGACGGTGTCCATCCATCTCAAGAAGCGAAACTCCGGGTTCCTCATCTCCCAAGTTCTTCCGGCTTTCGCGATCGCGAGCCCCGCAGCGCTGCGTGAAGGAAAGGCGGACAACTCCGTAACCGACCGGGCAAACATCCCGTACGCCCAGGGATCGGACAAGGCCCTCGTCGGCACCGGTCCATTCGTCTTCCAGGACTGGAAGCGGGGCTCCGAAGTCGAACTGGTGAAGAACGAGGAATACTGGAACGCAAAGGAACAGGGCAACGTCGGGACACTCGTTTTCCGCATCATGACCGACCCGACGGCCACGCTCAACGCGCTGCAGTCCGGCTCGGTGGACGTGGCCCAGATTCTAAGCCCCCAGAACATCAAGCTCGCCAAGGACGACGACACGCTCCAGGTTCTGCCTCGTAACGGCTGCAGCATGGCGCAGATCTACTTCAACCAGAAGTTCCCGCCGTTCGACGCCGTCAAGGTCCGACAGGCAGTAGGGACGTCGATCGATCGGCAGTTGCTGGTCGACAAGCTGTTCGACGGAAATGCGGCTGCTGCGGACGGATTCCTTCCCAAGGGGTTCCCCTTCGCCGTGACCGGAAACATCCCGACCTACAATGCGGCGGGGGCGAAGGAGCTGGTTTCGGCACTCAAGCCCGAACAGCGCACGCTGGAATTCTGGTATCCTTCGAATGTCTCCCGTCCGTACATGCCCGACCCCCAGGCTCTATTCGACTCGGCTCGTCGTGACCTGGAGGCCGCGGGGTTCACTGTCGTTCCAAAGACCACGACCTGGAGCGATTACCTCACAAAGGTGTTCGCGGGTGAAGTTCCGATGTCGGTGCTGGGCAACGTCTGTAACTGGCCGAGCCCTGACAACTTCTTCGGAATGCTGTATTTTGGCTTCCCCGCTGGATCTTCGGTGATGCCTGAGATGGGATATGGCGACGACGAACTTAAACAGATGCTCCAGAGTGCGACGTCTTCGGCCACCAAGGACGAGGAAGCCAAAGTCTGGGCCGCCTTCCAGAACAGGCTCGGCCAAGACCTTCCGTTCATGCCGCTACTGAGCCCCGACTTCCCGGCCGTGGCATCCACGGCAGTCAAGGGGTTCGTGACATCGCCGTTCCTTGGAGTGGCGGAGACGTACAGCACCGTTACGGTTGAACGATAATGCAGGGATCAGACACAGTCCAAACCATGTCGAAGGGTGTGCCGCGCAAGCGGCGCACCCCGCTGTGGCTGACCGGAGACCTTCTGTCCTTTGTGTTGAAACGAGTACTCCAGATCATACCGTCTTTGATGATCCTGTCTGTGCTTATGTTCGCTTTCATCCGGATGGTTCCCGGCGATCCCGCGCGGCTCATCCTCGGCCCGACGGCGACGGCGGCTCAAATCGAAGCGCTTCGCGGGCAGCTGGGCCTGGATTTGCCCATATGGCAGCAGTATCTCAACTACCTCGCCAACATTGCAAGCGGTGATTTCGGAACAAGCTACGTCAGCAACACACCCGTGGCAGCCGAGTTTTTCAGCCGCTTCCCGGCCACCCTCGAACTCAGCATCGTTGCGCTGATCCTTTCGGTTGTCGTCGGGGTGCCTCTCGGACGTTGGTCGGCCCGCCGCGCGAATACCATCACGGACTACAGCATAACCGCCTCTTCGGTCTTTCTGCATAGTCTGCCGACATTCGTGGTCGGACTGCTTCTCCAGTTATGTTTCGGTGTATGGTTGCGCTGGCTGCCGGTCGACGGCAGGATCGGGCCACGGTACCGCCTCCCGGAGGTGACGAATTTTGCCACCGTTGACGCGCTTCTCTCGCTAAACCTGAGCGCTTTCGGGTCGGCACTGACGCACCTACTGCTTCCCTCGATAACGCTGGCGTGTGTCTCAGCAGGGCTGATTATCAGAATTACCCGCTCGTCCGTCATCGCGAGCCGCCGAGCGCCGCACGTCAGGACCGCGCGCGGCAAGGGCCTGAGCCGATCGCGCCTGAACAGCAGGCACATCCAGCTCAACGCGCTACCGCCGATCGTAACCGTCATAGCCTTGCAGATCGGAACGATGCTTTCCGGCGCAGCCATAACGGAAACGATATTTTCCTGGGATGGAGTGGGGTCCTGGGTCGTGCTGTCGATCGCTTCGCACGACTATCCGGTCGTGCAGTCGACGATACTCATCTTCGCGGTGATCTTCCTGCTCGTCAATCTCGTCGCGGACGTGATCAACGCTGTTCTCAACCCAAGGCTGGCACTCGAATGACAGGCGTCACCACACTTTCACAAGCCGAGAAGGCAGCACCGTCGGAAAGCTCCTTCCTCAGGCAGGCCATGTCTCGCTTCCTCGCGAATACCCCGGCGGTGATCGGAGCACTTCTCCTACTAGCGTTCGTCGCCGCGGGTCTCCTCGCGCCATGGATCGCGCCCTACGGTCCAAATGAAGGTGGGCTCGGGGACGCGCTCCTGCCCCCCAGCGTCGATCATCTGCTCGGCACCGACAAACAGGGGAGGGATCAGCTCAGCCTCATTCTATATGGTGGGCGCACCAGTCTTCTCCTTGCCATTTCCTCCGTAACCGTGGCCCTTCTGGCTGGTGGCGTGTTGGGTGCCGTGGCCAGCGCGTTCCGCGGGACAGTGGACGCGGTCATCATGCGCCTGGTCGACGTGTGGCTGGCAATACCCGGTATGTTGCTGGCTCTCGCCATCGTCGCCCTGCTCGGAACTGGCCTGGTACAGATAACAATCGCGGTCGCGGTCACGAACGTGCCCGTGTTCGCGAGGCTGTTCCGCACCAGCCTGGCAGAGGTGTCGCGCAGCGAATATATCGAAGCGACACGATCGGTTGGCGCTTCGGAGATGCGGATTTTCATGCGTCATACGCTTCCCAATGCGGTGTCGCCGCTGATCGTGGCGGCGCTGCTCGCGATGGCCTCGGCCGTCGTACAGGTTGCCGGGCTCGGGTTCCTTGGACTGGGACCCGCCGACAGGCTTGTTCCGGAGTGGGGAACCATGCTGACCAACGCGTCGTCATACATGCGTGTCGCGCCCCTTCTTACCGTCGTTCCGTGCGCGGCGATCGTGATCACCGCGATAAGCTTCAATCTTGTCGGAGACGGTCTCCAAGAGGCGTTCGATCCGCAATCCGCGCGCTAGAATAGGACGCCAGGGACATGGGCGTTGACCCGGCTCTGCTGGCCGCGGTCGACGCCCATTTTCCTTGTGCCAACCGCAGAAAAGCGACCGTTTGTTCCATATAGGGCAACTCAGTTGTTGACAGAGCAACACATTAGGTTTTTAATGCCCTCACGTTAAAACGTGGGAACAGAAGCGCGGATAGAAGACTGGCATCAGCCGCGACAGCGCACTTCTCAAGAACTGGATTCGTGATGAGCATCGACACTGCTACCGCACAGCGCGGTACGAGGCGAAATGCTGCCGTGGAAATAGAGGACCTCCGTGTCCAGTTCCGCGCGGGAAAGGAGACCGTTTACGCCGTGAACGGCGTGACGCTTTCCGTTGCGCAGGGCGAGACCCTCGGCATAGTCGGCGAGTCCGGCTGCGGGAAAAGCACCGCCGGATTTGCGATGATGAGACTGCTGCCCGAAAAAATCACCCTGATAAGCGGACGGATAATCGTCGCGGGAAACGAGATACAGGGCCTTCCGGAGGCAAAGCTGGCTGGGATGCGCGGGCGTGATATCGCCATGATCTACCAGGACCCGATGACGAGCCTGAACCCCGTACTGCGCATCGGGGAACAGATTGTCGAGACGCTTTTAGCGCACAAGAAAATGACGAGAGCGGCCGCGCGTTCACGAGCATCGGAACTGCTCGAGCTTGTCGGAATACCCGATCCGGAAATGCGCCTCGACAGTTACCCGCATGAAATCTCAGGCGGAATGCGACAGCGCGTAATGATCGCCATGGCCGTTGCGCTGGAGCCTAAGGTCCTGATCGCGGACGAGCCGACAACGGCACTCGACGTCACCACCCAGGCGCAGATCCTGCAAGTCCTCAAAACCCTTTCCGGGAAGACGGGAACCGCCCTGGTCATGATAACGCACGATCTCGGGGTGGTCGCGGGCACGACCTCGCGTGTTGCCGTCATGTACGCGGGACACGTCATAGAGCACGCCATGACCGAGACGCTCTTCGCCGAACCACGGCATCCCTACACCGTCGGACTGATGCGAGCTGTCCCGCGCATCGGATCCGAAGACGAAGAGCTGGTGCCGATCTCGGGGTCTCCTCCGGATCAGCGGGAGATGCCTGTTTTCTGTCCGTTCGCCCCGCGCTGTCGCTGGCGCGTGGCCTCGTGTTGGAATGAGGTTCCACCGCTCGTCGCGCATGGCGAACACGAAGTCGCGTGCTTCAATCCGGTGCTTTCCAAGGAAGCGGAAGTCGGCGTTCCTCTCAGAGATGGCTTCGGCGTTCCGCCTCCGTCAAGGGATACGAAGGCATTCAGGAGTGCGATCGCGTTCGAACCGTCAGGTCTTCAGAACACGATTGTCGGAGGCTGAGATGCGGCTCGATACCACATATGATGCAGCGCCGCTTCTGGACGCCAGCGAAGTCACTGTCGATTTCACGGAAAAGCGCGGGCTTTTTCAGTCGCCCGGAACCGTCCGTGGCGTCAACAAGGCGTCCATCACGGTTGCGAGGGGCGAGACGTTGGGCCTCGTAGGCGAATCCGGATCCGGAAAGTCCACGCTCGCTCGGGCGATCATGGGGCTTACACCTATCACGTCGGGTCGAGTCGTCTTCGACGGCAAGGACCTGGCCCGGCTATCAAACCAGGAACGCCGCCGGGTCCGCCGCCGCATGCAGATGGTTTTCCAGAACCCCTACTCGACGCTGGATCCCCGGATGAGCGTCGGCGAGACCGTCGCGGAACCCATGATCGTTCACGGTCTCGGCAATCCGAAGAGGCGTCGGGAAGAGGTTGCGGAGCTTCTGCAGACCGTCGGCCTCAACGCGGATTTCGCGGGGCGATACCCCGACGCGCTATCAGGCGGTCAGAGACAACGCGTAAGCCTCGCGCGAGCTCTCGCTTCCCAGCCTGAGCTGATCGTGGCCGACGAACCAATCAGCGCTCTCGACGTCTCGATCCAGGCTCAGATCGTCAACCTTCTTCGCAGACTGCAGCGAGAAACCGCGCTGTCCTTCCTGTTCATTACCCACGACCTTTCGATCGTGCAGAACATAAGCCAGCGCGTGGCCGTGATGTACTTCGGCGAGGTTGTCGAGACAGGCCCATCCCGGGACGTCTGCTCGACGCCGCTCCATCCCTATTCGGCCGCCCTGGTCTCCGCGATCCCAAGGCCAAACCCCGCGCTCGAGAAAGCCAGGACACAGATAGTCCTGGAAGGCGAGGTCCCGTCGAGGGTCAACCCGCCGAGCGGATGCGCTTTCCATACTCGGTGCTGGCTGAAGCAAAGAATGCCTGACGCCTCCGTCTGCTCGCGCGTCGTCCCGGCCTTGAGACGAATGGGAAATGGCCGGGCAGTCGCATGCCATTTCGCGGAAACGATGACGCAGGCCAGCGAGCCGCACGCAGTCCGGGCCGGACGAATGTCTGGGTCTGAGGGGAATTTGACATGACATGTGATGTTTTAATCGTCGGAGGTGGCCTTTCGGCAGGGGTTATGGCGCTTACCCTGGTGGAGAAGGGCTTTACGGTCACCTGTCTCGAACAGGGAGGATGGACCGATCCCGCAGCTTATCCGGGCGGTACGCCGTTCTGGGAGCTGGCACGAAGGACGAAATGGAGCGCGGACCCGAATGTTCGTCGCGCGCCGTCGGACTATCCGATAGACGTCTCCGAATCCGATATGGCGATCATGCTGTACAACGGCGTGGGCGGTAGTTCCGTGCTGTTCGGCGCTCAGTGGGCAAGGCTTACACCTGGAGACTTCCGCGTGCGCACCCTCGACGGCGTGGCGGACGACTGGCCGATTTCTTGGCGTGATATCTGGCCGTTCTACGAGATGACGGATCGGGAGTTCGGGATCTCGGGCCTGGGCGGTGACCCCGCATATCCCGAAGGCGAGGATTATCCGCTTCCTCCGCTGCCCCTGAGTTCCGCGGGAACAAGGATGGCGAAAACGTTCGACGAACTGGGCTGGCACTGGTGGCCCGGCTCGAACGCCATCATCTCGAGAAACTACGACGATCGGCGGCCATGCGTTCTGCGCGGTACTTGTCAGACCGGATGCGGCGAAGGAGCCAAAAGCTCGTCCGACCAGACGCACTGGCGCAAGGCGGTCGCGAAAGGCGTGAAGCTCATAACCGGAGCAAGGGTCAGGGAAATTATGGTGTCCGACAACGGCCTGGCCACCGGAGCGGTGTACTTCGACCGCGACGGCAAGGAACATCGCGTCGACGCAAGCGTCGTCGTGATGGCCGCCGGAGGTGTGGGCACGCCGCGGATTCTCCTGAATTCGACCGCCAAGGGGAGTGGCGCTGGTCTCGCCAATTCTTCGGGGCTCGTCGGCAAGCGTTTCATGGGACATCCATATGTCCGCATAGTCGGCTACTTCGCCGAACCCCTGAAGAGTTGGCACAGCCACGCGGGCGCTAACATCACGTCGCTGCAGTTCTACGGTACGGACCCGGACCGGGACTTCGTACGGGGCTCGAAATGGGCAGTGGTTCCCACGAGAGGGCCTCTGGATTCAGCCCTGAGCCTTCCCGACGACGACAGTCCATGGGGCGAGAACCTGCATCTTCGCGTCAACCGCGAGCTTGGACACGGTATCGCGCTGGACATCCTCCCCGAAGACCTTCCGGAGGAGGCCAACAGGGTCACCCTTTGCGACGACGGCTTTGACTCCGATGGCATTCCGGCCGCGAAAGTGTCCTACAGCATATCGGAAAACACTTCCCGCATCCGTGCGTTCAACGTCGCGAGAGCGACCGAGGCGCTCAAGTCCGCGGGAGCGCACGAAATCCACGTTTCAGACCCGGCGACCTCGGGAATGGTGCACCTCCTCGGGACGGCCAGAATGGGCAACGACCCGGAGACGTCCGTGGTGGACAAATGGGGCCGCACCCATGACGTGCCGAACCTCTTCATCATCGACGCTTCCATCTTCGTGACTGCAGGAGCTGTGAACCCGGCCGCGACCGTCGCGGCACTGGCGAAGCGCACGTCTCTCTATCTGGCGGAAAACAGCAGGGATCAGGTAACAGCATGACCGTAAGACCGCAACCAGAAGAACTTCTTGAAACCGGACACCGCGTGACCCTGGCGGCGGTCGCGGATGTCCTGCTTCCGAGCTGGAAAGGCCTCCCGTCGGCCAGCGACATCGAGCTTTCGGGAAAGCCCGTAGACCGGGTCCTTTCCTATGCGCCGGAACTAGCGCCGAGACTGGCGGCGTCGCTTTCGGCCGTTGGCGACAGGGAAATCCCGCACGCCCTTCGGGAGATGCTGGAGAATGATCGAAAGGGGCTGGATCTGCTCCTGCTGGTGTGCTGCGCGGCATACTACATGCAGCCGTCCGTCCAAGAGAGAACGGGATACCGGGGGCAGGAGGCCGAGGTGATCGATCGCGCGGAGCTTCCCGCCTACCTCGAAGACGGGACACTCGAGCGGACGGTCGCGCCGCCCAATGTCGCCCGGGAGTTCGCCACCCTCGAGGAGGCAGGTCTGTGAGCGCGGACTATCTGGAGGACAACGGCGTCCGGTACCGCGCGGTCCCAGACTGGGGGAATTTGCCCGCCGGGTGGACGTATAAGGAAGTGTCCGGAGTAGCTGTCGACAGCGCCGACAACGTCTACGTCCTGACGCGTGGCGAACACCCCGTGATCGTTTTCGACAGCGACGGAAATTTCGTCCGAAGCTGGGGCGAAGGGGTATTCGAAGGACCCCACGGGATAGCGATCGGTCAGGACGATAGCGTCTACGTGGTCGATAGCTGGGACCACACGGTGCGGAGGTTCACGCCGCACGGCGATCTCCTGATGACGATCGGAACACCCGGGACTCCCGCAGCCTTCGACGGCGGAGAGCCGTTCAACAAGCCTACCCACGTGGCCATCGACCCGTCTACGGGCGACCTCTTCGTATCCGATGGATATGCCAATTCTCGAATACACCGATTTACGTCCGATGGACGTCACGTGGCATCTTGGGGGAGCAGCGGGTCGGATCCCGGACAGTTCATTGTGCCTCATAACCTCGTGTATCACGAGGGCAGGCTCTACGTGGCTGACCGGGAAAACAACCGCATTCAGGTTTTCGACGGCAACGGCGCTTTCATCGAGCAGTGGAACGACATGTACCGCGTCTCGTGTCTCGCGACGACGGTTCTGAACGGATCTCCCTCCCTGCTTGTCGGCGAGTTCTGCTCGGAGCTCTGGTACCTCAAACAGTTCCCGAACCTGGGCAACCGCCTGACATTCTTTTCCATGAACGGTGATCGCCTGGCGCGCCTCGGGGCTCCGAATGGCGGGGAAGGCCCCGACCAGTTCCTCGCACCGCACGGCGTAGCCGTGGACACGAAGGGAACGATCTACCTCGGGGAAGCCTCGTGGTCGCTGGTCGGGAGCCGCATGGAGCCGCCGAAAGAACTTCGGACACTGACGGTTCTCAAGCGAATCCAGTGATCGATCGTAAATAGACCCCGGACCCGCAGAAGGAGCCGACAAAATGGAAATACAGCGCAATACGCCCGACGGACTGTACAAACTCAAAGGCGCGCATCAGGTCGTGCGCGTGGGAAACACCGTCTATCTTTCCGGGCTCGTCGCATGCCGCGCGGATGGCTCCGTGGCGGGAAGCGACGCGGCGACGCAGGTGCGTCAGACGTACGAAAACATGAAAGTCGCTCTGGCAAGCGTCGGAGCGGACCTGAGTTCCGTCGTCAAGACGATCACCTACCTGACGCATGCCTCGCAGTACAAGGACGTGCAAAGCCACCAGGTGGAACTGTTCGGTCAAAACGGTCCTGCCAACTCCACGGTCATAGTCTCCGGTCTCGCATGGCCTGAGCTCCTCATCGAGATCGAGGCCATCGCCTACCTTCCCGAGGACGCGAAGTGATGTCCGGCGACATCCTTCCAGGCTCGCTGAACGGTCATACCGCGCTTGTGACGGGCGGTACGAGCGGGATCGGGCGGGGAACAGTGGAAGCGCTTTCCGCCGCTGGCGCGCGGGTTTTCGTCGGATCGAGAAGCTTCGCCAAGGCGGAGGAGCTGTCTCGCGAACTGACCGATCGCGGGATGGCAGTCGATGCCCTGGAGATAGACGTACTCGACGAACGCAGCGTTTCTACTGCGTTCTCCGAAATCGACAGGACGAATGCGGCCCTGTCGCTCCTGGTCAACAATGTCGGCACGACGGCTTACGAGCCTTTCGGGGATATCAAGGTGTCCACCTGGGATATGGTCATGTCGACCAATGTCCGTAGCGCCTTCCTTTGCAGCCAGCGCGCCATCGAACGAATGTTGCCCGCGGGCCAAGGGCAGATCGTGAACGTCGGTTCGATATGGGCCACGCGCGGTGGACCGGGGCGGGCGGCATACATCTCCTCGAAGCACGCGCTCGTCGGCCTGACGAAAGCTCTCGACCAGGAGTTCGGGCAGCACGGAATACGCGTCAACATGGTCAATCCCGGTCCTGTCGCAACCGAACGTGCCATGAAGACGGACGTCGACACGACAGGCTGGCTCGAGCCACGCGACATCGGAAATCTGGTCGCCTTCCTGGCCTCTCCCTCGTCCAAGGCAGTACGCGGCGCGATCGTCGATGCCTTCGGCAACGGCAAGGTGTTGGGCAACTTCGACTGACGTTCGCGTGATTTGAACAAACGATACGGACTATCACGGATAGGAGACTGACATGTTTGATACCGTTAGTGCAAAGGCTCTCGTGACCGGCGGCGTTCGCGGGATCGGGGCAGCGACGTGCCTGGAGTTGGCACGTCAGGGTTTCGACATCGCCGTTCTCGATGTCCGCATCGACGATGAGGCCGAAGCGCTGGGCAGGGAGATCGTGGAGATGGGCAGGAAGGCCTCTCTCGTCACCGTCGACCTCCGGTCTGTCGATCAGTGCAAAGCGGCGGTCAGGCAGGCCGCCGAAGAATTGGGCGGCCTCAGCGTCGTCGTCAACTCGGCAGGAGGTGGCTTCGGCGTGAAAGCGCCCTTCGAAGAGGTTTCCGAAGCCGAGTTCGACCTGATCATGGACGTGAACCTCAAGGGCACCTTCTTCGTTTCGCAGGCCGCGGTTCCCTTCCTGCGGCAGAGCGGGGATGGACTGATCGTCAATATCGCATCGGACGCCGCCTACATCGGACTGCCGATGAATAGCGTGTACAGCGCGTCGAAGGGTGCGGTTGTCACGCTGACGAAGGCGATGGCCCGTGCGCTCGCGCCCCACATCAGGGTGAACACCGTCTCCCCGGGCCCCACCGCTACCGAGCGGTTCAAGCGCGAGGGCTGGGCCAACGACGAGGAGGTCAAGCGCATGCCCCTTGGACGCTTCGCAGAGCCGAGCGACGTTGCGCTCTCGATCGCGTTCCTGGCAGGTCCCGGCGGTCGCCATTACACGGGTCAAACCCTTGATCCCAACGGTGGCGTAGCCATGCGCTGACGCCACCGCCCCAACCCTCATAACCAATCTCGTTGCAGTGACGCCACGGCGTCAAGGGGAAGACTATGCTCAGAATCGGCATCGACATCGGAGGCACTTTCACGGATTTCGCGGTCTGGAAGAAGGAAACCGACGGTTACACGGACGTAGAAAGCTTCAAGATACCGACTTCGCGGCCGGACTTCTCGCAGGCGGTTATCGACGGTATCAGCCAAGTGGTCGCACGGCACCGCGTGAATGTGGACGACCCCGTTCTCGTCGTCCACAGCACCACGATCTCCACAAACGCCGTAATCGAGCGGTCACAGCCTCCGATCGCCCTTTTCACAACCAAGGGCTTCCGTGACGTTCTCGGCATCGCGCGCCTGAGGCTCGACAAGCCAATCGATCTCTTCAATCGCCGCGTGACGCCACTGGTCCCACGCGAGCGTGTGTTCGAGATAACGGAGCGCGTTCTCGCGGATGGGTCGGTCGAGCGGGAGCTTGACGAGGCGTCTGTGATTTCGGCGCTGGATGCGGCACGGCAAAAGGGTGCGACCGCCGTAGGGGTCAGCCTTCTGAACTCCTATGTGAACCCCAGGCACGAGCAAGTCGTTCTGGAGCTGGCGGCGAAGCATCATCCCGATCTGGAGGTCGTCGCGTCGAGCGACGTCTGGCCCCAGCAATCGGAGTACGAGCGCGCCGTCCTGACGCTGTTGAACGTCTACGTGAAGTCCGTGATGGACGGTTATCTGGAGAAGATCGACACCTTCCTTTCGAGGTCGCTGAAAAACGCGAAGCTTTTCGTGATGAAGTCGAACGGCGGCATGATGTCTGCCAGCGAAGCGCGCTCGCTACCCGCACACACACTCCTTTCAGGCCCCGCCGCCGGAGTGACTGCCGCGAAAACGCTCGGCGAGTATCTTGATCTCGACCGAGTCCTCACGTTCGATATGGGCGGGACATCGACGGACGTCTCGCTCATCGAGGGCGGACGCCCGATGATCTCGGCGCAGGCCGAGGTCGGTGAGTTTCCCGTACTCGTTCCCTCCACGGCGGTGGAAGCGATCGGCGCGGGCGGCGGCTCGGTCGTGTGGCTCGACGGCGGCATCCTCAAGGTGGGCCCGCGAAGCGCCGGATCGAAACCGGGACCCGCGTGCTACGGCCTTGGGGGAACCGAACCGACCCTTTCCGATGCCTACCTTATCTGCGGTCTCCTTCCCGACACGGGCCTTCTCGGTGGCAAACTCGCCCTCGACGTCGCGAGAGCCGAGACGGCTTTCAAGCTGATCGCCGATACGCTTGGCATCAGCGTCGAGAAGGCTGCCGAAAGTGCGATAGCGGTGGCGACCTCCAACATGATGGCAAAGCTCTTGCCGTTCCTCGCCAGGGTCGGCGTCGGCCCAACCGATTGCACGCTCATGCTGTACGGTGGCGCGGGTGCCGTGCACGGTCCTCTTCTCGCGGACGAGATCGGGGTCAGGAGAATCGTCGTACCGCGCGTGCCATCCGTTTTCTGCGCGTTCGGTTGCCTGGTGTCTGATCTCCTGCACGACACGATGCGCAACATGCACGGCACCGTCCTTTCCGACGCGGCCCTGGCAGAGGCCGCGGAGCAATTGAGGGTAGCGGGAGAAGAGTGGGTCGCCCGCCAAGGCGAGATTTCGGCGGGGGCGGTCATCGTACAGACATTCACCGCGGAAATGCGATACGCCGCCCAGTCGTTCACGCTACCCGTCGAACTCGAACTCAGCGAAGGCAAGATCGGGTCGGTGCAAAACGCGTTCGAGCGGTTCCACGCGGAGCACGAGCGCCTTTTCGGCCATGCAAGCGCGGACCTCCCCGTGGTCATCGACGCGCTGCGTCTCAGGACCGCTGGAAAGCAGGAAAAGCCAGCGCCGAAGGGTCGGAGCGGGCCGTCTGTCCCGGTTGAACCACGCATCCATCGTCGTCTCCGGATCAACGGCAAAACGTATTTTCAGGCACCCGTCTTCTCGCAGGGCTCGCTGGAACCGGGCTTCCGCGCGAAAGGCCCCGCCATGGTGGAGCAGGAAATCGCGACGGTGGTCGTTCCGCCCGACTACTGGGTCGAGATCGGACCTCTTGGCGACATCGTCATGACGCGCGACCACTAACGTAATCCAGAGGTTTTCGATATGGATCCTATCCTTACAGAAATCATGAAGAACCGTTTCACCGCCATGGCGGAGGAAGCGTCCACCGTCGCCTATCGAACGGCACACACCACGTTCGTGAAGCAGACGCAGGACTTCCAGGTCGCGCTTGCCACGCTTGACGGCGAGTTCTTCGCATATCCGACGATGACGGGTGTCACCAACGGATCGGGCGATTCAATCAGCGGCATGGTGAAAGCGATCGACGAGAAAATCCTGCCAGGTGACGTGATCGTCTCCAACGATCCGTTCAACACGGGAGGCCTCGCTACCCACATCATGGACGTCCATCTCGTCCAACCGATCTACCACCAGGGCGAACTGGTCTGCTACGCATGGTCGTTTGTCCATGCCTCGGACGTGGGCGGCGCGGTCCCTGGCTCGATTTCGCCGGACCTCAGCGAAGTCTACCAAGAGGGGCTGCGCCTGCGTCCCGCGAAACTCGTACGGGAAGGCGTTCTCAACAGGGATATCGTCGGGATCATAAAGGACAATTCCCGGATCGGCGAAGCCGTCTGGGGCGATCTCGAGGCGCTCATGTCCGCGATGAGACTCCTTTCGAACCGCGTGAACGAGCTGTGCGAGAAGATGGGTGTCGCGGCGTTTCGCGAGGGTGTCGCCGGAGTCCTCTCGTACTCCGAACGTAAGGCGCGGGAGATCATCGGCCAGTTGAAGGACGGAACGTACACGTTCGCCGACTACATCGAGGGTGCCGAGGGTTCGGAGCCTATCCTCCTTCACTGCAGCCTGACGATTGACGGCGACGAAGCCGAGATCGACTATAGCGGATCGTCGCCGCAGGTGAGGTCGGCGCTGAATTTCTATAGCGGCGAGCGGAGCCACCCCTTCCTCTGCCTTGGACTCACCAACTACATCTACACCATGGCTCCCACCATGCCCGTCAACGGCGGGAGTATCCGGCCAATCCGGGCACGAGCTCCGCTCGGATCGGTGATGAACGCGGAATTTCCCGCTTCGTCCGGAAACCGCTGGGTCTCCGTGATGCGGATTTACGACACCCTTATCGGCTGCCTGAACCAGGCCATTGAAGGCGGTATCGCGGCTTGCGGAGCCGGGCAGGGGGGCATCATTTCCGCGTCCTGGATCGACGCGGCAACCGGGCGGAGCCGGGTCAGCGTCGTGGAGCCGTTTTCCGGCGGTTCCGGGGCCCGTGTCCGCGGGGACGGCGTCGACGCCAACGACACCATGATCGGGTATCTCAAGAGCACGCCCGTCGAATACGTGGAGGTCGAGGTTCCGCTCGTCGTCCACCGCTACGAACTCGTCTCCGACGTGGCCGGACACGGGAAATACCGGGGGGGCGCAGCAATTCGCATAGAAATCGAAGCCCGCGTTCCCGAGCTCAAAATCGCGGTGCGAGGTCTGGACAGGTTCCGCTTTCAGCCGTGGGGCGTGTATGGCGGCCACCCGGGGAGCAACAGCGCGGGAGAGGTTATCAGAGCGGACGGCCGCAGGGAGGTCATCGGGATGGTGAAAGTGCTCACGCTTTTCGCCGGAGACCGCCTGCTGATGACATCGTCGGCAGGGGGCGGTTTCGGCCCGGCGGAGACCCGCGATCCCGATCTGGTGTTGCGCGACGTGCTCGATGGTTTCATCAGCGCGGAAACAGCGCGGGAAATCTACGGCGTGGAGATCGACGGAGACCGGATCGCAGCCGACAAAAACCTCTCACGAGGTGGCGAAGGAAGCGAATTCGCCGACACCGCGATTGCCATCGGACCCGCGCGGGAGGCCTTCGAAGCCTTGTGGCCTGTTGAGGCGAGCGTCGAGTATTCGAAAGCCATCCTCGCGCTGCCCTTCGGCCTGCGCGGAATCGTGGGGTCCCGCGCGAGAGCGGAGCTAGAGGGCCATGACGGTCAATTAACTCCCCAGGCGGTCAGAAGGAGCGTCGAGGCTCACGCCGCCGCCCTGGCTGCGTAGTTCCCGCATCCGTAAACTTTCAAGACGAGAGAAACGATGTACAAAAACGAACTCTACATCGGTGGCAAATGGCTGCCTTCCGCGAGCGGCGAACGCTTCGACGTTCTCAATCCCGCCGACGAAACAGTGATCACCTCCGTCGCTTCCGCTTCGGTGCAGGAAGCGATCTCGGCGGTGGACGCGGCGAGCGAAGCCGCGTTTGCCTGGTCGAAGAAAAGTCCCCGCGCCAGGGGCGAGGTGCTGCGCAAGGCGTATGAGCTGATGACGGCACGGCTGGACGAATTCGCCCGCCTCATCACCCTGGAGAACGGTAAGGCGGGAGCAGACGCCCGTGGAGAGGCGGCATATGCCGCGGAGTTTTTCCGGTGGTTTTCGGAGGAAGCCGTCCGCATCGAGGGTTCGGTGTCCATGGCCCCGTCGAGCGGGGCGAGGATTCTCGTCCAACACAGGGCTGCGGGCGTGGCCGTGCTTGTGACACCCTGGAACTATCCTGCCGCGATGGGAACACGCAAGATCGCCCCGGCTCTCGCCGCCGGATGTACCGTCGTGATCAAGCCCGCGTCGGAGACGCCGCTCACGATGCTTGCGCTTATGCCGCTGCTAGAGGAGGCAGGCGTTCCTCCGGGGGTCGTGAACGTCGTTCCGTCGAAAACCTCAGGTGCGGTCGTCGATGCCATGCTGCACGATCCTCGGGTTCGCGTCGTGTCGTTCACCGGATCCACTTCCGTGGGGCAGAAGCTTCTACACGCTGCGGCTGACCGCGTGCTCAAGCCAGCCATGGAACTGGGGGGCAACGCTCCCGTCATCGTTTTCGAGGACGCAGATATCGAGCAGGCAGTGGCTGGCACCATGCTGGCCAAAATGCGCAATCTCGGAGAGGCCTGCACCGCGGCGAACCGCATATACGTTCACAGGTCCGTTGCCGAGACCTTCACGTCGAAATTGACTTCGGAGTTCTCCAAGCTCCGCGTCGGAAACGGGCTTGACCCGGACGTCGATGTCGGCCCGCTGGTCAACGCGGGAGCCCGAAACAGCGTCTCGCGTTTCGTAGACGACGCGGTCGCAAAGGGAGCGGAGCTGAAACTCGGGGGTGTCGTCCCGGAAGGACCGGGCCATTTCTATCCGCCGACCGTGCTGTTCGACGTGCCGCAGAACGCGGACTGCGTTGCTGGCGAAATCTTCGGCCCGGTCGCCGCCATCCAGGTCTTCGACGACGAGGACGATGTCGTTTCCCGTGCGAACGACACCGATTACGGTTTGGCCGGGTACGTTTTCACCTCCGATTTGAAGCGGGGTCTCAGGGTTTCCGAACGGCTCGAGGTCGGAATGGTCGGGCTGAACAGGGGCCTCCTCTCGGACCCCGCGGCTCCGTTCGGGGGCGTGAAGCTCTCCGGCCTCGGACGCGAAGGCGGGAAGGAAGGCATCCGAGAGTTCCTGGAAACCCAATACATCTCGACGGAATGGTGAGCGGCATGACAGGCGAGATACACCGCTTCGGGACGCGCGCACCGTCTCGGGTTGGGGGTCCGTTCGAGTTTGACGGTTCCGGCGACATATCTTCCCATGGCGATCTTCAGATCGCCCATCTTGCCTTGGACGGCAACGGAAGCTCCGGTCCGCTCGCCGCTCATGTAACCGTCATCGTCACGAACGGGATCCTCACGCTTGACGGCGACCAAAAGGTAACCCTGAAGACGGGACAAGCAGCGGTTCTCGGACGAGGAACCCATGTCGATTGGCGCGCCGAGCGAGATTGCGAATGCATAGTCGCATCCTACTTCCCGGCACAGCATTCGCCCGGGATCGCATACCTCGATCCGCGCGCGGAGCGCCAGCCTTCGCGCGGGCCGTCGGAGTCCGTACTGCTTTCGCCCGTCCCGATCTGCAACAAGCTCACCGTGTTCGAAAGCGCTGACGGCAAATACGGCGTCGGCTACTGGGACGCGGAGGCATACTCCAGAAAGTCGGTCGAATACGATTACTACGAGCTCATGCATCTTCTGCGTGGGGAGGTCACCTTGGGTCAGCGGGATGAGAGTGACTTCCGCGCTGCGGCTGGCGAGGTCCTCGTCGTGACACCCGGGTCCGCGTCGACATGGGTTTCGAAAGCGGATGTCGAGAAACTCTGGATCAGCTACGCGCCGCAGTGAAGGCGACATCGAAAGCGAGGGAGAAGTCCTATGAGAATTTTGGTCCCGGTAAAGCGGGTCGTCGACTATAACGTCAATGTCCGCGTAAAAGCCGACGGATCGGGCGTCGAACTGACGAACGTCAAAATGTCCATGAATCCGTTCGATGAAGTTTCCGTCGAGGCCGCGCTCCGGTTGAAAGAAGCGGGAAAGGCCTCCGAGATCGTGGTCGTGTCGATCGGTCCGGCTAAGGCGGAAGATACGCTTCGCACCGCTCTCGCCATGGGAGCGGACCGGGCGATACTCGTGGAGACGGATGACACGATCGAGCCGCTGGCCGTCGCGAAAATCCTGAAATCCGTGGCAGAGGCGGAGAAACCCGATCTCGTATTGACGGGCAAGCAGGCGATCGACGACGACTCCAACCAAACCGGGCAGATGTTGTCGGCGCTGCTTGGATGGCCACAGGGGACGTTCGCCTCGGATATCGAGATCGCCGATGGATCGGCGGTTGTCGTCCGCGAGGTCGACGGCGGTTCACGGACCATACGTATCGCACTTCCCGCCGTCGTAACCACCGATCTCAGGCTCAACGAGCCGCGCTATCCGTCGTTGCCGAACATCATGAAGGCGAAGAAGAAGCCGCTCGAGCGTCGAACGCCCGGGGATTTCGGGGTCACTACCGAACCGCGTCTGATCGTCATGAAAACGGAGGAGCCGTCGGGCCGCAAGGCGGGTGTCATTGTCGCGAGCGCGCAAGAACTGGTCCAGCGACTGAGCGCGGAAACAGGCACCATCTGAACGGAAATACGGGAGAACTCAAAAATGGCTATTCTGCTAGTCGTCGATCACGACAACACATCGCTCTCCGAACAGACGGCGAAAGCCCTGACGGCCGCGTCCCTCATCGGCGATGAGGCCGGGACCGAAATTCATCTTCTCGTCGCGGGCGAGGGCGTGACGGCCATCGCCGAGCGAGCAGCAAGGCTGGCAGGGGCCAGCAAGGTGCTCGTCGCCGACGATCCGAGGTATACAGACGGGCTGGCGGAGCCACTAGCGGCCCTGGTGGTCTCGCTGGCCGACGGATACGACACCATCGTAGCGGCTGCTACGTCGAGCGGTAAGGACGTCATGCCGAGGGTTGCCGCACTCCTCGACGTCTCGCAAATCTCGGAAATCACCGAAGTCCTGGATCGAGTTACGTTCAAGCGGCCCGTATATGCGGGTAACGCCGTCCAGACGGTCAGGTCCACGGATGCCAAGCGGGCTATCACGGTCCGAACCTCCGCCTTCGCGGTGGCGTCCGAAGGCCCGCAAGTTCCGATCGTGCCTGCGACAACCGGCCAGCACCAGTATCCGGCGTCGTCTCTTGTAAGCGAACAGCTCGCGAAGTCGGAGCGTCCCGATCTTACATCGGCCAAGGTTGTCGTAGCGGGCGGCCGTGCGCTCGGCTCCGCGGAGAAATTCAACGCCACGATCATCCCGCTCGCCGATAGACTCGGAGCCGCCGTGGGTGCGAGCCGGGCGGCGGTGGACGCGGGATATGCTCCCAACGACTGGCAGGTCGGCCAGACGGGTAAGATCGTCGCGCCGGACCTGTACATCGCATGCGGGATCTCGGGCGCGATCCAGCATCTCGCGGGCATGAAGGACTCGAAGGTGATCGTTGCGATCAACCAGGACAGCGAAGCCCCCATTTTCCAGGTCGCCGATTACGGCCTGGTCGGCGACCTGTTCGAGTTGCTCCCCGAGCTGGAGACGGCGCTGGCAAGCCGCAGCGCGACCAAGAGCTGATCCGCGCCCCCTAAGAAATCAAACGCCTGTCGTACCGACACGGCAACGCCGCACGAACGGAGAAGTCTATGCCAGCCCCTAACCCCTCGGAAAAAGCGCTTGTCCCATTCGTGAGCGTCGCCAACATGATGCGCCTTGTTCACCACGTCGGTATAGAGCCCATGTTGATAGGGCTGGCCGCCGCGATCGAAGCCGATTTCCGTCGGTGGGAAACCTTCGATAAAACTCCGCGCGTCGCTTCTCATTCGAGCGAGGGCGTGATCGAGTTGATGCCTACCTCCGACGGTGAAATCTACAGTTTCAAGTACGTCAACGGGCATCCCAGCAACATGGGGCGCGGCCTCCAGACGGTAACGGCGTTCGGGCTACTCGCGGAAGTGTCGACCGGATATCCCGTGCTACTGACGGAAATGACGCTTTTGACGGCCCTGCGAACGGCGGCGACGTCCGCAATGGCAGCGCGTTATCTCGCCCCGAAAAACGCGACCACCATGGCGCTTATCGGTAACGGAGCCCAAGCGGAGTTCCAGGCGCTCGCGATGAAGGCAATCGTGGGCACCGAGAGGGTGAGGCTGTACGATATCGATCCCCTGGCGACAGCAAAAGCCGCGCGAAACCTCGAGGATTTCGGTGTCGAGGTGACGGTGTGCTCTTCGTCTCAGGAGGCGATAGAAGGCGCGCAGATCATCACGACCTGCACGGCCGACAAGCAGTATGCGACGATCCTCACCGACAACATGGTCGGCAGCGGGGTACATATCAACGCCATCGGTGGTGATTGCCCCGGCAAGACGGAGCTTCACCGGGACATCCTCTTGCGCGCCGACACTTTCGTCGAGTTTCCGCCCCAGACGCGGATCGAGGGAGAAATCCAGCAGATGGATGCCGAGTACCCCGTGACAGAGCTTTGGCGGGTCGTGACGGGCACCGCCATCGGCCGCCGCGACGAGAGACAGGTCACCCTCTTCGACAGCGTGGGTTTCGCGATCGAGGATTTCTCGGCATTGCGTTACATCAGAAGCCAACTCGGGGGTGGCGAGTTTTCCGAGCGACTCGATATCATTGCCGATCCCGACGAGTCGCGAGACCTTTTCGGCATGCTGCTCCGGGCAGCATAGAAGATTGCGATATCCGGACGTGGGCAATAAACACGGCAACGGGGGGCGTTGGTCAACAGTGCCGCCGAGCGATGCCCGCGTTCGGGTTCAACGATTGGTTGTGCGTTGCCTTCACGTTGAGCGTCATGTGAGAACACGTGAGACCCCGTCGAGGCCCTCGATGGGGTTCAAGACGATCGGGTCGAATCCGACATGGCCGGGCTGTCGGAGGAGGCGGGAGCCGCAAACTAGGCGCGTCACTCCCGGATCAAATAGAAAAGGACTGGCGTCGCTGCTCGAGGGGCGAGACCCGCGGCTGGACGAGATTTACTTCCGGACAATAGGTCAACGGTTTTAGAAAGCACTTAACCGCCGCACTAACTACAATGGCTTGCCGGACATTGATTCGGAGGTCATATAAAAGCTTGCCGACGACAGCAAGCGCACTGGAAGACCAACTAGCCATGCGAGACAGTGAATTTCAAATCGCGAAGCAAAATGCCTCTCTTCGAATGCAGGTCGAAGAAAAGCTGCGCCAAGCGATATCGGTAGGGCGCTTCAAGCCCGGCGAGCGGCTCGTCGAGCGCGAGCTATGCGAGATGATCGGAGTGGGACGTACCTCGATAAGGGAGGCGCTCCGCCAGCTCGAAGCGGAAGGCTTGATAACCAGCTTCCCGCACCGTGGCCCTGTGGTCAGCACGATAAGCTACGAAGAGGCCGCCCAGTTGTACACGGTCCGGGCGCTTCTCGAGAGTTTCGCCGGACAGCAATTCGCCGAGCAGGGCACCGAAGAGGACATGGCCGACCTGGAACTGAGGGTCAAGGAATTCTCGGATGCCGCGCAAGCCGATTCCCGAGAACGGCTTCTCGCAGCCAAAACCGCATTTTACGAGTGCCTCACAAACGGAAGCAAGAACGTTGTCGTCAAGCAGATACTGACATCGCTCCACAACCGCGTCACGCTCCTGAGAATGACTTCGATGACCCAACCCGGGCGGCTTGAACACAGCGTGGAGGAGATCCAGGCAATAGCTGCGGCAATCCGCGAGCGGGACGGTCCAAAAGCCGCTGCAGCGTGCAAGTATCACATCGACATGGCAGCGAGGGTCGCGCTGGAACATCTACCCCGGGACTGAAGCTCGCTTGCCTTGACAGATTGTCTGATGATCTGCTTAAAACTACTTGCCGTGGTCGCTGAGCGAGGCATGGTGATGGTCAGGCAAGATCGCGCGGTCACGACATCCAACCCCCTCCTGTCGAGGGCGATAGGGGCGTGAGGCCATACCGACATCTTGCCTTCTGAATGGGAGGAGATAATTGGCAATGTTCGAAGTGTTGCGCGACCGCCTGAAAGAAGCGGCGGTTGACGAGGAATTGCCGCGCCTGTCGGCGGGACTGGAAGTCGCGATCAGGTTTGAAGTCGGGGAAGAGGGTCTGGTGCTTCAGATCGCGGATCAACGTGCGGTCGTTCTGGATGCCTATACCGCCGGAGAAGTCGATATACGCGTTGCCGCTCCGGCGGACACCTGGGCCAAGGTGTTCCAAGCGCCTCCGCCAGCGACGTTCCACTCCTTCACCGCGTTCCAGCTCGCTAACGCCGAGTTCCAGATCGAAGGGGCGGCTGTCGCGATCGCCAGGGCTCGCCCGGTACTCGAACGGGTCATCGAGCGAACGGTGAGAGCGACCGCGGCGGCCGCGCCGTCCACTCCACGCGACCTGGCGCAGATTGCAGGCAGGTATCGAGCGTTGCACATCGGTGGACAGCGATACGACATATACTTCGAAGAAGCTGGGCACGGCACGCCGGTATTGTTCCTTCACACGGCAGGTGCCGACGGTCGTCAGTTCCAACCGCAACTGTCCGATATCGGACTGGCCGAGAATCACCGCCTGATAGCCGTCGATCTCCCGTTCCACGGCAAGTCCATGCCGCCACTTTCCTGGGGCGGCGGAATCTACACCCTTTCGTCGGAGATGTACCTGGCATGGTGCGCCGCGATCATCGAAGAGATCGTGGGAGAGCAGGCCATCGTGGCCGGGGGATCGATGGGTGCGGCGATGGCGTTGACCCTGGCAGCGAAACGGCCTTCGCTTCTCCGAGGCATAATTGCCATCGAGCCTCCGTTCCGATCGAAAGGTAGGCGCAATGCCTACCAGAACCATGCGCACGTTCACGGATCGCTCCACAACGCCGCGTACGTAAGAGGGCTAATGAGCCCTATAAGCCCCGAAGACTGCCGCCGAAGGGCAAGCTGGATATATTCGCAGGCGGCCCCGGGGATCTACGCTGGTGACCTGGCGTTCTATAGCGATGAGTTCGACGGTGCCGTCACGGCTCCGGAAATCGACGCGGGCGATGTTCCTACCGTACTCCTGTCAGGCGACTACGACTACTCCGCCACACCCGCGGACGGGGCGAAGCTGGCAGCCCTGATACCGGGAAGCCTCCATCTGACCATGCCGGGTCTCGGACATTTCCCTATGTGCGAGCATCCCGACTACTTCCGTAGCTACCTCATGGCGGGCCTGGATCATATCGCCCGGCGATCCAGGTAGGCGGAGGAGAATACGACGGCGGCTGCAAGTAGCCGCCGTCGACCTGACCTATTCCACCAGATGGTTTCCGATGGACGAACCACCGTCTACCGTCACTATGCTTCCGGTGGCGAAGCGCGATCGGTCCGAGGCAAGAAACAGCATGGCTTCGGCGATCTCCTCGGGCCGTGCCATACGGTTCAGGGCAGCGCGGGAGTTAAATTCGCCGCGGAGCTTCACCGGGTCCGGCGTCTCCCTGAAGATCTTGTCGAAATAGGGCGAGTCAACCGTACCGGGCGCGACAGCATTCACGCGGATATTCTGTTTCGCGTGGTCCAGGGCCATGGCGCGAGTGAGCGAGGAGATAGCTCCCTTCGATGCGACATAGGCCGTGCGGTCCGCGATCGCGGATACCGCGGTGTACGATGTGGTGTTCACGATGGATCCTCCGCCCCTGGCAATCATCACAGGGATGACGAACTTAGAGCAAAGAAAAATTCCTTTCACGTTGACCGCCATCAAGCGGTCCCAATCGCTTTCAGCGGTCGAGACGACATTTCCCCGCATACCGTACCCGGCGTTGTTGACGAGGACGTCGATGCGCTTCCATTTTCCGGTGACCGTAGAAACCATCGCTTCCACGTCTTCCGCCGACGACACGTCAGCGCGTACGGCCAAAGCGCGGTTCCCGAGCTCTGCGGCGGTGTCGTTTGCCGAGCTTGCGTTCACATCGGCGACGACGACAAGCGCGCCCTCACTATAGAAAAGTTTCGCGGTCGCTTTCCCGATACCGCTGCCTGCGCCCGTGACGATGCAGACTTTACCTTCAAGTTCCATAGACATCTCCCGAATTCAAAAACGCGCACACGGAACCAGCTATCAGACAATCTGTCAATGATACAAAAACGTCTTGACAGATTGTCTGCGAATCTGGTTATTTCTCGCCAACCGACATTGCCCATGGGAGGGAGCGATGACTGAAACACTAACCGATGCGCAAAGCCAGTTCAGGTCGGCAATGCGCAGGTTTACTTCGACCATTTGCCTGATCACAACCGAATGCGACGGCGTCCGACACGGCATGGCGGCAACGGCCGTACAATCCGTCACGGCTGATCCTCCAACCATACTCGTGTGCATCAACCAATCCGCGTCAATCAGTCAGCCGCTGAAGCAGGCAAAGCGTTTCGCGGTCAACATGCTGCACCTGTCCCACGCACCGCTCGTGCCGCTCTTCAGCGGCAAACTGAAGGGGCAGGATCGCTTCCAGCACGGCGACTGGATTTCATTGAACGGCCTCCCGGTTCTATGCGACGCGCAAGCCTCGTTCGCCTGCGACCTCAGAGACGTTGTGCGTGTCCAGACCCACGATGTGGTGCTCGGCGAAGTGCGGCAAGCGCAGTACCTCGATGCGATCGCACCGCTTCTCTACGAGGACGGCAAGCTGATGCGGTCGTCTGCCCTCATCGATACCGCAGCCTGATCCCGCGCGTTCCACGACACTTCATGGAACGCCAAACCATCGAACGTTCAGCGTTCGCGAACCAATCCAAAGGAGAAACCCGTGACAACAGCAGCAACCGCAAGTGAACCGGCCATCAATGGTCGGACCGTAACCCACCGCTTCGAGCGGGGCCTGAAAACACGCCGCGAAGTTCTCGGCGGCGAATATGTCGATGCCTCTGTGAAGAAGGCTACGGACTTCAATTGGCCGATGCAGCAACTCGTCACGGAGTATTGCTGGGACGAAATCTGGAACCGTCCGGGTCTGGAGCGGAAGATGCGCAGCATCCTCAACCTTGGAATGATCTCGGCGCTCAACCGTCCCCACGAACTCAAGCTCCATGTCCGGGGCGCTATCAACAACGGGATCACGAAAGAGGAAATCCGGGAGGTATTTCTTCAGGTGTCGATCTACTGCGGCGTCCCCGCGGCCATCGACAGTTTTCGGTGCGCCCAGGAAGTATTCGACGAGATGAATATCTGAAAAGCATGATCGGCGGCGAAAAGTACACCGTCAAAGCATACCTTGGGAGGAAATATTGAGTATTCAAGAGGAATTCCGCGCGTCCGGCAACCCGATGTTCAACGACAACAAGTTGAAACTGGGCGTCTTCGGTACGAACTGCTCGAACGCCTGCGCCATCACCCTGGCCGAAACGACTTTCGAGCCGACGTTCGACCACAACGTCAAAATCGCCAGACAGCTCGAAGCGGCGGGTTGGGAGTGCATGGTTCCGATCGCCCGCTGGCGGGGCTTCGGTGGCCCGACGAACTTCAACGGTGTCAACATGGACACCTTCACGTGGGCCGCGGCGCTCGCTGCGGTTACAGAAAAGCTCCAGTTCTTCTCGACGACGCATATTCCGACGCTAAACCCCATAGTCGCGACCAAGATGGCAACGACGATCGACCATATTTCGAAAGGGAGATATGGCCTCAATCTCGTCACGGGCTGGTTCACTCCGGAGATGGAGATGTTCGGCGTTCCCATGATGGAACACGACACGCGGTACGAATACGCGACCGAGTGGATGGAGATCGTCGAGGAGCTCTGGAAACGGAATGGCGTCGATTTCTCCGGCCAGTTCCTCAAGGTCAAGGACGCATTCAGCGAGCCCAAGCCCTATAACAAGGCCGGCAGGCCAGTGCTGATCTGCGCCGGCGCATCCGGGAAAGGCCTGCAGTTCACCGCGAAGTTCTGCGACTTCAATTTCGGCTTCATGCAGGACATGGAATCCGGTTCGGCGTGGGTAAAGAAGGTCAAGGACCTTGCACGGACCGAGTACAATCGAGAGCTCGGGACCTTCACGGCCTGCCCTGTCGTGGTGCGCGAAACGGAGAAGGAAGCCCTCGAATACTATGATTACTACGTGAAGCAGAAGGGCGACTGGGAGGCTTGCGAAAACATTTGCGAGGTCCTGCAGGTCCAGTCCCAGAACCACTCCGCGGAAATGTATCAGAAGTTCAAGGAGCGCTTCATCGCGGGCTGGGGTGGTTTCCCGATCGTCGGCACGCCCGACCAGGTGACCGAGAAACTCGCCGCCTTGAGCAAGACCGGTGTCGACGGCGCGCTGCTTACGATGGTCGACTACAACGAAGAACTGCCGTTTTTCAACGAGAGGGTCATGCCTCTCCTGAAACAGGCCGGCCTTCGCAACTAGCCAAACGGGCGGCGATACGCCGCGCAAAATAGTCCTGTTTCCGTCGGGAACAGTCGGATTTCCGCGTCCGGGATTCATCGGGAAGACCGGGTGGCGCGGGAGAACCTGGGGGAGGAGACCCTATCATGCGGAATAAGCTATTAGCCGCTATCGCGCTGCTCTGCGGCGTCTATCAGGTGCCGTTGGTCGCGCATGCGGACGGTCTGGATTCGCTGCCGCCCGAACAGCAGGCGATATACGAACACGTGGATCCGGCGATCCCTCTCGGGGGAACCGTATTTAAGGATTTCGTCGCCAAGCGGCCGCCGCCTTGGAAGATCGGCTACGCCTCCACGTATGCCGGAAATACCTGGCGCGCCGCCATGCTCGACGAGCTCAACAATGTCCTGCTGCCCAAGTACAAGGACGCAGGACTCGTGTCGGAGCTTGTCGTCACCCAGTCTGACCTGAAGGACGCGGTCCAAATCCAGCAGATGCGGCAAATGGTGGATAGCGGCGTCGACGCGATCATCATCTGCTGCTCGAACGTCACGGCGCTTAACCAGACGATCGAGTACGCATACTCCAAGGGAGTTCCGGTCTTCTCCGTCTCCGGTTATGTGACATCGCCCTACGCGATCAGCGCAACGGAAAACAACACGCAGGGCGGCTACACGGCGGCGAAATGGCTGGCCGAAGAGATCGGCGGCAAGGGGAACGTGCTCCTTGTATCGGGCATCCCTGGATTCGCGTCGTCCGATAGCTTCGACATCGGCGCTAACAAGGCGCTCACGGAGTATCCCGACATCAAGGTCGTCGGCAACGTCGCCGGAAAGTGGACCGACCAGGTGGCTCAGGTCGAGGTGCAGAAGTTCCTCGCGACCAATCCCGCGCAGATCGACGGGATGGTCGTCCAGTCAGCCTCGGAGAACGGCGTCCTCAACGCCATTCTGCAGTCCGGTCGCGACCGGATGCCGATCGTTCTCGGAGGTGAGGCATCCGCCGCCTGCTATTGGCGCAAGAATCCGGATTTCGTCAGCAAGAGTTTCCATATCTGGCCGCCGCGGGCGGACATCAGCATGGTCTGGGACGTGATGATGCGGACACTCCAGGGTCAGGGTCCCAAAATCCAATCGATACTCCGCCCCGTGCTGCCCTACACGATCGATGACGTGAAGGAGGTTCTCGGAGAGGACTGCGACCTGAACTCGACCGACTGGATCGAACCGAAGGGCGACGCGTGGTGGCCCGCCGATGTCGCCGCTCAATACTTCGAAAGGCCCTCAGATCCCCTGACCTGGAAACCAAAGCAGTAGCACCTACGCATCTCCCTTCCGCACTATCCATTCCGGCAGGCGCGGAAGGGGAATATTCTTGGAAGTCCGGGCATCTCGCGATGCATGTGCGCTGGAGGCTGACTCCCGGCAGCCGCGGCATCACCGCTCGACCGGTTTGATTGAATGGCCGTTGACGCCGCCCGGCAGGGGCAAGCGGTCGGTCGAAGAACAATACAATTCTCCTGCCTTAGAACGGCGAAAGGTATGATTATGAAGATTCTGGGATCTTGCCAGTGCAAGAAAGTTCAGTACGAGGCTGCTCAAATCGATGGCCCCCTGTGGAACTGCTTCTGTCAGACGTGCAGAAAGTCCCATGCCGCCGATCACAACACGGCAGCGCGGGTCAAAAGCGAGGATTTCAAGATTACTTCGGGGGAGAATAGCCTCAGGAGCTACGAATCCACTCCGGGTAAGCTCAGATGGTTTTGCGAGACATGCGGGACCCACGTCTACGCGGAGCGACCAGCCCAGCCGGGCGCTGTTGTGGTCCGCGCCGGAACCTTCGATACCGATCCCGGTGTCGTCGCCGAGTCGAACGTTTGGGTTTCGCATGCGAAGCCGTGGTTGCAACACGACGCTTCGAAGCCGTCCCACGACGAGTTTCCGTGAGTGGAGGCCGTAGCCGGGCTTCGTATGATGCAACGATGCAGGTCGGGCATCACGAGACGGCCACGGGTCGCCACCTGCACGAGTGCGAGATAGCGTTAGAAGGAACGTGGTCGCTCTCTCTTGTGAGGGCGCGGTAAAGAGCTGTTCGATCACGAGGTCTATAGTCGGGGTGACGGCTTGACCATGCGCCTGCGGGCGGGACCACTTTGTAACGCGCCGCCTCAACCAGGGGACATCACTCACGCGGGTCCATGTCGCCTGGAATGCGCTTTGGCTCTAGAAATCCTCTGTCACAAGGCGCTCGGCCGTGAACTTGTCGGTGACGAGAACGTCTATCGTCTTCGTACGTAAGGCACCGGCGATCGCAGCGGTCTTGTGTTTTCCGCCCGCGAGCGCGATGACGCGATCGATCTTCGCCAGTTCGTCGAGGGAAAGCCCAATCACCCGCTCATCAAGAGAAGTTTTCACCGGAGTCCCCTGCAGGTCGAAGAACCGCAGCGATATGTCCCCGACAGCGCCCGACTCCGCCAGTCGGGATAATTCGCTTGCCGAGAAGAAATTGCCCGACCGCGCCAGGAGTTCAGAAGGCTCAATCGCTCCGATCCCCACGACTGCGGTTGTAATACGGTCAAAAAGGCCGATCGTTTCCCGTACGTAAGGGTCGTCGATCATAACAAGTTTCGCCTCTTTGGAAGAGGCAACTCCCTGAACAGGCAGCAGTTTGGGTTCCGCGCCCGTGAGCCGTGCCAGTTTGGCGGTCAACTGAGTCGCGTGGGTCTGAACCGCCGGGTCGCCCATGCCTCCGAGCGTTTGAACCACGTATCTGACAGACGCGCTTTTCTGCGGGTGGATGTTTTCCACCATCTTGTAAATAGTCTGGCTCCAGCTCGAAACACCCAAAACGTCGCCATCGGACAGCGTGACTTCGAGAAAATGTGCCGCGGCTTCGCCTATTCGGGACATGACCGCCGCATCACGATCTTCCGAACACTCGACGACGATCGCCTCTGGCAGACCAAACCGTTCCCTAAGCTTGCTTTCGAGTTCGGGGAAGGTGCCGAGCGGTGGGACCACGGTCGTGCGCACGATGTCTTCGACACTGGCACGTTTCAGCATCCGGGAGACCGTCGCCTGAGACAGGTTAAGGTGCTGCGCGATGTCGCCCTGACGACGGTTTTCGATATGATACATCTGAGCGACACGAGCGACCAGACGGAGTTCGTTTAAGCGGCTCATATCTTCTCCCATTATGAAATCGGCGACTATTGATCTTGATCGTCCTCCGCTTTGGCTGGCTGTTCGTACAGATGCTCTTCAGCGATAGCGGCTAGCTCACGGTCAAATCATGCATGAATAAATATACACCGCTAGATCTTGACGCTGGATTCTTGATGGCCTGCCATCAATTTTACGTCGGCTGACATCAGCACTCCAGTCCGGGTCGGCGTCTGAGAAGTTTAAGAAAATACATTCCGTTCCAGATATAACATGTTGATATATTGCCATATAATTTTCATGCTCCCAAATTCATCTGGTCGGTTCAACTAGCGTAAGCCAGTCGATTCAACGCGAATCGACCGTGCAAATTTATTGCGCCGAGATCCAGCTTGACACGGATAGGTATGATGTCTGAGCTTTAAATGCAATTTCAATAGTGAATATTTATGCACAAGATACGAGGAGGTATCATGGGACGAGAGCTTCTGAATACATTTTGTTGGTTTCCACGCGGAACTGAGCCGGTTAGGCGCATAATTTCCATTGAGAATTGAGCCATGTGAACCTTCCCCCAACGCGGAAAGCGACGGGGGCAACGGAGTGATCCACATGGGACTTTTAAACATCATCCGTCGGATGGCACTGCGTGAGAAGCTGTCTGTGCGCGAGATCAGCCGGCGCACGGGACTGTCGCGCAACACGATCGCGAAGTATTTGAACGCGGGTACGATCGAGCCGACGTTCACGGTACCGGAACGACCGAGCAAGCTTGATCCGTTCGCCGACAAACTTTCTGGCTGGCTGAAAACCGAGGCCGGAAGGTCACGCAAACAGCGCCGAACGCTGAAGCAACTTCATGCCGATCTGGTGGCTCTGGGCTTTGCTGGCTCCTATGGTCGGGTCGCCGCCTTCGCCCGTGAGTGGCGGGTTGAGCAGCAGACAGCAGGGCGCGGCATATTCGTTCCTCTGTCCTTCCGCGCTGGTGAGGCATTCCAGTTCGATTGGAGTGAAGATTATGCTGTGATCGGCGGTGAGCGTACGAAGCTTCAGGTCGCGCATATCAAGCTATCGCACAGCCGAGCTTTTCTGGTCCGAGCCTACCTGCTGCAAACGCACGAGATGCTCTTCGACGCTCATTGGCACGGGTTCCGGGTGTTCGGCGGCGTGCCGGGTCGTGGCATTTACGACAACATGAGGACCGCGGTCGATCGTGTTGGTCGCGGCAAGGAACGGCAAGTTAACGTCCGCTTCCAGGCAATGACGAACCACTACGTCTTTGCGCCCGAGTTCTGCAATCCCGCCGCAGGCTGGGAGAAGGGGCAGGTCGAGAAGAACGTTCAGGATGCCCGACCACGTTTGTGGCAACAGATGCCGCCCTTTCCGGATCTGGCGGCATTGAATGTCTGGCTGGAACAGCATTGCCAAGACCTTTGGTGCGACACAATTCACGGTACCTTGCCCGGCACGATCGCGGATGTTTGGGCTGATGAGCGGGTAGCATTGATGGCGCTCCCCACTATGTTTGACGGCTTCGTCGAGCAGAGCAAGCGTGTCTCCCCCACCTGCCTGATCACCTTCGAGCGGAACCGCTACAGCGTGCCTGCATCTTTTGCGAACCGACCCGTCAGCCTGCGGATTTACCCCGAGCGGCTGGTCGTTGCGGCCGAGGGCAATATTCTCTGCGAGCATCCGCGGATCATTGAACGCAGCCACGACAAAACGCCGCGAACGATTTACGACTGGCGGCATTACCTTGCGGTCATCCAACGCAAGCCCGGTGCCCTGCGCAATGGCGCACCCTTCCTGGAATTGCCGCCCGCCTTACGCAAATTGCAGGACCAGATCCTTCGCCGCCCCGGTGGTGATCGTGAGATGGTCGACATTCTCGCTCTCGTTCTTCATCACGACGAACAAATCGTCGTAAGAGCTGTAGAACTGGCTCTGGATCAAGGCGTCGCGACCAAGACGCATGTGCTGAACCTGCTGCATCGCCTGATAGATGGCAAGACGACTGACGACCCTGACATCGAGACGCCACAGGCGCTGACCTTGCTGCGTGAACCCAAGGCCAACGTTGAGCGCTACGATGGTCTGCGTGTACGGATCGCGGGAGGTCGCCATGCGTCATGATCCCGCCAGCGCAGCCGTCGTCATCATGCTGCGTAGCCTGAAGATGTATGGCATGGCCCAAGCCGTCACGGACCTGATCGAGCAAGGAGCGCCGGCGTTCGATGCGGCAGTGCCCGTGCTGTCCCAGTTGCTGAAAGCCGAGATGGCTGAGCGCGAGGTCCGCTCGATTGCTTACCATATGAAGGCTGCGCGCTTCCCGGCCTACAAAGACATCTCGGGATACGACTTCGCCGCCAGCGAGATCAACGAAGCGACGGTGCGCCAACTGCACCGATGCGAGTTCATGGACGGAGCGCAGAATATCGTGCTCGTCGGCGGGCCCGGAACAGGAAAAACACACATCGCGACCGCTCTCGGCGTCCAGGCAATCGAGCATCATCGTCGAAAGGTCCGCTTCTTCTCGACCATCGAACTGGTCAACGCTCTCGAGCAGGAGAAGGCCAAAGGCAAAGCCGGTCAGATCGCCGAAGCACTGGTTCGCCTCGATATGCTGATCCTTGATGAACTCGGATATCTTCCGTTGGTGGGTTCAAGGATGAAGTGCGACCTGCGAATGATACCAATCGGTTGTCACTCGCAAGGAAGCTGCAATGAAACGTCCCTACTCGAATATCGACATGGATGAACGGCGCAAGATCGCGCGTTGGCGCATGGCGGGCCTGGCTGTTGGCATTATCGCCGAAAAGCTTGGGCGTCATCGCTCGACGATTTTTCGGCAGATCGAGCGCATCATGTTCATCGACGAGGTCATCCCGGATCTCAACGGCTATTACTGCGTAACGGCGCATGACATGGCCTGCGAACGACGCGCCAAGCTGAGGAAGCTGGCGCGGTTCTCGCGCGTCCGTCAGTCGGTGATTGATCGGATCAAGCAAGGTTAGTCGCCGCAGCAGATCGCAGGAAGGATGCGTTTGGAGCGGCATCCGATATCGGTCACTCACGAAACGATCTATAAGTTCGCGTATTCGCCCGACGGCCGAGCGATCAAGCTATGGTGGCACTGTCTTTTTCAGAGCGGGACTTTCTGATCTGTGAGGCGACACGGAACTCCTCAACATATTCCCCAGCGTCCAAAGCACGCTGCAGGGCGTCGTGTACCTGGTCTAATTGACCGCCGAGAAACGCCGTGTCGTAGGTGCGCAGAGCGCTTCTTTCGTCGCGGATTACTTGGTAACGGCCAGCCCGGTCCCGCCATACGAATTCCACTTCCCGCCCAATCCGTTCGCCTTCGGTGTAGTCAAAACGGATCATCCAGCCGTTCGCGTATTGTCCGACGACGCAAATCGAGTAGATTTTGACTTCGGCAATTTGGACTTGCTCTGGGGCGAGGATCTGTGTCCAGTCGTTACTTCCCCAAAGGCGGTCAAGCTCTCCGCGAACATCGATCGGTGGGATATTGTTGTCCCAAAGCATCATCCCATGGGCAGCGGCTACAAAGTCTTTTAGGCACCTTTGTGGATCACGTTCTTCATCCTCAAAGCTCTCGTCCAAAGTTTCGGGAAAGTTGATACCGAGAACGCGGGCTGTTGCGCGCTGGTAGACGTCTGTAACATCGATCATCACAAGAATGTCATCGAGTGTCGCTGCATCACGAATGAAATCCAAGCCGTTTTTGAGAGTGAACGGGCTTTCAAAATCCGAAAGGTTGCAGCGCGGTTCGATTGTCGCGAACGGGGCCGTCTCGTCTTCCTCGTGTTGATCTGCAATGCGCCGGACGCCTATAACGACTTTGCTCAGCTGAGAATATCTTTGGGAGAGTTCACTGCATGCCTGACTAACCGCGACGCTTAGTGTTGGTCCCTTTGCTTCGATTGTCGTTCGGGTGGGTTCGCAGTCGAGTGAAATTTTCAAGTCGGTGATCACAATTCGTTCCTTGGTTTGTCGGCACAAAAGACTTCTTCGTATCCACAACCGGTTCACGGATCGGAGCTGTATTCGAAGGTCTTCTCGTTTTTTTTTGAAAGACTAGCGCTCCTTCGCCGGATGCCGATCTCAGGGCTCTTAGCCTATGACAAGGATCAGCCGCAGAAATTTTTCCGTCAAGCAGCCTGCGGTGAGAAAGTCTGCTGTATTTAAAGGTCTTCGAGCGTGGCCGGCTTGTCTGGGAGCGCGTGCTGGCCTTTGTCGGTCAGTATGGCGTATTGTTATCTCATGAGATTTGGCTATGGATCGTTTGGGAGTAGAAAGTTAGGGCAAATGCACCACTGGTCTATTGGACGTCTGGTCAGCGACATCGGCTCAGACATTCGTAGAGTTTGTGGATGCCAAAAAATCATTGCAGCTAGTAATGTCGGCTTCCGTATCGACCTGGTAAAGTTGAGGCATGTGAGGTTTAAGAGTAGACGCCATTAAAATTAACATTGGACGGAAAGCCACTTTAAATTGGACGGCATGTGAGTTAAGAATGGCCGCATGACGTATTACCCGAGTTCAAAGCTGCTTGTTGATCGTAAGGCGCATATTCTGGTCGAAGCCGCATTGGCTGATACCCGTGTTGTGTTGATATCCGGGCCACGGCAGTCAGGCAAGACGACGCTTGCGCGCATGTTTTCGGATAAGGATCGACCTTATTTCACGTTGGATGACGCGGGTACCTTGAACGCTGCAAAAGCCGACCCCACAGGGTTCGTCCGCGGGATCAAGCGTGCGGTTATAGACGAGGTACAACGTGCTCCTGATCTGATGCTCGCAATCAAGGCAAGCGTGGATGATAATCAGGAGCCCGGACGGTTTCTCCTCACGGGCTCTGCCAATCTCGCGACCATTCCGGCCATCGCTGACTCTCTGGCGGGCCGGATGGCAGTCATTCCGCTTCTTCCTTTTTCGCAGGCTGAAATCCGCTCCAAGCCTGGCCTGATGCTTGATCGTCTGTTTGCAGGAGAAGAGCCGGTTGCTGATGGCGACGTCATTCTTGGCAGAGACATGATGGGAATGGTTCTCGCTGGCGGCTATCCTGAAGCCCTAAGGCGAACCACGTCAGCCCGGCGAGTTTCGTGGCTGGAAGACTATGTCGGCCAGGTACTTGATCGCGACGTGCGCGAGATTGCCAACATCGATCAGCTTGATCGTTTGCCGCGCCTCCTGAATATCCTTGCGGAACACGCGGGACAGCTGGTTAACAACAGCAGCTTCGGTTCGGCGCTAGGACTGTCTGGAGTTTCGGCTCGGAAATACATCGCCATTCTAGAACGGCTTTTCCTCATCAAAACGCTGATGCCGTGGTCGAATAATCGGCTTAGCCGGCTCGTCAAAACGCCGAAGCTACATTTCATCGACACGGGACTTCTTGCTGCCATTCGTGAGGATGAACTGGCCCGGCTGTCCGACGATAAAACCCGATTTGGTGCTCTCCTGGAGAGCTTTGTCGTTTCCGAATTGATGAAGCTGGCTTCCTGGTCAGAAAGACGTGTGTCGTTTTCTCACTACAGAACAAAGGATCTGGATGAGGTTGATGTTGTGATCGAAGACCGGCGCGGCCGAATCATCGGTATCGAGGTGAAAGCGTCCGCGACTGTCAAGGCGGATGATTTTCGCGGCCTAAGACAGCTACAGGCGGCTGTCGGGGATCGCTTCGTGCGTGGTCTTGTCCTGCATGATCATCATCGTGTCACGCCCTTCTCGGAGCGCCTGCAAGCAGCGCCATTGTCAATTCTATGGTCAATGTGAATCGTACCAGCGGGGTTGTCCAGCTTTTGGCGCGTCGTCAGGAATCGGAAAAGTCGTCAAAGTCTCCAAGGCCGGCACGACCAGGCATAAACCTGGCGATTATATCCTCATTCCATTAAGCGCTTCTCTTCAAAGCAGACGTCTAGTCTCGGTGCTCTGCTATTAGAGCGGTTGCACGCGGCTTGTTTTAAGGTGACCCTGTCATTGAGACCAATTTCTTGAAATGTTGGAGTACACATGTCGGATTACGCCGAAAGCCACTCTTCCGCGGCCCTGGCGAGCTGGTGTCTGAAATGGAAGATCAGTGCTTCAAGAATACGTCGACATATGCGCGCAGGTTCGACTTTGGATCCATACTACCCATGCCGCCAGGTATTTCAAATTTTGAGGCTGAATCCTGGGCCCGAACCCACTGGGGCACAAAGTGGAATGCGAGCAGAACTTCACTGGAGGGACGCTGCGATGGCTTGCTGGCGTTCTCTTTTGAGACACCGGTCTACCCTCCTTTGCCTGTCATTGAAAAGCTGGCGTCGCAATTTCCCTCACTTCAGATCGAGTCGACCGACGTTGAAGCTGGAGAAGTTCACCGCTTTGGTGTCGGTGCAGATTGTGAGTGTTGAACACAGATGGATCGAGGTTACGTACGTGCAAATACCGGAAAAGCCTGGAGATCGAAATGATCGGCTCGTGGGCTCCACCCGCCCCGGCAACCTTGGGTTCAGCTGTGCGTGCGAGAGAAATATTTCTGGAGATGCGCGCCTGCCTCCCATTTGCGTAGAAGCAATCGGTCGAGCTTGAAACCACTGACGTCACCCTGGCAATGCCTCACAATGAAAAACGGAGCTCAAGGTCGCCGCAACGATTATTGTCCGGACAATTGATAAAACGGCCGCCCTGCCCGTCATTCCTCGTGAGAATGAGGATGTCCTGAAGATCAAGCCGGCCGAGCGGTATCGCTGGCTGGAGCATGGACGTCTGCCCAACGTCGGCACGCGCACCGTCCGGCTAAACGGCCGGGGCTGGAGGATTACTTTCTACGTCTTCGATCTCAAAGTCGTCGAAGACATCCGTGACCGTGGTACCCGAATATCGACGCTTTGCAGCGTAAGACGCCTCGTCGCATGGGCGATCGCTCGTGCGTACAAGCAGTCGCCGACACCGCGCTGGAGTATGTGACGATCGCGCCCCGCGAGCGTTCCATCTACCCTGAGCGGTGAACGGCTTGTCTCTAAGCGACTCTTCGCGAGAACTGGCAACGCGCCGCGCACGCTCATCATCGGTTTGCAAGCCAAGTCAGATAAGATGTCGGAGGAAAACTTTCATCCTTTTCGCTAAGGTCATCATCATCCTCGCCGTCGCAGGATACGAGCTCGTGGTCGCCGCGGCAGCTCATGTCAATCAGCTCCACTACGTTTTCATCACCAATGTGCATCCGAAACTCAATCTCGCCCGCTGTCCGATAGAGAACGTCAATCGCATCCTTTTCGGACTTTGCGCCGACCCAAAAGGAGGTCTTCGTCGGTACGTCAATCAAGTATCTGCGCATTGGAAATTCCTCGTCTGATCGGTTAAGGTCTGTCTGCTTTCAGTTTTCTTTGGTCTGGCATCTTTTGCGGATGCACGAGTGCGCCTGGAATGGCTCGGTACGGTAGAGCCCCGGCGCGACGAACGGTCACCTCGCCTATCGCACTGATGGAGCACGGTTTCTCCCCGGATATACACGCCTATTGCCATCGACGATAATCGCGTGGTTCATCTCCTCCGCGTATTCGATGAAACCACGGCCGATGGAATCAAGCCCGCGTGCGGTCTCGACAAGCTCGTTTGGCGAGCGAGACAGCAGTTCTTCGAGGGTATCGTAGAGGTTCGTGTGCGTCGAAAAATTGTCGTCGTAGATGCGGAAACCATATGATGTGTCATAAATTTTCCCATCAGCGGCGACGTTTTGAAAAATGGTGCGGACAAGGTGCGTTTTGTTCGACATGTGATTGTTCACTTCGTTTTGCTGGGGTTTCAGGATGCGGCAGCGATCAGCCGGCGACGCAAGGTTGATTGTCGGCCGAATTTGTCCGGCCTAAAAAAGGCAGGCTAGGAAAGCGGTCTCCGCGACCGGCCTCCCGCTGCCAGGTTGATGATGTCATCGGGCTACATGGTTTAGGCTCAAAGCGGCACTCTGGAGTGATCGGGCGCAGGCCCGACGGCGAGCACACGAAACAGGTTGTTTTCCGCGGCGCTCCAGTCGCTCGCATAAGTATTGCCGAGGAGATACGGATCGGCTTCATCGCTGGTGCGCTTCAGGACAAGGTTCCCATCGAGTAGCGCGTCATGTGGAAGATGAAACACCGAATATGGCTCTGAACCGTCGTACCATGACTGGCTCCAGTAGCCGGGGGTATCGGTCGAATCCAGTATCTCGTCCAGCGTCATTTCCTCTGGCCGGTGTGCGCGCCGATCAACCGTTGTTCCCCGAAACTCGCCGATCGCTTGCCCGACAAAAGCCTCCCTCGCCTTCAGCGCAGACAAGATCGTGCCGTCGCTGCTCACTGGTCCCTGCCCCGGTCGAAAACTCTTCTCGGTCTCGCCTTCAAACTCAGCGAGCTGGATATCGTCGCGGAACATCGACGCTACGATCGGCAGGGTAGCCTTTGAGGCGGGAAACCACAGAATGCCGTCCAGCGCAGGAAGGCCTCCTGGCCCGTAGCGAAACCGCCTGCCCCCACCCAGCTTGCGTGCTGCAAGATGTCTGAGCGTACCGGGGTCCTCGTCCGGCTGCCCTCTGAGCGTGTAGCCAAAACCGCCGCCGTTGTTCAGCCCCGGATCATCCCAATCGAATATTTCGGAGCGATAGCGCCGGGTCGAAACGGCGCCTTCTGGCGAAACGACGTGCACGAGGTAGGCTTCGAAGCGTGGCTCTTCGTCGAATTCGATATGGTGCCATTTGCCCGAGAGGATGACAGTGTCGGCCTTGTCGCGCCGCAGGGCTCGCGCGCCGCGCAAAATCGACCGGTCATAGTTGTCGATCATCGCCGCCAGCTGGCCTTCTGGATGCGACGGTGCGCCGTCGATGTAACCACGGATCATCGAGCCCCGGATTTCGATTGCCGCATCCGGGCCGGAAAACACTAGCTGGCCTTTATAGGTGCGTTCGGCTGGCGCGTTTTGAAGATCGAACGTCTGTTCGAAGGCTGACAGGCAGTAAAGGTGATGGCTATAGGGCATTCGGGGTCCTTCAGGGCCACAGTTTTCCGGTCGGCCAGGAACTCCTGGTCGGCTTGGCAACGCGGCGGTTGATCTCCAGATGATCCCCTGTAAACCGGGGCATGTAAGAAGTGTTGCCCGTATATCGGGACCCGGCAACAAGAAAGTTCAGGCCGGCGAAAAATAGTTTTGCCAACACTTCACGGAAATGAATCGGATGACACTGACCGATTCAAAAGTCTTGTTGGACCTGGACGGGCGTCCAGACGCAGTATCCCGCGTATGAACACGCGCTTCGACATTTGCATCTACAAGGTCAACACCGTCGCACGCATGGCCAGATTTTATCGGGTCGCGATCGAGCCCTCTCTCCTCGACGGTTTTATTGTCGTCCGGCGATGGGGAAGGATCGGAACGTATGGGCGAACGCGTGAACAGCATTTCAAGTCGGAACGCGATGCGATGGTCGAGTTCCTGCTATGGCTGAGACGCAAGCGCGCTCGCGGGTATGCGCCGATGATTGCCATGGCACAGAATTGCGTGGGAAACCGGGACGGGTTGAAGTCGGTCGGCAGCAGAGGTCATTAGGCGGCGCTCCCCAGGTCCATGCCAGCTGTCAGCTCATCGAATGTCCGCGGCGTGAACGCGACATCAGGCATATCGACGCCGACGTCCCGTGACCGGCCACAGGAGGGAAGCTTTCCGTGGGAGTGGCCGTAGAAGTGCAAGGCTCCATACTGCTGACTTGGCCATGTCCGGCAGGCATAATGAGAGAGATAAAGATCGCGTCCACCATCTCTTGTTCGAAGGGCGTGCGAAGGCGGTTCGGCCCAGGCAAGAGCCGCCAGCGTGGGGTGTAGGTTGCCGTCTTTGCGCACATCGTGATTGCCGATCACAAGATACTTGCGACCCCGTAGGCGATGGAAAATCTCGCGGACACGGTCCGCGTTCCTGGACAACGCAAACCCCCAGTCGCCCAGATGATAGACAATATCCGTATCCGCGACGACCGCGTTCCATTGCTCGATCATATGCTCGTCGTGATCCTCGATCGAAGGGAAATGCCGCGGCTGCATGTCGAGAAGCCTCTCATGCATAAAGTGGGTGTCACTGATATAGAATTTGCGCGTAAACACCGGCCTCCCTCCTACACAGCGAGCGACAGCTGCGCCGGTGCGCGACCAGCGCACGACGCGATTGTCTCGGCCACGACAGCGCCGTCGAGGCGGCCGCGCAAGATCAGCAATTCGACCAGGTCATCGAACGCCTCGCGGTGCGCCAGGAGAATGTCCACCGCTCGCTCCAACTGTTCCTGAAGAACGTCTTCGACCCGACGACGGAGAACAGGATCGTAAGATCGGGCGCTGACGAATGCGGCGGGATCACGATGACCATCGGACAGCAGCGTGTCGCCCATGCCGAGCGATGTCAGCGTGTAGGTCACCATGTTAGACGCTTCCGCCAGGTCCATGACGACGCCATCCGAATGGCTGCCGAACACAATAGTTTCGGCCGCGAGACCACCGAGGATGTGAGCGACCCGGTCGAGATACCACGTCGCGTCATGAGGACCATCGCGCGGCTCGATGGCGGCAAAGCCGGCAACCTCGCCATCGCAGGACGGGTCGCGATCCTTATGGACAACAACCTGTTCAAGTCGCCCACCAAGAGCGGCCGCCACGATGGCATGGCCCACTTCATGCGTCGCGATGCGCCGGATTTCGGCGGGCGTGCGAGGCTCGCGGCGCGGGAAGGCCCGGGCAATGTGCGCGTGACGTAGTTCCGTTCCATCTCGGCGGGCATGACGTCGTGCGTCACGGGCAAGCCGCTCGAGGTCTGCGCCCGACATCCCTTCTGTGTGTCGCTTGAAAGCGCCGAGGCCGAAGGCTTCGTCGACGTCCAGGTGCTGCGCAAGGATCGCCAATCGTGCTTCGGCGTCGGGGAGCGGGATGGCGATATGACGATCCAGCCGGCCGGCACGGAGCAACGCCGCGTCGATGCCGCTTGGATCGTTGGTTGCGCCGACAACGATCACGCCCGGCCGTTCGATCGCACCATCGAGGCATTCTAGGAGGCCGTTGACGACACCACGCATCCATTCGTCGTGCTTACCATCGCCGATCGAACCCCGCTGGATAAAATTGTCGATCTCGTCAACCAGAATGACGGACGGCGCGTGTTCACGGGCTTCTCGGAAAGCCTGACGCATGCCCTTGAGCAGATCGCCCTGATGTCCATCGCCGGTTCCAAGCCATGCGGAGTAACTACCCGCGACAAAGTGAGCGTTCAGCGTCTTTGCCAGTGCGGCGGCAAAAGTCGTCTTGCCGCAACCCGGCGGGCCGGACAGGAGGACGCCGTTATCAACGTCGGACCAGCCGATATCGCCCCGCTCCCAATCCGCGACGTCTCGGGCAAGCTCGAGACCCCAAAGCTTGGCATCACCATAGCCGTGGAGCTCGTCGAGCGGCCGGACGTCAGGAACGCAGCGCACCGGTGCGGCCGTCTTTTTGCTCTCCTTTGCCCCTTCCTGTGCCTTGAGCTCGGCTTCTTTTTCCATAACTTCAAAGTGCAACGTATGGCTTTCACGGATGGCGCGCGATGACGTCAGTGCCATATGGCGGTAGCGGTGCGGCATAGCGATGAGAAGCTCAGCCTCTTCCACTGTGACGGCACGGCCGTGTTCCGCGGCTGCCTTGATGACGAGCGTGGGATCGAGGTGCATATAGACAAGTTCATCCGCGAGACGGACCGAAGGATGCTTGAGGTCCTCATGGCCCATTTCAGTGATGTTCAGCATGCACTTCGCACCGCTGAACCCAGAGGTCAGGCCGTTGGACGTCAGCATGGCCGCGTCGTAAGGCTGGCGCTGGTTGTCGCCAATGTGCTCGACGTCTTCGAAAACGAGCTCGGCCATCGCCTTGACGGCGGCGTCCCGGATTTTGCGGAAATAGTTCAAGGCCGGCGAGAGCCACAGCTCGGCTTCCGACGATGTCGGGACAGCGATGACAATCGTACCGGTCGCCGCAGCGCCAAGCCTGGTAATAAACTCGATAATATGAAGGCGGGCGATCGTGGCCTCGAACGAGGGCCGGGTGTCGTAACGTGACATGACGTGCTCCTGCGATAACATGGATAGCTTCGCCGCCGCTTGTGCGGGGGCGTGGGGCTATCGGGCTATTCGCAGTGTCGTGATCATGTCCGTATCTCCTCACTGCCCGCACCTATGCCGGGCACGGCGCGCTGGGTCAATGGCGGCCGGCTGATCCGGTTAATCAAGTGCGATCGCGCGTCAACAAAATATTCGTTGCCGGGATACTATAATCGCAGCACGATTTATCTCGTCGGGAGAGAGTAATTCAATCCCACGTAGACGGGATCGATTAAGTTGCAGTTCACGCAAATACAAAATGAATTGTCGCCATCGGCGATGCACAGTTACGACGATCACTGGCTCCACGACCCATCGCGCGACCGGCCGCTCAATCATCAGTGGCGGATCGCCGATACCGAGCTTGTGGAGAAGCTTCATCTCCCGAAGCTAAAAACGAAGGCCGCTGACGATGTACTGCACCTGATCGCGGCTGATATCCTCATGTCCGCGCGTATGTACTCGGGACGTCGCATCTCGTATTCCCGTTCTGCCGGCCACTACAAGCGCCGCCGACAATACTCTCCCCGAGGCTATACCCTAGCGACCGTTACGGCCGCCATCGACCTCCTGGAGCAGCTCGGCTACATCGTCGATCACGATCGCCGACCGCCGGGACGGCGGGGAACACAATCGTCGTTTCGGCCCAATCCGTTGCTTGCAGAGTTGCGGGTTGATGCTGTCCTGGAGCCGGTGCGCTGCGAGATCATCATGAAAGACGAGGACGGCGATGTTATCCCGTACGCTGAATCGGGTCGCGTCCACGACATGCGAGCTGTGGTCCGCAGGGTCAATCAGGTCCTGGCCGAGACAGGCATCGTGCTGGACGCCGAGGGCATCGTGGCTGAGGGCGTGACGCTTCGCAAGGGCGACTACGTGATGTATCCGGCGCTCAAAAGCCTTTACCGGGTGTTCAATGGCAAGTGGACGCTGGGCGGCCGTTATTATGGCGGATGGTGGCAGGCCGTGAAATCCGAGGACCGGAAACACTTGCGTCTTGATGGGGAGCGGACCGTTGAGATCGACTATTCGCAAATTCACCCCAGGATCATCTACCAGGAAGCCGGAATCGAGCTTGTCGGCGACGCCTATGACATTCCTGGCTGGAAGGGCACGAAAGAGCTCCGCGACCTTTGCAAAGCCGCGTTCAACATCCTGGTCAATGCGACGTGCTACAAGTCGGCTCTCGGGGCGCTTGCGTGGGAAATGGGTGGCGATCGTCAGGGCGCTGAAGAGCTGATCGACGCGATCAAAGAGCGCCACCGCGACGTCGCCGAATGTTTCCACAGTGGCGTTGGCCTTCGTCTTCAAGGACTGGATGCAAGGATAGCCGAAATCGTCCTCACTGAAATGACGGTCAAGCGCGGCATACCGGTCTTACCGATCCACGACTCCTTCGTCGTCGCCGAGAGCCACAGAACGATGCTCGTCCGGGTTATGCAGAAGGCATTCGAACGGGTCGTTGGGAAGACATCGGACCCGGAGCAGATCGTCAAGGCAAACGTCAGAAATACGGAAGTCGTAACAGAGACTTGCGGACATACGGACTACAAATGGAATAGCTCCTCCCCGGCGACCGCTCCGACCTCTCCTGTGGCACTGCCGTCAATTGTGGATTCTGGTTCCTCTCCCTCCGTTCCCTTTGCCATCAGCGTCGCGGCGTCTTCTCGGCCAGCCGGTGACCTTGGCACTCCGCAGGTCATCGAACCTCTGAAGCCTGTCGTCCGACGCCCAGCGCCGGCATTCCTTCGTCATGGAAACTCAACTCCCGTTGACTGGGAGGTGAGGTCAGCCACCAGAGACGCTGAGCGATCCGCCAGAAACAGGCAGGCAAGCCCGCCAAGCACATAAATCGAGCCTGGACCTATCCGGGCCAATCTGGACTGAAAACCGATGCCACACAGCCTCGCCTGACGATCTCGACTTTCCTCCTCATCAATCGTGATCTCTGTCCGGCAGATGCGAAGAGCCTGTGATCAGACATCGAAGTCATCGTCGCCAGTGACGTCGCGAAACGGGTGGCATCCGAGGCTGCACCTTCGATGTGTCCGGGCATCGAAGCGCCCGCTATGTCTCATATCTTGTACGTAAGTCGGGCTTACGTCTCATATATGATACGGAGCGTGCAGACGCTTGATGTAAGCGGCCGCAGCTTGCAGTTCTGGGTTACCTGTAAAACGCTGGTTTCGTGCACCGCCGGCCGGCACCATTTCCTTAAACGCACAAAGGGAAATGGACATGTCTGCACTCGATCTCCAACTGCTTTCAATGCTCATAGATGAGAAGCCGCCAACAGTACGGGAATTGCCGAAACACCTCAGGCGACAATACATTGCTAACGGCGTCGAGCGCCACCGCAAGCGGATTGCCGAGGCGCTCCAGAACGGTATCGTCGAGCCGACGGCGGCGCATATCCGCCAGGCGCTTGCCGATGCGGCTATCCACATCATTGTGACCGACGCAGCCGGGAAAGCCGAGGTTCTGCGCGTTCTCGAGAGCGTGTTTTCGACCCATACCGATGTGCCGGCCTCGATCGAAAAGCGGATAAAATCGAGAAAAATCAGGACGAAGTTTCTTAAATCAGCGCAAATTGCGGATGGGACAGATCTGTCCCATCGATAATTTATCGACGCCGCCCTACCCGCTTCCGCGGTCGGCCTCTCGTGTCTTGCGTCGTCACGCCGTTACATGGTGCTGATCACGCCGTTACAGGGAGAATGCTTATGGCGCAGGGGATGCAGCGAAAATACAAAACTTCGTCGAGGCGTCGGGAGTTGTCGGCCAACACCCGACGGAAGCGGAAACTGCTCGGCAAACCGGTCCAGCCGAATATCGTCGACGAGGCGCTTTCGGCCGCGATACAGGCGGCATCCATCCGCAACGTCAGGAGCGCCAAGGCCGGCAACCCGATCCCGCCCTCAATCCTTGCCGCCTACGACAGCTTGCTGGCGTCGGCCATAGACCACCTCGTCACCGTGCGTGGCCTGGATCGCGATCAGTGCAAGCTTGCGCTTCAGGCCCGGCTGTTCAAGCGACGGCAGTATATGACCGTTGTCCCTGAAAAGGGATGACCCGGACATCATCCAGAGTCGGTTTCAGTGTCCTACGGGCTTGCCTGCGCTGTGTTTCAGCACGGTTTTGGCTGTTTTCCCCCCATTACTCCCTTGTTTGGACACGCGGACCCAGAATTTGGAATCGAGAATTCGTAAGGTCACGGCGTTACCTTGTCGCTTGCATTGCCACCCTCGACAATCCCTTCAACAGCACCGGCTCAGAGGGCGGCGGGAATATGACAAGACTGGTTACATTGGCTGAGAGACCGTATCGAAGATTAAAGAACGTTATTGCGAAGCATGGCTTGGCAATTGAGGATTCCGCGGTACCGAACATCAGCGGAAAGCAATGCCTGATGCGGGCAAAATCCAACGGGTCTTCTCCTCGTTCCATGGACCGGCTGTGTCCGTCGCCGGCTGCGGCGTCGACCGTCATCGATATCCGTCGCAAGGTACTGCGATGAGCAAGGCCAAGGCCGACGCGACGCACCCTGAATGGGCCGCCGCGGCACTTGCATATACGAGCGCACTCGATATGCCGGATCGCGAACTTCTGCCGATCCGTACTCTTCTTGCACTCGGTCCTGTCCGCGTTTTCCTGCAATGGTGGATCAGGCAGGACGCCATCGACCCCGAAATCCTGTTCGATCCGTTCTCCGATTCAGAGGACCCTATGTGGTGGCAAATCGACGGAGTTCCATCTCAAGGTGGGAGAACCGAGGACGTCGTTCAGCGGAAATGGCAACGCCGGGCGGCCTTGTATCTCGACTTCTTTGGCGTGCATGTCTGGCATGTGATCGACTGGCTCATCGTTGCAAGACGGCGGGATGAGCGGTGGCTCTATAATCTCGACGAGAGCGGGCGGCCCAGGAAGCTCGTTAAGTGCCAGACAATCTTCGAGCTCGTTCGCGAAGCCGACAAGGGCCTTCGCCATCGCAAATCCGCGGCCGCCGCCCCTCTTGGATCTGAAGACGAAGGCTTCGTCTGTGATCTCGGCGTCGGCCACACGCTGGTCCACCTCCTAACCCCGAAAGCGCTGCAGCGTGAAGGTAGCCGTATGCATCACTGCATCGGTTTCGGTTCCTACGATAGCAGGCTCGCGGACAATGACTATTGCCTTCTCTCGGTGCGTGATCCCGATGGCAGGCCCTTGGCAACGCTGGAACTCGATGGAGACGTCGTTCGCCAGTTTCGGGGGCCGTGCAACACTGACCCGGCGGCGCATGTTGTCCATCTGTTGGCCGGTGTTGCTGACGAGAGGAGCTGGAAGGGACTATTGGAAGCAGCGGACGGCCGATATGCGCCTTATGGTCACGCCGCGTTACGCGTTCTCGAAAATCTGCCACCGTCACGCCGGCGTGGTTGATGCCGGTCGCAAACGGATCAAGAATGAAGTGGTCGCGACATTGTCTTCGCCTCAGCCCGGTGAGAACGAGGTGCTGAAACTTGGTGATGAGGCAATCCTGCTTGCCGTCGTCGCAATCCAACCTATTCGGAGTGAGCTTACTTGATCACGACTGACCAAAGAGTTTCGCAGGATGGTAACGAGACTGCCGAGGGCGGCGTCAAACAGATTGCGGAGCGTGACATCGTCGCTCGCTGGCGCGAAGGTCCCCCACATCGGGCGTGGGTCGGGGGCGGTACCTGGCGGTTGACCCCGGTCACGATGACGGCGGAAGCTTACGAGCGGCGCACTCACGAGCAGTGGCTCCTTGATGTCGCTGACGCGACGGTCGCTCCGTTGAGGATTTAGGCGCGACATATCGATCGGTGACGGCTTCGATAGCCGCGAAGATTGCAGGTCGGTTCACGTATCTCACTTTGAAATCGTGCACTTCTCGCCATCGATCCATAGCGGTTTGTCGCCGGCGAGGCTTTCTCGTAGCATACCAAACTGATACTCATACGATGAGGCTGCGCGATGCTCTCTGCAACGACTTTGAAATTGATCGATGCCGCACTGGAGGCATACCTACCGCATGTTACCGATAATCGCGAAGCGGATGAGGGTCTGGTGTTACAACGCGGCCTGAGTAGTCTTCTTGCGACACTCGGAAACGTCGATCGCGTTGTGGCGACTTCATCCAGGCAATCGATGGCGCATGCCGTCATCAATCGGATCGAAACGTTGATCGCGCAGGAGAGGCAAAACCAGATTGCTGAAGCTGGCCTCCTGTTGCCTACAGGGGGGTAGAAGGCGGCTTTCTGTCTAGGCTCGCAATGATCAGCCACTCTGGCCGCTGGAAGTTTGCCAGCGGCCAGAGTGATCCGAGAGACTGGAGCCTTTCAGAATTCGGATAACCGATGGGGTTAACCGGCCTGACGAGCTCTTCCTTTTTCTGCTTCACGCGCTCTCTTCAGAAATTCTTGGTTTTGAAGTTTGAATGCGGCACGGTCTTCAATCCTGAATCTGCCGCCAGCGAAACTCTCCACAAAGCTTTCCATGTGTGCGTTTCCAAGCGGCAGTTGCAGCTCGATCGCTGCAGACCAAGCTGGATCATGGCTTGCGGATTTTTCAGTCCAGCGGCGACCGGTCTCTTCAATGACTTCTTGAGACAATTCTTTTGCATAGTTCACCGACACCCCGGTCAATGCCTCGCGGACTGCCAAGCCGATTGCGCAAGCCAGGATCGGCGGGAATGCGTTTGCGATTTGACGCCGCTGTGCTTTCTGAGGCCCCTGGAAAGACCACGCCTTCGGGAAGCCCTGGAGTTTCGCACCCATTTCAAGTGTTAGCGACGGCATATGATCGATCGGCATATCAGCGGACGGTGCGGAGCGCGCGATCGCACGTCCATCGACACCAAGCGCCTCCCACTCGTCAAGCTGAAAGCTTGAGGAGAACGCCATCGTGCCGGATCGCTCGGAGCCTCCGACGATCGTCGGGCCGGGACGGTTGGCCTTATCGGCCCATTGCGCTGCTCCAGGCCAGCCATTGGCTGCCATGAGATCATAAAGCGCCTCCCCAAGGGTAACGGGTTCCGCTGTCTGGATTGGCGGCATTTTGAACCGGCTCAACAATCCGTCGCGCATCGCAACAAGGACCAGTCGCGGGCGAGCCTGACCGAGCCCATAATCCGCCGCACGGACAGCAAACACTTCGGCGTCATAGCCAGCCCTTCGCAATTCAGCGAGAATACGAGCCCGATAAACAGCCGTCTGACGTTGACCGAAGCCGAGGACATTTTCCAGGATGACTGCCCTCGGACGGACGATCTTGATGATCTTCACCGAGAAAGCGAAGAGGTCACGTTCATCGGCCTCCCCTGCCCTGTTGCCGAGTGCAGAATGCGGTTGGCATGGTACACCGCCGGCGAAAAGATCGACCTTGCCAGCGTACTCCTTGAAGTCGAACGCGCGGACATCGCCCCAGAAGACCGGTCCGATCTGATTGTTATGCACCAACGTCTTGATTGCATCGGCGTCGCGCTCGACAAGCCCGACCGATGCGAAACCTGCCGCGTGCAGTCCGATCGCAGCCCCGCCAGCGCCACTGCATATTTCCAGCGATGTTAGCTTCGTGGGCTCTGGCACCACCTTGTGCGGGGCAATCCGGTCGTCTTCGATTTTTCCTGCCGCAATCGCCAGGTCAACGAGGTATTGCTCGGTGATGTTCGGCAGGTGATCAACGTCGACTCCAGCCAACCAGGCAAGCGACTGGATCAAAACGAGTTCTATGGGACCATATTCAGAACTGGAGACCCAAGGCAGGAGATATTCATCCGTAGCGAGGCGGGCAAGGCACACCCGCACCTTGGCTAACGACTGGAGATTGTCCGATGGGTCAAGATGGTCCCAGTCACGAACCACCGGCATCTCTCGTACGAACAGCGCGTCGAACTCGGCCAAAAGAGTTTTTGCTGCCTCCGTGGAGGTCTGTCGCAGGAATGCTTCCCGACGCTCCCGTCGCGTCCAGTCCAGACGCATATAGGCGAGCGAGAGCGCTCGGACCATGCGGGCGACACGCTGACGGAATTCGCCGAGGCGCATCTCAACGCTAGCCGACGCGGCGCGCTTGAGTTTTCTGCTTTGCGCGAGATTGGCGTTTTCTGGGTTGGCGGCGTTCAAACGCATCTTCATTCCGCGCAAATCACTCGGATACAAGATTCGACCGGCTTCGATTAGCATCTGGGCTTCTTCTACGATCCTCGCCGGCGACCGTGCGAGCGCCGCGATCATGTCTGGCGTGACGTGGTGGGCCAAGTAGAGCTCCGCGTCCTTTTCTGAAATCTCGCTGGACTTCAGCAGACGTAAAGCCTCGGAACGCGATATCATCCATTCACGATTCATGATGACGAGCTGACGCGCCTTTTTTGGAACGAGGCCGCGAAGCTGGCGCACGCGGCCGAGAAGCTCAAGGTAGACCTTTGTTTGTTTGGCTCTGGCGGCCTCTGCCTTCTTTTTCAGCGCCAGAAGGGCGATATCGCGGTCCCGAATAACGTCCGCGGGCAGGAGAACCTGGTTGCCCTCCTCTGCATTGCGAATGATGTCGAAGATTTCAGCTAGTCTTGCCGTGTTGTTAATTACCGGGATTGCGACGTTCTGGTCCTTGTCGGCGTGGGCTGCGTTTTCGACTTCAATATCCGGCATTGTGTTCCCCTCTTGCTGTGGGGACCTTCATGCAGACTGAAGCCTTTCAATAAGGTGAGCCAAAACGAGACAATTGTAACGATACGGGACATTTTTTCGGGTCACATACAGACGCTTAATAAAATTTCGGATCGCTTAAACAAAAACAATGGTTCAAGAATTTCCGTAAGATTTTACGTAAGTATAGGGGGCCGTTGGTGCGCGTTTTACGTGTCAGTTGTCAACACAGATACATCGTCAAAATTCGATCACCGATCTAATTTCATTTTTCTTCTGTCGCCGCTGTTGACCTGAATTGTTATCCACGGCAGCGTTGACACAGGATCAGTTGAGAGAACAACGAAAGGAGCGCTGGATATGTTTAAATCGAAAACGATCACCACCACGCCCCTCATTTGTTTCGTCAACGCGACTGTAGCATACGGCGCCGGTGCACAGGCTCTGATGGTATATCGTCGGTCCCGCCAGCAGTTTGGATATAACCGGGCGGCTGGTTCTGCAATCTCATCGTCGCAGATGACAAAGCGATGGAGCCAACGCCCGCCTGGGCGTGGTCCCGCAGAAGCGATGCGGGAACGCGGGCGCTTCTAGGCATTTCAACGAAATACTGGCTGCCTTCTGCCGACACGGTCGCTTTGCGACGGTGGCGCGGTTCGCCGCTGGTCGCAAGAAACTTGGAGAGACACGATGCAAGGACTGAAAGATAGCTACCTCGACAACATCTTCGCCAACCGCCCGGTCGGGGATTTTGCATATCGCTACATCGACGAGCTGGCCAAGGATGTCAGAGGCTTCATCGAGCATGTTTCGAAACAAGAGCCAGCGGTCCGTATCAAGCCAATGGACGATTTCAATCTGGAGGTTTGGATTACGACAGGCCACGTGCAGTTGCTCGACGGAGATAACAAACGCCGAGATGACGACCATCCCCTGTCCCTCGTTTACGGTTCCGCGATGTGCGACGTCGCCGCAAGTATGGAGGACGATCCGTTGATCATCGCGTTCATGGCTTTGATCGATATTGCCGAACACACAACGTTCTCACGCGGACTTCGGAAGCTCATCGCCAAAGCAGAGACGCTTATTTCAAGCGACATTGCAGCCCGCGCTCTTCAACGGCACACACCGGTCGATGTCGAGCTCAAACTCGCTCGTGACATGGTCGCAAACGACAATGATGAGCTGGATTTCCTGTTCTAGGCGTCCATGGCGCGTGGCCTGACGGGCCGCGCGTCAAAATCAACCCCACCCAACAAGACGCTTCTTTCCGTTTCCATCAGCGACGATGGTGACTGATGGGCGCGTGCGAACTGCCCACGCCAGAAGGCACTCAACAATACCGAAGGGACTACGACATGACCGACGCTCTAAACGCCCAGACCGCCATTCATCTGGCGCCGTATATTGTCACACGTCCTGACGAGAAGGGCACTATCTATCACGCTGAAAGCGCCCGTCATACGATTGATCAATGTTGTATTGATGCGGGTTTTGAAGGCGCTGTAAATGCGGCCCTGCAATACGGTTTCAAGAGCGTCGAGTTGTTCATCCGAACAATCAAAGTTCAGCCTCTGAAACCGCTGGCGGAACGTATCGCCATTGTCGATCCGATTTTTGAAGAAGACGACGGCCTGTGTGTCCTTTTCTCGATCAGCGTGGATGGACACATCGTACACTACACGCTCGAATGGCTGGACGAAAATTATGATCTTGTTCGGCAGGACGACCATCTCACCTATGGTGATGCAAATTGGCCTCGGGTCGTCGCTGATGCCGCGATGTTTGGCGGTATGGATTTTGACGATGTCAAAGTCGACGTGCGCGATGTTGTTCTCACAAAGCTCGCCCTCGCCGTCGCTCAGTTGAAAGCGCTGGCCGCCTACAACGATGCGATCAAGAAGCTCGCAAGCGCGGCAGGTGAAGACGATCCCTCGAAATTGACGCAGGTCAACCGTCTTGTCGGCCAGGCATTTTCATGTGCGACAAAGTTTGAGGAACAGCACGGGGCGGTCATCCGGTGGAAGGACGACGTCGACCGCTTGCTCGCCGGCACCTGCTTCATCTGCCGTCATAACGATGGTGACGACACCGTCAGTGTCGGTCTCGCAACGGCGTCCTGATGGACGCCAGCTGGCCAAATCCAACGCATCTCACCGACACAATTTCAGATGAACGCCGTGGACAATCGGCGTTGTCTCCTCGAACGGAGTAGAACGACATGAATAGCAATGAATGCGTAGCCTTTCTCGACGACGAACCACTTTCTGATCAGGATGCACGCGATCTTCGCCTCGCTAAGATGATCGGAGATGCTTTTTGGGCAGCCGTTGAGGTTGACCCGATCTGGGGATCCAAGGAGGACACAGTGGTTGGATGCTGCATCCTTGCTGCGACCACAGTACGCGACGCTCTGCATCTCCTGGGTCGAGCTGACGCAAAAATCGCGCGCACCGGCTTGGAGGTTCGCCGAGAGATGGCTTTCACCGTTCAGTCGCTCTGCATCGGTACGCCGCAAGCTCCCAAGCTCCCGAACGCTATAAATGCACATATGACGATTCGCATCGGCAACGTCTGGCTCGACCCGACGCACGGCCAGACCAAGCGTCCTTGGAACAATTCGCCTCGCGCTGCGGCGTTTTTGACGCGACTCGCCCCAGGTGAAACGCTTGATCTTGGCGACGGACACCATGCCAATATTCTCAACTGGCATGCATATCGGGATGAAGGCGTTCGCCATCGCATCGCTTACTTTAAGCTGACAAGAGCCGTCGATCTGGCGACGCGAGCATGGCGATATGCGCCAGACGCTTCGCCCGCGCGGCGCGCACTGCTGGTGGAGAACACGTGTCGCTTCTACGCAGAGGCGACGGCAGGCGACGCCGAGGCACTGGCGATGAAAAACGCGCCTTCCACCGGGCCGATGATCGCCGCGTGAGGACATGAGCCGCGGCCAGGAAATCACAAAATCTCAAACTGAACATCTGAGCGCCACCCCCGGCCAAAAGCTCTGGCGGAAACGGGGTCGCGCTACCAAGGAGCAAAAGCAATGAAAGAATGCGATCTTTATCGCCTCTCGCAGTTCCGCGTGAAGGAGTTTACCGCCGAGCCCCCGTTGGTCAATCTCTTGGCACGCCCGGTTTTCGCCGGGCCGGACGCGGCGATCGAAGTGATCGGCGAGACGGTCAACGGGTTCGTGAACGGGCAGCCATCGCATCCGACGGGCCAGCTGGCGCGTTTCATCGAACGGTACCGCGACAAAATCGTAGCCGCCGCGAAGTCATACCAGGCTGAGAAAACACAGAAGATCGTTTTCGCAGGAACCTGGCATCATATCGACTTCGATGCGACCCCGCGGTTCGAAGGCTGTCTGACACACGTCATCGCAGAAGACCAGGCGGTCGTCAGCACCATCTACAACGAGCGAATTTTTGAATGGGACGACGAGCCCAATCGTGCTGGCTACGGCGTCGGGAAAACGCTAATCGGCGGATTGGATAAGATCGCGGCGAGCCTTCACCTGTCGGCAGAGCGCGCGGCCTCCGAGCAGCGTGGCCAATATAAGGGGACGAGCGGCCTCGGTATGGTCGGCGGGATGATCTGGTCGGCAGATCGCGACGGCACGATGCCTATTCTGTTTTCGCCCGTAACGGCCGCGACCGAAGTCGGATCCGAATTCGAAGAGGATGACGAAGGCTTTCTCGCAGGCCAGCCGATCATCGGCGATGGCTCACTTTCCGCCGCCATCATGTCGAAGTTCAGAGAGATCGAGACGGATGGTGGATGGTTTCGCGGCAAGGACGTGGACAGAGCGTCACACCGGCCGCGCAAGCTCAAGCTTGCGGAGGCTGCGGAAGCCCTCGATGTGATCGGTTACTGGGTTCAGGTCCGCTCTTGCGGGCGACCGACCTCATCTCATTTCCGGTTCTTCGGCGCGAGCACCGAGTGGCCGCATGAGGTCCTCGAACGCTCGGACAATATCGACGAAGACGACTTTCTGGGAAATCGTTACGCGAGCGACTGGATTTACGAGCCGACGCATGAAGCGCCGGATCAGGAGGTTCGTCTCCTCCTCCTCGGGCCGCTCCCACCTCTCTCTCTCGCCCCGCTCTGATGCGTCCGGACCGAAACCGGCGCGGTTGCTGGCTAAAGCGCCTGGCACCTGTCCCACACTCGCTTCAACCGGGCCTCCGGCATCACCAGCATCTCATTCGATTACAAACTGAAGGAAATTCAAATGTCGCGACTGCGCCTTGTCTCTGCAAACTCTCCCTTGATCTATCTGGCTGGTCAGCATGGTGTGGAGGGCCCGATCGCGTGCGTCGGGACTGATGTGCCAACGCTCTCTGCGGCCATCGATGAAACGTTGCTTGCCCGGTCCAGACGTGAAGGACGAGCGTTTTACGCTGACAGAACTGAAGGGCAGACCGGTCGTATCAGCAAATACGATCAAGCAGTGCACAAGTTCTCCGGGGGGACACCTGTCGCTGTTTACAGTGTCGAAGCCGGCGGCGGAGGCCCGGCATTTGATGCGAAGGGCTTGTCGAATGACCCGCGTGCAAAATTGCTGTTCTGGATCGTGGTGTTCGATGCATGTGAAGACCTGCGCCGTGACATTGCCGATTTGCGGCATGATCTGGAGAGCGAAATTGATCTGATTGAGATCTATGACAGGGTCACGTCAGTTGCCGAGAGTGCGGATGCCTGTCGGCGCTACGGAGAATACGGCGTCGCCGACATCGACAAGGAGATCGACGCGGTCCTGAACGAGTTCCACCTGCGGCGTGACGTCGATGGTGAGGTTGTGGCCCGGATTGATATCCGAAACATCGCTTCGACGCTCATCAACGTCCGTCCCGGCATCAAAGCCTTGCACTTCGAGTTCTCTGTCGATGATGGCGCCATCTGGTCGTGTGCGCGTGAGCTTGTCACTGTCGAAAGCGACGGCTCACTTTCACTGCATACGGAGCGTGAATGGCTCCGAAATTCTCCCGGCATCACCTACCGCCAGATCGAAGTCATCGACGCTGCACTCTGGGTCGCGTTGAAACACATCGAAGGTATTCCTCCGTTTGGAAAGACGGGGGGCCAACAGCAGACATCATCGTCTGTTTCTGGAAAAGCTAAACCGGTCGCCCTGCACAGCGCGACGTCGGCGACGAAAAGGGGCACCGTTACGAAAGCCGATATCCGGCGCATCCTCAACCTGTTCTCAAGGGTCGATGAAATCCGGTGTGAGCTCGACATCATGGTTCCCGAGATGTTGGGCCGTGGCCGGCAAGCGCTCGGTCACGCAGATCCAGATTCTACGGATACGGCCGAGCTAACGGCGACGATCAAGCTTCTCGAGAACCTGGAGCGCAACGCGATCGCCGAACTCGGCGCGGTGGCGACCACCACCAAAGATGAGCTCGCCGATTTCATAGTGTTCGACAGCTGGGCCACGGACGGACGCGTTGTGAAGCGCAACCCGAAAGCTTGAGCACAGATCGTAACACCGGACATCTGTGCCGGTCCTAATGAAGCCGATGGGAAATTCCATGAGTGAAGTTGAAAGTAGCGTCGTATTTGCCTTGGCCACCAGGTTTGGCGGTCAAACCGCTAGCATTAGGTTGGGACGGGGAGTCCATGAGTCCAATATCGTCGCGGAAACCGTTGACAATGCTTGTCAGCGTCAGGGTTCCACATGCCGTAATGGTACTGGAGCTACGGAAACTTCCAAACCGAGCTATGGCCGGATTCCGACCTGCGTGCCGATAACCTTTATTACCGGTACCCAGAAATCTGCAGCCCAGGCACTGGCCTCGCGCGCGTCGCGTTGGTCAACTTTGGCGGTCTACCAGTGCCCTCCGCACGGTGCCACGCTTGGCAAATCGGAACCGACACACGCTCAGTCGCGCTCAAACAACAAGCTCAATGGTCCGATCTGGGATTCCGGGTAGGCGCAGGCATGCAGGAATGACAGCCCAATATTCCGAGCGCGAACGCTCAAGCTCCCAACTGTTCCGGAGAGAATATGCCGAACAATGAAACGAAATCCCCCTTCCCTCGCGACTCCCTCGAGCACCTGGCAGCCACCTCAGCGCTACCAGATGGCACCCTTAATGCATCTGATCAAGGCGGCCAGCTTCACGTTTGACGTCGCTCGATCGTCGCTCGACGTCACGGCGATGCACTTGCGCGATGCATGCCGTCGGGCCGGGGTAACACTCGACGGAACGATGTCTGCCCCGGTGGGAACTCACGATACCGTCCAAACGCTCACAGCAAAGGAACCTGATATGACTGAAATCAACGAAACTCTCTCCGCCTCCCACGAAGATAATCAGGTGGAAACCGCTGCACCAAAGAAGAAGCGTTATTCCGGACTTCGCGGACCGATGGTGGCGGCGAAAATCCGGGATGCTCGCGATAAATTTCTTGCAGAACAAGGCAAGATGCCGACGTTCTCCTGGCTTCAGCGTGAAACAGGATGTGCATTCGACACGATCAAGAAGTACCTGTCTGAGGAGCCTGTGGCAGAGACGACGAAGGATGCTGCTGGATCGCCGGCAGATGATGCTGCCTCCAAACAAGTTATGCCAAGTGGCGTGCGGTCCGAACTTCAATTCTCTGTCACCCCGGAGGTGGTGCAGGTCGTATCGGAACTCGTTCATGGGACGGAACTGGTCCAAGGCGTCTATATGATCGCGGGCGATGAAATGCGCTGCGACGGAGCGCGTGAGGTCCCCGGCGGTTTCATTCCGCTGGTACAGAAATGGCGCCGCCACCAGACCGACGTCACCAAGATCCTCGAAACCGCCCGTGCGCTCGCATCGGCTTGAGCGGTTGGCATTGCACGAACCTATCCGCCGCCCAATCAGGGCGGCGGCCGTAAGGTGCAAAGTCATTTCCCTGTCGCGCGTCAGTTCCATTGTTTCTTGCAATCTACCTCCGCATTGTGGTGGCAGAAACGGAGGAAACACCATGTTTTCGAGAATCGCCGCCGCGATAGCCGCCACCTTGAAGAAGCTCTGCAGTACCATTCCGTCTGTAATCGATTGGTGCGAGCAGGTCATTCGCTGGCCGTTTTCCGTGCTCTTCGGCTCAGGTGACAGCCCCCTGCCCTCTTACACGCCGACCACGTCCAAAGCTGATATTCTTGAAGACCTGAAATCAGCTCGAGGAAAAGTCGCCTCGTTGGAAAATCGCGATGCAGTGGAAGCTGTTCTGCGCTATCTCAGGGCTCCTCCTCAGGCACGAAAGACCATGGACCTCAGTGCTGTCAGCAAGGATGTCCGCGCAACATTGCTGACAATGGACGACGCTGAATTTGCGGCACTAAGAAATGGCGGATTAGCCGCTATTCGCCTCTTCTGTGCCGGCAAGGACCCGGGTGTTCACGGCGTACCGTCGGTTAAGCGCTACCGATTGCCAGATGCCGTTCCTGGGCCGGTTCCTGACCTTGTGCACGACAATCCAATCGTCGGGCGCGTCAGAGCTCGTCTTATGAATGATTTCGGTCAGACCCAAGGTACGACGATGCAGCCGTAATCGTCCGACGTGGCCGGGATGTCTTCGCATTATCGACGACCAGGGTCGGGAGCGAACCGAGCTTCAGAAGCATGTGGTGAAGCTCAGGATGTTCGTAGGCAAGATCGCCATATGTCTGGCGGAGCAGTCGCCAGCTTCGTTCTGCCGGCGTCATCGCGTGTTACCAACGAGGGTATCGATCAGTTCCTGTCGTTGAAGGCAGGCCGCGCGCAGCTGTGCCACCTCCCCTTCCAGTTCCGCAATCAGTGTTACCGCTGCGCGCGCGACCTGCTCCATCTCTTCGGAATGTGCGGCAGCTGCATCGAGCGCGTCAACATAAGCGTGGCGTCGTCGATTTTCTGCGATGGCGTCGAGGCCCGCAAGAAGACCGTCAGCCAGTGCCATTGTGCCGCCGGCAATTAACGCCATGCCCGCAAAGTTGCCCATGGCCGCGCTGTATGCGGGATTTCCGGAAGCTGCCATCTGCCCAACTCCAATCAGTTCACTCGAGTGACATATGCCGGGCACGAATTGCCCCGGCAAGTCGATAAACCCGATACGACGATCGAAGGGTTAAGACGATTGTGTGGATAGGGACTAAGTTCTGCTCGGGCCTAGATAGCATCAAACCGGATGACATCTCAGATTTCGTGGCTCGATTCTCTAAATCTATCGAACGGCCGAAGGCGATGTCTACCGTAACAAGAATTGAACCGTTACCTTGTCGTTATTAGAAGGCGGATCAATTCTAAGTCGTTGTTCTTCCCGGCGACAATCTGGCTCGGCTCGAGAAGAGCGCGGCCGACGAGCGCCACATAGCAGAGCCGCCGCGCGAAATCGTTCAGCTCGCCCCCGAAGATCAGCATGGCGCCGGCGATGGCAACCGCCGCCACTGCAATGAAGCTCGCCACGGGTCCGGTGATCGACTGCTGGATCTGTTGCAGCGGCGATTCCCATGGAAGGCCCCTTCTCCAGAAGAGGCGAGCGCGGGCTCGCAAAGGCTTGCCGCTGCAGTGGCGAATGCCAGGGAGACCACGATAAGTTTTATCTTATGCGACATGGCTGTCCTCGTCAATTTGGGCGTAGTGTTCGGTCCGGCAGCGGCCGTTGCGATATCCCTCGATGTAGATCACTTCCCGGACGCGCCTGCCCTTCCCTGTCGCTCGATGGAGACGACAAGGTCGATAGCCTCGCCGATCACCTCCTGCATTGGCTGCTGGCTGGCTTCCGCCGTCAGTTGCTCAAGCCGTCGCAAGGCAGACATCGCTGTATTGGAGTGGATCGTGGTGATGCCGCCGGGGTGGCCGGTATTCCAGGCTTTCAGGAGTGTGAGCGCTGCCCCGTCACGGACTTCGCCGACGATGATGCGGTCCGGACGCAACCGCATCGTGCTTCTCAGCAGACGAGCCATGTCGATCGTGTCGCTGGTATGGAGCGAGATCGCGTTTTCCGCAGCGCACTGCATTTTGACTGTGTCTTCGAGGACCACCATGTGATCGTCGGGAGCAGTAGCAACCACTTCTGCGATCATAGCATTCGCAAGCATGGTCTTTCCCGAACCCGTACCCCCTGAAATGACGATGTTCATGCGAGAATCGATCGCGCTGCGCAGTATGGAGGCCTGCGCCTCCGTCATCATCTTGGTCTTTACGTACTCCTCCGAGGAAATAAGACGTGACGCCCGAAGGCGAATGGTGAAGGCCGGCCCGGACACCGCGGGGGGAGTAAACCTTCGAAACGATGCCCGCCGATCGGCAGCTCTCCGGAAACGATCGGTCGATCCGTGTGCGCCTCTGACTGCAGGGCGTGGGCGACGCTGCCGATGACAACCTCCGCGGCTGCCGGCGTCATTGCACCGGCTGGGGCAACGCCGTGCCCGAGCCTCTCGATAAAGAGCCTGCCGTCTGGGTTGAACATGATCTCGACGACAGTTGTGTCTTCAAGCGCGACAAAGAGTTGATCGCCAAGCGCATTCTGGAGCTTTCGGACGAGGTGGGGATGGGAGCGGAGCAGGGTCACGCAGCGCTCCGGATGTTCGGGCGTTGAATATCCGAGATGACGGACTGATAGCCCATTGGCCGGACTCGGTCGAAGCTCTCAGGATCGGCCGGCAGCAAGCCGGCAATTGCAACCGTGTTGCCGATTTCCCTCGGCTCCCCGAGCCGCTTCATCGGCCAACCGGCGCGGCTGAGGATCCGCTCGAAGCGGAGGTCGGTCGATGTTACAATCTCGTTGTAGCCGTTGGCCATCGACCACTCGATGATGCCGGCGAACATGGTGAGCGTAGCGAGATGAACCTGGCCCCGTCCCCTCGCCTCAGCCAGAGACGTGTCTACGCAAAATCTCGAACTTTCAACCATCGTCGGCGAGGCGCCGAGTGAACCGGTTCCCAGGAGCTGGGAGAAAGTTACCTCCAGCATGGCTGGGCCTTGCGCAGAGAGAAGGCGAGCGCACGCGACCACGCGGGCGTCGTCGGTGATCGCAAGGATGTAGGTAGGATCGAACCTGTCGTACTCGTCGAACTCGCCCGATTCGGTGACCGTAACATCCCATTCGAGGCAGCCGCGGAACACATTCGCGCGCAGACGATGCATCTGTGCCAGTTGATTCGGATGATCGGCATAGCGATCAGGTGGGATGGTCAGGATCCGCATTTTTCTCTCCGGTTTTTTCGGACATGCGGAAAAAGATCACCTGAATACCGGTGTGGCCATCTGCAGATCTGCAGTCCGTAATTCTGCCTGATGAACGACGAAGCAGCCGTCAACAATAAGTGCCTGGGCAGTCGAGAGCGGCTGCCGCAACTGCAGATCTGCAGTTTCCACTGACTATACGCAACTGATGGAATCTGCCTAACTGGCGGAAAGATATCGTGGATTCGTTGATCCAGGCCGATTTCCGACAACGGCGTTAACTTGTTGTTAACCTTAAATGTCTTGCGGTGTGATAGGAATCGGATGATAGTTTCGCAAATGATGGCCACAAAGCCATTTTTTCGAAAGTGAAGACATCCGGGAATTAGTTCGCAAAATGAGCACCGAGCTGCAAAACAGGTTTGATATAGAGATCGCCCAGCAGGGGTCGAAGATCTCAAGCGCATTGCATATGTTGCGCAGCCAGCAGTACCCGCCGGACGCTCGCAAGGGACTGCGCAAGTTCCAGCTCGCGGAAGTCGCCGATTTCATGGGGGTGACGCAGACACATCTGAGGCAACTCCATTCTGATGGCAAGGGCCCAGAGATCGAGTCGGTCAGCGGACGTCGGTATTATACGGCCCACCAGATGCTCGAGCTCCGGGACTATCTCGAGGCAAACAAGAAGTCTGACAAGCGCTACTATGTTCCCCGGCGCCGGGAAGGAGAGCCGATGCAGGTTGTATCGGTCGTCAATTTCAAGGGGGGCAGCGGCAAAACCACAACGGCCGCACATCTTGCGCAGTATCTCGCCCTCACCGGTCATCGTGTGCTGGCGGTTGACCTTGACCCGCAGGCCTCTCTGACTTCGCTGTTCGGGATCCAGCCTGAACTTGATGATACTGCCTCTCTTTACGAGGCGCTTCGTTTTGACGATGAGCGAAAGTCGATCGCGGACGTCATCCAGCCGACCAACATTCCGGGACTGGATGTGGTCCCGGCGAACCTGGTTCTCCAGGAATATGAATATGACGTGCCGCTGGCGATCTCGTCCAGGAAGGGGGAGGACGGCCGGCTGTTCTATATGCGGATCGCCAGTGCCTTGAAGCAGGTCGATGACAGATATGACGTGGTCGTCATCGACTGCCCTCCTCAGCTAGGGTATCTGACGATTACAGCACTCATGGCCTCGACAGGCATCCTCATCACCATCCACCCGCAAATGCTGGACATCATGTCGATGAGCCAGTTTCTCATGATGCTCGGTGGGATCATGGGACCGGTTGCAGAGGCCGGGGCGGAGATGCGGGTGCAGTGGTTCCGCTATCTGATCACACGCTTTGAGCCGACGGATATTCCCCAGACGCAGATGGTCGGGTTCATGCAGTCGATGTTCGCACAGCAGATGCTGAGAAACCACGTGGTAAAATCCACGGCGATCTCAGATGCCTCGATCAAAAAGCAGACGTTGTACGAGGTCGAGCGGGGCGAGTTCGTCCGCGCGACCTACGATCGGGCTATGGAAAGTCTCAATGCCGCCAACGCGGAAATCGTCGAACTCATCCATGGTGTTTGGGGGCGAAAATGAGAAACTTGTCAGCCGTTTTTTCTGCCATTTTTGAAAGCGCGATGAATGGCTTGTCGCAATTGAACGTTCGTCCGGAGGCCAGCCATGTCGCGTGAAAATCCATTCGCCAAGCTGGACATGGCGGCCATCTCGGCAAGCCAGACGCCAACCAAGCCCGGATACGGCATGACAGGAGCCGCTAAGACGGTTGTGCGCTCCATCGAGGATATGGCCGAGAACACCAAGAAGCTATTGGAAGGCGAGGTTATCGTGGATCTTGATCCGCGGCAGATCGATGCCTCTTTCGTTGCCGACCGTCTGTCCGACGATGGGGAAGAATTTCAGGAACTGCTTCAGGCGATCAGGGAATCAGGTCAGACAACACCTATTCTAGTTCGTCCGAGCTCGACAAACGCCAAGCGATATATGGTGGTGTTCGGCCATCGTCGCCTCAGGGTCGCGCGCGAGCTTGGAGTCCCGGTCAAGGCAATCGTAAAGCAGCTCGACGACACCGCTTCGGCGATCGTGCAGGGTCAGGAAAACGCGGCCCGTTCCAACCTGTCTTTCATTGAGCGCGCCTATTTCGCCCGGAACCTGATTGCGTCGGGCATGACCAAGGAAACTGTTCGTTCCTCGCTTGCCATCGATGAAGCGATGCTGTCAAAGATGCTCTCGGTCGTCGAGGCAGTGCCGGCATCGGTCATCACGGCCTTGGGTGCGTCCAAGAAAATCGGACGCGACCGGTGGCTGAGCCTCCGTCAACTTGTCCTTACCCCTGCCCTGTCCAAGGTTGCGATTGAGCAAGTGGAGTCCGCCGAATTTCAGGCCCTCCCTGAAGGCGACCGCTTCGACAAACTTCATGATCACCTGAAGCGATACAAGGCCCGGTCAGCCGCCAAGAAACCGAAGGCTGAAGCTCCTGTCCGGGATTGGACCTCCACAGATCGCGCGTTGAACATGGTAATAAATGCGAAGGCAAGGAAGGTTGCCATCGAACTTACCAATGCTGAAGCCAGGCCATTTAGCGAATGGCTGTCTTCCCACATGGGTCGTTTGTACGAGGAGTACAAAGGATCAAAAACTGAAACGAACGGAGACTGAACCGCAAAAGAAAAAGGCCCCCAAACGGCGAACCGTGGAAGCCTCTCTCGTCATCTCTAGCAGGATCGAGAATCGCATTTCCCGGAATCACAGTCAAGAGTCTTGGCGCCGATTTGGTGAGCGGATTTCTTTTGCCTGAAGCAAGGTGAGAGAAAAATGCAGACGGGACATGTGACGACGCCTTTTGGGCGGCGGCCGATGTCGCTCGCCCTGGTGCGAAGCCAGATCGCGATCGAGCATCCGCGGCCGGAAACGCGCATCGAGAAGTGGAAGGTCTTTCGAGACGTCTGTGAGGCACGGGAACGCCTGGGGATCCAGGACCGGGCACTTGCCGTCCTTGATGCCCTTCTGACGTTTCATCCTCATGCGGAGCTCGAACAGAGCCAGGGCCTGGTCGTCTTCCCATCCAACGCTCAACTGTCAGTACGAGCGCACGGAATGACCGAGACGACGCTGCGTCGGCAACTCGCCGCACTTGTCAATGCCGGCCTCATTCTGCGACGCGACAGTCCGAACGGTAAACGCTACGCGCATCGTAACCGGGATGGCGAGGTTGAACAGGCCTACGGATTTGACCTAACACCGCTGCTAGCCCGTGCCACGGAGCTTGCCCTGATGGCACAGGACGTCGCCGGGGAACGGACACGCTTCCGACGCGCTAGGGAAGCGCTGACGATCTGCCGTCGCGATGTGCGCAAATTGATCTCGGCGGCCGTCGAAGAGGGCGCTGCCGGCAACTGGGATCATGTGGAGTCTCAGTATGTCAGTATCCTCGCTCGCCTCCCCCGCTACCCGAACCGCTCTCAGGTAGAGACTACGCTCGATGAAATGGCGCTTCTCCGGGAAGAGATCCTTAACATCTTGGAAATCCAGCTTAAAGCTGACGAGATGCATGGCAATGGCATTCGGAATGGCCGCCACATACAGAATTCAAATACAGAATTTATAAATGAATCTGAACCTAGCTCTGAAAAAGAGCAGGGCGAAGAGTTAGCGGACGAACCTCCGACGAGGAATGAGCTGAATGGACCACAGAGGATGGAACGCGATCCGATCAAGACGTTCCCGCTCGGAATGGTCCTTCGTGCCTGCCCCCAGATCACCGATTACGGACCCGGCGGGCGCATCGAGCACTGGCGCGAGCTGATGAAAGCGGCCGTCGTTGTGCGATCGATGCTAGGCGTCAGCCCCTCTGCGTACGAGGAGGCGTGCAACGCCATGGGGCCGGAAAATGCCGCTGTAGCTGTGGCCTGCATTCTTGAGCGATCGAATTTTATAACGTCGGCTGGCGGCTATCTTCGGGATCTGACCAAGCGTGCGGGTCGAGGGGAGTTTTCGCTAGGGCCGATGCTGATGGCTCTCTTGAAGGCAGGTGAGCAAGGAAATCGAAGGACTGCGTGATGTTGGCAAGACGCACGGCTGGCAGGCGCAGAAAATGGCCCTTATCCCTCCCTAGAAGGGTCCCTTGTCAGCCGTTTTTTTTCTCGATTTTCTTTTCTGAAACATTGGGTTAACCGCGTTGAAAGCAGCGATCTGAGGCATCTGAGGCGAACGGTCAAGCGTAGGAACAGAAGCTTCCCGTGGCGTAGATTAAGCGTGACTTGATCAAACAACCGCCTCGTTCGAATGCGTATGGCGCCGCCATCTCAATGCCCGACAGGTCCATGTCAAAAAAATCGCTTTGCTTTGATGGAGGCTGATTGGCCCCCTAAAGCTGGAAATGAATACCATGTTCGAGCTTGTCGGAGACTGCAGCGACTATCTCCACATCTGCTTCAGGCTGATGTCTTCCGCTAAGAGAAGTCAAAGATGGACAGTTAATACGCGCCAGACTGCACGGGTTTGAAAGCCGGGAGAACTGAGAACGCGGCACGGTGGAAGTTTACATTCGGCTACCCGCAAGCTTAGTAGAAAACGCCGCTGATACCGGTTATATCGATAGAGCGGTCGGCTTCCTTGACTCTAAGGTGAGTGGCTGGAAAAACGTCCTTGTAGGTCTTGTCTAGGCCGAACTGTAGCACCCGATGAGCGCGGCTTCAGTGAGCCTGATTCGTGTATTTCTGGGAACATTTGCATTTAGGGCGAAATGCTCTATCCAGGGCTTGCCTTGAAGAATTAAGCCGCTCATAGGGCATCGCCCTGTTCCCGACGAGAACGATTTTCAGCTTGCTCATGAAATTTGAGGCGCCGGCATAAAGTCTCGGCGACGTATCGGAGTATCATAGCTGCTGGTCCACTGCGCTGTGTTGCGTTTCTATACTATCTGAACGCCTGTTGTAGTGACCGGTGTCGCGACTGTTCCATAGCCTCCATCAGGGGAATGCCGCGGTTGGCGACCTCGGTCAAAAATCCTGACCGCAGTCCATGCGCTGAATATTCATCCCACTCCAACCGGCCATCTTCGTCCGCCGCTTGAGGTTGGCACTAGCCAACTGCGGATCGAGCGGCCGCCGTGAGACGGTGCCCGAACGCGCCGCGCGCGATCAGCCAGAATGGTGAGATGAGCTCGCGTTTGGTCGTAGCGGGCGAGAGAGGGGAGGGCGCTATTGCCCGACATCTCCCATTCTGTGATACTTTCTCACCCATGTTCGGTGACAAGGCGTGGGCTCGTTCTTGTTAGAGATCGACTGGTCCAGCCGCGGTTTCGACGGAACGAAGCTCGGTTATTTCATCGGACAGTCGGTTTCTTCGATGATGGACATTGCGCCGCTGACGATTATTTTGCTCTGCTTCAGGTATCGAATCGAAAGAGAAGGGCAGGCGACGCCGTTTGGTGAGCACCGGCTGAGCGCGTTCGACCGGTTCAAGGGTTGATGTCCGATCCGGACAAAAAGGCCCCTGCCTCTCATCAAGCAGGGACCTCGTTGGCCAGAGCGTTCGATTTCTACCGGCGTCGCAGAGCAGCATTTCTCCGGGGTGACCGTCAATAGGCAAAAGGTCGAGACAGCCGCAGTGGACAGGTGGAAATTCCGGGCCAGCAAGAAGAAAAGAGCCTCCGGTGCTGATCCTTCCGGGGCCCTTCTCCTGCTAGAGCTCTATTCATCCAGCGCTTTTATCCAGCATGCCTCGTTTCGATGCTCAATGAGGCAGCTCAACGCGGATGTCTAGTGTGGTGATCGCGGGAGCTCGTTCCTCACTTTCGCGCCAAGCCGGATTAAAATAGTAAAATGCTGGTCTGCGCCCGCACCTCTCTACTTAAAAACAAAACGGAGGGCTCACATGGCAGAAAAAAACAGCGACGCCCGAGGTGTCGCATCTCCGCGGGGCGATTTTGAAACATTGAAGGCTTTCGCGCCTAAGGTGATCGACCGTCAGAAGTAAGCCGACCGGCTCAAGAGCGAAAAGTTGCGGGCGGTCATACAGCAAAGAGCCAAATGGCAGCGAACCGGGATGAGAAATGACGAGATGGACTGCAGAGGAACGCCGGGCGCGTTGGGAACATTCGGTTTCAAAGAAGCAGACGGCTGGCTTTCAAGTCGAGCGCGACCCTCAATTCCTGGCGTGGATTGAAGAATGGATTGCCGGCGACATCACCATGTCCGAAGTGCAGCAGCGTTACGCAGGCTTGATCCGAACACACCGGACCTTACACAACGCGAAGCAGCTGGGCGAGGGGAAGGACATGCAGGCAATTTTCGATGACATCCGGCAAGCGGTACCGGAGATCCCGGGGCTGCCACTTACAACCCTTGAAGAGCGGGCTTTGCTAGCTAAACAGATTACAGAGCTTTGGGCAACAGACGAGAGCTGAGCTGAGCTGAAGGAGTTGGAGGCTTGCATAGATGCAAGACACCTCGGAGAGATCCCGCTTCATTCCAACAAACGAAAACCCGCGGAGCAAAGCTACCACGGGTTTTGTATGTTTGATCGCCGTACAGAGGCAACTGTAACAGTCGGCAACCATCGATGCAGATAGACTGCAGAACTTAGGGCAGCCCAGCTCAGCCTTTCGGCGATCAAAGTGCCTGGACGTTCTCAGCCTTGGATTTCCCGGTCTTGCGATCCTGACCGAGTTCGTAGCTTACCTTCACACCGTCCCGCAGTGCTCCGCCATGAACCGCCGAGATGTGAACGAATACGTCCTGCCCACCATTCTCAGGCGTGATAAAACCAAAACCCTTGTCCTGATTGAAAAACTTAACTGTACCGGTCGCCATGCCGTCCCCTCAATTTCATCGGCGTCATTGCCGCGTCGGCAGCTTATTGACTGAGAGACTTTCGTGCAACCCTCGGAGGTATCATGCGTACTATAAGGGTTGTCGTTCCGTTCCTGTGGAAATAAAACAGATGCTTGACAGGAGCGGGCGGGAGACGTCTCATCTCCAGAAAGGATGTATGAGGAATTGCTCAACCTTCAGGATCTAAAAGATCGTTAAGATTCAGCGCCCTAGATGGACCGTTTGCACAAGTTAGTTTCGTCTCATCAGGTGCGTGCGCTATAGCGCTGATTTCACTGCTCAATCTCAAAAACAACTGTTCGATCGCTTGCAAGTCTGCTGCTTCGGCAATCGGATGATTGATGAATGGACCAGCGCGTTGCAGAACGTCACACGCAAGCAGACGTACTTCTTCGGTCACATTCCTGAGGCTTATGGCGCTCATAGCGAGTTCATAGGTGTGGCGAACGCTCCGTCGCCCCTTCGCCATCCCCAACCAATGCTGAAGTTCCGAGATCATCCACGTATCCAGATTAGATGCTAAAGGAATAGCGCCTTGCCCCTAAAAAACGAGGGGTGACGGATCCGGACGGATAACGAAGGATGAATACGACCTAACGGGTGCTTCGGGTTCTGATTTTCATAGTGAAATCGTTTCTTTAAGGCTCAATGTAGGCCGAACGTTCAAGATATGATTTGGGGCCATCCATTATTGATGAGGTTCGTATCTTGACCGGCGATAATTCGTTTGTTGTGCGGGTGTTCGAAGAAGGGCGCGTCGTTGAGATCGCGTTTACAATCGAGGATCATGCTTTAGCATGCGTGCGAGGACAGGCGGCACGACTAGGCGTTGCCGTGACACGCCCCGGCATGGCCTCTATCAGCAAAGATCAAACATTTTTGGACTGCTGTTGAATCTGGGCCAAGCGCAAAGCTCCAAGCCGCTCGGTTTTCAGCTTCTCGGCTTCCCGCTTTTTGCGCTCTTCTTCGACCGCGACTTTCTTAGATTGTTCAAAATCTCCAAAGGGCGACGAGCCTCTGTGGCGACGTTTTTTGTCGTCCATCATGTACTCCCCTGACAATCCATAATGGTCCGGTCTCGTTAGGCCGGCGGTGAATATTTTAAATAGGCTGCGGTGACCACGATCAAGTACGGGCGGCTTAAGTAACCTTTGGCGTGCTGCGCCTAACGACGAGTCCGGCCAGTGAGGCGCCTCAGCCGATGAGCAGATGGTCCACTTCACCGCGGCCGGCTAATCACGGATGCCTGCCTCGTTGGCAAAGACAAGCACAAAGCGGAGACCCTGGGGAAAGTAGTCAATCTTTATCCTTGTGCCCACTCCAGTGGGCATGGCGTTTTGGATCAACTTCGATCCGAAGCCTTCCTGCGCGGGTGGGGTTACTGCAGGTCCTCCCCGCTCGTGCCAGGAAAACATGACCTCTTCCTTAGTCAACGTCCAATCGATGTCGATATGGCCGGATCCGTTAGAGAGCGCGCCATACTTGATGGCGTTTGTCATCAGTTCGTGAATGACGAGAGACAGACCGAGCGCGACTTCAGGCGTGATTTCTATCCGGGGGCCTGAAACATGGCATCTTTCATCTGCGAGATCTGCATACGGCCGCAGTGCACCGCTAACAAGGGTACCCAGCTCTGTACTGTGCCCTTCGCCTGACAGCATAAGATCGTAAGCGCCGCTCAGAGCCCGTACACGCTCGTCGAAAGTCTCAACTGCGTCCCGGTCTTTACGAAACGACTGGCGGGCTAGCGCGGAAATGATCGTCAGGGTGTTTTTCACCCGATGGCTGAGCTCGCGAGCGAGCAGGGCGCGCTTTTGATCGGTTTCTTCGATCTCCGCGCGCTGACGGTCAAGCTGGTCGAGAAGCGCATCCAGCGAGCGTCCCAGAACCTCGAGTTCGAAGGTTCCTGGCATTCCCGTGCGCGCTGCCGAATCCCCAGACAGCCAACGCTCCAGAACACCCATGATCTGATCAATTGGCTGGAGGATGAAGCGTTTACCGACCCAGTGGGCTGCAAACACCGCGACCAGCGTGCTGAGCAGCAGGGAAAGTGCCGCTGCCCATGTCGCACGATTGATTTCCGCAAAAGCCTCTTTCGTGGAAAGTCCTGCGCTGACATAGAGTGGTTTCGACGGCGTGATCGGCTCGTAACCAAGGATCCGCTCCGTGCCATCCTGGCTCATAACTTCAATCGTGCCGGGCGACTTAGCGGTTCGAAGATGATGGTATCGCTCGGGTATACGCGTACCCACAAACTTCTCCGGAAAGGGCGCACGAGCAAGGATGGTTCCGTTCCGATCAGCGATGGTCACAGCGCCGCCTTCCTGAACTCCACGCTCTTGAATGCGCTGCTGCAGCCAAGAAAGCCGAATACCTGTGCTGAGCACCCCGACGACCTCATCGTCGCGCCGAATAGGCATTGCGATCGGTAGGACCGCCACACCGGTAAGTTTGCTGATGGTGTACTCGCCAACAACGACGTCGTTGGCCTGCAAGGCCTCGCGAACATAGGATCTGTCGGAAAAATCGGTTCCAGCGACATGTCCCTGGCTATCACAGACGAGTTTGCCCTGCGTATTGATGAGCAGGATCGCGCCCGTTTGGGGAATTCGGCTGGCAACGCTGTTCAGCGTCTTTGTGCAGCCCTCGCCGCTGAGATCGTTAACCGCCGGGATGGCTGAAACAGCGATGAGCAGACTGCGGGTGCCTTCCAGAATGCGTTCAATTTCGGAAGCGGCGAGACGCGCGGACGCAGCAGCCTGTATGTTAATCTCTTCCGATCGACGATAACGGGAAGCAACCTCGTTATAGATCAACAATCCAAGGGTTGGGATTAGAGCAGCCGCTGCTACTGCGAACAGTCGCTTTTTCATGGGTCACCCACCCCCCAGGCGATCACAAGTAAGGTTCTCAGTAACTTACTCAGGGGTGCTACGCAACCAAATCGTCTAAGCGATATCGCTAATAGGCCGAGATCCAGCGTTTTTGAAACTGGAGAGCGGCACTGTAAACACGCTCACCTTTTTCATCGCGAACATCGACGATCGCGTTGCCTTCGGGCTTACCAGGCAGCTCATCACGAGCGATATCGGCCAAAATCATCGTTGCCTCTTCCTCAACTTTGCTTTTCTCATTTAGGACAAGCCCTGTATCATCGGCGACAAATCCGTCGCCGTTCGTAATGTCGAAGAAATAGCGTTTTGAGATCGCGTGCTCGGGCATCTGACCCTCCTACTACTGATCACCTGCAATTCAGATGGACTCTATTGGTTCCCGAAGGGCTTAGAAGTTGTCCGTTAGATACGGACCAAGCTGATCCACCTGGAGGGAACTTGTAGCCTCGCACGGTCGTTGCTTGTGATCACGCTCGACGAGTGTTCCAGTTTAGTCAGTTCAAGGGATCATTAGCATGGCAAGTAGCGCTCTTAAAGCCCTTCTGGGCGTCCTCGCGGTTGCAGGATATCAGAACAGGGATAAAATTGCGGAGGTTTTCCGCGGGATGAGAAATTCGCAGGATCAACCCGGTCGCGAACGACAAGCAAGTGGGCTCGGTGACCTTCTAGGAGGTGGCGGCCTTGGTGGCCTCGGCGGTCTTTTCGGTAGTGGAGCGCGCGGGGGCCTCGCAGCCGGGCTCGGTGATCTCCTTCGACAATTCGAAGAGAGAGGGCAGGGCGAAACCGCAGAATCCTGGGTTCAGTCAGGAGAAAATCGACCGATTGACGACCGTAAGCTTTCGGAAGTGCTTGGCCCAGAACTGCTCGACGAGCTTGCTGCTAGGACAGGTTTAGCCAAGGACGAACTTCTTCTGCGTCTTAGCCGAGATCTACCTGCCGCAGTTGATCACCTCACACCCGATGGGAAGCTTCCAGTCGAGGACGATGTAGAGCCTTCGGGTCAACCAGCGTCGGTTCCGTCAATTAAGCCACAAGTTGTGTAAGCGATTTCGTCACATTGCCTATTTAGGAAACTTTGCATTGGAGGAAATGATGGTAGATCGGGAAGAGCTTCAGGAAAAATTCTGGAAGGCGTTGAAATCTGACATGACGGTGATGCTTGGTCTCGCGGGTGTCGATGAAAGTCACACACGGCCGATGACGGCGCAGCTCGACGGAGACCATGGACCGATCTGGTTCTTTACATCGACTGAATCCGATCTCGTGAGACAGATTTCAGGTGCACATCGAGCTATCGCTACTTTTGCATCGAAGGGTCATGACGTTTTCGCGTCCATCCACGGCGACCTCGTCATAGACAACGACCGGGCAGTCATCGATCGGCTATGGAACCGGTTCGTGGCAGCTTGGTATGAGGGCGGCAAGGATGATCCCAAACTGGTTCTCCTCCGGCTTGACGCTCAGCGAGCTGAGATCTGGAAGGACGGGTCAAGCCTTTGGGCCGGATTGAAGTTGCTGCTCGGTTCGGATCCTAAGCAAGATTATAAGGACAACGTTGCTCAAGTGACATTGAGCTAAAAGCACGCGGGCGCGCTGGGCGCTGGCTTTTAGCTTCCGATTTCAATTGAAGCGCTAAGCGAAGAATTCGGCACTGCGCTCTCCTCTTATGATTTCACTCCAGAGCAGGGGAGGGTCACCTAAAGCCCTGCTGCCTTGGTCAAATTCACACGGAAGCGATCCCGCCGCCGCTGATATCTGCGGGTCATCTCTGCGGACGCGTGACCGAGCTGTTTCTGGACATAGCGTTCGTCGACCTCAGCGGAGGAGGCAAGACCAGCCCGCAGGGAATGGCCGGAGAACTTGAAGGCGCGTTCAATTTCGCTCAGATCGCCGCGAACGCCTGCCGCCATGGCCGCCCGCTTCACCAGCCGCGCCACTTCCTTATCGTTGAGACGGTCGGGTCCCACGCCTTTGCCTTGTCCTGTCACCCGGCGAAAAAGCGGGCCATGAGCCAGTTTGGCGAACTTAATCCAGGTCTCGATTGCGGCGACCGGGCAGGTCGCATCGGCCGAGCCGCGACCGATCTCGACCTCTCGCCATCCGGTCTTACCGCGCAAGGCAATAAGCATGCCTTTGTCGAGGATTTCGATCCAACCGCGCCCGTCCTCAGTCTGGTCGGCTTTGAGATCGAGGCCAACGATCTCGGAGCGTCGAAGACCACCGGCAAAGCCGACCAGCAACATGGCCCGATCTCGCATACCGCGGAGAGAAGCGCGGTCCAGTGTTTCCAGCATAGCGATGATATCGTCCGCCATGACCGCTTCCTTTTGAAGCGGTGGCTTGGCGTGGCTGTTGCGGATGCCGGCCATGACGGTAGCGATATGCCTGTCCTTGCGATCGAGTGTTAAGCCGCGCTGAGAAAAGCTCCAGGAGAGGGAAGAGAGGCGTCGTTCGATGGTCGAGACCGCATTGGCTTTCATGCCGCGCTCGGCCGCACCCGAGGCGCAGGCGGTGATGTAAAGCCCGACAGTTTGCGGATGCGGGGGGAGGGGAGAGAGGCCCGATCGGCGGCACCAGGCGGAGAAGTGCTTCCAATCGGAGGCATACGCTTTGCGCGTATTGGCGGAACTGGCGGCTTCGACATAGCCGCGGGCGCGATCGGCAAGTTCGGCGAGATGAGCTGGTGGGTGATCACTGCCGGCAAGAGATGGGAGTGCGCTATCGCCCGACACCTCCGGCGCGGAAATATCACCGCCGGAGGCTGTGCTGAAAGACGGCGCCGAGATCTCCTCGACGTGATTTTCGCTGTTTTGCTCGATGATTTGGGCCATTTCTCTATAATGACAAGAACGTCCGATAATGCAAGATTATCGGACTAATTATATTGGTTGCGGGCCGTGCGGTTTTAGGTGCTATTACTGGCCAAAACCGCGCGTCCGGGCTAAGCTCTTTCGCATGGCTTCGCTCTCTCGCGCGGTTTCAACAGCCCCCTGTGTGGTCGCCCCGCCTGCCGGGATGGGCGTGGTGACCTGAGACCCAATCTTCCTCCAGTTTTGGGGAGAGTCTTGGGCTTTTAATCTGGCCTCATGCGGCCTGTTTTTCCATAGCCATTTTCATT
>NZ_MOOY01000010.1 GCF_001931685.1 Pararhizobium arenae | reverse complement strand
CCGGAGCTCAACAAATAGGAAAGCCGAACGCCGATCGCCTGCAGGAGACTGTCTCCTGCGGCATGGCCGTGTGTGTCATTGACTTCCTTGAAGTTACCAGTGGCCTTGTAGATCATGGCAGCCTTCGTTCGCCGAAGGGAATGCGTGCCGTAATCCTCCCGACGCAGCCCTATCGCGGTGACCCACTCATCGACCAGTCGGGCGTATTGCCGAGTGCTGAGATGATCGGAGTGGTCTACTCGACTGGGAAAGGCATAGTCATCGACTGTTCCTCCCCTTCGCTGAAGCCAAGCAAGCAGACTAGCCCTGACCTCGGTCGTAATTTCGAACTGCACAGGTCGTCCAGTCTTTTGCTGGACGACCATCGCACGAGTTCGAATCTCGTGGCCCGTGACGAGAGTCCCGATTCTCATTTTTACTAAATCGCAGCCGCGGAGCTTGCTATCGATGGCAAGATCGAACAGTGCACGATCTAACGCCTCGATCGGATCGGCAATACGGTCGTCATCACCCATGAACTCACGCCTAACCGGCGTATGCTCTTAAAGTCCCGAAAGATCAACGCGGTTATCGACCAGAAACCGCTCCTGGAAGCTCGTCTAGCAGTCGAGACAATCGCCAAACTCCTGGGCAGACTCCCGGGAGAAGCAGCCTCTATCGCAACGGACATTCAGATCTTTCTAGCTGAGAATGCGTAGCGGGAGAACTGAAGGCTGAAGAACTTTGTGATAAACGCGGCGTCAAGTCGGCCGCCTGTGAGCTGCTCTTAAAAGGACTCGAACCGACGCCCAGCTATTCCACGATCATTTTTTTGCAGTTGAGCGGATTCGAACTAGTGACCTGTCATTTGCACTTCCAGGAATTCTATCCTAGGTCTGTCCCGGGATGAGACAGGGTTTCACGTCCCGCAGGCTTTCCCGACAGTCCCACACTACTGTGTTCGCCGACCATGAATATCGCCAAAGCCCTCCTGGGGGCTTTAGGAAAGGTGGAATTGGCCAGCGCTGAACGGCGGGAGGCGAATCACTCGTTGATAACAGTTGATAATTCGGCTAACTTATCCCCGTTACCTCTGAAGGAGATCCGTATGATCAGCGCCGATCTGGGAAAACAGCTTGAGAGCTATATTCAGCAGCTCGTGGATACAGGTCGCTACGGCTCGAAAAGTGAAGTTCTGCGCGAGGGCGTGCGACTGGTTCAGGACCGGGAAACGCGACTCGCCGCTTTGGATGCTTCAATCATGCGCGGCGTCTCTGATGCGGACAGCGGTCGGACTAAGTCGGCCAGCGATGTATTCGACCGTCTCGACGCCAGATACCGTGCAATGGCTGACAAAGCCGAAAATTCCGCATGATCCTTGAGTTTACCAGCGAGGCCGAAAGCGATCTTGAGCAGATCGCCGATTACATTGCTGAGCACAATCCAAGGCGCGCACTTTCATTCATTCGGGAGCTGCGTAGCCAATGTGAAGATCTTGTTAGTCATCCCAACAGCTTCGCCGTCGTTCCTCGCTACGAACATCACGGAATCCGTCGACGCGTTCACGGCAACTACCTGATCTTTTATCGCGTTGAGCCCGCCAAAGTGGTCATTATCCACATCCTGCACGGCGCAACGGACTATGGCCTATTCCTCTTTGGCGAATGATCAGATTAGGCCGATCTGAGTCGATTTTGCGCGAAACCACCAAGAGAATAGCTGCTCTTGGTATCGACTGGCAGATCAGCAGAGCGCAATCGTCTTGCAGTCAAGCTGATCAAGCTGACTCTTTTCATAGTAAATATCGAGCCAAGCGGCATAAAATCTAATTATGGAACTTTCCTTTTCCAAGTAAAGGTGCAGTTACGTAAATGAGCGACAGCTTGCGCTACAAAAGTTGAGGCGTCTCAGTTGCCTTCCATCACTGACTTGCCTGTACCGCACCTAACATTGATGTCCTCAAGGACAAGTCGCTCGGCGCGCCCCAAGAGATAGCTTCGGCGAAATACCAACGCGAAAGCCTTTTCAACGAGCTTTGTAGCTGCTGAGGATATTCTTTCGATCGGGGAACCGGGCTGCAGCAAAGAGTGCAACGCTGCCCGGCAGCGAGCGCAAAGACGCCATGCCGAGTGCTTCTATCGTGTTCTGATCGCGAGCTTGCTACGCAACTGCCTGATGCAGCCACCTCTTATCGTTCGATTTTTTCGACCGTCACCAATGATTTTATTCGACTATTCCCCCAAGCGGTTTGATGCGAGCTTGTTCCCAAGCCGCAAGGGCGACTGCTTCAAACCAACGGAGAACAAAAATGGCAAAGGTACTGGTCCTCTACTATTCGACCTACGGACATATCGAGACGATGGCCTATGCCATCGCAGACGGCGCCCGCAAGGCTGGCGCTCAGGTCGATGTCAAGCGGGTCCCTGAGACTGTTCCGGCGGAGATTGCCCGCAACAACCATTTCAAGCTTGACCAGAATGCACCTATCGCCACAGTCGCGGAACTCGCGGATTACGACGCCATCGTCGTCGGCACCGGCACCCGTTTCGGGCGAATCTCTTCACAGATGGCGGCCTTCCTTGACCAGGCCGGCGGCCTCTGGGCGCGCGGCGCGCTGAACGGCAAGATCGGCGGTGCCTTTGCCTCCAGCGCCACCCAGCACGGCGGGCAGGAAACCACGCTGTTCTCGATCATCATCAACCTCCTCCATTTCGGCATGATGATCGTTGGCCTTCCCTACAGCCACCAGGGCCAGATGAGCGCCGACGAAATCGTCGGCGGTGCACCTTACGGTGCAACCACGGTGGCCGGCGGCGACGGCTCGCGCCAGCCGACCGAGATCGACCTCGCCGGCGCCCGCCATCAGGGCGAACTGGTGGCGGCCGCGGCTATAAAGGTCTTCGGCTAAGCTGATCGGCCGGAGGTTAACGCCTCCGGCCCCACTCCCCCAACAATCAACCAGAAACATCGTCCCGCACGGGCGGGCGAGGAGCGAAGCCATGTCTGCGGATTTCGACGGCAAAGTGGTACTGGTCACCGGCGCAGGCTCGGGCATCGGCCGGGAGGCGGCACGGCTGTTTGCCGAGCGCGGTGCCCATGTTTTCGCAGCCGATCTCAACATGAACGGTCTTGAGGAAACCAAGGACATCGCGGCGGCAGGGAAGATCGACATCTTCAGCGTCGACGTTTCAAGCGAAGAGCAGGTGAAGGCCTTTGTCGCACGCATCGAAAAGGATGCGGGACGGCTGGATGCGGCGTTCAACAACGCCGGTATCACCGGCGGCACCCATCGGATCGAGGAATACCCGACCGAGGATTTCGACCGGGTCCTGACCGTCAACCTGCGCAGCGTCTTCCTAGGTATGAAATATGAGATCCCGCTGATCGCGAAGGGCGGCTCTGGCGCGATTACCAACACCGCCTCCGTTGCCGCGCTGACCGGCCCTGGCGGCATGAGTGCTTATGCCGCCTCTAAACACGGTATTCATGGCCTCACCCGCGTCGCGGCGATGGAAAACGCCAGCCGCAACATCCGCGTCAACGCGCTTGCTCCCGGATGGACGGAAACGCCAATGGTGGTAGCCAACAGCGCCCAGAACCCGGCATTCGCCGATCTTGCCCGAAAAGCCATCCCCGCCAAACGGGGCGGCCAGCCGCGCGAGCTCGCCGAAGTCGCCGTGTGGCTCAGTTCCCCGGCCGCAAGCTACGTCTTCGGCCAGATGATCGTCGTCGATGGCGGCATGACCATCGGCGGTTTCGAACTTTAACCCCTAATATCGAAGGATACGACCATGACCAGAAGTGCAGAAAGCGAAGCGGCGATCGCAGTGGTTCGCCGGAACACCGAAGAGGTGCAGGGAAAAGGCAATTTTGCCGTCTTCGACGAAGTCTTTTCCGAGAATTTTCTCGACCACACGCCTCAGCCGAACATGGTGCCGGACAAGGAGGGCGTGCGCGGCCTCTATGCCGGCCTGCGCAAAGCATTCCCGGATTTCCATGCGGTCATCCACTGGCAGACCGCCGACGGCAACCTCGTGACCACCTTCAAGACCTATCACGGCACGCACAAGGGAAACTTCCTCGGCATCGAACCGACCGGCAGGAAAATCCAGTTCGAGACGGTCGATGCCATGCGCGTCGTTGACGGCAAGATCACCGAGCATTGGGGCGTCGCCAATCTCTACTCGCTCGTCGGCCAGCTCGGCCTCGAGCTTCAGCCGAAGGGCTGAGCCATCTCATTTTTCTAAAGGAACAGTGCCATGAGTGACATTCTGAAGAACAAGGTGGTCATCGTGACCGGCGCGTCGAGCGGCATTGGCCGCGCGATCGCCATCCGCGCCGCCGAACATGGTGCGAAGGCCGTGATCGTCGCGGACATCACCGAAGCCCCGCGCGAAGGTGGTCGGCCCACGGTCGAAGAGATCGAAGCGATCGGCTCGGCCGTCCGCTTCGTGAAGACCGACGTCAGCAAACGCGCCGACAATGACGCCCTCATTGAAGCCTCGGCCGAGTTCGGCGGCGTCGACGTCATGGTCGCCAATGCGGGCATTACGCTGCGCACCGACGGCGCTGATGTGCCGGAAGATGATTACCACCGGCTGCTGTCGATCAATCTCGACGGCCCGCTGTTCGGCGCGCAGGCGGCGGCCAGGCAAATGAAGGCGAACGGCAAGGGCGGCAGCATTGTGCTGATGGCCAGCATGGGCGGAATATCCGGCGCCGGCATCACCGTGGCCTATTCCACCAGCAAGGGCGGCGTCGTGCTGATGGCCAAATCGCTGGCCGACGCGCTCGGCCCGGACAGAATCCGCGTCAACGCGGTCGCGCCGGGGACGATCGACACCGAGCTTCTGCGCACCAGCCCCGGCATTGCCGAGGCATCGGAAGGCTTTCGCAAGCGCACCCCGCTGCGCCGCCTCGGACAGCCTTCCGAGGTGGGTGACGCTGTGGCCTATCTCGGCTCGGACCTCTCCAGCTACGTTTCGGGTATTGCCCTTCTCGTAGATGGCGGCCTGCTTGCCGTCCTCTGACGCGCAAGAGCAATAGAATCGCAGGGCCAGTCGTCGCAGGCGCGACGGCAATCCCTAAGCATTTGGATCCACTCCAAGGGAGAAAACCATGTCCTTTGTCGTTAAATACAGCCAGTGGGGCGGCCCGTCTGTCCTTCACATCGAGCAGGAAAATGTCCGCGCCCCCGGCGACGGCGAGGTTCTGATCAAACAGGAAGCCATCGGCGTGAACTTCGTCGATACCATGTTCCGGGATGGAACGTTCAAGGTCGGCCTGCCTGCCGTCGCGGGCGTGGAGGGTGCCGGTACCGTCGAAGCGGTCGGACCGGGCGTCACCCGCTTCGCCGTCGGCGATCGGGTCGCCTATTTCTTCGCCCCCGGCAGCTATGCCACCCAGCGCATTGTCAGCGAAGATGTGCTCGTGAAGCTGTCCGACGACATCTCCGCAGAGACGGCAGCGACCATCCTTACCAAGGGCCTCACCGCCTGGATGGCGATCAACGCCATGGCAAAGCCCGACACAGACGGCCGCGTCCTCGTTCAGGGCGCGACGGGTGGTGTCGGCAATCTGCTTGCCCGCTGGCTGAGGGCGCGCGGCATAACCGTGATAGGAACCGGTTCGAGCCGAAAGCTCGCCGATCTGGAGCAGGCGGTCGACCATGCGTTTTCATATGAAACAGTCGCGCTCGACGACCACATCCGCAACCTTGCTCCCCATGGCGTCGATGTCGTCTACGAGCTGGTGGGAGCAACGACTTTCGCATCGACGCTCGGCTCCATCCGTGACGGCGGAACGATCGCCGTGATCGGCGCCGCATCCGGTGGCGCCGCAATCGACGAGGCAGAACTTAGCCGTCGCGGCATCCGCCTCGTGCGCGGCAGCACTGGGCAGCATGTGACGAAAGCCAACCTACAGGCCGCCGCTGACGAGTTGTTCGATGCCTGGCGTACGGGCGTGTTCGGTAAGGTCAGCGCTCGGAAATATCCACTCTCCGAAGCGCAGCGCGCCCATACCGACATTCTCGAACGCCGTAGCAGCGGCCCGATGGTGCTTATCCCTTGATCCACAGAGGAAACCGTCATGTCCGATTGTGATAAACTTCACCCCGCCTTCCGGGATCTTGAGACGACTGAGGAGGCCCATCGCCGGCGTCTCAGCCCGTCGCTGGTGGAAGCTGTTATAATGGCTATCTTCCTCCTGCTGGTGCTCGCGACCAACTTCGATCGGTTGACCGGCAGTGACAATACCCCCTCAAAAGTCGCCGTTTTCGACGAGAACGCGCCTGAACTCGATCATTGCCGGGGAGGTTTCCTGCCCGGCGACTGCTAAGGCGGCGATAGCGTTACCTCGGAAGGTGACGCTAATTTACCATGTGCTCGCTCAGATCAGGAACCTCGCCATCGGCGGCAAAGACACCGTTACTGCCGTGATAAGAGGTCCGCTGCTCCGTTCGGACGCGGCAACACTTCGCCGGGGCGTCGGCGTGAAGCCGAATTCCTTCGAACTTGTCGATAATGCCGCGCGACAAATGCGAACCTGGCATCTCTTCTCACCTAACACATCGTTCCTCGTCTCGAGACCGATAAAGCGTTCGAATGAGCACCCTGCGCCAAGCGTCGAGCCGGGAGCGGGAAGTGTTCAAACGCATCTGCTAAGCAACAGCGATGGGCGCATCCACGTCCTGGCTCTGGAAATGGTCAATCAGAAAACGGCCAGCCGGTCCCGGCGGTGTATCGGTTCGATAGACCGCCTGTAGACGATAAGGGCCGCCTTTGCAGTCGGGAAGATCGAGCTCTACCAGCCGGCCCGCTTCGATATCGTCACGCACCATAGGTGCGGGCATGTTGCCCCAACCTATCCCCTCCTTGAGGAGCATGTGTTTCGCGCCAAGGTCTGCGAGCCGCCACGTATGATTGCCGACAACCGCAAATTCGTGGCCTTGTGTAAGAGGTGATCTGTCCGTCAGAACCAGCTGGATATGGCCTCGTGCAGCGCCGGGCGGATGCGATCCGCCGGCCAAGGGATGGTCGGGCGACGCGACGGGAATAAGCTTGACGAACCCGACCCCGATCCTTTCCAGACCGGCGATTTCGACATCAAGGGGGCCGCTGACGCCTACGGAAGCGGTTCGGTTGAGGACGAGCTGCGTCACCGCGCCCAACGCCTCGACATAAAGCCGGAGCGAAACGCTTGGAAATTCGTTCCGAAATGCCTTCAGCGCGTCCATGACGCGAGCTGCCGGCAGCATGACGTCGAGCGCCAGGTGTACCTCGGGCTCTACCCCGCGGAGCATGCTCTTAACCTTTGCTCGAAGATTATCGATACCGTGAGCGACGCTTTTTGCCTCGGCAAGCACGGTCCTGCCCTCCAGCGTCAGCTGCGGCTTCTTTGTCGAGAGCCGATCGAAGAGCGTGACGCCCAGCTGCGCCTCGAGATTGGCAATCGTATAGCTGATGACCGATGTCGCTCGATTGAGCTTGCGAGAGGCCGCTGCGAAACTGCCCGTTTCGACCACAGTAATGAACACTTTGAGCTGATCCAGCGTCGGCTGGCCGGGATCTGACATTTCGAATTCCTCGATCGTTTCAGCCGAAATTATCTGAGTTTTCCGAAACGTCCAGTGGGAATAGCTTCTTCTCAACGAACTTCAACAGCCGGAGCAGACAATGTCATATTTGTCGAACGCTGATATTGAGCAGGTCATCCTACCATCGACCCGAGACCTCGGCGGCTTCTCCGTCCGACGCGCCTTGCCTGCGGCTATGCGGCAAATGGTTGGGCCGTTCATCTTCCTAGACAGCTTCGGACCCGTCCGGTTCGGTGCAGGTGAGGGCATCGACACGCGCCCTCACCCGCACATTGGGCTTTCGACACTGACCTACCTGCTCGAGGGCGAACTTTTGCACCGTGATAGCGAGCGCTATGTGCAGTCGATCAGTCCCGGTGAGGTTAATTTGATGGTCGCGGGCGCTGGCATTGTCCATTCAGAGCGCACCCCGGAGCACATCCGCAAAAACGGCGGAAGACTTTCAGGACTGCAGAGCTGGATCGCCCTTCCGAAGCAGTCTGAGGAGACAGCGCCGCTTTTTCAGCACATCGGCGCAGCCGAACTGCCGGCAGTGAACGGCGAAGGCATCAATATGAAGCTGCTCGCGGGCAGCCTTCATGGCCGCCGCTCCCCCACCACTACGTTTTCCGATCTTTTTTCCGCAGAAATCCAGCTTGAGGTTGGAGCTCGTTACAGGATCGATGGCGAGCATGCCGAACGAGCGATCTTTGTTGTGAGTGGCGCCATCGAAATCGTGGGGCAGGACGGCAGGCACGGCCCAGACCGCCTTATCGTCTTCAAACCTGGCGCAGAAATCGTGGTCAAGGCAAGCGAACCCGCCCGTTTTCTCGCCTTCGGTGGCGAGCCGCTTCCAGAAAAGCGGTTCATCCGCTGGAACTTCGTCGCCACGGACCAGGATCGCATTCGCCATGCTGCTGATCTGTGGCGCGAGCGACAATTTCCCGGTGTGCCGGGCGACGATGAATTCACTCCCCTCCCCGACAACTTCAACTGACATCACTCAACAAAGGAGAACTATCATGACCACTTACGCAATCATCGGATCTGGCGCTATCGGCTCCGCACTCGCCGAGCGCTTCCACGCGGCTGGCGTCGACGCGGTTATCGCCAATACACGCGGTCCGGCCTCGCTTCAGTCCATCACTGACAAGTTCGGTACCACGATTAAGGCGGTGGAGCTCGACGAGGCTCTTCAGTCCGACGTGCTTATTTTGGCGGTTCCCTATGACGCCGTCCCCGAAATTGCCAGGAGAAAGGCTGCGTGGGAAAGCCGCACGATTGTTGATGCGACAAACGCCATCGATTTTCCCGCTTTCAAGCCCCGCGACCTCGGTGGCCGACTGTCATCGGAAATCGTCGCCGACCTCTTCCCTGGCGCCAAGCTCGTTAAGGCCTTCAATACCCTGCCTGCCGCGGTGCTTGCGGCCGATCCCGTCAAACCGAGCGGAAAGCGCGTTCTCTTTCTATCGGGCAATTTTCCTGACGCCAGCAAAAAGGTCTCTGAACTTATCACGCGTCTGGGCTTTGCACCATCTGACCTTGGAAGCTTCAAGGCCTCCGGCTCCTTGCAGCATTTCGGGCAGCCGCTCGTCGCTCTTAACCTGCTGAAGGATTGACGAATGGAGCCGCCCGCCCGTCGGGCGGCTCTCCCCCGCACTCAGGCTCCGAAAGCCAGGCCGTGACCGAACCGCGTAACTCTCATGCACGACTTCCGATCATTTCGACCCTCACGATCGGAGATTAGGCCGGTCGCCTTGGAGATTGGAATTCTCATGTTCCAAAGCGAGGTCGTAACTTTCGATCGGGCGCGACTGGACAGGCGTTGAAAGGAAACAAAATGAAAACCACGAACATCGAGTTCGGTCTGGATACCTTCGGGGACGTTACTCTTGATAACGCCGACCAGCCGGAACATCACGCGCACGTCATCCGCAATCTTGTCGAGGAGGCCGTTCTTGCCGATCAGCTCGGGATCGACTTCTTTGGTATTGGCGAGCACCACCGTGAAGATTTTGCCGTGTCCGCTCCCGAAATCGTGCTCGCGGCGATCGCCGGGGTGACCTCCCGCATAAAGCTGGGTTCCGCCGTGACGGTGCTGAGTTCGGATGACCCCATCAGGGTCTTCCAGCGCTTTTCCACCCTCGATGCTGTTTCGAACGGTCGTGCTGAAGCGATCCTCGGCCGCGGTTCCTTTACCGAGTCCTTCCCGCTGTTCGGTTTTTCACTCAGCGACTACGAAACTCTCTTTCAGGAAAAGCTGGACCTGTTTTCCGACCTGCTGGAGCAGAGGCCGGTAAGCTGGTCCGGGACCACCCGGCCGCCATTGAGCGAGCAGAGCGTGTTCCCGCACGTGGAAACCGGTCGGCTGAAGACATGGATTGGCGTCGGCGGCAGCCCCAACTCCATGATACGTGCTGCGCAGTACCGGCTGCCTCTGATGCTCGCCATCATCGGTGGAAGCCCATATCGCTTCAAACCCTATGTCGATCTCTACCACGAGGCGACACGAAAACTCGCCTTCGAACCGCTGCCCGTTGGCATCCATTCGCCTGGGTACATCGCCGACAGCGACGAGCAAGCAAGGGACGAGTTCTGGCCGCACTATCGAGCGATGCGCGACAGGATAGGAAAAGAACGCGGTTGGGGCCCAATTACCATGGACGAATATGTTGCAGAGATCGAACACGGTTCGCTCTACGTCGGATCACCGGAGACAGTGGCGGCAAAATTGGCGCCTGTTCTCCATGCTTTGGGCGCTGGACGGTTTCAGCTTAAATACAGCGCGGGAACGCTTCCTCACAAATATCTCATGCAAAGTATCCGACTGTACGGCGAAGAAGTGATCCCCGCTGTCAAAGCCCAACTCGCCGGCAAAGAAGCGGCGTGAGCTATCCCGACGGGATCGGTGACACTGATAAACCGCCAGGCGTTGCCGCATGCTGCTGCCTGGCGCGGATCAACTGACGGCTCTGGCAGCCATTCTGGCAAGTCCTTCCAGCCGTTCGCGACCGACCCCGTCGCGGGCCTGTACCGCCATGCCTTGAATAACCGCGGAAAGATAAACTGCCCTGTCAGCGGCGGCCTTCTCATCCATCCAGCGCTGCAGCTTTTCTGTGAGTAACGCTGTGAAGGCCGTTCTACGTTCGGAAAGCTGCGCTGCGATTTCGGCGTGATCCGGATGACTTGTCAGCATGCCCATGTTGAGCATGCATCCCGCTTCGGTGGACGGATCGCTCAGGCCGTGTGCCGTTGCATTAAGGAGAGCAAGCACTGCATCGTCAGCAGTCTCGTAGGCGTCCATGAAGGAGAGATCCGTGGCGCCTCGCAGGCTTCGATACCTGTCGACAGCTTCGAGATAAAGCGCGCTCTTGTTCCCGAACGCAGCGTAAAGGCTGGGTGCCGCAACTCCCATGGCGGCGGTGAGTTGTTGGAACGAGACACCTTCATAGCCGTGTCGCCAAAACAGCCGCATGGCGGTCTCCAATGCCGCGTCACGATCAAATTCTCTCGGGCGACCGCCACTCGGGGATTTCTTAGGTTTCATAACAGTCATTAAATAATGTTTGACAGCGATCGTCAACCAGTGTTCTTTAATGATCATTACACAACATGGAGCAATATATGACCAACCCTGAAAAGCCAGTAGCTCTCGTCACCGGCGCGTCCTCCGGCATCGGCGCTGAATATGCCGACCGCCTCGCACACCGCGGATATGACCTCATTCTGGTCGCCCGACGACTGGACCGGCTCGATAAACTCGCGACTGACCTTTCCAGTCGACATGGTTCAAACGTGGAGGTTCTTGAGGCCGATCTCACGACAGAATCCGGTATCACAAAGGTCGAGAATACCCTGCGTTCAGACAGCCGCATCACACTCCTCGTCAACAACGCGGGAAATGGAAAGCTCGGAACAACAACGGACATTTCGCATGACGATTCGATGTCCACGATTGCGCTGAACGTGACCGCTTTGACGCGGTTGACACGGGCAGCCCTTCCCAACTTCATCGCCCGCGACAGCGGCGCGATCATCAATATCGCTTCGGTGATGGCGTTACACTCCCTGCCGATAACATCGCTCTACAGCGCAACGAAAGCATTTGTTCTAAGCTTCAGCCGGGGCCTTCAGGAAGAATTGGCCGGAACCGCAGTGAAGGTGCAGGTCGTACTGCCTGCCGGGACCGCAACGGAGTTCTACGACCAAGCAGGTATCCCTCTTTCAGCATTTGATCCAGACGTGGTCATGACGACCGCAGATCTCGTGGACGCTGCCCTCTCGGGCTTCGACAAGGGTGAACTCGTAACCCTGCCATCGGTAGAGGATCTTGAGCTGTGGACTTCTTTTGATGTCGCACGAAACAAGCTCTTTGCAGCGACGCAGAGCGGGGCGCCGGCATCCCGTTACCAGAGTGCTTTGGGCGGCTAGCCCGGCCTTGTCTGCGGCTTGGGAAACTGCCTTCCTCTTTGCCCCTGGAACCGCCTCCTTGCGGCTTTTCTTCTGATCCGGATGCTGTGGCTTTCCTTGCATCGGACCTGTCGAGCTATGTGTCGGGCACCGCGCTCCTGGCGGACGGGGGGCTTCTCTCCGTTATCTGATTTCTCGACCCTCCAGTCGGACCCGCGCCCTCAAACGCGCGGGTTTTTCTTTACCTCCATCATTCGATTTTATCGACGATAACCCGCGATATTATCCAGCTTTTTCGTCTGTTCGGATGATGGCAGTTTCTTCTCACGACGCAGCCACGGTGGCTACGCCCCAACTCAAGGAAAACGTCCATGTCATATTCCGATGCAATCCCCCAGCGCGCTGAAACTCTTTCCCAATCTGCAATCATCAGCGGCGCCACACCTCTCGCCGGCCGTGTACTTCTGGCAGCAATCTTCCTCCTCTCTGGCATCAGCAAGATTTCCGACCCGGCCGGCACGATCGGCTACATTAACATGGTCGGCCTGCCCTTCCCGTCACTGACCTACGGCGCGGCCGTACTGACTGAGATCGTGGGCAGCATTGCCCTGATCCTCGGTTTCCAGACCCGCATCGTCGCTCTGATCCTTGCCCTGTTTAGCGTTGCTACGGCACTGACGTTCCACAATGACCTCAGCGACCTCAACCAGTTCATCCACTTCTTCAAAAACATCGCGATGGCCGGCGGCCTGCTTCAGGTCGTGGCGTTCGGCGCGGGCCGTTTCAGCCTCGACGCCCGCCGCTAAGCGAAGCACCCGATCAAAAGAAAAGCCCGGACGATGGTCCGGGCTTCTCGTGTTTTTACTTGCCCCATTCCGGGCCGCCATCGGTGCAGGTCTGGCCCCCATCGACAGGCAAGACAATTCCGGTGATCCAGGCCGCTTCATCACTGGCAAGAAAAGCAACCGCCGAGGCAATCTCTTCAGGTTGGCCTGCCCGTCGCAACGGGATCCGTTCCCACGCCTTTTCGAGGAGCGCGTCATCATCCATGATGGCATCCACCATCCCCGTAACCGTAAGTCCGGGCGCCACTGTATTGGCTCTGACACCGAACTTGCCGAGGTCACAGGCTGCTGAGCGGGTCAAATTCGCAACCCCACCCTTTGCAGCATTATAGGCCGCATGGCTCCAGCCGCCACCAAGGGATGAGACGGAGCCGATGTTGACGATCGAACCCTTGGTCTCCTTCAGATGCGGAACCGCGGCACGGCTCATATAAAAGACGCCGGAAAGGTCCGAGGCAATGCATTCGTCCCAATCCTGATCGCTCGTCTCCTCGATGGTGCCGACAAGATTCATGCCCGCAGCATTGACGACAGTGTCGATGCGGCCGAACCGTTCGACCGTCGCGGCGACAAGGGCGTCGCAGTCCGGCCTTGAGGAGACATTTGCGACAAAGATGCCACTGCGGTCGGCCGGCATCTTCGAGGCAGCTTCCGACAACCGCTTCTCGGTTCTGCCGGAGATCATCACGGACGCTCCTTCCTCAAGAAGCCGGTTGGCAATGGCGGCGCCGATCCCGGACCCCCCGCCCGTTACGATTGCTACTTTTCCATCAAATCGCTTTGACATGACACACTCCTTCATTCTCCGGGGCGAAGGCCGCGGCAGTGTTGGTTTCGTGTTTGGGTCTGACTGGATCGGTTCAGTTTGTCGGGAAGTCGGCGGAACGAGACAAGGCTTCCCAGGCAAGCACGTTCGCCTTGAGGTCTTCAGCCTTCCTCAGGGCTGCGTCCACGGCATCATTGCCGAGCGGAAGATGGTGCAGAGGCTGTTCAGCCAGCACGGCTTCCCGGATAGCCTTCGCGGCGCGTGCGGGGTCACCGGCCTGCTTTCCGACCGATGCGTGGTAAGCACGACGTGCCTCGCCCGCTGTCGCCTCGTAATCCTCAATGGACGCGGAGACCTCGTTCGACGAGCCCGCCCATTCTGTCCGGAAGGCGCTGGGCTCGACGGTCATGACATTGATCCCGAGTGGCGCGACTTCTTTTCGGAGCGTATCCGACAGGCCTTCCACGGCAAATTTGGTCGCGCAGTAGTAGCCCACGCCGGTGTAGCCAACCAGACCGCCGATTGATGTCAGATTGACGATCGTACCACTGCGGCGGGCTCGCATATGCGGGAGCACCGAATGGATGGTGTTGGCGGTACCGAAGAAATTGACATCAAACAGGCGGCGGGCGTCGGCTTCGGCCGTTTCCTCAATGGCGCCGAAGAAACCGATCCCGGCATTGTTGATCAGGACGTCGATCTGGCCGAAGTGCGCTTCTGCAGCATCAACAACCTTTTGGCACTGATCCCGATCGATGACGTCGAGCGGGAGGATCAGGGCATCGCCCTTCTGCTCAAGATCCGCGATTTTGTCAGTCTTGCGAGCCGTCACCACGACCTTTTCACCGGCTTCCAGCAGATGTTCCGCGATGTAGCGACCGAAGCCTGTAGAGCATCCGGTGACGAGCCAGACTTTAGGGTTTTGCATGCTCATTTCATATACTCCTTTCTGTTTCAGGCCTGCGGGGACCGTTGCTGGTAGCCGCAGATTTCCACGTCTTCGACACACAGGTCTGGGACCTTCGCCATAAACGCTTCGACGTAGGGCGTGCTCATATGCAGTTTGAAGTCGGAGGCGTGCCGCCAGTCTTCGAGCACCATCCACACGTCGGGAACGTCATTGGACTGGTGGATTTCGTAACGGAGGCAGCCTTCCTCGTTTCGGGACGGGGCGACGAGCTGAAGCAGTTCGTCACCCAGATTTTCTGAGCGGCCCGGCTTTGCGGTGAAGTAGGCCACATTGGTGAGATCAGCCATTTCAGGTCTCCTTCTCGGTTAGGGGCAACACCTGAATAGTGACGGCATGCCTGGAAAAGATCTGCCGCGTCTTTGCGGGAGCTGTCGTGATCTTGCTCTTTTCAGACGCCGTTGATTGCGATGATGCGCGATGCGGCCGCCGCCTGCCGCTGAGCGGCCAAGGGCGCGTATTCGGGGGATGCGAAGAGCTGGCGGATCGCATCCTTGTCCGGAAATTCGATGATAAGCATGTTGGTGGCGGTCCAGCCCTCCAGCTCCAGTGGTGTTTCATCGATTGCGATGAGCTTGCCGCCGGCTTTGGCGACAAGCGGCAAGGCCTTCGACCGGTAGTCTTCGATGGACTTCATGTCGTGAATGTCGAGATCGACGATTAGATAAGCAGACATAGGTCTTTTCCTTTCCTGTTGAGTTTGTAGCTTCTGGACTCATGGCGCTGTCAGGGGAGATGGCGCCATTTGACCATGCGGTCTTTTAGGTCGAGCGTGCCGCCGTCGACGGTAAACGTGCCGTCGCCGCGGTGATGCATCGTTCGACGCTCTTTTCGGGTCTCGTTGATCCAGATCCTCGTCGCCTCAAGGATGAAGAGGTTGTAGGGATCCGAAAGCCTGGTATCGACGACCCGACATTCGATATTGACCAGGCAGTCGGACAAGAGCGGTGCTGCCACGTCCTTGGCAGGTCGCGTCTTGAGGCCGTACCTCTGGAATTTGTTCACCCGATCGCCCGAACAATTGCCGACATCGACAACCGTTTCGGCGAGATCCAGACCGGGGACAGCGATGACACATTCTCCGGTTTTCCGGAGAGCCTGATAGCTGTGATCCCAGGGCCCAATGACACAACCGATCAGCGGCGGGTCATGCTGGATCATCATATGGAAGCCCATTGTCATCACATTGGGCTTGCCGTTATCGCTCGTGGAGACCATCACGATCGGGCCAAGTTCCAGAACGCGATAAGCTTGAGATGCGGGTAATTCCTTCATGACAATCTCCCTTGAGAGGTCCCTGCATCGAGGCAGGGACCCTTCAGGGTCGGTCTGTTACCAACCCTGTTCTACTGGCAGGACGAACAGCTCGGCGACGTCCACATGAGCCGGGGCCTGGGCGGCGAAGACGATGGTGTCGCCGATATCCTCGCCCTGGAGGAAGGTCATCTGGCTCGCCAGTTCATCCATCTGCTTGCGGTAGCCCGGATCGGTGATGTGGTCGTACAGCTCGGTGGCAACGGCGCCCGGCTGGATGCAGGTCACGCGGATGCCATGTTTCTGGCCCACTTCCATACGCAGGCCATCAGAGAAAGCCGTGACCGCGTGTTTCGTGGCGCAGTAGACAGACAGGCCCTTGAAGACTTTGCGACCAGCGATCGAGGACATGTTGAAGACATGGCCCGAATGCTGCTCGATCATCTGGGGCAAAACGGCGGCCGTCGTGTTGAGCAGGCCCTTCACGTTCACGTCTACCATCCGCTGCCACTCGTCGACCTTGAACTGATCGATATCGGAGAGGGGCATAAGACCGGCATTGTTGACGAGGATGTCGATCGAACCATAGGCATCGATCAGCTTCTTCACGCCCGCATCAACCGAGGTTGTGTCAACCACGTCCATCTCGATGACAAGAGCTTCACCGCCCTTGGCTTCGATCTGTTTCTTGAGATCTTCGAGCTTGTCGGTGCGCCGTGCCGCGATACCGACCTTGGCACCGGCTTCAGCGAGCTTCGCAGCGGTCGCGGCGCCAATGCCGCTCGATGCGCCGGTGACCAGTGCGATCTTTCCGTTGAGGTTGGTCATTGTCTTCACTCCTTGTCTGAAGCCCACCACCTCGGTGGGCGTTTCGTTTTGACAAGGAGGAATTTAAGCCGATGGTCGGCGCCCTTCTCTCGGGGCCTTGCTCGACCTGTCGCAATCTTGCTCGAAATCACGACAGGTCGGGAAATTAGCCTCGCCGATAGTGGCTCGGCTGCAGGCCGGTCTCGCGACGAAAGACCTGGGCGAAGTGACTGGGGCTGGAATAACCGACAGACATGCCGACCTCGATAATGCTCGTATCCGTCTCCTGCAGAAGAAGCTGTGCCTTAGCTATGCGCTGACGGATAAAATAGCGCGAGGGCGAGAGCCCGGTCGCCTTCTTGAACAAACGACTGAAATGGAATTCACTCATGCCCACCGTTTCGGCAAGCTGTGCGAGATTGAAAGGCTCGGCTAGATTTTCTTCAAGATATGCGACTGCCCGGCGAAGCTTGAAGCCGGGAAGTGCATTCTGGCGATCGTCCGGGGCATCACTGGCGGCGTAGTTCCGTATCAGATGCACGGCAAGGCTCTGCGCAAGGCCCTGTATGAACAGCTGGCTCCCCTTCCCTTCAGACGTCAGCTCCTGATGGATCAATGCAAGAAGGTGCGACAGCTGCGTGTCCTTGCCGCCGGAAATGTCGCGAAGTGCAGGAGGGGCGGCACAGCCCAGCACGTCATAGGCGACGCGCTCGAACAGCGGAACGGAGAGATAAAGATGCATGACCTGGAAAGGCGCTTCTCCGATTGCGCGCCAGCGCATCTCATAGGGCGTGGGGGAGCGGGTCAGAAAGAAATCTCCGACGGTGACGGTGTTTGCCACCCATTCCCCGTCGAGGTCACGCTCCTCAACCACCGCCTCGCCGGAAATCACCCAGACGATCAGTGGTTCGGCGACAGCCGGAACGAGAAAGGGCTCCTGTTTGTTGAGACGAGAATACACCTTAACGAACATGTCATTCCACGCCGGGCTATCACCACTGACAAGCGTACGACCAGCTATGTATTGTTCAAGCCCGAGCGGGGACGTCCGCTCCGGCATTGTAGTCGTCTCATCCAGTGCAGGCACGAGAGCCGATGGGTACATGGGTTGTCCGGTAACGGCCGGGATCGGGGGCAGAGTGTTTTCATGGACTGGTTCGATATTTGCCAATGCGGACCCTCTCTATAAACGAGCAATGCGTAGCGGATTGTCTCAGACGTCAATGAAATATGTCACGATTCACATCTCCGCCCACAACCACCATCAATGATGCAATGCAGCATTTGGTTTCATCCGACATGAAGATGAAACCGGTGCCCTTAGTCTCTTTGAGGCAGATGAGGTCGGAATCGACATCGCAGGTCAGCACCGCAGGTTTCGGGGTCACGTCCGCGCATTCCAACATCACGTCGACTTTTAGGAGGGCGCAAAGCCGCGCCTCCCTCCAAAATTCTCCCCTCCGATCTGTTTGAGAACGGCAAGACCACGAAGGTGTTTTTGTCTGTCTTCTGGCGAGGCCAAATTCTCGAGCTGCTCTTCGATTTTACTCATCATCATCGCTTACTTTTGATCTGGTTTTCACGGACGCAGATGTTCCCATCGAGTGAAAGAATTGGACCACGCCGGCATTGGCTATGCCGGCGTGTCGAGACTACTACTTGCGATAGAGAACCATTCCCGCGTGGTACAGGACGCCATCGACGAAATCGCCGTCGGCAGTAAAGCCGGTGTCGTCCCAGTACTCGATGTGATCTCCCGACACTTCGTATCGTCCTTGATAGGCACTTTCGCGTCGGCCACGCGCCTCGTCGTAGCGGCCGTTCGGAAGCAGCTGGTGCCGGATGCGGCCGTCCGCGGTCTCCCACATGCCGACATAAGGGTGTGAAGGCGTTGCGGTGGTCATTGTGCCGCCTCCGTCTTGCCCAGGAAAGACTGAATGGTCTCTGGCTCGACGACCCAGGCGTAGTTCAGTTCATGCCGGATCTTCCATTTGCCACCAGTGCATTCCCAGCCCAGCTGCGAGCGGCCGTCAAAAGCGATCACCTTGCCGTCAAGGCGATCGATACGGCCAACGAAGCCAAGAGTCGTCGAAGCAACTATGTCGCCGACGATCGCGTCATGGCCCCCGGTCAATCCGTGGCGGACGGATCGGGCGGCATTCTGCAACGCCTCCCAGTTGGCCCCGTAGCGAGAGGAGTTATCAAAGAGCTGTGTGCTTCCAGGCGCGAAATTGTCGTAGAAAACGCCTTTCGTGTTCTCCAGATCGTAATACTTGTTCAGCTTCTCTGCGAACACGAATTTGCCATCACCTTCATGACGCTCCCAGCCCTTCATGATCCAATCCCCATGGAGTGCGAGAGGAGCTTCGGCGCCTTCCCGGGGGCACGCACCATCCTGTGCAGCGACAGGTCCGGCGCAAATTTCGAGCGCCAATGCTGCTGCGAGCGTGATCTTGTTGTTCTTCATTGGAATATCTCCTTCGGTGAGCGTTGTTATTGCCTGCCGTGCTGTGCGGGATGCGACTGTCGGCCACGGGTAGAAGGTAGACAAATCCGATTGTCGCTTGTATTCCCCTTTCGCTAACGAGATTGGTTAGCTGGATACGACAATGACAATCGACCTTAACCTTGTGCCGGTGTTTCTAGCCGTCGCCGAAGAGGGCAACTTCAGGGCCGCGGCTGACCGATTGGGGGTTACACGTTCGGCCGTAAGCCAGGGCATCCGCCGGCTCGAGGATATTTGCGGCATCGCGCTTGTCAGCCGCACGACCCGTAGCGTGCGGCTCACCGAAGCCGGCAACCGCTTTCGCGAAACCTTGTCACAACCGATGGCCGAGGTCAGATCGGCGTTCGAGAACGTAGCGGGTGATGCCAGACCAAGTGGCCTGCTGCGGATCGCGGTCACATCGATTGCGGAACACTTCCTGTCCGGCCCACTGATCGCGTCCTTCGCTGAGGCCCATCCCGGCATCACGATCGACGTCACTGTGACGGACGACGTCTTCGACATCGTGGCGGCGGGCTTCGATGCGGGGGTTCGGCTGGGTGAGGTGATCGAGCAGGACATGGTCGCGGTCCCACTGACCAAAGAAGAAAAAGAAGTGGTCGTCGCAACGCCGCGATACTTCGAGGTCCACGGAATGCCCCGCCATCCTCGGGACCTCGTACTTCATCGCTGTATCGGTTGGCGACCGTCCCCGAGTGCTGCGCCGTACCGGTGGGAGTTTGAGGAGGATGGCATACCTCTCGACGTCGCCGTTGAGCCGCAAATCACCACCAACGATCTGTACCTGATGATCCGGACCGCGCTCGCTGGCGGTGGCATTACTTTTGCGCTGGAAGAGACGTTTCGTTCCTACATCGAACGAGGCGAGCTGATCACAGCGCTAGAGGAATATTTGCCCCCTTTTCCAGGGTTTTTCCTTTACTTTCCCAACCGCCGCAATATGGCGCCCAAGCTGCGCGCGCTCATTGACCACGTTCGTGCATACAAACCGACGGCATCCTAGCTATCAGTCGTCAGGGCACCTTCGGTTTTGCGCGTGAGGTTGGACCCGGTTAGTGCCAGCTTCTCGCGGATAAGGCCGCCCGAACTGGGCCAAGGCGGCGCAGATTGGTGAGGATGGACACGTAGCTCCTGAAAGTCGGAGCGGTTAAACCCGCAGCGAGATCGACGTGCGTCATTTTGGAAGAAGAGGCTGTGGGAGCCTCTTCTCGTATTCGCCTGTTGCGCGGATGAAAGCCGGTGCTAAACGTAGTTGATAGGCAGCCAATCGTAATTCGTGCTGTCCTTGCGGACATGGCCGATGCCCGGAAAGGCGATATGCGCGCCGGCCACCAGATATTTGCCCTCTACCGCCTGCTTGAACGCAGCGTCCCGTGCAAGTACAGCGGCTTTCTGGTCGATATCGAATTCGATCGCGACGCCGGGTTTATCGAACTGCAGGATATCGCCATGGGTGATGTCACCCCAGAATACGATCTTCTGGCCTTCGCTCTCCAGTGTAATGGCACTGTGGCCCGGCGTATGTCCCGCATAAAGAATGGAACCAAGACCGGGAACAGGCGCTGCGTTATCCGCGAAGGTTTCGAATTTTCCGGCTTCCACGTATGGCCTCACGCACTGATCCGCCTCGGCGAAATGCTGCTTGACGATGCCGGTCGCCGCCTTGGCGTTCGCCGTACTCAGCCAGAATTTAGCCTCGCCTTCGTTGACCCGTAATGTGGCGTTGGGAAAGGTGCGCTTGGAGTTGCTCATCAGCCCGCCGGAATGATCGGTATGAATATGGGTGAGAACAACGTCATCGATGTCATCCAGTTTGTAACCGGATGCCTCAATGTTCGAAGTGAGCTTGCCAAGTGAGGGGCCAAGATAAGTACCCGTGCCTGCGTCAATCAGCACCAATCTTTCGCCGTTGTTGACCAGGAACGCGTTGACGGAAGTTGGCACCAGTTCGGGCAGAAAGGCATCATTCAAAGCCTCCTGCGCGCGGTGTTCGCTCGTGTTTGTGTAGAGCTTGGCGAGCGGCAGGGCGATGGTGCCGTCCGACAGTGCCGTGACCTCTACGGAGCCGATCTTCAGCCTGTAGAAACCCGGTGACTGAGTAGGGGCAAAAGGTGCCTTGGCGAAGACCATTGATGGTGCGACGAAGGGTGCTGTTACGAGGCCGGTAAGAGCGCTTTTGAGAATGGAACGACGGGATGGCATGGGTTTTCTCCTTACGTGATTGTGCGGTATGACTTGCAAGACCATGCCCATCAGCTAAGACTGTCTCGGTCAGCAATCAAATCGATACCGTTCATGCAAGTCATCGATCATTTCAATCTCCGCTCCTTTGACCTAAATCTGCTCGTAGCCTTTGACGCGATGATGGAAGAGATGAGCGTCACCCGTGCGGCACAGCGGCTGAAAATTCGGCAGCCTGCGATGAGCCACAATTTATCGACCCTGCGCACACTGTTTCAGGATGAGCTTTTCATCCGTGTCGGTCAGGTGATGAAGCCAACCGCACGGGCGCTTAATTTGTCCGGCCCGGTACGGCAGGCTCTGCGGCAGGCGCAGGCGGCCGTGTTGATGGAGGATGCATTCGATCCAGCCACCGAGCAACGCACATTCCGGCTGGGGCTTTCCAGCGAGGTGGAACTGCTATTGCTACCCGATCTGACGGCGCGGTTGCGGGATATCGCGCCGGGCATCCGTATTCTCGCCCGCGGTGGTGATGCGCGGGAGGTCGATGCGATGCTGGATGCGGGCGTCATCGATCTTTCCGTGGGGTGCAGTTATCTGCCGGATTCACGACACCTTTGCGAGCCGCTGTATCAGTCCAGCGTATTGTGCTGTTTCAATCCCCAATTGCTGAATCTTTCCAATCCGGTGAATCTTGATGCTTATATGGCCGCTCAACACGCGGTGATTTCACAGACTGACAGTCTGCATGGCTGCGTCAAGGATGCGCTAGAGCATGCAGGTGCAGAACTGAAAGTCGTGGCGGCAGCTCCCGATTTCATGTCGATATTGGCCACCGCGCGTTCATCTGCAGTGATTGCCACCGTATCGTCGCGCATCGCGCTTCGTTATGGGCCGCTGTTAGGACTTGAGGTCAGCCCAGTGCCATTGGCACTTTCTTTTCCACCCGTGGCAATGGTTTGGCCGCTCCACACGGACAGTGACCTCGGCTGCGCATGGCTGCGGCAGCAAATCCGTGAGGCGATACTGGGGACGAACGGGAGCAACGGTGCGGATATTGCAGCGTGATTCCACAAAGACCGGCGTGCCTTTGTTGGCCTCGCCTTGAACGGATATGGACTGTCGGCCAAACCGTCCACTTATTGGCCCGCATATCTTTAAAATATACACAAGGACCTATACCTCAGTTTTTGTTCCAACGTGTATGGTGGGCGTACCAATCGGCATAGGGGGTATTTGCCGCCAGATGCCGGTTGAAATCTGGCGCCCCGTCAGTCCACCAGACCGGCCCACGCTCGCCGAGCGCGACTTTGGCGGCATCAACCCGCTCACGCGCTTCGGACAGGCTTTGCGGGTCTCTCTTGAATTTCCGAACGTCGCGGCGCGCTGACATGAGCTCGTTCACCAACTCGTCGCGGAGCGATGGTGACAGCTCCGGATTGCTTTTCCGCCAAAGCCGGCCTCGAACGACAAAGTAACGTCCGTCGGGTGTGTCGGGGTATTCCGTTCCCGAGCGGGATATGCCAGCCCTTCCACCTGATGACCTCGCGCTCATCAGTCAATCCACTTCGATCCAGGCGGGCGCATGATCGCTCGTCTGCGGCAAGGCCCGCACCCACCGATCGACACCCGCCGATTTCAAGTCGGTCGCCAGCGATGGGCTGAGAAGAAAATGGTCGATGCGCAGGCCGGCATCCCGCTCGAACGAGTTCCGCCAGTATTTCCAGAAGGTGTAGATCGGTTCGTCGGGGTAGAGCGTGCGGATGGCGTCGGTCCAGCCCTGTTTCAGCATTGTAGCGTAGGCGCGGCGGACCTCCGGGCGGAATAGCGCGTCATCGCGCCAGCGTTCAGGCTTATAGACGTCGAGATCAGCCGGCATGACATTGAAATCGCCGATCAGCGCGACGGGCACCTCGAGATCAAGCAATTCCTGCCCGTATTTCTGGAGGCGCTTGAACCAGCGAAGCTTGTAGTCGAACTTTTGTCCGGGCGCCGGGTTGCCGTTTGGAAGATAGAGGCATCCGACGATGATGCCATCGACTGCCGCTTCGATATAACGACCTTGATCATCATCTAAGTCGCCAGGCAAGACGCGGCGCGTTTCGATCGGATCTGCATCTCGTGCGAGGATCGCCACGCCGTTCCAGCTTTTCTGCCCACGCCAGATTGCCCCGTACCCCGCCTTTTCGAGCACTCGACGTGGAAACTTCTCGTTCGGCGCTTGCAGTTCCTGCAGGCAAACGACATCGGGGGCGGCGTCCTCCAGCCATTGCAAGAGGACGTCGAGCCGCCCGTTGATGCCATTGATGTTGTAGGTCGCGAGCTTCAATGACGGTCAGTGGTTGGCGTGGTGATCACCCCGATCGCCTTCACCGGGCTTGGCGTCCTTCGTGGCCTTGTGACGTTTGTCCGCGGATAGCGACTTGCCGACATCGACGCTTTCCTATTCCAACGCCAGACCGCGGGTTGTTGGCGACACTGTAAACGTGCAATCAGCGAGATTAAGAGCCTGCTAGAATACAGGCTTTCCCTGTAAGGACGTAAAAATCTCCAGGTCTGAATTTCAGCCGTTGGAAGAGCACAGCCCGTACAAGCATGTACTTCTAATAAATTACTTTCACAATATTGGACAACCGTATTACTTCATTTGTTTTTTTATTCTCCTAATCCTCACAACCTGGAACCTTTGCGGGATGCTCGCGTTCATCGTGTGTCCACTACATAAGGAGTTCCACAATGAAAACGCTAATCATTGCGACAGCAGTCGCTGCCCTTTCGGCTTCTTCCGCTTTTGCCCAGACGGCACCTGCCGCAAATCCGGACGGAGACACGCCAGCCGTTGCAACACCGGAGAACACAAGCGCTACAGCTCCGGTTGAAGGCGCTAACAGTTTCACCGAAGAGCAGGCTCGCGAGCGCATCGCCGAAGCGGGTTACACGGAAGTGACCGACCTTAAACTTGATGACAAAGGTGTTTGGCGTGCTGGTGCAAACAAAGACGGAAAAACCGTCGCTGTCTCAATGGATTATCAAGGCAACATCATCGCCAACTAAAGGCGATCCAATAAATAGAACGAGGAGAAAACACCATGACACGCACCGTTACCGGTCTTTTTGATCATTATTCTGACGCTTCCGCCGCCGTCGACCAGCTTAAAGCTTCCGGCATTTCCGACAGTGACATCAGCATTGTGTCAAACAATACAGATGGTCGCTACAATGAGGGTGAAAACGACGTTGCCGAGGATGCAGGCGCGGGTGCCGGCATTGGTGCGGTCGTGGGCGGCGCAGGTGGTCTGTTAACAGGCCTCGGAATTATGGCCATTCCCGGTGTGGGGCCGGTTGTCGCGGCGGGTTGGCTCGCTGCAACGGCGGCAGGCGCTGTAGCAGGTGCGGTCGTGGGTGGCGCGGCGGGCGGTCTTGTCGGCGCCCTGACTGACTCAGGCGTGGATGAACGGGATGCGCATGTCTATGCCGAAGGGGTTCGCCGAGGCGGAACGCTGGTGACGGCAAAAGTTGACGAGTTCCGCGCAGCAGAGGCCGAAGCTATTCTTCAGCGCTCGAACTGGGTGGATCTTCCGGCCCGACGTACCGCCTACGAGGGGCAAGGCTGGACCAGTTTTGACAGCGCTGCGGATCCCTACACGGCTCAGGAAGTTGAAACGGAACGCGCGCGTTACCCTCATAGAACTCTTTAAGCTCTAAAGTAAATTCACGAACCGGAGCTGTTTCACGATAGCTCCGGTTGCTTCATTGCGCTATCAGGCGGGCTAGCGGTCGCCGGTGATGAACAGCTCAAGCCAAAACGGGGGGTGACACTCATCGGCTTCACCGGAAGCAATTACATTCAATTTGTGCTCATGACCGCGCACGCTACATGTCGCTCTCGGCTTCGGCGAAGTCGATGTTTCTGATGGTTTCGGCTAATCTTTTGGTCATGATGGAATTGAGCGCACTGACGCCACTGAAAGCTTATAAGCGTACCGATTCAGCAGATGCTTTCACATGAGGATTTCGCGGATCATTTTGCTGAGCCGTTTCAGATCGGTGGGCTTCCCTAGGTTCACGGCATCTGCAAGAACACGGTCGAACGCCAGCTCATGGGCTGGACTGGCAGTCGTCAGTACGAACGGCACATTTAGGCGCTGAAGCGTTGTAGCCGTTAGCGTTACCTTCTCCTTACCGAGATGGACATCAAGAAGAGCGATATCGGGAAGCTCTTGCTCGAGAAGCGCTAATGCCGCTTCGTTGGAAGCCGCCGGTCCAATCACGCGAAATCCTTCGTCTGCAAGACTTCGCCGCAGATCATCGCCAATAAAGAACTCGTCCTCGACAATTAGGACAGTCGTTTGTCCTCTTTCTTGATTGTTAAAAGTCCTCGTCACACGACCTCACAGCGGAATTATAAGTCTCGCTGTCAAACCATTGGTGGGATAACTAAGTTCCACGTTGCCGCCCATATGGGCGGTAAGGCCTTCGATTAGCTCAGTGCCATAACCCTTGTTCGCAGGTCTCGAGACTGTTGGGCCGCCTTCTTCGCGCCACTGGAGAATTAGCCGCATTCGGTCCTCCTGCTTTTCTTCAATATCCCATTGAACGCGAATTCTCCCTTCGGGCGCCGCAGCTGCGCCATGTTTCATCGCGTTCGTTCCCAGTTCATGCAAGATCATGCTGACTGAAAGAGCCTTTGGGCTGTCGACTTCGATGGCAGGTCCTGACCAGTCAAGTCGCTCAAATGCCGTAGCACTAACCGCGTCTTTCAACAGATCTTCGAACAAAACGGCCCCTCCGCGGGCAGCAATCTCTTGCGCTTTGAAGGTAATGTCCAACCGCCCGAGCAGCGCCTCCTTGAAATGCACGACGGCCGGATTGTCGGCTTTCGCATTTGCAACGACTGATCGGATGACAGCGGACAGATTTTTTATCCGATGGCGCATCTCTGCGACGATGAAGTCCATTTCAACTTCGTGTCGTTGACGCTCCGTAACGTCATCGAAGATGACCAAGATATTTGGACTGTTGTCGTCGGGATGAACGAGACGTCGCGCGTCAACAAGAAATGTGCGTTGGCCGATCGATGGAAACTCATGGCGGACCTCAAAGCCGATAACGGCGGCCGCCCGCGGTATAACCGCAGAAATAAGCTGCCGAAGTTCCGGAATGTCCCACTGGCCATTCCCGAGGCGGAAGAATTCTTCGGAAAGGATATCTTCGCGGCTGACATCGAATGCTTTAACGAACGCGTTATTTGCGTTGGCGATGCAGAGCCGCTGATCCAGAACGACGACAGGCTGGGTCATAGTGTCGACGATCCCTTGGGCCTGGACGTGCCCCGTTTTCATGAGACGATACAAATCCTCCAGCAACATCGTCGGCATCCCGTCCTCTTTTCATGTTTCGCGGCGAATATCTAGATGAGCATATTTAGGCGGTCTCTTTTAACCGGCAAGTTGCTGGCGTTCGACAAAGCCCGCTCAGTATTAGGCAGTCCATCCTGGAACCCGCTTGCGGATCCGATCGCCGGAACCATGTGACCGCGCAGCCGGTTTAACAAATATCTATAGACGGACGTTGGTTCAAAGCTGAAAGCCGAGTACTGACACGTCAAGTGACGTTCATAAGGGGTTCAGACGAAGCGGTTTACGGTCTCACCCAACGGAATTTTCGCGCCTAGTATGAGACCGATAACACCGAGACACTATTGTGAACAGTGAGAGATTTTTAGCCCTCTTTGCAGGTAAACGGATTCTAATTGTTGAGGATGAATATTTCCTTGCGGATGAAACTCACAAAAAGCTTCTTCAATTGAACGCGCGTGTCGTAGGGCCATCAGCGTCTGTGGCAGATGCGCTCGAACTGATCGAAAGCGAGATGATCGATGGAGCAATTCTCGACATTCATCTGGGCGACGAGCTTGTGTTTCCAGTAGCCGAAAAGCTTGGCGTCTTAAGCATCCCATTTGTTTTTGCGACGGCATATGACCCCTCCATCATCCCGAAGCAGTTTTCGGGTTTCTTGCTGTGCGAAAAGCCGACGGAACTTGGGAAAATCGCCCAGGCGCTGTTTGACCCGATCCCGGAGCGGCTTCAATAACAGGGACGTTGCAAGGAGCGTTTATATAACGGAGCTAAGGCGATGTTGAAGGCTTAATGTCCCAGCGTGGGCAGTCATTCACGTAACCCTAAAATCTGGTAATTGCGCGCAAAGAAGCGGCAGCCACAATGACCCAACGATTCGCTGGGGACATGGGTATGTCTTTTATTTCTGATATGACGCTTTCGCAGCAGGAAATTGACGTTTTATTCAGCGCGCTTGAAGTGTGGTGCCGAAGATTGAACGCGCCGATCGACAGTCAGGACGGGCGGGATGTTGCAACCGTCATGCTTGGTCTCTTCAAGTCCGGTCATACCACAAAGGCTGCCCTTTTGGGAGCTATGGAGAGAATTGACGGCCTGGAGGAAGTTTGAATACCGGGCCGGCATGTCGCAGTCGAAGGATCAGTCGGCAACGCAAGACGGTGTTGTTGGAGCTGGGGGTTAACGGCCCGATCAGGTAACCCAGTACTGCTCCTTCTGCTTGCAAGCTTGCCATGGCGTCGAGGAACCGCTGGCTCGATAGTATGGCAGAATGCTGATGCATGATCTATCGATTGCAGGTGAAAGTCTGGCGAAGAAAGCTGGGTTGTCATCCTGCCGTGCTGATCCCTGGCTATTGCCAGAGCTTGTTGCAGGCTGCTTTTCGCTGCATAAACTGCCGGCACGGCAATGGTGCCGCTAAAACCACGAGGACGACATGGCGACGGGAACTGTTAAGTTTTTCAATCAGGACAAGGGGTTTGGCTTTATCACCCCCGACAATGGCGGTCAGGACGTTTTCGTTCATGTTTCGGCAGTTCAAGGCGCGCCACTCAAGGACGGCGTGAAGGTTAGCTACGACGTCGGGCAGGATCGGAAAACGGGGAAATCGAAAGCTGAAAACGTCCAGACCCTCTGATCGCGCAGCAACGACTCAGTCGATCTCGGCATTGCCTAGTCGACAGGCGCTGTATCAGCTTCTCTCGGCGCGCGAACGCGTCCCCCGGGGCGCCTTTGCTTGACGGTTTGCTCGCCGAAAAACAGTAGACTTCGCCAAAGACCCAGCGCTCGGCGCCGTTCGCGTACCGTCGATCCCCTAGCCTCAGCAGACGCGCACGCCTTCGAGACCAAAGCGATTTTCATGGCTCGAGGGACGCCATAACGTTGAGCATCGGTACATGTCCATCGCTAAAGCGGCGAACCGGTTCTGCCCGAAAACGAAGGAACCGGCACATGCCGGAATGGCGATATTGGCCTTGGTAACGGTGGACTGGGCGGCACCTGCGCCCCGCTGAACGGTGACCGGATACTGGGGAAGGCGTTGGCTCGTCGATCATCGACCACGGTTGCCACAACAATGAGTATGCGGTTTGTCCTGGCCGCTTGGCAGCTAACCAGATAGGCATGTTGGAAAGCAAACGGAGTGTTTGATGAGTGAACTGCAGAATCGCATCATCGAGCGATTGGCGACACCAGACGGTTTGCAGAGGGCCAGTGGCAGCGATGACAAGCGTGAGATGCTCGTGACCGCAGCGCTGCACCTCTTCTTCGCATTTGGCGGAAACGCGGATGAGCTACGGAAAGTTGTCTCATCGGCCAATAAGAAGAAATCCACCAGCGTTGCGGACGCCGTCGCCGAAGTGGTGGTCGCAACTGCCGCAATTAGTTCCGCGGCCGATCTTGATATGGTTCAGGCGGCATTTAACTGGATCGACAGCGCTCCTAAGCCACAGTAGGTCCTGACGGCACAGTTAGCCTGGCTTCGCAGTACGCTCGTCGCCCAGCCTTTGAAACCCGACGCGGTCGCGGCCGGCATTCTTTGCCTGGTACAGCGCAAGATCTGCCCTCCCGACAAGTTCGCTCACACCGTTCACCCTGGAATCGCTCGTGAACACTGTTGCTCCGATGCTGGCGGTGATTATCCCGTGCTCGCTGCCTTCATGCATTGTGTCCAGCCCACGGACCGCTTCCCTGATCTTCTCCGCAATTGCGATTGCTGACCTGGCGTCCGTATCAGGCAGGACGACTGCAAATTCCTCTCCGCCGAACCGAGCAGCAATATCGCTGCCTCGGCGCACCGCAGTCGTAATCGCTCCCGCGATAGATCTAAGGCAAGCATCACCAGCCAAATGGCCGTAGCGATCATTGTAGGCCTTGAAGCGATCAACGTCGATCAGGAGCACTGACAAGGGTCGCCCGGACGCCTTTGCCAGGTCGAACTGTTTTTGCAGGCCGTCGTCGAACGAACGTCGATTGGCCAATCCCGTTAGCGCATCGGTCTCCGCCAAGCCTTTCATGCGTTCAGCGAAACTCTTGAGTGAGAGCTCCGACTCCTTTATGGCAGTGATGTCGGAGACCAGTGCAAGGACATGTTTGTCTTCGGTCACGCGTGTCCTCAGCGACAACCAACGACCATCAGTCATTGAGATGACTTCATCCTTATTGACAAACAGCGTGGCACCCGCGGCCCGAATGCTGTCCTCATCCAGATCAATGGGCAGATCCTGTCGCTCGCCGTTGCGAACTGCCGCTCTGATGATGTCGGTGATATGTGCGCCTTCCCGCCGGGCATAGGCGGATCTCGGAAAGATTTTCCGATATTGATCGTTGCAGAACACTATTCTCGCATCTGGACCAAACATCGCCAATCCGTCAGACATCTCAGCCATGGCTTGCGCCATCATGTTCCGACTTGATCTAAGCTCCTGCTCCAGGAGCTTCTTTTCGGTGACGTCTACTGTCACCCCCGCCAGTCCGACCATTTCCCCCTGCCGATTTCGCAGGGGCACTTTCGAGGTAGAATACCAACGAGGCGCTTGTCCGTCCTCAACCAGAAGCTCCTCAAAGTCGCGCAACGCCTGGCCCGTCCTCAGGACAACAGCTTCGGAGTCATGGAGTTGCTTGGCGCGTTCTTTTGGCGTCAGGTCGAAATCCGTCAAGCCAACCATTTCCGACGACTTAGCCCGGCCGTTGTGCCTTGCTACATTCAGGTTCGCGACCACAAACCGATGTTCCAGATCCTTCACGTAGTGATAGTCTGGGGCCTGTGTCAAAGCGGCATGAAGAATATCGCGTTCAAGCGTAAACCGGCGAAAGTAGGCCAGAGAGAACCCGATCGCTGCTGTAGCTGCGAAGTTCAAGACAAGGATCGGTACTCCCACCTGGTCGATGGCACGCTGAAAGTCAGCTTGCGGCAAAAGCCCGAGAACGGCAATGGACAAAGCGCCTAAGAGAAGCGCAGCACTTAATATAGAAGGCGCTTGGCTCAGTGGTTTTCGACCCGCCAAGAACCACAGCGAAGTCCCGATAAGCAGCACAATTGCGATCGCAATCAAACCCGGTATAACTCCGGCTCCACCGAGATAGATTCGGAAGCCGGCTGCCATCATCGCGGCGACCAACGCGGGACCGGGGCCGCCGAAGACGGCTGCCGATTCAATGATGGCAAGGCGCAGGTCGAAAATGACGCCGACATCAAACGGTACGGCGAGCATCATTGAGGCAGTAGCAGCCAGACCAAGCGTAAGACCGAGACCAGCCGAACGCCATGTGGCCGGGATCCTATAGAAACGGTATGAGAAATGGGTCCACACCGAAACAACGAGTGCGACGGCTGCGAGATTGCCGGCGAGAACCTTCCAAACATCACTCATTCGTCAACACCGCCGAACCGCGTCCACAAAGGCTCGCCAAAACCCACGACGCTAGATGGTCTCTCAGGCTTGATGAAGTGCCCGTGCCAAAATCGTCCGCACAGAGCGCGATGAAAGGATATCTATGAATGCTGAAGGAGCGGTTTACACCGTCCCGGTGCGAAGACTGGTCAACGACCAAGACAGCTTTAAATCGAAATGCCGTGCTTACTCTTCCCCCGGCCAAGTGCGATTAGCCTGCGTGTTGCGGAAAGTCCTCGTAGCGATAGTTTCGGTTTGCATCCCGGTAATGTCAACATCGGCCAGATGTTTCTGAGAAGCGGCGATCCATGCTTTTGCCCTGCACTGGAGATTTCGTTGCGCAGATCACAGGCAGCTTTCGCTACAGTTTTTGAGGCGCCTCGCTTGCAGCCCTTCGTTTTGCCCAAAGCTCGCTTGTCCTTTCCATCAAGATTTCTTCAGCCGGGAAGGTCCGCTTCTGAAACGCGAGGGCGTCGTCGAAGCTTCCGTAAAGCCACCGGTCATATTCGTCTCGATGAAGAAGCACCGGCATCCGATCGTGTACAGGGGCAACAGCAGCGTTCGCATCGGTCATCACCCCACTATAGACCGGTCCCCATTCGTCACTAACACGCCATAGACCAGCCCAAGCGAAAACGGGTTCTCCCCGAAGACTGAACCAGGTGCGGGTCATTCGACCTTTTTCGCCCTCGGCTTCCGCAAACCCAGTCAAAGGGATAAGGCAGCGCCATTGCGGCTTCCTGGCCAGACCGACCCACATGGGTTTGGCAAGATCAGCGATGTTGTTAACAGGCTTGGGTTTCGCCTCGGGTTTCATTCCTTTAAGGCGTAACGGGAAACCCCATGTCATTGAGCGGAGTTGTCGAACCCCGTCATCCTCGGTCACGACCATCCCTGGTGTTCCGGGATAGACCTCCTCCGGTGCATTGGATTGCATAGGGTTGGTGACACCGAAATGCGCAGCCACTTCCGCGGCCGAAAGACGGACGGTGTAAAGATTGCACATTCGCAAGACCTCTCCTTCTGGGATACGACTAAATAATCACCTTGTCGCGGCGGCGAAAAGCCTGCGGCGGCGGGGTACCGCTCTGCCATCGATCGCGTGTCTGTAAGACTTCAAACTCTTCAGAGGCTGGCGGCTTTCTGAATTGAAACGCGATGACATCCTGAATCGATCCATGAAGCCAGCGTTCGTATTCCTCCGGTTTCAGCAGAACCGGCATGCGGTCGTTGAGCGGTTTGATCTTCTCGTTTGCCGTCATCGTCATGCCGGCAAACACGGGGCCGAATTCGGCTGTGTTGCGAACGAACCCAGCCCAGGCCATCAATGGCTGACGGTGGTGCGAAAACCAGGTTCTGGTCTTTGATCCCTTGACACCATCTGGGTTCGCGAAATGCGTCAGAACGATCAGACAACGGTACTTCGGCTCGACAACAATGCGGTCCCAAAGCGGGTTGGTCAGATCGGCCACCAGGCCGATGCGACCGGGAGGTTCTCCGTCTTTCAGCATCTCCCGGGTCCGCCGTGGAAAACCCCACGTAACGGATTTCAGCAAACGCAGTCCGTCTTTTTCTAGAACAATCAATCCTGGACCGCCCTCGATCGTCTCGCTTGGGATTTCGTCCGCGCGATGAACATCAATGTTAAAATGCGTAACGATGTCTTCGAGCTTTCGGGTGACTGCGTACAGACGGGACACGTAAGCCTCCTCAGTGGAAATTTCGAGACTTCAGGCGCAGCGTATCGATGTGCAAGTCAGGGATATAGATATCGCGTGCTTGCACTGCAGGCTTTGGTTTGTCTCGGGGATCAGGACCACCGCCATGCTTGACTTCATCCCCACGTCCGAAAGGCAGCGGGAAATCGCCATCGCGTCCGGCGATTTGGGAGAGATCGGCCGAGAAGTCGAACAATCTCTGTGCCACAAGGTGTACGACTTCCCCTTCGCGTTGGATTTTACCATGAATCCCCATCATCGTAGCAGACATCAGGATGCGGCGCTGTTTCTCAAACAGATTGGGCCAAACAACTGCGTTCACAATGCCCGTTTCGTCTTCCAGCGTGAGGAACATCACACCTTTTGCCGAGCCCGGTCGTTGCCGCACGAGAACCAAGCCCGCTGTCCACAGCCACCGGCCGTCCCGCTCCCCCATGGCCTCTGCACAGGTGACGACGCGCTTCGCCGTCAGGTCGCGCCGCAGGAATGACATCGGGTGAGCTCTAAGGGTCAAGCCCGTATGAGCGTAGTCCTCAACGACCTCCCGGCCCTCCGCCATCGATTTCAAATGAACCTCCGGCTCCCGCATTTCGGAAAGGGTTTTTGCCTCCCGTTCTGCTGCCGCGGCCCAGAGTTCCAGCGGTTCGTCCCGCAGGGCCTTGATGTCCCAAAGAGCCTGTCTGCGTTCCAACCGTAAGGACGGCAGAAATGCGTCTGCCTCGGCCAGCTTTACAAGAGATGCCGTCGGCACACCGGAACGCCGCCACATGTCATCTGCGCTTTCGAACGGCTGGTCGGTGCGGGCCAGGACGATCCGCGCCACGTCGCTCTGAGCGAGCCCTTTGACCACGCGCATCCCAAGTCTGACCGCGAAACGGTCGCTGGTTCCGATCCGTTCCATCGTGCAATCCCATCGGGAAGCATTGACGCAGACGGGCCTGACTTCGACGCCGTGGCTACGAGCATCAGTGACGATCTGCGCAACGCTGTAGAAACCCATCGGCTGGGAGTTGATCAGTGCTGCGCAGAAGACATCAGGGTGCCAGCATTTGACCCATGATGATGCGTAGGCGATGAGCGCGAACGATGCCGCGTGACTTTCAGGGAAGCCGTAGCTGCCGAATCCTTCGAGCTGCGTGAAGGTCCGCTCGGCGAACTCTCTATTATACCCGTTCGCCACCATCCCGCTGACGAGCTTGTCCTTGAATTTTGAGACGCCCCCGGTGAATTTGAAGGTGGCCATGGCGCGTCGCAACTGGTCGGCTTCGCCTGCGGTAAATCCTGCGCAAACCATCGCAACCTTCATCGCGGATTCCTGAAACAGCGGCACACCGAGTGTCTTGCCGAGAACCGCTTCAAGCTCGGGTGTCGGGTATTCGACTTTCTCCGTGCCCTCACGCCGGCGGAGATACGGATGGACCATGTCGCCCTGGATTGGACCGGGCCGGACGATCGCGACCTGCACAACCAAATCGTAAAATGTTCTGGGCTTCAGCCGCGGCAGCATCGCCATCTGAGCCCGACTCTCGATCTGGAATGTGCCAAGTGTGTCGGCCTTTCGGATCATCGCGTAGGTGCGCGCGTCCTCTTGCGGAACGTCGGCTAAGCCCATCGGCAGTGCCTTGTGCTCAGCAAGGAGTTCGAACGACCGCGCCATGCAGGACAACATGCCGAGGGCCAGCACGTCGACCTTCATGAATTTCAGAGCCTCGATATCGTCCTTGTCCCATTCGACAACCTGGCGGTCATCCATCGCCGCCGGCTCGATCGGAACGAGGTCGTCGAGCCTGTCCTGGGTCAGCACAAACCCGCCAGGGTGTTGCCCGAGATGACGGGGAAAACCCATCAGTTGGGAGGCGAGTTCCAGAGCAAGTTTGAGACGATAATCCGTGGCGTTGAGATTGTTCTCCCTGACCTGCTTTTCTCCAACGCCTTCTGACCAGCCCCAGATACCAGACGACAACTGGGTGATGACATCTTCGGGCAGCCCCAGCGCTTTTCCAACGTCTCGCAATGCTCCCTTTGCGCGATAGCGCGTTACCGTTGAACAGAGCGCAGCCCGGCTTCGGCCATAGGTCTCGTAAATCCACTGAATGACCTCTTCGCGCCGATTGTGCTCAAAGTCGACATCAATATCCGGCGGCTCGTTTCTTTCCATAGACACAAACCGCTCGAACAGCAGGTCGCCCGTTTCAGGATTGATGCTGGTGATGCCGAGGCAGTAGCACACGGCAGAGTTCGCGGCCGATCCGCGCCCCTGGCACAAAATTCCTTTTGACCGCGCGAAACGGACGATGCTGAACACCGTCAGGAAATACGGCGCGTATTTCATGATCCGGATCAGTTCGAGCTCGTGCAGGATGGCCTTGCGGACTTCGTCGGGAATTCCGTCTGGGTAACGGAGCGCGGCCCCTTCCCAGGCGAATTTGGTCAGGGACTGCTGCGCATCGAGACCGGGAACGATAGCCTCTTCGGGGTACTGGTATTGCAACTCGCCCATGTCGAACCGGCAGCGATCGACAATCTCGCGTGTCCTTGCAAGCGCTTCCGGATAATCCGGAAACAAGCGATGCATTTCCTCTGGGGCCTTGAGGAACCGATCGGCGTGGCGCTCACGGTCGTAGCCGACATCATCGATCGTGGTCCTGTTCCGAATGCAGGTCACGACGTCCTGCAACTGCCGGCGACCGGGCTCATGAAACAGCACATCGTTGGTGACAACCGTCTTCACCTGATATCGCGCGGCTATGTTAGCCAGCTTGTGAAGACGCAACCTGTCGTTCGGCCGGCGTCGCAGGCAAAGGCTTACATAGGCGCGGTCGCCAAAGATCGAGGCTATTTTGCGGAGCTGGCTCGCATAGAGATCATCAGCCTCATCAGGAACGAGGATCGCGATCAATCCATCGGCGTAGGATTCAACATCGCTGAGATCGAGGATGCATTTGCCCTTGCCACCTCTCGATTTCCCAAGGGACAGAAGCCGTGTGAGTCGCGAATAGGCCGCGCGGTCGCTCGGGTAGACGAGAAGCGAGGTGCCGTCTGACAGATCGAGACGACAACCGACGACCAATCGAACGCCGGTTGTCTTGGCAGCTTCCCAGGCACGCACGATCCCGGCCAGTGAATTACGATCCACAACCCCGATGGCATCGATGCCGAGCGCGGCTGCGGTCCCGAACAGTTCGTCTGACGAGCTTGCCCCACGCAGGAAGCTGAAGTGCGTCGTAACCTGGAGCTCGCTGTAGCGCATCACCCGAAGACCCCGTGCAAGAACCACCGGTGCGATCCTGTTTCGGTGTCGACGCCATCGCCCGCCCGGAAAACCCACAGACGTTCGCCGCGCTCGTCTTCGACAACGAAATAGTCCCGGACAGCCTGCATCTCGCGTGGCCTGATCCACCACTCCCCGAAAATGCGTTCAGGCCCATCGGCGCGAAGGATTCGACGTCTTCTGCCCCGCCAGGTGAGCAAGACAGGGGGCTGGTCAGGCAGGACGGCGAGAGTTTCAATCGGCTCCGGGTACGGCAGCAGACGCGACGGTCTCGGCCAATTCACAGCCCAATCTGCTCCGGTTTCGTCGTCTGTTGGCCCGATGCGTCGCAGCGATCGTTCCGGGACATCGGAAGCAACCGGTGTCATGCGATAGAGGCGTTGTCCGCGGTTGCCGAGGATGTCGACGAGCGGCGTGACATCGAGGACCGCTTCCTCAATCAGGGACGAAGCTATCTGCTTCTCTGACAGCGGCTCGGCCATGACGGCTGTCAGGGCCATTTTCTCGATCCCAAAGCCGGGGTCGATCTTTTCGATCTGGTCGCAGAGGAGTCTGGTCAGGCGGCGGGGATCGCGCACGGGTTTCTGCAGGCCGGCGCGGACGGATTGCCTTGTGTTGTCGACGCGGTGGATGACGAGGTCAGAACGCCGAACGCCAAGGCCGCGCTCCTCGAGCCTGGCGCTTAACTGGACGACGAGCTTGCCAACATATTTGGCGATGGTCTCTGCAGCACCGATCGGTTCCTGAAAGTTTCGGGACACCTCGACCAGCTCAGGCGTGCGCAACGGCTCGATCGGCTCGGCGACACGGCCGAACATCTGGTCGAGCCGTCTGCCCACCTCGTTCCCGAAACGCAATGTCAGCGGTGCGCGCGGCATGGCGGACAACTCACCGACGGTTTCTATACCCATCACTCTCAGGCCTTGGATCGTGTCCGCTGGAAGTCGCAAGCAATGAATAGGCAAACCGACGACAATCTTGGCGACATCACCCTTCGGCACCACTGTTGTTTCCGCAGACGTTAACCGGGCGATGGCATGAGCCGCACCCCAGGTATCGGCGACCGCCGCGCGGGCTGTCAGCCTTAGTCCTCTGAGCTTGTTGACCATTCCGGAAAGCAGGAGGTCTTCGCCACCCTGCAGGTGGTCCGCACCCTCCGTGTCCAGGACAATTCCGTCTAATCCATCGACGGCTACGACCGGGCTGTATTGCCGCAAAGCCCAAAGCGCCAGGCGCTCCACGGCGGCCGCGTCGGCCACAGGATCGGCATCGACCATGTTCAGGTTGGCGACCATCGCCTGAGCCTTGCTGGCGGGCATTCCGGTCTTCAGGCCAAGCTTACGTGCAGCAGTGTCAGCGGCCGAAATCCAGCGTTTGGAACCGCTCTTCGATACGACGACGAGAGGCTGGTCAGCCGGCACGGCTCCCCCTCCATGCTTTCGTATTCGATCCGTCGCGAGATACGGGAAGTAGACAGATACGACCCTTGGCATCGGGAGCTCCAATTTCAAACTCGGCGCACTCACCCGCCTTCACACGCATCAATTCCGCCAGCCACCTAGCCCTTCCCACCCCTGCGACTGGCAATGGTTCCGACGGCAACACACTCAGCCTCCATCGGGTCGCCGATGCCGTCGGATTGCCGTAGTCCGAAGCCTCCGTCTGCCGCCGCCATCGGCGCACGACCAGTCCGATGGTTCCCGTCCGCTCCGCGGCAAGATGAAGACGACGCGATGCTGTCATTGGAAGCCGTACCAGTTCTCCGACAACCGCGCCGAGCCCGCCGAAAGATAGCCCTTCTTCCAGAGACGCGAGTACATCCTCTTCCTTGTCGCCTTCACAGTAGACAACGCGGTCCGGGTGAAGCCCCGCCTGCGACAGCGCTGGCGCAAACAAGTCGGGCCTCGTCAGGCACCAGAGGATTTTGCCCTTCGAGCGCGCCGCAATTCCCGCTGCAAACAGCGAGGCCGCGGCACCATCGACGGTGCCCGAGCCACCGCCTGCGACTTCATGCAGCGCGCCGCACGCGATGCCGCCACCCGGAAGACGTTGATCAATCTCGGGCACGCCAAACGGAAGGACGAGCTGCTTGCGGGAAGCACCGCCTTCCAGATGCGCGATCCTGTCTCGCAGGTCATCGATAACCCTTGAGCGCCGGGCATGCGTCATTGTTCACGGACCTCCATAGGCGCGTGTTGTTCGTGGACTTCATGTCCCTTGAATGCAGATGTTCACTTTCTGTTCCGTAGCGTGACAAGAGTCAAGTCTCGCCAAACCGTCTGCTTTTCGAAAAAACCTGAAAAATTTGAGAAATCATAAGGTGAATCAGCGAACTAAAATTTTTTCACTAAATGTCTGGGGTGACTCCCTTTTTGTCGTCCACTGCCCTTGAAGGCTGCAAAAGCCAGCCCAAATGGTGGCGGTCAAACGGGAGTATCGATAGACTGTCATGCGTGCATTTTTTGAAACGACTTTTGGCCCAGCGGAGTTGGAAGTTGTCGACACTGTGCTGGAGGAGTGGCGCGTGACCCACGGGCTGCCAAAAGGCAGTCCAGATGTCAGCCTGGCCGCCGCCGTCATCATAAATCTGTTTCGAGAAGGCAACGACACCGTCCCATCGCTGAAACGCGCGGTTTCCCAACATAAGGCTCTCGCCGACCTGCTGGCCTGAGTTTACGGTGACCGTCGACGTTCGCTCAAAACCGTTTCGGGCACGAGTTGTCCAACGGCACTGGCGCCCTTCGCTTTCGGGCGCCGTGCTGGGTTTTAGGCTACACGAAGACGACTGACGTTGGCCTCGGCGCTTGCGCCAGCCGCGAGTATCTCAAGCAGCATGTCGAGGATTTGGCGCAGTTTGTATGGCTTCGCTATGAACCGAGCGTTGTCTGGAAGCTCCTCCTGCCTCAGAAGATGCCCGCCGGACGTGACGATCACAGGAAGTCCCTTGCGGTACGAGGCCACATAACGTGTTAGATCAAGGCCGCTCAGCCCGCCCGGCATGTCGATGTCAGTGACCACTGCGCGAACTTCCTTGGTCCCTAGAACGGCAATTGCCTCCAGTGCGGTTGCGGCTTCAATGACCGAATAGCCCTCGTTGCAGAGCGCGTCGGCAAGCATCATTCTGATAAGCGGTTCGTCTTCAACAATGAGAACGGTACGAGAGCACATGGCCGTTTCCTTCTGCAAGTCCGAATTAAACTCGTCGATCCGGATTTAGATCGTCCCGTCGCCATGACTCTTTGCGAACAAACTTAATAAAATGCGAACGATCAGGTTGCGCCGGGCCAGTCATTGGCGGGGTCATCGACAACACGCATGGTAGTATCATCAGCAGGGTCCGGATCGTGATCAAGTGCTCGACGCAGACGAGAGAGTTCTTCCTCAATCGCCGCAAAAACATCTGCCTGCTCCACCCCGCTCACGACGGCTTCATCGACAAGGTCCTCAAGGTCGAGACGCAGTTTGGCTCTCCAATCCTCAGCCATTGTGTTTCCTCCTTCTGATCGGCCTATCAGATAATTCAATCCATGCCGGCGCATGGTCGCTGGTATGCTCCCAGCCCCGGACCTTCCGGTCGACCTCAGCCTTCACCAGCCAGGTCGCAACACCCGGGCTTAACAGGAAGTGATCGATCCGCAGACCGGCATCCCGACCAAATGCATTTCGAAAATAGTCCCAGAAAGTGTAGATGCGCTCGCCCGGATGCAATTCTCGCAAGGCATCCGTCCAACCCTGGCTGACCAAGCGCCAATATGCTTCGCGAACCTCGATGCGAAACAAAGCGTCATCAGTCCAGCGTTCGGGCTTGTAAACGTCGAGCTCTGTCGGCATGACGTTGAAATCGCCAGCAAGGACGACAGGAACCTCAAGTTCCAAAAGTTCTGCTGCATAATCTGTCAGCCGGTTGAACCACTCAAGTTTGTATTCGAACTTGGGCCCCGGATATGGGTTGCCATTTGGAAGATAGAGACAGCCGATCACCATTCCGGCAACGGCAGCTTCGATATATCGGCTTTGGGATGCTTCAAAATCGCCTGGAAGGCCTTTTCGGGTGAGCAACGGCTCCCCGCCTTTCGACAAAATTGCAACGCCATTCCAAGACTTCTGCCCATGCCAGACCGCACCATATCCTGCTTGCTCGATAGCCTGGATCGGAAACTTGTTGTCGGGAGCCTTCAACTCCTGAAGGCATACGATATCTGGAGAAGCTTCGGCCAGCCAGCGGAGCAGCACATCCAGCCGGCCGTTTACGCCATTGACGTTATAGGTCGCAATCTTCACGGGTCACCGCTTGTGATCGCCCTTGTCACCTTCACCCGGCTTTGCATCATGGGCAGCGCTTCGGCGTTTGTCGGCGGACAGCGAGCGCCCGACATCAACGGATTCCTTGAATTTTCCATCCTCATCCCGACGAACATACCGCTTGTCAGTCCCGGTATCTATCAATTCCCGCTTGCTCATTTTCGTCTCCTTGTGAAGTTCCTGGGTGACCCTCTGATAATCATCCACCCTCCGGTTCCAGCGCCGAAAGTTGCGCGCTGGCGGCCTCCATGATTGCAGTGAGGAACTCGATGCGCTGCCATCCGACAAGATGCGCTTCCTCGAGAAGCAATTGGACGGCGTAATCTACGGTTTGGTTGAGCTCGACCGTGCGTGTGGGATCTCCTGGCTGCTTGGTCGGTGGATCAATCATGTGGATTCCTTCCATGGGATGAGATCACGACGGACAGGTTAGACGCTCGCCTGGCGTTTCGTTGCCCGCAGCGAGAAATCGGAAAAACCGCTGCGTTCACCATCCCCGTCACGTCCGATTGACACGCCGTGATCTCGATTTTGAACCAAGGCAGCCGCTAAAGGTTCCGCGAATGTCACATTATCCGGTCCGCTATAAAGGCAAACACGGACCGTTGTATTCCAAGCTCATTATTGACCAGCGCAAAAAGCTGTCTTGCTTGAGATGGTGAGGACGCCGTCGTCGTTTGCTAAAGGCGCCTAGGCGCACAAGCTATATCGCAGGACAGCAGCGCTGGTCCCCCATGCTGACGATATGTCCCCCAGGCTGACAATATGAACGCTACGAGGGGCGGCAAGGCCGGGAATCCCCGGCTTCGACCGTCATCGACATCATGACGGACCTTCGCAAATCACAGGCGAAAGATCTGAAAGCCCGGGAAACCGACTGACTGAGGGCTCGTCGAACTCGGCAATGTCCGATGAAGAAGGGGCACAGCATTTTCGGCCCCGTCTGCGAAATGCTGTGCCCGCTGTTCGGCTCGATTTCCAGTTCAACAGAATCCACTGTCACGTAACAGTTTTGCGGAACAAACCCCGGCCATCGGCCGCTGCGCGGCGTCGAAGAGCCCGCTTGCAAGGTCCGCGCCGACGACGCCGACCTTGCATAGAGGCCCCGCCGATGTTGAGGAACGCCGGCACGGAACAGTGACCTGGGCGGCACTCACCCCTTGATTGGTGGCGAGGCTTTGCCGAGTTTCACGGATGGTTCGCGACCCCAAACGCGCAGTTTGCCAAGCTCGGTGACGAACGCCGAAAGTCCTTCCTCGCCTGGCAAAGCAAGGACGCCTTCGTCCAAAGCATCTGCGATTCCAGCCTTTTCCATGAGGGGGAGTGCCGATGGGTCGTAGCCGATGTACTTGCAGTGCTGGAAAGCGTCAGCGACAAAATCTCGGGCTGTCGCCTCCTTTACCAAATCGTCGATCGCAGCGGTCGATGACAGGATTGCCACCGCATCAAACAGGACGGACGGCCCACCGTCGATCATGTGATGCGCTTCGATGAACGAGCCGTCGGATGCCGTAACGCCACCAACCTTCGGGGCGATCAGTTCGAATACAGCATTCGCTTTGGTGATGGCCGCGCTCAAGCCTTTCAAAAGCTTAGCATCGACGCCGTCCGTGATCAGGATCCCGAGTTTGCGGCCTTCAAATCGCTGGGGACCGCGTTCGGCGATGCTCAGCGCTGGCGAAGGCTCCAGGTCCTGACGGGTCGGCATGGCCGCATCGGCCGGTTTCGGCATGGACTGGAAGCCCAGCTTTTGTGCAACTGTCGTTGCCAGCGTCTCATCGATGTTCATCAGATGCGCGACCATGCGTTCACGAATGACCACCGCTTCGACTTTGCTGAGTTCGAAGGTGAGCGCCATTGCGATATGCCGCTGCTCGGGCGGCGTCTGACTGATGTAGAACTGACGCGCCTGACTGTAATGATCGGCAAAGCTTTCCGGGCGGAGACGGATCTTCGGACCTTGTTCTTCAGCCGGAAAATGCCGGTAGCCCTTCAGCGGCGACTCCCTAGGGCCTTCATTGCGCGAGTTCGGCTGGTAGTTCGTTCGGCCGACGGGATTTCGCATCGCCATGTGGCCGTCCTGCTGGAAATTGTGGAACGGACATTTCGGCGCATTGATCGGAAGGTGCGTGAAGTTTGGTCCACCCAGACGCTTGAGCTGCGTGTCGAGGTAGGAGAAATTGCGACCTTGCAGAAGAGGATCATTGCTGAAGTCGATCCCGGGCGGCACGTTCTGGGTCATGAACGCAACCTGCTCCGTTTCAGCGAAGAAGTTGTCCGGCATCCGATCGAGGACCAAACGACCGATCGGCTGTACCGGCAACACTTCCTCAGGAATGATCTTTGTTGGGTCCAGGATGTCGAAGTCGAAGCTATCGGCAAAGTCCTGGTCGAACAGTTGGACGCACAGTTCCCATTCCGGAAAGTTGCCGGACTGGATCGACTGCCAGAGATCGCGCCGGTGGAAGTCCGGGTCTGCGCCATTGATTTTAACCGCCTCGTTCCAGGCGACGGATTGCAGGCCCAGTTTTGGCTTCCAGTGAAACTTGACGAAGGTCGATTGATCCTTGGCATTGACGAACCGGAAGGTATGAACGCCGAACCCTTCCATGAAGCGGAAGGAACGCGGGATGGTGCGGTCCGACATGATCCACATGATCATGTGCATGCTCTCAGGCGTCAGCGAGATGAAGTCCCAGAAGTTGTCGTGAGCGGTCTGTGCTTGCGGGAAGGCACGGTCCGGCTCCTGCTTGGCGGCGTGGACGACATCGGGGAACTTGATCGGGTCCTGGATAAAGAAAACCGGAATGTTGTTTCCGACTAGGTCCCAATTGCCTTCCTGCGTGTAGAACTTAACAGCAAAGCCGCGCACATCGCGCGCGAGATCCGCGGAGCCCTTGTTGCCCGCGACCGTCGAGAACCGAACGAACACCGGCGTCTTTTCCCCCGGCCGCTGGAAAAGGTCGGCCCGTGTGTAGGCTGCCAGTGAATCGTAGGTCTCGAAAAACCCGTGGGCGCCGTAACCCCGAGCATGCACCACCCGCTCAGGAATTCGCTCATGGTCGAAGTGGAAGATTTTCTCACGGAAATGGAAGTCGTCTATCAGCGCCGGGCCGCGGGCACCCACGCGAAGGGTGTTCTGATCGTCGGAAACCGGTCCCCCTTGGGATGTCGTCAGGATCGGTGTATCCCCCTCAGCAATTTGATGAAGCTCCCCGCCGGCCCCTCGCTGCAGTTTTTGGTCGTGGATTGTGACGGTTTCTGCTTTTGACGCGGCAGATTTTACGGCGGTTTTTTTCGGCATGGAGCACTCCGGCGAGACGATGTTGCTGATGAAGGTTCATCTCACGCAACTGCGAGGCTGGAGGTTTGTTCCCGGGGGAGATCGACGGACTTCCCTGATGGATGAGCACATCAGATGCTGGGACTGAGCGACCAGGTCATGCCCTCATCCGCAAACTGTGCTCAAGACGGTCTTGTCAGTACGCTACCCCGCTCCATATCGCAGGGTAAGACGTCCAGCGAAGGAGGCTCCAACTATCCTGCGAAGTCTTTTTCCCTTTACCGCGCTTATTCTCGTGGGCTGCACGGGCCAGCAATCCGCACTCGATCCCGCCGGAGACGAGGCGGAAGCGGTCTATCGCCTGTTCGTCGTTATGGTCGCCGGTGGCGCCTTGATATGGGTCAGTGTTACGGCTCTCTTTATCTACGCTGCGCGGCATCGAGCAAACTCATGGACGCCGGAGCGTGCCAACGCCCTTATCAGTTGGGGTGGCGTCGCCTTTCCGGTCATCGTGCTGCTCGGTCTGCTCGGCTATGCCATGTGGTTGATGCCGGCAATCCGGCCTTGGAACCCCGCCATCCAAAAAGAAGGGGTGATCGAGGTGACAGCGAAGCAGTTCTGGTGGCGCGTTCGGTATCTTGGGACAAATGGCGACCCGCCCTTCGAGACCGCCAATGAAATTCGCTTGCCTGTAGGTCAGCCGGCGACTTTTGCGCTTGATGCGACGGATGTCATACATTCATTCTGGATTCCTGCGCTTGGGGGCAAGATGGATATGATCCCCGGCAGGACCAATTTCCTGACACTCACGCCCAAACGCACCGGAACCTACCGGGGGCCTTGCGCCGAATTCTGCGGCACCTCCCATGCCTACATGGCTTTTTCAGTCGTCGTCATGGAGCGGAAAGAATTCGAGGCATGGCGGCATCGCCAAATCGCCGGCCACGAAAGAACCACCGACATTGGCCAGGCGTTGATTCGTCGCCACGGATGTCTCGGCTGTCATTCGCTTCGCGGTGAGGAAAGCGGCGGCGCAACCGCGCCGGACCTCACCCTGGTTGGGGCTCGCCAATCCATCGGCGCCGGAACGCTTGACAACACGGTGGAGAATATCGCCCGCTTCATCCGGTCTCCCATCTCCGTCAAGCCTGGCGCAAAAATGCCGGCCTTCGACATGCTGCCTCAGCAGGAGATCGATGAGATGGCCCGCTATCTCGGGGGGCTAAAATGACAAACGGCACAACCTCGAAAGACATGGCAGAGACGCAGGAAGACGAACTGCGCCGCGTCTGGGCCAACCCGAAGGGATGGCGCTACTGGACTTCGGTAAACAACACCCAGATCGGCCTATGGTACGGATCAGCCGCCTTCATCTTTATGCTGTTCGCTGGCGTTCTTGCTCTCCTCGTCCGTCTGCAGCTTGCCGTTCCGGACAATGACTTTCTGTCCGCCGACCTCTTCAATCAGGCCTTCACGCTCCACGGCACGGTGATGATGTTTCTGTTTGCCGTGCCGATCTTCGAGGCCGTGGCCATCTTCCTTTTGCCCTCGATGCTGGGAGCCCGCGAACTGCCCTTCCCTCGGCTATCTGCATTCGGTTTCTGGAGTTTCGCACTCGGTGGCGTCTTCGTCTGCGGCTCAATTTTTTTCAACGCGGCTCCCAATTCGGGCTGGTTCATGTATCCGCCGCTTGCGACCGACAAGGAATATTCGGGCATCGGAGCGGATATCTGGCTGCTCGGCCTGTCCTTCATCGAGGTCGCCTCCATCGCTGCGGCTGTCGAGCTTATCGTCGGCATCATGAAGTGCCGCGCACCCGGCATGCGCATCAACATGATGCCTTTATTTGCCTGGTATCTCTTAATCGTCGCAGGAATGATCTTGTTTGCCTTTCCGCCGCTGATCGCCGGCGACATACTCTTCGAAATGGAAAGGATGTTTGACTGGCCGTTCTTCGATGCGGAGCGCGGCGGCGATCCGCTTCTCTGGCAACACCTCTTCTGGATTTTCGGTCATCCGGAGGTTTATATCATCTTCCTGCCAGCCATCGCCCTAATGGCGATGATCGTTCCGACCTTCGCTCAGCGACCCATCGTCGGTTACTCCTGGATTGTGCTTGCGGCCGTCGGCACCGGTTTTCTCAGCTTCGGCCTCTGGGTGCACCACATGTTCACCACCGGCCTGCCGCAGATTTCGTTGGCCTTCTTTTCCGCGGCGTCCGAAGCCGTGGCCATCCCAACCGGCGTGCAGATCTTCGTCTTCATCGCCACAATGCTGGCGGGGCGGGTGATCTTTTCATTGCCCATGCTGTTTGGGGCGGGCGGACTTGCAATTTTCGTCATTGGCGGGTTGACCGGCGTCATGGTGGCGCTCGCGCCCTTCGACTGGCAGGCGCACGACACCTATTTCGTCGTCGCCCATCTGCACTATGTTCTGATCGGCGGCATGCTGTTCCCGGTGGTCGCCGGAATCTATTACTACTACCCGCTGATCGATGGCCGAAAGCTGTCCGACAGAATTGGCCGCATAGCGTTCTGGCTGATGTTCATCGGATTCAACACTGGCTTCTTCCCCATGCACCTGACTGGCCTTCGCGGCATGCCACGCCGGGTTTTTACCTACCCTGCCGAGGTCGGCTGGGATCTCCTGAACCTGATCTCCACCGTCGGCGCTTTTATCTTCGCTAGCGGCGTTGCGTTGATTGTCATCGACATCCTTCGCCCCAAGAGCCGGAAACCCGAAGCAGAAATGAACCCTTGGAATGCGGGTACGCTAGAGTGGATCAGCGAACCGGAGGAAAACTGGGGCGTGCGCTCTATCCCGATCATCAGCAGCCGCTACCCGCTCTGGGATCAGCCGGGGCTGATCGAGGATATTAAGAAGGGCCGTTTTTATCTTCCTGACGCTCAGGATGGACGACGGGAAACGCTTGTAACATCGGTGCTCGATGCCGAGCCGCTACAATGCCTGCGCGTCGGGGGTACCTCCTATCTCACCATCGTCTCGGCATTCTCGTTGGGCGGCGTCTTCATCGCGCTCACCTTCCACTGGTGGCTGCTGACGGTGCTCTTCGGGATCGTGACGCTTGGCACCATTCTGATCTGGCTTTGGACGGGAACCAGTGAAATCCCAGAACGAAACGAAAGGGATATCGGCCTCGGCGTAACGCTACCGGTCTATGCATCCGGACCGGCCTCTGTCGGCTGGTGGGCGATGTTCATCACCATGGCGGGAGACGGAACGGCCTTCGCCAGCCTGATGTTCGGCTATTTCTTCTACTGGACGATCCACCCCGATTTCACCGCAGGCTTGCCCGGCCCGGGGGTTGTGTGGCCGCTCGCGGCGGTCGCGCTTTTTGCCATTGCCTGGCTTGTCATGCTGCTGGCCCGTCATGCCAATGCAAAAGATCGTTTGCGGCTCGCACGGCTCTGCCTGTTTTGTTCCGTCTTTGTCACGCTCGCAGCCTGCCTTGCCGGGCTGGCTGGCCCAACGTTGCACAGGATGCAGCCGACCGTTCATGTCTATCCGGCGATCGTCTGGGTGATTTGCCTCTGGACGGTTCTCCACGGCCTCGTCGCGATCATCATGCAGCTGTACTGTCTGGCCGGGAGTTTTACGGGGCGATTGACGGCAAACTACGATGCCGATCTGCGCAATGTCGTACTCTACTGGCACTTCCTCGTCATCACGGCCCTGACGTCCTTCGGGGTACTCGGTTTGTTTCCGGAGGTGAGTTGATGCGGCTCATTCCGAAGGAAGTGGAAACGCTCTGGACCTTGTTCACTGGACCAGTTGTCTGGGCGCTCCATTTCCTCGCCTGTTATATTGCGGCGGCAGTCTACTGCGCCAAGGCATCGCAGGTGTCCTTTTCGTTTGGAACGCTGCGCCTGAGCCTTTTTGCCATGACCGCGGTGGCGCTTGCCGCGATCCTGGTTGCAGCTTGGCTTTCATGGCGCCAATGGGGCTTCGGCAGTGGCGATCCGCCCCACGATGCGCCCACCCGACAAGACCGATTGTTGTTTCAAGGTTTTGCGACGCTCTTGCTCTCGGGCCTCAGTTTTGTTGCGGTCATCTTCGTTTCTGTCCCGCTTCTGTTCATTGAGGTCTGTGCCCGATGAAAACCGCGCCCCTCATTGTCGGCTTTGCCGCGCTCCTGCTTGCCCTCGTGCTCTTAGCCCTGAGTTGGACCAGCGGCTCGCTGGTTGCCCATATGCTCGTGCATATGACGACGGTCGCCATCGGGGCACCCTTACTTGCGGTGGCAATCAGCGGCCGCCGCCGTGACCCCTCCTGCCGTCTCGGCAAATCCGGGCCGATCTTGGCTTCGATTATCGAATTGCTCATAGTCTGGGTCTGGCATGTACCGGTCATGAGAACGCTAGCGGAAACGCGCACCGATGCGATGCTCGCCGAGCAGGCAAGCTTCCTCCTTGCCGGCGTGCTTCTCTGGTCCGCGTGCTTTCGCCCGCAGGCAGAAGGATCTGGCCGGCTCGCGGGCATCATCGGCCTGCTGTTCACCTCGATCCATATGACATTGCTTGGCGTCCTGCTGACGCTCGCTCCCCGCCCGCTCTACGGTGCAGGTGATGTGACCTGTCTGGGCATCACGCTCAGTTGGGAAGCCGACCAGCAGCTTGGCGGCATAGTGATGTTGATGGTCGGGGCCGCTGCCTACTTGCTTGGCGCCGTCGTTCTGCTGGCGGACATTCTGAAGCCTGCACCATCGGAGCGCTGTCGATGACGTTGGATTGGAAACGGATCTCCGCAGCTCTTCTGGCCCTGGCTGCCGCGGGCGTGCTTTTTGCATGGGCCGGCCTTCTGGATGTCCGAGCCAGCACCGGCCACTGGCGGGTCACGGACTGGTTCCTGCATTGGGTCATGCGATCATCCGTACGCACCGCCTCGCTTGGGAAGGAGCCTCCCGCATTCACGCCCGCAATGCTACCACTGGCCGCCGGTCATTACGAAATTGGCTGCGCCGGCTGTCACGGCTCTCCCGCCTTGCCGCCCCCGGTCGCCGCGCAAAACATGCTGCCACCACCACCCGACATGAACGAGGTTTCCGGAAGCTGGAGCGACGCGGAGCTTTTCGAGATCGTTAGGCATGGGGTGCGCTATACCGGCATGCCTGCATGGCCCGCGCCGAACCGGGACGATGAGGTCTGGGCGATGGTAGCCTTCCTGCGCGCGTACCCACAGATCGACAGCGACACCTACCGCCGCCTTGCCGGCTTTTCAGCTACCCAGTCAAGAGATTTCGCCCGTGTTTTGCAAACCTGCGAGGGCTGCCATTCTTCCGAAAGGCTTGACCGGGACAGCTTGATCCCTCGCCTTTCCGGCCAATCAGAAGCCTACCTTCGCGATAGTCTCGAAGCATTTGTTTCCGGAAGGCGCCCGAGCGGGGTCATGCGGGCCGCACTCTCGCAGGTGGCGCAAGAGGATCGACAGAAACTGGCGATGCTTTATGCGAACCAACCTTTGACGGACCAAATCGATGGCACATCAGTCGAGCGCGGAAAAACGCTCGCGCAGTTGGGTGACAGGGAACGCGGTATACCCGCATGCACGGCCTGTCATGATCGGACAGGCGCCAACCCCGCTTATCCCCAGCTTGCCGGACAATCTGCACCTTATCTCCAAAACCAGCTTCGCCTGTTTAAAGCCGGAACGCGCGGCGGCGGTCCCTTCGCGGAGATCATGACGAAGGCGGCGACAGGCCTGAGCATCGAGGACATAAAGGCGCTCGCAGCCTATTACAGCACGCTCTCACGGAATTAACACATCCGCTTGGAACAAATTGTTGGCTCAGCCGTAAGGCTATACTGGCTCCGATTGCGCAGAGGATATCCCATGCAAAGCTCGCAGACGCATTCCATTGGCTATCCTCTCCAGAGATTGTTCGTGCCCATCCCCTTCGTCTGTTTTACGTTGACGCTCGCCACCGACATCTTGTTTTGGCAGACAGCCAACCTTATGTGGCAGAACTTTTCCGCCTGGCTCCTTTTCGCTGGACTCGTCGGCGGTTCACTCGCGGTCTTAGCAGGTATTATCGATCTTCTGCGTCCCTCTACTCGTATCTCCCGACCAGGGTTCGCCGAAATCACCGGCTTTTTGATCGTTCTTGCGCTCGCTGTTCTCAATAGCCTGGTTCACGCCGGCGACGGCTGGACGGCGGTTGTGCCAAACGGCCTGGCGCTCTCGGCTGGCACCTTTCTCGTCATCCTTCTGACGCTTGTCTTTGCGGCCCGTTCCGAGCGCGCCTTGAATTGGAGAATGTCATGATCTCCCTCTACATTCGCTCGTCGGTTTTCGTGCTTGCCGCGACCTCGACACTGGCAATCGCCGGCTGCAATCAGGCTCCGGAGGATTTCGACACGGATCAACAAATAGGCCCCGATCCCGTCCTCCCAGAGCCGTCGACAGAACTGCTTCCGGACACGAAGATTGCCGAGGTGGTTGGCTGGAAGGAAAACGAGACGCCGGCCGTACCGAAGGGGTTGAAGATAACCGCTTACGCAAAAGATCTCGCCAACCCACGCACGGTTCATACCTTGCCCAATGGCGATGTGCTCGTTGTTCAATCGCGCCCCCCGGAGGGCGAGCCGAAGTCGAGGCCGAAGGATATTATTCGCGGCTGGATCATGGCAATGGCCCATGGTGGTGGTCCCCAAAAGGAAAGCAATATCGTTACGCTGCTGCGTGACGCTAATCGAGATGGCGTCGTCGATGAGCGCCATGACCTCCTGAAGGGTCTCAACTCGCCCTTTGGCCTCGCCTGGATCGACGATACACTCTATGTTGCGGCCAGCGACGCGATCCTTGCTTATTCCTACACGCTTGGGCAAACCGCTATCACCGCGGCGCCAAAAGTTCTGACGCCCCTGCCGGGCGGGCCGATCAACCACCACTGGACGAAGGACCTCGCGCTCAGCCCTGATGGCCGCTTTCTTTATGCTTCTGTCGGCTCGAATTCCAATATCGTCGAAAACGGACTGGAGGCTGAAAAGGGCCGCGCGGCGATCTGGCAGGTGGATCGCCGAACCGGGGCCGCCCGCGTCTTCGCGTCTGGCCTGCGCAATCCGAACGGCCTTGCCTTCAATCCGGAGAGCGGGGCGCTTTGGGCGGTCATCAACGAACGCGATGAACTTGGCCCCAACCTCGTTCCCGATTATGCGACATCGGTCAAGGACGGCGGCTTCTATGGCTGGCCGTGGAGCTACTATGGTAACCATGTTGACGCGCGCGTCCATCCTCCTCGGCCCGATATGGTGGAAAAGGCAATCAAGCCGGACTATGCACTCTCCAGCCATGTTGCCGCGCTCGGTCTGGCATTCTCCCTGAATTCGGCCCTGCCGGCCCCCTATTCAAACGGAGCCTTCATTGGAGAACACGGCAGTTGGAACCGTCACGCCTTCAACGGCTATAGGGTGACGTTTATTCCTTTCGAAAACGGCCGTCCGTCCGGTAAGACGCAGGATGTCGTTACTGGTTTCATCCAGGGAGACAAGGCAAGAGGCCGACCAGTGGGGGTCGGCATTGATGGGACGGGCGCACTTCTCGTAGCGGATGACGCGGGCAATACTGTTTGGCGGATCGCGGCCGCTGACGGAACGGTCAGCCTTCAGCCGCTCGGTACGGATCAGATGCAGGGTGGCGATGCGCAAACCCAAGGGGCCGTCAACGAGGATGGGGAAAATGCGGTGGAAACTCCCCCTATTCCATCCAACGCAAGCGAAATGACACAGCCTTCACCGCAACCGGCACAAGCTGAGATCGCGCCTGCGACAGAACCGAACTAACAGTCAGCGGTCGAGTTTGTTCTCTGGATGAACTCTCCTCTTCGCTTCAGCCGAGGTCAGCGCCTGTTCCATCTGATTATCGCCCATTAGAAGAGGACCTTAATCGTGATCGAGATCTTTTGAAACAAAAATAATTCGAGCTCAGGTTGTAAATCGCCTCCACTTCGATCATTCTTCACAGGCATAAGAGGGGGGCAACTGGAATGCAAAAGCGCGAGCCAAATCCAATTGATGTGCACGTCGGTGTAAGAATTCGCACGCAGCGCAAGCTTCGCGGGATGACGCAAGTGCAACTCGCAGACCAACTGGGCATTACGTTTCAGCAAGTCCAGAAATATGAGAAAGGTACGAACCGCGTCGGATCCAGCCGGCTGTCGCGGATTGCCGAGGTTTTGGGTGTGCAAATCCCCTTCTTTTTCGAAGGCGATCCCAGTTTCAAGGGCAATGACTTCGATCCCCTATCGGATGCAGATCCTGTATTTGGCTTTGTGAATACGAAGGACGGACTGGAACTAAACAAAGCTTTTGTCGCGATCAAGAACGAGCGTGTACGGCGCAGCATCGTCAAGATGATTGAGACGGTGGCGAAATCATCGCAAGCGGCTGATCCAGCGGACTGAACCACGGGAATGTTGCACCTTTCGGTTTTTGGGACGCTTCATTTATCGGCGGAGGACGGGTACCTCCTGACCTATCCGCACAAGGGCCTAGTTCTCCTCGCCTATCTTATCGTAGAGCGCAAAAGCGAACTTCGTCGGACTGAGGCAGCCAGGCTGCTAGGCGGCAACATAGATACCCACGCAGCTCAAACCAGTTTGCGAAAGACGATCGAGCGCATCCGCCAGGTCGCGTTGGCCGGAGAAGAAAATCCCCTTACGTTCGACACTGAACATGTGCATTTGAACGCCAAGGCTTTGACCTCCGATATCGATCATTTCGACAGGGACGGCGACAACCCGCTTGAGCGTTTCGTTAATCTGGAAACCTTCATCGGTCGTGTTTTTCTTGAAGGTTTCGACATTCCGTCATCATTGGCAGCCTGGTTGAAACGGCAACGCCATTTTTTTGCTCTCCAACTGCGCGACAGCGTTCTTGAAGCATGGCCGACCCAGATGGATGCCTCCCATCGCCGCCTTGCCAAGCACGCCGCCCTGACGTTGACGGAAACGTTCCCGGAAGATGAACAACTCCAGGAAATCCTCCACGGAAATCTTCTTCCGAAGAACAGCCAAAGACTTACAGCGCCAGCCTACCCCACCGAAGTCCCGCAAAGAGCCTCTGCGATTAAGCCCGATGCGATCCAATCGCCGTTCGCGAATTTGCCACGCCTTGTACTGATGCCCCCCCGGGGAACGCATACCGATATCGCCAGCGCCTTGATTGAAGATATCACCATTGAGCTATGTGCCCTGCGTCACGTCTCGGTGGTCGCTCCCTACACGGCCGAGCGCATCAGGAATGACCCCGACAAGGCAAGCCTGCTTGCAAACCATTCGATCTCCTATTGGGTGGATACCAGCTTTTGCGACGACAGCCTTTTTGCGCAGATGGTATTTGCCCCGACGGACAGCGTCATCTGGGCTGAGCGTTTTGTCATCGGTGGCGATAGTGTTGTCAGCGAACGCAATGCGATAACGCGATTGATTACGGGTGCGATTTCTGAGCAGTTGAAGATCCACGAAAAAAGCTTCGTCGATTATAAGGCTCATCCGGAGGCCTACAGGGGTTATCTTGCAGGCTCTCGACACCTGAACAGGCTCGGTCTCCCGGAAGTCCGAAGGGCACGCTCAGCGTTTCGCAAAACGCTTATAGACCACTCGACGTTTGCACCGGCCGCCAGCGGCATGGCGCGAACATACTGGATGGAATGGGTGATGACGGCGCGAGGAGACATCAATCTCCTCGATCGGGCGCGTCAGGCCGCCATGCAGGCGATCGATCACAATCCGGACCTGGCCTCGGGGTATCGCGAACTGGGGGTAACGGAACTTTATCTCGGAAATGTCGAAGCAAGCCTGGAAGCGCTGGAGCATGCGGTAGGATTGAGCCCCCACTATGCGGATGCGATCTACAGTCAAGCGGATTCTCTTGTCCATGCTTCGCGCCCCGAGGAAGGACTGGTCAAGATCAGACGTGCCATCGAGCTCAACCCGCTCTGTCCGGACGACTACTACTGGGCTGCTGCGGGAGCGAGTTTCCTGAGCGCGCAGTTTCAGGACGCGATCGCCTTCACCGACCGCATGTCGGATCATTCCTCCGTGCACAGACTTCTGGCCGCAAGCTGGGCGATGATGGGCAACGGTCGAAAGGCGCGTTCTCACCGAAAAAAGGCGTTGGAGCTGAACCCTCAGTTCGATGTCGAGAAATGGCTTGCTGTGGTGCCTCTCAAAGACCGGGCCCACAGGGAGTTGTACCGCGAGGGCCTGTTGAAGGCTGGATTTTAACAGAGGGGGACAATGAACATGGCAAAGGTAGTTGTATTGGGCATTCCCGGTGAGCCAGGCTTGTGGCTTGCCGATCTTGAGGCTGGCACGGTATCTCAGATCGATGCACCCGCCGACGGCGCACTTGGATCCGCCAATGAACTTCGGACTGGCGGCTCCACCGTTATCAAGGGCGTCGATTTCGCAATCGCGGTATCGTCAGCAGCAAAAGTATCTTCTGGCCTTCTCGATCCATAAGCTGACCACTGCCAGTGGACCGCGCGTGCTCTCCTGACGAGACGTTCAATCGCGTCTCTCCCTATCTCAAGCAATTTGGTATCACGCGTGTTGCGCGCCATACCGGCCTCGATCACATCGGGGTTCCGGTATGGTGTGCTTATACTCCCAACTCACGATCCATTGTGGTGGCTCAGGGTAAAGGGCTTACGGATGCGGATGCACGTATCTCGGCTGTCATGGAGGCGCTCGAGCGAGCAACCGCAGGGGCGCCCGCAATGCCGGGGCGTTTGGCTGATATGAAAACCTTGATGGCGGAAGGTGCTATTGTCGATGCCGTACCTGAACTCCTCGCACTCGGCCAGTCGGTCCCAAACAACTATGAGGAAATAAGCTGGCTTTCCGGGCAGGAACTCATCAGTCGGCAGCGCGCCTACGTGCCAGGCGATGCAGCCGTCCTTGACCGCACGCGAACCGATCATCGGTACTGGATGTCATCTGACGGACTGGCCTCGGGCAATACCACCCAGGAAGCGATCCTGCATGGCATACTGGAGCGGATTGAGCGCGACGCTTTTGTTCTTTGGCAGGTCACGGCTGCGGAGCGCCGATATAAGGCATGCGTTGACCCGAAGAGTTTTCAAAGCGCTGCTGTGATTGGCTTGGTGGAGCAATTTGGATCAGCGGATCTGACCTTCCGATTGTTCGACATAACCAGTGATATCGGCATTCCAACATTTGCGTGTTTCCTTGCACCTCAGGACATAGAGAAAAACCGATCTCTCCGGTATGTCGATGTCACATACGGCTGCGGCACACATCCTGACCCGCAACGCGCCGTGATGCGAGCGATGACGGAAGCGGCCCAGTCACGCATGACCTTCATCAGCGGTGCGCGGGATGATGCGTACCGGCAGACATTCGAACAGCCGCTGCCGGCTGAAACCGGACTGGCGTTCAAGTCGAAGGCGATAGAGAGCGCCATATACCAACCCGCACCCCCGCTTGGTATCGGAGAACTGCTTGAGCAAACTCTCGATCGGCTGAAGGCGGCAAGGGTGCCGCGCGTGATCGCGGTTCCTCTGCATTCTCCCGGTCTGCCGTTCAGCGTCGTCAAAATCTTTATCCCAGCTCTCGAGAATCCTGACGACGCCAGAGCGCGGCGTTTTGGGCCGCGGGCCCTGTCCAGGGCCTTGCTTTCATGAAGATTGTCTTTGTTGGACCCACACTGCCGGACGTCCTCGACCTCGTGAGCGCAGATGTTGTCGTCAAACCGTCCGCCGTCCAGGGAGACATCTTGCGGGCCGTGCGCGATGGCGCGACGGCCATTGGCCTGATTGACGGCGGCTTCGAGTATACGGCACCGATCTGGCACAAGGAAATTCTGTACGCCCTCTCGCTCGGTGTGACCGTGCTCGGAGCGTCCAGCATGGGCGCGCTTCGCGCTGCCGAGTGCGAAACGTATGGGATGATTGGCGTCGGAACGATTTTTCGAGGGTACGCGTCGGGCGAACTTGTCGATGACGCAGATGTTGCGCTGCTTCATGGCCCAGCGGAACTCGGAAGTCGGCCCATCACCTTGCCGTTGGTTAATGTCCGAGCAACTTTGCAAGCCTTGACGCAGATCGGCAAACTCCATCCTGCAGATGCCGAAATGCTTGGTGTTGCTGCCGAAAAGCTGTTCTTCAAGCAGCGAACCTGGAAGCGCATCGTCGCCTCCGCCAAGTCGGCTTGTGACGGCAACGTGCTCGAACATCTGCTTGTGTCGGCCTATGTTGATCAAAAGCGTCTGGATGCCATCGAATTGCTCCGGCTATTGCACCAAATTCCCGAACGGCGCCTCTCCCCATCGCGCCTTTGGGTCTTCCAAGAAACGACGATCTGGCAGGAAATGTGCAGGCGCTTCGAAATTGCATCGACAATCTGACATGCCGCAATTGTATATGTCACGCTCATGTCACGCCCAACAGCACGACAAGTGGGTTAGGCTCATCCAAATCAATGCTTTAGAAACGGATTGGGCTATGGCTAGGACTTCAGAAAACGCAACACATGAGATCGGCCCGGAAGCGCGCGACGAAGACATTGCAAGCCTCGCCCGCATGATTGCTTTTGCCAGAAATGCGGCCCATGATCTTGGAATGGACCAGACGGTCTATTGCCTGACCCTGTCTCTGCAATCCATATCCCAACATTTGAAATCCGAGGATCCAAACGGGTTTGCGGCTCACGAGGACTTCAAGCTGGTGATGTCTCGCCACTGAATACTCGCGGCCAGCGATAACAAAGCGGCAATATTCGGATCGTAGAATACAATGGTTCATGGGCGGAAACCCTGAGCAACGGCAAGGTTCCGACGTCACGATCGGGCCTTGCCACCTCGTATAAGTTCATCTGAACTCTATTATGCTTTCCTGAAAATCGACGGCGAAAAGGTGGGCTTGTCCGATACGGCCTCGTCCTGATCGACGCTCTCCTGTGCGCTGACCAATTGTCTCAAGATCGCCACAGCCTCTCCCGGCGAAGTCCCTTTGCGAAATTCTTGTTCTATGCGTCTTTGCCATAACAGCATGTGCGTGCGGGAGATGGCCTTTGGCATTCGAATGACTTTTGAGCTTGAGAATAAGAGAGTTTGGCGAACTAAAATGGTCTAGATTAATTTTAGAACAAACTACTAAAACTTATAGGTTAAAATATGGAGTTGCACACCTCATATAAACGGACACTATGAGTTTGCAACCCCTAGTGAGACCGCCATGACCACTACACCTCACATTGTTGATCACGTCATGCTCGTAAAATCGTTCGCAGATGCTCGGAACGACGCGTTTCTCTCATACCTCATGGCGATGGCCATTCTGCATTGTCAGAAACTGGGCTCAACTCAAGAAACAAGGCTGCAATCGTCGAAAAGCGGTGCAATTGTTCGTTGAGCAATGAGCCTCCTCGGTAATATTGACGAACTCAGGAGCTCCGGCGGAATGGGGCTGGGCTGATAAGAAGCGGCAAGCCCTCGTTCATCGGCTATCGAGGCGAAAAATCGATGACCAAGGATTTTAGCTCGATTTCCCGTAGGCGCCTTGCAGCCTCAGCACGGGTGACCCAGGCGACCTGACGTTCGCCTTTCTCCTTGAACCTCTGCACGATCTCTGACACTTCCATCTGGAAGACGTCTACAATGCACGGCACGACTTGGCCGTCGTCAAGCATCTTCAAGTAGGTGTAGTTGCCGACAGGTCTCTTTCGAACTTTGCCACGAACACCTGCTTCCTGAAGCGCCTCAATGGCTGCAGCCTGTGACAAAGATTTGCCTTTCATCGGCCATCCCTTCGGAATGACCCAACGGCCACTGTCGCGAGACGTGATGACGAGAATCTCGATCTCTTTGGTCTCCGGAACGGGCCGGAAACATAACGCTGCCACCTGCTGTCGAAATGCTCCCGAAAACAGTTTGTCTGGCCTCGAAGCGAGTTGTTGCAACAGCGTCTTAGGGCGATGCTTTTCGTGCCTATCGTTTTTCAGCGGTCCCGAGCCCTTTGAAACATCTGTTCCCCTTAAACGGCTTACAGCAAAATCGACTTGGGCGTCGCCAAATCCAATATTGGTGTAACATCGGCCCGTAAATTTCCACAAGAAGAACAGCCACGACGTTTGCAATGCGATCGCGAGCTGAAACACGAACCTATCGATAAGCATCATTGTCATGCTTGCCCGGCTTGGCTGGATCGATTGCATAGCGTCCTCCGGGAGGGACGGCTATTGCCTGAAAATCCGCTGCAAGCTGATGCAGACGTTCCCGCATGCCGCTACCTTTCACCGGTTGCCCATGCCCGCTGATCAAAAGCTCAGGCTCCAAAGAAGCCAGAAGTTGGACGGATTTTTCCGCGTCCTCCCAGTCCGCTGTGAGATAACGAGGCGGGCCGTGCATTTCGGGTTGCTGCGTGATCACCTCGTAAATCGACTCTTGACCGGTCGTAACAATTGCGTCGCCGGCAATGAGCGTCCTATCTTCTTCGCGCCACAGGGAAACATGTCCCGGCGTGTGGCCGGGCGTGTGAATCCATGTCCAGCCTGGCATACCCGGAACTGATTGATCAAAGGGCAAATTTCTCAGCCAGGGACGGACATCGACAGGTGAGCGTGGAAACACCGGTGAAAGAAGCGCAACTACGCCGCCGCCGACCATCGGATCGGCAGGCGGGTAAGAGGCTTCTCCGCTCAAGTAAGGCGCCTCCAGAGGATGGGCGTAGACAGGTACGTCCCAATGTTCAGCCAACGTCTCGAGCGAACCCGCGTGATCGAAGTGGGCGTGGGTCATGATGATCGCTGTTGGCCGCGCGTCTTTTCCAAAGCGGTGTTTGGCTGCCTTGATAATCGTCCTGGCCGATGTCGGCAAACCGGTGTCGATGAGCGTCCAGCCCCCTTCACTCGCAGGATTTCCGTAAAATATCACGTTGACGATCATGAAACGACTGTAACACAGGTCCAGAGCAAACTGCCGGGCACCGGAGGCGGTTTCGACGATGGGGGCAAGATCCGTACTGGTCAGTGATAGTTGCAAAGTCATCGTTGGCTCCTGTCGTGATCTGCAACGAACAGACTCTTGCACCTGAAGTTCCCGCTGTCTGGTCAGAAACGAAACTTCCATCTCGGGGAAACTTTTTGGCAACCCGCTTGTTGGCGGTCTTCCAACAGAAAGGAAAGCCAATGTTTTATACCGATGGGAAACTGCAATATCCGGTTCGGGTGGAAACGCCGGACCCATTGTTTGCTCGCGCCTTGCAGCAGGCAATAGGTGGCGTCGAAGGTGAAATCCGGGTGGCGATGCAATACTTCTTCCAGGCCTGCGGCGCCCGAGGCAACCCGAAATTCCGCGATCTCCTGATAAACACTGCGGCTGAAGAACTTGGCCACATTGAAATGCTTGCAACCGCAGTCGCAATGAACTTGGAGGGCGCGCCCCTGAGCCTCCAGGAAGACGTGGCGGCAGACCCAGTGGGTGGCGCGGTACTGGGCGGATTGAACATGAAGAACCTCCTGTCTGCCGGGCTCTCAGCGATGCCGGTCGATTCAGATGGCGTCCCTTTCAATATGTCGCACATCTATGCCAGCGGTAATATAGCCGCAGACATGACGGCAAATGTCGCAGCCGAGTCTACGGGGCGCGTGCTTGCTGTGCGCCTTTTCAACATGACCAGTGATCCCGGTATGAAGGACATGTTGTCGTTCCTTATCGCCCGCGACACGATGCACCAAAATCAGTGGCTGGCTGCCCTGGAAGAATTGGGCGGTGCCACAGGGGCGTTCCCGATCCCTAACAGTTTCCCGCAGGAACAGGAAAAACAGGAGTTCAGCTACGCCTTCCTCGGATTCCAAGCAGACGGCACTGACCCTGTCGCCGGGCGGTGGGCGGCCGGCCCTTCGATTGATGGCAAGGGAAATTTTGCTGCGGGGCCTATGTCTCCACTCGGCCAGAAGCCTGTACTAGGCGCTGCCATGCCTAACAGTGGGGCTCAGGCAGAACAAATGTGAAGTTGACGAGCCGCTCTCGGGCGGCTCGTTCCCCATACAGCACCATTTTCCTTCAAATACGGCGTTTTGAGTGAACCTTCCGCCCTCAGAGCAGGAAATAAGGAACCTGCGCCTGGGATCCCCGTTAGGGATGCGACTAGCACAGGAGCGATACTATGGAAAATTACATCTGGCTCTTCGCCACTGCCGGTGGCGCCTTTCTTCTAGGCGCGGTTTTGGCGTTTGGCGTACTACGTCAGAAACGACTGAGGCCAGCAGATAAGCGGCGTCAGGATGAAAAGGTCAAAAGACTTTATGAGAAGCATTGATGCACTGCGCTACAGGTAAACTCTAGCCGTTTTTCAAAAAGGTCCCAAGTCACCAAAGGCAAAGTTTTCCGGGCTTGCCGCACGAATAATGTACTGCGATCATTCCTTCTGGCCAGGCAAAGCCTGCTCGTTCTCAGGACCGGCGGGCTGATCCCCAACCGTTTCCTTCCCAGAAACCGATGCTGTCCCACTGTCCTGATAGCTCGACACATAAAGCGCAAATGCTGCACCGGCCGCGATAAAGGCCATAGCGACGATCAATGCTTTTCCTTCAACTTTTCTCATAGAACCTCCGCATCCATTTCCGCGTCGAACAAGATTTGCACCCAATTGTTCCCGACGCCCTCACGGCTTCGTCACGTTAAGACTTCGGGAGCGGGAACTTTCGGTTAAGGCCACGGTTCGGCTGTTTTCATCATGAGGAGAATGAAATGACCAGCAAGGATCCTGAAGGCAAAAACACATCCGGCGGCGGCCACCTGGGCGGGACACATCTTGGTCAGTCGCCCGATGCGAAGACCACGTCCACCAAGACGAACAAAGGCGACAAGGCTCGTCCGAACGACGGGAAAAAATGAAATGTCTTACGCCGCGGCCAACCGCAGTTATGCGCGCCCAAGAAGTTCCCGGGTACTAGGAACCAATTCCGCGATTCCCGGTTAGACGGATGCGAAGGAGAAAATCGATGACAATGAAATGGAACGAACCCGTAAAAATTGAAGCGCCGATCAGCGGCGAGGTGCAAGTCAACGGCCCGTTCGAGGCGCTAGCGGTACTGCTAGACGAGTGGCCTGACCTTCGCGGTCCGGGCTACGTCAGGGCACGCAGCCTTTGCCGGGCGGCAGTTGCAGGGCGCAAGGATGCTGAGGAAGCGCGGGAAATCTTCATTACCGCCGCCAAGGAAGCCAATATCATCCACTAACCTTGCCGGGCAACAGCAAGTAATGTCCGGTCTTCTGGTAAGGCTCAGACGCAAGCGGCAAGCTGACCACAGGATTATGCCAATGCCCCTCTCGAAGGACGAAAAATTTGCAACACGCGCACCCCGGCACCCGGTCACGGAAACGGCCACAGAAGCCCGTCAGGGCTTTTCCGGCCGGCCAGTGTTGATGGTGTTGATTGGCGGGCTTACGCTTGCGCTTCTCGCGTGGGGATTGGCCGAGTTTTACGGCGAAACCGTCGATAGCGACAGTGTCACGGAAACCCAAGCCCCTGCTGCTGCTGGGGACCAAGACCCAGCAACAAATCAGCAGCTCATCGATAATACTCCGCCCGAAGGTGAAGCAATGCAACCAGCGCCAACGGATCGCGACCCAACGCCCCAGTCGGGGACCGGCGGGGAATCTCAAACTGTCTCACCATCAGGGACAGAGAAAGTCCAATAGCGGAAGCGGAGATCCAAATGACAAATTCTTTCGACGGAGCGGGAAACTTTACGCCCCTTTCGGAGCCTGCCCCATTGGTAGACGAGGCATTGGCAGCGACAGACCGAGGTGGACAAGACCGGGAAGACGTGCGCGCACTCAAAGCAGAGGTTGATCGTCTGCAGCAGGCCGTCCGCGACACGGCCGCTGGCGCCAAACAGGTCGCATTTTCAAGGCTGCAGGATGAAGTTCAATCACAACCCCTGACTGCCGCGGTCGTGGTCGGTTTTCTCGCCTTTGTATATGGTTTGACGCGTTGATCACCCAACTTTTGAAATTATCGCAAGAGGCAAAAGATGTCGACGGCAGGTTGATACCCGGCTTGGCGCCCATTTGACGTAGGTTGGCGCCGAGTTGACCCCAAGTGACGGCAACCCATCTACTTCACGCTACCCAGACTTGAAACTCTGTCCTGCTGCAACAGTCGGGTCGTCCGTACGCGCAAACGGCATTTTGCTTCAGATCCCGGCGGTCCGGAAACACGAATTTACTCGGCAGTCGGCGCGGTGACGAAAGCGCTGGACGGTCTCTAACGTCTGCCGTTATCCCCACCGAAATCCTAGACATATTGGGCATGAGACTAAACGAGCGACATAGCTGGCTGAAGGACGGCCGGCTGGCGAGTGCAGGCACCCGCACGGTCAGGTGAAGCGGCCCTGTGCGGCAGATCACGTCTTATGTGTTCGATCTTTGGATCGTTGAGGACTTGATGGACCGAGCCTGTAACAAAGATTGGTGTAAGGAGGCGCCATTGCGTAGGCAGGAAATTGGCGTCAGGCCGCCTATAACGCGAGGCTCACCTGTTCGCTGGAAACATAGAGCAGCACGTTACGTCGAGAACCGAGAAAGGTGATTGGCAGCGCCCGAGCTGCGTAGGACGTTTTCGATCCTGGCGGCCTGTTTTGTTATGGTCCAAGGTCGGCAGATGGGTTGGTCGGAAGGGCAAAGACAAGGACAAATCGCAAGCCCTGCGGAAAATAGTCAAATCTTATCTTCGCGGCGGCCGCGCCGGGCAAGGCGTTCTGTATCAGCTTCGATCCGAAGCCTTGGCCTGTTGGCGCAACCACCGCGGGGCCACCGCGCTCGTGCCACGAGAACATCACCTCGCTCCTGGTCAGTGTCCATCCGATGTCGACATGGCCCGTCTCGTTTGAGAGCGAGCCATATTTGATCGCATTGGTCACCAGCTCGTGAATTATCAGCGACAGACCCAGCGCGATGTCAGACGTGATTTGTGCCGGGGGACCCGACGCGTGGCACCTCTTGTCTGCAAGATCACCGTATGGTTGGAGCGCGTTGCTAACAAGCGTAACGACATCTGTGCTGTGGTCCGTGCCGGACAGCAAGAGGTCGTACGCGCCGCTCAGAGCCCTTATCCGCTCACTAAAGGTCTCAACAGCGTCTCGGTCCTGCCTAAACGTCTGTCGGGCGAGCGCTGATATGATCGTCAGGGTGTTCTTGACCCGGTGGCTGAGTTCACGGGCGAGCAGCGCCCGCTTCTGGTCGGTTTTCTCCAATTCCTCACGCTGCTGGTCGAGTTGGTCGAGTAGTGTGTCAAGCGTGCGTCCGAGTGTATCCAACTCGAACGCGCCAGACATGCCGGTCCGAGCCGTGGGTTCACCGTTACGTCGCCGCTGCAGTGTATCCATGATGCGGTCTATGGGCTGCAGGATGAAGTGTTTGCCAACCCAGTGCGCGGCAAAGACTGCGACCAGCGTGCTCAACACCAACGACAGTACCCCTGCCCAGGTCGCCCGATTGATTTCTGCGAAAGCCTCTTTGGTCGAGACACCGGCGCTGACATAAAGCGGCTTGGAATCTGTAATCGGTTCGTAGCCGAGGATGCGTTCGGTACCGTCCTGGCTCATCACTTCGATCGTGCCCGCAGACTTTGAGGCAAGGAGTGATTCGAAAGGTGCCGGGATACGCGTTCCCACAAATCGCTCTGGAAAGGGTACACGCGCGATGATCGTGCCTTGTTTGTCCGCAATCGTGACGGCACCGCCTTCTTCAACGCCGCGGTCTTCAATGCGCTGCTGAAGCCAAGATAACCGAATGCCTGTGCTGAGCACGCCAACCACCTCGTCGTCCCGCCTGATCGGCATCGCAATCGGCAGCACTGCTGCGCCGGTCAGTTTGCTGATCGTGTAATCGCCAACAACGACGTCGTTTGCCTGCAAGGCATTCTGAACATAGGGCCTGTCGGAAAAATCGGTCCCGGCGGGATGTCCCTGACTGTCGCAGACAAGTTTGCCTTGCCTATCGATCAGCAGAATGGCGCCGGTCTGAACAATCCGGCTCGCAACGCTGTTCAGCGTCTGGGCGCAGCCCTCACCGCTGAGGTCGTTGACGGATGGGATAGCCGAAACGGCAATCAGAAGACTGCGCGCGCCTTCCAGAATACGCTCAATTTCTGACGCTGCAAGGCGCGCAGACGCCGCTGCTTGAGCATTGATTTGTTCGGTTCGGCGATAGCGAGAAGCGACCTCGTTGTAAATCAACAATCCTAAAGTCGGAATCAGCGCAGCCGCCGCCACAGCGAACAGTCGCTTCTTCATGAGTTATGGCCCCGCGGCAACGCAGTTCAAGTTAAAGCAATAGCTTACGGCCAGCTGCGTCGCAACCCGAGAATACGTTTTGTACATTTTTGACAATTGCTCATCAGACGACTGTGACACCACGCAGTAGATCGCGGAGCGTCGATAGCCTGCCATAGGACCAAGGTCTGATCTGTCCCGGACTGAGGTCCCGGCGGAGGAACGTAAGCCTGGCTCATGTGTTTTTTGGGCAGCAGCGATCGAGGATGCGGCAAGCGAAAGAGGCAACGATGCTTTACAGAGACACCGATTTCGCTATCGCCGCATGATTTTCGAAGCTCAGTCCATCACGTTTGCCTGGGTCACAACCCAACCCAGGACAGGGCGTAGCGAAGCAGCGGCGCGTAAAGCAAGGCGCTTCCTGGTCCGGCGGTGAACCCGCACCGCCGGACAGCCCTGAGTATTGCCCCAACGTTCCAAATCAATGTCATCGTAAGGAGGAACTCAAAATGACCGATCGTGGACCCACAGTGATCAACACAGGCAGCAGCGGCAACGGTGGTTGGGCTGTGGCGCTCGTCATCGCGCTCATCGTCATCGGCGGCTTGCTGATGTTCACCGGCGTGATCGACATCAGCGGCGGTAACGGTGGCGGCACCGACGTTAATGTCAATGTCCCCGCCGTAGAGGCACCTTCGGCGGACAAACCGGCAAGCACGCCCGCTACATCTCCATAACGCCCTCGCTTCGCGATCCGCGGCAATGGCGCCGTCGGGTCGCGAGCGGCAGGTCGGAAGCACCGAATCAACCGGTGGTAGTCGGCACCGCAAACAAGGATACGAGGTACAGGACCATGAAAGCGATACTTTCGCTGACGTTCGGCATCTTGTCGTCTGTCGGAGTCTGCACCGGAGCGGCCTCCGTGGCCTCCCTGGTGATAACCGAGGCCCCAAAAAACCTTGTTTTCAGAACCGCCTCCGCTCCTGATCTGTGGACGACGACACCGGTCCGGGTCGATCTGAGCCGACAGTCCTACGAGCGGCTTCCACCCGTGTACTCTACCTATGTTACAAATCCCTCTCCCGGGAAGGTCGCACAAGGAAGGCCGCGGCGTCCGGCGCCGGGAATCGTAGAAATTCAGCCCTCGTTTTCAACGGCACACGTTAACTGGTGCGTCGATCGCTACCGTTCCTACGACGCGGCTACCAATACGTACCGTTCCTACAGCGGCCAGACCCGCTCCTGCGATTCGCCCTATATAAACCAGCGGGCGGCCAAAGCCGGCGAGAGGCCCGGGGCTGATCCGCGTTTTGTAGCATATGGAGCGGAAAACCTACGCCTCGCCTGGTGTTCTGCTCGATACCGCTCGTATCGCGCGGACGACAATACTTATCAGCCCTATAGCGGACCCCGCCGCCCCTGCGTGCCTCCCGCACAGGCGCAACATCTGGAAGCAAGCAACGAGTGGCAGTGATTGAGCTCCAGGACGCAGTGGGCAGGCCCGTAATTGTTTGCTCTCGCCTACCCGTCTGCCCCCCGGAGCACGCATAAGGCGATTTCGCCCTGTTCTTTGCTGGGCTTGGTTATTGCGGTAAACGCTCTAATCTTCATAAACTGGATGCACCAGCGAGGTCGGGCCTGCGGGTCCGTATCATGCGGGAACGTTGTATGTCTTTGTTCATGACTGTTCAAAAAAAACTCATCAATCGCGGCTTGATCATTTTGTTCGCAGCCGCGCCCGTCACCGTGGATACCACCTCTTTTGTGCCCTATGTGACTGAGCAAACGGCATATGCTAAAAATGGAACCGATAGAGGCAACGGCGGAAACAACAACGGCAGAAGCGACAATGGGAGAGGCGATAATATTCGAGGCGATCGTGGCAATGATGCCAAAGGCAAAGGCAACGAAAGCAAGAACGGCAACGGCAAGACGCCATCTAAAAAGGAACCAGCTTCCAAGCCGGCGTCGAAAGCCAATGCTCCGCAAGAATCGATTGAAATAAGGCACACGAACGGCATAACGGAAACACTTTGGGGCGGCCGCTATGTCATGAAGGACGCCAGAGGCAGAACGATCATCAACCGGCGGGCGACATCAGCCGATATTCGTCGGTTGGGGCGGTATGCGCACCGTTGACGTCCCGCCACGCCAACGCCGCTTCCGTTCTGTTGGACACGCCGAGTTTAGTAAGGATCTGCGTCATATGGTGTTTCACCGTCTTTTCCTGCAAATCCAGTTTCAGGCCGATATGCTTGTTTGACAGTCCTTGAGCAACGAGCTCCATCACGTCCCGCTCCCGCGGCGTCAAGGCAACCTTGCGCTGGCCGCCTTCCGTAAATGATTGCTCCACGAACTTTGCCGACATTGCTGGCGTGACGTATTTCGAACCGGCGTGAATAGTACGGATCGCGTCGACCAGACCGCGTGACCCCACACCTTTCAACACATAACCGCTTGCGCCGCGCTGCATCGCGCCGACCAGACTGTCTAGTGTCTCCGATGCGGTTAACATCAGCACCTTTGTGTTTGCACTGGCGGCAAGGACGGCTTCGATCGCCGAAAGGCCATCGCCCGGCATCGATACGTCAAGCAGAAGCACATCAGGACGACACCCCGACGCGATCGCGACAGCGTCATCTGCCGTTGCGCCCTGACCCACAACAACAAAATCCTTCGTTTCTGAAAGGCTGCGGGTTACGCCTTCTCGAAAAAGCGGGTGATCGTCCACGACACCAATTTTTATCACAGTCATTTTCCGTCTTCCGTATCCATGGGTTCAAACGTCATCGTCACGGTGGTTCCGTTCTCTCCCGATCGGATGTCGAAGGAGCCACCGAGGCTGTCAATCCGCTCTCTTAAGCCAACGAGGCCGAGGCTGGTCGGGCGAACATTAGCTGTATCGAAGCCATCGCCGCGATCGCTCACCTCGACCTTTATGTGAGCATTTCTGGCGGAGACCACCACACTCTGCCCAATCCCGCCCCCATGACGAAAAGCGTTGTTGAGAGCCTCCTGTACAAAGCGATAGATACAAATCTTTACGGCGGCTGCGAGTTCCCCTCCATCGTCGTCAATTTTGACGTCGATCTCGGTATCAGTCTTCTGTCGATGGGCGCGAGCTACGCGATCCACGATCTCGCTGACAGAAGCGCTTTCGACTTGGGGAAGAACGAGGCCGCTGCAGATATTGCGGATTTCGGTAAGGGCGTCTGCCAGGCTGGCACGGATCCAGGAAAGTTCCTTCTCGCGTGTTTCGGCAGAGGTGGACTCATCGACAAGCACATCACTGTCCAACCGAAGAGAAGCATAAGCGATATTCTGAACGGGACCATCGTGCAAATCTGCGCCGATGCTGCGAAGATGGCTTTCGTTGAGAGCGGCCGCTTGTTGCGATGCGCGTTTGAGGCGTTGCTGGAGAGCCCGGTTTTCAGCAAGCATATCCGAAAGCTCGCCGACGCGCGCATTGAGCAGTTGTCGCTGGTTTTCTATCGTTCGACTTCCACGCATAACAATTGCCCACAGGACCAGAAAGAACGTGAGAATGACGCCGGCAACAGCCAGCCAACTCTGCAGGCGCGCCTGTGAAAGGCTATGCGCCAACCCGTCCGCCGTCTCGTAAAACTCCAGCACCGCGACAGCCTGCCCTGACCAAGGCTGAAGCACCGGATTATAGATTTCCATGAGCGGCGCGCCAAGGCGCGCTTCCAGGGCACTTTCTGGATCACTGGCAATGTCGTAGCGAGCCACCAATACACCCGAGAAAGCTTCCCTTAGCTTTTCGTTCACCGGAAATGTCTTGCCGGTCAATTCCTTCTGGTTCGAGTAGAGGATCGTACCGTCGCGGCTCCAGAGTTTAAAGGAGAATAGGCGACTGCCGAGCGCGCCCTGCCCTAGCGTCTCGTCGAGGGCACGGGCGCTGGCGTCGTCGAGAACCTCTTCCTTCTGCATGTCCGGCAGCAGCGGGGCAACAACACTATCAACATAGAGGGCGGTGGCCGCGCCTGAATTATGGATCACCGCCTCCTCGATGAGGCGAGAGACGAACAGCCCGACCAATATTAGTGCAAGAAGCGACACTACGCCTCCCGCCAAAACGAACTGTGCAGCAAGCGAACGAGGTTTCCAGCTGTTTATAAAGCCCATTCAATATCAGACCCAATTACGTCGCGCGAAATCCGCAGCGGGTTGTTGCGACGCGCGCGAAGCGAAAACCTGAACTGCCTGAGCCGCTTGAAGATCGCGATCACCATTTCGTGTCTCGGTTTTAGTTATCGCCCCCTTTTGTCATGTCCAGCCCCGCGCGGCGGTAATCACCCATAACGTCAACCCGCGGCCGGATTTCCATTATTTGCCCCGGACCAAAGTCCGAGGGGGAATCTGACTGAGGTCCCGGGAGTGGAACGGAGACGGTCTTTCAAAGTTCCTTGGCAGCGACCCGCGAGGTCGCGGCAACCAAGGAGGAAAAAAATGCTTTCCAAGCTCATCATCGGTGTCGCTGCTTCCGCGACGCTTTTCTCGGGCACTGCCCTCGCTCAGTCGTCTACGGTTAACGGTGCTGCAGGCGGCGCAGTCACGGGCGCGATCGTGGGAGGCCCGGTTGGGGCTGCTGTCGGCGGCGTCGCCGGCGCTATTGTCGGCACCGCAATCGACCCGCCGCCAAGCACGGTCGTTACCTATGTACGTCAGGCCCCTGCGCCCGAACCGGTTGTCGTCGAAGAGAAGATCGTCGTCGGCGAGGCCCTGCCAAGCACCGTCGTCGTGACGCCGGTACCCGATAATCCGAAGTATGCATACGCGGTCGTAAACAACGAACGCATCATCGTCGAGCCGTCTTCGCGAAAAGTCATTCAGGTCGTCGACTGACCGTTTGGCCGCGGCGCGCTCGCGCCTTCCCCACTTTCAAAAACGTCGCAAGCCACCGGGCCGCCGGTGACTTGCGTCGGAAAGGATTTGTCATGAAAACCAAGAATTTCTCCGCACTGCTGACAGGCTTGATGATCACTGTCGCCCCCATTAGCATCTCTGCTCATGCGCAAGATGCGCCTCTCGTCCCCCTCAAGAACGGTGCTGCAGCCTCTGGGAACGCGGAAGGAACAGTCACACCGCAACCGGATGGCGGGGCGGCGACGGGTACCGGAGCATCCGGAGCGGTCGATACGCAAGGCGCATCGGCAACGGGTGAAGTAGATACCAAGGCGACCGGAACCCAGACCGATACATCCTCCGGTACGCAAGCATCAGACCCAGCGGCGGCGGAAACCCAGACGCAAACCGGCGCTACCCAATCGAACGACACCAACGAGCGCTCTGACACCCAGTCATCGACTGAAAGCCAGAAGACACAGAATGCGGGCTCGTCTCAAGAGGATGGTTCAGCCTCGAGCGAGGCTGAAACCCAAACCGACGCAGACAAGGCTGAGGAGTCAGGCGGTAATAACGATACCGATGGAGAAGCGTTGACCAAAACCAATACGACGGTCGAGCAGAACACCACCAACGTCGACATAACGGTCGAGCAACGAACCGAGATCCGACAGGTTATCCAGGAAGTGAGCGTCGAGCCCGTACGGGACGTCGATTTCGAAGTTTCGGTCGGCACAGCCGTTCCAACGACGATCCGTCTTGAACCCCTGCCGCCGCGCATCATCAAGATCGTGCCGCAGTACGAAGCCTATCGCTTTTTCCTGCTCTCCGACGGGCGCATCGTCATTGTCGAGCCTTCAGCTCTCAAGATCGTCTACGTCATCTCGGTTTGAGGCGTGACGGGCAGCGTCAGTCATAGCCGCCCGTCCATCGGAGGAAACAATGATATATGATATTGATGGACGACCCCGTCGTGGCCTCTCGATTGCACCGTTGATGATAGCAATCGTTGCCATCTTCGGCGTGTGGGCCCTTGCGGCAAATTCGACCTCGGTGCAGCAGTCCCAAATTTATCTCCCCACCACGCTCTCGTCCAGTCGCTGAGCAGTGCCTAGATCGACATTCGGACAAGGCTACACGTGGCGTGGCTTGGTCCGAGGTCCGGCGGCGAACCCGCGCCGCCGGATTCCTTTTTAACTCCGTTGAAGTGATCTGACGTCTATACTGAAAAGATCTTGGGAGGGGACAAATTGAAGGCACATGAGGCAGTGGACACGCGTGGGGAACACGCAGCTTTTCCTGATCTAACCGATCAGATCAAGGCCCTGCGCGAGGCGCATGAGCGACTTCAAGCTGAGCGGGCTGATGATCGCGCAGCGCTGGAACGGGTTACAGCCGACCGCGACCGCATGATTGCACTGATAAATCAGGTTCCCGATCAGCTTTTTGTCAAAGACCTGAAATCGCGCTTTCTAATTGCGAATGAGGCCGTCGTCGCCGACAAAAAATTTATCGCGACTGGCGAGCCGGTGACCGTCGAGGCTTTAATCGGAAAAACGGATTTTGACCTCTTCTCTGCGGAAATTGCGCAGGAATTTCGCCGCACCGAAATCACGATTATGCAACAAGGCCAGGCAATGCGAAGCATGATCGAGCAGAACGTCTACTCGGATGGTCGCCTTAAATGGGTTTCCATGACAAAGGCTCCGCTCCGGGATGAAAACGGAACCGTAATTGGCCTCGTTGGAGTGGCCCATGATGTCACCTTTAGAAAAGAGGCCGAGGACAGGGTTCTGTTCCTGGCCCACTATGATCCCTTAACGGGACTGCCCAATCGCGCCTCCATATTCGAAAAGCTGACCCGCGCGATAGATGAGGCGTCGCAAAACGAGACGCGTTCCGCGGTCGTTTTCCTGGACCTCGACAATTTCAAATCGATCAACGATACCTATGGCCATCAGGGCGGAGACGAGGTGTTGAAAGCGACGGCGGCACGTTTGGTGAACTGTCTTGGACCAGAGGATAGTGTCGGTCGGTTCGGCGGCGACGAATTTGTCATTCTCTTGCGCCATCCGCCGGAAGATCGCAGTGCGCTTCTGTTGTTGATCGACGGGATGCGCGAGCATCTGTCGGGACCAATTCAAATTGGCGGTCAAACCCTCCGCGTGACGATCAGCTTGGGTGTTTCCCGTCTTCCGGATGACGGCGCCACCCTGGATGAAATACTTGCCAAAGCGGATGCCGCTATGTACCGCTCGAAAAGCTCCGGACGCGATCGAACTACGCTTGCGGATTAATGAGACGCTTTCCAGACGGCAGGCTTGACATTCTTCTTTGAATTACCGTGAGCGATCACGCGTATACGCCGAGCTAAAGAGGTGCCGTTCGAGTTAAAACCGTCGACCTCTTCGAGCACCGCATGTGTCGTATCCCACCGCAAGGCCAGCCAGAGCATCTTCCCGGAGTGCCTCCTAATTCATCTCGCACCACGCGTGGAACAACCCAAGCCAACGATAGTTTGAAGAGCGCTGCCCGGCGAACTGTTTCGCAACGCGGGGCGAGGTTGAACGGGAGCGTGTGCATGCAGGTTCTATCCGCTTCTTCGGAGCTTTATCCGTTGATCAAAACCGGCGGTTTGGCCGACGTCACAGGGGCGCTCCCGAAAGCGCTTGCATCGTACGGCGTCGAAACGCGAAATATATTGCCTGCCTATCCGGGTCTCTTGGACAGCCTGACCGGAACCAGACACGAAGCGGACATCGTCCTGCTTGGCGAGGCGGCCCAGATATATTCCGGGAGATACGACGGTCTTGAGATCATCCTTGTAGAATGTCCGTCGCTTTTCCATCGTGAAGGCGGACCTTATCTCGATCCGGATGGCTATGATCATCCCGATAACTGGAAGCGATTCGCAGCTTTTTCGATGGCGGTCGCTCATATTGCCGAGGAGGGCTTGAGTGGCTGGAGACCAGACGTCGTACACCTGCATGACTGGCAAGCAGGGCTTGCCGCAGCTTATTTGAAAGGACATGGAAGTTCAGTCCCGGTTGTGCTTTCGATCCATAACCTTGCATTTCAAGGCCAGTTCTCTCCCGACATCTTTCCGTATTTGGAGGTACGCCCCGGTTTCTTTTCGACCGATGCGCTGGAGTATTATGGCGGCGTGAGCTTCCTGAAGGCGGGTATCGTGTTTGCGGATGCGATAACGACCGTCAGCCCGACCTATGCACGTGAGATCCTTACAGACGAGCTGGGAATGGGGCTTCAGGGAGCGCTTTCGACCAGGCGCGACCGTCTCAAGGGTATCGTCAACGGCATTGATATGGATGTCTGGGATCCGACGAAGGACACTTATATTCCGGCAAATTTCGATGCCCATTCAATCGAGCGGCGTGCTGTCAACCGCGCCAAGATCGAAGAGCGATTTGGCCTGATGGAAGATCCGGGTCCGATTATGTCCGTTGTCAGCCGACTAACGTGGCAAAAAGGCGTCGATATGTTGAAGCCGGTAATCCCTGGCATTGTCGACAGAGGCGCAAAGCTAATCGTCTACGGCCAAGGCGACCCTTCGCTCATCCACCCGTTGAGTGAGGAAAGCTGGCGTTATCCTGGACGAGTCGTTGTTCATATCGGCTACCGTGAGCAGGATGCCCATCTTCTTCACGCCGGAAGCGATATCATTGTTCAACCGTCGCGCTTTGAGCCCTGCGGTCTGACGCAGCTTTATGCATTGCGATACGGCGCCATCCCGATCGTCGCCAGAACGGGCGGATTGGCTGAAACGATTATCGACGCAAACGAGGCTGCGATGGCTGCACGCGTTGCGACGGGTTTTCAGTTCCAACCCGGTTCTGTTGAAGATTTGTATCACGCAATCGATCGTGCGCTGACTGGCTTTCAGCAACCTTTGTTCTGGCGCAGATTGCAAACGCAGGCAATGAAGGCGGATTTCTCGTGGACTCGCAGCGCCGCCCAGTATGCAGAACTCTTCTCGGGCTTGACCACGCAACCGGATATGGGATTGCAGCGCGCTTCGGGATGAATCGATGAGGCGCTGCTGGAACGAGCGCCGACCGCGGGTGGGGCATTAACTCGTGACACGAAATGTCCTCGTCATCGCAGCGGGCCCTGCCCGCCATCGACCCAGACAGGCGATCCCGTTATGTGTCGTGCGGCGTCGGAGGCGAGAAATGCGATCACGCTTGCGACATCTTCGCTGCGCCCGGGTTTGCCGCCGGTGATGGGTACCTGCCCCTCGGGCCAGATGACGGGGATAGCCGTTTCCTCTTCGCTTCGCAGCGCCGTATTGGCGTCGATATTCGTATCGATTTCACCGGGGCAGACAGCATTGATGCGGATGTTATGCCGGGCCAGCTCGAGCGCGAGCTGCTGAACCATGGCAACCTGGCCGGCCTTTGTCGCGGCATAGGCCGTTGCACCCGGGGTTGTGAACGTCCGTGTTCCGTTGATGGAGGAAACGACGATGATCGAGCCGCCGCCGGACGACTTCAGGTGTGGAACCGAGTGACGGATCGTCAGGAACGTTCCGGTCAAATTGATCGATATCGTCTGTTCCCATTCGTCAAGGGTCAGATCGTCGATGGGCGCCCATACGCCGTTGATACCGGCGTTCGCCACAACGACATCAAGGCGGCCGAAACGCCCGATCAGTTCCTCGACCGCATCGCGCATCTGCTGCTCGTCGGAAATGTCGGCGACAAGGGCGATCGCCTCTTTTCCCGACGATTCTATCTGCCCGGCAACCTCCTCAAGCTCGTCTGCAGACCGCCCGAGCGCTCCGACGGAATAGCCTTCTGTCGCAAGTGCTACGGCAGCGGCTCGACCTATGCCCGAGCCCGCTCCCGTTACCAAAGCCACCTTTTTCGCCATAACTGTCGCCCATTGCCGGTCAGCCGGGTAACCAGGGGGTGGAACGGTTGGTTCCCGAAGGGTGGGCCCTCAATGGAACTAACGCACGAACGCGGCGGGCGCCGATCCAAAGAAACACCAATGTACGGCAGCGGACCAAGCTTGGTTTGGGTGGTGTTCTTTGGAACAAAGCATGCTGCGCGGGATTGTCCATGCAACCAAGGAGGGCCAAATGTCCTTAGACGCTCAAAAACTCAACCTCCATTCCGACATCGTCAACCTCATGCCAGCTTTGAGAGCCTTCGCGCGCCGCTTCCATCGGACACAGCATGATGCCGATGATCTGGTACAGGAAACCCTGGTGCGAGCGCTCGCCAACTGCGAAAAGTTTCAGCACGGGACAAATTTGAAGTCTTGGCTCTTCACCATCATGCGGAATACATTCTGCACAAAATTCGGCATTGCCAAACGGGAAGCCCCGGGTTCGGGAACTTGTGTGGCGGATCAGCCGACGATTAACCCTCCCCAAGAGTGGTCGATACAGGTTCTTGAATTCAACGAGGCCTACGATCGCCTACCCGCGCATTTCAGAGAAGCGTTGGACATCGTCGCTATTCAAGGCGACAGCTACGAAGTTGCAGCAGAGCGATGCGGATGCCCGATCGGTACGATCAAAAGTCGTGTCAGCCGTGCACGGATATTGCTGGCGAACGAACTTGGGCAGCCTTTCTAAACGTCCGATTTTCAGGCACTAAAAAACTACCGCTCGCCTAGTTCCTCCGATCTTCAGGAGCGAATACTGCCCGTGCAATGTCCTCAAGATCTTCCCGCTTCACGCTCATACGAAATCCTGTGAAACGGGGTGCAAGGGCGACAGGACTTTGAGACGTGGCGAAGATAAATGGCACGTTGCGAAGCTCAAGGCTTTCAACGATCGGAAATATAACCTCGTCCCGCAAATGGATGTCCAGAATAGCAGCGTCAATTACTGTATTTCTCAATAACAGCAATGCGTCTTTTGACCGAGCAGATGACACCACGATCTGGGCTCCAAACGCTTCAAGTTTGGCTCTGACCTCGTCCGTTAAGAAATATCCGGCATCGATAATGAATATCCGCTTTCCCGCAAAATATTCGAGATAGGACTTTTCGGCCAAAACAGACTCCAACGAATTTCATACCTAGCCCATCGCCTGAAGTGGCTCACACGCTGACGTCACCGAGCACGCGGGATAAGGGCAACAGCTGCCTTGCATCTTCTGGCCGCGACGATCAAATCACAATCTCGAACTTTTTGTCTGCTACATCTTCTAAGCGTCGCTACGGCTCTCAACACTGTTTTTGGCGTCGTTTCGACTGTTTCGCGCACGCCATGTGCCGCTTATCGTTCTTTTGCAGGCGAAACAAGAGAGCGAACGTTGCCACCGCCGTCGGCAGCCTTTCGATAAAGAGACAGCCAGACGCGAGGATTCTGGCAGGTTCGGCCTACGGATACCGCAGATTTATGCGCCGATTTTGGGTAAGCTCTGTCTCTGAATTGTCAGCTTCCCGCGCTGTGTCCAACGCGACGTTCATTGAGGCTTCCAGGCAAGCTGCGATGAAGGCCTCCCGCGCAACCTCTGCCTTTATAAGGCCGTTAAGCACGCCCCGACACGCTGTGATCGCTCTCAAGTGATATTTTCCCTCGCGGAACGGCCATTCGTTCTCAAGATAATCAAGCGCATCATAAATGCTGCAAAAACTCCGTTCCAAGCCCTCATATGGCCGAACATGGAGGCTTTTCGTCCATGGCCGATCGCGGATCGTCATGTTTGTCTCCTTCCATCTCAGCAACCTCACCGTCTCCGTCCATCGCCGAGTCTTAAGGGGTAATTTATGTGCCGACCCACAGTTTGATTAGGTCGCGCGATTGACTAGAGATCCAACTGCAACTGGCTCCTGGGGTTCCCGCCCCGGTCCACGCCAGTGTTGATAAACTTGTAAAAGAAGTTACCCGGCTTTTGAAATTATTACGTCTCTTGTTCGGCTGGACGAGCGAGGACGCAAAGACTGAGACAGAAGCCCTTAAATTCGTCAAAAAATAGCTGCTCTCGGCGGCGCGCGGCCTGCGACGGTTAATGATAACATCGCCCACAGTCGCCAATGGCAACTTGAGGCGCACGAGGCCACGAAATGTTGGCCAAATAGAAGAGCCCCGTTACCGCATCGAAATTGCGATGAGGTCCGAACAGATCATACGAAGACAAAATGACGTCTAAAGCCCTGCGCAATTTTCGTGCTCTCCGGGAACTCTACTTCCTTTTTCCGGTTCGGAAAACTCGAACATGAACGGAGCTACTTATGACGAGAGAAGACACCGCGCGCTCAATTTTTCTCACCAGTCCGAAAGTCTGATGGCGATGGGTGTGAGAGATATTCTGTTTCTGCTCGGTGGCACCGCCCCCGTCGCAGCGCTTGCGCTGCTTCTTTGGTTCGGGCCGCGACGTCGCCGGTCCTTCCGTGATCCACGAGAACAATAATGCCGTTTGTCTATTTTCATCTCTGCGACGGACAACTTTTTTTTCCAGATCGGTTTGGAAAGTTTGTCGCCAATGAGAGCGGTGTACAGACGGAGGCAAAGAAAATTCTCGCGCGCCGCCTTATGCAAAGCCCCGCGACTTCGGAAACTTTCGGGCTGAGCGTCGAGGCGCAAGACTTGAGCGGACGTATCCTTTTTCAAGTGTCCGTCGTCGGCGCGACTTGGTAGGCCTCGATACATGTTAGGGAGACGTGCAGTGTTGGCCGAGCCCGACGAGAAAGATCATAGCGACAGATTTGATGCTCTACGCGTCGGAACTGCGCGACCGAGAATAGTGATCGTGGGTGGCGGTTTCGGTGGCCTGGCCTGCGCTATGGAGCTCGGTAACACCGATTTCGACGTCACCGTTATAGACAGGCGTAATCACAATCTCTTCCAGCCGCTCTTGTACCAGGTTGCCACCGCTGCTCTCTCGCCGGCTGATATTGCGGAACCGATTCGAAAAACACTCGGGCGCTACAAAAACATCAACATGATCATGGCAACCGTCACAGGCGTTCAGCCTGATACAAGCCTTGTGGAACTCGATGACGGCTCAGCGCTACCCTATGGCCGCCTGGTGATCGCGACGGGTTCCGAATACAATTATTTTGGCAATGATCACTGGCGACCGTTAGCGCCGGGATTGAAAACAATCCACGAAGCCCGGACCATCCGCCAACGGCTTCTTCTCTCCTTCGAAAAAGCTGAAACGAGCAAAAGCATTGCCGAAAAAGAAGCCTTTCTGACGAGCATCGTAATCGGGGGCGGACCGACGGGTGTGGAAATGGCTGGGGCAATTTCCGAACTCGGGCGCTTTATGATTGAACGGGATTTTCGGGATCTAAAGAAAGAGCAGCATCGGGTCATCCTCGTGGAAGCGGGCCCGCGCATTCTGGCGGCCTTCCCTACCGACCTGTCTTCCTACGCCGTCGACCACCTGTGCAAGATCGGCGTGACTGTAAGAACTGGGGAGCGTGTCACCGAAATTACAGCGGATGGCGTAAGGATCGGTGAGGATTTCACCCCCGCTGGATGTGTCGTCTGGGGCGCCGGGGTAAAGGCGTCACCGGCCGCGACATGGTTGGGATTGGAAAGCGACCGAATGGGACGCATCCCTGTCGACAATACTCTTCGCGTCATCGGTTTCTCGAATATCTACGCGCTTGGCGACACTGCCTTGACGCTGGACACCGATGACAAACCGCTTCCCGGACTGGCGCAGGTAGCCAAGCAACAAGGCATTTACCTGGGCCGCCAGATCCGGTCCGTAAAGCCATTCGCCCAGCCTTTTAGGTTTAAGAACCGCGGCAATACCGCCGTTATCGGCAGAAATGCGGCCATTTTTGACTTTGGCACGTGGACGTTGAAGGGACGCTTGGCCTGGCTGCTGTGGGCCGTCGTGCATGTCTACCTGCTCGTCAATTTCGAGAAGCGCATTCTGGTCAGTGTCCAATGGATCTGGCGTTATCTTACCAGGCAGCGCGGAGCCCGTTTGATCGATGAAGACAAGACGGCATGAGATTACGCGTTCGGTCCCTGCGATCGGCTTCGCCGCGGGTTGTCATACCGGCACTCACGGGGAACATAGGTCCGTTTCTGTTGTTTGCGCCGGCCATCAACGTTTTGCCGGAGCTTTCATGTCGAAGAACCTTACAAGCATTTTCACCGCATTGGTCGTCGCCTTCGCGCCCCTACCGCTCGCAGCACAGCAAAGTCCATCTCCCCAGGATTTTGCACGGGAGGCAGCAATTTCGAACGCATTCGAACTACAGGCCGCAGAGTTGGCGGTCGAACAAGGCAAGGATGCCAACGCGATCGCATTCGCCCAGGATATGCTTCGCGATCATGGGAGAGCGTCCGCAGACTTAGAAGAGGCCGCGAAAACGGATGGAATTTCCATTCCGACGGAACTCGACGAGCGGCGAAAGAAACAGCTCGATGCGCTGCGAACCGCAAGAGATGCGGATTTCGATCAAGCATATCTTTCGACCCAGATGACCGCGCACGAGGAGGCCGTCGCCTTATTCGACGTCTTTGCAAAGAGCGGAAACGCCGGCGCGCTGAAGACGTTTGCCCAAAGAACGATCGGGACGCTTCGCATGCACAATATCCGAGTGCATGACCTCACGGATCAAAGATAACAAGCTGGAGATGAAGATGTCGCAATACCCACCCCATATCAGGTGCCGCGATTGCCGTTACCAGGGTGAGCCAATCCTCTGATCCACCCGCATTCGAACACGCCGTAGATCACGGCGTGTTCATTCTGCCGTGAAAATTGCATAAAGCGCTACGAAGGCATAGAGCAGGAATGCGACGATTGCGACACCGCCAATGAACGCCACGGTACCCCGTCCCATGACAACCTTCTGCTTCTTTTCTTCCTTCGTATCTGCCGAAGGCGCCAAACCGGTCGGGGTACGATCATCATCCATGTGCTTGGCCTCCTGCTCAGCTCCCGTTTCAAACGACCAAACATCCTTCTCTGTTAAATTGTTCCTGCTCTCGAGGGTGCGATGGCCGCGGAACCAACAAAGTTCTTGCTTGTTAGAGAGATCAACGAAGGACAGGATCATGACGAACGAGAGTGACAAGGATAGGATCGAGAAGGACGCGAAGGGACAGTTTGCGAAGTCGCAGGCCGATCGTAGAGCCACGGGCGTTGCGAGCGCAAAACCCACGGTGATAACCGGCTCCGAAGACGCGACCGCCCATAGTAAGGCGCCGGGCAAAAAACGTCCGACGCGGGATTTTGACATCAATTATGACGTAACCGAACCCGATCGTTCCTGATCACGAGTTGTCGAAGGGAAGCAGGCGGAACTTAATTCTTGTCGACATTTTCAAGCGCAATTTCATGCATCAGCTTGAAGAGTTGGAACCACGTCAAGGGTTCGCTACCGAGTCGTTTTGGGGAGGCTCGGGCACGGCGGATTGTCTCTTGCGCAAGTTTGACGGCTACGGCTTCCACAGGCGTGAAGCGCCGGGCCATGCGACGCACGCTTTCTTCCGTTTCATCGCAGAACGAACCCGGCTGATCACCTATATCGAAGCACTCCACACTTCGGGGGATGGCCATTCGGTACCTCCATCTTCACCACCAATAGTGGGACCTAGCGGGTCTCGCTGTCGTGGATTGTCGAAGGAAGAGACCACCACACTCCGGCTAACCTATATTCAATCACCGCCTCTGCCAGCCTTTTTTGTCCGTTGGTACGACAGCGTACGGTTGCTCGTAAAGACGAACGCGCGTACGGTAAACCACCGTCTGCAGACTGGGAAGGGCGCAGGCGGCTAAGGGTTGGTACGTGCTCTTGCCCCGGCTGGAGGATGACGCGTGGGTGCCCCGGGCCAATTTGGCATGACCAACAGACTTCTGGCCTCGTTACCCCTCGATGACTATGAACGCGTTGCGCCTCAGTTAAAGTATGTAGAGCTTCCGCGCGGCAAGGTGCTTTTCGAGCTTGGTGAACCTATTGAGAAGGTTTACTTTCTCACCAGCGGCGTGGGCTCCGTCATCGTCACAACGTCGGGGGGTCACCGTACGGAAGCGGGACTATTCGGCTGGGACGGTTATGTGCCGACGACGGCGGCAACGGACGTTGAACTCAGTTCCTACGATGTCAACGTCCAAATTTCGGGCGACGCCTATGTGCTTGAATACAGCGTGTTCCGCGAGTGGATGGAGACGAACAGGAACTTCGCCAAGATTATAACTCGGTCTCTCGAAGCCTTCAGCATCCAGGTGGCCTACACCGCCGTTTCCAACGCCGTCCATGATATCAGCGAGCGATTGGCGCGATGGTTGCTGATGTGTCATGATCGCGTTCCCGGTCACGAAATACACATAACCCATGATTTTCTCGCGGTCATGCTTGGCGTTCGCCGCCCGAGCGTCACAACATCTCTGCATGTCCTGGAAGGCAACGGCTTCATAAAGGCCGAACGCGGCATAGTGACTATCAGGAACCGAGCCGCACTTGAGGAGTTTGCCCATGACGCGTATGGACGACCCGAGCAGGAATACCGGCGCCTGATGAGAAACCTTTTCTGACATTGAACCGCTTACGTCGGGAAGGTTCTGAGCACGAAAGTGAGCAATAAAATGAGCCGTTATTTTTTTAACATCCGCCGGAGTGGCGATACGGCGCTTGATGACGAGGGCGAGGACTTCGGCAACCTAGAAGATGCCCGGGAACATGCCGTCAATTCCATACGCGAACTTATTGCAGCGCAAATTAAGGTTGGCGCAATCGTGGCAGACGAGCATATGGACATATGCGACGACGCTGGAAACACCCTCTTTAGCGTTTCCTTCCATGACGTGGTCAAGGACCATCTCGCCAAGTAGTTCAGATCGGACCGATCAAGCGGCGATACTCCTCTTCCGGTGCTCCATAGGCGCTACCAGCAAAATCTTCCAGCCCGCTCCGGTCGCGTATGGTGATAAGACCCCGTTCGGCCCTTATGAGTTTGTGGCCTTCGAGAACATGGATTGCGTTGGTGATGCTTGGCCGACGAACCGAGAGCATGAGCGAAATGAATTCATGCGTCAGCGCGATTTCGTCACTGTTCATCCGGTCATGGTACATTAGCAACCAGCGTGCCAGCCTCTCATCGACCTGATAATTCGCGTTGCAAAGGGCAGTGTAGGAAATTTGTGATGCGAAGGTCTGGATGAACCTGGCCAACAGGTTTGAGAAAGACGGACTGACGCCAAGCACATCGAGCAAAGCCCTAAGCGGTATCTTGAAACCCTCTCCGGCCACTTGAATAAGAACCTCATGGACGCTGATCGTTCCCCCGACACCGGCAGATGTTGGGGAAAATCCCTCACGTCCAAACATCCCTGCCTCTGCTCGCTGACCTTCCGCCGAAACGGTGACGACCGAACCGATACCGCTGCATAGAAAGTAGACATAGTCGATTGTCTGGTTGGCTCGCACCAGAACAAAGCCCTTTGGAAGAACAACCGGAAGTAGCATTTCACGGATGTTGTCAAATTCTTCCTTCGGCAAGTGCGACAGGAGGCGATTGCGAATATAAGCGTGTTCTAATGCGTGCATGGCTCTCATTATCGGGCAGAGGCGTGGCGTCGGGCCGCCAAGCCCTAAGCTTTCCCCGACGGTTGGCGATTCTATATCATTCAACCCGACCGGGAGATTTTGCGTACGCTGGCATACCCTCGGATCCCAAGTAGAGCGGCATTCATTGAGCAGACGGCTGTAAGCCCGAAGTCAGCGTTCAGAGCGAGCCAACAAGCGTTATGTTGGGCACCCTTGATCACGACGTGAATGGAACCAATGCGCGCTGAAACGGTTCGCCATGCATGAAAAATACAGACAAGAAAGCGCGGCGCGGCATGATGGGTTTTGTGGCAGTATTGGCTGCGGCCGCTTTGGCGATTGCCGCCCTCTACTTTTTCGGGATCACACCTGGGCAGCCTTAAACTTTGTCGAGTAAGCGTGGTCGGCACCGGACAATACTAATGATGTGGATTATGCCGTAGCAATGGCGACCTCGACGCGGGTCAAGAACGGCGGTTTGTTTTTTGCTACAGCGCTAAGCGCAATCCGAGGCAAACATGGGCCTCCAGCAATGCTTAACGCGCTTGAGGCAACAACTTGCAGTGGACTCTGCTGCTCACAAGTGTATGCTGTGTCATCGCTACCAACCGAGATATCATAGGCGGTGGCGACTAAGGGACGAGCGCGCTCTTGCCTGCATAAGGGAGAGAACTGCTATGCCGGTCATGGAAAATTGCATTTTTCGCGATGATGCTCTGGTGCGTCACACGCTCGAAACCTGGGCAAGGCGTTATTCGCCTGACCACAAAACGCGGTCTTTCCTCGTGGAGCAAACACTGCGACGGCTGGGCGATGAACTTGCATCGTCGCAGAATGCAGATCGAATGATGCCGCTTTTCAGCGTTTTTCACCGCATCGCGTCTAAGGCAATGACCGAGATGCTCCGTGCTCGTCGGGACCGGCCGCAAACGCGCTCAAACGTTGTGTTGCCGTCCCCTTGCTCAAAAGTTCTGAACGGGCGTAAGATCCTCATCGTCGAGGACGATTATATCATCGCCTCGGATCTTCACGCTACGCTTTCAAGCGCTGGCGCGGAAGTTTTTGGCCCGGTAAGCCATGCGGGGCGGGCGGTCGAAGTTGTATCGAACTTCTCGTTCGACGCCGCCATTCTTGACATCACGCTCGCTGACGGAACTGTCTACAAAGCCGCTTCGGAGTTGAAGGATAAGCGAATCCCCTTCATCTTCCTCACGGGCTATGACCGCTCGGTGATCCCGCCCGATTTCGCCAACGATCCGTTTCTCTCCAAACCCTGCACCGAGGGAGTATTAATCGGTAACTTCGAGGCGCTCCTGTCGGCGTGACGAATATACGTTCAAATAAATCGGAACTATTTCATTGTGTGCTTGTTGTGACGGCTCCCAGGACTTACCCCTGAGGTCATGTCCCGACTGTGGGCGCTTCTATGGTCATCAGAAGCGCCCATTTTTTATCGGAGATTTGATTTAGCCGCTGCCCGGAGACACCTCATTTTCATCAGTGCCGGTAAGCGTACCGGCTCCTGGGGTCTTGGTTTTATCCGTCAAATGCTCCTTGGCATGCGGTCCCGCTGATGGGTTCTTTGTCATTTCGACCGGCGGCTTTCCGGTTTCCTCGATAGCACGCTGAGCCTTCTTGTCTTTGTTCATGGCATCGTCTCCTTTGATGGAGGAAATCGAAGAAAGCGGAAATCGTTCCGTCGTCCGTGTTCACCGATGATCCAAAACCTCGTCAGCATCTCAAGCGCCTTCTCGTAAGTGTTCGTTCGGAACAAACCCGACGCCCCCCTGTTTGACCGAACGAGACTTGCTGAACAGGAGGCACACAATGTCTGACGGTGGACAAGGCCCGACTTGGTGGTTCGCATGGGTTGGACATATGAACACCAACCTTGGCATGCTGCGGTTCCTCGCTATGCCGATATCATTCATCATGCTCGGCGGCACGACCGCATGGCTAGTCTTCCATTAACGTTTCGATAGATGCAAATCCATCGGTGCGGATGGTCATGCCGCATTCGCCCTTTCCGTTAACGCCCGCTGTATAGTCGCTTGCAATTGTTCCTGCGTAAACGGTTTGGTCATTCGCAGCAGACCCGTAAGGCCGTGACCATCCGGCAGTTCCGCGTAACCGGACGCGAGGATGACAGGCAACTCCGGAAATGACGTGAAGATGACGCGTGAAAGCTCGGCACCCGTCATGCCCGGCATGGCATGGTCCGTGATTACAAGATCAAATTTTTGACCGGATGCCAGCAGCTCGAGCGCCCTTGAAGCGGACGACGCTTCAAGCGCGGCATGGCCGAGATCCTCCAGCATTGCAGTCGTGCCCATGCAGACAAGCGCATCGTCGTCAACAACGAGAACTGACAAGGGAACTCCGGGCGGCGAACCGTCCTTTGGCAATTGGAGATCTTCAGGCAGCAAAAGCTCCTGCCGTTCAGCGATCGGCAGCCAAATTGAGACTGTCGTTCCATTTCCCTCGACACTAGCGAGTTCGAGTGCCCCGCCGGACTGCGCTGCAAGTCCGTGCACCATAGACAAGCCAAGTCCGGTGCCCTTGCCCAATCCCTTGGTTGTAAAGAAAGGTTCCGTGGCGCGCAGCACAGTCGCCTCGTCCATGCCCACACCGTTATCGGAAACAGATATCTTTATGTACCGCCCCGGCCTCAAGGCGGCTGGACGGTGTGGCGACTCCTCGGTGGCTGCCACAACGATCGTCCCGCCGTCCGGCATGGCGTCACGCGCGTTAACAAACAGATTGAGCAAAGCAAGTTCAAGTTGGTTGCCGTCTATCAAAAGCGGCGGCAAATTCTTCGGGATATGATGTTCCACCCCCACAGTCGGACCCAGAGCTTTGCTAAGCAAATCTTCGATATTGTTGAACAAGATTTGGAAATCGACCGCTTGCGGTTTAAGTTCCTGGCGGCGTGCGAACGCCAGCAAACGCTGGGTGAGGGAAGCACCGCGCTCTGCTGCCTGTATAGCGTTATTGACGAGACGCTCGGTCTTTTCATCCGCAGGGAGGCGCTTCTTCAAAAGGTTTAGACTGCCCAGCACGGCCATCAGCAGATTGTTGAAATCATGGGCGACACCCCCGGTCAGCTGACCGATCGTGTCGAGCTTCTGCGCCTCGAACAACTGCGCAAGTGCGTCTTCGCGCTCCCGCGTTCGCTGATCGATCCGCTGTTCGAGTTCCTCGTTAAGTTGACGCAGTTCGGCCGAAGACGCCTCAAGCTCCGCCGTCCGCTCCTTAACGCGCTTCTCAAGTTCAGCATTTAAACGCTCGAGCTCCCTGGTCTTTCGATAAAGCTCCGTGAAAACCCGTACCTTGGCACGCAGAACGTCCGGAACGATTGGGACGGAGACGTAGTCGACGGCTCCGGCTGCATAGCCCCGTAAGCGATCTGGTTCGGCCATCGCGACGGCGGAAACGAAAATAATCGCCGTATTCTGATAGCGGGGGTGCTCACGGATCATGCTGACGAGTTCGAAACCATCCTGTTCCGGCATGCAGACATCGACAAGAATGACCGCAATTTCGTTGCGCAACAGATGCTCCAGCGCTTCCCGACCGGAATGCGCCTTGAGAAGTGTTTCTCCGAGTTCCTGGAGGACGATTTCGTAGCTCAGCAACTTTGCCGGCTGGTCGTCTACGAGCAAAATGTTCACAGGGTCCATGATCATATCCTACCGGTGTAGCCACATCCGGAGAGCCGACAAGAGCTGCTCGGTATTGACCGGTTTTGCTAGATAGTCCGAAGCGCCGGCTTCCAGACATTTCTCGCGGTCTCCCTTCATCGCTTTGGCCGTCAGCGCAAGGATTGGCAGGCGACGGAAGGTCGGGTCCGCACGAATAACCTGCATTGTCTCATAACCATCCATCCCCGGCATCATGATATCCATAAGGACGATGGCGACCGAGGGTTCATTTTGAAGCACTGCTATGGCTTCGCTGCCGGTGGTTGCCGTCAGCACCCGCATGCCACGGCGTTCCAAGACGCTGCTGAGTGCGAAAATGTTACGGGCATCATCGTCGACCAGCAACACGGTTTCGCCAAGCAGATCCTCATCGGAACTGTGTAACTCTTCAAGCAGCGTCTGCTTTGCTGGTGGCATGTCGGCGACCACGCGATGCAGGAACAGCGCTGTCTCGTCGAGCAGGCGCTCGGGCGATTCCACCCCCTTTACGACCACGCTACGCGCCATCGTGCGGAGCCGGGCATCTTCCTCCGGAGACAGCTCCCTACCCGTGAACACGACCACGGGAACTTCACTTATCTCTTCATCGTCGCGGATTTTCTCGAGAACCTCGAAACCCGACATGTCAGGCAACGACAAGTCCAGCACAACGCAGTCGGCGGTTCCCCCCTTAAGAGCGGCCAAGGCATCTGCGCCTGTGGACACGCTCTTTATATCGATATCATCGTGTCCAAGTAGCGCCGTAACGCTCACGCGCTCTGCGTCGCTGTCTTCAACGAGAAGAAGGGTTTTTCGTCGAGGCTGGACATAGGTCTTGAGCCGCGAAAAAGCTTTTCCGACGCCATCACTGGTCGTCGGCTTGGTCATGAAGGCGAAGGCACCGCGGGTCAGACCATGCTGCCTGTCTTCGTCGAGGCTGATGATCTGGACGGGTATATGGCGGGTTGAAGCCTGCTGTTTGAGCTGGCTAAGAACGGTCCATCCCAGCATGTCGGGAAGGAAAATGTCGAGAGAGATCGCGGCCGGCTGGTATTCCTGCGCCAGCGCGAGTGCCTCACTGCCGCGGCTTGCAACGACGGCTTTGAAGCCGCTGTCATGGGCGAGGTCGACTAGCACCCTGGCATAGTGGGCATCGTCCTCGACGATCAAAAGGATCGAATCTCCAGCTTGAAGCTTTTGGCGATCGTCTTCTACCTGTTCGACCGTTTTTTCGGCGCGGCGCGCGGCAGCGGCTTCGGCGAGTTGAACGACGTTGGTTGGCTCAGGCCCGGTTTTTGCAGGCGCTGACGCTGCACCGACATAAGTCAGAGGTAAGAACAAGGTAAACGTGCTGCCGACGCCAGGGGCGCTGCGCAGTTGGATCTCGCCGCCGAGCAGGTTGGCCAACTCGCGACTGATGGCAAGACCAAGTCCAGTACCGCCATATTTGCGGCTCGTGGACGCGTCGGCCTGTTGGAAAGCCTCGAAGATAAGCCTCTGCTTTTCCGTCGGTATGCCTATGCCGGTGTCCGTCACCTCAAAGGCGATGACAGATGGAGAGTGCTTGAGCGATGGGTGGTCTACCGTCCATCCTTCCGCCGGGGACGTAACACGCAGCGTCACACCACCTTGTGCTGTAAACTTGAATGCATTGGACAGCAGGTTCTTGAGGATCTGCTGGAGGCGTTTGGAATCCGTGATGATGCTTCTCGACACCTCCGGCCCCACCTCGACGGAGAACGACAGATCACGGTTGTCCGCTTCATGCCTGAAAGGCCGTGACATCATTTCGAGAAGGTTGTTGATGAAGATTTCCTCAGCATCGACAGAAACGGTCCCGGATTCGATTTTTGACAGATCGAGGATGTCACTGATGAGGTTCAGGAGATCGGTTCCCGCCCCATGGATCGTTTTTGCAAACTCGACCTGCTTGGTTGAAAGATTGCCATCGGGATTATCCCCCAGCTGCTGGCCGAGGATCAGGATCGAGTTGAGCGGCGTACGCAGCTCGTGCGACATGTTTGCCAGGAACTCCGATTTGTACTTCGACGTCAAGGCAAGCTCGGTCGCTTTCTCTTCGAGCGCGTGACGTGCCTGTTCGATTTCCTGGTTCTTCGCCTCGACTTCGACATTGCGCTCCTCAAGCTGTTGCGCTTTCTGCTCCAGCTGTTCGTTGGTCTGCTGCAGTTCGCGCTGTTGCGTTTGCAACTCTGTCGCCAGCTGTTGCGACTGCTTCAACAGACCTTCGGTCTGCATCGTCGCCTCGATCGAGTTGAGAACAATACCGATCGAGGTGGTCAACTGGTCTAGGAAAGTCAGCTGCAGATCGGTGAAGTCGCCAGCAGAGGCAAGCTCGATGACCGCTTTTACCTGCCCCTCGAAATGAACAGGCAAGACGATCGCGCTTCTCGGCAGCGCGGAGAAGACGCCTGAGCTGATCGGCACCACATTCTCGGGAAGATTGGTTACCAGAATGCGGCGCGTATCGACCGCGCACTGACCGACAAGGCCCTGCCCGAATTCCAGCCGCGGAGGATGCGCGGTCTCCAGTCCATTGGCATAAGCCGAGAGCAACGAGAGCGACGGCACGGACTCATCAGCATCGACCTTATAGATGACGCCTTGATGCGCGCCGACGAGGGGTGCCAGTTCAGACAGAAGCAACTTGCCGACCAGCGTCAAATCCCGCTGGCCCTGCAGCATGTTGGTGAAGCGCGCCAGGTTGGTCTTCAACCAGTCCTGCTCGGTATTCTGGTCGGTGGTGAGACGCAAGTTGCCGATCATCGTATTAATGTTGTCCTTCAGCTCAGCCACTTCGCCGCGTGCCTCGACCTGGATCGAACGTGTGAGGTCGCCCTTGGTAACGGCTGTCGCGACCTCGGCGATGGCACGGACCTGGGTGGTAAGGTTCGCAGCCAGAAGATTGACGTTGCCTGTCAGGTCCTTCCAGGTCCCGGCTGTGCCCGGCACATTCGCCTGGCCGCCGAGCCGCCCTTCGACGCCCACCTCTCGCGCCACAGTGGTGACCTGATCAGCGAAGGTCGCAAGAGTGTTCGTCATGTTGTTGATGGTCTCGGCAAGTGCCGCAACCTCGCCCTTGGAGGCGACCGTAAGGTTTTGCTTGAGGTCCCCGTTGGCGACCGCGGTGACCACCTTGACGATGCCGCGCACCTGTTCTGTCAGGTTGGCGGCCATGACGTTCACGGTATCGGTCAAGTCCTTCCATGTGCCGGCAACCCCAGGCACTTGCGCCTGTCCGCCCAGCTTTCCTTCGGTTCCGACCTCCCGGGCAACGCGCGTTACTTCGCCGGCGAACGCATTCAACTGGTCCACCATTGTGTTGATGGTGTTTTTCAGTTCGAGAATTTCGCCCTTCACATCGACGGTGATCTTGCGCGAAAGGTCGCCGCGCGCCACCGCGGTCGTCACTTCAGCAATATTGCGGACCTGCGTGGTGAGGTTTGCCGCTAGCAGGTTGACGTTGTCGGTCAAATCCTTCCACGTACCGGCAACCCCCGGCACCACGGCCTGGCCACCCAGACGGCCATCCGTACCCACTTCACGCGCCACGCGGGTGACTTCACCTGCGAATGAACGAAGCTGATCGACCATGGTGTTAAGCGTATCCTTGAGCAGCAGGATTTCGCCACGCACGTCGACGGTGATTTTTCGGCTGAGGTCGCCATTGGCGATGGCCGTCGCGACCTCAGCGATATTGCGCACCTGCGCGGTCAGGTTACCCGCCATCGAGTTGACCGAGTCGGTCAGGTCCTTCCATGTACCGGCAACACCGGGCACTTGCGCCTGCCCGCCAAGCTTTCCTTCCGTCCCGACCTCGCGGGCGACGCGTGTCACTTCGCCTGCAAATGCGTTCAGCTGATCCACCATGGTGTTGATGGTGTTTTTGAGCTCGAGAATTTCGCCCTTCACATCCACAGTGATTTTGCGTGAAAGGTCGCCCCGCGCGACGGCAGTCGTCACCTCGGCGATGTTGCGGACCTGACCGGTCAGGTTGGACGCCATGGAATTGACGTTTTCCGTCAGATCCTTCCACGTTCCCGCGACGCCCGGCACCTGCGCCTGACCGCCAAGCTTCCCTTCCGTGCCGACTTCGCGCGCCACACGCGTGACTTCCGAGGCAAACCGGTTCAACTGATCCACCATGGTGTTCAGCGTCTCTTTCAGCTGCAGAATCTCGCCTTTCACATCGACGGTAATTTTGCGAGAAAGGTCGCCATTGGCGATCGCGGTCGACACTTCGGCGATATTGCGGACTTGGGCCGTTAGGTTGCCGGCCATAGAATTGACGGAGTCAGTCAGGTCCTTCCAGGTGCCGGCAACCCCGGTCACGTTCGCCTGACCGCCAAGCCGTCCTTCAGTGCCGACTTCGCGCGCTACACGGGTGACCTCGCCAGCAAAGCCGTTGAGCTGGTCGACCATCGTGTTGATGGTCTCCTTCAGCTCCAGAATTTCCCCCGAAACGGTCACCGTGATTTTTTTAGACAGGTCGCCCTGAGCCACGGCCGTCGCGACTTCGGCGATATTTCGCACCTGCCCTGTGAGATTCGAGGCCATCGAATTCACTGAATCCGTCAGGTCTTTCCAGGTGCCCGCCACACCGCGAACGTTTGCCTGCCCCCCCAGCTGCCCTTCGGTTCCCACCTCACGCGCCACGCGAGTGACTTCGCCGGCGAATGCATTCAACTGGTCCACCATCGTGTTGATCGTCTGCTTGAGCTGAAGGATCTCACCTTTTACATCTACGGTAATCTTCTTGGATAGGTCACCACTGGCGATTGCGGTCGAAACCTCAGCGATGTTGCGGACCTGGGCAGTCAGGTTCGATGCCATGGAATTCACATTGTCGGTCAGGTCTTTCCAGGTTCCGGCCACCCCCGGCACCTGCGCTTGTCCACCCAGGCGTCCCTCAGTGCCCACTTCCCGCGCCACCCGCGTGACCTCGCCGGCAAAGCCGTTGAGCTGGTCGACCATCGTGTTGATGGTCTCCTTCAGCTCAAGGATTTCGCCTGAAACCGACACGGTAATCTTCTTCGACAAGTCGCCGTTCGCGATCGCTGTTGACACCTCCGCAATGTTACGAACCTGCGCGGTCAGATTTGACGCCATGGAATTGACGTTGTCGGTCAAGTCTTTCCAGGTGCCGGCTACTCCGGGCACTTGAGCCTGACCGCCAAGACGCCCCTCAGTACCCACTTCGCGCGCCACACGCGTCACTTCACCGGCAAAACCGTTGAGCTGGTCGACCATCGTGTTGATGGTCTCCTTCAGCTCAAGGATTTCCCCCGAAACATCCACTGTGATCTTGCGTGATAGGTCGCCACGCGCAACCGCCGTTGTCACCTGGGCGATGTTGCGCACCTGTGCCGTCAGGTTGCCGCACATAGCGTTGACCGAGTCCGTCAGGTCCTTCCATGTGCCCGCAACACCCGGAACAAGTGCCTGGCCGCCAAGCTTTCCTTCGGTACCAACTTCTCTGGCGACGCGAGTGACTTCCGATGCGAAAGAGCGAAGCTGGTCCACCATCGTGTTGATAGCTTCCTTGAGCTGCAGGATTTCGCCTCTCACGTCGACGGTGATTTTCTTAGAAAGGTCGCCATTGGCGACGGCGATCGTCACTTCTGCGATGTTTCTCACCTGCGCCGTCAGGTTGGAGGCCATGGAGTTCACGCTCTCCGTCAACTCCTTCCAGACCCCAGTCACCTCTGAGACCTGAGCCTGTCCGCCAAGTTTGCCGTCGGTACCCACCTCGCGAGCAACGCGCGTTACTTCCGAGGTAAAGACGCTCAACTGCTTGATCATCGTGTTGACGATTTCCGCAGAGCGAAGAAATTCCCCCTTCAGCGGTCTCCCATCGACGTCGAGCGGGACTGTCTGAAGCAGGTCGCCTTTGGCGACGGCGGTAACCGTTCTGGTCACAGCAGCCGTAGGCCAGACAAGATCATCGATGAGCGTGTTGATCGAGACTTCCATGTCCGACCACGAGCCGCCTGCCAGCCCTAGACGAACCCGGGTGCTTGTCCGCCCGTCCCGGCCTACGACCTGGCCGACATTTTCGAGCTGGGAGGCCATTTTTTGGTTGGCGGCGATAATATCGTTGAGCGTATCGGCGATCTTACCGGTTATGCCCGTCAGGTCCGAGCGCATCCGGGCCGTGAAATCGCCATTGCGCATGGCAAGCAGCGCCTCAAGAAGCGCGCGAGCATCGCTGCCCTTAATTGTCGCCGCCGCGCGCTCATCAAATCCGTCCGTATTCTGATCGCGCTGAACTTCGCTGCCTTGCCTGCCCATTGAAAACCCCTCCACTCAACGGGCCGTAATTAGGGCGGGTGGAGAATAAATCCATGGCGTCATTTCCAGCGTCATCTACCGTACGAAACGCGCCCTAAAATTTTTATGAAGACGACGCGAAAACAGCGACGTTTCTTGCTGAACCGACTGGTACTTTGCGCTGCGCCCGCACAATTTCAACGCGACGGGTTGATCCGATCGCCGCGAAATTTTAAACCGTTGGGGATGACGCAAAGCGTGCCGCCCGAATCGAACTTTGTCGAGATGGTTGAGAACTGTCTTGATTCGGTGTGGTCGCTGGACATGCTGCTCCTTGTTTATTCTCAACCAGATCGCGTCTGGACAAAAACAGATCTGGTAATCGAACTGCGAAGCAGCGACCTGGTGGTCGCACAATCGGTGCATTGCCTGGGTGGCGCAGGCCTCTTGGTGGAGTTGGATGAAAAGACTGTCCGCTACGCCGCCGTATCGCCTGACCTCGCTGCATTTGTAACAAAATTGGAGGAAGAATACCGCGCTCGTCCCAACTACATCAGACGCATCATTTTCGGGCGTACGAGCGCTAAGCTCACGTCATTCTCGGACGCCTTCCTTTTAAGGAAACCCCCTCGGTGAACCAGATCGTTCAAGTGGCTATCTACCTTCTATGCCTCCTCACGAGCGGCACCTGTTCATGGCTGCTAATAAGAGGGTACCGGCGATCTCAAACCCGCCTTCTGCTTTGGGCAGGCCTCTGCTTTACATTTCTCTCGCTCAACAACCTCGCGGTGTTGTTTGACATCTTGATCTTCCCCGAGATCGACTTCCAGATCTGGCGTCATGGAGCCTCTTTGGTAGCCGTCAGCGTATTGCTGTTTGGCCTCGTTTGGGAGTCGGAATGAGCACGTTTGCTTTCGTCTCTGGCCTTATTACGATGGGTTTCCTAGTTTCCGGATTGTTCTTCATCCGGTTCTGGGCGCGAACCCGCGATGCGCTTTTCGTGGCCTTTGCCGCCGCGTTCTGGCTGCTGGCCGCCAATCAGGCCTTGCTTGCGCTTTCCAATCTGCCAGTTGAAGAACGAAGCTGGATTTATCTCCTACGTCTTGCCGCGTTCATCTTGATCATCCTTGCGATCGTATTGAAGAACCGGCGTTCGGTGTAGCGAGCGCCGAGTTTGGCGCGAGAAGTTTTTGAGGCCCCTTTTCATGATCGAGGCGGCGATGGGGCAAAAACCGCCGCTCCAGCAACTTCCGCAGCAGTGATCGTACGTTATCGGACACAGCGAAATCTAGTCTGGCGCAAGCTTCAGGCTGATATCTCGCACGCGGCGCCCCTGCTGCGGGGAAGGTCAGTACGACCGGCTACGCCATGAAGGAGTGAAAATGACTTACGACCGGGAAGGCGTTTATACGCGGCGGGTTAGACGCGCAAAGTGGATCGGGGGTTTAACCGTCATGATTGGCATCGCGGCCTTTGGCGTTAGCGACGCATTTATTTGAATATAATCGGACATAGGAAACCTCAATCTCCGGTTTTTGAACCTGAAGAAGGCTGTCGGTCATTGAGGTCTGTGGCTTGCCAATGCATCTGGAGAAGCGAAATACAAAGATGTGATTTCATCAGCGGTTTTGGGTGTACCGAAGAGAAAGCCCTGAAGCTGATCGCAGCCTGACAGTCTTACCATTACGGCTTGTTCCTCGGTCTCTACGCCTTCAGCCGTGACCGGTAGCCGCAATGCCTTCGCTAGCGCAATCGTTGCCTGTAGGACCTGCCTGTGATCCCCGTCATAGTCAAGGGCTTTGACGAGCGACCGATCGATCTTCATCCGATCGAACCCAAACTCCCGAAGGGCGCCGATGCTAGCAAAACCGCTTCCGAAATCGTCTAGCGCAATTTTGATCCCGAGGCTTCGCAGCGTCGAGAACGTACGTTTAGCGAGATCGGGACTAGCGATCAACACACCTTCCGTGACTTCAACCGTCAGTCTCGCCGGGTCAAAGCCGGCAGCTGTCAAGATGACTTCAACCTCCGCGGCGAAATAAGGGTTGCTCAACTGCAAAGGTGAGACGTTAACCGATACGCCGATACCCGGCCATCGCGCGGCTTCCGCGACTGTTTTCTTGAGGATTGAGAATCCGAGCTGATCGATCAGTCCGGCTTTCTCTGCCACCTTGATGAATACATCAGGCGGCAGGTCGCCGCGGGTGGGACTCGTCCAACGAGCGAGCGCCTCCACGCCTTTGACCTCGCGCGACGCCGCATCCATTAGAGGCTGAAACACGGCACGGACATCTCCGTTCACAAGTGCCCTGCGCAGTTCTTGCTCTAGCAACGCAGTTTTGGTGACGTCTTCATCTATCGACACATCAAATAAGACGCTGGTTCCACGTCCACGGTCTTTCGCGCGGTAAAGAGCGAGATCTGCCTGACGTAGAAGTTCAGATGCATCCAATTCCGTTTGCCGCGTATTCGACGTACCAATACTTCCACTTATCTCGATGCTCCTCCCGCCGATTACAAACGGTATTGATAAAGCACTGAGGATCAAATGGATCGTATCACGTTCAAGATCGGCGTGGCCACGACCAACCACCGCGAACTCATCGCCGCCCAGCCGAGAGATCACGGCATTGTTGGGAAGGGTTTTTATAAGCCGTTCCGCAACTGCCTGTATCAGTTGGTCGCCGACTGCATGCCCCCAAGCATCATTAACGGGTTTAAATCCGTCCAGGTCGATCATGTGCAAGCTGGTCGTTGCTGGAGCTGTCTCCAACGCTATGTCCATTTTCTCGAAAAAGCCGGCGCGGTTCAACAAGCCCGTTAAGGCGTCATGTTTCGCCCTGTAGTCAGCCGCGCGCTCTCCGCTTTTGACCGCACGGAAAATCCCATACCCGGCGACGGCAATCCCTGCGAGAAGCAGCAAGAGCATAAGCCCCGATACGATCAACACCGGACGAACGCGCACATAGCTCGTGGATCCTGGGGCCACATGGGGCCAGGCGAAATAGGCAATCTCCTGCCCCGCGATATCCCGGAGAGATGCGTGAAGAGAACGCTCATCGACAGACCTCTCAAGTGACAGGCCTGCAATCGTGAACGTTTTGCTGATATCCGCGACGACGTCCTCGGTAAGCTGCTTTGAAAATAGAAGCACTTTCAGATTGGCGAGCGTGCTGCCCTTCTCAAACTCATACGGCTGAATGGCGGCTGCGCCAACGACGGCTATGCCCTCGCGGGTTTCGATGAACGCAACCGGAAGCGCGTCGCGACCTGGGTCCGGCTTCCGTGCAGCCGACAATATCGGCTCAAGCTTCCCTTTAAAGAACCTTACGAGATCCGGGAGCGGTTCACCTTTGTGATAGGCTATGAGCGGTTCGCCCTCGGGGTCGATAACCACGGCGGTATCGTAGAGAGGATAGTCGACCGTGGTCGATCCCCAATTCTCCGTCGCCCATTCGACGGCATCTGGAGCCCCCATCTTCTCATAGGCGTCATCCCAATACGCGTTATCCCGCACGGTTGCCCCGAGATGCGTGCGTAGAGATTCAAGCGCGCCATTTGCTGCAGTAATCGCCCGCTTGTCATCAATTGCGTCCGCAGTGTCGGCCATCGAGCGAAAGGCGCCAGAAACAACAAGGCCAAGAATTGCGAGATACGTGATGATGAGAAGGCAACTGACAATCACCACTGCCAGGCGGAATTTCACGAGGTATTTGGGCGTATTCACGATAGGGCACCAGTTATTGTTGCCCGGCTGAACATGGGCCCCAGTCGGCGTCATGCCTCGTTCTACGCTGGTGACGTACGTTATCTTCCCTCTCGTTAATCCCGACTTAAATCAGCACTGTGCGATAGCGTACCAAGGGACCTTGCCAGCGGAACCTTCCTGTGCGCTTGGCCTGCCGTGGAGGCTTTAGGAGCGTCTGGCCTGACGGCCGACGGCACCTTTAACGAATGGATGGCTCAGCCGGGTGAAGAGTGGACTTCCTTCACCCCGCGCAGAGATAAAAAACTTCAGGGAACTTCTGCGAAACACTGTTGTTGGCGGCCTAGCGATGGGTCGGTGATGCGTGTCTCTTCACTTCAAGACGCAGACCACTCACCAGCGATCAACGAAACAGCGGCAGGAGATTGTGATGCGCGCACTCGTTTGGCATGGCAAAGAAGACATCCGATGCGATACTGTGTCGGACCCTGAGATCGAACATCCCCGCGATGCGATCATCAAGGTGACGAGTTGTGCGATTTGCGGCTCCGACCTTCACCTGTTCCACAATTTCATCCCCGCGATGAAGCCGGGCGATGTGATGGGACACGAGATGATGGGAGAGGTCGTCGAGACCGGCTCGCAGATGAACGGACGTCTGAAGAAGGGCGATCGTATCGTCGTACCCTTCACGATCAACTGCGGTGAATGCGAGCAATGCAAGCGCGGCAACTTCTCCGTCTGCGAGCGCACGAACCGTAACAAGGAAACGGCGGATAAGGTGTTTGGCCATACGACGGCGGGTTTGTTCGGCTACACCCATCTAACAGGAGGTTACCCTGGCGGTCAGGCCGAATATCTTAGGGTACCCTTCGCAGACGAGACCCACATCAAGGTGCCGGACAGTCTTACCGATGAGCAGGTGCTGTTTCTCGGCGACATCTTTCCGACGGGTTGGCAAGCGGCCGCGCAGTGCGACATTGAGCCGACCGATACCGTCGTCGTGTGGGGCTGCGGGCCGGTTGGTCAGATGACGATCCGCAGTGCCGTACTTCTGGGAGCAAAGCAGGTGATTGCCATCGATCGCATTCCGGAGCGGCTTTCCATGGCTGAAGCCGGAGGTGCAACGACCATCAATTTCGAGGAGGAAAGCGTTGTAGAGCGCCTCAACGAACTGACGCAAGGTAAGGGACCAGAAAAATGCATCGACGCCGTAGGTCTCGAGAGTCATGTGTCGATGGGTCAACCGGACACTCTCCTGGACCGCGCCAAGCAGATGGTGATGCTGGAAAGCGACCGGCCGCATGTCCTGCGTGAGATGATCTACGTCTGCCGCCCTGGCGGCATCATTTCGATCCCCGGGGTCTATAGCGGTCTAGTTGACAAAATTCCTATGGGTCAGGCCATGAACAAGGGTCTGACCTTCCGGATGGGGCAGACACATGTGCGTCGCTGGACCGACGACCTCGTGCGCCGCATCGAGGAAGGACAAATCGACCCCTCTTTTGTAATCACGCACACCGCCAGCCTCGAAGAGGGGCCAGAAATGTACAAGGTCTTTCGCGACAAGCGAGACAGCTGCATCAAGGTTGTTCTGAAACCGTAAGGAGATTTCGATATGATATTTCTCAACTCCATGAGCCGCCCGGCAGGCGATCCGCGGCTAATTGAGGCCGGCCCAAGCTCGTTCGGGTCCGCAGATCGACTGGCCCGCGATCTCGGCTGGTTCAGCATCGGATTAGGACTAGTAGAGCTTTTTGCAGCAGAGAAGATCACAGGCGCGCTCGGCATGCGCGGCAACGAAAATCTGGTTCGCGCCTTTGGCGTTCGTGAGGTAGCGTCGGGGATCATGACGCTGTCTGTCGATCGGCAGGCTGGGCTGCAAAGCCGCATCGTGGGCGACGCTCTGGACATCGCCACTTTGGCAACCGCCATGCGACCCGACAACCGCAAGCGCGGCAATGCGGCTTTGGCACTGTTATTAGTTGCCGGCGTGACGTTTTTAGATCTCATTGCAAAGGGCGCTATTGCAGCACGGCACCGCAGGGAAAATGGGAAGGTCCGCAGCTATAGCGACCGCAGCGGCTTTCCGCAGGGTATAGAGGCAGCGCGCTATGCCAGCCACAAAAAGCTCCAAGACAAGGAAGACATATCAGCTGGCGCAGGAAGCGGAACAAAATCTGGCGACAATGCCACCTGAGGGAGCTATATCAGGAGACTTTAAGGTGGCTCTTAGCAACCAACGGAGGCGCCCTTACTGATATCACTGGTCGGATAAAGCCACCTATAATGCGATGCAACCGTTGACCTCGAGCTTTTGCCGCAACATTGCTGTCACTTTGCAGGCAAAGGCGTTGAAGCTGATGATCGCAACGGCAGGGACCTAAAGCATCAAATTGCTGCATCCTCAATCACTAGATCCATGCGAACGGTGAAAATTGGACTGCCGGTCTCATCAAAGCCGGCGACGGCGCACGCTGACGTCTTCTCCCCTACGGTGTTATCGCTTAATGTTTGGGCTATAAATCTCACAGCCTCGGCCTTCGCAGCGGCAATGTCCGTGAACTCATATGTTCCATCGTGCTGAACGCCGCGGCCTTCATCGTACGTAAAATGGATCTTCATTTGAAACTCCGGATAACGGTATATCGTTATGGCATACTGCGGCGCCGCACAGCCTTCGCGTTCAATTAATCTTCAAACTGCTTGCGATAGCCTGAAGCAATGTTCACGTCGTTTGTGCGTTACTGAAATCTCTGGATCGTGCGCGCCGGCCTCAGACCGCCGCTCCAGCGGATCGCATCATTAGCTTTGGATCCGTAGGTACTTCATGGCTGGAAAAGTGCGCCGTCTCCGTCGCCGGGCCACGGCAAGGCCTTGGCCCAAAGCCAGAAAGGCGCACAGAATCCCTGAGAACATACAGCTAGCAATTAAAGCATTTGAAGTGCCGACGTGTTCGCGAGCATTAAGACCAAGATTTTCTGCCCGCGTTCGCAAATGACTAACTTGCTTCCTCAACCGGCTCAGCTCTTTTTCAACGTTGACATTGTGCTCTTCAACACCAACAAAGTCACGACTGACGTCGACCACGCCCTTCGGGACTGGTTTTCCAATCTCATCCATGACATCCTCCTTTTGGCCACCCAAACTAGCGCTTGCGAAGTTTGTTCCCACAAGTTGCTCGTTGCTGAGGCTGTTTGAACCGGCCCGGTTAGTTTTCGACGTACATCGTTTCACACAAGGTCGTTCGCTATCAAACCAGTCGCAGACGGATGGGGTCGTTCTGCACGGGTGCTAAGGATCGGCGTCATTATCCGCACATGCGCTTGATGCACGGCTGCTCCCGGCAGTTGTGCGCGATTGGCAAAGGCTTTCTGTCGCTGTGCATTCGATGCCTTGAGGTGAGCTCGGCTGCGAGCGGCACAGCCATGGCATCTGCGGCGATGTGTGGGAGGTCGAGATCATGTCATAGCTGGCGCTGCGGTTTGTCACCTGTCATGCGATTGATCGCGTCGTCGAGGGAAATCCCCTCGAAAAAGACGGCCGCCGTTCAGCGCGTATACAATGCACGCGGAATTCGCATCATCCGTCGTGCCGGCTGATACGGCCTCGCCTTCATCGCTATAGGGCCAACGCAGATTATCTCCAGGGACTAAACACATATCGGTGGGCCGTCAGAGCCGCTATTTTTTTCCGCGGATGGAACGCATTCCGTGATCAGTGATTAAGCAAGAGACCAATCCTGGTCTTATAAGAAGGGAGAATCCTATGCCACAGGGCGGAAACCACGAACAGCACGTCAAGGCAGGTGAACAGAGTCACAAGAACTCCGGCTCTAAGTCGTCAAGCAATAGCAAGTCTGGAAGTTCCACGGCAAAATCAGGATCGAAGTCTAAGTCGTCGAAGGGTTGATGATTCCTTGGATCTCCATGCATAGCGCCGGCTCAAGCAGCCGGCGCTGACCGTTTCCGACCGTTCGCTACCAGTCGCCCGTATCGCTCTTAAACCTTGAGCGTCGTCTGTTTTCGTCAGACTCAGCCTTAACCTCCATGAACTTGTCGATATCTTTGCGCAACGGCTCGAACCGATTATGATAATCGGCTGCCTCGGCGATCCGATGGCCGTAAATCGTTGCAAACTCATCAATTCGATATTCCCTAGCGCAGCCCAAATGGTGCAATCCCAGCTCCCTTTGCTATGTAAAAGAGGGGGCACTCAACCCGAAGGGAATGCCCAAGGTGGGCTCTAGCCCACGACGCGCCCGGTCCATACCAGAGATGTGAGCTGCCAATCTGCCGAATTCAAGGCGCAAGGTACCTAGTGTTCTTCAACGTTAACACCATCGCGTCCTTCTCCGTTCGGTAAGGAGCGAGCTCACGCTCATTGACGAGCGCCGCACCCTGCTATGGGCCTTGTGAGCAATTTTGAACGCTCAATTCGTTTTCAGAGAAGGTTGATCGTCCCCGCACGAATGATCGCAAAAAGCGAACGAGAACGCTCTGAAAGACGGCATGTGACTGCATAGAGCTCTCATTCTGAATCTGGCTTCTCAAAAACCGGCACGCACCCGGCTCGCAGGCGATCTGTTGAGGGATCCTGACCTGCTTACCGAGTGGATCTGCCACACTTCATATTCCACACTTCACCCTACCAAAAGCCAATGCTGCGATTACGGCTTGTCGGTCCGAACATGATGAATATGTAAATGGTTAAATGCCGACACAACGACGCCGGCTCATTATGAGATCTGACGGAGGTTCATGATGGAAGAGAAAAAACGCCGTATCAGGGGGCAGTCTGCCCTAGGAAATTTCGAGCAATCGAAGCAGGTCGCGAGTGAGGAAGAAGAACGCCGGACGGAAGCCGATCGTCAAAAAACCGAGCGCCTCCGCGCGTTGCGGCAGGCGCAAGAACCACCTGCTAGAAAATGATCCTGGTTACCCTGGTAAATTTCAACACCGTGTTACATGTACTCATTTGGACGCTCCAGTGATTTTCGAACTTCATCATTGGCTCGCGATGGCGAACGGACAGCGCAGTGTGCGGCACAGTTATGAGCTTGCCGTCCGGGCGATCGACGTGAAGGGCGTGCCGGAGGAAGTACGGTTACTCGGATGTGGTGTTCGTCAGTGGGCAGGGCCCTTCATCAACCAGCCGATCTCGGAGCCCGCCAATTGCGCACTGTCGAACAATCGTTCCTCAGGCTGATGAGCGAAATCAGCGCTGTCGCGCATGCGCCGCGGGAAGAGGTGGACTGACCCGCACGTGGGGTCAGTCCAAAGCACTAGATCTTAGCCGTTTCGCCCGCTTCCTTGAGGGACAGGAACTTGAGCGTGACATTTGCCAGGTTTTCGTCCAGCCATACCGCCATCGCCTGTTCTTCACGGAGGTTCGCCTGTAGCCCGGTGGATGCTTCGGTGTAGCCACCCTCTTCTGCGATCGTCAGGAGTGATTTATAGGCTGCAATCTCGAAATTCTCGAAGGCGAAGTTGGCAAAGGAGTTCTTGAGAATCTCATCGCCTGCCATTGAATGGCCCATCGCCGCCATTGCGCCTGTGAAAGACAAGGCCATGTCCTTCAGCGAGGAGTGGCTTTCTGCTAGTCCACCCAGGATGTCCTCAAGGCGCTGGATCTGGCCCTCGGTTTCGCGGATATGCTGCTCAAGCTTGGCTGCCACTTCTGGATAATTCTCAATCCGCTCAAGCTGCGGTTTCATGATGGATAGCGCCTGATTTTCCATCGCGTGGGCATTGCGCAGGCCATAAACAAAGATATCGCGGGTTTTGTCGTCCGACATAAGTGCATCCTTCTCTTGTTGGAGCGCTTAAAACAACGCGTTTCAGATCTTGTTCCATCGAGCTTGAAGTATCACCTCAGACACCCGCTCCTTTAGAACGACGTCGAGGTTGACACGTTTTTGAGCAATCGCTTGTCCGGTATAATCTAAAACTTCGATTGCGAGCACAACTTTCGGATTAGCCACCCACTAATCGTCTGCCGTTTCGCATAACGCTGCGTTAGCTTGGTGAATGGCTTTGCCAGAGTAGATAGAGGGCCGATGCGGTGCTGGCCACCCAGATCGCGACTATACCCGACAGCCTCGCACAACTGGTTTGCCGCTCCTGTCAACGTTCTACACGAGCTCGAAACTCGGCCATCAAAGTTGTAGGAAATGAGCGGATCGCGAGGCGAGCCCGAGCGGCACGAGCAGCAGGTTATCAGGATACCCGAGGATTGGGATTAATCCGGGACAAGGTCGATCGGGGAGCGCGCGTAAGCGGCGACACAGCCCGCGACAAACTTCGCGATTGCAGGAATGCCTGTCACAAGCAGCGATCCAAAGCGCGATGACATAGCGTTTCAGGAGCGCGTCTGGAATCTTAAGCTGTCTAACCGGCTTTCCATGAGTCTTTGCAATGCCCTTCGCCATCTGCATATCGGTGTTTTAGCGTGCGGAGGGCGGCTGTGGGTCTATATAAGACCTCAGTAGGCTCACAGTCGTCTCCTTGAGCGCCAATGAGATCAGATTGGGGTTGGCTCAATATCGCAAAAAGAAGGGGCGCTTCCCGGGAACAGAGAAGCGCCCCCATCAGGGAACGCGACGAGTGGGCACCCGTCGTGCGCATCTAACAATGCGATAGCATAAAGGTTCCGCGTTTGACGCGGGAAATACGCAGGTAGGCTGGAAACTTTTGCAGAAGGTTCTTCTCAATATGCGCCTCGCTCACGCCGAAGGATCGAACCCGAGGAACCCCTCTAAACCTATTCATTGGGACTGTGTCGCAGCTCGTGTCCAGCTCCATAACCACTCATCATCGCCGCCGCTATTGTGGCGGTAGGTTCTGTGGTCGGATAGACCGACTTAGCCGGTGGCCCAAATCGGGCGATCTCTACATGACGCGGGGACTGGTTGGGCTAACGCTCGCGGGCTATGTCGTCAGGATACCTGACATGTTCACAAAAAGTTTCTTTTCAACGGCTCGATGGCGCGGCTTTCGAGATAAGATCGGAGCTCATTTTCAGCCATAGGCCGACCGTATCTGAATCCTTGCGCTAAAGGGCAGCTCAGTGATTGCAGCATCTCTTCCTGCTCATCGGTCTCGACCCCCTCAGCGATCGTCTCAACGCCAAGATCGCGGCTCAATGAAATTAACGCACGAGCGATAGCCGCGTCGGATTTGCTTGACTGAATGTTGCAGACAAAGCTTCGGTCAATTTTCAGTTTGGTGATTGGATACCGTTGTAGTGAGCTCAGGGACGCAAAACCGGTTCCAAAATCATCAAATGCGATTCCCACACCCATTTCCCTGATCTCGCAAAGTGTTTGGAGAGAGCGGTCGTCCGAGCTTAATGCAACTTCCTCAGTGATTTCTAATTCCAAATCGCACGCGCGAATGGCATGTTTCGAGATGGCTGCCTCAACCTTGTCGCGCAAGTTCAAAGCGCGGAACTGGGAGGGAAACAGGTTCACGCCAATCCGGAACGTTGAACCAGATCTGTTAAGACGTGAAATTTGCGCGCAAGCTTGGTCTAACGTCCACCACCCGATTTCCAATGCAAGGGCACTCTGCTCAAGCGAAGGAAGAAACGCTCCAGGAGTGAGCAAACCTTTTACAGGATGATGCCATCGGATAAGGGCTTCGAATCCAATTACCTCTTTAGTCGGGAGGTTGATTTGGGGTTGATAGTACATAGCGAGTTGCCCTTCTCTCAGGGCAGTCCGCAGTTCGTCGCGTGTTGTGCGGTGGGCATTGGCTTCCCCACGCATGGTGTGATCGAATAACCGGGAACAGCGACCACCTGCATTCTTGGCACGGTAAAGCGCAAAGTCCGCGCTGGCCACTAACTCTGAACTATCACGTCCATGGTGGGGTGATATTGCTATGCCTATGCTGCTAGCCAAGTCGAGCACGAGCCCGCCGAGATTGAACGGCCGTCGGAACGCATCAAGGATTTTCGCAGCTTCTTTTTGTAGAGCGAGCGGATCGGCCATTCCTGGCAAAAACACCGCGAATTCGTCACCGCCGAGGCGGGCGATTGCGGCTGTAGGCTCAAGGAGATACGGGAGGCGTACACCAACAGCTTGAAGCAAAGCGTCCCCGACGGCGTGCCCGTGGGAGTCGTTTACATCTTTAAATCCGTCAAGATCAATAAGAATTACGGCCGCTCCCTCTCCGTTTTGGAGGCTATCGTCGAGGATCTGCATGAACTGGTGTCTGTTGTGTAATCCTGTCAGATCGTCTTGAGATGCCAGGCGCAGCAAGCGGCTCTCTCGGTCTCGCCGCTCCGAGATATCCTTTATGATTGCGCCGGCGCTAAACCCCTTCCTGTCACGCCAGACCGACAGCGTAATTTCGATCGGAAATTCGCTTCCATCTTTTCTAAGGGCAAAGACTTCTACGGTTTTTCCGCCAAGATTCGGTGCCGCGCCAGCCGCTGCCCTCGCGAAACCCATCATATGCGAGCCGCGCATTCGCTCCGGGATTATGATCGTGATCGGATGCCCCATCATCTCGTCACGTTCATATCCAAATAGTGCGCACCCAGAAGGGTTCACGAACTCGATCTTGCCTTCGCTGTCGATGGAAATCAGAGCGTAATTTGTCGCCTCGGCGAATTTAGCGACGGTCGCGGCAACATTGCGTCGAGTTGTCATTTTAGGATACCGATCTTCAAACCAAAGCCAAGGACAGAATAGCGCAGACGACTTATAGATCAGTAAACTGGTTTTCCCGACAATAAGGTCGCGTACTGCTACTCCAGCGGACGGGCTCGGTACAAAGCATTACACGCTAAGCGTAATTCGATTGTTCGGAGATCCCGCGGATCAGCCAGTATAGACTTTTCATCTACCATCACTAACATCAACCGAAATGTGACCGATCAGGCGCTGCGTCCCTGCCGCCGATCCAGCCTTGTCATCACTGGCGTAACGGTAAGGCCATGCATCAAAATTGAAGCGAGCACGATGAGCGAAAGCACAACCCAGAGCCTTTCGTCCTCCTCGAAATTTCCGTGGTTGATGCCGTATGCGAGATAGTAGAACGATCCCACGCCGCGGATCCCGAAGAACGCGATAGTGAGCTTCTCTCCTCGGACGGCCTGCATCCCGATAAGTCCAATCATTCCGGCCACTGGCCGCACGACGAGCAAGATAAGCAACGCGGCGGCGATCTCACGCCAACCAATTTGCGCCAATAAACCATTTGCAACAGCACCGCCAAACGCAAGCAACATCAGCATCATCGCAATACGCTCGATCTGCTCGGTGATGTCATGCATGTCACGCTGAAAATCGTGATCCCTGTGCGAGTTACGGAGCGTCAAGGCAGTCACGAAAACCGCGAAGAAGCCGTAGCAGTGAAGCATCTCCGACAAGCCGTAGGACACAAAGGTTGCGGCGATTGCCACCAAGCCATCACCTGTTTTCGCTAGGGTATCACCCGGCATTTTAAATGTTATCCAGCCGAAAAGTTTTCCAACGACCCATCCGCATCCGATTCCGGCAGCTATTTCCCACAATACGTGCAGGGTCACCCATTCACCAATCCAAGACTGGCCAGTGGTCGCCGCGATGCTAAGGACAATGGCTAGGTTTACGAATGGAAATGCCAAGCCGTCATTTAGGCCCGCCTCGGACGTTAGTGCAAAGCGGACTGCGTCTTCGCCACCTTCCTGGGGCCCCGCCACCTGAATGTCGGCCGCAAGAACAGGATCAGTCGGTGCAAGACTGGATGCCAAAAGAAGCGCTCCCACCACGCTCAGACCCAACACACTTGTGCCGATCATCATGATCGCGATGATGCTGATTGGCATAGTGATCAGGAGTAATCGCCACGTCACTCCCCAGTTCTTAAATGAAAAACGGCGGTCGATCTTCAAGCCCGCTCCCATCAAGGCGACGATAACCACGAATTCGGTGAGGCGCTCGGTCACGACGGAGTGCAAGGCGGGTGATGGATTGAGCTCCATTTGCGGTAAGAGGTGGATAAGCCATCCAAGGAAGAGGCAAACAATTGGGAGCGAAAGAGGAAGACGTTTCAACGCAAGTGGTAGCCATACAACGAGAGCGATCAGGAAGCCGGCGCCTGCCAAGGCAACAGCATAGGTATCTACCTCCCATCCATGAACTAGCACAAACGTTACTCCTGCTCAAAAGTGATCATTTCGCGCCATAGGCGAACACCCCAATGCGAAGGTTGGGTCAGCGTAACAGGTTAAAATTCTCACTCATGATATCGTTCCGCTTAACCTGGTCACAAAGGCGGCATAACGAACCCCATCCGCGACTTTCGCGGATGGGGCGGTCAGCGCAACGCGTTGACGAAAGGAGTACGGTACCAAGCCGAGCTGCAAAACGACGTTATCAGAACTCTTCCCAGTTTGAATGTACAACCGCCGATGAGCCGAAACTGCCTGCAATCCTGTTCACGAGTTTGCGCGCTGGCGAAGGAGCGGGATTTTGGTCTTGGCTAACGGCAAACGGCGCGCTGCGCGGCATTGACGTACGGTCCGCACCTACCGCAGGCAGCCGAAACTCACCAACCAAATCCTTCAGCTTCACAGCTTCAGTTGCGAGCGAAGAACTTGCGGCCGTGCTTTCTTCCACCATCGCCGCGTTCTGTTGCGTCACCTGATCCATTTGATTGACGGCGGTGTTCACTTCGGCAAGCCCGACCGACTGCTCACGTGCAGAGGTTGCAATCGCCTCCATATGCTCATTGATGGTGACAATGAATTTTTCAATTGCTTTAAGCGCCTCGCCGGTGTCACTGACAAGTTTCACGCCACCCGAGACCTCTACAGTAGAGTTCTGGATTAACCCTTTGATCTCTTTGGCCGCCTGCGCAGAGCGCTGCGCAAGTTCTCGAACCTCCTGGGCAACGACCGCGAACCCCTTGCCGGCTTCACCAGCACGCGCTGCCTCGACACCCGCATTAAGGGCGAGCAAGTTTGTTTGGAACGCAATCTCGTCGATCACCCCGATGATGTTGGCGATCTGGTTTGAGGACTGTTCTATGCGTTGCATGGCGTTTACCGCGTTTGCGACAACAGCTCCGGACTGAGCGGCACTTGCATTGGCCTGTGCGGCTATGGATCGAGCCTCTTCTGCGCGCTTCGATGAATTAGCAACATTTGTCGTTATCTGGTCCAATGCCGCTGCCGTCTCTTCGAGCGAAGCCGCTTGCTGCTCCGTTCGCTTGGCGAGATCTTGCGCGCTCTGGCTGATCTCGCGCGTACCACCATCGATCAAGGTCGTGGATTGTGAAACAGCTGCAAGTGTCCGAGAAAGCTGAGCCACCGCGCCATTAAAGTCAGAACGCAAGCTTTCAAAATCCGCCGCAAAGGCTTCTTGGAGCTGAAACGTAAGATCTCCGGAGGCAAGATGTTTGAGGCCGTTAGCCAAACCATCCGTCGCATGCGCCATATCTTCCGCGCGAGCACGGTCCTTCTCTGCGTTGCGACGGCGCTCCTCTTCAGTCATGTCGCGCTGGGCATTCGCCTCGCGCTCAAGCTCGCGGGCTGCCAAACCGTTCTCCTTAAAGATCTGCACGGCCTTAGCCATGCCTCCGATCTCGTCCTTTCGTTCTACACCCTCAACCGCAATTGACAGATCACCATCGGCAAGACCAACCATCGTATCCGCCAGTTTCTTGATTGGATGGACCAACCAGATCCGCATGGCGAAGAAGCCACCTGCGACCACCAGCGCAAGCCCCACAAGCACAAGTGTAATCGTCGTGGTGACCGTTACGTCGGAGGTTTCTGAAAGCGAGCCGCTACCTGCCTCCGCACTGTCCACTACCGCTTTCGTTTTGGAAATGAACTGGGCACTGATCTGCTTCAATCCCGGCTGACATTGCGCAAGAAATTCTGTCTGGGCAGCAGCTATGGTCGTATCGTCACGAGCGGCCGCTCCGCGAAGGATTGTTCCTTTGCAGACCACATCAAGCAGCTTAAGGCCTTCCGCCTTGAGCGCCTGCAGTTCCGGATCATTTTGAGAGGCTTTTATTGCCGCATCAGCAAATTTTTCAAAATCAGCTCTCGCTAACTCCAGGTCGGCCGTTGCGGTGCTTGAAGCCTCTTCCGTCCGCGACATGATGATGTCGCCGATGCTGGCACGAGCCGATTGCAGCGCCCTGTTCATACGGACGGTATTCGTGCCCGTAGCAGCCTCCCGCGCAAGAAGATTACTGTAACCGGTATCGATGCTTTTAAGCTGAAAGCCGGCATACAACGCGACTGCGACGGAGAAGGCGCCAAAAACCGCCATGACCGACATGAACTTTCCAATGATAGATATATTTTTCATGACCAACCCCAGTGAGATCAATGGCTTCTTTACAAGGAGCCGTGCCTCTAATCAGAGGGTGTAAGGTTTACGAAGTGATAAGCGGAGCATTTAGTGATGGCGGAGGAAAAAATCACGACAGCAATGGCTGCTCTGCAAAGTCCGCGTTTGGCGGCGATACGCAGCCGATCATTATGTTTTCTCGTCTGCAAGCGCGACGAATGCAGACGGAAGAGGATTAGAAATCGCGATTGGTTTCTTTTACGCGCTTTTTTCTCAAGACGCGTCAAATCCCCCTCGCTTCATGTAATCATTCAAGCCTGACATCGAGTCGAATGCAGCTACGCCTTCAATCGTTTGCCATCGAATATGCGTTGCCGGCTTGCCACCGGCGATGATCGAGATTTGCTGAGGGAGTTGCCGACGTACATCCAGTAAGATTTCGGCAAATAGATCGGCATCTGCCATGGTCGAGCCAATCACCACGGTGACAGCACCGGTCTTTGAGGCCGCGCACGCAACCTCCTTTGCAGGCACACCCGTCCCAAGGTAGAGTGGGTCTACTCCATGATTGACCATAATCAGTGCAGACGACAGTAGGCCGATTTCGTGATGTTCACCGTCAAGAGTGGCGAACATTACCCGCTTTTTCGAACCTCTACGGCCGGCCAAACGCAACGTTGAAACAAGGAGGTTTCTGACCGAGGCAGTTAAAAGGTGTTCAGCAGCGACGGGTATCGAACCGTTTTCCCATCGTTTTCCCACTTCCTCCATGACTGGCACAACAAGCTCTTCCACGAAAAGTATCGTGCCCATCGTCAGGAGATGCAGCCCGAGTGATGCCTCAAGCTCATCCACCTTCATCTCCGCGACGAGACTAATGAGTTTTTGAATTTGAACCTCACTCGCTGTGTCGCGGCGGGCCAAGTGGCGCAACTGGGCGTCGGACAGATGAACCAGCGTACTAATCCGCTGCCCGCCTTCTACGCAATCCCTCAGCAAATGAACGCGAGCAACTTGCCGCATACTGTAAAGCCGCCGATTATTTAGACCTATTGAAGGCTGCAATAGGCCGTAGCGCCGTTCCCATGCATCCAGGGTTTGCTTTGGAACCCCTGTCAGGTTGGAAACGTCGCCGATTGTGTAGATGAATGCGTCCGGCAATTGGAAACCCGTTAAGTTTACTTGTTATTCCAACTGCGAAAGTGATGTGGAGTTCCAACAGCGGTTTGGTTGCACGGCTTTCGAGTACGCGGTCTAGCCTAACCACCGCGCCACAGCGATGATAGCCGGAATCCCGAACATGATGTTGAAGGGGAACGTTACACCCAAAGACATCGCTAGCGGCAACCCCACGTTCGCGGTTGGGATCGCGAGCCGAACCGCGGCCGGAGCGGCAATGTAGCTTGCGCTTCCAGCGAGAATCCCTAGAGCTGCAGCGGATCCTGCTTCAAGCCCGGCAAACGTTCCAAAGACGACGCCAGCGACACCATTAAAAACGGCCAAGACAACGGCAGAAACCACCAGCTTGGGTGTGAGACAACGTGTCCCAAGCAGCTGACGGCCGGCCACGAGCCCCATATCGAGCAAGAAAAGGCACAACATTCCCTTGAAGCCACCTTCGAAAAGCGGCGCCACGGGAGAAAAGCCTTCGCGGCCCGCAGCCAAACCAATCGAAAAGCTTCCGACGAGAAGAATAATCGATCCATTGCTAAAAGCTTCGACGACGTCACGAGCGCCGTTACCTTGCCGCGATGGTGTTCCGGCTCGGGCCAACCAAATTCCCACCAGAATTGCTGGAGCTTCCATGAGCGCCATCACAGCCACCATGAAGCCGTCTGCGGCCAGGCCAACCGCTTCGAACACTTCAACACCTGTAACAAATGTCACGACTGACACCGAGCCGTAATGTGCGGCGATAGCGCCAGCGTTCGTGCGATCCAGCTTACCAATCCGGCTGACAAACCAAAATGCTGGAAGCGGCAGCAGTAGGCTCAGAACAACTCCCAAGACCCCTGCAATGAATAGCTCATGGCTATAACCTGACTCCGACAATTGAACACCACCCTTCAACCCGATGGCTGCCATCAGATAGAGTGCGACCGCTCTGCTGATTTGTCTCTGGTACTACGAGATCGCTGCGTAGGAGCGCTGCGAACCCACCGAGCGCGAAAAATAGAATCATAGGAGAAAAAAGAGTGTCCATCGTTTCACCACTAGCCACAGTTATGCGCGATATATGCGACTATGATCATTCTGATAAATTCATTGTTTAAAACGAAACGTTCTATAAAAACGAACTATGAGCATACTTAACTTCAGTCACCTGCGCTATTTCTGGGAGGTGGCACGAGAGGGAAACCTCACGCGTGCCGCGGCGAGGCTAGCCATCTCGCAATCAGCTCTTTCGACGCAAATACGGGTTCTTGAGGAGCGGCTGGGTCATCCGTTATTTGAGCGCACTGGGAGGCTCTTGGTTTTAACGGAGGCTGGCCGCATAGCACTCGAACATGCCAACACAATCTTTGCTGTCGGTGAAGATCTCGTTGCAACACTGCGTGCAGAGGGGCGCCGCCACATACTCCGCGTCGGAGCCCTTGCAACTTTGTCTCGCAACTTCCAGATCGAGTTCCTCAAGCCCTGCCTGGGCCGGCCCGATCTGGAAATCGTTCTTACATCCGGTAGTCTTCCAGAACTTGAGGCTCAACTGCGAAGTCTCGACCTTGATGTAGTGCTGTGCAATGGGTTGCCGCAAGGTGCGTCAGGGATCGTGGTGCATCCGCTTGCCCAGCAAACGATCAGCCTGTTTGCGGCGCCCCACCTGGGTTATGTCGGCAGCTCAATAGGGGACGCACTTAATGGGCAACCTGTTATCCTCCCTACCCGTGCCAATAACATCCGCATCGAGTTCGACGCTTTGTGTCAGCGACTTTCCGTCAAACCCGTGATCGTTGCGGAGGTCGATGACATGGCGATGCTCCGCCTCATGGCCCGCGAGGGAATCGGGATCGCGCCGTTACCTCCGATTGTGGTCCGCGACGAGCTATTCGCGAATGCATTGGTAGAAGTCGTGCCCTTGCCAGGAATTCGCGAAAGTTTCGTCGCACTCACCGTCAAGCGCCAGTTTCCCAACCGCGCGGTCAAGGAACTCATCTCTGCGGCGTGGCGAGCCTAGTGTCCGGCGGCTCGCCGAAACAACGAAATATGGTCGCCGTAGCGATGTGGGCTCTGTCGCATGCCCCGCACCTCTTAGTGGTTGCGAATTGATTGCCTTGAGTACAGATCGCCAATTTTTCAGGCTCGTTCAGCTAGATGATTAAGCAAACGGCGGACCGGCTTACCGCGTTAATGATCGATGCTCAAATGCCAGCTATCAGGCCGCTTGCGGCAATCAAGGCTGCGGAACCACCGCAGGTTTGCCTAGTGCGGCCGTCTTCCAGAGGAACGACGATAGCAAGTTCGTTGCCTTCAAACAGTCTCGCAAAGCAAACTTTGCCGAAACTGCGAGATAGGGATCTCTACCAATTCCAAGGCGAGACTAGCCGTCAGCCGGTATACCTGTTTACGCCTTCAAAACGCGAACACGTTCTATCGTGTTTATCAGAGGTGAAGATTCCATCACGTTATGTTGGCATCGCAGAAAAAACTCTAGGTCTATCGAAGCAGCCGAACATTTGATGCCTGGGGGCCAACGCCTTCCGGAACCGGGACGAGCGTTTGCTCGTAGTCGGTGTTCAGCACCAGATTGGGTCCTTTGGAAAGGCGCAGACGCTTCACGACAATTGCAGTGTAAGCTGATTCATCTGCCACCTTATTATTGGCATCGATGATGAGGTTTCCATTTGGAAGATAGATGGTACCGATGAGTTTTCTTGCATCGTTGCTGGTAATTACGAAATCCTGTTCAGCACTTTCCCGATCCTGAAACATTGCTATGCCGGCAAGCGGCCCCTTGACAGGCGCTTCTATGTCGACGCTTGAACCACTGGCAAATAGCAGTCTTGCATCTTCACCCGTGAAGAAAAATCCGACACCCTTGGCATTGACTGCAGAGTTTGCTTCAACCACCAGCGGACCATCTTTGATGATGTAAACTCCCGGCTGAAGACTGACCTGGGAGCTTGATCGAATAATTAGACCGCCACAATAAGTCCCCGGCTGAAGCGTTCCCCTGTAATGTTGATAGTCGGCATTCTGTTTTGTGCATGAGGTCACCTCCGGCATTGGCCGGTCGGCCAGAGGGTCGATTACGACCGGGCAATCTGTCAGTGGCAGTCCGTTCTTGAAATTTTTTGAGGCGCCGACGTATCCACCTGTTGTGCACGTCAATTGCGCGGACAAGCTTGCGTTTCCTGTAGACGTCAACCCCGACACACTTGATGAATTCGAATAAACTGCACAGCGGTCCGCAGAGATAACCGCATTTGTTTCAAGCGATATTGTAGCCGTGCCCGTTTTCTCAAGGCCGATAACGCAAATATTGGATGAACTGTTCGTGCGGGCGGTAGAGGAAACAACAATATTTGGGGTGTCGGCGAAGAATCCCGCAACGAAATAAGACTTATGATCCTGTACGACCGTGACCTTAACCTGCTTGAGCGTCGGATCTACCTCAACTTCAAGCAAAGGCAGCGGCTCCCGCGCATCCCGATGAGCCATCAAATAACCTTGCGCGACCGAAAGCGCGGACGTCTTGGACCAGCCGTTTAGCGAGGCTTCCTTCGCTGCAGCAAGCGCTGCAGCATCTGCCACGCTCTGTAACGCTGATCTGTCGGCAAAGTAAGAATTGACGTTGACTACACCTCCCCCTAGCGCCAGTAGAAGTGGCAATGTCAAAGCGCCCATCAATGCAAAATTGCCATCACGAGAGCGTACCAAGCTTGGAAGTTTAGACAACAGCTGGCATAACAGACCGGTGTTCACAGCGTCTCACCTATCAAATCGATAGCCTGATAGGGTGGAACTGGTCGTGAGAATAGGAAGCCCTGCACACGTTGCATTCCAGCGGCCTCTACTTCGGCGAGTTCTTCCCGAGTCTCTACACCCTCCGCTACGGAAGCAAGTTCAAGGTCGCGCGCCAACCCTGCCACCGCATGCAGAAACTTTCGAGTGACGTGGTCGGTCGTGCATGCCGCAATGATGGATCGATCAACCTTGATCTCAGAGAAAGGACAGAGCCGAAGCAGCTCAAAACTGGATGCCCCCATGCCGTAATCATCGAGCGACAACCGAAAACCCGCCATCCGCAATCTTGTCAGTGATTCAACCAGCCGGGAAGGATCCTTTGGTAATGATTTCTCCGTTACCTCAAGACAAAGTCGATCAGGCACGACATTAAACTTCTTCACATGGTCTTGAAGCGCTAGAACGACATCAGGCATTTCCAGCACGGAGGCATCGAAATTTATCGAAATGTCAGGTCCGCCTCCCCGCCGAAGCCAATCCTGGGATTCCGTCAGAACCTTTTCCGCTATGGCCAGTGATATTGAGGCGAGTTCACCCGGTTGTTTGATGTTTGCGAAAAGTTGGTTCGGGCCACTTACCTGCCCATCCTTGGCCGTTAAACGAATGAGTGCTTCAAACCCGACGAGACGATGTCCCTGCAACTGATATTGAGGCTGATAGTAGGGCGTTAGCTCAAAGTCGGTGGCTCCATCACCAACGTCAAACGCTGGTTTCGCATTCGCAATCTTGGACCGATCGAGAATGTCGGCAACACTTTCGACAGTTAGAGGTTTTTTGAGCGTACCCAACAGGGAAATGCCCAGCATCTTCCCCATTGCCTCTGCGGAGCGAAGAACCGCATTTGATTCACCGCTGGATATAACGACATGCCCCCAATAGCCTGCTTCGGCAGCAGCGCGCATGAAAGCTAGCCCGTCGACATCGGGCATGTTGAGATCAAGGAATACGAGATCGACTGGATTGAGCGAACCGCGCAATTTTTCTAGACCCAGGCTTCCGCTGCCGGCAGTCTCGATAAAGCCTGTGGTGAGCGACGCCAATATGCTGCTCGCCACGACCGAGTACATCGGATCGTCATCAACGATGAGACAATTGAGCGGCTTCGGCATGGCATCTCCTACCCATGTCAGACAACCGGATAAAGTCTAATAAGTCCTTACGGAACGCTGGCGCGGTAGAGTGCCGTCACTCAAGGAACGCCAATCTTCTAAGAAGGATTAACGCTTCTTTGTCATCTTACAGAAAAGACGAGGGATGATCCGGTGAAGAAAAGCAATTCCATTGCCACGCGCGTCTCTACGGTCGTCGTCACGGCCGCCACATTTGGTGTGACTGCGAGTGTCGGCCTTTTTCTCTTCCTTGACTATCGACAGGCGGTAAAGAACGAGACCCTTCGCTACCAGAGCGCCGCATATGCATTCGCGGCAGCTTCCAGTGAAGCGGCGCTTGCGCATGACCCGCGCAAGGTTATGGAAGTCCTGCGTGGCGTCCGGGAGCTTACGGACGTCGTCTATATCGCGGCTAGGACGGAACGAGGTGATGTTCTGGCTGAGATCGGGGCAGGTGCGAGTCTCGTTGGCTCTGGCACATCGATGTTTGCACTACCGACATCCGTCGAAGTAGATGCGGAAATCCGCAAAGCCGGAAGAAAGATCGGGTCGCTCGTCCTTCATGCCGAAGTCACTGGCCTTTTGAACCGATATCTGCGTGCTTTCGGTTACTCTGTATCGCTCGGACTTTCTCTGGTGTTTGTGACTTCCTTCATCGCACGCAGGCAGATCGCTCGCGTTGTACGACCGCTTACCGCTCTCTCGGACGAGTTTCGTGACATCGGCCTTCGCTCGGATCTAACCCGGCGACTGCGCAAGACCCGTAATGACGAGGTTGGTGTTCTTGTCGATGCCTTCAACGAGATGTTCCGTCATATCGATGACAGGGACCAACTTTTGCGCAAACACAGCGAGACCCTAGAAGAGACAGTCGAGACACGGACCGCGGAGTTGCGTCTCGCCAAGGAAGAGGCCGATGCCGCTAACGAGGCGAAGTCGACGTTCCTTGCGACAATGAGCCACGAAATACGCACTCCGATGAACGGTATGCTGGTGATGGCCGAAATGCTTGCGGCAGCTCCTCTATCGCCTCGGCATTTGCGCTATGCGGATATCATCACCCGCTCCGGTAAAAACCTTCTGCACATCATCAACCACATCCTCGACTTCTCGAAAATCGAGTCCGGGAAGATCGAGCTGGAGAACATCGAATTCTCGCTCGATGCGATCGTCGAGGATGTTGCCTGTCTTTTCGCTGAGCGAGCCCGGGAAAAAGGTCTGTCTATTGCGGTTTTCGTCGCGCCGGATGTGCCGATTAGAGTTTTGGGCGATCCTGTCCGGCTGACCCAGATACTGAGCAATCTCGTCAATAACGGCCTCAAATTCACCGAAAGCGGCGGGGTTAAGATTGCAGTTAATGTCTTAACCGATCCGCGAGATGGGATCACGGTCGTTGTCGAGGATACCGGTATTGGCATCGAAGCATCGCAAATAGATCGCATTTTTACCCGCTTCTCCCAAGCCGATTCCAGCATCACCCGGAGATTTGGCGGAACGGGGCTCGGGCTATCGATTTCAAAGCAGCTTGCCGAACTGATGCGTGGTGAAATTCGCGTGGAAAGCACGGTCGGTCTTGGCTCCAAATTCATCGTCGCCTTGCCGCTCCAAGTTGTGGAAAAAGCAGCACCGTTCACGGCGATAAAGAACCTGACGGCGGCAATTGTCGATAATGACAAAATTAGCCGGAACGCACTTGCCAGCGCTCTGGAAGCCCGAGGATTGAAGGTGACTACCGATGTGCAGGATCCGCATGATGTGCTGATCCTCGGAGCGGCCGATGATGTTGCGAGCTTCTGTGGCGACGCTTCTGTACCCGTGCTGCTAGTTAGACCCTTTGCCGCAACGACAAGACCCTTGCCGGGAGGGCATACGGTAATAGATCTGCCTGCTCCGATTTCAAGACAAATGTTCGATCAGCTTTGCCGCGCCATAGAAGCCGGAATGATAACCGAGCTTGATATCAAGGCTCATCAAAGCGCAAAGCCCGTGCCGATCGATCTTTCCCATCTGCGAGTGCTGGCGGTTGATGACATTGCCGTCAATCGGGAGGTTCTGAGCGAAGCCCTCGGCACATTCGGTATCGTCTGCGACCTTGCCGATAGTGGCGAGGCAGCCATCCGATTCTGCCGTGATAAAGCCTACGATATCGTTTTTATGGACTGCTCTATGCCAGGCATGGACGGCTTTGAAACGGTCCGCCACATTAGAATGGTCGAACAAAACATGAAAGCAATCGCGAGCCGCATCGTCGCCCTGACTGGCTATGTGATGGGTAAAGATAGCGGCCCGTGGCGGGACGCAGGCATGGACGGCTATCTTTCAAAGCCGTTCAACATCACCCAGCTTACAGCTCTGTTTCAGGAGCTCGGCATAGGCGAAAGCCCGGAAGTTGCATCTGCGGTCGCCAACGACGCAGGCAACAGGTCCGAAACGACGCCGCTTCTGTCCCCCGAAGCATTGGAGATGTTTGACACTATCAGAACGGCAACGGGCACAGATATTCGCTCCAAGGTCTTCAGGATGTTCCGTGACAACGTTATGCAGTCCTTCGATGTAGCAAAAGCCGAAATCATCGGCATGGGTCCGGACGCAAAAAAACTCGTGCACGCCCTGAAGTCGAACTGTTCGAGCGCGGGGGCAGCAAGAGCGACGACGATTTGCCAGGGGGTCGAGGATCTGCTTTCCAACTTTCGTCCAGTCGACCTTGCGCTTGTTTACGATCTTCAATCAGTGCTTGCCGATACTATACACGCCATGAATGACTTAGAGCCGCTCGGAAGCATCGGTATGGATTAACTCGTATTCGAGGCAACCTCCTTACGCCTCAGGTTGGCTTACCTATTTGCGCTGGAACTCCGAGCTTCATGCCATATGGAAGAGACTTTCCTGCTCATTTTGGATGATGCTCTTTCATGTCAGGCTTTCAACGCCTGACTGTAAGCGTCTAGGAATGACAGCACTTCAAATGACGGCATTGCTTTTCCTAACAAATATCCCTGTCCTACGTCGCATCCGTGCCCCATGAAGTAGGCAAGCTGTTTGTTTTCCTCGATCCCTTCGACAGTGATCTTTAGATTGAGGCTACGACCCAACCCCATGATGGCATCGATGATCTTTTCGTTCTTTTGGTTTGCAGCGGACCCGGAGACGAAGCTTTTATCGATCTTGATCTTGTCGAACTGGAAACGCGCCAGTTGTGATAAACTGGAGTAGCCAGTCCCGAAATCATCCAGTGCCACCTGTATCCCAACGGCGTGAAGCTGCTCGATAACATTGGCAGCTCGATCAGGATCACCGATCAACGCGTTTTCAGTAATCTCGATTTCGAGCCGGGAACTTGGCAATCCGGTCTCCTGCAAAATTCGGCCAATTCTGCTGACCAGGAGTCGATCTTCAATTTGTATGGGCGAGAGGTTGAATGATAGAATAAGCCCGTCGGGCCATCCTGACGCGTCCGTGCACGCTTGACGTAGCAAGTGTTCGCACAAGGCGGTAATGAGCCCTGTTTCCTCGGCAACCTGAATGAACCGATCAGGCGGTGCAAAGGACTTGTCGTCTCGCTGCCAGCGTCCGGCCCACGAAAACCTGATATCCTTTTCCACGGAAGATGCCGCTGATCCCAGTTACCAGGTAGCAATCGTGCATGCTGGCGACACGACCACAGCGAACGCGCATCCATTCATGGCAACTGCAGCGAACGAAATGCAGGCGATTATTCTGGAATGAGACTTGTCATTGGAGTTCGCGAGGTCACGTCGCCAATCGCGGTCGTCTCAATCTAGTCTCGCGGGGAAGCTCATCCTGGCGCACTTTGATAAAGCACGCGTGAGACTGCGAGTTTACATCCTCGGAACCCGATGCACGCTCGTAAGCAGCGACCGTATCGTTTCGTTCGTCTTCGTAGATTTCGGTATCACGAATTCCGCACAAGGGTCAGTTGTCGGCGCTAGGGGTCAACGTTCGTCACTTCACCACACGCGAGTGGAACAGAATGACCGCGAGTCAGTTGCAATAGGCGCTGATAGATGGAGTGGCAGGTTTAGGTGAGCGTTGCGTCTGGAATCGGAACCGTGTCAGTGCCTGAAGTTCCGCTTGGGACCGTGCAAGCTGGTAACGTCCCGCTAGGTTTCATTGCGACAAGATTAGGCACATCGTTACAACGCACGCAACGCGCTCTCTGCTATGTCGCGATGAACGAGGGCCAAGCAGCCGAGATTGCAGAATTCTTCAACGCCCTTTTTCCCAATCTCGCGCTCGTTATTTTACCGCCTTGGGACTGCCTACCCTATGATCGTGTGCCGCCTTCTGCGCATTGTATGGGTCGGCGGATGGATGCTATGCGGATATGGCAGGCGCTCGGTGATGCTCCAAAAATCCTGTTGACCTCCCTCGACGCCACGCTTCAACGTATTGCGCCAATATCAGTCATTGCAAACACCCGGTTCGAACTCGAGGTGGGGAAACCATTTGATCGTGATGCGTTCTTTATGTTCATTCACAGAACGGGTTACGTGCAAGAAGGCGTTGCAGACGATCCTGGTGAAGTGGCGGTTCGAGACGATGTTATCGACATCTATCCTGCGGGCGCCCCCGGTCCGATGCGGATCGTTCTTTCGAAGGACAATCGAGTTGAGGAATTGCGTGGCTTTGACCGCGTTTCCCAACGGACGGAGAGCTATCTCGAAAGCGTAACTTTCGGTCCTGCGTCGGAAGCCATTCTTGACGAGGGCAGCGCAGGTGCTGCTCCCCTCAAGACCGACACCATGGAACGCCGGCTGTTGCGCCATTATCAAGATATGCCGACCGTGTTCGATATCATTGACGATGCACCCATGCTTCTCGCACCGGGAGCAACGGATCAGCTTATGCGGTATTTGGAGATCATCGAAGACGCTCACGAGTCGCACAAAAATTTGGGTGAAATGGGCACTCCCTTCTCTCGCTCCCTTTACCTTGATCGAAACGCTTGGGAGCGGCGCGCCAAGCGTGCATCTACAATAGATATCGAGGGAGGCAGTGAGCTGCCCCCTCTTAAAGCCAAAGCGAACACGCGCAACGTGTTGGTGAGGTTCGTGCAGGACTGCCTCCAACGCGGATCAAGGGTTGTGATAGCCGGAAATGGCAAAGCCTCTGGTGCACTTTGCCGGCGCGTGCTCAACGCAACCGGTGCGGCAGCTTCAGCCATTGAGAGCTGGGAAGCCGTGGTGAAGACCGAACCGGGAAGCCTGCTGAAGATCACCGCTGGCTTACGACAAGGGTTTATCGATGCGGCGCAGAATGTCGTCGTCGTTGCTGTTTCCGACGGAACCAGCAGGATTAGCAACTCCGTTCCACTTCTGGCGGAGCCAGAGCTTCGGATAGGTGATGTCGTTGTTCACGAGGACTATGGTGTTGGAGTTCTGAAAAACCTGGAGAGCATTTTAGTCGACGGTGTTTCTCGCGACGCCGCCCGCTTGGAGTATCGCGACGAGGACTCCGTACTGGTCCCAATGCTGGAATTTGGAAAGCTGTGGCGCTATGGCTCTGAACCCGAGGCTGTCACGCTCGACCGCCTTCACACCGATGCATGGCAGAAAAAACGCGAACAGATCGCAGCAGATGTCCGGTCCACAGCGCGTCACCTACTCAAGGTCGCAAAGCAAAGGCAGGCTTCGCGGGCAGCGGTTTTCGTGCCACCTCACGCTGAATTTACTGCTTTCACACGGCGTTTTCCTTTCGCCGAAACTCCCGATCAAACCCAAGCCGTCAAGGCTGTCCTTTCCGATCTAGCATCCGGAAAGGTGATGAATCGGCTAGTCTGCGGCGATGTCGGTTTTGGCAAAACGGAAATTGCGTTGCGCGCCGCAGCAGCCGTCGCGTTTGCCGGTGGGCAAGTGGTTGTCATCGCTCCGACGACGGTCTTAGCCCGCCAGCACTTTGCAACGTTTGAGCGGCGTTTCGAGGGAACCGGTGTCTCGGTTGGGATGCTCTCGCGCGTGCTCAAGCCAAGCGAGGTTAAGCGGGCAAAGGCGGCGCTGGAGGCGGGGGAAATCGACGTGATCGTCGCAACCCAGGCGGTCCTTGCGAAAGACGTGCGCTTTGCTCGTCTCGCACTGCTGATCGTGGATGAAGAGCACCGGTTTGGCATAAAGGACAAGCGGGCGATGAACGCGTTAGCCCCGTCTCTTCACACGCTCACAATGTCGGCGACACCGATCCCAAGAACCTTGCAGATGGCTATGGTTGGAGTGCACGCGGTAAGCCTTCTGACGACACCCCCCGCCAGGCGCCAACCCATTCGCACCTCGCTTGCGACGTTTGACAATGCGTCGCTGCGAACCGGCCTGATGCGGGAGTATCGTCGTGGCGGGCAGAGCTTCATTGTCGTTCCCCGGATCGAAGATATCGACGGCGTGGGGAAAATCTTGCGGAAAATAGTTCCCGAACTGTCGGTCAAAGTCGTTCATGGCAAGATGCCTGCAGCAGTTATCGACGAGGCGGTTGTCGGCTTTGCCGAAGGTAGCGGCGATGTCCTTCTCGCCACCAACATTATCGAAAACGGCCTCGACGTACCACGCGCCAATACAATGTTCGTTTGGCATGCCGAACGATTTGGTCTGGCACAGCTCCATCAGTTGCGCGGACGTGTCGGCCGTTCATCAGTTCAGGGCGTGGCAATGCTTCTAACGGAAGAAGGGAAGGAGTTAGCTGAGGAAACGCGGCTGCGTCTCTCAACTGTGGTCGAGAATGATCGTCTGGGCGCTGGCCTTGCGATCAGCCTTCGAGATCTCGACCTACGCGGCAGCGGCGACATCGCTGCCGAGGATCAGGCCGGGCACATGAAGACTATCGGCACAGGTCTCTATCAAAAGCTGCTGGCAGACGCCGTCGCGAAATTGCGTAAGCAGCCTTCGGCCAGCCAGCAGCGCGCCGTTCTCAATCTCGGTGTCTTGCGAATAATACCGGCGGACTATGTGCCTGATCCGGCTGTAAGACTCAATCTTTACGCCAAGCTCTTTCGCGCATCCGCACCAAGCGACTTGTGCGACCTTGAAGACGAGATCGAGGACAGGTTCGGCGAGCCACCACGGGAGGTATTGTCGCTACTTCAAACATCCCGTTTGGAGTTAGCTGCAGGACGGCTCGGGATCGCCAAACTAGAGGCAGGGCCCAAAGCACTGGCAGTGACGCTGACGGGAGCAACGCCGGCAAAGGTGATCGCCTTACTGGCAGAGCACAAAAGCGCGGTTCGACGCGAAGATCGGATCATATTTGAGATCTCGACCGAAACCGCAGAGGAGCAACTGAATTTCTTCGAGCGCATTGTCACCCAAGTGATGGCAATTCGAAAATGCTAATACCGGTCGCGGTACAGTCGAGGGCCTGCTGCCGCATGGACCGCTGCGTCGGCACCACTTATCGGAGAATGAGGAGTATGCTTCAGCGCATGTCGAGCATGCCTAGCGCGTTTTCGATCGCAGCCCCCGACGCGGTATTGTCGAACACGCACCAGCCGTCTGCGGCCAAGAAGTCCCGGAACGTCTTGATCTCGCCGTCGGTGTAACGTGAATAATAGATTTTTGGCTTGCCGTGTAGACGCACGTACTTCGGTGGCGTCTGGAAATCTTTCGCTTGCCACACCGCCGCAGGATCAGCAAGAACCTGCGCGATGGCGTATCGCTTCAGCAGGTCCAATGCCTCAGCTGATGCCCAACTTTTATGCCGAACCTCAATGACAATTGGACCGGCATCTGCAGTCCGCATCACCTTGAACGCGCGATCGAGCTTGTCAGCGTCGAAGACCAGCGAGGGCGGCAGCTGGCAAAGCAGCGGTCCGCGTTTCGCTCCCAGAGGTGCGATGTCCTTGAGGAACGTATCGACCGGCTCGGCGATGTCCTCCATCGCGCGAACGTGGGTGATTTCCCTGGGGATCTTGACCGCGAAGCGAAAGTTTTCCGGGACGGATGCGGCCCATCGCGCGAAGGTAGACGTCTTATGCCGACGGTAGAAAGTTGAATTGATCTCAACACCGTCGAACACCGATGCATATCGGGTAAGGCCACTTCCTTCCTGCGTAAACCGGTTGGCCACCTTTTTAGGAACGGACCAGGCGGCGGTAGCAATGATCGCCAATACCCTTCTCCTTGAAGTTGGAATGTACGGGCGAAACGAGAAGACCACACACGAGTTCCGTGCGCCGATAGCTCAAACGTCGGAACCATCAAGCAGCAAAGAACCTTTAGAGAACAAATTCAGGAGATCGTTATAATGGACAACGCCTAAACCGATACATGGTCGAACACGCAGAAGGACCCAGGCGACTGGGTCAGCAGTGATGACCCGATAACGGGCGCGCAGCGCTCCTACTTGAAAACGTTGTCGGAAGAAGCGTACCAGCCCTACGCGTATGGAGCGGAAGTTACCAAGGCCGAAGCGTCAAAACGAATCGATGAGCTCAAGCAATCGCTTGATCTGGAGTAATCCATCCGCCGTCAACTTGACGCGCCTACACCACCAATTGGAACTTTTGTGCATCGCAGTACTTATGGATCGTCAACCACGAAAGGAAACGATTATGTCAGACCTGAAGCTTGGTGAAGCGATTCCTAAAGGCATTCCCGGTATCGAACCGGTCAGCAGCACAGACATACAAGATGCTGCCGACGCGGTGGTCCAGCCTTTTCAACAAGCGGCCCGCGTAGATGCCCCTGTTTACGCTGACGGTGCATTGTTCGATCAGTTGCTTTTATTCCCGATGAAGCTGGGTCTGTCGATAGCGTTGGCCTCCACGGCGATGCTCGGAATCCCAGTCTCTGTGGCAAAGCGGCTGGAGGCGTCTGGCATCACTCAATAAGTGGCGCCTGTTCCGTTACATGAGATCCGACCACTGAGCTGCCTGTGGCGTTTTGACTTTATTTGGCTCGGAGAGCGCCGCCACGTATCCCCTGTCGGCGTTGAAAGAGCTCGGATCGTCCCGACGAACCGCGGCCGGATGTAATTCGGCCGGCCGCCAGCAACCGCCACCAGGTTTACATAGCCGATCGCGGGGTTCCTCGACGAGATTAACAGTCAACCGATCGACCCTACAATTCTTTTCGGCGTCGTTATGCCGAGAATGTCTTTCAAATATCGGGATTGGATGACGGCCACAAGGTGGTCGGAATTTCAACGCTTCGCGCCGCCCGACTGGTCAGCGAACAATTAGAGACTCTGTTGAACCTGAGCGCGGAATGGCTTTCAAGCCGATAACGGATGCGAAGGGCGGCAATGCCGGGAGTTGCTCAGTCTGATCCTTGTTGATCTCATGAACCCTCTCCGCATTCCGCTGACATAATCTAACGCCCGCGAGGCCAAATGATTAACGGGTCGTCGAGCCGGCCAAGGTCCTTTGCAGAAAGCCCAATGCTTTCTCGGCGCCTGTCAACGAAATCGTGTGCCCTACGTTCGGCTCAATTTCCAGTTCGACAGAAAACCCGGCGTCAAAAAGCTTTCTCGCGGCGCTGGTGGAGGCGATTGGAGGGATCGTTCGATCGTCTGTTCCGTGGACAAGCAGCATCTGAGACGTGTTATCCCGGGTCGAGAGGGATGTCAGTGGAAGTAGTCCGGCGAATGCCACGAGTGCCCCGACCTTCCATCTTCCAGAAGCAACAGCATCGAGTGCAACGATCGCCCCCTGTGAAACACCAACGAACGCAACACGATCCAAATGATCAGCGAAACCTTCTCGCTTCAGAGCATCGGCTATTATCCGGTCGAGCGCCTGCTGTACCTCCACGACACGTACCGGATCAAATTGCAAACCATCTACTTTGAACCATTGATGGCCACCGTAGCTCGTGCGGTACGGCGCATCGGGCGTTAAGAACCGCGCCTTAGGAAGATGTCGCTGCCAGGATGCGGCAAGTGGTTCGAGCTGTGCTCCGGAACCGCCGATGCCATGAAACATGATTACGAGGTGATCTGCAGTCATTCGGTCTCAATGTCGTTGGAGGTAGAGGAATGAGAGCACTCGACCCTTTGCAGGGAGCGCCCCTTTTTACCCACGGCAGCAACGCACAGCCGTCACGGTTGCTGGAGGCTATCGGCAATGTGGGAGGTGAGCCGTAGGTAGGAGAAGTTATGGTGGAATTCAAGATCAGTTCCACCCACAACGACAACTCATCGGTAACACCTGGATAGCTTGCACGCAAACGTTCAACGTAAACGGCGATAGAAGTTACTTCCACATTGAACGCATGCGAGCACCTACGTCGATTCTCGTCTGGCGTGCGCTGCGCTCTGTGACGTGTGGAGAGATTTTCGGCCAACTGGTGACCTCGAAGAACTGCAGAAGCGTTGCCGGAATGAACCGAGTTCGAGATGCATATACGTGCCTGTCACCCTGCGAGTTCTGACCATAGGTGAAGAACCGTTGCGGAACTACAAGTGCCAGATTGTCACGTGCGCGGGTCATTCCGACGTAAAGTAAGCGCCGTTCTTCTTCGAGTTCAGCCGTAGTCCCCGCGCCGAGATCAGATGGGATGCAACCATCGACAACGTTCAGCATGAAGACAGAGCGCCATTCCTGACCTTTGGCCGAGTGAATCGTCGAGAGGATCAAATAGTCCTCATCCAACAAGGGAACTCCCGCCTGATCGCTGGTGGCATCGGGCGGATCGAGAGTGAGTTCGGTCAGAAAACGCTCGCGACTTGGATAGCCAGCCGCAATCTGCTCAAGCTGCAGCAGGTCAGCTTTACGCACCTCGGCATCCTCGTGGATTCTGCCCAGATGAGGCTCATACCAGGTGCGGGCAGTTTCAAGTTCGCTCGGCCAAGCGCCATCCCGTGCCCGCAGGCAAGCCACCATCGTGATAAAGGTCGGCCAAGCCTCACCTGTCTTGGGTGGTGGAGGTATCTCGGCCAGCGACTGGAGCGGCTCCGGATCTGCTGTGATCGTGTCCAGGATTTTGCCGGCGATCTGTGGCCCGACACCTGGCAACATTTGCAGCAACCGGAATCCCGCGACGCGATCTCGCGGGTTTTGTGCAAATCTGAGGACGGCAAGCAAATCCTTCACATGTGCACTGTCAAGGAACTTGAGGCCGCCAAATTTTACAAAGGGAATGTTGCGGCGAGTTAATTCAACCTCAAGCGCTCCGCTGTGATTTGATGCGCGGAAAAGAACGGCTTGATTTTTGAGTGCGATGCCAATCTCACGGTTTGCCAGCACCTGCTCGGCAATGTAATTTGCCTGTTCAGTTTCGTCTTTCACCGTGACCAGCCAAGGACGTTGTTCGGAAGCCCGGTCTGTCCAAAGATTTTTAGTGAAACGCTCTCGAGCGAGATCGATGACGCCATTTGCCGCGGCAAGGATTGGTTGTGTGGAGCGATAGTTCCTGTCAAGTGTAATCACATCGGCAGGCTCAGGCGAGAACGCCGTCGGAAAGTCGAGAATGTTTCGAACCGTCGCTGCTCGGAACGAGTAAATCGATTGAGCGTCGTCACCAACAACGGTTAATCCACGGCCATCCGGTTTCATTGCGAGCAGGATCGATGACTGAAGCTTGTTTGTGTCTTGGTATTCATCAACAAGTACATGATCGAAACGGGCGCCCACATCTGCAGCGAGCTCCGGGTCCGACATCATCTGTGCCCAGTAAAGCAGCAGGTCGTCGTAATCCAGGACACCCTGCGCTTGCTTTGCTTCGACATAGGATGCGAACAATTGCCTGAGCTGTTCCTCCCAACCTGTCGCCCAAGGGTAGGCCGATTTCAGAACCTCAGTGATAGAACTTTCAGAGTTTACGACGCGGGAGTAAATCGCAATACATGTCCCCTTCGTCGGGAAACGACCATCGGTTTTCGAAAAACCCAATTCGTGTCGAACAAGATTGATAAGATCGGCGCTGTCTTCACGATCGTGAATCGTAAAGTCAACGCCGACGCCAATTTGCTCGGCATACATTCGCACCAGCCGCGCGCCGATACCGTGGAAGGTGCCGGACCAGGCGAGTGCATCGGCCATGATCGCTACGTTCTCGCCAAGCACCTGCCGGCAGATGCGTTGGACACGGCGAGCCATTTCAGACGAAGCACGGCGGGAGAAGGTCAAAAGGAGGATTCGACGCGGATCAGCGCCGTTGACGACCAGGTGAGCCACGCGATGAGCCAGGGTGTTGGTCTTTCCAGATCCAGCACCGGCGATAATCAGCAACGGATTACTGGCCGCACCGTGCGATGTTCCAATCCCATATTCCACGGCCTCTCGCTGGCGGTCGTTCAGTTCGGTCAGGTAGGCTGTCATAGTCCGGCACCGTTTGTATGCCGCCGAAAACCAGTGAGGGCGGCAGTGGTCATCGTTGTAGGAGAAAGCGAACAAAAAGGGAACTAGTGAAGTACATTTTTCAAACGTAGCTCTGTGGAGATCCAAGCGAAATTATTTTTACGTTGCAGAACAAATTGCCTGCAACCCAGAACTGTCATATGACATTCTTAGTTCACCCAGGGGGATTTGATGGCAACAATTACTGTAAACAGCGCCTATGCGCTGGATATTCGCGATATCGATTTCAGCGCAATCTACGAGGCATCTTCTTACGCGTATAGCTCATCGCTCTTCCGGGCGAACTACGGCGGTGGATCGGACGAGTTCCGAGGTAACGGCTTCAAATACAATTCGTCCGGGGAGCCCGTTGCCGGCACTGTGAAAAGCTACGCAGCCACGGTCGGCGGCGTGAGAGCCTTCATCGTTGAGGGAATCAGCATTGCCGCAACGGATATCGTGAAAGCTGCAAGAACCTATTCGAAGACAGACGACTTCGCCCTCATCAGCAAGGCATTGGCAGGCAAGGACACCGTTTCCGGTGGCAAGGGCACTGATTTTGTCTATACCTACGGCGGAAATGACACGCTCGGGGGTAATGGCGGCCAGGACGCTCTTATAGCAGGTTCAGGCGACGATAAGCTCACTGGAGGTGCCGGAGGAGACTTCCTCAATGGTGAGGCTGGCAGGGACACCTTCATCTACAAATCCGTGAAAGACTCTTACGGCTCGTCCCAATCGACCCGGGACACGATCTGGGGGTTTTCCGGTTCCAAAGGCGATAGGTTTGACTTGTCTGCGATTGACGCCAATTCAAAGACCGCAACAAACAACGCTTTTTCGTTTATCGGCAGCAAAGCCTTTACCGAGAAAGCCGGTGAGTTGCGTTACGTCAAAAAGGCCGACGACACCTACATCTACGGCGACGTTAACGGCGACGGGAAAGCGGACTTTTCTATTCACCTAGATGACGCGATTACGTTGCAAAAGGGGTACTTCGTGTTGTGACCAGCATCACCGACTTCATCGCTGAACTGTTCAGGGCAGGCAGGGAGGTCGGGAAGCTCTCAACGTTTGAGAAGGGTCGGCTGCTGTAACGAGCAGCACACACGCTCTTATTGTTCCGTAGCAAAACCGATATCGCGACTGCCGCGACGCATGTCGAAGCCGCGGAAGGAAGGGCGGGAAAGCATTGATCGTAAAACAGCCGACGGACGATGAAGCGCAGATTGCGCTCATGGTTGCGGCGGGCGTTATTCGAATCAACCGGATACCTCAGAAGACTGAAGACTAAGAGAGCTAGCTGTCATTGCAAGCCAACACATGGGCACCTTCCAGATCAAGGAACTTGCCGCTCTTGAGCTTTCGTCAGCGTAGGGTGCGAGGCAGCAGGATCCTTGATGGAGTTAACTCAAGTGAGTCAAATTAGGAGGTAGCCTTTGCAACATAACTCGCTGACCATATGGCTTCTTGCCATGGATTTCTCGCCGCGAGCCGGCGCGGCAGCGCTTGGGATCACAGAGCAGCAATTCGCTGAGTACCAACACGGCAACCCGCCACGGCACATCGAGCTTGCTTGCGCGGCCCTCTACCATCGGCTTGATCCGTGGGAGAAGACAAACGCGGCAAAGCACGTCAACAAAGCTATGAAGCTGCTCAAACCGGAAAAAATTGCCGGCCTGATCATTAAGCCGCTCGCAGGGGTGATCGAATGAGAAGGAGTAAAGAATCGCCCAGCGCAAAGATGCCGCTAGAGTCTGTCAACGCTACTCGGAATCGCGATGAGATTCCCTCGGGTTTGATTTTGTGATTCAAGATCATTGCTGGATTGGAGGCCAGCAATGATGGTGCGACCCCTTTCTCTTGATTTGCGAACGCGCGTTGCGGCAGCGTTGAGCGATGGCATGACGGTTCGTGCCGCAGCGGAGCGTTTCGGGATATCGGCTGCAACCGCGGTCCGTATTGGGCAACTCGATCGGTCCGGCCGAGGTTTGATGCCGGCGAAGATTGGCGGGTATGTCAAACCGACACTGAGGGGCGCTGCGGCCGATGCCGTGCGTCAGCGGCTGCAGGTCAAGTCCGACTGGACGGTGCGTGCACTGTCGGCGGAGCTGAAGTCTGCGGGGATCGACGTGTCTCACGACACCGTCTGGCGCTTCCTGCGCAACGAGGGCAAGACCTTCAAAAAAAACGCTGATGGCAAGCGAGCAGGATCGCCCGAAGGTGGCCCGGTTCCGGATGCGATGGAAGACCCATCAACATCGGCTTGATCCGGACCGTCTCGTCTTCATCGACGAAACCTGGGTCAAGACCAACATGACGCGCACCTGCGGCTGGTGTCAGCGCGGAGAGCCTCTCATCGCGAAAGTTCCTCACGGTCACTGGAAGACGCTGACCTTTCTGGCCGGCTTGCGCCGCGACAGCATCGTTGCCCCCTTCGTCCTCGATGGCCCTATCAATGGCATCGCTTTTACAGCATGGGTCCGGCAATGCCTGGTGCCAACTCTGAAAGCCGGCGATATCGTCATCCTCGACAATCTGGGGAGCCACAAAGGAAAACCGGCCCGAGATGCGATCCGGGATGCCGGCGCGCACCTCTTCTTCCTGCCGCCATACAGTCCCGACCTCAATCCCATCGAGATGATGTTCGCCAAGCTCAAGACACTCGTCAGAAAGGCGGACGAAAGAACCGTCGAAACAACATGGAGGCGCATCGGAGAACTCCTGAAGACTTTCAGCCCCCAAGAGTGCTCCAACTACCTCAGACATGCGGGATACGGTTCAAACTAAAACTGACAGACTCTAGCGTGCGTGGATTGAAAAAAACAAGGAGCGCCCGAAAAAGCCGGCCATTTCTGACCGGCTCTCGAGACTGGCTTGGGGCTATCATGCCGCCTTTGCACGACCCGTCGTTTTGTTAATCGAAGTCACCGCCAGATTGGTCAACTTGTTGTTCGTGGCCTTCTCCTGGTCGAGAATCTCGCTGAGAATTTTATGTGCCTCGTCGTGGCCGAGATCTTTTGCCCATTCACGCAGGGAGCCATACCGCGCGATCTCGTAGTGCTCAACAGCCTGACAAGCTGCCAGAAGACCTGCATCTAGTGCGGTGCCTTCAGCTTCTTCGATAAGGCCGTCTGCCTCTTTTATCAGCCCTTCAATGGCGTCGCATTTTTCGCCAGACGCCTTTTTACCGATCGACTTAAAGACAAGCTCAAGCTTCTTGATCTGGTCTTTGGTCTCCGCGAGGTGATCTTCGGCAGCCTGCTTCAGCTCCGCGCTTTTGGCCGCCTTTGCCACCTTGGGCAGTGCCTTCGTGATCGCGTTTTCGGCATAGAATACGTCCTGCAGCGTGTGCTCAAAAATTTCAGCCAGAGTTTTCATAGTGCGTCTCCTTCACGGTTTAATCAGCACCAGAAATTCTTCGGACGCGGAATCGTTCCGTAAACATCACCACAGCATTGAATACCTCACCAGTGGACGTGAGGAGCAAGAGTGAAGACCTTGTCTCGCGGCTGCAACGGCTCGGCAGTATCGTCTCCCATGGCCTCTCTGCCATGTACGCCCCTGACGGTACGCACGAGTGCCAGAAGGTTCTTGATTTCTGTAACAGCTGGGATGGATCGTTCTCCTTGGGGAACCACTGGGAACTGAAAGCGTTTAATTCAGTTATCGCTACAGGAGGAATGTCTATGCAACGGAATTCGCAAAATAATCATGACCTTGCCTTATATGTCGGGCTCAACGCAGCGCTAGCACTTCTCATTGCGGCGTGTATATGGTTCGCTCACTAGGCCGGCTACCGATCCTCGTCGACCCGCCGGCTCGTTTCAGCATCGATTTTCGCGTTTTGCCGTTCCATCAGGAAGGTTTCAACGTCTCCGCGACAGGCAACTTTAACCTGTTGGACTGTGAAGCCGTGCTCCTGCGCCTGTGCGACAAGCGCTTGAGCAGCGTCCCTAAATTCTGCTTTTGATTGACAGAAACCTGTGTCTCTGAGGTAACCGTCAACATGCTTTTCCAGCCACTTATCAATGTTCTGCATTAGCTCCTCCTTAGTTCAGCAATGGAGGTAGGGCTGAGCTGCTCTCCGGCAATGGAGGAAATTCCTCCGGTTGGCACGCGGCGACAGCTACGATTTCAACCAGTTGTGAAAAAGCAACCCGTCCACGCTCCAGATCCGTCGCTTCAGCGAGTGCAAGCCCAACTACACTGCTTAAGAGGCGCGTAGCAATTTCCGCACACCGCTGCTCCACCCGCGTGGAGGATGTATTGGACGCTATCAAGACTGCGAGGCTATACATAGGCCGATGGCCGCCGACGCATCGCGCTTTCCTTAACCATTCGATTCTGTCGATGTCCATGCTTCCCCCTTAAGGTGGCGGAACGTGCGATTGAACCGATGGTTCACCTGCTGTTTCGCGAATAGTTACCGCCAAGTAAACTATCGTAGGGACTCCCGTCGCCGGACGGGAACAGCCACGCGCTGGATCCGAGCAGCCCCAAGTTTATCCGCCCTGGTTTCGTGCTCAAAAAATAAGTCGTTGAACTAGTCACCGCGCGCTTGGGCATTATTTAACCGAAAGGAAAACTCTTAGCGGAGGATAACATGACTGATCCATGGATCAGCAATGGCCAAGTGGTTATGCGGACTGGTTCGGAAAGTGATCGGGCGAGTACCCGTCGCCATCCAGTCGTGGAGCTTCTGGCGTCGACCCAGTTTGCGAGTTCCTCCTTAGGCCCTAGAGAACGTTGGGACCCTTCGCTTGAGACCGTTATAAGCCTCATGGCAGAGAGCCATTTCCCAATGTTTGTTGCATGGGGTGACGGACTAACTTTTCTATACAATGACGCCTATGCCGAAATCCTTGGTAACAAGCATCCCGCAGCGTTTGGTGCGAGGTTCCAGGACGTCTGGTCTGAAATATGGGACGACATCTACCCGCTGATCGAAAAAGCAACCAATGGGATTGCGACCTATAGCGAAGATCTGCCTTTAATCATGAACCGCGCTGGATATGACGAGCAGAGCTGGTTCACATTCTCCTATTCACCGGTTCGAGACCGCGCCGGTGCGGTTCGGGGAATGTTTTGCGCCGTCACTGAGACGACCGACAGAGTTTTGCTTCAACAAAAACAGTCGTTTCATCTTGCGCTCGAGGAAGCCCTCAAGGATCTAGCGGATCCGGAAGCGGTTATGGCCACGGCAGCCGAGGCGCTGGGTAGGGCGTTGAAAGTCGCGCGTGTTGGATATGGAGAGATTGATGACGAGGCTGAGCACGTCGTTGTAAAGGGCGATTGGACCGATGGTCGAATCGCCAGTGTCGCAGGCATGCATCGGATGAACGATTTTGGGCCTCCGATTATCAAGGAGCTAAAGGCTGGGCGGATTATTTTCGTTGACGATGTCGATTTAGACGCTCGCGTTGGGGGAATGGCACCAGCATTTCACGCTATTGGATCGCGCACTGTTCTTGCTGTGCCTCTTGTCAAGAGTGGCCGTTTTAGAGCGATGTTATTTGCTCACGACCCCGCTCCGCACAGATGGACAAGCGGTGAGATCGCGCTAGCGACAGAAGTTGCAGAGCGGACCTGGTCAGCCGTCGAAAGAGCGAAATCGGAAGCCGACAAGGCGCGGTACACTGAGCGGCTAGGCTTTCTTGATATCCTCGGGAAAACAACATCTTCTCTGAATGATGCCGACGCGGTGCTCAGCGCCACGACGAAAATGCTCGGCGAGTACTTAGGAGTTTCCAGTTGCGCCTACGCGGATATGGACGATGACCAAGATGGATTTACCATTAGGGGCGATTGGGCAGCACCCGACGCCCAGCACATCACAGGCCGTTACCGATTAAGGGATTTCGGAACACTCGCCGTCGCTGAACTGTCGGCGGGACGTCCGCTCGTCATCAACAACAATCTTGAGGAAATCGCACTCGAGGAGGCGAAGACTTTTCGCAACATTGGGATTGCCGCTACTATCTGTATTCCACTCGTCAAAAGCGGCAGGCTGACAGCACTGATGGCCGTGCATCAAAAAAAACCCCACTATTGGTCTTCGCACGAACTTGCTCTTGTAAAGGAAGTCACCGACCGGTCATGGGCTCACGTTGAGCGCGTTAGATCAGAGGCTGAGTTACGAGCCAGTCAAGAGGAATTGCGCCGCGCCAACCTCGCGTTGGAGGCAACCGTAGTGGAGCAAACAGGTGAACTCATGGCAGTGGAGGAATCCCTCCGTCATGCACAGAAAATGGAGGCGGTGGGTCAACTTACAGGTGGCCTTGCCCATGATTTCAACAATTTGCTCGGCGGGATCCTCGGCAGTCTTGAGATCATGCAGTCGCGCCTAGCTCAGGGCCGGATAAGCGAGATCGATCGCTATCTGACTGCAGCCACGGGCGCCGCTAAGCGTGGAGCCTCCTTAACCCAACGTATGCTGGCGTTTTCAAGACGCCAAACCCTCGCCCCCAAGCCTGTAGACGTGGACAAGCTGATCGGTTCGATGGAAGAGCTTGTCAGGCGAAGCGTCGGGCCTGCCGTGGATATTGAGGTTATGTACTCCACCTCCGCTTGGCCAGTCATGGCTGACCCAGGTCAACTGGAAAGCGCCGTCCTCAACCTGTGCATCAACGGCCGAGACGCGATGGCGGCTGCTGGTAAATTGACCATAGCCATAGAGAATCAGGCGATCGATGAACGCGCTGCTGCAACTCTGCGACTGACACCCGGTGAGTATGTATCGATCTCGGTTTCAGATACCGGCACGGGGATGACGCAAGACGTTATATCCCACGCATTTGATCCCTTCTTCACAACGAAGCCTATCGGAGAGGGAACAGGGCTAGGCCTTTCTATGGTGTGGGGTTTTGCTGGACAATCTGGAGGCGGCGTTAGCATCCAGTCTGAGCTGGGCAAAGGCTCGAAGGTATCCATTTTTCTTCCGAGATTCGCTGGCAAAGTCGATGCTGAAACGACGAGCTTGCCAGAAGCGGTGTCTGCCAAGACCCACAGCCAAAGGATCCTACTTGTGGACGACGAGCCCCTCATCCGCATGGTTACGGCTGAAGAGCTTGAGGAGCGTGGATACACGGTATTGGAAGCTGCAAATGCTTGGGAGGCGCTTGAAATCTTAGAAGCAGAACACAAGATTGAACTGCTTTTGACGGACGTAGGCTTGCCCAATGGCATCAACGGGAGGCAGCTCGCTGATCTGGCGCGTGAACGAATGCCTGATCTTCCTATACTATTCATCACCGGTTACGCGGAAAACGCAGTTCTCAACCAGGGACACCTAGGACCGGGTATGGCTGTAATGACAAAGCCATTTGACATGGCGTCGATGGCAAAACGCGTGGAAATGTTGCTCGACAAGAATAAGATGGACAGCGTGTAGCGATTAAGCGCGCCCGCATGCTCCTTGGGGATTGAACGACGTTGCGGAAACGAACCTTGGATCCAAACCTGCTGAAAGGAACACGTTGCACTTCCGCAGGAACTCCGGCCCGCAGAATACGTTCTGCGCTGCAGGAGGAAGAACATGGATCACGAAGCTTACAATTGGATCAGCCGCCGTGCACACGAACTGTGGCAGGAGGAAGGACACCCCAACGGACGAGATCGCGAACATTGGTCTCAAGCGGCGCAGGAATGGAGCGATCTATCGCTTAGGCAACAATCGCCGATAACGCCCTCTCACGTGACCCCAATTCGGAAGGTGCTCGTAGTTGATGATGAACCACTCATCCGATTTGCGACCCTGGACGCTTTGGAAGACGCTGGTTTCGAGGTGATGGAAGCAGCCAATGCGTATGAAGCACTGGTGATTTTAAACAGCACGCCGGTTGATGCGGTCTTCACCGACGTGAATATGCCTGGCGCAACTGATGGGCTGGCGCTTGCCAAGCTCGTGCGAGCACGTTCTCCTAAAACCAGAGTTATCGTTACGTCCGGTCATGTGCAGCTCGGCGTATATGACCTGGAGAGCGGAGTTTCCTTTGTCCCGAAGCCCTATACCCATGAGGCAATTGTCAGTCTGCTGAAGCGCTAGGTGAAGAGCACCACCGCTTCACAAAAATCAGATTCAAATCGTTGGGAAGCTAACGATTCTATTATCGATTACGGGCCGCGAGACGCTCCGCTGCGGCCATCGCAGCTTTGGTTTTGAGTGGCCTGATATCGTGCTCCGCGGTATAGGGCAGCCACGTTTCCAAGAACTACCCGCCGCCGGAGCGATAGCTGACGTTGCTTCGCATCGATCAGACATCCTCGGCAAAGAACCAGCCGGAATCAGTTCCATCCTGTTTCCAAGAGACGCTTTTCAGTCATTAAACACCCGTTGGTGGAGCTCTTCCACAATTCTGTCCGAGCGATATAACTACGGCAACAGCTCCTCAATGTCGCTGTTTTGATGGTTGTTGACGATCGGGTGATCACGGTTCACCTTTCCACTATAAAGGTCGAAGAAACCTGCCCATGTTCATTTTCTCGTCTGGCAGGGTGATTTAGAGAAGCCGCGATTTTCCCATTTCGTGCAAATGATCAGAAGAAGCAAAACCCTATGATTGACCGGCTAATTCTCACCCTAAGCACCCGCGATGCCCTAACGACGGATGAGATCGCGACCTTGGAAAGCGTCGTGAAACGAGACCGGGTTGTTCCAAGTGGAGAGGATATTGTCATTGAGGGCTCTCGCCCAACAGAAAGTACTTTGCTGTTGGACGGCGTCGCAGCACGGTACCGGGTGCTAGAAGATGGAAAAAGACAAATCACTGCCCTCCATGTGCCGGGCGATTTCGTCGACCTCCACGCCTTCTTGCTTAAGACAATGGACCACAGCGTCGTCGCGCTTTCACCATGCAGGATTGCATCCGCAGCCCATAGGGACTTGTGCGAAATAAGCGCCACCAATCCTCACCTCACCAGAATGTTATGGTTGTCAACAGTTATCGACGGTGCGATTCATCGTGAATGGATTGTGGCAATCGGCCGTCGCAGTAAGAAGTCGCATCTGGCTCACCTGATATGCGAGCTATACGTCCGGCTTACCGTTGTTGGAATGGTGAGCGAGATGAGTTTTCATCTACCAATGTCTCAGGCTGAAGTTGCCGATGCCCTGGGAGTTTCACTTGTGCACCTGAATAAGACGCTACAGATTTTGCGTCTAGACGGTGTTGTAAGATGGGTTGACCGCATCGTCACCATACTCAACTGGGAGCGCCTTGCCGAAATTGCCGAATTTGACGGACGCTATCTGAATCTTTCGCACGAACCTCGGTAAAAAAATAAGGGTAATTGCCCGCTCTGACGGACCTTTCAATAATCAAAAATAGCAATGAACCTCTCGCGCCGTCCGCTATCGTCCCCGCATGCCGACGTAAAAAACTGCTCGGGGTATTGGAGGAAGCGGCCATCTCTCGGTATTATTAAAACAGCAAGCCGATCGCCAGAATTATTGGCTGTCTCAGTCAATAACTTCTCCAACGGTGTCGGCAACAAATGCCCCTCTTTCGCCCATAGGAAGCGAAACCCCAGTGGTCGTATCGCGCACGGTTTGATGTTCAAGCTCTGCGTTAAGCTTACCGCCAATGATAACTGTAATAGCCGCTAGCCATATCCAGATCATAAAACCGATCAACGTTGCCAAAGCACCATACGTCGCTTGGTAATTGGCAAACGTTTGCAAATAGATACTGAATGACAGAGAGATTAAAAACCAGACGAGTGTGCTGAACACAGCCCCCCACGTAAGCCATCGCCCCTTTGCTTTTTCTCGGCTTGGGCCAAACCGGTACGCCATCGCAACGCCGACACCTACGAACAGAAGGACCAGAGGCCACCGGACGATACGAATGAGTGTCTCCTGCCATCGATCTAGCCAAAGATAAGACAGGAGAGCGGGAACTCCGCCAATGACTAGTATGAGTACAGCTGCAAACAAGAGCGCGAAGCCCGTAAATGTTAGCGACATAAGATTTAAACGGATGATCCCCCGCTTTTCAGTTTCGCCATATACAACGTTCAATGCATCAAATATCGCTTTGACTGCATTGTTTGTACTCCACAGAGCGACGGCGAAACCCGCGAAAACGCCAATGCTGAGGGAAGACGTCCGGGCCTGAACAAGAGCGTTAAGCTGTGCGACGATGATATCAAATCCGCCTGGAGGCAGTATATCAGCGGCGAACGCGATATGTTTAGCCATCGTGACGGGATCAGCGACCAATCCATAAACGAAAACGAGCCCACCAAGAGCGGGGAAAAGCGCCAGCATTAAGTAAAATGCCACCCCGGCGGCAATTAAAGTCACGCGTTCTTCCATTGCCCCTGTGAAAACGCGCCAGGCGACATCCCTGAGACCCTTGGCAGGAATTTCGTTCGGCGTTCTTGCGCTCCGGCCCCGGCCCGGTTCGCTAGCTTCTGCCGCTACGACGCCATTAGTTTCGCTGACCATACTTTCCCATCCTTTCCTCGTGGGCAAGTAGTGCGCGGGCTCGGTTCGTCTATCCTGGAGCTCATGAAATCGAGCCTGTCTGGAATAAAGGTTGACATGGGAAATGCTACATGCGGTTCCCATCAACCGGCGCGCTGCGAATTTTTTCAAAGATAGCGTTGGAGACAAAGACCCAACCTGTTAAAGCGAAGTTGCCGCGCCATGTTAATTGCTCCACCACCGGTCTTGGCTTTCACACGCAGCACGTTATGTTGCCCGTACTAAATTCCAGGAGGAATCATGCAGGTACTGGTTCGCGACAATAACGTTGATCAAGCACTCAGAGTTTTGAAGAAGAAGCTCCAGCGGGAAGGCATCTTTCGCGAAATGCGGATGCGTGAAGCTTTTGAGAAGCCATCGGTCAAGCGTGCTCGTGAAAAGGCGGAAGCGGTCAGGCGTCACCGGAAAAACGCCCGCAAACAAATGCAGCGGGAGGGCCTTATTGCCCCCACACCGAAGACAGTCAGGTAACGCTACCGCTACAGTCACCCATCTTGTGCTGGAGAAATCTGCCAACGGGAGTTCAGACGAACGTAGAGATACACTCGAAAGCGGTTGAGTTGACGGAGGGCGGTGGAAAGCACCTCCGGCGCGTGCCCTCCTAACTCTAAAATACGCCGCAAACCTTGCTTTTCCACGGCGAACCTTCCTCTAGCCACCGATAGTTTTCGCTCATCGGAACAATCGAGGGAGACTTTAGTTGAGCAGCCGGAGGTGAGAGCATGCCCAGATATTACTTTCACGTTCGCACAGGTTCGGCCATTGAACCCGATCCGACCGGTATCGACTTCCCTTCCATAGAAGCCGCGTTATCCGACGCAGCGGAAGCCGCCAGGGAGATTTTGTCTGACATGGTGCTCGCAGGAGAATCTATCGATGGCGAGGCGTTCGAGATAACGGATGAGGCCGGCAACGTTGTTGCTACGGTGCCATTTCGCTCTGTGTTACGGGTGCAGTGACCCGAAAGTGCAACCAACAAAGGGTGGCGGGTAGCGCCAATAGAAGGCACAACTGCGCCTTGTTGCAAATCAGAGCCTCCAAAAGGTCAATTCATTGAACCTTGCAGTGAAATGGTGTCGCTCTGAGTTTCCTGTCAGACCCAGTTCATCCCGGATTCAGCAATCATCGTGGATGATTGCATTCTGATCTGAATCAAACCGGGAAACCCAAGCATGCTTGGCCATCGCTGCAGAGGCGTCTTCAACACGTTTTATGTCACCGAAAGCAAGGCACAAGACCTTCCCGTTGGAAAGGCGGACCTGGCTAGCGCGTTTGAGCAGGGAACCCTCGCGGCCCAACAAGGCGCTGGTATTGGAGCATGTCCCTACGGTGTCCAAAATGATTCGTCGAAGTTCATGGCCTGGTTGGCGGGGTACCGGTGCTGTTCGAAATAGCAACAGGAGCTCGGAGCTTTAGTGTGTCGCCGCTGTCTCCACAATGACCTCGCAACGAAAACCGCTGACTTCATAATGGGTAGTGACTTGTCCTCCGACCTGAGCGGCCCAAACACGCTCGATCATACTCGTCCCAAAACCCTTCCTCGAAGGCGACTGAACGGCTGGTCCGTCATGCTCTGCCCATACAAACTTCAGCTTGTCGTCTGCACCAGATTTCCAGGCAATACTGACCCATCCCTGATGAACTGATAGCGAACCGTATTTGACGGCATTTGTACAAAGCTCGTGAACGGCCATGGTGAACGCGAGCGCAGCTTTTGGATCGACTCGGCAGCCATCACCATCGATCTTGAAGCGCGCAAGATCCCCAAACGGTTGTATCGTCGCGAGCACCAGATCTTTTAAACTAGCAGACTGTCCAGAGCCGTTAGCCAACAAGTCGAAAGCGGTCGCCATAGCCGCGAGACGCGCCGAAAACTTCTCCTGACCTAAAGCACCCGTCTCAAATGTCTGGCGAGCTACTGATGTGACGACGGCCAAGATATTCTTAACGCGATGGCTAAGTTCACCGACAAGAAGCTCCTGTTGCCGACGCGCCTCTTCTAAGCGATCAATGAAATTATCAATGGCAAAACCGATTTGGCCTAGTTCGGTTTCGGCCGACATGTTGGTTCGTTGTTTGTGGTCGCCTTGCTGCCAACGATCCAACGTATCGGTGATCCTCGCCAAAGGCACCCCGATAGCAGCGTGGCTGGTCTGCCATGACAGGAAAAGGGTCAAGACCGTCGCGGCGACGGCTGCGACGACTGCGGCGGTACTCGCGGACCTCACAGGCGCAAATGCTCTATCAGTCGAAACCCCTGTACTGACGTATAGGCCAGTCGGAACCGCCGAAACCGGAAAATAAGCCAAAATCCTCTCAGTTCCGTCCTGACTCGTCACCTCGATGACACCCGGTTTTCCGGCGTCGACAAGGTGCTTGTAAGTGCCCGGTATCGGCGTCCCTACGAAGCGCTCGGGATGAGGATAGCGGGCGATAATAACACCTTCCTTATCAGCCACCGTAATGGACGCCTCAGGAGCATAACTCCGCTCAGCAAGTCGGCTCTGGAGCCATTTAAGATCAATTGAAAGCGCCATAACGCCGAGAACAGTGCGTTCCTTGTCCATCACGCGAAGGGCAATTGGAAGTGTCTTCTTGCCCGTAACCCGGCTTTCAAGATAGGTGCCGATAACGAGGCGATGTGTTTGCAACGCTTCCTGGAAATAGGAACGGTCTTTCACAATCACCCCTAAACCTTGGCCATCATGTCGACATCTGATAACGCCGTCCTTGTCAATAAAGCCGAGTGTTTCAATGCCAGCCACACGTCGATTCGTCTCAGCCAAAAGCAGGGCGCACCTATCGGTTTCGAGCTGCCGCACAGCAGGGGCTGACGAAAGTGTAACAAGAACGCTCTCAAAGCCTGTCAGAATGCGCTGGATTTCTAGGGTCGCGAGCCTTCCATCCTGAAACGCTTGGTCCGTAACCTCCTTGTTGCGCGTTGCGGTGAGCGAAACCAGAATATAGACGAGAGCTATCAGCAGCGGGGTCATCGCCGCGAACATCAGCAAAACCAAGCGTTGTGATAGCTTTAGTCGGACCAAGCGTGCTCCCCCGAGCGCGTGTTGCCAAAAGAATTATATCGCGCATATCGGCTCAATATATGATGGATAGCTTAGACTGTATTGTCACCTGTGGGAGGCACTTGGTTCAAAAGTAGGCTGAGAGCCGTGACGAGTTGTGCTTCAGCGAACGGTTTTTGCAGCAACGTGCTGTTAGGCACCCCTTGTGCTGCCCATTCGCTTGCACTGTCACCTGTCATGTAGACAACGGGGAGCGTGGGCGAAATTTGTCTTGCACGGCGAGCGACATCCCAACCGCTTCCTTTACCGGGCATGCGGATGTCCGTGATCAAGGCGCTGAAATTCGCGTCATCACGTTCAAGTTCACGTACTGCATCGTCCCCGTTTGTAACTGAAACAACGATGAAACCAGCATCTTCCACCATTTGCTCTACAGCTATCAGGATGAGACCTTCATCTTCCGCGATAAGAACCCGCTGTTTTTCGAAGACATCCATTTACCGACCACAACAGCTCATGAGGAGAATGATTTAAACTCGAGACACATGCAGACATGAATTAGCGCTTGAAAAGATAATGTCCAGACCAGGTCTCAAGCTGGTTAATGTTCGGCGACAAGGTTAATCGATCCGGCGCACATCAGCACTGTCTTGCCGCTCTCTCAACTCTATATACGCGGGATGCCGCTGTCGTACTTCATGGGTCCACGCCCGATATTCGATCTGCGAGGCGGACGTGGGTTGAAGCCACACGCGCTTTTTGATCTGACTCGTGAACGCCAGGAAGGTTCTTCGTCTTGCGTCGGACGGTGTCCATAACTTGTCGTGGCTCAGTTCGCACTTTTCGGACTGAACGGTCCCGACGCTGCCAACGCAAACGACCTGGTCATCGCGATACACCCAGCAGAAGCGGGCAAAAACTTCGCGCGCCTCCAACCGGCCCGTATCCGACGCTGAAAACGCCTGCTACGCACTTGATATTCACCGGGTCGGACGATGCCAAGAAATCTGTATGTCTAACCGTGCTCACCTCGTGCGTGGACTTCCCCGCAACTGGCACCGATGAAAGCACATATGCGACTACGATTTGATTTTATTTCCTAAGACCATTCGTCTGCCGTTCTTGGCGGGGTCAGGAACGCCGCAAGGCGCACCTCAACATGCTCTGGCATTGGTTCAATGAGCAGCTATGACTGAGTGAGGTCCTGCTTCCAGCGGCGGCGACTTTTCAGCGGGCCGCCATCTACTCAGAGGTTTAATACCGGGTGATCGCAGTGGCTTTAACATGCCGCGGTTGCTTCAGACAATTCTTATGAATGCCTGTGAATACGACTGTAGTGCCTGCAGCGGACCGGGGTCGATATAACGGCGCGTCTCGATGCTTCACGGAGCATTGTTTCCAACAATCGCGGCGGAACGAAACGCACCCGTTTTAAGTTTCTCATCTAACCGGCTGGAGGATACGGATGGCACATCGCGCTCAATGGAAAGGACACATCGAAATCGGCGACTTCAAATGCGCCGTCGGCCTGTACACGGCGTCATCGACGTCCGAGCGCATCAGCTTTCACACTATCAACAAGGCCACCGGCAATCGGGTCAGACGCGACTTCGTCGATTCCGAAACAGACCAACGTGTCGCCCGCGAAGATCAGGTTAAAGGATTCGAGATCGAGAACGGGGAATACCTCATGATCGATCCCGAGGAAGTCGCTGCCGTTGTACCTGATGCTGACAAAATGCTCGACATCGAAGCCTTCATCCCATGCGGCAAGATCGAC
>NZ_MOOY01000001.1 GCF_001931685.1 Pararhizobium arenae | reverse complement strand
TGGGCTACGCGAGCGAATGGAGTGCTCCTCTCGCGCTCTGTCCGCAGCCCTTTAGCGTAAACATTCGAGCGTGAGCAGATACCGGTGCTGCGGCGTAGTGTTCGTCAGCATTCGTTTGCTTGCACCCAGAAGCCGACAGGCCGCAATCGGCCCCATTTCAGCCGTCAATACCGAAGCAGTTCATGTCTCCTATTGGCGCGAGGGAGACCACCAGCATTGCCGGTGGTCATTTGCCTTATAGCTCGATCTGCTCAGCGATCCTGACGCGTCGTCCACCTCCACGCCAAGGTATCGGACGGTGCTTTCGAGCTTTGTGTGACCAAGCAGAATCTGGACAGCCCGGAGATTGCCAGTCTTCTTGTATATCTGCGCTGCCTTCGTTCTCTTCATTCAGTGGGTGCCATAGGCGCTGGCTTCCAGCCCGACGGAAGCCACCCATCGATGATCGATCCGAGCGTACTGCCTTGTCGATAGATGCTGCGAGGTTTTTCTGCGACTGGGAAACAGATAGCTGCCACCATTTTTTCTAATGAAAGGAAGCCAGGCGGCGAGCGCATTCTTCGTCTGCTCAGTGACCTCAAATTGCACGGGCCGCTTGGTTTTCTTCTGGATGATGGTGGCGCGGTCCCTGATCGAACTGCCCGACCACAAGTCTTCGACCCGAAGCCTGACGAGATCGCAAGCGCGGAGCTTGCTGTCGATTGCGAGATTGAAGAGCGCCAATTCCCGGTGCGCCCCTCTCATTTCAAGTCGAACGCGGATCGACCACATGTTCTTAGGCTGAAGCGGTCGCTTCTGACCAACCAAAATTCCTTTATTCCAAGGGCGTCGGGTACGCAGCATAATGTCCATGACAAAGCCCCTTTCGCTCCTCCCACCTCGTCTCCCGTTTGGGAAGGCCGATGATATCACGACTTGTCCCTGCTCGGCCCGTTGCGGACATCACCGTAGCGTCTGTCGAAAATCGAATTCTTTGAAGATCGGATGGATTTTCCCCACCCGCCGCTCTCTGGCTGGCATGACTGCGGTTCTCATCAGTTTGCGGCGGCTTCACGTAGGGCGCACCGTTTGTAAGATGGTGGTGAACATCGTCGGATTTACGGGGTATTTTTTTTAAACCAAATAATGCGGGATAAGTCCCTTGGTGGATTTGAAGTCTATTCTCTAGCTAAGCGTGACTCCGCTAGGGTGCGTTGCTCGACCATTTCATCCCTCAACAAAACGTCGGGTCTCGAGGATTTCTTGGCTTCTAGGCTTGAAACGAACCTATCCAAGTTACTGCAATATGGTGTGTCCCAAGACCTCGGACGACGCGCCGTAGACGCAGGTAAGGAAAAGCCTGTCACGGCGAATGGCATTGCACTTGATTCTTTCCGCGAGGTGGCTGCCTATGAGGGTATCCTCCTGAACTTGGGTGTGGAGCCAGAAGAAATTCTAATCCATCACGAGTTTTCTCATACTGGCGAGCGAGCCTTTCCCGACTTCATCATACGAAATGTCGTCGTCGAGGTCGTCATGTATACCCGCGAGAATGAATCACAACGAAGCCTCGATTATTTCAAAAGGCTCAGAACTAAAATCGCGTTGTATCTCGAAGCAGGCTTTCAGGTTGTCGAGATCCATCCTCACGAGGTGGTGAATGCAGATCGAAGAGCAGAACTAATCTCTTCTATTGCAGCCAAGCTTGGCACAGAAGGAACGGTTCACGGGTCCGGTCGCAGCATGCGAGAACACGGATACTGGTCGCCAGAGAATGTCCGAAAGGAAGTGGAAGCACTCGCGGCCACAATCGGCCACTTCCCCAGTTACCGCGAATTGGATGTCCACGGCATCGGCAGTGCGAAGAAGGCGCTAAAGCAATATCCGCGCGAACGCCTGGCACAGGAACTCGACTACCCTTTGAAAAAGAAATCGAATGGATTTTGGTCAGTTGAAAAGGTCCTAGAGGCATGCGCATGTTTGTCGGGGGATACCTTTCCCAGCCGCAGGATGCTGGAGGATCACCCGGAGCTACTCGCAGCAATGAAAAATTCCGTACATTCGATGAACTACTGGCGCCAATTATTTCAGGCGTTCGTCCTCTCCAGACGGTCGCTCAAAGACGCAGCATAGCTCGCGAGGAATGCTCCGGCGGGAAGGCCACTAGCATGGGGGAGGGCAAGCTAAAGCCCGGAAGCCGTTGTAAGGTTTACGCGGAAGCGATCGCGCCGCCACTGTTATCTGCGAGTCATCTCCGCGGGAGCATGGCCAAGCTGTTTCTGGACATAGCGTTCGTCGACCTCGACCGAGGAGGCAAGGCCTGCGCGAAGGGAATCGCCAGAGAACTTGAAGGCCCGCTCAATCTCGCTGAGATCGCTGCGCACGCCTACAGCCATTGCGGTCCTTTTCACGCGCCCGTCGACCTCCTTGTCGTTTAGCTACTCGGGCCAGACATCCTTCCCTTGCCCCGCGGCGCGGCGAAAAGAGAGGGCCATGGGAAGGCTTTGCGAACTTATCCAGGTCTCCATTGGGGCAACCGGGCAGGTTGCAACAGGTGAGCCGTGGCCCACCTCGACCTCTCGCCAACGGGTTTTGCCGCGAAGAGTGACGAGCATTCCCTTGTAGAGGATATCGATCCAGCGCGGCCGTCCTCGGTTTGATTCGCCTTTCAGATCCAACCCATCAGTTTCGTAACGTCGAATCTACTGGCAAACCCTATCAAAAACATCGCGCGGTCGCGCAGTTGACCCCTTATCGGCGTCCAATCTTCACCCCCCTGTAGACGATCAGCGCTTGGCCTGCTCGGCGCTGACGGTCTCAAGTCAGCCACAAAAAATTACTTAAAGTCCAGTCATTTGAGGTGTTCCTCGAGCGCGCGAAGGATGCTCGAAAAGCCACGCCCTTGCGCGTATAATAGCGTCCGATCGCCACGGTGTTCGCGGATGAACTCCGTGGCGGCATGTTTCGCGGAAAGCCAAGTCACAACAAAAATGTCTGCGTTCTCAGCCATCGCCTTAAGACGGGCCGATCCGCCATGATCTGCAGCACAATCGACGACCACATTCGGGGACATTTCCTCTATGGCATTCTTGGCCTGGCGGCTCGACGTCTCTGTTAACGAATAGATCGCGATCCGCAGCCCGTCCAATTTATAGCTGACACCATCGTTCGGTTCGGAATCGACGTTCACGCCGAATGCTTCCAGGGACCAGCCAAGTTCGCCGGCGAGACGCCTTACGGCTGTCCGCTGTAAGGTGCTCAGCCGCCCGTAAAGAGGTGCCGTTCGAGCAAGAATGCTGTGAAGGAAGCCTTCACGAATCTTAGCGTCCGGTGCGCTCGCCCGCATGAAGTTTTCGATCGTGTCCAGAACCCAGTAAATCATATCGACGCCAAAGGCCTGCCCTGCCAACTCGTCGATATCGGCGATAAGTGATGAGTAATCCGCGCCGTCTATTCCGACAGTCAGGAGCGCTTCCACCAATACCTGGCTGGATTCATAAACCGATCCACCGCGCGTGGAGTTCAGCGCAAACAAGGTAAGGAGGCTCGAATAGACCGGCGCCATGGTAGGGCCGGGGAACGCAGGGTCTTGCTGAAGCCATGCAACGAGGAAGGGGAGCGCTTGCGCCGTCCTTTCCGACGCGAGTTGGTCGGCCTGCGCATGGTTCAAAGCAGCCACGAACGCAGCAACTTGGAACGGATCGCTTGTCGACGACCCAACGGACCACTCATCTTTCCCGTGACGGGCTATCTCAAGAGCATTGGTGAAGGTTGGATCAGCCGTCTTTTCGAGCCACTCGATCCATGATGATGGCACACCGCCTGGAGCGTTTACCTCGATAAGGCGAAAGGCGGTGCTGAAGGGCTCGGCATCCCGAAGCAAAGCGAGTTCCGCCGGCGCGAGCTTTGCAAGGGCGGCCAACGCCGCAGCAACGTTGTCGACAGCCTCGACGGCATCCACCTGAACCAACGCAGCACGCGCATCGTCGATGGGCGATGACGCTGGCTTCAAGGTCGGATGAGGCGCGATAGCGCCAGGGCGCGTTCCCAACTCATCAGCAAGCCATCCCAGTGACGAATTTTCGCCGGCAAGCGCTTCCTGAATATCTGACCTTGAGGCCGACACCAGGTTCTCTAGGGCGTAGAGTTTCAAGCCGCCGGGTGTCAGGGTTGATGGCAACGGTACAGACAGCATTGGCTGAGCCAGGTCGCGCACGGTCGTTCGGTAGGTGTCATGGACGCGGCCGCGATCGCCGGCATCGAACAAATCCGACAGATGCGTGCGGTACAGCGCTTCCAGCAAGAGTGCGGTGATCGCGGGCGGTCTGCGAGCGAGCCGCAAGCTGCCAAAGCCTGCCAGGGAGACGATCGCTGCCCAGTCGCCGAACGCCGCAAGAAGTTGAACCTCGAGGAATTTGGTATTTAGCGCATCAAGACGCAGTTCATCCTTGAGCCGTTCCAAAATGACGGTCGCAGCATCCCGACGCCCGACGTTGAGGTTGTCTTGAAACCTTGCCAGCAGCCAACTTGTCGGTTCTAGGACCGCGGATTGAAGATCGGGAGCGCGGGCGATCGTTTCACGGACGCGCATGAGCGCGCGCAAAGCTGACAAGACACTCTTGCGGTCTTGCGGGATCTGAATGACGCAGGTCGCGGCCGGCAGTGTCTGCGCGAGCCTTTGAGTTGCCGGTTCGCCAGGTGGGAGTGGCGCGGTGATACCGTTGAAGGACGTCATGGTCGGTCCCGCAAAGGCCTTTAGGACCGGCGACAGCCGACGCCAGGCCATCATCGTTGGCGTAGCAACCAAGATTTGCAGCCGACCGACTGCATTCGCAGTCGGAATAAGAGCACCCGGAAATGCCGGATCGACAACCGTCGTACGAAGTTGTCGGCAAACGTCCTCGACCTCGGGACCGAAGGTCGAGGTCGTCGACATCGTTTCGAGGTCAGAAAGAACCGATTGTGCGTCTGCGATATCCAAGCCGATCATTTCAGGAGCCCTTCCCACCGCGACTCCAATTCGATCGTCTGCTCTGCAACTGAAGCAGGGTCTGTCCGGAGGACGAGATGTTCTCCGTTAATCGATATTCCGTTTAGCGTGAGATTCATTGACCCGCTCAAGAAATAGTCGACTCCGAGAAGGCCCTTGGCGTGGAAATCCTTCTCGATCGTCCACCGCACCTGATCTCCGAAGATTGCTTTCAATGTCTGTAACTTCGCAATGAAGTATTCGTTGTGGCCGTGCTCGCGAATGATCAGGCGGACCTGCTGGCCGCGCGAGAGAAGTGCCCGCAGCACCTCCGATAATCTAATCGGCGCGCTCGGCCAGTCCGGTTGGATCGACGCAAACTGTCGGGCAGAATTATCGATGACCTCGATGTCGGAAATCCACGCAAAGAAAAACCAAAGCTTCGGGCTACGGCTGATCAATTCCGCTATGAAAAGGCTTTGAAGGAGGTCGCGAACCGCGCGCGACTGGGCGGGACCGTGCAGGTCACGTGAAGGTCCGAGCATCAGATTTGCTCCCGCAGTGTCAAAGTGGACAGGATGCGACCGGATGCTCGGTCGATACGTTCGACGACCGGGAAAAACTGCAGGACACCGACATTGATTGGCGTTGCGGCGAGAACCACCATTGCTTCGCGCAGCGCCCCTGCATTTTCCGAAGCCGCGGCCAACTGGCAAACCCCATGCGTTTCGAAGGCATGCGTCAGTTGGGCAAACCAGTCGGGGGCGGAGAGTTCGACCGTTGGCGTCGACCTCGTCAACACAATGTGCCGGACCAATGCCGGGTCGGTGGTGCGCGCCTGCCGATAGGGATTATACGATTGAAGGGAGCGTAGCCGCACCTCCTCTGCCCGCGGCCAAAGCAAACTGGTGATGGCCGCTAGCACCGTGACGTTTCCGATCGCTGCCGTTGGTAGCGTCGCTGACAGAAACGAACGAACAGACGACGACAACGCCGCGTCCTTGCTGCAAATGTAAGCGAATTCCCTGAGCCCGATCGACATTGAATATCGATCTTCGAGGAGATCCCAGTGAGATTGCAGATCAAGCAGAAGCTGGTCCAGTTGGGGTCCGCTACCGGCGCGCAAAAGGCGAATGTTCAGGGATACGGAAAGTGCATGGCTGACATCGATACCGCCCAGTTGTGTAAGACGCTGGGACAAGGTCTTCCAAAAAACAGCGCGCTCGCCATGCGAGTTGGTGGCACGCAATTGCGCAATTTCCCCCGTCACGTTCGCGTCAGTGCGGGCAAGATGGAGTATCTGGCGAAGGCCAGGATCAACCAGTTCGAGATCGGTTGGAGCAAGAGATGCCTCGAGCGCCGTCAGGAAAATATGCGGTTCGGATGCGAATTTTTCGGCAAACGCTTGGAGGACGCCCGCCCCACCCAGTGTCGCCTCTGTAATCCAGACGCTTGTCTCGCCGCTCTCATGGTCGTCACGAATGTCGACCAGAAGTGTGTCGACTGTTGCGTGCCGCGGTGCAGCGGCGATGCACGCCTGAAGCATCGCCTCTCCGAGCGTTTCCAGAATGACAGCCCGAAGCCATGCGCCGAACGCGACCGGATCCGGTTCCCAAAGGAGTTGCGCGATCATCCGCATACGTTCTCGAACGATCGGTAGGCTGATCTGGTTCGAAAGTGCCTGTTGCAGCCGTCCCGGTCCTCGTCGCTGTTGAGCCGGGCGCGTGCCGACGCCGTCGCTGTTTCCGGCTCCGTCATGATCATCGTCGTCGCCGTCCTCGTCATCCGGAACGACAGGCGGCATCGCACCGAACAACTCGCTCATCGTGTCGTGAAAGACGCCTTCGAACCGAAGCTCGCTCAACACATCCGAAGCGACCTCCGGCAAGGGTCGCTCTGTGTTGGCGGCATCCGCCAAAAGCGCTGAGACCATGATCTGGAAAAGCCATTCACGCTGGAATTGATTTAGGTCGGCAGGAAGGTCCGGGTCTTTTTTGAAAGTGTCACGCGCGAAATTCAGCTTACTCGTCGCGAGCAACGATGCGGGAAGGGAATTTCCCGCGTCCTCGACGCCTTCAGGCAGCCGCACATCGATCCGAAGGCCGTCAACCTCAAGCTCGAAGCCAAGTGCGGCCGGGCGGCCATCATCACTTTTGAAATGCACCGTAACGGGAAAATCGTCCTGTAACGTCCGAACATTTGCATGCGCGGTCGAGGCAAACCTGCGCACGCTAACGCTTGATCGAAAGCGGTGAAGAAAGAAGTCTATTGATCCAACCAACCGGCGCCAACTTGAGCGAGGCGGGACTGGGACATTCAGCGCATCGCCGTTCACGACGATGTCGGTCTGCCACGCGAGCCTTGCGTTACTGCTCGGCAGTGCGTCGCTACGGGCAGCCTTTGTCAGGCGCACGGTCCAGGGACGAAATACAAGGACCGGCGCTGTGCTCGCGTGGTCGTTGAACCGGCCAGCGAACTCTCCGACAAACTCATGTTCCTCTGCGTAGTCGCTGATCCGGCAATCTTGCTCGGGATGCGAGGGGTCGACCGACACCCAATGCGACAACGCGCCCCTTTCAGGGGCAAACCGTCGCGTGACACGCCCAGGCGCCAATTGATTGAGGCCTTGGAGAATGGGCATCATCTCCACCCGCTCGGCGTGATTTGCCGTTGCCGGGGGCAGGATAATCTTGATTTCCGGCAGGCTGAGGTCGCTGAAAAGGCTCCGCGGGACGAAATCTGGAAGAGGGTGATAGTCGGTCTTCAGATCGAATTCACCTATTTGACTTGGAAAAGCCAAGCGCCAGTTGCGAAATAAGCGCCGCACCAGCGTCGGGATCGCCTCGAGCAAAAGTGAGCGTGGCGGTTCCCAAAGCAAGGTGTTGGCCGCGGCCGAATCAATGCCCAACGCTGACGTTAGGTGTCGGGCGAGGTCGTCTATGGTGGCTTGATTGCCTTGAATAAGATCCGAAAGGATCGCCTTGGTGCGTGCCAACACTGCCTGGACGGCTTGGCTGGGATCGTCCTGTGGCCGGCTCAGCAAGTCCCACTGCCACGCCTTCTCGTAGCCAGCCGTTCTCGCAGCCAGCCAATCGAACATGGCGTAGACGGCTTGAATTTTTAGAACGTAGGGGTTTCTGATCGGAAGATTCTGCGGCTCGAGCGCGGGATCAAACAGGTGCTCGTAGGCCTGATAGAAGGCCCGATCTCGTCCATAGTCCGACAGGACCGTAAGCGTGATGGGGCGCATCGCTCGCGCACGGCCGGCGCGGCCCTTTCGCTGCAGGAACGATGCCATGCCACGCGGGGCCTTGTGTTGAATGACAGCGCCTACGGTGGGATCATTGAAACCGACCTCGAGCGCGGTGGTGGCGACCACAATGTTGGCAGACTGATTGACCCCGGCGTCTTGAGACGTCGTGCGACCGACAATCAACCGTCTGTCGAGAGGGTGATGACCGATATCTTCGCAAACCCTCCATCGCTGTCCTTCGACATCACGCAGTGCAGCGTCACCGCCGTCGCCGCGCAATGCCGCAAGTGGGCGACGCTGATTGTCCGGTTGACCGAAAATGGTGTAGGCCTCTGCATCGCGCAGGTCGTCATAAAGTCGGTTTGTTACGTCGAGATCATCCGTAAACAAAAAGGCGCGGCGGCCAAATGCGCCGGAGACACCCGCTCCTCCCGGTGGATCGAGAAGGCGCGGCACAAGCATAGCTGTCTGGATCGTGGTCGAAAGCAGTGACGCTCGCGATGTTGGATCGCCCCGGAGCAAAACCTGGTATTCCGCCCCTTCCTCTTCATACTCCGTCAGCGCCGGCGTGATTTCGACCACGCGATCTGGATGCGCGCCCGTCAGATCAGCAAAGAAATGCGATGCATTGCCCAGGGTAGCCGACAGGCCGACCCAGGATATTGGCGACGCCAGCAGATGTCGCCATCGCCTGAGCGTTAAGGCGGCCTGAGCACCGGAAATGCCCTCATAGGTGTGGACTTCGTCAAGAAGGCCAAAAAACGGGCGCTTTGCCTGAGGGAGACCCACACCAAACAAGCCTCGCATCCAGGGGTCGGAGAGCCGCTGATTCAACATTTCGGTCGTCGTGAACAAGATATCAGGTGGCTGGCGTTGCATCCGTTCGCGCGTGAGCACGATTTCTGATTCACTTACTACTCCGCTGCATTCCGGTCGTGAGCAGCTAAGCCGCTCCCTGGCCGTCTCAATATCGGCCCGACGCCAGATGAGTTCGTTCGCGCAGGTCGGGCAGCGCAAGAACGGGCAGACGAAATCTTGTCCCCGTCGGCTCCATTCCTTGTCGGCAAGTTCCTTCTCGGTCGCACGTCGTGGCGAGGAACGAAACAGTGCGCCGATTCTCATTTGCCGACGCTCATGCTGAGCCAGCGCTTCGGCAACGGTACGAGCCATGCGGAACGCTTCGCCGAGTTGGTCCTTAAGAAGTTCGGTGCGGGGATATATCGCAACCGCCTTGACCCAATGATCCGGGCCGATCGCTTCGCCGATCCTGATCATCGCCGGCAAATAAAACGCTATCGTCTTGCCGCTACCCGTGCCGGCGGTGACGATCGTACCGCCGTCGTCGGTGGGAACGATTAACCTGACGGCGGCGCGTTCCTGAAAGGCTGCCAATTTCATGTCGGGCAGTGCGGTCAACGACCGAAAGAGATCTCGGCGCAGCGGGGTGGACGCAAGGATCGCGGCATGGTCGGTAAGTATGGCTTCCGGCAATCGATCACGCTTGGGAAATCGCCGTGGCCGCCGGTCAACACGGAAATCAGAGACAAGATGCGGCGCGCCCTGCCATGGCTTGTTCGGGAACAACTGACGGTTCGCCGCTGCCAAGCGCATCATTTCACCGAAACGTGATCGCAACCGGATCTCGCCGCCCGGGTTATGCAACTCGAAGACAACACGGGCGGCGATCAATTCTTCAATGGCATCATCCGCCGCTGACGCGTTCCCAGCCGCGACCACCGATCTCGCAAGCGCCAGCACTTCACCTTCGCTCAGAAAACCGTCCGTGAAACCCCATTCTAGCGACCGCATTTCGATCGCTTCGATTAGATCCAGAAGCTTGGCTGCATTAACCGAGAGGGCCATCAGAACTTACCTATTTCAGCCGTATGCGGAACGATGCGATGAGATTTTGCTCATCAAGCCAACGTCTCACCTCATCAGAATAAGAGGTAAGGGAAGCCCCGTCATTGGCGGCATCGCGGATGAATTTGACCACACTGGCGGGAATATCCTTCGCGGAGAGTTCGGACCACGATTTCTCATGCTCGGCCACCAGTGCGTCTAGCCTCGACACGGTTGCCATCGGATCGTCAGGGACTGTCTCACCCAAGGCTTCCACCGCGGCCCGGCATTGGCGTATACGGTTGACGCTTGGGCGGAACTGCGGGATAGCCGCGAGGGCGTCGAGAATGTCGAACGAACCGAACTCGGCCCGTTTGCGAACGTAAGACTTCCATGAAGCCGAGATCATCCGGTCCGCCGCTGAGGCGATGCCGGCCAGACGGTCCAGAAATTCATACTTCAGATTTAATGACGGTTCGTTGATCGCAGACGGGTTTCCGGACATGGCGGTTCGAAGATCCTTCGCCCGTTCTGCAAGCGTCAATCCGTCGGAAGGCACGAAATCGACCTCGATGCCAGCATCTCGCATTTTTCTCAGAGCTTTTCGGGCGGATGAAAGCTTCTCGGATTCGGTCTTCAATTGGTTTGCGCGCGACTGAAACTGAAGCGCTTCGTCACCCGCTTTTTTGAGCGTTTGGTATTGATTGATCTTGTCGGCTAACCCGGCGGCTCTATCAAGCAGCATTGGAGGCTCCCCCAGACGTGTCGTCCATCATTCGCAGATCGGTTTCGATCGCCTCCAATGCGCCTTGGATCGAGTTGATGCTCAACACAATTGCGTTGTGCTTTGCATCCTGACTTTGGCTGTTGGCTGCAACAGTTTCATCAATCGCATCCAGAAATGCCCTGGCGGCGTTTGCCAGAGCGGTTCCAGCCTCCACCCCGTTTCGTCGCCCGCGCCCAAAATGGCTGAGCGCCGAGACGCCGTCATCGAATTTGGTGAGACTGCGCGCGGCAGCCAGCGAATCGTCAAAATTGACGCTGCGAATCCGCTCAATAGCGTCGGCTAGCAGCTTGGCAGTATTGTTCGACCCTATTCCTGCTTCGGAGGCCGCAACGAGTGCCTTCTCTAAACTGGCGACAATTGCCGACCTGGAGGCTCCCTCACCAAAGGCTTCTTCCATTTCCTTGAGCCACTGGCTCCGGTCGTTCATCTCCGCCGTCGCAGCCGCCGGAAGGGCTTCCTGGATGCGGCGGTAAAGAGTTGCGAGTTCGGTCCGGTCGTCGCTCGGAGGGACAAGGCTAAGGCGCCAGCTCGACTGCCGGATATTCCGAATGATCGAGACCACCCGATTCGGAGCGAGCATTGCACCGGCTTGTCCGCCTTTCATGCTGGATATCTGGAAGCGGGCCATTTGTGCCACGGTCTCGCGCCCGTTCAGCAAACTGTCGTAAGCCTCTCTCATCTCCTTTGAGCGGCTGGCGCATTCTTGCGGCCAGGAGCTGAACGCGCCATCGAGAAATTCGGCAATCGTCGCATCGGGCTTGATCTTGCCTCCGATTGCCGCACCGACGCAAAGCAGCTCCATGGCGGCACGTGCCTGGCTCCAATCGGGTGTGGGATTGCACAACGCAATCAGTTGCTCTTCAACGCTGCGCGCCCATACCGCGACGCAGTCCAGAAACGCAGCGAGCATTCTGTCGCCGTTCTCGAAATCCCAGTTGAAGTCCCTTTTCGAGGCTTTCAGCAATCCGACGAGGGCGGCACCCGCCAAGGCGGGGCTTAATGTCCCGGGTATTTCGAGTTTGACGCGGAGATCGGAACGAACAAGGCTGGCTTGCCGTGCAAAGCTAATGCTGCCGCGCTGAAACGGACGGCCAGTGGATGCGTTCGCAAAGCCCGATTTGGCGAGGCCGAGCATATCCCAGTCGATCGTGTCTGAAACCGCCGAGAAAATGAGAATGCGCAATTGTGTTGCGAGCGTCGTGTCGAGATCGCCACCGTTGCTCCAGTTTTGAAGCAGTACCTCTTCACGGCTCGGCGCCGGTTTGTTTTTTTCAGCCGGTTGTTCGACCACCTCTTCGACGGCGACCCGAAGGCCAGCGCCCGCCCCGGGGATTTCCGGTACGTCGAAAGCCTCTCTCAGGTTCGCGTCCAGATTCCTGATTTCGCCGGTGCCGTCATATAATTCGAGAAACGCTTTCCAGCGTCCGGCATATTGCGGACTTCTGGCCTCGAGTTGCAACTCAGCCGCGACGGGGAGAAGTTTAACGCCCTTGAGTTTTTCCAGTAGCTGGTACGGGGGAAATGTCCCGGTGCGGATACTATCACCATAATTGTCCAACACCTCGACCAGCAGATCATTCTGAAGGATACGTGGGTTGAGACTTTCCGGAAGCGTGTCATTGGCGCGTTGCGCAGAGTTCCATAGGGCACGCGCCGTAAACGGATAAAGACCGTAGCCGTCCACTTCACCGAAGATCGAATGACAGTCGCTGCGGTAAGCGCACGTAGCACACCGCGACGGAGGATTGTCAGGGGCTGTCGGATCGTTCGCCCAAAGATCAATGTCTGCCCGTCCAAGCCTGACGGCGTTGAGATATCGCGACGCGAACCGAGCGAGGGATTCGCTAGTCACCCAATGTCCTTCCGCCCGCCCGGCGGAACGATCCATATCGACAATATGCGTGGTTCGCATATAGGCCGTTGCCGCAACACTTTCGAAGAAGCCGGTCGTGACGGCGATGGCTGAGCGCATCCTGCACAAGCGCTCGTCACCATGTGATGTGATCGACTGAAGAAGCGCCCGGTCGATCCCCTGCAGGCGCGCAAACTCCTCGACAAGGAGGACAAGCTCCCGGCCTTGTACCTTCAGGTGCGCCCGCAATCGGGTCATCAGTTCCTCGACACGATCGCCTGAGAAACTCAAGGTTCGGGCGATCGCCTTGTCGAGGTTGTCATTGATGATGTCGACCGCAAGCTGCGTGTGCTTTTCGGTGTCCAGCGCGATGATTTTCATCGCGTCCTGCGCCAGTTTCGAAGCGCTTGCAAAATCCAGACCACCAAGGGGAAGATCGCTGACCTCGAAGCTTCGACGCGTTTCCGGACGATCCTGAGCATTCGAAGGCGCGAAAATATGGTCAACGATTTCGGAAATGACCGTTTCGTCGCCCAGAAAATGCGTCGCCCGCATATATGGATCCTGAAACAGATGCGGGAGATACGAGGCCAGTTCTTGCTCGATTTCTTCGGCATCCGGAGAGAGAACTCCCTCCCTTATCACCTGCGCCAGGTCGTTGAGCAGTTGCTGTTTTTGTCCAGCACGGGTCTGCGTGCCGTCGCCCGCCGACTGCAAGGTTTCCAGAAAGCTTCTCTGTTCATCGGCCGGAAGCTGGTCAATGATCATTTTCACGATCGCCCGCAAACTCGTTCCTGATTTCGGGACGAGCAAGACAAGGCGCTGTTCGTCGGAACGGATCTGGAACCGCATCCAGTGAACAAGATGCGATTTTCCCGACCCGGTATCACCAAGAATTGCCGCGAGCGCGTGCGGTCGCTCATCGCTCAAGAAATCCGCCACAAACTGATGCTGGCTCATCTTGTCCCAGGACGCATCGGAAATCTCCTGGAACTTTGTTCCGACCGGCGGGGAAACGTTGAGGTCCCAGTCGCTGTGCACCGCCTTGAAGAGGGTATCCGGCATATGTTCGGCGAAGGGGTTGATGACCTGACGAACCGCGCCGGGATCCCAACAAACGACATTACGCATCAGTTGCTCCCCCGCAGACCAATGTGGCTCACCCGGTCTTCACGAACGCTGAAATCAAGGATTCTGTCTGGCGCGTCGGCCACGCTTCTCATCGCCAAGCGCTGTCGATCCGCAAGCCTCTGCAGGGCGATACTTGTCGTGGCAGAAAGCCGCGTTTCGGCACCATTTAGAGGAATGAGCCGCATTGCATTGAAGCGCTCCCAAACGCTCCCTTTCTCGAAGACCGGATAGATCGCGGCTAGTCGCGCCAGAAACGTCTCGACCGGCAGCTCGTTGCCGTCGGCGAAAATTGCCGGAAGAGCGTAATCGATGGCGTTGACCGGGTCGGGGATGACCCGCCTCGAAGGCCCGGCGCCAACCACTGTCGCAAAACCCAGATATCGCGCCCAATAGAGCATGTTTTGATAATTGAGCGGGATGGTGCAATCGGTCTTCCGGGCATTTTCCCCCAGCGCCATCTTGATAGCAGAATTCGGATCGTCGGAAAAACTCATTGGCTTGAGCGGGTTCGTGCTCAACAGCCAGGTGAGAGCCAACATGAATGAACCTTGCTGGGTCTCCTCCGCCCGGATCGGGTCGAACAATGTGCGAAGCAAATACCTGCGGAAATAGGTCTCGCTTCTTTCCCCCTTTTTCCCTCCGCCCCGGGCGTCTGCCGTCAACTGCAGTTTGTCGTCGATCTCCTCAACAAGGCCGATCCTGCGTGCCTCGAGCAGAGAATTGACGAACAGTTTCGTTGGCGATCCGCCGCTATCTTCCGTCGTATTTTTGAGTGACGGTGGCGTAGCCCAGGATTCCAAGCGGTCCTTCGCCTCTCCATTTTCAATGTCGAACAGCGAAGAGTATATTGCGTAGAGCCGGCTCGGGACCGCTTCAACGGTTGTGATAATGCTCACCGTGATACCCTTTCATTGAATTCTTCAAAGGTCAGGACGCGTCCGCCAAAAACATCACGAAGCCGCCGGCCGTCGGGGGCAGATTGCCCGAGCGGAGCCAAAAGAATACGCGGCGATTCTGGGCGGCTGGTGAGATTTTGTTCCTCTAGGGTCTGATTGCGCCCGATCAGTGCGATCTCCGGTCCTTTTGGCAATCGGGATATCGCGAGCGATGCCACGTCGCTGACAAAGAACGGCGTGTTCGCGGAGAACTTTAGGACCTGGCCCATGTCGAAGGGCTGTGAGCCGAGCAGGAGAAGCTTTGTCAGATTCATGCGTTGCAGTCTTTGTAATGTTTCACCCAGTCTTCTTGAAGCTGCTCGCGGCAGGCTGTCTGGCTGGTACGTGACAAGCAGCTTGAGGTTATTGTCGAAAAGCCTCGCCAGGGATGGATGAAGCGGGAGCAACCACGGTGCGATCGATTCGCCGACGGTCTTTCCGAGGTGGCGTTTGCCCGCGTCCAGCCGGCACCGCTCGCAGCGACTGCAAACTCTGGCCAATCGGTGCGCGCCGTATAACTCCTCGAAGATTTCGGCAGGACAGCGCTGGTCCTTGAGAAACTCTCGCATCAAATCGAGGTTCCTCTTACTCGAGATCCAGTCGCCAGAGCGTACCATTTCGACTTTATCGACCCAGAGGCGCTGCTCCAGATGGTGATCATCAAGAACAGCGACTTCCAGCCAATCTCCTTCTTTCTCGACTGGCGGATAGGGTGTCCCCAGAAGCTTTATAAGACCGGCACGGGCCATGAGCGCCAACGTCCGTAGGTTCCAATCCGTGTTGGTCTCGCCGAACATGTCGATGTCTCGCTCGTCGGCGCCCGGGCGGCCGTCCACTTGCACGGCAAATCGCCCAATTCCAAGGGACACTTTTCGAGTGAACATCGTAGACCACCGGTGGAGACCACGATCAACGCTGATGACCTGTTTGGCGTTGATCGCTTCGGCGATGGAGAAGTCTTTTGCCGACGGTATTGCCAGGGACAGGGAGACCATCCCGTCTCTACCGCCGCGTCCAACCTCCTGGTAGAACCGGTCGAGCGTTTCTGGAACGCACGCATGAACAATGCTGCGGGCATGAGCATAGTCGATGCCCAGGCCGAACGCAGAGGTCCCGACCACGATATCAAGCGTGCCGTCGCGCCATTCCGAAACGATGTGCTCGCGCTCGGCTCTGCCAGTCTTGCCATGGAGTTTGCGAACGCGTCGAAATCCTTCCTTGACCAGCCTCCGATACCAGGCCTCGGCTTCGCCGACCTCGGTCACATAGAGAACCGCTGGTCGCGGTGCGTGATGCAGTGCTTCCAAGACCCGTTCAACTCGGGTGTCCTCATCGCTGATCGGAGCAATCCAGTAGTCGGGCTCTGGACGGAGTTGGACGGCAGACATGCTCCCAAACTCACCATCCGCACCGAAAAGCATGCGAAGCGTTTCCAGGGAGGAATCCGTCAAAGTCGCCGAGAGCAATACAGTTCTCAGACGGTGCTCTGGGGGCGCGGCACTTATAAGCTCGCGCCTCAGTCCGCTCAATTCCTGAAACTCGCTCCGAAACCCGGTGCCCCACTGATCGACAAGATGAGCCTCATCAATCACCAGCGCTCGCAACAAGCCGGCTTCGGCGGCACGCCGCAAGGGATTGCGCAGTCGATGGCACGCAGCCTCCGGCGATGCGAAACAGATGCCTTGCGAGCCATCTGCGATACGGTCGGCGATGATGCTATTTTCGGCATCGTTCCCACCTTGAAAGGCTAACGGACGAGCGAGGCCGCAAACCCTAACCGCCTCCTGCTCATGGTTGACCCCCAACGCCACGGTCGGAACGATCACGAGCGTGACCCCCCTTGTGTCGGGATTGCTGCCAACAAAGCCGACTTTCTGAGCGAGTTGGAATATCATGCTCTTCCCCTCGCCAGTCGGCAGGGCGACCACCAAGGTCGCGCCAGCAGGCGTCGAGAGTGCGGCGCGGACGGCGGCGCGTTGTCCGGGGCTTCGGTAGGAAGAACGGCCAACAGACTGAAGGAAAGGGTCGCCTTCCGTTCCCTCTGCATTGAATACACGCCGGATACTCTCGGACGATGCCAGCGTTTCGACGCCTCGACCATCGCCTTTCGACAGCCAGTTCGGCTGCCATGGGCGGGCGGTGATCAGCATGCCTTCAGGCGACCGAACCGCGGCAATACCGACCTTGTCCCATCCTTCAAACTGCGCCAGTTTCGGATGCGCGATGCGCAAGGTGGGAGAGACCTCGAAGGCGCGCCGCGCATACTCATAGATCAAGACCTGGCGCACGAGGACGGCGAGGTCGAGAACGCTTGCGTCATTGCCCATATCGCAAAGTGCGGCGCGAAGCCGCTCAATCGCCGGGGATTGCCCGCGCCAAGCTTCACCATCGCCTATGCCTGCCAGCAGTTGCGAGACTGCAGTAAACGCCGCGTGCCCTTGTAATTCATCCATTGGCAGAACTCTTCGGCGCATGTTGTGCGACAATGAAACAACCCATCGCATCCAACCGAATCGAAGGCTGACGAATAGACTGGAGGATCGATTTCATTGCGTCGATATCTGACTGGGCGGAGTCCCCGTCTCTCGAATTTCCTCGCGTCATCCGCCGCTCGTGGCGCCCGAGATCTGCTTCCGCCATCGTGACGGCGCGAGCGACCGCAGAGCCGACTTCATCCGTCGAGGCCAGGCGCTCGCGCGCTTTATCACGAATGGAGAGACAAATTGACTGAAAGGCTGAGGGATCGATGATGTCCGCAAGCAATTGCGGCCGGCTACCAAGATTAATATCCTTCGGAAAGCCGTTAACCGGTCTGTCGGAATATCGCCGGTTGATGATAGCGGTGAGTTCGGGATTTGTGACCTCAACGCCGTTCAAGTCGATGTAGACCGTATGCGCGCTTGGCGCCAGGTACCGTTGAGCGTGCCGCCACAAGGCCAGATCCGAGCGGGAAGGCGCGAGGAAATCGGTGAACTCGATCTGCGGTTCCACGACGAAACACAGCTTGAATCCGATCCATATCTCGTCGTTCCAATCTGGAACGACCCGGTATGTCGCGAACGCCGTTCCCCGATCGTCCCACCGCGTGAACCGCTCAAGCGCGTCGAGAAGTGGCATTCCCGGGCGCAAAAGATTGGATTTATGCCGGTTCGTGACGACCCGCCGTCTCCAGGTCAGTGCAGTGGAGTTGTCGATGTGAAGCTCCGATTGCCACGGGACCCGCGGAATCAGCGTGTGGCTGGTGGTTACCAACTTGAATGGATCCTCCTCGGGCCACTTGAACGGCTGCTTCCGAATTTGAAGCGTTTCCACGAGCCATCCATCAACGGCGCGTTCGAGCGCCTCTTCGTCCTCTTCGGCGTCCTCCAAAGCTTCGATAAAGGTTTCTACCCGCTCTTCAGCAAGGGTTATACGGTCGAGTGCATACTGCTCGTCCTGCGATTTACGCTCATCGGCGATCTGTGCCCGAATATCGCCAGTCATCGCTCTCAGCGCGTCAGGCCCATGTTGGAGGAGTGTTGCAAAGACTCGGATCTCTAATCGTTCCAGGAGAAACTGGATATCACTCGTTGAGCGGTTGAAGGCCATGAAGCCGCCAGCCAGCATCTCGAACCACGCTCTCCAAGGGCTGACATCCTCATCAGATGGCAACAAAAGACGATGGCGGATCAAACTCTTCCGCCGCCCAAATCGATCCAGGCGGCCGATCCGCTGTTCGATCCGCGCCACGGCCATTGGCAGGTCGAGATGGACGATCGCATCCGCGAAACTTAAATTAAGGCCCTCCTCACCAGAACGATCCGTGACTAGGATCGAAGGCGTGCTCCGTCCACTAAATTCCAGCACGACCTTATCCGCATTAGCGGCGCCGTTAGTCAGCAAATACGCGGCCGTCCCGTCCACGTCGGTTTGGAAAACGTCATGAAAATGGCGAGCCACCGACTCGCTGGACGCAAACACCACCACCTTGGGAAATTGTGCTTCGGGCCTGATTGCCTTTATCAACCGGGTCGTGCTCTCGACCATCGTCTCGATACGGAGCTGATCGTCCAGCTTTTCCGCAATGGCACCGAGCGCGGCAAGGAGTTCGTCTTCACCGTCGAAAATCGGCTCAGCGTCTCTCAGCCATCCTCTCAGGGCATCGGCACCCTCACTTACCGCACCGAGCAAGTCTCGATATCGAAGCGCAAAGCGTGCTGTCTCGCCGTCGGCGCTAATCGATGACTCAGCCGCGCTGAAGCGCCAATCTTCAAGCGCCGTTAGCAGGGCCGACGAGATGTCGGCAGGATCCTCTTCGACTTTAACATGCGAGAGGAGGGGTTCGCCGTCGGTGATCGGCCCTCGCGGGACAAATTCCCAACCTGCTGCATCCACTCGGCGGGATCGGATGAGGCGTTGATGGATACGATAGCTGTTGGCAATATGGTCCTTCAGCACCGAACATAGGTGTGTCAGATCATTGGACGGATCCTTCGCTGCCTCGATCAACTGCGGTGCAAACTCCTGCACGATCTCATCAGATGGGAACAGCCGCATGAGTTCAGCGCCACGCTGCCGAAGAACGATGCGTGGCCCATCTGGAGAAAGGCTCAGCAGCAAGCGCCCAATCTCTCGCCGTTGCGCAAGCTTGACTTTGAATCCGCTCAAATCCTCGATTGGATGATTGATCGGATCGAGAAGGTTCAGGAGCGCCAAGAATTTTGCTTCTTCGCCGAGAGCGGGTGTCGCAGAAAGCAGAAGGAGGACAGGCGCCTCTTGGCTGAGGATGCGCAACCGGTTGGCGGCAGGCAGGAGCGGACCGGCATCGATGCCCACGAGGTGATGCGCTTCGTCGATGACCAAGATATCTGGCGCCTGCGAAGCCTGGGCCATATCGGTATGACCGCAGCACTCGAACCCTTTCGCGAATTGATCGAGTCGAATCTTTTCGATCAATTCGCGACGCCATTGTCCGACGAGGTGATCTGGAACGCAAACCAGGACGCGGGTCTCGGGATCATCGATGAGATGTTGCCGGATGATGAGTCCGGCTTCGATAGTCTTGCCCAATCCAACCTCATCGGCAAGGAGGTATCTTTGGATCGGGTCGCTCAAAACACGTTTGACTGCAGCAACTTGGTGCGGAACGTAGTCAATACTTGCTGAGGGTACTGATGTGAGGCCTTGCGCCGCGCTCCTCAACTTCAGAAGTGCGCCCATAGCCTCTTGCCGGCGGTCGTGAAGAAACTGAGTCTCCGATGCTCCAATGGCAAGCATCTCGGCTGGATCTTCAGGAGCATTCCAAGGCCTAACTTGTAATGCCCTTTCATTTAGATCCTCGGCTCTCCCATTAGGAAACTGAATCTCGTAGTCTATGTAGCCGTTCGCCGCTTGTGAAAATCCGATAACACGTCCCACGCGTGTTCGCCCACGCCCTGGAACATAAACGCGCGTATGCGGGCTTAGATAACCTCTCTCAAGTCGTGAAAGCTCAAACTCTAGCGTCTCCACATTACGGATCGATCGGAAAACTGTAACTGTCGAAATCCGGCCGGAAACAGCTTCAAGCTTTCCCAGACCCTTGCCGCCAGGCAACTCAACAAACATGCCGAGGTTCAGCATGCGCGTAACCAGTTCAAATGATTTTGCGTTGCCGGAACCCGTTCCTCCGCAACAAGCGACACATCATGCACTTATGCCCACCTCGAAAGGTGCCGAACCCCCGATTCGGCATTACGTAAGTGTGACATATATCTAGGTTGCAGGTTAAGGTTTGATTGCAATCTTCGTGATTATTGCTCAACAATATCGGTTGAACCGGATGTTGCCAATAGAGCTAAATTTTGCCGAAAGATAAGACCGTTGTTATGCAGGCAGTTAACTGCAGCAGTTGCCGCAATCATTTGCGAGCATCTCCCGCTAGGCTTGCCGCTGTCCAACAGTCGGCAAACCTCGCTTTGTCAAATCTGTGGTGTACCGCTACGCAGGAATTAGACCCAGACGCTTATCGCGGTTCCGAATCCAGAAAAGCACGGGAAGGGCAGCAATCACCATGATCGCTTTGCCCACGACCTGCCCTGCGAGAAAATCGAGCGATCCAAAGGCCAGCCAGAGGAACATGACGCTGTCGACGATAAGACCGGCGATACTGCTTGCCAAAGCGGCTTTCACCAAGCCCTTCTTCTGCAGGGGCGTGAACACCAGCAGGTCGGCGACCTCCGACGAGAGGAAGGCTGCGGCGGAAGCGAAGGCAAGGGCAGGAGCAGTGAAGGTCGTTGAGAGCGCTGCTCCCACCACAATAGCTCCGAAAGCCCATGTCAGCCCAAGCCGCCGCTGCACCAGATCACGCAGTACCAGAGCAAGGCCGACCAGCAACACGCCACTTGGCGCCGTCAAACCGGGGCCGACCGGTATGATGCACGGGCCATCGGGAACACACATGGTTCCCACGTGGCCAATCATATAGTTCGCCAAGGGAATGCAGGCTATAAAGCCGGCCAGAAAGAGGAACCCTTCAATGCGTTGTCTGCGCGTCGCGATCATCTCTTCGCCCTCGTTTCAAACCTGCTCTGCAACAAATCGCTGATATCCCTTTGCCCGCAAATCGCAGGCCGGACACGTCCCGCAACCATATCCCCAGTCATGGAGGTCGCCACGCTCACCCAGGTAGCAGGTATGGCTCTCCTTCACGATCGTTTCGACGAGGCGAGAACCTCCGAGATCCTGCGCCAACCGCCAGGTGTCAGCTTTGTCCAACCACATCAAGGGGGTGTCGAGAACAAACCGCTTTTCCATGCCGAGATTGAGCGCGACCTGCAAGGCTTTGACCGTATCGTCGCGGCAGTCTGGATATCCGGAGTAGTCTGTTTCGCACATGCCGCCGACGATGTGTTTTAGCCCCCGTCGATAGGCGAGGGCCGCAGCAAAGGTCAGGAAGATAATGTTTCTGCCCGGAACGAAGGTGTTGGGAAGGCCTGTGTCTTCCATTTCGATAGCGATTTCGCTCGTCAACGCGGTCTTGGAGATCTCTCCGAGCGAGGCCAGCGAAATCGTATGATCTTCGCCTAAGCGCTCTGCCCAGGCCGGGTTCATGGCACTGAGTTCACGACGCAGTGTATCACGGCAATCAAGTTCAATTCGGTGCCTCTGACCATAATCGAAGCCCACCGTCTCGACCCGCTCGTATCGATCGAGGGCCCAGGCAAGGCAGGTCGACGAATCCTGACCTCCGGAAAACAGAACAAGCGCTGTCGACGTCATGGTCCTCTACCTCTCAATTGCCATCGTATTCAGCCCAGCACATGGGCGTCTCGAATACCTTTACGGAACTCAATTCGGGAAGGAGCGGGCGAACCCTTGTCCAGATCCATGTCGAGATGTTCTCAGCTGTCGGATTTTCCAGCCCTTCGATCTCGTTGAGCGTGTGGTGGTCGAGTTGTTCAAGGAGGGGGCCGAAAGCCTTTTCCAGATCGAAAAAGTCGATGACGAAACCCGTGTCCGGATTGACCTTGCCGGCGAGCTGCAGTTCGACCCGATAGGAGTGGCCATGCATCCGATGGCACTTGTGGGTAGCTGGGACGTTCGGCAGGCGATGGGCCGCCTCGAAGGTGAAAGCTTGGGTGATTTTCATGGGATTCCGATCATCTTGTGCGTTTGTAGCGAAAGGCGCCACTTGGGATGTTCCAGGCAGTACTCGGTCACGGCAATGGTATTTTCAGCGCGCTCCGGCCCGTCCATCGGTTGCAGAAAATAGTGCTCGAAGTGGAGGTCCTGCAATGCCTCCGGGAGGAGGTTCGGCTGCGGAAAGACAAGCTTTAGTTCGCTCCCGGCTCGAAGTTTTAAGGGCGCGCCTGCTTTCGGGCTGACGCAAATCCAGTCAATGCCGGCTGGCGGCTCGAGCGTGCCATTGGTCTCGATCGCGATCTCGAACCCATACCCATGAACCGCGTCGATCAACTCTGCATCAATCTGGAGCAGCGGTTCGCCGCCCGTAAAGACAACGTATCGCCTGCTTTCCTTGTTTCCCCAGGTGCGGGCAATCGCTGCAGCAAGCTCCGCTGCATCGCGAAACTTGCCCCCTCCCTCGCCATTCGTACCGATGAAGTCCGTGTCGCAGAACTGGCAGACTGCCTTGGGGCGATCCTCTTCACGGCCCGACCAGAGATTGCAGCCGGAAAAACGGCAAAAAACCGCTACTCTGCCGGCTTGGGCACCTTCGCCCTGGAGCGTTTTGAAGAGTTCCTTGACCGCGTAGCTCATCAGGTCCCCGTGACCTTCTGGCGTGGTTCCTCGGTGCTCACCTGACCCTCGTTGCGCCGGCGACGGACGTCAGCACGAACGATTCCAACGAGATATTGTGCAAGCGTCACGATATCGCGGTTGACGTTCTGCACCGACTTCCAATTTCGTTTGTCGTTTTCCGCGAAATTCCATTCGCCGGACGTCCAGGCGGTGTTATCGACAAGACAAGCAAGGCCCTTGGCGAAATCATCGAAGGTTCTGGCGCCGTCAAGGAGCACGAGAATTTCCATGACATAGCCGAGGGACATGATGCCCGCGCCGTGAACAAGGCGCGACGTCTTTGGCGTGTGGTTCTTCCATGCGTCCTTGAAGACATACTGAACCGCGCGGTAAAAATCGCTGATCAGCTTGAAGCAGAGGTCGGTGCCGTCGGGCTCGCGGATCAATTCACGCATGACCCCGTCGCTCAGCGAATTGATAATGACGCGCTGGATCGCCGTATCTCGAATGAGGCCGCCCGGGTTTGTATGCTGGTAGACTTGACCCTTAAGCGACGATTGTTCGTCGTAGTTTAAACGTGCGGCGATATCGGCGGCGACCGAACGATCACCAAGCCGGCGCGGCAGGCCGGTCACGGTCGGCAGCAGTTCGTAGATCAGCGATTTCGGCAGCGGCCGCGTATTGTTGATCAGGACGAATTGTCGGCGTAGTTCTTCGTCGTCGCGGCAGATGATCGCCGAGACGAAGACCTGGAAGTCCTTCTCATGGACCTGGCCAAGCGCCGTCAACCGCTGCTGGCCGTCCACGACCATGCCCGGCGCTCCCGACGCGATGTCGATCTCTACCATGCATCGCCCGTCGGCACCCTCGTTGCTGATCTCGACATTCGTTGTAAACGCCACAACAATTGGGTTGGGCAGGATCGCCTCCGGCTTCTCGAGATAATCTCGGATCTCCCGAATATGACCAGCAATCTGCGGACGCTGAAACCCACTCAATCCGCCCTCGGCATCGCGCGCGACCCGTTCGATGACCGCAAATTTCTGCAGGTCAGACGCTAGCGCTGCAAATGATAGAACCGTGTGTGCTTCGCTCTGTCTGGCTCTGATCGCTGGAAACTTGAGTATCGTCATTTCGCCCGCTATTGATTGGGAGTTGGTCAACAAGGGCGTTGTAGACGCCCAGATTATGAATGCCGCGCCGTTTATTGCGATTGCTCGCTCGGAAGATCACCACTTCAATCGAAAGTGCAGAGCAGATTGGGCAGGAGCAACGTTTCCAGGGCTTGTCGCTCAGTGTCCGCTTGTATCTGTCTCGGAGATCCTTAACGGCTTTTGCTCCGGGCAAATCGCCAATCGTCTCGCCCATGATGGCCGGCGTCGCGTATTCGAGGACTGTGTCGAGGGTGTCTTCGAGATCAGTCTCGCCGCGATCATAGGATCTGAGCGCGGCGAGCGCATTCTTTTCCATCGATACGAGTTGCTCCTGGTTAAGAGCGCCGCGTTTGGCAAGTCGCATCAGCTTGGGGTTCTCGAGCGCTTGAGGCACTCGGATCGCCGTGTAATAGTCGAGTTTTCCGGCCTTGTTCGGTAAGTAGTAATTCGCTTTGGCGTCCTTAAAGGCACGGATCAACGGCGAGGTCGTATCAAAGCTGGTAATATTGAAGGAGCCGAACGTATCGATCTCGTCAGCCTTAGCAAATCCAAGAATATGTAGGCGGGTGCTCTCCGGAATGACATCACGGATTGCGGCAAGGCAGGCTTTGATCTGCGAAGCTTTTAACGGCACGGTACCACCGAGGGCAAGGTAGTCGTAACCCATCGCGACCAGTCGGCGGGCTCCCTCGGCCATGCTTCCAGGCGACCAGCCTTGAATAACGCCCATGGGCGTGAAGCGGTTCGACATGTGCTGCGTCGACGTCCGAAAAGCTGACGCATTCTCAAGCGTGATCTCGAAACGCCTGCGGGCCTCTTCCGTGCCGCCCTCAAAACCTTTCAGGCTTTCATCGAAATCGAAAATGATATGGTCGACGGAGCAGCCATGAGTGAAGCGCGCATCGTCGTAAAACTCCGCGGTGTCGTCCGGTGTGTAGGGCGGCTTATCTTCCTTATGATAGGTAAACGCCCCGCAATCGCCGAAAATCGGCAGATGCTCGAATCGCGGCTTATCCAGACGAAGGAACTCGCGTGCTCCGACCCGGCGGAAGCGCATTGCCTGGGCCTCGGTATATTTTCCGCCGACGGCCGCGCCACCGACGATGCCGCGGGAAACTAGCATTCCTTTATACGGAGCATAGCCCATGATCTCATGCGGATAAGCGTCGTCCCAATATGGCGTGCGGCCTTCTGAGTACCGGTCTCTGAGAAAGTCGTAACCGGGATCGACGTGATCGAGGCTGTCGGCGAAAATGAATCTCATCGTGTCGGCCTGGATAGTTTGCGGTCGAGTTGCATCAGGTGATCAGCGAGCAACCGGTTGTGCTGCGGCGTTCCTTGGATTTCATTCCACTGCAGGCCAACACCCTCCCATGTTCCCTCGGTCCAGGCGCAGAAAGGGGCGATCCGCTGCAGCGCTTCTCTGACTTCGGTTTCCGGTGTCGCAGAGCTATCAGCGCGCAGCATCACCTGGTCCATCAAAGCACCCATCGCCTTGATGCCAGCAGAATGCATAAGCCGGCTTTCGGTGGGTTGCCTACCCCAGGCCTCTTGAAACACGTCGCGGACGGCAGACCAATAGAGAACAAGGGCATCGTACATGGCATCGGGGTTATAGGCTTCAACCGTAAGATATTGACTCAATGCGCCATAGGGGCCTTTGAGGTTCTTCTTAATCGCGTCGATCAGAGCCGTATCGTTGACGACGCTCTGCTCATTGCCAGTATCGGAGGCGCGACGGATCAGACGATAAAAGGGCGATTTCTGTTGTCGATTGAGAAGGTTGCACAACTCGCTCGGGAGACGATTGGCCGCCAGATCCTTTGGCAGCAGCGAACCCACCTCCGGGAGGAGTTCGTTGATCAGCCTGACGTCGAGGGCTTTGACCTTGTTGACCAGAATAAATTGTTCGCGATGCACCCGCACGTCCTGAGAGACGAAGCCGATGACCGGAACCGGGAAGCGGCTATCCTTGGCTTTCGCGAGCGCCAATGAGCGCTGCTGACCATCGACGATCCAAGCGGCACGCTCACCGGCCTTCCTGATCGGGATGTTCAGCGTTCCCGATTGGCCGACCTCGGTCAGTCCTTTCGGCTTCGGTCCTCGAGACACGTCAAACGTGACGTCGGAAGAAAGGGCGAGCGTGATGGCATTGGGAAAAAGAACTGGGCCGCTGTCGAGAAACTCCGCGATAGCGTTAACATGGCTGCGGATCTCCTTGCGCTGAAAACCCTTTAGGTCCTTCTCGTCACGATGAATCCGACTGATATCGGCAATCCGCGTGAGGTCCGAGCCGTGGAGAAAGAAGGCGTAAACGTCGACGCCGTCGCCTTGCTGGGTTTTGACCGCACGTATTATGAGATTGTTCTCGTCAATGCTCATAGGGCTTGTTCTTTCCGGATCTCGGCCGCCAGCTTTGCGAAGCGCTTTTGCTCGCAAGCGACGTTCAATTCGTCCCGCAATATCCGTAGGAGTTTGGTGGAACGACCGCCGGCACGCGACCAATGATCACGAACGATCGATTTAAGATCCGCGTCGGACATTCGAGCGCCAGACTTGGTGGTCGGACGTGTCCATGTCGACATCGAGGCCTCAGTCAGGGTGCGATGAATGTCGATTGATGCGACCGGAGCCTTGACCAGTATTTCTTCCGCGAAATGGCGGGCGGCACGGGAAGCAAAATCTGATCTTGTCCCCGGCAAGGAGCTGTCGGGGCCATCTAAGCGATCGTCATAGGGGAGCCGAAAGTCTTCAAGGCGCGGATCCAGGTCCGGCACATCACGACCTCCGACAATCCTCAACTTGCTGCAGAGTCCATCCGATAGAAGCGCCAGTGTCGGTGCGATCATGCGCAAATAAGGGGAGGGGAGTCCGACAACAACCACCGGGTCAGCCTGCTCGATCACGTGAAGCAGCGCTTCGGCGCCGCCTAGCGCCGCCCACCAGTCGGCTTCAGAGTATTCGCCATCGAGCTTGTTCATGACGCAGTCGGCGGTCCCCTTCGAGACCGTGAGGTTATAGGAAGGCACGTTGACATCGCCCGGAACGAGGCCAAGACCCGCCGACACGATATAAAGATCAGCCTGGATATTTTGGGCCGCTTTGACCGCCTCAGAGAAGGATCGGCCGCAATAAAGATCCTTTGCTGGGCGGGTAACCTTCACTTGACTGAGGCGATCGGCCCAAGTCTCGACCACGTCCGAAAGCTTACCGTCAGGCAGGTCTCTCGCACAGAGCAACGGGCTGTGGGAAACCCGCTTTCTCTGAGTGCAGGCGGTGAGAATTACGGTCATAATGGTTGTCTCTGTGGTCGTTACCCGGTTACTGGAGCAACCAAATTTTGAGTCCCAAATAACTGCACCGCAGCATTCTGGTCAATACGGAAACTGCAGGACATGACGCGGAGTCCCCAAATTACTGTAGCCGCTCGGTCAGGGCGTGCGCAGTTGTTTGCCTCTTGCCGGTTGCTTTCTCTGATGAAATTCGGGAGTGCGAATGGTGTTTGACCCGGTCAGGAAGGCGATCACGGCCGAGTGCATATCGCTCCTTCTGGACGATAGGGCCTCGGCCGCAACACGGCTGTCTTTGCCTATGTAAGAGCGCTTCGATATAGGGTCGGCAGATCGCGATCTCTGACGGCATGCTTGTCCATTCACGGAAACTGGTGAAGGCGCTGACCCCGGGCGAATTGAAGCAGGCCATCAAGCACTTGGTCGTATGACGTGCGGATGCAATCGGTTCGGCAGGCCACGCTCAGACCTAGCCGCCCTGCTCATCTTTTCGGTCCATAGCGAAACTCATCGTCTCACTGATCTTGCCAAGGGTTCCGTCTTTGCGAAAGCGCCTACCAGAGACGACAAACGTGACGCGCTTCTCGGTGAAGTAGAGCGAAACCGACTCTGCTGAAATGCGCACGAACGCGCCGTTCTGTTGTGAGGCAACAATGTCGCCAGGCCTGACGCCGAGAACGGCTTGCGCCAACTGCGATCGCTCGGTCTCGAGTTGCTGCTCCCAGCGCTCCAGATCAGTTTCGATATGGGCAAATGCTTCGCGGGCGGCCTGAAAGGGTCGATCGGCTCCAAACCAGATCCGATCAGCCATGGCCAGCATGTCGTTTGGAACCGACCTATCCAAGGCATAAGCTGCATTGGTGATCATCTCGTAGATCCGTTCGGCCTCATCGAGCGCCTGCAGACGCGACTGATACGGCTTGACCCTCGCTTCGGAAATGGCCGGAGCCAGAACCTTTTCCTCTTCTTCATCGAGCAAATCGATCGGCATAACGTCACGCAATTTGAACTTGTTCGTTGAGTGTCGTTCCGGCGGGTTCTCCTCACGCCACGATCGCCGATACCATTCTATCCAGGCAGTGTCTGACGAAATGCATAGGTAGCTATTCAGAATGAAATCTGATTCCGGCTGATAGAGATGGGTGCTCGACCAGGCATGGTCTGCGACCGACAGCGGTTGGACCACGTGGCTAAGATTTTGATCCCGTGTGATCCGCGCAAGCGTTGCTATTCGAGTTTGAAGTTCTGCCGTCCACCTGACGAATACAATCGGACCTGCAGCCGAGAACGAATGACGCTTGCCTTCTGTCTCGAAAGCCAGCAATTGCGGACGGGCAAGTGGCATCAATCGCTCGACGAGTTTTCCGATGCTCGCCTTGACCGACGTCCCCCATTTGACGGCAACCCGACCACTCTCTGCCCATTTCTGTGCTTGCCCCTGAATCAAAAGCAGCGCTTGGGCGGCGACGTCCTGATCGAGGCTCGAGATATGTTTCAGGCGCGACGTATCGATCTGGTGCTCGATGCCGCGATTGCGAAGTTCGTCGAGTGCCTCATTCAGGAATTTCGATTGAAGTTCAGTGAAATGTCCGGCGGTGCGGGCTTGTAATGCGCTTTTCCGTTTGGCTTCCAACTCTTCTCGAAATGCTTTCAAGGCGGGACGTCGCGGCGCATGGCCCGCCACCACGCGCGCCCAATAACCGCGAGGAGGCTTTGGAACCTGCAATTTCTCGCAAAGCTTACCGACTGCGACGTCGGAGATGCCGAGTTCGATGGCAATCTCGCTGGTCGGGCGCTCCCATACCAATGCGAAGAGTTCTTCTCTCGACATGTCGCGCTTGGCCATTCGAAGGTTCTACCAATCAAACTTTCGGGCGGCACCGGGCGCCTTCTTTGGGGCCGCGAACTCGTATGATTCGCACTACGGGCATAGTCCATCCAATACTAGCATCGCCTCATCCAGGGTCTTGATGCCGAGTCTGGCGATCGGCCTGGTTACAAACTGCGTGTATCCAGACAGGTTGCTGTTCGCGCCGTCACCTTTCGTGTCGGTCCAGCCTCGCCCTTTCGGATCCTTATCTACTCGCTCGATCGTTGGTGGCAGGTCGCGTGGCATGCCTAGGCGGGTAAGCCACAGATTGACACGATCAGAATGGTCGAACTCTATGCCAATAACTCGGCGGCCACGCTTGCTTTCCCATACCTCAAGATGCGCTCTCCGGCTTGTGTCGCGGGCGCTTGGCACTTCAACGAAGTCGCGGCGCAGGCGCGCACGCAAAGCGCCCTTAAGGTTCTCGATCTCGGTATATGACATATCCATCCTTTCTTTAGGGTGATTGCGATAGTGGTAGGTAGGGTAATCCCGGCGGCGCGCGCCCCCGTAGGTCAACCGAGGAATTATCGCCCAGAATATGATCCTGGAGGTATGCATGCCAATGCACCAAAAGCGTGCAACGCTAACGGCTGCTCATTCTGACTGCATCTCAGCAACATCCTCGGCATCAAGGAGCCGATCATACGGCTCCATGAGTTCGCGAAAATCCTCCGGCTTAATTACGAAGTACTGGTTGCCGTTCGGCCAGGCGACCCACTGACCTTTGTTCAGCATAGCCATCAAGGCGTCATACATCCCCAGCTTTGCTTCTATGACTTTGTTCATGCCTACTCCTGAGTTCAATGCCAAGTAGTCCAGCGGAGCATCCCCGCCCGGTCATAAGCCGAAGCGCGGGGGGGAGCGGAACTGCCGACGCCAGGCCGACTTAACACTGAAAATTTTTTGCAGTCGGGCCCGAACTCGCACTGGCAGCTTTTGCATAAGTGGAAATCATTTCCGCTGCCGCCCGAAGCAGACGAAGGGGGTTCATAAAGTGGAACGGCTTTTTGCGCCTTCAAAATGGTCATCGAGCCACCGGTCGCTGTTGCTACAAAGCGGACATGACGCAGTGGCAACGCGGGTCACAGTTGCGCCAGAAGCGGTCATCTTGGGATGCTCTAAATTGGGGAGGAATCGGATCAAGGTGCTTTCCGCTGGTACTAAGCCCCCAGAGCTGCGATCGTATGGTTCAGTCGACGCAGCAGGTCATCGTACGTGATGATATCCATCATGTTAGCGTACTTGCGCTTGATGATCTCGAAGTCGAGCAACTGGCCTTGGGTCATGCCTGCTCCCCCGACCTCATCGCGCCCGACGATGATGATCGACTTTGGGTTAGAGATTCTGATTTTCAGACCAGGCGGTAGCTCCGAAGCGTACCGGTTGGTTAAGGTCTCTTCTCCTTTGACACCCCATTTGGACAGGTGGAAAAGGTATTTCTCCGCCTGCATTATGCTGCCGCTGAGCTCCGACGTGGGAACATTATTCCCGCGGTAGGTGCTCTTTCTGAGAATCTTGTCATCGAACGGTTTCTTGATTTCGATTACGTCAAGATTGCCGTTCGCGTCCACCATGGCGATGTCGATGTAGCGGTCCGTTTTCCTCGCAGGATCGGTGTAGTAGTCGTGAATCGTCACATTTTGTAAAACCTTTATGTACTTAGGGAAAAGCAGGAGTAGGAACGAGAGCATGAGCTTCTGCCAGTCGTCCTCTGACCAATTCTTTTTCGTCATAAGTGCGTCCGTTATGAGGTCGCGGATGAGGACGTACTTTTCGACCTCGAGTTTCTTCAGCACATCTAGGTCGAGTGCGACCGCCCCGCCGATCAACGACTTTCTGTTGAGATAGCTCTCATAGCGACCTCGCGCGTCCTTCATCCCGTCCAGGTAGTGCGCAAGGATCATGTGTACGCGAGCACCGGCGTAGTGATTGAGCTCAACGGTGTTGGGAAATTTCTTGAGCAGCTCTTCGAAGACACTCCTGGGGATGGCATCCCGCCGCGTTCCTCCAATCACGATAGGATTAGTGTGATTGAGAAGGTCAGCTAACTTGCCGAAAATGGAAATGTTCCGCTCAGCCGCGAACACCTGTCGCCGGAGCGGGATGTTCTGACAAATCAGCAAGTCGTTCTTGATCCCGAGCACCCTGCCTGCGATCTTAAAGTAACTACCCTGAAGAGTCCCGAACGTGAATCGGTACTCGTAATGGGACAGGTCCTGCCCGGGCGCTGGTGGGTTCAGCAGGTCTGCTGGCGTGAAAGAAAACACGCTTGAAAGCCGGACCTGCTTGGACTTCTGAAGCTCGTCCCGTATCCATTCCCCGTTGGTTCCGAAGTCCGGCGAGTATTCCAGCACGATTCCACTGGTTGTTTTCGTGAATTTTTGCATCTTCCCCCGCGCTGCTTTAGTCCGCTTCCGGACGAGAGCGGCCTTGCCACCCTCTTTCGAGGGGGTGTAAAAGGCTCAGTGGTGTTTCACGACGCCCTACCAAGTATTTTTGCCCTTGTTCTGGATAAGCTTCTGGGCCTTTGCCGCCAGCATCGCCTTTTTCTCGTCAATCAGCTCGGCCAGCGCATCTTCCAGCAGCTCGAAACAATCCAGCAGCGCTTGAGTATCAGCCTGCCCCTCATGGCTGCCGTAGTTGCCCACATGACGAAGGGCATCAAGAGCGTCCTTGTGCCCCGGTTTCATCGTGTCGAATTCGTCAATTCGTTCCGACAGGTCGAGGGTATGAATCTTTGTCTTCTTCCCTTTCCCCTTCAACGGCACCTTGAAATGGTCCATCAGCCGTTCCACGAAAATGCGCAGGCGGTTCGCAGCAGCGGCCTTATCCACCCAATAGAGTTCAAAAGCCTTCTTCAATTGTTTCGCACACTCGTGCGGTAGTTTTCCCGAGACAGGGATAATATGGGGCGCTGGACGTATGAACCCGCAAACAAGGATGCTTTCCCAAGACTGAGTGCGATGTTCGTAGTCTTCTAACATCCATGCTTGCCGATCACCCCCGACCACTACAATTTCGCCGCAGGTCGAAACCTCGCACTTCATCAGCGCCACAAACCGTTCAACAGTCCAGTCAGGCTCGGAATCCGGTTTATTCTGCTCATCCTTGGAATATTCGGTTTCTTCACACCGAGGAAAATTGTGCATCGTCAGCAGTGAGCCTTTTTGGCAGTGCGGACACGTCCACTTAGGCAGAGTTTTAAAACCTACTTCCCACAAATCGCGATTCATTAGCCGTCCCTCAGGCAAAACTAAAGAAGACGGTTATCGCGATTCTGGGTTGCTAACCAAATGTCCTGCAACGCTCACCCACGCCGACGCTGACCTCGTGTCTTACGTGATGGCATGTTATCTCGGCGCTGCACAGTCGAGCTTGACCTTTAGCGAATGAAATTAGAGCTTGCGAGCGCAAACCTGTAGGAAAACGCGTCATGCCCGAATGGGACAAATACAGAATCTCGATACCTGGCGACGGCCTAAACGCAGTCCAAGGCACGCAGTTCGAACGGGTTTCCCACATTGCACATCTCAAGGAAGCCCGCCGCATTCTCGAAGACGGCTTTCTGCGAGCAGGATTGGTCAACGGCGGCAGCCGCCTGGACGCCACCCGCACCTGCGTCAACTTCTTTTCGGCAAATACTTGGGCTTATGGTTCGATTTACGGAAGTGTCGCCTGGCATTACGACTGGAAGACACTCATCCAAGGAAGGCGCATCTATTGGGTCGAAGAGAAAACCAATTACCGCTACCCAATCTACCGCTTCCTGATTTCCGAGTTGCAGCCAGACGCGCTTCCCGATCTCACTCCTTACGACCCCTCGACTGATCTGGGACCTTTACGGGAGAAAAGCGGCGAGTGGTATTTCAATAATAGCGATAAAGTCTCAGAGTTTCTGATCGACGGCGATCTGGATCTAAATGACTGCATCGAGTTTGATTTCGTCCAGCACCATTCGAAACATTGTCGCAACGGGCAATGTGACGAAAAGGGTAAGCGGTCGGTCCGTGCTATGGCAGAGGCGATGGCATTCGTGTTTGGTAGTGACACCCACACACTAGACCAAATCCTGCAACGCTCTGCCCGGTGGCGGAAAGACAAGCGTCTGTCGGATTGCGTGCCTGATGGTCTAGCGGAATTGTATACCCGGTTCGCCGGGCTGAAGGAGGATCACTTCACCGGGAACATCCAAGACGGCGAATTCAGCGCAGCGTTAGTACGGGGAGCGATGGCTCTATATGGTTCCGGGCAACCGGAACGCGCCAAGAAGTTGGTGAGCGCGCTGAAGAGCGGCGAGATCCTAGAGACTGCGATGAAGCGCATCGTAGAGGAACACTTCGGCATCGACGACTATGAGATTTACGAGCGTTGATCACTTTATTCGCGGATGGATCCATCTTCCCCAAGTCGTAGTCCTGCCGCATCTTTCAACAACGAATGAATGTGAGATTAGGGCCAGAAGCCGCCATGTCGGCAGGAACTCTGATGTCCGCTTTTGGTGTTTGGTGTCCTGGCAGCGGAAGGTCGGCCATCGGCCCCAACTTGGTCATTTATTCCCTTACATGGCGATGTCCGCTCTTGGCGGTTCATAGCCGAAGGCAGAATGGGAATTGTTTTCGCCAATGCGCTGCTTACCTAGCAGAATTTACAAGTCTCCATGGGCTCAGGCCCCCGCAACCAGCTTCATGAACCGAAAAGGCTCCCTATGACCCGACACCGCGTTCTTATGCTCATTCCCCTGACGTGCATCGCAATGATTGCCGCCGTTGTGTTCGGCGCGCTCCCGGCCTCTGCCTATCACGGCTCGGAGGTGCCGCTCGTCGTCACGACCGCCGCCGACGATCAGCTGCTGGCCGTGCACGACTTCTACAAGGTCGCCGATCTGGTGGCCGATGTTCGCGTCACGCCTGCTGAAAACGAACCTACCCCCGCCGAGGTGCGGCAACCCCGCATCCTGGAACCGGAATACGCCCTTGCGCGGCGCACCGATGCCCAGAACCTCGTCGAGCTCCGGCGACGTTGCTGAAAGCGTAGACAATGAGGATGTCGGAGGTTGCCACGCCTCCGGCTTGTCTCTTCATGTGTCCTCGATCGAGGGCAGATGCAGCGACAAGGAGCCCCCAAGATGTCGACGAAGAAAGACCACGGCTACAAGAACCCGTACCTCGATCAGACGATCGACAGGGGCACGCCGGTACCGACGACCCTGCGCATTTCCGAAACCCGCCAACTCGCGCTTGCCTTCTTCGGAGTGCTTTTCGCGATCGCGTTCATCGTTGGCATTCTGGTCTTGGGCGGCGATGTCGCCCGGTCTTTCGCGCTGGCGGCAGCACTGCTTGGCACGCTGTCGCAGTTCACGGCGCAAGACCCGAATGCGCAGCGCGCCTCGATCGTGATTTCCTATGGCGGGTTCCTTGCATCGGTCGCTGCGATCACCGCTTTCACGCTTGGACACTGAAGGAGAGTTCACAATGGCAGGGCAGGAGCAGGAATTCGGCACCAAGTTCAATCAGAAGGTCACGGTTGGCCGCATGGTGCATTACGTCATGAAAAACGGCGAAATCCGCCCGGCCGTCATCACCAAGGTCTGGCGCGACATCCTCGAAGACGATCCGAACAGCGGCATGTCCAATCTCCGGATCATGACCGACGTCGGCGACGAGGAGCGCGAGAAGGAATGGCGCGGCTCGGTGAACTACGCCGAGACCGGCGAGCCCAACACTTGGCACTGGCCGCCGAAGGTTTGACAATTCATATCTATCGCTCTCATCTTGGCGAGGCAAAGATGAGAGCTCTATCAGTTCGATCTTGTTAAAGATCCAGGTTGACTACGCAGACAGCAAGAAGCTCGTCTCTGTAATCGACAGATTGGCATCAAGAATTGCTACCAGTTGGGCTCCACCTGACCCATTGCCATCAAAATCGTAGTACAGCTCACCGGTGTCCGTTTCATAGATAATACGGTCTGACGCGTCATGAGCTACTCCCGAAGTGCTCTTATAGAACTGGCCCGAACTAAGAGTACTTGTTCCAGTTATGGCCGTGAACGCTGCTTTCGAAAGCGAGATATTGTCATCAGCGGCCGTAAAGTCTTCAATGATATCGTAGTGGCTTCCTCCGACTAGCGTGAACTTAAAGATGTCGTCCCCCGAACCACCATTTAAGGAATCCCAACCGCTTCCACCGTTCAAAGCGTCGTTGCCGCTGCCGCCGACAAGATCGTCATCGCCGGAGCCGCCGGAAAGCGAATCGTTGCCAGCACTTCCGTTGATGTAATCGTTGCCGCTATCCCCGGCGAGGACATCGTTGCCATACTCGCCGTAGAGCTTGTCGTTACCTTTGCCTCCATAGAGCTTGTCATGCGAGATCTTGTTGTCGAAACCATCTCCGTATAGGATGTCGTTTCCGTCGTCCCCACGCACAATGTCATCGCCCAGGTTCCCGCGGATCGTGTCATTCCCTGAACCACCGAATATTTCTTCGCTAAAAACACCCGCAATCACCGTATCGTCACCGCCGTACATATGAATTTCAACTGGGTATTCAAACAACAGTCCATTGGCATAAACGTCTTCTCTTGACGCCAAGTGCTCCTCAGCTGTTCTTCCGTTTGCGATGAAATTAATATAAGTATTCGCTGCGTCGTCTCCCGTAATCACAAGATGTGGCACCTTGTCTTCATCGTAAAAGAACGTTTGTGTCATTCCCCCGCCAAGCAGCTTGACCGTTGTCGCCGAGTAATCAACCGGCGCCAATTGAGTGACCGTAATGAGCTCACCCAGGTCATTCAGGATCGTAAATCGAAGACCGTTCCCAACAGCTTCTACTGATTGAAGTTGGCCGCCTATATTGGTTACATTTCCAAATAAACTCATATATTATTCTCCCGAATCCAGCCCACAAAATCAACCAGAAGTCGCGTCGTCGGTCAAGCTGCAGCCGAGATTTATGCGGATGTGTCGGGACACGCGGACACCGTCATATTGCGGGACTACCTTTGTCAGCGTGTCGCCGTCGGGTACCACGCCGATTCAGGTGGATGGCGTTTCCGGACGATCGTTTCGCATTTCGTCGCAAGGGCCATGTTAGGAGAGGGGTCATCGTCCTGTGAGAGCTCAACGAACTTAGCTTCTGCAGCCTCGAAAGTCGCAATCATCTCGTCGGAGATTTCTTCACGCCGCCTTATCCGGCTGGCCAGCTGCACAAGTGTGGCATAGTTGGTGGCGTGGCCTGCAAACAGCTTGCTTAGCCGCTCGACCTGCTTGTTCAGCTGGAAGATGGGTTTTGAAAGGGCAAGAACGGCCGAAACCGTGCTCAATACGCCCCAAACGAAAGCGCCATATGCAGTGTCCCAAATAGTAAGTGCGGAAACGCCGCTACCAGTGGTGCCAACGGCGATCGCGGTATCGAGCCAAATGGAGAGGCGTTGGTAGTAAGCCAGCATCCTGCCATAGTACTCGCGGTTCAGATCGCTCCTGCTGGTTAAGGTGTAGATTTCAACCAGCAAGCTTCGCATTTTTTCGATTTCCACCTAAAAACCTCTTTGGCAAACCCGGCATCATCAACGTTATTTTATTTACGTTCGGCGCCAAACGATCCGTTAGTTTGGAGGATTACGAATGCACGGAGGCGCGCAATGAAGGAAAGGCTGCTGCTCTGAGATGCTGTTGACTCCTTCCCTCGGAATGCCGCCTAGTCCGGTGCCAGGCACGACGATCAGGGGTCCGCCCAGTATTTGCCCAGGACTGGTGATGTCTGAGTTCGGATCGTTGGGGAACACTGCCATCGCCGTGTTTTCAGCGATATACTTTGAAGTATCGGTGCAAGTAGTAATCCCATTCGGCCCATTGCATATCAGACCCAGTTGAGGATGCTTGTCGATAATTACGATCTGGATGGGCAGCTGTAGCGTCTGAGAAAAGGAGGGGCTCGCGTTTAGTATCGCGATAGAAGCTAGGAAATAATGAGGTCGTAAATCTTGCAATGCATCCCACATGGATCCGCTCCTTATTTGAGCTGTGCGGTGGTGCTGAACAGAATTTATGGGTGAGAGGTATCAAACTTTCAGTCAAAGGGGTTTCGGACACATGGAGGAGCGCAGAAGCCAAATGGCGTCTGCTCCGCTATGCCATTGGATTTACCTTCTGGAGCATCGTCGAAGCCATGGGTTGTAGGCTCCTCAGGTCGAATTATCCCAGACGAATCCTCACCCTCAATGTCCGGTAGAGGTATAGCAGGGGGCTCGTCGGTCACCTGATCCTGCGAAAGGCAAGGGGCGGCCGGCACCAGCGTTAGACACAAAACAAAATAGAAAAGGCCTAGGCGTTGCAATCCATTCCGCATTGTAAGCTCCGTGGTCGGCCTATACGGGTTGCACAACTACAAACACACTATCACGGCGTACACGTTTTGCGAGATCAAATATCCTCGATTATAGCCCGAAACGTGCGCTCATCTCTTCCGCAATAGCTTTTGTTTTATCTACGGAACCGGAACAAAAGGCGAGCGCATTGATACCGTATTTGTCGATTACAAAGGAAACCCAGACCTCGATAGTCTCGGTAACACCGGCTGTAGGGACAATGCGTTGGGTTTTTGGGTCAACTTGAGCACCCGCAAGGACTACGCCCGGTCCAAATTTCACCCCAGGACCGTAGCTGACGCGGGCACCATGCTGATTTTGCACCGTCGCCTGTCGGACTTCTTCGACAGTCTTCTGCGGGGCGAGGTCGATGTGCTTCCCGTGCGCGGCCAGTTCGTTCAAGGTGCTCAGCCACGCGTTGTCTGCACATTGGAATGGCTGTTTGGCCAGAAGCCACTGATAAACGAGTTCATGGTGAGCGCGCACGGACTTCCATCGCCACCGTCCCAGGACGGAGTCAAAGTCGTTTTGTGCGCTGGTCACTGGGAAATAAACTAGAGCACGTTCCTTGTCGTCGTCGCTCAACGTGGGGGCGACGTGCGTATCCCAGTACTTGCGGGCGAGGCGGTCCAGTACACTCCTTAATCTCTCCAGCACCTCATGTGTCAGCTGTTCGGCTCTGTCTGATACCTTACGTGTAGAGAGGCAGTTGTCGTATTCTTCGCGTAACTCCTTGAGCAATTCGTCCGCTCTTTTAAGCGATACCGCGATTTTTGGGTCTACCATCTTATTCCCTCCCAACTGTTCCAGCGCCCGACGCCAATCTTCGGAACTTTACTTGCCCATTGCTTTGTCAACAAGTTCTGTAAAGTTCGGTGGGTCCACGCTATCGCCAGATTGGCCCGGTGTCGGACGGAACAAGGCATTGAGGATCAGAGCGCGGTCCTCTTTCACCGCTGCCTGCTCGGCGATCAGGTGGAAGTAAGTGTCCATCATCGTGTGGCGCTGGTTGGCGTCGTCGAGAAGCATCAGAGATCGTTGGTTGAAGCGTACAACAAGACGGATAAGCCACAGGTATAGGACGATCGGCAGCGTAATTAAGAAGAGCCGGCCTACTGCTATTATCGCTAGCAATGTAGCTGGTGGCCCGGACGGCGTCTGACCAGGGCCCGGCGCGGTTACGGCCGGGGTCACTATTAAAGTTTGTTCGACGCGGACAATGAAGCCAAGGATCTTATCGTGTTCGAAAATTCCCCACACAGGACCGCCGACAAGCAGCAGGAGCAGAAGAGCACTGGACAATCGAAATGACCAACTACTGCTATTGGCACGCTTATCCCATAGCTTTTTAGTTGAGATTGTCCCTAAATCTTCACGCATCGAGGCTATTTGCGCGGTGGCTTCCTGAACCCGCTCATGAAGGTTCGATATCTGGTCTTTGGCGCTGTCAAGAAAGGCAGAGGAGTGAGAGATCGTTTGCTGCGCGGAATTTTCCAGGCGGCTTATCAGCGACTGCGTATCTGTATAGGTCTTCTGCATCGCTGTCACAGTCGAGGATGCCTGCTGAAACTGCTCCCGCGCTGTGTTCAGAAGAGCGGATGCTGTCTCATCGAAATGCTTTTTGGTCCTCTCGAACTCCTCGTCTTGCGCTCGAGCCGGTCCATCTGCGTAAGCTTTCCAAGCAGCGTAACTCGCCAACTCGGCTTCGACCAACAGATCGTTCAGCTCTATGGGAATTGTGTTTTCCTTACCCTGAGCAATACGTGTTTCGAACAAATAACCGCCAAGAATTGCAGCGATCGGCTTCGGACGGTTGGATATAGTGTTGAGCCAGCGCTCAAAACGTAATTTTCCCGCTTCGCTGACCGGGCCGATGGCTATTTCAACTGTTTTTGAGTGATTATTTGCCAACGCTCGCATATTGCGGGTAGCAGCGACGACCAGCTTCGCCAGCTCGCTGTCAAGTGGCAGCTCAGAAGTAAGCGCTTCGATTGTGTTCGCCACTTCAATATGTTGAGCGGCAGAATAGAGCTCGTCTTCTTTTGTGGAAGGTGCGGATCTCTTAGCAAATATCCCACTTACTGCTTGAAAAGTATCGAAATCCATTGCTGCCCGAGGCCCTATAAACAACCTCTAGTTAAAAGCAGGACGAGAAGAACAGCAAGCGCTCCCTCTTTCCAAATTTCACTTATAGACCTATAAATTCGCATCGACCGCGCATGACGTGCGGCTTCTTCTTCAGGAGCCGCCACATGCCCCCAATCGTCGTCGGTCTCGGCAGCAATTCTGAAAGCTTCGAGTGGAAAGACCCGCTAGGCCTGTTGGGCGGCGGAGGGCTTGCGCCGAAGATCGAGACGATGCCAGTTGCTGCCACTCCGCAGCAGCCGCAGCCTGCACGCGTGATTGGCAAGAACTCGTCGTTCGATGCTAAAGACTGGAACGACATCGTCGATACCGTCATCGCCGAAGCGGCCGGCGACGGTCCTGAGGGTATGCTGGCCGTTGCATCGACGATCAAGAACCGCGCCAAGATCCGCGGGATTTCGCCGGCTGAAGTCGTGCGCCAGCCATCGCAGTTCGAGGGTTACGAAAATCCACGCGAGGGTTCGCGGAGAGCGCAGCGTGACCCTGCTATCCGGAGCGAGGCCGATAAGATCCTGCAGGGCGTGTTCGACGGCACGCTGCAAGACCCGACCGACGGCGCTGATCATTTCCACGCGGACTATGTGAGCCCCGCCTGGGCCAAGACTATGCCGGCAACGAAGAAAATTGGCGGCCACACGTTCTATCGATCGACTGGGCAGGCGACGGGCAGTGAGCCGCAGGCACGCGGGATATTGGTGGATGACGAGTACGTCGCACAAGATCCGCTCGGCCTTGCTGCGAATGATGATCCTTTCCGAGCGGTCGATAAGGACGCCGCTGCCCGTCCTGCCGAAGAAAACGAAGACGTCAGCACGGCAACTGCGTTCCTGGAAACCAAGCTGCGCGGTCATGGCCCGGAGCACATCACGGGCATGGTGCCCGAAATGCAAACCGGGCTTACCGCGCTGATGCAATCAGCGCCTCCCGAAATCGCCGATGGCTTGGAAATCTTCTCGGGCACACGCACGGTCGAGCGACAGAAGGAACTGTTTGATGCCGCGGTGAAGAAGTACGGCTCTGTCGCAGAGGCCCGTAAGTGGGTCGCGCCGCCGCCTGGTGAGCATGGCTCCAAGGGGTCGCAGCACAACCATGGCCGCGCCGCCGACCTCGCGTGGAACGGTCAGCGCCTCGACAAGGCGCCGGCTCACGTCCGCCAGTGGGTGCACGAGAATGCTGGCAAATTTGGCATGACATTCCCACTCGGAAACGAGCCGTGGCACATCGAGCCGGTCGGCGCTCGCGCGGAGGTAGGTGCGGCTCAGACCGAGGCGGTGGACCAGATTATCCGGGACGTGGCAGGACTGAGCGAGGTGATGTGGACCAAGCGCATCGACTTGCCCAACGGTGCCGCTGCGTGGGGCAGCCATACGCTCGGCATCCAGCAAAAGGGTAAATGGGATTTCACGCGACTGGCGTTCGAACCGCACATCGTCGGTGCCGAAATGTGCGGCAAGAAGCTTCGCAACGAAGTCTCTAAGAAGCTCTGAGCCATGCCGATGTTGATGCCGACCGTCATGGCTGCGTTCCGCTTTCTGGGCCTGCAAGGCATCATCGCCTTGGGCGTCTTCATTTTCTATGAGGGCGTCCCTCTCGTGAAATCCATCCCTCATGTCGAATATGTGCCCGTCATATCCGACCTGGCGTTTGGTCGCGTCGATCGCGCGTATCAGGACGGAAAACTGTCCGAGCGATTGGCGTGGCAGGAGAAACAGCGCCGCGCCGAAATCAAGCTTGCAGCTGATCGCCGCGCCGCACAGGAGACTATTGATCGGATCGAGGCCGACTATTGGGCCAAGCAGACCGACCAAGCCATCCAACTCGCCGATCTGGAAAAGGCGTTGCAAGCCGAAAGGGCACAGAATGCGGACATCAGTGCTTGCCATAGTGGCGTGTCTAAGCGGGTGCGCGACCAGCTCGCTCCAATCGGTCGATAAAACAATGGAGCTCGCGAAAATCCCCGCGTCGTTGAAGCAGGCCTGTGCCAAGGCGCAGGAACTGCCCGACCGTGCGCTCTACTCCGACGAGATGGCCCGGCTATGGGCCAAGGACCGAGCCGAGCTCGGCGACTGCGGCCGGCGCCATGGCGCGCTGGTCGAAGCTGTGGGCGCGATTGAAGGGCAAGGTCGATGAGCTTCTGGGAATGGCTTGCGAGCAAGAATGGTGAACTCGCCCTGGCTGGCATAGCCGGATCGGCGGTCAGTGTGGCAATGGAATGGACCGGCGTCCTGCCGGCGCTGAGAAAGCTTTTCGTCGGCGCGGTCACGGCCTATTATCTGGGACCGATCGGCGTGCCGATGTTCCGCTGGGCGCTGGGGCAGATCGATGTTGGGGAACAAGCCGCTTCGGTCGGGGGTTTTATCATGGGGGTAGGCGGGTGATCATCGTCGAGATCATCCTCAAGGCATTTCGTATCCGCAGGAACGAGCTGAAGGATAACGCGCCATGACCAAGTCCAAGGCGAAAGTGCTTCATCAAGCGGCTAAGCCTCAGATCCCCACCACCGTCGTGGCGTCACTTCTGGTGGCGGGATACATCCTGTTTCAGTTCCTGGGCCAGCTTTGACTATGCAGATGCTGAATCCTGTTTGAACGGATAGTGCTCCCAGCACCACCACCGGGCTTCGACATTCTTGCTCGACGCGAAACCAGCGATCCCCCATTTTCCGCATCCTGCCACACAGCACTTTGGCGCATAGTGCATGCCGGCGGTTGCTACGGCGCCGCCGTTTTCATCCGACATCTTTGCTTCCCCGTCGTCAATCGGCCCGCATCAAGGTATGATAATACTCCTCTACCATGCGCGAAGCTTCTCGCGCTGTCGGCGAGTATCCCTGATGTGGCATTGGCCGCCTCACCTTGACCCGCGGGCCCTGGCCTGACCATTGCCATTGAGCACGCTTTGGGCCGGCATTTTCAAGCCGGATCCGACCGATATGCACGTCGCCATCAAGGCCAAGGAAATCTTGCAACGGCTCGCCGTTAAGCCCGGTCTCTCCGGGCCAAGTAGGACGCCAACGATATAGCGGTTGATATTCTGCCATGGTCCACCCGCGGAACAGAACGCCAACGGGCGTTCATAATGAACCGGTCAAAACGTTCATAACAGCGCGGCAGTCTCCCGCCTGAGAACCGCAGCTAATCATTTGTTTTTGTGATGAAAGAAAGTTTGGAGGCCTCGCCCGGAATTGAACCGGGGTACAAGGATTTGCAGTCCTCTGCGTCACCACTCCGCCACGAGGCCTCACTGGCCCGGTCAAACCCGGGCCGTTGCGAGCGTTTAGAATCATCCTAGACAATTCGCAAGGGGGTAGGGGGGTGAAACTGGTTTTTTTCCCAATCCATGGCTGCGTCCCACCGGCAGATGTTCTGGTTAAGGACCTGAAAACCCTTAAGCGAAGCGAAAATCGCCTCAGCCCTGCCGAGACTTGAGGCCGCCAATGGCGGCTGCCGCGGGCCACTCAAGCCCCATCGACATTCAGACTATGCGGTCTCGAACAGCACTTAACCGTGATTCCGATGCTCGCACGGGAGCACGCCGCGAGCCTGTGCGAAAAAGAACCATTTCCGCAACGGGCTGGACTGAACGGCGATTGATCCTAGTGATAACGGCGAATAAGTCCCACGAGTTTGCCCTGAATCTTGACGCGGTCGGGGCCGAAAATACGGGTCTCGTAAGCCGGGTTGGCTGCCTCAAGGGCGATGGACGCGCCTTTGCGGCGGAAGCGCTTCAGCGTTGCCTCCTCGTCATCGACGAGGGCCACCACGATCTCGCCGGGGCTGGCACTGGTCGTGTTGCGGATGATGACCGTGTCTCCATCCAGAATACCGGCCTCGATCATCGAATCACCGCGAACCTCAAGAGCATAGTGTTCGCCAGAGCCGATCATTTCCATGGGCACGGAAATGTCGTGCGTGTTGTTTTGGATCGCGGAAATGGGAACACCGGCGGCGATCCGCCCCATCACGGGCACGCTGACGGAGTTGCCGTCGAGCAGCGGCTGCGGCGCCTTGGGGGCGGGTGGCGGCGTGTCGCGACTTCCCTGGATGACACTCGGTGAAAAGCCGCGCTTCGGCTGCAAACTGGGGGAATAGGCCTCCGGAAGCTTGATGACCTCCAGCGCTCGTGCCCGGTTCGGAAGCCGGCGAATGAAGCCGCGCTCTTCCAGCGCCGTTATCAATCGGTGGATGCCGGATTTCGACGCCAGATCGAGCGCGTCCTTCATCTCGTCGAACGACGGTGGGACGCCGGACTCCTTCATCCGCTCGTGGATGAAAAGCAGCAGTTCCTGTTGCTTGCGGGTCAGCATAACGGTTCACTCCGGAATCGCGGAAACAAATCAAGAACAGACACTATCTGTTCCAGTTGTGTTCCGCAAGTCCTAAAACGAAGTGAGGCCCGGCTATGCAGTTGAAATAGCGCCGCCGCTCCTGCCTGTAGCTCAACAGGATGACGTTTGCAGCGATCAGCGACGTCTCGCCTAATGGTAGTAATAACAGGTACAATCCGCCTTGCTGTCGTCGCTGTCATTCCAGACGCGCACGGCCAGCCGGCGCGCAGCACCGGCGTCATCAAGGCGAACGCCCAGAAGCGCCGTTGCGGCGAGCTTCGGGTTGAGCGCATTGACTTCGATAATCGAGCCGACCTGATGCACGCCTTCGTGCGGTGTCCAGCTAAAGAACTGCAGGCTGTAATGCATCGCTATCCTCCATAACATCGCATTCGCTGGGTTCAAGCGACGAGCATACCATGATTTTGAGAGGCGGTCACCGGCTTCCCAGCCGTCGATCTCGATTGTTCAATACTGGATGCAGTGTTCACTGTTCATGGGCTTATAAAGGTGAACAATCAGGCGCATATTCCTCTCAACGCTGTTGCCCATCTAGAGGAAACCACGATGAGAGAGCCGCTTTTTCGATTTGGAGATTTTGCGATCTGGTCCGCCATTCTTGGTACGGTGATCGCATACCAGCTCTGGAGCCACACGGCTCAGGGGCCGTTGACCACCGCTCTTGTGGTGGTCGGTGGCTGAGCGTCCTGCCACGCCCCGTAAAAACAAACCGCCCGCGCTTTCGCACGGACGGTTCCATTATTTTAACCGGCAGGATGTCGCGATCAGGCCTTGCCGGCGATCAGCATGAAAGCCGGAATGTCATCGCCGAAGCCGACCGGCGTCGGGCCGTCATCGTGATCGCGGCGGTAGCGGTTGCGGCGATCGCGGTTGTCATCGTTGGCAGCATGCGGTGCAGATGCATGCCGATTTGCATTGCGAGACGCATTCTGCTGCGGCTTGGTATCTGCCTTACGTTCTGTCTTCACGGGTTCCGCCTTTGCTGTAACCGCTGCTTCGTTTGCGAGCGCAATATCGTCTGATTTGGTGTCCGATTTGTGACTGGAGGCGTCGTTGCGCCTGCCGCGCTTGCCGTCGCGACCGCGTTCCGAGCGACCGCGTTCGGATTTGCCGCTGTCGTGGCTCTCCATCGGGGCCGGCAGGCTGGACAGATCGCCGTTCAGCCATTCGATCTTCTGGTCGATGAGTTTCTCGATGGCGTCGGTGAACTTCGTATCGCGCTTGCTGACCAGCGTGAACGCAGCACCCGAACGGCCGGCGCGGCCGGTGCGGCCGATGCGGTGAACATAATCTTCCGCGTGGATCGGCACGTCGAAATTGAAGACGTGGCTGACGTCCGGGATGTCGAGGCCGCGGGCGGCAACATCGGATGCGACGAGCAGCTGGATATTGCCGTCCTTGAAATTGGCAAGCATCGTCGTGCGCGAACGCTGATCCATATCACCATGAAGCGCGCCGACGGAGAAACCATGACGCTCCAGCGAGCGGAACAGATCGGCGACATCCACCTTGCGGTTGCAGAAGATGATCGCGTTCTTCAGTTCTTCCTGTGCCTTGATGAGATCGCGCAACACAGCGCGCTTCTCGTAATCTTTCGAATGCGTTGCGACAAAGCGCTGGCTGACGGTCTTTGCCGTCGAGGACGGCGGCGCCACTTCGATGCGTTCCGGGTTCTGCAGGAAGCGGTCGGCCAGCTTCTGGATTTCCGGCGGCATCGTGGCCGAGAAGAACAGGGTCTGACGCGTGAAGGGGATAAGCTTGGCAATGCGTTCGATGTCGGGGATGAAGCCCATGTCGAGCATGCGGTCCGCTTCGTCGATCACAAGGATTTCGACGCCGGTCATCAACAGCTTGCCGCGTTCGCAGTGATCGAGCAGTCGGCCGGGAGTGCAGATCAGCACATCCGCGCCACGCTCGAGCTTGCGATCCTGTTCATCGAACGAAACGCCGCCGATCAGGAGGGCGATGTTGAGCTTGTGGTTCTTGCCGTATTTTTCAAAGTTTTCGGCAACCTGGGCGGCCAGCTCGCGGGTCGGCTCGAGAATCAGCGTACGTGGCATGCGAGCCCGCGCGCGGCCTTTTTCGAGGAGCGTCAGCATCGGCAGCACGAAGGAAGCTGTCTTGCCCGTACCCGTCTGTGCAATACCGAGAATGTCGCGACGTTTGAGGGCCGGCGGGATGGCTCCTGCCTGGATCGGCGTCGGGATGGTATAGCCCGCATCCGTGACTGCGGAGAGTACCTTTTGGCTCAGGCCAAGATCAGAAAACGTGGTCAATTGGAAATCTGTTTCCGTTCCGGTTCGGGAGAACACTGGTGAAATCGCGCTCGCTCTTGGGGCGCGTTGTGGGGGCTCTTAGGCTGAATACGGAACAAAGTCAAGAAAACCGGGCATTTGATTGATTGCCCGGTCAATAAAAAGAAGTAATTTCGTCATGCTTTTTAAGGTTTGGCGCGGCAACTGCGGCATTGCGCATCGTGTCTCGTGATGCGCGGCAGGCGCTGCAAGGTGTCAGTTCACCAGTTTTTCCAGTTTCAGACCGGCCATCAGGAAGCGCATGGGATCGACGGCCTCGCCGTTCAAGCGGACTTCGTAATGAAGGTGAGGGCCGGTCGAGCGGCCGGTGTTGCCTGTCTTTGCAATGGCCTCGCCAGCCTTCACATGGTCGCCGACATTCACGAGAATGCTGGACAGATGCGCGTAGCGTGTCGTGACGCCATTGCCGTGATCGATTTCAACCATGTTGCCGTAGCCTCCGTTTCGGCCGGCGGAGATGACGGTTCCAGGAGCCGTTGCGGAGATGCGCGTGCCGATCGCGGCACGAAAATCGATGCCGGCGTGCAGAGCGAGCCGGCCGAGAAAGGGATCCAGACGATTGCCGAACCGGCTCGTGATGTCGCTCGCCGGGGAGGGGTTGTCGAAGGGCAATTTCTTTACCTGGCTACGCATCTCTTCAAGCCTGCCGAGCGCACCGTCCAGGGCGACCAGGGATGCGTCAAAATCCGCGGCGGTTTCCGGGGCGACGTAGGGGCCGCCGATGTCCAACTGCGGCTCGTCCGGAAGGCTTGCGGCGGTTTCAGGCGACGGCGCTGGGTCGGTCATGCGAATGCCGGTGCGCGAGAGGATGGCGGCGATCTCGTCGGCGGCTTGGTCGGTCTGTTCGGTCAGGTTTTCCACCCGCATGCGTTGCGCGCGTTCGATATCCTTGAGCGAAAGGGTAACGCGGGAAAAAAGCCGGTCGGCGCGATCGGAGGTCGATTCGCGTGCGGCGGTCGGCGCATAGGCAAGCGCGGCCGGGACGGGAACGGTGGTGGACGGCTGATCGTCCTTGGCGATGCCCATCAGCCGTTCGATCGCGGCAAGGCCGCGTGAACCGGCGGCGTCAGCGCGCTTTTCGTAGGCGTTGATAGCAGGTGCTGTCCCCTGATCCTCGGAAGCGGAAACGCCGGCGTCTTCGGCGCGGTCGAGCAGCGAACCGAGCTTGCCGTGACGCGAGGTAAGGGCAAGCTGCTGTTCTAGCAGCTTTTCGACCTTTTCCTCCACGATCTGCTGATCGAGCAGCTGACGGCTGGTGACGCGGTCGACCTGCGCCCGCAGTGCGGCGATCCGGTCTTCATATTCGTGCTGCATGCGCGCCTGACGCGCCATCGTGCCGCCGATGAGGTCGTCGCGCAGCACGAGATAGGAGGTGGCGGCCAAATAGCCGATGCTCAAGGCGGAGATGAGGCTGACCGAAAGAGCGGCCATCCAGGGCTGGAACGTGACGTGGCGGACCTTGTCGCCCTTTGCAAGGATCAGGATGTGTTTTTCGGCTTTCCTGCCGAAAACGCGATTTTCTGCCCGCCCTGACACCTGATCGCCCTCGCCGCATGACTGCGTTTCTGATGGGAGCGATTAGAGCTTGTTAAGGTTAATAAAGCCTTTAAATCCACTCATTCCGTGCGACGGAAGCGGCTTGGCTCGGCGGATTTCAGATATTCGTCGAGGCGGTCATCGAACGGTAGAAGGACGGTGTCAGTCCGGCCTCGGCCCGTGCGACGTCGTTGAAGGGTGCCTTCAGCGGACCGCGGAAATTTGCCCGCACCAGCGCCTGAAAGGCTGCGGCAGGATCCTTCTTCTGGCGCGCGCAGAGGAAACGGAACCATTTCGCGCCGACCGCAACATGGCCTTTCTCGTCCTCATAGATGACGTCCAGCACAGCGGCTGTCTTAAGGTCGCCGGCTTCACGCATCTTGGCCTGAAGTGCCGGCGTCACGTCGAGGCCACGGGCTTCGAGGATGAGCGGTACAACGGCGAGGCGCGCCGTCAGGTCGTTTCTGGTGTCGTGAGCGGCCTGCCACAAGCCGTCATGGGCCGGCATGTCTCCGTAGTCTGCCCCCAGTTCGCGCAGCCGTTGCCGGACGAGCCGGAAATGTTTTGCCTCCTCGAAGGCTACCCGCATCCAGCCGTCGAAAAAGGAGTTCGGCACTTTTTCCGACGCAAACCGCGCCACGATATCCAGCGCCAGATCCACGGCGTTGAGTTCTATATGGGCGATGGAGTGGAGAAGGGCGATGCGTCCCCGCGTCGAGTTGAGGGATCGCCGCACCATTTTGGTCGGAGCGATGAGTTCCGGGCGCTCCGGTCGTCCCGGACGATCCGGGACCGCCAGATCGAGTGGCGAGCGAAGCGACAGCGTGCGACTTTCCCAGCGCCGCGCAGTTTCCTGCGCAAGCGCCGTTTTTTCATCGAGATCCGCAGCGGCGATCGCCTTGGCTGCGCCGTCGCGCAGGCTGTGGATGCGGGGAAGGTCGCTCATGAGCGATGAGCGTCCACCTCGGTTTTCGTTTGCTCGAAAACCTCATCGACATGGCCGGGAACCTTGACCTTCTCCCAGATCCTGCGGACCGTTCCATCGGGGCCGATCAGAAGCGTGGTGCGCTCGACCCCCATGTATTTGCGTCCGTAAAGCGATTTTTCCACCCAGACGCCGTAGGCTTCGCAAACGGCTTTTTCCTCGTCGGATACAAGCGGCGTGACCAATTCGTATTTCCGAACGAATTTGTCGTGCTTCTTCACCGGGTCAGGCGACAGCCCCAGGACATCGACGCCCAGCGCCGCGAAATCTTTCATCCTGAGACTGAAATCCACCGCCTCGGCGGTGCAGGCGCTGGTGTCATCTTTTGGATAGAAGAAGAGAACCAGCCACCGTCCGGCATAATCGGATAGCGCCACGGTTGCTCCGCCGTCTCGCGGAAGCTTGAAATCCGGAGCCTTGTCACCCATTGCTACTTTTGCCATGAAACGACCTCGCTTTTGTCCATTTTCCATAATAGGCAGCCGCTCCGGATTTAGCGGCGCGTATCCGGCACGTAAAGCCCTCGTGCGGTCCGGGAACGGTCTTGTGACCGCTGTGATGGCATAGCAAGGCAAAGTCGTTGATTGAGGCGCTCGTCGGGCCGCTTCGGCTTGACGTGCAGCAGGCGTCCGTCCGATATGCGGGGCGTGCCTTCAAGAGCCTGTTCGATATTGATCTACCGTGCTCCTCGGCGTTCGGGCAGACGGGCGAGGAAAACGAGACTTATGACTGGACAGAGATTGCTTGACGGGGGCACCCTGCGCCGATGAGCGACATCCGCGGCGAAAAAGTCAGGTTCGGCAAGGGCGATATAGTCCCCCTTCACAAACTGCCTTCGGCGCAGGCGCACGACCCGTGCATTGTCCACGCTCCGTCGCGTCGCAGCGGTCTTCACATGACTGCTGGTGTTTTCCTCGGTTTCTGCACGTTCGCGCTTGCGCTTGTGATGCTGATTCTGCTCGCGGTCGAAGGCGGGCTGATCGACCGGCCTTTGAACGCGCGCGCAACAGCTGCCTTGAATTCGGCCCTCGGGAATGCCTATCGCGCCGAGGTCGCTGGCACGGTTCTGCGGATGACCGGCAACGGCGCCCTGACGCTCAAGGCGCGCGATGTGACGCTTGTCGAGAAAGTGTCCGGCAAGCGGCTGATTACCACCAACTCTGTCTACATCGAGCTCGATACGCTCGCATTGCTGACAGGCAGGGTCGCGGTTCAGCGGATTGAGGCGGAAGGGGCAATGCTTGATTCGGCCCTCTTGCCCCAGGGCAAGCCGATCGACCTCACCAGCATCCGGATCAACAACGCGGGTAAGGGGCTTGAGGCCGCCTTTGACCAGGTCAATTCGATCTCGCAACTCATTGCGCGCAGCAACACGCAAAATGTTCGCGTTGCCGATATGCGGTTGTCCTTCGTCGGGCCGCGCAAGAGAACCGTTCCGGTGATCATCGAAACGCTCGATTTTTCGCGGGCTGCCGATGGTTCGATGCGGATCCAAGGCGCCTTCGATATCGATGGAGCCAAGGCGAGGCTTGAACTCGCCGCGACCGGGCGGTCGGGAAGCATCGACCGACTGGATGGAACCGCGTCCGGTTTTCCATTGCAGGCTCTGCTGCATCGCGCGGCGACCGATACCGAAGCGGCCTTTGGCATCGACAGCAATGCGAGCCTGACGATCAAGGCGGTGCGCGGCGCGAATGATGCCGCGCCAAGCCTGGAACTCAATGCGCTGACGGAGGCCGGCATTTTCGAAGCGGGCGGCCTTTCCTCGTCGCTGAAACCGTCAGACATCAACCTTGCCTATGACTTCAAGCGCGGTTCGGTCGAGATATTGCCATCGACCATTCGCGTCGGCCGTTCGGTGTTTCCTTTCTCCGGAGCGATCATCGATCTGGATCAGGTCAATGCGGACCCGCGCAAGGGCTTTGCGATCGATCTTCTCGTTCAGGGGGCAAGCTCCTCCCCGGAGGACGTCAGCGAACCCCCGCTGATTTTCGACGCGAAGGCGCGCGGTGTCTTCCTGTCCGAGGTTCACGACCTTGTTTTCGACGAATTGAAAGTCGCCAGTGCGCAGGGATCCGTTGCCGGCTCCCTGGCCATGAAATTCGGCGAAACGTCACCGCAACTGAGTTTCGTCGCCGTTACCGATAAAATACAGTCGTCCGCCGTCAAGCAGCTTTGGCCCTGGTGGATTGCGAAGACGGCCCGCAAATGGGTTGTCGCCAATATTTTCGGCGGCACGGCGACAAACGGCAAGATCGAGGTGTTCCTGCCCGAGGGGCGCATCGCCCGAAATGTCGGCCCGCTCAATCTCAATGCGAAGGAACTGGCGATCTCCTTCGACCTTGCCGACGCGCGCATGAATGTCGCCGGCAATATCCCGCCGCTGAGGGACGCCGCGGCGTCTTTCGCGCTCAAGGGAGAGAATATGCAGATCGACATCAAGGGCGGTACTGCATATTTCGGTACGGGCCGTTCCGTCACGCTCAACGGGGGTGATTTCGTCATTCCCAAGACCTACGAAAAGCCCCTCATGGCGGAGATGCGGCTCGATCTTTCCGGGTCGGCCGACGCGCTGGCGGAGCTTTCGAGCTATCGACCGATGCAGGCGCTGCAACGCACGCCTTTCAAGGCAGAGGACCTGTCCGGCCCGGTAACGGCGACGGTGGGCGCGCGCTTCGGCCTCCTCCAGTCCCAGAGCCCGCCGCCGCCGCAGTGGCAGGCCGAAATCACGCTGGAGGGTGTCGATCTCAAGACGCCGGTGGCCGGGCACGAAATCACGGCGCTCGATGGCACGCTGCGGATCGACCAAAGTAAGGCCGAACTGCAATCCGATGCTGAGATCGACGGAAACCCGATGGAACTCGATGTGGTGGAACCGATCGGAGCCGGCAGCACGATAAAGCGCCAGCGCCTGATTTCCGGCAAGCTCGACGACAAAACCATCAAGAAACTCGCACCGGGCCTGTCCGCTATCATCGGCGGCGTCGTGGGCGTCGAGATCGACATCAACGACAAGGGCGTCCAGACCGTATCTGCCGACCTGGGCGACGCTTCGCTGAACCTGCCATGGATCGGCTGGTCGAAGGGGCGGGGAATCGGCGCCGATCTGGATTTTTCCGCCAAAACGGTCGATGGTGTCACGAGTATCGAAAACCTGGTGCTCAAGGGCGACGGCTTCGGCGTGATCGGTGCGATCGATGTCGACAAGGGCGGCTTGCGAAAGGGTGAATTCGGGTCGGTTCGGCTGGCCGCCGACGATGACTACCGTGTCTCGATCCGGCGTACCGAGCCCGGGTATGACGTGAACGTGACGGGACGCGCAGCTGATTTCCGGCCCATTCTTGCGAGCGTGAAATCCTCCACGGGCGGCAAGAGCAGTGGCGGAAATAAGGTGTCCATTGCCGCGAAACTGGATGTCGTCAGCGGCTTTCATTCCGAGACGCTCTCAAACCTTGATCTTCGCTATGCGGCGCGCGGGCGTCAGATCGATGCCTTGAACCTCTCGGCCGTGACGAAGACCGGGCAGGCCGTCGTGGCGCGGCTGGTGGCAAGCGGCCCGGACAATACGCTCGAACTGACGAGTGGCGACGCCGGCGCCCTCGCGCGCTTTGCCGATCTCTACGGCAACATGCGGGGCGGGCTCCTGAACGTGAAGCTTCGCGACAGGGGTGGTGATTCGTGGCGCGGCAGCATCGATATCCGCAAATTTTCGTTGATCAACGAAGCCCGGTTGCAATCGATCGTCTCAACCCCGACCGGTTCGGACGGCAGAAGTCTCAACCAGGCGGTCAAGCGCGATATCGATGTCCGCTCCGCCCGGTTCGAGCGCGGCTATGCCAATCTGGCGATCGATCAGGGGGTGATCGCGCTGGATGGCGGCATTGTCCGGGGTGTCGATATCGGAGCCACGTTCCAGGGGGTCCTGCGCGATCGCAACGGGCTGATGGCGATGACGGGCACATTCATGCCGGCCTACGGGTTGAACCGCCTGTTCGGGGAGTTGCCGCTCATCGGCACGCTTCTGGGCAATGGTCGTGATCGCGGACTGCTGGGTATTACATTCAAGCTGACCGGGCCGTTCGACAAGCCGAACCTTGCGATCAATCCCCTGTCCATCATCGCGCCTGGCGTCTTCCGCAACATTTTCGAATTCCAATAGAAAAGCCGGCGCTAGCGCCAGCTTTTCAGGGCATAACTGCTTACGTTGAAGGGCTCAAGCCGGGCGCACCAGGGCGTGCTTCTTCTTGCCGACGGAAAGCTTGATCACGCCATCGGCGGTTAAGTCGCCGGCACCGATGAGGAGCCGGTCGTCGGAAACGGCGTTGTCGTTGATCCGGACAGCGCCGCCCTGAACATGACGCCGCGCCTCGCCGTTCGATGCGGCGAAACCGGCACGCACGATCAAAGACAGAAGGCCGATGCCTTCGCCGAGTTCGGCTGTAGAAACGTCGATCGTCGGCAGGTTTTCGGCGATCGCGCCTTCCTCGAATGTCTTGCGGGCCGTCTCCGCGGCCTGTTCGGCCGCATCGCGTCCATGCAGCATCGCCGTGATTTCCGTGGCGAGGATTTTCTTTACCTCGTTGATTTCCGAGCCGCCGAGTGCCGAAAGCCGGGCGATCTCGTCCATTGGCAGCGTCGTGTAAAGCTTCAGGAAACGCGAGACATCGGCGTCTTCCGTGTTGCGCCAATACTGCCAGAAATCATAGGCCGACAGCATGCTCGGATTGAGCCAGACGGCGCCGTTCACGGATTTGCCCATCTTTGCCCCGGACGCGGTCGTCAGAAGCGGCGACGTCAGCGCGTAGAGCTGCGGCGTGCCCATGCGGTGGCCGAGGTCGATGCCGTTGATGATGTTGCCCCACTGGTCCGAGCCGCCCATCTGCAGGCGGCAGCCGGTGCGCTGGTAAAGTTCGACGAAGTCGTAGGCCTGGAGGATCATGTAGTTGAATTCCAGGAAGGACAGCGACTGCTCGCGGTCGAGGCGCGTCTTGACGCTGTCGAAGGCGAGCATGCGGTTGACCGAGAAATGGCGGCCGACATCGCGCAGGAACTCGAGATAGTTTATGCCGAGCAGCCAGTCGGCATTGTTGATCATCAGCGCGTCCTTCGGACCGTCGCCGTAGGTCAGGTAGTTCGAAAACACGGTCTTGATGCTGTCGATGTTGGACTGGATCGTTTCCGGCGTCATCAGCTGGCGCGCCTCGTCCTTGAAGGAAGGATCGCCCACCATGCCGGTGCCGCCGCCCATCAGCGAGATCGGCCGGTGGCCGGTCGCCTGCAGCCAGTGCAGCATCATGATCTGGATCAGACCGCCGGCGTGGAGGCTCGGCGCGGTCGGATCGAAGCCGATATAGGCCGTCACGGTTTCCTTGGCGAAGAGGGCATCAAGACCGGCGTCATCGGACGTCTGGTGAATGAAACCGCGCTCTTTCAGCGTGCGCAGGAAATCGGACTTGTACTCGGACATGAGATCGTCTCTCTCGGTGGCGTGTTGGGGGAGAGCGGAGAATGCGCTCTTGTTGGATCACGGCGGCGCGTTTACCACTCTTTTCGCAAAGATGCACCTGTTTGCAGCCGTCAAACTGCCGAACCGGCGAAGGCGAAGGAAGTCGACGAAGAATGACCGCGTTACGAACAGCAATCGGCCTCATGAGCGGCACCAGCCTGGACGGGATAGACGTCGCGCTCCTGCGCACGGACGGCGAGAGCGTGGTCGAGCGCGGGCCTTCCATAGGGTTGGCCTATGACGGGCATTTTCGTGAGAGGCTGAAACAGGCGCTCGTTGAAGCCCGCAACATCGCGGCGCGAACGGACCGGCCTGGCGACCTCTTCGCGGTCGAGCGAAACCTGACCCTTCGCCACGCCGTCGCGGTCAGCGATTTTCTCCATCGCCAAGGGCTTGAGGCCGATGCCATCGACGTCATCGGTTTCCATGGGCAGACGGTGCTGCATCGACCGGATCAGGCGCTGACCGTTCAGCTCGGTGACGGTCAACTGCTGGCGGACCTGACCGGCATTCCCGTCGTCTACGATATGAGGGCCAACGACATGCTCCACGGGGGGCAGGGCGCGCCGCTCATCCCCGTCTATCACGCGGCGCTCGCACGAAGTCTGGGAGATGGGCCGGCCACGGTCTTCGTCAATATAGGCGGCATCTCGAACCTGACCTTTATCGGCGCCGATGCAGAGCTCGTCGCCTTTGACAGCGGCCCCGGCAACACGCTGATCGATCAGTGGGTCGAGCGCCATACCGGGAGCGCCTTCGATGCGGGCGGCGAGATCGCCAGCCGCGGCAAGGTGCTGTCTCCCCTGGCTGATCGCTATCTCGGTCACTCGTTTTTCTCGGCCAATCGACGTCGCTCCCTGGATCGAAACGATTTTGTGGCCCCGGCGTCGTCCGAAGCCAACCTTGAGGATGGTGCCCGCACGCTCGCCTTCGTGACCGCCGCGGCAATCCTCAAATCCGCGTCGCACCTGCCGGAAAGGCCGAAGAGATATGTCATCTCCGGTGGCGGACGGCACAATGGCACCATCATGGCCGATCTTGCGGACCTTGCCGGAAGAGACGGCGCGCAGGTCGTGTCTGCGGAGGATATCGGGTTCGATGGCGATGCGATGGAAGCCGAGGCATGGGCCTATCTTGCCGTTCGGTCCGAGCGCGGACTGCCGTTGACGTTTCCGGGCACGACATCGGTCGCCGTTCCGGTGACGGGCGGCGTGCTGGTCAAGCCGGGGCGTCATGCAGAGACTCTGACCTGAAACCTATCGCGATAAAAGGCAGTTAACGCTTCCTTTGCCCTGAACCGCTAATCTGTCCGGCATTGTGCCCGCAGAGGCGGGCTTGCGCACAAAGGAAAGGCGCTGACAGCGCTGGCGACGGACGAATTTATGAGCGGCGCGTTATTTCTTCTGATCGTCAATTTCCTGATCGCGCAGCTCTTCTGCGTGTTCTTCCTGGCGATCTCGGGACGCAGCCGCGTACCCGCCGCCGGACGCTGGTTTGCTGTCGCATTCGCGACAGCTTCCCTTGCCGCCATTTTCGAGCTTCTCATCCGTTTTGCGGATTTCGACAGGCTCTGGTCCTTCGGTGCATTCGCCTCGTTGCTTTTCGGTGTCTACCTCATTCGTGTCGGGATAGGCTGTCTTTACGCGATGCCGGTCAGTTCTGGGGCCGGACTGCTGCTGTTTGGCGTTTCCTTTGCCGTCAATCTTATGATCTACGACCTGCCGCGCAACAGCTGGGGCCATTCGCTCGGCTATCAGCTCCCGTTCTTCGCGGTGGAAATGATGTCGGCGCTTGCGGTCTACCGCTCGGGTCGCAAGGGTGCCGGCGACAGGCTGCTGATGGCATTGCTGGTGCTGACCGGGCTTCATTTCGCCAGCAAGTCCTACTTCGCTGTCATGACCGCCGGGCCGGATGCCCAGGCTTATCTTTCCAGCGTCTATGCGCTGGTTTCCCAGAGTCTCGGGGCAATTCTGGTCGTCTCGACGGGGCTGACCCTGCTTGCGGTCATCGTCACGGAAATCATGGACGATGCGAAAAGCCGTTCCGAAATCGATCCCCTGTCGGGGCTGCTCAATCGCCGCGGCTTCTTCGAGCGGGTCAACCGTGTCCTAGCACGGCCGATTGCAGCGTTTCCGCACAGCGTGATTCTGGTGGATCTCGATCACTTTAAGGCGGTCAACGATACCTATGGGCACTTCTCCGCCGATCAGGTGATCGTCACGCTTGCCCAGACCTTGATGGAACATGCGCCCTCCGACGCGATCTGCGCGCGGCTGGGTGGCGAAGAGTTCGCGGTCTTTCTTCCGTCATCGGGCGATGCCACGGGCTACCTCTTCGCGCAGGCGGTTCGCGGCAACTTTTCTTCGCATACCTTCTCGGGACTGCCTGAAGATGTTCGCCTGACGGCGAGTTTCGGTGTCTGCGCCATGCGCAATGCACGCGAACCGATCGACATGATTCTTCAGTTGGCCGACAAGGCGCTCTATGAAGCGAAGAAAAGCGGCCGCAACCGCGTCGTCAGGGCAAACCGGACGGAATTGGAAATGCCGCCCGCGCTCGCGCGCCAAGCCTGAATCGCCGACTGAAATTGAAAAGGTCGACAGCGCTTCTGCGTTGTCGACCTTTTCAAATGCGCCGCGTCCAGCGCTCGATTTAAGGCAAGAGCCGCTAGTTCATCCGTAGTCAGCCTTACTGTCAGATAATCTGGCATGTCGTGGTTAACGATTTATGAACGACCTACGCCGTCGCGGTCTGTTCCTCCTGCGGCTTCGTTTTCCTGCGCGGTAAGATATCATTCACCATCGGCGACGGCGGCACGTCTTATCGGCTGTAAGCGCTTGACGAGTGAACAAATATAGAACAAAATAAAAACATAACGGAAAAGGAGAAACGAAATGACCGATTTTCTTCGCGATCTCGCTGCCTTCACCTCGATGATGATGTTCATTGCCAGCTTTTCCATTCTCGTCATGGGAATGTAATCCACTGCCCGTCTTCGGGGCTGGCTGTGGAAAAGCAGGCTTATCCCCGAAAGTTTCGATCACCGATGATGAAAAGTGGACATCAGCCGCCCGAAGGGGGATATCGTTTGCCCCTGACTGGAATCGGGGCGAACGATGGCGGATGTAGAAAAAATCGATCAGCAGGTTGCAGCTGGCGAGGGGGGTGATCCTCTCTTCGTGCATCTTCGGGTCCATTCCGCCTATTCGTTGCTCGAAGGCGCGCTACCGCTCAAGAAGATCATCAGCAAGGCCGTGGCCGATGGTCAGCCGGCGATCGGAATAGCCGATACGAACAATCTCTTTGCCGCACTCGAGTTTTCCCTGAAATCCACGGATGAGGGGCTCCAGCCGCTGATCGGCTGCCAGCTCTCCATTGACATGGAGGACGAAGCCGAGGGCGAAAAACGGGGGCACGCCCAACATCTGGCGAAGCTGCCGTCGATCGTGCTGATCGCGGCGACGGATCGCGGCTATGTCAATCTCGTCGATCTCGTCAGCCGCGCCTATCTCGATGGCGAAGGCGGGCAGGCGGTTCGGATATCGCTGTCCTGGTTGCGCGACAGTGGTGCGGAAGGATTGATTGCCCTGACGGGTGCCTCCAGTGGGCCGATCGACATGGCGGTCCGATCCGGTCACTTCGGGCTCGCCGAAGCGCGCCTGAAGGCTCTTGCCGCGATTTTCGGCGATCGGCTGTATGTCGAGCTTCAGCGCCACGGACGGTACGATCGACGCCATGAAGGCCGGATCATCGATCTGGCCTATAAACTCGATTTGCCGCTGGTTGCCACCAACGAGCCGTTTTTCCCGACGCCGGAAGAATACGACGCCCATGACGCCCTGATGGCTGTGGCCCACAACGCCATGGTCTCCGATGACAGCCGCTTTCGCCTGACGCCGGATCACTATCTGAAGAGCCGCAAGGATATGGCGGCGCTGTTCAGGGATCTGCCGGAGGCGCTGGAAAATTCGGTCGAGATCGCCCGCCGCTGTTCGTTTGTGCTGAAGACCCGCGGGCCGATCCTACCACGCTTCACCGGCGCATCCGACGATCCGCTGGAGGCCGAACGCGCCGAGGCGCAGGAGTTGCGACGTCAGGCCCAGGAGGGTCTTGAGGCGCGCATGAAGACGCTCGGGCTTTCTGCCGGCTATAGCGAAAACGATTATCGCGAACGCCTCGACTTCGAGCTGGGCGTCATCGAGCGGATGAAGTTCCCCGGTTACTTCCTGATCGTTGCCGACTTCATCAAATGGGCCAAGCAGCACGACATTCCGGTCGGCCCCGGCCGCGGTTCGGGTGCGGGCTCTCTGGTTGCTTACGCCCTGACGATTACCGATGTCGATCCGTTGCGTTTCTCGTTGCTGTTCGAGCGCTTCCTCAATCCGGAACGTGTCTCGATGCCGGACTTCGACATCGACTTCTGCCAGGACAGGCGCGAAGAGGTGATCCGCTACGTTCAGGGCAAGTATGGTCGCGAGCAGGTGGCGCAGATCATTACCTTCGGCTCGCTGCAGGCGCGTGCCGCCTTGCGCGACGTCGGGCGCGTGCTCGAGATGCCCTATGGCCAGGTCGACAAGATCTGCAAGCTCGTGCCGAACAACCCCGCCAACCCGACGCCGCTGTCGAAGGCGATCGAAGAAGAGCCGCGCTTCCAGGAAGAGGTCGAGAAGGAACCGGTCATCGGCCGGCTGCTCGACATCGCCCAGAAGATCGAAGGCCTTTACCGTCACGCCTCGACGCACGCCGCCGGCATTGTCATCGGCGACCGGCCGTTGTCGCAGCTGGTACCGATGTATCGTGATCCGCGCTCCGATATGCCCGTCACCCAGTTCAACATGAAATGGGTGGAGCAGGCCGGACTAGTGAAGTTCGACTTCCTCGGCCTTAAAACCCTGACTGTCCTGAAGACCGCCGTTGACTTCATCGCCAAGCGCAACATCTCCGTTTCGCTCGAATCGCTGCCGCTGGATGATGCCCGCACCTACGAAATGCTCTCGAACGGCGAGACCGTGGGCGTGTTTCAGGTGGAAAGTGCCGGCATGCGCAAGGCGCTCATTGGCATGCGCCCGGACTGCATCGAGGACATCATTGCGCTTGTCGCGCTCTACCGTCCGGGACCGATGGAGAATATCCCGGTCTACAACGCCCGCAAACACGGCGAGGAGGAGATCGAGTCGATCCATCCGATGATCGATTACCTGCTCAAGGAAACGCAGGGCGTTATCGTCTATCAGGAACAGGTAATGCAGATCGCCCAGGTTCTCTCCGGCTATTCGCTCGGAGAGGCCGATCTTCTGCGCCGCGCGATGGGCAAGAAGATCAAGGAGGAGATGGACAAGCAGCGCGCCCGCTTTGTCGACGGTGCGGTGAAGAACGGCGTCTCGAAACCGCAGGCCGACATGATCTTCGACCTGCTGGCGAAATTCGCCAACTACGGCTTCAACAAGAGCCATGCCGCCGCCTATGCCATCGTCTCCTACCAGACTGCCTATCTGAAGGCGCACTATCCTGTCGAGTTCCTTGCCGCGTCGATGACGCTCGATATGTCGAACACCGACAAGGTCAACGACTTTCGCCAGGACGCGGCCCGGCTCGGCATCAAAATCATTCCGCCATCCGTGCAGACGTCCTTCCGACGGTTCGAGACGGGTGACAATTGCATTTTCTACTCGCTTGCCGCGATCAAGGGCGTCGGGGAAGCGGCCGTCGATCACATTGTCCAGATGCGTGGAGACAAGGCTTTCGAAAGCCTTGAGGACTTCTGCCTGCGCATCGATCCCAAACTGCTCAACCGGCGCGTCTTCGAAAGCCTGATCTGCGCCGGCGCGTTCGATTGTTTCGGCCACGATCGCGCGGAACTGGTGGGCGGACTGGACCGCATTCTCGGGCTTGCGCAGCGTGCACAGGAAAACAAGGTCAGCGGCCAGAGCGATATGTTCGGGGCGGGTGCCGCAACCGGACCGGAGAAGCTTGGCCTGCCGGCCTACGCGCCCTGGCTGGCCTCGGAGAAGCTGCACCGGGAGTTCCAGGTGCTCGGTTTTTATCTCTCGGCTCATCCGCTCGACACCTATGGCGAGCTGCTTACGAAGATGCGTGTTCAGACCTTCGGGGATTTTTCCGGCTCGGTGAAGAAGGGCGCGACTGCCGGGCGTCTTGCCGGAACCGTTACCTCCAAGCAGGAGCGCAAGACCCGCACCGGCAACAAGATGGGCATCATCGCCTTCTCGGATTCGTCCGGCCAGTTCGAGGCCGTTCTTTTCTCCGAGGCGCTGAACCAGTATCGCGATCTTCTTGAGCCAGGCAAATCGCTCGTCATGACCGTGCAGGCGGAAGAACGACCGGAAGGCATCGGCCTGCGGATCCAGACGCTGCAGTCTCTGGAGGAGCGATCCCTGCAGATGCAGAAGGCCTTGCGCGTCTACGTGCGCGACAGCGGCCCGCTTCGTTCGGTGGCAAGCCATCTGAACACAAAGGGGGATGGCCTCGTGTCCTTCATCGTCATCAAGGACAACGGCCAGCGGGAAATCGAGGTCGAACTCAACGAACGCTACCGCATCTCCGCCGAAATCGCTGCTGCCATGCGCAGCACGCCGGGCGTTCTGGATGTCGAGCTAGTGTAGGTTTCAGGACGGCGACCTCAACCCTTCGAGGCGGCGTGGGTGATTGTGATGAAGTCGGTGCCTTTGCCGGTTTCCGGTCCCAGGCCGTTGTCGCTGACGGTCAGCGACGAGCCATCGACGAGCATCAATTCGATGCGCTCGCGGGTTTCCGGATCCAGGCTGAGGCGTGCGAGCGTCAAGGCCGCGGCGTTGTAAACCAGCGGATCGGCGTCCTCGGTAATGCCGAGGCGCGTTTTCATCGCCTTGGGCAATGTGTTGTCGAGCGTGGTCGCATACCATTCGCCGCCTTTTTCGGTTGCCTTGTCGTCTTTGTCATCAACGGCGAGAAACTGCATGAAATGCGTGCCGAGCGCCCTCTGCGGATCGGCGATCGTGATCGGCGCTTCGAAAACCGGCAGGAAATCGCGCCGGATCATGATCTGCCCGTTGGCGGGGGTGCCTTTACCGGTTTTTCGGTAAAGCAAGGCCACCAGGTCCGCCGTGATCCTTGGATCGACCTTCAAGCCTTCGCTTTCCTGAAACGCCCGGATCGCGTCGAGGGTCTGCGACCCGGCAAAGCCGTCCGCTATGCCCGGGTTGAAGCCAAGTTCGCTGAGGAGGCGCTGCACATCCATCGTCGTCTCGCGCTGGCCGCGCCAGGTGATCAGCATCCGGATCGGCGATCCCTCCGGCATCTCCATCCGTTGCGGGTTGGGCTGTTCCTGCATAGCCACTTCGACGGAAGCCGACTGTGACGGGAGGTGCGACACGGTCGGGCGAAGCTCCACATCGGAGAGAAGCGGGGGCGAGGGCGGGCGTGGGCGAAAGAGAAAGGCATGTTCGATCGAAGCCGGCGTGACCTGCTGTTCGGAAATCAGCACATGCATGCCCATGGACGTCATGCCGAACAGGCTCTTTGCGAAATCGTTCGGCATGCGCACGCAGCCGTGCGACGCCGGATAGGCGGGAACATGACCGGAGGCATGCAGCGCGATGCCGGACCATGTAAGGCGCTGCATGAAGGGCATCGGCGCGTTCGAGTAGATGTTCGAGCGGTGGTGACGCGCCTTCTGCAGAATGGAGAAGATGCCGGTCGGGGTCGCATGACCCTTCTTTCCCGTCGAGACGTGGGACGTGGCGATCACCGTGTCGCCATCATAGACGACGAGGGACTGCTGCTGCTTAGAGACGATGACCTGAAGCGGTCGGTCTTCGGCAGCGAGCAGGGAGGCGCTGCCCAGAGCCGTGGCGGCAATGAGGGTCAGGTAAAAAAGTCTGGACCGAAATGCGATACGCTGAACCATGACGACATCCGGAGTTCGTTATCCGGGCTTTGTCGCGACACATGCGGCGGCTCCCGGAGGAGAAGCTACCGTAGCGGAAGGGATTTAAGGAAGTTTTGCCAACGGTTTGGATCGCGCCGGCGTCAATGTTCGCGGCGGCCCTTTCCGAAGGTATAGCCGGTTTCGACGCTGGATTTGCCGAACTTGTCGCGCAGCTGGTTCATGGCGGCTTCGGCTGCGGCGCGTCGGCCTGCATTGCGATCGACGAGGTCGGGCGGGTCGGCCAGCGACGGATCGCCGAGATCGTTGACGCCGATGCCGATGAGCCGGAATTTCGTGCCGTCCGTTTCCCGGTCCAGAAGTTGCATGCTGGTGTGAAAAATGCGGTCGGCGAGTTGGGTCGGGCTGTCCAGCCGTCGGTTGCGCGTGCGCAGCTTGAAATCGGCTGTCTTCAACTTCAACACGACCGTCTGCCCGGCGATCTGCGATTTCCGCAGTCGTGCACTCACTTTCTCGCTGAGGCGGCGAAGGTGCACGACAAGATCGTCATAATCGCAAAGATCGTCGTTGAACGTGGTTTCGGAAGAAACGCTTTTTGCTTCGCCGTTGGTTTCGACCTGCCGCTCGTCCCGCCCGCGCGACAGGCGGAACAGGCGTTGTCCCATCGTGCCGTAGCGCCGCATCAGGTCGCCTTCCTCCATGGTCTGAAGTTGGCCGACGGTGCGGATGCCGTCACGCTCCAGGGTCGCGGCAAATGCCTTGCCGACGCCCCAGATCAGCGTCACCGGTTTTTCCCGCAGGAAATCGAGCGCTTCCGCCTCACCGATGACAGAGAATCCGCGCGGCTTCTGCAGATCCGAAGCGACCTTGGCGAGAAACTTGCAATAGGACAGGCCCACGGACACGCTGATTCCGATCTCGGCCTCCACGCGGCGCGCAAAACGCGCGAGGGTGAGGGCGGCGGAGGCGTGATGCAGCCGTTCCGTGCCTTTCAGTTCCAGAAAGGCTTCATCAATGGAAAGCGGCTGCACCAGAGGCGTCAGCTCCTGCATCATCGACCGGACCTGCCGTCCGACGGCAACGTATTTCTCCATATTCGGCTTGATGACAATTGCGTCCGGGCAGGCTTCGAGGGCCTTGAACATCGGCATGGCAGACCGAACGCCATGCACGCGGGCAATATAACAGGCCGTCGATACGACCCCTCGTTTGCCGCCGCCGATGATGACAGGCTTGTCGACCAGATCGGGATTATCGCGCTTCTCGACCGACGCATAGAAGGCATCGCAATCGATATGGGCGAGCGTCAGCCGGTGAAGCTCGGGGTGGCGCAGGAGGCGCGGACTGCCGCAGGCCCTGCAGCGGCGCACTTCCGTTGACTGGTCGGTCAGACAGTCACGGCAAAAGCCGAAATCGGATAGGGGATCGTCTGCCATGGCGCGGAACAAAGGTTGAACGGCTGCACCCTAACGCAAAATGAAGGCGATCGAAACGTCTTTGATCGCCGATCCCGTGCCTTCTGTGTCATGGCCATTTTTCTGACTTGCCAAACAGGTGCGCGCTGACAAGCGCCGCGACATCGTCCCAGTTTGCCGCTCGATAGATGCCCGGACCGGGCGCCGGCGCCATGGCGCGAAAATCGTCATTGACCATCAGGTTGATCAAGAGGCATTCGGGCACATGCTCACGTACGGAGAGCAGATTGCGGGCGATGTCGTCTATGAAGGCGCAGGGCACAGGCATGCTCTCACGCAGTGCCTTGATGACGGCCCCCTTGGGGCCTTCGGTCGCGAGCAACGGATAAATCAGATCGTGGCGATCAAGCAGGACGCGGCGGACGGCAGCGTGCCTCGCGGGCATCGCCGTCAGGAAAACGAGATCCGCGTCGCGGGAGAGTGCGGCAAGCGTGCTCACCGCATTTGGAGCGGGAACCTGCCAGGCCTCTTGTGCGGTGAAGAAACGATCCAACAGCGATTTGACGTCCTGCTCGGTTGCCGCTTCCCCGGTGGCATTCGAGATGATGTTTCCCGTCAGGGCGAAGGAGCGGGGGATGAGATTGTAACCCTCCGACACCAGGAAACGGCCGAGCGGCGTCACGAACTCAAGAACGACCTCGTCGATATCGCAGATGATCAGCGGGCGCCCCGTCAGCTTTATGTGGGCGAAATCGGGAAGGTTTGTCACGGGCTCAATAGTCAACGGGGCCGGAAAGGCTCATATGCGCGGAAACGACGTCTTCAGGCTTTGTGTCCGTTGCCTGGCAGAAGGCAAGCAAAGTCGGCTCGTGCTGCATCAGAAAATCGACGACGCCGGCGAGAAATCCGGGGTATCTTGCAGCGCTGCGCAGAGATGACGGGTCCGTCCCGCTCAGGGCCATGAAGCGGTCGAGCAGGTCCGGCTCGCTGGCAAGCCAGCCCAGAATCGTGATCGCGACGTCATCGGCAGATTTCACGTTATGCATCCTTCTACGCCTCTGGCGATTTTCCTGCGAATATTACCTGTTTTTCAACCAAATAGCCTTAGAGTTGCGATCTGGCCAAGGTGAAACTGGCGCAGCGGCACCTTATATGCAAGTCAAGGTGACGCAAGCCGGAATGCGGATAAGGGATGCCAATGCCCAAGCAGGTTATGATAGTCGAAGACAACGAGCTGAACATGAAGCTCTTTCGAGACCTTATCGAAGCAACCGGATACACCACGATCCAGACCCGCAACGGCATGGAGGCGCTGGAGCTTGCGCGCAAGCATCGTCCAGACCTGATCCTGATGGACATTCAACTGCCGGAGGTCTCCGGACTTGAAGTGACCAAGTGGTTGAAAGAAGACGACGAATTGCATGTCATTCCGGTGATTGCCGTGACCGCTTTCGCCATGAAGGGTGACGAGGAGCGCATCCGCCAGGGTGGATGCGAGGCCTATGTTTCCAAGCCCATCTCCGTTCCCAAATTCATCGACACCATAAAGACGTATCTGGGCGATGCATGATGCGTCAGCTGATATCCGCCAGGCGATCTGCAGGGGCGATATCGGCAAGCCGAAACGATCTGACAGGACCTTGATATGACCGCCCGCATTCTTGTCGTTGACGATATACCCGCAAATGTGAAGCTGCTCGAAGCGCGGCTGGTGGCGGAGTATTTCGATGTACTGACGGCGAAGGATGGCTACGAGGCGCTCGCGATCTGCGAAAGCCAGCCCGTCGATCTGGTGCTGCTGGATATCATGATGCCCGGTATCGATGGTTTCGAAGTGTGCGAGCGCCTGAAGGCAAGCGGCCGCACGTCTCATATCCCGGTCGTCATGGTGACGGCGCTCGACCAGCCGTCCGACCGTGTTCGCGGGCTTAAAGCCGGTGCCGACGATTTTCTGACCAAGCCGGTCAATGACCTGCAGCTGATGTCGCGTGTGAAGAGCCTCGTGCGCCTGAAGAACGTCAGCGATGAGCTGCGCCTGCGCGCCGAGACGGCGCACAGCGTCGGGCTTCAGGACCTCAATCGCACCGATCGCCCCGATGAACCGGGCAGCGTCCTGCTTGTCGACGGGCGCGCGGGCTCGCAGGATCGCCTGATCCGCGCCTTGAAGCCAATCGCCGAAGTCGTTGCAATGTCCGATCCGCAAGCCGCGCTTTTCGAGGCGGCGGAGCGCAGTTTCGACCTCGTGATCGTCAACAGCAACTTCGATGATTACGATCCGTTGCGGCTTTGCTCGCAGCTGCGCTCGCTGGAGCGCACGCGCTACATCCCGGTGCTTCTCATCGCAGAGCAGGGGCACGAGGACATGGTCGTGCGTGCGCTGGATCTTGGCGTGACCGACTACCTGATCCGCCCTGTCGATTCGAACGAACTCGTCGCCCGCAGCCTGACGCAGATCCGCCGGAAACATTACAACGACCGGCTTCGCTCGAGCGTGCGCCAGACCATCGAACTTGCCGTAACCGATGGGCTGACTGGCCTTCACAATCGCCGTTATCTCGACAACCACCTCAAGATTCTTGTGGAGCGCGCTATTGCGCGCGGGCGGCCGCTTTCCGTCTGCATCACCGACATCGACCGCTTCAAGAGTGTCAACGATACCTATGGCCATGACGCCGGCGACGACGTCTTGCGCGAATTTGCCCGTAGGGTGCGGGCGACCGTGCGCGGCGCCGATCTCGCATGCCGTTACGGTGGCGAGGAATTCGTCGTCGTCATGCCGGATACGCCCGCCGATGTCGCGACGCTCATTGCAGAACGCCTGCGGGGCATTGTCGAAGGCCAGCCATTCGCCTTGGCCGAAGCGTCGACCCTGCTGAATATCACCGCGTCATTGGGAATAGCGACCTTGAACCTTGCCGGGGATACGCCGGAATCATTGTTGAAGAGGGCGGATACGGCTCTTTACCAGGCGAAGGCGAACGGACGGAATCAGGTGGTCGCTGCGGCCGCCTGACCTTGCGCCGCGCGTGACGCGCAGGTGTCGGTTTGGGTTTTTCCACAGAATTTGCCGATAACGCTGTCTTCTCAGTGCGGTCATAACCGGCGTATTCCGGTTTCGCATCTTGAGAGCCGTAAAATCTTTGCCGGATACAGAAATTAAAAAATAATATAATTCTAATAATAATGATAATTCATGTATTTGCGGAAAAAATTGACGTGCAAATTCATACGCCGGTTGCGCAGGTCCAAGTATATGAAATTATTATAAACATCTGATGTTCGGTGCGATGAATTAAGCCGGTGATGCGATTTGTACTCCTACAGGTTGCGTGAATTAACCAGTTTTGCCGTTATTTGAAATTTCTGATTAAGAATTCATTGATTTTTTATTCGTTTCAGGCAATTCTCATATTCAAGAGAGATTTACTCTCAACGCTTACCCCATGATGCTCAGGTCCGCCGCATCTCCTGGGTCGTGGGGTTTGTCGGCTGATATCTGGCAATTGCGGTTCCTCGTGCCGCCGCCGGAATCAGCCGACACCCATTAAAAACGCCGCCCTCGATTGGGGTGGCGTTTTTTTATGTCTTCATTCTCGACTCCAAGGCTTTGCCGGGGGAGACAGTCTCCAAATCCATAGCGTTCACGGCAAAGGAAAAGGCGCCAGACCTTTTCGGTCGGCGCCTTCGGATCGTAGCAACAATCAGCTTGGCGTTTCTGCCAGCCGACCTGGTTCCAAGATCTTACTTGATCTTGGTTTCCTTGAATTCAACGTGCTTGCGGACGACCGGATCGTACTTGGTCTTGGTCATCTTGTCGGTCATCGTGCGGCTGTTCTTGGTGGTGACGTAGAACGTACCGGTGTCGGCCGTCGACAGCAGCTTGATCTTGATTTTTGCAGCTTTCGCCATGGTCTTCCTGCCTTTTATAAAAAACAAAAGCCGGGAAGGTCCGTTAAAGGGCCCGGCAAACTTGGCGCGAAACTACAAATCGCGCCCGAAAAGTCAAGTCCGTTTTGGTTTTAAAACGATCCTGACGATGGAGAGTATCACATAAAGCCCGAAGAAGCCGGCGATCGCCCAGGCAAAGCCATGGTTTCCGGTGACATCCATAGCAGCACCGATGACCTGGGGACCGGCGACTGTTCCCACCGCGTAAGAGAAGATGAAGGCGGCATTGGCCGCCGCAAGGTCCGCACCGTGCAGGCGCGAGCCCAAATGGCTGAGGCCGACGGTATAAAGGCCCGAAACGCAGCCGCCCCAGAAGAGCAGCACCACGGCCATGAGGATCCAACTCTCGCTCAGGATTGGCAGACAGAGCGCCCCGACAAGACCGATGAACGTCAGCAGTGCCAGAAGGTTCCGTCGGTCCCTGATGCGGTCCGAGAGCATTCCCAGCGGGATCTGGAAAATAAAGTTGCCGATGCCCATCACGGTGAGAAGCAGCGCGGCCTGTGATTCCGTAAAGCCAACCCGCGTACCGTAAATCGGAAACAGCGAGAGACCCCCCGATTCGACCGCGCCGAAGATGAAGACCGCGGCGGTCGCCGTCGGCACCAGGAAAAGGTAGCGCAGGAAGTGCCGCTCCGGCTTCTCGTCCAGAACGGGGCTTTCGCCCCGCGCCAGATAGATGGGGATTGCCGCGAGCAGAATAACACCCGCACCGACGGCAAAGGGCAGGATGCCCTCGCTCCCCAGGATCGAAAACAGCAAGGGGCCCGTCGCGAATCCGAGAGAGAGGACCGTTCCGTAAATTCCGAGCACCAGGCCGCGGCGTGAAGGTGGCGCCGTCGCGTTGATCCAGAATTCGGAGAGCACGAAGAGCACGGTGATGGCGCCGTGGAAGACGACACGCAGGGGAAACCAGAGCCAGAAATTCGTGATGTAGTAGAAACCGAGCGCGCTGACGGCCGAAAAAGCGACGGCCCAAAGCATCGTGGGGGCCACGCCGAATCGATGGGCAAGCTTCGTCGTCAGCGGCGCTGCGGCCATGGAGGCAAGGCCGGCCATCGCCGAATTCAGACCGATCAGCGTCGGGGAAATGCCGCGCTTTTCCATGATGATGCTGAGGAGCGGCAGACCGAGCCCGATCGCGATACCGACAGCGGTGATCGCTGCGACGGCTGCGAACAGCGAAGGCCAGTGGATTTCCTCAACCGGCGCTGACGTGCCGGACGGCGGCTGTGACATGCAGGCGGTATCCTTAAAACAGCTCGCGAACGAAGCGTCCGCGCCGGGTATGGAAAAATGGCACCGGTCGATCGAATGGAAGCGATATATCCGCCTCCAGCGCGGACCTGAGCTCCTCCAGGATGATCGCGGTGATGTCCGGCACGCTGACAGCCGAGATATCGTTCAAGTCGATCCAGCGCAAATCCTCAAGCTCCTGGCTGTCGCGGACCGAGGCGGGATCGATCTCCGCTTCATCCGCAAAAAGCGCGAAGAAATGCGTATCGAAACGGCGCGGAAGTCCGGGCGGTGTGATGGCCCGGGCGATATAGCGCAAGTTTGTGAGATCGGGAAGAAAGGCGAGGGGTGCGCGGCCGGTTTCTGCCGGCTTACCCACCGCGAGGTGCGCCTCCTCGTGGAGTTCTCGCAGCGCTGCTATCGCGATCGCGCGCAGACGGGCGGTGGAATGTTTTGCCCTGGTCGCAATCTGCAGCCGCGACAGGACAGCGGGATGCATGTCGCCCATCGATGGCAGGCGGTGGTCGCCCGGATCACGCCGTCCACCGGGAAAGACGTGCAGGTCCGGCATGAAAACGTGCGCCTTGCTGCGGCGTCCCATCAGCACCCTCATGGTGTCCCGGGAACGATCGAGAAGCACGAGCGACGCCGCGTCCCGGGGCCTAAGCGCGCGGGTGGGGAGGGCGGAGGAAGGCACGGCGTTCACAATCGGCATTTGCGTCACGAAGACGGTCCCTGCGTCGGGATATCATCTTCCGGGCGATCCTCGTGACCGCCGAAACCGTGCATGCGCAAGGCCCATTGCAACCCGACGACGCCGCCCTTGACGGGTTGCATCAGCAACAGCGAACCGATGATGGTGATCGGAACCCAGATTGCCAGATGCGCCCAGTTCGACATGGGCAGCAACATTTCCGTGGCCATGAAGCCGCCGAGTACGAGGTGCCCCATGATCGTCACGACGATGTAGGGCGGAAAGTCGTCGGCACGGTGATGATCGAGGCGTTCACCGCAGGCCGCGCAGTTTTCGACGGTTCTCAGAAATCTGCCGAACAGCCGGCCGCTGCCACAGGCGGGGCAGGTGTTCAGCATACCGCGCTGGATCGAGCGTCCGACGGGGCGTTCTGCTGCCTCGTGGTTCTGTTCGAAACGAACCGTTTCCGTGGGGGTGCCCGTTGCCTGCATCACTCAATCCTTGTTTTGCGCGCAACCTGTGTGCCCGTCTAATGCCGACCGCGTGATGGTCGCGTGCCGGGTTGCTTGCGTGCGCCCGAGCGATCGCGCCGTCCGGATTTGTGGAACGACCGTATAGCCGTCGGCATCTTGCGCCCTTCGCTGATCATTTCGAAGCGGAGAGCGCCGGCAAGCGGCACGGCCTCCACCAGTTTTACCCGGACGTCATCGCCGAGGCGGTAACCGAGCCCGGTCTTTTCACCGGACAGCGCCTGATGCGCCTCGTCATAGATGAAATAGTCCCGGCCAAGCGTAGATATAGGCACGAAACCATCAGCGCCATAGGAGGGCAGAGTGACAAAAAGTCCCGCCTTGGTGACGCCGGAGACACGGCCGTCAAACTCTTCGTTGACCCGGCCGCTCAGGTGATGGGCGATCAATCGATCGACGGTATCCCGTTCCGCCGCCATGGCCCGGCGCTCAAAGGTGGAGATTTCGGCGGCGATGTCGTCCAGGGCGCCTTCCTCAGCCGGGGTGATGCCACCTTCGCCGAGCTTCAAGGAGGAAACCAGTGCGCGATGCACGATCAGGTCGGCGTAACGGCGGATCGGCGAGGTGAAGTGCGCGTACTTCATCAGGTTGAGGCCGAAATGCCCGATGTTTTCCGGACTGTAGACCGCCTGACTCTGTGAGCGCAGGACCATCTCGTTGACCATCGTTTCGAAAGGCTTGCCTTCAGCCTTCGAAAGGATGCCGTTGAAATGGTTCGAGCGGATGTTGCCGCCCTTGACCAGCGAGAGGTCGAGCGTCGCAAGAAATTCGCGCAGGGCCTCCTGCTTGGCAAGCGACGGAGCATCGTGGACGCGGTAGACCAGGGGCTGCTTCTTGAGCTCGAGCGTTTCGGCGGCAGCCACGTTCGCCTGGATCATCATTTCCTCGATCAGCTTGTGCGCATCGAGGCGATCGGGCACGAAGACACGATCGACCGTGCCGTCCGGCTTCAGGATGATCTTGCGTTCCGGCATGTTGAGCTCAAGCGGCTGACGCCGTTCTCGACCGCGGGTGAGAACCGCATAGGCATGCCACAACGGCTTCAGGATCGGCTCCAGAAGTGGCCCGGTCTTGTCGTCGGGATTGCCGTCGATCGCGGCCTGGGCCTGCTGGTAGGACAGCTTGGCAGCGCTGCGCATCATGATGCGGTGAAACGTATGGCCTGCCTTGCGACCTTCCTTGGAAAACCGCATGCGCACGGCGAGCGCCGGACGATCCACATTTTCCTTGAGAGAGCAAAGCTCGTTGGAAATCCGCTCGGGCAGCATCGGCACGACGCGATCCGGGAAATAGACGGAGTTGCCGCGCTTCAGCGCCTCGTTGTCCAGCGCCGATTTCGGCCGCACGTACCAGGAAACATCGGCGATCGCGACGGTGACGATGACGCCGTCCGGATTGTCCGGAGAGGTATCCGGTTCAGCGTAGACTGCGTCGTCGTGGTCCTTGGCGTCGGCAGGATCGATGGTGATCAGTGGCAGGCTTCGCCAATCCTCGCGGTGGACCATATCGGCCGGACCCGCGGCTTCCGCCTCGCGGATCACGCTGTCGGGGAAAATGTAGGGAATGCCATGGGCATGGATGGCGATCATGGAAATCGCCTTTTCGCTGGCAACCGAGCCGATGACGGATTTTACCCGCGCTCGCGGCAGGCCGAAGCGGCCGGTGCGCACGACATCGACATCCACCAGGTCGCCTTCCTGGGCCTCGCCCAGCCCATCGGTTTCGACCTGAAGTTCCTCGCCCCGTTTGTCAATCGGCATGATGCGGGCCGTGCCGTCCGGCAGCAGGCGGATGACGCCGAGCGAGGCGTTGTTGTTGCGCCGGCGATCGAGAACCTTGACGATGCGGCCCGTATAGGCCGGGCCGCCACGATCCTTGGCCGGGAAAATCTTGGCAAGCACCCGGTCGCCGATACCGCCCACCGGCGTCTTGCCCTTGGCCTTGGCGACGCTGGACTGGCGGATCAGCACGGCAGGCGCGACTCCCGCATCTTCCGGCCATTCTGCCGGACGACCGATCAGTTCGCCGTCCTTGTCGCGGGTGGTGATGTCGAGCACGGTGACCGGCGGCAAGGCGCCCGGGCGAACCAGAGAATTGCGCTTCTTTTCGACCAGCCCGTCCTGTTCAAGCTCACGCAACAACGCCTTGAGTTCGACGCGGTGTTCGCCCTTCAGTCCGAATGCCTTCGCGATTTCGCGTTTCGAGGCCCGATCCGGGTGGTCCGAGATGAAGCGCATCAAGACGTCGCGCGGCGGAACCGCGCCGTGAATGATGGTCTCCGTTGCCCCCGGAGCGGCGGCAAGCTTGGCGGCGCTGCCGAGCCGAACCGTCGGTTTGGCCGGTCGTTCGCTTCGGTCGCGGGGAGGTCGTGTCACGTTCAGCCTTTCTTGGCCTTGGGCGCGGACTTGGCCGTCGTGGTTTTCTTGGCGGTGGTTTTCTTGGCAGCGGCCTTCGGCTTTTCGGTCTTTGCCGCAGCGGCTTTTGGCTTGGCGGCGGCTTTCGCCTTTGGAGCAGCCTTTGCCTTGGCGGGCTTGGTGCCGCTCTTGGCGGCACGTTCTGCGAGCAGCGGGATGGCTTCTTCCAGTGTTACCGATAGTGGGTCCTTACCCTTGGGTAGCGTCGCATTGACCTTGCCCCAGTTGACATACGGACCATAACGCCCGTCGCGAACGGTGATGGCGCCGCCTTCGGGATGATCGCCGAGCTCTTTCAATGCAGCCTGGGCCGCACCGCGACCGCCGCCGGCCTTGGACTGCTTGTCGGCGAGCACGGCGACGGCGCGATTGAGACCGATCGAGAACACATCCTCGATGCTTTCCAGATTGGCATATTTGCCGTCACAGAGCACGAACGGACCATAGCGGCCGAGACCGGACGAGATCATCTTGCCGCTTTCCGGGTGCGCGCCGATATCGCGCGGCAAAGAGAGCAGGGCGATTGCCTTTTCGTGATCGATCGTGGCCGGCGTCCACCCCTTGGGAAGACTGGAGCGCTTGGCATCCTTGCCGTCGCCGCGCTGAACGTAAGGTCCGAAACGACCGCTGCGCAGGGTGATTTCCTCGCCGGTATGCGGGTCCTTGCCGAGCGCCTGCGGCTCGTTGACGGCTGCGGCCTCGTCGCCGTTGCTGTCGGAGGACAGCTGACGGGTGAAGTTGCACTCAGGATAATTCGAGCAGCCGACGAAGGCGCCGTATTTGCCGAGTTTCAGCGAGAGCTTGCCGGTGCCGCAGACTTGGCAGATGCGCGGGTCGCTGCCATCCTCACGCTTCGGGAAGACCAGCGGCGCCAGTTCTTCGTTCAGCGCATCGAGAACATTGGTAACGCGCAGTTCCTTGGTGTCTTCGATCTGAGCGAAGAAGTCCTTCCAGAAGTCGCGAAGAACGTCCTTCCAGTTGAGTTCGCCGGCGGAAATCTGGTCGAGTTTTTCCTCAAGCGAAGCCGTGAAATCATATTCGACATAACGCGAGAAGAAGCTTTCGAGGAAGGCCGTCACAAGACGCCCCTTGGCTTCCGGGATCATCTTGCGCTTGTCGATCGTCACATATTCGCGGTCGCGCAGCGTCGCGATCGTCGCAGCATAGGTCGAAGGGCGGCCGATGCCGAGCTCTTCCATCTTCTTGATCAGGCTGGCTTCGGAGTAGCGCGGCGGCGGCTCGGTAAAGTGCTGGCTGGCGTTGATCTTTTCCTTGGCCAGCTTTTCGCGGGCGTTGATTTCCGGCAGGCGGCCTTCGTCGTCGCCGTCATCGCTCTGCTCGCCGTCTTCCTTCTGATCGGTATAGGCGGCAATGAAGCCGTCGAAGCGGATGACGGAGCCGACCGCCCGGAGGCCGGCCTTCTCGCCACCATTGTCGGCAAGGATTTCGACCGTCGTGCGCTCGATTTCCGCCGACGCCATCTGGCTTGCGATACCGCGCTTCCAGATCAGGTCATAGAGACGCAACTGGTCGGCGTCGAGGAAGCGCTTCACCTGGTCGGGCGTGCGGTTGAAATCGGTCGGACGGATGGCTTCGTGCGCTTCCTGCGCGTTCTTTGCCTTGGTCGAGTAGAACCGGGCCTTGTCCGGCACGTAACGCGCACCGAACTGCTCACCGATGGCCACGCGGGCGGCATCGATGGCTTCCGGCGCCATCTGCACGCCATCCGTACGCATATAGGTGATCAGACCGACGGTCTCGCCGCCGATGTCCATGCCCTCGTAAAGCTTCTGCGCCACCTGCATTGTGCGGGACGCCGAAAAACCGAGCTTCGATGACGCAGCCTGTTGCAGCGTCGATGTCGTGAAGGGCGGGGACGGGTTGCGCTTGACCGGCTTTGCCTCGACCGTGTCGACGACATAGCTTGCGCCTTCCAGCAACGTCTTCAGCCGGTTTGCTTCCTCGCCGTTGCCGACAGAGCGGGCCTGCAGGCGCTTGCCGTCCGCCGACACCAATCTGGCTTCGAATTCGTCGCCGCGGGGCGTCTTGAGAAGCGCCGAGATATTCCAGTACTCTTCGGAGATGAACCGCTCGATTTCGGCCTCGCGGTCGCAGACGAGGCGCAGGGCCACGGACTGCACGCGGCCAGCCGAGCGCGCGCCCGGCAGTTTGCGCCACAGAACCGGCGAGAGGTTGAAGCCGACGAGATAATCAAGGGCGCGGCGGGCGAGATAGGCATCCACCAGCGGAACATCGATATCGCGCGGATTGGCCATCGCGTCGAGAACGGCCTTCTTGGTGATGGCGTTGAAGACCACACGCTTGACCGGCTTGTCGCCGATGAGTTTCTTCTTCCGCAGAAGATCCAGCACATGCCACGAAATCGCTTCACCTTCGCGATCCGGGTCGGTTGCGAGGAAGAGGGCGTCCGACGCCTTCAGCGCTGCACCGATGTCGTTTACCCGTTTGGCGGAGGCGCTGTCGACTTCCCAAAGCATCGCGAAATCTTCGTCCGGCAAGACGGAGCCATCCTTGGCGGGAAGGTCGCGTACGTGGCCGAAGGATGCCAGCACCTTGTATCCGGACCCCAGATACTTGTTGATGGTCTTGGCCTTGGAGGGCGACTCGACGACGACGACGTTGGTCATATTCTTACAGCAACCATTTGTATGCGCGCCGCAACGGAAGATGCGCGCTTGGAAAGAAAGCAGCCCCGACATGGACAGGGATTCGTCCGGGGTCAAGTGCCCGGGAGAAAATTAGCGACACACAACGCGATGCAACCTATGAGATATTACGTGAATATTGCAATTATAGATATTTGCAGTATCGTTCTTGAAGTGTACTGGTTCATGAGGAACTTGGCTAGAATCGCGGTGTGGGGGGTGGTTCCTAACGCCGGAGCAATCTGCTGGTCATCGACAAGCGGGGAAGGAATACGCGAGCCATGCCGACTGTGTTCAAACATGAAAAGGGCCACAACCCAAACGATGAAGCAGCCGATATCATTGCCTATATACGTCATATGCTGGGAGAGTTGCGAACCATAGCCGCCGGACAGAGCGAGGACATGCTCGTCTACCTGATTGAAATGGCGGCGGTGGAGGCAAGCGACGTCGTTTTGAGGCGTAAAGGCCCCTTATACGGCGAGATCGATGGAAACGAGCCCGCCCGGGTGGCGGTGAAGACGCCCCGCAAGATCTAGCTCGAGCAGCACGAGATAAACCGTCGCGGGCGGCACTTCGGTGTGACGGATGATATCGTCTATAGCGACCGGGGTCGGCCCAAGGGAATCGACGATGAATGCGCGATCGTTGTCGCTGGGGGGCGCGATGTGTGAGCCGGTTGCGAGGCTGTCAGGTTCCTTCACTTCCGCAGCTTTGAAAAGATCGATCTGGCTGACGGGCGCGAGGGCCTCCAGAATGTCGCCCGCATCCATGGTCAGGATCGCACCGTCCTTAATGAGGTGATTGGTACCGTAGCATCGCGGATCGAGGGGCGATCACGGAACTGCGAAAACCTGCCGCCCGAAATCAGCCGCAAACCTTGCCGTGATCAGGGAACCGGAGCGTTGCGCCGCCTCGACGACCAAAAGGCCGAGACCTATTCCGGCGATCAGACGGTTTCTACGGGGAAAATCACGCGCGCGGGGTTCCCAGCCAAATGGCATTTCCGTGACCGCAAGGCCATTGTTTTGCGTGATCTCATCGAGAAGCCGTTCGTTTTCGGGCGGATATGGGCGGTCAAGCCCGCCGGCCATCGAGGCGATCGTTCCCGTTTCCAGACTGGCGCGGTGGGCTGCGGTATCGATGCCCCTCGCAAGCCCGGAGATGATGGCATATCCGGCGTTTCCGACCTGTCGCGCCATCATGCCCGCAAACTTCGCGCCGCTGACCGAGGCATTGCGGGAGCCTACGATGCCAAGAGCCGGCATCGAGCCGGTCTGAATGCGGCCCTTTACGGCAAGCAGGGGCGGAGTGCCGTCGATATGACGCAGTGCAAACGGATAGTCTGGCTCGCCCATGCCGACGAAACATGCGCCGAGGCGATGGGCAATCTGAAATTCGCGCTCCGCTTCGGCAGCCGTTGCCACGCGGATGGCGCGCGACGACCCGCCACGGCGCGACAGTTCCGGCAGAATTTCAATCGCGGTTTCGGCCGAGCCGAAATGATTGATGAGGTCGCGGAAGGTTGCCGGGCCGACATTGTCGCTGCGGATCAGCCGCAGCCAGGCGAGCTTTTGTCTTTCCGTCAGCGCAATTCCTGTTCGTGTCGCGCCGACGTCTGACATTGAGCCCCTATCCCTTGTCCCCGATGCGGCTTTCCGTTCCCGCCAGAAGTCGCTGGATGTTTGCCTTGTGCTTGATCCAGGTAATGACTGTCATGACGGCGAAAAGGATTGCCGGTTTGATGTCTCCCATCGCGAAGGATACAACCGGAACCACAATGGTTGCAACCAGGGCGGAAAGCGATGAATACCGGCTCAACTTCGCGACCGACAGCCACACCACACCGAACACGAGAACCATTAGCGGCGCGATACCGAGCAGAACGCCGATGTAGGTCGCGATGCCCTTGCCGCCCTTGAAGCCCAGCCACACAGGGAAGAGGTGGCCAATGAACGCTGCGAAACCGGCAATGAGGGCCGCATCGGGGCCCCACAGATAGTTTGCCACGACGGCGGCAGCGGTTCCCTTCAGGGCATCAAGCAGCAGTGTCGCGGCGGCGAGCTTCTTGTTGCCGGTTCTGAGAACGTTGGTGGCGCCGATATTTCCGGAGCCGATCTTGCGCACGTCGCCAAGGCCGGCCATGCGCGTCAGGATCAGTCCGAAGGGGATAGAGCCGAGCAGGTAACCCAGAACCGCACTTGCAGCCGTCAGGGCCGGGCTCAATTGCCAAAAATCGTTTTCCACCAATTCCTCCCGCCGTCACGCCTTACAAGGCATGCACCAGTTTCCCGGCAACATAGGTTTGAACGACCCGGCCGGTAAAGCGGGCATTTTCGAATGGCGTGTTCTTCGAGCGCGAAACGATGGCATCCTTGGAAACAATCCACGGCTCTTCGAGATCGATCACCGCAATATCGGCCTTGGCGCCGGGCTTCAGCGTGCCGGCATCGAGACCGAAGATGGTGGCCGGACGGGTGGACAAGGCATCGATCAGGCGTATCAACGGCACCGAACCATCGTGATAAAGGCGCAGCGCGGCCGCAAGAAGGGTTTCCAAACCAATGGCACCATCGGCAGCATCCGCAAATGGCAAGCGCTTGGTATCGACATCCTGGGGATCGTGGGAGGAAACGATGATATCGATCGTGCCGTTGGCCAGCGCCTCGACCATCTTCACGCGGTCGTCTTCGCCACGCAGCGGCGGGGAGAGCTTGAAGAAGGTGCGGTATTCGCCGATGTCGTTTTCGTTGAGCGTCAGGTTGTTGATCGAGACACCGCAGGTGACATTGGCGCCGCGCTTGCGGGCGATCTCGATCGCTTCTGCCGATTCCGGCACGGAAATCTGGGCGGCGTGATAAGCGCCCTTCGTCAGGCCGGCCACGCGCAGGTCGCGCTCGAGCGGGATGATCTCGGCTTCGCGGGGGATGCCGGAAAGCCCGAGCCAGCTGGCCAGCAGCCCTTCATTCATGACGCCGCCGGCGCCGAGATATTTGTCGCGGGTTTCGAGCGCGATGACCGAGCCGAATTCGCGGGCATAGGTCATGGCGCGGCGCAGGACGAGCGTGTCATGCAGGGGATGGCGGCCATTGGTGAAGCAGACGGCACCGGCTTCCCGGAGAAGGCCGAATTCGGTCATCTCCACACCCGCCAAACCTTTGGTGAGGGCGGCGGCGGGATAGACGTTGACGACTGCCTTGTCGCGCGCGGTCTTCTGCATGAACTCGACAAGCGCGATGTCGTCGATCACCGGATCGGTATCCGGCATGGCGATGAACGAGGTAACGCCACCGACAGCAGCGGCACGCGATGCCGATTCGATGGTTTCGCGGTGTTCCGCGCCGGGTTCGCCGACGAACACTCGGGCATCAACCAAGCCCGGCACAGCGAGCAGGCCCTTACAATCCTTCACGTCGATGCCGTCCGGAAGACCCTGATTGCTGGCATCCTTGCCGGCGGCAATGATTGCGCCGTCCTTGACGATGATGGTGCCGATTTCATCGAGATTGCGGGACGGATCAATGATCCGGATGTTGGTGAGAACGATGGACTGGCTCATGTGCGCGGCCCTCCATTTTCAGAAAGTTTGGGATTCTGAGAGAGAAGCAAAGTTTCCATGACGGCCATGCGCACCGCGACGCCCATTTCCACCTGTTGCTCGATCACGCTCTGCGGACCATCAGCAATTTCCGAGGCGATCTCCACGCCGCGGTTCATCGGGCCGGGGTGCATGACAAGCGCATCTTCCTTGGCCGCCTTCAGCTTTTCGGCATCGAGGCCGTAATAGCGGAAGTATTCGCGGACGGAGGGAACGAAGGCGCCGGCCATGCGCTCGCGCTGCAGCCGCAGCATCATGACGACGTCGGCGCCCTTCAGGCCCTCTTCCATCGAGTGATAGACTTCGGCCCCCATGTCGGCGATCCCCGAGGGAAGCAAGGTTGCCGGTGCAACCACGCGAACGCGCGCACCCATCTGGTTGAGTAGCAGGATGTTCGAGCGGGCAACACGGGAATGCAGCACGTCGCCGCAGATCGCTACGATGATGCGCGACAGCTTGCCCTTGGCGCGGCGGATCGTAAGCGCATCGAGCAGCGCCTGGGTCGGGTGCTCGTGCTGGCCGTCACCGGCATTGACGACGGAGCAGGATACCTTCTGCGCCAGAAGGGCGGCGGCACCGGCCGAGGAATGGCGAACCACCAGCACGTCCGGGTGCATGGCGTTCAGCGTCATCGCCGTATCGATCAGCGTCTCGCCCTTTTTCACCGATGAATTGCCCACCGACATATTCATCACGTCTGCGCCGAGGCGCTTTCCGGCGAGTTCGAAGGAGGATTGCGTCCGGGTCGAGGCTTCGAAGAAGAGGTTGATCTGGGTGAGGCCGCGCAGCGTCGAGGTCTTCTTTTCCCGCTGGCGGGAAATCTTGACGGCTTCGTCGGCACGATCGAGCAGGAGAGTAATATCCTGCTCACTCAGGCCTTTGATGCCCAGCAGGTGACGATGCGGAAAGAAATCCATGGGGATCCGCCTCATGATGTGGAGTTTGGGGGTCTATAAAGGCTGCGTCCTTGAGCGGCAAGGCAGCAAGTGGAGAATCGCCCGCCATTCCCCCGCTTTTGTCCGGGCCTTGTCGCAGGCCTCACAAATAGTTGCGGGAAGCAGGGATATCGCGATGCGATCCTGTTCCTAACCTCTGGAAGTTACGTTAGAACCGGCGCATGACTCTGAACCGGACCGAACAAAAACTTGCCGAACTGAACCAGCCGAAACTCTGGTCCGGTATCAATGCCTTCCGCTCCGATCCGCTGGCAGTGGATATCACCTCGAATATGCCCCGTCCGTTACGGGATGAGTTCGAAACGATCGGGCGTTACGTTACGTCACCCGAGGCGCAGGATCTGGCGCGCATGGCCAATGAAGGCGTGCCGAAGCTCAAGACCCATGGTCCGCGCGGCGAGCGTCTCGATGTTGTCGAATTCCATCCGGCCTGGCATGCGCTGATGCGCCGCTCGATGACCTCGGGCCTGCATGCGTCTGCCTGGGAAAACATTGCCGACGAGCAGGGGCGTTCCCACAAGGCGCGCGCCATGCGCTTTTACCTGACGGCGCAGCTCGAATGCGGGCATCTCTGCCCGCTGACGATGACCAGCGCTTCGGTCGCGGCGATCACCGCGTCGCCCGCTGTCCAGAAGGAATGGGCGCCGAAAATCCTGTCGCGGAAATATGATTCGTCCAACCGTGCATGGATGCAGAAGTCCTCCGTGACGATCGGCATGGGCATGACGGAGAAACAGGGCGGCACGGATGTCCGCGCCAACACCTCGACCGCGGAGCGGGTGGGCGAGGGGATCTATCGCCTCTCCGGCCACAAATGGTTCATGTCCGCGCCGATGAGCGATGCCTTCGTGATGCTGGCGCAGACGCGCGACGGTCTCGGATGTTTCCTCGTGCCGCGCCTGCTGGAAGACGGTTCGGCCAATGGCCTGCGCTTCCAGCGTCTCAAGGACAAGCTCGGAAACCGGTCGAATGCGTCTTCCGAGGTTGAGTTTTCCGAAACCTTTGGTTTTCTCCTCGGTACGGCGGATGGGGGGCTGCGCACCATTCTCGATATGGTGACGCTGACGCGGCTCGATTGCGCGTTGGCTTCCGCCGGCATGATGCGGGCGTCGCTGGCCGAAGCTATCCATCATTGCCGCGGCCGCAAGGTGTTCGACAAGACGCTTGTCTCGCAGCCGATGATGACGCGGGTGCTGGCCGATATGGCGCTCGATGTCGCAGCTGCCACTGCCCTGTCCTTCCGTCTTGCCGAAGCCTTCGACCGCGCACGCGACAGCGCCGAAGATGCGGCTTATGCCCGGATCATGACCCCGGTTGCGAAATACTGGGTCTGCAAGATCGCGCCCGCGCTGATCTATGAAGCGATGGAGTGCCTGGGTGGCAACGGTTACGTCGAAGAACGGCCGATTGCCCGCCATTACCGCGAAGCACCGGTCAATGCGATCTGGGAAGGCTCCGGCAATGTGATGGCGCTCGATGTGCTGCGGGTGCTGACGCGGGGCAAGGAGCTTTTCGATCTGCTGTTCCAGGTTATCGGCCGTGACCTTGGCCCGGCCGCGAAGAAGACCATCGATGTGCTGAAGGCGGCGATGTCGCTTTGCGAGCGCGACGAAGGTGCTGCTCGTATGCTCGTCGAACAACTGGCGCTCGCGGCGGCAGCAGCCGAGCTCTACCGGATGGGGGCAGGGCGTATCGCCGATGCCTTCCTTGAATCGCGTCTCGCGGCAGGCTGGCGTTCGACCTATGGCATGCTCGATTCGCGCTTCGATTCGTCCTACATCGTCGATCTGCTTTATCCGCCGGCGACGTAATCGGCGATCACCAGCACCAGCGGTATCGTGAAGAAGGATACGACCGTTTGTATGGTTGCGACCGCCGCGTAGAGTGGCGCATCGCCGCCCATCTGTTTCGCCAGAAGATAACCGTTCATAGCGGTCGGAACGGCGGCGCCGAGCGCGATGACGGATAGGCCCGGTCCGCGCATGCCCAGCAAATAGCTCGCGGAGACCATGAAGATCGGCATGACGATCAATTTCAGGAAGACGGCGAGCACGGCCACCGGTCTTGGTTTCAGGGCATCGGAGACCTTGAGGCCGGCCCCCACCATCACAAGCCCGAGGCTGAGCGAGGCATGGCCCAGCATGTCGATCGTTGTCATCACGGGTGCATAGACCCTGATTCCCAGCATATTGAGCAGGATGCCTGCAAAGGACGCCATGATCAGCGGATTGGTGATGATCCTGATTGTGAAGAAGCGCAGGCCGCGCGGCCCGCCGTTGAACCAAACGAGCACGCCGATATTGTAGAAGTTGATGGGAATGATGACCAGCGTCATCACCAGCGCCGTCAAGGTCAGGCCGATCGGGCCATAGAGTTTTTGCGCGATGGCGAGCGCCATGAAGCCGTTCAAGCGCGTCGCGGTTTGAAAGACCGAGGTGAAAGAGGCTGCCGAGACACCTCTTTCTCTTAGCAGCGGCCAGAGGGTCAGCAGGCAGGCGCACATCAGGCTGATGCTGCCGATCGTCGCGAGTGCGGTCGAATCGGTGCGCAGACCGGAGAAATCAGCCGTTGCCAGCGTGGAAAACAGCAGGGCCGGGAAGAGGACAAAATAGCCGAGCTGTTCGAGGCCTTCCCAGAGGTTGAGATCGATCCGCCGGAAACGCTTCAGGCAAACACCCAGAAATACGAGCAAAAAGACGGGCAGGATGCTTTCGAAGATAACGGTCATGGTATGTCCGGCAGAGGTGAGAGGCCAGCCATAGACGCCCACGCCCGACACGGCAACCACCGCTGCGCCCCGAAAATTAACCTTAACAAATGGTTTACGTTGCGCCCGACTGGTTAACGGGCAAAGGTGCTCCAGCTTGTAATGCTGACGACAACAGAAATGGAGCACGTTCCGTGCGGACTGGCTTGACGATCATCATGATGATGTTTTTTGCGGGCCTTGCGCTCGATCTGACAGTGCCGGCGGTTGTCCTCGGCGGTGCCATGCTGCTCGATGGGGCGGCACGGACACTGGCGCGGGGCTATCGACCGCAGTTCCCCGGCATGGAGAGCCCGGTCATGGAGAGAATGGCATGAAATGGCTTCTGATCCTCTGGGCTGCTCCCGTCACGTTGCTGACCGGCTGGTATAGCCTTTCCTATTACGACATGAGCTTCGGCATCTTCATGCTGACCCGTCAGGCGCATGATCTGGTCTTCAACATCTACGGCAACGTCTTGGGCATTCCGCCGGAAACCATTCCGCCGCTTGTCGCCCGTGCCATTGCCTTCGACAGCCTGATCGTTTTTGCCATCATCGGCTGGCGCAAGCGTCGCGAGATCCGCGCCTGGTACCAGCGCCGCTATGGTGTGGCTCAGTCGCCGGCCGTCTCGGAAGAAGCGGCTCTTCCGAGCGTAGCCAGCCTGTCCAGCGCCCCCTGAAGAATGAAGGACGCGGCCGCCGAATCGATGCGTTCGGCGCGCTTGCGACGGGAGACGTTCATCTCGATCAGAACCCGCTCGGCAGCAACGGTCGAGAGCCGTTCGTCCCAGAAGACGAACGGCACGTCGGTTTTTTGGCCCATGTTGCGAACGAAGGCGCGCGTTGCCTGAACGCGGGGACCTTCCGAGCCATCCATGTTGATCGGCAGGCCGATCACCAGCGCGGCGATCTTTTCCTTTTCGATGATCGCCAGGAGCGCTTCTGCATCGACACCGAATTTTACCCGCTTGATCACGTCGCGCGGCGTGGCGAAGCGCCTGCCGAGATCGGACACGGAAATACCGATGGTTTTCGTGCCGAGGTCGAGCCCGGCGATGGCCTGTCCGGGCGTGAGCTGTTGAGCGAGGTCTTCGATGGTCAGAACAGCCATTTGATTTGCCGATTCGATCTTCTATTGATTGTCTCCTGATCCATATGCTTCCCGCACAGTAAAATCGACAGGAGTTCCATCATGAAGATCACATGGCTCGGCCATTCGGCTTTTCGCATCGAAACGGCCAAGGCGAAAATTCTGATCGATCCGTTTTTCACGGGCAATCCGTCTTTCCGTGACGAAACCCGCAAGGATGCCACCGCCGGTCTCACCCATATCCTCCTGACCCACGGCCATGGCGACCATGTGGGCGACACGATCGCGATTGCCAAGGAAACAGGGGCCACCGTCGTTGCCAATGCCGATCTCGCGTCCTGGCTCGGAACCAAGGGCGTCTCGGCGCTGGAAATGGGCAATACCGGCGGCACGATCCATCTGAGCGGCTTTTCGACGACCTTCGTGAATGCGCTGCATTCCTCGGCGCAGATCACCGAAGACGGCGTCTCCCATGCGCTCGGCAATGCCAACGGCCTCGTGCTGCATTTCGAAGACGAGCCGACGCTGTATCACATGGGCGATACCGACATCTTTTCCGACATGGCCCTGATCAACGAGTTGCACCAACCGGAGATCGGCCTTGTGCCGATCGGCGACCGTTTCACCATGGGCGGGGCCGTGGCCGCGCTTGCCTGCCAGCGATACTTCAAATTCGGCACGGTCATTCCCTGCCACTACGGCAGCTTCCCCATCGTCGATCAGACACCTGAGACTTTCCTCGTTGCCATGGATAGCGCTTCAACGAAGATCGAAACCCCGGCAATCGGCGCCGGCCTTTCGCTCTGATCGCCCATGACGCCGATTCCCCCGTTGCACCGCCGCGCCGCGGCCATTATAGCGGGGGAAATATTCCTGATACCGGAGCCGTTTTATGTCCGTAGATCTCGCCACCGTGAAGCGCGTCGCGCGTCTTGCCCGCATCGCCGTCAGCGAGGAGGAGGCACAGCGCATGATGGGTGAGCTGAACGGCATTCTCGGTTTCGTCGAGCAGCTCTCGGAAGTTGATGTCGCCGGTGTCGAGCCGATGACGTCTGTTACTCCGATGGCGATGAAGAAGCGCGAGGATGTGGTGAGCGACGGCAACAAGGCGGAAGATATCGTTGCCAACGCACCGGTCACCGACCGCAACTTCTTCCTGGTGCCGAAGGTCGTCGAATAACCGACCTGAGCCTGCCGCGCCGATCCCATTCTTTGAAAGTTCCGTTGCCATGACCGACCTGACCCGCCTGACTATCGCCGAAGCCCGCACCAAGCTTGCCGCCAAGGAAATCACCGCCGTCGAACTGACGGAGGCTTATCTTGGCGCGATCGAAGCCGCGAATGAAGCGATCAACGCTTACGTCGTCGTCACGCCAGAAAAGGCGCGCGAAATGGCGAAGGCCTCGGATGCGCGGATCGCGGCCGGCAAGGCCGGAGCGCTGGAAGGTATTCCACTCGGTATCAAGGATCTGTTCGCGACCGAAGGCGTGCACACGCAGGCCTGCAGCCACATCCTCGACGGTTTCAAGCCGCGCTACGAATCGACCGTCACCCAGAACCTGTGGAACGACGGTGCCGTCATGCTCGGCAAGCTCAACATGGACGAGTTCGCCATGGGCTCCTCCAACGAGACCTCCTATTACGGCGTTGTGAAAAACCCGTGGCGGGCGAACGGCTCGAACCTCGATCTCGTTCCCGGCGGCTCATCCGGCGGTTCGGCTGCTGCCGTTGCCGCGTTTCTCTGCGCCGGTGCAACCGCGACCGATACCGGCGGTTCGATCCGCCAGCCGGCCGCATTTACCGGCACCGTCGGCATCAAGCCAACCTATGGCCGCTGCTCGCGTTGGGGCACCGTCGCCTTCGCCTCGTCGCTGGATCAGGCCGGCCCGATTGCCCGCGACGTGCGCGACGCCGCCATTCTGCTGAAGTCGATGGCTTCCGTCGATGCCAAGGACACGACCTCCGTCGATCTGCCGGTTCCGGACTACGAAGCCTCTCTCGGCCAGTCGCTGAAGGGCATGCGCATCGGCATCCCGAAGGAATACCGCGTCGATGGCATGCCGGAAGAGATCGAAACCCTTTGGCAGCAGGGTATCGCCTGGCTGCGTGACGCCGGTGCCGAGATCGTCGATATCAGCCTGCCGCACACGAAATATGCGCTGCCGGCCTATTACATCGTCGCGCCCGCCGAAGCCTCGTCCAACCTTGCCCGCTATGACGGCGTTCGCTACGGCCTGCGCGTCGATGGCAAGGACATCGCCGATATGTACGAAAAAACCCGTGCTGCCGGCTTCGGTACCGAGGTCAAGCGCCGCATCATGATCGGCACCTATGTTCTCTCTGCCGGTTACTACGACGCCTATTACCTGCAGGCGCAGAAGGTCCGCACGCTGATCAAGCGGGATTTCGAACTAGCTTTCCATGCGGGCGTCGATGCGATCCTGACGCCGGCGACGCCGTCTTCGGCCTTCGGCATCGCCGACGAGGATCTGGCATCCGATCCGGTCAAGATGTACTTGAACGACATCTTCACGGTAACGGTGAACATGGCCGGCCTACCGGGCATCGCCGTTCCCGCCGGCCTCGACCACAAGGGGCTTCCGCTTGGCCTGCAGCTGATCGGCAAGCCTTTCGAGGAAGAAACCCTGTTCAAGACGGCTCATGTCATCGAGCAGGCAGCCGGCCGTTTCACCCCGGCAAAGTGGTGGTAAGCTCCCGCTGAGGCTGGCCAAAAGGCGTTTCAAGTGGTGTAGTGCAGCTGAAAGGCGGCCGCATGATCACCACCCGTATCGCACAAGAAAACGATGTCATTGCCTTGACGGCTATCGGGCTTGCCGCCTGGCAGGTCGCCGTTCTCGGCCTCGTCGATCTCGTCAAGGTGCGCCATACGGTCGAAGTCGCGTTTCTGTCTTTCCTGCGCAACAATTGGGAGCGGGTGCTTGTCGGCGAAATCGACGGCGCTCTTGCGGGCTGGGTCGCATCCGAGCGCGGAGATGGCACGATCACCGATCTCTGGGTAACACCGGAGATGCAGCGGCAGGGTCTTGGTTCGCTGCTGCTTGAACAGATGGAAAGTCGTATCGTTTCGATGAACATTGACACAGCCGACCTTGCAACCCATGTCCGCAACACCGTTGCCGTGGATTTCTTCAGGAAGCGCGGCTATGCGGTGAGTTCACTCTCCACCAGCTATGCGGCGAAACTCGACCAGAATGTCGAGACGATCGGGCTTCGAAAGACGCTGATCGAGCGCCCCGAACGCGATGCGGGCTCCAACCTTTTCAGCTATCTGTGAGGCCCAGCCCGGTTTGGCCGGACTGGGCTTTTTCGTCATTGGCAGTTGTTAAGCTGCGACCGCACCAGCACAAGCCCACGCTGGGTGATGCGATAGGGCTTGCCGTTCGAAGACGATATCGCCCTTTTCCGCTTGAGTTTTCTAAACAGCAGGAGATCGAGGCCCGGATAGAGCCAGCCATCGCGCGTGTAGCACTTGGCATTCTCGATCTTGCCGTTCGACCTGATGATTTCGATGCGGCCACCCTGGGCCATAAGGTGAAGAATACGCTGTTCGTCGCGTGAAATGTCCATGGTGTTGAAGTCCGAGAGGCGTCCACGAGGACGCGTGAAAACGGGCCGGCGCCTGGAATAAGCGTCGGCGGCTTCGTTTTCGGCCCAGCGCGCAAAGAGGATTTGCGGGCAGGGCCCTCAGCGGGACTCAGACTGGTTGGACATCAAAACTCCGTTTCAACGCGGTGAATTTAGAAAACGCCACGTCCGGCGTCAACCGTTCCGCAAGGTTCAGAAGATCAGGGAACGATGGATGGCAAGTGCCGCCATGGAACCATCGGCCGCTGCGAAGGTAATGTTGCCCACCGCTCGCGCCGCGTCACCGGCGGCGAACACGCCTGCGACGCTGGTCGCCTTCATCGCATCCGTGTCGATGATCGTCCCCATCGGCGTCTCCTCCAGCCGGCATTGGAGCGCATCGACGATGGGATTGTGGACGTCGAGTTTTGTGGCGACGAAAATCGCTTTGACTGTCGTTCCCGGCTTGTTTTCGACCTCGACGGAAAGTCCGCCGCCGCCTGCATCGCTGATGGCGGCGACCTTGCCCGGCGCCAGCCGAACGTTGCGTCGCGTCAAGAGATCGAGTGCTTCTTGCTCCAGCGGCATATCATTGGTGAAGAAAGTGACGTAGCCCCAATCGGCCACAAGAGCCGCCTGATGGTAGGACAACGGGCTGCCGGCGATGACGCCGATCGCACCGCCGCCAATCTCGAAACCGTGGCAATAGGGGCAGTGAAGCACCGTCTTGCCCCAGCGTTCGGCGATACCCGGTATATCAGGCAAGTTATCCCGGACGCCGGAGGCGATCAGCAGGCGGCGGCCTTCGAGCACCGCACCCGTGTCGAGTTCCACGGAGAAATCATCGATCCCGCCACCGGCATGAACGGCTGTACCTTCGACAAAGGTAACAGTCGGGTAGGCGAGGAGTTGGGCGCGGGCGTCCGCCAGAATATCCGATCCGGGCCGTCCATCATGGCCGAGAAAGCCATGGGAGTGACCGGCGAATCGGTTCCGCGGCAAGCCTGCGTCGATGACGGTGATGGGGCGGCGGGCGCGGGCGAGCATCATCGCGCCGGCAAGGCCGGCAAAACTGCCGCCGATGATGATGGCATCCTGTTTCATGGCAATATCCTTCCTTTGCCCGCCCGGAGTTGCCGGCTGAGCCTGTTACGCTGTTGATGGGATTGGCCGGTCTCTCAGGTCGTATCTGTGGAGAGGGTCAGCTTTCGTGCCTTGGCGCGGGTGATGAAGTCGGCTGCGATGATATCGAGCGTGACCTCTCCAAGACGAGCAACAAGCAAGGCTTCGGCATCGCGCATGGCGTCATCGAGCGCGTGATTGACGGCCTGCTCGACGAGGCAGCCCGGCATTTCCTCGGCATGGCCGATCTGGAACAGCATGGGCTCCCCGAGCGCGGAATAGACATCGCGCATGGTGATCGTCGAAAGATCGCGCGAAATCGTCCAGCCGCCGCCATGACCACGGCCAGAGCTCACAAGCCCGGCCTCCCGCAGCCCCGCCATGGTGCGACGGACGACGACGGGATTGGTGCTGAGGCAGGCGGCAAGTTCGTCCGAGGTCATCGGCGCATGGCGTTCGGCCATGTGGAGCAGCGCGTGCAGCACTGCGGAGAGGCGGCTGTTCTTTTTCATGTAACTATTATTGTTACGATTCGATCCGGTGTCAACGCTTCTCGGCATTGAAGTGGCTTCAAGCCTTGCACCCCCATGCCATTTGTTCTACCGAGAGGATCACGATTTCGAGCCTTCAAGAAGAGCAGTCCATGACCCTAGTCGATGTTCGCACACCCGATCCGAAACGCTTTATCCCCGGCGCCACTGGCGACTGGGAGGTCATCATCGGCATGGAGGTGCACGCCCAGGTTCTGTCCAATTCCAAGCTCTTCTCGGGCGCTGCGACCGAATTCGGCAATGCGCCGAACGCCAACGTTTCGCTCGTCGATGCCGCCATGCCCGGCATGCTGCCGGTGATCAACATCGAATGCGTCAAGCAGGCGGTGCGCACCGGTCTTGGCCTGAAGGCCCAGATCAACAAGCGCTCGATCTTCGACCGCAAGAACTATTTCTATCCCGATCTGCCGCAGGGCTACCAGATTTCGCAGTTCAAGGACCCGATCGTCGGCGAGGGCAAGATCGTCATTTCGCTCGGGCCTGACCGGCAGGGCAATTTCGAGGATATCGAAATCGGCATCGAGCGCCTGCACCTTGAACAGGACGCCGGCAAGTCGATGCACGACCAGCATCCGACCATGTCCTATGTCGATCTCAACCGCTCCGGCGTGGCGCTGATGGAGATCGTCTCCAAGCCGGACATGCGCTCGTCGGACGAGGCCAAGGCCTACATGACCAAGCTGCGCTCGATCGTGCGTTACCTCGGCACCTGCGATGGCAACATGGACGAAGGCTCGATGCGCGCCGACGTCAACGTGTCCGTACGCCGCCCCGGCGAAGCCTTCGGCACGCGCTGCGAGATCAAGAACGTCAACTCCATCCGCTTCATCGGTCAGGCGATCGAATACGAAGCCCGCCGCCAGATCGGCATTCTGGAAGATGGCGGCGTGATCGATCAGGAAACCCGCCTGTTCGACCCGAACAAGGGCGAGACCCGCTCCATGCGCTCCAAGGAAGATGCGCATGACTACCGCTATTTCCCCGATCCGGACCTGCTGCCGCTGGAGTTCGACGATGCTTTTGTCGAAGCGCTGAAGGTCGACCTGCCGGAACTGCCGGATGACAAGAAGGTGCGGCTGGTCAGCGATCTCGGCCTTTCCACCTATGACGCCTCGGTGCTGGTTTCGGAAAAGGCGATTGCCGACTATTTCGAAGCGGTGGCCGCTGGCCGTGACGGCAAGATCGCTGCCAACTGGGTGATCAACGATCTGCTCGGCGCCTTGAACAAGGCCGGCAAGGACATCGAGGAAACGCCGATTTCGCCAGACCAGCTCGGCGGCATCATCGACCTCATCAAGGACGGTACGATTTCCGGCAAACTTGCGAAGGATCTGTTCGAGATCGTCTGGAACGAGGGTGGCAACCCGGCCGAGATCGTTGAAGCGCGTGGCATGAAGCAGGTGACCGATACCGGCGCCATCGAAAAGGCTGTGGATGAAATCATCGCCGCAAACCCGGATCAGGTTGCAAAGGTTCAGGCCAAGCCTTCGCTGGCCGGCTGGTTCGTGGGTCAGGTGATGAAATCGACCGGCGGCAAGGCCAATCCGCAGGCCGTTCAGGCTCTCGTCAAGGCCAAGCTCGGTCTCGAGGACTGATTGATGTTCTTCGTCCGGTCAGCAACGGAACGCGACCTGCCAGCGATCAGCAAGCTGCTGTCCGAGACGGCCCATGCGACCTATGACGCGCTTTACGGCGCCGAGAAGATCGCCGAGATGACGGCGAAGTGGCATTCGGTTCCGGCGCTTAAGGTCAATCTCGCGCGCAAGAATTCGGAATTTCTTGTCGCCGACAACGGCAAGGTCATTGGCGGCATGGGTTATGCCGCCATGTCCGAGACGTTGCATGAAACCGCCACTCTGCATCAGCTGTACGTGCTGCCTGCCCACCAGCGCCAGGGTATCGGCCGCGATCTTTTCGCGGAGCTCGAAACCTGCTTTCCCTATGCCGGCCATATGCGGCTGGAAGTCAAGGAAAACAACGCGAAGGCTATCGCCTTCTATGAGGCGCATGGCTTTACGGCCCGGGGCCAGGGTGTACCCCACTGGGGCATTGCGACCATCGTGATGGACAAGCCGCTCGACTGATTCTCCGGGCAGGCTTTTCCACAGGGTCCAGTCTCGTGTCACATTTCCTTTGCCGACGGGTGCCAGATGTACCGCGTTTCCCACGAGGACGCGAGGACCATGGACGCGAACGTCAACGCCATCACCATCCGGCATGCCCGCCGAAACGACCTGCCGGCACTGGTCCAAATGTTTGCGGATGACGCGCTGGGCGGTCACGGCGATACGACGGATCCCAAGGCTCTTGGTGAATACCTTGCCGCCTTTGAGCGTATTCAGGCGTCGGCAAACGACACTCTCTATGTCGCGGAAATGGACGGCACGATTGTCGGCACCTTTCAGACCACGGTGTTGACGTCGCTGCCGGGGCGGGGACGTTCCAGCCTGCTGGTCGAAGCGGTGCAGACACGGACGGATCGGCGAGGGCAGGGCATCGGCGAGATCATGCTGCGCTTTGCCATCGATCAGGCTCGCCACATGGGCCTTGCAAAGGTGCAACTGACCTCGAATGCCATCCGCACCGATGCCCATCGGTTCTACAAGCGCCTCGGTTTTGAGGCCTCTCATCTTGGGTTCAAGCTCCACCTGAAATGATGGCTGTTGCGCCGGAAATACTGGACAAGCCGCGGCTTGCGCGGCATAAGCAGGCTAGCAATTCCAGTTATTTCGCGCGTCATCGGCGCGGCCAAGGACGAACATCATGAAGTCTCTGCTGCAGATCTTTACCTGGTGGAATGGCCAGACCATCGGAACCCGTTTCCACACCTGGCGATTCGGCAAGCGCGTCGGTGAAGACGAGGCAGGCAACGTCTACTACGAAGGCGGCAAGGATTCGGAAGGTCGTACCCGTCGCTGGGTGATTTATAACGGCTACGCGGACGCCTCGGCCATTCCTCCGGGCTGGCACGGCTGGATGCATCACCGCACCGATATTTCGCCGGCTCACGAGGATTACAAGGCCCGTGAATGGCAGAAGCCGCATCAGGCCAACAAGACCGGTACGGGCGATGCCTATCGCCCGAAGGGTTCGATCAACAACACCGGCGAGCGTCCGCGCGTGACCGGCGACTACGACGCCTGGACGCCCGGCGCCTGATTCTTCTCCCAGGGGCGCGGCATTCCGCGCCCGCTTCCCGGCCTATCATGTCTCGGCCACATTTCATCGTTAGCGCCTGATGCCGCAACATCATAATGCGGTGCGCAAGGAAACGGCGATCATGGCAGCTTCAAATTCCGGTTTCTCGATGCCTCGCAGGCTTTTGACTGTGGCAACCTCTGCGTTTTGTGCGTTGATGGCTGCCGCCATGCCGGCCAATGCCGAGCGCATCTCCAATCCGGTTGCCGTCTTCTCCGGCATCGACAAGATCACCGGGCGCATCACCACTTTTGACGTCTACATCGGCGAGACCGTGCAATTCGGCGCGCTGCAGGTGACGCCGCGCGTCTGCTATAACCGCGACGATACGGAAGCGCAGAAAACGACGACCTTCGTCGAGGTGGACGAGATCACGCTTGACCGCAAGATCCGCCGCATCTTCACCGGATGGATGTTTGCAGACAGCCCTGGCCTGAACGCAGTCGAGCATCCGGTGTATGACGTGTGGCTGCAGTCCTGCAAGGCGAAGTCCGACCTTCCGCCGCCGGATACCGCTGCGACGCAGTAAGGCTTGATCTTTTAGCTCAAAATTTGAGGTTCGGTAGCGCCATGGCGCTGGCGAGCATGAGTTCATACTCGGCCTTGGGCACGTCAATCGCGCCGAAGGTTTTCAGGTGTTCTGTCGTGAACTGCGTGTCGAGCAGCCGGTAACCACGCTCTTTCAGGCGTTCCACCAGATGCACGAGGCAGATTTTCGAGGCGTCCGTGCGTCTGGAAAACATGCTCTCCCCAAAGAAGGCGCCGCCCAGCGATACGCCGTAGAGCCCGCCGACCAGCACATCGTTCTCCCAGGCCTCGACCGAATGCGCATGGCCCATGTGATGCAGGGAGGTGTAGAGCGAAAGGATCGTTTCGTTGATCCATGTCGTCGGCCGATCGGGCGCGGCTTCTGCGCACCCCCTCATCACGCCCTCGAAATCTTCATTGAAGGTGATTTCGAATGGCTTGCGCCGGATGGTTTTGGCAAGGCTGCGAGGGACGTGGAAGTCGTCAAGCGGGATCACACCGCGCAGTTCCGGTTCGACCCAGAAGATTTCAGGGTCGTCGGCCGAATCGGCCATGGGAAAAAGACCGATCGAATAGGCCCGCAAAAGCAGTTCCGGAGTGACCACCGGCTGCTTGTCGCGGGCCTTTTTCATGCGCAAAGCCTCATTCGGCCGCGGACTTGGCCAGATAATTTTCCAGCCAGTGGATGTCGTAGTCGCCGTTGGCGATGTCCTGATTGTTGATCAGGTCCTGGAACAGCGGCAATGTGGTCTTGATGCCGTCGATAACGAACTCGTCCAGCACGCGGCGAAGGCGCATCATGCATTCAACGCGGGTGCGGCCGTGCACGATAAGCTTGCCGATCAGGCTGTCGTAGTAGGGCGGGATGCGGTAGCCCTGATAGGCGCCCGAATCCACGCGAACGCCGAGACCGCCGGGCGCATGGAAATGCGTGATCGTGCCCGGCGAGGGAACGAAGGTCCGCGGATCTTCGGCGTTGATGCGGCACTCGATGGCGTGGCCGGAGAACACGATCTCGTCCTGGGTCACGGAAAGGCCGGCGCCGGAGGCGACACGGATCTGTTCGTGCACGAGGTCGATACCAGTGATCGCTTCCGTGATCGGATGCTCCACCTGCAGACGGGTGTTCATTTCGATGAAATAGAACTCGCCGTTCTCGTAAAGAAACTCGATGGTCCCGGCGCCGCGGTATTTCAGCTTGCGCATGGCATCGGCGCAGATTTCGCCGATCTTCATGCGCTGCTCGACGTTCAGGGCCGGCGAATTTGCCTCTTCCCAGACCTTCTGGTGGCGGCGCTGCAGCGAGCAATCGCGTTCGCCGAGGTGGATGGCATTGCCTTCCCCGTCACCGACGACCTGAATTTCGATGTGGCGTGGCTTGCCGAGGTACTTTTCCATATAGACGGCGTCGTTGCCAAAGGCGGCGAGCGCCTCGGAACGAGCGGTGGAAACGGCCTCTTCAAGGTCTGCCTCGGATTTGGCGACCTTCATGCCACGTCCGCCGCCGCCGGCCGTTGCCTTGATCAGGACGGGGAAACCGATTTCACGGGCGATTTCCAGCGCGTTTTCCGGCTTCACTTCGCCGGCGGACCCCGGAACGACCGGAATACCGAGCGCCTTTGCCGTTTCCTTGGCCGTGATCTTGTCACCCATGATGCGGATGTGATCGGCGGTCGGACCGATGAAGGTGATGTCGTGGGCGTCCAGAATATCGGCAAACTTGGCGTTTTCCGACAGGAACCCATAACCGGGATGCACGGCGTCGGCGCCGGTGATTTCGCAGGCGGCAACGATCTGATGGATGTTCAGATAGCTGTCGCGCGAGGGCGGCGGGCCGATGCAGACGCTCTCGTCGGCGAGCCGCACATGCATGGCGTCGGCGTCGGCGGTCGAGTGGACAGCCACGGTGGCAATGCCGAGTTCCTTACAGGCGCGAAGCACGCGAAGGGCGATTTCGCCGCGATTGGCAATAAGTACCTTGGAGATCATCTGTTCAGGCCTATTCGATGACGATCAGCGCTTCGCCATACTCGACCGGCGCGCCGTCTTGAACGATGATTTCGACAACCTTGCCGGAGCGAGGCGCCGGAATCTGGTTCATCGTCTTCATCGCTTCGATGATCAGGATTGTCTGGCCTTCCTTGACGGTCGCGCCGACTTCAACGAACGGACGCGAGCCGGGGGCAGGTGCGAGATAGGCCGTGCCGACCATGGGCGAAGTGACAGCATTCTTGGCGTTGCGAGCGGATGCCTCTGAGGCTGCTGCAGAGGTTGAGCTTGCCGCGGTTGCAGCGGCGGCAGGGGCACTGTAACTGGCCGGAACCGGCGCGGAAACGTATTGCGGCGTGCCGGCGCGCGAGACGCGGATCCGCAGGTCTTCCTGTTCGACTTCGATCTCGGTCAGATCGGTCTCGTTCAGGATATTGGCGAGGTCGCGAATGAGCGCCTGGTCGATGCCGGATTTCTTGTCAGCCATGGGTGAGCCTCTTGTTCTTTTTATTTCGTTTGTGTCGTGAGTGTGTTTAGCGCATTGAGCGCAAGAATGTAACTGTGGGCGCCGAAACCGCAGACGACGCCCTTGGCGGCGGGAGCAATCATGGATTTGTGGCGAAATTCCTCGCGCGCATGCACATTCGACAGGTGCAGCTCGACGACCGGGATTTTGACGGCCTTGATCGCATCGTGCAGTGCGATCGAGGTGTGCGTGTAGGCGCCAGCGTTGATGGCAACACCGGCGGCCTTGTCGCCTGCCTCGTGGATCCAATCGACCAGCGCGCCCTCGTGATTGCTCTGGCGGCAGATGATCTCAAGTCCAAGCTTCTTGCCTTCTTCCACGCACATCGCCTCGATATCGGCCAGCGTGTGGCCGCCATAGATGCCGGGCTCACGCTTGCCGAGCATGTTGAGGTTTGGGCCGTTCAGAACGTAGATGGTCTCAGGCATGAAGGAATAAGTCCGATATTTGTGGAGGTTACCTATAGACCGGAGGTCCCGTGAGGAAAAGCCCTTTGCTTCCTCACGGAATTTGTCCACAAGCGGTCAGACGGTCCGGGTGGTTTCGTCCGCCGGTCAGGCCTTCAGCACAGCGTCTTGCCGCAACTGCGCATGTTGGTGATCCGGGTCTCAAGCTCTTCCGCACCGACAGCGCCGAACACCGCCTCGTCGCCGACGACATAGGAGGGAGTGCCGGTGATGCCGAGACTGTTGGCGAGCGTGTAGGCTTCCTTCACCGCCTCGTCATGGGCGTCGGTTTCCATTTTTGCACGGATATCGGCTTCCGATACGCCGAGGCGACCGGCAACGGCGATTGCGGTTTCCTCCGTCGCGCGGTCTTCACCGCCGAGCAAGGCGCGGTGGAAATCTCCATATTTTTCAGGCGCGACAAGGCGGAACGCGGCACTGACCTTATGGGCGGCAAGCGAATCCGGCCCCAGGATCGGCAGTTCCTTCAGCACGAAACGCACATTCTTGTCGTTCTCCAGAATGGCGTCCATATCCTCAAGGGCGCGTTTGCAGTAGCCGCAGTTGTAATCGTAGAATTCGACGATCGTCACGTCGCCCTTGGGGTTGCCGAGGGTGACGTCGTGGACGGACTGGAAGATCGCATCCTTGTTTTCCGTGATGGCGGCCTGCGCCTGGCGAAGCTGCTCTTCCTGCTGCTTCTTCTTCAGCGTCTGCTGGGCTTCGAGAAGGATTTCCGGATTGGCGACAAGGTACTCGCGAATGAAATCGCCGATTTCCTTCTTTTCGCTGTCGTCGAGTGCGTAAGCGCCATGGGGCAGGGCGATGCTGGCCGTCAGCAGCATGGTCGCGGCGGCGATGATCTTGCGGGCAGTCAATGGCATCAGGTCCTCGTGTCCTTCGTTGTCTTGCCTTTGTCGTTCAAGTTCGCGACCGGAGCCGGCAGGCAGAATTGAAAGACATTCCCGCACCTTAAGGTACGGTAGTCGACCATAGGTCGAGCGGTCGTCAAACGAAACCGCAAAATCGGCGGAAGTGCGGCGTTCGCGCACTTGTGAATGGCTTTTTGATGGTGCAAAGCACGGGCACGCTTTGAAGGAGATCGGCTTTGAAATCACTCTCGCACCGCAGCGCCGTTGAGCCGTTTCATGCCATGGATGTGCTGGCGGAAGCCACGAAGCGGCGCGAAGCCGGCTATCCTGTCATCTCAATGGCGGTCGGGCAGCCGAGCCACCCGGCACCGAAGGCGGCGCTCGAGGCCGCTCAGGCGGCACTCGTACATGGTCGGCTGGGCTACACCGACGCTCTCGGGACCAGCAGCCTGCGTATCGCCATCGCCGGGCACTACCGCACCCGTTATGGTGTCGAGATAGACCCCCAGCGGGTGGCTGTGACGACGGGCTCGTCAGCAGGCTTCAATCTCGCATTTCTCGCGCTCTTCGATCCCGGCGACTGTGTGGCCATCGCCCGACCGGGCTACCCGGCCTATCGCAACATTCTGGCCGCACTCGGTATCGATGTGATCGAAGTGGAGGCCGATGCGCAAACCGGTTTTACCCTGACGCCGGAAAGCCTGTCAGTTGCAGAAAGGAAAGCGGGCCGCCGTATCGATGGCGTGCTGCTTGCGAGCCCCGCCAATCCCACGGGCACGGTGACGGGGAAAGCTGCCCTGCGGGCTCTTGCGGATTATTGCCACGACCGCGATATCGCTTTCATATCGGACGAGATCTACCACGGCCTCACCTTTGCCGGAGAGGAAACGACTGCGCTTTGCGTGACGGACGAGGCTGTCATCATAAACTCGTTTTCCAAATACTATTGCATGACCGGCTGGCGCATCGGCTGGATGGTCCTGCCGGAATGCCAGGTCAGGGCCTACGAGAGGATCGCCCAGAGCCTTTATATCTCGCCGCCGGAACTCTCGCAGATCGCAGCGCAGGCAGCTCTTGGGGCGGAGGCGGAGCTGGACGTCTACAAGGCATCCTATGCGGCCAACCGGGATCTGCTGCTGAAGCGTCTGCCGGAGATGGGGCTGACCATTGCCTCACCGATGGACGGGGCATTCTATGCCTATGCGGATGTCAGCCGGTACACCAATGACAGCATGGCCTTCGCCCGCCGCATGCTCGCGGAAATCAACGTGGCGGCAACACCCGGCTTCGATTTCGATCCGGTGGAAGGTCATCGCACCATGCGGTTTTCATATGCCGGTTCCGAAGCCGATATCCGGGAAGCGCTGGACCGGATAGCGCGATGGCTGCCCCGCACGGACTAACCGTAGACGCGAAAGCGCGTCGGAGGTGCGCCATCGCCTGATTGCTGTGTCGGGATTGCCGACCGCTTCTTACGGACTGTTTCCGTGGATACAGATCGAAATCCGGGAGTGTGGGAGTTTGCCTCATCCGACGCGATCAGCGTCGCCTTCAATGAGGATAAAGCCATGGCAGGTATTGCCGCCACACTTGCCGCCGCCTCGGTCGTCGGCCTTACCCAAACTTCGCTGACCGGCGCCGGCGCGCGCCAGTTTCACAACGATTATTACTACCGAAGCTACGACTTCGCCTACGAACCGATCTGCGTCGTGCGCATCGTCAAAACCCAAGATGCGTTTGGAAATCCGGTAACCCGCAGGGTCAAGGTCTGCCGATGATGCCGTTTGCGGGCAGAAAAAAACCGGCCAGAAGTCTGGCCGGTTCTTGATTTCAGGACATCTGCACGTTTCTTAGAAAAAGCCGCGCTTCTGCCACCAGCCGCCCTTCTTGGGCTTCGGCGGTTCGCCGTCCGTCTCCGTGCTCGACGGAGAAGAGGACTTGACGACCGGGGCGCTGGCGATCGCGTTGAGGTCGCGATTGCCGCGAGAGGGCTTGTCTTCTTCCAGGGCCGCAGCGGCCTCTTCGACGGCAGGCTCAACTGGCGTAGCCTCAGGGGCGGCAGGCGTATCCTCGATCGCAGCCTTTGCTGCGGTGTCGATGACCGCGGCCTCTGCAACGGCCTCTTCCGCAACCGGCGCTTCCTCACCGACGGACGCTGCCTTCTTGCGGCTGCGGCGTGGCTTGGCCGGCTTGGCTTCTTCAGCGATAACCGGGGCTTCGGCCACGACGTCGACATCGGCTACGGCAACAGCAACCGCTTCAACTTCGTCCGCTTCGGCGTCGGTTTCAGAATTGCCATCTGCTTCAGCAGTTTCGGCTGCTTCTGCGCTTACGCCTTCGCCGTCAGCCTCGTCGCCGCGGTTGCGGCGGCCACCACGCTTGCCACGGCGGCGGCGCTTGCGCTTCTGGCGCTCGTCGTCGTCCTTGCTGGCTGCGTCTGCGCTGACGAGATCGTCGGCAGCGTCATCGCTTCCATCTTCTTCGTCTTCTCCGGCATCATCAGCGCCGGTTTCTTCGGAAGCGCCAGCCTGCTGTTCGCCATTGCCCCGTCCGCCACGGCGGCGGCGACGACGCTTGCGCTTGCGACCATCATCGCCTTCGGTCCGTTCAGGACGATCCGCGCGTTCGGCCTTGGCTTCGACGACGACTTCCTCGTCTTCGTCGATCTCTTCCTCAATGACGATGTCGTCGTCTTCTTCGATTTCAGGCTCGAAGTGCAGGAGCTGTTCGATCTTCACCGGATTTTCAACCGGCTCCCCCCGATCGATGCCAAAGTGCTGGGCACCGACATGCGCATCGGCCTCGACGACGATCGATACACCGAAGCGTGCCTCGTAATCGATGATCGTGCTGCGCTTGTGGTTGAGCAGGTAGAGCGCGATATCCGGCGTCGTGCGCACGGTGATGTCGTGCGTGGTGTTCTTCAAGAGATACTCTTCGACGCCGCGCAGCACATGCAGGGCAACAGACGACTGCGAGCGGACGTGACCCGTGCCGTTGCAATGCGAGCAGACCTGCATCGTTGATTCGAGAACCGAGGCTCGGATACGCTGGCGCGACATTTCGAGCAGGCCGAAATGCGAGATGCGGCCGACCTGGATGCGCGCACGGTCGTTCTTCAGGTGATCCTTCAGACGCTTCTCGACGGCGCGGTTGTTGCGCTTTTCTTCCATGTCGATGAAGTCGACGACCACAAGGCCGGCAAGGTCACGCAGGCGGAGCTGGCGGGCGACCTCTTCGGCGGCTTCGAGATTGGTCTGAAGCGCGGTGTCTTCGATCGAATGCTCGCGCGTCGAGCGGCCCGAGTTGACGTCGATCGCCACCAGCGCTTCCGTCTGGTTGATGATGATGTAACCGCCGGACTTCAGCGTCACCTGCGGCTGCAGCATGCGGTCGAGCTGGGCTTCGATGCCCGAGCGCGAGAAGATCGGATGGACGTCACGATACGGCTGAACCACCTTGGCGTGGCTCGGCATCAGCATCTTCATGAAGCTCTTGGCTTCCTTGTAGCCTTCCTCGCCAGCAACGACGATCTCGCTGATATCCTTGTTGTACAGGTCGCGGATCGAGCGCTTGATGAGCGAGCCTTCCTCATAAACGAGGCAAGGGGCAGTCGAGGCCAGCGTCAGCGTGCGGACGTTTTCCCACAGGCGCATCAGATATTCGAAGTCGCGCTTGACCTCGACCTTGGTGCGGTTGGCGCCGGCGGTGCGCAGGATGACGCCCATGCCCTGCGGCACTTCGAGCGCGCGGGCGATTTCCTTCAGACGCTTGCGGTCCGGCAGGTTGGTGATCTTGCGGGAAATGCCGCCACCACGCGCCGTGTTCGGCATCAGGACCGAGTAGCGGCCGGCGAGCGACAGGTAGGTCGTGAGGGCCGCGCCCTTGTTGCCGCGCTCTTCCTTGGCGACCTGAACCAGCAGGATCTGGCGACGCTTGATCACTTCCTGTATGCGGTACTGCTTGCGCGGACGGCGGTTGGACTGGCGATCGGGAACCTCTTCCATCGCGTCTTCGGCGCCGACCGATTCGATCACTTCCTTTTCTTCGTGGTGATCGTCATCGTCATCGTCGTCATGACGGCGGCGACCGCCGCCGCGAACGTCTTCCGAAATGCTGTCGGTATCGACCATGGCGGCCATTTCGCCGCCGCTCTGTTCGTTCGAGCCGTCTTCGGTCTCCGCCTTCGCTTCGGCAGCGGCGGCTTCTTCCTCGGCGATCGCCTTTTTCGTGCGGCGTGGACGACGGGCCTTGGCCTTTGGCTTTTCCTCGACGACTTCTTCGGCCGCAGCCTCAGTCACGGTTTCAACTTCCGACGCTTCTTCGACGATCTCGACAACCGTCGACACGGATTCGGCAGCCGGTGCGGTTTCGGTTTCGTCCTCGCTCAGATCCGTACCGGTTTCGACCGGCTCGATATCGTCGTCGCGACGCGCTTCTTCAGCCTCGGCCTTCAGGAGAGCCTGACGGTCAGCGAGCGGAATCTGGTAGTAGTCGGGATGGATTTCGGCGAAGGCCAGAAAGCCGTGACGGTTTCCGCCGTAATCGACGAAGGCCGCCTGAAGCGAGGGTTCTACGCGGGTCACCTTTGCAAGGTAGATATTACCGCGGATCTGCTTCTTGTGTTCTGATTCGAAGTCGAATTCTTCTATGCGGTTTCCGCGTACGACAACGACGCGCGTCTCTTCAGCGTGAGACGCATCGATAAGCATTTTCTCTGCCATTTAAGCTGTGCTCCTCGGCGCACACGCAAAACAGAAGAGGGACGGCTTCCCGGAGGAGACCATCCCGACAGTTCGCGTTGTTCGCCGGATGTGAATATCCCTGAATGGTCAGTGCGAACGTTCAGCAGCCAGACGGCAGCCGGGGCGCTTACGTCCCGGGGCCTGTTTACTTCTGACCGATACTGCTGTGACAACGTCGCGTACCAAACAAGAATGCCAATGTATTAGGCCCTTGAGGCCCGATGAATGCGCCCGATCACGGGCTTGCGGTGAAATCACCATGTCTTGCCGGCCACCGCCGGATGTTTTCGATTCATGAGGGAAGAAAGTGGTGCGACGGCGGATGAAGCGCGACTGCATGCTGCTGCGTGACCTAAACTGAAGCGGCTATCCCGCTGATCACGCTCTGGCGCCAAGGCTTGAAAATTGCCATGGCTGCCGGTCGTCGATTCTATCCCGTCAACACTTTCTACCTGCCACGCTTGTATGTTTTCTATGTCACAATGGCAAGGGAAAAGCCTGATCCGTCATAATATTGATTGATTCGACCGGCCACGTATGGCTGCTCGCGGACGGCGTTGAAACCTCGCAGTAAGGTTCAGTTAACCATGAAGGAGCATTCATGGTGCTGGAGCGAATCGCAAGGCCGGTCCGCGTGGCCTTTGGCCGAAGATCCGATTGAGATAAAACGGGGAATGTCTGTCAGGATGCTGAGGACCATTGTGCGATATCTGTCGGCAGCCCTTCTTATCGGCGCCATGTCAGGTATTGGCTTTGCAGCCGACGGCCCGCTGTTGGCCTACGGTGCCCGTATCGCCGGCGATGATGCCCGCACCCGAGTCGTCATCGAATTCGACCAAGCACCTGATTTTTTCGTGCATTATGTCGCCGATCCGGTGCGCGTCATCATCGACCTGCCGGAAACGTCGTTCGGCTTGAAGTCTGAAGATATGCAGGCGAGGGGGCTTTTCAGCGATATCCGCTATGGCGCCATGGGGACCGGAAGCTCACGGATTGTCTTGACCGCCAAGGAGCCGGTCGAAGTGTCGCTGGCTGAGGTCAAACCGGACGAGGACAAAAAAGGCTTTCGGCTTGTTCTCGATTCCGAGCGGGTCAGCAAGCAGGAATTCGCCGAACTTATCGAAGCACAGAAATGGACGGGCAGTGTCGTTGCCACCAAAACCGGCCGCGTCGGTGCAACCGAGCCCAAGGTGGATGACGGTGCCTTCGTCGTTGCTGTCGATGCCGGCCATGGCGGTATCGACACCGGCGCGATCGGCACGGAAACCAAGACGGAAGAAAAAGACGTAACGCTCGCCTTTGCGCGTGATCTCGTCGGCCATCTCAATCGACAGGCCGGCATCAAGGCCTTCCTGACACGGGATGGAGACGAATTTCTGTCTCTACCGCAGCGGGTGCAGATCGCGCGGCGAAAGAACGCCAACCTGTTCATTTCGCTGCACGCGGATACGCTGAAGCAGCGGGACATTCGCGGCGCGACCGTTTACACCATCTCGGACAAGGCGTCGGACCATCTCGCCGCAAGCCTTGCCGAGCGGGAAAACCTCTCCGACGCGATTGCCGGGGTTGCGCTCTCGAACGAGCCGGCCGAAGTCGCCGACATTCTGCTCGATCTGACGCGCCGCGAAACCCAGGCGTTTTCCGTCAATCTTGCCCAGACCGTCGTGTCGTCCTTCGAGGGGCAGATCAACCTCATCAACAATCCGCACCGCTATGCGGGGTTCCGCGTGCTTCAGGCGCCGGACGTGCCGTCCATCCTGCTCGAACTGGGTTTTCTTTCCAACAAGGAAGACGAGAAGCTGCTGGTTGACCCCGCCTGGCGGGCGAAGGTTGCCGAGCTTTTGGCCGGCGCCGTGCGCAACTATAAAAGCGCGACCCTCGCCAATGGTGGCTGATCCTGCTTGAGTGTGATTCGATTTCCCGCAAGGCCGTCACGTCATCACGCAGCGGTTTACCACTCCATCCGAAGTGATTTGTGTCGCTCGGGTAACAGCGATATGATTTTCAAGGGGATGCGGGTCGTTTATGCGCTTCGGGCCCTATTTTGCTCACAATCCGGTCGCTATCGGAAGCCGGAGTTTGCATTGACATCTCGCCCAGCGTCCCCTTTTGGGCCTCGGCTTGGCAAGACCGTCGCTTGAAGAAGCGAAGGCGGCACGTTGCATTCGCATTCGGCACGCGCTAGGCCTCCCGCCTGGACGCGCAGGCATGGACAACAGGGTACCGGTATCTGGCTGATGATCAGACTGATTGGATATTTCTTCGGCATTGGCGCTTTCCTGCTTCTTGGCGTAGCAGCGGCGGCCGCCGTCTATCTCGGTCATGTGACGAAGGACCTGCCGGACTATGAAGTTCTGGCGAACTACGCGCCCCCGGTGACAACCCGCATTCATGCGGGCAACGGCGCGCTGATGGCTGAGTATGCCCGCGAGCGTCGCCTCTATCTGCCGATCCAGGCTATCCCCGATCGCGTCAAGGCTGCGTTCATCTCCGCGGAAGACAAGAATTTTTACCAGCATCCCGGCGTCGACATCACCGGTCTGGCGCGCGCCATTGCCGTCAACCTGCAGAATTTCGGATCCGGCCGTCGTCCTGTCGGTGCCTCGACGATCACCCAGCAGGTCGCCAAGAACTTCCTTCTGAGCTCCGATCAGACGATCGACCGCAAGGTCAAGGAAGCGATCCTTTCCTTCCGCATCGAGCAGGCCTACAGCAAGGACCGCATCCTCGAGCTTTATCTGAACGAGATTTTCTTCGGCCTCAATTCCTACGGCATCGCAGGCGCGGCATTGACCTATTTCGACAAGTCCGTGACCGAACTGACGATTGCCGAGACTGCCTATCTCGCCGCCCTGCCGAAAGGCCCCGCCAACTATCATCCCTTCCGCAAGGAAGCCGCCGCGCTCGAACGCCGCAACTGGGTCATCGATCGTATGGTCGAGAACGGCTACGTGACCAAGGCCGATGGTGAGGAAGCCAAACAGCAGCCGCTCGGCGTCAAACTGCGTCGGGGTGGTTCGCACCTCTTCGCATCCGACTATTTCGCAGAAGAAGTTCGCCGCCAGATCATCCAGCGCTACGGCGATAACGCGCTCTACGAGGGCGGCCTCTCCGTGCGGACCTCGCTTGACCCGGACATGCAGGTCAAGGCCCGCAAGGCGCTGCAGGATGGGCTCGTAAGCTATGACGAGCGTCGCGGTTTCCATGGTGCGCTGAAGTCGATCGAGATCGGCGGCGACTGGGGTGAGCCGCTCGGCAAGCTCAATGCGCTGTCGGATGTTCCCGAATGGAAGTTGGCCGTCGTGCTGTCCGTCGATGACAGGGGTGCAGAAATCGGCATTCAGCCGGACAAGGACAGCGCCGGAAAGATCGCCGAGGAGCGCACCACCGGCTACATCACGGCCAAAAATATGCAGTGGGCCTATCGTTCGTCGACAGGCGAGCGAAAGACCGCTAAATCGCCCGAAGGCGTGCTCGGTCCGGGTGATGTCGTTTATGTCGAAGCTACCGACGAGCAGGGCCAGTACCGCCTGCGCCAGCCGCCGAAGGTCCAGGGTGGCCTTGTCGCCATGGACCCGCAGACCGGGCGCGTTCTCGCCATGGTCGGTGGCTTTTCCTACGGCCAGTCGGAATTCAACCGCGCGACGCAGGCCATGCGCCAGCCGGGTTCGTCCTTCAAGCCTTTCGTTTACGCAGCGGCTCTCGACAATGGCTATACGCCTGCGTCTGTCATTCTCGATGCACCCTTCGAGATGGTGGCTGGCGGTCAGGTGTGGCGCCCGGAAAACTACGGCGGCGGATCGGCCGGCCCTTCGACATTGCGCCTCGGTATTGAAAAATCGCGTAACCTGATGACGGTTCGCCTCGCCAACGACATGGGCATGAACCTCGTTGCCGAGTATGCCGAACGCTTCGGTATCTACGACAAGATGCTGCCGGTGCTGGCGATGTCGCTCGGTTCGGGCGAAACGACCGTGCTTCGCATGGTGTCCGCCTATTCCGTGATCGCCAATGGCGGCAAGCAGATTAAGCCGTCGCTGATCGACCGTATTCAGGACCGCTACGGCAAGACGATTTTCCGCCACGAGGAGCGCACCTGCGAGACCTGCAACGCGGCCGACTGGGAAAGCCAGGACGAGCCTGTGGTGACGGACAATCGCGAGCAGGTGCTCGATCCGATGACGGCCTACCAGATCACCTCCATGATGGAGGGTGTCGTCACCCGCGGTACGGCAGCCGGCAAGATCAAGCTCGATCGGCCGGTCGCCGGCAAGACCGGCACGACCAACGACGAAAAGGATGCCTGGTTCGTGGGCTATACGCCCGATCTCGTTGCCGGCCTCTATCTCGGTTTCGACAGTCCCGCCCCGCTCGGGCGCGGTGCGACCGGCGGCGGACTGGCTGCGCCTGTCTTCAACGAGTTCATGCAGGCGGCTCTTCAGGGCACCCGCCCTGGCAAGTTCGTAGTTCCTGAAGGGATGAACCTCATTCCCGTCAACCGCAAGACGGGCATGGCCGCCTACGAAGGCGAACCTGATACCATCATCGAGGCGTTCAAGCCCGGTACAGGGCCGGCCGATACCTTCTCGGTCATCGGCGATATGGACGAATACGTGCCGCCGGAAGAAATATTGCGCACCTCGCCGCAGGCAAACCAGGCGGTGACGTCCGGCTCTAACGGTCTGTTCTAGGCTTTCGTGGATTGCTGATGCCCGTCGCCTTTACTTTGGCGGCGGGCATCGCTATTTCACGGCTCCATCAAAACCCGAATTCAAGAAGCGGAAAAATGCGCAGCGAAATCGAGAATATTGTCGACGAAATCAAGCAGGCCATAAGCCTGCTGAGGAGGCATCTTTGACTGGGATCAGGCGGTAAGACGACTGGACTGGTTGAACAACAAGGCTGAAGATCCAAACCTCTGGAACGACGCTGCCGAAGCGCAGAAGCTGATGCGCGAGCGGCAGAACCTTGACGAGGCGATCAACGGTGTCCGCGCGCTCGAGCAGCAGCTGAAGGACAACATCGAACTCATCGAGCTCGGCGAAGAAGAGGGCGATGCCGATATCGTCAAGGAAGCCGAAGATACGCTGAAGGCGCTGCGGGCGGAATCGGCGCGACGTCAGGTCGAGGCGATGCTTTCGGGCGAAGCCGACGGCAACGACACCTACCTCGAAGTGCATTCCGGCGCCGGCGGCACGGAGAGCCAGGACTGGGCCAACATGTTGCTTCGCATGTATACCCGCTGGGCCGAGCGCCAGGGCTTCAAAGTTGAGCTTCTCGAAATCCATGACGGCGAAGAAGCGGGCATCAAGTCGGCAACGTTGCTGGTCAAGGGGCACAATGCCTATGGTTGGCTGAAGACCGAATCAGGCGTACATCGCCTTGTTCGAATCTCGCCCTATGACAGCAATGCGCGGCGCCACACCTCGTTCTCGTCGATCTGGGTTTACCCCGTCGTGGACGATTCGATCCAGATCGATATCAACGAGAGCGACTGCCGGATCGATACGTACCGCTCGTCGGGCGCCGGTGGACAGCACGTCAACACGACCGATTCGGCGGTGCGTATCACGCACATTCCGTCCGGGATAGTCGTGCAGTGCCAGCAGGAGCGCTCCCAGCACAAGAACCGCGCCAAGGCCTGGGACATGCTGCGCGCGCGCCTCTACGAGGCCGAACTCAAGAAGCGCGAAGATGCCGCGAATGCGGAGGCAGCCTCCAAGACAGATATCGGCTGGGGGCACCAGATCCGGTCTTACGTTCTGCAGCCTTACCAGCTGGTCAAGGATTTGCGCACCGGCGTTGAAAGCACTGCGCCTTCGGATGTGCTCGACGGTGAGCTGAACGAGTTCATGGAGGCAGCGTTGGCGCATCGTATCAGCGGCAGCGCGGACGCCGTTGTAGACGATCTGGCCTGAGCCGATCCATCCCTGGAACGATTGAGGGAGCCGGGCAGGACTGTCCGGCTCTTTTGCATTGTGGCACCGGGATCGCGACGACAAACCGCGGGAGTGCCACCTTGCAACATGCCCTCACGGCAACGCCATCTTCCGGTTTAAAAAATCCTCATGAGTGGCCTTTTTGCTTTACAGGCCGGAAAAATATGGTACTGCCATCGCCATGGCGCCCTTATAGCTCAGTTGGTAGAGCATCTGATTTGTAATCAGAGGGTCGGGAGTTCGAGTCTCTCTGGGGGCACCATTTTCCACACCCACAACACGGTTTCCCGTTTACGCCGGCGTTCTCTGGATCGCCTGGCCTTGTTGCTCGTCTGCGCCTGAAACGCGGGTATCTCGCCATCCGTCAACACGCAAACACTGGGTTGCAAGACTTAAAAAACCACTTGTTGCGGGACATTCAACAGCTTACCGTGCAGATATAGGCAGGCGGCGATACCGTAAAAGCGATGCCCGCGGTTGAGCCACATTATAACCGGAGAGAGTATTCATGACCGTCAAATCTGTAACGCTGGCCGTATTGGGTGCCCTTCTGATGCTCTCGGGCTGCGCCAGCACCGGTGGCAACAACACCACATACGCCAATTATCAGGGCTCTTATCCGCAGCCGTTCCTCGGCGCTCAGAGCGGTGCCAATGTCGGCATTCCGCTGCAATAATTCAGCGTAGTCGCATCACGATGCAGGGTGCGCCGGCCGCTGCGGCGGGCGCACCGATCGGCCTTACGATCAGGCAATCCGCCCCGGCAAACACCCTTATCATGGACGAGTCCTGACGCGGGAAGGGATGCGCGATCAACGTGCCATCCTCATCTTCCTGCAATCGTGCCCGCACATAATCCTGCCTGGTATCGTTGGCAGGCAAGGCTTCTCCAAGAAGCGCTGTGGCCTTTCGCGTCAGGGGCGGCCTGCCGCCGATATGGCAGACCAGCGGCTCCAGAAACAGGTAGGCGCAGACGAGGCTCGAAACGGGGTTTCCCGGAAGACCGAGGACCACGGTATCCGCAAGCGAGCCGACCATCAGCGGCTTGCCGGGGCGCATGGCGATTTTCCAGAAATCGAGGAGCATGCCCGCATCCATCAACGCCGGCTGAACAAGATCGTGATCACCGACGGAGGCTCCGCCGAGGGTCACCAGCACGTCGATGTCGCCTGCGACAGCATTCTCGACCGCGGCCGCGATCGCTGCGCGATCGTCGCCTATGATACCCAGATCGGTAATCTCGGCACCGCTGTTTAAGGCGAGCGCGCCGACGCCGACATTGTTGGACGAGATGATTTGCGATGGCCCCGGAGACGAGCCGGGTGGCAGCAATTCGTCGCCTGTCGCCAGGATTGCCACTTTCGGCCGGGCGAGAACAGGCAGGCTGGCGTGGTTCATTGCAGCAGCAATCGCAAGGCGCGCCGGCGTCAGCTCGTCGCCGGCATGCAGGATGACATCGCCTTCGCGAAAGTCTTGCCCCTTCGGCCGTATGTGCCGTCCCTTTTCCGGCGCAAAGAGCGTGCGAATGCTGCCTCCGGGCAGGCGTTCGGCATCTTCCTGTATCAGAACCGTATCGGCGCCCGTAGGTATGGGCGCGCCGGTCAGGATGCGCACCACTTCACCGGGGTGCACGATGCCGGGGAAGGCGCGTCCAGCCGCCGATTCGCCGATGATCCTGAGTTCAGCACCACGCTCCGACAAATCCTCGCTGCGTCCGGCGTAGCCGTCCATGGCAGAGTTGTCGAAGGCGGGATGGGTCAATTTCGCGGCAACATCGTCCGCCAGAACCCGGTTCCGGGCCTCGTTCAAAGGCACCGTTTCAATGCGGCGCTTCCGGTTCGCTAGTGCGAGAAGGCGGCTTAACGCTTCATCGACGGGAAGCAGGGCCATGGTCAGGCGTCCGTACGCTCGAAATCGCCGGATCGACCGCCAGATTTTCGCACCAGCCGAATGCCGCCGATTTCCATTTCCCGGTCGGCGGCCTTCGCCATGTCATAAATCGTCAGGCACGCGACGCTTGCCGCGGTCAGGGCTTCCATCTCGACACCCGTGCGCCCCGTCAGCTTCGCCATACTCTCGACGCGCAGGCCGGGCAACTGCGGATCGGGACTGATCTCGACAGAAACCTTGCTCAGCATAAGCGGGTGGCAGAGCGGAATGAGGTTTGCAGTCTGTTTGGCGGCCATGATGCCCGCGAGGCGCGCCGTCGCAATCACGTCGCCCTTCTTCGCATTTCCGGCCAGGATAAGATCAAGCGTCTCCGCCTTCATCCGCACATGGCCTTCCGCCACGGCGATACGGACAGTCTCCTGCTTGTCCCCGACATCGACCATTCCGGCGGTTCCGCTGGCATCGACATGGGTGAGCGAGGGGGGCATCGTCATTCCGCAGCCATCACGGGCGAGGAACCGGTCAGCAGCGAACGGGTCGCAGCTGTCACATCGTCCTTGCGCATCAGGCTTTCGCCAACGAGGAAGGTGTTGATGCCGCAATCGCGCAGCCTCAGGCATTCGGCATGGGTAAAGATGCCGCTTTCGGCCACAAGCAGCCGGTCTTCGGGAACAAGCGGCGCAAGCTTTTCAGACAACGCGATATCGACTTCGAACGTCTTCAGGTTCCGGTTGTTGATGCCGACGAGTTTCGAGGAAAGCTTCAGGGCGCGCTCCATCTCCTGCTCGTCGTGCACTTCGATGAGAACATCCATCCCCAGCGCGAAAGCCTCGTGTTCCAGGCGTCGTGCATCGTCGTCGTTCAGAGACGCCATGATCAGCAGGATGCAATCGGCGCCCCAGGCGCGGGCTTCCTGAACCTGGTAGGTGTCGAACATGAAGTCTTTGCGGAGCGCAGGCAGCGAGCAGGCCGCGCGTGCTGCCGTCAGAAAGGCTGGCTGGCCTTGAAAACTCGGCGTATCGGTCAAGACCGAAAGGCAGGCGGCACCGCCGGCTTCGTAGGCCTTCGCGAGGCTCGGCGGATCGAAATCCTCGCGGATGAGGCCCTTAGACGGGCTGGCCTTCTTGATCTCGGCGATCAGGCCGAAAAGACCATCGGCCTGCTTGGCGCGCAATGCCGCCATGAAGCCGCGCGGCGATTCCTGATCGGCCTGCATGGCGCGCAGGTCTGCAAGCGAGACCTTGGTCTTCGAAGCCGCGATCTCTTCTCGCTTGTAAAGCTCGATCTTGTGCAGAATATCGGTCACGGCGCATCTCCCGTCACGCGGTTGGTGGAAGTGACAAGTTTGTCCAAGGTCTCCCTGGCGCTTCCGCTGGAGAGCGACTGGCGCGCAATGTCCATGCCTTCTTTGAGATCGGCAGCACGGCCGGCAATCACCAGTGACGCCGCCGCGTTGGCAAGGGAAATGTCGCGGTAAGGCGTCGCGTCACCTTCGAGAACGCCGCGCAGGGCAACTGCGTTGTGCGCGCCGTCTCCCCCCTTCAGAGCAGAGAGATCGACCGTCGGCAGACCGAAATCGTCAGGCGTCAGTTCAAAGGTCCGGATTTCGCCGTCTTTCAGCTCTGCAACCTGCGTCGAGCCCGTGGTGGTGATCTCGTCAAGCCCGTCGCCGTGTACGACCCAGACGCTTGCGGAACCGAGGTCGCGAAGCACTTCCGCCACCGGTACTACCCAACGCGGCGCGAAGACGCCGACGAGCTGGCGTTTGACGCCTGCGGGGTTGGAAAGCGGGCCCAGCAGATTGAAGATCGTGCGCGTGCCAAGCTCGACCCGCGTCGGTCCGACATGGCGCATGGCGGAATGATGCTGCTGGGCGAACATGAAGCCGAGCCCCGCTTCCGCGATACTGCGGGAAATCTCATCAGGGCCGATATCCAGCCGGACGCCAAGGCAGGAGAGGGCATCGGCGGTGCCCGATTTGGAGCTCAGCGCGCGGTTGCCGTGCTTGGCGACGGGAACGCCCGCGCCTGCGACGATCAGGGCGGCAAGTGTCGAGATATTGTAGGTACCGGCACCATCGCCACCGGTTCCGACGATATCGATCGCGTCTGCCGGTGCGTTGACTGTCAGCATCCGCGCGCGCATGGCGCCGACGGCACCGACGATCTCATCGACGGTTTCCCCCCTGACGCGCAGGGCCATCAGAAAGCCACCGATCTGCGATGGGGTTGCCTCACCGGACATGATGATCTCGAACGCGGCGCGGGCGTCGGCTCGATCAAGCGCTTCGCCCGCGGCTGCCTTCGCGATAAAAGGCTTCATATCCGGCATTTAGGCATCCTTGTCATTACTGGTTCAGCGACGTTTCGGCGAGTTGCTGATTGATCGACACGCCGTAACCGGTCTGCAATTGGGCGACCAGCTGGTCCAGAATATCGTCACCGCTCGCTTGCGCCACAGCTTCGATCTGGCGATCCTGGTTGTCCAGGGCGTCGACCATGTTGTTTTCGTTTACGGCGACGACCTTGAGAAGGATCTGGCCTTCTCCGCCGACGCCGGCCGCGTTCGCAACGGTGCCTTCCGGCCCACTGAAGGCGGCCGTTACGGCGGCAGGGCTCAGCGCGGCATCGTCGGAGGAGCGGCGCAGGCCGGTCTTTGTCTCGACCGCAATGCCGAGATCGGCGGCGATGGCCGCCAGCGTTTCCCCCTTCTGGACACGCGCCTTCAGCTCTTCAGCTTTTGCGGCCAGCGCCTTGCGTTGCTGTTCGGCCGTCCAGTCAGCGACCACCCGTTCGCGGGCTTCATCAAGCGTACGGTCGCGCGCTGGCGTGATTTCTTCGACATCGAACCAGACATAGCCTTCGCGACCCAAATTGATGGGCAGGGTTTCTCCTCCCACGTCCGCCTTGAAGGCCTCTTCGAGCAGCGTCTTGGCTTCCGGAATGCCTGCAACCGGCTCGCCGTCGACGTCGTTTCCGCGTGCATCGACCGCGTTGATGACAACGAGCTTGAGGCCTGATCCGTCGGCGGCTTCCTTCATGCTGGCGCCGGAAACGCGGGCATCCTCGAACTTGTCGTGAATGGCCATGATTTCATTGGCGGCGTTCGACAGCGCAATTTCCTGGCGCAGTTCTTCCTTGACGTCGTCGTAGCTGCGAACCGTTTCGGGCTTGATGTTGCTGACGCGCACGATCACCGGTCCGAAGGCGCCGTCGATGACGGGGGTGACGCTACCGTCCAGCGTTGCGGCGAAAGCGGCCTCGCCGATTTTCGCATCCGGCACGCTGTCGCGCGTGAAGTCACCGAGAAGAACATCGCTTGCTGTCTTGCCCTGTTCGGCGATCAGATCATCGAAGGACGTGCCGGCGGCAAGCTTTGCGGCGGCTGCATCCGCTGCTTCGCGCGACGGGAACGTCAACTGTTCGATGGTGCGCGTTTCCGGGGTTGTGAAGCTGTCCTTGCGGCGCTCGTAATCAGCCCGGATCTCGTCTTCCGTCACGGTCTTCGGGTCGGCGATATCCGAGGGCTCAAGCTTTACGTAGGCGATGCGGCGGAACTCCGGTGCGCGGTACTCGGCCTTATGGGTTTCAAACCACGGAGCAAGAACCTCGTCGGCAGGCGCCTTAATGGGGTCGATGTTGGCGTTCGAAAGCAGGAGATACTCGATATCGCGTGCCTCATTGCGGTACTGGCGCAATGCATCCGTCAGGATTTGCGGGGCGGTGTAGCCATCCGACAGGGCCTCGACGATCTGCGAGCGGATCGCAACCTGGCCGCGATTGTTGATGTAATCCTGTTCGCGCAGGCCGGCATTGCGCAGGACGCTGGAGAACGTCAGCCGGTCGAACTGGCCGTTGACGCCATGGAACGCCGGATCATCGGCAATCAACTGGGCCAGCCGGTCCTGCGAGAGGCCGAGGCTCATATTCTGTGATAGCTGATCGAGCGTCGCACCCGCGACCAGCTGCGAATAAACCTGCGCTTCGACGCCGAAGGCGCGAGCCTGCTCGCGCGTCAGCCGCGTGCCGAACTGGCGGGAAAGCTGGGCGATCTGGCGCTCATACGCCAGGCGAAACTCGGCGGGAGAAACCTTGACATCGCCAACCGCAACCACGGTATCCGAGCCGGTGTTCACGATCGAGGTGCCTGCGCCCCAGACGCCGAAGGAGACCACTAACAGGATCAACAAGCCTTTGAAGAGCCAGGACTTGGAAGCGTTTCTCAGGGTTTCGAGCATCGGATTGCGTACCTCATGGCATTTCGTGACCGCCGGATGACGGGTGGTCCCGTTCCTTAGAACAAAGCCGGACGGATGAGAAGTCTCGCAAAGCCTAAAAAAAACGGCCGTTGCGCCGCTAAAGTCGGCGAAACGGCCTGCAAGTATTCCGGGTCACTGTTTGTTGACCAGCGCATCGCGCACGAAGGCGTCGTAGCAGGACGTCAGCTTGATGCGCGTGTGCCCCTGCTTCAGGAAGGGTTCGTAAAGACCGAGCAGCGACCAGCGCGCCGTCGTCGGCGGGCAAGTCGGGAGCAAGGCGAGGTCGACAGCGGCGACGGCCGCAGCAACCTTGTCGTCCGGCGGCGGCACCGCGCGGAAAGGATCGGCACCGATGGCGATCGCATGGGGAGCGCGACGATCCATCAACCAAGGGAAGGGATTGGAGAAGTCGATGGACATGATGGTGTCGAAACGCATGCCGTGATCCGCTTCATAGGCTTTGATCGCATCGATCGCGTCATCCATCGTCTGCATCCAGAGCCAGAAGAAATCAAAGTCGCTGTAGAGCAGGTTGGCCGGGAGCTCACCGTTGCGGACGATTTCTTCATAGGTCTCGCGGTGGGCAATGTAGTTGGGGTGCATGCGCTCTGCACGGGTGGCAAAGACGGGACGCAACGATATCGTTCCGAGCGTCTTCAGGTTCCGGTGCTGGAGCACGATGTCGTTGACGCTGCCGACAGCCGAACGCGCTGCTCTCTGGGTTATCTCGACCACGGGCGGCAGCATGGCCGCCAGAGCGAGGATGCCGGCCACCATCAGACCGGTCGATGTGCCATCCTCGCGATGCTTGCGTATCAGGATCGAGAGAATGAGTGGCCACAGGAAGATAAAGGCCTGGCTGCCCGTGTTCTGGCTCTCGAAAAGCAGGCCGGCAAGAAGAAAAACGGCAAGCCAAAGCCAATTCTGGTCAAGAAGCTGCGCTGCGGAGGCGAAGCCGGGGGCGTTGCGGAAGCGCTTCCAATCCGTCGCGAGTTTATGCCGGTCGCTCACGAGAAGGACTACGGCCAATCCCGCGGCACTTGCCATAATCCCGAAATTGATCGATGCACCCTGCAGCAGGCGCGGCAGAAGGCTGGTATCGTTCATCACCAAGAGTGCGATCATGTCTTCCGCATAGGCCGACACGACGCCTGTCGTTATCTCGATGAGGCCGATCGACAGGAAAAAGGCAAGGCCGGCGGCGATAGCGACTCGCAGAGGCAGCCGCCCCGCGGCAAAGGCCATCAGGCACAGAAGCACGCCGGATACGACGCCGGTGACTTTTACGAAAAGCAGCGCCAGCATCGTGAGCGTGACGACGATACCGAGAAGAGCCGGCGCGCGCAGGAAACACAATGCGGCTGCCAGCACATAAAGCAGCTGGCATATCTGCCGGTTGTAGATACCGAAACCGTCTGTCCCCGGAAACGGATAAAATTCCGCTGTGTTGAACGGCAGGATCGAAAAAAGCAGAAAGGGCAGGAGCAAGGCCCAGGCCGTCGCCCGCGATCGCTTCTGAACACAATACAGCACCAGCGCGAGCGACGGCGCGGTGACTGCGAGCAGCGACCAGCTCGCAAGAAGAAGAATCGCCCCCTCGGGGAAAATTTTCAGCCAGCCTGCAAACAGATAATATCCGAGTGCACCGACGGGTGCGAAAAAATCGATCGCCGGTACCTGTCCATCGGCGATGCGATTCGCGGCGTCGATGTAGAGATACTGATCCCAGAACATCGCTCCAAGCGGGATCGGGATCGTCTTGACGAGTGCCAGCGGCAGAAGCACGAACGTAACGGCAATCAAAAAGAATGTCGGGCTGAAAACTATGCTTTTCAAGCCGCTTTTCTGCTCGGCAACCGGCGAAACAACCGTCGAAACCTGCATTATCATCTCCTTGCGCGCCGCGTGAGGCCCGGTTCGGCATCGCAGCATACGGCGCGTTGATTGCGCCGCTGGATGTGATCGGTATCGAAACGTTATTGCAGGAAGGGGTTTTAGCCGGGTTAACACGATGGCATCTGGCAAGAATTATGGTTCTCGCAATCTCTTCCTGCTATGGAACCCGGCAATCAGATCCGGCTCGGCGCAGGCCTCCGGGCAGTGACAATAAGGAGAAACGACATGGAGCGTTCATGTCTGGCGATCGTGCTTGCGGCGGGCGAAAGCACGCGCATGAAATCATCGATGTCCAAGGTGCTGCATCCCGTCGGCGGCCGTCCGATGATCGCGCATGTCATGGAGGCTCTTTCGCAGGCCGACATAGCATCGGCCGCTCTCGTTCTCGGGCGTGATGCGGAGGCGGTCGAGAAGGCGGCTCGCCGCGGCGACATGACAGTATCGAGCTATCTGCAGACGGAGCGCCTGGGGACGGCTCATGCGGTTCTGGCGGCGCGTCAGGCGATTGCTGAAGGTTTTGACGATATTCTCGTCGTTTTCGGCGATACGCCGCTGATCACGGCAGATCCCTTGAAGGCCGCCCGCAAAGGGCTGGCCGCCGGCAACGATATCGTCGTGATCGGGTTCGAAACGCAAGCGCCGTTCGGTTACGGCCGCCTCGTCATCCGCGACGGCGCTCTTGTCGCGATCCGTGAGGAAAAGGACGCGAGCGACGAAGAGAAGAACATCACCTATTGCAATGGCGGCCTGATGGCGATCAACGGCCGCAAGGCGCTCTCGCTTCTCGAACAGATCGGCAATTCCAACGCCAAGGGCGAATACTATCTGACCGATATCGTCGAGGTCGCCAATGCGCAGGGCGGTCAGGCAATCGCAGTTGCTGCGCCTGAAGCCGAGCTCATGGGCTGCAACAATCGCGCCGAACTTGCGATCATCGAGGCCGTCTGGCAACGCCGGCGGCGCAACGAGATGATGCTCGCCGGCGTGTCGATGATCGCCCCCGAAACCGTGTTCCTTGCCTTCGATACGGTTATCGCCCAGGATGTCTTGATCGAGCCGAATGTCGTTTTCGGCCCGGGGGTCACCATAGAAAGCGGCGCGGTGATCCACGCGTTTTCCCATCTTGAAGGTGCCGTCGTCGGCAGGGAAGCGGCTGTCGGGCCATACGCGCGCTTGCGACCCGGCGCAAATCTGGGGGCCGAAGCCAAGGTGGGCAATTTCTGCGAGGTCAAGAAGGCCGAGATCGGCGCCGGTGCAAAGGTCAATCACCTGTCCTATATCGGCGACGCCTTTGTCGGTGAGAAAACAAATATCGGGGCCGGCACCATCACCTGCAATTATGATGGCGTGAACAAGCATGTCACCACTATCGGTGCAAATGCCTTTATCGGCTCAAACTCCGCGTTGGTTGCTCCGGTCACGGTTGGCGACGGCGCACTGGTCGCCTCGGGAAGCGTAATTACACAGGACGTTCCGGCTGACGCCGTCGCATTCGGTCGTGCCCATCAGACGATAAAGCCTGGTCGGGCAAAGCTCTTGCGGGAAAAATACCTGGCAGAGAAAGCCGCAAAAAAGCAGGCCGGAAAATGACGTCGCTTGTGACGTTAAAATCTGAAACTGAAAGTGAAATCCGCTCCGATTGTGCATTCGCACAAATCGGGTAGGTAACAGCGCAGCAGCCTTGGGGGGCTGCCTGAGAAGGAGATCTGTGCATGTGCGGTATCGTAGGCATCGTCGGGGAACGTCCGGTCGCTGAACGATTGGTGGACGCTCTGAAGCGGCTTGAATATCGCGGCTATGATTCCGCAGGCGTCGCCACCGTTCTGGACGGCAAGCTTGAGCGTCGCAGGGCCGAAGGTAAGCTGTTCAACCTCGAAACCAGGCTCCAAGCCGAGCCTCTGGCTGGCAATATCGGTATCGCCCACACGCGCTGGGCGACCCATGGCGCCCCGACCGAGAACAACGCCCATCCGCATTTCACCGATGGCGTTGCGGTCGTACACAACGGCATCATCGAGAATTTTTCCGAGATCAAGGACGAACTGATCGACGGTGGCGCGACGTTCGCGACGCAAACGGATACGGAAGTCGTTGCCCAGCTTCTGGCAAAGTATCGCCGGGACGGTCTCGGTCGTCGCGAGGCGATGCATGAAATGCTTCGCCGGGTGACCGGCGCTTACGCCCTTGCCGTCATCTTCAGCGATGACCCATCGACGATCATGGCTGCACGGTCCGGCCCCCCGCTGGCCATCGGCTATGGGGACGGCGAGATGTTCCTTGGATCGGATGCCATTGCACTGTCGCCCTTCACCAACAGGATCGCTTATCTGCAGGACGGTGATTGGGCGATTATCGGTCGCAAGACAGCCCATATTTTCGATCTTGACGGCAACCCGGTCGAGCGTCCGGTCCAGATCTCGTCGGCTGCCGCCTACATGGTCGACAAGGGCAATCACCGCCATTTCATGGAAAAGGAAATTTACGAGCAGCCGGAGGTCATCTCCCATGCGCTCGGTCACTACGTCGATCTGATCGAAAACCGGATCGATGCCAGCGCCGTGGGAATTGATTTCACCAAGGTAACCAGCCTTGCCATGTCCGCCTGCGGCACGGCCTATCTCGCCGGGCTGATTGGCAAGTATTGGTTCGAGCGCTACGCCCGCCTGCCGGTCGAGGCCGATGTGGCATCGGAATTCCGCTATCGCGAGATCCCGCTGTCCAAGGATGCGGCTGCGCTGTTCATTTCGCAATCAGGCGAGACCGCCGACACGCTGGCTTCGCTGCGCTACTGCAAAGACGAAGGCCTGCAGATCGGCGCCGTCGTCAACGTCAGGGAATCGACGATTGCGCGGGAATCGGACGCCGTGTTTCCGATCATGGCAGGCCCTGAAATCGGCGTTGCCTCGACGAAGGCGTTCACTTGCCAGCTATCGGTGCTTGCCGCTCTTGCGATCGGCGCCGGTCGGGCACGGGGAACGGTTTCGCCTGAGGAAGAGAAGCGGCTTGTCCGGCATCTCGCCGAAATGCCGCGTATCATGTCGTCTGTTTTGAACAGCATCCAGCCGAAAATGGAAAGCCTGGCCCGCGAACTGTCGAAATGCCGCGATGTGCTCTACCTCGGCCGCGGCACCAGTTTTCCGCTTGCTATGGAAGGCGCGCTGAAGCTCAAGGAAATCTCTTACATCCATGCCGAAGGCTACGCGGCGGGCGAACTGAAGCATGGCCCGATCGCCTTGATCGACGAGAACATGCCGGTCATCGTTATCGCCCCGCATGACCGTTTCTTTGAGAAGACGGTTTCGAACATGCAGGAGGTCGCGGCCCGCGGCGGCCGGATCATCTTCATCACCGACGAGAAGGGAGCCGCCGCCTCCAAGCTCGAAACGATGAGCACGATCGTTCTTCCCAATGTGGATGAAATCATCGCACCGATGATCTTCTCGCTGCCGATCCAGTTGCTTGCCTACCATACGGCGGTCTTCCTGGGCACGGATGTCGACCAGCCGCGCAACCTTGCAAAGTCGGTAACCGTCGAGTGATCATTCGGCCGGAGCGGGAAGGCGATCAAGCGACGATCCGCGCCGTGACCGCGACCGCGTTCGACGGTCATCCCCATAGCGACGGCAGCGAGCCGGCGATCATCGACCGGCTGCGGCACGCAGGCGCGCTTTCGGCTTCATTCGTTGCCGAGCAAGTCGGGAATGTGATCGGTCATGTTGCGCTCTCGCCAGTCACGATCGAAAACGGTGTCACCGGCTGGTTTGGCCTCGGTCCGATATCCGTTTTGCCGGAATATCAGGGCAGGGGTATAGGCGCCGCCCTGATGGAAAAGGGGCTTGGATGGTTGCGTGAAAACGGTGCCGCCGGCTGCGTTCTTGCGGGAAATCCGCAATTTTATGAACGTTTTGGTTTTCGTGCCGATCCCCTGTTGATACTCAAGGATTGTGCGCCGCAATATTTTCTTGCGCTGCCCTTGTCCTCCGCTCCGGCGTCCGGCATGGTGCGGTATCACCCGGCCTTCTATGGCGGCACGAGTTAGCGGAAGCAGCATGACGGACAAGCCGGCCCGCGGATTTCTGGCTACCCGGTTGAGGAACTATTTCCTGACCGGGCTGATCATCTGTGCGCCGCTTGCCATCACCGTCTACATCACCTGGTCGTTTATCCTGTGGGCTGACAGCTGGGTCAAACCCTATCTGCCCTTCGACTATAATCCCGATAACTTCCTGCCTTATCCGGTTCCGGGCTTCGGGCTTCTGACGGCTTTGATGCTGATTACCCTGGTCGGCTTTTTCGCAGCTAATCTGATCGGTCGCAGCATCGTCAATTTCGGCGAGTCGCTGCTCTCCCGTACACCGCTTGTTCGTACGATTTACAAAGGCTTGAAGCAGATTTTTCAGACAGTGCTTCAAGACCAGTCAAACTCCTTCAAGAAAGCCGGGCTGATTGAATATCCGAGCCCCGGCCTTTGGTCGCTGGTCTTCGTGGCGACGGATGCGAAGGGAGAACTGGCTGTGAAATTCCGCGATCGCGGATTGGATATGGTGGCGGTGTTCCTGCCGCCGACACCGGTTCCAACCGCCGGGTTTCTGATTTTCGTTCCGCGCGAGAAGATCGTGCTGCTCGACATGAGCGCCGAAGATGCGGCCAAGATGCTGATCTCCGGCGGTCTCGTTGTCCCCGAGCAGTTGCCGGCATCGCTCCAGTCCGAGCTTTCGGAACAGCCCAGGACGCGGCGCTTCCTCAACCGGCCCTGAGAAAGCGGATCGCTTCGTCACGTCGGTAGAGATAGAGCAGGGTGCGCAATGCCTGGCCGCGCTCCGACGTCAATTCCGGGTCTTTTTCCAGAATATAGGCCGCATCCTTGCGGGCGATCTCCAGAAGATCGCCGTGGGCGTCGAGGCTTGCGATGCGGAAACCGGGCGTGCCTGACTGACGGGTGCCCAGAAGCTCGCCTTCGCCGCGCAAGCGCAGGTCTTCTTCAGCAATGAGGAAGCCGTCTTCGGTATCGCGCAGGATGGAAAGGCGGGCACGACCGCTCTCGCTGAGCGGCCCCTTGTAGAGCAGGATGCAGGTCGATGCCTCGTCGCCCCGTCCGACCCGTCCTCGCAACTGATGCAACTGAGCAAGCCCGAAGCGTTCCGCATGCTCGATCACCATGATCGTCGCGTCCGGGACATCTACGCCGACCTCGACAACGGTCGTTGCCACGAGAACCCTGATCTCGCCGTTCTTAAAGGCGAGCATGACGGCATCCTTTTCCGCACCGTTCATGCGCCCATGCACGAGACCAATTCGGGGGCCGACGCTGCTTTTCAGTATCTGGAAGCGTTCGTCAGCGGACATGAGGTCCGAATTCTCGGACTCCTCAACCAGCGGGCAGATCCAATAGGCCTTCTTGTCCTCGGCAACGGCAGCCCGCAGGCGTTCGACGATATCACCGACACGCTCATCCGGGATGGTCACGGTCTGTATGGGTTTGCGGCCCGCAGGTTTTTCCGTGAGCTTGGAAACATCCATATCGCCGAAGGCGGCAAGGACCAGCGTCCGGGGAATGGGTGTCGCGGTCATGACCAGCATATGGGGCGAGATGCCCTTTGCGGTCAGCCGCAGGCGCTGGTGCACGCCGAAGCGATGCTGCTCGTCGACGACGGCGAGCAGCAGGTTGCTGTAGATGACACTGTCCTGAAACAGGGCGTGGGTGCCGATGACGATGTGGGTTTCGCCGGAGGCAATCCGCTCCTGGATCGCGTCGCGCTCACGGCCCTTTGTCCGCCCGGTCACCAAATCGATCGTCAAGCCGGCAGGGGCGGCCATTTTAGAGAGGGTCGCAAAATGCTGGCGTGCAAGGATTTCCGTCGGGGCCATCAGCACGGCCTGACCGCCGGATTCCACCGCCGCCAGCATCGACATCAGCGCGACCGCGGTCTTGCCGGAGCCAACGTCGCCCTGCAGCAGCCGAAGCATGCGCTTGTCGCCCGCCATATCCGCAAGAACGTCCTTGATGGCTGCGGATTGGCTGCCTGTCAGCGAAAAGGGCAGGGCATCGAGAACAGGGCGACTAAGTCGGCCCGTGGCATGAACCGGCGTGCCCGCGACCTTGCGCAGGCGTTGGCGTACAAGGGCAAGAGAGAGCTGGCCGGCCAGGAACTCGTCATAGGCAAGGCGCCGGCGTGCCGGCGCCTGCGGATCGATATCCGCCGCGTCCCTCGGTTCATGCAGCTGCAGGAAGGCCTCATGGGCCGATGCGAAGCCTTGCTTTGCCGTCAGGGCGGCGTCCTGCCATTCCGGGAAGGCGGGCACGCGCTGGAGAGAAGCTTCAATCTGCTTGCGTAGCAAGCGCGCGGAAAGGCCGGCCGTCAGGCTGTAGACCGGTTCGACCAGCGGCAGATTTTCAGCCTCCGATTCGCGCACCATGTAATCGGGATGTACCATCGAGGGGCGGCCGTTGAACCAGTCCACCTTGCCGCTGACGATGACGGTTTCATCGACCGGCAGGGCCTTTTCGAGCCAGTTTCCCTTAACCCGGAAGAAGGTCAGCGCAAGTTCGCCGGTGTCGTCGTGGAGGAACACACGATAGGGATTGTTGTTTCGCCCCGGTGGCGGCGGATGGTGGCGATCCACCCGCGCCTTGATCGTGACGATCGCCCCTTGGGGAGCATTTGCTATCCCCGGCTGCTGGCGGCGATCGATCAGGCTATAAGGCGCGTGAAAAACAAGATCGACGATCCGGCACTCCTCAATGCTCTCGCGACCGAGCAGGCGCGCATAAAGTTCACCGGCTTTCGGGCCAATGCCGGAAAGCGTATCGAGCGGCGCAAACAGGGGATCGAGCAGGAGAGGACGCATGGCAGGAGACTGAAACGAGGAATCGGTCTTTGGCAAGGCTGACAATCGCCTTTTCAGTGTTTATAGAGCCTCACGGAACCGTCGGCGTCACTCCATGTTTACCGACGCTGCGGCAAGAAGGACTTGGCCCATGACTGGCATTTCGCGCACCAGCGCCGACCTCGACCCGCGCCGCCGCCGCATACTTTTTCGCTGCTGGCATCGCGGCATTCGCGAGATGGACCTTGTTCTCGGCCAGTTTGCCGAGACGGAGCTTGCCGATCTGCCGGAGGAAGCGCTCGACGAACTCGAAACGATCATGGCCGAAGAGGACACTGATCTGGTGAAGTGGATCACCGGTGAACACCCTCTGCCGGAGCGTTTTCGCACCCCCATGTTTGAGCGGATCGCGGCCTATCGACCGGATTTCGAAGACCGTCGTCTGGGTCAGGCAGACTGATGTCGATCATTGCAGGCTTTGACCCGAAGAAAATTGCCTCGGCAACACGCGAGTTGACGATCGGGCCGGTTCCCTCCGGTATCGAGCCGATTATCCTTTCTGAAATCGCCCGCAGCAACGGCCCCGTCGCCTATATCCTCTCCGATGGTCAGCGGATGGCCGATCTCGAGCAGATGCTGGGCTTCGTTGCGCCGGATATCCCAGTTTTGAGCCTGCCGGGTTGGGACTGCCTGCCTTACGACCGCGTTTCCCCAAGCACGGATATTTCCGCACGTCGTCTATCGGCGCTGAGCGGGTTGATCGCTCATGCCCAGAAGCCCCATGCAGCTATCGTTCTCGTCAGCGTCAATGCGGCCCTCCAAAAGATGGCGCCGCAGTCGGTTATCGAAGGCCTCGGATTCTCGGCCCGCCCTGGCAATGTCGTGCGCATGAACGATATCGCCGCGCGTCTGGAGCGAAATGGTTTCGACCGGGTGCCGACCGTTCGAGAAGTCGGGGAATTCGCGGTGCGCGGCGGTATTCTCGATGTTTTCGTGCCCGGCAGCGAGCAGCCCGTCCGCCTTGATTTCTTTGGCGACACACTGGAGACGATCCGCTCCTTCGATCCCGCAAGCCAGCGCACGACCGGACAGGCGAAGTCGCTCGACCTCAGCCCTATGAGCGAGGTGTCGCTGACGCCTGAAACCATCAGCCATTTCCGCACCGGCTACCTGTCGCTGTTTGGCGCGGCAACGCGGGACGACGCCCTTTATCAGGCAGTTTCGGAAGGCCGGCGCTATGCCGGCATGGAGCACTGGCTGCCCCTGTTCTACGACGGGCTTGAAACCGTCTTCGACTATCTCGGCGGCTTTCGCATCGTGACAGACCACGTTGCACGCGAGGCGGCAGCGGAGCGCAGCAAGCTCATTCAGGATTACTACGAAGCCCGCCAGGAATCTGCGACGCCTAGCAAGACAGCGATTTCGCAGGGGACGCCATACAAGCCCGTTCCGCCGGAGATGCTGTATCTCAGTGCCGAGTCGTTCAACGCCGCCTTGATCTCCCGGCAGGCCGTGCGGCTGTCGCCTTTTGTCGAGCATGACGGAGAAGCCCGTCAGGTTGTGACCATCGATGCGCGGCTTGGGGTGCGCTGGGCGAAGAACGCAACGGAAGCAACGCCGGACAACGAGCGCGTCAACGTCTTTGATCAGGCGGTGAAGTACATCGCCGATCGCCGCTCGAAGGGTGCGAAGGTCCTGATTTCCGCGTGGTCCGAAGGCTCGCTGGATCGATTGCTTCAGGTTCTCTCGGAGCATGGGCTTGGAAATATTCAGCCCGTGACCAAGCTCTCCGAGGTGATGAAGCTGAAGCCGGGCGAAGCGGCTTCCGGTGTGCTCAGCCTCGAAAGCGGTTTCGAGACCGGTAATCTCGTCGTTATCGGCGAACAGGATATCCTCGGCGACCGCATGGTGCGCCGCTCCAAGCGTCGCCGCCGCGGCGCCGATTTCATCGCCGAAGTCGCCGGCCTCGACGAGGGCAGCATCGTCGTTCACGCCGAACACGGCATCGGGCGCTTCGTCGGGCTGCGAACGATCGAGGCGGCAGGCGCTCCACACGCCTGCCTGGAACTTGTATATGCCGATGACGCCAAGCTGTTCCTGCCGGTCGAAAACATCGATCTTCTTTCGCGCTATGGCTCGGAAGGAACCGATGCGGTTCTCGACAAGCTGGGAGGCGTCGCCTGGCAGGCCCGCAAGGCGAAACTCAAGAAGCGGCTCTTGGATATGGCGGGCGGTCTCATCCGCATCGCCGCCGAGCGCCTGACACGCCGGGCACCTGTGCTGACAACGCCGGAAGGGCTCTACGACGAGTTCGCTGCCCGTTTCCCCTACGAGGAAACCGAGGATCAGCTGAACTCCATCGAAGCCGTCCGCGACGATCTCGGGGCGGGGCGGCCCATGGATCGCCTCGTGTGCGGCGACGTCGGCTTCGGCAAGACGGAAGTGGCCCTGCGCGCGGCTTTCGTGGCGGCGATGAACGGTGTTCAGGTGGCCGTGGTGGTTCCGACCACATTGCTCGCCCGCCAGCATTTCCGTTCGTTCTCCGAGCGTTTCCGCGGGCTACCCGTTCGCATCGCGCAGGCATCCCGCCTTGTCGGCTCCAAGGAGCTGGCGTTGACGAAGAAGGAAGTCGCCGACGGCAAGACCGACATCGTCGTCGGCACCCATGCACTGCTCGGCAGTTCGATCAAGTTTGCCAATCTCGGCCTTCTCATAATTGACGAGGAGCAGCATTTCGGCGTCAAGCACAAGGAGCGGCTGAAGGAGCTCAAATCCGATATACATGTGCTGACACTCTCGGCCACGCCGATTCCCCGAACGCTCCAACTGGCGCTGACGGGTGTGCGCGAACTTTCGCTGATCACCACGCCGCCCGTGGACCGCATGGCCGTGCGCACCTTTATTTCGCCGTTTGATGCCCTGGTGATCCGCGAGACGCTGATGCGCGAGCACTATCGCGGCGGGCAAAGTTTCTATGTCTGCCCGCGTCTCAGCGATCTCTCCGAAATTCATGAATTCCTCCAGTCGAGCGTGCCGGAGCTCAAGGTTGCCGTCGCTCACGGCCAGATGCCGGCAACGGAGCTGGAAGACATCATGAACGCCTTCTATGAGGGCCGTTACGACGTCTTGCTCTCCACCACGATCGTGGAATCGGGCCTTGATGTTCCGACCGCCAACACGCTGATTGTGCATCGCGCCGATATGTTCGGGCTGGCGCAACTCTACCAGCTGCGCGGCCGTGTCGGGCGCTCGAAGGTGAGGGCCTTCGCGCTGTTCACGCTTCCGGTGAACAAGAAGCTGACGGGCACCGCGGAGCGCCGCCTGAAAGTTCTCCAGTCGCTTGACACGCTGGGCGCAGGCTTCCAGCTCGCCAGCCACGATCTCGATATTCGTGGCGCCGGGAACCTGCTTGGCGACGAGCAGTCCGGCCATATCAAGGAGGTCGGCTTCGAGCTTTACCAGCAGATGCTCGAAGAGGCCGTTGCCGAACTGAAGGGCGAGGAAGAGATCATCGACACCGGCTGGTCGCCGCAGATTTCGGTCGGCACGCCGGTCATGATACCCGACGAATACGTGCCTGACCTGCACCTGCGTCTCGGCCTCTATCGTCGTCTGGGCGAGATCACGGAACTCTCGGAAATCGATGCCTTCGGCGCCGAACTGATCGATCGTTTCGGGCCGCTGCCGCTCGAAGTGCAGCATCTGTTGAAGATCGTCTACATCAAGTCGCTGTGCCGAACCGCCAATGTCGAAAAGCTCGATGCCGGTCCCAAGGGTGTCGTGGTGCAGTTCCGCAACCGCGAATTCCCGAACCCGGCCGCACTTGTCGGCTATATCGCCAAGCAGGGCACGCTGGCGAAGATCAGGCCGGATCAGAGCCTGTTCCTGCAGCGGGATTTCCCGACACCGGAAAAGCGTCTTTCAGGCGCCGCCGTCGTGATGACGCAGCTTGCCGCCTTGGCCAAGGAGACTTGAAACATGCACGATCCTCGCCCTCGGCGTTGATTCGAGGGCGAGCCGGTGGAGGACTGGGGTAAAACCGACATGCCGGACAGTGACCGGGGGCGGGTGGTCTAAGCGCTTCAGCCTTGCTTAATTGACCTGTTTCGGGTCCTTCATCGCCGCAATCTCGCGAAATGCGTTCGCCAACACTTCGACGGACTGCGCACCCATAACAGCGTATTTGCTGTCGATGATGAAACAGGGGACGCCGCTGACGCCCATATCCTGAGCCATTGAGATTTCTTCGCCGATTGCTTGCTTGTCCGCATCGGAGGCGAGCAGCACGTCGATCACAGCGGCATCGAGGCCATTCTTCGCAGCGATATCTCGAAGCACGTTTGGATCGCCAACATTGCGCCCTTCTTCAAAGTAGGCGCTGAAGAGGGCGTTGGCGACCTCGTTCTGACGACCTTCATTGCCAGCCCAGCGAAGCAGCCGATGGGCATCCAGCGTGTTGGGGCTGATCTTGACCGCATCGAAATCGAAGGCGATGCCGTCCTGGAGGCCAAGCTCCGCCAGCCGCCCATGGGCCTGCGCAACAGCCGCCGCGCCACCAAGCTTTGCAGCGAGATGCGCCTTATGATCGACGCCTTCCGGCGGAAGATCGGGATTGAGCTGATAGGGGCGCCAGTTGACCGTCACGAGCATCTCGCCGGAGACCTGATCGATCGCCCGCTCCAACCGCGCCTTGCCGAGAAAGCACCAGGGGCACACGACATCCGATACGACGTCCACGACGATATGTTCCATGCCGGGTGTTCCTTCCTTCAGCGTTCCGGAACAGCCGACATAGGAGATCATCGACCGGCGTTCAATGCGTTACCTGGAGTATACCAACCAAGGCATGCACCTATTGAACGCGGGCATCCCACCACGCGGGCAACTGATAGCCGTACAAGGGGTTTGTGTCGGGGCGCCCGATATGCTTCTGGCGTGCAACCCACTGGGCGGAGATATGGTAAAGCGGGACGAGGTAGAAATTCGACACCAGCATCCGGTCATGGGCGCGGACTGCGGCCGTGAAGTCCTCGACCGTTCTTGCCTGCAGGATATTGTTGACCAGTGTATCGACGTCCGTGTCGGCCACGCCGGCAAAGTTGTCGCTTCCCTGACGATCCCGAGCCGTAGATGTCCAGCGGCCGACCTGCTCGATGCCTGGTGACAGGGACGACGGGAAGGATTTGATGATCACATCGTAGTCGAATGACTGGCTGCGCTGCTGGTACTGCGAATCGTCGACCGTGCGCACGGACGCTGAAATGCCCAGTGCCGTAAGAAAGCGCTGGTAGGCCAGCGCCAGCTTTTCCTGTCCCTCGTTCTGCGTCATGATTTCGAAGGATAGCGCTGTGCCCTTGGCATCCAGCATTTTTCCGTCCTTGATCGAATAACCGGCCTCACGCAGCAGCGTTACGGCTTCCCGCAGCACGTTTCGATCCCTGCCGGTCGCATCGGTTACGGGAAGGCGGTATGTGCCGTCCAGTACCTTGGGATTGATACGGTTTCTGATGTCTCCGAGCAGGGCGAGTTCGCGGTCATCGGCGGGCTTGTCGAGGTAGGAGAGATTGGAGTTCTGCCAGAAGCTTTGCGTGCGCGTATAGGCATTGTCGAACAGGTTTTTGTTCACCCACTCGAAATCGAACGCCATGGCGAGGCCCTGACGCAGCTTGGCGTCGGCGAAGATCGGCTTGCGGGTGTTGAAGACGAAACCAAGCATGCCCGATGGCGTTTTCGGGGTGAATTCATCCTTGACGACGTCACCGGACTGAACCGCCGGGAAATTATAGCTGCGTGCCCATTTGGTCGGGCTGCCTTCCGCATAGATATCGACTTCGCCCTTCTTGAAGGCTTCGAACAGCGAATTTTCCTGTAGGAAATACTCGACCGAAATCTGGTCGTAGTTGTCGAAGCCAACCTTGGAGGGCAGATCCTTTGCCCAGTAATCCGGGTTGCGCTTGTAGACGATCCGTTCGCCGGCCTTCACCTCCGCGACCTGATAGGGCCCGGAACCCAAAGGGAATTTCAACGACGTCTGATCGAAGGTCGCGACATCCGTGGCGTGTTTCGGCAGGATCGGCGTCATCGCGATCAGCAGCGGAAATTCGCGGTCGGCTTCGTCGTTGAAGGTAAAGCGCACACTCCGATCGCCAACCTTTTCCAGCTTGGCGACCTTGGCCATACGGGTGCTGAACGGCACGCGGCCCTTGTCGCGGAACAGTTCGAACGTGAAAATCACGTCTTCCGGCGTCACCGGCTGCCCGTCTGCCCATTTCGCCCTGGGATTGATATTGAACTGGATGAAAGTGCGGTCGTCATCCCATTCGACGGTTTCGGCAAGAAGCGGATAAAGCGAGAACGGCTCGTCGCGGGAACGCTGCATCAGCGAATCGTAAACGAGGTTGCCATATTCCGGGTCAAGCATGCCGCGCGCGGTGGTGCGCATGCTTTTCAGAATGAAGGGATTGAGACTGTCGAAGGTACCTACCACCCCGTAGGCGACCTTGCCGCCTTTCTTCACATTCGGGTTCGCGTAGGGGAAATTCTTGAAATCGGCTGGCAGCGCAGGCTGGCCGTGCATCGAGATGGCGTGGACCGGCTCCGCCATTGCGGGAGCCGTCGCAGCAAGGGATGCCGCCAGAGAAAACAAGCCAAAAACCAAAGCGCGCAAAGGTCACCTCCCGCCGCAACATGCCATGTGATTCACGGCAAACTAGCACGTAACCGCGCTTTTCCAATTGCTGGCACGTTCAATTTCCGCTCTTCATCGGGCAATTTCATGAAGGAAAGACTGGATATCGGATCACTTGCATTGTAACAGGTGTGTCCTGAGACAAGGGTCATGCAATTGCCTTATTTTCCCAACAGGAGAGCGGGCGAATGACCAGAGATGACCGAGCGGCCAGGATCGCTCAACGACCGGAATTCAGGAGACGGATATCGCCATGATCTTCAAGTCAAACTTCACGAAAAAGGCTGCGCTGGCGGCATTTGCGGGTGCCGTTGCCGTTGCCGCGACACCGGCCGTTTCCGTAGCCCAGCAGGCAAATGCCAGCCGCCCGCAGGGATGGTTCAAGGTTTGCACCAAGCAGGAAGACAATGATGTCTGCATCGTCCAGAACCTTCTGACCGCCAATAACGGTCAGTTGATCACGGCGGTCGGTCTCATCAACGTCCAGGGCAAGGTGAACCGCAAGATCCTGCAGGTTTCCGTTCCTTCCGCGCGTATGATTCCGCCGGGCATCCAGATGCAGATCGATGGCGGCAAGGGTTCCAAGCTCGATTACGCCGTTTGCATGCCTGACAAGTGCGTCGCCGAAGTTCCTCTGAGCGACGCGGTTCTCGCAAGCCTCAAGAAGGGTGGCGAAGTGGTCTTCACCTCCGTAAACTTCCAGCGCGCGCCAAACCCGATCAAGCTTTCGCTTTCCGGTTTCACCGGCGTTTATGACGGCGAGCCGATCGAGCAGTCGAAGCTTGAAGAGCGTCAGCGCCTGCTGCAGGAAGAAATGCAGAAGAAGGCCGAGGACGCCCGCAAGAAGCTTGAGGAAGCCCAGAAGGCTGCCAAGCAGAACTGATCTGCCGCGAAATTGCGGATTGAATGAAGAAGGGCCCGACAGCAGCGCTGCCGGGCCCTTTTTACCGTCTTGGTGTCGCAATCAATGGCGTTGGACAGCCTTGGGAGTGTACAGGCCAACGCTTTTCGGATCGAAGAACGCGTTCACCTGGGAGTGGCGAACGGGCGTTCCGCTGTCGTCGGAAACCAGGTTCTGTTCCGAGACATAAGCGACATATTCGGTCTCGTCGTTCTCCGCCAACAGGTGATAGAACGGCTGATCCTTTGAAGGACGAATTTCGGCCGGTATCGCATTCCACCACTCTTCAGTGTTTGCATATTCCGGATCGACGTCGAAAATGACGCCACGGAACGGAAACACGCGATGGCGTACCACCTGGCCGATCTGAAATTTTGCGTCTCTTTGCTTCATCATGTTCGGTTCCTTTCCACTACATTATGTGGGGAATTTTGCGCGAACATCAATAGCTGGCTTCGATCGTCGGCACGTGCCCGACAGGTTGCCACATCTGCCGTTTCGGCGTACCCATCATATGGGATTTCTGCTGCGACGGATAAGGCATGAGCAATCGATGGGGTAGAAACACGCAGCTGACGCAAGGCGGTTCCTCTGCCGGCTTCGTGCTCGCAGCCCTGCTTTGCCTTCTGATGATCGGCGCCGGCGTCTACGGCTGGTTCGTCCGCCAAAATCTGCAGGCTGAAATTGCAGGTCTGAATACGGCGAATGCCGAACTTGCCGACAAGCTCGCGAAAGCTGAAACTGATCGCACGAAACTCGCCGCGGACATTGAGGCACTGAAGCGCAACGCGGGACAGTGGGCGGGCGAACTGGAACAGGACTATGCCAATCTTCAGCTGAACGAAGTGCCGAAACTTAACCGACTGCTCGACAAGCGGGATGCGACAATCACCGATCTTGAGAGGCAGCTGGATGCCCTGAAAGCAGATGGCGCCACGAACGCGCAGGAAAAGGCTCGGCTTGCATCGGACCTACAGACCGCGCGAGGCGCGGCTCGCCGAGACGCCGACATCATTGCCGGCCTACGGGCAAAGGTCGACGCGCTCGCCAGCGAAGCGGAGCAACTGCGCGTCGAGAGCGGTCAACGCGGCGATGCGCAGGCTCGCGCGCAGTCTTTGCTGATTGCGGCGCAGGCCAGGGCGGAAGCTGCCGAGGAAAAACTCGAAACGCTTCAAAAAGAACGCATTCCCGGGCTGGAGCGGGAGATTGCAACACAAAGGGCAAGGGTCGCGGCGCTGGAGCTTCGGCTTGCGACACCCGACGCGAAAGCGGAAACTCGCCCGCAACCCATGCAAGCCGAGCCGGCGAAGCAGCCGCCGACCGATGGCACGGGCCGTCCGCCCCGCGATGGGGCTCAGATCGCCGCCTTGCTTGATAGTCAGCCGGGTCTCAACGCGCTCGATGATCAAAGACGCCGGCAGCTGCAAGACGAGCTTTCCTCCGGTGCCTGTGTGACCGACGCACTGGACGGTGTGTTCGACAGGGTTCCGCTGATCGTGATGCGAAACCTGATGCGTGAACTGAAGAGCGATTGCTGACGCCGCGGCGCGGCAGATCATGGAGACAGAGATGCGTTTTCCCCGGCAAATTCTTGTTCTTTTCCTGTTGGCCATGGCGACGGGCGGCAGTCCGGTTCACGCCGCCGAATTTGAGAAGAACATCATGACCGGTGGAGCGCAGGGGACCTATATCCAGATCGGCAGGGATATCGCCGGGCTTAGCAATACCTGCGGCCTGACGCTGAACGTGCGTGAGAGCGCAGGCTCCCTCGAAAACTTCGTCGGCGTTCGCAACCGGCGCAACACCCAGTTCGGTATCGTGCAGAGCGATGTGCTGGAATACCTCAAGACGTTCGAGGCAAACGATCCGGAAGTGCAGCAGGCGGTGAAGGGCGTGCGCATCATGTTCCCGCTCTACGACGAGGAAATCCATATACTGGCCCGCCGCGAAATCGCGGACGTCAAGGCGCTTGCCGGAAAGAAGGTTGCCGTCGGCGTGAAGGACAGCGGCACCTTCCTCACGGCGTCCCTCGTGCTCGACATATTGCAGGTCGAGCCCGCGGAGAAACTGCCGCTCAATCCAGACGCGGCACTGCCGAAATTGCTTTCAGGAGAGCTCGACGCGTTCTTCTATGTCGCTGGTGCGCCGGCATCGCTTTTCGCCGGAGACACTATCGATGGGGCGAAGTTCCATCTGCTGCCGATCACCCAGGCACCGTTGCTCGCGACCTATACGAAGGCTCGCATCGAGGCCGGGACCTATGGTTTCCAGGAGGAGCCTGTCGATCTGATCGCCGTCAAGGCGGTGATGATGACCTACGACTACGATATCAAACGCAACGCCTACCAGCGCGAGAGCTGCAAGGCCGTTTCCGATTTTTCCAACCTGGTCATCAACAATCTCGACCGCCTCAAGCAAACCGGCCATCCGAAATGGAAGACTGTCGATCTCACGGCCTTGCCGCCGGGATGGCAGGTCGGCGTCTGCGTCAAGGCGGGTATGGCGCTCGATTACAAGGCGAGCTGCACGGCTCCCGCCCAGCAAACGGAACCTGACGGCAACGAGGAGTATCTGAACCTTCTCAAACAGCGCCTCGAGCAGCCGTAAAATTATCAAAGCCATTGAAAAAGCCCGGTCTCGCGAGAGGCCGGGCTATTCAGTCTAGTGCCGATTAAATGTCGGCTGACCGCCTTACGCCGAGTAGTACATGTCGAACTCGACCGGGTGCGGGGTCATTTCGAAGCGCATCACCTCGATCATCTTCAGTTCGATATAGGCATCGATCTGGTCGTCGTCGAACACACCGCCGGCCGTCAGGAACTTGCGATCCCTGTCGAGGTTTTCCAGGGCTTCGCGCAGCGAGCCGCAAACGGTCGGGATTTTCTTCAGCTCCTTCGGCGGCAGGTCGTAGAGATCCTTGTCCATGGCCTTGCCGGGATGGATCTTGTTCTTGATGCCGTCGAGGCCGGCCATCAGCATGGCGGCAAAGCCGAGATACGGGTTTGCCAGCGGATCGGGGAAGCGAACTTCGACGCGCTTCGACTTCGGACCCGTGCCGAACGGAATGCGGCAGGAGGCCGAGCGGTTGCGGGCGGAGTAGGCAAGCAGGACCGGCGCTTCATAACCCGGGACGAGACGCTTGTAGGAGTTCGTCGTCGGGTTGGTGAAGGCGTTGATCGCCTTGGCGTGCTTGATGATGCCGCCGATGTAATAGAGGCACGTTTCCGACAGGCCGGCATATTCGTCGCCGGCGAAGGTCGGCTTGCCGTCTTTCCAGATCGACTGGTGAACGTGCATGCCCGAACCGTTGTCGCCGAAGATCGGCTTCGGCATGAAGGTTGCCGTCTTGCCATAGGCATTGGCGACCTGATGCACAACGTATTTGTAGATCTGGATCTTGTCGGCGTTGCGAACGAGGGTGTCGAACTTGACGCCGAGTTCGTGCTGGGCCGCAGCCACTTCGTGGTGCTGCTTTTCAACGACGACGCCCATTTCCGACAGGACCGTCAGCATCTCGGAGCGCATGTCCTGGCACGAATCGATCGGCGGAACCGGGAAGTAGCCGCCCTTGACGCGCGGGCGATGGCCGAGGTTGCCGGTCTCGTAGTCGGTGTCGTCGTTAGACGGCAGTTCCGAACTATCGAGCTTGAAGCCGGTGTTGTAGGGATCGGCCTTGTACTTGACGTCGTCGAAGACGAAGAATTCCGGCTCCGGGCCAACGAACACGGTGTCACCGATGCCGGATGCCTTCAGATAGGCTTCCGCCTTTTTCGCCGTGCCGCGCGGGTCGCGATTGTAGGCTTCGCCCGATACCGGATCGAGAATGTCGCAGACGATGACCATGGTGGACTGCGCGAAGAACGGGTCCATGTGGACCGTCGCCGGGTCCGGCATCAGCACCATGTCGGATTCGTTGATGGCCTTCCAGCCACCGATCGAGGAACCGTCGAACATGACGCCATCGGCGAACATGTCTTCGTCGACACAGGAGATGTCCATCGTCACATGATGCAGCTTGCCCTTGGGGTCCGTGAAGCGCAGGTCGACGAACTTGACGTCGTTTTCCTTGATTTGCTTGAGGATGTCACTTGCGGTCGTCATGTTAGGTAGTCCTTTTTTGATATGACGAGGTCTCGACCAGGTCCAGGAAGGCCCGGCGGCTAGATGGCATCAATGCCGGTTTCGCCCGTGCGGATTCGGATAACTTCTTCCACGTTGGAAACGAAGATCTTTCCGTCGCCGATGCGACCGGTCTGAGCAGCGTTGCGGATCGCCTCGATCACGGCATCCGCATTTTCGTCGGCCAGAACGACCTCAACCTTAACCTTCGGGAGAAAATCGACGACGTATTCCGCGCCGCGATAGAGCTCCGTGTGTCCCTTCTGGCGGCCAAAGCCCTTTGCCTCAGTGACGGTGATACCTTGCAACCCGACCTCTTGAAGCGCTTCCTTAACTTCATCCAGTTTGAAAGGCTTAATGATCGCTTCGATCTTTTTCATGAGAAAATGTCTCTCCGCTTCTCCCGTTGTAGCAGGCTTATCCCGCTCCGCCGACGATATGCATTTTATATGCCAGATATGGAAAATGATGCGCCAATTCGCGCCAAATCCTCCTCCAACGCGCTGATCATACGTCTTTATCGGGAATAATCACGCGCTTTTGCCTATTTTTTGTGATTTTTTAATAGCAACGACTAGTGCTTGCGAAACAAGCATGGGGACCCTGCCGAATTGGTGTAAGGAGACGCGGTAAATATATGCAAATGCATAAAATTTGCGCAACATGCGATGAAAAAGAGGGCTTGTGGTTGTCTCGCCAGCGCGCCATGCTTTCCAGATGACGCAGAAACATCTCCATGCTCTCTTCACTCCCGATCAGATGAATGCGATCGACAAGGCCGCAGCCGCCTCGGGGATCGACAGTTACGGCTTGATGCGACGGGCAGGTGAAGCGGTCGCAGCGTGCGCGCTCCGCCGTTTTCCCGGCGCCCGGCGATATGTCGTCCTTTGCGGACCCGGCAACAATGGCGGCGATGGTTACGTGGCTGCCCGCGCGCTGTTGGACAGCGGCGCTGAAATAGCCGTTTATGCTTTTGGCAAAACCGAGAAACTTCAGAGGGACGCTGCTTTGGCATTCTCCGATTTCCACGGGAATGCCGCACCGCTGTTCACCTATCAGCCACAGATGGGGGACGTCGTCGTCGATTGCATCTTCGGCGCAGGGCTGGCACGGCCTGTGTCCGCCGATGTGGCGGGGATCATGCGGCGGGTTTCCGCAACCGCGACGCCGGTTCTGGCCGTCGATCTGCCATCCGGTGTCGATGGACGCAGCGGAGAGGTGCTCGGGGAAAGTTTCAAGGCTGCGGTGACGGTTACGTTCATGGCTCGGAAACCCGGCCATCTGCTGTTGCCGGGGCGCGCTCTATGTGGCGAGGTCGAAGTCTTCGACATCGGCATACCGCGCCGCATCTTGATCGCCGAGACTGGCAGACTTTACGAAAACGGGCCGCGTCTGTGGACGGATATCGCGCAAGCGCTCGAGCCGGGGTCTCACAAATACACCCGCGGTCATCTTGCCGTCTTCTCCGGCGGAGCGCTTGCCACAGGGGCGGCCCGACTGGCCGCGACAGCGGGACTGAGAGCCGGCGCCGGTCTGGTCACGCTCGCTGGTGTTCGCGATGCTTTGACGGCGAGCGCGGCTCATCTGACCGCCGTTATGATGCGGGAAATCGACACCTCGCAGGATTTTGCGGACTGGTTGGCGGATGCCCGCATACATGCCTTTGTGCTGGGGCCGGCGTTCGGGGATATGGAAAAGGCGCGTCGATACGTTTGCTTGCTTTCGGAGCGACCGCTGGTCCTCGACGCGGACGGCATCACCGCTTTCCGCGACAGGCCCGACACGCTGTTCGAAGCCTTCGCAAACGGGGAGCCCCGGCTCGTGCTGACGCCGCATGAAGGAGAGTTTCGCCGTCTTTTTCCCGACCTCTCCGACGACGAAACGCTTTCGAAAATCGATCGCGCGTCGGCTGCCGCCAAGCGCAGCAACGCGGTCATCATCTACAAGGGCGCCGATACGGTGATCGCCAGCCCGGACGGACGTGCGGCGATCAACACCAATGCTCCCCCTTGGCTCGCGACCGCAGGCTCGGGCGATGTGCTCGCCGGTATTGTCGGTGCGCATCTGGCGCACGGAATGCCGGCCTACGAGGCGGCGGCGGCGGGTGTCTGGCGCCATGGGCAGACCGCCCTGTCGCTGGGCGAGGGGCTCACTGCAGAAGATCTCGCCGCCCATGTCGCGCCGCTTGACCGGTGACGACACGAACTGACACTCCGGCCGCTCCCTATTTCCGATCGACCTTCGCCTGCAAGGCCTTAGCGCCGGCTGGCGCATTCACCTTGCCTTCGGTGATGAAGAAGGCAAAGACATCGCGCGGCTTCTTCTCGACCTTGCGATCCGGATCGGCTTTCTCAAGCTCATCGACCGTACCGCCGGCAGCCCAGGTTTCCAGCCTCTTCGCCCAAAGGTCTAGCCGCTTTTCATCGTAGCAGGTGGCAACGTCGTCGCTGCCAGTCTGCAGGCGGGCATAGACGAAATCGGCCGTGACATCCGCGATCATCGGATACTCGAAATGATCGGCAAAGACGACCGCGACATTATGCTTCGCAAGCAGTGCTGCAAATTCCGGCGTGCGGAACGACGGGTTTCGCACTTCGACGACATGCCTGAGCAGCAATCCATCCCGTTTCTCCGGAAGAAGGGCGAGAAACGCGCCAAAATCATCCAGATCGAATTTCTTGGTCGGCATGAACTGCCAGAGAATGGGACCGAGATGGGAACCCAGTTCGGTCAAGCCCTGGGCCAGGAACTTCTCGATCGATTCCGCAGCCTCGGCGAGCGCCTTGCGATTGGTCGTAAAGCGGCTGGCTTTCAGGGAGAAGACGAAATCCTCCGGTACTTCCGAAGCCCACTTGGCGAAAGTTTCCGGCTTCTGAGAGCTGTAATATGTGCCGTTGACCTCAATGACCTTGAGCTGGCTGCTGGCATATTCAAGCTGCCGCTTCTTGGAAAGCTTCTCCGGATAGAAGGTTCCCTCCCATGGATCGAAGGTCCAGCCGCCGATTCCGACGCGAATAATTCCAGCCTTGCTCATACAATTCCCTCACCATTTCGCTTCGAGTTCGGCCTATTCCGCCGCCGCCTTGCGGATCGGACGGCGCTCCAGAAGCTCCTTCAGGAACTGCCCGGTATAGGATCGCTCGACCTTGACCACATCTTCCGGGGTGCCGGCAGCAATGACCTCACCACCGCCATCTCCGCCTTCCGGGCCGAAGTCGATGATCCAGTCGGCTGTCTTGATGACTTCGAGATTGTGCTCGATGACAATGACGGAATTGCCCTGGTTCACCAGTTCGTGCAGCATTTCGAGCAGCTTGGCGACGTCGTGGAAGTGTAGCCCGGTCGTCGGCTCGTCAAGGATATAGAGCGTGCGCCCGGTCGAGCGCTTCGACAGCTCCTTGGCGAGCTTGACGCGCTGCGCCTCGCCGCCGGAGAGAGTGTTGGCCTGCTGGCCGACCTTGATATAGCCGAGGCCGACATCGAACAGGGACTGCAGCTTGTCGCGCACGGCGGGAACGGCGGCAAAGAACTCGACAGCCTCTTCAACCGTCATGTCGAGAACATCGGCAATCGACTTGCCTTTGAACAGGACATCAAGGGTCTCGCGGTTGTATCGCTTGCCATGGCAGACATCGCAGGTGACATACACATCCGGTAGGAAATGCATCTCGATCTTGATCACACCATCACCCTGGCAGGCCTCGCAGCGGCCGCCCTTGACGTTGAAAGAAAAGCGGCCGGGCTGGTAACCGCGCGCCTTGGCTTCCGGCAAGCCGGCGAACCAGTCGCGGATCGGGGTGAACGCGCCGGTATAGGTCGCCGGATTCGAGCGCGGCGTGCGGCCGATCGGCGACTGGTCGATGTCGATCACCTTGTCGATGTGTTCGAAACCATCGATGCGGTCGTGTTCCGCCGGGTTTTCGCGCGCGCCCATGATCCGACGCGCCGCTGCCTTGTAGAGCGTCTCGATCAGGAAGGTCGATTTGCCGCCGCCGGAAACGCCCGTGACCGCGGTGAAGACGCCAAGTGGAATCGACGCCGTGACATTCTTCAGGTTGTTGGCACGCGCGCCGAAGACGGTGATTTCCTTTTTCTTCTTGGGCTTGCGGCGCTCGGCGGGTACAGCCACCGAAAGCTCGCCGGAGAGATATTTTCCGGTCAGCGAATTCGGGTTGTCGATGATCTGCTGTGGCGTGCCCTGGGCGACAATCTCACCGCCATGGATGCCGGCGGCCGGGCCGATATCGACCACATAATCCGCGGTCAGAACCGCATCCTCGTCATGCTCCACGACAATGACGGTGTTGCCGATATCGCGCAGATGCCGAAGCGTGTCGAGCAGGCGGGCGTTATCGCGCTGGTGCAGACCGATCGACGGCTCGTCCAGTACGTAAAGAACGCCGGTCAGGCCCGAGCCGATCTGCGAGGCAAGCCGGATGCGCTGGCTTTCGCCACCGGACAGCGTGCCGGAATTGCGCGACAGGCTGAGATATTCAAGGCCGACGTCATTAAGGAAACGCAGGCGCTCGCGGATCTCCTTGAAGATGCGTGCGGCGATCTCGTTCTGCTTGGCGTTCATCTGGTCGGGCAGCGCATCGAACCAGTCGCGCGCGACACGGATCGACATTTCCGTCACCTGGCCAATATGCAACTGGTTGATCTTGACCGCCAATGCTTCGGGCTTCAGGCGATAACCTTTACAGGCCGGGCAGGGGGCGGCCGACATATAACGTTCGATTTCCTCGCGCGCCCAGGCGCTGTCGGTTTCCTTCCAGCGTCGCTCGAGGTTCGGAATGATGCCTTCGAAGGTCTTCGTCGTGTTGTAGGAACGGGCGCCATCGACATAATGAAAGGTGATCTTCTCGTCGGTACCCTGCAGGATCGCGTTCTGCGCCGCTGCGGAAAGATCGCTCCACTTGCTGGAAAGCTTGAAGCCAAAGGCCTGACCGAGCGCTTCCAAAGTCTGGTTATAATAGGGTGATGTGGATTTCGCCCAGGGCGCGATCGCACCGTTCTTCAGCGTGCGGTCAACCTCCGGCACGATCAGGGCAGGATCGATCTTCTGCTGGCTGCCGAGACCGTCGCAGGTCGGGCAGGCGCCGAAGGGATTGTTGAACGAGAACAGGCGTGGCTCGATTTCCGGGATCGTGAAGCCGGAAACGGGGCATGCAAATTTTTCAGAAAACATTACCCGTTCATGGGTTTCGTTCAGCGACTTATTGGCCGAACCGCCGGCAGCGGTTTCTTCCGGCGGCAGCGGCTTGTCCGCAAATTCGGCGATCGCCAGACCGTCGGCGAGCTTCAGGCAGGTTTCAAGGCTATCAGCGAGGCGGGAGGTCAGGTCCGCGCGCACCACGACGCGGTCCACGACCACATCGATGTCATGCTTGTATTTCTTGTCGAGCGCCGGGGCTTCGGCGATTTCGTAGAACTGGCCATCGATCTTGACGCGCTGAAAGCCCTTTTTCATCAGCTCGGCGAGTTCTTTTTTGTACTCGCCTTTGCGCCCGCGCACGATCGGCGCGAGAATGTAGAGACGGGTGCCTTCGCCGAAGGCGATCACACGGTCGACCATTTGGGACACCGTCTGGCTCTCGATCGGCAGTCCCGTTGCCGGCGAATAGGGAACTCCGACGCGCGCGAACAGCAGGCGCATGTAGTCGTAGATTTCGGTAACGGTACCGACTGTCGAACGCGGGTTGCGCGACGTCGTCTTCTGCTCGATCGAGATCGCCGGAGAAAGCCCTTCGATCTGATCGACATCCGGCTTCTGCATCATCTCCAGGAACTGTCGCGCGTAGGCGGACAGGCTTTCGACATAGCGTCGCTGACCTTCGGCGTAGATCGTGTCGAAGGCGAGTGAGGATTTTCCCGATCCCGACAGACCGGTCATGACGATCAGCTTGTTGCGCGGCAGATCGAGGTCGATGCCCTTCAGATTATGCTCGCGCGCGCCACGGATGGAAATGGTCTTCAGTTCGCTCATGGTACTCAGCTTGTCGGAGTTCGAAAGTCTCTATTTAAGATCGGCAATGCGCATGTCGAGCGCCAATCCCAAAAACAACGGGTCTTCGTGATTCAGTTGACAGGATAATAAACACAAATTAGAACAAAGAAAGAACAAATAATCAATATCATGTGGATACGCAAAATGGCGGGGCGTATCCTTCGGCGCCTGACGCTACTATACGCGCCATGATGAAGGGCCGCCTCCCGCGAGGCGCCGCAAGAGACAGGAAAGAGCGATATGGCTGGCAGTGTCAACAAGGTTATTCTGGTCGGGAACCTCGGAGCAGATCCGGAAATCCGCCGCACGCAGGATGGCCGGCCGATTGCCAACCTGAACATTGCCACCTCGGAAACCTGGCGCGACCGCAACAGCGGCGAGCGCAAGGAAAAGACCGAATGGCATCGCGTCGTCATTTTCAACGAAGGTCTCTGCAAGGTTGCCGAGCAGTATCTGAAGAAGGGTTCGACCGTTTATATCGAAGGTCAGCTCCAGACCCGGAAATGGCAGGACAAGGATGGTCAGGATCGTTACTCGACCGAGGTTGTGCTGCAGGGCTTCAACTCGACGCTGACCATGCTCGGCGGCCGTGGCGACGGCGCCGGGGCAGGCGGTGGGCGTGGCGGTTCGGATTACGGTGGATCCGGCGGCTTTGGCGGCGGTTCCGGCAATTATGGCGATGACTACGACCGTCAGCCTTCCGCTCCGGCCGGTCGCTCCGGTGGTTCCGGCAGCAACTTCTCTCGCGACATGGATGACGACATTCCGTTCTGATTTTGGGGCGAATAGCGAATAGAACTAGACGGCCTGCTAGATGTCCACATCATCTATTCGCTATTCGCTATTCGCTATTCGCTATTCGCTATTCGCTATTCGCTTCAAATCGCAAATGCCGATCGAATGCCATCCACCACGAACTGCACCGCCAGCGCGGCGAGAATAACGCCGAGAAGGCGGGTCAGGATGGCCCGGCCCGTGACGCCGAGAAAGCGATCGATGCGCTCGGCGATTACCAAGGCGGCGAAGAGGATGCCAAGGCAGAGCGCGATGACGGCAATCAACTCAAGCCGATCTATCGTGCTTGAGAATGAACCTGACAGCAGGATCGTCGCAGAGATCGCACCCGGACCAGCGATCAGCGGCAATGCCAGCGGAAAAACCGCGATATTATGTATGTGATCGCGGGTAATCGCGACCTCGCCAGTTTTTTCCTTCCGTTCGTTTCGCTTTTCAAAAATCATCTCGAACGCGATCCAGAACAGCAGCATGCCGCCGGCAATGCGGAACGCGCCGATGGAGATCCCGAGCAGGCTGAGAATGCCGTTTCCGAAAAGTGCGAACGCGGCGAGGATGAAGAACGCGATCAGCGAGCCTCGCCAGGCGACGATGAAACGCTGCTGACGGCTCATGCCCATCGTCAGGCTGAGGAAAATCGGCGCCAGACCTGGCGGATCGATCGTCACGAGAATGGTGGTCAGCGCATTGATCAAGAGATCGAGGTGGTTCATGCGTCGCTCCCCAGGCTCTGCTTTTGGCGGCCGTTTGCGCTATTCGTAGGCGAGTGCGACAGGGAAGGGAAGCGACTGCCACGCTTTTGCCTACTAAATGCCGTTTCACACCCCTGAAGGGCGAAAAGCCTGTTCAAAACCCACCCTCGAAATTGGCGCTATCGAGCGCATTCCGCTATAAAAATCTGTCTGATTCTGAACAAAGATCGTGATCGAAATTGACTGAGCAAAGCACCCCCGGCGGCGGCAAGAACCCACCAGGCATCGAACCCATTTCCATCATGGAGGAGATGCAGCGCTCGTACCTCGACTATGCGATGAGCGTTATCGTCAGCCGCGCGCTTCCCGATGTCCGTGACGGCCTGAAGCCGGTGCATCGCCGCATCCTGTTCGGGATGAGCGAACTGGGCATCGACTGGAACAAGAAATACGTCAAGTGCGCCCGTGTTACCGGGGACGTGATGGGTAAATACCATCCGCACGGCAACCTCGCGATCTACGACGCACTTGCGCGTATGGCTCAGCCATGGTCCCTGCGTCTTCCGCTGATCGATGGTCAGGGCAATTTCGGCTCGATCGACGGCGATCCGCCGGCGGCCGAACGCTACACCGAGTGCCGGCTTGAGAAGGCCGCCCATTCGCTGCTCGACGATCTCGACAAGGAAACCGTCGATTTCCGCGACAACTACGACGGCACGCTCAGCGAGCCGACGGTCGTGCCCGCGAAGTTCCCGAACCTCTTGGTCAATGGCGCGGGCGGTATCGCCGTCGGCATGGCGACAAACATTCCGCCGCACAACCTCATCGAAGTCGTCAACGGCTGTATCGCTCTGATCGACAATCCGGGCATTGAGCTTCCCGAAATGATGGAAATCATTCCCGGCCCCGATTTCCCGACCGCTGCTCTGATTCTCGGTCGTTCCGGCATCCGTTCCGCCTACGAAACAGGCCGCGGCTCTGTGATCATGCGCGGGCGCGCGACCATCGAGCCAATGCGCGGCGATCGCGAGCAGATCATCATCACCGAAGTTCCCTATCAGGTGAACAAGGCGACGATGATCGAGAAGATGGCCGAACTGGTCAAGGACAAGCGCATTGAGGGCATTTCCGACCTTCGTGACGAATCCGACCGGCAGGGTTACCGCGTCGTCGTCGAGCTGAAGCGCGACGCCAATGCCGAAGTCATCCTGAACCAGCTTTATCGCTACACGCCGCTGCAGACTTCCTTCGGCTGCAACATGGTGGCGCTGAACGGCGGCAAGCCGGAGCAGATGACGCTGCTCGACATGCTGCGCGCCTTTGTCGCCTTCCGCGAGGAAGTCGTCAGCCGCCGTACCAAGTACCTTCTGCGCAAGGCGCGCGAGCGCGCCCACGTCTTGGTCGGTCTGGCGATTTCCGTCGCCAACATCGACGAGATCATCAAGCTGATCCGCGAAGCGCCGGATCCGCAGACGGCCCGCGAACAGTTGATGACCCGCCGTTGGCCGGCGGCCGACGTCGAGGCGCTGATCCGTCTCATCGACGATCCGCGTCATCGCATCAACGAAGACCTGACCTACAATCTCTCCGAGGAACAGGCACGCGCCATCCTCGAGCTGCGTCTTGCCCGCCTGACGGCGCTTGGCCGAGACGAAATCGGCGATGAACTCAATAAGATCGGCACCGAGATCAGCGATTATCTCGACATCCTGTCTTCGCGCGTTCGCATCATGACCATCGTCAAGGACGAGCTTGCTGCCGTTCGCGACGAGTTCGGCACGCCGCGCCGCACCGAGATCACCCTCGGCGGCCCGGAAATGGAAGACGAGGACCTGATCGCGCAGGAAGACATGGTGATCACCGTGTCGCACCTTGGCTATATCAAGCGCGTTCCGCTGACGACCTATCGGGCGCAGCGTCGCGGCGGCAAGGGCCGTTCCGGCATGGCGACCCGTGATGAGGATTTCGTCACGCGTCTGTTCGTTGCCAATACCCATACGCCGATCCTTTTCTTCTCCTCGCGCGGCATCGTCTACAAGGAGAAGGTCTGGCGCCTGCCGATCGGCACGCCGCAGTCGCGTGGTAAGGCCCTCATCAACATGCTGCCGCTGGAAGCCGGCGAACGCATCACCACGATCATGCCGCTGCCTGAGGACGAGGCGACTTGGGAGAACCTTGACGTCATGTTCTCGACGACACGCGGTACGGTTCGTCGCAACAAGCTGTCGGATTTCGTCCAGGTCAACCGCAACGGCAAGATTGCGATGAAGCTTGAGGAAGAGGGCGATGAAATCCTTTCCGTCGAGACCTGCACGGATCAGGACGACGTGCTTCTGACGACGGCGCTTGGCCAGTGCATTCGCTTCCCGGTCGATGACGTCCGCGTCTTCGCGGGTCGCAACTCAATCGGCGTACGCGGCATTTCGTTGGGTGATGGTGACCGCATCATCTCCATGACGATCGTCGGCCATGTCGATGCCGAGCCATGGGAGCGCGCGGCCTATCTCAAGCGCGCTGCCGCGGAGCGCCGCGTTGCCACCGGCGAAGACGAAGAAATCGCGCTTGTCGGCGAGGAGGTTACGGAAGAAGGTCAGCTGTCAGACGAGCGTTATGAAGAGCTGAAGGCGCGCGAACAGTTCGTGCTGACGGTATCCCAAAAGGGCTTCGGCAAGCGTTCCTCGACCTATGATTTCCGCACCTCCGGTCGTGGCGGCAAGGGTATTCGGGCGACCGATACCTCGAAGACTTCGGAGATCGGCGAACTCGTCGCCGCCTTCCCGGTCGATGATGGCGACCAGATCATGCTGGTTTCGGACGGCGGCCAGCTGATCCGCGTCCCCGTCGGCGGTATTCGCCTCGCCAGCCGCGCGACCAAGGGCGTCACCATCTTCTCGACTGCCAAGGACGAGAAGGTTGTTTCGGTCGAGCGCATCAGCGAGCCGGAAAGCGAGGACGAAGAGGACGGCGCCGTTGAGGCGGTTGTCGATCCGCAGGCCCCGGAATCCGGAAGCAGCGACGAAGCCTGATCTCGAACAGACGGGCGGTCCAGACAAAACAGAGAAGCAGGGCGGCGAAAGCTGCCCTTTTTCATGCAAAAAACAAATAGTGATTGCTAATTGATTAGTATTTGCTATCATTTTTTTATGATTGAAGCTGAACCCGTCACATCCATCATGCGTGCGCTTGCCGATCCGACAAGGAGGGCGGTGTTCGAGCGCATCGCCCGTTCTGAGGAGATTACCGTCGTGGAACTGACCCGGGGCAGCAAGGTCACACAGGGCGCCATATCGCAGCACCTGAAGACGCTGAAGCTGGCGGGTCTTGTCAGCGAGCGTCCGGAAGGGCGCAATGTTTACTACCGCGCGGAGCCGGCCGGCCTAAAACCGCTCGCTGACTGGATGGAGCACTACGGCGTGTTCTGGCGCGAACGTTTCGCCGATCTCAGAAACCTGCTAAAGGAAATCGATCCATGAACAAGGCCATCGCCACGGAAACGCAGGCCATTGTCATCGACGACGTTTTTCCGCATCCCGTCGAGGTTATTTGGAAAGCCTTGACATCGGGCGCCTTGATGTCGCGATGGCTGATGGAGCCCACGGGCTTCGAACCTGTCGTCGGCAACCGCTTTACCTTTCAGACCACACCCGCGGGGGCCTGGGACGGAACGATCCATTGCGAGGTTCTGGAGGTCGTAGCCAACGAGCGTCTCTCCTATGCCTGGAAGGGCGGCCATGACAGCAACGAGGATTATGGATCGCGGCTCGAAACCGTTGTCACTTTTACACTCGCGCAAGTGGCTGAGGGCACGCGACTGAGACTTATCCATTCCGGTTTCATGCTTCCGAAGAACGACAGCGCCTATCGCAATATGAGCGAAGGATGGAAAAAGGTTGTGCGGCGGCTCGATACAGTGATTGCAGACGAAGTGTCGTCCCGGAAATTTCACTGATGAAACATCACTGATGGAGGAGAACGATATGAGCATTCCTTATGCTGGGGGCTGCGCCTGTGGCGCGATCCGGTACACCATCGCCGGCGAGCCCGCCGTCATGGTCGATTGCCAGTGTCGACAATGTCAGCGCGGCAGCGGCACAGGCCACCAGTCGCACCTGACATTTGTCGCCGCCGAGGTGGACATACAGGGAAAAGCCTCTGTCTGGCAGACCGTCGGTGACGGTGGGACCGTAAAACAGCGTGGGTTCTGCCCGACCTGCGGCTCGTCAGTGTACATGACGTTTCCCGCCATGCCGGATGTCTTCATCGTAACGCCGGCCAGTCTGGACGATCCAGGCCGATATGCGCCGCAACTTACGTCCTGGACCGCTGCGGGATATGCGTGGGATCACCTCGACCCGGCGTTGCCCAAGTTCGAAAGAATGCCGCCCGCCTGATGCGCAAAAGAAAACCGGACGGGCAGGGGAGCCGTCCGGTTTTGAGATTGCGGCACTGGAGGTTGCCGCAGAATTTGAAACGTTTGCTAGACCTGAAAGCCGCCATCCCTCATCTTAAGGTCGGCGCGGTCGCGCTGAAGCTGGACAATCGTCTTGGTAAAATCCACGAGGAACACGAGACTAATCACGGCGGATGCAATCATCATTGTTATTGCCATTGTCGCAGTCCTTACTTGAAGGCGACGTTTGAACCGGTCGACTTGCGATCCTGACGAGCTTCGTCTTTCAGCGCGTGAACGGTTGCAAAGAGCATTGCAAAAAACATTGTCATCGACAGAAGCATAAGTCCCATGGCGGTCATCCTTTCGTCTCAACAACGGCAGAGCCGCTGGAAAGTTCCGTCCTTTGAGCTTCACCCTAAGCTTCGTGCCTTGAAGCTGCACTGAACGTGCTCTTCATCTAGCGTTCATTTGGACGTGGAGATGTTTCCTAGGGAACAGCCTGCAAGCGGGGGGTCGTTTCCCTTGCGGTCAAGCACAGTCCATGACAAAAGGCTGGGCAAACGGAACAGGCGCGATGACGACAGCTTTCTATCCCGGCTCCTTCGATCCCATGACCAACGGACATCTCGATGTTCTGGTGCAGGCGCTTAATGTCGCATCAAAGGTGATTGTTGCTATCGGTATTCACCCGGGAAAAACGCCGCTTTTTTCCTTCGACGAGCGATACGTTCTGATACGCCAGTCGCTGGGTCAGTTCCTGCCTGAAAAGGTTGGCGACATCGATATCGTATCCTTCGACAACCTTGCTGTGGATGCCGCGCGAGCCCATGGCGCAACCATGCTCGTGCGCGGCCTGCGCGATGGAACCGATCTCGATTATGAAATGCAGATGGCCGGCATGAACCGCCAGATGGCACCGGACATCCAGACGCTGTTTCTGCCGGCAGGGGCCGCCTCCCGGCCCATTACCGCCACGTTGGTCCGTCAGATCGCGGCCATGGGCGGCGATGTCAGCGCCTTCGTACCCTCTGCCGTCAATCAGGCGCTTGCCGCCCGACGCAAATCCTGACGCCACGGCGTCGTTCTCACGGGAGCTACCATGAACATTCTGAAACTTGCTTTTGCCGGCGCATTGCTTCTCGCTTCGGTCTTGGGCAACGCCTTTGCCCAGGCGAAAGACTATCTGACGATCCAGTTGAAGGACGGCCCGGTCGTCATCGAGCTCGCATCCGATGTCGCGCCGAAGCACGTCGCGCGCCTGAAGGAACTGGCCGAGGCCGGCGAATACAACAACGTCGCCTTCCACCGCGTGATCCCGGGTTTCATGGCCCAGACGGGCGACGTTCAGTACGGCAATATGGAAAAGGACTTTCAGGCTGGCATGGCCGGCATGGGCGGCTCTTCCAAGCCGGACCTTGAAGCCGAGTTTTCCGAAGTTCCTTTCGCACGCGGCACGGTCGGCATGGCGCGCAGCCAGGACCCGAACTCCGCCAACTCCCAATTCTTTATCATGTTCGCGCCCGGCGACTTCCTGAACGGCCAGTACACGGTCGTCGGTCAGGTGGTCGAAGGCATGGAGAATGTCGACAAGATCAAGATGGGCGACGAAGCCAACAACGGTTCCGTCACCGACCCCGACCGCATGATCAGCGTCAAGGTCGGCAAGTAAACACCGTATAACCAAGGAGAAAAGCCATGGCCGAGATCAAGGATCCGGAAAACACCATCATCATGGAAACGACGCAGGGCAAGGTTGTGATCCAGCTCCTGCCGGACCTGGCCCCCGGTCACGTCGCGCGTATCAAGGAACTGGCGAACGAAGGCGCCTATGACGGCGTCGTCTTCCACCGCGTCATCGACGACTTCATGGCCCAGACCGGCGACGTCCAGTACGGCAAGAAGGGTTCCGAAAGCTTCAACCCGGCACGCGCCGGCATGGGCGGCTCCTCCAAGCCGGACCTCAAGGCTGAATTTTCCAACATGAGCCATGTGCGCGGCACCTGCTCCATGGCCCGCAGCCAGATGCCGAACTCGGCCAATTCCCAGTTCTTCATCTGCTTTGCCGACAGCCCGTGGCTGAACAAGCAGTATTCGGTCTGGGGCCAGGTCATCGAAGGCATGGAAAACATCGACAAGATCAAGCGCGGCGAGCCGGTCAAGGATCCCGACAGCATCGTCTCGATGAAGGTTGCCGCAAACGCCTGATCCGGGTTATTGCCAGAACCCGTCCCGCTGCCGTGATGGCGCCGGGGCGGGTTTGCCGTTTAAAGAAGACTGTGATGCGCGTCGATCTGTTCGATTTCAATTTACCCGAGGAAAACATCGCGCTGCGGCCCGCAAGCCCGCGTGACAGTGCGCGGCTGCTTGTCGTCAAGCCCGGCGAACCGCTTGAGGATCGCGGCGTGCTCGACCTCGTTTCCTACTTGCGCCCCGGCGATGCTCTTGTTTTCAACGATACCAAGGTGATCCCGGCCCAGCTCGAAGGCATTCGCCGCCGGGGCGAGGATGTGGCGACCGCGGTTTCGCTGACCTTGCATATGCGGGTCGCCGCCGATCGCTGGAAGGCCTTTGCGCGGCCGGCAAAGCGCCTGAAGCCGGGAGACCGGATTTCCTTCGGTCGCGAGGATGCCGGTGCCTGCATGGCGGGCACGCTGGATGCAACGGTGGAAGGGAAAGGCGATGCCGGCGAAGTCACGCTTCGCTTCGATCTGTCAGGCCCGTCGCTCGATGAAGCGATTGCGACTGTCGGCCATATCCCGCTGCCACCCTATATCGCGTCGAAGCGCCCGGAAGACGAAAAGGACCGGGCAGACTATCAGACCGTCTATGCGCGGGAAGAAGGCGCTGTCGCCGCGCCAACGGCCGGGCTTCATTTCACCGACCGGCTCTTTGAATTGCTGGATACGGCCGGCGTTGAACGGCATTTCGTGACCTTGCATGTCGGGGCAGGGACATTCCTGCCGATGAAGGTCGATGACACCGACGATCACGTCATGCACCATGAAGTAGGTTACGTCAGTGAAGCAACTGCCGAGCGACTGAATGCGGTCAAGGCGCGGGGCGGACGCATCGTCTGCGTCGGCACGACCTCACTGCGGTTGATCGAAAGCGCTGCGAAAGAGGACGGCGAAATCGAACCGTGGTCAGGGTCGACCGGCATCTTCATCACGCCCGGTTATCGCTTCCGCGCCGTCGATATGCTGATGACCAATTTTCACCTGCCGAAATCGACGCTGTTCATGCTGGTTTCGGCGTTCAGCGGGCTGGAGACGATGCAGGCGGCTTATGCTCACGCCATCGAGACCGGCTACCGTTTCTATTCCTATGGCGATTCCAGCCTGCTTTTCCGGGACAACCGATGACCGAAAATTTTGAATTCAAGCTGCTGGCGACCGACGGCAAGGCGCGTCGCGGCGAAGTCTCCATGCCGCGCGGCACGATCCGCACGCCGGCATTCATGCCCGTCGGCACCGTCGGCACCGTCAAGGCCATGTATCTCGATCAGGTACGGGATCTTGGCGCCGATATCATCCTCGGCAACACCTACCATCTCATGCTGCGTCCCGGCCCGGAGCGTGTCGCGCGCCTCGGCGGCCTGCATGAGCTGATCCGCTGGCCTTATCCGATCCTGACGGATTCGGGCGGCTTCCAGGTCATGTCGCTCTCGGGCCTGCGCAGGCTCGACGAGCAGGGCGTGACCTTCAAGAGCCACGTCGATGGTTCGCTGCACCATATGTCGCCGGAGCGCTCGATCGAGATTCAGGGGCTGCTCGACAGCGATATCCAGATGCAGCTCGACGAATGCGTGCGCCTGCCGGCCGAGCCGAAGGAAATCGAACGGGCGATGGAAATGTCCTATCGTTGGGCTGAGCGCTGCAAGGTTGCCTTCGGCAACCAGCCGGGCAAAGCGATGTTCGGCATCGTTCAGGGCGGCGATATCCCAGAGCTTCGCGTCCGTTCGGCGCAAGCCCTTTCCAGCCTCGATCTCACGGGCTACGCCATCGGTGGTCTCGCCGTCGGTGAGCCTCAAGCGGTCATGCTCGACATGATCGATACGACCAACCCGCATCTGCCGTCAGAGAAGCCGCGTTACCTGATGGGCGTCGGCACGCCGGACGACATCCTGAAATCGGTTGCCCGCGGCATCGATATGTTCGATTGCGTGATGCCGACCCGGTCCGGTCGGCACGGCTTGGCGTTTACCCGTCATGGCCGCATCAACATCCGTAACGCGCGCCACGCCGAAGACATGCAGCCACTTGACGACCAGTCGTCCTGCCCGGCGGCACGGGATTACTCGCGTGCCTACCTGCACCATCTCGTGCGCGCCAACGAGGCGCTGGGCGGCATGCTGCTGACCTGGAACAACCTGTCCTATTATCAGGATCTCATGGCCGGCATTCGCAAGGCGATCGAAGATGGTCGCTATGAGGATTTCATGGCCGAGACCCAGGAAGGTTGGGCCCGGGGCGAAGCGCTCAACCGCGGTTGATATGCCTCGGAAACAACAGGCGCCGGAGTTTCAGATTTCCGGCCCCGGTGCCTGTTGCAGCATCTGCACGCCGTTGATCTTGTAGCTGCCATCCGGCTGCTTTTCCAAAAAGTAAAGTGCGGTCCAATCCTTGCCATCCGGCGCCGAGATCAGCACTTCCTGCACAATCCGTCCGCCTTCGATCTTGCTGCGACCGAAGGCGAAATTTCCGGGCCGGTAGACCGGAGAATAACCGCGCCTTACCATCTCGAAGAAGACATCCTCATTGGGAAACTTGCTGCGGATCTGCGGCGAGGCAAAGGAGTAAGCCTGCGTCTTGTCATCTGCAAGGAAGGCTTCGATCTGCTGCTGGATGATCGATTGAGCGGTGTCGATTGGTTCCGCGGCATAGCCAGTATGCGGTAGGAGGAGGGCCGCGATCAGGGCGAAAGATCTTATGCGAGCGTCCATGCTCAGTCCCCTCTGTTCTCCATGGTTGCATGCTGTGCCGTTACGATGGATGGTCGGGAAAAGTTTCGTCACATCTAAAATTTGAAATAAATTATACAGATCATTGGCTTGCGCCACCGTGCGAATGTCGTTTCGTAGATTTGGAACGGCCCGCTTGGAATGCGTTGACGTTAACCCTACGCGTGAAGGTTAATTTTAGGTTGCGCTTGCGTGCGGCGGCGGTTCGGAGCGTTATGGCGTTGCCGGAGGAAACTTCGGTTTTTCAGCACCAAAATTATATTGCCCTTCCCCGGTGGCGGGGAAGGGCTCAATTTTTAGCTTCACGCGGGAATCGCGCAGCAATCACTTAAAACCAGCAGCCTATTGGTCGTCGACGATTGCCTCGGGGCGATCTCCACCTTCAGCGTGTTCATAGTGCCAGAGCCCGGCTTCATCCTGAAAGCTGATTTCTTCGTCTTCACCACCAACCTGCTGCTCGGCTGCCGCAGCCTTCGCCGCCGCCAGGGCGATCTCGCGTGTCGGAAAGGTCTCCGAAAACACGTCGGCGAGCTTGTAGGCCCAGCCGCCATCATGCTCCACGATTGAATACACCACTCTGGTCATGTTTTTCTCCCTCGGCAATTCATCTGAATGCTTGTTTCGATGCAGGCGCCCGTGAGCCAACTGCGCATCTGGAACGGCCGGGAGAGCATATTCGTTCCGGGATCGGCGTAGCCGTTCACCGCTGGGCATCCCCAGGGCCACGACAACCGTACCATTATTTTTCAGTGAAGGCGATTTGTACTTCTGCCTTTGCCCGAATGAAATCGGCGGCAACCTGCGAAGGTGCCGCCGATCTCAGCTTCAACGATGTACCACTTTTTAACGGATACGCTTTGCAGCCGGCTCCGGCGTGAGTTCGCCATTCAGGCGACGGTCGAGATAGTCTTCGCATTCGGCCATCAATGTCTCCACCTGGCCGTTGAAGAAATGGTTCGCACCCGGCACGGTCTTATGGGTGATCAGGATACCCTTCTGCGCCTTCAGCTTTTCGACGAGGTTGTTGACGTCTTTCTCCGGCGCCACCTTGTCAAGCTCGCCATTGATAATGAGGCCGGAGGATGGGCAGGGCGCCAGGAACGAGAAGTCATAGGTGTTCGGCTGCGGCGCGATCGACATGAAGCCTTCGATCTCCGGGCGGCGCATCAGCAGTTGCATGCCGATCCAGGCGCCGAAGGAGTAGCCGGCAACCCAGCAGCTCTTCGAATCCGGGTGCATGCTCTGCACCCAATCGAGGGCCGACGCAGCATCGGAAAGTTCGCCGGCGCCATGGTCGAATTCGCCCTGGCTGCGGCCAATGGAGCGGAAGTTGAAGCGAAGCGTGGTAAAACCGCGCTTCTGGAACATGTAGAACAGCTGGTAGACGATCTGGTTGTTCATCGTGCCGCCAAACTGGGGATGCGGATGAAGCACGATCGCGATCGGCGCGTTCTTCTGCTTGGACGGCTGGTAGCGGCCTTCAAGGCGACCGGCGGGGCCGTTGAAAATGACTTCGGGCATTGTGTCTCCGGGTACTCTTAACGGCTCTAAAAACCGATTCAGCGCTGAACTGTCTTGACGAAATCAGTCAGCTTTTCTAGAACACAGTTTAGAACCATTCAAAACTGATCACGGGTTTCCGTGGTGGTGTCGTCTCTTACGGCAAGCGAAGCGAAAATTTCAAGAAAAATGCACCGGCCGTTTGCCTTTAGATGGGTTGACGCCGCTGTTTGGCAAGGATCATGACGCAGCCACGCATCTATATGGACTGGAATGCGACGGCGCCGCTTCTGCCCGAAGCGCGCGAAGCCTGCATCAACGCGCTGGATCTCGTTGGCAACGGGTCTTCTGTCCATGCCGAAGGCCGGCGCATGCGTACGCTGATCGAAAACGCGCGCCGCTCCGTCGCGAGCCTTTGCGGCGCTTCCCCTGCGAGCGTGATCTTCACCAGCGGCGCAACCGAAGCTGCCAATCTGGTGCTCACGCCCGATTTTCGCATGGGCAAGACGCCTCTGAAGATCGGTCGTCTCTATGTCTCGGCGATCGAACACCCAGCTTTTCGCGAAGGCGGGCGGTTCGGCAAGGATCAGGTCGAAGAGGTTCCGGTTACGTCGGCCGGCATCATTGATCTCGATGCCCTGAAGGCGGCGCTTTCGGCTCATGATCGGGCAAGTGGTCTGCCAATGGTTGCGGTCATGTATGCCAACAACGAGACCGGTATCGTCCAGCCTGTCGAATCTGTGGCGGCCTTGGTGAAAGAGGCGGGCGGCATCTTCGTGGTTGATGCGGTGCAGGCGGCTGGCCGCGTGCCCTTGTCGATTGACGATATTGGCGCTGACTTCATGGTGATCTCGTCCCACAAGATCGGCGGCCCCAAGGGCGCAGGCGCGCTTGTTGCCCGTGGCGAAATCCTGATGCCGTCAGCCTTGATCCGTGGCGGTGGACAGGAAAAGGGGCATCGTTCCGGAACGGAAAACGCGGTTGCCATCGCGGGCTTTAGAGCTGCGGCTGAGGTTGCGGCTTACGATATCGATGGTCGCATGGCAGGGATCAGCGCCGAACGCGATCGGCTGGAAGCCGCAATGCTCGAAGCGGCGCCCGATGTACTGATCCATGGCAAGGATGACGCACGCATCGGCAACACCTCGTTTTTCACCCTTCCGGGGCTCAAAGCCGAAACCGGCCAGATCGCCTTCGATCTCGAAGGCGTCGCCCTATCCGCCGGTTCGGCATGCTCATCCGGTAAGGTCGGGCAGAGTTATGTGCTGACGGCGATGGGCCATGATGCAAGCCAGGGCGCGCTCAGGATCTCGATCGGTCCGGGCACGACGGATGCCGAGATTGATCGTTGCGCCGAGGTATTTGCAAAAATTTCGGGGCGCAGGCGGCTTCCAGTCGCGGCCGCGTGATCAGAAAAGCTGCGGAAACGCAATTTTCCGCTTGGCAAACGGGGTGAAAATCGCCCTTTAGCCACTACATAAGCGGTACGCCAAAAACGTATCGGGATGACAAGCTGCCGGACCTTGTATCCGGCAAGATTGGAGAACGACATGCCAGCTGTCCAGGAAACAATCGATCAGGTCGCCCTGATCGACGTGGACCAGTACAAATATGGTTTCGAAACCAAGATCGAGATGGACAAGGCCCCTAAGGGACTTTCCGAAGAGATCATCCGTTTCATTTCCAACAAGAAGCAAGAGCCGGAATGGATGCTTGAATGGCGCCTTGACGCCTATCGCCGCTGGCTCACCCTGGAAGAGCCGACATGGGCTCGTGTCGATTATCCGAAGATCGACTTCAACGACCTTTATTACTATGCAGCTCCCAAGGGACAGACCGGTCCGAAGTCGCTCGACGAAGTCGATCCGGAATTGCTGAGAGTTTACGAAAAGCTCGGCATCCCGCTGCGCGAGCAAGAGATGCTGGCTGGCGTCAAAACGTCCAAGATCGCCGTCGATGCGGTCTTCGATTCCGTCTCGGTCGTCACCACCTTCAAGGAGGAGCTGAAAAAGGCCGGCGTGATCTTCATGTCGATCTCGGAAGCCATCCGCGAATATCCCGATCTCGTGAAGAAGTACCTCGGCTCGGTCGTTCCCACGACCGACAACTTCTATGCGACGCTGAACTCTGCTGTTTTCACGGACGGCTCGTTCGTTTTCGTGCCGAAGGGTGTTCGTTGCCCGATGGAACTCTCGACCTACTTCCGCATCAACGAGAAGGGCACCGGCCAGTTCGAGCGCACGCTGATCATCGCGGAAGAGGGCGCGTACGTCTCCTATCTCGAAGGCTGCACCGCGCCGCAACGCGATGAAAACCAGCTGCATGCCGCCGTGGTCGAGCTCGTTGCGCTCGACGATGCCGAGATCAAGTATTCCACCGTCCAGAACTGGTATCCGGGCGACAAGGAAGGCAAGGGCGGCATCTATAATTTCGTGACCAAGCGTGGCGATTGCCGTGGCAACCGCTCTAAGATCTCCTGGACGCAGGTCGAGACCGGTTCGGCGATCACCTGGAAGTATCCGAGCTGCATCCTGCGCGGCGACGACTCGCGCGGCGAGTTCTATTCGATCGCCGTATCGAACGGTTATCAGCAGATCGACAGCGGTACCAAGATGATCCATCTCGGCAAGAACACGTCGAGCCGTATCGTCTCAAAGGGTATCGCCGCCGGCTTCAGCCAGAACACCTATCGCGGCCAGGTTTCGACCCACCGCAAGGCGTCCAATGCCCGCAACTTCACCCAGTGCGACAGCCTGCTTATCGGCGGCAAGTGCGGCGCCCATACCGTGCCCTATATCGAGGCGAAGAACTCGACGGCGCAGTTCGAGCACGAGGCAACGACCTCCAAGATCTCCGAAGACCAGCTGTTCTACTGCCTGCAGCGTGGCATTCCCGAAGAAGCCGCGATCGCGTTGATCGTCAACGGCTTCGTCAAGGAAGTCATTCAGGAGCTGCCGATGGAATTTGCGGTCGAAGCACAGAAGCTGATCGGCATCTCGCTCGAAGGAAGTGTCGGTTAACCACCGTCGTCATCCTCGGGCTTGTCCCGAGGATCTGCGGAGTTGCTTTGGAGAGGTGATTGAGCGGTTTCGTGTACATGATGTCCGACAAGCCCCGAGGAGTCATTTATATCGGGGTGACATCTGATCTGACGGCACGAATTTGGGAACACCGCAATCACATCCACGAAGGATTTACTGCGAAATATCGGGCGGAAAATTTGGTTTGGTTTGAAACGCATCCGAACATCGTTCTTGCGATACAACGCGAGAAATCGCTGAAGAGGTATCGAAGAGAATGGAAGATCGAATTGATCGAAGGCCTTAATCCGACATGGCTGGATTTGTTCGAACGGATCGGGGAAATCGACAATATCTACCGTCCACATCCGAGTACAAAAATGTGGAATGATTACAATTGATAGGCTGTTAGATCCTCGGGACAAGCCCGAGGATGACGACGGTCTGGTTAAGGCGCGGAAAACCTGCTGGCGCATGGGCTACGCGGACCTGCCATACTAGGGAAAGTAAAAATGCTTGAAATCAAGAACCTGCACGCCCGTATTGCCGAAGATGGCACCGAAATCATCCGCGGGCTGAACCTCACCGTCAAGGCCGGCGAAGTCGCTGCCATCATGGGGCCGAACGGCTCCGGCAAGTCGACGCTCTCCTACATCCTGTCGGGCCGTGAAGACTACGAAGTCACCGAAGGCGATATCCTTTACAACGGCGAGAGCATTCTCGAGCTCGATCCGTCCGAGCGCGCCGCCAAGGGTATCTTCCTGGCGTTCCAGTATCCGGTCGAAATCCCGGGCGTTGCCACGATGCAGTTCCTGAAGGTCGCACTGAACGAGCAGCGCAAGTATCGCGGTGAGGAAGAACTGACGACGCCGGATTTCATCCGCCGCGTCAAGGAAGCCTCTGCCCGTCTGCAGATCAACCCGGACATGCTGAAGCGTCCGCTCAACGTTGGTTTCTCCGGCGGCGAGAAGAAGCGCGCCGAAATCCTGCAGATGGCCCTGCTTGAGCCGAGCCTCTGCATTCTCGACGAAACCGACTCGGGCCTCGATATCGATGCGCTGAAGATCGTTGCCGATGGCGTCAACGCCCTGCGTTCGCCGGACCGTGCCGTGATCGTCATCACCCACTACCAGCGCCTGCTCGAATACATCGTTCCCGATACGGTCCACGTTCTCTACAAGGGCCAGGTCATCAGGTCCGGCGACAAGTCTCTGGCGCTCGATCTCGAAGCAAACGGTTATGCCGACATCATCGGCACGGCTGCCTGAGGAGGTTTTTCATGAACATCCAGACGGCAATCACGATGACGACTGCCGAGACGGCTCTCGTCGATGCCTATACCACCCAGCTCGGCGACCTTCCAGGCGATGGCGCCGTGCTTTCGGCGCGCGACGCTTTGCTGAACGCGCTGAAGACGGAAGGGCTGCCAACACGTCGCATCGAAAGCTGGCACTATACCGACCTGCGCGCTCTGCTGCGCAGCGTTCCGGCCTTCGATTCGACAGCCTTTGCCGAGGGCGTCGATCCGCTGGTCGAAGATTCGACGGTGCTTCGCATCATCAACGGCAAGGCCTCGGTCTCCGGCGTTCCGGATGGCATCCATGTTCGCCGCTACGGCGACAGCTTGGTGGATGGCGTGGCAGCTGCCGATCTCGTCGAACGTGGCTCTGACGATGCCATCGGCCGTATCAACGGCGCCTTTGTCCGAGACGGTTTCGAAATCGAAATCCCCGAGGACACGGAGCTTGCGCGTCCTTTAGAACTGCAACTCGTGCAGAGTGCCGGCCAGAGCCACAGCCGCCTGCCGGTGACCTTCGGGGCGAATTCGAAGGCGGTGGTGATCGAGCGTCATCTGTCGACCAACGATGCGCCGAGCCTCGTCAGCATCGTCAGTGATCTCATCGTCGATGATGGCGCCGATATCACCTGGATCATCCTGCAGCAGCAGGGCGCGTCCGACAATCATCTCGGCCAGATCAACTTCGACTTGGGCGCGGATGCCAAGCTGAAGCTATTCGTCATCAATGCCGGCGGCAAGCTGGTGCGCCAGGAGGTGCATGGCGTGACGACGGGCGAGGACTCCGACTTCCAGATGCGGGGGATCAACCTGCTCGGTGGCGACAGCCATACGGACGTGACCTTCACGCTCGGCCATGACGTGCCGAACACGACGTCGATCGAAGTCATCCGCAACGTGCTGTTCGATCGCGCCAAAGGTGTGTTCCAAGGTCAAATCCGGGTTGCCCCGGATGCGCAGAAGACCGATGCGCGCATGGCCTGCAACACGCTGCTGCTCTCCGACGACGCCGATTTTTCGGCCAAGCCGGAACTGGAAATCTTTGCCGATGACGTACAGTGCGGCCATGGCGCGACGGTAATCGATCTCAACCCCACGCACCTCTATTACCTGCAGGCGCGCGGCATTCCGGAAGGCAAGGCTCGCGGCATGCTGGTGAATGCCTTCGTCGATGAAATCGTCGAGGAACTGGAGGACGAGGCGCTGATCGAGCATCTGGAAACGATCATCGCCGCCTGGCTCGACAAGCACGCCTGATTGGACATTCGACATGGAACACACGGTACCGGTGCCCGCCTACGACGTTGACGCGATCCGCAAGGATTTCCCAATCCTGTCGCGTCAGGTCTATGGCAAACCGCTCGTCTATCTCGACAATGGCGCCTCGGCCCAGAAGCCGCAGGTGGTCATCGATGCCGTGTCCCATGCCTATTCCAATGAATATGCCAACGTCCATCGCGGCCTGCATTTCCTGTCGAATGCCGCGACGGATGCCTATGAAGCCGCGCGCGAAAAGGTGCGCCGCTTCCTTAATGCGCCTTCTGTCGACAACATCATCTTCACGAAATCCTCGACGGAAGCGATCAACACGGTCGCTTACGGCTACGGCATGCCGAAGATCGGGGAGGGCGATGAGATCGTCATCTCGATCATGGAGCATCATTCCAACATCGTGCCCTGGCATTTCATCCGCGAACGGCAGGGCGCGAAGATCGTCTGGGCGCCGGTCGATGACGAGGGCGCGTTCCATATCGACGATTTCGTCAAATGCCTGACCGACAAGACCAAGCTCGTCGCGATCACGCATATGTCGAATGCGCTGGGTACTGTCGTTCCCGTCAAGGAAATCTGCCGTATCGCCCATGAGCGTGGCATTCCGGTGCTGGTCGATGGTAGCCAGGGCGCCGTCCATATGCCGGTGGATGTACAGGATATCGATTGCGACTGGTATGTGATGACAGGCCACAAGCTCTACGGCCCGTCCGGTATCGGCGTCCTCTACGGCAAGGCCGATCGTCTGAAGGAAATGCGGCCCTTCATGGGCGGTGGCGAAATGATCCTTGAGGTGACCGAGGATGTGGTCACCTACAACGATCCACCACACCGCTTCGAAGCCGGCACACCGCCGATCGTTCAGGCGATCGGCCTCGGCTACGCGCTGGACTACATGGAAAAGATTGGCCGCGCCGCGATTGCGGCTCACGAAGCTGATCTTGCTGCCTATGCCTATGAGCGGCTGTCCACAATCAACTCGTTGCGCGTCATCGGCAATGCGCCCGGCAAGGGCGGTATTTTCTCCTTTGAACTCGAAGGCATCCACGCCCATGATGTGTCGATGGTGATCGACCGGGCAGGGGTGGCGGTACGCGCCGGCACCCATTGCGCCATGCCGCTCTTGAAACGCTTCGGCGTGACCTCCACATGCCGTGCATCCTTTGGCCTCTACAATACCCGGGCCGAAGTGGACGTTCTGGTCGAAGCGCTCGACCAGGCCCGGAAATTCTTTGGGTAAGGAAGACTACGATGAGCCTTGATACGACCGAAGACAAGATCGACGTGCGCGAAGGCATCGTGCATTCCGCCATTCCCACCGATGAACTGGCGCGCCTCAGCGACGACATCATCTCGGCACTGAAGACTGTCTACGACCCGGAAATCCCGGCCGACATCTTCGAGCTCGGCCTGATCTACAAGATCGACATCGAAGATGACCGCATGGTGAAAATCGTCATGACGCTGACAGCACCCGGTTGCCCGGTTGCCGGCGAAATGCCGGGCTGGGTGGAAAATGCCGTCGGCGCCGTGGAAGGCGTGTCCGGGGTCGAGGTCACCATGACCTTCGATCCGCCATGGACGCCGGACCGTATGTCGGAAGAGGCGCAGGTCGCGGTCGGCTGGTACTGAGTTGATCCGTTAAGATCGGCGCATTACATTTGATTCTGGAAGCACCGGGCCTTGAACCCGGTTGTGCAAGGAGAGTGGTCCCATGGGCTTTGCAGTGATGAGCTTGACCGAAGCGGCAGCGGTCCGAGTGAACGAAATCGTCGAGAATGCCGGCGACGACGCCAAGGGTATCCGCGTTTCCGTCAAGAAAGGCGGTTGCGCCGGCATGGAATATGCCGTCGATCTTGTAACCGAACCGAACCCTAAGGACGATTTGATAGAGCTTGGTGGCGCGCGCGTCTGGATTGCGCCGGAGGCGGTGCTTTATCTTCTGGGCACCCGCATGGATTTCGAAGTGACCAAGCTTCGCTCCGGCTTTACGTTCATCAACCCGAACCAGACGTCCGCGTGCGGCTGTGGTGAATCCGTGGAACTGAAACCCGCCGATCTTGCGGCGCTTGCTGCGGCGGGCGGTGCGACGGTCCGCGCGGTCTGAATCCAGATTTTCCGGCCCGCAACAAAGGCGTCGGCTGGCTCCGTATTGCATTTTGGTATTGATGTGTATGATGCGCCTCTCCATCGTCGCGCTGGGTTCATACCATGCCGTTTGCCAAAGAAAATTTCGAGAACGCACTCTTCGAGACCTTCCCGGAGTGCGTCATCTTTGCCGACGATAAGGGAATGATTCTGTCCCTGAACGCAGCCGGAAAAGCGATTTTTGGCTACAAGGATGAAGAACTCGTCGGCCGGTATGTCGCCATGCTGCATGCAGACGAGGGCGAGTTCAACATCGCGAAAGACCAGGGCTTTCTTTCGCAGTCCCCAAAAACCTTCGATCAGCTGGTGTTTCGCTACCGTCGCAAAGATGCCAGCGAGTTCCTCGGGCAGCTCACCGGCAGCAGGGTCTTGGATGCGGAAGGGGCCTTGCAAGGATATATCGGCGTCGTTCGCGACGTCACCGAACAGGTGGCCCGCGACGAATATAGGCGCGCGCTCAAGCAGGCCACGGATGCGGCGCTGGATGCCGTCCCCGTCGGGTTTGCGATCTTCGACGAAAACCTGAAAGTCCTTCTGTTCAATCAGGCCTATCGCAACATGTGCGGCAAAGCTGCCTACAGTGTGGCTGTTGGCGCTACGCTGGACGATATCCTGCAGGCGAACATGGCGGTTGGGAACTATCTCGATGTTCCGCCCGGTAGCCCGGGGGCACAAGAATGGCTGAAACAACGGCGAGCCGACAATTCTGGGCCTTCCAGCCCGGTCATTTTCCGCCATGGCGACGATCGCTGGATCCGCTCGGAAAGCCTTTCGACCCCGCACGGTCACATCGTCAGTTTACGGATCGACGTAACGGATATCAAACAAGCGGAACTGGCGCTGGAAGCCAAGCGACGCGAGTATTTTTCGCTTTTGCAGGTGTTGCCGGAAATGGTCCTGCGCGTCGACGACAAGCTGAACATCCTGTTCGCCAACAATCACTACGCCGCCCGCTACAACATGACCGGCGAGGAGATCGCAGGAAAAAACGGCCGGGACCTGTGGCCGGCCGAGCAATTGAACATGGTGACGGAAGCGTTTGATCGCTTCACGCCGGATCAGCCGGTGCGCTCGAAGGAATACCGCTACACCGGTGCTGACGGGCGGGACAGCTGGGTTCTTTGGACGGGCGTTGCGACCTTCGTTTCGGGCAAACCCGTTGAACTGGTAACGGTGGGGCGGGACGTAACGGAACTTAAGGACCAGCAGGACAGGCTTTCCGAACAAGCTGCCGAACTGCAGCGCAAGAACGACGCGCTGAACCAGTTCACGGCCACCGTCTCCCATGACCTCAAGGCGCCGCTGCGGCATCTTTCCATGTTCTCGGATATGATTTCCGAAGATGTCGCTTCGGGGCATCTCGATGAATTGCCCGTCTATACGCAGCATTTGCGGCAGAGTGCCCGCCGTATGGATCAGTTGATCGACAGCCTTCTGGAATATGCCCAGATCGTCGATCAGATCGACAACTGGCAGCATGTAAGCCTGAGCGATGTTATCGCCGATACGGTGTCGAATCTCGACAGTTTCATCCATGAAGCGGGGGCCATCATGGAGCTTGGCCCCCTGCCCAGAGTGCGCGGCGACGGCGAACTCTTGAAACGCCTGTTGCAGAATCTGATTGGCAATGCCGTAAAATACCGCCGCGATGACGTGGTGCCGGTCATAAAAGTTTATGGTGATGCGGAAAACGGCGTGGCGCGGCTCTATGTCGAGGATAATGGAATAGGCGTCGATCCTCGCTATGCGAAGAAAATCTTTGATGTCTTTCAAAGGCTGCACCGGGATGAATCGCGATACCCGGGCACCGGGATCGGCCTTTCGCTGGCAAAGCGTATCGCCGAAAGCCACAATGGTTCCATCGAACTTGACACGACCTTCCAAGGCGGTGCACGTTTCATCGTGACGCTTCCAGAAGCACCAAAAGCGGAAGATTAGAAAACGTGGCCACCGCCGTAAAAAGACTGCTTGTCGTCGAAGACGATATGGTGGATGCGCGTTTTGTAATTCGAGCTTTTTCCGCCATCGGCGGCAATATCGAGATCATTCATGTTGTAGATGCCGACCACGCACCCATTTCGCTGCATGCCGGCCAGTTCGATTATGTGCTGATGGACATCAACATTCCCGGCACGGATGGCATGGAATTGCTCAAGCAGATCCGCAGCAATGAAAAGACCGCCGTTTTGCCGGTTATCATGCTGACCTCGTCGATGAACCCGCGCGACGTCTACCGTTCCTATGCCTACGGAGCGAACGCCTACACGATCAAGCCATCCTCCATCAGCGGCTACCGGGAGTTTGCCGAAGGCTTTTCGCGATTCTGGCTGGAGGTGGCCGTGCATCCGCACACGACGTTGCCGCATTAACAGGCTTGTGCCGTCTACGACAAGGGCGCCCCATGGCGCGCGAGCTTCGCGCGCCATGGGGCTTTCTGAATTACTCGGCCGCCTCGGCATATTCCTCCAGAGGAGGGCAGGTGCAGACGAGATTGCGGTCACCATAGACGTTGTCGACACGGTTGACCGACGACCAGTATTTGTCGACCCGGAAGGCGCCCGGCGGGAAGCAGGCCTGTTCGCGAGTGTAAGGGCGATCCCATTCACCAACGAGATCTTCGACCGTATGCGGTGCGTTCTTGAGCGGATTGTTCGTCCGGTCCATGCGGCCTTCCTCGATGTCGCGGGCTTCCTGGCGGATGGCGAGCATGGCATCGCAGAAGCGGTCGAGTTCCGCCTTGGTCTCCGATTCCGTCGGCTCGATCATCAGCGTGCCGGCAACCGGCCAGCTCATGGTCGGGGCGTGGAAGCCGCAGTCGATCAGGCGCTTGGCAACGTCATCGACGGTCACACCGGCGCTTTCGACCAGCGGACGGGTGTCGATGATGCACTCGTGCGCAACGCGACCCTTGGCCGACTTGTAAAGCACGTCATAGGCGCCCTTCAGGCGGGCGGCAATGTAGTTGGCGTTGAGGATCGCCACCTTGGTCGCCTGGGTGAGGCCTTCGCCCCCCATCATCAGGCAGTAGCTCCAGGAGATCGGCAGGATCGAGGCTGAGCCGAAGGGAGCCGCCGACACCGCACCCGTGCCGCCGAGGCCCGGAATTTCCGGGTGGCTCGGGAGATAGGGAGCAAGATGCGCCTTGACGCCGATTGGTCCCATGCCGGGACCGCCGCCGCCATGCGGAATGCAGAAGGTCTTATGCAGGTTGAGGTGGCTAACGTCGCCGCCGATATCGCCGGGGCGGGCAAGGCCGACCATGGCGTTCATGTTGGCGCCGTCCATATAGACCTGACCACCATGCTTGTGGGTGATCTCGCAGACTTCGCGGACGTTTTCTTCGAAGACGCCGTGGGTCGAGGGGTAGGTGATCATGCAGCAGGAGAGATTGGCCCCATACTGCTCGGCTTTGGCGCGGAAATCGTCCATATCGATGTCGCCATTGTCCGAGACCTTGACGACCACGACCTTCATGCCGGCCATCTGGGCGGAGGCCGGGTTGGTGCCGTGGGCGGAGGTCGGGATCAGGCAGACGTCACGATGGTCGTCGCCCTGTGCGAGGTGATAGGCGCGGATCGTGAGCAGACCGGCATATTCCCCTTGAGCCCCCGAGTTCGGCTGCATCGAGATCGCATCGTAACCGGTGATCACGCAGAGCTTCTGCGAGAAGTCATCGATCATGGTGCGATAGCCTTCTGCCTGATCTGCCGGCACGAAGGGGTGGATTTCCGAAAATTCCGGCCAGGTGATCGGCAGCATTTCAGCCGTTGCGTTCAGCTTCATCGTGCAGGAGCCGAGAGGGATCATAGACCGGTCGAGCGCGAGGTCGCGGTCGGCGAGGCGGCGGATATAGCGGGTCATTTCGCTTTCCGCGCGGTTCATGTGAAAGATCGGATGGGTCAGGTATTCACTGGTGCGCAGCAGGGCTTCCGGCAGGCGATAATCAGGATCGAATTCCTCGACCTTGAAGTCGCCACCGAAGGCACGCCAGACGGCTTCCAGCGTCACCGGGCGCGAACGCTCGTCAAGGCTAATGCCGATCTTGGTGTCGCCGATCTTGCGCAGGTTCACTTCCTCGGCGACCGCGGTCTTCAGGATGATGCCCTGCAGCTTGCCGACATCGACGGTAATCGTGTCGAAGAACACCTCCGGCTCTACGGTATAGCCGAGCTTTTCAAGGCCCATGGCGAGGCGCACGGTCTTCTGGTGCACGCTCTGGGCAATCGCCTTGATGCCTTTCGGACCATGGAAAACGGCATACATCGAGGCCATGACGGCGAGCAGCACCTGCGCGGTGCAGATGTTCGACGTCGCCTTTTCGCGGCGGATGTGCTGTTCGCGGGTCTGAAGCGACAGGCGATAGGCGCGGTTGCCGCGAGCATCGACGGAAACACCGACAAGACGGCCCGGCATGGAGCGCTTGTAGGCATCCTTGACGGCCATGTAGGCGGCATGCGGACCACCGTAGCCGACCGGAACGCCGAAGCGCTGGGTACAACCGATGGCGATATCGGCGCCCATTTCGCCCGGCGACTTCAGAAGCGCCAGCGACAGCGGGTCGGCCGCGATCACGGCGATGGCGCCAGTCTGGTGCAGACGGGCGATCAGGTTCGAGAAATCGCGAACGTGACCAAAAGTGCCCGGATACTGGAAGATCCCGCCAAAAACATCGGCGGCGACCAGATCCGTGTCGGGATCGCCGACGAGGACCGACCAGCCGAGCGGCTCGGCGCGGGTTTTCAGCAGCGCGATGGTCTGCGGGTGGCAGTTTTCATCGACAAAGAAGGTCTTTTTCTTCGACTTCGAGACGCGCTCGGCCATGGCCATGGCTTCGGCGGCGGCGGTCGCCTCATCGAGCAGCGAGGCGTTGGCGACATCGAGGCCGGTCAGGTCGCATACCATGGTCTGGTAGTTCAAGAGCGCTTCGAGGCGACCCTGGCTGATTTCCGGCTGGTAGGGCGTATAGGCCGTGTACCAGGCCGGGTTTTCCAGAATATTGCGCTGGATGACCGGCGGCGTGATCGTACCGTAGTAGCCCTGGCCGATCAGCGAAACGAGCTTCTTGTTGTGGTTGGCGGTCTCGCGCATCTTGTCAAGCGCTTCGCGCTCGGTCATCGGCGCGCCCCATTCGAGCGGGCTCTTCTGGCGGATCGACGGCGGAACGGTGTCGTCGATCAGCGCATCGAGGCTCGGATAGCCGATGACCTTGAGCATCTCGGCCATCTCGTCGGGCGAGGGGCCGATGTGACGCCGGTTGGCGAAGTCATAAGGCTTATAGTCGGTAAAGGTGAAATCGGTGGGCATGCTCATCAGGCGATAAGCTCCTTGTAGGCGGCTTCATCGAGCAGCGCATTCACGGCCGAAGGATCGGAGAGTTTCAGCTTGAAGAACCAGCCGGACCCTTGAGGGTCGCTGTTGACCAGCGACGGGTCGTCGACGATGGCCTGGTTGCTTTCGACGATCTCGCCATCAAGCGGACAATAGACGTCGGAGGCTGCCTTGACGGATTCGACGGTCGAAGCGGTGTCGCCCTTGGCAAAGGCGGAACCTGCCTCGGGAAGCTCTACGAAAACCAGGTCGCCCAGCTGTTCCACCGCGTAGGCGGTGATGCCGACGGTCGCAACGTCACCCTCGATCTTCAGCCATTCATGTTCATCGGTAAATTTCAGCATCGGGTTCAGCTCCTGATCAGCGCTTGTAGCTTGGGGTGACAAAGGGAAGGGCAGAGACGGTCACGGGCAGGTATTTGCCGCGAACTTCCGCAAAAAGAATGGTGCCGGGGGAGGCGAGGTCGGTCGGGACATAGCCCATGGCGACCGGCGATTCCGCGCTGGGGCCGAAGCCGCCCGACGTAACGTTACCCACCTGCTTCTGGCCTTCGGCATCGGCAAAAAGTAAAGCACCACGGCGAACGGGTGCTTTGCCCTCAGGTTTCAGGCCAACGCGACGTCGGCTTGCGCCGCTCGATAGCTGGCGAAGGATGACATCCGCGCCGGGATAACCGCCTTCGCGGCTGCCACCGATGCGACGGGCTTTCTGCAAGGCCCATTCGAGACCGGCTTCCACCGGTGTCGTGCCGGTGTCGATATCATTGCCGTAAAGACACAGGCCCGCTTCGAGGCGCAGAGAATCGCGGGCGCCAAGGCCGATCGGCAGGACATCGGGATGCTGGAGAATACGGCGGGCAACATCTTCAGCGGAGACCGCCGGAATGGAGATTTCAAATCCGTCTTCGCCGGTGTAGCCGGAACGGGAGATGATGCAGGGCACGTCATGCAGTTCGGCCTCGGCCACATCCATGAAGCGCATCGTGGCGATATCCGCCCAGAGTTCCGCCAGAACGGTGACGGCATGGGGGCCCTGCAGTGCGATTAGGGCTCGATCCTCGAGCATTTCCAGATCGCAGCTATCGCCGAGATGCGCCTGCAAATGCGCGAAATCGGCATCCTTGCAGGCGGCATTGACCACCAGGAACAGATGATCGCCACGGTTCGCCACCATCAGATCATCGAGAATGCCGCCGTCGGCATTGGTAAAGAGCGCGTAACGCTGGCGACCTTCGCCAAGGCCGAGAATATCGACGGGAACGAGCTTTTCGAGCGCGAGCGCCGCGTCCTCGATCCGACCGGACTTCGCCGTCAGCCGGATCTGGCCCATGTGCGATACGTCAAACAGGCCGGCGGCGGCGCGGGTGTGCAGATGTTCCTTCAAAACACCGGCCGGATATTGCACGGGCATGTCATAGCCGGCAAAGGGTACCATGCGGGCACCAAGCTGCAGATGCAGGGCGTACAGCGGTGTCTGTTTCAGGGGGGAATGATCGTCCAAATCCGGCCTCCAGGTCTGGCGCAATGCGCCGGCTCCAACTCATCGGCACACTTATGGCGCCGTTCATAGAGCCCCCTCTGTCCCGTTGCCTGAGATTGTTATCCCTTCGGCGAGCGCAAGCGCTTCTCTCCAGAGTCCTATCGGCACCTTGCTGGTCCTTTGGCCTGAGAGTTTCCGGGGCGGTTGCTCCTTCGGCACCGGCATAGACCGGATTCTCCCAACAAGATCGTTTTCAGATAACGGCGATGGCCGATGCTTGGCAAGCGTAAAATGTCGCGCTCGAACAGATTTCTGTCGCTTCACATTCAATGCGCCGGCGGTGCAGGAATAGCGTACTATGACAAGTGGCTGGCAGAGATGAATATTCCGAGTGAAGCGGGTGAGGGGTCGGAACCGGCAGTCCAAACAAGACACGCATACGGTGCACTCAACGCAGTTCAGTCGTCTCGCTGTTCTTCGGGGTCAACCGACGGATCGTCTTCAAGGAACTCGCGGTAGGACCGCACGGCATCATTGTAGTTGCGCTGCGGCAGGCGTTCGCGACCGCTGAGCAGCATCAGGGAGGCGGATGTCGGGCTGCGCAGCGCGGCGAGTGCCGTATGCACGGTCTCGAGTTCCTGCCGATGTTCCGTCGCCAGGATATCCATGGCCTGTTCGGCTGCGCCATCGGCACGCACGCGCGCAGACGGCTTAACGGCTTCCGCCGCGTAAGCCGCTGTCACCGCGGACATGGTGACGACCTGCGTCATGGTTCGATACCCGAGGGGCCTCCATAAGATACGAAGGACCATGGTCGCACGACGCCATTTGCAGCCTGGTCAATTTTGATGCGTGCATTTTAGTCAAAGTTTAAACAGCGATTTCGACCGATTGCCGTGGTGCCGCTTCAGGAATGGACGGTTGACCTCGTTCGCAATAAAACGTGACCGAGGTCAACTGGGAGAAGGACGACAAACATGGACAGTTTCACTGGCGGTTGCCTTTGTGGGGACGTCCGGTTTGTTGCGTCGGGACAGCCATATCGTGTGGGAATCTGTCATTGTCTCGATTGCCGGAAACATCACGGCGCGCTTTTTCACGCATCTGCGATCTTCCCGGAGAATGCGGTGGAAATTGAAGGTGAGACGCACGATTACAACGGTCGACATTTCTGTCCACGTTGCGGCTCATCCGTTTTTTCTCGCACTGCGGACGAACTTGAGGTGAACCTGGGATGCCTCGATCTCACCGACCAGTTTAAGCCGACCTACGAACTATGGACCATAAGACGCGAAAGCTGGCTTCCGCCATTTCCGCTGGCAAAGCGATACGAGCAGGACCGCAGCGACAATGGACGAACCGAGGAGTAGGAGCCATGTAAATAGAATCTGCCCTGCTGTGGATTCATGCTGAACCGCGACTTGCGGGACGCTTGAAGCTAACCGGTATGCCGCATCTGGGCGAGCAGTTTCTTTCGAAAGACCTCTGCCGGCGTTCGATAGCCAAGGCATTTGCGCGGCGTTGCGTTTAGCCGGTTGCAGATCTCAATGAGATCGGCATCAGTGATGGATAAAGGGTCGACCTCTCTCGAAAGCCATTTCCGCACTCTGCCGTTGGTGTTTTCGACGGTTCCTTTTTGCCACGGCGACTGCGGGTCACAGAACCAGGTCTGGGTGCCGATGCTGGCTTGCAGATAAGGCCAGTCGGTGAACTCCGTGCCGCGATCGAAGGTGATGGAGCGACGCGCAAGATGGGGCAGGGCTTGCAGGGCCTGGACAAGGCCATCCATGACGGGTCTGGATTGCCGGTCATTGTTGCGAAGGAAGATGGCAAAGCGGCTCACGCGTTCGACGAGCGACGTCACATTGGCTTTTCCGAACTTCTTGCGGAACTGAATGAGATCGCATTCCCAGTGCCCGAACTGCTTTCGTTCAGCGACAGTATCGGGGCGGCGTAGAATGTTGAGTTCCGGGTTAAACCGTTGGCCATGCTTGCGTCTTGCATGTCGAGGTCGCCGCCGAGCCCGATGCTCCGGGAGGTGCCGCCATAGCTTGATCGCTTGGCCGTCGGGCGAATACGCGAACTTATAGATCGTTTCGTGACTGACCGATATCGGATGCCGCTCCAAACGCATCCTTCCTGCGATCTGCTGCGGCGACCAACCGTGCTTGATCCGATCAATCACCGACTGACGGACGCGCGAGAACCGCGCCAGCTTCCTCAGCTTGGCGCGTCGTTCGCGGGCCATGTCATGCGCCGTTACGCAGTAATAGCCGTTGAGATCCGGGATGACCTCGTCGATGAACATGTTGCGCTTGATCTCCCGGAAAATCGTCGAGCGATGACGCCCAAGCTTCTCGGCGATGATGCCAACAGTCAGGCCCGCCATACGCCAGCGGGCGATCTTGCGCCGTTCATCCATGTCGATATGCGAAAAGGTACGTTTCATTGCAGCTTCCTTGCGAGTGACAACCCATTGGTATCATTCGCAAGTCGCACTTCATCCTTGAACCCACCTGCTGATGAATCTATATCACATAAGATAGATTATGGAACTAATTCCTCTTGCTGAATTCCACTCAGTTGCCAATGACTTCGTTCCTCGCTTGACCTGCAATGCCGCTGCGGCTTAAGCGATGCTATACCAACCGTCAGCGAAAGACGAAAAGCCGATGAGCGATCTGCGCATTCTTTCCGATGCCTTCATCCCCGAACTTCCGGGACGCTATAACGGCAAGGTCCGTGAAAACTACGATCTGTCCGACGGCAGCCGCATCATCATCGCGACGGATCGGTTGAGCGCCTTCGATGTTATCCTGACGGCCATTCCGTTCAAGGGTCAGGTTCTGACCCAGACGGCACGCTACTGGTTTGAGCAGACCGCCGACATCTGCCCGAACCATGTCATCAGCTATCCTGACCCCAACGTCGTGATCGGAACGCGGCTCGATATCCTGCCGGTCGAGATCGTTGTGCGCGGTTACCTTGCCGGCACAACCAGCACGTCGATCCTGACCAAATACCGCAATGGGGAGCGCGCCATGTATGGCATTACGCTGCCGGACGGCATGAGGGACAACGAAAAGCTGCCGCAAGCCATCATCACGCCGACCAGCAAAGCCTTCGACGGCGGCCATGACGAACCGCTCTCGGCCGAGGACATTCTGGCCCAGAAGCTGTTGACGCCAGAGCAATGGGAAACGGTGTCGCGCTATGCGCTCGCCTTGTTCGAACGCGGCCAGCAGCGGGCCGCCGAACGTGGCTTGATCCTCGTCGACACCAAATACGAATTCGGCACGGACAAGGATGGCCGTATCGTTCTCGCTGACGAAATCCATACGCCGGACAGCAGTCGTTACTGGATTGCCGACAGCTACGAACAGAGCTTTGCCACCGGTGAAAGGCCGAAAAGCTTCGACAAGGATTTTGTGCGCGCCTGGGTTACCGAACGCTGCGATCCGTACAAGGATCCGATCCCGGAAATTCCACGCGAACTGGTAGAGCAGACATCGAAGGTTTACATCGAAGCCTTCGAGACGATCACAGGACAGGGCTTCGTTCCGGATCTTGCCGGCAATACGGTTCTGGAGCGTATTCGCGACAATCTGAAACCGTATTTCAGCTGATTGGAGCGGCCACGCCGCTTACAGCAACACGTCCAGACGCATGCCGTCATAGGCGGGCTCGATATGCTCAGGCGTTTCGCGCATCACGGTGTCGTAGTCCAGCGGCACATGCATGTGCGTCAGCACAGCGCGCTTCGGTGCAATGCGCTCTATCCAGCCTAGCGATTGCTCCATCGAGAGATGGCTGGGATGGAAGCGATACTGCAGCGTGTCGATCACCAGGACGTCGAGACCAGCCAGTCTTTCGACCGTTTCAGACGGGAAATCGCTGACATCACAACAATAGGCAAAATCGCCGATGCGGAAGCCAAGTGATGTAATGCTGCCGTGATGCTGCCTGAGCGGCATGAACTGGATCGGGCCACCGGCGCCATCGATCGTGATTGGCGACAGTTCCTCGTCAAAAAGATTGGCTTCGACGATCGGCGGATAGCCGCTTCCTTCCGGCGTTTCCAGGCAATAGCGAAAGCCTTCGCGGATCCGGTCCATCGTATAGCCATCGGCCCAGATCGGCATGCGCCGCGAAGAATTGATGACGTAGCCGCGCAGATCGTCGATGCCGTGGATGTGGTCGGCATGCGGATGGGTGTAGATCGCGGCATCAAGATGGTCGACACGCGCTGCGATCATCTGCTGGCGGAAATCCGGGCCGGTGTCGATGACGACAACGGTTTTGCCGCCATCTTCCGCGATCTGTTCGACAAGCAAGGCCGCGCGTGTGCGCCTATTCTTGGGATTTTCCGGGTCGCAGGCACCCCAGTCTCCGGTGATGCGCGGCACGCCGGGCGACGAACCGCAGCCGAGAATGGTGAAAGTTCGCCGCACCGCCATCAATTACGCAACCCGCGGCATTTTGGAGAACACACGGAAAGCGTTTTCGGTGGTGATGTCAGTAATTTCAGCTTCGCTGACACCGATGGTTTCGGCAAGAACCTGGGCCGTATGAGCCACATAGGCCGGTTCGTTGCGCTTGCCGCGGAATGGCTTTGGCGCCAGATAAGGCGCATCCGTCTCAACGATCATGCGATCATGCGGAACGGTCTTGGCGATTTCACGCAGCTCTTCCGATTTCGGGAAGGTCAGGATGCCGGAAAACGAGATATAACCGCCAAGTTCGACACCGACCCGCGCTAGGTCCGGACCCGAAGAGAAGCAGTGCAAAAGAAAAGGAAAGGCCCCCTTCCCTGTTTCTTCCGTCAGGATCGCAGCCATGTCCTCGTCGGCCGAACGGCTGTGGATGACCAGCGGCAGCCCGGTTTCCCGTGCAGCTGCGATATGCCGGCGAAGGCCGATGGCCTGCGCATCGCGTGGTGCATTGTCGTAGAAATAATCGAGACCGGCCTCACCGATCGCAACGACCTTCGGGTGGGCGGAAAGCCGCACCAGATCGGCGGTTTCGACATCCAATTCCTCATCCGCGTTGTGTGGATGGGTTCCAACCGAGCAGAAGACATTGTCATATCCTTCGGCGATGCCAAGGATCGTGTCGAACTTCTTCACACGCGTCGAGATCGTGATCATCTGTTTGACGCCAGCCGCCATGGCACGTTCCACCACGGCATCGCGCTCCGGTTCGAAATCCGGAAAATCCAGATGGCAGTGGGTGTCGATCAGCATCTTACGCTTCCGGTGCCACGTAACGCGGGAAGACCGGCTTCGGAGCTTCGAGCGGCGTGCCCGCAACCAGTCGGCCCGTTTCGCCGAGGAAAGCGAAACTGCGCTGATCTGCCGGTACCGCGACGAGATCGAGCAGTTTCGCTGCCGAGTCCGGCACGAAGGGCTGTAACAGGATCGCAACCTGACGCACGACATCGGCGGTCACATAGAGCACTGTGCCCATGCGGGCCGGATCGGTCTTTTTCAGCGCCCAGGGCTCCTGGCCGGCGAAATAGCGATCCGCCTCCGAGACGACGGCAATTATCGCGGTGACGGCGCGGTGAATGGCAAGCGCGTTCATGTCGGCGCGGGTCGAAGCGAGCAGCGCATCGGCGGAGGCAAGCATCGCCTTGTCCTCGTCCGTCAGCTCGCCGCAAACCGGAATCTGGCCGTCACAATTCTTGACGATCATCGACAGCGAACGACTGGCAAGGTTTCCGATGCCGTTGGCGAGGTCGGAGTTGATACGGGTCGCGATCCCCTCCTCGCTGTAGCTGCCGTCCTGACCGAAGGAGACTTCGCGCAGGAAGAAATAGCGGATCGGATCAAGCCCGAAATGCTCGACCAGATTGGCGGGATCGACGACGTTGCCAAGCGACTTCGACATCTTCTCGCCCTTGTTGAGCAGGAAGCCATGCGCATAGACCCGTTTGGGCAGCGGCAGGCCCGCCGACATCAGGAACGCCGGCCAATAGACGGCGTGGAAGCGGATGATGTCCTTGCCGATCATGTGCGTGTTTGCCGGCCAGTATTTTGCACGCGGACCTTCGGGATCGGTCAGATAACCCGTCGCGGTGATGTAGTTGGTCAGCGCATCGACCCAGACATACATGACATGGCCGGGATCGTTCGGGACGGGGATACCCCAGTCGAACGTCGTGCGCGACATGGAAAGATCCCGGAGGCCGGATTTCACGAAGGAAATCACCTCGTTGCGGCGCTCTGCCGGGCCAATGAAATCCGGGTTTTCCTCATAGTGCTTCAGGAGCCTGTCCTGATAAGCGGAGAGTTTGAAGAAATAGCTTTCCTCTTCCACCCACTCAACCGGCGTGCCTTGCGGGCCGTAGCGAACGCCATCGGCGCGCAGCTCCGTTTCGCCTTCCTGATAATAAGCTTCGTCGCGCACCGAGTACCAGCCGGAGTAACTGTCCTTGTAGAGATCGCCGGCGTCCGCCATGCGGTTCCAGATCACCTTGACGGCCTCGTGGTGACGCGGCTCCGTGGTGCGGATGAAGTCGTCATTGGACGAATTCAGGAGCTTGCCCATGGCCTGGAATTCGGCTGAGTTGCGATCGGCCAGCTCCTGCGGCGAGATACCTTCCTTGCGAGCGGTCTGCTGCATCTTCTGGCCGTGTTCGTCCGTGCCCGTCAGGAAAAAAACGTCGCGGCCGTCCAGGCGCTGGTAACGCGCCATTGCATCTGTCGCGATCAGTTCGTAGGCGTGGCCGATATGCGGCTTGCCGTTCGGGTAGGAAATCGCGGTGGTGATGTAAAACGGGGACGTGTCTGTCATGTCGGCTTCAGCCTTGGGTTCTCGCTAAATTTTGTTGACTGCTCTTATCGTAAGCAGCCCGCCAGGGAAACAGCAAGTTTGTTGCATTGCAGAGCAAATGCCATCAGGCGCCGGCAGCCTTGAGCTCGTCGAGGACGGAGAGGATCGTCTGCTTGCGATCAAGGTTGTAGGCCTCGGCGGTCGTCAGCTTATCGGAAAGGGTGGACGACAGCCGCGCCAGTCGCTCCGCACGAAGGATATCGCCCGAAATGGCGGCCTGACGCGCTGCGCCGACCACATGATTGCCGGCGATCTCGACGAAGAAGTCATAGATCGTTTCGCTGTCCTTGCCGGAAAGCACATCAGCAAGCTTGTGCATATCGCTGCGCCGTCCTTCGCCAATCACTATGGTCTCGAAGGCTGCCTTGATATCGAGCCCGCCATAGTTGATGAGCTTCAATGCTTCGGACACACTGCCGTCCGCCGCAGAGATTACAGCCGGATCAGCGTCAAGCCCGAGGCTCTGTAAGGCTTGTTGCAACGCATCATCTGGAAGCGGCTTGAGCTTCAGCGGCAGGCAGCGGGAGCGGATGGTCGGCAACAGCTTTCCGGGCGCATGGGTCAGCACGAGGAAGAGCGAGCGCTTCGGAGGCTCTTCAAGGATCTTGAGGATCGCATTGGCGGCATTGCGGTTGAGGTCGTCGGCGGGATCGATGATGACGATACGCCAGTTGCCGGTGCCCGAGGTCTGTGAAAAGAACTTCCCGGCCCTGCGCACTTCATCGACCGTTATGGCGCCTTTCATGCGTCCAGTTTTTTCATCGACCGGTCGGCTCAGGTGCAGCAGGTTGTGCGACGCGCCGGACGCAATCTGCCGGCTGACAATGCTGGTGGGATCAGGATCGGCGAGCTCTGCCGGCGCCAGCGAAGGCTCCGGGTTCGAAAGAATGTGATTGGCGAAGCGGAAGGCCAGCGTTGCCTTGCCGATGCCTTCCGGGCCCTCGATCAGAATGGCGTGATGGCCTTTGCCGGAGCGATAGCTCTGCGCCAGAAAATGCTCGGCCTCCGCGTGGCCGAACAGTCTGCTGTTTTCCGAAGGTGCAATGGCGCCATCGAGAATGCCAGGACGTTCCGTGCTCATCACTGGCTCTCCGACATCGCCGAGGTCGCGGAACGCGCACCAAGCCGATCCGAAACAAGCCGCAGCACCTCCGCCGCGATGTCCGCCTCGGTGGAATCGGCATGCACGACACAGCAACGCTCCGGCTCCTGGGCGGCGATATCCAGAAAGGCCTGGCGCCGCTTTTCCTGCGTGTCGAGTTCTTCCTTCTCATAGCGATCGAAGTCGGTGACGCCAGCGGGTTTATCCGTGGCACCGACGCTGCGCCGCCGAACCCGTTCCAGGCCTACTGCCGGAGAAAGATCGAAAATGATGGTGCAGTCGGGATAGACGCCATTGACGGCAACCCGCTGCAGAGCCTCAATAAACGGCGGTTCGAGATTGCCTGTAACGCCTTGATAGACCCGCGACGAATCCATAAACCGGTCGCACAGGACCACCGCTCCGCGCTGAAGAGCGGGGCGAATAACGGCTTCGACGTGATCGCTGCGCGCGGCAGCGAACAACACCGCTTCCATGCGCGTGCCATGTTCTTCGGCAGCCCCGGACAACAGAACGTGCCGCACAGCTTCTGCGCCGGGCGAACCGCCGGGCTCGCGTGTGGTCAGAACGTCAAAACCGCGCTCGCGCAGCGCCGCGGCAAGCAGCCTGATCTGTGTCGACTTGCCGGCCCCCTCGCCGCCTTCAAATGTCACGAACAAACCGCTTCCGACCGACACTCTGCTTTTCCAAATCCGAAAAATTGCCCCATGCGCAAACACATGGCTTTCCAACCAAACGGGTTGGTCTGTGCGATCTGTTTAGACGATTGTCTCCGGCTGTTAAACCACAGACGGACGAGAAACTCCGACTGCACCGCACTTTGATCGGGCGCATGGTCTCAAAGCCAGAAGAAAAGCATCTCCTGCAGGGCATCCAGCGCCCTGCTCGACAGCGAGCCAATTTCAACACCGGTCGCCGTCTTCACCGGGATCTCGCGCAACAGCCGATCACCGCTCCAGATTTTCAATGTTCCTGCCGCCTGCCCGGGCTCGATCGGCATTGCCAGCGGCCAGCGGTAGACAACGCGCGCGATGAGCCTATCCGGATTGTTGACGGGGACAAGCACATCCACCGACTCCGCCGTGACCAACGCCACATGGCCGCTGGCACCACCATAGACGGATGCTTCCCCGACAGGTTCGCCGGCCTCGAACAGCCGCCGCTTTTCGAAGGCAGACATCGCCCATTCGAGAATTTTCCTGGTTTCCTCAAGTCGCTCCTTGTCCGTTTCCAGGCCACCGATCGCCAGGAAGACGCGTTTGCCTGATCGCTGCATGGAGGCAACCATCGAATAGCCGTAGCCCTCGGCAAAGCCCGTCACGAAACCATCGACCCCGATGTTGCCGGAAATCAACGGATTGCGATTGCGCTGCCTGATCTTGTTCCACTCGAAATCGGCCTGCGAATAAAGCGGATAAAATTCAGGATAGGTGGTCTGGATGTGACGGGCGAGGGTCACGAGATCGCGCATCGTCACCTTGTTGTCAGGATCGGGAAGGCCGGTGGCATTGTGGAAGCTGGAGGACGTCAGCCCGAGTTCCCCTGCCCGCTTCGTCATGCGCTCTGCAAAGGCCGCCTCGCTCCCCGCAATGCCTTCGGCGAGGATGATGCAGGCATCATTGGCGAACTGAACCGTCACACCGCGAATGAGATCTCCAACGGGAACGCTGGACTTGATGGCGGCAAACATGGTCGATGTGCCGGAGGGCGCACCGCCGGTACGCCAGGCGAACTCCGAAACCGGAAATGCCGTATCGACGCTGATCTCACCCTTTTGCAGGGCGCCGAATACGATCTCCATCGTCATGAGCTTCACCAGCGATGCGGGCGGAACCTGTTGATTTTCGCTCTTCGCGAAGAGAACCGTGCCGGTTTCAGCATCGATCAGGTAGGCCTGCTTGGCCTTCGTCTCGAAGACGGGAGCGGCCGCCTTTGCCGTGCCGTAACCGCCGAAGACCACAAAAAGAAGAAGAACCGCCCGTATCAGCATGAAAACCCCGACTTTGAGCGGATGATGACCGCCACGCGGCTGAATTCAATCATGAAATACGCAGCCTGTCTTGTGCATTGCAGTCACAGAGGCTTCCCGGACGAAGCCCCTGCGAATTGCTCAGAGGCCGAATTTCTGACGCTTGGCATGCTCGACAATCGAAGCCGGCGTCAGAGGGTTCTCGTCAACCAGGACAGCATCGAAAGCCGTTTCCGAATCGCTCACGCGCGCTTCAACGTAGGCGGCCGCGTAGGCAATATTGCCATCCGGCATCGGGATATAGTCGGGGCGGTCGCGCGGGACCGGCCCAATTTCAGGCAGCATCGCAAAGGACGAATCGAGGGCAGCACTTGCCGGAGACGGCGTTGGCTGTTCCTCGAACGCTGTGATCGGCACACCGGAATCAAGATTGGATTTCGGCGGGACCGTCAACGTGCCGAGGCTGTTGACCTGTTTCCCAAGTGGTTCGTTTGAAGCCACCATCACGCCTGTCGCGATCTGCCCCTCGGGGAAGATACCCCGCCCGCGCTCGCCCTTCTCGACATAAGATGCCATCAGATAGGGCATGTCATTGCCTTCAAGCGGCGCCTTGCCGATGTATTGCACACGAACCTGCGCACTGCCCTTCTGCTTCATATCCAGAAGATCGGCCGTCTTCGAGGAGACATCGATAATACGGCCATATTCGTAGGGACCGCGATCGTTGACGCGCACGACTACGGAAGAGCCGTTTTCGAGATTGGTCACACGAGCGTAACTGGGGAGCGGAAACGTCGGATGGGCGGCCGAGAGGTGGTATTTGTCATAGACCTCGCCATTGGCCGTCAGGCGCCCGTGAAATGCGGACCCGTACCAAGAGGACATACCCACCTTGCTGTAGCCCGGCTCTTCCTTGGGCTGGTACCACCTGCCCTTTACCTGATAGGCTTTTCCGACCTGATAACGACCGCCGCCCTTGGGGATGTTCTTGCCGTTCGCGACACGGGGGCTCGCCTTCACGCCGTAAACGGATTCAGCAAAATATTCCTTGCTGCGCGTCTTGTTTTTCTTGACGCTTCCGGTGCTGCCGCAAGCCGTCAACGCTGCACAAATCATCGGAATCGCGGCGATACGCAGGCCTACCGCCAAGTAGGCTGCCGCACTCTTGCTGGTTTTCATCTGTCCCACATCGTCACTCGTAATGGCCGTACTCGGTACTGTTCCGTTGCTGTCCTCAACGAAATCAACCGGCGTCACTAAACGTAACGGTCAATTAATCATGACAACAACATGGCCAAATTGCGAATGGTTAATGCCCGACGGAAAGGGAATTGAAAGTTATGGTTTACAAATACTTAACGCCATCAAGCATAACGTGCTCGAAAGCTGGTCGGCAGTGTACGGCGGGGTGTATTCCGTATTTGAAAAGCACCTGTTGACGTCGTAGTCAAGCAAGCTATAAAGCGATCCACGACGGATCGCAGCATATCGCTTTGCTAGCAACGTCGCCCGGAAGAGTGTCCGAGTGGTTTAAGGAACCGGTCTTGAAAACCGGCGTGCGGGAAACCGTACCGTGGGTTCGAATCCCACCTCTTCCGCCAATATTTCCTAGCGATGAGTACGACCGATCAAAAAGCCTTGTCGATGTCATGACGAGGAGAAGCAGGTCGATGGTGTTCCCTTTGCCAGCGCATGGCGTAGGCTAAGCCTATTCCAACCACCCCGGTTCCGACGGCAACAGCAAGCAATGCCAGAAAATTTTCCATGATTTAGTCCTCCCTTGGATCAAGCATATCATGGATTTCTCACGTATCTAGTTCAAACGTTTGCGATTGCTGCGTGTTCCAAGGGATGCTCGCAAACCGCGTGAGTTTTCCAACACGCCTGACGGTCAGGTGCTGGACTGAGAGCGGCGCGCCCACCAGACCGTCAATCTGCGTCGCAGGCGCCGGACGAAGGGCAGATCGTGCGAGAGCACCAGCAGACCCAAGGGAATCATCCAGAATCCCAAAATCGGCAAAAATCCGAGACAGCCCAGAAGAATGAGGAACACACCAATAGCAATGCGGAAGATGCGTGACTGCGGAAGCGGCAGGCGGAATCGCCCCAAAACAAGCTGATGCGTTGCTGCATCAATGCCGAATGTCTTGTTTTTCTGCTCTGCCATAAATTTTCCTTCGCACATGGATTGTCCACAGAAGCAACGCGGAGCCTTGCTGCACAGGCGTTCGCTGCCTACCCCACATGGGGTCTCATCCACAGTCCGACAAGATTGTGCGCGTTTTTTGGAAAAAGCGCTTGGCAAATCGAAAAAGCATTTGTATTAGCAGCCTCACTTCTGCAGCGCACCGCCGCGCAGATGATCCCTGGTAGCTCAGCGGTAGAGCATTCGACTGTTAATCGACAGGTCGCCGGTTCGAATCCGGCCCGGGGAGCCAGTTTCAAGGGCCCACATTTGCGATGCAGATGTGGGCTTTTTCTTTTTGTCTGTTGATTCGCGCCCTTGGCATCCGCCCCCCTGTCAGGCAGCAGATTTTGCGATATATGCCGGTGTCCATTCAGGGGCTGCCGATGACAAAAGACGAAACCAACTCTTCCCCCCAGATTCTGTGGTTCAGGAAAGACCTTCGGCTATCAGACAATCACGCGCTTTCGGCAGCGATCGCCTCCGGCCGACCGATTATTCCTCTATACATAAGGGAACCGGAAAGCTCCGGAAACGGTCCCCTGGGTGCGGCCCAGGCATGGTGGCTGCATCATTCTCTTGACCGGTTGTCCAAGGACATCTCCCGCCTGGGAAACAAGCTTATCCTCAGGTCCGGGCCTGCGTCGTCGGTTCTTGAGGCAATCATCGCGGAATGCGGAGCCCAGGCGGTCTATTGGAACCGCCGATATGATCCCAGTGGAATCGAAACGGATAAGCTGCTGAAGGCAACCCTCGTTGAAAAGGGAGTGGAGGTTCAGAGCTTCGCCGGCCAATTGCTGCACGAGCCATCGCGCCTCAAAACCGGCGGCGGCACGCCTTACAAGGTCTACACGCCCTTCTGGAGGGCTTTGGAAGCCTCGGGAGAACCGCGCCCGCCCCTCGATGCCCCGGATCATATTCCCGCGCTCAGCAAAAAGCTGAAAAGCGAAGAGTTGGGGGATTGGGGTCTCCTGCCGAAACGTCCCGATTGGGCCGCACGGTTTGCGGACATATGGTCGCCCGGCGAAGCTGCTGCCCATGAAAAGCTGGAAGATTTCGTCTCCGGGCGTCTGGCAGGATACAAGGACGCCCGCGACAAGCCCGCAGAAGACGGTACGTCGATGCTGTCACCCCATCTCGCGCTTGGCGAAATCACGCCCGCACGGATTTGGCATGCGACAAAAGGGTTGCGCGGCGTTCCGGCGGACGACGTGATCACGTTCCGCAAGGAACTCGCCTGGCGCGATTTTTCCTATCATCTTCTGTTTCACAATCCGGAAATGGCCTCCGTCAACATCAACCGGAAATACGATAGTTTTCCATGGCGTGACGACGATGATGGCTTTGCCGTGTGGACAAGGGGTCTGACCGGCTATCCCATTGTCGATGCGGGCATGCGTCAGCTCTGGATATTCGGAACGATGCACAATCGCGTGCGCATGATCGCGGCTTCTTTTCTCATAAAAGATCTGCTGGTCGACTGGCGCAAAGGCGAAGCGTGGTTTCGCGATACCCTTGTTGACGCGGACCCCGCGTCGAACGCGGCAAGCTGGCAGTGGGTCGCCGGAAGCGGTGCCGACGCTTCGCCTTTCTTCCGCATCTTCAACCCCATCCTGCAGGGTGAAAAGTTCGATCCAAAGGGCGACTACGTACGCCGCTACGTGCCTGAAATTGCCGCCCTCCCCGACAAGTACATCCACCGGCCTTTCGACGCCCCTCCGTCTGTGCTGGAAAAGGCCGGCGTCAGGCTGGGCGATGGTTACCCTAAGCCCGTCATTGATCATTCTTATGCGCGCGACCGGGCACTCGACGCTTTGCGATCACTGAATATCGAATGATATCACTTTAAATTGCGGTCACATCTTGCCACTTGCATCCCGTTTATCGAATCCTAGACTCCTGCGAGGCCGGAGCGGAATGACGCCGCCGTTCAGTCAGGATATTGAAACAGAACAAAAAATCGTGATCTGGACTATGCGGCAAAGGTTGGCGCGCCGGCCAATTGAGGTTATTTTGTGTCTGAGCAACGACTGCCGAGGATGTACCGTATGTTGACAGCAGATACCTATGTCTCGGAATGCAAGGATATCGTGCGCCTTTCGAGTGAAAATATTTCCCGCGTCATCAAAGACTTTCCCGCAAAGGCGCAGATGATCCTTCGTGGCCTTGTCCATCTGCAGGCTGGCTCCCTGAAGCTTACCTTTCCAGACAGCAGAACCGTGCTCGTGAAAGGACAGAGCCAAGGCCCTGCAGCAGCGATAACCCTGCACAACTGGCGCCTGCCGCAACGGGCATTGACGGGCGGCACGATCGCGGTGGCGGAAAGCTATATGGATGGCGACTGGGACAGCCCGAATGTCGGCGCATTCCTCGAGCTTTTTCTCGTCAACGCGCATATCGGCCAGAAATTTCCCAATGGTGCGCGGGGCATTCTGCGTCTTGTCGAAAAAATGCGCCACTGGATGAACGCCAACACGAAGAAGGGTTCAAAGCGCAACATCTCTGCACACTACGATCTCGGAAACGCGTTCTATAAGGAATGGCTTGATCCGACGATGACCTATTCTTCGGCGCTCTATTCGACGGGAGCAAACGATCTCCAGTCCGCACAGCGGGCCAAATACAAGGCCTTGGCGGAAGCAGCCGGCATCCGCGCCAGTGACCATGTGCTTGAGATCGGGTGCGGCTGGGGCGGCTTTGCCGAATTTGCTGCCGGCGAAATCGGCTGCAAGGTGACGGGTCTTACAATCAGTCGCGAGCAGCTCGCCTTTGCGAGCGAGCGCATGCAGAAGGCCGGCCTTTCCGACAAGGTCGAGATCAAGTTTCAGGACTATCGCGACGAAACCGGCGTCTATGACAAGATCGTTTCGATCGAAATGTTCGAAGCTGTCGGTGAAAAATACTGGCCGACCTATTTTTCGCAGTTGCAGCGGTGTCTTAAACCTGGCGGGAAAGCCGGTTTGCAGATCATCACCATCAAGCCGGAAGCCTATAAGGAATATCGCGCCAATCCGGACTTCATCCAGAAGTACGTCTTTCCCGGTGGCATGTTGCCGACGAGAGAGCATCTGGTCGACCTTGGCCGAAAGGTCGGCTTGAGGATGAGCGGCGATTTCGGTTTCGGGCTCGATTACGCGCGCACACTCGCCGAATGGCGCGAGCGCTTCCTTGGCGTCTGGTCGAAGGTGGAGCCGCTTGGCTTCGACACCCGCTTCAAGCGCCTTTGGGAGTTTTACCTTCATTACTGTGAAGCAGGCTTCAGGGCACGCAATATCGACGTTCGGCAGATCGTCTATGAGGGAGCCAAGTAACAGCAACTCATACGTTTTTGATCTATGGCGGGCAATTTTTGCCTGCCTTTCTGTTCCGTTGAAACACTATTCCTTGCGAAATTTGGTCAACCAACGGAAAAAGCGAGTTGCCAGATCAACCTGATCGCTGGCGCAATCTTTGCTTTTCAACACGCCCTGCCGATACCCGCCTTTGAAAGGTTTTTCCATGTCCGTCCTGCCCTCCGTTATTGAAGCCATCGGCAACACGCCGTTGATCCGTCTCAAGGGGGCTTCGGAAGCGACCGGCTGCAACATTCTCGGCAAGGCAGAGTTTCTCAACCCCGGCCAGTCGGTCAAGGACCGCGCTGCCCTTTCGATCATTCGCGCTGCGGAACGCTCTGGCGCGCTCAAGCCTGGCGGTGTGATTGTAGAGGGCACGGCCGGCAATACCGGGATCGGACTTGCCCTCGTCGCTCAGGCACTGGGCTACCGTACCGTCATCGTGATCCCGGAAACCCAGAGCCAGGAAAAGAAGGACGCGCTTCGTCTTCTCGGGGCCGAACTGATCGAGGTGCCGGCCGTTCCTTACCGGAATCCCAACAATTACGTAAAACTCTCCGGCCGGCTCGCAGAGCAACTCGCCAAGACCGAGCCGAACGGCGCCATCTGGGCCAACCAGTTTGACAATGTTGCCAATCGCGACGCCCATATCGAAACCACCGCACCCGAAATCTGGCGCGACACCGACGGCAAGGTCGATGGCTTCGTCTGCGCCGTCGGCTCCGGCGGCACGCTTGCCGGCGTCGCCAAGGGGTTGAAGAGCAGAAATGAAAACATCAAGATCGGTATTGCCGATCCAGACGGTGCGGCCCTCTATAATTTCTATGCCCATGGCGAGCTGAAATCCGAAGGCAGCTCGATTACCGAAGGCATCGGCCAAGGCCGAATCACAGCCAATCTCGACGGTTTCACCCCTGATTTCGCCTACCAGATCCCGGATTCAGAAGCCGTCCAGCTGGTCTTCGATCTCATTGAAAACGAAGGCATTTGCGTAGGCGGTTCGAGCGGCATCAATATCGCCGGCGCAATTCGCCTGGCAAAAGACCTGGGGCCCGGACATACCATCGTGACGATCCTGTGCGACTATGGTAACCGCTATCAATCAAAGCTGTTCAACCCGGCGTTTCTGAAGTCGAAGGGCCTGCCTGTTCCTGCCTGGATGACGAAAACATCGGACATCAGCATCCCTTATGAAGCTGCAGGATAAGCATGACCACCGCCCTGTTCCGTGACGACTTTTATCTTTCTACGGTCGAAGCCATTGTCACGGAGATCAGAGAGGATGGCGGCATCATCCTTGACCAGACGTGCTTTTATGCCACCTCCGGCGGTCAGCCCGGCGATATCGGTTTTTTCGAACGCGCGGACGGAACTCGGGTTGATATCGCGGCCACCCGGCATGGCGACAGCAAGGATGTCATCATCCATGTCCCTGCCCCGGATCAGCCGGAACCGCTCGTTGGCGAAAAGCTTGTCATTCACATCGACTGGCCTCGCCGCTACAGGCTGATGCGCATGCACACAGCCTGCCATCTTCTTTCCGTCGTCTGCCAGTATCCGATCACCGGTGCCGCCGTCGGCGATGAGGAGAGCCGTGTCGATTTCGACATGAGCGAGATCATCGATCGTGACGCCGTGACGGCGCAGCTCATGGCGCTGGTCGAGGGGAACCACCCGGTTTATGTTCAATGGATCACCGACGAGGAGCTTGCCGCCAATCCGGGCATCGTCAAATCCAAAAACGTTCGTCCGCCCATAGGGCTTGGGCGCGTCAGTCTCGTCTGTATCGGCGAAAACGCCGCGATCGACAGCCAGCCTTGCGGCGGTACGCATGTCTCCGAAACGCAGGAGGTTGGGCAGATCCACATCTCCCGTATCGAGAAAAAGGGTAAGGAAAACCGGCGGTTCCGCATCCGCTTCGGCGCACCGGAAACCGCAGCGCCGTAAGGGAGAAACACATGCCGCAGGAAAAGAGCCGTTTCGTCGTCAGCCCGGACTGGCTGCAGGATCACCTCAATGACCCCGCAATCAGGGTTGTCGATGCCTCATGGTATCTCCCGGCGCAGAAGCGCGACCCCAAGGCTGAATACGCCGCGGGACACATTCCTGGCGCCGTGTTCTACGATCAGGACCTAATTGCCGACCTTAACAGCGGCTTGCCCCATACGATCCCTTCGGTGGAGGCGTTTGCGGATGCCGTCGGGAAACTCGGTATCAGCGACACCAACACGATCGTTGTGTACGACGGCCCCGGCATTTTCAGCGCCCCGCGTGTCTGGTGGCTGTTGCGAACCTTCGGCGTGAAAGACGTCTTCGTGCTGGACGGCGGCCTTGATGGCTGGAAGGCGCAGGGACGGCCGTTATCGACGGACACACCGACGCCGGCACCTGCCGTTTTTCACGCCGATTTCGATGCGACCGCCGTTACCTCGTTTGAGGCCATGAAAGGCATCGTTGACGACGGCTCGCGCCAGATTGCCGACGCGCGCGGCGCCGGCCGGTTTTCCGGGGAAGAGCCGGAACCGCGTGCCGGCATGCGGTCGGGCCATATGCCGGGCGCAAAGAACCTGCCTTCGAGCATTTTTTCCGAAAACGGCCACTTGAAGCCCCTGGATGACCTCAAGACCATCATCGAAAACGCGGGTATCGATCTTCAGAAACCCGTCACGACCACTTGCGGCTCCGGGGTAACGGCAGCGATCATCATGCTATCGTTGCAATCGCTCGGTCATACCGACAACACGCTTTACGATGGCTCCTGGTCTGAATGGGGCAGCCGGGCGGATACGTCCGTCATCACAGGCAAGGACTGATCATGACAGAATCGCCTTTGGAGTTGCCAGTCCGTGTCACGGAACTGGAGATGACCGCACCGCCCAAGCAGAGCCTGCCGGTGCCGGTCAACATCCAGACCGCCATAATGCGCGTCCCCTTAATACCGCCAGCCTTCTATCGCTTCCTGTATCTTCAGGTCGGGCGGCGCTGGCACTGGGTCGATCGGTTGCGGATGGATGACGAGGCGCTCTCTGCAGTGCTCCATGATCCCCGGAACTCGGTGACGGTTCTCTACGTGAACGGTGCCCCCGCCGGCTTCTTCGAACTTTTGAAGATCGACGACGACACAGTCGAAATCAGCCATTTCGGTATCTTTGAACATGCCCTTGGGTTAGGAATCGGCAAATGGTTTCTGCTGCAGGCTTTGTACGCCGCCTGGAGCTCGAACCCGAAACTCGTTCGGGTGTCCACCAATGACCTCGACCATCCCCGGGCTCTTCAGCTTTACCAGCGGTTCGGTTTTTCGCCTGTGGCCACACGCGAAACCACATTGAAACCGCTTACGGAAGCTGAAGCGTCTCAGGTGAGCGCATTTTTCTAACCGGCAAGTTTCGGGTGTCGCGCGAGAATACTCCATGCGATCCCTGTCCTCCCGAGCAAGGAGGACGATATGCTGCGATATACACCCGTTCCAAGCGATGAAGCCGCCCGTCTTCGTGGCGGCGGTTTGGACGCCTATGGCATGCCACCAGAACGGCACGTTTCCGACGGTCAGGGCATGCCTTGCAGGCATTGCCTTGGAAACATAGAGGATGGCCACCCCTACCTGATCCTGGCCTACAGGCCTTTTCCGGCGGTACAGCCCTATGCCGAAACAGGACCGATCTTCCTGCATGCCGAAGAATGCGAAGTCTATGACGGGGCGTCGCCCCCTCCCATACTGAAAACCAGCCGGGATTATCTTCTGCGCGGATATGACGAGGCAAACCGCATCGTCTACGGTACCGGCGCGGTAACGGATGTCGACAAGATCGAGGAGCGCGCAACCGAACTCCTAAAGCGTGCCGACATCGCCTATGTTCATGTGCGCTCGGCGCGCAACAATTGTTTTCAATGCCGTATAGACAGGGAGTGAGCCCGCAAGGGGCTCACTCCGGCTCCATCAGGCCGTTTTCAATAGGGCTTCCGGCGCGTGGTTTTCATATCCCAGCGCTTCGGCAACAGCGGCATTGGTGATGCGGCCCCTGTGGACGTTGAGGCCGGCCCGCAAATGCTTGTCTTCCGCGATCGCGGCCACGCCTCGGTCGGCGAGCTTCAAACCATATTGCAAGGTCGCATTGTTCAGCGCCTGCGTCGAGGTGATCGGAACGGCGCCAGGCATATTGGCCACGCAATAATGAACGATACCATCTACTTCGTAGGTCGGCTCGGAATGCGTCGTCGCATGGGAGGTCTCGAAACAGCCGCCCTGATCGATGGCGACGTCCACAAGCACGGCGCCTTTTTTCATGCCCGATAGCATCTCGCGGCTGACGAGTTTGGGCGCGGCGGCACCCGGTATCAGGACCGCGCCGATAACCAGATCGGCGGTGAACACCTCTTCATCCAGCGCCTCGATTGTCGAGTAACGGGTGTGAACACGCCCGCCAAAGATGTCATCCAGCTGGCGCAGACGAGGGATGGAACGGTCAAGGATTGTCACATCCGCACCGAGCCCAGCTGCCATGCGTGCGGCATGGAGCCCCACCACGCCACCGCCTATCACGGCGACCTTCGCCGGAAGGACGCCGGGCACGCCCCCAAGCAGAATGCCGCGGCCTCCGTTGGCCTTTTGCAAGGCCGTGGCCCCGGCCTGTATCGCAAGGCGGCCTGCGACCTCCGACATCGGCGCCAGCAGCGGCAGCCCGCCCCGTTCGTCCGTGACGGTTTCATAGGCGATCGCGGTGACGCCGGACTGGAGCAGCCCCTTGGTCTGTTCCGGATCCGGCGCGAGATGCAGGTAGGTGTAGAGTATCTGCCCGTCCCGAAGCTGCACCCACTCGCCCGGTTGCGGCTCCTTGACCTTGACGACCATGTCGCATTTTTCGAAAATTTCGCGCGCCGTACCAACGATTTTCGCACCGGCCGCGCGGTAGGCATCATCTTCTGCGCCGATACCGGCGCCTGCCTTGGTTTCGATATGAACCTCGTGGCCGTGCGCCACATATTCCCTCACCGCTCCGGGCGTCAGACCCACGCGGTATTCATGGTTTTTGATTTCCTTCGGACAACCGACACGCATCAAGCGCTCCTCTCCTCGTTGGTTTTTGCTGACTCCAGCCAATCAGGAATGGGGCGGCATGTCCTTGCAAAATGCGGGTCGTCGGCGATAGTCTTTCGAAGAAAACCTGGAAATCACTGTCATATGTCGAAGGATATTCGAATGCCTGCAATGGATGCCATAGATGCTGCGATACTCAGGATTCTGCAGCAGAACGGGCGCATCGCCAATGCCGAACTGGCAGAGCGGGTGGGCCTGTCCGCATCCGCATGTTCGCGGCGGGTCGATATCCTTGAAAAAAACGGCGTGATTAGCGGCTATCACGCGCGGCTATCACACAAGGCGCTCGACTATCGCATCATGGTGATCGTCCACATATCGCTTTCCGGTCAGTTCGCAAAAACACTGACCGAATTCGAGGCTGCGGTAAAACTCTGCCCCAACGTTCTCGTGTGCTACCTGATGTCGGGCGAATACGATTATATTCTCCGGGTGGCCGCCAAGGATCTGGAAGATTACGAGCGCATTCACCGCGACTGGCTCTCAGCCCTGCCGCATGTGGTGAAAATCAACTCGAGCTTTTCCCTGCGTGAAATCATCGACCGGCCGAACGTGGGGATATAGGTTCAGGGACCGACCGTCCCGACCACGCAGTTGCGGCCCTGTTTCTTGGCGCGGTAAAGGCGCTCGTCCGCGGCGGACAGCAACGCGTTTACGGTCTCGCCATCCCCCGGCGTTCCAGCGACGCCGATGCTGATGGTCACCGGCATGTGGTCCGGGGTGAGCACGCTGCCTGTTACCAACTGCAGGATATCGTTTGCGCGCGAGGTCGCATGGATCGGATCGAGCCCTTCGCAGACGACGACGAACTCCTCCCCGCCATAGCGGAACAGGTGATCCGTCTGGCGCAGTCCGAGACTGAGCGCGCTGGCAATCGACTTCAGAACCTGATCGCCCTCCAAATGACCGAAGCGGTCGTTGATGTTCTTGAAGTGATCGGCATCGATCATCATCAGGCTGACGTTGTTGCCGGATGTGATCGCGTTGCGTACCAGGCGCGGCGCCATGAGTTCGAAGCGGCTTCGGTCAAGCACACCCGTCAACGTATCGCGTCCCGAGCGTGAAAGCAGGTCCTCATAACGTTCTCGGAAGGTGAGTGTATTGAAGATGTCGCCGAGCTTGCGGTCCGGATCGTTGACCGGCGCGAAGCGGAGAAAATGCAGGTAGCCACCCAGGGTTACCGCGTAGAACAGCGCCGCCACCATCTTCGCAATCCAGCCGCCCCAGAAGACCGCCGCCGGAGCGCCGTTCATCAGATAGAGGGCCAGATAGAAGCCAGCCTGATCAAATGTCAGCACGGTTGCGCCACAAATGAAGAAACGGATGCCGGGCGCGCCACGCAGATACCGGCCGATCTTCTCATACATCAGGATGATCAGGATCGAGTCCAGGTAAAGGAGAAGCGTCCCCCAAATCATCAGCCAGCCGATTTCATCGATGAACGCAAAATCAGCGGCGCGGTGTCCGGCGGTCATCAGGCCAACATGCTGTTGCAACAACAAACCGAACGCCACAGTCAGGAAGTTGCCCGCAAGCAGGCCGTAGATGGGCTGGCGAACGGTTGCAGCGTCCTCTTTCACATAGAGAAGCAGGATCATCATGAGCTTGCCGGAGAAAAGCACGACCGAGCCGGGCGAGATGAAGCCCACGGGCACCTGGACGTAAATGACGGCGGCCAGATAGGTCTCGATGAAATGCAGCACGCCGAGCGCAGCCACGAAGACGCCAAGGCCGATCAAGTGGCGCAAATGAAGCAGCGCCACCATCACGGCCACATAGAGAAGCCCTTCACAGAAGAAAAGGAATATGTCTGCCATCTGAATGCTCGGCGTCGGTTCTGGCGCGAGCATAGGTGGCAAATTTAAAGAATTGTTTAGGGAAAAGCCGACGCGTTATCCCTAGACCTGGCGAGGCTCTGCCCCGTCCGAGAACAGCGACGGCCCGTTCTGATCGATAATCTGATGCGCTTTGCGCAACGTCGCATCGATCGCATCCTGCTCCGAGGTGAAGAGATCGGCACGGATGAAATTGCGCACACGTACCTCTCCATCGATCGTCTTCTCGATCGAGCCGGCCAGCCGGAACTGCGATCCCTCACGCATCGGCAACGCCTTGATCAGGCAATCCGCATACGTTTCTGTTTTCGCTGCGCCGCCGCCCGCCGGCTTTTCGGAGGAGCCGCCGGACAGACCAAATAATTTTGAGAAAAATGATGCCATATGAGAGACCTAGCATGGCGCCCGAAGCTGTGAAAGCTTAAGTTTCAACCATCCACCGGAGCAGCCCGTTGCCGATAAACTCGCATCTCGCGATGCCCGCCCACATCACGAATGGCAAAGACCTTTAAAACTGGCTCGCTTCCAAAGAGGCCAGTGTTCCCGATATCCGTCCCGGTCTTGCAAAGCAGATCGTCTGGTCAGACCCGGTTTCCCGCCGTAAGACCGATGTCTGCATAGTCTATGTCCATGGCTTTTCGGCTTCGAGCGGTGAGGTGCGCCCGCTTCCCGATATCGTCGCCCAAGCTTGTGGCGCCAACCTGTTATATACGCGGCTGAGTGGCCACGGCCGCAGCAGCGAGGCGATGGCGCAAGCGACGATCGAGGATTGGCGGGCGGACGTCGTCGAAGCGATCGCGATCGGTGAGCAACTGGGGGAGCAGATCATCCTCATGGCAACCTCGACCGGCGCGACGCTTTGCGCGGAAATCCTCGCCGGCGACCATCCCTGTGCGAAACGGATAAAGGCCGCAATCTTTCTCGCGCCGAATTTCGGCCTTCGGGCGCTGGCCGCGCCGCTGTTGACCGGTCCGTTTGCCAGGCAACTTGCCCATCTCCTCCTCGGCAGGCTGCGCAGCTTCAAGCCAATCAACACGCTTCACGCGACCTACTGGACGAACGACTATCCCGTGGATGCGCTGCTACCGATGGCGAGGCTTGTCAAAGAGGCCGGCATGCTTGCCTGCGAGACGGCCCGTATTCCGACGCTGTTCGTCGTGTCCGGCAAGGACCGGATCATCGATCCGGCCAAGGCAAGGCGGGTTGCTTCCAGATGGGGTGGACCGACAGACATTATCGACCCGGGCGACGTAGGCGACCCTTACGGGCACGTTCCTGCCGGCGACGCCCTTTCTCCGTCAACCACCAAAACACTATCTGAAATCATTATAAAATGGATTAGGAAATTGATTTAATTAACTGTTTTAACTAATAATCAGACGACCAGATTAGAGAGGATTTCGTTGTCGGTTATGTCCTGATATCGCAATCCGGCGCCATCGAACCGCGCCTTCAAGGCCGGGAAATTCTGCGGATTTTTCGTTTCTATCCCGATCAGGATAGAACCGAAATTGCGGGCAGACTTTTTCAGATACTCAAAGCGAGCGATATCGTCTTCCGGCCCAAGCAGGCTCAGAAAATCCTTCAGTGCACCGGGGCGCTGGGCCATGCGGAGGATGAAATATTTCTTCAGTCCGGAGTGCCGCATTGCGCGCTCCTTGACATCGGGCAGCCGCTCGAAATCGAAGTTGCCGCCCGAGACGACCGCGACGATGGTCTTGCCCTGCAACGCCTCTGCCCCCAGCGTTTCCAATGCGGTGATCGAGAGAGCACCGGCAGGCTCAAGGACGACGCCCTCCACGTTCAGCATGTCGGTAATAGTGACGCAGATCGCGTTCTCCGGCATGAGAAGCACCTGCTCCGGTTTGAAACGCTGCAGCATCTGAAAATTCAAATCGCCGATTCGACCAACGGCCGCGCCATCGACGAAATTGTCCACCTGCTCCAAGGTAACGACCGCCCCGCTTTCGAGGCTTTGCCTCAGGCTTGGAGCACCCTCGGGCTCGCAGAAAATGAACCCCTCCGGATCAACTTGATCAGAGAGGAACGTCGTCATGCCAGCAGAAAGGCCGCCGCCGCCGACAGGCATGATCACCAGATCCGGCATGACGCCCTCCGGCAGCTGCTCCATTATTTCCTGGGCCACGGTAGCCTGTCCTTCGATGATGTCGCGATGATCAAAGGGAGGAACCATCACGCCGCCGATCGCGTCCACATGATCGCGGGCAGCCTGATAGCACTGGTCGAAGAAGTCGCCGATAAGACGGATGGTGATGAATTCTCCACCGAACATGCGTGTCTTGTCGATCTTCTGCTGCGGCGTGGTGACCGGCATGAAGACCACACCGGGAACGCCGAAGTGCCGGCAGACGAAGGCAAAACCCTGTGCATGATTGCCTGCCGAGGCGCACACGAAAGTCTTTCCAACAGCCCCCGCAGCAATAACCTTGCGGAAGAAATTGAAAGCGCCGCGGATCTTGTAGGAGCGCACAGGAGAAAGATCCTCGCGCTTCAGGTAGATGTTTGCACCATAGCGCGCGCTGAGATGCTCGTTGAGCTGCAGCGGTGTGGCCGGAAAAAGGCCACGCAGAGCTTCTGTTGCGGTTTCAACATCCAATGTCATCGGTTGGTCTTCCATGGTTCTCGCTGGCCCCGCTATGCCACACCGCAGTCGCTCTGGCTACCGCCCGCAATAGATATATGATTTTCACAATCATCTTTTAAACACCTTGCGAAACTCCGGCCATCGGGTTGACTCATAACGGTAAATGCCGATGATCCATCTTGCTACAGGCTGGGAGGCAGGCATGAGATGGTTTAGGTTGAAAGAGCTCAGAACCGTCTGGCTTGCATCCTTGCTTGCCGCGACTTCCGCGGCGAGCGGTCACGCAGGGCCTTTGGCGGAAGCGGCAGCGAAGGCTGAAAGCCTTGCTCAAGCCGGCGACGCAGTCGGCGCCTATGATGCCATGCGAAGCGCCATGAGCGACTTTTCCGTCAAACTGCCCTTCTCCATCGGAAAAGCCGTCTTCGTGCGAGGTGAGCCCGCCGGCTACGCTATGTACGACACCAAGGATACGTCGATCTTCAAGCCCGGTGAAACGCTCGTCTCCTATGTCGAGCCGATTGGCCTCAATTGGGTACCCTCGACGACGCAGGGAAAAATCCAGACCAACTTTACCGTCGATTTCGATATCCTCAATAAGCAGGGCGAAGTGCTTGCCAGCCAGAAAGGCTTCGGCAACTTCACCTTCAATGGCTATTTCCGCAACCAGGAAATTTACGCCACGCTGTCCATCGACGTGACCGGAGCGCCGGCGGGAGACTATATCCTGCGGTTCCATTTTAACGACACGAATAGCAAGAAGACCGCGAGTGTCGAACAACCTTTCACGGTGTCAGGCCCGTAAAACCATGGCAGGCAACCTTCCCCTCCAAAAGGTCACCACCATCGGCTTCGACGCAGATGATACGCTCTGGCAGAACGAGCATTTCTATCAGTTGACCCAGGCGGAGTTTGCTGCGCTTCTCAGGGATTACGTTGAACCGGATCACCTTTCAGAACGATTGCTCGCCGCCGAAAAGCGGAACCTCGCCTTGTACGGCTTCGGCATCAAGGGGTTCACGCTTTCGATGATCGAAACTGCGATCGAGGTCAGTCAGGGCGAAATTCCGACAAGCGTCATCCACGAAATCCTGAACGCCGGACGCGAGATGCTGAAGCATCCTGTCGAGGTGGTTCCGCACGCACAGGATACGCTTGCAGCGCTTCACGACGACTACAGGCTTGTGCTGATCACCAAGGGCGATCTGTTCGACCAGGAGCGCAAGCTCGCAGCCTCCGGGATTGGCGACTACTTCCATGGCATCGAGATCGTCAGCGACAAGTCACCGCAAACCTATGAGAAGGCCTTTTCCCGCCATGGCGATGGTCCTGAGCGCAGCCTGATGGTTGGCAACTCCCTGAAATCGGATGTCCTGCCGGCTCTAGAAGCCGGAAGCTGGGGCGTTTATGTGCCCCATGCGCTGACCTGGAGCTACGAACATGCGGACAAGCCGGAAGACCATCCGCGATTTCACGAAATCGTCCATCTCGGCGAGCTCAACGAAATTCTAAGGAAAATCATCTAAGCTGCTGGATCAGCTTTAACTTTCTCAGATTTTATCGATTCTATCATAGCAATGACGTCGGCTTCGGCCGCTGAAAGCAAGGTTTCATCCCGGGCTCGAATGACGAGTTCGGTCGAGAAAAATTTCCCGTCGAATTTCGGATAGGAACCGATACTGGTTTCCGGATGGCGCTTCTGTACTTCGCCCAACGGCCCACCGATATCGCCTTCACCGTAAGGCGACGTGACGGAACGCGACATCACGCGGGCTCCGCCGCGCAACGTCGGCAACACCGCATCCACCATGGCCTGGAAAACCTGGGGCACGCCGGCCATGACATAGACATTGCCAATGGTGAAACCAGGTGCCGTGGAAACTGGGTTGGGGATGTGGGTTGCGCCTTCAGGCATGCGTGCCATGCGTTGACGGGCTTGCGTGAATTCCATGCCACGCCGCTCGTACATGGCGGCAAGCAGCTTCATCGCTTCGGTCTCATGAATGCACGGCACGCCAAATGCCTTTGATACGGCATCTGCCGTTATATCGTCATGGGTTGGACCGATGCCGCCCGAGGTAAAGACATAATCATATTTTTCCCGCAGCGCATTGAGCGCGGCAACGATTGCATCCTCTTCATCCGCGACGATACGGACTTCCTTCAGGTCAATACCTGAAAGAGTAAGCAATTCAGCAAGATGCCCGATGTTCTTATCCTTGGTTCTCCCGGACAGGAGTTCATCGCCAATCGCCAGAATGGCCGCGGTTACAATCGTCTGCTGGGTCATGGAAACACCATAGGAAAAATGGGATTGTTCATCGTCGAAATGTCACTGTCAATTATTGTCAAACAGTCTGTCGCCTGCCTGCCTTCTGGCAGAGCGACACCAAATTGCTAGATTGCATGCCCATAGGCAATCGAACGAACAAGCCTTTTCACAGGAGAACACAATGGCAAAGGTACTGGTCCTTTACTACTCGGCTTACGGCCACATCGAAACTATGGCTTATGCCGTGGCTGAAGGCGCGAAGTCTGCTGGCGCCGACGTCACCGTCAAGCGCGTTCCGGAACTCGTACCGGAAGATGTCGCCAAGGCCTCTTATTTCAAGGTCGACCAGGCTGCGGAAATCGCAAAGCCAGATGAACTGGCAGACTACGACGCCATCATCTTCGGCGCCGGCACCCGATATGGCACGGTCGCTTCGCAGATGCGCAACTTCATCGACCAGACCGGCGGTCTGTGGATGAAGGGCGCGCTGGTCGGCAAGGTCGGCTCGGTCTTCACCTCGTCCGCTACCCAGCACGGCGGCCAGGAGTCCACTATTCTCGGCTTCATCCCGACCCTGATGCACCACGGCATGGTCGTCGTCGGCCTTCCCTACGCCTTCCAGGGCCAGATGGGCGTTGATGAAGTCAAGGGCGGCTCGCCTTATGGTGCATCGACGATCACCGGCGGCGACGGCTCCCGCCAGCCTTCGGAAATCGAACTGGAAGCAGCTCGCTACCAGGGCGCCCATGTCGCAAAGATCGCTGCCAAGCTCGCTTAAAGCTTTCCGTGATCTCTATGCATAACTGAAAGGCCGCGTCGATCACGACGCGGCCTTTCTGGCATTAACACGAAATCCGCCACTGCACGGCTCTTCGCTAATCACTCTCAGCAACCTTTGAAACGAGGATTTTGTCTATCCTCCGGCCGTCCATGTCGATGACCTCGAAGCGATAGCCGTGCGCCTCGGTGACGTCGCCTTCTTCCGGCGTCTTGCGCAGTTCCTGAACCAGAAAACCAGCGATCGTCTCGAAGCTGCCATCCGCATCGATCTCATCGAGACCGATCGTCAGGTTGATCTCGTCAATCGGCGTGCGGCCGTCCACGAGATAAGAACCGTCGTCACGCTGACGGATCAGAGCATGCTCGATGTCGTCATAATTCGACGGCAGGATACCGACGATCGCCTCAAGAATGTCGGCGATGGTGATGATGCCTTCGATACTGCCGTACTCGTCGACGATCATGGCCATGTTGATGCGGGAACTCTTGAACGCTTCCAGTGCCTTCAGGCAGGAAGCCGTCTCCGGCAGCGTGTGGATGTCCCTTACGAAGTCACGCACATTGAAGGCATTGCCGCGAACCTGCGCGTTCAGCACCTCCTTGATGAGAATTGCCCCCAACACCTCGCCGGTCGCCGTCTCCATGACGGGATAGCGCGAATGGGCAGATTGCGCGACCTTGGCGCGAATGGCGTCCAGGCTGTCGTCGATCTCGATAAAGCTCACTTCGGTCCGGTGCGTCATGATCGATTTTACGTTTCGATCGCCCAGCCGGATGATCCTGCGCAGCATTTCGTGTTCAGACTTCTCGATGGCGCCGCTTTCGACACCTTCGGCCATGATCGCCTGAACTTCCTCCTCCGTCACCCGATCGCTGTCGTCGCTGGCGCCAAAAATCTTCAGGACGATGGCCGCCGAGGATTCGAACAGATAGACGACGGGGGCCGCGAGCTTCGACAGGAAGGACATCGGGCCGGACACGAACATCGCCACGCCCTCGGAATTTTTCAGCGCGAGTTGCTTTGGAATGAGCTCGCCGATCACGACCGAGAGATAGGTGATCAAGGTCACGACCGCGGCAACCGCAACCGTGCTGCCATAAGGATTGATCCAGGCGATCTCGTTCAACACAGGAGCAAGCTTGTCTGCGATGGTCGCACCGCCATAGGCGCCGGCAAGCGTGCCGACGAGGGTGATGCCGACCTGTACCGTGGAAAGAAACTTACCTGGATCCTCGGCGAGCTTCAGCGCCCTCTCCGCGCGGACATTTCCCTGCCGGGCCATTTGCCGGAGAAGCGGCCGGCTTGCCGATACGATTGCCATTTCAGACAGCGCAAAAAATGCATTGATTAACAAAAGAATGAAAATGACAATTAGTTCGGACATAGCCCTCGATCACCGTTGAAACCAAGCGCACCCCTCAAGGTCGCGCCGTGCGATGTCTCACCAGATAGGCGGATCGAGTAAAAACGGCAAGCCGGGCAATGGCAATTTACAGTTTCCAGATGCAGGCAATCGACGCCAAACATCTTTTGGTGGGGACAAGGCACCTGGCTCACGCCTTTCCGTCGTTTTCCCGGAAGGCTTCCCGCACCCGCTCGCGACCGACGCGAATGACCAACTCCATGGCCCCGCGGGCGCCATGTTCGTCACGGCGGCTGATCTGCTCGACGATGCGGATGTGGTTGCGCGAAATTTCGCCTATACCGCTTTTGTCTTCAACAGGTGAGCTGAGCTTGAAGACGCCCACCAGTGCCGCCTCGATAAGGCCGCCAACCGTGCGCATGAAGGGATTGCCGGACGCCTCCAGGACGGCGATGTGGAATTTCAGATCCGCCACTGCAAGCGTTTCGGCGCTGTGGCTTTCGTCGCCCATCGCCACAGCAAGCCGCATCATGTTGCTGATCTCGGTTTCCGAGGCGTTGCGCGCGGCAAGCGCAGCAGCATGAGGTTCGAAGGCGAGCCGTATTTCGCTGAGGTGATATAGAAACTCCTCACCGACGCCGCCGTTGAAATGCCAGGTCAGGATGTCGTTATCGAAGAGGTTCCACTGGCTCTTGTCGGTCACGCGGGTACCGATGCGGGCGCGCGGAACGATCAACCCCTTGGCAGCCAGTGTCTTCATGGCCTCGCGCAGAACCGTGCGGGAAACCTTGAAGCGAAGCGCCAGTTCAGAGTCTCCCGGCAAAATCGATCCAACCGGGAACTGGCCAGAAACAATGGCTTTCCCAAGTTCCTCGACCACCTGGGCGTGACTGGTGCGGGCGTTGGCGCCCGTGATCACCGTCTCCATCAAACCTTTACGCAATTACTCCCCCTCAGGCATAGCTTCTGCCTCGCCGCGACACGAACAGGATTCCCTTCTGCATCAGGATGAAGGCGAACAGCAAAGCGCCGATCAATATCTTCGTCCACCAGCTCGACAGAGAGCCGTCGAAGGTGATGTAGGTTTGAATAAGCCCCTGAATGAGAACGCCGATCAGTGTTCCTCCCACAAATCCGGCTCCCCCCGTCAGCAGCGTGCCTCCAATCACGACCGCAGCAATGGCATCCAGCTCGACCCCGACGGTCGCAAGCGAATATCCCGCTGACGTGTAAAGGGAATAAACGATTCCGGAAAGCCCCGCGAGGAAACCGGACAGCGCGTAGATCAGGATCGTTGTGCGCGCGACCGGAACACCCATCAGCGCCGCCGTCTGCGGCCCGCCACCGAGCGCATAGACATTTGTGCCGAAGCGGGTGCGCTGAGCGATGATGATGCCGACTGCGAAAACCAGCAGCATCAGGCCTCCGATCAGCGTTATCCGCCCACCACCGGGAAGCTTGTAATAGAAGCTCTTGAGCGTGCCGTAGAATTCATGTCGCACCGGGATCGAGTCGATCGACAGGACGAACGCCATGCCGCGCGCGAGAAACATGCCGGCCAGGGTAACGATGAAGGCGGGCATTTCGAGGTAGTGGATGATCGCGCCCATGATGGCGCCGAAGGCTGTCGTGATCAGCAGCGCCAGGACAAAGGCCAGCAAGGGATGAATGCTGGTGGTCTCCAGCATGACGGCAAGGAAAATGCCCGTGAAGGCGATGACCGAACCGATCGACAGGTCAATGCCGCCGGAGAGGATCACGAAGGTCATGCCAACCGCAGCGATACCGAGAAAGGCATTGTCCGTCAAAAGATTGCCGATCACGCGGGTCGACAGCATGTTCGGATACTGTAACGCGCACATCGCATAGGAGACGATGAAGATCAGGATCGTGGCGATGAGAGGAAGATACTTCTGGTTCATTGCGCCGTTTGCTCCACGTCACGCTTGCGCGCGGATTTAACAGTCAGGAAGGTCATGACGCCCTGCACTTTCGGTGACTGGATCACGAGAATGATGACGATGATCGCAGCCTTGATGATGAGGTTGAACTCCGGCGGGAAGCCCGAAAGCAGGATGCCGGTGTTGATCGCCTGAATGATCATGGCGCCGATCAGCGATGCGATGATGCTGAAGCGCCCGCCGAGAAGCGAGGTTCCACCGACCACGACCGCCAGAATGGCATCGAGCTCGAGCCAGAGACCGGCATTGTTGGCATCTGCCCCCTTGATATCGGCCGCCACGATGATACCGGCGATCGCAGCACAGAGGCCCGAAAGCATATAGGCAGCCATCAGCAGAACCGGCGTCCGAATACCTGAGAGCGTGCTTGCACGCCGGTTGATCCCGACCGCTTCGATCAAAAGCCCGAGCGCGGTTAGTCGCAGGAGAACGGCGACGGCTATGCCAAACAGCAGCCACGTCACCACCGGCATCGGCAGAGCGATAAACGAGCCGCTGCCGATGAAGATAAGGCCGGGATCGTTGAAGGTGAGGATCGCCCCTTCGGTGATCAGCTGCGCGATCCCCCGCCCTGCCACCATAAGGACAAGAGTAGCGACAATCGGCTGGATATTGAGAACGGAAACGAGAAACCCGTTCCAGACCCCGCAGATCAGGCCGACACCCAACGTCAGTATCAACGTCAACACAAGCGGATCGCCACGCACGCTGGATGACGCTGCAACGGCTCCGCAGATCGCCATCACGGCCCCGACCGAGAGATCGATACCTTTGGTGGCGATGACAACGGTCATGCCGACGGCAAGCAGCGCGACGGGTGCTCCCCGGTTCAAAACGTCGATCAGGCTTCCATAGAGCCGCCCGTTCTGGAATTCGATCGAGTAGAAACCCGGGAAAACCAGTCGGCAGAGGATGAGAATGATGATCAGGGCGATCAGCTGCGGCGCCAGCCGCCACGCAAGCCGTTGTGCGCTTTCGATCATTGGACTGCCTTTTCGCTGCCGCTGGCGGCAATTGCATTGACGATGTTCTGGGTGGTGATGGCGCCGCCGGTCAGCTCGGCAACATGCTCGCGGTCTCGCAGGACAAGAATGCGCGAACTGTAAGCCACAAGTTCCTCAAGCTCGGAGGAAATGACCAGCAGCGACATGCCCTGGGCGCACAAATCTTCGATCAGCCGGATGATTTCGGCATGGGCACCGACGTCGATGCCGCGTGTCGGTTCGTCGAGGATCAGGAATTGCGGATTGGTTGCCAACCAACGGGCCAGGATGGCCTTTTGCTGATTGCCGCCTGAAAGCAGCTTGATCGGTTTCTCCCGATCGGTCGTGCGAATGTCGAGTGCCTTGATATAGCGGTCGGCAAGCGCAATCTGCTCCGATCTCGAGAGCGGGCGAGCCCAGCCACGTCGCGCCTGAAGCGCAAGTGCGATGTTTTCGCGGATCGAAAGATCGCCGATGATCCCCTCAATCTTGCGATCCTCGGGGCAGAACCCGAAACCTTCATTGATGGCAGCACGCGGCGAATTCAGACTGACGGTCTTACCCGCCACGGTTGCCGTACCGCTATCGGGCTTGTCGACGCCGAAAAGCAGTTGCGCCGTCTCCGTGCGGCCCGACCCGAGCAGACCGGCAATGCCGACCACCTCCCCCTTACGAACCGAAAGATCGAAGGGCTTGATCTTGCCGGCCTTTCCATAGCCGTTAAACTCAAATCGAACATTGCCAGAATCCGGTTGGTGAGCCCGCAATTCCTTTTCCGCGTCCGCAAGCTCATGACCGAGCATCATCGTCACCAAATCCTTGCGCGGCAGAGACGCAGTTTCGCGCGTGCCAATGAATTGACCGTTGCGCAGCACCGTAATCCTGTCCGAAAGGGCGTAAACCTGCTCCAGAAAATGTGTGATGAAAACGACGCCCAAGCCCTTGGCCTTCAGCCCGCGGACGATGCGAAACAGCATCTCCACTTCCTGGGCATCAAGGCTGGCCGTTGGCTCGTCCAGGATGAGAACCTTGCCGGAGAGATCGACCGCGCGGGCAATGGCAACAACCTGCTGAACGGCGACGGAATAGCTGTCGAGCGAGCGTGAGACATTGATGTCCATGCCGTAGTTGGCAAGCAACGCCCTCGCCTGCCGGTTCATCTCGCGGGTGTTCACAAGACCGAAACGGCGCGGCTGGCGACCGAGAAACAGGTTTTCGGCAACGCTGAGGTTACCGAGGAGATTGACCTCCTGATAGACCGTCCCGATCCCGAGCGACTGGGCATCTAGCGGATCGCGCGGATCGATTTCGACACCGTCGAGGCGAAGAGACCCCTCATCGCGTCGGTAGGCACCGGTCATGCATTTGATAAGGGTGGATTTGCCAGCGCCGTTCTCGCCGAGGAGCGCGTGGACCTCGCCGCGGCGGAGCGAGAAATTGACGTGATCCAGTGCGATCGCGCCCGGAAATCGTTTGACTATGGCCGTGGCAGAGAGAATTTCGTCATTGCTTTGCATCATTCCGGCTTCCGCTGGCTGACCGCTCTGATTCAGCGATGGCACAGGTCGCCCCGGCAGCTCGCGGCACGCCGGAGAACAGGCACTAGGTTAATGATTGCTTACCATCTCAGATATCCGGCGGCATTGCCAGAGATCGACCACAGTAAACCATCAGGCCGAACGTGACGTTCGGCCCGACTGCCTGCGGTTGGAGCGCCGGCAAGCCAGCGCTCCATTGCAAACATCAGTAGCCGAGGCCCTTCTTGGCTTCGTAGACCTTCTGCGGATCGTCAGCCTGGGTGTACAGCTTGGACTCCGTCTGGATCCACTTCGGCGGCTCCGTCTTGTCCTTCAGATAAGCTTCGAGCGCATCTAGTGCCGGGCCAGCCATGTCAGGGGTCAGCTCGACTGTCGCATTGGCTTCGCCGGCAGCCATGGCCTGGAAGATATCCGGAACGGCGTCGATCGAGACGACGAGAATATCTGTACCCGGCTTCAGGCCAGCTTCCTTGATCGCCTGGATCGCACCAACGGCCATATCGTCGTTGTGAGCGTAGAGGGCGCAGATGTTCTTGCCGCCGTCTTCAGCCTTGAGGAAGCTTTCCATGACTTCCTTGCCCTTGGTGCGGGTAAAGTCACCGGTCTGGCTGCGGATGATCTTCAGGTTGTCGTGACCTTTCAGAGCTTCTTCAAAACCCTTTTTGCGGTCGATAGCCGGCGAAGAACCGGTGGTGCCCTGCAACTCGACGACGTTGCACGGCTTTCCGGCGACGGTATCGACCAGCCACTTGCCGGCGACGTTGCCTTCATGGACCAGGTCGGAGGTCACGGCCGTCAGGTAGAGGTCTTTCGACGAATCGACGGTACGGTCGAGCAGAATGACCGGGATTTCGGCATCCTTGGCTTCCGTCAGGACTTCATCCCAGCCGGTGGCGACAACCGGAGCAATCAGGATCGCGTCAACGCCCTGGGCGATGAACGAACGGATCGCCTTGATCTGGTTTTCCTGTTTCTGCTGAGCATCGGCGAACTTGAGGTCGATACCGCGCTTTTCGGCCTGCTGCTTGGTCAGAGTGGTTTCAGCGGCGCGCCAGCCGGACTCCGAACCGATCTGCGAAAAACCGATCGTAAGGTCGGCGGCAGAAGCGGAACCGAACATGCAGGCAGCAAGGATCGTGGCACTCGCAAGTGCAGTCTTGAATTTCATGATTTCCTCCCAAAGAAAGCTGCTCCTCAGCAGCACCGGTAAAAAATCATACTATATGATTTATGTAAACGGCTATTTGTGGCCGCCGCGAAATTTTTCTCACGTCACTACCGCAGCAAGCAGGACGAAAAAAGGGGCAGCCGTAAGCCGCCCCTTTCATATTTAGAATCAGTCAGATGCCGTTACTGCGGCAGCTTATCGTCAACGCCTTCGACGTAGAAGTTCATGCCGAGAAGCGTGCCGTCATCCGCAGATGCGCCAGCGGCCAGCCATTCGCTGCCGTCCTGCTTCTTGAGCGGGCCGGTAAACGGCTTCAGCTCGCCGGACTTGATCTTGGCTTCTGTTTCCTCGGCCATCTTCTTCACGTCGTCCGGCATGTTGGTGTAGGGCGCCATCGTCAGGATGCCATCCTTGAGGCCGTCCCAGCTCGATGTGGTTTCCCACTTGCCGTCGAGGAAAGCCTGGGTGCGCTTAATGTAGTAGGAGCCCCAGGTGTCGACGATCGCCGTCAGCTGAGTTTCCGGTCCAGCTTTGATCATGTCGGAGGCCTGACCGAAGGCCTTGATGCCACGCTCTGCAGCAACCTGCATCGGCGCCGTCGTGTCGGTGTGCTGCGTGATCACATCAACGCCCTGGTCGATCAGTGCCTTAGCGGCATCGGCTTCCTTGCCGGGGTCAAACCAGGTGTTGGCCCATACGACCTTGATCTTGAACTCCGGATTGACCGAACGCGCACCAATCAGGAACGAGTTGATGCCCATGACGACTTCCGGAATCGGGAAGGACGCGATGTAGCCGGCTTCGCCCTTCTGCGAGATCTTCGCAGCGATCTGGCCCTGAATGTAGCGGCCTTCGTAGAAGCGGCTGTTGTAGGTTGCGACGTTCGGCGCGCTCTTGTAGCCGGTCGCATGCTCGAACTTCACGTCCGGGAACTTTTCGGCGATCTTGATGGTCGCGTCCATGAAACCAAAGGACGTCGTGAAAATCACACCGCAACCTGAACGGGCGAGACGCTCGATTGCGCGCTCGGCATCCGGACCTTCCGGAACGTTTTCGAGGAACTGGGTTTCGATCTTGTCGCCAAGGGCCTTTTCCAGTTCCTGGCGACCGATGTCGTGAGCCTGCGTCCAGCCGCCGTCGGTCTTGGAGCCGACATAGACGAAGCAGATCTTGGCCTTGTCCTGGGCGCTGGCGGCAGCGGTGAAGCCGAGGACGGCTGCAGACGTTGCAAGAGCGAAAAGAAGCTTTTTCATTTTTACCCCTATGGTTTGGTTTTAAGAATTTTGTTGTTTTACCGATCTGGCACGAAGGATTTGCCAAGCGACGCCGGCGTGTTGATCAGCGTCGTGCGGCGGTTGTGCGAGATGATAATCAGTACCGCAACTGTCGCGAGATAGGGAAGAGCGGAAAGGAACTGTGACGGAATTCCGATGCCGAACGCCTGTGCATGCAGCTGGCTGATGGAGACCGCGCCGAAAAGATAACCGCCGACGACAACGCGCCACGGCCGCCACGAGGCGAACACCACAAGCGCCAGCGCGATCCATCCGCGACCGGCGGACATGTTTTCCACCCATTGCGGCGTATAGACGAGCGACAGCTGGGCGCCGGCAAGACCGGCGCAGGCACCGCCGAACATCACGGCCAGATAGCGCGTGCGGATAACGTTGATGCCGAGCGCGTGGGCCGACGAATGACTGTCCCCCACCGAACGCAGCATCAGGCCCTTGCGGGTCTTGAACAGGAACCAGTTCACTCCGATCACCAGCGCGATCGACAGATAAAAGATCATATCCTGCTTGAAGAGCAACGGCCCGAGCCAGGGAATATCCGACAGAAGCGGAAAGACGATCTGCGGCAGTTTCTCGCCGGATTGGCCGACATAGGCTTCTCCGATCATGCCGGAAACCCCAAGACCGAGGATCGTTAGGGCAAGACCTGTCGCCACCTGGTTTGCAACCAGAGTCAGGGTCAGGAAACCGAACAGCAGCGAAAACAGCGCGCCGGAAAGGATACCGGCGAGAATGCCGATATAAGGAGAGCCTGTGAGCTGCGTCGCCACGAAGGCGCAGGCTGCCCCCATGATCATCATGCCCTCGACACCCAGATTGAGCACGCCGGACCGCTCGGTCACGAGTTCGCCAAGAGCGGCGATCACGAGCGGGGTCGCGGCGGTGATGACAGTGAGAAGAATGGCTTCGACGATACCCATCAGTGCGTATCCTTCACGGTATCATTGAGGTCAGCCCAGACCATTCTGATCTTGAAGTGGAGCAGCGTGTCGCAGGAGAGCACAAAGAACAGCAGCAGCCCCTGGAAAACGCGTGTCACCTTGTCGGAAACCCCGAGCGACAGCTGCGCTGCCTCGCCGCCTAGATAGGTGAGCGCAAGAACAAGACCCGAAGCGACGATACCGAGCGGGTTCAGACGGCCGAGAAAGGCAACGATGATCGCGGTAAAACCGTAACCGGGCGAGATGACAGGACGCAGTTGCTGGATCGCACCGCTCACTTCCGAGATGCCGGCGAGACCCGCGAGCGCGCCGGAAAGCAGCATCGAAAACCAGATCATCTTGCGCGACGAGAAACCGGCAAACCGGCCTGCCCGCTCCGATTGGCCAAGAACGGTGATCTCGAAGCCCTTGAGCGTAAAGCGCATCATCAGCCAGACAAGGATCGCCGCGATGATGGCGAAGGCAAAACCCCAATGGGCGCGACCGGAGGCCAGCATTTCGGGCAGGATGGCTTCGGCGCCGAAGGTGCGCGTCTCGGGAAAATTCATACCGCCCGGATTGCGCCAGGGGCCGCGCACCAGCCAGTCTAGGAAAAGCTGTGCGACATAGACCAGCATCAGGCTGGTCAGGATTTCGTTTGTATTCATGTGGGCCTTGAGAAAGGCCGGAATGCCCGCAAACAGCGCGCCGCCCAGCATGCCCATGACCAGCATCAGTGGCAGCACCAAAGGCGACTGCCACTCGTAAAAGACGACCGGAATGATCGAACCCGCGATCGCGCCCATGATGAACTGGCCTTCGGCGCCGATATTCCAGTTGTTGGAGCGGTAGCAGACCGAAAGGCCGACAGCGATTAGGATCAGCGGTCCCGCCTTGATCGCCAGTTCATGCAGCGACCAGACCTCCATCAGCGGCTCGATGAAAAAGCTGTAAAGCGCATAGCCCGGGTCCTTGCCGAGCATTGCAAACATGATGGCCCCGGCAATCAGCGTCAGGATCAGCGCTATGAACGGAGAGAAGATGGAGAACAGCACCGAGACCTTCGGGCGCTTTTCAAGCTCAATGCGCATCAAGGCTCTCCGCCTGCTTGCCGACATGCATGCCGCCCATCAGCAACCCTATTTTCTCACGAGACAATTCCTTTGCCGGATAGGCATCGGAAAGACGTCCCTCGTTGATGACGGCGATTTCGGTGGCGACCTCGAAGATTTCGTCCAGATCCTGGCTGATCACCAGTACCGCTGAACCGGATTTCGCGAGATCGACGAGTGCCTGACGGATGCGGCTCGCAGCCCCCGCGTCCACGCCCCAGGTCGGCTGGTTGACGACGAGCACGGAAGGCTGCCGATCAAGCTCGCGACCAACGATAAATTTTTGCAGATTGCCGCCCGACAGCGACCCGGCAGCCGGGTCCTCACCGCTCTTACGCACATCCATGACTTCACAAATGCGTTTGGTTGCGCGTTTGACCGCATCCTGCCGGATAATGCCGAGCCTGCCCCCACCGATAAACGCCTTGCGGTCGGATTCGCTGCGGGCCAAAACGAGATTGTCCGAAAGTGGAAGGGCTGATACCGCTGCATGGCCATGGCGCTCTTCCGGCACGAAGCCGCTGCCTATCAACCGCCGGGCGTTGATGCCAAGGGTGCCGACAGGCTTCTGGCGCAATTGAATGGCACTCGCGTCGGCAACCGGATATTCGCCGGAAAGCGCGTCGAAAAGTTCGCTCTGCCCGTTGCCGGCAACACCTGCAATCGCCAGCACCTCGCCGCCGCGAACCTTCAGGCAGACATGCTTGAGCGACACGGCAAAGGGGGTTCTCGCCGCAGCCGAAAGATTGCGCGCTTCCAGCAGCACATCGCCGCGAACCCCGGTTCCTTCAGCAGACACATGCGCAACGTCGCTGCCGACCATCATGCGTGCCAGCGAGGCCGGTGTCTCCTGCCGCGGATCGCAGGCACCCGTCACCTTGCCGTGCCGCAGTACCGTGGCGCGGTCGCAGATGCGCTGCACTTCCTCAAGCCGGTGACTGATATAGAGAACCGAGCGCCCTTCGGATTTCAGCTTGGCGAGCGTCTCGAAAAGACGGTCCGCTTCCTGCGGCGTCAGAACCGATGTCGGTTCGTCGAGAATGATCAATTGCGGGTTCTGCAGCAGAGCGCGCACGATCTCGATGCGTTGGCGTTCTCCGACAGAAAGGTCGGCGACATGCGCTTTCGGATCGAGCGGCAAGCCATAACTACGAGACAGCGACGCCGCCTCATCCGAAATCTTCGCAAGCGAAACGCCCGGATCCATGGACAAAGCAATATTTTCGGCGACGGTCAGGGCTTCAAACAGCGAAAAATGCTGGAAAACCATTCCGATACCGAGTTTTCTTGCGGCATTGGGACTTGCGATACGCACAGGCTGGCCTTGCCAGAGGATACGCCCGCTGGTCGGTGCAAGCACGCCGAACAGCATCTTCACCAGTGTCGATTTACCGGCGCCGTTCTCTCCAAGCAATGCGTGGATTTCACCGGTCCTGATGGCGAGATCGATATGATCGCAGGCTGCGAAGGTGCCGAATACCTTTGTCAGCTTGTCGACGGCCAACAACGATCCGTCGACGGTTTCTTGCTCTCCCGCCACGCGCCCCTCATTTCTTGCTTATGCTGCTCCCGTGCCTTTGCGGCTTATCAGGGTATCAGCAAGGTCGTTCCACTCGTTTTTCTGGCTTCCAGATCCGTATGAGCCTGCGCGGCATCCGCCAGTGCATAGGTCTGGTTGATATTGATACGGACTTTGTTGCTGCGCACAATATCAAAAAGAGAATTTGCACATGCCTCCAGAGCCGGCCGGGTCGCAACGTAGGCAAAGAGCGTCGGTCGCGTTGCAAACAGCGAGCCTTTTTGCGCCAGCACCCCGATGCTAAAACTATCGACGGGGCCGGAGGAGTTTCCGAAGGAGACCCAAAGCCCGCGCGGGCGGATGCAATCCAGCGACGCGGGATAGGTATCCTTGCCGACCGAATCATAAACGACATCGACGCCCTTGCCGCCGGTGATCTCCCTGACGCGGCTGACGAAATCCTCGGTGCGATAGTTGATGACGTGATCGTAGCCATGGGCGAGCGCAAGATCGACCTTGTCTTGCGAACCGGCGGTTCCGATCACCGTTGCGCCAAGCGCCTTGGCCCACTGGCCGGCGATCAGGCCGACACCACCAGCGGCCGCATGAAAGAGCAATGTCGTTTCGGGTCCGACCTTGAACGTCTGATTCAGCAGGTACTGCGCCGTCATGCCCTTCAGCATCATCGCTGCCGCCGTTTCCAGCGGGATTTCATCCGGCACTTTCACGAGTTGGGATGCGTCGACGTTGCGCTCGCTGCTGTAAGCCCCGTCGGCGGACGCATAGGCAACACGATCGCCTATCGCCATATCGTTCACGCCATCGCCGACGGCGGTCACAATGCCGGCACCTTCCTTGCCCGGAATGAACGGCATGGCCGCAGACTTATAGAGGCCGGTGCGGAAATAGACGTCGATGAAATTCACGCCGATCGCGACCTGGCGAATCTGGACTTCGCCCGGCCCCGGGGCCGATGGCGTTACGCCTTCAAGCTTCAGGACATCCGGCCCGCCAAGAGCCCGAACGACAATAGCCTGAGCCATACCCTATCTCCTCAATTCCGTCCGAGGCTTGGAACAAGCTGGAGGATAAATCCAATCACATACAAATAGATACCCGATCCGACAACACCGGCAACCACCCAGCCGGGCGTATCGAAATGCAGAAGCAGCGCATACCCGCCCAGCACGGCCCAGACGGCAAAGACCGCCAGATTGAGCGGGCGCAGGCGCTGTACCCGCACCGGATGCAGAAAATTGATCGGCAGGAACGTCAGAAAGACCGAAACGAAGACGACGATGGATGCCGCCATTTCGCTGGCATCGATCACAAACAGGGTAAAAACAACCATGTTCCAGACGACAGGAAAACCGGAGAAGAAATATTCATCCGTCTTCATGCCCATGTCGGCATAATAAATGGCACTGGAAACCACGATCGCGCCGGCGGCAACAAAGGACCAGGGCTCGCCGATCATGCCGCTCTGATAGAGCGCAAAGGCCGGGAGCAAAACATAGGTCACGTAGTCGATGACATTATCGAGCGTATCGCCCGACCAGTTCGGCAGCACTTCCTTGACCCGCACCTTGCGGGCAATCGGGCCATCGATACCGTCAACCGCAAGCGCGAGCCCCAACCACCAAAACATATCGACAAAGCGATGCTCTGCAGCAGCGACCACGCCGAGGAAGGCCAGGAACGATCCGGAAGCGGTTAGGATATGGACGGAAAACGCACGAATTTCAGCGTAGGGCACGCGCTTGTAATTGAAAAACTTCATCGGCGGCGGCTACCTGTCCTTTTGTGCTTCTCCCGCAGATGCCAGATACAGGCTTCCCAACCTTGATCCGGCATTGCCGCCTTTTTCGGCGGTATCGGCTTAATATGCACCCTTTGCGCCGGGTCGCCAGTGAAAATCAACACTTGGCCGGCAATCCGCTGTGGACGCGAGGCGAGGGTTGCGTCACTGCGGCCCATTTATTTCGCCTCAATCCGCCGTTAAAAGCGGAATGAAGACGTCATCGAGGAGGCTTGGCCATGGAACATGTCGATATCGCAGTCGTGGGCGCCGGTCTCGCCGGCTCGCTCTCGGCAATCGCGCTGGCCGATTCGGGCCGTAGCGTTGCCCTCGTCTCGCCGGCCTCGGGCCACAGCGATGGCCGCACCACCGCGCTGATGGAACATTCCATCGGCTTCGTGCGGGATATCGGTCTCTGGGAAGCCCTGAAACCCAACACCGCCCCGCTCGCGACCATGCGCATCGTCGATGGGACGGATCGTCTTCTGCGTGCCCCTGTCGTTACCTTTCACGCCAGCGAGATCGGTCTTTCCGCGTTCGGCTACAACATTCCAAACGCCGCCTTCCTGACGCTGCTTGACGACGAAATTCGCAAGCGCGCCAACATCCGCCGCATGGAAACAACCCTTGAAGGCCTGTCCTTCAACGAAGACAAGGCAATCCTCGCACTTGGCGATGGCACTGCTTTTTCTGGCGATCTTGTCGTCGGCGCCGATGGCCGGCGCTCGAAAGTTCGAGATGCCGCGGGCATCGAAGTCCGCAGCTGGTCCTATCCGCAAACGGCCATCGTCCTGAATTTCTCCCACAGCCTGCCCCACCAGAATATCTCAACGGAGTTCCACACAGCCAGCGGGCCATTCACTCAAGTTCCACTGCCGGGCATGCGCTCCAGCCTCGTCTGGGTCCAGAAGCCGGCGGACGCGGAAAATACACTTGCCCTTTCGCCGGACGATCTTTCCCGGGCCGTCGAAGACCGGATGCAGTCCATGCTGGGCAAGGTTACGGTTGAAGGACGCGCGCAATCTTTCCCGCTTTCCGGCATGACCGCCCACGCCTTCGGCAAGGGCCGCGTCGTGTTGCTGGGGGAAGCCGCACATGCCTTTCCGCCGATAGGGGCACAGGGGCTCAACCTCAGCCTTCGCGACGCCATGACACTCATCGCCTTGCTCGGCGAGACCAAGGGGCATCCCCTGCCCGCGGATTTCGGCAATCGCTACGATCAGAAGCGCCGCCCCGACATCCTGAGCCGCACGGCAAGCGTCGATCTGCTCAATCGCTCGCTGCTCTCCGATTTTCTGCCGACGCAGCTTTTGCGCGCCGCGGGATTGCAGGTGCTTGCCAGCACCGGGCCGTTGCGCAGCATCGTGATGCGGGAGGGCCTGCATCCAGGCAGCGCATTGCGCGCCTTCGGTAATGGTTTACGGGAACGGATCAGCCGGCAGCGTGCCTGAGGCGATGAGGTAAAGCAGCACGGTTACCGTCGCGACAGATAAAACCGTGGTGACGAGAATCGTCGCGGATGCCCGTTCCTGCCAGACGCCATATTGCTGGGCGATGACGAAGACGTTTGTGGCTGTCGGTAGTGACGCCAGAAGCACGGCCGTTTGCACCCAGACCGGGTCAAAATTGCCGACGAAGCCAAGGGTCAGGTACATCAGCACCGGATGAAGGATAAGCTTTGCCGGCACGATGTAACCGAGCTCCACCGGAACCCGTTTCAGCGGCCGCAGCGCAAGCGTGACGCCCATGGCAAAGAGCGCGCAGGGCGCTGCCGCCTGCGCGAGATAGTCGATCAATCGCTGGATCGCCGCCGGCGGCTGGAAGGATAGCGCCGCCGCAAGCACACCCACCACCGTCGATATGATAAACGGATGCAGCAGGATTTTCCGGCCAACGGACAAGGCCAGCTCCCCGGCGCTGCCGCGCCCGTCTCCGGCAACGGCCATCAGGGCCGGCGCCATCATGAAATGCAGCGCGTTTTCGAAGCAGAAAATCAGGGCCACCGGCACGGCCGCCTTCTCTCCAAAGGCAATCAGCGCAAGGCCTGGCCCCATATAGCCGATGTTGCCATAGGCTGCGGCAAGCGCCTGGATGGTTGATTCGGCAATACCGTTGCGGCGCAGGAAAAGCCCGGCCGCAAAGATCAGCGCAAAGACCGTGTAGGTGCTCGCCATGGATGTTATCGCGAAGTCGAATCGGGTCAGCTCCTCGATCGGCGTCTTCGAAAGCAATTTGAAGAACAGAGCCGGCAGGGCGAGATAGATGATGAAGATGTTGAGCCAAGCCATGCCATCCGTGCCGCCGGACTGACTGGCCACGGCCTGCCTGCGGGCGAACTTCGCCGTCAGGTAGCCGAGGAAAATCAAGCCGAAAAAGGGAAGAACAAGTCCTGAAATTTCGGCCATGGCGTCATCTGCTCCGCCAGACCGACGCTCAGCCGATCTGCATCAGAATGGGGAAGGTTTCCTGAAACCAGATAGCAATCGAGCTGACAAGGCCAAACACGAAGGCAAGACCGGTCAAAACGAGCAGCACACCCATGATTTTCTCGACAAGACCCAGATGCCGGCGAAAGCGCGACAAAAAGCCCATGAAGGCGCCGGAAAAAGCGGCGGCGATCCAGAAGGGTATCGCCAGACCCAGCGAATAGACCGCAAGCAGCATCGCGCCATCGCCAACGGTTTCGCGTGCTGCGGCAACCCCAAGGATCGCGCCCAACACCGGTCCGATACAGGGCGTCCAGCCGAAAGCGAAGGCAAGTCCCATGATATAGGCGCCCGAAAGCGTGGCCGGCTTACCGCCGCTTTGAAAACGCGCTTCACGGGACAAAAGCCCTATGCGGAAAGCGCCGAGGAAGTGCAGCCCCATGATGATGATCACGATGCCGCCGATCTTGGAAAGCAGGTCCATATGCTGGCGAAGCAGAAGCCCGATGGACGAGGCCCCGGCTCCAAGTGCGACAAAAACCGTGGCGAAACCGAGCGTGAACAGGAAAGCGGCGCCAAAAACGGCGCGGCGCGTGGATGCGGTCGCAACACCGCCTTGCCCACCGCGAAACTGATCGACAGACACCCCAGCCATATAGCAGAGATAGGGGGGAACGAGCGGCAGGACACAGGGAGAAAGAAACGACAGGGCGCCGGCCAGAATGGCGGTCCACAGGGAAATATCGGCAATCGACACCAGTCAAACTCCGGCAGGCTCAGAACGAAGGCACCCAGGCCCAAGAGGTATCGCGAACCGCTTCGCCTGCGGACATGCAAGGCTAACGCGACGCCCGCTCACTTATCCGGATCGCGGTACCAAAACCAATCACCTTTTGGCGATCCCGAATGCGAATGCTGGATTTTCTGAGGCGTGCTGTTTTTTGGGTTGACCAAAACGAAGCGCATGTGCATATCTCCGCCCACTTCCGCCGGGCAGTAGAGGCCGGGCACGGGAGAGCGTAGCTCAGTCGGTAGAGCAACTGACTTTTAATCAGTAGGTCCAGGGTTCGAATCCCTGCGCTCTCACCAAAAACCTTCAATATTTACAACGCTGTAACGAAGGTAAATGGTGTAAAGCATTACCCAAGATTACCGAGATTTACGGCACACAGCGGGCTTTTAAGGCACATGCTCGGCACATGGCACATGGCTAGTGGTCGGCTTAGAGGTCAATCTCCAAGATGTAATGACTCGCGATAACGTGCAGACTCACTGAGAAAATGGTCGCGAGTGCCGCTAAGAACACCTCGCCGCCTGTAATCCCGCCTCTGTTTACAGACGTAAAGAACGGGGTGCCGGCTCCAACCGCGAAGACAGCGACCGCGATGCTGTTAAGATAGTTCGCCCGGAGTTTGATCTTTTCTTTTCGGCCGTCTGTCACTTTAGCCTCACTCCACCATCGATGAACTCGACACCGGCAGCCTCGAGGGCGGCCCGAACAGCCAAGACGTTGTTCGGCAATCCAGCGGCAACGCCGTCGCTGCCCTCCATGCGCTTTAGCGTTGGGACCGAGATGCGCGACGCATCAGCAAGCTCCTTCTGCCCTATTCCCAGGAGTGTGCGAGCGGCGGCGATCTGACGGCCGGATAGCGCAGAGTGATCCATCGGTATCAAAATTATCCAAATGCAGCGCAGCCGACTACGCTGCTGCGATGATTATCATCAAAGTTCTGCCAGATACGCCGCGCGGATACTCGCTTGACGACCTTCTGGCAGACATCGCGAAGGTGCGGCCAATGCTGGAGGCCGCCGCATGAACGCCCTGTCCCACTCAAAGTTCGCCATTCCGCTGGCCGATCTCATCCAAGCCGACATCGACTATTACGAAAAGTTTTTCCAAGCGGACGATCGGTTCGAAGACCTGTCTCGGTTCACCGGTCCACCGACACACGACGCGATCATGTCGTATCGCTGCACTACGCTTCGTGAGATTTGCGACAAGCTGCAGTGGATGACAGGCGATGGCGCCACGCTTCTCGGCGTAGGCCGGGGCAAGCCCCATCTCTACACCCACATCCCGCGCGGATGCATCTCCGATTGCCATGTCCAGAACGAGTGCCAACTTGCCGAGCCGGCGACGCAGGAATGCGATAAACATCACACCGTCCACCTGTCGAAGTGCCTCCGGTCCATGTTCTGCAGCAGCGGATATCTCGCCGGCGGGTTTTGGCTTTTTGATGCCGCCCACCCACTGTGGACCTGGAACAAGGCCATCAGCGCACCTCGTTGCCCGGACAGGCAGTCTTTCGAACGGAACCGAACCGTCGACACCAAAATCTTTCAGCACTTCACGTGCCTCTGCGACACCGAAGCGACCCGCCTTGTCTTTCTCGTCCGGCTCCACCCGTGGCAGAGGGACTGACCGCTTGATTATGGCCGGCACGTCCGAAATTGGTCTCTGGAGTGATATCGCAGCCAGCGGCGATTTTGCCCCTTTCAATGCGAGGTATGACCAGATCATCGCCTCCGATCGCTGGGGCTTCGCGCTACCCTTCTGACCGGCAGGCCTCTCGACCGGCTGCAGTGGTTTTCCCTTCGCCGTCTGACCCCACACCCGCAGCTTCCCGTCGCGGAATGTCAGATTACCGATTTGGAACTCCGTGCGCGCCGCGGATTTTACGACCGTTATCTCAGCATCCGCCGGCAAGTAGGTGTTCACGTTGCGCCCCGTGTGATGCCAGCGCTCCCTGCCTGTCACCGTCCATCCCACAGCGCGGAGCAGCTCAGCTTCGCTTGGCCGAATTTCTGTCTTAAGATCGGGTTCGTCCTCATTGGCCCCCGAAAGCGGTGGCGGCTCGCTTCCAGGAAAATTTAGATTGCGCCAATGCCTGAGGGCAAACGCGCGGGCCTCGTCTCCGCGATGCGCCAGGCGCTCGAGCGTCGGCCATGCCAGAACCTCGGATGCGGGTTTGTTGTCGTTGGCAGCCTTCGGGATGCTTTTGGGTTTTGCCTTGGGCTGTTTTGCCATCGGCGCAGACGCAGCAGCCAGAAGCGCCGAAAGTTGGGAAAGGTCATGATTATCCGGTTTCATCGGGCCTCCTTATTTCGTGAATTTTGGCTTGGGGTCGGGGATCGCGCGAATCGCTTCGCTAGCCATCGTCGGGACGCCGCCTTTTGCCTCGAATAGCAAAGCAGCTTTTTCGCGCGCTAAGTGGAACGCACCAACTCTAGCCTCTTCGGCAACGGTACGGGTGACGCAGAGTCCCAGAGCGTATTCAGCGTCGCGTCGAAGCTTCTCACATTCCACTTCCAGTTCGGCGATACGCAATTGCAGCGTTCCGATGTTCCGGTGCGCATCGGCCAAGTGGCGCTTGTAGTGGTCCGCCTTCGCCACCGGATTGCGCGGTGCAGTGCTGTCGGCTGCGGTCGTGAGTATTGCCTCCTTGGCAATTGCGGCCTCCCGTCGTGCAGATTGTTCGGCGGTTCGAATTCGATTGCTCATTATTCCTCCTTCAATTCGGGGATGGCGTTCCCAGACGCCTTCCCCTTCTTTAGAAGGGTAAATGCTGGTAACCTGGGAATACGTTTATTTTCAACGGGTTAGCCATTCCCAAGAATCTTGGGAACGCTGGGAACGGGAATGCGAAAACGTTTCTTTTCAACGACTTAACGTTCCCATTCCCATAGGAACGGCCATTCCCAATAATGCGTGGGAACGGTCCCGGGAACGCTATCGAGGCGTTCCGGATGCGAAATTGCCGAGGCCGATAGCGAACTGTCCACAGGCACATCCAGCCATTTGGCTGTCTTTTCTCCCCTCGCCGCGGCCCTGACTATCTCGCCTCTATCGAGTGCCTCTCCGGCCAAAGCATCCAGGCGTCCTTTTGCAATTCCGCGCAGTTTAACCGGAAGCCGCTCCCGCATCTCGAAAAGACCGCTCGCACCCGTCTTGGTGAAGGGAGCACCAGCGGCGGCTGCAGCTTCGACGGCAATAACAAGTGCAGTTCTCAGATCATCCTGCGCCGGTGCCGTTGGGCCAAGGCCACTGGTTCTATCAATGAGCAAGCCACTGTCACTGCGGGCATACGTGCTGAGAATCCTGCGGGCCGCACCGTTGGCCTTGACAACGCCGCCGAGGACAATCTTGTTCGGCTGAGCCCCTGCCCCCATCCCTGCGCGACAGTATCATGCCATCACAGTCGGCGGTTTACGAACTCTCCTGGGGCGTGATCTATTACCGCATGGACGATGCCGGTCGCCTCATCATGGGCGGTCGCGGCCCGCAGCGTGATGCGGCCGGCCAGAGCGACTACCGCCATCTCGTTCGCCATGCCCTGAAACTCTGGCCGCAATTGAAAACCGTTTCCTGGCCCTGGCATTGGTACGGCCAGGTCGCCGTGACACAGGACCACCTGCCCCATCTCACAGAGCCGGAACAAGGTCTGCACCTGATGGTCGGCTACAACGGCCGGGGAATAGCGATGGCCACCGTGGCGGGACGGGAGATTGCCATCCGCATCGCCTCCAACCGATCGGCGGCGATTGCGCTGCCGGTCCAGGATGACCTGCAGCCCTTTCCATTTCATCGGTTCTGGCGGATCGGTGCCGAAATGACGATTTTGCGGCACAGGATCGCAGACCGCCTGAGAGGTCGCTGACGGCTCTTCAAATTGACAAGAGGGCTGTTTTCATCCGGCCACGATCGGAGTAGTGCTTCATCAGGCAGGAGATCGAGAAGCGCCAATGGGCTATGAAAGCGGTGTCATATATTTGTGGTGCATGTCGGCGGTTGTCGCAGCCTTTCTCCTTATCGGCTTTGTCTACGCGTGCTGGCCGACCAGATCGGAGGGAAGGATCGACAACCTACGCGAAGACAGTGATCGTGCGGGAGTGCCGCGAAAACGGCGGCGCATTCGTCACGACGGTCCGGCGATAAAATAGTGTACTTTGGCTGGCAGAGACCACACTCTCCAGCTGTCGGTCCGTCATCTTCACCATGCCGCGCGTCCATCACGCGGGACACGCATCTTGGCCTGCCGCATTTTCAACGGGCTATGGCCATATTCGCTACGGAAACTTCTGGAGAACGCCGACAGGCTGTCAAAGCCCGAGCGCAGCGCGATCTCGCTGACGGGCAGATCGGTGTCCGCGACCAGGCGCTGCGCCGCCTGCAGCCTCAGCCGCAGATAGTAGCGTCCCGGCGTGGTCTCGAGCCCTCGCAAGAACAGCATATCGAGTTTTCGCCGGGAAAATCCCAACTTTCGGCAAAGCGCTTCCAGCACCAAGGGGCGCTCCATCGTGCGCTCCATCAGACGGATCGCCTCCGACAGTTCCGGCGCCTGCCGCTGCATGCGGCCGAGGGAAACCGCAGGCTGGGCATCCGTTGCCGCGTGGGTTTCATCGTAAACGAAGATGCTGGCGACATCGAGTGCGACGGCTGCCCCAAAATGCTGGCGGGTCAAGTGCAGCATCATATCGAATGTCGGCGACGCGCCACCGGAGGTCCAGAACTTTCCTTCCGCGACGAAACGGTCGCTGCGGACCTTGACGTCGGGGAAACCGGCCGCGAAATCCTCCAACTCTTCCCAATGGGCCGTCGCCGGCCGACCATCGACCAGCCCTGAGCGCGCAAGCAACCAACATCCCGATTCGATACCGGCCACGCAGGCAAACCGGCGGGACGCCGATTGCAGCCGTGCGGTAAAGCCCCGGCCGGCGTGGCGATCGAGGTTGAACCCGCCGATGACGACAAGCAAATCCCCGCTCTCCTGCCCGGTAAATCCGCCGTCCACCGGAATATCTATGCCGGCCGTCAGGCGGGAAGAATTGCCTTTTGGTGATTTGATCGTCCAGTCAAAAAGAGGGCGTGCTGCAGTCCGGTTCGCGGCCCGCATGGGGTCGAGCACACAGGCGAGCGACATCAACGATGATTCCGGCAAGAGCACCACGAGAACCTTCAGGGCAGGCTGGGTGCCAGATGATCCGATACGGGGTGTGGAGATCGACATGCGGGAAATGTCAAATTTTCTGCGGTCAATGTCAAATGCCATGCACTACTTCAGGCATGATCCCGTTGTCAAAGCCCCCGCTCCCGCCTTTCAGGCATTGTCGCGGGGTTCCCCCAGTCCGACCATCTACCGGCCGGGCCGTGCGGTTCTAGACCGGCGGCCCGTTTTTTTATCGATCGAGAGGCGGATTTTCGGGTTGATCGCGGCGCAAGCTATTCTCGTTCTCCGGTAAGGCATGCCGACGGTACACCTTTTCAATCCTCGCGACGGAGAACAGCACAACGACGCCTGCAGTCACGGCAAAGGCTGCAATGAGCCAGTGGCCAAAACCAAGTGCCAGACCGATCGCGCCCGCGAGCCACATGCCGGCCCCGGTGGTCAGGCCACGAACCTCGCCTTTCGATAGGACAATCGTTCCAGCGGCGAGAAAGGCGACGCCGGCAGTTACGGCTTCGACGACACGCAAAGGATCGATCGTTACCTGATCATCCGATAGCCCCGGCATATGAACGCTCTCTATGGATATGACCGCAAACAAGGATGCCGCCATACTTATCAGCATATGCGTGCGCAAGCCCGCGGCCTTGTCGCGCGCTTCCCGTTCGAAGCCGATCACGGCTCCGAAGAACAGCGCCCCGCAAAAACGTGCAATCATGACGGGATAAGATATCTGCGTCTCAGGAAAGATGTCAGCAAGAATGGCGTCCATGGCGCCATAACGGCGGCGAGAGCGGTTCGTTCCATAAATGCATGCGAACGGCGGAACGAATGGGCGGCGTGAGCGTTTGAAGCGCGTTCATTGCTTGCATTTGTTACGGCGTGAGGCGGACTGTCTGCAACGTTTCAGATGAACCCGGATGGACAAACACAGACACCCCTATTGCGCCGCACATTCGCACCAGATCGTCATCCAACGCCCGCGCTTGGGCCGGAACTTATCGCAGGAGGCAGGTATGCAGGGTATAAGAACCAAACCACCTCAGACAGGGCGAGACGCTCTGACGCCAGACTACCGGCAATTCATGATCCGGGAGCTTTTCATCTGGCTTGTCGGCGTCCCCGTTCCCGTGGCTGCCATCATCGGTCTGTTCGTATTGTGAAACCGGTGGTTTGGTCTAGATAGACGTGATCGTATTTCAGCGCTTGGCTTCGCCATAGAAATTTTTCGTTCGCGTCGCTTTATAGGTTGCGACACGGATATGAAGCGTGTATCTCCCGCCTCGAAGGTACGGAGTGTAGCGCAGTCTGGTAGCGCATCTGGTTTGGGACCAGAGGGTCGGGAGTTCGAATCTCTCCACTCCGACCATCAAAAATCTCCACACCCTGACAAAGACTTTCGCGCCGCGATTGCCGCAGCACGAATATTCTTGCCGTTTGGAAGTTACCTCAGTTCAGCGGCTGAAGTTGAAATTCCGCGGGTCTGCCGGGTTTGTGACGCAGGCGTAGTTCAGCAGGCACAGCTTTCCATTCGCATCCTTGAGGCGCGCCGTCACATGCATGTCGCCGAGGTTGCAGCGCGCGGGAGGGTAGCGAAAGCTCTGGCCGCCGATCCCGGACCGCACAAACACCTTCTTTTCCTGTCGGATAATCTGCTCCAGTTCGCCACAACTATGGTCGCGAGCCTTGATGTTCAGCGCATCTGCAGCTGAGGCTGCTGCGGGTAGCGACATGGTCAGGGCAAAAATCATTTTTTTCATCATCATTACGGCATTTAACCAGCCCCGGTCAGACTGTTCAAATAAAATCTGCGCGATCTGATCGCGAGCCGTGGGCATGGATTTGCCAATCTGGAGTTGCGCATACCGATCATGCCGAAAGGGCTGGCGAGACGCATCAGTGCAGGGTTAGAACAGAGCCTTGCGACGCCCGTAAATGAAAGAATCCGTCGATTTCAGTCACGAAATCCATTTCGTTTTAACCCATTCTGCGTTAAGGGTATCACAGCGACCGGGTCAGCGATCCGGCGAGAGAGTGAATCTGGAAAGAGTTTGGAATATGTCCGCCAAAATCTATCGACCGGCGAAAACCGCCATGCAATCCGGCCAGGCGAAGACGCATCTTTGGGTGTTGGAGTTCGATCAGGAAACACCGCGCACCATCGATCCGATGATGGGTTATACGACGTCGCGCGACACTCGCCAGCAGGTCAAGCTTACGTTCGAATCGGCTGAACTGGCCGTGGCCTATGCCGAGCGGAACGGGCTAGAGTATCGCGTTATCGCTCCTAAGGAACCGACACGGAAAAACGTCTCCTACAGCGACAATTTCCGCTTCAGCAGAACACAGCCCTGGACCCACTAAGGTTCGGGAACAGCGAGGCACTCCGCCTTCGCGAACGGCCCCTTAGCTCAGTTGGATAGAGCACCTGCCTTCTAAGCAGGTTGTCGCAGGTTCGAATCCTGCAGGGGTCGCCAAAAATCTAAGAAAATCAATACTTTACAGAGCCGTGAGGTCAGGCGCAGCATGCTTGCGATTGTACCGGTGCGCAACACGCAGTCGCGGGCTTCGATTGTTCGACCAGCCATCGGTCGCGTGGCTTGCAGCTCGCCGGGCGAGGTTCCAGCGGGACAGTCAAAGTGCTGCCGGTGACAGTCGGCATACCGGCGCAGAAAAGCTGCATGGGCTGCAATCCGTCGCTGACTTCGAAGGTGAGTTTCGCCGTTCCGTCCAGCCTGACGTGTTCCGAGACCTTGCGGACGATAGCGGCAAACTTCCCTGCCGACATGTGGGTCCGGTCACCGCCCTCGATATCCCATAGCTGGACGAAGATTTCCGACCAGGCTTCCGGGTTCGCGCCACAGTCCAATGCGGAAAACTGGCCCGCCTTTACTTCCGTTACATGATAGCCCGACCGGATCAGGCTACCATTGTACGTGAATACTAGGGGTAATCCCGGATTGTCGGCGATCGCCTGGAGCATATCGCTCAGGGTGATGTCCGCGGCCTTGTGCAAATTGCTCATCTGCGCTACTCCTATTTTCAATTATTCAAGGAATATTGAAATATGGATGAACGTCAAGCGCTCTCGGCGTTTTCTGCGCTTTCCCAGGAAACACGCCTCTCCATTGTCAGGATGCTTGTGGTCGCCGGACCCGAAGGCGTGCCTGCCGGAACCATCGCGGAACGCATGAACCTGTCTGCATCAAATGTCTCGTTCCACCTCAAGGAGCTGGATCGGGCCGGCCTGATATCGCAACGACGTCAGTCCCGCTCCATCGTCTACACCGCAGGCTACGATGCCCTTGCCGAGCTTGTGACGTTCCTCATGGAAGATTGCTGCGCGGGCCATCCGACGATTCGAAACTCCGTCGATCAACAGGATGCGTGCTGCCCGACTTCAGAATTGATCGAACAGGATGATATTCGTGCGTGAGGGAAGGATCCATGCCGGGGTCGTGTCTGCTCTCGGAATTACCCAGATCATCGGATACGGAACGCTCTATTACTCGTTCTCGATTCTGGCACCGCAGATCGCGGCAGATCTCGGTATCGGCCTTGAACAGGTGTTCGCTGTCTTTTCGGTTTCGCTCTTCGTTGGCGGGCTCTCAGCCCCGGTCATTGGCAAGCAAATGGACAAGATCGGCGCCGCAACCGTGCTTTCGATCGGTTCTGTCCTGTCGGCCTTTACCTTGTTGTTGTGCGCATGGTCGCCTTCGCTCGCGGTATTTGCGGCCGCAATCATCCTGCTCGAGGTATCGTCGGGAATGGTTCAGTATCAGGCTGCGTTCGCGGCGCTGGTCGAAAACGATCCCAGGACCGCCTCGCGAAGCATCACTTATCTCACCCTTGTCGCAGGCTTCGCCTCGACCATCTTCTGGCCCATATCCGCATCACTGACGGGGTTCCTGTCCTGGCGCGAGATCTATCTGGTCTATGCCGCCTTGAACCTGCTCGTCTGCATGCCCCTGCATCTCTGGATCAGGGCCAAAGGCAAGGCTTCCCATGCGACGGGCAAGCAAGATCGCGAGCACGTCGCTGGCGTCGTACCGCCCCATAGGCGACGGAGCGTCCTGATCCTTGTGTCGGTGGCGTTTGCCATCCTGGGCTTTACCCTTTCCTCCGTTCTGGCACACATGGTTCCGATGCTCGGCGCGCTGGGCCTGGACACCGGGGCTGTTATCATCGGCTCCTTGTTCGGTCCGGCCCAGGTCATGAGCCGCCTCATCAATATGATCTTCGGAACGCGGCTTTCGCCTCCGGTGCTGGCGGCGATTTCCGCGGCGCTGATGATCGTCGGCACCGCGATCCTCGGCGTTACCGGTGCGTCCGTCGTTGGTGCCGTCACGTTCGCAATCTGCCTCGGCCTGGGTTCCGGTATCAACTCCATCGCCCAGGGTAGTTTGCCGCTCTATCTGTTCGGCAGCGATGGCTACGGCTCGCTGACCGGCAAAATGGCCTCTGCCCGCCTTGCGGCAGGAGCCGCCGCTCCCTTTGCCTTCGCGTTTGCCATGCAGCGTCTTGGTACCGAGATATCCTTGCTTGCCACCGCAGCTCTGGGGGGCCTCGGGTTTGCCGCCTTTGTCAGTGTGGCGCTGGAAACGCGGCGGAAAGCCACCTTTTCCGCCTGAGCAGTCAGATGGATTTCAGCTCAACTCGCCGTTCGAGCTTTGCAGCATCTTCCTTGCGCTCGCTGTAGCGGTCCGTCAGATAGGCCGAGGCGTCCCGCGTCAGCAGCGTGAACTTGACCAGTTCCTCGCAGACATCCACCACGCGATCATAATAGGACGACGGTTTCATGCGGCCTTCGGCATCGAACTCCTGGAATGCCTTGGCGACCGAGGATTGGTTTGGAATGGTGATCATCCGCATCCAGCGCCCGAGAATGCGCAACTGATTGACCGCGTTGAACGACTGGCTTCCTCCCGAGACTTCCATGACAGCTAGTGTCTTGCCTTGGGTTGGGCGCACCGAGCCGACCGAGAGCGGTATCCAATCGATCTGCGCTTTCATGATCCCCGTCATCGCACCGTGGCGCTCCGGGCTGACCCAGACCTGCCCTTCAGACCATGCGGACAGATCCCGAAGTTCCTGAACCTTGGGGTGGCTGACGGGAGCTTCATCCGGCAGCGGCAAACCTCTCGGATCGAATAGTCTCACCTCGCAACCGAAATGCTCCAGCAGACGAGCGGCCTCACAGGCCAGGAGCCGGCTGTAGGATACCTCGCGCAGCGACCCGTACAGGATCAGAATTCGCGGCTTATGGGTGGAATATGCCGGACGAAGAGCTTCGAGATCGGGCTGCCGGAAATGTTCGGTCGACGCTGCCGGAAATGCTTCAGCCAATGCGCTGACCTCTCTCATCCAGAACCTGCTCGCCGTCTTCCTTTGTGAATGATCCCTTGAACGCATCGGCAGGCAGGATTTCAAGAACGACTTCCGAGGGTCGCGAAAGCCGCGTGCCCAAAGGCGTGACCACGAATGGCCGATTGATCAGGATAGGGTCTTTCAGCATCGCCTCCAGCAACTGGTCGTCCGTAAGTGCAAGGTTACCGAGCCCGAGTTCAGCATAGGGCGTGCCTTTTTCACGAATGGCCTCGCGAACCGAAAGCCCGGCATCGGCGATCATCCGCGAAAGCTGTTCGCGTGTCGGCGGCGTCTTGAGATATTCGATAACGACCGGTTCGACCCCAGCGTGGCGGATCAGTTCCAGCGTGTTGCGGGACGTGCCGCAATCCGGGTTGTGATAGATGGTGACATCCATGGTCAGTCTGCTCCTTGGGCCCGTGTCGGACCGGATTGATTGATAGGTTGCGTGAACAGCCATCGCGCAAGCGCGGCAGCGACGAACGCTCCGAAAATCTGGGCGATTACGAAATACGGCACATCCACTGGGCGAATGCCGGAAAAACTGTCCGTGAGGCTTCGGGCGATCGTGACCGCCGGATTGGCAAAGGAGGTCGATGCGGTGAACCAATAGGCGGCGGCGATGTAAAAGCCGACCAGGGCGGGGATGGCGTCGACCTTGAAACGCAGGCCACCCAGAATGGTCAGCAGCAACCCGAAGGTTGCCACCGCCTCCGCCAGCCACTGGGCCGACCCGGACCTCACCGTTGCGGATGCCTGCAGGAGCGGAAGCTCAAACATTGCATGCGCAAGTATCGTCCCCACGATTCCACCGGCGATCTGGGCCGAGACGTATGGGATGACGGCGAAGGCCGCCAATTCGCGCCTTGCCGCAAACACTATGGTTACGACGGGATTGAAATGCGCACCGGAAAGAGGACCAAGGATCGTGATCAGGACAAACAGGATTGCGCCTGTCGGAATGGTGTTGCCCAGAAGCGAGACCGCCACGTCATCGCTCAAACGATCCGCCATGATCCCCGAACCGACGACGGTGGCAACGAGGATTGCGGTTCCAAGCCCTTCCGCAAGCAGGCGCCGGGCAAGATCGGTCGTCACCTCAGCGGGCTTTCTGCGTGTCGCGACCGATGGCGTGCAACTGGGCCTGCAGCGTCAGCTTGTCGAGGCTCGTCATCGGTAGGCTGGTGAAAATGGACAGGCGGTTGGTCAGCATCCGGTAAGTGTCGTCGAACGCAAGATGCCGTTCGGCCTCGGTGCCCTCGACGGCTGCCGGATCGGGTACACCCCAATGGGCAGTCATCGGCTGGCCTGGCCACACCGGGCAGGCTTCGTTTGCGGCGTTGTCGCAAACGGTGAAGACGAAATCCATCTGCGGAGCCCCTTCGACCGCAAACTCTTCCCAGTTTTTCGAGCGGGCGAATGCGGTGTCGTGGTTCATGGTTTTCAGCAGTTGGATCGTATAGGGATGCACCTCGCCTTTCGGCTGCGATCCTGCGGAATAGGCCTTGAATTTGCCTTGGCCGATTCTATTCAGGATGGCTTCCGCGATGATAGAACGGGCGGAATTGCCGGTGCACAGGAAGAGCACGTTGTAAGTCTTGTCGGTCATGGTCGAATCCGTGGTTCGTTTTTTAAAGATTGGCCAGCTTCATGATCTTCGAGGCAGGGCATAGGCCTGAAGCCTGCCCCGTCGAAACTTAAGGTCAATTGCATGACGCCCGCTCCGCCGGCGCGCAGCACGGCGCAAGCTCGGCGATCAAGGGAGCGCACAGCTCAGCCGAACCGCCGCAGCAGTCCTTGAGCAGAAAAAGTGTCAGGTCACGCAGGTTATCCAGATTGGCGCGATAGATGATCGAACGGCTTTGCCTCTCGCTGGTGACGAGACCGGCCCTCGAAAGGGTCGCAAGATGCGCCGACATGGTATTTTGAGGGATGTCGAGCAACCGCGCCAACTCACCGGCCGGAACGCCCTCCGGTTCGTTTCTGACAAGAAGCCGGAACGTTTCGAGTCGGGTTGTTTGCGCCAGGGCTGCAAGCGCGGTGACTGCGGTCATATTTTCCATATATCCAGAATAATGGATATGTATCTGGCGTCAAGTGGTCTTCTCGAACACGAAATCAGAAAAACCTGATGGACCGGCGATCGGTGGATGGCATGTGTCGTTTGCCGCTGTCGTAACAGGATAAAACATCATATTTTTCAGGCTCGTAAAATCATGACCGCACGAGTCGGTGGCCATCCAAGAGGATGCGGCAATTTTGGGAGATGGTATGCCAGCTTATGTGTCCACGGCGATGATCTTTACCGCAGCAGCAATATGCGAGATCGCGGGCTGCTTTGCATTCTGGGCGTGGCTTAAGCTGGGAAAATCCGTCGCATGGCTGGTGCCGGGCGTCCTGTCGCTGATCGCCTTTGCCTATCTTCTGACCCTCGTGCCCAGCGAGGCAGCCGGGCGCGCCTATGCTGCTTATGGCGGCATCTATATAACGGCGTCGCTGGCTTGGCTCTGGCTTGTCGAAGGTCAGCAACCTGACCGATGGGACCTGTCCGGATCGGCGCTGGCGCTTATGGCGGCAGCGATCATCCTGTTTGCACCACGCGGAGCCTGAGAGGCTACTTTCCGCCGATCCGGTCTGCGATGACCCGATCGCCTACCGCAAGCCCGAGGCGTTTCACCGTGCCCGCGTTGAGTTCCACCACGAAGTCAATGGCTTCGCGGGAATCAATAATCGCTTCTGAAAGCGGGACTGCGTTCTCATGAATGGTGACAATCCGGCCATCCGCGCGGACAAACAGCATATCGAGCGGAAGATACGTGTTCTTCATCCACATCATGACACGCCGGGTCGTGCCGAAATCGAACAGCATGCCGTGATCTGCCGCCATTTCGCGGCGGTTCATGAGGCCCTGCGCCCGCTGATCGCTGTCGAGCGCCAGCTCAACCGTAAAAGCATGCGTCTTGCCATCAGCGGTCACGATGCTCAGAGGAGCCCGCTCGAAAGTGACGTCCGCTGCGGCACTCGCAGAGATGCAAGCGTACAAAAAAAGCGCCACGAGGGCGCTTGCACAGGCCTTTGCAAGCCGCAGCATCAGTGCGACCGGCCCGTCGGAACCGGCACGTCCGGATGGATTTCAGCCGCCATGAGGCCCTTGTCGCCATCGCCGAAGCGAACGAGGACAGTCTGGCCTGGACGAAGTTCCGTAAGCCCGAAACGACGCAAGGTTTCCATGTGGATGAAAATATCTTCCGTGCCGTCGCCGCGTGTCAGGAAGCCGAAACCCTTAGTGCGGTTGAACCACTTGACGATGACACGTTCCAGCCCGCTGGTCGGCGTCACCTGCACATGGGTTTTAACCGGCGGCATCTGCGATGGATGCACAGCGGTCGACTGATCCATGGAGAGGATACGGAAAGCCTGGTAGCCGCGATCACGTTTCTGGATCAGGGCAACGACGCGCGCACCTTCGAGAACTGTCTGGTAGCCATCGCGACGCAGGCAGGTCACATGAACCAGTACATCCTGCATGCCGTTGTCGGGGATGATGAAGCCGAAGCCCTTGGCGACATCGAACCATTTTATGACGCCGGTAATCTCGAGCAAGTCAAGCGCATCGCCGCCAAAATCATCGCCCGGCATGATGCCCTTAGGTGCAATTCTGTCCGCCATCTACCTGCCAGCCCCTCGATTACGCTTCACATCAATACGGTTAACTGATTCTTGAGAGCAAGATAACATCGACCCGGCTCCTCTGCGCAAGGGATTCGATGAATTTTGCCTTCAATCCACCGTAGTTGTCGAGGCTTGCCTCTGGCTGTCCGTCCGCTACATATAGCCACCTTGCGCCAAAACAAGGATATAACAATGCGTTATCTGCATACGATGGTTCGCGTCAAAGATCTCGATGCCGCCCTGCATTTCTACTGCACGATCTTCGGCCTGAGCGAGATCCGCCGCTACGAAAACGAGAAGGGCCGTTTCACGCTGGTCTTCCTTGCGGCCCCGGGTGATCTCGACCACGCAAAGGACGTTCTGTCGCCCTGCCTGGAGCTGACCTATAACTGGGATACGGAAGACTATACCGGCGGCCGCAACTTCGGTCACCTCGCTTATGAAGTCGATGATATCTACGCGACCTGCCAGCGTCTGATGGACAACGGCGTTACCATCAACCGTCCGCCGCGGGACGGCCACATGGCATTCGTTCGCTCGCCGGAAGGCATCTCGATCGAAATCCTGCAAAAGGGCGAGAACCTCACGCCGAAGGAGCCTTGGGCGTCCATGGGCAATACCGGCGTCTGGTAAGCCCCACGCAATCCGGCCGGGCGATATCTTCAGGTAACGCCCGGCTTCGCCCTCAGACCATCTGATCGCCCTTTTCCGCGAAGCCGGCCAATGCCAGGAAAACAGGAAGATTCGCGGTGTTTCAGGGTCAGGTTTCGAATGCACGCTTGCGCCGTCTCGGCTGCAGCGCTGCTTTTCTAGCATCGCTCATGCTGCTGAGCAGCTGCGTGTCCACCGGCCTTTCCAAATCCAGTCCGGAAGCGGCAGGCGAAAATGACGCTGCCGATGAGGTCGAGGTTCCTGTCGTGCCGGATGCAGACGGCAAGGTTGCGGCCGGTTCGCAGATTTACCGCGATCCTCAAGCCCACGCCGTAAACGGTACCCAGCAGGATGTCGGCTATCCTACGCAAACGGCTATGATGCCGGAGGATCAGGCGGGCGAGCCCGGCTCGATTGTCCTGCAAAGCACGGGCCTCAAGGCCACGTCGAGCAGCATCTTTGCCACACGCCCTGCCCGCGCCCTCGTTCCGGGCCCGCAAGCAGAATCGCACGGTGCGGGGGCCTCGTCCAACAGTCTGTTCAATGCCGGGCAGATGGCACAGGACCCCGGCGTCGCGCCGCAAGATAGCGCGCTGCCTCTTAAACCTTTGCCCGAAGGCCAGGGCACAGCGGCCGACGAAGCCACACCGCTGCCCCAAGATGAGCTAGGTGCAGCATCGAAAATCCCCAATCCGATTGCAAAAGCGGAAGTGGCCGCTGCCGAACAGCCGGACAAGCCTTCGGGAACGCCGGACAAGACTGCGGCCGTGGAGGCCCTTTCGCTTGCCGGCCTTTTCAGCGCAAAACGCAAGGCGCGCAATACCGCAACCCAAACCGATTTGCCCAATGATCAAGTTGCCGCGCTTGGTTATGCCGCCTTGCCGAAAAACCGCGCCATCTCGATGTTTGCGACCGTTGAAGACGAGGATCCGAACCACGACGATGAAAGCTCGGCGATCCAGAAGGCGGCCCTTCCGGGTCTCGCGCGGCTGGCACCGAATGGCCTGTGGCTACAAACGAGCCGGGTCGAAACAGGCTGCTTCAAACCGGAATTGATGGGCATTCTGAAGTCCGTCGAAAAGCGCTACAATCAGAAGGTCATCGTCACCTCCGGTCATCGCGATGTCGCCTACAATGCCGCTGTCGGCGGCGCCCGGATGTCGCGACACATCACCTGCGAGGCGGCCGACATCCAGGTGCCCGGCGTCAGCAAGTGGGAACTCGCATCCTATCTGCGCGCCCTTCCCGGACGCGGCGGCGTCGGTACCTATTGTCATACCCAATCCGTACATATCGACGTCGGCAAACGACGCGACTGGAACTGGGGCTGCACCAGAAAGGTCTGATAAGCCTTTGTTTTTCCCTGCTTTTAAATCCCGGAAAGACCAGCCGTAAGCTGTTTTGATTTTTTACAGAAAAATGAAAATTGCCGCTTGCGGTTATGAAAACGCCTGACTATAAGACGCCCACACAGCGCGTGCGCCCTTCGTCTATCGGTTAGGACACCAGATTTTCATTCTGGGAAGAGGGGTTCGACTCCCCTAGGGCGTGCCACTGTCCCCTCTCCAGAAATCAGATTTTTGACGCGCTTTGATGCCTCAGAGCGCTTTTGGGCGTTCGTGCATAATCTCTTTGCTTCGTCCCTGAGTTTTCCTCGAAAAAGCGCGAGAAACAGCAAATTGCCGCTTGCGGCTTTGAGGCCTCCTGACTATAAGGCGCCCATACAGCGCGTGCGCCCTTCGTCTATCGGTTAGGACACCAGATTTTCATTCTGGGAAGAGGGGTTCGACTCCCCTAGGGCGTGCCACTGTCTACCCCCAAAAAGCCAAGTTCTGTCTCCCTTGTACAAGAGTAATGGCCCGATTCCTCTTTTTGCAGCCATCTTTGGGACAGGGATAAAGCCGGCACGTTTTCCCGAAAAAATTCATGCAAATCCGCATTTTATCGCTTGCGGCTTTGTGATTGCCTGCCTATAAGACGCCCACCGCACGCGCCCTTCGTCTATCGGTTAGGACACCAGATTTTCATTCTGGGAAGAGGGGTTCGACTCCCCTAGGGCGTGCCACTCACCTTAGCTAAACCGAAGCTTTTTCCCGAGACAGTGCGCAAGGCGCTTCATTCCATGGTTCGGCTCAAAATGCCTTTGCCGCATCCAGAATGCGCAATTGCACGCGCCTGTTTCCCTGCCAGTGATCGGCAGAGATCGTGCCGGCGACGTGGAGCGTCACGCCCCTAGACGACAGCAGCAGATCGCCGAGAGGCGTCTCCTGCGCCCGAAACGCGATGCCTTCGAGACGTGAACCGTCCTGTCCTTCCAGCGTCACACGGATATGGTTCACGCCCACCGGTCGCGCATCGCGGACGCGGTGCGCCGGAAGCGCAAAGATCGGCTGGGGATGGCCCGCACCATAGGGGCCGGCATGCTCCAGTTGATCGATCAGTTCCAGCGTTGCCCCGGACGCCCCCAACGCTCCGTCGATCTTCAACGTTTCCGATGAGACAAGCTCGCCGACGGCCGCCGCCGCTTTTTCTTCGAAGAAATGCCGCAGGCGGCCAAGATTTGATCTCTCCACGGTAAGGCCGGCGGCCATCGCGTGACCGCCGCCCTTCACGAGTATGCCAGCATCGACCGCACTTCGGACCATGCGTCCGAGATCGAACCCGGAGATCGAGCGGCCGGACCCCGTACCCTTGCCGTTGGGATCGAACGCGATGGCGAAGGCTGGTCGTCGGAAACGGTCCTTCAGCCGGGAGGCGAGCAATCCGACAACACCAGGATGCCAGTTTTCCCGCGCCGTGACGATCACGCTGGCCCCCTCGCCTGTACCATATTCCGCCAGCGCTTCCGCCTCGGCCTCGGCCAGCATGGCCACTTCCATGGCCTGCCGCTCGCGATTGAGGATATCGAGTTGGGTCGCGATTTCTTCCGCTTTGGCGCCATCCTCCAGCGTCAGCAGGCGGCTGCCGAGCGCGGCATCGCCGATTCGGCCGCCGGCATTGATTCTGGGGCCGACCAGAAAGCCGAAATGATAGGCCGTTACCGGCCCGCTGATCGCCGCCTTGCGCAAGAGCGCCGAGAGACCCGGATTGTTCATATGGCGCGCTGCGATCAGTCCCTTGACCACATAGGCCCGGTTTAGGCCCTTGAGCGGAACGACGTCGCAGATGGTCGCCAGCGCAACGAGATCGAGCAGGGCCAGCGGATCGAAGTCGCCGACGCGGCGATCACCGCTCTGGCGCAACCGCCTGAGCGTGTTGACGACGACGAGAAACACGACACCTGCGGCACAGAGATGCCCCTGCCCTGAAAGATCGTCTTCCCGGTTCGGGTTCACCAGCGCATGACAGGGCGGCAGCTCCGTCCCGACTTGGTGATGGTCGATGACAACCACATCGATACCCCGGTCACGCGCAACAGCCAGCGACTCATGGCTGACGGAGCCGCAATCCACCGTGACGATCAGCGTCGCGCCATTGTCGATCAGCTGATTGATCGCCGTCGGGTTCGGGCCATAGCCCTCGAAAATCCGGTCAGGGATGTAAATCGTCGCGTCGATGCCGAAATGGCGGAGAAAGCGGTAGAGAACCGCGGAGGATGCGGCGCCATCGACATCGTAGTCGCCAAAGATCGCGACCTTCTCGCCGCGTTCGATTGCCCTTAAAAGCCGTTCACTCGCCTTGGCGCAGTCCGTCAGCGTGTCCGGATCAGGCATCAGCGACCGGATCGTCGGATCGAGGAAGGTGACGGCATTTTCCTGGGTGACACCCCGTCCTGCCAGCACGCGCGCCAAGAGATCGGAAAAGCCGTGAACCTGACTGATGGCGAGCGCGCGGTTCTGCCCGGCCTGATCGAGCCTGGAAATCCAGCGCTGCCCACTGACCGACTCTTCCACATTCAGAAATGCGCGCGGGACCGGATCTGGCAGTTCGTCCATCTGTTCACCTTTGAAACCGCCCTGTTCGTAGCGGGTTTATCGTAATTCGACAAACCGCAAACGAAAGCGGCCCCGCCGGGACGCTACCGGGCGGGGCCGCTTCTCACGCAATCTATCAGCCAGCCTTCGGGCGCTCGATACGGATGACCTGCGGCTCGCCGACGAGGTAGCCTTCGCTCTTGATTGCGGCAACGGCCTTGCGCACCGAATCCTCGGTCGTCGCGTGGGTGACGAGAATGATCGTCTGCGGCTCGTCGGCTTCGATCGGATGTTTCGAATGCTGCACGATCGATTCGAGAGAAATGCGGTTCTCGGCCATATGACCGGCGATGCTTGCGAAAACGCCGGTGCGATCGGCGACCTTGAGGCGGATGAAGTACCCGCCTTCGTGGCTCTGGATCTGAGCCTGCCTGTACGGCAGCAAAGCCGTCACCGGACGGCCAAAGGCCGGGACATGCTGCGCGCCGGGACGGCTCTTGGCGATGTCGGCGATATCGCCCAGCACCGCGGATGCTGTCGCATTGCCACCGGCACCGGGGCCGACCATCAGCAGTTCGCCGAGAATGTCGGATTCGATCGCGACGGCGTTGGTCACGCCGTCGACCTGGGCAATCACCGAATCGAGCGGCACCATGGTCGGATGGACGCGCTGCTCGATGCCGCTGTCGGTGCGCTGGGCAACGCCGAGCAGCTTGATGCGGTAACCGAGATCGGCGGCGGCATGGATGTCGTCGATCGAGATGTTGGTGATGCCTTCGAGATAGATGTCATCGGCGGCGATCGCCGTGCCGAAGGCAAGGCTGGTCAGGATCGAAAGCTTGTGGGCCGTGTCGTTGCCTTCGATATCGAAGGCCGGATCGGCTTCGGCGTAGCCCAGACGCTGGGCCTCCTTGAGGCAGGCCTCGAACGACAGGCCCTCCTTCTCCATCTTGGTCAGGATGTAGTTGCAGGTGCCGTTCATGATGCCGTAGACGCGCGACACGGTGTTGCCGGTCAGCGATTCCCGCAGGGCCTTGATGATCGGGATGCCGCCGGCGACGGCGGCTTCATAGTTCAAGAGCGCGCCGTGCGATTCGGCGATTTCAGCAAGTTCTACGCCATGAGCCGCCAGCAACGCCTTGTTGGCGGTCACGACATGCACGCCGCGCGACAATGCCGCCTTGACCGCGGAAAAGGCCGGATCGCCGGCGCCGCCCATCAGTTCCACGAAAACATCGATGTCGGCTTCGGATGCAAGCGCCACGGCATCGTCGAACCAGCGATAATCGGCAATATCGACGCCGCGATTGCGAGTGCGGTCCCGAGCGTTGACAGCCGTAATCTCAATGGCGCGTCCGCACGTCGTGGCCAGGGCGTCGTGACGTTCCTGGAGAATACGAACGAGCGAGGCACCAACCGTACCCAAGCCCGCAATGCCGATTTTAAGGGCATCTGCCATTGCAACTTCCTAACATAGAGAGAACGCCCCGTCCGCGCGGACGGGGCATGGGGTTCAAAGACGGTTCTACCGTCCTTTAACGACGGGCGTTCAACGAGATGACATTGTGAAGCGTATCGTCAGCCGTCGAAAGGAACTTCTTGAGATTGCGGGCAGCCTGACGAATCCGGTGCTCGTTCTCGACGAGAGCGATGCGCACGTAGTCATCGCCGAGTTCACCGAAGCCGATACCCGGAGCAACCGCGATATCCGCCTTCTCGACGAGCAGCTTGGAGAACTCCAGCGAGCCGAGATGACGGAATTTTTCCGGAATTTTCGCCCAGGCAAACATGGTGGCAGCCGGTGGCGGCACTTCGAAGCCAGCCTTGCCGAAACTTTCGACCAGAACGTCGCGACGGCGGCGGTAGATGCTGCGCACTTCCGCGATATCCGATCCGTCGCCGTTCAGTGCATGCGTTGCCGCCACCTGGATCGGCGTGAAGGCGCCGTAATCGAGGTAGGATTTCACTCGCGTCAGAGCCGCGATCAGCCGCTCGTTCCCTACCGCGAAGCCCATGCGCCAGCCGGGCATCGAGAAGGTCTTCGACATCGAGGTAAATTCGACGGTGTTGTCCATGGCGCCCGGCACTTCAAGGACCGATGGCGGCGGATTGTTGTCGTCGAAATAGATTTCAGAATAGGCGAGGTCCGACAGGATGACGATGTCGTGCTTCTTCGCGAAGGCAACGACTTCCTTGTAGAAATCGAGCGTCGCGACATGGGCGGTCGGGTTCGACGGATAGTTGATGATCAGCGCGATCGGCTTCGGGATCGAGTGGCGGATCGCCCGCTCGAGCGGCGGGAAGAAGGTGTCGTCGGGCTCGACCGAGATCGAGCGGATGACGCCGCCGGTCATCAGGAAGCCGAAGGCATGGATCGGATAGGTCGGGTTGGGGCAGAGAACCACGTCGCCCGGTGCCGTGATCGCCTGCGCCATGTTGGCGAAGCCTTCCTTCGAACCCAGCGTCGCAACGACCTGCGTATCGGGATTGAGCTTCACGCCGAAACGGCGGGCGTAATAGGCAGCCTGGGCGCGGCGAAGGCCGGGAATGCCCTTGGAGGACGAATAGCGATGGGTGCGCGGGTCGCGAACCACTTCGCACAACTTGTCGACGATCGCCTGCGGTGTCGGAAGGTCGGGATTGCCCATGCCGAGGTCGATGATATCAGCCCCGCCCGCTCGTGCGCTCGCCTTCAAACGGTTGACCTGTTCGAAAACGTAAGGCGGCAGACGCCGGACTTTGTGAAACTCTTCCATCTCTAAACCTCGTCTTGCGCGTCCCGCGAGCAGCGAATCAAGGGCACAGGGGATCGCGCGCGGTGCAATCGGCCCACGCGGCCATACAAGGCTTTGCGTCCAAACTCGGCGAAACGCAAGTGCTAATTCTGTATCTCTTTGAGGGTATCCCTGCCGTGGTTGGCAGCAAGCGCCTGCAACTCTGCCAAACGGCGCTGGTATTCTGCCTCGGTGATCTGGCCGGAGTTGCGCGCACCCGAAAGGGCGGTCAATCGAGCCGAGAGGCTCGCGGCTTGATCATTGCTCATTTGTGCCGTTGCAGCCGGCCTCTTGCCCTCAATGACAGGATAGACATCGGCGGCGATCGGACGGGCCATGGTCGAGGTATAGGATGACGAGCGATTATCGAGCTTTGTCGGGGAGCATGCGGCAAGAACAGCCGTGGATGCGGCCAGCACCGCAAGCGTCCCAAATCGTGCCGCCACCTTGAGCGAATGTCTCATATCGTCCCCGTCCGTTTGGTCCTGCAACGCTCCTGTGCGAAAATCGCTCAGGATTGCCGCGCGCTGGCACTTGTAATCATTTTCGGGCAGAATGTAAAAAGACAAAACAAACAAACATCTGTGGAGGAATCCGGGTGGCGGAAGGCAAAGGCAGTGCAGGCCAAGCCGAAGGCAAGAGTGAAGGGTTTCCGGGCTTCGACCCGAAATCCGTCGAGCCTTACATCGTCAAGGACCCGGAAGCGCTCGCCATCAACATGGCCCGCACGGTGGAGCAACTGGGTAAGGCCGCCTCCGCCTGGCTTGCTCCGCGCGAGAAAGGTGCCAAGGCCGACTTCATCGCCGATCCCGTCGTCGACATGGTGAAAACCCTGTCGAAAGTTTCGGAATACTGGCTTTCCGATCCCAAGCGTACGCTGGAAGCACAAACCCAGTTGATGGGCAGCTTCTTCTCGATGTGGACCCGCACGCTGCAGAAGATGACCGGCGATCCGGACGCCCCTGCCGAAGAGCCCGCTCGCCCCGACAAGCGTTTCAGCGATCCGGACTGGATCAGTAATCCATTCTTCGACTTCCTGCGCCAGGCCTATTTTGTAACCTCGGACTGGGCGGACCGCATGGTCAGCGATGCCGAAGGGCTTGATGCTCACACACGGCACAAGGCCGCCTTTTACGTTCGCCAGATATCGAGCGCGCTGTCGCCGGCCAATTTCATCACAACCAATCCGCAGCTCTACCGCGAAACAGTCGCTTCCAGCGGCGCCAATCTCGTCAAGGGCATGAAGATGCTGGCCGAGGACATCATGGCCGGTCAGGGCGACCTGAAACTGCGGCAGACCGACTCAAGCAAGTTTGCGATCGGCGAAAATATCGCCATGAGCCCCGGCAAGGTCATCGCCCAGAACGACGTCTGCCAGATACTTCAATACGACGCCACGACGGATATGGTGCTGAAGCGACCTTTGCTGATCTGCCCGCCTTGGATCAACAAGTTCTACGTGCTGGACCTCAATCCGGAAAAATCCTTCATCCGCTGGGCGGTCGAGCAAGGCCACACGGTCTTCGTCATCTCCTGGGTCAACCCGGATGAGCGCCACGCCACCAAGGACTGGGAATCCTACGCCCGTGAAGGCGTCGGTTTCGCGCTCGACACGATCAGGAAGGCCACCGGCGAAGTCGATGTGAACGCCATCGGTTATTGCGTCGGCGGCACGCTGCTGGCCGCGACCCTCGCCCTGCACGCTCAGGAAGGCGATACCCGCATTCGTTCGGCCACCCTGTTCACGACGCAGGTCGATTTCACCCATGCGGGCGATCTCAAGGTCTTTGTCGACGAGGATCAGATCGCTCAACTCGAGGAGCGCATGAAGCAAACGGGCTATCTCGATGGCTCGAAGATGGCGACAGCCTTCAACATGCTTCGGGCCTCAGACCTGATCTGGCCCTACTTCGTCAACAACTACCTGAAGGGCCAGGAGCCGCCGCCGTTCGACCTGCTTTACTGGAACTCCGATTCCACCCGTATGCCGGCGGCCAACCATTCCTTCTACCTGCGCAACTGTTACCTGGAAAATAAGCTGACCAAAGGCGAGATGGTGGTGGCGGACAAGCGCCTGTCGCTCGCGGACGTCAAAATTCCGATCTACAATCTTGCCGCCAAGGAAGACCATATCGCCCCGGCGAAATCCGTCTTCGTTGGCAGCCAGTTCTTCGGCGGCGATGTTACCTATGTCATGTCCGGTTCCGGCCATATCGCCGGCGTCGTCAATCCGCCGGCCAAGGGAAAGTATCAATACTGGACCGGAGGCAAAGTCGCCGGCGAGTTCGAGGACTGGGTGAAGAATGCGAAGGAAACGCCTGGTTCCTGGTGGCCGCATTGGCATGCCTGGATCGAAAGCCTCGACAATGAGCGGGTGCCTGCACGCCGCACGGGAGGCTCGCTGAACTCGATCGAGGATGCGCCGGGGTCTTACGTGCGCGTGCGCGCCTGATCACGCATCCCGGCATCGACATGCATTTTGAACCTCCCCTCGTCCCGGCGGTGCTCGTCCAGCGCTATAAGCGGTTCCTGTTCGATGCCGTGCTCGAAGATGGCCGCGCCATCACCGGCTTCTGCCCCAACACGGGCTCCATGCGTGGCCTGACGACGCCGGGATCGCGAATCTGGCTTTCCGTACATGACAGCCCGACGCGCAAATATCGGTACATGCTGGAACTGGTGGAGGTGGCGGGCGCTCCGGTCGGCATCAATACCGGCCTGCCGAACAGGCTCACCGAGGAAGCGATCCGCGCCGGGCTGATCGGCGATCTCGCAGATTATCCGTTCCTTCAACGCGAGCAGAGATACGGCAGGAACTCGCGGATCGATTTCCTGCTTTCCGATCCTGCGGACGGTCGCCTGTGCTATGTGGAGGTCAAGAACGTGCATTTCAGCCGGGAGGCTGGCCTTGCCGAATTTCCGGACAGCCCGACCACACGCGGCGCAAAGCACCTGGAGGAACTCGGCGATATGGTCGAGCAAGGCCATCGCGGCGTGATGGTCTATCTGGTACAGAGGGCCGATTGCAGCCGTCTGCGCATCTGTGACGATCTCGATCCGAACTATGCGCGCCCCTACATTCGGGCGCGGCAGCGTGGCGTCGAGGCCTTCGCCGTAAAGTGCCGGGTTTCAGCCACGCAAATCGCTGCAGACAGCCTGATCGCCATGGACGAAACGCCCCCGGCCGGTTTATGACATCAGGGAAAGACAACTGAAAGCTTTAGAAAATGGTTACCTACATCGAGGCGGATTCCGCGCCTTACAAGAACACCGGCGTTATCCGCCTCTACACACCCGAGGATTTCGCCGGCATCAAGCGCGCCTGTCAGCTGACGGCCCGCTGCCTCGATGAACTTGCAAGCCGCGTGCAGCCGGGCGTCACGACCGACGAGATCGACCGCTTCGTGTTCGATTTCGGCATGGACCACGGCGCGCTGCCCGCCACGCTGAATTACCGCGGTTATACCAAATCGTCCTGTACCTCGATCAACCATGTTGTCTGTCACGGTATTCCGAACGACAAGCCGCTGCGGGAAGGCGATGTGGTCAATATCGATGTTACATATATCCTCGACGGCTGGCATGGTGATTCAAGTCGCATGTATCCCGTCGGCGAAATCAAGCGCGCTGCGGAACGCCTGCTTGAAGTCACCTACGAATGCCTGCTGCGCGGCATTGCGGCGGTAAAGCCCGGCGCCGGCACCGGGGCGATCGGCGAAGCGATCCAGACCTATGCCGAAGCCGAGCGCTGCTCGGTGGTGCGCGATTTCTGCGGCCACGGCGTCGGTCGTCTGTTCCACGATGCCCCCAATATCCTGCACTACGGCCGCGCCAATGAAGGCCCGGAAATGCGCGAAGGCATGATCTTTACCATCGAGCCGATGATCAATCTCGGGCGCCCGCATGTGAAGGTCTTGGCCGACGGCTGGACAGCCGTGACGCGCGACCGTTCGCTATCCGCCCAGTACGAACATTGCATTGGCGTCACCGCCACCGGCTGCGAGGTTTTCACCCTTTCTCCCGGCGGTCTTGATCGTCCCGGCCTCCCACCGTTGAGCGCTGCATGAAAAAGTCTCCCGTCCCTCCCGGAAAAAGCAGATCGCAATCACCGGAACAGACGGGCTTTTTCGGGGAGCAAATCGCGCCGGCTCTCGCCGCCTCGTCCGGCGAAACGGCCCATTACCATGGCCATCGGGAGCGTTTGCGCAACCGCTTCCGGGACAATGGCGACAATTCGCTGGCGGATTATGAGATTCTGGAACTGCTGCTGTTCCGGCTCATCCCCCGCCGGGACACCAAGCCGATTGCCAAGGCGCTGCTTGAGCGTTTCGGAACGCTCGCCGGAGTTTTGGGTGCACCGCCGGTGCTGCTGCAGGAGGTGAAGGGCATCGGCGAGGCGGTAGCGCTCGACCTGAAACTGATTGCAGCCGTGGCGCACCGCACGCTCAAAAGCGAACTTCGCGGCAAGCAGGTCCTGGCCTCATGGTCGTCGGTCATCGAATACTGCCATGCTGCGATGGCGCACGAAACCCGGGAGCAATTCCGCATCCTGTTCCTCGACAAGCGCAACGCGCTGATCGTCGACGAGGTGCAGCAGACGGGCACGGTCGACCACACGCCGGTTTATCCGCGCGAAGTCGTCAAGCGCGCGCTCGAACTATCAGCGACGGCCCTGATCCTTGTGCACAATCACCCCTCCGGAGACCCGACCCCATCGCGCGCCGATATCGAGATGACCAAGACGATCATCGATACCGCAAAGCCGCTGGGGATCACTGTACACGATCACATCATCATCGGCCGCGACGGCCATGTCAGCCTTAAGGGCCTGCGCTTGATCTGAGTTCAGATCCAGCGCGCCTTCTTGAAGAAGCGATACAAGCCCAGACATATCGTGAAGATAACGGCCAGAACCACGAAATAGCCGTAGCGCATCTGCAACTCCGGCATCTCGGCAAAGTTCATGCCGTAGATGCCCGCGATGGCCGTCGGCACAGCAAGGATAGCAGCCCAGGACGCAAGCTTGCGGGTGATCTCCGTCTGTTCCGATTGGCCGATCATCAGGCTCGCCTCGAAGGTGAAGGCCAGCACTTCCCGCAGGCTGTCGATATCCTCCTGGACCCGGCGTACATGGTCCGTCACATCGCGAAACAGCGCGTGCAGCATCGCGTCCATGCCGGGCAGATCGAGGTGCTCGTGGCTGCGACACACATCGACCAGCGGCACCACGGCATTGCGGAGCCTCAAAAGACTGCGCCGCAGCAGATAAAGCCGCTCGACGTCTTTCTTGTCGAGCCGGTCGCGCAGCACGCGTTCTTCAAGTTCCTCGACCTCTTCCTGGATCGTCTCGATAACGGGCATGTAGTTGTCGACGATAAAATCGAGGATCGAATAGAGGATATAGTTTTCGCCGTGCGCCAAAGCCGTCGGGGACGCCTCGCAGCGCTGCCGCACCAGATTGTAGGATGTGGATGGTCCGTGGCGCACCGAGACGACATAACCGCGCCCGACAAACAGATGGGTTTCGCCAAAGACGATCTCACTGTCCATCATATGCGCGGTGCGCGCCACGACGAACATGGCCTCGCCATAGATTTCGAGCTTGGGGCGCTGATGGGCGTGATTGGCATCCTCGATCGCCAGTGGATGCAAGTCAAATTCCCGCTTTACCTCGTCGAGAAGCAGGCTGTCGGGCTCGTGCAGGCCGATCCATATGACCGTGTTTTCCTTGTCACGCCAGAGGTGGGCATCACTGATCGGGATATCGCAGATGCGCTTGCCGTTCTGGTAGACAGCGGCCGCAATGACGCCCGACCGTGCCTCCGGCCCTCGCAACCGGGCGGCATCAATACCGGCGTCGTTCGAACCGTATGGAGCGACAAAACCTTCCTTGCCCTCTTGCCGAACCATGAGAGCCTCCCCTTCCAGCGCCGCTCACGCCCGGCACATTTATTCATCATACCGCATGTTGCCGGAAACCGGCATTCGTAACCCCATCAACGACACATAAAGCTTTATTAAATTGTAAGGTTGACGATATAGACGACTATATCGCCTACCGCAGTGCACAACGATTCTCCTCACCATCGGATACGCCTCATGAACCAGTATGATCTCGTGGTTGTCGGCAGCGGACCAGCAGGCCGTCGCGCTGCCATTCAGGCTGCAAAACTCGGCAAGAAGGTCCTCGTCATCGAGCAGGGAAAACGGGTCGGCGGCGTCTCCGTCCACACCGGCACGATCCCGTCCAAGACCCTGCGTGAAACGGCGCTCAATCTTTCCGGCTGGCGCGAACGCGGCTTTTACGGGCGCGCCTACCGCGTCAAGCAGGAGATTTCCGCCGAGGACCTACGCCGCCGCCTGATCATCACGCTCGATCATGAAGTCGAGGTTCTGGAACACCAGTTCGCCCGCAACCGCGTCCAGCATATGCGCGGCAAGGCGAGCTTCGTGGACAAGACGACCCTTCAGGTCGTGAAGGATGACGGCGAAGTCCTTCACGTCCAGGGCACCAGCATCCTGCTTGCCGTCGGCACGAAGCCCTTCCGTCCAGATTATATTCCCTTCGATGGCAAGGCGATCATCGACAGCGACGAGCTTCTCGATATCGAGGAACTGCCGCGCTCCATGGTGGTCATCGGCGCCGGCGTCATCGGCATCGAGTACGCAACCATCTTCTCGGCTCTCGATACGCAGGTCACGCTGATCGACCCCAAGGCGACCATGCTCGATTTTATCGACAAGGAGATTGTCGAAGACTTCACCTATCAGCTGCGCGACCGCAACATGAAGCTTCACCTTGGCCAGAAGGCCGACAAGGTCGAGCGCCTGCCTAACGGCCAATGCGAAATCAAGCTGGACAGCGGCCGCGTCATCCATTGCGAGATGGTGCTGTTCGCGGCCGGCCGCATGGGGGCAACCGACACGCTCAACCTCGAAGCAGCTGGCCTAGAAGCCGACAATCGCGGTCGTCTGAAGGTCAATCCCGAAACATTTCAGACTTCGGTTCCCAACATCTACGCCGCCGGCGACGTCGTCGGTTTTCCGAGCCTTGCTTCCACCTCCATGGAACAAGGCCGTGTCGCCGCCCGCGTCGCCGTTGGCGCGATTGCCAAGGAACCGCCGAAATTCTTCCCCTACGGCATCTATGCCGTTCCGGAAATCTCGACCTGCGGCTTGACTGAAGAAGAGGTCAAGGAGCGCGGCATCGGTTACGAATGCGGCATCGCCCGTTTCCGAGAAACCTCGCGCGGCCACATCATGGGCCTCGATTCGGGCCTTCTGAAGCTGATCTTCTCGCTGAAGACCCGTCGCCTGCTCGGGGTGCATATCGTCGGCGAAGGCGCAACGGAACTCGTCCACATCGGTCAGGCTGTCCTCAACCTCAAGGGCACCGTCGAGTATTTCGTCGAAAATACCTTCAACTATCCGACGCTCGCCGAAGCCTACAAGATCGCTGGCCTCGATGCCTGGAACCGCATGGGCGAACCAGTGAACAAGGCGTAAATATCAGAGCCGGGCGAGCAGAGCCCGGCAATACTCCTCATCCGGCGCACGATCGCCAAACAGGATGTGGTAGACGATCGGCGCGATCACGACGTCGATCGCCTCGTTGATATCGAATGCGTCCTCGCCGCGTGCAGTCGCACGGATTCGAATCGTCTCCAGATGCTGCTTCGTATATTGGCAGCAGCGTCCCGCGGGGCCTGAAACATCGCTGGAAGCCGCAAGCACATCGAGCAACAGCGTTCGTCCCACCGGTGATGACATCTCTTCCGCGTATTGCAGCACGAAGGCCTCCAGATCGGAAGTAATCGCACCGGTATCATCAGGGTCGCTTATCGGCCGCAGCCTTTGCACGGCGACATCCGCCAGAAGCTCTGAAAGGTCACCCCAGCGCCGGTAGATGGTCGAGGGCGTGACCCCTGCCCGCTCCGCAATCAGCGGCACGGTCAGTTCTTCCCGCCCGACTTCTTTCGAAAGCGCGTTGACAGCAGCATGAACGGCGGCCTGTATGCGCGCACTCCGCCCACCCTGCCGCAGCATCTCCTTCACCATTCGTCACACCTCCGGCTCCATTGCCGGTTATCATCGCACCGGCGAAACCTCGTTTTTGCACATCACCAAGCTTAACGCAAAATTGTTGCATTAAGGAAAATTGCGACTATTCTACATTAACGCAATTTTTTAGCGTTAGGAACACCCATGCCCACATCTTCATCCTACCGCCGCATGACGGTTTTCGGCATCGTCGCGGCTGCGACGTTCTCCGCCTGCTCGAGCGCGCCGACGCCGCTTTATCATTTCTATCAGGAGACCTTCGGGCTCTCCTCCCTCACCGTCACGATCATCTTCGCCGCTTACGCCGTGAGCCTGCTCGCAGCTCTTCTGACGTTCGGCTCCATATCCGATCATATCGGCCGCAAGCCAGCGATCTTCGCGTCGCTTGCCGTCAACGCCGTTGCGATGCTGCTGTTCATGTTTGCCGAAGGCGGCGGACTTCTGATTGCTGCCCGCGTGGTTCAGGGGCTGGCCATGGGCATGGCCATCCCGACGCTTGGCGCGACCATTCTGGATACTGACAGTCAGCGCGGCCCGATGCTCAACAGCATTACGCCGTTTATCGGTCTGACCGCAGGCTCGCTGATGGCGGGCCTGCTGATGACCTACGCGCCGGATCCCGCGCATCTCGTCTTCGTTGCACTGCTCGTTGTGACGCTCGCCGAAATCCTGCTGCTGCTGGTGATGCCGGAAACCACGCAACGTCGCCCCGGCGCTCTCGCGTCGCTGCGCCCGCACATCGCAATCCCTCCCGCCGCGCGATCTGCCGTCATACGCACCAGCCCGGTCAACATCGCCGGCTGGGCGCTCGGCGGGTTTTACCTGTCGTTGATGCCGTCGCTGGTCATGGCCGCGACCGGCATTCGCTCGCCGCTGGTCGGCGCCTCGGTCGTGTCCGTCCTGATGCTGGTCGCCACCGCGACGGTGCTTCTCTCGAGAAACGCACCAGCCATCCGCGTCCTACCGATCGGAACTTTATCCTTGTTGATCGGCGTCGCGGTCACCCTCGTCGGCGTAAACCTCCAGCAGGTCGTTTTGCTCTTCGCCGGCACGATGATCGTCGGAATCGGGTTCGGCGGCAACTTTTCGGCGATCCTGCGCATCGTGTTGCCGCTCGCCCACAATAACGACCGCGCAGGCCTGCTCTCCGCCTTTTTCGTCCAGAGCTACCTTGCGTTTGCGCTTCCCGCCATCGGCGCCGGTCTTCTGGCGCGTGATATCGGCTTGGCGCAAACGGCCTATATCTTCGGCGCGGGCGTGATTGCGCTCGCCAGCATCTCCCTCGTCGCCGCCCGCCGGATCGGCGCGCAGGCCTGACGGCGGCGAAGCGACGACTAAAAAAGGCCGCACCCGATGGATGCGGCCTTGTTCGTAGTCGGCTTCTGCTTTTGTATCAGCCCTGCACTTCCCGTGCAGCGTGCGTGGCGTCGAAGGCGCGGCCCATGTACATATCGCGCTCGTAAACGTCGTCGAAATATTCGACTTTGCCGTCCTTGTTCGGCCATGCCGTGAAGTAGGCGACATAGACCGGAATACGCTCCGGCACCGAAACGCCCTTGTTCTTGCCCCCTGCGATCTGCTTGGCGACATCATCGACGGTAACGCCGAGCACGGCCGCAGCCATCCGGCGCGGGTCGGCCAGACGCACGCAACCATGGCTCAATGCACGCTGGTCGCGGGCAAAGAAGCTTTTGGAGGGCGTGTCGTGCATGTAGATCGCATGGGTGTTCGGGAACAGGATCTTCAGCTCGCCCAGAGCATTGTCGCTGCTCGGCGGCTGGCGGACCGAAACGCCGGACGTGGAGCCGTACCAGTTGACGTTATATGACGACACAGGCTGACCGCCGACCTCGACCTGATAGCCGAGGCGATCGAGATAACCCGGATCGGAGCGCAGCTTGGGCAGCATCTCGTTGATGATGATCGACTGCGGCACGCCCCAGTACGGATTGAACTCGACGGTCTGGATTTCGTCCTGGAAGAAATAGGTCTGGTTCGATTTCGAGCCAACCACGACCCGCATCGAGAACTGCTCCTTGCCCTCGTCATGGTAGTAAACCATGAAGGCAGGCTGGTTGATGAAGACGTAGCGGCTGCCGAGATCGGCCGGCAGCCAGCGCGCCTGCTCCATGGCAACCTTAACCTTGTGAATGCGGTTCGCCGTCGTATCGCCGCCAACGAGGATACGGATTGATGCCTTGCCGACGATGCCATCCGGCTTCAGGCCATTTTCTTTCTGGAAGCCCTCGACCAGAGCGACAAGCTCCGGCGTATAGTCCGGCGTACCCTGATAGGCAGAAAGTGTCGCCGCATGTTCCGTCTTCAGCGCGTCCGAGCCCTTCTGGCGGATGGCGGCAACCACATTGGCCAGTTCCGGGTTGCTGATACCGGGTTTCAGCAGCGTTCCGGGCGCGATCTCGATCCGCGGCTGCTCGTCGTCCTTCGCCTCAAGCGCCGCAAGCTCGTTCTGCAGCGCCACGAACTCCGCGCTGGCCGGTGTCTGCGACTTCAGGAAAGCCGCGACATCGTGGCTGCTGGCGATGACCTTGAGCTTGCCGGCAAGATTGACCGTCTTGCGCTTGAAGTCGTGATAGCCGGAAATCTTGTTGGGATCGATCCGGCCACGCACTGTATCCTGGATATAGGTGAGCGCCGCCGACGTCATGCGCACCTCGAAATCGACCATCGCCTTTTCGCGGGCTGCCGGGTCCGCGCTATCGAACGCGTCCGGCGGCAGTTGCACGGCATAGTCACGCGGGTCGAGGCCAACGGTAGCGGCATCGGCCAGCACGGCAAGTGCCGCCTTCGCGCTTTCATTGACGCTTGAACCATCCGTCCAGATGAACTTCCCGTTTGCGCTGTAATAGCCTTCGACCGCCTTTGCGACTTCGCCCGGCGCGTAGACCGTCACGTCAGCAAGATACTGTCGCGCGTCCGTACGCTCTGCACGCAGCATGGGCGGCAGGTCGCCGGATGTGACCGAGCCTGTCACCACCGGGTCGGTCGCCTTCGCCGTCTGGATACGACGCAACGGCTCGGCCTTATAGGTATAGTAGCGCGGGGAGCTTACCTTGGGCGCTGGCTTGGAGGCCTGCTTCTGGGAGGGCTGCTGCGACTGAACGCCCGGCAGCGGCTGCACGTCTTCCGCCACCGGCCGCTTTTTACGGAACAAATCCATCAGGGTATACGCCTGCGCGTGAGACGCTCCGAAGGACGTAAACGCACACCCGGTTAGGAGAGTGACGATCGCTGCGGTCTTCATCAATTTCATAGGTATATTCGTCCCTGTATAGCATTGCCGCCCGGGGCCAGCTTCGGCCGGCTCATGCACGAAGGCATCACCGCAATCGTGCTTAATTGCTTATAAGAAAGGATGGTGAATGAAAAGAAAACGCGCCTTCCGCTGCACCCAATAGAAACCTCACTTTCGCGTGAGTTTTTTGCATGGAATGAGAACGTCCGGGAGCCGCCAAAAATTTGAATTCTTGTAATATTTTTACAGCTCCTCGTGCACGACCGCGAAGCATGCAGCGCGTCGCCAAACAACGTGCGTGAAAATCCGCCAGCGAATGTGACGCAAACGCAACGCCAAGGAGTGCGCCGAGTCGCGTCCGGCGAGCCCAACTCGCGTCGCCTGGGATTTAAACGATTGTAGGATTGCGGGAGCGCGCCAAGCCCCTTTACAACCCCCCATCACCTGGGTCACAGAGAGCCCATCACCAAGGCCAGCGCGGCCGGCAGCTGATCAGCCCGGCCGCATGAGGAAAGCAGGGAAAACGATGACATCGACGCGCACCGAAACAGATACCTTCGGCCCGATTGAAGTGGCCAGCGACCGCTATTGGGGCGCCCAGGCGCAACGTTCGCTCGGCAACTTCAAGATCGGTTGGGAAAAACAGCCGCTTTCGATCGTCCGCGCCCTTGGCATCGTCAAGCAGGCCGCAGCCCGCGCCAATGTCGCTCTCGGGCGTCTCGACCCCAAGATCGGCGAAGCCATCGTTTCTGCGGCTCAAGAAGTCATCGACGGCAAGCTCAACGATCATTTCCCGCTCGTCGTGTGGCAGACCGGCTCCGGCACCCAGTCGAACATGAACGCCAACGAAGTGATCTCCAACCGCGCCATCGAGCTGATGGGCGGCGTGATGGGCTCCAAGAAGCCTGTGCACCCGAATGACCACGTCAACATGAGCCAGTCCTCCAACGACACCTATCCGACCGCCATGCACATCGCCTGCGCCGAGCGCGTCGTCCATGATCTGCTGCCGGCTCTGAAGCACCTGCACGCGGCGCTGGAAGCCAAGGTCAAGGCCTTCGACCACATCATCAAGATCGGCCGCACACACACGCAGGACGCGACGCCGCTGACGCTCGGCCAGGAATTTTCCGGTTACGCCGCTCAGGTGGCTTCCTCGATCAAGCGCATTGAGATGACGCTTCCAGGCCTTTGTGAACTCGCCCAGGGCGGCACGGCCGTCGGCACGGGCCTCAACGCCCCGATCGGCTTTGCCGAAAAGGTTGCGGAAGAAATTGCCGATATAACCGGCATGGACTTCAAGACCGCACCGAACAAGTTTGAAGCGCTTGCCGCTCACGATTCGATGGTCTTCTCCCACGGCGCCATCAACTCGGCCGCTGCCGCGCTCTTCAAGATCGCCAACGACATCCGTCTGCTCGGCTCCGGCCCACGCTCCGGTCTCGGCGAGCTGTCTCTGCCCGAAAACGAACCGGGCTCATCGATCATGCCGGGCAAGGTCAACCCGACCCAGTGCGAAGCCCTCACCCAGGTCTGCGTCCAGGTGTTCGGCAACAATGCGTCGCTCACCTTCGCCGGCAGCCAGGGCCATTTCGAACTCAACGTCTACAACCCGCTGATGGCCTACAACTTCCTGCAGTCCGTGCAGTTGCTGGCCGATGCAGCCGTTTCCTTCACCGACAATTGCGTCGTCGGCATCGAGGCGCGCGAAGACAACATCAAGGCCGCTCTCGACCGCTCGCTGATGCTGGTCACGGCTCTCGCGCCGAAGATCGGTTACGACAACGCAGCCAAGATCGCCAAGACCGCCCACAAGAACGGCACGACGCTGCGCGAAGAGGCTGTCGGTGGCGGCTATGTGACCGATGCCGAGTTCGACGAAGTCGTTCGCCCGGAAACGATGATCAGCCCGTCCTGATCTGTCGCGACAACCTTAACGCAAGGGGGCCGGGGCGCATCGCACCCGGCTCTTTTTGTTGCATTTTTCTCAATTCCTACGTGCGTGCGTCAGCAAACGTTAAGGCTTCCAAAATCTTTTACCCCTAGAACTGAGGATAGAACCAACAGCACTGAAGGAGTTGCCAGATGCAAGCGGCAACCGCGGGCAAGATCCAGATGCCGGACATCGCAGCGCAGGTCACCTACGCGATGCGGATCATGGGCGTTTCACCGATCCCCCGGAACTATGAGCTTTATTACGAAGCCTATATCGGCTCCAATCCCAAACTCACGAAGGAACTGGCGGCTCTTGGCAGCCGCGCCACCCAGGAAGAACTGGACGAGATCGGCGCCCGCTATTTCAGCCACCTTCACCCAGCCGGTATTGATCGCGTCCACAACCAGATGTCGCGCGATCTGACCGATCTCCTGACGCTGCTGCGCGAGGAGCAGTTCGCACTTGAGAACTACAATCGCGTGCTGGACGAAACGTACCGGAATATTTCGAGCAAGAGCAACACCAGTGCGGACCTGCTACGCCAGGCCGTCAGCATTCTTTCCGAAGCCACTGTCGATACGATGAGCCAGGGCAAGGAACGCGTCGAAAACGTCTCGATGAAATCCTTCGAGATGGAGGTTATCCGGCAGGAGCTTGACGAGTACAAGCGCATCGCCAACACGGATTCGCTGACGCGTCTTGCCAACCGCCGGGCCTTCGACGAAAAGCTTGCCGCGATCTACAACACCGAAGCCCATGGGTTCACCGGCCTGCTGATCGCCGATATCGACCATTTCAAGAAGATCAACGACAGCTTCGGCCATCCGGTCGGCGACAAGATCCTTGCAACGGTGGGCACCGTCATCCGCGCCAACCTTCGCCGGGACGCCTTCGTGGCACGCACCGGCGGTGAAGAGTTCGCCATCATCCTGCCCGACAGCAGTGCCGAAGAGAGCCTCCAGGTCGCTGAGCGCATCCGCGTCGCCCTTTCCACGACACCCTTCAAGAACTCGAAGACCGGCGCCAACTACGGCCCGATCACGCTCTCGATTGGCGTGTGCCAGGCTTCTGCCGCGGAAGATCCAATCGATCTCTACAACAAATCCGACGTCGCGCTTTACTGCGCCAAGAACAGCGGCCGCAACCGCAGCATCATGTTCGAGGATGGCATGAAGAAGGATGCCGGAAAAAGCTGGCTGATCTACCGCAAGTAAACCCGCTCTTCCCGCAAGGTCTATCCATGGGCTCTCTGGAAACGGAAGAGCCCATCGTCATTCAGCGCGTTCCGTTGGAAACAGCCGTTCGCTACGACACACGCTAGAAAGGCTCCACAACAGGGAGCGACGGAATGAACCGGCACGCTCCCATAACGGGAGATACGGGAAGTGAAGACCCTCGCAACCACGCTGATCGCCGCCGCAACACTCTTTGCCACCGGCGCTTTCGCCGCAAGCCCCAGCCAGAGCGGCGCGTATGAAGTCGCTTCCCTTCAGGCGAGCGCGGTCAAGACGGGCTGGCTGAAGGCGCTCTCTGAAAACAAGCCGAAGGCTACCGGCAAGAGCGTCAGCACTTCCCCCATCCCGCGCGAACTGGTGTCTTTCGTCGAAGATGCCGCCATCGGCACCATCATCGTCGACAACTCGGAGCGCCGCCTCTATCACATCGTCGCAAAAGGCGTCGCGATGAAATATGGCGTCAGCGTCGGTCGCAAGGGCTTCATCTGGACAGGCACCAACGCCGTCACGAGAAAAGCCAAATGGCCCACCTGGACCCCGCCCGCAGCGATGCGCGCACGCGAAGCCAGGAAGGGGCATTACCTCCCGGTTTCGATGAAGGGCGGTATCAAAAATCCACTCGGCGCCCGTGCCATGTATCTTGGCTCGACCATCTACCGCATCCACGGCACAAATCAGCCATCGTCGATTGGCAAGGCCATGTCGTCCGGCTGTATTCGCATGGCAAACGAGGATGTGGAGCACCTCTATGCCAATGTCATGATCGGCACCAAGGTCATCGTTCGCGACTGATCTTCGGGCACGCAAGGAGAGTGCCTCGCCTCCCGTGGGAACGACCGGTCTTCACTGAGCCAATAAGCGCTCTACCACATCGTCTTTGCGGCCCGCTCCGGCCATTCGCGGTCATAGGTCGCGCTGTCGAAATCCGCTTTCGCCGCCTTCAGCAGATCGCCGGGGGTGGGCAGCGTTTTGGGATCGACAAATCGGTCGGAGTTCCAGAGTTGCGAGCGGATCAAGGCCCGGGCACACTGGAAATACACTTCGCCGATTGTCACGATGATCACTGTTCGCGGGTGTTTTCCATCGACCTCGAACGCCTTGAGCAGCGCCGGATCAGCGCTAACGACGGCCGTTCCGTTGATGCGCATCGCGGTGTTTGAACCCGGTACGAGAAAGAGCAACGCCACGCGCGGATCGCGGACGATGTTGGCGAGCGAATCGACACGGTTGTTACCGCGCCAATCGGGCATCAGGACCGTCCGGTCGTCCGCGATCCTGACCACACGCTCGTCGTCACCGCGCGGCGAACAGTCTAGCCCCTCGGGACCTACGGTCGCCAGCGCACAGAAGGGAGACGCTTCGATCATCCGCGCATAGTCGCGTGTCAGCGTTTTCGTCACCTTGACGACAGAGGCTTCGCTGGTCTCTCCATAGAGTGCATTCAGTTCCTCGACGCTGCGAATGATCGTCACGCTTCCGTCCCCCCGCCTGTTCTCCATGTTGTTTCCGCTGTTTGGCCGCGCAAGATGACAGGCTGATGACGCGCCCGGACATGGCACCTGCAAAATCCCTCAGCGCGGACGCTCTGCCTTGTCACGGGTCATTCCTTTTTCCGCAAGCGCCTTTTCGTATTCGCCGAAGAGCTCTTCACCTTTTTCGCCGAGTTCGCGCAGATAGCTCCAGGTGAAAATGCCGGTGTCGTGCATATCGTCGAAACCGATGCGAACGGCATAGTTTCCGGTCGGCGTCATGCTGAGGATCGCCACATTGCGTTTGCCGGGAACCGTTACGCCCTGCCCCTGCCCATGCCCTTGAACTTCCGCCGAAGGGGAAAGAACGCGCAGCATCTCGGCGGAAAGGTCGAAGGACGCACCGTCGTTGAACGTCACTGTCAACCGATGCCGATCCTTGGAAACCCGCAGTTCGGTTGGCCATATCTCGCTCATCGCAGCCTCCTGATCGCCCGCCTGCATCCAACGCGAATCCCGCCCTTGGCAGACAGAAAGCAAATAGGCGGATTTTGAGGGCGACGCCAGCGGGCAAAAAAGCCACGAAGGTTCGATACACACTTTCAAATTTCCCGATATTGCCGGGAAGAAAACGATATCCTATGACAAACCGCTGAGTTTGTTGCTTTCGCGTAAGCATATCTCGGCAACTGCGTTGAGCGCGTACGGATCCGACCGGACGGATTCTGACGCCACCGCCTTGACGCCGCCGAGATGGGAACCAACATTGTCGGCAAAGGAGTAATTGGTGAACACCGTTACATTCGACAGATCACGCGCAACGCAACTTGGCAATGCCCAGCCATCGATGATCGACCCCTTCGGTCGGGCGGTCACCTATCTGCGTGTTTCCGTCACCGATCGCTGCGATTTCCGCTGCACCTACTGCATGGCGGAAAACATGACGTTTCTGCCGAAGAAGGATCTGCTGACGCTGGAAGAGCTCGACCGTCTCTGTCGCGCCTTCATTGCCAAGGGCGTTCGTAAGCTGAGGCTGACCGGTGGCGAGCCGCTGGTGCGCAAGAACGTGATGTTACTTGTGCGCTCGCTTGGCGAACTGGTTCATGCCGGCGAACTCGATGAACTGACATTGACGACCAATGGCTCGCAACTTTCGCGTTTTGCGGCGGAGCTTGCGGACTGCGGCGTGCGCCGGATCAATGTCTCTCTGGACACGCTCGATCCCGACAAGTTCCTCCGCATCACCCGCTGGGGCGAATTGTCGAAGGTGCTGGAGGGGATCGACGCGGCACAGGCCGCTGGCATCCACGTCAAGATCAATGCCGTGGCGCTCAAGGGTCTCAACGACCTCGAAATTCCCGACATGCTGCGCTGGGCGCATGGTCGCGGTATGGATCTGACACTGATCGAAACCATGCCGATGGGCGAGATCGATGAGGATCGCACGGACCACTATCTGCCGCTTTCAGAGATGCGGGATCGCCTGGCCCAGCAATTCACGCTGAGCGAAAACCCCTACCGCACCGGCGGCCCTGCCCGCTACCTTACCGTCGCGGAAACCGGCGGCCGCCTCGGCCTGATCACGCCGATGACTCATAATTTCTGCGAAAGCTGCAATCGCGTTCGCCTGACCTGCACCGGTACGCTTTATATGTGCCTGGGACAAAACGATGCCGCCGATCTGCGCACGGCGCTGCGCGCCAGCGATGACGATGCCTACCTCTCGAGCGTGATCGACGAAGCCATCACCCGCAAGCCCAAGGGTCACGATTTCATCATCGACCGAACCAGCAAGCGCCCGGCCGTCGCCCGCCACATGAGCGTCACCGGCGGCTGACAGCCGCCGGCATCAGCAAAAGAAATCAGGCTTTATCGCCCAGGAAACGTGCGACCACCAGATGGCCGGCGATCGGCTCGCCTTCTTCGAGGCGCACGGTGATGTCGGTCACATCGATCGTCTCGAAGCCGATTTCCTGAAGACGTTTTTCAACATAGCTGCGGGCATGGGCAAAGCGCTGGTGCGGTCCGACCATGAACGCCCGGCCCGCGAAAGCCTCATCCGGCAGGGTTTCGCTGGAAAAGACGAACAGACCGCCGGGCGTCATGTTTTCCGCAACACCGAAGAACATGCCTTCCAGTCCGCCGAGATAGGGGAGCACGTCGGTCGCCGTGATCAGGTCGAACGGACCGTCATCATTGTCTTCGAGGTAATCGACCACCTCGGCGACATAGAGGGTGTCGTAGACATCCTTGTCATGGGCAATCTCGACCATGTTTTCGGAAAGATCGACCCCGGTGATGTCGTCAGCCATATCGCGCAGCGCGCCACCGGTCAGACCTGTGCCGCACCCAAGATCGAGAAGCTTGGCGAACGGCTCCTTCACAAGCGACTGCAGGCGCTGACGTACCATCATCGGCACATGATAGTGCAACTGCTCGACGAGGACGTCTTCGAACACTTCGGCATGCTGATCGAAGAGCGTCGCCACATAGGCGTCCGGCGCCTTGTCGGGTGTCTCGCCGCGGCCCATCGAAGCGATACGCACGGCAGCACCGCCGTGATCCTCCGGATCTATGGACAGAACCTCCTCATAGGCCTTGACCGCAGCGTCGATATCTCCGGATTTCTCCAGGGCAAGCGCACGATTATAGGCTTCGGCAAGCGCTTCTTCGTCGATCTTCTTCATAGGCGGTATTTACGGCGCAGAGGTTTTTTTGGCAATTGCAAAGGCGACAAGCGGTACTGTCTGCCGGCAAAAAGACGTTTGCGGTCGATATAATCAGGCGCATGATGCGCGAAACAACAAAATCTCGGAGGAACCGCCATGGCTCTGGAGCTCAACCCAAGAGGACTGATCCAAGAGAATTCCGATCCCAAAAGCCCGCCGCTGCCCGTGACATCATCGGAAACGCTGACAGTGCTGGCTCACTATTATCGCGGCGAGATGGGTCGCATGGCCGGGTGGCGGGACCGGATCGATCGAACGTCAAACTGGGCGATCACCGTCGTCGCCGCGCTGCTCTCCGTTTCGCTGTCCACGCCCATGTCCCATCACAGCGTTCTTCTGTTCGCCATGCTGCTGGTTTCGCTGTTGCTCTACATTGAAGCCCGCCGCTATCGCTTCTTCGACGTTTATCGCGCCCGCGTTCGTCAGATGGAGCGAGGTTACTTCGCCCAGATGCTCAGCCCCCAGGGCACCTTCAGCGCCGACTGGGCGACCCCGATTGCCGCAAGCCTGAAGAAACCGGCTTTCCTCATGAGTTACCGCGAGGCGATTTGCCGGCGCCTCCGGCGCAACTACTACTGGATGTATCTGATCCTGCTTCTGGCCTGGGGCTTGAAGATTTCAGCGCCCGCGCTTCAGCCCGACGACAGCCCCGGAAAATTCGTCCGGGAACTGGGCGATATCGCCGCCAATGCCAACCTTGGGCCTCTTTCGGGTTGGCCCGTCCTGATCGCGGTCGCCGCGTTCTACGCCGTGCTCACCTACGGCGCATTTCACCGCGAACCGGGCGAAGGCGAACTTGCCCATGGCGAAGTGCACGTTTGAAGAAGCGGCACTCGTCTTCCGTCGAACCGCTGGCAGCGCCTTCAATTCAGTTGATGATGAACTCGCCCTGAAGCGCGCGCCAGTCGGAGGCTGAGATCAGCTTGCGGTGGACGAAGCGCACCGAATGCAGCGGACCATCCAGCGTCTCGCGCCAGAATTTCAGAAAACTCTTCATTTCGGGAAACTCGGGCGCCAGATCGTAGTGCTGCCATATGAAACTCTGCAGCAAGGTCTGGTGATCGGGCATGCGGTAGAGGATTTCGGCAGTCGTAATGCCGTATCCCTTCATCTGCAGTTCCAAGTCGTTTGTCATGGTGACCTCTCATCCTGTGGAGTGATGGTCCCTATAAGAAAACGACTGGAGTGGTTAATTAGTTGCTAATGCACCACTGCGAGTTTGCACCGATGATAAGCGACGGCAACCCTTTCCGCGGTTGCCGTCGATCCTCAAGTCAGCGCTTCAGGTGGCGGGTCAAACGCTCTTCCAGCCAGGCCCAGAGATTGCGCAAAATCTCGACCATGATCAGGTAAAGGATCGCCGCCCAGATGTACATCTGGTAGTCGAAGGTGCGCGAGAAGGCCCGGCGCGTCTCGCCCATCAGGTCGAAGACGGTAACGATCGCGACGATGGCGGAACCCTTGATCATCAGGATGATCTCGTTGCCGTAGGGGCGCAGCGCCACGATCATCGCCTGCGGCAGGATCACCTTGAAGAACGCGATCTGAGATGGCAGTCCAAGCGCGGCGGCCCCCTCTCGCTGGCCACGCGGCACGCTCTCGATCGCACCACGCAGGATTTCCGCCTGATAGGCCGCAGTGTTCAGCGTGAAGGTCAGCAGCGCACAGTTCCAGGCGTCGCGGAAGAACCACCACAGCCCCACCGACTGCAATTCCGGCCTGAAACTGCCAAGACCATAGTAAACGAGGAATAGCTGGGTGATGAGCGGCGTGCCGCGGAAGAAGTAAACATAGGCGTAAGCAAACCACGACAGAACTTTGTTCTTCGACATGCGCGCAAAGGCGAGCGGCAGCGAGATCAATGCGCCCAACGACACCGAACAGCCCACCAGGAGCAGCGTCACGCCGAGGCCGGAGATGAAACTCGGTCCGTATTTTTCGAATTTCGCCGGATCCCAGCCATCGACGACGATCATGAAGACGCCGACGGCGGCGGCGAGCCAGACACCCAGAACGATCCGGCCGATCAGGCGTTGGACGGTGTAGGGCTTGACAACTTCCGGCGGCGCAGGCTGCGGCGGCAGCAAGGTTTCGATCACACTCATCGGGCAACCTCCGACCGTTTCGCCCAACGTTCGAGCATTGCGAAGACGATGGACGAGACCATCGCGAGAATGAGGAACAGCAGGCAGGCGACCCCGAAGAACTCGAAAGCCTGCTTGCTGACACGGGCTGCAATGCCGGTCTGGCGCAGGATGTCCGGCAGGCCGATGACCGACACCAGGGCCGTATCCTTGAGCAAGGCCATCCAGAGATTGCCAAGCCCCGGAAGCGCGATACGCACGAGTTGCGGAATGATGATGAGCCGCATGGTCTTGCCGCGGTGTAAACCAAGCGCGTCACCGGCTTCATATTGCCCGTGCGGGATCGCCTTGAACGCCGACAGCAACACTTCGGAGCAATAGGCCGAGAAAACGACGCCGAGTGCGAACATGCCGGCAATAAAGGCATTGATCTCGACCTGGCCGTCATATCCCACGGACGCGAGCGCGCGCTGGGCAAGGATCTGCAGGCCATAATAGACGATGAACAGCGTCAACAGTTCCGGCAGGCCGCGAAAGATCGTCGTGTAGATATTGGCCGCAAGCCGAAGCGACTTGTCCTCGGATTGCTTCGCCAGCGCGATGAAGAAACCGAAGATGAGGCCGACAGGTAGAGTGCAGATCGCAAGCGAGGCCGTGATTCCGAAACCATAGGCGATCTCATCGCCCCAGCCCGCATCACTGCAGGCGAGAAGCGTACCGGAACCGAAAAGTCTGAAGATACTGATCGGCCCGCACAAGGGGTCGATGACCGATCCGAGCCAGGATACGGCTGAAAATAGGGCGGCAAAAATTCCGCTCATGCCTGATTGTTCCCCTTCGAAGCGACCGAAGCGTTTATGGCGCTTCAGCCATTGTTTTTCGCATGCCGGCCCCGCGACATGCCCGAGAAGTCTTTGAGCTTCTTCTTATTCGCTTCTTTTCAATCAAAAACGGCGGGAGAACAACCCTCCCGCCGTTGTATTTCACTAGCCTTGAGCCGCTTTGCAGGGAAAACCACTCAGGCCACCGGGGATATCAGCCGCCGTAGACGTCGAAGCCGAAGTACTTGTCGTTGATTTCCTTGTACTTGCCGTTGGCGCGGATGGCGTCGATCGCAGCATTGAACTTTTCACGCAACGCGTCGTCGCCCTTGCGCACGGCGATGCCGGCGCCTTCGCCGTTGATGACCGGATCGATCGGCAGAGCGCCGAGCAGCTTGCAGCAGGCGCCGTCTTCGGTCTTCAGCCATTCCGACAGAACGACGATATCGTCGATGACACCATCGATACGGCCGTTGGCGATGTCGAGCTTGTACTCTTCCGAGGTCGGGTAGAGCTTAAGTTCGGACTTCGACATATGCGCTTCGGCATAGTTCGAATGCGTGGTGGAGCCCTGGGCGCCGAGCGTCTTGCCTTCCAGCGCGGCTTCCGTCGCTTCTGTCAGGGTCGAATCCTTCGGCACGACGATCGCCGGGCCGGTGTTGTAGTATTTGTTGGTGAAATCGACCTTTTCCTTGCGCTCGGGCGTGATCGACATCGAGGCGATGATCGCGTCAAATTTCTTGGCGATCAGGGCGGGAATGATGCCGTCCCAATCCTGGGTGACGAAGGTGCAATCAGCCTTCATTTCCTCGCAGAGCGCCTTGGCGATATCGATGTCGAAGCCGGTCAGGGTGCCGTCGGCTTCGAGGTTGTTGAAGGGCGGATAGGCGCCTTCCGTTCCGATGACGATCTTTTCGCCTTCAGCCATGGCAGACGTTGCCATCAGCGCGAAAACGGCAGCCGAAATGGCGCCGGCGAAACGTTTGGAGATACGCATTTTGATCCTCTCTGTTGGCGAACATCCGATTTTTTCTTGTGTTCGGATGTCGATAGTCCCGGCCTCTCTTGGGCTGGTCTGGAGGGATATTCCTACGCTTCATCAGCAAAAATCAACAGGAAAACAGGGGTATGTCAGTGATTTTTGATGAATGCCGCTAGCCGAAGCAAATGCGACGCCTATCTCAGCCTTCGATGAACGACGCATTCATCGCGAGTTAATCCAGCCTTTTCTAAAACATTTGGGAACTCGGTGCCTGTGTCGTCATTTCATAGGATCTTCGCAGGCAGACTGCAGAAAACTTAGGGCCGCGTCGGTGACCAAGGTCACCCCTGACGGCTGAACGAGACGGAGGAAATACCATGATCAAGCGAACGAGACTATTTGCCACGGTGGCCTTCCCGGTCCTGTCCGTCTCCCTTGCTTTCGAACCGGCGCTCGCCGAAAGCCTGAAGAAATCCTTCGAGGTCGCGCAGGAAGAAAGCATCCAGGCGCCGGACGGTGAACAGGTTCCGGAAGAACTGCTGCGCAAGCGCCGCAAGCAGCGCGAACAGGCCGAGGAGCAGCCCCAGGAGGCCCAGCCCGCGGAAGAGCAGCAGGAAGAATCGCCGCGCCGTCGCAAGCAGCGCGATGCCGAGCAGCAGCAGGAAGCGCAGCCCGAGCAGCGCGCCGAACCCGAGGCGCAGCCGGTGGAAGAACCGCAGGAGAAGCCGCGCCGCCGCAAACAGAGCGACGCCGAGCAGCAGGCAGAGCCGCAGCCAGAGGCCAAGCCGGCCGAGGAACAGCAGCAGGAGCGCCCGCGCCGTCGCCGGGAAAACGCCGAACAGCAGCAGGAAGAGCAGCCTGCCGCGGAAGAACAGCCTGCACAGGCTGAGCCTGCTCAGAACGATGACGCCGAACAGGCCGTCGAAGAACGTCGCCGGAAGGCACGTGAAGAGCGGCGCCAGCGCCAGCAGGCCGAAGAGCAGCAGCAACAGGCGCCCGCAGCCGAAGAAACACAGCAGCCTGCAACCGACGAAGCGACGCCTGCTGGTGAAGATGATGCGACAAAGGCAGCCGAGGAGCGTCGCCGCAAGGCGCGTGAAGAGCGGCGCAAGCAGGCTGAGCAGAGTGAAGAGCAGCCCGCCGTGGATGAAGCCGCGCCTGCGACTGATGGAGAGTTGCGCCCGGCAGTCGAAGGCGAGGATGCTGCGGACGGTCGCAGGCCCCGCGATCGCCGCCAGCCGGTACCCGAGGTGACGGACACACGCACGGAAGCGGAGAAGGAGGAGATCGCACGCGATCCGTCCAAGACCGACGAAACCGTGGTCCTGCCGGCCGATAACGGCGCAGCGGTTCTCGACAGCGACAAGGACGCCGACAATCGCGGCGGCAACGAAGCCCGCGAACGCCGTCGCACCCAACGCGAGCGTGCCCGCGCCGAGGAAGAAAATGTCGAGGTGCCGAAGTCGGATGCCGAAGCACAGGCCAATCGCCGTGACCGCCGTCCGACCCGCGAAGAACTCGGAGAAGCGATTAACGAACGCGGTCGCCGCATCGACGACGTACCGGAATTCGGCCTGCCCGATCTGATCGATGCCATCACCGGCAACAATCGCGAGCGTCCGCGCATCGAGGAAGGCCGCAACAACCGCACGGTTATCGATTTCGGCGACCAGATCATCGTCAGAAGCGACGATCGTCCGCGCCTGCGTCGGGATGCCCGCGAAACCTACTATGAAGAACTGCCGCGCGGCCGCACCCGTGAGATTATCGAGCGCGGAGACGGTGTCCGGGTCGTCACGATCTATAACCGCTACGGCGATATCGTTCAGCGCTCGCGCATCGATCGCGATGGTCGTGAATACCTGATGATCTATGCGCCGGAAGCCGATGAAGGCCCTCGCCCGCCGATGGTGGACGTCGGTGAGGATCTGCCTCCGATGCGCCTGCGCGTACCGGTTCAGGACTACATCATCGATACGTCCAGCCAGCCCGATCGCGACTACTACGAGTTCCTTGCCGAGCCGCCGGTCGAGCAGGTCGAACGGACCTATACGATCGATGAAGTTCGCAACTCGGCCCGCATCCGCGACAAGGTTCGCCGTATCGATCTCGACACCGTGACCTTCGCCACCGGCAGCGCCGAAGTGCCGATGTCGCAGGCAAGAACACTGCGCAAGGTCGCCGACGCGATGCTGGAAGTGATCGACAAAGACCCCGGCGAAACCTTCCTGATCGAAGGTCACACGGATGCCGTCGGTTCGGATAACTCGAACCTCATCCTGTCAGACGAGCGTGCGGAATCGGTCGCATCCCTGCTGACGGAGGTCTATGACATCCCGCCGGAAAACCTGGTCACCCAAGGGTATGGCGAACGGTACCTGAAGATCCGCACCGATGGTCCGGAACAGGAAAACCGCCGCGTCACGATCCGCCGCGTAACGCCGCTGGTACGCCCGGTCGCTCAGAACTGATCCGGCTGCCACAGGTCTAAAATACAGCTAAGGACAGCCCGGCCGATATGCCGGGCTGTTGTCGTTTGACCTTCCGTCGTTGCAGCCGAGCGTACCCGCGAGGGTGACAATCCGCTCGTTCGATCCCATATAGGATGATGATCAACCGTTGCTCTGGGAGTGAAGAAGTGAGCGTCGCATTCGTCAAAGAGGAAAGCGCTGAAACGGCAGCGGAAACCCAGCTGCCGGACCGGCCGATTTCTCAGCATCCCAACCTCGTGACCGAAGCGGGCGTCAAGGCACTGGAGCAGCAATTGCACGCGGCAAGGCAAGCCTATGAGGCCACCAATTCCATCGAAGACATCAACGAACGGCGTCGGCAAGCGGCCGGTCCCGCCCGCGATCTGCGATATTATTCGGAACGGGTGCGCACCGCCCAACTCATGCCGGCTCCCACAACAACGGATGTGGTAGCCTTCGGAAGCACCGTGACCTTCAGCCGCGATGACGGGCGCGTTCAGACCTACCGGATCGTCGGCGAGGATGAGGCCGACCCGAAGCAGGGCTCGATCTCCTACGTCTCACCCGTGGCGCGATTGCTGATAGGCAAGGCTGTGGGCGATGTCGTGACTGTTTCCGGCCACGAGTTAGAGATCGTTGCTATTTCGTAAGGGATTTTGAAGCCCCGTCACGCGCTCGACAAAATCAGCGATGCTTTCGGTGTCGTCGAGATCGAAAACGGCAAGTGTCGTATCGGTCACCGCATGATCGGCGGCGATGGCCAGGATGTGGGGATCGGTCGGCGCAAGCGGCTCACGATTGGCGGATTCCAACCGGCGCGCCTCGATCTTTGGTATCGGTTCGCGTTTGTAACCTTCGATCAGCACCAGATCGCACGGAGCGAGACGGGACAGAATTTCGTCAAAACTCGGCTCCGGAGCGCCGCGCAGCTCATGCATGATGGCATAGCGGGTTCCGGAAACGATCGTTACCTCATGTGCCCCGGCCTGCCGATGGCGATAGCTGTCGGCTCCGACCTTATCGATGTCGAAGTCATGATGCGCGTGCTTGACGGTCGAGACGCGATAGCTTCGGCGCGTGAGCTCTGCGACAAGGCGAACGGCAAGCCCGGTCTTACCCGAATTTTTCCAGCCCGCGATGCCGAAGACCTTGGGTTGTGTCATGGCGCAGCTTTCCTTTCTCCGACAAGCATTTGCTCGACATCGGCAAGCTCCTGCGGCGTATTCACGTTGACGAAGGGATCAAGCTCTTCTCCGGCGGCATCGCCGATGGGAAAGTCGATCCTTCGCATGGTGTGCCTTTCAATGAACGACCGCACCCGCCGCTTCTCATCTCTCATCAGAAAATCAGCAAGATCATCGGTGATGGAAACGGGCCAAAGGCCGAAGACGGGGTGCATGACATCTCGAGAGAAAGCGATGGCAATGTCATCCGCACCCTTGAGGCCCGCTTCGAGAGAGGCCACGAGATCAAGCGGGAAGAACGGAGCATCAATGGGAACAGTCACCACATGGCTCGTCTCGGGATAGACACGCGCGACGTGGCGCATGGCCGTCAGGATACCGGCAAGCGGTCCGGCGTGGCCTCCCGTTTCGTCTGATATCGGCTCGAATCCAGCAAGACCACTTGGAGGAACATCCCCGTTCCAGTTGAGATGCAGCCTCGATACCTGTGGTGAAAGCCGGGTGGCAACGCGCTCGAGCAGGGTTACACCTCCTAGCCGCACGAGCGCCTTGGGTGTGCCCATACGGGACGAAAGCCCGCCGGCAAGAATGAAACCGGGGGGCCTGATCGCTCCGCGGTAAAGATTGCTGGTCATGCCTCTTCCCTGCGCATCTGATTGCAGCAACGGCCTTATTGACCGGATGCGCGCTGCGCCGCAAGCCGCCGTTTGTTTTCACGCGCAAAGGCATAGAGGCCGGAGGCCATGATGATGCCAACCCCGACGATCGTCCAGATATCGGGCGCCTCCGCGAAGAAAATGACGCCGATGCCGATCGACCAGATGAGGCTGGTATAACGAAAGGGTGCAATGATTGCGATCTCGCCCTGTCGCATGGCAAGCACGATGCACTGATAGCCGATCGGCAGCATCAAGCTTGCCGCAACCAGATGCAGCAAGGACGTCGTTTCCATCGGCTGCCAGCCGCCCAACGGAACCACGAGAACCGCGCCGACGATGGAGATGATGACCGCCGTGACGGTGGAAATGAACAGCGACGGTACCTCTGGCGAAATTCTGCGCGTGCTGAGATCACGGGTCGCAGCGGCGACGACGGAGGCGACGACCGCAATCGAGGCGGAGCTGAAGCCCTCCGGACCGGGCCGCAGGATAACAAGGACGCCGATGAAGCCGGCGAGGATGGCAAGCCATCGCCGCCAGCCGACAGGCTCCTTGAGAAACAACGCCGCGCCGAGCGTCACGGCAAGCGGCAATGCCTGGAGAATGGCTGAGGCATTGGCAAGCGGCATTTGGCCGAGCGCGTAGATATAGGTAATCGCGGCGATCACCTCTGCTACCATGCGCAGCGCGATGATCGGGTCCAGCAGCAGCCGCAGCGGCCGCAGGGCACCGAAATGGCGCGCCAGCAGCAACACCAGCAGGGATGTCATGGCGCCGCGCACCATCATGATCTGGCCGGAATTCATGACGCCCGTCACGGATTTCACAAGCGCATCGTTGACGGTAAAGCCTGCCATGGCGAGGCACATGAAGATTGCACCGCGCAGATTCGCCGAAGGTTGCATTTTCGCATTCCCGCCCGATCCTGTTAGAATCAGACGCTTTTTGTCTTGAGTGATCGGGCCGAAGCGGAAAAGCGGCGACGTTGCCTATCTGTAAAGCACCGGCATCCGATTTGTGCAATCGCGAATTCATACCTGTCTCAAATGAAGTCAACAGGATGAAAGTTTAGGCGAATTTCTTGCTTAAAGAACATGAGTGCGCCGCAGCAAAAACAGTCGAGCATCGCCTGTAAGTGCCGGTTTTATTGAGGCAATATTAAGTATCGAAGCATATCTTCTCGTCACTCCGCCTTGATCTCGCATGATGCGAAACGGTTGACGATGGGTAAACGAACCCTGTCGCTCGATCGAAACGAGGCCCGGTCGCCCGCCCTGTGACCGGCTTCTGCGCCACGTAGACGGCGCCTGCGGGAATGTCCAATTTGCCAAAGATGGAGTTTGGAATGTCCCTGATCGATCGATCGCTGCAGCGTTTGCGAATCGTCACTAAGGTCCTGCTGTTCGTGGTCCCGCTCGTTGCCCTGATCGCAGGCATCGGCCTCGTCGGCTACTTTACCGCCAGCACGCTCAACGGCCATATGACCGTTACCCGCGAAACCATCAACAATCTCTCGGATTTCCAGGCCCTTCGCAGCAGCTTGCAAGGCTTTGCCGATCAGCCGACGAGTGAAAGCCTCGACAACCTGAAAGCGCGCATTGCAGATCAGCAGGCCGGCATCCAGCGGCTGGACGGTCTGCTGACAGAGGCTGCCGACAAAGCGAAGATCGAACAGGTCGTAGCTCTCGGTCCGGCGATGCTCCAGAGCGCGGAAGGTCTCTGGACCATCAAGACCGAGCGGGACATGGTGACCGCAGCACTCGACGCTGCCATGGCCGACATGACGGAACAGGGCAACGGCGCCTATCGTCAGATCGACATCATCCGCAAGGAGTCCGGCGAGAAGGAATCCTTCGCCAAGGCGCTACTGTTCGATGCCGCTGCCTATCAGGGCCTTGCCGAACGCACCAAGAAATTCCGCCTTCCCGTCACGCTCGGCGCGACGGCTGACGCGAAGATCGACGCGGCGACCAAGTTCCTGCCGCATCTCGTCAAGCAGATCAACGAGGCCGAACGCATCGCGTCGCCGAAGGTTCAGGAGCAGATCAAGCTTCTGAAAGCGGAAGTCCAGAAGATCAGCGATATCCTTGCCAGCAAGGACGACAACGAGACGAAGAAGACCAAATTCGTCCCGATCATGAGCAAGCTCAACAAGTTCGAGGCTGATTTTGCCAAGCAGGCGGCCGTCAACTCCGATACCGCGGCCAAGCGCTTCGTCGGCATGGACGCCGAACTAACGACGTTGAAGACGCTGATCTCCCTGATGAACGATACGTTCAAGGGCCTTGATGTTACCCGTTTCCATATCAGCGAGCTTCACCGCACGCTCGATGCCGAGGCCCGCGCAAAAGTCATCGACGACATTGCCACGGTCAAGGCGACGGCTGCCGAACTCTCCAAGCTCGGTGCCAAGAACGCCGCGTTGCGCGATCTTTCCGGCAAGCTCGCTCCGTCGCTCGCCAATATCGACAGCGGCTCTGCCCAGCTGATCGACGTGGGCGCCCGCTGGCAGGCCGGCAAGACCGCTGCCTTCGATCTCGTCGCATCGGCCAGCCAGACACTCGAAAACTTCGTCAGCAGCGCCCAGGAAGCCGGCAAGCAGGACAGCCAGCGCTCTGCCAACGTCTCGATCATCGCCATGGTCGCCGGCACGCTGCTTGCCATCATCGGCGGCTTGATGCTGATCGAAACCCTGCGCGGGCCCCTGAAGCGTGTCACCGAGATCATGACCCGCCTTGCCAGCGGCGATCTTGAAGTCGCCATCGAGGGCCGCAACCGCGGCGACGAAATCGGCGACATGGTTCGCTCGGTCGCTGTCTTCCGCGACAATGCCGTCGAAAACGTCCGGCTGGAGCAGGAGGCCGAGGCCGCCCGTATCCTCTCGGCGGAAGAAGAGGCGAGACGCAGCCGCGAACGCGCCCGGATCGAAGCCGAACAGATGGAGGCGCTGAACGCTCTGTCCGACGTTCTCGGCAAGCTTGCCGACGGCAACCTTGAGGCCGGCATGGCCGAGGATCTGGCGGCTGACTACGTCATCATGGCCCGCACCTACAACAACGCCGTCGAGGCGTTGCGCGCAACGCTGACCGACGTCCGCGTCGTCACCGGCGAAATTACCGGCGGCACGGGCAACCTGTCCGCTTCCGCCGACGACCTCGCCCGCCGTACGGAACAGCAGGCGGCAGCGCTTGAGCAAAGTTCCCGTGCACTCCGTCAGCTCACCGAAATCGTTCGCTCCACGGCCGAAAGCGCCCGCAAAACGACCGTTTCCGTCGATGAAACGCACAACTACGCCCGCCATTCCGGCGAAGTCGTCGGAAAGGCGATCGAAGCCATGGCGGCGATCAACCGCTCATCCGAAAAGATCAGCACGATCATCGGCGTCATCGACGAAATCGCCTTCCAGACGAACCTGCTCGCTCTGAACGCCGGTGTCGAGGCAGCCCGTGCCGGCGAGGCCGGCCGCGGTTTCGCCGTCGTCGCCCAGGAAGTGCGCGAACTCGCCCAGCGCTGCGCAAGCGCTGCCCGCGAGATCAAGGGGCTGATCTCCGTCAGCGCCGAGCAGGTGCGCGGCGGCGTTTCGCTGGTTCAGGAAACCGGCGACGCACTGACGGTGATCAACGACCACATCTCGACCATCCACCAGCTGGTCAGCAACATCGAGGCTGCCGCCGCCGATCAGTATCGCGGCCTGAATGAAGTCAATCAGGCCGTCCACGAAGTCGAGCTTCTGACCCAGCAAAATGCTGCGATGGTGGAGGAAAACACCGCAGAGATCCACGGCCTGCGCCTGCAGGTCGATACGCTCAACGAGAAGATCGAGCGCTTCAAGACCGGTACGCGGATGCAGTCCGCAAGCTACGGTCGCAGCTACGCCGCCTAGGCATCTGCTTAAAAAAAGTGAGACCCGCGCCGGAAACGACGCGGGTCTTTTTCTGTCGGGCGCCCACTGCGCCCGCTCGCCCAAAGCCAAGACTTCCGCCCGGCGATGTCATCGGCTAAACCGTTTGCCAGACAAATGTTTCGGGAGAATCGGAATGGCGAACGTCGCGTTTATAGGCCTCGGCGTGATGGGTTACCCCATGGCGGGCCACCTCAAAGTCAAGGGCGGCCATGACGTGACCGTCTACAATCGCACTGTTGCGAAATCCGAGAAATGGGCCGCCCAGTTCGGTGGCAAAACTGCCCCTACCCCGGCGCAAGCGGCTGACGGCGCCGATTTCGTCTTCTGCTGTGTCGGCAATGATGACGACCTGCGCTCCGTCACCACCGGTGAAAACGGCGCATTCCATAAGCTGAAGCAAGGCGCAATCTTCATCGACAACACGACCGCCTCCGCTGAAGTCGCCCGCGAACTCAGCACTGCAGCCATTGCTCAAGGTGCGCAGTTCATCGATGCGCCTGTGTCCGGCGGTCAGGCGGGCGCGGAGAACGGTGTCCTGACCGTGATGTGCGGCGCAGATCCCGCCGTCTTCGAGCGCGCCCGCCCCGTCATCGATGCCTATGCCCGAATGGTCGGCCTCATGGGCCCTGTCGGCTCCGGCCAGCTTGCCAAGATGGTCAACCAGATCTGCATCGCCGGCCTCGTTCAAGGTCTTGCCGAAGGCATTCATTTCGCGAAGAAAGCCGGTCTCGACGTTGAGGGACTGGTCGAGGTGATCTCCAAGGGCGCGGCCGGTTCCTGGCAGATGGAAAACCGTCACAAGACCATGAACGCCGGCAAATACGATTTCGGCTTCGCCGTCGACTGGATGCGCAAGGATCTTGGTATCGTGCTCGCGGAAGCTCGCCAGAACGGCGCCAACCTGCCGGTGACGGCCCTGGTCGATCAGTTCTATGGCGAGGTCCAGAAACTCGGCGGCAATCGCTGGGACACGTCCTCCCTGCTTGCCCGTCTGGAAAAGTAATCAAAAATCCGTCGGCAGTGCCCCCACTGCCGACGGGTCTGTCTATCAGTCCTCGCTCGACTTCGCCTGCTCGAGGATCATGTAATCGAGCGGCAGCTGCGTGGTGTATTTGATCTGCTCCATGGCGAAGGCAGACGATACGTCGCGGATCTCGATCTTGGCGATCAGGCGCTTGTAGAAGGCGTCATAGGCCGCGATATCAGGCACGACGACCCTGAGCAGATAATCGACATCACCGCTCATGCGATAGAATTCGACAACTTCGGGAAATTCGCCGATCACTTCGGAGAAACGCTTCAACCATTCGATGGAATGCGCATTGGTGCGGATCGATACGAAGACCGTGACCTTGGTGTTGATCTTCACGGGGTCGAGCAACGCCACCCGCCCCCGGATCACGCCCTCCTCTTCCATCTTCTGGATACGTCGCCAGCAAGGCGTGGTGGAAAGACCGACCTTCTTGGCGAGATCGGCAACGGCGAGCGTGGAATCTTCCTGCAGCAGGCGCAGGATTTTGCGGTCTAGTCGGTCCATAGGCGAAGCCCCCTTCGAATATTATTCCCTTCATAGCGACAATATCGCCGGATGGAAGAATTTTGTTTTAATCGAGAAGCTCTTTTACACGCTTACGCAGAACAGGCAGCAACTCGGCCTCGAACCACGGATGCTTTTTCAGCCAAGCGGTGTTGCGCCAACTCGGGTGCGGCATGGGCAAAACGGCAGGCCCGGCATTGCTGCCAAGGAAGCTACGCCAGTTTTCCACCGTCCGGGTCATGGATTTGCTCCGCCGGTCACCCAGATGCCATTTCTGGGCATATTGCCCGATCGCCAGCACAAGCTCGATCTGCGGCATGGCAGCCATCACCGTTAACCGCCATGTCGGCGCACATTCCTTGCGCGGCGGCAGGTCACTGCCCTTGGCGTCATAACCTGGAAAACAGAAGCCCATCGGCACGATTGCGAAGCGGTCCGGATCGTAGAATTCTTCCCTGCCGACATCGAGCCACTGCCGGAGCCGATCGCCGGATGCGTCGTTAAAAGGAAGACCGGTATTGTTCACCCGCAGACCGGGGGCTTGGCCCGCAATCAGGACCCTCGCCTTGCGCGAAATCACGGCGACCGGCCTCGGCTCATGCGGCAGCTTGTTGTGCTCACCGCCCCACGGAGCGTCGCGGCAGAGCCGACAGACGGAAATGGAGCGGCGAAGTGCCTCCAGTTCATCGTCTTCATCGTTTCTCAGAGCGACACCCGTTTTCATTCATTTCTCGTTTGAACCTGTCTATACGCCTGAAAACCAACCCTTGGCCCTATCGATCAGGCGGGAGATCATATCTTCCTTCGTATGAGGCGCCTCTTCCATTCCGTCGTGCTGGCGCCGCCAGTGATCCGGCGGATCGAACGTGCCGGCCCAGATGCCGCGCCGCTCGGCCTGCGCAAAGCGCTCCTCGTCCGCATAGTCGCCGAAAGCAACCGCGTGCCCGGCCCGCACCATGGCGCCATTCAGATCCCGACCGCCGGCCACGCAGGTCGCCAGCAACCGCGCGTATTTGTCGTGTCCATGGCCGGAGCATTCGACCTGAGCCGAGCCCGTCAGAGCCGCGAGCGCGGTCTTTGCCTTTTCTCCGCAGGCATAAACGGTCTCGCCATCCCGGCATGTCTGTGCAAGTTCCGGTGCATCGATACCCTTCAGCCGGATCCGCTCGTCCGCCAGCGCCAGCGTGTCGCCGTCGATCACCCTGACGTCGCCGGCCAGCGAAATCCGGTTGGCTTCATCGACATGGGAAACGATCAATGCCAGCAAACCCAGAAAGGCGGCCGCCAACGCACCGTCCCTCAACAAGGCACCTCGGCTTCTCCTTTGGCGCATCATATCCACTCTTTTGTTCGCGAAAACATGTCCCCTTCACCAGAGGCAGCAACTTCTTAAGAAATTGCTCTTATCGTCGGTAGCAATTCATTAATGCCGTTTGAGATCGTAATGCAGGGCGTCAGTACCTCGACAGACAAGATTATTGTCGACAAGTCTCGCAGCCACCGCAACAAAGCGGTGTCCAAGGCCGTGCGCACGACTCGTGAACGCCTGCAGATCGGCCCGTCCAACATGGCGGGTTTCGACAAGGACATGATCGGCCTGCACATCGATTCGATGCTGCATGGCGCGGTCGCCATGCCGGTCTTCATCGCTTTCATCACCGGCGTCGGCGTCTACCTGTCGCAGAGCCTGCAGCTGATCGGCTGGGGCGTGATGACTCTCTGCGTGCATGCGCTCGGCCTCATGCTCGCCCGCAAGGCGAAGGCCAAAGAAATTCCGGCCGAGAAGGTCGCCACCTGGCGTCGGCGCCTGTTCGCCTTCCAGGCCCTGTTCGGCGTCTGCTGGGCCGCCTTCCTGTTGCAGGAATGCGATACCTGCGGGGCCGTGACCTTCGGCCTTTACAAAGGGGCCGCGCTGCTGATCGCGCTTGCTGCCACTGCGATGGGCACGTTCCTGCTGCGCAATGCGCTTGCCGTTACCTTCGCACCCGTGATCGTGACTCTGGCCGCTCTTTCTCTGCTGGGCGGCTCGTCTTCTACCATGGCACTGACGGCGGTCGTCTGCACATCGCTCGTCTTCCTCGTGTTCATGACCAACCGGATGCACAAGGCGAATGTTCACATCCTCTCCGTCCAGTCGGAGAAGGACGACCTGATCGCCGAGCTTGAAGTCGCAAAATCCATGTCGGACGAAGCGCGCCGGCGCGCCGAGGAGGCAAACCTTGCGAAATCCCGCTTCCTCGCCTCGATGTCGCACGAGCTGCGCACTCCGCTCAACGCCATCCTCGGTTTCTCGGAAGTCATGGCAACCGAGGTGCTCGGGCCCCTCAACAATCCGATCTACAAGGAATATACGGGCGACATCCACCGGTCCGGAAAACACCTTCTGGAACTGATCAACGAAATCCTCGATCTGTCGCGCATCGAAGCCGGCAAATACGACCTCAACGAAGAAGCCATCCATCTTCTCGAGATCACCGAGGATTGCATCGGCATGGTGCAGCTCAAGGCCCGCGCCAAGAACATCACGATTTCCGACCAGTTCGAGCGCAACATGCCGGCGGTCTGGGTCGATGAAAAGGCAATGCGTCAGGTCATCCTCAACCTGCTTTCAAACGCCGTGAAGTTCACGCCTGCCGGCGGCGAAATCAGTGTGAAGGTCGGCTGGACGGCCGGCGGCGGCCAATATCTGTCGATCAAAGACAACGGCCCGGGCATTCCGGAAGATGAAATCCCGGTCGTGCTCTCTGCCTTCGGTCAGGGCTCGATCGCGATCAAAAGCGCGGAACAGGGCACCGGCCTCGGCCTGCCGATCGTTCAGGCGATCCTTGCCAAGCACAATGGCGAGTTCATCCTGCGATCCAGACTGCGCGAAGGCACCGAAGTCATCGCCATTCTGCCGGCAAAGCGTGTGCTTCAGAGCGTTCCGGCTGTCGAGGACGCACCGGACATCGAACGCCGGCGCAAGAGTTTCGCCTGATCAGGCAGCAAGCCACTTCGACAGAAACACCACGTAGAAGGCATAGGCCCCGTTCGCGACAATGACGCAGAGGCAGGCCAGCGAACCGAGATCCTTGGCATGTTTGCCCATGTCGGAGATTTCCGGTGAAACCCGATCGACGATTTCCTCGATCGCGGTGTTGATCGCCTCGAACGCCACCATCATCATGAACAGCAGGAACATCGCAAGGTACTGAAAGAAGGTCGCGCCGACGATCGCGAAGGCGATCATCGCGATGACGAAAGCGCCAAGCTCATGGCGAAAGGCCGCCTCGCCGAGCAGGCGCTTGGCCCCGCCGAACGAATAGGTGGCAGCCGCGATGAAATGCGAGATGCCCGTCAGTTTCTCAATCGGCTTCGTCATTCAGCCTTCGTCTCCAAGTCGGAGCGCGCGGCCCGACGAACGTCCAGATAGGTTCGGCCGCCCGGTCAGCCAGGGCAGCGCCAAATTTGTTGCATCCGAATATGTGAGAAGGCTTAACGGTTCAACCCCGGCAGAGCCGGGATTAACCCGTAAATAGGCGCCATTCGCTGACGAACGGCTATTCGCGGTTGCTGACGCCAGCCTGAACGAAAGTCGCCATGCCGGAATGGCAGGCCGCCGCGGACTTGACGATGCCGGCGGCAAGCGCCGCGCCGGTGCCTTCGCCCAGCCGCATGCCCAGCGCCAGAAGTGGCGTCTTGCCGAGTTTTTCGATGGCTTTCATGTGACCCGGCTCGCCCGAGACGTGGCCGATCAGGCAGTGATCGAGCGCTGCCGGATTGGCGGCGCGAAGGATTGCGCCCGCAGCCGTCGCGACATAACCATCCAGAATGACCGGAATCTTCTGCATGCGGGCGGCAAGGATGGCGCCAGCCATCGCCGCGATCTCGCGACCGCCGAGGCGACGCAGCACTTCCAGCGGATCACTCAGATGATCCTGATGCAGCGTGACAGCCTTTTCGACGGCCGCGATCTTGCGCGCCAGAACCTCGCCCTGCGATCCCGTGCCGGGACCAACCCATTCCTCGGCGGTGCCGCCATAAAGCGCGAGGTTGATCGCAGCGGCAATCGTCGTGTTGCCGATGCCCATCTCGCCGATGCAGAGCAGGTCGGTGCCGCCGGCAACGGCCTCCATGCCAAACGCCATCGTCGCCGCGCAATCACGCTCGGAAAGGGCAGCTTCCTCGGTGATGTCGCCTGTCGGATATTCAAGCGCCAGATCGAAGACCTTGAGGCCAAAATCATGGGTCACGCAGATCTGGTTGATCGCCGCACCACCGGCCGCAAAATTCTCGACCATCTGCGCAGTTACAGAAGGCGGAAACGGCGTCACGCCCTGCTTTGTCACACCATGATTGCCGGCAAAGATCGCGACCAGCGGACGGTTGACGGCGGGCGCACGGCCGGTCCAGGCGGCAAGCCAGAAAGCGATTTCCTCGAGACGACCAAGAGCCCCGGCCGGCTTCGTCAACTGCGCATCACGCTCGCGGGCTGCAACGAGGGCGGCGCCATCCGGGCCGGGCAAGTCCTTCAGCAGGGCGCGAAAATCGTCGAAGGGCAGGCCGCTGGCACTCATGGAAAATATCCTCGTATCGTCGTTCTGCGGAATGATCCGCATGGTTGCCCTCTCATAGAGCGCTGTGCCGCCTCAAGCAACGGCATTTGCGCCACCCGCTGTCGCCGTCGCATGATCGCCCGCAAAAGCCGATTCGCACCACTGCGAGCCGATCCGGGGGACACCATGACCGAGCCGACCGACTTCATCGACGACACTGCGCGCTCTGTCGCGTTCCTCAGTCGTATCCACATGCCGCAACGCCATTTCATCGGCTTTGATGGCCGCCTCAGCCGCGCTGTGCGCGCCTTTCCGCTGGCGGGTCTGCTGATCGTCCTGCCATCGGCGGCCATCGCCGCCATCTTCGCCGCCGTCAAAGCCGACCCGTTGTTCACAGCCTTCACGGTCGTCGCCATTCAGGCGCTGATAACCGGCGCTCTCCATGAGGATGGGCTCGCAGACACCGCCGATGGCCTCGGTGGCGGCAGGGATCGGGAAAGCTCCCTCCTCATCATGAAGGACAGCCGCATCGGCTCCTACGGCGCCATCGCCCTCGTCCTGTCTTTCGGCCTTCGTGTTTCCGCACTTGCCGCCGTCCTGCCGCAGCTTTCGCCCACCGGGTCCGGGCTGGCCGTGCTCGCCGTCGCTGCTCTCAGCCGCACAGCCATGGTCTGGCACTGGTCGAGCCTGTCGCCAGCGCGCAAGGATGGCATCGCCGTCTCGGCCGGAGAACCTCAAGCAACCGCCGTTCGCTTCGCGCTTGCCTTCGGCATCATCAGCGCGGCGCTGCTCCTTTTCCTCGCCGGCATCCATCTGCTCGCCGCGCTTCTGGCGCTGGCGGCTTTTGGAGTCACCGTTCCGGCGTTCGGTCACATCATCGGGAGCAAGATCGGTGGCCATACGGGTGACACAATCGGGGCAGCACAACAGCTGACGGAAATCGCGGTCCTCGCCGCCCTTGCGCTGGCCGTCTGAAACGCCGATATATTTCTGGAAGACTGGCCGGTCCTGTCCGGCTCACAAAACATCGATCCTTCTGGACGTTTTATGGAATCACCCTGCATCCTCGTCTGCTCCATCGATACGGTCACCGGTTACTGTTTCGGCTGCGGCCGGACGCGCGATGAGATCGGCAGCTGGATGACCTATACGTCCGAGGAGCGAAGAAGCATTATGGCAACCCTTCCGGCGCGGCTGGAAACGGTCGAGCGCAAGCCTCGTCGGGAGACCCGCCGCACCCGCATGGCGCGGGAGCGCCTCGCCGAATGAAACTCTTTTATCTGCTGCTCGGTATCCTCGCTGCGGGCCTCATCCTCCTCATCAAGAACCACGATGGGGGCCGCACGCTTGGCATCGAAAACAACGATTTCGAGCGCCTTGTCTCGCTCTCGGCCATCGCCGTCATGCTGGCTGCGGGTGTCCTGCACAGCCGGTTCAATTTTGGCGAAACCCTGCGCCAGATCATGATCTGGCTCGTCATCATCCTCGCATTGGCTGCCGGCTACATCTATCGTGGCGATCTCTCGAATTTCGGCAGCCGCCTCGCGGGCGGGCTCATCCCCGGCCGGATGAGCGTCTTTACCGACAGCGAAGGCCAGCAGGAAGTCGTGCTGCACAAAGTCCTGAACGGCCACTTCGAAACACCGGTGACGATCAACGGCGAAACGGTCCAGATGTTGGTCGATACCGGCGCCAGCAATGTCGCGATTTCGTGGGATGACGCCGAGAAGCTCGGCCTGAAACCGGAGACGCTGGAGTTCACCCAAACGGTCATGACCGCGAATGGTGAAGCCCGCGCCGCGCCGGTCCGCCTCGCTGAAGTCGCCATCGGCCCCATCGTCCGCAACGACATTCGCGCCAGCGTCGCCGAAAAGGGTCGCCTGGATCAGAGCCTGCTCGGCATGAGTTTTCTCTCCACCCTCGACTTCCTGCAGATGCAGACCGACGAGTTGAGATTGAGGGATTAGCGAATAGCGAATAGATGATGCCCGGTTAGATAGGGCTGTGTAACCCTATTCGCTATTCGCTATTCGCTATTCGCTATCGCCTAATTCCTCAGCCGATATCCCGTCCTGAATATCCACGTCAGCAGACCCATGAGGACCGCAAGGAACGCTATGATAATCGTGAAGCTGATCCACGGATTGACGTCGGCGATCTCGAAGAAGCTCCAGCGGAAACCGCTGATCAGGTAGAGCACCGGATTGGCATGGCTGACCGCCTGCCAGAACGGCGGCAGCATGTCGATCGAATAGAAACTGCCGCCGAGGAAGACGAGCGGCGGGATCACCAGCATCGGGATGAGGTTCAGTTGCTCGAAATCCTTCGCCCAGATGCCGATGATAAAGCCGAACAGGCTGAAGGTTACCGCCGTCAGGACGAAGAACAGCAGCATCACCAGAGGATGCGCGATCGAAAGGTCAACGAAGAGCGCAGCCGTTGCCAGAATGATCAGTCCGATCATCATGCCCTTGGTCGCCGCCGCCCCGACATAACCCAGTACGATCTCGGTCATGGAAACCGGTGATGAGAGCAGTTCATAGATGGTGCCGGTGAACTTCGGGAAATAGATGCCGAACGAGCCGTTGCCGATACACTGGGTCAGGAGCGTGAGCATGATCAGACCGGGCGTGATGAAGGCGCCATAGGAGACACCCTCGATCTCCTGGATCCGAGACCCCACAGCCGCGCCGAACACGATGAAATAGAGCGAGGTGGAAATGACCGGGGAGACCACGCTCTGCAACAGCGTGCGGCGCGTACGCGCCATCTCGAAGAGATAGATAGACTTGACCGCCTCGAAATTCATGCGCGTGCTCCCACGAGCTCGACGAAGATGTCTTCGAGCGAGCTCTGCCGTGTCGAAATATCCTTGAGGCGAATGCCGGCTTCCGCCAGCGCCGTCAGCAGCGTCGTGATGCCCGTACGTTCGCCGGATACATCGTAGTCGTAGATCAGGCTGTGTCCCTCATCCTCGACGCTGAGCCGATAGCCGGAAAGCGCCTCAGGCAGCGCAGAAAGCGGCTCGGCAAGCTCGACGCGCAACTGCTTGCGCCCCAGCTTCTTCATCAGCTCCACCTTCTGCTCGATCAGCAATATCTTGCCGCCATTGATCACGCCGACGCGATCGGCGATTTCCTCGGCCTCTTCGATGTAGTGCGTGGTCAGGATGATGGTGACGCCGTTTTCCCGCAGCTTTTCAACGACCTGCCACATGTCCTTGCGCAGGTTGACGTCCACGCCCGCCGTCGGCTCGTCGAGGAACAGCACCCGCGGCTCGTGTGACAACGCTTTTGCGATCAGCACCCGCCGCTTCATGCCGCCGGAAAGTTCGCGCAGCATGTTGTCCTTCTTGTCGTAGAGGGAAAGATCTTTCAGCACCTTCTCGATATGCGCCGGGTTTGGCTTCTTGCCGTGTAGCCCGCGCGAAAAGGATACGGTGTTCCACACCGTCTCGAACTGGTCCGTCGTCAGTTCCTGCGGCACCAGCCCGATCATCGAACGCGTCTCGCGAAAATCCTTGACGACATCATGCCCGCCGACGGTCACAGTACCGCCGCTCGGATTGACGATACCGCAGATGATCGAGATCAGCGTCGTCTTGCCGGCACCGTTCGGGCCGAGCAACGCCAGGATTTCTCCCTCCTCGATATCGAGGCTCACATCCTTGAGCGCCTGAAAACCGGACGCATAAGTCTTGACGAGATGGGAAACGGAAACGATGGATGGCATGGAAGTCCCGAAATTCGGAGGGCGGGCAGGATTGTGTTCTATATGGGGCCGATCGCATAAAATTTCAGCCCCAAAAACGCCTCTTTTTCGGAAAGCCGCTGAGACCGTCAGTTTATCATGGCATAGAAGAACCGCAGTGCAGTTACCGTCAGGAAGATGCCGAAACCGATCTCCAGTTTGCGCCGGTCCAGCGCATGCGCGGTCCGGACCCCGAGCGGCGCCACCAGCAGCGTCAACGGGATCACGAGGATCACCGCGATCCAGTTGATGAAGCCGGTCGAAAACGCTGGAAGCCCGGCCGCGCCCCAGCCCGCCCAGATATAGCCGATCAGGCCCGGAATGGAGATCAGCACGCCAAGCCCGGAGGATGTCGCCACCGCCTGATGGATCGTTCGGCCATGGGTGGTCATGAAGATATTGTTGATTACCCCGCCGCCAACACCCATCAGTCCCGATAGCACGCCAATCACCACTCCCGCGATCCAGCGAACCGGATTGCCCGGAAGATCGTCGGCGATCCGCCAGTTCTCGCGGTTGAAGAACATGCGGACCGCCATCAGGATCGCAATCACGGCAAAGACGCCCATCAGCGTCTCGCCGGAGACGTAGCCGGCGATACCAGCCGCCATCAGCGAGCCGAGCGGCACCGCGACGATCCAACCCTTCAGCAAGTCGATATCCACCGCCCCGCGCTTGCGGTGCGCCAGAAACGAGCGGATCGAGGTCGGCACGATGATCGCCAGCGACGTGCCAAGCGAAAGCTGCATGCGCACCTCATCCGGCACGGCGAGCAGCCCGAACACCTGATAGAACACCGGCACCAGAATGGCCCCACCGCCGATCCCGAAGACCCCTGCCAAAAAACCCGCCACGACACCGGCCGCCGCAATCGCGAGCGCAAAATAGACGAGTTCTGTGATCGGCGGCATAAGCTTCTCTGAATTGGCGCGAGTGACATCGCGAAGGCGGGCGTTTTCCCTCACCACTGTCATTAAACCGTGATGATTTTCAATCATTTTCCGGCCGTGCAATGCGCATGTTCGACTGATTTGCAGAACCTCCGGCAGTCCCCTCTACGGCAAGGTTCTTTCTCAAGGCCGGTCCCCACCGGCCTTCTTTTTTGCGCCCCAGTCTTTCTTGCGGATCGCCGCTCTTGCCGGATCATCGCACTGGTTGTACAAAAGCGCCTGTCAGATGCGTGAAAATCCGCACCAAGAGAAAGGAGGGGTCACGTGCACAATTTCTATTTCCGGTTCTACCGGCAGCGTGGTCCCGTCAATGCCCTGCAGATGCGTTTGCAGGGCTGACCAGAGACCGTTTTCAAAGACGACACCTCTTCCTGGTCTGCCCCTCGTGGCCCGCAGCACCAAGCCTTGAGCTTGGCACGTCTGCATTCTCATGACCGCCTGAATCGACGATGGCCGAGCGCCCGCGACTGGCGGAAAAGACCGGAAGACAACCATGTCCCTCATCAATATCCGCAATCTCGGCGTCACCTTGTCGAGCCCCCTGTTTTCGAACCTCAACCTCGCCATCAATGCCGGAGACCGCATCAGCGTCGTAGCCGCCAATGGTCGCGGCAAATCCACGCTTTTCCGCTGCATTGCCGGCACGCTGGAAGCCACCGAGGGTGAAATCACCCGCTCGCGCGGACTGACCGTGGGCTACGTCGAGCAGAACGTCCCGCCAGTCCTGCTGGACAAAACCTTCTATGACGCCGTCCTCGATGCGCTGCCCGCCGAACAGGCCGAAACAGAAAGCTGGCGCGTTGATGTCGTGCTGGAATCGCTTGAGGTCCCCGAGGAATTCCGCACACGCCAACTGAAAGCACTCTCGGGCGGCTGGCAACGACTGGCGCTGCTTGCTCGCGTCTGGGTCACCGAACCGGACGTGCTGATGCTGGACGAGCCGACCAACCACCTTGATCTCGGCAAGATCGCGGCGCTGGAAGATTGGCTGAACGCCCTTCCCCGGGACGTCCCGGTCGTCCTCGCAAGCCATGACCGTGCCTTTCTCGATGCGGTCACCAACCGCACCCTTTTCCTGCGCCCGGAGCAATCGCCGGTTTTCGCACTGCCTTATTCACGGGCACGGACGGCGCTGGAGGAAGTGGATGCCGCCGATGCTCGGCGCTACGAGCGCGACATGAAGACCGCTGATCAGCTGCGAAAGCAGGCTGCCAAGCTCAAGAACATCGGCATCAACTCCGGCAGCGATCTTCTGGTGGTAAAGACGAAACAATTGAAGGAGCGCGCCGAAAAACTGGAAGATGCAGCCCGACCGGCCCATCTCGAACGCTCCGCCGGCACGATCCGCCTCGCCAACAGCGGCACCCATGCCAAGGTGCTCATAACCCTCGACGACGCTGAAGTCTGCACTCCCGATGGCACGCTGTTGTTCAGGACCGGCAAGCAGTTCATCTGCCAAGGCGATCGCATCGTGCTTCTCGGCCTAAACGGCACCGGCAAGACCCGGCTCATCCAGCGTCTGCGCAATGTCATAACCAACCCGGAAACCACGCATGACGGCATCAAGGCAACGCCGTCACTGGTTCTTGGATATGTGGATCAGGCCCTGGCCGACCTGAAAGGCACCGATACCCCCATGCGGACCGTCACCCATCGCTTTGATGTCGGCGACCAGCGCGCCCGATCGCTGCTCGCCGGCGCCGGAATGAACGTCGACATGCAGGACAAGCCGATCGACCGCCTCTCGGGTGGCCAGAAGGCGCGGCTCGGCATGCTGATGCTGCGGCTTGCAAACCCGAACTTTTACCTCTTGGATGAGCCGACCAACCATCTCGACATCGACGGGCAGGAAACGCTGGAGGCGGAACTGATGGCCCATAAGGCAAGCTGCCTCCTCGTTTCCCACGACCGTAGCTTCGTGCGCAATGTCGGCAACCGTTTCTGGATAATCGCGCGCAAACGACTGGTGGAAGTCGATGGGCCGGAAGAGTTCTTCATGGAGGCGACGCTGCTGAAATAGGAGAGGAAAGGCGACCGCGTCACCTCACGGCGGCGCGGTCCAGTCGGCGTCCTCTGTAAGGTGATGAGATTGGCTCCTGCAAGGGGCCGCTCCCAGCCGCCAATCTCCCTTATCAATCGCAGTGGCGATATCCGGACTTGCGGTCGCGCAGATCGAAATGGAAGTGATCCTTGTGTTGCGGATCGCTGCCAGGCCCAAGCACGGTGTTGAAATACTTGCAGCTGTCGCTGCGCACCGCCTTCAGAAGCCCCTTCTCGCGGAAAGCGAAGAAGCCCGGCTTACGCACGTCGATCTCCTTGCCGTTCCGCAGCACGAACTTGCCGACGTCGATAGCGTTGCCGCGGGCATGTTCGGACATCGGATTGCCGCGGCGCGAGTTTATCGTACGGCAGGAATAGCCGCCGAGCGGCCTGATCGTCTTGACACCGGAAAGATAGCGGGCCCGCGACGAGGGCACGAGTTCATTCTTCACCCACTTGGCAAAGGCTTCGGTCACTTCGCAGTTCAGCTTGACCGCCGGCTTCACATCGATATCGCCGGCAAGGCCGCTGAGCTCGATCGGGTAATCGATGCCGCAGGACCGCCCTTTGGCGATGCGCGCGACATCGCGAAACTCGACGCCCAGCTTTTTCAGCCGCTGCCGGCAGGCGATTTCGGACGAAGGCATCTGCCCGGTAAAATCCTGCTCCTCGAGCGGATTGCCAGCGCGCGGGATAAAGGCGACCTGCCGCTCCAGCCCCGTCGTCTGCGGCTGCATCGTCACACTCTGCTGCTGTTGGAGGAACTGCGCCTTGCGCCGCTCCTCCTCCGCGAGCTTTTCAGGGCTAAGGGGTGGCAGATCGGGGTCATATCCGGTATCCACCGGCGCCGCCATCGCCATTTGCTGCCCGCCGCCGATCGCATGAACCTCACCTCCGATACCGGCAACGACAGGCTGGCTGGTGGTGCCTTCAGCGATCTCGCGGCTCTGCTCCTCCGCCAGTCCGACGACCGTCTTGCCCGCCCCGACACCAAGCATAGCATCCATGTTGACGCCCTCCGGGGGCACGACCGCGGCCGGTGCCGCGGCAATCGTCGTGCCGCCGCTCGCGGCCTCGCTGTCGATCATCGGCAACGTCTGCGCCTGCTGGGCACTTGCCGCGGTCATGGGCATGTCCTGTGCGGGATAGGCGGCCGAGACCGGTTCGCCGCGAAGCGGCCTTATCGCGCCGACGCTCGCACTCGTGTCGATGCGGGCTGATGGCTCCAGCGCATCGGTCGTACAGGTCGAAAGACTTGCCGAAATCAGCAGCATCGCAACCGACCTGCGCAACAGGGACCCACACGCCATACACAAACCCTCATCCGCGACGGTACGCACAACAAGGCCCGTCCGGAGGTCGCGAGACTGCCGACCACCTGTGTCGGAACACAGGCAAGCAGCAGCCCTCGCGGGAAACCGGGTTCACTTTATGCAATCATGGTAAACGAAGACTTTCAAAGCCGATGCGCAATCTTGGGATACGCCAACAGGCGTGTCGTCTTATTGGCAGGCGTTGTTGTCGATGATCCGGAAACCTTCGGCGTCAGCCATGCAGCTGTTCGGGAAGGTGCGGGTACGGTCCCCACGGCGCCCGCAGACAGGCGCATATTCGCGGGTGCAGACCCCCGGGCGGCTCTCGGGACGCTCGTCCGGCAGGTCGATGCCGCCGCCCGGCCGCTCATCGCTGCGGCATTCGCCGCGTCCGATGACCCGGAAACCATCTGCCTCCGCCGTGCAGGCGTTGGAGAACGTTTGGGTACGGTTGCCGCGACGCGCGCAGACCGGGTTGTATTCCCGCGTGCAGAACTGCGGGCGCTCCTCGGGGTCCGGGCGCCCCTGTGGCCGGCACTCGCCGCGGCCTATGACGTCAAAGCCACGAGCCCGCGCCTGGCAGGCGTTGGAGAAGGTTTCCCGCTGGCGGCCGCGAATGGCGCAGACAGGATTGTATTCCATGGTGCACATTTGCGACGGGCGCGGAAGCGGCTCAGGCCGTGGGCCGGGATATTCCTCGACCGTACAACCTGCCAGCACCGACAGGGCAAGAGCGGCGATCATTTTGATATGACGCAGCGAAAACAGGCTCATGGGTCGTTCCTCCACTTGGGCGCCGTTTCTCGGCCGCGCATAAGACATTGATTTGCGACCCATTCTGGCGACAAAGCTGAAGCGGTCAACCCGACATCGATAAAAGTTTTGCCCTATGCAAAGACCAGCGGATGACGTTCGTGTTTGCCTAACCGGAGGCGTCACCCTTCCCTATTTGACGAAAACCTCGCGGCGCAGCAGCGTCCAGGTTTCGCGATCGCTGGCAACCAGCAGGCCACCATCGATATCGCGGGCCGTATAGGGAGAACCGTCGAAACGCGCGACATAGGCACCGGCCTCTTCAGCAATCAGGGCGCCCGCCAGATGATCCCAGGGCATCAGCTTCTTGTACATCAAAAAGTGAAAGTGCCCGCCGGCAAAGGCGCGGTATTCGTGCGCCGCGCAACGATAGCTGGTCGCGATCCGGACCTTGGCCATATTGCTCATGATCGTGCGGCGATCTTCGGCTTCGTAGAAGCCCGTTGACGCGCAGCCGACCAAAGCCTCCAGCGGTGCGCCTACCGATACGGAAAGCCGCTCCTGCGAGCCATCCGCCTTGCAGAGCCAGGCGCCTGAGCCCCGCTCGGCAATAACCCAATCGTTGCCCATGGGGTCATAGATGATGCCGGCGACCGTCTCGCCATTTGCCACCACGCTCGCCATCACGCCGAAGAGCGGCATGCCGGCTGCATAGTTGAAAGTGCCGTCGATCGGATCGACCACGACAGCCAGCGTCGCATCGGCCAGCTTATCGAGCAACGTCGGATCGGCAGCGGTCGATTCCTCGCCGATAAACACCGCATCCGGCGCAAATTCGGCCACGCGCGACTTAATCAGGCGCTCGGCGGCTTCATCCGCCTCCGTGACGAGATCGATCGCTTCGGTCTTCATCCGAACATCGCCCGTTCCGAGATTGCGGAAACGCGGCAGGATTTCGCGGGCAGCGGCTTCCTGCAGGAGATTGGCAAGCTGGGCGATATCGACGGTCTCGGTCATTCACGGGGCTCCGCAATCAGGGATTTGAAATCGAAAATCTTCGGATCGAGCAGGTGCGAAGGATTGGTATGGCCAAGCGCCCTCAACATCGTGTCCTTGCGTCCGGGCATGCGCCGCTCGATATCGGAGAGCATCGCCTTCATCGCATTGCGCTCCAGCCCGTCCTGCGAGCCACAGAGGTCGCAGGGGATGATGGGGAACTCCATGGCCGCCGCAAATTTTGCGAGATCGTCTTCGGCCGCATAGGCAAGAGGGCGCAGGACCATCAGGTCGCCCTCGTCGTTCAAGAGCTTTGCCGGCATGGTGGCGAGCCGCCCGCCATGGAAGAAGTTCATGAAGAAGGTTTCGAGGATATCCTCGCGGTGATGGCCGAGCACCAGCGCGTCACAGCCTTCCTCGCGGGCGATGCGATAGAGATTGCCGCGGCGCAGGCGCGAACAGAGCGCACAATAGGTTCCGCCGGCTGGCACCTTCTCCTTCACGATCGAATAGGTGTCGCGATACTCGATGCGGTGCTCAACACCGATCGACGAGAGATATTCCGGAAGAACGTGTTTCGGGAAATTCGGTTGTCCCTGATCGAGATTGCAGGCAACCAACTCAACGGGAAGAAGGCCGCGCCATTTCAGGTCGAGCAGCAATGCCAGCAGGCTGTAGCTGTCCTTGCCGCCGGAAACGCCGACAAGCCAGCGCTTTTGGCCGTTCAGCATGCCGAAATCGTCAATGGCCTGGCGCACCTGCCGCAGCAGGCGCTTGCGCAGCTTGTTGAAGGAAACCGACGACGGCATCTTCGCAAAGAGCGGGTGCGAAAAACTATCGTCTTCCGCTTCAAGCAACGGTTCGACTGCGGCGTCGAGCGCCGGGATGCTTTCGGAAAGGTCCATGATCGTCTTCCGGACAATGCCCAATAGGGGCGGAAACTAGCACGCCCCTGCCCTTGCCCTGTGACAGCGGCAAGATCAAGGAAAAAGGCTTAAACCGCTTCAATCAACGAGCGCCTTATGCACCAAACACCGACCAGCCGGTACGATTGGCCAGCATCTCGAGCGCCAGGGAACCCAGCAGCGAATTGCCGTTGTGATTGAGACCCGGCGACCAGACCGCGACAGATGCCTTGCCGGGTGCCGCCACCAGAATGCCGCCACCAACGCCGCTCTTACCCGGCAAGCCAACCTTGTAGGCAAATTCGCCGGAGCCGTCATAGTGTCCGCAGGTCAGCATCAGCGCATTGATCCGCCGCGCCCGCTGACGTGAGACAACGGAATGGCCGCTCAGCGGAACTTTCCCGGATGCGGCCAAAAACAGCCCGGCCTTCGCCAGCTGCCGGCAACTCATGGCCAGCGCGCATTGATGGAAATAGACGCCCAGCACATGCTCGACGGGATGATCCAGCTTGCCGAAGGAGCGCATGAAATTGGCGAGCGCGAAGTTGCGGTATCCCGTGGCGGCTTCCGAGCGGGCGACTTCGTTGTCGATCAGGATATCATCCTCGTCCGCGAGATAACGCATGAAACGGACGATTTCGCCGATCGCCTCCTTCGGCGTATGCCCCGCCAGCACCAGATCGGTGATCGCGATCGCGCCGGCATTGATGAAGGGATTGCGCGGAATACCATGCTCATGCTCGAGCTGGACGATCGAATTGAAGGCCGAGCCTGAAGGTTCGCGACCGACCCGTTTCCAGATGTTTTCGCCGTGTTTGCCGAGCGCCAGCGTCAGCGTGAACACCTTGGAGATACTCTGGATCGAAAACGGCACCTCGGCATCACCAACCATATGGACAGCGCCATCGACCGTGACCACGGCCATGCCGAAACGCCGGGGATTGACGCGGGCGAGCTGCGGAATGTAGTCCGCCACCTTGCCCTCGCCCAGTCGCGGTGTCAGGTCCCGATAGATGTCGTCGAGGATGGCTTGCAGATCGAGCGGCGTCGGATCGGACATGAAATCTCCGCGGGCATTCAAGAAAAATCGACAAAGAAAAAGCCGCCCATTTCTGAGCGGCTTTTCCCAAATTCACAAGACTGAAAGCCCGGATTAACGCGAATAGAATTCGACGACCAGGTTCGGTTCCATGATGACCGGATACGGAACATCAGCAAGCGACGGAACGCGAGCGAAGGTCGCAACCATCTTGTTGTGATCCGCTTCGATGTAGTCCGGAACGTCACGCTCGGCCAGAGCAACGGCTTCGAGAACCGTGACCAGCTGCTTGGACTTTTCGCGAACTTCGATAACGTCGCCGGCCTTGCAGCGGTACGAACCGATGTTGACGCGAACGCCGTTGACCTTGACGTGGCCGTGGTTGACGAACTGACGGGCAGCAAAGACCGTCGGAACGAACTTGGCGCGGTAGACGATCGCGTCGAGGCGCGATTCGAGCAGACCGATCAGGTTTTCACCAGTGTCGCCCTTGCGGCGGTTGGCTTCGTCGTAAACGGCGCGGAACTGCTTCTCGCGGATGTCGCCGTAGTAGCCCTTCAGCTTCTGCTTGGCGCGCAGCTGCACACCGAAGTCCGAAAGCTTGGACTTGCGACGCTGGCCATGCTGGCCAGGACCGTATTCGCGGCGGTTCACCGGGGACTTCGGACGGCCCCAGATGTTTTCGCCCATACGGCGGTCAATTTTGTACTTGGACGATTCGCGCTTGCTCATCGCATTTCCTTTCAGAACGTTGCACCGGTCTGTTTCCATACCGGATGAAGGAAACACGCCCTCCTCTGAACCCGTTTTCGGGCTCTGACAGGTTTCTCACATTACGCTAACGGAGAAGCCACGGGACATGTCGAATAAAACACCGGGCATTTCGGCCCGGCGTTGGGGCCGTCTTTAGTGGCATGTCGTGAAATTGTCAACACACACGAGCATTGAGAACAAACCAGTTTCGCATATAATTCTGCTTCAGAACCGAGGATACTCCATGCAAATGATCATAAACATCGAAGATGATGTCGTGGCGGACGCCAAAACATTGGCGAAGCATGAAAGAAAGACATTGGACGAGTTTGTGGTCGATCTGGTGAAGGAACGGGTCGAACGAGGAATGCCGCTGAAGCGGAATGGCGTACCGCTTATCAAACGCAATCCGACCGGCCGAACCGTAACACTTGAGTTCGTCAACGAGCTCCGTGATGAAGACCCATGAGATATTTGCTTGATGTCAATGTTCTCATAGCCCTGTTTGATCCTGACCACACACACCATGAGGCTTCGCATCGCTGGTGGGAGTCGGTCGGGAAAATGCCATGGGCGACTTGCCCGATAACGGAAAACGGATTTGCCCGCATTCTCGGCAACCCAAATTACCCCGACTCTCCGGGTTCACCTGATGCGGCTCTCATCAGGTTGATGGAATTCACCGCAGCGACCGACCACGTTTTCTGGCCGGACAGTATAAGTCTTCTCGATAAAACCCTTTTTAATAACGACACAGCATATTTCTCCCGGCAGGTCACAGATATCTACCTGTTAGCACTTGCCCGTTCGAATGGCGGTAAGCTCGCTACTTTTGATCGCCGGATCAATGCCGCTGCCGTGCAAGGTGGTGTGGAAGCCCTGCATATCATAGCAATCTAGCCGGATTACTCCGCCGCAGACCGCATGTCCGGCTCGGTGGCATTCGGATCGCCCGGCGCGGTCTCGGCCTGCAAATCCGGGAAGGCAACGATACGCTTGCCCGAGAAATCGCTGTGCACGACGATCAGCCCCTGCTCCTCGAAATAGCCGAGCAGCCGGCGGGCGCGGCGAGCAGAGTGCGTGCCATAGGCGCGCGCAATCATCGGGTCAGACGGGCATGGCAGCCCGCGCAGCGCCGATTGCGCCACCAGCAGGAAAACGCCCTGCAGATCGTCAGTGACGTTTCGCGCCAGTGCCAATGCTGATGCCCAGCCTTCCGTTGCTGCGGTCTCCGCATCGACGCCGGAACGGGCGACCGCCATCTTGCGGCGGAAGGCGCTCAGTGACAGGGGCGCGCCAGGAACGCGGCGAATACGGCACCGGACGAGGAAATCCTGGAACAGCTCGGCATCGGCGCGGAAGGCGGCTTCCGGATTTTCGAGGATTTCCGCGAGCAGGCCGTCCATGATGGCATCGCGTTCTTCGGCCGACATTTCCGGCGCCGGCACACGCGGTTCGCTGGCCATGACCGGTTCCGGCCGTGGACGCGACAGTTCGGCAAGAATATCGGTCGAGGGGCGCGGTTGCGCACTCGGCCGGCGAACGATCGGGCGTGTCAGTTCGTCGGGATCCGGGGTGAAGATCAGGTCTTCGACATCGACCACGGCCTCCGGCAGCGGTGTCAGCTTCGGGCTGGTCGAGCGCGCGGATGTTTCGACATTGCCGATCGTCACCGGCAGCGGGCGACGCGACAGGGCCGGGCCAAGCGCTACGAAGGAGCCGCGCTTCAGGTCGCGAAACATCTCGGCCGTGCGGCGGTCCATGCCGAGCAGATCGGCGGCGCGCGCCATGTCTATATCGAGGAAGGTGCGGCCCATCAGGAAGTTCGAGGCTTCGGCCGCGACGTTCTTGGCAAGCTTTGCCAGCCGCTGTGTGGCGATGACGCCAGCCAGGCCGCGCTTACGGCCGCGGCACATCAGGTTGGTCATGGCGCCCAGCGAAACCTTGCGCGCCTCTTCCGAGACATCGCCGGCAACCGAGGGCGCGAACATCTGCGCTTCGTCGACAACGACCAGAACCGGATACCAGAACTCGCGGTCGGCATCGAACATCGCATTGAGGAAGATGCCGGCATTGCGCATCTGCAGCTCGACATCGAGACCCTCGAGCGACAGCACGCAGGAAACGCGGTGCTGGCGGATACGAGTGGCGATGCCGATCAGTTCCGCCTCGGTGCGCTCGCCATCGATCACCACATGGCCGAACTTGTCGGCAAGCGTGACGAAATCGCCTTCAGGATCGATGATGCACTGCTGCACCCAGGGGGCGGACTGTTCGAGAAGACGGCGCAACAGATGCGACTTGCCGGAGCCGGAGTTACCCTGCACCAGCAAGCGTGTCGCCAGAAGCTCTTCGATATCGAGCGGAACGTTATCTCCATTGGAGGTCGTTCCCATGTCGATGCCGACTTTCATGTGATCCTCGTTCTGCAATGCGAATGATCGGACGCCGCCACGTCCGCAAAGTAGAGCCTTAGCACCGTTCGCCTGTCTTTGCGCGGGCGCTGGGCAGGAAACCCACAAGTTAGCAGGTTTTTATCTACCGTACCGTCAGGCCGAAACCTTGCATCAGGCGGCGGGTCGCAAAATCCGGATTGCCGGACGTGAAAATGGCGGGGTCTTCGCCGATCAGGGGCTCGAAATCGTCCGTCGGCGAGACAAGCCGCCGCGCCTGCCGGGCAATTGCCTCGGCCGGATCAAGCCAGTCGACCGGCCAGGGTGCCAGCCTGCGGAAAACATTGACCATGAAAGGATAATGCGTACAGGCCAGAACCACGATATCCGTCTTGGCGCCATCCTGCTCGACAAAACACTGACCGATCTCGGCGAGAACATCAGTATCCCCGACCGTTTCGCCGCGAATATAGGCTTCCGCCATGCGCGCCAGGTTTTCCGAGCCGACAAGCCGCACGTGGCACTGCGAGGCAAAGGACTGGATCAGACCGCGCGTATAGGCGCGCTTGACGGTACCGGGCGTCGCCAGCACCGAAACGAGACCGGAGCGGGTGCGCTCCGCAGCAGGCTTGATGGCCGGCACCGTGCCGACGAAGCGCATGTCCGGAAATGCGGCACGAAGGTCGGCGCCGACAAGCGTGAAGGCTGTGTTGCAGGCAATGATGCAGATTTCCGGATCATGCTCCGCCAGAAGTCTTGCGAAGAGCGAGACGACACGCTCCTTCAGCGCCGCCTCTTCCCAGCCGCCATAAGGAAAGCCGGCATCGTCAGCGACGTAAATGAAATGCCGCTCGGGCATCAGCACGCGCGCTTCGCGCAGCACCGTCAAACCGCCGATGCCGCTATCGAAGACGAGTATGGGTTTCAAGTCAGGTGTCGTCACCGGGTTCTTCGATTTTCTGCTCTTCCGAGCGGTGGCGGGAATCTGCGGGAGCGCCGGCGCCGCGCGGCTGTGTGCGGGTAAACCGGTCAAGGCAGGAGATGACGCCGCGCACCAGCCGGATTTCCGACGCGGTAAACGCCGGACGGGTCAGCACGGCGCGCAGGTTGTCGACCAATTTCGGCTTTTTGGCGATGGGTCGGAAATAGCCGCGCGCTTCCAACGCATCCTCGACGTGATCGAAGAGACCCTGCAGATCGTCCTTGGTCGCCGGCTGCTGCGGCAGCGCCTGAAAAGCGGTTTCCTCCAGCGATTCCATGCCTGTCTTCATCCATTCATAGGACATGAGCAAAACGGCCTGCGCCAGATTGAGAGAGGCAAAGGCCGGGTTGACCGGGAAGGTCACGATTTCGTCGGCAAGCGCGATTTCCTCATTGGTGAGGCCCGTGCGTTCCCGGCCGAACAGGATACCGGTCGCCTCGCCTGCCTTGAAACGGGTGCGCAAGGTCTCGGTGGCCACGACCGGCGAACGCACGGGCTTGTAGCCGTAACGATCCCGCGCCGTCGTCGCATAGACAAAGTTGAGGTCGGCGATCGCCTCTTCGGTCGTGCCGTAAACCTTGGCATTGTCGATCACATGATCGGCGCGGCTTGCGGCGGATTTCGCCTTCTCGCTCGGCCAGCCATCGCGCGGATTGACGAGGCGCAGTTCGGCGAGGCCGAAATTGGCCATGGCGCGGGCCACCATACCGATATTCTCGCCGAGCTGGGGATGAACGAGAATGATTGCCGGTCCTTCGGCGATCAGTTCGCGTCCGCTATGTGTGCCTGCCATGCCATCTTGCCTTCAATAATGATTTTCGCGCTTCCCTCGCACAAATCGGGGCTTTTTGAAAGAAGGCCTTATTCGGCGCCCTGCTCCGCGATGGCGCGAAGCTCCTCCTTCACCGACCCCATCTCGCCGGAGCGAACGATATCGTCGATGACGGCATGACCCTTCTCTTGCCTGATCATGAAATGCAGCTCCGTCGGCTTCCAGTCCGCGGCACGGTCGCCCAGACAATGGGTGGTGTCGAACGTCACGCGGACATCGGTGGTGCCATTTGCGGGCGCCTGAGGCTCGATCTTCAGGTCATCCAGCATGCAGCTGTCCTGCCCGCTGACGATGACATCGTAATCGAACGGGGAATCACCTTCGTCATAGGCAGGAAACTTTGCGGCTGCCCGGTAGGTCTCGGCGAAATCGGCGCTATAGATACGGTTCAGGCGCTCGGCATCGAAATAGTCCTTGCCCTCGCCCGGATTTTCCGACCATCCGTTGACGGCCTCTCCCATTATTTCCTTCACCGGTGGCAACGGATCGGCCGCCTGCGCTGCGAAAGCAACCGAGAAAAGCAGGGGCAGAAGAAGGTGGGGTTTCATGGGCGTCTCCGGCGGTACGCAGGCGTTGTGCGAAGCGTCTTAGACCTTTCGATGGCAAAGCGCGAATCCGACATTCCAGCACGCGCCGGTGCCAAATATTCCAATGAGCCAAAAGTTTAGCGTCGCGAGAACGGGTTTAGGCGCTCGCCGCCTTTGCCTTGCGGCAACTGGATGCTATAGGGGCCCAACCCCGGTCCATTCACCACCATCAAGAGGTTTTGCACATGGCAAAGATCAAGGTCGCCAATCCGGTCGTCGAACTCGACGGCGACGAGATGACACGCATCATCTGGCAGTTCATCAAGGAAAAGCTGATCCATCCCTATCTGGACATTGATCTGGAATATTACGACCTCGGCATGGAAAACCGCGACGCCACCGACGACCAGGTGACGATCGATGCCGCCAACGCCATCAAGAAACACGGCGTCGGCGTCAAGTGCGCGACCATCACCCCGGATGAAGCCCGCGTTGAAGAATTCAAGCTGAAGAAGATGTGGAAGTCGCCGAACGGCACGATCCGCAACATCCTCGGCGGCGTTATCTTCCGCGAGCCGATCATTGCCAAGAACGTGCCGCGCCTCGTTCCCGGCTGGACCAAGCCGATCATCGTCGGCCGTCACGCTTTCGGCGACCAGTACCGCGCCACCGATTTCAAGTTCCCGGGCAAGGGCAAACTGACGATGAAGTTCGTCGGTGAAGACGGGAAGGAAATCGAATACGACGTGTTCGACGCTCCTTCGGCCGGCGTTGCCATGGGCATGTACAACCTCGACGATTCGATCACAGAATTCGCCCGCGCTTCGCTGAACTATGGCCTGCAGCGCAATGTTCCGGTCTATCTCTCGACCAAGAACACCATCCTCAAGGTCTATGATGGCCGGTTCAAGGACATCTTCCAGAAGGTCTACGACGAGGAATTCGCCGAAAAGTTCAAGGCGGCCAAGCTCTGGTACGAACATCGCCTGATCGACGACATGGTCGCCTCCGCGCTCAAGTGGTCCGGCGGCTACGTCTGGGCCTGCAAGAACTACGACGGCGACGTCCAGTCCGACATCGTGGCCCAGGGTTTTGGCTCGCTCGGCCTGATGACTTCGGTTCTGATGACCCCGGATGGCAAGACGGTTGAAGCCGAAGCCGCTCACGGCACGGTCACCCGTCACTACCGCCAGCACCAGAAGGGCGAGGAAACCTCGACCAACTCGATTGCCTCGATCTTCGCCTGGACCCGTGGCCTTGCCCACCGCGCCAAGCTCGACGACAACGCCGAACTGGCCCGCTTTGCCGACACGCTGGAAAAGGTCTGCGTCGAAACCGTCGAGAGCGGCTTCATGACCAAGGACCTGGCGCTGCTGATCGGCCCCGATCAGCCGTGGCTCTCCACCACCGGCTTCCTCGACAAGATCGATGAAAACCTGCGCAAGGCCATGGCTGCCTAAGCCAGCCTCATAGATGGAAACCTCGAAAACCCGGCCTCGCGCCGGGTTTTTTGTTGCCCGAACCGTTTGGCTGGAGGCTTGCCGCCCCGTCGGATTTTTTTTGGAACCTTTTCGGCTGAGGTTCGTTCGCGAAGGGAGCGCCGTATGCTGCACTGCATACAAAACCCCCGCACAAACCGCGAAATGGATACATGACCTCCTCCGAAAAAATCTCCCACCTGCCCCGCATCGCCCTTATCTCAACCCATGGATATGTTGCGGCCGAACCGCCCCTCGGCGCCGCCGATACCGGCGGTCAGGTCGTCTACGTCATCGAACTTGCCCGTAAACTGGCGCTGCTCGGCCATGAAGTGGATATCTATACGCGGCGCTTCGAGGACCAGCCCGAGTTTGACACGGTGGACGATCGCGTTCGCGTCATTCGCATCCCCTGCGGTGGTCCCGATTTCATTCCCAAGGAATATCTCTACGAGCACCTGATGGAGTGGTGCGAAAACGCCGTCCGCTTTATTCGCAAGAACAATTTCACCTACACGCTGATCAACAGCCATTACTGGGACGCCGGCATTGCCGGCCAGCGGGTTTCCGAAGCGCTCGGCGTCACCCACATCCACACACCCCATTCCCTTGGCCTGTGGAAAAAACGCCAGATGGAGACGGATTATCCTGACAAGGCCGACAGCTTCGAGAAGGAGTTCAACTTCTCCGAACGCATCAAGCACGAGCTGATCATCTACCGCTCCTGCAGCATGGTCATCGCCACCACGCCGATCCAGGTGGAAGTGCTAGTGAACGACTACAACCTGCCGCGCGACCGCGTTCACATGATCCCGCCGGGTTATGACGACAACCGCTTCTTTCCGGTGTCCAAAGCGACACGCGAAATGGCACGCCAGCGCTTCGGCTTCGAAGGCAAGGTCGTCATGGCGCTTGGACGCCTCGCGACCAACAAGGGCTATGACCTGCTGATCGACGGCTTTTCTGTTCTGGCCGAGCGCGAGCCGCAAGCACGGCTCCATCTCGCTGTCGGCGGGGAGAACATGGACGAACAGGAAGCCGGCATTCTGAGCGAATTGAAGGCGCGGGTAAAATCGCTCGGGATCGAAGACAAGGTCATCTTCTCGGGCTTCGTCAGTGACGAGGATCTGCCCGATTTCTACCGCGCCGCCGATCTCTTCGTGCTGTCCAGCCGATACGAGCCCTTCGGCATGACGGCCATCGAAGCCATGGCCAGCGGTACGCCGACCATTATCACCATCCATGGCGGCCTCTTCCGTGCCGTCAGTTACGGCCGCCACGCGCTTTTCGCCGATCCTTTCGACAAATACGATCTCGGTATCACCATGATGAAACCTTTGAAGCACGAGCGTCTTGCCGGCCGCCTTTCGCGGATGGGAGCCCACAAGGCGCGCAGCCTCTTCACATGGACCGGCATCGCCCAGCAGTTGGTCTCGGTCGTCGAGGGACGCCCGATGCCGCAGGCGCTGGACGACAATGAATGGGCCGAACCTTGGACGGATGGTGATTGATGCCGATCCGTCTTCTCTGCTGCGATATCGATGGCACGGTTACGGGCGATGCGGCTGCCGAGGCCCGCTTCCGGGACTCGTGGCTCGCGATCCCGGCAGATCAACGTCCTCTGTTCGTCCTGAACAGCGGCCGGCTGATCGAGGACCAGCGGGCCTTCCTGAAAACCACAGCGCTGCCCTTCCCTGACGTCATGATCGGTGGCGTCGGCACCATGTTCTGGGCGGTCGATGACGCCGGCCACAGCGAAGCCTTTTCCAGCTTTGTCGGCCGTGGGTTTGACACGGCTGCAATCGCTGCGGCCCTTGCGGCGATCGAGGGTATGGAAGAGCAACCGGCGATGTATCAGCACCCTCACAAATCGAGCTGGTATCTTCGCGATGCCGCGCCCGACGCCCTCGCAGAGATCGAAGCGCTGCTGCAAGACGCCGGCCACGACGTCCGCATCGTCTACTCCAGCGCCCGCGATCTCGATATTCTGCCAAAAGGGGTCGACAAGGGTGCGGCCCTTGCCTGGCTCTGCAACAGGCTGGATATTGCCTTGGAGGATGTGGTCGTTGCGGGTGATACCGGAAACGATCTGGGTTTATTCGAACTGCCGAACGTTCGCGGAATCGTTGTCGGCAACGCCCTTCCGGAGCTAAAAGCGATTGCTGCCGGCACGCAGCGTTTCTACGCCGCGCGACAGTCGATGGCCGACGGCGTTCTGGAAGGCTTGCAGCATTTTGGCCTGCTGAAACCCCTTGCCGATCCAGACTATGCGGCAGGCAGCAAATAGAAGGCGTACAAAACCCGCCGGGAGCGCCAGCGGGTTTGTAATCCAGTGATCCTGCGTAACAGGATCGAACAGTTGCCGATCAACCGGCGATGGCGGCCGCCACGGCTTCGATTGCAGCTTCGGCCTTGTCGCCATCCGGGCCACCGGCCTGGGCCATGTCCGGCCGGCCGCCGCCGCCCTTGCCGCCAAGGGCAGCAGATGCGACACGGACGAGATCGACGGCGCTGTGCTTGTCTGTCAGATCATCTGTAACCGCAACGACTGCGCTTGCCTTGCCATCCGCGGACACGCCGACGAAGGCGACGATGCCGGAGCCGAGGTTCTGCTTGCCATCGTCGGCCAAGCTTTTTAGATCTTTGGGCTCGACGCCGGTCACGATCTTGCCCAGGAACTTGACGCCAGCGATCTCGCGGGCTGCATCGCTTGAGCCAGCGGCGCCGCCGCCGCCAAGAGCAAGCTTCTTACGGGCATCGGCCAGTTCTCGCTCCAGCTTGCGGCGCTCGTCCATCAGCGACTCGACACGGCCCAGAACGTCGGCCGGCTGTACCTTCAGCGTCGAGGCAAGCGTTTTCACGCGCTCGTCCTGCTCGGCCAGATATTCCAGCGCCGAAATGCCGGTCAGGGCTTCGATGCGACGGACACCGGCACCAACGGCGCTTTCGCCGACGATTCGAACAAGGCCGATCTCGCCGGTTGCGCCGACATGGGTGCCGCCACACAGCTCGACCGAATACGGCCGGTTTGCCTTGGCACCGCGCACGCCCCGGCCCATGGAGACGACACGCACTTCATCGCCGTATTTCTCGCCGAACAGCGCCATGGCGCCTTCAGCGATCGCATCGTCGACGCTCATCAGGCGCGTGGTGACCGGGGTGTTCTGGACGATGATCTCATTCGCCATTTCCTCGACGACCTTGAGTTCATCGGCCGACATCGGCTTTGGATGGGAAACGTCGAAGCGCAGGCGCTCCGGCGCGACCAGGGAGCCCTTCTGGGCAACGTGGGTGCCCAGCACTTCGCGCAGCGCCTCGTGCAGGAGGTGGGTGGCAGAGTGGTTGGCGCGCAGTCGCGAACGGCGGGTATGATCGACCACCAGCGCCACAGCGTCGCCCTTGGTGATCGTGCCTTCCTCGACAACCGCGCTGTGCACGAACAGTCCTTCGCCACGCTTCTGCGTGTCGCCGACCTGAACGCGCGCGTGATCCGTGCTGATAACGCCGGTATCGCCCATTTGACCGCCGGACTCGCCATAAAACGGGGTCTGGTTGAGGACCAGTTGCACCTTGTCGCCGGCCGTAGCGCTCTCGACTACCTTACCGTCGCGAACGATCGCCAGCACCACGCCTTCGGCGGTTTCCGTGTCGTAGCCAAGGAACTCGGTGGCGCCGAGCTTGTCCTTGAGTTCATACCAGATGGTCTCGGTTGCAGCGTCGCCGGAACCGGCCCAGCTCTTGCGTGCCTCGGCCTTCTGCCGTTCCATGGCATCGGTGAAGCTTGTGAGATCGACACCGATGCCGCGGTTGCGCAGTGCATCCTGCGTCAGGTCGAGCGGGAAGCCATAGGTGTCGTAAAGCTTGAACGCGGTTTCGCCATCGAGCGTGTCACCCTTGTCGAGATCGGCGGTCGCATCGGCGAGCAGACCAAGACCACGCTCCAGCGTCTTGCGGAAGCGGGTTTCCTCCAGCTTCAAGGTTTCCGAAATCAGGGCTTCGGCACGAACGAGTTCCGGATAGGCGCGGCCCATCTGGCCGACGAGAGCCGGCAGCAGCTTCCACATCAACGGCTCGCGGGCGCCCAGCAATTCGGCATGACGCATGGCGCGGCGCATGATGCGGCGCAGAACGTAACCACGGCCTTCGTTGGACGGCAGAACGCCATCGGCGATCAGGAACGCGGAAGACCGCAGGTGATCGGCGATGACGCGGTGGCTGGCGCGACGCTCGCCCTCGGCCTTCACGCCGGTTGCTTCTTCGGACGCTGCAATCAGTGCGCGGAACAGGTCGATATCGTAATTGTCATGCTTGCCCTGCAGCAGGGCCGCGACGCGCTCGAGGCCCATACCGGTATCGATCGACGGACGCGGCAGCGAGATACGCTCTTCCTTCGTCACCTGCTCGTACTGCATGAAGACGAGGTTCCAGATTTCGATGAACCGGTCGCCATCCTCGTCGGCCGAGCCGGGAGGGCCGCCCCAGATATGATCGCCGTGATCGTAAAAGATTTCAGAGCAGGGACCGCAGGGGCCGGTGTCACCCATCGCCCAGAAATTGTCGCTGGTCGGGATACGGATGATGCGATCGTCGGTCAGACCTGCAATCTTTTTCCAGAGGCCATGGGCCTCGTCGTCGGTATGGTAGACGGTCACCAGCAGGCGCTTGGCATCAATGCCGAATTCCTTGGTGATCAGGTTCCAGGCGAGCTCGATCGCGCGCTCCTTGAAGTAATCGCCGAAGGAGAAGTTGCCGAGCATTTCAAAGAAGGTGTGGTGGCGGGCAGTATAGCCGACATTGTCGAGGTCGTTGTGTTTACCACCGGCGCGAACGCATTTCTGCGCCGTTGCTGCCGTCGAATAGGGGCGCTGCTCGAGGCCGGTGAAAACGTTCTTGAACTGCACCATGCCTGCATTGGTGAACATGAGGGTCGGGTCGTTGCGCGGCACCAGCGGGCTCGACGAAACAACCTCGTGACCATTCTTCTTGAAGTAGTCGAGGAATGTCGACCGGATTTCGTTCACGCCGCTCATCTTGCGCCCTTTACCTTCACATCAGCCCGCCTGCGGCCGTCTGGCCGATCCGCAAGTGGAAAACAGTTGAATACGTTCAGGATCGACCGATATGCCGCCGATCCTTCTCCGCCCCTTTGGAACAACGGCTTTTATCGTTCACACAAATGCCTGTCCAGCCGGCAAAAGAAAACCGGCCGTTCCAGAGGAAACGGCCGGCCAGATTAATACAATGCAGGAAAATCGCTCAAATCACGCCGACGCTGCACCATCGTCATCGTCGTTTGCTTCCGGCCCGCCATCTTCCAGGAACTTTTCGGCGATCAGGCCGGCATTCTGACGTAGCGCCAATTCGATTTCACGCGCCGTATCCGGATTGTCACGCAGGAACAGCTTGGCGTTTTCACGGCCCTGACCGAGACGCTGCGAATTATAGGAGAACCAAGCGCCCGACTTGTCGACGATGCCGGCCTTCACGCCCAGATCGACCAGCTCACCGGTCTTGGAAACCCCTTCGCCGTACATGATGTCGAACTCGACCTGCTTGAAAGGAGGCGCCATCTTGTTCTTGACGACCTTGACGCGGGTCTGGTTGCCGACAACTTCGTCGCGTTCCTTGACCGAGCCGATACGGCGGATGTCCAGGCGAACCGAAGCGTAGAATTTCAGTGCGTTACCGCCGGTCGTGGTTTCCGGCGAGCCGAACATGACGCCGATCTTCATGCGAATCTGGTTGATGAAGATCACCATGCACTTCGACTTGGAGATCGATGCCGTCAGCTTGCGCAGCGCCTGGCTCATCAGGCGGGCCTGCAGACCGGGCAGGCTGTCGCCCATCTCGCCTTCGATTTCGGCGCGCGGCGTCAGTGCCGCAACCGAGTCGACCACAAGAACGTCGATCGCGCCGGAACGCACCAGCGTATCGGTGATTTCGAGCGCCTGCTCGCCGGTGTCCGGCTGCGAGATCAGCAGGTTTTCAAGGTCAACGCCAAGTTTGCGGGCATAGACCGGATCCAGCGCATGTTCGGCATCGACGAAAGCGCAAATGCCGCCCTTTTTCTGCGATTCGGCAATCGTCTGCAGCGCAAGCGTCGTCTTGCCCGAGCTTTCCGGACCGTAGATTTCAACGATACGACCTTTCGGTAGGCCGCCGACGCCAAGCGCGATATCCAGTCCAAGAGAGCCCGTCGGAACGGTCTCGATCTCGACCACACTGTCTTTTCCACCGAGCTTCATGATCGATCCCTTGCCGAACGACCGTTCGATCTGGGAAAGTGCCGCTTCAAGTGCCTTGCTTTTGTCCACCGATTTGTCCTCTACGAGCCGCAAAGAGTTTTGTGCCATTCGATCCACCTTTAGGTTATTGGAGCTATAGAGGCAATCAAGCCGCTGATGAAAGCTATGTACTCTATTTGTTCTCATCTCGCAAGAGGCAATCAAACCTCTGTAGGAAAAAGGAAAAATGGTCTGCGTTCTTTTATTGTTCCAGATCCCCGCACAACCGGTGACGTTTGTCGGAGATTGGTGATGGTGACCAGCAGTTCAACGCCGAATCGGCCACGGCACGCATAGCAGGAAAAAGCATGAAATCTCAGATCATTACCGTTTTCGGCGGCGCCCATATCGATCGCAGGGGACGCATCTTCGGAACGACGGTTGCGGGCGCCAGCAACCCCGGCGCATGGTTCGAGGAAGCTGGCGGCGGCGGCTTCAACGCGGCGAGAAATCTCGCCCGCCTGGGATTGGATGTCCGTATGATCAGCCCGCGCGGCGGCGATTCCGTTGGCGAGATGGTGAGCAGCGCCGCGCTGGCAGCCGGCGTCGACGACCGCCCCTTCACATTCCTCGACCGCCGCACGCCCAGCTACACCGCAATCATAGAGAACGACGGAAATCTTGTCATCGCGCTGGCGGACATGGAGCTTTACAACCTTTTTTCACCACGCCGGCTTCGCCAGCGTGCCCTGCGCGAGACGATCTCGGAAAGCGGCCTCATCCTTACCGACGCAAACCTGCCCGCAGAAACGCTCGCCGCCCTGACACAGAATGCGCACACGCAAGGCAAGATCGTCGCGGCGATCGCGATTTCCCCGGCCAAGGTCATACGCCTGCTGCCAAGCCTCGCTTATCTCGATTTTCTCTTCATGAACGAGGCGGAGGCGCGTGCTGTGACGGGCCAAGATGTGACCGATGCCAAGGAATGGCCTGTACTCTTGCGTGAAAGCGGCTTGAAGGGCGGCGTTGTCACGCGCGGCGGACGAGCCGTTGTCGCCTTCCGTGGCCATGAGGTCGCCTCAATCGTGCCGCCACGGCTCGATGCCCTTGGCGACGTCACCGGCGCCGGCGATGCGCTTGCCTCCGGTTTTCTTTTTGCCTTGCTTCAAGGAAGTTCTGTCGGCGAGAGCCTTCGCACGGGTGTCGCGGCAGCACGCCTGACCGTGGCCTCCCCGCTTGCCGTGTCGGAAAATATGAACCAACAAGAACTGAAATCGGCAATAGCGCTTGTACCGGAAGCAGAAATCCTGTCATGAACCCGCTTTTCTGCGCCGGCGGCTCCAACGTGATGAGCACCCCTTGTAAACAAGGCCCGGCAGCAGTGTTTGAAGAAGCAGATCGCACAAAGGACAAACGATGACCAAGCCCGCCTCCCCCTTCCTGCCCATGGAATATTCCGACGAGGTCGCGGCCGCCAAGGCGCGCAACGCGCCGATCGTGGCGCTGGAATCAACCATCATTACCCATGGCATGCCATACCCGGGCAACCTCGATATGGCCCGAAGTGTCGAAGCGATCATCCGTCAGGAAGGTGCTGTACCGGCCACGATCGCCGTTATCGACGGCGTTCTGCATATCGGCCTCAACCCGGACAAGCTGGAAGCTCTGGCGAAGACGACGGGCGCCATGAAGGTATCCCGCGCCGACATCGCCTTTGCGATTGCGGAGCGTCGCACCGGCGCGACGACCGTCGCTGCAACCATGATCGCTGCTGCATGCGCCGGTATTCGGGTTTTTGCGACCGGCGGCATTGGCGGTGTCCACAGGAAGGCCGAGGAATCATTCGATATTTCGGCGGATCTGGAAGAACTGGGCCGTACAGGCGTTATCGTGGTCTGTGCGGGCGCGAAGGCTATCCTTGATATTCCAAAGACGCTGGAAGTTCTGGAAACGCGCGGCGTTCCCGTCGTCACCTATGACAGCGACATCTTCCCGGCGTTCTGGTCTCGTGATTCCGGCCTGAAAAGCCCGCTGATGCTCAACAGCCCGGCCGCCATCGCGAACTTCCAGAAAACCCGCGAGCTGCTCGGTATCGAAGGCGGCATGCTGATCGCCAATCCGGTTCCGGAAGCCAGCGAAATTCCGCGCGAGGAAATGGAAATCTATATCGGCCGTGCGCTCGATAACGCCGATAGAGACGGCATCACCGGCAAGGCCGTGACGCCTTACCTGCTGGACAGCATCTACCACATCACTGATGGCCGCAGCCTTGAAACCAACATCGCGCTGGTGGAAAACAACGCCCGCCTCGCCGCCGAAATCGCGGTCGCAATGGCGTAAAGACAACCCGGTGCGGCAGTCAGCCGCCCATAGCCTCCAAAAGCCGCGTGGCGACATGCGGCTTTTTTTCATTCGTCAGGCCATCTCTCGTCTGTGTCAGGAATCCAGCATCTCGCGTACTGCCACGGCGAGCTGTTTCAATGAAAACGGCTTTGGCAGAAACCCGAATTTCGCGTCGGCCGGCAGATTCTTTGCAAAGGCATCCTCCGCATAACCGGAGACAAAGATGAATTTCAGGTCGGGATAGCTCTTGCGCAGTTCCCGCAGAAGGCTCGGCCCATCCATTTCCGGCATGACGACGTCCGATACGACGATATCGACCGCACCATTCAGTTCTTCCATGACCTCCAGCGCCTCGACACCGGATCCGGCCTCGTACACCGTATATCCGCGGGTTTCGAGCATGCGTTTGCCGCCGCGCCGAACGGCCTCCTCGTCCTCGACCAACAGGACGACAGCGGAATCGCCCGTCAGGTCGGTCGGTTCCTGGGCGACAACGGCCGCAACCGGCGCCGGCGGAACGCCGGAATTCTCTGCTCCAACAACAGGCTCTTCGATATGACGGGGCAGAAGGATGTGGAACGTGGTTCCCTTCCCGACTTCCGAATCCGGATAAATATAGCCGCCAGACTGCTGGACGATGCCGTAGACCATGGAAAGCCCGAGGCCTGTGCCCTTGCCGACTTCCTTGGTGGTAAAGAACGGTTCAAAAATCTTGTCCAGGATTTCCGGCGCGATGCCCGTACCCTGGTCCTGCACCTCGATCATCACATAATCCGCCTCCGGCAGGTCGCGACGATTGAGCGCGGCGACATCCGATGCCGGCAGATTGCGGGTCCGGAGTGTGATGGTGCCGCCATGGGGCATCGCATCGCGCGCGTTGACGGCGAGATTGAGCACCACCTGCTCGAACTGGCCGAGATCGGTCTTAACCGGCCACAGGTCGCGACCGTAATCGACCTCAAGCTTGACGTTGGTTCCGGTCATACGATCGACGAGCATGCGCAGGTCGCCGACCACGTCCGTCATGTTCAGCACGGTCGGGCGCATCGTCTGCTTGCGGGAGAAGGCGAGCAATTGACGCACCAGCACAGCGGCGCGATTGGCGTTGCGCTTGATCTCCATGAGATCCGCAAAGCTGGCATCCGAGGGACGCGCCGAAAGCAGGAGATGGTCCGACGACAAGAGGATCGCGGTGAGAACGTTGTTGAAATCGTGGGCGATACCGCCTGCCAGCGTACCCACGGCATTCATCTTCTGGGTCTGCGCCATATGCGTCTCGAGCGCCTTTTGCTCGGTGACCTCGACGGCGTACACAATTGCCGCTTCCTCCGGCGCCTGCTCGCTCTGATCGACGACAGCATGAACGTAAAACCGGAAATGCCGGGTCTCATCGGTCGGGTGAAGCGCATCGATCGGTGCAATGTCGCTCTGGCGGTCCTTGGCGGCCAGCAGTGCCTCTCTGAGATGCGTACGCTCGCTCTCGTGAACCACAGCCTCCAGCAGCGCACCCCGCTCCATGTCGTCCTGCGAGACAACGGCCGAAAACAGTTTCAGGAAGGGCGCGTTGGTTCGCAGAATCCGCCCGTCGCCGTCTACGGAGGCAATGGCCATCGGCGTATTGTTGAAGAAGCGGGTAAAGCGCATCGTTGCAATGGATGCGGATTGATCGCCCTCGTCATCACCCGCGCGCGCCAGCACGATCGTCCGGCTTTCCCCCGGCGCGCCGTCCCGCATCGAAGAGACGCGATGGACCATGCGAACCGGGAAACTCTGGCCGTTTGCCTTGCGCAAATCAAGATCGAGGATTTTGGTCTTTTTCAAACCCGGCTCGGCCTGAACCGACTGCACCAGTGCCAAGCCCTCGCCCGCCACGAGATCGGCGATGCTCATCAAACCGGGCTGGAACTTGGTGAGGTCAAGGCCGAGCCAATCCGCCAGAGTGGCGTTGATGTAGAATATCTCGCCCTTTTTGCCGGCAGAGAAAAATCCGGCTGGAGCATGATCGAGATAATCGATCGCGTTCTGCAGTTCCTTGAAGAACCGCTCCTGATCGTCCCGTTCGGAGGTGATGTCGGATATCTGCCAGATATAAAGCGGCGATTTCTGCGTGTCCTCCGTCGGAAGAACCCCCGCCTTCAGGCGAAACCAGTGCGCACCGGAACCGGAGGGGCTGCCCGTGGCCTTCAGCGGCTTCATAAGCCGGAACTCTTCGTGACCGGCCTTGCCCTCGTGAAGTCCGTTGGTCAGCCTGTAGATCGCCTCTGTCGCCTCGCGATTGCGCGATAGGATCGTTTCCAGGGACTGGATGTCGGACGACTTCGTCGCGCCGGTGAGCGCGCCGTAGGCCGCATTCGCATATACGATACGCCCCTTTCGGTCGGTCACAACCGTTCCATCCTCGTGGCCGTCCAGAAAGGCGCGCGCGAGATCGTCCGGGCGGGATTGCGGCATGACCTCGATGAAACCGATAATCGAGGAAACGAGGAAGAATATTCCGACCATCGCCAGAACGCCGAGAATGCCCAGAACGATCTCGTTTTCCAGCTGGTTCTTGAAGACGACAAAGGCAGCCGCGGAAATCGTCAGCACGATCGCGAGCAGAATGATCCGCAAAACCGTACCCGGCCGGGCGCCCCGATCCACGATCGGCATGTACTGCTCGCCTGACTGCCCCGACTTCGCCATAAAAAACCTCGTTTGCGCGGTTATAGATCGCCTTGATGACATACGATCGCCCGGCACACCTTCATGGGCGCATAGTCCGAGCATGCCTTTGACCCGGCACACCGGATTATCCGCAAGAATCATCTTTAACAGTCGGGGGGAATAGCACAAAGCGCCTGCGCCAAACCTGCGTGGATCATTCACAGGGAATATGCTGCAAGTGCTTAACCGGTATCGCCATACCCCTGCTCATTTTGTAGAACAGTGCGCCGCTGCTTGTGTACGACGGCAAAAAGCCGTCAAATAGATAAGATTTTTTCAGGGCGTAAGGAGAAGTGGACATGATCGAAGAGATCGTCGGGACCAACGGTAGCCGGTTCATCCTTGCCATCGGCGTCGTGGCGCTTGGCCTGCTGTGCCTCGTGGCCGTGCTTTGGTTCATTCGCAACCGCCCTTCCTCGCCCTTCATCCGCGGCGGCAAGAACAGACAGCCCCGGCTTGCCGTGCTGGATGCGGCCGCCGTCGATACGCGTCGCCGGCTGGTTCTCATCCGTCGCGACGATGTCGAACATCTGGTCATGATCGGCGGACCGACGGATATCGTCATTGAGAGCCGTATCGCGGGCGGCGGCGTGCCGCTGGTTGCTCAGCCAGCGGTCCACACCGCCTCAGTGGAACAGCCCGCTCCCTTAACCCGACCGGTTGCGGAACGCCGCCAGCCTGCCGCGCAACCGGTCGCGCAGCCGGAACAGAAGCCTCAGCCTGCCGCGAGCCGGGCAGCCCCCCAGGTTTCGGCCATGGGCAATGTTCTCTATGGTGAAAACTTCGATCCGGCGCCGCAGGCCCGCGGTGCCCAGCCGGTCGTCGAACGCCCACGCACTGAACCGCAGGCCGCGCGGCCTGTGCAGCAGCCAACTGTTACCGTTCCCGCGAGACCGGCGGCCGCGGTGTCTGCACCGGCCGGCCTTACCGTTCAGCATGCGCGCACGCCGGAAGATATTCTGGAGGCGGCGCGTAACCGCGTCCTTCCATCGACCCAGCCGGTTGTGACATCGCCCACGCCGGAGCAGAAGACGCCTGCCGCCGATTTTGAACGTATTCTCGATGCTGAGATTTCCGGAGACCTCAGCCGACTGAACGTCGGTTCCGCGGACATTCGCGTTGGGGCAGATCCTCGCGGTCGGTTCGCGGGACCTGTTGCGCAGGAACCCGCATCAGGCGCTGCGCGGCAACGCACGGAGCCAACGCTCGAAGAAGAAATGAACAGAATGCTTGGGGAAATGTCGGCAGGCGAGAAGCGCTGAACGAGGCGCCAGAAGGTTCGGCTACCCGCTCATATCTCCAGCTTTGTTGCCCGTCTGTGAAAGACGCACCGCCAAGCACAGGAAAGTTCCCAAAAAAAAGGGAAAGGCGCAGGTTGCCCCGCGCCCTCTCCCATTCATCTTACGCGGGATTATTCATCCCGGTAAACTTTTTCTCGACGCTCGTGGCGTTCCTGCGCCTCGATCGACAAGGTCGCGATCGGGCGTGCGTCCAGTCGCTTTAGGCCGATGGGTTCGCCGGTTTCCTCGCAGTAACCGTATGTCCCCTCATCCAGACGCTGCAAGGCTGCATCGATCTTGGAAATAAGCTTCCGCTGACGATCGCGGGCTCTCAGTTCGATTGCCCTGTCGGTTTCGGAAGAGGCCCGGTCGGCGAGATCCGGGTGGTTTGCACTTTCCTCCGCGAGATGGCCCAGTGTTTCTCTGGCTTCACGAAGTATGTCATTTTTCCAGGCATTCAGCTTTGCTCTGAAATATGCCCGCTGATTGGCATTCATGAATTCCTCGTCTTCGGAAAGAACAAAGGAACTAAGATCGATCTTCTCACTCAACGCGATTCTCCTGAAGAACATCTCATTGCCGGGGTGTATAGACCCATGAAGGCTCGGTTTCAAGCCTCCCGGATTTTGCATACCAGCTTTTTAATATTGCATAGAACAAAGGCTAACCGGCTAATATTTCAGCAAAATTACAAACAACCTAAATTCTGGGGAAACACGCCTCGCGACGTTTCTACGCCAGGCCACGGCAATCTCTTGTTTTGTCTGGGGACCGAAGAAATCCTCCGACACACGCCCATGCGAAGGCTTGCACAAAGATTAGGCCTACCTCTGCGACACCCCGAAGATTCGTTTCGGTCATTTTGTCTATCTCAAGGATATTTCAGTAATATTTCATCTTTTAACGTAAGGATGGGCCCCGAAACTGGGAGAGAAGTCGATGTTTCGTCGCTTGAGGGCGTTTCTGGCGGTCGATGCTGAAAACCGTGAACTGATCAGGGCCCAGCAAGCCGCGTTCACGCGGCAGATTCCGCTGCTCTACGTCATGTTGATGGTGAATGCGGTGGCATTGGCAGCCACGCATTTCAAAATTGCTCCGCTTTACCTGACCGTTTATGCGCCGCTTGCGCTTTGTCTGGGATGCTGCATTCGTATCCACGGCTGGTGGCTGACCCGCCAAACCGAAGCGGATCACAGCCAAGCGGTCAGGCAACTTCAAAGCATTGTCTATGTCGGCATCGCTATCGGCACCGGCTTTACGGTCTGGTCGCTTTCGCTCTTTCCCTATGGTGACGCCTACACCCAAAGCCACGTCGCCTTTTTCATGGCGATTACGGTTATTGGCTGCATCTTCTGCCTGATGCATCTGCGCACCGTCGCCCTGATGATCACGGCGGTCGTGCTTGTGCCGTTCACGTTGTTCTTCCTGTCGACGGGAAACCCGGTCTTCATGGCGATCGCCATCAACATGGCCATCGTCACGATCCCGCTCGTCTACATCCTGCTGAAACACTACGACGTGTTCACCAAACTGATCGAATCGCAAAAGGCGATCCTGGCGAAGCAGGAACAGCTTCAGGCACTCAGCGACGACAATCGCCGACTGGCCAATATCGACAGCCTCACAGAACTCCCGAACCGGAGGCAATTCCGTACCGAATTTGTTCGACGCCTGCAGCACGCCTCCGAACGGCAAGGCACACTGGCGGTGGGTATTGTCGATCTGGACGGCTTCAAGCCCGTCAACGACGCCTTCGGACACGCAGTTGGGGACAAACTGCTGATGGAAGCGGCCCGTCGCTTGCGAGCGTTTGCGGAACAGGGCGTCTTTGCGGCCCGACTTGGCGGCGACGAATTCGGTTTGCTTATTGAAAACGATCAATCCGACCTCGACCTCAAATCACTTGCCGACAGAATATGCGCGAGCCTTCGTGAACCGTATTGCATCAAGGGCATCACCGCCAAAGTCTCGGCGTCGCTCGGCCTCGTCAGCTTTCCTGAAGGTGGCCAAAACGCCGTCCAATTGTTCGAGCGCGCCGATTTCGCGCTTTATCACGCAAAACAATACGGCTGTGGACAGGCCATCCTGTTTTCCGAGGAGCACGCCCATCAGATCACCCGCCGCAGCCGGGTCGATCAGGAGCTTAAGAATGCCGATCTGGAGAAGGAGCTTTCGGTTCTCTTCCAGCCGTTTGTGGATAGTCAAACGCTCACCACGATCGGTTTCGAGGCCCTCGCCCGCTGGGACAATCCGTCCCTTGGACGCATAACACCGGACATCTTCATTCCGGCGGCCGAACGCGCCGGGCTTATGTCTCAAATGACACTTGCGCTTTTCACGAAAGCCCTCGATGCAGCGAGACAATGGCCGGACGGTACGCGGCTCTCCTTCAACCTTTCGGCTAAGGATATCGTTTCGTCGGCGACGATCGATGCCATTCTGACCATGCTGGCCAAGAGTGGTTTCAACGCGTCAGATCTCGATTTTGAAGTGACCGAGACCTCCGTGATGGCCAATTTCGAGCTGGCCAGCTCGAATCTGACCCGCCTGATGGACCACGGCATCGGTATCGCGCTCGATGATTTCGGTACGGGACAATCGAGCCTCAGTCATGTCCATCGTCTGCCGCTGCGCAAGATCAAGATCGATCGCAGCTTCATCACCTATATCGACACCAATGTCCTCAGCCGCAACATCATCAGAACGATCGTCGATCTTTGCCGCAACATCGATTGCGTCTGTGTCATCGAGGGCATGGAAACCCAGGAACAGGTGACGATTTTGCGCCTCCTTGGATGCGGAGTGATGCAGGGTTACTATTTCGGCCGACCGATGCCGCTGGAGGAAACGCTTGTACGCCTGCAAAATGAGGCGCGCCCGGACAGTGGCAATTTAGCTGCCGCCGTGGCTTGATCTTTTTCCGACACCGGTCGAAAAACAGTTCTCCGAATGAACCGTCAGGAGCACTGGATGTCGTCTGCCTTCCGTCTTTATCTCCTGCGGCATGCCCGCGCCTCCTGGGCACAGCCCGGGCAGACGGATTTCGAGCGAACACTGGATGATGTCGGCTACGCCGATGCCGAAATCATGGCAAACACGGCTACGGATCAGGGGTTTCGTCCGGATCTCGTTCTCTGCTCAACCGCAGCGCGCTGTCGCCAGACGATAGAACCGTTTCAACGCGCCGCAGGCCAGGATCTGGAAATCCGCTTTCTCGACACGCTCTATACAGGCGATATGGAAACCTACAGAGCCCTGATTGCCGCGAATGGCGATGTGGGCTCCCTGATGCTGGTCGGACACAACCCGTCCATCCAGGACGTGTTCTATTCTCTGACAAGCCGCACTACGTCGGAAAATGCCGCTCCGCACGGCTTTTTGCCGGGCATGCTCGCCGTCATCGATTTCACCGCATTTTCGCAGGTCACCACCGGCCCGCCCGGCATTTTGACTGCACTTCTCTCTGCTCCTGCCTGACTGAACACGGTGCACGCCTTTTTTCGCGCCGATCCCTGTCCTATATCGGCGGTGTATCGCCGAGTTCGCCGTCCAGCGGCCCATCACACTTCAGGATCGAAAGCCCTTGCCGTCATTTCTGACCCGCCTTGCGGACGATACCCGGATCGCCATCGACAATCTCTCCGATCGAGCCTCAGGCCTCGTCAATCCCACATTGCGACTCGGGGTAACGGGGCTCTCGCGAGCCGGAAAGACGGTCTTCATTTCATCCCTCGTTCACAATCTCCTCAACGGTGGCCGGCTTCCGGTGTTCGAGGCCGTTCGCTCCGGTCGCGTTTCGAAGATCAGGCTGGAGCCGCAGCCCGACGACGCCGTACCGAGATTTCAATACGAAGATCACATCGCGGCGCTGGTGCGCGATCGTCTCTGGCCGGAATCAACCCGCGCCATCTCCCAACTGCGCATCAGTCTCGATTACGAAAGCGCGAGCGGCTGGAACCGCATGTTCGGAACCGGCAAGCTGTCCATCGATATCGTCGATTACCCCGGAGAATGGCTGCTCGACCTGCCTCTGCTGAACCAGGATTTTCGGGCATTCAGCCAAAAAACGACGGAGCGGGCGGCAACCGGGATCCGCGCTGAACTTTCCGCAGAGTGGCGAAACGTTGCGAGGACCTTCAATCCATCCGAGCCCGCCAGCGAAGATCACGCCCGCCGCCTTGCAGAAGCATTCGCGGCTTATTTGCGCGCTTGCAAGGCGGACGAGCGCTCGCTTTCAACCCTGCCGCCCGGCCGGTTCCTGATGCCCGGTGACCTCGAGGGTTCTCCGGCCCTGACCTTTTCACCCCTGCCCGACCTGCCGGAAGGGCCGGCGAAGAAGGGTTCACTGCACGCAATGATGGAACGTCGCTACGAAGCCTATCGCACGCACGTCGTCAAACCGTTCTTTCGCGAACATTTCGCTCGTCTCGACCGGCAGATCGTCCTCATCGACACTTTGCAGGCTTTGAACCGAGGCCAGGAATCGCTGCATGATCTCGAGGAGGCTCTCGGGGATGTGCTCGCGTGCTTTCGCCCGGGCGGGAACTCGTTTCTCTCGTCGCTGGTCGGCCGGCGGATCGACAAGGTGCTCATCGCGGCCACCAAGGCCGATCACCTCCACCATGAAAGCCATGACCGGCTGGAGCGCATCACCGCCCGGATCGTGGACCGCGCGGTCGAACGCATCGGCCTCTCCGGGGCGGGATTGGAGGTGATGGCGATCGCCTCCGTGCGGGCAACGCGCGAAGCGACCGTCAACAGCAATGGTCACGTCCTGCCCGTGATCGTCGGCACGCCGATCGCCGGCGAAACCATCAATGGCGAGACATTCGACGGGGAGAAGAAAACGGCGATCTTTCCTGGGGACCTGCCGGCGGACCCGCAATCTCTGTTCCTAGAAGGCTGGCCGCGCACGGAGGCAAGCCTTGTCCCGCAGCTCAACTTCGTCCGCTTCCGGCCGCCCCATCTAGAGCAGACGGACGGAGGACTGAAGCTCTCCGTGCCCCACATACGTCTTGACCGGGCCATGCAATTTCTCTTGGGAGACCGTCTGGCATGACCGACGAACGCTCAAACAAGGGCCGCAGACCGGCCGCTTTCACCATCGAAAACGAGCCCGCGGGCGCATCCGCTGCGCCGCGCACCCCCGCTAGTTTCGATACCCGTATCGAGATGACCGCGGATGCGGACGATCCGTTTCTTGCAACGACGGTGACGGAGGACGATCTCCTTCTTGAAGAAGCGAGACCCCGCGCCCGCCGATTTTCCTTCGCCAAGCTTGCCTTCGGCGCACTCGGAGTCCTGATTTCGCTCGCGGTCGGTCTCTGGGTCGATGCGCTGATTCGCGATCTTTTCACGCGATCCGACTGGCTGGGCTGGGTCGCTATCGCCGCGGCGTGCCTCACAGTCGTTGGCCTGATCGCGATCATTGCTCGCGAAATAGCGGGGCTCTTCAGGCTGAATGCCGTGCAATCCCTGAAGCAGGAGGCACAGGATGCCCGGCTTGGCACCTCTGCAAAACCGGCGCGCGGCGTGATGAACCATCTCGTCAACCTGCTTGCGACCAAGGCGGAAACGGCAGTCGGTCGCAGGCGGCTTGCCGAGACCGAGGGCGAGATCATTGATGGGCCTCATCTTCTCGACCTGACGGAACAGGAACTGCTGGCGCCGCTCGACAGACAGGCTCGCCGCCTCATCCTCAATGCGTCCAAACGTGTTTCGGTCGTGACGGCCGTCAGCCCGCGCGCCCTCGTCGATCTCGGCTATGTCATCTTTGAATCTGTTCGGCTCGTGCGGGCCATGGCCGATCTATACGGCGGGCGGCCCGGTTCACTCGGATTGCTCAGGCTGTTTCGCGATGTCATCGCGCACCTGGCCGTCACGGGTTCGATTGCCGTGGGAGACAGTCTGGTACAGCAGGTGGTTGGCCACGGCGTTGCCTCCAAGCTGTCAGCCCGGCTTGGAGAGGGCGTGATCAACGGCCTGATGACGGCGCGGATCGGCATCGCAGCCATGGATCTTTGCCGCCCGATGCCCTTTCACGCCGTAAAACGACCGGGCGTCGGGGACTTCCTGTCCGACCTCGCCCCCGGTTTTTCGCGACCGGTACGCTCTTCGCAAGCCACGGAAAATGGATAGCAGGGCGATCGAGGTTTATATCCCGGCGTACCAGTCGTAGCCGAAGTCCTCCCAGAAACCGCCCTTTCCTCTCCCGAACGGAGCGAGCGTCGAGGCGAGTTCGATCGAGCGGATGTATTTCGCCATCTTGTATCCCAGTTGGCGTTCAATGCGCACGCGCAGCGGCGCACCGTTGGCAACTGTCAGCGTCGCATCATTGCAGCCATAAGCCAGGATCGTCTGTGGATGGCGGGCATCGATCAGATCGATGGATTCGTAGTAGCCGGGCTGACCCGCGCCGCCCATGTTGAGGCTGTCGAAGCAATGGAACACGACAAATCGCGCTTCAGGCTTCACTTTTACCTCGTCCAGCAACCGCGAGAGTGGCACGCCGGACCATTTGGCGATGCAACTCCAGCCCTCGACGCAATCGTGCCGCGTGATCTGGTTGCGCGCCGGCATGTTCCGCAGTTCCTGAAGACTGTAGCTTGCGGGCTGTTCGACGAGACCGTGGACCTGGAGGCGGTAGGTGGAAAAGGCGTCCGCACGAAGGGCGAGATAGGCTTCGTCATTTGGATCGGTCGAGCCGTTGGGTCTCTGGCCCTGGCGAATTTCCGACGCGGAAAACTCCGGCGCGAGCGTGTCGGCGCCGATCAGCAGGCGCTGCACCCTGTAAGTCAGTCCGTTCGCGGACGCCATGGTGGCCCGTACCGCGCTATCACCGGACAGCAGGCCATCAAGGGCATCGCAGCCGGCCAGGGGCAAGGTTGAAGCCGCGACCCCTGCGGACGTAAGGAACCGACGACGGCTGAGCTTGAAGCCTGTTTTCACTTGCGGAACTCCCCTCCCGGCATTTCACCGGAGACCCGGTAGCGTCCGGTTAAGATGGAGCGCAGCTCGTTGATCGGACCTGCGGCAATGACCATGACGATATGAATGACGAAGAACGCGACAAGCAGCAGCATCGCCACAAAATGAAGTGTACGCGCCGTCTGGCGACCACCGAAGATATCAAGCAACCACGGCCAAGCCGCATTCATAGACGGAGACATTGTCAGCCCCGTCAGGATGATCAGCGGAAACAGAATCAGAAGCACACCGGCATAGGAGAGTTTCTGAAGGACATTATAGCGCCCGTCATGCCGGAACCTGAAGCGCAGGTGTTCACGGATGCTTTGCGGGATGGTTCGAATCTCCCTTGAGGACGGAAGGATATCGCGGCGAAGATGGCGATTGACCAGACTTGACAGCAGCCAGACGAAAAACGTGACGACGAAAATCCACGCAAAGAAAAAGTGTATCACTCTGCCCGTCGCCAGATCCTGATAGCTGGGGAGCGTCGCCCACGCAGGAAAGGCGCGGTAGGACGGCGCAGTATCGGGACCGCTCACGCCCAGGACGCCTGTCGTATCGAAGCCCGCGCCAAAGATCGTGGTGACGCCCTCGACCCGCCCTTGGGCATCCTGCATCGCCCTGATGGAGAAAATATCGTTTTTGAACTCGAAGCCTGACTGCTCGCCAATGTAGAGCGTCGGATGCGCATTGAATATCTGGAGGCCGCTGAGAAGCAGGAAGAACAGCGCCACAGCCCACGACCAATGGGTGATCCGGGTTATCGCCCCATGGCGCAGAATCACTTGCCCTGCTTCCGGAGAATCAGTTTCTACATTGCCCGCCATCGGTCGCCTCCTGTTCTGCAAGTCCTAGCAAAAGCCAATGCTGTTTCCTACGCACAACGTTTTCAACCGGCTGCACGAGCCCGTGAACTTACCGTGAAATAGAGTTTTCAAGGCTTTGCATGAAACATTTCGTGAGCGTCGTGGACACGAGTACACCCGCCCCGGAAACTCTCCATTAACCATTCGGGTGCAAATGTTCTCCTACATTCCTGACATTGACCTTCAAGGATCGTTTATGTTTACGCGCCCTTCCCTGATCGCTCGCGGCATGGCCGCCGCCACGATTGCAGCCCTCTGCCTCAGCGCGTCCCCGGCCCTTTCGGGCAGCCGCGACAAAGCGTTCTTCGAACAGGTTTCCGGCCAGTGGAAAGGCCCGGGGGAAATCGTTGCCGGCAAATACAAGGGCACGAAATTCACCTGCGACCTGACCGGCGACGTGGTCGAAGGTTCCGGTGCCGGCATCAAGCTGGATGGCTTCTGCCGCGTCGGCGTCTTCAAGCAGCCGATGTCAGCCGTCATTACCCAGAATGGCAAAAGCTACAGCGGCAAGTTTCTGGACGGCGCAGAAGGCAAGGGCCTCGATATCGTGTCTGGCAATGTTGCCAAGGACAAGGTCGTCGTCGGCATCAATCGCAAGAAGCTGAATGGCGCAATGATCGCACGGCTTCAGGACGAAAAGACGATGAACATAACGATCTCCGTCAAGGTCGAGGAAACCATGGTGCCGGTAATCGGGCTCAGCCTGAACCGCCAGCTGGACGATCTTGCAGTCGGCTCCATCAAGTAATCAGGCATTCAAGCCGAGGTTTTGCAAGGCATCGCTCAGGCGGTGCCTTTGGCGTTTCTGGCCCCGGTATTGCGCCACCAGCCGCGATCGCCGTCGGCAATTTCGATGCCTGTCGTATCGGTATCGGCGAGCCACTCATTGACGGAGCGGCCACCAACGACATGATGTGGAGCAAAATCCGCAAGCGGCATCAGCACGAAACCGCGCGACGTCATGCGCGGGTGCGGGATTTCCAACCGTGCATCAGACCGCACCGCATCATCAAAGAGCAGGATATCGATATCGATGGTACGTGGACCCCATCTTTCCAGCCGTTCGCGCTTCATATCGCGCTCGATTGAGAGGCAAACCTCAAGCAACTGTTCCGGGGAAAGATTCGTTGCGACGGCTGCACAGGCGTTGAAGAACCATGCCTGATCGGTCTTTCCCCACGGCGGGGTGCGGTAAAGCCTGGACACGGCGACGATGGCGCAATGGGCATGCGTATCCAGCCTTGCGATTGCCTGCGCCATGGATGCCCTGGCATCGCCGATGTTGCCACCCAGACCAAGCGCCGCCCAATGCTTCATCCCCTCACGCATGATGCTCTACGGTGACCTCGACGTAATCGAGCACGCCGGGGACCGGTGCGTTTGGCTTGCGGATCGAGATTTTCGCGCGCCTGATCTGCGAAAAGCGGGAACAGAGAGTGGTTGCGACTTCAAGCGCCAGGGCCTCGATGAGGTAACGACGGCGACCCGTGATGATCTTTTCGATCTCGGTGAAGGCGATGCCGTAATGCACCGTGTCGCCGATGGAATCATCCACGAGTGCACTGCCCTGCTCGACATCGAGTTCCGCATCGACAAAGAAGCGCTGACCCAGAAACTCCTCTTCGTCATGAACGCCGTGACGCGCGAAAAAGGCACAGTTCTTGAGTGTGATCGTATAGGTCGCGGTCATGGTTCCATCCCTTTTGTTCTTACGTCCACCATAGCATCCGCCACCGCAAGGGCGTCCCTGTTGATTGCGACATCATGTACCCGAAAAACCGCAGCGCCTGCGAGACGCAGGATGGCAGTCGTCGCCGCCGTCGCCGGATCGCGCCGATCCGCGTCCCGATCCGTTACAGCGCCCAAAAACCGCTTGCGAGACGTACCGGCAAGGACTGGCAATCGCAAAGCATGCAACTCGTCGAACCTGTTCATCAACTCGATATTTTCGGCCACATCCTTAGCGAATCCGAAACCTGGATCGAGGACGATCCGCTCACGCTCCACGCCAGCGGCCTCGGCGATGCGCAAGGAGCGCTCCAGAAACAGGAATTGATCGGCGATGACATCAGGATGCTTTTCCCTGTCGCGCCCCGTGTGCATGATGCAAAGTCCCGCACCGCTTGCAGCGGCGACGGCAGCAATCTCAGGTTCGCGCTGCAGCCCGTGGACGTCGTTGATGAGGTGCGCGCCTGCCGCAACGGCAAGACGCGCGGTCGAGGCTCGATAGGTGTCGATCGAGATGATCGCGTTTTCCAGGCGGGTCAGCGCCTCGATCACCGGAAGCACACGGTCCTGTTCTTCGGCGGCGGAAACCTGTTCGGCATCGGGACGCGTCGATTCCCCCCCGATATCGAGTATCGTTGCACCCTCTCGCACGCATTGCAGGGCATGCTCTACGGCCTTTTCCACGCTGTCATGACGACCACCGTCGGAAAAGGAATCCGGCGTCACGTTGATAATCGCCATCAAATGGCCACGCGGACCGAGGATCAGGCTGCGACCGTGCGCGAGGCGCCATTCCAAGGCGGAAAACGGATCGAACCGGGAGGGGCCCGGTTCGTGGTCCGTCAGAGACGGCCGTTGCTGTTCGATCATTCCACCCTCCTGTCCGACCGTGCCGGTATCTGGTCCTATGGTAAAAACACGCGCAACCCCCTGCAATAACGCCATTTTCCGGCACGTCATCGTGATCGGTTGCCCGATGTCGGATGTGATTTGCTGTTGCACTCCGGCTGGCTATGCCTCAAGGTCCGGGCGAGTTCAACCGCGCAGATATTGATTTCCATGCAGCACGCCCGCAACTTCTTCGCCGCGTTCCTCGGCCTTTCACTTGCGATGGCAGGCAATGCCGGTGCACCGCGGGCTGAGACGTTGACCAGCAAGTCGGTCACCTATTACTCCATCAACGGTAAAACCGCCGCGGACCTGGACGAGGCGCTTTCTTCGGGCGGCCCGTTGATGAAATCGACCGGCAACCGGCACCCCGGAGCAACCCGGATCAAGTTCGGCGGCACCATCACCTATGTAAAGCGTGGTGATCGCTGTGCGGTTGGCAGCGCCAAGGTAACATTGAACACAAAACTGATCCTTCCGCGCTGGAAGAACCGCGGTAAAGCCGGGCGCGAACTCGCACTGGTCTGGGACACGCTCTCGAGCGATATCAAGCGGCATGAAGAGCGCCATGCCGAAATCGCCCGCAACCACGCGCGCGACATGGAAAAGACGTTCCTGTCCCTGCGCCCGGAGGCCGATTGTGAGCGCATGCAGGCAAGCGTTGCACGCGCCAGCGAAAACGCGATCCTGGCTCATGACAAGGATCAGGCCCGTTTCGACAGGACCGAAGCAGTGAACTTCGATCGCAGGATGGTGCGTCTTCTGAAACATCGTCTCGACGCAATGTCCGACCAGAAAAATCCCTGATCTGCTGCGTCCGTAGCGGCGGCGCCTAACGGCAGAACCTTGCGCGAAGCTTTCCTGTCAACAGTATATCATTGGTGAATTCTAGCGATAGAATACACCAGTAGGATGCGCTATTGTCCAATCATCGAAGGAAGCAAGCAAAAACGCACTTCCCTAAGACAGGTCGGATCACCCGAGTTTAACGATCATGATGATCGTGCGGTCCGAAGTATAGTTTCGCGTTAGACTGGCTCTTGCAGGAGCGATTTTCGACCTGCCAGCTGCCACAGCGCATGATGTGTTCTCCTGGCGTATCCTTATGCAGCAGATGCTCCCTCCCTCATCTGCATGCGATGCGCCCTCCTGGCCTCGCTCGTCGGTTCCGGCAAGCGAGGCTTTTTTTTGCCTTTCATCCAGCCTGAAGCGTTTCGGAATTCAAGGCGCAGAAAATGTCAGGCCTGACGCTCGGGAACATGAACGACCAGCCCGTCTAGGGCATCGCTCATCTTGATCTGACAGGACAGGCGAGAGGTCGGCTTCACCTCATAAGCGAAGTCAAGCATGTCCTCTTCCATCGCTTCCGGCGGGCCAACGACTGCTGACCAGGCATCGTCGACATAGACATGACAGGTCGCGCAGGCGCACGCACCGCCGCATTCCGCCTCTATACCAGGCACGGAGTTGCGAACCGCATTCTCCATCACGGTAGAGCCGTTCTGGACATCGAAATCATAATGGGTGCCGTCGAAGGCGATGATCTTTAGCTTGGTCATAAGGGTCTCGGTTGCTTGCCTTTGTGCCTCCACACACCGCAACGAACGGCAGGTGGATGAATGTGCTTCGCTCATCGCGGCAGTTTCGCGGAGTTCAGAAGCGCAAGGCCGCAAGCGTTGCGGGTCAGGCGACGACCTCGTCCGTGAGAAAAAACCGCCCTCACCGGCGGGTGCCGGCTGATTGTGGCGAACTGGCAAAAGTTCTTCCACGAAATGCTTTGGCGCGTCAACAGTGGCTCCTCATGGCAAAAGCCCGCAGCCTCACGGCCCGGGCTCTTCAAGGAAACAACGGCGTATGGCCGGGCTTCAGCGGCAAAGCTTGAGGATGAAAAGTTCCGTATCCAGAATTGCGGCGCTCAGCGCAGACAGGTGAAGCGGCTCTTCCGGGTCGGTTTCGAGCGCCGCCGCCGCGTCCGCGACCAGGAAAGCCCCTACCCCAAGCGCCGCGCCTTTGAGGCGATGCGCGATCTCGCTTCGGGAGCCTTCCTTTTCAGAAAGACCCTTCATAAGCTGACGCGTCTGTCGGGCGAACAGCTGCAGCACTTCTATCTCAAGCGCCTTGTCACCCATCGTCTGGTTCGACAGGTGCTGCAGGTCGATTGCCTTGCCCGGCACGGCGCGTGCCGTAACCGAATTGTCGGGAGCTTCGAATGCGATCTGGAGTGCCGCCATGTGCCAATAATCCCTAGCGTTGTTCTCGTGACTTCCGGCGGCGGGGCTCCCCCGCTTTCGCCCGACGTCTCCGCTTTCCTGCGCTGGATACAGTCTGCGGAAAGCGGCGCTGCTATCAGATTAAAACCGGGCCGAAAGAAGGCGGATTTCGCGTGGTATGGTTAACGTCGGATAAACCGCAGGATTCCAAGGGGTTCCAGCCCCGAAAAGCAGCAATCGCATTAAGAAATTGTTAGCATTTTAACGAATGATCCGGCGCCTTAATTGTAAGAAACCAGTGAATGTGTCACTACGGTACGTTGAGAAACCTGTTTTTGCCGCGTAGGGCAAAAGGTATCGAGTGGCCGCTTGAAAGCGCCACAATGCGTGACTGGTAATGGGTGCAGGCAGAGATCTTGTGCAGATGCGTTCTCGCAAAATCTCGTCGATACCATTCTGACCGGAAAGATAAGCTTCAGGCAGCCCCCTGCTGACGGCATTTTCCGGCGGACAATTTAGTAACGAGGCGTATCCGCATGGCGACGAACAAGACCACCGAGTCGATCGACGACAAAGCATTTCAGGCGCTGGAAGACGCCCTGAAAATCGACTTTGACGAGCTGAAGTCCGCCGTCAGCGACAAATCCTCGCAGGATACGGGCCGCGCGGCCTCGGCAGCGCCGCAACGAGCAGCACGCCCCGCTTCCGAGCCCGCCAAAACCGCCGAACCGCCACGAAGCCTCAATCCTGAACCGGCCCCTAAGTCTCCCTCTTTTGCCGCAGCAAACGACGACACCCGCAAATCGCCGGCTGCGGTTCTGCGCTCGCTCGACATCCGTTCAAGCCGCACGAGCATGCGCGTGGCCGCTCTCGTTTCCGTTCTCTGGGCTCTCGGCGGTCTCGGCGTCGCAAACCTGCTCTACGGTCCGGAAATCTGGCAGATCCGCTCGCTCAACGATCTCGCGGCCATGCCGGGTGCGATCGGCGTTGCGATCTTCATTGTCCTGCCGATCATGCTGTTCTTCTCTTTCGCGCTGATGATCTCCCGCGCCCACGAACTGCGCAGCGCCGCGCGGTCCATGGCGGAAGTGGCGCTTCGCCTTGCAGAACCGGAAACGGCTGCGTCCGAACGCATCATGACCGTCGGCCAGGCGGTTCGTCGCGAAGTATCGGCGATGAACGAGGGCATCGAGCGTACGATCGCCCGCGCAACCGAGCTTGAAACGCTCGTCCACTCCGAGGTCAACGCGCTGGAACGCAGCTACAGCGACAACGAACTGCGCGTTCGTACCCTCGTGCAGGAACTGGGTCTGGAGCGCGAAGCGATCGTGGGCCACGCCGAGCGCATCCGCTCTTCGATTTCCGGCGCCCATACCCAGCTGAAGGATGAGCTGAGCCAGGCAAGCGACGAGATTTCCTCGCGCCTCGCAACATCGGGCGAAGCCTTCGCGTCGCTGATCGAAACCCGCGCGGCCACGCTGATGGAGCGCACGACGGGCGCGGCGCAGACCATCGACACGATGCTCTCCACCCGCACCGATGCCATGCTCTCCGGCCTGACGACCGCTGGCGTAAAGCTTGGCAACGAGTTCGACACACGCCTCGAAACGCTGAGCCAGACGCTCGCCAAGCGTGGCCAGCAGCTGCTCGGCCAGTTCGAGACCCGCGCCTCCACGTTGGATGCCAATACCGAGAAGCTCAACGCTGCGCTGAACGAGCGCGCACGCCAGCTCAACGAAACCCTGATTGCCCGCACCCGTGATCTGAACGAGAGCCTGAATATCGGCCAGCAGGCAATCGTCGGCGGCCTCGACGACGTTCTCAACACGCTGAACGCGACCCTGGACGAAAAGGGCGCAAGCTTCCGCCAGAGCCTTAAGAGCAGCGCTGATGATGCCATCATGGACCTCGACCTGCGCTCCGGCTTCTTTGAAGAGAAGCTTCAGACCACGGTCGGTCAGCTGGCAACCGCCTTCGACGGCCGTTTCCACGAATTCGCATCGGCCTTCGACAAGCGCGCCGGCCTGCTTGACAGCAAGCTCAGTGAAAGTCTGGCACGGATCAACGATTCCGTCGCCGGAGGCTCCGATGCCATCGGCGGCATTCTGGACAAGGGCCTCGTGCAGTTCGAAACGGCCATTGCCGACCACTCGCTGACGATCGCAACGACGCTGGGCACCACGCAGGAATTCATCGAGGAAACGCTCACCACCCGCACGGCGGCGCTCGGCGAAGCCCTCGGCAGCGCGCATCAAAAGATCGACGAAGTCATGACGGAGCGTTCAAGCGGGCTGATGAGCGCGCTGACATCCGCGCAGGACCGTATCGAAACCGGGTTTGCCAGCCGCGCAAGCGCCCTTGAGACAGCGCTTGGCGAAACCCAGCAGCGCATCGGCGAAGCACAGGATCGCATCACCCAGACGCTTGACAGCCGCACCAGCGGCTTCATCGAGGGCCTCCAGGCAATCCATGGGCGGATCGAGGATACGCTCGCCAACCGGGCAGACGATATTACCAGCGCGATCGCGGCAACGCATCACCGCCTCGACAACACGCTGGCCGAACGCACGCTCGATCTTTCAAGCGTTCTGGCTGCAAGCTCCGAAAGCATCGATCACGCCTTCGAAGGAACGGCAGAGCGTCTGGATGCCATCATGGCGCAGCGCACCGGCGCCTTGACCAGTGTTCTGGCGACGTCCGTCGGTTCGATCGACGCCACGATCAGCGGCACAACGGACCGGTTGGATGCCGTTCTGAGTGAGCGGCATCGCGCGCTCAGCGATACGCTTTCCGCGTCTGCGGGCGCGGTCGAAACGGCCGTCGGCAGCGCGACTGAGAAGCTCGGGTCACTACTGTCGGAAGGTCATCGCGCTCTTGGCGAGACATTGACGACCTCCACGGGTTCGTTCGAGACCACCATCGGCGAAACAACCCAAAAACTCGACGTGCTGCTCTCCGAGCGCCATCGGGCGCTGGGCGACACGCTTGCAAGCCATACCGAGAAGCTGGACGGAGCCCTCGCCGAGCGTTCGAACGAGATTGCCGGGCTGATGGCCGCGCGGGCAAACGAAATGGCGGACGCCCTGACCAGCCGAACCGAAGAAATCGCGGACAACCTTTCGTTCCGCACGACGGTCATCGCCGAAACCATGGCCGATCGTGTGAGCGACATCGAGAGCCAGCTGTCGGACCGCATCGCGCTGGCCGCAGAAAACCTGACCGGGCGCGTCAGCGAAATCGCAGGTACCATGACGGAGACCACCGGCCGTGCGGCGGAAAGCCTCGCGAGCCATGCCTCGCAATTGGCCTCGACCATGCACGACCGCACGGGCGAGATCGAGCGGACGCTGTCTGATCGCGCCGAACAGCTTTCGAGCACCCTTGCCTCAACCCACGACCAAATCCGCACGACGCTTGACGACCGTATCCAGACCATCAACAGCGTGGTCGAGGGCGGCCGCGAGCAGCTCTCCGAACTGCTGGGTGACCAGGCGATGTCGCTTGCAACAACGCTCGCCACGAGCGCCAGCATGCTGGAGATGACCCTGGAAGAACGGCAGGCCGCGCTGGGAAGCACGATCGACCGCAGCGCCGAGGCACTGGAACAGCGCGTGCTTTCCAGCACGGCCCATCTGACCGGGCAGCTTGCGGACACGGCCGATCAGATCGGCCGGGCTGCCGATACGCTGAGCGGACGCATGGAAGATTCGCTTTCGGCCATCAACGGCCGCCTTGAGGATACCGGCTCACGTATCGAAAACAGCCTCGGCTCGCTGGAGGACCGTATCCGCAGCAGCATCAGCGGCGTGGACGAAATGGTGGACGGCGCCAGCCGGCGTATCACCGACACGCTGGAAAGCCGCACGGCAGCCCTGCAGGCCGTGGCTGAGACGACATCCAGCCGCATCACCGATGTTCTCGCCGGGCGCGTCGCCGAAATCGATACGATCAGCGAGACGGCCAGCCGCCGGATCGCCGAAACTCTCGACAGCCGCACCAGCGAACTGCAGCGCATCACGGAAACGACGACAGCGCGGATTGCCGACACACTCTCGGAAAAGGTGGCCGAACTCGGCAGCACCGCCGACAGAGCGAGCCGCGAGATCGCGGATACGCTTTCCGGTCACACGGCCGAGATCAGCCGGGTCAGCGAAGACGCCGCTGTGCGTATCGAGGCCAGCATCGAAAGCGGCACTGGCCGGATCGAGGAACGTCTCGGCACCATGGACCGCGCCCTCAACATCGGCCTCGACAACGTCAGCAGGACGATCGAAGGCAAGGCGGCAGTTCTGGTGACGGGTCTGCGTGGCGCCGTCAGCGAAGCCTCCGAGGGCATCGACGCGGAAGCAGCCCGCTCGTCCGCCATGCTGGCCAAGGCCGGCGAAGACTTCACCCAGGCTCTCGCCGCCCGGCAGGCCGACTTCCAGAGCGCAATCGAGCAGACAGCGGCAAATGCAGCCATGCGCAGCGCCGAACTCGCTCGCTCCGTGGGCGCCGCCTCCGACAATGCAGCCGCCCGTATTGCCGATGCCCAATCCCGCCTGACCGAACACAGCAGCACCCTACAGCAGAACCTCAGCGAGGTCGAAAAGGCGCTGGAAGCCCGTGGCAACGCCATCCGCACCAGCCTGGACGAGCGCACCCGCGAACTGAATTCGATGCTTTCGGGACGCGCATCGGAATTGTCGCGCATCATCGAGGAGCAGGCACGCCCGGTCATCGACCAGTACGCCCGCACCGGCCAGGAAGCAGCCGAGCGCATCTCGTCCGCGGCGCAGGAAAGCGCAGCCCGCCTGCGTGCCGAAAATGCAGCGCTTCTCGAAAGCCTCACCAGCCAGACCGGCGAAACCCTCAACGCGATTTCCAGCCGTGCCGAAGAAACCGCAGAGGCGATGCGCATGGTTGAAAACCGTCTGCAATCGACCGCCAGCGGTCTCATCGAACAACTGGCGGCCAGCAACACCGCAATCTCCGGCGTTATCGAGCAGGCCAGCTCGAATCTTGGCGCGATGGATGCGCAACTGGAATCCACGACCGCACGGTTCAGCGAATCGGCGGCGCGGGCATCCGACATGCTGTCCACATCCTCTCGCCTTCTCGAAGGCCGGGTCGACAAGCTCGTTACCATCTCCGGCGATACGCTGTCGCAGATTGGCGGCATTGTCGGCCGGTTCGAGGATCACTCGCGGGTTCTCGGCCAGGCGTCCGACCTTCTTGCCGCCGCCCAGTCGAACCTCGTCAGCACGCTCGAAGAGCGCCAGGAGGCCCTTCGCACCCTTTCGGTCGGACTTGTCAGCCGCTCCGAGGAAATCGAAAAGACGATGCACGCGCTTGAAGGTTTCGTCGATGGCGCATTCCAGCGTGCCGAGGAACGCTCGGGCATGGTGGCCGCAAATCTTCGCACCGGCATCCAGAGCTCGTTCCACGATGTCGGTCGCGTTCTGACCGAAACCGAGGAACGGACGGCCTCTGCCGCCCAGGCGATGGCGGCAGCCGTGATCAAGGCCAGCGAAGACGCTGGCGCTTCCGTCGAAGGATCCTTCCTGCGGGCCGAAGAACGCTCGCGCGAAGTCGCAGGCAACCTGCGTGCCGGCGTCCGCTCGTCGCTCTCGGACGTCAACAAGACGCTTTCCGAAGCCGAAGAGCGCGCCGCAAGCGCTGCCGAGGCCATGCGCAATGCGGTCGCAAAGGCCAGCGAAGAGGCGGGCTTGACCGTCGAAAGCGCCTTTATTCGCGCAGAAGAGAAGTCGAAGGAAGTCGCAAGCCGCCTGCGTGGCAGCATCGGCGCTTCGGTATCGGATATCGATCGTATGCTGGCAGAGAACGGCAAAAAATCGGATATGGCCGTCGAGACGATGCATGCAAGCATTCGTCAGGCCGTGGAAGATGCGGTCGCGCGTTTCAGTGGCGCGACAGACGACATTCGCCGCTCCGCCAGCGAGATCCGCAAGGAACTCGATCTGACGCGCGAAGAGCTCAAGCGCGGCGCTTTCGACCTTCCGGAAGAGGCCAAGGAAAACGCCTCCATCATGCGTCGTGCCGTTGGCGAACAGATCAAGGCCCTGCAGGAGCTTTCCGAAATCATCGGCAAATCGTCCGGACAGCTTGAAATCGCCCAGCCAGTTTCGGCGCGCCCGGCCGCCCAGCAGCAGGCTCCCGCCCCACAGACGCGGGCCATCAGCCAGCCGGATATCGCATCAGTCTTGCGCGAGGAACAGCCGGCGCTGCGCGGCAGCCTCGGCTTTGAAAATCGCGCAGCCGATCCCGCAAGGGCTCCCCAGGTCGCTCAGCGACCTGTTGCGCAGACCCCGCCAGCCCGTCAACCGCAGACAGGCGCGGACGTGCGTGGCGGCGGAGATGAAAACGGCAGTGGCTGGATGCGCGACCTCTTGCGCGGCGCCTCCCGCGAAGACCAGCCGGCCGCAACACCTGCGGCACAGCAGCGTACGGCCGAACCCCAGGCGCAGCGCGCTCCGGAAAGCCGCAATCCTCGCCATGTGATGGAATCTCTGAACTCGTTGTCTGTCGATATCGCCCGGGCGATCGATCATGATGCGTCCGTGGATCTCTGGCGCCGTTACCAGCGTGGAGAGCGCGACGTCTTCACTCGCCGCCTCTACACGCTGAAAGGCCAGCAGACGTTCGACGAGATCAAGCGCAAATACGATCGCGAACCCGAGTTCCGCACTGCAGTCGATCGCTACATCGGCGATTTCGAAAAGCTGCTCGCCGATGTAGCCCGCAACGATCGCGACAAGGTCATGACCCAGAACTATCTGACGTCGGATACTGGCAAGGTCTACACGATGCTGGCACACGCGGCGGGCCGCTTCAGCTAAAGCGCACAAACCTCCGAATTGACTTGATAAATCCCGCGCGAGCGGGATTTATTGTTTGCGGGAGTGCGGCTTTCGGCAGAGGTCGATTCCGCTCAGCCGATCGCGACGGTCTTGCGCGCTGAGGCAAGACGAAAGACACACACAATAACCGATGAGGCGAACACGTCGGAAAGCGTGGGCGTGGTGCAACGGAGGTTGGTGCGGACGACGGGGATCGAACCCGTATAGCCTAAGGCCGAGGGATTTTAAGTCCCTTGCGTCTACCAGTTTCGCCACGTCCGCCTACAAACGCATCAAACATCTGGTCGGATTCGTGTCAATCTGGCCTGAAATATTATGACCCGTTTTATGATGGGCGAACGGCACCCGTCAATCGTTTCGCAATGCGGCCGACGATACGCTCAGAAGCGCGAGGCCCAGAAACAATGTCCCGAAAGCCCATTCGAACAAATAAGCCATATCGAGAAAATCGGGGTTGTACTCGGCGTAAAATCCCGTGCGAAACGCCATGACGGCGTGAATGATCGGGTTATACATCACATAGTCCACATAGGGATGCGGCATCGCGTCCGGCATGAAAAACACGCCGGAGAGCATGTAAAGCGGACGCATGGCGATCGAGAACAGCTGCTCGTACAGGGGAAACCGTACGAAAAGCGTGACGTTCATGAGCCCTATTCCTGCGCCGATAAGCGTCGTGGCAAACACCGTTTCGAGAATTCGCAGCCAGTTCAACTGGATGCTTTCCGCCTGCCCGATCAATATCACGCCGAAGATCAGAACAGAAACAAAGACGACCGTGACAAGCTGCAGAATATAGCGCGCCGCAACGGCATCGATCGGCGCAACCAATGGATACGACAAAAGCGACTTGTTGGCCCTGACGGACGAGGCGATGTAGGACGACGTTCCGGAGTAAAACTGGTAACAGATGTAACCCGTGGCAAAAAACAGAGGAAAACTCTCGCCCAAGGCCGGCGTCTTGGAAATCGCAGAGAAAATGATCGTCATCATCAGGATGTGGCTCAGCGGCTCGAGAACCGCCCAGATGTAACCGCCGGGCTTGCTGCCAAATCGGGCCGCCATTTCACGAATGACAAGGGCCGAGGTCACGCGCATATGCATCTTCATGACGCTCATTGCGCAGCTCCTGGGATCGATGCGGAAAGAGTGGAGATTTCGCCGGAAAACTGGCCTTGGGGGCAATGCGTCTTTAACATCGTCTTTTCTCGGATGGGACAATCGGCAGAACAGGGCCTGAGGGTCGAAATGAAATGCGGCGGCTTCGTCAAGTCGCTGAAGAGATCACACTGAAGCGATTACCTATTTCGGAACGACGTTCAACCCTTGCCAATTTGCGGTGATTGCCGCTAAAGCATGGTGGAATTGGGGCCAAGGCCGCCACTCTTTCCAGCCACGTTTCGCTCAAAGCCGGAGCCATCGCATGTCTCTTCCCGACAAAGCCTTTCCCGTATCCTGGGACCAGTTTCATCGCGACGCCCGCGCCCTCGCGTGGCGCCTTGCCGATAACGGGCAGGAGTGGAAAGCGATTGTTTGCATCACACGCGGAGGCCTTGTGCCGGCCGCCATCGTCTGCCGCGAACTCAATATCCGTCTGATCGAGACTGTCTGTGTTGCCTCCTACCACGACTACGTTTCGCAAGGAGAAATGTTCGTGCTCAAGGGCATTGCCGAGGAACTGAAAGCGGACGGCGGCGCGGGTATCCTGATCATCGACGACCTGACGGACACCGGAAAAACCGCGGCCGTCGTGCGCGCGATGCTGCCGAAAGCGCATTTCGCAGCGGTCTATGCGAAGCCCAAGGGTCGCCCGCAGGTCGATACGTTCGTAACCGAGGTCAGCCAGGACACCTGGATCTATTTCCCTTGGGACATGGGTTTCACCTACCAGGAACCGATCGCGAAGGGTACCCGCGGCTGAACACGATACGCCTGACTTCCCGCGGCTGCGGATGGTGTCGGGTTAACTCATGATCATTATCTTTATGATCGCCTTATCATACGTTTCGTCGTAAGGTCGGAAAAAACAAAGGGAGGATCGCTGAGATGATCCGGGCCGTCTTGGCCGCTTGCCTTTCCGGCCTTGTCACAAGCCTTGTGCCGATTTCCTCCGCCGCCAATGACCTTCATATTGCCGCCGTCAGCGCCTATGTCGATGAGAACGTACGTCCCTGGATCCATGATCCCTGGGTCATAGAGGCGCTGCATAACAGCAACGCCTACCACCAGTATCTCACCGCGCAGGATATTGAGCGCCTCGACAACCAATGGCGGATGGAATTCAGGGCGCAAAGCAAACCTCTGATAAGCGCGATCATCAACAACGCGCTCTCTGTGATGCTGCGCGAAAAGCAGGCTCGGTCTGATGGAATTATCACCGAAATCCTGGTCATGGATGCCAAGGGCCTGGCCATCGGCGAGAGCGACATCACCTCCGACTATTGGCAGGGTGATGAACTGAAGTGGCAAAACACCTATCTGGCAGGAGCAAACGTCACCTTCGTCGATCGCGCGGAGAAGGATGAATCGACCCAGATGCTGCAAGCTCAAGCCAGCATGACCATTTCCGATCCCGAAACCGGCCAGCCGATCGGCGCGATCACCGTCGGCATCAATCTGGATGCGCTTTGACGGTCCTCACCTCCAAGTTAAACGTTCCTGAAATACGGGCCTGTGCGAGGGTCAAGGTCACCCATCCAGCGCATGAGGCCGCAGAGAATCACTTTTTCCCCAACTCACAGATTTAGCCGGATGGCTATTGCGGGAGATCGTGAGCCCGCGATTATCCGTGTTTTCATCACTCATTTTTTGGGTTTCGGTTAACGCATTCGTTGAACGACATCAAACCTCGCCCGGAAGCGCCTGATTTTGCTGGGTTCGCAGACAGTCCCCGTTTTCCACAGCCATCAGACACAAGATGTAGCGTTTAAAATTCCGTCACAAACCACCCCTTGACGGTATGGCCAGAGTCACGGTTAATGGTTTTCACGTTGCGGCGGCGACGGGACCGGAAAGTAACGAGGCCGGTTCTTTTCACGAAAGATCCTATTGGGACGTGCCCTCCGGTGGATGAGCCGCTGGTGGTGACGGTAATCTTTTGTGATCGCCAAGGTCACCGCGATCGGCGCAAAAAGCTGGCGTAAAGAAGTTGTTAATACTATATTTAGTGTTTGCAGCCAAAATCAGCACAAGATAAAGGGTCTCCCGGAGAGGGTTTCCCAGCAGAGATGGAAACTGAAACTGGCCGCGCGATCACCCGCGCGACCGGATGGGACTTATTGTGCCGGGCGCCTGCCCGGTTGCGGCAACAAAGGACAAGGGACAGATGAAGATCGAACGTCGTTTCACCAAGCCCGGCCAATCGGCCTATGCGGACATCGAATTCCGCAAGGCGACCAGCGAAATCAAGAACCCGGACGGCTCGGTGGTTTTCCGCCTCGCGGATATCGACGTGCCGGCGCAATTTTCCCAGGTTGCCGCGGACATTCTGGCCCAGAAGTATTTCCGCAAGGCCGGCGTGCCGAAGAAGCTGAAGAAGGTCGAGGAAAATTCCGTTCCCTCGTGGCTGTGGCGCTCCGAAGCCGACCTCGCCGCGATGAAGGATATCCCCAAGGAAGAACAGTACGGCTCCGAGACGGATGCACGCCAGGTTTTCGATCGTCTGGCCGGCACCTGGACCTATTGGGGCTGGAAGGGCGGCTATTTCGCCTCTGAAGACGATGCCCTCGCCTTCCGCGACGAGCTTGCCTACATGCTCGCCACCCAGCGCGTTGCGCCGAACTCGCCGCAGTGGTTCAACACCGGCCTGCACTGGGCCTATGGCATCGATGGACCCGGCCAGGGCCACTTCTATGTCGATCCCTTCACCGGCAAGCTCGTTAAGTCCAAGTCGTCTTACGAGCATCCGCAGCCGCATGCTTGCTTCATCCAGTCCGTCGGCGACGATCTCGTCAACGAAGGCGGCATCATGGACCTCTGGGTTCGCGAAGCGCGCCTGTTCAAGTACGGTTCCGGCACGGGCTCCAACTTCTCCTATCTGCGCGGCGAAGGCGAAAAGCTTTCGGGCGGCGGCAAGTCCTCCGGGCTGATGTCCTTCCTCAAGATCGGCGACCGCGCTGCCGGCGCCATCAAGTCGGGCGGCACCACCCGCCGTGCGGCCAAGATGGTCGTCGTCGATATCGATCACCCGGATATCGAGGAATACATCAACTGGAAGGTCAAGGAAGAGCAGAAGGTTGCAGCCCTGGTCACCGGCTCCAAGATCGTCGCCAAGCACCTGAAGGCGATCATGAAGGCCTGCGTCAATTGCTCGGCCGACAATGGCGCCTGCTTCGACCCGAACGAGAACCCTGCCCTGAAGCGCGAAATCCGCGCCGCCAAGAAGGATCAGGTTTCGGAAAACTACATCCAGCGCGTCATCCAGTTCGCCAAGCAAGGTTACAAGGACATCGAGTTCAAGACCTACGACACGGACTGGGATTCTGAAGCCTATCTCACCGTTTCGGGCCAGAACTCCAACAACTCCGTTTCGCTGAAGGACGACTTCCTGCGCGCTGTCGAAAATGACGGCGACTGGAACCTGACCGCCCGCAAGGACGGCAAGGTCATGAAGACGCTGAAGGCCCGCGACCTCTGGGAGAGCATCTCCTACGCCGCCTGGGCATCGGCCGATCCAGGCCTGCACTTCAACACCACGATGAACGACTGGCACACCTGCCCGGCCGCCGGCCCGATCCGCGCATCCAATCCGTGCTCGGAATACATGTTCCTCGACGACACCGCCTGCAACCTTGCCTCGCTGAACCTGCTTCAGTTCAAGGATGCCGCCACCAAGAACATCGACATCGCAGACTACGAGCACGCCGTCCGCCTCTGGACGCTCGTTCTCGAAATCTCCGTCATGATGGCGCAGTTCCCGTCGAAGGAAATTGCCGAACTCTCCTACGAGTACCGCACGCTCGGCCTCGGTTACGCCAATATCGGCGGTCTTCTGATGTCCTCCGGCATTCCCTATGACTCGAAGGAAGGCCGCGCGATCGCAGGTGCGCTGACCGCGATCATGACCGGCGTGTCCTACGCCACGTCGGCCGAAATCGCCGCCAAGCTCGGCCCGTTCCCGGGCTTCAAGCCGAACCGCGACAACATGCTGCGCGTCATGCGCAACCATCGCCGTGCAGCCTTCGGCGAGACCGCCGGTTATGAAGGCCTGTCGGTTGATCCGGTTGCCCTCATCCATGGCGATTGCCCGGATCAGGACCTGATCGTTCACGCCAAGTCGGCTTGGGATCTCGCCGTCTCGCTCGGCGAAAAGCACGGCTACCGCAACGCCCAGGTCTCCGTTATCGCGCCGACCGGCACGATCGGCCTCGTCATGGATTGCGACACGACCGGCATCGAGCCCGATTTCGCGCTGGTCAAGTTCAAGAAGCTCGCCGGCGGCGGCTACTTCAAGATCATCAACCGTGCCGTTCCGGAAGCGCTGCGCACGCTCGGCTATTCGGAAAGCCAGATCGCCGAGATCGAAGCCTATGCCGTCGGCCATGGCAACATCAACCAGGCCCCCGGCATCAACCCCGGCAGCTTGCGCGCCAAGGGCTTCTCGGACGAGAAGATCGAGGCGATCAACGCCGCGACCAAGGCTGCCTTCGATATCAAGTTCGTCTTCAACCAGTGGACGCTTGGCACCGATTTCGTCAAGGAAACCCTGAAGGTCTCCGACGAGCAGCTCGCCGACATGAGCTTCAACCTCTTGGAGCACATCGGCTTCTCGAAAAAGGACGTCGAAGCCGCCAACATCCATGTCTGCGGTGCGATGACGCTGGAAGGCGCGCCGTTCCTGAAGGCCGAGCATCTGCCGGTCTTCGATTGCGCCAACCCCTGCGGCAAGATCGGCAAGCGTTATCTCTCGGTCGAAAGCCATATCCGCATGATGGCGGCTGCCCAGCCGTTCATTTCGGGTGCGATCTCCAAGACGATCAACATGCCGAACGAAGCGACCGTCGAGGATTGTAAGTCCGCCTACATGCTTTCCTGGAAGCTGGCGCTGAAGGCCAATGCGCTGTACCGCGATGGCTCCAAGCTTTCCCAGCCGCTCAATGCCTCGCTGATCGAGGACGAGAGCGACGAGGATGCGCTGGAGGATTTCATCCAGCAGCCGGCAGCCGCCCAGGCCGTCACCATCACCGAGAAGATCATCGAGCGGGTGATCGAGCGCGTCACCCGCGAGCGTGAAAAGCTCCCGAACCGTCGCCAGGGCTATACCCAGAAGGCGATCATCGGCGGCCACAAGGTGTATCTGCGCACCGGCGAATTCGGCGATGGCCGCCTCGGCGAAATCTTCATCGACATGCACAAGGAAGGTGCGGCCTTCCGTGCGATGATGAACAACTTCGCCATCGCCATCTCACTCGGCCTGCAATATGGCGTGCCGCTGGAAGAATATGTGGAGGCCTTCACCTTCACCAAGTTCGAGCCGGCCGGCATGGTTCAGGGCAATGATGCGATCAAGAACGCGACCTCGATCCTCGACTACGTGTTCCGCGAACTCGCCGTCTCCTACTTGAACCGCCACGATCTGGCCCATGTCGATACGTCGGACTTCTCCAACACCGCGCTCGGCAAGGGTATCCAGGAAGGCAAGACCAACCTGATCTCCACCGGCTGGACCCGTGGCCACAAGCCGACGATCGTCCAGGGCGGCATTGACCGCGCGGCCAGTGAGCCCAAGGGTGCAGCAACTGCTGCTCCGGCGAAAGCTTCGTCGGGTGCCACCGTCACCGCCTTTGCCGGCAGTGCGGCCCGCAAGATCGAGCCGACGCTCGCAATCTCGACCTCCGAAATCGTCGCCTTCAAGCGCGATTACGAAGAGCGGGCTGCCGAGCTTGCCGAAGAGATCGCGGAAGAAACGACGGAAACCTCAAGCGAGGTGACCGCCCTCTTCTCCGACAAGGCCGCCGCCGAAGCCGCCGCCGCCAAGTCGGATGCCAAGAAGCTGGAAGCCGAGCGCCGCATCCGCTCGATCGCCCAGGGCTACACGGGCAATATGTGCTCCGAGTGCCAGAACTTCACGATGGTCCGGAACGGGACTTGCGAGAAATGCGATACGTGCGGCTCGACGAGTGGTTGCAGCTAATTAGGAGCAGATATCCACATGGCGCCAAAGCTAGTTCCGCAAACCCCCGCTACAATCATTGATTTTGGCGTTGTGGAAACTGGTATACGCGAGCGCGAGACCTCCGAGGTCTCGCGCGGTGTGGCTTTTGCGAAACTGGTAACAGAGACGATATTTTGCGTTTCACGGAATGAAGTCGAAGAGCACATTGTCGATGGCGGTGCCGATAGGGGTATCGACATAATCTACATCGACCACAATAGTCGACGAATCAATATCGGCTCATGCAAGACCGTATTGGACTTCAAAAACTCGCACAAATCGTTTCCAGCCGAAGAAATAGACAAAATAATCTCATTTATAGATGACATTCTTCTTCACAGAGATGACATTCTACAGAATTGCAATGGGAAACTATCATCCAAGATTCGTGAAATATGGGAGATATTCGCAACAGAAGCATATGATGTTGCGGTTCATATATTCTCGAACAAATCAACGCTGGCCAAAGATGCGCGTCAGCGGCTCGCAAATTCACTGGGCAGACACAACATCAGCCTGTTTGAATACGGCCTTTTTGAACTCTCCCATGGTTTAGTGAAAGCGACTAAACCCCGTTTCAAAAAAACACTCAAATGTGGAAACTCCGGAACAAACGCCATTGAGGACGCGGGAAGACGTGCCCTTATAGCTCGCGTAAATCTTGATGATCTGGCGCGCTTTCTAACAGGCGAGACCGGCGCATTTGATGAACGGTTGGTTTGGCAGAACGTGCGTTATTTTCTTGGCCTCGAAAACGAGGTGAACAGAGAAATTCGCGCAAGCCTCATTAATGACCGTTTGGAAGATTTTTGGTTTCTGAACTCAGGTTTGACGATAGTTTGCGAACAAATTTTGTCAAATCCCAACGGGGCTCACCCAATTCATATGGTGAACCCACAGATCGTGAACGGATGTCAGACAGCTTCAGTCATTCAAAGCGTCCATTCTGAAACCTTGAGAAGCCTGAAAGACGGCTTTATTCAAGTAAAAATTATTGAGACAAATAGCCCTGAATTTGTGGAACGAATTGCTTTAGCCAGCAATACTCAAAGCCGAATACTTGGCCGTGACTTGCGAGCTCACGATATATTCCAGCTACAGATAGCAGAATGCCTTAGGTCTCGTGGCTATTTTTATTGTCGGAAACGGGGAGAAAGAAGCCCCACCAATAAACTGATATCATTGGATTCTGCTCGCGTCGGCCAACTCATGCTCGCCTATGTTTGCGGAGAGCCGACCAAAAGCAAGACGAACTCAAACGATATATTTGGTGATTTGTATGCTGAGGCTTTCAACCCGCTCGCGACAACTCCCGACATCATAATTTCCGCTCATGAGACACATGTGGAGATCGAAAAAAGACGTCAAGAAGCGATTCACTGGCAATCTTCCATAACGAGAAGCTCATACGAGGAGTCTTGGATCATCGAAGGCCACTTCCACGTCTTGTTTGTTGTCGGAGAGCTTCTTCGACGTTCAGGCAAAAGTTTGGCTGACAAAGACTCAGCTGTTGCTCTGATTGACACAGCGGTTAGCGCCGTACAGAAATTCGTTCATGCGAACAAAGGCACAGCGAGCTACCGGTTGTTTAGGCTTGCCACCTCAAGAGAGGGTTTACTAAAGCTGCTTGACGGCGATAATGATCGCCCCAGCTTCTCATATCCTCAACAGTTATCTATGGATTGGAATTAGCCGCGGCTGACAATTATCGGGGAAAGAGGCAATTCGCCACTTACTCAAAGCAAGCTCGCCTTCTATCCCACAATCGGCGGCCGATGATCGTTGATCTCGATCCAATACCCATCCGGGTCCTGCACGTAAATCTGCCGGAACCCATTGCGGTGAACGCCGATCTTGCCGGGGTTGCCGGGCCAGTCGGTAAACGCGATGCCAAGCGCGTTCAGATGCGCGACAAAGGCATCGAAATCGGCCGTGGACACCGCGACATGGGTGTCCTTGGTCACATGCGTCGCGCCAAAATCGTTCTGGATCAGATGAATGGCATCGCCGCCGCCGATCTCCAGCCATTGCACGCCGTGGCTGCCGGTTCGCTCGATCGGCGAAAAACCCATGACGTCACGGTAGAATGCCGTGCTGCGCGCGACGTTGCGCACCAGCAGCGCGAAATGATCCAGTGCGAACCGGTAACCCATGGCGTCCTCCCGTTACGTCACGCCCGGTAGAGGCGTTGCCCCCCAGTCTAGTCCCCGTCGAACGGGTCAGCCAAGGCCGCTTCCGGGCGGCTGATGGGATATTTGATGCCGGAAATGCTGGCCGCCAGTTTCTTGGCGCCCTTCTGCTTCAGGAGCGCGCGGAAACTCGGGTGCATGCCGCCATCCTGATAGGCGCTCATGGTCGTGGTGGTCTGCAGCACTGCCGTCATCGCCGCCTCGATCCGCTGGTTTTCGGCGCTGATCTTTGCAAACGCCATCGGCTCCAGCTCGCGTGCAACGGGCGGGCAGGCCGCGAGCGGATCGCTCGGCTCGCCGTCAACAAATTCCTTGTTGAAGACATAGCGGCTGCCGCAGACCGACACCTTCGGCTGGCGCTTCGTCGCTTCAAAGCTGTCATAGCCCTCCTTCATCGTGCGCCAGAAGCTCATGTTCGGGTCGCTGCGATGTTCGGCCATGTTCTGGGCGGTCATACGGAAGGGATAGGCCTGCACCTGGAAACGCTCCTGCCCGCTTGAAAGCGCCTTGGCGACGATCGCGTAGATTTCGCCGACACCCTGGTCGGTCATGGCATAGCAGCCAGCGGACGAGCAGGCGCCGTGCACCATCAGCGCCTCGCCGGTATAGCCGAGCGCCGATTCAAGCCGGTTCGGATAGCCGAGGTTGAAGGAAACGTAATATTGCGACTTCGGATTCAGCATGCCGGTGGAGACGTGATAGAACCCTTCCGGCGCCTGCCTGTCACCGGCCTTGGTCTTCGGCCCCAGCTTTCCGGACCAGCGGCACATCGGATAAGTCTTAAGCAGAGCGTATTGCCCTGACTTGTTCATTTTCCAGACTTCGAGCTCGCTCTCCTGCTTGAAGATGCGCACGAGCACCGGGCTTTCCGGTTTCATGCCCTTCTTCGCCATCTCGGCGATCATCTTCTTGGAAAGCGTCGGCGGGGCCTCGGAGATATCCTCCAGCGACATGCAGCCGGACAATGCCGCACCAACCGCGAGTATGGCGGCCCAGCGGCGGAAGAGGGTGCGAACCGGCCGGCGCTCGGCCCGGAATGGAACGGTCATGGTCTGCATAGGGACTCTATCGGGACAAATCGCGACGAAGTTTTGGCATTCGCCTCAATCACGTCATAAAGGACGAAGCCTGCGCGAGACAATCCGCAGTTTTGGTGAACGGCTGGTTAATACCAAGGATCGATGATAGGAACCTATAGGATCGGCTCGATCGGGTTTTCCGGCTAGGAGAGGTCCGCAGAGCGATGCTTGCGCATCGGTCAAGGGCCTCGACGCCGCCGGAAAGCCCGAGAAGCCGACCGGAGGTGGCATTGGACTGGTCTCTGGCGTCGTTGCGATGCTTGTCCGATGCGCCAGCATCGCCCCTCGCATCGCGCCTAGCCAGAAACCAGTCCAATGCCATCCTATAGGTTCCTATCATCGATCCTTGGTATAAGACCCCTCCCCGTATTCGACATCACACTGCGGCAATCGACGCGGGAATCTGGAAAAATCCGAACGCCAGTGGTATCATTTCTTCGCGCAAACCTGCGTCGCGCAGGAGATTGCGGGCGGGCCAGCCGCCGTGGTTTCAGGACCGGGATCCGGTGCGGCCGTCCGCCTCTTTGGCAAGGAGGAGCCAAATATGCCTTTCATCCATATGCCTGATGCATCCGCCAATGAAAAAGTCGCCAAGATCTATGCCGATGCGGAAGCCGGTTACGGCTATCTGCCGAACATGACGAAGGCCTTCGGCCATCGGCCTGACGTCATGGAGCGATGGAGCGCCCTGCTCTCCACCATCAAGACCCATATGGACACGCGGCGCTACGAGCTGGTGACGCTTGCCGCCGCCAAGGAGCTGAAGAGCTCGTACTGCATGCTCGCCCATGGCTCCGTTCTGATGCGCGATGGTTTGCCTGCCGAAACGCTGCGCCGTGTGGCGGAAAACGCCGAGACAGCGCCTATCGATGACACCGAGCGCGCCATCATGCAGTTCGCGGCAAAGGTGGTGCGGGACGCCGCCTCGATCGAGAAGGCCGATGTCGATACCCTGAAGAAGCACGGCCTATCGGACGCGGAAATCTTCGATATCGTCGCAGCCGCCACGGTGCGCTGCTTCTTCTCCAAGATGCTGGATGCCCTGGGGGTGGAGCCTGACGCCGCCTATTCCAGCATGGGTGCGGATCTGAAGAAAGTCCTGGTCGTTGGCCGCCCCATAGAAAAGCTCAGTTGAACCGCATCGCCCCGCCGTCATCGCTAAAACGCCGGCGGGGCGATGTTTTCAGGCGGTCTGCTTCAGCAAGCCGACATGCTCGGCCATCGTCAGCGTGTCGATAAACTCGAGGACCTCGACAACACGTCCGTCGCGGAAAACAAATTTGTCCGCGATTTCGGTTTCAAATTCGATGTCGTCAGGAATAAAGCGTACCTTGCCCGCCCGGTGAGCAAAGACGGTGTCACCGGAGATACTGATGTGGACCACATCGACCTTGGTCGTATCCCAGTGATCCACGAGCCCCTGCATGGCGCAACGGATCGAGTCCGGGCCGCAACATCCTTGCGACAGCGCTCCGAGCATCGGCCCGCCGACGATCCGAAAGCTGCAGCCTGCTTCGATATGTGTTAGAATTCCGTCCACATCGCCACTGTCCCTTGCGATGTAGATGTCTCGCACGATGCGTTCCATTGCTTGCGCGTTGCTCATTGCCGTGCCTCCCGTGCCCTGTGCAAGCGTAAATCTCGCCGTATTTCAGCAATGCTGCAAGTCCTAATTGAAACCGCCTATACCTGCATCAGAAGGTGTATTCTCTGTCAAAACGGTGCCGTTTTTTTTCACGCCTCACCATCCTTGCGTTCAAGACTTGTCGGCACCATTTCAAGGAGAGCGCGACGTCGCAACCAGAACACTCCTGCGGCGTCATCTTCACCAAATCGCCTGAAGGAGACTGAATGAGCCGCAATCTCTATGACGTTCTTGGCGTCAAGCGCGATGCCTCGCAAAAAGAAATCCAAAGCGCCTATCGCAAGCTCGCGAAGAAATATCACCCCGACCTCAACCCGGGCGACAAGGCAGCGGAAGAAAAGTTCAAGGCTGCATCCTCGGCCTACGCGCTTCTTGAGGACGAGGAGAAGCGCGGCCGCTATGATCGCGGCGAGATTGATGAGAGCGGCGCCGAGACCGCTCCGCGCCATTTCTACCGCGACTACGCCGGCAACAGCGACACCGCCGGCCGTTACGAAAACGCCGGCGGATTTGCCGATTTCGGCGGAGCGGAAGACATTTTCTCGAGCTTCTTTTCGCAGCGCGGCCGAAGCCAATCGCAAGGCCCGATGCGCGGGCGCGACCTGCATTTTTCGATGGAGGTAGACCTGCTCGACGCCGTCAACGGCGCCAAACGGCAGATCACGCTTCCCGAAGGCGGATCGCTCGACCTCAATATTCCTGCGGGGACCCGTGACGGACAGACCTTGCGTCTGCGCGGAAAAGGCAGCCCCGGCTACGGCAACGGCCCGGCGGGCGATGCGCTGATCGAAATCCGTATTCGCCCGCATCCTCTGTTCAAGCCGGACGGCGATGACGTGCGCTATGAGGTCCCTATCTCGTTGAGTGAGGCCGTGCTGGGCGCCAAGATCAGAGTTCCGACGCTCTACGGTGCCGTCAACGTCACGATCGGGCCGAATTCCAGCAGCGGCAAGACCCTGCGCCTGAAAGGCAAGGGCCTTCATAAGCGTGGCGGCGGCCATGGCGATGCCTATGCGACATTGAAGATCGTGCTTCCGGCGGAGCCGGATCCGAAGCTCGCCGCCTTCATCGAGGAGTGGGCGAAAGGCCGCAACGATGACCCGCGCAAGTCGATGGGAGCCGGCCAATGAATGACGTCGAATTCTGCGAAAGGCTCGAAATCGAAACGGCGGCGCTGAAGGTCTGGATCGAACGCCGCTGGCTGGTTCCGGCGCGGTCCTCCGCCGGCCTTGCCTTCGAGGAGGCAGAGCTCGCCCGCGCCCGGCTCATTCAGGATCTCACCGGACCGATGGGCGTCAACGACGATGGCGTCGATGTTGCCATGCAGCTTCTCGATCAGGTGCATGGTCTGCGTACACGGCTCAACCGGCTTGCAGATGCCGTCCGGCGGCAGGACGCCGAGGTCCAGCGACGTATCCTCGCGATGCTTGAGGGCGATCTGTAAAGCCTATGCATATGAATCAAAAAGGCGGCCCGAGAGCCGCCTTTTTCTGGATACTCGTATCAGGAACTTAATGTTCCTTGTTGGCGTAAACCGACTTCTTCGTCAGGTAGATCAGGCCGGTGAAGATCAACAGGAACACCATGACCATGAAACCGGTCCGCTTGCGCTCTTCCAGGTGCGGCTCTGCGGCCCACATGAGAAAAGCGGAGACGTCGCGCGAATACTGCTCGACCGTCTGCGGGGCGCCGTCGTCATAGGTCACCTGGTCATCCGAAATCGGCTTTGCCATGGCGAGCGCCGCGGCATTGGCGAAATACGGATTGTAGTGGGTGCCCTCGGCGATCTCGACGCCTTCCGGCGGGTCTTGGTAGCCGGTCAGCAGCGCGTGGATGTAATCCGGGCCGCCTTCCTGATAACCGCCGACGATCGGGATCATGTCGATGATGAACTGCGGAAAGCCGCGTTCGATGCCGCGCGCCTTGGCGATCAGCGAGAAGTCCGGCGGAGCCGCACCGTTGTTGGCGGCGGCCGCTGCTTCCTTGTTCGGGAACGGCGACGGGAAATAGTCGGAAGGCAACGCCTTGCGGGTGAACATTTCGCCGTCTGCGTTCGGTCCGTCCTGCACTTCGTAGTTGGCTGCAAAAGCCTTCACCTGGCCCTCGGAATAACCGAGGTCCGAGAGCGTACGGAACGCGACAAGGCTCATAGAATGGCAGGCGGAACAGACTTCCGTGTAGACCTTCAGGCCGCGCTGCAGCTGTCCCTTGTCATAGTGGCCAAACGGACCGGCGAAGGACCAATCCTGCTCCTCCGGCTTCTTGATCGGGTAGTGCGGGGTGCCGTGTTCCTCGGCTGCAGCCCCGTGTTCGCCGGCGGCTTCCTCGGCGAACGCCATACCTGCGCCGAGACCGGCGACGAGGGCGAGCGAAAGAATGCCTGTAACAAGCTTTTTCATTGTCTTGGGTTCCTTAATCTTCGCTCTCGACATCACGCAGCCACAGGCTTTTTCTTCGCAGCCTGCTTTTCCAGCACCGCCTCGGTGATGGAGTTGGGGATGCGCTTCGGCGTCTCGATGAGGCCTAGGACCGGCATGATCACCAGGAAGAAGCCGAAGTAGTAGAGCGTACCGAGCTGGGACATGACGACATAGAGGCCTTCAGCCGGACGCGAACCCAGCCAACCCAAGAGAATGGCATTCGCGACGAACAGCCAGAAGAACATCTTGTACCAGGGGCGGTAGACAGCCGAGCGGACCTTGGACGTGTCGAGCCACGGCAGGAAGAACAGAACGATGATCGCGCCGAACATGACCAGAACGCCGCCGAGCTTCGAATCGATCGGGCCGACATTGAAGGTGATGGCACGCAGCATCGCGTAGAACGGCAGGTAGTACCATTCCGGAACGATGTGCGCGGGCGTCTTCAGCGCGTCGGCCGGGATGTAGTTGTCCGGGTGGCCGAGGAAGTTCGGCATGTAGAACACGAACCATGCATAGACGAGCAGGAAGACGGAGACGCCAAGAGCATCCTTCAGCGTCGCATAGGGCGTGAAGGGCACGGTGTCGGTCTTGGTCTTCACTTCGACGCCGGTCGGGTTGGTCTGGCCGGTGACGTGCAGCGCCCAAATGTGCAGGACGACAACGCCCGCGATCATGAAGGGCAAGAGGTAGTGAAGCGCAAAGAAGCGGTTGAGCGTCGGGTTATCGACGGCGAAACCACCGAGCAGGAACTGCTGGATCCACTCGCCCACCAAGGGGAAAGCCGTGAAGAAGCCGGTGATAACGGTCGCGCCCCAGAAGGACATCTGACCCCAGGGCAACACGTAGCCCATGAAGCCGGTCGCCATCATCAGAAGGTAAATGACGACGCCGAGGATCCAGAGGATTTCGCGCGGTGCCTTGTAGGAGCCGTAGTAGAGGCCGCGAGCGATGTGCAGGTAGACGGCGATGAAGAAGAACGACGCGCCGTTGGCGTGCATGTAGCGCAGGAGCCAGCCATGGTTGACGTCACGCACGATCTTTTCGACCGAGTTGAAGGCGACGGTCGTTTCGGCGGCATAGTGCATGGCCAGCACGACGCCGGTCAGGATCTGAACGATCAGCATCACCGACAGCATGGCGCCGAAGGTATAGGCGTAGTTCAGATTCCGAGGAACCGGATAAGAAATGAAGCTGTCATGGATAAGCCGTGGCAGCGGCAGACGGGAATCGACCCACTTCTCGATTCCGGTTGTCGGCATATAGGTTGAATGATCACCACTCATAATCAGTATTCCCCTCAACCGATCTTGATGACTGTGTCGGAAGTGAACGCAAAGGTCGGAACGGCGAGGTTTGTCGGTGCAGGTCCCTTACGAATACGGCCGGCCGTATCGTAGTGGGACCCATGACAGGGACAGAACCAGCCGCCGAAATCGCCAGCCTGGCCGAGCGGAACGCAACCCAGATGGGTGCAGGAGCCGATCATCACGATCCAGTTTTCCTTGTCCTTGCCGGCAGAGCGGTCAAGGTCGGTCGCTTCGGCGTCGGCCGGCAGGTTGGCGTTGCGGGCAACCGGGTCCTTGAGGTCCGCGAGAGCCACCGCCTTGGCTTCCTCGACTTCCTTGTCGGTACGATTGCGGATGAACACGGGCTTGCCGCGCCATTTGGCCGTCAGCGACATGCCGGGCTGCAGGCTCGATACGTCGACCTCGATCGTGGCCAGCGCCAGCGTCGAAGCGTCCGGTCGCATCTGGTCGATAAACGGCCAGGCGACCGCAGCCGCGCCCACGACACCGGCCATACCCGTGGTCAGGTACAGGAAGTCGCGGCGTGTGGGCTCGCCCATGGTTTCGGTTGTTGTCTCGTGTTCGCTCACGGCTAAACCATCCTCTCACGCAATCTATGCGGAAACCGCACTGTCCCCAGCGTTGATCCGCGCCCTCATGTGCAGTTGAGCGAAAGAACAGCGCCAAATCAATAAGTCGGAGCGCGAATCGGGCAAAACTTTCATCCGTCCCTCCCCATGCTCCTCCGCCGGGCAAAATCCGGCGCCCTGAAAAAGACGCAGATTCCCCGGCAATCCGCCGCGTTCTAAGCTTGATCGCAAGCCATGTCCAGCCTTGAGCCGGAGAGGTGGGCCACAATGTCGCGGTAAAACAGAAGCCGATGTTTACAAACTGCTTTTCCGCGTGAAATGCGCAACACTGACGCTGTCGCTCGCAGGCTTTCCGGATCGTGAAAAAAGAATCGGAATAGGCGCGGCCGATCGATTGCCGGTACGTCAACGAGACGGCACTGTAGGGGTAGGCGCCCTACTCAGCCGCCGCCTCCTGCGCCAAAAAGCCGCCGGACTGTCGCGCCCAGAGATCGGCGTAGAGCCCGCCGCGGGCGATAAGATCGTGATGCGTGCCATCCTCGACGATCCTGCCCTCCTCCATCACCACGAGCCGGTCCAGGGCTGCGATGGTGGAAAGACGGTGGGCGATGGCAAGTACGGTCTTGCCGTACATCAGATTTTCGAGATTGGACTGAATGGCGGCTTCGACCTCCGAGTCGAGCGCGGAGGTCGCTTCGTCCAGGACGAGGATAGGAGCATCCTTGAGCATGACGCGGGCGATGGCGATGCGCTGGCGCTGACCGCCCGAAAGCTTGACCCCACGCTCACCGACATGGGCGTCAAAACCCTTGCGACCATGAAGGTCTTCCAGCCGGTTGATGAAATCCAGGGCTTCCGAACGCTTTGCCGCGTCAACAAGCTGGCGCTCGTCGGCATCCGGCCGGCCGAACAGGATGTTGTCGCGTATGGATCGATGCAGCAGCGAGGTGTCCTGGCTGACCACGCCGATATGAGCCCGCAGCGATTCCTGCGTGACGGCAGCAATATCTTGTCCGTCGATGACAATCCTGCCCGCCTGCACGTCGTAAAAGCGCAGGAGCAGGTTGATCAAAGTCGTCTTGCCCGCACCGGAGCGCCCAACAAGCCCAACCTTCTCTCCAGGCCTGATCTTCAGCGTGAGATTGTCGATGACCGCTTGCGCGCGACCATAATGAAACGAGACGTTTTCAAAGCTCACACCGGGATTGGCAACGGTGAGCTGGGCTGCACCGGCCTTGTCCACCAGCGCGATCGGCTTCGAAATGGTCTCGGCGGCGTTCTGCACCGTGCCGATATTGCGCATGATGCCGTTGAACTGGACCATCATGCGGCTGAGCAGGAAGTTCAGGCGCAGCACCAGCGCCAGCGTAAAGGCGACGGCACCGGCGCTGACCGAACCCATCAACCAGAGATGAACGCTCAGCGCCGTCATGCTGACGATCATGATGCCCGACAGTAGCGCCATCGAGGCTCTGACGCCGGTTATGAAGCGGGTGAAACGCAGCAGGCTGTCCTGATAAATCTCGAAACCGCGCCGCATATAGCGGTCGTTATCGTCATCACGACCAAAAAGCTTCAGGGTCTGGATGTTGCTGTAGGCATCGACGATGCGACCGTTCAGCATCGAGGCCGCTTCCGCCGTCTCGCGCGAATGGCGGCGGATACGCGGAACGAAGAAGCGCGCCAGCACCGAGAATGCGATGAGCCACAGCAGAACGACAACGGCGAGCGCCCAGTCAAGCTGGCCGACAAGTACAAGCGTCGTCACGGCGTAGATGCCGACGAACCAGACGCTCTCCATAAGCGATGTCACCACATCGCCCGCGGCCTGTCCGCCCGACCAGACCTTGGTCACAAGCCTTCCGGAAAAATCGTTCTGGAAGAAGGACACCGATTGTCGCGCGACATGCACATAGGACTGCCAGCGCACCAGATTGTAGAAACCGGGCGTGATGATCTGCTGATCGACCAGCGCCATCAAGAGAGCCACCACGAAGCGCACGACGCCGATCAGCACCAGCATCCCGAAAAGCTCGGCACCATGATCCGCCATAAGGCCGCTCCAGCCATCGGACGGCTGGAGGGTGCCGAGAATATCGACGATGCGGCCCACGAACCAGAACAGCGCCGCCTCAATCGCCGCTGAAAGCCCGCCCAGCACCAGCATCGCGAAGAACGGGGCCTTCGCCTGCCTGATGTAGAACCATATGAACGATACAAGCTTTTCAGGCGGCTGCAGATTTTCCTTCGGCTCGAAAGGCCGAATCCAGTTTTCGAAGAAGGAAAAGAGCGGGCGCAGGATCATGCAACCGATATAGGCTGTTTCCGGAAACAGGCAAATTAAGTTTCAGTCATTTCTCCGGATGGCTACCCAGCCGGTGAGCGAACGAAATTTCATCCCCCTGCCATCTGGTACAAGCAAAAATCGATCTCATAGCCGAGTGCCGCGGCCAGCGACATTGTCGACGGTTTAAGCCCGAAACTGACATCGTCATCCGCATCAAGGTCGACATAGGCTGCGATGCGAATGCGATGGCCGTGGCCGAAGCCGCGCATCGTCGAAAGCTGGACGGCATAGGCCTCGATATGGCGACTGGCAAAGGTCGCGGCATCCGCAGCGTCATCAAGTTGCGGCGGTTCCGCAAGAAAGCCGCCATTCTTGCCCCAGCCGCATTTCCAGCCGGGGTTGACGGCCGCAAAGGCGTCTGATGCGGCGCTGCGCTCGCCACCGATCAAGACGTCAAATTCGAAACGGATCGCTTGCATCGCATGATCTCCGGGCGAAGAGAGGCAACCTATTCGGCCGCCTCTTCCTTCTCATGCTGATCGTCATCGGCCAGGAAACCGCCGGACTGGCGCGACCAGAGGTCGGCATAGAGGCCCTTGTGAGAAACGAGCTCCGCATGGTTTCCCGTCTCGACGATGCGGCCGCTGTCGAGAATGACCAGCCGGTCCATCTCCGTCAGCGTCGACAGGCGGTGGGCAATCGCGATCACCGTCTTTCCGGCCATCAGGTCGAAGAGGTTTTCCTGGATTGCCGTTTCGACTTCCGAATCGAGCGCCGAGGTCGCCTCGTCGAGGATCAGGATCGGCGCGTCCTTCAGAAACACACGCGCGATCGCGATCCGCTGCCGCTGGCCACCGGAGAGTTTCACGCCTCGCTCGCCAACCTGGGCATCAAGCGCCCTGCGGCCCTGATTGTCCTCCAGAAGCTGGATGAACTCCCAGGCGTTGGCGCGCTTGGCGGCAGCGATGATCTCCTCATCCGTCGCGTCGGGGCGACCATAGCCGATGTTGTCGCGGATCGAACGATGCAGCAGCGAGGTATCCTGCGTTACCACGCCGATCTGGCTGCGCAGGCTGTCCTGCGTCACATCGGAGATATCCTGTCCGTCGATCAGGATGCGACCGCCTTCCAGATCATAGAAGCGCAGAAGCAGGTTCATCAGCGTCGTCTTGCCGGCACCCGAACGTCCGACAAGGCCGATCTTCTCACCCGGCTTGATGTCGAGGCTCAGGTTGTCAATCACACCCTTGTTCTTGCCGTAATGGAAACGGATGTTTTCGAAGCGGATCTCGCCCTTGTCTGCGTCCAACCGTCCGGCATCCGGCTTGTCGGTGATGTCATGGGCCTTGGTCAGCATGCCCATGCCGTCATAGACCGTGCCGATATTTTCGAACAAGGCCGAGACTTCCCACATCACCCACTGCGACATGCCGTTGATGCGCATGGCGAGCGACACGGCAATCGCGATCGAACCGATCGATATGGCGCTCGTCAACCAGAGATGAATGCCGAGGCTGGCAATCGAAAACAGCGCGATGCAGTTGTTCGTGTAGACCAGCACATGGAACAGCGTGACCTTGCGCATTTGGCGATGCACGGTCTGCAGGAAACCGTCCATGCTGTCCTTGGCATAGGCCTCCTCGCGCCCGGCATGGGAGAACAGCTTCACCGTTGCGATGTTGGTGTAGCTGTCGACCACGCGGCCGGTCATCATCGAGCGCGCATCCGCCTGATCCTTGGAGATCTTGCGCAGACGCGGAACGAAATAGGCGACGATGCAGATATAGAGCACCAGCCAGACGATGAGCGGCGCCAGCAGCCGCCAGTCGGCCGCCGCCACGACGACCAGCATCGAGATGAAATAGCTGACGACATAGACGAAGACATCGAGAATCTTCATCACCGTTTCGCGAACGGCAAGCGAGGTCTGCATCACCTTGGTCGCGACGCGGCCGGCAAACTCGTTGGCGAAGAAAGTCATGCCCTGACGCAGCAGATAGCGGTGCATCAGCCAGCGGGCGATCATCGGATAATTGCCGAGCAGCACCTGATGCATGACCATCGAGCCGATCGCCACCGCACCGGGAAGGCCGACCAGCACGATCGCCCCCATCCAGAACAGCCGTGTACCTTCCGTCTCGAGAAATGTCGCGCGATCGGCCGTTGCCAGCCAATCGACGAGACTGCCGAGGAACTGGAACAGCGCCACCTCCCCGATCGCGATCAGCGCCGAGCAGAGCGACATGACGGCAAGCCATGGCGCCGCCGGCTTCGTGTAGTGCCAGCAGAAGGCAAAAAGCCCCGAAGGCGGTGCCACCGGCTCCGGCGCCGGATAGGGATCGAGGCGGGATTCAAACCAGCCGAACATGACGAGGCTCCTCTACCGCGCGATGTCGAAAAACACCGCGCACATCTCAAAAATGGCGGAGCAAGAATGCGCGGCCATTGCGGCGCGCGGTGCTCCCGTGGCGAAGGCGGAAGTTCCGCTTTCGAAAGCAGCAGGGACCGGAAGAAGGGCGAGCAAACGTCAAAGCAGCAGCCGGTTCATCCGAATCGGCGGTTTCTGCGCAAAACTAACGTAAGGATAGGGCGCGAAACCGATCAGTCCGAAAGGACATGGGCCCAGAGGCGGGCGATCATAAAGCTATTCATTCCGGCCTCCTTTGGTTCGCGTTGAAGATGTCCCTTGTTAGCGGTGTTTCGCGTCTTTCGCCAGATCGTCTCTGCCGGATTTTTAAGCGGGCTGCGCCCGCGGCCGATCGCTGTTGCCAAATCGGCACAGATTGATTAGGCGCGACGATGAGTGCCATGAAATTTGGTGATGAGACCTGCTTATGTCCAGCAACGGCCTTCGTATCGCGCTTTACCAGCCGGATATTCCGGGCAATACCGGAACCATCCTCAGGCTCGCAGCCTGTCTCGGACTGACGGTCGATATCATCGAGCCGGCCGGCTTCGATCTCTCCGACCGCAACCTCAAGCGCGCTGGCATGGACTACATTGCGTCCGTTACCCTTACACGTCACGTCAATTGGGAACGCTTCGAAGACTGGCGGAAATCCGAAGGCCGCCGCCTCGTTCTCGCCAGTACAAAAGCGGCCGTACCCTATACCACCCTCGCCTACCAGCCGAACGACATCCTGCTTTTCGGCCGCGAAAGCGCCGGCGTGCCGGAACATGTTCACGACGCAGCCGACCACCGGGTTCTCATCCCCATGGTCGAGGGCCAGCGATCGCTGAATGTCGCCATGTCGGTCGCGATGATCACCGGCGAGGCGCTGCGCCAGATCAGCCTCTGAACCCTCACCCGCACGGGCGCTGCCGTCAACGACGGCGATACTCGACTTCTCGGACATCAGAATGAAAAGGCTCCTGTTTGAAAACATCGGAGCCTGCGTTATAAAACCTCAAGTAAAGTTGAGGTCAAGCGATGAATTCTGGGTTCACCAGCACATCCGGTCTGAGCCTTGGGCTGAGCGTCGGCGAGGTCGCCAGGCGAAGCGGCGTTGCCGTTTCCACGCTGCATTTCTACGAAGCCAAGGGATTGATCAGCAGCCACCGCACCACCGGAAATCAAAGGCGCTATCCGCGCAGCGTACTCAGGCGCATCGCCGTGATCCGGATTGCGCAGAAGACGGGCATTCCACTCTCCGAAATTGAAGAGGCACTCGCTACCCTACCCCATGACCGTCAATTGCTGGCTTCCGATTGGCAGCGACTGTCCGAGAACTGGCGGGTAAATCTTACGCAGCGAATCGAAAAACTCACGGCGCTTCGCGACCAGCTCACCGGCTGCATCGGCTGCGGCTGCCTTTCCATGTATGATTGTCCGCTGAGGAACCCGCATGACGCACTCTCGTCCAAGGGACCGGGTGCACATCTCGTCGAGGATGATTAGTCGGCGCTCGGCAGACGCCGCATGGTAAACTCGATCTCGTTGCCTTCGAGCGTCCGCCAGCTTTCCACCTCGGTCCAGTAGGCAGCCTTCGGCCAAGTATCGAACCATTCCCGCGCCTTCATGCGCGCCTGCTCGCGATCGAGCCGGAAAGTTTCACGAACGAAATAGCCGCCTTCATTGCGGCTGGTATCCTGCCTATGGCGGGCGATCTGCCGTTTCAGGCCATCAAGCGGAGGTGCTGCAGGTCGTCTTGCCATACGCCCATCTTTCGCTATGTGTGCACCATTGAAAGATAAGCATGCATTTCATCTTTTGCGAGTCCGTAGAATCAGCGATCCGAATGGCATCTGTGCCAGGTGCCGCGCGTCTATCTCGCAAATCGATAAACCCTGCGGAAAATGCGCACGGTCTCCGTAGCGACCAACGCCACAAGGACAGATTTCATGGAAAGACCGGACCTGCCAAAAGGCCTCCCAGCCGACATCGAAGACAAGAAGCTGCGCGCCAAAGCATGGTTCGAGACACTGCGCGACGCGATTTGCGCGAGCTTCGAGGCGATCGAGGACGAACTGACCGGGCCGCTTTCGGACCGGGCACCCGGCCGCTTTACGGCCAAGGACTGGCAGCGCGAGGGTGGCGAAGGCGGCGGCGGACGCATGTCTATGATGGAAGGCCGCGTCTTCGAGAAAGTCGGCGTCCATACCTCTACCGTTCACGGCGAATTCTCGCCGGAGTTTCGACAGCAGATTCCAGGCGCGTCCGAAGATCCGACATTCTGGGCGTCGGGCATTTCGCTGATCGCCCACCCGGTCAATCCCAATGTGCCGGCCGTGCACATGAACACCCGCATGGTGGTGACGACAAGCAACTGGTTCGGCGGTGGCGCCGATCTGACTCCGGTACTCGACCGGCGACGCGTCCAGACCGACCCGGACACCATGCTCTTCCATCGCGGCATGGAAATCACCTGCCGTCGCCATGCCATTGCGGACTACCCGCGCTACAAGGACTGGTGCGACGAATACTTCTTCCTGAAGCACCGCAACGAAGCCCGCGGCATTGGCGGCATCTTCTTCGATTGGCTGCATTCGGAAGAGGAAAAGGGCGGCTGGGATGCGGATTTCGCCTTCGTCCAGGATGTCGGGAAAGCCTTCAACCTGATCTATCCGAAACTCGTGCGTAACAACTTCAACACGCCATGGACGGAAGCCGACCGCGAGGAGCAGTTGGTTCGCCGTGGCCGCTATGTCGAGTTTAACCTGCTCTATGATCGCGGCACGATCTTCGGTCTCAAGACGGGCGGCAACGTCGAATCGATCCTGTCATCGCTTCCTCCAATGGTCCGTTGGCCGTGAAGCAGGATCGCGGTTTCTGAAAGACAAAAATCCGGCTGTTTCGCAGCCGGATTTTTTGACGGAATGCTGGGAGCGTTATTCGCAGATCTTGATCTTCTTGATCTTCAGGTTGCCCCACTTGTCGTATTTCTTGACTTTCTTGATGAAGCAGGTGGGCTCGTAATAGTAGTGCCCGCCATGGTAGCCGTTGTCGTAGAAGCCGATCGAGAAGTTGCCGCCATGGTGGTGACCGTGGTGGCCGTAGCCGCCGAAGCCGATGCTGAAGCCGCCGGCCTGCGAAGGGGCTGCGAACGAGATGGTTGCGAGAGCAATGGCAGCGGCGGAAATGATGATCTTGCGCATTTCGGTTTCTCCTCTGTTGGTTCTGATGAGCTCCTCTCATCCAGTGACCTTACAATCTCATAGCCCTCTTATTTGCGCTGTTTCGAATGGAACAGGGTCGAACTAAAATCCAAAGACCGCGTTGTTGGACTATCGAGCATCAGGGAGATACAGCGATGGTTTTCAAGGAAAGAACCTTCCACGGGCACGAACCCGAGGATATGTCACCGGGCGATCACCACGACCTCGAAACCCGCGTTGCGAACTATGTCGCAGCCGTCGCGGGGCTTGATGCGAGCGAAATCACAGTTGTCGCCAACGGCAGCACGATCCTGCTCGCCGGTTTCGTCCAGACCGCGGAAGAAGTCCAAAAGGCTGAAGAGGCGGCAGCCAGTGTCGCCGGAGTATCGGACGTCATCAATCGCATCACTGCGACCGATGTCAGATCGACGTCAATGTCCAGCTAACGATATCGGCGGAAACCTGTTCGAACGCCGCGTTCAGAGCATCGATGAAAGCCGGGTTGCTGCCGCCACGCGCCGGGGCTGTGGCCCGGAATACCTTTTGTGCGACAACGTCGCCGGTGCGGTCGTTCACGATCTTGGCGAAAATTTCGACCACACCTGTGTCGGCGCCTTCGGTCGATACTTCAAATGAACGGATGTCGGTGATGACCTGAAAGTCGATTGCCAGGCCCTCGCCCGGCTTGCCAACGCCGCCGACCTTGCCGGTATTCTCGAAGGTCTGCACAAGCTTTGCCTGCACCATCTTCGGAAGACGGTCGCTCCACTGCGATTTCGCAAGATACTGGATTTCGGATCCGGAAAGACGAACGACGACCTGATCGCTGTCGAGCGCCTTGAGCGCTGTGGGCTCAGGCACCAGGATCTGGCGGTTGGTCGAGGCGGGCCCTTCGACAATCGGCGACGCGGAAAGACCGTATGTGTCGTTGTTCGCCTTGCTGCCGCAACCAGCGAGCATGACAGAAAGCATAATGACGGCGGCCTTAGCCGCCCATCCCGCCTCGCGGCCGCCCCACTCACTCGAAAACGCCATGCAGACCGAATCCTTCGCCAATCTCTGGCAACTTAGAGGCTGATATTGCCGTGACAAGCTCAAAACACGCGCAAGTATCATCCAAATGCGCGTTTTGGCAGACAGACGTGCAGAGACGACACGAATCGCATCCACAAACCTCGTTTAAAACTATCAGGCTCTGCATCAAGATCAGCGGCGATTGCGACCGTTGTACTGCTTCACCGTCTCGCCACCGAAAATCAGCCGCTGCGGGTCCTTGTCAAAGGTTGTGATGGTATTGTCGAGCGACTGCACCGTACGCCGTGTCTCGCTGACCAGAGCCTCGATATCGCGCAGGCCCGACCCGGAGAACCGCTTCAGGTTATCGCCGATCGGGCCGATCTGGGCATTGAGATTGTCCGCAACGGCGCGGAAGGAGGCCAGTGTCGACCGTGCATCAGCTGAAAGCGATGGCGCGTCGGCATCGCCGAGGAAGCCGTCCAGCTTGACGAGGATGCCATCAACCCGGCTGGAGGCGGCATTGAGCTTGTTGGCCATCTGGGTGACGTCGGTGATCGTCTGGTCGATATCCTTCTGCCGGGCCGTGATCGTATCGGCGAAACCGGAAATCGAAGCGATCGTCCTGCGTGCGTCGGCACTTGCAGATGACACATCGTTGACGATCGTGCCGATCTTCTGCGGATCGACGGATGATATGAGATTGTCCACCTTGCCAAGCGTCGTGTTGGCGGTCTCGCCAAAGCGCTGATAGGTCTCGACCGTATTGCGTACGGAAGCCAGGGTCTCAGATACGGTACCGGATGCGGCCGCGAGATCATCCGACATTTTCGAGACGTTGGTGACGATGTGATCGATCTTCTTGGGATCGACAGCCTTCACGATCTCTTCCGCCGATGCCAAAGTCGTATCCAGACGCTGCGAGGCCGCTGTCAGCGATGTCGAAAGCGAGCTCACGCTTTCCAGAAACTGATCGATGCCGTCGGCGTTCTCGGCCAGCGACTGGGAGAAGCGATCAGCGTTGCTGATGGTGCTGGTGAGCGGGCCACGCACGTCCTTCACGAAACCCTCGATTTCACCAATCGCATTGTTGGCGCGGTCGAGAATCTTGTCTGCGGTCGCCAGAAGACTCGTCACGCTCGATTGATCCGCGACCATATGGGCGCTGGTGCCTTTTTCGAGCGCGGTCTTCAGGATATTTTCATCGCCCTTGTTGCCGCCGCTGAGTTCAATATAGGCCGCACCGGTCAGACCCTGGATTTCAAGCATCGCTTTGGTCGATTTCAGGACCGGCGCTTCGACGGAAACCTGCGTGACCGCAACGGAATAGCGCGGGTCGTTGGAGTTGATCGCGAGGTTGCGCACCGAGCCGACGGGAATGCCGTTGAAGCGCACCGGGGAGCCGACGCTGAGACCATTGGCCGAGCCGGGGATACTGATGACCAGTTCCACCATTTCGCCGCTGCGGCCATACTGCGACATCCAGTAGACGAAGCCGAAGGCGGCAAAGATGACCATGACGGTAAAAAATCCGACGATGGTGTAGTTCGCTTTGGTTTCCATTCCCGACGCTTACCTCGCGGCCCTCTGCGGCCCTGCTTCAAATCGACTTTCCGCCAAAAGCGGCGCTGCACTCAGGCATCCTTGTCCTTCGCGCGAACAATGGAGCGAGCTCGCTTGCCCCGGAAATAGGATTTCACCCATTCTTCGTCGCAGGCGAGCATGTCTTCTATCGTGCCTTCGACAAGCACCTTCTTCTGGCCCAGAACCGCGATACGGTCGCAGACCGAGAAAAGGCTGTCGAGGTCGTGAGTCACCATATACACGGTCAAACCAAGGGTGTCGCGCAGTTTGGCAATCAGATTGTCAAACTCCGCCGCACCGATCGGGTCGAGACCCGAGGTCGGCTCGTCGAGAAACACGAGATCGGGATCGAGCGCCAGCGCCCGCGCCAGCGCCGCACGCTTGATCATACCGCCGGAAAGCTCCGAGGGATATCTGTCCGCGGCCTCCGGCGCGAGCCCGACCATATCGATCTTCAGCCGGGCCAGTTCGTCCATCATCTCCTGCGGCAAGTTCAGATATTCCCGCATCGGCACCTGGATATTTTCGCGCACCGTCAAGGACGAAAACAGCGCGCCGTGCTGGAACAGCACGCCAAGGCGCGTATCGAGTATGATGCGCTCTTCTTCGCTCACCTTGTCATATTCCGAGCCAAGGATGCTTATAGTGCCGGATTGTTTCGGCAGAAGACGCAGAACCGTGCGCATCAGCACCGACTTGCCGGCGCCGGAGGCCCCGACAAAGCCCAGGATCTCGCCGCGATAGATATCGAGATCGAGATGATCCAGCACCACATTCGAACCGAATGCGACAGTAAGCCCTTTCACAGAAAGAATGATTTCCCGTTCATCCGGTGTTTCAACCGGGGGATTGTCTCCGCGCGTCGTGTCGGTCTCGGTGCGGTGCGGCTGCATCTCTTGGTGTTCCCCGTCCATCAGAAATCGATCGCCGCGTAGAACATGGCAAAGAGGCCATCGACCATGATGACCACGAAAATCGCCTTCACCACCGATTGCGTCACATGGGAGCCCAGCGATTCGGCGCTGCCCCCCACCTTCATGCCTTCCACGGCGGCAACGACCCCGATGATCAAAGCCATGAAGGGCGCCTTGATCATGCCCGCGAGCACGGAGGAAAAATCCACCGCCTCCTGAAGGCGCGCAAGGAAGGTTGCGAACGTGATGCCCGAATAACTCCAGGCGACGATCGCCGCGCCCGTGAGTGCCGCGAAATTGGCAATGATCGTCAGAAGCGGCAGGGCAATCGTGAGCGCAACCAGACGCGGGAAGACCAGAACGCCGATCGGGCTCAAGCCCATCACCTTCAGCGCATCGATCTCCTCGCGCATCTTCATCGAGCCGATTTCGGCCGTGATGGCGCTCCCGGAACGGCCGGCAATCATGATGGCCGTCAGAAGCACGCCGATTTCACGCAACTGCAGGATACCGACGAGATCGACCACGAACAGCTCGGCGCCAAAGTATCTAAGCTGGAAGGCGCCCTGCTGGGCAATGATCGCACCGATCAGGAAGGACATCAGGGTAATGATCGGTACCGCCTGCACCCCCATCTTGTCGATCTGGTTGACGATAGCCGCTGGCGACAGGCCGCTATGGCGACCGAGTTTCATCTGCGCGCCACGGACCGCCGAGCCGAGGATAAACAGCGCCGCGACCGTATCGGACCAGGTTGCGGCCATAACCTTGCCGATCGGCGCAAAGATGCGATCCGCAAGAGACGGAGGCTTCGGCTTTTCTTCCGCAGGTTCCGGCAATGTCGGGGGCATCGCCTCGACAAGTTCTATATAGCGCCTTGCATCGCCGGCAAGCCGGACGCCGGCCTGCTCCCCGCCGATCTTTTCCATGAACCGCCGGATCAGCCACGCACCGGCCGTATCCATGGCCGTGACGTCGTCGAGATTGATCTCGCCGGCCGCCTTTTCACCCCTCGCGATATCGTCGAGCCGTCGTGCGGCCTCCGGCGCGGCAACGTTTCGCCATTCTCCGGTGAAGCGATAGAGCCGAGGCCCACCGTCCGCCGCCTCGACCAGCGTCACGTCGGCATCTGTCGTCCGTTTGGATTGCATCACGTCTGTTTGGTCTTCCGCCGCTGGCTGCATTTGATAAAACGTGAACGACTCATAGCTGCTCAGGGTCGATCTGTCACCGATTGATGCTGCCCTGCAAGACACAGGAGATGACGGTGAGCCGCAAAGTTTCAATTGCCGTCGAACATTTTCCCATCGCCGGAACATTTACCATCTCGCGCGGCAGCAAGACCGAAGCCTCGGTCGTCACTTGCCGCATCACCGAGGATGGCGCGAGCGGCATTGGCGAATGCGTGCCGTATGCCCGCTACGGCGAGACCATCGAAAGCGTTGTCGCCCAGATCGAATCGGCATCGGCCGACATTCAAGCCGGCATGGGGCGTGAGGAACTCAACCGGCGCATGCCCGCCGGTGCCGCCCGCAATGCCATGGATTGCGCCCTTTGGGACCTTGAGGCGAAAAAGAGTGGCGCAACCGTCGCCAGCCGGGTCTGCGCAAAGCCTCCGAAGCCGTTGACGACGGCCTATACGATCTCACTCGGGGAACCCGCTGCGATGGCCGCCCAGGCGGCCATCTGGTCGCACCGCACCCTCTTGAAGGTCAAGGTCGGCACACCGGACGATCGCTCGCGCATTCGCGCGGTGCGGGCCGCAGCCCCGGCCAGCGACATCATCCTTGATGCGAACGAGGGGTGGACCCCGCGTACACTTGAAATGCATTTCGATGTCTGCGTGGAAGCCGGTATCGCGCTGATCGAGCAACCGCTTCCCTCCGATGACGACGCAGCGCTCGCCTCGATCGCCCGTCCCGTGAAAATCTGCGCCGACGAAAGCGTGCACAAGACCGAAGACCTGGCGGCCCTCGTCTATCGTTATGATGCCGTCAACATCAAGCTGGACAAGACGGGCGGCTTGACCGAAGGGTTGCGGATGCGCGCCGCGGCGCAGGCCCTGGACCTCCAGGTGATGATCGGCTGTATGGTCGGAACGTCGCTGGGCATGGCACCGGCCGTTCTTCTCGCGCAAGGGGCGGATTTCGTCGATCTCGACGGTCCCCTGCTGCTCGCGAAGGATCGTCATCACGGCCTGCATTACGACGGATCGCTCGTCTATCCTCCAACCACAGGCCTCTGGGGCTGAAGCACATAGGATGCGAAGGCAGCGGCGCATCCGACAAACGCGACGGCCGACATGGCATAGAAGCCATCGACGCCGTACCAGGCGTAAAGATAGCCCGAGGCAAATGTGAAGATCGCGGTGAAAATGCCGGTATAGAAGAAATAGAGCCCTTGAGCGGAGGCCTCCAGTTCTTCGGGAACCCGCTCCACCAGTTTGTTTTGCATGCCGGTATGCATGATCGCATAGGTGAAGGCGTGAAAACACTGGAGCATGAAGTAGCCGCCAAAGCCGAGATCCATCGGAAACAGAAGCCAGCGCACGACGGCCAAGCCACAACCTGAAAAGATCATGGTCCAGATGCTGATGCGGCGGATGATCGGTTTGGCGCAGGCGAACATGATGACCTCCGCCGCCACGCCGGCACTCCAAAGAAGGCCAATCTGCGTGCCGCTCAAACCGATGTTCTGCCAGTAGATCGCCGAAAACGCGAAAAGCATCGCATGGCTCCCGTTGACGAGCGTCACACCGATCAGCAGCAATTGCAGGTCGAGCTTCTGCAGCGTCTTTGGCGGGGCTTCGGTGAGCGTCGTCAATGTCGAGGGCCGGCGCGGGCGCCCGACCTTCGGCGCGAAGAAGGTCGTTGCGACCATCAGCGCGAAACCGCCGGCCATCGCCGGGATCACCATGCCGTCGCCAAACCAGCCCATCATCTCGCCGCCCAGCATCGTCGCGCCGATAAAGGCGATCGAGCCCCAGACGCGCATGCGGGCATAGTCAAAGCCCCAGCGGCGCACACCCGTCAGCGCGATTGCCTCAACGATCGGGACATAGGGCGAATAAACCGCCCCCTGCAGCGCATAGATGATCAGGACGAACCAGAAGGCGTGGGAGACGAAAAGCGCCAGCGCCGTCAGCAGCGATAGAACGGCAGACCATATCAGCACTTTCGAGCGCTCGCCGATCCGGTCGGCCAAAGCTCCGGCAAGCGGTGCCGTGAAAACGCGCACGAACATCGGCACCGAAAGGATAATGCCAATCTCGAAATCCGTCAGCGACAGCGTATGCAGCCAGATCGGAAAAAACGGCATCGCGAAACCGTTTACGATCAAGGGCGCGCAAAAGAGCAAGGCGATGCGCGGCACAAAACGAGCCGGCGCATCCTCGCGATAAGGAGGCTCAGACGAGGGAATCATGGGAGGACCTGACGTTACGGCCAAGCCTTAGCACAGCCTTTGCGAGCGCCGCCATAAGATCGGGCTATTGCATGCAAGAATCCGCTACAGTGACACCGAAGTGCAACTTAGATTTAGGCTGCCTCACGCTCGCGAAGCACATCTGAGACCGGCACCAGCGCGACGTCCTTCTTCGGAGCAGGCAGGCCGGCCATCTGACGCCAGGTGATCAGTTCCATCGTGCCGTCCTGGTGCTCGGCAACGGCGGTGCAGCTTTCCACCCAGTCCCCGGTGTTGATGTAGCGGATATCGTCCATCTGATCGATCACGGCATGGTGGATATGGCCGCAGATGACGCCATCGACGCCGCTGCGGCGGGCTTCTTCCGCCACCACCTTCTGGAACTCGCCGATGAAATTGACGGCGTGCTTGACCTGCAGCTTTGCCCAGGCCGAAAACGACCAGTACGGAAGCCCAAGCCGGCGGCGAACCGCCGAAAGAACCACATTGATCGCAATTGCGGTGTCGTAGGCCCAGTCGCCGAGATAGGCGAGTACGCGGGCATTGCGCACCACGACATCGAACTCATCGCCATGAAGAACAAGGTAGCGGCGGCCGTCGCCGGCTTCATGGATGTGGCGATTGGCGACTTCGATGCCGCCGAAATGAACGCCCGGAAAGTCCCGCATGAACTCGTCGTGATTTCCTGGGATGTAGATGATGCGGGTTCCCTTGCGCGCCTTGCGCAGAAGTTTCTGCACGACATCATTGCAGGGTTGGGGCCAGTACCAGCTTCGCTTCAGCCGCCATCCATCCACGATGTCGCCCACCAGAATGATGGTGTCCGCATCATGCAGGCGAAGGAAATCGAGCAGAAAATCCGTCTTGGCGGCTTTCGAGCCGAGATGAACATCCGAAATGAACAGCGTCCGATAGCGTCGGGTCTCGGGGGCGATATCGATGTCGGTCATGGATCTGTCTCGCTTTTTGCCTTCCTGTCTTAATGACAGCCTAAAACCAGACTCGTGTTTCAGGAGAATGACAGCGCCTGTGGCGAACTTCGCTAAGGGAGCTTCCGCCGTGCCCACAAAAAACTGTACGCCGCAGAATTTTCATGAAAAAAGGGCCGCGTCCAACCGATGGGGATTGCAAGAATGACGATGGCTGACAGGGGCAAGGGCCCGCAGGTTCCAACAAGCGGCGATCTGGATGAACAGGCACTGTTCTTCCACCGCTATCCGCGCCCGGGTAAACTTGAGATCCAGCCCATCAAGCCGCTTGGCAACCAGCGCGACCTCGCGCTCGCCTATTCGCCGGGCGTCGCCGCCCCGTGTCTTGCCATCCGCGACAACCCGGAGACCGCCGCCGACTACACCGCGCGCGCCAATCTCGTTGCCGTCGTGTCCAACGGCTCGGCCGTGCTTGGCCTCGGCAATATCGGCCCGCTGGCATCCAAGCCCGTAATGGAGGGCAAGGCCGTTCTCTTCAAGAAATTTGCCGGCATCGACGTCTTCGATATCGAGATCGACGCCCCGGGCATCGAGCGCATGGTCGATGTCGTCTCAGCCCTGGAACCGACCTTCGGTGGCATCAACCTGGAAGACATCAAGGCTCCGGAATGTTTTGAAGTCGAGCGCCAGCTGCGCGAGAAGATGCAGATCCCGGTCTTCCACGATGACCAGCACGGCACCGCCATCATCGTCGCGGCAGCAATCCTCAACGGACTGGAGCTCGCCGGAAAGGATATCGCCACCGCCAAGATCGTGACCTCGGGAGCCGGCGCGGCAGCGCTTGCCTGCCTCAACCTTCTGGTCACGCTCGGCGCGAAACGCGAGAACATCTGGGTGCACGATCTCGAGGGTCTCGTCTATGTCGGCCGCGAAGTGCTGATGGACGAATGGAAGTCGGTCTATGCCCAGCCGAGCGACAAGCGCGTCCTGGCCGACAGCATCGGCGGCGCCGACGTATTCCTTGGCCTTTCGGCGGCCGGCGTTCTGAAGCCGGAGTTGCTCGTGCAGATGGCGGAAAAGCCGCTGATCATGGCACTGGCAAACCCGAACCCGGAAATCATGCCGGAAGTCGCCCGCGCCGCCCGCCCGGATGCGATGATCTGCACGGGTCGATCTGATTTCCCCAACCAGGTCAACAATGTCCTCTGCTTCCCCTATATCTTCCGCGGTGCGCTGGATTGCGGCGCGCGCACGATCAACGAGGAAATGAAGATGGCGGCGGTGCGCGCCATCGCAGCACTCGCCCGCGAGGAACCCTCCGACGTCGCAGCGCGCGCCTACACCGGCGACACCCCGATCTTCGGTCCGGACTATCTGATCCCCTCGCCGTTCGACCAGCGGCTGATCCTGCGCATCGCACCGGCGGTCGCTAAGGCGGCGGCCGATAGCGGCGTCGCCGCACGGCCTATTACCGATTTCGATGCGTATCTCGATCAGCTGAACCGATTCGTCTTCCGCTCGGGCTTCATCATGAAGCCGATTTTCGCCGCGGCGAAAAATGCTGCGAAAAACCGCGTGATCTTTGCCGAAGGCGAAGACGAGCGCGTGCTGCGTGCCGCCCAGGTTTTGCTTGAAGAAGGCACGGCACGCCCGATCCTCATCGGGCGACCGAACATCATCGAGACGCGCCTCAAGCGCTACGGCCTGCGCATCCGTCCCGATACGGATTTCGAGGTCGTCAATCCGGAAGGCGACCCCCGCTACCGGGATTATGTCGATGATTACTTTGGACTGGTAGGCCGCCTGGGCGTCATCCCGGAAGCGGCGCGTACGATCGTCCGCACCAACACCACCGTCATCGGCGCGCTGGCGCTTCGGCGCGGCGAAGCCGATGCCCTCATCTGCGGCGTGGAAGGCCGTTACAGCCGCCACCTGCGCGACGTGTCCCAGATCATCGGCAAGCGCGAAGGTGTTCTCGATTTCTCCGCCCTCAGCCTGCTGATCTCGCAGCGCGGCGCGACCTTCATGACCGACACTTACGTCACCTTCAATCCGACCGCCGAGGAAATCGCACAGAAGACCGTCATGGCCGCCCAGGAAATCCGGCGCTTCGGCATTACCCCGCGTGCTGCCCTGGTCTCGCACTCGAATTTCGGGTCGCGCGATTCCGAGAGCGCCTTCAAGATGCGTCGCGCCATCGAGATCGTCCGCGAACTGGCGCCCGATCTGGAGGCCGATGGCGAAATGCACGGGGATTCCGCAATCTCCGAATTCCTGCGTCGTCGCGTCATGCCGAACAGCACGCTCACCGGCGAAGCCAACCTGCTCGTGTTCCCCAACCTTGATGCGGCCAATATCACGCTTGGCGTCGTCAAGACGATGAGCGAAGGTTTGCATGTCGGCCCGATTCTGCTGGGAACCGCACTCCCCGCCCATATCCTGTCGCCATCGGTCACGTCCCGCGGCGTTGTGAATATGGCAGCGCTTGCCGTGGTAGAGGCTTCGCACCCGTCGGAATCTGTGCCGAAATGAGCATTAAATACAACTTTGAATTAGTTCTAAAGAAAGTTTCATATTAACCGACGATTGAACTAGACAAGTATAAAAATGGTTTGCATGCTGAAACCCTTGAAATAAAAGGGTGTTCAGCATGACCGATCAACGGGCATATTTTGACTTGCTGGACGTTATGGACAGCGGACAACATATTGGTCACACGCGGTTTTTCGCACTCATGCGAAAATCCTTCCGCGTTGCAAACCTTCTTTATCTCGATGCAGACCTCACGCGCTCGGGCATGAGCATTCATCGCCTGCATTGCACCGCATCGACCGAAACCGTCAACGAGTGGTTGCATCGCGATTTTTCACATATCTCTCCCGTACTGAGTGCACTCACCAACTCCGTACGCCCGGTTGACTGGCTGACGGCACGCAAGCTCAACCCGCAGATCGAACCGCACCTCTCGGCGGTCGAGCGAAGGGGCGTCAATATCGTGGGCGTGACTTTGCCGCTCGCAACCCCGATGCGCCGCATGGCTTTCCTTGCGATCCAGTCGGATATGCCCGCCTGCGAATGGCCAGCCTACAGCCGATGCCACCTGCGGGACTTCCAGCATCTGGCCAACCTCTTCCATGCGGGCGAGATCGAGGATGACGTGCGCCGCAGTGCGATGATCGACATCTCCAGCGATATCAGGGCCGCCCTGACGAACCGCGAGACGGAAGTGCTGGGATGGGCCGCCGCTGGCAAAAGCTACTGGGAAATAGCCCGCATCCTCGGGATCAGTGAACGCACCGTGCGCTTCTTCATGACCAACGCCCGCCGCAAGCTGAATGTCGTGTCCAACACGCAGGCCGTTGCCCAGGCCGTCCGGCAAGACCTCATACCGACCTTCTGATCTGCAACTCCCCACCTCCCGCGATGAATAGAGCCCTGCTGGGGCTCTATTTTGCACGGCGGCGTGCATGCCGCACCTGTCGCTACCGACAGTTTTAGCGCCCCCTGAAAACTGACAGCCTTTGCTCCATTCCCACCAAGGAGCAACACAATGATCAGAATCTTCAACAGCCGTACGGCAAAAGCCAATCCCGGCGAAATCGACGCGATGTTCAAGCTGCGCAAACGTGTTTTCCATGACTTCCTCAAATGGGACGTCTCTGTTCGTGGTGAATGGGAGATCGACAACTACGACGCGGCCAATCCGCTTTATGTGCTTTCCTATTCCGAAACCGGCCGTTTGCGCGGCTCCCTGCGGCTACTGCCGACGCTAGGCCCGAACATGCTGGATGACACGTTTCCCATCCTTCTGGACGGCAGCCCGGAAATCCGCAGTACCTCGGTCTGGGAATCCAGCCGCTTCTGCATCGATCCGGAAATCTCGCAGGATCGCGCCTCCAATCAGGTGACGATCGCAGCCGCCGAGCTGATGTGCGGTGTCGGCGAACTCAGCCTCGCCTCAGGCCTTAGCCATATCGTGACAGTCACGGATGTCTTTCTGGAGCGGATGTTCAGACGCATGGGTTGCCCCGGCGAGCGGATCGGCGCTCCGCATCGCATCGGCTCGGTCTTTGCCGTTGCCGTCGCCTGGGAAGTGACCGACGATCTTCTGGAACGGATGAAAGCCGTTGCTGCGATCGATGGTACGGTACTTGAACAGGCGATGTCACTGGAAACCGCCCGCGCGGCTTAATCTTTTGCTCGACAGGCAGGCCTCGCAGAACCGAACCTGCGGGGCCTGCTTTTCTCCATAGGCAGGCCAAGTTCCTGCCGCCTGTTAACATTGTCGCCAAAGCCGCGTTGCACCGTCATGGAATGACGCTATGATACCGCTGAAAGTCGGGGTGAAGGCATTGTCCGCCGCTGTTCCCCGCAAAGTTTCAGGCGATTGCAAACGTGCGGTTTTGTTCGACTTCGATAGCGGCTCTCGCGGCCGTCATTCTACTGACGGCAGCCCAAGCCGCCGCGGCCTCGGCCGTTTGCGAACGGCTCAACGCCAAACTCAACGACCTGCCCCGCAACAACGTCATCTCAAACGCCAATCTGCGCGATTACGCGGCGGCAATTTCCCGCCAGAATCTCGATCTGCGTCAGGCACGCAGCGAAAGACGGCGAACTGGCTGCAATGCCGGCAGCGTGATCGTGGTCGGCAAGCCGTTGGACGCCAATTGCGACAATCTCGACGCCGTCATCGAGCAGATGGAAGCCAACCTCGACGATTTGAAGGCACGGCGGCAGAGCCTTGTCGGCGGCGGCAACGATGCCGTGCGTCGCCGCATCCTCGCCGCGCTCGACGTGAACCGCTGCGCCGAGGAACAGGACAAGCTTCTTCAGGCCGCGGCCGCGGAGCCGGAAACCCATCGCAATATCCTGAAAGATCTGCCGCCGATCCGCGACACCATTCTACTCGATCAAACCGAAGCGTCGGGTTTCGCCATTCCCGGCGACGACGGCAATGGCAGTCTTCGGACGATGTGTGTGCGCACCTGTGACGGTGCATTTTTCCCGATCTCTTCCAACGCCACGCCAGCTGATTTTCAACGGGACGCCGAGACCTGCCAACGACGCTGCCCGGGTTCGCAGACAGCGCTCTACTATCACGCGCTGGCAACGGAAGAGAGCGAGCAGATGATCTCGGCGGCGACAGGCGAGCCCTATATCGATCTGCCAACGGCGTTCGCCTACAAGACCCGCGATCCGAGCACAGCGGGACAATGCGGATGCGCAATTCCCCGAAACACAACGGCGAAACTTAGCACCCCGCAGCAGCAAGGCTCCATCGTCACGATCACGACGCCGAAAACTCAGGCGGAAGTCAACAGCGCCGTGCCGGAACGCCCCTACGATCCGGATGACAAGAAGGTGCGCATGGTCGGCCCCAGTTTCCTTCCCACGCAGGAAACCTCTATCGACCTGCACCATCCCAAGGGTCCAGGGTATCAACAACTTCAACCGAACTGAACCGTTGTCACCTGTCGATGAAGTTTGGTGCCGTAGCGAATGCTATGCGGCAACACCATCGGGTTGGTTTTGCTCGGTAGCGTCTACATCGTCAGCGGTGCGGACGCAGTTTCGGCCATTGGCTTTGGCACGATAGAGCGCCCGGTCTGCCGCCGGAACGATTTCCCGCGCGCTGACGCCATGTTTCGGCGCCGACGCCAATCCGACGCTGCAGCCGACGCACAGGAGTTGTCCATCAAAAGGCACTGGCGTCTGCGCATCGACAATCAGCGCGCGCGCCAACTGCATCGCCGATTCCTGCGATATCCCATGATCGAGAAGCACGGCAAATTCATCGCCGCCAAGACGAGCGACAATCCCCAGATCCCCTACGGTTGACGTAAATCGCTCCGCCAGCACCTTGAGGAGCGCATCGCCGGCCGGATGGCCATAGGTATCGTTGACCGCCTTGAACCGATCAAGGTCGATACACAGGAGACTGAAAGGACGCTCGGCGACACGAAGCGTCGCGGCAGCCAAGGCCTGATCGAAACCGGTGCGGTTGATCAGTCCGGTCAGACGATCGTGGCGGGCCTGGTGGCGGTTTTCCGCCTCGCTCGCCTCAAGCGCTGAAACCACCGCTCCGAAACGCAACGCTATGAACGTCATGACCAACGTCGCGATGAGGCCGATCACGATAACACTCGGCAATGTTTCGGAGCGCACGAAGCTGCCCGGTCGGCGCGGCGCCCACGCAGCGACCATGCAGGACGGGTCGCTGCAGTTGCCAAGCGTCACATGAATATCGCTCTCCGCGACATTGCGCACGGATGTAAAGGACAGCCGGGATATGCCGAGACGCTCCTCCACGTTGCGCAGCATAAGGTTGCTGAAGGGCTTGATCGTGATCATGAAGACCGGATCGCGCCGAAAGGCTGGAATGTGCAGATTTTCGGGCAAGACCGCCTGGACGACGACAATGCTGATGACGCCATCGATCAGACGGATATCCGTTGCATGGATACCGGGGACGGGCGCTTCCAGCGCAGCGCTGTCGCGCGCAGGTCTCATAACGCGCCAGCCGCTACCATCGGCAACGATACCGGCTTCATAGAGCCTGTCTGCCTCCTCCAGCAAATCACCAGCCCATCTCAGTATTCTGGTTCCTTCCTGTCGTCCAACCTTCAAGCCGTCCTTGACCGCCAGAAACGCTTCCGCTGACCTATCGGAAAAGATCATCCAGTTGAATCCAAAATCCTGCCACAGCCAGTCCGTCATCTCCTCCTTGATGAAGGTATCGCTGAGCGTTCCCTGTCCGAGTTCGGTATAGGTCTTGTTCCAAAAGGAGAGCTCGGCCTGATACTGCACGACAGCATCGATCTGATGCTGCAATTCGCCATCGACCAGCTTTCGTTCGGCGGTAAGACCGAAGCGATCGGCTTCATCGACCGAGCGATCAAGCACGACGGCAAGGCTGGCAACGATCATGAGAGCAAGTGCTGCACAGGCGACGTGGATCAGCACCACGGTGCGCCCGGTTCGCCGTCTTCCTGTCTGTGCTGCCGCGTTACGTCCCATGCCGACATCCCCTTCAGATGGCGCCCAGGTGCTCGTGGCTTTTGGCGACCATCTCAACCGGGATTCTGACGCCCGGTATTCGCGATAGTCGGTATATTAGCAATCAAAGCGGAAATTTCGTTTAAGCAAGCTGGTTTGAAATTGGTTAAAACCCGACGTTGCTTAAACGACACGGAAAGTTCAGGACGCAGGCGCGTAGCGAACGAAGGCGAACGAGCGTGCATCCGGTGCCCAGTTGGGCACATTGATCGTCCCCTGCCCGCCGAATAGAGGAAACAGGATGCGCGCATTGCCGCCATCCATATCCATAATCCGCAACCTTACATTGAGATCCCGCGGATGATCGAACACGTCGGCATCATAGGACAGAACCAGCAGATTGCGGCCATCCGGGGACGGATGCGGGAACCAGTCGCCATATTCGCTGTTGGTGATGCGTTGCACTTCGCTCGCATCGGGCCGCACACGCCAGATTTGCATGCGGCCCGTGCGGCTGGAATTAAAGTAAATCCAAGCGCCATCGGGGCTGTAGTCTGGCCCATCATTGCGCCCCTCGCCGAAGGTCAGCCGCGTTTCCTCACCGCCCTCCACAGGGATGGTGTAGATGTCGAAGACATCGTCGCGGATACCGCAGTAGGCAAGCGTTTTTCCGCCCGGCGACCAGCCGTGCCAATAGGATGGTGTCTTCGCCGTCACTTGGCTGGGCGCGCCACCACCGAGCGGCAGCGTATAGATCGTGGACGCGCCATATTCCGTCTTGTCGCTGATGACGATGGTTTTGCCGTCGGGTGAAAGCCCGTGATCGTTGTTGCACGCGCGCGCCAGCCCCGTATCGATCTGCACCGGCTCGCCGCCATCGACAGACAACCGGTAAAGCAAACCATCCGCATTGAGGATCAGCGACTTTCCGTCAGCCGTGAAGTTGGGCGCCTCGAACAATCTGTCCGTCTGCCAGACAACACGGCTTTCCTGGGTATCGAGCGAATAAATCTCGACTGAACTGCGCATAGTGTTCCTTTCAGCAACCGAGATCAGCGGTCGCGAAAACGGTTGGTGATCGGGTAGCGACGATCGCGGCCGAAATTCTTCTTGGTGATCTTCACACCCGGAGCAGACTGGCGGCGCTTGTATTCGGCGATGTAAAGCAGGTGCTCGATGCGGTGCACGGTTGCCTCGTCATGCCCGCGGGCAACGATTTCCGCGGTGCCCATCTCCTGCTCCACAAGGCATTCCAGAATATCGTCCAGCACCGGATAAGGCGGCAGCGAATCCTGGTCGGTCTGGTTGGGACGCAGTTCGGCCGACGGCGCCTTGGCGATAATGTTTTGCGGGATCACTTCGCCAGAAGGGCCGAGCGCGCCTGGCGGCACCGTCGTATTGCGCCAACGTGACAGGCCGTAGACCTGCATCTTGTAAAGGTCCTTGATCGGGTTGAAGCCGCCGTTCATGTCGCCATAGAGCGTCGCATATCCGACGGACATTTCCGACTTGTTGCCGGTCGTCACCACCATCGAGCCGAACTTGTTGGAGATCGCCATCAGGATCGTTCCGCGCGTTCGGCTCTGCAGATTTTCCTCGGTGATACCCGGCTCGGTTCCTTCGAATAGCCCGGAGAGCGCCTCGGTAAACCCGGTCACGGGCTCTTCGATCGGCACTATGTCGTAGCGGCACCCCAGCGCCTTGGCGCATTCCTCGGCATCCTTGAAGGATTCCGACGACGTGTAGCGGTACGGCAGCATCAGCGTGCGCACACGCTCCTCACCAAGGGCGTCAACGGCGAGCGCTGCGCACAGGGCGGAATCGATCCCGCCGGAAAGTCCGAGCACGACATTCTTGAAACCGTTCTTGTTGACGTAATCGCGGAAACCCAGCATGCAAGCGCGATAATCGGCCTCGTCCTTTTCGGGAATTTTCGAGAAAGGACCCGCTTCGCAGCGCCAGCTGTCGTCCTTGCGATGGAAGGTTACGACGGCAATGGCCTCCTCGAACTGGCTCATCTGGAAGGCCAACGACCTGTCGGCATTGAAACCGAAGCTCGCGCCGTCGAAGACGAGTTCGTCCTGACCGCCCAATTGATTTGCAAAGACCAACGGCAGCCCGGATTCAATCACCTGCCGCAACGCCACCTGATGGCGCACGTCAACCTTGCCGCGATAATAGGGCGAGCCGTTGGGAACGAGCAGAATTTCAGCACCACTCTCCGCCAGAGTTTCGCAGACACCGAGGTCGTTCCAGATTTCCTCGCAGATCGGAATGCCAAGCCGCACGCCGCGAAAATTCACAGGACCAGGCATGCTGCCTTCCGAAAACACGCGCTTCTCATCGAATTCGCCATAGTTCGGCAGGTCGATCTTGTCGCGCAGAACAAGAATTTTTCCATCATCAAGCACGGCGACGGAGTTGTGCCGTCCCGTTTCTCCCTGCCTCGGAAAGCCGACCACGACGCCGGGGCCGGCATCGGCCGTATCGGCGGCGAGCGCATCGACGGCGGCCTGACAGGCCTTCAGGAAGGCCGGCTTCAGCACGAGGTCCTCTGGCGGATAGCCGGAAATGAAAAGTTCGGTCAAAAGCAGCAGGTCCGCTCCCTGCCGAGCCGCATCCGCCCTCGCCTCGCGCGCCTTGGCGAGATTTCCCGTGACGTCCCCCACGGTCGGATTGAGCTGGGCGACGGCAATACGAAGCGTCGAGGAAATGATCTTTTGCGCGGTCATGGACGAGTTGCCTTCATTCATCACTGTATCGCGGCGACAAACCGCATCCGTTGTTTAGAGCGGTTCACGCGCAAACGGAACAATTTAGTTGCAGTCGCGCCATCGCAAAGGGTCTCCCGCGTCCGTCATAGCATGTGGCTGACGCGCGCCGATGTCGCGCTTGGCAGGCAGGCCTGAATTTATCCGCGGAAAGACCGTCCACATGGCGAAATATCGATAGCCGGCTGCGTTTTTGTGGAGATTGGAAATCATTCATGTTGCATTCAAGATGACGACTGTATGACAGTTTTGCGAAAGTTTTGTAATATTGGAGTAGGCCTTGGCCAGTTTCGAGACTGCAGTCGGCACTGTTGCCGCGCCGGGCACGGCGGGACTGGCGCCATCCTTCGGGATCGGCAAGGCGAAGCTATTGCAGGCCGTGCGCGCGCATGGCCGACGTTACGCTTTGTCGCTGCCGCTGTCGCTCGTTCTGGCCATTCTTCTTGTTTTCACGGTGGAATGGATTTCCCGCAGTTCGTTGCACGAGACCGTGCTCTACTTCATTGATCCGATGCGTCCCGCATGGACGACCGTCGGTGTCTTCCTGCTGGTCAGCCTTACTCTTGACGCGTTCTTTTCTCGCCAGCACATCGGCATGCTGGTCCTTGCGCCAATTGCCGTCGGACCGGCGTTGATAAGCCACCAGAAGCAGGTTTTTCTCTCCGACCCGCTCTATCCCACAGACTTTCTTTTTGGCCGCCAGATCATGGAACTGATGCCGGCGCTGGTGATGGACAGGCCTTGGACTGCGGTCGGCATCGTCGCAGGCCTTCTGCTGTCGATCGCGGCCCTTGGCTGGCTTGCCCGTTTTGCCTGGCGCCGCTTTCCGAAACTTTCCCGCAAGCCGCGCATCGCGCGTCTAGCCGTAACGGTGCCGCTGCTCGCCTCGTTCTACAACATCATGGACTACAACGACTTCTCGTGGTTGAGGGACCGTCTGAACGTCATTCCGATCATGTGGGACCAGACGGAAAACTACCGCCATAACGGCTTTGCCATGGCGTTTGCGTTGAACCTGCCAATGGCCAACGTGACGGCCCCCGCCGGTTACATGCTCGACGCAATCGAAAAGATCCCGGTGAAGCCCGTTCCGGCCGGAACGAGCCATCGCAGCAAGCCGGACGTGATCGTGCTGATGAGCGAGTCCCTTTGGGACCCGACCCGCCTGCCGAACATCAAGCTGTCTCCTGATCCGATGCCGACCATCCGCGAAATGCAGTCGGGCAACGTCTTCTCGCCGGAATTCGGTGGCATGACCGCCAATGTGGAATTCGAGGCGCTGACCGGTTTTTCCAATGCCTTTCTGCCCTATGGCAGCATTCCTTATCAGCAGTACATCCGCAATCCGATCCCGTCGCTCGCCACCTTCTTCCGCGGAGAAGGTTACACGGCCCGCGCGGTTCACCCCTTCCAGAAATGGTTCTGGAACCGCAGCGCCGTCTACAAGGCCTTCGGCTTCGAGGATTTTCGCTCGGAAGAGAATTTGCCGCCGATGCAGAAGCGCGGAATTTTCGCCTCGGATGAATCGCTGACCAAGGAAATCATCCGTCAGGCAGATGCGTTGCGTGACCCCTTCTTCTTCTTCACGGTGACGCTTCAGGGTCATGGGCCCTACGAAGCCAATCGTTACGCGAAGAACACCATCAAGGTGGAAGGCGACCTGCCGCCGGGCGATCGTCAGGTGCTCGAAACCTACGCACAGGGCGTCAAGGAAGCCGACGATAGCCTGAAGATGCTGATGGACTGGGCGAAGGAACGTGACCGCGAGACGATCATCGTCATCTTCGGCGATCACTTGCCGCCGCTCAACACCGTCTACACAAGCACCGGGTTCATGCCGGGCGTCACCGCCTCGCGCAAAGGGCCGATGGACCAGATGAAGATCCAGCACGAAACCCCGCTGGTCGTCTGGTCGAACAAGACCGGTCCCGTCAAAGATATCGGAACCATCAGCCCGGCTTTCCTGTCCTACAAGATCCTGCAACAGGGCGGCTTCGAACATCCCTATTACACCGGGTTTCTGGGCAACGTCTTTGACCGCTACCATGTCATCGACCGCTTCATGCTAATCAATGCGGCCGGCAAGGATACCTCCAACTGGTCGCGCCAGAAGACGATCCCGCCGCTGGTGCGCGACTATCGCTTTCTCCAGCACGACATGATGTTCGGCAAGCGCTACGGCACAGACCGCTTCTTCAGCTCGCATGAGGAACTCTTTCCGCAGCAGCCGGCAATGTGACCCTGCCTGATTTCCTCTGTGGATGAGCTCTTCGTCAGCTGATGGCGGAGGGCATTTTGCTTGGGCACGACTTGGCCGATTCCGCCTCAACCTGTCTGTCGATCGTTGCGTTCAGAAGGCGCTTCAGCTGGAGATCCGGAATGGTTTATGAAATCAGCTTAAAATCTGAAGTTGAACTGAAAGTGCCTCATTATGAGATCGATGTCGGGTCTCAGTGCGGGATCGCCGAGCTCCGCGAGCGCCAAGGCCCATCTGCAGCGACCGTACGATCACCACGATCCATCGAAAATCTATAATGATATTATTATCTTGTGCGAAAACGCCAAACCAGCAGCGGGGACGCGCCACCCTTACGGTAGCGACTGCGCATCATCTCAACCCGGAAGAGTATCGAAAACTTAACACATCAAGCGCACCCTATAGGTGCAAAGGAGAAAAATCGCCACTTAGCTAGGGAGGTACCGATGTATGCCTTTCCGCGATTGTTTTTCAGGAAAGAAGGGGCGGCTGCGGTCGAGTTCGCGCTGGTTGCACCGCTTTTCTTCATGACCGTGCTGACGATGATTGGCTATGGCGTCTATCTCAGCGCCAGTCATTCCCTCCAGCAGATTGCGGCTGATGCGGCAAGGACCGCCATCGCCGGTCTGACGGCAAACGAGAGGCACAGCCTCGCCGACACCTACATTCGAACGTCTATCACCGGATATGCCTTTATCGACGTCAGCAAGGTCAGCTTCGACGTGCAGGACGACGTCAGCAACATCGACCAGTTCACCGTCACCATTTCCTACGACGCCAGCGCGCTGCCGATCTGGAACCTTTTCACATTCGCGATGCCGGATCGGGAGATCACGCGCTATGCGACCATCCGCATCGGAGGTATCTGACATGCCGGGCCGCTCTTTAAACCGCATGATCAACGACAGACGCGGCAACATCGGCCTTTCCGCAGCCCTCGTTGCGCCGCTTTTCATCCTCTCCATGGGATTGGGCATCGACTACGGCTATCTCACGCTTCAGAAGCGCGAAATGCAGACAGTCGCCGATATTGCGGCCATCGTCTCCTCCTCGGATCTCGCGAATCTCGAAACGGCCGCGCGGAAGCATCTCAAGGCCAATGGGCTGGCCATGACGATTGCAACCTCGAAAGGCCTGATCGATGTCGATGGCCGCCCGGTTCTGGATCAGGTCGCGGCGCTCAAGGCGGGGGTGATGACGCTGACAAAAGGCCGCTATCTTCCCGACCCGTCGCTGGATGTGAACCAACGCTTCATTGCAAATGCAACGCCGGCCGATGCCGCGCAGGTCACGATCGAGCGCGAAGGTGAACTGCATCTTGCCGCCATGTTCAGCACACCGCCGACAATGCGCGTGACTGGCACGGCTGCAAGCGCGAAGCTCGCAGCGTTCTCGGTCGGCTCGCGGCTGGCGAGCCTGGACGGCGGCATCCTGAATGCCATTCTCGGGCAGTTGCTCGGCACGACGGTTTCGCTGAAAGTCATGGATTACCGTGCGCTTGCCGATGCGGACATAGACGTCCAGCCTTTCCTCAAGATCGTCTCGACACGCCTGCGGCTGCAAACCGCGACCTACGAGGACGTGCTGAACGCCGATCTCGCCATGCCCGAACTGCTGGCCTCAATGCGGGCTGTTGGCGGATTATCGAACACGGCGACGAGCGCATTGAAGGCGATCGATACGGCGCTTGCGCGCAATCAAAACACCATCAAGCTCGCGCAGGTGCTGAACATCGATCCGAAGAAGGATATCAAGGTCGATGCCGGATCGAACTGGAAAATGAAGATCAGCGCGCTTGAACTTCTTTCCGCGGCCGCGGCCATCTCGAACGGCGAAAACCAGATTTCCGTCAATGCGGCAACCGGTTTGCCCGGGATTGCAACCGCCAACATAAGTCTCGCCGTAGGAGAGCCTCCAGTCGAAACACCGGCACACCGGCTGGGCAATCCTGGTACTGCGGTGCGCACCGCACAAACCCGGCTGGCGGTCACGGTGGAAGTCAACGGGCTTTCCGCGCTGGCGGGACTGCGCGTCAAGCTGCCGCTTTATGTAGAAGTTGCCCATGCGGAGGCGCGACTCGCCGATATCAGGTGTTATGGCGGTAGCCCCACAAATGCCGGCGTCACGATCGAAGCCGTACCCGGCGTCGCCGAGATCGCGATCGGTACGGTCGATCCTTCCGCTCTCTCCTCCTTCGGCGAGAAAGTGCGCGTCGGCAAGGCGAAGCTGATCGATTCTTCGCTTTTGCGGGTATCCGGCATCGCGCATGTGGAGGCGCAGAACATGCAGCCGCAACGGCTGACATTCAGCCCGTCGGAGGTCGCATCGAGTGCCGTGAAGTCCTTGTCCACCCGCGATACTCTGACATCGACCACGCAGAGCCTGCTGAAAAATCTGGATCTGGATATCCAGGTGCTTTTTCTGAGTATCGGCAGTCCGAAAATCGTTCAGGCGGCTCTGGCGGAGACCCTCGGCGCGATCACGCCCTCAATCGACACCTTGCTTTACAACGTCCTTCTCGCTGCAGGCGTGCGGGTGGGAGAAGCCGATATCAGGGTGACGGGCGTAAATTGCCTGCGTCCGGTGCTGGTGCAGTAAACCGCGCAAAATCTTTTTGTTTTCCCTGTAACTTTGCGAACAGATTGAAAGGCTGAAGCGTTATAGAGTTGCGACCAGAATGCAGGTGAGGAAATGATATTGCGCCGAGGTACGCCTCGACCTCTTCATTTCACCGGGCTTGCCAAACTATATGGACTGCAACGATCATGACATTCGCCCCGTCGAGAACCGCCCGGCAAAAAGCGCAGATATCTGCCATCACGTCCGAAATGCTCATGGCTCACCCGGCCTATTTTTCCGTGCTGAAGCAATCTGCGCGCCATCTGGTCGGGCTTTACGATCTTTTCCCCCGCGTCGCGCGTCTTGTTTCCTCGCAACAGAAATGGCTTCTCAGCCAATCCGCCTACGCCCTTCATCTGGAACGGGATCCCGACGATCCGCTGAGCGGCATCACCGCGGCTCGGCTTCTCGACATCATGGTGAAGTTCGGCGCTGCGAGCCGCAACACCGCCACCGCATTTCTCGCGGAGATGCTGGCCTACAAGCTGATCCGGGACGTTCCCGGCAACACCAATCGGCGCTCGCGCCCGCTGGAACCGACCGAGATCAGCGCCGATGCCATGCAGAAGTGGTTCCGCGGACAAATGCATAGCCTGGATTTGCTGGACGCTGGAGACCGCATTGCCAAACTTGATGCCGACCCGACGATTTTCGATCGTGCGCAGCCGGTTGCGGCCAAGAAACTGATAGAGAACAAGGGATGGCGTGACCCCCCGGCGTGCATCGCCGCATTTGTCTGGATGGAGAATGGCGGACTGCTACTGGACGATTTCATGTCACGGATCATCGTTACCGGTGCCGCGAGCCCGACATACGAGGTGGAAAATCTCAGCTTCTCCGAGCTTTCCACCCATTACGGCCTTTCGCGAACGCATATACGTCGTCTCTTCTCGCGGGCTGAGACGGAGGGCTGGATAAGGCGACAGGAAAGCGCCGGCCGCAAACGCCGGCTTTGGGTGTCACCTGTGCTCGTCAAAGCCTATATGGAATGGCAGGCAATCAAAATTTCGACGCTCAGCCAAGCGTTTCTGGCCGCCGCGACCACCGAGCGAAAACGTCCTTCAGAGCCGCGGCTTGCTCAACTGCTCGAACCGGCCAGCTGAGGCGCGCCGTCGTTGATCTCGTAGAAGTCGGCCTTGTCGGCGCAATAGATGTGAATGCCGATCTTCAAGCCTGTCGGCTGATCGAAGCTGCCGGCCATGATCGAGGTGTGCTTGCGGCCGTCCGCTTTCCAGAAGAGGGCTGACCCGCAAATCCGGCAAAATCCCCGGCCGGCCTCATCGCTGGCACGATACCAGGTAACGTTCTCCCCGCCTTGGACGCGAAGCCGGTCATCGGCCACGTTGGTCGCGGCATAATGCAGTCCCGTCTGCCGCCGGCACTGGGAACAGTGACACGCGATGACCTCACGCAACGGCCCTTCCGTCTCAAACCGAACGGCACCGCAGAGACATCCGCCCCTATGCACAGCTTCCATAACCCCTCCCCGACAGATGATCTCACATGAAAAAGCCGGGCCAACATCAAGTGTCAGCCCGGCCCTGTCAATTTCATTGGCTTCAATCGTTAAATCAGCCCGGCTGATCAACCATTGACGACCATGCGCTTCTCATCGCGGCCACCCTTCATGCGCTCGGCAAGAAGGAAAGCGAGTTCAAGCGCCTGATCGGCGTTGAGGCGCGGGTCGCAATGGGTGTGGTAGCGATCAGCCAGATCAGCACCCGACAGCGCACGCGCGCCACCGGTGCATTCGGTCACGTCCTTGCCGGTCATCTCGATGTGGATGCCTCCCGGATGCGTGCCTTCGGCGCGATGGATCTGGAAGAAGCTTTCGACTTCCGACAGGATACGCTCGAACGGACGGGTCTTGTAGTTGTTGAGCGTGATCGTGTTGCCGTGCATCGGATCGCAGGACCAGACAACCTTGCGGCCTTCACGCTCGACGGCGCGAATAAGACGCGGCAGATGCTCGGCAACCTTGTCGTGGCCGAAGCGGCAGATCAGCGTGAGGCGACCGGCTTCGTTGTTCGGGTTGAGAAGGTCGATAAGCTCGATCAGGCCATCAGCCGACAGCGACGGGCCGCACTTCAGACCCAGCGGGTTCTTGATGCCACGGCAATATTCGATGTGAGCGTGATCGGGCTGGCGCGTACGGTCGCCGATCCAGATCATGTGGCCGGACGTCGCATACCAGTCGCCCGAGGTCGAATCGACACGCGTCAGCGCCTGCTCGTAGCCGAGCAGCAGCGCCTCATGGCTGGTGAAGAAATCCGTTTCACGCAGGTTCGGATTGCTCTCCGGCGTGATACCGATCGCCTTCATGAAATCCATGGTCTCGGAAATCCTGTCGGCAAGTTTGCGGTAACGCTCGGCCTGCGGGCTGTCCTTGACGAAGCCAAGCATCCACTGATGCACGTTATCGAGATTGGCGTAACCGCCCATCGCGAAGGCACGCAGGAGGTTCAGAGTGGCAGCTGACTGGCGGTAGGCGTCAAGTTGACGCTCCGGGCTTGGAATACGGGCCGCCTCGTTGAACTCGATGCCGTTGATGATGTCGCCACGATAGCTCGGCAGCTCGACGTCACCCTGCTTCTCGATATTCGATGAACGCGGCTTGGCAAACTGGCCGGCGATACGGCCAACCTTCACCACCGGCTGCTGTGCGCCGAACGTCAGGACGACGGCCATCTGAAGGAAGGCGCGGAAGAAGTCACGGATCGTATCGGCGCCATGCTCGGCGAAGCTCTCGGCACAATCGCCGCCCTGCAGCAGGAAGCCGCGGCCTTCTGCTACGTTTGCCAGGGAGCTTTTCAGGCGGCGGGCCTCACCGGCAAACACCAGTGGCGGATAGGTTGCGAGCTGGGCTTCGGTTGCAGCAAGTGCTGCCAAATCCGGATATTCCGGTACCTGCTGGATGGGCTTCTGCCGCCAGCTGCTCGGGTTCCAAGTCTGTGCCATCATACTCACCTGTTCATCCACCGGTCTTGCTGCCGGTACTGGGTAGCTTAAAGTCCCGGGCTTATAGACCTTGTGGGGTCGCTTGTATAGTCAAACCGGCAATACCATGCGAGGCGTACGGCTACGCTTGTTTTCGGATGAGCGAGTGAAACCGGCGCGTTCTACTGCCGCTCCCCGTTCTTGATGCGGTAGCTCGGGTTGTACATCGTTACCAGCTCCTCGGACGCGGTCGGATGAACAGCCATCGTTCGATCGAAATCGTCCTTGGTCACACCCGCTTTCAGCGAGATGCCGAGAAGCTGCGCCATTTCGCCCGCATCGTGACCGAGGATATGCGCACCGACAACCTTCCGGTCGGCAGCATTGACGATCAGTTTCATGATCATCTTTTCAGAGCGGCCGGACAGCGTCGCCTTCATCGGCCGGAATTCTGCACGGTATACTTCCAGATCCGCAAATTTCTTTGCGGCATCCTCTTCCGTCAGGCCAATCGTGCCGATCTCAGGCTGCGAGAACACCGCCGTCGCGATCATCTCGTGATCCGGTGAGGTCGGGTTGTTGCGGTACTCCGTCTCAATGAAGCACATGGCCTCGTGGATGGCGACGGGGGTCAGCTGCACGCGGTTGGTCACATCACCCAGCGCGTAGATGCCCGGCGCACTGGTCCGCGAAAACGCATCGACCACGATGGCCCCCTGGCCGTCGACGTTCACGCCAGCTTTATCGAGACCAAGCCCTTCGGTGTTGGGAACGCGACCAAGGGCCAGCATGACGTGATCGACCGTCAGCGTGCCGTGGCTTTTGGTTTCGGCGACACGGCGACCGTCTGCATCCTTGCTGATGGATTGCAGCACATCCTCGCACAAAATTCTGATGCCTTTGGCTTCCATTTCCTTGTGCAGCCCGCGGCGCAGATCGTGATCGAAACGGGACAGAATTTCCTTGCCGCGATAGATCAGCGTCGTTTCCACCCCCAGCCCGTGAAAGATGTTGGCGAATTCAACTGCAATATAGCCGCCGCCGGCGATCAGGATCGATTTGGGCAGTTCCGGAAGATCGAAGGCTTCGTTTGAGCTTATGCAAAGCTCGTAGCCGGGAAGCGAGGCGTGCGGCGTCGGATGGCCCCCGACGGCGATCACGATGCGCTCGGTCGTGACAACCCGGTCATCGTTCAGGAGACGAATGCTGTTTGGTCCCTCAATGACGGCGCGCGAGTTGAAGATATCTGCACCGGCATTATCGAGCCCTTTGCGGTAGAGCCCTTCCAGCCGGGTAATTTCCTTTTCCTTGGCAGCCGTCAGCGCCTTCCAGTCGAAACTGCTTTCCCCTACCTGCCAGCCGAAGCCCTTGGCATCCTCGAAAGCCTCGGAAAACTGCGAGGCATAGACGTAGAGTTTCTTCGGCACGCAGCCGCGAATGACGCAGGTGCCGCCGTAACGGTACTCTTCGGCAATACCGACCTTCTTGCCAAGCGACGCGGCCACGCGACCGCTGCGCACCCCACCGGAACCGCCACCGATCACAAAGAGGTCGTAGTCATAAGATGCCATGTGCATAAACTCCCGGACGGGTCAGAGGCTGGCGGCAGATCGCAGATGCGAACACCGGAATGATCGCTTGCTGCCATAAAGACGAGGACTGGCCTCCCGCAGCACGCTGTCGTGAAGATATAGGATTGCCAGATCACGCTGCAAAGATCGAGCCGACAAAGGTATGAACCTCCACACAGGAAAGAGCGATCTTTGAGGCAACACAAACGACAAAGGCTGCGCGATGCTTTCGCGCAGCCTTGAAACAAGATCCTGAAAAAGACGATTATTGAGCCGGCTGTTCGACAGCGGGGGCTGCCTCGGTCTGCGGTACAAGCGTCGCCTCCAGCTCCTTGGAAGTAGCCTCATTCAGGTCCCGGGAAATTCCCGCGGCCCAGATATCGGCAGCCTTGAGCATTTCGCGAGAGGCGATGGGACCGTTATTGAGCAGCTTTTTGCCCGCTTCGGAGCTGTAGAATGCCGCAATCGCGTTCAGCTCGTCGATCGTGAAGGTCTTGGCATAGATCGCGGCCGCCTCGCGCTCAAGGTCGGCACGACGTGCAGCCAGCTCAAGGGCCTTGTCATCAACGGTCTTGTTGATCAGTTCCTCGTAGTTCGGCGAAGCCTGGATCAGCGACGTCTTCACGCGCGCGGCGAGGTTCGGCAGGATGTTGTCGAAATTGTTCGTGGCGCCGATTGCGGTGATGGCAGCGCGCGCTGCCTTCATCTGCTCGTCGCTGACATCCTGTGCCTTGAGGACAGGCACCATAACGGCAGAAAAGATGACGGCGGCGGCACCGAGAGTACGGCCAAGGCCAGCAAGTTTGATCATGTCTTTAACGCTCCTGTCAGGTAAGACGATGGCTGCCGGCTTGGACATCCGCAACCGCCGCAATTTTGATGTTCGGCTCTTGCTCACCTATCCCGACGGGTCGGTCAGCAGTGCCCCAATTCCCGCGACCCGCACGGTCGCAATGGTTTAACTCCCGCATCGATCGCAGCCGTTTCAGCCGCCGATCTTTCGCGCACCATCCACGCCGGCAATAATCGCAAGCGACGCCATGCGGATGAAAAGCCCATGCTCGACCACGCCCGGGATCGCATTCAAATCACGCGCCAGCGCATCTGCATCAGGAATACGGCCAAAAGATGCATCCAGAATAAGATGCCCGCCGTCTGTCATGAACGGGCCATCGCCGGAGCCGCGCACGCCAATCTCGCCGGAAAGCCCGTGACGCGCCGCAAGCTTTTCGACGGCAATGCGCGTCGACACCAATCCGAAAGGATTGACCTCGATCGGCAGCTTGAAAGCGCCAAGCACATCCACGACCTTCGTGTCGTCGGCAATCACGATCATGCGCGAGGAGGCCGAAGCCACGATCTTTTCACGCAACAGGGCTCCACCGCCGCCCTTGATCAGGCGAAGCTCAGGATCGACCTCGTCCGCGCCGTCGATGGTGAGATCGAGTTCCGGCAGTTCATCCAGCGATTTCAACGGCACACCCAGCTCAAGGCAAAGTCTCGCAGTGCGCTCGGAGGTGGGAACCCCCTCTATCTTCAGACCGCCGGCAACTTTCTCCGCAAGCAGCCTGACAAACTCCTCGGCTGTCGATCCCGTTCCGATGCCGAGGCGCATGCCGTCTTCCACGTATTCGAGCGCCGCTTCGGCAGCCTTGATCTTCATCTGGCGGGCGTCCATGCGCCACGTTCTCCCTGTTAGAAAAGAAGAGCGCTGCAGCAACACCGCGCGCTCCTCTGAAACCTGTCCAGACGTTTACACGGGGGCGCGGGCAAACAAAAGCCCAAAAGAGCCTTCAATGCCACTTCGCCGTTAGCCATCCCGTGAAGTCGCGATTGATTTTTAAGGCGGCATCCCATACCCCCGCACCATATTCAGCGCGCCCGTCCCGAAAGGTTCCTTCTTGTCCTCCTCCGTAGTTGTTTTCGATCTTGATGGAACGCTCGTCGATACCGCACCCGACCTCATGGCCAGCCTGAACCACGCGGTGACGCAGGCAGGACTGCAACCCGTAAGCTATGAGGATCTCACCCATCTCGTGGGGCACGGTGCGAAAGCCATGATCGAACGTACATTTGCGCTCCGCAACACGCCGCTCAGCGCGTCCGACCTCGAATGGCAGATGAAGGAATTCGTGGATTTCTACCATGGCTCGATGCCTGGCGAATCCCTGCCCTATCCCGGCCTTCTGGATGCGATGGACCGGCTTTCCCGGGCGGGTTTCACGCTTGCTGTCTGCACCAACAAGCTTGAGATGCTTGCAACAAGCCTGATCGAAAGCCTCGGCCTCATGCATCGTTTCGCAGCGATCACCGGGGGCGATACATTTCCAGTCCGCAAGCCCGATGCCGAGCATCTGCTGGCGACCATCCGTCTTGCCGGCGGCGTTCCGGAGCGTTCCGTCATGATCGGCGACAGCCTCAACGACATTCTGGTCGCCCGCAACGCCTCGGTCCGCTCCATCGGTGTTCCTTTCGGCTATTCCGACGTTTCGATCGAAAGCCTCGAGCCGGACCTCGTCATCAACCACTTCGACGAACTGACACCGGACCTGGTCGAAAACCTGCTGGCGCCGAAAGGCACCGCGTAACACCAGGCCTTGTCGGCCACCTCGTCATGCCTATACAGAGCCGCATCGTTCCCGCTGCGGCTTTTTTAGTTTGTCCCGAACAGCAAAAAGGCCACCCAATGGGCGGCCTTTCCGTAAACTTCGATGAGGAAGCGGCTTATTCGGCGCTGTCGTCAGCGGCCTTCTTCTTGGCCGGAGCCTTTTTCTTCGGTGCTGCGGCTTCTTCGCCGTCAGTGGCTTCAGCCTTTGCGGCCTTCTTCTTCGGGGCCTTCTTGGCCTCGCCCGTACCTTCTTCCTCGTCGTCTGCCATCAGCTCTTCCTTGCTGACGGTCTTGTCGGTGACCTTCACTTCGGAGAGCAGGTGGTCAATGACCTTTTCTTCGAAGAGCGGAGCGCGCAGCGAAGCGGCGGCACCAGGGGTCTTCTGGAAGTAGTCGATGATTTCCTTTTCCTGGCCGGGGAACTGGCGAAGCTGCTGGAACAGCGAGCGCTGCATTTCCTCGTCGGAAACCTGAACGCCTGCCTTCTCGCCGATTTCGGAAAGAACGAGGCCGAGGCGAACGCGACGCTCTGCGAGCTTGCGGTACTCGGCGCGGGCTTCCTCTTCGGTCGTGTCTTCATCGGCGAAGGTCTTGCCGGCCTGCTGCAGGTCGGTGTTGATCTGGCGCCAGATGTTTTCAAACTCGGCGTCAACCAGACGGCCGGGAGTGTCGAACTGGTACATCTCGTCGAGCTGGTCGAGAATCTGACGCTTCACCTTCTGACGGGTGAACGAGCCGTACTGGCTTTCGATCTGGCCGCGAACGACTTCCTTCAGCTTGTCAGCCGATTCAAGGCCGAGCTTGGTGGCCAGTTCGTCGTTGATTTCGACTTCAGCGGCAGCGGCAACGTCCTTGACGGTGATGTCGAAGGTGGCTTCCTTGCCGGCGAGGTTTGCGGCCGGGTAGTCAGCCGGGAAGGTAACGGTGATCACCTTCTCGTCGCCGGCCTTCAGGCCAACGAGCTGTTCTTCGAAACCGGGGATGAAACGGTTGGAGCCGAGGACCAGTTCAGCGTCTTCGTCCTTGCCGCCGTCGAAGGCTTCGCCATCAACCTTGCCGAGGTAATCGATCGTGACGCGGTCGCCGTTTTCAGCCTTGCCCTTCTTGGTTTCGTAGGTGCGGGCGCTTTCGGCGATCTTGAGGATCTGCTCATTGATTTCAGCGTCGTCGATGTCGACGACTTCGCGGGTCACCTTGATGCCCGAAACGTCCTTCAGCTCGATCGCCGGGATAACTTCGTATGCCAGCGTGAATTCGAAATCGGCCGTCGCGTTGAGGATCTTGTCGGCTTCAGCCTCATCCTCGGTCATTGCGATTTCCGGCTGCGTCGCGGACTTTTCGCCGCGCTCGGACAGGATTTCGGTCGGCTTTTCGCGAACGATCTCGTTGACCAGCTCGGCCATGATCGACTTGCCGTACATCTTCTTCAGATGAGCGAACGGCACCTTGCCCGGACGGAAGCCGTTGATACGGACCTTGCCCTTGGCGTCTTCCAGGCGCTCGTTCATACGAGCTTCCATGTCCTTGGCCGGGATAACGACCTTGAGTTCGCGCTTCAGCCCTTCAGCGAGCGTTTCGATAACCTGCATGTTCAAACCTTCATTTCACGTTGACAGGGCTCTGTCGGTGTTCGTTCTCTCGAGCACGTGAGCCGATCCAATTGCCGGGAGTGGCTTTACGCAAATCCGTCACCGTTTTGCAAGCAAAATGGCGCACTCTTCCTGAATCGACGCGAAGATAGACCTTTCGCGTCCCTTGTTCTGGTGCGGGTAGAGAGACTTGAACTCCCACGCCTTGCGGCACCAGAACCTAAATCTGGCGTGTCTACCAATTTCACCATACCCGCGTTCAGAAAGCCGCCTCGCCTGATCTCGTCGGCGAAACACTTGGCAATAAGCGAAGGTTCCGCCGGGTTCAGGGCGTCCCGAGCGCGGCGTCTCTATATCACCCGTTTCCGGCGGATCAAAGGGAAAATGCGGCGTCAAACACACTGAAATTGCCGCTATCGACCACTATTTCCCGTCTCTTTAGTAAAGTGGCTCGTCGTAGAGTGGCTTCCCGTCGATGGAAATCGTGCGAATCTGCATGCGTCCGCTCTCGTCCACCCGGGCCGTGACGGACAGGGCGTCGGCATTGCGAGCCTCCTCCAAAGGCTTTCCCTCGCCTTCTGGAACGTAATAGCGCTCAATGCCGTATTCGACCGAGAGAGGCGCCTCGATGTTGCCGGTCTGCGGATAGAAATAGAACGGCTGGCTTCTTGCGACGACAGTCCCGTCATCGCGTTGCGGCAAAGTGCCGAAGGCCGCCTCCGCGACATGCCAGAAGCCATCGCCACCTTGCGAAAGACGCACCGAAACCTGCGCATCAGTTTCTTCTGTTGGCGGCTTATCAACGAACTTGTCAGCCGGAATGGACGAAATCTCATAGGACAGCACGACATAATCTCCGCGCAAGAGATCGCGCGGGTCAACCGGTACCGTCTTCAGAACGACATCCCTGCCGCTTCTCAGGATCGAGGCGCGGCTTTCTATCATATAGCCGATAACACCGGTCTGCAGGGCTGCGACAACGATCGCCGCGATCCATGGGCTGAAGAAAGATGGCTTGGAAAGAAACGTCCTCATCTCAAGCCTCCTTCACCGGCTGGGTTGCTTCATTTGCCTGCGACAGACGTCTTTCTATACGGATGACCAGATAGGCAATGACGGCGAGGACACCCCCGGAGATCAGGAAAAAGCCGGACGTGCCAAGGATGCTGCCGATCGTTTCGGAGGACAGGAAAAGCAGTTCCCCGGCGAAGGCCGCATAGCCCAGAAAGCGCACCGCCCCATTCAGGCGACCCGCAATACCGATGCCGATAAGGGAAAATGCGAGCGCCGCGATACCGACAACCGAATCCTGCCAAAGCTCCTCAACTTCCATATGCAGGGCGGCCAACCCCAGGAGCGCGAGCGCAAAGCTGTAAAAGGCCGGAGCCGCGCCCGTATCCGACGCAAAGCGATAGAGTGGCGATACCGGAAGCGCAACCAGCAGGAAAACGCCGAGACCGAGCGCGACATAGGTCGCCGCAAGCCAGGCTTCCGGCGCTTCGGTATAAAGCCAGCCCAGCCAGGCCAGAGCGAGCAGATAGGCCAGGTGCCGGCCAAGGCCGGCACCGGTGTAACGCACCAGCGCCAAGATGATGACGACAAGGATCGGCACAAAGAAAATGTAACCGTTGCCTTCCAGGCTGGAATCGCTGTCGACCATCAACTGAATGAACAGCCACCAACTCAGAATGCCGCAGATGACGGCAAGCGGCGCCGAGCGGAACAGAACGGTCGCCAGGCACGCCATCACCAGCCAGATAAACAGAGCATCTGCCGCATCTCCGGAAAGATGATACATCTGTCCGACCAGGGCGATGGCTCCACCAAAGCTCAACGTCGCCATCACAAGCAGCCCTGCGCTGATAGCGTTCGCTCCACGCGAGAGTGCGAATGCGGCCCCGAGATAAAGAACCCAGATTAGCCCGATAATCCCGACAACACGGGCAATGCGCGGAATGACTTCCCAGTTCGCTGCCACCAAAAGCAAAACCGCAGCAGCCAGCAATACGCCTGCCAGCGTCATCAACACACGGCCGGCGCTGAAGCTCGAGGGGCGGGAATCGTATTCGGCCAGCATAGCATCCGCCGCGCGCCGATCGACCATCCCCTTCTCGATCCAGAGATTGAAATCCTTCTCTATGCGGGCCCGGTACATGAATGCTCCTTGCATGCGGCTGTCGGCCAACACATATCACAGTCACTGGCCAATCCCAGCCGACCAGAAAGACGTTATCGTTAACGATTTGCCAAGATTTATCTCGTATGATTCTGCAATGCTGATAGGCGAAAAGCATGCATCATACGCATGGCTTCCATGAAGATATCGCACTGCACAAATTCGCTCGTGATGGTATCTTCGGGTCATAGAGACAGCGCCATCAAGTCGGCAGCGTCTCAAGGCAAGACCAGCCACCCTCATGGGAAAGGTCCTCGCAGCCGGTGAGGCTCGATGCACACAATTCGGAGCAAGCGCTCTCCTCCTCCCAGCGCTCCTCCGATACGACAGGCGACACTCCTCCTCCCGGTTGCCTGTCATTTCAAATGACGCCCGCTGGACCTCCTCCCCCAGCGGGCGTTATTTTTTCGTGATTTCCCAAGTCTTTTCAGAGAAACCTGACGCGATCCGGAGCATCTGCTGAGATTTTCAGCATCCTTCAGGCCCTTTATTTTTCCAGCCATGCGCTTCCGGCATGGGTGCCATTCGCGTTTATCGCTACCGCACGATCACATCCTCAATTATATTACTTTTCATAGGTCGAGGCAGCGCTCTCCTCCTCCCGGCGCGCCTTGATACGATCGGCAACCCTCCTCCTCCCAGTTGTCGATCAGAACAAAGCGGCGCTCGTCGAACCTCCTCCCTCGGCGAGCGCCGTTTTATTTTTCAAATCGCCTGTCCGTTGCCCGTGCGTTTCTGCACAAATTGCAATCATCCGCGCAACCAGACCTGCATACTTCGCATAGGTGCGATGCAGCATTAGCTCTGCAAAATACACCTGGAACAACGTATATTCAGCTCATGACATCGAGACCGGCTGACAGACACGCCGGCCAGCAGATTACAAAGGAAACGACCATGAACCTCACCCGTTCTTTCAACAACTGGCGCAAGTATCGTCAGACCGTCAATGAACTCGGCCGCATGAGCGACCGCGAACTCAGCGACCTCGGCATCGGCCGCGGCGATATCGCATACGTTGCCCGTCAGGCCGTGAAGTAATCCATTACTTTCGGCGGCGTGGGCAGTAACGCGAACCACGCATTCGACAAACGCTCTCCGGCATCGCCGGCGGGCGTTTTTTTATTTGGGGGGCGCCTCACCGATGCCAAGCACCCAACAATCGCACCCTTAAAAAACGCAACGCCCCACGCACCTCCAAAGCGCATATACCTGACCATCCCGACTTGTTTTCAGGTGCTGCATATATGAGCACACTCCTCCGACAGGCACCGGACCGGAGCAGTGCCGAGCGGACAAGCGACCATTTAAAATTATATATTAAATACAACGGTTTATGGTGACGTCAAACCTTCATTAACCTTTGGCGCTTTTCTCGGCAGTCTTGAAATTTGCCCAAGAGTTGTCCATGCATTTGCACAAATGCATAGCAGATGCATTTTCTTTGCACTGCAATATCCGCGTATACGGGCGTATAACAACCTCAACGAAGCAGACGAGATCGTCTCGCTCACCAAGACCTGAGGAAAACGACCATGAACCCCATTCGCATTGCAAAGAGCTGGATCAACTATCGCCGCACCGTTGCCGAGCTCGGCAACCTCTCGAACCACGCCCTGTCGGATATCGGCATCACCCGCTTCGACATCCGCAACATCGCGGCTCGCTCCTTCCGTTAATCGGAACGCGCTTTGACATACCCAAAACGGCACCCTCGCGGTGCCGTTTTCGTTTATGGGCTTGATGCAACGTCGCCCGGTGGATGCGCCCATTTTTCGCACGATGTGCATTCTTCCGCTCAAACGGATTTCTGTTTGGGGAATTATGCAGTAAGAACGCCGCATGACAGAAACAACCTCCCCCCTTCACATCATCGGCGGCGGCCTTGCGGGCTCCGAAGCCGCCTGGCAGGCAGCAAAGGCCGGCATTCCCGTCATCCTTCACGAGATGCGCGGCGTTCGTGGCACCGACGCCCACAAGACCGACCATCTCGCCGAACTGGTCTGTTCGAACTCCTTCCGCTCGGATGACGCAACGAGCAACGCCGTTGGCGTGCTGCATGCCGAAATGCGGCTGGCAGGCTCGCTGATCATGGCGAGCGCCGACGCCAATCAGGTTCCGGCCGGCGGTGCTCTTGCCGTCGATCGCGAAGGCTTTTCTGCAGCGGTCACCAGCGCGTTGGAAAGCCATCCGCTGATCACGATTGTCCGGGAAGAGATTTCCGGCCTGCCACCCAAGGAATGGGGACAGGCGATCATTGCGACCGGGCCGCTCACGGCGCCTTCGCTTGCTACGGCAATCCAGGCGGAAACCGGTGCGGATGCGCTCGCCTTCTTCGACGCCATAGCGCCGATCGTCTATACCGAAAGCATCGACATGAATGTCTGCTGGTATCAGTCGCGCTATGACAAGGTCGGCCCCGGCGGCACCGGCAAGGACTACATCAACTGTCCGATGGACGAAGCGCAGTATAATGCCTTCGTGGATGCCCTTGTCGCAGGCGACAAGACCGGCTTCAAGGAATGGGAAGGCACGCCTTATTTCGATGGCTGCCTGCCGATCGAGGTCATGGCCGAGCGCGGCCGCGAAACGCTGCGCCACGGACCTATGAAGCCGATGGGACTGACCAACGCTCACAATCCGACCGTCAAGCCCTACGCCGTGGTGCAGCTGCGGCAGGACAATGCACTCGGCACGCTTTACAACATGGTCGGTTTCCAGACGAAGCTGAAATACGGCGCGCAGGCGGAAGTCATCCGCATGATCCCGGGCCTGGAAAACGCGGAGTTTGCGCGTCTCGGCGGCCTGCATCGCAATACGTATATCAATTCGCCGACCTTGCTTGACGCGACGCTGGCGCTGAAATCGCGTCCGGGCCTGCGATTTGCCGGCCAGATTACCGGCTGCGAAGGGTATGTCGAAAGTGCTGCGATCGGTCTGCTTGCCGGTCGTTTTGCCGTCGCGGAGAAGAGGGGCGAAAGCCTGTTGCCTCCGCCGGTGACCACCGCCTTTGGCGCGCTTCTCAACCACATCACCGGCGGCCATATCGTTTCGGACGATGAACCGGGCAAACGTTCGTTTCAGCCGATGAATGTGAACTTCGGACTTTTCCCGCCGCTTGAACCGGGCGCGATTACAAAACCGGAAGGCGTGAAGCGTTTTCGCGGCAAGGAAAAGGCGATCGTCAAGAAACAGATGACAGCGGCGCGCGCACTGGACGATTGCGCCAAATGGCTACAGACGACGGCAGCCTGAACCCTGCTGACTGGAAATGGGAAGAATTGAAGCCCGCCGTCGCGATACGGCGGGTTTTTCGTTTCAAGCTTGCGGTGCGAATTCGTTGCGCGGCTGAAAGCTTCCCAGAAGCCAGAGCGATACCTCTGCCGCGATATCTGCAGAGCGAAATTCGAAACTGCCGTCGAGATGCGTGAAATCGAGGAAATGTACCGCAAGGCCGCGACCGCTCTCGGTCGCGGAGACCTGCACCCTGCCCGGCTCGATCAGATGACACACGAGATGCGTCCCATGCGACGCCATGAAGCCGGCCTTGCCATCATGAAGGCGCACGAAATAGGCCTGATCATCGCGGGTGGAATGGATCGCCCGGATCGCTTCATCCGGAAAGGCCCGACCGAAATCGAGAATGGCCTGCCCGGCATCCGGCGAAAGCCGATCCGCCTCGGCTCGCGCCTTCATGCGAATGTAAAAAACTGCGGCGAGAACGACGCAGACGATGACAACGATCCAGGCCATGACAAGTCTCCCCTGCCGGAATCATCGGCAGCTTTCGCACAGACGCTATTCGGCGAAGCTTGCGCGAATGTGCCGATACTACCAGCGTCCCGTGCGCAGCGCACGCCACATCCACCATTGTCGCCGCCATTGCGGTGGCTGGATCGAATGCTCCAGAAGACCGGCACCGAGCTTTTCCGCTCGATCAAGCACCGGCGCAACCATGGCGACTGTCAGGAAGGCCGGCCTGTTCCACCGGGAAATCCCGGCGCTGGCGGCGCGTGCTTTTGTCAAATGGTCTCGCCCGAGACCCGTAAAGGCGCGGATCGCATGACTGATCGCGGCACGGTCTTCGCCCGTCAAAAAACGGTCGCGATCGAGCCCGGTTGCCGCCAGTATCTCGGCCGGCAGATACACCTGCCCGCGACGGCGGTGCAGAGGCAGCAAAAGCAGCAAGCCAGCGATGGTCTGGGCAACACCGGCATGACCAGCCGCATCCACGGATGTCGTTGCCCCCTTGGGATCTAGGATGAGAGAGGCAAGCTGGATCAGCGCCGATGCCGTCTCGCCCGCATAACCTTCAAGAGAGGCCCGGCTTTCCATCGGATCATCGTAGAGATCGAAAACCCGTGCGTCGATCATATCCTGCAGCACGCCGATTGGAAGGGAATAGTCTCTGACGACCTTGAGGAGCGCTGCTGCCAGCGGATTGCTCTCGCCTTCCCCTGCGGCGGTTCCGTCCAGGAGGTCCCGCCACCATTGCAGCCGGATTTCGCCGGGAAGAGGCTCGCGCACCGTATCGCGGACACGCGCGATCTCCGCATGGAAAGCATAAAGCGCCGAGAGTGGGCCACGCTTTTCCTCCGGCGAGAGAAGGCATGCCAGATAGCGGTCCCGATCGCTGTCGCGCAGGGCCGTAAGGCTGAAATCGTATAGATCGGCAGGGCGGCCCGCCATCGGCTTTTCGGTGCTCGGCATTTTTAAACGGCGACGAAGGCCGCTGCGACGGCACGCGATTCGGCAAGCATGATGTTGTAGGTGCGCACGGCTGCCCCCGTGCTCATCGGATCGGATGAGATGCCCAGTTCGCGGAAGCGGGCCTTCAGATCGGCCGGAAGCGGTCGGATGTCCTTGCCCGTGCCCACCAGCATCACTTCGATCCTGTCGGCTTCGGCAAAAACCTGCTCAAAGGCTTCGACTGTCAGCGGGTCGCCTTCCGTAAAGCCCCACCCGTAAATACCCGACGGCAGCATCAGCAGAGAGCCACGATGGGACATTTCGGCAAAGCGAAAGCCACCATTGCCATAGGTATCGATCGGGGCCTGCCCGGGGAAATGGGCGTTTCGAATTTCAATCTGTCTGCGCATGGCGCACCTCATGCCCCTTTTGCGGCGGTCTGTCCAGAAGCTGGATGTTTCACGCCTCCGTCAGGCGTTCCGTGGCGCAGTTTGAAGAGGATCAGCACCGGCCCGGCGACATAGATAGACGAGAAGGTTGCGACGGCGATACCGAACAACATCACGAAGGCGAAGGACTGGATCGCTTCTCCGCCGAACAGAGACAGAGCCGCCAAAGCAAGAATGGTCGTTGCGCCCGTCAGCACAGTCCGGGAAAGGGTCTGGTTGATTGACGTGTCGATCAGGATCGGCAACGGCATCCGCGGGTAACGCTTCAGGTTTTCGCGGATCCGGTCATAAACGACGACCGTATCGTTCAGCGAATAACCGACAATGGTCAGCAGGGCCGCCACGCTTGCGAGATTGAACTCCAGACCGGTCACGACGAAGAGACCGATCGTCAACAGGACGTCGTGTAGCGTCGCCACGATCGCCCCGACGGAGAACTGCCACTCAAACCGGACCCAGATGTAGATGATGATCGCCAGGAGCGAAATCAGGATGCCGATGGTTGCGGCGCGTGTAAGTTCTCCTGATACCGATGGGCCGACGACCTCCACACGGCGAACATCGTAACTGTCCTCAAGTTCGCCGCGCACGATCAGCGCCGATGTCTGCTCGGCATTTTCTCCGCCCTCGCGCGACTGCACGCGCACCACGACATCCTGCCGGGACCCGAAGGGCTGGGCCGTCACGACGCCCAGATTGAGTTCGCCCAGGCGCGCACGAATATCCTCGAGATCGGCATCGCCCTGCTTTGCCCTGAGCTCGATCACCGCGCCGCCAGAGAAGTCGATGCCGAGATTGAGGCCAAGCGCACCGAAGGCCAGCATCGAGAGCAGCGACAAAAGGGCTGTCAGCGAGAAGACGTAGTTGCGGATCGCCATGAAACGGATCGCGGCGCCATCGAAGATGCCGGTGCGGATGCCGGCGGGCAATTCGGTCGGATGACGCTTCGCCAGCCAGACCATCAGCATCACCCGCGTCAGCGTAAAGGCGGTAAACAGCGTCGTCACGATACCGATCGCCAACGTCACGGCGAAGCCGCGGATCGAGCCCGTGCCGAGATAAAGAAGAATGATCGCCGCGATCAGCGTGGTGATGTTGGCATCGACGATTGCCGCAAAGGCGCGGGCGAAACCGTGCTGGACGGCATCGAGCACCGAGCGGCCATGCTTCACCTCCTCGCGAATGCGCTCATAGATCAGCACGTTGCTATCGACTGCCATGCCGATCGTCAGAACGATACCGGCGACCCCCGGCAAGGTAAGCGCGAGCCCGCTAGCCGTCAGTACGGCAAGGATCATCACGACGTTGAGCACCACGGCTACATTGGCGACAAGACCGAAGAACCCATAGAAACCGAACATGAAGAGGCCGACGAGAAGCGCGCCGATCAGGCCGCTGCGCAAAATCGACTGGATCGATTCGCTCCCCCGGCCCGCACCGATGGAACGCTCCTCAAGCACGGTGAGTGCCGCCGGCAGTGGGCCGCTCTGCAGGAGAATGGTCAGATCTTCGGCACCTTCGGGGCTCATTTCGGCCGCGAGCGTCACGCGTCCGTCCGTGATCGGGCTGCGGACAAGCGGTTCGGCAACGATGAGCCCATCCAGAACGACCGCCAGCGTCGTTCCCGTCGTCGCCTGGGTCGCCTGGGCCAGACGCGCAGATGCTTCCGGTGTCAGCCCCATGTTGACCACGGGGCCTTCGCCATCCAGCGCCGTCTCGACACTGGTAATATCTGTTGAGGAGAACACCGGCTCGCGCTTGAGAAGCCGTCCGATCGGCGGATCGTCCGCGGAATAGACCACCTCGGACCCCGCCGGCGGCGTGCCGTTGACAGCGGCTTCAACCGTCATCGACATATCCATCTGCCGGTAGGAGAAATCGCCTGCCTGCGTCATGATGCTCTTCAGCTGCTCGGGATCGTGCAAGCCCGGAATCTGGACGATGATGCGATCGATGCCGCGCCGGCTGATGGCAGGCGGCTTGCCGCCAAGGCTTTCCAGCCGTTCAGAGAGAATGTTGACGGACTGATCCGCATCCGCGGACAGGCGGCGCTCTACGCCCTTGTCGGTCAATTCGATCCGCAGGAGACCATTTTCGGCTGGCGGAATTGAAAATTCGGGAACTTGTTTTCCAGCTTCGCCCACGAGCCGGTCCGCCATGGGCTTGAGGGCCGCACGCGCCGCATCAAGGCGGGAAGGATCGGGAACCGTCAGCTCGATCGTCTGACCAATGCCATTCAGGCCGGTATAGGGTACCCCGGCAGAGCGCAAAAGGGTGGCGGCCTCGTTGACGCTGGCGCGCAGGCTTGAGGCCACCACATTGTCGCGCTCCACCTGGAGACTGATGCGAGAGCCGCCTTCGAGATCGAGCCCAAGAACCAGCTGCTTCTTCGGCAGCCAGTCCGGTAGTCTGTCGAGAGTGTCCTGCGGCAAGACGTTCGGAAGGGCGACAATCATGCTCAGGAGCACGACAAGCCAGACAATGAAGGTCTTCCAGCGGGCGAAATAAGGCATGAAGCTCTCGACTAAAGGCGTTGAGGGAGGCCGTTTTATCCGGCCTCCTGCGCTTGAGAGCTTATTCCTTGACGGGTTCACCCTTCACGCGGACTTCGGATACGCCACTGCGTACCACACGAATCTTCACGCCGTCAGCAATTTCGACTTCCAGTTCTTTGTCATCGACAACCTTCGTCACTTTGCCGACGATGCCGCCGCCAGTGACGATCTGGTCGTTGCGGCGAATGTTCTTCAGAAGTTCCTCGCGACGCTTCATGTTGGCGCGCTGCGGACGAATGATCAGGAAGTACATTACGACGAAAATCAGCAGAAACGGCAGGATGGACATGAGGATATCCGCACCGCCTGCTGCGGGTGCGGTTGCCGTCTGGGCGAAAGCCTCAGTAATGAACATTGATCACTCCTTGAATGCGTCATTGCGGGGCGAGCCCGCGTTTCGGGTGGCCGGAATATAGGAAAGCCGGCAGCGAATGCAACTCACCCCGACAGCAGTATACCGTGAAACCGTCCTCATACAGAAAAAGCACCGCCCAACAGGTCGCCGTGAGGGGGTACGCGACCTTTCGCAGCAGTCTACGGCATGTTAGGCGACGGTCAGTCTTTCCACTCGGGATGGGTGCCATGCAGGATACAAAGATCGATCTTCTTCTCGCAGAGATGCGAAAGCTCAATGTTGCACTTGAGCGTCTTGCCGGGCCCGAGCGGGCCGTCAACGACTGGGAAGCAGCGGAATGTTTCGTCTGGGTGCCTCAAACCCATTGGCTCCAGCCCGTGACGAAGCCGAACCGGATCGAGATGGGCCTGATCCGGGGCGTAGACCACGTTCGAGACATCCTGCATGACAACACGCTGCGTTTCGCCCGGGGCTTTCCGGCCAACAATGTGCTGCTCTGGGGCGCCCGCGGCATGGGCAAGTCATCCCTGGTAAAAGCCGTCCATGCCGCCGTTTCGAACGAGACCGGCGTGCGGGTGAAACTCGTGGAAGTGCATCGGGAAGATATCGCCACCCTGCCCGCGCTGATGGATATCCTGAAAAAGGCCCCGGTACCGGTTCTGGTTTTCTGCGACGACCTGTCCTTCGATCACGACGACACCTCGTACAAGTCTCTGAAGGCCGTGCTTGACGGCGGCATCGAAGGCCGTCCCGACAACGTGCTGCTCTATGCGACGTCGAACCGCCGGCATCTTTTGCCGCGCGATATGATGGAAAACGAACAATCGACCGCAATCAATCCATCTGAAGCCGTCGAGGAGAAGGTCTCACTCTCGGATCGCTTCGGACTATGGCTGGGCTTCTACAAATGCAGCCAGGACGATTATCTGGCGATGATCGACGGTTACGCCGCTCATGTCGGAATTGATATCGAAACTGAAAAGCTTCACGCTGAAGCTCTGGAATGGAGCACCACGCGCGGTTCGCGCTCCGGGCGCGTCGCCTTCCAGTTCATTCAGGATCTTGCCGGGCGCTACGAAAAGAAGATCGAGCTGGGCTGAGGGCAACAGTCCTTGCACGAACGCAAAAAGCCGCGCTCTGCCGAACGCGGCTTTGCTGTTAATTGATGACGATCTATTCGAGGAAGGTGACCGGGTTGACCGCCGTTGCGTTCTTGCGCACCTCGAAGTGGACTTGCGGCTGGCTGGCCGTACCGCTCATGCCGGACGAGGCGATCGTCTGACCGCGCTGGATTTTCTGGCCGCGCTGAACCTTCAGCTCCGAGGCGTTGCCGTACACTGTCACCGTACCGTCGTCATGACGAACCAGAACGGCATTCCCGAGTTCCTTCAGGCTGCTACCGGAATAGATGACCACGCCGTTTTCCGCTGCCTTGATCGGCGTGCCCTCGGGTACCGAGATATTGATGCCGTCATTGCGGTTGCCATCGACATTGGCGCCGTAGCCCGCGACGACTGCACCGCGCACCGGCCAGCGATATTTGCTTATGCCCGTCGCCTTCGGCGAGGCTTCGCTGACGTCGCTCTTGGCCGCGGCTTCGGAAACAGATTCCTTCGCTACCGGAGGTGCATAGGCAGCAACCTTGGTCTCCTCCGTCTTCGCGACTTCAACCTTGGCAACCTTCACCTCTTCCGTCTTTTTCGGAATGGACGCAGTGCTGACATTGTCGGCAGCCGGCAGCTTCAGCGTCTGACCGACGCGGATTGCACCGCTGGTCAGGCCGTTTGCCTTGCGCAACGCATCGACCGAAACGCCGTTGGCCTTGGCGATGCGGTTGAGAGAATCGCCGGCCTGCACCGTGTATCCACCGCCCTGCCCGTTGCCGTCGCCGGATACCGGCTGCTTGCCTGCCGCCATGTCGGCGCCGGCAACACCCTTTTCGCGGGACTGGGACTGACCAGGAAGAATGGCAACGTCGCGGCTGTTCGGCAGGACCGGGGCATTCTTCTGCTTATCGACATCAAGGCTTGCAGCAGCATCGGAAGCAGATGCCTTGGCAGCACTGGCGGCAACGTTGAACGTCGGGATGAGAATGCGTTGACCGGGCTCCGCCTGCGAAGCGGACTTCAGGCCGTTTGCCTTCAAGATTTCCTTTTCCGGCACACCGAAACGATTGGCGAGCGTGGCGATCGTATCACCCTGCCTCAGCAGCACGGCCGGAGCGTTTGTCGTCGACCAGCCACCCTTCTTGCCGGCGGTTTCGACCTGCTGCCCCTGGGTTTTCTCAGGAGCTTTTTCCGCAGCAGCGGGGAACGGCTGAGCAAGCGGCTTCTCCTGCGCGGAGGAAGCAGAGGGATCGGCCAGCGCCTGGCGCTGAACATTCATTGGCGTCGAGGCCGCGCGCGCACCGGAGATCGGCGTGGAAGCGGTATTGACCGGATCGGGGAATGGCTGATCCAGCGCCTGCTCCCGATTGTTGGCTGCCATGACCGGCGACATGCCGGAACCGGCCCCCTGGATGTCACCGCGCGGGATCGGGACGCCATTCGAAGAAATGGAGCTGGTCGTGAGCTCGTCGGACTTTGAAAAAAGCCCACCAAACCGGGAAGCATCCGAGCTGCATCCGCTTGCAACACCAGCCAGAAGAATGGCCGCGCACAGACGAACGACTGACCTACCCGTACTCGACGATACTCTAATACGCATGACGCTTACCTACTTGGAACGCAACTCGATGTAGGTTCGATTAAAACGCATTAGAGTTACCGCACCGTTAAAACGGGCAGTTTTTTGATGGTTTGATAACCATGATCCTTACGATGGCGGCTGAACGGCAGCCGCTTGCGTCAGAAGCTTTCCTGATAAAGCCGATCGATCTCTGAAAATTCGGCACGGGTCTCAGACACATCCTCATAGCTGATGCCGACCGTATCCCAGGTAAACATATCACCCGCCACGAGGCTTCCGGGAGCAGGTTCCGTGACACTCGCAGCGTCTTTGCTTTCATCCAGCAGAACGCTGACCAGCGTTTGAAATCCGGTTTCCGGCTCAAGTCCGGCGGCGTCGTTGTAGTCGAGCGAGCGCAGCCCCGCCACGGCGGCTTCGCGCGTCCCGAAATAGCGAAGACTGTTCTGATCTTCCGGGCGGAGGGCATCGTAATAGTTGATGAAGGCGCGGTAGTAGGCCTGAAAATCACCGCTTTCCGAATACTTCCCGAAAGCCTGATACTCCCGGGCAGCCAGTTGCGGCGACAAGGTGTTGGCCCACTCATCCCGCGTAAGGGCGGGGTATTTCTCTGTCGTTTTCTTCGTGCGACTTAGATACAGAAGGGCTTCGGCCGAAAGAGATACCCGGGAAGACGGATCATACCCCCCGATGAGCGCGGCTTGGGTGGAACTGCTCTCGCTTTGGCTCGAAACGTTCGTGCCATCCATGCGCCCTGCACGATTGCCAAGGCCATCGCCGCTGGCGGCCGAATTCAATCTGCTTGCAATCTGCATCGTTCCAACTCCTGCGCCGGATGCTTGAGGAGCTGACAAAAACAGGTCGATGCCAGACGCCAGCCCACAGCACTTCGCAACTGATGGATTTTGGCTACGCTCCGAAGCTTGCGCGAGGCTGACGTTCGTTAACGAAAAATTAACAAGTTGAAATACAAGCAAAAATTGCGATCAGCAAAGAAGCGCCGGTTCGCTCGGAGCCCGGCTCGGAACCGATTAACGCGCGATAACGATGATTTCCGCCGAGTCGGCGTCAAGCGGCTTGCCATGCCAATCGCCAAGCCAGCGTGTGTCCCGAAAGCCGCTGGCGCTCAGCAGATCGTCAAGTTCTCCGACACTGCGAAAGGCGAGTTCGCTGCGAGAAACGATCGGAACCGGCCTCCCCGGGAGTTGGCAAAAACTGAAGAAGGCGACACGTCCGGCCTTCACGTCGTCAACGCTGTGCCAGGTCTCGACGCGGCCAAGGGCAGGATGCTCGATCACTTTTCGAGAATGAAGTGGCGTCCACGCCTCCCACCCTCTTGCAGCCGGATTGCGGCTTTCGAACACCAGCCGCCCGCCGGGCTTCAGGTGCCGTCGCGCCGCAGTCAGTGCGCGCAGCGCATCCTCATCCTCGAGAAACACCTGGAAAACATGGCCCGTCATTAAAATCAGATCGAACATCCGGTTCAGATCGAAGTCACGGGCGTCCGCCTGCAGCCAATTGACCCGCTCGCCACCCGGGCGGTCTTTCGCAATCTCCAGCATCGCTGCGGCAGGATCGAGACCGGTGACATCATGCCCGTGGCGGGCGAACTCGACGCCAAGCAGCCCAGTGCCGCATCCGATATCGAGAATGGCCGATCCGGGGGCCGGCAGCGAAAGATAAAACCCGGTATCCTCGCCCGCCGGATTGAGGGCGTCATAGAGCGACGTCAGAACGCGATCGACGTAGATTTCGTCGAGGCCGCTCTTCATAGGAAAGACGCGACCTGCGGAACGATGGGCAGGTAAGGCGCTTCGAACAGGTCTTCCCGATCGAAACGGCTTCCTGTGCGCGAAAGCCTGACGACGCGACACTGGTTTGGGCTTACCATGATCGGCACGATCATGGTGCCCCCGGACACGAGATGCTCGGAAAACACCCTCGGCAAACTTTCGAATGCGGCCGTAATCAGAATGCGGTCGAAGGTGCCCTCGCCTGCAAGGCCTGTGCTGCCATCTGCCTGGCGCACGACAACATTGCGGATGCCCGCCTTTTCGAGATTGCGTTGCGCCGTGGTAACCAGTGTCTTGTAGCGCTCGATCGTCAGCACCCTTTCTGCGATCCTCGCCATAACGCCTGCCGTGAAGCCGCTGCCGGTTCCGACCTCAAGAACACGCTGGCCGGTTTTGAGGTTGAGATTGTGCAGCAAACGAACCGCAAAATCGAAACCCTCGATAAACGAACCGCATTCCAGCGGCAAAAGGCGCGGGGAATAGGCTTCGCTGTCGAAATGAGGCGGCACGAAGAATGAACGCGGCGTCTGTTCAACCGCATTCAACAGTTCCTTGCTTGAGATGCCTTCGGCACGCAGCCGAAGCATCATGGCGGCAAAGCCCTCCTGCTCGATCAGACGCGCATTCACGCCCCGTTGCCCTCCTGGAGGAGACGGTTTATGCGATCCTGAACGGCGTAATCCGTCAGATCGATCTTCAACGGCGTGACTGAGATATGCTTCTCACGGATCGCGTGGATATCCGTTCCGACGCGGAAATCGCCGAATCGCTCGCCAAATCGCAACCAGAAATACGGGTTTCCGCGGCCATCCGATCGCTCGTCAATGGACAGGCCGTAGTCGAGCTTGCCTTGGCAGGTCACGGCCGTGCCCGCCACCTCATCGACTTCGCAGTTGGGGAAGTTGACGTTGAGGAACGTCCCGTCCGGCAGATCGAGCACCATCAGCGTCTTCAGGAGCTTGGGCGCATGGGTCTCGACGACGTCCCAGGGGATATGGCCGCCCGGCGCATAGCTGTAAGCCTGGCTCAACGCAAACGAACGAGCGCCCTGTAGCCGGCCCTCCATGGCGCCCGCGACCGTGCCCGAATAGGTTACGTCATCGGCAAGGTTGGCCCCGACATTCACACCGGACAAAACGACATCGGGCGGAAAATCGAGAACCTTACGAACCGCCATGATGACGCAATCCGTCGGCGTACCGCGCAGGGCGAAGCGCTTCTCGCCCAACTGCCTTAACCGCAAAGGTTCAGACAGCGTCAGCGAATGCGCCAGGCCGCTCTGATCCGTTTCCGGTGCCACGATCCAGACATCGTCGGAGAGGGTCAGCGCAATCCGTTCGAGAACGGCAAGGCCCTCAGCGTTGATGCCGTCGTCGTTCGTCAACAGAATGCGCATGTCTAGCCTGTCTGGTCCGGGTTCAGTTTGCTTTTTCGATGCGGGTCAGACCACCCATATAGGGCAGCAATACGTCGGGGACGGTGATCGAACCATCTTCGTTGAGATAATTTTCGACGACGGCGATCAAGGCACGACCGACAGCCGTTCCCGAACCATTCAACGTGTGAACGAAACGGGTCGTCTTGTCTTCCTTGCCGCGATAACGCGCATTCATGCGCCGTGCCTGGAAATCGCCGCAAACCGAGCAGGACGAGATTTCACGATAGGTATCCTGCCCCGGCAGCCAGACTTCGAGGTCGTAGGTCTTGCGCGCGCCAAAGCCCATGTCGCCGGTGCAAAGCGTCATGACGCGGTAGTGCAGGCCCAGACGCTTCAGCACCTCTTCGGCACAGGCCGTCATACGCTCATGTTCGTCGATCGAACTTTCCGCATCCGTGATCGACACAAGCTCGACCTTGTTGAACTGATGCTGACGCAGCATGCCGCGCGTGTCACGACCAGCCGATCCTGCCTCCGAACGGAAACATGGGGTCAACGCGGTAAAACGCAGCGGCAGGACGTCGGCATCGAGGATCTGCTCGCGCACCATGTTGGTCAGCGGCACTTCCGCCGTCGGGATCAGCCAGCGGTCGTCCGTCGTCCGGAAAAGATCTTCAGCGAATTTCGGTAGCTGGCCGGTGCCATACATGGCGTCGTCGCGCACCAGAAGCGGCGGCTGAACTTCAAGATAACCATGCTCGGTCGTGTGCAGATCGAGCATGAACTGGCCAAGCGCGCGCTCGAGGCGGGCGAGTTGACCCTTGACGATCGTGAAGCGCGAACCGGCAATTCGGGCAGCCCCTTCGAAATCGAGCCACCCCAGGGCTTCGCCAATTTCGAAATGCTCCAACGGCTTGTGGTTCCAGCCGGGCTTGTTGCCGGCGGTATGTTTGACGACATTGCCGCTTTCGTCGCTGCCCACGGGAACATCATCCAGTGGTACGTTGGGAATGCGCGACAGGGCATCTGAAAGCTCTGCATCCGCGACGCGGCTCTGCTCTTCAAGAGCCGGCATGGTGGTCTTCAGCTCTGCGACTTCTGCCTTGAGCCTGTCAGCCAGCGCGCCATCCTTGGCAGCCATCGCCGCGCCGATCTCCTTGGATGCGGCATTGCGGCGCGACTGCATATCCTGCAGGGACTGGACAAGGGAACGACGCTTCTCGTCGAGTTCGATGAGCGTGGCCGAGAGTGGCGCTGCGCCGCGTTTGGCGAGCGCTGCGTCCAGGGCCTCGGCGTGGTCCCTAATCCATTTGATATCGAGCATGGTCGTTCCAGAGTCCGGTCTTGTTCAAGATAACGGTCCCGGAGACGGTGCTGACGGAGAATGTCCCGTCAGCCTGGGGTGTCTTCAGCCTCGGCGACCGCGCTGGCCTGCGCATCGCGCGCCTTCTGACGTTCGACGAGTCGGGCCGTATAGATGGAAATCTCGTAAAGAAGGATCGCCGGCAGAGCAAGGCCGATCTGGGACACGGGATCCGGCGGCGTCAGAACGGCCGCGACGACGAAAGCGATGACGATCGCGTATTTGCGTTTCTCCCGCAGTCCGTCCGAGGTCACGAAGCCGACACGCGCCAGAAGCGTAGTGATCACCGGCAGCTGGAACACGAGACCGAACGCGAAGATCAGCGACATGATCAGGCTCAGATATTCCGAAACCTTCGGCAGAAGCTGGATGGCAACCTTGCCGTCGCCGCCGCCCTGCTCCATCGCCAGGAAGAACCACATCACCATCGGCGTGAAGAAGAAATAGACGAGGGCCGCGCCCATCAGAAACAGGATCGGCGACGCGATCAGGAACGGCAGGAATGCCGCACGCTCGTTCTTGTAGAGCCCCGGAGCCACGAATTTGTAGATTTGCGAGGCGATCACCGGAAAAGCGATCACCATGGCGCTGAACATCGCCACCTTGATCTGCGTGAAGAAAAACTCCTGCGGCGCCGTGTAGATGAGCTCGACGTTGCGATGATTGAGCCCCGCCCACTCGACCGCCCAACGGAAAGGCTGAACCAGAACGTTGAACAGTTCCTTGGCGAAATAGAAGCAGACGAGAAACGCCAGGAAGAACGCCGCGACGGCCCAGATAAGTCGGGAACGAAGCTCGATCAGATGCTCGATCAGCGGCTGGGGCTTGTCTTCGATTTCGCCGCTCATGCGTCACCTGCCTTCTTGGCCTTGGCCGTCGTCTTTTTCGTTTTCGGCTTTACGTCCGCCACGTCAATCTCCGGTGCGGCAACCGCTTTCGCCTTCTTGCCCGGAATGGCCGCAACCTCGGAAACCTTGGCCTTGCTCGCCCGCTTCGGCTTTTCAGGCTCAGGCGAAATCTGAGCCGCCACAGGCTCGACCGGCGTTGATGTCGCAGGCGAAGGCGAAACGGTGGCCGTCGCGGGGTTTACGAGCGGCGCCGCGGCAGGCGGGGTTTCCGAGCCGGACGGCGTACTCGGCTCTACGGGCGTTTGGGGCTTGGCCTCAACTGCCGTGGCCTTCTGCAAGTCAGCCTTGATCTCATTGCCCATCTGGCGCAGCGGGTTCATCGCTTCGCGCAGGCTGTGTGCGGGGTTGAGGCGTTGCGCATCGCTGATGGTCTTTCGAACATCGTCGAGATCAGCCTCCTTCAAGGCTTCATCGAACTGCTGGCGAAATTCGCCCGCCATGCCGCGCATCTTCGTCATCATGCGCCCAAAGGTCCGCAGCATCGGCGGCAGATCCTTCGGACCGACCACAATGATCAGCACGACGGCAATGACGACAAGCTCGGTCCAGCCGACATCAAGCATTTATGCAACTCCACGCGCGAAAACTGGCGGATCCGGAAACAACAAGGCCTGCCCGGAAAGAGGCAGGCCTATGATCACTGGGATCAGCGGACTTCGTCGGATTTGTGTTCGACGGTCTTTGCGTCTACGCCCTTTTCGGCGGCTTCGTCGTCGGTCATGCCCTTCTTGAAGCTCTTGATGCCCTTGGCAACGTCACCCATCAATTCCGGAATCTTGCCGCGGCCGAACAAAAGAAGCACGACCACCAGAACGATCAGCCAATGCCAGATGCTAAAGGAACCCATATCCTTACTCCCTTGAAACCCGTTACCCCGATGTAAGATGTTCAACCATCTTTTTCAAACAGCAATATGTCCCGCTCGTTAACGGAAAGGCTGACATCGCGCAATCCTTGCGGCAGGAGTTCGGCGCGGATGCGGGCCCGCACGGGCACATCGCTTCCCGGCACGGCGAGCGTCAAAAGCTCGACGACGCCCAAAAAATGGCGGGAAATGATGCGGGCCGGTATCGAACCCGCATTTTCCGTGACAGAAACGGCCGAAAGTCGCACAGCAACGGCAACCGACTGCCCCTCTGAGAATTTTTCAACAGGAACAACGCCAAGTGGCGTCTCGACCACTCCACGCCTAACACGGGCTGAAAATTCATTGATTTCAGAAAAGAACCCTGCGGCAAAAAGCGTCTTTGGAGAGCGATAAAGCTCATGCGCCGTTCCCAATTGTTGCAGGCGACCATCCTTCAACAGCGCGATACGATCGCCCATGCGCATGGCTTCCTCGGCATCGTGGGTTACCACGATCGCGGTTGCGCGCGTCTCGCGCAGGATCGCCAGCGTATCAGCCCGGATAGTATCCTTGAGGCGGGAGTCGAGACCTGAAAACGGCTCATCCATAAGCAGCACCGCAGGCCGGGGCGCCAGAGCCCTCGCAAGCGCCACGCGCTGTTGTTCACCACCGGAAAGCGCATGGGGATATTGATCGGCGTAATGCAAAAGCCCCACGCGATCGAGAGCAGAATCGGCCTCCTTGGTTCCCTCGACCTTCGGCAGCGATGTCAGTCCAAAACGCACGTTTTCGCGGATCGTCAAATGCGGGAAGAGCGCGAAATCCTGAAACATCAGGCCGACGCCGCGCCGCTCGGGCGGAACAAAAACGTCAGGGCCAGCGATCTCGCGATCGTTCATCAGCACGCGGCCGGCACTTTGGGCTTCTATGCCAGCGGCAATCCGCAGGAGTGTGGTTTTTCCCGAGCCGGAAGGCCCCAGCAGGCACAGCACCTCGCCGGCCTCTGCGGTCAGGGAGATGCCGCGGATCGTCTCCTTGGACTGATAGCTGTGGTGGATGTCATCGAACACCAATCGCGCCGCGAAACTCACGCCTGCCCGACGGCGGGGTTCCGGGGTCTCAGTCGCAGATTGCATTCCAGAAGCCAAACTCGAACGTCCCTGTCGCCGCGCCATAGGTTGGCATGGCCCGGCCAGATCTTATGATTGCGCGAAAGTAAGAGTTAAGCCGACGTCCGCACTCATCTTTTCTATTCGGCTTCTTCGCCCCTCGGAGTCAAGAGGCCAAGCTCCTCGAGATCAAGCTGGGTGATGGGATCTTCGTCCGCAGAAAGTTCGTCGTCCCCGAGCGGCATGGGGATCTGGAAATTGGCGGGGATACGCCCGCTGAGCAGCCCTGCCCCCTTCAACTCTTCAAGACCTGGCAGATCGCGGAGTTCTTCCAGGCCGAAATGATCGAGGAAATCGCGCGTGGTGCCGTAGGTAACGGGTCGCCCCGGCGTGCGCCTTCGCCCCCGGAACCGGACCCAGCCCGATTCCATCAGGACGTCGAGCGTGCCCTTGGACGTTTGTACCCCTCGAATATCTTCGATCTCGGCGCGGGTGACCGGCTGGTGATAGGCAATGATCGCAAGGACCTCCAAGGCCGCACGCGATAGCTTGCGAGCCTCGTTCTCTTCCGTCTGAACAACGAAGGACAGATCGGCGGATGTGCGAAAGGCCCAGTGATCGGCCACCTGCAGCAAATTCACGCCGCGCGCCGCATAAAATGTTTTAAGCCGATGCATGATCCGCCCGACATCGGCCCCTTTCGGCAAACGGGCCGCGATATAGCTTTCCGAAACAGGCTGTGCGGAAGCAAAAACCAAGGCCTCCGCGATACGCTCGGCTTCGAGTTCGCGGCGAGCATCAAGCCCGACGGACGGTTGATCGCGATCATCCGGTTCGTCGATCATGCCGGGCAGCACATTCTGAGGCTCGATCACGAACGGTCTCCCTGCGCCGGTTCGGATTTCTTCACGCCCTTGCGAAGGTAAATCGGCTGAAAGGCCCCATCCTGACGCAGCTCCAGTTGGCCCTCCCGCACCATCTCCAACGATGCAGCAAAGGAACTCGCAATCGCCGTGGCGCGATCTTTCGGATCATCCATGTACCGCAGCAGAAAACGATCGAGCGTCGTCCAGTCCGTGAGATCCCCCAGCAGGCGGGCAAGGATTTCGCGCGCCTCGGCAAGAGACCATACCTGACGCTTCTCGATCGTCACCTGCGTTATGGCGTGACGCTGGCGCAGCGCCGCATAGGCGCTCAACAGATCATAGAGAGAAGCTTCGAAGGCCGATTTCCGCTCGACGGGAATATGCTCCGGTGCACCACGCGCAAATATATCGCGCCCCAGCCGGTTGCGGTTCACCAGCCGGGTTGCCGCGTCACGCATCGCCTCCAGCCGCTTCAGCCGGAAAGCGAGCGCCGTCGCCATCTCCTCGCCGGAAGGGCCATCGTCTTTTGCCTGCTGCGGGATCAGCAGACGCGACTTCAGGTAGGCAAGCCACGCAGCCATGACGAGGTAGTCCGCGGCAAGCTCGATGCGGATGCTGCGCGCGCGCTCGATGAAGGCGATATACTGCTCTGCCAGCGCAAGCACAGAGATCCGCGAAAGATCGACACGTTGATTGCGCGCGAGATGCAGCAGCAGGTCGAGCGGGCCTTCAAAGCCGGCGATATCGACGACAAGCGCTTCCTCGCTCAGTCCACGACGGGCTTCGTCATCCTGCCAGAGGGGCTCCATCGGAGCCTTGCCAGGCGATCTTCTGTCCGTGTCGCCGGCACTCGCCAAAGCGTTTCTCCCGTCTGCTTACGAAACGGCGAAAAGACCCGCAAACTCTTCCCGCAATGCCTGCTCGTCGGACGCATCAGCCACGCGGAACCCCGCTTCTGCCGCCATTGTCCGCCGAAGTGCGTCGCCTGCCAGAACCGGAGCCACCTTCGCCACTGCAAGCATTTCATCCATGATGCCATGGCAATGCAAGACCAGATCGAGCCCGGCATCAAATATGCCGCGCGCGCGGGTTTCGATATCCCCAGCCAAGGCGTTCATGGATACGTCGTCGGACATCAGCAGACCATCGAAGCCTATCCGTCCACGGATGACTTCGTCGACTGCTCTGGCGGAGGTTGTTACCGGGTTCTCCGCATCGACGGCCGTAAAGACGATATGGGCCGACATGGCCATCAACTCGTCCTTCATCGCTCTGAAAGGCACGAAATCACTGCGTTCAAGCAGGTCCAGAGAAACATCCACCACCGGCAGCTTGTGGTGGGAATCGACGAAAGCGCGGCCGTGACCCGGCATGTGTTTCATGATCGGCAGCATTCCGCCAGCTTTCAGGCCTTCCGCCGCCGCCTTGCCGATTTCGGCCACGGCGTGTGGATCGAAACCATAGGCGCGATTGCCGATCACCTCGCTGCTGCCTTCGATAGGAACGTCCAGAACCGGCAGGCAATCCACCGTGATGCCGAAGCGCGTAAGGTCGAAGGCATGAAGGCGGGACATGAGCCAGGCTGCGCGCAGCCCTTCTTCCCGATCACGTCGGTAAATCTCGCCGATCGCCGCCCCATTGGGATATTGCGGCAAAAGCGGTGGACGAATGCGCTGAACACGTCCTCCCTCCTGATCGATCAGCACAAGGGCATGCGGATTGCCGATACTCTCTCGCATCTCTGCGACGAGATCGGCGATCTGCTGCGCCTCGCCGATGTTGCGTCCGAAGAGGATGAAACCCCACGGACGTTCGCCGGCAAAAAAGGCCTTCTCTTCGTCCGTCAGGGAAAGGCCTTTGCAGCCCGAGATAAATGCTTTTGATTCGCTCATGGTCAGATCATAGCCGGAGGTTTTGCGAAGGCGAATGCGCGCGTCGCTGGTATGCGGCATCTCGCCGCCGGAATCGAAAACGCGGCCCGAAGACCGCGTTTTGTCTTGATTTGCTGTTCAGCGGGTCACAAGGCAACTGCCGCCTGCGCTTTTGTAGCGTGCGCAAAGCTCGTTGGCTTCCTGCTTCGATCCGGCCGGTATACGTACGCGGTAGTAGGTGCCCTTGCCGGCGATCTCGGCCTTCTTGATGTCGACACCGCGACCGCCGATGACCGAACCGAACTTGCCCGAAAGCGAGTTGTAGGACTTTTGCGCCTCGCCTTCGGACGGCAGCGATGCAATCTGAACGACATAGCTTCCCGGAGCGACGGTTGTCGTCTGTACCGGAGCCGGCGTCTCGACCTTAGGAGTGCTGGCCGTCTGCTCAGCCGCCGGCTGTTCCGTCGCAGGGCGGGCCTGGGGCAAAGCGGCGGTCTCGGTTACCGCGGTTGTCGCGACCGGACGAACCGGCGCGGTTTCCTCAACCGTCACATCGGCGGCTTCGGCGAGCGCGCTGCGCTGCGGCTGCGCGGTGACCGTACCGGCTTGCGCATCCTGGGTGATGGTGCTGGTTTTCACCGGCGTAACGACTGGCTCGGCAGCAGCGACCACCTGTCCGGCATCCGCGGCAGGTGCGACGTCTTCCCGGGCGACCAACGTGCCGTCCGGCTTGACGATCATCGTGCGAACCTTGCGCGGCGAAACCGCCGGCGTGCTGTCATCAGCGGACGCAGTATTGGCTGCCATCTCGACATCCGGCATCAACCGATCGTCTTCGTCCGAGGCTGTCACGCCCGGAAGAGCCTCTTCGCCTCGCCCTTCGAGGGGCAGATCTTCAGGCGTGAGCGTCCGCTGCACGACATCGACCGGCTCCTCGGTGGAGGAAACGAGTGCGCCCTGCTGGGGCAACTCGGTCTGTGCGCCGGCGACGCGGTCATAAACCGCCTTGTCTTGGTTCGGAACGGTCTTGCCGCCCTTTTCGACGGGTACGATCTTGACCGGCGACTTGTCTGCCAGAATGACCTTCGGGTCACCACCGGAAAGGCCGGGGGTGGAGTCACCCATCCAGGCGTAAACACCGGCACCGCCTAGAATCGCGATACCTGCGACCGTCGCTGCCAGAAGCGCAATACGCCGCACGCCGCGAGACCGACGCTCTTCGGCATAATCATCCGCCGCATAGCCCGAACCGACAGCAAGACGGTCATCGGCAACGGTCTCTGTATTCTGACGCGGGCTGAGCGACTGACGGAAATCCTCTTCCATCGCCTTTTCGAACGCATCGAAATCGTCCTCCACACGCGAACGGCCGTTTGCAACGGGGGCAAGCGGCGCCGGCTGGGCGACATTGGCGAACAGGTGCTCGTCATGCCCGTGCTCGACGTTGCGGGCGGAACGGGACGGCGCGCCGAAAAGCTGCGCCATTTCCGCATCGATATCGAGTTCATAGTCGGGCTGATAGACGGCGGGCTTTTCCTGCTCGATAACAGGCAGCTGCGGAACATCCAGTTCTGCAATAGCCGTCAGGCTTTCCTCAGCCTCGGCAATCATCGTCGGATCGAAAGGCAGTTCACCATCGCTCTGTTCATCGAGAGCGTACGGCGTTTCGACAACGGGCTCAGGCGCAATGTACCGCGAGGGAGCCACCATCGGCTGCGCGTCCTCTACGATCTCCAGGCGCTCCGGCGCGATAGCGGCCTGCGGCTTTGCAATAGCGACCGGCTGCTGAACCGGCGCAGAGGAAACCTCGGCACGTTCAAGCGCCTCCAGTTCAACCGGGTCGAGATCGAGATCGATGTCAGACAGATCGAGCTCGAAAGCATCGAGATCAAAATCCGGCTCTGCAATCGGGCTCAAAACCTCTGCCGCTGCGACCACGACGGGTTCGGCTACGACATTCTCTTCAACATATGCGGCCTGTGCCGCAAATACCGGCTCCGTGATCGGCTCGGGAGCCGTCTTCACGGACGGCATCGCCACGACCGCCGGGGCGGCCGCAACGATGGGCGCGGCATAAACCTTCTGACCTGCTCCGCCGTTCGTCGCAACGGGCGTCGCGCGGCTGAACATCGGCGTGAATGGATAGTTATTCTTGCGAACCGCTGCCAACGGTACCGCTGCTACAGCGGAAGGCTTTTCGGGGACCGGGAAACGCTCGATATCCGCCAGAAGCTCATCGACGAGATCCACGGCGGGAGCAACAGCGGCGGGCGCGCTCACCGTATCAGCAAGCGGCGAAAATGTTGGCTCGAAAGACGATCGAGCGACTGGATCCTCGTGAGCCGCCACGGCAGGCGCAGCAGCTTCAAACGATGCAGGCTCGAATACCGGCTCCAACGAGACCCCGTCGGCGATACTATCGGATGCTTTCTCAGCCTCGACGGAAACAGCGAGAGGCGCTTCATCCATGTACCCGATGGAAAGCTCAAGCTCCCGCTCAAGATCGACCCCCAGAGCATCAAGGGCCGGCTCTTCCACTACAAGCACATCGACGCCCGACTGATTCTCAGCCACGATCGAAGGATTTTCGGCGGCCATCTCGAAGGCGAAATCCCAGCCGTCGCCTGCAGGCTCCGGTGAAACCTCCGGCTGATCGACATCGAATGGAGACGCCGGCCGAGCGACTTCGGCAACAACAGCCGGACCAACCTCAACGGGCGGAACGCTTTCCGTCAGGCCATAGCTTTCGAATTCTCGAAGAAGCTCATCCTCCAGACCGAGACCGGGCTCCAGACCAACGCCAGGCTCCTGAAGCACAGAGTTGCGGTGCCTCTCAAGCTCCTGAAGTTGCTGCACTGCCGGTCGGTTGTCGTAGCCGACAATGCGCGCGAGTTCGCTCAATGGATCGTCATCCGGAAACAGATCGAATTCCGTGCGTCCATCCCGTGCCAATTGATTGTCTGCCATACGCTCCACTCACGACTACTAGCCTGCATCTGCCAGTGCATTGTGGGGAAATGGTGACAATACTATCGCATCTCTTCTGGAGCATCCGTACCTGTAATAGACAGGCCGGACCTCAAGACGGAAGCGACAGCATGCACCAGCCCGAGTCTGGCGATAGACAATTCTCTATTTTTATCGTTAACAAAACGTAATTCAGGAGAATCTTTACCTTTATTCCAGTGTCCATGGAAGGCACTGGCCAAGTCATACAGGTAGAAAGCCACGCGGTGTGGCTCCTGGGACAACGATGCCGCCTCAATAACGCGTGGATATTCAGCAAGTTTTGCGACCAGCTGGATCTCGTTCGGGTCAACAATATTGCCGGCAATGGAAGCGGAAAAATCCAAAGCCCCGATATCGAGACCGGGGAACGCCTCGGCTGCCTGCCGGAATATCGAACGGCAGCGCGCATGGGCATACTGAACGTAAAAGACCGGGTTGTCCTTGGACTGCTCCGTCACTTTGGCAAAGTCGAAATCTAGCGGCTCGGAGTTCTTCCGATAGATCATCATGAAGCGCACGGAATCGCGGCCGACTTCATCGACGACCTCACGCAGGGTGACGAAGTCACCGGAGCGCTTCGACATCTTCACGGGTTCACCGTCGCGGTAAAGCTTGACCAACTGGCACAGAAGGACCGTCAGCTTGGCGCTGCCGCCGGAAACGGCGCGCGCCACAGCCTCAAGCCGCTTCACGTAACCGCCATGGTCCGCACCCAGTACATAGATCATTTCATTGAAGCCGCGATCGAACTTCTCCTTGAAGTAGGCGACGTCGGCGGCGAAATATGTATACGAACCGTCGGACTTGATGAGCGGGCGATCGATGTCGTCACCAACTTCCGTAGAGCGAAAAAGCGTCTGCTCCCGATCTTCCCAGTCTTCCGGCAACTGCCCCTTCGGCGGCGGCAGCGTGCCCTTGTAGACATGCCCCTTGAACGTCAGGTCGTTGATCGCGGTGCGGATCGGTCCGGCACCATTGGCATGAAGCGTGCGCTCGGAGAAGAACACATCGTGATGCACATTGAGCGCAGCGAGATCTTCGCGGATCATTGCCATCATTGCGTCGATGGTGCGATCCTTGACGAGCGGCAGCCATTTGTCCTCCGGCATCAGGCGCAGGCTGGTACCATACTCGGCAGCAAGGGCCTCGCCCACCGGAACAAGATAATCTCCGGGATAAAGCCCCGCCGGGATCTCGCCGATCTTCTCGCCAAGCGCCTCCCGGTAACGCAGGAACGCCGAACGGGCGAGCACATCGACCTGGGAGCCCGCGTCGTTGATGTAATATTCCTTGGTCACCTCATAGCCAGCGAAGGCCAGCAGGTTCGCCAGTGTATCGCCGACAACCGCGCCGCGGCAATGGCCGACATGCATCGGTCCCGTCGGGTTTGCCGAGACGTATTCGACATTCACCTTGCGGCCACGGCCGACGCTGCTGCGGCCATAGTCGTTGCCGGCAGAAATCATCGCGGCAAGCAATTTTTGCCAGTAATCGATCGAGAGCCGCACATTGATGAAACCGGGTCCGGCAACAGAAACCTCGATCACCTCGGGGTCCTGCCGCAGCTTGACGACAATCTGCTCAGCGAGCGCACGCGGATTGGTGCCAAGCGGCTTTGCCAGCACCATCGCGGCATTGGTTGCGACATCCCCGTGGCTCGGATCGCGCGGGGATTCCACGCTGACTCGTGAAAAATCGATCTCAGATCGCTTTTCACTCACGATATCAAGGCTTTCCAATACGTTTTTAATTCTTGATTCGAAGTCAGTGAAAAGATTCATGATGCCCATCCGCCTAGCTTTGCCATTCGGCAAGCGGTCGCGTTGCTTTTTGATGATCCGGTAGCTTCAAGACTGCCGTTGTGCGGGTGACTAGCGCAATTCCGGAGTGTGGTCAAACAAGCGGCGGTGGACCGAAACGGCGTAGTTGTCCGTCATTCCGGCCAGGTAGTCGCCAACGTGCCTTGCGCGCGCGGCCTCGCTCATCTCGGCGATCTGATCCGTCCATGCGACGGTCTGCATCTGCCCGGGATCGGCAACGAAAGCCTTGTAGAGATCCTTGACGATCGCCGCAGCGTTCTGCCGCACCTGCATGATTTCGGGATGCCTGTATATCCGCATCATCAGCAGCTTCTTGATCTGGCGATCCGTTTCAGCCATCTCCTGCGAGAAGGTCGCGATGACACGGTCAGCCGCGCGAACGTCGCTTGCATGCTGTGGCTTGAGCTCCTTCAAGCGTTCCTGAGACACGGTTATGACATCTTCGACCATGCGCGTGATCTGCCGACGCATGATTTCATGCGTGAAACGCGAGGCTTCGAGCCCCGGGTAGCGATCCCCGACTTCGCGCATCAGACCGGCGAGAAACGGAACGTCTTCCAGCATCTTGAAGGTCAGATAGCCGGAGCGCAATCCATCATCGATATCATGGGTGTTGTAGGCGATGTCATCGGCAATAGCCGCGACCTGCGCTTCGAGGCTGGCGAAGCTTGCCAATTCGAGATCGTGCTGCTCGCAGTAATCGAGGATGGGTTTCGGCACAGCACCGCGCGTGCCTTTGCCGTCTCCGGTCATCAATGGACCGTTATGCTTCACCAGCCCCTCAAGGCTTTCCCATGTCAGGTTGAGGCCGTCGAACTCCGCGTAGCGCTTTTCTAGCTTCGTCACGACACGAAGAGACTGGGCGTTGTGATCGAAGCCGCCATAAGGTTCCAGCATCTCGTGCAAGGCATCCTCGCCGGTGTGCCCGAACGGCGTGTGGCCGAAATCATGAACGAGAGCCACACCTTCGGCGAGGTCTTCGTCAAGCCGCAGCGCGCGGGCGAGCGCACGGGCGATCTGCGCCACCTCAATGGTATGGGTCAGGCGTGTCCGATAGTGGTCTCCGTCAGCCGCAATGAAAACCTGCGTCTTGTGCTTCAGCCGCCGAAAGGCCGTTGTATGAACAATCCGATCCCGATCCCGCTGAAAATCGGATCGCGTCAGGCTTCCTGACTCGGGGTAAAGACGCCCACGCGTCGACCAGGGATCAGCTGCAAAGATCGCGCGTTCGCCGGAACCAAATCCAAGGGCCTGACTGTCCAATGTCGTTTCCACTTTCGATGCCATTGACGCAATATCAAAGCCTTCATACCTATAGTGGGCAACGTTAGAAAGCCGCACGCGGGCGAACCGTTCCAAGTATTGTAAAATCAATAACTTGAGAACACCGCTTGAGCGCCGGATTCAACCTTGTGCCGTAACAGGCAGAACGCAATGAACGAATCTCTCCGGATCTTGACCCCGGCAGGAGGCAATATGACAACCGAAACAGTCACCCTTTCCGATGCCGCCGCAAAGCGCATCGCCGCGATCTTAAAGAAGGACATGGACAAAACCGCCATGCGGGTTTCCGTTGAAGGCGGGGGCTGTTCAGGCTTCTCCTACAAATTCGATCTGGTGGACGCGGCGGCCGGCGATGACGACCTCGTCCTTGAAAAGGGTGAGGCAAAAGTGCTGATCGACAGCCTCTCGCTCGTCTATATGGGCGGCTCCGAAATCGACTTCATCGACAATCTGATGGGGCAATCCTTTCAGATCAAGAATCCGAATGCGGTCGCAAGCTGCGGATGCGGCACGAGTTTTTCGATCTAGCGGGGTCTCCGCACCTTACAAATAGGGCGACCCTAACCAAAGAACCCTGTTGAGAAGCCTCGTGGCGAAAGGTTGCGCGCGCAAACTGGCGAGCGTGACAGGCTGAGCTTGCGCCAGGAGCGGCCGGATTTGGCCGGCAACTTGCTGTGAAAATGCCGGATCCATGACCTCCAGATCGATTTCGAAATTGAGACGCAGCGAGCGCGGATCAAGGTTGGACGAGCCCACATAAGACCACCGCCCGTCGATCGTCATCAGCTTCGAATGGTTGAACGGGCCGGTCGCACGCCAGATACGGCAGCCCCCTTTCAGCAACTGGTCGAACTGTGCCGTCATGGCGCGATCAACAAGGGTCAGATTGTTGACAGCCGGCACCACGATCTCGACATCGACGCCGCGCATGGCGGCGGTCACCAGTGCGCTGATCAATTCGCGATCGGGAAGAAAATATGGGGACATGATGAGAATACTGTTCCTCGCGATGGAAAAGGCGCCCATCAGCATTTTCTGGTTAGCCTCATTGGTCCTGTCCGGCCCTGAAGGCACAACGCGCATCAGTGTGGACGACCGCCGGCCGATGCTGCGGCGCACACTCCAGGCCTCGCCTTCGAGAACCTCGCGGCTTGAAAAGTGCCAGTCCTCCTCTGCCACTTCGAAGAGGTCGGCAACGACCGCGCCCTCCACCTTGAAATGCGTGTCGCGCGCCCTCGCCTCGCCAGCGAACTCCGTTGTGAAGCCGGCGCGGATGTTCATGCCGCCGGTAAATGCCGTTGCGCCATCAATCACCAGAATCTTGCGGTGCGTGCGCAGGTTCGCATAGGGCAACCGAAGCCCCATGACGATGTTGCCGTTAAAGACGCGAACGGTGACCCCGCCATCCTGCAGATGTCCGACGATGCTTGGTACAGAGTAGCGCGCACCGACCGCGTCGATCAGCACCCTCACCTCGACCCCGCGCCCTGCAGCCGCGATCAGCGCATCTGCAAACCGAAGGCCGATCGGATCACGATCGAAAATATAGGTCTCCAGCAGAATGGAGCGCTGCGCGCGGTGGATTGCGCCCAGCATCGCGTCATAGGCCATATCGCCGCCGCTCAGCAGGACGATACGATTGCCTGTGCACATGCCATGGCGACTGACCTTGTCGCCCAACAGTTTCATTGATGCGAAACGCTGCCCGAAACGACGCGCGACACTTTCACCGGTGACGTCATATTCGTCCTCCGGTTCCGGGCCGCGATCACGCAGTTGCAATCTCTGCAACTCGATGGAGGAACGACGCATGCGGTTTATGCCGGCGATGGCATACACAACTGCCCCGAGGATCGGTGAGAGAATGATGATGCCCACCCACCCTAAGGCCGAGCGAACTTCCTGCTTGGTCATGGTGGCGTGAATGGCGGCGGGCACGCCAAGAACCACCGAAAGAACGGCGAGAAAGTGCGGCCAGTAGGCAACGAGCGTGTCGATCATGGACAGACTATAGAGCCTCAATCCGGCGAGGCAATTGCCACTGGAATCATGGACTTCGTGTTTGTCAAAGGCCTCCGCCAAAGATAGAACAGGCAGGGCAAGGGACGACAGGCTGCTGCGTGCACCGGCAAGCCTTCATCTCGATACTATTTTGACTGAATAGGATGACCGACATGAAAATCGCGACCTGGAATATCAACGGCGTGCGCGCCCGTATCGATTCCCTGGTTGCGTGGCTGAAGGAAAGCAAGGTGGACATCGTCTGCCTGCAGGAGATCAAGACGATCGACGAAGGTTTTCCCCGGGCTGAGATCGAGGCACTTGGCTACCATGTCGAAACCCACGGCCAGAAGGGATTCAACGGCGTTGCCATTCTATCGCTCATGAAGCCGGACGAGGTCATCCGTGGTCTGCCGGGCGATGAAGAGGATCTTCAGTCGCGCTTCATCGAGGGCGTTTTTTCCGTCAAGGGCGGCGTGATCCGCGTGTGCTCGATTTACCTGCCGAACGGCAATCCCACCGGAACCGAAAAGTACAGCTACAAACTTGCGTGGATGCACCGCCTGCAGGCCCATGCCCGCGAACGCCTGGCCCTGGAAGAACCACTGATCCTCGCGGGCGACTACAACGTCATTCCCGAACCGCACGACTGCTGGGATGTGAAGGTATGGGAGAATGACGCCCTGTTCCTGCCAGAAACCCGCAACGCGTTCCGCGGCCTGGAAAATCTCGGCTTCACCGACGCCGTGCGGGCCACCAACGATACCGTTCCGCTCTATACATTCTGGGATTATCAGGCCGGATGCTGGCCGAAGAATTATGGGATCAGGATCGACCACCTGATGCTATCGGCCGAAGCCCTCGACAAGCTCGTATCGACGTCCATCGACAAACACGTTCGCGGCTGGGAAAAGCCCTCGGACCATGTGCCTGTGATCGGGCAATTCGCATTCGAGGCGCCGTAAAGCGCCAACAGGCCGCCTCACCGTCCGGGGAGCCCTCCCGATCGACGACGTCAATCGGCGTCGAGATGCATGCTCTGGGACATCGTGATGGCTGCGCGCCGGTCATTTTCGCTTGCGAGGGAAAACGCCTGCTCCTGCAAGGGCTGCAGCCATGTGCGGTCCTTGGGGGTACACTGGTCCAAGGCCGCCGTCATATAGGCCAGCCCGCGGACAACCTGCCCTTCCTGAAAGATCACGTCGCCGAACACACCCATGGCGCCGGCATGGCCGCTTTTGCGGGCGCGGTTGAGCCATTTTTTCGCCTGCTGAACATTCACGCTGCCGCCATCGCCGGAAAGCAGCATCTTGGCAAGCTGGAACTGGGCTTCCGGCACGCCGAAAGTGGAAGCCGCCTGGAAATAGAGCTGGCGCGCCTGCGTGAGGTCGGATTTGACCGGGCTATCGGGAATACCGCGGCGGTAGTAACCGGCAAGGGAGATCAGCGCATTGACGAAGAAGCCTGTGTCTTCTGAGCCGGGCTCAATGCCTTTCTGGGCGATCTCGCTGTAGATCTTGAAAGCCTCGAGGTCGTTTTCGGCAACACCATCGCCATCGGCATACATATTTGCCAAAGCCCAGCGGGAACCGGTGTGGCCTTTTTCCGCGGCGTAGCGATAAGCCTCCATCGCTTCGTCCTTGCGGCCATCCTTATAGGCAGAAAAACCGAACTTGAAGAGTGCGAAGGGACCGGATTCCTTGGAAACGCCGGAATTGGGATCGAATGCAAAGGCCTGCCCAGCAGGCCCGCCAAGCGTGAGCGCCATACCCAGAACCAGAAACGTCAGCGACTTGTATTCACGTAAAAGCATTTTTGTCAGTTCTTCCCATCAACTCCAAACCGATGGCACCTCTCAGGGTGTCGGTGTCGGCGTTGAAAACCCCGATACAATGTAGAACAGCAAAACGGACATCATGTCCGAACGCTGGCTCTCACTTCCCTTCACCTGAGGTTCCCAAACTTAGGAACTGTTTCCGGCGAGAGTACGGCCTGCCCCCGCAGCCGCAAATTTTCATTCATTTCCGTCGTCCGTCCCGTTCATCGCATACGATGCTCATGAGCGTCGAAAGCCATATTTTACGGGGAAAGTACAAAGGAATTGTACGCTTCACTTCACCTCAAACGCCGTACGTCGAAAACCTATCGCACGTTTGTCAGACATGATCGGTGCTCCCAGTTTGTGGCGGGAAATGGACAAAATCGACCGCCCTGACCTAGTGTAGGACTATAGAAAAAATGTGTTGCTGAATCGTCACAACGAACATCACCGCCCGCCCCGATTTTTCTGCGAAAATACAAGAAAAAAGCCCAAACGAAAAAAGCCCGGATCGAGATCCGGGCTTCAAGACTTTTGGATTTTAGAACTTGACCTTCAGAGAGGTGGAAATCGCGCTGACGATGTCGGTATCGAAGTCGTAGGTGACTTCCGCTGAACTTCCATCCATAGGGGCCGAGTTTCCGCTGGTCAGGATACCGACGGCACCAGCAAGGCGAAGCTCGACATTTTCCGTCGGGGCGTAGGAAACGCCTGTACCAACCGTCCAGGTATCCGTCTGGCTGCCGTAACCATGGCTCGTGCCGCGATCCCATGTTAGGCTGAGCGCACCGCTCCACTGATCATTGAACTTGTGGCCAACACCACCGGTAACGGTCCAACCGTCGCGGTAGAGGAGGTCAAGACTGGTGGGCAAGCGGCCCGGAGCCGGAGATGTCGGATTGACCTCAACGATCTGCAACTGGCTCCAATCGGTCCATTTGACCGATCCGAAAGCAAGCCAACCAGGAGCGATGCCGGTCTGGAACTTGAGCTCCAGGGAGTCGGGCATCGACGCGAAGCTCGAAACGTCATACTTCGTGCCAGGTACGAAGCCGCCAAGGCCGTTCGGCAGGAGCACACCAGACAGATCGATGCTACCCTTGAGATTATCGAGATCGACCGCACTGTTGTAGACAAGGCTTGCACGCAATGCGTATTCCGGGACCTCGTAGGCTACACCCGTGCGCCAACCCCAGCCGCTACCATCGAGATCGAGCCGGCCGACACCATCGAAACCGGGTGCGAACACCGGCGTAACGAGACGCTCCTTAAAGCCGCCAACTTCCTGATAGAAGCCACCGCCAATCACACGAAACTGGCCCTTGCCCACATCCCACTTGTAGGAGCAGGTCGCCGCATAATTGTCGCTCTCGATCTTAGTTTCGATGTTGTCGTTCGCGCCCATCCAGTTCGCGCCGGGATTGGTGTGAGCACCCCATGGCTGAGAATAATCCGCCATACAGTCAATGCTGTCGCCGAAACCGGCCTTTACGCCAATGCGCGGCACCCAGTAGCCTTCGGAATCTTCGACACCATTTGTAGCGCCGCCGCCTATGCCGTTTGAACCAACGCCATTTGCGGGGTTGATATCAACGACATTGTTCAGTTCGCGCTGCGGATTGACGTAGGTCGCCGCTGCTTCCGCCGCGTAGGTGGACGGATCGAACAGGAGATCGATATTGTAGCCGCCACGCTCAAGGCCGCCTGCCTGAGCCGTGCCTGCGACCATGGCGAGCGTGAAGGCCGTCATCACCGCCGTCTTGGTCGTATTTTTGTTCATATGTTCCTCCCCATGAACGTCTAGGCCCGCACTGGCAGACCCTTGACGCTGACGTTACCGGGAGTATTCGCGACTTAGCAAATCGCGAAATATGGCCAGTCGCGTGGAAATGTCACGAAAAATTGACGTAAGAATTCTTTTGCAGCGCCCAATTCGGACATTTTAGGAACATAATTCCTACAACAAAGCCACATTTCGGAAATGTTGGAATATAATTCCATAATATACAAAATGTGTCACATCGACACAACAACGCTGCTTTTTGCCATCTCGCTGTTTTCCCGCGCGTTTCCGGGGTTGAAATGCCGGTCGATCGCCCCCAACGGCGCGGCGCGGATGGAATCATTCCCAATAGAAATGGAGTGGCCGACAGGCCGCTCCGTTTCATATTCTTTTGCTGATGCTCAGCCGGCTTCGCTTACGCGCGAAAGTGCGACGGAAAGCGACGCACGCTGAAGATCAAGTTCGGCAAGACGTTCGCGCTCGGCTTCGACCACATCCGGACGCGCATTGGCGACGAACTTCTCGTTGGAAAGCTTTCCGAGAATACGCTCGCGCTCCTGGTTGACCTTGGAAATTGCCTTTTCAAGACGAGCCGTCTCTGCCGAAAGATCGATCAGCGCCCCGAGGGGCAGGCAGACGGTGGCCTCGCCCAAAACGATCTGCGCGCTTCCCTTCGGTGCCTCGCTTGCAAGCGAGATATCGTCAACACGGGCGAGACGGCGGATGGCGCCGGCGTGCCGTTCGAGACGTTCGCGCGTCAGATTGCTGGCTTCGACGACGACGAGGGGACCGACCGAGGCCGGCGGCACGTTCATCTCGGAGCGAACCGAGCGGATGCCGGAAACGAGATCGATCAGCCAGTTGATTTCAGCCGCCGCAGTGTCGTCGGCATAGGACGCCGCAGGCCATTCCGCGTGGCAAAGCAACGTCGCGCGCTCCTTGCCCTCGCCCGCCGTCTGCGCCCAGAGTTCTTCCGTCATGAACGGCATGAACGGATGCAGAAGCTTGTAAGCCTCATCCAGAACGTAGGCGACGCAGGCCTGGGATTCGGCCTTTGCGGCCGCATCGTCCCCACTGAAGATCGGCTTCAGGAGTTCCAGATACCAGTCGCAGAACTGGTTCCAGATGAAGCGGTAGAGGCTGCCGGCCGCCTCGTTGAAGCGGTAGGCTTCGATCGCCTCGGTGACATCGCGGATGGTGCGCGACAGCTCCGTCAGAATCCAGCGGTTGATGGTGACCGAGCACGTCTCCGGAACGAACTTCGGATCGTTGGCAACGCCGTTCATTTCGGCGAAACGCGTCGCGTTCCAGAGCTTGGTGCCGAAATTGCGGTAGCCGGCGATGCGGGCCGGATCGAGCTTCACGTCACGCCCCTGCGCGGCCATGATAGCCAGCGTGAAACGCAGCGCATCGGCACCGTATTCGTCGATCAGTTCCAGCGGGTCGATGACGTTGCCTTTCGATTTCGACATCTTCTGGCCGTTCTTGTCGCGAACCAGCGCGTGGACATAGACCGTGTGGAACGGCTCGACGGGCGTGCCATCACTGTCCTTCATGAAGTGCAGGCCCATCATCATCATGCGGGCGACCCAGAAGAAGATGATGTCGAAGCCGGTGACGAGAACGTCGGTCTGGTAATACTTCTCCAGTTCCGGCGTCTGGTCGGGCCAGCCGAGTGTGGAGAACGGCCAGAGCGCCGACGAGAACCAGGTATCGAGAACGTCTTCGTCGCGCGTCAGGATTTCACCCGGCTTGAAGTTTTCAAGCAGGTCCTCGACGTAAGCCTTCATCGGGCCTTCGTGGCTGAGATAGTGCTGGATGGCGGCGTGCAGCGCCTCTTCCTCGGTCTTCTCGACGAAGACCTGGCCATCCGGGCCATACCAGGCTGGAATCTGGTGTCCCCACCAGAGCTGGCGGGAAACGCACCAGGGCTGGATGTTCTCCATCCACTCGAAATAGGTTTTTTCCCAGTTCTTCGGAACGAAGTTAGTGCGACCTTCGCGCACGGACGCGATCGCAGGCTTGGCGAGCGTTGCGGCATCGACATACCACTGTTCCGTCAAGCGCGGTTCGATCGGCACGCCGCCACGGTCGCCATGGGGAACCATGTGCTTGTGCGGCTCGATCTTGTCGAGCAGGCCAAGCTCCTCGAACATCTCGACGATCGCCTTACGCGCGGCAAAACGATCCATGCCGTCGAGCTTCGAGATGATCGGCTCGAGTTCAGGGCTTTCCGGAAGCTCGTGCAGGAAATCCTCGTTGCCGGCGAGCGTGACATGGGCATCGATGGTCAGGATGTTGATCTGGCGCAGATTGTGGCGCTTGCCAACATCGAAGTCGTTGAAATCGTGAGCCGGCGTCATCTTGACGGCGCCGGTGCCGGCGGTCGGATCGGCATAGTCGTCGCCGACGATCGGAATGCGGCGGCCGATCAGCGGCAGAACGACATGCTTGCCGATGATTGCCTTGTAGCGCTCGTCTTCCGGGTTAACCGCAACACCGGTGTCGCCCAGCATCGTTTCCGGGCGTGTGGTCGCAACGACCAGATAGTCGCGCGCTTCCCAGGCGGTCGGCTTGCCCTCTTCGTCAAACGCAATCGGGTGCTGGTAGGTGACCCCATCTTCCAGCGGATAGCGCAGATGCCAAAGATTGCCGTTGACCTCGTGCTGCTCGACCTCAAGATCGGAAATCGCCGTCAGGAGCTTCGGATCCCAGTTGACCAGCCGCTTGTCCTTGTAGATCAGGCCTTCCTTGTAGAGCGAGACGAAGACTTCAAGAACCGCCTTAGACAGGCCTTCGTCCATCGTGAAGCGCTCGCGCGACCAGTCGCAGGACGCGCCAAGGCGCTTCAACTGATTGAAGATCAGACCGCCGGATTCGGCCTTCCACTCCCAAACCTTGTCGATGAAGGCTTCGCGGCCCATTTCGCGGCGATGCTGCTGGCGTTCCATCAGCTTGCGCTCGACGACCATCTGGGTCGCAATGCCGGCATGGTCCATGCCAGGCTGCCAGAGAACGTCCTTGCCGCGCATGCGCTCGAAGCGGACCATGACGTCCTGCAGCGTGTTGTTCAGCGCGTGGCCCATATGCAGCGAGCCGGTCACGTTCGGCGGCGGGATGACGATGCAGAAGCTGTCGGCGCCCGGCTTGGATCCCGCGCCTGCGCGGAACGCATCCTGATCGTCCCATTTCTTGGCGATGGTCGGTTCGATGGCGGCGGAATCGTAGGTTTTCTCAAGCATTCTGGGACCAAACTTGCTGGTTGTTATCGTCGTTTGTGTAAATCGGAAGGCTGCGGGGAAGTCAACATAAGAGCGGCCGGAAGGCCATGCCTGCCTTATATGGTGCATACAGACAAAAAAATCAGGCGGGGCAGCCTCCTGCCCCGCCTGATTTGATCCGTTTAAAGCGCTCTCAGCCGCGGCGGGGACCGCGTGCCACTCGCTCGATCTCTTCGCGCACAAGACGCTCCACAAGCGTCGGAAGATTGTCGTCCAGCCACTCCTGCAGCATCGGGCGCAGCATATCTTCGGCGATCTCGTCGAACGACCGGCGCGGGCCGGCATCGAGAGCCTGCGCAAGATCGTCGAAGGAACGCGCGACCTGCGCTCCGACTTCCGGGGAAACGATTGCAGTGGTTTCCTGCTCGACCGCCGCCGGTACAGCCGAAACACTCGCGGTCTCTACCCGAAGGGCAGTGACGGAAGCGGTCTCCTGAACAGTTTCGACAAAGTTGCTTGGCGCGGATGGAGCCGCTGCCGGGCGAAGCGGACTGGCTGCTTCACCTTCGCTCGAGCGCAGCGCAAGCGTGTTGCGCTCGGAGGCTGCACGCACACGCGCGGCGACGTCCGCGAGCGACTGGGGTGGCGTAGCCTGATCGATCCCTGCAGGTGCTTCTTTCGGCGCCACATCCACAGCACCCCGCAGCAAAGGCTGCGGCTCAGCCATAAGACGTTGCTCCTCAGCCTCAAATTCCGCGGCCAGATCCTCGTCATCGATCGTCAGATGGATATCATCGATATGGACGTCCTCTTCCACAGGAGAAGAGCTGCGGGAAGACGGAGCCGTGCCGATATCATTGGCCGGAAAGCCCGGAAGCCCCGGCTCGTTGCTCTCGATGATCTTGCGGATCGAGGCCAGGATTTCGTCCATCGACGGTTCACGCGCTACATTTGGCTGTGCCATATTCTTCCCCGTTTTCTGCGTCGCCAGTATCGGCACATCGCAGCAAGATCATCGCCGGGAACTCTATCGCGAGTTCGGTTTCAGGCGAACGGCTGCGAATCATCTAACAGGAATCATGCACAGATTTGTTGCCGGCGTCACCTTCGGCCCCATCGCTGGAATTAGCGATGCGCCTGCTTTACTTGCCGTCCACCGTTCGAAGACCGAACCACTTGTCCTTGACGGCCTCGTAGTGTTCCTCCGACCGGTATTCGGCGACCTGCAATCCCTGGCTCTTGACCGTCAAACGGCCCATGGCCGCCAGAAGACCATAACTCGCGACGACCGCATTGCGTTGGGCCGTGACGAGGCTTTCCTGGGCAACCAGCACATTCTGCTGCGCGTCAAGCACATCGAGCGTGGTGCGCTGACCGACCTTCAACTCATCAATGACGCCGGCGAGCGCGCGGCGGGACGCTGAAATCTGCTCCTTCGTCGCCGCGATGGTTGCGACGGCCGCTTCGAGCTGCGCATAGGCGGTAACGATGGTCTGCTGCACTTCGGCCCGTGCGGAATCGACCAGGATCTGCTGCTGGCCCAGTCGCTCCTTGGCCTGGCGTATCTGCCCGTATTCGGCACCGCCCTGATAGATCGGAATCTGCAGGCGGGCGACGATCGAGCCGGTACTGCTCTCAAGATCCGAGGTAAAGCCGGTCGGGTTATCGCCGGTATTGCGAGAAACCGAACCTTGCACGACCACACCCGGCAGCATGGTGCCTTCGGCCGATTTGACACGGTAACCGGCCGCATCGACGCTGTATTGCGCGGCTGCAATTGTCGGATGGTCTCGCAAACCAGCCGCTACGGCTTGATCGACGTTCTTCAGGATTCCCTTGCTGGCCGGTCCGGCCTGCTTGATGCCGCGGGGTGCGTCGCCGACGATCTGGACGTAGGCGGCTTCGCTCTGCTTGAGCTGTGATACCGCCGTAACCAGAAGAGCCTGCGCCTGCGCCAGTTCGGCCTCGGCCTGGCTGACATCGGTGCGCGTACCTTCACCCAGGTCGGAGCGCGACGTCGCCGCCCTCACCTGCTCTTTCAGAAAGGCGAGGTTCTGCTTGCGAATGTTCACGATGTCCTGGTCGCGGGCAATGTTGGCGTAGGACTGGGCTGCGGCAAGCAGGATCGAAATCTCGTTGGCCTTCAGCGTTTCGCGACTTGAGAAAACAACAGCTTCGGCGGCGCGAACATTGTTCAGCGTCTGGAAGCCATCAAATATCTGCTGGGTAATGGTAATGCTGGCGGTGCCGGTGTGATAATCGATCGGAGGGGCAAACTGCCGGTCAAACCGGGTTTGAACACCGGTCAAGGACGCCTCGATCTGCGGACGATAGCCGGCCTTGGCAATGGGCACGCCTTCGTCGGTTGCACGAAGCGCCGCGCGCGCCGCGTTAAGATCCGGGTTGTTGACGTACGCTTTTTCCATCGCGCCGGCGATGGTTTCGGCCCAGGCCGGAACAGGAGACGACAAGAGGACGATGCCGAGCGCAGCCGCGTGGACCGCATGACGCAATTCCGACACTCTCGATACTCCGATAGCAGGCGGCCTCCCGGCCGCAACCTCTCCCCGCATGCAGGCTTCATGACTGCATGCCGTACTGCTCTTTGTACCGGGATTTGGGTTGCGACAACCACGTAAAAGGTGTGCGCTGGCTTGCACCACGCGAAACGCGAAATTCAGTTGCGCTTTGGCAACATAACGCAACATGCCCGGCTGCAAGCGCGGCCGGGCATCAGGGAAAAAAGGTGAAATGTGGTAAAATCAGAAAACGAATTCGCGAGCGAGGCGGAAGCCTGGAAGCGGGCGAACAGACGTGTTGAAAGCAAGCCGCTCGGAGGTGTTGCTATTCTCATGGATGTAGAGACGCGCCTGCGAGGCATTGCCGAAACCGACCACGCCGACGAGCCGGCCACCATTGCGCAACTGCGCGAAGATTGCTTCCGGAATGACTTCCACGGCGCCATTGATGAAGATCACGTCATAAGGCGCATCGGCAGCATGACCCTTTTCGAGATCGCCGTTTACAACGGTCACATTCCGACAGCCCTGCGCTTCGAGCGCTGCCGAAGCCTGGGCCGCCAGCGACTTGTCGCTTTCAAGCGCTACGACCTTGCCGGCCAGCTGTGACAAAATCGCCGAAACGTAACCGGTGCCGCAACCGATTTCCAGCACGCTGTCTTCCTTGGTGATCGCCGCAAGCTGAAGCAGCTTTGCCAGTGGCGATGGCTCCATGAGATAACGTCCGGTGGGGCTTCCATCCTCGGTTTCGAGCGCGACATCAGTATCGATATAGGCCAATTCGCGGAACTTGGCCGGAACAAATGCCTCACGCGGCACGGACAGAAATGCGGAAAGCACCGTATGGGAGGTAACGTCGGTCGTCCGGATCTGGTTGTCGACCATCTTTCTGCGTGCTGCTTGGAAGTCCATGTGCCTGCCCTCGTGAGCCGGATCGCTCCGGCGATGCGCGCGTGCGCGTCTGAAATCATGCCCGCCGCAATCGCACGGGTCTCTTCGCTAAGCTCATAAATCCGTGACCGAGCTGTTTCAAGCTATGGAATGCAGTTCGGCCAAAAAAGCAAGCCGGCAAAGCTGACGATTTTGACGCGGTGCACATAAAGGCAAGGCCCGCACGGATCACCGTGCGGGCCTCGAACAGAACCGGGAGCAGGATCGAGCGATCAACCGGCGGGCGCGGCCTCCAGGCCGACAAGCGAAATCTTGGCATAGCCCGCCCGCTGGATCATGTTCATCACATTCATCAGCTCGCCATAATCGACCGCCTTGTCTGCACGAAGCAGAATGCGTGTTTCCTTGTTGCCCTCGGTGATCTGCTGCAAGGTCGCAACAAAGCTGTCGCGGGACGTCTCATCGTTGCCGAGCGCCAGCGTCAGATCGGCCTTCAGCGTGACGAAGACCGGCTTGTCATCCCGCTTTACCGGCTGGGCCGCCGATTGCGGCAGGTCGACCTTCATGTCCACGGTCGCCAGAGGCGCTGCCACCATGAAGATGATCAGCAGCACGAGCATGACGTCGATGAACGGCGTTACGTTGATTTCGCTGTTTTCCTCGAGATCGTTGCCGCTTTCGCCAAGTTTGGTCGCCATGGTCTTATCCGATCCGCGCGATCGTCGATTCCGCGCCGTGGCCCTCGACCTTGCGGGACAGCTTGCGGGCATGACGGAAGTCGAGTTCACGGCTCACCAGACGCTCCACAGCCGCGGCAGCGTCCGCGAGCATCAGCCGATAACCGCTGATCGAGCGGGAGAAATAATTGTAGATCACGACCGCAGGGATAGCGGCGACCAGACCGATTGCGGTTGCCAGCAGCGCTTCGGCAATACCGGGAGCGACGATCGCAAGATTGGTCGTCTGCGACTGGCTGATGCCGATGAACGAGTTCATGATGCCCCATACGGTGCCGAACAGACCGACGAACGGCGAAATCGAACCGATCGTTGCAAGAACGCCCGTTCCTCCGGCGATCTTCTTGCCGGCGCGCGCCTCGATACGGCCGAGCTGGGAGGCGACACGCTCCTTGATCCCCTGCTGCGGCACGATATCGATGACCGCCTCGGACTTACTCAGCTCATCGGCTGCCGCTGCAACCATCAAGGCTGCCGGGCCGCCCTTGACGGCATCGCGATCGAGATCGCGAAGAACGACGGCATCCGTCAGCGTGCGGATTGCCCTTTTTGCACGATGCTTGGCTCCGGCCAATTCCAGCACCTTGACGATAAGGATCGCCCACGTTGCCACGGATGCCAAAGCCAGCGCTACCATCACGCCCTTGACGACGATGTCTGCCGCCATGAACATGCCCATAGGCGACAGATCGTGCGGGAGAACCGGGTTCTGCGCGGCGGACGCTTCGTCCCCGGCACCGGACATTTCCGTGGCCGCGGAGCTTGTGGGCGCCGCATTCGTTTCGACCGTGCTGCCCGCTGCCGGCTGGCCTTCAACGGCTTGTGAAAGGGTGGGATCAGCCTGCTGTGCCGTCGCAGGTGCCGGCTGTTCGACGGTCGTCGTTTCCGGCGCCGGCGCAGTTTCCTGAGCCTGAAGCGTCTGGGCCGTAAAGAACATGAAGACGGATGCTGCCAGCATCGCCCCTATCGGCTTTACCCGGTTCGGCATGATCAATCCTATCCGTATCAAATTAGCATCCGAGACTGCTGTGCTGCGTCCTGGAACTGGCCTAAAAATGTTGCGTCCCGGAAACGCACGGCTGCTGCGTTTCCGATCGTCGGCGGCTTCATACGCCCAGTATGGAGGAATGACAAGGATTTGTGGAGTGCTTTAATCAAGAATGTTTTGCATTTGCGAAGTCGCCCGGAAACCAGGCCGGCACCTTCAGTTCTTCGCAAATTCGCCGGTGCGCCAGTCATAGAGCCTATGAACCGCCCAGGGGCGTTCGAGCTCCTCCGGCGTCAGAGCCGATACGATCCGGACAGGCTCGCCTGACGCTTTCGGCGCCAGATAGAACTCCAGTGTACCGGTTTGCCGCAGCGTTCGCGCGGTGACCAGCCGCGCTCCCGAGCGGCAGGAATCGAGCCGTATCGCGTTCATTACAATAACAATATCCGCGATGTCGCAGGCGGTACCGGTGAGCCGGGCATCTTCCACGACGACGATCCGCCAGCTCTTGATCGATTGGGCGGCACACCATTGTGTGGCGACACAAGCGAAACGACCGGGCCGCTCGGCGGAAAGCAGCCTTTCTCCGACCTTCTTCGCCGCGGGTCCATCAAACGGAGGCACTTCGCCGAGCGCGGTAGCGGCACCCAAATGGTTCCCGGGTTCTCGCGCCGGAAGCGGGATCGAAAGCGCCGGATGCATGACCGGCTTTTGGGGATCGGACAGCTGCAGCGCGCGGCGCCATTGCGAGAAAATAAACTCGGGCGGTCGTTCGCGATTGAGCGCAACGTCGCTTCCGTCGATCAGCGCCACCAGACGCCCGTCTTCCGCGATCACCATATCCGGGCTCGGCGAAGCGGAGACCAGAATGACAGAGACACCCACAAACACCATGGCGGCGCCCAAAATCGCCAGCTTTGTTCTGAGAAGGCACAGAACCACACCGCCGATCGCAACCAGCACAAAGCCTGTCTGGGATGTGCGCCCCGTCGTCACCTCACCATCCCACGAGGATACCATCGCCGCGATGCCAATCATCCAGTCGATGCCCTGCCCCATGACCAGCAAGGGCAACCGCTCCAGCCCAAAGGGCATGGCGAGCATTGCGAGCAGGCCAAAGGGCATGACCAGGATGCTGATGATCGGCATGGCAAGCATATTGCCAAGGAGCCCGTAGCTGGCGATCCGATGAAAATGGCCAACGGAATAGATCATGGTGGAGAGACCACCGATGAGCGAACTGAGCAGCAGACCTGCGAGAAACACGATGATCACGCGAAACACGATAACCGGCACGGCTGAAGTCTTCATCGCTTCATGGGGTCGATCCCGCCAGAAGCGGTATCCGGCGATGAGGGCCAATGTGGCCGCATAGGACATCTGGAAGCCGGGACTTGTTATGGCGGAAGGCGTGATGGCGAGAATGACAAGCGCCGAAAGGGCAACATTGCGCAGGCTGATGGCAGGCCTGTCGAAAAACACAGCGACCAGCATAAGGCTGATCATAAGCCAGGAGCGGACGGCCGAGACTGCACCACCGGAAATCAGGATGTAAAAGCAGACCATCATCAGCGCGCCAGCGGCGGCCACCTTCTTGATCGGGAATCGATGGGCGACACCAGGCAGCATACTGAGTGCGAGACGCGCTCCGACGAGCAGTGTGCCCGCCGCCAACACCATATTGAGCCCGGAGATGGCCAGCACATGCGCAAGACCTGCGCCGCGGAGATCCTCCACGGTCTGACGGCCGATCGCCCTTTCCTCACCCGTGATCAGGGCAGCGGCAATGGCGCCAGTATCCCCAGGGAGATCGGACCTGATACGCTCGCCTATCGTCGCCCGCAGCCGGCTCAACCCTTCGAGAAGGGAATTCAAGACCGGGAGTGAACCCTCCGCAGGCGGGCCTCCGACCGGCTTTCCATAAAAATAACCGACTGCTCCGACGCCATTGAAGTAGCTGTCGAAGCCGAAATCGTTCAGCCCCGCGAGCGCTGGTCCGGACGGCGGGGAAATGCGGGCCTTGCCTGTTATTTCATGACCAATCGCGACGGGCGTGCCGCGGTGGCGCGATAACAATGTCACACGCTCCGGCGGACGGCGCAGTTCCGGGGCTGCGGTGCCCGAGACGTCCACGACGTAACGCCAATAGCCTTTGTCCGTGACTTCGCGTCCGACGACCGTCCCGCTTATGGTGGTCGTGACCGAGGTATCGAGAACCACGGTATTCATTCGTGCGGTCTGATAAGCAGCGAGCAACATGCCGAAAAGCACGAGAAAAGCGTGAAAGCTGGCATGCCTCCAGACCGTATTGGAATGACGCAACCATGCCGCCGCCATGCCAAAAATGCACAGCAGCACTGCAAGATTAAGCGGCGGGCCAGGATTCACACCTGAGAACCACACCAGACAACCAAAACCAAGGCTGAGCGGAACAAATAGAAATCCGTTCCCGAAAGCGCCCTCGATCGTCACTGCCCTAAGCAAGGCACCCCTTCCGGAGCTCGTCCACGACAGCAGTGGATTGATACGCCCAAACGGAGCATGTGCTCCGGACAAAGCTGAGACCCTGTAATTTTTAAGGGATTCAAGTGTTTGCGGGAGGGATGGTAGCGACCCCGTTACCAAAGATACCGGCGCAGGTTCCGTCGTCGTTTCCTGGCCTCGATCGTTCCCCGTCACCATGCCTCACCCCGACCTGATGACGGACATCGTGCAACCAAAAACAAGGCAATGCAACCAATGGGAAAACTGCCTAAAAAGTCAGCAGAACTGACCTTTTTTGTTATCGCCCTTTTCAGAGGCTGTGCCTAGAGCATTGGACACGTTGAAAAAACATGCAATTATCGCGACGCCGCATGCTGAATTTTGCAGCGCACAATTTGCCTTTGGTTCAACTTGGCAGCTGTGATTAAATCAGATAGCACATGGTCGGCGTTAATATATGCGGCATATTTATGTGCCAGTTTGCGGCAAACGGAGGACACCCTATGACGGAAAATAGCGCAGTCGTAACAGTCGATGGCAAGTCGGTTGATTTGCCGGTGCGATCGGGGTCTATCGGTCCTGACGTGGTCGATATCGGCTCCCTCTACAAGCAAACCGGCCGGTTCACCTACGACCCAGGCTTCACATCGACCGCATCCTGCGAATCCAAGATCACCTACATCGATGGCGACGAGGGTGTGCTCCTGCACCGCGGCTATCCGATCGAGCAACTGGCCGAGCATGGCGACTTCCTCGAAGTCTGCTATCTGCTTCTCTACGGCGAACTTCCGACCAAGGCACAGAAGATCGACTTCGACTATCGCGTCACCCATCACACGATGGTCCACGAGCAGATGTCGCGCTTCTTCACCGGCTTCCGCCGCGACGCACACCCGATGGCCGTGATGTGCGGCTGCGTCGGCGCGCTGTCGGCCTTCTATCACGACTCGACCGACATCACCGATCCGCACCAGCGCATGGTCGCCTCGCTGCGCATGATCGCCAAGATGCCGACGCTCGCCGCCATGGCCTACAAGTACCATATCGGCCAGCCCTTCGTTTACCCGAAGAACGATCTCGACTACGCGTCGAACTTCCTGCGCATGTGCTTTGCCGTTCCGTGCGAAGACTATGTCGTAAACCCGGTTCTGGCCCGCGCCATGGACCGCATCTTCATCCTGCATGCCGACCACGAGCAGAACGCCTCGACCTCGACTGTTCGCCTTGCCGGCTCGTCGGGTGCGAACCCGTTCGCCTGCATCGCAGCCGGCATTGCCTGCCTCTGGGGTCCGGCTCACGGCGGCGCCAACGAAGCGGCTCTCAACATGCTCGCCGAAATCGGCTCGGTAGACCGCATTCCGGAATATGTCGCCAAGGCCAAGGACAAGAACGATCCGTTCCGCCTGATGGGCTTCGGCCACCGCGTCTACAAGAACTACGACCCTCGCGCCAAGATCATGCAGAAAACGACGCATGAGGTTCTGGCGGAACTTGGCCACAAGGACGATCCGTTGCTCGAAGTGGCAATGGAACTGGAGCGCATCGCGCTCACCGACAGCTACTTCATCGAAAAGAAGCTCTATCCGAACATCGACTTCTATTCGGGCATCACGCTGAAGGCGCTGGGCTTCCCCACGACCATGTTCACCGTTCTCTTCGCACTCGCCCGCACCGTCGGCTGGATCGCTCAGTGGAACGAGATGATCGAAGACCCGGAACAGCGCATCGGTCGTCCGCGCCAGCTTTATATCGGCGAGCCTTCGCGCGACTACGTGCCGGTCTCCAAGCGTTAAGCGCAGAACGATAGAATAAACGAAGCCCGGTCAGAAATGGCCGGGCTTGTTTTTTTGATCGATAACGGAAAGCAACGTCTCGGCTGCCATTTCTCCGGGCGGCCTTTCCGTCTGCATGCGGTCCCAGACGGTCGCATAGCCTTGCATCATAGCAGCGCGTTCGGCGGTGGGTGAAACAAGCCGTTCGATCCAGCGGGAAAGCGCACCCGCCCGGATCGCTTCGTTCAGATATTCCGGAACGATTACGTAGTCTGCGATCAGGTTGGGCAAGGCCGCCGTCCAGATACGGATACGCTTGTGCATGAGGCGGACGATCCAGTCTGCACGGTATGCCGAAACGACGGGAATACCGCAAAGCCCAAGCTCAAGAATGACAGTGCCGGACGCCGCAAGTGCCGCATCCGCTTGTGCAAAGGCCTTCCATTTTTCCGCAGGCCCGACACTCACCTCCGGCTTCACCGGAAGCTCCGCCACGAGCCGCCGCACCAAGGCTTCCTGGCGGGGTACGGTCGGCAAAAGGAATCGCATTCCGGGGTTGCGGTCCTGAAGAACCTGCATCGTTTCGCCGAAAGCCGGCAGCAGGCGTGTAATCTCGCTGGCGCGCGAGCCCGGCAAGAGCAAGCATGTCTTCCCGCCAATCGAAAGCCCGTGTTCTTCTTTCGCACGCTGCGCGGCACGAACGCTCAGCACGTCCCGGCTACTTGCCAATCTATGACCAACGTAAGTCGTTGGCGGCCCCTGAAGCCTGGTCATAACGTCGGGCTCGAAAGGCAGCACCGCAAGCACATGATCGACATAGGCGCGCATGGCTGGCGCGCGCTCTTCCTTCCATGCCCACACACTTGGGCAGACATAGTTGATAACAGGCAGACCCGGCAGCGCCTTGCGCACGCGACGAGCGACGCGATGGGTGAAATCAGGGCTATCGATGATCAGAAGCGCATCCGGCTTGGCCGCAATAATCGCATCCGCCGTCTCACCAATGCGCCGCATAAGGCGGGGCAACCGGGCCAAAACCTGGGCGATGCCCATGATCGACAGTTCCGAGTAATCGAACAGGGATCGCAGGCCTTCTGCCTCAAGTCCCTCGCCGCCGACACCCACGAGCTCGACCGGACCCTTCACCATCGGCTTCAATGCCTGAACGAGATCCGCTCCGAGAAGATCGCCGGAAACTTCGCCGGCAATGACGGCAAGCTTCAAACCGCGATCTCTCATCATGGCTCTCCCGGGTGGGTGCGATCGATACCTGTCACGAAAATGCCATGCGCCTTGGCCGCCGAAAGCAGCGCGTCGCGCTCCAGCACCAGGGCACGACCGGCTTCCACGGCGACGCCTGCAAGTCCTGCTTCGTAAGCACCAAGCACGGTGGAAGGGCCGACCGACGGAAGATCCGCGCGCTGATCCTGCTGCGGTTTGCAGAGCTTGACGAGCACCCCTTTGCGGCGGCTCGATATTCGCCCATCGGCGCGCAATTGCCCCACACGTCGCAGCATGGCGTCGGTACCCTCCGGCCCCTCCAGCGCCACGACACGGCCCCCGACGGCCACAGCCCCCTGCCCGACATCCAGACGCCCCAACGCAACGGCCGCCTCGACAGCAATTTCGATATCCCGGCGATCTTCCGAATTCGGGGTCAAGGAACCAAGCGGTCCGATATCGGCCAACAGCTCTGGCACGATTTCCTGCACGCCAATGACCCGGGCGCCGCTTGCCTCGATCAATTCGATCGCCATTTTCAAGACGGCATCGTCGCCGCCCGAAAGCAGCGTGCTGAGAACGCTCGGAACCTTGGCAAGGGTCTTGAAGGTCGGCTTGAGATCCCGCCATTCCGGACGGCGGCGAACGCCACCTGAGAGAACGACCCGATCGATACCCTGCGCGCGGAAGGTCGCGGTGATATCCCGGAAATTGCCGATTCCAAGCGAGCAGTGATCAAAACCGGTCCAGTCTTGATCGGCTTCGTTGGAAAGTGCGATGATATAGGGGTCTTCACCGTGCAGACGCGCCGCATCGGCAACGTGATGCGGCAGCATGCCGCCGCCGGCGATGATGGCCAGCCTACCCGTTTTTTGCGGCTGGCCCAGAATCGTCATGATGCTCAGCCTTTTTTACCCCGGCTTGGCGAAGACAAGGCCCGATCACTTTCGGCCGCAATAAAGTCCAGAATTTCAAGCGCCGGCTTGCAGTCGATATATTCCTCGCGAATAGCCGCCGCATTGATGCGGATCGCGTTGGCACCTTCGAAAATCTGCTTGTATGCGCGGCGAACCGTGTGGATCGTCGGCTTGTCGAAGCCTGCACGGGTCATACCGACGACGTTAAGGCCGCTCAGGACCCCCGGGTTGCCGTTCAGCATGCCGTAGGGAATGACATCGTAGCTGACTGCCGAAAGCCCACCGATGAAGGCCTGACGGCCGATACGGGTGAACTGATGAACAGCGGAACCGCCGCCCAGAATGGCACGATCCTCAACCGTCACATGCCCCGCAAGCATCACGTTGTTGGAGAGGATAATGTTGTTGCCGAGGCGGCAATCATGCGCAACGTGCGCGTAGGCAAGGAACAGGTTGTTGTTGCCGACAACCGTTGCGCCGCCATGCTCGACCGTGCCGGTGTTCATCGTCACGCCCTCACGGATCGTGCAGTTCTCGCCGATCGTCAACGTCGTATCGACAGCGCTGTGATGCACGCTCTGCGAATCGCCACCGATGACGGCGGACGGGAATATCCTGGTTCCCTTGCCGACGGTGGTTCGTCCCAACATGGTGACGTGGGATATCAGTTCGACGTTATCGCCGAGAGTAACCTTCGGGCCGATATAGCAAAACGGGCCGATTTTGACGTTTTCGCCAATCACTGCGCCGTCATCGATGACCGATGACGGGTGGATTTTTGCGCTGGCTGCGATCATGGCTTTAAGCATTTTCCTTGCTGACAATCATCGCGCCGATATCAGCTTCTGCAGCAAGTTGCCCGTCAACTTTTGCTTCACAATGAAATTTCCAGATATTGCCGCGCTGCTTCTGCTTGACGACATGGAACTCCACGCGATCGCCCGGCACGACCGGTTTGCGGAAGCGGGCATTGTCGATGGTCATGAAATAGACGATGTTCGAGCCCGTGCCGGTCTTGCGCGCGCAGATGGCGCCTGCCGTCTGGGCCATGCCCTCGATCAGCAGCACGCCCGGCATGATCGGCTCTTCCGGGAAATGGCCGGTGAAGTGCGGTTCGTTCGCAGTCACGTTCTTGATGCCGATCGCAGAATTGTCGCTGTCGATCTCGATGATTCGATCAACGAGCAGGAACGGATAGCGATGCGGCAGCAGCTTCATGATTTCCTTGATATCCGCCGTACCGAGAACGGTGCCTGCTGCTTCACTCATCTTTGCCTCCGGTCGTCTTCTGTCTCTTGTGGCTACGTGCCGTCATTTCCGCGATATCGCGCAGGAAATCGCGCATCGGGCGTGCGGGTATACCGCCGTAGCGCTCGCCCGCTGGTACATCGGCGGCAACACCGCTCATCGCAGCGATCTGGACGCCGCTGCCGATCGTGATATGGCCATTTATTGCGCTCGCGCCGCCGATCAAGACGCCATCACCAATCCTGGTGCTGCCGGCGATACCGACCTGGCTGGCGATACCGCAATGGCGGCCGATACGGACGTTGTGAGCGATCTGGATCTGGTTATCGAGCTTCGTACCCTCGCCGATCACGGTATCGTCCATGGCACCGCGGTCTATCGTCGTACCGGCGCCCACCTCGACATTGTCCTGGATGATGACCCGGCCGATCTGCACGATCTTGATCATGCCGCGCGGCCCCGGCGCAAAGCCGAAACCGTCCTGACCGATGCGCGCGCCGGGATGGATAATGACATTATTGCCGATAAGCGCACACAGCACGCTCGCGCCGGCGGCCACCGTGCAATCGCGCCCGATGCGCACACCCGCGCCAATAACAGCGCCTGCCCCGATGCGCGTGCCCTCGCCAATCTCTACGTCCGCGCCGATAACGGCGAATGGTTCGACCTCCACGCCTGGCTCAAGCCGAGCGGAGGGGTCGATAGCGGATTGAGGGGAAATTCCCGTCGCACTCAAAGCTGATGATGGTCGCAGAGCTGAAGGATGGAGAAGGTTTCCGGCCAACGCAAAAGCTGCATGCGGACTTGCGGTCAGGAGAACCGGAATATGTTCGGGAACGAGCGTTGCGATCGACTGGTCGCAAATGATCGCCGTGGCCTGACACGTTTGAAGTTCGTCGCGGTGCTTGCGCGACAGCATGTAACAGATGTCGCCTTCCTTGGCCCGGTAGACGGGCGAAACGGACCGGGCGAGCCGATCCGCAGCACTGGCGTTCTGAAGCGTCGCGCCGACGGCATCCGCAAGATCGCTCAGACGGATGCCGCCATGTGGCGGGAAAAACCAGTTATGTTCCATGGCCAAACTCCAGAACAGATATGGCAGACAGTTCTGGACTGCCGGTATCAGAAGGACGACGAGATGCCGAACTTGATGTTCTGAACGCGGTCGAAGTCTTCCTTGGCAACCGGAATGGCGTAATCGACACGCAGCGGGCCGAACGGCGAAGCCCAAAGCAGGCCTACACCGACCGATGCACGGATAGACATATCCGTCCCGACGATATCGTCGTCGGCGCGAGTGTCTACATCGTTGCCATACAGCGTACCGGCATCAGCAAAGATCGCACCACGGAACCCGGAGTCACGCGGAATACCCGGAAGCGGGAACGTCGCTTCAGCAGAGGCTGTAAAGTACGTCGTACCCCCGATGGCGTCGTCGTACTTATCGCTGCGCGGACCGATACCGTTGCGTTCAAAGCCACGCAGTTCGTTCGGTCCGATCTGGAACTGATCAAACACTTCGAGGTCGCCCGAGGTCTTGAACACATGACCTGCGGTACCCGACAGCGAGCCGATGATATCGGCATCGTCGTTGAGCGTGTAATACCACTTACCCTTCGCCGTCAGCTTGTAGTAATCAGACGTGCCGCCAAGGCCGGCATATTCCTGTGTGATCGACGCGATAATACCTTCATGAGGCACCTGCGCATCGTCAAGCGTGTTGTACGTCAGGCTCTGTGAGATCGAAGAGCGGGTCCAATCGTCTCCCCTTACGGCATCGACGAATGGAGATGCGATGTCGTCAGACCCCACACCAGCACCGCCAGACGAAAGAGGGTCATCGCCATAGTATTCGGAGCCACTGTAATTCAGGCGCGTATAATTGTAGCGGACCGTCGTGGACAACGCCTCGGTGATCGGAGCGGTCACACGAAGGCTGAAGCCCTGATCTTCGTAGCTGTAATCATCGTCGTCGTAGTCGTTTTCGTTCCGGAAGATATCGAAACCGGCAGCCAGACGATAACCAAGGAAATATGGTTCGGTGAACGCGAAATTGTAGGTACGGCTATCCGTGCCGCGACCGGCAGCCAGACGAATATACTGACCGCGACCCAGGAAGTTCTTTTCCTCGATAGAGGCTTCAAGCAGCAGCCCGCCACCGCTGCCAGCGGCGTAACCAGCACCGATACCAAACGAACCGGTGGACTGATCCTGAACATCAACGACGACGACGACGCGATCCGGAGCAGAGCCCTGCTGGGTCGAAATATTGACCGCCGAGAAGTAACCCAGAGCCTCCAGGCGACGCTTCGCAGACGCGATCATTTCCTGATTGAAGGCGTCGCCTTCGCTCATGTCGAATTCGCGACGAATGACGTAGTCGCGGGTGCGGGTGTTGCCGCGGATATCGATGCGCTCGACATATGCGCGTTCGCCCTGATCGACCAGGTAATCGACGGCGATCGTGCGGCTGCCGAAATCGCGGTTGCCGCGCGGCGTGACGCGCGCGAACGGGTAGCCCTGCGCAGCGACCCGCTTGGAGATCGCGGCCATGGAGTTCTGAACATCCTTGGCTCGATAGATCGAACCTTCAGAGCTCGACACCAGCCCCCTCAGTTCCGTGGCATCGACACCTTCGACCGTCGATTCGACGTTCACGGCGCCGAAATCGTAACGGTCACCCTCTTCCACCGTGATCGTCACGGTGTATTCGTTGCTCGTTTCGTCGAGCGTGGCATCAGAGGATACAACGCGGAAATCGGCGTAACCGCGATTGAAGTAGAACTGGCGCAGCAACTCTTCATCTGCACGAAGCTTGTCTTCGTTGTAGACGTCCTTGCGGCTCAGGAACGAGAACAGGCCGGATTCCTTGGTCGCGATAACAGCCTGCAGACGGCCGTCGCTGTAGGCATTGTTGCCGACAAAATTGATGGCACTGATTTTCGTCTTCTTGCCTTCATCGACGACAAAAGCAAGGTTTACACGACCCTCGGCGATGGGAACGACCTGCGTCGTCACCGTGACATCGCTGCGACCCGTCGCGGCATAGGCATCCTTGATGGACTGAATATCGCCCTCGACGGTCGCCTCGCTGTAGGGACCAAGCGCACGCGACCGCACGACGGCCTGCAGCTTGTCATCCTTGATCTTGCGGTTGCCGTTGAACACAACCTGATTGATCAACTGATTTTCTGCAACTGTTACGACGAGCGTGCCACCGGACACGTTGATGCTGACATCGGAAAAGTAGCCGGTCTGGTACAGGCGCTTAACGGAAGAATCGATATCGGCATTGCTGAAGCTCTTGCCCGGAACGATCGTGATGTTGGCGCGCACGGTTTCTGCGCTGACACGGGTTGCACCACGAACCTCGACACGGCTGATCGTTGCGGCTTCTGCGACAGTTGCACTTGCAAGCGTTACGACACCAGATCCCGTTGCCACCATGCTGGTCGACAGGGCAACGGCCGACACCGCGTTCAAAAACTTTGAACCAGCTTTCATAAACTTTACCTTCTTCCAAATGTCCCGCAGCGAACTCGCACCGACTCCGGCACGTTTGCCGTTTTAACCGCTTTTCCCATACAAGCAAGGTCGCTCGTTAATTTCTGTTTACTTCAATTCAAACCGTGGCCTAACGGCCACTACGGACTTGTATTATCGTAAACAATTCCTTTCGGCCAACGTCCTGAAAATCGGCAAAACCGGTCTTCTCCCGATCATTTTCAAGCCGAATTTCAAAGCGCGAAAACCTAGCCCAACAGCGAACTTATGTCGTTCCAGGTGGCGAAAACCATCAGCATCAAAATCATCGCAAACCCGATCCGGAATGCGACGTCCTGAGCAGCAGGGCCCACCGGCCTCCCCCGAACGGCCTCAACCGCATAGAACATCAGATGCCCGCCATCAAGTACGGGAACGGGCATAAGATTAAGAAGTCCAATGGAAACCGACAGGACCGCTGCGAGATGCAGCACGGCGACCACGCCGATAGTTGCCATCTGGCCGGATGCCTGGGCAACGCGGATCGGTCCACCCAGCTGATCGGCCTTCATTCGTCCCGTCACGAGATTCGAGAGGTACTTGAACGTGCCGGTAACAATGTTCCAGCTCTCGATCGCTCCCTGCCCTACAGCCTCCAGCGGGCCATAGGTCTGCAGACGGAAATTGCCTGTCTCCTGATTGGTCAGGATGCCGATGATACCGAGTTCCACCTTGTTGCCAAACTGGTCGGTGATCTCGGTACGGCGCGGAACCATGGGCACATCGAACGGGCTGCCGTTGCGCTCGATCGTGATGACAATCTTCGTTTCAGGCCGGATACTGACATAGCGTCGCACATCGTCGAATGTCTTGACCGGATTGCCGTCGATTGCCACGAGCAGGTCGCCCGGCTGGATACCGGCCGCGGCAGCAGCACTGTCCGGCTTCACCTCGGCAACCACCGGATCGGCAATCTGCTTTCCATAAATTGAAAAAAGTACGGCAAAGATGGCAATCGCCAGAATGAAATTCGCGATCGGGCCTGCCGCCACCGTTGCGGCGCGCTTCCAGAGCGCAGCCCCGGGGAACGTCCGATCCCGCTCTTCGGCCGGAAGGGCCTCAAGCTTCCCATAATCGGGCGTGCTTGCAGCATCCTCGTCGCCGTAAAACTTCACATAGCCGCCGAGGGGAATCGCGCAAATTTTCCAACGGGTCTGATGCTTGTCCGTATAACCGACCAGCTCCGGCCCGAAGCCCACGGAGAAGGCTAGAATGCGAATGCCCGACCAGCGACCGATGAGGTAGTGGCCCATCTCATGGACAAACACCAGAAGGGTCAACACCAGCAGAAACGGCAAGATGTAGCCGATCAGGAAGTTCATCGTATCGCCAAGGAAAGCCATATCGTACCTCAAACGTGATCCCGGTCGACCTTGCGGCCGCAACTGTGGATCATCCTGTGATTCTCGATGCCAGCCCTCGTTCTAGAGGCCAAGCAATGCCGCGCCGACAAGTTGCCCCTGTGCACCTTGCGCCAAAATGGTCATCAACGCCACGAAAAGCGCCGCGAAACTTGCAAAAACGAGCCCGTCCACGCGATCCATCACGCCACCGTGGCCAGGGATGATACGTCCGGAATCTTTTACCCCGAAGCGACGCTTAATGAATGATTCGAAGAGATCGCCAATCTGGCTGAACACAGAGAGGACCGCCGCCAAAATGGGGATGCGCACGTCAAGGGACGAAAATTCAACCATGTAGACTGCGGTTCCGGCCAGAACACCCGACAATGCACCCCCGATGGCGCCCGACCAGGTCTTGCCGGGTGAAATTTTCGGAGCCAGCTTCGGCCCGCCGATGGCGCGCCCGACGAAATAGGCCAGAATGTCGGTGGCCCAGACGACCGCGAAGACAAAAATCATCGCAATTAGACCGATATGCGCGTCGTCGCGAATGGCAGAAAGCGAAATGCCGGTCAGCCCCGCATAGACGATCCCGCCGGGCAGCCACCAGCTGCCCTTGCGAAGCAGCACCCACGCGATGGCGACAACCGTCGACAAACCGAGAACGGGCAAGGTCCAGGCAATCTCGCCCAGCAGCACGAGGCCGGCAATGACGACCTGCGACAGCCAACCAAAGGCGTTGCCCTGCAAATCGTTCTCACCGAGCCGGGTGATGGTCGACCATTCGGAATAAACGAGGAGGGCAATAACGATCGCAAGCACACTGAAGGCGATGCCGCCTGCCCATGTTGCGGCCAGAGCGACGACAGCAAGCAAAATGCCGGAGATGATCCGGAGCTGCAATTCCTTTTGCATCAGGAGCCGACCGCCAGCGTTGCCGGCTGTTTTGACAGGCCCCCGAAGCGACGCTCCCGCGCCGCATAACGGTCCAATGCAGCAAGAAAGCTGTCACGGTTGAAATCAGGCCAGAGCTCCGGCACGAACAGCAATTCGGAATAGGCCGACTGCCATAACAGAAAATTCGAAAGCCGCTCTTCGCCGCTTGTGCGCAGCACGAGGTCGGGATCGGGAATGCCTGCCGTATCCAGCCGGCCCGCGATGCGCTCGGGGGTGATCTGGTCAGGCTGCAGCAGCCCTTCCTTCACGTCCATCGCCAGAGAACGAACGGCGCGCGCCAGTTCGTCACGGGCTCCGTAATTGAACGCGATGACCAGCGTGATGCCGGTGTTGTTGCGCGTCGTGTCTTCCGCTTCCAAAAGCAGCGGCAGGATGTCGCTGCGCAGGTTCGTCTTGTCGCCGATCACGCGGATGCGCACGTTCTGGCGATGGAGATCGGCCAGATCCCGACGGATAAACGCCTTCAGCAAGCCCATGAGATCGGAAATCTCGTCTTCCGGCCGGGTCCAGTTTTCCGATGAAAAGGCAAAGAGCGTGAGGTAGCGGATGCCGAGTTCGCCCGCGGTGCGAACCGCCTCACGAACCGCTTCGACACCCTTGCGGTGCCCCATGGTGCGCGGCAAGCCGCGCGCATTGGCCCAGCGCCCGTTGCCGTCCATGATGATGGCAACGTGGGTGGGAACATTTCTCAAGGGCGATATAGACATCGATTGTCCGGAAAAGAGAGACTCGAAATATGCAGATTATACCTGCATGATTTCCTTTTCCTTCTCGCTGAGCAAGCGATCGATGTCCGAAATCATGTCATCGGTAATTTTCTGGACCTTTTCCGACTGGCTACGGCTCGTGTCCTGGCCGATATCACCGTCCTTTTCCGCCTTTTTCAAGGTGTCCATGCCGTCGCGACGCACGTTGCGGATCGCGATCTTGGCCTTTTCGGCATAATCATGGGCAACCTTGACCAGTGACCTGCGGCGCTCTTCGTTGAGTTCCGGCAGGGGAATGCGCAGATTCTGGCCATCGACGATCGGGTTGAGGCCCAGATTCGATTCGCGGATTGCACGATCGACGGCGCCGACCATGGATTTGTCCCAGATGGAGACACCGAGCATACGGGGCTCCGGAACGGTAATGTTGGCGACCTGGTTCAGCGGTACGCGCGAACCGTAGGCTTCGACCATCACCGGATCGAGAACGTTGGCCGAGGCGCGGCCGGTGCGCAGCGATGCAATGTCGCTCTTGAACGCGTTCACAGCACCATCCATGCGGCGCTTTACATCGTTCAGATCAATACCTTCACTCATGGATCAAACTCCCGTTTTCGACGACGCCCTGAGGTATGATGTCGTGTATCAATTGTCGGTAACGATGGTTGCCCGGCCACCGCCGGTCAGAATTTCCGCAAAACCACCCTTCTCGTGGATAGAGAAGACGATGATCGGAATCTTGTTTTCGCGTGCCAGCGCAACGGCTGCGACGTCCATGACAGCGAGCCCCTGTCGCAGGACCTGATCATGGGTCAGATGGTCATAGCGGGTGGCGGTTGTGTCCTTCTTCGGATCGGCCGTGTAGATGCCATCGACCTGCGTGCCCTTGAAGATGGCTTCCGCACCGATTTCGGCCGCACGGAGAGCGGCAGCCGAATCCGTCGTGAAGAACGGGTTGCCCGTACCGCCGGCGAAGATCACCACGCGGCCGAGCGACAGGTGATATAGGGTCGCACGCTGCGAAAAGCTTTCGCAGATTTCCGGCATGGCGATAGCGGAGAGAACGACCGTGTCGATGTCGAGCTTGCGCAGCGATGTCGCCAGAGCGAGCGCGTTGATGACGGTCGCCAGCATGCCCATGTGGTCGCCGGTTACCCGGTCGCCGCCCTTGGAGGCTACGGCCACGCCACGGAAGATGTTGCCCCCGCCGACGACGACGCCGACTTCGACACCCATGGCACGGGCTTCAGCGATATCCGACGCGATGCGGTCGGCAACGGCAACATCGATACCGAACCCCTGGTTGCCCATCAGGGCTTCGCCGGAGGCCTTGAGCAGAACACGCTTGTAGAGTGGTTTCGCCGACATTATCGCTCCTGAACAAAAATGATGTGTCCGCGCGACCTCCGCCGATCGGGCGATCGAATGCGGGCCAGCGCCAAATATGGTGATGCCGGATACACGAAGGGCACCGCGTTGTCACGCGATGCCCTTCGGTTTTCCAGATCAGGATGAAGAAATCAACCCTTGGCGACAGCGGCCACTTCTGCTGCGAAGTCGCTTTCTTCCTTCTCGACACCTTCGCCGAGGAGAAGACGGGCCATGCCGGTGATTTCGATCGGCGCGCCGACCGACTTCTCAGCTTCCTTGACGGCTGCTTCGACGGTCAGGTCGGGGTTCATGACGAAAGCCTGCGACAGCAGGGCAACTTCCTCGAAGAACTTGCGCATGCGGCCTTCGACCATCTTTTCGATGATCGCGTCCGGCTTGCCGGATTCGCGAGCCTGCTCGATGAAAACGTTGCGCTCGCGCTCGGCGACGGCAGCGTCAACTTCGCTCGAACGGATGGCGAGCGGGTTCGTGGCAGCGATGTGCATGGCAACCTGGCGGCCGATGGCGTTCAGGGCGTCCTTGTCACCGGTCGACTTCAGCGCGACGAGAACGCCGAGCTTGCCGAGGCCGTCAGCAACCGAGTTGTGGATGTAGGTGGCGACAACGCCTTCTTCGACCGACAGGAGAGCCGAACGGCGCAGGGTCATGTTTTCGCCGATGGTGGCGATCGCATCGGTGATAGTTTCGGAAACGGACTTGCCGGTCGCCGGATAGGTGGCAGCAGCGATTGCTTCGACCGAACCGTCAGTGCTTACAGCAACATTGGCGATGCCGCGAACGAGGTCCTGGAAGGCATCGTTGCGGGCAACGAAGTCGGTTTCGGAGTTCAGCTCGACAACGACGGCCTTGGTGCCGGCGGAAGCGATACCGATCAGGCCTTCGGCAGCAGCGCGGCCCGACTTCTTGTCGGCCTTGGCAATGCCCTTGGCGCGCAGCCAGTCGATTGCGGCTTCCATGTCGCCATTGGTTTCAGCCAGGGCCTTCTTGCAATCCATCATGCCTGCGCCGGTCTTTTCGCGCAGTTCCTTCACCATTGCTGCAGTAACGCTCATCTTCTTTGCCTCTTTTGCTTGTTCGGCTGGTGTGCTGCCAGAAATCCGGCGCGCGACCAGGAGGGTGTGGCAGGGCATGACCCCTGAATGTGACATCGTGATGAAGAATCATCATGAAGAACGCCGCGGAGTTTCGAAATGGCGCAAAGCCGTTTCCTCCGGGGCAAATGAACAAGGCCGTTTACATCTTCGATCGCAAACGGCCTTGTCCAGATTTTACGTCGAGAAGCGGCCGGTCACCCAGCCGCCTGTCCCGATCAGGCTTCGGCAGACTCTTCGAGAGCCGGCTCGAGCGGCAGGTCTTCTGCGGCGCCGAGGTCACGGCCCGAAGCGCCCTGCTGACGAGCAATACCGTCGAGAGCAGCGCGCGAGATCAGGTCGCAGTAGAGCGAGATCGCACGCGAAGCGTCGTCGTTGCCGGGGATCGGGAAGTCGATCTGGTCCGGGTCGCAGTTCGAATCGATGATAGCAACGACCGGGATGCCGAGACGCTTGGCTTCCTGGATGGCGATCGATTCCTTGTTGGTGTCGATGATGAACATCAGGTCCGGAACGCCGCCCATATCGCGGATACCGCCGAGAGCGCGGTTCAGCTTTTCGCGTTCGCGCTCAAGGTTCAGACGCTCCTTCTTCGAATAGCCGGAGCCTTCTGAAGCGAGGATCTCGTCGAGCTTGCGCAGGCGCTGGATCGAGTTCGAGATGGTCTTCCAGTTGGTCATCATGCCGCCGAGCCAGCGAGCGTTGACGTAGTACTGGGCCGAACGCTTGGCAGCGTCAGCAATGATTTCCGAAGCCTGACGCTTCGTGCCGACGAACAGAACGCGGCCGCCCTTGGCAACGGTGTCGCTGACGGTCTGAAGCGCGCGCGAAAGCAGCGGTACAGTCTGTGCGAGGTCGATGATGTGGACGTTGGAACGTTCGCCGAAGATGTACGGCTTCATCTTCGGGTTCCAGCGGTGGGTCTGGTGGCCGAAGTGAACACCAGCTTCCAGAAGCTGGCGCATGCTGAAATCAGGCAATGCCATGCCTTTTTCTCCTTTTCCGGTTAACCTCCGCAGGGCAAACAGCGTCTTCTCTTGAAGATCGCCACCGGCGGAACCTTCCGGATTTCTCCCGGAAAATCCCAAACCCTGCGTGTGGAATGGGGTGGCCATACAGCGGACCGCCCCAGAAATCAACCCCTCGCCCAAGAAAAGCGAGGCGTCGCGCTGTCCTCAATTACTTGCAATCGCCGGGCTGGAACAGTTCCAGATCGGCAAGCTTTCCGCTGAGGACGAAATCGCCGTAGTCCATGGTGAGATCGCGGGTAATGCCGTTTTCATAGAGCTTGAACTCCATGCGGTAGATCGGCAGCGCGTCACCTGCGCTATCGTCATTGAAGTAGGAGATCGTCACCGGCCAATAGGCTTTGTCCGCCATCTCGCCTGCCTGGCTCACATCAGGATCATTTTCCAGCGGTCCGCGCTGCTTGCCGACCAGCGTCGTGGTGATCAGCGTCTTGTCGCCCGAATCCGAGCCGTCAAAGATGCGCGATTCGAACAGGGTTTCGCCCTTCTTCGCCTTGTCGATGACTTCAAGCATGTGCTCGGTCGGGAACAGGCTCTGAGCAAGATCGACCTTGCGCTTTTCCGGCTCCGTCAGATCGACGACAACGCCCGCCTTGTCGTCATGCGCCGAGCCGCGAACTTCCTTGTCGAGCTTCTCATCGGTGAAGGAACGGGTGAGGAAACGGAAGTTGCCGCCTTTTACATCCTCATACGTCGTGGTTTGCTGGTCGGTAAGCTTTACCTCTTCACCGTTGTCGACCTTGGTGACGAAACGGAAGCTGACCGTATAGCCTTCGCAGGCAGAACCATTGAACTCGTAGACCATGCGGCCATACATGCCGGAAATGCCGGAGCGTTCGGAGGCGTCTTTCAGCTCAAGGTCATACACTGCGCGATGCGGCACGAGCCCACTGCCCGGCGCGGCATGAGCGGCCGTCGCCGTCACACCCGAGATACATGCCCATGCCATAGGGACCCCTGCCATGACGGCAATGCCTGCACGAAACATCCGTTTCCTCCTGTTGGACTCGCTGACGATGCTATAGAACACCCACATCAGAAGCGAGGCACATCCGTTCTCGAAGTGTACATGACGACTTCGTGAATCTCGGCTGTGCATGCCGCATTTGCAAGCAAAACACAACATTCTCCGGGAGCCATTCATGTCCGCAACGATCGAAGCCCGTCTTAAAGAACTGGGAATCACCCTGCCGCAGGCCGCCGCACCGGCTGCAAACTACGTTCCCTACGTCATCAGCGGCTCGCTTCTTTATATCTCAGGCCAGCTTCCGATGGAAAACGGCAAGGTCGCAATCACCGGCCATCTCGGCGATGACGTTGACGTGCAGACCGGCCAGCGCGCAGCCGAACTTTGCGCCATCAACATCCTGGCCCAGGCTAGCGCCGCACTTGGCGGCGATCTCGGCCGCATCACTCGCGTCGTCAAGCTCAACGGATTCATCGCCTCCGTACCGACCTTCGTCGAGCAGCATCTCGTCATGAACGGCGCCTCGAACCTGATCGCCACGATCCTCGGCGATGCCGGCAAGCATGCCCGCGCCGCCGTCGGCATGGCTGCCCTGCCCTTCAATGCCGCCGTCGAAATCGACGCTGTCCTCGAAATTGCCTGACGGATCGCAGCAATGAAGGATATTTCCTGGTTGACCGCGCAGCCGATCGCGCATCGCGGCTATCACGACATGAACCACACGATCTGGGAAAACACGCTTTCCGCCTTTTCCCGCGCCGTCGAAAACGGCTACGCGATCGAGTGCGACGTGCAGTATTCGGCCGATGGCGTGCCGGTGATTTTCCATGACGACGACATGCAGCGCCTCTGCGGGATCAGGGGCGATGTGCGCTCGAAGACGGCAGGCGAACTCGCCCTGATGGCCGTCGGCGGTACAGCCGATAAGGTTCCCTCGCTCGGTCAGCTCTTGCGAATGGTCAAGGGTCGTGTTCCGATCATCGTCGAGCTCAAGGGCCGCAAGGGCGACGATGATGGGTTTGCCGATGCTGTGGTCGAAACGCTTGAGGGTTATCAGGGGCCTGTAGCCCTCATGAGCTTCGACCACTGGCTGCTCAAGGACCTGAAGGCGCTCGATCCACCCTATCCTATCGGTCTGACGGCAGAAGGCGCCAATCCGGACACCTTCTTCGTTCACGAAGAAGCGATGCAGCTCGGGCTTGATTTCATTTCCTATTTCTATGGACATCTGCCAAATTCGTTCGTCACGGCGCAACGCACTCAGGGTCGTCCAATCATCACCTGGACGGTTCGTGACAGTCAGGCCGTCGAGCACACCTTTGCCCATGCCGACCAGATGACGTTCGAGGGTTTCGACCCCAAGCAAGGATCTGCCGCCCACGTATGACCGGCGAGATAAAAATCCGAGTAGAGACCTCCTTTGCCAACATCGCGAAGGACGAGTGGAACAGCCTCTCCGGCGCGGCAAAGGGCCAGCCGGGGAGCATCTACAATCCGTTCCTGTCGCACGCCTATCTCTCCTCTCTGGAGGAATCAGGCTCGGCGGTGGCGGAGACGGGTTGGCTTGGACAACATCTGCTGATCGAGGACGACACCGGCCGAATTTCCGGTGGCCTCATCTCCTATCTCAAGAACCACAGCCAGGGTGAATACGTCTTCGACCACGGTTGGGCAGACGCATTTTCCCGCGCAGGCGGGCACTACTATCCAAAACTGCAAAGCTCCGTGCCGTTCACACCGGCGACGGGCCCCCGACTTCTCATACGCCCGGGCGAAGACCGGGATAGCACGCAAGCCGCCCTTGCTGCAGGCTTGACCGAGCTCACCCGCCGTCATGGCGCTTCATCCGCGCACATCACCTTCCTGCCGGAAGACGAACTGCCGACGCTCGAGGCAGCAGGCTTTCTCCATCGTACGGACCAGCAGTTCCATTTTTCCAATGCCGGATATGGTTGCCATGACGATTTTCTGGAAACACTCGCCTCGCGAAAGAGAAAGGCACTGAAGAAGGAGCGGCGCGCCGCGCTGGAGCATGGGATCACGATCGACTGGCTGACCGGCGGTGATCTCACCGAGCGCATCTGGGATCAGTTTTTTACCTTCTACATGGATACCGGAAGCCGCAAGTGGGGCCGCCCCTATCTGACCCGGAAGTTCTATTCGCTGATTGGCGAGCGCATGCCGGACGACATCCTGCTGGTCATGGCAAAGCGCAATGGCCGCTATATTGCCGGCGCGATCAACTTCATCGGTGGCGACGCGCTTTATGGCCGCCACTGGGGCGCAATCGAGGATCATCCGTTTCTGCACTTCGAGGTCTGCTATCATCAGGCCATCGATTTTGCGATCAGCAAGGGTCTTGCCCGTGTCGAGGCGGGCGCGCAGGGCGAACACAAGCTCGCCCGTGGGTACATGCCGATGACGACCCATTCGGCGCATTACATCTCGCATCTGGGGTTGCGACGCGCCGTCGCCGATTATCTCGTGCGCGAGCGGCACGAGGTGGAAGAGATCGGCGAAATCCTTGGCGAGCACAGCCCTTTCCGCAAGGGCGAGCGCCAGCAGCATGACGATTGAAACACGAAGATCACTTCAGGGAAGGAACGGGCCATGAGCGGCTATGACGACAACAACATCTTCGCCAAGATCCTGCGCGGCGAAATCCCTTCGCACCGCGTCTATGAAGATGATGCCGTAATTGCCTTCATGGACGTCATGCCGCAGGCGGAAGGCCATACGCTTGTGGTCCCCAAAGCGCCGTCGCGCAATATTCTTGATGCCGATCCTGCAACGCTGGCAGCGCTCATCCCAGTCGTGCAGAAGATCGCGGTCGCGGCCAAAAAGGCCTTTGATGCCGATGGCGTCACCATCATGCAGTTCAACGAGGCACCTGCCGGGCAATCGGTTTTCCATCTGCATTTCCATGTCGTACCCCGCAAGGACGGCATGGCGATGAAGCCGCATTCAGACGGAATGGAAGATGGCGCGGTGCTTGCCGCCAATGCCGAAAAGATCAAGGCTGCGCTTGGACAATAAGGATCAAAAGCCCAGCATATAGAGGCCGGTCGCGAGGGTCAGAATAGCCGCCGCGATCCCCACGGCCGGTTTTTGAGCCGCGGCAAAGAAGGCAGCGGCTCCCACGGCAATCGAGCCCAGTCGCAGCCAGAGCGGCGAGGTTTCCAGAACGCCCGTCGGATAAAGGATGAGCTTGGCAACGACGGCTGCCACCAGTGCGGTCGCAACAGCCCTTACCCAATTCAGCGCCTCGGAATCCTCCCGAAGCCTGTTGCCGGCGACAACCCCCAGCCAACGCCAGATGTCGGTCGCGAGCCAGCCGGCAACCGCGATGAAGACATATGGCCACCATCCCTCGAAGCCTGTCATCGACCGCCCTCCTGCTTCTGCCGCCAAAGCTTTTCACCGGCCCAGGCAAGCGTTCCGCCGACCAGCCCGGCCAGCAGAATATCGAACTCGGGAAAAAGCCAGTAAAACAACGGCCCGGCGGCGAGACCCAGCACCAGCGCGATGTGGATCACACGATGGCGCGCTGAATTCCAGATGGATGCGAGAAAATAGACCGGCGTCAGGAAGAAGAGACAACCCGCCACGATCGGCGGAAAGGTTGCGACATAGCGATAGGCTATGGCAACGAGCAGCATGTTGGCGAGCACCAGCGTAATGCCGAAGCCGGCGAAGAACGAAACGCGGCGTTCGCGGGGAACGCTTTCGACCTTCTCCATCGCATAGACCCAGGCGGTGATCGCCACGAAATGCGACAGGAACAAGAGCAGCCAGGTCGGTGTCCTTTGCCCCCTGATCTCCGGCACGAGTGCGGCCACCATCGGCATCATGCGCACGGACGATAGTGTGACTGCGATAAATGCGGTCAGAAGATTGGCACCAGCCATCATGGAGCCGACGAGGATAACCTTGGCCGGCAGGGCCCAGACCGCGCCTGTCATGAAGACCACCTGCTCCACCGGAATGCCCGCCTGGACGGTGAGTGCACAGAAACCGATGAAAGACAGCATCAGGATGATGGCCGGGAGACTGATGATGCCGCGCATGCCCACCAGAAACCAATGGGTATGGGACGCGATGTTCTCCTGCTCCATAAACGTGCCTGCAATCTCGACATAAAAAGATGCCGGGCTTTTAACCCGGCATCACACTCTCATCAGCCAGTGCTTACTTCTTGCGCGGCACCTTGGGGACGGTGCGGCCCTTGCGGGGTGCTTCGGCCGCAGCAGCCGGTGGTGTCTCGGCCTTGGCTGGGGCCTTGGTCGCGGCAGCTTTCTTCGGCTTCGGCTTTACATCGCTGTCAGCACCCACGGTCTCGACATCCTTTGGCTTGGCAGCCTTGGACTTTTTGACCGGTGTCACGATCTCGGCCTTCGGCTTGATACGGGCCGTTTCCGGAACCGCATCGAGCAGGATGCCCTTTGTGCCGTCCGTCTTGATACCGACAGAAACGGTGACGACGCCGCCCTTCTTGAGCTTGCCGAAGAGGATTTCGTCGGCGAGCGGCTTCTTGATGTTTTCCTGGATGACGCGTGACAGCGGCCGCGCACCCATCTTTTCGTCGTAGCCCTTCTCTGCAAGCCAGGCGATCGCATCGGGGTGCAGATCGAAGGTGACGTTGCGTTCGGCAAGCTGGGTTTCCAGCTGCATGACGAACTTCTGCACGACCTGATGGATGACCGGCGTCGGCAGCGAGCCGAACGGGATCACCGCATCGAGACGGTTGCGGAATTCCGGTGTGAAGAGGCGGTTCAGCGCCTCCACGTCATCGCCCTCGCGCTTGGACGAACCGAAGCCGAACGCGGCCTTGGCCATTTCCGAAGCGCCCGCATTGGTCGTCATGATCAGGATCACGTTACGGAAGTCGATCTTCTTGCCGTTGTGATCCGTCAGCGAGCCATGGTCCATGACCTGCAGCAGGATGTTGAACAGGTCCGGATGCGCCTTTTCGATTTCATCGAGCAGCAGCACGCAATGCGGATGCTGATCGACGCCGTCGGTCAGCAGACCACCCTGATCGAAGCCGACATAACCGGGAGGTGCGCCAAGCAGCCGCGAGACCGTATGGCGTTCCATGTATTCCGACATATCGAAGCGCAGCAGCTCGACGCCGAGCGAGGCGGCAAGCTGCTTGGCGACTTCCGTCTTGCCGACGCCGGTGGGGCCGGAGAAGACGTAGGAGCCGATCGGCTTGTTCGGTTCGCGCAGGCCGGCGCGTGCCAGCTTGATCGCAGACGACAGGGCCTCGATTGCCAGATCCTGACCGTAGACCACCGAGCGCAACTCCTTCTCGAGGTTGGCGAGAACAGTCTCGTCGTCTTTCGAAACGGTTTTCGGCGGAATGCGGGCCATAGTGGCGATCGTGACCTCGATCTCCTTTTCGGTGATCAGCTTTCGACGCTTATTGGCGGGAAGCAACATCTGAGCCGCACCGGTCTCGTCGATCACGTCGATCGCCTTGTCCGGCAGCTTGCGGTCGTTGATGTAACGGGCCGAAAGCTCTACGGCCGACTTGATAGCCTCGTTCGAGTATTTCAGCTTGTGATAGTCCTCGAAATAAGGCTTCAGGCCCTTCATGATCTCGATGGCGTCGTCGATCGTCGGCTCGTTGACGTCGATCTTCTGGAACCGACGGACGAGCGCCCGATCCTTCTCGAAGAACTGGCGATATTCCTTGTAGGTGGTCGAGCCAATGCAGCGGATTGCCCCGGAGGACAAAGCCGGCTTCAACAGGTTCGACGCATCCATGGCGCCCCCCGACGTCGCTCCCGCACCGATGACGGTGTGGATTTCGTCGATGAACAGAACCGCACCCGGATAATCTTCCAGTTCCTTGACGACCTGCTTCAGGCGCTCTTCGAAATCGCCGCGATACCGCGTGCCGGCAAGCAGAGTGCCCATGTCGAGCGAGAAGATGGTCGCATCTTCAAGCGCTTCCGGCACCTTCTTCTCGACGATACGCTTGGCAAGGCCTTCGGCGATCGCGGTCTTGCCGACGCCAGGGTCGCCAACATAGAGCGGGTTGTTCTTCGAGCGGCGGCACAGGACCTGGATTGTGCGGTTGACCTCGGCATGGCGACCGATCAGCGGATCGATCTTGCCGACCTTGGCCTTCTCGTTGAGGTTGACGCAGTATGCCGTCAGAGCGTCCTGCTGCTTCTTGGCGCCGCCCTCTTCCTGGTCGCCACCACGAGGAGCCTTCTGCTCTGACTCGGATTCGTCTGTACCACGCGGCGTGCGGCTCTCGGACGTTCCCGGACGCTTGCCGATACCGTGAGAGATGAAGTTGACCGCATCGTAGCGGGTCATCTCCTGTTCCTGCAGGAAATATGCGGCATGGCTTTCGCGCTCGGCGAAAATCGCGACGAGCACATTGGCGCCGGTCACTTCTTCGCGACCGGAGGATTGCACATGGATAACAGCGCGCTGGATGACACGCTGGAAGCCAGCGGTTGGTTTGCTGTCCTCGTCATAGCCCGTCACCAGATTGCCGAGCTCGTTGTCGACATAGTCGGAGACTGTCTTGCGAAGACTGTCGAGGTTGACGTTGCACGCGCCCATCACCGCCGCAGCATCCGAATCGTCAATCAGCGCCAGCAGCAGGTGCTCGAGCGTTGCGTATTCGTGATGACGCTCGTTGGCCAATGTGAGAGCCTGGTGCAGCGCCTTTTCAAGGCTGGTCGAAAATGTTGGCACGTTCGTTCCTCATTTCTTTTCCATGACGCATTGCAACGGATGTTGATGCTGGCGGGCAAAATCCATTACCTGCGTCACTTTGGTTTCGGCGACCTCGTAGGTGAACACGCCGCACTCGCCCACGCCATGATTGTGAACATGCAGCATGATGAGGGTCGCCGCTTCGCGGTCCTTCTGGAAAAAACGCTCCAGAATGTGGATCACGAACTCCATGGGCGTGTAGTCATCGTTCAGAAGCAGGACACGATACAGGCTGGGCTTCTTCGTCTTGGGCTTTGTCCGGGTGATAACGGAGGTGCCGCGGTTGCCATTCCCGGCGTCCCCGTCACCTTCACCCTGCATCCGGACCGGCATTACTGTCATGCGTCTTCATTCCCTTGGTCGTATCGCGCTAAGTGCGAGTGGTCCGCGACCTTACGTGACACATAATCTAGTGGTTCTTTTTACGATTTTAAGGCCGTTCTTCCGCACTGCAATCACAATTGCATCGTCATGGCGAAGATTGACTACTTTTCTTGTGCCGGCCTATCGGCACGGAGGGGGCAACAACAACGAAAAACCGGCCGTGAAACCACGACCGGTCGCAACAATCAGAATTTCAGGTCGACCGATTAGGCTGCGGCGGCCTTGACAGCAGCCGTTGCCTTGGCAACCGGCGCTTCGTAAGGCTTGTAGGCATCCTTAGCGAGATCGGCATACATTTCGCCAAGCTTCTGGGCTTCGGCCACGTAGCTCTCATAAGCAGACTTCAGGTAATTGGTCTGGAGCTCAAACGCAGCTTCGACGCTCTTTACGGAAGTAAGCTTCTCAAAATGAGAAACGCTCTCCTCGAAGGCCTTCTTGGAGTAGTCGGCAGCTTCCGTCGCGATCGCCTGAAAACCCTTGGTCATCGATGCGTAGCTCTTCAGAGCCGTGTCGATGGTTTCCTTGCTCTTCTTGTTGGCATCTTCGAAATTGAACATTGAGGCGCTCCTTTTTTCCAACCCTCGAATGCCAGTAATCTTATGTGCACTGCACAAAAAAGTCAATATATGCGTGCAACGCAATAAAACTCAATCCCACCAACAACTTGCGCGATTTGGGACAAATTCATCGAAATTTCACAAAAACCCGCCGAAAAAGTATGATTTTTTAAAGAAAACCCGGCCTGAAAAGCTTCAGACCGGGTGAAATTCGTAAGAATCTACTTTCAGCGATCACAGGTCGATATCGAGGACCGCCATCGAGAAGTTGTAGGAGAGTTCGCCATCTTCCTCATCGCGGAAGATCACGCCGAGGAACTCGTCGCCCAGATAGACTTCTGCGGATTCATCCTTGCGCGGACGCGCCTTGATGACGATCGACTGATTGAATGTGCGCTTGAAGTAGGCTTCGAGCTTGCGGATTTCTTCTGGCTTCAAGACGTTTCTCCATGAGCTTTAAAAGTGCGTCGCTTCTCGCACAGAGGTTCAAGAGGTGTAAACCCGTAAAGGGGCCGGAGACTGCCAATTCACACCGAACAGGCAACCGGAAAACGCGAGGGTACGGGAACAGGGGTACAGAACGTTGATCAGATCTCGTAGGAGGCGAGGATCTGGTCCATGGAACGGGAGGGCTCGGAGCAACCGGCTTCGCCGACCACGCGCGCCGGCACGCCGGCAACCGTCGTCTTCGGCGGCACCGCCTTCAGCACCACGGAACCGGCCGCGACGCGCGAGCAATGACCGATATGGATGTTGCCCAGAATTTTTGCGCCGGCGCCGATCAGAACGCCATTGCCGATTTTCGGATGGCGATCGCTGCCCTCTTTGCCGGTGCCGCCAAGCGTCACGCCATGCAGGATCGACACGTTGTCTCCTATCACGGCCGTTTCGCCGACGACAAGGCCGGTTGCGTGATCGAGGAATATCCCCTTGCCTATACGGGCAGCCGGATTGATATCCGTCTGGAAGACCGACGAAGACCGGCTCTGCAGATAGAGCGCGAAATCGCGGCGGCCGCGTTCGAGCAGCCAGTGTGCGAGGCGATGGGTCTGCAGGGCGTGAAACCCTTTGAAATAGAGTACGGCCTCGATGAAGCGCGTGCAGGCGGGATCGCGGTCATAGACGGCCTGGATGTCGACACGCAGGATCGAGCCCCATTCCGGCCATTCATCGAGCATTTCGGCAAAGGTCTGGCGCAGGAGGTTCGCCTGCAGGTCCGGGTGATCGAGACGTTCACAGATCCTATAAATCACAGCATCCTCCAGCGAGCGCTGGTTGATCACCGTCGAATAGAGGAACGCGGCCAGAAGCGGGTCCTGGCTTGCGGCAATGCGCGCCTCTTCCTGAAGACTGTCCCAGATGGGGTCCATGATCTTCAGGGTTTCGGTCGGGCGAATGTCTGTCCTGGCGACCATAGTCGCACTCCTTCGTGATCCGTCGTCTTTTCAGATATAAGGCAAATCGCCGCCAATAGAAATGGGCGGCAATCTGCTTCTTCAGGCTTGGCCGAATGTGGTCAAGAATTCCAATACAGCTTTCTTGAAAACCCTGTCTCCCACCGCAAGCATGTGGTCGCGACCTGGGATATCGAGCGCTTTCGCATGGGGCATGATGGCCGCGAGCTCCTGGGCGGAACCGGCGATATCGTCCTTTGTTCCGACCCCGATCAACGTGGGCACATCGATGCGCTCCATGTCGTCAACGGTCAACAGGTCGCGGGAGGTGGAAATGCAGGCGGCAAGCGCCTGCCGATCGCTTTTCGTCTGGTCTGCAAAGGCGCGAAACATGCGACCTCGCGGATGGCTGACATCATCGAGCGACGGCGCAAGCAGCGCGTCGGCAATCGGATCCCAGTCGCCGACGCCCGTCACCATGCCGATTCCAAGGCCGCCAAAGACGATCGAGCGAACGCGGTGCGGATTGGCCAGCGTCAGGAACGCCGTGATGCGCGCGCCCATCGAATAGCCCATGACGTTCGCGGACGCGATGCCCAGATGGTCGAGCAGGGCGATCGCATCGGACGCCATCGACTGTGGATGATAGACAGATGGATCATGCGGCTTGCTGCTTGCCCCATGGCCACGGTTATCAAGTGCGATGACGCGGTATCCGGCGTCTCCCAAGGTCTTGAGCCAACCCGGGAACACCCAATTCACATTCGCGCTGGAGGCAAAGCCGTGAATAAGCAGGACCGGTGCACCGGACGGATCGCCCTCGTCGAAATAGGCAATCGATAGTCCATCATGCTTGAATGTCGAGAATGGAGGGGGATTGAGATCCATGGCATCGCGTCCGGCAGGTCTGAATTTTGGCGGGAACCTATTCGTTCCGTTGGCGCGATTAAACCCCTACCCCTCAAAAAACGCCGGGCAGCGACATCTTTGCCGCTACACATTTACGTCAAAGCTTTCTATGGTGCGCCACAACAATCACATTGAGACTTGGAGCATCACATGGCCGGGCACGGTATTCCCCACTTCCAGAACGACGGCGGTCATCAGGTGATCGAAATCGGCGTGAAGGAATTCATGTGCACGGGCGCCTCGGTTCCCTACGATCATCCTCACATCTACATCGACATGGGCGACGACAACGAAAAGGTCTGCTCCTACTGCTCGACCCTCTATCGCTACAACCCGTCGCTCAAGGCCAGCCAGACCGTTCCGGACGGCTGCGTCTTCCACGATCACAAGGCGGCCTGATCGCTTCTGCGATCCCGCCTTTCCTCACAGTCGCACACCATGGCTGAAACCGGTCCCATCATGATCGCGGGGGCCGGCATCGCCGGCCTGACGGCAGCGCTTTCGCTTGCCCGCAAAGGTTTCGCCTCAACGATTGTCGACCAGGCGAAAAGCCTGAGCGAGGTGGGTGCCGGGCTGCAACTCTCCCCGAATGCAACACGCATTCTCGAAACGCTCGGTCTTGGACCCGCGCTTCAGCGGGTGTGGCACCTTCCGCCCGCCGTCTCGCTCGCCGATGGCACATCTCTACGCACGCTCGCCACAGTACCGGCTGGCGATTTCGCGTTGGAGAGATGGGGAGCGCCTTACGCCGTTCTGCATCGCGGCGATCTGCAGCGTATGCTTCTCAATGCTGTAAAAAACGAGCCCCTCTGTACGCTGCGTCTGGGAGACCGTTTTGATACCAGTCAACCGCCTGCAGGTAACAGCCTCCTTGTCGGGGCCGACGGCGTCTGGTCACGCACGAGATCGCGCCTCCAACGTACCGGAATATCACGTTTTACCGGCAATGTTGCGTGGCGCATCACGTTACGAGAGGCGGACATTCCGCCTGTTCTGAATACGCATCGGGTGACGGCTTTTCTCGGGCACGGCGCGCATCTTGTCGCCTACCCCTTGAGCCGAGGTCGATTCAACATCGTCGCGATATCGAAAGGTTCGGCCCTTGGGGAAAACTGGAGCGGAGAGGCCCGGGATCGCGGTGACTTGCTCAACTCTTTCTCCGGCTGGAACCCTGCCCTGACCGATCTGCTCGCCAAAGGCGACAACATCACGCGGTGGCCGCTGCATGAGGTGACGGAAGGCGCATGGCATGATGGCGAGCACACGATCCTGATCGGCGATGCGGCCCATGCGATGATGCCGTTTGCCGCGCAAGGGGCAGCCATGGCGATCGAAGACGCCTTCGAACTTGCCCATTTTCTGGCGGGTCGCGGCATCAATCAACAGGCGCTAAAGGCCTTCAGCGAGCATCGAAAGAAACGTATCGCGCGCGTTCGTACACGCGGCGCCTTTAATCGCTTTGCCTATCATGCGGCCGGCCCCTTCCGGATCGGCCGCAATCTCGTTTTGTCCCTGCGAAAGCCGGAGAGCCTCGCTAAGGATTTCGACTGGCTCTACGGCTATCGCGCTTTGGATTGATCAGACCGCGGCCGCGGCTGCAAGTCCAGCCTCTATATCCCGGCGAATATCGGCGACGTCTTCCAGACCGATCTGCAGGCGCAGGACCGGGCCCTCGGTCGGCGCCTTGCAAATACGGCGATCCGACAGGCCGACATGGACCGCAAGGCTTTCGAAACCGCCCCAGGAGTATCCGAGGCCGAAGAGACGAAGCGCGTCCAGGAAAGCGTGTGCCTTGGGTTTGAACTGCTCGGCGCTGTCGACCTTCAGCACGAAGGAGAAGATGCCGCTCGCGCCCTTGAAGTCGCGCCTCCAGAGATCGTGGCCGGGGAAACTCGGCAAGGCCGGATGCAGCACCCGGGCAACGTCTTCGCGCTCTTCCAGCCAGCGGGCGAGATTGAGCGCGCTCTCTTGATGCCGCTCGAGCCGAACGCCCATCGTGCGCAGGCCCCGCAGGATCTGGTAACTGTCATCGGGCGAACCGCAGATGCCAAGCGTGATGTTGGCTTCCTTCAGTTGATCCCAGTGCGTCTCATTGGCCGAAACCGTGCCGAGCAGAATGTCGGAATGGCCGGACGGATACTTGGTCGCCGCATGGATCGAGATATCGACACCATGGTCGAGCGGCTTGAAATAGAGCGGCGTCGCCCAGGTGTTATCCATCGTCACGACACAGCCATGGCGATGAGCGGCGGCAGCGATCGCGCCGATATCCTGCATTTCAAATGTATTCGAACCGGGGGCCTCGGTGTGGACGAGCTTCGTGTTCGGCTTGATAAGCGCCTCGATGCCGGCGCCGATCATCGGGTCGTAGTAATCGACCGTCACGCCGAGGCGCTTTAGCATCGTGTCGCAGAAATGACGGGTCGGGAAATAGACCGAATCGACAATCAAGGCGTGGTCGCCCGCGGACAGAAACGCCAGGAACGGAACCGTGACGGCTGCGAGACCGGACGGGACGAGAATGGTGCCGGCTGAGCCTTCAAGCGCATCGATGGCTTCACACAATGCGTCAGTCGTCGGCGTACCGCGGGTACCGTAGGTGTATTTCTGCGCTCTGGTTTCCATCGTGCGGGCGTTGGGAAACAGCACCGTGGAGGCATGAACGACCGGCGGATTGACGAAGCCGTGAAATTCTGTGGGATCGTTGCCGATATGGGAAAGCCGCGTATTCATACCGGCTTCATCAAGGAAGCTTTTCTTGTCGCTCATGGGAAATCCGTCTGCGAGGAGGGTTTATCGAGGCGACTTTTCAGCCCCGCGCGCGCATCGGTCAAGTCCTGAGTTGTTACCACGACAATAGCGCGCCCGCTGCAGAATTGTCGTTTTTTTGATCATTCCCTGCCCTGATCCGCAGAAAACTGCCCATTCGCCGGGCGTATCGCAGTCTTGTTCGCTTCCGGCCCAAAAAATCGGCAGGATGTCTTGACCCTGCGGACATTTAAGCATGAGATAGCTGGTACTCGCGCCAGGAGGGTGGCGGGGGCTGCAGCCGTCTTCTACGGGTCGGACGGCGCAGGACGGAGAACGACAACTTAAAAAGGTTATAAAAAATGGGAAAAAGAATCCTGACGGCGCTGATCGGCGCTGCCGTGATGGGGATTGGCACTCAGGCTGCCTCGGGCGCGACGCTTGATGACGTAAAGGCCAAGGGTTTCGTTCAGTGCGGCGTCAACACGGGTCTCGCAGGCTTCGCCTCTCCGGACGCTTCGGGTAACTGGAGCGGCTTCGACGTCGATTATTGCAAGGCTATCGCTGCCGCCATCTTCGGTGACGCAACCAAGGTCAAGTACACGCCGACCTCGGCGAAGGATCGCTTCCCGGCCCTGCAGTCCGGCGAAGTCGATGTCCTCGCCCGCAACACGACCTGGACCATCAACCGCGACACCGCTCTCGGCTTCAACTTCCGCGCCGTCAACTACTACGACGGTCAGGGCTTCATGGTTCGCAAGGGCCTGAACGTGAAGTCGGCTCTCGAGCTCTCCGGCGCTGCCGTCTGCGTACAGACCGGCACCACCACCGAGCTGAACCTCGCCGACTACTTCAAAGCCAACAACATGCAGTACAACCCGGTCGTCTTCGAAAAGCTCGAAGAAGTCAACGCCGCCTACGACGCCGGTCGTTGCGACGTCTACACCACCGACCAGTCGGGCCTGTATTCGCTGCGTCTGACGCTTTCGGCTCCGGACGATCACATCATCCTGCCGGAAATCATCTCCAAGGAGCCGCTCGGCCCGGCCGTTCGCCAGGGCGACGATCAGTGGTTCGATATCGTCAGCTGGGTTCACTACGCCCTGGTCAACGCTGAAGACTTCGGTATCACCCAGGCCAACGTCGAAGAGATGAAGAAGTCTCCGAACCCGGACGTCCAGCGCTTCCTCGGCGTTGAAGCCGACACCAAGATCGGTACCGATCTCGGCCTCGAAAACGACTGGGCCGTCAAGGTCATCACCGCCGTCGGCAACTACGGCGAAGTCTTCGACCGCAACATCGGTGCCGGCAGCCCGCTGAAGATCGAGCGCGGCCTCAATGCTCTGTGGAGCAAGGGCGGCATCCAGTACGCCCCTCCGGTTCGCTGATCCGGCCGAAACGATATCGAAAAGCGGCTTCGGCCGCTTTTCTTCTCCCAATAAGAATGATCGTCCATAAGGGCGGCTCGGGGATATGAGGCTCTGAATGACAGTTGACGCCATGAATCCGTCCGGCAAAAGCCGGTCGACAGGCTCCCTATTAAACGACCCGAATGTCAGGGGTATCGCCTACCAAATCCTGACGATGGTACTGCTGGTCCTGTTCATCTATTGGGTGAGCGCCAACACCATCGAAAATCTGAAGCGCGCCAATATCGCCTCCGGCTACGGCTTTCTCAACGGTCGCGCCGGTTTCGACCTGGGGCAATCGCTGGTGCCGTATACGAGCGATTCCACCTACGGCCGCGCACTCTATGTCGGTTTTCTCAACACGCTTCTCGTCGCCGTCACGGGGATCATTACCGCGACGATCATCGGCTTCATCGTCGGCATCGGCCGGCTTTCCAACAACTGGCTGATCGCAAAACTGTCGCTGGTGTACGTGGAAGTGTTCCGCAACATCCCGCCCTTGCTCGTCATCTTCTTCTGGTACAGCGGCGTTCTGGCCGTTCTCCCGCAGCCGCGCGAATCGCTTGCGCTGCCGTTCGATATGTACGTGAACAATCGCGGCCTCGCCTTCCCGAAGCCGGTTTTTGACGCTGGCTCCCAGTTCATCTTCTACGCTCTTGTCATCGGTATCGTGGCGGCGTTCCTCGTCAGCCGCTACGCAAACCGGCGTCAGATGGCGACCGGAGAACGTTTGCCCGTGCTCTGGGTAAACCTGGCCCTGATCTTCGGCTTGCCGCTTTTGGCTTATCTCGCAACAGGCATGCCGATTTCCTTCGACATACCGGTTGCGGGCAAGTTCAACCTGACGGGCGGCAGCGTTGTCGGCCCTGAATTCCTGTCGCTGTTCCTGGCACTTTCGTTCTACACCGCATCCTTTATTGCGGAGATCGTGCGCGCCGGCATCCGCGGCGTCAGCAAGGGGCAGACGGAAGCTGCCGGTGCGCTGGGCATTCGCCCTGGCCTCACCACCCGTCTCGTGATCGTTCCGCAGGCCATGCGGATCATCATCCCGCCGCTGACCAGTCAGTATCTCAATCTCACCAAGAACTCTTCGCTTGCCATCGCGATCGGCTACGCCGATCTCGTCGCCGTCGGCGGAACGATCCTCAACCAGACGGGCCAATCCGTCGAGGTCGTCAGTATCTGGCTGATCGTCTACCTGTCTCTCAGCCTGATCACATCCGTCTTCATGAACTGGTTCAACGCCAGAATGGCACTGGTGGAGCGCTAAGAGATGACATCACAAAGTTACATCCGCAGCGAAATGCTCGGTCCCACATCGCCTCCGATCAGCGAATCCGGAGCGTTCTTCTGGCTGAAGCAAAATCTCTTCGCTACACCCAAGGACACGGTCCTGACCCTGATAGGTCTTCTTGCTCTCGGCTGGTTCCTGCCGCCGATGATCAACTGGCTGTTCATTGATGCCGCCTGGACGGGCGGCGGACGTGGCGTCTGCGCCACCGTCGCGCAGGGTGGCTCCCAGCCGGAAGGCTGGAGCGGTGCCTGCTGGGCCTTCGTTGGCGCCAAGCTCGATCAGTTCGCGTTCGGCCGCTATCCGGTCGATGAGAGATGGCGGCCCATGCTGGTCGCGGTCCTCTTCGTGCTCCTGCTCGCCCCGATGCTGATCCCTAAGGTGCCCTACAAGGGTATCAACGCCATCCTGCTCTTCCTGGTGCTGCCTGTCGTCTCCTTCTTCCTTTTGGTTGGCGGCGTGTTCGGTCTGGAGCATGTGGAAACGGCGCTCTGGGGCGGCCTGATGGTCACGCTCATCCTGTCCTTCGTCGGCATCGTCGTCTCGCTGCCGCTTGGCATCCTGCTGGCGCTCGGCAGGCGATCCAAGATGCCGGTCATCCGGATTCTCTGCACCGCCTTCATTGAAATCGTGCGCGGTATTCCGTTGATCACGGTTCTGTTCATGGCAAGCGTGATGCTGCCGCTGTTCATGCCGCCGGGCATGACTGTCGACAAGTTCCTGCGTGCCCTGATCGGCGTCTCGCTCTTTGCTTCCGCGTATATGGCGGAAGTGGTGCGCGGCGGTCTGCAGGCGATCCCGAAAGGGCAGTCTGAAGGCGCGGACTCCCTCGGCCTCAGCTACTGGCAGAAGATGCGCCTCATCGTTCTGCCGCAGGCGCTGAAGCTGGTCATTCCCGGAATCGTCAACACCTTCATCGGCATGTTCAAGGATACGTCTCTTGTCTCGATCATCTCGATGTTCGACCTTCTCGGCATCGTTCGCCTCAACTTCTCGGATGCGAACTGGGCGTCTCCCGTCACGCCGTTGACTGGACTTGTCTTTGCCGGCTTCATATTCTGGCTTTTCTGCTTCGGCATGTCGCGCTATTCCGGTTTCATGGAACGTGTGCTTGACCGTGGCCACAAACAATAACAGGGGGAATGACATGGCGAACGAAGCCATCCAGAAACTGCAGGTCTCGGCCACCGACGTCGCAGTCGAAATCATCGGCATGAACAAATGGTACGGTGATTTCCACGTTCTGCGGGATATCAATCTCAAGGTGATGAAAGGCGAGCGCATCGTCATCGCCGGTCCTTCCGGTTCCGGCAAATCGACGATGATCCGCTGCATCAACCGGCTGGAGGAGCACCAGAAGGGCCAGATCATCGTTGACGGCATCGAGCTGACCAACGACCTGAAGAAGATCGACGAAGTGCGCCGGGAAGTCGGCATGGTGTTCCAGCACTTCAACCTCTTCCCGCACCTGACGATCCTCGAAAACTGCACGCTCGCCCCGATATGGGTGCGCAAGATGCCGAAGAAGGAAGCCGAAGAGGTAGCGATGCACTACCTCAAGCGCGTCAAGATACCGGAACAGGCAAACAAGTATCCGGGCCAGCTTTCCGGTGGCCAGCAGCAGCGCGTGGCGATCGCCCGCTCGCTGTGCATGAAGCCAAAGATCATGCTGTTTGACGAGCCGACCTCGGCACTCGACCCGGAAATGGTCAAGGAAGTGCTGGATACGATGGTATCGCTCGCCGAAGAAGGCATGACAATGCTCTGCGTCACCCACGAAATGGGCTTTGCGCGTCAGGTGGCGAACCGGGTCATCTTCATGGACCAAGGCCAGATCGTCGAACAGAACTCGCCTGCCGAATTCTTCGACAATCCGCAGCACGATCGCACCAAGCTGTTCCTCAGCCAGATCCTGCACTGAGACCAAACGCTCGGTTAAAATCACAGCGACAGGCCCCGCGCACCTTGGCGGGGCCTGTTTGCATTCGGCGACAAGGAACAGCGGGCAATTGGCGGAGAAGCGGGCGACGCAGCGACAGAGGGCGGCCGGTCAGCGGATGCGATATCTCAACGTGCCCGCATACCAGAGCGTGCCTCGGTTCTCCGCATCGCCGGTCCAAACCTTCCTCAACCGCGCCACGATCTCGCTCAACGCTTCTCGTGCCTTTATCGGGTCAGAAAGCCCCTGCTCCTTGGGCGCGAGAGGCGTCAGATCGACATCATCTCCGACGACAATCGCAACGAGCATGTTCTCGCCTTCGCCTTCCGCCTCGAAATCGAAGCCGTAGTACGCGTCCGGTATCGTCAGGGGCTGCCCCGCGGTCAGAGGTGTGATCTTCCGGGCCAGGGTATTCGGGAAGATCTGCGTTGCCATGCCCTTCCCGTCGACATCCAACAGAACGAGTTGGCCGTCATGGCGGCTTGTCACGGAGATCGTGAAAGCCTCACCCGATTGGAGTTCCGGACCCGGCTGGAGACTGATGGCGACGTCGCCTCTATTCTCCCGGCCCAGGATATCGCCGATATTCGAAAGCGGATCGGCAGCAACATAGACCGGTGCCACAACCGCCTCCGTCTTCACGTCCTCGTAAACACGACCCTCATCCGGTTCGGTCTCCTCCCGATTGATGTCCGGCTGCGCGGGCGTTTCGATGACGGATTCAGGCTTCACGACGGCCGCCCCCAGCACCTGCGGTGTCGTCTCAAGCTGCGGATCGATATCGTCACAAGCGTCCTGCGTCTGGCAATAGGCCTTGGACTGGCTGGTTACATACTCAAGAAGCTCGGCATTGCTGATCAGACCGTTTGCGTTACCATCCGAGGTCTCAGGGCGATATCCCTCGATGAAAGCCGCGGTGAAAACGCCGTGCCGATCTTCGATCGGAAGCCTCACATCATCCCAGGCGACCTGATAAGGTGCTGCGGCACTCCAGACCGTTACACCCGCCTCAGCCAGCGGTTCCGGCTTATCGATGACGCCGAGATCGATGCGCAGGCCGCGTGTCGCGGGCTTGCGTGCTGGCGCAAACGGCCGCGGCAGATAGCGTGTGCCCTTTACCCCCGAGGCTGCCTGTGGCGAGAGCGAACGGGAGATGGTGCCGGAGTGGCAGGCATCGATGACCAGTGTAACCGCCCTGCCCTTCATCTCGGCGATGAGGGGTTCCAGTTCGTCGTCAAGAATGACATTCGTCCAGTCATCATCGCCAGCCTTGAGATCGTAGGTCGAGATGGCCTCGTCCATCCCGTCCTCTTCGTCGCCGCTTTCATCCTTCACCTGAAGCCCATGGCCGGAGAAATAGAGGAAAACGCGGTCGCCGGCTTGTGTGCCGTCGATCAGCCACTCCCGTATGGAAGACAGCATCTCGGTCTTCGTGGCCTGCTGATCCGTCAGGAGACGTATGCCGCCCGGCTTGAAGCCGAGGGTCCCGGTCAGGAGGGCGGAGACGGCTCTGACGTCATTTTTCGGCCCGTGAAGAAACATTTCTTCCAGCAGATTTTCATATGTTCCGATACCAATGACCAAGGCGCGATCCGCGGCCACCGCGGGAACCGTGCAACAGAGACCGGCCGAGAAGCCGAGTGTCATCGCGAGGCACCGGATCAAGCCCATCGTCACACCCTCTCCCTCGTATAGAGCGGCTGGATCGCGACAGCGGCTTCCTTGCCGTCGAGCCGAGAAAGAAGGAGTTGCAGCAGGCTTTCCGCATCGACTTTATTTTGCGCCAGAAGCGCCGCAATCGCATCGATCGGCTCGTTGGTCGAGATCACCACGAGATGATCGGCGCCAAACGGTTCCACGACCTCCAGATCAGTCAGCTTGAAGACGTGGCTTTCGGTGCCCTCCTGCTGCACGTCGAGCAGTTGCACCTCGCCGGTATTCGCGAGATTGAAGACCACCGTATTACGATAGCGGCTCGCCGGTGCTTCGAAGGCGATCCGGTCGCCTTTCGCGTAGATATCCTTTGATGGGGCGAGCGAAACCTCGCCCGGATTGCGGCTCGCGAGCACCTTCAGAAAGTCGAGCAGCACGAACTTGTCGACCACACCCTGCAGGGTGTCGGGATCGACATTCTCGCCGGCCACATCTCCGTTGGGCGTGAAGAAAACGCCGCTCGCGGCGTCCCAGCGATAAGGCACGCCGGTACCGCCGACGTGCTGCAGCGATACATCCGCACCGCCGACATCGAGCGCCAACCGGTTCTGCCAGCCGAGTTCGGCAGCCGTCTTGCCCGCCTGCTCTTCGGTCATTGCGGCCCCATCCGGGCCGATCGGCAACAACACCTCTTCGGCCGAACGCGCGAGTTGCGGCATGAAATTCGGCACCTGCAGCGCTTCCGACTGATGCTTGACGTTGGCGAACACGTAGTCTTCAAGCTCGATCCGCGAAATCCTTCCGTCCCCGTTGCGATCCGCCGCACCTTCGACAGCGCGCGCGAAACTCCAGCTCAGGGCGCCCCGCGGTTCGCCTTCGATAATTACCTCGGGTGAAGGCTGGCTTTCGAGTGATGCGGCCAACACCGTCACCTCCCGGAAATTCACTTCCCGGATCGCAGCACCACTGGATGCTTCCTGTGACGGTGGGGCGAGCTTGACGGTGACCGCAGACGCAAGCCGCGTCTTGCCGGTCACCGACCGGCTCATCCCGCCGGAGTGGCAGCTGTCGGAGACGAAAAGCACACGAACACCCTTGGCCTCCGCCTCGGAGAACCAGGCATTCAGCTCATTGTCGACGATAATCTCTTGCTCGGTTTCCTGTGCCCGCGCGCGGTCGAAACCGGGAAGCTGCAAAAATTCATCCAGCCCGTCTTCCTCGTCGCCTGCCACCAGCTCCGGCATCTGGGAGCCGTGGCCGGCATAGGTGAGGATGATCGTATCACCCGTCGCAGAAGCAGCGACCAGCCCGGTCCAGGCTGCGCGGATATCGTCCTTGCGCGCTTGTGCGTCGTAAAACGTCACGATCTCACGGACCCCGGCCCCCTGAAGCGCCGTTGCCACATCGCGAGCGTCTTTCACCGCGCCTTCAAGGCTCACCTCATGCGGATACGCATCCACGCCGATGACAAGGGCGCGGGTGGCGGCAAGCGCCGGATGATAGACAGTGGCGGCAAGGAAGGCCGTCAGCAAAGCGCGACGCAGCATCGTCATGGCTCCAGATCGACTTCAACGCGGCGGTTCAGCTGGTTCAGCATCTCTTCGTCATAGGCACTGGCGTCATCCGGTTTGAAAGGCTCATCCTCGCCCTTGCCCACCACCTGCCACTGACCCGGATAGCCCTCCGCGACCAGGTAGCTCGCGAGTGCTTCCGCCCGCGCCACCGACAGCGCGCGATTATTGGCGGACGAGCCGATCGTATCCGTATGGCCGATCAGCGTGATCGCCTTGGGCTTTACCGATTTCAGGCATTCGGAGAGGTCTTTGGCAGACTCGATCCCTTGCGGCGTGAACTCCGCCGTACCGAAAACATACCGCACCGGTGTCGCCTTCTTTTTGAGGGCAACCCCGCGAAAATTCACTTTGCAGGCACCGCGCATTGCAAGCTTCACCGGTTCCGGCGCCGCAAGCCGCATCTCTGTCGCCATTCGGTCCAGCCGGGCGATATAGGCGGCATCCGGCGCCATCCAGTCAGGCGTCAGCGTTCGGTTGTCGCTGTCCTCGAGTGCCATCTGGTAGTATCGCGCCGCCGCCGCATAATCCTTTCGGTCGCGATTGATGTCGCCGAGCGCATCCAGCACCTGCCAAGGGGCCGCCGTCTCCTTGATCAGGGAATGGAGCTCGCTTTCGAAGCCGGCCAGATTTGCGCCTGCGCCGACCGCTGCAACGATGCGGTTGAAGGTCGAAAGCGCCGCGATCCGGTCAATCAGGGCCGCTTCGTCCGGGCTGCACCCGCTTCTGTCGCGGTCCTGTGCAATCCGCCTGGCCAGCGTCTCGTTCCCCGCATTGGTCGCCTCCGCAATCTCCGTCAATGCGGGACACGCGGCATGCGCGGCAGCGGCTGGAAGCGTGAACAAAAGAGCAAGACCGATAAGCTTGAGCGTCATGCGCTTTCCCTCTAGGGCCTGATCTCGAAGGTTACGACCTGCAATCCACTGGCGCCATGATCATCCTCGGCCTTCTTGGCGAGATTGATCGCAAGACCCCGCGTCGGCGGCAGGTGGGATTGGGCGACGATCTGACGGGCTCGATCCGCCGTCAGCTTCTGGTCTCCCAACCCACCGGCACGACAAAATGCCACCATCGTTTCGGCGGGCGCCGGCGTATCGAAGGTGAGATTGCCGGTACCGGTCTGCGGAATGAGGCGACGTTCGCCCGGCTGAAGCGTCGTGTTGCCGATCATCGCATCGGGAATAACCTCGACATTGCCGGTCTCTTCCACGTAGAGCACCTGCAGTTCGCAGGTTTTGTTGGAGCTCAGCTCGAAGGAAAGGTGGTCCCCGACTTTCGCCGTTGTCGAAGCGACGTGCAACGCCAGCTCCAGCTTGTCTTCCTTCTTCGTCTCTTCCTGCCGGTATTCCGGGATTGCCGCGGCAAGCGTTTGCTGCTGGACCGTCGCCTGCGTGGTCACCGCCTGGGGGCTTGCCGCAAGCAGATAGCCATCGGAGAAGTTCACCGTCGTCGTATCCAGCGGCTTGAGCTGCATGAGCGGGTGCAGCAGGTTTGCATACTGCTGCTCCAGCTCCGCCCTCGGGATCGTTCCGCCCGCTTCGGCGGTCGTTACCCAATCCAACGCCAGCCGCAACGTGTCATTGTCCGTCACCTGCTGCACAGCGCGGGAAAACTCCTGCGGCGTCATGTCGAATTCGGAAGCGAGCGCTTCGAAATCGAGCTCATCTTCATATTTGTCGGCGAAATAGGTGACGAGTTCGGCGGCGCCCGGCGCCATCATGCTCTCGGCACCGCCATCCGGCGTTGGCTGGGTTACGCCGAGTTTCACAAGGGCATCGACAAAACGCCGGCGATCCTTGTCATAGGCCGCGTCCAGATTTTCCTGACTGACATAAAGCTTCAGCAACAGGTCCTTCTGGTCGCGATCGAAGAGCGTCGATGTCTGGATGTGCTCGCGCAACTGATCGCGCTTGGAAAGAATGCCATTCGCATGGCAATCGAAGCAGGATCGCGCGTTGACGATCTCGACACCCTTGCCGATCGGTCTCTTGCGGAAGGAAACGATGCTCGTCGGGCCGACATCGAGCTGTTTGCCGTCAGCCGTCGACAGATAGTAGCCCTGCAACCCGTTCGGCAGCGAGAAGATCATCTCGCCTCCGTCATGCTCGAAGGGCTGCAATCCGGTCTCGAGCGGTGCGATTTCCTTCGGTCCGTGCGGGAAACGCTTCAACACCTGATGACCGACGTCCCCTCCGAAATCGTAGGATTTCCAGTAATACCCGCCAAAGGGCATTTCATGCCGCTCCAGCATGCGGTTATGATCGGAAACACCGGAAGAACCATCGGCAAAGCCGGCTCTCAGAACATTGGCCCGCCTTATGTTGTCATCGACATCGATCTTGAACCGGCTTTCCAGTTCGCGAATGTGTGGCGGCAGCTTCATCAGCTGGTTGTAGATCCTGGGCTTTGCCGCATTGGCCATGAACCAGTCGATGCGCATGATCGGCAGGACACTGTCCGTCTCTTTGGCAAGGGCCAGCAGCGAGGCATCGCTTGCCGGATCGACGCCGTAGAAATAGTCCTTCACCAGAAACTTGTAATCGTCGCCGGACCACTGGAGGTCGCGCAGATCAACCCGGACCAGAAGGCCGTTGGTCCCCGCGACCTCGTGCGGCAGCACCAGCGTCGGGCCGTAAGACAAGGAATTCAGCAGCTTCTTGAAGCCGCCCGCCAGGGTCGGCATGCGTTTCATGAAGGTCTTGTCGTCCTCGCAGCCCATCATGCCGTTGTACTGGTTGCGATAGGAGAAATAGCGAACGAACTGGCGATCCAGAGGATTGACGGTCGAGATATCCTTCAATGCCGCTTCGATGAAGTCGCCATAGGCAAGCATGGGTCGGGTGCGTGCCGGCTTGGCTGCTGCCGCTTGCGGCAGGTTTGAGCGGGTAAGCGAGTTGATCCAGTCGCCCAGCGCCTTCACCTCCTCCTCGCTCGGGCGCTTGCCGAGCGGCATGCGACCGCTGGTGACGGAGGTAAACAGGCGCGACTTGGCGGCATCGCCCGGGACGACAAAAGTTGCATCGGCGGAAATCGACGTGAGGTCCCCGGCGGGATAGCTGCCCTGCGCACTTTCGCCCGGACCATGACAGTTGCGGCAATATTTGCCGATGAAAGCATCCGCGGCCGAAGCCAGCGCCGCATTGTCGCCTTCGAGTGCGGCCGCAGGCGTTGCCTCCTTGCAGACAGCCGTAGCCGATTGCTGGACGGGCGATGGCGGCTTCACCTCCCGGTCGGCAAGAAAGGCGTATATGGCGGTGCGATCCGCTTCATTGAGTGCAGCAAGTCCGTGGGCAAGACGGCGCTTGACAGGGTCTGTCAACGGCGAGCCGGAAAGCTTCTTGCCCTCCTCGATCAGGCCGACGGTAAAGACGTCCGGCGAGGCGAGACCTGCCATGCGGGCCTTGGTGATATCCGGCGCCACGGCACCGGTCAGCCCTTTTTCACCCTCATAGGCACGCTCCATGTCCAGCCCGTAGGTCGTGGTCCTCGGCGTGTGGCATTCGCCGCAGCCACCGACGTTTTCCACCAGATAGCGCCCGCGCTCCATCTGGCTTTCGGCGCGCGATTGGTATTCCGCCACGTTGAAATGGCTGCGTTTCCAGAGCGTGATGGTAGTTTGCCGGCTAAAGGGAAAGGAAATCTCGTGTTCTTTCGACGCGGCATCAGAGCCTTCCAACGTGTCGATATAGGCTTTTATGTCGAGCACGTCCTCGGGCTTCATGCCGCCGTAGGAGGTATACGGCATGACCGGGTAGAGATTGTTGCCCTCCTCGTCCTCACCGATCATGACGGCATTGAGAAAACGGGCGTTGGACCATCCGCCGATACCATTGGGATGGGGCGAGATATTCGGCGCGAAGAAGGTGCCGATCGCGGTCTGCATCTCCATTCCGCCGGAAAGCAGTTCGGTATTCTCCCCGGCCCCATGGCAGGCCCCGCAGCCGGCGGCGTTGAAGAGATACTTGCCGTTTTCGACATTCGCCGCGTAGCCGGCATAAGCATCATCGGCATAGCGGTCGCGCGCCGAAGCCTGCTGCGGACAGAGAAGGCTCGCGCCTAATATCAGGGCGAGACAGATTGCGGCTGAAAATTGCGACACGATTGCGCGTTTGCCTCCCGGGGTCGCCTCATGGCCGATGTCATTCATCGCATCCCTCCCGCCCATGGTTTGCTCACCTGAACTCGAACCGTTCGAACTCGACGCGCTTCGGCTTCTTGCCGATTGCACGCAGGCCATTTTCAATCGCCTTGCGCAGGCCGGCGGGCCCGCAAAACCAGAGATCCGCCTCGCCCGGGTCTATCGCACTTGCCTTGGCGAGCCTTTCGGCATCCAGGCGACCATCCGTCTTGGAATCATGCAGGATGAAATTGAAATTGGCGAGTTTTTCCGCCTGCGCCTGAAAGGTTTCAAGGCCAATCGCCTCGCTCCTGTCGCCCACGCAATAGACCATCTGAATATCCTGGCCTTCATCGCCCTTGAGGCGGCTTGCCATGGCAAGAAAGGGCGTGACCCCGATGCCGCCGGCAAGCCATATCTGCTTCTTACCGCCCCGGCGGTGGTCGAACCGTCCGTAGCCGCCCTCAAGCCTCAACCGGTCACCAACGGCAAGCCCGTCGCGCAAGGCGCGGGTAAAGTCGCCCAACGGCTTGATTGCGAAACGCACCGTGCCAGCATCGTCCATGCCCGCAATGGTGAACGGATGCGGCTCACGAAGTCCGGCCTTCCCGGCCCGGAAAAACCCGAACTGGCCAGGCCGCACCCTCAGTTTCCAGCCGAGCGGCCGAGCGGAAATCACCGTTCCGCCAGCGTGATGCTCGATATCGACGACTTCGTAACGGCGTGTCCTGATCCATGGCAGCAACTGGGTGTAGAGATAGCTTGCGGTCCCCAGCATGGCGAAGACATTGAGGTAGACCGCGAGCATCGCGGTTCCGTCATAGGGTCTCTTGATAAACGTCTGGTGGAAAGCAACCATGACGAACAGGATGCCGATCAGCCGATGCGTCCAGCGCCAGAGATGATACGGCAGTTCGATCCGCGTGCCGGGTATCGTCTTGAAGATGCTGAGAACCAGCAAAATGATGAAGCCATAGAAGGCATAGTTGCCGGCATCCTTGGCGGTTTCATTCAGGCTGCTCGTCAGCGCCAGCCCCTTGAAGTTCGGGGTGATGAAATAGTGCACGAGAATCAGAACAAGCACCGCGATACCGATGCTTCGATGCGACCTGTAGATACGGTCCAGACCGCCGAACAGCCGTTCGACCAGTGGCGGACGGGTCGCCAGAAACTGAGCGATCCCCATACCCGCAAATGCCATCGAAGAGGCGACGAGGGAGATGGTCGTCTCGGTATTTGTATAACTGACGGCCGGCACGGCGAGCACCCCGGCAAAACCAATCAGCAGCCACACAAGAAACGTTCCCGTCGTCACGCTCTGCCCTCTCCGGCTTCCGCTGGTCGCGGTCGCTCTCCTCGCATGAAGACTGGCTTGCGCGGAACGCTTCGTCAATCATCGTATCGAGGTGACGGGTGGCCATTGAGCTTTATTCGTTTGTCGCAAGTCGCCGGCTGTCAGAAGCAGATTGTCAACCCGCTCATTTGACATTCCCGCAGGCTGCACACGATCAGACGAGCAATCCTAGCGGGAGAGCCAAGACCTGGCATCTTCGGCCAACGGATGATCAGGGTGTCTGCGAATGAAGAGTTCGTAGCCCTCTCGGGTGCCCTTGCGGACGACGCCCTCATACTCACGCCGCACGGCCGCTTCCCCATCAGGCGCGGGCGCCATGATGCCGCCTTCGCCCGTCTGTGAATTTGCGTCATCGCTGGCGGCGAAAGCAAACAACGAGACCATTGCGACCACTCCTGACGCCAAGCTTGCGCTTCGAAAGAACTTCAACATTTAAAGACCTGCTTCAATTTCGCGAAAGCTCTCTTCGCTAAGGTCAAAGCCGCGAACGTCCGCGTCACAGCCGGCGCAGAAACACGGTGCAAGACCCAATGTCGAACAAGGTATCACGATGACGGGAACCAGCAAGAAAACCAAGGCAGTTTCCGATGCCAGCACGGACCTTGTAAACGGCATTCTGTCTGGCTCGGCGTGGAGCGGAACGAGCATCACCTACGCCTTTCCCTCAAGCGCGTCGAGCTACAGCTACAAAAACGAGGTCAACAACAATTTCGGTGCGGTTTCCAGCGCACAGAAATATGCCGCACGGTTTGCACTCGATCAGAGCTACGGCACGAGCGCAAACGACGGATTTTCGCTGGAGGGATTTACCAACCTTGGTGTTTCCGAGGGGTCTCAATCGAGCTCCAATATCCGTATCGCGCAATCGGACGAAGCCACCCCCACGGCGTATGCCTACTATCCGGGCCAATACTCCGAGGCTGGCGACATATGGTTCAGCACATACTACGCCGGCACCAGTAGCGATTACAGAAAGCCCATCGCGGGAAACTACGCCTGGCATACCATGCTGCACGAGATCGGTCACGCACTCGGATTGAAGCATGGTCACGAAGAAGACGGCGGGAATGCGCTGCCTTCCTCCTATGATTCCATTGAATATTCGGTGATGACATATAGCGGGTATGTTGGAGGCGACGGATATTACTACGAAGCCTACGGCGCTCCGCAAACCTACATGATGGCCGATATCGCAGCCCTGCAGCACATGTACGGCGCCGACTATGGGACGCAAAGCGGGAACACCGTGTACAAATGGTCGCCGGGCAGCGGCGACACGCTCGTCAACGGGCAGATCGGCATCGATGCCGGCGCAAACAGAATTTTTGCAACCCTTTGGGATGGTGGCGGCGAAGATACGTTTGATCTCACAGGCTACAGAACATCCTTGAAGGTCGATCTGCGGCCGGGCAAATATTCCGTTTTCGACGATGCTCAACTGGCCTATCTCGGCGGCGGACCGAACGATGGTTTCGCCCGCGGCAATATCTTCAATGCCCTGCTCTACGAGGGCAACACCCAGTCGCTGATTGAAAACGTCAAGGGTGGATCGGCATCCGACATCATCATCGGCAATCAGGTTGCCAACAAACTGTATGGCAATGCCGGAAACGACACACTGAAGGGTGATCGCGGCAACGATATTCTGAATGGCGGCACCGGTGCGGACAAACTTTACGGCGGTTCGGGCGGCGACAAATTCGTGTTTGCGGCTCTGAAGGATTCAACCGTCACGACGACCGGTCGTGACACGATCTACGATTTCGCCTCCTCGTCCGGCGACCGGATCTATCTTTCAAGTATCGATGCCAATTCAAAAACATCGGCAAACGACGCATTCATCTTCGTCGGGACAAAAGCATTTTCGGGAAAGGCCGGGGAACTGCGCTACGACAAAGCCGTTTCAGACACCTACATCTACGCGGACGTCAACGGCGACAAGAAAGCTGATTTCGCTATCCATCTGGACGATGCCGTCACCTTCGAGAAGGGGTTTTTCGTTCTCCGACAGTCGCACGTTCAACAAAAAAGCCGGCTCGGGGCCGGCTTTTTCGTGGGATCAAAGGAGAGATCAGCCGACGAAGGCGCGCTCGATGACGAATTCGGCCGGCTTGCTGTTCGCACCCTCTTCCAGACCAGCCGCTTCCAGCAGTTCCTTGGTTTCCTTCAGCATCTCGGTCGAGCCGCAGATCATGCCGCGATCGGTTGCCGGGTCGAAGGCCGGAAGATTCAGGTCCGAGAAGAATTTTCCGTCGCGGATCAGGTTGGTGATGCGGCCCTTGAACGGATAGTCCTCGCGGGTCACCGTCGCATAGTGGCGCAGCTTGTCGCCGACGATTTCCGATAGGAACTCATGGTTGCGGATTTCCTCGATCAGGTCGAAGCCGTATTTCAGCTCGGCCACATCACGCGTGGTATGTGTGAGGATGACTTCCTCGTACTTCTCATAGACGTCGGGATCGCGGATCAGGCTTGCGAACGGCGCGATGCCGGTGCCTGTCGAGAACATATAGAGACGCTTGCCGGGGGTCAGCGCATCGAGAACCAGCGTACCGGTCGGCTTCTTGCGAAGCAGAACCTGATCGCCGACCTTGATCTTCTGCAGATGCGAGGTCAGTGGACCATCCGGCACCTTGATCGAGAAGAACTCGAGTTCTTCGTCCCAAGACGGGCTGGCAATCGAATAGGCACGATAGATCGGCTTGCCCTCGACCATCAGGCCGATCATGGCAAACTCGCCCGAGCGGAAGCGGAACTCGGCAGGCCGCGTCATGCGGAAGCGGAACAGCCGATCCGTATAATGCGTGACGCTCGTCACCGTTTCCGCAAATACGCCTGCGGGAACGACGGGAGCCGCAAATTCTTCGAGCTTGGCCGGAGCATTCATCGTGGCATCATGTCCTGTAATGTTGACTTCGGTATTCAGGTTCTGCGGATATTCCAAACGCAGCCTAAATGGAAGCAATTCCGTTCCAATTATAGCCGGTTTTCGGGCATTCTCGTATGCTTCAGACTGTCGCGGGTCTCAAGAGACCCTGCGCCAGCTGTAAGACTTGGCGTCCGTGGATGGGCGCGCCGCCGGCTGATAGTGGTTCTCGATGCCCGGGAGGCGCCCTTCGGAGAGCCGCTTGAGCGCTGTGGCATTGCTCACCGCGAAACTGTCGATACCACAGCGCAGCATATGCGGCACCTGATCGATCAGCACATCGCCAACCGCGCGGATTTCCTTGACGAAGCCGAGACGCGACCGGAGCAGCGAAGCGTGGCTGAAGGCGCGACCGTCGTTGAAGGCCGGGAAAGCCACGGCAACCAGCGAAATCTGCTCCAGGAAAGGCTGAAGGCTCATCACATCGTCAGCCGGATTGATCAGCACGCCAAGGCCGGTTTCACCGGATTGAGCCTTTTCAAGAAAGGCATCGAGACCGTAGATCGCCTTTTCATTCGAACCGGCCTTGGTTTCTTCCGTCTCGACGACCCAGGGGTCGTCCGTCACGAAGCCGGTTTCTTTCCAGATTTTCGTCATCATACTGTCCTTACGCGGCTGCCTGGGCGCCGTTGCCGTAGAGCGCATCCTTGAAGGGTTGCGGGCCGACGCGACGGTAGGCATCGAGGAATTTCTCGCCGGGATCTAGGCGAAGGCCGAGATAGGTATCGACGATCGTCTCGATCGCATCCGTCACCTTCTCCGGCTCGAAGCCACGGCCGATGATTTCGCCGATCGAGGTGTTCTCGTCCCCCGAACCGCCAAGCGTGATCTGGTAGAGCTCGGCCCCCTTCTTCTCGACACCCAGAAGGCCGATATGGCCGACATGGTGGTGGCCGCAGGCATTGATGCAGCCGGAAATCTTGATCTTCAGCTCACCGATTTCGGCCTGACGGGCCGGATCGCCGAAGCGGGTCGAGATTTCCTGCGAAACCGGGATCGAGCGCGCATTGGCAAGCGCGCAATAGTCCAACCCGGGACAGGCAATGATATCCGTGATCAGTCCGGCATTGGCCGTTGCAAGACCGATCGAAACCAGACCGCGATAGACGGCTTCCAGATCGGCAAGCGCCACATGCGGGAAGATCACGTTCTGCTCGTGGCTGATACGGATTTCGTCGAAGGCATATTCTTCGGCGAGATCGGCAATCGCGTCCATCTGCACATCGGTCGCATCGCCTGGAATGCCGCCAATCGGCTTCAGCGAAATCGTCACCATGCCGTAATCGGGATTCTTGTGCGGCTGCACGTTCTGGTGAACCCAGCGGGCGAAGTCCGGATCGGCCTTTTTCCAGCCCGCGAGATTCGCCCAACCTTCCGGACGCTCGGTCAATTCCGGCAGGGCGAAGTACGTGGTGATGGCCTGGATATCGGCTTCGGGCAGCTTCAGTTCGGTGTTCTTGAGCTGCAGGAATTCCTGCTCGATCTGACCGGACAGCTCTTCGACGCCCGTTTCATGCACGAGAATCTTGATGCGGGCCTTGTACTTGTTGTCGCGGCGGCCATGCAGGTTGTACACGCGCATGATGGCCGTCGTGTAGGACAGGAGATCGGCTTCCGGCAGGAAGTCCTTGATCTTCTTGGCGATCATCGGGGTGCGCCCCTGCCCGCCGCCAACATAGACGGCAAAGCCGATTTCGCCGGCCTCGTTCTTCTTCAGGTGCAGACCGATATCGTGAACCTGGATCGCGGCGCGGTCACGCTCGGCGCCGGTGACGGCGATCTTGAACTTGCGCGGCAGGAACGAGAATTCCGGGTGAACGGACGACCACTGGCGCAGGATTTCCGCGTAAGGGCGCGGATCAGCGACTTCATCGGCAGCAGCGCCGGCAAAATGATCGGCGGTCACGTTGCGAATGCAGTTGCCAGAGGTCTGGAGCGCGTGCATCTCGACGGAGGCAAGCTCGGCCAGAATATCCGGCGTGTCCGACAGGCTCGGCCAGTTGTACTGGATGTTCTGGCGGGTGGTGAAATGGCCGTAGCCGCGGTCATACTTGCGGGCGATATGGGCGAGCATGCGCATCTGGCGGCTGTTCAGCGTGCCATAGGGAATGGCCACGCGCAGCATGTAGGCATGAAGCTGCAGGTAAACGCCATTCATCAGGCGCAGCGGCTTGAAGGCATCCTCAGCCAGTTCACCGGACAGGCGACGGGTCACCTGATCGCGGAACTGCTCGACGCGGTCGGAGACAAAGGCGTGGTCGAATTCATCGTAACGATACATACTGTTTGTTCCTCAAGCCGCCTGGTCGGGACCGCTCAGCCCCTTGTAGCCGGTTGCATAATCGATCGTCGGGCCTTCCGCGCGAATACGCTCGCGGAGACGCAACGGGCGCAACACACCATCGACTTCTTCGATGTCGATGACGTTCACGTCAACCACCTTGTTGTCTGCAAAAGCCGTCTTTCCTGTTGTCTCCAGCGCCGAGACAGCCTCGGCATGACGGGCGACAAAGGCATCCTGCAGCGACTCCACCCAGTTTCCGGCGGCATCGAGCCAGACGGAGATACCGTCCGAAAGGCGATTTGCTGTCAAGACCTTGTCTGCCATCTCAGTTCCTTGTTTCGCTTTCCTTTTGGCGCAGCACTGCTTCGCCCTTGATCGACTTGCCACGAACCAGCGGCTCGGAGCGCTCGAAATTCGCACCGGCGACTGCGTCACCGATAATGACCATTACCGGCCCGGTGAGTTCGTCGCGATGTTCCAGATCCGGCAGGTCGCTGAGCGTGCCATGCAGCAAGCGACGATCAGCGCGGCTGGCATTCTCGATGACGGCGACCGTCGTCTCTGCCGGCAACCCGGCCTGTATCAGACGCGCGGCAACCGAAGCGGCAACCGTGCGGCCCATATAGACCGAAATCGTCGCACCAGAAATCGCAAGCCTTGCCCAATCGGGAAGCACATCGCCGGCCAGATCATGACCGGTCGTAAAGATCAGCGACGACGAGACGCCGCGCAGCGTCAGCGGCAGCTCGAAATCGGCGGCAGCGGCAAAGGCAGACGTGATGCCGGGGACGATTTCATAGGAAACACCGGCATTGCGCAGCGCCGCCATCTCTTCACCGGCCCGCCCGAAAACGAGAGGATCGCCGGACTTCAGCCGCACCACGCGCTTGCCTTCGTGACCAAGGCGAACCAGCAGCTGGTTGATCTCTTCCTGCGACTTCGAATGGCAGCCCTTGCGCTTGCCGACCGAAATCCGCTCCGCATCGCGACGGCCCATATCGACGATCGCCTGCGGAACCAGCGCGTCATAGACCAGCACATCGGCCTGCATCATCACCCGCTGGGCACGCAGCGTCAGCAAATCCTCGGCGCCCGGACCGGCACCCACGAGCCAGACATGGCCCGAAATCTTTTCCATGGACTTGAGAAGCTTCGTCGCCTCACGGCGGGCTTCAGAAACCTTGCCAAGCGCGATCTGGTCGGCGACAGCGCCTGAGAAGAAGCGGTGCCAGAACACGCGGCGGGCAACCCCTTTCGGCAACAGCCGATCGACAGCCCCGCGGTAGGCCTGCGCCAATGTAGCCACGCGACCAAGCGAGGGCGAGAGCAGCTGATCGACTTGGGCGCGGATCATCTGGCCGAGAACCGGCCCAGTACCTTCGGTTCCGATGGCCACGGCAACAGGTGCACGGTTGACCAAGGCCGGCGTGAGGAAGTCGCAATAATCGGGTTGGTCGACCGCATTCGCCGGAATTTTCTGAGCGCGGGCGGCGGCAACGATGATGCGATCCTGCTCGGCGTCACCCGTCGCCGCAAAGACCAGCGTTGCGTCCTGGACCTGAAAAGGTGCGAAAGCGGCAAGGACCGTCTCGATGGAATTCTGCGCAAGGAACGTCGCGAAATCCGCTTCGGGCTCTTGCGCATAAACGATGATGCGCGCCTGCGTGTTCATCAGCAGCCGAACCTTGGCGTAGGCTTCGTCACCATTGCCGAAAACCGCCACGCATTTCTGCGCAACGCGGAAGAAGGCCGGGAAAACGGTCAGCTGTTCGCTCATGATCCGGAAAGGGTCCTGTTACAGGTCTTCAGAATATCTCTTTTATATCCGCGAAGTTGAAGAAACAGAAATTCTCATGGCTTGGCAGTGGCGTATTCTTTTACCCGACATCGCCTCCAATTGAGCAAATCTCACCGGCTGTCACCACGCAGCAACACGTTTTCCCAACACATCGATCACAGTTGCCTCGCCTGACTTATATCCCTTAAATGCTGTCACCATCCAAGGAGTCTCCCGTGCCCCAAACAGAACCCGCCGATCTGGCCGCCCGCCTGCTTTCCGTCATCGAGCATGACATCCTGCCGCTTACCGAAAAGGGTGTCAGCGTCGGCAACAAGGTGTTCGGGGCCGCGATCCTGCGCAAGTCCGATCTTTCGCTGGTTCTGGCCGAAACCAACAACGAAACGGAAAATCCGCTCTGGCATGGCGAAGTGCATACGCTGAAGCGCTTCTACGAGAAGGCCGAAAAGCCGGACACGAAGGACCTGATTTTCCTTTCCACCCATGAGCCCTGCTCCATGTGCCTTTCGGCCATTACCTGGGCCGGTTTCGACAATTTCTACTATTTCTTCAGCCACGAAGATTCGCGCGATGCCTTCGCGATCCCGCATGACCTGCGCATCCTGAAAGAAGTCTTCAAGCTGGAGCCCGGCGGTTATGCGCGCAACAACGCATTCTGGCACTCGGCCAAGATCGGCGACATGGTCGAGACGGCTGACCCGGCCGTGAAGGCAGAATTGAAGGCGCAGGATGCCCGTATCCGGGTGCAGTATGATTCACTTTCCGAAAGCTACCAGTCCGGCAAATCCGGCAACGACATTCCGTTGAACTGAGATCATGCAGCCTTCCCGCGACATCAGCCGCCTGATCGAAATCATGGAAACCCTGCGGCAGCCCGAAACCGGCTGCCCCTGGGATATCGTCCAGACCTTCGAGACCATCAAGCCCTACACGATCGAGGAGGCCTACGAGGTGGCCGACGCGATCGAGCGGGGCGACATGGGCGATCTCTGCGACGAGCTCGGCGATCTCCTGCTGCAGGTGGTTTTTCATGCCCGCATGGCCGAGGAAGACGGCGCCTTTTCGTTCGGCGAGGTCGTCGAAGCGGTGACGAAGAAGATGATCCGCCGCCATCCGCATGTCTTTGCCCGCTCCGATGCCGACACGCCTGAGGCCGTCAAGCTGCAATGGGATCAGATCAAGCAGGCAGAGAAAGCCGAACGCCGCGCAAGGCGCGCAAAACATTGCTTACCGGAAGACCCGGATGCGGGGTATCTCGGCTCCGTCCAACGCAGCTTTCCTGCGCTGATCGAGGCGCTGAAGCTTCAGGAGCGCGCCGCGAAGGTCGGTTTCGACTGGTCAGAACCGGAACCGATCCTCGACAAGATCGAGGAGGAAGTGGCCGAACTGCGGGAAGCCCTGAGAAGCGGCGACAAGGCCAAGGTTGCCGATGAACTGGGCGACCTGATCTTCGCCGTCGTCAACATCGGCCGCCATGTCGGCACAGAGCCGGAAATGGCATTGCGCGGGACCAACACCAAGTTTCGTCGTCGGTTTGCGCATATCGAAACCGAATTGCAGGCTGGCGGAGAGAGCCTGGAAGCGGCGACGCTGGAGCGTATGGAAGAGCTTTGGCAGGCAGCGAAGGCTATTGAGCGACAGTTGCCGAAACGTTAGTCATCCTCGATACCGGTCCAAGCGGAAGAGTCATAATCGGCGGCAGGCTGGACGGTTTTCGGTCCAAACTCCCGATGATAATCTTTTATGCGGTCGAAAACGTTCCGTGCTGACTCACCTTCAATACCGTTCAGGCAAAAGCGTGCCTGCGTACCACCAGCCAGATCAACAATGACGGTTTTGGTTTGTCGATACCGCCCGCTTTCATAAAACTTGATCTTTAAAATCGAGGACCAGGGCAGCACTTTCGTGCTGGGCCAGCAGAAAGACAATGCGTTCTTATCAACCACCAATATCGGCTTCTCGAAATCGATCAGGGATATGAGTTTTGAGATGGCAACCAGACATGCGGCAGCCATCACGCACCAAGCCACGACATAACCGGCAGGACTGATTGACCATGACAACGGCAAAGTTGCCTGAGCGGCTTTAACAACAAACCACGGAAGTACGAGGCTTACCACTGACAAGCCTATTCGATAGATGAGCCTCGATCGTTTTAATTCCAGCGAAGGAAAGCTGTCCGGATCGTCCATTTCCACAGAGAGCCATCCCTCCACAGCTTCTACCGTTTGCGCGCGGAGCAAACTCCGCTAACAAAGCGAATACACGACAGACATACGTTACCAGTCTTCCGGCTGCGGCTTCACTCCATTGCCAAGACGGCGATCGAGTTCCACCGATTCGGCTGCCGTCAGGCGAAGATCAAGGCTGACCGAACCGTCTTCCAGATCGTTGCGCTCATCGACGATGGTGTGCTCGTAAATCCACGGCAGAAGCTGCAGCTTATCGCTTGTCAGGACAACGGTGGTTTCCGTCATGACGCCGGAAAGGCGGGTGTTGATCTCGCCAAGAAGCTTGTCGACCCCCTCGCCCGTAAATGCGGAAACCGCGGCTGTATTCTCGCTTGCAGCGGCCTTTTGAACCAGCGCCTCGCGGGCTTCCGGCTCCAGCTTGTCGATCTTGTTCCAGACCTCGATGATCCGGTCTGCGCTTTCCTTTTCATCGACACCGAGATCGGCGAGAATGCGCAGCACGTCGCTTGCCTGTACCTGATTGTCAGGGTCGGACAAGTCGCGCACATGCAGGATGAGATCAGCTTCCAGAACCTCTTCCAGCGTCGCCCGGAAGGCGGCGACCAGATGGGTTGGCAGGTCGGAGATGAAACCGACGGTATCGGAGAGGATCACTGTACGACCCTGCGGCAGTTTCATGCGGCGCAGAGTCGGATCGAGCGTCGCAAAGAGCATGTCTTCGGCGAGCACACCGGCACCGGTGATGCGGTTGAACAGCGTCGACTTGCCGGCGTTGGTATAGCCGACCAGCGCCACGATCGGGTGCGGCACCTTCTTGCGCTTGGCACGGTGCAACTGGCGGGTGCGACGCACCTGCTCCAGTTCCTTTTCCAGTCGCAGGATTTTTTCCTGCAACAGGCGGCGGTCGGCCTCGATCTGGGTTTCACCGGGACCGCCGAGGAAGCCCGCGCCACCGCGCTGGCGTTCAAGGTGGGTCCAGCTGCGGACCAATCGGCCCTTCTGGTAGTTCAGATGCGCAAGCTCAACCTGCAGCGTGCCCTCCTTGGTGGAGGCGCGGCGGCCGAAGATTTCAAGGATCAGGCCCGTCCGGTCGATGACCTTGGCGTTCCATTCCTTTTCAAGATTGCGCTGCTGAACCGGCGTCAAAGGATGATCGACAATGACGAGACCGGCATTGTGCTCGTTCAGCAGATGGCCGATCTCCTCGATCTTGCCGGTGCCGAGAAGTGTACCGGGTTTCGGCTGCGCCACAGGCACGATCAGCCCCTGCACAACGGTCAGGTCGATTGCGAGCGCGAGACCGATTGTCTCTTCAAGCCGGCTTTCATCGGAACGGGTGGTGGTTGGCGCGGTAATGTCGGCCGAGGCCTGTCGCCCGGTCTTCTTCAGAACCGGAACGACGACGAGAGCGCGCATATCATCGCGGAGCTTTTCCAACTCGGGGATGATAGACGACGATTTGGTATCACGTTTGGTAATGTCAGGTGTCCTGTCAGGAAGCGGATTCTTCGCTCTCGAACATCTGCATCGGCTGGCCCGGCATGATGGTCGAGATGGCGTGCTTATAAACCAACTGCGAATGACCGTCACGACGCAAAAGCACACAGAAGTTGTCAAAAGACGTGACAACGCCTGTCAGTTTCACACCATTGATAAGAAAAATCGTCAAAGATATTTTCTGCTTGCGGACTGTATTGAGAAAAAGGTCCTGTAAGTTCTGAGAACGTTCCGCCATGGCGCCGCTTCTTTCTTATTTGCCGGTCCCGATTAACCGGTTGATTATACGATTTTAATGCCCCGAACACCGCCAGCTATGGATTTTACGGTGTCTCCCCGGATTTGGTATCAAATCAAAGTCTTCTCCGCAACGTCGAAAAAGGCTTCGCGAATTTTCTGCGCGGTGCTGCCGGGATGTCCGTTGGCGATCGTGTGACCGTCAACCGCCACCACCGGAAAGCCAATGCTGGTTGCAGCGGTGATGAACACCTCGCGAGCCGCCAGCATGTCTTCCACCGTGAAGGCACGCTCCTCGATTTCAAGCCCGATTTTGGTTGCGACATCCTGCAGGGTCGTGCGGGTGATGCCGCGCAGAATGCCATGATCGGCCGGACGGGTCCGCAGGGCGCCGTGCCTGTCGACGATCCAGACATTTGTGGCCGCGCCTTCGGTCACCTTGCCATCCGTATCGACATAAATCGCTTCCTGTGCACCTGCCTCTTTCGCGTCCTGACGCGCAAGCACGTTCGAAAGCAGGCCCACGGTCTTGATGTCCACGCGGTCCCAGCGGTTTTCAGGCACGGTGATGGCGCGGATACCGTCGGTATTCTTGCGGGCAATCAGCGCGGCATCGGTGCGCTTGGCCGTCACGACCAGGGTCGGTAGCGTATGGGCTGCCGGAAACACATGGTCGCGTCGCGCCGCACCGCGCGTGACCTGCATGTAGAACAGGCCGTTTCTGACGTGATTGCGGCGGATCACTTGGCGGATGATCCCGACCAGCGCCTTGCGCGACATGGGTGGCGCAAGGCGGATTTCCGACAGGGAGCGATCGAGGCGATCGAGATGCCGGGTCAGATCGACGATGTAGCCATGCCGGATTTCGCAGACCTCATAGACACCATCGGCAAACTGGAAACCGCGATCCTCGATGGAGACCCCGGCTTCGCCCGTGCGCAGATAGGCCCCGTTCACATAGGCTATTCTCGTCATGCCCGCCCCCCCGGGGTTAGTATCTCAGACGCCGAGAGACTTCAGCTTGCGGTGCAGCGCCGAGCGCTCCATGCCGACGAACTCCGCCGTGCGGGAAATGTTGCCGCCGAACCGGTTGATCTGGGCGATCAGATAGTCGCGCTCAAACATTTCGCGGGCTTCGCGCAGAGGCAGCGTCATGATGTGCTGGTCGCCTTGCGCGGAAATCTTCGGCAGGCTGTCGCCCACTTCCGTCGGCAGCATATCGGCGGAGATTGCCGTATCCGGCCCATCAGTGCGGGCCAGAATCATGAGGCGTTCGATGTTGTTGCGCAGCTGACGGATATTGCCCGGCCAGTCATGGGCCTGAAGAACGGCGAGTGCATCGTCACCGATCTTGCGGGCACGGATACCCGCCTGCTCGCTGATCTGGCGCATGAACATATCGACGAGGAATGGAATATCCTCTCGCCGCTCGGCCAGCGCCGGCACGCGAACGGGAATAACGGCCAGACGGTGATAAAGATCTTCGCGGAAAGCGCCCTCGGCGATCTGGCTTTCCAGATTGTAGGCGGTCGAGGAGATGATACGCACATCGACCTTGACGCGCTTGGAGCCGCCGACACGCTCGAACTGCTGATCGACGAGAACGCGCAGAATCTTGTTCTGCGTTTCGCGCGGCATTTCACCGACCTCATCGAGGTAGAGGATGCCGCCATGAGCTTCCTCAAGCGCGCCGGTCTTGCGCGGCTGACCCGAGGTGCCCTCGGTGCCGAACAGCGCGACCTCCATGCGGTCGGGCGTGATCGCGGCAGCATTGAGCGCAACGAACGGTCCGTTGGCTCGCGTCGACTTGCGGTGGATCATACGCGCCACCAGTTCCTTGCCGGAACCGGACGGTCCCTGGATCATGATGCGGCTGTTGGTCGGCGCGACCTTTTCGATGTTCTGGCGCAGCTGCGAGACGGCGACCGACGTGCCGATCAGTTCGACCGGGTCGCCGGAGCGCTTTTTCAGTTCCGACACTTCGCGCTTGAGCTTTGATGTCTCCAGCGCACGCTCGGCGATCAGGATCAGCCGGTCTGCCTTGAACGGCTTTTCGATAAAATCATAGGCGCCGCGGCGAATGGCCGAGACGGCCGTCTCGATATTGCCGTGACCGGAAATCATCACCACCGGCAGATCGGGATGCCGGTTCTTGATCTCGTCCAGCAGCGCCAAGCCATCGAGCTTACTGCCCTGCATCCAGATATCGAGAAAGACCAGACGCGGTACGCGGTCACTGATCGCGGCAAGCGCACTGTCGCTGTCGAAAGCGGTGCGGGTCTCGTGCCCTTCGTCAGACAGGATGCCGGAGACGATTTCGCGGATATCCTCCTCGTCATCTACCACAAGAATGTCAGCCGCCATGAGAATAGTCCTTGTCCTGTGTCATGTCCGAGCCGCTCCAAGCCGGAGCGGGCGGTAAAATAATCCTGATCATCGCACCGTTGCCGCCGTCAAAATCGACCGGCGCATCGTGCAGCTCCAACTGACCGCCATGATCCTCGATAATCTTCTTCACGATGGCGAGGCCAAGGCCGGTGCCCTTCTCACGCATCGTCATATAGGGTTCCAAAATACGATGGCGATTCTCGGTCGGCAGTCCCTTGCCGTTATCGATGATATCGACGACATACTGACCGGTCGTATCGTTCCGGCGCGAACGCACCATGATCTTCAACTCGCCCCGCACCGCGTCCGCCGGCAGCGCCTCGATCGCCTCGACAGCGTTCTTGACGATATTGCCGAAGGCCTGAGCCAGCATGCGGCTGTCGAAGAGGCCCTCCAGCGGTTCATCGCCGAAATCCCGGATGAACGTGACGTGCGTGTTGCCCATCTCCCGCAGGAAGACCGCATCCTTCAGAATGGCGCGAATATCCGCCTTTTCCTTGGTCGGTTTCGGCATGCGGGCGAAGGCGGAGAATTCATCCACCATGCGGCCGATATCCTCGACCTGTCGCACGATGGTATCGGTGCACTGATCGAAAACGGTTCGGTCATCCTCCGCGATCTGACGGCCGTAACGACGCTTCAGGCGCTCGGCCGAAAGCTGGATCGGCGTCAGCGGGTTCTTGATTTCGTGCGCGATGCGCCTTGCCACATCCGCCCAGGCAGTCGAGCGCTGGGCAATGACGAGATCGGTGATGTCATCGATGGTGATGACGTAGGATTCCTGCGCGTCGGTCGTATCCTCGCGCGTTACCTGCACATTAAGCGTGCGCTCGGTGCCGTCGCGCATGATGTTGATCTGCTTGCGGTAATCGTTGCGGTGGCGGCTGGCGGCCTCGTTGAGAACCTGTTCGATCTCCGGCGCCACGTCCCCCAGACGCTCACCCACCAGATCGACCGGATGGTGCGAGAGGAAATGCTCGGAAGACGGATTGGCGATCGTGATGCGCCGGTCGTTTTCCACACCGATCACTGCCGCCGTCACCCCTGACAGCACCGCCTCGATGAAGCGCCGGCGATGGTCCATTTCGTCACGAGCCTCGAGAATCTCATCCCGTTGCGTGCGAATTTCCGCGATCATTTTGTTGAACGTCCGCGACAGGCTGCCGACATCGCCATCGACGGCATGCACGGGAACGATGACATTCAGGTTGCCGGCGGCAACGCTGTCTGCAGCGCCGATCAGCAAACGGATCGGGCGCACGATACGGTCGGCGACCGCGATCGCCGTCCAGATCGCGGCAAGGAGCACGATCAGTGCGAAGCCGAGATAAAGAACGCCAAAAGCAACCTGTAGCGACGTCCGACCGGCTTCGAGATTGCGATATTCGGCGGCGTTCTCTTCCATCAGCCGCATCGAGTTCATCACCTTGGGATCGACGGTGCGAACGGTATAAAGATACGCCCCTTCGATATTGTCGATGGGAATAACCGCGCCGACAAGGTTGGTGACGCCCGGAGGGATAAGCGTCGGCTGTCCAGCAACAGAACTCACCAAGGCGTCCTTCGGGATAGCCGGCAGCGGCCGATCGGTCGGGATATTCGCCTGCAGGATCGCCGAGCCGTCCGCGCGAACCAGGAACGCCCCTAACATGCCACGTCCCCGCGCCTGACGGGTCATGAGTTCGACGAAACCGGTGCGATCGAGACTGTACAATTGGCGATTACGCTCAAGGTCGTTCGCCATGGAGACCGTTTGCCCCTGCAGATAGCTCGCATTTTCGAGCACATACGCCTGGGCGACGTCGATCGAGGATCGCACGATGGATTGGGTGCGCAGCGAAAACCAGCGATCGAGGCCGACATCCAGAGTGATCGACGCAAAGATCGCGACGAGAATCGCGGGCGTGATCGCCACGATGGAAAACAGTGCGACGATACGGATATGAAGACGCGCCGCAGCCCTTCCTCGACTGCGCGCCTTGAGAAGCCGGGTAATTTCCCGCCCGATCAGCGCCATAAGGCCAATGACGAAGATGGCATTGATCGCAGCCGAGCCGATCACAACAGGAGTTTCCGGTCGAATCGGCGTCAGGCCGAGCAGAATGAGAAGGGAGACGATGGCGCAGAAAAGCGCGCCCGTGGCGAGAAGCAGACCCGGCAAGGCGAAGGATGCGCGCCGATCAGTGCTGGTGACGACACCTTCTTCACTCTCACGCGACGTGGTCAGCCTGTCGGCCATACTGAAATGCTTCCCCCAGGCTGACGACGTTCCGCAAGGAAACACCGTCCGCAATCTTTTTACGTGTGGTCAGAAAGTGACCGGCCGGGCCAGAGAGGTCGTCTCGGGACAACCGTTGGTCCGGCACCAATGACGTTGCGGGAGGTCATCATGCACTCGCCGCATCTGTGTCGTCTAAGCAACGCATTGTGGCGAAAATGCAACGCTCTTCATCATGAAGTCAAGCGTTGCGTGAACTGCGATACACCGACACCCCAAGTTCGCGGATTTTCTTGCGCAGGGTGTTGCGATTGAGGCCGAGCAGGTCCGCCGCCTTGATCTGGTTTCCGCGCGTTGCGGTCAAGGCCGCGAGGATGAGCGGATACTCCATCTCGGCGAGCACACGGTCGTAGAGCCCCGCCGGCGGCAGACCGTCCCCGAATCCGGCGAAATACTGGCGCATGTTTTCTTCGACGGCTTGCGAAATCGACATCGATCCGGTGCGGCCGGAGGCCTTTTCAATCGGGCTGTCAGGAATATCGGAGCGCAGCTCGTTTTCGATGATCTCGCGGGTGATGACATCCTGGGGATAAAGGGCCGTCAGGCGGCGCACGACGTTTTCCAGCTCGCGGACGTTACCGGGCCAGGGATGCGCCTTCATCAGTTCCAGCGCTTCCTGATCGAACCGTTTGACGTCCAGGCCTTCCTTTTCCGCCTGCTGAACGAAGTGGCGGACCAGATCGGGGATATCTTCGGCACGGTCGCGCAGCGGCGGCAACCGCAGCGGCACGACGTTCAGGCGATAATACAGGTCTTCGCGGAAAAGCCCCTGATTGATCGACTGCTTCAGGTCCTTGTTGGTTGCGGCAACGATGCGCACATCCGAGCGGATCGGCGTGCGTCCACCGACCGTCGTGTATTCGCCCTGCTGCAACACGCGCAGCAGACGGGTCTGAGCATCCATCGGCATGTCGCCGATTTCGTCGAGGAAGAGCGTGCCGCCCTCTGCCTGTTCAAAGCGCCCCGTGGAGCGGTTCTGCGCGCCGGTGAAGGCGCCCTTTTCGTGGCCGAAAAGCTCCGATTCGATCAGGTCGCGCGGGATCGCGGCCATGTTGATGGCGACGAAGGGGCCGTTTCGGCGTTTGCCGTAGTCATGCAGCGCGCGTGCCACCAGTTCCTTGCCGGTGCCGGATTCGCCGGTGATCATCAGCGTCAGATCGGTCTGCATCAGACGCGCCAGCACGCGGTAGATTTCCTGCATGGCGGCGGAGCGGCCGACGAGCGGCATACCGTCCTGCGTATCGTCATCAAGCTTGGCAGGCTTGCGTTTCGGCTCTGCCAGCGCGCGGCCGATGATGGCGATCAGTTCGGTGAGATCGAAAGGCTTCGGCAGATAGTCGTAGGCCCCCTTTTCCGACGCCTTGATCGCAGTCATGAAGGTGTTCTGGGCGCTCATGACGAGGACCGGAAGGTCCGGCCGGGCCTTCTTGATCCGCGGCAGAAGGTCGAAGGCATTTTCGTCCGGCATGACGACATCCGTCACCACGAGATCGCCGTCGCCGGCGGCAATCCAGCGCCAAAGGGTCGCGGCATTCGACGTGATGCGCACATCATAGCCGGCGCGGCTGAGCGCCTGGTTGAGCACGGTGCGGATCGCGGCGTCGTCGTCGGCGACGAGAATGGTGGCGCCAGTCATCGGGATTGTCCTTTAATGCTCATGGGTGCTGTGTCTTCCGCCGAATTTCCCTTGGAGGCCGGCATCAGAACGCGAAACGTGGTGCGATGGGCCTGGCTGTCGCACTCGACAATGCCGCCATGGCCGCCAATAATCTTTGCAACCAGCGCAAGGCCGAGGCCGGAGCCATTGGTCTTGGTGGTGATGAACGGGTCAAACAGGTGTTCGACGAGATCGGCCGGAACGCCCGGGCCGTTGTCGTGAACGCAGAATTCGAGGGGCAGCGAGATTTTCTCCCGCGTGCCCGCGACGGAAAGGCGGATGCCCGGACGATAAGCCGTCGTCAGCATGATCTCGCCCTCTGCCCGGTTTCCAACGGCTTCCGCCGCGTTTTTCACCAGATTGAGAAAAACCTGCACAAGCTGGTCGCGGTTTGCGTAGACCGGTGGCAGTGATGGATCGTAGTTCTCGGTGATGCGGATATCGCGGGCAAAGCCGGCCTTGGCGATCGCCTTCACATGATCGAGCACCGAGTGGATATTGACCGGTTGCCTGTCAACAGGCCGCTCGTCGGAGAAGACCTCCATGCGATCGACCAGCGAGACAATTCGGTCAGTCTCATCGCAGATCAGCCGTGTCAGGGCACGATCCTCATCATCTACCGACGTCTCGAGCAACTGGGCGGCACCACGGATGCCGGAGAGCGGGTTCTTGATCTCGTGTGCCAGCATCGATGCGAGCCCCGTCACGGAGCGGGCGGCGGCGCGATGGGTCAGCTGGCGATCGATCTTGTCGGCCATCGATCGCTCCTGGAAGACGATCACGACCGAGCCGGGCTCCGAAAGCACAGGCGCCACATAAAGATCGACCAGTTTGTCGGCTCCCAGACGCGGCGAACTCAGATCAACGCGGTACTCGTTCACGGCCGCACGACGCTCGCGCACCTGTTCGATCAGGGTCAGCAGCGGGCTGCCAAAGGGAATGAAATTGCTGATGTCGTGTTTTGCCAGATAGTTTGCGCTCGCGCCAAAGAATGCTTCGGCCTCCCAGTTGGCAAAGGTGACCAGACCCTTCTCATTGACGAGAATCACCGGATTCTGGATGGCATTGAGCACTGCCATCGGCAAGGAATTCATCGCCTTGCGGTCTTCGTTCTCCGCGCTCATGCCGCCAGATCCGTTTCAGCTGCACAAGCGGCGATGGCTGCAGTCACCTTCGAGAGCACAGCTTCCCGGTCTGTCGATGTCATGATTTCCGCCTTATCCCTGCCCGCCAGCTTGGGCGCAAAACGATCGAGATACCAGCCGACATGCTTTCGCGCGTGGCGAAGACCGGCCTCGATCCCGTAAAACTCGAGCATCATCAAATAATGCTCGGCAAAAATATCCGCGATCTCACGAGGTCCTGGGTGGCTTATGGCGCCCGCGAGCACGCCGGGGTGCCAGGGGCGCCCTTGTGTCGAGCGGCCAACCATCACCGCATCCGCGCCAGAGCGAGCAAGAATCTCGCGCGCATCTGCCTGCGTGACGACATCGCCATTTGCAACGAGCGGCACGGAAACGGCATCCCGCACGGCGCGGATCGCATTCCAGTCGGCCTGGCCGTTATAGAACTGCATGCGCGTGCGGCCGTGGATCGTAATCATCTGCACGCCAGCAGCTTCCGCCCGCCGCGCGATCTCCGGCGCATTGATCGAGTTTTCGTCCCATCCGAGGCGCATTTTCAGGGTAACCGGCACACTGACTGCCTTGACGGTCGCTTCAATGAGGGTCAGCGCGTGATCGGGATCGCGCATGAGAGCGGAGCCGGAGTAACCGCCAGTCACCTTCTTGGCCGGGCAGCCCATGTTGATATCGATGATATCCGCGCCATTGTCAGCTGCGATACGGGCCGCCTCGCCCATCCAATGGGCCTCACGACCGGCAAGCTGCACCATATGCGGATTGATGCCCGCGCCTTTCAGCCGCGCCCAGCTTTCCGTGGCATTGCCGACAAGCTCGCGGCTCGCTACCATCTCCGTCACAACGAGGCCCGCGCCATAACGCCAGGCAAGCTGTCGAAACGGCAAGTCTGTCACGCCCGACATCGGCGCAAGCACGATGCGGTTTCGGAACGACACGCCCCCGACCTCAAACGGGGATGACAAGGCCGGCAATGACAACTGACTATCTTTCGGGCACATACTATTTTTGCACTATTTTTAGACATTGTTCATGGACTTGCCAAGCCCTTTCCGCAAGCCCGTCCAATTTTTCATCCACAACTGGCAAAGGGCCAACGTTCAAGATACATCACGGGCGGAGCATGGCCGCCCGGTGCAGCAAACGCGCGACCGCGAAGGGCGGCTCCTTAGATCAAAAGCGACGAGAATCACAGGACGCTTTTTAGAAGATGGAAACAAAAGAAGACATTTCCTGCGCTATCGTCGTTGTGGCAGCCGGAAGAGGCGAAAGGGCGGGATCGCCGGGGGAAGGCCCGAAGCAGTATCGCCGGATCGGCGGTCGGCCGGTTATCTGCCATACACTTGATCGTTTTGCGACATGGGCTGTGGAAACGGGGCAGAAGCCCATTTTTGTCGTCGTCATCCACCCCGACGACGAAGCCCTCTTCGAAAATGCACGCGCCTCGCTGACCGCCGCTCACGATATGATCGTCGTTCACGGCGGCGAGACACGCCAACGCTCCGTTCTGGCTGGCTTGAAAGCGTTGACAGCGCGCCAACCAAGCCATGTGATGATTCAGGATGCCGCGCGGCCTTTCGTTGATCACGACATGCTGGTGCGTTGCCAAGAAGCTCTCGCCGCAGGCCATGCGGCCGTTTTGCCGGCGGTTGCGGTGGCAGACACCCTGAAACGTGCAGACAGCAACAGTCATGTCACCGAGACGGTTTCCCGCGCAGGTCTTTTCGGCGCGCAAACGCCGCAGTGCTTTCGCTTCGATGCTATCCTCTCCGCCCATGAGGGGGCCGCCCTTTCCGGCCGATCCGATTTTACAGATGACGCCTCGATTGCCGAATGGGCTGGCATACCGGTCACGCTGGTCGAGGGATCGCCGGACAATTTCAAGCTGACGACACAACGGGATATTGCAATGGCCGACCAGATTCTGAGCCAAACCGCCCTGCCCGACGTTCGCACCGGCAACGGCTACGACGTTCACCAGCTGGTGGAAGGCGATGGCGTCACGCTGTGCGGCGTCTTCATCCCGCATGATCAGAAACTGCTTGGCCATTCCGATGCCGATGTCGCCTTGCATGCGCTGACGGATGCGCTGCTCGCAACCTGCGGCGCCGGGGATATCGGCGATCACTTCCCGCCGTCCGACCCGCAATGGAAGGGGGCTGCCTCGCATATTTTCCTTGAACATGCGGCCGCGATCGTGCGCGAGCGCGGCGGGGTGATCATGAATGCGGATGTGTCTTTGATCGCCGAAGCTCCGAAGGTCGGGCCGCATCGCAATCAAATGCGTGCCAATCTGGCCGAAATGCTCGGCATCAGCCTTGATCGCTGCTCCGTCAAGGCGACGACCAACGAGAAGATCGGGTTTGTCGGCCGTCGCGAGGGCATCGCGGCCATCGCGACGGCTACCGTGGTCTTTCGGGGATAAATTGATGAGCATCTGGCCGTCGGATATCGAAGAAAGAGCCTACTCCACAGTCCACGATTTTACGGCGCGTGGGCTGATGGTCGCGACTGCCGAATCCTGCACGGGCGGCATGATCGCTGCTGCCCTCACGGAAATTCCCGGGTCATCCGCTGTGGTCGACCGGGGATTCGTCACCTATTCCAACGAAGCGAAGATGCAGATGATCGGTGTCTTGTGGGAAACATTGGCGGCCCATGGTGCCGTCTCGCGGGAAACGGCAATCGAAATGGCAACGGGTGCTCTTTCAAACTCGCGGGCTGATGTGAGCATCGCGGTGACAGGTATCGCAGGCCCTGGCGGCGGCTCGGCAGAAAAGCCCGTCGGGCTCGTTCACCTGGCGGCGGCCCGTCGCAACGGTGAGATTTTTCATCGGGAAATGCTCTATGGCGATATCGGGCGGCAAGGCGTCAGGCTTGCAACTGTGCGCACGGCACTGGAAATGCTGATGGAGGTTGCCGCCAGCCGGTAGTCACTTCGCGCCCACCGGGCAAATCTGGTATGGGTTCATCGCCTGTTCGTCCGGCGCGATATAGGGTTCGACTTCCCAAAATGCGTTGCCATCGGGCAGGAAGGTATCGACCATATACTTGTCGGACCCTTCACGCTGCTGGCGGGCCTTTTCCGCATAATCCGATGCGTTTCGCCTTTTCTGAAGGCAACTCGTGAAGTCGGGCGTGTAATCGCCCCGGATCAGGTAGTCGATATAGAAATCGCCGCTGCTCTTAGCCTCGCCGGATACGATATGCTCAACCGTGGCGGCAGCCGCGTCCGACAGGTCCATATCGAGCGTTTCGATATAGACGCGCTTTCCCCATTCCGGCCCCGGCGTTTCAAGATCGTTTCGTTCGATCGTATAGAAATGGTTGATGAGATCGACGCCCTCCAGATTGGAGGCGAGCGTTCCGATCATGGAAAAGCGGATGACGCGTTCTTCAGGCTGGAGCGTCGCCGCGAGCGGCCCCAGCGGGGTTTCCTTCTGGATGATGTTTTCCTTCTTGCCAATCGTGCCAAAGGCGGGCTCGGGGGTATAGCTGTAACGTCGGTTTACGAAGGACAGCATGGCGGCAAGACGGGTCGGGAAAGGATCCCTGTCGACGAACTCAGGTTCCGTCGGCAAAGCTCCCTCCCGCGAGCGCACCCTGATCTTCAGGGTCGGAGAAAGCCAATAGGTGCCTGCAACAGGCTTTTTATCTGCATCGAGAAGGAGGACGTAGCGCCCGGCCTTGCGGATCTCGACGTCAGCCGCCTGCGCGACAATCGGCACAGCACAGGCGACAGCGAAAAGGCAGAGACGAGCGATCATCATGCCCAGATGACGCGCCGATAGCGCGGAATATTCAAGTATCCTTGGAAAAATAACTCGAAAATACGCTTCAGGCCGAAGCGTAGATCGTATCGGCGCGTTTTTCGAAGGCCTCGGCAAACATGCGGAAGGCGCGGTCGAACATCGACCCCATCAGGGCACCGAGGATACGGCTCTTGAACTCGTAATCGATGAAGAAGACCACGTTCGATCCCGCCTCGCCCGAAGGCTCGAAACGCCAGCGATTGTCGAGATATTTGAAGGGGCCGTCGATATATTTCACATCGATCACCCGCTCCGCCTTGTTGAGCAGAACCTGTGTCGTAAAGGTCTCGCGGATCGCCTTGTAACCGACGGTCATATCCGCAACGAGCAGCACTTTTCCATCGCGCTCCTTGCGAGAGCGGACGGTCAGAGCTTCGCAAAGCGGCAGGAATTCAGGATAGCGCTCTACATCGGCAACGAGATCGAACATCTGTTCGGCGGTATGCTTGACGGGGCGCGTGGTTTCGAATTGAGGCATGGTGTCTCAGCTAATCGCGACCGGTGCCAAGTGCAAGTAGGCGCTCGTTGTCAGCCCACGATTTCAACACGATGACCGGCACATCGGCACCGAATTTCTCCAGTGCCGCCTCGATTTCCGGCGTCTGCGTCTTCTCGAAGTTCCATATGTAGCGCAGGAAGTCGACCGTCAGCCGCTCCGGGCAGCCATCGGCCATTTCCGGCCGGCTCTGGCCACGAAACTTCCACCAGCGCGAAATGACGCCGTAGAGCGAACTGTAGCGCGGCGGCCGAAGCCAGATCAGGAGGTGCGTGCGCGGCAGGCGCAGCGGCAGCGTGCCGGGGCTCGTGCCGTCGATCACCCATCGGGGCTCGGCCACGAAGGCACGCAACCGCTCGATCGCCTCGGGCCGCGGACGCGGCGTCCAGCCGGCCATCCAGAAGACTTCACGATCCATGGAGATGTGGGTCAACCGCAAACGTTTGGCGAGCTGTATGGCCAGCGTGCTCTTGCCGCTGCCGGAGCAACCGATGACGAGGATGCGCTCGGCCGATTGCAGAATGCCTGCGGCTTCTTCCAACGTGTCGAGATAGCGCGCCATACCCTCTCCTTCCGAAACCGACCTCATTGCAATCGTCTAAACGCAAAAGGCCGCAGCCTCGCGGCTGCGGCCTTGCACAATCGTCAAATATTAATCGGCCGCCGCCAGCAGCTTCTTCTCGCGGTTTGCCTTAAGACGAGCAAAGTCATCTCCGGCATGGTGCGAAGAACGGGTGAGCGGACTGGAAGCCACCATCAGGAAGCCCTTGGTATAGGCAACCGTCTCGTAGGACTGGAACTCTTCCGGTGTGACGAAGCGCTCGACCTTGTGGTGCTTGCGGGTCGGCTGCAGGTACTGGCCGATGGTCAGGAAGTCGACGTCGGCGGTGCGCAGGTCGTCCATCAGCTGCAGCACTTCGTTGCGCTCTTCACCGAGGCCGACCATGATGCCAGACTTGGTGAACATGGTCGGGTCCAGTTCCTTCACCCGCTGCAGAAGGCGGATAGAGTGGAAATAACGCGCGCCGGGACGGACAGTGAGATAGTTGCCGGCGACGGTTTCCATGTTGTGGTTGAAGACGTCGGGCTTCGCGGCGACGACGCGCTCCAGCGCACCCGGCTTCTTCAGGAAGTCAGGCGTCAGGATTTCAATCGTGGTCGTCGGCGAAGCGGCGCGGATCGCCCAGATTACCTTCTCGAAATGCTCGGCGCCACCGTCTTCCAGATCGTCGCGGTCAACGGAGGTGATGACGACGTGGGAAAGGCCCATCTGCTTGACGGCCTTGGCGACATTCTCCGGCTCGGCCATATCCAACGCATTCGGCTTGCCGGTGGCGACATTGCAGAAGGCGCAGGCGCGGGTACAGATCTCGCCCATGATCATGAAGGTCGCGTGCTTCTTGTCCCAGCACTCGCCGATATTCGGGCAGCCGGCTTCCTCGCACACCGTCACCAGCTTGTGGGAGCGCACGAGTTCGCGGGTTTCCTGATAGCCCTTGGAGGTCGGCGCCTTGACGCGGATCCATTCCGGCTTGCGCAGCATCTCGGTGTCCGGCTTGTGAGCCTTCTCCGGATGACGAACGCGCTTGGCATCATCGATATTGGTGCGGTCGAGAATGGTGACCATCTTTGGATTTCGCTTTCCTTCAGACGCATCGCAAAGCGCGCCCGTTCGAGCCGAAAAATGCGGCTCGCCTTCATTTGCCCATTTTAGACATGGAGGCGAGCCCTAACACAATCAAGCGTTCAGTGCACGTCCATAGGCATCCAGAACGCTTTCCTTCATCGTCTCGGAAATCGTCGGGTGCGGGAAGATCGTGTGCATCAGGTCTTCCTCGGTCGTTTCAAGGTTCATGGCGACGACAAAGCCCTGGATCAGTTCGGTGACTTCGGCACCGACCAGATGCGCGCCCAGAAGTTCACCTGTCTTCTTGTCGAAGATGGTCTTGACCATGCCCTGGTCTTCGCCGAGCGCGATCGCCTTGCCGTTGGCGACGAAGGGGAAGCGCCCCACGCGGATATCGCGGCCCTGTTCCTTGGCCTTTGCTTCCGTCAGACCAACCGAGGCGACCTGAGGGTTGCAATAGGTGCAGCCCGGGATCTTCAGCTTGTCCATTGGATGCACATTCGGCAGGCCGGCGATCTTCTCGACGCAGATGACGGCCTCATGCTCGGCCTTGTGGGCGAGCATCGGCGGGCCGGCGACATCACCGATCGCATAGATACCGGGCACATTGGTCTTGCCATAGCCGTCGATGACGATGCAGCCGCGGTCTGTTTTGATGCCGAGCGTTTCCAGGCCAAGATTTTCTATATTGCCCTGTACGCCGACAGCCGAAATCATCCGGTCGGCGGTGATCTTCTCGACCGTGCCGTCCTTCTTCTCGACATGGGCGGTGATCGAGTTTGCTGATTTCTCGACCTTCGTCACCTTGGCTTCGAGGATGATCTTCATGCCCTGCTTGTCGAACTGCTTCTTGGCGAAGGCGGAAATCTCGGCATCCTCGACCGGCATCACGGTCTTCATCACTTCGACGACCGTCACATCGACGCCCATCGTGCGGTAGAACGAGGCAAACTCGATGCCGATCGCGCCAGAGCCCATGACCAGCAGCGATTTCGGCATTTCCTCGGGCTTCATCGCCTCGAAATAGGTCCAGATCAGCTTGCCGTCCGGCTCGATGCCCGGCAGCGCGCGCGGGCGGGCGCCGGTCGCGATGATGATGTGCTTGGCAGTGTAAGTGCCCTCGCCCTTGGCGTTCTTCGGCAGCGGCGCCTGGGGCTGGACGGCCGGCTTCGTGGTCTTGGACACGACGATCTCGCCCGGCTTGGTGAGCTTGGCTTCGCCCCAGATGATATCGACCTTGTTCTTCTTGAACAGGAAGCCGACGCCGCCGTTCATGCGCTCGGCAATGCCGCGCGAGCGGGCGACGATGGCCTTCAGGTCCGGCGTGATCGTGCCTTCCAGCGTCAGGCCGTAGTTTTTGGCATGCTGGGCGCTGTGCAGCACGTCGGCGGAGCGCAGCAGCGCCTTGGTCGGGATGCAACCCCAGTTGGAGCAGATGCCGGCCAGATGCTCGCGCTCGACGCAAGCGACCTTGAGGCCGAGCTGGGCTGCACGGATGGCCGCGATGTAGCCGCCGGGACCGGAACCGATGATGATGACGTCGTAATTCTCAGCCATGGTGTTTCCTGCCTTTGTTCTTGGCGTGTTCTTGGGCGCGCGGGCAAAGCCACGTCGCGTCTTGTTCTCAAAGCCCGAGCATCATTCGGACGATCGGCTCGAGGCCGCGTCCGATCGCACGGGTATTTTCCGCATCGAGATGAATGCCGTCGAGCGGCGTGGTTTCAGCAACGGAGCCGGCATCGAAGAAGCCGCAGCCCTTCTCATCGGCCAGATCGGCGTAAAGCGAAGCCAGCATCGCCGATTGCTCCAACGAGCCGGCAAACATGGCGGCGAAAGCCGCATTCGCGGTCTCGCGGATCGCCGGCGGGGCGACGATCAGAATTTCCGGGGCGCTGTCGTTATCGAACGACCATGCGTGATGCCGCACCAGCTCTACGAGCCGCTCCATGCCCTGCACCGCGCCGAATGCCGTACCATGGATGACCGGCTTCATGTCGTTGGTGCCAAGCAGCAGGATCACCAGATCGATCGGATCGTGACTGTGCAGGATCGTCGGCAGAATGCGTGCGCCATTGCGGTCGCAGTCGGCCAGATGATCATCATAGGCCGTCGTGCGACCGTTCAGACCTTCGGCGATGACCTGAACATCCGGACCGAGCGCCTTTGCCAGAACGCTCGACCAGCGATCTTCCAGCGCATGCCGGCCGAGGGAGGCTGCATCGTAGCCCCAGGTCAGGCTGTCGCCGTAGCAAAGGATTGTTTTCATGCAGAGCCTCCATATTCCCCTCCCCCTTGCGGGGAGGGGCCAGGGGTGGGGGTGTATCGATCGAGCTCCACAGCTATTGTTTTCAACACCGCCGTCATATCCAGCATCACATCTCGGTTCCTGAACCGGACCACACGAAAATTCTCAGCCCGAAGATAGGCATCACGCTCGACATCCCGCTTCTTCTGCTCCGGGTCCGCATGAATCTCGCCATCGACTTCGATGATGAGACGGCGCCCGAGACAAACGAAATCCGCAACGTAACGTCCAATCGGCATCTGCCGCCGAAAATGCGTATCCGGCATTTCCGGCAACTCCTTGCGAAGGGCGGTCCAGAGACGGCGTTCCGCGTCAGTCAGGGAGCGCCGCAGACGTGGCGCATTCCGTTTGGCTTCGCGGCTCGCCGGTTTCGGGTTTTCACGATTCCAGACCATGGTTACCCTCTCCGTCCCTCGCAAACACCCCCACCCGTCCGCTGCGCGTCCACCCTCCCCGCAAGGGGGAGGGAAAAAGGAGCCTCACACCAGCATGCCCATCGGGTTTTCGATGTAGCGCTTGAAGGCGCCGAGCAGTTCGGCTCCGAGAGCGCCATCGACGGCGCGGTGGTCGGTGGAAAGCGTGACTGTCATCACGTTTGCAACAACCATCTGGCCCTTCTTCACCACGACGCGCTCCTCGCCTGCACCGATCGCAAGGATCGTCGCATGCGGCGGGTTGACGACGGCGGCGAAGTTTTTCACGCCCATCATGCCCATGTTGGAAACGGCCGTCGTGCCACCCTGATATTCTTCAGGCTTCAGCTTGCGACCCTTGGCGCGGGCGCCGAGATCCTTCATCTCGTTGGAGATGGCCGACAGGCTCTTCAGTTCGGCACTGCGGACGATCGGCGTGATGAGACCACCGGGGATCGAGACGGCAACGCCGACATCCGAATGCTTGTGCTTGACCATGTTGGCCTCCGTCCAGGAGACGTTGGCATCGGGCACATCCCGCAGCGCGAGAGCAAGCGCCTTGATCACCATGTCGTTGACCGAAAGCTTGTAGGCCGGCTTGCCGTCCTTCTCCGGTGCGGCAGCATTGAGCTGGGCGCGAAGCGCAAGCAGCGCGTCGAGTTCGCAATCGACCGACACGTAGAAGTGCGGGATCGTCTGCTTGGATTCCTGCAAACGCTTCGCAATCGTCTTGCGCATGCCGTCATGCGGCACGAGTTCGTAGGAGCCTTCGGCGAAGTTCTTGAGAACGGCTTCGTCGGACGGCCCCTTGGCAAGAGCAGGCGCAGCAGAAGGTGCCGAAGCAGCGGCGGCCGGAGCGGCAGCAGGCTTGGCGCCGCCACCGGCAACAGCCGTTTCCACGTCCTTCTTGACGACGCGGCCATGCGGACCGGAGCCGGCAACAGCCGAGATGTCGATACCGGCATCCTTGGCAAGACGGCGGGCAAGCGGCGAAGAGAAGGTGCGCTTGCCCCCGGAAGCGGCGGCCGGTGCAGCGGCGGGCGCGGCAGCCGCAGGAGCAGCTTCAGACTTGGCGACCGGAGCGGCAGCTTCCGCCTTCGGAACCTCAGTCTTCGGTGCTTCGGCCTTAGCTTCTGCCTTCGGTGCAGATGCGCCACCGCCGGAAGCGGCAGCAGATACATCCTCGCCATCAGCGGCGAGGATCGCGATCAGGGCGTTGACCTTGACCGCTTCGGTACCAGCCGGCACGACGATCTTGGCTACGGTGCCTTCGTCCACGGCTTCGACTTCCATCGTCGCCTTGTCAGTCTCGATCTCGGCGATCACGTCACCAGGGGCGACCTTGTCGCCTTCCTTGACGAGCCACTTGGAAAGATTGCCCTCTTCCATGGTCGGCGAAAGGGCTGGCATGGTGATGTTGATAGGCATCTCTTCACCCTTCCCTTACTTGTAGCAGACGGCTTTCACCGCCTGGACGACTTCGCCGACATTCGGCAGGGCCAGTTTCTCAAGGTTTGCCGCATAGGGCATCGGAACGTCCTTGCCGGCGATCGTCAGGATCGGCGCATCGAGGTAATCGAAGGCCTGCTGCATGACGCGGGTGGCAATTTCGGTGCCGACGGAGGACTGCGGGAAGCCTTCCTCGACGGTGACGAGACGGCCGGTCTTCTTGACAGACTCGATGACGGTCGGCAGGTCCATCGGACGCAGCGTACGCAGATCGATAATCTCGACGTCTATGCCTTCCTTCTCCAGTTCAGCGGCAGCCTTGACCGCGTAGGTCATGCCGATGCCGAAGGAAACGATAGTGGCGTCCTTGCCGACCTTGTGAATGCGCGCCTTGCCGATCGGCAGGACGAAATCATCCATCTTCGGCACGTCGAAGGAGTGACCGTAGAGGATTTCGTTTTCAAGGAAGATGACCGGGTTCGGGTCACGGATAGCAGCCTTCAACAGTCCCTTCGCGTCCGCTGCCGTGTAAGGCATGATGACCTTGAGGCCCGGGATGTGGCTGTACCAGGCGGCATAGCACTGCGAGTGCTGCGCGCCGACGCGGGCGGCAGCGCCCGACGGGCCACGGAACACCATCGGCGCACCCATCTGGCCGCCCGACATATAGAGCGTCTTGGCGGCCGAGTTGATGATGTGGTCGATCGCCTGCATGGCGAAGTTGAAGGTCATGAACTCGACGATCGGACGCAGACCCGTCATCGCAGCACCGACGCCAACGCCGGCGAAGCCATGTTCGGTGATCGGGGTATCGACGACACGACGCGGACCGAACTCCTGCAGCAGGCCTTGCGTGATCTTGTAGGCGCCCTGGTATTCGGCAACTTCCTCGCCCATGACGAAGACGTCTTCGCTGCGGCGCATTTCTTCGGCCATCGCGTCGCGAAGGGCTTCGCGCACGGTGGTCGAGACCATTTCGGTGCCGGCCGGAATATCCGGGTCGGAAGCGACGTCGACCTTCGGCTGGGCCGGAACCTTGCTGTCAGCCTTGGCCGTCGGCTCCTCGGACGACTCGCGGGCTTTGCCACCGGCATCGTTGGCGGCCGCGGTCGGGGTGTCAGCGTCTGCCTTCGGCGCTGCAGGCTTCGCGGAACCAACGTCGCTGGCGCTTTCGCCGTCCTGCAGGAGAACGGCGATGGCGGTGTTGACCTTGACGTTCTCGGTGCCGGCGGCGATCAGGATCTTGCCGATAGTGCCTTCATCCACGGCTTCCACTTCCATGGTCGCCTTGTCGGTTTCGATTTCGGCGATCACGTCGCCGGAGGCGACCTTGTCGCCCTCGTTTTTCAGCCACTTGCTGAGCGTGCCTTCTTCCATCGTCGGCGACAGAGCGGGCATCAGGATTTCGATAGGCATGATGTTTTCCTCGTCCCGGTCTTAAAGCAGAATATCGGTGTAGAGCTCGGATACATCCGGCTCCGGATCGGCCTGGGCGAAATCGGCGCTGTCGGCAACGATGTCGCGGACATCCTTGTCGATGGCCTTGAGTTCGTCTTCGCTGGCCCAGCCCTTCTCAAGGAGGCGTGCCTTCACCTGCTCGATCGGATCGTGTTCCGACCGCATTTTCTGCACTTCGTCCTTGGAGCGATACTTCGCCGGGTCGGACATGGAGTGGCCGCGATAACGATAGGTCTGCATCTCGAGGATGATCGGACCGTTGCCGGCACGGCAATGGGCAACAGCCTCATCGCCCGCCGCCTTGACGGCGCGAACGTCCATGCCGTCGACCTGGAAGCCCGGAATACCGAGTGCCACGCCGCGCTGCGAGAAGTCATGACCGGCCGAGGCGCGCGAGACCGAGGTACCCATGGCGTAGCGGTTGTTTTCGACGATGTAGATCACCGGCAGCTTCCAGAGAGCGGCCATGTTGAAGCTCTCGTAGACCTGACCCTGGTTGGCCGCGCCATCGCCGAAATAGGCAAGCGAGACATTGTCGTTGCCGCGGTACCTGTTGGCAAAGGCAAGGCCGGTTCCGAGCGAAACCTGGGCACCGACGATGCCGTGGCCGCCGTAAAAGTGCTTTTCCTTGGAGAACATGTGCATCGAGCCGCCTTTCCCTCGGGAAAGACCGCTGCGACGACCGGTGAGCTCGGCCATGACGCCACGGGCGCTCATGCCGCAAGCCAGCATGTGGCCGTGATCGCGATAGGCGGTGATGACCTGATCGCCTTCCTTCAGCGCCATCTGCATGCCGACGACGACAGCTTCCTGGCCGATGTAAAGGTGACAGAAACCGCCGATGAAGCCCATGCCGTAGAGCTGGCCGGCTTTTTCCTCGAATCGACGGATCAGCAGCATTTCGCGATAGGCCTTCAGATCGCTCTCGCGATCAAATTCGGCAATCGTTCCTGCGGTGAAATCCTTCTTGGCGGGCTTTGCCGACGTCTTGCGGCTGGATACGGACGCGGTTTTTCGCGGAGCCATACGATCCTCCCTATGGTTAGCCTTTTGACGACACCATAGGCAAAGAACGACCCAACAGCAATGCTATATTTGCATGGCTTGTATTCTATACAAGTACATGAAATTTATGTCATTTTTTCGATTAACTTATTTCAGGTTAATCAAGGCAATCAGTGAAAGATCACGATTTCATCGGCGCGCGACATATTCAGCCCGAAACGCGCTTTCTCGTCGAGCATATCCCGTTCCAGCGATCCGTCACTCAACAACGCCACTTCCTTTTCAAGAATCTGACGCTTCTCCGTCAACTCGTCGAGACGTGCCTGGCGCTCGATGCGCTGGCGATCGAATTTCTCGGTCGCCTTCAGGCCGTAGTCGCCGTGAACGGAATGATAGCCGAAGTAGGAAAGAAAAGCGACCGTGATGAGCGGCATCACAAACCGCCCCAGCTTCCGCTTCTTATGATGTTTGGTCCACATCGCTCATGCCCTGTACGCAATACAGGCAGACGATAGCGCCGATTGATTAACCGACCGTTGACCATAACGGGGAGCATGAAAAAACCCGCGCCATGTGAAGGACGCGGGTTTCTGGTTTGGGACCAGCGGGCGTATTAGCCGCGCAGGATCGACGTGCCGGCGTAGCGGGCCTGCGGGCCGAGTTGCTCTTCGATACGGATCAGTTGGTTGTACTTGGCGGTGCGGTCCGAACGGGCGAGCGAGCCGGTCTTGATCTGGCCGCAGTTGGTAGCAACCGCGAGATCGGCGATCGTCGAATCCTCGGTCTCGCCCGAGCGATGCGACATGACGGCGGTGTAGGCCGCCTTGTGCGCGGTCTCGACGGCATCCAGCGTCTCGGAGAGCGAGCCGATCTGGTTGACCTTGACGAGGATCGAGTTGGCAACGCCCATCTTGATGCCGTCGCGCAGGCGGGCCGAGTTGGTGACGAACAGGTCGTCACCCACGAGCTGAACCTTCTTGCCGATCTTGTCGGTCAGGCTCTTCCAGCCGGCCCAATCATCTTCTGCCATGCCGTCTTCGATCGAGAAGATCGGGTACTTGGCGGCGAGTTCGGCAAGGTATTCCGCCATGGCGTCCGGCTCGAGCGTACGGCCTTCGCCTTCGAGCACGTACTTGCCGTGCTTGAAGAATTCGGTCGAGGCGCAGTCAAGCGCGATGTGCATGTCTTCGCCCGGACGGTAGCCGGCTTTCTCGATGGACTTCATGATGAAGTCGAGCGCGGCGGGAGCCGAAGCCAGACCCGGCGCGAAGCCGCCTTCGTCACCGACATTGGTGTTGTGGCCATCGGCAGCGAGCTGCTTCTTAAGCGTATGGAAGACTTCAGAACCCATGCGAACGGCGTCGCGGATTGTTTCGGCGCCAACCGGAACGATCATGAATTCCTGGAAATCGATCGGGTTGTCGGCATGAGCGCCGCCGTTGATGATGTTCATCATCGGAACCGGCAAAACGCGGGCGTTCGGGCCACCGACGTAGCGGTAGAGCGGCAAGCCGGCAGCAGCAGCGGCAGCCTTAGCAACGGCCATCGAAACGCCGAGGATGGCGTTGGCGCCGATGCGGCCCTTGTTGGAGGTGCCGTCAAGTTCGATCATCGTGGTATCGATGAGAACCTGATCTTCAGCATCAAGGCCGCCGACAGCTTCATAAATTTCACCGTTGACGGCTTCGACAGCCTTTTCAACGCCCTTGCCGAGGTAACGGCTGCCGCCGTCGCGAAGCTCGACCGCTTCATGCGCGCCGGTGGAAGCGCCCGACGGAACCGCTGCGCGACCGAAGCTGCCATCTTCCAGATGAACGTCGACTTCCACGGTCGGATTGCCGCGGCTGTCCAGAATTTCGCGGCCGATAATGTCGATGATAGCGGTCATGGTCTCTTCCCTGCTTTCGGATGATGGACGGATGGCCATGTCATAATTCATGGCCGGGAAATTACAATGCCGGGCGGGGACGAATGCGTCCCCGCAGCCGGGCTTCAATAAAATTTCATGAAAGTCTCAACGCTTGGAAACGGCGTCGAAGGCGAGCAGCGTTTCGAGGAGGCGCGGCATGTCCTTGAGGTAAACCATGTTCGGGCCGTCGGACGGCGCATTGTCCGGGTCTTCATGGGTCTCGATGAAGACGCCGGAAACGCCGACGGCAACGGCTGCACGCGCCAGCGTCTCGACAAACTCGCGCTGGCCGCCGGAAGAACCGCCCTGCCCGCCCGGCTGCTGCACCGAATGGGTGGCATCGAACACGACCGGCGCGCCGAGGCCTGCCATGATCGGCAGCGAGCGCATGTCGGAAACCAGCGTGTTGTAACCGAAGGACGCGCCGCGCTCGCAGAGCAGGACATTCGGGTTGCCGCTTTCGGTGAACTTGGCGAGCACGTTCTTCATGTCCCAAGGCGCCAGGAACTGGCCCTTCTTGACGTTGACCGTGCGGCCGGTCTTGGCGGCTGCGATCAACAGGTCCGTCTGGCGGCAGAGGAAGGCCGGGATCTGCAGGATATCGACGGTCGGGGCGACGAGGCCGCACTGTTCTTCCGTGTGGATGTCCGTCAGGACGGGGAAGCCGTACTCCTTCTTCAGATCGGCGAAGATTTCCATCGCCTTGTCGAGGCCGATGCCGCGCTTGCCGGAGAGCGAGGTGCGGTTGGCCTTGTCGAAGGACGACTTGTAGACGAGGCCGATGCCGAGCTTCTCGCAGAGCTCGACCATGGTACCGGCGATCATGAAGGCATGATCGCGGCTTTCCATCTGGCAGGGGCCGGCGATCAGCGACAGGCGCTTGCTGTTGGAAAAGGTAACCTGCTTTTTGCCTTCGCCGACAACGACGTCTGCATTCGTCTTCATGACTTTTCTCCAAATACGAAAAGCAGGCCCTGCCCCGGCGCTTCCGGGACAATAAGGCGCTCGCCTTTTCTGATAAATTCAACCGCATTGCGGATAAGAAGATTTTCGGTGGCAGCAAGATTGCTCACCGTGAACACCACGGCGCGACCGCGAAGCCCACGCGAATGGGATGGTGTGCGCTTGTCGAAGAAGCCGCTCATGCCGGCCGGATTGAGCACCGAAATCTTCACATTGCGAGTTTCGATATCCATGCCAAAGGAATGGGCGGTGACTTCGCGCTCATCGACCGCTTCCTGCAGCAGATACTGAAAATCCGTCGGGTTCGGTTCCGACAGCACGACTTCCCGCATACCCGTGACGCCATTGGCGTGGGTTTCAAGAGCGGTCCGATCTGCCGGCAGCGCCTTCAGGCGCTGGCAGGCGAAAAGGAAGAAATCGGGCGACCGAAGATCGGCGGCAAAGGCGAGGCGGAAACTTGCCTCGGCCTGCGAGCCATCCGGCAATGTCATCGCGCGGGAGAAATCCAGCGTCTTGCCGCCGGAGATGCCCTTTTCGACGAAGCGCGCATGATCGCCGGCAGCGTCGTCGGTGGAAAGCACGATAGCCGAAAAGCCATCCTGACCGCGGCGGAAACGATAGGCCTGGTCGCGGGCGACAAAAACATTGCCCCCGATTGCCGAGGCTTCGCAGTCCTCGCGGCTGGCGATTGCCAGCGGCTCCAGATAGGTCTTGTCGGCAAGAAACACGCAGGCATTTTCAGTGCCAAACGGATGCAGCGCATCGTCAGCCACCGTAAAACCTAGCTGCTCATAGCGGCGCCTTGCCGTCGAAAGCTCGCTCACCGGCAAAACCAGATGGTCGAGAAGACGCGCACTGCGGGGGGCTGCAATCATAACATTTCCTGACATGGCCTCGGGCAGGTGCTTTGCCCCTTTTGACCGCCATTTTCAAGGGAATGTTGGAATGAGACGAGTGAAGATCAAGCGGTCAACCGCAGCTCTTCAACTGCTGGGCATAGGTTCGGGCTATATTCGAGGCGCGTTGCGCCGCCTTCTTCATTCCCGAATTGCCGCGCCACGTTCCGCGCGCATAGCCGGCATCGCCGGAATAATAGGCGAGATAGAGATGATAGGCGTCGTTCAGCGCGATGCCGTTCGTCTCGTGGCTGTTGCGGTGATACCAGCCGACGAAATCGATCGCATCGGCAAACTTTGTGCGCCGGGCCATCAGATGGCCGGTCTCCCGCTTGTAGCGCGACCAGGTGCCATCAAGCGCCTGCGAGAAACCGTAAGCGGTCGACTGGCGCTTCCAGGGAATGAAGCCGAAGAGCTTGGTGCGCGGCGGGCGGGCATTGGGGCGGAAGCCTGATTCGGTGTAGATTGTTGCCATCAGGATTGGCACCGGCACGCCATACTCACGCGACGCTTTTTTAGCGGCACGCTCCCAGTTGTTGAACCAGCCATCGCGCTGTTCGAAGATGGCGCAGGCGTTGCGCGTATTCTTCGGCGCGGTTGCACACCCCGCCAGCGCGAGAAGGGCGACGATAAGCAATACACGCATCGCACGATCTCTCACTTTCGGAGAGATTACTAACAGGTAAACGTTAAAGAGACGTTTTTAGGCAATACGGATGTCAAAGGCGCAGGACAAAAACCTGTGCAGAAAGAACCGCGCCCTCTTCCGCAACAAGCTTCGCGCCTCGCGCCGGCTCGAAACCATCGATGCGCTTGGTGCCGGCCCAGCGTCCGCCGTCGGCAAAAACCTCCACGGAGCCCGTATCGAGAAAGATCGACAACGTCGACGGCTGCGCACCCAGAGCGGCGTAACGCGGTGTACTCTCCTTGCCGTCTTCAAAACGTATGCAAAGCCCGGCATCATCAACAGCCACGCCAAACCGCGTTTCCGGATGTTCGAAAGACAGCTCGAAATGCGCGCCCGCGCGGGCAAGCTCCAGCGATATTTCGATTGCACCGGAAGGAAATGAAACAGGCTTGCCCGATATCAGTTGCCGGTCGTCGAGCAATCGGTCCCTGAGCGTGACGACCGAGGAGACCGGTGGCGTCAGCACATGGTCTCCCCGCAGGATGATACGACGCGGCAAGGTCATGGCCGTCGGAAAATCGACAGCATGAGAGACATCCGCCCAGTTCGCGAGCCAGCCGATACCGACCGCGACATCGCCGTCGACAAAGGCCTGAAAAGCGTAGTTGTCGGTTCCGAAATCCAGCTCCTGCTCGAACTCGCGCTGGAAGCGGACACCATCGAAACGACCGACTGCAATCAGTGTGAGGTTCTTTCGCCCGGTGGAGGCGTCGGTGCTGTTGACCATGCCATAAATCAGCGCCCAGCGCGTTTCCGCGCCATCAGCGGGTCCGTCCAATGGAATGAGGCACGGACATTCGATCACGGCGCTGCCGAACCGCTCCTCCAGCAAGAGAACGCCGAGAAAACGCCAGCCATCCGCGCCAGCCGGATCGTCCGTCTCGTAGAGCAGGACGACGCCGCCCTGCTGGCTGAGGCCGCCCAGCACCATTTTCCAGAAGCCATCGGGGCCCCGCACGACATAGGGATCGCGAAAATCGAGCGTCAGGCCGAGCCCGGATGGTCGGCTCGGAAGGATGACGGTCGCCTCGCTGGCCGTAATGATGTTGTGAGACGTCGCCGTGAGCTGGATTTGGGTTTCCGGCGTGCGCTCGATGACCTGTTCGGTGAAGAAAACCCGGATACCGGCATCATCCTCCAACGGAATGGCCGAGCCGGAAAAAGCACCGCCGCGCTTGTCCGGCCGCGCGGTCAAGTCCTCCGACGGAAACAGGAAGATCGGCATGTGATGCCAGTGCAGGTAATCGGTGGAAACCGCATGCCCCCAGTGCATGGTGTTCCAGCGCAGGCCATGGGAGTAATGCTGATAGAAGAGATGCGGTCTGCCGCCGAAACGCCCAAAGCCGTTCGGGTCGTTCATCCAGCCGAAAGGCGGGCGAAAATGATAGCCGTCCTTGACCGGCGCGGGAGCGTTCGCGACGCTCGTGTGCATGACGGTGATACCCTTCTCCACCACCTCCGCGGCGTTGAAGAAATAGGCGACGGAGACAGCGGTCGTTGCCGTGTCGTAGCGGCATTCCAGCGCGCCGCCACTGACGACCACGAAGGGGCGGAAAACATATTCCTCGCTGTTTTCCACCGAAACTTCCCCGATCTTCTCGCCACGGCAGACGAACGCCATGGCGCCCGGAACATCCGGTCCCTTAGCCTTCAGCCAGACATGCAGTGTGGCACTGACCGGAACCTCTGCTGACAGCACCGCGATCGTATCGGGGGACGACAAGTCGTTCATGCGCCTTCCTTCCTCGGCAAAGCCTGTTGAAGGTCGAGCTAGGGTCAATGGCCTCGATGTAAAGGGGAAAAGCTCTTCAGAATAAGGCTATGTCAGAGCTTCAGGCGATAAAAAAGATTGTCCACGGCCATGATCGGAAAGGCGGCGGGCAGTTCATCGCGCCTGATCTGGACGAAACCGTTCTTCTCGTAAAAGCGGCAGGCGGCCTTCAGGATATCGATGGTACCGAGGAAGATTTCCGATATCCCTGCCCCGCGTGCCCTGTCGATCAGGATCGACAGCAGCCGTGCCGCAAGATTGTAATCCCTGCCACGGAAGGCAGACGCAACGAACATCTTGCGAATGAGGGCTTGGCCGTTGCCGATATCCTTCATCCCGATGGAACCAACGATCTCGTCGCCATGCCGGGCGACCCAGAATTCGCCTGCACCGGTCTGGTAGAAATTCGGGATATCGAAAAGGTCTGGCTGCTTCTCCGCCGAGGTTTGAATTCCGAATTCAAGGGTCTGGATCGGCAGGATGAGGGCAACGATGCCGTGCTCGTCGCCGCTGCGGTAGGGGGAAATCTCGATTTCGAAAGCCTTGTCTGCCATCGTCTCGCCCCCGCTGAGGCCGCCTCAGACGAGGCGGCTCTGTTCGACGGCAGCTTCGATGAAGCTTGCAAACAGCGGATGCGGGTCGAGCGGACGCGATTTCAGTTCCGGGTGGTACTGAACGCCGATAAACCAAGGATGATCCGGATACTCGACAGTTTCCGGCAGAACGCCGTCCGGCGACATGCCCGAGAATTCGAGGCCGCACTGCTCAAGTCGATCCTTGTAATCGACGTTGACTTCGTAGCGATGGCGATGACGCTCGGAGATATCCGTCGAACCGTAGATGTCGGCGATCTTGGTGCCCTTCTTCAGGCTCGCCTTGTAGGCGCCGAGACGCATTGTACCGCCGAGATCGCCGGAAGCCGTGCGCTTCTGAAGTTCGTTGCCCTTGATCCACTCGGTCATCAGACCGACGACCGGCTCGGTTGTCGGGCCGAATTCGGTAGACGACGCCTTTTCAATGCCGGCAAGGTTGCGGGCCGCTTCCACGACCGCCATCTGCATGCCGAAGCAGATGCCGAAATAAGGCACCTTGCGCTCGCGGGCGAAACGGGCAGCGTTGATCTTGCCTTCCGAACCGCGCTCGCCGAAGCCGCCGGGCACAAGAATGCCGTGCACCTTTTCGAGATACGGCGCCGGGTCTTCCTTTTCGAAGACTTCCGATTCGATCCAGTCGAGCTTGACCTTGACGCGGTTGGCGATGCCGCCGTGATACAGCGCCTCGATCAGCGATTTGTAGGCATCCTTGAGACCGGTGTACTTGCCGACGATCGCAATCGTCACTTCGCCTTCCGGCGTACGGATGCGGTTGGCAACGTCTTCCCAGTTTTCGATGCGCGGCTTCGGAGCGGGTTCAATGCCGAAGGCAGCCAGAACCTCGTTGTCGAGGCCTTCCCTGTGATACGCAATCGGAACGTCATAAATGCTCGCGACATCGAGCGCCTGGATGACGGCGGACGGACGCACGTTGCAGAACAGCGAGAGCTTGCGGCGTTCCGCTTCCGGGATTTCGCGGTCGGCGCGGACGAGCAGGATATCGGGGTGAATGCCCAGCGCCTGCAGTTCCTTGACGGAATGCTGCGTCGGCTTGGTCTTCAACTCGCCAGCCGCCGGGATATAAGGCATCAGCGTCAGGTGCACGAAGACCGACGCGCCGCGCGGCAGGTCGTTCTTCAGCTGACGAATTGCCTCCATGAACGGCATCGCCTCGATATCGCCGACCGTGCCGCCGATTTCGCAGATGACGAAGTCGTACTCGTCATTGCCTTCAATGACGAAGTTCTTGATCTCGTTGGTAACGTGCGGAATGACCTGAACGGTCGCGCCGAGGTAATCGCCGCGGCGTTCCTTGTCGATGATGTTCTTGTAGATACGACCCGTGGTGATGTTGTCGGTCTTGGTCGCTGAACGGCCGGTAAAGCGTTCGTAGTGGCCAAGATCGAGGTCGGTCTCGGCACCGTCGTCGGTGACGAAGACTTCGCCGTGCTGGGTCGGGCTCATGGTGCCCGGATCGACGTTGAGATAGGGGTCGAGTTTGCGGAGCCGCACCCGATAACCACGGGCCTGCAGCAACGCTCCGAGAGCGGCTGCGGCAATCCCTTTTCCAAGGGAAGAAACCACGCCGCCAGTGATGAATACATATCGCGCCATGGGCTTCACCGGATACCGTTTCAAAAACGATTCCGCCACCGAAAAATTCATCTTGCAGAACTTTTCCGTCAAAAGGTCGGTGGCAGGAATTCAAACAAAAGAAAACCGGCGGAAAAATCTTCCGCCGGCGATTTCAGGGTGCGTTGGCCTTACTGGCCGCTGGGAACACCCGAGTTATCGGCAGGCGTCTGCGTCGTGGCTGGCGCCGTCGTTGCAGGTGTTTGCGTTGCCGGGGTCTCAGTCGCAGGGGTCTGCGTTGCAGGCGTCTGGGCAGCCGGCGTTTCGGTTGCCGGCGCCTGACCGCTGTTAGCACCGTTCTGGGCAGGCGTTTCACCGGCCGGGACAGCAGCGCCGCCACCGAGCGAATCGAGAACGCCGTTGCCGTTGTTGGTCGTGCCCGGAATACGGTCGAGCACATCCGTCGCGTTCGGCTGGTAGCGGGCATAGATGCCCATGGCGAGCGCAAGAACGAAAAACAGAGCCGCAAGAATGGCGGTCGTCCGGGTCAGCGCATTGGCCGTTCCGCGTGCCGACATGAAGCCAGAGCCGCCGCCGATACCAAGACCGCCGCCTTCCGACCGCTGAATCAGCACGACGCCGATCAGCGCCAGAACGACGAGGAGATAGATGACGAGCAGTACTTCTTGCATTTTATCCGGTCCTGACCATCGTCTCGGCGGCAAGCGGATATTCGCCCAGCCAGCCGGGATGCCAATAAAGTTTGTTGGCGGCTGCATATACCAAGCAACCGCGCATTAAAAGCCCCTAACCCGCAATCGCGCTGGGCAATTACCAGACTTAAGCCGCCAATTCTTCATACGCCCGGTAGATGGCGAGGAAGTCGTCGGCTTTCAAGCTCGCGCCGCCGATAAGCGCGCCGTCGACATTGGCAATGCCGAGAAGTTCCCGCGCGTTGGAAGGCTTGACCGAACCGCCATAGAGGATACGCATCTTCGCACCTTCTGGGCCAAAGCGCCTTGCGAGTTCGTCGCGCATGAAAGCATGGGCCTCTTCCACATCCTGTACCGTCGGCGTGAGCCCCGTGCCGATTGCCCAGACCGGCTCATAGGCGATCACGGTATCCGCGGCAGTCGCATCGTCCGGCACGGACGCATCCAGTTGCCGCTTCAACACATCCAGCGTCGTGCCGGATTTGCGCTCGGCTTCGGTCTCGCCAATGCAGATGATGGCGGTGAGATCGGCGTCGTGGGCCGCTTCCGCCTTCGAGCGGATCAGCGCGTCTTCCTCGCGGTGGTCCGTGCGACGCTCGGAGTGGCCCACGATGACATGGGTGCCGAAGCAGTCGGCGATCATCTCCGCCGAGACATTGCCGGTGTGGGCACCGGCGGTCTTCTCGTGGCAATCCTGGGCGCCGATGGCAAGCGGACTATCCGTGCAAAGCGCTGTCGCGACATAGAGAAGCGTGATCGGCGGGCAGATCAGGGCATCCACCTTTTCGGAGAGTGGCCCCTTAACCCCCTCGGAAATGGCCTTGATCTGGTCGAGCGACGCACGAACCCCGTTCATCTTCCAGTTTCCGGCAACAAGCGGACGTACGTCGGGGGTCATGCGGCTTCCTCCAAGCTTAGAATGATAGGCGCCCGGCCTAGCAAATCTGCGAACGGATGGAAAGCAGCGCTTTTTCAAGCAGCTTGTTGATTTGACGGCGCGATCCGCCGCGCTTATCCTTTAGCAACTGTTTGCATAGGTTATTTCCTGAAACTGGACCGGGGTTGCGGTCGGTGCGCTATTCTTCGATCTTTGCGGTGATGTTGTCCTTCGCTCTGGCCCTTGCCGGAGCGTCCTCGGTCGCATCCGAAAAAATTGGCGCAACACCCGCCAGCATCGCGGCGGAAACAGATGCCGGTCGCGGGCTTGCACCGGCCGCGCGCGGGCTGCCGAAAGCCGGGGCAACCGCTCGCCGGCTGACAACACCATCCAGCCAGCATTCTGACCGTATCGCATTGGTAATCGGCATGGGGGCTTACGAAGCGATCACCCCGCTCAAGAACGCGGACAACGATGCCACCGCGATTGCAGAAACCTTGCGCAAGATGGGATTTGACACGCAAGTTGCCATCGACAAGCCGCTGTCGGAGCTGCTTGGCATCGTCAACGATTTCTCGTTTCGATCGGAGACTGCAGATATCGCATTCGTCTACTACGCCGGACACGGTGTCGAAGTTGGCGGCGAGAACTACCTGCTGCCGGTCGATATCAAGATCGAAAACCCTTCGGAGATATCCGCCAAGGCTCTGGTATTGAAAGAACTTCTGCTCGCGGTCGATCGCGCGCGGCAGCTGAGGATCGTGGTGCTCGACTCCTGCCGCAACAATCCCTTCGCAGGCGCCGTCGAGAGCGCTTCGGTGAAAAGCAGCGAGAACACACCTGTTGAACGCATTCGTAGCGCAGGCCTGGCCGCGCCTTCGCCGGACCGCGGCATGATCGTGGTTTACGCCGCCAAGGACGGCGAGGTCGCGCTTGACGGCACCGGAGAGCACAGCCCGTTTGCCACGGCGCTGATCAAGAGCCTGCCGGAGCCGGATGTCGAAATCGGACTGATGTTCCGACAGGTGCGCGATCAGGTAATGGCGGAAACCGGCAACCGCCAGCAACCTCATTTTTATGGCTCGCTTTCCGGTGTCCCCTTTTTCCTGGCCGGCGGGCAAGCGTCGGCGACGGATGTCACGGACAAGGTTTCAGCCTGGCAGGCGCTTTCACAGGATCAAGGCGTTCAGCTTGCCGCGCTGGCGGATCAGGGCGATACACGCGCCATGCTCGGGCTTGGCTACATGGCACTGAGCCCGGAGAGCGAGCGCTATTCGCCCGAAAAAGCCTTCACCTTGTTTTCAGATGCCGCCAAGGCGGGAGATGCGGAAGCGACGTTCGAGCTGGCAAAGCTCTATGAGCGCGGTATCGGCGTTCAGCAGGATCTCGCGGAAGCCCTAAGGCTTTACCGGACGTCCGCGGATATGGGCTTTGCCGATGCGATCAACGATCTGGGTTTTTTCCATTATCAGGGCATCCAGGGTCTGCCGCGCGATCCGCAGAAGGCTATACAACTTTTTCAGCGGGCTGCTGATCTCCGTCATCCGCAAGCCATGTTCAACGTGGCCGCGCTGATTGACGATGGCGTGATTCCCGGAAAATCGCCCGAAGACTCTGCGCGTTATCTGTATCTCGCGCTCAGGTCAGGCGTTGACGATGTCCTGAAGCAGTTGACCGAGAACCCGACGATGTTTTCACTCGAAACCAGACGGGCGCTTCAGCAGGAGTTGACGCGCAACAAATTCTACGACGGCAGCATTGACGGTATGATCGGACCGGGAACGCAGCGCAGTATGCGCATCGCCTTTGGCCAGAGCGAATGATGCAGCCCTCAGCCACAGGTGACATTCCATGAAGATCAACGAAGCGACCCGCTGCGCCCTGATCGCGCTGACAAGTTTGGCGCTGGCGACGACGTCGGCGGACGAAGCCTTCTCGCAGTCCCGCCAGTCGAACAACCGAACAGGTGACTTTTCCGGTGAGCGCGAAACTCCGCGGCTGATAAAGCTCAGCGACTACGCGACAAGCGGCATCGTCGCCGACATCCAGGCCGTAAAACTGGAATGCGAGCATTTCGAGCCGAAATATCGCGCCGACTGCCTGAAGCAGGGTTACGATCTGATCGCGGAACGTATTCCTCGCAACAGCGAATACGAGCCCATGCGCAGGATCATCACGCGTGCTGCCCGCGATCTCGGCAGGATCGTCGCAAGAAATGCGGACTACGACGCGGTTCAACGGCCCTCCAGCGGGAACCGGCGCTTCAAGTCCCGCCGCCGTTTTACCGCCGTCAGGACCGACAGATTGCAAACAGTTCTAAAACAGGCCGCTGCCGTGGTTCAGGAAGCGGAGACCCAGCTGCTGCGTTCGTCCGAAAATTCCGAGAAACGCGCTCTGCATTTCCAGCGGGTCGCCACGGCCATCGGATCGACGAAGGTTCTTTTGCGGAGTTGATCCGTCAAAGCGTGAATCTTTCCGGACTCTTGTCCCACTTCGCGAAGCTGTTTTCGAAGAACCGGGCAATCTGAATCAGAAAACGGCGGTAAACCGCCGTTTTCAAATAGTAACCGGAGCGAAATCCGTCTTCAGCCGATCTGGCTGCCGACGAAATCCTTGACGATGCGGACGATGCCGCGACCGAGCAGGTCATCCAGCGCATCGCAGAGCTGATCGACATGCTGGCGCTCGCAGATCAGCGGCGGCAGCAGGCGGATGACGTTGCGGTTATATTCGGTGAACGCCACCAGCGTATCGTAATCACGCAGCAAGAGCGCGCCGATGAAGCCCGAGAGCGAGCCCTTCAGCTTGTCGTCGAGGACGGAGATCACCGGACGCAGCACGAGCGGCAGCGTCTGGCTGAAATCCTGGAACTCGAGGCCGACCATCAGTCCCTGGCCGCGCACGTCCTTGATGATCTTCGGATACTTGTCTTTCAGCGCATTGAGGCGCTGCAGCAGGTATTCGCCCTGCACGGCCGCGTTCTCAATGAGGTCCTCGTCATAGAGCACGTTCAGCGTCTCGATTGCCGTGATGCAGGCTTCGCCGATGCCGCCGAAGGTGGCGTGGGCGTGGATCATCGCGGTCTTCGGCGTGCCATAGGCCTTCATGTAGATGTCGCGGCGGGCGATCATCGCGGCCATGGCCGTCTTGCCGCCGCCGAGCGACTTGGCGACTGCCGTGATATCCGGCACGACATTGGCGTATTCGAAAGCGAAGAAGCGGCCGGAGCGACCGACGCCGCACTGCACTTCATCAGCCACCCAGATGACGCCATGCTTGTTGCAGAGCGCACGAACGTCCTGCCAGAACTCCGGCGGAGCGATGTTGATGCCGCCACCGCCCTGGATCGTCTCCAGAACGAGAACGCCGATCGTCGGATCACTCTCGAAAGCGCGGCGGATCGCATCGATATCGCCAAACGGCACCTTGACGTTGTTGTCGAGCAGCTTGAATTCGCCGCGATAAAGCGGACCATCGGTGATCGACAGCACGCCGCGCGTCTTGCCGTGGAACGAATTCTCGGCGTAGACGATGCGCGGCCGCTTCGGGCCGGCAACGCGCTCGGCAAGCTTGATCGCCGCTTCCATGGCTTCCGAGCCGGAAGAGCCGAGGAACACCATATCGAGATCCCCCGGCGCGATTTCAGCCAGGTTCTTGGCCAACGCCGCCGCATATTGCGACATGAAGGCGATGGCGATCTCGTGGCGGTTCTCGTCTTGGAACTGCTTGCGGGCCGCGATCAGACGCTGATGGTTGTGGCCGAGCGCCAGCGAGCCGAAGCCGCCGAAGAAGTCGAGGATCTTTCGACCGTTCTGGTCGATGTAATACATGCCCTCGGCCGTCTCGACCTTGATCTTGTTGAAGCCGAGCAGCTTCATGAAGTGAAGCTGGCCCGGATTCAGGTGATCCTTGAACAGCGTCGTCATATCGGCGACGCTCATGTCCTTGGCCTGTTCGACCGTGAGCAGATTTGGCTTCTTGATGCCGCCGTCGAGGGCGGGAGCGTCGATCATGACGCGAGCTGGCTTATCGAGCATTGTCCTTGTCCCCTCGTTCATTCGGCCGGTACGACAGAAGGTGCCGCCACAACATGGCCGGCCTTCTTGGCGCGATATTCGTCATAGGCAGCGGCGAGCATGTCGCTGTCCCGGTATTCTGCCTTCCAGCCGAGATCGCGCTTCAGCTTGCCCGTCTCGCGGACGCACATCTCATCGGCGATGAGGTACTGTTCCGGGTCCATGATCGGCAGGTTGATCGCATCGAAGGCGGCAAGCGTCGCCTTGACGGCAAAACCCGGCGTCGGGATGAGGAAGGACTTCGAACCAGCGTGGGTGATGAGATCGCCCAGCAGCTTGCGCACGGACGGCGGATTGTCGGAGCCGAGATTGTAGGCCTCGTTCGGAACGCCGCCCTTCCAGGCAAGGCGCGCTGCTTCCGCGCAATCGAAGACCGAGATGAACTGGTACGGCGCCTTGCCCGAACCGATCATCGGCACCGGCAGGTTGGCGTCGATCAGCTTGAACAGCTTTTCCAGAATCCCGAGACGGCCGGGGCCGATGATCAGGCGCGGACGGAAGATGGTGATCTTCATGCCCTGCTTGCGCCATTCGGCGGCGAGCTGTTCGGTTGCCCATTTGGACTTGCCGTATTCACCGAGAGGCTTGGCCGGATGGTCTTCCGTCTGAGGCGACTGAACGGTGTGGCCGTAGATCATGTCGGTGGTGAACTGCACGAGGCGGTTTGCGCCCGAACGCGCTGTCGCCTTCATGATGTTCTCGGCACCGTAATAATTGACCGGCCAGAAGAACTCCCAGCGCTTGGAGCGGATCTGCAAGGGCGACAGCATCTTTGCCGCCATGTTGTAGACCATATCATCCGGGCCGATATCGACCGCAAAGACATCTTCTTCCTTCGTCACGTCGCAATGGACGAAACGGGTGCGGGCGTAGTGCGGAAGGTCGGACTTGGCGATGTCGGCGACAAGCACCTCCTGGCCTTCCTGCACGAGCTTGTGGGCGAGATGCCGGCCGACGAAACCGTCGCCGCCGAAAATGACATGCTTCATGATGCACTCCCGATTTTTGCTGTTGCGCCCTCGGCGACAGGACTTTCGTCATGGGACGACATGCCGGATTGGGCGATAAGAACGGTACCCACGCAGATGAAGGCGATGCCGGCGATGCGCCACGCATTCAGGTCTTCGCGGAAGATGAAATAGGCAAACAGAGCGACCGCCACGTAGGCAAGGCTCAGGAATGGATAGGCGAAGGAGAGTTCCACCTTCGACAGAACGTAGAGATGCGAGGCCATGGAGATGACGAAGGTCGCCAAACCCGCGAAGACCCATGGATTGAAGACGATCTGAAAAATGCGTGCGATCGCCGTGTCAGCGGTAAAGCTCAACGGGCCAAGCGACATCATGCCCTGCTTCAGCATAAGCTGTGCGGCAGCATTCGTCAGCACCGTGAATAGGATGAAAACAATATACTTCACGTTTTTACTCCCTGTTCCCGCAGATGGATCTACATCAAAGAGAAGTACATTCGGTTTAAGCCGGCGGTTTATTTGACTAAAGTTTTACGCATTCTCATTTTGGCAAAGCCAGAGCCGTTCGTTTCCAGAAATTGGAGACCATCGCCGGATCGCGCAGGGCTTCAAGCTTTTTCCACTCGGGGAACGAAGCAGCAAAGGTTTGAGGGCTCATGCGCGCATCCTTGTAGGGGTTGACGGCGCCGCCGGCCTTCAAGACGATCGCATCCAGCGCATCGAGAAGCTTAAGCGTTCGTTCACCCTGATTGGCGAAATCCAAAGTCAAAGTAAAACCGGGCCGTGCGAAGGACAGAACCCCTCGTTTCGGCCGGTCCCCGAACTTCTTGAGCACCGTCAGAAAGGAGGCATGGCCGGCCTTCCGCGCCGTCTCCATCAGCAAGGCTGTGACGGCTGGCGCATTTTCCGCGGGAAAGACGCTCTGGTGCTGGTAAAGCCCCTTCGGACCGTAAAGACGGTTCCAGTTGCCGATCGCATCCAGGGGGTAGAAATAGCCCGGCCACTTGACCGTCGAGACGACCTCACCCGGCTTTTCCTTGCGATAGTAAAGCTCGTTAAAGCCTTTCAACGTCAGGCGATTAAGCAGATTGAACGGCGGTGAAAACGGCACCCCGAGTTTCAGCCCGCGCGGCATGTCGGGAAATTCACACGATGCGTCCGCATGGTCGCCGGCGAGCAACACCCCTCGCCCCATTGATTTGCCGGTCGCCAGCTGGTCGATCCAGGCGACGGAATATTCGTGTTCGCCGTCGATGCGATCGACCATGGCGAAATAGTCGTCGAGACTATCGAAGCGGATCGCGTGCTGCTGGATATGGGCGGACGGAACCTTCATCATCTGCAGGTCGACGGAAAGGATAAGGCCTGTCAGGCCCATGCCGCCGATCGTCGTAAAGAACAGCTCGCTGTTTTCCTTCGGCGAACAGGCAAGCACATCTCCATTGGAGCGCAGCAGCGTCAGGCCAAGCACATGATGACCGAAGGTGCCACGCGCATGATGGTTCTTGCCGTGTACGTCGTTTGCCACGGCACCGCCGACTGTAACGAAGGCCGTGCCGGGGGTGACGGGCAGAAAGAACCGGTGTGGTATCGTCCGCTCCAGAATCTGCCGCAGCGTGACGCCCGGATCGCAGGAGAGGATACCCGTGCCGGGGTCGAAGGCGTTGATGCGGCTGCGCGTGCCGTTGTCGATCAGAGCGCCGGCGTCATTGTGGCAACTGTCGCCATAGGAACGGCCATTGCCGAACGGCAGGAAAGCACCGATCCCGGCGCCACGCCCCTCCTCCTCGAAGGCATGCACGCTGATCGCCCGGCGTGGGCGCGGGTCCAGCCTTCCCCAGCTCTGGTAGTCAGTACCGGTCATCACACGCCCAATGCACCGAAGACCACCAGGGTCGCGCCGATCGACATGGTCACGAGGCTGCGCCAGTCCCGCATGATGAACACGACGGGATCTTCATGCAGCATACCGCGACGGGCCAGCATCCATATTCTGAGCAGCATATAGAGAATGAGCGGGCATAGCGGCCACAGAGCCCACGGCTCCGTGTACATCTCCATCATTTCCTTGCTGTGAATGTAAAGTGCCAGAACAAGCGCTGCGGTGAAGGCCGAGGCGACGCCGGCCTGACCAACCATCTCGTAGTCATCGGCCATATAGCCGCGGCCGGGGACCTGCTGTCCATCGCCGCCTTCATAGTCATGCAGCTCGACATAGCGTTTCACCAGCGCAAGGCTCAGGAAGAAGAAGATCGAGAAGGAAAGCAGCCAGAAGGACAATTCCGTACCCGTCGCCGCCGACCCCGCCACGATGCGAACCGTATAAAGACCGGCGAGCGCGAAGACGTCTACGAGCAGCTTCCGCTTGAGGAAGAATGTATAGGCTGTCGTGGTGACGGCGTAGAAGGCGAGCACGAGCGCGAATTCAAGCGGCAACAGCAATGTGATCGAAAGCGATGCCAGAACGAGGCAAACGGCGATCGCCAGGCCCATCGGCACCGACATGGCGCCACTCGCCAGAGGACGGTTGCGCTTCTTCGGATGGCGGCGATCGTTCGTCAGGTCGGACAGGTCGTTGATGACGTAAACGGCCGAGGCAAGGAAGCTGAATGCGAAGAAAGCATAGACGGAGTTGAGGACCGCCGAAACATTGAGAATGTCGTGATTGAGAACGGCGGGAACGCCGATCAGCACGTTTTTTGCCCACTGATGAACCCGGATCGATTTGAGGGCCATGAAGGCACTCGTCCTGCCCGTATCCAGACGCTCCGCATCATGGCTGCGGCGCCACTTTTCGGCTGCGGCATCGGGCGCCACGACGATGGCCTTGCGTGCCGCATCGAAAACCGGCACGTCGTCGCGACTGTTGCCCATGTAGTCAAAGCCGCCTTCGCCGAAACGTTCGATCAGCGCCGCGCGCTTGCGGGTGCTTGTAAGGTTCAAGTCCGCGGAACTGTGCAGGACCGAAGAGAAGACGCCGACATGCTCGGCAATGGCGAGCGCGACACTTTCCGCAGCCCCGGTCACCAGCACGATCGGCCGCCCAAGCGCCTTTTCCCGTTCCAGCCGGGCAAGAACGGCTTCCCGGTAGGGCCAATCTGCCGCTGTGCGCCCGGAGCGCGTGGCGATCTCGTATTTCAATCTCGCCTTGCCCCGACAGAGCCAGTAAAGCATGGCGAAAATCATGAAGGGGTTGCGAAACAGAACAATCGCTACGCCTTCCCACAGCGTATCGGCGGCCAGCAAAGTGCCGTCGAGATCGACGCAAAGCGGAATATGCCGGATATCGGTGCGTGCATCCATGTGAGACCATCCCAATTAACGCTTGGGAAAATCCCACGAGCAACTTTCAGAAAAGAAAATATCCGCTCACGGATGTCTCGAATTTGTCGGATTGGTTAACGAGCCCGGTCGTTTATCGATAAAATTCAACGGACCCCGATCCAGTTCAGCACTTCGCGCCAGTCGGTCATCCGGATCGGGGTGCCATGGGAACCCGTGTTGAACAGCACGAAGCGCGCCGGATAGCCTTTTCCCTTGAGCGAACGGTAGAAATCGACCTGCACCTGATACGGATAAACCTCGTCGAGGCTGCCATGACTGAAATAGATCGGCAGCTTCGCCTTGTAGGCCACGCTCGACGTGTAGGAACCGTCGGTCGGGCCACCCATGATCACCATGCCTTGAAGCGCGGAAACAGCCTTCGGATCACGGGCGATGCCCCAGCAGATGAAGCTGCCCATCGATGCACAGGTCAGAACCACCGGCCTGCCGGGAGAACGCTGCTGGGCATAAGCGATCAGCCCCGCCACATCGGCAACACCGGCATCGTCGAAGGAACGGATCGTCGGCGCGTAATAGACGCCGCCGTTGGCCGCCACGAGGTTCTTGACGCGATTGAAATTGCCGCCGAAACGGTAATCGTGCATGCCAAGCCGCCTGTCGCCGCCGCGCCCGTGCACGAATATCACGGTGAACGCAGCGCCATCGGCCCTGCCGGCCCGCCCGACATCCAGCCTTCGGCCGCCGAGATCAAGGGTCTCGTTCGCCTGAACCCTCTTCACCCCCAGCGAAACATACTTGCCCCTGACACGCAGTTCCGGCTCCTGGTCGCGCTGGTGGATGTCGCGCATCTTGTCGTAGTCGATCACGCGATAATCGCCGTTGTCGCCGCTCTCGAGCACTTTCCCGTAGGAAAAGAGATCATCCTTGAAAGGACCGATACCCTGCGCATGCGTTGGCGAAACGGCGGCGAGAAGCGCCAGAAACGCGGCGAAAGCGAAATGAACTGTGGACAGGGGCATACGGAATGTTCCTCTTTTGATCCAAGCCTTGCCATTAGCGCTTTCGAAACGCAACACTTGGGGGTATTGAAGGCATGCTTCGAAACAAGGCCTGCGGAAGGTGCAAATCTTCCAGTATCGCTTACGGGCAGCAAGTTGGGATCGCGTCCACAGGGACTCAACCAACCTTAACAGCCAAAACCGAAGCCGCCAGAATGGAAAGATTTTCGAACGCTCCATGAACGACAGCAACGACCTTTTCTCCGCGATCCCGCAGACACCCGAAGCGGCGACCCCTGAACCTGTTTCCATACCGAAGCCGGCACAGCCCGCTGTGACGCCGGCTGGCGATGCGCAGGCAGCGACGCCTGCCGCAAGGCCCGCCCCCCTGAAGAACGACACCGGCGACTACAATGCGTCTGCGATCGAGGTTCTGGAAGGCCTTGAGCCGGTTCGGCGCCGCCCAGGTATGTATATCGGCGGCACGGACGAAAAGGCGCTGCATCACCTCTTTGCCGAAGTCATCGACAACTCGATGGACGAGGCCGTTGCGGGCCATGCGAACTTCATTGATGTGAACCTTGATGCCGAGGGCTGCCTGACGGTCACCGACAACGGTCGCGGTATCCCTGTCGAGAACCACCCGAAATTTCCCGGCAAGTCGACGCTCGAAGTCATCATGACGGTCCTCCATGCCGGCGGAAAATTCGACAGCAAGGTCTATGAGACGTCCGGCGGTCTGCACGGTGTTGGCGTTTCCGTCGTCAATGCGCTCTCCGACATTCTCGAAGTCGAAGTCGCCCGCAATCGCAAGCTCTATCGCCAGCGCTTTTCACGCGGCGTCCCCCAGGGCGGCCTTGAGGAACTGGGCGATGTTCAGAACCGGCGTGGCACCAAGGTCCGTTTTCACCCCGATCCGGACATCTTCGGCCCTCATGCGAAATTCGACCCGGCCCGCCTTTTCCGGATGGCCCGCTCCAAGGCCTACCTCTTCGGCGGCGTCGAAATTCGCTGGTCCTGCGATCCCGCGCTCGTCGAAGGGACCGAAACGCCCGAAAAAGCCGTCTTTCATTTCCCGGGTGGCCTGAAGGATTATCTTCAGGCGACCATGGGCAAGGAATTCACCGTTACCCGCGAAATCTTCGCCGGCAAAAGCGAAAAATCCGGCGGCCACGGTTCGCTAGAATGGGCCGTCACCTGGTACGGCGGCGATTCGATCGTGCATTCCTACTGCAACACGATCCCCACTCCCGAAGGCGGCACCCACGAGGCCGGCTTGCGCATTGCCTTGACCAAGGGGCTGAAAGCCTATGCGGAGCTGACGCAGAACAAGCGCGCGGCCATCATCACCACCGACGACGTGATGATCTCAGCTGCGGGCATGCTCTCCGTCTTCATCCGCGAGCCGGAATTCGTCGGCCAGACGAAGGATAAGCTGGCGACCGTGGAAGCCCAGCGCATCGTTGAAAACGCGCTGCGCGATCCCTTCGACCACTTCCTTGCCGACAATCCGCAGGAAGCCGCCAAGCTTCTGGAATGGGTGATCGAGCGCGCCGACGAGCGCGTGCGCCGCCGCAAGGAAAAGGAAGTCAGCCGCAAGACCGCCGTGCGCAAACTGCGCCTCCCCGGCAAGCTTGCCGATTGCTCGCAGAACTCCGCCGCCGGTGCCGAGCTTTTCATCGTCGAAGGCGATTCGGCCGGCGGATCCGCCAAGCAGGCGCGCAATCGCTCCAATCAGGCGATCCTGCCGCTGCGCGGCAAGATCCTCAACGTCGCCAGCGCCGGTCGTGAAAAGCTCGGGGCCAACCAGCAGATATCCGATCTCGTGCAGGCGCTTGGGTGCGGCACCCGCAGCAAATACCGGGACGAAGACCTGCGTTACGAGCGCGTCATCGTCATGACCGATGCCGACGTCGATGGCGCCCATATCGCCTCGCTTTTGATCACTTTTTTCTATCAGGAAATGCCGGACCTGATCCGCGGCGGCCATCTCTATCTCGCGGTTCCACCGCTCTACCGCATCTCGCAAGGTGCAAAGACGCTGTATGCACGCGATGATGCGCACCGCGTCGAGCTGATGGAGACGGAATTTACCGGCCGCGGCAAGGTCGAGATCGGCCGCTTCAAGGGGCTGGGTGAAATGATGCCGGCCCAGCTCAAGGAAACCACGATGGACCCGTCCAAGCGCACACTGCTCAAGGTGGCGATCGACGAGGTGGATTTCGAAGGCACACGCGACGCGGTCGACAGCCTGATGGGCACGAAGGCCGACGCCCGCTTCCGCTTTATCCAGGAGCGTGCCGCCTTCGCGGAAAATCTCGATATCTGAATCTTTTCGAGTCCCTGGAAAGAAGCGCTCAACAGAAATGACAAGACGAAAAGCCGCCCGGTTCAGCCGAGCGGCTTTTCCATGAAGAGGCTCAAGGGATCGGGCTGATAGCTGCCGAACGGGCCGATGTCGCGGTACCCGGCGGAACGATAAAGGCCGATCGCTTCCGGCTGACGGATACCGGTCTCAAGCCGGATTGCCTTCATCCCCAGGTCTCGACCGTGCGCTTCAATGTGCTCCAGCAACCGGCGCCCGATCTTCAAGCCACGCGCCCGGGGATCGACGAACATGCGTTTGATCTCGCCTGTCCTATCCTTTGCATCGACGAGCGCACAGCAGCCGACAATCGCGCCATTGTGGCGCGCGACGAAAAAGCTGACGTCCGGTTTCTCCAACGTCTCGATGTCCACCAGATGATTGCTTTCCGCAGGATAGAGCGACTGAGCGTACAGGTCGGACTGGTGCAGCAGGTCAATGATCTCCGGCTGCCTCGGGCGTTCTTTTTCAATGGTGACAGTCACTTGGCTCCATCCCCTTAAATTTTGATTCATGCACTTCAGAAAACGATTCACGCTTCTTCGTGCCCAATAGACGCTCAGCGGCGTGGCAGCCATACGGCGGAATACGTAGACCAAGCCACCTCTCATAAGGAAACAAGCCGAAACAAATTTCCTGACGCCTGTGGCAACCCCGCCTTACTTTCGTGGAAAGCGCTTCCTAAAAACACTCTTAACGCAACGAGCCCCGGCAGGAAGACGCGCCATGAAGACCGCCCTGATCGTTATGACAATTCTTGGCTGCGACGACAGCGTCAGCCAGTGCCATTATATCTCGACCGTTCCGGGAACCTGGGAAACGGTCGCCGTTTGCGACGCGGAATCACAAAAGCAACTGCCCAAGTTTGCCAACAGCAACTATCCGGTTGTGGTCGCCATGTGCGAGAACTCGGATCAAAAGCTTGCCGATACGCCCAAGGCTCTTGAACAGGCTGCGCCGGCAGATGCTGTGACCGCTCTTCCCGCCGCCCCGACAGAAGCTTTACCCATGGCTGGCCGGCAAGCGGAACCTGTGCCGACGCCGCCGATCGAGCAGGCTGAACAAAAAGCCGCCCTTCCCAAAAGAGCCCTCGCCTTCCTGTCCGGCGCTTTGCCTGACACCGAAAAGCTTCGAGACGTTGTAGCCGCGCCCGTGCATTCCATCCAGAACGGCTATTCCTGGGTCGCGCGCCGTTTCGACTGAGATGAGCGCGGTACGCCGGCAGCACCTGTCCCCGCCTCACAGACCCGATTTAGACCAAGCGGGCGGCCAGCAGACTTTGAGCCGTCGCCCGCACCGCCTCCTGCGACGGGCGTGGCGTCCATCCGAGAACACGCCGCGCCTTCTCGTGCGACACCCGCTGGTCTCGACCGAGTTCCTTTACGATCAGCTTGAGACCCGGATCGAACGGCGCGAAGAGACGCACGAGCCAGGTCCGCAGAACGAGACGCGGCACTTTTCGAGCCTGCTCCGGAAATGACTGCCGCAGCGTTGCGGCGATTTCCGCCATCGTCATCATATCGGCAGCAGCAATAAAGCGCTCGCCGGCGGCTTCCGGCACCGTCATTGCCATCACATGGGCATCCGCGGCATCCCGCACATCGACGATCGATACTCGAAAATCCGGTATCGCCGGGTACTTGCCCTTCAACAGGCTTCTGATCATCCCCGTCGATGTGCCGGTCTGCCGTCCGAGAACGGGACCGAGAATCATTCCGGGATTGATGACCGCAAGCTCCAGCCCTTCGCGTCGGGCAAAATCCCAGGCCGCCTTCTCGGCGAGGGTCTTTGATCTGTAGTAGGGCACCGTCAGCGGCCCGTCGATCTCGGTCCAATCCTCTTCGGTGAATGGCGGCTTGCCATTCCCGTAGTTGATCGCGGCAATGGAGGACGTGACGACGACACGCTGCACACCGGCTTGCCTCGCCGCGTTGAGCACGCGGAGCGTGCCTTCGCGTGCGGGCCGGATCAAATCATTCTCATCCTTCGGCAGCGCGGAGGGAAATGGCGAGGCGGCGTGGATCACATATCTCGCGCCCTCCATGACGTCGGGCCATCCGTCGTCAGAGAGAAGATCTGCCTCGACGAAGGAAAGCGTGCCGGTTTCGCTCGCAGAGGCGCGGATATCGGCTTCGACAGTTTTCGCACGCTTCAGGGACCGGAGCGTACCGCGAACATCATAACCCGCCAGAAGCAGGCGCGCGGCGATATGACCGCCGAGAAAGCCTCCAATCCCGGTTACCACAACGAGGTCGCGATGTTGGTCCTGCATATCTCACTCCGTGCTACAGAGCCGGCGTGGAACCGGTCGGCGTCTGGAGTTCAGTCCTATCAGGCGGCTTCGCGCGCGGCTAGAAGCGCGTATTCGCGAGCCGACTGCCGCTGCTCGGCGATAGACAGCTTTTCGACCATCTCCGCCAAACCGCTTGCAGCGCCTTCCGGAAGCGTTAGCCTGCGCAGACGCGGCAGCAATGTCGCGGACATGGATGTCGCTGCCGGCCCGCCCTGATGATTGTCCTTGCGCCAAAGGAACAGCGCATCGGCGAATTGCTCGCTGATGTCGCGAGCAAGCCCCGCCTGTTCGAACAGGGCGCGGACTGCATGGATACGCCCATTGGAAAGCACCGAGCGAACGCGCTTTTCCGCTAGTCCCGAAAGATCGCAGATCGCCGCCGCAAAGAAATCGATCCGGCCAGAACACAGGGCGCGCATCAGGAATGCAGGCGTCAGCCTGCCCGAGACGCGCAGATGTTCGACAAGGGCGGAGACCTCCGCCGCATCCGCACTTCCCGCCATACCGACCGCAACGCTGTCGCAGGCCTCGCGGGTTATACGTTCGACCCGGCGCTCGCCAATGGCTGCCTGAACCAGCGAGAAGCCGGAAAGCGCCGCACCGACTTTCTCCACCAGCATATGGCGCACATCAACGGGCAGATCGCTCCGGTCAAGAAGATAGTTGCGCACCGCGGCGACGTGGCCGAGCCGCTCACTGAGGCGCTTCAAGGCCCGCTGCGAAAACTCGGCGGCCGGATTTTCGAGAAGGATCAGCACCTCGTCCTCACCGCCGATCTCGGCGATGGCGGCGACGACGGGCCGCGAAATCGCATGACGGGCCGCGATGACGGCCCTTGTCTCCGGCGTACCGCTTGCGGCAAGATCGACGAGATCCATATCCGTCAGGACAGGCGAACGTGCGATGACGGCAAACGCCGCCTCCGGCTGATCTTCGGCAAGTGAAATCACGATCGCTCGAGGAATGAGCGGACAATCGGCAATGGCTTCAGCCAGAGCGATGCGAACCTTTGGCGAAGGATCATCAAGCAGAAATGTCATCGCCATTTCTGCTGCGTGGCGGTCCAGCGTGTTCATCTCCGAGGAAGCATAGGCACGCCCCAGCGCGCTTGCCGCTCGCGCCCGGTCGCCAGCCTTGGCTGTTTCGACCCAGCGAAGAAATGCTTGAATGATCACGGACGCCCCACTACACCGACTGTCACTTCATGGATCGAAGAGTAGCGGGCAAAAGTTTAAGATTGGTTCACCATGTCCGTTAACCTGCGGAACATTTCTGGCGATATGTATCTGGTTTCGCCGGGAGCGTCGGTCATTGACCTTCCGGCCGATCGACGCTTTTCCCTGATTGTCGATCTGGGGGTGCACTGGAAAACTGATGCTGCAGTCTCCAACCTTTCGCTTCTACGCCAATCCTGCCCGCAACAAGCCGTTATCTTCCTCCGCATCGAGGGTATTCCAGAAGACGTTGCGACGTTGCTGACGGAGTATCTGGCAGCCGGGGTCGGTGGCATCATGCTCTCCGGATGCACCGGACCTGCGCATCTGCAGCATCTCGAAACGATGCTGCGTGTTGCAGAGGCTCAGGCGGGCAAGCCTGACGGATCGACGAACATCGTTGCGGAATTGGGGGGCTCGGAGGACGCATTTCTGCCTCCCCGCCCCCTCACCTCCGATCGACTTTCGGCCATTGTCTTCAATGAAGCAGCAGCATGCGCAGGGATCGGAACAGCCAGTTCGGCCATCGGCTCAATGCGCGCATCGACGCAGTTGATCGCTGCGCAAGCTGGTGTCCCCTGTTATCTGCTCGGGGACGGGGCGCTGGATGGATTCGACGGCCGCATCCTTCGAAACGGCCTTGACGGCAACGGCGTCTAGCGCCTCGGCCGGAACATCTCGAAAACATCGCCGGCATCGCAATAATCCATGTAGCCCATGCGGCCGATCGGTCGGACCCTGGCCATGTCAAAACGCCCCTCGCGGATCGCTTCCTCTCGGATATGGATGCCGACAACCTGGCCGATGACCATGTAGTTATCGGACACATCACCCGACAGCGTCTTCGGCTGGAACATTTCGGTGACTTTGCATTCCAGCGCGGCATAGGCCTCCGCGACAAACGGAGCGGATACGAGCTTGCCGATCTCCGGCGTCAGGCCGGCAATATCGAATTCGCTTTCGCCGCGCGGCGCGGCGATGGAACTCATGTTCATTTTATCGGCGAGATCGCGACTTGCGAAACTTGCGGTGAATTCACCGGTCTGCTCGATGTTGGTGACCGAATCCTTGCGGCCGGAGGAGGAAAACATCACCAGTTTCGGCGTATCGCTGATCGCATTGAAAAACGAATACGGCGCCAGATTGTAGCTGCCGTCGTTTGCCCGAGAGCCAATCCAGCCGATGGGCCGGGGCGATACGATCGCCTTGAACGGATCGTGGGCGAGGCCATGGATGTTCGTCGACGTCTCGTAAAACATCAGGCGCTCTCACCGGCCCAGGTCACGATATCGGCGAGTTCGGGACGTGGACGCTCGGTCGGCGGCACCTGCGGCGAGCCGATGTGGATGAAACCGGCGATCCTTTCGCCCGGCTTCACGCCCAGCAGCGGATAGGCCTTCTCGTCGAAAGCAAACCATTCCGTCAGCCAGTTGGAGCAGTAGCCGTGGGCATTGGCGGCCATCAGCAGGTTGAGACAAACAGCACCTGCCGACATCACCTGTTCCCATTCCGGGATTTTGAAATGCGGGGCAGCCGTGCTGACGACCGCGACAACGACAGGCGCGCGGGTCAGTCGCGTGTTTTCGACCGCGATCATTTCCTGCGAAAGATCAGGTTTCGCCGCAATCGCCATCTTCGCAAGTTCTGCGCTGATGCGGGCACGCTCTTCGCCGCGATAGACGATGAAACGCCAGGGAGCGAGCTTGCCATGATCCGGAACACGCGAGGCAAGCTTCAGCATTTGCTCGATTTCCGGCTTTTCCGGTCCCGGCTCGCACATCTGAAAGGCGGGGATCGAGCGGCGGGTGGACAGATAATCAAGCAGGCCGATTTCAGTTTTCATCGCGGTCTATTTCCACTACTTTGCTAGGGGCTTGTCGCGGCCGCAGCCACGAAAATGCCATACCGGCGTCTCAAGTGGAGCCACCCAGTCAGGAAGTCAACTACCGTCATGCGCATCTCCGCAGGTCTGCTTCACACGTTTGCGTCGGCACTCGCCATGATCGCTCTTCTCACCCCGCCTGCGATGGCGCAGGATGCGGCAAATCCATTCCAGAGCTTCCCCTCGATCTCAACCCCGCAGAAGATGCCGAAGCTCAACAGCTTCAATCCGGTTCTTCCCGGCGAAGCGACGGAAGGGGCAACGCTGAAGGACGTGAAGCTGGAAGCGCTCTTGAAGGAAAAGGGCGACCCCGTCGAACAGGGACTGACCTGGCGCGTCTTCAGCCCCATTCCCGGCTCCGATGGCAAGCTCCCGCTTGTGGCCACCTCGGAGGGAGGTACCGCTGCTTTCCAGCTCGTGCCCGGCGAATATTTCGTCAACGTTGCCTTCGGTCGCGCCGGCGCGACCCGCAAGATACGGGTACCTGAAACCGGCAATGCCGACATGCAGGTACTGGTTCTGGATGCCGGCGGCGTGATGCTGAATGCCGTCTCCGGCAGCGATGTCCGCATTCCGCCAAACGAACTCAGCTTCTCGGTCTTTTCTTCCGATGTGAAGGAAGACGGCGAGCGGGCGCTGGTCGTAGCCGATGTGAAGCCTGATACGGTCGTGCGGCTCAACAGCGGCACCTACCACGTCGTGTCCAACTACGGCTCGGTCAATGCCGTGATCAGGGCCGATATCCAGGTGGAAGCCGGCAAACTGACGGAAGCGACAATCCAGCACCGGGCAGCGAAACTCACGTTGAAGCTCGTCTCCGAGCCCGGCGGCGAAGCGATCGCCGATACGGCCTGGTCGATCCTGACGTCCTCGGGCGACGTTGTCAGCGAAAGCGTCGGCGCATTCCCGACGCTTGTCCTGGCGGAAGGCGACTATACTGCTATTGCCCGCAACGACGAGAAAATCTACCAGCGCGACTTTACCGTGAAGGCCGGCGTCAACACGGATGTCGAAGTGCTTCTGGAGGAAAAAGGCGCGCAGGCCGCCTCGGCAAATATCGACGCCCAGGACTGATCGCCTTTCTGGGCGGGTGTGATCAGCTTGCCTTGCGCAGCATGCCGATGCGTCGCGGCGCCATCGAGAAAACCGCATCGTATATGCGCGTCAGCAAGTCCTTTCGATCTCCATACGCGCTCAACTCTTCCCACGAGATCATCGGGCCAATACGCGAGGAGATCGTGGTGCCGGACAGGCGGCGGAACTCGCGGATCAAAAGCGAGATTCGCAGCGTCATCGAGAGCTTGCTGGCAAGATGGAAAAGCCGACCGTTCTGGCCTTCGAAGTAGATCGGGATAACGCTCGCCTTGGCGGCCTGGATGAGCTTTGCCGGAAAAATCTTCCACGGCAGGTCTTCGGCATTGCCGAACCCTTTCTTCGCCGTTGCGACGCCGCCGGCGGGGAAGACGACGATTGTCACGCCTTGCTTCAGAAGCCTGACGGCCTCGTGGCGGGTCTGCATGTTAAGGGCCAGCGCTTCCTTGGTCTCCTCGAAAGACACCGGCAGCGAATAGGGCGCCATTTCCGGCACCTTCAGCAGTTCGTTGTTGATCAGAACGCGGAACGGGCGGTTGAGCTGCTCGGCAAGCGAGAGAATGGCAATACCGTCACCGATGCCGAACGGATGGTTGGCGACGATGACGAGCGGCGTGTCCGGCAGGTTACGCGGAGGCCATTCGCCCTGAACCTGCATTCTGAGGTCGATCAGATCCAGCATGGGTCCGAAGATGCGCTCGTTCTTGCCCACGACCTCATGACGCCAGTGGTTATAAAGACGGGCGTAGCGATTGCGACCGCTCAAGCCTTCCATAGCGCGGATGAACCAGCGTTTCAGGCGGCGGTCGTTTTCATTCGCATAAGACAGCTCTTTGAACTGCACGTTCTTCCCCGTTTCAGACATCTCGGCGAGCGCTTCGATAAAGCGCGTCGTCGAGGGATAGACTGCTAATGTAACGCTTTTCTGACAGGGGCTTTGCCCGGAGGGATTACCCCCGGGCTTTTCTGGCTTCCGCCTTGCGCTTCAGGTCCGGCGGCGTTGCCTCGTCGACGAGCGCAGCAATCGCATCGGTGAGCGACATCGGCGTCTGAGCCTGGGAGCCGAGACGGCGGATGTTGACCGAACGCTCTTCGGCCTCGCGCATGCCGCAGACGATGATCACCGGGACCTTGGTCACCGAATGCTCACGGACCTTGTAGTTGATCTTCTCGTTGCGGAAGTCGGTCTCCACTGTGAGACCCGCATCACGCAGAAGTTCGGCAACCTCGCGGCCGTAATCGTCCGCTTCCGAGGTGATGGTGGCGACCACGACCTGCAGCGGCGAAATCCACAACGGCATATGGCCGGCGAAGTTCTCGATGAGGATGCCAAGGAAGCGTTCCATCGAGCCACAGATGGCGCGGTGGATCATCACCGGCTGGGTCTTTTCCGAGTTGCTGTCGATGTAGAACGCGCCAAAACGCTCCGGCAGGTTGAAGTCCACCTGCGTCGTCCCGCACTGCCATTCGCGGCCGATGGCGTCCTTCAGCGTATATTCGAACTTCGGACCGTAGAAAGCGCCCTCGCCCGGCAGGATGCCGGTCTTGATCTTGCCTTCGGCTTGCGTCTCGATGGTCTTCAACACGTCCATCATCACGCTTTCGGCGCGATCCCAGAGGGCGTCGGAACCGACCCGCTTTTCCGGACGTGTCGAAAGCTTGACCACGACTTCCTTGAAGCCGAAATCTTCATAGACCGACAGGATGAGGTCGTTGATCCGCAAACATTCCGCCGCCATCTGCTCGTCGGTGCAGAAGACGTGAGCGTCATCCTGCGTGAAGCCGCGCACGCGCATCAGGCCATGCAGCGCGCCCGAAGGCTCGTAGCGGTGGACATTGCCGAATTCCGCCAGACGGATCGGCAGTTCGCGATAGGACTTCAGCCCATGCTTGAAGATCTGGATGTGCCCGGGGCAATTCATCGGCTTCAGCGCGAAGACGCGATTGTCCGCTTCTTTGTCATCGGGATGGGTAAAGGCATGGGCGGATTTCACCGCAAACATGTTTTCCTGATACCAGCCCCAGTGACCGGAGGTTTCCCACAGAGCCGTATCGAGCACCTGCGGCGCGTTCACTTCCTGATAGACGCCGGAAAGACGGCGACGCATGTAGGACACCAGCGTCTGGAAGATGCGCCAGCCCTTGCCGTGCCAGAACACCACGCCTGGACCTTCTTCCTGGAAATGGAACAGGTCCATCTCGCGGCCAAGGCGGCGATGGTCGCGCTTTTCGGCTTCGGCGAGGATGTTCAGGTAGGTGTCCAGCTCTTCCTGGGTATGCCAGGCCGTGCCGTAGATGCGGGTCAGCATCGGGTTGTTGCTGTCGCCACGCCAGTAAGCGCCGGCCACCTTCATCAGCTTGAAGGCAGTGCCGATCTGGCCGGTGGAAGCCATATGCGGGCCGCGGCAGAGATCGAACCAGTCGCCCTGATAGTAGATCTTCAGGTCCTGACCTTCGGGGATCGCATCGACCAGCTCGACCTTGTACTTCTCGCCCTTGGCGGCAAAGACTTCCTTCGCCTTCTCGCGGCTCCAGATTTCCTTGGTGAACGGCTTGTTGCGCTGGATGATCTCCTTCATGCGCTTTTCGATCTTCGGCAGATCGTCGGGCGTGAAGGGCTCATCCTTGGCGAAATCGTAATAGAAACCGTTCTCGATGACTGGGCCGATGGTGACCTGCGTCCCGGGCCACAGTTCCTGCACGGCTTCGGCCATGACGTGGGCGGCATCGTGACGGATGAGTTCCAACGAACGGGCATCCTCGCGGGTGACGATTTCGAGGCGGCCGGTTTCGACCGGATCGGACAGGTCGCGCACGACGCCGTCAAGCGCGATGGCGACGGCCTTCTTGGCGAGCGACTTGGAGATCGATTCGGCAACCTCGCGACCGGTTACGCCTGGGGCGTATTCGCGAACGGAGCCATCGGGAAATGTAAGGGAAACGGCGTCAGACATATGTTTTTCCTTGTCCAGTCCCGCCAACGAATGCGGGTGGTTTTTGCGGCCGGAAGGCTTGGAAGTCCGGCAATTTGACGCGCGGGTGATAGATCGTTTTTGTGTCGGAGTAAAGGACAGCCTCAGCCTGCTGCGAGCATGGCAGCAACGTTGCGCACGGTATTCCAATTGCGCGTCGTCCCGATGCCGAGCCGTTTCGTGGTCAGCGCCGGCAGCAGTTTCGACGTGCTGGGCTTTGCTGCGAAATCCATCCAGAGGTCGCCGTTGACGAGCGCGATCTTTTTGCCGGCCGTACAATAACGCCCAAGACTATCGATTACGCTCTTATCGAGCGGTTGGCGCATGACGCGGATGCCGACGTTCTGGCCGTTGAGTTCGCTTGCTTCGGGAAACGGGTTCGCCGCTGCAAGAACCCGCCATTGGTCCGCCGTTCGCGCAATGATATCGACCGCCTTGCCGAAATCACGCTGAAAGCCTGTTTCGAGCCGTTTTTCGATATCCGCCAACTCAGCGTCATCAGCCTCGAAAACCAGGTTGCCCGTTGCAGCCAGGGTACGAACCGAACGGTATCCGACGCTCTCCGCCGTGGTACGCAGCCTGTCCATGACGACGCGCTGCCCCGGCGAAAGCACGAAGCTATAAAGCAGCGCCACGTATTGCATCACGGATGCGGGCCAAGGCGCCAGAGCCGCCACGGCGCCCACCAGCGTTTTTCTCCATCCAGCTTCTCCGGCACGGGATCGAACCCGCTGGTGCCGCCGGGACCGCATCGCATCACCCGGAACAACGCCATCCAGCCGCCCCGCCAGAAACCGTGTCGGGCAATCGCCTCATAGCCATATTCCGAACAGGTCGGCAGATGGCGGCAGGAATTGCCGATAAAGCCGGAAAGGGTAAGTTGATAAAGACGGATCAAGGCCATCCCGAACAGGCGGCCGGGGGTCTTGCGGAACGGGCCGGCGTAGTTGCGGGTTTTTCCGCCTGTCGCAGGGTACCCCACTCTGTCACGTCGTGACATCTCCCCCTCAGGAGGGGAGATCAGTTGGAGCCGCTTCTCGCTTTCTTTCGCAGGCCTCTCGTAGCAATACATGCACATGCTCAAGCCACCGCGAATGAGGAAAGCTTGAAAGCCGCAGAGTCAGCCGCTTTTGATCTTCCCCCTTGAGGGGGAGATGTCACGACGTGACAGAGGGGGGTAAGGTGCCGCAAACTCATCAGAAAGCCGTCACTCCGCCGCCACCCGCTTAGCCTCGATCTGCCCGATCGCATCGACAACGGCATCGAAGGTTAGCATCGTCGAAGCATGTCTTGCCTTATAATCCTTCACCGGCCGCAGGAACCGCATCTCCTCGAAACGCCCCGAAGGCCCCTCGCCGTCCGCCTTCAGCATGGCCAGCATATCCTGCCGCGCCTGACGGATTTCGGTCGCCGTCGCGCCCACGACATGGCGCGCCATGACGGACGACGATGCCTGTCCCAGGGCGCATGCCTTGAGCTCATGGGAGAAGTCGCTCACCGTGTCCCCATCCATCTTCAGGTACACGCGGACCTTCGAGCCGCAGAGCTTGGAATGGGCCTGCGCATCCGCGTCAGCATCCGCAAGAACCCCGATCCGCGGGATATTTCCGGCAAATTCGAGAATTCGGCTGTTGTAGATGTCATCCATCATTCGGCGCTATCCGGTTCATTTTGCGCGTTTTCAGGCAATCTTCGCATGATTTTCCATGGTATACCGGAAAAAAACACAGCGTCTCCCAATCCGCCTCTTTCACACCATTGAAGGCGTACTATATGCTATGTCGTGTGGGGGCGACAGTTTGGCAAGGCCAAACCGTCGCCTGTTGTTTGGGAAACCGTGCCGGACGATCCAGAGCCCTTAACCTCTGCAAATCTGAAAGCCCCGGAACCCGCCAACGGAAACCAAAGCCTGCAATGCGTCAGGTGAATGGTCAGTGGCGAGTTGTCCGAAAAGATAAACGTCGTGTAACCCGCGTTAAGCAAGGGCCCATTTATGGACGCAATCGTCAAGAATTTTCCGGCGCTTTCCGGCACTGACAGCCGCCCGACCCAGAAGGAAGCGGAAGACGCGGTACGCGTTCTGCTGCGCTGGGCCGGCGATGATCCGTCCCGCGAGGGGCTTGTTGACACCCCAGCGCGGGTCGCCAAGGCCTACAAGGAACTCTTCGCCGGTTATGACCAGGTAGCGGAAGACGTGCTCGGTCGTACCTTCGATGAAGTCGGCGGCTATGACGACGTCGTTCTGGTCAAAGACATTCCGTTCTTCTCGCATTGCGAACACCATATGGTGCCGATTATCGGCAAGGCGCATGTCGCCTATCTGCCGAACGGCCGGGTGCTCGGCCTTTCCAAGATCGCCCGCGTCGTCGAAATCTATGGTCGCCGCCTGCAGACCCAGGAAACCATGACGGCCCAGATCGCCAAGGCGATCGACGATACGCTTCAGCCGCGCGGCGTTGCCGTGATGATCGAAGCGGAACATATGTGCATGGCGATGCGCGGCGTCCAGAAGCAGGGCTCGACAACCCTTACGACGACCTTTACCGGTTCGTTCAAGAGCGAGCCCGCCGAACAGGCGCGCTTCATGACCATGCTTCGGGGCTTCAAGTAAGCTCCGGTACCGGAGCTGACGATGACTATTGCTTTCGACACCCCACCCGACGACAAGGCGCAGCTTGAAGCAGGCGGCGCCTTTACTCCCCGCTTCGATGCCAACGGGCTTATCACGGCTGTCGTTACCGATGCCGGAGACGGCGAATTGCTGATGGTGGCGCATATGAACGATGAGGCGCTGGCACTCACCATCGAGACGGGTATAGCGCACTACTACAGCCGCTCGCGCAAGACGCTCTGGAAGAAGGGCGAGACCTCGGGAAACCTGCAGACGGTGGTGGAGTTGCGCACGGATTGCGATCAGGATACGATCTGGCTGAAGGTCAAGGTCGCCGGCCACGATGCGACCTGCCACACCGGCCGCCGTTCCTGCTTCTATCGGATCGTCCAGAAAGACGGCGATGCGGCGAAAGTCGCGATCACCGACAACGAAATTCACTTCTACCCGGACGAAATCTACGGCAAAAATTAAGCATCTGACGCTTTTCGGGGCGGTTTTGACGAGAATTCACGAATTCGCAACCAGGTGAGCGCGTAATCTATTCAATGCGGGGCAGTTTCCCCGGTTACAGCGAAAAACCGGCGCTTACGCAGAATTGCCTGACCGAGATCGTCCCCGCGGCCGCAACCGCTGACAAGATCGGGTGTAGCAATGCTATCTGCGGCATGGAGGTGCCGGATGTTGAACTGGTCATTCAATCGTAACGTTCCGACAGCGGATGCCTCCGCCCCCGGCGGCCCATCCTTGAACCCGCCGCAGGAACCTCCACAGGAAAACAGACCTGCGAAGTCGCGTATCGCTCTTGCTTTGGGTGGCGGCGCCGCGCGCGGATGGGCCCATATCGGCGTCCTTCGCGCTCTGGATGAAGAAGGCATCGATGTGGGCATGATCGCCGGCACCTCGATCGGCGCCCTCGTTGGTGGCTGCTATCTCGCCGGAAAGCTCGATGAACTCGAAACCTTCGCCCGTTCGCTCACCATGCGCCGTATCGCAGGCCTGCTCGACTTCGCCATCGGCGGAGGCGGCCTGCTTGGCGGCCTGCGCCTGACCAAGCGCATGCAGGAGCATCTGCAGGAAACCGAAATCGAAACGCTCGACCGCCGCTTCGTCGCCGTCGCAACGGAAGTGAACACCGGCCATGAAGTCTGGATCGGCGAAGGCTCTCTCATTACCGCAATCCGCGCCTCCTACGCCCTGCCCGGCATCTTCGAGCCGGTCAAGTGCAACAACCGCACGCTGGTCGACGGCGCGCTGGTCAATCCGGTTCCGGTTTCGGTCTGCCGCGCGCACGAAGAGCAGCTGGTGGTGGCCGTCAACCTGCATTACGATCTTTACGGTCGATCCGCCGTCATCAAGCACCGCGCCACCAACCAGGTCGTCGAGCCGCAGGCCAAGGTGCCGGTCGACAACGCCGCCAAGCTCGGCGTCACCAGTGTCATGGTCCAGGCCTTCAACATCATCCAGGACCGTATTTCCCGCGCCCGCCTTGCGGGAGACCCGCCGGACCTGCAGCTTCACCCCAAGCTCAACGATATCGGCCTTTCCGAATTTCATCGCGCGGGCGAAGCGATCGACCGCGGCTATCATGAAGCCAAGGCGAAACTGGGCGAACTGAAGCGCCTGCAAGACGTCATGATCCGGTGATCGCGGGCATGGAACTTCAAACGACAAAGGGCGCGTCTGCCAAAGACGCGCCCTTTGTCGTTTTTCAGCGATAATCAGCCGGCTATATAGGCCTTGATCTCCTCGGCTTCACGCTCGATCGCCGTGATGTGCCGGCGAACGGCGTCACCGATCGAGACGATCCCGACCAGACGGCCATTGCGCTCTACCGGAAGGTGGCGGGCGCGAATGTGGTTCATGATCTCCATGATATCGTTGACGCTCATCTCTTCATTGCAGACATGAACCTTGGACGTCATCAAAGCCGAAACCGGCTTGTCGAGACAGCCGGCACCGTATTTCGAGACACCGGCGACGATATCGCGTTCCGAGAGAATGCCGGCAATCTTGTCGCCGGATTTGGTCACGACAACGGCACCGACCCGGTGCCTGTGCAGCGCGTCAACGGCATCGCGCACCGTCGCATGCGGATCGACGGTATGAACCTGTCGTCCCTTTTCATCGAGTATGGCCTTAACAGACATTCGAAACCTCCACTTCAATACTGTCTGGCAGGCGAACGTCGAAACCGGCGCACGGCGATGTGCGTTTTCCGGTTCGGATCGGTCCGCATGGCAGACGTCCTCCAAGTCGCACATTTCATCCGTTGGGTGCCGCTCCCCAAAACAGACTTTCGGCAGCAACGGAATGAAATGGTGCGCCGAGCCGGCGCGGAAATCAAGAAACGTCGGGAAAAATCGTCAGTTTCGCGGATCGAACAAACCGAAAAGCAGAAACCCGAAGAGAAAACCGCCGATATGGGCCTCCCAAGCGATCGCCCCCGCCCCACCGAAGGCGAAAACGCCGAGACCGATCAGGAAATTGGTCAGGAACCAGATCCCCGCAAACACCAGCACCGAGCGATTGGAAAGCGCTTCCCCGATGCTGAGGCGGCGGTTGAGATGGGCAAACTGGCGACTGATGCGGCCGCTCGGCGAAAAGACAAATCGTGCAGCCGCCCCCATCAGTCCCGATACGACACCGGAAGCGCCGACCACCACGGTCATTTCGCCCCAGTGGAACACCATGTGAAGCGCTACGGCCGCAACAGCCGAAAGACACCAGAAGACCGCGAGCCTGGCCATGCCGATGCGACGCACCACCGGTGCCCCGAAGGCAACCATCCAGAATCCGTTGAAAATCAGATGCTCCCAACCACCGTGCAGGAGCGAATATGTGACGGGGCTCCAGAGCCAGGCGAGCCCCTGATCCGCCAGCGGGTGATCGTAGCGGGCCGGCAGGAAGGCAAAATTGAAGATCACTTCGTTATCGAGCGCCGCCGGAAGCAGATAGGTGCGGATCACATGGATCGCAACGAGGACAGCCAGAATGGCGACCAGCCCTCCCGGCAGGTTGAAGGCCGGCTCATTTCGTCGCGGCAGCACCGTGCCACCTTCAGCGTCGTCCGGACCGGGCTGTCTATCGCTTTCGTTCGTCATGCTGTTCCCGATCATTGTCCTTCGTTTCCGGCCAAGAGGCTCTAGCCGATTCAGCGCATTGCCGACAGGTCACAATTGACAGTCAATCAGGCAAAAAAAATGGCCGTCCAGCGAGGCTGAACGGCCGCGGCCCCCGAAATCCCCGTGGACCTAAAATAATGTGTGCTGAAGGCAAGCCTTCGTGAAGTGATGTCCCTTCTTGCCATGATGCCGTCAGGGATCGCAATCTAAACCACTCGTTAACCTTAGTTTTCGCTCTGGCACGGTTCTCGCTACGTCCTTCATTCGAGGCGGTTTTTCTCCGCCGGACGTGCCGTTTCGGCACAACGACATGAATGGAATGAACGCATGCGCAGCAAATCCGCCGTGGAGATATTCAGCTACTGGAACGCTTTGCGCGGGAATAACGAGGTTCCTTCCCGCGACCAGATCGAACCGGCTCATATCCGCACGCTCCTTGCCGATCTCCTCATTCTGGAACACCGGGCCGATGACGAAATCCGGTTTCGGCTTGCGGGCACCCGCATCTGCGCGCTGTTCGGGCGGGAATTGCGTGGATCGCGCTTCGATGCGCTTTGGGCCGGCGAACAATCGGCAAAGGTCGAGCGGCTGCTGAAGGATATTCTGGCTCAGAAACTGCCTGTGTCGCTCTCTGCCGTGGCGCTTGCCGGAAGGTCCGATCGACTGCCGACGGAAGTCGTCCTCCTGCCACTGAGATCGTCCGAAGGCCATGTCAATCGCATTCTGGGCGCGATCGTTCCCCTTACGCGCCCGCTGTGGCTCGACGCCACGCCCGCGAACTATCTGGACCTGACCGGAATTCGCGTTCTGGACGTCACCAAGGCGGCTCCGTTCCTGCAGAGCAGGCCGGAAATAACCCTGCCACCGATCCCTCCGCGCTCCGACCAACTCGGGCTGGGAGATGCCTTGAGGCGGGTGCTGCATCTTCGCGTTTTCGAAGGTGGCAGGGCAAAATAGGGGTTTCGTGCCGAAAACCGCATTCTACGGTTGCAACAGGCAGCAATCCTGGCGGCGAGAAAACCTTCTATTAACTCGACTGCGGTAGAAGCAATACTTACGATCGACGTCTTGAAGTGTGGCGATGTATTCCTTCCAGCAGGCACAATCGGCGGTTCCCAAGCAGCACGATGAAGGCGCTTTCCAGCGCGTGTCCGTGAACCTTGCCGGACGCCTCATGCTCGCCAATCATGAAGAGTATGATTGCACGGCAACGGATATGTCGCCGGGCGATGTGCTTTTCTCCTGCGAGGCTCGTCCGCGCACCGGCGAGCGCATCATTGCCTATATCGATCATGTCGGCCGCCTGGAGGGCACGGTATCGCGCCTTTCGGACGATGCCTTCGTCATCAAAATCACCGCGACGGATCGCAAGCGCGAAAAACTCGCGGCGCAGCTGACCTGGATTGCCAACAAGCATGAGCTTGGCCTGCCGGAAGACCGCCGCCATGACCGCCTCGCTCCGCGCAAGACCCGCACCGAGCTTACCCTCGACGACGGCACCAAATATGTCTGCCGTATTATCGACCTTTCGCTTTCGGGCGCAGCCGTGGATACCGAAAGCCGCATTCCGATCGGAACCGGGGTCCAGCTCGGCGGTATGAAGGGACGCATCGTGCGTCACTTCCTGGAGGGCATGGCGATCGAGTTCTTCGGCGTGCAATCGCGCGAGGCGCTCCGCGAGTTCCTCTGAACGAGAGCGCCAAATCGCTCGCAATGTTTTTGAAAAGACCGGCATGTCCGGTCTTTTTTCGTTTCTGCATATCACCCAACGCAGAAAGCCGCTTTCAAGGAACAAGCTGATTGTTCCGAAGCGGGACAGGTCGGCTCGAAATAAATCGACATGCGAAAATTATTTTTTTCATCGAAACAAGCTGGAATCGGTATGAAATCCGCCTCGGCGGCTTATCCTCATGTATATCTACGCTCGTAATATCCGCATGTCCTGCGCATGCTCCCGGCAATCCTGTTTCCCTGCGACTCGGATACGCGATACAAAACACCACATTTCCAACGACTTAAATGGATAACAATGCGTTTCCAAAGGCGTAAATCCTCAAATACGCGAAAAATTTTATTCAAAACTGCGTAAAATATAAATCAAAACAGATTAAATGTAGATTTTAATTTTATACTTATTCTATTGGCATTTGTTCTTTATTTTACTTCCACAATTCGCCAGCGGTAAAAATCTCTGTGTCATTGTCAAACCATAACGGGGAGACAGAACATGACACACATCAGAAGCATGAAAGCAGGCGCCCTCGGCGCACTTATCGGCCTGATCCTCACACAATCGGCCTATGCCTTTCCGGCAAACATGACCACCGACGGGGTGACCAATCCACCGGTCGGACACTATGAATTCTGCAAGCGGATGCCACAGGAGTGCCGGGCAAATCCCGCCAGCAGCGGCCCCGGCGTCTTGACCCGCGACGGCTGGAAGAAAATCCTCGAGATCAACTACGACACCAACCAGGCGGTCACACCGATGACCGACAAGGAAATCTTTGGCGTCGAGGAGTTCTGGGCCTATCCCGACAAGGTTGGCGATTGCGAGGATTATGTTCTCCTCAAGCGGAAGAAGCTGATCGACGCCGGCTTCTCGCCCTCTGACCTGCTGATCACAGTCGTCCTTCAGCCCAATGGCGACGGTCATGCGGTGCTGACCGTGCGCACCGATCGCGGCGACTTCATTCTCGACAACATGCGCAACAAGGTTCTGCTGTGGTCAGAGACGGAATACACCTTCCTCAAGCGCCAGTCTGAAAAGCACGCTGGCCGATGGGTGAAGCTGCAGGATGGCCGTGCCGTGGCCGTCGGCAGCGTCAGCCAGTAACAATCCGTGGCCTCATCAGGCCGCGGACGAAAAGGGCGCCGGTCAGCCCCTGTCCCCGTGTATGACCCGCCCTTCCCGGCCGGTTCCGCTGTCCCCGGAACCGGCCATTTTCTTTTCTCTACCAGCCAGGCGCGTTAACTGAAAATTTACCATGCCGCCTCAAGCTCAAGCGCGCTGCGACACCCTGCACGCAAGGCCCGGACCAGCACCGCGTGACATGACGTTACGCAAAACATGGCATTGACGCCGCCAACGCTGGGAGAGCCGCGCATGACCGCCAGGCACAGCATGACAGACGATCACGCCCCGCTTATCAATCCACGCTTTGTCTACGCCGTAACGGCGATTGCTTTGACGCTTGCCGGCATCACGGGCGCAATCAGCCTTGCAGGAAAGTGGTATGGCAGCGCGCTTTCGCTTGCCGGCCACACGGAAAGCACTGAGATCAATGATCTTTTCATAGGTCAGGATCATCTCAAACTTCCATCGAACATCATCCGCTTCGAGGAGCAGAGAGTGACCGGCATCGTCGAGCGGGTGGATCTCTACGCGACCTGGCCCGACATGCTCGGCTACAGCGCGGAAACCAGACACCTTTTCAACGATATCAGCCGCCCGGATGCCTTGATCTTCATGCAGATATCCCAGAGCACGATGTCGCGCGATATGTCCGGCCGCGTGGAGCCGATCTACCGGCATCTCTTCGAAGGTGCCGCGACGCCGGGGCCTGCCGGCCTGATGGAACACCGCATGCGTGAAAACTCCGGGTACGGCGACGAGACGCTGCTGACCGCAGATCGGGCGATGGGCGATCCGTACGCGGTGCGCTGCCAGTTGCCGGACACACCGGACAAGGCCACCAGCGCCGATTGTCAGCGGGATATCCACACCGGAAAAGATCTCGTCGTACTTTATCGGTTCTCCAGCCAATTGCTGCCACAATGGCAGGCCATCGACGAAGCGGTCATCAAATTCGTCAACGACCGGCTTGCGCCATAACCGCCCGGGGTCTGTTCCCAAGGCTTTTTCCAAGGCGAGGCTAATGTGCAAGGAACTCTCGAAAATGCGGAAACCAATCATTCATCATAAACCGATTGGTAACGCTATCCCGCTAGTTTCTACGGAACGGTCGTCTTTTGGAGGCGACGCCCGGACGAAATCTGTGAAATGAGAATGAAGAGAAGTGTAGTGTCCAAATTTCTGTTCAACGGTTCCGCTCAACGTTCTTCGGCGCCCTTCCTGAAAGCAGCTTGCCGGTTTGCGGTGGTCTCCCTGGTCGCCTCCTTCACCTTCGTCGCGCCTGCAATGGCCGCGAAATATGCCGGCATCGTCGTCGATGCGAAAACCGGCAAGGTTCTCTACAGCGAAGATGCCGACAGCCTGCGCTATCCGGCCTCGCTGACGAAGATGATGACGCTGTACCTGACCTTCGAAGCCCTAGAAGCCGGCAAAATCTCGAAGAGCACGAAGGTTCCCTTCTCCAAGCACGCCTCCGCCGAGCCGCCATCGAAGCTAGGCGTCCGTTCCGGACAGTCGATCACCGTCGAGCAGGCCATTCAGGCCCTTGTCACCCGCTCGGCGAACGACGCTGCTACGGCGCTCGGCGAATTTCTCGGCGGCTCGGAAGAGCGTTTTGCCCGGATCATGACCAACAAGGCACGCGCACTCGGCATGACGCGCACCACCTACCGCAACGCCCATGGTCTGCCGAATGAACAGCAGATGACGACGGCCCGCGATCAGGCCCGCCTCGGCATCGCGCTTCGCCAGCATTTTCCGCAGTATTACTCTTACTTCTCGACCCGGAGCTTCAAGTTCGGAAAGCAGGTCATCGGCAACCACAACCGTCTTCTCGGCAATGTGCGCGGTGTTGACGGCATTAAGACGGGTTATACCCGTGCTGCAGGCTACAACCTCGTAACCTCGGCCCAGGCGGACGGCCGCAGCATCGTCGGCGTCGTCATGGGCGGCAAATCCGGTGGCAGCCGCGATGCGCAGATGCGCGCCCTTGTCGCCAAGTATATGCCGGCGGCCTCGCGTCGTGGCGGTGGCAACCTCGTCGCCGAAACAGCTGATGCGCCGACCATGGAAGTGACGGCAACAGCAGTGGCAACGGGCGGCAGCTTCAACCTGCCGCATCAGGGTCCGGTTCCGGATTTCCGCTACAGCGGTGAAACCACCCAGAGCGTCGAAGTCGCTTACGCCGCCGAGCCCAAGGCCAGCAACAACCCGCTGCTTCAGGAAAACGTACAGCCGAACACCCTTCAGGCCCAGAGCCAGCGCATTGCAGCGACCCCTGTTCCAGCAGAAGCCATCGATGGCCAGATCACGAACTCTGTCGCAACTGCAACGCCGACCGACAGCGCCTCGCAGGCCCTGCCGGACGGATGGATCGTGCAGATCGGCGCAACGCCGAGCAAGGATCAGGCGCTTGCGATGTTGCAGCATGCCCAGGACAAGAGCGGCAAGGCTTTGCGCGGTGCACAGCCCTTCACGGTTGCCTTTGCCAGCGGTGGCAGCCAGCTTTATCGAGCCCGGTTCGGTGGCTTTTCCAATCAGGACAAGGCTGTGAACGCCTGCAACGCACTGAAGCGTGCCGGGTTCGCCTGCTGGGCAAGCGCTCAATAATCACTTTGTAAATTCGAATGCCGGCTGTGTGTTTCGCCGGCACTCCTCCTCGGTTTAGGTACTGCGTACGAGGTCAGTTATGGGAATGAACGAGAACGGTACGGGCTTTCCGCCCGTGCCGGAAAAGAAGCGCAAATCGGTCCGGCCCGGTCTGCACCCGCTGCATGAAGCCGCTATGCGCATCGCCGAACTCGGCATTGGTCGACCACGCTCGCGCACGAAAGATCTGGTAACGCTGCTTTTGACCCATGGCGCCCGTGCCTGGCGTACGACCCAGCCCCATGCCAGCATACACGTCCATGTCACATCGCCTTCCGGCCACTATCCGATCCGCCTGCGCATTCGGTAAACCCGCAGCGTAACGCTCGTCCTGCAAGCCCGGCCATGCCGGGCTTCGTTGATTTAAAGATATTGTTGAAGGTTACAGAAGCCCGAGTTCGGCCAGTTCCCGCCGCAGATTAAGCGGCATTTCAGCCGCCCCCTCGCCCAGGGCGGAAAGATCGCGCGGCGCGTCTTCCACAGTCAGATAACGCCAACCCTGAAAGGCGCGACGTGGCTGGAACTCGGTCTCGATCACTTCCGGTCCAAGAATAAGATTGCAGCGCCCGATACCGTCTGCATCCGTGAAGGTCTCGATATCGATTAGACGCTGGCGCGCCTGGACCTGTCCCTTGATCACCCAATAGAGCGAACCACCCTCTAGCAGTTCCTCGACGCGCTTGGGCACCATGCGGGTCGTGTGCAAGGAGTGCGGCTCGAGACCAGCCGCGATCGCGATCAGCGAACGACGCGAAACCCACTCGCGCAAATCCTCGATGGAATCCGCGCCAACGCAAAGCTTGATGAGATGAAGTGCCATGTCGGCTTTTGAACACCCGCAAATGCCTCGGGGTCAAGATCAATTGTCACCGCTCCACAGAAGCGCGGAGCGGCACCTCAACATTCCACGACGTTGACCGCAAGGCCGCCGGTCGAGGTTTCCTTGTACTTGTCGTGCATGTCGACGCCGGTCTGGCGCATGGTCTCGATGCAGGCATCAAGCGGTACGAAATGATGGCCGTCTCCCTTGAGCGCCAGCGACGCCGCCGTAACCGCCTTGACGGCCCCAAGGGCGTTGCGTTCGATGCAAGGCACCTGAACAAGTCCGGCAACCGGATCGCAGGTCATCCCGAGATGGTGTTCCAGCGCGATCTCTGCCGCGTTCTCGATCTGCTCGGGAGTGCCGCCCATCACGGCGGCAAGCCCGGCCGCCGCCATGGCTGAGGCAGAGCCGACCTCGCCCTGGCAGCCGACCTCGGCACCGGAAATCGAAGCATTGAATTTGATGATGCCTCCGATCGCTGCGGCCGTCAGCAGGTAGTCGCGAATGCCGGCATCGTCGGCATCGTCGTGAAAATGCAGGTAATAGCGGATCGTGGCGGGCACCACGCCGGCAGCACCGTTGGTCGGCGATGTCACCACACGACCGCCGGCCGCATTCTCTTCGTTGACGGCCATGGCGTAGACGCTGAGCCAGTCATTGGCGAGAAGAGGATTGGGACGGTTGGATCGCCATTCCTCCTTCAGCTTGTCATGGATCGTCCCGGCGCGGCGGCGTACCTTCAGCCCGCCCGGAAGAATGCCTTCATGGGTCAGGCCACGGTCGATGCAGCTCTTCATCGCCGCCCAGATGCGATCCAGTCCCGCATCCAGTTCCTCCCGCGACATCAAGGTTTCTTCGTTCGCCCGCTTCATCTGCGCGATGGAAAGGCCGGAGCGCTCGGCCATTTCAAGCATCTGCTTTGCACTGGTGAAGGGGAACGGCACCTTCACGCCGCCGGGCTTCGATTTGCTGGCCCGCATGGCCTCCAGCTCCGTATCCGTGACGACGAAACCACCGCCGATGGAATAATAGATGCGTTTCAGCAGCAGGCGTTCGTCGCGATCGTAGGCGGAAAAGCTCATGCCGTTGGCATGGCCCGGCAACGGAACCTTCTTGTCGAACACCAGATCCGTTTTCGGCTGGAAGAAATAGCCGGGGTGACCGGGAGGGGTGATCCGTCCGGAGCGCTCGACGCCGTCGATGATGCCGTCCATCGCGTCGGGATCGACCTGATCCGGCTTCTCCCCCATCAGCCCCAGAACGACCGCCCTGCCCGATCCGTGGCCGATGCCGGTATGGGCCAGAGACCCGTGAAGGCTCACTTTGATCGAGGCGACGGCTGCATGCGACGGGCGCGGCCAGTCAGACGAGAGGATCAGGTCGAGAAACCGGGTGGCGGCCGACATCGGACCCATCGTATGGGAACTGGACGGGCCGATGCCGATCTTGAATACGTCAAACACAGAAAGAAACATTTCCACTCCGCCTTCAGGGTGCCAAAGCCCGTCGCCGTGCACCATGCCACGAGCCTAGGCTATTCCACATCATGGCTCACCCATTCCACCGACATCGGTTTCAACGGCTGCGACATAATCTGACCCGGAATACCCGAACCGTTGCCGGGCAAAGATCGTCATGCGCGTGGACCGATTGCAAGGGGTCAGCACAAAGTTTCGTCATCTCTTGCAATTTCATCGCAGCGTGCCAAAAAAGCGCATGACCTACGCGGACTATATAGCACTCGCCGTTTTTGTTTCGCTCTGGATGGGCTACAGCGCCGTTACTGACGGCAAGCTTCTGTCCAGCAGGCGCAGCCTTTCGCGGCTCATGATCGAGAACCGGCGTCGCTGGATCATGAACTCGCTGCGACGCGACCTCAAGATGATCGACACCCAGATCATGGCGGGCCTGCAGGCCGGCACCGCCTTTTTCGCCTCGACGACGATCTTCGCACTCGGTGGCTGCTTTGCGCTGCTGGGCGCAACAGAACAGGCCCAGGCGATCTTTCAGGACCTGCCGTATGTCTTCCATGGCGGAAGAACGGCATTCGAGTTGAAGGTCGGCGGCCTTACCTGCCTGTTCGGCTATTCCTTCTTCAAGTTCGGATGGTCCTACCGCCTCTTCAACTACTGCTCGATCCTGATCGGCGGCATTCCCATGATGAGCGACCTGACCCAGGACGCCGAGGGCGCCCGCCGGCAGGCGGAGCGGGCCGTGAAACTCAATGTCTACGCCGCCAAGCATTTCAATGCCGGCCTTCGAACCATCTTCCTCTCCATCGGTTATCTCGGCTGGTTCATCAGCCCCTATGTCTTCATGGCGCTGACCGCCTTTGTCATCTTCGTCCTGATACGGCGTCAGTTCTTCTCCGAGGCTCGCGAGGCCTTGCTTGAGGACGAGACGCCCTAATTTCTCCTGAAAATCCGGGCTGGTTGCGCCTGGCGCAAGCTCGCCCTCCTATGCTCGCAACAGAGAAAGAAGACCCATGTCCATGGAAAACGCGGCTATCGACAGCAGCATCGAAACGACGCCTGCCTCCCGTCGGCGGATCGGCGCGATCGATGTTCTGCGCGGCATCGCCCTCATCGCCATGGCGATCTACCATTTTTCCTGGGATCTCGAATATTTCGGCTATCTTGAAGCCGGAACTGTCGCCTCCGGCGGCTGGAAGCTTTTTGCCCGACTGATTGCGGGAAGCTTTCTGTTTCTCGCGGGCTTCAGCCTCGTTCTCGGAAACTATCCGGAGATACGAATACGCGGTTTCCTGATCAGGCTCGGGAAGATCGTGGCCGCAGCGCTGGTCATCACCGTCGCCACATGGTTTGCCTTTCCGAACTCGTTCATCTTCTTCGGCATCCTGCATGCAATCGCGGCTGCCAGCGTCATAGGCCTGCTTTTCCTTCGCGTGCCTGTCTTGCTCACCCTTGCGGTTGCAGCCGCCGTCTTTGCGGCTCCGTTCTATCTTCGCTCACCCATTTTCGATGTTCCGGCCCTCTGGTGGGTCGGCCTCTCGGAAACCCTGCCGCGATCCAACGACTATGTGCCGCTTCTCCCATGGCTTGCACCGTTTCTCGCCGGTCTGGCTCTCGCCCGGCTTTGCCTGTCCACAGGCCTGACCGACCGGATGGCGTCGATAGACACCGGCGGCAAACCTGCCCGTATCCTGTCCTTTGGCGGGCGGCACAGCCTTTCGATCTATCTTATTCACCAGCCTCTGCTCTTTTCTCTTGTCTACCTGTTCGCGCTCATCTTCCCGGCTCCGCAGCCGGACCCGACCGTGGAATTCCGCACGAACTGCACGGCGAACTGCGCCCGAACGGAATCGGCAAGCCTTTGCGCCGCATTCTGCGGCTGCACCCTCGACAAGTTCCTGGAACAGGATCTTTTCACCGCGCTCAATGCCGGGCAGATCGACATCGCCACAGACCCGCGCATCGCAACGATCACAGAACAATGCACCATGGACGCACGCGCCACGGAGTAAGGCTAGAAAGCAGGACATGAACGTCTATCGCGCCAAGTCGCTACGGTATCCCTGGCCCATTGCCCTGCACGGGCTGGCGGCGATCGTAGCGATGGCGATGGCGCGCGTTCAGCCGATACCTGTCATCGAAATCCACGGTCGGTGGATACTGTGGATCACCGGCGCCGCTTTCGTGACGGGAGGCGTCTGTCTTTGCCTTTGGGCAGTTCGAACACTCTTGGATAGGCAAACGACAGTACTGCCGTACAGATGCTCCTCCCATCTGGTGACGACTGGCCCGTTTCGCCTCACCCGCAATCCGATCTACCTCGGCTACACGTTTATCATGATCGGCATGGGGTTGATCGCGCTCAACCCATGGCTTCTCGTCATGACGATCGTGACCGTGATCGTGACGACGGTGTATGCGGTGCGCGCTGAAGAACGCCACCTGCTTTCGCGTTTCGGGATTGAATTCGAGCGCTATTGCCGCCGCACGAGACGGTGGATCTGAGGAGCGGCACCGTCAGGTGCCGACGCCAATCTCGGCAAGTCGCGTCAGGCACGCTTCCTCGACATTGTTGAGTTCATCAAGGGTCTCATCAATGTCACGGCGCTTCTGGTTCAGTTCTTCGCGCTTTTCCTCGACGCGCTTCATCAGCAGCCGCAACTGGCCGGCCTCGCCCGGCGGGTCCTTGTACACCTGGATGATCTCGCGAATTTCGGCGATAGTGAACCCGATCCGGCGACCGCGCAGGATTTCCTGGATCAGCCGGCGGTCGGACATGCGAAACAGCCGGGTGCGCCCACGACGCTCGGGATGGATCAGCCCCTCGTCTTCGTAGAAACGCAGTGTCCGTGTGGATACGCCAAATTCCCGCGTCAATTCCGTGATTGTATAAAACTTGTTCACTCTGCCTCGCCTTGCTCCACGCAACGTCGCATTCAGGCCAACACTGATCCCATAAAATGGCTCAAATACGCATCAGACCGCGCGTCAAAAACTATGATTGACCTTGACGTAAAAGTCAAATCACCCGTCGGCTCAACTGATGTGGAACCACCATGTCGCGAGGCCGAGAAAAGCTGAAAAGCCGGTCACGTCCGTTACAGCGGTCACGAAGACCGCGGATGAAACAGCCGGGTCGGCACCGCACTTATCCAGAAGCAGCGGAATAAGTATGCCCGCAAGCGCCGCAGCGGTCATGTTAATCAGCATCGCCGTGGCGATAATACCGGCGATATTGATGTCGTGGAACCAGATGCCTGCAACACATCCCACCAGCAGGCCGAACAGCATGCCGTTCAGGAGCCCGACCCCCGCTTCGCGGCGCACGATTCGCCAGGCATTGTGGATGTCGAGATTGCGCGTGGCGAGCGCCCGCACCGTCACGGTCATTGTTTGCGAGCCGGCATTGCCGCCCATGCCGGCCACCGTCGGCATCAGGATCGCCAGCGCAACGATCTGCTGGATGGACGCATCGAACAGCGAGATCACCGTCGCCGACAGGAATGCGGTGAACAGATTGACGGTCAACCAGGGCACGCGCGAGCGCGAGGTGCTGGCGATGCTGTCCGACAGCTCTTCGTCGCCGACACCGCCGAGACGCATGAGGTCTTCTTCCGCCTCTTCCTGAATAACGTCGACGACGTCATCGATCGTCAGCACGCCGACGAGGCGGTTGTTTTCATCGACAACAGCCGCGGAAAGCAGATCGTACTGTTCGAAAAGCTGGGCCGCCTCTTCCTGGTCCATCTCGGCGGGAATCGGATGGTTGGTTTCGCGCATGATCGTTTCGATCTTCACCGAACGCTTGGTGCGCAGGATACGATCGAGATCGACGGCACCGAGAAGCCGGAATGTAGGATCGATGACAAAGATCTGCGTGAAGCTCTCTGGCAATTCACTGTCTTCGCGCATGTAGTCGATCGTCTGCCCGACGGTCCAGAACGGCGGCACCGCAACGAACTCCGTCTGCATGCGACGGCCGGCTGTGCTTTCCGGGTAGTCCAGCGACCGCCGCAGCCTTACCCGCTCCGTAAAGGGCAGCTTGGCCAGGATTTCTTCCTGGTCCTCCTGGTCGAGATCCTCGAGAATGTAGACGGCATCGTCCGAATCCATTTCGCCCAGCGCTTCGGCGATCTGGTCGTTGGGCAGGTGTTCGACGATATCGAGGCGGATAGCCTCGTCGACCTCGGTCAGCGCCGAGAGATCGAAATCCTTGCCGAGCAACGAGACAAGAGCGAGGCGCTGATCCGGCTGGATGGCCTCAAGCAAATCGCCCATTTCCGACGCATGCAGCCGTGCCACATGCTGGCGAAGATAAAGAAGATCGCGGTCTGCGATTGCCGCGCCCACATGCATGAGAAAGTCGGAGCGCACCGAACCGTCGTCCGCATAGATGTCCGACATCTCAACGGCATTTTCTTCGGCTGCTGCGCGATTGTCGTCACCGGTATAGCTCATGTGCCCACCCTCGCAGAATATCAGCCATCCAAGACGCCGGCGCGGCCGGGGGGAGCAGGAAGGCATCGGATACCGGTTGATTGCACGATACGCCCCGAAGAGGACGAGCGCACCTTTTTCTGCTAACGCAATGCCGCCGTAAGGTCCACTACCCCTTGCGGCAATCGCCGCACCGCCGCTTCAGTTTTTAGGCAAGCTGTTGCAAAATCATGCGAATTGTTTTGCTTCTGTAAAAACCTCAAGCCGTTGGTCGTGTTCATGCCCATCCGTCCTATCGTTCGCTTTCCCGATCCCCTTCTGCGCCTGCCGGCAAACGAGGTTACGGTGTTCGATCCGGCGCTTTCCGCACTGTGTGACGATCTTCTGGACACCATGCGTGCGGCGCCGGGCATTGGCATTACGGCGCCCCATATCGGCATCCTGCAACGGGTAACGGTCATCGAAATCGAGCCCGGAGAGGTTCGCAGATACGTTAATCCAAAAATTCTCTGGTCATCGCCGGATCTCGTCACGCACCCGGAAGGCAGCGTCTCGATGCCCGGAATATCCGAGGATGGCATCCGCGCCCGAAGCATCCGGGTTGCTTACCAGACCTGCGACGGCGATTTTCGGGAGGACGAGGCCGAGGGCCTGCTGGCAATTTGCCTCCAGCACGAAATCGATCAGTTGGACGGAATATTCTGGCTTCAGAAACTCTCAAGGCTGAAGCGGGAGCGGGCGATCAAACGCTTCGAGAAGCTCGAGAAGGAACGGCATTGATGGGGACAAGAGGCGGCAGCTTCAAATCTACGAAGCAACAAATCATTGTATAAAAACAAAAAACCCGGCTTAAAGCCGGGCTCTTGGTGCGGTCGAGAAGACTCGAACTTCCACGTCTTTCGACACAGCGACCTCAACGCTGCGCGTCTACCAATTCCGCCACGACCGCATCGTGGTAGATGCCGAATTGCTCCGGCGCGGCTGCATGTAGCAAAAGCCTCTGGGGTGCACAAGGCCAATGTGAAAGAAAGTTGATGCGAAAACGGACTATTTCAGAAGCCCCCTCACGCACCCCCTGCAAATGCTGGACTTCAGCTGTAAAGCATACCATTTAGAAGGTGAAATGAACGGGAATGTGGGTGCAATCATGCAGAGAGACAGGCTGGAAACGACTTTTTTCGCACAGGAAGGCTGTCCTCCCATCCGCCTGAGATTCGCCCCCGGCCTCGTGGATTATGAAGAAGCGGTCGAAACGATGGAGGCAGAGGTCGCCGCCATTGCCGCCGGCGAAGCCGACGAGCTGATATGGATGGTGGAACACCCTCCCCTCTATACGGCAGGCACGAGCGCTAACTCTTCCGACCTTGTCTCGCCGGATCGCTTCCCCGTGTTCCAGACCGGCCGCGGCGGGGAATATACCTATCACGGCCCGGGCCAGCGTGTGGTCTATGTCATGCTGGACCTCAAAAGACGCAGGCAGGATGTCCGGCAGTTCGTCGCAGCCCTTGAGCGCGTCGTCATTGAAACGCTTGCAGCCATGAACATCACCGGCGAACGCCGGGAGGATCGCGTGGGTGTGTGGGTGCGTCGGCCGGAACGCCCGCCCTTGCCAAACGGCGATGTCGCCGAAGACAAGATCGCAGCCATCGGCATACGCCTGCGCAGATGGGTCAGTTTTCACGGCCTGTCGCTGAACGTCGATCCGGATATCGAGCACTTCACCGGGATCGTACCCTGCGGCATCAGCGACTACGGCGTCACCAGCCTTGTGGATCTCGGCCTGCTGGTGAGCATGGAGGATGTCGATATCCGGTTGCGCGAGGCAATCGAAGCGGTGTTCGGCCCGACGGTTCTGGAACGGCCGACAGGCACTGCACTGACGGATAGGTCCGTGGCTTGAAGAAAGAGAGAGCGGGGGAACGCCGGACGACGTTCCCCCGCTCCGATTTTGGCAACAGTTTCCTATCGCCCAGCCGTCACGCCGCCGCCTGTTCCTCTCCGAGACCGGTCAGAATACCGATCTGACGTAGCATCGCCTTTTCACGCTCGGTCAGACGTCCGCCCCGCGACCGCGCGACAGCCGTCATAACGCGGCCTATGCGCTGGACATGCTTTGTTGAGCAGGCCGCTGCGCCCACCGCGAAGGGACGCCCATGCGCCTTTCTCCTCGGCCAGACCCAATCGTATCTGTTCGAGCGCGAAGATCGACAGGCTGTCGGTGATGCTTGAGGAAACATCGATGACGTGGAAAAGGAGGTCGAGCTCAAGGTCGGAATTGACCACACCGCGGGTCGAGATCATCGCAATCAGCCAGTCGGCGTTCCAGTCGTCCATAGCCCCCTGCGGATAACAATGGCGCACGATGAAATTCGTCATCGTCTCCATGAAATAACCGCGCCATTCCGGGCATTTTTCGCTGCAGGACGTATTGATCGCGAGAAGGATGACCGCATCCTGAGATGTGGTCATACCTTTCACGAAGACATGCTCGCGCAGGATCTGAATATCCTCCGCAGTCAGGCGCATTTTCCCGGCGATCACACATGCCGGATAAGACAGACGAAATTCGCCCATTCCTCTCTCCCGTTTCATCATGAAACTGGAGTTAGGTTAGGGTTCATGCGTTTCCAATCCGCCAAGAAGCACGCTTAGGAAACGCTTTGAAAATTTACTCGATATTTATCTTTCGCCTCGCCAGACGACGTTCCCGCCAGATGATGTAGAGGCCCGAGGCGATGATGATGAGGATACCAAGCCACTTGGAAGCGGTTGGGAAATCGCTGAAGACGAAATAGCCGAGTGCTGTCGCCGAAATGATTTCGAAATAGTGGAATGGCGCGAGAATCGACACCGGGGCGGCCTGAAACGCCTTGACGACCAGAAGGTGACCGTAACCGGAAAGCGTGCCGAGCGTCACCACGAGGGCCCAGCCCAGCGTCGTGTTCGGCAGCGACGGTACGAAATCGACCGAACCCATGCCGTGGCCGATCGCGATCGCACCGATCATGAAAAGCGTCCCGCCTATGCCGGCGATCGTTTGCATGACCAGCGGCGCATCGGCATCGCCAAGCGCCCTGTTCATCAGAAGATAACAGGCAAACAGGAACGCGCAGCCGATGGGCAACAGGGACGTCAGCCCGAAAAGCTGGAAACTGGGTTGAATGACGATCATCGCGCCACCGAAACCGATCACGATCGCCAGCCAGCGCCGCCAGCCGACTTTTTCACCGAGCACCACCGCTGACAGGCAGGTCAGAATGAAAGGCTCGACGAAATAGATCGCGAAAACATCGGCGAGCGGCATGTATTTGACGGAGACGAAGAAAAGCAGCGCCGCCGCAGCCAGCAACACGCCGCGAAGAAGGTTGAGGCCGAGACGCTTGGGCATCAAGGCCCGAAAGCCGCCCTGGGCAAGAAGAAGAGGCAGCGTCGAGACCAACTGAAAAAAGAAGCGGTAAAATGTGACCTGTCCCGGCGACATGCCCTGATAAACCGCCATGTACTTGGCGATGGCATCCATGCAGGGCAGGATGATCATCGCAAACAGCATGAGCGCCAGCCCCTGAAGAACCGTCATTTTTGCAGCGGGCGAAGATGGGAAGCTTGTCACGCAGATATACCTGAGAAGGAGAAGCGGACCTTATCGACTTTCGCGACCGTTTCAATGTTTCGATCAGCCGGCAGCAGAACATCACGCATCGCTTAAACGAGGATTGCTGAAAGGCGCGTTTCGCTGCTTTTTTGCCGCATGAAGCCCTTCACCCGACGCCGCGGCGAGGTACAGTGGGAATTTGATGAAGTATCGCAAAGCACGTCATTCCGTTCCTACCCAACGGCCAGAGGAGAAACCGATGCGCCTATCGACGGAGACCGTCATTTCCATGCTCCGCAGATCACAGGACAACGATACGTTGGGCGGGCGCATCTGGCGCGCGCGCGATGCGCTGGGCATGTCGGCGCGGGAACTGGCAGATCGGCTTGGCGTGCATGTGGATACGGTTTCCGCCTGGGAACGCGACCGCTCCGAGCCACGCACCAGCAGGCTTTTCATGCTGGCCGGCGTGCTCGGCGTCACCCCGGCATGGCTGATTGCCGGTCTCGGCGATGCGCCGAAGGATGAATTGAACGGATCGGCCGCAGCCGGTCTCCTGAGCCAGCTCACGCACATCCGCACCTTGCACGAGCAGACGGGAAAAGCGATTGCGGCCCTTGAGGCAGAACTCGCCCGTGTCCTACAGGATATCCGCTAAGAACAGACCGATTCCGTGGTCCGGATCACCGGAGCGGCTTGAGCTCAGGTGATCGACCTGCGATTGTGAACCAAAATCATTCCATAAAGGAGAAAACACCATGGACGTACGCGCCGCCGTTGCCGTGCAGGCCGGAAAACCGCTGGAAGTCATGACCGTGCAGCTCGAAGGCCCCAAAGCCGGCGAAGTGCTGTTCGAGGTCAAGGCGACCGGTATCTGCCACACCGATGATTTCACCCTGTCGGGCGCCGACCCGGAAGGCCTGTTCCCGGCCATTCTCGGCCATGAAGGCGCTGGCGTCGTCGTCGATGTCGGCCCGGGCGTCACCTCGCTGAAGAAGGGCGACCATGTCATTCCGCTCTACACGCCGGAATGCCGCGAATGTTATTCCTGCACCTCGCGCAAAACCAATCTCTGCACCTCGATCCGCGCCACACAGGGCCAGGGCGTGATGCCGGACGGCACGAGCCGCTTCTCGATCGGCAAGGACAAGATCCACCACTACATGGGCTGCTCGACCTTCTCGAACTTTACGGTTCTGCCGGAGATCGCGGTTGCCAAGATCAATCCGGACGCCCCCTTCGACAAGGTCTGCTACATCGGTTGTGGCGTGACGACCGGCATCGGTGCGGTCATCAACACCGCCAAGGTCGAGATTGGCTCGACCGCGATCGTCTTCGGCCTCGGCGGCATCGGTCTCAACGTGCTGCAGGGCCTTCGGCTTGCCGGCGCCGACATGATCATCGGCGTTGACATCAACCCGGACCGCAAGGCCTGGGGCGAGAAGTTCGGCATGACCCACTTCGTCAACCCGAAGGAGGTCGGCGAAGACATCGTGCCCTATCTCGTCAACATGACGAAGCGCGGCAACGACCTGATCGGCGGTGCTGACTATACGTTCGACTGCACGGGCAACACCAAGGTCATGCGCCAGGCACTCGAGTCCTCGCATCGCGGCTGGGGCAAGTCCGTCATCATCGGCGTGGCCGGTGCCGGCCAGGAAATTTCCACCCGTCCCTTCCAGCTGGTGACCGGCCGCAACTGGATGGGCACGGCCTTTGGTGGCGCGCGTGGCCGCACGGACGTTCCGAAGATCGTCGACTGGTACATGGAAGGCAAAATCCAGATCGACCCGATGATTACCCACACCATGCCGCTTGAAGACATCAACAAGGGCTTCGACCTGATGCACAAGGGCGAATCGATCCGCGGCGTCGTGATTTACTGAGCGTAATCGGCTTGACGTTACGACAGAGAGCGATCATCGCTCGCTGAGAGAATGAGCGCCGCATTCGCGAAGAGTGCGGCGCTCTTCATGAAAGGTTGGATCATGATGCCATTCCGCTTTGTCGTCGCCGCTCTTGCCATGCTTTCACCGGCGTTGGCCCTGGCAGATCCTGTGGGAAAATACGATGTCGTCGGCATCAACCCCGACAATGGCGGCGAATATTCCGGCACCGTCGAGGTCAAGCGTTCAGGAACGACCTATTCGATCGTCTGGACCATCGCCGGAACGGAATCCTATGGTGTCGGTCTTGGTGGCAAACGCTCCGGGAACTCTTCCACAAATGCCGCCTCGTCCAGCGACGACACGATTGCCATCGGCTACGGTAACACAGATGGCTTTGGCATCGCGCAGTACGACCGCCAACCGGACGGCTCCTGGAAGGGGAACTGGGCCTATGCAGGCGGCGCCATCTCCACGGAAACCTGGACACCGGTGGGAAAAGGCAGCCGCTCGCTCTCCTCGCCCGTCCGGAAACCAGCCAGCGAAGCGATGAAGCCGATCGGCAACACCATTGCCCGTCCATAGTGGACACACCGGAAAGACGATGAACGAGAGCACACACCACGAGAACACCATTTATGTCGATGCCGACGCCTGCCCGGTAAAACCGGAAATCCTGAAGGTTGCAGAGCGTCATGGGCTGCCGGTTGTTTTCGTCGCCAATTCCGGCCTGCGCCCCTCGCGCGATCCGATGGTTCGCAACGTGATCGTCTCGGCCGGCTTCGATGCCGCCGACAACTGGATTGCGGAACACGCCACCGAAGGCGACATCGTGGTGACGGCGGACGTTCCGCTGGCCGGGCGCTGCGTGGCGGCCGGAGCCGACGTGACGGGTCCGACGGGCCGCGTCTTCGACAAGGCCAATATCGGCATGGCGACGGCGATGCGCGATCTGGGCGCACATCTGCGCGAGACGGGCGAGAGCAAAGGTTATAACGCCGCCTTCTCCGCCCGTGACCGGTCTGCCTTTCTGGAAACGCTGGACCGGCTCTGCCGCCGCATCAAACGCCGGTAGCGACATGCTGAACCTCAAGAACAAAAGCCTCTCGTTTCGCCGTCACTTTCCCTTCTATGCGGCGGTGCTGATCGCGGTTTTGTCCCTGCCCGCCTGTCTTTGGCTTTTGCCGAAATTGACGGTTGTCGGCACGCCGGTGGTTTTCTTCATCGTCTACCTGACGCTCACGGCCTCTCAATTTCCGAAACTCACCGCCGCCTATCTGAAGGAAAACGCTTCCGGCACCGATGAGCCGGCACCGGTCATCCTCACCGTCACTCTGGCGACCATCGTCGTTTCGATGACGTCGCTGTTTCTCGTGCTGAACGGCCGTGAAACGGCAACAGCGGCATCGCTTGTCCTGGCATTTTCGGCGGTCGCACTGGGATGGCTGACGATCCACACCATGGCCGCCCTGCACTACGCCCACCATTACTGGAGCCCGGCCATGGACACGGAAGCCGACAATGACAATGGTGGCGGCCTGAACTTTCCGGGAGATGACGAGCCCGGCGGCTACGACTTTCTCTATTTTTCCTTCGTCATCGGCATGACCGGGCAGACCTCCGATGTCGCCATCACCTCGACCGACATGCGCAAGCTTAACCTGCTGCATTCGATCGTGTCCTTCTTCTTCAACACCACCCTGGTCGCCGCGGCCGTCAACACTGCCGTCGCGCTGGCCTGACCGTATTCACAGGAGCCGATCATGAAAGTCCTTTCCCAAAACACCGCCTTTGGCGGCATGCAGGGCGTCTTCGCCCATGATAGCGAAGCCTGCGGCGTCGAGATGACCTTTGCGGTCTATGTTCCGCCAAAGGCAATCACCGAACCCTGCCCCGTCGTCTGGTATCTCTCCGGCCTCACCTGCACCCATGCCAACGTCATGGAAAAGGGCGAATATCGCCGCATGGCCTCCGAGCTTGGACTGATCATCGTCTGCCCGGATACCAGCCCGCGCGGCAACGATGTTCCCGACGAGCTGACAAACTGGCAAATGGGCAAGGGCGCCGGCTTCTATCTCGATGCGACGCAATCCCCTTGGTCGGATAACTACCAGATGTACACATACATCACGGAAGAACTGCCGGCCTTCGTCGCCCAGCATTTCCGCGTCGATATGAGCCGCCAGGGCATTTTCGGTCACTCCATGGGCGGCCACGGCGCCATGACAATCGCTCTGAAAAACCCGGATAGGTTCAAGTGCTGCTCGGCCTTCGCGCCGATCGTCGAGCCGTCGACCGCCGACTGGTCGATCGGCGCCTTTGAAAAATATCTCGGCGAGGACAAGTCGGCGTGGCGGCAATACGACGCCTGCGCGCTTGTGAAAGATGGCGCGCGCTTCCCCGAGTTCCTGATCGATCAGGGCAAGGCCGACAGTTTCCTGGAAAACGGCCTGCGTCCGTGGCTTTTCGAGGAAGCCATCAAGGGCACGGATATCGGCCTGACGCTGCGCCTGCACGAGCGCTACGACCACTCCTACTACTTCATTTCGACCTTCATGGACGATCACCTGAAGTGGCATGCCGAGCGGCTGGCATAACGAACTTATTAGGCTGCATGGTTCGCATGCAGCCTTTTCTCACCGGGCCGATTGGAAACGCGGGGCAGCGGCGGTCTCGATGATGCGGATGCTCGATTCCGCATGGCCATGATGGCCTTCCATATCCACCACGACATGCCAGTGGCCCGCTTGCGGAATCGTCAGCCGAATGGGCGATTTGCGAGCTACGCCACCAATGAACTGGTGCTTCAACGTCTCCTTGTAGAGAGCGAAGTTCTTTGCCGACATCAACCGCACATTGGCGACAGCCGAAAGCGTGATTTCGACCGTGATGCCCGCGCGCAGCAGCTTGAGGTCATAGTGGGTAAATTTGATTGCAGCGGTCATTGTTGCGTCCGTGTGACGAAGCGTATTAGCAGGCATTTAAGCAGCCAAATCTTAAGCGCCGCTTATCCCGATCCAGGCCTGATAATTGCTGCAAAGCTTTTCAACGGCGCAAAGATGCGCTAATGGCGCGCAAATGACCCATATTCTTCTCGTCGCCCTCGGCGGTGCCCTTGGTTCCGTCCTACGCTATCTCGTCGGTCTCGGTACGCTGCGCAGCTTCGGCCCGAGCTTCCCGTGGGGAACGCTGACCGTCAACGTCACCGGCTCATTCCTCATCGGCCTGATCTCGGAACTGATCATGCAGAAATTTTCCGGCTCGCCGGAAATGCGCGTCTTCATGATCACCGGCATTCTCGGCGGCTACACCACCTTCTCCGCCTTTTCGCTCGACGCCATCGCCCTCCTTGAGCGCGGCGAAACTGTCCCCGCGGCCATTTATGTGGGCTCCAGCGTCATTCTTTCGGGTCTCGCCGTCGTTGCCGGGCTGGCCCTGATGCGCGCAATAGTCTAAAGCCTGCCTGCCGGCCGCGCATCTGCGTGGCATGAGGCCAAGAATACAGAAAAGCCCCTTTCTTCAGGCGATCCGGCATCGCATGATGGGCGCGTGGTGATGAAAGCGGATTAAGTTGATGGCAGGTATCGAACACAGGCAGGTGGAAGCCGACGAAACGGGCATGCGGCTCGATCGCTGGTTCAAGGTGCACTATCCCGGCCTCGGCTTCGGCCCGCTGCAGAAGCTTCTTCGCTCAGGCCAGATCCGCGTCGATGGCGGCCGGGTAAAATCCGATACCCGCGTCCAACCCGGCCAGGTCATCCGTATCCCGCCGATGGACGTCGATGCCAAGAAGACCGGCCCGATCGCCGGCCGGGACCTGCGCAACGCATCAGATCACGAACTCCTGTCGCGTATGCTGCTGCATGAAGACGCCAAGGTGATCGTGCTCAACAAGCCGCCGGGCATCGCCGTACAGGGCGGCTCCGGCGTGAACAGACATATCGACCAGATGCTCGAAGCCTGGACCAGCCCCAAGGGTGAAAAGCCGCGTCTCGTTCACCGCCTCGATCGCGATACGTCCGGTGTGCTCGTGATCGCTCGCACCCGCGGCGCGGCGCAGAAACTGACGGCAGCCTTCCGCGAACGCGACACCAAGAAGACCTATTGGGCACTGGTGAAAGGTGTGCCCCGCAAGCGGGAAGACAAGCTTTCGACATGGCTCGTCAAGGAACAGACGCCGGACGGCGATCGCATGCGCATCGCAAAACATGGCGAAGAAGGCGCCGATCACGCAATTTCCTATTATAAGATTCTCGAACAGGCGGGCCAGAATTTCGCCTGGCTGCAGATGGAGCCTTATACCGGTCGCACCCATCAGCTGCGCGTTCACGCCCAGTATATCGGCCATCCGATCCTCGGCGATCCGAAATATTTCGATGACGATACCAACTGGAATTTTCCCGGTGGTGTCCAGAACCGGCTGCATCTCCACGCCCGCCACATCGATATCCCTCACCCGGATGGCGGCCGCCTGAAGATCACCGCGCCCATGCCGCAGCACATGACACAGAGCTGGAACTTGTTCGGCTTCGACCTCGACAATGCCGGGGAAGAAGACTGATGCAGTTGGTTCTCTTCGACTGCGACGGCACGCTGGTCGATAGCGCCGGCCTGATCCATGAGGTCATGGCCCGCACCTTCGTCGACTTCGGCCTGCCCCGCCCCGAGCTTTCGCAGACCAAGAGCATTATCGGACTGACGCTGGATATCGCGATCGCCCGCATGCGCGGCCTGCCTCATGTGGACGACCAGGCGCTGGAAATGACGGCGCATTACAAGTCGATCTTCACCGGCGTTCGCTCCGAGCCCGGCTTTCAGGAGCCCCTGTACCCCGGCATCGCCCCGATGATCGCGGCTCTGGCGAAGATGGACGATATTATCCTGGGTGCCGTTACGGGAAAGTCCCGGCGCGGACTTCAAATGATCTGCGCAAGCCACGGATTTGAAAAGACATTCTTCACGTCACGCACGGCCGACGACTGCCCCTCCAAGCCGCATCCGGCGATGGTGACGGAATGCTGCGCGGAAGCAGGGATCGATCCGCGAGACACCATCGTCATCGGCGATGCGATCTATGACATGCAGATGGCCAAGAGCGCCGGCGCCCGCGCCATCGGCGTCTCCTGGGGTTATGCCTCGGTGCCGGATCTGGTCGAAGCCGGCGCCGACCATATCGTGCGCACACCGGACGAAATCTTGAAGTGGATGGAGATACAGCATGCCTGATATCCGCGATGACCTGACCGGCGCGCTCAGCGATCCCGATCCCGTACGCCGCGCACAGATCCAAATGCTGAAGCCCCTGCCGAAGCGCTTCTATACGACAGTGACAGTGGCGCCCGCTGAAGCAGGCGGCTACGCGGTTCTGCTCGATGGCCGCAATGTACGCACACCGGCGAAAAACCCGCTGACGGTGCCGACCGAGAAAGTTGCCGCCCTTCTCGCAGAGGAGTGGGACGCCCAGAAGGACGTCATCAATCCCGCCACGATGCCCGTGACCCGGCTTGCCAACACGGCTCTTGATGGCGTTGCCAACGATATCCGCGCTGTGTTCGACGATATCCTGAAATTCTCTGGCACGGACCTTCTCTGTTACCGCGCCGCCGAGCCGGAAGGTCTCGTTGCCCGTCAGACAGAGCGTTGGGATCCGATCCTTTCCTGGGCTGCCGACAGCCTCGGCGCCCGGTTCATTCTGGCGGAAGGCATCGTTCATCAGGAGCAGCCGCGCGCCGCCACCAATGCCTTCGCCGGCGCTTTGCGCGCCTATGCGACGCCGCTCGGGCTTGCCTGCCTGCACACGATCACGTCGCTGACCGGCTCCGCCCTACTCGCTCTCGCCTTTGCCGAGCGTCGCATTTCTGCTGAAGAAGCGTGGGAACTTGCCCATATCGACGAAGACTGGCAGATCGAGCACTGGGGAACGGACGAGGAAGCCTTCCAGCGGCGAGAAAACCGCTGGCAGGATATGCAGGCGGCGGCAAAGACGCTGGATGCGCTGCGCTAAAAAGCCCGTCCTGCGCCATCCTCGGCCTTGAGCCGAGAATCTTCCAGTCTGTCCATATTGATCGACCAGCAGATGGTCGGGTCAAGCCCGGCCATGACGGCGTGGGAAGAGCGGCGCGGCTTTCCCGCGTTGGCTTAAGCCGTAAGTTTCAACCCGGCAATACCCACAACGATCAGCCCAATGCAGCCGAGGCGGATTGCTGTCGCAGGCTCGGCGAAAAGGAAGATGCCGAGGATGACGGTGCCGACCGTGCCGATCCCGGTCCAGATTGCGTAGGACGTGCCCAGCGGCAGACTGCGCATGGCAATGCCGAGCAGTACGACGCTGATGATCATTGAGGCTGCCGTCAGCACGGTTGGCAGCGGCTTGGTGAAACCGTCGGTGTATTTTAGGCCGATCGCCCAACCGATTTCAAAAAGTCCCGCAAGGAAAAGAATGGTCCAGGCCATGATAAACTCCGTTCAAAGGAGCGAGGCCGTCCCCGCGGATGTTAGACAGGATTAAGCTGTCCTGCAGCCGTCTGCATATGTCTCTCATATCGCATTTCGCTTGCCTCAAAGCAAGATGCCGGATGGCAAAGGAGCCATGGCGGAGAGGCATGGCTCGATCAGCCGTTGCGCTCACGCCGCAGCTTTGCCCACCACTCCAGCCGCTTGCGAAGCTCCCGCTCGAAACCGCGCTCCGGCGGATCGTAGAAGGTCTTGCGACCCATTTTCTCCGGAAAATAATCCTGGCCGGAGAAGGCATCCGGCTCGTCGTGATCGTAACGATAGCCGTCGCCATAACCCTCGCCCTTCATCAGCTTGGTCGGGGCGTTGAGGATGTGCTTTGGCGGCAGCAGCGAGCCGTTTTCCTTGGCTGCGCGCATCGCGGATTTGTAAGCCGTATAGACTGCGTTCGATTTTGGCGCCGTGGCAAGGTAGACGCAGGCCTGCGCCAGCGCCAGTTCGCCTTCGGGCGAGCCGAGATAATCATAGGCATCCTTGGCGGCATTGCAGATGACGAGCGCCTGCGGATCGGCAAGGCCGATATCCTCCACCGCCATCCGCACCAGCCGGCGTCCAAGATACAGCGGATCTTCTCCGGCATCGAACATGCGGCAGAGATAGTAGAGCGCCGCGTCAGGGTCCGAGCCACGAACGCATTTATGCAAGGCGGAGATCAGATTGTAGTGGCCATCCTGCCCCTTGTCGTAGACGGGCGCGCGCCGCTGCACGATCTCCTGCAGCGCCGCCGCATCGAAAATCTCTTCCTTGCGCGCCGCGCGCCAAACCTCCTCCGCCAGTGTGAGCACCGCGCGACCATCGCCGTCAGCCATGCGAATGAGGCTCGCCCTGGCATCTTCGTCGAGTGGCAAGGGTCGGGCTTCGATCTCTTCAGCCCGCCCGAGCAACTCGCCCAGGCTCGCCTCGTCATGAGGCTTGAACGTCAGCACACGGGCGCGTGACAAAAGAGCGGCATTGAGCTCGAAGGACGGATTTTCCGTGGTCGCACCAACGAGGATAACGGTGCCATCCTCCATGACCGGCAGGAAGCTATCCTGCTGCGCACGGTTGAAGCGATGGATCTCGTCGACGAACAGCAGGGTTTGCCGGCCGGACATGCGACGGGCGCGCGCCGATTCGAAAACCTTCTTCAGATCGGCTACGCCGGAAAAGATCGCCGAGATCTGCTCGAAGGCGAGGCCGGCCTGCCCGGAAAGCAATCTCGCGACCGTCGTCTTGCCGGTTCCCGGCGGCCCCCAGAAGATCATCGAGCCAAGCGTGCCGGATGCAATCATGCGCGTCAGCACACCGTCTTCGCCGGTCAGGTGCCCCTGCCCGGTCACCTCGGCAAGGTTTTGCGGCCGCAGGCGATCTGCCAGCGGTCGCCTGTTCTCCATGCCCGGAGGTTCATGGGGCGAAAAGAGATCGCTCATCGGAAAAACTGTCGGATGCGCTGTCCGTCGCGTTCGATCTCGACGCGCCAGAAGGATGGATCGTCGGCGGCCAGTTTTTCGAGAGCTTCGGAGCTTTCGACCGATTCGCCATTGATGGCGACAATAATGTCTCTCGGTTGAAAGCCAAGGCGCGCAGCGGGCGAACCGCGATTGATCTGGGTGATCACCACACCGCGGACGCCGCCCGGCATATGAAGCTCATCGGCAAGGCGCGGCGAGAGATTGGCCACCACCGCACCGGCGAACGGATTGCGCCCTTCGATCAACCGTTCATCCCGCGCTGGCTTTTCCGGGGCGTCCGACAGCGCGAGCATAATCTCACGGCTGTCGCCATTGTCCGCGACCGTCAGCTTGGCGTCTTGACCGACACCGACCGTCGTCAGGCGATAGCCTAAAGCATCGGGATGCTCCACAGGAATACCATTGACCGCCAGCACCACCTCGCCGGGCCGCAAACCGGCCGTTGCCGCAGGTCCGCCTTCCACCACGGAGCTCACGAGCGCGCCGCGCGCGCGGGTCAAGCCCAGGGCCTCGGCGACTTCCGACGTCACAGGCTCGAAACTCGCACCGATATAGGGACGACGGAAGCTGCCATTGCCGCCTTCCGCGGACGCCACGAAAACTTTGGCCAGATTGGCGGGGATCGCGAAACCGACGCCGTTCGAGCCGCCACCACGCGAGAAGATCGCCGTGTTGATACCGATCAGTTCACCCTTCATGTTGATGAGGCCACCGCCGGAATTGCCGGGATTGATCGCGGCATCGGTCTGTATAAAGAAGCCGAAATCGCCAGAGACGACCTGATTGCGGGCGAGCGCCGAGACGATACCTGAGGTCACCGTCTGGCCGACGCCAAAGGGATTGCCGATCGCCAGCACCAGATCGCCCACCTCCACCGCATCGGAATTGCCAAAGGGAACCGTGTCGAACGGGCCGTCCGATTCAATCTTCAGCACGGCCAAATCGAGCCGATCGTCTTTCAACATTACCTTGCTGGCAAATTCGCGGCCATCGGCCAGCGCCACCTTGATATCGTCGGCGCCTTCGATGACGTGGTTGTTGGTGACCACAATGCCGTTCTGCCCGACAATCACGCCCGAGCCGAGCGAGGACTGTTTTTCAGAACGGTTCGGCATCCGCTGGCCGAAGAACTGTTCGAAGAAGGGATCGCCGGAAAACAGCGAGCGGCCCTCGACCGTCTTTTCCGCATAGACATTCACCACAGCATTCGCGGTCTGCTTGACGAGCGGGGCGAAGGACAGCTGCATCTCGACATGGCTTTGCGGAACAGCCTTCTGGACGTCCGCCGCACTGGTCTGGGCGGTGCCGGTTTCCGGCTGGAAGACAAAAGCGAGAACGGCCAGGCCGGCCACCGCGGACAACGCGAGAGCAAGGGTTTTACGGGTCATGAGAACCTGCTGGAATCGGTCATGGGAACAAAGAGATAGGTCTTCATGGCTAAAATGCAAAGACGGCGGAACCGTGAAGATGTCGAACCCTTATACATGCGCTAATTTTCAGGCGCAAAACGCAAAACAGCCGGGCTTTCGGCCCGGCTGTCTGCATTTCCGAAGATCGGAAAATATCAAGCGGCTTCGGCAGCTTCTGCTTCGGCAGCAACGCGGGCCAGATCCTTGGCACCCTTTGCGGCCGGGTCGCGGTCAACGAATTCGATGACAGCGAGAGCGGCATTGTCGCCGTGACGGTAGCCTGCCTTCATGATGCGAAGGTAACCGCCGTTGCGGGTTGCGTAACGCGAAGCAATCGCGTCGAACAGCTTGGCAACAACAGCAACGTCGCGGATCTGCGAGATGGCCTGACGACGAGCGTGCAGGTCGCCGCGCTTGCCGAGGGTTACGAGCTTCTCGACGATCGGACGGATTTCCTTTGCCTTCGGCAGGGTCGTTACGATCTGCTCATGCTCGATGAGCGAAGCAGCCATGTTGGCAAACATTGCCTTGCGGTGGCTGGCGGTTCTATTGAGCTTGCGGCCGGCTTTCTGGTGGCGCATTGCTATTCTCCTTTAAGTGCAGGCGACCTTTTCTCTCAAGGCCCTGCCGTTTCCTGGCACATACAGGTCTGCGACCTGCTGTTTGACTGGGAAAGGCAAGTTACACCTGCCTTTTGTTTGTTCAGTACTGATCTTCGTAGCGCTTGGCGAGATCTTCGATGTTCTCGGGCGGCCATGCAGGCACTTCCATGCCGAGGTGCAGACCCATGGAAGCGAGAACTTCCTTGATTTCGTTGAGCGACTTGCGGCCAAAGTTCGGAGTGCGAAGCATTTCGGCTTCGGTCTTCTGAATGAGGTCGCCGATATAGACGATGTTGTCGTTCTTCAGGCAGTTCGCCGAACGGACGGAAAGTTCCAGTTCGTCGACCTTCTTGAGGAGCGCCGGGTTGAAGGCCAGTTCGGTAACGGCTTCTTCTTCGGCTTCCTTCTGCGGCTCGTCGAAATTGACGAAGACGCCGAGCTGGTCCTGAAGGATGCGGGCCGCGAAAGCGACTGCATCTTCACCGGTGACGGAACCGTCGGTCTCGATCTGCATGGACAGCTTGTCGTAGTCGAGAACCTGGCCTTCGCGGGTGTTTTCCACCTTGTAGGACACTTTCTTGACCGGCGAATACAGGCTGTCGACCGGGATGAGGCCGATCGGAGCATCTTCCGAACGGTTGCGGTCGGCCGGCACGTAGCCCTTGCCGTTGTTGACGGTGAACTCCATGCGGATCTCGGCGCCCTCGTCGAGGGTGCAGATCACATGGTTCGGGTTGAGGATTTCGATATCGCCAACCGTCTGAATATCACCGGCGGTAACAACGCCCGGACCCTGCTTGCGCACGACCATGCGCTTTGCGTCGTCGCCATCCATCTTGATGGCGATTTCCTTGATGTTGAGCACGATGTCCGTCACATCTTCCCGAACGCCGGGGATGGAGGAGAACTCGTGCAGGACGCCGTCGATCTGGACTGCGGTAACCGCAGCGCCACGAAGCGACGACAGAAGAACGCGACGAAGCGCGTTGCCGAGGGTCAGACCGAAGCCACGCTCAAGCGGCTCGGCAACAAGGCTTACCTTGGTGCGGCCGGAAGAGGAGAACTCGACCTTGTTCGGCTTGATGAGTTCCTGCCAGTTTTTCTGAATCATGTGTTTTGCCTTCCGTTCGTTGCCACCATTCTATCGTGGCAACCGAGCCCTGAAGCACCGGAGGAAGTAACCCTCCCCCGGCCGACGAAGTGAATGATCAGACGCGGCGCTTCTTGCGCGGACGGCAACCGTTGTGCGGGATCGGCGTGACGTCACGGATCGAGGTGATCATGAAGCCGGCAGCCTGCAGAGCGCGCAGAGCCGATTCACGGCCGGAACCCGGGCCGCAAACTTCAACTTCGAGCGTCTTCATGCCATGTTCCTGCGCCTTCTTGGCAGCATCTTCGGCAGCGATCTGGGCAGCAAACGGGGTCGACTTGCGCGAACCCTTGAAGCCCTTCGAACCAGCAGACGACCAGGCAATCGCGTTGCCCTGTGCGTCGGTGATGGTGATCATGGTGTTGTTGAACGAGGAGTTGACGTGAGCAACGCCCGTCGAAATGTTCTTACGTTCGCGACGGCGAACGCGGGTGGCTTCCTTGGCCATGGTATTACCTTTCGTTGATCTCTGCACCGCCGTAGTTCCAGCGGCTCCACCGGAAGAGCTCCAAAGAGCCCCACCTGAATTCCAGTCTTTACGCAATCCGAACGAGAGGTCTGCGCGGCGATATCGTCACTGCCGTAATGCCAGCAGCTCCACCGGGAGGGGCATTCTGGACGCCCCTTCCGAAACTACAAAAAGAGGCCGGCGCCGAGCACCAGCCTCTCCTTTTCCCCTGAAGGGAAATTACTTCTTCTTGCCAGCAATCGCCTTTGCCGGACCCTTGCGGGTGCGGGCATTGGTGTGCGTGCGCTGACCGCGAACCGGCAGCGAGCGGCGATGACGCAGACCGCGGTAGCAGCCGAGGTCCATCAGACGCTTGATGTTCATCGAGGTCTCGCGACGCAGGTCACCTTCGACCTGATAGTCACGGTCGATGGCTTCACGGATCTGCAGGACTTCCGAGTCCGTCAGCTGATGGACGCGCTTGTCAGCCGGAAGGCCGACCTTTTCCATGATTTCCTGCGCAAATTTCGGACCGATCCCGTGAATGTAGGTCAGCGCGATAACTACGCGCTTTGCAGTCGGGATGTTGACGCCAGCGATACGAGCCACGCCTGTTCTCCTTGCTTCCAGTTGCCGTCCGGCAATAGGTACTTCGTTATCCAGCCACAAAGGACTGACCGTTAAGTTGATGTTCGGAACACGTCAAAAAGATCGCACCCGGACTTCGTCTCGAAATCCGCGCCGATCCCTGCATGTTGCGAGTTAGCGCGGTGTTTGACGGAATCGACTGTAAAAGTCAACTCCCGTCACTTGCTTTTTGGGCTCACCCGAAGGGTCAGCCCAGGATTTTCTCGATCTCGCGGGTAACAACCCCGACATCAGCCATGCCATCAACAGTCTTCAACTGACCGGTCGAGGCATAATGCTGCGAAAGCGGCGCCGTCTTCTCGCGATATTCCACGAGACGCTTCTTCACCGATTCCGGATTATCGTCGGAACGAACCTTGCCACCTGCGGCGAGGGTTTCTGCTACACGATTCTCGATGCGTTTCAAAAGCGCTTCTTCATCGACCTTCAGCTCAATCACGGCATCGAGCGTCAGCCCCTTGCCTTCGAGCATCTTCGCCAGAGCGACAGCCTGGGGGACTGTGCGCGGATAGCCGTCAAGAATGAACCCCGCAGCACAGTCCGGCTGATCGATTCGATCGGAAACGATCTCGTTGACGATCTCGTCGGAAACCAGCTGCCCCGCATCCATCACGGCCTTGGCGCGCTTGCCAACTTCGCTCTGCTCGGCAACGGCCGCACGCAGCATGTCGCCGGTGGAAAGCTGCGGAATGTTGTACTTTTCCGTCAGCAGCTTTGCCTGCGTGCCCTTACCGGCACCCGGCGGCCCCAAAAATATCAGTCTCATCGTCCCCTCTTCCCTCCACGCAGCTTCGACTTCTTGATCAGCCCCTCATACTGCTGAGCAATAAGGTGACCCTGAACCTGTGCTACAGTATCAAGGGTGACGCTGACAACAATCAAAAGCGACGTACCACCAAGGTAGAACGGCACGCCGGTCTGCGCGATGAGAACTTCAGGCAGAATGCAGACGAACATCAGATAGAGAGCACCGACAACGGTGATGCGCGTCAGGACGTAATCAATGTATTCAGCGGTGCGCTCGCCCGGACGAATGCCCAGGATGAAGCCGCCATGCTTCTTCAGGTTATCGGCCGTATCCTTCGGGTTGAACACGATCGCCGTGTAGAAGAAGGCGAAGAACGCAATCATTGCGCCGTACAGCACCATGTAAAGCGGCTGGCCATGGCCAAGGGCGGCGACGACGGTCGTTGCCCAGCCGGGAAGCGATGCGCTGTTTGCAAAACCCGCGAGGGTCGCCGGCAGAAGCAGCAGCGAGGACGCGAAAATTGCAGGGATGACGCCGGCGGTGTTCAGCTTCAGCGGCAGGTGCGACGTATCGCCCTGGAACATGCGGTTGCCCACTTGCCGCTTCGGATACTGGATCAGAAGCCGGCGCTGGGCGCGCTCGACGAAGACGATCAGCGCGATTACGGCGACGACCATGACGATGATCGCGAGAATCAGCGGGGTCGAAAGAGCGCCGGTGCGGCCGAGTTCGAGGGTGCCGGCGAGAGCCGTCGGCAGATGTGCGACGATACCGGCGAAGATGATCAGCGAAATACCGTTGCCGATACCGCGCGAGGTGATCTGCTCGCCAAGCCACATCAGGAACATCGTGCCGCCGAGCAGCGAGATGACCGTGGAAATCTTGAAGAACCAGCCGGGATCGACGACGAGACCGTTTCCGCTCTCAAGTCCGACCGCGATGCCGTAGGCCTGCAGCGTTCCGAGAAGAACCGTGCCGTAGCGGGTGTACTGGTTGATGATCTTGCGGCCCTGCTCGCCTTCCTTCTTCAGCTGCTCCAGCGAAGGAACGACCGAGGTCATCAGCTGAACGATGATGGAGGCGGAAATATAGGGCATGATCCCGAGGGCGAAGATCGCCATGCGCTCGACGGCGCCACCGGAGAACATGTTGAAAAGACCGAGGATGCCGCCGCTCTGGCCCTGAAAGGCCTGGGCAAACGCATCAGGGTTGAGGCCGGGCAACGGGATATAGGTGCCGAGGCGATACACCAGCAGCGCACCAAGGGTGAACCAGAGGCGTTTCTTCAGATCCTCTGCCTTGGCAAAGGTCGAGAAGTTCAGGTTGGAGGCGAGCTGTTCCGCTGCAGAAGCCATGCAATTCTCCGCGTAGCCTATCGGAACCCGCGGAACGAACCGGTTGCTCCGGAAAAGCTAAATTTTGTGGTTGGAAACCGGCGCGAAAACGACTGCGACTGCAATCATGGGCCCACGAGGTCTCCGTTCAATGCGTTACGGCTTATCCTGCCGCATTTTCGGTGAGGGCTCACATATGGGAGCAAAACCGCCCGGTGTGAAGCACCCCGGGCGGTTCTCAAAGCAAATTATTCAGCAGCGCCCGAAAGCAGCTTGATGGAGCCGCCAGCCTTTTCGATCTTTTCGATCGCAGACTTGGAAGCACCGGCAACTTCGAGCGAAACCTTCGCCGTCAGTTCGCCATCGGCCAGAACGCGAACGCCATCCTTGGCGCGGCGGATAACGCCGGCAGCCGTCAGGGCAGCAGCATCGATCGCGGCGGAAGCGTCAAGCTTCTTGGCGTCGATTGCAGTCTGGATGCGGCCGAGCGACACGACAACAAAATCCGCACGGAAGATGTTGTTGAAGCCGCGCTTCGGCAGACGACGGTAGATTGGCATCTGACCGCCTTCGAAGCCGTTGATCGCAACGCCCGAACGAGCCTTCTGACCCTTGACACCGCGACCACCGGTCTTGCCGGAGCCCGAGCCGATACCGCGGCCGAGGCGCTTGCGGTTCTTGGTCGAGCCTTCGTTGTCCTTGATTTCATTCAGTTTCATGACTGTATCCCCCTCACTTCTCGTCGACGACGCGAACGAGGTGCTGGATCGACCGGATCATGCCGCGTACAGACGGCGTGTCTTCCAGAGTACGAACCCGGTGCATCTTGTTGAGGCCGAGACCGATCAGCGTCTGGCGCTGAATGGCTGGGCGGCGAATGGGGCTACCGATCTGTTCGACGGTAACCGTCTTCTTTGCGGTTTCTTTCTTGGCCATGGTTCAGGCTCCCTTATTCTTCGGAAGCAACGCCGGCGGACGCACGACGAGCCTGAAGCGTGGCAAACTTCATGCCGCGCTGTGCTGCGATGTCCTTCGGGTGCATCTGGTTCTTGAGGGCGTCGAACGTGGCGCGGATCATGTTGTACGGGTTCGACGAACCGGTCGACTTTGCAACGACGTCGTGCATGCCGAGGGTTTCGAAGACAGCGCGCATCGGACCACCAGCGATGATACCGGTACCGGGCTTTGCAGCGCGGAGGAGTACCTTGCCGGCGCCGTGGCGGCCGTGAACGTCATGATGCAGCGTACGGCCGGAGCGCAGCGGAACGAAAATCAGTTCGCGCTTGGCAGCTTCGGTGGCCTTACGGATAGCTTCCGGCACTTCGCGTGCCTTGCCATGACCGAAGCCTACGCGGCCCTTCTGGTCGCCAACGACGACGAGAGCAGCAAAGCCGAAACGACGGCCGCCCTTGACGACTTTTGCGACGCGGTTGATGGCGACGAGCTTATCGACGAATTCGCTGTCGCGCTCCTCGCGGTTCTGGCGGTCTTCGCGAGAACCTCTTTTTTCTTGTGCCATTGTCCTTTTCCTTTTTCTTTTCCGGGTGCAATCGGCAGATTGACAAAAGTCGCTTCGGTGCAAGACCGAAGCGACCGGGGTCTTTACAGCGCCGCGCGTCGCAGACGCGCTTGTGGGCGCTGTAACACTTTGAGTTCCGCTTAATCTTATCCTGAAACCGCCGGGCGATTTCAGGAATTAAGCGGTCCAAGCAACTTCACTAAGTCCAGACACGAATGCCTGAAAAGTTGCATTAGAAGTTCAGACCGCCTTCGCGGGCTGCCTCGGCGAGCGCCTTGACGCGGCCGTGATAGATGAAGGCGCCACGGTCAAAGACGACATCCTTGACACCAGCCTTCGAAGCGCGCTCGGCGAGAAGCTTGCCGACGGCTGCAGCAGCTGCTGCATCGGCGCCAGTCTTCAGCGAAGAGCGGAGATCCGTATCGAGGGTCGAGGCGGACGCGAGCGTCTTGCCTGCAACGTCATCGATAACCTGAGCGTAGATGTTCTTCGACGAGCGATGAACCGACAGGCGCGGACGACCGTTGGCAACGGCCTTGATTTGACGGCGCACGCGAGCGGCGCGACGCACAAGTGTATCTTTCCTTGTAGCCATTTCGCGTGATCCTTACTTCTTCTTGCCTTCTTTGCGGACAATCCGCTCGCCGGCATACTTGACGCCCTTGCCCTTGTAGGGCTCGGGACCGCGGTATTCGCGGATTTCCGCTGCAACCTGGCCGACCTGCTGCTTGTTGATGCCGGTGACGACGATTTCCGTCGGCTTCGGCACAGCAATGGTGATGCCTTCCGGCGTCTGGTAGACGACGTCATGGCTGAAGCCGAGTGCCAGCTGCAGGTTCTTGCCCTGCATGGAAGCGCGGTAACCGACGCCGTTGATTTCGAGCTTGCGCTCGTAACCGTCCTTGACGCCCTTGAAGATGTTTTCGATCATCGTGCGGGACATGCCCCACTTCGAGCGAGCATCCTTGGACTGGTCAACCGGGGAAACAGCAACAGCGCCGTCTTCCAGCTTTACGATAACTTCGTCGTTTGCGACGAAGAAGAGTTCGCCCTTCGGGCCCTTTGCCGTCACCTTCTGTCCATCGACAGTCGCGGTGACACCAGCGGGAACCTGAACGGGCTTCTTACCGATACGAGACATTGTTTTACCCTGTCTGTCCGTTATGGAGATCCTTGCGCCGTATTAGAATACGGAGCAAAGAACCTCGCCACCAACGTTCTGTTCGCGTGCCTGGTGATCAGCCATCACACCCTTCGGAGTCGAAAGGATGGTGATGCCGAGACCGTTCGCGACCTGCGGAATGGACTTGACCGAGACATAAACTCGGCGGCCCGGCTTGGAGACGCGGCCGATCTCACGGATCACGGACGCACCTTCATAGTACTTGAGTTCGATGTTCAGCTCGGACTTGCCGTTGCCGAATTCGACTTCGGAGTAGCCGCGGATGTAACCTTCAGCCTGAAGGACATCCAGAACGCGCGCGCGCAGCTTCGAAGCCGGCGTCGAAACGCTGGACTTGCGACGGGCAGCGCCGTTGCGGATACGGGTGAGCATATCGCCCAGGGGATCAGTCATTGCCATGTGCCCAGCTCCTTACCAGCTCGACTTCACAACGCCCGGCACGCGGCCGAAGTTGCCAAGTTCACGAAGCGCGATACGCGACATCTTGAGTTTACGATAGTAAGCGCGCGGACGACCGGTGACTTCGCAACGGTTGCGTACGCGGGTCTTCGAACCATCGCGCGGGAGGGAGGCCAGCTTCAGAGTTGCCTTGAACCGCTCTTCGATCGGAAGAGACTGGTTCATGATGATCGCCTTCAGGGCAGCCCGCTTGGGTGCCTGGCCTGCGACCAACTTGCGGCGGCGCTTGTTCTTTTCAACTGCGCTCGTTTTCGCCATAAAACTTATCCTTCTGCTTGTCGTTACGGCTTACTGGCGGAACGGGAAGTTGAACTCTGTGAGCAGAGCGCGTGCTTCGTCGTCGTTGGTAGCCGTCGTGCAAACGATGATGTCCATGCCCCACATCTGATCAACCTTGTCGTAGTTGATCTCCGGGAACACAATGTGTTCCTTGATGCCCATGGCGAAGTTGCCACGGCCGTCAAAGGACTTCGGGTTGAGGCCACGGAAGTCGCGAACGCGCGGAAGAGCGATGTTCACGAGACGATCGAGGAACTCATACATGCGTGCGCCGCGCAGGGTAACCTTCGCGCCGATCGGCATGCCTTCGCGCAGCTTGAAGCCGGCGATGGAGTTGCGAGCCTTGGTGATGACCGGCTTCTGACCTGCGATAGCAGCGAGGTCGGCAGCAGCAACCGTGGGCTTCTTGGAGTCGGCAGTCGACTCACCAACGCCCATGTTGATGACGATCTTGTCAAGACGCGGGATCTGCATGACGTTGGCGTAGGAGAACTTCTCCTGCATGGCCGAACGGATGCGGTCCGTGTATTCCTTCTTGAGCCGGGGCTCGTAATTCTTATCAGCCATCGATCACTTCTCCCGAACGCTTGGCCACGCGGACCTTTTTGCCGTCTTCAAGAACCTTGAAGCCAACGCGGGTCGGCTTGCCGTCCTTGTCAGCAACCGCGAGGTTGGACAGGTGTACGGAAGCTTCCTTGCTGATGATACCGGCTTCCTGGCTCTGGGTCTGGCGCTGGTGACGCTTCACCAGGTTCACACCACGAACAACCGCACGGTCTTCCTTGGGGAGAACCTGCAGCACTTCACCGGTGCGGCCCTTGTCCTTGCCGGTCAAAACGACGACCTTGTCGCCCTTGCGAATCTTTTGCATCTCTGTCGCTCCCTTAGAGTACTTCTGGAGCCAGCGAGATGATCTTCATGTGGTTCTTGGCGCGCAGTTCGCGCGGAACCGGTCCGAAGATACGGGTGCCGATCGGCTCTTTCTTGTTATCGATAAGAACAGCTGCGTTGTTATCGAAGCGGATGACGCTGCCGTCCGGACGACGAATGTCCTTGGCGGTGCGTACAACAACCGCCTTCATAACATCACCCTTCTTGACGCGGCCGCGCGGAATAGCTTCCTTGATCGAAACGACGATAATGTCGCCGACCGAAGCGTACTTGCGCTTGGAACCGCCCAGCACCTTGATGCACATGACACGACGTGCGCCGGAATTATCCGCCACGTCGAGGTTTGTTTGCATCTGAATCATATCAGGTCGCCTTCTTGTTGTTACCGGACCGGTTGGGCACGCTCCATCGACGGAGAAGCCCCCTGTTCCAGCTTATGGAAATTTTGTTCGTGCGCGGGATCGATCGTTGCCAGGGTGGTTTCCTTGGTTAAAGGACCTTCCGTGCGCTCAAAGCAAAAGAACGCCCGAAGGACGAGCGTTCTGACGCTGCTTCATACAGATTTTTGCGCGGGAAGCAAGCCCCCGCGCAAGAAGTCTTAACAATTAGGACTGAGCGGACACAACGGTCCAGGTCTTGTCCTTGGAGATCGGCGCGCATTCCTCGATGGAAACGACGTCGCCGACCTTGTACTGGTTGTTTTCGTCATGCGCCTTGTACTTCTTGGACCGGCGGACGGTCTTCTGGAAGATCGGGTGCGCGAAGCGACGCTCGACACGGACCACAACGGTCTTGTCATTCTTGTCGCTGACGACAGTGCCCTGCAGAATGCGTTTCGGCATAGTTTTTTGGTCCTTAGGCCTTGGCTTCCGCCGCCTTCTGGCGGGCAATGGTTTTTACGCGGGCGATGTCCTTGCGGACTTCGTTGATTCGCGAAGACTTTTCGAGCTGGCCAGTTGCCTTCTGGAAGCGCAGGTTGAACTGCTCCTTCTTCAGCTTGGCAAGCTCTTCGTTGAGTTGATCGGCGCTCAGAGCGCGAACATCTGCAGCTTTCATGGCTTTCATCCTTACTCTGCGATGCGCTGAACGAAGCGCGTCTTAACCGAGAGCTTGGCGGAGCCGAGGCGCAGAGCCTCGCGTGCGATTTCTTCGCTGACGCCATCGATCTCAAACATCATGCGGCCGGGCTTGACCTTGCATGCCCAGTATTCGACGCCGCCCTTACCCTTACCCATGCGGACTTCGGTCGGCTTTGCGGTGACCGGAACGTCCGGGAAGACGCGGATCCATACGCGACCGGCGCGCTTCATGTAGCGGGTGATCGCGCGGCGGGCCGCTTCGATCTCACGAGCGTTGACGCGGTTCGGTTCCTGAGCCTTCAGGCCGAATTCGCCGAACGCCAGGTCGGAACCGCCCTTGGCGACGCCCTTGATGCGTCCCTTGAACTGCTTCCGGTACTTAGTACGCTTTGGCTGCAACATTTTTTTACTTCTCCAATATCGGCTGCCAGGAACGACTGTTAGGCGTTTTCACGACGGCGGTTATTGCTGCTCGGGCCCTGTGCATCGCTTTCGCTTGCGCGACGTTCGGATGCCATCGGATCGTGCTCAAGGATTTCGCCCTTGAAGATCCAGACCTTAATACCGCAGATACCGAAAGCGGTTTCTGCTTCAGCAACACCGTAATCGATGTCGGCGCGCAGCGTGTGCAACGGAACGCGACCTTCGCGGTACCATTCCGTACGGGCGATTTCTGCACCGCCGAGACGGCCTGCGCAGGTGATCTTGATGCCTTCGGCGCCAAGACGCATCGCCGACTGAACCGAACGCTTCATTGCGCGGCGGAAAGCCACGCGGCGCTCGAGCTGCTGGGCAATCGACTGGGCAACGAGCGTTGCGTCGACTTCCGGCTTACGAACTTCAACGATGTTGAGGTGCGTTTCCGAGTTGGTCATCGAAGAAATCTTCTTGCGAAGCTTTTCGATGTCAGCACCCTTCTTGCCGATGATCAGACCCGGACGAGCCGAGTGGATCGTGACGCGGCACTTCTTGTGCGGACGCTCGATGACGACCTTGGCAATGCCGGCCTGCTTGAGTTCTTCAAGCAGGTAGGCACGGATCTTCAGGTCTTCGTGAAGCAGCTGGCCGTATTCGGCGTTGTCGGCGAACCAACGGCTGTCCCACGTACGGTTGATGCCGAGGCGAAAACCGATCGGATTAATCTTCTGACCCATTATGCGGCCTCCCCTTTGGCTTCCACTTCGCGAACGACGATCGTCAGGTGTGCGAACGGCTTTTCGATACGCGATGCACGGCCACGGCCACGAGCGTGGAAACGCTTCATGGTGATGGACTTGCCAACAAAGGCTTCCGCAACGATGAGCGAGTCAACGTCGAGGTCGTGGTTGTTTTCCGCGTTTGCAATCGCCGACTCGAGGGTCTTCTTGACCGTGTCGGAGATGCGCTTGCGCGAGAATTCAAGTTCGGCCAGAGCCCGGTCGACCTTCTTGCCGCGGATCATCGCGGCAACCAGGTTGAGCTTCTGGGGGCTGACGCGGATCGTGCGCGCAACTGCTTGCGCCTCATTATCCTTCAGCCGGCGTTCGGCTTTTGCCTTGCCCATGATTACTTCCTCTTTGCCTTCTTGTCCGCACCGTGACCGTAATAGGTCCGGGTCGGAGAGAATTCACCGAATTTGTGACCGACCATGTCTTCCGACACGGAGACCGGTACATGCTTGCTACCGTTGTAGACGCCGAAGGTCAGACCGACGAACTGCGGCAGGATGGTGGAGCGACGGCTCCACATCTTGATCACTTCGTTACGACCGCCTTCACGAACCTTCTCAGCCTTCTTGAGAAGATAGCCGTCAACAAACGGACCTTTCCATACTGAACGAGCCATTGGAGACTTCCTCTCTTACTTCTTGCGCTGGTGGCGCGAACGCATGATGAACTTGTCGGTCGACTTGTTCGAACGCGTGCGCTTGCCCTTGGTCGGCTTGCCCCACGGGGTAACCGGGTGACGGCCACCGGAGGTGCGGCCTTCACCACCGCCGTGCGGGTGGTCGACCGGGTTCATGACGACGCCGCGAACGTGCGGACGCTTGCCGCGCCATACGGAGCGACCGGCCTTGCCGTCGTTGATGTTGCCATGGTCGGGGTTCGACACGGCGCCGACGGTTGCCAGGCACGAAGCATGCACGAGGCGCTGTTCACCGGAGTTCAGGCGAAGGATCGCCATGCCCTGGTCACGACCGACGAGCTGAACGTAGGTGCCGGCGGAGCGAGCGATCTGACCGCCCTTGCCCGGCTTCATTTCCACGTTGTGCACGATCGAGCCGACCGGGATGAACTGCAGCGGCATGGTGTTGCCGGGCTTGACGTCAACCTGCTTCTCGGAAGCGATGACCTTATCGCCGGCAGCGAGGCGCTGCGGAGCGAGGATGTAGGCCTGCGTGCCGTCTGCATAGTTGATCAGCGCGATGAACGCCGTACGGTTCGGGTCGTATTCCAGACGCTCTACCGTGCCTTCGATGTCGAACTTGCGACGCTTGAAGTCGACGAGACGGTAGGAACGCTTGTGACCGCCGCCCTGGAAGCGAACGGTGATGCGACCGGTGTTGTTGCGACCGCCCTTGGAGGACAGGCCTTCGGTCAGCGCCTTGACCGGCTTGCCCTTCCAGAGGCCAGACCGGTCGACGATGACCAGCTGACGCTGGCTCGGGGTCGTCGGATTGAAACTTTTCAATGCCATTTTCTTGTTCCCTTATGGGTTCTGCCCGGAGGTTCGGAACCGCGGGTTTAACCTTTAGAGTCCGGTGGAGACGTCGATGGACTGACCGTCAGCGAGCGTGACGATTGCCTTCTTGACGTCCGACTGCCGGCCAGCGAAGCCACGGAAGCGCTTGAGCTTGCCCTTGCGGACGAGCGTGTTCACAGCCGTAACCTTGACGCCGAACAGAGCTTCTACGGCAGCCTTGATTTCCGGCTTGGAAGCGCCCTTGGCGACGTTGAATACGATCTGGTTGTTGTCAGACACCATGGTCGACTTTTCGGTGATCGACGGAGAGACGATCACATCATAGTGGCGAAGATCGGTCACTTGAAACGCTCCTCTAGAGCTTCAACTGCAGCCTTCGACAGCACGAGCTTGCCGCGACGCAGAATGTCATAAACATTGATGCCCTGAACCGGCAGAACGTCCACGTTCGGGATGTTCTGTGCAGCGAGCTTGAAGTTGTTATCAAGCTCGGCGCCACCGATGATCAGCGCGTTGGTGAGGCCCAGCGAAGCGAACTGACCGGTCAGCACCTTGGTCTTTGCTTCAGCAGCAACCAGGTTGTCGACGATGATCACGTCTTCAGCGCGAAGCTTGGCGGAAAGCGCATGGCGCAGGCCCAGAGCGCGAACCTTCTTCGGCAGGTCATGGGCGTGGCTGCGAACAACCGGGCCATGAGCCTTACCACCGCCGCGGAACTGCGGTGCACGAGCCGAATGGTGACGAGCGCGACCCGTACCCTTCTGCTTGAACATCTTGGCGCCGGTGCGGGCAATTTCCGCGCGGCCCTTCGACTTGTGGGTGCCCTGCTGCTTCTTGGCGAGCTGCCAGCGAACAACGCGAGCGATGATGTCTTCGCGGGGCTCAAGGCCGAAAATCGCGTCGGACAAGGAAACCTGACCGGCTTCTTTTCCCTCGAGGGTGGTTACTTTGAGATCCATAGTCGGGCCTCCTTACTTGGCTGCGCGCACAGCGGCGGGACGCGGAGCGTCAGCCGGGGTGCCGGACTTGATGGCGTCGCGAACGACGATCCATGCGCCCTTGGAGCCGGGTACGGCGCCCTTGACGAGGATCAGGCCGCGGTCTTCATCGGTGGAGACCACTTCCAGGTTCTGGGTGGTGATGCGCGTCTGGCCCATGTGACCAGCCATGCGCTTGCCCTTCCAGACCTTACCCGGATCCTGGTTGTTACCTGTCGAACCATGCGAACGGTGAGAGACGGAAACGCCGTGCGTAGCACGCAGACCGCCGAAGTTGTGACGCTTCATCGCACCCGCAAAACCCTTACCGACCGAGGTACCGGTCACGTCGACCAGCTGGCCGGCGATGAAGTGGTTTGCCGTCAGCTCAGCGCCAACGTCGATGAGGTTGTCGGCCGAAACGCGGAACTCGACGATCTTCGCCTTCGGTTCTACGCTTGCAGCAGCGAACTGGCCGCGCTGCGCCTTATTCGTGTTCTTGACCTTGGACTGGCCAGCACCGAGCTGAACGGCCGTATAGCCATTCTTGTCTTCCGTGCGATGGGCCACCACCTGGCAGTTTTCCATACGCAGAACTGTTACCGGGATATGCTCACCAGCGTCGTTATAGACGCGGGTCATCCCAACTTTCTGTGCAATCACACCTGAACGCATTGGTTCATTCCTCTTAAGAGTTAGCTTCGGGGCGAGCCCCTCCGCATCTCTGGTTTAAGGTTTCCCCCGGATCATCCGATCTTAGGGTCGCCCGTTTTCGGAAGCCGTTGGGCCTGGGCCCACGTACCTTCCTTGTTTTTAAAGCTTGATTTCGACGTCAACGCCGGCAGCGAGGTCGAGCTTCATCAGCGCGTCAACGGTCTGCGGGGTCGGATCAACGATGTCGAGCAGACGCTTGTGCGTACGCATCTCGAACTGTTCGCGGCTCTTCTTGTCTACGTGGGGCGAGCGGTTCACAGTGAACTTCTCGATCCGCGTGGGAAGCGGCACCGGACCACGGACCGAAGCACCCGTGCGCTTGGCCGTCGAAACGATTTCCCGCGTGGAGGCATCGAGGATCCGGTGATCAAACGCCTTGAGGCGGATGCGGATATTCTGGCCGTTCATTCGACTTGTCCTTGTTCTTGTTAAGCGAATGCCTCTTGCGAGGCGGTTCGTCATTCGTTTCCGGGTGCTGACGCTTCAAAGAGCACAAAGGGCAAATCACCCTCTGTTCATTCGAATCTGCAAATCGACCCGCGACATATACGGAATCGGCGTCCGATACAATGCCCGAACGCCTACGGAAGCGCGTTTTTTCGCGCTTCCGCCAATTCGAGAGGCATACGAGCAAAATCGCATGCTTCGACCAATAAATTGATCAGGAAACGGCACCTAAAGTGCGCCGTTTCCAACCATCGAGCTTACCCGATGAAGGAGGCGACGATGATGTCGCCCTGTCGATTACTCGACGATGGAGGCGACGATGCCGGCGCCGACGGTACGGCCGCCTTCGCGGATCGCGAAGCGCAGCTTTTCTTCCATCGCGATCGGAACGATCAGCTCGACGTCAACGGTCACGTTGTCGCCAGGCATAACCATTTCCGTGCCTTCCGGAAGCGTCACGATACCGGTCACGTCCGTCGTGCGGAAGTAGAACTGCGGACGGTAGTTCGTGAAGAACGGCGTATGACGGCCGCCTTCTTCCTTCGTCAGGATGTAGGCTTCGGCCTTGAACTTCTTGTGCGGCTTGACCGAACCCGGCTTGCACAGGATCTGACCACGCTCGACGCCGTCACGGTTCACACCCCGAACCAGTGCACCGATGTTGTCGCCGGCCTGGCCCTGGTCGAGCAGCTTGCGGAACATTTCAACGCCGGTCACGGTCGTCTTCGAGGTGGCGCGGATGCCGACGATTTCGACTTCTTCGCCAACCTTGACGATACCGCGCTCGACGCGGCCGGTCACAACCGTACCACGGCCCGAGATCGAGAACACGTCTTCGATCGGCATCAGGAACGGCTGGTCGATCGGACGCTCAGGCGTCGGGATGTAGGCGTCAACGGCAGCCATCAGCTCGCGAACGGCGTCTTCGCCGATCTTCTTGTCCGAATCTTCGAGAGCCGCCAGAGCCGAGCCCTTGATGATCGGAATGTCGTCGCCCGGGAAGTCGTAGGACGACAGGAGCTCGCGAACTTCCAGTTCGACGAGCTCGAGCAGCTCGGCGTCGTCAACCTGGTCGACCTTGTTGAGGAACACGACGATCGCCGGAACGCCAACCTGACGGGCCAGCAGGATGTGCTCGCGGGTCTGCGGCATCGGGCCGTCAGCGGCAGAGCAAACCAGGATCGCGCCGTCCATCTGGGCAGCACCGGTGATCATGTTCTTGACGTAGTCGGCGTGGCCGGGGCAGTCGACGTGCGCATAGTGACGGTTCGGGGTCTCATACTCGACGTGCGCCGTCGAGATGGTGATGCCGCGCGCCTTTTCTTCCGGTGCAGCGTCGATCTGGTCGTACGCCTTGAACTCGCCGAAGTACTTCGTGATCGCGGCCGTCAGCGACGTCTTGCCATGGTCGACGTGGCCGATCGTGCCGATGTTGACGTGCGGCTTATTGCGCTCAAATTTGCTCTTTGCCATTTCCGGCTCTCCGTTTTCCTGCCCCGAAGGGCGTATTTTCTTGTTTATGGTGGGCTAGTGCCCCGGTCACTTCTGACCGGAGTACTTTGCCTGGATTTCCTGCGACACGTTCGACGGAACCGGCGCATAGTGATCGAAGACCATCGAGTACTGGGCGCGGCCCTGGCTCATGGAGCGCAGGTTGTCCACGTACTTGAACATGTTCGCGAGCGGCACGTTGGCCGAAATCACGACGGCGACGCCGCGCGATTCCTGGCCCTGGATCTGGCCACGGCGGGAGTTCAGGTCACCGATCACGTCACCGACGTAATCTTCCGGCGTTACGACTTCGACCTTCATCATCGGCTCGAGCAGCTGTGCGCCGGCCTTGCGGGCAGCTTCACGGAAGCAGGCACGCGATGCGATTTCGAAGGCGAGAACCGACGAGTCAACGTCGTGGAAGGCACCGTCAATGAGGGTGGCCTTTACGCCGAGCATCGGGAAGCCAGCGAGCGGACCCGAAGACAGAACGCTTTCGATACCCTTCTGAACGCCCGGGATGTATTCCTTGGGAACAGCACCGCCGACGATCTTGGATTCGAACTTGAAGTCTTCGCCTTCCGGGTTCGGTTCGAAGACGATCTTGACGCGCGCGAACTGGCCGGTACCACCGGACTGCTTCTTGTGCGTGTAATCTTCTTCGCAAAGCTTCGTGATGGTTTCGCGGTAGGCAACCTGCGGAGCACCGACGTTGGCTTCCACCTTGAACTCGCGACGCATGCGGTCGACGAGAATGTCGAGGTGAAGTTCGCCCATGCCGGCGATGATCGTCTGGCCGGATTCCTGGTCGGTCTTGACGCGGAACGACGGGTCTTCGGCAGCAAGGCGATTGAGCGCGAGGCCCATCTTTTCCTGGTCGCCCTTGGACTTCGGCTCGATCGCGATCTGGATGACAGGCTCGGGGAATTCCATGCGCTCGAGGATAACCGGCTTCAGGGGATCGCAGAGCGTGTCACCTGTCGTGGTTTCCTTCAGACCTGCGAGAGCAACGATGTCGCCTGCGAAGGCTTCTTCGATGTCTTCACGCGAGTTCGAGTGCATCTGAAGCATACGGCCGACACGCTCGCGCTTGTCCTTGACCGTGTTCATGACGGACGAGCCCTTCTCGAGCTTGCCGGAGTAGATGCGTGCGAAGGTGAGCGAACCGACGAAGGGGTCGTTCATGATCTTGAACGCCAGCATCGAAAGCGGCTCGGCGTCGTCAGCATGACGCTCGATTTCGGCTTCGGTCTTGGCATCGATGCCCTTGATCGCCGGAATGTCGAGCGGCGACGGCAGATAATCGACGACCGCGTCGAGCAGCGGCTGAACACCCTTGTTCTTGAAGGCGGTGCCGCAGAACATCGGATGGAACTTGACGTCGATGGTGCCGCGGCGAACGAGCGCACGAATCTGATCGTTGTCCGGCATGTCGCCGTTCAGGTATGCTTCCATCGCAGCTTCGTCGATCTCGACAACGGTCTCGATCAGCTTTTCGCGATATTCTTCAGCCTTGTCCTTCAGGTCGTCCGGGATTTCGACGACGTCCCACTGGGCGCCGAGCGACTCGTCACGCCAGACGAGAGCATTCATCTCGATCAGGTCGACAACGCCCTTGAACTCGGATTCAGCACCGATCGGCAGTTGCATGACGACAGCCGTTGCACCGAGACGCGTCTTGATCATCTCAACCGAGCGGTAGAAGTCCGCACCGGTCTTGTCCATCTTGTTGCAGAAGATCATGCGAGGAACGTTGTACTTCTCAGCCTGACGCCAGACGGTTTCCGTCTGCGGCTCTACACCGGCGTTGGCATCGAGAAGGGCCACAGCACCGTCGAGAACGCGCAGCGAACGCTCGACTTCGATGGTGAAGTCCACGTGGCCGGGGGTGTCGATGATGTTGAAGCGGCGCATCTTGCCGTCGCGACCCTTCCAGAAGGTGGTCGTGGCAGCGGACGTGATGGTGATGCCGCGTTCCTGCTCCTGCTCCATCCAGTCCATGGTAGCGGCGCCGTCGTGGACTTCGCCAATCTTATGCGACTTGCCGGTGTAGTACAGGATGCGCTCGGTCGTCGTGGTCTTGCCAGCGTCGATGTGCGCCATGATACCGAAGTTGCGGTAGTCTTCGATTTTATATTCGCGAGCCATGAAGGACTCCCTTTCGAAATTGTTCGTCGATTACCAGCGATAGTGCGAGAATGCACGGTTGGCGTCAGCCATCTTGTGCGTGTCTTCGCGCTTCTTCACTGCGCTGCCGCGGTTGTTCGCAGCGTCCATGAGTTCGCCGCAGAGGCGATCGACCATGGTGGTTTCGTTGCGCTTGCGGGCAGCAGTGATCAGCCAGCGAATAGCGAGAGCCTGACGGCGCTCAGGACGGACATCTACCGGAACCTGGTAGGTTGCACCACCAACGCGACGCGAACGGACTTCGACGTGCGGAGCGATGTTGTCGAGGGCCGAATGGAAAACCGTGATCGGCTCCTGCTTCAGCTTCGCCTGAACGGCATCGAACGCACCATAAACGATGCTTTCGGCAACCGACTTCTTACCATGAAGCATGATAGCGTTCATGAACTTGGTGACGACCAGATCACCAAACTTCGGATCGGGATTGATCTCGCGCTTTTCTGCACTGTGACGACGTGACATGACTTTTGTCTCTCAAACTTGAATGGCGCCTTAACACGCGGAGAACCTCGCGCAGCACCGAAATTGTTGGTTCCGAATTACTTCGGACGCTTCGCACCATACTTGGAGCGGCGCTGCTTGCGGTTCTTGACACCCTGGGTATCGAGAACACCACGGATGATGTGGTAACGAACGCCCGGCAAGTCCTTGACACGACCGCCACGGATCATGACGACGGAGTGTTCCTGCAGGTTGTGACCTTCACCCGGGATGTAGCCGATGACTTCGAAGCCATTGGTCAGACGGATCTTGGCAACCTTACGCAGAGCCGAGTTCGGCTTCTTCGGGGTCGTGGTATAAACGCGGGTGCAAACACCACGCTTCTGCGGGTTTTCCTGCAGCGCAGGAACCTTATTGCGCTTTACCTGTGCCTGACGCGGCTTACGGATCAGCTGGTTTACGGTAGGCATACAACCATCCCTTAAATTCTTGTCTCATTACCCTTACGGGCGGATCAATGCCGTCTCCGGCGGTTTCACACGCTACAAATGCGCAAAACAAGAGCCAATCCGCTGGTCGGCAGATGGCTCTTTCAAGAGACAGAGGACGCCGTATTCCGGCGTCATGCGTGCTAAATTGCGGTCTTCAGCGTGCGTTTGAGTCTTGTTTGAGGCGAACTCCAGAACGCGGCGTTCCGAAACAGCCAGCCTCACATAGGCTCTGATGGGGCGCGGTGTACTGTTTAAAGGTCTTCGCGTCAAGGGGAGTTAAGAAACATTCTCGCCTTGGCAGGGCTGCCATGCCTGCAAAACAAGGCTTTTGGCGCTATCGGAAGCGCTCTGGCGCCTCTCCCCGATCCTCGCAATCCTGTACGTCGCACTACACGTTAAAGAATCGTCAGGCATTCGTCCAGTCCAGCGATTCCATCGGCGTTGCCGCGCAATTGTTTGGATGAACCGATTCTCCTTTCGATTCCGCCTATCCGCCCATGTCAGCACATTATAAGGTAACGGACGATTATTCACGACCGCTCCTAGTGACTGCTCACGGACAAACGCAGCAGGAGCATCGCCCGCACGTCCCCTCGAAGGAACATCCCATGAGTGCATCTGCCGATAATGACAACAATCTCGACGGACCAATGGTCTTCATCATCATCGGCAAGGCCTATGAGCAGGATGGCGACAAGGAAGGCGTCGATATTCACGTAATGCTGCGCGCGCCTGATGATGACACTGCGGTCCGCGAAGCCCTGAATGCGCTGGCGGAGGAAGGCTTCCTCGAAGCGGATCTCGATCAGATCGGCACCTTGACGGACGCTCCCGATGAGGAGCCGCACGCCTCGGCCTACCAGGGCGCGCTTGAAGGCGAAGTCGCAATCATTCGTTTCAACTGATCTTTCGGCCTGCAACAGCAGACCCAGGGAAAACACAAAGCCGCGGGGATCGCTCCCCGCGGCTTTTTCATTGACGTCGGAAAAGAGGGCTTTCGCCCTCCCCTCCTTATTCGGCAGGCGTTGCTTCCGCTGCAGCCAGATCGGCCAGCATCGGGGTCGCGGTTTCCGCACCCGTACCCTTGCGGCGCTCTTCGAGGATCATCTCGTCGCGAGCGGTCGCGATACGGCGGATCTGGGTCATGGTGCCGCCCGTACCGGCCGGGATGAGGCGGCCGACGATGACGTTTTCCTTCAGACCCTGCAGACCGTCGGTCTTGCCGGCGATCGCAGCTTCCGTCAGCACCTTGGTCGTCTCCTGGAAGGATGCGGCCGAGATGAAGGACGGGGTCTGCAGCGACGCCTTGGTGATGCCGAGCAGGACCGGATCGCCGTAGGCCGGCTTCTTGCCCTGTTCGATCAGTTGGTCGTTGACGTCTTCCAGTTCGATGCGATCGACATTGTCACCGACGATGTAGGTCGAGTCACCGGCGTCGGTGATTTCAACCTTCTGCAGCATCTGGCGAACGATCACCTCGATGTGCTTGTCGTTGATCACAACGCCCTGCAGACGGTAGACTTCCTGGATTTCGTTCACGAGGTACGAAGCCAGAGCCTCGACGCCCTTGATCGCCAGGATGTCGTGCGGAGCCGGGTTACCGTCGAGGATGTAGTCACCCTTTTCGATATAGTCGCCGTCCTGAAGATGGAAGGGCTTGCCCTTCGGGATCAGGTATTCGACGGGCTCGACACCGTCTTCCGCCGGCTCGATCAGCACGCGACGCTTGTTCTTGTAGTCGCGGCCGAAGCGGATCGTACCATCGATTTCGGCGATGATAGCGTGATCCTTCGGACGGCGCGCTTCGAAGAGTTCGGCAACACGCGGCAGACCACCGGTGATGTCCTTCGTCTTGGCGCTTTCCAGCGGCGAACGTGCAAGCACGTCTGCCTGGGAGACCTTCTGGCCCGGCTCGACCGACAGGATGGCGTCGACCGAGAGCAGGAAGCGGGCTTCCCCACCGCGCGACAGCTTGGCAACGGCGCCATTCTTGTCCTTGATGACGATGGCAGGCTTGAGATCCGTACCGCGCGGGGTCGAGCGCCAGTCGATAACCTGACGCTTGGTAATGCCGGTCGCTTCGTCGGTCGCTTCCAGAACGGAGATGCCATCGACGATGTCTTCGAAGTGAACGGTACCTTCCACTTCCGTCATCATCGGACGGGTGTAAGGGTCCCACTCTGCGAGACGCTGACCGCGCTTAACCTTGTCGCCGTCGTCCACGAAGATCTTCGAACCGTAGGCAACGCGCTGCGAGGAACGCTCGACGCCGCGCTCGTCCAAGATCTGGACCGCCATGTTACGACCCATGGCAATCAGGTTGCCTTCGGAGTTGCGCAGCATGTTGCGGTTCTTGATCTGGACCGTACCTTCGTACGAAGCTTCCAGGAACGACTGGTCGACCACGTTTGCCGTACCGCCCAGGTGGAAGGTACGCATGGTGAGCTGCGTGCCCGGTTCACCGATCGACTGTGCAGCGATGACACCGACCGCTTCACCCATGTTGACAGGGGTACCGCGGGCAAGGTCACGACCGTAGCAGACGCCGCAAACGCCGGTCTGGATTTCGCATGTCAGAGCCGAACGGATACGGATCGACTGGATACCAGCCTTCTCGATCTCCACGACGTCGGCTTCAAGGATCATCTTGCCGGCATCGACGATGCGGACGCCGGTGACCGGATGATCGATGTCGTCCAGTGCCGTACGGCCGAGAACGCGAGCGCCGAGCGAAGCCACAACCTGACCGGCGTCAACGATCGCCGTCATGGTGAGGCCCTTGTCGGTGCCGCAATCCGTCGAGTTGACGATGCAATCCTGCGCGACGTCGACGAGACGACGGGTCAGGTAACCCGAGTTCGCGGTCTTCAGAGCGGTGTCTGCGAGACCCTTACGGGCACCGTGGGTCGAGTTGAAGTACTCGTTAACGGTCAGACCTTCCTTGAAGTTCGAGATGATCGGGGTCTCGATGATTTCACCCGAGGGCTTCGCCATCAGGCCGCGCATGCCGCCCAGCTGGCGCATCTGGTTCGGTGAACCGCGGGCGCCCGAGTGCGACATCATGTAGATGGCGTTCATCGGCTTCTGGCGACCGTTGTCGTCGAACTCGACAGCCTTAATGCGGGCCATCATGTCTTCGGCAACCTTGTCGGTCGCCTTGCCCCAGGCGTCGACAACCTTGTTGTATTTTTCGCCCTGGGTGATGAGACCGTCGTTGTACTGCTGTTCGTATTCCTTCACCAGAGCTTCGGTATCGCCGACGATCTTGGCCTTGGAATCCGGGATGACCATGTCGTCCTTGCCGAACGAAATGCCCGCGCGGCAGGCGTGGGCGAAGCCGAGCTGCATGATGCGGTCGCAGAAAATGACCGTGTCCTTCTGGCCGCAATGGCGGTAGACCGTGTCGATCATCTTGGAGATGTTCTTCTTGGTCAATTCCTGGTTGCAGACGTCGAACGGGACGTTGGCGTTCTTCGGCAGAAGTTCGCCGATGAGCATCCGGCCCGGGGTCGTTTCGAAAATCTTCGAAACCGGCTTGCCTTCGGCATCGACGCTCTTGAAGCGGCCACGGATCTTGGCGTGCAGCGTGACCGACTTGGTTTCCAGCGCGTGATGCAGTTCGCCGATGTCGGAGAAGGCCATGCCTTCGCCCGGCTCGTTCTGGTTCTGGATCGACAAATAGTACAGGCCGAGAACCATGTCCTGCGAAGGAACGATGATCGGCGCGCCGTTTGCCGGATGCAGAATGTTGTTGGTCGACATCATCAGAACGCGCGCTTCAAGCTGGGCTTCCAGCGAGAGCGGAACGTGAACAGCCATCTGGTCGCCGTCGAAGTCGGCGTTGAAGGCCGTGCAGACGAGCGGGTGCAACTGGATGGCCTTGCCTTCGACCAGGGTCGGTTCGAAGGCCTGGATGCCCAGGCGGTGAAGCGTCGGTGCGCGGTTCAAGAGAACCGGATGCTCGCGGATAACCTCGTCGAGGATGTCCCAGACTTCCGGCTTTTCCTTTTCAACCAGCTTCTTGGCCTGCTTGACGGTCGAGGAGAAACCCTTGGCGTCGAGGCGGGCGTAGATGAACGGCTTGAACAGTTCGAGCGCCATCTTCTTCGGCAGGCCGCACTGGTGAAGCTTCAGTTCCGGACCGGTCACGATGACCGAACGGCCGGAATAGTCGACGCGCTTGCCGAGAAGGTTCTGGCGGAAGCGGCCCTGCTTGCCCTTGAGCATGTCGGACAGCGACTTCAGTGGACGCTTGTTGGCGCCGGTGATGACGCGACCACGACGGCCGTTGTCGAACAGCGCGTCCACAGATTCCTGCAGCATGCGCTTTTCGTTGCGGATGATGATGCCCGGAGCGCGCAGTTCGATGAGGCGCTTCAGACGGTTGTTGCGGTTGATGACGCGGCGATAGAGATCGTTCAGGTCAGACGTCGCGAAACGGCCGCCATCGAGCGGAACCAGCGGACGCAGATCCGGCGGGATGACCGGAACGACCTTCATGATCATCCATTCCGGACGGTTGCCGCTCTCCATGAAGTTCTCGACGATCTTCAGGCGCTTCATAAGCTTCTTCTGCTTCAGTTCCGACGTGGTGTCCGCCAGATCCGAGCGCAGATCGCCTGCGATCTTTTCGAGGTTCATCGACGCAAGCATCTCGTAGATGGCTTCCGCACCGATCATCGCCGTGAACTGATCTTCGCCGAACTCGTCGACGGCGATCATGTATTCCTCTTCCGACAGAAGCTGATTTTCCTTCAGCGACGTCAGGCCGGGCTCGGTGACGATGTAGTTTTCGAAGTAGAGAACGCGCTCGATATCCTTCAGCGTCATGTCGAGCAGCGTCGCGATGCGGCTCGGCAGGGACTTCAGGAACCAGATGTGAGCAACGGGAGCGGCGAGCTCGATGTGGCCCATGCGCTCACGGCGAACGCGCGACAGCGTGACTTCGACGCCGCACTTTTCGCAGATGATGCCCTTGTACTTCATGCGCTTGTACTTGCCGCACAGGCATTCGTAGTCTTTGATCGGGCCAAAGATACGCGCGCAGAAAAGACCGTCACGCTCAGGCTTGAACGTACGGTAGTTGATGGTTTCCGGCTTCTTGATCTCACCGTAGGACCAGGAGAGGATCTTCTCCGGCGACGCAATCGAAATCCGGATGGAATCGAAGGTCTGCGCAGGTACCTGCGGATTGAAAAGGTTCATGACCTCTTGGTTCATGCCTATCTCCTTTACGGGCGAATTGCCCTGAGCTGAGCAAGGAAGCCGACAATTCCCGGGCGTCGGCTCCTGCCTTAACAGATAAGACTGCATGGCCTGCAGTCCGCTTCCCTTCCCTCGGCGACTGGCGCTTCAGACAAGGGAACGGTGCGCGCCGAGACGGGGCGCGCACCCTATTTGTTTTACTCGGCTGCGTCCGGCAGCTGGGTGGCCTGCACGTCCTCGATCTTCGAGTTTTCCAACTCGACCGAGAGGCCCAGCGAGCGCATTTCCTTGACGAGAACGTTGAAGCTCTCCGGAATGCCCGCTTCGAAGGTATCGTCGCCACGGACGATCGCCTCATAGACCTTGGTACGGCCGGCCACGTCGTCCGACTTCACCGTCAGCATTTCCTGCAGGGTGTAGGCGGCGCCGTAGGCTTCGAGCGCCCAGACTTCCATTTCCCCGAAGCGCTGACCGCCGAACTGCGCCTTGCCACCGAGCGGCTGCTGGGTGACGAGCGAGTACGGACCGATCGAACGGGCGTGGATCTTGTCGTCAACCAGGTGGTTCAGCTTCAGCATGTAGATGTAGCCGACGGTAACCTGACGGTCGAACTGTTCGCCGGTACGGCCGTCATACAGCGTCGACTGACCGGTGACCTTCAGACCTGCCTGCTCCAGCATTATGTTGACGTCGGCTTCCACAGCACCGTCGAAGACCGGTGTTGCGATCGAGACACCGCGACGGGTCTGCTCGGCCAGGCGTACGATCGACTCGTCGTCGTACTGCTTGATCGGCTCGCCCTTCGGACCGGAACCAATGACGCTGTCGATGGTATCGCGCAGCGGCTGGATATCGGCACCAGCCTTGTATGCGTCGAGCATCGCACCGATCTTCTTGCCCATGCCGGCGCAAGCCCAACCGAGGTGCGTTTCAAGGATCTGACCGACGTTCATGCGCGAAGGCACGCCCAGCGGGTTCAGAACGACGTCGACGTGCGTACCATCTTCGAGGAACGGCATGTCTTCGACAGGAACGATACGCGACACGACACCCTTGTTGCCGTGACGGCCGGCCATCTTGTCGCCCGGCTGGATCTTGCGCTTCACAGCAACGAAGACCTTGACCATCTTCATGACGCCCGGAGGCATTTCGTCGCCGCGCTGGACCTTTTCGACCTTGTCCATGAAGCGCTGTTCAAGGCGCGACTTGGACTCGTCGTACTGGCCACGCAGAGCTTCGATTTCGCCCTGAGCCTTCTCGTCCTCGACTGCGAACATCCACCACTGCGAGCGGGGATATTCGGAAACGACGGCGTTCGAAAGCTCGGTGCCCTTCTTGAAGCCCTTCGGACCGGCAACGGCGGTGTGACCGCGCAGCATGTCGATCAGACGAGCGTAGACGTTACGATCGAGGATCGCCTGTTCGTCGTCACGGTCCTTGGCAAGACGCTCGATTTCCTCGCGCTCGATCGCCATCGCACGTTCGTCCTTTTCAACGCCGTGGCGGTTGAAAACGCGAACTTCGACGATGGTGCCGAAAGTGCCCGGAGGCATGCGCATCGAGGTGTCGCGAACGTCGGACGCCTTTTCACCGAAGATGGCGCGCAGAAGCTTTTCTTCCGGCGTCATCGGGCTTTCGCCCTTCGGCGTGATCTTGCCGACGAGGATGTCACCCGGCTGAACTTCAGCACCGATGTAGACGATACCGGCTTCGTCCAGGTTCTTCAGCGCTTCTTCCGAAACGTTCGGAATGTCGCGGGTGATTTCTTCCGGACCAAGCTTCGTGTCGCGGGCCATCACTTCGAATTCTTCGATGTGGATGGAGGTGAACACGTCGTCGGAAACGATACGCTCGGAGAGCAGGATCGAGTCTTCGTAGTTGTAGCCATTCCACGGCATGAACGCGACGAGCGCGTTGCGGCCGAGAGCCAGATCGCCGAGGTCGGTCGAAGGACCGTCCGCGATGATGTCGCCCTTGTTCAGAACGTCACCGACGGTGACCAGCGGACGCTGGTTGACGCAGGTGTTCTGGTTCGAACGCTGGAACTTCTGCAGGCGGTAGATATCGACGCCGGACTTGCCCGGATCGAGGTCTTCCGTTGCACGGATAACGATACGGGTCGCGTCAACCTGGTCGACGACGCCGCCGCGGCGGGCAGCGATCGCAGCACCCGAGTCGCGTGCGACCACCGGCTCCATGCCGGTACCGACGAACGGCGCTTCGGCCCGCAGAAGCGGAACGGCCTGACGCTGCATGTTCGAGCCCATCAGTGCGCGGTTCGCGTCGTCGTTCTCAAGGAACGGGATGAGCGCGGCCGCGACCGAAACGAGCTGCTTTGGCGAAACGTCCATCAGGTTGATCTGGTCGCGCGGGGCGAGCATAACTTCGCCAGCGTGACGGCAGACGACGAATTCTTCCTCGAACTCGCCCTCGGCGTTCAGCACCGAGTTTGCCTGGGCAACGTGATACTTGGCTTCTTCCATCGCCGACAGATAGACGACGTCGGTCGTCACCTTACCGTCCACGATCTTGCGGTACGGGCTTTCGATGAAGCCGTACTTGTTGACGCGGGCGAAGGTCGCGAGCGAGTTGATCAGACCGATGTTCGGGCCTTCCGGCGTTTCGATCGGGCAGATACGGCCGTAGTGGGTCGGGTGAACGTCGCGGACTTCGAAGCCGGCGCGCTCGCGGGTCAGACCACCCGGGCCAAGTGCCGAAAGACGACGCTTGTGGGTGATTTCCGAAAGCGGGTTCACCTGGTCCATGAACTGCGACAGCTGCGAGGAACCGAAGAATTCGCGAACGGCGGCGGCAGCCGGCTTCGCGTTGATCAGGTCCTGCGGCATCACGGTATCGATTTCGATCGAGGACATACGTTCCTTGATCGCACGTTCCATACGCAGAAGGCCGAGGCGATACTGGTTTTCCATCAGTTCGCCGACGGAGCGGACACGACGGTTGCCGAGGTTGTCGATGTCGTCGATTTCGCCCTTACCGTCACGCAACTCAACAAGCATCTTGACGACAGCCAGGATGTCTTCCTTGCGCAGGATGCGGACGGTGTCAGCGGCATCGAGATCGAGACGCATGTTCATCTTGACGCGGCCAACGGCGGAGAGGTCGTAACGCTCCGCATCGAAGAACAGCGTGTTGAACATGGCTTCGGCCGAATCCATGGTCGGCGGCTCACCCGGACGCATGACGCGGTAGATGTCGAACAGAGCGTCCTGACGGTTCTCGTTCTTGTCTGCTGCAAGCGTGTTGCGGATGTAGGCACCGACATTGATATGATCGATGTCGAGAACCGGGATTTCGTCGAAACCGGCCGTGAGGATAACGCCAAGCGTCTTCTCGTCGATCTCGTCGCCGGCTTCGAGGAAGATTTCACCGGTCTGCATGTTGACGAGATCTTCGGCAAGGTAGTTGCCGTACAGATCGTCGTCGCTTGCCTTGATGGCTTTCAGGCCCTTTTCGGTAAGCTGCTTGAGCAGACGCGGGGTCAGCTTCTTGCCGCTTTCGACAACCACTTCGCCGGTGTCGGCGTCGATGAGGTCGGTCAGTGCCTTCTGGCCCTTGAGAGCGTCCGGCTGAAACGGAATACGCCAGCCCTTGCCGTCGCGCTGGTAGAGCGACTTCGTATAGAACGTATCGAGGATTTCCTCGCCGTCCATGCCAAGCGCCATCAGCAGCGACGTGACGGGGATCTTGCGGCGACGGTCGATACGCGCATGGACGATGTCCTTGGCGTCGAATTCGATGTCGAGCCAGGAACCGCGATACGGAATGACGCGCGCAGCGAAGAGCAGCTTGCCGGACGAATGGCTCTTGCCCTTGTCGTGGTCGAAGAACACGCCCGGCGAACGGTGCATCTGCGAAACGATAACGCGCTCGGTGCCGTTGACGATGAAGGTACCGTTGTCGGTCATGAGCGGCATGTCGCCCATGTAGACGTTCTGTTCCTTGATGTCCTTGATCGACTTCGCGCCCGTATCCTCATCAATATCGAATACGATAAGGCGCAGCGTCACCTTCAGCGGCGCTGCATAGGTCAGGTCGCGCTGACGGCATTCCTCGACGTCGAACTTCGGCTGCTCGAATTCGTAGGACACGAATTCGAGCATGGAAGCGCCCGAGAAATCGGTGATCGGGAAGACCGACTTGAAGACGGACTGGAGGCCTTCGTCGGGACGGCCGCCCTGCGGCTCGTCAACCATCAGAAACTGGTCGTAGGACGCCTTCTGAACCTCGATGAGGTTCGGCATTTCTGCGACTTCGGGGATTTTACCAAAAAACTTGCGTACGCGCCTACGACCGTTAAACGAAAGGGTCTGAGCCATCGTCGCTCCTTCAATTTTTGCATCCGGGCCTGCAACGGACGGGAACCGATGGCCAGTCGATCCCGTCAAGCAATGGGTGGTGTTCAAACTCGTTTCATGCCCGAAAATGCCCAGCGCGGATTACTGTGCTACCTTCGAAACGAAACTATCCTCTTGAAGAACCCATTACCCAAAAGCCGTTTTCACATGGCTTTTGGGTAATACGTTCAAAAAAAGATCAAATGGAGGCGGTCCTTTCGGACCACCTCCCAAGCAATTAAGCCTGAATTACTTGACGTCAACCTTGGCGCCAGCGTCTTCGAGCTTCTTCTTGAGGTCAGCAGCTTCGCCCTTGGAAACAGCTTCCTTGACAGCCTTCGGAGCACCTTCAACGAGGTCCTTGGCTTCCTTGAGGCCGAGACCGGTGATGGCGCGGACTTCCTTGATGACGTTGATCTTGTTGGCGCCAGCGTCAACGAGGATAACGTCGAACTCGGTCTTCTCTTCTTCAGCCGGAGCAGCAGCAGCGCCACCGCCAGCAGCAGCAACAGCAACCGGAGCAGCGGCGGAAACGCCCCACTTTTCTTCGAGAAGCTTCGACAGTTCTGCAGCTTCCAGAACGGTCAGCGAGGAGAGGTCTTCAACGATCTTTGCGAGATCAGCCATTTTCTTAGTTCCTTTTGTTCAGTTCGAACTTGGTTTGATAAAACAACGAAAAACCGCCTTATGCGGCTTCGTCCTTCTTGGCGTAGGCCGCAAACACGCGAGCAAGCTGAGCTGCCGGTGCCTGTACGACGCCTGCGATGCGGGTAGCCGGAGTCTGGATCATGCCCAGCAGCTTTGCACGCAGTTCATCAAGCGAAGGCAGGGTCGCAAGCGACTTGACTGCATCCGCGTTGAGCGTCGTCGAACCCATGGCGCCACCGAGAACAACGAGCTTGTCGTTGGTCTTGGCAAAATCCATGACGACCTTGGGAGCCGTGATCGGATCGGCGCTGTATGCTACCAGCGTCTGACCCTTGAAGAGATTTGACATCCCTTCCGACTCCGTACCCTGAAGGGCGATCTTGGCCAGGCGGTTCTTCGCGACTTTGACGGTGCCGCCAGCAGCGCGCATCTTCGAACGAAAATCGTTCATCTGTGCGACTGTGACACCAGCATAGTGGGCCACGACAACCGAACCGGCGCCCTTGAAGGACTCGTTCAGCTCCGTGACGAATTCGCGCTTTTCCGCTCTTTCCACTGCCTATCTCCAGTTGACGGGACTACGACGTGCAGTCCCATCGGGTTTGCCTTTGCCGCGCGGGATCAGAAACGATCCCAAGCGACGCTCGAGGATCCTGTCCCCTGCGGACGCTTCGCAGCGTTCACAAGGCAAGCCGAGGTTCGAACCGAACTTCCACGCCAGGCGTGTTATGAAATTCGGGCCTTACCCGTCTCATGCAGGCGAAGTGATTAAGGCCGAATTTCCAAGGAAAGAAGGCCGCCTGCAATCTCGGACAGGAGTTCCGGGTTTGACCCCGGAAATCTCCGGCCCCGAGGGGCCGGAAATCTTGGTTCCGGACCTTGTGGTCCGGGAAACTTTATCAAGCGGCCGTTACGGTCGCCGGGTCGATCTTGACGCCCGGACCCATGGTCGAGGAGATCGCTACGCGCTTGACGTAGTTACCCTTGGCACCAGCCGGCTTTGCCTTGACGACAGCGTCGGCAAACGCCTTGATGTTTTCTTCGAGAGCCTTGGCGTCGAACGAAGCCTTGCCGATACCGGCATGGACGATACCAGCCTTCTCGACGCGGAACTCGACTGCGCCACCCTTGGAAGCCTTGACGGCGCCGGTGACGTCCATGGTCACGGTGCCGACCTTCGGGTTCGGCATCATGCCGCGGGGGCCGAGAACCTTACCGAGACGACCGACGAGCGGCATCATGTCCGGGGTCGCGATGCAACGATCGAAGTCGATCTTGCCGCCCTGGACGATTTCCAGCAGGTCTTCCGCGCCAACGATGTCAGCGCCAGCAGCGCGGGCTTCGTCAGCCTTGGCGCCGCGTGCGAAGACGGCAACGCGAACGTCACGGCCGGTGCCGTTCGGCAGGTTGACAACGCCGCGTACCATCTGGTCGGCGTGACGCGGGTCAACGCCCAGGTTCATCGCGATTTCGATGGTTTCGTCGAACTTGGCGACGGCACGTTCCTTGACCATGGAGATAGCATCGTTAAGAGCGACGAGCTTGGTCGGATCAACGCCTTCGCGGATTTTCTGAATACGCTTTGCAAGCTTAGCCATGATCAACCTACCACTTCCAGGCCCATGGAGCGGGCAGAGCCCTCAACCATTGCCATTGCGCCTTCGATATCGGCTGCGTTCAGATCCTTCATCTTGGCTTCAGCGATCGTGCGAACCTGAGCCTTGGTGATGGAGCCGGCCTTGCCGCCCTTACCAGGCGTCTTGGAACCGGAGGTGATCTTTGCTTCCTTCTTCAGCCAGTAGGTAACCGGCGGCTGCTTCATCGCGAAGGTGAAGGACTTGTCCTGGTAGTAGGTGATGACGACCGGGATCGGCATACCCTTTTCCATTTCCTGCGTAGCCGCGTTGAACGACTTGCAGAATTCCATGATGTTAATGCCACGCTGACCAAGCGCCGGGCCGATCGGCGGGGACGGGTTTGCCGATCCTGCCTTGACCTGAAGCTTGAGCTGGCCTGCAACTTTCTTAGCCATATCTCTCTGCCTTTACAGTTTGCCGACCTTCCCAACTGCGGGACTGCCGGAACTATGACGACCGGTTTCCCGATCAATTCTGCCGACCCCCTCTTCAGGACCCGGCGGCTGCGGTTGCGTGGTGCGGATGGCCGGTCCGGCTAAGACCCTGATCCTTCCACGCGATGTGCGGGATAGCCCGCAATGCCGGAAACCATGGCTTCCGGCAGTTCATCAGGATCGCGAACGGACGTCGCGACCAACTCTTAAAACTCAGACCTTCTCGACCTGCGCGTATTCGAGGTCGACCGGCGTTGCGCGACCGAAGATCGAAACCTCGACCTTGAGGCGCGAGCGCTCTTCATCGACATCCTGAACGATGCCGTTGAAGGATGCGAACGGACCATCGGAAACGCGGACCTGCTCGCCGATCTCGAAGGAGATCGAAGGCTTCGGACGATCGACGCCGTCCTGAACCTGACCGAGAATGCGCTCGGCTTCATAATCCGGAATCGGAACCGGCTTATTGTCGGAACCGAGGAAGCCCGTCACCTTCGGCGTATTCTTGATGAGGTGATAGGCCTCATCCGTCAGGTTGGCGCGCACGAGAACGTAACCCGGGAAGAACTTGCGCTCGGCATCGACCTTGCGACCGCGACGAACCTCGACAACCTTTTCGGTCGGAACGAGAATCTTTTCGAAAAGATGCTCAAGCCCTTTCTGGCGAGCCTTGTTTTCAATGTCGTCGGCGACCTTCTTCTCGAAGTTCGAATAGGCGTGAACAATGTACCAGCGCGCTGCCATCCCCATACCTCCTCTTAGAGACCGACGTTCAGGATGAGGCCGATACCCCAACCCATCAACTGATCAGCCGCAAAAAAGAAAGCAGCAGCAAAAAAGACCATGACAAAGACCATGAGCGTCGAGATCATCGTCTCGCGCCGCGACGGCCAAGTCACTTTCGCCGTTTCAGCGCGGACCTGCTGCAGAAACGTAAACGGATTAGTTTTCGATGCCATTGAATGCTCACGCCTTAACGGCCCGTAAAGCTGAACTTTCAGCCCCACGCGCCGCGTGTCTGTTTGAACCCTACATAAAGACCGATTCTCGAAATCACAAGAGGTCGCCGGTCTTTTTGCGAAATTAGAGGGAGAGAGCAAGCCCTCTCACCATTTATACATCAGCCATTGCACCGCGGCAACTATCTGCGCTGGATCGAATGGCAGGGGCAGAGGGGCTCGAACCCCCGACCTGCGGTTTTGGAGACCGCCGCTCTACCAACTGAGCTATACCCCTATCACCTCTTGGGCGCCATAAATCTTAGCGGCGCCACATGAGGACTGCGGCTTATTATTCAGTTTGCCGGTGGAAGACAAGCGCCTTTCGTTGAAAAAATTCGGCAATGCCGGAGAATCTTCTCAGCCACCTTTCGTCGCCTGAACCGCAGGGGAAGAAAGAGCCTATCCGCTGGCAGAAACTTAGACTTTCACGTATTTGCGCCAATCGTGTTCTTCCCGAAAGCCAAGAACATCCTTGATCTTCCGGTTTGAAAGCAGCCCCTCATACGTGTCGACCTCGCGACGGAATGACACGTTAGGGAAATACTGCGCGGCCAGTTCGCGCGTCGGCGTATTGGCGGAAACCGTGTCGTTTGCGGCGTTGAAGACCTGATAACCGAGCCCATCTTTCTCGATGCAGAGCTTGACGATCTGCCCGAGGTCGCGGGCATCGATATAGCTCCAGGCGATGCGCTTGCGAATCGACGTGTCGGCGAAATAGGCCGGGAAATTCGCATATTCATGCGGCTCGATGACATTGCCGATTCGCAGCGCGTAGACGTCGGCGCCATAACGCTCGGCAAAGGCGCGCGCCGTCTTCTCATTGACCACCTTGGAAAGCCCGTAGCTGTCCATCGGGTTGACGTCATAGTCCTCTTCCAGCGGAAAATGATGAAAGTCGCGATGCCCTTCGGCAAAGCAGACGCCATAGGTCGTCTCGCTGGATGCGACGACGACCTTGCGCACCCCGAGCTTCACCGCCGCCTCGATGACGTTATAGGTGCCCATCGTGTTGATGCGGAACGTCTCGTTGTCCGGCTTGATCAGGATGCGCGGCACGGCGGCGAAGTGGACGACGGCATCGAAAGGCTGCGGCCCCTGCCCGCCTTCGAGATCCGGGAAGTCGCGGTGCATGGAGAGCACATTGAACATCTGCCCGCTGTCGGTAATGTCGGCGATCAGATTGGTGACACCGGGGCTCTCCAGTGGCGTGAGGTCGATATTGTGGACCTCGTAACCCGCCTCCACCAGATAAGGCACGGCATGGCGCCCAGCCTTGCCCGAACCACCGGTAAACAGAATTCTCTTTTTCATCCTGATCCTCCCAGAAATTGCATTGCCGCGTTTCTAGGTGAAAAGTATGACGATTACCAGTTGGGGACGCCGCGAAGGCCCTTAAAGGCAACAAAAAGAAGGCGTCGCAATCACTTGCGACGCCTTCTTCAATTCAATCAGGCTCAAAGCCGGATCGTCGAGAATTACTCGACGATGGAGGCGACGATGCCGGCGCCGACGGTGCGGCCGCCTTCGCGGATCGCGAAGCGCAGCTTTTCTTCCATCGCGATCGGAACGATCAGCTCGACGTCAACGGTCACGTTGTCGCCAGGCATAACCATTTCCGTGCCTTCCGGAAGCGTCACGATACCGGTCACGTCCGTCGTGCGGAAGTAGAACTGCGGACGGTAGTTCGTGAAGAACGGCGTATGACGGCCGCCTTCTTCCTTCGTCAGGATGTAGGCTTCGGCCTTGAACTTCTTGTGCGGCTTGACCGAACCCGGCTTGCACAGGATCTGACCACGCTCGACGCCGTCACGGTTCACACCGCGAACCAGTGCACCGATGTTGTCGCCGGCCTGGCCCTGGTCGAGCAGCTTGCGGAACATTTCAACGCCGGTCACGGTCGTCTTCGAAGTGGCGCGGATGCCGACGATTTCGACTTCTTCGCCAACCTTGACGATACCGCGCTCGACGCGGCCGGTCACAACCGTACCACGGCCCGAGATCGAGAACACGTCTTCGATCGGCATCAGGAACGGCTGGTCGATCGGGCGCTCAGGCGTCGGGATGTAGGCGTCAACGGCAGCCATCAGCTCGCGAACGGCGTCTTCGCCGATCTTCTTGTCCGAATCTTCGAGAGCAGCCAGAGCCGAGCCCTTGATGATCGGAATGTCGTCGCCCGGGAAGTCGTAGGACGACAGGAGTTCGCGAACTTCCAGTTCGACGAGCTCGAGCAGCTCGGCGTCGTCAACCTGGTCGACCTTGTTGAGGAACACGACGATGGCCGGAACGCCAACCTGACGGGCCAGCAGGATGTGCTCGCGGGTCTGCGGCATCGGGCCGTCAGCGGCCGAGCAAACCAGGATCGCGCCGTCCATCTGGGCAGCACCGGTGATCATGTTCTTGACGTAGTCGGCGTGGCCGGGGCAGTCGACGTGCGCATAGTGACGGTTCGGGGTCTCATACTCGACGTGCGCCGTCGAGATGGTGATGCCGCGCGCCTTTTCTTCCGGCGCAGCGTCGATCTGGTCGTACGCCTTGAACTCGCCGAAGTACTTCGTGATCGCTGCCGTCAGCGACGTCTTGCCATGGTCGACGTGGCCGATCGTGCCGATGTTGACGTGCGGCTTATTGCGCTCAAATTTGCTCTTTGCCATGGGCTAGGTTTCCTGTGATCTATGACAATGGATGCGTCCGGCGGCGCCGGTTTGGGGAGGCGTTTAAGGGTTTCAGAAGAATTGCGCAAGACTTAATTGCGTTGCGCCATACCGGAGCTCCGGTACACCTTGATCCGTCATATGGTGCGCCGGCGACTGCTTTTCCAGTACGGACGCTTTCCGAATGAAAACAACGGAAAAGCCCGGAATGCCGGACACTCTGTCGGCCGGGGAACGACATTCGTTTCAGCTGAATCGGACAGCAGGCGCATTTGATGTGCGCCAGGCTTTTCCCAGCGCCAAGGCAATCCGCGCGACGCTCTCCTCACCCACGGCCCAACATCTTTCGGCGAGATGCTCATCTTTTGCCGTTCCGCGATCGTGAGAATCGCAGCGCAAGGAGACGCCGCGGGTGGAACCGGGAAGCGTGTAGCCCTCCCCGGCGCGGAAAAAACATTAGATAATTCTGGAATACATCAACTAACAGGTGAAATTCCCCCGAATTTCCAATACATTCTTAAGGGTTCGGGTGCTGGAAATGAGGGGATACTGGCATGCAAGGGCTGAAACTGGCCATATATTCCGGCGGCGCGGCGCTGTTTCTGCGCCCGACGGACGTAGCCCGTCGCTCCGGGAACGAGGAACCTGGTACACGCTACAAAAACGATGTCACGACAAAAATGCTTGTCCGATGGTCAGCCGAGCGGGGATATCGCGTGAATAGCCTACCGCATCCCTTCCACTGCGCCTTCCACGATCTTGAAAGCTGTCCGGCAGAACGGGACTGATATCGCACCGTGCGCTGCGACCGCTATTTCACGACATTCGTAAGATTGTGCGATGAGTTGGAGCGGGTAGCGGGAATCGAACCCGCGTATTCAGCTTGGAAGGCTGCTGCTCTACCATTGAGCTATACCCGCGGGGTCATGATCCGTGCAACAGAATGGTGGAGGGAGTTGGATTTGAACCAACGTAGGCTGAGCCAACGGATTTACAGTCCGTCCCCTTTAACCACTCGGGCATCCCTCCATTATTCTGTCAGGATCAAGCGACCAGTATAGGATCGTTTCGGCGCCTCATTTGCGTCAGCGCCTCGTGATCTGGGCGGCTATATGGACGGATGGTTTCCTCCTGTCAACACGACCTTTCAGAAAAAAATGTGATTTTCCGATAGAAAAATCGCAAGCCCGGCAAATCCAGAAAAACGGTTTCGCCCGTAGGCCTTCGCCGATATAAGGCAAGCATGAGCAAAGATAATCCGGGCGACAAGAGCGCCAAAGACACCCACTACGCCACCTTGAGACGCGCCCATCGCGACGCCAAACGCGAGCGTGGCGAGATCCCGACGCCGACGCAGGATCGCCGTTCCAAGAAGAGCAAGGACGATTGGAAGGCCCCGCAGTTGCAGCCGGACCAGGTTCTGCTCTACGGCCTGCACACGGTGCGGGCTGCCCTCGACAATCCGGAACGCCAGATCATCAAGCTTTCGGTCACCCAGAACGCCTTGCAACGACTTGAGATCGGCCCGGTCGACGAATTGAGGTTCCCGGTGGAAATGGTCTCTCCGCAGGATCTCGACAAGATTCTGGGGCCTGACGCGATCCACCAGGGCGTTATGCTCGAAACCCGCCCCCTGCCCGTCCGCCGCCTCTCGGTACTGCAGGATAGCCCGTTGATCCTGGTGCTGGATCAGGTCACAGACCCGCACAATGTCGGCGCCATCATGCGTTCCGCCGTCGCGTTCAACGCCGGCGCGCTGATCACCACCATGCGTCACAGCCCGACGGAATCCGGCGTTCTGGCGAAATCGGCCTCCGGCGCGCTGGAAATGATCCCGTATATCCAGATCACCAATCTCGCCGATGCGCTGGAAGAACTTCACAAGCTTGGCTTCACCTCGGTTGGCCTCGATTCGGAGGGCCCCGCACCGCTCGAAAGCACGTTCTCGGGAACGAAGATCGCGCTGGTTCTTGGCTCGGAAGGCAAGGGCCTGCGTCAGAAGACCCGTGCGACCGTCTCCGCGCTCGCCCGCCTGGACATGCCCGGTGCAATCAAGTCGCTGAATGTATCCAATGCAGCGGCGATCGCCATGTATGCGGCTCGCAGCTACCTGAAGGTTTGAAACTTAGAGCGCTTCACAGAATCACAAAGGCCGGACGAAAACATCGTCCGGCCTTTGCTTGTTACCGTGAGGGCAGAGAACCCTGATCGGAATCAGGCGGCCTTTGAAAAATCGGCCCGCTCTTCGATTTCCTTATGGGCAGCTGCGATCGCAGCCTCTTTCGACTCAGGGCTGATCGCCAGGCCTTCGGCACGAACGAATTCGACATCGGTGATACCAATGAAGGCAAAGACGGAGCTCAGGTAGGTTTCCTGGTGGTCCATGGCGCTGATCGGCGAACCGGCGGAATAGTGACCGCCACGGGTCGAGGCGACGATGACCTTCTTGCCTTTGGCGAGACCTTCGACGCCCGAAGCTGTGTAGCGGAAGGTGGTTCCGGCAACGAGGATGCGGTCGATCCAGGCCTTGAGCTGGCTCGGGATGGTGAAGTTGTACATCGGCGCGCCGACGACGACGACATCAGCGGCAAGAAATTCCTGCAGCGCATCACGGGCAACATCAAGTTCGCCAGCAAGGCCCGCGTCGATGCCTTCGGGATTGGCGGAGGCCGCCATCAGGTGCGAGCCGTTGAGATGAACGAGCGGAGCAGCCGCAACGTCGCGGTAGACGACAGAAGCACCGGCATTTTCAGCCTTCAGCTTTTCGGTGATGGCGGCAGTCAGGGCGCGCGAAACGGAATGATCGCCGAGGATGCCGGAATCGATTTGGAGGATGTTCATGGCAGACCTTCAAGGTTTGAGTAATTCGGTTGCCAGAGATATGAATTGAAAACAATCGCGCGATAAGCCGCCTCTTTTTCCACGATCCGTTTCCTGATAGAAACAATATCGGAAACCATCCGCGCCTTGGACGCGGTTTATCAAGGATTATGTGATGCAGGACCTCAACGATCTCGCGCTGTTTGCCGCTGTCGTGAAGCACAAAGGCTTTTCGGCTGCCGCGCGAAGTCTGAACATTCCAAAGTCAAAGCTCAGCAAACATGTCGCCCGCCTGGAACAGCAGCTGGACGTGCGCCTGCTCGAGCGCTCGACCCGTAAACTCCGCGTCACCGAGATCGGTCAGGCGTTTTACGAACGGTGCGAGACGGTGCTCGCCGGTGTCGAAGCCGCGCAGGCCGTGGTGGAAGCAGCACGCAGCGCGCCTGCGGGCGTGGTGAGGCTGGCAAGCCCCATTGGCTTTACCCCGATGCTGGCCGCCATCTTGCCCGCGTTTCACCGCCGGTATCCCAGTGTTCGCGTGCTCGTCCATACGACCAATCGGCGCATCGATCTGGTAGAGGAGCGCATCGACATCGCGCTCAGGGCCCGCGACGAGCTCGATACGGAGAACCATCTTATCGTGCGCAAGCTTGGCGAAGCCCGCCGTTTTCTCGCGGCAAGCCCGGCCTTCATGGCGCGTCATCCCGAGCTGTCGATCGATACGCTGGCGAAGGTTCAGACACTCTCCATGAATGACATTCATGCCACCGATACCTGGCAGCTCGTTCACAGGGACGGCGAAGAGCGGGAGATCGTCCACCAACCCATCATCGGCTGCGGCGATTTCGGCATCCTGGAACGCGCGGCAATCGAAGGCGTCGGTGTAGGCTTGCTGCCGGATCACCTGTGCGAACGCGGTTTTAAAGCCGGTTTGCTCGTGCCGGTCCTGCCAGACTGGTCTTCCCGCGATGCGATCGTGCACCTGGCCTTCACCTCGAGACACGGTATCCTGCCGGCTGTCAGGGCGTTGATCGACTTTCTGGCGGAAGCGCTCCCGGCCGCCATGACCCGCTGCCGGGAAGTGAGACCCCATCCCGCGATACTTGAAGCAGCGGAATAGGCGCAGACAAGGACTTGGACGGGGCATCCTGTTTTACGGGCGATGAGAGGGCATCATGACGCGGATGCGGCGACGGGGGATCATTCGGCGGCGACGTTTCTCGATCGGCCTTGCGATTGTTGCCGGAACCTCGGTGCTGGCGGGCATGACGGATGCAATCGGCCTTCTGATGGCCGGCAGCTTCGTTTCCTTCATGAGCGGCAATACGACCCGCGCAGCTATCGCGGTTGCCGAAGGCAATATCGACTATGCGTTGCTGCTGCTCGGCGCGATCGCCATGTTCATTGCGGGAAATGCGCTGGGTATCATCGTCGCGCACAATGCCAGCCGTCGCGCCTTTGCCGTGACCGCCACCGTCGCGCTTCTTCTCGCGGCAGCCGCGGTGCTCGGTGAAACCGATTACGCGACGCCGCAACTTTACCTGACCGTTCTTGCGATGGGCGCCATCAATGCGGCTGCCGAGCATGTCGAAGGTCTTCCCATCGGATTGACCTACGTGACAGGTGCCCTCTCCCGCTTCGGCCGCGCCCTCGGTTACTGGCTTCTGGGCGATCCGCGGTCAGGCTGGGGCCTGCAGATCGTGCCGTGGATCGGCATGGGCGTCGGTGCGCTTGCCGGCGCGGTGATGCAGCAGACGTGGGGTGCGGCGTCGCTCTGGGTGGCGTTCTTGTGGGCTTCAATGCTTTCGCTCGCCATCTGGTTCGTGCCGCCGCACATTCAGAAGCGTTTTGCGCAGGCCGTATCCCCCCATCGGAGAAAAGCTGCCAGCTGATCAGTTCGTTTCGCGCTCGATCCGGATGTCGCCGATGTCGTCGATCAGCACCGTCCAGGTCTCCGGCTCCGTCGCGGCCGGATCGGTCTTGAGATAGACAGTCGCAAAAAGGCCGGGTTGCGTGCTGATCCCGTCGGATGTTTCCGGCCTGATATCCGTCACGTAGGCCTTCATCGCAGAGAACTCTTCAAGCTCGGCGGAGGTCACCACCTTCGGCCCCTCCGGCGTTGAGGCAATCTGCTGCAGATAGATGTGGGCATTGCCATCCGGCTGCCGCACGGCGATCAGCTTGTAATAGCCTCGTTGTTTCTGCGCGTCTGCTGCCTTTCCGGCGGGGACGTCAGCCGTTTCATCCGTCTTCGCCTCTCCGGTCAGGTCGAGCACTTCGAGAGGATCGCCGCTTTCCTCCCAGAAACCGGTACTGGTGACGAAGATGATGTTGGCCGGCGGCAACACGTCATCTGCAGCATGCCCGGCCATAACCATTGCCAGGAAGGCAGTGAGTGAAAAAGCGAGAATACGGCACATCAGCTTGGGCTCCGGCGCGATTGCAACGCGCAACATCCGACGCATGAAAGCGCACGGATGCTATGAATTAAACAGCAATACTAGCGGTAGATCGCCTTGGATTTAAGAATGTGTAAAGAGGTGAAGAGATCAATCTTTCCGGAGATCAGTTGTCGAACTGCTCCGCCAGGATGCGATCCGACCACGAATAGTCCGGATCGGAGAGAATACGCGCTGTCGTATTTTCCGATTCCGCGATCCTTACCTTGACGACGGATTTGACCTCGACGTGATCGGCGACCGCGTTGACCGGTCGCTTTTCGTCTTCGAGGATCACGATATCCACCGTCACTTTGTTCGGCAGCAGTGCGCCGCGCCAGCGTCGGGGACGAAAGGCGCTGACCGGAGTGAGGGCCAGAAGCGGTGCCTCAAGCGGCAGGATGGGTCCATGGGCGGAAAGATTGTAGGCCGTCGACCCGGCGGGCGTCGCCAGCAGGATGCCGTCGCAGATCAGTTCTTCCAGCCGCACGCGGCCATCGACCACGATCCGAAGCTTGGCCGCCTGATAGGATTGCCGGAAAAGATAAACCTCGTTGATGGCGAGTGCGCGAAAGCGATTGCCGTCCACGTCCACGGTCTGCATCTCGAGCGGTCGAAAAGCGTTCTCGACCGCCTCGGACAGCCTCTCGGGCAGGTTCTCGGTGCTGTAGCGGTTCATCAGAAAGCCGACGGAACCGCGGTTCATGCCGTAAACCATCTTGCCGGTGTTCATGGTCTTGTGCAGCGTCTGAAGCATGAAGCCATCGCCACCCAGGGCCACGATGACGTCGGCTTCGGCGGCGTCGGCATTGCCGTAGACGGCGATCAACTCTTCGGCAGCCCGCTGCGCGTCATCCGCCGTGGAAGCGACAAAGGCGATACTGTTGAAGCTGCGTGCCATGAAATGCCTGTCTCGAATGAAGACGATCCTGCGGGACGCAACACCTCGCTGAAAATTCAGGGAGTTACGCTGCGCGCCCTCATGGCTGCGCAGCGTCATCATGCACAAAACGTTTCCGCGGAAAAGGCACACAATTCCGCAAGTCGTCCTATTCTCTGATCAGAGGTGCTTTTTGTCAGTCGAGCTCGACGACCTTACCGTTTTCGAGTGTGACCCGGCGATCCATCAATGAGGCAAGCTCGTAATTGTGCGTGGCAATCATCGCAGCAAGCCCCGACTGCTTGACCAGCGCGTCCAGCGCCTCGAAAACATAGCCTGCGGTTTCCGGATCGAGATTGCCGGTCGGCTCATCGGCCAGCAAAACCAGCGGCGCGTTGGCAACCGCACGGGCGATGGCGACGCGCTGCTGTTCACCGCCTGAAAGTTCGGACGGACGATGCTCGGCACGGTGGCCGATGCGCATATAATCGAGAAGCGCCGCCGAGCGCTCACGCGCCTCTGCCTTCGAGAGACCCGCGATGATCTGCGGCATCATGATGTTTTCGATGGCCGAAAACTCGGGCAGCAGATGGTGGAACTGGTAGACGAAGCCGATCTCGTTCCGGCGTATCGAAGTGCGTTGGTGATCGCTCAAATCGCCGCAGGAGACGCCGTTGATCTTGATTTCGCCGGCATCCGGACGCTCGAGCAGGCCCGCCAGATGAAGCAGGGTCGACTTGCCCGTGCCCGAAGGCGCGACAAGCGCAACCGTCTGCCCGGCCTTCAGCGCGAAATCCACGCCTTTCAGGATCGACAGCGAGGTTTCACCCTGATCGTAGTGGCGTTCGACGCCGGTAAGCTGCAATGCCACGCGTGCGGCCATCGTGTCGTAATCCCTGTTATTCGTACCGCAGCGCCTGCACCGGATCGAGGCGCGAGGCGCGCCAGGCCGGGAAGATCGTCGCGAGGAAGGAAAGGCCGATTGCCATCAGCACGACCGAGATCGTTTCGCCGGGGTTCATGTCGGCGGGCAACTGGCTGAGGAAATAGAGTTCCGGATTGAACAGCGTCTCGCCGGAAAGCCAGGAAAAGAACTGGCGGATCGATTCGATGTTGAGGCAGACGACAACACCGAGCAGCACGCCGGCAAACGTGCCGACGATCCCGATCGCCGCGCCCGTCATGAAGAAGATGCGCATCACGGAGCCGGAGGTCGCGCCCATGGTGCGTAGGATGGCGATGTCGCTGCCCTTGTCCTTCACCAGCATGATGAGGCCCGAAACGATGTTCAGCGCCGCCACCAGCACGATCAGCGTCAGGATCATGAACATGACGTTGCGCTCCACCTGCAGAGCGGAGAAAAAGGTCTTGTTGCGGTCCCGCCAGTCGCTGATCAGCACCTGACGGGCGGCCGCATCTTCCACCGGCTGGCGAAGGCTATCGACCATATCGGGATTGGCCACAAAGAGTTCTATGGATTGGGCGATACCTTCTGCATTGAAATAAAGCTGCGCTTCTTCCAGCGGCATGAAGATGATCGACGCGTCATATTCCGACATGCCGATTTCGAATATGCCCGAAACCGTGTAGGACTTGACCCGCGGATTGACGCCCATCGGGGTCACGTCACCCTCGGGCGAGACAAGCGTAATCGTGCCGCCGGCCTGAAGGCCGAGCTGGTCGGCCATGCGCGAGCCGATCAGGACGCCGGTTCCCGCTGCGAAACCGACGAGATCGCCGGTCTTCAGATTGTCCGAGATCGATTTCATCTTGGCGAGATCGTCCGCGCGCACGCCACGAACGAGCGCGCCGGTCCCTGCTCCACCGGGACCGGAGGCCAGCGTCTGACCCTCGATCAGCGGGATCGCCATGGTGACGCCTGGAATCGCGGAAAACTTCGTTGCCAGATCGCCGTAGTTGTTCAGCGGTCCGTCGAGGGTCTGCACCATCATATGGCCGTTGATGCCGAGAATGCGCGAGATCAGCTCCGTGCGGAAACCGTTCATCACGGCCATCACGATGATTAGCGTCGCAACGCCAAGCATGATGCCGATGAAGGAGAAGCCGGCGATCACCGAAATAAACGCCTCCTTCCGCCGCGAGCGCAAGTAGCGCCAGGCCACCATGCGCTCGAAATAGGAAAACGGACGGGTCGACGACGGACGGAGGGCCGCCTGTTCCTGATCTGCCGTGGCGACGCTCATTCTTTTTTCCTTACTTCGAAGCCGTCAGCTTGTTGATCGCCGCTTCGATCGACATGGTTTCGCGGGCGCCGGTCCTGCGATCCTTGACCTCAACCTCGCCGGCAGCGATGGAACGCGGGCCGGCAATGATCTGGACGGGAACACCGATCAGGTCGGCCGTTGCAAATTTGGCGCCGGCGCGGTCGTCCGTGTCATCATACAGCGTATCGAGCCCGGCCTTGGTGAGGGCGGCATAGATCGTTTCGCAGGCAGCGTCACACGCAGCGTCGCCCGCCTTCATGTTGATGACGACAGCGTTGAACGGTGCGATCGCATCCGGCCAGATGATGCCGTTTTCGTCATGCGAGGCTTCGATGATCGCCGGCACGAGACGGGTCGGGCCGATACCGTACGAGCCCATGTGGACCGTGTGCTCCTTGCCGTCCGGACCCTGAACCTTGGCGCCCATGGCTTCGGAATACTTGGTGCCGAAATAGAAGATGTGACCCACTTCGATACCGCGGGCCGACACCTTGGCATCATCCGGGATAGCGTTGAAGGCAGCTTCGTCGTGCATTTCGGATGTGGCCGCATAGAGCGACGTCCACTTCTCGAAAATACCCTGCAAGCCGGCAACATCATCGAAATTGGTGTCCTCAGCCGGAATATCGAAGCCGAGGAAATCCTTGTGGCAGAACACTTCCGACTCGCCGGTCTCTGCAAGGATGATGAACTCGTGGCTGAGATTGCCGCCGATCGGGCCGGTATCGGCGCGCATCGGAATGGCGCGCAGTCCCATGCGCGAAAAGGTGCGCAGGTAAGCAGCGAACATACGGTTGTAGGCGTGTTCCGCCCCTTCGCGGTTCAGGTCGAAGGAATAGGCGTCCTTCATCAGAAATTCGCGCGAGCGCATGGTGCCGAAACGCGGACGGATCTCGTCACGGAACTTCAATTGAATGTGATAGAGATTGAGCGGCAGGTCCTTGTAGGACTTTACATAGGACCGGAAAACGTCCGTGATCATCTCTTCGTTGGTCGGACCATACAGCATTGGACGATCCTGACGATCCTTGATGCGCAGCATCTCCTTGCCATAGGCGTCGTAGCGACCGCTTTCCTGCCAGAGTTCGGCCGACTGCAGCGTCGGCATCAGAAGCTCAACAGCACCGGAGCGATTCTGCTCTTCGCGAATGATCGCGTTCACCTTGTCCAAGACGCGCTTGCCGAGCGGCAGCCAGGTATAGATACCGGACGAGTTCTGCTTGATCATGCCCGTGCGCAGCATCAGCCGGTGGGATACGATTTCCGCTTCCTTCGGATTTTCCTTAAGGATCGGCATGAAAAAGCGGGACAGGCGCATGAAGGGGTTCCGGTACTTGAAGCATCCCGCCCTATCGGTTGAATCAGGCGAAATAAGGTTGAGCTTGCACGTCTCGCACCGGCATTTTCAAGCGCCGAACGGACCGTGCCGTTGGAATTTCAGTGAAGCGTGGAAATACGAATTGTTCATCAATTCGAGAGATTCCGCCCAAGCCGTTCATAGACGCTTCGCCGCGGGAAGAAAACCCGTCATTTCTGCGGGCGCCACCACACCTTACGTCAGGCTGGCAGCAAAGCAGGTTTGGCGCAAACACCGCTCCAAAAGGACATGCAGTAACAGGAATGTGATATTGATTGTCAAACGAAAAATTTTACCCGAGTGTCGCAAAAATGCAAAAAAATCGGATGACAACGCCCAAGCTATGAGCTAGTTTCGGCTCACAAAAGAGGCAGGGAGATTAAATTCTTGTCGATTTCGCGGTCAAGTCTTGGGAGGATAAGATCTTAGGCGCGTTTACCCGCTGCCACCGGAAACGGATAAGGATCACGCGATACTTTAAAAACAAGGCTTTCAGCCTTGTTTTTTTTTGGTTTTCACACGACTCAATCCAAGTACGAAGGCGATCTCAGCTCGAAATGTGCCGATTTCAAGGCTGAAACTGGCCTTATTTTTACCTGACTCTGCGTAAGCCGGGTGCAACGGAATATTATTTCTCACATAGAAGAATTTTTCATGCACGTCCGAACGAGTGTGACGCGCTCACGTCGGAAGGACGGGCGTCCCGTTCTGGCACGTTGGCTCAGTAAAATTTCGGTGCAAATTGCGGGATGGAATCGAGGCCATAACCGAGCTTCACCGACACCACGTACCAGGCCAGATGAATGATGGCCGCCAGGACGGACGTCATCGCAAAAACCCTGAGCGCGCGGAACCGCGCCGGTGCGCTTTCCGCCGAGCCGGGCACCACCTCATTCTCCTCCGCCTGGGTTCTAAGCCCAAGTGGCAGGACGATGAACAGGGTTAGCCACCAGATGATGAAATAGATGGCGAAAGTGGAAAAGACCGGCATTCGATACCATCCCTGAAAAGCTGCCGCAGCAAGCGCGTGTCTCTTGATGGGCGCTTATAGCGCCTGCGCAGGACCCCGGCAAATGCGCCGCCAGCGCCTAACTGTCACACCTGTTCCAGCTCGATCAACGTCCCGAAGAAATCTTTCGGATGCAGGAAAAGAACCGGCTTTCCGTGGGCACCGATCTTGGGATTGCCATCCCCCAGCACGCGCGCACCGCCGGCGACCAGCGCATCGCGAGCATGCAGAATATCGGCGACTTCGTAGCAGATATGATGCATGCCGCCAGACGGGTTTTTCTCAAGAAAAGCCGCAATCGGCGAGCCCTCCCCGTATGGCGCCAGCAATTCGACCTTGGTGTTTTCGAGTTCGACGAAAACCACACGCACGCCATGTTCCGGCAGCGTATCCGGCTCTGTCACCGTGGCGCCCAAAGTTTCTCGATATCGGACAGCGGCAGATTCGAGATCCGGCACGGCGAGCGCGATGTGGTTGACCCGACCGAGCATGGATCAGACCTTGTTGACGAAAACGGTCACGAGCGGCTTCTTGCCCCAGACATCGTTGGCCGTGCCCCGCACCGCGCGGCGGACAGCTTCCTTGACGGTCGCCAAATCCTTTCGCTTGCCGCGCGGAATGCTCTCGACTGCGCCAAGCACGGCGTCATAGAGCGTGTCTTCCATGCTCTCGCCCTCGTCGTCGAATTCCGGCAGGCCGATGGTCACGACTTCCGGGTCGTCGGTGAAATCGTAGCGCTCGTCGAGGAGCACGTTGACGATGACATGGCCGGCGAAGGAGAGCTTGCGACGCTCGCCAATGCCCATCTCGTCATAGTCGCCGATCAGGTCGCCGTCCTTGTAGATACGGCCATGCGGCGCTTCGCCGATGACTTCAGGCGCGCCCGGCGCCAGTCGCAGGATATCGCCGTTGCGCATCCTCGGCACGGTCTTGATACCGGATTGCAGCGCAAGCTCGCCTTGAGCCACCAGATGCGCCGCCTCGCCATGCACCGGCACCACCATCTGCGGTCGGACCCAGCTGTACATCTGCTGCAATTCATGACGACGCGGATGGCCGGAGACGTGCACCAACGCCTCGTTGTCGGTGACGATATGAATGCCCTGCTCCACCAAACCGTTCTTGATGTCGTTGATCGCCTTCTCGTTGCCGGGAATCGCGCGCGAGGAAAAGACGACCGTATCGCCAGCGCTGAAGGCGACATTGCGCATCTCGTCCCGGGCGATCTTGGCCAGCGCCGCACGCGGCTCGCCCTGGCTGCCGGTGAGGATCACGACCACCTTGTCACGCGGAATGAAGCCAAACTCATCCTCGGCGATGAACGGAGCAACACCCTCCATCAGACCGACATCGCGCGCGACGGCGACGACGCGCTTCATCGAGCTGCCAAGCAGCAGCACTTCGCGACCGGCGGCGGCGGATGCCTTGGCGATCGAGCGGATACGGCCGACATTCGAGGAGAAGGTGGTGATCGCAACGCGGCCCTCAGCGCTCTCGATGATCCTTGTCAGGCTCTCCGAAACCTCCTCTTCGGAGGGAGAGACACCGTCGCGCATGGCGTTGGTGCTGTCACACATCAGCGCCAGAACGCCCTCGTCGCCCACCTGGCGGAAGCGGTTCTCATCGGTGAAGGGCCCAAGCGAAGGCGCATGGTCGATCTTCCAGTCGCCGGTGTGGACGACGTTGCCCAGCGGCGTGCGAATGACCAGAGCCATCGGCTCCGGGATCGAGTGGTTGACGCCGATGGCTTCGATTTCGAACGGACCGACATTGATGCGGTCGCCTTCCTTGAAGATCGTCACCGGAACATCCGCACGGCTGCGCTCGTAGTTGCGCTTGGCTTCCAGCATGCCGGCCGTAAAGGGCGAGGCATAGACCGGGACATTGAGGCCCGGCCAGAGATCGGCAAGCGCGCCATAGTGGTCCTCGTGGGCGTGGGTGATGATGATGCCCTTCAGGTTCTTGCGCTGTTCGGCAAGGAACCGGATATCGGGGAGCACGAGATCGACGCCGGGCAGATCGAGCCCCGGAAAGGTTACGCCGCAATCGACCATGATCCACTGGCGGCTGGCCGCCGGGCCATAGCCGTAAAGGCCAAGGTTCATGCCGATTTCGCCGACGCCGCCCAGGGGCAGGAAGACCAGTTCTTCTTGTTTGCTCATAAGCTGAGTGTGCCTTGTTTTATCCGAAAAATACATCGCCGGCGGCGATACGCTCGATCATCCCTGACCCGAGGTCAAGGACCAAACGGCCATCTTCGTCGATGCCTGTGAAAATCCCGACAAGCGAACGGTCGGGAAGATTGACTGTAATTTTTTGACCGATGCCGGCCGCACCGGAACGCCAGCGCTCGATGACCTCGGCGATGCCCTCGCCCCGGTTCCACAGCGCCAGCATCTGCGCCATCGTCTGGTAGTAATGCGCAAAAAGCTCGTCCGGCGATACGCTCGATCCCTCTGCCCGAAGGCTGGTGACCGGGTAGAGGCCGTGATCCGGCAGGACAGCAATGTTGATGCCGCAACCGATAACTAGGGCCTGCCGTCCATCCGGCAAACGTTCGCCTTCCAGCAAGATGCCGCAAGTCTTCTTGCCGCCGATCATGACATCGTTCGGCCATTTGATGGTGACCGGGTTGCCGCCCGGCGGCATGACCGCACGGATCGCATCATAAACCGCAACGGCGACGGCCAAAGGCAGAGAGCCGAGCTTTTCGATGGGCGCGGGATCGATCAGAAGCAGGGAAGAATAGAGATTGCCGGGCTCCGACATCCAGCTTCGGCCGCGGCGACCACGACCGGCTGTCTGCCTCACTGCTGTGATCCAGTGGTGACCTGGATCGCCCTTACGGGCGAGAGCCAGGGCTTCCGTATTGGTGGAGCCGACTTCACCGAGTTCAGTGTGCCTGAAGTCGGGCAGCGATGACCTGCCCGACCCGGCTTCAATGCTCAAAAGAACGTCCGTGCCGCGACTTCAGCGGCAGTGCCGATCGGCCCGCCGATCAGCACATAGGCAAGAACGAACAGACCACTTAGACCATAGACCAGCTTCAGCGAACCGGATGGACGGGCAAACTCGCCCTTCGGCTCGTCGAACCACATGACCTTGACTACGCGCAGATAGTAGTATGCGCCGACGACGGAGCCGAGAACACCGATGATGGCGAGCGCATACAACTGCGCCTCGATCGCCGCCATGAACACGAAGTATTTCGCGAAGAAGCCGGCGAGCGGCGGAATGCCGGCGAGCGAAAACATCATGATGGTGATGACGGTCGCCATGAAGGGGTTGGTCTGGGAAAGACCAGCGAGATCGTCGATATTCTCGCGGGCTTCTCCGTCCTTCTGGCGCATGGCCATGATGCAGGCAAAGGTGCCGAGCGTCATGACGACATAAACCAGCATATAGATCAGCACGCCGCGCACGCCGGCCTCGGAGCCGCTTGCGAGACCGACGAGCGCGTAACCCATGTGACCGATGGACGAATAGGCCATCAGTCGCTTGATGTTGCGCTGGCCGATCGCCGCGAACGAGCCGAGCAGCATCGAAGCGATGGAGATGAACACGATGATCTGCTGCCAGTCGGCCTGTACGGGCTCGAAGGGCGAGATGACGATGCGGATCAGCATGGCCATGGCCGCAACCTTCGGGGCCGCAGCAAAGAAGGCGGTCACCGGCGTCGGCGCGCCTTCGTAAACGTCCGGCGTCCACATATGGAACGGCACGGCCGAGATCTTGAAGGCAAAACCGGCAAGAACGAAGACGAGACCAAAGACCAGACCGAGCGAACGGCCTTCCGCAGACAGCGCGGCAGCAATTTCAGTGAAGCCGGTATGGCCGGTGAAGCCGTAGACCAGCGACATGCCGTAAAGCAGCATGCCCGAGGACAGAGCGCCAAGGACGAAGTATTTCAGGCCCGCTTCCGTGGAGCGCACGTTGTCGCGGTTGATCGCAGCGACGACGTAAAGCGCCAGCGACTGCAGTTCGAGACCGAGATAGACGGCGATCAGATCGTTGGCCGAGATCATCAGCAGCATGCCCAGCGTCGCAAGAAGCAACAGCACCGGATATTCGAACTTGTCGATGCCCGTGAGGCGCGCCTGCCCCGCGGACATGAAGATCGCAACGATCGAGCCGCCGAGGGTCAGCACCTTCATGAAGCGACCGAAGGCATCGGAGACGAACACGCCGTTATAGGCGGTGCCATCGTTGGTGCCCCAGATCAGAACCGCGCCGGCGACAGCGAGGATGACGATGGCGAGCCATGTGGCGACAGCCGGCTTTTCGCCGGTGAAGACGCCGACCATCAGCAGGAACAGGGCGCCCATCGCCAGAATGACTTCCGGCAGCGACAGGTGCAAACTTGCAAGGATTGTTTCAGCAGTCATGTTCAATCACGTCCTGTCGTCATTTCACGGACAGCGCAACATCGTGCGCCGCCTGCAGTGCAGCGGAATAGTTGTTGACCAGAAGGTCGATCGAAGCAGCGGTGGCATCGAAGACCGGAGCCGGATAGACCCCGAAGAAGATGGTCAGCACGATCAGCGGATAGAGAATGACCTTCTCGCGGCCGGACAGATCGAGCAGCGCCTTCAGGCTTTCCTTGTCGAGCGGGCCGAAGATCACCCGGCGATAGAGCCAGAGAGCATAGGCGGCCGACAGGATGACGCCGCTTGCGGCAAACAGAGCAACCCAGGTGTTGGCGCGGAAGGCGCCGAGCAGGGTCAGGAGTTCGCCGACGAAGCCGGATGTGCCGGGCAGACCGACATTCGCCATGGTGAAGACCATGAAGGCGACGGCATATTTCGGCATGTTGTTGACGAGGCCGCCATAGGCAGAGATCTCGCGGGTGTGCATGCGGTCATAGACAACGCCGACGCAGAGGAAGAGCGCGCCCGAGACGATACCGTGCGAGAGCATCTGGAACACCGCACCCTGCACGCCCTGAACGTTGGCGGCGAAGATGCCCATGGTGACATAGCCCATGTGCGCGACCGACGAATAGGCGATCAGCTTCTTGATGTCCTGCTGCATCATCGCGACCAGCGAGGTGTAGATGATGGCAACGACCGACAGCGTGAAGACGAACGGCGCGAAATAATCCGAAGCGAGCGGGAACATCGGCAGCGAGAAGCGCAGGAAGCCGTAACCGCCAAGCTTCAGGAGAACACCGGCCAGGATGACCGAGCCTGCCGTCGGCGCCTGAACGTGCGCGTCGGGAAGCCAGGTGTGAACCGGCCACATAGGCATCTTCACCGCGAAGGACGCGAAGAAGGCGAGCCATAGCCAGGTCTGCATTTCGCGCGGGAAGTTGTGCGCAAGCAGTTCCGGAATGTCGGTCGTGCCGGCCTGCCAATACATCGCCATGATGGCGAGCAGCATCAGCACCGAACCAAGCAGCGTGTAGAGGAAGAACTTGTAGCTGGCGTAAACGCGGTCCTTGCCGCCCCAGACGCCGATGATGATGAACATCGGGATGAGGCCGGCTTCGAAGAACACGTAGAACAACACGATATCGAGCGACACGAAGACGCCGATCATGAACACTTCCAGAAGCAGGAAGGCGATCATGTATTCCTTGAGGCGCTTCTCGACCGAATGCCAGCTTGCGAGCACGCAGAACGGCATCAGGAAGGCGGACAGCACGACGAAGAGCATGGAAATGCCATCGACCCCGAGATGATAGGAAATGCCGGTGCCGAGCCAAGCGTGCTTTTCCACCATCTGGAAGCCCGGATTGGCGTTATCGAAATTCCACCAGATCACGGCCGACACTAGGAACGTAACGATCGTGGTCAGCAGCGAAATGTTCAGGATGTTGCGGCGGCCGGCCGGGCTGTCCTCGCGGGTAAGCAAGAGCAGAACGACGCCAACCAGCGGGAGAAAGGTGACCGCTGAAAGAATGGGCCAATCGGTCATCAGAAGGAACTCCCGAGCATCATCCAGGTAATGAGCGCGGCGATGCCGATCAGCATCACGAACGCATAGTGATAGAGGTAACCGGTCTGCAGGCGCACCACGCGATCGGTCACATCAACGACGCGCGCGGCAATGCCGTTCGGGCCGTAGCCGTCGATCACGCGACCATCGCCTTCCTTCCACAGGAAGGTGCCGAGCCACTTGGCGCTGCGAACGAACAGAACGTCATAGAGTTCGTCGAAGTACCACTTGTTGAGCAGGAACTGGTAGAGACCGCGATGTTGATCAGCCAGGTATTTCGGCGTCTGCGGCGAGGCGATGTACATATACCAGGCGGTGACGAAACCGAGGACCATCGCGATGAACGGGCTCAAGGCAACCAGAGCCGGAACGTGATGGAAATGCTCGAGGATTTCGTTTTCCGGACCGGTGAACAGCGCACCCTGCCAGAACTCCGCATATTCGTGGCCGAAGAAGTAACCTTCGAAAACCATGCCGGCCACAACGGCGCCGACCGCAAGCACGAACAGCGGAACGAGCATGACCATCGGCGATTCATGGACATGGTGCATGACGTCGTGGGAAGCGCGCGGCTTGCCGTAGAAGGTCATGAAAATCAGGCGCCAGGAATAGAAGCTGGTGAAGCAGGCGGCGATGACAAGCAGCGCGAAGGCAAAGCCCGAGACCGGGGAATGCGCCGCATAGGTCGCTTCGATGATGATGTCCTTGGAGATGAAACCCGCAAAGCCGATGCCCGAGAACGGAATGCCGACGCCGGTGATGGCGAGCGTGCCGAGCATCATCATCCAGAAGGTAATCTTGATGTGCGGCCGCAGGCCGCCCATGTAGCGCATGTCCTGCTCGCCATCGACGGCGTGGATGACCGAGCCGGCGCACAGGAAAAGGAGCGCCTTGAAGAAGGCGTGCGTGAACAGGTGGAAGACGGCCGCGCCATAGGCGCCGCAACCGAGCGCCACGAACATGTATCCGAGCTGCGAGCAGGTCGAATAGGCGATAACGCGCTTGATGTCATTCTGCACGAGGCCGACCGATGCCGCGAAGAAGGCGGTGATCGCGCCGACAACGGTCACCACGGTCAGGGCCGTGTGCGACAGTTCAAACAGCGGCGACATGCGGGCGACGAGGAAGACGCCGGCAGTGACCATGGTCGCGGCGTGAATGAGCGCCGAAACCGGGGTCGGACCTTCCATGGCGTCCGGAAGCCAGGTGTGCAGCAGGAACTGCGCCGACTTGCCCATCGCGCCCATGAACAAGAGCAGGCAGACGGCGGTCACCGCATGGCCCTTGTCGAGCTGCATGCCCAGGAAATTCAGGACCGCATCACCGGCCGCATGAGCGCCTTCGGTAGCCGCAGCGGCTGCACCGTGCGCCTCGCCGGCCGGCAGATAGGTCGCGGTCGCGGCAAAGATCGTCTCGAAGTTTACCGAACCGAACAGAACGAAGACGCCGAAAATGCCGAGGATGAAGCCGAAGTCACCGACGCGGTTGACGATGAACGCCTTCATGGCGGCGGCGGACGCGGACGGCTTCTTGTACCAGAAGCCGATCAGCAGATAGGACGCCAGACCCACGCCTTCCCAGCCGAAGAACATCTGCAGCAGGTTGTCGGAGGTCACCAGCATCAGCATCGCAAAGGTGAAGAGCGACAGGTATGCGAAGAAACGCGGCCGATGCGGATCGTGGTGCATGTAGCCGATCGAATAGAGGTGAACGAGGCACGATACAGTGTTGACGACCACGAACATCACGGCCGTCAGCGTATCGACGCGGAACGCCCATTCGCTGTCGAAGCCGCCGGACTGGACCCAGCGCAGCACGCTGACGCGGATCATTTCGGTTTCGCCGAACGCGACATGGAAGAAGACGATCCACGACAGCACGGCCACGACCATCATGAAGCCGGTGGTGACATATTCGGATGCCTTGGCGCCGATCGCGGTGCCGAACAGGCCAGCAATCAGGAAGCCGATCAGCGGCAGAAAGACGATGGCTTTGATAAGCGTATCCATGGCCCGGTCAGCCCTTCATCATGTTGACGTCTTCAACCGCGATGGAGCCGCGGTTGCGGTAGAAGACGACGAGAATTGCAAGGCCGATCGCAGCTTCCGCGGCCGCGACGGTCAGAATGAACAGGGCAAACACCTGGCCGGTGATGTCGTTGAGGAACGACGAGAAGGCGACCATGTTGATGTTGACCGCAAGCAGGATAAGTTCGACCGACATCAGGATGACGATGATGTTCTTCCGGTTGAGGAAGATGCCGAAGACGCCCAGCATGAACAGAATGGCGCTGACGGTCAGATAATGGGAAATACCGATTTCCATGATGAGTTCCTTGACCTCGCGTCCGTATTATAGGCCCTGGCCCGACTTCACCTTGACCACTTCGACGGCGGTCTCGGGCGAACGGGCAACCTGTGTGGGGATATCCTGGCGCTTGATGTTTTCGCGATGACGCAGCGTCAGCACGATCGCGCCGATCATGGCAACCAGAAGCACCAGGCCGGCGATCTGGAAGAAGTAGACGTAGTGGGTGTAGAGCACGTCGCCGAGCGCGGCCGTGTTCGTGCGTTCGGTGATGGCCGGGATCGGCATCGAGATCGACTTGGCGATTTCCGGCGAGAAGGTGCTGCCGCCGACCACGATGATCAGCTCGGCCGCGAGGATGAGGCCGATCAGCGCACCGACCGGCGCGTATTCAAGCACCCCTGCCCTCAGCTGGGTAAAGTCGATGTCGAGCATCATCACGACAAAGAGGAAGAGAACCGCGACGGCGCCGATATAGACGACCAGCAGGATCATGGCGAGGAACTCGGCGCCGGTCAGCAGGAAGAGACCGGCAGCGTTGAAGAACGTCAGGATCAGGAACAGCACGGAGTAAACCGGGTTCCGAGCCGAGATCACCATGAACGCCGACGCAACGGCGATGAAGGCGAAGAGATAGAAAAACAGAGCCTGCAGACCCATGATCGGTGCCTTTTTCGTCTTTGGCCGGAGGCGGCGCCTGCCGCTCCAGCCACGGGCACGCCGGAGGCATGCCCAAAAACCTGTTTGAAACCCGCCTGATCCGGCGGGTTCATGTCAAAGGGCTCAGCGGTAAGGCGAGTCCATCGCGATGTTGCGCGCGATTTCACGCTCCCAACGGTCGCCGTTCGCGAGCAGTCTTTCCTTGTCGTAGTACAGTTCTTCGCGCGTCTCGGTCGAGAATTCGAAGTTCGGGCCTTCGACGATCGCATCGACCGGGCATGCCTCCTGGCAGAAGCCGCAATAGATGCACTTCACCATGTCGATATCGTAACGGACCGTGCGGCGGGTGCCATCGTTGCGGCGCGGGCCGGCTTCGATGGTGATCGCCTGTGCAGGACAGATCGCTTCGCACAGCTTGCAGGCGATGCAGCGCTCTTCACCGTTTGGATAGCGGCGCAGCGCATGCTCGCCCCGGAAACGCGGGCTGACCGGTCCCTTTTCGAAGGGATAGTTCACCGTTGCCTTCGGCGCGAAGAAATAGCGCATCGACAGAAAGAAAGCGCTCACGAATTCCTTGAGGAACAGCGAACTGACGGCTTGCGTAAGACTTGCCATCATCAACCTCCAAACGTGCCGGCCTGGGAGGAACCGGCGATTGACGCGAAACCGATCTTGGACATCAGGCCCACACGAACAGTTTCAACGTGACTGCAACAATAAAGACCATGGCGAGCGAGATCGGCAGGAAAACCTTCCAACCCAGACGCATCAGCTGGTCGTAGCGATAGCGCGGCACGAAGGCCTTGACCATCGCGAACATGAAGAACACCAGCGACGCCTTGATGATGAACCAGACGATACCCGGTACCCAGTTCAGGAACCAGACGTCGACCGGAGGCAGCCAGCCGCCGAGGAACAGGATCGTCGTCAGCGAGCACATCAGGCAGATGGCCGCATATTCGCCGAGCATGAACATCATGTATGGGGTGGAGCCGTATTCGACCATGAAGCCGGCAACCAGTTCCGATTCCGCTTCAACCAGGTCGAAAGGCGGACGGTTGGTTTCAGCCAGCGCCGAGATGAAGAAGATGATGAACATCGGGAACAGCGGCAGCCAGTACCAGTCGAGGAACGAGCCGGGAAGGCCCATCATCGTGCCAAGGCCATCACGCTGCGAGTTGACGATGTCCGTCAGGTTCAGCGAGCCGACGCAGAGCAGAACGGTGACGATGACGAAGCCGATCGAGACTTCGTAGGACACCATCTGCGCCGCCGAGCGCAGCGCCGAAAGGAACGGATACTTGGAGTTCGATGCCCAGCCGCCGATGATCACGCCGTAAACTTCGAGCGAGGAAATCGCGAGAACATAGAGGATGCCGACATTGATGTTCGCCATCACCCAGTTTTCGTTGAGCGGGATAACCGCCCAGGCGGCAAGCGCCAAGGTCACGGAAACCAGTGGCGCCAGCAGGAACAGCGTCTTGTTGGAGCTTGCCGGAATGACCGGCTCCTTGAAGACGAACTTCAAAAGATCGGCGAAGGACTGGAAAAGTCCCCACGGCCCCACCACGTTAGGTCCACGGCGCATCTGCACGGCGGCCCAGATCTTGCGGTCAGCGAGCAGAATGTAGGCGATGAACAGCAGGAGCGCGACCAGAAGCAGAAGCGACTGGGCGACCATGATGATGCCTGGCCAGACGTAGGTCGAAATGAAAGCGTCCATGATCTCTTATTCCCCCGCGCTCATTCCGCCGCAGCTTTGAAGTTGTTGCGTGCCAGGGCCGAACATTCGGCCATGACGGCGGACGCGCGTGCTATCGGGTTCGTCAAATAGAAGTCTTTGACCGGAGACGCAAACGCCGATTTGGTCATCCCACCCGCTTTTTGCCCAAGAGCCTCGATTTCGCCCGCAGTGCCGGCGAAAATCGCGTCGACATCGGCGAAATGCGGGTGCTCTTCGTAGAGCTTGGCGCGCAATTGTCCAAGCGAATCAAATGGCAGCCGCTTGCCGAGCACGTCGGAGAGCGCGCGCAGGATCGCCCAGTCCTCGCGGGCATCGCCCGGTGCGAAGCCTGCGCGGTTGCCCATTTGCACGCGGCCTTCGGTGTTGACCCAGGTGCCGGACTTTTCGGTGTAGGTCGCACCCGGCAGGATGACGTCGGCGCCATGGGCACCGTTGTCGCCATGCGAGCCGATGTAGACCGTGAAGCCTGCGGTCTTGCCGGAGAAATCCAGTTCGTCAGCGCCAAGCAGGAACAGAACGTCCGTGCCGGTCAGCATCTCGGCGGCAGACTTGCCCCCCTCACCCGGCACGAACCCGAGATCGAGACCACCGACGCGCGATGCTGCGGTGTGCAGAACCGAGAAACCGTTCCACTCTTCGGAAACAGCACCAACGGCGGAAGCAAGCTTGGCGGCCGATGCGAGAACAGCCGCACCGTTGGCCCCGGAGATCGCGCCCTGGCCGACGATGATCAGCGGGCGAGCGGCCTTCTTTAGCACGTCTACGAATGCACCCTTGCCGGCGACGAGATCGGCGAGCGTATCGGTGCCAGCACCGAGATAGTCGTAGTCGTACCGCAGTTCAGCCTGTTCACCGATCACGCCGATCGGGAAGCCGCCCATGCGGAAACGCTTGCGGATGCGGGCGTTGAGAACCGAGGCTTCGAAGCGCGGGTTGGCGCCGATGATCAGCAGCGCGTCGGCCTGTTCGATGCCCTGAATGGTGGCATTGAAGATGTAGCTGGCGCGGCCGAGCGACGGATCCAGTGCTGCGCCATCCTGGCGGCAGTCGATGTTTGTCGAACCAAGCGACGAAATCAGCGATTTCAGCGCGAACATTTCTTCAACCGATGCCAGATCGCCGGCGATGGCGCCGATATGATCGCCAGAGGTTTTTGAGACGGCCGACTTGATGGCAGCAAAGGCTTCGTTCCAGCTTGCCGGACGCAGGCGACCGTCAACCTTCACATAAGGACGGTCCAAACGCTGGGTCTTCAGGCCATCCCAGATGAAGCGGGTCTTGTCGGAGATCCACTCTTCGTTGATCTCTTCATTGACGCGCGGCATGACGCGCATGACTTCGCGGCCGCGGGTATCGACACGGATCGCGGAACCGACGGCATCCATCACGTCGATGGATTCGGTCTTGCCGAGTTCCCACGGACGGGCGTTGAAGGCGTAAGGCTTGGAGGTGAGCGCACCGACCGGGCAGAGGTCAACGACGTTGCCCTGAAGCTCGGAGGTCATGGCCTGCTCGAGGTAAGTGGTGATCTCGGCGTCTTCGCCACGGCCGATCAAACCAAGCTCGGTGATCCCGGCGACTTCGGTGGTGAAACGGACGCAGCGCGTGCAGTGAATGCAGCGGTTCATCACGGTCTTGACCAGCGGGCCGATATACTTGTCTTCGACGGCGCGCTTGTTTTCGTTGTAGCGGGTCGAGTCGACGCCGAAGGCCATGGCCTGGTCCTGTAGGTCGCATTCGCCACCCTGGTCGCAGATCGGGCAATCCAGCGGGTGGTTGATCAGCAGGAATTCCATCACGCCTTCGCGGGCCTTCTTGACCATAGGCGTGGTCGTGAAGACCTCAGGCGCCTCGCCGTTCGGGCCCGGACGCAGGTCGCGCACACCCATGGCGCAGGAAGCGGCCGGCTTCGGCGGCCCGCCCTTTACCTCGATCAGACACATGCGGCAGTTACCGGCAACCGAAAGCCGCTCATGGAAACAGAAGCGCGGAACCTCGCCGCCGGCTTCCTCGCACGCCTGAAGCAGCGTGAAATGATCCGGAACCTCGATCTCTTTTCCGTCGACTTTCAGCTTTGCCATCTTAGCACTCAATCCTGTCCTTCGTCTGCCGCTTCTCAAGCCACAGACAGATAATCCAAGGTTATGACAACCTTTATGGGAAAAGCCCTTGGGAGACCCCGCCCGAAATTTCTTCAGCCCTTCATAAGGGCCTTTGCACTCTCGACCCAGCCATCGCGGGCAATGCGTCCGCTGAAACCGAGCTGTTCATCCACCCGCTGCACGTCCTTGTCCGTCCAGCGCGCTATGTCCTGATAGCGCCGGATGCCCATGCCGTTCAGCACCTGCTCCAGCTTCGGGCCGATGCCCGCAATCTTCTTCAGGTCGTCCGACGCCGTCTCGACCATTCGCGCCGCAGGCCTGCTGCTCCGCTTCGGCCTCACCGGTTTCTCAACCGCCGCTGCCTTTTCGACCGGAACAGCCTTCACAACGGCTTCTGCTTCAGCCTTCGACGCCTGCACCGGAGCGGATGACTGGACCTCTTCGTCCGAAACCTTATCCCCGCCGGCGCCTGCCTTCTGCGCCGCTTCTGCCATGCCCTGCATCGCGCCGAACATGACGCCGGCAAGATGGCTGGTGACACCGAACCCGATCGCAGTCGCCGCGGCCATGGCCGCGACCGGATGCTGCATCAGCGGATGAAGCGATGCCACCGGCACGTCCTTCAGCCACTCGCCCATCCCGAACGGGTCGTTGGCCGAACCGGAGGCGGATGAAGGTCCCGCACCGGTTTCCACCGATCCTGTCCCCTGCCCGCTTTCCCGCTTCGGCCCAGCCATCTTGTTACTCCGCTGCCTCCAGAACCGCGCCATGCGAGCTTGCATTGCGCGTATATTCGTCGATGCGCTTTTCCATTTCCGGACGGAAGTTGCGGATCAGGCCCTGGATCGGCCATGCGGCCGCATCGCCCAGCGCGCAGATCGTGTGACCTTCCACCTGCTTCGTCACGTCGAACAGCATGTCGATCTCGCGCTTCTGGGCGCGGCCCTGAACCATGCGTTCCATCACGCGCATCATCCAGCCCGTGCCTTCACGGCAGGGCGTGCACTGGCCGCAGCTCTCGTGCTTGTAGAAAGCAGCCAGACGCCAGATGGCCTTGATGATGTCCGTGGACTTGTCCATGACGATGATCGCGGCCGTACCGAAGGAAGACTTCACATCACGCATGCCGTCGAAATCCATCGGCGCGTCGATGATGTCTTCAGCCTTGACAACCGGGCAGGACGAGCCGCCGGGGATAACCGCCAGAAGATTGTCCCAGCCGCCGCGGATACCGCCGCAATGACGCTCGATCATTTCACGGAAGGGCGTGCCCATCGCGTCTTCGAAGGTGCAGGGACGGTTGACGTGGCCGGACACCATGAACAGCTTCGTGCCGACATTGTTCGGACGGCCGATGCCGGAGAACCAGCCGGCGCCGCGACGCAGGATCGTCGGGGCAACGGCGATGGATTCGACGTTGTTGACGGTCGTCGGGCAGCCATAGAGACCCATGTTGGCCGGGAATGGCGGCTTCAGGCGCGGCTGGCCCTTCTTGCCTTCAAGGCTTTCGAGCAGAGCGGTTTCTTCGCCGCAGATGTAGGCGCCGGCGCCGTGATGGACGAAGATGTCCATGTCCCAGCCGAGCTTGTTGTTCTTGCCGAGCAGGCCGGCGTCATAGCATTCGTCGATTGCCGCCTGCAGGGCTTCACGTTCACGCATGTATTCGCCACGAACGTATATGTAGGCGGTGTGCGCGCCCATGGCGAAGCTCGCGACAACGCAGCCCTCGATCAGCGTATGCGGATCATGACGCATGATGTCGCGGTCTTTACAGGTGCCCGGCTCGGACTCGTCGGCATTGACGACGAGGTAGTGCGGGCGGCCGTCGCTTTCCTTCGGCATGAAGGACCACTTCAGCCCCGTCGGGAAGCCCGCGCCACCGCGCCCGCGAAGACCGGAGGCTTTCATCTCGTTGATGATCCAGTCACGACCCTTTTCGAGGATCTGCTTGGTGCCATCCCAGTGGCCACGGCTCATGGCGCCCTTCAGCGACTTGTCGTGAAGGCCATAGAGGTTGGTAAAAATGCGATCTTTATCGGCGAGCATGTCTAAACCTCTTTACCGCGGCTTCTTGCCGAAAACTCTGATGTATTCGGCTTCGCCGCCCTTGGCCAGAGCCTCGGCTTGCCTGACCCAGTCGTCACGATCGATGCGACCCTTGAAGTTCAGGTAGCCATCGACCCAGGCGCGTTCCGCCTCGTTCCAGCCTGCGACCTGCGCATAGGTGAAGATACCGAGTTCGTGCAGGATGCCCTCGATCTTCGGGCCGACGCCGGAGATCAGCTTCAGGTCGTCAACGGCTGCAGGACGCGCGATGCCGGCAGGACGGTTGGTGTCTTCCAGCGAAGGCTTTGCAGCCGCGGCAGCCTTTTTGACCGGCGCCTCGGCAACGATGCCCGTGTCCTTGTTTTCGCCTTCGGCCTTGGCGTTGGCGGCAGCAGCGGCCTTTGCCGTCGCAGGTGTCTTGACGGCAGGATTGGTTTCGTCAGCAGCCGTCTTGGCGCGACCGGCATTCGACGGCGGAACCGATGCGGCTTCCCCGGCGGCTTCCACCGGAGCGGCTTCCGTCACCTGGTTGCGCTGCGGAGCAGGCGCCTCCGTCAGCGTCGTCACACCGCCGACCGGAGCGGAAAAGATACGATCAATCTGCGGACCGGGCGTCACATCCTTGCCCTTGCCGGCGTCGAATCGGTCGATGATGTATTCGAGCTGCGGAACCGTGAGGTCTTCGTAGCTGTCCTTGAAGATCATCACCATCGGTGCGTTCACGCAGGCGCCCTGACACTCGACTTCTTCCCAGGAAAGCGTGCCGCTCTCGTTCTGGGTCAGCGGCTCGGGATGGATGCGACGCTTGCACAGGCTGATAAGCTCTTCCGAGCCGCGCAGCATGCAGGGTGTGGTGCCACAGACCTGGATATGAGCGCGCGTGCCGACGGGCTTCAGCTGGAACTGGGTGTAGAAGGTCGCGACCTCAAGAACGCGAATATAAGGCATGTCGAGCATGTCGGCGACCGATTCGATCGCAGCCTTGGTCACCCAGCCGTCCTGCTCCTGCGCCCGCATCAGAAGTGGGATCACGGCGGACTGCTGACGGCCTTCCGGGTATTTCTTGATCGTGGCTTCCGCCCACGCCACATTTTCACCCGTGAAGGCGAAGCTCTGCGGTTGGACGCTATCCTCGGCTAGTCGACGAACGGACATAATTCCCGAACCTTATCAGTTAATCGAGCCACACCGCGACTTCGTCAGGGAGACGAACTCGCAGGCATAGGCCGATTTTTCTTTCTGCAAAAATACGATGTAGCGCTGGCCATTCTGCACGGCCGCCCTGATTTCGTAACCCTTGGCAAGCAGGCCACCCATGCCGCTTCCCGACGTACTGCTGCTCACATCACCCGACGTCTCGCCCGTTTCCTGGGCGACAGCGGAACCTGCGATCAGCAATCCGAGAAACGAAAGGGCAACAAGACGCATCAGCGATCCACCTCGCCGAACACGATATCCAGAGAGCCGAGGATCGCCGAGACGTCTGCCAGCTGGTGACCCCGACAGATGTAATCCATGGCCTGAAGATGCGCGTAACCCGGCGCGCGGATCTTGCAACGGTAAGGCTTGTTGGTGCCGTCGGAGACGAGGTAGACGCCAAATTCGCCCTTCGGCGCTTCAACGGCTGCATAGGCCTCGCCCGCCGGCACGTGATAGCCCTCGGTGTAAAGCTTGAAGTGGTGGATCAGCGCTTCCATCGAACGCTTCATCTCGCCACGCTTCGGCGGAACGACCTTGCCGTCGAGCGACGAAACCGGGCCGACCTTCGCGTCGCCCAGCAGGCGGTTCACGCACTGGCGCATAATCTTGGCGGATTCGCGCATTTCGATCATGCGGATCAGGTAACGGTCGTAGCAGTCGCCGTTCTTGCCGATCGGAATGTCGAAATCCATGTCTGCGTAGCATTCATAGGGCTGCGATTTGCGCAGGTCCCAGGCAGCGCCGGAACCACGAACCATCACGCCCGAAAAGCCCCAGGCCCAGGCATCGTCAAGGCTGACGACGCCGATATCGACGTTGCGCTGTTTGAAGATGCGGTTGCCTGTCAGAAGCGTATCGATGTCATCGACCGTCTTCAGGAACGGATCGATCCACTTACCGATATCCTCGACCAGCTCATGCGGCAGGTCCTGATGAACGCCACCCGGACGGAAATAGGCGGCGTGCATACGGGCGCCACAGGCGCGCTCATAGAACACCATCAGCTTTTCGCGTTCTTCGAAACCCCAGAGCGGCGGCGTCAGCGCGCCAACGTCCATGGCCTGCGTCGTCACGTTCAGAAGGTGCGAGAGGATACGGCCGATTTCCGAGTAGAGAACGCGGATCAACTGGCCGCGGATCGGAACCTCGGTGCCCGTGAGCTTCTCGACGGCCAGCGCGAAGGCATGCTCCTGGTTCATCGGCGCCACGTAATCGAGGCGATCGAAATAGGGCACGGCCTGCAGGTAGGTCTTCGTCTCGATCAGCTTCTCGGTACCGCGGTGAAGCAGGCCGATATGCGGATCGACGCGCTCAACCAGCTCGCCATCCAGCTCGAGCACCAGACGCAGAACGCCGTGCGCCGCCGGATGCTGAGGTCCGAAGTTGATGTTGAAATTGCGGACGTTGTGTTCGTTCATCGCATTGCTCCGCTATTGCAGGCAGTAGCCAGTAGGCAATAGGCAATAGTGTCGTTTTCACTTCTCATATTCATCTCGTGCATCCTGCAGTCGGCGGATCAACGATCTCAGCATTTTTCCAGCTTCATCGCTCAAGACCATCGCAGATCGAATTCGATCCGCATCAATGAGCCCTATACGCGCCGAAAGCAGTAAATGCGTCTCCAATTCCTTCAGTGATCCTTGAGCGATTTTCAGATGGTGGACATAAGCCCCAGTGGCCTCACGCCCATAACCCTCTGCGATATTCGCCACCACAGATGCCGATGACCGCCTTATCTGTGAAACCATCCCGTAGATTTCTTCCCGCGGGAATACTTTCGTAAGATCGTAACACTCAACGGCAAGATCCATGGCCCGCTGCCAAACCTTCAGATCCTGATAGGAATCAATCGCCGTTTGCCAAATCTCCTATTGCCTACTGCCTAAAACCTATTGCCTCGACTTACTGCTTCGCTTTTTCGTCACCCGGCAGAACGTAGTCCGTGCCTTCCCATGGGGACATAAAATCGAAGTTCCGGAATTCCTGCTTCAATTCGACGGGCTCATAAATGACGCGCTTGACTTCGTCGTCGTAGCGCACTTCCACGAAACCGGTGGTCGGGAAATCCTTGCGCAGCGGGTAACCTTCAAAACCGTAGTCGGTCAGAATGCGGCGCAGATCCGGATGGCCGGTAAACAGGATGCCGTACATGTCGTAGGCTTCACGCTCGAACCAGTCGGCACCCGGATAAACGGAGCAAGCCGACGGAACCGGCTGATCTTCACCGGTCGCGAGCTTCACACGGATGCGCAGGTTCTGCTTCGGCGACAGCATGTGGTATACGACATCGAAGCGCTCGGCGCGCTGCGGCCAGTCCACACCACAGATATCGGTGAAATTGACGAAACCGCAACGGGGATCGTCGCGCAGGAAGGTCAGGAGTTCGATAATGCTGTCAGCGGTCGTCGTCAGCGTCAGCTCGCCGAAAGCAATCACCGCGTCGGATACCAGCGCACCCCGCATTTCGCGGATGTAGCCGGAAAGCTCGTTCAGGACTTCACTCATCGTTCTGGTCCCCTGCCCTTAGCGCTCGATCGTGCCGGTGCGGCGGATCTTCTTCTGCAGCAGCAGCACGCCGTAAAGCAGCGCTTCTGCCGTGGGAGGACAGCCCGGCACGTAAATGTCTACCGGCACGACGCGGTCGCAACCACGAACCACCGAGTAGGAATAATGATAATAGCCGCCGCCGTTTGCGCAGGAGCCCATCGAGATGACGTAACGCGGCTCGGGCATCTGGTCGTAGACCTTGCGCAGAGCGGGCGCCATCTTGTTGGTCAGCGTGCCGGCAACGATCATGACGTCGGACTGGCGCGGCGAAGCGCGCGGCGCAAAACCGAAACGCTCGACGTCGTAACGCGGCATCGAAAGCTGCATCATCTCGACGGCGCAGCAGGCGAGACCGAACGTCATCCACATCAGCGAACCGGTACGGGCCCAGTTGATCAGCTCATCGGTAGAGGTGACCAGAAAACCCTTGTCGGCGAGCTCGTTGTTGATCTCGCCGAAGAACTTGTCATTGCTGCCGATCGGCTTGCCGGTCGAGGGATCGATGATCCCCTTCGGCGCCTGGGCAACGAGCGGGGTGGTGGTTGCTACTCCCATTCGAGTGCTCCCTTTTTCCATTCATAGATAAAGCCGATGGTCAGAACGCCAAGGAAGACCATCATGGACCAGAAGCCGAACCAGCCCATTTCCTTGAACGAAACCGCCCACGGAAAAAGGAAGGCAACTTCAAGGTCGAAGATAATGAACAGGATCGACACCAGATAGAACCGGATGTCGAATTTCATGCGGGCATCGTCGAACGAGTTGAAGCCGCATTCGTAGGCCGAGAGCTTCTCGGAATCGGGCGCCTTGTGGGCAACGGCAAACGGCGCGATCAGCAGCGCCAGGCCGATAACGAGGGATATACCGATGAAGATGGCGATCGGAATATAGGAGCCGAGAAGGTCTGTCATTGTATCCGTCCCTGCCTGCGGCGCGCGCTGGAGAAGCGCAAAAGCCAAAAAGCCGCAAGCCGAAAAATATGTTGCAACGCAGGTGTCGTTATCGCAGCCGGAGCCCCGGTGCAAGCCTTGAGAAAGGATTTCATCGCCTCAAGCCAAGGTAATGAAAACCCGGCAAAACGTACCATCCCCGGCAAGTCTGCGCAAACCCCTAAAAATGAACAAATAAAGGCAGTTCGCATCTTTGCTGCACTGCAAAAGTGGATGATATGAGTCAAGAAAAAGTGAGCGGTATACCTGCGTTCCATCGACGTTAGGAGAATCAGAGCCTCGCACTGTTGCCCCTCGTCGAAAACCACACTCGCGCCACGCCTGAGATGCGTATACCAGTCACCCGCGCACGCCTCTCAAGCCACGGTCAGCTTCGCGAAAGCGGCGAATGCGACCCTTCTTAAATGGCTGCAAATCACCCGTTCCGGTCGATGCCACTGGCAATTCTAGCGATCGACGGTTTGCAACCGTGACGTTACTCCTCAGCATGAAGGAGACCACTGCCATGATGCCCATAACGATTCGCATCCACACCCTCTCGATGGGTGACGCGATCGGCAAGCCTGCCCTTCTGACGTCGATCGGCCTGCGCGAAACGCTGCTCGAAGCGCTCGATTACGACGAAGCGCGCGTGAACTACGTTTGCCGCCAAGTCGAAGAGACAGGGACGTATGAACTCTGCGACCAATTCACCGAGTCGACCTACAAGATCGAAAAGATCCTTCACTCCTGAACCGTTTTCGGGCCTGAACTTTCAAGCGGCCCTTCTTCGTTCTGGACAGAGGTTGGGCCGCCGCCGGCATCGAAAAGACGTCACGGGCCATTTTTTCGATCCAGGACGCTTGCGCACCCTCAGCGGGGTTGCGTTGCCATCCTGGAGACCTAGATTCTCCTTGAAGACAACAAAGGCACCATCCGCCATCGGAGCAGACAATGGCGACGCTCGATTCTCCGGCCGAAATCTACAATCACGTTTTCGACGCCCTGCTGATGCTGCCTGAAGGCGATTGGCTCGAAATTCATCTGCACGCCGACGTTGACGATGGGTCTGTCGGCCTCACGGCCGATTACCGGACCAACACCGACAGCACCGAAAATCTGGATGTCAGAAAGCTCGACCACTCCGTGTCAAAGGCAATCCGCGATCTTCGGCGAATCATGGCAGGCAGCACGGGCAAGGAATGGACCAAGGCACACTTCTTGCTCAAGCGGTCTGGAGAGTATTCCGTTCACTTCGATTGAGACATCCGATACGAACGTCTGCTCTCACAAACGGCCGACAAGAAACGGAGGAGAAGATGAATGGCGCGAGTGACGGGGCTCGAACCCGCGACCTCCGGCGTGACAGGCCGGCACTCTAACCGACTGAGCTACACCCGCGCACTATGGATACAAACTCCGGAATTGCGCCTTAAACGCTTGCCCTGAAAGTGGCGCGAGTGACGGGGCTCGAACCCGCGACCTCCGGCGTGACAGGCCGGCACTCTAACCGACTGAGCTACACCCGCACTTCACTTCAGGCATTCCGGATGCTTTCGCATCCTTGTCGAAGCGGCGTGCCGTTTCGATGAGCGGCTAACTACGGGGTTCGTCTTTTAGTGTCAAGCAGGTTTGGAGACAAAACCATGACAGCCGACAAATTGTTTCCACAGCCCCATACGATCACCCGACCGGACCTTTCCACTCCACCCGGTCTGTGCCCGAGACCGATCGGACGGGTGCAAAAATCGGCCGGACTTTTCCACAGAGACCCTGAATGATTTCTCCGCCCCGCAGTGTGGCGCCATGGATGCCGCGCCGCTTTCCGACCGGTATTTTCCGGGCGATGCGCAGATAAACGCGATGTGGACGTATAATTTCCGTCCCTGGCAGCCTTCCGACCGAAATGCAAAAAAGTCGAAAAAATCACGAAAACGCTCTTGCGGTTTCCGTCCGATCCGCATAGATCACGCCCATCGACGCGGCAGACACATCGGTTCTGACCTCGCGGCGGGCGATTAGCTCAGTTGGTAGAGCGCCTCGTTTACACCGAGGATGTCGGGAGTTCGAGTCTCTCATCGCCCACCATTTATCTCACTTTATTGCTGCTTTATGGGCTCCGGCGGCTTATCGTGCGCTATCGGCGATTGTTTGCCCGCAGCACACATGCCTGCCGAGCAGATATCATTCTTCCGATAGTCCACTGGACGGATTTGGCTTGGTCTGTCAGAAGCAGCCGAGGGCGCGACTGCCGTTATCTATAGAACGGGGTCGGGTGGCCGATTGACGTCACGCCGCTGCCGCGAGATCACGCTGGCCGTCCTTTCACATCCCCGCATGTCCGGGATGGCTCGACTTTTCGACGCAAAGCCGTCATAGCGAAGCCTTGCGTTTATCAGGGATCGGGACGTGAATTTCCGCAAAGACATGGCTGCGACTGATTCTGGGCGCCCCCTCGCCTTTGTCTTCGGCATGTCTCCCTGGCGAAAACTCTTGGGCGCGTGGCTGCCGGACCGGCGCATCGTCCAGCGCAGCCGATTCGCCTTCACCGCACTCGAGTTCCGCAGCCTGTGGGCACCCCTGCTCAGGCTGTCGCGCAACGCGGAAGTCTATGTCTGGGGTTATAAACACCCGGCCTTCCTACAGGATTTTTGTGAGGCCAACGGCATTCCGCTCATTCGGCTGGAAGATGGTTTTCTAAGATCGGTGAAGCTCGGATCGACCAATGCGCCGCCTCTGTCCCTCTGCTTCGACAGTCCCGTTCTCTATTTCGACGCCACGGCACCCTCGCGGCTGGAATGGCATCTGCAGAATCATGACTTTGCAGCAGACACCGCGTTGCGGCGGAGAGCCGAGCAGGGCCTGCACCGGCTCCTGGAAACACGCCTCAGCAAATATAACAACGCTACCGATACCGCGATCGAGACGATCTACGGTCCCAAAGACCGCCCTCGCATCCTCGTCATCGGCCAGGTCGATGACGATATGTCCATCCTGAAGGGATGCGACCGCCTCTTCTATAACAATGACCTCATCGATGCTGCCGTTGCCGAAAATCCCGGCGCGCAGATCATCTTCAAGCCGCATCCCGATATCATGCATGGTCATCGGCCGAGCCGGTTCAGCCGCGAACGATTGGCCGGGAACGTCCAGGTGCTGGAAACCAATGTGACGCTCGCCGATGCGTTTCAAACCATCGACCGGGTCTATACGATAACGTCGCTGGCGGGTTTCGAGGCCTTGATGCGCGGCATACCCGTCACCTGCCTCGGAATGCCCTTTTATGCGGGGTGGGGTGCCACGGATGATCGCCAGTCGTGCCCGCGCAGAACAGCACGGCGGGATGTTATCGACATCTTCGCCGCCGCCTATATCCTCTACCCTCGCTACTACGATCCGGCCTCGCTGGGGCGTATCGAATTCGAGGAAGCGGTGGAGATCCTTCACCGCATGCGCCAGCAAGCCACCGCCTGAGGCGCGCTTTCAGGCCTCACACATCTTCCTTTTCGCGCACCGGAGCCTTGCGCTTCGGCTCTTCGAAATCGGGGACCGGCGGTCGTGCGGGCGGTTCGATCTTCCGCGTGTTCGGCTTTTTGATCAGCTTATCCCTCAGGGCAGACAATCGATCGCGCAACAAGGGTCGAAATCGGGTGGCGCGATACGGCATATCGGCCGCACCATAGCCTTCCGGCCCGTCGTCATTTCCGCGGTGGATTTCAGCAAGCTTCACGCCGATGAAATCGCCATCGACATAGTGACGGTAAGAACCGACCCAGCGGATCGTATAGACCTGTCCCTTGCGGATACCCTGGTCGATCGAGACGTTCTTGAAGGTGTCGTTGATGCAGACAACCTTCTGTCCGACATGAAAATCATACATCCGCATTCTCCCGCAACAGTGCCGCCATATAGCACGACAACCATCCGGTCCCGCAATCGTCAAAGCCGATGGATGACCACATCAGGGCACGCGGCCTCAGCCAGAGCACAAAGATGCTCGTGATGGGTCAGATAGATCACCTGCCCGACCTTCGCCATTTCGCCCATCAGGGCAAACGCGTGGCCGGCCCGGCGGTCGTCGAACGTCTCCATGATATCGTCGGCGATGAAGGGCAGGCTTTCCCGGGTCGAGGCGATCTCATGATAACCGGCCATGCGCAGCGCGAGATAGAGCTGGAAGCGCGTGCCCTTGGAAAGATCGCGCGCGAGCTTTGACGCACCGCCGGCCTGCATGGCGATCAGAAACTCCTTGCCCTGCTCGGCCTGTGTCGCAAGTCCCTCATACTCTCCGCCCGTCACGGTGCTGAAGGCTGCGGAGGCGCGCTGCATCATCGCGCTGCGATGGCGCTCGCGATAGAGCCGGAGCGCCGTCTCGCTTGCAAGGATGCCCGTGCGGAGCCTGAGATAGGACAGCGCCCTCGCCTCCATCTCCGCCAGCAACGTGCGCCGGCGCTCTTCCAGATGCGCAGCCGCGTCGTCGCCGCCGACCCGCGCCAGCACGCGCTCTGCTTCCCGACGCTCGGCATTCAGGTTGCCCGCGTCCCGATCAGCCTCCTCGAAACGAGCCTGCTGTTCGGCAAGCGTATGGGCAAGCCCCGCCTCATCGACAGCGGCAAGCGCAAGCTCGGCCTCCTCCACATTGGCCACCGCAAGCCGCGCGCAAAGATCAGCCTCGATTTCTGCGATCCTGAAGCGCAAGCCATCCCGCTGCTTTACGGCCTCCAATCGTGGCCCCGCCTCGACCAGTGTATCGCAACCGAGAACATCAAGCATCGCGGTGGCCTGTGCCCGTTGACGCTCCTGTTTTTCGATCAGTTCCGTCTGCTCCGCCCGGCGCTCTTCATTTTCGCGCCTGAGACGTGCCGCCAGATCGCCGCACCGTTTCGCTTCGAGCAGGCGATTGCTGAGGGCCTCGAATTTATCCAACGGATCGCCACCGGACACCATGCCCAATCGCGCTGCGATATCCCCGACGGCACCGGCGAACTGGCGCTGGTCTTTCGCCATGCCCTCGATACGATGCTCCAGGTCCGCCTTCTTCTGCATAAGCTTGTCGATCTCCTGCAGAAGCGCCAGAACCGGCCGCAGATGAATCGGCGAGCGAAGTTCGGCTTGGTTGGCAAGCCAGGTCCCGGCCAGTGTCGCGCGCCACGCTGTTTCCCAGTTCGCCATCTCGTCCGTGACGACCTCATGTGCGGCTTCGCGCGCTTCAAGCGTACGGAAAACCCGCTGCCGGGCTTGTCTGGCCTCCCGGTAGGCGGCGGCCCGCTTTTCGAGCGCCGTCACGCGCCGTTCGGCAAGGTCAAGCGCGCCGGCGAGATCGGCCGGCATCGCCTCGGTCTCGTTAAGCGCGTCAAACACCTCCGACAGCCGCTCAAGCGCCGCCTTTTCCTCGCCTTTGGCAAGGGCAAGTTCCTGCGCGGCAGCACGCAAGGCCGAGCGGGTTTCAAGTGCAAGCTTTCGGCCGACCAACCAGTTCGCCAGCCGGGAAATATCCGTTTGCTCCGGCAAGCCGCAGGCACGGGCCATTGACGCAACCTTCGCCTTCCAGCCGTCGTTCTGCCCGTCAAGCGTGCCGATTTCCATTTTCAAGGCTGCAAGCTTTGCCGTGCGCTCCGCCAGCGAAAGAGCAAGACCGCGCGCCTGTGCCACGGCTTCCGACTGGGCAAGCCGGGCGCTCGAAGCCTCGTCGTGCTGACGCATCGCGGTCTCGAAACGCGCGGCGCTTTGCGCGTTGAGCGTTTGAATATGGTCGCTCCAGGCGTCGTCACGCGCCTTTCGCAGCCCAAACGCGACCTCATCGCTCGCCAGGGGCGCGAGCCGCTGAAGCGCGTCAAGGCGCGCCTGTTCTCCCGCAATCAGCATGTCCTCTTCAGCCATGCGATCAAGAAGGCGTTGCCGCCGCTCGTCCAGTCCAGCCTTTTCGGAAAGCAGCGTCGCGATGTCCGCTTCCGTTGGAACCGTTAGCGTCAACAGCGAGTCGAGATCCCCGGCGAAAGGCTGAAGGGCTGCCATCCGATCCGACAGTACATCCTCCAATTCGGCAATCTCCCGTCGCGCCGCCTGCTGGCGCTGCAGGCAGTCCGCGCGGTGCAAACGGCGAACAAGATCGGCAAGATGCTGAGGATCGATCTCGTCATCGTTTTCATCGCCACCAAGCGGATATCTTTCCTCGACCTCGCGCATCTCCTCGCGCGCCGTGTCCAGTTCCCGCGCGGCGGCGGCCAGTCTCTCCGCCAGCGTTCCGTGGTCCTGCGACAGCGCGTGAATACGACCGATCGTATCGGCAGAGATCACCGCCCCGCCTTCGCCGGCCGCTTCCGCATCATCCCCAAGCTGACGCAGCCTCAGCAAGATGTCCGCCGCCACCTTCGAGCGCTCGTCGATACGCGAGGGCATGTCATAGACGGCGGTGCGATAGCGGGCCTCAAGTCCCGAGCGTTCGATGTCCTCCACAGCCGAGGCGACGAGCAAGGCCGGGTGATCTTCCGCGATGGCGGCGATCTCAACCTCTCGACGGCTTACATCTCCGTCCAGTTGCTGAAGCCGGGCCGCATGATCGGCTTCTTCGCGAAGCAAGGTCGGGTAAATCTCATGCCACGACGCGGGCACGTCCGGCAGCGCTTCGAAGGACGCGAGATTGCCGCGTGCCGCCCTGAGCCGCTGCAGCAGAGGCAATGCTTCCCGCTGCGCTTTCAACCGGTCGAGCGTCACCTGAATATCGGCGCGTGCGGTCAGCGCGGCCTCGTGGCGCTCGGCAGCAAGGTCTCGCGTTTTGCGAAGGGCGGCAAACTCGCGGGCATTGGTATCTGCTGCGGCTTTTTCCACCTTCAGCGTTTCAAGGTCGGCCTTCAACTCCGCCAGCCGATGCTTGCGCCCCTGCGGCTTGTAAAAGGCCTCCGCCTCGGCCCGCAGACGGGCGAGAACGGCGCTGCTATCGGGCAAGCCCGAGCTTGCGGAAAACAGGAGCGCTCCAAGCTCGCCCTCGCTCTTCAGGATCGCTTCGCCACCGCGCTCGATGCTTTCGTCATCAAGCGAGAACATCATCTGGTAGGCCGCACGATCGATCCCCGCGAGTGGTGCCGCAAAAAGCGTGTCGGGCAATGGCTGGTCATTGAGATCGAGAAGCGTGTTCTGGTTTCGCTTGACGCGAAAAACATCCTGCGTCCGGCCCGCCGTCTCCAACGAGCCACCGATGCGCATGGTCGAATAGGGGTGCTGAAACCCGTAAGCGCTCCGCGGTTCGATCCCGAACAGGAGATCGAGGAAAGCGGAAAACAGCGTCGATTTACCCGCCTCGTTCGGCCCGTAGATGATGTGAAAATCAGGTCTGCCAACCTCGGATCCGTCGAAATCGATACGGCGGCCGGTGAACTTGCCGTAACGGACGAGATCGAGTGCCTTCAGCCGCATCAGCGCGCGTCTCCGCCTTCTGCGGTGCCCGCCTGAAGATGCGCGAGCACGTCGTCGCTGCCTTCGCGCGAAACATCGTCGACGAGGATGGCCAAAGCTTCCTCATCGCCAGCCATCTGTTCGCGCAGTTCGCGAGGCAGCTGAGAAAGAAGTTCCTCCACGACAGCCTTCGCCTCGTGACGATAAGCGTGCGAACCGAGGACGCCATCACGGACCAGCGCGGCCAGTTCATGCACAGGGTCGGCCGAGACAGAGGGATTAAGATCGCCGCTGCGGCAGGAAAGCTCGACCTTTTCCACCCAAAGCCCGGAAAACCCGGCCGCGACATTTGCGATTTCGGCTTCCAGGAACTCCGGATCGCGCCGAAGTGACCAGGCGAGTGTCGTGGTGCCGGCCAGATCGACCCGTAGAATGATCTGGCGCGCGCGCACGACGCCGCGTGCATCAGCCATGGTCGCCTTCACCCGCGCCAGCATGTCCTGCCATTCGTCAACGCCCCCCAGATCGACTGGCAGGCGCAGAAAAGCCGCAGCGCCAATCAGGCGCTCCTCGTGGCTGAGAATGCCGCTCTCGTCCACGCTCACCAGTGTCACGGACTTGTCGCCGGCTTCGTTGATGTCGCGCCCCTGCGGCATGCCTGGCATGACGATCAGCGGCTTTTCGCTGTGTACCTGCCGCTGGTGCACATGCCCCAGCGCCCAGTAATCGAAACCGTGGGACATAAGATCGACCACGCTTGCGGGCGCATAGAGGTCATGCCCCGGAGCCCCTGCGAGACTGGTATGAAGCATGCCGATATTGACGGCATCCGTCATCGGCGCGCCGAAGGATGGCAGCAGGCTTTCCGCCATATGCGGATTGTCGAAGCCGACGCCGTGAATATAGACCTCGCGGCCGTTCTCCAGCACTTTTGCCAGGACAGATTTCACTCGCCCGGAAAACAGATGGACGTTGGCGGGTAGCGAAAGCTCACGCTTGATGGCGGATTGAGAGTCGTGGTTGCCGCGGATGATGAAGACGCGAATACCCGCCTGCTCCAGTCTTCTCAGCTCCGCAGACAAAAACAGCGCGGTGTTCATCGACGTCTGCGACCCGTCATAAAGATCGCCGGCGATCAGCAGAGCGTCCACGGCCTCGGCAATGCAGAGATCGACGATGGCGGACAGCGCCGAACGGGTGGCACCGCGCACAAGCTCCGCAAGTTCCGCGTTTTTCAGGGCGAGACTGCGCAGAGGGGAATCGAGATGAAGATCGGCCGTATGAACAAAGCGGAAAGGCATGGCCGACCATGGCCCGGCACGGCTGCAAAGGTCAATGGCGCAAAGGCGCCGGCCTCCGCCCTCATCCTCGTCTCTTGTGGACGGTCGCAAAGACCACCGTCAAAAGCGCGTGTGGCCTATCAAAAGACGTAGGGATTTTTGTACCATTGCGTTAAAAAGAAGAGCGCCATTTGACATGGCACCTCATTATCACACGCCGGATGCCATGAAACCCCACTGCGAAGTCTCCGAAAAGCTGTTCGAGCTCTATCACCGCGTTCACAGGCTCATCAACGAGTCGATGACCGAGGAAGGCGTCTCGCTGGCCCGCAGCAAGTTCCTGTTCTTCCTGAGCAAGCTCGGCCCCTGTCGCTCGACGGATATCGCCGACGCGCTGAATTTTGCACCCCGCACGGTGACCGAAGCGATCGACGGGCTGGAGCGGGACAAGCTGGTCGAGCGCAAGCCGGATCCTGCCGATCGCCGCGCCAAGATCGTCTCGATCACCGAGACGGGCCGCCATATGCTGGAAGCGGCCGAAATGCCCCGCCAGCAACTGCTGGAAGAGATATTCTCGTCGCTGGACGACAAGCAGCTCGACCAGTTGCAGTCGATCGTCACCACCCTCGTGCATCGGGTGGACGACATCCGGAACCGTCGTTTGGAAGAACGTCAGGGTTAAATCGATCGCATCTTCAAAAATGGAAAAAGGCCGGAGCATCATGCCCCAGCCTTTCCCCTTACAGGCCATCTCCCCGCCAACCTCGTGTCGGCAGAGAGGGGCCTTGGCGCGCAATTACATCGCGTCGACGCTGCCGACCGAGAAGAACATCGTCTCGCCGGAGGAATCGTCCACGCCGTCATTGTCGGTGACGACATAGCCGTTGCCGGCGCTGTCGATGGTAAAGCCTTCGACCTTGTCGAGAACGTAGCCGTTGAGCGACTTCAGGTCCGGAATGAGGTCGCGGACCTCTTCCTTCTTGACGACCGGCAGTTCGCCGCCGAGCTTGGCGGGCTTCAGGTCTGCAAGGGCGACGCGGTAGATCTTCTTCAGCTTCGCAGCGTTGCCGATCAGGTTGTCGCGCTCGATGACATAGGCATAGTTGCCGTTGACGGTGATTTCGGAAAGACCGACCCAGCCTTCGCCAGCCGCTTCGAGCGGATAGCTGACGGCGCCCCACTCTTCCGATGCCGGCTTGTAGGAGACGAGCTTTACGAAGCCCTTCTTGTCGTCCTTCCATTCGCGCTGGACAGCCATCCAGAGCGTCTGATCATCGCCTTCGCCAACGCTGGTGATGCCTTCGAAGCCGAAGCGGATTTCACCGGCGCGCAGTTCTTCCGGAATGGCCACTTCCTTGGTGATCTTGCCCTTGGCATCGACCCGGATCAGCGAATGCGCATAAAGCTTGTCGCTGTTGCCTTCGGAGGCCAGCCAGTAGCCCTCTTCACCGTTGGCGGCGATGCCTTCGATGTCGAGCTTCTGAGCCGGTGCACCGTCACGGGTGATGGCGAGCGCATCGGTGATAACCGCCGGCTTCTGGGTCGCATCGATCGAGAAGATGCGCGGCTGCGAGGCATAGACCGAGTCGCTGACAGCGAGCAGCTTGCCCGGTTCTCCGGCGACAGCCGCCAGACCCGAGAGAGCACCGAAGCCGATCGGCGCGCCGTCCTTGTCGGCGGAGACGATCTGCGGATAAGCAGCCGTGCCCTCTGCACGCTCATAGATCATGACGTGCGAACGGGCGAGACCGTCTTCCCAGAGATCGACTTCGTTGGCGGTTGCCAGCAGGTTACGGCCCGGGATGGCGACAGCGCCTTCCGGGGAGACGCCCGACGGCAGGATCTGCAGCAGTTCAGGCTCCGCGCCGGTATCCTTGTAAACACCGATGACGGAGGCGCGCTCGGCGAGAACGAAGAACAGCTTGTCTTCGCCGAAGGTCGCAGCTTCGAGGCCTTCCGGCTCGACGCCCTTGGAATTGCGCTTGTCCGGATAGTGGCCAAGGCGTGCGATAGCCTGCTCGAAGCTCGAACCCGATTCAAAGAGAACCTTGCCGGCCTTGTCGAAGATCGTGAAGCCGCGCGAGCCGCCTTCGTAGTCGCCTTCATTGGCAACAACGATACGGTTGTCATCGAGCCACTTCACGGCATCCGGCTCGCGCTTCACGCCGGTCATTTCGCCGGTGAAATTGAGCGCGCCGTCCTTCTTGACGTCGATGCCCTTCAGATCAGCTGTACCGGCAGAGAAATGGCCGGTCACGGTGCCCGTGTTGCCGTCGATGATGACGATGTGGTTGTTTTCCTGCAGTGTCAGGGCGATCTCGTTCTTGTCGTTGAACGAAACAAATTCCGGCTCCGGATCGTCGCCGGCGGTTTCGGCAAGACCGGTCAGCGTGATGTGCTTCAGCGTGCCGCAGTCCGGAACGCCGTCCTTCAGCGAAACGATCACGAGGTCGCCGGCCGGCATCTGGGGGATCTGGCCGTCATTGACCTCTTCGTCGCGCTCGTTTTCGATCGCAACAGCGGCAAGCGTCTTGTCCTTGCTGATGGAAACGGAATCCGGCTGACCGCCGAGATCGCACGTCACATCGACAGTCTTGCTGGCGATATCGACGGCAGCAAGGAAGCCCGAGGGCTTGACGAAGCTTTCGCGGGTGTTGACGGCGGTCAGCACCTTGGAGCCGACGGCAGCAACCGAGGTCGGCTCGCCTTCGAAGGAAACGATGCCGCCGGCCTTCGGGGCCTTTGCGTCGGTGATGTCAATGAAGCCGATCGCCTTCAGCGGGCTGTCGGAATAGACGAGCGTGTTGCCATCTTCGCTGGCTGTGATGATTTCAGCAGAGGTCGTGGTCTTCTTGTCCGTCTCGGCCGGCAGGTTGTCGGCAACGGCGAAGGATGCAACGCGGTTAAATACGGGTTCTGCAAAAGCGATCGTGGATGTCGATGCGGCAAGCACTGTAGCGAGCGCTGCGGTGATGGAAAATGTCTTCATGGGAAATCCCCTCCAGTTCTGGAACGGACGGGTTGTGCGACCTCCTTGTAACAGGCGCATGACAGCCACAAACAAAAAAAGAGGCCCGGAAAAATCCGGGCCTCTAATCCAACCTGCTATCGAACCGTCGGCTTGAAAGCCGCGGCGCTGCAGATGAAACATGAAGCTTAGTTGACGGCGTCCTTCAGACCCTTGCCGGCCGAGAACTTCGGCACGTTGCGTGCCGGAATGTCCACTTCAGCGCCGGTCGACGGGTTGCGACCCTTGGATGCTTCGCGACGGCTAACGGAGAAGTTGCCGAAGCCAACGAGGCGAACGTCGCCACCGTTCTTCAGTTCTGCCTGGATGACGTCGAAGAGTGCGTCCACTGCAGAGGATGCATCCGTCTTCGAAAGTCCGGCCTTCTCAGCAACGGCCGACACGAGCTCATTCTTGTTCATGTTTCCACCCCTTTCATACTGGTTCGAAACGACTCAATTTCAAGCCTGGGAGGCAAAAGTGCGTCCCCGCTTGGCAATCCCAATCGCCCCGAACGCCTAGGAATGCAAGGGTTTGCGCGCGTTTTTACGAAAAAAGACCGGCAAAACTGCCGGTCTTCCACTCTTTATCGCTGAATTGCCACTCCAACCCCCGAAAGAAGGCCGGAAAAAGGCAGTTTAGTGGGCTATGCCGAGGCCCGCATCGTCGCCCGAATCTGGCGTCGGTACAGGCTTTGCCTGCTTCGACGGATCCCATTCGATGGCAACCGGCACGCGCAGAAGAGCATGCTGAAGAACCTCGCCGATGTGCGACACCGGAACGATCTCCATGTTGTTCTTAACGTTGTCCGGAATGTCGGCCAGGTCCTTGGCGTTCTCTTCCGGGATCAGCACCTTCTTGATGCCGCCGCGAAGTGCTGCAAGCAGCTTCTCCTTCAGGCCACCGATCGGCAGCACGCGACCACGCAACGTGATCTCGCCCGTCATCGCCACGTCCTTGCTGACCGGGATGCCGGTCATGATCGAGACGATGGCGGTCGCCATCGCAACACCCGCAGACGGACCATCCTTCGGCGTCGCACCTTCCGGTACGTGAACGTGGATGTCGCTGGTGTCGAAGCGCGGGGGCTCGATGCCGAAGTCGATCGCACGCGAGCGGACATAGGATGCCGCCGCAGAAATCGATTCCTTCATCACGTCCTTCAGGTTGCCCGTTACCGTCATGCGGCCCTTGCCGGGCATCATCACGCCTTCGATCGTCAGCAGCTCGCCGCCAACCTCCGTCCAGGCCAGACCCGTCACCACGCCCACCTGATCGGTGCGCTCGGCTTCGCCGTGGCGGTAGCGCGGAACACCCAGATAGTCGTGGATGTTTTCCGCAGTGACTTCCACCTTCTTGGTCTTGCCCTTCAGGATTTCGGTCACAGCCTTACGAGCAAGCTTCATCAGCTCGCGCTCGAAACTGCGAACACCGGCTTCCCGCGTGTAGGTCTGGATCACGGCGGTCAGAGCACCGTCGGTGACCGAGAACTCCTTCGGCTGCAGGGCATGATCGGCAATCGCCTTCGGCAGCAGGTGCCGCTTGGCGATTTCCAGCTTTTCCTCTTCGGTGTAGCCGGCGATGCGGATCACTTCCATGCGGTCCATCAGGGGTGCTGGAATGTTCAGCGTGTTGGCCGTGGTGATGAACATCACGTTGGACAGGTCGTATTCGACTTCCAGGTAGTGGTCCATGAAGGTCGAGTTCTGTTCCGGATCCAGCACCTCGAGCAGAGCCGACGACGGATCGCCACGGAAATCCTGGCCCATCTTGTCGATTTCATCGAGCAGGAAGAGCGGGTTGGACTTCTTCGCCTTCTTCATCGACTGGATGACCTTGCCGGGCATCGAACCGATGTAGGTGCGGCGGTGACCGCGGATTTCGGCTTCGTCACGAACGCCACCGAGCGCCATGCGGACGTATTCACGACCGGTGGCCTTGGCGATCGAACGGGCGAGCGAGGTCTTGCCGACGCCCGGAGGGCCGACGAGGCACAGGATCGGACCCTTGATCTTGGCCGAACGGGCCTGGACCGCGAGATACTCGACGATACGTTCCTTGACCTTGTCCAGACCGAAGTGATCGACCTCAAGCACCTTCTCGGCGTTGTTGAGATCGGTCTTGATCTTGGACTTCTTGCTCCACGGAATGCCGAGCAGCCAATCCAGATAGTTGCGCACGACGGTCGCTTCCGCGGACATCGGGCTCATCTGGCGCAGCTTCTTCATTTCGGCTTCCGCCTTTTCGCGGGCCTCCTTGGAGAGCTTGGTCTTGGAGATGCGCTCTTCCAGTTCGGCCATCTCGTCGCGGCCTTCCTCGCCGTCGCCAAGCTCCTTCTGGATCGCCTTCATCTGCTCATTGAGGTAGTATTCGCGCTGTGTCTTCTCCATCTGGCGCTTGACGCGCGAGCGGATGCGCTTTTCGACCTGCAGAACCGAGATTTCGCCTTCCATGAAGCCGAGCGCCTTTTCAAGGCGTGCCTTCACGCTCGTCGTTTCCAGCATTTCCTGCTTCTCGACGATCTTGATGGACAGATGGGAGGCAACCGTGTCAGCGAGCTTCGAGTAATCCTCGATCTGGCTGGCGGCGCCGACAACTTCCGGCGAAATCTTCTTGTTGAGCTTCACATAGCTTTCGAACTCGGAAACGACCGAGCGGCTGAGCGCCTCGATCTCGACCGGATCTTCGTCCGGCTCTTCCAGCGAATGCGCCATCGCCTCATAGAAATCTTCGCGGGCGGTGTAACCATCGATCTCTGCACGCGAACGGCCTTCGACCAGCACCTTGACGGTACCGTCCGGCAGCTTCAGGAGCTGCAGCACGTTTGCGATGGTGCCGATCTGGTAGATCGCCGAAGGCTCGGGATCATCGTCGCTGGCGTTGATCTGGGTGGCAAGCATGATCTGCTTGTCGGTGCCCATCACTTCTTCCAGCGCCTTGATCGACTTTTCGCGACCGACAAAGAGCGGCACGATCATGTGGGGGAACACCACGATGTCGCGCAGCGGCAACACCGGATAGGTCGCGCTCTCAGTTGTCGGAGACGTTTTGTTCGTCATATCAATTCCTTTCCGTCCCGTTTCCGGGCTCGTTACCCGGAGCGCTCAAGATCGCCCCGCGTCATATTTCTTTCATGTGACAAGTGGAGGTTGGGAAGCTCGTTTTCAACCCTCGCCCTGCCCTATGCCCGCAGCACGGCGCCACGTCGCCGAACCTTGCGGGATATTAAATGGCACCGGGCTGTTGCGGGCCTTGCCGCAAACTTCAAACACAAGAACAACACCGGACGCGCCGTCACAGAATCGGATGATAATCGCGTTGTTACGGACGTTTAGCAATCGTTGAACGAAGCGGGAGCGACTTCAGACCCAATCCTTACACAAAAACCGGGCACGAAAAAGGCCCGCGCGAGCGGGCCTTCATCGGTTTTGCTATCGAATCCGGATCAGGCCGAAACGTTGGCCTTCTCCTCAGAGCGCTCCGAGTAGATGTAGAGCGGACGGGCCGAACCCTTGACGACGTCGTCGGAGATGACGACTTCGCGCACGCCTTCCAGCGTCGGCAGTTCGAACATCGTGTCGAGCAGGATCTTTTCCATGATCGAGCGCAGGCCGCGGGCGCCCGTCTTGCGGACGATCGCCTTGCGGGCGATTTCGCGCAGCGCGTCCTCGTGGAAGGTCAGTTCAACGTCTTCCATCTCGAACAGGCGCTGGTACTGCTTGATCAGCGCGTTCTTCGGCTCGGACAGGATCTGGATCAGCGCTGCCTCGTCGAGGTCTTCGAGCGTCGCCAGAACCGGCAGACGGCCGATGAACTCCGGGATGAGGCCGAACTTCACCAGATCTTCCGGCTCCAGTTCGCGCAGCACTTCGCCGACGCGGCGATCTTCCGGGGCACGAACCGCGGCACCGAAGCCGATCGAGGTCTTCTCGCCACGGGCTGAGATGATCTTGTCGAGGCCGGCAAACGCGCCGCCGCAGATGAACAGGATGTTCGTCGTGTCGACCTGCAGGAATTCCTGCTGCGGATGCTTGCGACCGCCCTGCGGCGGAACGGAAGCGACCGTGCCTTCCATGATCTTGAGCAGCGCCTGTTGAACACCCTCGCCCGACACGTCGCGGGTGATAGAGGGGTTGTCGGACTTGCGCGAGATCTTGTCGACTTCGTCGATGTAGACGATGCCGCGCTGGGCGCGCTCGACATTGTAGTCGGCAGCCTGGAGCAGCTTCAGAATGATGTTTTCGACGTCTTCACCGACATAACCGGCTTCTGTCAGCGTCGTCGCGTCGGCCATGGTGAACGGCACGTCGATGATACGAGCCAGCGTCTGGGCAAGATAGGTCTTGCCGCAGCCGGTCGGGCCGACGAGCATGATGTTCGACTTCGCCAGTTCGACATCCGAGCCCTTGGCCGCATGGGCCAGGCGCTTGTAATGATTGTGAACCGCGACCGACAGGATACGCTTGGCCTGCTGCTGGCCGATGACGTATTCGTCAAGAACCTTGATGATCTCCTGCGGCGTCGGAACGCCGTCACGGGACTTGACCATCGAGGTCTTGTTCTCTTCGCGGATGATGTCCATGCAGAGTTCGACGCATTCATCGCAGATGAACACGGTCGGTCCGGCAATCAGCTTGCGGACTTCGTGCTGGCTCTTGCCGCAGAACGAACAATAGAGGGTATTCTTCGAGTCACCGCCGTTGCTACCGCTGACCTTGCTCATATCACTTTCCTTCCAGCACGCCGGACACCTCGCGCAAGGCACCACGGACCAGTCCAACCGCCCTGAGCCTTCGACACGCAACAGCGCCGGGTATCAGGACTTTTCGGGAGTACGAACCGGCTTCAAACACCCATCGTCTTAGACGGGCTTGACGTCCGGTGGCAACGAATCTCCCACCGATTACCGAATGCTAGGACTTCAAACTTCAACATAGCATTAACGGTCGATATTAACGGCTTTGCGCTGCGGATAAAGCCCCGACACAGTTACAATTGTGTCACATTGGCCTCTATCCGCACACAAAAGCTTGAAATCAACCCTGCGTCGCTGCCTCGGCGGCTTCGCGAGAGGTGATCACCTTGTCGACGACACCCCAGGCCTGGGCTTCGTCGGCAGTCATGAAATGGTCACGGTCGAGCGTCTGTTCAACCTCTTCGTAGGTGCGGCCAGTGTGCTTGACGTAGACTTCGTTGAGGCGACGCTTCATCTTGATGATGTCGCGGGCGTGGCGCTCGATGTCGGACGCCTGACCCTGGAAGCCGCCCGAAGGCTGATGAACCATGATGCGGGCGTTCGGCGTTGCAAAGCGCATGTCCTTGTGGCCGGCGCAGAGAAGCAGCGAACCCATCGAAGCGGCCTGACCGATGCAGAGCGTCGAAACGGCAGGCTTGATGAACTGCATCGTGTCGTAGATCGCCATGCCGGCGGTGACGACACCACCCGGCGAATTGATGTAGAGGGCGATTTCCTTCTTCGGGTTTTCTGCCTCGAGGAAAAGGAGCTGAGCGCAGACCAGCGTCGCCATGTGATCTTCGACCGGGCCGGTCAGGAAGATGATCCGCTCTTTCAGAAGACGGGAGTAGATATCGTAGGAACGTTCGCCCCGATTGGTCTGTTCGACGACCATAGGAACGAGGGCCATGGCGGTATCAACGGGATTTCTCATATCAAACCTTTGTCTGTCTGGCCCGCAAAGCCTTTGCGCGCCGGGAATCATCGAAAATCTCTCGTCCCATACATAGAGTGTCCCTACACTCCACTTCAAGTCGCCACGTCGCTATAACGTTAATAGCCGGCTGACCATTTATGAGGTGATCATACACAGATGTCCGTGCCCCGCATCTAGCGAGATTCCGTGAGGAGTAAACGCATGGACGACAGCACGAAACGATCGCCCCCAGCCATTGCATGAGCGATGCTGAATAAAACGTAAAATTCGCCGCGCATTCGCCGGCATCTGTGTCAAAGCTGGGATTCGATCGGCAGAATGCGGATGACGCCGGCGGTCACGCGTCTCACAAAGCCGGCTTCCGGCTCCCGTCTCAGCTTTCTTGCAGTCCCCTCCTCCCGGTCGATCCACTCGATTCGATTGCCGGAAAGCTGAAGCCGGAAACTGTTGATATCCAGCGTTTCCTCGGCAAAGACGGCATTTACGCCCTCGACGAGATCGGGGTGCGTGAACAGCATGCCCATTTCCGTGTTGAGCGAGGCCGAACGCGGATCGAAGTTCATGGAGCCGACGAAAGCCGTTTCGCCATCGACCGTAAAGGCCTTGGTGTGCAGGCTCGCGCCGCGCGACCCGAAGAGCGAGATGCGCCGCCGCTCGCCGGGCGCGTGAATGGCCTTGAGTTCGAACAGAACCACACCGGCACGCAGCAACTGCTTGCGGTAATTCGCATAGGCCCCATGCACCGCCGCGACATCCGTCGCTGCCAGGGAGTTGGTGAGAATGGAGACATTGACGCGCCGCGCAATCATCTCCTCGATCCGGGTCACGCCCTGCCGTCCGGGAATGAAGTAGGGTGAGATCACCCGGATATCCCGCTGCGCCGCCTCCAGCACTGGCAGCAGTTCGCGCATGATCCAGTTCTGCCGCTTCTGCAGGTGGGCCTTTTCCGGCGGATCGCAGACCAGCCGGACCGCATCCGTCCAGCAGAGCTCGTTGTTTGCGGTATAGAGATCGCCGGAGGCCATGTCCTTCTCAACCTCTTCCAGGTAACGCTTCGCCTCGGCGGCATGCGCCTGCCTTTCCAGCCGATAGCGAAGCTGCGGAAGATAGTGCCGGCGCGGAGTGCGCAACGCTCCGATCGGCAGCACGACCGCGCTGTTCCAGTAGCGATCGAACATCTCGGCGGCCTCGCTCACGACGGGGCCCGTCATCCAGACATCGAGATCGCGGAAATTCGCCTGCTCGTCCGCGTCGAAATAGGCGTCGCCGATGTTGCGTCCGCCGGAAATCGCCACATGCCCGTCGGCGATCCACGCCTTGTTGTGCATGCGCCGCGTGGCGCTCAGCGGCCGCAGCATAATTTCCAGCCCGCGCCGCAGCCGGTCGTTGCGCGCCCGGCTCGGATTGAAAAGCCTGACCTCGATATTGTCGTGGGCGTCCAGCGACAGGCACATGCGATCGTGCAGGCCGGCATTGATGTCGTCGAGCAGCAGGCGCACCCGCACACCCCTGTCGGCCGCCGCGATGATCTCCCGCGTCAGCAGTTTTCCGGTCAGGTCGTTCTTCCAGTAATAATATTGCAGATCGAGACTGCGGCCGGCGCGGCGGGCGGTGATCACCCGGGCGGCGAAGGCATCGACATTGTCGTCGATCAGCGCGACGCCGTTCTTGCCCGGATGCGCAGCCAGAAGCGGCGCAGCAAGCCGGTCTATCTCCGTTTCATCGTGTTTCGGCGGCAGGGCATGGCTCGGGCCGCCCTGAAGGTGGCGCCCGAAGCGGCCATAGACGTAGGCGGCCGCAAGCCCGATGGCGAGCAGAACGAACACGGCGACCAGAAGAAGGGTGTGCATGACCCCGTGCGCCTCAGAGCTTCACAGCCGCGTTGTCATCGCTGGTCACGGGCTGGATGCCCAGCGCGCCCTTCAGGTCGATGAAGGCCTTGATCGGCAGGTGGTCAGACGCCACCCTTGCCAGAGGGGTGTTGTGGACCTCCACGGCCGTCACCAGATTGTGCGGGCTTCCCATCACCCGGTCCAGCGCCAGCACCGGAAAACGCGACGGGAAGCTCGGCACCGCCGTCGCCACATGATCGAATTTCGGGCTGAGCGAGGCGAGCGCCGAACGCCGCCCCAGCCGCCACTCGTTGAGATCGCCGATCAGGACCGTCGGCCGGTCCTCGGCCTCGTTGATGGCATTCAGGATGGCTGCGGCCTGCTGCGCGCGCGAATGCCGCAAAAGTCCGAAATGGGCGGCGATAATCCGGAGCGGCCCGATCTTCAGATCGAGATCGACGACCAGCGCGCCGCGCGGCTCGACGCCCGGCAGTTTCAGCTGGCTGACCTTGGCGACGACACCCTCGCGCAGCAACAGCACATTGCCATGCCAGCCATGCCCCTTGGGCGAAAAGGCGGAAATCGGCACAGACACCAGATGGCAGTCGCGATGCAGCCGCTCCATGTCGAGCAGCCCCGCCCGCTCGCCAAACCGCTGGTCGGCCTCCTGCAGCGCGATGATATCGGCATCGATCTCGCTGATCACCTCGGTAATCCGGCCGGGATCGAAGCGTTTGTCGACGCCCACGCATTTGTGGATGTTATAGGAGGCAATCACGGTATCGCCGCGATCGCCGGAGGGATCACGGCCTGCGAGTGACACGCGCTTTCCGCGAAGGGCGGAAAAAATACCGCTCGATATGCTCTTATGCGGCGAGGTCATCGCTGCTCCCGGTCGTTCCATAAGCCGGAATTTAGATGCCGCCGCCGGGATGACAAGGGAGAGGGTCGCGCCAAGGCAAATAAATGCGACTTGCAGCACCCCGCACCAACTCTTAGACCGGGAGGCAGTAGACCAGAACAGAGACAGCCATGCCCGCCGCAATCGAAAGCGCCCGCCGCCACGTCAGCCTCGATGTCAACGACCCCGTCTTTTACAGCAACCCGCTCGACACCTACGCCCGGTTCCACGCGGAATGTCCCGCCTTCTACTGGGAAGAGCGCGGCCAATGGTACTTCGCGGGCTATGACCGGGTAAACGGCCTGCTGCGCGACCGCCGCTTCGGCCGCCAGATCCTGCATGTGGCAACCCGCGAAGAGCTCGGCATGGCGGAACCCAAGCCGCATGTGAAGGATTTCGACCGGCTGGAAGAGCACTCGCTTCTGGAACTGGAGCCGCCGGCCCACACCCGCCTGCGCACCCTCGTCAACCGCGCCTTCGTCTCGCGCCAGATCGAGCAGCTGAAGCCGGAGATCGAAGCCCTCTGCCACCGGCTGATCGACGGCTTCGAGAAGGATGGCGAAGTCGAGCTTTTGAAGACCTATGCCGAAATCGTGCCGGTGACGGTGATCGCCCGCATGCTCGGCGTCCCCGTCGAGATGGCGCCAAAGCTGCTCGACTGGTCGCACCGCATGGTGAAGATGTATATGTTCAACCCGAGCTACGAGACCGAGCTCGACGTCAACCAGGCCTCCGCCGATTTCGCCGGTTATCTGAAGGAACTCGTCGACTGGAAGCGTGACAACCCGGCCGACGACCTGCTCACCCACATGATCGTCACCGAAAAGGACGGCGAGCGCCTGAGCGACGACGAACTGGTTTCGACAGCCGTCCTGCTCCTCAACGCCGGCCACGAGGCAACGGTCCATCAGGTCGGCAACGCCGTGAACACGCTTCTGAAGACCGGCTCCGACCCTGCAACGGTTTTCGCAGACGATGCGACGACCGAAAAGACCATCGAAGAGACGATGCGTTTTGCAGCGCCTCTTCACGTCTTCCAGCGCTACGCGCTTTCCGATATCGAACTCGAAGACGGCATCACTTTGAAGAAGGGCGACAAGATCGGCCTGCTGCTCGCCGCCGCCAACGTCGATCCGGCAAAATTCACCGATCCCCTCACCTTCCGCCCGAACCGCAACGAAGGCCCCCACCTCTCCTTCGGCGCCGGCCTGCACTTCTGCATCGGCGCACCGCTGGCGCGGCTGGAGCTACGCCAGTCACTGCCCATCCTGTTCGAACGCCTGCCGGGCCTGCGGCTGAAGGAGGAGCCGAAGGTCAAGGACAGCTATCATTTTCATGGGCTGGAAAGGTTGGATTTGGTTTGGGGGTGAGTTTTGCGTTCTGCCTCCGCCCTCTGTGCGGGTGGAAGGTATGTCTGCGACCCATTGCGTGCGTTAGTGCATTTTGCCATTCTCCAGTCATGAAATCTGAAAGTCCGGATACAAAAGAGAACGCCGTAATTCACCTTGCTCCGAACGAAGCACTGGTCTTGTTCGAGTTGCTTTCTCGATGGACAGAACCGCAGCAGCACAGTCCTGACAGCAAATGCTTCGAGTCGGAGGCGGAATGCGGCGTGTTGCTCGGTGTTCTTGCTAGCCTTGAAAAGCAAGTTAGCGCGCCATTCAGATCGGACTACAGTCAGATGCTGACCGATGCACGGGAGGCACTCGCACATCTGTGGGACTATAAATCGCTTCAAGGTGATTAAACGACGCCTCCAATCGTAGCAAAGCGGTCCAACCACATTCTGTGCGGGTGGAATGTCGTCCAAGTGTATTGAGGCAAAAAAGCGCTCTCTAAAATTAATCTTGGAGCAAGGTTCGCGGCGCAATCTGGAATTGCACACTAGCCAAGATGGAGAACCCAAATGAGCGCTCCTCACATGATGATAAATTTGCTGCGTGATGCCGAGTATATAGCGCGTGCAAGCAATCTTCCCCTCGTTACCATATTTATCACCATGGCACTTATGCAACTGAAGCAAGAATCGAGAAAGCGAGACGATAGCGCTGCTTGATTGACAATCAGCATTGCCGGGGAGTGGTTCTGCTGAGGTTTCGGCATCTGCAGCCGCCCCATGTGGCTGAAGGGATGGAATCCCCTCTCGCACGCTGCTGCTTTCGCATTCTTCCGCCTGGGCGCGTACAAACGCCAGTCGGCTGTCCTCGATGCCGAAGTTGCCCGGTTTCATTCCGAGCCAACGCACGATCTGGAAGTAGTGATCGATTGTCGGTTCAGCGCCACGGGCAAGGCGGGACACGGTTGCGGCCGAAGTACCGGTGAGCTTTCCTATCTCGCGCGTCGATAGGGTCTTCAGGCGCTCTTGCAGCGCCCCGGCAATCCACTTCCAGCCCGGTTCCGTTTTATCTGAGGGTGGATGGCTGCAATTGGGCCCTTTGCGGTCGTAAGGCCGTCTGTCTGGGCGCGTTGCTAAACCCCTTCAGGTTGCTACGGTGCGACTCACCGATTTTGCATGGGGTAACGTATGATCTACAGAGATGTGCCGGGAGGATATGAGCTGTTGGCTTGGTTCGGAGAGGTGCCAACTTTCCACGATGCCGAGATTATCAGTCTGTCACTTAGCCGAACCGGAGCCAGCGAACTAAAGATACACGGCTGGATCATGACCGACGGTGTTGATCCGAATGGGTATATTTTGCTCGACAAGCACGCTGTCGTGACTTTCAGCTTTGAAGGAGTCATGGACCTTCAAATAGATGGCTTTAGCCACCAGAATGTCATTGCAGGCCTTACCCTTCGACGTGCAACGGACAGAGGCCGATCCGGTTACTATGCGATGCCAGAGGATGTCGACGACATCGAGATTGAACTCCTACCTTGCTACGGCTTGGACGGCTTCATCAGAGCAAAAAAGGTCGCGATATCATTCGTTCCGGGACGACCGGCTCAAGCGTGGTGACGCTCAAGTGGCTTCAGTTGGATCAGTCCTTACGTTCGCTTATGGCAATCCGGCCGAAGTGGTCGTCGCCTGTTGGCGCATTTTGGCCGAGAGGATGGACCGCAATCGGCCCGAAGCGGTCACTCGCCTTCTTCCAAATTTAAGAGCGTGACAACCAAGAACTGAAGCTCTTTGGTACTTCCGAAACGCCGACTTTAAGGACCGGAGGCTCGTGCGTCGCGATGTACCAATGATCGGAACTTCGCCAAACAATCTCCCTGAAACTCACTTTGAGTCTTCCGATGGCATGCCAATACGCCATCAGAATATCTGGCGAGTCCATTTCCTTTGGCTGATATGAAAACGGAACTCCGCTGGCATTCAGTTGACTCAGCTTCGAAAATAAATCGTCATTTTCCCATAGCTCCCCTTCATCAATGAATGCGATTTCATTCCCAAATTCGTGACCGCTTGCTGTTCGCCTTCCGCCGCATAGAACGATTAGCCCTTGTGACACCTTCGATAAATGAGAGACATACGGCGGGGGAGGTTCGCCAGGTTTCCCAAACTCAATCGCCAAAGATGGCGTTTGTTTCGTGTCGTTCATCTGTAAAAATCCATCTGCGCGGCAATCCACGGTTTTTATTACATAGCCTTATCGACCGCAATGACAGCGCAAAGCGGTCATGAACGATTCCATTTATCTGACAGGTGGGTGTCTCTGCCTTGTTAGGGGCCAACCTCTTGAGACCTTTCAACGCTGGGGAGCTGCGCAATGACCACAACGGCTAACGGTGCGAGGACTAAGCCGATCGGAAACCAAACGTACCATCGTCGCTTCTTAACTGCCGCAATCCATGCTGTTCCAATTGCCGAGGACAACCACAGCAAAATGCGCCCATAATCGAACCAAGTCATAGATGCCTCAGAATTTCCAAGATGGTGCAATTTCTCTCGCACGTCATCGGTGTTGTCCAACCACAAAATTCTCCATCCCCGAAAACTCCCGCCCCACATCCGTATGCCATGATCGCCCTGTCCCGTCATCGGCTACACCGCGAGGCGTCGCGGCGAGGCGGGGCTGGCACCGGAGCTGGAAGCGGGACGCGATCTTTCTTCTTCGGGGTCGGCAGAAAATGCTCCCCTTCTGCGGACGCCCGGGTGTCAAAAACCCGGAGTCTCGCCGCAGGCGTGCCTGTGCGGCACACAACGCCCTTTTGAGATGAAGGGAAGCAGAGGGAGCGGAGTTGCCGGCAAAAACTGCGAAACGGGGCGCTTCCGGGCGTCATTCTCTCTAATCTTGTTCGCGGCACCCTGAAGCGCCCCGGCCGAGACCTGAACCAACGAACAGCCACGGCGGTTTTCCGCGCGTGGACAGAACCGCGTCCTTGGAAAACAGAATCTGCGTCGCATTCCTGTAGAGTACGAAAAAGGAAAGGTTGAAAGAGCCCGCTACCTCAACAGTAAAAAGCAGCTCACAGCCTGATCACATAATCTTTGCGAGTCGTTTCAACGACTTCCCACGTTCCCTTGAAGCCGGGTCTGAGCACCATGCGGTCGCCCGCCTTCAGATGCACGGCCTCGCCGCCCTCTTCGGTCACGATCGAATGGCCGGAGAGGACGCTGAAATACTCCCATTCGTCGTAGACGATCCGCCACTTGCCCGGCGTCGCTTCCCAGACCCCGGCATAAACGCCGCCATCGGCCTCTTCCAGGTTCCAGGTGCGGAATTCCGGTGATCCCGAAATCAGCCGGTCGGCGGCCGGTGCGCCGATCTCCGGCTCGATGGTCGAAAGATCGAAAAGAAATGCGTTGCTCATGATGTCTCCGAAATTGAAACCCCGCGGCACTGAGCCGCCGCGGGGCGAATGCCTGCTTTTACGCCTTGGCGAGCGACTGCTCCAGATCGGCGATGATATCGGCGACATCCTCGATACCGACCGAAAGCCGCACGACCTCCGGCCCGGCACCGGCCGCCGTCTGCTGCTCGGCCGAAAGCTGGCGGTGGGTCGTCGAGGCCGGATGGATGACCAGCGAGCGCGTGTCGCCGATATTGGCGAGATGCGAGAACATCTCCAGCCCCTCGACGAAGCGCTTGCCCGCGTCATAACCGCCCTTCAGCCCGAAGGTGAAGACAGCCCCTGCGCCCTTCGGCGAATAGCGCTGCTGCAGGCCGTGGTTCGCGTCGCCGTCAAGCCCGGCATAATTCACGTATTCGACCTTGTCGTGCTTCGAAAGCCAGGTCGCCACAGCCAGCGCATTGTCGCAATGACGCTGCATCCTGAGCGGCAGCGTTTCGATGCCCGTCAGGAGTAGAAAGGCATTGAAAGGCGAAATCGCCGGGCCGAAATCACGCAAGCCCAGCACGCGGCAGGCAATCGCGAAGGCGAAATTGCCGAAGGTCGCGTGCAGCACCATGCCGGCATATTCGGGACGTGGCTCCGACAACATCGGATATTTGCCGGATTTCGACCAGTCGAACGTGCCGCCATCGACGATGACGCCGCCCATCGAATTGCCATGGCCGCCCATGAACTTGGTCAGCGAATGCACGACGATATCGGCGCCATGCTCGATCGGCCGCACCAGATAGGGCGTCGCCATGGTGTTATCGACGATCAGCGGCAGGCCGTGACGGCGCGCGACTTCGGCGATGGCGGCGATATCGACAAAGGTGCCGGCCGGATTGGCAAGGCTCTCGATAAAGATCGCCTTGGTGCGATCGTCGATCTGGCTTTCGAAGCTCGCGGGATCGCGGGCATCCGCCCAGCGCACATGCCAGTCGAAGGATTTGAAGGAATTGCCGAACTGGTTGACCGAGCCACCATAGAGCTGCCGGCCGGCAACGAAATTGTCACCGGGGCTCATGATTGTGTGGAAGACGAGCAATTGCGCGGCATGGCCCGAGGCCACCGCAAGCGCCGCCGTGCCGCCTTCCAGCGCCGCCACGCGCTCTTCCAGCACGGCCTGAGTCGGGTTCATGATCCGGGTGTATATATTGCCGAAGGCCTGCAGGCCGAACAGCGACGCCGCATGGTCGGCATCGTTGAAGACAAAGCTGGTGGTCTGGTAGATCGGCGTGGCGCGTGCACCCGTCGTCGGGTCTGGCTGGGCGCCGGCGTGGATGGCAAGCGTGTTGAAGCCCGGTTTCGTGCTCATGGAAAACTCCTCCCGTTGAATTTTGCAGCACTATTCCAGAGCAAATCCCCCAGCGTCAAAGATTGTTTTTCCAAAATCCAGCCGCATGACGCACTTCTGGTTGCAGACATCTGCTGCCGGGGCTCACGCCACCAGCCGCGGATATTCAATCGCCGGGCAACGATCCATCACCACCTTGATGCCCTTGGCTTCCGCCTTGGCCGCCGCGAAATCATCGCGCACGGAAAGCTGCCCCCAGATCACTTTCGGAAGATCAGGCAAGGCCAGAACCTCATCGATCAAGGCCGGCAATTGATCTGCCGCGCGAAAAACATCGATCATATCAACCGGCAGCGGCACATCGGCCAGCTTCGCATAAACCTTCTGCCCCTGAATTTCCTTGCCCGCCTGCCCCGGGTTCACGGGGTAAACCGTGTAGCCCTTGCGCAGCAGGAAGGCCATGACCCGGTAGCTCGGCCGCTCCGCATTCGGCGAGGCGCCGACGAGCGCGATCGTCTTCGTGTCCGTCAGGATTTCACGGAGGAAATAGTCGGGATAGCTGTCGTGGCTCATGATTCTCGCCGCTCCTTGTTTTGAAGGGATACTTGGAACGGCCGGCGAAGGTGTCAACCGCGCGCAGCATGTCCTTTCGGCGTGGCATGCCCGGATTTTTTGCCTGAAAGCCGCCAAATCTGGCCGTCTTGTCCTCTATCCCAAGGATTGCGATTGCAAATGCCCCGGCGGCGTTTCAGAAGCAGCGCAAGTTCCCCCGTTGTTCTTTCCGAGGTCGTCTTGGCTCCCGACGTTATCGCGCTCGTTCTTCTCGGTGCGCTTCTGCATGCGATCTGGAATGCCTTGGTCAAGGCCGGCTCGGAAAAGTCGCTCGATGCCGCGATGATCGCGCTCGGGGCCGCCGTGGTTGCGGTCCCTTTCCTGCCATTCGTCCCCTTTCCGGCGCCGGCCTCATGGCCGCTGCTGATCGTCTCCGCCTTCTTCCAGTTCGTCTATTTCCAGCTGGTCGCTGCCGCCTACCGCGCCGGTGACATCGGCCTCGTCTACCCGCTGATGCGCGGTGTGGCACCCCTGATCGTCGCCTCGACCAGCGGCTTCATCCTCAAGGAACAGCTCTCATCGGGAACGCTGATCGGCATCCTGACGATCTGTACCGGCGTGCTGACGCTCGCCTTCGAGGCCCGCAAGGGCGGCAAACATGCGATCATGCTGGCGCTTGCGAACGCCTGCGTCATCGCCAGCTACACCTATGTCGACGGCATCGGCGCCCGCCTCGCCGGCAATCCGATCTCCTACACGCTCTGGATGGCGCTTCTGCCGCCGTTCCTGCTGTTCGCCTGGGCCTTCCACAAACGCGGCGTTGCCCCCGTCATCTTTCACGTCCGCCATCAATGGTGGCGCGGCCTGATCGGCGGCGGCGGCTCGCTCGCAGCCTACGGCTTGGCGCTCTGGGCCATGACCAAGGCACCGGTTGCGACTGTTGCGGCACTCCGCGAAACCTCAATCCTGTTCGCGGTGATCATCTCCATCGTGTTCCTGAAGGAGCGGGTCAGCCCGTTCAGGATTGCGGCGGCAGGATTGATCGCGTTGGGCGCGCTGCTGCTGAAGCTTGCTTGAAGACGGGTCACCTCTGATGTATGTACATGATCGCGTACAGAGGATTAATCATGAACGTCATCAGCTTCTCCGAGCTTCGCGCCAACATGGCAAAACATTTCGACAAGGTCGAACAGGATCACGATGAACTCATCGTGACCCGGCAGAACCGCGAGCCAATGGTCGTGATGTCTCTCAGCGATTTCGAAAGCTGGAAAGAAACGATGTACCTGCTCGCCAATCCGGCGAATGCAAAGATGCTTCGGGAATCCATTGCAGAATTGGACGCTGGACGCGGTGTTGAACATGCGTTGATCGATCCGTGAAGCTCGTCTTCTCAAGCATCGCCTGGAACCAGTATCAACACTGGCTGGAACACGACCGTACCATCCTTCTGAAAATCAACCAGCTCCTTGCCGAATGCCTGCGCACGCCCTTTGCGGGAACCGGAAAGCCGGAGCCGTTGCGCAACGAGCTGAAAGGCTTGTGGTCAAGGCGGATAACGCAGGAGCATCGGCTGGTTTATCGCGTAACCGGCCGCGGCGATCAGCAGGCCCTCGAAATCGCGGCCTGCCGTTATTATTACGAATAGGCTACTCGCCCTTCCACTCCGGCATCCGCTTGCCCAGAAACGCGCCGATCCCCTCCTGCGCATCGCCCATCAGCAAATTCTCGACCATCACATCCGTCGTATAGGCATAGGCCTCTTCCAGCCCCATCGCCGCCTGTTCGTGGAAAGCCTTCTTGCCGATCCGCAAAGCTTGCGGTGATTTCGAGGCGATTACGGCAGCATATTTATCGACGACCTGTCGCAGATATTGCTTCGGCACGATGCGGTTGACGAGGCCGAAGTCCTTGGCGGTGGACGCATCGATCGTTTCGCCGGTGAGCAGCATTTCCATCGCCTGCTTGCGATGCGCGGCGCGGGAGACCGCCACCATCGGCGTCGAGCAGAAAAGGCCGATATTGACGCCGGGCGTGCAGAAGGTCGCGGTGTCCGTGCAAACGGCGAGATCGCAGCTTGCCACCAGCTGGCAGCCCGCCGCTGTCGCAAGGCCATCCACTTCGGCGATGACGGGTTGCGGCAGCCTTGTGATTTTCAGCATCAGCTCGGTTGCAAGCCGCACTGTCTTTTCAAAAAACGCCCGCCCGTGATCCTCATCGCCGCGATGGGCGGTTATTTCCTTGAGATCGTGGCCGGCGGAAAAGACCTGTCCTGTTGCCGCGAGCACGACGACGCGGATGTCCGGCATCTCCGCCACCGCGTCGAGCTCGGCGGTCAGCGCTTCCATCACGGCAACCGAAAGCGCGTTGGTCGGCGGATGGTTCAGCGTCAGCCGCAGGATGGCATCCGTGCGTTCCTTCAGCAAAAAGCCACGCGGCTCTTCTGGATGCAGGGAAACGATATCGGCCATCGGCAGCTCCTCGATTGGGCATGAATTGAAGGACTGTTGGTACGCCGGGGCTTTCCCCGTTTCAACCTCCCTTCGACTTTAGGCGACTTGCACCCGCGCTCCCGACCGGCTCTAACACCATGAAAAACAAGGGAGGGAAACATCATGGATCTCGCGCCGATCATGACCGTCGAGGAGCTGAACCGTTTCCTCGATACGGATTTTCCTGAAGTCCATACTGATGGCCGCGTGTTCGAGGTCGTCAGCGTCAGCCCCGGCCGCGCCACCATGCGCTTCGATCCCTTGACCCGGCACCTGCGCCCCGGCGCCACCGTCTCCGGCCCCGCGCTCTTCGCGCTTGCCGATGTTGCGGCCTATGTGACGGTGATCGCCCATATCGGTCCGGTCGCCCTTGCCGTCACCACCAATCTCAATATCAATTTCCTGCGCAAGCCGGAGCTCGGGCCGCTCGAATGCCGCTGCAGAATCCTCAAGCTTGGCAAGCGGCTTGCGGTACTTGACGCTGAAATCACCACCGTGGGTGACACGAAAATCATCGCCCATGCCACCGCGACCTATTCCATTCCGCCCAAATAAAATTGTGGTATTATAAAACCACACACTTAAACCACTGAAACTGCTTAATATTTTTTCACAACACCAAACTCACACCGCTTGACCGTATTTCCGACCTTGCGTATAAGCTGCCGCAGATCGCGGTCCTTCGGGGCCGCTTTCCTTTTGGCATGGTTTCCATCAGGCCAAACCCCAAGCAACAAGAAACGCCCGGCGGCAACGTATCGGGTCCAAACGAAAGAGTTTTAACATGGCAACCTTCGTTCAGAAGCCTGCAGAGGTGGAGAAGAAGTGGATCATCATCGATGCCGAAGGCCTCGTTGTTGGTCGCGTCGCTTCCATTATCGCAAACATCCTGCGCGGCAAGCACAAGGCAACCTACACCCCTCACGTTGATGATGGCGACAACGTCATCGTAATCAACGCTGAAAAGGCTGTCCTGACCGGCAAGAAGTACACCGACAAGAAGTACTACTGGCACACCGGTTACCCGGGCGGCATCAAGGAGCGCACCGCGCGCCAGATCATCGAAGGCCGCTTCCCGGAGCGCGTTCTCGAGAAGGCCGTTGAGCGCATGGTTCCGCGTGGCCCGCTCGGCCGTCGCCAGATGAAGAACCTTCGCGTTTACGCCGGTTCCAACCATCCGCATGAAGCACAGCAGCCGACCGTCCTCGACGTCGCCAAGCTGAACAGCAAGAACACAAGGAGCGCCTAATCGTGGCTGATCTCTCTTCTCTGAAAGACCTCGGCACGGCGACTGAAGCAACTGCTTCGGCTCCGGTTCATGTCAAAAAGGTTGACGCCCAGGGCCGCTCCTATGCGACCGGCAAGCGCAAGAACGCAGTCGCCCGCGTATGGGTCAAGCCGGGCTCCGGCAAGATCACCATCAACGGCCGCGAATTTGCAACCTACTTCGCCCGTCCGGTTCTGCAGATGATCCTGCGCCAGCCGATCGTCGCAGCTAGCCGTGATGGCCAGTTCGACATCGTCGCGACCGTCGCCGGTGGCGGCCTTTCCGGCCAGGCCGGTGCTGTTCGTCACGGCATCTCCAAGGCACTCACCTACTTCGAACCGGGCCTGCGCTCGGTCCTGAAGAAGGGTGGCTTCCTGACCCGCGACAGCCGCGTTGTCGAGCGTAAGAAGTACGGTAAGGCCAAGGCCCGCCGTTCGTTCCAGTTCTCGAAGCGTTAATCGCTTACCGGATTGTACCTTTGGAAAAGGCGGCCTTCGAGCCGCCTTTTTCTTTGCCCGGATGCCGGCGGAAAATTCCGGTCCGCCACTCTTTTCCCGTTCCCCCTTCCCGGCCTTGCCGCTATCTTCGCCGCAAACGAAGAAGCCGCAAGAGGAACACCATGGCAAACCGGACGATCGATCACGCAATCACGGCGACTTCGCTGACATCTGCGGCTTCCGACCCCACCCATGCCGGCATCCTCTCCTTTATGCGCCGCAGATACACGAAGAAGCTGACGGGCGTCGATGCCGTCGTCTGGGGCATTCCCTTCGATGCCGCGACGTCCAATCGCCCCGGCGCCCGCTTCGGGCCGCAGGCGATCCGCCGCGCGTCCGCGATCTTCGACAACGATCCGCAATATCCCTTCGAGCGCGATCTCTTTGCCCATATGGCGACGATCGATTACGGCGATTGCCTGCTGGACTACGGCAACCACCAGAAGACGCCTGCGACGATCGAGCGCGAAGCCGCAAAGATCCTGAAGAGCGGCGCCTTCCTGCTCTCCCTCGGCGGCGATCATTTCGTTACGCTTCCGCTGCTGCGCGCCCACGCCGCGGTTCACGGCCCCCTTGCGCTGGTGCATTTCGATGCGCATCAGGATACCTGGGCGGATGAAAAGGGCCGTATCGATCATGGCTCTTTTGTCGGCCGCGCCGTTCGCGAAGGCCTCATTGACACCGAGGCCTCGATCCAGGTCGGCATCCGCACCCATGCGCCGGAAGATTGCGACATCCGTATTCTCTACGGCTACGACGTGGAAGAGATGAGCACGCAGGCGATTGCCGATACGATCATCGAGCAGGTCGGCGACAAGGCTGCCTACCTCACCTTCGATATCGATTGCCTCGATCCGGCCTTTGCCCCCGGCACGGGCACCCCGGTCTCCGGCGGCCCGTCGAGCGCAAAAATCCTCTCCGTGCTGCGCAAGCTCGGTGCGCTGCGCATCAAGGGTGGGGATGTCGTCGAGGTGGCTCCGGCCTACGATCACGCCGATATCACCGCCATCGCCGGCGCGACGGTTGCGATGTACATGCTCGGCCTGCATGCGGAAGAGCTGGCCGAGCGTGAGTCTCTCGCCTGATAAATCCCGCGACGACGGCGTCTGCGTTGCGGGGCCGTCGCACAATGTATATATGCTGCCCGTCAGCTGCCGCCGATCCTCAGACATTGGATCAAGCGGCTGACGATCTGATTCGGGTAGCCTCCGCAGGCATTTGAAAAGACAGGATTTCCCATGAAGCCGAAAATTTTCATCGATGGCGAACACGGTACCACCGGCCTGCAGATCCGCAGCCGCATGGCCGGCCGCGCCGATGTCGATCTCCTGTCTATCCCGGAAGCAGAGCGCCGCAATGCCGCGATGCGCGAAGACCTCTTGAACAGCGCCGATATCGCCATTCTCTGCCTGCCGGACGATGCCTCAAAGCAGGCGGTCACCATGCTCGAAGGCAACAACAAGGTGCGCATCATCGACACCTCGACCGCCTATCGTATCGCGCCGGACTGGGCCTATGGCTTCGCAGAGATGGACAAGGAACAGGCGGGTAAAATCCGAGACGCCCGTCTGGTTGCCAATCCCGGCTGCTATCCGACCGGCGCCATCGGGCTTCTGCGCCCGCTGCGTCAGGCCGGTATCCTGCCGGAAAACTATCCCGTCACCGTCAATGCGGTCTCCGGCTATACCGGCGGCGGCAAGCAAATGATCGCGCAGATGGAAGACCCGGCAAATCCGGACCCGATCAGCTCGCCCCACTTCCTCTACGCCATGCCGCTGAAACACAAGCACGTGCCTGAAATGCGCACCCACGGGCTTCTCGCCCGCGCGCCGATCTTCTCGCCGTCCGTCGGTCGCTTCCCGCAGGGCATGATCGTGCAGGTGCCGCTGTTCCTCGATCAGCTGAACGATGGCGCCACTCTCGAAAGCATCCATGCGGCGCTGACGGCCCATTATGCCGGACAGGATATCGTGACGGTCGTTCCGCTTGAGGAAAGTGCCAAGCTGCCGCGCATCGATGCCGTCGAGCTTGCCGGCAAGGATACGATGAAGCTCTTCGTCTTCGGCACGCCCGGGGCAGAACAGGTCAACCTCGTCGCCCTGCTCGACAATCTCGGCAAGGGTGCCTCGGGTGCTGCGGTTCAGAATATGGACCTGATGCTGTCGGCGTGAGCGAATAGCGAATAGCGAATAGCGAATAGCGAATAGCGAATAGCGAAAAATTCAGGTCTTTCACGACAATCAAGAGGCGCTACCTCCCGTAGCGCCTTTTTCTATTCGCTACTCGCTATTCCCTATTCGCCCTACTGCCTCTCCGCAATCCGCGTCATCCTCGGATATTCTCCGATAAAGCCGCGCCAATGGGCCAGTGCAAAGCCGAGCACGATCAATGCGCCGCCCTGATGGGCGACACCCCAGCCGATCGGCACCTGCATCAGAAGCGTAACAACGCCGATTGCCGCCTGTAGGGTGACCAGCACGAACAGCAATACCGAGCGTCGTGCATGGGTGGTGCCGGAGCCGCGCGCCAGCGAATAGAGCATGTGCACAAGCACCATGGCGAAAAGCACGTAAGCGCCGCAGCGATGAACGAACTGCACCGTCTTCGGGTTTTCGAACAGGTTGATCCAGCCCGGCTGCTGAACGAACAGGTCGCTCGGCACGAGAGCGCCATCCATCAACGGCCACGTATTGTAGCTCAGGCCCGCGTCGAGCCCGGCCACCAGCGCGCCAAGGTAAATCTGGAACAGCGCCATGATGGCGATCGCCGCCGCCATCGTCTTCGAACAGCTTGCCGGGGGCGCGTCATCGGAATGCGGCGAAAGCCCGCGAGCGATCCAGACGCAGGAAGCAAAAATAAGACAGGCGACGACGAGATGCGTCGCCAAGCGATACTGGCTGACGTCTGTGCGGTCAGCCAGTCCCGAGGAAACCATCCACCATCCGATGAACCCCTGAAACCCGCCCAGGGCGAGAATGCCGAGAAGCGGCAGCTTCAACCTGGGTTCGATTCTGCCCCTGATCCAGAACCACGCGAGCGGCAAGGCAAAGACGATGCCGATCGAACGGGCAAGCAAGCGGTGCGCCCATTCCCACCAGAAGATCGTCTTGAAACCCTCGATGGTCATGTCGCTATTGAGCTGGGAATACTGCGGAATCTGCTTGTAGAGTTCGAACTCCTCTACCCATTCCGCATCGCTGAGCGGCGGGATGACGCCGTGGATCGGCTTCCATTGGGTAATCGAAAGCCCCGATTCCGTCAGCCGCGTTGCGCCGCCCACAAGCACGAGCGCAAACAGCGTGAACACCACGATCCACAGCCATGTGCGGATTTGCCGGCGATTGCGGCTCACCGTATCGATTTCACCGCGAAGATGTTGTTCCGTTGCGATCGCATTCGTCATCAGGTCGTTCCGATCTCAAAGGCAGGGGACGGCGATTTGTCCCAAGGCTGAAGCATCAAGCAGTTGATTTGCACCAGAGCACGATGCAAAACAAGGCTTGCCCCTTTGCGGCATGCCGTCGCGGCCTGACGAACAGGGCCGACGTGACTGCCACCCACCGGAAAGTCTTGAATGCCCGTACGTCTTCGAAAACTGATCGGCACCATCCTGATCATCATCCTCGTGATCGTTTATGCGATTGGCGCAACCACATTTGCCTCGCAGTTTCTCGGCGCCTCTGCATGGTGGGTGCATCTGCTCTATTTCTTCTTCACCGGCCTTCTCTGGGTTCTGCCGGCCATGCTGATCATCAAGTGGATGGAAAAGCCGGTCAAACCGGAGTGAGGATCACCGCATGAGAATTGCCGTCATCGCCGATATCCATGGCAACGATCTCGCGCTGGAAGCCGTTCTGGCCGATATCGATCGCCAGGGTATCGATGATGTCGTCAATCTCGGCGATCACCTGAGCGGCCCGCTGAACGCCGCCCGTACCGCCGATCTCCTGATGACGCGGAATTTTCCGTCCGTTCTCGGCAACCACGACCGCTATCTGATCTCGAAATTCCCTGCCGCGATGGGAGCATCCGACCGCGCCGCCTTCGATCAGTTGTCGAAGGACCACCTCGAATGGCTGAGAGGCCTTCGCCCGACGCTCGTTCATCATGACGAGATCCTGCTCTGCCATGGCACGCCGGACAGCGACGAGACCTACTGGCTTGAAGACCTGACGCCGGATGGCGTCGTCCACATGGCAGACAGGCGAACGATCGAACGCAGGCTCGGCCACGCCGATTTCCCCGTCATCGTCTGCGCGCATACGCACATTCCTCGGATGATCCGGCTGCCGAAGGGCCCGCTTGTCGTCAACCCCGGAAGCGTCGGTTGCCCCGGCTATGACGATGATGTTCCGGTGCCGCATCAGGTGGAAAACGGCACGCCGGACGCTTCCTACGCCATACTGGAAAAAAGCGCCGGCAACTGGCAGGTCAGCTTCCGCCGTGTCGGCTACGATCATCGCGCCATGGCATCCCTTGCCGCCCAGAGAGGCAGGGCCGAATGGGCAAGTGCTTTGGGAAGCGGCTGGCTCGACGTGCCGTTGTCCTGAAAGCGGGTTCTTGCCGACTGCCGGTTTATTATTTCAGTAACCGCATTGCGAAATTTCCGATTGCAGCCCGGTTTCACGGCTCCAATTTAAATGAAAACGACGGTTTCGCGCTGTAGAACACCTATGATTGAAAACCGAGACAGCAGCTGTCATGAACATCGCGCGCCTCAACATCATGCCTGCAGACGAGGCTCCCCGCCGCGTGTGGGTGGCCGAGCGCAACCGTTTTCAGGAACTTCTCGCCCCCGGCGAAGCCCATTCCGCCCTCAATCTCACCGTTCATGTCAGTCTTGAGCGACTGGAGGAGGAGTGGCGAGCTCTCGAAAGCGGCAACCAGGTTTCCCTCCATCAGAGTTTCGACTGGTGCTCCACATGGGCTGCATCCCATGAAAACCAGCTTCTCCTGGTTCGCGGCCGCATCGGGCAGCAAACGGCTTTCATTCTCCCTCTGGAACTCGTCCGTGGCCGTTTCTTCCGAACCGTGCGCTTCATCGGTGCTGATCATTCCAACATCAACACCGGCGTTTTCGCCGAAGATCTCGAGCTGGCGCAAAACGAACAGCTTGCCTCGAAGCTGATCGAGGAGCTGTCGCTCAAGCTCTCGCGGGTGGCCGATATCGTCACGCTGGAAAAGATACCGCTGGCCTGGCGCGGATCACGCCATCCGCTCGCCAGCCTCCCCGCAGTCAAAAACCAGAACGCCTCCTACCAGCTTCCGCTGTTTGAAAGTTTCGAGCGCACTCTGGCGCAGCTCAATGCCAAACGGCGGCGCAAGAAGTTCCGGGTCTCGGAAAAACGTCTGGAAGCTTTGGGCGGATACGAGCATGTCGTTGCCGCGACGGAAGAGGAACGGCGAAAGTTGCTCTGCGTTTTCTTCCGGCAGAAAGCAGAGAGATTCAAGGCAATGGGGCTCCCCAATGTCTTCCAGGATGCGGAGACGCAAGCTTTTTTCCACGCCCTGGCGGATCGCCCGCATACGCATGACAACCGCCCCCTTGAGCTGCATGCCATCCGCCTGAAGGGCGAGAATGCGGGGCGTATCGTTGCTGTCGCCGGCCTGTCGCGCAAAGGCGATCATGTGATCTGCCAATTCGGATCGATTGACGAAACGCTCGCAGCCGAATGCAGCCCCGGCGAGTTTCTGTTCCATATCGCGATTGAAAAATGCTGCCTCGAAGGCGCCGCGCTTTTCGATTTCGGCATTGGCGACCAGCCCTACAAGCGCTCCTGGTGCACCGTCGAGACGCCGCAATACGATATCGTCCTGCCGCTCACGACACGCGGAAGGCTGGCGGCCTTCGTGCATCGCACGATCGTGCGCACCAAGGCGGCCATCAAGAAGAACCGGCGGTTCTACAATTTCATCCAGAAAATCCGTCAGAAGCGCCAGTCAGCGTACGGCGCGGCGGAAACGGCGGAGAGCTGAGACCTCCAGCGGAATACGTCAGGCAGCATCCCGATCCGGATCGCCCGAACGCGGACCGTCGCTATCCATCATCAAGAGGATGTCGCTGAAGCCGGCTTCACCGAGGTTTTCGACCAGAGCGACCATCTCGTCCGGCGCCGTACCCAAAGCCGAAATCACGACCGTCACGTCATTCGCCCGCGCCACCCGTGCGACCGCCGCCGTTGCCGCCGGGCCGCATTCCACCAGAACGGTGTCATAGGCATTGGCGAGCGCATCCACGATCATCGGAAGCCGGTCGATCCCCCGCATTGCCTGCGCCGGATCGGCATCTCCCGCGGGAATGATATGGGCATCCGACAGCCGGTCGGCATGGATCGTATCCGAGAATGCGACTTCACCAGCCAGCAGGTTGGTGATGCCGGGCAAGCGGCGGGACTGCGCCATCAGCCGGCTCGGGCAGGCCGATCCCGTCAGATCGATCATGACGATCCTGCGGCCGTTCTCGGCCAGCAGCCGCGCCAGCATCACGACATTGGTCGATCCCTTGTCGCCGGAGGGCGAAACCGAGACGACCACCCTCGCCTGCCGCGCCTCGATATGGTCCGCAATCGCCGCGATGCTGAAGTCTTCGTCAAAGGCAACCTCTTCCCGCTTCGGTGTTGCCGGCGCCATCTTCACGGCCGGAATCGGCTGCGGCGGCGTTCGGGTCTCTGCGGCAACGGGCTTTATCACCGGTTCGGGATCGACGCCAACCGGACGCAGCGCGCGTCCGCTGAACAGTTCCGCAAGCATGATCACCACGCAGCTGACGAGGAAGCTGGCAAGACCGGCAACGATCGTGATCGGCAGCACCTTGGGGAAGTAGGCTTCCGTCGGCTCCACCGCCTTCGAGATGATGCGGGCGTCCGCCGGGGTGGCGTTGCTGCCGACCCGCGACGTCGCCTCGCGATAACGGGCCAGATAGGTCTCGAGCAGCTGCCGTTGGGCTGTGGCTTCGCGCTCCAGCGCTCGCAGTCCCACCTCGTCCTCGCCGGCCTTTGCCGAAGCGGCCTTCAGCGTGTTCATCTGCTGGATCAGCTGGCGCTCACGCAGGCGGGCGACACCCGCCTCGTTGTCGAGGCTTGCGAGGATCTTCTGCGTCTCGCTGCGAATCTGCTCGCGGATACCCTGCAGCTGTGATTTCAGGCCTTTCAGGCGCGGATGCCCGTCGAGCAGAGATGTCGAGAGGTCGGCAATCTGGCCCTGAATATTGGATTCGTTCTCCTTCAGCCGCTGGATCATCTGCGATCCGACGACGTCGTTCAGCGTATCGGCATCGCGGCCGCTGGCGAGCGTGGTGCGCACGCCTTCGGCCCGGGCTTCCGCGCTTGCCCTTTCGCTGCGCACGCGCGCCAGCTCGGCGGAAATATCGTTCAGCTGCTTTGTCGCGAAATTGCTATTGTCGCTGCTGAGCAGAAGGTCGGACGTGGCGCGGTAGTCAGCCACCTTGGCTTCGGCTTCGCGGACCTTTTCGCGCAGGTTGGCAATTTCCGGCTCCAGCCAGCGGCTTGCTTCGGAATTGGAATCGAGCTTTGCGCCGCTTTGCAGCGACAGATAAACCTTTGCCATCTCGTTCGGGATAGCCGCTGCCAGCTTGCGGTCCTTGGAGCTGAACATGATGGCGACGACACGCGCCTTCTCGACCTGATAGACCTGAAGCTTCTGTTCGAACTCCTTCAACACGCGCTCTTCCGGCGGCAGGTCGAGCGGGTTTTTCTTCAACCCGAACATGACCATCAGGTCCGAAAGCGCCGACGGGTTGGCCGTCGGGTCGAACTCCTTCAGCTCATGAAGCTTCATGTTGCGGGCGACCTGCTTGATCAGGTCGGCCGACCGCAGCACCTGGACCTGGCTTGCAATGGCAGATTCGTCGAATTCCCGATCCGCAGGCATCTGAACCTGATTGGTGCCGCTGAACTCCGGCTCGCGTGATTCGATCAGCAGCCGCGTCTCGGATCGATAATCCGGCGAAATCATGCTGGCGCCGACAAAGGCCGCGCCGGTGAAGAACACCGTCGTCAAGAGGACGCGCATGCGTCGTTTCCAGATCGCGCGAACGAGCCCACCGAGATCGATGTCAACATCCTGTTGCGCGCCGCCGACGTTCGACATCGCCTATACTCCAGACCAAGACCAAGTTAACGGCACCGTAAACAAACATGGTAACGCAAGAGTTAATGGCCCTGCCCTGTCGACTTTCAGCCAATCCGGAGCATGAGTATCGATAGCACGGGCAAATATAGTGCGGATCGGCCTGTCGTTTTTTACCGGCTATTAACCCTAACAGATCGATAACAGATGAAAGAGCAGCATCGAGCAGCACGAGAGCAGTATGACTGTCGCGAGAACGAAATCGGTATTGACGCTGGCCGCAGCGAGCCTGTTGTGCGTTGCGCTTGCAGGCTGCAACACCTACCAGCCGGCGCCGAAGGCATTCAACGAAGCATCGATCCAGCCCTATCGCCTCGACAGCGGCGACCGTCTGCGCGTCAATGTCTTCGAACAGGCGGGTCTCACCGGTACCTATACCGTGGATCAGGCCGGCTATGTCGCCTTCCCGCTGATCGGCGCGGTTCCCTCGCGTGGCCACACGCTGCCGGAACTTGAAAAGATGATCGCCGGCAAGCTGCGGCAGGGTTATCTGCGCGATCCCGATGTCACCATCGAGGTCGATCGCTACCGTTCCGTTTTCATCATGGGCGAAGTCGGCCAGGCCGGGCAATATTCCTATGTGCCGGGCATGACCGTCCAGAACGCAATCGCCGTCGCAGGCGGTTATTCGCCCCGCGCCAACCAGCGCGACGTCGATGTCACGCGCAAGATCAACGGCCGCGTCATCACCGGGCGGATCTCGATCTCTGAACCGATCATGGCGGGCGACACGGTTTATGTCCGAGAACGGCTGTTCTAAGCGCCATGCTAGACCCGACAGGCCCGCGCCCTCTCAGGATCATCCACTGTTTCAGATCGCCGCTCGGAGGCATTTTCAGGCACGTCCGCGATCTGGCAGAGGCCCATGCGAAGGCAGGACACGAGGTCGGCATTCTCTGCGACAGCACCACCGGAGGAAGTTACGAGGACAAGCTTTTTGACGAAATCCGCCCGTTTCTGGCGCTGGGCCTCGTGAGGTTGCCCATCCGCCGGTCCATCGGCCCGTCGGACATCAAGGCCCTTTGGGGCAGCTACAAGGAAATACGCAGTTTGCGGCCGGATATCATCCACGGTCATGGCGCCAAGGGCGGCGCCGTTGCCCGGATCATCGGCTCAGCCTTGCGGGTAAACAGGTATTGCGTTGCCCGCCTTTATTCGCCGCACGGCGGCAGCCTGCACTATGACAAGAAGACGATGCTCGGGAAAAGCGTCTTCTTTCTTGAGAAGATTCAGGAATATTTCACCGATGCGATCGTGTTCGTCTGCGATTTCGAGCGCTGCACCTATGAGGCGAAGGTCGGTCGCCCGAGCACCTACAGCGAGCGCATCTACAACGGCGTCAACGACGCCGATTTCGGAAAGGTCTTTGCCCGCCCGGATGCGGCAGATTTTCTCTATATCGGCATGCTGCGCGATCTGAAGGGGCCGGACGTTTTCATCGATGCTTTCGCCCGCACGGAACGTCTGATCGGCCGCCCGCTTTCGGCGATCATGGTCGGCGATGGCCCGCAGAAGGCCGAGTACGAGCAGATGATGCTGGAGCGGGGGCTTGGCCGTCGCATCCAGATGGTTCCGGCCATGAAGGCAACCGATGCCTTCGCCTTCAGCCGTACCGTCGTGGTACCATCGCGCGCCGAAGCCATGCCCTATATCGTTCTGGAGGCCCTTGCGGCGGAAAAGCCCGTCATTGCGTCGGCCGTCGGCGGCATTCCGGAAGTGCTTGGCGCCAACGCCCATGTGCTGGCCCCGCCGGGCGATCCCCAGGCCCTTGCAGCCATCATGACCCAATCTGTGACAGATGCCGACTGGGCAAGATCGGCCATGCCGGAGCCCCGGCATTTCAAGAACAGTTTTTCAAGCTCCGCTATGGCCGGCTCGCTGATGCACCTCTACAGAAGGCTGCTGTCGGACAAGCGGCCGACCGCGCGATCCAAGGAACCCGTAAGCGTTTCTTAGGGCCTTTCTGCTATCTCCGAAGCCAGTCAATGGCCGGACGAGCATCATGAACCAGATCGACAGACCGGAAACTTTCGATACGGAAGCCTTGCGCCGCAAGATTTCGGAAATCCGCACGCGGGCGCCCGGCGAAGACGCTCCTTCGGAACATCCGACAAGCCTCAATCCCCTGGCCCGGCGCGTCGCCGCCCAATTCGGCGTCGAGACCTATTCCCCGGCGATGATTATCGGCCTGCTGCGCCTCTTTGAGTTCGCGGCCCTTTTCACCATCGGTTATGCGATCGTGGCGTTTTCCGTCGTCCCGCAGCTGTCGCAATGGCTTGGCTATAGCGCCCTTCTGATCGTCGGCAGCGGACTGGCTGTCGGTTTTATCCAGGCATCCGACAGCTACCAGGTGCCGATGCTGCGTTCTGCCATGCGTGCCATCCCGCGGGTTCTGCTCGCCTGGAGCGCATCCTTCGCTGCCGTCGCCCTCACCTATCTGCTCTTCCGGGGTATGGCGGGTCTGCATTCGATCTGGGCGGAAGTCTGGTTTGCCGGTGGCGCCGTCTTCCTCGTGCTGGAGCGCTTTTTCATCGCCTATTCGATCCGTCGCTGGTCGCGAAACGGCATCATGGAACGTCGCGCCGTCATCGTCGGCGGGGGCCAGCCTGCCAAGGATCTCATTCGCAACATCGAAATGCAGAGCGACAACGACATCCGCATCTGCGGCATTTTCGACGATCGCGACGAGCGCCGCTCGCCTCACATCATCGCCGGCTATCCGAAACTTGGCACGATCCCCGAACTCGTCGAGTTCGCCCGCCTGACGCGCGTCGATATCCTGATCATCGCCCTGCCGCTGACGGCCGAAAAACGCATTCTCGAGCTTCTGAAGAAGCTCTGGGTTTTGCCGGCCGATATCCGCATCGCCGCGCATGCCGGAAATCTTCGTTTCCGCCCGCGCAGTTATTCCCATATCGGCAAGGTCGCCATGCTCGATGTCTTCGACAAGCCGATCGCAGACTGGGATTCGGTCGCCAAGCGCGCCTTCGATCTCTTCTTCAGCCTCGTGGCGCTTGCCCTGCTCTGGCCCGTCTTCATCGGCGCCGCCATTGCCGTGAAAGCCACATCCAAGGGCCCGATCATCTTCAAGCAGAAGCGCCATGGCTTCAACAACGAGATCATCGAGGTCTACAAGTTCCGCTCCATGTACAGCGACATGAGCGACCCGTCGGCGCGCAATGCCGTCACCAAGGGCGATCCCCGCGTCACGCCCGTCGGTCGTTTCCTGCGAAAATCCTCGATCGACGAATTGCCGCAGATATTCAACGTCCTCAAGGGCGAGCTTTCGCTCGTCGGCCCGCGCCCCCATGCGGCAGCAGCCCAGACGGCAGACCGTGTCTATTCCGACGTGGTCGAGGGCTACTTCGCCCGCCACCGCGTCAAACCGGGCGTGACCGGCTGGGCGCAGATCAACGGCTGGCGCGGCGAGATCGACAGCGACGACAAGATCAAGTTCCGCACGGCCTACGATCTCCACTATATCGAGAACTGGTCGCTCTGGTTCGATCTGAAGATCCTGTTCCTGACGCCGATCCGGCTCCTCAACACGGAAAACGCCTATTGAGCGCGCTCGCCGATAGCCCTTCCGGGTTCCGGCCACAGCTGGCCGCTGTCACCATGGCCGGGTCGGCGATGGTGACCCTTGCCGTGTTCCTGTCCGGCTTCGTCATTTCCGAGCCCGCCCCTTACGAACTTTTCCTCGTCGGCCTCATCGGTCTCTGGGCGCTTTTTGGCCTCAAGATATCGCGCCACGTCGCGCCGCTTCTGGCGCTGCTGATCCTGTTCATGACCGGCGGCATCATATCCCTCGTGACTATGGCGGACCTCGAAACCGGGCCGATGTACATGGCCGTGTCCGGTTTCCTTGCCCTATCCTCCGTGTTTTTCGCCGCCATCATCGAGGCCCGGCACGACCGGCTGAAGCTCATCTTCAATGCCTGGGTGGCGGCCGGCGTCATCACAGCCCTTCTCGGCATCCTCGGCTATTTCGGTGCCATTCCGGGCGGCGAGAATTTCACGCTCTACGATCGCGCCAAGGGCGCATTCCAGGACCCCAACGTCTTCGGTCCCTTCCTCGTCGCCCCGTCGCTCTACCTCATCCACGGGCTGCTGACGGACAGGCTGTCGCGTGCGCCGTTGAAGGCGCTGGGCATCCTGATCATGGCCTTCGGGCTTTTCCTGTCTTTCTCCCGCGCGGCCTGGGCGCTCTATCTTTTCTGCGCCTGCGCCCTTGTCCTGGTCATGCTGCTCAAGGAGCGAACCGGAGCGTTCCGGCTCAAGATCCTGACCCTTACGCTCAGCGGCGCCATCCTCATGGTCGCGACGCTCGTCGTCGCGCTCCAGATTCCGCAGGTGGCCGACCTGTTCTCCAGCCGCACCCAGCTCGTGCAGGACTATGACGGCGGCCACCTCGGACGCTTCGAGCGCCACCGCATCGGCTTTCTGATGTCGATGGAAAAGCCGCTCGGTATCGGACCGATGGTGTTCAGCACGATGTTTCCCGAGGACGAGCACAATATCTGGCTGAAGAGCCTCACCTCCTACGGCTGGCTCGGCTTCGTCTGCTACGTCGTCCTCATATGCTGGACCCTCAGCATCGGCTTCCGCTTCCTGCTCCTCGACAGGCCCTGGCAGCCGGCGCTGATGATTTCCTGGATCGTCCTCATCGGACACACCGCCATCGGCAACGTCATCGACACCGATCACTGGCGCCACTTCTACCTGCTGCTCGGCATCGTCTGGGGCTGCGGCGCGCTGGAAATGCGCTACCGCGCCAGCAGAGGCTGGCCTGCACCCGCGCCCCGCCAAGACGGGCGAAAAGGATACCCGACATGAACGTCTACAACCCAAACGCCCTCCAGACCGCTCCCTTGCGCCTGCTCGAGGTGCTGGAGCCCAGCGGCGGCGGTTCCGGCCGCCACATGCTGGATCTCTGCCGCGGCATGGTGGCGCGCGGACATCATGTGGAGGCCGTCTATTCGCCGCTGCGAGCCGAGGAAAGCTTTATCCGGGAACTGCGCGGACTCGGGCTTGCGGCGGTGCATTCCGTCGATATGACCCGCTCTCCCGGCCTTTCCGATATTGCCTCCCACCGGGCGCTGCGCAACATTATCGGCCACGATCGCTTCGATGTGATCCACGGCCACAGCTCGAAAGCCGGCGCGCTCATACGCCTGCGCCTGCCTGGCGCCCATATCCCGCGCGTCTATACGCCCCACGCATTCCGCACGATGGACCCGAGCCTTGGAAAGCTTGGCCGCCTTGTCTATGGCAGTATAGAAACCCTGCTTGCTCGCCATTTAACCGACCGGCTGATCTGCGTTTCCGAAGATGAATTCCGCCATGCCGTTGCCCTCGGCATGCCCGCCGAAAAACTCTCGGTCGTCGTCAACGGCGCTTCCCCTCCCCCTTTGGCGATGGCCGACACCGTACGCGCCAGCTTCGGCATTCCGGCCGATGCCTTCGTCTTCGGCTTCATCGGCCGCCTCTCGGCCCAGAAGGCGCCCCTTCGTCTCGTCGAAGCGTTTCGCGCGCTCGCATCACGGCGCCCCGACGCGCATCTGCTGATGGTCGGCAGCGGCGAGCTTGAGGACGTCGTCAAGAACGCGATCGCCGAGAGCGGCCTTTCCGATCGCATGCACCTGACCAAAGCCTTCACCGGCCCGCAGGCCGTCGGCGCCTTCGATCTCCTCGTCATGCCGAGCCTCTATGAGGCCATGTCCTATGTGATGCTGGAAGGCGCGGCGGCCGGTAAGCCGATCCTGTGCACGGCCATCGGCGGCGCGACGACCGTGGTGGAAGACGGCCGCAATGGCCGCATCATCGCCAATGACGGCGATATCACAAAGCTTGCTGCAGCGATGCTCGAATGCGCGACCCCGGAACGCCACGCGGTCCTCTCCGCCGAAGCGCAGCGCCTCGCCACACGCTACTCACTGGACGTGATGCTCGATCTTACGGAAAGCCTTTATCTGCGCATGGCCGGCCGTCCGCAACCGACAGATGCCGGGGAGACCCTGTTTGCGGCCGGAAAGCCCTTCGCGCCGATATCGCGGACGTCGATCTGAAGCAGATTGTGTGAACGTTGGCGGATGCGTCAGCACCAGGGCTTGGCCGCGTCCTTGGGCGCATGCGCCAGTCCCTCGGCGATCAGCCGGTCGCTTGCGAGGCTTCCATCGCTCAAGACGACGTGCATCTGCCCGCCACTCGTGCCGTTTACCGCCAGCAGCTTGAACTCGCCGGCATTCAGTATCTCCCGCAAACGCCGTTTGGCCTGCGATCCCCGCTCGCGTTCGGCATCGCATTTCGCCTTTTTCATTTGCGGCAGCGAAACGTCCGCAAGAGCGATCTTCTGCCCTTTAAGCCAGAAGTGCCCGCCATCGACCACGCAATTGGTTTTCTGGTCCGTGCAGAAATAGAAGGGGCCTTTCGCGCCGGCCTGAAGCGCAACGGGCTGTATCGTCGGAATATCCTGCGGCGGCATCAGGCCCGCAGGCGACGGCTTCCGGCTTGCACGCGCCTCCTCTTCCACGGGACGCGGCCCGGGGGCCGGGATGGCCGCCGTATGGGATACGCCCTCGCGCTTCTTAAGGTCTTTCGATGCTATCTGGTTTGATACCGCATGGAGGCTTTGTGGCCGCAACCAGCCGCGAACCGTCGACAGATTGTCATAGGCACTGATTCCCGCCACGATCAGCAGCCCGGACAGGTACCAAGGCCACATAGCGCCCTTGGGCGCAGACCTGGATTTCCGCCGGGTCGTTCCCTTGCCTGCCTTGCGTCCCGCACTTTTCCTGCTCATGCCGTTCCGTCCCGATTTGACCGGGGCCATTATCGGCGGCAGGTATTGCCGAAAGGTTTTCACACAGCACAACAGCACCCGAAAGGCACGGCTATCCATCGCCTCGAAAGCGTGAAAACGGTAGCGACAATGTTGTGAAAGACGGCAGGGCCAAAGGAGAAAATGGTCGGAGCGGCGGGATTCGAACCCACGACCCCTTGACCCCCAGTCAAGTGCGCTACCGGGCTGCGCTACGCTCCGAACCGTGGAAAGCCCTATAGTCTCGACCGGTTACTGGCAAGTGGTAATTTCGCCAATCGACGAGAAATCGGCGGAAAACAGAGGTGGGACAGCACGCCGGAATCAACGCACCTGATCGAGCAGCCGCTTGCATTCCAGAAGATCGTACAGCGCCTCCTGCAGCAGAGCGCGGTCTTCCTTTCCCACAGAGGTCTTGCCGACGGACACTTCGGGCACGTCGTCATTGCCGCCAACGAAGGAGAAGAACCGGCGGCTCGCCGGCGCCTTGGCGCGTCCGACGATCTGGTCCTCGTCGGGATTGAGCAGCTTCGGCTGAGCAGGCTCTTCCACGCTTGCGGCGGCCAGTGCCTCGACCGTCGCCAGATCGCCGCTGGCGATCGCCGCGACGAACTTGTTGCCGTTGGCCTTCAGCAGCTTCTGCACGCCCTTGATGGTATAGCCATGGTCATAGAGCAGATGTCGAATGCCCTTCAGCAGATCGACATCCTCGGGCCGGTAATAACGCCGACCACCGCCGCGCTTCATCGGCCTTATCTGCTGGAATCGCGTTTCCCAGAAACGAAGCACATGCTGCGGCAGATCCAGGTCGTCAGCGACCTCGCTGATGGTGCGAAACGCATCTGGGCTCTTGTCCATGTCTTCCCCGAACTCGCATTGTAAACGCGGCAATACAGAAGCTTGCCAATGGAGCTTTACGTCTCGGTCCGCACGGCGCGCGACACATAAGAGACTCACCGGCGCTTTGGACGCCGGATTCAATGATTACACGAATCCTGTGCAATTCAACGGCTTATAACGCCGCTTTCAACCACTTTTAGGGAGTTTCTTGAAGGCTCAGCTGGCGGGCGCCTGCGGCTTTTGCTTCGCCTTGCGCGAAAGATGCGATTTCAAAACCCGCTGCTTGAGCACGTTCGAGGCCTTGAAGGTCATGACGCGGCGTGGCGAAATCGGCACTTCCTCGCCGGTCTTTGGATTTCGGCCGATACGCTCGTTCTTGTCGCGCACCTGGAAGGTGGCAAAGGAAGAGAGCTTGACGCTCTCGCCACGCACGATTGCATTGCAGATCTCGTCGATGACGGTCTCGACCAGTTCCGCCGATTCGGTCCGAGACAAGCCAACCTTTCGGAAAACCGATTCAGCCAAGTCTGCGCGTGTTACCGTTTTTCCGCTCATCTTTCCCCACCGATTTTTCTTGAATATCGATCAGCGCAGGGAAGACTATTGCCCTTGTCCATTCCGGTCAAGCGTTTGCGCTGTATCGTGATTTTCTTTACCAGCGCAGCAGCACCGAACCCCAGGTAAACCCGCCGCCCATCGCTTCCAGGAGAACAAGATCGCCCTCCTTGATGCGACCGTCGGACGCTGCTTCGTTGAGCGCGAGCGGTATGGAGGCGGCCGAGGTGTTGCCGTGGATGTCCACGGTCACGACAACCTTTTCGAGTGGAATGCCGAGCTTCTTCGCCGAGCCGTCGATGATTCGACGGTTTGCCTGATGCGGCACCAGCCAGTCGAGATCGTCGGCTGTCGTGCCGGTCGCTTCAAAGGCGGCCTCGATGACGTCCGTGATCATGCCGACGGCATGTTTGAAGACCTCTCGGCCTTCCATCTTCAGATGCCCGACCGTACCCGTCGTCGAAGGGCCGCCATCGACATAAAGCTTTTCCTTGTGGGCGCCGTCGGAACGCAGTTTTGTGGTCAGCACGCCGCGATCCGCGTTGGTGCCTTCCGTTTCCTGCGCCTCCAGCACGATCGCGCCGGCCCCGTCGCCGAAAAGCACGCACGTCGTTCGATCGCTCCAGTCGAGAATGCGCGAGAAGGTTTCCGCGCCGATCACGAGCACGCGCCTGGCGAGGCCACCGCGGATATAGGCATCCGCCGTGGTCACCGCGTAGATGAAGCCCGAACAAACAGCCTGCACGTCAAAGGCCGCGCCATGGTGCATGCCAAGCCGATTCTGGATGTTGACGGCCGTTGCCGGAAAGGTGTTGTCGGGGGTCGAGGTCGCAAGGATGATCAGGTCGATATCGGCCGGCGTCAGCTTTGCGCGTTCAAGGGCGGCCCGCGCCGCCGCCTCGCCCAGCGAAGCCGTGGTTTCGCCCTCACCGGCAATATAGCGCTGGCGGATACCGGTCCGCTGCACGATCCATTCGTCGGACGTGTCGACCTTCTCCTCCATCTCACGGTTGGTCACCACCCGCTTCGGAAGGGAAGCTCCGAAGCCGCGTACCACTGAACGGATCATTTTCGTCAAACCTCACCTGCCGTGCCATTGACGGCGGCGGCGCTCGCCTGCGGCATGGCATGATATCTTTGCAAATCAGTCTCGATCTTGGTCTTGAGACCATTCCGGACCATATCATAGCCGACATCGATCGCTGCGGCGAACCCTTCGGCATCCGTGCCGCCATGGCTCTTGATGACGATGCCGTTCAGACCCAGGAAAACGCCGCCGTTGACCTTGCGCGGGTCCATCTTCTCGCGCAGCCGGTCGAAGGCGCCCTTGGCGAAGATGTAGCCGATCTTGGCCATCAGCGTGCGCGACATCGCCGCCTTCAGATATTCCGCGATCTGGCGGGCCGTCCCCTCGGCCGTCTTCAGCGCGATGTTGCCGGCGAAGCCTTCGGTCACCACGACATCCACCGTTCCCCGGCCGATATCGTCGCCTTCGACGAAACCGTAGTAATCGATGCCTTCGGGCGCAGCCTCGCGAATGAGACGGCCGGCCTCCTTGACCTCTTCCTGACCCTTGACCTCTTCGACCCCGACATTCAGCAGGCCAAGCGTCGGACGCTCGATCTCGAACAGGGCGCGGGCCATGGCGCCGCCCATGAGGGCAAAATCCATCAACTGCTGCGCATCGGCTCCGATCGTCGCGCCGACATCGAGCACGATGCTTTCGCCCTTCAGCGTCGGCCAGATGCCGGCGATCGCCGGACGCTGGATGCCCGCCATGGTGCGCAGGCAGAAGACCGACATCGCCATCAGCGCGCCGGTGTTGCCGGCGGAGACGACGACATCCGCCTGGTCGCTGTTGATCGCATCGATCGCCTGCCACATCGAGGACTTGCCACGGCCGCGGCGCAGGGCCTGGCTCGGCTTCTCGTCCATGGCGATTGCGATTTCGGTCGCATGGAAGCTGCTGGCAGCCTTCAGCTTGGGATACTTGTCGAGCAGCGGCCGGCATTGGGCTTCGTCGCCAAACAGCACGAACCGGATATCCGGATGACGCTCCAGCGCCCTGGCGGCGCCGGGAATGACGACCTGGGGACCGAAGTCACCGCCCATCACATCAAGAGAAATTCTGACCACGCGAGTCTTTTCCTTTTTTCCCTGCAGCGCAGCCTGCTTCATTCAGGCACGATGCGCGGCGATGGAAACACATAATTTTCACGACGATGGAGACGCTTCGCGTCGTGTCGCAGCGGTCGACCCAGCGGGCGGAATTTTGGCCAAAATACCGTTTTTCCCTCTGCTGACAACCGATTTTCTATGGCGACATGCCCCGGATTCAGTCCTTTTTCCAATCCTTGAGGGCTGCAAAGGGGTTTGGACGCTTGTCGTCCTTTGCGGTGCTTTCGATACGTTCGCCGAAGGCCGCGCCGGGTTTGCGCGGATAAGGATCGATCGCAAGCGCCACCTGCTCACTCACCACTTCGCCGACATCGATGGTGTCACCGGTAAAGACATCGGGAATATCCGGCCCGTCCGGGTCAAGGACCATCTCGCCTGTGTCATTGGCGGCGATCCGGGCAAGGCGCGAGCCTTCCGGCACGAAAATGGATTCGATCTCTTCTTCGATCGACGATTCGACCGGTTCGAGCGTCACGACACAGGCCTGCACGATCTTTGCCCGTACCATGCCTTTGATCCTAACGCCGTCCTTCTTCCAGCGGGCAACCTGCAGGTCGGCGTCGAGCGATTGAACCTCAAGGATATTCCATTGCGCCGCCAGCGCCGCGCGCTCGGTCGCATTGGCCTCAACGCGGATCGCGACGGCGTTCGCGGAGATATGCCCGACCTTCACGGGAAAGGCGAAAGCCGGCTTGTCTTCATGCTTCATCGATGTTCCCTCCTGCCGCAAGCCGCTGCCTGCGACGGAATATGTCTGCTCACGCTTGCGGAGCGGGTAGTTTCAACGTGCCGGTTTCTACGATGTCTTCCCCCAGGCCTGCAAGCTCTGCCTCGGCGAGCAGCAGATAGGAAGCCAAGCCGGCCATTGTAAGACTGGGGTCGTCGTTCTTGGGATGGAAGTTGCGCTTAAGGGCGGCGGCAAGCTCCTCCGCATCCTTTTTCTCCATGGCGGCGGCGTAGCTTTCCAGCCGCCCGTAGAACATGGAGGCAAACTTCTTCATGCGCTTGGGAACGGCGACATCGCCCACGCCGAGCTCGCGGATCGAATGATCGACGTCCTCGAAAAAGGCATCGACGATCTCCTGCGCGATCTCTTGGCCCGACCGCGCCGACGAGCGCGTTCTACGGAAATAAACGATCAACACGGCGGACAGCATCTCGAAACGGCCCATGACCGTATCGGGAACGTCAAGATCCGTGTAGAAGAATGGCTGCCGGGCCGCGGCCGTCAAAATTGCATATTGGCGCTCTACGATCGCCGCATTGCTGTTTTTTCTGCCGAACAGTCGGAAAATCATCATAAAGCCCAAGTTTGCCTGCTTCAAAATGCGCCAGCCCGCTCCAGCGGTTGTTGCATGATCATCGAAGCTGGTTTACCGAAGCAGGCACGAAAAGCAATGGCGCATCCGCCGGCGTTCTATTGAGGGATATGTCGTTGACGAAACGGTACTTCAGGTCGGATATGAAATTCGCAGGCAAAGTCGTATTTTCACTCGCCCTCTCCGCAACGGTGCTGACGGGCTGCAAGACCGCTTCAGACTTGGGGCTGGGCACCGGTGAAGTGCTGCACCAGGGCTACGTCGTCGATCAGGAAACCCTGGCGCTTGCGCCGGTCGGCTCAAGCCGCGAACAGGTTCTGCTGTCGCTGGGCACGCCGTCGACGACGGCAACCTTCGACAACGAGGTGTTTTACTACATCTCCCAGAAGCGGACCCGCGCTGTCGCCTTCATGAAGCCCAAGCTGGTCGAGCAGAGCGTGCTCGCCGTCTACTTCGACAAGGACGGCGTAGTATCCCAGCTTGCCAACTACTCGCTTCAGGACGGCAAGGTCTTCGACACGATCTCGCGCACGACGCCGACCGGCGGCAAGGAAATGACGTTCCTCGCCCAGCTGCTCAGCGGCAACGGCATCGGCAAGAGCGCGGCGCGTTCGATCTTCTCGGATGGATCCGACTACGGCAAATAGTCGGAACGATCGCAGTTCCCAAAAGAAACCGCGAGGCGAAAGCCCCGCGGTTTTTTTATAAGTCGGACTCGCTTTTATCCCGCCAAGATCGCCAGCAGCAGCAGCGCCACGATGTTGGTGATCTTGATCGCGGGATTGACAGCAGGGCCCGCGGTGTCCTTGTAAGGATCGCCTACCGTGTCGCCGGTCACCGAGGCCTTGTGCGCATCGGAGCCCTTCAGGTGCTTCTGGCCGTCCTTGTCGACAAAACCGTCTTCGAAGCTCTTCTTGGCATTGTCCCAGGCGCCACCGCCGGACGTCATCGAGATCGCCACGAACAGGCCGTTGACGATGACGCCGAGCAGCGAAGCGCCGAGCGCGGCGAAGGCCGAAGCCTTGGAGCCTGAAATCGCCAGCACGCCGAAATAGACGACGATCGGGGCAAGAACCGGCAAGAGCGACGGAATGATCATTTCCCGGATCGCTGCCTTGGTCAGCATGTCCACCGCGCGACCATAATCCGGGCGGTCCGTGCCGGCCATGATGCCTGGTTTTTCCCGGAACTGACGACGGACCTCCTCCACGACCGAGCTTGCGGCGCGGCCGACGGCGGTCATTGCGATACCGCCGAAGAGATACGGGATGAGACCGCCGAAGATCAGGCCGGCGACGACGTAGGGGTTGGAGAGATCGAACGAGATCGCACCGATATCGGCGAAATAAGGGTATTTGTCGCCATTGGCGGCGAAGTATCGCAGATCGTTGGAGTAGGCTGCGAAGAGAACCAGCGCACCGAGGCCGGCGGAACCAATCGCATAACCTTTGGTCACGGCCTTGGTGGTGTTGCCAACGGCATCGAGCGCGTCCGTGGACTTGCGCACTTCCGGCGGCAGGTGGGACATTTCAGCGATGCCCCCGGCATTGTCCGTCACCGGCCCAAAGGCATCGAGCGCCACGATCATGCCGGCAATGCCGAGCATGGCGGTGACCGCGATACCGGTGCCGAACAGCCCGCCGAGTTGATAGGTGGCAATGATGCCGCCGACAATGACGATGGCCGGCAGCGCCGTCGATTCCAGAGAGACCGCAAGGCCCTGGATGACGTTGGTGCCGTGGCCGCTGACCGAGGCCTGGGCGATCGAATTGACCGGACGCTTGTTGGTGCCGGTGTAGTATTCGGTGATCACCACGATCAGCGCTGTGACGATCAGGCCGAGAACGCCGCAGATGAACAGGTTGGTGCCGGTGATATCCTTGCCTTCAACGGCGCCGATCGAGCCCCAGCCGATTGTCAGGGAGGTTGCCGCTCCGAGGCCGACGATCGAGAGAACGCCCGTGACGATGAGCCCTTTGTAAAGCGCGCCCATGATCGAGCCGTTCGACCCGAGCTTTACGAAGAAGGCGCCGATGATGGAGGTGATGATGCAGGCTCCGCAGATGGCGAGCGGATAGACCATCACGGTCGCAAGCCCCGCACTGCCGGCAAAGAAGATTGCGGCCAGAACCATGGTCGCGACGATCGAGACGGCGTAGGTCTCGAACAGGTCGGCCGCCATGCCGGCGCAGTCGCCGACGTTGTCGCCGACGTTATCGGCGATGGTCGCGGGGTTACGGGGGTCGTCTTCGGGAATGCCGGCCTCCACCTTGCCGACGAGGTCGCCGCCGACGTCGGCGCCCTTGGTGAAGATACCGCCGCCGAGGCGGGCGAAGATCGAGATGAGAGAAGCGCCGAAGCCGAGCGAAACAAGCGCATCGATGACTTCGCGCGAGCCGGGCTCATGACCCATGCCGGATGTCAGGATAAGGTAATAGATCGCAACCCCGAGCAAGGCGAGGCCGGCCACCAGCATGCCGGTGATGGCGCCGGACTTGAAGGCGATATCGAGACCGGAAGACAGGCTGACGGACGCCGCCTGGGCTGTCCGCACATTGGCGCGAACCGAGACGTGCATGCCGATGAAGCCCGCAGCACCCGAAAGCACGGCGCCGATCAGGAAGCCGATCGCGGCCGTCGCCGAAAGCAGAACCCACGCGCCGATGAAAACGACGACGCCGACAATGGCGATGGTCTTGTATTGCCGTGTGAGATAGGCCTGCGCCCCCTCGCGGATGAAGCCCGCGATCTCCTGCATGCGGGCATTGCCCTGGTCGGCGGCCAGCACCGACCGGGTCGCCCAGATGGCATAGACCACCGACAGCAACCCGCATGCGATTACGCCCAGAAGTATGCTCATTTCGCTCTTTCCTCCGTTGCGAACCTGCGGGCTCACTCCGTTCCGCAGGGCTGAGAGCATAGGGTGACGGATGGCCACGATCGCTCCCTCTCCTCTCCAAAGCATCCGCGGCCATTCAAGTGTCACCACTGGAAAGCGGGATACTTTGGACTTGCAGCCTCCCGATGCCTCCTCAAGCCTGAGGGAAGATGCGGGGCCAGAGTGATGGGACGAATCGGTATCGTCAAGCCGCCAAAACCGAAAAAACCTACGTTTTCCGGTATGTTGGCAGCCACTTACGGGCGAATTTGCACGTCTTTTGTATGAAAACTTATGCCGGGCGACGTTTTTCGCGCAGAAACAGCGCAAAAAGCAGGAACAGGCAAAGTATGGTCAGCGGCCAGACGGCCGCGTTCAGCATGTCCCAGCCATAGGCCGTCAGAACCTTGCCCGAGCCGAAGGAGGCAAGCGCGACCGCGCTGAACAGGATGATGTCGTGAAAACCCTGCACTTTGTCCGCCTCATGAGGACGGTAGCTCGAGGCCACGATTGCCGTCGCCCCGATGAAACCGAAATTCCAGCCGAGACCAAGCAGGATCAGCGCGCCCCAGAAATTCCAGAGCGCAATTCCGGCATGGGCAACGAGCGCACAGGCCATCAGAATAAACAATCCGGCAGCGACGACCCTCTCCGCCCCGAACCGGCTGACGAGCATACCGGTGAAGAAACTCGGCACGAACATGGCCAGCACATGCCACTGGATGCCCAGCGTCGCCATGTCCTGCGGAAAGTCGCAGCCAACGACCATGGCGATCGGCGCCCCGGTCATCATGAAGGTCATCAGCGCATAGGTGGAAATGCCGCAGACCATGCCGGTGATGAAACGCTGGGTCATGACGATTTCGCGCAGGGGCCGCGTCGGCAGCGTCGCGCTGGCGGTCACCGCCGGCCGCTGATCGGGCAAACGAAGCAAGGCGAGAAACAGAATGGCGAGAAGCGCAAGCGGGATGACGGCCAGGAACGCACCGGCAAAAAAGATCGGCGCCAGCATGTCCCGCGTCTGGATCACCAGTTGTGGCCCGAGCACCGCCGAAACCATGCCCCCCGCCAAGATCCAGGAAATTGCCCGTGGTTTGTAGAAGCTTGGCGACGCATCGGCGGCTGCGAAACGAAGTTTCTGCGTGAAGCCGCCGGAAAGCCCGATCACCAGAAGGCTCACAGCAAAGAGCCAAAAATCCAAGATATAAAGCGCGTAGGCAGCAAGGATACCGCCGCCGGCACCCAGCAGCGCACCGATGACAAAGGCCATCCTGCGTCCGAGATGGCGCGAGAGCACAGCCACGAAAATCGCCCCGAAGGCAACGCCGATGTTGAAGCCCGTCAGCGGCGCCGTCGCCAGCGATTTGTCCGCTCCAAGCATCTGGTAGCCGGCGACACCGCCGACCGAAAAGACGATCGGTCCCATGGTGCCGAGCACGGCTTGAGCTGCTGTGAGCAGATAGACGTTGCGGCGTGCGGCGTGCAGCGAGATGTCCGTCCCCTGCACATTGCCGCTCGCTGCTACCATAAGCTAACCCTTCAAGCCTTCACGTCCGTACGGATCTGGCGGGCGATGCGGTCGAGGATGGCATTGACCAGCTTCGGCTCGTCTTCTTCGAAGAAGGCGCGGGCGATCTCGACATACTCCGTGACGATGACGGCCACCGGAACGTCCTTGCGCTCGACAAGCTCGAAAGTTCCCGCGCGCAGGATGGCGCGCACGGTGCTGTCGAGACGCGACAGCGCCCAGTCGTCCTGCAGCGCCGTACCGATCAGGGGATCGAGCTTGCGCTGGTCGCGCACGACACCCGAAACGATGGAACGGAACCACGAGGCGTCGGCCTTCAGATAGGTGTCGCCGTCGAGTTCCTGTCCGAGGCGATGCGCCTCGTATTCGGCCACGATTTCGAGAACGCCGGTGCCGCCGACATCCATCTGGTAGAGCGCCTGAACGGCAGCGAGACGGGCTGCGCCGCGCTGGTTGGCCTGCTTGAGCGGGCGCGGTTCGGAAGGAGTATCAGTCACCGTAGCCGCCCAGCTTCTTCTTGAGGTCGATCATGGTGAGGGCTGCGCGGGCAGCGAAGCCGCCCTTGTCGCCTTCGGTCTTGCGGGCGCGGGCCCAGGCCTGTTCGTCATTCTCGACGGTCAGGATGCCGTTGCCGATCGCAAGGCTCTCGCTGACGGAAAGATCCATCAGGGCGCGGGAGGATTCGTTGGAGACGATATCAAAGTGATAGGTCTCGCCACGGATGACCATGCCGAGCGCGACGAAGCCGTCGTAGTCGGTGCCGCCATTGTCGGCGCCATCGAGCGCCATGGCGATCGCAGCGGGAATTTCGAGCGCACCGGGAACGGTGACGACATCATAGGTCGCGCCGGCGTCCTTCAGCGCGGATGTCGCGCCATCGAGCATCGCGTCGGCCATGTCGTCATAGAAGCGCGCTTCCACAATCAGGATATGTGGGTTCGAGGTATCGGACATTGTCTCACCTGTCAGAAAATCGCGGCCGATCCTTACCGGCCAGGGTGGCCGGTCAAACCACGGCGGGCCCGCAATGGCAAGTGTTTTTCGAAGAACGCTGCGTCCACCGCCACGCATAGCCGCTCGTCGCTTCGCAATCCGGCCGGCTGGCACCGTTTTGCAAAACGATCATTCCTCTGCGATGGTGCGGACAAAAATGGAGGAAACATGACCACACAACCGAGCTTTCCCGTCGTCACCTTGTCCGATCTCGTGCTTGAGCATTGGAGCGAGGGCAGCTTCTTCGAGTCCCGCGATACGGCCTTCGGCGCCCTGCTTGGCCTCACAGACCTTGGCATCGGCTACGGCGAAGTACCGCCCGGCAAATCCGCCTGTCCCTTCCACAATCACCATATCGAAGACGAGCTTTTCGTCATTCTGGAGGGTGAGGCCGAGTACCGTTTCGGACCCGAACGTCGTGCCGTGAAGGCCGGCGATGTGCTCGGCGCACCTGCCGGCGGACAGGACACGGCGCACCAGATCATCAACACCGGCCTGGCGACGCTGAAATATCTCTCCATCTCCACGAAAGCCAAGGCTGAAATCGTGGAATATCCCGATTCCGGCAAGTTCCTCGCCCAATCGGTCGCCACTGACAGAAAAGCGGTTTTCCGCTTCCTCGGCCGCCAGCCCTCCACAGCGGAGTATTGGGACGGCGAGCCGGGTATCGGAGAGACAAAAGCGGAATAATCATGCAGCAAGTCCCCACCATAGAGACCGACCGCCTTCGCCTGCGCCCCTATCGCCGAACGGATTTCGATCATTACGCCGCTTTGTTCGCCGATCCCAACGTCACGCGCTTCATCGGCGGCGTGCCGTTCTCGCGCGAGCAGTCCTGGACGCGCTTTCTCCGTCAGGTCGGCATGTGGCACTATTTCGGCTTCGGCTTTCTGGCCTTGCAGGAAAAGGAAACGGGGCAGCTGATCGGCGAGGCCGGTTTTCACGACCTGCACCGCGTCATCACGCCTTCGCTCGAAGGCAAGATGGAAACCGGCTGGGCGTTGTCGCCTGCGGCCCACGGCAAGGGCTACGCGACGGAAGCCGTCAGCGCCATGCTGCGCTGGGGAGACCAGTATCACCCCAGCCTGAAGAAGACCTGCATCATCGATACCGAAAACGTGGCGTCCATTCGCGTTGCGACGAAACTTCGCTTCCATGAAGTGCGCCGCACGACCTATCACGGCGCCAACGTCATCATTTTCGAAAGATGAGAATAGCTGCGCGAGGCACTTAAGGCGCCTCGCGCAGATCACTGATCAGGCATCGACCGCCTTCGGTGCGGGGAACTCCCCCAGCCTTGCAGCGTACCGCGCCATGGTATCGACCTCGAAATTCACGAGGTCGCCGGCTTTTCTCTCGCCCCATGTCGTCACCTCCAGCGAATGGCGGATCAAGAGCACGTCGAACACGGCACCATCGACGGCATTGACCGTCAGCGACGTGCCATCGAGCGCAACCGAACCCTTGGGTGCCACGAAACGCGCCAGATGCTCCGGCGCCTTCAGCCGAAAGCGGGTCGCCTCGCCTTCCGCCTCGACGGAGAGGATCTCCGCCTTCCCATCGACATGGCCGGAAACCAGATGCCCGCCCAGCTCGTCGCCGATTTTCAGCGAGCGCTCCAGATTGATCTTCCGCTCTGTTTTCCAGTCGGCAATGGTCGTCAGGCGCAACGCTTCTTCCCAAGCCTCGACCTCGAACCAGCGTTCGTTCGAGCCCTCGTCCGGCAACGTCGTGACCGTCAGGCAGACGCCGGAACAGGCAATCGAGGCACCGATGTCGATGCCTTTGGGATCATAGGCGGTGCCTATCCGGAGCTTCACACCTTCATCGAGCGGAGTGACGGACTGGACGGTGCCGATATCGGTGACAATGCCGGTAAACATCAGGAGCTTCTTTCATATTCGTATTCGTCGAGAATATCGTTGCCGAAGGAATGGCTGGCACGGTGCACGAAGCCGACCGGCACGAGCTTGCGATCGATCGGCGAGGCAACGCCGCCCTCCCCGACCGTCACTGTGCTGGTAAACAACAGGATGCGATCGACAAGACCGGCATTCAGGAAAAGCTGCGCGGTCTTCGCTCCGCCCTCAACAAGCAAGGAGGATATGCCGCGCGTGGCGAGTGCTCCGAGCAAGTCCGAGAGATCATCCTGCTGGCAAACGAGAATTTCCACACCTTCCGCTTCCAGTGCGTCGCGCCGCGCCTTCTCGCTGAAGGTGGTGGCTTCCTCGTCGATCACGACGATCACCGGCACCTTGCGGGCGCTCTGCACGAGCTTGGACGTGACCGGCAGTTCCAGCTTGCGGTCGAGCACGATACGGATCGGGGACCGGTGCTCGAGCCCCGGCAGCCGGGTGGTGAGTTCGGGATCATCGGCAATTGCCGTACCGATGCCGATCAGGATCGCGTCGATCTCGGAGCGCAGGCGATGCACCTCGGCGCGGCTTTCCGGCCCTGTGATCGCAAGCTGCCCCTTGCCGGTCGCGCCGATCATGCCATCGGCGGAAACGGCGAGCTTCAGCGTCACGAAGGGCCGCCCTTCCCGCCGGTTCATAAGATAACCTTCCAGCGCCCGCTCGCCCTCACGCTCCAACAAACCCGTCTCGACGGTTATGCCGGCTTCGCGCAGCATCTCGATGCCGCGGCCGCTCACCCGCTCATCGGGATCGGTTACGGAAACAACAACCCGGGCCACGCCGGCGGCGATCAGGGCTTCCGCGCAGGGCGGCGTTTTGCCGTGGTGGGCGCAGGGTTCGAGCGTGACATAGGCGGTCGCGCCGCGGGCCAGTTCTCCGGCATCGGCCAGTGCCTGGGTTTCCGCATGCGGACGCCCGCCCACAGCCGTTACCGCGCGACCGACAATACGAGGACCATCGCCATCATCGCGAACGATGACGCAGCCGACCGAGGGATTGGACGCGGTCTGACCGAGATGCAGATGGCCGAGCGCCAGGGCTTCGCCCATGAAACGCTCATCGTCGCGGGTCCATTCGGTCATTTCTGCTAAGCTCCGCTACGGGTCGGGAACTGGGTGGGAGCAGTCATGTGAGGCTTTTACGCCTCTATTTCAAGATGTTCCGAGCAAGCAGCCTTACCCCCCTCTGCCCTGTCGGGCATCTCCCCTCAAGGGGGGGAGATCGGTTGGGGGACGCTTCTCGGCCCAATCTCCCCCCTTGAGGGGGAGATGTCAGCAAAGCTGACAGAGGGGGTTAACGGCATACGCCGCCCCCGCTATCAAGCTCCAGGATCGCGGGCGATCTTGGCGCTGATTTCGCTGATCACCTTCTCGAAATCCTCCGCATGGGAGAAATCACGGTACACCGAGGCATAGCGCACGAAGGCCACGTCATCGAGGCTCTTCAGGGCTTCCAGAACCTGCAGGCCGATTTCTTCGGACGAAATTTCCGGCTCGCCGGAGCTTTCCAGCCGGCGCACGATGCCGGAGACGGCCCGTTCGATGCGGTCGCGGTCGACCGGCCGCTTGCGCAGCGCGATCTCGAACGATTTTTGCAGCTTGTCGCGGTCGAAGGGTGCCTTACGGCCGGTCTTCTTCATCACCATCAGCTCGCGCAGCTGCACGCGCTCGAAGGTGGTGAACCGACCGCCGCAATCGGGACAAATGCGCCGCCGCCGGATCGCGGCACCGTCCTCTGCGGGACGGCTATCCTTGACCTGGCTATCTTCCGATCCGCAATAGGGGCAGCGCATTCGTCAGCCTTACATATACGGGTACATCGGGAAACGGTCGGTCAGCTTGACGACCTTTTCACGAACGCCGGCTTCGACCGAAGCATTGCCTTCATCGGAATTCGCAACCTTCAGGCCATCGAGAACCTCGACGATGAGGTTGCCGATTTCCTTGAATTCGGCTTCCTTGAAGCCGCGCGTCGTGCCGGCCGGCGTGCCGAGACGGATGCCGGAGGTGACGAAGGGCTTTTCCGGATCGAAGGGAATGCCGTTCTTGTTGCAGGTGATGTAGCCACGGCCGAGAGCCGCTTCCGCGCGCTTGCCGGTGGCGTTCTTCTTGCGAAGGTCGACCAGCATGAGGTGGTTGTCGGTGCCGCCGGACACGATATCGAGACCGCCGGAAACCAGCGTTTCCGAAAGCGCCTTGGCATTCTTGACGATCTGGGCTGCGTAGTCCTTGAATTCCGGCTGCAGCGCCTCGCCGAAGGCAACGGCCTTGGCCGCGATGATGTGCATCAGCGGGCCGCCCTGCAGGCCGGGGAACACGGCCGAATTGAACTTCTTCGCCAGATCCTCGTCGTTCGTCAGGATCACGCCACCGCGCGGGCCGCGCAGCGACTTGTGGGTCGTGGTGGTCGCAACATGGCAATGCGGGAACGGCGACGGATGCTGGCCACCGGCAACGAGACCGGCGATGTGGGCCATGTCGACCATCAGATAGGCGCCGACTTCATCGGCGATCTCGCGGAAACGCTTCCAGTCCCAGATGCGGGAATAGGCGGTGCCGCCGGCGATGATCAGCTTCGGCTTGTGCGTGCGGGCCTTTTCGGCAACGGCATCCATATCGAGCAGGTTGTCGCCTTCGCGCACGCCGTAGGACACGACATTGAACCACTTGCCGGACATATTGACCGGCGAGCCATGCGTCAGGTGGCCGCCCGAATTGAGGTCGAGGCCCATGAAGGTGTCGCCCGGCTGCAGGAGCGCCAGGAACACGGCCTGGTTCATCTGCGAACCGGAGTTCGGCTGGACGTTGGCGAAGTTGACGCCGAACAGCTTCTTGGCGCGCTCGATGGCGAGTTCTTCCGCGATATCGACGAACTGGCAGCCGCCATAATAGCGCTTGCCCGGATAACCTTCGGCGTACTTGTTCGTCATGATCGAGCCCTGCGCTTCCAGAACGGCGCGCGAGACGATGTTTTCAGAGGCGATCAGTTCGATCTCGTGACGCTGACGACCAAGCTCCTTTTCGATCGCGCCAAAGATATCCGGATCGGTATCGGCAAGCGAGCGGGTGAAGAAGGTATCGGTTGTGGAAGAAACGCTCATTCTCAGGGCTCCTGTGAGGATGTGGCTCGGTGTTTACCGTCCTCGCATGGCAAGGGCAATACGGGCTGTGCGATTTGCGCCATTTCCCACGCATCGCGCGCATCCCTGCGACGCTTCGCGCCTGCTCGGCCCTCCCCCGACATGCAAAAAGCCGCGCCGGGAAAGAGCGCGGCTTTCTTGAAAATTGCAAGCTCCTGCGGGCGGAGTGAGACCTACTCGACCGAACCGACCACCGGCTCAATGCCGGTCGTGGTCTGCAGCGCCAGTTCCTGTGCGCCGTCCATCTGGTAGATATCGTCGCGGAACTGGACGATGTTGGGGATCGTCGACCAGGCCGAGATATACTTGAAATACACCGGGACCTCTTCGGCCAGGTTGATCGGGTTGTTCTGGCCCGTACGGATGGTCGCCTCGATCTGGGAACGGCTCCAGCCGGGGGTTTCCTTGAGCAGCCAGACCGTCAGGTCGCGAACGTTCTGAACGCGCACGCAGCCGGAAGATTCGAAGCGGGCAAGCTTGTTGAACAGGCCCTGCGACGGCGTGTCGTGCATGTATTCGTTGTTCGGGTTGTGGAAGTTGATCTTGGTCGAGGCCATCGCGTTGATCTTGCCCGGATCCTGACGGAAGGTCAGGTTCGGCGCCTTCTCCGCATTCCAGTCGATCGTTTCCGGCGAAACCTCATTGCCGCTGCCATCGAGCAGGCGGATGGCGTTGTCCTTGAGGTAGTTCGGATCCTTGCGCATCAGCGGCACAATATCCTTTTCGATGATCGAGCGCGGCGCAGTCCAGTACGGGTTGAGGATAACCTCGTAGATCTTGGAGTTGATGATATGCGTGGGACGCGAAAGTCGACCCACGACAGCCTTGTGGCGTTGGACCACACGGCCATTTTCGACGACTTCGATCTGCGCGCCCGGGATGTTGACCACGACGTAACGACGGCCGAGATCACCCGACATCGACTGCAGCCGCACAAGGTTCGTGTTCAGCTGGTTCAGACGCACATCCGCGGGAACATTCAAGGCCTTGACCGAAAACTCGCCCAGGACGCCGTCGGCAGGCAGGCCGTGACGGGCCTGGAAACGCTTGACGGCACCATCGACATACGAGTCGAAGGCATTGGACATGCCAGCCGATCGCTCAAGGTCACCGGTGATCATCAGCCTTTGGCGCAAAGACTGAACGCTCGGATCAGAGACGCCCATTTCCAGTTTCAGGCCCGTGTTGACAGCCGGCCATCCGCCTGCAGAAACGATGCGCTGGTAGTCGCTGATCGCCTGCTGGGTGTTGGCGATGGTTTCCATGCTGAAGATCGGCGTATTCGAAGAAACCGTTGCCGTGGAACGCGAGGCCTTCGCGTCAAACTGGTCGTCCCAGGCGCCGCGACGCGGGGCATTGATGATCTCGAGCAGCGCATCCTGCGCGCTGGCGCCACCGGCCCAGGCTGCGGCGCCGACAGCGGCGGCCGAGCGCAGGAAAGACCGGCGCGAGAAAGCATCAATTCCGTTTTTCTTCGACATATCTCACCATCCCAATGCTGCAGCGCAAATAGGCTTCGGGGTTACCACGAACAGGGTTAACCAAAACCAAATCATACTCTCCGGGATCAGCTTTTAGCGTTCACGATATCGCGAACACGCTGCAACGGGAACCATTTGCCCAGCCCCGCAACCCGGTTGTTCAACGTCTGGCTGTCATAGCAATATGGCCAATTCGTGTCGTGCAGCCGTGACTTCGGCCCCCTTTGGACCCAGCTATTTTATCCTTCGGCAGTCCTGCAACAGTGGAGGCAGAGTGCGGTATATTTCAGGCAATCCGCAGACACGAGCACGCCCGGCCGCAGGGCGACCGGGCGTTGCTGAAAGTCGGGTTGTTTCGGCCCAATTACAGGCGATACATGATGCTATCGTTCCAGAAGCGATCGAGGCGCTGCAGCAGCTTGTTCATCTCGCCGAATTCGTCGGTGCCGATGCCGCCGACTTTCTGGATCGAGCCGATGTGGCGCTCATAGAGCTTGGCAACGGTCTCGGCGATTTCCTGGCCGTCTTCCGTCAGGCTGATGCGGACCGAGCGACGGTCGATGCGCGAGCGCTGGTGGTTGATGAAGCCGAGGTCGACCAGCTTCTTGACGTTGTAGGAAACGTTGGAGCCGAGATAGTAACCGCGGGAGCGGAGTTCGCCGGCGGTCAGTTCCGAGTTGCCGATATTGAAGAGCAGGAGAGCCTGGACGGCGTTGACGTCGCTGCGACCCTGACGGTCGAACTCGTCTTTGATGACGTCGAGCAGGCGACGGTGCAGACGCTCGACGAGGTGGAGGGATTCCATGTAGAGCGAACGGATGGCGTCTTCATGGGGGTCTTTGGCGACGACTGCCTGCGGCTTGATCTTGGTGTTCATTGTACTGCCTCACTGTTTTGTTTGGCGGTGTGATTGGTTATCCCCGCCTTGAGTGAGACACTATCGAATACGTATAAAATTCGACTTAAACCGTAGGCTTAACAGCACCTTACATTTCACGACTGTTGTGTCAGGGTGAATCATTTCTTGCTGCCTTCGCCTGGCGTGACCGCTGCAGGAGGATCACGATCCGGAAAAGAACGAACACGACGGCCACCGTTCCATGCAGCACGAGCAGGAACGGCTTGGTGCCGAAGATCTGCGGATAGAAGCCGAACATGGCGATCTCGGCGGCCGCCGCGACGATCCAGATGACCGGTCCCCAGGAGACTGTCAGCCAAAGCCCGAGCGCCGCCACCGGGTAGATCACGGCAAGGGTCGTGGCCGCCACGCGCCACGCCACCGGCAGCAGATCGAAGCGGCCGGCACCGTCAAAGGTGTAGCCGATCAAGAGCCCCCAATAGTTCAGGCCAAACCAGAAACAGCTGACGGCAACGAGCCGCAGGAAGATGCCGAACAGGATTTCGGCAAGGGACAGACGCGGCACCTGGACAGAATCAAGAGTCATGGCCGCACGATAATGCATGTCGCGCAAAAGTGTGCAGCGGTTTTGCGATAACGACATGCGCAAAACAAAAACCTGAAGCGCGTCGTGCTTCAGGTCTCTCCCCTCCCCTTCGCCAGCCGCTTTCGAGAGAGCGGCAACACTTTGCCGCATGATCCCGAGGTTTTCATTTCGCCCGCCCGCATGATAAACCGCGCCCGAAACAGATCGACGCGGAAAGGCTTCTCATATGGCGGACAAGACCAACCCTGTGGATATCATCACCGGCCACCGCCGCATGCGCCGCAACCGCAAGGCCGACTGGACCCGCCGCATGGTGCGCGAAAGCCAGCTGACCGTGGACGATCTCATCTGGCCGATCTTCATCGTGCCCGGCTCCAACATCGTCGAGCCGATCGATGCGATGCCCGGCGTCAACCGCATGAGCATCGACAAGGCCGTGGAAGCCGCCCGGGAGGCGGCCGATCTCGGCATCCCAGCGCTCGCCACTTTTCCCAATATCGAAATGTCCTTGCGCGACGAGACCGGCTCCAACAGCCTCGCCGCCGACAACCTGATCAATGAGACCACCCGCGCCATCAAGAAGGCAGTTCCGAACATCGGCATCATCACAGATGTCGCGCTCGACCCCTTCACCAGCCACGGCCATGACGGCATCCTGCGCGATGGCGAGATCGTCAACGACGAGACCGTCACCCAGATCGCCCGCGCCGCCGTCGCGCAGGCCGATGCCGGCGCCGACATCATCGCCCCTTCGGACATGATGGACGGCCGCATCGGCGCCATCCGCCGCGCGCTTGACGCTAGCGGTCACCAGAATGTCGGCATCATGTCCTATGCCACCAAGTTCGCTTCCGCCTTTTACGGCCCCTACCGCGAAGCGATCGGCACCGGCGGCCTCCTGAAGGGTGACAAGAAGACCTATTACATCGACCCCGCCAACGGCACCGAAGCCATGCGCGACGCGGCCCTCGACGTCGAGGAAGGCGCCGACATGCTGATGGTCAAGCCTGGCCTTCCCTATCTCGACATCTGTTGGCGCATGAAGGAGAGCTTCGGCCTCCCGGTCTTCGCCTATCAGGTCTCCGGCGAATACACGATGATCAAGGCCGCCGCCGCCAACGGCTGGATCGACGGCGAGCGCGTCATGCTCGAAACCCTGCTCGCCTTCAAGCGCGCAGGGTGTGACGGGATCCTGAGCTATTTCGCAGTGGAGGTGGCGAGGATATTGGCGAAGCGGTGAAGCTATGACTGTCTCAGATGAAAAGACACTTGAGTTCTACGCATCCGAGGCAAGAACTTATGCTGGCAGAACGCGTGTGGCCGCATATGGGCTGAACAATTTTCTCGCCAGGATTTCTCCCGGCGCAAAAGTCCTTGAGCTCGGATGCGGTGCAGGCCACGATAGCTTGTTGATGCTCCAGCGGGGCTTTGACGTCACCGCGACAGATGGCTCTCCCGAAATGGCGGCGCAGGCCGAACGCTTGCTTGGTCGCCTTGTCCTTGTACTTCCGTTCGACCAGCTGGACGATGTGGAGCGTTTCGACGGAATTTGGGCAAGTGCGTGCCTTTTGCACGTTCCGCGAGCCGGCCTTTGCTCAGTCCTTTCCCGCATCCACCGTGCTTTGAAGCCAGGCGGCATCTTCCATGCCAGCTTCAAGGGCGGCAAGGGAGAAGGTCGCGACCGTTTCGGCCGCTATTTCAACTACCCATCCGTCGACTGGCTACAGCAACAGTACGAGCGGGCCGGGTGGCCTTCTCCGGTCATCCAGCAGCGTCAAGGCAGCGGCTATGATGGAGAGGAAACCCTCTGGCTTGGCATTACTGCGCTTAAAAAGCAGCCTTAGCCCGCTCATTGAGAACTGATCCAAATCCAAACGCACATCAACCTCTTGCAATGCTTTTGCAAAGAACCTTCGATGCCGGCAGTGAACGGTATGACGCATAAAAGCGCGGGGCTGCCACCATCGCAGATGTGTCCCTCTCGCATAGCTCGGCTTCCGAGTTAACACGGCAGATGCGCACGCAACGGTTTATAACGGGTGTCAGAAAAAAGGAGTTTTCCATGTCTGGAAAGATTGGTTTCTGGGGTCGCCTGATTGCCGCGCAAGAACGCCGGATGCGTCCCTTTGTCAACGATGCACTGAGCCGCCTCGACGATCAAACGCTCATCGGCCTGGGACATGACCCGGCTGAAGTTCGGGCAAGGCCGCGCAGGGCCGCCCTTTAAGGCTTCGAGCGGCCATCATCATCCGTCGCACCTCGGCATTTGGGGCGCGTCTTTCGAACAGGCTGGCGAAATGCCGCCACGTTCGGGGCGCGCCCTTCGTGTTTTCAGGTGCTCGCCGCCTCATCGCCCGGCAAAACGGGTCGCCGCGCTGAGGTCGAAGTCAACCGAAACCTTAGGGGTGGTCGCCTGGGCGAGCGACCGGCTCAAGCCTCCCATTGCAGGCCTCCATTGCATTCCCCCACCCCACTCCCCATATCCATCGTCGAACCAACCGGAGACACCTGAATGAGCTTTCGCGACGAGAACCTTCGACTGCCCAGCCAAGACTGGCGTGCCTATCAGGGCGTGCTGAGCCGGCGCGTCTTTGCGTTCCTGATCGACTATGCGATCGTGGCGCTGCTCTGGATTCCGGCCGCCGTGGTCGTCTTTTTCCTCGGCATCATCACGCTTGGCCTCGGCTTCTTCCTCTATCCGATCCTGTTCGTCGTGGTTGCCATGCTCTATTTCGGGCTGACCGTCGGCGGCAGCCGGCAGGCTTCGCCCGGCATGAGCATGATGGGCCTGACGCTTGCGCGCACCGATGGCCGCCCGATGGATTTCCTGACGGCAATCGTGCATCTCGTGCTGTTCTGGGTCGGCAATGCGCTCTTGACGCCGTTCATCGTGCTGATCGGCCTTTTCACCGATCGCGGTCGCCTCTTGCAGGATCTGCTGCTTGGCACCGTGATGGTGCGTGCCGAAAGCTACTGGGCCGCCAGGGCCTGAAAAGCGCCAAAATAGAATTTTATTGTCATGATTGTGGAGCCCGCCAGCATTGGCGGGCTTTTCCCGTAGTTGACGTTTTGAAAACTTGCGCCATGCTGTAATGCAATATTGCAAAACGCGGCCTAGATGAGTCATTTCCGCCCCATATGAACACGCAAACCGCACCGTCTCCGCAGTTTTACCTGACCGCGCCGGCAGTCTGTCCTTACCTGCCGCACGAAATGGAACGGAAGGTGTTCACCCATATGGTCGGCGAGCGGGCGCCGGAACTCAACGATCTGCTCACCCAGGGCGGTTTCCGCCGATCCCAGAACATTGCCTACCGGCCGGCCTGCGAAAGCTGCCGCGCCTGTATTTCCGTGCGCATCCTCGCCGGCGAGTTCAAGCCTACACGCTCCATGCGCCGCATCCTTTCGGCAAACAGGGATGTCGTCTCCACCGAATATCCGGCCGAGCCCTCAAGCGAGCAATACAGCCTCTTCCGCCGCTACCTGGACCACCGCCACCAGCAGGGCGGGATGTCTGATATGTCGGTGCTCGATTATGCGATGATGGTGGAGGACACCCACGTCAACACCAAGATCATCGAATACAGGTTGCGGGTCGAAGGACAGGGCATCACCGGGGATGACCGAAAGGGACCGCTGATCGCTGCTGCCCTCACCGACAAGATGGGCGACGGTCTGTCGATGGTGTATTCCTATTTCGATCCCGCCCAGCAGGATCGTTCGCTCGGCACCTACATGATCCTCGATCATATCCGCAAAGCCAATGAGCGCGGCCTGCCCCACGTCTATCTGGGATACTGGGTCAAGGGATCGCGCAAGATGGACTACAAAACAAAGTTTCTGCCGCAGGAGCACCTTATGGCGCGGGGCTGGGAGCGCTATACAGGCGAACCTGACGCAGCAGAATCGGAATGACATCTTGAGCCAAGCCATCGATGCCGCGAATCATCGCCGCGGTCTTGCCATCACGGGCCTCGGCGGCCTCGCCCTCTCCTTCGATATTCCGCTGCTGCGCTCCGGCGATGGCGAGGTCTGGTCGGTGCTGGCGCTGCGCAGCCTCTGCACCTTCGCCGTCGCGCTCGTCGCATGGGTTGTCTTGAACCGGTTCCTGGGCAAGAAAATCGCGCTCATTCCCGGCAAGGCCGGGCTTGCGGCCGGCGTGCTCTACGGCATCAACTCCTTCACCTTCCTGCTCGCCGTCTTCTATACCTCGACGGCCAATGTGGTCTTCATTCTCGCTTTCACCTCGATGTTCGCGGCGCTGATGTCGTGGATATTCCTGAGGGAGCGGCCGTCGAATGCGACGCTCGTCACCATGGCGATCATGGTTGTCGGCGTCGGCCTCATCGTTCATGACGGACTGGAAAGTGGCAATTTCTTCGGCGATGCCATGGCTGCGTCCTCCGCCTTCCTGCTGGCCGGCGCCATCACCATCAGCCGCGCCAGCGGCAAGGACATGGGCCTGGTGCCCCTTGCAACCGCGATCTTCCCCGCCATCGCCGGCCTAGCTCTTCTTCCGGCCGGCGGTTTTGCCGTGGCGCACCCGCAATGGATCATGTTCGACGGCCTGATCATGATCCCGCTCGCCTTCTTCTGCCTCGCGACCGGCCCGCGCTTCCTCTCGGCCCCTGAAGTCGGCATGTTCTATCTTCTGGAAACGATCCTCGCCCCGATCTGGATCTGGATGATCTTTCAGGAAGTCCCAACAACGCAGACCCTGCTCGGCGGCGCCATATTGATTTTCGCGCTGATCGGCCACTCGATCTGGCAGATGCGTAGGAAGTCGGCAGAGGCGGTTGCGGCAGTTCATTAACGACGCATTGCAGATCCAGTGCCCGAGTGTTATAACTTGATTATAACATAGAGAGCAACATCATGAACGTTACCATTCGCAAGATCGGGAATTCCGAAGGCGTCATCATTCCCAAGGAGGTTTTGGACCGCCTCGGTCTGAAAGCAGGCGATCAACTGGACGTTCAGACGGAAAATGGCACGCTGCAACTCAAGCCTGTCAACGAAGCCTTTGAACGGCAGTTAGAAGCAGCGCGCCGTTTCATGGACAAGTATAAGGTGGCACTTCAGAAGCTTGCCGAATGACGGACTTCGTCTTTCTCGAAAAAGCACTCGTCGAAATTCTGCATTCCATGCAGATCGAGCGTTTTGGGGGCGCGGCCGGCCTACGGGATGAGGGTATTCTCGAATCCGCTCTAAACCGCTCTGTCAATAAAGCTCACTATGGCTGCGACGACGTGATCGAGCTTGCAGCCACGTATCTATTCGGCTTAGCGAAGAACCACCCGTTTATCGACGGTAACAAGCGGATCGCAATTGTCGCAGCCGGCATATTTCTAGAAGAAAACGGTTGGACGATCGATACCACGAACGCACATCTCTATAGCTTCGTCATGGGCGTTGCGGCTGGAGAAATCGACGAGGAAGGCGCTGCACGCTTCCTCAGAGACGTGACAAAACCAATCGCTTAATCAGCCACGCACTTTCATTCTACCCGCTAAACTTCCCGCTCCGTGGAAAGCCCTTCGGCACAGTGCGTCCCGCACTTGCCCTGTCGCCCATCCACTCCAGCAGTTCATCCTTGGTCTTGACGAAGCTGCGGCCGGCGCTGTCGCTCCAGGTGAGGCCGTCGGCGATGGCGAAGCAGCGTAGATCCGAGATACCGCCGTCCTTGTAGCGTTGCAGGCGCACACCCTTGCCGCGGCCCATTTCCGGGATCTGGGCGAGCGGGAAGACAAGCAGCTTGCGGTTTTCGCCGACCACAGCGACGTGATCGCCCTTGACCGGAATCACTAGCTTGGCCTCATCCGGCATCGAGACATTCATGATCTGCTTGCCCTTGCGGGTGTTGGCGATCATGTCGGCCTCCGGCACGACGAAGCCATTGCCCGCCGCCGAGGAAACCAGCAGTTTTCGCGCGGGGTCGTGGATGAAGGCGGTCAGCACGTCCTGATCGTTTTCCATGTCGACCATGATGCGCAGCGGTTCGCCGTGGCCGCGTCCGCCCGGCAGCTTGTCGCCGCCCAGCGTGTAGGCCTTGCCGCCCGTCGTGAAAATCAGGATACGATCGGTGGTCGAGGCGGGGAAGGAAAGCTTCAGCCCGTCGCCTTCCTTGAACTGCAGCGACGCCGTATCGGAGATGTGGCCTTTGAGCGCGCGGATCCAGCCCTTTTCGGAGATAACGACGGTGATAGGTTCCTTTTCTATCATTGCCTGCTGGATGGCTTCATTGTCGGCCTGCGGCGCATCGGCGAACTGGGTGCGGCGGCGGCCAAGTTCCGTTGCCTTGGCAAAACGCTTCTTCACGTCACTGATTTCATAAGCGACCGTCTGCCACTGCTTTTCGTCGGAAGCCAGCAGCGCCTCGATATCCGCCTTCTCCTTGCTCAGCCCTTCGAACTCGGTGCGAATCTCGAACTCCTCGAGCTTGCGCAGCGACCGCAGACGCATATTAAGGATCGACTCGGCCTGCAGGTCGGTGAGGCTGAAACGCCCCATCAAGGATTGCTTCGGCTCGTCCTCCTCGCGGATGATGCGGATCACCTCATCAAGGTTGAGGTAGGCGACGAGGTAGCCACCGAGGATTTCCAGTCGGCGCTCGATGGCCGCCAGCCGGAAACGCGACCGGCGCTGCAAGACTTCCCGGCGATGCTGCAGCCATTCCGTCAGCACATCCCCGAGCGACATAACCTTCGGAACGCGGCCCATCGAAAGCACGTTCATGTTCAGCGGGAAGCGGCTTTCCAGTTCCGTCAGACGGAACATCGATTCCATCATGATCGTCGGATCGACCGACCGGCTCTTCGGCACCAGCACGACGCGCACGTCTTCGGCCGATTCGTCGCGGACATCTTCGAGAAGCGGCAGCTTGCGGGCGATCAGAAGCTCAGCGATTTTTTCGATCAGGCGGGACTTCTGCACCTGATAGGGAATTTCGGTGATGACAATCTGCCAGACGCCGCGACCGAGATCCTCGACCTCCCACTTGGCACGGACACGAAAGCCGCCGCGGCCGGTCTTGTAGGCGTCAACGATGCTGGCGCGGCCATCGATAATGACGCCGCCAGTCGGGAAGTCGGGACCGGGAACCAGATCGACCAGTTCATCAATGGTCGCATCCGGCTTCTTGATCAGGAGCAGCGCCGCATCACAAAGCTCGTGAACGTTGTGCGGCGGGATCGAGGTTGCCATGCCGACGGCAATGCCCGACGAGCCATTGGCGAGAAGGTTCGGGAACGCCCCCGGCAGAACCGTCGGCTCCTGATCTTCCTCGTTGTAGGTGGGGCGAAAATCGACGGCATCCTGATCGATGCCTTCCAGCAACAGCGCGGCGACATCGGTCATACGCGCTTCGGTGTATCGATAGGCGGCGGCACTGTCGCCGTCGATGTTGCCGAAGTTGCCCTGTCCATCGACGATGGGATAGCGTTGCGAGAAATCCTGCGCCAGACGCACCAGTGCATCATAGACCGACTGGTCGCCGTGGGGATGGAATTTACCGATAACGTCACCGACGATACGGGCGCATTTTTTGAAAGCGGTGTTGGGACGGATGCCCATTTCGCTCATCGCGTGGATAATGCGTCGATGAACCGGCTTCAGCCCGTCGCGCACGTCCGGCAGGGCGCGGTGCATGATGGTCGACAATGCGTAAGCGAGGTAGCGCTCTTCCAGCGCCGCCTTGAGGTCGACCGGCTGAATGTTATCGTCTCCGCCAGACGGCGGCAAAAGGCTCTGTCCCATGCTTATCTGCTACCTCAACAAACCGTGAACAGCAAGGATTCGCAGGGCATTGCGTTGTGGAGAACCCGTGTTTTCCAAGGGTTTGAGGCGATATTCCCGATGCTTTGACGATAGCTGCACCGCAGGAGGCAACATTCGGAGATATGCCCCAAAAATAATCACTTGCGGACGCGCTTCCGTCCCAATTCATTTCGAATATATTCACAGCCCGGTTCGTATTAGAAACGCGTTGCAAATTAAACCTTTAGACAAGGAAAATTCAGATGATGCCCATGCGCACCCTCCGTACGATGCTGGCAAGCGCTGCGTTTGTCGGACTTGCTGCCGCACCGGCCTTCGCGCTTGACGGCGCAGATCTGGTCGCCAAGTTCAATGCCGCCGCCGCTCAGAACGGCACCACCATTTCCTATGACGGCGCCGACGTGGACGGCGATACCGTCACGCTCACCAATGTCGTCGTCAAGACCGTGACCGACAAGGATAGCGACGTGAAGGTCGGCGAAGTCACGCTCGAAGGCGTCGAGGAGTATGAGGACGGCAGCTATTATGTCGATACCGTCAGCCTGCCAGACATCGACCTCTCGGAGGCGGAAGGCAACCTCAACGTCAAGGACATCGTTTTTGGCGGTCTCACCATTCCGGCCAACCCTGCCGGCGGCACGATCGACGATATGCTGCTCTACGAAAGCGCCAGCACGGGTCCGATCACGGTCACGTCGAAGGGCAAGCAGGTGTTCTCTGTCGAATCGACCGAAGCCAACCTCACCCGCCAGGAAGGCGACGCCGGTTTCGATTTCGACGCGACCCTCAAGGCGATGAAGGCTGATCTTTCCGACGTGGAAGATGCCAAGGCCAAGGACGCGATCCAGAAGCTCGGCCTGACCACCGTCGCCGGCGACATGACGATGAAGGGCAGCTGGGAAATCGCCAGCGGCAAAATCGGGCTTGACGAATATGCGCTCGATTTCGCCAATATCGGCAAATTGAACATCACCTTCAGCGTCTCGGGCTATACCCTGGAATTCATCAAGGCGATCCAGGAAGCCATGAAGGCGCAGGAAGCAAACCCGAACAAGGAAGAGGCCAATCAGGCGCTCGGCCTTGCCATGATGGGCCTGATGCAGCAGCTTACCTTCAACGACGCCTCGATCCGCTTCGATGACGCTTCGATCACCAAGCGCGTGCTCGATTACATCGCAAAGGAACAGGGCACCACCGGCGACCAGTTCGCGCAGTCGCTGAAGGGCCTCGTGCCGATCATGATGGCGCAGCTTAACGTGCCGGAACTCCAGAACCAGGTATCGGCTGCCGCCAATGCCTATCTCGATTCCCCGAAGAGCCTGACCATTTCCGCGAAGCCGGAAAAGCCGGTTCCGTTCCCCATGATCATCGGAGCTGCCATGGGGGCTCCAAATACGGTTCCGTCGGTGCTGGGCGTGAAGGTTACCGCAAACGACTGACCGGCTGACGCCCGTAACGTGTCAACGGAAAACGCCCGGCTGTTCAGTTCAGCCGGGCGTTTTCATATGCGTTACTCCAGAACCTGGATCACGGCGCGGGTCTGCGGGTTGACGATCACCCGCCGCTCGTTGACGACGGTATAGGCATAGCCGTCATAACCATCGACGGTGCGCAGCTCGACAGTGTCCGGCAGGGCAGTGCCGACCACGATATCGCCATCATAGACGACGGATGGAACTTCCTGACGCAGGACATAGGTCCGAACTTCACCCGGAAGCTCGACGGTCGTGGAGCTGGTCACGGCAGGGTCCGTGACGATCACGGCGCTCTGGGCAAAGGCACTCGCCGAAAGGGCCAGGAAGGCCGCCGAAGCGAGCAGGGTCATCTTACGCATGGTCTTTCTCCTCGTTGCGATGTCACACAACAGAGGAGAGCCACGGAAAGTTCCAACACCGGGACGACGGTCGACCTTATCCGCGGTATGCGGCAGCCGCTGCGGCGTTGCCGGCCGCGCAGCTTTTCAGGCGGCCCTTCCAGCGATGTGGCGGAGGCTTGCCACATGAGCATCGGTTTCATCTGCGACGGAACTCTGCTCAAGCAGCCGGAAGCCGGAGATCAACTCCCGCAGGCGCGCTGCTTCGCTGGCGAGCACAACGCTTGCCGCGTTGTTTTCCTCGACCATCGCGGCGTTCTGCTGCGTGCCCTGATCCATCTGGTTGACGGCCGCGTTGATCTCGGCGAGGCCGGTCGATTGCTCGCGTGACGAAACCGCGATCGCTTCCATATGCCGGTTCATCGTATCAACATGACTGCCGATTTCCGTCAGCGCCACGCCTGTATCGCGCACATAGCGCGCGCCTTCGACCACCTCGTCTGCCGACGAACGGATCAGTTGCTTAATCTCTCCGGCAGCAGCGGCGGAACGCTGGGCAAGCTCCCGGACCTCGTGGGCAACGACGGCGAAGCCCCTGCCCGCGTCCCCCGCCCGCGCGGCCTCGATGCCGGCATTGAGCGCCAGAAGGTTGGTTTGGAAGGCAATTTCATCGATCACACCGATGATGCTGGCGATCCGACCCGACGATTGCTCTATGCGATCCATGGCGCCAATGGCCTGAGTGACAAGTTCGCCGGTTTTGATCGCACTGTCGTTTGCGATGACCGCCGACTGTCGCGCTTCCTGAGCACGCTTGGCGGAGTTCGAAACGTTGGCGGTGATCTCGTCGAGGGCAGCGGCCGTCTGCTCCAGCGCTGCCGCCTGCTGTTCCGTGCGACGGGCAAGATCGCCGGCGCTACCGCTGATTTCGCTGCTACCGCTCTCGATCGCGGTGCTCGACTGAGCGATCTCCTTCATGACATCGTTGAGCTGTCTGAGGGTGATGTTGAGGTTTTCACGCAGCGATTCGAAATCCGAGGCAAAAGGTTCTGTCAGTTCGAAGGACAGATCCCCGCCTGCCAGACGCTGCAGGCCAGCGGCAAGGCCCGCGGTTGCTTCGCGCAGGCGAAGTTGTGCGGCAGCCTCGGCCTCCTGTTGAAGCTGATGGCGTTCCTGTTCGGCCCGCGTACGCGCCTCGGCGGCCTCCTTCTCGAGACGAAGATTGTTGATGGCCGACTGCCGGAAGATTTCCAGTGCATCCGCCATGGAGCCAAATTCGTTTCGCAAGCCGAGACCCGGGACGGCTATATCGGTGTTTCCATCTGCAAGACTGCGCATCGCGCCCGTAATCCTCTTGACCGGCCCGGAAATGGACCGTCCGATGATGATCACCCCAGCCAGAAGGACGAGGACGGTCGCAGCGAGAAGGCCGATCACAAGAGCGATATTTCGCTCTGCGACCGCAGCACTCTCGCTTTCGATCGCGGTCTTCTCCGTCGTGAAGACTTCAAGCACCCGCTGCGTCAACGGCTGCATCGCCGCATAACTCTCGTTCACCAGACGGCGGCTTTCCGCTTCCTTCAAGCTTGCCTCGGCATAGAGACGGAAGCTTTCGCGGTAGATTTCGAAGGCATCCATGATGCGCATGCGCTGGACGCCAGGCTTGAACGCCTTCTTGACCAGAGCGGTAAATACCTCGCCCTCCTGGCCATGGGCTTCAATATACTTCGTATCACGGCGCAGGAGGAAATCTTTTTCATGACGGCGAAGCATGAGCATGCTTGCGCGAATGCCGGCGTCGTCCACTGCTTTCAACTGTTTCTCGATCGAGTGCACAGCACTGCGCATGGCGCCTTCAAAACCTTGCGTGGGATCAAGGCCGAGATTCTGATTGTCTTTCACCAGACCGGCAAAGAGGACCGCATAGTTTTCAAGGCTGGACTTGAGCGCGTCGAGATCGGCTGCCAGGGCGGGCATTGCCTCTGCCCTCAGCCTTTCAACGGCAGCCGACGCATCTGCATGAGCAGCATTGAACTTGTCGGCGGCGGCGATATCCTTCGACAGCAGGAAATGCTGTTCCCAGAGGAGCGTGTCGCGCAGATCACTGCCCATGCGGGCAACCTGTTGCTCCTGCTGGCTCAAACGATCGAAACCGGTACGGTAGGTGGCTTCAAGCTGGCGCTGCCAGAGGAAAATGCCGGCGATAACGAGGATGCCGGACAACGCGCCGAGGGCAAAGAGCATCACGCGCTGGGAAATCTTGAGGTGGGAAAGGCGGGACAAGCGGAGCTCCGGCAATTGCATAAACCGGGACCGATAAGTCACTGAAACTCTTAAACAACCCTCAACGCTGCACGAAGATTTCGTGACATTTTTGTGGCAAGCCGGGAGACTGCCACGGGGTCAGGAATGGCGGCCCCTGCCGCCATTCCCAACGTCCAAAAATGCCGCCTGTCAGTCCTTCTTGGACGGAACGACGCGCAGGGCCAATTCGCGCAGTTGCTGCGGTGTCGCCGGCGACGGGGCGTTCATCAGGAGGTCCTGCGCCTGCTGGTTCATCGGGAAGACAGAGATTTCGCGCAGGTTCTTCGCACCGACCAGCAGCATGACCACACGGTCGATACCGAAGGCGCAGCCGCCGTGCGGAGGCGCACCGTACTGGAACGCACGATAGAGACCGCCGAAGCGCTCTTCCACGTCGCTCTGCGAGAGGCCAACCTTTTCGAAGGCCTTGACCATCAGCTCCGGCGACTGGTTACGGATCGAGCCCGAGGCGATTTCGAAGCCGTTGCAGACTGCGTCGTACTGGTACGCCTTCAGCTCCAGCGGGTCCTTGCTGTCGAAGGCTTCAAGACCACCCTGCGGCATCGAGAACGGGTTGTGGGCGAAGTCGATCTTCTTTTCTTCCTCGTTGTATTCGTAGAATGGGAAGTCGACGATCCAGCACATTTCGTAACGATCGCGATCGACGAGGTTCAGCTCCTCGCCGGCGCGGGTGCGGGCTTCACCGGCAAACTTGTAGAACTTGGCCGGGTCGCCAGCGACGAAGAAGCAGGCATCGCCCACATCAAGGCCAAGCTGCGTGCGGATCGCTTCGGTGCGCTCGTCGCCGATGTTCTTGGCAAGCGGGCCGGAGCCGGCGGTCGAGCCGTCTTCTTCCTTGCGCCAGAAGATGTAGCCGAGGCCCGGCTGGCCGGTGGACTGCGCCCAGGCGTTCATGCGATCGCAGAACGCGCGGGAACCGCCGGTCTTGGCCGGGATCGCCCAGACCTGAACCTTCGGGTTCGACGCGATCATGTTGGCGAACACCTTGAAGCCGGAGCCGGCGAAGTGCTCGGTAACGGCCTGCATCTCGATCGGGTTGCGCAGGTCCGGCTTGTCGGAGCCGTACTTGCGGATCGCTTCGTCGTAGGGAATGCGCGGCCAGTTCTGCGTGACCGGCTTGCCTTCGGCGAATTCCTCGAAGACCTTGGTCATCATCGGCTCCATCGTTTCCCAGACATCTTCCTGGGTGACGAAGCTCATTTCGACGTCGAGCTGGTAGAACTCGCCCGGCAGGCGGTCAGCGCGCGGGTCTTCGTCGCGGAAGCAGGGCGCGACCTGGAAGTAGCGGTCGAAACCGGCAACCATCAGCAACTGCTTGTACTGCTGCGGGGCCTGCGGCAGGGCGAAGAACTTGCCTTCATGGATGCGGCTCGGCACGAGGAAGTCGCGGGCACCTTCCGGCGAGGACGCGGTCAGAATCGGGGTGGCGTATTCGGCAAAGCCTGCCTCACCCATGCCCTTGCGCATCGACGAAATGATCTGGGTGCGCTTGACGATGTTCTTGTGCAGGGTTTCGCGGCGCAGGTCGAGGAAGCGGTACTTCAGGCGCACGTCTTCCGGATAGTCGGGTTCGCCGAACACCGGCAGCGGCAGTTCCTTCGCCGACGACAGGACTTCGATCTCCTGGGCGTAAAGCTCGATCTCGCCGGTCGCCATCTGCTTGTTGACGGTCTCGTCCGAACGCGCCTTTACGAGGCCATCGACACGGATGACCCATTCGCCACGAACGGTTTCCGCCGTCTTGAAGGCCGGGCTATCCGGATCAACGACGATCTGCGTCATGCCGTAATGGTCGCGAAGGTCGATAAACAGCAGGCCGCCGTGGTCGCGGACGCGGTGAACCCAGCCGGAGATACGGACGGTCGCGCCGACATCGGACTTGCGGAGGGCGGCGCAGGTGTGGCTGCGGTAACGGTGCATCATGGTATCCTGAAATGCTGATGGGCCGGCCGAAACATTGGTCCGGCGGCAATATGCGAAAATCGGGCGGAAAAGCGCATGACCGGCCCCATTTGTCAAGGCTTGCGGGTGTTTTCGGGCAGAGACCAAGCTCCGGAGTTGCATACTCTGAAGCCGATGCTCCGTGGTCCCCTCTCCCCGCATGCGGGGAGAGGGCCAGGGTGAGGGGCAAAAGTTTCGGCATATGTGAACGTTGCGGTTCCGCCCCTCATCCGGCGCTTCGCGCCACCTTCTTGGATGATCAAACTATGAGATAGTTGTTTCTGCCGGGCGGGCGGCCACCCGCCCGGCAGCTG